>NZ_JBBOCU010000001.1:0-4800000 GCF_038002545.1 Paenibacillus sp. FSL K6-2393
CACACCCTCTTTTTTTGGTGCAGAAACGAGGTATGGATTGATGATTTAGAGACGGGGAAGGGACATTTTACGCTGGAATTCAGCGATATCTGCGTATTCCTCTTCCAGTTTGCGAGAGATCCGAATAAAGATGGGCAGCAGCTCTTGGTAGAGAACAGCATTCTCTTTGACAGGGGTATGCCGATGCGTTGTACCCACCATGGAAGAAACGGCATGAAGCGATTGGATTCGCCCTGTAGCGTACAAACCAAGCATGACGGCACCCAGACAGGAACTTTCGAAGCTCTCGGGTACAACCACTTCCTGATTGAAGATATCGGACATCATCTGGCGCCAGAGAGGAGATCGCGCAAACCCACCTGTGGCTTGAATGGAGGTAGGTTGCCCAATCTGTTCTTCCATGGCGAGCAGTACCGTATATAGGTTGAAAATAACCCCTTCCAGAACAGCTCGGATCATATGCTCTTTCTGGTGATGGAGTGTTAAGCCAAAAAAGGAACCACGGGCATCCGGATTCCACAATGGGGCACGTTCGCCCGAAAGGTACGGATGAAACAGAAGTCCTTCCGATCCCGGGCGGACACGTTCGGCAATTTTGGTCAGCACATCATAGGAATTGATGCCAAGTCGTTTCGCTGTCTCCACTTCAGACGCGGCGAATTCATCCCGTACCCAACGAAACAGCATGCCACCGTTATTCACAGGTCCACCAATGACCCAAAGATTCTCTGTGAGGGCATAACAGAAGGTTCGACCTTTGGGATCGGTAACCGGACGATCTACGACAGTGCGAATGGCCCCGCTGGTTCCGATGGTTGCTGCGACAACACCAGGTTCAATGGCGTTTACGCCGAGATTGGATAAAACCCCATCACTTGCGCCAATAACAAAGGGCGTGGAGGGGGAGAGAGCCATTTTTTCAGCCGATTCGTGATTCATTCCTTCTAATATATGTGTTGTGGGTACGAGCTTCGATAGATGGTCGGGTGTAATGCCTGCAATCTCAAGGGCTTCTGCGTCCCAGTCCAGTTGTTCCAGATTGAGCAAGCCCGTGCAGGAAGCGATGGAATGGTCGACGACATATTGTCCGAATAGACGGAAGAACAGATATTCTTTAATCGAAATAAATTTGGCGGTACGCTCAAAAAGTTTAGGTTCATCGTGGCGCAGCCACATTAATTTGGTCAGCGGTGACATGGGATGGATCGGTGTACCTGTGCGCAGATAGATGCGATGGCCCAATCCATTCTCTTGCAACTGGGCAGAAAATGCCGCACTACGATTATCCGCCCAGGTGATGCAACGGGTTAAGGGTGTGTTGTCCTGTCCCATGGCAATGACACTATGCATAGCTGAGCTGCAGGATACAAACAGGATCTGCTCGGTAGCAACGCCGCTCTGATCCATGACTCCTCGGACAGAGCGGAGGGCTGCTTGCACAATCTCTTCAGGGTCCTGCTCGGCAACATCGGGTGCAGGGGTATACAAAGGGTATTCCTGCGTTGAGGTACTGACGACGGAGCCTTGCTCGGTAAATAATACGGATTTGGTACTGGTGGTACCAATATCGATCCCAATCATGTAGTTGTTCATATATTTAATCCTTCTTTCTCCAGAAAGCGATGAGATTTTAATTTCTTTCTACTATATAGAGTCCATTTATACCACTGTGCTCAGGAGCAAAATAAAGATCAGTCCCACCACGGATAATAGTGTTTCCATAACGGTCCACGTTTTCAATGTCTGGGAAACGCTCATATTAAAGAATTCTTTGATCATCCAGAATCCTGCATCGTTCACATGGGACAAGATGAGTGACCCTGCACCTGTGGCGAGTACAACCAGCTCAATATTGACACCTGGTGTGAGTGCAAGCACTGGAGCGACAATGCCGGCAGCAGTTGTCATAGCTACGGTTGCTGAACCGGTAGCTACACGAATGAGCGCAGCGACAAGCCAGGCAAACAGGATCACGTTGATGTTAGCATGGGTAGCGACATCAGCAATGGCGTTGCCCACACCACTATTGATCAATACCTGTTTGAAGGCACCGCCTCCGCCAATAATGAGAATGATGGTCGCCGTAGGCGCCAGACATTCACTGGTGAAGCGAGAAATATCGTGTTTGGTGAATCCACGTGCAAAGCCGAGTGAAAAGAGGGCAAATACAACTGAAATCAGCAGAGCAATGATCTCATGACCGATAAATTCACTGAAAACGGTGAAGCCGCTTGTTGCATTTGGGTCAATGATGCTGGCTATGGAACCAATCAGCATCAGAATTACCGGCAGCAATATGGTAAACAGGGTGATACCAAACCCAGGCATGTTGCTGTTTGTTTTGGTTGCGAATTGTTCAGCCAGTTCAGCTGGCGGTTCGGTGTGTATTCTTTTGCCAATAAATTTACCAAACAAAGGACCTGCAATAATCGCTGTAGGAATACCAACAATAAGGGAGTACAAAATGGTTTTACCCAGATCCGCACTGTAGGCTTCAATCGCTATCATTGGCGCTGGGTGGGGTGGGACCAAACCGTGTACAGTCGACAGACCTGCCAAAATGGGAATACCAATCTGCAGCAGAGACATATTGGTTTTACGTGCAACGGTGAAAATGATGGGAATCATCAAAATCACGCCGACTTCGAAGAAAACGGGAATACCGACGATAAATCCAACAATCATCATGGCCCAGTGCACACGTTTCACACCGAACCGATCAACCAATGTAGTTGCAATGCGCTCGGCACCGCCAGATTCGGCCATCATCTTACCAAGCATCGTACCGAGAGCAATAACAATTGCAATGGTTCCAAGTGTGCCGCCAAGTCCCCCGGTAATGGAAGAGATCACATCGGCAGGTTTCATGCCTGTAAGCAAACCGAGCATTAATGCGGACAACAGCAGGGTGATGAAGGGATTCCATTTATACTTGGAAATCAAGACGATCAGAAAAACGATCGCAATTAACGTCCAAACCAATAATGTTGCGTTGTGGGATAGTCCAAAAAGAGTGCTCATGATGTTGTGTGCTCCTTTATTTCTGATATAGAACGCTTACAAGTGAAATTATCGTCAACAATTAAATTTGTGCAGGTACTGAAAAAGAGGTGTTGGCGAGAAATGTAGTTTTATCATGCCCAAATTTGAAACAAAATGTATTTTGTATACTTGTCGACAAGTTAAGCCGCAATCATTCACGATGGATATGATTGCAAACGCCTTGCTCCTTTAGGAATCAAAGCTTTCGTGCAGGGTTTTACCAGAATCTTGAAAATACGTGCGGACTCCAGCCTGAATGAGCATTTTGTCACCAGACTCCAGTGCTTCAACAAGCAAACGGTGTTTCTCAATTACAGCGCTTACTTTCTGCTCGCCTTGAACGAATACTCTGCGCGTTGTGAGCAGCATAACGGTCATCACAACATATCGAATACTCTTCCATAGATGTGAAATACGGGAATGCTGAGCAGCCTCAATAATGGTCTCGTGGAAAATGAGATCCTGATAGGCGAATTCGACGGCGTCCTGATGCCGTCCAGCAAGTTGCATTTTGTCGATCACGTTACGCAGCTGGGTGATTAATGATTCTGGGACATCACCAGCGAGTCGTTGCTGCACAAAACTTTCAATCAGGAAACGGACATCATACAATTCTTCGACATCCTTGATTCGTAGTCCAATGACAACGACACCCATACGTTCAAGTCGAATAAGTCCTTCATTGGACAAAGTTCGTAACGCTTCACGGACAGGTGAACGACTGCTGTCAAAATCAGCCGCAATTCGATTTTCCGACAAAATCTCTCCAGGTCGAAGGGTACCGCTGATGATCCGCAGCCTTAATTCGCAGGCAATGGCTTCACCACGAGAAGCCCCTTGAAGCCAGGAAGAAGGAAATAACATATGGCTAACGCTCCTATTAATAAGTAATCAGTTCATTACTGATCATAGCATAACTATTTTGCGGACTGGACATTCAGTTCAATCCATAGTCTGTAGCTACAAGCTAACGGCTAATGTTTTTTTCAAAGGACTACTAAAGGCGGGTAAGTAAATCAGCTTCATCCATATACTTGTATACAAGATGTGATTTTTATCCTACACCTTTCTCAAAAGCTTGTAAACCTTAATTGAAGCGGATACAACCTGATTAGAATTCGACGATATTTATAGCCTATAATCATTATCCACATGTGAATAACTTTAAACAGGATGTAATGAAGGAGATAACAGGCATTGGAGGTTGTGGATAACTATAAATGCTGAAATATGGCGATCTGATCAGGGTCTGGGGATAACTTTCAGAACTCTCTTCGGGGCTTGGTAATGGTATTCTAGTGAACGGACTGTGGTCATTACTTTGAGTGGGATGGAGAGTGTATATAAAAGAGGGAGAAGCCTTGCGCCTTGCAGTTGACTTTTCCAGGTGATCATGGTTAAATATATAAAGGTGTTTTCTGTGAAGATGAAAGTGATTCATCACATAAGTATTTCCTTGTGAGGAGGTGCAATACATTGAGACCTACATTCAAACCGAACGTTAGCAAACGTAAAAAAGTTCATGGTTTCCGGAAAAGAATGAGCACGAGCAACGGCCGTAAAATTTTGGCCGCACGTCGCCTTAAAGGCCGTAAAAACCTGAGTGCTTAATGCATTGAAGACCACCGAGGTGGTCTTTTTTTTCTTAATTAGCTCAAATCAGACTGGATGCTGCTACAGATCAGGTCTGAATGGTCTGCGAAAAAGTGCTGAACACATATGATGTATGTTGAGTGAGTTTTCCATTTTTCGAAAACTTACCTTATATAATGATGAATCGTTGATAGGTTTAAATGGCCAATCAACATTCATCCCGGATGAATGCGGATCAGTTCAAGTAGCTGATTAACAATCATCCCAAATGAAGTTGTCGCCAAGACGGTTTACCGTCATTCAAGAAAGCCTATACTAAATCAGTAATGAGGCCTCCGTCAATAACATTGGTGGAGAACAGCAAGGAGAAGCGCCGTGTATAAAAGACTGCGTCTACGAAACCGGGCGGACTTTAGCCGCGTATACCGGTATGGGAAATCGTTTGCCAATCATCAATTCGTGGTGTATGGCTGTCGCCGTAAAGATACGGAACAATTTCGGGTCGGCGTATCATGCAGCAAGAAAATCGGAAACGCTGTCGTACGCAACCGGATGAGACGAATGATCAAGGAAATTGTTCGTCATCATGAGCATGAGATCGTCACGCAGATGGATCTGATTTTTATCGTCAGAAAAGGTGCACTGGACATGCCCTATAAGGAAATGGAAAAAAGCCTGCTACATGCGATGCGAAAGGGCTCTCTTTTGAAGTCGAGCAAGCGGTAAGCTTCGGTTTATTTGTCCTCCTAATTATGGTATGATTTACGGTGGAATGGAATGGTTAAGAGAGGGGTTATGAAGTGTCGCGATTGAAGACATCAAAGGGGAAGTGGATTCTCCTCATTGCAGTCATTGCAATGGTCACTGTACTCGCCGGATGTACTCCACAAGGAGCCGGGGTTACTACGGAAGATCTAAAGAATAGTGATTCTTTTTGGCAAGCCAATGTTGTGTACTGGTTCTCACTGGCGCTGGATACATTCGCCAACTGGTTCAAAGGTGAATATGGACTGGCCGTCCTCGTGATGGTGCTTATTGTACGGACATTGATTTTACCATTAACAATGAAACAAGTCCGTAGCTCCAAAGCTATGCAGGCCATTCAGCCGCAGCTGAAGGAGATTCAAGCCAAGTTTAAAGATACACCTGAGAAAGTTCAGCAAGAAACAATGAAGTTGTTTCAGGAGAACAAAGTTAATCCGATGGCGGGTTGTCTGCCACTTCTGATTCAGATGCCGATTTACATCGCACTTTATAACTCAATTTACGGAAACTCCAGTCTGAGAACACATGATTTCTTGTGGCTTCAGCTCGGGGAACCGGATCACCTGTTTATTTTGCCAGTGCTGGCTGCCATCACAACATTCATTCAAACATGGATGATGATGCGTATGAATCCTGCACAGCAAGTTGGTCCGATGCAGTTTATGCTGTGGGTATACCCAATTTTGATCTTCGTGATGTCTTACCAGTTCCCGTCAGCACTTCCGCTGTACTGGTTCTACAGTAACATCTACACGATCGTGCAAAACTATTTCCTTTACCGGAATAATGATAAAATCGTGGCTGAGGTCAACGTGAAGCAGAATAGCTCTTCCAAAAATGGAGCTAAACGCAAAAACGGTGGCAAAGCGACCGTCTCTGGAAAAGGGTCGAAAGGGGCCAAAAAATCGAAATGACCAAAGTCATTACGTCAGGAAAAACCGTTGAAGATGCTGTAAACCAAGGATTGACCGAGCTTGGCGTAAGTCGGGACAAGGTCGAGATACAAGTGTTAGAGCAGCCGTCAAAAGGATTCCTGGGTTTGTTCGGGGTGAGGGCGGCCAAAGTTGAAGTGAAATTATTGCCTGTGCCGGAAGTTGTTCCACAGCCGATCAAGCCAGCTGCATACAAACCTGAAGTAGATGCATTACTTGAGGATGTTGCAGCTAAAAATCCCTATGAAGAAGCGGCTGCTTTCTTGAAAGAGGTCGCAGCAGGTATGGGACTGGATGTTGAAGTGCATATCAAAAAACAGCGGGATGGACATATCTTCAATATTGCCGGTGAAGATCTGGGCATGATTATTGGCAGACGTGGACAGACGCTGGATGCGCTTCAGTATCTAACGAACATTGTAGCGAACCGATACTCGGAAAGCTTCGTTCGAATTGTGCTCGACGCGGAGAATTTCCGTCAACGTCGGCGGAAGACGCTGGAGGACTTGGCTGAAAGGTTGGCTGGACAAGCAATCCGTACCGGCAAGGAAGTTGTACTGGAACCAATGCCTCCGCTCGAACGAAAAGTCATTCATGCAAAACTGCAAAACCACCCGCAGATTAAGACGTTAAGTAAGGGTGAAGAGCCTAATCGGCGTGTGGTTATTACGACGAAATAACACGAAATTGAAGACGCAATGGCTTCCTGCCCGGTGCAGAAGCCATTGCTTTTTTCGTACAGAAGCAATTTGATAAGGTGCGTAGAACAAATAAAGAGTGAACTTAATACGATAAGTGGCATGTCATATGTTATATCATTAATAGATTTGAAAATGGATATGGCGTCCCCCTGAGGGGCGGCAATTTTAAAATAGAGCAAGGAGAGATAACCATGATCAGTGATACGATCACAGCGATATCAACGGCTGTCGGGGAGGCGGGTATCGCCGTGATCCGGGTCAGCGGCCCGGATGCAGTGTCGGAGACGGAAAAGATTTTTCGCAGTAAAACCCCTTTAACTCAGGCAGCATCTCACACGGTTCATTATGGTCATATCATAGATCCCGTTAATGGGGAAAAGATTGAGGAAGTACTGGTTACGGTAATGCGAGCACCACGCTCGTTCACAACAGAAGATGTCGTGGAGATCAGTGCGCATGGCGGTGTAGTGTCTGTAAAACGGGTCATGGACCTGCTGTTACAGCTTGATATTCGTCTGGCTGAACCCGGTGAATTCACGAAGCGTGCTTTCCTTAATGGGCGGATTGACCTGTCTCAGGCTGAAGGTGTCATGGATCTTATTCGTTCCAAATCGGACAGAGCTTTCTCGGTTGCATTGAAACAGGTTGAAGGCAAACTATCCTCCAAATTGCGTGATCTACGATATACACTGGTGGAAACACTGGCTCATATTGAAGTAAATATCGATTACCCGGAGCATGATGTGGAGTCGTTAACGTCTGATTTTATTAAAGAAAAGTCCAGTCAGGTTATGACTGAAATTGATAAATTGCTGACTACAGCAGAGCAAGGTAAGATCCTGCGAGAAGGTATCACGACGGCTATTGTTGGACGACCTAACGTAGGCAAATCCTCATTGATGAATACACTTGCGCAAGACAACCGGGCCATCGTCACGGACATTCCAGGAACAACTCGTGATGTGATTGAGGAGTTCATTACGATCAATAATATCCCGCTGAAATTGCTGGATACGGCAGGAATCCGGGAAACAATGGACGTTGTAGAGAAGATCGGGGTAGAACGCTCTCGCTCTGCGGTAAGTGAAGCCGATCTGATCTTAATGGTTGTGAATGCTGCGGAGCCACTTCATCCCGATGAGATTGAATTATTGGAACAAATCCGCGGTAGACAATCAATAATCATTATGAATAAAATGGACTTAACGCCACAGGTAGAACGTGACGTGCTGCTTCGTTACATTCCGGAAGAACGACTTGTACCGATGTCGGTGAAAGATGATCTGGGTGTGGATCGACTGGAAGATGCCATCTCTACGCTATTCTTCAGTGGTAAACTGGAGTCCGCAGATCTGACCTATGTCAGCAATGTGCGTCATATTGCTTTGCTCAAAAAAGCGAAGCAGTCCCTCGTGGATGCCTATGAAGCAGCAGAGCAGTTCATTCCGATCGACATGATTCAGATTGATGTTCGTTTGGCGTGGGAGCATTTGGGCGAAATTGTTGGAGATACAGCGCATGATGCATTAATTGATCAGATTTTCTCCCAGTTCTGTCTAGGAAAGTAAAAAAAATATACTGCGGATTGACTTGAATCGTAGTGTATGATGGAAAGGTACAATTTCTGCCTGTTGTCAAAGGATGGAATGATGTTGTAGCCATTACGTGTTGGTTTCATATAGATAGGAATGCAAGTTCCGATGAACGGTTAGAAGTAGTTTCATTATTGTAGAACATGATCCGTCTGTGTGAGTTACACCAAATGCAGCGGAATAAGGAGGTAAACGGGAATGGCTTTTGATGGCGGCAGTTATGATGTAATCGTCGTTGGTGCAGGACATGCTGGTGTGGAATCCGCGCTGGCCGCAGCTCGTATGGGGTCCAAAACACTAATGATTACGATCAATCTGGATATGGTGGCCTTTATGCCTTGTAACCCATCTATTGGGGGACCGGCCAAAGGACATGTTGTTCGTGAGATTGATGCTCTTGGTGGAGAAATGGGACGGAATATCGATAAAACCTTTATTCAGATGCGGATGCTCAACACAGGTAAAGGCCCTGCTGTTCACGCGCTTCGTGCTCAGGCAGATAAATTCTCCTACCAGCACAAAATGAAGGAAACGATGGAGAATGAACGTAATCTGACGATGCGTCAGGGTATGGTTGATCGCCTGATCGTTGAAGACGGAAAATGTGTAGGCGTTGTGACTCAGACCGGAACAGAGTATCGGGCCAAAGCGGTTGTTCTGACAACAGGCACATACTTGCGCGGTAAAGTGATCATGGGTGAGTTGATGTATGAGAGTGGACCAAACAATCAACAACCATCTCTTAAATTGTCAGAGCATCTGCGTGAACTTGGCTTTGATCTGGTTCGTTTCAAAACAGGTACACCACCACGTGTGCACAAGGATACGATTGATTTTAGCAAAACTGAAATTCAGCCTGGCGATGATGAGCCGAAGTTCTTTTCCTATGAAACAGAATCTTCTGATAATGAGCAGCTGCCTTGCTGGTTGACGTATACATCCGTGGAAACACATCAGATTATTAATGATAATCTGCATCGTGCACCGATGTTTTCCGGTGTAATTGAAGGGACTGGACCGCGTTATTGTCCATCCATTGAGGATAAAATTGTCCGGTTTAGCGACAAACCGAAACATCAGATCTTCCTGGAGCCGGAAGGCAAAAATACATCCGAGTATTATGTGCAGGGACTATCTACAAGTCTGCCAGAAGATGTTCAACTTGCGGTTCTGCGCTCCATTCCGGGTATGGAAAAAGTGGAAATGATGCGTAACGGTTATGCGATTGAATACGATGCGATGGTACCTACACAATTGTGGCCATCACTTGAAACCAAACGTCTGCCAGGTCTGTTCACAGCAGGTCAGATTAATGGTACTTCCGGTTACGAAGAAGCGGCTGGACAAGGCGTTATGGCCGGCATTAATGCAGCACGGAAAGTACAAGATAAAGAGCCGATTGTGCTTGATCGTTCCCAAGGTTATATTGGTGTGCTGATTGATGATCTGGTAACGAAGGGTACTAATGAGCCATATCGTCTGTTGACTTCACGCGCTGAATATCGTCTGTTGCTTCGCCATGATAATGCAGATATGCGTTTGACGGAAATCGGACATGACATTGGCCTGATCCCTGAAGATCGTTATGCGAAATTCCTGGATAAAAAGGCAAAAGTCGAGCAGGAAGTCGCGCGTCTGAAAGTGGCTAAAGCTCGCCCGGTTGAAGTGAACGCCAAGCTGGAAGAGTACGGATCTACACCTATTCAGGATGGAAGTACGTTGCTTACCTTGCTGCGTCGCCCGGAGCTGGGGTATGAACTGATTGAACAGCTCTCACCATCTGAGGTAGAACTGACAGCAGATATGAAAGAACAAGTTGAAATACAAATTAAATATGCGGGTTATATTGAGAAACAATTGATCCACGTGGAACGTTTGCAAAAGATGGAGAAAAAGAAAATTCCGGACACTATCGTATATGATGAGATTCATGGTCTTGCTATGGAAGCCAAGCAGAAGCTCGCTACGATTCGTCCAATCTCGATTGGTCAGGCTTCTCGTATTGCTGGAGTTACTCCTGCCGACATCTCCATTCTGCTGGTCTACTTGGAGCATTATAACCGTGTAACCGCAGCAAGGGGACAATAATGGACGATATTCAACAGCAACTGCAGCGGCGCTTAAAGAAACATGGATTAGAGCTGGGAGAACTCCAATTGGAGCAATTCGAACTGTATTATCAGGAGTTGGTATCCTGGAATGAAAAGATGAATCTGACGGGCATAACGGATCGGGAGCAAGTGTATACCAAACATTTCTATGATTCGGTATCACTGGCTTTTTATACTGACATGACCAAAGTGAATAAGCTTGCTGACATTGGATCAGGAGCGGGTTTTCCGGGATTGCCACTGAAGATCTGTTTCCCGCATATTAAGCTTACGATCATTGATTCATTAAATAAACGGATTGGCTTTCTACAGCATGTGGTAGATATCCTTGGCCTGACTGATGTGGAATTGGTCCATGGACGTGCTGAAGAGATTGGACGCAAAGAAGGGTATCGTGACAGCTACGATCTCGTTACGGCGCGTGCAGTAGCCAAGCTGGCTGTGCTGAATGAATTCTGTCTTCCTTTTGTTCGTAAAAGTGGAATATTCGCTGCCATGAAGGGCGGAGACCCGCGTGAAGAAATGAAGGAAGCGGAGTTCAGCTTCAATCAGCTGAAAGGACGGGTTAAGGCCGTTCATCCTTTCCAGCTGCCGGTTGAAGAATCAGAGCGTCATATCATCCTGATTCAGAAATTTGATAAGACACCATATAAGTATCCACGCAAACCAGGCACTCCGATGAAAACTCCACTGATATAGTTGCATGATGGTTTTGAAGTCAGTCAAAACAAAATAGTATTTTAGACATGGATAAAGAGGATGTTTCACGTGAAACATTCTCTTTTTTTTGTTTTCTGAAATGGAGGACTGGATCAACATTACAGATACTCCGTATTACATATTTCTTAAAGAACCTGTAATGATGAATTTCACGCACAGTAGCTCATGGACAATTTCATTTATTGAATGTGTGCAAGTCGTCATATTTCCAATATTCACAAAGAAAAAGCAGGAAAATTAGCAGAGTTTAAAGAATAGGTAAGCATAGGATTATGATAGAAAAGATGATAGAATAGAAGTATCCGATCCTGGGTCACAGCGATCATAGATTATATGTATAGATAGATGGATATGCGTTCGATGTTGCATGACAGAAAGCGTTATGAAAGGCAAAACTTATTCCAAGAACGATGCATGTGAAAGGTCGCTTATTGAATAAGAAGCACCTGCAAAGACTGTGGGAGCTATTACGAAACTAGGTGGTAATCTGCGGAATGAAAGAACAATTTTCGAAGTTGTTTGGTTTGGCGGAGCGCAATAACGGAGATGAGATCAAACAGATTCCGGTCAATGAAATTGTGAGCAGCCCATATCAACCCCGTACTATTTTTGATGATGATAAAATTGATGAGTTGTTGCAGACGATCAAAACACATGGCGTAATTCAGCCTATTGTCGTTCGCGTGCGAAATGGATCATATGAGATTATTGCCGGGGAACGTCGCTGGCGTGCAGTTCGAAAACTGGGTTTGGATACGATTCCGGCTATTGTGCGTGAATTCAACGATTCTCAGGCCGCATCCATTGCACTGATTGAGAACTTGCAGCGTGAAGGATTGACTTCAATTGAAGAAGCTGTCGCTTATCAGAAGCTGATCGACTTGCATCAATTGACACAGGAAAGTCTGGCACAACGACTCGGCAAAAGCCAGTCAACCATCGCGAACAAAATTCGATTGTTACAGCTTCCAGAAGGTATTAAGGCTGCATTGATGGAACGAAAAATTTCTGAACGGCATGCAAGAGCATTACTTTCTCTCGATACGGAAGAACTGCAGATGAAGTTGCTCGGTGAGATTATTGAAAAAGAATTGAACGTCAAACAGACAGAGGCGCGTGTTGCCTTTTACAAGGAATCTTCCAAGATCAAAAAATCCAAACGTGTTTCCTTTACCAAGGATGTAAGACTTGCACTTAATACGATTCGCCAATCCATTGATATGGTAACTGGCTCAGGTCTGGACATCAAAACAAAAGAAGCAGACCATGAGGATCATTATGAGATCGTTATCCATATTCCAAAACGCAAATAATTGAAGCTTATGGCGGCAATGGGCCGCTTTTTATGTCTATAAAGCAAGTTAGGTCTGACATTTTTAAAGAACAGTCGGTATATTGATGGAACGGTAGTTGTTGTTTGTGTGGACGATAGCCGCCTGCTTTTTGTTAACAATATCTCACAACCTACAAGAAAAGACTCCTATTTTATTTGAGGTGAAGTAATTGTCTAAGATTATGGCCGTAGCAAATCAAAAGGGCGGTGTGGGGAAAACGACGACATCTGTTAACTTGGGTGCAGGACTGGCTTCACTCGGGAAAAGAGTATTGCTTGTCGATATTGACCCTCAGGGGAATACAACCAGCGGAGTCGGAATCAATAAAGCAGATGTGGCTAATTGTATATATGATGTCATTATTAATGAGGTTCCTCCTCAAGAAGCGATTGTGGAGACTCAGATTGAAGGCCTTCATATCATACCTGCAACGATTCAGCTTGCCGGAGCCGAGATCGAATTGGTGTCCACGATATCACGGGAAGTTCGCTTGAAAAAATCACTCGCCATGGTGAAAAAGAACTATGATTACATACTGATCGATTGTCCACCATCTCTTGGTATGTTAACGATTAATTCGTTGACTGCTTCCGATTCGGTGATCATTCCGATTCAGTGTGAGTATTATGCACTTGAAGGATTAAGCCAGTTGCTTAATACGGTTCGTCTGGTACAGAAACATCTGAATACATCCCTGCAGATTGAAGGGGTATTGCTGACGATGTTTGATGCGCGGACCAATCTGGGAATTCAGGTTATTGAAGAAGTGAAAAAGTATTTTCAACAAAAAGTATATCAAACAATTATTCCGCGTAATGTACGGCTTAGTGAAGCACCATCTCATGGTCAATCCATTATCACGTATGACCCTCGTTCAAGAGGGGCGGAAGTGTATTTAGAGCTCGCAAAGGAAGTGATTTCTTATGAGTAAGCGGCTTGGAAAAGGTCTTGATGCCCTCATTCCTTCGCTTTCAATTAATGACGATGATAAAGTCGTAGAAATCCCGATTAGTCAACTGCGGGCTAACCCCTATCAACCACGTAAAGTATTTGATGAGGGCGCAATACATGAACTGGCTGAGTCCATTCGTCAGCATGGTGTCATACAACCCATTATTGTTCGTCCGGTGTTACGAGGTTATGAGATTATTGCCGGAGAACGACGGTTTAGAGCTTCGCAATATTGTGGTAATGCCACCGTACCGGCTGTAGTCCGTAACTTCAGTGATCAGCAGGTAATGGAGATTGCGTTGATTGAGAACCTGCAGCGGGAGAATCTGAACGCCATGGAAGTTGCGGTTGCTTATCAGGGGTTAATGGATCAATTCGCGTTGACTCAGGAAGAGTTGTCTGTAAAAGTAGGTAAATCACGTTCTCACATTGCTAACTTCTTGCGTCTGTTATCATTGCCAGATGAAGTTAAAGACCATGTTTCACGTGGAACATTATCTATGGGACATGCACGTGCCATCGTGGGTGTTAAAGACGAGGTTATGGTGAAGCAACTGGCCAAACAAACCATTGATCAGCAATGGAGTGTACGTGAGTTGGAGGAAGCTGTTCAACAACTGGATCGTTCCAAAACAGGTGAGGCTAAAGCCAAATCGAAGTTGAAAAAGAAAGATCCATTCATTGATACGTTGGAAGAATCTTTACGTGAACGTTTCAAAACAACAGTGAAAATTAAGCACAATAAAGATAAAGGTAAAATTGAGCTCAACTACTACAGTCAACAGGATCTGGAACGGCTATTGGAATTGTTACAATAACAGTCGGGTCTATGATTCATTAACAACATGCGGGGCTTACTCATGTCATGACATATCGCCTCTGTACCATGGAGAAACGATATGTCATTCTTTGTTTATAGCGTTATATGTGCAATATGTGCAGGCGAATTATTAATTTATGGGACAGAGGTGGTTGTGAGGTGGAGGGAGTTATCTATCTAGATCATGCAGCAACATCTTGGCCCAAACCACCTGCTGTCGGTGATGCGATGTTGAGTGCATTGGAGATTGCCGGAGCTAATCCTGGCAGAGGAAGTCACCGTATGGCTGTTCAGGCAAGTCGTATATTGTTCGAGGCGAGAAAGTCCATATCCAATATCTTTGGAATCAAAAATGCGAATGATATTGCATTCGGATCAAATACGACAGAAGCGCTAAATCTAGCTATTCAAGGCTCGCTCAGAGAGGGCGACCATGTGATTGCCACCATGGCTGAACATAACTCAGTCAGACGACCACTGGAGTACATGAGAAGACTCCGAAATGTAGAGATTGATTATGTACCTGTTGATGCTTCCGGAGCCATTGATCTGATGCAAATGGAACGTATGTTTCGTTCCAATACCAGATTGGTGGTATGTACACATAGTTCGAATCTGCTTGGCAGTATTCTTCCTATTGGAGAAATTTCGCTCCTATGTCGTAAACATCAGGCGATCTTATTGGTAGATGCAGCCCAGAGTGCTGGGGTTATGCCTGTGAATGTACAACAATTGGGCATAGATATGTTGGCTTTTCCAGGGCATAAGGGGCTGCTTGGTCCTCAGGGTACAGGGGGCTTGTACATTGCGCCAGAGCTCGATATAGAGCCTTTACTTCATGGAGGAACAGGAAGTCAGTCAGAAGCTCTGGAGCAGCCAAAGGTGCGTCCTGATCGGTATGAAGCGGGGACGCCGAATACAGTCGGGATCGCAGGGCTGAATGCGGGTGTGAAGCATGTACTTGAGATGACACCCGCGTTCATCTACCAACATGAGTGGGAACTGACCCAACATATAATGGATGGGCTGTCATCCGTTAAGGGGATTCGAATGCTTGGTCCAGAGATTGGACAGCCTCGTACCGGATTAGTATCTTTTACTGTAGATGGGTATGATTCGGCGCAACTCGCCTTCCGATTAGATCGGAATTATGGGATTGCGGTACGCTCCGGTTTTCATTGTACACCGCTTGCACACGAATCTGCTGGTACAACCGCTACCGGAGCAGTAAGGGCCAGTGTGGGATACAATTCAACTAGAGTACATGTGGAAGCACTCGTTAAGGCAGTGTTGGAATTGACTGGGGCAGACTAGATTAGAGTTGAAATGATGAACTCATTTGATACAGGATTGCTTGATTAAGCTTATGGATATCGGGTTGATTTATAATGAATGATAATATTACAGGACAGACGTTAATCTGATCAAAAATATAGAGGGGTAGTTGCAATTACATGGCTGAATTAAACGAGCTGATTCTGGAACAGCTGTTATGGATTATTGGCGGAATGGCATTACTTACGATGATCTTGCTGATTGTGAGTATTGTTCAAGGGGCAAAGTTACGAAAGTTTAAACGTAAATATGAAGCCATGATGGCTGGCAGTGGAGTAGAGGACCTGGAATCGTTGCTGATTAATCTGAAAATTCAGATGGACAGCATTGAGGATGAACACAAACTGCAAACGAATCAGCTGCAAGTTGTCATGCAAAAGCTGACCCGCATTCAAGGTAAAGTTGGCGTGAAAAGATACAATGCTTATGGAGAGCGTGGCAGTGATCTGAGCTTCTCAATGGCCATGATTAATGATAGCCAGGATGGCATGATCCTTACGGGGATATATAACCGTGACGGTTCTTACGTATATGCCAAACCTCTTAAAGGGGGAGAGTCCACGTATACTCTGTCCCCAGAGGAAAAGGAAGCCATTACTCTGGCACAGCAAGCAGAGTAGAACGTGTATGCCATTCCCGAATGGCCGAGTACAGACTACTGGATATAATCTCGGACATGCGCATAACAAGACTGAGCCGTGTGTTCTGTAGAACAAAGTATTCCATAAAGCCGCCGACGTTAACGATACCTGTCAGATGGATATCGCCGACCGGCGGTAATTCTTTATTTACCCCCGCACCCGGCTTGAGTGGACCATTCACAACTTGAATGCATCCCACACTGGATGATTGACCGAGACAGGCGTCAATGCCAATCACATAAGGGTTATGGTGTGTTTTCTGTATGTTGTGGAGTGTATCTTGCAGGTTCATCGCATGGACTGGTTCATCCAAGGTACCATATAGATGGAATAAAGGGCTGTCCCACTTGGAAAGGGCTGATCCGACCAGAGGACCAAGGCAGTCGCCTGTTGAGCGATCTGTGCCGATGCAGACAATCACTACATTTTGCAGAGAATGGGCTTTATAGAGATGGAACATTAACCGATGTGTGATGGCCGAGTGAATACCTGGATCGGTATGGGGGATTTTCAAACTGGTCATGTCTTGTGATGAAAAGGAACGCGAAGTAGGATTCATAGGATCTATCCTTTCCCTTGGAATAGTAGTAACAGTATATGGAAAGGTAGAGCGTTTTATACTTCACGAGGACAAGCTTTTTCTCCAGGGTTGGACGTATGGCGAAAGGAGCCGAACATGGACGAATGGATTAACGATTGGATGCTGATTGCATTTGATTCAACCCAGCAGGCACTGCGTGCTGAAATGCTGCTGGAGTTTGCTGAGATAGAGATTGATTTGTTCCCTACACCAAAAGAAATTACAGCAGGTTGTGCGTTATGTATCCAGTTTCCTAAAGAGGATCTGGAGCGAGTGCAGAAGATCATTCGTAATGAGTTTGTAGAAATCCGAGGCCTCTATTTCAAAACAGAAGACGGCTATGATAACATACCGATGTAGAGGAGGCATGATGAATGTTGTCATTTCAGTTTGCTCAAGGGGAAGAGACCAGTGCTGCCGGTGCTGTAAATGAAGCCCTTCGTTGGACGGATAAAGTCTGGAACAAAATTGCAGATCCCGATATGTGGCTTAACATTATGTTCAGCTCAATCCGGATCATCATTATTTTTATCATCACCCGTATTGTCATTAAGGTAGTATATCGAATTATAGATCGTTCCATGGAACGCAAGCAGGAAGGCAAGATTCGCGTGAATCCGCGCAGATTCGTAACCGTAGGGGAACTGTTGAAAAATGCGACCTCCATAACATGTAATTTCATTATGATTCTGCTACTGTTATCTGAGATCAATATCCAAGTTGGACCGCTACTCGCGAGTGCAGGTGTGCTTGGGCTTGCCATTGGTTTTGGTGCACAGGGTCTGGTCAAGGATGTTATTACCGGTTTCTTCATTATATTGGAGGACCAGTTCGCTGTGGGGGATGTTATTCAGACGGGAACCTACAAGGGAACGGTTGAAGTGATCGGACTTAGAACTACCAAACTGGTCAGCTGGCAGGGTGAGGTGCACATTATCCCAAACGGGGCGATTGCAAGTGTAACGAACTACTCCATGTCGAATTCGCTGGCTGTAGTGGATATCCCAATGAAGGCGGACTTAAGTCTCGATGAGTCGGTACATCTGGTGAAGAAGTCTTTGGTTGGGATTGAAGAGCGTGACCTAAATATTGTGAAGGTGCCGGATGTGCTCGGTATTCAGTCGATGTCTACATCTGAGTATGTGGTGCGAATTGTGGCTGAATGTATGCCTAACTCTCGTGCTTCGGTGGAACGTCAGATTCAGGGCGATGTGAAAAAAACGCTGGAGTATCATGAGATGAGTCATCAAGCAGCATTGGAACAGGCAGCAGCTTTGGAGAAAGATGAGGGGGATGGCACAGGTGGAGCGTAAAAGTTTCCAGCTTGGGGATATCGTGCAGATGAAGAAGCAGCATCCCTGTGGCAGCAATGAGATGGAGATCATTCGAATGGGTATGGATATTCGGATCAAGTGTGTCGGATGTAAGCATAGTGTATTGATTCCTAGAGCAAAATTCGAGAAAAACATGAAGAAAGTATTGCGTTCAGCCGAAGATTCCACTGAATCATGATCATGCAGTGATTCGGGATGCAGTACGCGTAATAACGTTTACATTTAGGCTCCGTAGGAGTGTTGCGTTCTGCAAATGATCATGCTATAATCAATATTGCTGCGGAAAGGTACCCAAGAGGCCCAAGGGGGCTGACTCGAAATCAGTTAGGCGTGTCACAGCGTGCGTGGGTTCGAATCCCACCCTTTCCGCCACTTCAATTGTAATTTACTCAATACACATTGAGTTTAATAAAAAGATCGATAAGAAGACTTTCCATTAGGAAAGTCTTTTTTTGTATAACGTTTTATTGAAAATGTATTGAACACGTATCCATATCAGATGCATCATTAATGACTAAAACGAAAAATAAAGAGCCCCGAAGGGCTCTTTATCCGGCGGTGCATTTGTTTGTTAGGAAACAATCGGTCGTAACAATCAGACACTTGGTGTACTGCACATAGCAATACGCGTGCTTCAGACGAAGGGCCTTACTACACATAACCACTTGCTTCTTAAATTACGTGATGAATCTCCAACAGCGAATGATCGGCTTCGTTGTCCAACGGAACCACACCTCTCTCGTGCACCGCCTAATTGTATTATGTGCTTTAATCCGTTTTATATACATGGATCGTAAAAAAGAATTGCGATTAATGGACACGGGCTTTGGTCAGCTTCTTCCACTTGCGATTATGATTGCTTGTTTCGGGAAAAGCTTCACCTTTTTGCAGCGTTACCCGCTTCGGGTTTTGAATTTCCGTGACAAAGCTTTTTTCCCCAACTTCCGTGTACTCTCCATCGTTTGGTGCTTTATCTCCTGGTTCAAACTCGGTTTTTTCACCCATGACAAAACCTCCTCTGCAGATTATGTTACTTTGTTGCTTCTGTAGTGTGCTCCATAGCCGGGCTGATCATGTGCCAATATGTACAGGGAACGTTTGCTTGCACTTTGACTCGGTATTTGTTATATTAATATAGTTCGAGTTTGTGCTCGTTCCTTGCTCTCAACCTAGATTGAGGGCCAGAGTCCATAAGGAGGTGAAAATTATGCGCAAATATGAAGTGATGTACATTATTCGTCCTGACATTGAGCAAGAAGTTGTTCAAGCTACAGTCGATAAATTCCAAGGCATCATCTCCAACGGCGGTGGTGAAGTTACAGCTCACGACGTTATGGGTAAACGCCGTCTTGCGTATGAGATCAAGAAATTCCGTGATGGTTTTTATGTTCTGGTACATTTCACTGCTGAACCAGCAGTTGTAACTGAACTTGAGCGTCTCATGAAGATTTCTGACGAAGTAATTCGTTATCTCATTACCAACGACGTTAAGTCTGCTTAAGACAACTCGTGATTAACGCACCAATACGCTCTGAAGGAGGGGATTACATTGTTGAACCGTGTCATTCTGATCGGACGGTTAACCCGGGATCCTGAGTTGCGTTACACTCCAGCAGGAGTAGCAGTTACGCAATTTACTTTGGCAGTGGACAGACCGTTTACAAGCCAAGGGGGAGAAAAGGAAGCCGATTTCATTCCGGTCGTAACCTGGAGACAGCTTGCCGAGACCTGTGCAAACTACTTGCGCAAAGGACGCCTGGCTGCAGTCGAAGGACGCATTCAAGTACGGAACTACGAGAATAACGAAGGAAAACGTGTATACGTGACCGAAGTTATTGCCGATAATGTCCGTTTCTTGGAGTCAGCTAACCGTGATAATAGCGGTGGCGGCGGTGGGCAACCAATGCGTGAAGAGCCTTCTTATGGAGGCGGCGGACGCGCGAACAATAACAATAATTCGCGTAGCAACAATCAGGATCCTTTTTCCGATGACGGAAAACCGATTGATATATCGGATGATGATTTGCCATTTTAACATGAGCTGATACTCTTAGGAGATATGGGTTACATGATAGGAAAGGACTGAAAAGCATGGGCTTCAAGCAAAGAGAAGGCGGAGACAACGATAAAAGACCGGCACGTCGTGGCGGCCGTAATAAACGTCGTAAAGTGTGCTTCTTCACAGCTAACAAAATTACTCACATCGATTATAAAGATACGGACTTGCTTCGTAAATTTATCAGCGAACGTGGAAAAATTTTGCCACGCCGTGTAACAGGTACTAGCGCTAAATATCAACGCATGCTGACGATTGCAATCAAACGCTCCCGTCAAATCGCATTATTGCCATACACAACTGAGTAGTTTTTACTCAGCTTGCATACGAAGCAGTCGGCTTATAGCCGGCTGCTTTTTTGTATATATCAATAGAAGTAATAGAAATAACAGATCCACTCTAACAAATGGAAGAATTCAATACGATGGTGATAGAAGCATTCAAGGCTCAAATGAATTATAATAGAGTCTAACCTATTGAAAAGGTTCATGCAGCAGGAATAGCTGTTTATTTCAGAATAAACACCAGGAGTGGATATGAATACATCAAAACGTAAAGGCAAACAGAGAAAAAAGAGCAGTCTGAAAACCTGGATTATAGCTACTCTTTTACTTTCCATTATATATGTATGGTTACAGCAAAAAGGTGATATAGATAATATGTGGCCCGGGACAACAATCCAAGAAGCTCTGCCAATCACCGGCCTACATCCTGTGGTAGCAGAGAATGAGAAATTATTGGTACGTAAGGCAGCGAGACGTGGAATAGAGATTGTTATCACCCACGGCTACCGAAGTTCCGAGGAGCAAGATGCACTATTTAACCAAGGACGCTCAAGTGCAGGCAATATCGTTACTAATGCGCGTGGTGGTGAGTCATATCATAACTACGGATTAGCAATTGATTTTGCATTGAGGACGCCTGACGGTGATGTGGTGTGGGATATGGAACGTGATGATAACGGGAATGGTAAGGCAGACTGGATGGAAGTTGTGGATCTCGCCAAAGAGTTAGGTTTCACTTGGGGTGGAGACTGGGCAAACTTCCCGGACTATCCTCACTTGCAGATGGATTTTGGCTTGAGTATCAATGAGTTAAAACGTGGTAAAAGACCTCCTGATTCTCAGTAAAGGGTACTTTATATACATTTAAATGAATAAATATTAGATAAGCTCTGCATTTTGCAGGGCTTTTTTCTTTCTTTTGTAAAATAAATGATAAAAGATGACAATTTGGTCTTTACATTAGCAAATAAATAAAACTATACTAGATTAACTAGATTTTTTACTCTGATCGCACATATTATTTCAATTGTTAAGCATAACGGCTCTGGTTCAATAAAATTCAGCTATGGATCGAGATATAATCACCACTCATATATGTAACATTTACCTCACGCAAAATTAAGAATGTCTACTTAAATTAAAGCATACACATACATTAGATGTAACTACTATGTTATGTATATGTTATTTTGACTAATTGCCTATGTACACCTCACAGCTAAAAACAAGATAACACCTCTCAAAATCCCTGCTATATGCCTTTATAGTATTACTAATATCCAAATCTGTAGTATAAAAAACATTTATACCAAAAATCTCAAAATAAGCATTGACGTTAGCTAAAATTACACGTATGATTACATTAATTATTTTGATGTATAATTCCGCTAGGAATTATCAACATTAATTGACCAATGGTCTAAATATAAGTCTCTTAAACTTGTTTCTCCTAACAATTTGGTATTTTGTATAAGCTATTGTTCGTTATCTTCAAGAACTTGGAAATATACAGTGGATGCATTCCTCTACACACGAATACAATCTACGGAAATTATGGGGTTAGGGTGATTGATTTGAATACAGAGCTATTGGAAGTCAGAAATCTAACAACATCATTCAGAATTGAAGATGACTATTATGCAGCAGTGGATCACGTTAACCTTAAGGTGAAGAAAAATGAAGTGTTGGCGATTGTAGGTGAATCCGGGTCAGGTAAAAGTGCTTTTGCATTCTCTCTTATGGGTTTGCATAACAAAGCAAAAATCGAAGGCCAGATTCTCTATAAAGGACAAGATATTGCCAACATCTCCCCAAACAAGTTAAACAAGCTACGCGGTAAAGAAATGGGCATGATTTTTCAGGACCCATTGTCCGCACTAAATCCTCTAATGATTATTGGTGAACAGATTGAAGAGATTCTCACACTTCATCAGTCCAAACTGTCTTCCAGAGAGAAGAGAGAAAAGGTCATTCACTTA
Organism: Paenibacillus sp. FSL K6-2393; assembly: GCF_038002545.1. Lineage (NCBI taxonomy): Bacteria > Bacillati > Bacillota > Bacilli > Caryophanales > Paenibacillaceae > Paenibacillus > Paenibacillus sp. FSL K6-2393. The sequence continues at coordinate 22,771 of NZ_JBBOCU010000001.1, forward strand.
TTGAATCAGGTAGGGATTCCACGTCCCGAACAAATATACAAGCAGTATCCCCACGAACTATCTGGTGGTATGAGACAGAGAATTGTTATTGCCATTGCGATTGCCAACAAACCGGAACTACTCATAGCCGATGAACCAACGACGGCGCTTGACGTTACGATTCAACTACAGATTCTGGAGCTGATCCGTGATCTGAAGAATGAAATTAACGCAGGCATTATTCTGATTACACATGATTTGGGTGTCGTAGCTGAGATGGCTGATCGCGTTGCAGTTATGTATGCAGGCGAAATTGTTGAAATCGCAGATATCTTCACATTGATGAACGATGCGAAGCATCCATATACCCGCTCACTGTTGAACTCTATTCCCACCCTGTCTGAAGAAAGATCCAAATTACATGTCATACAAGGTATCGTACCATCACTCAAAAATCTTCCTCGCAAAGGGTGCAGATTCAAAGCCCGAATTCCATGGATTAGTGAATCGGCTCATGAAGAGAACCCACAGATGCATGAAATTGCACCAGGTCACTTTGTACGGTGTACCTGTTACCAGCACTTTCATTTCCCTGACCAAAGCTGAGGAGGAATAACATAATGGCATTACTCGAAGTAGAAGGGCTCAAGATACACTTTCCGATTCGCGGTGGATTGCTTAAACGGGAAATTGGCAGTGTAAAGGCTGTTGATGATGTTAGCTTCTCCATTGAACAAGGACAGACCTATGGTCTCGTTGGCGAATCAGGGTCAGGCAAAACAACAACAGGCAGAGCCATTATTGGGCTAAACCATGTCACTGACGGAAAGATTCTGTTTAACGGCAAAAATCTGGCTACGGAGCGACGTAAGAACAGGCAGCTTCAGCGGGATGTACAAATGATTTTTCAAGACCCATACTCATCACTGAATCCAAAGAAGCGTGTTATCGATATCATCGCTGAGCCGTTCCGTAACTATGAGCGTCTGACAGCTACCGAGGAGAAAAGACAAGTAAGAGAATTACTTGAAAAGGTTGGCCTGAGTCCGGAATCCATCTACAAATATCCGCATGAATTCTCAGGCGGGCAGCGTCAACGGATTGGCATTGCACGGGCTATTGCACTGAAGCCGAAGCTAATTATCGCTGATGAACCTGTATCTGCACTGGATGTATCCGTACAGGCCCAGGTACTCAACTTCATGCAGGAAATTCAAAAAGAACTGAATCTGACGTATCTGTTCATCAGTCACGATCTGGGCATCATCCGCCATATGTGTGATGAGATTGGAATTATGTATAAAGGTCGATATGTGGAACAGGGCACTACGAATGATATTTTTGAAAATCCACAACACATCTATACCAAACGTCTTATTGCAGCCATACCGGATATGGACCCAACCAAGCGTGAGGAAATGATAGCTTTCCGTCAGCAGATTAAGTCCGAGTATGAACATTCATACCGTAATTTCTTTGATGAGGAAGGACTTGCTTACTCGCTCCAATCCATTTCCAATACTCACCGAGTAGCTCTACCTCAGAAAGGTTGAAGGTCATATGTGGAAAACAATAGTACGCAGAATTATCATAATGATTCCTCAGGTTTTTTTGCTCAGTCTCTTGGTCTTTCTGATGGCCAAGGCTATGCCGGGGGATGCACTTACCGGACTGCTTGATCCAAGTATCGATCCGAAAGCACTGGATGAACAACGTGAGCGACTCGGACTAAACAATCCATGGTATGTGCAATATTGGGACTGGATTAGGAATGCAGCTGTCGGAGATTTTGGACAATCTTTCCGCTTCAAAATGCCGGTTACGGATCTGATTGGCCAGCGGATTGCCAATACATTCTGGCTCGCTTTGGCCACACTCGTCTTAACGTATCTCATTGCTATCCCACTCGGAATTATCAGTGGTCGTTACAACGACACTTGGTCTGACCGACTGATTACAGGATACACGTACTTGGGATTTGCAGCACCGCTGTTCATATTCGCACTGGTGATGGTTTGGGTCTTAGGATTCCATTTTGGATGGTTCCCAACAGGAGGAAGCGTGGCACCGGGTCTTACTCCTGGAACATTCGATTATGTCGTAAGCAAGATACACCATCTGCTACTGCCAGCACTATCAATGGCGTTGATTTCCACCGTTTCGACGGTACAGTACCTGCGTAGCGAGATTATCGACATCAAGCATAAAGAATTCGTTCTTACCGCGAGAGCCAAAGGCGCTTCGGAGTCCCGCATATACAACAGACATATCCTTAGGAACTCCTTGTTGCCAATTGCTGCATTTTTCGGATATGAGATTACCGGATTGATCGGCGGTACTATATTTATTGAGAGTATATTCAGCTATCCGGGTATGGGACAGTTGTTCCTGAATTCCATCTCTTTAAGGGATTTCAGTGTGGTTACCGCACTTGTACTCTTATACGGGATAGCTACCATTCTGGGATCATTGCTGTCTGATATCATTCTAGGATTAGTCGATCCGCGTATTCGCATTAAGTAAGAACTTGAAGATTTCGGGGTGAAAACAAGATGAGCAAGACCAATGATGTTGTTGTAACTTCACAGAAGGTTGATAAAAGCCCCTCTAGCTTGAATATATTGTGGAGAGAGCTGGTTAGAGATAAGGTTGCCTTGGTTTCCCTCATATTCTTGGGGCTTGTTATCCTCCTTGTATATGGGACTTCCATAATCTTAGATCAGGATGAAATCGTTAAGGTAGACTTGTTTGCCTTATATGAACCACCTTCTGCACAATACTGGCTAGGCACGGATTACGGAGGCCGGGATGTATTTGGCCAACTAGTCATTGGGACACGTAACTCGTTAAGCATTGGTATCCTAGTAACTGTTATGACGGGAATTATCGGTATCCTTGTTGGGGTTCTGTCTGGTTATTTCGGTGGAATGATTGATAACCTGTTTATGCGGATCGTAGACTTTTTCATGATTCTTCCGTTCCTGATGATGGTTATCGCATTTGTCACAGCCGTACCTAAGTACAACATTGTTTCATTTTCATTGATCATGACAGCCTTCTTATGGATGGGAATAGCCAGATTGATTCGCTCAAAGGCATTGCAAGAGAGTGAACTCGAGTATGTCAAAGCGTCCAAAACACTCGGTTCTTCCCACTTTAAAATTGTTGTCTCGCAGGTTCTTCCGAACTTGAGTTCAATCATTATCGTAACGATGACATTGAATCTCGCTTCCAATATCGGCCTTGAATCCGGGTTGTCTTTTCTGGGATTTGGTTTTCCGGAAAGTACACCCAGTCTTGGAACACTCGTAAGTTATGCACGTAATCCGCAAACCCTGGAGTCCAGATGGTGGATATGGCTACCCGCATCGGTACTGATTCTGGTATTGATGTTGAGTATAAATAATGTCGGTCAAGCCCTAAAGCGTGCGACTGATGCAAGACAAAGAAGAGGTTAAAAAAAGGGAGGAAAGGTTCATGAAAAAGGGATTATTTTCACGGGGACTATTTTTCACGATGATGTTGGTCTTTGTATTGGTGCTCGCAGCGTGCTCTGAGAAAGAAGCAGCTACTCCAGCTCCAGCTTCCAACACAGAAGAGGGAAAAACGGAGGAAAAACCTGCTAATGAAGAGGGCGTTTACTCCATTGAAGACTTCAACAATGTCAAAACGAATGAGGGTACTGCGATCGAGGGTGGATCGATTACATTCGGACTTGTATCGGATACTGCTTTTGAAGGTACACTGAACTTTAACTTCTATTCCGGTAACCCGGATGCTCAGGTTCTTCAATGGTTCGATGAAGGCTTGCTGACTTGGGATAAAGACTATGTATACACCAATGATGGTGCTGCAACATATGAGACTTCCGAAGATGGCAAAACGTTCACACTGACCATTCGTGACAATGTAAACTGGCATGATGGCAAGCCGGTAACGGCTGAAGATCTGCAGTTTGCTTATGAAGTTATTGGTAACAAAGCGTATGATGGTCCACGTTACGACTCCAACTTCACTAGTGTAGTAGGTATGGACGAGTATCATGCTGGAAAAGCAAAAACAATCTCTGGTATTAAAGTGCTGAGCGACAAACAAATCAGCATTACGTATAAAGAATCTACTCCGTCCCTGCTGACAGGTGGCGTATGGACGTATCCACTGGCTAAACATATCTTCGGAGATATGGATGTAGCAAAAATGTCTTCTTCCAAAGAAGTACGTGAAAAACCAATTGGTTTTGGTCCATTTAAAGTGGATGTTATCACTCCAGGTGAGTCTGTAACTTTTGTTAAAAACGATGACTACTGGCGTGGGGCTCCAAAACTGGATGGTGTAACTCTGAAAGTTATCAACCCGACAACGGTTGTTCAAGAACTGAAATCTGGCGGGGTAGATCTCGTGGATGCATTCCCGACAGATCAATATAAAGACAATGCTAACCTGTCTAACGTAGAATTCCTGGGTGCAATCGATCGTGCTTATACGTACATCGGTTTCAAACTGGGTACGTGGGATGAAGAGAACGGAAAAGTTAAAAGCAATGCTGAAGCAAAAATGGGAGATAAAAACTTGCGTAAAGCAATGTGGATGGCTGTAGATAACGATCAAGTGGGTAAACGTTTCTATAATGGTCTGCGTTGGAACGCAACAACCCTGATTCCACCGTCTCATCCAGAATTCCATGATGCCAGCAATCCGGGTGTAACGTATGATCCAGAAGCAGCGAAAGCATTGCTCGACGAAGCTGGTTACAAACTGGATGGTGAATTCCGTACCAATCCGGATGGATCACCACTCGAAATCAACTTTGTATCCATGACTGGTGGCGACACAGCTGAACCATTGGCACGTTATTACGTTCAATCATGGGCAGCTATTGGTTTGAAAGTAAACCTGGAAATGGTTGAATTCAACAACTTCTATGACCGTGTAGGTAACACAGGTAAAGATGATCCGAACATTGATGTGTATCAAGCCGCATGGGGCGTTGGTATTGACGTAGATCCATCTGGTCTGTATGGCCGCGATGCACTCTACAACTTCTCCAGATTCTCCAGCGAAGAGAATGACAAATTGCTGGCACAAGGTATCTCTGCTGAAGCATTTGATGTAGACAAGCGTAAAGAAATCTACAATCAATGGCAGCAATACATGGTAGATGAAGTTCCTGTATTCCCTACACTGTATCGTGCAGTTGTAGCACCAGTTAACAAACGTGTAATGAACTATGCGATTGGTGATGGAACAGGCGTTTACCTGAGCGACCTGCAAGTTAATGCAGACAAAGCGGTTGTAGCTGAGTAACACATTCTTAAATTAGCAGCTGTAAGGATTGGGGTCCTTTAAGAAGTCGGTTGCTAGATTATAATGAAGATTTCTCCTGGGAGATTGAACTAAAGTGTCTTTCAAAACATGGATTCTGTACACTCTGGCATGGGTGTACGGAGTTCATGTTTTTTTTGTAACCAAAAAATAAAAAAAATTTAACTTTTTTTCAAAAAAGTGCAGACAAAATGCCTCTTCACTTCGTCTATATAGGTAAGAGGTGATCATTTTATGAAAAAATGGTGGAAACGGGCAGGTATGCTGCTGGCTCTGCTGCTCATTATATATTTGGGTGTGAAACCGGACATGCTGGTAGGCAAACCGGGAATTAAAGCTGAATCTGCAGTATTAATGGATATGAACTCTGAACAGATCTTAATGGATTTTAACGGCTCCGAAGAAATTGCTCCGGCAGGCGTCAGTAAGTTGATGACAGAACTGTTAGTGATGGAGGCCGTGATCAATGGTGATATAAGCTGGAATGATCTTGTGAATGTGAGTCTATATGCTAGCTCCGTTGGGGGCAGTCAATTGACCCTGAAACAGGGAGAGCAATTCACCGTTCAGGAGTTGTTCGAGATCGTAGCTGTCTATTCAGCCAATGATGCAACAGTTGCTCTGGCTGAACATATCAGTGGTACAGAGCAGAAGTTCGTGCAACAGATGAATCAGAAAGCAACTCAGATTGGGCTGTCTGAGGATACACAATTCACGAATTCAACGGGCCTCAGTGAAAAGCTGCTTGGTCCTAACCGTCCGATGGATATACAAGGGCAGACCTTAATGACGGCTATAGATGCATGCAAGCTTGCGCGATATCTGCTGAATAACCATCCCGAGATTTTAAGAATTTCCAGTCAAATGCAAGTATCAATGCACCAAAAAGGGATGTACATGAGCAACACGAACTGGATGTTGTCCTCCATTGGTGGGCCATATGCTTACGATGGGAATGACGGATTGAAGACCGGGTATGATGAAGATTCCGGATATCATTTTGTGGGGACAGCTGAACGTGATGGCAAAAGACTGATATCAGTTGTATTTGGAACAGATACTCGTGAAGGGCGTTTTGTGGAGACTCGGAAGTTGTTCAACTATGGGTTTTCGGGCTCAAAATGAGAGGGCGTACATAGGCATCATCAAAGAGACCTTCAGGACGCCAATGATCCACCTGTCAAACAAACCGAGTCAGACCAGATTATTGAAGCATTACGCAAGCGTTAGTACATTAGATAAGATATGAGGGCTGTCCGCAGGTGCGATTGAACCTGTGGCAACTCTATTTTATCGAATCAGAGGTAAATTGATCCATATAACCATATTATTAAATTGACATATGGTTTTCTTTTGTTTTAAAATGACCAGTGAGTCATTATTATTCAACTCGGTTTAATATATATGTACCAAACCAACTGTACGATACTGAATTTACGATCTGATCGGGAGGTAAAATGTGATGCAAAAACAAATGAAATGGCCGCTAATCCTGTTTGCCATAGGAGTATTTATGGCTGCGCTGGATAACGGGATCATCACCTCTTCACTGACCACTTTAAATGCATCATTTGGTGTGTCGCCAACATGGGGAGCTTGGACGATTACGCTTTACACGCTTGGGCTTGCGGTGAGTGTACCTATTGCGGGCAAACTGTCGGACCGTTATGGTCGCAAGAAACTATTTCTGATTGAAGTGGCGTTGTTTGGGATCGGGTCCCTGCTCGTCGCGCTGAGCACATCGTTTACCTTTTTCCTGATTGCTCGTGTCATTCAAGCTTTGGGCGGCGGGGGGATCTTTATCATTGCCAGCTCATACGTATTAAGCAAGTTCCCGGCGGAGCGTCAGGGTACAGCTTTGGGTCTGCTCGGAGGTATGAATGGTGTTGCCGCTATTTTGGGACCCAATGTCGGTGCTTTTATACTGGATCTTACTGGCAACTGGCATTGGTTATTCCTGATCAATGTACCTATCGCTATTCTGCTATTCATAGCAGGTATTCGATTCATTCAGGAAGAGCAGGAACTGAATCGTGCAGCAGTGGACTGGAGCGGTATTGCTGTCCTAACGTTGGGTGTACTCAGCTTAATGTATAGCTTCAGCAATCTGGACGGTGTGAACATGCTTCAAAGCCTGGGATCACCGATGTTCTACGGCTTTTTCTTGGCAGGTGTGATCATTCTGGTGCTCTTTTACTTCATGGAAAAAAGGCTGGAAGGATCTGAACGTGAACCTGTTGTATCGACACAGCTTCTGGGCATTGCGTCCTTTCGCTGGACGCTGTTAATTGCCTTTTTCTCCGGAGCCATTCTGGCCTCGGTGATCTTTATTCCAGGTTTTGTTGAACAATATCTTGGCGTATCCAATACGGCTTCCGGGTACTGGTTCACTCCGCTCGCGCTGGCATCCGGCATCGGGGCAGGTGGAGGTGGATACCTCGTTGACCGCAAAGGGCCAATCTGGACGTTATCGGTTGCGGGGCTGCTATCTGCCATTGGATTCCTGCTGTTCCCGCTATGGGTGGAGCATATCTGGCAATTTGTCATCGCGAGTACACTCGTAGGTATCGGTTTCGGCATGATGCTGGGTGCGCCAGTTAACGTACTTGTCACAGAACAGGCGGGGGAGAACAACAAAGGCATCGCGGTAGCGACCAGCTCGTTATTCCGCCAGATGGCGATGGCTATTGCACCTACCATTTTTGCCGGATTCCTGGCACGTTCTTTCATTAACCTGGGGTCCAACATTCAGGCAGGGTTCGCTGACAAAGGAATTCAGGTGCCGCCCGAGATGCTACAACAATATGCCTCGGGAGGGGCATCAGGGAGTGATGTCTCCAGTCTGACAGAGGGCCTGTCCCAGATTCCTGATGAAGGTATCCGTGATGTGTTGCTCCAGGCAGTGCATCAAACGACAGGGCAGGGTTACAATGGCCTTTTCTGGTCTGCGGTGGTATTCAGTGTGCTTACGTTGGTAGCTGCGCTTATAACGGGACGTCTGCGTCAAAAAGAGAAGAGCCAACATGTGGAAAGTGTGTCCACGAACGGATAGGATCGCATGTGAAAATGAAGAGAACAGTGTACCTTTTGAAACTAAAAAGGAGTCGCTGTTCTTTTCAATTTAACCGGATTGTAACTTTTCTTGCTCCTGCAATGATTACAATAGAACGAGCGTAAGCGGTGTCTTGATTCCAGAGAGAGAAAACTTCAGTGAACACCGAGTCACAAGGCATCCCAGACGTTTAATTGGTATTATATAAGTTGAACGAATCGTTACACTTCATCACTGCGAGTTCAGAATAACCTTCCGATCGCTGTTATCCCCAGATTTTTTTTAAATTACCTTATTCAAAAGGTAAAAATCCGTTGATAAAGGCGAAGCGTGTGCTTTCGATGCAGCTTTCTTTCAGAAAGCTTTTAGCTACACTTCTTCAGGTTTTTTCTGACCTCTCCGTTATTAGTGTAAATATTAGATGAAACTTATATAGTAGGCAGTATCATTTTGACAGTGAAGAAGGAATCAATGGATGAAAAGCAGAACTAAAGATAAGAAGAAGAAAAGAAGAAAAGGCCTATATATAACGCTCGTTTCACTTGTTGTTTTGTTAATCGGAGGTTATTTGTTCCGTCAGCAACTGGCTGTAGCGGCATTTGATCTGTTTCTCGCCGGTTCGGTAGAAGATCAGTTATCCCGTTCTTATGTACCGCAAGAAGGCAACAATACGCCTGATCCAACGGTATATCGTAAGGAACCTTTCTCCGTGTTACTGCTCGGTTCGGACAAACGAGCCTATGAGAAGACGCGCGGACGTTCGGATACGGTTATCTATGCTGTAGTACGTCCCAAGGAATCCCGCGTGCTTCTGGTATCCATTCCACGTGATACGTATGTGCAGATTGTGGGACGGGATGCTAACAAGGACGGCGTAGATGATTATGATAAGCTGGCGCATGCCTATGCTTTTGGTGGGGAGAATATGTCCATCAATACCGTGGAGAAATTTCTTGATGCTGATGTGGGTTACTATGCAACGATCAACTTCGACGGAATCAAAAAAGTGGTTGATGCGCTTGGTGGTGTAAAACTGCCAATTGATGAGGACATTGTAAACAAGAACCCGGATCATGTGCAATTCACGATTGAAGGCGGTAAGCCGATCTATGACGGGCAGGAAGCACTGTATTATGTAAGATATCGTGAGGATAGCGATTTTAATCGTACCAAGCGGCAGCAGATTTTCTTGAACGCGATGGCGAATGAGATGCTGAATTTGAATCAAATCGCCAAAATCCCGGAATTGATTCAGATCATGGGAGACAGCTTCCAGACGGATATGCGAGCTTCTTTCATTATTGATCTGGCTAAACAAGTGCTTACTCAGGAGAAACCGCAGATTTCAAGCTTCACCATTCTGGGTGAGGGGATGAAAAAAGACGGTATCTATTATGGTCAGGCTGACGAGAAAGATGTCCATTATGCCAAAGAGCTGATTAACAACTGGATGGATCAATCGACCCCAGCCGGTGAAGTAATGATCCCTGACCGGCAAAAGATTGAATAACCAATTCCATACCAATGATGTGTTGTAGACCACAATCAGCAGTACGTTTATTCGCGGGCTGCTGTTTTTTTTCTTTGTAGTGAGAACTATTATCCTTTTGGAACATCCTGCGTTCTGATCCGTATAATATAAGTTGAGCGAGATAAGTTGAACGAAGAAATTCACAAGGAGGATACACAAGGGTATGAACATCGCATTTTTTTTGCTACCCAAACAAGAGGTTACGTGCGTGACGTCGGATTCTACGCTGCGGCAAACGTTGGAACGGATGGAATATCATCGTTTTACAGCGGTACCCATTTTGAATAAAGAGGGCAAATATATTGGTACGGTTACCGAAGGCGACTTACTGTGGTATATGAAGAATGCCGAGGGAAAGATTTCATTTGAAAACGCTTCAAAGTTCTTGCTCAAGGACGTTCCCCTTCGCTTGGATATTAAACCCGTATCCATTGATGCCAACATGGAGGACCTGATTAATCTGGCTAAAGTTCAGAACTTTGTTCCTGTGGTCGATGATATGGAACGGTTCATTGGTATTGTCAGACGGAGTCAGATTATTGAGTACTGCGAGGGCATTGTAGCCAAAGAATCGATCAAGGCTAAGTAAGGCTGTTACGAATTTAAACATTATTGTGTCATTAGGGATAATCACAGCCGTCCGGTATCATGTTAAACTTAAGAAGTCCTGAACCAAGGGCACATTCGAAGTTTTTTACAAATATATAGGTCGATAGGATGTACGGAGGACTCCGCATAAGTACCTGACATCAGTTTCGGAGAACTTCTCCGCTTTTTGGGGTAATTTTGCGGGCCCTCTTTTTATGCTATAATCGAGAATAAAGCTTTTTCGGGGGAGAGTGACTTTCGCCAAATGCCTAAAGAACTGGATGTAGCCAAACGCGCTAAAGTGATTGAATGGCTGAAAACCGAAGTGCTTGATCAGGTATCCCGATTATTCAAGGCGTTATGGGAAGGCAGTACAACTCGAATCGGGGACAGTCTTGCCAGTTTGATTATGAGTAGTTACATATTGGGCCGCAGGCTCGGTATTCCTTTCAAGGATCTGGATGCACTGCTAGTTGAGAAGTTGAAAAAGCATAAACAGGAAGGTCACCAGCTTGAAGACTGGTACCAGGATATTTCCTCGCTAGAAGATCATATGCGTAAGAGGTGAATTTGTTGAAATTTAGCTTTAAATCAGCTGTTTGGAGCGCAGTTTATCTGCTCTTGCTACTTTCGCTGTTAACTCCTTTATCGGTACTTGCCATATTTTTTATGATGATTCCGGGAGTTATTTTGTATGCTTCATTATCTTTAAAATCATTTATATGGCATCTCGTGCCCGTAGCCGTTATTTTGGTCGTATTCCACCCCATCTATCTGTTACTATTACTCATCTTTACCCTGCCTGCGATCGTTATGGGTCACGCGTATAAAACACGCAAATCGGCCCTGTTCGCCCTGATGGCGGGAAGTGGCATGATGTTGGCAGAATACTTGTTGTTGCTCTTGGTCGGCAGTGTCATTTTCCAATTCGACCTGTCCAGTTATATTGAAGATGTGGTCAAATTGACCATTGAACCGTTAACCAATACATCGAATCAGATGATCAACGGGTTTGCATGGACACCTGAGATGACCGAGGATGTTGCCAAACAAACACAGCTTATGATTCCGTTTGCTCTCGTTGTTACATCGATGGTAATGGCCTTTATTACACACGCCATTGCTCGTCCGATTCTGAACGTGATGGGTGTGGTGGTATCGAAACTTCCACCAGCGAGAGAATGGCGTATGCCGCGTGCGTTGATCTGGTATTATTTCCTCGCACTGTTGATTGAAGTGATCTCCAGACAAAGTGATGGAACATACTGGACTATGATTGCTATGAATCTGTCCCCGTTAATTAATCTGGGCTTCATGATTCAAGCGATCGGTTTCTTCTTCTTTCTCTCACATACAAAGAAATGGAATCCGGTTATACCATATTTCCTGGCGGCTGCGGTCTTCTTCATTGGTCCGCTTCGGATTATCGGAATTATCGATCTGGCGTTCCCGCTTCGTGAGGCAATATCGAAATCAAAACGATAGGGTGATGAGTCATGCCTAAATTTCTGAAGAAACGCTGGCACGGCTACTATACCGTATGGGCGTTCATACTGCTGCTGTTGCTCGTTATGTTCGTTACCATTTATAACTGGACGCTTGGTTTGATTAGTCTGATACTGGCTTCGGCGCTGGGAATCGTCATGATTAAGGCGGAGCTCGCGTTCCGCCGTGAGCTTAACGACTACATTAATGGCCTGTCTATTCGGATCAAACGGATGGAGGGGGAAGCGGTCAGCATGCTTCCATTCGGAATTGTGCTGTACAGCGAAGATCGTACGGTAGAGTGGCATAACCGCTTTGTCGCGGAGATGTTCCAGGAGAAGACAATGGTGGGTAATCCGCTACTTAATTTGTTTCCCAAACTTCCTCAGCCTAAAGAGAAGAAGGATGGGACGAAGGAACATTCATCCAAGGAGTTGCATGACGAATTCCAGTTGGATGATCGGCATTATGGAGTTATTCATAACCCGCAGGAGCGGTATGTATATGTATACGAGATTACAGAGCTAGCCATTCTTCGTGATAAATATGAAAATGAACGCCTTGCATTGGGAATTCTCGTTCTTGATAATCTGGACGAGGCTGCCCAAGGCATGGACGATCAACAGCGTACAGCGCTGATTGCCCGTGTGACTAGCGAGATTACGTCATGGGCCAAGCGGTACGAAGTGTACCTGCGCCGTCTGTCTTCTGATCGTTATCTGTTGATGTTGAATCATAAGTCTTTGCAGGAACTGGAGCAGAGCCGATTTGTCATTTTGGATGAAGTTCGGGAGATGACTGCTGACCTCAAAGTGCCAATGACACTCAGTGTCGGACTGGCGTTTGGATCGGATAGCATCAGCGAGATGGGAGAACTGGCACAGTCCAGTCTGGACATGGCGCTTGGACGTGGTGGTGATCAGGCTGCCGTGAAGTCCGGACAACGCCTGTCTTTCTATGGCGGCAAGTCTAACGCAGTGGAGAAACGGACACGGGTAAGAGCCCGCGTTATTGCGCACGCGCTGCGTGATCTCATGCAGGAGAGCGATCGGGTGCTCATCATGGGGCACAAAATTCCGGATATGGACGCGATCGGCGCATCCATCGGAGTGTGGAAAGCGGCCAGTCTGTACAATGTGGAAGCACGGATTGTTTTGGATGGAATTAATCCATCGATTGAACGCATGATGGAGCAAGTGAACAAGGATGAGAAGTTGTCCAAAGCATTTGTATCACCGGAACAGGCAACCCAGATGATGACCGAGCACACGTTGCTGGTTGTAGTGGATACCCATAAGGCCTCCATGACCATGGAACCGAAACTGGTACAGTCTGCTACCCGTGTCGTAGTTGTGGATCACCATCGCCGGGGCGAAGAGTTCATCAATGACGCAGTGTTGATCTATCTGGAACCTTATGCGTCTTCTGCTGCCGAATTGGTAACCGAACTCTTGCAATACATTCATGACAAGGTACAATTCACTCCGCTAGAAGCTACGGCTCTACTTGCCGGGATTACGGTGGATACGAAGCATTTTGCACTGCACACGGGGTCCAGAACGTTCGAAGCGGCAGGCTTCTTGCGCCGTAGCGGTGCGGACACCATTATGATCCAGCGGTTGATGAAAGAGGATCTGTCAGAATATATTGCTAAGGCAGAAATCATAAAGCATGCTAAAATGGTATACGGGAACATTGCGCTGGCGGTCACAGACCCTGGCAGCAAGATTTCACAGATGATGATCGCCCAGGTGGCGGACACATTGCTGAACATGACTGACGTGGTCGCTTCATTTGTGATTAGTGAGCGTCCGGATGGACTGATTGGCATCAGCGCGAGATCGCTGGGGCGCATGAATGTTCAGGTTGTCATGGAACGACTGGGCGGTGGCGGACATTTGACGAATGCTGCCGTGCAGCTTGAAGGAACGCTTGGAGAGGCAGAAAAACGGCTGACGAACGTACTGGCTGAAATCGAAAAGGAAGAGGGGCTGTTCGAATGAAAGTCATTTTTATAAAAGATATGAAGGGTCAAGGCAAGAAAGGGCAAGTGAAAGAAGTATCTGAGGGTTACGCACAGAACTTCCTATTGCCACGGGGAATCGCACGTCTGGCAACGGACGGCAACATGAAGACACTGGATAACCAGAAGGCAGCTGAAGAAAGAATCAAGCAGGAAGAGAAAACGGAAGCGGAAGCACTTGCGAAAAAGCTGGAAGCAGAAGTGACTGAACTGAAAGCCAAGTCCGGCGAAGGTGGTCGTCTGTTCGGCGCCATTACCAGCAAACAAATCGCAGAAGCTTTGTCTAAAAAGGGTCTGAAAGTAGACAAACGCAAAATTGAGCTGGACGAGCCTATTCGTACACTCGGCGTAACACAAGTAACTGTCAAGGTTCACCCTGAAGTGAAGGCAACCTTGAAGGTACAGGTAACGGAAGAGTAAGATGGGCGGAGAAATGTTATTCGACCGGATTCCCCCGCAGAACCTGGAAGCCGAACAGGCCGTGCTGGGTGCAATCCTGTTGCAGGGCGAAGCCCTGATTACAGCGATGGAACGGGTGCAAACCGAGGATTTCTATGATAAGCCCCATCAATTAATCTTTGAAGCGATGATCCAACTTGGTGAGGGAAATCAACCGATTGACCTCGTGACACTGACTTCGCTTCTGAAGGATAAAGGTGAGTTGGAGGACATCGGGGGCGTTAGTTATCTGGCTAAGCTAGCCCATGGTGTACCTACAGCCGCGAACGTAGACTATTACGCTCAGATTATCGAAGAGAAATCGATGCTGCGTCGCCTGATTCGTACGGCAACACAGATCGTGAGTGAAGGATATACAGGCGGCGAAGATGTTGCAGCGATGCTTGGAGAAGCTGAACGTCGCATTTTGGAGATCTCCAACCGTCGCTCCAGTAGTGGTTTTATAGCCATTCAGGACGTACTGATGGAAGTATTCGATCGTGTGGAAACACTTCATCAGAATAAGGGGACAACGACAGGTATTCCGTCCGGGTTCATCGATCTGGACAAAATGACTGCCGGATTCCAGCGCAGTGACTTGATCATTGTAGCGGCCCGTCCTTCCGTAGGTAAGACGGCCTTTGCCCTGAATATCGCTCAGAACGTTGCCATTCGGGCACAGGAGACGGTAGCCATCTTCAGTCTGGAGATGTCAGCTGCCCAGCTGGTGCAACGTATGATCTGTGCGGAAGCCAACCTGGATGCCAGCGTGATGCGTATGGGTGACTTTAAGGGTGATGAAGACTGGCAGAAGCTGACGATGGGTATTGCAGCTTTGTCAGAAGCCAACATCTTTATAGATGATACGCCAGGGATTACCGTAGCGGATATTCGTGCCAAATGCCGTCGTCTGAAGAAAGAGAAAGGCCTTGGCATGATCCTGATCGACTATCTTCAACTGATTAGTGGACGTGGTAAAGCAGGGGAGAACCGTCAACAAGAGGTATCCGAGATTTCACGTACACTGAAACAGATTGGCCGGGAACTGGAAGTTCCGGTTATTGCCTTGTCCCAGCTGAGCCGGGGTGTAGAGCAACGTCAGGACAAACGTCCGATGATGAGTGACTTGCGGGAATCGGGTTCGATCGAGCAAGATGCCGACATCGTAGCGTTCCTGTACCGGGATGACTACTACAACCAAGAGACCGAGAAGAAAAATATTATCGAGATCATTATCGCTAAACAGCGTAACGGTCCGGTAGGTACGGTGGAACTGGTCTTCCTGAAAAACTTTAATAAATTCGTCAATTACGAGAGGGCGCACAATGACGCCTTCGCGATGTAACGGGCAGGTGCTGACGGCTTTGGTCATGAAGCAAAATCGTCTGTCCCGAAGATCAACCATTAGAGCCACTAAACTCAAACATGTCTTATAAATACCAGATATAGATTCACATTGAAATGGGTATCCTTGAACCGGTGATAGCAGTCAAGCAAGCTTGGACTGTAGTCTCCGGTTTTTTATGTTGAAATAGTGGGTAAATCCCGAACATTACAGTTGTACTATATCTAATTGTTCGCCATTTGATTTGACTTTGAAAAAGGGTACTGGTACACTAATACTGCTGCGTTAAAGCAGCGCAAACCTTCCCTTGAATGTAACGGAAGGACATTTTTACTGTCCGTTAGCACGCTTCTCAGTCGGTTTATTGCGTAACATGCCTGCCGGGATAGAGGACGGACAGACCAATACAAAGGTGCGCAAGGCACCCACGGAGGAATGTTAACTATGTCAACGGTAGTTGTAGTGGGAACGCAATGGGGAGACGAAGGAAAAGGTAAAATCACGGATTATTTGGCGGAGAGCGCTGATGTGGTGGCTCGTTATCAAGGTGGTAACAATGCGGGTCATACAATTCTGATTGATAACAAAAAATATAAACTGACGATGATTCCATCAGGGATTTTCTACACGGATAAAGCGTGTGTTATTGGTAACGGAATGGTTATCAACCCGAAGGCACTCATCGAAGAAATTAACTATATTCATGACAATGATTTCACAACCAAGAACCTGTCCATTAGTGAGCGCGCACATATCATCCTGCCATATCACATGGTATTGGATGCACTGGAAGAAGAGAGCAAAGGTCCGAACAAAATCGGTACGACTGGCAAAGGAATTGGCCCATGTTACATGGACAAATCAGCTCGTATTGGTATTCGGATGGTTGACCTGCTGGATGCTGAAGATTTCGAACTGAAACTGCGTCATTTGGTCAAAGAAAAGAACCGTGTCATCGAGCAAGTCTATGGCGGGCAGCCTGTTGATGTTGAAGAGATTCTGCAAGATTACCTCGGATATGCTGAAATTCTGCGTCCTTACGTACGTGATACATCGGTTGTTCTGAACGAATATATTGATGAGGACAAAAAAGTATTGTTTGAAGGCGCACAAGGCGTTATGTTGGACCTTGATCAAGGAACTTATCCATTTGTTACATCATCCAATCCGTCCGCAGGTGGCGTATGTATCGGTTCTGGCGTAGGCCCGGCTCGTATTCAGCAAGTCATTGGGGTAGCGAAAGCTTACACAACCCGTGTAGGAGATGGCCCATTCCCTACGGAATTGCATGATGCAATCGGTGACCAAATCCGTGAGACTGGACATGAGTACGGTACGGTAACTGGACGTCCACGTCGTGTAGGTTGGTTCGATAGTGTTGTTGTTCGCCACGCGCGCCGTGTCAGTGGAATCACAGGTCTGTCCCTGAACTCTCTGGACGTAATGACAGGTCTGGAAACCGTAAAAATCTGCACAGGATACAAATTCCGCGGCGAGGTCATCACACACTATCCGGCAAGCCTCAAAATGCTGGCAGAATGTGAAGCGGTATACGAAGAGATGCCAGGCTGGAGCGAAGATATCACTGGAGCGAAGAAACTCGAAGACCTGCCAGTGAACACACAGAATTATGTAAAACGTGTTTCTGAACTGACAGGCATTCCAATTGCCATCTTCTCCGTTGGTCGTAACCGTGAGCAAACGAATCAAGTTCTTCCAATCTACGAGTAATCGAAGAAATAGAGAGATTGTTTCTTGAATTATAAAATAGAATTGTCTGCAGACTTAGGCTTGTTAAGCCTCCAGTTGTTGCTTTTATAGCGATGACTGGAGGTTTTTTGTATGTTTATCGGATATAATCCCGAGATTTCCGTCAATACTGGTTAACAGTAGAGTCACAGACCCCGACATGCGCATGTCAGACGGGTGGGATAATCGGAGGGAGAGAACGGAATGAAGTTGCTTGTGTGGTTTGTCAAAATCGTGCTAACCGTGTTGCTGGTCAGTTCACTGACACTGCTCACGACCGGATTAATTGTACAGTCATATGCGAAGTCGCTACTCGCGAGTTTCAATATTCAGTGGGAAGGTCAACCCATGGGGTTAACTGCCATGTTCCAAGGTGCCTTGGGCGGTAAAGCCAGCGAGGGGAACAAATCGGGAAATGAGACGACAGATCAGCCGACAGGAGCGGACGAAGAGCAGGTTCCGGAAGATGCTGTTTCAGTTATGGGGAATGGAACGGAGGGCGGTCAATCTGGCGTAGATGCAGGCAAGAATGCGTCTCAAGGGAGCGGCTCAAACGAGGGCACAGAGGAAGGTTCAGGTACAGATACAACCGTAGGATCAAACTCAGGCACAAGTGCAGGCAATGGGGTGGATACGGGCACGGGTAATGACTCAGGAACAGATCAGGGTAGTGGTTCAGCTTCAGGTAATGGAACCGGAGCGGCCAGCGGCGGTGCTTCTTCAGGCAATGATGCCATTGTTGTATCACCGGATGACATTACAGGAGCGAAGGACAAGCTGCCAGCAGAGGAGAAAGAAAAAATCTTCAGCCTGCTCATGAACAAGCTGCCGCAGAAAGAAATGCAGCAGATCTCAGGCGCCATGGAAGGTGGCCTAACGGAACAGGAACTGCGTGAGATTGAACAGGTGATCTCGAAGTACCTGACCAGTGAAGAGTACGACAACCTGATGGAAGTACTGCAAACAGAATAAGATAGGCAGAGAAAGCGGGCGTGCTCCTAGACGAGTATCGCCTGATTCATAATGTAATGGACTTGTCGAGGGTGATTAAATATAATCTATTTAAATAAATACTGGAAATGCCTGTAGGAGGGAACAGTGTATGAAATATAAAGGTAAAGAGCACAACATATAAAAACGTTCAGGTAATATTGCGGAAACCTCCAGTCCAAATCGTGGACCTCCGTTCATAGGTGCTTTCAAGAGATCCGATGGACTGTGTTTATGAATACACTAATTGGAGGTTGTATTGAACATGAACTTATATCATTCTAATTCAGAACCATCAGTAAAAAAGTTTACCGAGGCGGCTAAAGAGCGATACGAGCAAGGACTGCAAGAGGCGGAGCAGCCGTTTAGTGGCTGGGATTTTAGCTATGTAACAGGGAGTGAACGACTTCAGAGCGGAATGTTGCCTTGGTCCTATGGAACGATGGCGCGCCGATAGTTGAATCAAACAGAACGATTGCTCGACATGGGGACGGGTGGAGGAGAAATGCTGTCCAGACTCTTTCCGCTTCCTCCATACACATGTGCGACCGAAGGTTATCTTCCGAATATACCGATTGCAGAGGAACGATTACAGCCGTTAGGTGTGAAGGTGCTTCCGGTGACTGATGATTCGCAACTTCCTTTTGTAGACGGGGAATTCGATCTGATTCTTAATCGGCATGAGTCGTATGATGAGCAGGAAGTTAGGCGGATTCTATCGGTAGGTGGACTGTTTCTGACTCAACAGGTAGGTTGGTCAGATTGCAGGGAGATCAATGATCGGCTCGGCATTCCTATGCCCGTGGATTACGCTGGATGGGAGCTGGATCGTGCTGTTCTTCAGCTGGAACAGTGTGGATTCCGTATTCTGGAGCAACGGGAAGCAACTCCCGCGCAGCGTTTCTATGATATAGGGGCACTGGTATATTATCTAAAGACCATCCCGTGGCAAATACCTGATTTCAAGGTAGAACAGTTCCGTGAGCCATTAATGTATATTCATACGGAGATGGAGCAAAATGGATTCTGGGAAGTACAGCAGAAGCGATTTGTAATTCTTGCAGTCAAAGAATAGATACATAAAAGTTAATTTCTATTGTGGCATGGGATGAAATCCAGTTTAAGATAAACCACAATCAGGTTGTTTACGTAATCCCTTATCAGAGTTGATCTGGTGAGGGATTTTATATGTATTTTTATGAAAAATAAAGCATATTTCACTGGGTCTTAGAACCTAGTCTTAATTTGCGAACAAAAGTACATAGTACAGCGGATGTTGAGGCATAATGGGTGATGGATCAGCCATACTATCTTATGGATAATTCAGGGAAACCAAGCGGGGCGTGGCTTTGCGGTGTGACGTGTAGAGTTGAAATGAGTGTAAAACCTGTGTTAAAGTATACGGGTGTGATAAAAGGTTAAAATTTTGACACTTTTACGAGCGCAGCTAAAGTCCTGATTTTGCGGACACCCAATACAAGTATCAACGAGCATGGGACAGACACGATGGGTGATGTCTTGACAGAAATGCGAACTGAGAAGTGCTGAAAAGGAGAGAATCATGAAAGGTTTCAGAGGCATACGCCAACCGGGCAAAGACCGGGTACACGAACAATCCGGGGAACACCGGACGGCCGAAGACAAAAACAACATGAGCATGTCCACCTTCAGTGTGAATAAGAAGCGCGTTCTGGCCTCGCGCAAATGGATCATTACAGCAGCATGTGGTGTATTCATCGCAGCATCGCTCGGGTTCGCAGGCAAACAGTATGTTACTGCAAACACCGTACCGTACTACAAAGTCATGGTTAAAGGTAGCGAGATTGGTACCATTGCAGATGAGGCACAATTACAACAACTATTTACAGACAAAACTGAGGAATATCAACATAAATATCCGGATGCAGAGATGGTGCTGAACACGGATGGCATCACAACCGAAACGGTAAGAGCGTACAAACCTGAAGTAAACAGTGACGAGACGCTGGACAAACTGGGTGACATGCTGACAGCCTACGCCAAAGGTGTGGAGCTCAAGGTAGACGGTGAAGTCATTGGTATTGTGAAGGATCAGGCAACAGCGGATGCAATCCTGGAACAAGTGCAAAGCAAATACATATCGGCATCGGCTGTGCGAAGTTCGCTTAAGACGAAGTCGGTATCGGCTAACTCCTCGAAGAAAGACGAGGGACCAAGCACAACCCTGAAGTCGGTAGGTATCAAGGAAGATGTTGCGACGGATGTGGTGAAGGCTGATCCAAACAAAATATGGGATGTGTCCGAGGCGGTTAAAGCTTTAACCGTTGGTAAAGACGCGCCTGTAACTTATGTGGTTCGTGAAGGAGATACGATCTCTTCAATCGCCGCCAAGTATGAAATTACACAAAGCGAGATTCGCCAGCATAATCCGGGCATCAAGGAAACGTCGCTTCAAATCGGAGACGAACTGACCCTGACCGTTCCGAAACCGGCGGTAACTGTTAAATCTGTTGAGCAGGTTGTAGAGCAGATTGAGATCAAACCACAAGTGGAAGTGCGCAAAAGTGCCGAGTTGAAAGCTGGTACAACTAAAGTCGTGCGCCCAGGACAAAGTGGCTTAAAAAGCATGCAGTACCGTATAACCAAAGAAAATGGTGAAGTGGTTCAGGAAGAGTGGCTTGGTCAGGAAGTGATTAAAGCAGCTGTAACTGAAGTGGTCCTTAGCGGAACAAAAGTTGTTGGTGAGGGCACAGGTGAATTTGCTTGGCCGGTATCAAATGCAACGATGAGCAGCAGCTTTGGACAACGTTGGGGTCGCCAGCACAAAGGTGTCGATCTGGTAGGTAACCGCGATGTGAAAGCGTCTGATGAGGGTGTAATTACTTTTGCAGGACAGAAAAGTGGTTATGGTAATGTCATCATTATTAACCACCGTAACGGATACGAAACATTGTATGGACATTTGAACAGCATTGGCGTTAAGGTTGGACAAGTGGTTGAAAAAGGCGAGAGTATCGGCGTTATGGGCAACACGGGTCGTTCGACTGGAACACATCTGCATTTTGAGATTATTAAGAATGGAACGGTAGAAAATCCGTTAACGTATCTGAACTAATATAGAGCTTAAGTAGAGCAAGGTTGGCTATAATGCTGGCCTTGTTTTTTGCTGCTGTAAAAAATTTTCAGATGAAAGACCTTCCAACCCTCGGATCGGGATGTGACGGTGCTTCAGGTATGTTAAACTAGAGAATATAAACAACAAGCTATATAAGTTGAACTAATTATTTTTACGATAACGGAGAGGACAGAAAAAACCTGAAAAAGCGAAGCGTTCGCCTTTATCCCCGGATTTTCCCTTGAGAAAAGGGAATCGAAAAAATCTGGGGATAACAGCGATTGGAAGGTTGTTCTGTCATCGTAGTATGAGAGTAAATATTCTTTAGTTCAACTTATATTAGAGAAACCAATCAAGCAGGCTTGGTACAAGCTAAACATAGAAGAGAGATATAAACGCTAACGCGGATTAAGCAGGATATAGGGGTGAACTTAGCCGATGCAGGGGAAGATTTTGGTGGTGGACGATGAACAGCCCATCGCGGACATTCTGAAGTTTAATTTGGAAAAAGAGGGGTACGAGGTCATCTGCGCATTTGATGGCATTCGTGCGGTTGAACTGGCGTTATCCGAGAAACCGGATCTGATGCTGCTGGATCTGATGCTTCCGGGCAAGGACGGTATGGATGTCTGTCGTGAGGTGCGCGCTCATCTGGAGATGCCGATCATCATGCTTACCGCCAAAGATGGCGAGATCGACAAGGTGCTTGGACTGGAATTGGGTGCGGATGATTACGTGACAAAGCCGTTCAGTACGCGTGAGTTGCTTGCACGGGTGAAGGCACAGATGCGCAGACGGCAAAAGCTTGCGATAACGGCCGAAGCGCCGGAAGATGAGGAAAAGCAGGTCATGCGGCTATTTGATCTGGCGTTTGATATGGACATGTACACGGCTTACAAAGGCGGGGAACCGCTCGATCTGACCCACCGTGAGTATGAACTTCTCTATTATATGGCGAAGCATTCCGGCAAGGTTATGACACGGGAACATCTGCTGCAAGCGGTGTGGGGATATGAATATTTTGGTGATGTACGTACCGTGGATGTAACGATTCGTCGTCTGCGTGAGAAGATTGAGGAGAATCCGAGCAAACCGGAAACGATTCTGACTCGCCGCGGGCTCGGTTATCTCGTGCGCAGTGCCAAAAGCGTGGGGATATAATGGGACGATTCGCGCGATTCTCGTTCTTCCGAACGATTCAGGCGAAATTGATCATTATCTATGTACTGCTGATTCTGATTGCGATGCAATTGATCGGGGTTTATTTTGTGAGCGCGATGAAGAACTCACTAACGAGCAACTTTACGGAAGACTTGCAGGCGCGTGCGGAAATGCTGTCGGTTCTCGTGGGGGAGACGATGGCGGGTGGAGAAGCAGAGGCCGGCGAGGACAAAACGGAAAATCTGCGTGTGCTGGTGAACAACCTGTTCAACATTAACGGTGCCGAGATTCAGGTGTTGGATGCCAGCGGCAAGGTACTTACGACCTCGCTAAGTTCACATTCGGATTATGTGGGGCGCAAAAACACCCAAACCGTTGTCAGCCGTGCGCTGCAAGGCATTCGGGATAATGAGGAATACATCGTGGACGAGGATAATGTTCGCAAAAAGGTCGTCGCCAAGCCGGTGCTATCCGGCGGCAAGATCATTGGCGCGGTTTACATCGCGGCGTCCATGAACGAGCTGTATTCCACGATGGAGGGAATCAACAAAATCTTTATCTCCGGCATTCTGATTGCCTTGGTGTTAACGGCGGTGCTTGGCGTGATCCTGTCCCATACGATTACGCAGCCGATTAAGGAAGTGACTCGGAGAGCGACAGCGGTCGCAGAAGGTAACTTTGATCAGCAGACACCTGTATTTGGCACGGATGAGATTGGTCAGCTCAGTCGGGCTTTTAACTATATGACCAGCAGGCTTCGGGATGCACTTTCACTGAATGAAGAGGAGAAGGAGAAGTTGACCTCCATTCTGACGAATATGAGTGATGGTGTGGTGGCTACGGATGAGTATGGTAAAGTCATTCTCGTAAACCGTCG
Source organism: Paenibacillus sp. FSL K6-2393 (assembly GCF_038002545.1). Taxonomy (NCBI): domain Bacteria; kingdom Bacillati; phylum Bacillota; class Bacilli; order Caryophanales; family Paenibacillaceae; genus Paenibacillus; species Paenibacillus sp. FSL K6-2393. Next base: position 46,405 of record NZ_JBBOCU010000001.1, read on the forward strand.
TGCCAGCAGCATTCTGGGTATGCATCCTGCGGATATTGAAGGAAGACACTTTGCCATATTACTCGGCATTGATCCGGAAGATGCGGAAGCTCTCGCGAGTGGTTTCACAGGTTCAACTTTGCTGCAGATTGCACCCGCAGGACAAGAAGAGCCTGTGGTCATTCGGATGACGTTCACACCTGTTCATCGGCGTGAACGGGGAATCACGGGAACGATTGCCGTACTTCAGGATGTTACCGAGCAGGAAGAGCTTGAGGCATCCCGGCGTGAATTCGTGGCCAATGTATCCCATGAACTGCGCACACCACTGACCACGATCAAGAGTTACGCGGAAGCACTGGATGACGGTGCATTGGAAGATCCACAGCTTGCCGGTCGTTTCGTAGGTGTTATTCAGAACGAGACGGAGCGAATGATACGACTGGTTACGGATCTGCTGCATTTATCGCGGCTTGATTCCAAAGAGGCTTTGCTACGTAAACAGCCAACAGACATCCTGGAAATGCTGGAGGAAGTGACGGATCGATTCTCGTTCCAGATGCATCAGAAGGATATTCAGCCTGTGCTGTCTGTAGAGAATGATATTCCGGCTGTTCCGCTGGATCGCGATCAGATTGATCAGGTGCTGGATAATGTCGTGTCTAATGCGCTGAAATATACATTGGAAGGCGGCACCATTACGATTGCAGCTAGACGCAGTGATGAACATGCACTTGCCATCTCGGTATCGGATACCGGAATGGGTATCCCACAGCGCGATCTGGATCGCATTTTTGAGCGATTTTATCGGGTGGACAAGGCTCGTTCCCGCAGTATGGGAGGCACAGGATTAGGACTGTCCATTGCCCGGGAAATTGTGAAGGCGCATGATGGCAGCATCTCTTTGGATTCTGAGGTAGACGTGGGAACGACAGTAACGTTCACACTGCCGATGCGTGAGAAAGGGGGTGAGCACCGTGAAGGAACGGATTAAATCCTTGGTGCTTGCTGCCCTTGTTGTAGCCAGTCTGGTTCAGAGTTATTTCCTGATCTACCGTTTGCCCGGAGGCGGGGATTCCATCGTGACGTCAGAGACGAATTATGTGAAGACGGAAAATATGGGTCAGGAACGCAATATTGAAGAATTGATCTTCCCCGATCAGATGATTATTCATCTGGGTGAGGATAAACATACGGTGTTTTACCCTGGCAATACGTTCTATCAGTTGATCTATTCACGGTTACAGGGGCGTGCTTTCGATGATTTTCAGCGCCGCAGTGTGCAATCGGTGAACTGGGATCAGATTCGCAAGGAGAACCCTGGGTTTGAGTTATCGTTCAAAGAAGGCATTCCCGTAGCATTGTTACAGCGGGTGATGAGGCTTGGGACGGATTCCTTGTTCCAAGGGGAGACCATTAACCGAATCTCGATCTATACGTCCAAAAATGAAACAAAGGCCCATGCGCTGTTCTTTAGCGCCAAGGGAGACGTGGTATACGAGGCAACGCAGGCAGACCTGACAGTACAAGACGTGCAACAGCATGTTGACTTCGGTACGAACTGGACGCCATATACGTTGATGGATGGCGGGTATTATATCCCGGCGGAATCTCTGGAGACGATTGAGGCGGATGTGCCAACAGGTCAGTTCACTGTTGAGCAGATGCAGCGTAGTCTGTTCTTTGATCCAAGCATGACCCGGAACATCCGGGAAAAAGATGGATCGGAGATCTACACGGATAGTAAACGTAGTCTGCAGGTGAAACAGGAACAACGCTGGATCAGCTACACCGACCCGGCCGCACCGCCTGCGGGGCAGATTGATCCCGCGAAGGATGCACTGTCTGCGGTTGATTTTGTGAATCAGCATGGCGGCTGGAAAGGCCGGTCACGCATGATGCTGGGGACCGCCGACAGCAAGACACGGCTTGAATTCCAGCAGTATTACGGCAGCTACCCGATTATGGATTCCATGCAGTTCCGCTTTGGCACAATCAGCATGGAGATGCAGCAGGAGACGGTATCCAGCTATGAACGATCGCTGGAATACCTGAACGAAGGTGCAGAGACGAAGAAATCGGTCAAACTACCTGGTGGAGACAAGCTGAAGGCTCTTATTAAAAAGGTGGCAGGTGAGAATCGCCAGGTCGTGGACGTGTACCCGGCTTATCGTCCTTCTTCGATTGAGGACGGACTAAAGCTGATTCCGGTATGGGTAATCCGCTTTGGAAACGGGGAGGAAACCACCGTTTCTTGATGGGTTGTAGGGTAACGGAGTCATTCGATATCCGAGCGAGGTGTAAGATCACACGATAACGGAGAGGGCAGAAAAAAGCTGTAGAAGCGAAGCCAAAAGCTTTCTGAAAGAAAGCTGCATCGAAAGCATACGCTTCGCCTTTATCGCCGGATTTCTCCCTTAGGAAAAGGGAATCAAGAAATCTGGGGATAACAGCGATCGGAAGGTTGTTCTGACCGCGGAGTGGGCCAGTGTGATATTAGTTGCTTTATCAAATGGACGGAGGTGAATGTTTTGGATTGGGGACGGGCGAAAAATGTGTTGATCTATGCCTTTCTGCTGCTCAATCTGGTGCTGGGATACCAGATCTGGATGGATGCGCGAGAGACGGCCGGAGCCAATCTGGACTTCACCTCACTGGCAGATAATACACAGCAGGCGATGGAAGAAAAGGGCATTCAGGTGCTGGCTCCAATTCCGAATGAAACGCCGAAGCTGCCGAAGTTGTCCTATGAGTTCATTGAAGAGGACAAGGCGGGCGTGGATATGGAGCTGGAACAGCCTGTAGATAGCAAGTTGATCTTCTCGCAGAGTGAACTGGAAGATGCATTAGAGCGTGAGATTCCACAGATCGGGACGTATCGGCTGGATCAGCTGATGGCCGAGGATGGGGCTTTTGTGCTTCACCCACTGGTGGATGGCAAATGGCCGCTCTTCAATGTGAGTCTGGAGCTATTCTACAGCGACCAGAAAATAACGGGTTACCGTCAAACTCCAGTGCGGATTACAACCGCAGAGGAGAGCGATCAGCAGGTGCTTCCGGCGTCGAAGGCGCTGGGAACACTGATCGAGAACTTTTTGCCAAATGATGCAATTGTCAAAGATATTCAGCTGGGCTATTACGGCCAGTTGTTCAATTCAGATATACAGGTAGCGATGCCGGCATGGCGGTTCGTGCTGGAAAGTGGCGAAGTGTTGTACGTGCAGGGCATCAGTGGGGATGTATTCAGTCCCAAGACAGACAAACCAGGGGAGTAATGCGTTATGGGGATATATTTTACCGTGTTATCCAGCGGTTCGACAGGTAATGCCACAGTCATACAGCATGGGGGTACCTCACTCATGATTGACGCGGGTCTTAGTGCGAAGCGATTGGATGCACTGTTTCAGGAAAGGGAGATTTCTGGGGCAGAATTGGACGGGATTCTGGTTACACATGAACATTCCGACCACATTAAAGGACTAGGCGCGATGTCTCGGAAATATAATTTACCAATCTACGCGAATCTGAATACGTGGGCGGCACTGGAGAAGTCGGTTGGGGCAATTCCAGAGGAAAACCGGAGGGTATTTGAGACGGGTGAAAAGCATGATTTTGGGTCACTGCGCGTGGAATCCTTCGGGATCTCGCATGATGCGGCTGAGCCGGTAGGTTATACGTTCGATGATGGTACGGAGAAGCTGTCTGTTGCAACGGATCTCGGGTACATGAGCGACAAGGTTCGCGATGCGATCGCAGATTCTGACGTACTGGTGCTGGAGGCGAATCATGATGTCGAATTGCTGCGTATGGGGCGTTATCCGTGGAACACCAAGCGCCGGATTTTGAGTGACATTGGGCATTTGTCGAACGAAGCAGCAGGGGCAGCGCTTAGTGAACTGATGAACGGACGCATCAAGCGCACGTATCTGGCACATCTTAGCCGAGATCATAATATGATGGACTTGGCGAAAATGTCGGTGCGCGACGCGATGGAGAGCCGTGGATGTTTTTATCGGGATCATGAGTTCAAACTCTGTGATACCTATTATGACCGTCCTACGCCATGGGATAGGGTGGGTGAGCCATAAAGCTGTCGAGTTCGGCGGCTTTGCGCTCGACTTCCTCGCGGGTCAGAATTCCTTTATCAATAAGCAGTTCGATGATGGTACTGAGTGCAAGTGTGTTGCGATAGTGTTCTTCTTTGAGATCGGCCAGCTTGGCCGCCATATGAACTTCATCCATGGCTGTGAGTGTACGTGTGCGATCCATATATATCCTCCTCTATGAAGCTTCGAATTGTCTTTTACTATTATTGTAGTCAGGCTTGATGGAAAACATTCCTCTTTTTGCCGCTAACATTTGTGTGATGAGACGTGTATGCTGAACCTGTGACTATGCAGGGGTGAAAAAGTTCTTCAAATTTGCCAAAATGGCGCTTAGCGGACCGGATTTTGTGGTGATAGATACTATGGACCTTTATTGTTAAGCGCGTTATAGCGGAAATGTGCGTTAATTTTCGTAAATATGCAACTTTTTGGGATTTGGCGTGTTTAGTATATAAGGAGCATTGTGATTTTGGCTGTTTTGCGTGTGAAATGGCATGTCATAGAATGCGAGAGCATGATTGATAGAGTCACTGACAGAATGGCGTGTCCGTTCTGTTGTACATAGACGCTGTATCTTGATTTGATGCCGGGATGCGGCGATATGAAAGACCATTTTATAAAAATGCAAAAAAGCATGGGAAACCGAGAGGTTATTTACGGTACGCACGTAACGAAAGACACAGAACGAGGCTGGAGAAGCGAAGCGTTCGCCGAAAAGCTTTCTGAAGGAAAGCTACTTCGAGAGCATACGCGATGAACAAATTTCACCCTGAAAGTGGGATGGGAATTTGTGAGTAACAGCGATCGAAAGCTCGGCTGTGGCTGGAGTGGGGTAACGTAAGAACACCATCGTTGAACCATGCGACAACTTAGGCGGCAGTCAGGGTCTTGATGCGTGACAACGAAGGGGAGAGGATCACGATGGGATTGTTTGGAGACGATTTTTATTCAACCAAAGTATCAAGACGCGCCGAACCTGAACAGAAAGGCAAACTTCAGATCATCCGCCCTGGAGGCAGAGCACGTGGACGTGACCGCTGGAGCAATCCGCGCAGATCGCGTACGGGAATCAGTTCCACAGTGAAGGTAGCTGTGATTAGCTCGGTGATCAGCTCCATCGTGACCGTCCTGCTGTTTAGCTTCATCACACAGCCCGCTTCGTTACCGCTGGCTAATGCTACGGGGAATGGTGGTGGAGGCGGTGCACAGACAGCGCAGGCAGCTGATCCATACGATCGGATTATCCAGGCGGCAGCCCATGTTCGTCCTTCCGTGGTGAGCATTGTGAACCATAAAACGGGTAGCAGTCTGTCGATGGAAGATTCGGCGCTGGGCTCAGGGGTCATTTTCAAAAAGGAAGATGGCAAGGCCTACATCATGACCAACCACCACGTCGTGGAGGGTGCGAGTGATCTGGAGATTGTGACCGTAGATGGGGAGACACACAAAGCGAAGCTGGTCGGTAAAGACCGTGTAAGTGACATTGCTGTACTATCCGCAGAAGATAAAGGGCTGGGTGCAGTCGCGGAAATTGGCGATTCCAGCAAACTTCAGCGCGGTCAAACGGTGTTGGCAATCGGAAACCCACTCGGTCTGGGCGGTACGCTGACATCCGGTATTGTCAGTTACACGGATCGTATTCTACCGGTATCGATTAATCAGGATGGAGTATACGACTGGGAGCAAAACGTAATTCAGACGGATGCGGCGATTAATGAAGGCAATAGCGGTGGTGCATTGGTCGATCTGAACGGCAAAGTGGTCGGCATCAACACGATGAAGATCTCGGATACGGGTGTTGAAGGTCTCGGCTTCGCGATTCCGATGAACGAAGTGATGAAAACGGTAGATTCCCTGCTACTGAACGGCAAAGTATCTCGTCCATACCTGGGCGTGTACACGGTCGATCTGAGCAACCCATATGCACCACTGGATGACGAGCAGCGTAAGGATCTGAAGCTGCCATCTCATGTGGACAGCGGTGTGGTTGTGCTGGAAGCATCTGGTCCAGCATCCGAAGCCGGCATGAAGCTGAATGATGTCATTACGGAATTTGACGGGCAAAAAATTACCTCTACGCTGGATCTACGGAAATATCTGTACGATGAGAAGAAGATTGGGGATACGATTGAAGTGACCTTCTACCGGGATGGCAAAGTGGAGAAAGTATCGGTGAAGCTGACGGATAAACCGGAGTAAGGGAAGTTTCGAACGGAGCTTATGCTGTTGTTTGGATTGTAATAGGGCAATGCTAGAAGAGTGATCAGATCAACTGACCACTCTTTTTTAGTTGTTGGATGATGAGCATTACGCAATGCTTGATTGTAAGGGATGGGTTAGGTTGTAATTAAAGAAGAAAAGGAGTACTTAACTGGTACTTACCACTGGCCGACTATGGGTAAATGTGCTCGTTCGACAGTAAATGAGTAGATCAACCATTTTTATATTCTCATGATCAGTTAGACCCGGAGCCAAAGGAGCAGATACATAAGACTAGGGCTGTGGTAAACTGTTGTCAATATGTTGGAGACGGTCGCTGATGCAATAACATCTGTTTGTCGATCATATTTTTATTTCAGAATGGAAGGGGTATTTTTGATGAAACATTTGAAGAAAAAGATGCTTGGGGGAACGAGCTTGGCGCTGTCACTGTTTATGCTGTCGGCCTGTGGATCTGAGGTAGCTACGACAGGAGCATCCGTAGATACAAGTGCTTTGCAGGAGAAGATTGCTGGCCTAGAGAAGAAACTGGTGGAGCAAGGAGCCAAGAGCGTTGAGCAGGAGCAAAAAATCGCAGCACTTGAGACCAAGTTGAATGAGCTGAGTACAAATGTGATTGCTGCAGGTGGAGCTGGTGGTCAAACGCCTGTAACATCGGGAAATAACGGATCGGCCGGGAAAGGCGATGGGGTCCTGATTACGTTTGCCCAGTATGAGAAGCTTGAGGTTGGCATGTCGGTGGAAGATGTCATCGAGATCCTTGGCGGTGAAGGTGAAGCGCTGAGTGAAGCGGAGAATATGGTGGTTTACAACTATAAAGGCACAGCCGGCAATGGTGCCAATGCGGTTATTGCTTTTCAAGGCGGGAAGCTGTTGACGAAGGCGCAGTCGGGATTGAATTAAAACGAGTGTGGATTAGAGACAATTCATGGAATGGAACAGGGCAATAAGTAACTCTGTATTCGTAATTTAGGCGCAGGAGCAAGATTCATTCGCTATGTGAAGTGATTGTTAATGTTACAGGAGCATTCTTTTCGTAGTACCGTAAAGGTATCGGGAAGGATGCTTTTTGTGTTCTTTTACGGCGAATGGAGAGGTTTGGTGGAGGTTGGGCACGATAAATTAGGGCTGGGGGTTTCTTTTCGGCGGCAGGTGTGATAGAACTGAGAAGTGGCTATCCTGTAATGGGATAAGCGGTTGTGAATCGGGAACATAGCTGGTTACAGAAAGGATGCTTAACGGATGTACGTTGTATGCAAAGAACACGTGGACATTGCCATCGACATGTTTGTCGATGAGTATGAGGACGCTCCAGATATCGTTGATCTGAAGGAGACGGAATTTGCCGATTGGGACCCGCCTGCGAAGTGCGCTGAGTGCGAACAGCACGCGGAATTCCTCGTCGTTTAGCGTACTGTAGGACTTAGACGGCTGGAGGCGTGACTTAATGTGGCGCTTCGGGCTGACTTTCCATCCGGTATGAACATCACAGCAAGAAGCCAAGGAGAGCGTGATGAGCGCTCTTTTTGTCTTTGTATGGGGAATTGGTGGTGGTTGTTAGGCAGCGTAGAGTTAGGCGATGGTTGAAGGGGCGGACGGTGGAGTAGGACAGTAGGAGAAGATTAAGCTAGGTAGGCGCCGAGCCGAGTTCTGAGTTGGGGTGAGCCAGGTTGTAACAACCGTGCAGGGGTGTAGGTAATAGAAATGAAAGCCGCCAGGGCATGGGGGAAAGTGACGTTGGTGGCAGTGATGTGGGTAGGGATGGAGGCTTGGTTTGGCCGAGTAGCTCTAACGAAACTGAGGAATCTTATTCGTGGCAAATACCGCCTGGTTGAAATCTAACGAATCGTAGACACGCTATATTACTGAAAAGACCTCGTAAGAGGTGGGGAACGCTTGTTTTAACTGGGATAGCGTGTTTCAGATTCGTTAGATTTTAAAGTAGCCGCAATGGGGCTGAATAAGGTGTGTGGAGTTCGTTAGAATTTGGAGAAATGTGTAGTGCAGGTGTACTACGGTTGGAACGAACGATGCGCTGAAGCATCTTACTTATAGAATATCTCGCAAGACAATTTAGGAGGAATGGATTTTCATGTTTATTCAGATTATTGGCGTAGGCAAATTGAAGGAAAAATATCTCACGCTGGGCATTCAGGAATATGCCAAGCGGCTCGCCCCGTACATCAAGTTTCAGATGATCGAGGTCGCAGACGAAAAGGCGCCCGATACCCTGAGCGAAGCTGAGGTTCGGGCGGTAAAAGAGCGCGAGGGCGAACGCATCCTCGCACATGTGAAGAGCGAGGCGCATGTTGTCGCGCTCGCATTGGATGGCCAGCTCTGGAGTTCCGAGGAGCTGGCATTGGAGATCGACAAGCTCGGCACGTATGGGACGAGCCATGTCGTGTTTGTCATCGGAGGAAGCCACGGGCTCTCCGATGAGGTGTTGCGCCGTGCGAAGCAGCGCTTGAGCTTCGGGCGCATGACCCTGCCGCATCAGTTAATGCGGCTGGTATTGGTGGAGCAGATTTATCGCGCGGTGAAGATAAATCGGGGGGAACCGTATCATAAGTAAAGCACATTGGGAGGCGATAGCGAGAAATGCTGTCCGCTTCGTGCTAGCAGGGAATCCCCTCGGACTTGCAGAAGGGTAGACTTGAGATATCCATGCTAATTTAACTTTAATGCTTAAGCTTTCTGGATGCGCCTGTGGTATCATGAACATGCCTATCATCCTGTTACATCTGAGGGGGAAGAAGTTGCTTGTGAACATGGACAATTACTATAAATATGAGGATATATCTGTATTAGATGATGCCAATTCAGCGCTAGATAGTGAGGCAGCTCGGTTGGCAAGTTTGATTTACAAGCATACTTCGCAGGATGGGACCTATGCTTCACCGATCCATGGTCTGTATGTGAATCGATATTCGCAAGTAGAAGCGGCGGATGATGTTCACACTATGTTCTCACCGGTAATCTGCATTGCAGCGCAAGGAAATAAGCGAATTACCGTAGGCAAGGATGCTTATGAGTATAGTGCTTCGCGAATGTATATTGCCCCCGTTGCCTTGCCTGTTGCGATGAAAATCATGCAGGCCAGCCCCCAAATACCGTTCTTGGGGATAGGTCTATACCTCGATCCGCAAAGGATTGCTTCGTTGCTGCCGATGGTATTTCCTAATGGTTTACCGGAGGTTCGCAATCGCAGTGCGTGCTACGTCATAGAAGCAGACTTGGCCATGATGAACGCCGCTGCAAGATTGATGGCTTGCCTGTCCTCTCCCGATGATGCTCAAATGCTGGCTCCATTGGTGAAAGACGAGATTTATATCCGCATCCTCCGTAGCCCAATCGGTGTTTATGTTGCCGAGACTGTTCTGGCGGAATCGGGCATGCAGCAGGTTGCAAAAGCGATTGATTGGCTCCAAAATAACTTTTCTCAGCCGTTGAAAGTAGCGGATTTGGCGGAGCTGGTCCATATGAGCGAATCGTCGTTTCGCGAGTATTTCAGATCGGCTACTGCGATGAGCCCTCTGCAATATCAAAAGGTGCTGCGCCTGCAAGAGGCGAGGCGTCTAATGTTATCCAGCTCCATTGACGCAACTACGGCGAGCCGGCGTGTAGGCTATTTGAGCGATTCCCAATTTAGCCGCGATTACAGCCGATTTTTTGGGTGTCCTCCAACTAGAGATATCACAAGGTGGCGTCAGGACCAGCAAAAGTTGAAGTGAAACGCACATGTAAACGGCTTATCAAATTTCCGCGGGCATAGAGCCTAGCGGATTTTTCCTTTTTAAGCGGCGGAATCTGTTGAATCAGGCAAAAACTCCGACGGAAAAGGCAAAGACCGCAGTAGTCAATCCCCTATACTAAGAGTAAACATCCTATCGATAGGAAAGGGGATTTCTGAAAATGCGTGTATTGGTTACAGGGGCGACAGGCTTCATCGGAGGGGCGGTCGTTCGCGAACTGCTGGATGCCGGTCATCAAGTGGTTGGTCTTGCCCGTTCTGAAAAAGCCAGCAAACGGCTTACGGCACTGGGTGCCCAGATTCAAGTCGGTTCGATTGAGGATTTAGCAGGCTTGCGCAAAGTGGCTGCTGCAGTAGACGGGGTCATTCATTTGGCCTTCTTCCACAAGTTCTCGCATGCGGGCCTTCCAACTCGGCTTAGGGTTTTATTCGGCGGGACTCCTCGTCATGTAGTGATGCGATTTATGAAGGCTGCAATTGAGACCGATAGGCGAGCCATCGAGACACTTGGCACCTCCTTACCCGCCGGTGACCGGGCGCTTGTCGTCGCGATGCCTACGATGACGCTTACTCCCGGTCGTCTCGGAACGGAGGCCAGCGCTGGGGATCCTCAATCGCAAGGTGGATTACGCATCATTTCAGAACATACCACCCTAGACTTGGCGAATCGTGGGATACGTTCCTCGATTGTACGCCTCCCACCGATCGTACACGGTGAAGGCGATAAGACGGGCTTGTTCCCAAATCTGGTGAACATCGCTCGCAAGAAGGGGTTCTCCGCCTATACAGGCTCCGGTAACAACCGTTGGCCATCCGTGCATCTACTGGATGCGGCGCGCCTTTTTAGACTCGCCTTAGAACAAGCTCCGGCAGGGTCCCGGTTTCATGCAGTGAGCGAAGAGGGCATTCCATTTCAAGAGATCGCCACGGCTTTGGGCCTCCATTTGAACTTGCCGGTCCAAGGTATTGGGGTTGAAGAAGCAGGTAAACATTTCGGATGGCTTGCACCCTTCACGAAAACGGATAATCCGGCGTCCAGTGCGTTGACGCAGGAGCGTTTAGGATGGAAACCAGTACATCCTACCCTTTTAGATGATATTCGGAAGGGGTATTATTTCTAACTGTAAAGCTGGGAGGAAGCGAAGATCCGTTTGCACCAAAAGTACGGCAGGAAACTTGACCACGACAAGCGTTGAATTTGTATGTCCCTTTCTGGCCGATGCCTTAATCGAGAAGATCGGTATTGACTCTATAGCCACTATAGGGTTTAAAGGGACAACAGCTTCACGGTGCATCAACGGAGGAGGATAATTCTAATGGGAAATAAGATGATTCGGGCACTCGTTTTCATTCTTGCATTTTCGATTGCCGGATACGCAATTGTTCAGTATGGCGTGCTTAAAGCTAGTGATGCAGGACTTGTCTCTTTTAAATTGCAAAAGCCGAATTTTGAACTCAAACCATGGATATATGTACTATACATCCATATTGTTACCGCGATATTTGCCTTGATCATAGGACCCTTTCAACTATTTATGAAGCCAACGAATGATAGGAAACGTTGGCATCGCCTATTGGGGTATGGATATGTTCTTTCGATTACAGTTAGTGGGATCGTGAGTGTTTATTTATCCCTTTTTGCCACGGGAGGTTGGATTGCCGGGCTTGGGTTCATGTCGCTCGATGTATTGTGGGTTGCGACGACGCTTATTGCAACGAGAAAAATTATGGCGAAAGACATCCAAGCTCATAAAGCATGGATGCTTCGCAGTTATGCGCTTACTTTTGCAGCGGTCACGCTTCGAATCTGGTTAGCGCCGCTGAATCTTCTGCTTGGCGATTTCGAGGCGGCGTTTCGGGTTGTCGCTTGGGTTTGTTGGATTCCTAATCTGCTCGTCATAGAAGCCGTGATTTCCAGAATGAGGTTGCGGCCGCGGCAATGATTCACAACTGCCAGCTACAGAAGGAACGCTAAATGCGCTCCTTCTGTACAATGAGAATTAATCGAATCAGTTCATGAGCTGGACAATCTTTTCAAGCTCCAACTTTCCATCCAAATAGCGGGAAACAAATCATGGCCGTTTCTGTGCAGCACCGATCAGCATCGGAATGGCAATCACAATTCCCAGGATCACCGTAACAATAGAGCCCTCCAGGTCAAAATCTCCCCCCGTAAGCCATGCTGCGCTGTCAGCCTTCACCGTAAACAACCCGGCCGCAGGGAGTCCGGACACAGGAATGCCAAGCACACCTTCAAGTGCATTCTAAGCAAAATGCAGCCCCATGGCGAACCACAAATTACGCCGCCACAAGAATGCAGCTCCGAGCAGAACCCCTGCTTCCAGGGTGATGGCAAGTGCGCTCCATAGTGTTGCTCCTGGATTGCCAAGATGGAAGGCTCCGAAGGTGAGCGAGGTTACCGCAAGTGCAATCCAGCTGACCCATAATTTCTGTATAGATTGAAGCATCAATCCACGAAACACCAGTTCCTCGATGATGGCTGCGCTCAGCGCAGTTTCAATGGACGTCATGAGAATAGAAACCGGATCTGCAGCAGCAGCCCATTGGAAGGAGTAGCCGCCGAGCAGAACAATAATAAGTGTAGAATATGGCTCCCGTGATTATGCCCCGGACAGCTTCCACCCCTGCATGCTGCCCGGATAGCTCTGGAATGGGCCGCCATGCCACGTATTTCATAATAAGCTTATAAAATAGGATGGCTGCTAAGCTCAACAGGAGTGTTAAGAATAAGGAACCGACCCCTTCTACTCGCTCGGTCAATTGGTTATCCCGAGTGAATCGAGTTATGATCGGGAAACCCTCATGGATCGTAGGATCTTCCATGGGGCTGCTGGGTTCGGTCAAAGCTCAAGGCCATCTTCGTGATATTCTGTTTTCTTCGGGCATTTCCTCGCCACTTTTGCCGGGAAATGAAGTATATATTGGCATAGTTCATGAAAAGTTTCACCTAAAATCATGACTGGACCCTCAAGAATAAACTAAATTTCAAAATCAAGAGTACCCTGTTCGGTTAATTCAAAGGGACCAGGTGTAACATCTGCATCGGGTCTCTTTGTTCCGAAAAAGTCGGAGTCAAAATGATAGGGAGTGCTGTCTGCTTCCTCATACTTCATATCGGCGTGATACGTCTTTCCAAGCAGGTTGGTAGTAATCAACAGGGCAGAGGCTCCCCGAAGCAATTCGGGCTCATTGATCTGAATGTGCACCTTACCTTGCGCAGGATCAATCTCAACATTGATTCCCTTCTGTGCAACAATCTTCGCATCCGATTCGTGACGACTTGGAACCGCATCGTTAAGAAATGCATTGCCACCCATAGCCACCGGAAGAACGGCATTGCCTATAAAGAAATCCTTCGCCGCATCGCCAAGCTCAAGAAGCTCCTCTTTGGTGTATTCCCACCATTTCTTATCTTTCACATCAGGATGTTGATCGTAGCCTCCAAGTCCCACAGCATGCAGATAACATATGGAATTGTCCGGGACACCATCCATGACCGTCTTCCCGTCCTCTCCAACTTCATCCCTTGGTTTAAGGGGAAGATGCTCAAAAAAGGTGATGGGCGTAGGTTCCTTATTAGGATCATTGTCTCCTATAAAGATATTATTGTAGTACCTGTCATCGCCTCCAGTGATATTGGAGTATCCGGCCATGGCAGTCTCGTGAGGGAAGTGATATGGCGTAATACGAGTAATTTCAGAACGAACTACAAATCTCCCTGCAAACAAATTATGAGCAAATGCCCCGCCCTGAGCCATATTTCTGAAATTCATCGGAGAGAGAAATAGGTTGTGATCGACCATATACGGACCATGGCAAACCTCAACGAAGAGGTCCTCCGAAAGATTGTCAAAAAATACATTACGGCTGATGCGAGTGCCCTGTGCCTGCCAGTCCAGCCAAAGCGCACGGTAACAGCTATACATTATATTTTCGCTAATTTGAGTATCCAGTGAAGCATGCAGTTTAATTCCCGCAACTTCGGCACCGTGTCTGAGTCGTTTGTGGTGAATATTATATATACGGTTCTGATAAATGTGGCTGAAGGCTGCTCCCATATGACCCACAATACCTGCCTGTTCGCAATCATGAATTACATTACCTCGAACAATGTGACTGCCGATGTTATCCTTATGCCAGCCGGAGCGTAATGCTCGTAAAATAACCTCCTGCTCGCGTTGAGTACCACCTTTACTATGCTTCTCCAAAGACTTGGTGTGCCCTGTGCCGATTTCGGTACCCAGGCTAATACCAACGCATTTGGATTCACTGATGATATTGTTTTCAATAATCCAGCCCTTGCTCCAGTGAGGTCCAATCAAACCTTCCTGGTAGTCTGTAGGTGGCGCCCATTGGGGGGAGGCCTGACGAAGAGTAAAACCGCTTACGGTGATATAATTGAGTCCCGGCTTCTCAGGCCAGAAGCAATAAGGACGTACATTAATTTCTACATTTTCCTTACAAGGATCTTTTCCACCAAAGTTGGCCCAGATTTTTGTTGTTGTAGAACCAACCTCGGCATACCATTTTAACAATGAATCCTTGGGATACTTGGCTTCGGGCCAAACTTCAGGATTGTGAACGCTTTCAACACTATTGCACTCATATAATGATTTGCCATCCAGATAGACATCGCCGAGATGAACCGGGAAAGGCCCGTCAAACAACCAGTCTCCAGTGAGCTCCTCCTCAAAGGGATTACGAACGGAAAAGATAGAGTTGAGCACTTCTGTGCTCCAAACATGGTCTCCTTCAGACTTCCAGTTGGTAATCCGCTCAGCTCCTGTAATCACAACTTCCCCGTCTCCTGCGGATCGATATACGATTCGATGCTCCGCTGTTCCTCCATTCGCCGGGTTAACCCATTCCCTGTATACTCCCGCATGAACAATAACGGTATCACCAGCCATGGCATGAGCCGCAGCGCGTGATATGGTACGAAGGGGTTGATCTGCTGTTCCTTTTCCTTGATCATTCCCATGTTTGGATACATGATATTCCATAACAACTCTCCTTCTATTTTAAAATGTTTGTTGTATCCCGTTATTATACTAGAAAATAAATGTAATGGGAGAGATAGGAAGGCGGGTGTCAGGCTAAATTGATATTGATATGAGGTAAACCACGTCTAGTACCCTATGAGGTTGTGGTTTTTTTGCTTTTTGAGACTTTAGTTATTGTTAAAAGCTATGACTAGCCATGCTATTTTCATATAACAGGCATCCCTTTTGACCATGCTATACTCATTAGAATAAAAAGTTAGAAGGAGAAATACTTATGATACCATTTCGTAATGATCATGTAGGTAGCTTTCTACGTCCTGCAGATTTAAGTCAGGCACGTGAACAATATAAATCAGGCAACATCACATATGAGGAATTAAGAGCTGTGGAAGATAAAGAGATTATTCGAATTATTGAAAAGCAAAAGGAAAATGGCGTATTGGCAGTTACGGATGGTGAATTCCGCAGAAGCTGGTGGCATTTTGATTTTCTGGGTGGCTTGGATGGCGTAGAGTTGTATGAGCAAATAGACGGACCAAAATTCCATAATATGCAAACGCGCAAGGGCGGGATTCGTGTTGTTGGTAAAGTTGATTTCTCGAGTCATCCCTTTGTTCAGGATTTTGAGTTTTTGAAAAAGCATGCAGGTGACGCAGTAGCGAAACAGACCATTCCAAGTCCCAACATGCTTCTATATCGATTGGAGAATGACGCCAATATCTATACGGACCGAGAGCAATTCCTTCGGGATACGATTGCGGCGTATCAAAAAGCCATTCAAGCCTTCTATGATGCGGGATGTCGATACCTGCAATTAGATGATACCGCTTGGGCAGACCTGTTCTCAGAAGCTGGTCACGATAAGCTACGTGCTAAAGGTCTGGAACCGGCGGAAGAGTTGAAAACGATGCAGCGCATGATTAACGAAACATTGGCTCATAAACCGGCGGATTTAGTTGTGACGATGCATATTTGTCGTGGTAACTATAAATCAAACTATTTCTCAACGGGTGGTTATGATTACGCTTCTGAAGTTATCTTTGGAGGCTTAAACGTAGATGGATTATTTTTAGAATTTGATGATGAGCGCTCAGGTGGTTTCGAGCCATTAAAGTATGTGAATCGAAAAGATTTGAAAATCGTGCTTGGTTTACTCACATCAAAAACAGGCGAGTTAGAGGATAAAGAACACATTAAAGCTCGGATTGCAGAGGCGGCAACCTATGTACCACTTGAGCAACTTTGTTTGAGCCCACAATGTGGTTTTTCATCTACAGAAGAAGGCAATATTCTAACAGAAGAACAACAATGGCGTAAACTTCGTTATGTGAAGGAAATTGCAGAAGAAGTTTGGAATTAATCCATTTAAATAACGGAGGGGATGTAAAATGACGACGCAAGCAGACCAAGAGACAATTATAGTTGAAGCGTTCATTAATGGTCAGAATGTAAAATCCCTTTCGCAGGTAGCAAAAGAGAATCCGACAAACCCATCCGAGATCGTAGGCTATTTCCCTGTAACTACGAAAGAACAAGCGGTTGAAGCGATTGAAGCGGCGGCAGGAGCTTTTAAAACATGGAAGCATACCTCCATTGATGAACGCATTATGATGATGCGCAAGGCGATCGATAAGATTAGAGCGGCTGAGAATGAAATTGTACATTTGCTGTCTAGAGAGCATGGCAAGCCCCTGTATGACGCACACGGTGAGATTTATGTTTCGTTAATGTGGATGGAGTTTGCTTGTAATGAAGCTAAATCAGCTCTACAGGAAGAGATCAAAGAGCATGAGAATGGTAAAACGATTCTTTCCTATGATCCAATTGGTGTGGTGGCAGCGATTAGTCCATGGAACTATCCCATTGCGTTATCTACGATTAAGATCGCTCCTGCCTTACTTGCGGGCAACACGATTGTGCTTAAACCAAGCCCATATGCGCCACTGGCGGCAGCGAAGGTGGCAGAGATTATTGCGAGTGAGTTCCCGGCTGGGGTAATCAATGTCGTTCATGGTGATGCGGATGTGGGTGTTGAACTGACTAGTAATCCTCTTGTTACTAAAATCGCCTTTACAGGTGGAACCGCAACAGCTAAGCATATCATTAAAGCTGCGTCGGAAACGATTAAGGATATGACGCTTGAGCTTGGTGGTAATGATGCGGCTATCTTCTTGGAGAGCTTTGATGTTCATGATGAGCGAGCAATGCGGCGGATTGTCATTTCTAATTTCTTGACAGCAGGCCAGATCTGTATGATCGCCAAACGTGTGTATGTACACCGTTCTATTTATGATGAGTTTGTGGAAAAATATATAGAGGCGGCTAATCGCTGGATTCGAATTGGTGATCCATTTGATTCAAATACGACAGTAGGTCCGGTTAATAACCTGAAGCAGAAAAATGTCGTGCTTGGTTTGGTTGAAGATGCGCAAAAGCGTGGGGCTAAGGTCATCCCTCTCGGTCAAATTCTTGATCAGAAGCTGTTTGAACAAGGTTACTACCTACAACCTACGCTTGTCTTAGGTTGCGATGTTCATGATCCGATTGTAGTGGAGGAACAGTTTGGCCCTACGGTTCCGATTCTTCCATTTGACGATGAAGAGCAGGTTATTCATCTACACAATGAAAGCATATATGGATTGACGAGTTCTGTGTGGGGGAAAGAAGAGGATGCCATCTCCGTCGCACGTCAACTCGAAGCTGGAACGACAATGATCAATACCGCTGCTGTGCAGGGTCTCGACGTTCGGTTCCCTTTCGGTGGAGTTAAGCAATCTGGTATTGGCCGTGAATACGGCGCCGAAGGTATCCGCACGTATACAGAAAAACATGTCATCAACGTTCCGAAGACACTGGATCTTCCTTATATACCAGAGTAAATGGTATATCACATAACTTCGCATCGTACAGGGCATGTACATGTGAAATTTAATGTAGGTTCTAACTTTACTCTGGTGACAATCAAAATAATAAGAAATAAAGAAGCCACTCCATTTTTTGGAGTGGCTTTGTATTCAGCTATTTTACGGTGAACGGCGGCTATCTTCTACCTAGTGTCTCCCAAATTCCATGGAGCCAGGCGTCGAACTCAGCATCTTTGTCGCCCTCGTAAGTATCATAGAGATCAAGACGTGTCTTTTGCAGTTTTTCCTTAAATTCCTCAAATGTATGACCTTCAGGAAGGCTTTTTTTGATCCGCAGCAAAATTTTGTTAGTACCTTTAAACAGCTCGCCTTTGTTTTTGGCAGGCATTTGTACATCTTCATCCAACTGTTTCAGCTTGTGATATGCGGCTTCACGCACCTGGAACACTTGATCATTTTTCAAAACATGCTGAAGTAACTTAATGGTAGGGGCTGTATCCCAGTTTCCCAATTCGTTCACCGCATTCAGTCTGTCTCTCCAGCTTGACGTCCTGTTAGCCGCTCGTTTGAGCTCTTCAAAGTTCTCCGGTAGTTCGTTCACTGCTCCAACTTCATGGTTGTTCGTCAAAATTCAATCTCCTTAATCATCGCCATCTCGGCAGAATGATGAATGTTATTAAACACTATTATAGCACGAACCTGACTAAACTACTCCTATGAAGCCGATTGGTTAGCCTTTTCCTTAACGAAGTCTACCATGAACACCCAACCAATTAGTCCACATAAGACAAAACCAAACGCATGCAGAGATCCATAAATGGGAATAAAATCGCGTATGGTTAATGAGTACATATTTTTCAGTAACGGATAGAAGATGGAAATGACAACCACCGTGTAAAAGGCTAGACAAGAAAGGCCTAAGAAGAAGGCTGCCTTAATATCCAAAGCATTTTTCCTCAAGTAAGCAAGGAGATAAGCTGTGTAAACCACAATATTGCAGGCGAACAAACCGACACCAATGTATTCAATCGGCTTGGAGAAAATCATACCAATAGCAATCAAGATGGGTCCGATGATATCGACGGCAACAACCCAGGGATACCAGCTTTTCTTCGTCATGATGCGTCCCAGTTCACCAATGAAAATTGGAACGATTGCAGATGAGAAATGAAAGTGAACCGAGCTTAACGCGTGCGTTGCAGGATTAGCTTGAAAGAGGTTCAAATGATATTGATATAAGGTAAACCAAATGCCCCCGATGAAAAAATAAACGAGCCCCGCACCAATTGCTATTTCCGCTGCTTTTCCTTTAGCGATCACAATAGTGGTCAAGCCATAGATGCCAAGCAGCAGTGTGAACAGTAGCCACCCAAGGGACAGAATTCCTGGCATTGCCGTACTTTCTAACCCCCACATCTTACTACTCATTACCGAAGCTAGAGTTAGAAGCGCAGCGGGAAATTGAAGCCACTTCATAGCGGCATACATCAATCGTTGATATGTATTCTTCGCGTCATGATCCAAAAGTAAAATCACAAGAGGCACAATAACGAAAGCCGCAAACAGTAGAAATTTTTCAACAAGTTCGAATGGAAAGTAATCCAGATAAAATATCAGAATGGTTATGATACCACCGGGAAATGCGGGTGATTTCATGAGTTGCTTCAAGGAACTATTCATGGGGCTTCCTTTCTAACCTACGTCTATCGTAAGATCTGCCTGCATTCAGTTATGTCGCGTTTAATTAGTATAGAACGGCAATTCTCCTTCTAGTAGATTAACACAGTTATATGTAGATATATAAGAATAAATCCCCTCAATAACAAGACTTCATTCTTCAAATCCCAATAAAATTAATGCATTTTTTGTGATTCAACCAGGCAAAGGCAACTGTCATCACATTCTTGTTCAGTTTTTGTTTAGAGTTAATGATTATACTAAAATTCGCAACAAATCTGGAGACGGGAAGAAGGTAATAAATGTTGCTATAGTTCTTTTTGAACAGTGTAGGTTATAGACGAAGAAACACAAGAAGTTTGCTGTATTAGGGATCATTATATTTCAATTTTGTACGGAGGCACTAGATATGAACAACGATGGCTTTAGAAAATTTATTTCAATTGCGCTCACGGTCTGTCTAATATTTGGGCTTAGTGGTCTTACTCCTTTAGACGGCTCAGTGGCCAATGCGGCAATCGCTCCGACTATGGCGGAGACGAACTACGACCAGTACCAAGTCAAGTTAACTGCCGACCCGGTGACGGATGCGCCACCTAGCGGTTTTGGCACAGCGGCATCAGACGGACGTATTTGGACTGACAAGAGCGTTACGGCAGAGGGTGATGGCAGTTTTAATGTCAAATTGTCAGCGTTAGCACAAGAATATATGACCGCAAATTCGACCAATCCAGGTGTCGGAGGGAGCGGCAATGCTGACGGTCCTGCGGCGGACGTAACCTTTATTTTGGACATGAGTTCGTCTATGGGAAATCTAAATGGGAGAGAAATAGCAGAAACAGCAGGTGGACCTGGTGTGTACTATCGTGTGGAAGCGATGGCCAAGGCAGCCAACGATGCAATCCGCACAGTCATGGATGCCAATCCCAATAACCGCGTTGCGGTTTATTGGTTTGGAGGATCGGCTAGCTCCAACCACCTCGGCACGTTTATGGAACTAGGACACTACGTATTTAGTTCAGGACATGGAACGGAAGATTATTTGAAATATGCAACATCGAACCAAAACATCACATTGAACAGCAATCTAGTCAAGGATGGTACGGCCGTTGGAACGAAGTCGCCAGTCTCGCTAGGGGCAGGTACGCCAACGCAGGACGGTATCATGTATGGCGTCTCTAAGACGATGAGCAGTGTTGGAACTAAGGGCACGGGACCTAAGCGCCAGCCTTACTTGTTCCTTCTATCAGATGGGGCGGCAATTCATGCCAAGAAGGCATGGTATACTTCGCCCAAAGGCAAATCGTTTGAAACGGAATTTCAAAATGCAGTAACCGAAGCTACAACGATTGCAAACTACAATCAGAGTGGCACTGATGGTACCAAATACGTACCAGCTACTGCCGGTACCAGTCTGGCCAATACAGGTGATCCGGAAATTGCTGCGTTGACTATACTCACGGGCGCATACATGAAGGGTCTTTTAGATACTCAGTACACTGCATACAATGGAGGAGAATCCACTAAGGCCAAAGTGTATACAGTGGGACTGGGTTCCACAACGGCAATTAACGGACCGTATAGTGGTAGCCAGCCAGTCTATGCATGGGCAGGTCTTGACCCGAAAAGAGTCAACGATAATAAGGAAGACAGTAGTTATAACTATGGTACGGCAAAGAATACCTATGACAAGCTGAAAACGTATGCTGCTCAGGGGCCAAATGGTTTTAACTACGCAGATTCTTTTGTCTACAGTAATTATTACACATTCGCTCCAACCTATGACATTGTCAGTTCAGCTTTTGCTGGGTTGGCCAATGATGTAGAAGCTACTACGACCATACTTCCGCTTCTCAATATACCGGAGACTACCGATCTTGGCTCAGAGACAGCCGATATAGCAAGCGCAATTGTTGTTGCAGACGAAATCAGCGAGGACTTTAATGTTGATCTGTCCACGTTGAAAATCGGTGACGCTGCTGCAACGGTGGATGCAACTACAACGATAAATGGCGGTACAGCGTATCAATTTGCTGGATACGGAAGTAAAGCCGTCATTAAGACAGTCGCAGGTATTACCAGTCTCACTTGGTATATCGATGCAGAAGATATGCAACGGCATATTTATCGCTTCAAGAACCGGACAAGCCCAAAGTCGGGAGAATATAGTGCACCAACAGACGGTTCATTTGCACTCAACTATAAAGTCAAACCCACTTTTCAGGTATCTCCTAATAATGTAGGAAACATATCTCGCTACCTGAATTCAGGTAATGCCATGGATGGGGCCAAAACAGCGGCTTATTTCTTCCCGCCTACGGACAGTCCTTATTATCTTGCTTTAACGAGTAAGCAGACGATCTCCAAAACAGATGGAATTGGTGCAACCTATGTAACCGAGGAGTCCCTGAATAATGGAAGAGCGACGATGAAACTTGGTAACAACGGTAAGCTTGATCTGAAGATGGGGATTGACAAGACAGGTCCCACAACGGTTCAGACCAACGGATCTATAGACTACACAGTTACAATCTATAACTATACGAATACGACAAAAACAGGTCTTAGTGTCACCAGTGAGGGCCAAACACAAAAGGGAATTGATGTACCCGCGAATAGTAGTAAGGTGCTGAGCTTCACGAAAACGGCACCAGGTACACCGCAAACTGTGATCAGCGACAATGCTGTAATTTCGGGGATGAATCTTGGCTCTAATACAGTAACTACCAATGTAACGGATGTGACAATAGCTGTGGTCACCACGCATGTCATCGAAGCCATTGGAGGCACGACTGAAGGGGATAATACCTACAATATTGGTGACTCAGCAACAATTAAGGCAAGCGCAGATCAAGGATATGCATTCGTGGGATGGTATGACAACCAAGCAGGTACAGGTACTCCAGTAAGTACAAGTGCAGCATATACGTTTACCGTTCAGACGGATGTAGGCTATTATGCTAAATATGTTATGCTGCCAGTCGCGGAGAATGACACGTATAGTGTCTTAAGAGGAGATACGCTCACCGTTTCGGCACTAGAGGGCATCTTGATGAACGATACGGATGCGGAGGGACGTCCACTTACGGCGGGGGCTATCAGCTCTGTCAGCGACCCGAGCAAGGGCACTCTGAATGTAAGTCCTGACGGATCATTCACATTCGTGGCAGATGAGGAAGCGTCCGGTAACGTTACGTTTACTTACCAAGCAGACAATGGCATCGCCCAGTCTAACGTAGCTACGGTGACGATTGCGATTACTCTACCAGTTTCTACGCATGAGCCTATTGCGGAGAATGACACCTATCGCATTAAGAGTGGAGATACGCTCACTGTTCCAGTTGAGGCAGGTATACTCACGAACGATACCGATGATGAGAATCATCCGCTTACGGCGATGAATGTCAGCTCAATCAGTGATCCAAGCATGGGCACGCTGAATGTGAGCCCTGACGGATCGTTCACGTTCATTGCGGAGGAGAATGCTTCCGGTAATGTTACGTTTACCTATCAAGCCTTTGACGGAACCGTTTATTCGAGTGTAGCTACGGTGACGATCACAATTACGTTGCCAATCAATACACATGTCATTGGAAATGTCGGGGGCACGACTAATGGTGACGATGCTTATGGGCTTGGCGAATCGGCAACAATTGCGGCTAACCCAAGTCTGGGCTATTCATTCGTGGGATGGTATGAGAACGAAGAAGGCACAGGCATTCCAGTAAGCACGGATGCGTCATACACCTTTACTGTTCAGACAGCCGGAGACTATTATGCAAAATTCAGAGCGGTGCCAGTTGCCGAGAATGACAGCTATCAGGTTGCAAGAGGGGGTAAACTTACTGTCCCGGCGGAAAAAGGAATTTTACTCAACGACACTAGCGCAGGGAATGATACGCTCACAGCAGTGAATATTAGTTCAGTTAGCGACGCAAGCAAGGGTACGCTGACGGCCAACTCGGATGGCTCATTCACGTTTGAGGCAAAAGAGGAAGCATCAGGAAGTGTGACGTTCACGTATCAAGCTTCTGACGGAACAGGTCAGTCCAACATAGCTACGGTGACGATCACAATTACCAACCCGAGCATTGTTGGAACGGTGACGGATAAGAAAACCGGAGACCCGGTATCCGGGGCGACAGTCATTTTACGTGACCTTGCAGGTAAGGAAAAGGAGCGGTTCACGACAGGTTCAAATGGTAAATATAATTTTGAAAATGTCGTGATCAATAAATATATTCTAGAAGTGATTAGCGATAAGTACAGCTTGGCTCATCGAGAAATCTCAGTATCCACGGTCAACGTTAATACGAATGGAGTTGTCATCCAGGACTTTGAGCTTGTCGAGTTTGAAATGACGTTGACGGCCAACCCATCGTCCATACTTGGTAACGGCACGTCAACATCTGTCTTTAAGGCGGTGGTGACTGATAAAGAGGGTCATCCTCAGGCAGGGGTCCAAGTTGTATTTAAAGTGCCGGATACAACATACGGCCATTTTGCTGGGGACTTGAATACGATAAGCGTCTTGACGGACGCACACGGAATCGCAACTACAACCTTCACGGCGGCTATACTTGGCGGTACGGAATCTGCATCTATACCATTAACGGCAACGGTTTCTGACAGCCCAAGAGATCTATATGTGAGTGATACGATTCATATTACGATCACCCCTGGTGTTATTACGGGTATTGTCACAGACCAAGCGGGTCACCCCGTAGCAGGCGCTTTGATTAAAGTGAGCAAAGATTTTGATGGTGATGGTATTACTGATTTTCATGCTGTTGCAGTTACAGCGGGCGATGGGGCATACACCCTAGCTATACCGCAGGGTAATGTGACATACAATGTATCCATTACAAAGCAAGTAGAGATTGGTGGACAGAAAAAATCCGTCACGTTTAATCAGAGTGTTCCAGTAAATGCTAGTGTGGATGGTCGATCCTTTGAGGGGAATAAAACAGTCTCTGGTGTTGTCTTGGTGGAAACATCGCAGGGTGGCTCCCTGGCACTCAACGGAACTGTGGGCGGCGGTTACACGGTGTTGATCAATGACGGCAATGGGACTCATACAGGCCAAATTGATTCCAATGGAATATTCAATATCGACAGTGTACTTAAGGGCATCTACACTGCCGATGTCATCTATAACATTCCGCTCCCGGGCGGTGGAACACAACCTGTTGTTGTTGGTCATGCTGATATTGAAATCAGTTCAGACGGACAAATCAGCATTAGTGAGGTGCTCATTGACCCCTACGGTACAATTACCGATTCCGTGACGGGTCATCCAATATCCGGTGCAATCGTTACACTTCATTACAGCAACGGAACGGTGGTCAACTTGCCACCTGTGAGCAGCTTCCCGCCAGCGGATAACGCGAACCCGCAGACGAGTGATGCGACTGGGCAGTATGCGTTCATGGTATTTCCGCATACGGACTACTACTTAACCGCGACCAAGGCAGGATATAAGAATTTCGACAGCAGAGTTGTCGATACGAACCAGCCGCTAATTCATGTAGGTACGGAGATCGTGCTGTACGACTTTAGCATGACGCCACTGCCGTCATCCAACGGAGGGGGCTCTCCAGTTGTAACGACTGATCCTGTAGGGCCACCAGTCACAACGACTGAGCCTGCACCACCGAAGACCATAACGACCAAGCCCATTGATCTTGCCACAGCTATCCTTGTGGACAAAATGAAGGGCAGAGAAGACGATATTCTAACCTTCACCGTGATTTACGCCAATAAAACGTTGACTGAGGCTGATGGCTTGTATGTTAAAGCTACTATCCCGGCGGGAATGAGTTTAGTTGATGCAAACGGCGGCGTCGTTACGGGCCAAGAAATAAAATGGAATGTTGGTAAGCTGGCAGGAGACACACGTGGTCAATTGACGTTTAAACTAAAGGTTAACGAAATGACCGAAGGCGAGAACTATGCTTCTGTTACGGCTGTTGTTGGCTCAGATCATAAGCTTACGCTTGTGAATACGCAAGACGATACGTCCTTGATTAAAGTGATGTTGTACTCTAACCGTTATGAGCACAAACATGATCGATATATTATGGGGTACCCAGACGGTAATGTGAAACCTGAAAAGCTCATCACTCGTGCAGAGATTGCAGCTATTTTTGCCCGGACACTTCATTTGCAAGATGAGGTTCGACATATCAAGCTGTACAGCGATGTCGCTACGGATTACTGGGGTGCCGATTATATCGAAGCAGTTGCAAATAAAGGGATATTCAAAGGCTATGCGGATCTTACATTCAGACCGGATCAGCCCATTACAAGAGCAGAGCTGGCGACAGCCATTGCTCGTTATCTCGGCGTTGCCAAAGAGCTCAGGATGGACCATACTTTGAGAATCAGCTCGTTTACAGATATTGAGGGGAACTGGGCGGAGCAGTCTATCGATGAAGTTTTCCGTTTCGGTATCGTATCAGGGTATAAGGATGCTTCTTTCCAACCTGGAAGTCAGATTACCCGAGAGGAAGCCGTTAAGATGATTAATGGGATGCTGTATAGAGGTCCTCTGACTGGAGCAGAACCTTCATATCCGGACAACCGTTTGGACAAATGGTCATATGGACATGTCGAGGAAGCCACAAGAACCCATACGTATAAAATCAATGAAGATGGCTCGGAAACGATGATCCAGTATATCCTGGAAGATCTGTGGTAATTTTGCATCGTGAATACACTTAAACTTAGTAATAAGTAAGTGCACGCTATCTTAAACTAATCTGAGGGATCTCATTAGATTCCTCAGATTTTTTTGCTATCTGGTTATGTACATACATATTGGTGAGTGGACCCAAAAACGTTAGACACAAAAAAGAGCCGCAAATCATGCGACTCTTTTTTGTCTTTCTGTACATTCGAGTTCGTTTCCCTTTTAACGCCCGCCCGTATTCGAAGCCCAGACAGGAATCCAACTATTCGGATAATTGCTATTGGTCAGGGTTGTGTTATAGAGAACCAAATTCCCATCACTTTGCATGACCAGTGTATCACCTGTTGTGTTAGCCGGTAAGCTGCTCCCGTGATGACCTGGAATCCATGAGGTGGTATTGGGAGACCAAGCAGCTACCTGTACAGAAGTATCAATCATCAAAACTTTATCCCATCCCCAACCGGTGTAATATTCGAATTTACCTGTAGCCGGGTTGAAACCATAACGATAACCATATTGGTAAACGTCTTGATATTTCATGCCATATTTATACATGACAGGTTTACCGTATTGTGGTTCAAACTTGAACGTGAGAGCCCCACTGTTACTGGTACCGCTACTCCAGAGAGAAGAACCGTTTTGATAGATAACGAAGTTCCCGTCATTTTGCCAAATGGCTGAAAATCTACCATCTTGGGAGGTGAGATAGTCACCCTTTGCCATGTTTTGGCCGATCGTGAGCTTATCACCAAGATAGCCGGCAGAAGCTGTTGCTGGTACGGCAAATGCAAGAATCAACAAGCAAGCCATAAGAATGCGAAATGATCTTGGGAAAAGTTGTCTGTTCATTGGACACGCTCCTATGTTCTTTATAAGTGGTAGTTATAGGGAAAATCGATTTACAATGCTCTACGGGTTCACCTCCTTTAATAGACAAGAAGTTGCTTGAATACATAGTATGTAAATGGATATGTGTTAACTAGAGTTGAGGGAGATGGAGGTCCGCGGTAGCTTACTATCATAACTGCCCTTACATGTGATCACAAAATGAATATGACTTTTTATCCCATTATATCAACTAAAAAGATAAAATACATAATTTTCTATTAAAATCTTTCCGGGCGATAGTTGAAGGTATAAATGAATACTTTTAACTAGTCTCACTCTCGACTTGCAGTTAGTAGTTCTGCTGTGGCAAACGATTTATTTTTATTTGTGGATATAGGAATTTGGACGAATGTGTCGAATGATTGATTAGATTGAATTTGAGGTATTTCAAAAGAGTTTCAGATGGTTTTTTTCATCCAGAGGAAAGATACGAGGAGGGTCATATGAATTTTGGCAAAAGGATAGGGAGCATGATTCTGGTCTTGTCTCTCATTACAGGACTGTTGTACTTAAAACCATCGGATAAGGTGTATGCAGCGGCTCCAACGTCAACAATCACAATGGATAATACGCTGCTGAGAATTGGCAGTACATCAAAGGTAACCTTTACGTTCTCGGAAGCGGTACAAGGGTTGGATTATGGAGACTTAACCGTTCCGAACGGCACACTGACTGCACCTGTCTCTTCTGATGGAGGCATTACGTGGACCGCAACTCTCACACCTAAACCCGACACTACAGATGCAACCAACGTCATTACTCTCGACAATGGGGGTGTGATGAATCAGGACCGTAGTGTAGGTATAGGAACGACCACTTCGAATAATTATGAGGTCTATACCGCTCGGCCAACGGCAACGATTGTTGTAGCCGATACAACACTGACCATTGGTAAGACATCACAGGTAACGATCACATTCTCTGAGGCCGTGACAGGTTTTACCGTCGCAGACCTTGCGGTGACGAATGGAACAATTCAAAATCTAGCCACCAATGATAATATTAGCTATACAGCAGAACTAACCCCGCCTGTAGGCATGACTGCTGGAACCAACAAGATTACACTCGATAATACGGGTGTGGAGAATCAAGGCGGCATTGAAGGCATAGGAACAACAGACTCAAATAACTTCGCAATCGATACAGTAAGGCCCACAGCAATGATTTTCGTAGCCGATGCTGCACTGACTGCCGGGAAGACATCGCAGGTTACCTTTACGTTTTCCGAAGCAGTTACAGGCTTTACCAATGACGACCTTACCGTTGCAAACGGTACCCTGAGTGCCGTTAGCTCTACCGATGGAGGCGTTACATGGACCGCGATATTGACGCCGACTGTTGGTATTACGGATGGAACGAATATCATTACGCTTGATAATACAGGCATCAGTGATGTTGCAGGCAATGCCGGAACGGGTACGACGGATTCGAATAATTATACGGTTTATACCGCCCAACCAACGGCAACGATTGTTGTAGCCGATACAACGCTGACCAGTGGCAAAACATCAGCGGTAACGATCACATTCTCTGAGGCTGTGTCGGGTTTTGATAATGCGGATCTGACGGTTGCGAACGGTACCCTGAGTGCTGTTCATTCATCCGATGGGGGCGTGACGTGGACAGCAACGTTAACACCTCAAGCTAACGTGAGCAAATCGGTCAATGTCATCACCCTTCAGAATAATGGAGTGTCCAACGGTGCTGGTAATGCAGGACAGGGTATAACGGAGTCCAATCCGTATTCAGTTTTCACTGTACAGCCCGTACAAACAACAAGTCCGAGTACTCCTTCTGCACCAACGGCTCCGATAGACAATACAGTCACTTCAACAACGGGTAAAATAACCGTTCCGGTGGGCAAATCAGGGTTGGTTAGCTTGGGTAAAGAGATTCAAATCTCAATTCCAGCAGGGGGATCCCCTCAAGAACTGACTTTATCGATTGATAAAGTGTCTAATACCGAAACTTTGCTAACAAATAAAGAGATTCTGGCCAGCCCAATATTTGAGCTTCTAAAGAATTTTACGGAGAACTTCCTCAAGCCGGTAAAAATGACATTTACATTTGATTCATCAGGTCTTGAGAGTCATCATTCGGCAGCTGTATTTTATTATGATGAAGTGAATAAGGCATGGGAGAAAGTGGATGGCGGTATTATAAAAGGGAACCAAATCATAGTCGAGGTCAATCACTTTACGAAGTTCGCCGTCCTGGTTGTAGACAAAACCAGCGGAAAGCCTGTCTTGAATAATCCAGTTGAACCCACCACGGAACCTGGTTTTAGCGATATCTCGGGACACTGGGCTGAAGCAAGAATTAAACAAGCTTCAAGCAACGGCATCATCAACGGTTATCCGGATGGAACGTTCAATCCGAGGAAGAACGTCACACGTGCCGAGTTCTCAGTCATGCTGATGGGTGCGTTGAATTTACAAAAAACAGAAGTGGAACTGGTATTCTCAGATAAAACCGAGATCGGAACTTGGGCCAAAATGGCAGTCTCGCAAGCCGTGCAAGAAGGCATTATTAGCGGTTATCCGGACGACACGTTCCGGCCGAACGCCAATATCACACGTGCCGAGATGGTAGTGATGGTTGCTAATGCACTCAAGGTATCTACTACAGGCAATGCTACAACGTCTTTTGCAGATGACAAATCTATTCCTGTTTGGGCAAAAACCTCTGTGGAAGCTCTGAAGGAACTTGGTCTTGTAGAAGGCATGGGTAACAACGATTTCAAACCTAAAGCACAAACCACCAGAGCAGAGGCTGTTGTTATATTAATGAACATGTTAGATAAAACCAAAGTGGAATAGTGGTTAACGGAGGAGAAATATCTCTACCTTTATAGAACAGAAAAGTAGATTTGGGGGTTAGATGTACCCTTGAGACTGACTGCTGTGAATTATTAATATGAAGGAATAAAGGCACCCTGCAGGGTGTCTTTTTTTAGCCAGTGTACTATGTTGAACGTACCCAGTAGGTGATAGCGTAAGAAGAATTGAGCTGCGTGTCAGAGCAATAATAGTGAAGTTTTGGCTGAAATGTAACATGTCATGTTGCTGTTCTATCAATCTCTCAACTTTTTACATCAATTTTATATATTTAATGATTTTTATGAATTGAACTATGGTAAAATATCTCAGGATCTAAAATTGGAGAGGGGTTTTTTCATTCATGTTTTGGAAAAAAGTTTTGGGTAAAAGCACACTGCGTGTAGCTACTGCTGCACTATTACTCACGCAACTATTGGGCGCAGCGGGTTCTGTCTCTGCCGCAGGTAACGATGTAGAAGTTCACTTGATTGGAATCAATGATTTCCACGGTCAGTTAGATACCACATCAATGGTGGGTGATAAGAAGGCAGGAACGGCTCCAATTCTAGCAACCTACCTCAAAGAAGCGCAAGCCAAATATGAACACTCCCTACTCTTCCATAATGGAGACTCTGTTGGTGCATCTGCTCCAGCCTCATCTTTGGATCGTGACGAGCCTACCATGGAATGGATGAATATGATGGGCTTTGATGTAGGGTCCTTAGGGAATCATGAATTTGACCAAGGTGTCGCTGCTTTGAAAGCACAAATCTTTGGTGGCCTTGATCCAAAAGAAGGAAAAGTAACGCATGCCGGTGCAAAATTTGATTACGTCAATGCAAACGTGATTGAAACTGCCACAGGAAAAACATTGATTAAGCCGTATGTGATTAAAGAAGTGGGCGGAGTCAAAATTGGATTTATCGGACTAGTGACGAAATCCACACCTGCCAAAGTATCTCCATCTGGGACAGCTGGCGTACGTTTCTTGAGCGCAGAAGAAGAAGTGGAAGCCGTTAATAAATATGCTAAAGAATTGCAAAACCAAGGTGTAGAAACGATCATTGTTTTGGCACATGATCCAGCAACAACCAAAGAAGGCGTAACTACTGGAGAAGCAGCTGATCTGGCAAAAGCTTTACCGGCGGATTCCCCTGTTGACGTTATCGTTGCAGGTGACAATCATGCATTGGCTAACGGTGAAGTGAATGGAAAGTTGATCGTTCAAGCTTATTCCTATGGTACGGCGTTTGAAGATATCAAGTTGATGATTGACCCTGCTACCGGGGATGTAACTGAAAAATCAGCGACTGTTACAACGACTTTCCAAGAGGGTGTAAAAGAAGACCCTGAATCTTTAGCTATTATTAAAAAATCATTGGACAAGCATCCTGAGCTGACGAAGCCAGTAGGTACAACGGATGGTTCTGTTACCCGTACAGATGCTTATAATAACGAAGCCCCTCTAGGCAACCTCATTGCAGATTCAATGCGTGAAGCAGACTTTGGGGATAAGGCAAGTGCTGCTGACTTTGCATTTATGAATCCAGGCGGTATTCGTGCGGATCTGCCACAAGGCGATGTGACCTTTGCTGATCTTGCCAAAATCCAACCGTTCGGTAACACTCTAGTGAAGCTGGAACTGACTGGCGAACAAATTAAAACTTTGTTGCAACAACAATGGGGTACCAACGCTGACGGTACACCTAATACCAAAACACTTCAAATCTCTGGTTTGAAATACACTGCAGATTTCAATAAGCCGGTCGCAGAACGTGTTACTGGTCTTAGTCTTGAAGATGGTACACCTATTGATCCTGCAAAAACATATACGGCTGTAGTTAACAACTTTATGGCTGCAGGTGGAGATAACTATAAAGTGCTACTGGATGCTAAATCATCCCTGGCAGGTCCTATCGATCTGGATGTATTCTACCAGTACATCGTAGATACGTATAAAGGCGGTAGCATCGAAGCTAAAAATGAAGGACGTATCACAAACCTGGCTGCATCTACCGAGCCAACAGAAACACCTGTAACAACAGAAGTCATTTCTCGTGCTGAATTTGTAAGTGCTCTGGTCGACATGTTGAAACTTAACGAAGTAGCGACAGCACCTGCATTCAAGGATGTTGCGGCTAATGCTGCATATGCAGATGCGATTGCTGAAGCTACGCATGCTGGATTTATTCAAGGGTATGGTGGAAACTTCTATCCTGATCGGGATATCACGCGTGAAGAAGCTGCTACGATTCTTGCTAAATTGGTAAAAGATCAAGCGACTGATAAAGACGCTGCTACGATTATTGCTAGTTTTGAAGATGGTAAATCCGTGTCTGCTTATGCAATTAAACCTATGGCAAAATTGATTGACAAAGGTATTTTTGCTGGAACAGATAAAAAATCACTTCAACCTAAACAAGGTCTTACTACTAACGATGCAAAAGCATTGATTGAAAAAGCTGTTGCAGCAAAAGCTTCATAATTTAGAACTTATTCAAACTTTATATTAATAGGGGCTCTTCCTGACAAAGGAAGAGCCCCTTCTGCTATAAATACTAACAGCGGTTCTTCACCAGCAATACCTTTACTCATCTGTTCGATTACTTCGGGTTGATCGACAAAAGGATGTTTCTATGATAGGGTGGAGGCATCCCATAGGCATTCTACTCTTCGGAGTAGAGTGCCTTCATGTATATTATGGGAGCTTACATTAAATGTATTTTAAAATCAATTGGATCGTATATGGAGGTGGTGATGCTATGTTTCTCTCTTTAGCCCCAACAGGGGATGGTTGGATGAGTATTAAAAATGTGAAAATATCATTTAATAAAGAGGAGCGAACATAGCATGACTACTCGTTTTCAGGCGGAGACCCGCATTCCATTAAATTCTTCTCGACTTAAGGATCTACGTAGATCCGGGCGTTTGCCAGGTATTGTTTTTGGCAGAAATACGGAGAATGAGATGATTCATATTCCAACAATAGAATTTCAAAAGTGGTTGAAGCAAGGAGCGTCTGGTTTTATCGAATTGCAGTTTGAAGAGAAAGGCCCATTGACCGTATTATTGGAAGACCTTCAACGTGATTCGGTTACACGTGATTTGATTCATGTGGATTTTCAACAGGTGCAGACCAATGAGATCATGCGGACAAAAATTCCTGTCAAGTTCAACGGCACACCGATTGGCACAAAACAGGGCGGAGTCGTGCAAGTTCAATTATCTTCTATTGAAGTGGAGGCATTGCCGAGACACTTGCCAACGTCGATTGAATTTGACATTAGTGCTATGGAACTTGGAGAAACGTTACATGTAAGTGATGCAACGTTTGCTCCAGATGTAACGGTGATCTCTGAGGGGAATGAGTCTCTTCTCTCTGTAGTTAAACCTTAACAATTCCGAATTCGCAAAGCTGAATAAGTCAAAATTAGCCGTACGGGTGATCATCCGTACGGCTAATTTGTGCTGATCACGATATGTTGGCGTGCCCCCATCCTCACAAAGCGGGTAATCTAAAATTCACCTTACGTATGTCTTTTGCTCGCGTACAGGCGCAATGATCCTGATATTTCGCTACCCTTTCAAAGTTCATTCGCAAAATTCAGGTGTAAAGTAGGTAGACTCGGGACAGGTGATCACTATAATGGAAATAAGATACATATATAGTTGATATATAAGAATGGATGCGGATGAATTAACGCTCAATATAGAGATAGAGATAGAGATGAGGAAGAGCGGTGAGTAAACCTGAACCGCTAAGGTCATTGGCATAACATTTCTAAACAGGGCGGTGAGCGAAAAGAAATGGACAAATTAAAGAATAGCGGATTCTATAAACTGAGATTCTTCATCACTCCTGAAGAGTTTAAAAGCCTTTTGCAGCTTTTAGAGCATCGGCAAGCGCAATTCTATCGTACCAATGCTACCCGAACAGAACATGATTATAGACAGGTGTACGAGGGGTATCAGACGTTCTATCAGTATTTTGTGGCAGGAGAAAAGAGAGATGACATCCATCCCTTCTTTGTTTACTCTATTTCTATTGCATCAGATCAAGAAAGTTCAGGATTTTTTGTGAGAAATGAAGAGGTTTCTTTTCCATATCACGGACAATGGGCAGAGGATGAACTGCCGTGTATCTTGCTTTCATTTCCGAAAGGTTTTCAAGTTAATTTGGAAGATGAAAAAGGAAAGTACTATATTTATGAGGATATCCGGGACCATAAGCCGCTGACCTATGCGTTTTTCGATGAAATAAGAGATTCTATCAAAAAAATGACCAAACCCCTTCGCTTCTCAGCCTATGATGCAGATGCGATGAAGGAGCAAAAGCCCTCTGTGCGTATAAGCCATGATGCAATGCACGACTTGAGCCAATCGTGGATAATCAGTAAATATGGACTTGTGATTCATGGCAAATAGGAGGGGGACGAAATGATGTTCGCCCTAAAGCTTACCTGTACCTGGGTACTGCTATTTGCCTCATGTTCAGCAGTATGGTGGAGTTTCAGAACAGAAAAGCTTATAACCATCTCCTGGCTGGCATTTTTGCTACCGGCTGTTTTCCAGCTAGCTACCGCTTTCCGGATCGGTCCAGGCCAAGCAAAGTCACTCATTGTGTTCGGCTGCATCAATCTGGTGTTTACTATCCTTGTGGGTGCGGGTGTTTGGTATCTAGTCCAAATAGCCAATTCATATCGAAGGGGCAAATGATCAACGAATGGAAAGGGGAACTCCACTCATGAAGCCAATGCAAGAAATAGAGACACTGGCCATAGAGATCGCCGCTGCCGCCAGAACGTCCTTTTGCACCCTTTTTGAAAATGGTGAATGTTACTATTATTGTACGTTATACACTACTGGCGAGGGACATGTGCCAAGCATCTCTGCCTGGTCGTGGGAAGCTTTGGAGTTGGAATCGGCTAGGCAAGCAGAGGAAAGTGATACGCCGGTATCCACGATTGCGGATCTCATCAAATGGTCGTATGCGGATTCGCCCTATTGTTGTTTTCAGGATGATCACTTTGACGATGTCAAACAACGATATAACGAGCGTCCTTTCATTGCGGATCTGGAGTATGATGATTGGAATCTCGAGTTGGATGTGAGGCTGAACGCTATGGAGCTGGCTATGAAAATGCTCGATGATGAAGGCATATTTGCCTTAAATCAACCGCGAGAGTCCGTATGTGTCCTTGTTGAAGTCATGCCGCCGGATAAGATCAATACCGAAATTGCCTTACGTTTGAATCGGGCGGAATCTCCGGCGATGCAAGCATGGTTGGCGGAGGCGGCAGAATAGAAGCATCTGCATTTGGGGAGTTTTGAACGTCTATGATTTATCGTTTCGACTCAATTTGCCCAATAAGATGATAGTGACAGTAGGTCTATAATTCGCGAACCACCTTTGTACAGTAAAGGGTGGTTTTTTCGTGTTTGAGTTATGACATCAAGCTACCAGTTTCCCTCTACTACTGTACAAACACACTTTTTCTACCTTGTCCACATTTATACCTCACCAAAACTATTTAATTGCATTTAATAGATTATCAATAAAAAAGGAGGTTTTGAGAATGGGAAATAGAAGACCTGGAGCACCTAGAGGTGGTTATGACCCTGTTCAGATCTATAACTCGACTTCGTTTAATGCGAGTGGAGTAGTGGAGTATGCATCCATTTTTTGTAGCAACGATAGATATAGTGTTCAGCGTGATGAGACTTGGAGATCTTCCGGCCGTGGTGTGTGCCTGGTAACTAGAATCACTGCGACGGTTAGAACACCGAGTGGAAATATTGAGGCTGAACCGTATACCTCTTCTGGTACTTCATACAGCCAGTTCGCCATTATACAGGTAGGGGTAAATCAGTTCCGAGTGACACGTGTTACAAGTGCGACTAGAAAATGCCGGAAATAACCGAAGAGGGTTAATATCAAGAACAGGTACTAAACAGGAAGAGACGACTGGCTATGAGTAACATGCTGGTCGTCTTCTTTTGCTTTAATGTTCTTTGTACCATAATATTCTGCGGTGCATCGAGGAATCTTTCAAAAGTCGGAAAGGCCGTAAGGCTGGTTGATAATTGCCTTCGATAATCCAAATTCGCCGTTTCTTGTCGATGGCTATATCGAATCCAACTTGTCTAAGCATAGGGTAATGCTCTCCCAATCGTTTGGCAGCTAATCGTGCAACTTGTTCCGCTCTGACAAGTAAGCGCCGATCTCCAATTCGAGCTAGTCTCAGTGCTTTAAGAACTGGAATGGGGCGGTTATTCACATTGGTGACTTGGTATCCTTGTGCAGCGACTTTAGCATAGGAACCTGTCACGTTCCAAGTGGACGAGGAACTCTTTTTGCGCTGAACCATGATCCGAATGTCGAACGGCCTGTGTTTAATTTGAGCAAGCTGCAGACGCTTTTGGACAATATATTCATCACTTTTGATTGTTTGTTCGAACCATTCCAGTAACTGCTCGTTGTCTCTCATGGTGACTGTGTTATTTTCATTTTGAATACGATAAGCATTTGCACCGCTTCGTTTAATGAACAGGATACCCCTTCCGTAACTGCCATTACGAGGTTTCAGTACAACGCTGGGATACTGAAGAAGCATCTTCGTTAGCGTATCCTTCTCAAGCAACTGTGTTTCTGGCAAACGTTCAGCTAGAGAGGGCTCATCGCGCAGAATGCCATACTGCAACCATTTGTCTCTTTCGAATAACATTGGAATCACAGCCTTTTTCAATCGTCTACGGTAATTCTAATTCAAATTCGTGATCCGCATAAGTGGCCATTCGTCCAGATTTGTAAGTCGATGCATGTCCAATCGGTCGATGGAGACAGAAGATGAACTTTTGCGAGAAATGACTGCATTCTGGGAAGGCGTTCATTCATGCTTTGAGTGGCTTCTGGAACCGCAGGCTCACTTCTATCACCACCGTGGATAACGGCATGCCATGCTGGTACATGTACTGAAACAAGAGCCAAATGTGAAATGGTTTGAGGAGTACTAGACTAACCTTCAAATAGTTCTTTTTACCTATAAATTAGCTTATAAAAAGCGAGACTTTTTTACTAATATATATACAGATTATTCGTTTACTGTATGTCTTTTCGATGTTATACTCACAATATTCAAAAAAATTGTTGAAATATGTCGAATTGAGGCTTATCAGGATGATTATAGGTAAACAAAACGGCGAAGCGATCATCCTCATTCCATCACTTGAACCGGATGAGAGACTTCCAACCTATGTACGGCAATTGCGAGAGTATGGCTTGACCAATATTGTTATTGTGGACGACGGATCGGGTGAGGCCTACCAGTCGATTTTTGAGGAGCTTCGTGAGAATGGTTGTGCTCTGCTAACACATGCGGAAAATCAGGGGAAGGGTGCGGCACTCAAGACCGGATTTCAGTATATTGCTCAGCAATTCGATGCATCTTCCTTCGTTGTAACCGCTGATTCAGACGGACAGCATGCAGCTGAGGATGTCTACCGTGTAGCCCAAGAAGCAAGGCTTCATCCAGACTCGTTGGTGCTCGGGGTAAGGAACTTCAGTGAGGGGAACATACCGCCAAAGTCCCTGTTAGGCAATCGGATGACCTCCTTTATTTTTGCCATGCTGTATGGTAAAAAGCTGTCAGATACCCAGACTGGGCTTCGTGCCTTCGGTCCAGGGTTACTTGCGTTTATGCAGGATGTTCGCGGTATTCGATTTGAATATGAGCTTCAGATGCTCATCTCGTGCATTCAGTCTGGCATACCGATTCATACCATGCCAATCCAAGTCATTTATGAAAATGGCAATGCGGGAACTCATTTTAAAGCAATCCAGGATAGTGCCCGGGTAATGGGTGTGTTGTTCTCCAATTTTCTGCGGTTCATTTCATCATCGGTGGCCAGTTCTGTTGTTGATTTGGGTATCGCCTGGTTTTTGATCGACGCGTTGCGGCCCATGTTGGGTGAGCAGCACTATCTAAGAATTCTGCTTGCAACCGTGATTGCGAGAGTGATTTCCATTGTAGTCAACTATGTACTGAACAGACATTTTGTATTCCGCAAGGAGGATAGCCAGGGAAGTCTATGGCGCTATCTGACGTTATGCGGAGTGGTGATCTTGCTTTCCAGTACCGGTGTATATATATTCCATACCGTTCTCTTCGTAGATGAGAAATTGGCGAAATTCGTCTGTGATGCCTTGCTGTTCCTGCTCAGTTTCCAATTGCAGCGAAGATGGGTATTTGCAGCAAGGAGGAAGCAGCTGTAGTGCAAAACGAAAAAAGGCAGAATATCTTTTTTGTCATCACGATGATCCTGATGTCGATTTATTTGGTATGGCGTACGTTCTTTACGTTGCCATGGGGTGAAGGCGTACTGAACGTCATTTTTGGTATGCTGCTGATTGTGGCTGAAGCGGTCACCGTACTGACAACCTTTGAATTATTCTTTCAAAAGATGCAAAAAGAACGTACACAGCTCGACTTTCCAATCGTTCCGCCGGAGTACTATCCGGATGTGGATGTATTTATTGCTACGCATAATGAGCCTGTTGATCTGTTATATAAAACCGTTAATGCCTGTACGTTCATGGATTACCCGGACAAGCAGAAGGTTCATATCTATCTCTGTGACGATGGAGCAAGACCAGAGGTAGAGGAGCTTGCCAGACAGTTTGGCGTGGGATATCTGGGGTTCCCCGGAAACAAGGATGCCAAGTCTGGTAATCTGAACAATGCACTGAGCAAAAGCTCTTCGCCGCTCATTGCAACGTTTGATGCGGATATGATTCCACAGCACACCTTTTTGATGAAAACGGTACCCTATTTCATGCTCTCCACGTTTATTAAGGAGAATGAGGTATGGCGTCCTCGCCGAGAGGACGAGATGGACCCTAAGTTCAAGCTTGGGCTGGTACAGACCCCGCAGAGTTTCTACAATCCCGATCTATTCCAGTTTAACCTGTATGCAGAGCAAGGCATTCCGAATGAACAGGATTTCTTCTCCAGAGAAGTGAACATCCTGCGTAATGCCTCCAATGCGGTAGCCTATACAGGAAGCAATACGATCATTTCCCGGCAAGGCATGGAAGACATCGGAGGTTTTCCGCTGAATACCATCACCGAGGACTTTGAGACAAGCATCCGCTTGCAGCAGGAAGGTTATATTACTTATGCGACTCAAGAGGTTCAAGCTGCCGGGCAGACAACAACAACAGTGAAGAGCATGATTAAGCAGCGGATTCGCTGGGCAAGGGGTATCATTCAGAGCCTGCAGAATACGCGTGCACCCTTGTCTGGGAAGCTTCCTTTCTGGACGAGAGTAACCTACTTAAGCAGTTTCTTATACTGGTGGTCCTTCTTTAACCGGTTGATTTTCATTTTGGCACCTATCTTGTTTGCGTTATTCGACTTCCAGATTGTGAACACAACCTTCTGGCAAATCTTAATATTCTGGCTTCCATCTTATTTCTTCTACAGTGTATCCATGAGATATCTGTCCAGCAATATTCGGAATCAGCGCTGGAGTCAGGTTATCGATACCATATTTATGCCTTATCTGATCTGGCCGGTTCTCCTGGAGACGCTGGGTATTCGTGAGAAAAAATTCAAGGTCACCAACAAAAGCAGAGCAAGCGGTCGACAATGGATGTCTGCTCTGTTATATGCACTTCCGCATATCTTCTTGCTGTTGCTATCCATTGCAGCCGTGATTCGGTATGTCAATGGCAAGTACGGCATTGCGCTGTTCTTCAGCAGTATCATTATTTTCTGGTTGATTCATAACATGATTGCGCTGTGTTACGCCCTGTTCTTCATGATTGGCCGCCGTGCGTATCGGGAGACAGAACGGATTCGGGCGCAGGAAGATGTCACGATTCATGACCAAGCCAACAATCTGCGATATCAGGCCAAGACGGTGGATGTATCCGAACAAGGTATTGCCTTTTATGTCCCTTATCCCATTTATTTGGCTGAGCAAAAGATCATCTCTCTGGTCGTCAAAACCGAGCGATATGAGGCGAACCTCGATGCAGTCATCGTTTATGTGAAACAGGATGGGGAGGGCTGGCGTTATTCTGCAACGGTTCAGCCGGTCGATGAGAATGATAACCGCCAATACATGCAAATCATCTACGACCGTAAACACTCATTGCCAGAGCAGATGAATCTGTGGGATACGGCTTATGACGATATGCTTCGCAATGTGAAAAAACGGATTGTTCAACCCAGATCGGATCAGCGAAAAATGCCGCGGCTTTCCCTTCAGCTTCCAGTTCATTTCACCAATGATGCTAGCTGTACGCTGCGCAGCTTCAATTATCGTTTCTTTTCCGCGAGGGGTTTCCATGGTGATATTGCGGCAGGGGCGGTCGTTACTTTTTATACGAAGAGTAATATTGAAGTCATTTTGCAACATACGGGAAAAACGACAGCCCGTGAGCGCGAAGTGCTTCTCTCGGTGGAGAATATCGATGATATTGTGGAGAAGGGCCTGATCGACCAATTGCTGACGGATCTGATTCAGCCACATTCCGATCGTGCTACCAGAGAGGGTTAGGAGAGATAAAGATGCTCATTGTGCTTCATTTTGTGATGGGAGTTTTATTGATATTCTCCTTTCTTGGGTATATGCAGGTTGTACGGAAGGCACTTTCACTGCGTTGGGAATTCATCCCTGTATTTGTGTTTTCCTCGATTGCCTGCTTTGTTTTTCTAAGTGGTTTGGCAGGGCAGCTCTTTACGGGCAGCCTTGTCATCCTGATTGCAGGTTTGCTTTTGTATGGGGGAATGTTGTTTCTCAGGCTGCGCCGAGGGGCCTCATTACGTATGTCCTTTTCCATATTCCAATTTTCATTTCTGGCAGGGACTTTTGTTTTCTTGCTGGTACTCTTTCAGAACCAATTAACACATTACGATAATTTCTCACATTGGGCTATCGTATTGAAGCAGATGTTGAGTACAGATGCCTTTCCGACGCCAGACTCCAACCTGATTGACTTTAAAAACTATCCGCTCGGGACTTCGTCTTTCATTTATTATGTCTGTCGCTTCATGGGGCATTCCCAGTCCGTGATGCTCTTGGCACAGGGATTGCTTATCTTTTCCTGTTTTTATGCCATGTTTGGCATTGTTTCAGAGAAGAAACGCTTTCTTCTGTATGCTTTTCTTGGACTCGGGTTATCTACACTTTCTTTTTTCAACCTTACGATTCGGATCACCAATCTACTCGTGGATTTCTTGCTTCCAATCTACGCGCTTGCGATCCTGGCGGTAATTTATCAATATCGTAATGAGATC
Source organism: Paenibacillus sp. FSL K6-2393 (assembly GCF_038002545.1). NCBI lineage: Bacteria > Bacillati > Bacillota > Bacilli > Caryophanales > Paenibacillaceae > Paenibacillus > Paenibacillus sp. FSL K6-2393. Next base: position 87,727 of record NZ_JBBOCU010000001.1, read on the forward strand.
AAAAAGGCATGTATTGTTGTTCTTCCGCTTGCGGGATTACTGACCATCATCAAAAGCACGGGTATTATTTTCGCCGCGATCGGCCTGATCTTCCTGGTGTATACATGGCTAAAGCATAAGCAAAAGTTCGATTGGAAAACAGCACTCACTGTCGTGGGCACGATCTGCGGTGTGCTAATTCCCTACTTCGGATGGAGCTGGCGAATGGCAACGGTGTTCCAAGGGATCGATAACAAGTTCGATGTGGCTACCTCGGGGATTCAAGCCGGCAAAACGCCGGAGCAGATGCATGAGATTCTGTGGACTTTCCTCAAGGCAAGTACGGATCTGACGACACGGCCAGTGATCGGCATTGTTATTTTCCAGCTTATCGCAATCGCAGCATCTGTATTTGCCATCGTTGTGCTCAAGAAGAAGTGGAACTTATGGAAAGCATTAATTGCTTTGGACGTTGTACTGTTACTGTATTATGCAGGTATTCTGGCGTTGTATCTCTTCTCCATGCCACTGGATGAAGCCATTGTCCTGGCGGGCTTTGAGCGTTATGCATCGAGTATCGTGGTGCTGTTCGCCGGTGGGCTGGTGTTGTGCGCTGCGATCGACCTGGAGCGTTCATTCCATTATCGGATCGGTGAAGTGCCTGATTATCAATCCTTTAAGACGGTCGAGACGAAAGGTCATTATCAGAAAGGCATTATCGGCTGTATGGCTGTTGCCGCCACCATCCTTTTGTCCGAATACAACGGTATCGTGTCTATCGCCCAAAGCTATGATACAACGCTCCCTTACAAGATTCATGCGGTAACTGGTGATCGGTGGTACTCAGGTGGGCAGGAGGATAATAACAGATATCTCTTCTACGCCTCAGACAGGGACCAACAGGTCACGAACTATTACATGCAATATGTAGGGAAGTATTTCTTGTATGCTCCTCATGTGGACGGAAACGTGTTGTTCTATGAGGATAATATGGACAACCTTCTGAGCGGCTACGATTATCTAGTGGTCGTCGAGACCGATCTCAACGCCAAGTGGTTGCTGAAAAAGCATTATGGCATCGACATGCAGGAGGGTATCTACAAAATCACCCGTTCCGGGGATCAGATCGTTCTTACGTTGACTTGAGATCATAGATGTTGAAACCCTGTTCCGGACATCCGGTCAGGTAAGATTAAATACATGATTGTATATAGAGTCCCCTTAAATATAGCCCGCTATAGCTAATACCTATAGCGGGCTATAACTCTTTCGTAGAACAGCTATTCCGATCGGATATGTTATATTTAAACCTATAATGATAAACGGGGAGATTAAACTATGAGCGTACAAACAGAACCTAAACAACGAACGGTCACTCCATTTCGATATGATATTGTGGGCAGTTTCCTGCGCCCGAGTGCGTTGAAAGATGCCCGATTAAAATACCAGAACGGCGAGATTACCACTGAACAGTTGAATGAAGTGGAGAATGCCGAGATTGTGAAACTTGTACAGAAGCAAAAAGAGGTTGGACTTCAGGCTGTAACGGACGGCGAATTCCGCCGCTCTTGGTGGCATCTGGACTTCTTCTGGGGACTGGATGGTGTAGAGCGGACGATCATTGAGGAAGGCTACCGATTCAACGGAGCGACATCCAGACCGGAAACAGCTCGTCTGAGTGGCAAAATCAGTTATAGCAGTCATCCATTTGTAGCGCATTATGCCTTCTTGAAAGAAGCCGCTGGGAAAGACGTTGTTGCCCGTCAGTCCATCCCAGCAGCTGCACAGTTCCTATTCGAATTGGACCGGGCAGATAATAAGGAAAGCACACAGGCCATCTATCCGAACCGCCAAGAGCTTCTCTCGGACATTGCCGGGGCGTACAAAGCATCCATCTTGGCTTTCTATGAAGCCGGTTGCCGCAGCATCCAGATTGATGATTGCACGTGGGGTGCACTGTGTGACCAACAGTTCATCGCAGTGATGGAGCAGATTGGCGTCAATGTGGAAGAGTATGCAAACGAACTCGCAAAACTGAACGAACAAGTGGTATCTGGCCTGCCAGAAGACCTCGTAGTAACGACTCATGTCTGCCGCGGTAATTATGTTTCGACATTTGCAGGAGTGGGTGGCGGGTACGAGCCGATTGCGCAGACACTTCTGAGCATCGATAACTATTCGGGCTTCTATCTGGAGTTTGATACGGAACGGGCTGGTGACTTCAAGCCACTTCGTTTCCTGAAGGACAATCAGCAGGTTGTACTTGGCCTCTTCTCTTCCAAATTCGGAGAGTTGGAGAACAAGGAAGATATCCTGAAACGGATTGAGGAAGCTACACAATATGTTGATCTGGATCGAATCTGCCTGAGCCCACAATGCGGATTCGCTTCCACGGAAGAAGGCAACCATCTGACCGAGGAACAGCAATGGCGCAAGCTTGCCTTCATTAAGGAAATTGCTGAAGAGCTCTGGAAGTAGGAAGTAACATTTGCAGCGTCATTCATCATTCACTCATGTGTTTATGTATAAGAAAAAATCGCTAAAAAGCCGTACGGACCATCATCCGTATGGCTTTTTGGTGTAAGTCCTCACTTTTGAGTGGATATTTGATCAGAGCCCATAACAGCCAAGAGAGTAAAGCAAGGGGGAGATATGAGAATAACGGATCAGCCCATATTATATTAGGGTTACATTCCTTGGTGAAGTAGTCCATTATCCATTCTTAACGGAACAGTTATAGGATGAGAGCAGGAGGGGTTCTATTAAATTAGGATGAGGATAATATCAATGTATTTCGTTCCAGATCATGGTATATTTCTAGTATTAAATAATGTAAGGAGATAACTATGAGTCGCACACTAGTTTTTTCACTAAAAGTAATACCTCTGCTGTTAACTACGATTCTGCTGTTTTCCCTAATTTCTGTACATCCTGCCCAGGCAGAGGGTGAAGTTGCGAACATTGAGGATGCTGTAGTAAAAAGTCAGTTGAACCTTAATTGGTCTTCGTTGGATGAGTTAAATAGTGGATTTTCCCATTCCATTGCCTATGGTGGAGGGATTTATATGATGCCAGCTGCTGGAGGCTATGTGAAAACCTCTAAGGACGGAGTTACATGGAAGACAATCTATACCGGGAATCCAGTAGATTTTAGTTTGATTATTCGTGGAAAGTCAGAATTCATGGGTTTTCGTGAGGAAGCAGATATCGTAACCGTATGGACATCCACTGATGGTCTGTCATGGGAGAAGTTAAATAATTCAATACATATAAGATTTTTAAAAGACGCCGTATGGAACGGGAAACGATATATTGCAGTTGGTGGAACAACATATGAAGGAAAGATTTTCTCTTCAGAGGATGGATTAACGTGGACCGAGCGAAAAACAGGGATCTCCACCAATTTTACAGCCGTAGCATGGGGCAATAATACCTTCGTGGCTCAAGGTTATGAAGGCGGAGTCGTAGCGGTATCCAAAGACGGAATCACCTGGAAAAAGGTGAAGACCAATCAGCCCAATTATGAGCAAGTTTGGGATATGACCTATGGCGGTGGAGCTTTTGTTGCTGTAGGGGATGCAACGATCATGACCTCGAAGGATGGACTGAAATGGACATACGTATCGTCCAAAGCCTTTTGGTCCAAGGTGTACTGGGCAAAGGACAGGTTTTATATTTTTGGTTTTGAATATGTGAATAAAGCCAATCATGTCTTGAAGGAGGTCAACTGGACATCCAAGGATGGTAAGAGCTGGAGCGATGCTGGGTTTGCAACTAGCCCTAAGCAGAACCCGTTTTTTACCATTCACAACGGCAAACAGTATATAACGATTACGGATGCTGGTATTCAAACATCTGCGGATGGGCGCAAATGGAAGCTGACAAAGCGATATCCTTTTGTGCTTCCAAGTAACGTATATGAAGCAGCAGTAAGCAAGGATAGGCTGGTGCTGGTGGGTGGGTATCGTAGCCAGCTTAACTTCCTTTCCGTCAGCTCGCAGGGTTCTGCAAAGATGAACACGGCTGGCAAATGGCAATCTTCTTATGTGGATCAAGCGTATCCACTTCGGGGAGTTGTATGGTCAGGGAAGGACTTTTTTGCGGTAGGAGATAACGGGAAGATGATGTCCTCTGTTGATGGGGTAAAGTGGACGGTCATTAAATCACCGACAACTCAATCACTTACGAGCGTGCTGTATGCTAAAAATACGTATTACGTGGCAGGCGAGGCCGGCACGATTCTTTCTTCCAAGGATAGGAAGACGTGGAGGACCCTAAACACTAATGTAAAGAAAAAAATCAATGCGATGGCATCAAACGGCACAACATTGGTAGCCGTTGGAGAAAAAGGGCTTTTGCTCGTCTCCGAGGATGGTCTGAAGTGGAACGAAATCCCGGCACGGTTTCCTGGGCATAATTTCGATGTGGTATGGGGTGACGGAAAATTTGTCGTGACCACTGCCAGTTACTATGGGAATGCACAGAGTGCGGTTATTTTGACTTCAGAGGACGGTAAGAAATGGGCGAGGACAGAGTTCCGTGACGAATTATATGCTCGTGGAATGAACACTGGATTCTTTGGCATCTCATACGTGGGCAATCTCTTCATTGCTGTTGGCAGTGAAGGTTCCATCTTCCTTTCCGATGACGCTGAGAAATGGACCAAGCAGGATGTCTTGACGGTAGACGATTGGTACGATGCGGTGGAGTTTAAAGGGAAAGTGTACGTCTTTGGAAATACAGGTAAAATCGTTACGGCTGACCTCAACTCCTTGAAACGGAGCCACTAATTAAGATGCTTAAAGGGAGAATCTATATGCGTAATCAATTCATCAAAAGTATGATCGTTTTATGTTTGGTTTTTGTACTATTACCGACCACTATTATCTCGGCTGCATCGCTTATCAAAGACCCGGTCCTGGCCAAAGTTATTCGGACAGATTTGAAGATGTCGGCTAAGAAGGAACTAAAGGCTGCTGATTTGAAAAAATTAAAATCCATATATGCTATGGAAACAAAAAGTAAGATTTCCAACCTGCAAGGTCTTGAACATGCCGTTAATATGACGGATTTATTCTTGCCTGACCAAAATATAAAAAATATTAAACCACTTAACAAGTTAAAGAAATTGACGTTCTTAGCTGTTGAAGGCAATCAGATTGCAGATATCTCGCCACTTATAGGTCTGACTAATCTGCAAAATCTGGTTATGGACGATAACAAAATCAAAAGCCTGGCTCCATTAAACAATATGCGTAAGCTAACCAGTCTACTCGCCAGTGGGAATCAGGTGACTGATCTAAGTCCTCTTCAGAAGTTAAAGTTGGAATGGGTTATTATGAATGATAATAAAATTCAAGATCTGACACCTTTAAAGAACCATCCAACCTTGGAGTATCTATATGTAGAAGATAACCTCATTAAGGATATTGCAGTGCTCGAAACCATCCCACATCTAACAGAGGTATATTTGGCTAATAATCCGTTGAATGAGCGTGCAGAGCAGGTTGTGAAAAAATTGGAGAAGAAAGGCGTCGTTGTAAGTCTGGTAAGCGAAGAAGCGGATCAGTCGAAGTAGTTTCGATTAGAGAAGATGTATATGTATATGTAAGAAGAAGTAATCCCTCATTAATAGTGAACAAGAACAAAGAAGGCCGCAGATATTCTCGCGGCCTTCTTTAAGTATGTTGGAAAGTGACGCTCGGTAACAACTTAACACCCATCCCACAACAATATTATTCCACTTCGATCTCCTTCACCGTCTCTCCCTCAACCAGCACCGGTTGATAGTAGGTGTTTGTTGGCAGATCCTTTTTGCCTTGCAGATTCTTGATCACCCAGTCGGCAGCGTCGCGGCCCATTTGTTCTTGGGGGTGGGTTAGCGTTGTAAGCCTGATGTTGGCGTTCTTGGCGATATACGAATTGTCTTGTCCAATGATGGATAACTCATCCGGGATCGAGATGCCCAGTTGCCTGCAGGCGTGCACGACCTCCAGTCCCACCTCATCGTTGTAACAGACGATCGCGGTGAGCGCATCCCTGTTTTCGTCCAGATACGTTGCTACATTAGAGGATAACTCTGGTTTCGATGCGGTATCAAAGGAAAGCACTTGCTCAGGATGGAACCGTAACTTCGCTTCACCCAGTGCCTTGATGTATCCTTTCATCCGGTACTTGCCTTGTAGATCATCCATTTTGGCAATAATGCCAATCTGGGTGTGGCCTTTGGCAATCAATTCCCGAGTGGCAAGATAACTGGACTGCACGTCATCCAGACAGAAGAACGGAACCTCCAGCTCCTCATAGAACGCATTAATCATCGTAAACGGCACATCCTGCTCCTTGAACGACAGGTAGTATGCAATATTGGGATTGTAGAGATTACTTTTGGTCGGTTCGACGATCAGGCCATCGACGCCGTAGGAGAGCATCATTTCGAGGGCTTTTTTCTCCTGCGCTACATCATTATTGGTACTGGCCAGCAGTAACGAGTAGTTGTCCTCATTCAGACGACTCTCAATGCCGCGGATAATGGACGGAAAGATATAATCCGAGATGTATGTCGTGATCACACCGATCGTTTTCTTCGACGTATTGCCGCCTGATCGTGATCGATACTGATTGCTAACGTAAGTGCCTGACCCCTTTTCGCTTCGTAAAAACCCTTCATTAGATAACTCCAAAATAGCCTTCCGCACCGTCTGGCGACTTACATTGTAGCTTTCCTGTAATGCCAACTCGGTTGGGATCTGTTCGCCTATGCTATATGTCCCCGAAAGGATATGAGTCTTAATATCATCAATGATGACCTGGTATTTTGGCTTCACGTAGTCCACTTCTTTCATCGTTACTCATCTATATCAATGTTGTTGTTCAAATAGTTGTACGTACATATTCTAGCATGATTCAGATGGGATGAAAATAAAACCGAACATTTTTCGAAATAAACCGTACATATCCAGCCTTTATGGATGGAGGTGTACCTTACAGCATAGCCATTTTATAGCCATATAAGACCTCTGAATGGTCAAATAGAGTACATTATGTGTTCTTTGTAAGTATAACTATTATATATTATTGACAAATGTACGTACAAAAAATATACTAAGGCTGTCAGAAAAGGAAAGCGCATTCTTTGAAAACACAACGGAACGCATCTATACAAAATTCATTATTAGCTACTGTCATAAGTAAGAGCTTCACCTTATATATGCATCCTTTGGGATGTGAAATCGCGACCGGAGAGGGGATACACGTGATTATGAGTCAACTGGACTTGAAAGAAGCCATTACCAAGGGCGCTACTTCGCTCGGTATTGAATTTGGATCAACGCGGATTAAGGCGGTGTTGATTGACGAGCGTTTTGAAACCATCGCGTCAGGCAGTTATGAATGGGAGAACCTCCTGAAAGATGGATATTGGACGTACAACCAGGAGGATATCATCACAGGCCTGCAAACGGCTTATCGTGAGATGAAGCAAGATGTGGAACAGAAATACGGAATTACGCTGCGAACGGTCGGTTCTATCGGATTCTCGGCCATGATGCACGGATATATCGCATTGGATAGCGCAGGTGAAATGCTGGTACCTTTCCGAACCTGGCGTAATGCTACGACGGGAGCAGCTGCAAGGGAGCTAACGGAACTTCTGCAATTCAATATTCCGGAACGCTGGAGCATCGCCCACTTGTACCAAGCCATTTTGAACGAAGAGGCACATGTGCCACAGATCGATCACCTGACAACTTTGGCTGGATATATCCACTGGTTGCTGACGGGCAATAAGGCGATTGGGATCGGCGATGCATCAGGCATTTTCCCAATTGACGAGTCTACACATAACTATCACCCATCCATGATCCAACAGTTCGACGAACAGATCGCAGGCAAAGGTTATCCGTGGAAAGTCGAGGACCTTCTGCCCAAGGTATATCTCGCTGGTGAGAATGCAGGTGTATTGACGGAAGCGGGAGCCAAGTTGCTCGACCCTTCGAAAGATCTGCAAGCAGGCATTCCGCTCTGTCCGCCAGAAGGCGATGCCGGAACAGGTATGGTGGCAACAAATAGCGTGAGAAAACGTACGGGGAACATCTCCGTGGGCACATCCGTATTTGCGATGATTGTACTGGAGAAGGAATTATCCAAAGTGTATCCCGAGATTGATATGGTCACCACGCCAGATGGTAGCCCAGTAGGGATGGTGCATGCCAACAACTGTTCCAGTGATATCAACGCATGGGTTGGATTGTTCCGCGAATTCTCTCAAGCGATGGGATATGAAGTGGATAACGGCAAGTTGTTTAGCGTGTTGTTTAACAAAGCTTTGGAGGCAGACCCTGATGGTGGTGGCTTGCTCAGCTATGGATACTACTCAGGTGAGAACATTACGGGACTTGAGAAAGGCCGTCCATTGTTCGTCCGCTCCCCGGAAAGCAACTTTAATCTGGCAAACTTCATGCGGACACATCTGTTCAGTGCCTTCGGCGCACTCAAGCTGGGCATGGACATTTTGACGGAGGAAGAGAATGTAGCCATTGACAGTATTTTGGCTCACGGCGGCCTGTTCAAGACCCCTGTCGTTGGACAACGAATTGTAGCAGCTGCGATGAATGTACCGGTGTCGGTGATGTCTACCGCTGGTGAAGGCGGCGCATGGGGCATGGCGCTTCTGGCTTCCTACATGATCAACAAGGAACAAGAGGAGAGCCTGGATGTGTTCCTGGAGCAGAAAGTCTTTAACGATGTTGAGGGAGTCGAAGTGGCGCCAGATGCATCGGATGTGAAAGGGTTTGAAGCATTTATCGAACGCTACCGGAGTGGACTCACAATTGAGCATGCAGCTGTAAACCATCTGGTAGAAAACGGGAGGGAATAACATGTTAGAACAACTGAAAGAAGAGGTATTCCAGGCGAATCTGGAACTGCCAAAGCATGGACTTGTAAAATTCACATGGGGTAACGTCAGCGCAATCGATCGGGAAAGCGGTCTGTTCGTGATCAAACCAAGTGGCGTTAGCTACGATGTGATGAAAGCAAGCGACATGGTTGTGGTTGATCTGGACGGTAACGTGGTGGAGGGTGAGATGAGACCTTCCTCGGATACCGCAACACATGCCGTACTATATAAGCATTACTCGGAGATTGGCGGCATCGTGCACACACACTCCACATGGGCGACTATCTGGGCGCAAGCCGGATTGGACGTACCTGTAATGGGCACCACGCATGCGGACACGTTCTATGGAGCGGTGCCTTGTGCACGTTTCCTGAACCAGGACGAGGTTGATCGTGGATACGAAGCGGAGACGGGACGCGTCATTATTGAAACGTTTGAACAGCGTGGAATTGATGTTATGGCTGTTCCAGCAGTATTGCTCCATGGTCATGCACCGTTTACGTGGGGGAAAGATGCCAAGTCTGCAGTGGTGAACAGTGTCGTGCTGGAGGAAGTGTGCAAAATGAACCTGTACGCGCGTCAATTGAATAACTTCGCGAAAGAATTGCCGCAAGGCATTTTGGATAAACACTATCTGCGAAAACACGGAAAAGACGCGTATTACGGACAGAAGTAATTAGGTTATATAGCGATCGGTTGATAATAATTCAAGCGAATAAGTTGTTTGTTACTACTACCAAAGAAGTTGTATCAGACTTTTACACGATAACGGAGAGTGCAGTACCAATCTGTAGAAGCGAAGCGCTCGCCTTTATAACCGGATACCATCCTTATTAAAATTGATCAAAGAAATCCGGGGATAACCAGCGATCGGAAGATGGTACTGCAATCGCAGTGTTCTAGTGTAAACCCAAATGTTCAACTATAAAATAATGAAATGAGGATGATTATATGTCAGCAGCAAAAGAATTCTGGTTTGTCGTCGGTTCACAGCACTTGTACGGAGAAGAAGCACTGGGCGAAGTAAAAGCCAATGCACAGAAAATCACGGATGCTCTTAATGCAAGCGGCGTTCTGCCATACCCACTCGTATTGCAGGATCTGGCGGTAAGCGCAGATAAAATCACAAGCACGATGAAAGAAGTGAACTATCGTGACGAAGTAGCAGGTGTCATCACATGGATGCATACATTCTCCCCGGCGAAAATGTGGATTCGTGGTACGAAATTGCTACAAAAACCTTTGCTGCACTTGGCGACGCAATTCAACGAAAGCATTCCATGGGCAACCATCGACATGGACTTCATGAACCTGAACCAAGCGGCACACGGTGACCGTGAATATGGCTTCATTAATGCCCGTCTGAGAAAACAAAATAAAATCGTTGTTGGCTACTGGGAGCGCCCAGAAGTGCAACAACAGGTTGCTGACTGGATGGACGTAGCGGTAGCTTACAATGAAAGCTTTAACATCAAAGTAGCTCGCTTCGGTGATAACATGCGCAACGTGGGCGTAACCGAAGGTGATAAAGTGGAAGCACAGATCCAATTCGGTTGGACCGTTGATTACTTCGGCATCGGCGACCTCGTTCAATACGTGAACGCTGTAACAGAGCAGGAAATTGATGATCTGATCGCTCAGTACGGAGACCTCTACGAATTCGATTATGGCACGAACAGCAAGGAAGCTTGGGAAGCCAGCGTACGTGTGCAAGCGAGTTATGAAATTGCGATCAAACGTTTCCTGGACGAAGGTGGTTACAGTGCCTTCACTACAAACTTCGAAGATCTGCATGGCATGAAGCAGCTTCCGGGTCTGGCTGTACAACGCCTGATGGCTCAGGGATACGGATTTGCCGGTGAGGGTGACTGGAAAACAGCTGCGCTGGATCGCCTGTTGAAAATCATGGCCCATAACGAGAACACGGGCTTCATGGAAGATTACACATACGAGATGGCCACTGGACAGGAAGCGATCCTGCAATCTCACATGCTTGAAGTAGATCCGACACTTGCCAGCACGAAACCAAGAATCATCGTGTCCCCACTGGGTATTGGCGATCGTGAAGATCCGGCACGTCTCGTATTCGATGGTAAAGCAGGTGAAGGTGTCGTGGTATCCATGGCAGACTTCGGTACACATTACAAACTGTTGATCAACGAAGTATCTGCTTTTGAGCCTACCGTTCCAGCTCCTAACCTGCCGGTAGCACGTGTTCTGTGGAGCGTGAAGCCGAACTTCCAGGATGGAGTGAAAGCATGGATCGAAAATGGTGGTGGTCACCATACGGTTGTATCCTTAAACCTGACGACAGATCAGATCGTGACGTATGCGAAGCTGGTGAATCTGGAGTACGTTATTATTAAGTAAAAGTTGAGTGGTAGCTACTGCTTGAACTCAACCAATTTTTTCTCTGTGGCCGGGGGTTAACCCTCGGCCATTTGTTTGTTATGCTGAGAAGCATGATGTGAAGCTGAGTAAGGATTTGCTTTTTCATCGAAAAGGATAAGAAATGAAGGAGGAAGGACATGTATACAAAAGAAAGCTTGATTCAGCAACTAGAGCAGCTTGGTATGGATAGGCAAGGCACGTTGCTCATTCACTCTTCAATGAAAAGTATAGGCGAGGTTGAAGGTGGAGCAGACACGGTGTTGGATGCCTTTAGCGAGTATATGAAAGAGGGATTGTTGGTGCTTCCCACTCATACGTGGTCTACCATTAATGCGGATAACCCAGTGTTCCACGTGGAAACTTCTTCCTGTTGTGTGGGTATTCTTCCTGAACTTTTTCGTAAACGTCCGGGCGTAGTTCGTTCCTGGCACCCAACGCACTCGGTAGCAGCACTCGGAAGGGATGCAGAGGCATTTACGAAGGACGATCATCTCTTCGACACACCGTGTGCGAGAGGTTCAGCATGGGGGAAACTGTTAGATCGGAAAGCGACGATCTTGTTAGTAGGCGTTGACTTGAAGCGGAATACATTTATCCATGGGGTCGAAGAGTGGGTGGACATCCCTGGCAGAATGACGGACGAGCATGAGATGCTTTATACGGTTTTACCAGATGGAAGCCAGATTTCAGTACCATCCCGCAGGCATTGTGGGTTGCCATGGTCAGAGCATTTCTGGAAAGTAGACGAGGTATTGGTTCGCGAAGGTGCGATGCGTAAAGGAAAGCTCGGTGATGCGGTTGTTAGAGTGTGTGATGCGACTAAGACAGCAGAGGTAATTACGGAAATGCTGAAGGATAACCCCGATCTATTCACGGACAACCTCCCTCTAAATGCAGTAACCGAATGATATAAGGGCCGTCCGATAGCCGGATGGCTCAATATGAATTACTTGATGATGTCTAATACCTCCCGAGCAGATGATTTACTCTCCTGTTTTGTACTCCAAACCTTCAAAAGCATTCATTAATCATCAGAAATAGATCAGCATTTCGATCAGAGGTTGGTCGGACTTCCAGTGTATGGGCTACTCACCCTTATGGTGGTGTGATAAGATATGGTTAAATTAACCAATAAGTTTGGCGTAGCAGTATTGTATAGGTGTTTATTGAAGTTTTATATACGTATCACTTAGAATCATGAACAACCACGTTGTCATTGTAGCATCTAAGAAGGAGAAGATTCGTGAACCCATTAGTATGGTATGATCTCTTTTTATTTGTCCTATTGTTCGGTGTAGGTGTATATGTGTTTGCTACGGTTAGAATTACGAACTTACATAAGGTGTACTTTTTATTCCATGGGTTGATGATGCTCTGGCCTTTCTGCCAATTTGCGAGTACGCTCACGGATGATTCCGGTCTGCAGTTGTTCTACGTTACGTTATCATTCGTCGCGGTCTCCCTGCTTGGGAGCGGATGGCTTCTACTGACGATCTTTATTACCGGCTATTCAGAGCGTTTGAGTGCAAAAGGAACGTTCCTGCTATTTGTCCCTGCGGTGATCGGGGCTATAGGTGTAGTCGCAAATCCATGGAATGAATTCGTCATCCCACTGGAGGGTGGGTACATCGAGCGGGCTTACGGGCCTTGGTTCTGGGTTGTGATGGTTATTCTGGTGAGCTATTTCTTGGCGTCCCTCGTCGTTCTGTTCCGGGCGGTGTATTCATCGCAGACGTCTGCCATGATCAAAAAACAGGTGAGGATTACCCTATGGGGTATCTTTGTCTTGGCTGTGTTTGCAACAATTGATGCGATTCTGAATGTCGTTCTAGCCCGCTGGTTGCCGATCATTCCTGGCATGACTTCACTGGGGATCTTTCTGTCGGACCTGTTCTTTGTCTATGTGATCAAAAGATACAATGTGTTCGATCTGGTCTCCATCGCGCATGAGGACGTGATCAATACCATTCCATATGGCATCCTGGTACTGGATGAGAATGAAGTCATTGTTGAAGCGAACAAAGCCTCTCGATCCTTTATGGATCTGCATGTGGGGGATTCTTTTGATATGGAAGCCTTTCTGGAGTCTGTTCATGTTGTGGGCAGCTGTCGGGAGTTCGTGAATCATTATAAGAAAAAAGAAAATACCCTCTCCCACATTGAAGTAATCGTGGAGCGGGACAACAATATCCGGCACTATATCCTGCAATCTTCTCCGATTGTGGATTCGGCACTTGTGCCGATCGGTCATATTCTCACGTTTCAGGATGTCTCACAGGAGCGTTTCTACGTGAAAGAGATGAATCGCCAGAACGTAACGCTTCAGGAGCGAAATCAGGCGCTGGACTTGATACGTCAGGAGTTATCCGAGGCCAATCGCAAACTGGAGGAACTCGCGCTGACGGACAGTTTAACCAACTGTTACAACCGCCGTTATCTGACCCAACATCTTAACCACGAGGTCATTACCAATATTCAATACAAAACACCATTCTCACTCCTGCTGCTTGATATCGACTACTTCAAAGCGATCAATGATCGCTATGGGCATGTCATCGGGGATGAAGTGCTCGTTCGCACGGCGGAAGCTGTCAAACAATCGATTCGCAGCACCGATATCCTGACGCGTTATGGCGGGGAAGAGTTCATGATCTACCTTCCGCATACGGAGCATGACTTGGCGAACCAAATCGCAGAGCGCGTAAGAACAGCTGTGGAGTCCAACCACATCATGGTGGATCACGAGATTATGCAGGTGTCCATTACGATTAGTATTGGGATTCTATCCTTTGAGGATTTTGAAGTTGTGCATGTACCGGACAATCCGGAGGGGTATTTGACGCAGCTATTCGCTGCGGTGGATAAGGCACTGTATCAGGCGAAGCAGAATGGGCGAAATCGGATTGAGTTTGCGGCGTTTGAGCGGGGTGTTGTTTGAAAAGAGAAATAAGAGAAGAGTGGAGACGTACTCCACTCTTTTTGGTGTTAGCGTATGATTTTGATGTAGAGATATTTATTCGGAATTTTTATGTGATTTTTCGATAGCATTTAAAACTTCTTTGCTAATTTTGGTCAATGATAAGATTATATCTGTACTTTTGCCGCTTATTAGAGTTATATGTTCATCCAAGGCTCTTTTGTACTCAGAGTCTTCTTTAAATTTAAAGATTTCTTCAGCAGTGACCTGCAATCCATTCATTATTTTCTCAAGAGTCTCCAAAGAAATGTTACGATCTCCCCTTTCAACCCCACCAATATAGCTGTAATGAAGCCCTGCTGCTTCGGCCAGTTGTTCCTGAGTCCAGCCTTTTGCTTTCCTTAACTCACGTATTCGATTTCCTACGTCCTCTGGTAAACTCATTTGATCACCTCCACTTAAGGTTAGAAGAGGTTATAGAATCCTTACAGACTAATAAGGTGCACAGCATTGTTGGAATCATTGCGGGAAGAGGCGACAGAGAAACAGATTGGGCGGTATAGGGTGATTTTGGAGGGGATAGGATAAGAGCGTATTTAAGTTGATTAAATAGATATACACTCTGAGCGTTGAATAGACTGCCTATGGTTGTGTTGATCATACGCAGTCTTTATTTACCTGAGTCATAGTTGTATACTCACTCACGGTCAGGAAGAATCGGCTTTTTATTTTGTAAATTAAACCAAGCTTCAATATGATCACTTAAAGATGGAATATCGCTGATCCCCTTCTCGCATAATTCGTTATACTTATGGCCTAAAATTCCTTTTAGATCATAATTTTTCTTATATTCGTCTGTTAATCTTGCCTGATATACTTCATATGGTTCCAAGCTGTAGTTTTGGTTGCGAGTCTCAAGACCAAGATACAACTTCCATTGTAACTCGCCATGGAAAGCATCTATACATGTAGCTAATTCGTTGTACAACTTCCCTGGATTGCGAAATCTGAAATAAAATCCAGGCGTGTGATGATAAATGTCCTCTCTTGCAAACATATTATATCTGGCCCATTCGTAGGTACGAAGCTTAGATAATGTATAGCCTATGAGGTGCGGCAGTTCGAGAATTTTGTTCGCAATATTTGTACATGACTCTAAACTTTCAGTGAATATATCGCTCCCAAATCTTCTCCTGAACATCGTGTATATTTCTTTAGCTAAGTTATGTTTATCCAAGCTGGCGTTAAGAATATATTCTTCAATTTGTTTTACCTCTTCCTCATATTCATCCTCAGGAGCGTAGGGAAATACATCAATGGGGTCCCATTCCTCTATTATTTTTTTAACTAACATATGTAACACCTCTTATTCAAAATCCTTTATAGATTCGGTGGGGCCGGTCATTACACAAATATTTTCCCGAATCAGAAGCTTTTATCGGTTATCATGAGAGCATCCTTTCAAGATTCTGATTCTAGTATAGACTCCATCCTTACTGGATGAAGTCAGATTGTTTAATTAAATTGTTGGATAAATGCTGTGAAGTCTGTGGCGGCCAGATGACCACCCAAGGTGTTGTAAGAATTTATCGTTTCAATATAGATAATATTAGGCTGAGAATTGTGGCTGTAATTAAAACAAAACAGGTTACCCTCTACATCTATAGCAAAAGGAAAATGATTAGGAGGAAGGTTGTTCTTTTGCTCATTATATACATCCAATATATCAAGCTCATCAAATGCGATGAAGGTTAAGAAGGAAGAAAACATCACTTTTTTTCCACTAATGTTCAACGTCCGTTGGGCAGGTTCTGCACCGTGATATTTTTCTATGAAATGAATGTACTCAGAGGGAAATTGTATACCCCAAGTCTTTTCCACTGTCTTTACGGTATGAATATCAACAGGAGGATACTCCGTGCTCCATGCATTATTATTATCGACCATTTGATCTACTCCCTATTAATAATTGAATTTAAACCCGGAGCTATTTAATCCAATTTATATCATCATCTGACCAGTATGTGCTCCAATTAGGATCATCTACCTGACTAACTTGGATGATTTCTCCCGTGTCGTTTCTTCTAACGGCGTAACCGCCATCTTCATGATAGTATACAGTGACGGGCGCATTATTCTGTCCTTTTCTTTGGTCAATCCAATCCACTGTGCCTGCCGGCTCATGCATAGCTTCACCCAATCGTTGATCATTCCAACCACGTTCAGCAATTTGATCTGCAATACTTTTGCCACCTCTTTTTGTAGGCTCTTGGCTGTAGTGAAAGGGAGCTCCAGAATAACTATTTAAATTCGTATCTGCTTCTTTTCCCTTTCCCCCTCCAGAATCCGTATGGGGCGAGTGATGCTGTTTGCCATCAGTGGACTTGATCCCGACTTTTCTACCGAAGATTCCGAGGAGCATAGAAGTTGTGATATTTGCTGCGTACTCTGCTCCGCCTTCTTGCTTCATTTTATCGAACTCAGCTGCAATATGCTTTTCTGCCTGTTCTCGGGTATCTCCGTTATCCCACGCATAGTTCCAACTAAAGGCGATTCCACTCCCTATGTCGGTAACGGTACCAATGGTATTATCATACAAGAAGTTACCCGCAGTATCTAATGGATGTTCGATAAGGTCTTTACCTAGTTGCAGGGCAGAGTCCCCAATCGCTAATATGTTTTCTCCGGCCTGATTGAAAAAGGCATCAACATGTTCCTCAACGCTACGTTTAGGAGGGGGATCGTTAGGGCCGCAAACAAGATCATTGGTACGAGGTGTGCCCGGATTGGCCTGATACTGCAGTAACGCAGAGATGTTAACCATAGTAGAATCGGTATCGACAAAACGTTCCCGAATCTGTTCCAAACGAAGAGATATTGTATGCAGCAACTCCAGCGTGGTATTCAGGTTTTTCTCTGCATAACGGTATAAGTGGGCAAAGCGTTCGGCTGTCTCGCCTTCAAAACCGCCGAGTAGGGGAGTGAGTTGGCCGTTTAATCTAGTCAGTGTTTGTTGCAAGTGCCCGTGTCCTATCTTAAACACGCCAATCGTGTGTGTCATTTGATCCACAGGGATCTGTATCTTTGTCATCGTCTCAATCCTCAGTTCTTGATCTATACTATATTTTAATCCATGTTAGATGCTGTTTGTGAGGACCTATAGTTCTATTTGTTTGTACCCATTCTCCTGAAATCCTCAAACCGAGATGTATTGTTTGTGCCAGGAATAATCTGACTGTTAGGAGGGGCATCTCCCCATTAGAAATGATAATGTTGATTCCGTTTTATTTGAGTATAAATGCTCAATTATGCTTTAAAAAACTTTATTCTATGGCATCATAAAGTTCCGACATTCGGTCAGCCAATTCCAACTGTGGCTGCATTCGCTGATGATTCATATCGGTAGGTGTCATGTACAGCACTTCTTTTCCCTGCTCAAGCATCGTGACATGGAACAATACCCCTGTTGCATCTTCTTGGTCCGGATCAAGTACGATTTCTAAATCACGTACCTTTTCAATCCATTCCTGAATCAGCACTTGATCTGTAGTTATTTTTTTAGTGCCATCACTGCCGCTCATCATTTCAATAGAATCAACCTGTGTAATTTCGCCAGGATAGAAGGTGTATAATTCCCTTGATACTTTACTTACTCCGACTTGATCGGGCTGATTAGAACTTTGGCAGCCGCTAAGAATCAGGATCATAACTGTAGCAATCATTAAGACGATAAATGAATATCTTCTCATGGTACTCCCCCTCTTTAGTCCCTAAACGAATTTTGTATTTGGAATGTTCCGCATAAACTCTATTTTGTTTAATCCTTAAAGTACATCGATGTTACTGGTGGAGGTGTGTCCATATGAAATTTATGAAGGTGTTGTTAATATGTTCACTGTTATTTATATTGAGTGCATGTACCATTTTTAATTCAAATGATCAATGGGTTCAAGGGTATGTAAAAGAGATTGATCAATCGAACAAAAGAATTCTTGTAATAAGTGATTTGGTACCAGAGGATCTTCAGGAAGATACTAATAAATTAATACAATCAAACAAATATAGTGAAGTATATTGGGTTAGTGGTATAAACCTGTCTAAGTTTAATGTTGGGGACGAGATAGAAATAACCTATGATACTTTAGAGACATCGTACCTTAGAAATATACTAAGTTAGCAAATGAGTAAAACAAGATGGCTTAAATCGATTTAATATATGAAGAGTGTTGTCTATGCTGATTTAGTGCAACACTCTTCTTTCTTTTTGCTTAGAAATCTGTATGTGATTTAGTTGACTCCAGAGTTTGAAATAGTTTGCACTTCAAACTTCACTTTTGAATCATTGCGGGAAGAGGCGACAGCGGAGCAGATTGGGCGGTATCGGGTGATGCTGGAGGAAATGAAGTAGGAAAGGTATTTACTGAAACTGGTAGGATATGCCTTGAAGTGGGTATATGCATATAGGACCATAGCACCGATGAGTAGCACAGCTTGTGTTTTTACCATGGTGAAATAAGGATGTTAGCCGGATAGTTTACATATTACACTTCTGCTAACATAGGATAATCCTATTTCAAATGAGCGGAGAAACGTATGAGTACAATCAAAGTTACCCCTGAACAACTACATCACGTATCGAATCAGGTGGATCAAGCCAGACAACAGTTGGAGAGTATACGAAGTGATCTGACGAGACAGATCATGTTCGTTCAGATGATGTGGATGGGCGCGACGCAGGAGCGATTTTACTATGAGTTCGAGCAGTCACGACCTATACTGGATAAAGCGTTGGAGAGTATGGTGAATACATCCAAGGGATTGAAGGATATCGCCACGCGTTTCCAAGATGCAGATGCTCAGAAGGGAAGTCTGGGTGGTGCGTTTGGAGCAGTCGGTGCTGCAGCTATGATGACCAAATCAACAGGTGATTCAGGTTCGGGTGACAAGGGCTATCGGATGGCGCAAATCAATATGTTCGGTAAATTGGTATGGATGCCCGTCAACGAGAATGGTGTTGCGGATCAGGCTGCTCTTCAGGCTTATCAGAGGGATCAGGGAAATCTGGACTTTAATCGCATGCAAGCTGTGAACGTTGAACCGCCTGGGGAAGATATTTTTGCGTTACAGATCAAGGCGTTTGAGATGGGCATTCATCCTACGACAGGAGAGCCTGTATCGTATAAGTATGCTCAGATGATGGTTGCGTCTCTGAAGTTTAGTCAGATATTCATGGCGATTCAGATGGTTCGTGGGAGTATGCCGGGACGTTCAGGACCGTTTAAAACTTCGTCATCTGGCTTGGCATCTAAGATTCAGAATAATATAAAGAAAGCTGAATCGGAAGCCAAAATGGGTAATAAGCCAGCGGAGAAAACAGTTGAGGGAACACCGAGCTCTCCTATTGTCGAGGATCTTTCTAGAGCGCAACAAAGGAACCTTACAACATTGGATAATATAGTTGATAAGCATCTTACTGAGATGGATTTTTCCGGTACTTTACGTGATTTGCAAGGAAACCCAGTGCCGAACAAAAAAACAGGCGGGTATTGGAATCATTTACAAGAGATGCAGGACTCATATAAAGGATTAAGTAAAATAAAACGCGGATTAGAAGGTTCTCTACAGAACCCTAATCTATCGCCTTCACTGAAAGGTACATTGGAGGGAGCCTTAGACAAGGCCAATACTAATTTGAAAAAAATCGAGGATTTATTTGAACCATTTGGAGGAATAAAATAAATGAGTAAATTAATTAAAGAAATATATTCAATAGATCAAAATATCCAGACTGATAACTCTGATTCACCTTTGGATCATTGGTACGATAGACTTGTAAATAAAAAAGTGAATGAGCTTGATTTAGAAGATGTTAGTAGAATGTTGGGCCAACATGTATTTATAGATCTTGGTATAGAAAAGGCTATAGAAATTTTATCAGAAGATCCCCTTGCTGGGGAGATGTATGATGGACATTTGTTGAAGCTTCTTTGTTCTATTGAAACGAATAATTTCAGAGACTTATCACAACTAAAAAGATTACTCCAGACTATCAAGAGTAATCTTTCTCAATTTGAATGGGCTGATGAAGAAGATCAGGAAGAGTACGCTGAGTTATTAGAACTTTTTTTGAAAAAGGTTGGCCTTTAAAGCTATGAATCAAAATTTAGCTCTTAAATTTGAGCTTCACAAAAAGTGGGTAGAGACTAGTGGTCAAGAAGGTGAGAAGCTACGATTACAGGAAGTTGATTTTCAACATTATGAGTTAACTGGTTTGTGTTTGGAACAATCGTATATGACTAGCTGTAATTTTGATAATCTTAGTCTGAACAACATGGATTTCCATGCCTCAGTTCTAATTTCGTCAACTTATAATGACGCAGAATTAGTGGATGTTGATTTTTATAAGTCGGACTTATGGTATGCTGAATTTTCTAATGCAACTTTGAATGGCGTAAGATTTGCTAGAGGTGATTTTTGGGAGACTGATTTTAAAAGGGCTACGATTATAGATTGTAATTTTTCGGCAAGTAGCTTCTCTCTAACTGACTTTAGTAGCGCTTCATTAATAAATGTAGATATAAGCGAATCGAGGTTTGAAGGAGTTTCATAGCATTAATGTTGGCACTCCTGAAAACCCAACAGTCCTTCTAGGTCAAGATGCAGCAAACTGGTTAGAAGCCACGGCGAAGAATGAATTTTAAATTATAATTTAAAGACAAGTGCTGAATTAAATTTAAATTAACGGAGTAGGCATGTTGATAAAATATATGGATCTAGATTCTTTTAAGGAATACTTATTAAGAACTGTACATGAATTATCTTCTTATCATAACGAAGTCCTGGGTGAGAACAGTAAATTCATAATCACTCCGATTGAGGAGTTGGGTAAATCTTTAAATTCTACAGACGAATATCTTTACCGGGGAATGTTAAATCCGAATAATTTAGACGGACGCGAGTTCGATATTGATTCTGTTATAAAGATACTGGGTTGTAGAGTACCCTTCTGCCCCCTTTGGATAAAAGTTTTGCTTAAAGAAGTTAGGACTGAAGCGCCTGTAATTGAACTGCAGACGAGTTTAAGATTTCGTAAACCAAGTTTGTTACAAAACCAAGAAACGGGGCATGCTCCGTTCATAGCAGTTCTACAGTCCTTAAATTAATAAAGAAGAGGATAACTAATGGGAACCAATGCTTTTTTCCTGATAGAGCGTGAAAAGTATACGCCAGAAAAGTTTTTGTCTGACACTATGATTGCAGCATTTAACTCCGATAACCGGATTATTTTTGATAATCATAAAAATCTTGAAAATGGAAAATTCTCTTCTACAACGTTGAACATACTGGCTCATTCCTACAACAGCGACGAGAATAATCATCAATTCATTATGTATGTGAAGGCAAAGGAAAATAAGAGTGTAATATTCAGTGACTATGAAGATCTTGATTTGGATCCTGATCATGAACTCATTCGAGTAGGTACAATAGAAGAGGTGTTTGGAGCAGAAGGGGTCATTCTTCGTTTTGTTTATGAATACCTGAATCTTAATAGATCCGACTATTTTTGGGTGTCTGATTACGATTGGGTCTACACTTGGGAAGACATACAAAAGATAAACTCAATGATTTATGACTCTGATTGGTGCTATAAAGATCCTAAAATGATTTGAAAAATTGTAAATCGATTGGGTTCAATGTTCTAAAAATGGAGGTCACTATAATTGATCGAAGAGTTTAGAGAAGTAAAACGAAAAAGAGCGGCTCTTCATATGAACGATCCAGTAATCGAGCAATACAGAGATGAACTAATTAATATACTAAGCCAAAATGAAGATGAGACGATTCAATTCCTCAAGAACTGTAGTAAGGACGAACTTATTTGGGTTAGTGAGGTGTTTGAAGAAATAGCTTATAATCTCCAAAGTACAGAATATATCAACACCCTCAAGGAATGTGATAAAAAATATCCTGAATTAAAATTAACGAATATTATCAAGACGGCCATTTCTTACATGGATTAATCTTACCGGTATCCAGAAAGTAGGATCAAACTGGGAGATGACTAGATAGAGGTTAATGTTTAATATGTACAAACTATTAGATAATCTTTTATCAGCTGTGACGACAGTTGATTCCTGGTATGATGACGGTTGTATTATAGCAGCAGAATTATTGGAGGATTTCGGACAAAGTGATTGGGATCAGTTAACCATTGAGGTGTTGAATAAGCCACTGTACTGGAAGAAAAAACTGGCTTACTGTCTAGATAGTACACAGCACACACAAGAATTTGAAATCCTGCGTTCTCTACTTTCTGTTGAAGACAGCGAGTTGTTTGAAATATGTATAGATACATTAAGAAGTTACACATCTACTGAACATAAGCAACGAATTATAAATCATCCTATGATATTAGATCGTGTGCATAATGCAATTTCAGGAACAGGCACTGCCAGCCAAAAACTATTAGAGGAATTTCTTAAGGGGTTAAAATAGGTGAAATGAGTATAATAAGCGAGTACCTAAGTTCATTAGAGCGAGGGTAATGCTCTTTATGAGCGTTGGAGAGTTGATGAACTATGAAAGAAGATAAAGTTAGTGACTTTTATTATGTTGGTTACGAGGGGCAACCGGAAATATTAATTGTATTTGGAAACTCTGCGGAGAAAAATATCCTAAAGATGTGGAATGGATATTTTGATACATTATTGGATCTTATGTGCCAGTATGAGTCTACTGACAATGGTATTCTACAAGAGTAAAGTAACTGGTGAGCAAATAGAGAATGTTAAGAACATTGTTCCTACTCTCCCAGAAGTAGCACATCAGATATCAACATTTTTAGAACTAGGCAAAACGAACGGTTGCAGCGTGTATATTGAATACGACTGATTGAGATTAAAGAACATACTTTAAAACGATAACGCAGTTGCCAGGGCTGCGTTATTTAGTCGTTACCTTGTACGTAACTCTAAATAGGTTTAATAGTTAATCGAGAGGAGAGCAACACATGGGGCAGCTACTAACCAAAGCTATTGAACGTTTGTCGTTTATTTCATTTGAGGATACCGAAGATAGCTCACTAGAATCTTCTCATGTTCTGATTAAAGAATATCTTAGACGCGTTAATCAATTATTAAATGAGATGGATGCTTCAATAGATCAGTATCCCCTATTTAGTTTTGCTAAAATCCTTGGAAAAGCCATAGATGAAAAAGTATATCGAACCTGTTCAAAACTGGACACACTAGGAAATCCTTATGTGAAGGTGATTTGCTACGGTTATTTAGAAGTCTCCGAATTAGCAGATCAGGGAGTGGATGAAGCAATTCAATATATCGACCTCTACGAACCGATGCTAAAACTCTTCGAACTAGGTGGGAGTTTCAACATAAGACAAGGCGAAATGGTTGTAGGTAGTTCAGCTTATCCTCTTAAGTATTGGAGACATTTAAATATTTCAGTACAAGATATTAGCGACATTGAATAGGATCATGTTGATCAAACTGGGGGGATACTAATGTCCGTAGGTCTATACAGATATAACGGGGATATAGAGGCCCAGAATAGTGAGCTTACACTCAGTGAGAATATTGCTACTCAGGAATTTTATGATGAGTACTGGGAAATAGCAATACATGAATTAGGAATAGCTCTAATTCGGGATGGATCTAAAATATATTTTCACCAATTAGAAGCGGCTGTAGTTGAGTTAAAACGATTAAGTGAGTGGACAAAGGAACATTTATACGGGAGTGAGTTAGAATATATGACGGGTAGAATTGAAAATTTACTAGATATATTACCTAGCGCATTTATTAGTGAAAGTACAATCCTGTATATATTCTGAGGTTGATAGAATTGAGTAGTTGACTCTAGAGGAGGAGGTATTAATGAATCAATTATATAAAGGTATAGAAAGAATAAACAGCATCAATTGGGGTACTTCCGGTAGAACAGATGAGCCCTCAAACATGGCATTATTACAGGAGTATATTAGAAGAGCAGCAATATTGACCACTACATACAGTTTGAAAACATCGTATCCCTTTTTCAACGCTTCTCGTGCGTTCGGATATGACGTTGATCTGGATATAACTGAAAAATGTCCTCAATTAAAGGAATTGAAAAACAGTTTCCTAAAAGGAACGTGTGAAGCATATTTGGAATGGTTGTTATTATTTGATTCCGGAAATGAAATTGCGTCGGAGTTTCATGATTTGTATGAACCTTTGATTCTTTTAATCGAAAGAGGAGGACGCATTAGGAGAAAACATGGTGAGATTATTACAGGTGGCTATGTTTTTCCTCTAGCCCATGCCGAATACATGTCTAAGCAGGCACCAATTGATATAAGTGATGAGGGACTGGAAGCCTGGACGCACCAGTGATTTTTTAGATCAGTCTTATGGCTCTAGCTCAAGCATTTTAAAAGTTCGAGGAGTGAGAGCATGGATTTTGATATCGTAGAGATAAAGGACTACTATGACACGGAAATAATAAATTATGACTATACTAAATTAAAAGCTTGGGGAGTAACTGAAGAGAATGCTCATTTTTTAATCGACATTGGTGTTCCGGAACAGTATGATGATTTTTCCTTTTATGAATCTGAAGCTTTCCAAGTGAAAGTTATTGAAGGAGAAGAATATATTCAGATTGGTCAATTCGCAAGTTATGGTATGCGTGACTCGTATGGTCTCTATCTAAAACAAGGGAGCGATATGTTTTTCACAACATCATCATTGGATAAATCCAACGTATATATGCTCAATAAGAATTTGGGAACCTTCTTTTTGTTTCATCTAATTAGACATGAACTGGCAACTAAAATGAGACTGGAAGGTACATATACCTCAGATGAGTATGCTAGAGCACTTCGTTTTTATTTTGAGAAGATTGATCCGATAGCAATGAATAATGTCGAAGGTTACTGGTCACATTTGCTGGAAGCCTACGAAACTGGATTGTAACTCTTCGAGGAATCTTGCATGGTTCTACCTGTAAACAATCCCGGATCGTAAAGAACATACCTACTAATCAAGCCCTCATATTTAACAAAAAAACATGAAGAATCCGCTCTCATCCGAGAGTCGGAATCTTTCTCGTTTCACCAACAACATAACTCTTGTCAAAACGTAATCATTACGATATGATAATACTCATTGTTTAGATAATAATGATTACGATTAAGAGAGAGGGGCATTACCTTGAATAAAAAGACGCCACTGCTAGCGCTGATCTCCTTGGCCTTGAGCGCTGGACTGTTGAGCGCCTGCGGATCATCTGAGTCCAGTCCCGCTGCGCAGCCATCCACCGATAATAAAAATGTTCACTTCCTATATAACTTCTCCACCAGTTCGCTAGATCCACATGTGGATTCCAGCTATGTGCCGCTTCGCGCGGGCATTACGGAAACGCTGGTTCGTCTCGATGAAGAGAATCTGACGGTGGCTCCATGGCTCGCCGAGAGCTGGGAGAGCGAAGACGGTCAGCATTGGACGATTGACCTGCGAGATGATGTGACCTTCCAGAACGGCAAGCCAATGACGGGTGAATCCGTTAAGGCATCCCTTGAGCGGGCACTGGAAGAGAATGTAGCCATCCAGAATGCGCTGAAGATCGATACGATTGAAGCCGAGGGCGACAAGCTGGAGATTACCACAACTCAGCCGTTCCCGGAATTTGCTTCAGAACTGGTGAACCCGAACACGGCGATTATCGACGTGAGCGAGCCGGACATTGTGAACAAACCCATTGGTACGGGCCCGTTCAAGCTTACTTCTTTTACCCCAGGCAGCAAACTGGAACTGGATCGCTATGATGAATATTGGGACGGAGCATCCCCGCTTGATTCCATCACGTTCTCATTCAATGAAGATGCCAATGCCCGCACACTAGCGCTCAAATCTGGACAGGTAGATATCGTATACCGTCCGGAAGTCGAAAGCCTCGAATCGCTCAAAGCAATGGACGGCATGAAGGTTGAGTCCACATCGACGTTCCGCGTGCATCAGCTAACGATGAACATGCAGCGGGAGAGTATGAAGGACCTCAATGTTCGTCGTGCGCTGGACGCGCTGATTGACCGTCAGGGTATCGTGGACACGATCCTGCTTGGTTATGGGGAAGCTGCTATCGGACCGTTCCTGCCATCGCTGCCATTTGCGCCAACCTATACGGATACAGCAACGGAATCTGGAGCTGATGTCGCTGTAAAATATCTTGGCGAAGCAGGGTACACGCAGCAAAACGGCGTGATGACCAAGGACGGCAAACCGTTGCAGTTGACGCTGCTGACGTATTCGGCTCGTGCCGATCTGCCACTAATTGCTCAAGTGTTCCAATCTGATGCGAAGAAGATCGGTATCGACGTGCAGATTCGCCAGATTGACACGCCAGAAGATTATATGGCATCCAACCGTGACTGGGATATTGCGACGTACAGTAATTTGACGGCTCCTCGTGGGGATGCAGGATATTACCTGAATGCAACGTACCATCCGAAAGGTGCTCTTAACTTTAGTGGATCGGAAGATCCGGAGTTGACCAAGATCATCGACGAATTGAATCTCACAGTTGCACCGGAGAAGCGCGCAGAGCTTGCCGAGAAGGCAGCCAACTACGTGCATGACAACGTGCTGAACTCATTCGTGCTGCATCCAGGTACAATCGTTGCCTACAACGGTAAAAAGATCAAGAACTGGGTTACCACTCGCAGTGAATATTACATGATTACCAATAAGCTGGATGTGATGTAATGTTTCGCATTTTGCTTCGAAAGTTCCTTGAGGTATTTATCTTTTTGTTGTTCATTATGTTTGTGAGCTTTCTGTTCATTCGTCTGGCTCCCGGTGATCCGGTGCTGACGATCCTGAACGTGGACGAACTGTCTGTTAGCCAGGAGCAGGTCGAAGCTGTACGCGAGGAAATGGGCTTCAACGATTCGCTTCCTGTCCAGTTCGGCAATTGGTTGCTCGATTTCGTTCGACTCGACTTCGGCGTGTCGTATTCAACAGGCCAGCCTGTTATGCAGACCCTGATGCGTGCGCTGCCAGCTACGGCTGAACTGACGATTGGCGCACTGCTGGTCATGCTCGTGATAGCGATCCCGCTCGGCTCGCTATCAGCGCTCCATCGTGGTAGTTGGATTGACCGCGGCAGCCGAATGCTCTCCATTGTGGGTGCGGCGGTGCCGAGCTTCTGGCTGGGTCTGATCCTGATCGACATGTTCGGCGTACGCTTTGGCAATCTGCCAACCATGGGGCGGGATGGATTCACATCACTTATTCTGCCATCTCTGACGCTGGGACTTGCCATCTCCAGCGTTTATGTGCGTCTTTTGCGTTCCAGCTTGTTGGATTCACTCAGTCAGGAGTTCGTTCGGTCCGCTCGAGCAAGAGGGTTATCCGAAGGCCGGATCTTCATGCTACACGCGTTTCGGCATAGTCTTCCGCCTGTCATTACGGTATTCGGCGTAAGCCTCGGCAGCCTGATTGGTGGAGTCGTCGTGATTGAAGTGTTGTTCGCTTATCCGGGTATCGGCAAGCTCGTCGTTGATGCTATCCGCCAGCGTGATTATCCACTGATCCAGGGTTACATCTTGATCATGGCTATCGTGGTATTCCTCGTGAATACAGCGGTTGATCTGTCGTACCGTTATTTGAATCCCGAAATGAAACTCAAGGAAAAGGAGGCCCACAGATGAAAACCATGCCCCTGCCCATTCCAACGACAAAATCTAAAAAACATAACTGGCAGGCGATCATTGGTCTGCTGTTTGCACTGCTGGTCATCGCGGCCTCCTTATATGCCTTTTTATACTTGAAGCATGATCATACCTTAACCGATCTGCGCGCACGATTGCAGGATGCAAGTGCTCTCCATCCGTTCGGCACCGACCATTTAGGTCGTGACGTACTGACACGTCTGCTGCTTGGCGGCGGCCAAACAATGGGTTATAGCTTGCTAGCACTCGGTGCCGCATTGCTGATTGGCATTCCATTTGGTTTGATCGCAGGATACAAACGTGGCTGGGTCGATAAGCTGTTCATGCGAATTGCTGATGCTTTTCTAGCTTTCCCTGATACTATCGTGGCGATTGTGCTCAGTGGCCTGCTTGGCGCGGGAATCGGTAATCTGGTATTGGCAATCGTGATTGTGAAGTGGGTTAGCTACGCCCGTCTCGTTCGAAGTACGGTCTTATCTGAGTCACAAAAGGATTACATTCGCATCGCCCGGACCAACGGACTTTCGGACGGTCGTATCATGAGAAAACATCTGCTTCCGCATATCGCAGGCCATGTGCTCGTGCTGGCCAGTCTTGATCTGGGCAAAATTATCCTGCTCATCTCATCATTGTCCTACATTGGCCTTGGCGCACAGCCGCCAACACCTGAATGGGGTGCGATGCTGAATGACTCGCGGCCTTACTTCCAGTCTCGGCCAGAGCTGATGATCTATCCTGGTCTTGCCATTGTCTCGGTAGTACTGCTCGCGAACATGCTGGGCGACTATCTGCGAGACCGGTTTGACGTGAAGAAGGAGGTGCAGCCATGATTCTCTCCATTGAGGAACTGAGCATCTCTAGTCGGGATCGCACTATTGTAGATCAAGTCTCTTTGGCTGTCCGCGAAGGTGAGTTCATGGCATTGGTCGGACAGAGCGGTAGCGGCAAAAGCTTGCTCTCGCAAGCCATTGGTCGTCTGTTGCCGCCCAACCTGCATGCGTCGGGTCGAGTCATGTTCGAAGGCAGCAACCTGCTCGAACGGAAGCCAAAGGAGATGCGCGCCCTGCGGGGAAGCTGCATCTCATATATTTTTCAAGACTATCAGGGAGCGTTTACGCCATTCCGTAGCATTGGCGGACACTTTGATGAATACCAGAAGGTACATGGGGAAAAGTCTTCTTCCATCCGCAAGAAACGGGCTGAGGAAGCATTGGAATCCGTTGGCCTTGGCGCTGAATTGCTGCGCCGCTACCCGTTCCAGTTGAGCGGTGGGCAGCTTCAGCGGGCCTCGATTGCCACATCGCTGATGCTGTCTCCTCGTTTGTTAATCGCAGACGAGGCAACGACGGCGCTCGATAGTGTATCCGGTCATCGCGTACTGGAACTGCTGGCACGCAAACAAGCGGAGACGGGATGTGCCATTTTGTTTATCACACACGACTGGCGCCATGTACGCCGCTATGCCAACCGTTTGGCTGTCATGAAGGAAGGGCAGATCGTCGAATCTGGTGGGAAGCATCGCATTCTTGACCATCCCCAGCATGAATATACGCGTCAGCTGATTGATGCGGCTCCCGTCCTGAGTCGCTCGCTGAAGTCGGGATTGAAGGAGGCAGGAACGGAATGAAGACAACCACAAATGATGAACGCCGTGGACTCGTGCAGTCCGAAGAAGAATCTGGTGTGCGAAGCCACGATTTTGCAAAAGACGTAAACCATGCAGACACAGACAATGCAGTCATAAATACTACAGAAACAGATCATGCAGTTAAAGATGCGGATGTAGATACCACGGTTACAGGCAATGCTTCATCGCTCAGCATCCCTGGCAACCCCGTGCTTCACGTGGAACATCTGAGCCGAACGTACGCGGGTGCAGACCGACCGGCTGTGAATGATATTTCCTTCACTCTGAACCACGGTGAATGCCTTGGCCTGGTTGGCGAGAGCGGCTGTGGCAAGAGTACACTCGCACGCTGTCTGTTGAGGATCGAAGATGCAGATGCAGGCTCGATTACACTGGGTGGACAGGATATTGCGCGGCTGAGCGGCCGACGGTTGCGACCTCATCGCCGGAAGATTCAGATTGTTTTCCAGAACCCCATGGCTGCACTGAATCCAAAACTCAAGATTGCCGATTCGCTAATCGACCCGTACGAACAACTTGGACGGAATGCTGAGCTGTCCCACTTTACCTACACATCGAAGGAGGCATACGTCCAAAAGCTGCTGGAAGCGGTCGAGCTTCCAAGCGATTTGGCTGGACGTTACCCCCATGAGCTAAGTGGTGGACAGCGTCAGCGCGTCACGATTGCACGTGCTATTGGCATTGAACCGGACGTTGTCGTTCTGGATGAACCGACAGCCAGCCTGGACGTGATCTCGCAAGGAGCAGTGTTGCAGTTGCTCACCGATCTCCGCACATCACTTGGTCTTTCATACGTGTTCATCTCGCATGACTTGGCCGCGGTACATCGCATGAGCCAGCGCATCATCGTTATGCGGGAAGGTCAGATCGTTGACCGCTTTGGTGCGGATGCGTTGTTCGCTGAAGAACGCCATCCGTATACAAAGGAACTGATTTCAATTTTCTGAGTACTCCCGGAGACGCCGGGGGTGGTAATTGTTAATTTATATATGAGGCCGCCTTACGAAGAGATTCGAAAGCGGCTTTTAGTGCATCCATTGATCACCCGAGTCCCCCTAAAACCGGGCTCCTTTCTTTGTTTTGAACAAATATATCTTTCAGGCCTATAACCGGGCTAACGTTCCGATGTAAACTAGCGTATACTGATGGAATAGCAAATATCTTGAAATTGCATATTTAAATTGCTCTATATTATTGATACACTAGATCAAGGTTATAATCATTCAGAGAAGGTGCGACCCCGTTCAAGAATGGGCTTGCTGCAAATGCCAAATCGATAACGCTTACATCCTTTTGGCAAATATAGGATATAAGGACGGTAGACATGAGCCAGGGACAAACGAGTACAGATGTTATCTTGATTGGTGCCGGAATTATGAGTGCAACTTTGGGAACTTTGCTAAAAGAATTGGCACCAGACTGGAATATTAAGGTTTTCGAAAAGCTAGCCACTGCAGGAGAGGAAAGCTCCAACGAATGGAATAATGCCGGAACCGGGCATGCTGCATTGTGCGAACTTAACTATACCGTTGAACGACCAGACGGAACCGTAGATATTAGCAAAGCGATTAAAGTGAATGAACAATTTCAGATCTCAAAGCAATTTTGGTCCTATCTCGTCAATAGCCGTCTGATTCGTAATCCGCGGGACTTCATTATGCCGATTCCTCATTTGAGTTATGTACACGGAGAGAGCAATGTCCAGTTTCTGAAAAGACGTTATGACTCCTTGTCGAATCACCCGCTGTTCGCAGGCATGGAATTCTCGGATGACAAGAAAGAGCTGGCGAAATGGATGCCGCTGATGATGAAAGATCGTACCAGTAATGAACCTGTTGCAGCGACCAAAATTGACTCCGGTACGGACGTTAACTTTGGTGCTTTAACGCGTATGCTGATCAGACATTTGAAGGAACAACACGTGGGTATCCACTACGAACATAGCGTGAAGAATATGAAACGTACCAGCGATGGACAATGGGAATTAACCGTGAAAAACCTGAAGAGCGGTACAGTCGAACGCCATAAGGCAAAATTTGTCTTCATCGGCGCGGGCGGTGGAAGTCTGCATTTGCTCCAGAAGACGGGCATTCCGGAAGGTAAACATATCGGCGGATTCCCGGTCAGTGGGATCTTTATGGTGTGCAAAAATCCAAAAGTCGTGGAACAGCATCATGCCAAAGTATATGGCAAGGCTTCGGTAGGGGCTCCGCCGATGTCTGTTCCGCATCTGGATACCCGTTTTATCGACAATAAGAAGTCGCTGTTATTTGGGCCGTTTGCCGGGTTCTCGCCGAAGTTCCTGAAGACGGGTTCCAATGCCGACTTAATCACGTCTGTTAAGATGCACAATCTGCTTACGA
This sequence comes from Paenibacillus sp. FSL K6-2393, assembly GCF_038002545.1. Classification (NCBI taxonomy): domain Bacteria; kingdom Bacillati; phylum Bacillota; class Bacilli; order Caryophanales; family Paenibacillaceae; genus Paenibacillus; species Paenibacillus sp. FSL K6-2393. Next base: position 119,653 of record NZ_JBBOCU010000001.1, read on the forward strand.
TGCTCGCAGCAGGTGTCAAAGAAATCTCTTTGACCAAGTACCTGATCCAACAACTGATGTTATCCAAAGAACAACGTATGGCAGAATTGCGCGACTTTGTTCCGGGTGCGAAGAGCGAGGATTGGGATATGGTTCTGGCGGGGCAGCGTGTGCAGGTCATCAAGGATACTGTCCAGGGTGGCAAAGGAACGCTCCAATTTGGTACGGAAGTGGTCACGTCTGCAGATGGAACAATTGCGGCTTTGCTAGGTGCATCACCGGGTGCATCCACGGCGGTTCAAGTCATGCTTGAGATTCTTCAGCGTTGCTTCCCGCAGCATATGGAGGCATGGGAGCCTAAGATCAAGGAAATGATTCCTTCTTATGGCATATCACTTGTGGAGAACCTGGATCTTCTCAAAGAGGTTCATTCTTCAACAGCCAAGGCGCTGGGGTTATCGGATGAAAAACATGTCATGCACGTATAACCATTAGCTTATCGTGTTAGATAATAATCAAGCCAAAGAAGAGAGCTAAGCCGGGGCGACACCCGTGCCTAGCTCTCTTTTTTAGGTTTATTTCGTATATCAGAACTTGATCGTGAGCTTGAATTTGGAATTGAACATGAACATGTCCGCTACCATCGCGTTCCTCTAGACCTTACACCTAAGCATCTGGATACGGATCGTACAGTACAGTATGTCCACTGTAGAGTCATAGAGCGATCTTATCGCTCAGAATCTTGTGCTGCGGTCCAAAGGGATGACAAAGGAAACTTTCGTGCCTTGACCCGGCGAGCTGACGATGGTCAAACCTTGTCCGTACATCTGGGTTAACCGGCGATGTGTATTGGTTAATCCAATACCTCCAGTTCCGCCGGAACCTTTCTTGGGCCAAGCCAGTGCCCGTTCGATCTGCTCGGGCTGCATCCCAACACCGTCATCCTCGATTTCGATCAAGGTACCGTTGGTTTGGTTGATGATTCGGATATGCACGGTTCCACCCTCAACTTTGCTGAGAATACCATGTCGAACAGCATTCTCAATGAGCGGTTGAATGGTGAGTGGCGGCAGGGATAGATCAAGATCATCGGGAATATCCCAGATGACGTTCAACCGATGCATGAATCGTTCTTTCTCAATGTAGAGATAGGCACGGGAGAGATCCAACTCATGAGTGACCTCAACCATTTTCTCCGAGTTAACAAAATGAAAGCTGGTCTGAAGATACTCGATAAAAGCATCGCCCAGTTTCTGCATTCGCTCCGTGTCCATCTCACTAAGAACCATGATTGAATTGAGCGTATTAAAAAGAAAATGGGGCTGAATCTGTGCTTGTAAGTAAGCAGCCTCCATGCGCAGTCGCTCATCAATAGATTGTTTCAGTACGATCAGAGACCCGATGCGATGCCTTAATTCAACGGCATCCACGGGCTTGGTGACATAGTCCGTTGCACCGGCCATGAATCCGGCGTACACATCAGCTGGTTCGTTACGAGCCGTCAACAACAGGATGGGAAGCTCCGATACCGAATAACGCTTGCGTACGTTCTCGGTCAGTTCATAACCGGACATATGAGGCATCATGACATCGGCAATTAGTAAGTCCCAAGGCTCCTTATCCAGCAATTCAAGTGCTTCAAGCGCCGAGGCTGCAGGTTGAATATGGTAAGGTTCATTCGCAAGCATGGAGATCAGTACTCGCAGGTTTACAGGATCATCATCGACGGCAAGAATACGGGCGGCAGTCTTATCCTGAGATATGGTCTGCTGCTGTGGCTCTGCAATCGCAATTTCATCGAAGCTGTGAGCGTCCCATTGCTGCTCAGTCTGGTCCGATAGCGATGCGGTGTCTTCCCGTGGAAGCGAGATCTGGAAGGTGGATCCTTGCCCAGGTACGGATTGCACGGTGAGTTGGCCGCCATGGAGTTCTGTGAGCTGCCTGCTAATATTGAGACCGAGGCCGATTCCTCCGCTTAAACGAGCCTCTGGGGTCCCTTGTTCATACGCCTCGAATATTCGCTGTTGTATCTCCTCACTCATACCAACACCTGTATCTGAAACTTGAATCAAGACGTACTCTCCATGTTCCCGAACGGACACGGTAATTGTACCCTCATCGGTAAATTTGAGCGCATTATGCAACAGGTTGTAGAGCACCTGAACAAGTCTTCTCTCATCGGCCTGAATCAACGGCAGTGAATCTGGAATATCCACCTGCATATGGATGGGCTTGCCCTCTGCCATGAATCGGAACATACCGATCACGCCAGGAATGACAGATGCAAGAGATAAAGATTTCTTCTGAAGCGTAATGCGTTTTTCCTTCAAACGAATAACATCCAAGAGGTCATCAACCAGTTGGGACATGCGTCGGCCGATGGTAACTAAGAGCTTCATGTCTTCTGCCTGCTGCCCACCTGATTTACGCCGTTCACGGACTGCGATGCTCTCGGCGATATTGATGATCCCGTGCAGCGGTGTACGCAACTCATGAGCCGTATTCACAAGAAACTGATCCTTCTGGCGATCCTCCTCTTTGAGTTGTTCGTACAACTTCTCGATCTCACTTGAATTGCGGAAGTATTTTCTAAACCAATAGGCGGAGAAGCCAAACATGGCCGCGATCACATCGATCGGATAATACACGTTGGTAATTTCGCTATGTGAGTTCACAATTCCCCATAACACGCTTGATAGGCTGCTAGTAGCCGCAAAGAGCAAAAAGCTTGCGTCGCTTCGTTTCTCGGCTGCCATTCGGAAGAATAGGTAGACAGACCAGCCGATGGCAAACAGATAAAGGAAATCAGAAAGCCCAATCTCAAGTACATGATAGATCAGGGTCACTGGTGCAACGAGCAAAAATAAACAGTAAACGCCAAGCACGCTGGCATAGATACGGAACAGTTTACGCCATTGTAGATTATGGGAGAAGCTCCTAGCCATCTGTAAAAGAAAGAATGCGAACAACGGATAGGACAACGCTTTGGCCTTAACGATCCAAGTGAAGTTGAGTGGAATCCAACCCAATAACAGACTGTCATGGTCGGAGACGACCGTTAGGCCAGCTACCAGTGTCAGCATCGAGAACGTCAGCAGAGCTCGTTCCTTTCGGATAAACAGAAACATGACAAAAGCGTATAGGCTGTGCAAAATCAGTATGGCGAATGTAATCTTTTGCAAGTCAATGGATAGTCCTCGTTCACTTCCAATGGCTTCTGGAGAACCAAAATAGAGAGAGCGTGTGATCCCTCCACTATAAGGATCGTCAAAATTGGCTGTCTGCACCAAAAGATTGAGTTCGGTAGAACCCTCAAGCACATAGGAAGTCGTAAATGCAGTCCTTTCTGGTCGATAGGCTTCGGCATGAGTGGCAGGTTGGCCGAATTCGGCAACAATGGTCCCGTTCATCTCGATGATCGATGATGTCTGGATTTTCTGAGCCCAGAGAGAGACTTCCTCCACAGATGGATCTAAAAGTATACGAAGACGGTACGTTCCGTATCCGAACGACGATGAGGATTTTGGTAATGCATTACGCCAGTCACCGGGAACTTGAATCCATGAGGATAGGTTATCCGCTATTTTCGCATCAGAATTAGAGATTAACGCTTGGGGATAAAACTCCCATTCTCCATCTAGGGATATGGGTGAAGTGGTGGCGAGGTCCCAGCCTCGAAGGTCCAACACGCCTTCAATGGGTTCAGGATGTGCGGGTATAGTGAAAGTCTCGGACCATATCCAGCGAAAGCCAAGTAGAATAGTTAGAAATAGAATCGACAGCACTACATATCGGGGTATCTTTTTATAGGTTATTGGTTTCATGGCAGACTTTAGTTTTCGACAGTTTACTTCAAATTCCTGCATGCCCTCTGCCAAAGATGAACATTTTTTTGAATACCGGAACATAGATTCTATATTTAAATGATAGCGGTCCCACGTCAGGATTTATGGTAAAATTATAGATTAAAGGGTGATCAGTGAGCCAGAGGAGTTGTGCATATGAGAGTGATTTTGGTAGATGATGAATATCTCGCTCTGAGCAGGTTGAACAAACTGTTGCTAGAGAGAGAGGATTGCGAAGTTATCGGCTCTTTTCTGACGGCACAGGAAGCCATCGATCAGATCAAACTTCATCTGCCGGAAATCGTCTTCATGGACGTTCAGATGCCGGGGATGAACGGGATTGAGGCGACCGAACGTATCCATGAGGTTTCCCCTGGAACAGAGGTTATTTTCACAACAGCCTATAACGAACATGCACTGACGGCCTATGGGCTTGAAGTGCTGGACTATATCATGAAGCCTGTAACGCGTGACCGTTTGGAAAAAACGATGAAGATGTATCAACGCCGAACGGTGTCAGCAAGTCTGAATATAGCAGAAGGGCCATCCATGTTGATCCGTTGTCTGGGGATGCTCCAAGTCCAACTGCACCCAAATGAGCCGCCAAAACATATGAAGTTCAGAACAACCAAGATTAGAGAGTTATTCGCCTATTTGCTTCACCATCGGAACAAACCGATTAAACGGGATACGTTACTCGAGCTGTTGTGGCCAGAGTTGGATGAGCGGAGAGGTATATCCAATCTGCACAGTGGCATCCATCGCTTACGCAGCATGATGAACGAATCCATGGGTGAGGACAAGATGGTCATTCGTTATCAACAGTTTGGATATCTATTGGAAACAGGAGAGTTCAGGGTTGATGTGGAAGAATGGGAAAGTCGTCTTAACCGATTGCCTCTATTATCTTCGTCTACAATAGCTGAACATCGGCAGACCTCAGATCAATATGAGGGCAAATATTATAGTGAAGACGATTATGTATGGGCTGAGTTGGAGCGCGAACGATTGCATGCACTCTGGCGTAACCACGCCATGAAACTCGCACAATATTACATCGAACTGGGACAGAATACGGAAGCACTCACGGTATATCACCGGGTACAGCAATTCGAGCCATCATTGGAGGAAGTCGGACTGGCCTTAATGAAGACCTACGATCGATTAGGCAATAAAGATCCTGTGGTCGCTCAATATAACCAGTTGGTTATCGCTTTAGAGCAAGAGGCAGGTATACGTCCCGGCCTGGAAGTTGAGTTATGGTACCAACAATGGAAAAATTCAAATATTTAATTGAAAATATTCAGCCTCGCAGCTTCACTTGCGAGGCTGTTTTTTTTGTTGTATTTGTTAGCGAGGAGTTTGGTAAGAGTTTGGTAAGAGGCTATGTGTAGAATAAGCAAGATGAGGGTCGATATTATGCGAAATGTAAAAGAGGGAGGATAAGTATGTCGTTTTTGTACAGTAAGAAGTGGAAAAAAGGATTTAAAGTGTCCGTAGTTAGCATGTTGTTATTAAGCACATTCATCTCTTCAATTGGTTCAGAGAGAGTAAGCGCAGCTAGCAGCCCTGTTCCAGGGGGAACGGGTCTTGAACCTGTGTTATGGCTGAAAGCAGACTCGGATGCTGATACGGTGGAAGGTTTACTGACCGATTGGAAGGACCAATCAGCTAACGAGGTAGAATTTGACCTGGTTATTCCTTCTGGGAAGACAGCACCGAGTTATAATCCGGGAGGAATTAACTTTAACCCCAGTGTAAAATTCAACAATCCGACAGGTGGGGGCCACTATAGTAGCTCCGTAAAGCTGGTAGGTGACAAACCAATTAAATTCCAATCTGGCTATGCCGTTTATAAAAATAACAACGGGGGAGCTCTTGTCGGAGCGACTACTCCTACAGGAACCAATGGCGTCATTATAATGGGTGGATATGGAAACAATTTTGCCTCAGGTATTGGCGTCGATGGTGTTTATGACTATTTCAATCTGGTGGATAGAAGTAGAGCTCAGATCGTGAACTTTGATATCGTAAGTAATAATAATCATACAGCACGAGTAGATGGTGTTGAAGCTAGCTTCAGTCGGAAAGGGGTCTTTGGAGAGATTAACTTTACTCCTGTTATAGGTGCTACCAACGGCGGAAGTGCCACTTATAACTGGGGTGGTCTTGTAGCTGATGTTGCTGAGATTATTTTGTATGACAATCAGACAGCTATGGATGCTTCAAAAATTGAGTCTTATCTAGCCATTAAATATGGCATTACGCTCAACAACGGAGCAAGTCCTTATCTTTCAACTAACGGAAGTGAAGTGTGGACTGTCGATTCCAAGTATAAGCACAATATTGCAGGAATCGGCAAAGATGAAGCACAGGGCTTGAATCAAAAACAAAGCTTAAGCATCAATGCTGGAGTACCACAAGTCGCCGTAGGTGTTAACACGCTGGCTGCTACAAATGCAGATAATTCCAGCATTTTGACGGATCAGCAATATTTCGTATGGGCGGATAACGGTCTGCCATTGACCTATGATCAGTCTATAAATAAACCGGGACAATATCATGCGCAAAGAGTTTGGAAAGTGCAGAATACGAATAACGTGGGTGAAGTGGAGATTGGTATCCCGGAAGTGTCAGTTCCAGCAGGTTATCAATTACTGGTAAGTGACAGTGAAGATTTTACAGATGCATCTGGCTATGAATTGAGCCTCAAAGATGTAAATGGAATTCCACATTATACAGCCAAGGCGGCATTAAAAGACGGAGAGTATTTCACGTTCAGTGCGTGGGCACCAAAATTCACAAGCGCAAATGTAAGTAATGTGTCTGTGACAGAAGATGAGGTTATTGTAACGTTCGATGAGGAGCTCGATTTTTCGAATATAGCAAGTTTAACTGGCTTCAAACTGGAGATCAACGGCCAACCAATCACGATCGACAGTTTCGAACGAGGAGAGAACAGCAAGACATTGAAGTTAAAAACGAGTCAGATTATCCCTTCCAATGCATCAGTGATCGTTTCTTACGATATTGAAGATGGTAATCTAAAAGGGACTAACGGTGCCCCAGCTCAAAGTTTTAGCGAAAATGCTGTGACAAAGGTAGACAAGTCCTTGTTGCAAGCCAAAGTAACTGAAGTTACAGGCGAGGGTCTAGAGGAATCTGAGTACACACCAGTGAGCTGGACAGCACTGAATAATGCGATGAACGAAGCAGAGCGAGTGTTGAATGATCCGACAGCGACCCAAGCGCAGGTAGACAAGGGACTTTTGGATCTGACAGATGCAAGAACGGGCCTAATCCCTACAACATCTGTACCAGTTGTAGATAAATCAGTTTTGCAAGCGAAAGTAACTGAAATTACAGGTGAAAGCCTGAAAGAGTCAGCGTACACGCCAGTGAGCTGGACAGCACTCGATGATGCGATGAATGAAGCAGAGCGAGTGCTGAATGATCCGACGGCAACCCAAGCGCAGGTAGACAAGGCACTTTTGGATCTGACAGATGCAAGAACGGGCCTAATCCCTACAACATCTGTACCAGATGTAGATAAATCAGCTTTGCAAGCGAAAGTAACTGAAATTACAGGTGAAAGCCTGAAAGAGTCAGCGTACACACCAGCGAGCTGGACAGCACTGGATAATGCGATGAATGAAGCAGAACGAGTGTTGAATGATCCGACAGCGACCCAAGCGCAGGTAGACAAGGCACTTTTGGATCTGACAGATGCAAGAACGGGTCTAATCCCTACAACATCTGTACCAGTTGTAGATAAATCAGCTTTGCAAGCGAAAGTAACTGAAATTACAGGTGAAAGCCTGGAAGAGTCAGAGTATACGCCAGCGAGCTGGGGAGCACTCAATGATGCGATGAACGAAGCAGAGCGAGTGTTGGCTGATCCGACAGTAACTCAAGCGCAGGTAGATAAGGCACTTCAAGATCTGACTGATGCAAGAACAGGACTTACCAAAGTGATTGGTACGGATGCATCTACCTTGCAAACATTGGTCCCTTCCGTGGGAAGCTTGTCTCCGGCCTTTGATCCGGCTAAAGATACCTACACCATTTCTGTTCCGAATAGCGTATATCAATTCCAGCTAACGCCAACGGCACTTGATCCACTTGCGAAGATTGAAATAGCTGTTGGAGATGGAGAATGGAACGAGATTTCAAGTGGTGCTGTAAGTGAGAATCTACCACTCCAAGTTGGCGGAAATAAGATCGTTGTTAGAGTAACGGATTCACTTGGCCACGTTACGGAGTATAAAATTAACGTGACTAGAGCATCCAATGACAATGGTAACAATGGTGGAGGCAACAATGGCGGCGGAAATACGGGAGGTAACAGTGGAAGCACACCAGCACCTACACCTGCGCCAGTACCAACGCCAACGCCGGCACCCGTGAAGGATAATTTGGAGACAACTCGGGATGGTAGCCATCAACCATTTGCTACATCCAAACCATCTAACAACAAAGAAACGTTGGTTCAAGTTGATCCAGCCAAGCTGAATGTTGCCATGTCACAAGGCACAGGGCAGCAGTTCGCCATTCATTCACCGAATGATGGGAATATGAAGGTGGACGGTTTAACCCTCGAAACACTGAAACAATTAGTAGATCAAGGTTCCAGATTGAACATTAGCAATCCGCTGGCGATCTATCCGGTACCTGGCGGTAAAATGGACTTAACCGGTGTATCTGGACAGCTTGGTAATGCAGCGTTGAATGATATTGATGTCCATATTAACATCGCACGTTCATCGGATACGTTGATTGACAGCGCCGAAACAAGAGCCGCATCCCAAGGATACGAGCTACTTGTCACACCGGTTGATCTGGATCTCACCTTTACGAAAGATGGACAAACGGTCAGATCCGGGCAACTGAACGGATACGCACCGAAGTATATTGCGCTTCCGGAAGGCATCGACCCGAACCGGATTACAACAGGCGTAATCATCAACTCGGACGGCAGCATCTTCCATGTGCCAACGGTTGTTACCAAGATCGATAGTCGTTACTATGCACTCATTAATGACTTGCGCAGCAGCGGAAGTTACTCGGTTATCTGGAACCCGCAGGATTTTGAAGATGCCAGATCCCATTGGGGTAAAACTGATGTGAACAACATCGCTGCGAGATTAGATCTGAAAGGTAACGGAGATAACACGTTCTCCCCGAACCGTCAGGTTACTCGTTCCGAATTTGCCGAGATTGTTGTACTTGGACTGGGCTTAATGCGTCAGAATGCACCACAGAATCTATTCCCTGACGTTAACGATTCGGCGTGGTTCCGCAATGCGGTAGCTCTTGCGAATGAATTCGGTATTGTTCGCGGTTACGATAATGGGAACTTCTACGGTAATCAGGAGATCACACGTGAGCAAGGATTTGCCATGGTCGCTCGTGCCTACCGTCTGATTGAACCAAAAGCGGCAATCAGCCCGGAACAGATGAACTCTGAACTGGAGCGTTACAGTGATGCAGCCGATGTATCGAATTGGGCAAAAGAAGATGTAGCCCAGTTGATTGCAGCGGGGATCATCCAAGGTAATGGGCCAGAGGTTCTGAGTCCGAAGACCACGATGACCCGTGCTGAGGTCACTGCATTGATTGCAAGAATGTTGAAAGTAACAAACCTGATTGATAAGTAACACATCTATACGGAAAAGCCTTTGCTGACATTGGGGGTCGGCAAAGGCTTTTTTCTATTTTCATTAAATTCTTAAATTCATGTCGTAATACTTTCGCCCTGTTGGCAGATCATGGAATCTGAGATGATGGGTTCACCAGAGGTTCGGGTGACAAACTTTGAACCGCTGGCCTTCAGGCTATTGCGATCCTTCCTTCTACAATCATTGGAGATCATAGGGTCGCAGCTCTCCTGAAGATTTCATTTCAGAGAGGAGGCGTCCAGGCTATCATATTCCTTCCTTCTAAAGCCATCTACCAAATGTTAATAGGAATATGGCTTTCCTGGACTCTTTTATCATGAACAATACAATCTATTTGCGCAGAGCGAACAAACTCATTATTGAATCAAACGAAGGGAAGCAACAGTTGCCGAAGACACACCTGGCGACTGCCCTCAAAAATATTGAAGCACTCGGATACACCTTCTCGGATGAGTTGATTCAAGCGATGCGGCAGCTGTCCAAGGAACAGTTTGAAACAGTATATATTCAACTCGTGGCTGATCTAAGAGTCATGGTCGGCGCACATGTGAAGTACACACCGATGTATGCTGGATTCCCAATGCAGGTGATGCAAGCGGATGAGGCCGAGTTATATCTCAATGCGATTATTCATTATCTGACCAACCTGACTGTGGTCTATCCGGATCAACAATCTGTGGAAAGAATGCCTTTGCTGGAGAAGACGGACTTGAAAGTCATTGGTTTGGGAAACCAGCAAGCATTCCAGACGCTCATCCGTCAGATCATTGAAGCAAAAGGTTCCATCTCGGAAACGGACAAGGCGGATATCGACATGGTATTGGAGCATGCAGACCCAAGTGAAGTGGATGCGATTCTACCTGCTGAGATTCCGTTCAAAGAAAATGTGGGCTTTGTGGTCGCCTCGCTGTTGAAGCATGAAAAAGCGAACCTCGACCGAATTAGTCCGTATTTCAAAACGGCAAGTGATGTCCTCCGTCTGGCTGTCGCCTGGTCCAATGGTGATGTCAGCCTGGCAGTAGCGTCTCCCTTCCGAAAATTCAAACGGCGTGAGAGACGCCTTTTGCTCGGATTGCTGGAGCAATGTGGCTCCATCACGGAGGATATGCTGCGATATAAGGATCGCTGGATTCGCCTTGGCGAAATTCTGCATCCATCGGAATATAAGCTTCGGTATCCGCGATGCGAAGAAGCCTTTGATATTTTGCGTAATAATAAGCCGTATTCGACCTTCAACGGAAGTGTGGAACTTGCCTTCCAATATCGGAATGTCTGGAGTCTGATCGATCTGTTGTCACAGCGTCCAGGTGAATTCGCGAGAAGACTGGATCACTTGTTGCGGATGACCGAAGATGAAACGTATGTACTGCTGGCATTTGGTGAGGTACTGGAGCAAGTATCCACCCCGGTGTTATTGCAGGTACGACAGCATTTTGCCCGCCGTAATGAACCGCAGGATCTGCGTGTCTTCTTCCCAAAAGGCAATGTAGCCAAAGCTTTTGCTGTTCCGAATGAGCTGCCAGACATCAATGAAGTCACGTGTCAGGATGTCGTGCAATTGTGCGAGCAGGCGCTGGTAGAGCGATTCGCACACCTTTCCCCGCTTGGGAAGACATATGTCGATCCACAGCTTCATGATTATCTGGTGCCCTTTTCCCAGAGATCGGCGAGCAAGGCTCTGCATACCATCGTTCGTGGAAGTCGTGTGCCGATGGCGGAGGGTGATACCATCCGTTTCTTCAACTGGTGGAAAGAGGGGGACGTGGATGGAAAGTCTACAGGGCGCGTGGACATTGACTTGTCTGCGGTGATGTATGATAAGGACTGGAACTATGTGGAGCATATCTCCTATACGAATCTGCGATCCTCTAACTATAAGGCTGTCCATAGCGGAGATATCGTGACTGCACCTAACGGAGCAAGTGAGTTCATTGATCTGCATATTCCATCCATCGTGGCTTATGGTGGACGATATGTTGTGGCAACACTGCTTTCGTTTACCAGTCATCCGTACTGTGATCTGCCGGAATGTTTTGTAGGGTGGATGATGCGGAAGAAGCCGGGTTCTGGCGAGATCTTCGAGCCGTCAACCGTAGCTAACAAAATCGATATTACCGCAGATACGCAGATTGCGATCCCTGTCATTATGGATCTGGTTGAACGTACCGTCATCTGGACAGACCTGGCGCTGACAAGCCACCCGGATTACTACAATAATGTGGAAGGCAATCAAAAAGGCATGGTCCTGATGGGCAAAGCACTGACGACTTTACGCAAACCCGATCTGCATGACTTGTTCATGCTCCATGCCAAAGCTAGAGGAGAACTGGTGGATACAATAGATCAGGCGGATACGATCTATTCGGTGGATCAAGGCGTTACGCCGTATGATATCGAGCAGATTATGGCGGAGTATCTGGTTTGAGTTTAGTCGCACAGGTAAATTGAGATGAAGACAGAAGATAAAAGGTATGACAATTCTATTAAGATTAACAAGGCAGGTCTCATATCTTGTAGTACTTGTATCTGGCCTACTTGTTTAATGGTGACCCGCACTTCGGAGATGGGCCACGATCGGATTGGAATGCATTCTCCGCTTGATTTTATTGAAATCCGTGTACTGCAGGAGCAGGCACTAAGGATATGGAAAATCAGCAGTTGATGCAATATGTCTGAAGCTGCAAGGAGTTAATAAGTATTTTGGTGGTACCTGAGTTAACAGAGGTACATTGGAAAGTGATACGAATTTGCTTTTGGTGAGGGTAATATGATCAACAACAGTGACGCATGATATACCAATGGAACCTTCAAGCCGAATGGGAAGTCTCGCGTGCAGAGATAGTAATGATCATTGCTCGTGTACTTAATTTGAATGCGATCAGCCACCTTTTACGCCTGATTCATGCAGGTGAACTCGCACTATCTTGGCATCAATCTTGACACTTGCCTGGTCAGAATATAGGGAAACATGCTTTAACACTTCATCCCAAATACCCGCTTTCTGCCAGCGTCGTCAGCTGCGGGACGCCCTCCTTGTGGTTTTCGTTCAGGTGGAATAAATCTTAAGTTTGCCCCCATTGTCTTTCGTATCGCGTATTTAGTTAATATAATTAAGCCATATATTACAATTTTTTATCAGTTTGAAGACACGCCCAAATAAAAAGTATAAACAGAGATTTAAATTAGTGTAATAAGTTAACGAGTGTAGCAAATTTTTGATTTAGAGATGCCATGGTGGTTGGATAATCAGACTTTGTAATGAAATTTTCTGGATAACTTGTTATGTTATACAAATTTGTATCTTTTGATGATTCTGAAGCCAATTGCAAACAGGTCTCTTTAAGCAACGCTTTAATTTTTCCCCAACCTTCGGGGAAGGTATCAGCGTTCTGATGTGCAACAAAATAGTTTTTTAACTCATAAATCATTAGTTGTAAATTCTTGTTTGTTTCAATAATGTGATTTAGCTCTTCATTGTAATCGGCACTATCTATATTCCTTATCAATGACTCCAAATAGGTGTAATAATCTGCACTCATTCCAGTGATAAAGCCCTCAGAGAGCAAATAACTATCATTGGGTGTTTTGGTATTATCTAATTGAATTAAAAATCTATATACATTTTGTACTCGATTCGAATAATCTGCGTATATATTGTATTTACTCTCATAAATTGGTTGAAAGGTAATAGTTCCTTTCTGTTCAGTGTTTTTGTTGTTGAAGATATAAAATTGTATAATATTTGATACTAAAATCACGACGATTGTTATGAATACCCACTGATATACTTTAACTTTTTTCAAATCCCATTCTCCTCAATATAACTTATATTTTTAAACAGAATAAAGTAAATGGAAAAATATAGTATATAATATTTTTCCATTTACTTTATTATATTTATACTTTGCTATTTATTAAAGTGAAGTCTTAACACTAGCAGTTGCTGACTTTGACCAATTAGCTTCTACAAGTGTTGAGGCTACAGTATATGATACTCCTACTTCGAGTGGACTGCCCCAAGTCCATTTCGCATTTCCGGAATATGATTTGGTCTCTTGAGTTTTATCATAAGTATGAGTATATTTTACTGCCGTTGTTGTTGAGCCTACCTTTTTTACGGATAACTTTGCATATGCACTTACGGTACTTCCCTGATCGAGGTTGTCGTAAATATTAAAGAGAATGGTACCTTTGTCTCTATAATCAGCGTCCGCTAGCCACATATTATTGTTAGTGACTCCATTGGCAACGTAATTAAAATAAGTTGGATTCCAGTTAATTGATACTAAATCATATGAGGCAGGATGATCTTCAAAAGTCGCGTTTGCAGGGAGTGTTGGGAGTCTATCAATTTGAACCCAAGCATAATATCTTCCACTGTCTTTTGTGATTCGGGTAGTAAGTTTTCTATCACCAGGATCAATATTCAACGCATTATATTCACCGACATTAGCTTCGAATTCATTTTCGTTCTCATTTAAAGTTACTGTATTGCTTGATAATACTTCAACACCCTGAGATTTCAAAAATTTATCAATAACTTTATCTGTTGCACCATTATCTTTTAACTGATCAGCTTGCCTCATTATTTTAAGAAAGGTGTCTTCTGCCCCCTGTTCTGTATCCGCGCTAGCAAACCCAGAGAAGCTGCTTAAAACTAAAGTGATAGCCAATAAAAATGATAATCTGAATTTTTTCATGATATTCCTCCACAAATTTATTATTTTCATATATTAGCATATATGTATTTTTTTGCTTTGTAAATATTTTATAAAAAATATTATTTATTAACAACATGCATATTGAAAAACTCCAATTTTATTGGTAAGCATAACTTTTTTGAAGTAAGACATAAATTAATCATCTTAAAAATGAATCTTGGATTTCTGAACCAGTTACTTATAATGCTTATAAAATTTAATGACTTTTACAAATTGGTCGCAGGATATTTATAGAGAATTATGTTGCCCATTATGAAAACTCTTTCGGTAATGAAGCTTAGTATCATAATTCAAAATCTTTCTTTGATACAATAAATTAAACAGTCTTTCTAGCTTAGCTTGGCTAGATACGTCACTAGTAAAACGATAACATAATCTCGCTATACCAGACTGTATTCGACAATATAAGTCAATTAATGGACGGAAAATGAGTCAAATATACTAATGTATCTGGGATTTTGAGACTATAATTTAGAACTTACCTGCCCCTGGAGATGGTGATCCGGATAGTGGTATAATTTTCAATACGTAATCATGAGTGAATGAACGGGGAGGAAAAGAGAATGAGAGACGATCTGTTGGTTCAATTGCAAGAGTGGCATGAAGAAGATGAATTTCAGGAAATTGTAGATGCAATTCAAGCAATTCCTGTGGAAGAAAGAGATTATGAGCTGGTTAACCATTTGGGACGAGCGCTAAATAACCTGGAACAGTATGAAGAAGCGGTTGAACAATTCCTGACGGTTGCTAACGAGGGCACAGGTGACCCACTTTGGCATTATCGGATTGGACTGGCTTATTATTATCTGGAGCAATATGCGCATGCGCTACAGGCGTTTGAAAGAGCGGATGAATTGGACCCTGGGGATGAAGATACGCTGGAGTTTCTGGAATGGATTCGAAGCAAAACAGCAGAGGAATCCGTAGAGAAGCTCGTGAATACCGTCCCATCTGTCTCTGAAATCTCAACCGCACCTGTTAGTGTTGGCCATCTGGAACCAATGGGTTTTTGGAATGACAGTGCTGAAGCCGTGGATCAATATGTGTTGGCCCCGCCTACCGACGAACAGGTCGAGTCAGTGGAGGAGCAGTTGGTCTTCAAGCTGCCAACATCCTATATTAACATGATGAAATTACATAATGGGGGTGTTCCCCACTATCGGTATTTTCCTGTTAGCCAAGCAGAGGCTGCCAAGAAGGTCCGCGTTGAGGTCGCGGGTATATTGGGTATTGGGCGGGAGAAAGCACATTCATTAGGTGGTGAAGCTGGCAGCCGGTTTATTATCGAACAGGGTGGTTATCCCGAAATCGGTGTTGTTATCTGTGAGTGCCCTTCCGATTCGGAGGTGGTGATGCTGGATTATCGTGAATCCGGCAATGCTGGTGAGCCCGAAGTTGTGCATGTGGATAAAAAAGAAAGTTACAAGATCACTTGGCTTGCGCCCAATTTTGAAACCTTTATTCAAGGTCTGTTGAATGAGGAAAATCAACCTGCAAACCTTGAAGGTTCACTGTAAGTAAGGGTATGAGCTTCTCTTTATAGGAAACGTTGAAAAGGCTGCATCCGTAATGACGGATGCAGTTTTTTTGTTGCCTAGTTATGCGTGATAAGGCGGAAATGGTCGCCAATAAGGGGCTTTTTTCAACTGCGTTAGCTTCGCTAAGATATCCAAAATAAGTATATAGAGCTGTACTCGTTGCATTAAGGCAGTTACTTTGCTAGTATTTAGACATATAATAATTAGTCATCTAAATATTATACATCTAAATACTTTGATTCTTCAAGAAAGGGCTTAAGCATCATGTTAAGAATGAAAGACAAAGTAGCCCTTGTTACTTCCAAATAAATAAAATACGTTAGGAGCAATTCACATGGGAAAATTAGATAATAAAGTAGCCATTATTACTGGCGGAGCCTCGGGAATCGGGGAGGGGATGGTTGATCTTTTTGCACAGGAAGGCGCCATCGTCATTGCAGCAGACATTAATGAGGAAGCACTGGAGAAAGCCAGCCAAAAAGAGAATGTGTACGGAATGAAGTTGAATGTATCTTCGGATGAAGGTTGGCAGGCACTGGCGAAAGTAGTGAATGAACGTTTTGGGAAAATTGACATTCTGGTCAACAATGCAGGCATTTCTTCGGAAAAGCCGTTTGAGGAAATCAATGCACAGGATTGGGAGAAAATGCTCTCCATTAATGGCTTCGGCCCATTCGCTGGCATGAAACATGTCACTCCTTATATGGCAGCCCAGAAGAAAGGTTCCATCGTTAACATTTCATCATACACCGCTTTGATTGGACAAGGCTTTAACCATTACTCGGCATCCAAAGGCGCGGTACGTGCATTATCCAAAGCCGCTGCGACCACCTTCGGACGTCAAGGTATTCGGGTGAATGCTCTTTTTCCTGGGATCATCGAAACACCAATGACCCAATCCTTGAACACATCCAAGGAACTGCTTGAACGATTAATTCAGGCAACGCCTTTGCAGCGTCTGGGCCAAGCAAGCGATATTGCCAAAGCGGCGTTGTTCCTGGCATCGGATGATTCTTCGTACATTACAGGATCTGAACTGGTGATCGATGGTGGCTACTCAGCCCAATAGCGTGTAAAATGATGACAGCCCTTAAGTTAAATGAGGGCTGTTGTTTATTTTTTCGAGGAGGATCTAATGGAAGAACAGAACATTTTTGAGCTTATACACAACATGGATAATTTCACCAATAAATTGATCATACAATGGAACAAATCATTCAATGAGGACCTCGGTGTCTCTCATGTGCTTGTACTCAGCCATCTCCATCAAAATGGAAAAAGCCGACCTTCGGATATTGCAAAAATTTTAGGGTTCACTCCGCCTACACTCAGTTATTTATCTGACAAGATGGTAGCCAAGGAATTAGTCGTCAGAATGGTAGATGAAGCGGACCGTCGCATTGTTTATTTGAACATTACGGATAAAGGGGCCGAAGTCCTCGGAAGAGCAATATTGGAGGGCCAGAAGCTGCGCAAGAATTTATTCCAGAAATTAAACGAAGAGGATCGAGCGCAATTAGTCCATATTTTTGAGAAGATGAATCGGGAAGATTGAGCAATAGCCTGGAAGGGAGACAGAAGGTGATATGGAGGAACCGCTCAAAGTATATAACACCGCAGTTGAAGCTTTTCTTGAAGTAATTGGGGGAAAGTGGAAGCCTGTTATTCTATTCCATCTTACCTTTGGCAAGAAACGTAATGGTGAGCTGATGAAACTGATCCCCGCGATCACCCAGAAAGTGTTGACTCAGCAACTTGGTGAACTAACGGAGGCCGGGGTTATTGCCCGTATTTCACATCACCAGGTTCCTCCTAAAGTGGAGTATGAGTTAACAGAGTATGGATGGAGTCTTAAAGAGATTCTTCATCTGATGTGTAGGTGGGGCGATATACACGTGGAGAATGTTTATGGTGATCGAGGGAAAATTCTGTTTAAGCCGCCAACTACTGACCGTTGAGGGACTTATATAAGCCGATTCTGCAATTCAGGAATCGGCTTATTTTGCATTTTATCTACTTTACGGAAGGATCTTGCGATCACGTAGATTTCTGAAAATATCCATAAACATAGTCTCCGTGTCAATGAATTCATGAAATCCGAAGCGGCGAGCTTTGGAACCATCTGCGAAGAAATCGTAATCCCACGAGAAGACAAAGTCACCAAATGCCCAAGAAGAGACATCATCATAAGGGGTGTGTACCAAACCATACTTTTCAATCATGGAATTCCAAAGATTTTCTTTATCTGCCATCACTGTTGCAAGTGAGAGGGGGAGTGGAGGTGCGGTTTCCAATTCGAAAAATGCAGCGATTCTGGGCCATAGTTCATTCCAGCGAAACAGATCGCCATTGGTGATATTAAATGCCTGATTGGCACAGCGAGGTTCGGTTGCTGCCCATACGGTTGCATGAGCCAGCAATGTCGCATCAGTCATTTCAAGAAGCGAATGATACGCTCCTGGTTTCCCAGGGAATCGAAGTGGCAAGCCAAGTTCCTTGGAGATAGACGCATAAACGCCAATAACCATGGCAAGGTTCATTGGATTACCCAGAGCGAATCCACATACAACAGAAGGGCGCAGGGCTGACCAGGTCCAGCTGCTTCCGGGTTGCCGATCCTCGAGAAACTGTTGTTGATCGACATTGAATTCAGGGGGCATATGATATGCGTCCGTTTCTTTGGCAGGAGTTTTGAATGGCCCCAGATGTGCACCGTACACTTTATAACCTTGCATTAGGCTAATATGTTGGAGATTTGGAGCGATCGGTTCGATGGTATTCACCACATTGACGAGCATGGCCAGGTTGGGCTGTACCAATTCGGCCCAAGTTGGGCGATCCTGATACGCGGCGTAGAAAATATGCGTAACCGTCGTTAAATGACTCAGTTTGTCTTGTGTGTCTGCTTCGTTCAGTAAATCAGCTGATATATAACGTAATCCAGGGGCATCTTCTCCTCCGCGGCGAGATACACCAATGACATTCCATTGCGGAAGTGTCACCAGATAATCAATAAGGTTTCTTCCAATGACGCCTCCAGCACCAATGACAAGTGCGGTGTAACGGGGAACGGATTGTTCGGGTTTCAATGGACATGCTCCTCTCTTCTTCTGTTCATATTGTGGGTCAGAAAAAGAAGGATGAGAAGTACGCACCTCAAAGTCATATACGTACTTTGAAGTAATATATGAGCCTGGAGCAGGATATGAGCGTTATAATTGGCACTTCAATGGATGTTACTTGCCTATAACCACAAGAAGCTGTAAAAGGAACAATCGTCCTTTCACAGCTTAGATGTGTCTGTATATTCGTTCAATAGATCTGTTGTAAATATGGTTTACGCCGGATATCCGCCACCTGGAGGCGGCCATGCGCCGTAGAAGCGACGCAGCAGAACAATCTCACCCAGATGGTACGAGTTATGGGATGCGATATTGCGCAAAAGTCCTGCTTTAGTTTCACCCGGGAAATAGAGCAGTGGATCATCTAATTGTGCATTTTCGGCAATGGCTACGGCTTGATCAACCCCATCCAAGAATGCCTGAATATCTGCCTTCCACGTGGCTTCGTCCTGTGGACCCTTCTCCTCAGGCCAGCTCTCACTCACGTTAGCAGGGAGCTGTGGTTTGCGTCCTTCCAAGTGATCGAGCATGAATTGCTGCCAATAATGCATGTGCTTCACCAACTGATAAATTGTATATGGCATGGCATCGTGCGTACGAGCAGCAAGTGTGACATCGATATCGGGCAGAGCACGGGCGATGCGGATATGACCGCGTTCCCCGACTAATGATTTGACAAGGGCTTGCCCAAAGCTTTGATTAACATCTGACATATGGTACCTTCCTCTCTTCCAAGACCGGATCTGATAACCTGTCTTCTATTAAGTATTATACAATTAAATTGCTACAAATTGAAAATAGGAAACAAGAACCTAAATACTTAAAATGCCTATGATATAATAGTGAAAATAAATCTCAAGACCTCAGGGTCGAGGAGGAAGCTCCTGTGAAAGTGATATTGGTTGACGACGAACGTCTAGCGTTGATAGGCCTTCAAAAATCACTAGAAAAAGAAGTAAGCGGCATTGAAATTATCGCTACATATATGAATCCAACAGAGGCTGTGGCAGGTATTGTGGAACACCGTCCTGATGTTGTATTTCTGGATATTCATATGCCGGAGATGGATGGTATGGATCTGGGAAGACAGATTCAGGCGGCAACACCGGGCATCGAAATTATATTTGTGACCAGTTACGATCAATATGCGGTGCATGCTTTCGAACTACAGGCTTTGGACTATGTGATGAAGCCCATCCAAAAGGATCGATTGAAGCAGACGGTGAGCCGCGTAAGAGAGAAACTGAGCGTAAAACGGGAGCAGCGGTCAAAGGATACAAACGTACCTTTAATTTGCTGTTTTAATCAGATTCAGTTTAAGCTTCCAGGAAAGGATACCCAGGTTGCCAAATGGCGTACAAGCAAGGCGCAGGAACTGTTTGCATACTTGCTTCACCACCGGAACCAGGTCATCCATCGCAGTGTTCTGCTGGAGCTTCTGTGGCCGGGAATGGAAGAGGAGAAGACGGCACACCAACTCTACACTGCGATTTATCATGTCCGCCAAACCCTGAAAACTTGCAATATGAATATGATCACGATTCAGAGTGGACACCTGGAGGCAGGCTATCGACTCGAATTGGGTGAGGCTCAGTTGGATAGTGAGCAGTGGGAACGGGAAATCAGGCAATGGAAAGCCGTAGACGAAAGTACCGTTCATGCCTATGAGCAAGCGCTTCATCTATATAAGGGTACCTATCTTGGCAATTATGAATACATGTGGGCTGAACCTGAGCGGGAAAGATTACGCTATCTGTGGCTGTATCATATGAGACAACTAAGTCTGTATTACCAGCAGCATGGGCTGGTGGAGAAAGTGATCGAGAGTACACAACGTATCCAGCATATGCTTCCGGATGAAGAAGAAAGTTATTTTATGCTAATGAAGTTATATGATGAAATGGACAACGATCTCGGTGTGGAGGAGCAGTATCGTCTCTTAACCACCAGAATGGAGCAAGATTTGGAGATCCCGATCAGTGAGGATATTACCGAATGGTATCAGGACTGGAAGCTCGGTTTAACCAAAGTCATGAAAAAATAATTAATGAAATTACTTCAAACGAAACGTGTGGACCGTTACAAATATTTGTTCATTATGCTAATCATTTTTGGAGTGTTAATTGGCATGCGCTCGGTATGGTCTGAGCTATTCCACACAGTAGATGAGCATCGCGCCGTTAACGGGGTGCTGGATTTAAGGGGCGTGGATCTGGATCAATCTCCAGTCATGTACTTGAATGGGGAATGGGAACTTTATCCGGATGAGTTGCTGACCCAACAAGATATTGTGAAGAGGAATGGCGGTGCCAAGAGTGTTCAGGTCCCTGGGGACTGGGGGAGTGCACAGAATCAGGAACAAGAGAGTTCGTACGGTTACGGAACATATCGATTGCGCATTTTGACAGATCCGCTTCAGACGCCGGTAACCTTCTGGTTCAAGGGAATCCGAAGTTCATCCGAGGTTGAGATGAATGGAGACGCGGACGGGGGCATGGGTGAGGTCTCCACGGATAGCAGTACATATATACCCAGAAGCACTTCATATACAGCGACCTACGATCAGGAAGGAACAACCTCCATTGAATTATTGGTCCGTGTAGCCAATTACGACAGCCCGTATATGGGCGGAATTAGCAAACCTGTTCGCTTTGGTTCACAGGCAGCTGTTGATTTTTCGCGTTGGTATTCCATTGGTTTTCAGATGCTCACCTTTCTGGTTATGCTCCTCCACGGCATGTATGCCTGTATTCTTTACGCATTTAATCGACAGGAACGTTCCTTGCTGGTTGGAGCCGTATTAACTTTAGCTGTTGGCATCACGGTTACGATGGGTCATGACAATATATTGATGTTATGGCTTCCAATTAATTATACCTGGGGCATTAAAATTCGATTGATCTCATTGTTGCTGCAAAATGCTTGTATCCTTCTGTTATTCCAGAGATTAACGATGGTTCATGTACGAAAGGCATGGCTACAGTGGCATGTTGTCATGACCTTGATCTATACGGCCGTGATTGTGGTGGTGCCCATTCATATTACATATGCCATGATCCATTACAACGTCATTAACCTATTCTTTCTTGTATCCATGATCTGGTTTCTATACATCGTCGGAACGATGATCTTCAGGAAACAGGCGGACCGGGACATTGTGTTTCTGCTACTTACTGCAGGAGGCATTACATCCAACCTGATATGGAGTGTGGCCGAGACAGCTAAAGATGTGACAACAGTCTACTATCCCATTGATATTATCTTTGCGATTACGGGCTTCTCCGCCTATTGGTTCAAGAAATACTTCAGGAATGTCAGGGAGAATATGAAGCTGAATACAGAGCTGCAGAAGGGCGACAAAATTAAAGATCAGTTCTTGGCGAATACATCACATGAACTGCGGACCCCGCTGCACGGGATCATTAACATCGCTCATAACGTCATCACCCGAGAGAAAAACCGGTTGGATGAACGGAGCCTGGAGGATATGGAGTTGCTGATTACGATCGGTCGACGGATGTCACATCTTCTTGGTGATCTACTGGATGTAGTTCGGCTGAAGGAGCACCGCATTGAGTTACGTCAGGGGCCTCTTTCCATACAGTCGGTTGTGCCTGGCGTTATCGCCATGCTGCAGTTCATGGCAGAACGAAAACCAGTCCACCTTCATATGGAGATTCCGGAATCGTTCCCTCAGGTCATGGCTGATGAAGAAAGGCTTGTTCAGATTTTGTATAATCTGCTGCATAACGCGCTTAAACATACAGAGGAAGGAACGATATCCGTAAGTGCCGAAATTCGTGAAGGACATGCTCTGATTCATGTGACGGATACGGGCATTGGCATGGATGAGGATACACGGATGCGTATTTTCCTCCCGTATGAACAAGGGTCATATGGAATCAGTGATGGACAAGGCATCGGGCTTGGACTGAACATCTGCAAAGAGCTCGTAGAACTGCACGGCGGGGCACTTACGGTTCACTCGGAACTCGGAAAGGGCTCGGTATTCAGCTTCAATCTGCCGCTTGCGAATGAAACCACCCATCAGGCTCAGTCACAACTTCCCCTGATATGGGAACAGGCCGCGGAGATGATGGAAGATGCACCTAGCGGATTCCTGTTACCCCGCTCAGGTATGGGGGACGCGGAAGCCTTGGCGACAGCAGAGATGGCTCCGTTGTTAAAAAAGGGGAGAGCTACCATTCTGGCTGTGGATGATGATCCGGTGAATCTGGATGTGCTGGTCAGCATCCTTTCTACTGAACCATATGATATAACTACAGCAGGTTCGGGTCAGGAAGCGATGGAATTGCTCGGCACACGTCAGTGGGATCTGCTCATTACAGATGTGATGATGCCCAATATGTCCGGATACGAGTTAACCCTGAAGGTGAGGGAACAATTCTCAATGTCTGAGCTTCCTGTGCTGCTGTTGACGGCACGAAGTCAGCCGCCAGATATCTACACGGGGTTTGCATCGGGGGCCAATGATTATGTCACGAAGCCTGTAGATGCGGTGGAACTGAAATATCGGATACGTGCATTGACCATGCTAAATCAGTCTATCCAAGAGCGCCTGCGCATGGAGGCCGCTTATTTGCAGGCTCAGATTCAGCCTCATTTCCTGTTCAATACCCTGAATTCACTTATGGTTTTAAGTGATATTGATACAGAGCATATGCGGAAGCTTGGTGAAGCTTTTTCATCTTATTTACGGATCAGCTTCAACTATCTCAATACAGGGGAACTGGTGAAATTATCATACGAGCTGGAACTCGTTGAAGCCTATCTTTTTATTGAAAAAACACGATTTGAAGATCGATTGTCGGTGGTATTAAACGTAGAGCCGGACCTTCCTTTGCTTCTCCCGCCGCTATCAATTCAGCCTTTGATTGAAAATGCCGTCAGACACGGTCTATTAAGCCGCAATGTAGGCGGTACGTTATGCCTATCCATCACTCGCCATGAGGGTTATACCCGTATTGAGGTGAAGGATAATGGCAAAGGTATGGAACCGGAGAAGGTTGCAGAACTGCTACATGCTACGCCAGGTGGAAAAGGCGGAATAGGTATTGTGAATACAAACCGCAGATTGATGCAACGGTATGGTCAGGGATTATCGATCGTAAGTGAGCCGGGTGAGGGAACGATGGTGTCATTTGATATTCCGGATGAGATATAAGGAAAAGGCCGCAGAAGTGAAGACTTCCGGCCTTTTTGTTCTGCTTGCGTGTTCATTCCCTAATTTTAATTATTTCTAATGCTTCTTTCATATGTTAGTATATTTAACATTAGAAGCGCGGGTTCCGGCATTGGGCGCTAAACGTTGTTATAGTGGGTGAAGAGATCGATGCGCAATTGGGTCAAAAATGAGAATGTGCAGATGACGGCCATTGCCTTTGCCACAGCGGTAGGGGCGCAATTCAAGATAAATCCGTTCCGGGAAGATTACTTCCGAATCGGGCTGGGGGTTAGCATCCTTTTATTTCTGCTGATGATCATGCCACACTTGTCTTATGTGAAGACAGGAATCCTGACAGGCATCGCGAATTTGCTGTTTCAGTCAGCAGATCTCATCAATCATGTACAGACCGTGTCCATTCTGGAAAGCATGCGGGACAATCTGGGAGCAGGTGTGTATTATGTGGTCTTTGCCTATGGGCTTAGCAAGTTCAAGCATCGATTCCATGAGATGCAGCCTCTTCTACTCGGCGGGTTAATTACATGTATCGATTTCTCCTCTAATCTTGTTGAGCTGCTTTTTCGCGGAATGTTAAGCGGGACCAATATCTTTTATATGAAGGAATGGTTGTATCTGCTTGTGGTGGGCGGTCTGCGAAGTTATTTTGTGATTGGGCTTTACAACAGTTTTGCGGTGAGGCAGATGCGGCTTTTGCATGCAGAGCAGGAGAAGCGGATGGAGCAGATGTTGAGTGTGAACTCGGGTCTGTATGGCGAGGTTTTTTACTTGAAGAAAGCAATGAATACAATCGAAGGCATTACGGCAGACAGCTACGACCTATATCGAGATCTCCGAGAGCAGGAGATGAACCAATACAGTCAGCGAACACTGGGTATTGCTCAGCAGATTCATGAAGTGAAGAAGGATTCACAACGCATTCTCGCGGGGCTGCTGAAATTGTATGATAACGAAAAAGCGGTCAACATGAGCTTGTCCGAAGTGCTGAACTTTGCCAGCAAAGCAAACCGAAAATATAGTGAGATGCTGCATAAGCAGGTAGAGATCGACATCGAGCAACAGTATGATTGTGAGTCTCCGTATTACATTCCTCTTCTAACGGTAGTGAACAACCTGATTGCCAATGCGGTAGAGGCGATTGAGCATGATGGGACGGTCCGAATTCGTGTGTATGAGCAGGACGATGACGTGCATTTGGTCGTGATGGATACTGGGAAAGGTATACCTGAAGCCAAACGGGATGTGATCTTCGAACCGGGCTATACAACGAAATTCAATGAAGTTGGCATTGCTGCAACAGGCATTGGCCTGTCTCATGTACGTGATATCGTTCAGTCATTAGCGGGACAGATTAAGGTTGAATCTGCGCCTCCGGGAGCTAGAGGGACTACATTTGCTATAGCGATTCCCAAAATGAATCTAATCAAGGGGGCCAATGTCGATGACACTTTCTATCATGATCGTGGATGATGATGTGGTGAGCCGGAGTATGCTGCATGATATCATCGAATCCTGTGGAATCGGCGAGCTTGCAGGCATGGCAGAGGGCGGTATAGAAGGGGCACGCATGATTATGGATCTGCGTCCCGACGTGGTGCTGATTGATCTGCTGATGCCGGATCAGGACGGAATTGAGACGGTGGCGAAGCTGAAGCAGAGCGGATATACCGGGAAATTTATCATGATCTCTCAGGTGGAGAATAAAGAGATGGTAGGGGCCGCCTACCAGAACGGAATTGAATTTTTCATTCATAAACCGATTAATCGGGTGGAAGTGGAGCATGTGCTCAGCAAAGTGAATGACCAGTGGAAGTATGAGCGTTACGTGCTGGAGATCAAGCAGTCGATGGCCCGATTGAATCTGGTGGAACCGCCGGCCCCTGCCCAAGGCCGGACGGTGCGAGATGCGGCAAGAAGCATTCTGATGGATCTGGGGATCATCGGAGAAAGTGGTAGCAAGGACATCATTGCGCTCATGGAGTATGCGATTGACCAGAAGCAGGTCGCGGAGTGGCCGCCACTGAAGGAGTCGTATGAAGCGGTGGCCCAGACGTACAAGTCTACGCCCAAAGACGTGGAGAAAGAGTGCAAGGCGATGGAACAACGTATTCGCAGAACGGTGATTGCCGCACTGACAAACATGGCCTCGATTGGACTCACCGATTATAGCAACCACAAGTTTGAACATTATGCTCCCCTCTACTTTGACTTCCAGGATGTTCGAATGAAGATGAGAGCGATGGAAGAAGATCAGGCAGGCGACAAAGGCAAGGTTAATATCAAAAAGTTCCTGCATGTGTTCTATATGGAGACGATTGAAAAGATGAATAATTGAGATAGTGTATCTCTTATCCAAAAGCCGAATTCCCGGAAGTAACACTTCACGGATGTTCGGTTTTTTTGTTTTTAATGCTTTTTATTGTTATATAACCTTACATATAATATTGGAAACAGATCTTTCAATAGCGTTTTTCACGCTTTTATCTACTTGAAAACAACACATGTGAATTTAATTATCATAAATTGTGATTATTTTATGTAGGATCATGTAAGTTGGCGTAGGGAGCGAACTACAATACGTACATGAATAAGCATTTTGCATAAATCCGGTGAGCGTCTTTCAATCAGAAAGATATAGATCGAAATGATTCTATTCGTCTATATCTTATACCCGGAAGCGAGTTTGATTCGAATTATGCAAAATGCTGAAATACAAACGGTCGATTCGGTCGATCCCAATCTAATTCGGAAAAGGGGTTTTTCTATGAAAAAGGTAGCATCCATTGTAATGGCGTCCGTTCTTGCTCTAACACTCAGTGCCTGCGGTGCAGCGAAATCGGGTGAAGAGAATAGCGCCCAGTCGGCAAGTGGTTCAGCTGTTGAGAAATACACATTTGGTACCGATGCAACGTATCCCCCTTTTGAGTTCCAGAAGGACGGAAAATATGTAGGGATCGATATTGACCTCATGAACGCGATTGCGGAAGAAGAGGGCTTTGAGGTAGAGATCAAACCGATGGACTTCAAAGGCATCATTCCGGCTATTACGGCGAATCAGTTGGACGGAGCCATTGCAGGCATTAGCATTACGGACGAACGTAAAAAAGTCGTGGATTTCTCGGACCCGTATTATCAGGCCGGTCTGTCCCTAATCGTACATGAAGATAACGCGGACATCCAAAGTCCTGAAGATTTAAAAGGAAAAATTATTGCGATTAAAAAAGGAACCTCAGGTGCCAATCTTGCAGATGAATATGCAAAAACCTATGGGGCAACCGTGAAATATTTTGATGACAGCCCATCGATGTATCAGGAAGTCGCGAACAAAAACGCAGATGCTACGCTGGAGGATTTCCCCGTCATCTCCTATAAGATTGCCATCGACCCGAACGCCAAACTCAAAATCGTTGGAGACCGATTGAACGGTGACTTCTATGGTATTGCTGTTGCCAAAGGTGATACGGAATTGCAGAAGAAGATCAATGATGGACTGAAGAAATTGCAGGAAAACGGAAAGTACGACGAGATTGTTGGAAAATATCTGGGAACAACGGCTAAATAGAAGGGAATGTGGTACGGATGGACTCCTCCTTGCAAGTCATAATAGACGCACTGCCTCTTCTGCTCGAGGGTACAGTCGTTACGTTAAAACTAGTCGTGATCTCACTCATCATTGCGATGGTGATCGGATTGATCTCAGGTCTGATGAGTACTTCTTTGAATCGATTGTTGCGGCTGGTAGCTACACTTTACGTGGATATCATCCGTGGTACACCCCTTCTGGTGCAGGTATATTTCATCTACTTCGGGCTGCCTGTGTTCCTGGATATGCGCATTCCGGCGATGACCGCAGGGATTATTGCGATAAGTCTGAATGCCGGAGCCTACATCTCGGAGATCTTCCGGGCAGGGATTAATTCCATTAGCAACGGGCAGCATGAGGCGGCGCGATCCCTGGGATTAACGCGTTTCCAGACGATGAGGCTGGTCGTGTTACCCCAAGCAACCCGGCGCATGATTCCTACCTTTGTGAACCAGTTCATTATTACAATTAAGGATACATCGTTGCTGTCTGCAATTGGTATCGCAGAATTAACGCAGAGCGGGGAGATTATTATTTCCTCCAACTTCCGGGCATTCGAAATCTGGGGTGTGGTGGGCATATTCTATCTGATCATTATTGTGCTATTGTCCCGGGCTTCCCGGTTCATTGAAAGGAGGTATGCGATCCGATGATTACCGTACAGAATCTAAAAAAGCAGTTTGGTGCCAATGAGGTGCTGAAGGACATCTCCACAACGATTCAGGAGAAAGAAGTTGTATGCGTCATCGGGCCTTCCGGGTCTGGTAAAAGTACGTTTTTGCGCTGTCTCAATCTGCTGGAGGGTGTGACGTCTGGCAAGGTAACGATTGGTGGTGTTGAGGTCACTTCACCCAAGACGGATATCGATCAGTTACGAACCAATGTGGGCATGGTGTTTCAACAGTTCAACCTCTTCCCACATCTGACCGTGCTGGAGAATATTATGCTCGCGCCGAAGCATATCAAGAAACTGAGTAAGGCTGAGAATGAGAAAAAATCAATGGAACTGCTCGGCAAGGTTGGGCTGTCTCAGAAGAGGGATGCTTATCCCGAGCAGTTGTCGGGTGGACAACAACAGCGTGTGGCCATTGCGCGTGCACTTGCCATGAACCCAAGTGTGATGCTGTTCGATGAACCTACATCTGCACTGGATCCGGAGATGGTTGGAGAAGTGCTGCAAGTCATGAAAGACCTCGCTCATGAGGGGATTACGATGATTGTTGTTACACACGAGATGGGCTTTGCCCGTGAGGTGGCGGATCGGGTGATCTTTATGGATGGCGGATATATTGTAGAAGAAGGCACGCCAGAAGAGCTCTTTCAGAATACCCGGCATGAGCGGACCAAGGCGTTTCTGGGTAAGGTTTTATAGTCTTTCGAAAAGATAACCCCTTATGGCAGGCCGTGCACTAAAGACATCAGGTATGATGGACTTAGGTCGGGAAGCTGAAGGGGTTATTATTTTAATCCAGAATGACTTCTTTATCTGGTTGTTCAAGAAATTCGAACATGATTTTAATTTGTTCCAGCGTATTTCTTTCCAATGATAATTCAGGTAAAGCGTCGATAGCAAAAAAATCAACTGCGCTGGTTTCTACACCTGTTTCCGCATGCCCTCCCACAATGTCACAGCGGATAAACATCTTATATACGTGATAAGGCTCAGGTGGGTGTCCATGGAATTTTTTGTCCAATACTGCTAACAACCGCATCGGCACAACATCAAAACCGGATTCTTCTTTAATTTCTTTCACAGCTACTTCTGATGGTGATAGGCCGATGTCACTCCATCCCCCTGGTAATGCCCATGCCCCATCTATCTTCTCTCGAACCAAAAGTACTTTGTTTTTCCTGAAAACAACACCACGAATATCGACTTTAGGCGTCGCGTATCCTGAATCACTTGCAAATGTAAGTGATATTTTCTCTTTGTTAACAGAAGTATAGTTGCTTAAGATATCAATACTAATGCGTCTCAATTCCTCGTATCGCTCGATATCATAAACATCCTTGGCATAGGTTAACCTGTTTGTGAGATAGCTTGAATCTGTTTTGCCCATTCTAGCCACTTTGTGTCCATGGACTCCTCTTTTCTTCGCAAGTCACGAGATTTAGTTTAGTTAGGAAATAACCCCATTATATCATATGAATTACAGTCTATAATTATTGCTTTTTATTATAGAATTGCGAGATATTATAAAGAAACGATGTTCAAAGGAGAAAGTGATATGATCATAACTATTGATCAACAGGGCAATTCCAAGGTCGCCATTATTGAAAGTAATGGCATCGTCATCAACAATGCTCAAGATGCACTGGATTTGATGGCTTCGGTAAGGTATACCGATGATGCTGACAAGCTCATTATCGACAAAACGAACATCACCGAAGAGTTCTTCGAACTGAAAACCAAGCTTGCAGGCGAGATTTTGCAGAAATACGTGAACTATCATGTTAAGCTTGCTATTGTGGGAGATTTCGAAGGACATACCAGCAAGAGCCTGAGAGATTTCATCTATGAGTGCAACAATGGCAAGCATTTTTTCTTTTTGAAAAACAAAGAGGAAGCGCTTCAAAAGTTGCATAATATCAGTTAAGTGCATATCCGAAGCATGTAGAGAGCCTGCTTATAATCTGAGTCAAACGTAGGAGGTTTGCATGGTGATAGCTAATGAGAGTTTAAAGGTAACTGCTCTGCCCGATGTTCATAATCTCAAAGTGCATGGCAGAACAACTGGAGAGCTGGCGCCGTTGACGTTATTTTGGACGGGAAGTGCAGTTGAACTTAATGTACAGGGCTCCGAACTATGGGTTGAGTTGGAGTCGCAGTATGACATGTATGAGTCATGGATCAGCATTCTGATCAACGGTGTTCCGGTGAGTAGACAGATGTTAGTGGCGGGAAGATACTGGGTCTGTGTATTTCGGGGTATGAACGCGGATGTGGTGAAGAATGTTCGGATCGTTAAGGATGTTCAAGCGATGAGTGGTGACCCGGGTTGTTCCTTGCAGATTCATGCGGTGAAATCCGATGGAGCGTTCCTGCCTGTGCGGGAAAAACCGTACAAAATCGAGTTCATCGGTGACAGCATTACATCTGGCGAAGGTGCGATTGGGGCAAAAGCGGAAGAAGATTGGATTCCGATGTGGTTTAGTGCCATACATAATTATACGTATATGACAGCAGAGGCATTGAATGCAGAATACCGGGTCATCTCGCAAAGTGGCTGGGGTGTGCTGACAAGTTGGGATAACAACCCGAAGGGGAACATCCCCGATTATTACGAGCAGGTCTGTGGCCTGCTTGCCGGAGAACGTAACAAAGCGCTCGGAGCAGGAGAAATGCATGATTTTGGTTCGTGGCAACCGGATGTGGTGGTTGTGAACCTGGGCAGCAATGATGGGGGTGCATTTCAGTCACCTGAGTGGAAAGATCCCGACACTGGCAAGGTGTACAAGCAGCGGATGAACGAGGACGGAACGTATCATGAAGAGGATCTGGCCGCTTTTGAGAAAGCGGTGGAACAGTACCTGTTCAAACTTCGGAAAAACAATCCGGCGGCACATCTCGTATGGGCTTATGGCATGCTTGGTTTTCCCATGATGCCCGCCATCTACCGCGCGGTTGATGCGTATACGAAGGGGACAGGCGACCACAAGGTCTCAATCATCCAGCTTCCTGATACAACCGAAGAGACGGTAGGGGCGCGCACCCATCCAGGCGAGTTATCTCACCGTAGGACGGCAGAGGTGTTAGCGGAATATGTACGAGGAATGATAGGATAGCTTGAAATATGGAAAAGGAAAGACCACTCCTTCATGAAATGTACCTCAATGGTTAGATGGTGTCTAACTTTATGAGGTCCCTTCTTCATAAGAATGGTCTTTTTCCTTTTCTACTTATCTAGACATTCGAAGGTGTGTCCGCTGTGCCGCTGTTCTGTACCTCATAACGAATCGAAATGATCTGTCCCAGCGTCTGGGTCCGGACCATTTTGAATTGACTGGGCACAGTGCCTGTCGGGAATAAGGGGATGCCTTCACCAAGAATTTTGGGAATGATGGCAACTTCAATCTCATCCAGCATTTTTTTTGCTAACACAGCTTCAACCAGTATTCCGCCACCCACAATCCACACATCTCCATCAGAAGTCTGCTTTAATCGGGGAATGAGCGTATCTACCGTCTCGGTTGTAAACTGTACATGCGGAGCGGGAGGCTGTTCCGAGCGAGAAAGCACATATGTTGGCCGATCCGCATAGGGGAAATCTTCGGAAAGTGTGAGCACCTCTTCATACGTATAACGTCCCATAACAACGCTACCAATCGTTTGATAAAATGCAGCATACCCGTTGTCTCCACCATCACCCTCCACATCAAATAACCAATCGACCGAACCGTCCAGTCTTGCGATATATCCATCCAAACTCATAGCAATGTACAAAATTGTTTTGTTATCAGACATGTTCATCGCTCCCTTCTAAAATGTATGATACACTTTAACTATGACAAAAGTTGACGTAGTTAGGATGTTAAATTCATGAATCATCGGAAACTGGCGATCATGCGCCTGATGGATTCCAGACAGAAGTTTACAGCCCGGGAACTGGCAGAACGGTTCGACGTATCGGTTCGTACGATCCAGCGTGACCTGGATGCATTGCAGGCGCTTGGTTTTCCTTTGTACACAGAAGTTGGCGTGAACGGCGGATACCGGGTGTTGCCCAATCGGATTTTGCCACCTCTCCAACTCACACAACAGGAGGCATTAGGGCTGTTTATGATGCTGGAATATCTACAGCAAGTCCCGGATTTTCCATATGGATCAATGCGTGGACATCTGGCTGAACAGTATTTCTCTACTTTGCCTGAGGATGTACAGGATCTGATCATGCGAATGAGAGAGCATATCACCTTTGTCCAGCACCCCGGTGGGCATGCCGAGCTTTTAACAACCGAGATATTGGGTGCAGCGGTAGAAAAGAGAGAAATCGAATTTATGTATCATGCCCGCAGTGGTCGTAAAAAAGCCCAAGTCTTTCCCTATGGCATCTACTATGAGCAGGGACATTGGTACATGCCAGCTCGAAATAAGGACCGCGTATTATTGTATCGGGTGGATCGCATACAGCAGTTGGCTGTTATGGAATCCGTAGATGAATCTATTCCGAGTCTGAAGACATGGCTTGATACCAAAGAAGACAGAGCAAGCGTAGAAGTGGTACTGCAATTCACGGAATTTGGAGCAAGGATTGCCGCTTCAGATGTGCTGTTCAAGTCGGTTGAAGGCAATGAGTGGCGCGGACTGGTTCCGCCGGAGGAGTTCTCTTTTACAGCGCGAAAGTTACTCTCCTATGGGCCGGAAGTGAAGGTGGTGTCTCCGCTCGAACTGCAACAGCAGGTTAGAGGGATGCTGGAACGGAGTTTAAGTCAGTATGGTGGGGGATAAAAGCTTTCAAACGCTGGATATTAGGGTATCAAGGAAGAGATAAGAAAGGTGTGTAGACAAATGAGCGAAGTTTGGACTAAAGACATCATCCCGACTGTATCCGATAAAGTAGTGATTGTGACAGGTTCGAACGGCGGGTTAGGGTATGAAACGGCATTAGCGTTAGCTGAAAAAGGCGCAAAAGTTATCCTTGCAGTTCGTAATCTGGAAAAAGGTGAAAAGGCAGCTAATAAAATAAAGTCGTCTGTGCATGTAGCTGGAGAGGTAATCGTTATGCAGCTCGACCTTAGCGATTTAGCTAGTATCCGTGAGTTCGCAGCCGCTTTTCTTGAGCAATACGATTCTTTGTCCATTCTCGTTAATAATGCAGGAATTATGAACCCTCCATTCCAGTTGACGAAAGATGGCTTTGAATTACAGTTTGGTAGTAATCATCTAGGCCATTTTGCGCTTACGGGTCTACTATTGCCTCGATTGATCTCTACTCCGAAATCGAGAGTAGTCACTGTAAGTAGTATGGCAGCTCATAATGGTGTAATTGATTTTAATAATTTAGATGGCTCCAAAGGATATAATCCCATGAAGTTCTACAGTCAAAGCAAGCTAGCCAATCTGATGTTTGCAAGAGAGCTGCAGAATAAATTTAATTCCGCCCATATTGATTCCATGAGTATCGCCGCTCATCCAGGGATTTCGCATACCAATCTATTTTCCTTCGGTTCGGGGAAACAGACCAATATATTCATGCGCAGTCTTTTGAAAATCATTAGTCAACCGGCACATATGGGGGCATTACCTACCTTATATGCTGCAGCAGATCCGACGATCACGGGAGGGGAGTATATTGCTCCCAGTGGTATGGGCGGCACTAAGGGCTATCCCAAGAGCGCTAAGATCATCGAAAAATTATATGATGCTAACATTTCAAACAAGCTATGGAGCGTATCAGAAGAATTAACAGGGGTATATTACAGATTCGACGTGTAGATTTTGCCATTAAGAAAACTAAACCTTATTATGGTATAGACAGTTAGAAGTTCTTCAGCACGAATAAGATTAACTGAATGGGGGGCTACCATGATTCGATTCATAAGAAGTTTCACGATCCGCTCTATGCAGAGTCCATGCGATGAACAACGGCGGTTGTTTGTATAGAGCGTGAAATCCATTTCCGCCATATCACTATAGTGCATATCCAATGCGTTCATCATACGACTCTGCTGCCTTAAAGATTTTAACTTTTAAGGAGTGGAGCAACGTGAAATATATTAATGCGGATACAATCTTTCCGGAAGAATTACTCAAAGAAATACAGCGTCATATCCCCGGAGGCCTGGTCTATATTCCGAGGCCCAAGGATGCCCATAAGAAGTGGGGAGAGAATTCGGGTGGCAGAAGGGTTGTCCAGGAGCGGAATGACGAGATCCGCAGGTTTTTCGCTGCGGGAACAACTATCGATCAGCTTGCGGACCAATACTGTTTATCCATCGATAGCATCAAGAAAATTGTGTATTGCAAAAAGGGATGAAACGATAGAAGCCATGTTCGAGCAATCGAATTTGGCTTTTTTACTGTAAAGAATGGTTATTAAGGATTCTTTATATATTCGAGTAGTGTAACTGCACGTACAATTCATTTAACGGTACAAGGTTATGCGGTGAGAGTTCGTGAAATAACTCCTTAAATCATCTGGTAAGGTTGGTGAATATGAATATAGAAGTGAAATTAACGAATAAAGACGAGGCGTATATGATTAAAAATATGTACCCGCTATACCTTCATGATCTATCCGGACATTATGGTCTGGGTGGAGAGCATACCCCGAACAAACATGGCATTTTTGAGCCAAGTCCTGATTATAAAACGTTACAGGATCAGTATGATGTACAGAACATTTGGTGGGAAAAACCGGAGTGTCTTTATCCGTTCCTCATGATTGTGGATGGCATACCGGCAGGGTTTGCGTTCATAGCTACTCCGCCATATTGTTCACAAGGCACTGATTTCTTTGTACATGACTTCTTTATGATGCAGCCGTTTCGAGGTGTAGGCGTTGCTGAACACGTGGCATCGACGATCTTCGGCATGTTTAGAGGAAACTGGGAGTTGTTCACCAATCCATCGGAGACAAATAAGATTGGCCAATCTTTCTGGCGGAAAACAGTGAATCATTATACCAAAGGTAACTATCGAGAAATGTACGGGCAAACGTTCGATGGCTATAAATTGATTTTTCAATTCTCCAATATATAAAGAGAGACCGTCTCCCTTTGAGGAAAACGATCTCTCTCCACTGCCTTTTATAAACTACCGTTGAAATAGTGATACTCAGAATTCACTTCAAAACCAACACTGCAGTACAGATTCAAAGCACGTTTGTTCTCGGTAACAACGGATAAGCGGATATCTGTGTAACTTTGTTTTCTTAGGAGATCAACCAGGATGCTAAGCGCAGTGCGCCCCAGTTTCTGTCCCTGATAAGCAGGAAAGATACAGAAATTATGAATAAATGCAGTTGTTGCATTAATGGAGTTGACCCGTACCAGCCCAACAGGCAGTTGATTCTGCCATGCAATATAGGTGACTCGGCTGGGTTCATTTGTTTGCATAAAGTACTCGCGTGTCCAGTCCTCCGAATCTCCAAAGGCTTGGGATGAGCAAGTGACCACAAACTCCATATCCTCGGCTTCTGCCACGGACAACGTTAGTTCAGGCGGCTCCACAACCGAAAGGACCTCATTCACAAGTTGCATCGAGTACTCCGCACGATCATAGATGGCTCCAAGGGATTGGGCAGTAAGAAGGCCCGGAGATAAGCCCTGAGGAACACGATAACTGAGTTGGTTGATTCCCTGTGGTTTCATGTCCAGAATTACCCTTTTCAGTAGGCTGCTGAACACACCTTGGCGACGAAAATCTGGGTGTACGATGGCATTAATATTCCCGGTTACAGCGTCAGAAGCATACCAGCTGAGGAGTCCTACCAAATCACCGTGGCAATAACAGAGGAGCGCGTGGTCTCCGTCTTTTTTGCTGATATGGTCAAGGTCTGCTTTCAGATGAATGGAATCAAGCTGTCTACATTGTTGTTCGAGCAAAATAATAGCTTCAATCTGTTCCTTGGAATCATAGATCATAGGAACGACTTGATAAGTTGACATAGCTTTCACACCTTCATTGTTGAAGGAAACACGCAGTTATTGGACCCGCAGGCGCTATCCTTCTTGAGTTGGTCCAGTTGTAATTTTGATCATCATCATTATCTCCTCCAAATAACTTCCCGATGACTATAACACAATCTATGATGAAGATGACACCCAATGGATGTAATTCACTGGGTGTCTGTTCAGATGTGCCCAATAACTGGACATTATATCCTATTGAAGGGATAATTGAGAGTAATACTGACGAGAAAGGGAGGGATTACCTATGCGCAAGTTGGCATATGTGATGGGTACATTATTTCTTTTCGCCGCCATGTTAATGGGATGTACACCATCTGAACCAGCGGAAAGCACTGAACCCATCACTCCACCAGCAACGGAACAGCCAAGTGATACGGGGGACCAGAAGGCGACGGCGGAGGAGCAGCAACAAGCGCTGGAAATGTCGCTCGATTATAAGACAACAGAACTCACCGTGGATGGTAAGGATTATGATGATACGTTAGAGATGGAAGGGTTATTGGCCAAAGGAGAGACCATGAAGCCATTCCTAACCTCCCGAAATTATGAGGCTTACATGGCTAATCGATATATTGTCTTGCCTCTTCAGGTTGCACACATCGAACAAGCAAAACTGCATCCTGAAAATATAAAAACCAAGATCAAAGATAACAAGAGTGACTGGATTTTGGTGGAATACACGCTTGATCTGAAATTTACAGACAAGAACGGCAAGGAGTTCAAGTCCATTCCGTTATCGGGGGATATCACCTTTTTGCAAGATCAGGGAGAATGGCGCATTCAGGATGATACGTACAACAGGGATGCATTCGCAGACATCATCAATAGTTCTCTATAGTTCATGAAGTGTCTGTGATTCCGGCACATTATGCACACCCCACTTGCATATCTCCTCCAGAATGGGCATTAGACTCTTGCCTCGAGGGGTTAAGGAATACTCCACTTTGGGCGGAGTCTGATCATACTCCACTCGTTTTATCACACCTTCACGTTCCAAATCGTTCAGTTGAGAGGTTAACACCTTGTACGTAATCCCGGGGACACGCCGTTTGAGTTCGCCGTAGCGTGTGACCCCATGGAAGGCAAGTTGATACATGATCTTCATCTTCCACTTCCCGCCGATAATGGATAGGGTGTAGTCGAATGGAGTTAGTGTTTCCATTGGGATTGTGCTCGGATTATCCATCACGAATAAGCTCCTTTATGCAGGTACGCACTTCAAAGTGCGTACTTTTTTTGTGGTGAACAAGTGTATATTCTTATACCAACTATATGTTTCCCATGGGGCTTTGTAAACCGAAGGAGCTTCTGTTGGGATGGGGAAAAGGAGCGAATGTAATTGGCAAAAAACAATGTATTTGAGTATGCAGCAGATGATATCACCATCGATGAAATGTATAAATTAATGATTGGTTCCGTGGTGCCACGGCCTATTGCCTGGGTTTCTACGAGAAGCAAGGACGGTGTTCTTAATCTGGCGCCCTTTAGTTTTTTTACCGTTGCTTCGCGCAACCCACCAACCCTGCTCATATCCATTGGACCCGGTGTAGGTGAGAGGCGAGGCACCGTGAAGGATACACTACTCAATATTCGAGAGACGGGGGAATTTGTCATCAATATGGTCCCGGCTTCGTTGGTGGAGTCGATGCAGCAATCATCTGCTGATGTGGCATCGGAAGAAGATGAATTTGAACTGGCAGGCGTTACTCCGAAAGCGGGCATACGTGTAGATGTACCTTCCGTGCTCGAATCTCCGATTGCTTTTGAACTTACGCTGGATCGAATTATTGAGGTGGGTACAGATCATCTGGTTCTTGGAAAAGTAGAGCACGTACGGGTGGATGCAGAGGCATATGCCGGTCATTATAAAATAGCGATAGAGAGCTGGCAGCCATTAGCCAGTCTGGCTGGCGATTACGCTCTAATGAAACCTGCATTTTCAGTCTGAGATGGGGTTACGTGATCTATATCTGAAATGGTGAAGCAGAAAGAACCGCTTCTTCAGTTTGTGACTCCTGAAAAAACGTTCTTCCTCGAGATATTAATTGTAGATGTGGGTGGTTAATCCTCATCTCCAATTCATTGGCTTAGAAATTGGTTCGCCCAAACGTGGCATCACTCTTCACCGTTGAGCTGCTGGATGCATTGATGGCATCGAGTTGTAACACGTAGTCATAATGCCGGATGTAATATCCGGGCTGACTGTACGATTGAAGGGATACTTTGGTGCTGTCAGCCCAACCAGGGCTGCTCAGGAACGTAGCATCTCCTTTATAGGCGGCGGTGTCGGCGTAAGCTTCAAGTACAATTTTGTTGATGGTGTTACGCTTCAAGAAGTAACCCGGGAAGTTAAGGGACTCCAGTGATATTCCCGTAGAGCTGGCAAGACCCGGTACGACGCGGAACTGTGAATCCAGAACAGGAGAGACGTTGGCATCCACGCGAGCGGTGTAATTGGCATGACGGATGTAT
The DNA here is from genome assembly GCF_038002545.1 of Paenibacillus sp. FSL K6-2393. NCBI lineage: Bacteria > Bacillati > Bacillota > Bacilli > Caryophanales > Paenibacillaceae > Paenibacillus > Paenibacillus sp. FSL K6-2393. The sequence continues at coordinate 158,428 of NZ_JBBOCU010000001.1, forward strand.
CGATCCGGATAGTTGTGTGAACTGAACCGGCTGTAACCTGTGGCTTCAGGTGTTGCAGGGCCCAACATTTTGACCTCGTGCAGGGTTGGGGTGTACCAGTTCCCCGGATTATTCCACAAGACGGCGTTCACCATATTGATCCGTACATAACGGGCGGTGAAGTGCACGGCATCCGTGGTGAAACCATAGGTCAGATTGTTGGTGCGATCCAAGGTGGAGTAATTAACACCATCGTTGCTAATCTCAATTTTGTATTTGTAGTACCCTTCAGAACCTTTATACATAAACCAGGAGGTGTCGATCTCGGTGATCGTCTTGGGTGCGCCGAAGTCCACTTGCCACCAGGCAGGCCAGCTATTGGAGGAAGCCACCCATGAAGTCTGGTAGTTACCATCATTAACGTTGGATGCAGACGAGCCGGAGGCTGTGGAGATGGCGGTAGCTGTTTTGCCTTGTGCATGGTTGACGAGAGCAGGTGGTGTTACTGCACCCGTTACTGCATCGATATTCCATGTTGTATACCACTCCAGTGATGCTGTTCCGTTCGAATCATTCAAGGTTAGCGGCAGCCAGATATGTTTGTGCTCTCCGAGGTTCATCGGATTCCAGCGATCCCCCATGTAGACGTAGGATGTGGTATTGCTGCCTGTAATCGTGGCAATATCATGAATCTGCGAACCAAAGGCAGATGGATTGCCATATGGCGTAAGCGCAGTCCATGGACCCGTCATGGAAGTGGCTGTAGCGTAAGCACCCTGATTCGGATACCAGCCAGCCGCTTGGGAGGTGAAGAGGTAGTAACGGTTTCCTTTTTTCACAACGGCAGGTGCTTCACGATAGGCGTTCTCAAACAGCCAGCCCTCGAAGGATTGTATTCCGGTGTAACTTGCATTCATTTTGAAAATAGCCATCGTATCATTGGCGCCGCCATTTTTGCGTGATGCGGTAACCAGATAACCTGTGCCATCTGTATCAACAAAGACGGTCATGTCACGGGATTCATAATTCAGCGGGCGGAAGCTGCCCTCATAGGTGAATTTGCCATTCGGGGTATTGCTTGTTGCGACTGCTACACGCCCGAGGTTGTAGTCCGTACCGTTCTCATAGTGTGCCCAGAGCACATACTGGTTGGTGGAGGCGTTATAGATGACTTTGGGGCGTTCGATTTTACTGGAGGCCAACTCAGTTGCCGAATCTTTCGTCAGAATGGCGTTGCTGAAAGTCCAGTTCTTCAGATCGGTGGAGGTGTACACGTTCACACTGTCGAACCTGCCACCCACCGCATGTTCACCGTACAGATAATACGTCGAGCCTACCTGCATAATGTTGCCGCTGTTCGCATGGATGGGGTTGCCTGCGGTGTCGAGCCAATCGGTGCCATTGGTTATCGTGACACTTGCTGCGCTTGTTCGTTCAGGATGAAGTCCAAACAGGGTGAACGTGAGTGCAAAGACCAGAAACCAGACGGCTTTCCTGTTACCCATTACATACACCTCCCGAAAGATATCAGATAAAATGTAGCGCTTTCATTTATATTGTAGTTCGGCTAGACTCTTTTTCAAGTGAACAATCCAGCCATTGCTGAACAAACCTTCATTTCATCGTGGCTGAGCGGTGAGAGCAGAGGAAATGTTGCTAAATATCTAGTACGATGATGTAGAGCGGATCAGGTACACACGTTAAAATAAAGCTAGACTGAATTCACATCATGGTTGGAGGGTGGACCGTCATGAACAAGTTTATTGTAGATGAGGACCTTCAGGTGAAATTGCATAATGACGAGGATGGAAAGAACACTCCGATTAAGGGAGGCATTACTGCTCAGGATTTTGAAGTCATCTCTACGCATCAAAAGGGATGGTTGACCTTTGCCTACCTGCGCGATCGTCAGGGAATATGGTGGTTCAATGCCCGCAAGAACAAGGCGAGTTTGTTCAGCCAGGATACGGAAGCTTTCCGTGTGATTGATGAAGATTACTGCTGCGACTCTCAGTACGTCTATCTGGAGGATCAGGCCGTGCCTGACTCCGATCCGGAAGGCTTTCGGCTGTTGCCGGATACGCCCTACTTTGCGCAGGACCAACGTTATTTATATGTGAAGAGTAGCCAGCATTTTCATCTTTTTGAGGATATCGATACAAATGCTGTGATTGCTCATCACGATTATTGTACCGACAAAGACCACCTGTTCCATCTGTCCAGCTCTCTTCGCTATGCGAATGGGGACAAGGATGAGGTGAGAGAATGGTTGCGTGAGCATCATTCCGACGTACCTGGCTGGTGGAATGATCAATATGCACACAGTGCAGAGGGCGCTACGCAGATCACAGGGAATTGGGTTGAGACTGCGTCGTCTATTTTTTATAAAACAGAATGGGGCGGTACGTATCGTCGAGAAGCGAAAACGGTATTCAACCTTGTCCGTGGAGCGGACAGATCTACCTTTGAACCACTGGATGAGCACTTTGCACGGGACCAGGAACGGGTTTATTTTCAGTGGCGTATCCTCAAGGGAGCAGACCCGGATACGTTTCAGCCACTAGGTGGACCTTTTGGACGTGACCGCAATCATGTGTATTACAACGGATACCGTGTCGATGAGGCAGATGCTCGGGAGATTGAAGTGTTTGCCGGGACAGAGCCTCTCGGACTTGCCAAGGATCAGCACCATGTGTATCGTGCCGAGGTTGTTCGGACAAGTGAGCCTTTCGGTCATCCAGACGATGTGCTTCAGATGATCAAGGGGGCGGATGCATCGACATTTGAGTTAATAACACCTTCCGGCAGTTGGGCGGTGGATGCCGATCGTGTGTATCTGTGGGGTAAACCGAATAAACATATCGATCGAGCCAGCTTTACACATCTATTCGATGCCGATCCCCAGAGTTGGGCCACGGATCAGAATGGTCTATATAATGCCAATGGCAACCGTACGGTAAAGGGTGTCAATGGAAGTACATTTGTCATGCTGAATCCATATTGGGGCAAAGACGACCGTGTAGTGTTCAGCTTTGTGACGGGTGGGGTTTATAAGTCGGGAGATGCAGCGACGTTTCAAGTTACGGATGATACAGGGGGCGCCGAAGATGCGCTATTTAGGTATACGGTAGAAGGCGGTACAGTGCGGAAAAAGAAGAGGTAATGAAAACAGGGATGGCAGACTTAGAAAAGAGTCCACTATCCCTGTTTGAATTTCTATTTATTTGACCGTGTTTACCAAACTATTTATGACCTTTGCGAACCTTGAGCTGCATCTTTTTGATCGTTGTATTCTGCATGAGCTCTAATACGAGTGGGCCTTTGCCGTTCAGAATCTCTACATCCGTCACATTATCCAGAATCGTAATGATCCCGATGTCGTCTGCAGTAACCCCTTCAAGCTTGGCGATGGTACCTACAAAGTCTACGGCGCGAAGTTTCTTCTTCTTGCCTCCGTTGAAGTTCAGCTTCATGATCTGTTGGTTCAGCTGTTCACGCTTGTCCTTTTTACGTTCAGGAACGATCTTCAATCGCTTCTCAAAATCTTCTCTGCGGCGATCTACAGCTTCCTCGGAAGGTGCTTTCACGACAGGGATTTCGAATCCAATATAGGATTCAATCTCCGCCAGACGTCTGCCATCTTTCGGTGTAATCAACGTAATGGCTTTACCTGTTTTGCCTGCGCGCCCCGTACGGCCTGTACGGTGAACATATCCCTCTTTTTCCAAAGGAATATCGTAGTTGATGACATGAGTAATATTTGTGATATCAATACCACGTGCAGCTACATCTGTCGCGATCAGATAACGGAATTGTCCCCGTCGGAATGCGTTCATCACTTCAATCCGCTCATCCTGCTCCATACCACCATGGATACGATCTGCTGGATAGTCAAGGTCAGCCATGACACGGAACAGTTTGTCCACATTTTCCTGCGTACGGCAGAACACAATGCAGCTATCCGGATTTTCCACAATGAACAAGTCCTGAAGCAGCGCGGTTTTGTTCACCTCTGGAACGTGAATCACGGCATGTTCGATGGTGGCTGTTGTCAGTCCACTTGCCTTGATCTCAATCTCCACCGGGTTGTTCATGTATTTGCGTGACAGCTTGGCTACATCTTCAGGGAACGTAGCGGAGAACAACATCGTTACTCGCTCCTGCGGCAGTTTCTGAATGATGGACTGTACCGTCTCAATAAAGCCCATATTCAACATCTCATCAGCCTCGTCAATAACGAGATAGGCGATCCGTTCGAGTGGCAGCGTGCCGCGTTCGATATGATCCAGTACCCGACCTGGTGTACCAACAGCCACGTGTGTTCTTTGTTTTAACTCTGCTTTTTGGATATGAAAAGGGGACTGTCCGTATAGTGCGGTTGCTTTAATACGCTTAAAGCGGCCGATATTCGTAATATCTTCGTTAACCTGCAAAGCCAGTTCCCGGGTTGGGGTAAGAATCAAAGCCTGTGGCTTATTCTCATTCCAATCCACAAGCTCACAGAGCGGAATGCCGTAGGCGGCTGTTTTACCACTGCCTGTCTGTGATTTGACCACAAGATCCTGATTCTCAAGTGCTACCGGAATAACTTTAGTTTGAACCTCGGTTGGTGTCTCATAGCCCAGACTGTCCAGTGCTTTTACGATCTCTTCACCAAGTCCATAATCTTTAAATTGTTGCTCGCTCATCGTTTACCTCTTTTGCGTTAGTTTTGAATACTCTACATACAAGCATTGCACCGTACATTTATCGTATACCTCTTCATTATACTCTATATGCAGGCAGGCTAACGGAGTAAATGCTTTAAGTGTGTAAATTGTTTTCATGATTTCTGATTTGAGGGAGCAACGTTTGTTGCTATTCGTATGTGTATCATAACGTTCCACGTGAAACGAAATGTATCGGTAGTTTGCTTGGTGTTAGTGAATGACCATTTTTACAGCCTTGGTTTGGGGAGGGTAAGATTGAGCAATAATTCCATTGACCCACACTTCTGCACTTCGACCAACCATTGTTTCATCCAAAGAGACGGCGACAATCTCTCCTCCAACGATGAGTTCGGCGTCCTTGCTGAGCGAGACCCAAATCGGTCCTGAATCAACACCGCCATCTTCTTTATTGTCGATGAGTACCTGACCTCTTTCTTCCTCAAAATCCGTAATAATTCCTCGTACATGTGGCTTCTCTTTCCCTTGTTCCTCGGATTGCTCTGCGCATCCGAGCGTTAGCAGAAGCAAGATCACTGGTAATAAGGATAACCTTCGTACAATGGACATTGGGGTGCTCACCTCGCATCCTTTTTAATCAATCTATAACTATGGACGTTACCTGAGAGGATGAAGTTCCTGTACATCAATAAAAAAACGAAAATCAATCGATTCAGTCTGGTGCTAGAAATTGGAATATGTTAGCATATAGTTATCTTACTGAACGGAGGGATACGTGTGGTAAATTTTTTTCGATTGAGATAGTAGCGGAACGTTTGCTTGCGCTTGCTGTTTCACTGCCTGTGTGCAGATCATCGGGAGAAGTTTGCCTGTTTACACGTATGCCGTTATTTGTAGTGGACACTCTTGCATAAGAGTGGTTCTTTGATGTACCACTATGGGGATGCGCAAAAATAGGTATAGCCCTATTCCGAGATCGAAAGCACAGGCATGAATGTCTGTGTTTTTTATTTTTCCAAGGAAAAGGGGAGGTTTGGATATGACAAAGTCAAATGAACAAGTGGATTTCACACAGGATATATGGTTGCTGGCTGAACAAAATGGGCTTCAAATCCGCAAGGAATCAATGGAAATCAATGAGTCCGGGATGGACTTCCGTGTAGCCTTCGCCACTGATATAAGTGGACAAAAGTGGGTTCTGCGTCAGCCGCGGCGTGAAGACGTATGGGGGCGTGCCGAGAATGAACGTAGAGTACTGGACGTTGTCCGGGGGAGTGTTCCGGCACAGGTACCGGACTGGCGAATCTGCACGCCCGAACTTATCGCTTATCCACTATTGGATGGCGACCCGATTGCAGTGGTAGATCCTGCTGGCGCAGGATATGCGTGGCGTTTCCCGCAGGAGACCTTGTCTGACGAGTTCCTGGATTCACTGGCTGCTACACTTGCCGCATTGCACAACATTGATCCTGAGGAGGCGGCCAGGGGCGGAGTTCGGATCAAGACGCCTATGGAAGCTCGCAAAGAGTTTGCGGCAAATATAGAGGAGATTAAAAAGAATTTTACGGTACCGGACCAACTGGCGGAACGCTGGACGGTGTGGCTGTCTGTGGGTAGCTATTGGCCGAAGCACTCGACGTTTAATCACGGGGATCTGCACCCACCGCATATCATTGTCGATGATACACAGCGGGTAACCGGACTCATCGACTGGACGGAAGCGGAGATCGCTGATCCGGGTAAGGATTTTGTAATCCTTTATGGACTTTTCCAAGATGATGGACTACGCGATCTGCTGAAGCGATACGAGAAGGCAGGGGGAAGGACATGGCCTCAGATGTTTGAACATATTCGGGAACAATGGGCTGCTTACCCGGCACTGGTTGCCAAATTTGCTCTAACCACAGGGGAAGAGTCGACGATGGAAATGGCGAGAGGCATGCTGGCAAACTGGGATGTAAGGCGGGATTAGGTGCTCCAGTGAAGGTGTGAATCTAGTATGTCAGATGAGGGGAGGTGGATTGTGGCACGAGAGCGTAAGACGCGATGGTTAATAAGCATTGTACTGACGGTTAGTTTAGCCAGTTGCTCGGCCCCTTTTCCCAACTCACATGAAGGCGCAGGAAACAGGCTGTCGCCAGAGCGGATGGAAGAATTGAGGAAGGAATACCCGCTATCTAATGACACCCCGGTGTTGATCAATATCAGAGAAGTAAGTTTCAGAGAGATCATGGATTTTGCGGACTCCGTTATTGTAGCAGAGGTTGTGAATAGCCTTCCGAATTTTAGCGTGGATTTGCCTGCCGACCCGGGCACGCCTGAGGGTGATTTTGCAGAAAAGGATCGGGCTGCTGGTCTTGTACCCTTCAAGCCTGAATTCATTACTTACAAGGTGAAGGTGCATAAGGTTGTAACAGGTGAGGATGTAGAAAAGGATACGTTTCTCTTTTACAATGCTGACTTCGCAGGTGTGGAGCCTGAACTTAAACCAGGTATGAAGATTATCGCTGTAGTCAAAAAGGGGACGACCGGAGAACAGCTGGGAGGATATTCGTTCACTCGCTACGGCACATACTATATTGTCGATGATGACTACGTACTTGCTGCCTATGAGGGTGAATCGGATGAATTACGTGACTTTACGGAACAAACGAATGGAATACAGCTGGATTCTTTTATAGATAAAATCAAGAACCTGCCACAAGGCTAAATGACTTTTTCCCATAGAGCAGTTACAGCGATAATCCTAACGGTTTGTTAACCTAGCAAAAGGCGATCCTCACCATGATATTCATGGGAGAATCGCCCTTTTTTCTTTTTCGTTAAGCGTGGTGCGTCACGATTGTACTTATTTCAAGATACTCACATATTTCCCGTATACAAATGCTACACGTCCATCCAACTTCACTTTTACCCAACCATACTTGTCTGTACTAATTACCTCAAGCAGGGTACCTTTCGGTACGGCAGCAACGACCTTGGCTTTGGATGAAGCGCCAGCGCGTACGTTCAGGTAAGCCGCAGTAACCTTGGCTTGTTTGCCTTTGATGACGGTATCCGGTTTACCAGTGCTTGGTGTTGATGGTTTAACAGGTTTCGACGTGCCTGGAGTCGGTGTTGGTTTTGGTACTGTTGGTGTCGTAGGCTCCTCAGGAGTAGTTTCTCCCTCGCCATTGCCTGCTGCTTTGCGAGCTTTGTTCAGCTGTTGATAGAACGCTCCCTTGGTTTTCACGCCTGCGAATTGTGCCGCACTCACATCTGCTTTGGCAGATAGCGTATCAATCTCTTCCTGAGTCACCGTATCCAAAATGTTAATGGAGGCAATGTTGGTGTACTTGCCATCTTCTGTTGTTGGCACAGACATGATGCCATCGTTAATTAACTCCACCACATCTGCACGCTCCGGTGCAGTCAGGTCTACGCCAGTGATTTTCCAGTTGTGTTGAATCTTCGGTTCGTAGACACCTTTCATGACATCTTTCAGATAGGCGATTGACAGGTTGCGAATTGTGCCTTGAATCTCACCAAATGCCGAAGCATCCTTGGAGGACCAGAGCTGCTTGAACTTGCGCCCTTCCATGGCTCCGCCTTTGGCAATCAGAGCTTCCATTCGATAGGCGTTCATGCCAAGTTTCAACGTATCGTCTTCTTTTACTGTCGTACCGTTGCTGTACTTGAGATTTGTAATCCGACTGCCGTATGGTTTGGTCAGGTCAATCTCATACGTTACGCCGCCGAAGAAATCATCGGTGCTGTATTTGGAAGCACGTCGTTTCGGATCAAAACTGATGGTCACATCACCCGGGCGTGTGGAGTTGAAGTACCCCGCAGACCACTCCATGTAATCCTTCAGATCACGTCCGGTCACTTCATACACGGTTACTTCACCGAAGGTGTATTGGTAGTTGAACGCAATATCCTTTTTCTTGATCGGGCCTACATCCAGCTTGGCCTTGTCGTTATCAATCTGGTGCGCGACCACATCGGCATCGCTGTAGTGCAACATCACTTCGGTGAAAAAGTCAGACAAAGGTGTTTCCTGGATCTGCACCGCAGGGATACCCTTAATCTCATCAGCAGGTACCAGGTTCGTTCCTTTCAGTTCAGCCACTTCAATATTGGCATCGGCACGAGCGAACTCGTGGAATGGGTGCAAAGTCTCTTCCAGCGCAGGATCGGAGACTTCATATGTTCCGTCGGCTGCTTTTACAGCGAGAGCTTGAGCTTCCTTGCTTTTCAGCACAACTTTGTCGCCGTCTTTTTCAAATGTCAGATCGATTCGTGAAATATGTGAGCCATATTTATTCGGTTCGGAGATCAATACGCCGTTAACCGTTTGGGATTCAATCAAGGTATGCATGTGTCCGGCAAAAATGGCAGCCAGCTCCGGGTTGGCGTTGGCGATATCCGTCACTCCGGTGCCCGGATTTCCGTTCTCGTTATCCAATCCCATATGCATGAGTCCAACCATGACATCAACTTTGCCTTTCAACTCAGCAATGGCCTTCTTGGTTTCTTCCACAGGATCTTTGACGATGATACCGTCCAGGTGATCCGTCCCTTTTTCAAACTCGGTAATCATAGGTGTGTTCATTCCAATGACACCCACTTTGATTCCGTCTTTCTCGATAATCGTATAGGCAGGCATGTAGCGGTCGCCGTTTTCTTTGAAAATGTTACCCACGAGAGGCTGTCCATTGAATTGGGAAGAGATCTTCTCCAGTACGTCCAGTCCAAAGTTAAACTCATGGTTACCCATGACCCATGCGTCATATTTCATCTCGTTCATTGCAACCATCATGGGAGATTGAGGTTGATCATTGAACAACTCAGCCGAGTTATCCTGAATCATGTCTCCTGCGTCCAGCAGGATTGTATTGGGATTCTCCGCACGGACTTTTTTCACAATCGTGTAGAGCTGTGTCATGCTACCAGTTGGATTTGGACCGTCCAGAGCATAGTCCCACGGCATGAATCGACCATGTATATCCGATGTACCCAGCAACGTGATCTTGGTTTCCTTGTCTGCCTCAGCAGCCTGAACCGGAGTGGAAGCAAAAGGGGCGAACAAAATGGAGGCACATAAGAGGAATGATAGGGGCCATCCGGCGAAACGTTTTGTTGAAATTTTGCGCATGTTGTAATCTCCCTTGTTATCTAGTGTATGTAAAGATATGTATCATTTTATACTAGATAAACATGTGGTGAATGTAAACTCCAATGTAAGAGTTATGTTGGATTTAAGAGAGTGAATCTATAAATAACTTCAGAAAAAGCACTAAATTCTATTTTTTTACAATAAAATACTATAATTTGACAGGTGTTAAAAACCAAAATTATCCAGTAAAATGATGTTTGTAAGCGCTTAACAAAAAATGAATCTAAGGAGGAAAATCATTGATTAAGTCTAAGTGGTTTAAAACAGTCGGCTCACTGGCATTGGTAGGGATTCTCGCTGCTTCTGTTGCGGTTGGTAGTGTGAGTGCTGGTTTGGCGAAAGGTAGCAAATTTCTGGGCAATATTATTGCCAACCAGGTTCCTTCGAATTTTAGCCCATATTGGAATCAGGTAACTCCGGAGAACTCTACCAAGTGGGATGCTGTTGAAGGCACACGCAACGTAATGAATTGGGGCCAGGCGGACATGGCCTACAACTATGCTAACAACAACGGATTCCCGTTCAAATTCCATACGCTCGTATGGGGAAATCAACAGCCAAATTGGATTAACAGTCTCTCAGCTGCAGATCAGAAGGCTGAAGTGACACAATGGATTAAAGCCGCAGGACAGCGGTATTCGAAGTCTGCCTTTGTTGATGTGGTAAATGAACCTCTGCATGCGAAACCATCCTATCGCAATGCCATTGGTGGAGATGGGGCAACGGGTTGGGACTGGGTCATCTGGTCATTCCAACAGGCGAGACAAGCCTTCCCTAACTCCAAATTGTTAATTAATGAATATGGTATTATCGGTGATCCCGCTAAAGCGGACCAATACATCCAGATTATCAACCTTTTGAAAAACAGAGGTCTAGTTGATGGTATTGGAATCCAAGCGCATTACTTCAATATGGACAACGTTTCTGTGAGCACGATGAACACGGTATTGAACAAGCTTGCAGCGACAGGGTTGCCAATTTATGTATCCGAGCTGGATATGACAGGTGACGACAATACACAATTGCAACGTTATCAGCAGAAATTCCCTGTGCTGTGGAAACACTCTGCTGTTAAAGGTGTGACGCTGTGGGGTTACAACCAAAATCAAACTTGGCAGGCAGGCTCCCACTTGGTCAATAGCAACGGTACAGAACGTCCGGCTATGCAATGGCTGAGAAATTACCTGGCGAACAATCCTTAAGCTTGCGTTTTGACAAGTCTGAGCATCTCTTGCAAATCCGGTAATCATATAACACCAAATAGCGCCTGTTCTACATGTTAAGCATGGGAATATGGCGCTATTTGTGTTAATGCTTTGTCTCAACAGTGTTCGGCAATTCATGGTGCAGGGAAGCATTTAATTTTAATCCAAACCAATACAAAAGCGATCAGTGCAAAGATCATTCCGCTCCAGATCAGTTGATGTATTCCCAGATTTGCGATGAACCAGCCGCCGATGGCAGTACCCAGGGTAATACCAAGGTTAGAAAAGGATACATACAAACTGTTGCCGAATTCAGGCGCATCCTGCGCTTCAGCGGTTAACCAGGTTTGGCTAACAATCAATCCTCCTGAATGCACGGATGCCCAGAGGATGACTACAATAACCATCCATATGAAGTGAGGACCGGCCCAATAGACGAGTGCGTAAGCTGCTACATACAGCAGGGGGAACATGAGGACAGTTCGGACCACGCTCTTACGCAGAAACTGTCCAAACCCCAAATTTCCGATAATCATGACGACACCAAAGACGGTCAGCATGACACTGATCCATGATCCGCTCATTTGAGTGACTTGCCCAAGATACTCGGCGAAATAGCTGTATACAGAGAACATGGCGGCGAATATAAAAATGACTGCGGCAACATTCAGCCATAACCCGGGTTTGCGCAGAATACCAAGCTGCTTACCATAGGACATCTTTTCCTTCACGGGCATTGAGGGTAACCAGATCCAAATTCCGATAAAGGCGACCACACTGACCATCGCTCCAAACAGAAAGGCGACTTCGAGAGATAGGCGTTCAGCAAGATACGATGTCAGCGGCACGCCAAAGGCAAAGCCCGCGGTAACTCCGGTGAATACTTTGGCGACGGCCTGGCTGCTTTTCTCTGCCGGAACGAGTTGGGCACTGGTGACTAGGGCTACGGAAAAGAAGACGGGATGGAATAACGCGGGAATGATACGGAAGATAAGCATGGTATCAAATGTTGTGGCGTAGGCATAGACGATGTTCGAAATGGCAAACATCAGCACAGCGGTTAAAAGGATGATTTTGCGATTAATTCCGGACGCCAGCAAGGTGAGAAAGGGACCCGCAATGGCTACGACCAGCGCAAATATACTGACCAGCCATCCTGCCTGTGCAGCCGAGATACCGAATTTATGCGCAACCTGAGGCAGTACCCCCACAATTCCCATTTCTGTTGTAATGATCCCGAATACACCGATTGCCATAATCAGGATAAGGAGCGGGTTGACCTGTTGTGATTTCATGTAAAGCGTACCTCCAATTAATTTAAATATACAGAAAAGTAGATATAATATTCTAAAATGGGACTGCCTTTCCTCCTATAATAGGATGGACATGAGAGTAAGTTCTCTGGATTACATTATATCTAGATTTATAGATTTGTAAATATAAAAGGTGAAACGTCATATCTTTAAGTCGTCTTCGGCTTGTGTTCTACAGGAGTAATCATGGTGACAGTAGGCATGGTCTGGTCCATGAAAAATAGCGCCGGCCCCGGGAATTCTTGGGCCTGACGCTATTAATGTATGCATTTTTAACGATGTGTTGGATCAATTATTTCGGTTGGATAACCATGCTGTTGAACGAATCTGCCTCCAGGTTCATGTGTAGGGTATGTCCTTCTTCAAGGGTTAGATACAGGTCACGAGGGGCCTGGAATGGATTGTTGATGACAATCACGAGACTGTTATCCGGGTTGCGGAAAGCAACGGATTTCCCGCTCCACGCGCCTGACAGGCCGACTCTTCGAGCACCAGGAACAATATGATGAGCGAAGTGTTTCATCACATAATACTCGGGGTTCCGAGTAACCTCCTTATTGTCCGGATCTACGGTGATCATGGAGTTTTGCTCCCAGCCCCATGTGCTGCGGCCTTTGGGTTCCAGAACCATGTTCCAGTAGATGTACGCGTTCACTCCGTTGCTGAAGTAGTGCTGGTAGAGGTTATATACATATTTGGCGTAGTTCCATGAGTTGTTGCCATCACCGCATTCGTTCTCAGTCTGCATATACCGCAGCTCCGGATAACTCGCCGCGGTACGTTGAATCGCATTTTTGCCAGCCCATTGATACCCAACACCTTTGATATAGGAATAGGCTTTTGGATCACTCAGGACAAGGCCGGCGTACTCATCGAAGTCATTTGTTTTTTTCTTGATTAATTCCTCCCATGGATCAGGGGCATTGATCGTCCCCAGCCAGATTTCTGTATCCAGACCGTGTTGGTCAAAAGCGGGGCCCAGATAATCAGCGATAAACTCACGAAGCTGCTCGCCTGTCCACATGCAAGAAGGGAATTTCTGATCTGCAATCACTTCGTTCTGCACATGCACCTGATGGATTGTAATGCCTGCTTCGCGGTAAGCCTGTACAAATTTTACGAAATACAGGGCGTAGGCCTCCAGAATAGCTTTCTCCCAACGAAGCGTGCCATAGTTATAGGCTTTCGGCGATTTCATCCACGTTGGCGGACTCCATGGGGAGGCGAAGAATTGCAGGTTCGGGTTATAACTTAGAGCTTCCTTAATGTAAGGAATCAGATATTTGAAATCACGTTCGATTGAAAAATGTTCCATGGCCACGTCTCCGTCCACCTCGTTGTGGCTGTACCACTGCTCTGCATAGTCACTTGCGCCGATCGGCAGGCGACAGATGTTAAACGTGTGCTCACCCTCCGGATGGAAGAGAGAATGAAATACCTCATGGCGCTGCTCCTCATTCAAGTGGGATAGAGCAATATAACCAAGCTCGTTGAAACATCCGCCAAACCCTTCTACAAGCTGGTGTTGCTCACCCGTCAGTTTTAAGTTAGCGCTTTCATTAGTCAGCACAAAAGATAGCTCTCTCCACGGGTTGTCTTGGGTTGTGGAATAACCAGTGAGCATGAATGTCATGTGAATTTCCTCCTCGATTGAACCTCAGTTGTCATATATATATTACGTTCAGTATAACAACTCCCACGGCAAAAGAAGATAGGCTAAACCGTGTGAAATTTACCCTAATCCAAGATAAAGCATTACGAGTTCGTATCCGCACAGACAGATCGTATGCTGCAATTTGCTTGTGATCGGCGATGTCCATATACCATTATCCAATGTCATTACGCAACTGTCATAACACAACAAAAATCCCCGCTGATTGTTCAGACGGGGACTTTCGCTATGTTTTTCTTAAGGCTGTGCACTCTCACCAAGCTGTTTATTTTCAAAAATCAGAATCGTTTTGCTGCTTCCGATGTAACCAACAGAGGTATTAAATTGCTCTGAAATGAATCGTACCGGTACAAAAGCTTTACCATTTTTCATCAGAAGAGGAGCATCATTGATCGCAAGCGTATCATTCACGACAACTTGTTTGTTACCCACGCTCCAACGGATGGTCTTGTCATTCTGTGTGATCACAGCTTCGCGCGTACCGCTGTTCCAGTTCACACGGGCATTTAACTGCTCCGAGACAAAACGCAGAGGCACATAGGTCCGGCCTTCATCGATAAAAGGTGCAGCATCCAGTGCATAAGCGTGATTTCCTACATAGGCAGTGGTGGACCCTTCAATCAGACGCTGGAAGCTGCCCTGCGGCGTTCGTTTCTGCTCCCGCACATTCATCCGGTTCAGAAGCTGCATCGTCTGACTGCCACTTGCGACATCCAGATAGTTGTTCTGCACCGTAAGCCCCGCAGGCTCAACCTCTGAGACAGAGGTCTGAATACCAGAGGATAACGAGGTGGAGGCCGAGATATCCTGTATAACATTTGTCGCTGACTGATCACGGGTAAACGTAAAACCTGCGATCGGTGTCAGATCCCACACCCGGTTGTTGGATAATTTTAATACGTCCAGGCTGGAAAGCTGCCGTAAAGGTTCCAGATCATAGATCTGATTGGACTCTGCATTCAGCTCCGTCAGCCCAGTCAGTCCCTCAAGCCCCTTGAGGTGCTGTACTTGGTTACCAGAGATATCAAGTGTCCGAAGACGTGTCATGTGCTCCAGTGGTGTCAGATCCGTGATTTGGTTGCCTGCCACATTCAGATTCCGCAGTGTATTAGGCAATTCAGCCAGTACGTCCAGCGTCTGAATCTGGTTGTTTGCTACATTGAGTTGTTGGAGCCGTGTTTTACCCATGAGCGGTGTCAGATCGTTAATCGTATTGTTCGAGATCTCAAGCCACTTCAGTGCATCCGCATCTGAGAGGGCCGCAAGACTGGCAATCTGGTTACCGCTGGCGTGGAACGTATGTAATCGGTTGAACCCACGTACAACCTCTATGGAAGAAATGGAATTGTTGCTGATGTACAGCCGTCCCAAGTCTTTTAATTCAGTAAGTTCGTCTATGGATGTAATGTAATTGTTGCGAACATCGATCTCGCGAAGCTGGGTTAGGTGCTCCAGCGGTGTGAGATCCTCAATCTCATTCCCATATAATCGGAGGTGTGTCAGGTTGGTTGCATATTCGAGACCGGTCAGGCTGTGAATACCTGCATTGCTTAGATCTACCACCTCAAGCTGCTCCAGATCCGTTGAAGTTAATGGTACATCCAGAGGTTTGTTCAGGATTAGCTTCAGTCCGTCCTCCAAAGCGGGATCTTCAATGATTCCCTCGCCCAAGTCTTTGTTGGTGTAAGCCATGGCTTGCCCCGATGCCCCGAGACTCAGGATGAATACTAGAAATAGTAGCGTCATTCTTCTCATTGCATGCATTCCCTCCGATTCCGATGATATTAAAATATAAAATACTCCGAACAGTAGTAATCGTAGGGTTGTTCTGTCAATCGGAGTGCTATGTGTAAATCAATCTGTTTAATTTTTGCAGGTTCGGCTAAAAGCACATCTATAGTTATTAACCCGTCAACCGGAAAAAGGAACAAGAAATTTCGTAAGGGGTATTCCTATACTTCTATTCTATATGAAACAAACCCTGATCTGCACTCTTCAGAGACATGTTTATCAAAAAAAATAAAACATCTCCCGCCGACCCTATTCAATCCACCCTTGAAACGGGTAAAGATGAAGTAAAGATGCCATTTTGGAGGGGAAGATGTGAGTATGCGCCAAGCCATGATCATTAGTAATCCATCGTCAGGTAAGGAAGAGGCCGAGCAGTATGTGTCCCAAGTCAGAGAAATTCTGGAGTCACAGCAGTATGAGGTGGTTGTTAATGAGACGGCCGGGGAAGGTGATGCCACCAACTACTGCCTTAGCGCCTGCAAAGACGGCTGTGATCTGGTCATCTCCATCGGAGGCGACGGTACACTACATGAGACGATTAACGGCATGATGGATCAGGATCATCGTCCCCGATTAGGCGTTATACCGCTAGGTACGGTGAATGATTTTGCACGTGCGCTGAATATTTCGCTTGACCCGGAAGAAGCCATTCGGCAGTTACGTTCGAATCAGACCCATATCGTGGATTTGGGGAAAATCAATGATCGCCTGTTTGCCAACGTTGTGGCTGCAGGTTCTTTGGCAGAATCTCTGTTCTCCGTATCCTCGGAAGAGAAGTCGAAGTTGGGTTCATTCGCATATCTCAAAGAAGGCTTGAAAGACCTGGTGAATACACCAGCCAATCATCTAACCATCGAATATGACGGACAGATCTGGGAGGGGGAATCGCCACTTTTTTTGGCGGCGCTGACCAACTCCGTCGGAGGATTTGAGAAGTTGTCCCCGGATGCTGAGGTGGACGATGGTCTGATACATTGTTTTGTTATTCGCAACATCAGTGTGTTCAACAGCCTCACACTAGGTACTTCCCTGTTTTTTGGCAATCTGAAAGACCATAAGGACGTGGACTATTTTACAGCGAAAGAAGTTTATGTTCGCTCAGACGAAGCCATTCGCACCAATGTAGATGGGGAAGAAGGTCCTGCCCTGCCGATTCATATCCGTGTCCTGCCAAGGCACATTGAGGTTATCATACCGGAAGAAGTATAGTATATTCTTTTGGATCTATAGGCTGGAATGAAGAACCTATCATTTCTCCATATGAAAGTAGGATAAATCTATTGAAACCGATTGCAGATATATGTCACAATCAAAGGTAAGATACACGATAATATTCGAATATGGAGGGAAAACATCTTGAGAACCATTAAATTGGGCAGCAGTGCACTAGAAGTACCTGTAGTCGCGGTGGGCTGCATGCGGATTAATTCACTAGACGGTAAGGAAGCCGAACATTTTGTTCGTTCTGCAATGGAGGTTGGCGCAAATTTCTTTGACCATGCCGACATTTATGGTACAGGAACATGTGAGGAGATCTTCGCCGAAGCGGTACAGATGAATCCCCAAGTTCGTGAAAATATGATTCTTCAATCCAAATGCGGTATTCGCAAAGGCATGTTTGATTTCTCCAAAGAACACATCCTGAACTCAGTCGATGGCATCCTGCAACGTCTGAAAACGGAATATCTTGACGTTCTGCTGTTGCACCGTCCTGATGCATTGGTTGAGCCGGAGGAAGTGGCTGAAGCCTTTGATCAACTGGAGCGCGAAGGTAAAGTGCGTCACTTCGGGGTATCGAACCAGAATCCGAACCAGATCGAATTATTGAAAAAATACGTGAAACAGCCACTGGTAGCCAACCAGTTGCAGATGAGTATTACCAATACGACGATGATTGACAGTGGCATCAACGTGAACATGGAGAACGATGCCGCGGTTAATCGTGACGGTAGCATTCTTGATTACTGTCGTCTGCATGATATCACCATTCAGCCGTGGTCCCCGTTCCAGTACGGATTCTTTGAAGGTGTATTCCTGGGTAGTGACAAGTTCCCGGAATTGAATGCAAAGATTGACGAGATTGCTGCGAAGTATGACGTGAGCAATACAACGATTGCAATCGCATGGTTGCTTCGTCACCCTGCGCAGATGCAACCTGTGACAGGCACGATGAATATCGAACGTCTGCAAGACTGTGTAAAAGCAGGAGATGTTCATCTTACGCGTCCAGAGTGGTATGAAATTTACCGTGCGGCAGGCAATATACTGCCTTAAATCCAAGTTATAGTGAGCATGATGACTGCTGAGTCAGTTGAGAACACGAGCCCGTAGATGGCTCGTGTTTTTTGTCTATTTTCAGGTTTGATGTCAGGCGCGTTTCCGATATAAAATAAGGATAGAGATTTGTGGCTTAATTAAAGGATTAAAATGTAATTAATACAAATTAGTTGAAATTATTATATTGACCGATACTTTTTAATTACATATAATTACTTTTGCATACCGATAATCCCGTTTATGTTTTTTATTTTGGAGGGTGGTGTTCGTTTGGAGTCGACAACCACGATACGCGATCACTTGGAAAGTTATCTGAAGCGTGAACAGATGTCCATTAGTCATTTTTCGGAAACGTCAGGGATTAATTCGGGTACGCTCAGCAATATTTTGAATAAAAATCGGCCTATTGCCATGCAGCAGTTGGATCGCATCACTTCCGCCATGAGACTGGAAGAAGGTTACTTCTATGAGTTATACATAGACGAGTGTTTTGTACACGCGACCCCGGACTGGCGAAGACTGGGACCCTTCCTTCATCGCTGTGCCGAGTTGGACAAGTTGGACTGTATTGAAGAGGTTATTCGTCTGATGATGGATAATCTATCCTATATTCCTTTGTTATTTGATGTGGCTGAAGAATTCTACCAAGCAGGTAAATTCAAACCGGCCATTCTTCTATATGAAAACATTGCTGAAAGCGAGAAAATGCAACATTCCGAGCGGCTGGCACTCTGTCAGTATCGACTGTTCCGGTTGGGACTGACCAATGATCAGCAGCGGAATCTGATTATCGCAGCCCGGTTCGAATATTATGTGGATCGGCTGGATGAGCGCTATCAATTGGATGCGCTTAACGAACTAATTAATGCATTTGCATCACTTCACAGATGGAGCAAAGTTCAGGAACTATCTGAAAAGTTGAAGGTGAAAGCAGCCATCCATTATGAGATGAATGGCCGAAGGAAACAAGAAGAGACCAAACGACCTATCGTTTTTTATATTATGTATGCGTATTTAGCCTGCGGAAGTGCCCACTTCCACTTGAATAACTATGAAATGGCATTGAAGTATGTTGCATTATACTCCGATTACAGTTGGGTGAAAGAGCCTGAACCTGAAGAAAAAGTGGTTATTCATCAGTTTCAGGAATGGGCTGAGGGTAATCGTTATATATATCAATTAATGGCTGGGCAGTTTGAAGTATTACCTGACTACCTCGCGTATATCTCAACGAAGGAAAATGAGATATTTCCAGCGCTTTGTGATATTGTAACGGCTGCTAACCGTTATGATATGAACATAGATCATGTACTCAATCAATATGAGCCATACTTCACTTATCATGAACAGAGAAATCGGATAGGGAAAGTAAGCAAGCAGGTAACCGATGATCGCTACGTTCGTCTTTTAGCTGGATTAGGCACGTATTGTCTTAAAAAAGACAGGTTTGCGGAGGGATTAGATTTTGTACTGAACAGCTTGAGATTTTCTATTGAAATTAGCGATGGACGAGGTATGCTTAGAGGTGTCGGACTGTTTGAGCAATACAGGGAATATGCGTCTGACACAGCTATACAGCAGTACAAAATCTTGATTGGTGAGGTGCAGAAACTCAATGAAGAGAAAGCTGGCTTTGCTGATAGTTACATGTAGTATAGTGGTGAGCATTGTAGCTCCTGTTACTGGACCTGTCCCGACTGTGGAGAATCCAGACCCTTCAATTTACCGAACAAATGATCACGGTTTAGGGACATAAGCCTGAACCAATGGACGCTTCTGAATTCATTTCAGGAGCGTTCTTTTTTTTGTGTATCAAAGTGGAAGAATAAGTATGTCGTATCTCACATGCGCTTATGATTGGCATAATACACTAAAATATGACAAAAAGGAGGGATACTATGGATCGCCTGGATTTGATATCACGGATCGAAGATGCCAGACAGTTGTTATATCGCATGCATATGGAATACGGCAGTCTGCTTCATCCGGAAGTGATCCAGCAATCCGTAGTCCTGGACGGTCTTATTAATCAATACAACAGAGCCAAGGTAGGAAAGGCAATGAGTTAAGTTCGCCTATTTACATTTGCGTTTTTGTATACTATAGTTAGTTACATGAGTAACTAACCGACTAACTGACTAATGAATACGTATGAAAGTTGGAAGCACATGAAATCGACTTTGGATGAATCTCAGCCTATTTTTCATCAGATTGCCACGATGATTATGGACGATATTGTGGAGGGCAGATTGAAGGTGGAAGAACAGGTTCCCTCAACCAATGAACTGTCACGCTTCTACAATATCAATCCGGCTACAGCCCGCAAAGGACTGCAGGAACTCGTGGACAAGGGGATTATATACAAACAGCGAGGTGTTGGAATGTTTGTTGCAAAGGGAGCAAGAGAAGCATTGCTCGTTGAACGGAAGCAAGATTTTTATGAAGAATACATCAAGCCTTTACTTGAAGAAGCCAGACGGATTCACATGAATGAAGACATGATCATTGATCTGATTCGCGGCAAGAAGGATAAGGAGAGTGAGTTATGATTCATATGGAGCAGGTCAACTACAGCTACCAGAAGACGCCCGTTCTGAACCAGGTTACGCTACATGAGAGTGAGCCAATCATTAGTGCAATCTGGGGAAGAAATGGAGCGGGTAAAACAACCATGATGAGTTTACTGGCAGGGCATAACCGCCCCGACAGTGGAACCGTTCAGATCATGGGTCAAGACCCCTATAATAATCTGGCTGCCCAAGAGCATCTGTGCTACATCCAGGAGAATCATCCCCTGGGGAAAAACTGGACGGTTAGTGACATGGTTCAAATGGGGCAATATTTTCATCCGCAGTGGAATCAGGATTTGGCGGAGCGTTTAATGGATGTGTTCGAACTACCGGCGAAGAAAAAGATCATTAAATTTTCGAAAGGCATGAAGACTGCCACCCAGATTATATTGGGTCTTGCCAGTAATGCAAAGATAACCATTCTGGATGAACCCACCAATGGGCTCGATGCTGAGAAGCGTAAATTCTTCTATAATGCGTTACTGGAAAGTTATGAAGATAACCCGCGTCTGATTCTGATATCCAGCCATCATATTGAGGAGATTCAGCCTTTATGTGAGTCCCTTATCGTTTTGCAAGCCGGAGAGGTGTTGTTAAATCAACCGATGGAAGAGATGCGCGAAAAAGGAGTTCTTCTAACAGGGAGAATTGATGATATCAACCAAGTCACAGCAGATGTTAAAGTTATCGAATCTTCCCAGATGGGATCGACTGTAAAAGTGATGATTGATGAGCCCTACTCGAAAATGTGGAAGGATATCGCTCATTCGCAGGGTCTTTCCATTGAGAAAGCGACATTACAAGATTATTTGGTTAACAGGACCCGTAATCAAGAGGGGGTTAAACCATGAACGCAGTAAAAGGTACGAATCGACTGATTCGCGATGATATGCGTTTGTATCTGGGTATATTTTCATCCATCGCTCTAATGCTCACCGTTGTATATCTGGCCATTGGCTTCATATTTGATGTCTCGTATGCCACGCAACTGTTTGGTCCCATGTACGGAGGGATATGTACGTTTGCAATCGGGGGAATTATTACACTGTTTCCTGTTGCGATTGGTATGGGTAGTACACGAATTCAATTCATGAAATCCTTCTATATGAACTCGGTATGGATGGTTGCAGGCACCATGGTCATTCTGCATGTGGCGTATTTCCTCATACACCTGCTTCAGGAAAAAGGAATTGTTGACGTAACCCTTTATCAACCAGGCATGTTGTATTCAAGCGAATATCATTTCTTATCCTACCTGTGGATCGATCTGATGTGCGGTTTTCTCGTACTGGGAATCTCTGTCTTCCCAACGGTTTGTTGGATGCGATTGGGGATGCGCGACTTTTTCATTATGTTCTTTGGGGTTGGCTTGGTCATTACGCTGATCATTACATTGGGCAATCTTGGTGAGTTTATGTTGTGGATTGCTAGGATTGATCGCATGACATTGTTCACCGTTCTGGGGTGTATTGGTGGTGCGCTACTTCTATCTACGTACCCGATGATGAAGAATGCGCCGCTTACCATGAAATCCAAAAAAGACTGACAGGAAACAGTTATAAAGGAATCTATATAAGTTGAACTAATCATTTACACGATAACGGAGAGGACAGAAAAAACCTGAAAAAGCGAAGCGTGCGCCTTTATCACCGGATTTTCCCATGAGAAAGGGGATCGAAAAAATCTGGGGATAACAGCGATTGGAAGGTTGTTCTGTCATCGTAGTGTCAGTGTAAATAATCTTTAGTTCAACTTATATAGGCAAGGAATCTAAGCGAAACTTCCTGTAATCTGAAAAACACGAGTGCGAACACGCCTCGTGTTTTTTGTATCATCCTAAATCACTGAATATACCTATTCGGCAATCTTTGTACGCAATTCAAAATGAAGGTGTATCCCTTAAGCCTGAGCTTGCGGTTTGAATCCTTCGTCCTTGAGGTACTCGCCGGCTTCACTACGCGTTTCAAAAGCCATATCCAGATTAACACCGGAATACACATACCACATGTCATCTTCGTATTTTAAAGTCAGCGTATGTCCATCTTCATCAACCCATGTTCCGCCACCCGTAGAGGTTGTAGACAAGGCAGGAGCAACAGCTTTTACTTGTTCTGGCTCTTCGAATTCAACTGCGTTGGGATTGTGAGACATCGCTTGGATCGTTTCATCTAACAATGTGCGCAGATCTGCTTCGGAGTAATCACGAATATTGACGAATCCTTTAGCATCGGTCTCATAGTCAGGCAGCAGCCCTGCATAGATATAACCGTTACCGTTAGGGTGAATATGGAGAGCAACAATTTTTTTATCATACGCACTATCCTCGTAGTGGAAATTAACACGACCGAGAGAAACATCTTTGCGTTGCAGTTGGGGATACGATTGTAGCACTTCAAGCTTTTGTTCCACGTTAAGCATAATTGCCTCCTAGTTAGTGTTCAATAGGGGTGATTATAACATAGGTAATCACTTATGACGATTCGGAACTATTCATCAAAATGCTTCGTCCTAGTTCTTTCAGGTGTTCCATAACTTGCAGATAGGGATATGGCCCATAGCTTACACGTGCTACACCCAGTGCGGCAAGCTGTTTTGGTGAAGGCTCAGGAGACGTAACCATAATGTTAATTGGCAGCGATGAACGCTCACACAATTCCTGAATCAGTTGGTGATCCTGCAAACCGGGTACAAACAGACCACTGGCTCCTGCATCTGCATATTGGCTCGAACGTATAAGTGCTTCCTCTAGGAGGGAGTGGTTATGGTGTTCAGGTGCATGTTGCAGAAAAATATCTGTGCGGGCGTTAATGAACAACGGGATGCCTGCCTGCTCCGCAGCTTCCCGGGCGGCGGACAGTCTCGTGCACTGCTCCTCCACAGAGTACAATCCCAAGCCAGTGGGAAGTTGGTCTTCAATGTTGACTCCTACAGCACCATGATCGATGACTTGCAGGATATTTTGCTTCACTTCTGACACCAACCTCCCATACCCTCCCTCTATATCGATCGTTACAGGTAGATCCACGCTCGCTGTAATCCGTGCCAGATTGGCAAGTACCAGATGGAATGGCATGGCTTCCCCATCTTGCTCACCATGGGCCGCAGCAACGGACCAGCTTCCGGTTGCGATGGCCGTTGCTCCAGCGGATTGAATGGCTTGCGCACTTCCGGCATCCCACACATTAACGAGAACAAGTGGTTTTCCTTTCACATGGTATTGTTGGAACAACGCTGCTTTTTCTTCTAAGGTACTCATATTATGTTGACTCTCCTTTGTTATATCATGCATTCCTTTGGACATTTGATGCGTACTTCATTACTTTATTCTGTTTTTCAGCTACCCTGTTTTTGTTTCTCGTGAGTCAAAAGCCAGTTTTTGCGAGTTAATCCCCCGCCATATCCACCCAGTTCGCCACTGGCATTAATTACACGGTGACATGGAATCACAATCGCAAGCTGATTGGCCCCATTCGCCTGTGCCACAGCTCGGCAAGCAGTCGGTTTTCCCAGTGCATTTGCAATCTCCTGATATGACCTCGTTTCACCAGCCGGAATGGCCAGCAACTCGTCCCACACACGCTTTTGGAATGGTGTTCCTAAACAGAACAACGGTGTGTCGAATGCTGTCCGAATACCTTGAAAGTACTCGTTTAGTTCACGCTCAATGGACTGGATGGGAGCTGTAGTGCCGGGTACAATCGCTGATTTGGTTCGTTTGCGCAGACGCTCAACTTCGCGTTCCAGACCTCTGCGGTCCACAAATTCCAGTAAATATAGCGACTCCTCATCTGCAATGGCCATCATCGGGCCGAGGCGGGTGTCAATCCAGGACGCTTTTAGGATATGTCCTTCATCGACTTGTGTAGGGGCAGCACCCATGATCCGTGAAAAGGCATCGCGGAAGCCGCTGCTTGATTCATATCCGGTAGATAATTGGCTATCAATCACGGTGCGGCCGGAGCGAATATTTTTCAGGGCAAGTCCCATGCGGCGAGCGCGAGCATATTCGACAAAGGTCATGCCGAACCGCTTCTTGAACTGTCGGCGAGCAGTAGATTCGTCGATGGAGAGGGCCTTGAAATCCTGTCCTTTCCAGCGTTTCTCCGGATTTTTCTCCACAGCTTCCACTAATATGCGAACGACATCGGATACTTGGTTAGGGTGAGAAAGTGGACGACAGCGCTGGCAAGGGCGATAAGAGGCCAGAAGTGCTTGCTGTGCCGTCTCATAGAATTCGCAGTTTTCGAATTTTGGCTTTCGCGCAGGGCATGTGGGACGACAGAACACACCTGTGGTTCGGACTCCAACATAGAATAAACCCTCGTATTCCGAATCCTTGGCCACAAGCGCCTCGTAATATTGTTCCTTCAGATCAGCAGAAATCATGGGGGCACGTCCTTACTCATTAGAATCTTTATCTATACCTATTATAGAAAAACGTTGCAACAAGCATCGCCGAAAATCAGGCATGAATATTGGATAGATTAAATCGGATATCACATTGAAATTCGGTTGTTCAGAATTTGTTTAGAGTGAACTGGTAGTATAGACCTATCAGTGTAGGGTTACTTAGGCAAAGATACCTATATAGTGAAAAATATAATTATTGATCATTCATTGTTATAGGAAAAATACATAGGTAAACATGAAATTAAAGATTAGCGGAATGAAAGTCTGGAGGTCGACTAGAATGAGATATTCTACGTACAAAAGTATTTATGAATCCGTTTATACCAAAACTTCCGAGTCTCGCACCATGTATGTTAAAGATCAATTCATACGGCGTGTGAAGACGCCAACCTGGCTAATGAAAATCGTCACTATAACTCTAATTATAATCATAGGGTGTAGTGCTGTATTCACTGCATTTGCCGGGGATGAGCAATTGTTGTCGGGGGACCAGATCGTTGTATCTCAGGGAGATACACTGTGGGGCATTTCATTGGTACATAAACCTCAGCAGATGGACACTCGTGTGTATGTAGAAGCTATCAAGAAAGTGAACAAAATTGAGCATAACGCCATTCAGGTTGGACAAGTGTTGGTCTTGCCTGGGTTTGATCGATAAAATAATACGTGTATGAAGTCATGAACAGAGCTCTTTCTTTATTCATTGAGATGCAGTCACATACTGAATTTATTAATCATTTACATATAATGGAGCTTCATGAGGGACGATATGGTGTAGTGATTAATAAGTGGTGTGCTATATAAGTTGAACTAAAGAATATTTACACTGACACTACGATGACAGAATAACCTTCCAATCGCTGTTATCCCCTGATTTTTTGATTCCCTTTTCTTAAAGGGAAAA
This sequence comes from Paenibacillus sp. FSL K6-2393, assembly GCF_038002545.1. Taxonomy (NCBI): domain Bacteria; kingdom Bacillati; phylum Bacillota; class Bacilli; order Caryophanales; family Paenibacillaceae; genus Paenibacillus; species Paenibacillus sp. FSL K6-2393. The sequence goes on from NZ_JBBOCU010000001.1 coordinate 184,374, forward strand.
TCCGGGGATAAAGGCGAAGCGTATGCTTCCGATGCAGCTTTCTTCCAGAAAGCTTTTAGCTTCGCTTTTTCAGGTTTTTTCTGTCCTCTCCGTTATCGTGTAAATGATTAGTTCAACTGATATAGATATATGTGCTGTAAATGGATGAAGGGAGAACTAGATGATGAAAATAAATATAAAGAAATCTGCACTTTGCATGTCTGTGCTCTGTATTTCGCTATTAGTTAGTGCCTGTGGCGCCAAGAATAATAATGAATCGGTTCAGGAGCACGCCTATCCGCAATCGAAGCAACCCGTAGAGGAAGCTGGAGAAAACTCTGTTCCGAATGCGGATGCGAAGAATAACAATGACAAAGGCATTGCCAGTGGTGATGAGGGTAATCCTACGGCTCAATCGGAATCCACTGAACCGTCTGAGCAGATTGATATCGTCATTGACCAGTCGGAGAAACCGAGTGAGGGTAACAGTTTTGATTTTGGAATTAAACAGGTTCCGAAGGGGTATACATTAACGGAGATGCGATGGACGTCTAACACGGTGACGATTGTGAATTCACTACAGGAAGCCATTGAACATGGTGGAAATGGAGAAGATGGCTTTTACTTTAGCGGCAATGGACAATTCTCCGGCTTTATCTATTCGGATGAGATGAAGGGCGAGCGGGGCAAAGCGACATTTGTCTTCACGAATGATGAGGGGAACGAAATCATGTCCGAAAAAGAAATTACGTTGAAGTAGCAGGCACATCATGAAGGCTCAGTCTGGAGCCTGTTGAACAGGAAAAGCAGCCACTTGGGCTGCTTTTTTTGACATACATGATCTAAAGATCGCTAATCTATCTGTTCTGTTGCTACATAAAGTCAAAGAAATAACGGACCACGTGGAACATAACCGGCGAGGTATAGGTCAGGCTGTCGACCCGGCTCAGGTAGCTTTTTTTGAGCGAATCGAACTTGTTGTCATCTCCAATTAACAGATCGCGCTTCAGTACAGACACCGTCAGACTGCCGAAGAATCCGGCCAGACTGATCAACACCCCGATGAACAGCGAGAATTTCCAATCAAATGGCGTCAGGTAGGGATGGATGAAATAAGACGTTGCTGTCGTCACAATGAACGCACACGCGAACCCTTCCCAGGTGACAAAAGGATTGGCGGTAGGCACCACTTTTCGTTTGCCCAGATAAAGAGAGACCAGATAATGCACCACATCATTAAGCTGTGTTAACACGACCAAGAACAGCACCAGCTTGGAGCCGTACTCCGGTGTGGCGAAAGGGAAATAGGCCAGGTGGCTCAGTCCAAACACCATCAGCATTAGTCCCCATTGTGTGGAGCTGACACTGCGCAGGAACCCGACCGTACCTTTGTTAATTAGGCGTGGCAAGGGCAGCACCAGGAACACATATAGTGGAATAAACACGATAAACATGCCATACCATCCAATGTAGATCCAGTAGAACTGAACCGGAATCGCCAGATACGCCCACAGGAACAGCCTGCGGTCGGCTTTGCGTGTACTGCGAATCATGGAGAAGTATTCTTTGAGTGAGAAGAATGCAAGCACCATGAGGGAGATCAGGGACACGATGGGGTTAAAAAGGGTAGCGAGGCAGAATATCACAAACATACCCCACCAGGTTTTGATTTTTTGGCCGATGCCTGAATAGTCTTTGCTTGGCTGAAGCTTCGCAATAATTTTGTACACGATATGTATCACAAGTAAAGCTGTGAAGATTAACGTTAGTGTAAAGAGTGAACTGCTCACGTACCGATCACCTGCTTATTCAAAGTAAGATTCCATTATAGGGTACCTATGTTATTATGAAGGAATAGTGCCAACTTGATAAGGGGAAATTTTGTTATGACAGATGAACGCTCCATCTATATCCTGCTTACGAATACAGGAACGCTGTTTACCAAGGTTATTCAGAGTTATACCCGAGCGCCATATAATCACGCATCGATCTCATTTGACCGGGAGTTAACCGAGCTATACAGCTTCGGCCGCAAGCATCCGAGCAATCCGCTGAATGGCGGGTTTGTGAAGGAAGATATACAGACAGGTACATACAGCAAGTATCCCAATACCACATGTGTCATATACAAGCTTCAGGTGACCGATCGTGAAGTGGAAAAGATGAAACGTGTGCTGCACATCTTCATCCGCAGCCGTCAGAAATATATGTACAATCTGCTCGGCGTGATTGGCATTACGCTCAAGGAACCGGTGGAGTTCAGCAACTCCTACTTTTGCTCCCAATTTGTAGCCGAGATTCTACAGCGTTCGGGAATCAAATTGTGGAATAAGCTGCCGGCGCTGGTGACACCGGATGATTTTCGCCAGAGTGAACGATTGCAACTGGTTTATGAAGGAAAGCTACGCGAGTATACGCTGGGGAATGCAGAGCAAGAGTAGGGTAGTGCGTATGCTGATGCTTGCCAAGCAAATCCAATCATGAAATAGCCTGCTGCCACGGATGACGAGGCAACAGGCTGTTTGTGTACTTCATATAGATGATGCAGAGGATCGGTCAAAATCAACCTCTTCCAGGAATTCAATCACTTCACCATTGGGGCTGTGGACAAGCGCATTTCTAACCCGAAGTGCAGGTTCGCCAAGCGATATCCAATCCGGTTCAACGTAGGCCTTGGCTCCATGGGCGAGCGCTCGCTCATAGATATCTTCTACATCATGCACGTAAAAGGCGAAATGTAACAGTGCGCCGTGCCGGACATCTTCAGGCGAGGTGGCAGGTTCACCCTCGGCGGGAATGACGGCTTTTGGGTCAAATACCTCAATACAGGTGCGCTGATCCGGAGAGATCAGCATACATGCCTCGGTAATGTGGAAGGAAGGCAAACTCCAGGAGTGACCGACCTTGAATCCCAATACTTTTGTATAAAACGCCAGAGTATCTTTATAATTTCGGGCCTGAATTGCCACATGTGCAAGTCCAATAACACTCACATTACATCGCTCCTTCTTCAGATTGTAGTTTAAATTATAGGGCTGATATCGCATTGGAACCATACAATATCAAAGGATATAATGAGATGAAATCTAACTATTTTTAGCTAATTTATCAGGATAACCTTATTAAATAAGGTCATGACTCGGAGGTCTTACAAATGGAACACATGATAGATGAGATCGATCAGCAGATTATGCGTTTGCTGCAACATCATGCACGTATCCCCGTTGCACAGATAAGCAAAGAAATTAACATGTCCCAACCTTCGGTTAAGGAAAGAATCCTGAAACTGGAGGAAAGAGGTGTGATAACGGGATATTCAACCATCTATAATCTGGCCCGGTTAAACCGTGGAACCACGACGTTTATTTTGCTCAAAACAGAGCATTGCGACGAGTTGGTCCAGTTCTGTGAACAGGCCATCGAAGTCACGGACGTTTATCGGATTAGCGGTGAGTATAACTATCTGATCAAGGTACAGACGGCGTCCATTGAAGAACTTGCCGAATTTCAGGATTCACTGGTGAAGCTGGGACCATCTAAATCCCATATCAGCATGAAAAATATTATGGAAAACCGTGTTCTCCTTTACTAAGGAACACAGGACGTCTTATTTGGCCTCTTGGCCCTCTTTTGAAAATGTAAGGAACATTAGACACGTTATTTCCCGCAATCCCTTGATAAAAACGCTGCAAACGGCTATTTATTCAGATATAACGTGTCTCAGGTTCCTTACATTTCTGAGGACGCTTCTAACCGCTCAATAAGACGTCTCAGATTCTTTAGCGCTCGGTTTCACCCTTTGCTCCAATAGTGAGTGAGAGGAAGGATTTGAATCCCGTTCGCTTGGGTTTCAGCTTTGAAAACGTACTCTAGGGTGATGATAAGGATAGTCTGTCCTTCGTGTTGTGCAAATGCACAATGAATTTCGTCCTTTCATCAATATTTATTCTCGCCTCCAGCAACTATAATGAAAGCGTGTTCAACAAGTGCATGGGGGGCAATTGACAATGGAACCATTAACAATTAGCTGGATTGGCGCGCTGGCAGGACTGGCTATTGCCATCATTTTAATTTTGAGGAAGCTGAATCCGGTCTATTCTTTATTTCTGGGTGCAATTGTAGGCGCTTTAATTGGCGGCGCTAACCTGGAAGAGACCGTAAATATACTGGTAGATGGCACACAAAGTGTCATGGGAACCGTACTCCGTGTACTGGCAGCCGGGGTGCTTGCGGGTGTGATGATGGAATCGGGAGCAGCAGAGACGATAGCGCAGGCGATTGTACGGAAATTTGGCGGCAGCAAAGCCATTCTCGCCTTGGCGCTGGCTACGATGATCATTACCGCAGTTGGTGTATTTATCCCCGTAGCCGTGCTGATTGTTGCACCGATTGCATTGTCTGTAGGTAATAAAATGGGTATATCCAAATTGGCATTGCTGCTGGCCTTATCCGGTGGAGGCAAGGCGGGAAACATTATCTCCCCGAATCCCAATACCATTGCAGCAGCGCGAGGATTCGATCTGGATCTGAGCAACGTTATGCTGGCAGGCGTAATTCCAGCCATCTGCGGTTTGATTGTAACTGTTCTTGTAGCTTCAATGCTCAAGAACAAAGGGGTTATGGTTTCTGATCAGGAAGCCGAACAGGGCAATGTAGATACATCGAAGTATCCACCACTTGGCAAAGCCATTGTTGCCCCTTTGGTTGCGATCATCCTATTGATGATTAATCCCATCGGTTCTATTGCGGGCATTGAAGCATTGTCTACTTTTAAAGTGGATGCGATGTACATTCTGCCGATTGCAGGCATCATCGGTATGCTGGCGATGGGGCAAGGCAGAAATATTGTGAAGTATACAACCGCGGGATTAAACAAAATGACCGCAACTGTGCTCATTCTGGTAGGTGCAGGCGGAATAGCAGGGCTCATCTCTGCTTCAGATCTGTCAGGTCAGGTGGTGGGTCTGATTGAAGCCTCTGGAATATCCGGTACCTTCCTCGCACCAATCGCGGGTATTTTGATGGCGGCAGCGACGGCCTCGACGTCAACAGGTGTTATTCTAGCAACGGGCTCCTTCGGTGATGCCATCCTGAACATGGGTACGGCACCGCTTGCAGCGGCAGTTATGGTGCACACGGGTGCGACTGTCATTGATTCCCTGCCACAGGGCAATTACTTCCACGTGTCGGCTGATAGCATGAAGATGACGATTCGTCAGCGGATGGGCGTGATTCCATATGAGGCAATTGTGGGTGGCACGATGGCTATCGTAGCGACGTTACTGTACGGATTTATCCTTTAATCTAACGGATGGAGTGAGAGAGATGAGAGAAACTGTAGGGACTAGAGAGAAGACATTTGTTCTGGCACCGGATTCGTTTAAAGAAAGCATGACAGCGAAAGAAGTATGTATCGCGATGGAAAAAGGATTGCGTAAAATATATCCGACCGCAGGATATATTCATGTACCCATGGCGGATGGTGGGGAAGGCACGGTGCAGTCCCTTGTGGATGCTTCCGGCGGTTCCCTTCACCAGCAAGAGGTAAGCGGACCATTGGGTCAGACAGTGACTGCCCAGTATGGCATTTTGGGTGACGGATCAACGGCGGCCATCGAGATGGCATCGGCCAGTGGCATACATCTCGTAACCAAAGAAACCCGAGATCCGCTACAGACGACAACCTATGGAACGGGAGAGTTGATTCGAGCTTGTCTGGACCTTGGCATACGCAAAATCATCATCGGCATTGGTGGCAGTGCAACTAACGATGGTGGTGCCGGCATGGCTGAAGCGCTTGGCGCGAAATTTCTGGATGAACAGGGTCAGCCGCTTGCGCGGGGTGGCGGGGCTTTGGATCAACTGACTCAGATTGATGTATCCGGTCTGGATGTGCGTTTGCAGGAAGTGGAGTTCATTGTCGCCTGTGATGTGACCAATCCGCTCTGTGGAGAGCATGGCGCATCAAGGGTGTTTGGGCCACAAAAAGGGGCTACCCCAGAGATGGTTGAGCAACTGGATGCGAACCTGTCCCATTATGCAGATGTGGTGAAACAGCAGTTGCACAAAGATATCCGTGATATGCCAGGTGCCGGAGCGGCTGGCGGGCTGGGTGCGGGACTCTTGATTTTTACACAGGCAGTGTTGCGTAAAGGCATTGAAATTGTCATTGAATACACTGAGTTGCGTGAAAAATTAATTGCTGCGGATGTCGTATTTACGGGCGAAGGCGGTATCGACTTTCAAACGAAATTTGGCAAGACCCCCTATGGCGTTGCTCGGGCAGCCAAGGAAGCGGGTAAACCTGTAATTGCCATTGCAGGTTGTGTGGGCGAAGGAATCGACACCCTGTACGGGGAAGGCATTGATGCCATATTTGGTATTGTGCCCGGGGCAGCAGATCTGGAGCGGTTATTGCAAGAAGGCCCTGAGAATGTGGAGCGTACAACTGAGAATATTGCCAGGGTGCTGAAACTGGGTCTACTATCTTAGATCAGTGACGATCGGGATCGTACGGGGAGTTACGTGATCGTATTGGAATGCAATGTAAAAAAGACGGGATACGGATATGCCTGAAATCAGGTGATCTGTGTCTCGTCTTTTGCTATTCTCGAAGCTGTTCTGACGCTATTGGTAGAACGCGAGTAGTCCATGTGTAAGTTCAATGAGTTCCAGCAAATTACGGGGATCTTTGCCCGTAAGGGTCTGTATGCGTTTGAGCCGATATTGAAGGGTATTGCGGTGAATATTGAGATGGTCTGCTGTCGTGGTCATACTGCCGTTATGTTGGATAAAACTGCGGAGTGTATCCAGCAGGTCAACTGTATCCTCAAGTTTGCTGATGATATTGGCATGAGGTGTTAGATCAGCCGCGCTGAATCGTACCAGAAAGGGTACATCCTCATACCGAATGATCGGCGAGTCTGGTTGAAGTGCCACCATAATGTTCATCACGGACCGGGCCTGTTCGTAACTGGTGGCGATATTCGCTTCTTTTTGGCTGACGGCGATGAATGCTGTGGGTGTGATCTGTCTCAAACGCTGGATTATCCGATCAACGTCTGCTTCATTCTGGATCAGAATAATCTGATCATCACCATCACCTTCAATAGAGAATGAAGGGACTTGGAGCAATATGCGGTTAACCTCCGTCTCAGCGGCCAAGGAGTTTTTGGGGAGACGGACATATAGAAGAATGGTTGGCAATTGCAGATCAATACGGTATTGCAGGGCTTCCTTTTTGACCTTTTGTGAGTATGAACCCGGCTGATTGAGCAGTCGTTCGATAAAGGCTTTTTTACGTGAAGCTTCATGAGCCATACTTTCCATTTGATTACGCTGTTCGATTAAGAGAGATACGGTAGTACGCACGATGTTGCAGAAAGGCCGAACTTCATCCGGATGACCGGATATGCCAATGACTCCGACATGCTGCTGATTGATTAGAATCGGTTCGTTGGTGCCCATCTTCTCAAGTATGCCATCCTGCCAAACCTCGATCATGCTTCCTGTTGTTAATGCGCGGACAGCGCCCTGATGAACTGTGCCCACACGTTCCTTCTGACCACTTCCAATAATAATGCCATGCTCATTCATGATGTTGATGTTGTATGGAATGTCTTGCATCATTTTATCTACGATATCCTGTGCCTGTTTTTCCGAAAGCTGCAACAACGAAGCTCCTCCCCTTCCATCTCATCGTGCTAAATGCGCATCTTCTCTGATGATGATTCCGCCCGATACCATATTGTGCATCTGTACGAAATTATAGAGGAATGGTAAGGCTTACACAAACACGACAGTTCGAATTGAAGGTGTTCATGTATCCATAGTGGTACCTTGTGTACTGTTCAAATAGTTCAGATGTGCTTTGCCCCAACCACACATGCCGTCCAATAACGCACCAATGGTCTGGCCGTGTTCGGACAAGCTGTATTCCACCTTCGGTGGAACATCCCCATAGAGCGTACGCACAATAATTCGATCCTGCTCCAGCTCGCGTAGTTGTTTCGTTAACGTGCCTTGGGCTACATCAGGAATCATGCGTCGTAGTTCACCAAATCGTTTCGTACCTTCCTTTAATAAAATAAACAAGATAAGGGGTTTCCACTTCCCATTAATGGTCTCCAGCGTTGTTAATACTCCCTGTAACCTGGGTTCTTGTAAATCCATAGTAATCACCTCGTTTTATACGACAATATGTATCTCCATCATATCGGATTTTCACGATCTCTGCTTGATTGACTCTGTGAAAAGAGGGGGGAACCGTCGTAATCTTGTACCAATAGTACGAATATTCATACTAGGTACGATGTAAATGCGTACTATTCAACGTCCTTCATTTCATGAATAATGAACACAACGTGAGCGCACATGCACATACATAACCGGAGATGAGAGGATGATCATAGATGAATCAATTTACATTGGCGAATAAACGGGTCGTTATTATCGGGGGAAGCTCGGGCATCGGACTGGCTACGGCAATTCAGGCAGCTGCCGCAGGTGCGAATGTGATAATTGCGGGGAGATCGGCGTCCAGATTGGAGGAAGCAAGGGAACAGATTACGAAGGCTGTGGGCAAGGGCGTTGCTGGAGAAACGGTGGTGGAAGTTCATGTATTGGACAATCAGGATGAACGGCAGCTCGAAGCATTTTTTGCCCGAATCGGCAGGTTCGATCATCTCTTCACGCCAGGAGCAGCCTACACTAGAGGCCCACTGACTTCGGATCGAGAGACGGCAGAGAGCTGTTTCAAAGGAAAATTCTGGCCTCAATACTTTGCGGCTAAATACGCTGCACCGTCTCTTTCGACTTCCGGCTCGATCACGTTAATGTCTGGTGGATTCAGCCAGCGACCACTGGATGGGGGTGCTTCCTACGCTGCATGTAACGGCGCAATTGAGAGTCTGGGTAAGGCACTTGCAGTGGAATTGACACCGGTTCGTGTGAATGTTGTATCCCCTGGAACCATCTGGCGGGAGGGTCAAGAAGGGACGCCGCGTGGTGATCATTTTAAAGATTATGAGAAGCTGTCTCTGCTCAAGCGGGTTGGCTACAATGAGGAAATTGCACATACCGTTACGTATCTGATGACCAATACGTTTATGACCGGCAGCACATTGTATGTGGATGGCGGGTACACCTTGATTTAAGAGTCAGAGTTATGTAGGTCCAAAAGAATACTTTTTTAAAAATAAAATGATGAAATATGACGAAAAAAGTTGAGATCTATCCTGTTTTTTTTACTACAGGGTGGATCTTTTTCCTTTTATTTACTCTTTTTGTTTAGATTCTGTTTATTGCATTGCAATACAATAGGCCTTACGTATCAGAGGGATTGAATTTATATGTAAAAAACATGAGACAGGGAGGATCAAGTAAATGAATTACAGAAAAATAATTAGTTTGATGCTCATCTTGGTGCTGGTAGCTCCATGGTTGGCACCAGCAGGGAAGGTTAGTGCAGGTGGCTCAAGCCCTGTGCCAGGCAAAAATGGATTAATTACAGTCAAGCTTACTGATGATAATAACATAGAGGTGCGTTGGGGCGCTGGTTTCTCTGACACCACTGAAACTCGTAACCTAAAATATCAGGTCTTTGTTTCTAATACTTCTAATCTGAACAACATGACAGAGATCAGGGACAATCTAGAGTATGGAGATGAGGATTGGGTGTTGGGTTCAACATCTAATGACGATACGTTCTCCAAAATATTTCAAGGTTTAGATACCAGCGAAACGCTCTATTATAATGTGATGGTTGTAGATCAAGATGATATGGAAGCCTCCTATCAGATGAAATCATTCAATCCGAATACACAGCTGAGTCCGTTGGAGCAATTCAACGATGTTAAAGAGAGAAAAGTTTTGGATAATTACACCGATTTTATACCAGAAGTAATGGAGCTGTTTAGTAACAAAGACTTCTTAGCTGATCCCGATTTTGAATCGTTGTCTGAGGATGAGCAATATGAGATTGCAGAGTACATGTTAAAGGAGTCAAGCCCACCAGCATCTAGTAGATATGAGAGTAAGGAACAAGTCCAATATGTAGTGCAATTAGCCTTGCAAGCTCGGAATCTTCCTCGAGAAATTGGTGGACTTGACTCCAGAGAAGTCCTTGATGCATTTTTTAATAAACAAGCAGAGCGACTACAGCTACAATTTCATAACCAGGAAGAAGATAATGAGTACTATGAACGTATCCACTATTATCTTGATTCCTCTGAAATTGAAAGACGTATGGCAGCTTTCAGATATGAGGGTAAACTCACCAGAAATCTTGATATTTCACAAATACTCGATTATACAAAATCTGCATTGGAAGACACCCCTTTTATTAACAAGGTAACAACAGTAGAAGAGATGGTGAACAAGTTAATAAATATGTTAGAAATTCAAGAAGATATTGAATCGTATAATTCCAAAGAAGAAAACCAAGAAAAACCACTTGGAAAATTCCCTTTGGATGTTAGCAAATTGAATGATCTTACTTCCGAAGAACAAGAAGAATTAGCAGAACATATGCTTAGTGAAAGACCGGTTAATGGGTATGCAAGTTTTGAAGAAATCCAGACTGCATATAATAAATTTTTCCCTGATGATAACGAAAGCGATCCATTGACTGTCTTAAATACTGCAAAAACTAATGGTAATATAGCGGCTATGCGTTTAGCTATGGAAGATCCTGATCTGGGTATTACTTTACCCAATGGATACGGTGCCTTGTCTTTGCAGGTTAGAGATTTCCTTGCAGGATTCCTGATTGAATATGTAAATAAAGATTACAAAAATAAAGAACAGGTCCAATATATGATTGAACTTGGTGTATTGGCACAATCTGTTTGGGAGCAGAGGGAACTCAGTGTTCTTAGGAATAAGCTGGATCTGCTCGCTCAGCAATTAGTAAATGGACCTAATCACTTTAATGACCAACAGACATATGTGTTACGCAGCCTTGGACAACAACATTTGGAACGTAGCAAAGTAGATAAAGGTGTACTGGCATTCAATTACTTGCATCAAGTAGCCTTTGAAAGGTTAGAAGGAGAGTCTAAGGGGGATATTGTTAATCCTGATATTGTGCTGGACCTCTTATCTATGCCTATCGATTCATTTGAGCAAGCTACCTCTATACCGCGAATGGATCAATGGCTTGATAAAGCAATGAAAGATCAGATTAAAGGTGAAGCATTCTTCAGCAAATACAAATTTAATCTTAGAGGCGCTCTTGATTTATCCAAAAGAGCAGAACTCAGTCCTGAAGGCCAGAAGGAATTGGCTGAATGGGTCCTAAATGAACAAGAAAGCTATGAGGATGTTGGGAATCTACAAAATGGATTTAACCGATTCTTTACCGCTCCTAATGTGAAGGGGAATGACATCAATAACACCCTAACGGGCTTGGACAACACGATGGAGATTTCCTTCGACGATAAGTTGCACTGGATTGATGTTGCCTTCATTCAAAAAATGGACCTTAGCGGCAACAAAACGGTATGGGTTCGTTACAAAGCAATCAGCGATGAACTGCCAGGCCGCGCTGTGAAGTTTGTCTTTACACAGAATGGTGATAGCAGCACAGATAATGGCAATACGCCAACACCTAACCCGGGTGGAAACACAGGCGGTGGATCGTCCACGACTACACCAGTAACGTCTACACCTGCACCAACAACGAAACAAGAGCAGATCGTGGTTGACGTTAATGGAGCTAACGGCACCAACCTGACCAAAACACCGATTACCCGTACAACTGAAACCAGCGGCATGATTAAAGATCTGGTGAAGATGACCGAAGCGATTGCCAAGGAATCGGTGGAAAAAGCGAAGCAATTGAACATGAATACCGCACGCATTGTCATCCCAGATACCAAAGATTCCGTGTCCGAGACACGTATTGAACTGCCTAGGGCAGCGGTAAAAGAATTGAATGATGGTTCGCTGAAACTTGAAATCTCCACTGAAAATGTAGTGATTTCCGTTCCGACGAATTCCATCGCTGGATTCGATCAAGACTTGTACTTCCGCGTTGTACCTTTGAAAAAGGAATCCGAGCGTAAGGAAGTCGAAGAGCGTGCGAAGAAAGAGCAATTGATTCAACAGATTGCTCCAAACACGAATGTGCGTGTACTGGCTCGCCCAGTAGAGATCGAAACGAATATGCAGAGCCGCGAAGTGACGTTGACTTTGCCACTGCGTGATAGTCTGCCAACCGATCCGGCTGCTCGTCAGCAAGCATTGGACAACCTGGCGATCTATATCGAACACAGTGACGGCACAAAAGAATTGATTCAAGGCAAATTGGTGAAACTCGCGGATAACAGCGAAGGCATCGAATTTACCGTAACCAGATTCAGTACGTTCACCCTCGTTGTTGTGGATGGACTGAAAGCTTCGCAAGGTACACACCAACCGTATATCCAAGGTTTTGGTGCAGATTTCCGTCCAGATGCATTCGTAACACGTGCACAGATGGCAGCTATGCTGGCTCGCAATCTTCCAACTGAAGCGGCAGCAGGTTCCGCGAATAGCGTGAGTTACAAGGATGTATCTGCGACACACTGGGCAACAAGTGAGATTCAAAAAGCACAATCCGCTGGCGTCATGAACGGCATGAGCAACACTCAATTTGCACCGGAAGGTTCGATCACCCGTGCGCAGATGGCAACGATTGCGTATCGGTGGATGCAGCAACAAGCGAGTGCAACAACCGTGAATGGTCCAGCAGTTTCCTTCACAGATGTATCCGCAGACCTGTGGGCAGCAGATGCGATTGCATACGTGCAATCCGCTGGCCTGATGGTTGGTTACAACGATGGTACATTCAAACCGAATGCCGAGTTGACACGTGCTGAAGCGGTGAAAGTGTTGAACGTATTGTTCAACCGGACACCACTCACTGGCGCAGCTACGCCAACGTTCAGTGATGTACCAGCAACACACTGGGCATATGCAGATATTGAAGCTGCAGCGCAGTAATAATATCAAAGTAGATAAAGAAGGCCATCCTTGGGGGTGGCCTTTTGCAGTTTAACGAACTTGAATACAATCCAATGAATGTATTAGACAGAAACTTTGCTGTAACGAGTCCTAAAGATTAACATACTCACTCACTTTCGTTTTTGCATTCCTCGTAAAATTCTACATGCTGAGAAGAAATGCATGGGTCTATAGATTAAAATAATTACAGAAAAATGCAAGAAAAGATGAATTTCATAGGGGGATTGTTGAAAAATCACGAAAAAAATACGGAATTTTAATGTTTTTTCGCGATTTTACGCCAATTGTTCAGAATCCGTTCAGACCAAAGTACTAGAATGAAAAGTATAAATGATTCGAGCTGGGAGGCTCAAGGAGGAAATAATGAAAACATATGCGAGGAAAATAATCAGTGCGGTACTGGTGTTGCTGATGTTAATCCAAGTTGTCGCTGTAGTACCTGTTCAAGCGAATCCGATGACACCTTTGGAGAAGTTAAATTATGCAATCAGCGAGGGATCTGTTAGCGAAATACAGGAGGTACTGGAAGGGAACCTGATTGTGACTTTGCCACTTGGTTACTCTGGGTTGTCTATACAAGAGAAAGAAGCGATAGCGAGATTGGTGGCTACTTTGCCAAAAGGGGAAGCGTATTCTAGTGAGGAACAATTAGAATATACTTTTAACTTGGCATATCAAGGCATGATTTTAATCAGTAATACGGACTTGTTTGCTATACAATTGCAAATGGATCTGGTCTACAGTCTGTTGAGCCAGTCTAAAAACTACTTCACCAATGACACCACAGAAATGATGTATAAATCGGGTGTGAAGTATGAAGAAATGAGCGGTGTTGATCGACAAATAATTTCTCATTTTATCCAAATGACCTTAATTGCATTTCATGGTAGTGAGGGATCAACTGAGTTAGACAACGCATTTTTCCAAGTAATATTTGGGATAACCGGGTATCCTGAAATCAATAAAGCAAAAGTCGAGGAATTGATGTTAGAGACGTTGAACTTTAACCAGTTCTTTAAAGGGTCCATTGATGAGTTTATTGATGATAACCCTGAATCTGGTGCAGTAGCCTATCCATTGGATTTTGATAAATTGAAATCTATTCAGGAAGACTCGGAACAAATGACAGAACTGGCTAATTGGATGATTGAAAAGATGCCGCAAGGTGGCTTTGCTTCAATAGAAGATATCCAAAAAAGTTTCGATCAGTTCTTTAATTCGGCAGCACCGTTAGTAACCGTAGATGATGATGTCAATGTCATTGTTGGTGCGGATGATACTATGGAATACACTCAGAATAATGGCGAGAATTGGTTTGATTACAGCACCACTAACCCACCCGAATTCAAAGGGAATAAAACGGTATGGGTTCGTGTTAAAGCAAACGAAAGTAATGCCGCAAGTCTCTATGAGATTTTAATCTTTACAGAGAATAAAGAAACAGACCCGCTTGAATCATTGAATCTAGCTAAGAGTAATGAAGATGTAGAAGGTGTCCTTAGCGAAATTCAAGATTCCGCGTTAGGACTCGAACTGCCTGTAGATTTCAGTGATTGGAGCAACGATGAGAAAGAATCTGTAGCTGTATTTGTCACTTTAATGAATGGGGCAAAAGGATATGTGAGTAAAGGACAAGTGCAATATGTACTTGATATGGCTGTAGAACCACGAAACCTCTTTAATAAACCTGCACTGACTGATGTTGAGGAGAATATCAATGCTTATTTTTCCAAATTATTAAATTTACCTGAAGTTTTTAGCATAAACCTCGACCCAAGTATTCAATCACTATATAAAGTAGGGAAAACGTATGAAAATTTGTCTGTTGTAGATAAACAAATTTTTGCATACCGCATGAAATTTTACTCAATGCGTGATGAAATTCCTTCATATCAGAACAGAGATCAACTTTCTACGTCGTTATCTACTTACAATGCAATCAATGATGTAACTAATCAAACCAAGATGTATAATGCTTTGGTACGTCTACGTTTAGTACAGAAGGAATCAACACAGTATAACAATCTCCCTAGTACTATCAAATATATGGTAGAGTTTCCGCTTAACATGGACAAAGTGGATAGCATAGATTATGCGACATATAGAAAACTTGCCCAATGGATGATTGATAAGCGTCCAGTTGGTGGTTATGAAAACTATAAAAACATCCAAAAAACTTTTGATCAGTTCTTTAATCCAGCAGATCCTTTGAGAGTTATCAACGAAGCGAGAGCTACGAAGAATACTGATGCTATACTCGGGGCAATTACTCAACCGGAATGGTTGGATCTTCCGGCTGGCTTTGACATTCTCCAACCTGAGGAGAAGAAAGCCATAGCTAATGTGGTAATGACCTTTTTACCGATTGACTATGCCTACGATCTTAAGAAACAAGTGCAATATGCTGTAGAAATTGGGTATAAAGGCATCCAGACGATCAAACAAACAGACAAGATTCTTTTCCAACAGCATTTGAATGAGTTCTATTCCCTTTTTGTTGAGTCAACAGAGTACTTTGAATATCCAGGGATGGAAATGTTTAAAGAGTTAGGTCAAAAATATTTAAATGCATCCAATGTGGATAAAGAGTTGCTTGCTTATACTGCAAAACGTCTGTTTCAGGGTTCGGATCTTTCAATTGAACAGGTATACGGTGCTTCATTAATGTTAGTCATGAATTATTCCTACATTAATGATGCTATAGACGTTAGCGAGATGAAGAAAGCCATGCTGATGCTATACAGCTTCCAGCAATCTACTGAGATGATGGAGCCTTTCGAACCATTCCTACTTAAGTTGAATGCTATGAAGGATCTAGTAGAAGATGATACTCGAATGGGAAAACTGGCTCAATGGATGCTTGATCGCAAGTCTGCTAACGGATATAGCAGTATTAGCGAAGTGCAGACAGCATTCGATCGTTTCTTCGACCAAATCATTATTATTACGCCTACACCTACACCATCAAATGGCGGTGGAGGTACAGGATCTACACCAGTAACGTCTACACCTGGACCAACAACGAAACAAGAGCAGATCGTGGTTGACGTTAATGGAGCGAACGGCACGAACCTAACCAAGACACCGATTACCCGTACCACGGAAACGAATGGCATCATTAAAGATTTGGTGAAAATGACCGAAGCAATTGCCAAGGAATCGGTGGAAAAAGCGAAGCAATTGAACATGAACACTGCACGCATTGTTATTCCAGACACCAAAGATTCTGTGTCCGAGACACGTATTGAACTGCCTAAGGCAGCCGTGAAAGAATTGAATGATGGTTCGCTGAAACTCGAAATTTCCACTGAAAATGCAGTGATTTCCGTTCCGACGAATTCCATCGCTGGATTTGATCAAGATTTGTACTTCCGCGTAGTTCCACTGAAAAAAGAATCGGAGCGCAAAGAAGTCGAAGAGCGTGCGAAGAAAGAGCAGTTGATTCAACAGATTGCTCCGAATGCGAATGTGCGCGTACTGGCTCGTCCGGTAGAGATCGAGACAAATATGCAGAGCCGCGAAGTGACGTTGACATTGCCACTGCGTGATAGTCTGCCGACCGATCCGGTTGCTCGTCAGCAGGCTTTGGATAACCTGGCGATCTACATCGAGCACAGTGACGGCACAAAAGAATTGATTCAAGGCAAACTGGTGCAACTCGTGGATAACAGCGAAGGCATTGAGTTCACCGTAACAAAATTCAGTACATTCACCCTCGTTGTGGTGGACGGGCTGAAAGTTTCACAAAGTAAACATCAGCCGTACATCCAAGGTTTCGGTGCAGATTTCCGTCCGGATGCATTCGTAACACGTGCACAGATGGCAGCTATGCTGGCTCGCAATCTTCCAACTGAAGCGGCAGCAGGTTCCGCGAATAGCGTGAGTTACAAGGATGTATCTGCGACACACTGGGCAACAAGTGAGATTCAAAAAGCACAATCCGCTGGTATCATGAACGGCATGAGCAACACTCAATTTGCACCGGAAGGTTCGATTACTCGTGCCCAGATGGCGGCAATTGCGTATCGCTGGATGCAGCAACAAGCGAGTGCAACAACCGTGAATGGTCCAGCAGTTTCCTTCACAGACGTATCCACAGACCTGTGGGCAGCAGATGCGATTGCATACGTGCAATCCGCTGGCCTGATGGTTGGTTACAACGATGGTACATTCAAACCGAATGCCGAGTTGACACGTGCTGAAGCGGTGAAAGTGTTGAACGTATTGTTCAACCGCACACCACTAACTGGCGCGGCTACGCCAACGTTCAGTGATGTACCAGCAACGCACTGGGCATATGCTGATATCGAAGCTGCAGCGCAAAAGTAATATTTTTAAAAGAAAAAAGGGGCCATTAACGCAGTTGCATATGGAAAAGAGAACCCCTAATGATGGATAGGATATGACAATACAATAGATAGAATAAAAAAAGAGCTGTTCCAAAAGCCATACATTGGCTAGGAACAGCTCCTTTTTGCGCTTTAGTGTGACTCAACAATGGTACGTCAGATCGTCTAGGTTCGTTAGCGCTTGGGTCACCCATTAGTGATTCTGTTTACGCAGTTGTACTACTCTTTATCGGGCGTGTGTGCAGCATTCTCGTAAAACTTACCGTCCCGCAACTGATTCACGAACCCTTGTAACCAGACGTAATATTGCTCTGCGTGTTGGAGTTTGTGCAGATCACGCAGTGCATCATCTCGATCTTCAGAAGAGGTATGCTCCGAAAGAATCATTGCGGACAGGTCGGGAATGACCTCACGAATGCCTTCTAACATGACATCTACTTCCCGTTGGAGCTTGGCCCCAAAGAAATTCTGGAATGTACGATAAAAGTCGGTCTCTGCCAGATACTGATCCTGGCGGTCCTTCTTCTCCTCCAGTTTGTAGATCATCTGTGACTCTGTAAGTGAACGAACCGCATAGCTCATGTTGCTTTTGCTCATATTCATCAAGGTCTTCATCTCTTCAAGTGTCATCGGTCGATCTTCAAAATACATGATGCCATATAATTTGCCAAATGTATGATTCACCCCATACAGATCCATCGTATTGGCGATGGCCTCAATGACTCTCTCCCTTAGCGCATGCCGATCAGGTAACGAAGAATGATTCGGGTTCCCGGCGGTTTCTTTTCCCACAATGTCACCTCTGGTTTATGATAGCGTTCCCACTAGCTGCCTCATATTTTACATGACTTGCTCCAATTTTAACATAAGCCGGAATTAGAATTTTCAATACGAGTGTACAATTAATTTTGTACAGAAGAAATATAAAGTCGATTATACTCAAAAATTCCCAATAATTAAAGAAAAATTGGACAGTAAGGAGTGGGGGATTTGCGTTTAAAACTATGGAGGGAGTCTGAGGCGGTCCTATTCACGCTGCCAGCTCTAATCCCATTGCTGATCTTCTGGCTGGGACCTCTGGGATATATCGTTTATCTCAGTTTCACCGACTGGGACTTCATGAGCCCGGACAAGTTGTTTGTTGGGTTGGACAATTACAGTTATCTGCTGACAAACTCTGAATTCTATCGATCACTGAAAGTCACCTTGTTATTCGGACTTGGAAGTGTAATCCCAACCATTGTGGGCGGATTGGCGCTTGCGATGCTCATGAATAGCAAAATCAAATCATCCGGCATCTTCCGGACATTACTCTTCTCACCTTGGGTCACCCCGACAGTTGCGGTGTCCATTGCGTGGTCCTGGATCTTCGAGCCCGAAGTGGGACTCGCTAATCTTATGCTGGGCTGGGTTGGCGTATCTCCGATCGGCTGGTTGCGTGACGCGGACTGGGCGTTGGTTGCCGTTCTGATCGTCACGCTCTGGAAGTCGATAGGATGGGCGATGGTATTTTATCTCGTTGCGTTACGAAATCTGCCTTCCGATCTGCTCGAAGCAGCTTCAATCGATGGGGCAAACGGTTGGGACAAGTTCAGAAGTATTACATTGCCACTGATCTCACCAACGACATTTTTTCTCTCGATTATTCTTACCATCCAGTCCTTGCAAGCCTATGACCAGATCAATGTCATGACACAGGGTGGACCGGCGGGATCAACGAGAACGTTGCTGTATATGTATTACCAGTCTGCATTCGAATCCTTTAATGTAGGTGAAGCTTCGTCCATCGCCGTTGTGATCATTCTGATCTGCGTGTTGCTGTCGGGAGTATCCTTCCTGCTTGGCAGACGTCTGGTGCACTACTAATGACAATGACATTGCCCAACAAAAAGTCTAAACGGATGAAGCGCAAGGAGTTGCAGAACGTGTCACAACCGAATTTTAAAATAAGTAAATTGATCCGCTACCTTCTGTTAGCCATTATCGCGCTGGGTACAGCCTTTCCCTTCTATTGGATGGTCATTAGCGGGTTCAAAACCAATGATGAGATCTGGCAGTTCCCGCCGACCTTCTGGCCGGAGACGTTCCTGTGGAGCAACTATGTGGATGCCTGGAATGCGGCACCATTTGCCCGTTACATCCTGAACAGTACCGGGGTGGCCTTAGCCATCTGTCTATTTCAGATCGTCAACTCCAGTATGATGGCGTACGCCCTGACACATATGAAATTCCGTCTCAAAGGTGTGCTGACATCCCTGATTCTGGTGGGTTATATGATACCGAGTACAGCCGTATATCTGCCTAGTTACCTGGTGCTTAGCGAACTTAATCTGCTAGATTCCTACACAGGCTTGATTGTATCCAACTGTGTCAGCGTGTTCTCGATCTTCCTGATCCGGCAGGCGTTCATGCAGGTATCGCATGAATTGGTGGAAGCCGGACAGCTGGACGGTGCATCCCACTTCCGGATTCTCTGGACGATTATCACGCCGCTTGTTCGCTCAAGCTTCGCCGTGATGGTTCTGATTACGTTTATTGAACAGTACAACAACTATTTCTGGCCTATGCTCATCACCAAAGACCCTGATTTACAGCTGGTATCGGCGGGTCTGCGCAGCTTCTTTGTAGAAGGCGGGGCATATGGACTGGCTTGGCCACAGATTATGGCTGCGAGTGCCTTCACCATCGCACCCCTACTTATTCTCTTCCTGTTCACCCAGAAGACGATCATGCAGAGCGTGAATATCACGGCTGGTGTGAACAAGAACTGATATGCACTACCATTCACCTAAAACGGGAGGAACGACAATGAACTGGAGTCAAGCAAGCATGACATGGAAAAAGAGATTGAGGTTGAACTGGAAGGGTGGCATGTCGCTGGTACTCGCGACCAGCTTTGCTCTACTGACTGCTTGTGGAACACAAGCACCCGCAGAATCAAGCACTACGGCTGCTGCCAGTGGAACCGAAGCTCAGGCAAAAGATCCGGTGGAGATTGAATTCTGGTATGGTCTGGGTGGTAATCTGGGCGATAACATGAAAAAGACGATTGACGCGTTCAACGCCTCCCAGAACGAAGTCGTTGTAAAAGGAATTGTACAAGCAGATTACACGGAAACGGAACAGAAGCTGCAAGCAGCGATTGCTTCCAAGAAGGTTCCAGCCGCTGTACTCAGCTCCAATATAGACTGGGCACGTAAAGGATATTATGCACCCATGGATGAGATGATTGCCGCTGATCCGAATTTTAAGAAAGACGACTTCATTCAGACATTCCTGAACCAGGGACAGGTGGATGGAAAGCAATACTTTTTGCCAATGTACGGTACAACTCAAATCATGTATTACCGTATGGATACGTTCAAGGAGAACGGAATTGACCCAGCAACTCTGACGACATGGGAGAAGCTGGCTGAGGCGGCTGCGAAGATGAGCAAACAAGAAAATGGCAAGACCACCTTCTACGGTTGGGAACCGATGTGGGGTAGAGACAATATGATTGATGCCGTGCTGGGTAAGGGCGGACAGATTCTTAGCGACGATGGCAAAACCGTTATGATCGACTCTCCGGAATGGATCGAGACATGGGACTTGTTCCGTAAATGGATTAACGAAGACAAGATTATGGGCATTCATTATGGAGGTCAGGGCTGGGAGTACTGGTACAAAACGATTGATGATGTGATGAAAAATAAAGCAGCAGGTTACACCGGATCTAGTGGTGACCAAGGTGACTTGGACTTTAGCGTAGTCGCTGCAATGCAACAACCAGGCTGGGAAGGTATTGGTGAAGGAAAACCGGTAGCAAGTGCCATATCGGCAGGTATTCCGTCAGCAGCAAGTCCAGAGCAACAGCAGGCAGCATACAAATGGCTTACGTATTTCTCTGAAACTTCAAACACAGCTTCATGGTCCATGAACACCGGATATATCGCAGTACGTCAATCTGCTCAACAAGATCCAGAGTTCATGAAGTTCAGTGAGGAAAATCCACAGATCACGGTACCATTGCAACAAGCAGCTCACGCCTCGGCTCCATTCCAGGATCCAACGGGTGGCAAGATCAATGATGCATTGAAGGATGCAGCTGATCAGGTGCAGATTAATAATATGCCAGCGGAACAAGCACTGAAGGAAGCAAAAGAGAAAGCGCAGAAGGAACTGGATCGTGTAACGAAATAACGATATCGACAAGAACTGTTTCCAAGAGACTCGGTCGTGAGCCTGACCAGATTGTAAACATAACGTATCAATAATCACTATAAGTAACTCAAGCGGAAAGGGCGGTACATGCTGTACCGTCCTTTCCGTTCATAAAGATTGCAGACAAGGAGTTTGACCAATGCAAGATGAAACGTATGTGGATGGATTATCAAATCCGATTAAAGCCGTTTTGTTCGATAAGGACGGAACATTACTTGATTTTACGGGCATGTGGGGGTTCTGGACTGATTGTGTGTTGAACGACTTCAGAAAACAGTTAGCGACTAGAGGACTCCGTATCGACACAGATGAATTCCCACAGATCTGGGGTACATTCCACGATGATCAAGGCCGAATGAATGGGTATGACGTGCGGGGGCCACTTGCGATGGGCACGATGGATGAAGTGTATGCCGTGCTGACGTGGCATGGATATCGTGCGGGTCTCAGCTGGGCGGAAGCCAAGATCATGGTTCGGGAGTGTTTGGCGCGAGCGGAGGAAGAGATGGAACAGCATCGTCCGGCACGTCCGTTACCGGGCGTTCAAGAATTCCTTGAACAGTGCCGTACCGAAGGCGTGGTTATGGGTGTTGTGACGGCAGATGATACACCTAGTGCAGTCAAACACTTACAGTGGATGGGGTTGGATTCCTTTTTTGACGTGGTAATTGGTACGGACCTGGTGGAGCGAGGCAAACCATTTCCCGATATGCTTCTGCTTGCCTGTGAACGGTTGGGAGTACCTGTACAGCATACTGTGGTTATTGGAGATACGGACGGAGACATGGAGATGGCACGAACCGCTGGTGCGGGGTACAGGATTGGGATTGGAGAACCGGGAAGAATCCGCTTGGCGGACAGAACAATTCAATCCTTTCATGAATTGCTGAATGGTGGGCTGAATCGATGACGAACAGTCACGCCTACTTGGGCTGGGTACTGTTGGCACTGGCTATCGGGCTGGAGCTTAGTGCTACCATTTTGCTAAAAGTATCGGATGGGTTCTCGCGGTTATGGCCTTCGGTGTTGATGTTTGCCTGTTATGGCGCAAGTTTTACCTTTCTTAATTTTGCAGTGAAGTATATGCCGCTGGCTGTGGCCTATGCGATCTGGTCTGGGGTGGGCATTACGCTCATTGGCGTTGTAGGGCATTACTTTTTTGGTGAACGTCTGCGGCTCACGTCGATGATATGGATCGGTTTTATTCTGATTGGCATTATTGGACTGAAATGGAGTGATTCTTGATGAAAAATGAACATACACCGGAGCAACCTATTGCCAGCTTCCAGGTCATTACAGACACACATGTGCGAGATGAGGCAGACCATATTCATAACAGGCATCTGGACCAAGCATTAGCCGACATAGCTACATTCAGTCAGGGGAGCAGCGGGATTATGCATGTGGGTGATGTGACGGATCGGGGGCTGCCGAGCGAATATCGTGAGTTGCAGCGCATATGGAAGCAACATGCGGAGAGCTTGCCCGACATCAGATACACGGTAGGTAATCATGATATTGGAGCCGTGGTATGGCAAGATCCACCGATCGTTTTGCTTGAGATGAAAGAGGACGAAGTAGCTGAGTTATTGGAGCAGGAAGCAGAAATGGAGCTGGTAACAAAACAAACCGCTGCTGAATCAGCTGCACTGATTGAGCAACTATCCGGCGGGACATATACGTTGTCGGCTACACCTCCGGAGCAGGAGGGTCAGGATGAGGGACCGATCTCTTCAGGAGTCGACCCCATTACAGCCGCCGGGTTATGGCAACGTCGATTGAGTGATTTTGAAGCGATAACCGGCATGAAGGGCTCTTACCACGATCACTGGATTGATGGTTATCATTATATTTTCCTGGGCACCGAGCAACCTCACCCGAAGGATTGTGATATGTCGGCTGAACAATTGGAGTGGCTGGATGCGAGATTGTCTGAGCATGCAACGCCAGATCATCCCATCTTCCTGTTCTTGCACCAGCCACTCATGGATACGGTAGCAGGATCGCTGAAGGAACAAGGCTGGTATGGTGTGAATCAGGATGCGGAACTTAAAGAGGTTCTGGCCAAATACCCGCAAACGATCCTCTTCTCGGGTCACACCCATTGGCAACTGGAGGCACAGCATACGATGTACGATGGTGCAGGCCAGATGCCAACCATGTTTAATGCGTCCTCTGTAGGTTATCTCTGGACAGATGAGGATGAGCATCTGGAGGGCAGTGAAGGACTTCATGTAGAGATTTATAAGGATCGAGTGGTTGTGAAGGGACGGGACTTTGTCGCGGGCGAATGGATTGAGGGTGTTGAGTTTACGGTGCGTTATCCTGTAAAAGGGTAGTTATTTGGATAGTCAACGGAAAAGGGTCATACTAAGGGTCAATGTCATTAAGAAAGTTAGACTTGATGATATTACTCAATGGGTGGCCTTTTTGGTGTCCATCATTCGATGTGTTTCAGATAAAATAAAACCTCCACCCCATAAAGTTCCACGTGAAACGTAGCAGGGGAGGCTAGAGTTGGGTAAAGTTGTAAATGGGTATGATTACAAACTATACTCAAATAAGTACACATGATATGCACATACTCGTTAATTTAACCTATTTACGGAGAGGAAGTAGAACCGGCATGAGAGAACTTCAGGTTCAAACGACATATGGTACCGTTCAAGGCGAACTTTTGCACGATGCAAGCGTATGGAAAGGCATTCCCTATGCGAAACCTCCGGTAGGTGAGCTGCGTTTCAAGGCTCCGGTACAGCCCGAGTCATGGGATGGAATCAGACAGGCCACTCAATTTGGACCTGAGAATATACAACCTCGAAATCATCAACCAGAAGGCCTGACAGAAATTCCGAGTGAGTCAGAAGATAGTCTATATCTGAACATCTGGGCACCTAAGGAAAAAGAAGCAACACCATTGCCGGTCATGGTATGGATTCACGGTGGCTCCTTTGTATCAGGTTCAGGTAGCCAGCCGATGTATGATGGTACACAGTTAGCGGTTCGGGGGGACGTCATCGTTGTGACGATCAACTACCGATTAGGACCTTTGGGTTTCCTGCATATGGCTCCATTAGGTGATTCATATGTATCCAATGCAGGTCTGCTGGATCAGGTTGCGGCATTACAGTGGGTGAAGGATAATATCTCTGCTTTTGGTGGTAACCCGGATCAAGTTACGGTGTTCGGCGAATCAGCGGGCAGTATGAGTATTGCAGCACTGATGGCGATGCCAGCGGCCAAAGGACTGTTCCAACGTGCCATTATGGAGAGCGGTGCATCCCAGTTCATGCCGGCAGAGCAAGCTTCAGCGTTGCGGGAAGGGATGTTAAAGATTCTTGGGGTGGAGCGGGACAACCTGCAGAGGTTAAATACAATTCCTGTAGAGCAGATTATTGCAGCGGGTGAAACGGTCAAACAGCAGAGCGGGGCAGGTATGGCATTATTGTTCCAACCTGTATTGGATGGGCATACATTACCACAGGTGCCACTTCAGGCGGTGAGCGAAGGTTCAGCGCAGGATATTCCGGTGCTGATTGGTACGACATTGCACGAGGGTGCACTGTTCATCCAGCCGCATGTGCCTTTTTCAAAAGAAATCGATATGGTTCAGGGCGTAGACTTTATGACACCAGATCTGGAGAACCGGGTAGCCATCGCGGATAGTTATCCAAAAACGGCAGATGGACAAGCCCAAGTCATGACCGATATGTTCTTCTGGCGGTCAGCGCTGCAATATGCTGCGGCACAGCAGAAGTATGCCCCAGTGTGGATGTATCGTTTTGATTGGGTGATGCCGGAACATCCCTTGTTAAAAAGAGCGATTCACAGCATCGAGATGTTCTTTGTGTTTAATACACTGCATGTCCTCAAATTCATGAATGCGGAGCCGGATGAAGCTGCGGCGGCACTTGCCCTCAAGGTACAGGATGCCTGGATTTCCTTTGCCAAGAATGGCCAACCTGAAGTTGCAGGTGTGAACTGGCCTGAATATGAGCAGGATCGTGCGACACTAATCTTCAACCATGAGATTGAGGTCTTACATGATCCGGATGCAGCCAAGCGAGAGCTGTTAGGGTTATAATCCAAGCCGATTATTTGAATGGATACTCTGAATAACTGCTATACGCTTAATCAAAAGAGGAGGTTCATTCTCAGAATGAACCTCCTCTTTTTGTAATCCGGCTGGAGAGTAAGCAGAACGTAAGTACCAATTAGGGGGATACATTATGCATTGCATTGCATTGTTATACTCCAAACATTATTTACGAGAGGCACGCGTGCGTGACACCTCATCGAAGTAGAAGGAACGTTTTCCACGGGAGAACAGCACAATTAAGACATGAATGAAGAGCACGGCATAGACCAACATATAGACACCGACTGTTCCCAGGGAAAGCAATATTTGATAAGGCTGGAGCATAGCATCCTGTTTACCTGAAAAAGCATAATCGTTGACCAGGCGAATGATCGTAACTAGCAGCCAGGGAACATAGAGTGCGGCAAATCTTTTGAATAACGATTCACTGGTGGGTGTGCCGGTCTGATGATCTACATAGCGGAATCGCAAGATAATTGAGCCTGGAGTTACCCCATTTCTTACCCAAGGGATGAAGAACAGCACAATGACCATAGCAATGGATGTACTTAGCGCATCACTGATCACATCAGATGCTGTGAAGATCGAAATCAGATTCGAGAGGAAGACAACAACAACTCCATCGATAATTAACGCGAGCAATTGAGGCATAACATACACTTGGTTTTGCTCCACGATCTGTTCGCTCTTCGCCTGAATGCTTGCACGTGATGGGAATAAAGCAAGCAGGATGGGCGCTGTGAAGAATCCAATGACCGCTCCTGAAGTATTCAATAACAGATCATCTACATCAAAGAGACGGTAAGGACAATTATAATACCCGTAGAATCCGGTGATCTGGGTGATCTCGAAGAATAAGGAGAGCCCGAATCCACCTAGCAGGGCGTACTTCCAGAAGACTCTTTTTTGAAAAAAATAACGGATATATACACCCAGCGGCATAAGAAGCAGGACGTTAAATAGAACTTGCAAGAAGGCTCTGCCCTGAATCATTCCGATATAACTAGATGGCTGAGACCATACAATGGGTGTTTCTTTCATAATGTCTTTGACAAAAGTGAATGGAACCAGATTGTAGTAGATCGTGTCAGCGGCTTGCTGCGCACAGGTATCTCGCGTAGTCGGAAACGGAAGAATAACGAGGCAATAGGCAGCTAGAATATAAAAGATAAAAGAAAAGCTCACGCCAAACCGTGACCAACTGAAGAAGCCGTCTTTGCGATAACCATAGATCAACCACGGCACCAGCAAAAACATGGCCGCAACAACAAAGATCAAAAAAGCCGTTTGCACAGGGAAAACATATGAGGACATGAGTAGGAACTCCTTTGGTATTAAATATAATAACATTCATAGAAACAGAAAAATTCATGTATGTGTAGTGCGTATCTATTAGTTACATCATAAGTAGTTACCCTTAAAGTGAGGGATGCAAGAACCTTAAATTTGGTTTAAATCCATCCTTGCAGTGAGCAATCGTATGGAATATACCGCCGAAATCCCGTATACTTGCGGGAATGCCAATCGTAGAATGGAGAGTTTAATACATATGTCTAATTTGCCTAACTGCCCCAAATGTAATTCGGAGTACACGTACGAGGATGGTAACCTGCTGGTTTGCCCGGAGTGTGCGCATGAATGGTCTTTGGAAGCAGACAATGATAACGCAGAGGATGCAAAAGTAATCCGTGATGCCAACGGAAATGTGCTAAGTGATGGCGATACCGTTACCGTCATTAAAGATCTGAAGGTAAAAGGTAGCTCGCTTGTAGTTAAACAGGGCACGAAGGTGAAGAATATTCGCCTAATTGATGGGGATCATGATATTGATTGCAAGATCGACAGCTTGGGTGCAATGAAGTTGAAATCTGAGTTTGTGAAAAAGATATAAGATCGAAAAACGTTCAGTTCCGCATTCAATGGAAATTGAACGTTTTTTTGTTGACAGGAAATATTTAGTAGATATATACTGGTTGGAATTTAATTTTGAACATGGTTAGGTGGTCTACATATAAGAAAAGGCAGGTGTCAGAGCGATGAAGAGAGATCATATTATTAAATATTATTCCGGGTTTGATGAGTGGGGCAGACTGGAGCGGGAACCAATTGAATTCATCATTAACATGCATTACATCAGGGAACATCTCCCCCCTACTGGTTGTATTCTGGATAATGGCGCAGGACCAGGAAAGTATGCCATGGAGCTTGCAAAGCTGGGGTACCAAGTCACTTTATCGGATCTGACACCTTCCTCCGTGGATACTGCGAGGCAAAAGGCTCAGGAGTTTGGTTTGACACAGCAATTCGATGGGTTCCATGTTCTCGATGCCACTTCGCTCTCCGGTATGGCTGACGAGACGTACGATGCGTCCCTCATGCTGGGGCCGTTATATCATCTGCAGACAGACGAAGAGCGGATGGCTGCTGTACGGGAGTTGTACCGTGTGACCAAGCGAGAAGGCGTGGTGTTTGTAGCGATGCAAAGCCGAATGCGCATGAGTATCAATTCGCTGCAATCTCCGCAGCACTGGAAACCGAATGATAACATGGCAGCAATCCATTCTTTTGTGGAAAAGGGTATATTCGATCATCAGGATCAAGGACGATTTACGGGAGCATACTATTTTAATATTCAGGACGTTGCACCCTTCATGGAGCAACATGGATTTGAAACCGTTGACTTGATTGGTTCATCCAGCCTTAGAGCGATGCTTACGGACGAGCAGCAGCAATACTGGAAAGAGCGTGGCGAGTACGATGAACTCATGCAATATATGATTGAAGCCGCCAAAGACCCTTCCATATTGGGAATCTCGTCTCATCTGCTGTACATTGGGAGAAAGAAATAATAGACTTACAGGCAATGTTCTAAAAATCTATGTATTTTAGAATGTCAGCCCGTGGAATACTGTTTCCACATGATATAATATTTCTATCTAATGGTCTGGAGGTGTCACTATGCAATGGAAGGAAGTTCAGGAGCGATTCCCTAATGAATGGGTCGTTTTTGAGGCAACCAAGGCGTACTCTAGAGAAGGCCAGCGTTACATTGAAGAGATGGCAGTGATTGATTCATTTGATGATTCTACAAAGGCACTAAAACGTTATGGTGAATTGCATCAGGAAGATCCCAGACGGGAATACTGCTTTTTTCACACTTCACGTCCAGAAGTTGTGGCAAGAGAACGATATGTTGGCATGAGAGGTCCTCGATGAAAATTTCAGAGATTTATGGTCTACCCTTCATAAGCATAAAACTTGAATTTAGAGGAGAAGTACTACAATTAGAAAAAGTCCTTTTGGATACCGGATCAGCTAGTACATTATTGAATGCAGATGCAGTTCGGGAAGTAGGAATGGTTCCTGAAGAGGATGATCTCGTTGATATTATAAGAGGTGTAGGCGGTATAGAGTATGTTTATACCAAGTCGCTCGATTCTATAACTGTAGATGGAACAACGATTAATGATTTTCAAGTTGAAATAGGAAATATGGATTATGGTTTGGAGATTGACGGAATTCTGGGATTTAATTTTATGAAACAGACCGGTGTTGTAATTAATGCCAACCTGATGGAACTAAGTATAGATAAGCTGTAATCTATAGAAAATAAACATAAATGTGCCCTCTGGAAACAGAGGGTACTTGTGTTTTTTATCAAAATAGTTCAATATTAAGATACATAACAAAAGGTGATCTACTTACAATAGGTTAGATGAACAACGGATCGCTTCATACCAGGGAGGAACAGACAATGGAAATCGGAATTAGTACATTTGTGGAGACGAACCCGGATGTAAAAACAGGAGAACTTATCAGTCATGCGCAGCGCATTCGCGATGTTGTTGAAGAGATTGTTTTGGCAGATCAGGTGGGTCTGGATGTATATGGCGTGGGAGAACATCATCGTGCCGACTACGCCGCTTCATCACCAGCTGTCATTCTGGCGGCCGCAGCTTCACAGACCAAGAATATTCGCTTGACGAGTGCGGTAACCGTGCTGTCATCGCATGACCCGGTACGGGTATATCAAGATTTTGCGACATTAGATGGCATTTCGAACGGACGTGCAGAGATTATGGCAGGGCGGGGATCATTTATCGAATCGTTCCCACTGTTCGGCTATGATCTGAACGACTACGATGAGTTATTCGACGAGAAACTGGATTTGCTGCTCAAGCTGCGTGATTCGGAAAAAGTAACCTGGGAAGGCAAACACCGCCCTTCCTTTAACAATCTGGGCATCTACCCGCGCCCGGTACAGGAAAAACTTCCGGTATGGATTGGCAGTGGCGGTAATCAGGAATCGGTAGTTCGTGCAGGACTGCTCGGTTTGCCACTGGTGCTTGCCATTATCGGTGGTCGTCCGGTGCAATTCGCACCACTGGTGGAACTGTACAAGAAAGCAGCTGCACATGCAGGACATGATGCTTCCAAGCTGACCGTTGCTTCTCACTCTCACGGCTTCATTGCCGATACAACAGACGAAGCCGTGGAGAAATTCTTCCCGCCAGCGCAAGCGGTCATGAACATACTGGGTCGTGAACGTGGATGGGGACACTACAGCCGTGCGACATTTGATGCGGCGCGCAGCCTGGAAGGTGCATTGTATGTAGGTGATGTGGAGACCGTAGCTCAGAAAATTATTTACCTGCGTAAAGAAGTCGGGATCACACGCTTCATGTTGCACACCCCCCTCGGCACAATGCCGCACAACGATGTTATGAGAGCAATCGAGCTGCTTGGTAAAGAAGTTGCTCCAATTGTGCGCAAAGAAATTGCACGTTGGGAAGCTGAGAACCAAGAGGCACGTTAATCGACTGAAACCGTTACGGAACTAGATAGAGTCAACCAAATAAAGGAGCATGCCCTAGGCGTATTACGCCAATGGGTCTGCTCCTTTTTCGTTTATCTTCTAAAAGTATCTAAAACAGCATTTAATGCCTATCCATTCGCAGATGTACTCACAAGGGAGTGTATAACCATGGATAACGTATGATCATAGAGGGTTTTGGCAGCTTCTTCGCTCTCAATATGGCCTCCCAAATACAGATGAATAACACCGTGTAAGGGAGCCCAGATCATCCGAACCGCAAGCATGGGATCTTGTACCTGAAGCATTCCCTGTTCAATGGCAATCTCCACCAAAGCAGACACTTGCTTCAGTGCAGTCGCTGTTCCCTGTAAGGTCTCTCCATCTGGTTTGAATTCGGAAAAAGATCCTCCAAACATCAGCTGATAGAAGCTGGATTGAGAAATGCCGAAGTCCCAGTAGACGTAGGCCAGATCACGGAAATACTGTTCGAACGATGCCTGCCGGGGTATAGTTTCAAATCGCTGGGCCATGAGGGAGCATCCCTCTAAATACAGATGTTTGGCTAACCCTTCTTTTTTGCCAAAAAGGTTATATATGATTTTGGTGGAGCACTCCATGCGTTCAGCTACACGGCGTACCGTGACGGCTTCTGGTCCATGCTCTTGCAGTAAAGCAGCAGCAGCGTGCACAATATTTTGCCGCAGATTATCCGAGTGCTGGAGTCTGGCTTCCTGAAAGGTTGTTACCGTATGTGCAGATTCTGTGGAACCCGAATTAAGATCCTTCATTGATTTCATCCTCGTAACCGTATTGTTGTTGAACAGAAACTACGTTTCCTTTTCTTAAGATTATAGAATTTATACGTTTTCAGCGGAGCTGAAGGATTCGATGATGGCAAGAAAAACTTCAGCTTAAATGCGGTCTGTCTTCTATGAAAGTACGTCGATATATTTTTTTCTTATGGTCATTCTACTGTTTTACGCCGGATGACGTCAATTTAATCCGAATTTAATAAGTAAGCACCACGTTCTAGATTTAAATTTAACAAATGTATTTGACAGCGTCATGGATTTTGGTTACGATGATTCTATACAGAAACAGTGTTTCCTAGTAAAAACAAGTGTTCAAATTATGCATAGAGGATGGATGAGAGATGATAAAAGAACAGCATCAATGGGTACTTATTACAGGTGCTTCTTCAGGTATTGGGGAAGTTTTTGCACTCGAAATGGCTTCCAAGGGTAAAAATATTGTGCTGGTGGCCAGAACAGAATCCAAACTGAATCAATTGGCAGAACGTATAGAACGTACATATCAAGTAAG
The DNA here is from genome assembly GCF_038002545.1 of Paenibacillus sp. FSL K6-2393. Taxonomy (NCBI): domain Bacteria; kingdom Bacillati; phylum Bacillota; class Bacilli; order Caryophanales; family Paenibacillaceae; genus Paenibacillus; species Paenibacillus sp. FSL K6-2393. Next base: position 216,148 of record NZ_JBBOCU010000001.1, read on the forward strand.
GGCTGAGGTGATCGTATCGGATTTGTCTCAAGTCGATGCACCTCAGAGGGTATATGAGGAATGTCAGAATCGGGGAATACACATCGATATGCTGATCAACAATGCGGGATTTGCTACCCATGGATGTTTTGAACAGGTGGATGGTTCCCGCCAGCAGGAGGAGATTATGTTGAATGTGCTCGCCTTGACAAACATGACGCATCTTTTCTTGCCAGGCATGTTACAGAAGCGAAATGGTGCTGTCATTAATGTGTCTTCGACGGCTGCCTTCCAACCTGATCCGTATATGGCTGTGTATGGAGCAACGAAGGCATTTGTACTTTCTTTTACCGAGGCATTATATGAAGAAAACAGGAAGCGTGGCGTTCAGTTTTTGGCACTATGCCCAGGCTCAACCGATACTTCGTTCTTTGATGTAGTGGGTGCTGATGAAGCCTCGGTGGGTAAACGTGATACCCCTGAGCATGTCGTGGCGGTGGCCATGAGAGCACTCGAGTCAGGCAAACCTTATGCTGTGCCGGGGGCCGGTAATTACTGGACAGCGCAGTTCACCCGCCTCGTGCCACGCAAGTTGATGTTGCGAATTGTAGGAAGTATGCTCCGTCCACGTTCCAAGGATGGTAAAGCAGAAAAAGTACAAGCCTGATTAGTGGTATAGGGATAAAGCTTTAGGCCAAAATGCCTTTGGCCCGAGCTTCCTTTATCCAACCTGGAAATTCAGTGAGGAGACGATCGTACAATTCTTCATCGCTGATCTTGGAGATGTCGTCGAGAGCAAAAAAGTCAGCATTATCGATGAAACGTCCAGTCATATCATCAAGATTCTCCAGAATACCGTAATTGGCTTGTCCCAGGCCAACGAATTGCCAGAACAGATTTTTGGTTGAACTTTCGGTAATAAGCCGCATGATTTTCCCTTTTTGACTGACTCCACCATCGCTAAAAAAGATAATATACGTTGGAATGTTCACATCGGGTTCCTCGATCGTATATTTGCGAATGACATCCTGCATCACAGGAGGTTCGTTATTGGTACCACCTTTGCTTCCCAGCGTATATGTGCGTTCAATATAATTCTCGAAATCCCTGGCGGTGACGCTAGGTGCACGCAAGAAGTCTTTGGCGAAGAACCAGACGTCCAACTCCCCGTTATCGTCAAATGCTGATGCAATCGCCAGGATACGTTCGAAGGCTTCTTGCACGATGCCTTTGCGATACAGATGGTACATGGAGCCTGATGCGTCAAATACGACGGCAACACGTGCCTGTATAGGTTCAATCTTTTTCTTTTGGAGAGACAGGGTTACTTTATGTTTGAGGAGATCGATCTTGGTCAGGTTTAGCGGCGCATGATTCGTGTTCGGTGGAGCAACAGGTGCCAGGGCTTCTAGAGAGGCGGCTGCAACTTCAGCTCGTGCCGTGTTAAGAACCTGTTCGGCTTCTGAAGTATCGTTACTCTCGATCTCAACACCAAATGATTCTGCCAGCGGCTGCAATCCACCAAAGAAACCTCGTCCAATCGCACGAACTTTGAATCCGTCACGATACTTGTAGATTTCAATGAAAATAAGCGCTGTTTCCGCAGTGACCTGCGTGACCTCATAGGTAATCTGCTGGGAACCAGCTCGTACAATCGCCTGACATGCCTGAACATTGGCGAATGTGCCTCCCGCATCCAGAGTTGCCGTAAACACACATTTTTCCACAGGGGCCTGCCGTAATTGATTTGTATCCAGTACAAAAGAGGATTTCAGTTCCTCTGTCTGTTGCAAAAGCACACTTTGATGGGGATCAGCCTTCTGATTATAGAAAACAAAATAGTCGTCGGATGGGACTTTTCCCTCTTCGTTCACCATAAAGCAGCTAACATCCAAGGGAGAAGGAGATGATGTACATTGAATGGTTACCTGAAGTTGGGTGGATTCGTTGATACTGATATTCTGGCCTGTGTTTAAGTGGATGAACGAATCTGTCATAATCGAATGCGCCTCTCTTCTCCAATATAATGGTTGAAAATGAACAGTAACAAGATCGATTCTGAGACAAATGTTTCCATAAGTCAATCTTTTCACCGTTGATCCTACGCCTCATCAGACTCGTACTTTTCCCGATGCTCCTTCTTCATCTTCACATAGTCTGGATCCGTCTTCGCAATCTCCCATTGTGCTTTAAATATAGCCGCGGCTTCTGCCTTCACCTTGTCATTCTGATAGGGCAAGATCGAGCCATCCTCCTTCGAGTATTTGCGTCCTCCTTTGTGATTTGTATACCGTCTGGCCCGTGTATAACCCATCTGGAGAAATTTACGAGCCATATCCATACCAACGAAATCTCCCTTTTTCTTATACTCCAAAAATAGCTCATAGATCTTCTCCGATGACTCTGTCGCAATCTCGGGTGTTTTGAATCGCCAGTGTGGCAGAATCTCGCCTTTGTACGGCTCTACCATCAGCACACCCTGCTCGCCCCGGCCTACGGTGTACAGCTCAGGATGTTTGCGCAGATCCAACTCATCATAATTGAGACTGTAATCAAATTTTTTCATGTATACACCCTCCTTGAGATGATATGTTTTCCCGTCAACAATTGTAATCTGTACTATCGTTTACCCGGTCTTATTGAGGATGAAAATAAGTGAATAAGCGTTGTTGACATATAATATGTCTCCTGTATAATGACATATTATATGTCGAGTTAATAAAATACATTTGTGAAGGACGTGTTGTGCATGAATCAAGTTTCATTGCCCTCAATGACGGTATTGCAGTACTTGGCTCATATTCACCAGTTATCTTACACTCAGGTGTGCAAAGAGGTAGGACTCACTCCACAGCAATTTAATGACTGGGTCAAGAAACGTCGACCAATTCCTAAGGATAGACTGCAACAACTGGCCGATTATTTTCATGTCGAACATGAAGTGCTGATTGATGGACAACATTATTTGCGTGATCTCACACCTGAGAATACAGTGGATATACAGATCCTTTTTATTCAACAGAAGTTAGAGAGGGAAGGGGAAGAAGAGGAGAAAAAAGCCTACGAGATGAAGCTTGTCCAGTTGCTGCAGGAGAAACACAAGCAGGCTTTAATTGCGAGGTTTGCAGCGATCATTGAACTGGGAGGTGAGAAAACGATCAAACATTCTGAAGAATGGCTTAGTAAAGCGGAGTCCATGGCAAATATATCTGCACCCTTCTCACATCAGGAGGGGGAGAAATGAGCACAGCATTCGCAGTGAAATCTCAAGAGAACTTTTGGGTCTGCAAAAATCAGGATGTGATCTACGATGGAGTATATCTCTTCACAAACCAACGTGGACTGCAGAAAACTGCCTTGATCATGCCTCCATCTCTTCCTGCATCATGGACTTCAGTCTATGGGAGTCTAACCGTTTCTCAAGTAGGGAAGGAGAATCCCAATGGAGGCATAAATGAAGCAGGGCTTGTGATTGAACAGACCACGTTATGGTCGACCCACTATCCAGCTGAAGACGGCCTTCCAGTTGTAAGTGAGATTCAGTGGATACAGTATCTTTTGGATACATGCAGTACTGTAGATGAAGCATTGGAGGCAGCGGGGAGAATCCGAATAGATCAGAGCACTTCCCAGTTGCATTATTTAATCGCAGATCGCACCGGAAATTATGCAATTGTGGAGTTTCTCCAGGGTCATATGTGTGTGCATTCCGCGCCTTTGGAGGCGCCTGTAATTACAAATACCGCGTATAGTGATGCAATACGTGAACTGGAGTCAGGGCAGAATGTATGGTCACAATGGGACGATTATGAGAAGAATTCAATGGATCGGTTTTCATGTGTTGCCGACATTTATACTAATTCTGGGACATTTCTTGATAATCCAGACGCACTCTTCAAGGTACTGGCTTCTGCCAAACGCGAAGATACAGTATTTTCCTTAATCTATGATCTGCAGCGAATGGAAGTACACATAATAACGTCAAAGTATGTAAAACCTGTTGTTATTCGTATGATTGACTTCATCTTTGAACAATCTTCGCTTGCACAGGTGGCAAATCTGCAGTGTCGATCAGGGGAGCGAGAAGAGCTCCTATTTGAAGATTATTCAGCGGACATAAATATGGAAGCGGTTCGATCCTTTTTTCGTAATCCTCTACTGACTAGTGTGTTCAAGTGGGCTATACCTGATGAGTTGATTCACTATATGTCACAATACCCCGATTCTTTTACATCAAGCACGGTTAATGGGGAACAACAGAACCAATTACACAGGAGGGATAACGGTATGGGAATGTCCGGCAGATATCTTGTGGTAACGAAGGAGCTAGTTGAATCCATTAAGTCAGGTGAAATCAGTGTGCATGATTGTGCAGTTGATCTGGATATTGATAAAACGTGGCAGATGCTTCAATTCACACTAAACGGTAACCTGATAGAAGGAGAGCCGCCCCTGGGCTATGTGGTGCCTCTTGCAGGTGAGCAATACTTGGGGAACTATTCGGACATGGATCTGTTCTTGCTCAGTAATGAGCAGGTGCTGGAGGCCTACATGGCATTGGAGCAGCTTACAACGGAAGAATTAAAGCAGCGGTATAGTCTGGACCAGATGATCACTGAAGGCGTCTATCCTGTCATGGAAGATTGGGATGCGGAAGAGACATTTCAGGAGATCGTTCAGACTGTGGATGATATCCAGGCCTTGTTTCAGGCAACGGCTGCGAGTGGAAACGGGATTGTTTTTTATGTTTTCTAAGAAGTGTAATGATGGTTTGGTAGGTTTGAACTGCTCCTATTCGGGTTATTGATAGACACAAGGCTCAGGCCTTGATGACATGACTATCCGGTAGAAGAGAGGGAATGCGATATGACACAGGATCAGAACGAAGAGAACAAAGCCATTCAAGAGGACGAGCCGGATCAATTCGAGACTCCCGCAACTGCGGAAGATGAAGAAACGGATGAGAAACTCGCAGAAGATCAGGAGCAAGAATAACTCCCGGCATTGCATAATGAAGCAGGATGTTTTATCGAAACATACGATATGCTGAAATATAGATAGACCAGAGGTCGGACATGTTCCGGCCTTTTGGTTTATTTTTTTGCGTATCCGTTTACAAGAATTACCTATACCTTCATAATGGAAATGAACCATATTTTTCTAAGGAGGAGTTCATATTACGAATCGGAAGTTAGTCCAATGGATGGCAGTGCCACTAGTACTTTTAATGGTTGTTCTTACAGGATGTCAGGCTGTGGGTGGAGTAGACGTTGGCAAAGCAATGGCCAATGGCGCGAGTATCAAGTCCGGTGAATCCAGACAATCCATGAATATAAACATAGAACCGGCTAAGGAATTTGCTACAGATAAAGACCTTGAAATGATCGAACTCATTAATTCCATATCCCTGGATATTGATCAAGCCAAAATGAAAGATGCGAAGACTGCATCGATCAAAGGTACACTGAGCATGGAGGGAACGAAATTACCTTTCCACCTGTCCATGAATGAGTCCCAATTGGTCATTGATCTGGACGGAGCCCAGAAACCGCTGTACATATCTCTGGATACGCTCCAAGATGCACAAGCGCTTCCGATGGTAGATACGAAGGCTCTGGAGAAACAACTCGAGGAAATTTCCCCGAAACTGTTCTCTTTTGTCCTGAAGCATCTGTCCAATCCGAAGAACATCTCCGTAACACCGGTACAGGAATCCGTGAATGGCGAAGCGCTTAGCCTCTCCAAGCTGCATCTGGAAGTTAGTGGTGAAGAGATGCTTGCTATGGTTAAACCGTTCCTGACGAGTATTTCGAAAGATGAGCAGGGACTGAAAGACCTGATTGGTGATCTGTATGATGTGTTCTACCCTGTACTTGAAGCTGTGAATGAGGTTGAGGGCGGGGGAGATGAAACGCTGAATTCGATCGTTCCTGAATCGAAAGATGAAGCCGTTGCGTCACTATATGCCATCATCAAAGTAGGACTGGACAGTATGCTGGTCAATTATGATCAGGAGCTGAACAACCTGTTGAATGAGACCCCTGAATTCAAAACGGTTTTTGGCACAGATACCAAACTGAAATTGGATTTCTATCTCGACAGCAAGCTGGATATTCGCAAGCAAAACTTTGAACTGAAAGTAGCGCTGCCTGCTTCTGAGGATCTGCCGGTGAACTCTGTAACCGTAAGTGGAGACAGTGAACAGTGGAATATCGGTGGAACGGTTGCAGTTGATGAAGTGGATGTTTCGGGTGGCGTCATGGATCTGATGAAGGATGATATTACGCCTGGACAGATGCTGCGCAATTTTGATTCCAATTCACTGGCATACCAATTGTTGAAAGATGAAGCTGGGATCACGAGTAAAAGTGTAGTGCTCTTCCCGGATGATGAATACGCTGGGGCGATCACGGTTAAGAATACAACATTTGTTCCACTTCGTTACGTGTCTGAAGAATTGGATGCTGAAGTGAAATGGACCAAAGGCTCGAACCAAATCGTTGTCATTGACGACATCACTGGTGATGAGATTGTCCTGACCGTAGGTTCCAAGAAGGCAACCGTTGCTGGTAAAGAAGTAACTATGGTGGAATCCGCTTATGTAGGCAAGGACGGCAAGACGTATGTGCCGCTGCGCTTTGTGGCTGAATCCCTTGGAGCTACTGTAGATAAGGAACAAGAAACAGGCTGGATTTACATTGACCGTCCTTAAGTGAGACGTTATAAGTAATCCTTAGTAAGAGAGGGGATTTCAGAGTATGCCAGATTTCTCGTAATGATCGTGAAAAGAACACCGCAAAAATTCCGTTAGAACATTAACGGGATACGTGTGTCCTTTTGACCCATTACGAGGAGCTTCGGCGTTTCTGAAATGATGAAACAGATCGAGGAGTGCCTCTATTAGAGGTGCTCCTCTTTGTTGTGTCATCCTAAATAAATCCCCAGAGGTGTTGTATATGAAAAGTCAATTATTCATCCATTCAAACTCGATTACGTTGCGTCCATTTACGCTGGAAGATCAGGCTGTCGTGTATGCATTAACCCAACAACCTGAAATCACAGATATCCTGCCAGATTGGAAGATGACTGAGGAGCAATTGCGCGAATTTTTACAATTCGTTGTTGGCAGTTACGAACAGTTCAACCCGGAAGATGTACGCATCCTGCTTGCCGTTGTACACAATGAAGACCAGCATATCATCGGTTGGTGTGGTGTGTTTCCGAATGACATGCTGGACTGTGCTGACCGCGAGGTGGCTTACGCCATCTCCCGGGATTACCGGGATAAAGGATACATCACAGAGGCTGTGCAGGCGCTAACAGCATATGTATTTGAGCATACCTTGCTGGATCGAATCGTGGGCATTGTGAAGCCGTACAACCAGCCGTCACGCAAAGTTCTGGAGTATACGGGTTTTTGTTATATCTCTCGCAAAAAGCTAGTGGACCAGGAGAACTACGATTATTTTGAACTGCTCAAAGTAAAGTCCGAACCAGTGCAACCGAAGCAGTTACATTCTGAAATTCGCTTACGACGAGCGCAGCAAGAAGATGCTGTTGTACTTACAGAGATTTGTACTCGTGCTTTTGATCATGCCATAGAAGTCTGGGCGGATAGTGCGAAGGATATCGATAACAATTTATGTCCACCTGATTATTCGTCAGTTCGAATGCATCGTTACGTGATCCGTGAATGGGATTATTATGTTGTAGAATCAGATGGATGTGTTATTGGCGGGGTGAGTGTTAACGTGCTCGGACGAAAACATGCCAGGATTGATAAGATCTATATTGATCCCGTATGCCAGGGACGTGGCGTGGGAACTCAAGTCATGAGGCTTATTGAGACTGAATTTCCGCAGATTGAAATCTGGAAGCTGGAGACCTCAGGTCGGCAGCAGGATAATCATCATTTTTACGAAAAAATGGGATATGTTTGTATCTATGCATCTGAGGATGAGTTTGGATATGAGAAGAACATGTCAATTGATCCTTTTGATCCAACATGTGACGTGGCATTATCCATGGACTCGGGTGAGTCAGTGGTTGAATATGTTCAAGCTAATCTGGACTCAGTCCGTTACAGCACCAGTAATCTGACCAATAGTCGGATTACCGACTGCAACCTGAGTGGAAGCAAATTTACCAATCTAAATATGACCAATATATTGCTAGCTGATTTACGCCTAACCGATAGCAAGGTTGAATTCTGTGCTTTGGATGGCGTTCAATTCCAGGATACACATCTTGGATCTGACCGTGTACCCATGCATTGGGCGCATTGTGATCTTGGGGGAAGTCGCTTTATCGATTGCGATCTATCTGGAGTGCAGTTGGAACAGTGTCAAGTGAACGGGATGAAGATCAATGGAATAGAAGTAGAGGAATTACTTGCAGCCTATGAGGCTATGAAGTCCTGAGGACGAATGGCAGGGCGAATACGGAAGCATACTAATCCGGTTGAGATGCTGGTTGTAACAGATCCCCGTTAGATTAGAGCAAATGAAGAAATGGGTATTTACGTATGGAGGATGTCAAAAACGCAAAGGGAGGTCTATGAATTATGACTGAACGATTTGCGGGTAAAGTGGTCCTGATTACAGGTGGTGGCTCCGGTCTTGGACGATCAGCTGCTGTGGAAGTTGCACGTGAAGGGGCTAAGCTTACCCTAGTGGATGTGAACATGAAGGCGCTGGAAGAGACCAAGCGTGTGATCTCGGAAAAGGTACAGCATGCCGAATTTCTGCTAATTGAAGGTGACGTATCGGACGAAGAAGCTGTGAAGAAGTATGTTAGCGATACTGTCAATGAGTTTGGACGTATCGATGCATTTTTCAACAATGCAGGCATTGAAGGCAAGCAAAACCTGATCGAGAACTACGAGACGGAGATGTTCAATAAAGTTATCGATATCAATCTGAAGGGTGTATTTTACGGGTTGAAGCACGTCTTGCCTGTGATGAAGAAACAGGGCGAAGGCTACATCGTCAACACGTCCTCTGTCGGTGGCATTCGCGCCGTGCCAAACCAGATTGCCTATGGAGCGAGTAAACATGCCGTAGCCGGCATGACCAAAGATGCGGCGATTGAATACGCCGAGCACGGGATCAGCATTAATGCAATTGCACCTGGAGCCATTCTGACAGATATGGTCATCGGTTCGTTCAAACAGATCAATCCAGATGACTGGGAGTCAGCATCCAAAGAGTTCGTGAAGGACAACCCAGCGAAGCGCTTGGGTGAACCGAAGGAAGTAGGGCGCCTCGTTGCCTTCCTGCTGTCTGGCGAAGCACCGTTTATCAATGGAGCTATTATTCCAATTGATGGTGCGCAGTCAGCCAAATATTGATCCCATAATCATCAACAGCACATCAATGCGACATAGATATATACTGAAGAACGCCCGTTTCCGCCAATGTGCGGAGTAGGGCGTTCTTTTTGGTGTGAAATTTGAAATAGCACATCATCCTCAGGTTAAGTGTGCTGTAGAATCTGTAGCTTTTTGCTAAATCCGGTACTCCCGGCTGTAAAGCCCATCTGGCGATAGAATTCATGTGCAGCTTCACGTTCTGGGCGATTGCCACTGTTCAGAGACAAGGAATCCACGTTATGCGTGGCTGCCCATTGCTCAGCTTCAAGAATGAGCTGACGACCGATGCCTGAGCCCCTGAACTGGTCGTGTACAACCAATGCCAAGATACGGCAGTGTCTTCCGTTCTTTTCATATAGATAAGACGTCTGTAATCCGATCAGTCCAACTACGCGGCCTCGTGCTTCAGCAACCAGTGTAGTAAAGTTTGCGTCCGCAGAGATATGGGTATAGCGCTCTTCCATCTCGGCGTACGTGGTGGGATAACCAAGTTGGTCCATCAGAATGACCATATCTTGCAGATCGGTAGGGGAGCTATGTCTAATCGTTACATCCAGGCTCATAATGTTGTATCCTCCTTGGGTCTTTCCTTCAATGAAAGTTCAATAATGGTATCCAGCAGCTCTGCAAAAGTAATGCCTGCAGCAGCTGCACTTTTGGGCAGCAGACTGTTACGGGTAAGACCCGGCAGCGTGTTCACTTCAAGCACATACGGCATGCCTTCCCGAATCATCATATCCACGCGAGCGTAGACGCTGCATTTGAGCACCTGATAGCAGGCCAACGCCGCGGCTTCAACGCGATTGTGAAGGTCCAAAGGCAATTGCACAACCTGCTCATCGGCCCCGTGGTCATCGTATTTGGAAGCATAGTCAAAAAACTCAGCGTTCGAACGAATGGAGATCACCGGCAACATCTTACCATCCAGAATGGCACAGGTAATCTCCTCACCTTCGATATACTGTTCAATCATGACCGTGTCATCCCAGGCGAGGGCAGCCTCTACAGCGGCGGGCAGAGTGGAAGCTTCCTTCACCACTTGGGTACCGATACTGGAACCGCCCGAATTGGGTTTGACCACCACGGGGTACGTTAATTGTTGAACAGCAATGGAGGACAGTTCCTCCATATGGTTCACCCGCAGCCATTCCCCGGTAAGCACACCTGCATGCTGCATGAGTTGTTTGGACATGTCTTTATCCATGCATACACTGCTTGCAAGCACACCACAGCCTGTGTAGGGAATACCCAGAGATTCCAGTGTGCCTTGGACCGTACCGTCTTCGCCGTATTTGCCATGCAGGGCAAGCAGTGCCACATCGATCCCCGCTGACTTGTCGATTAGATCGCGCTTGGTGTTCAGCTCAATGGGCACAACCTCGTATTTGTCTCTATTGAGATTCGCAATCATCTCCTGTCCGGTGAGCAGTGAAATATCCCGTTCTGAAGATGTACCGCCCATAATCACGCCAACTTTCATGTGAAATCCTCCTTATCTCATTTGAGCTGCTGTCTCGCCAATGATGCGAATGCCTTTACGTATATTCTCATCGCTGACTCTGGAGAAACCCAGACGCATCGTGTTTACACCCTGACCATGTTCCAGATAAAAGGTATCCCCTGGTGTGAACGTTACACCTTTCACTTTACAGGCCGCCAGCAGTTCACGGGTTCTGTATTCGGACGGGAACTGCACGAACAGATGCAGACCACCCGCACCGGAAATCCGGCACATTGGCAGATGCTGCTTCAGGCAACGCACAACCAACTCGTATTTTCGCTTATACTCCGTACGAGCTCGCTTCAAATATTTCTCGAAATTACCGTTGCTCAGATATTGATACAATAATGATTGGTCCAGCGTGGAGGTATGGATGCTGCGTGCCCGTTTCATACTCTCCAGATAATCAATCAGCGCCGCATCCCCAATAATCCAACCTACCCGCAGACCTGGGAACAGGACTTTGGAGAAGCTGCCCAGATACACCAGTCCATTGCCTTTGCCCATGCTGGCGATCAGGGGAGATACGTGGGAACCGGAATAGCGCAATTCTTCGTTGAATCCATCCTCAATGATGGGAACCTGATACTTGTTCATCAACCGGATGATCTCTACCCGTTTTGCAGGGGACGTCACAATCCCGGTTGGATTGTGATAGGAGGGCACAAGATACGCCAGATCATATGGACCTGCCTCAAGTTCATGTTCCAGTTGCTTCAAGTCCAAGCCATCTGGCTCCATATTCACACCGGTCAGGTGGAACTGGTGCAGCTTCAGATTTTTGATCGCCGTGTGGTGCGTTGGATTCTCGCAGAGCGCTTTTCCGCTTTTTTTGCGCAACGCTCCAAGCACCAGATCGAAACCTTCCGTGAATCCGTTGGTGATCAGGATGTCCTTGCCACGGAGGTCAACACCTTTGTTCTCCATATAACGTAGTAAATAGTTCATCAGCGGTCTGTATCCCTGCGCATATCCGTAATTCAGCAGTACTTCGCCTTCAAGTGACATGCGATCCAGAAAAGCCCGTTTCACGTTGTGCAGATCAAACAGCTTTTCATCCGGTGCTATGCTGGTAAACGATATCTCACCGCGCTCTGCTCCGGAGCCATGTTTCATCAGATCGTACTGCTCTGCCTGAATGGCATACTCGCTTACCTCTGTCGTCCAGTCCAGTTCCCAGCTTGCTGCTGCCTCAGGTGTTTCGATGGAGGCACTGACGTAATTGCCCTTGCCTTTGATTGCATAGATCAGCCCTTCATCTTCAAGCTCGGCATAAGCGAGCAGGACCGTGCTGCGACTAACCTTCATGAGTGTACTGAGTTCACGGGTCGAGGGCAGCTTTTGTTTGGCTTGCAGGCCGCCTTTGAGCATCAATCGCTTCATATAATCTTTAACTTGTATATATACAGGGCGGTCCTCCGTCAATTTCAGATCGGAATACATCCCATCACTCCCTCTACTGGTATCTTGCCATATTATAAACCCAGCAGAAAGAACCACGATACCTCTGTTTCCCTGAGCGTGTGGTTGGTTGTTCGCACAAACGCAAAAAAGCCCTGGCAGTATGCCGGGGCCTGGTGGTGAAACTTGATCCATTTTCTATAGTACTGCTGCTATAATTTCTACAGTTGCATTGCATGACTAGTCTCTCTAGGATCGATAGCTATCTGACCTTCTACGTGTGTCTATTAACTTCAGTACGACTATAATTGCAGGCTTTCTAGGTGATACTTAAAATCTACAGCGAATCATGAATCTAGGTCTTTCTAGGTTTGCTTGCTGCAAGGGTCGATTAGATGATGAATCCACAATCTATAAGCTAGGGTTCTTGCTAACTGTACTCTTGTCGTGATCACATAACAGAATTCAGCATGAAAAAGATATTCAATCATAGGGTACAATAGACGGAGGTAGATATAAAGACGTATGTCTCAGTGCCCAATTTCTTCCTCATACCCCTATAGTACCACTTTGAATCAGGGAAGTTAACCTTTTTTTTGAAATATTTGTCGTAATAGCGAAAATTGCGTGAATTGTACTTCATATAGATTGAAATGGTGTCCCTTTATAATATGTGATAGGATGTAAACCTATAGATAATGAGGAAGTGAGCCTATTGATTAATATTACTGTGCCAACACCGGATGTAACCATCACAAAGCAGGTTGATCCACAGCTTAGCCACATTTATGGATTTACTGATTTTCACCTGATTACCCGGGAACTAGGCGGGATTTTCATGTTTTACAATGCCGCTGGAGAATTGTTATTTGTCGGGAAAGCACGTAAATTAAGACCACGTATCAAAAAGCATTTTGAAGACACGGTATCACCAATTAAGAATCACCGCGAGGAAGTAACAAAGATTGAAGTATGCCTGGTTGAAGATCCGGTAGATCGTGAAATTTACGAGACGTATATCATCAACACGATGCGTGCGAAATACAATGTAGATAAAGTCTTGTACAAATAAGACGCTTAAAAATCACATGAATATGCAATGTCTGGGACATATGTCCTAAGTGTTGCGCCTGGGGGTAAGGATGTAATCGAAGGATTACATCCGATCCCTTCTGGTGCCATCCCGATCTTTTCGAGGGAGTAGCTTGTAGAATTGAAACGTAGTAAGCCCAAGCTTAGTATCACAGATATACCAAATACATATGAAGAGGTGATTGTGTTGATCGGTCGTAGCGGTAACCCTACACTTAAAGACAGCACGTTTGAAAACAGAGGATATGGAGAAGATCGGTATCAGAATTACATGACGATCAACGGCACGGTGAACAAAGCGTTTATTACGCTGGTGATTCTGCTGGGCAGTGCGTTTGCAACATGGATGATGTTCTTTAACGGACAACAAGTGATGCCGCTCGCTTATGGCGGATTAATCGTTGGTTTCATTCTGGCACTTGTCATTTCATTCAAACCAGTAGCGGCACCGTATCTAGTACCCGTCTATGCCGTGGCAGAAGGGCTATTCCTAGGCGCACTCTCAGCAACCTATGAGTCACTGTATAACGGAATTACCTTGCAGGCGGCCCTGTTGACCATGGCTGTATTCATCGCCCTGCTGATGGCATACAAAACCAGATTGATCAAAGCTACGGAGAACTTCAAGCTTGGGGTCGTGGCTGCAACCGGTGGTATCATGATCATGTATCTGCTGAGCTTTGTACTGAGTTTCTTCGGAATTTCGATTCCTTATCTGCATGATAACAGCTTGATTGGCATCGGTATTTCAGTCGTTATCGTCATTGTGGCTGCCCTCAATCTGGTCCTTGATTTCGACTTCATCGAGGGTGGTGCTGAACGTGGTGCGCCCAAGTACATGGAGTGGTACGGTGCATTTGGATTGATGGTAACACTGGTATGGCTGTACATTGAGATTATCCGTTTGCTTGGCAAATTGCGGAGCCGGGATTAGTCTATTCAATACGTCAGGGACGTAAACGGAGTGTGGATTTAAAGTTAAAAAGCTAACGCGTGTTACTCACGTCGTTAGCTTTTTTGATTAACATTAGCAGGATTATCTTAATGGCGGCCTCTTACAAAACTCAACTGATTCCAACTCGTTGAGGCCCAGCACCACTCTATACTAACTCCGTATACAGATCCTCCAAGGTTACGATTTCCGGCTTACTCGGCAGTTCTCCCCCAGCCGAACATGCCGCAAGCATATGTCCATCATCCAGTCGCTGACTGAGAAAGAGATATGTCCCGGCCTGCTCGCAATGCCAATCTTCCCGCTCATTGGGAAGGATGGCGAAGGAATCCAGTGGTATGGACAGGCCCATACCGACTGCCTTGATATAACTTTCCTTCAGCGTCCATAGACGGTAGAAGGTCTCCAGCCGCCGATTGTCAGGCTTGGCCGCCAAGAACTGGCTCTCCTTAGAAGAGAAGAAACGCTCTGCAATCTGCATGTCAATTGGAGCTATTTTTTCCACATCCACGCCCAGTTCATCTGTACTGCCGAAGATCAGAGCAATCCAATCACCAGAATGGGAGACGTTGAATTGTACATCCGAATAGTGACTGAGTGAAGGTTTGCCGTAGGAATTACGGGTAAAAGAAAGCTCAGCAGGTCTCAGTCCAGTTAACTTGCTCAAAGTCACACGAGTCAATATCTCTCCCAGCACGGAGCGATACGCGTCAGCCTGACGCACAAAACGCGAAGCCTGGGCACGTCGCTCGGCAGAAACATGCGACAGCAATTGGTTCCAGTTCGCCTCGGGCAATACTTCTGGAACTTGGAGTACACGAATAGTTATCATCATTAATCACCTGAGTACGTATTCGGCGTGGATCAATAACTTTCCTTTATATGGAACGGACTCTCATGCTTCTTGCGCTTGTTTCCATTCCGTATGTGCAGACTGCACTCGCTGCCACATATCCTGGCATTCCAGTTCGCTGTAATTCACCAAGGGTTCATGGAATATTTCAGTTAATACGTTACGCCACTCGGTATAATTCCGGATCTCTATTTTCTGGATTCCTTCCAAATCATGTGTTCGAAGCATACATCCACGTAGTTCATGACTACGGATCTCATCCCGCTGACGAAGCAAAAATGCGTTATGCCAAGGTGATTCGACCGTTTGACTGTAGAATTCATGTTTGGGAATGAACTCCCCCAGATCGTGGACTACCTCGGGAGCATAGTCGACTCCTGCACTTGGCCCATTTGGCTCGTACTCAAGCCGCCATCCCCCAGCCACAACAGATGATGGCATCAATTGGTACGTGAACGGAGCTGAACCATAGGTTCCATAACGAAGTGGCAGAGGTTCAAAGGGCATTCCGCCCAGACCTACATCTACAATCCAGCGCTCAACTGTCGGGTCAGCATCCGGCAGAAGGACGGACAGACCGAGATGGAATGAGTTCACACGGGGTTGTTCCCCATGAGGCTGTACTCCCCCGCGATGCCAATCAACCGTATAACCCAGCGAGCGGAGAAGAACACTAAATGCACCATTTAGATGAAAGCAGTAGCCACTACGTCCCTGTAATATAAGTTGAATCGATTCTTGAAGACTGATTCCCGCAGGACGACCTGCAAAAATATCGACCGTTTGCCAGGATAAATATTGGACATGTGCTCGCTGGAGTTCAAATAAGAATTCCAATGTAGGTTCCTTTATATGATCTATGCCGATCCGTTTCAGATAGGCCTGTATTTCAGTTGTATTCAATAGTTCAATCATTCAGATCACCTCACGTCATATAGTGGACTGCAGGCGATGGTTATAAAACTTCTGCTGCCCTGAGTTCATTGTAAAATTCAACGGGTGAAAACAACATGATCAGTTGAACCAATTGTAACGGTACAATTCATAGGATAACCTTGAAAATCATCTCAAGAGATGGACATGGTTTTGATCTCATTGAAATACAATATATGGATGAGCTATTTCTTTTTCTGGGGTATGCTAACCCTTTGGAGTGGATATAGGTTAGAATATAGATAGATAGCAGGATTAGGAGATGGAAAAATGGCTAATGATGAAGTGATTTTGACACAGGAAGGCTTGGAAAAGCTGGAGGACGAACTGAGGGATTTGAAGACGGTGAAGCGTAAGGAACTGGCTGAGCGTCTGAAACTCGCGATCAGTTACGGTGACCTGAAGGAAAATAGTGAGTATCATTCAGCCAAAGATGATCAGGCCTTTATGGAGACACGGATTTTGATTCTGGAGAAGATGTTGACAAAAGCAAGAGTCATCTCTTCAGACAATATAGACTCCAACAAAGTGAGCATTGGATCGACGGTGTTGCTTAATGACATTGAGTTCGCCGAGAAGATTGAATATAAAGTGGTTGGCCCTGCCGAGGCCGATGTTGCGGATAATAAAATTTCGTACGAGAGCCCGCTGGGCAAGGAATTGATGGGCAAAGAAGTGGGCAGCGTCATTCATGTCAATGCTCCGATGGGCGTTATCAAGTACGAGTTACTTCAAATCAAAGTGTAATTCAAAAAGAGAGGTGCTCCGCAGTCATCCAAGTGGCTGAGGGGACACCTCTTTTTGATTCTATTGGGCTTTGAACGGTTGGGAATAGGGATTTGTTGAAACTTCATACGGTTGGACTAACGGACTTTATCACATACTGTGTTTAAGGAACTTATGAGATGAAGATTTCCGTGTGTTTTATATGTAAAAAAATAACATTTCGACAAATTTCGAATTTCGAATGACCTGACAAGGTGAGTAGTATATAATTACGGGAAAACTTTAAAGTGATGGAGTAGATACGATGAATTTTAGTAAGCCTAATCTAGATCAAGACAACGCTGGCAAAGGAGAACGTTTCTCCCAAGCTGGATTTATCCTGGCGGCCATTGGTAGTTCGGTTGGTCTGGGCAACATGTGGAAATTCCCGTACATTACGGGTGAGAACGGAGGGGCTGCGTTTTTCCTGCTCTTCATCGTCTGTTTGCTGCTGATTGGTCTGCCGGTGCTACTGGCGGAACTTGCGATTGGTCGCAGTGGCAGAGGTAGTGCAGCTACGGCTTTTATCAAAGCAGGTGGACATAAGGGTTGGCTCGCGGCCGGTTTGCTGCAAGTATTGACGCCGTTTATCATCCTGTCCTTTTACGTCATTATTGCGGGCTGGACATTGCAATATGCAATTACGTCATTTAGTGGAACATTGTTCAACAATCCGGATTATGCCGGACAGTTCAATTCCTTCATAGGCGGTTATATGCCGATCGTGTGGCAACTGGTTTCAGTTCTGATCACAGGCTGGATTGTTGCCAAAGGCGTATCTAACGGAATCGAGAAGTTTAACAAGGTACTGATTCCAGCGATGTTGGTACTGCTCATTATCCTGATGATTCGTGCAGTTACATTGCCGGGTGCAGGAGCTGGGGTATCCTTCTTCCTGAATCCGGACTTCTCGCAGCTTACAACGGAATCCGCACTGGTTGCGCTTGGACATGCCTTCTTCTCCCTGTCACTGGGGATGGGTATTCTTGTAACCTACGGTTCGTATGTAGATAAAAATCAATCCCTCGGTGCGGCAACCGTCGCCGTCGGCGCGGGTGACCTGATCTATGCATTCATTGCGGGTCTGATCATCTTCCCAACAACATTCTCGTTTGGTATTGCACCGGACCAAGGACCGTCACTGATCTTTGTGGCACTTCCGGCGGCCTTCTCGGCGATGCCACTTGGCTTCTTGTTTGGCGGACTGTTCTTCATCCTGTTGGCTATTGCGGCATTGACGTCAGCAGTATCCTTGCTGGAAGTTCCGGTGAAATATTTCATGGAACGTTTGTCCTGGAGCCGCAGTCGTGCGGTATGGGTTATTTCGCTAGCGGTCTTCATCGTGGGACTTCCTTCGGTATTGTCGCTCGGCTTGCAGCCTGAATGGACGATTGGATCGAAGAGTGTGTTCGACTGGATGGACTTTGTAGCATCCAACATCCTGCTGCCTGTAGGTGGATTGCTTGTGACGATTTTTGCCGGATACTTCTGGAAAACGGCTGCGGAAGCTTCCGGCCTGCGTTCCGGATGGTTCCGGGTGTGGCTGTTCATGCTGCGTTACGTAGCTCCGATCCTGGTTCTGCTGGTTCTACTGCACACATCCGGTATCATTCACTTCTAATGGTGAAGGCCCGATAGGGTGAAATATGGTCTGTTGTGCAGATTTACCATGGATAAAACCTCTTGGAAGAAATGCAAAAGCCCTTGTTTTCCCTCGTCAATTTTGGGACAATACGGAGTAGAGGTTTTTTGGGTAGGACCGATAAGCCATATGCTTTTTTGCGAAAAGAGGATTATACAATGAACAAATCATCCATATATGGATTAACATTAGAGCAATTACGTTCCTGGCTGCCGGAACATGGGCAGAAGAAATCCCGTGCATCCCGGATCTGGGAATGGTTATATCAAGAGCGTGTACACGATTTCCCGGCGATGTCCGATGTCCGTCAAGAATGTCTGGATGTACTTTCCGAGCATTTCACAATGAACTCGCTGAGCGAACATGTGAAGCAGGAATCGGCAGATGGTACCGTGAAGTTTCTGCTTCGGATGCAGGACGGCAACCTGATTGAGACAGTATTGATGCGGCAAAAATACGGGCTTACCGTCTGTGTGACCACACAAGTGGGCTGTAACATTGGTTGCAGCTTCTGTGCGAGCGGTCTGATCAAGAAGAGCCGAGACCTGACCGCTGGAGAGATTGTGGAACAGATTATGCATGTGCAGCGACATCTGGATGCAGCGGGTCAAGACGAGCGGGTAACCAACGTCGTTGTGATGGGGATTGGCGAACCATTCGACAACTTCCAACACATGAGTGATTTCATCGAAGTCATCAAGGATCGCAAAGGATTGGCGCTGGCGGCGAAACGGATTACTGTGTCCACGAGTGGCCTTCCGGACAAGATCAAGGAATTTGCAGACAGTAGTCTGCAGGTTAACCTGGCAATCTCTCTGCATGCACCTAATAATGAACTGCGTACACACATCATGAAGATCAACCGGGCTTTCCCGATTGAGCAATTGATGGATGCAGTGGATTATTATCTGGCTACAACGAACAAACGCATCATGTTTGAGTACATCCTGTTACGTGATGTTAACGATCAACGTGAGCATGCCGCGGAGCTCGCTGAACTGTTGTCCAGTCGCAGAAGTATGGTCAGTGTGAATCTGATCCCATACAACCCGGTGGATGAGCACAGTCAGTATCAACGGAGTACAGAAGAATCGATTCTGGGTTTCTATGATACGCTCAAAAAGAACAACATCAACTCCACTGTACGTATGGAACATGGTACGGATATCGATGCTGCTTGCGGACAGTTGCGCAGTAAACAAATGAAGAACAACACTGCCGAATCAGAGCCAGATCGTCTGGCACTGGGATAAGATACAATGCGGAGCTGGCAAGTAAAGTTAGGATACTCGGTTGCTCTAATGGGTGCCTCTACGTGCCATTTACCGTTGTTGGGTTGCGAATGCGTTGCCTGGTCTTAATGCAAAACGCCTCTGTATATCACTGAGAAGTGATAACGGAGGCGTTTTTTGGAGTTTCATTATTTCAGTTTTTTGGTCATCAACAGATGGGGGATGCCGTCTTCCATAAATACTTCCGAAGCGGGTGCATATCCGAGACGTTCGTAGAACCCGGAAGCTTGTACCTGTGCATGCAGCTTCGCTTTCTCAAGTCCTTCGGCAACAGCCATCTGCTCCAGCTTGTCGATCAGCACACGGCCCAGGCCGTGTTTGCGGTAATCGAGCATGACGCAGATCCGTTCCAATTTGGCGACCTGTTCCACAATGCGCAGTCTGGAGGAAGCAGCAGGCACACCGTCTACGTAGAGCAGAATGTGGCGTGCCTCCGCGTCTAATGTATCATAAGCATCGAATTCATCCGCTGCGGGTACGCCTTGTTCTTCGACAAAAATAGCAGTTCGAATGGCGAAGCAGGCATCGAGCAATTCCTGATTATTAACTTCAACAATCGTTGTATTCATGAATGTTTCTCCTTTGGACGATAGTAATCATATCCGGGCATGATAAACTGGTATATAGCATAATCATTGCAGCCGTTCCATGTGAGTATCTTGGTTAAAATTTAATCCAAGTTAACTGTAGTTATATCACTATTTATGTTGTGAATGCAACAATTTTATAAAAGGGCGTGAGCGCATTGACTGATAAAAAAGAAGTGTTGCGTGAAATTGGCATGATTGCCCGCTGTCTGGATTCGATCAGCAATGTCGAATTTCAACATCTGAACTTGTCCCGAGGCCAATATCTGTATCTTTATCGCATATGTGAGAATCCGGGCATTATTCCCAACCAGCTGGCTGAACTAATCAAAGTAGATCGAACGACAGCGGCCAGAGCGATTAGCAAACTCGAATCCGATGGATTTATTGTCAAACAGTCGGCAATAGACAATAAGAAGAACAAGTTGTTATATCCGACAGAAGCTGGCCTGAAAGCATGGGAATTCATTCGTAAAGAGGGCGAGCATTCCGACCAGGTGACGCTGGACGGCTTTACGGATGAAGATATAGAGACCGCGGTTAAGCTTCTCCGCCGAATGCGCCACAACATCGAGGTAGACTGGAAATTTGTCAAAAAGGGCGGACGGCGGTCCTACATGGATATCTTAGAATGAACAATACCTCTATCCTTGACCCCTACATCCCAGACCCTAGCCGAACCGATCTCAAGGAGCAGAGTCATTATCTCACAATAGCAAAAATACAGGAGGGAATCATGAAGAGAATGAACCGGAAAACAGTAACGTGGTTGGTCATGTTGGTGGTCAGTATTGCAGCAGCGTTCATTATTTTCATGAAGGAGCGGTTCGTGATGAATGAATTATCCCCTACAGTATCCTTTGTCCAAGATCATATGACCAATCCCAATGGTTTACTTGCGTCCTATTTGCAGGATGCCACATCCGAAAAAGCGGATATCGTAGCAGGCAGAGAGGTTTTATCTGAATCACTTGGTCTTTGGATGCAATATGCTGTAGCCAAGAACGATCAGGCGTTATTTGAGCAAAGCTATGAGCTGCTGACGACCTATTTCCTCATGCCGCAAAAATATATTGCCTGGAAGCTGGATGCTGAGGGAAAATCTCACGTGACCACTAACGCGCTCGGTGATGATTTCCGAATTGTAGGTGCCTTATTAAAGGCAGCAGATCAATGGCAACAGGGAAGAGAAGCCAAACTGGCAACGGCCTCGGATATTTCCCGTACACTGACGCAGTCGGTTCAGAATAAAGGATATTATGTTGATTTTCACGATTTTGGCAACGGTTACTCCGCGGATATGTTAAGCCTGGTTTATGTGGATCTACCGTCTCTCCAATTAATGGAGAAGCATGAAATGCTGGAGCCGGGCACATATGCCAAGTACGAATCCATGTTGAAGAGTATGCCGGATGACGGGATATTTTATCCGAAAACATTCAATGTGGGGACGAAAGAGTATACATATGATGACACAGTGAATCTGATTGATCAGCTGATCGTAGCGAACCATCTAACTGCGACCAGCCGCAAACCGGACAAGCTCATTGCTTTTTTGAAAAAAGAATTCAATACCCGTCATCAGCTGCCGGGACAATATAAGCGTAGTACTCGCACACCTGCGGTATCTTACCAATCTCCATCCGTATATGGACTCGCGATACTGCTTGCGGTTCAATCAGGTGATCCAAAATGGGCGAAACAGCTGTATAAGCATATGATCAGCATGCGTAGTCTGGATGCCAGTTATCCAGGCGGATATGTATTTAGTGGAAACACACATATGTTTGATAACCTGTTTCCTTTGCTTGGGGAGACTGAATTACAAAAGTTACTTAAAAAGTAATAAAAATGTCGTTTAATATATTCAACTATGTGTTAACATAATGTTTGTCTATTCATGTCATATATTGTTTACTCGAAATATCACTAACCAATCTACTGGAGAGAAGAAACCTATGAGGAATAAAGCACCCATCCTTCGTATTGCATGGGGATATGCGAGTTTGATTGGATTAGCCGTAATCCAGCAGCTCGTTGTCTATCTTAAGATTTATATGAATCAGAGTTATACTACACTGGATGTGGTGTTTAGCATTGTGTCGCTTGCAGCGCTGATCCTGGGTTTTGTGATACCTGTCGGGGTATCTGTCGTCGCCGGATTTATCTATCTGGTCTCTTATTTTGTATGGCTTGTTACCTACGCGGATGTAAGTGTACTTACGTTCTCTTGGTGGCTGCTCATTCCAGCCAATGTGGCTGTGGCTGCTTTTATCAAGGCAAGTCTTGTGCGCAATGCGCGTGTCATGGAGCGTCTGCAGGAGCTTCAGGAGCGTAATCCGGAGATTGATCTGGATACCTCTCTGGGCAATAAGGATGCACTTGCGGATACGCTTGTTAAGCAAAGTAATCTAGCCAGACGTTATTCGGAGCAATATGGATTCAGCATGGCGATGTTCAAGATCGAGTTTTTGCCGTTGGTACTGGAATCTCTCGGTTCCGTACGTTATGCACAGTTCCTTCTTGAACTATCCACTACCATACAGAAGCAGATTCGGTTTGAGGATTATAAATTTTTTGTGGATCGAGGACGTTTTGTGATTATCTGTCCAATGACCAATGTGGAGTACTTGCCCATCCTGACACAACGGATCAAAAAAGCCATGATGGATCTGCAAATCATCGATAAAAAGGGAAATGAGTTGCAGACGGTTATTCGATCGGGTGCACTGGTATTCCAGAAGGAACAATTCAGTAAGTATGAGGATATCGATGCTGTTATTGCGGCACTGGAACGGAACACAGAGACAGATCTCATTGGTGAATACATCTAGATGCTATGGGGGAGGAGTATTTCTGTGAATTATTTAACATGGTTTGTTCCATTATGTATTGTAGTTAGCAGTTTCTTTGCCATTACGATTCTTATATTAACCTTTGCGACTCTTCGTTTTCGAGGGAAAATTAACAGGAAATATGATCGGAGGAAATTGAATGGCTGATTTCCTGCTGTTGATGTCCATCCTCAGTATTTGGATATCCGTCACCGAGTCGATTGTCATTATGGCTGGAGCTATCCGTTTCATTAACAAACAAGAAAAAAAGGGAATTCAAATTCCTGAAAGTATGGATGATTACCCCACTGTGACTGTCATGGTGCCTGCGCATAATGAAGGGGTAGTTATCGTGTCTACCGTTGAGCATATATTGCGTCTGAACTACCCTGAGCATAAAGTTCAAGTTATTGTTATTGCAGATAATTGTACAGATAATACAGCAGAGCGCCTGAAGGAACTCAAGGCCAAGACGAGTTATGCAGATCGTGACTTTACCATTCTGGAGCGTACCGGTACAGGTGGGAAGTCGGGAGCTTTGAATGATGGCCTTGAACTGGCGTGGGGAGAATGGATATGTATCTATGACGCAGATGCGGCGCCTGAGCGGAATGCATTAATGTTTTTGACACAAAAAGCATTGGAAAACCCGGAGAAGTATGGTGCTGTATTTGGTCGAAACAAAGCTCGTAATCGGGGTCAGAATTTTCTCTCCCGTTGCATTAATCTGGAACTTGTAACGGTCCAACGTGTTCACCATACGGGGCTATGGGAGTTATTCAAACTGGGCACGATTCCTGGTACGAACTATATTATCAAGGCAGCACTGATCCGTGAGATTGGTGGATGGGACCCTGATGCGATCACGGAAGATACGGCCGTGTCGTTTGATATTCTTACTCGGGGTCAGCTTATTGCATTAGCGCCACAAGCAGAGGCTTACCAGCAGGAACCTGAGCAATTATCGGTATATATGAAACAGCGCCAGCGCTGGTCCAAGGGAAATTACCAGGTTGTTATCGACAATGTGAAGCATTTATTTGACCGTACTAGCTGGAGAATTAAACTGCATGTTCTGTACTATGCTGCAAGTTATTTCTGGTTTATGATCGCTATTATTGTATCGGATATTATTTTTGTCTCGAATCTAGTGTATCAGGTTATTGCATTATTTAATCCGAATGTCATTTCTCCCTTCCAGTTCTCAGGGGATGTTTACGTGTATCTCGTAATAGCATGGGCATTAATGTACTACATTTATGTACTACAAATTAATCTCGCACTCTCAGCAGACATTGGGCAAAGCAATACGCAGAATTTTATTGTGGCCTGCCTCTCCTATTTCACATATGCCCAGTTATTTCTGGTCATATCCGTCAAAGCATTTATCTCGCTTATTGGAGATAAGCTATTCCGGAGAGAAACCAAATGGTACAAAACGCAGCGTTTTGGCTGAGAAACATCAACTTATAAACGAAGGGCTGTTTTCTGGATTCGTTCAGAAGGCAGTCTTTTTTACTATGGAAAGATTGGTTGGCATTATGTATACTCTTTCAGGCTGTACATATTGAACGTTGCATAAAGGAAACGGAGGCGTGTGGAATGGGCTACAGGGGACCTGAGTTTTACGATAATGAGGAAAACTTTGAGAAGTATATGGAACGCCGCCAGTGGCAGGAGAATGCCAATGATACGTTAGAGAAACCCGTTATGCTAGAGCTGATCGGAGACGTTGCGGGCAAGAGCATACTGGATCTTGGCTGCGGGGATGCGAGGTTTGGCGTAGAATTGCTCCGTTCTGGTCAAGAGGGTACAACTTACACGGGAGTTGAAGGTTCACTGAATATGGTGCGGGCAGCTAACGAATCGGTTAAAGGCACGAATGCACAGATTGAACAGGCATTCATGGAAGACTGGACCTATCCGGCAGGTACATACGATCTGGTTATATCCCGACTGGCTGTTCACTACATCGAGGATGTGGAGAGCCTATTCCACAAGATATATAACACGTTAAATGAAAATGGCACATTCATATTTTCGGTAGAACATCCTGTGATCACGTCCACACTGCAACCTTCCGGGACGCAAACGGATTGGGTGGTTGATCAGTATTTTGTAGAAGGATATCGTGAGCAGCAGTGGCTGGGCGGTTCTGTGAAAAAGATGCATCGTTCCATTGAATCGTACTTTATGGCATTGCAGCGGGCAGGGTTCCATGTAGAACATTTACGTGAGTCAGCACCACAACGTGCTTATTTTGTAAACGAGGAAACCTATCTGCGCAGGCAGCGTATTCCATTGTTTCTGTTCCTGGCAGCCCGGAAATAGATCGTGGAGAAGAATATAGATAAATAGAAGGACATAACTAAGTTATACTCATAAATTAGAAAGTTCTACACAGAAAACGGTGGATAACACTAGATATAGCAGTTAAAAGCCCGAAATCTATCCACATGTGGATAAGATATTGGGCTTTTACTGTTAAGTTTCTTCACCTATGTTACGTTTGCTGTGTATAACCCCGCAATTATGAATCCGCCGCTGCTCTGACATAGACACGATCCCCGTGCCGATCAACTTCCACAGGTGCCTCGAAGAAGTTACTCAGCACTTCGGTGTTCATCAGATTGTTAGTTAATCCGCTATGGACTATTTCACCCCGGCGAAGCAGGAGGCTGTGACTAAAGACAGGCAATATTTCCTCGGTATGATGGGTGACATAGATGAGTGATGGGGTATCTGGACGCTGTGATAATTCACGGATGCTCTCCAGCAATCGCTCTCTTGAGAACAGATCCAGTCCATTGCAAGGTTCGTCCAGAATGAGTACGCGCGGATTGGCCATCAGTGCTCGGGCAATAAGAAGTTTCTGTTTCTCCCCTTGAGAACAGGTACGATATTCCCGATCCCACAGGTGCTGACAGCCCAGCGTTTGCATCAATTGTTTTGCCTGTTCCAGATCATCATCTGACAGCTTGTCATACAGGCCAATGGTGGCGTGTTTACCACTGATCACGACATACTGTGTGCGATCCGTACCGTACAATTTCTCTTGCAGAGACGAACTGACCCAGCCGATGGATTTGCGGAGCTGCCTCAGATCCACATCACCATATTCATGGCCTAACACGGATATCTTGCCTTCAGTCGGCCAGAGATATCCGGTGACCATGTTCAGGAGTGTTGTTTTGCCGGAGCCATTCAGGCCAAGCAACGCCCAGTGTTCACCGTCTTTAACCTGCCAGCTTACATCGTTCAGCAGGGTAAGAGGTCCCCTTTTCCAAGTGACATGCTGTACATCAATTATCATGGGTTATTCCTTCCTTCTGTTATCCTCGATTGTCCTAGGTGTATTGTAGTCACAAAATCAGTGAGGTTTCAACGGGTTATCACGCTGTTCTTGGTTGATCCCTGCGCAAAAATACAGCACACACACCAAGCAGTGGCAAAAACGAACATAACTTGATAACAAACGCAATGCTGGTCACGTCAATTAAGGAACCTAACACAACCGAGCCCAGTCCAGCCATGCCAAACGACAGGCCAAAAAACAATCCGGATACCGTTCCAATATGACGAGGAAGCAATTCCTGTGCATAAACAATGATGACGCTGAAGCCGGACATCAGGATGAGTCCAATCATTCCGCATAATACCATGGACAAGACGGGTCCCGCATAAGGTAGCAACAGGGAAAACGGTGCAGTGCCTGCAATGGAGAACCAGATCATCGGTTTGCGTCCGTAGCGGTCAGCGAGTGGGCCGCCGAGCAAGGTTCCGACCATGCCTGCAAATTGCAAAATAAACAGACAGATCTGTGCTTGGGAGAGAGGCAAGTCATATGCATCGGCGTAATAGAAGGCGTAGTACCCGGTCATGCCTGCAATATATACGAATTTGGAGAACAGCAGCAGGATGAGGATACCCATGGTAAAAGCGATGAATCCTCTGCTCACAGGCCGAGTTACTGGCTCTGCGCCGCTTGATTTTAGAGGCTGCTGCTGACGAATGCGAGTCTCGGCAAGCTTGTCTCTGTACCAACGACTGACAAAAGACTGAATGAAGATGCCGATCAGGGCAAAGCCCATCAGCCATAGAAAACTACGCTGCCCATGTGGCAGCAGGGTGAAGGCGACCAGTAATGGAGCAATAGCCTGTCCTGTGTTGCCTCCCACCTGGAAGATCGACTGCGCCATTCCACGTCCACGGCCGGCTGCCATATGAGCCACGCGTGAGGATTCGGGGTGGAGGATGGATGAGCCTATGCCAATCAATGCTGCCGCAACAAGCAGCATCCATAACTCGGAAGACAAGGCTAAGCCGAGAACACCGATCAGGGAGAATAACATACCTCCGGGAAGCAGGATCGGCATTGGCTTGCGGTCTGACATATAACCGACCAGTGGCTGAAGGACGGATGCGGTAATATTCAGGGTGAAGGCAATCCAGCCCATCTGGGCGAAACTGAGCTGCATGGTCTGCTGGAATAGCGGGAATGCAGACGGAACGACTGTCTGCATCGCATCATTTAGCAGATGGGCGAAGCTGACTCCGGCGAGTGCCCAATTGGCGGAGGAGTTGATTTGCATTTTGCTTAAAGTGGCCTGAGCCATGGGAGATCACCTCGAATTATTTTTTTCAATGATAAAAGATGGGGGCAGATCGTGTCTTTGTGAAAAGTGCTTGGAAAGTGAGCACGATTTGCTATAATGTCTGCAGGTGAGCAAACGATGGAATTAAACATGACGCTAAATGGGTTGGAATTATGGAAAGCTACCGGAGGGTTTGCGAATGAGCCGCATGTACATGACGACTGGTATCAGCTAACGCTGCCGGTCAGAGGTCAATGTCATCTGGTACAGGAACGGCATGCATACCCGCTAAAAGCAGGCATAGGGATTATTGCTCATCCCCAGACTGAGCATTATTTTGAGATAGGGTCGGATTCGGCTGTCATTGTGATCAAGTTCCGTAAACCGCCATTAGGCAGTTTCGGAGGTGCGGAGTTAAGTGGGGAACGAGCTGAGTTTAGACCTACCCAGACATTTGATCCTGCTGAGATCAGCAGTCTGTTTCGAGGCTGGAATTCCATTTTGTTAGATGATGTGCCCGAAATGCTGCAAGTGCAGGAAACAGAACTGGCGATCGAAACGTATCTAAGACGTATGTTGACGGGGCAGGAAAATGAAAAAAGGACTGTAAATCCCGGTACATTCATTGACCCTCATCTCCAACGAGTGCTGGATTACATTCACAGTGCCTATACAGGCCCAATGGATATTGATTCGATGGCGAT
Organism: Paenibacillus sp. FSL K6-2393; assembly: GCF_038002545.1. NCBI lineage: Bacteria > Bacillati > Bacillota > Bacilli > Caryophanales > Paenibacillaceae > Paenibacillus > Paenibacillus sp. FSL K6-2393. Next base: position 244,648 of record NZ_JBBOCU010000001.1, read on the forward strand.
GGTCGCGCATCAGAGCCGGTATCATTTTATGCGTTCTTTTAAGGCTCTTACGGGAACAACACCGTATCAATATTTGCTGAATTTGCGCGTAGAAGAAGCGTCCAAGAGGCTTCGCCATACAACGGATTCAGTAACCACAATCAGTTATGAACTGGGATTTTCCAGCGTCAGTCAGTTTTACAGAGCCTTTCAGCGAGTGTATGTTATGACACCGATGGAATATCGGAATCACGTGTAGATTTTAACGGGCAGTCTCGCATATGCGAGACTGTATTTTGAATGTTATAACATGACACTGATTTTTGTTGTTGCCAAACGATGGAGACTTTGCTAAGATGGGAAAAAGTTTATGTAAGCGTATACATTTAAGTTAAAATTACAACGTTGTAATTATGGTTTTGAAAATTATTACAAAGACAGAACTATGGTGTGAGGAGGACTATTTCAAGTAATTATCTCGTTAGTACGCAGAATAATATAGGTTGTTACAAAATGTGAATGAGATGAATAACAAATACGTCAGTGAAATGACAGTTCTTTTTTATTTAAAAATTCAAACGTTGTAATTATATAGCGAAGGGGAGTGTTTCACGTTGAAAAAACGCATGTCCACGCTGTTCAGCCTGATCAGACGGGATAAGTATTTGCTACTGATGTTTTCGCCTATCTTTCTGTATTACCTCATCTTCATGTACCTTCCGATGCCTGGCGTGCTGTTGGCATTTCGTAATTTCTTGCCGGGGCAGGGCATGCTCAGCGGGGAGTGGGTGGGACTGCGCTGGTTCGAACAGTTTGTGAATTCCATTTACTTCTGGCGACTGCTGCGTAACACATTTCTGCTTGCCTTCCTGCCACTCCTGTTTGGTTTCTCTATTCCGATTTTATTCGCTGTCTGCATCGTAGAGATCAAGAACCGGACATTCAAGCGATTTGCCCAGACCGTTACGTACCTTCCTCACTTCATCTCCACTGTTGTTGTAGCCGGCATGATTATTAACTTCCTTTCACCAACAGACGGTATTGTGAACACCCTCATCGCGAGTCTTGGCATGGAAAAAGTGAACTTCATGATGGATGCCAGCTGGTTCCGCACCATCTTCACCAGTTCCGACATCTGGCAGAGCTTTGGCTTCAGCTCCATCATCTACATTGCAGCCATTATGGGGATCGACCCCGAGATGTATGATTCCGGCAAAATCGACGGCGTCAACAAATTCCAGGAGCTATGGCACCTGACCCTTCCCAGTATCAAACCAACCATTGTCATTCTTCTGCTTCTGTCGCTTGGCGGCATTATGAGTGTAGGTTTCGAGAAAGTATATCTGCTCTACAACGGAGCCACCTACGAAACGGCTGATGTCCTGTCCACCTATGTATACCGGATGGGGATTGAGGGCCAGAATTACGGCTTCGCCACAGCGGTCGGCTTGTTCAACTCCGTTATCACCTTTGTCCTTGTGTTTGCTGCCAATTCCATGACCCGCCGCCTGACCAAGATGTCACTCTGGTAAGACTATAACCCGGACCAAAGGAGATCTGTATGCAAAAATCGAGAAGTGACCGTTTGTTCTACGGATGTGTCTACCTGCTGACCATACTGGCGGTTGTTGTCACGTTGTATCCCTTTCTGTACGTCATTAGCATTTCATTCAGCTCGGTGGATGCCATCGACAAACAAAAAGTGGTATTGTGGCCCGTTGGATTTACCCTGTCAGGTTATCAAATGGTACTGCAATACAAGGAGTTATGGGTTTCGTTCTACAACACTCTCTGGTACACCGTGGTAGGCACACTGTTAAACATTGTGGCAACTTGTCTTGCCGCGTTTCCATTATCCAGACAGCAGTTTTTCTTACGTCGCAAGCTGAATTTTTTCATCGCTTTCACCATGTATTTCTCGGGTGGGCTCATTCCGGTCTACATGTTGATTACCTCGCTTGGGCTATACAATACCCGCTGGGTTATGGTGCTGCCTGTGCTGGTGATTACGTTTAACGTCATGATCTGCCGCTCAGCGTTCGAAGGTATTCCGAATGAAATATTCGAAAGTGCCAGTATAGACGGGGCCAACGAGATGACGATGCTGTATCGTCTGGCGGTTCCGATCATCAAGCCAACACTGGCTGTGCTCACGCTGTACTATGCGGTATTCCACTGGAACAACTTTTTCACGGCCCTATTATATCTGGGCAAACAGGATATGCAGCCCTTACAGATGTTCCTGCGAAGAGTGCTGATCATGGCTTCGCCGGAAGTGATGCAGAAGATGGGCGGCACGATGACATCCGGTGCGCTGGCGGTATCGACCCTTCAAGTTCGTTATGTATCCATTGTGGTCAGCATTCTGCCTATTGTTACGATCTACCCGTTTATCCAACGGTACTTCGTTAAGGGAATTACCCTCGGAGCCGTGAAAGGATAGCTTTTAAGCTTAGTGTCATGTCATTCAAGGGAGTTCAAAAGGGTTCATACCAAGGAGGAATGATGGATGAGATTTAAAGGGGCAGGAAGAAAAAGCGTAATGGCAGCGATACTGGCAATCAGCCTGGCAGGGTGCAGCGGCGGAACGGGAGCGGGAACTGATGCGGGAAGTACACCAACCAGTTCGGAACCTGCATTTAATTACACAGGTGCAGGACCGGTAACGGATCAGCCGGATGCCAAGTTGTCTGTTCTCGGCACCAATGCCTGGACGACCAATGTGGATCTGTCTACCGCCGCTATTGTGAAGAAAATCGAGAGCAATGCCGGCGTTACAGTAGACTGGGATCTGATTCCACCGCAAAACTATGCAGATGCCGTAAATCCGAGGCTGGCTGCCGGTACCGGCTTGCCCGATATCGTGTACCTGCCGGATCAGGATCAATTGATGAAGTACATCAATAGTGGCCTGTTTATCCCGATTGACGAGCTGGTAGAGAAGTACGGCGTGAATCTCAAAAAAATATATGAAAAGTCCCCTTCGGTTAAAGCCAGTTTAACAACGCCAGATGGTAAAATGTATTATATTCCGCAGCAAACGCTAACCCGCAACTACATGCCGGTATTTATGGTCAATGTGCGCTGGCTTGATAAGCTGGGATTAAGCGAGCCGACCACGCTGGATGAATTTACGGCGATGCTGCGCAAGTTCAAGACAGATGACCCGAACGGCAACGGAAAAGCTGATGAGATTCCGCTGTCCATGGAAGCCAAATTTGTGTCCATGGCCTTTGGCCCGGCATTTGGACTTGATCTGTCCAATCAGTTTTATGCAGACGATCAGGGCAAGGTACATTTCAGCTATTATGAGCCGGCGTACAAGGAGTACCTGACCTATCTGAACGGACTGTACAAGGAAGGTCTGCTTGGGGTGGATTATGCGAGCACCACGAGTGATCAGGTCACATCGCGCATCTCTCAGGATGTAACCGGCGCAACGTTTAATTTTAGCTGGTACATGTCGATGGTCTACAGCCCGTTGTTCAAGGATTACAATCCGGAAGAGCCAATCATCAAAGGCATTTTGCCACTAAAAGGACCGCATGGGGATCAGTTCTACATCGGTCGTACCCCGGTTAGCGGCATCTTCGGCATCACGCGGGACAGTAAAAATCCGGAGCTGGCTTTCCGCTTCCTGGATTATGCGGTAAGTGAGGAAGCACAGACGTATTATACGTGGGGCATCAAGGATGACACGTATACGGAAGAGAACGGCGTGAAGACATTTACGGACAAAGGCAAAGACAATGAATACATTCAGAAGCTCGGCATTGGTCCGGTGAATCTGCCGAACATCCAATCGACCGATTCTGCCGATTCCGTCGTAGCCCCTTGGCATGCAAAGATGGATAAAGAACTGGAGCCGTATGTGCGCGAACCGTTCCCATTTGTCTATGCGCTGCCAGATGAAGCGAGTGTGGAAAGCATGGCGATGCCTGACATCACCACATATGTGGAAGAGATGAACTTCAAGTTTATTAGCGGTGATGCCAGTCTGGACCAGTTTGACAGTTATATTGAGACGTTGAAGAAGATGAATATAGAGCAGGTTATTGCGGGCAGACAGGCACAATATGATCGTTATAAGGCTGCACAGAAATAGGAAATAGGGTTTCAGGCGTATGAGAGGTGTTGATTGATTTTGATAACCATTAAAGACATTGCCAAACTGGCGGGGGTGAGCTATAGCACGGTATCAAAGGCGCTGAATGATGATCCCCGAATCAAACCGGCAACAAAGCAGAAGGTGCTTGCGGTCGCTGAGAAACATCAGTATCGAAAAAACATGCTGGCCCGGCAACTCTCCACCGGCAGGAGCAACATTATCGGTTTTGTGCTGGATGAGCTGAGCAATCCGTTATTCTCAAACATCTCTGGCCGTCTGCACACCGAGCTGAAGAAGCGGGGATATCAGATGATCCTGGTTGTGGCGGATGATGGTGTGGATGTCTTCAGCCAGCTGCGCGTGGACGGATGTATTCTGTGGGACTATGCACTGGACAATCGGGAGATGTTCTGGAAAAAGTTCGCCACACTCAACATGCCATGTTTTGTGCTCGGTACAGATGAAGCCCCGAACTCTCCTTACATCAAGATTGATCGCAAAGAAGGGTTGTTCAAAGCAGTGGAGCATCTGAAATCGCTGGGCCACAGCCGAATCGGATTCATCGGCAACTCCCAGCACGTCAAGCTGGAGGGATATCGGGAAGCGTTGCACCGTACGGGTCTGGCTTTTAACGAAGACCATGTGCTGCCTGCGTATTCCTCTTGGGAGGATGGGTATTTTGCCATACGTAATCATGTGTTTGGACCGGAGTCGCCAACAGCTTTTATCGGACTGAACAATCTGGTCACCCGAGGGGCGCTCCGGGCTTTGCTTGAGGCAGGTTACAGTGTTCCACGCGATATCTCGTTAATTGGGTATGATGATCTGCCGGATATGCAGTATGCCGAAGTAGCCTTGACGACGATTGGCCCATCTCTGGATGAACTGGCTGTGCAGGCAGCAGAGTTGATTGTATCGTTAATCCGTGATGAACAGGTTGATGTTCCGGTAGTCATTCAGCCCAAGTTGAACCTTCGCAATTCAACAGCAGTTAGTCATACATCTATTAGGTGAGTACAACATTCAAGGAGGAATTGCTTATGCAGGTACAGACGCAGTTATCCTGGTCTGAGCGAATTGCAGCAACGATCATCCAGCAATGTGACGGGGACGGTTATCATGCGTTCCCTTCGGGACGATGGGCATACGTGGAAGGCATGACCTTGATGGCGATGGCACGAACCGGGCAGTATTATGGCAAGCAGGAGTATATTGATTTTATGAAAAAACATATGGACCTGTATATTCAGCCAGACGGTTCTATTGGCACGTATACTTTGGAAGAATATAATCTGGATCAGATTAATCAGGGGAAAAACCTGTTTGCATTACTGGATGGTGCTGAAGATCAGCGTTACGCAGAAGCGGCACATCTCTTGGCAGCACAGCTCGCGGGGCAACCCCGCACGTCGGAAGGCGGCTTCTGGCACAAAAAAATCTATCCATTCCAGATGTGGCTGGACGGCCTGTATATGTCCTCTCCCTTTCTGTCCGAGTATGCGAAGACATTTCATCAACCCGAGTTATGGGATGAAGTAGCACATCAGATTCTGCTGATCGAACGCCAGACCCGTGATCCGCGGACCGGGCTGCTCTATCATGGCTGGGATGAATCGAAGGAGCAGGTCTGGGCGGATTCATCGACAGGGTGCTCGCCACACTTCTGGAGCCGGGCGATGGGTTGGTATGCCATGGCGATTGTAGACAGCGTGGAGCATTTCCCCGTGAATCATCCAAAGCGCGGAACGATCATCGGTATCTTCGAACGGATGTGCCACGCTTTGGTACGCGTGCAGGAGCAGGAGAGTGGATTATGGTTCCAGGTGCTCGATCAGGGCTTCCGCAAAGGCAATTATCTGGAAGCATCCGGGTCAAGCATGTTTGTATATGCACTTGCGAAGGGTGTGCGGCTGAGATATCTTGAGCCGCATTTCAGAGCTGCGGCGGAGAAAGGATGGCAGGGACTTTCCTCCAGGCTAGTGGAGGAGACGGCTGACGGCGTTCGGTTAAACGGGATCTGTCATGGCGCAGGACTAAGTCTGGACCGGGATGGCTCGTACAGCTACTATGTAAGCGAAGCAGTTGTAAGCGATTCCTTTATGGGAATGGCTCCTCTCCTTCTGGCAGCGCTGGAAATGGAGCGATTGCCATGACGCAACAGAGATTACCAAATACAGCATTAGAATCATCGGCTCCCTGTCTGACGGTTGCTTCAGACGGGACGGGGGATTATGTGACGATCCAGGCTGCAGTTGATGCGCTGCCGGAGAATGGCATCGGAACCGTTCCAATTCGCGTGAAGGCTGGTGTATATCATGAGAAGCTGCATATGGAGAAGCCGGGCATCCACCTGATTGGTGAAGGGGCGGAGCAGACGATCATTACGTATGATGATCATGCACTCAAGAAGTTCCCGGATGGGTCGCCATATCATACGTTTCATTCCTATACGGCTTTCATTGGTGCTGATGATTTCACGGCAGAGGGGATTTCCTTCGTAAATGCTGCTGGGCCGGGCAAGCAAGTTGGTCAGGCGCTGGCCGTTTATGTGGATGGAGATCGGGCGGTATTTCGCCGCTGTCGTTTGATCGGTCACCAGGATACGATCTTCACCGGCCCGCTACCGGAGCAGCCCATGGATCGCAGTTACTTTGGCGGACCACGCGATGGTGCTGAGCGGCGCAAACTGCGGCAGTACTTCGAGGACTGTTACATCGAAGGTGATATCGATTTTATTTTTGGCTCGGCTACGGTGGTGTTTAAAGGCTGCGAGATCTTTACGAAGAATCGCCTGACTGAAGCGGAGGCTGCAGATGGACAAGTGAACGGTTGGATTACCGCAGCCTCTACGCCGGAGGATGTGCGTTACGGCTATGTGTTTCTGGACTGTGATCTGACCAGCAATGCACCGCCGCAGTCGGTGTATCTGGGCAGACCGTGGCGTCATCATGCCAAAGTCTGTTTTCTGAACTGCTGGATCGGCGCTCATGTGAAGCGGGAGGGATGGCACAACTGGAACAAGACAGATGCAGAGCAGACCGTTCAGTATGCGGAATACAACAGCGCAGGGCCTGGTGCCGGATGTGCTGCTGATCGTGTGGCTTGGGCCAAAATACTGACCGAACAGGAAGCGGCCGAGTACACTGTACCTCTGATTCTGTCCGGCGTGGATGGATGGCAGCCTTTGGAAGGGAGAGGGGAGCAGCGGCAGTAAGATACGCCCTCTTCTCTGCGCAATATCTAACACAGGTTTTCTTTCAAGTCTCCTAAGGAGTTGAAAGAAAACCTTTTTTGTGCGCTATATTACATTTTTCGCCCCCAATAGAACTATTTTATCCCTTATCTCTTTTGCATTTTACTGATTAAATACAGGGTGAGGATCTGTAAATTCCCTGTAAAATTTGGATGGTGCCTGCAAAAAGAGAACACGAGAGGGAAGGTCCATTTTGGTAAGGGAAGGGAGTGAAGTGACACGCAGCATCAGATGGCTGAATGAGGTTGGCTCTAATCGATCACAGATCAGATGCAGGTGGACTATTAAAGCTTTTGTTTGCAAGGTGAACGTATCCTTAGTACAGGAGGGATTTTGCTTGAATCAAGCTGTTCGATTCCGCCCGGTCATTACATTTGCTTTGGCATTTCTTCTACTTATTTCGTGGTTTGCACCGAGAGCCGATGCCGCCGCCCAGTGGCAGGCAGGCACCGCATACAAGAAAGGAGACCTCGTAACATATCAAAATAAAGATTATGAGTGTATTCAGGCCCACACGGCGTTGACCGGATGGGAGCCCTCTGTTGTGCCCGCGTTGTGGAAATACGTCGGGGAAGGTTCGGGAGGGGAAACGCCAACGCCAGATACGGCACCACCTTCTGTTCCTGCGGGTCTGACTTCATCCTCCATCACGGACACCTCCGTGAGTCTTTCCTGGAATGCATCCACGGATAATGTGGGCGTAGCGGGGTATGAGGTGTACCGGAACGGCGTTCTTGTGACAAGTACTTCAACTACAACAGCTGTAGTCACTGGACTGACAGCCAGCACGACTTATGCTTTTACGGTAAAAGCCAAAGATGCCGCAGGCAATATATCCGCTGCGAGCACCTCCCTCAGTGTGACAACTTCCAATGGATCTTCCAATCCGGGGCCAACCGGCAGCAAATGGCTGATTGGCTACTGGCACAACTTCGATAATGGTTCAACGAATATCAGACTTCGTAACGTATCAACAGCCTATGACGTCATTAATGTCTCCTTTGCCGAACCGATTTCACATGGCAGCGGAACGCTTGCTTTTACTCCATATAATGCAACGGTAGCCGAATTCAAATCCGATATTGTCTATCTACAAAGCCAGGGGAAAAAAGTACTTCTTTCCATGGGGGGAGCCAACGGTACCATTGAGCTCACCGACGCGACCAAGAGACAGCAATTCGAAGATTCGTTAAAATCAATCATTTCCACGTATGGTTTCAATGGTCTAGATATCGATCTGGAAGGAAGTTCCCTGTCTCTGAATGCAGGGGATACCGATTTCCGTAGTCCAACTACACCGAAAATTATTAACCTCATCCAAGGCGTGAAAGCGGTTAAGTCACACTTCGGCGCCAATTTCATCCTGACGGCTGCGCCGGAGACGGCCTATGTACAGGGTGGATATCTGAGCTACGGCGGTCCTTGGGGAGCTTACCTGCCAGTCATCCATGCCTTGCGTAATGACCTGACCCTGCTTCATGTGCAGCACTATAACACGGGCTCCATGGTGGGGCTGGATGGGCGCTCTTACGCTCAAGGAACAGCTGATTTCCATGTGGCTATGGCGGAGATGTTGCTTCAAGGCTTTCATGTAGGCGGTAGCACAGGCCCTTTCTTTAGCCCCTTACGACCGGACCAGATTGCCATCGGCGTACCGGCTTCCCAGCAGGCTGCGGGAGGTGGTTATACAACGCCTGCCGATCTGCAGAAGGCACTGAATTATCTAATCAAAGGTGTGTCATACGGCGGTTCCTACACTTTGCGCCAGTCTACGGGCTATGCGGGGATAAAAGGGATTATGACCTGGTCCATCAACTGGGACGCATATACAAATAACCAGTTTTCGAGCGCACATCGTCCGTTTCTGAACGGGCTGAGTACGCAAACGACAAAGGAGGTTGTGTATTAGATGATACATTTAAATAAACACACTGCTTTCAAGAAAACCGCAAAGTTTCTCCTGGGTCTATCCCTGTTCTTATCCGTCATTGTTCCTTCTTTTGTGCTCCAACCCGCTACGGCAGCAGCTGCAGATTCTTATAAAATTGTTGGTTACTACCCGTCCTGGGCTGCGTACGGGAGAAACTATAATGTAACGGATATCGACCCGACCAAAGTCACGCATATCAACTATGCTTTTGCCGATATTTGCTGGAACGGTATTCATGGAAATCCGGACCCTTCGGGCCCTAACCCGGTGACTTGGACATGTCAGAATGAGAAGAGCCAGACAATCAATGTACCGAATGGAACGATCGTGCTTGGCGATCCATGGATTGATACCGGCAAGACATTTGCAGGGGATACGTGGGATCAGCCCATTGCAGGTAATATCAATCAGCTTAACAAGTTGAAACAGATCAATCCTAATCTGAAGACAATCATCTCGGTGGGAGGATGGACGTGGTCCAATCGCTTCTCTGATGTAGCTGCGACTGCGGCAACGCGAGAGGTATTTGCAAACTCTGCCGTCGACTTCCTGCGGAAATACAATTTTGACGGGGTAGATCTCGACTGGGAGTATCCGGTATCAGGCGGACTTGATGGTAACAGCAAACGTCCTGAGGATAAGCAGAATTACACACTGCTTCTGAGCAAAATTCGTGAGAAGCTGGATGCTGCCGGAGCTGTGGACGGCAAGAAGTATCTGCTTACGATTGCAAGCGGTGCATCGACGACCTATGCTGCGAATACAGAGCTTGCCAATATAGCTGCCATCGTCGACTGGATTAACATTATGACATATGATTTTAACGGGGCTTGGCAAAAAGTCAGCGCGCATAACGCGCCGTTGAACTATGACCCTGCGGCTTCAGCTGCTGGGGTGCCGGATGCCAATACATTTAACGTAGCTGCCGGAGCGCAAGGGCATCTGAATGCTGGGGTACCGGCAGCCAAACTTGTGCTTGGTGTTCCATTCTACGGCCGCGGCTGGGATGGATGCGCACAGGCGGGCAATGGCCAGTATCAGACCTGCGCGGGAGGTTCTTCCGTTGGAACTTGGGAAGCAGGCTCCTTTGATTTCTATGATCTGGAGACCAATTACATTAACAAAAACGGGTACACGCGTTACTGGAATGACACGGCCAAGGTGCCATATCTCTATAATGCGACCAACAAGCGATTTATTAGCTATGACGATGCGGAGTCTATTGGATATAAAACCGCTTATATCAAAAGCAAAGGACTCGGCGGAGCGATGTTCTGGGAGCTTAGCGGTGACCGGAACAAAACACTTCAAAATAAACTGAAAGCCGATCTGCCTACCGGAGGTACAGTGCCTCCAGCAGATACGACGGCGCCAAGCGTACCCGGTAATGCCCGTTCGACAGGTGTGACGGCTACCTCGGTGACGCTGGCTTGGAATGCTTCAACAGATAATGTGGGTGTTACCGGTTATAACGTCTATAATGGCAATAATCTTGCAACATCCGTCACCGGAACGACAGCAACGATCAATGGACTTACCGCAGGTACTTCTTATACCTTCACGATCATTGCAAAAGATGCGGCAGGCAATCTGTCTGCAGCCAGTAATGTTGTAACCGTGAGCACTACGACTCAACCAGGAGGTGATACGCAGGCGCCAACTGCGCCAACGAACCTCGCATCAACCGCGCAAACAACATCCAGCATAACGCTGAGCTGGGCGGCATCCACGGATAATGTGGGTGTAACGGGTTATGATGTGTACAACGGAACGGCACTGGCGACATCCGTGACCGGAACAACAGCAACGATCAGTGGGCTTGTAGCGGATACCTCGTATACATTTACGGTAAAAGCAAAGGATGCGGCGGGTAATGGTTCTGCTGCGAGCAATGCGGTGACCGTGAAAACAACAGCAGGAACGACAAATCCGGGCATTTCCGCCTGGCAGGCGAATACAGCCTATACTGTAGGACAGCTGGTCACCTATAGCGGCAAGACGTATAAATGTTTGCAGGCCCACACTTCCTTGCCTGGGTGGGAACCATCCAATGTCCCTGCATTGTGGCAGATTCAATAGTTAAAAAATGGATTACCACATTTTGAATTGAAACGTGCAGTGTTAGCGGCTCTTGGCTAAAGTGAAGAGAATATAACAAAAAACCACCGGCTCCTGGTCCGGTGGTTTTTCGCTATGCTATGTCAATGTCAAACAAAGCAGCCTCCAAAAAGGCTATCTATTAGAAATCGAAGTTGTCCGGGTCAGGTCCAACGCGTACATCTTCGTTCAGAGCACTGATCTGATCCATCTCTTCATTTGAAAGTTCAAAGTCGAAGATGGAGGAGTTCTCGATAATCCGCTGTTCCTTAGTGGACTTTGGAATAGTAATGACTCCATTTTGCAGATCCCAACGCAGGATGACTTGTGCAACCGATTTGCCTTTGGCTGAAGCAATCGCCGTGAGCACTGGGTTGTCCAACAGCTGACCTTGCATCAGAGGCGACCAAGCTTCAAGCTGGATACCATGTTTTTCACAGAAAGCCTTAAGCTCAACCTGAGTCAGGCGAGGGTGGTATTCCACCTGATTGATCATCGGTTTCACTTTGGCATCCTGCATCAGGTCTTCGAGATGATGAATCTGGAAGTTGCTTACGCCAATGGCCTTAATGCGGCCAGCTGCGTACAGTTCCTCGATTGCTTTCCAGGCTGCTTTGTATTTGCCTGCCTTAGGCCAGTGAATCAGATACAGGTCCAGGTATTCCAGTCCCAGTTTGTTCAATGTGGTATCAAAAGCCGCAAGAGTCTCTTCATATCCGAGGTCTGCATTCCACACTTTAGATGTAACAAACAGTTCTTCGCGTTTCAGGTTGTTTTCTTGCAAAGCTTCTGCAATCGCTTGGCCAACACCGGCTTCATTTCCGTATATTGCAGCAGTATCAATGCTGCGGTAGCCATGTTTAATCGCATTTTTCACGGCTTCAATCAGTTCAGATCCTTCTTCTACCTTAAATACACCAAGTCCGAACCAAGGCATAGAAACACCGTTATGCAGAGTTACTGTGGATTGTAAATGTTGTGCGGTTTGAGCTGTTGTCATGAAATTTCCTCCTTAAAGTGTGTAAAAATCAGTGATTTTAAGCTGAATTTTCGTTTTTTCATCATACAAAATTAAATCATAGTAGATCAAATTGTATTCAACGTATATAGTATAATAAAATACAACGTGAAACCGGTTCCCCTCAAAGGCTGGAACTGATATATATAAGAGTGAGACCCATGGTCGGAATGGAACTTAGAACGAAACTTTCTCCATTTCGACTGATGCATGTTGATCCTTGCTTTCCAGCATTTTAGCCCATGCAGTCAGGATTACAGCTACGAGAACCATCAGGGCTCCGACCCATGTCGTGTGAATCAAACCAATGGAGTCATTGATCACTCCACCCAAATAGGCACCTATAGCGATCCCTGCATTAAATGCGGCGATGTTAAAGGCTGAGGCTACATCCTTGGCCTGTGGTGCATATCGTTCAGCCAAGGTTACAACGTACATCTGAAGACCAGGCACATTCATGAAGGCGAGCAGACCCATACCCATAATGGTGAGCAGTGCTGCCAACTTAAACGGGACGGTGAAGTACATCACGCCGAGAATGATGGTCTGAATGATGAACATGTAGAAGAGCGCCTTGAGCGGGTTGCGATTGGCTGCTCTGCCGCCGATGATGTTGCCAACAGCGATGGCTATTCCGTACAACAACAGAATGAACGCTACTGTTTTCTCAGAATAACCGCTAATATCATGCAACAACGGGGACAAATACGTAAACACAACAAATGTTCCTCCGTACCCAACAGCAGTGATGGCAAAAGCAAGCAGCAAGCGTCCACCTGTAACGAGCTTCAGCTGATCCCGAAATGCCGTCCGTGTTCCTCGCTTCAACGTGGATGGCACGAGTATCAGGTTTCCGATCATCGCAACGATGCCAACCACAACAATCAGGATAAAGGCAGCGCGCCAGCCCCAATGTTGGCCAATGAGTGTACCGAGAGGTACACCGGTTACTGTGGCAATGGTTAGACCGGAGAACATGATGGCAATGGCACTCGCCCTGCGGTTAGCAGGTACCAGATCCGCTGCAATGGTGGAACCGATGGACATGAACACCCCGTGTGCCAGAGCGGATACTACTCGTGCAATGAGTAACATGGTGATTCCCGTCGATAGTGCAGCCATCGTGTTACCCGCAATGAAGACAATCATGATGGCAAGCAGTAGCGTTTTGCGTGATATGGTAGACGTCAGTGAGGTCAGAACAGGAGCCCCAAAGGTAACGCCTAATGCATATAAAGTAACGGTCAGTCCCGCTGAAGTTACGGAAATGCCCAGGTCATCTGCAATGAGGGGCAGTAGCCCAACGCTGATAAATTCTGTGGTACCGATCGCGAAGGCACTAATGGCCAGTGCCAGCAGTGCCCACGTGCTGCGTTTTGAATCTTGTAACATTTCTTGCTCAACTCCCCCGAATGTAGATTTACGTACCGGCAAATGCTATTATGAGTTATTCGGTATAGATTGAATAGTACGTACTTTTTAGTACCCTACGTACTTTTTGGTGCCTATACAGCATGCGACGGATGTAATTCAATTCATCAGGGAGGAAGCAAGTTATGGTTAGAAAAAAATATAACATCTCGGTTGAAGCTACCTTAGAGGTGATCGGTGGCAAGTGGAAATGCGTCATTCTCTGTCATCTGACACATGGGAAAAGACGAACCAGTGATCTTAAGCGTATTATGCCCGCAATCACACAAAAAATGTTAACACAGCAACTGAGAGAGCTTGAAAACGACGGGATCGTGAATCGAATCGTATATAATCAGGTCCCTCCCAAAGTAGAATACGAATTGAGTGATTACGGGAGAAGTCTTGAACCGATTCTCAATGCGCTATGTAATTGGGGAGATCAACATATTGTGAAGGAATACGGAGACAAATCAGCAGTTCTGGAAGATAATGGACTCAATGATTTTAACTCTGACAATAGGGAGCTGGTGCAACCGTGAACTATGAGATTTTATATGATGGTGCTTTTGCGATGCTTAAGGTACATTTGCAGCGGGGAGAGCGGTTCAAGGCCGAGAGTGGTGCGATGGTCTCTATGACTCCTACGGTTGAACTGAAGGGTTCAGCAGAAGGTGGGATGTTTGCCGGGTTCGGTCGGATGCTGAGCGGGGAGAAGTTTTTCTTTCAGGAACTGACGGCTGCGGGCGGGTCGGCAGAGATTCTGCTCTCACCTTCCAGTATGGGCGATGTAGAAGCTGTTGAATTGGACGGTTCCTATTCACTCTATGTGCAGAAAGACGGATTTCTGGCAGGAACCGAGGGCATTCAGGTGAATACCAAAATGCAAAACCTGAAAAAAGGTCTCTTTTCGGGAGAAGGTTTCTTCATTATTGAGATCAGCGGACGTGGAACTGTATTTCTGTCTTCCTATGGTGCCATTCATGCGATTAATCTGGCAGCAGGTGAAGAAATGATCGTGGATAACGCCCATTTGGTGGCATGGCCTCATTATGTAGATTACCGTATTGAGAAAGCTTCACAGGGCTGGTTATCCAGTGTTACAAGTGGGGAAGGACTGGTATGTCGGTTCCGGGGAGAAGGAACCATTCTTATACAGAGCCGCAATCCTCAAGGATTCGGACAATGGGTGAAGCAGTTTATCCCTGCGCGCTAATTATTTTTTTGAGAAAGAACACACAGAGTTGCAACGGATATGTTTCCAACATCGTTATATGAATAATGGATTTACTTCATTGACTGACGGGTACATATTCTGTTGCATAAGGTCGCACATCATGGAGGTATGAGATGACAAGCTCACGGTATAAAAACGCACAAGAAAGCCCGGGATATCTGTTATGGCAGGTTACAGCCATGTGGCAAAAGGAAGTACGCAGGGTGCTGGAGCCCCTCGAACTGACACAACCTCAATTTGTATTGTTGCACGCCTGTTTGTGGCTCAATGAACACGATGAGGAAGGCAAAGGAGTTACTCAGGTTCAAATTGCTCAGTTTGCCAAGGTGGATGTTAACGTGACTTCTCAGGTTCTACGTGCGCTTGAAAAAAGGGGATTAATTACCCGCGCTCGTCATCAGACAGATACGCGTGCCAATATTATCACAACAACGGAAGAAGGAACCCGATTGGCTGTGGAGGGAATTCATCTGGTCGAGGAATCGGACAAGGCATTTTTCGAAACTTTGGATGATCGTAAGGAAGAGTATATGGAGATTATGCAAGAGTTTCTTCGCCAAAAAACAGAGAGTTGATCCGTAATATATCTTTTTTTAATGTATTAAACTACAGAATGTAGTGGAATTGGAAATTTTTCTGATTATTAATAATTATAGCACCTCTGCAAAAATCCAAATAGACCTCCTGACTTCATCTTGTCGGGAGGTCTATTTGGGTTGCTCAATCGATTCGGTAGGATGCAAACGGCTCGCGGCGACGGAAAGAGTCACTGATCTGGTCCAGATCGGCCAACAGCTCATCGGGCAGTGACATGTCCATACTAGCCAGATTATGCTCCAGCTGTTCGGTGCGTGTAGCGCCCACAATCACTGTGGATACAGCTGGACGTGTCAGTAGCCATGCGAGCGACAGCACACTCGGGGAGCATCCATATGAGGCAGCTTTAGCACTCACTTGTTCACTCAGTTGGATATTATGCTCCAGCAGGAAACGGTTGAAGGACGGATCGGTGTCTGCTCTGGAACCAGAAGGCACACTGGTCTGTCCGTTATATTTACCGGTCAGAATACCACCTGCCAGCGGGAAATACGGAATAATGCCTACACCCTGATCCAGACACATCGGTACCAGTTCCAACTCAGGCGTACGGTCTGCCAGGGAGTAGCTGGTTTGGGTGGAGATGTAGCGCACATAACCTTTCTGTTCACTGATACCTAAAGCTTTCATCAGCTCCCAAGCTGCATAGTTGGAGGCACCGATGTAACGGACTTTGCCGGAAGTGACCATATCATCCAGTGTGCGCAGTGTCTCATCCAGCGGTGTATGCGGATCAAAAGTATGGATCTGGTACAGATCCACATAATCCGTTTGCAGACGCCGCAGGCTATGTTCGAGCTCTTGTTGCAGATGGTAGCGGGAGGAACCCCGCCCATGAGGACCATCATGCCGGGGTAATCCGGCTTTGGTGGCAAGCACCGCGTTTTCCCGTCGACCTGTGAGAGCCTGTCCAATGATGCGTTCCGATTCCGTGCCTGCGTAGATATTGGCGGTATCGATAAAGTTGATGCCCTGATCCATCGCTGCATGAATAATGCGGGTAGAAGCTGCTTCATCCGCGCGTTTGCCAAACGCATTGGTGCCGAGCCCCAGTGCCGACACACGCAAACCACTATTGCCCAAACGT
Organism: Paenibacillus sp. FSL K6-2393; assembly: GCF_038002545.1. NCBI lineage: Bacteria > Bacillati > Bacillota > Bacilli > Caryophanales > Paenibacillaceae > Paenibacillus > Paenibacillus sp. FSL K6-2393. The sequence goes on from NZ_JBBOCU010000001.1 coordinate 261,364, forward strand.
CGATATTCCATCTTTCATCGCTCCCTTTATGTAGATTTATGTAATGCAGATTATAACCTAATCTATTGAAAACGTGTTATTAATATAGTTAAATGATTCTAAGAACCCGTTATTAAAGGAGATATGATGGAAAACAGTGCTGCACATTTAACAAGACGGAAGCCCAAGAAACCGAAGAAGAAATGGAAGAAGCCATTGATCATCACCCTGAGTGTGCTGCTTGTGCTCGGAGGACTCGGATTTATGTATCACAAGCAACTCGTCGTGTTTGCCTTTAATATGTTCGCCTCAGCTCCAATAAAGGAAGCCTTGGATGATTCCTTTAAACCAGCTGGCGATAAGGATGCCCCTGTCGTGCAACATACGGACCCATTCTCGTTGCTGCTGCTCGGGATTGACCAACGCGATAACGAACCAAGCCGTTCGGATACGATCATCTATTCCGTCGTGCGTCCAGAAGACAATAAAGTGCTGCTGCTGTCTATTCCACGTGATTCCTACACCGAAATTGTCGGGCGGGATGTGAAGTCGAAGATCAACTCAGCGTACGCCCACGGTGAAGCCAAGATGGCGATGGATACGGTGGAGAAACTGCTGGGGAACAAAGTGGATTTCTATGCTGCGATTAACTTCAATGGGCTCAAGGACATTGTCGATGCGGTGGGCGGTGTTGAACTGCCGATCAAAAAGAATATTGAGAACAAGCTCAAAATTCATGAGAAGCTGTTTGTTGAAGCGAATAAACCGATCTATAGCGGCGAAGAAGCGCTTGGTTATGTGCGTTACCGAGAGGATTCCGATTTCAATCGGACGATGCGTCACCGGATTTTCCTAAGTGCTTTCATGAATCGTGCACTCGAAGTCAAAAATCTGACCAAGATCCCGGACGTAATTCAGATTGCCGGATCGAATTTTACAACCAACATGACCTCGGACTTTATCGTGAAATTTGCCGAGTCCTTATATATGAAAGATAGCATACCAGCGATCAGCAATTACATGCTGAAGGGTGAGGGTGCAACGCGCAGTGGCACATGGTACTACGATCTGTCGGAGGACGATCTGCAATATGTGCGTGGCATGATCGCCAGCTGGCTGGACCCGGATGCTACCGAGATTATTGAACCGGAGTCAGCGGACCAGGCAGATACACCTGATGCAGCATAAGCATCGATTCATGTGCAGGAGAAGCTTGCGTATCTCGCTAACAGCGAAAATGAATCAGAGATTGTGCCAATTGTACCTGTAATGCTCATATGATTAAAAGTCCGGAGAAGCGGTTGCTTCCCGGCTTTTTTGCGTTCGTGATCCTTCGGATGAAATATTGTACGGATATATCTAATGGTTAAACCTCTTTTTATGGCATATATATAGTAAAATATAGGGAAAAGATTAAACATCAACCAACGGAGGAAGCTCATGAAGGAGTTTAAGGATCGGCTTCAGCAGGTTCAGGAGCAGCAGAAACAGCTGGCGAAGGAGTATCAAGCCTTGCTCCAGGAATACCAGTCTGATGATCTGATCGTTCAGAATGAACAGTTACAGGAACAGTATGAAGCCCACAAGCTCAAGCTGCGCCAGCTTGAACTTCGCTCGCGCAAGATGGAAGAAGAGAATGCCCGTCTTCGTATGGCTTTATCTGAACAGATGCTGGATGAGAAGCTGAATCTGATCAGGGTATCGCGGGAGAAGATGGAGACCTATTTTCAAGGGAAAACAGCGGTACATAATGATCGAATTGCATTCCATGAACATCGAACCAAATCCAATCTGAACGCGCTGTACAACCAGGCCGCACAGGAGTTGCAAGAGGATTCCGATGAGGTAAAGGAGAGGATTGCTTACCTTGCGGCAGAGGTGAATGAGCGCATTGAATCGCACAGACGAGCCGTATGGGATAGAGAAGAGGCTCTGCGTGGGCACATGGAACGTGGATATGAGCATATGGCTGAGGAAGGGTTGAGCGAAGAGACTATTCAACGCCGGATCAAGCAGAATCGCATGGAGATGAAGATTGGACTCAACTGGATCAACAAAGTAGCCATCTTGCTCCTCATTTTGGGGGTTGGAGCAGCGTTTCAATACTCGTACTCGACCTGGTTCAATGACGAGATGAAGAGCGGAGCCTTTTTCCTGCTCGGTGCACTGATGCTTGCTGGAGGAGAGTTGCTGTTCCGCCGCAAAAGGCAGACGTTTGCGATGGGGCTGCTCGGCGGCGGGATCTCCGTGTTATTCGGGTCCATCTTCTATAGTTACTTTTTACTGCATATTATCGGGTTATATACGGGACTTGCCCTGTCTGTATTGGTATCGGCAATCTCCGTATTGTTGTCCCTTAGGTACCAGTCGAAGACCATCTGTTCATTGGGTCTGGTAGGCGGATATCTTCCGCTATTCTCGTATATGTTCTCGTTCGGGCTTGAGGGCACTGCTGTCTATGTAGCCATGATCTATCTGCTGCTCTTAAACGGCATTATTGTGTTCATTTCGTTTGGCAAACGGTGGCCGGTTGTGCACTATATCAGTTTCCTGTTCAACACACCATCCATGCTTATCCTCTTATGGCTGTCACCAAGTGAGAAGATTGGCATGTTGTATTCCATTGTGACGTTTGCATTATATCTGGGCATTACACTGGCGTATCCGTTCAAACACCGGATGAAGTTAACCTGGTGGGATTTCGCTCTACTCGCTATGAATACAAGCATTAGTTGTCTGATGTTATACGTGTTATTTGATGTGGCGAATTGGAATGATGCTCAGGGCTTGCTGGCGTTAATCTTCTGCGCGGTGTATCTGGGCCTCGCACGATTCGTTCAGCGTAATATGGCTCAGGAGAAACAGACGATTCTGCTCTTCTATGTCACTTCCCTGACCTTTGCCATTCTGATTATTCCGTTCCAGTTCGGGGCCAAGTGGTTATCGATGGGCTGGTTAATTGAAGGTGTTCTGTTGGTTATGCTTGGACATCTGAAACGGCTCAAGTCGGTGGAACGTGCCGGATGGGGCATTGTGCTTCTATGTCTAATCACTTTTGTGTACTACGATCTGCTGGCGTTATTCTTCATCGGGGAACGTTCTTACTTTATGTTAAAATACACCAGCATTACGCTGGGAACTTTGCTTATTACACTGTATTATGCCTGGGCAGTTCACAGCAACTCATCTTCCAGAGAGAGATTCAATTACAGCCCGCTGGAACTGGGTTTCCTGAACGGATTCAAGTATGTGACACTTGCGAATCTGTGGTTATACGTGCTTTATGAGTCGAATGAATTGTATACCAGAGCTGTCGATGGGACTTTCCTGTTATACATGTTCTACAAGTTACTCATGTTCGCAGCGCTCACCATTGCATTGGCCTATGGACTGAACAAGGTGAAGCTGCTGCATGATCGATACGTGCAGTGGTATACCACCTTCTTGCATGCTATTGGCTGCTGTATTGCACTGGCCGTAACCTTAACGATGCCAGCCCTTCAGCCGGAAGTTCAGCAGCATACAGCGGCAGAAATTGTTGGTTTACTGGTGCTGATTATCTTTAACGTAGGGGTATTCTTTGCAGGAAGGGATCTGCTGATAGCAGGTATCCGTGGGCAGTTCAAGAGCATTGAATGGTACCCGGTTATCGCAGGGGTATACCTGCTAGGGGTCATCACCGTATTCCTGACGATCCAGTTCCAGTGGGGTGATGTGGGGCTGATGTTCAGCCTGATCTATCTGCTGCTGGCGATTCTCTATATTGCCTATGGATTCCGAAGAAAATATGTCATGATTCGGCGTCTGGGCCTGGGTCTCACGTTGTTCACTACGGGTAAGATGGTTTTCTATGATGTGGGGATGCTTACCTCGGGCAGCAAAATCTTTGCCTATTTCAGCTTCGGCGTACTATTGCTTGGGATCTCTTACCTGTATCAGAAGGTGTCCAGCCGAATGGAGGAAATACAGTCCAGAGAGACAGCGAAGATTGGCGACGAACCGACTGTGCCGGAGGAAGAAGACTGACTTTGATTCTGAACGACCGAAGTTGCATTTGCGGTTATATGGGGAGGGATTCTTGAAATGGGATTCGATATGAAAATCATGCTTTGGCAACTGTTATGGCTTGCTGGCCCTGTAGCTCTTATCGTGTATGCGTGGAGGAAATTCGGTGTGAGAAAGAAACGGCGTTAAGGTGAGTGTGGATGTCCATTGTCCACTTCGTTTCGCTTTGGGAAATAAGTCGTTATCTCTGTTGATCGAACGGATAGACGATCTTGCGTGTAACATAGATTTTTTGGTTTGAAATAAGGCTCCGGGCTGCTGTGACCAGCAATCCGGGGCCTTATTGATCTGTTTTAATTTGGATTCGATCCCATAGCCTAATATGACATTCGTGAAACGTTTTGCGCAGAGATCGCGTTATAATAGAGTAGACTTAAGGTTGGATCTTCATTTGTAACCATGAGGTTTCGGAAGCCGATGTGCCTTTCAGTGATTCTCCGCCATCATCATTCATACGGGAGAGCACGGTTAATGTCATGGACAGGGCAAAGGCGAGCAATACGTATATGAAAATGTTTTTTTTGTTCATCAGAAGGTACCTCTCTTGTTGAATGAGCTAAAGTAGACATCCGGCCGTCATGAGAAAAAAAGCACAACGTCTGGTATAGTAGAGTGAGTAGAACCGAACTTCATTCGTTCCTGTATACCACTATATTGAACTATAGCGGTGCAAACAATGGAACAAATCTGATGAATTTATCATTATTGTTATGAAATGTTTATAGAGATCGAGTGAGTGATCATTGAAGGTGGGAGAATAACATGCGGGAGACGGCAAAAATCGTCATTCGTACGCCAGGACAGGAAAGTGACGGCTCATTCGCTTATGTAAGCCAGGGTCGCTCCATTACGGTGGGACGTTACACAGGCGGTAGTGAATTGGACTTGTCTGTTTATAATCAGATGATATCGAAGCGGCATTGCCGCATTCATTATGATGTACAGCAACAGTTATGGATCGAAGATCTGGATAGCAAAAATGGAACCGAACTGAACGGGCAGCGCCTCGTTCCCTATGAGAAATATCCGTTTAGTGAGGGAGACAGCCTGACGTTGGTCAACGGCCTGATCCAGCTTCGCGCTGAAGGTGATCTTGGAGAGACGAGGGAATATCGGTTGTCGGATCTGCTGGGTGAGGGCGTACGCTTGCAGGATCACCTGCAAACCGTGCAGATCGGTGAAGTGGAGATTCCGCTGTCCAAGAAGGAGTATCAGCTGTTCAAATTGCTGTATAGTCAACTGGACCATTTTGTGACCCGAGAGCAGATTGTGGCTCAGGTGTGGCCGGAGCGGAGCATGCTGGAGAGTGAAGCTGTAGGGATCGACGAGATTAACTCGCTCATCTATCGGACGAATCGTAAGCTGGGTGTACACTTTACCATCAAGTCCGTTTATAAAAAGGGTGTATATATGAAGTCTCATGTGCCAGAATGAATGAGTGATAACAAAGGGATGAGTTCATGTTCATCATTTACCTGATTCCATGGCTGATTCCATGGCTGATTGCCGTGGTGACATTGATCGGTGTCATATCCATCGTACTTGTCAGTTGGAAAAACGGGATTTCCCCGATGCCCACATCCGGCCGCGTCAGGCAGGTGGTCATTCAAGAGGTAAACCGCATTCCAGGGTACGGCGATGTGCTCGAAGCCGGCTCCGGATGGGGCACACTGGGAATGGATGTTGTAAGGCATTGCCCTGGTAAAAGGCTGACCGGGATTGAGAATTCTATCATTCCCTTATGGTCTTCCCAAATCATTGCCTATCTCAGTGTTCGCTTACGCCGAGCGAAGGGAAACAAGCACTCTCTCAAGGGCAGACTGCGCTTCATGCGCGGGGATATCTACACCAGTTCCTATGAACATGCGGATTGTGTGATCTGTTATCTGTTTCCGGGAGCGATGACCCGACTTCTGGACAAGTTCAGTCGGGAGCTTCCGCCGGGTGCCAAGGTGATTAGCGTCTGTTTTGCCCTGCCGGGCAAGGAACCGCTACGCACAATAACATGTCGAGATGCCCTACGTACCAAGGTGTATGTGTATGCTTTTTAATGAAGAAGCTTATGATTGGAGACAGGAGAAACCGGAGGAATGAGCCCCTCATGTTTCTGCTTTTTTTCAATGCATGTTATAACTCACGTGGGGTGTATATAGCTATGAATAAACAAGAACAAGTGACTGATCATTTCAGAGAATTATTTAATAAAATGGTCTGGATTAACAAGTCGAAGATGGAAGCCAGTCTTCGTGGTTATAAATCTTCCGAAGTTCATTGCATTGAATATATTGGAAAGAATATCGATCCCAATGTGACAAAGCTTGCAGAGTCGCTGTATATGACCAAGGGTGCCATAAGTAAATTGACGAAGAAACTTATCGAAAAAAAACTGATCGAAGTCTACCAGAAGCCGGAGAACAAGAAAGAAGTCTATTTCAGACTGACCGAGAAAGGGAACGTTGTATTCGGTATTCACGAGGAACTTCACCAAGAATTTCAAAAGCGGGATCAGGCTGTGTTTGAGCAGGTAACCGAAGCGCAATTGGAGGGCATGCTCAGGTTTATGGAGCAATACAGCAAACATTTGGACGCAGAGATAAAGAAACAGGGTTTGGACATTTAGATAAATGTGTGTAATGAAGGGTAACACAAAAAAGCAACTTACTCTAATCGAGGGTAGGTTGCTTTTTTATTTGAATAATTATTGTTGACAAGGAAACTAAAAAGAGTTACATTTTTTGTTGAATAGGAAACAATAATACAAAGAGGAGACACATATGACTAAAGAAAACGTCAAAACCACTGAATTACCAAAAGAGGTGCTCATTGCAGCCTGGGCTATAGCTCTTGGAGCCATTGCACCTTTGCTTGACTCTACCATGGTGAATATTGCCATAGATCAATTAACACATGATTTCAATACAACCTTGACCATTATTCAATGGGCCATTACAGGCTATATTCTCGCTCTTGCCATGGCAGTTCCCATCTCCGGTTGGCTTATGAACAAGTTTAATAGCAAGAAGATTTTCATTGGTGCTGTTATCCTATTTGGAGTGATTTCTATTTTAGTAGGTGTTAGCTGGAACATTTCGAGTTTTATCTTTTTCCGTTTACTTCAAGGGTTCAGCGCAGGGGTGATTACGACCCTCATGTTTACCCTCTTGGTGAAAACGGCAGGGAAAGATCACTTGGGAAAAGTGATGGCCATCGTAAGTACGCCTATGATCTTCGGCCCTATTCTGGGTCCGGTCCTTGGAGGATTCATCGTTCAGGTGGCATCCTGGCAATGGATTTTCTTCATTAACGTGTTTATCGTGTTGATTGCTGCGCCAGTAATGATGAAAACAATTCCTGACTTTGAACCTTTCAACAAAGAGAATAAGCTTGATCTGTTTGGCATTATTAATTTGTCTTCCATGAGCGGGGCTTTAATCTACGGGATAACGAGAGCTGCGGAACATGCTACGTTTAACAATAATGAAACGATCTTATGGGTGGGTATTGGTGTGGGTTTGGCTGTCATATATATGGCTTATAATCTCATTCGCAAGAATCAAACGGTCCTGCCCATGAGTTTGTTTACTTATAAAAGTTTTGCTGCTTCAAGCGCGGGCTTGTTTATGGCAAATATTGCTCTCATGGGCCCGATGTTAATCCTCCCGCTATTCTTTCAAAACTTTCGCCATTTTACGGCGATTGAAACAGCAGTTGCTCTTATCCCCCAAGGGGTTGGGATGCTTGTTACTCGGCCTTTACTTGGAAAAATGATTGATAAAATTGGACCCAAATATGTAGTGATTGTCAGTTTATTTCTTTCTCTCATTGGTTCAATTCCGCTTATTTTCATCTCTGATAAAACAAGTATGATCTGGATTTCCGTTATATTGTTAATTCGTGGTGCGAGTATTGGAGGGATTAGCCTGCCGTTAACAAGTGAAGCATACACTGGGCTTGATAGCACGCAGCTCCCCGAAGCGAGTGTGGGCATTAATATGATTGAGAATCTTGGTTCAAGCTTTGGCTCAGCTATTATCGCAACGGTTGTTGCAACGGTCATACAAGGGTTGCAACCAACGGTCATAAATGAGTTGAAAGGGTACCATGCCGGATTTCTATTATCCAGCGTTATTCTTGTAATTATTCTAATCCCTAGTTTGTATCTTACAAATAAAAGGAACGCATGAGGAACGCATGAACAGTTACTCATGTTCTTCCTGAAAAAATGAAAGCACTAGGTCCCGAATTCACTGTTATCGTGATTTCGGGACCTAGTGCTTCTAATTATAACTTAACTACAAATTATGATTATTTTGCAGAATCGGTAGTGCCTGTGCTGTCCGATGTTGTACCGGATTGCGAACGATTCCGTCCGCCTCCGAATCCGCCTTGTCCACCTCCACCAGGACCGCCCATACCTGTATTGGCTGTGGTTACACCAGATTCATTCACCCAAGTCACATTACTGGTCGATTGGAATGCAACCACCTGGGTTCCGCCACTGTAGGTACCGTCTGTGTAGAGTCCATCCACCGCTTTACCTGTAGACGTACCACCGGAGTAGATCACGTAGGAACCATCTTTTTTCAGATCCGGGGAGCTGACAACGACAGTTTGATAATCTTTTGCCGGAGCGAATGTCAGAATGTTGTTGCCTTCGCTATCTTGTACATGTACAAGTGTTCCAGCTTTTTGCGTTGCAGGGAATGTCATCACAATGGTATTTTGCGTAGACGCATCGGATGTTCCTTGTGCCATACCAGAGCTTCCGGCAGCCACGAGGTATCCACCGCTGATTTCAAATGTACCGTCATAATCCAATGCTCCGTTACCGTTATCCGTCGGTCCGTTCACAATAACCGTTCCGCCAGTCATATTAATGGAACCATTGGAATCCAGTCCGTCACCACCTGCGTTCACAGTGAGGAAGCCGCCGTTAATGTGGAACTCGTTATTGCTTGCTGCTGCACCACCCATACCGCCCGGTCCACGTCCTTGCTGATTAGCAGTTGTACCTTGGGATGCCTGATCGGTAGTTGATGTTGTACCTGTCGTTTCGGTTACAGAGATGTTCGATGTCGTTGTTGCATCGGTTGCTGTAGTAGCGCTACCTGTACTTGCCGTTGTATTCGCAGCTGTTTCCGTCTCGCCACCTGCAGCATTTACGCCATCATCGGATGCCGTTACATCTACATCCCCATCGTTCAGGGTGATGATTGCTCCTTCAAGTCCTTCATAACTCTTCGCAATCGTGATGGTTCCGCCGTTAATCGTCAGGGCCTGATCGGCATGAATGCCGTCATCACCAGATTCAATGTTGAATGTTCCGTCGTTAACTGTCACGTTATTGTTGCTGTGCAGGGAATCATCCATGGAATCTATGGTATACGTACCGCCATTAACCGTAAGATCTGTACCTGCTTTGAGTGCTTTGGCACTTGTGGACTCGGTTGCTGTTGTTGCTGTGTCAGCATCGGCATTAGAATCCGTTGTTGCTGTTGCATTGGCAGAGCTGGATGCTGCTGCGCCGTTTGTATTAGCACCTGCATTGGTACCGCCGTTATTAGGCATCTCCGGCATATCCGCAGGAGGTTCGCCATCTGGTGGTGTGCCCATATCGGTTGGAGGTGTGCCGCCACCCCATCCACCGCCACCGCCGCCAAATGGACCTTCTTCTACTTTGGCTGGTGCATTGGCGCTACCGCCGCCCGTTACAATGTTGTATGTGCCGCCATCTGCCACGAGTGCGGTTTCGGCTTGAATACCATCATTGCCACTTTGGATATCGAAGGTACCCCCTGCGATAGCAACGAAGCCTTTAGTGGTGTCCGTGTCATTGGTTGATTTAATACCGTCGCCTTCGGCTTCAATGGTAATGGTGCCCGCTTGAATTGCGACCATATCTTTACCTTTGATGCCGTCATCGGCTGCTTTGACGCTGATGCTACCACTAATGATTTTCAGATCATCCTTGCTCGTAATGCCTTCATTATAGTTACCTGTGACGGTCAATTGACCTGCACCATTGAATGTAAGATCTGCTTTGCTGAAGATTGCAGCATCGGGCTCGTCTGTCGTAGCATCGGCGTACACATATGTTTTACCATCGGAAACGGTATTCTTGGTTCCTTTTTCGAGCGTAATTACCGCTTTACCAGCCTTCTGAATATAGATCGCGGCACTGTCATTATCATGGATGGTAGCTCCGTTTAATACGAGATGTACGGTACCCTTATCGGCAACGTTGACCACGATCTGGCCATCCGTTAGCTCACCGCTAAGTACATAAGTGCCTGCTTCGGAGATGGTTACCGAACCATTCGCTGCTTTTGCGCCCGAACCGGTCACCGTTGCAGTTGTTCCGTTCAGCTTAATCGCTGTGGAATCTGCCTCACTCCAGCTAATATTGGTATCGTCAGCATCCAGAGAGACCAGATCCGCGTATTTTACAGAAGTTTGCTCGCTGACGGATACCGTTTTGGTTGTTCCTGTCGTTGATGTTGCGGCATTGGCCGTTGTGCTTGTGGTTGCTGGTGAACTGCATGCGGCGAGTAGGCTGGTAATCATGGCGATGGACCAAAGTTTGCTGCCTGTTATCATGTTTTTCTTCATATTAGATCGTTCCCTTCGAATTAAAAATTAATATTCCGTGGTTGGACTCATGGTTAACGAGATATCCAGGTTGCCGTTCCGTGTGCGGATCGCATCGAGGAATTCCTTTTGGCTAACACTTTCGTGAATGGTTACACTGTAGACCAGCTCATACAGACTGCCGAGTTCGGTCGTTCTGATTTTTTTCAAATCAAAAGGTACATTGAATGTATGGAACACTTCATTAAGTGCTTCTTCATAGCTCAAGTTTTCAGGGATGGTGACTTTTAGCGTTTTCAGCTGACTCTTCTTGCCGCCGAAGTTGAAGCGACTCAGGACAAACATCAGTACACACAGGATAATTGTGAACAGAACCGCGTATCCAAAAGCGCCTACACCACAGGCAAGACCGGAAGCCATCGTGAACAATACATAAGCAATGTCCTTTGGATCACCAGGGGCACTTCGGAATCGGATGATGGAGAAGGCACCTGCCAAGCTGAATGCTCGAGCGATGTTGCTGCCGATAAGCAGGATGATGATGGCGACAATGACGGGCAGGACAACCATCGTTAAGGTAAAGCTTTGCGAGTATGTGCTTTGGTTAGTCTTCATGTAGGTGAGGCTGATGACCAATCCGAGAATGATGGCAAGACCAATGGTAATGACTGCGTTGTTAAACGTCAGGTTGGTATCGGTTAGGGCTGAACTGAACAGTGAATCAAGCATATAGGACACGCTCTCTTTCTATAATCGTTTTATCTTGTTCTATGGATGGGTTGAAATCGGTACCTGGTACAAGGATGCGCTCCGTCTGGTAATTCAGGTTGGTTGTTCTCGCCAGATGTCTGAACTCGTTGCCGTATTTCGAAAATCCGGTGCGATATAGACCATGCTCACAGAGCAGTTGCGACAGCCATAGCGGAACGGTTTTCTCGGCTTTTACTTCCATCAGCCATCGACCGTCCTTCACCAGCGGTTCACCGTAATCGCCTTGTTCGAGCTTCAGATCATATCTGCGGCTACGAATGTTGGTGTCAAAGGTAATGCGGAGATCGCGGCTGTTCTTGTCGAAGAGCGCTTTGCGTTCGTATGCCAGATACACTTTCGGTTCCAGATCGTATACCCGAAGGAAATATTTGATCTCTTCGACAACTTGTTTGTTCATGTAATCGGCGAGCTCCGGCGCCTGTCCCGAACGGACGAATTCGTAAGCTTCATCCAGCTTCAAGGCGGTTCTGCGCTTGTTCACCAGGCCAAAGACTTTCTTTTTGATCTCCAGATATACTTTTGCGTTCTCTTCAGGTATTCCATAAGCCCGTAGTCTCAGCTTCTCCTTGTATTTTGGTTTGGAGAGACTGGCGCGAATCAGCGAATCCTGTGGAGTGTCGAAGTACAGGTTACTGATGGAGTAATACTCGTGTTTCTTGTTGTAGGCATCCAGCTCCATGTATTTCAGCAGGTCATTGTAGAAATGGGCGTACTGCTCATCCGTCAGAAGGTACTTGCTCTCATATCGGTTGAATACTTCAATCGCCATGTGGGACTCATTCCTTTCATTTGCGAGTTGTATGTTTTTTTCCATCGTGTATTGCTTCCATGTCTGTATCTTAGAGCCCCAACCTTGAATGAATCTTAAATGGTTTTACATTGCGTTAACATTTTTTTACCTTCCTATAATAGTGCGCATACACAAAATGAATTAAGATTGATTCAAGGTTTGATTGATAGAATAGGTGATATCATAAAGAGTTAATTGAAGACGAATAATTCAAGCAGAGGAATGAATAGAGCATGAGAATATTAATTGCGGAAGATGAGGTTCATTTGGCAGAGGCTGTATCGCAGATTTTGAAAAAAAACAACTACTCCGTGGACATGGTCCACGACGGCAGATCAGGACTCGATTATGCGCAGAGCGGCATCTACGACCTGTTACTACTCGACATCATGATGCCGGAGATGGACGGTATCACCGTCCTGAAGAAACTCCGCAGTGAAGGGAATCATACGCCTGTCATTCTGCTCACGGCCAAAGGTGAACTGTCAGACAAAGTCACAGGCCTCGATTATGGTGCCGATGATTATATCGCCAAGCCCTTTGCCACAGAGGAATTACTGGCAAGGATTCGTGCAGCCTTACGACGGAAGGGCGAAGTGGTCCCGGAGGATGGGTTGAAGTTTGGCGACATTGAGCTGAACACAACTCAGTTAAAGCTGAGTGTTCAGGGTAAGGAGATCAAGCTGAATCTGAAGGAGAATGAACTGCTGGAGCTGTTGATTGCCCGCAAACAGGCGATTACCTCCAAAGAGCAGATTATTGAGAAGTTATGGGGATTTGATTCGGAAGTGGAGTATAACAATGTGGAGGTGTACATCTCGTTTTTGCGCAAAAAATTAACCTTCCTGAACTCTGCTGTCCGCATTAACACGATTCGGGGTGTCGGGTATGTACTTGAGGTGACGTCCTGATGTTCAAGAAACTTCGAAATCGGTTCCTGATCGTGAATCTGGTGTCCATATCCATTATGATGCTGGTGGCATTTGCGACGATCTATACAATTACTTATCAGAATGTGCAGCGTGAGACAAATATGGAGCTCTACAAGGTGTCTGATTTCTATCACAGTCCTTATAATTCATCCAAGATGCCGCGCGGGGAAGGGCAGGGTTCCGGTACAGATTCGTTTCCCTCCGATGCCATGGGTGGTGATAATGGAGGACCGGGGGGTGATCCCAACTCACCACCGGCACGTTCCGTTTCGTTCATGATTAAGACGGATGATCAGTGGAAGATTACGGATACACATTCCCGATTTGATATGGAAGATACGTTCTATACCGAGGCGCTGCAAAAGGTTGACCAGAATAAAGTTGGTGATTCGGAACGGCAGACGGGGCAATTTGCGCTGGATGGAACGGACTGGGCCTATGTAGTTGATCCGAGCGGTGACGGGCATATGATCGTATTTATTGATGTGACGGCACAACAGGGCATTCTGACGAACCTGATTTATACATTTGCTGTTGTTGGACTGGTCATGTTGATTGTGATCTACTTCCTGAGCCGTTATTTTGCCAATCGTTCCATTGCACCAGTCAGAGAAGCGTTTGAGAAGCAAAAACAATTCATCGGTGATGCTTCACATGAGCTGAAGACACCTCTGGCGATCATCAATACCAATGCTGACGTACTGCTTGCGAATCAGGAGGATACTATAGCAAACCAGGCGAAGTGGCTGCACTATATCAAGTCGGAAACTGAGCGCATGACCGGACTTACGAATGATCTGCTCTATCTGACTCAGATGGATGACTCGCGCTCCACGATGATTCATGCGAAGTTTAATATGAGTGATGCGGTAGAAAGTATTATTTTGCCAATGGAGGCCGTTATTTTTGAGAAAAACATCTCCCTCGATTACAACATTGAGCCGAATCTTACGGTCCATGGGAATAGTGAGCAGATCAAACAGGTCATTCTGATCCTGCTTGATAATGCTGTGAAATATTCCGGTCCAAAAGGCGCCGTAAACGTCACCCTCCAGAAACAGAATAATGATGTCATGCTGGCCGTATCCAACACAGGTGAAGGCATTGCACCGGAACATCTGGATCGGATCTTCGATCGATTCTATCGTACGGATTCGTCAAGAGCCCGCAAACATGGTGGGCATGGTCTGGGGCTGGCGATTGCTCGTTCCATTGTGGATCAGCACAAAGGTGAGGTGTACGCTCGAAGTGTAGTCGGTGAGGGTGCTACATTTTACGTGCGGTTGTCGTAGGGGGGGAGTGATGAGCGGGCACCACACTAATCCTTCGCTCCCGCTCTATAATTGTTCTTCAGGCATAAGTTCTGCCTGTAGTGGGTTAACCTATGCTACAATGGCAACAGTATGTATGAATCAAGGAGATGAACTGAACGTGGCAGAAGCAAACGCAATTAATGAACAAGAAATGATGCAATATATTGCAGATAAAACAAAGGCAAGCCAAGCGAACATCGCTCTTGTGTTGAAGCATGAGCAAGCGTACATCAACAAGGCGCACGAAAATGCCAAAGGTAACGATGTGGATATTGACGGCGATGATCTGGCAGACTATATCCTTAGTCGCAAAGATGTGAAGCTGGATGAGTTGACCGTGGAAAGCATCCTGGATGCTGAGATGGACTACTTGATGGACAAGGGTCACGCGGGATACATCGATTAAGTTAAGCGTAGGCAAAATCTAACGAACCTGACACGACTTATTCGGGTATTTCTCGCTCGATTGGGAATGTAACGAATCTGAGATGTGTTATTCTCTGGATTTTAGGACTTTTCGATGCAATTGCAGCATTTCCGCGGAATTAGCGTGTTTGAGATTCGTTAGTTCGGGAAATAAGCGCTTTTTGCCGAAATAAGGTGCCTTAGGTTCGTTAGAGTAATCACAAGGTGCAACGAGGTGTTAAATGGCTGTTTCAAAAGTACATTTTCACAGATACAGCCTTATGCATGGCAAGTGTAGTACTATAAAAAAGACCTCAACTCCACAATACTGTGGTGTTGAGGCCTTTTTTAGATTGTAGCGACCAGGCATCCCTTCGGGAACACCTGTCGGTATAACTTTTCTAAGGATGGACTTGAAGTTCTATCGGACCGGATAACTATATCGGATCATTTGTCGAGTCTCGCTATGAGTACAGCTGGATGAGTGTTGACCTATCGGACAGCCTCATTGAGCTGTACTCATCTGTTTGCATCCGTTTTGCCTACAGTCATCCTTATTGGACATCGCTGTAAGGTGAGATTTTTAGGCAATCCCTATCAATCCTACCGTTTACAGCTTCTTATTGACCCATCATACCGCCATCTACGGTGTAGAGGGAAGCTGTTACATAGGATGCTTCTTCAGACAACAGGAAGTTCATTACCGCAGCAACTTCTTCCGGTTCACCGTAACGGCCCATTGGAATGGCAGATACCGTAGCAGATTGGTAATCTTCCACGTTGCCGGAGTTAGCTTCGATCTGACGCATCATACGGGTATTGATTGTGCCTGGCAATACAGCGTTAACCCGGATATTATAAGGTGCCAGTTCATTGGCAGCGGTACGCGTGAGGCCAACTACTGCATGTTTGGACATAATATATGGAGATACGGCAGGTGCACCCATCAGACCCGCGAGGGAAGAGGTATTTAGAATCGCACCGGATTTTTGTTTTTTCATAACCGGAATGACATTTTGCAGACCCAGGAATACCCCGCGAATGTTGACGTTATATACCGTATCCAGTGCTTCAACACTCAGGTCTTCGATCAGCCCTGTTGGACCTTCAATTCCGGCGTTGTTAGCAAAATAATCGATTCGGCCAAACGCATCCAATGCTTTTTGCACATAGTTTTTCACGTCTGCTTCTTGAGATACGTTCGCTTTTACTGCGATGACGTGCTCTTTGTCGAGGTTCAGATCAGTAATCGTCTGCTGGATGGCTTCTTCATTCAGGTCGACCAGAACTAGATTGATTTTGCGCTCTGCAAGGCGGCGTGCCAATTCTTTACCAATGCCTCCGGCTGCTCCTGTAATTACGGCTGTATGTGTATACGTTGTACTCATGATATATTCGCTCCTTATTCATTATTGGCAGGTATTTCTCAAAAAAAAGTTTCAACCTGTCGTCTATCTTTCCTGTCTCAATGTTAAGATATACATAGCAATGTGACAATAATCATTGACAGCGCATATGTCAGCTATCGGACAGAGGTGTAAGCGGTGTTTATTTATATTACAATAATGAACAAAGGAGGCGAGAATGTTGATCATTGAACATCCTCAGGATCGGAGAGCACGAAGAACACAGGATGCGATCATCGCTGCGGCGGTTTCTTTGATATTGGAGAAGGGAGCAGACGCTTTAACCATTCGGGATATTACGGAGCGGGCGGATTACAACCGTGGAACCTTTTATTTACATTTTCCCGGCAAACCGGAGTTGTTGCAGTTCATTCTGGATGATTTCATGCAGGGAGTGGGGCGAGCTTATGCAGAACCATACGCACAGCTCAAAGAAGTGGACATGACTGTATTGCTGCCATCCACGATGCCTGTATTCGAATATATTGAAGCCCATCAGGATATCTTTCGTGCATTAATAACGATGCATTCGGATATGGGTTCCCGGCTGTGCAATATGTTTAGAATGTATCTAACCGAAGATTTTGTATTGGTGACCGAGGATAGTGAGTGGACGATTAATTACGACATTATGTTAAGTTATCTGGTATCTGCTACGGTAGGTGTAATCATGCATTGGGCGGAGATTGGATTCAAGTATTCTGCGCATTATATGGGAGAGCAGCTTACGGCGCTGATTAACATCAAACCGACCCGTCTGCTGATTGAACCAGGGCAGAAGGGCCGGACTATTCACGAGCGTATGCTATTGGATTAAGTCAGATTATCCGGTCATGGAGGCGTTCGCGGCCTGTTGCATCTGAAGCAGCTGTTCGCGAATCAGGACCGACTCTCCGATCATGATCAATGCCGGGTTATTCACTTGATGTGACAGGGCGAGGGAATGGAGTTCGGCAAGTGTGCCGGTAATAATCCGTTCCTCCGAAGTGGTTCCTCGTTCGATTAAAGCCGCAGGAGTGTGTCCGCTTTTGCCATTGTGAAGCAATTCATGTTGGATCTGGGGCAGTTGGCTAATACCCATGTAGATGACCAGTGTGTCCACACTATGAGCGAGTAGATCCCAGCGAACCGATGATACACTTCCGTCACTGCCGGTTCCCGTAACACATGCGAAGGATGAAGCAACCCCGCGATGCGTTAACGGAATAAGGGAGGAAGCGGATGTACCTACAGCTGAAGTGATGCCAGGAATGATCTCAAATGCAATCCCTGCTTCCGCCAGCACAAGGGCTTCTTCACCGCCACGGCCAAAGATAAACGGATCGCCACCCTTGAGTCGTACAACTTGTTTGCCTTCCGCTGCATGGGCAGCAAGCATCCTTCCAATCATCTCCTGACTCATGGAGTGAAGGCCTGGCGCCTTGCCGCAGTAGATGCGGAGTGCTCCTTCACGAGCCTCAGCGAGCAATTGATCATTCACAAGCCGATCATACATAATGACATCTGCGGACTGAATGCGTTTCAGGGCTTTTACCGTAATCAGATCCGGATCTCCAGGACCAGCGCCAACAATACTAACCAGGCCCCGACTCATGATCGTGTCCCCAATTTCGTTGCAACATCGGAACTTGCCAATCCTGAACGACCACCCTGAATGGTTGCCAGTTTCGTCGATAGCTTCACCGGATTTCCCCAGTGGTGTGCAGCATATAGACCGAGGCCTGTAAATACAGCTCCGCCAATGAGGTTACCCAACAACACCGGGATCTGATTCCACAGCCACCAGTCAGCGATAGTAACCTGTGCGCCGAGCATCATGCCTGCCGGAATGACGAACATATTTACCACAGCATGCTCAAATCCTTGAGCGAAAAATATGGTAATGGGCAGCCACATCGCTACGATTTTGCCCAGTGTAGAAGTGGACGTCATTGCCATCACTGCCCCGAGTGTGACCATCCAGTTACATAGAATGGCTTTGATGATGACCAGTACAATGCCAGCCCCGCCCAAGTGCTGATATCCCAATGTTTTGGTTTCACTGGTCTGGATCAGCGTTTGTATTAGAGGGTTGCTCATATCCGTACCCATCTTGGTAATGGTCAGGCCGTATAACAGAGCATAGAATGCACATCCGAGCAGATGACCTGTGATCACCCAGAAATAATTTTGGAGCATATCCATCCATGTAATTCTACGTTTCAACACCGCGAGTGGAAGCATCGCAAAGTTTCCTGTCACCAATTCGAGACCCAGCAGAATAATGATGACAAATCCCGCCGGGAATATCAGTGCACCTGCCAAACCAACGGAAGTTTGAGATACAGCGGTATATGCCAGTGTGGTTGCAAAAGCAAGAATAGCCCCTGCCAGAAAACCGCGGATCAGCATCTGTACCCGATTCATTCTGGCTTTGCTCTCACCAGCTTCGACCATCGATTGCAGCACTTCTGCAGGTTTAACAAAATCCATAGCGCACGCCTCCTTGATGTCAGGGTATCTCTAGCCTTTAACCCGCAATTGTGATGTAGATTTCTCCGCTGTTGCCGTCCACTTCTGTTTTGTAGGTATTCAAGCAGCCTTCATCCGGCTCGTGTACCTTACCGTTACGCAGATCAATCTTCCAATCATGCAAAGGACAATGAACGGCTGTCCCGCATACCATACCCTCCGACAGTTTCCCGCCCTTGTGAGGGCAACGATTCTCGACGGCGTGCAGACTTCCGTCGCTCAGTTTGAAGACTGCAATTTCGGTATCCTGTATCAGGAAGGTCCGTGCTCCCTTTTCATCAATATCTGCAAGGTGTCCAATTCGGAATTTGTTCATCGCTGTTCCTCCTCTTCTAGTGGGTTACCGGCTCGGCACCGGACAGTGGGGTGAAGTTTTTGCGTAATTTCTCGTCTTGAATGATTTCTTTCCAAGGATCAACCGTGTGGCCCAGTGTAACTTCCAGACGTTCAACCAGAGCGAGACGTACATCCCGATCCGCCAATGCTTCCTTCACATGATCCAGACCTACCCGTTCAATCCAAGCCGCTGTTCTCTCATTCCATTTTGCATTCTCTCTATAATATTGCAGGTAAGAGTAAGTCCACTCTTCCACTTCCGCATCGGTCTTCACCGTACAGAGCAACTCGGCTGCACGAACCTTAACTCCGGCGTTACCGCCAACATGAATCTCCCAAGCACCATCAATGGCGACAACACCCAGATCCTTGATGGTCGCTTCAGCACAGTTCCGCGGACATCCGGAGACAGCGAGTTTCACTTTGGCTGGAGCTACCATCTTGTCGAGTTTTTTCTCCAGTCGAATCCCCATCTCGATGGAGTCCTGTGTACCGAATCGGCAGAATGTGTTGCCTACACAAGTTTTCACCGTACGCAGCGCCTTACCATAACCGAAACCGGAAGGCATATCGAGCTCTTCCCAGATCTTCGGCAGGTTCTCCTTCTGTACACCAAGCAGATCGAGTCGTTGTCCACCCGTGAATTTCACCAAAGGAACATCGTATTTCTCCGCGACAGTCGCAATCTTGATCAATTCCGCCGGGGAAGTGACACCACCATAGATCCGTGGAATAACGGAGTAGGTACCGTCCTTCTGGATGTTGGCGTGATAACGTTCATTGGTGAATTTGGATACACGCTCATCTGTGTATTCAGCCGGCCAGATCATACCGAGATAATAGTTGAGTGAAGGACGACACTTGGAACAACCTTCCGGCTCATTCCAACCGAGAACGTTCATAACTTCCTTCACGCTTTTGAGTCCCATTTCCTTGATCTGGGCAACAATCTCATCCCGATCATAGGAGGTGCAGCCACAGATGCCTTCTTTGGTCTGTTCGCCTACATTATCACCTGCGTAATACGTGAGCAGGTTTTCGATGATAGGCTTGCACCCACCGCAAGAAGCGGAGGCTTTGGTGCAGGATTTGATTGCACCGAGGGTGTTGCAGCCTTTGTTCAGAACGG
Organism: Paenibacillus sp. FSL K6-2393; assembly: GCF_038002545.1. Lineage (NCBI taxonomy): Bacteria > Bacillati > Bacillota > Bacilli > Caryophanales > Paenibacillaceae > Paenibacillus > Paenibacillus sp. FSL K6-2393. The sequence goes on from NZ_JBBOCU010000001.1 coordinate 281,589, forward strand.
CGTCCCCGATGGAAGCTTTGGTAACACCATTACAACCACACACGATCTCGTCATCCGGCATACTCGCCATGCGTTCTGCGACAGATGGACCCGAGCCTGAACCACCAGAGGGTACACCGAGCAAAATTTCTTTCTCCCGACCACTGATGTTCTCTCCACTCTTAATGAGAGAAAACAGCGATGCGCCATCCGTGGTATCCCCGAACAATACAGCTCCAATGAGCTGCCCATCCTTGATCACCATCTTTTTGTATACACCATCGACATCATCCTGAATACGAATGCTGCGAGTGTTCGCAGCGTCTTTGAATTGTCCGGCAGAGAATACGTCAACACCGGATACTTTCAGCTTGGTAGAAGTGACCGAACCTTCGTATCCTTCAGTTGTCGCGCCCGCAAGACGTTTAGCGAGTACCATACCTTGTTCATATAATGGAGCAACCAGTCCATAGGCAATACCGCGGTGTTCTGCACATTCGCCGACGGCAGAGATGCCAGGAATGCTGGTATGCATATAATCATCTACAATGACTCCACGATTCACATCGAGGCCGGTATTACGAGCCAGTTCAATCTGAGGGCGAATCCCGACAGCCATGACAACCAGATCTGCTTCAAGTACCGTTTGATCAGTGAAACGAATGGCTTTTACTCGATGTTTGCCTGTGATTTCTTCGGTATGTTTGTTCAAAAGGAACTTCATGCCTTGTTCTTCAAGCTCACGCTGGAGCATCAGGCCTGCCGGCAAATCCAGGTTCCGGTCCATCAGATGGCCGTTAATATGGATGACCGTGACGTCCATGCCCAGATTGAGCAGCCCCCGCGCTGCTTCCAGTCCTAGCAATCCGCCTCCAATGACGGCAGCTTTGCGATACTTTTGCGATGCTGCCATCATGGTCTCGCAGTCTTTAATATCGCGGAAACCGATCACGCCTTCTTTGTTAGCGCCGGGGAGCGGGAGGATGAACGCTTGTGAACCAGTTGCCATAATCAGCTCATCATAGGCTGCGCGTACACCATTTTGAGATACAACTTCCTTGCGCTTGGTATCGATCTGAACGACCGGATCACCCGGGTACACCCGAATGCCGTTATCTTCGTACCAGCTCCACTCATTGATTACGATATCTTCGATGGATGTTCCGCCAGCCAGTACAGAGGATAGCATGATCCGGTTGTAGTTGGGATGCGGCTCTGCGCCGAAGACTGTAATTTCATAAGCGTGCGGAGCAAGCTTAAGGATATGTTCAATTGTGCGGATTCCCGCCATGCCATTGCCGACCAGCACCAGTTTTTTCGTTGTACTCATTATGATTAGCCCCCTTAGGTCCATTCTGCAAACTGCCTCGAAACCTTGTCTCTAAAATCGAAAAAGCCTGTTATGCCTCGGAGGACTGCGCATATACATACGCATCCCTTGCTCCGAGATTGCAAAACAGGCTTCATTGCCGTTTCAACCAGCTACGCCGTTGTAACTGTGATCGATTCAAATATGGAGTTGTTATGGCTTAACTATAAAAGATTGATCTAACCATGTCAATATAGTTGACATAAAAAAGTATTTGAAATTTAAAGTTAATTATGTTTACATGAGTTTATTGGAATATCAAATGGACGACGACGTTTTACGCACATATCTTCATAAATTGAAGAATTTAACTGAATTTAGCATGCCTTATACAATAAATACTGTAGAAAAGGTGCCATGTGTATGGTGTCCCCCTTTTTTTATACAGTATGATGAGGCATGAAAAGATCATTCTAATGTTGAAATCAAGACGTATAATCATCACTACTTGGTTTTTTGTTAGGTAATATAACACGTTTATCGCTTTGATGTATTAACGTCTTAAATGTTGTGGACTCTGACTATACGCCATAGGGAGGGATTGATCCATCATGCGATCTTTATTGGTCATCCGTGTTCAACCAACGATAGCTGCCTCATCCGATGCAATCCCTCTGACACCGGAGAGGCTGCTGGGAGCAAACGGGTACCATGTACAGGTGGCGGGCAGTGAAACGGAAGCGTTGAAGCTGGCTCGGGCAGCGGAAGCGTCCATCTTGCATCTGTCGCTGGCTGATGTGGAGTACTGGGTGAACTGCCTGGGAAAGGGGAAGTCGGATTCCCCGTTGCTCTGGTGGTGCGCGCCAGATACGGCTTCTTCCTCCGCAGAATCCTGCGAGGTCGAAACTTCATTTGATGGAATACTTACACCATCCATGACCGGGCCTGAGATCCACTGGACTCTTCACTTTGCAGCTCGGCGTTACATGGAACGCAAACAGTGGGAGCAGGAACGGAAGCAGCTGCAATCCAGGCTGGAGGATCGGAAGTGGATTGATATGGCGAAGGCCATCCTTAGTGATCTGAAGCAGATCTCCGAGGCCGAAGCCTATGACCTGTTACGCAAGAAAGCGATGGATGAACGCAAACGGATGGTCGATGTAGCCACAGCGATTGTGAAGGCCCATCAACTGCTCCAGTCTTAATTGGAAGGAGGATTCTCCATGGATATGTCTCAGATACTCCGAGAGGTCGGACGTGGGAAACGAGGCTCACGTGATCTGAATTATACAGAGGCACTGACCGTAGCAGAGAAAATCCTGAAACAGGAGGTTTCCCCTGCCCAGACGGCCGCATTTCTAATGGCTGAACGAATGAAAATGGAAAACGTTGAGGAACTGGAAGCTTTTGTTCATGCATGTCGTAACAGTGCGGAACGTTTCTCTATATTTCAGGATGGATTGGACTGCGCGGGTCCTTATGATGGACGGACGAAGTCGTTCATGGCCACGTTTCCGGTTGCATTTGTACTCGCGGCGGCCGGGTTGCCGGTGACTTTGCACGGGAGTGATCCTTTACCACCCAAGTGGGGCGTCACGTTGTCGGTACTTTTGAAGGAAGTGGGTATTAATACACACAAGATGGATCGGGAAGATGCCCGGAGCGCTGCATTGCGTTCGGGTGTCATGTACGTGTCCTCCGAGGATTGGTGCGCACCTCTTCGTAAGCTTCGTCCGTTACGGGAAGAGTTGGGTTTTCGAACCGTGTTTAACACAGCAGAGAAACTGATTGATTATAACCATTCACCGTATTTGGTGTTTGGTGTGTTTCACAATACCTTTCTGGATCGGATTGCGAAGTTGCTCACCCGGTTTAACTATCGCCGTGCTTACGTTGTACAGGGGATGGAAGGTTCTGAGGATCTGTATATTGATCGGCCAACCCGCGTATACGCCGTGGAAGACGGTGATATGAAGCTGGAATTGGTTGATCCTGCAGCCTATGAACTGGATATGCCCGTGCCGGAACTGGTCTGGACGGCTGCGAAGCAGCTTGAAGTGGCGGAAAGTGTGTTAAGCGGTGAGGGTCATATTGCTTTTGTGAATCAGGTCTTGTTAAATGGAGGTTTCCGCTTGTACGCGGCGGGGCGTGTCAATTCCATCGAAGAGGGCATATACACTTGTCAGGGGTTGCTGGAGAGTGGTGCAGCGTATCGCATCTATCAGCAGTGGTGTGTCTCCATGGGTGGCGAACTGCCGGATAACAGAGCGGTGTCCATCTATCCGGCATCGTCCAGATAATGTGATGCCAGTGTTCAATCTTGTTATGGTTTAGCGTGTTTTTATTCCCAAGGATAAGTAACGGTCAGGAAGTCAGCGAATTTCTTGCTCTCTTCCCGCCGTTGTTTCCGCATGGCCGCCCGATCCGGAGCGGTCTCGTATAATTTCTTCTCTTCTTCCGTCTCCGGAATAATGCGAGGTACGATCAGTTTGCGATTATTTTCGTCCAGGGCCACAAAGGTCAGAAATGCCGTCGCCGCAATTTTCTTCTCTCCGGTCTTCAGATCCTCTCGAATCACCTTCACAAAAATCTCCATGGAACTTCGTCCTGTCCAGGACGCGAACGATTCAAGTGTAACGGAGTCTGTTGGGTTGATCGGGTACAGGAAATCGACAGAGTCGGTTGAAGCTGTTACAGTATTGACCCGACATAGCTTGGAAGCGGCGATGGATGCAATATCATCGATGTAGGACATAAGCTTGCCGCCGAATAGCGTATTATGATTGTTGACATCGGTTGGGAACACCCGTGCCGTCTTGAAACAACGTGTTTCGCGTACATATTTTTTCTCCACCTGATCCATCTCCGTTGGTTTCGGTATCTCTCTCATGTTTTTTCCTCCTGACAGTATGGCTGCTGTGACATTTCATTTCAGGTGTTGCAGGGTCTATTTCTGATCTATTATCCCTAGTATAGGTGTCGGTCAGATACATATTCAAATGAAGTTGGACTGCAAAAAAACCGCCAGGCGCGGACCGGCGCGCTGGCGGTTTACTGCTGTATATTAAGCCTTGGGTTTGAAAATGCCGGACGGTTTGCCGATCGGCAAGAACGCATAACCGAAGTGAGCATTCAGTACCGAAGCACCTGTACCATACAGGGACACAATTCCGATAGCCATTTCAGCGTATGCTGCAATAGTGTGGAAAATGTGAGGAGCTACGCCGAAAGCGTCAAAGGTCAAGCCAAGGAACAGGAAGTCAATCAGAATGAAGATGATAAGCAATACTTTATTCGCTTCAATCGCACCGATTGTCATGAACAGGGTGAATACAAGGTATCCGGCAAAAGCAAATCCGAGCTGCTTGCCATCGGCCTGTTCAGCGAGAGTGGAGCCAAATACGCCCATTTTGATCATCCAGTTGGCAGCCATGGCAAACCAGAAGAATGCGTACGCGCCAAAAGCTGTTGTGCCAAAGGTATTGTTGCGTTTGGAATCTTGAATACATGCGAATAGCTGGGCAAATGCACCCAGGAAGATCGCCCAAGGAATAGCGTAGCTAAGTCCATCCGTAATGCCAAGCTTTTGGGAAGAAGCGACCAGGGTTACGATAGCCAACCCAAATAATCCCATTGCGCTGGGATCGGCGTTAACAATTTTGACTTTAGTCTGTGAATCGGTCTGCATGGTGATGATAAGCCTCCAATAATATCAAATCAGGATCCATGGCCGTTGTTGGCCGTCCTCTAAATTACATCATTTGTATCCGCCGGGTCCGGACACACACATCGCCCTATTGTACCTGAATGACCCCGTTATGGAAAGGGATTTTATTACCTTTTGAACCAATAGACTTTTTGTTTTTTCAATATACACATTTACGACACAATCCGTTCTGGCCGTGAATGATGAGGCCAGACGCTAGAATCCAACTCTCGATAATACCACTAAAATTGCGTCATATCAGCCATTTTCGGATAAGCTCTTGTGTGATAAAATAATCTTTATCAAAAAATGGAGAAGAATACAAAACATCCTTGTCTCCTATGCCATATGTTAATCCAACTATAGATTGACAGGAAAAACTAAAATGGTTCACAGAATAAGGAGGTATCAGGGGTCATGGTTATGAGTTTGGATTTGAAAAATAAAATAGAGAAGGCCAGACATAACCTTCATATGCTGGTAGAGCATAACAAGGGTGGTCTTGGGCATCCCGATGTGATTCGGCAGTCTATGGCATTGGACGAATTGATTAATGAGTATAACCGAATTAGCCGAAACCATTCACGGGCCTGAACCCAAAGCGATTTTAATTTTATACACGGAACAAATCACATAGATTGTAACGCTTGATCGTACAGACGGGCATGAATATAGCCGGTGTGGACAGCCTCAGTTGAAGAGGCGGTATCCTACCGGCGTAATATTCATGCCCGTTTGTTTTTGCATCGTATCCATCATGCATCTGTTTAATGCAGCAATCGTTTGGCTTCCAAATATAACACCTGTACGAATTTTTTCGTATTAATGCGTGTCTGGGACAAGGAAGGCTCCACATTGTTTTGCAGCTCCAGCATTTTCTTGCGAATTTCGGTGAAATCGAAAAATTTGGATGCATAATTCTCGAACTTGGGATGTGTATAATCTGTTAATCCCAGAGAAACCACATGGCTCAGCGTCTGGAAGATGGCCCTGCGAACACGTTGTTCCGATGCCTTGATCTCCTTGTTCACCTCTGCGAGAGAGGCGTCTTCTCCCAGTTTACGTATCGCTACATTCTGGAAGATGTCTTTGAGGGATGGGAACGTATAGGGGGACAGCTTATGCTCATCTGTCTCTACCTGCTCCAGATATTCCAGCATGTCCAGCAGATCTCTGCTGCCTGCTTCGCCGATCATGCCCATCTCGGATAGCAGGAAATGTCCTGCTGTCGTGATTGTTTTGTCCGGAACCGGAGCTGCGGTACGTTCGATAGAATTCAAACTGGACAATCCCTGCAATGTCCGCTGAATATCTGCGATGGATTGCTGCATCCGAAGCCTTTCGCTCACCAGCCGCAGAACAGATAGAATCTCTAACCGGTTAATCGGCTTCGTAATATAATATTCAATGCCTAGTGAATAGGCTTCTCCGATCATATTTTTCGACTCGATCTGGGAGATCATGACGATCTTACCCTCGAACCTTCCTTCAAGCGCCCGCACGGTCTGAATCCCGTCTCGTTGTGGCATCAGCAGATCAATCAGCAGGACATCCACCTTATGCAATTCCAACAGTTCCGCGTGAATATGTGCTCCGTCCTCAGCTTCCCCGGCAATATCGCCAAGGCCTTCATCCTCAATAATATCCATCAACATGGAACGAACGCCAGGATCATCATCCACGATAAAATAACGCATGTCAGTCATTCCCTTTCTCTGCGAATGGTGTGATTGATAAATCTATGGTAAAGGCGGCTAACTCCGCCATGAACTCTCGTTCCAGTGTAATCGTTCCTTTCCTTCTTGCATAGAACCTGACATGTCAGGTTAAATGACAATGATTGGGCGATCAAAGCCCATTTTTAAAATAAATGTAGAAATTACATGTAGGTATTTGTCGATTTCCGTAGATGCCCTTGTAGTATAAGTAACATCCCGAAGTCTGGGGCTAGTGTTGTGCAGAATGGTACAAACTTTTCCCGTAACCATCTCTGTGCTTGAAATACACCATAAAAAGGGGCATACCGATGGAGCAAACAATACAAGATATTGTCGTCATTTTCAATGATTTTCTATGGTCCAAAGTGTTAATTATACTATTGGTAGTATGTGGTATATACTTCACCACCAAGACCCGATTCATGCAATTCCGCATGATTGGAGATATGGTGAAGGTGCTTCGAGAGCCAAAAAGCAAGGAACCAGGCAAAATTTCACCTTTTCAGGCGTTCTGTATTAGTATGGCGGCCCGTGTAGGTACAGGGAATATTACCGGTATCGCACTGGCTATTGCACTGGGTGGACCTGGGGCTATATTCTGGATGTGGATCATTGCAATAATCGGGTCAGCCTCCAGTTTTGTGGAGAGTACGTTGGCTCAGATCTATAAAGTGAAGGATAAGGGCGGATTCCGCGGGGGTCCGGCGTATTATATGGAACGTGGGCTGGGGAAGCGCTGGATGGGGATTTTATTTGCCATTCTCATTACACTTTCATTCGGGTTGGTCTTTAATGCGGTGCAATCGAATACGATTACTGTCGCATTTGAGAACTCATTTGGCACGGATCGGTTAACCGTGGGTATCATTATGGCTGTGATATTTGCAGGAATTATCATGGGCGGTGTCAAACGGATTGCAAAAGCATCGGAATACATCGTTGTTGTACTGGCCGTATTGTACATTGGGGTAGCGGCTTTTGTGGTGCTGGCGAATATTACCCAGCTTCCGGCCATGATTGCGTTGATCGTCAAAAATGCCTTCGGCATCGAACAGGTGGCTGGCGGAACGTTGGGCGCTGCACTGATGAACGGTGTGAAACGCGGATTGTTCTCCAATGAGGCGGGGATGGGTAGCGCCCCGAATGCTGCTGCAACGGCGGATACAACACATCCAGTGAAACAGGGACTTATCCAGGCATTTGGCGTGCTGACAGATACGTTAGTGATATGTACAAGCACTGCCATGATTATTTTGCTATCCGGGGTATACAAAGGTTCCAATCTGGGTGGCATTGAATTAACTCAGGCTGCATTAAGTGTACATATTGGTTCATGGGCATCGGGATTCCTGGCGGTTATGGTGTTCCTGTTTGCTTTCAGTACACTAATTGGAAATTATTACTATGGAGAAACCAACATTGAGTTTATCAAATCCAACAAAGTCTGGCTGTGGGTATACCGTATTTGCGTTATCGCGATGGTGGTGTTTGGTGCGGTAGCCAAAGTGCAGCTGGTATGGGATTTGGCTGACCTGTTCATGGGGCTCATGGTGGTGGTGAACCTGATTGCAATTCTGATGCTGTCCAAGGTGACTTTCGAAGCGTTGAAGGACTACAAGAAACAAAAGGCTGAAGGACGTGATCCCGTCTTTACCCGGGACCGAATTCATATTCCGGGTGAAGTGGAATGCTGGCAGTCGGAAGAAGAAGTTATTGGAGATAAATCAATACATGTAGCCAATTAAGATTTTATCTGAATGTAGTTGGTTATATAAAATGGACACAACAAACAACAGGACTTGGATTATCCATCATGGGCAACCCAAGTCCTGTTTGTTGCATATAAAATGTATCTTTGCACTAACAAATTTCATCAAAGATATATTTTGATTAATTTTTAACGGAATAACTGATCAGTTGTTCGGACAGAGCTTTCATTCGCTCGCCTGTTTCATTAAGCTGCTCAATCACATCCGTAAAGGAGGATACAAGCGTTGCTTGTTCCTGTGAAGAGGCTGCAATCTGGGAGACTTCAACTTCCATCTGTTTGATGACCTGTTGTACATCTCTCAGACTGGTATCGATATCACTTGTAGCTTGTTTGGCATCCACAGAGAGTTTGCGTACTTCGGAAGCAACCACTCCGAAGCCGGCACCGGCTTCACCAACGCGAGCGGCTTCAATAGCGGCATTCAGGCCAAGCAAGTTGGTTTGCTCAGAGATTTCACGAATGAACCCGGCTACTTTGTTGATTTGGGAAGAGTTCTGAACAGCAAGTCTTGTGTTCTGCAAGATCTGTTCACTGGTTGCTTGCAATTCTTCGGCATGAGCGGCGACATGTTGCACCATATCAACGAGGTTACCATTGATGGTTTGATTTTCTTGTATAATGTCTTCAAGTTGGTTCTGGTTAGACTGGTCGTAAGATACACAGAAAACAGCAACAACTTTTTGGTGATCATCAAAGATCGGAATGTTCAGAATATCCAGTTCGATACCATAAACTTCCTTGGAGAGAGTAGCGAGAGTAGCTTCTCTTCCGTTTTTTAAGATGGCAAAGTTTTGATACGATTCCAAGAGTGGCATTCCTTTTTCAAAACCAAGGTCAAACTTGTCGGTGGTAACAACCTCCAATACCTTTTCGTGATCATATACAGTTAAACTAGCTGGTTCTCTAAGGATCATGCTGATATAAGGCATTACTTTAAGCAGGGCATCTACAACGTTCATGGAAGAGGACCATCCTTTCAATATTTGAATGTATTATTTTTAACGATCTATGGAATGCTCTATCTTTCATCGGATAGAAATGGATTTTCGTGAACGGCATTTTGCATGAAAGAATGAACATTTTATGATTAAATTTTAAAATATTTCCCAGTTGAACTGTTTTACTGGATATAAGTGTTAGTTGTAACTATTTTTATATCAAGATATTTGTACGGATGTATATTAATTATGGGACATATGTCCTTTTGCATACGTTATATACGACAACGGAGGGGAAGTCGGAATGAAAGAAATCATGGACTTTGGACTTGTGCGGCAACTCGCTCGTGAGAATGGGTTGGATCAGGTGCTGGACGAGCCTGCACTCGCTGAGTTGCGACTACTTGAGGCTGCGAAGGGCGAGATGATATGTGCCAAAGGTGAACGACCCGAGCGATTGTATTTCCTCGTGCAGGGCAAGCTCAAGATCTATACCACCTTGCCTAACGGGAAGTCTCTGTTGCTTCGTTTCAGTACACCACTTGCGCTTGTGGGAGATTTGGAACTGGTGAATGGCAAGGAGGCTATGAATACGGTAGAGTCTGTGAGCAAAAGCCTGCTGCTGGGTATCAGCTACCGCGCTCTCCAGAATACGTATGCAGAGAACCCTAAGTTTCTTCACTTTATGCTCGGTCAAGTTACACACAAATTGTATACCTTTTCCAACCTGTCGAGTCTGAATATGTTATATCCGGTCGAGAGCCGATTTGCCAGCTATCTGTTGTCCACAATGGGCCAGGACGAGTCTTCTTCCGAAGAGATCCAGACCTCGAAGCTCACCGAACTGGCGGATATGCTGGGCACCAGCTATAGACATCTTAATAGAGTTGTTCAAGATCTGTGTAATCGAGATATTATTCGTAAAGTGCAGCGAAAGCTAGTGATCTGTGATCTGGAACAGTTGCGTGTCATCGCAGGAGGCAATATATATGAGTGATGGCATTTTAAAATAAAGACCAAGCCTGTTTATCTATGCGACATGACGCGACACAATAAAATACAATATGGCACAACAAAGAGCACCCTCCCGAATATACCAAGGGGTGCCCTTTTTACTCTGCATTTAAGTGAATTAGATATCTCCGCGTTGCTCGAACAATTGAGCGATCTCTATAATAACACGGGTGGCCTTCACCATATTGTCTACCGATACATATTCGAATTTACCGTGGTAGTTCTCACCACCAGTGAAGATATTTGGTGTTGGCATACCCATATAGGATAGCTGGGAACCATCTGTTCCTCCCCGGATGGGGCGAATAACAGGTTCGATGTCCAGTCGGGTCATGGCTTCATGGGCAATGTCGACGATCTGGCGTACGGGTTCAATTTTCTCGCGCATGTTATAGTACTGGTCATTCAATTCAATCGTGATGCTTTTCTCTCCATACTTGGTCTTCAGTTCGTTCGCGATATTCAATAGATTTGTTTTGCGCTCTTCAAACTTCGCCCGGTCGAAATCACGGATGATGTAACTCATCTTTGTCAGCTCAACATCACCCTCCAGAGACAACAGATGATAGAATCCATCATAACCGTCCGTGAATTCAGGAGCTTCCTCCACAGGCAGGCGTCGATTCAATTCCATCGCAATTTTCAGGGAGTTCACCATCTTATCCTTCGCAGTTCCAGGATGTACATTGGTGCCTCGTACGGTAATTTTAGCGGCAGCTGCGTTAAAGCTCTCGTATTCCAGCTCACCAAGTGGTCCACCGTCGACTGTGTAAGCATATTTGGCTCCAAAAGCAGCTACATCGAACTTGTGCGGTCCACGGCCAATCTCTTCATCCGGGGTAAAAGCAACCCGAATCTTACCGTGTTTCACTTCCGGGTGTTCAATCAGATAGGCCATCGCCGTAATGATCTCGGCAATGCCTGCCTTATTATCTGCACCAAGCAACGTTGTACCATCGGTTGTGATCAGGGTGTGGCCTTTATACTCGTGCAGCTCCGGGAAATCCTTGTTGGACAGTACTACATCCAGCTCCGAGTTCAGCACAATGTCAGCACCATCATAGTTATCGATAACCTGTGGTTTGACATTTTTGCCAGTAAAGTCGGTCGCTGTATCGAGGTGAGCCAGGAAACCAATTACAGGAACATCCTTGTCGGTATTGGATGGCAGTGTAGCCATGACATAACCATTCTCATCCATCGTCACATCTTGCAGACCAATGGAGGTACATTCTTCAACGAGCAGTTTGCCCAAGGCCAGTTGGCCGGGTGTGGAAGGGCAGGTCTCACTATTTTCATCGGATTGGGTATCCATTTGAACATAAGTACTCAGTCTTTGAATTAATACATCTTTCATCTATAATCGCTCCCTAGCTTGAGTAGTATATAAGTTGAGCTACTTGTTTTACACTGATCCACTACAGGCCAGAATAACCTTCTGATCGCTGTTATCCCCAGATTTTTTTGATCCACTTTTACAAAGGTGAAAATCTGAGGATAGCGTATGCTTTCGATGCAGCTTTCTTTCAGAAAGCTTTTAGGCGAAGTGTATGCTTTCGAAGTAGCTTTCTTGCAGAAAGCTTTTAGCTCCGCTTCTACAGGTTATTTCTGCCCTCTCCGTTATCGTGTAACCTTTAGTCACAACTTATGTAAATTGGGTATAGTAATTATTGTGGTTCTCTACGGTTATCATATCATGTTTTGCAGTCATTTCCAGAATGGGGCTGAACCGAAATATGAGGATGACTAGGTATCAAAAAGGGTACTAGGTCACAAAAATGTACGTACTTGTATTTCTGTAACTGAGGTTCATAATAAATGATGAAGAAAGGATGAGTCCTAGACATGCCATTTATCACTGTTAAGGTATTGGAAGGCAAGTCGGTTGAGCAGAAACGTCAGTTGATTGAACGTATGACTCAGGTGGCTTGTGAGACACTGGATGTTGATCCGAGCAAAGTCTTTATCTTCATTGAGGATTTGGAGAAGGACAATTACGGCAAGAACGGAAAACTGTTTTCGGACTTAGACAAATAAGTAAGGCTTCATATATATCATGATCATGGAACAGGAGATGTAGAATTAATGACTGAACAATTATTTTCCCCTTATCAATTCAAGAGTCTGCAATTAAATAACCGTGTCGTCATGGCACCGATGTGCCAATATTCTGTCACTGCGAAGGACGGCATTCCGAACGATTGGCATCAGGTTCACTATGTGAGCCGTGCGGTTGGAGGAACAGGACTGATTGTAATCGAGATGACCGATGTAGATCCGGATGGACGTATTACCGATAATGACTTGGGTATATGGTCAGATGAGCATGTGCCTGCCTTCACCAAACTTGTAGATGGAATCCATGCCTACGGCTCCAAAGTAGCTATTCAGATCGCACACGCCGGACGAAAAGCAGAGGATGCACCGCAGCCGGTTGCCCCATCGGTAGTTACATTCCCGGGAGAAAAGTACAAGGAACCACGCGCGTTAAGTACCGAAGAGGTAGAAGCTATGGTGCAGAAGTTCGCAGACGGTGTTCGCCGTGCAGTACAGGCTGGAGTGGATACTATTGAGCTGCACGGTGCACATGGATACCTGATCCACCAGTTCCATTCCCCGCTGATGAACCATCGTGAGGATGTATACGGCCAGGATCTGTCCCGTTTTGGCGTTGAAGTCATTCGGGCAGTGAAAAAAGAAATGCCAGCAGATATGCCGCTGATTTTGCGGATTTCGGCTGTAGAATACGCTGATGGTGGATACGACATCGACCACACGATTAATATTGCCCGTGCTTACCAAGATGCAGGTGTGGACATGTTCCATATCAGTTCAGGTGGCGAAGGTCCTTCTGGACAGCGGAAACCGGGGAACTATCCGGGGTATCAGGTACCATTTGCCCGTCGCTTCCGTGAAGAACTGAACGTTCCTGTAATCGCAGTGGGTATGCTGGAGGATGCAGCCTTGGCTCAGGCGGTGATTGGAAACGGTGATGCGGATCTGGTTGCCGTTGGCAGAGGTATGCTGCGTGATCCGTACTGGGCGAACCATGCCGCTCTGGAACTGGGTGTGAGTAAGGATCAAGCTGCCATTGCAGAGCAATATTCTCGTGGATACTAATTTGCTCTAAATTATACTTACACTTGCCACTCCGATGACAGAATAACCTTCCGATCGCTGTTATCCCCAGATTTTTTTGATTCACTTTTTCAAAGGTGGAAATCTGAGGATAAAGGCGAACGCTTTTCTTCTTCAGGCTATTTCTGTCCTCTGCGTTCTCGTGTAAATGTTTATTGCAAATCTTATATAGTAAAAAAAGGCCACAGCATGGGTTAAACCTCATGCTGTGGCCTGATTTTGGATATTGAGAAGCATATGCATCCAATTATCGATGACTACGTTCTTCGAGTTGCTTCGTATACGAATTTTTGATTGGACTGTGTAGGTGGCTGATTCGGGTTAAAGTCGGCGTATACTTTAATATCAGAGAAACCAATGTGTTCGAGAATTAGGCGTAACTCTTCTATGCCGTACCAACGCAGGGTAAGTTGTTGCAGCTCCGTAGCAACAAGAGCACCCTGATGCCATTGTTCGTAGCGAATTAGACTCACTTTGTACTGTTGAAGAAGGTTCACTTCAATGGTTGTCACTTCTACCGTGATCGTATCACCATCGGGTAATGGAACGGTTGATGTTTCTACAGAAGAGGGTTGTGTCACATCGGGCAGAAACAGATCAAACACGAGCTTGCCGCCAGGTTCTAAATGCTGAAATAGATTACGTAATACGCTAATCGATGCCTGTCTGTCTTGAATGAGGAGCAGAGAACCTCCGGGAATGATAATTGCCTCGTATCGATATGGAAGGTCAAGCTTCTCCAGATCGACAACGAACAGCTCAGGCATGGGTAATGCCCGCTCCATACAACGAGAAAGGCAAGAGTCAATCATATCCATTGAATAATCAATTCCATCCACCGTCAAGCCTGCTTCAAGCAAAGGAATGAGCACTCGGCCTGAACCAGACATGGCTTCAAGGATACGTCCTTTGCAGCGCTGAAGATAACGGAGATAAAATTCAATGTCTCCTCCCAAGGAGTGTCCCACAGGTTTCGTTAGATCATAAACGGCGGTGCATAATGGACCGTAATAACTGAATGACATAGTATAGGTGTCCCCCACATTTTGATATAATGAATTGCAAATGTGGAAGGGAAGTGAGCGGGATTATCCCTTCCGGCAACGGTTGGAAATGGATTTTTCAGAGCAGACTATCATAGGAATCACGCACCTTTTATGGAATATGTTCCAATTATAGGGTGGGTACAAAGCGGAGGTCAAACTTTTTAACCAGTAATTATACGAACAGATATGTCTAAGGAGATGATACGAATGGATACATCATCAAGTTCATCAAGTGCACTGCCGGATATCCGACAGGAACTAGTGCTCCATGCACCTGTAGAGGAAGTGTGGGAGATGGTCTCAACTGCGCAAGGACTGAAGGCCTGGTTCATGCCAGGTAATCTGGAACCCGTGGAAGGTCATGAGTTTATATTGGAAGCAGGCCCCTTCGGCCAATCACCCTGTCAGGTGACGGAAGTTCTTCCGCTGCAGAAGCTGTCATTTCGCTGGGGTAAGGACTGGACGTTGACGTTCCAACTGAATGAACAGCCCGAAGGTACGGATTTCACACTGATTCACAGCGGTTGGGATGCGGATAAACTGACCGAGTTTGGACAGGCCCACGCTATCGTACGCGAACGTATGGAACAGGGATGGGCCGGAATCGTTCAGAAGCTTGCCCAAGTTGTTAAATAAATCTTCATTCAATCAACCCCAGGCCATTTCGCCCGTTCATTCCGGTGAAATTCGGCCTGGGGTTTCTTGGTGTACCAGGAGCTGGCGATAACAGATAGAGATCCTTAAAATTATAAGGAAGTTGACCGATTATGAGACGGAAACTATTTCCGTGAGCACCAGAAACGTGTAACATGAATTATAGTTATAAATCGACAGAATTAGACGTCTCTCGCCATTGTGGATGGAAGGAATACATAGATGAGAAAACACTGGATTATGCTGACCATAAGTTTCATATGCATTGTCATTGTTCCGCTGGGCTGGATCGCCCAGACGTTAATTAGCGAGCGGAGTAACCCCCAGGCTACGGATGGAAAAATTGACCTGACCCAATGGGACTTTGATCGCAAGGGTGCAGCGTCTCTAAAGGGTGTCTGGGATTTCTACCCTGGGCAGTTGCTGAGCCCGGCAGATATTGAAGCAAGTGTATCCGGTCGCAAGCCATTGCCGGCTTCGTCGGGCACTCAAGTTCCTGCCCGATGGAACAAATCTTTGGGGCAGGCCCATGGGTATGGAACCTATCATTTGCAAGTTCAGCTTACACCCCGGACGATGAAAAACGATTATGGTATACGCACGCAGAATATACGCATGGCCCACCGGGTATTTATTGATGGTAAAGAGATTGGCGGCAAAGGCCTGCCAGGAAAGACCAAGGCGACAGATATACAATTAAATCTGCCCTTTACAGGATTCACGTCCATTGAGGGCAACACGGCTGACATTATCATTCAGGTATCAAATTATAGTTACTCGTCTGGGGGCATTGTAGCGCCCATTTTGTTTGGAGACGAGCATAGTATTCTGAAAAGCCAGCAACAAGGTTGGCTCAAGGATCTGATGGCCTTATTCGGTTTTATCTTGCCAGCCGCCTTTTTTCTACTTCTGTTCAGATTACGACGTACGGAGAAGGAACTTCGTTTTCTCGGATTATTCAGCCTTTCTGGTGCGGTGTACGCTCTGACACATGGGGAGAAGTTACTGGGTACGTTTGTACCGTTCCTGACCAATAATGAGATACTTCGTATTCAGCTCCTTAGTTCAGCCTTTGCCTATTACTTTTTGCTTCGGTATATGGATGCCCGTGTGCCAGGAGCAATTCATCAGTGGTTTGTTCGTTTGGCTGTAGTGTTAATCGTTACCCAGGCCATTGTAGGTCTTACGCTCCCTCCAACACTTTTCTCGTCTCTTGAGCTTCCCATGTTACTGATCTCGCTTGTTGTCATGTTTTATACGCTGCGAGCGATGTTCTATTGGTTGAAAGGACGGCCGAATGACAGCCACTTTGCACTGGTGAGCATGATGAGCATACTCATGGTTGTTGTCTTGTATACGCTTGGTGCGTTCACTACCCTAGACACAGCGTTCTTTGCGCTGATTGAACTTTTATTATTTGTATTTGCCCAGATGATTGTGACCGCAATCCGCTTCGCACAATCATTCCGAGACGTGGAAGCCCTGTCGGAGCGTTTGCTGGCCATCGACAGCCTGAAGGACGAGTTCATGGCGAACACGTCTCATGAGTTGCGAACGCCCCTGCACGGCATCATTAATATTGCGCAATCCATGTTGGAAGGGGCGGCCGGAGCAGTCACGCCCAAGCAAGCCAAAAATCTGTCCATGATTACTTCAACCGGCAAGCGCCTTTCACTGCTGGTTAACGATATTTTGGATTTTTCCAAATTAAAAAATAGTGAGATCGAGTTGAAACGGGTACCTGTTGATCTGGAATCCGTTGCTCGTACTGTGGTTGAAGTCTCAGGTTTCACGTTTGAGGATAAGCCAGTTATATTGATTCAGCAATGGCCCCAGTCGTTGCCACTTGTTGAGGCAGACGAAGATCGCCTCCGACAAGTTCTGTATAACTTGCTGGGTAACGCGTATAAGTACACTGAGCAGGGTGAGATTCGATTGTACGCCAGTGTTGAAGGGGATTGGGTGAAGGTATCGGTTGCTGATACAGGGGTAGGCATTGCCTTGGACAAACAGGAGGATATCTTCCAGGCGTATGAGCAGAGTAACGGCACGATCGAGCGATTGAATAATGGAACCGGACTGGGTCTGAGTATTACGCGAAAACTCGTTGAGCTTGGCGGTGGTGAGATCTGGGTTGAATCGGAGCCGGGGCAAGGTTCGACCTTTCATTTCACTCTGCCTGTTATGAAGTTGCCGCTGCTGCAAACTCATTCGAAACCAGCTGCCGCCCGATATGTTGCTTCACAGGGGGCAGGGGCGAAGGAGCTTGTGACAAGAGAGTCAGATGAGCAGGATGATCTTACGGAAGCGGAGCATACGATTCTGATTGTAGACGATGATCCCGTCAATCGACAGGTATTGCTGAATCTGTTATCGACGGAACGATATCGCGTGCTCGCAGCGGACAGCGGGTCCACTGCATTGAAACTCCGTGAGGAGTTCCCGTCCATTGATCTTGTTATTACGGACTGGATGATGCCTAAGATGTCCGGGCTTGAGTTATGTCGCAAACTGCGCGAGCACAGTTCCTTGTCGGAGTTACCGATTCTGATGCTGACCGCCCGCGGGTTGCCTGAGGATATCAAACACGGATTCCAGGCGGGAGCCAATGACTTCCTGAGCAAACCGGTGGATGCTGGTGAATTGCGCGCCAGAGTTCGGACATTAATTGAGATGCGGAGTTCTGTGCAGGAAGCTATTCGTACCGAAATGGCCTTTTTGCAGGCCCAGATTAAGCCGCACTTTCTATATAATGCACTCAATGTCATTATTGCGACCTGTGCAGTGAATCCGGACAAAGCAACCGATCTGCTGATTGAATTGAGTCATTACCTGCGCGGAAGTTTTGACTTCCAGAACAGGGAGCAGCTTGTTCCTTTGACCAAAGAGCTGGAATTGGTGGAGTCATATGTGCATCTGGAACAGGCCAGATTTGAGGAAAGACTGGTGGTCGAGTATGAGGTGGAATCGGACGTGCATCTATATCTGCCACCTCTCAGTATTCAGCCGCTTGTGGAGAATGCCATTCGCCACGGCGTGATGGAGCGGGCAGCCGGCGGGACAGTTCACCTTAGGGTTTTCAAAGAGAGCGAGCATGTAGTCGTACAGGTTCAAGATGATGGAGTAGGTATCCCTCCTGAGCGTATGGCTCAGGTCAAGTCTGGGCGCACCGAAGGTCCGGGGGGTGTCGGGCTGCAAAATATAAACCGTCGCCTGATGTCACTCTATGGTCAGGGACTGGAGATTCATAGCCATGTGGGTAAAGGCACGCAGATCCGATTCCGTATCCCTGTGCAAAAGGTGGATTATTCCAATTAGTGTGCCGAGTTAAGCAATTATGGTTAACAGACTAATAAGCGGATGCCGATAAAATCGGTATTCCTATTGAATCTTTCATAGCAGGAGGCTAAAAGAACGGTGAGAGCCATTGTGATCGATGATGAGAAGCCAGCGCAGCTTCATCTGGAGCGACTACTACGAACGGACGGAAGAATTACACCCGTGCAATGTTTTTCAACAGCTCGTGATGGTCTGCATTTTCTGGCAAAGGAACGTGTAGATGTTGTATTTTTGGACATTGGAATGCCCGAGATGAATGGCCTGGAAGCGGCTGAATATATACAGCAATTGGATCAGAGTATTCGTATTATCTTTGTTACGGCATATGCGGACCATGCAGTGGAAGCATTTGAGCTGCATGCACTGGATTATGTACTGAAACCGGTAAGCTCCGCCCGATTGGCCAAAACCGTTGATCGAATCGCGGGCATAATGTCGCATCATTCCCAAGTTGCAGCCACCGTCGAGGTAAAGGGATCGGAACCCGTACCTGTGGAGTTGGATACTGAAGTTCCGGGGCTGCTCACGTTCAAACATCTGGATATCTACAGAAGTTTGGATCAGGGTGCCAAGAAACATAAGTGGCGCACAACCAAATCACAGGAATTGTTTGCTTTTTTGTTCCATCACAGGGAAGAATGGGTAAGCAAGGAGATTTTGTTGGATAAGTTATGGGGTGATGTTTCCCAGGAAAAGGGATTAACCCATCTACATACATCCGTGTACCAGATTCGAAAGCTGCTTAAGGAATGGAACATGACGGGCAAGCTGGAGTACAATATGAACCGTTATCGTCTGTTAGCAGGCAATCTGGTAAGTGATGTGGACCAATTTGAAAAATCCATGGTCTACAACGTCATCACATCAGACAATATCGATGACTTGAGGCATATGATTCCGCTTTATCGTGGCGATTATCTGGAAGAGCATGACTATCGTTGGGCACAGGCCAAAGCAAGGGAACTCAGACGCAAGTATACAGGGCTGGTTATGGATATCGCGAGATGGGACATGGAGCATGGTCGTGGCAAGGAAGCGATTGAGCAATTAACGATATTGCAGGAACGGGAGCCTTATTCGGAAGAAATCTGCCGACTCATGATGGAAGTGTATGCATCCATGGATGATCAGCAAGGCATACTTCGTTTATATCATACATTTACATTGACATTAATTGAGGATCTGGGGTATCAGCCCGAGCCCGAAACAAGCAGGTTATATCAGAACCTGACGGACAAATAAACGTATGTAACGTAAGTTCAGACAGGAGGGTGAGGCATGAAGCTATTCATACACCGCAAAGACTTGCGTACGGATGATCTGGCCGCATTCGATTATTTGCGGGAAAACCAAGAAGAGAGTGTGCATGTTCTCATCTATGATGCATTCCTCCTGCGGCAAGGCCGAGAGAAGGAACACAGCGGTGTGAATTTCAGGCAGCATGCAGCGGAATTAGGCAGACGTTATCTTGAAGCCAAAAGAAAACTGCATGTTGCTTATGGCAATCCAGCTGAAGTGGTTGAATTCATCTTGAACGAATTCAAAGGTGAGATTAACGAGATTGTGGTCCATCGGGATATGACGCCATATGCAATCGAGCGGGATAGGGCCATACGCAAAGTCAGTGAGGCGCACGAGGTTTCGTTCACACAACTGACGGATCATCTGCTGATGGATCTGAATGGATTTGCCAATTTTACAGGCAAGTCGGAGCCATATAAGGTATTTGCGGCTTTCCATCGGCGGTGGGTGGAATTCATGAATGAACATCCCAACCCTCCTTCGGCAACAACGGTTGCAGAGTTGAAGGTGAGTGATCGTCAGATTGAATGGCCGGATGCAATGCAGGTACCTCCGGAGTTGCTGGAGGGCAGTGGTTCGAATGACGAGGACCCGCATCTGCTATTGGATCAATTTTTGTCGGATCGAATTGCTGAATATGGGGATCATCGGGATGAATATGAGGCTTACGAGCCGAGTCATCTCAGTTCTTACGTGGCTGTGGGGGCTGTATCCATTCGCAAGATGTATGATGCGGCGAGTCGCACGGCAGAAGCGGGGGAATGGATCAGGCAGTTGTGCTTCCGCGACTTCTATCTGTATCGTGCAGTTTATGAGAGTCACTATTTTACATATGAAAAGGTGTACGATCTCTCGGCTCTCCATAATGATCACTTTGAACGGTGGTGCAAGGCGGAGACAGGCATTCCGATTATTGATGCAGCGATGACGGAACTGAATGAGACCGGACATATGCCAAACCGGCTGCGAATTCTCACGGCGATGTTTCTCACCAAAAACCTGCAATGCCCGTTCACCTTGGGTGAAGCCTATTTCAGGCGCAAGCTGCGTGACTATGATAACATTCAAAACCGTGGTAACTGGTTATGGTGTGCCTCGCTTGGTGAGAATGCGGCTCCGTATTTTCGCGTGAATAATCCGGTAACACAATCCGAGAAGTATGATCCGCAAGGTGATTATATTCGCAAGTGGTTGCCTGAATTGAAGGATCTGCACAGCAAGGACATCCATCAGCCGCGCAAGGATGCCATTGTTGATCTGAAGGCATCGAGACAGGCAGCTATTGACGTGTATAAACAGATTCTGGCGAGTCGTGGGAAGTAGACTCGGTCAGGGGCGTGATCATGCCCAAACCCAAATTCACCATTTTCATCCTGTTGATCCAATATTCATTTGGTTGAGAGCAGGATGTCCCACAGACCGCGTACTCGCGGTCTTTTTTACATATATAGACATGAAAATAGTGTGAAATGTGTTGAAAATTTAGGAATTGTTAAGAAAATGGACTATCCATCTTAAGCATTATGGCTTTTAATAGATAGAGAGCTTTATTGTATTAAGTCATATCTGACATATTGACGAACACATTAAGGAGAAACGTAAACATGAGTGAAACACTGAAAAGAGAGCGAATTCCAGAGCTGAATCTGGTGCGTGCCATGGCAATTATCGGCGTACTCTGCGTGCATTCCACGTCTTATGCGACGGTGGACATGACGGGTTCAGGCTACTACTGGCTGTACAACTTTATTAATATCTTTATGAAATATGGTACGCCAACCTTTATTTTTATGAGCAGTTTCGTACTGTTCTATAACTATTATTCCCGTCCGCTGGATAAGAAACTCGTAAGTAACTTCTACAAGAAAAGATTTGTGTATATTTTGCTTCCGTATTTCCTGTTCTCATTAATGTATTTTGTGTTGCTGCATTTCACGCATTATCAGGGCCGACCTTTCGGCGAATCGGCAGTAAGTTTTATCACGAAATTGTTTACAGGCAAGGCTTATACACATCTGTACTTTGTATTTATTAACATGCAATTTTATCTGTTATTCCCATTGGTGTTATGGTTGCTTAAGAAGTATCCTTCTGTGGTGAAATGGTCTGTACCGATTGGACTATTGATTCAATGGGCATTTATCGTAAGTAATAAATATGGATTCCAGGTACCCAACAAGGGAAGCTGGGCGTTCTCATACTTCTCTTATTTCATGCTGGGTGCTTTTATCGGGGTATATTTCCCTAAAATCAAGCAATGGTTTGTCATCAGTCGGGCCAATGCAACCAAAGGACGCGTAGCTTCATGGATTCTGCTCTGGGCGGTATGGATCATTGCCGGACTTGGCCATGTGTATATCTATTACCTGCTGCGTCTGAAGATCGCAACGTATAACACACTGTGGTATGAATTCTTCTGGAATGTGCATACCTTTGCTTGTGCGCTGGTACTTATCCAGATTGCCTATCTGCTCTATCGCAAAGGGCCTTCACTCATCGTCAAGCCGCTGAATCGGCTTGGGGCATTGTCCTTTGGCATCTATCTGATTCATCCATTCTTCCTGCTGGTGTATCGGAATTATCCACCTCAAACAGGAGTATCGTGGTTAGTGCATCTGTGGTATGCCGGAGGATTCGGTGTAGCTCTAATCGCTTCGTGGATCGTCGTTGGATTGACGGCAAGGTTTGTTCCATATGCATGGGTCATCTTTGGCAATCTGCCAAAACCCAAACCACGTCTCGTCCCACAACAGAACTCGGGCCAACTGGACGTTCGTTAAGATGGTTTTCCAACACAGGAATAATAAACCGTTTCTTGGTCGACCTTAGGGGAGAGCAGGGAGCGGTTTTTTTTGTATATAAAGATATGCGTGATATGGGGAACGAGTGTTTCTTTTTCCTATATGAGGGGTAATCATAAGGCGGAACGATAATACATTATGGATAACAGGATTAAGGTGAATATAATGACAACATGCGAAAAATGCGGGAGACCGATGCAGGATATATTGGAATATGTGGAACACATTCTTCACGAATGCAGTGAACAGACACAGGAGTATAACTCGAAAGATTATCAGGCCTATGGCCATGAGGGTGTTCACGAGCAGATGTGATACAATAGAAAGAAACCGGATTCATACGGAACCGAGGTGACAACATGGAGACGGGTCCAGCCCCTTTCCGGCAAGGAAAGACGGAACAAGAAGCGCGACTGAGCAAAACGTGTATGTATTGCGGACAACAGCGGCCGATGTCCGAATTCCGGCGCAGAACCGGAAAGCGGGCAGGTCCTGGAGCCAGGCGGGGAGCCTGCCGCAGCTGTCGTCAGCTCGGTGGACAGGCTGACCACGATGCAGGTTCAAGCGTGAGCGGGCAAACGAATGAACGGATCGGGCATCAACGGGATGGCTTGGAGACACGTGCTGTTACTGCCAGACCCTCTGCATCTGCAAGAAATGAGGCAGGTCGTACCTCTCATGTTATGGAGCAGGGAACTGCTACGTTGGCTGAGTCTGACAGAAGTCTGGTGTCTCAACCGTCAGTAGACTCGTCATCTTCGAATGACGATGAACGTGCTGACTTGGTTACTTCCTCTCCCTCTTCTTCGGGTATTCGGAAGAAGAGGAGAAGACGGAGGAAGAGCAAGCGATCAGAGAGCATAACGGGCAATGAGCTGAGAGAGACGAGTCTGGAGCAGGATGGTTTGGCAAGTGAGGTAGGACATGAGCCACAGCCAGGCGAGCGCTGGCGTGGGGAAGAAGGGCATTCGCAGGAGGGTCATGCTGCTGCGAATGATAAGGGCACTGCACAGCGGGCTGGCGCGCGAGCAGCTGCTGCAGGGCAGGCCGCCGAGCAGACTGCGGCGGCCCACCAAGCTCTGCTGCCGGCTGAGCCGCAAGGCCCGGCAGCAGAGCCCATGGCTGCGGATCAACCGACCGCAGCCAAACGCAAGCGCAAGCGGCGCCGCAAGCGTGCTGCCGCGCTCGCGCCCGGCGCAGGGCAGGCCCGCAGCATAGCTGCTGAGGCCCATGCGCCGGCCCTGAGCGACCGTGGCGATGCTACCACGGTCGCTGCACCTACGGCGGCGGAGGCACAGCCTGCCGCCACCGGGCGCGAGCCCGGGCAAGCGCCGGGGGCTGCTGCGGAGGCAGGGCCTCCTGCGCCCGTGCGCCAGCCTGGCTCGCCAGGGGCCAAGCCGCGCCAGGCGCGCAAGGAGCGTGCGCCCAAGGCGAGCGGCGAAGACGCTGCCCGCGGTGCATCCGGGCAGCGACCCGCCCATGCCAGCCGTAGTCACGGTGCTGGCACGGATGGCCGCCCCCGCCGCCAGACGCCGTCGGCCCCGGTCGCTATCGACCCGGAAGATCCGGCTTCGCTCCGGACCAACCGGCAAGGCATGGTACGGATGCGAGGCAAGACAGACAAGGGTAGGCGCTGGCATCAGGAAGTGGACATGGAGCTTGCGGTCACGCTGGTGAAGGAAAAAGCCGCTGTGGTGGTCAATCGGTACACGATTCGCCGATTGTTCAGCAACAAGGATTTCAAGCGGTATATTTTAACCCGGGATCACTACACTTGTTACTTCTGTGGATCATATGGAGATACGATTGACCATCTGCTGCCGCGTGCCAAAGGTGGACATACCACCCCGCTCAACTGTGTCTGCGCCTGTAATCTGTGCAACCAGTCCAAAGCAGCGATGGATGCCGAAGAGTTCATGCGTTCCGGTATTCCCGAATGGAATGCTGCACATCAGGCAGAACTGATTGAACTGGCAATGCAGGAAGCGCAGCTGGAAGAAGGATAAATACCCCCAAAGAAGGATCGGGGTTTCGATATGAAGAGCACACCAAGACCACAAGAGGTCGAGGTGTGCTTTTTTGATTCAATTTTGATTTGGGTGGGAAGTGAGTTTGCTGTGCAATAATTTCTTCAAATTGACAACGGTGTTCATCGAAGATGTACGTTATACTGGGAGGGAGTTACTAAAGAAGCTTCATCATCCATATGAATGATGAAATGTATAGTGAACATCAAGCCTAAGAACTTAGACTGTATAGATTGGATGGATGCAGATGACCCCGGCAGCATTAGACATTATGTCATATATTACGGAAGAAAATATTCGTTTCTGGCTGGAGAAGTTTCGCTCCCTGGGCCCGTTACCGGGAATTTTGCTTACGTTTATGAAATCATTTGTACCGCCGCTTCCCACGCTGTTGATTGTGGGCGTGAACGGTGCGGTATATGGTCTGTGGGCAGGGTTTATATATTCATGGATCGGCATGGTGCTCGGTTGTACCGTTACGTTCCTGATTGTGCGGGAGATTGGGAAATCCGCCTTTGTAGAGCGATGGGCACGCAAACCTCGTGTGCAACGCAGCATGGTATGGATTCGAAGGAATGCATTCAGTTATGTTTTTCTGCTGAGTATCTTCCCGGTAGGTCCGTTCGTTATTATTAATGTGGCGGCAGGTATCGCGCGAATGCGATTGTTATCCTTCCTGCTTGCGGTGGGCTGTGGTAAAGCGATCATGATTTTCTCTGTTACGTATATCGGTTCCAATGTGGAACAATTTCTGGAGCACCCTGTACGCTGGGTAGGCGTATTACTGTTCATCGCGGTGTCCCTGTGGGCAAGCCGCAAACTGGAGCGACACTTTACCCGGTCATCGTCAGATGGAGAAGATCTACATGATCTGAATCAACCCTCTGGAAAATCGATTTCCTCATAAAAAATGATCAGTACGCAGATATAGGATGTCAGTAATCCCGTTAGATCGAAGGAGGACCCAGCATGAATGATAATATCTATGCATTCAGCCGAACGATAAATCGTATGAGTGAAGATGAACTTCGTTCAGTACTGCGTGTGCTCTATATGAAATCAGCACACGTGGTCAAGCGGCAGGAAGAGCAAGGCGAAAAGGTCGATTTTGCGGAAGCGGTACAGTCACTGTTTCGGAATATGGGTACCCCTTTTGATCTGGGGCGTCTGGAACAACAAGCTCTTGCCGAGGTCGACAAGCCAAATGAAATTCATATCACGTTTGGAGATTCACCTCTAAGTAGTCTGAAAATGGGGATGAGTACATTACCTGATCAGGAAAAACGGAGTTTTTTCTCCATGGATGATGATTATGCTGTGGGTCCGTTAGGTGATCTGACCCATCGTGCAGCTTTGCAACGCAGGCATCTCTGGCTGACCGAACGAATGTGTCTCAATGACCGTGAGGCATATGCCTTGCATGAACTGGAATCATTATTTGAGCTCAACGCCACAATACAGTCCTTTGATTCCAAAACGTCAATTATCATATGGTATTCGAATAATGCACATGAGAAGACGGGACTGCTCTATGCCATACATCTATTGCGGAGCAGTGAGAGCCCCATATATCTTATCGAAACGAGTGGCTTATACCAGCAATTATTCAATACACCTGACGCTCAATACGATGTGCTCCACACAGGCGAGATCCTTCCCGAAAAGCTTTTGGCGATGTGGCACGTATGCTCTGAGCAAGAGCCGTTGTCCAAGCAAGAGCGCCGCCAACTGGAGCAGGATTGGCTGGAGCTTTCGGCGCAGCCTGGGCTATTACGTATGATGGAGAATGACGTGATTCGGAGTCTGCCTGAAGATGCGTTGGATGAGTACATCATGCAGAAGGTGAGTGAACTGACACCGAACTGGGAGCCAGGACAATATATACGAGCAGCTCGTATTGTGGGCGAAGTGATTGGTACGAGCAGTCAGCATATTACTGCTGCATTCGTGGAATACCGGCTGCGACAACTGGTGCTGCAAGGCCAACTTGAAATGGATGGGAAGCCACTTGCAATGAGGTATTACAGTGTTCGGCTTGCCGAGCGCTGAAAGTGACAAGGTATGAAGCGCACAGATAGAAAGTAAGCGACGAGATCGCAAAGTTTGAACTAAGACGGAAGATTTGAGCAGTTCCTTGCACAGACAGGAATATGATCACGAAGTATCTCTGTTACCAGCTGTTCAGATTTAACACTTAAATAGACTGTTCCCGATGAGTAACTCCTACTTGTCCGGGGAACAGTCTATTTTTCATCCTTGATTACTGAACCAGCTTCGCTTGTGCATTGTCCAATAACATTCATCTTTATGATCATCATTGTATTAAGATTTCTTCCCATTCCAGATTTCTAGTAGCGGTCCGTGATGCCCATAGACCGGATCGGTATTCGGGATCGGAACCTCTCGGATTTCCTGAATAACCTTGGCACGATCGTCTTCTTCACCTGTGCATGTGTTGTAACTCATACCGCCCGGATAGGCACCGGCAATACGAAAATCAGTGCTGGACTCCAGACGTGTATGCCCTGTTCCAGCGGGAAGCACGACAACGTCGCCTGTTTGAAGGTAAACTTTCTGACCATTTTCTCCGCCTAAAATCAGTTTCACGAATCCACTCACCACAGCAAGAGCCTCATGAGCATTACTATGATAATGATGATAATTGAACACACCATTCAACCAGCTATTTCCCCATCCATTACGGTTCAGCAACGATTCTGCATGAAGAGCCTCTTCAGCCCATACATTCTTATACAAAAGCACAGGCAGGGTCGGATGATTGGGAATTACACCGTCATCCTGAAGGAATAACGTCTCTATGTCCTTTTTCCGTTCATTCATCTCACATCACCTCACTATAAATTACCCTATAAACTCAAAGACGAACAAAAAACAATTGTAAAGTGATACAAAATGTATCATTTTAAGGTTATACTCAGTACATATACTCTCTTCAATGCACTCGTTGTATAAATCGCAAGGGGGAATCGTGTGTGAACATTGTTATTACAGGGGCTTCTGGATTTGTGGGATTTAATCTTTCACAGTATTTGGCGCAAAAGGGGCATCGAATTACCCTTCTGGATCGGGATGATTATTGTCAGAGGCTTGTTCATATCTCTCCTCTGCACGAGATGCCGTTCATCTGTTGTGACCTTGCATCGGACCGGATTCATCTACCTCCAGGAACAGATTACATAATTCATCTGGCGGCCATGCCACACGTGGATTATTCGTATCATCAGCCAGGGGAAGTTTTCCGCAATAATACACTCAGCACACAGGCTATCCTGCAATATGCTACGGAACATCACATTCCAGTCTTGCTGGCTTCGTCCGTTGAAGTGTATGGCGGCGATTGGGGCAGAGTCTATCACGAATCAGATCCATATGCGCCCGTCTCTCCTTATTCCGCGTCCAAAGTCGCGTGTGAAATGCTTGCTCACTCTTACGCTCAATGTTACCAGCTTCCAGTCAAACTTTTTCGTTTGACCAACCTCTATGGTCCATGGCAATTACCAGACCGTATTATTCCCCGAAATTTTGGTCGGATGTTGGACGGACTGCCTCTGGATATCCAGGGATCGGCAGTGCGTGATTTCTTGTATGTAGATGATGCCCTCCGGGCCATTGAACAGATCATGTTGAAAGGCAAAGACGGACAGGTCTACAATATATCGACAGGACTTGGAACAACCATGCAGGAGATCGGGGAGATATTGAAACCAATGGATCGATCCTTAGCTGCTGTAGAGATTCGGGAGCAAGAACCAACCCAGTCCAGAGGGTCCAGTCTGGTCGTGCATTCAGGCAGATTACGGGCGGAATTGGGATGGTTACCTCAAACCACATTGGAAAAAGGATTGGAAAAAACCTTCCGTTGGTATCAGGAACACCCCGAATGGGTCAGACAGTTCAGCCGTGAATACCATACAACAAGGGAAACGCGCAGTTTCATTATCGATATGGCAAGATACGCAGTTCCAGCCGTATAAAATACACAAAAAAAGCCAGGGAAGGGTGTATTGAGTAACACCTTCCTTGGCTTTTTTGCGCCTCCGTCTCATTTTCGGATAGCTTTCGAACACGGACGGTCAGGCTATTTTAAAACAATCTATTGCACGAAATCTTCGTGCTTTCTGACTTTTGCATCAAAAGGATCTAGTGATCTCTTTTAACGTCGGCAATTTTATCCTGTACAGCACCTTTGGCTTTGTCTTTTTTACCCTCAGCCTGAAGGGATCTGTTATTGGTTGCATTACCGATCTGATCCTTCACTTCGCCTTTGGCCTTGTTTACGCCTGCTTTGATTTTATCGCTAGTTGAATTACTCATATCAAACATCTCCTTCGTTTCTGGTGTAGTCCTTATTAACCGGGATGTCTGCATTCTAAACGCATAGGGTGTGTTCCAAGTTTTGCATTCGTGACGCAAGAGGTTCATACTTGAACAAGAAATGATGTCATTTCAGGAATAAGGCTGCACCCCTAGCTGCATAATAACGACAGTGACCAATTTCGTTGCATGAAATTCATGGTTTTGGAAAACAATTCCTGAATCATTAGTTGAAAAAATCCTTCCTTGTGTACATATCGCACATATGGTCATATGGGATCTTGTCTTCATACCACATGTGGTAGGATGACCGATCTGGGACAGGAGAATAATCGATTTAATCCGACCGCAATGCTTGACAAAAAAATCGATTTTGCTACAATGTTCACAATATCTTCACAAGTGTAAAAAATTTCTTTTTCATGTTCATGTGTAAGAGGTGTAATATAAGGGTATAGAGTTCGGTTTCGGCCTGCTTGTCGTTTTGTGCGTCAACACATGTTGTCCGCAATAGATCCAAGATACAATGCATGATATGGGAGTGGCCCTGAGCTACGCTCATCCTATTGTGTGAAATTTGGTACATTTAGATGTATTCGATGTATTTTTTGGTTCGGCTCTGCTTGACAGGCATCATGAAAGTCGCGGACTTCTATCCCAAAGTAAAGGAGGACTTTCTCTTATGTCACAATCGCCTACTCAACAAGAGGTGCCAGTTACAGAAGGTGCCAACGTTTCCGAGCGCCAGTCCTTGGACGTTCTGGATCAACTGATGAAGCCTGAGGTACAGGAGTCTTTAACCGTTCTGGTGGAGAACCTGCCTAAATTGGCTGAAATGGTTACTGCTATGACGAAAGCTTATGACTTTGCACAAAGTGTAGCAACAGACAAAGTTCTGATCAGCGACACAATGAGCGCAATGGGCGAGTTCGCTAAGCCTGTTGTAGACAAAGCTAAAGGTGTAGCTTCTGCTGCTATCGAAGCCAATGACCGTGCGCAAACAGAGCAAACTTCAGTTGGCTTGTTCGCTATGCTGAAAATGCTTAAAGATCCAAACGTACAACAATCGCTTCGTTTTGCTCAATCTTTCTTGAGCATCCTGAACGAGCGTCAACAACCGAAACGTTAAGACTTAGAAGAACGGAGGATGGATATGTCGAAGCAAATTTTGATCTTGGGTGGAGGATACGGCGGTCTGTTGACTGCATTGACTGCACGTCAATACTTGTCTCCGGAAGAAGCGACAATTACTGTCGTGAACCGTTACCCTACACACCAAATTATCACGGAACTGCACCGTCTTGCAGCGGGAAGCATTGCTGAACAAGCGGTTGCTCTTCCACTCGAAAAATTGCTGCGTGGCAAAAACGTGAACTTGAAAATCGATACGGTGGATACAATCAAGCCGGACGAGAAGAAAGTTCTGATGACCAGCGGCTCCACATACTCTTACGATGCACTTGTCGTTGCCTTGGGCAGCGAAACGGCATTCTTCGGAATTCCAGGATTGCAAGAGTACAGCTTCACGCTCAAATCGGTTAGCGATGCAAACCGTATTCGTGCACACGTTGAAGCACGTCTTGATGCTTACAAACAGTCCGGCAACAAAGCAGACGCTACGTTTGTTATTGGTGGCGGCGGCTTGACAGGTATTGAGCTTGTTGGCGAATTCGCTGACCTGCTTCCTGCAGTATGTCAAGAAAAAGGCATCGACTTCAAAGAAGTATCCCTGTACACAGTTGAAGCAGGTCCTTCCATCCTGGCAGGATTCCCGCCGGAGCTGGTTGAGCGTGCTAAATCAAGTCTTGAGAAACGTGGCGTTAACTTCATCGTTGGCGTAGCGATTACCGAGATGAAAGAAAACGAAGTTCTGCTGAAAGACGGCAGCTCCATCCCTACGAACACACTCGTATGGACAGGTGGCGTACAAGGCAACGCTGTTGTTGCTAACAGCGGAATTGAAGTGGATCGTGGCCGTGCGAAAGTTACGGAAGTTCTGCAATCTACTTCTCACAAAGACGTGTTTGTTGCTGGTGACAGCGCAGTGGTCTTCCCTAGCGAAGGCGCTCGCCCTTACCCTCCAACAGCACAATTGGCTTGGCAAATGGGTGAGACTATTGGTCACAACTTGGGCGTTATGTTCAAAGGTGGCGCAATGGAATCCTTCACACCAGTATTCTCCGGTACGCTGGGAAGTCTGGGTCGTAAAGATGCTGTCGGCATGATCGGTGGCAACCAGACTCGTCTGAAAGGTCTGCCTGCAACCATGATGAAAGAAGCAAGTAACATCCGTTACCTGGCTCATATTCACGGTTTGTTCGCACTGGCTTACTAATCTTCATGCCATTCAAGGGCGCCCTTTTGGGCGTCCTTTTTGGTTGTCACCATTACAAAGAATAACAGATAATCAGATGGAAAAAAGGTGCGACAGAAGTGGTCGATGTGAGGTGGCGTATAAACCACCTAGGGTATATGGCATATTAATGGGACAACGGAAGACGTCACATTTCATAGAGGTACTGAACGGGCATGGACATGAAGCCGGCGCTTAGAAGCGCCGGCTTTCGTTTAAATTATAGGATGAGCATCTTTAAATAAAAGGAACGGGGAGCAACAACAAGCCATCCGTTCAACTGAGAGGAGAAATGACGTATGAACGTTTTAGTTATAGGAGCGAATGGGCAAATCGGTAAGTTTGTGGTGGAGCAGCTGGCACAGGAAGGCAAACATAAAGTAACGGCTATGATCCGCAAACCGGAGCAGGCGGATGCACTGAAGGAACTTGGTGCAGATGTGGTGATCGGTGATCTGGAGGGTAGTGTGGAGGACTTGGCTGAGGCAATGAAGGATCATAATGCCATTGTGTTTACGGCGGGTTCTGGCGGATCTACCGGTCAGGACAAAACACTGCTGATTGATCTCGACGGTGCGGTGAAAACGATGGAAGCCGCAGAGCAGCAAGGAATCTCCAGATATATTCTGGTCAGTGCGTATGGCGCAGATCAACGGGAGAAATGGTCGGAGTCCATCAAGCCTTATTACGTGGCGAAACATTATGCGGATCGTGTGTTGTTTGCAAGTGATCTGAATTACACAATTATTCGCCCGGGTGGTCTGAAGAATGAACCGGGCACAGGCAAGATTGCAGTTGGAACCGATCTGGAGCCGGGAAGCATCCCGCGTGAAGATGTAGCCCGCGTAATCGTGGCTTCTTTGCAGGAAGAGAAGACGTACCGAATGGCCTTTGATCTGATTGCCGGGGAGCATCCGGTTGAAGATGCCTTGGGCAAATTGTAGATGTTATTGTAAGATAACGGGAGAATGAAATGATGGGGATGAGGGGGAGCGCTGCATGAACGAAGCCGTGCTGGTCATAGAGGATGAGCCCAAAATAGCACGTCTGCTGGAACTGGAACTACAGTATGAGGGCTATCAGGTAGGCAAGGCTGGTAGTGGAACAGAAGGACTGGAGAAGTATGCAGAAGGACAGTGGGATCTGATTCTGCTTGATGTGATGTTGCCTGGTCTGAGTGGCATTGAGGTGTTGCGTCGAGTTCGGGCCAAAGACGCTACAGTACCGATCATTATGCTCACTGCCAAAGATTCGGTAGAAGACAAAGTATCTGGCCTGGATCTCGGAGCCAATGATTACATCACCAAGCCGTTCCAGATTGAAGAGCTGCTTGCCCGAGTTCGAGCTGCATTGCGGCTTAGTGCAGTGGCGTCGGTTGCTTCTTCCGCTTCTTCGTCTACACCTGCTGATACGGGGAATGACTCTTCTGGGCATCAGGATGAAGCTGAGGCGGGCTGGTTGACGGCTGCCGGGTTGAAACTAAATGAAGGAACGCGAGAGGTATCCCGAGATGGTGTGGCCATTGAGCTTACTCCACGTGAGTTCGACCTGCTCGTGTATCTGCTGCAGAATCAACGTCAGGTGCTCAGTCGTGACCAGATTGTGCAGGCCGTGTGGGGATACGATTATTATGGAGATACCAATGTGGTGGATGTGTACATCCGTTATGTGCGCAAAAAGGTGGATAACGGATTCACACCACCCTTAATACATACCGTACGGGGCGTAGGATACGTCCTGAAGGAACAGTTATGAGCCTGCGCAGTAAAATCTACGGGTATTCGTCTGTATTATTTGCTGTGCTGTTAATCGCGGTGAACTTGTCGGTCTACATCGTGTTTGAACGGATGTCGATTGATAACGAGGTTAATCGGGTGGAAGCGGAAGCGGAATCTATTGTCAAAGGAGTGCGTCAGTCTGCCGGCTCCATTCCGCCGGATGACTTGTTGCGGGCCTACGCGCCTGTGAACGGCATGCTTCGGATCGTTAATGAAGACGGCACCAGTTCCCCGGTGACAACAACAGCAGCTTCCGAGCAGCTGAGCAAGCTACCTTATAAGTACGAAAGTGAGAAGAAATCCGAGTATACCCAAGTAGAACAGATTGGTTATGTGTGGGTATCAGTCCCGGTCATCTGGCCTGATGGCGAGGTGGTGAATGTACAGGTCACTGAGAGCATTGCAGAGACGGAGAATCGTCTGTCTGTACTTCGGACTGTGCTTGTGGCGGTCACGATTATTGCTCTGATTCCAGCCATTATCTCCAGCCGGATTCTGGCGAATCGGATGACCAGACCGATTCAGCAGATGACACGCACGATGAGTGACATTCAGTCCAGCGGCCAATTCAAGCGTCTTCCACTGGAGGAAGGGTCGAAGGATGAACTGAAAACGATGGGACAGACGTTTAACCGGATGATGGATCTACTCGAATCCAACTTTGAACGACAAGAACGGTTTGTATCCGATGCATCACATGAGCTCAAAACACCGCTGACCATTATTGAAAGCTATGCCAGTCTGCTACAGCGGCGAGGGAAAGAGCGGCCCGAGGTATTTGATGAAGCGGTGGAAGCGATTCTGTCCGAATCGGTTCGCATGCGAGAGATGACCGAGCAACTGCTACTGCTCGCGAAGCAGCCAGAGCAGTGGAATGTACAGTTGGAGCGTGTGGATATCACGAGACTGGCTACAGACTCCACACGTGCGTTTCGCGAAGCCTATCACCGCGAAGTCCGGTGTGAAGATCCAGGTTCAATCTGGGCGATCAGCGATGAGAGCAAGCTGAAGCAACTGTTATTTATTTTGCTGGATAATGCCCGGAAGTATAGTGAAGATGCAATTGAAGTCAGGCTGGAAGCCAAGGGGCAAGAGTGCCGTATTCGGATCGTGGATACCGGGATTGGTATGCGGGAGGACGAGCTGGAGAAGGTATTTGACCGATTCTACCGGGTTGATCCGGCCAGAACACGCAGTTTAGGCGCAAGCGGTTCAGGTCTGGGATTGTCACTTGCCAAAGAGCTTGCAGGAGCAGTTGGAGCACGGATCGAACTGACCAGCACCGAGGGTGAAGGCACCGAGGCTTCGATTATTTTGCCTTTATCGGTTCAGAACGGGCCGCTCTCATGAAATTCTCATTCTTCTCTTATATACTGATAAGCATCAGATCAACTGGGGATGATAAGAGAGTGCATAGGGGGAAACGTGATGACAGAGCATGAGCAGCGACCACCGGAGATGAAACGGCATGAACAAGGGAACAGCGGATGGGCCAAATCGCGAAGATCACTTTGGTGGGGTTCAGGGCTTCTCGTTGTGCTGATTGTGGCGGCTGTTGTGTGGTGGAAGCCGTGGCAATCGACTGGTGCGGTACTTACGGCGGATGCGGCGGCCCAATCCGTGCTGGATCAATATCCAGGTGAGATTGTGAATTCCACGTTGAAGGACGGCACGTATATCATGCAGCTCCGTTCGGAGACCGGACTGTATGACGTGCAGGTGGATGCCGTCACGGCTACCGTGAATTCCATCAAACGGCTGGAGTCGAACCCACAAGCGGAAGAGAAGACGTTATGGAGCCGCGAGCAGATCAAGACGGCGTTGTTAAAACAACAAACAGATAACCAATTGGTCTCGCTTGAACTTGTGGAGCAGCAAGGCAGTCCGGTATACACCGCGGTCGTGAAGGCGAAGGATAACAGTCGTGAAGAACTCACGATTGATCCATACACGGGAGAGACGATAGCTTCCAAAACAATAGCAGCCCCGACAACTGAACCAACCAAGGATGATCCCAAACCTCAGTTTCTGAGCGAGAAACAAGCCAAGCAGAAGGCACTTGCGGAGGTCCCGGGAGAAGTGGACGACATCGAACTGCGTGGAACCAACAGTGGGAATCCATATTATCTGGTTGAAATTGATCTGGAGGATGGCCGAGAGGCTATTGTGCAGGTGAATGCCATCTCAGGAGCAATTCGTTCGGTGACTTGGGATGAGGACGATGATTAACCTTTTGCAAAGAACCCATTAAATATAGTTATAGTGTTAAACTGCTTTAGAGAGATGATTCCTAGTTTAGGGGTCATCTTTTTCATTTCTTTTAGATTACATACATAATGAACACTCATTAAATGAGCATTCTCTTCATTTTCTCATCAAATTCTAATCTAACTCTCGCTGATCTCTCATTCCTGCAGGTTATTCTATAAATGTAGACGAGAACGAAAACAACAACGAGGAGATGAATGATGATGATGAACAAACATAAACTATGGATTGGTAGCTTGTCAGCAGCAGTATTACTTGGTGGATCAGCCGTAGCGGCTAGCGGGAATGTGAACGGACAATCGGTGCAAACTACACCAACGTCAACAACACAATCTGCAACACAGAATCAGAACAGCACAGGTAAAATGCTGAATGCATCACAAGCAAAAGCGTTGGCGTTAAAAGCAGCCGATGGTAAAGTGGATGACGTGGATCTGGAGCGTAGAAACGGCCAAACGTTCTATGAAGTTGAGATCGACAGAAAAGGAACCAATGATGTTGTCGTTCGTCTGGATGCTTATACAGGCAAAATTCTTGCGGTCGTGAATGATGAAGACTACGATGATGACGACGATTATAAAGATAATGTGACAGGCAACACATCTAACAACTCTGCTTCCAAGCAGGTCAAATTGACGGCATCCCAAGCTTCAAACATTGCGCTGAAACAAGTTACGGGTGGTAAAGTAACCAAAGTCGAGCTGGATCATGATGATGGTCGCTATGTGTATGAGATCGAACTGAGAACCGCTCAAGGTGAAGCAGATGTAGATATCGATGCCAACACAGGTAAAGTGTTATCGTTCGACCAGGATTTTGACGACCAAGACTAAGCAATAAGGGCGAGAGTACGCCGATAAAACATCATATAAAAACCTGCCTATCAACAGCCGCACACAGCTAGAGATCGTTACATCATGGAGGGGCAGGGCAGGTATAGCAGAGGACGCTTCGGGGGAAGCGTCTTTTTGCTGTTGATGAAGAGAATGGAGTATGAAATTGTACATCTTCCGCCGGATTGTTCACTATCCGAGCAGGAACGTGGCGGATACAATCGGAATCAAGGAGGTGAATGCCCAGCCAATCTTGCCAAGAATTCTATTGCTAAAATGCATCATCGATCGGAGGCAGATGAGACATATCGATTTTATTTTATGTAAGCGCTTCACAAAAAATATGGAGGTGCATTACGATATGGCTATGAACGATGGATGGTTGAAAAAGAATACACATTCACGTCGCTTTACCCACCGCTTAAGTTATTTGCTTGTGTTGGTTTTGGCGCTGCAATCAATAGGTATGCTGCTCGCACCCGGACCGAATGCTTCAGCTGCTCCGCTCAGTGTAACGAACGGGATACAGTTCAAGGATACCAATGGCAATGTCGTTCATGCTCATGGGGGCGGGATGATCAAGGCAAATGGGTATTATTACTGGTTTGGGGAGAATCGTAATACGAATGGAACGTTCAAGGCGGTATCGGTGTATCGTTCATCGGATCTGAAGAACTGGGAGTATCGCAATGATGTGCTCACCAGCAGCTCGGCAGCCGAGTTAAATATCTCCAACATTGAACGCCCGAAGGTCATCTATAACAGTTCGACTGGCAAATATGTGCTGTGGATGCACAAGGAGAATGGTCTGGATTATGGCGAGGCCCGAGTGGCCGTAGCTACTTCGAATACGGTTGATGGCAACTACACGTATGTGGGCAGCTATCGTCCACTTGGGAATGATTCCAGAGACATGACGGTGTATAACGATAACGGAACCGCTTATCTGATCTCCGCGACCCGAGTGAATGCAGATCTGAATATATATAAGCTGACCCCGGATTTCCTCGGTGTGGAATCCCTTGTCACAACACTGTGGCCCGGACAATATCGTGAAGCACCTGCCCTATTCAAAAAAGACGGCGTCTACTTCCTGATCACCTCGGGTGCCACTGGCTGGAATCCGAATCAGGCGAAATATGCGACAGCCTCCAGCATTACAGGCACATGGAGCGGTCTCAGTAACTTTGGAGACAGTACAACGTATGGTTCCCAATCCACCTATGTTGTTCCGGTAGAGGGTTCACAAACAACCTCCTATCTCTACATGGGTGATCGCTGGGCTGGAGCGTGGAGCGGACCTGTGCAGGATTCCAAGTATGTCTGGCTGCCACTTTCATTCCCAAGCGCAACCAGTCTGGCGATGAACTGGGCCAGCAGTATTACGATTGATACAGCAACAGGGATCGTGACCGGAGTGAATACACCGGATGTATGGGACCCGAATGCTTCATATCAGCTGATTAGTCGTAAAAGTAACAAGTTGCTTAATGTCATCGGGGGTTCTTCCGCCAACGGTGCGGATCTGGAGCAGCGAGCAGATGGGGGAACAACAAGTCAACAGTGGCAGATTACCGATGCGGGTGGCGGCTATGTCAAAATCATCAACCGTTCCAGTGGTAAGCTAATCGGTGTGGAAAATGGTGCCACGACCGATGGGGCTGTCATTGAACAGTGGAATGATGGCGGCTGGGCCAGTCAGCAATGGCAGCTCGTCCATGTAGGTGGTGGTTATTATAAACTGAAGAACCGCAGTACAGGCAAGGTCTTGGACATCTCCGGTCAATCTTTGGCAGATGGTGCTGCGGCCATCCAGTGGACGGATAATGGGGGTACGAATCAGCATTTTCAGATTGTTAAGGTGCAGTAAGACGTTTTAAATATTATAAAATAAGGTTCAACATAAAGTGGAAGCCCCTGTCTCTTACCATAAGGTGGGACAGGGGCTTTGTGATGTATTAGAGCTTGTTACGTGATGCTCTTACTCGAAAGGGATATCCAGTTGATGGCTCATATCGTGACCTATTTCCGATCATTACCATCCCAATCTGTGGTAAACTAGTAGAATTGTAGAAAAAGATAGAGACAGGAGCTGGATAACGAAGTGAGTGAACAACAAGTGCTATCCATTGAAAGCTTACGTATGAGATACAACGGACGTTATGTGCTGAACGGCATCGATCTGGAAGTGAATCGCGGTGAGATGATTGGATATATTGGTCCGAATGGGGCTGGCAAAAGTACAACGGTTAAGATTTTACTCGGGCTGGTTGAAGGATATGTAGGCACGGTGCGAATCTTTGGTAAAGATATTGCGGATGGGGATGTAGAGTATAAGCGCAGAATCGGTTATGTTCCGGAGGTCGCGGAATTGTACGAACAATTAACGCCTGCGGAGTATCTGACTTTTACGGGGGAGTTATACGGCATGTCCTATGAAGATGCAGATTACAAAGCCAAGCTATTGATGGATTGTTTTGGACTGGAAAAATCATATCATTCCCGCATTGCATCCTTTTCCAAAGGTATGCGTCAGAAAGTGCTGTTAATCTCTGCGCTGCTGCATGACCCGGATCTGTTGTTCCTGGATGAACCACTCAGCGGATTGGATGCCAACAGTGTGATGGTGGTCAAAGAGATTTTGTCACAATTGTCAGCCAAAGGCACAACGATCTTCTATTCGTCACACATCATGGATGTGGTGGAGAAGATCAGCAGTCGAATTGTACTGATCGCTGAAGGACGCGTGGTGGCAGACGGTACGTTCAAGCAGCTCCAACAGCAGTCCATGGAAGGGACGTTGGAGGAAGTATTCAATCAATTGACGGGCTTCAATGAGCATAAAGCCATTGCGGAGCGTTTTGTATCGATTGTGCAGGAGGTGTACTGATATGGAGGAATCCTCCGACTTCCGCACACTCAAGATTCTGGATCGCTTTCGTCCGATCATCGCCAGAACAGGGGCGGATTATGATGTGCTGCGCCTGATTTTGCGGGTGAAATTCCAGATGGATCAACGCAGAGTACCTACCATTTTGTCCAACAATTCAGGGAAAAAAGAGCGCAAGGAAGGGAATCAGTTTCTTCGTTCCCTGTGGTTGTATGGATTAATGGGACTGATGATGCTCCCCTTCATCGTCTGGGATACGGGGC
The DNA here is from genome assembly GCF_038002545.1 of Paenibacillus sp. FSL K6-2393. NCBI lineage: Bacteria > Bacillati > Bacillota > Bacilli > Caryophanales > Paenibacillaceae > Paenibacillus > Paenibacillus sp. FSL K6-2393. Next base: position 321,051 of record NZ_JBBOCU010000001.1, read on the forward strand.
ATTTCATGCTTCAGATGGGTCTTGTGTTTGGTATCTTAATGTTTATGATCATGACGTCCATGATCTCGGATTTTTCCTCCGTACTGCTGGACATTCGGGATCGTAATATTATTATGACTAAGCCTGTTAATGGGCGAACGGTAGGTATGGCCCGAGCCATCCATGCAGGCGTTTATCTGCTATTGCTGACGGGTTCATTAACCGGTATACCGCTAATTGCCGCGTTAGTGACGCATGGGATCGGATTCTTTCTGATTTTCCTTGTAGAACTGATTCTGATCAATATGCTGATTCTGGTGACAACGTCTCTGATCTATCTGTTCATGATGAAGTTTCTGGATGGCGAGAAGCTGAAGGATATGATCAATATGGTACAGATTTTGCTTTCCGTGGGGATTGCGATTGGTTATCAGCTGGTGATTCGTTCGTTCAGTATTATTGACTTTGGTATGGTATTTACCCCGGCTTGGTGGCAGTTGCTGCTGCCTCCGTTATGGTATGCGGCTGCCTATGAATGGTTATTCGCAGGGGGCGGGAATGTGTGGATATATACCTTCACAGCATTGGCAGTCTTGGTTCCGGTGGTAAGTCTGATCATATATGTGAAGCTTATGCCTTCCTTTGAGTTGTATTTGGAAAAAATGGCACATTCGGGTCAGTCCTCCGGACGCAGACGCGGAAGATGGGATCGTTTGATCTCCAAGGTGGTCAGTCGTTCCAGAGAGGAGCAAGCTTGCTTCCGTCTGTCAGCCAGCATGATGCGCAACGAACGGGAATTCAAGCTGAAGGTGTATCCATCGCTTGGTTTATCATTTGTTTTACCTTATGTATTTTGGTTTACCGAATTACAATCTTCTACCTGGGCGGAGTTTAGGCAAAGTTCGTTTGTATACACCTTTTACATTGTGCTGATGCTGGTTGTAACGGTTGTGGTCATGTTGAAATTTTCGGGACAATATAAGGCGTTCTGGACCTTTCGCGCTGCACCGATGGCGAACGATAGCGCGTTATACAAAGGCGCTCTGAAGGCGTTCTTGTGCAACATGTTCCTGCCTATATTTCTGGCAAATGCCATTCTGTTCACCTGGGCATTTGGATCACGGATACTGCCGGATATTGCGATAATTTTGTTGACGGCGACCGCCCTTGTCCCACTGGCAGGCAAGTTGTTGCTGCGTAAGCCACCGTTCTCCCAATCCTTCAGTATGGCGCAGCAAAGTGATGGTTGGTATGTATTTGCCGCCCTTCCTGTGCTTGCCATGTTATGGGGAGTCCATGTCTTTTTCCGTTCGGTATCGGGGGGCATCTGGATCTACGGTGCGCTACTGATCGTAGCGAATGTGTTACTATGGACGCTGCTGTATCGAGAGAAGAAGACAGCGAAGAAGATGCCGGTTGCAGTTTGAGAATAGAGTAGTAGAGAAAGAGAGTAAGAGGACTAAACAATAAGAGAGGGTAAAAGAGCTAACCTGGACACGGATGTCGGGGTTAGCTCTTTTTGATAGGTGATACTACCCCATAGAACCCTCGTCCGCAGCGCTAACGAACCTGAGACAACCTATTCAGGGTAAAATTCTGAAATATAAATTCTAACGAACCTCAGGAACGCTATTCTTCGGAAAAGTAGTTATTTAGCTTGAAAAAGGACCAAACTAGGCACAATAACGTGTCTGAGATTCGTTAAATATTAGATCCATGCTAAAAGGGGCTTATAACGTGTATCAGGTTCGTTAAAATGGAGTGAAGCAGTGGAGGCTCTCTTTCGGTACGTCGAAATATCTAAATCGAGTGAAGCCCATAATGAGTTCCAGGTAATACTATAACTTTGAATCAATAGGGAGACGGCCGATGTGTTGGCGGTGTGAATATACTTAGGTGGCAGGGTGTTTGTATATAGAAGCTGTATCCAATTTAGTAATAAGGACTAGCAGTAACGTCGCGCCCAGCAAGCAAATATTAGGTTCAGGTATGTGGGGACACATGAGTACGCAATCACCCGCGTGAATTGTGGTAGAAGTGAGTAATCTAACGGATGGTTCTGGACTTGTTTACGGCTAGGGGTCTGCTATTGGAACGGTTCTTGATCTGTATCTTTGGGCAGAGTGGGGTGCCCTATTTCTTATAGCCTGATCGAAGGATGGATTCCGCCAGCCGATCGGCTGCATCCGCTGTGGAGATCGCAGATTGCGTAGCTTCTGCGTATACCTTGCTCAGCGTGCCTGCAATCCCCGCCACCTTTTGGCGGATCAGGTCAGGCCCCGCGCCTTCCAGCTCGTAGGCGGTGGAGATGATCCCGCCTGCGTTGAGCACATAATCAGGCGCGTACAGGATACTGCGCGCCTGCATGCGGCCTGCAACCAGCTGTCGTTCACTCAGCTGGTTGTTGGCCGCCCCGGCAACGATGGAGCAGCGCAGCTCCTCCACCGTTGCCGGGGTCAGTACGCCCCCTAAGGCACAGGGGGCGAAGACCTTGCAGTCAGCGGCGTGGATATGGGCCGGATCGGCCGGGATGGCGCCGCTGAACTGCACAAGGGCACGTTGTACACGCTCCGGTACAACGTCTGCCACAATGAGCCGTGCCCCGGCTACATGCAGGTAACGGCACAGGGCATACCCGACCTTGCCCAGTCCCTGGACAGCAACGGGAATGCCCTGCAAAGATGCAATGCCTTGCTGGCGCAGCGAGGTCACAATGCCGATGTGTACACCGTAGGCGGTCATCTCGGCAGTGAAGTCATCCTGCGCCCCAAGCGAACCGGTGGTGTCCGTCACATGTGCGGTCTCCAATCGGATCTCGTCCATGTCTGACGACGTGGTCCCCAGATCAAGACCGGTCACGTACCGTCCATTTAGCCGCTCCAGACAACGACCCAGTGCACGAAAGCGCTGCGCCCGCTTGGATACGTCCGTATCTAGGCTTTTATCTATACGATCCGCAACCTGATCGGCGACGACTTCCCGTTCAGCGGCAGCGCCCTTTTGCTGCTCTACCCCTAGATCTCCAGCGCCCTGCTCACCACTATGAGATCCGCAACCATCCTCATCCGGTTTTGCATTTTTCGCAATAGGCACATTCCATATGACCACTTTCCCGCCACCATACGGCAGTCCGGAGATTGCATTTTTGTACGTCATGCCTCTGGCAAGTTTCACAGCATCCCGAACAGCTTCTTCCTCGGACGCATACGTCCAGTAGCGGCATCCGCCGAGCGCAGGTCCAAGGACCGTGTTATGAATGGCAATGACCGCCCGCAATCCACTATCTGCATCATGGCAAAAAATGAGTTCCTCCATGCCTTCCTGCTCCATCTCCTGCCATAGCTGCATGACGGCACCCCCTTTTTGTTTTGACCCATCCATCCTGGTTCTGACCTGATATCCTGTGCCAGCGTGCTTGGCTTTATGATGATACAGCATATTCAAAGACCCCCGTTTTCGACCCTGGGACCTCCGCCGGGTTGATAATCGGTACAAACGGTTCTATAATGGCAGTTCCGGCATGCCAGAGAGCAGAAAATGCCTACGGATTTACATCCAACCGTTTAGAATGAGGGCATAACGTCCAATGATGGAGATAGAGCGAACATACAGGAAGCATAGATGAAACGAAATCGTCGAGGATATGCAGCAGAGGGCCAATTTCGTTGTGAAGGCCAGGAAAGAGGGATTACGATTGTTTAAAATATTGGTATTTATCTTTTTGATCCAGATTGTATATGTATCGGCTTATACACTCCGGATGATTCTGACACTCAAAGGACAGAAATATATCGCCGCACTGATCAGCATGGGTGAGATTGTGATCTATGTGCTCGGTCTGAATCTGGTGTTAAACTATCTGAAACAACCGGAGGCCCTGATTGTATATGCGGTAGGTTACGGATTGGGTGTGCTGCTCGGAGCGTGGATTGAAGAAAAGATTGCGCTCGGTTATATCACCGTTAAAGTAATCTGTAATCAGCTGGATGGAAGCGTCGCGAATGCCCTGCGGGATAAAGGGTACGGTGTTACTGCGTGGGTGGGTAGTGGACGTGATGGAGATCGGCTCGTGATGGAGATTCTGGCGAAACGAAAAAACCAGAAACTGCTCTATCAGACGATTCTCAGTCTGGACCCGAAAGCATTTGTCATTACTGTGGAGCCCAAACAGTTCCATGGTGGCTTCTGGACACGTTCCATCAAAAAGTAAAATCGAGCAGGTCTGCGGCAGATGCAGTCCTGCTTTTTTGGTTTCATTTAACCGATATCTTCTTGCTGCCACGATATATCCCTGAAACCTTACTCCCCAAGTTAACTCCGTACGATTCAAGGTTGCTTACAGTACAAACCCTTGCCATACCAGCCTTTCCTAACCACATGTGAGATACGGATTATTGTTGTAATCGCTTTCAACATTTACATTGAGAACATGTCCTTCGTAACTTGGCATGGCAGCGATGGACGAATATCATCATCATATATTGGGAGGAATGGAATCGATGAAATCTAAATTTCGAAGTTTATGCAGCACAGCCTTGGCTCTAACGTTGGGGTTAACTTTATTGTCCGGCCCGGCAAGTGTGCAGGCAGCGGGTAACGCAGACTACAATCTAACAGGCTTCTCCCAAGGGAACGCGGGCGGCGGCATCATTAGCGAATCAAACACAGCCACGTATAAGAAAGTGTATAATGCGACCGATCTGGCATTGGCGTTGAAAAAGAACTCCGGTGTCAAAGTTGTTGAGATCATGAACGATCTGAATCTGGGATGGAATGAAATTCCGAGCGCAGCGCAGACTTCTCCTTTTGCCAAGCATAATGATGCGCTGACGCATCCCGTATTAAAACAGACCGGTGTTAGCAAGCTCACGATTGATGGTTTTAATGGACTCACCATTTTCTCCGCCAACGGTTCCAAGATCAAACACGCTGCGATCAGCGTGAAACGAAGCTCAAATGTCATCATCCGCAACCTGGAATTTGATGAGTTATGGGAATGGGATGAATCCACCAAAGGTGATTACGACAAGAACGATTGGGATTACATCACCCTGGAGGAGAACAGCAACGTATGGATTGATCACTGCACATTTAATAAAGCCTATGACGGACTCGTCGATTCGAAAAAAGGAACCAGTGGCGTGACCATCTCCTGGTCCCTCTTCAAAGGGGATGACGGCAGCTCGAACAGCTGGGTTACCCAGCAGATTAACGAATTGGAAGCAAATAAGGCTTCCTATCCCATGTACAACTACCTGCGCAGCAGTGCTGTAGGTCTCAGCAAAGCCGATATTATCGCCATCTCAGGACCCCAAAAGAAAGGACATCTGGTCGGTTCGACCAGCCTGGAATCAGCTAACGCCAACCTGTCCATGACCCTGCACCATAATCTGTACAAAGATATTCAGGATCGGATGCCACGCCTGCGTGGAGGCAATGCACATGCATACAACATCGTGATGGATTCGACTGGGGCACGTGCCGCTAAAGCCAAAATTACAACGGCGATGGCAACAGCGATTGCGTCCAAAGGTTATAAGTTCGATATCATTGGCAATGGGGCAATCTCTACGGAGAGCGGGGCCGTCTTGGTTGAGAAATCAGTCATTAAGGACGTGCTATATCCTGTTCGTAACAATCAGACCGATCCGGCAGATCCAACCTATACCGGCAAAATCAGAGTGACCGATACCATGTACTCTTTGGATGGAAGCTCATTCCGGGGCAGCAGTGATACGTCTGGCAGTCCACTGGCGCCAATTCCGGCCGTGGTAAAATCGTTCTCCTGGAACGGTTTCTCGACACTTCCTTACAGCTACACCACGGATGATCCATCCACGTTGAATGCACGCCTCACGGCTTCCAATGGCGCGGGTTCGGGTAAACTGACCTGGTCCAAGGATAATTGGTTGAAGACAAGTTATTGATATCAGAGTAACCTGTTGCTTTTACGTTCTTCAAATAAGGAAAAGAGTGCTCCTGCAGCTACGATAGCCGGGGGTGCTCTTTTTATATAATTTAGCTCCATATACAGTTTGGCGGGCCGCTTGAAAAGTGACTCCTTGTAAGGGTGGATCATCTACAGCATGTTTTGGTCTCCCCGGTGATCGTTGTAAATCTTTATTTATCTTCATTACCTTTGTGAGTAATTTATGACAAATTAACCATTTATACAAGTACGCCTTGTAATTTTACTTACCGGTAAATATAATTTATTAGAATTGACCAATAAGGATGGTGAAGCAGCTTGGATGTATGGATATACTCCGCACTTACTCTTGTTTATTTGATACTTGTTGTTTGGATGGCCGTCGATTTAACCCAGAGGAAGCAATGGCTCGCGTATTCCAGTTTTCAGCTATTTGTAGCGTTCAGCTTGGCATATGATAATGGAATTATTGCTGTAGGTAATTTGATAGGGGAGGGGGAAGTGTTAATGTTTCTCAGTAGCCTTCGATTTTGGCTGCATGCCTTTGCTACCCCTACCCTTATTCTTGTTGGCTACCATATCTTGCGCAGCTCAGGCGCCAAGTTTGCAAATAGAAGTATAACGAGTGTGGTAGCATGGCTGATAACTTTAGGTTTGGTTATCTACCAGATTGTAGGTTTTACTTTATCCGAGGTTAAAAATCTCAAGGTTATAGAAGAGTATGGAGTACTGAGATATATGGCAGAAGGTCATGGAGGTCCGCCGATGATGGTGATCATCGTGGGGATTGTACTCTTGTTTGTTAGCCTGATCGTTCTTTTCAAACATAAATGGGTATGGCTGTTTGTTGGGACTGCATTATTGTTTGTAGGGCAGTTGATCTCCCTGCCAGTGGAAAGTGGAGCTTTAACCAATGTGTATGAGCTGATCCTCATCCTCTCGATTTGGAGAACGACTACATTTTTGAAGGATTCAACAGATCGTCGCCGTCGTTAAGCTCCGATGCATCAGAAAAGACTGGCCAGTAAGATAAAGGCCAGTCATCTGTGTTCGTTTATTTAATTCTTTAATTCAGAACCCATAGTATCTGATGATTCAGACACAGCACTCACCGAGTCACGATAGATGATGTTGCCTTTCACGTGTACACGGCCGAAACTACGGTTCGGGTTGTCGACCTTTTTTAGCATGGACTGAACTGCCGTGCGGGCCATCTGCTCTACATCTACTTCAACGGTTGTCAGCTTGGGATCGGAGAGCATCGCATAGATATCATTATCAAAACCAACAACAGAGCATTGGCCAGGCACCTGAATATCCATGGAAGTCAGTTTTTGGACGAGCAGATGAGCGACCTGATCACAGTTGCATACAAAGGCGGTTGGCAGCTGTTCCGGCAGATCAATCTCAATAAACGTACCTCGTTCATCCCGATCATTCAGAACCAGCTCTGGATTCATCGGCAACCGATGTTCCAGCAAGGATTTGTAATACCCGAGGAATCGGTCCTGGATGCTGCTCGTGGAATACAGGTTCCCCACATAAGCAATGTTACGGTGGCCCTGCTGAACCAGATAGTTCGTCAGCTCATAGGCAGCGTAGAAGTTATCGGTAACGACGGAATCGATGTCCGAATGTTCATCGTAGAAGTCGAGAAACATTTTGGGAACCTCCATCGATCGCACCAGTTCAATATACTCTTTGCTGATCTGTCCGAGCACGATGAAACCATCGACCTTGTTGTCGCTGTACAGCTTGGGCAGTGTTAATTCCTCCTCATCCTCCACATTCAGAATGTGTAGAATGCCGTAGTAGCCCTGTTCCTCCAGATGTTTCGTAATGCGTTGGAACACGCGTACATAGAACGACTGCGTAGGCCCGGTAAAACGCTCCGGGATAATTACGCCAATATTATGGGTTAAGCCTTCCTTCATGGAACGGGCAGCAGCATTATACCGATAGCCCATTTCAACAGCAAGCACTTTAATTTTTTCCTTTAATTCGCCACTCACGCCATCTTTATCATTCAATGCTTTCGAGACGGTCACACTGCTGACCCCGAGCCTGTCGGCGATATCCCGCATGGTGATATTGTTCTTCAGTATGGTCGCCTCCTTCAAGCCGGTATAGGCACAATGTGCTGTCATTATGATGAGTGCTTTCTCCGCACATAATAACAATCCATATCAGTATACATCGTTACCAACTTGGAATAAAGCCATTCTGACTGTTGTTTCGCTATTTTCAGCATATTTTAGGCTTGCTTGAAAGGTTGTTATAGCGATGTTATGTCAATTGTTTCTGTAAAAGCTTCTCATTCTGTTCTATCAGCTGACCCCGCTGGCTGGCACAGTCCAGGGAACGATACGGATCAGCCGGTGTATTGAACGTATAATCGACCAGTTTCTCCAGAGTCGTTGTTGCCACATGACAGCGGGTATCACTGGAAGCGTAATAGATAAAGACTTCTTCCTTCTCATTGACCACAGCACCATTGCAGAAAATAACATTGGATACATCGCCTACACGCTCGTCGTCATAAGGGGCAATGAAGTGGCCGCCCGGCTTGGCAATAATACGCGCCGGATCATTCAGATCCGTAGCGAAGGTGTATAACACATAACGCAGGCCTGCTGCGGTGTTCCGAACTCCGTGAGCAATGTGAATCCAGCCACGATCCGTCTTGAGTGGAGCAGGGCCTTGACCGTTTTTGACCTCATATACCGTATGATATTGCCGTTCGTCGATAATGGTCTCTTCATGAATGACAGGGTTCAAGATATCCTCACACAGACCAAAGGCGATTCCGCCGCCGCTGCCTGTCGAGATGAATCCGTCCTGTGGACGGGTGTAGAAGGCATACTTTCCATCCACGAATTCCGGGTGCAATACGACATTGCGCTGTTGAGGGGAATTGGTCGTGATGTTGGGCAACCGTTCCCAGCTTGTAAGATCCCGTGTCCGAACCAGTCCTGCCTGTGCAACTGCGCTGGACGTATCAAATGCAGGAGCCTCCGGGTCTTTGCGTTCCGAGCAATAGATGCCATAGATCCAGCCATCTTCATGTTGAACAAGGCGCATATCATACTGATTGGTTTCATCCGCATCGATATCATCCCAGACCAATGGTTTACCCGTGAAACGGAATCCATCGATGCCATTGTCACTCTCGGCGAGCGCAAAGATTGATTTGCGATCTAATCCTTCCGTACGAATAACCATGACGTATTTGCCATTGAAATAGATGGCTCCCGGATTCAACGTCGCATTAATGCCCAGACGCTCCATAAAATGCGGGTTCGTCGTCTCATCCAGATCGAATCTCCAATGCAGCGGTACATGATGGCGAGTGATTACCGGATATTGATACCGATCATATACGCCATTGTAGAAGGAAGAATTGATCTCATTGGGGCGACTAAGTAGCTGCTCCTGTTTCTCCAGTAACTCCTTGTATTTCGGGTGTATCATTCTGATCCCATCCTCTCGATTAGTTCAATACAGAATCTGCTATTGTGATACGGGCATTTCCACGGTCCAGCAATCTCGCTCTGATCCGGTGTACCGTTCCCATCAACCGACCAGTACCATTCCCCACCAGCGCGCTGATCAATGATGTTTTCTTTTGTATAGGTCCACAAGCGTTCCACTCTCTCCAGAAACAAGGGATCGCCTGTACGCTGATACGCGTTATAGAAACCGACCATCGCCTCAGCTTGAACCCACCAGATTCGCTTCTCATCGATATGTTCACCTTCTTGTTCATTTAACAGGGAACCATCGGCATTCACGGCTACATTGGAGATGTTATAGGCGATATCCGTTACCATCGCTGCATACTCCGGATGTTGTTCCATCCCCAGAACTTTCAGTGCTTCGTCAATCAGCCAGCTGGCTTCAATGTCATGTCCGAACGAGCGCAGATCGATGATGGATTCCCACTGTTTGTTGAAAAATACCCCGAGAAACTTGGTGTCTTGGTCATACACGCGTTCATACAAAATTCCGAGCAGGCGTTCCAGCGCCGCCTTCACTTGTTGATCCGGCCACACTCTATAGAGCGTGGTGTAGGCCTCCAGCACATGGATATGCGTATTCATTGTGTAGTCCGCAATAACCCCATTTTCGCTCAGCAGTTCATTGGGCTGTTCCTTCCATGTGCGATCAAATTGTTCCTTATACGCAGGTAGTTCGGCATCCAGACCTTTGTCCTCGATTAGAGCAAAAAGCGTTTTCGCAAGTTCCAATGCAGAAGCATCCCCGGTTGCACGATAGTACTCACTGAGTGAATACACACCGAATGATTGCGTATACACATGTTTGCTCGTGTCCAGCGCTTCCCCTGTGTAATCTACCATCCAGTACATACCGCCATATTCGGTATCCATCACATGGTCTGCGAGAAAACGATAGGCGTGCTCCGCGTGATCGCGCCATCTTTCGTTTCCGGTAACCCGATACGCCGCTGCAAAAGACCAGAGTTGTCGTGCCGTGGCGATCCCGCCTTTGGGGGCCTGTGGATTCACCTGAAGATCATTGCCAACCCAGCCGTAGAATCCACCGTGGGTTGCATCTTTAAGGTTGGACCAGAAGGGTAAAATCTGCTTCTCCCAATGGGCCTTAATTTCAGATTGGAGTTCGGTTGTTTTTGTATTCATAAGTGAGCGCTCCTTCAACGTGTTACATAAATCTTAATATATAAATTGAATTAAAGAATATTTACACTGGCCACTCCGATGACAGAATAACCTTCCGATCGCTGTTATCCCCAGATTTTTTTGATTCCTTGTTATAAGGGGGAAATCCGGGGATAAAGGCGAACGCTCCGCTTCTTCAGGTTCTTTCTGTCCTCTACGTTTCGTGTAAATGTTTAATCAATTCATATAATTAAGTTAACGGTAACTTTATTAAATAATATTAGTGCTCTGAAAAACAGATGTCAACGAAATGCATCGCAATTTTTCTTGTTAAGTTATAAATAATTTAATTGACAGGTAAGCGTTACCATAATAGAATTCATTTTGTAACCTTAACGATAACTTAATTAACTTAAGAGAGGGGTCGAAACAATTGAGAAAAAACAAAGGTTGGATGATGTTGCTGACGATGCTGCTCATCACTTCACTACTTGCTGCATGTTCATCCGGAGGTGGATCTTCGCAGGCAGGGGAGGAGATCAGTACAGATCCGGCAGATATCAAGGGTGAGATTACTGTCCTTACACAACGTACAGATATTGTTGATACCGTATTCAAAGACTACGCTGCTGAGTTCAATAAGGAATACCCGGAAGTCAAAGTGAACTTTCAGGCACTAGCCGACTACGAAGGACAAGTGAAGATCCGTATGAGCACCAAGGATTATGGTGATGTACTGATGATCCCGACCAGTGTTCCGATCGCGGATATCCCGGACTTTTTCGAGCCGCTCGGCACGTATGATGAATTGAAAGACAAGTACACCGCCATTGAAGAACGCATGGTGGATGGTCAGGTCTACGGTATCCCTACCGTGATCACGTTCTCCGGAATCATTTATAACAAACAGGTCTTCAAAGACGCAGGCATTATGGAAGTTCCAAAAACACCGGAGCAATTCCAGGCTGCGCTTCAACTGGTCAAAGACAATACAGATGCGGTTCCGCTCTACACCAACTATGCATCCGGCTGGGCCCTCACCCAATGGGAATCGGACCTGCCAACTGTTGCAGGCAGTGTGGATTACGTTAACGTGGACCAACCGAATACAGATGAGAACTTTGTGCCTGGTCAGCCGCACTATGAACTATATAAAGTGCTCTATGATGCAGCCAAGAACGGTCTAATCGAGAAAGATCCAACAACAACCGACTGGGAAAGCTCCAAAGCGGATCTCGCCAAAGGCAAAATTGCTACGATGGCACTTGGATCTTGGGCGATCACACAGATCCAAGGCATGACGGATACTCCCGACGACATTGGTTTCTTACCTTTCCCAACCAATGCAAGTGAGGTTGTGGTTCCGCTCTCCGCAGACTATAACATCGGCATGAACGTGAACAGTGAGAACAAACCTGCTGCCAAAGCCTGGATTGACTGGTTCCTGGCGAAATCAAACTACGCGGTTGAACAGGGTGGCGGTATGGATGCAGACAAGAATGCTGAATTACCACCCATTTTGGATCAATATAAAGATGTGAAATTCTCCACGCTTACACCTGCCAAAGAAGGTCAGGAAGGTCTGGTCGACAAGATTGATAACGAAGGCGAAATCGGTCTCTGGCAGCCTGACTTCAAGAAACGCATTATCGAAGCAGGTATTGGGAACCGCAAGGAATCGTATGACGACATTATGAAAGATCTGAACGACAAGTGGGTCAAAGCAAGAGCAGAACTCACGAAATAATTGGATTAACGTAAGTGGATCAGGTGATGAATGGACTGCGGGGATAAAGGAATCCATTTATGAATGGAGCATGGAGTATGTGGTATTTGAAAGCATGATACCCATGCTCTTCCCCCGGCAGTTATTCCGCAGGAATTCCATTGGACGGAGTCTTTCGATATATAGGCGGGAGAACCGCTTGGAGGTGTGGAGAGCATGAAGTACTTAAAACTTTCGAATTGGGGCTACTCAGCGCAACGCATATTTATCATCTGTGCCTTCTCAATTATTCCGCTGGCGTTGCTGTTTACATTTGCATACTTGCCAGTCATCAACATGTTCAAATACAGTTTCACCGATTGGAACGGATATAGTAAAAGGTTCGATTATGTTGGCTTTGAGAACTACACTCGCATATTCAGTGATCCCGAATACTTCAAAGTATTTATTGTCAGCTTGTATTACTTCGTGGCTACGTTCTTACAGATGGGCTTGGCGCTTTACTTTGCCACCATTCTGAGTTTCAAAGTTCGAGGCAAAAACTTCTTCAAAGGCATACTGTTTTTTCCTTATTTGCTGAATGGGGTAGCCATCGGTTTTATCTTCCTCTTTTTCTTCAAACCAGACGGTACACTCGATATGCTCATGCATGCTGTAGGGCTGGGACAATACACGCAGCTCTGGCTCGGTAATCCCAATATTATTAACGTGTCTCTCGCAGGTGCATCGGTATGGAGATACATGGGCTTCAACTTTATCATTTTCCTGGGTGCAATCTCCTCCATTCCGAAGGATGTGTATGAAGCATCCGATATTGATGGTGCCAATCGCTGGCAGCAATTCCGCCACATCATCCTGCCAAGCATTACACGCATCCTGCAGCTCAACCTGATCTTGGCGATTAGCGGCGCAATTAGTGCGTTCGATATTCCATATATCATGACCGATGGTTCCAACGGCAGTATGACATTTGTAATCCAGACGGTTCATTTGGCGTTTAAATACGGCAAGCTGGGACTGGCATCCGCCATGGCTGTGGTGCTGCTCTTGATCGTTATTCTCGTTACGCTTGTGCAGCGCGTCACCATGAAAGGGGAGGAATAAACGTGACACAACTCAAATGCACCCTTGCGAGCGTGGTTAAATATGCTTCCCTGGTGCTTGCGGCGTTTATCGCACTGTTACCTATCGTGGTCATCCTGTTTGCATCTCTCAAAACGAATGCGGAATACGCTACCAGCAGCCCGCTTGCCCCGCCAGCCAACTGGCTGAACTTTGCGAACTATGCGAAGGCTTTTGTGGATGGCAACATGCTGGTTGGTTTCAAAAATACCATTATTATCTTGGTCATCTCCATTATAGGGGCGACCTTAACGGGTTCCATGATCGCGTATGTGCTGGATCGGTTCAAATTCAAAGGCAAGAAAATCATGGTCGCGGCATTCCTGCTCGCTACCCTGATTCCAAGTGTTACGACACAGGTCGCCACATTCCAGATCATCAACGCGCTCGACCTGTTTAACACACGCTGGGCGGCCATCGTGATGTACCTGGGTACAGATATCATTGCGGTTTATATCTTCCTGCAGTTCCTTGGCTCTATCTCCAGTGCATTGGATGAATCCGCTATGCTGGACGGCGCGTCGTACTTCACGATCTACTGGAAAATCATTCTGCCATTGCTGAAACCGGCCATTGTAACGGTCATTATTGTGAAGGGCGTGAACATCTATAACGACTTCTACACACCGTTCCTGTACATGCCAAAGACCGATCTACAGGTCATATCCACCGCCTTGTTCAAATTCAAGGGACCGTTTGGATCGCAGTGGGAAGTCATCAGCGCTGGCATCATGATCGCCATTATTCCAACCATGATCATCTTCCTGTTGTTACAGAAGTACATCTACAACGGCTTCGCGCAAGGCTCTGTTAAATAAAATCCGAAGGGAGAAATGAAAAATGTCAGTTGCTGAAACGAAAAACGTACACATTGTTGGGGATGCTTTGCCGAATATGCCATGGGAAGCCAAACCGGAGGGAACGGAAGGCCCGGTATGGAGACATTCGGCGAATCCGGTGGTTCCGCGTAACCCGGTCAAGGGTGTTGCCCGTATTTTCAACAGTGCTGTTATACCGTATGAAGGAAAATTCATTGGTGTATTCCGCGCCGAAACCGTTAATGGCCGTCCACACCTTCACATGGGCGCAAGCGAAGATGGTCTGGAGTGGACAATTGAAGAAGAGCGCATTGCATTTGTAGATGAAAATGGCGATCCGTTTATGCCGAACTATGCGTACGATCCACGTTTGGTCAAAGTCGAAGACACGTATTACATCATCTGGTGTACAGACTTCTATGGCGCAGCACTGGGTCTGGCCAAAACAGATGACTTCAAAACATTTGTCCGCCTCGAAAATCCAATGCTGCCGTTCAACCGTAATGGCGTATTGTTCCCGCGCAAAATCAAGGATAACTATGTGATGTTGTCCAGACCGAGCGACAGTGGACATACCCCATTCGGAGACATTTTCCTGAGTGAAAGCCCGGATCTCGTGTACTGGGGCAAGCACCGTCATGTGATGAGCAAAGGCGGCCAAGGCTGGTGGCAATCGGTCAAAATTGGCGGCGGGCCCGCTCCAATCGAAACGTCTGAAGGCTGGCTGATGTTCTACCACGGCGTAACTGGAACCTGTAACGGCTTGGTATATAGCATGGGGGCAGTTATTCTGGATCTGGATGAGCCGTCCAAAGTAAAATATCGTTCCTCCAACTTCGTACTGACACCGGAAAAGTGGTACGAAGAGCAAGGATTTGTCGATAACGTCATCTTCCCGTGTGCAACACTGCATGATGCTGATACCGGACGTATCGCCATCTATTACGGCGCTGCCGACACGTATGTGGGCGTGGCTTACACGACCATTGAAGAGATCGTGAATTATGTGATCGAGACGGATGAAGTCATCGCTGGAGACCATGAAGAGGGCAAGCTGTAATTGAAGTGAAAGTGTATATATTCGGTCATTGTATTTACATTAAGTTAACAGGAACACTGGGGAGCAATGCATATGGATTATATTAAGGGATTTACATTTGGCTGGATGAGTGGTAAGGACGACTTCCGCAAGCCGGAAGCCAAAGAATCCTTGCGCCTGATGGCTGAACGTACAGGCAGTTCACATGTTATTTTTGCACTGGCTGCACATCAGGATCATCCGCAGGCGGTAGAGGTCAAGTATCGGGGTGAACATCTGGTGGAGGATGATGAACTGATCGACATGATTCGTTATGCCCGTACACTCGGGCTGCGTATCATTCTGAAACCAACCGTTAACTGCACCGACGGCACATGGCGTGCACACATTAACTTTTTTGATATCGATGTGCCTTGTGAGCCGAAGTGGAAGGATTGGTTCTGCAGTTACACGGCATTTCAGAAGCATTATGCAGGGATTGCAGAGCAGGAAAAGTGTGAGATGTTCATCGTAGGCTGTGAGATGGTGCAATCCGAGCGTCGGGATCAGGAATGGCGCGAGGTAATCGCTGGTGTGCGTGAAGTGTACACGGGACCGGTGTCATACAATACGGACAAATATCAGGAAGGTCATGTGAAATGGTGGGATGCTGTGGACGTCATCTCTTCCAGTGGGTATTATCCCATCGGAGATTGGGAGGCACAGCTGGATCGAATTGAGCAGGCGATTGCTCCCTACGGCAAACCTTTCTTCTTCGCAGAAGCAGGCTGTCCCAGCCGCAGTGGATCAGCCCAGGTACCGAACGATTGGGGACTGGAAGGCGAAGTAAGTGCGGAGGAACAGGAGCGTTTCTATGAGGCCATGTTCCGGCATGTCAGTCAGCGTGACTGGGTACGGGGCTTCGGTCTGTGGGATTGGAGCGCACATCTGCACGCGGAGAATGATGCGCTGACCGATGACGGATATGGAGTTTACGGCAAGCCAGCGGAGCAGGTGATTCGTCGGTTCTATGAGGGCATCGCTGTAGAAGTTTAAACGAAAAACAAGAAGGCGTATGAAGATGGATTTCAGTAATATATCTGCATATGTACTTTCGTGATTTCCATGTTATAAGCAAAGAATGGCAGATTATTGTGGAACTTATTTTTGCAGTTGCGATTTATATTCAGGTCGAGAGGCTCTTCCTCCTATTGGAAGGGCTTTTTTGGCTATTTTAATAACAACACATACTATGTCGAATTTTGTTGACAAAAGGAGGGCTCCTGCCTATTCTTAATGGATGAATATGATAATCATTATCATAAAATAGAGAAAAGGGGTTCAACATCCATGTCTGTTCAACATCGCAAATCTTCGGCCCTCACGCTGGCAACTATGCTCTTGTTGTTATTCGTTATTGTGGGTTGCAGCAATACAGGAAGTGGAGATGAATCCTCATCTGCTGCTTCGGATCAAACATCTACGAAGTCGATTACGATGTCATGGCCACGTGATATCGGTACAATGAATCCGCATACGTACAATCCTTCGCAATTATTTGCCCAATCGATGCTCTATGAGCCACTGATCAGTTACCAGAAGGACGGAAAACTGGAACCTGCACTGGCAGAATCATGGACAATCTCCGATGACGGCAAAGTATATACATTCAAGCTTCGCCAAGGTGTGAAATTCTCAGATGGTACACCATTTAATGCTGAGATTGTGAAAAAGAACTTTGATGCTGTAATGAAAAATAAAGATACACATAGCTGGCTGGGCATTGTAGGTGTGCTCGACAAGACGGAGGTTGTGGACGATCAGACTTTCCGGTTGACACTCACCGAGCCATATTATCCTGTTCTTCAGGACTTGTCTGTGGTCCGTCCGTTCCGCTTCCTGGGTGAAGCCGGATTCCCGGATGACGGAGATACATCCCAAGGTATCAAAGAGCCGGTTGGAACGGGCCCGTGGATGCTGGCTGAATACAAGCAGGACGAATATGCTGTTTTCAAACGCAACCCGAATTATTGGGGAACAGCACCAAAGGTGGATCAGATTACGGTCAAAATCATTCCTGACGGTGAAACTCGTGTCCTTGCTTTTGAAAAAGGCGATCTCGATCTGATCTATGGTGAAGGTATGATCAGTCTGGACGCGTTCCAGGAGCTGCGTGACAATGATAAATATGTGACCCAATTGTCTGATCCAGTAGGTACTCGCAGCTTGCTGCTGAACTCTTCCAATCCAAAGCTGTCCGATGTCAGAGTACGGATGGCGCTTCAGCAAGGGTTTAACAAACAGGCGATGGTGGAAGGCGTGACTTCCGGTTTGGAAGAACCAGCTGATACCGTATTGTCCAAAAACTATCCATACACCAATGTAGACCTGGAACCGATCACGTATGACGTGGAGAAATCCAAAGCTTTACTGGATGAAGCAGGTTGGAAGTTGCCGGCTGGTGGTACGGTTCGTGAGAAAGACGGTCAGCAGCTTGATTTCGAGATGATTTTTGACAAAACGGACCCGATTCAGAAAGCGATGGCTGAGACCATTCAGGCGGAATGGAGCGAACTTGGGGTTAAAGTGAACCTCACTGGGCTGGAACTTACGGTACAGATCAAACGTTTGAAAGCCAATGATTTCGACCTGTATTTCTGGTACAACTATGGCGCACCGTATGATCCTCATTCCTTCATTAACGTTGTGGCGAGCCCTGGATTCGGGATTTCCGAGACCTTGAGTGCGTTGCCGATGAAAAAGGAACTGGACGATCAGGTGCATGCAGCACTGTCATCTACAGACGAGACGAAACGCCAGGAGTTATATGGCTCTATCCTGAAAACACTTCAGGAGCAATCGGCGATCGTACCGATCTCTTATATTAAGAAAACGGCTGTATATCAGAAGAAAATCTCCAACTTTATTTTCCCGGCAAACCGTGATGAAAATCCGTTTGTAGGAATCGAATTGGGCAATCAATAAGTAGTAATTACTTTAATTTCGGAGTGGTAAGGCCTTTGTAAGGTCATGTAGCTTGATAAAAGGGAGGAACGTTTGGTGATCAGTTATATCGGTAAACGAATGATCGCGATCATTCCTATCGTTTTTATCGCTACACTTGTTACCTTTGCGCTTATTCATATTTCACCGGTTGATCCAGCCGAAGCTTATCTGACAGCCGCTCATATCTATCCAACACCGGAGCTGCTTGCGCAAAAACGGCATGAATTCGGTCTGGATCAGCCCTTGTTAACCCAATATGCGCATACGATTCAGAAGATTGCCAAGCTCGACTTCGGCACCTCGTATCTCACCAATAAACCCGTATGGGATGAAGTGAAATTAAGGCTTCCGGCTACGGCTGAATTAGCCTTCTGGAGTATATTGTTATCGGCTTTGGTAAGTATTCCTTTGGGAATACTGGCGGCGGTGTACAAGAATAGCTGGATTGACATGGTCAGCCGTGCGATTTCCTATTTTGGAGCATCTATTCCGCAATTCTGGCTCGGTTACCTGCTGATCTTCTTTTTCTCGGTGAAATTGGACTGGCTACCTGTGGAGGGGCGTGGATCGTGGGAGAATCTGGTTCTGCCTACGATTACACTCTCCTTGATTCTTATTGCGGTCTACACCCGATTGTTGCGTTCCAGTGTACTGGAGCAATTGCAGGAGACATATGTACAGTACGCGAGAACACGCGGGATTCGCGAACGAGTCATTATGCTGAAACATGTCCTGAAGATCGCCATATCGCCCCTCATTACGGGGATGGGAATGAGTATGGGCAAGCTGCTCACAGGCACCATTATTGTGGAGCAGGTGTTTTCCTGGCCTGGGTTCGGACGATACTTTGTTGATGCGATATTTAACCGGGATATTCCCGTTATTCAATGTTATGTCTTCTTGGCGGCCTGCCTGTTCATCGTATGCAATCTGCTCGTTGATCTGGTGCAGCTCGTTATGGACCCACGGATTTCAGCGAAAGGACGGGCAGAACATTGATAAACAAATGGCGTGCGGTATTTAAAGGACAGAGAGCCATCCAGATCTGCTCGGTGATCATATTGCTTTTCTTCGTGATCGCGTTATTAGCCCCATGGATTGCTCCTCATGACCCGGTGAAGGTGAATCTGTTGCAGAAGCTGGCGAGTCCATCGCTTGAGCATTGGCTCGGAACGGATCATCTGGGACGCGACAATCTCACTAGGCTGATGTATGGAGCGAGAGTGTCGCTTGGATTTGCTACCCTGATCTTCCTGTCATCTTTGCTCATAGGTGTCATTGTAGGCTCCATCTCCGGTTACCTTGGTGGCTGGGTTGACAGTCTGCTGATGCGCTTGTGTGAAGGCATTATGGCGTTTCCGAATCTAGTACTGGTGCTGGGCATTGTGGGGATTTTCGGCCCAGGTCTGATGCAGGTGCTTCTGGCCCTCATGATGGTGCAGTGGGTGTATTATGCACGCATCTGTAGGAATATGGTCGTCAGTCTGAAGGAACGGAACTTCATCGCAGCGGCGCGGATTAGCGGCTCGTCTTCGTGGACGATTATCCGTAGACATATCATCCCCAACGTGCAGCGTCCCATTGTTGTGATGGGCACACTGGAGATGGGCTGGGCGATTATGGATATATCCGCTCTGTCCTTCTTGGGGCTTGGTATTCAACCCCCGAATGCAGAATGGGGGGCCATGATTCATGAAGGAACAGGTTACATTCGCAGTCATCCGGAGTTGATGATCTACCCGGGTGCATTGATTCTGCTGGTAGTCATTACGTTCAACATCTTGGGTGAAGCGTTATCCGAGCGTTATGGCATTGCAAAAAGGTAGTGGTTCGAGACCGAAGGCATATGGAGGTGAACGTAACGATGGATGATGCAGCGAAGGTACTCGAAGTTCGTGGTCTGCAAGTGAATCTTAGAACAGCGAAGGGTTCAGTCCCGTTACTGGAGCCCATAGATTTTGAATTAAAAAAAGGTCGTGTCTTCGGTCTAGTCGGCGAGAGTGGCAGCGGCAAGACCGTTACATGTAATGCCTTGCTCCATCTGCTTGATCCACGCAGGATGGAAGTGTCGGGCAGCATCCGTCTGAATGGACGGGAGCTTGGCTCGTTGTCAGGTGAGGAGATGCGGCGCATCCGGGGCAAGGACATCGGATTTATTATGCAGAATCCGATGAATGCTTTTACACCTGTATATACGATTGGATCTCAATTCATTGAAACCTTGCGTACGCATACGGGAATGTCCAAAGCAGCTGCCAGGGAGCGGGCCATTGCTGCCTTGGCAGATATGAACCTGCCCGAACCAGCTAAACTGATGAAGCGATATCCCTTCCAACTGAGTGGCGGTATGTTGCAGCGGGTGATGATTGCCATATCGATGTGCCTGCGACCCGCCTTGGTTATTGCTGATGAACCAACGACGGCACTGGATGTCGTGAATCAGTTCAAGGTGCTTCAGGAATTGGATCGTTTACGTACGGAATACGGCACATCCATCTTACTCATCTCTCACGATCTGGGCGTGATCTCACAAATGGCAGATGAAGTCGCGGTTATGCAGAAGGGGCGAATTGTGGAGCAGGCGGATGTGTATCAACTGTTCGATCACCCGCAGCATGAGTATACCCGGATGTTGTTAAATGCCAGACCCAGTATGTCTTTGGGACGATAGCGAATGACATGTGGGATGGATCGTTCAATGAGAGTATCTGTAGAGCGGGTATGAACTGTATTTTGAGTGGGCAGTCGTAGAGATGGAATTGGCATGGTGATGTGTAATTTCATTTTCTACAGAGATTGTTTCTGCCAAGTACAAGAGAGGAGGATGACCTGATGCTTCAGGTACGTGAAGTAAGCCATAGCTATGGCAAACGTAATTGGCTGGATCGTACGGGAGCGCGTCCTCCTGTGCTGGCAGACATCTCACTTACGATTGAAAAGGGTGTTTGTCTGGGACTGCTGGGTACGAGCGGGGCAGGTAAAAGTACCTTGGGCAAAATCATTCTTGGTCTGGAGAAGCCCAGACAGGGTCAGGTTTTATTTCAAGGACAGGATATCTATCGATCTAGCAAACCCGTGCTTAAGGAATTACGACGTGATCTGCAAGTCGTGTTCCAGGACTGTTATTCGGCTGTGAATCCACTCATGACTGCCGCGCAGATCATTGGGGAGCCGCTGGATAATTACGAACGATTGTCGGCAAAAGAACAACTTCGTGTGGTTGGACAACTGCTCGAGCAGGTTGGACTTACACCAGAGGATGCAAATAAGCTTCCGCACCAGTTCAGCGGTGGCCAATTACAGCGAATTAATATCGCACGAGCTATCGCGCTCAAGCCAAAGTTAATCGTACTGGACGAATCGATCAGCAGCCTGGATATGGTGCACCAGACGCAAATCTTATCTCTATTGGCTGAGCTAAGAGCGTCCTACGGGTTATCGTACCTTTTTATCACGCATGATATTCGTGCCGCCATGACGATCTGTGACCGCATTGCCGTGATGGATCAGGGGAAGCTGGTCTATAGCGGTGATGCTGGGGGTTCGGTAATGCAGTCGGATCATCCGGCTGTGCAGCAGTTGGTTACAGCTATTTTGCCTGAGCATCCATCAGGTCGTATTTCGTTTGGGTAATGCGTTGTTTGTATGGTTGTAGATGGGCACGTCGCTAACGAACCGAGTGAGCGTTAATTGGCGATTTAGCAAGGAATGCAAAATGTAACGAACCTCAGTGAAGTTATTCCGGTGCAAACTAGTTTAAAACCGCCAAATGATACACAGATCGAGGAACTAACGCGTCTAAGATTCGTTAAACCTCAGACTTATCGGAAATGGCGCTAATAGCGTGTTTACGGTTCGTTAGATCATAATGAATGCTAAAAGGGTTGTCTCCTGCGTCTTGAACAAGACGTAGGGACAACCCTTTTTTTGTAACTGGGAGTAAGCACATTTCCTGCTTTCTGATATAAATTAAACTAAAATTACACTGCGCCACTCGGATTACAGGAATACCTTTGAATTACGCTTATCCCCAGATTTCTGATTTAACTTATAAGATGAACATCTGGAGAGAAGCATCTACTTCCGATGAAGGCTTTCTTGCAGAAATCTTTTACCCCATCTTCCGCCCAAGCTGTTCAATCTTATCAAGCCAATTCTTTCTCTGTTCATCTGACTTCTTCCCAACTTGATCTACGGTTGTTATCCGCACAGGTTTGATGCCGGTGAGTCCAAATGTGGAGATTTTCATCATTTTATGTGCAGGCTCACCTTGGAACCATTTGAAGTACCAGCTCGGACCATCCATCGTGGTGATCATGCGGGCGGTACGGCCTTTGAGTAGTTGATCCGGGAAAGGTTTTCCTTTTTGATACTTGAAGGCGTAACCTGGCATGAAGATTCGGTCAACGAAACCTTTCAACAGGGCAGGCGGTCCTCCCCACCATATTGGGAACACCCATACGAGATGTTCGGCCCACTTGATTGCTTCTTGGGCCTCCAGCAAATCTGGTTCAAGTGGAAGTTTATTACGATATCCTCCTTCCAGATTCATGTTGAACGCCAACTCGTTCAAGGTGATCATGCGGACGTCAGCACCAGCTTGCACCGCACCTTTGCGGTAAGCCTCGGCGATTGCGCCGTTGTAACTGGGTGAGACGGGATTGCCTTGAATAATTAATATTTTTTTCATGGAAAATGACACATCCTGACTATTTTAGTTAATGAACACTAACCTCATGTGCAAAAAGAAAAGGTCACGTATGACCCGATAATCCATCTGGTATATCCTGATGGTATGTTGACGATTCTCTTTTTATAACGTGTAGCCCCGAGCCTTACTTGGTGTTCTGCGAGGTCAGAATGGCTACCACTCTCCCTCGCTACTCCTGGGGTACCTGCCCCAACATCGATGCAAGACGGTGAACCGTTTCCCCCGTATAAGGTACTAACAGCTCTGGTAGCTCACCTTGCATACTGGAGACCGCCATACGTGTAATTGCACCGATCACCAGAACGGCTGTGAGCCGTGAATCCTGCTGAGGCAGTTCACCCCGCATCATTCCCTGATCGATCAGATCCATCAACGCATCCAATGGCTGACGGTAATCCTCGCTGCTTCCGGCTTCAATGAATATTTCATGATTCTGTGAAATCAGCAGCAGCCCGTAGGGATCTTCATCATGCAGATGGAGAACCTCGGTAACCAGTTGCTTGAAGCGTTCCAGCACCGAACCTTCCTGTCGAACATACCCGTCAATCAGTGAAGTATAGTCCGCGCAGTATTGGGTGAAGGCTTCCAGGGCAACGGCATCTTTGTTTTTAAAATGTTTGTAGATCGCCGCATCGGTTACTCCGGCGGCGTCACCGATCTCTTTGACGGATATGCCGTCAACGCCTTTGGTTGCGAACAAGCGCATCGCCGCTTGTAGGATATCTTTCTTTTTGCTGTCCACATGAGATTTGTTCTTCATGATTGTATAGTAAGTGATTACTAACCAAAATGCAACAAGCAATTTTGAAACGCTAAATTAAGACACTGAATAAGCGCTTACGACCAAAGCTTGCAGGCTTGTGAACGGCAACGTATGATGAATAGAAATCATAATTGGGAGCAGCAGCGAGAACGAAACGGATGGTGGATAGCGTGAAAGAAGAGATGGATGCATACAGCTGGGTGACACCCGAAGGAATGCTGAATGATCACTATATAACAAGCCGCGAACAGTTGTATAAAGGAATGAACGGACGATATGTGGAGCGATTCACTGTTCCTACCGGTGGCAGTTATATTTTCAAACCACTGACGAATCCTGCGCAGCATGGACGGGAACGATGGATGTACGAACGTGTGATGTCTGGCTTACCACCGATCTATCCGCAGCTCATTGCAGCGTCGGATCTTACCATTGCTCCAGCACAGAGCTGGATGATCTATGAAGATCTGGGTCAATTGGTGCACGATTCGCAAGAAGCGACCATGCTTAACACAGCGGTACATATGGCAGCGTGGCATGCGTTGTCTGTTACGGATTGGAGCGAGCTGCCTCGCGTGGGCCAGAAACCGTCTATTCACACCATGTTGGATGAGTTGCAAATGCACAGACAACCTACGGATGACCTGTTGTCCAGACTGGATATGCAGCTGTCTGCATCCGATTGGGACAAAGTCACCAGGTTGATCCTCACGGCAGAGGAAGAACTTCCTACTGTTTTGTGTCACGGAGACCTGCATCCAGGTAACATGGCGGAGGTGGACGGCAGACTGGTCATCTTGGATTGGGAGCATGCCCATCTGAATACGCCGCTGTGGGACGTAGTTCATCTGGTGGATCTCTCGCATCCGCTGTTTCCCAGAACGGTTACGCCTGCATTGCGAGAGCGGGTTATGGATGTTTATTTGGACAAACTGGGGAGCTTGGGTGTACAGATTGAACGGGTTTCTTTTGCAGAATGGTACAACGCCTATGCTATTGTATTTTCGCTCTGGATGCTTCGTTTGATTGACGGTGACCTGAGAAGTGAGGAATGTGTGTGGCCGAAGGAACAGTTGCGTAACCAGTGGCATGAGACGGCAGCAACGCTGGAACAGTGCATGAAGCACTTGGGTGAGGAATAGAAATGAGGGGTGAGAAGCTTGCGTAAAGTCGGACTTGTTATGCGTAAAATTCAATTCACGGAAGCACAAGGGCCACGCGTATTTGCGGATCGGCTGAAGCAGATTGGTCTGGAGCTGGGTGTGGATATTGTGTTCATTTCGCCGGAGCGTCATGTCAGCGGATACGACTGGTTGCCGGGGTATGAGCATGAGAAAGGTGACCTGGTGAATTACGATATCGTGCTGGACCAGATTCATAGCCAAAATATAGAGCATGTCATCTACACCGTATCCGGGTTTACGTTTTTGAAGATGTTTTTACCGAAGAGTGTATTGTTTCCGCATAGTTTCCCTGATCCCGCACTGACGGGATATGAGATGATGAAGCCATTTTATACGATGGTGGATAAAGCGATTGTACAGACTGAGTTTTTGAAAACAGAACTGGGCCGCAATTTCGGCGTACATGACGTGAACGTCATCCCGATTGGTTTTAGCGAAGAGCTGGCGAATCGGCACTATGACCCGAGCCAGGTTGTGCATAATCGGGTGCTCTGGATCGGTCGGGATGAAGCAAACCGTCGACCGGATCTGGTTTTGGAATATGCTCGGCAGAACCCGGACAAGGAAGTATATATGGTGTTTGGCGGTGTTCGCTATAAGGAAACCATGAAGAAGTACGACATTCCTGCCAACGTGAAGCTGAAGTTTGCGCTCACACAGGATGAGATATTTACGTTGATGAACTCTGCCAAGGTGTATTGGAACTGTTCCGCCTTTGATACGTTTGCGATGCCACTGACCGAAGCGATGGCGATGGGCAAAATGGTCGTGAAACCGGAGCATGCCTGCTACGGGCACATTCGATCCACACATGCCTTTGCAGGCAATGAGGACAATTGGTTCGAACTGGTGAACATGGCTGCGGCTGCGCCGCGCAGTGTGTCGGAAGACAACCGCGAGTATGCGTTTGGTGCCTTTTCGCGCACGAAGATGAAAGAAGGGTACCGGAACTTTTTCTCCGATTGGTTGAAGTAACGTTAAGGTCTGTAACAAAAGGGCTTAATCCATCCAGCAACAGGAGGGGAACCTTATGGAAGTATTGATCTTGTGGACATTGGGAATGTGGGCGGTGCAGCTGCTGATTGAATGGCTTATCTACCGGTTGCAAGGACGCCGAATGACGTGGGTACAATATATATTGCCATGTGTGGCCTTGCTTGGCGGTGCCGTTGTAATCATGATCAGCATCGATATTGGCGGGTGGAACGGCATCGGATATGCCCTGCTCGGTGCATCACTGGGTGCCGCGGGAATGTTAACACTTATTACGGTGGCGATTAGGGATGTGGTGCTTCGGCGACGGGGCAGGAACTAATCAGAGCAGTAGCTACTGTACAGGTAAGGGTGAATTGGGCGATGGGCTGGTTGCAGGAACGCATCCGTCTGTGATATATTGACATTAATTATGACAAGGGAGGTGAAGACAGGTGAATCACGAGATGCTTAACAACCGTATTAGCCAGCTGCCGATTGCTATGGCTGGCATTGTTCATACTTTTCTGACCAACGGGAGAAGTCTGTCCAATTTTGAATATACGGAAGTTAACATTTGCGAGAAGATGCCTGCCTTGACCTCATTCGGACGATAAGCGATATTGCTTGAATTCTGAAGGGCCGCGGAGCTAACCTCCTGCGGCTCTTTTTGTGTTGCGGTCAGGATCTTCCATACCATAGGAGGAACCTTATTATGATGATTATTAGCGCGCAACAACTGACTCAATACCACGGAGCACATCTGGTGCTGGATGGCATTACGTTTGAAATTATGGAAGGTGACAAGGTCGCTCTGATCGGCCGCAACGGAAGCGGAAAGACAACACTTATGCGCCTGATGGCAAGGCTGAATAAGCCGGATGAAGGGCAATTGATGATAAAAAAAGATACACGGACCGGTTACGTGGCACAAGTTCCAGAAGGACTGGATGACCATACCGTTCTGGATGTGCTGAGCCTTGGATTCAAGGAGCTTATGATATGTCGCACGCAAATGAAGGAAATGGAGCAGCAGATGTCCGATCCGGCATGTGCAGCAGACCCTAATCAATTGGAGCGCCTGTTGAAACGTTATGCAGCGCTGCAAGACCAGTTCGAGCGTGAGGGTGGATACGAAATGGATGCCCGCATCGATCAGGTGGCGGACGGTCTGGATATCGCTAAGGCTCATTATGAATGGCGCTTTGGTTCACTGTCCGGTGGGGAGCAGACCCGGGTGGTGCTGGCCTCGCAGCTGATCGTAAAACCTGATCTTTTATTGCTGGATGAGCCAACGAACCATCTCGATCTGGAGCGGGTCGAGTGGCTGGAAGGATTTTTACGAGAATACCCCGGCACCATTGTCCTGATCTCGCATGATCGCTATTTTCTGGATCGGGTGGTGAATCGAACACTGGAGCTGGAGGATGGTGAGGCGCTAACGGCAGCGGGTGGCTATACGGAATATATGGCAGTGAAAGAACAACGGCTGTTGCAGCAATTCGAGGAGTTCAAGGAGCAGCAGAAGGTTATCAAGAAAATGAAGGAAACGATCCGCCAGTTAGAGGAGTGGGGCCGAGTTGGTGGGAATGAAAAGTTCTTCAGACGGGCGGCTTCTATGCGTAAAGCCATCGAGCGGATGGAACAGGTGAAGCGTCCTGTACTGGAGCGCCGCAATGCCGAGTTCGATGTGCGCCCTACGGATCGAACGGGGAAGCGGGTAGCGGTATTGGAACAGGTCGAGAAGAGCTATGGTGAGCGTGAAATCCTGCGCGGAGTCTCGGGTCTGCTGGAATATGGGGATAAAATTGCACTCATTGGCCGCAATGGCTCCGGCAAGACGACCCTGTTCAAGCTGTTGCTTGGTGACGAGCAGCCCAATGCGGGCAAGCTGGAGTGGGGGGCGCGTGTAGATGTGGGGTATCTGGCTCAACAGGAGGAACCCACGAATCCAAAGCTGAATGTGCTTGAATACTTCCGTCTGGAAGCAGGCGTGGAGGAAGGAGAGGCTCGCGGAATTCTGGCCCGATATCTGTTCTATGGAGCGGATGTATTCCGCTCTGTCGGGCAATTATCTGGCGGGGAATGGACGCGCCTGCGGCTGGCACTGTTGGTGCAGCGCAAACCTAATGTACTGCTGCTCGATGAGCCGACGAACCATCTGGATATCGCATCGAGAGAAGCGCTGGAAGAGTCGCTGGTTGATTTTGAAGGTACCGTACTTGCCATCTCACATGATCGGTACTTCGTCAATCGCCTCGCTTCCCGTGTCTGGGAACTGGAGGACGGACAGATGACCGCTTATCTGGGAGACTATGAGGCGTATCGCGAGAAGAAGCTTGATTTGCAAGCTCGTGTTGCGGCGACAACTCAGGCTACAGCAGGAGGGGGAGTTTCTTCTCGTGGGAACGCCAAGTCAGAGATGAAGTCAGGCTTAACGTCCGCGTCGAGCGGGGCTGTCCGATCAGGGGAGAAGCCAGAAGCTACCTCGACAGCAAATGCATCGAATTATAGAAGTGGCAATGGCAACAAACCGTCTGCGGAGAAGCTGGAACAGACGTTGGCTCGTCTTGAGGCACAGATTCAAGTGCTGGACCAACAGTTGGAAGTTGTGCAAAACAATCCGCTTGAACTGGAACAAATCTGGAATGATCGGGAGCAATTGTCTGCTGAATACAATGATCTATTGGCCCAGTGGGCTGAGTTATAAGTCCGAATGGCATAAGCATAAGATTGAACAAGCGAGGTCGGAGAATCTTCTCCGGCCTTTTTGGGACCGGAGATACATACTAAACGCGGAATTTGCTTGTTTTTTCAAGCTTTGTTGATCCGAGATCGGGCGATAACCTGTTCTTATTTTTACATGTCATGGGGAATAGTGTAACTTTTTACCTCCACGTGCGTTAAATACGTTTGTATGAATTGAAACGGCTCACCTAAGAGCTCGCAAAAAGGGAGGTTATCGGTATCTATTATTCATTGACGTATCGAAGTTGGTCGGATGATCGACAGGCGGAGACGGGGGTGCTGGAACAGACTTCAGTCACACGCGATGAACTGTTCATGCGCAAACTGGTGGATGCCACTCTGGTGAAAAACAAACTCTGGGCGCACCTGTCCAATGAATGCCAGGATGGGCGGGAACATGCGGTATACGTGACGGCGTATGACAAACAGATGCCGGACGAGTACGGTGCAGCTATTGCGGATGCTGCGCTGGCGATGTGCAAAATGTCTTCCATGTACAGTGCAGAGTATATGTTGTGGAATGGACGTTCATTTCAGGAGTTGGAACTCACAGCGTCATCCACCTATACGATGGAGCTTGCCGAGCAACTGCTGGACCATTACATGGTTCGCGATGGCAAGACGTATGAATTCCTGTATTCCGTGCTGGATGCGGATCGCAAGAAAGTATTGTTTTATATGAAAGAGGTGGATCTGTGATGAGTGACCAAGAGCGGGGGCAAGCATCGAAACCCGGATCAAAAGCAAAGCTGGTTGCTTTCTCCCTGATGCTGGCGGTTCCTGCCGTGTTATCCGGTTGTGGCAGCAACAATGATGAATGTGACCCCGAGTATGATACCGGATGTGAATATGATTCCAGCAGTGGGCACTATTACTACGGTGGGTCGTCGTATCGAAGCAATAAGGACAGTAACAGCTCATATAGCAAATCCAAGTCCAAATCAAGCGGCTTCGGTAGCTTCTTCCGCAGCTCGGGAGGATAACCGGATGAGGCAAGTGGTTCAACTGCCGTATAGTCACGAAGAGGTATTTCAGGGTGAAACGGAACAACAGATTCCATATCATCGAATGTATGGGAAGCAGTATTGTGTGCCTGCATTGACGGTCTATTCTCCCACGGAGATACAAGAGCTGCGTAGTGCAGCTGAGGCGGTAGACGGCATTTACTGTAAAGTGATGCGATTTATCCAGCAATATATGCCGGATTCTTTTTTGGAGCATCAGTTGGGTATCCATCCCGGGCTTATTCCGACGGCACGTATGGAGATGGTGACTGGAGGCATTACCCGTCAGGACTGGATTATTGGAGAAGCTGGACCGAAGTGTATTGAAAATAATACGGACACCCCTACGGGTATACCGGAGGTTGCAACACTGGAAGATATTCTGGTCGGTCTTGCTGAGGATACTACGCTAACTGGGCCATCTGCCGAGATGGATACACGTATTCGGGAGTGTTTCAGGATGTGGCTGGAATTCTATGCAACCCAAGGATTGCAGGGTCCGGTGACATTCACTTCTTTTGGCGAACATGTCGAAGATCGAACAAATACGGAATACCTGATGAGACGTTGTCAGGAAGCGGGATACGAAGTTTTCTATGCTCCACTTGAGGAACTGGAGATTGTTCC
Source organism: Paenibacillus sp. FSL K6-2393 (assembly GCF_038002545.1). Lineage (NCBI taxonomy): Bacteria > Bacillati > Bacillota > Bacilli > Caryophanales > Paenibacillaceae > Paenibacillus > Paenibacillus sp. FSL K6-2393. The sequence goes on from NZ_JBBOCU010000001.1 coordinate 351,295, forward strand.
GGGAGAGGCGCTTTACCATAAGGGGCGGGAGATTAACCTGTTGTACCGTCTCTATCCGCTGGAGTATCTGATTGATGATCGGGATGAGACGACAGGGGTGGAGATTGGTGCTGCGCTGCTTGATCTTGTACAGGAGGGACGACTAGGCCTGATGAATCCGGTTCAGCATGTACTGATGCAGAGCAAAGGCTTCATGGCGGCAATCTGGTCGCTCTACGAGCGGAACGAGCAAACCCCGGAATATTGCGGGTTTACCCTCTTTGATGAAGCAGAAATGGATGTGATTTCCCGATATCTGCTGCCCACCTATTTTTCGGCTGAGCCATTCGAACTGGACGCCATACCATATGTAGCCAAAAGCTACTGGGGGCGCGAAGGCAGAGGAACTCTTTTGCTGGATGGAGGAACGAACAATGCCTTTGGAAAGCAGGATATGGAGCATCCTCTTAACGAGGCGCTGGAATCCAATCTTGCAACTGGGGCAACAGACGAGGATGAAGAGATTGCAGCATATTACGAAAACCAACCCAAAATCTATCAGCAGCTGGTTCCGATGGAACAGGCTGTGATCGAGACGGAAGATGGGGCGTACAGCGGTTATCTGCTTACAGGGGTGTTTGTTATCGCTGGGCGTTTGGCTGGGTTGTTACCACGGGTCGGGGAGAAAGTAACTGGAGATATGGCCTATTATTGCGCGGCTACAGTTCGTGAACGGATGAATGATGAGGAGGAGAAGAAGGAATGGAGAACTTGGGATTAAACCTCGTGAATGTGGCGGTGGGTGTAGGCATTTTGCTGGTGGTATTGGTATGTGGATATTTCGCTTTTAGCAAATTAACCCGGTATAACGATAGTGAGGAGATTGCCAAAGGAAACGAAGCGGCGGGCATGTACATGGGCAGCAAATTGTTGGGACTGTGTATTATTGTGGGAATGGTATCTTTCTCAACGCATTCGTGGTTGGATATGCTGCTGTGGTCGGCGTTTGGAATTATTGTGCTGTGCCTGGTCTATATTATATTTGATTTCCTGATTCCGAAAATGCGGGTATGCGACGAAATCGCACGTGGCAATATGGCAGTAGCACAACTGCTGCGTTCGATTATCATCGGCGTTTCCATCGTCATCGGTACATTTTTGATGTAAAATAAGACATAGTGTTTTATGGAGTTTACTATCAAATGGAAGAAGGAGCGCGGCATCATGAGAAGAGTCATCATCGATACAGATACAGCAGGAGACGATACGATTGCGATCCTGACGGCATTGCATCACTTTCAGGTGGAAGGCATCACCATTACGGGCGGTAACGTACAATTCGACCAAGAGGTTGAAAATGCCCTGTACACGGTACAGGTTGCTGGACATGGCGGCAAGGTGCCTGTATATAAAGGTTGCGAGCGTCCGCTAATGGCCTATGGAAAGGCTCAGCACCGCACAGTGGAAGATGTGCATGGCGATGACGGCATGGGCGGCGCGCATTTTCCCAAGGCGGATCAACGTCCCGAGAGCGGGCACGCGGTTGATTTTATCATTGAGAAGGTGCATGCACATCCAGGTGAAATTGAACTTCTGGCGATTGCCCCGTTGACCAATATTGCAATGGCGATCCAGAAAGACCCAACCATTATTCCGGAGATTGCTCACCTGTACATCATGGGCGGAACGAATAATGCACTGGGCAATATCACACCAGCGGCGGAGTATAACTTCTACGTGGACCCGGAAGCAGCGAAAATTGTACTTCATGCGGGCATTCCGATTACGATGGTTGGCTGGGAGATGTGTACCCAATATTCAGTGATGGACGATGACGATCATGCAGAGATTGCGGCTCTCGGAACATCTGGTGCGGATTTCTTCACCGCTATTAACAAAGTGGTTATGCAGTTCAACAAGTCGGTACATAAGCTGAATGGCACCACTCATCCGGATACGTTGTTGATGGCTGTTGCGGCAGATGAATCCATCATGACCAAGTCGGGTCAATATTATGTGGATGTAGAAGCAGCAGGAGAACTGACACGCGGATACAGTGTGGTTGATATCAACGGACGTTTTGGCAAAGAGCCCAATGTACGCGTCTGTGAGGCCATTGATCGGCCGAAATTTAAATCGATGCTACTGGACGTTCTCTCAGCGATTCAATAAACGCAGTAATTTAACTACAGGAAAAAAAAGAAAATCCGTGCCTATCCCAGGTACGGATTTTTTTATGCCCATTTTAATTTAATTTAATTTAATTTAATCTAATTTAATCTAATTTAATCTAATCTAATCTTGCTGCAACAAAAACGAGCGGATGCCTGTCGTGACCAGATCATGGTCTTCCTCATCAGGCAAACCCGATACCGTAATGGTGCCGACCTGTCCCTCATTTTTCAGAATCAGCGGGAAAGCGCCACCAGCCAAAACATAGTCAGCTGCAGGCAGGTTGAAATCCTGCTCAAGCGTTTGGTCCTCGTTTCTCAACCGCAGGGCGGTATGCCAAGAGCTGAAAGAGAAATGATTCACCACGTTGTTCTTGCGTCGAATCCAGTCTTCGTTGTCGGGATGAGTGCCTTCCATAGCATGCAAAAAGAGACGATGTCCTTTCAGGGTAATGTCGATGGTCACGGCTTGGGAACGACGCTTCGCTTCTTCAACCAGATGCAGGCCAAGGTTAAGTGCCATTTCAGAATTAAATGTGCCAAATACCAAGTCATTTTCTTCCTGCTGCATTTCCTTTAATTTCTCTGTCATGATCAGGTTCAAATTACAGGCAGCCCCTTTACATATATGATTGATGTCTACATTCGACATGAATGGGTATAGTACCTTCCAAATGCGGACTGAACGATGTTAGTGCGTGTTATAGGCGTGGTTGAAGACGGCTCATTTGGAGAGCGTACATCGGCTGTGTTAAAGTGAAAGGAACCTAATATACTCAAAACTCTTAAAGTTAAAATAAGTTATCGCTAAGTAGGCAGGAGGAGAAGCACGATGCTGTTTTATTTTGTAGCACTGCTGGTGACTTTGGTGGATCAGGGGACCAAGATCGCAGTGAGGATGTATATGGAAGTTGGCGACGTCATGAGACTGGGTAACTCAGGCATGCAGTTACAGCATTACGAGAACAGTGGAATGGCGGGCAGCATGTTTCAGGGAAATGCACGGCTGTTCGGTGTGATTGCTGTTCTGTTCATAGCGGGCATGCTGTATTACCGGAGTAAGGGTGAGATTCGCGGTTTCTGGATGCAAGCTGGCGCGGGTTTTATGGTCGGTGGGGCTTTAGGAAATGCGATCGATCGATTTATCTATGCCCGGGTAACGGATTTCCTCGTATTTCCGTCAGGACGCGGGATTTTGAATCTCGCTGATGTCGCAATTAACATCGGCGTGGTCATGATTATCATTGGCATGTTGATTCGTGCATATCAGAGTTATCGAGCCAAGCGTTTACGCAATGCTTTGCCGAAGGTTGAGCGTTCGTAATAGGTTGGATAAAAGCGTTACAGTGGCTGAATATAAGCTTATTGAATGAGGGACATTGGATATCATCCAGTGTCCTTTTTGTTATGCCCGATTCAGGTCATGGGAAGAAATGTCTTGATTCATTTTTATCGAAACCGTTTTAGGAATAATAAAGGCTTATATCATCCATTCAGATTGAAGTTAGTTTGGAAGGATTAACCAAATGGTTATTTCGCCATTTGGATGGGTAAATCTTTACGTATATAAAGTGAAACTAAGATATACACGAACACGGAGAGTGCAGAACCAATCTGAAGAAGTGCAGCTAAAAGCTTTCTGAAAGAAAGCTACTTCGAAAGCATACGCTAAAAACCGGATTTTCCCTTTTAGGAAGGGAATCAAAAAAAATCTGGGGATAATAACGATCGGAAGATGGTACTGCAATCAGAGTGACACTGTGTAAATCACATTAGTTCAATTTATAAAGCTGAGGGAGGTACAACATGAGAACAACGCTTACCAAGGCTCTCGGGACAATGTTGCTGTGTGGAACGATGGCTGTACTTTTATCTTCCTGTACCAGTGGAGATAGCGCGAATGGCAAAGTGCAGATTGAATTTTTCCAGAACAAGCCTGAAGCCAAAACAACCTTTGATGAATTGATCAAGACGTTTAACGCGGAGCATGACGATATTCAGGTGACACAGGTGAATCCGCCAGATGCGGAGACGGTATTGAAGACACGTGTTGTCAAAAATGATATACCGGATATTATGGCCATGGGGGCAACGGATACGTATTCAATCCTGGCCCAGAGTGATATTTTCACCGATCTGACGGATAGTTCACTACTCCAGACGATTGATCCAAACTACATACAAATGCTCAACGATCTCACAGGCATGGACGAAGTGACTGGTATTCCTTACGCGACTAATGCAAACGGCATCATGTACAACAAAACGTTGTTTAAGGAAATGGGATTGGACGTGCCCAAGACGTGGGATGAACTCATTGCGACCGCCCAAAAGATTAAGGATGCAGGTGAGATTCCATTTTACTTCACATACAAGGATGACTGGCAGACGAGCCTGCCCTTCAATGCACTGGCCTCCAATCTGGTCGGTATTGATTTCTACCAGGAGCGGCGCGATAACAAAGTGACGTTCAAGGAGAAGTACCGCGAGGTAGCTGAGAAGCAACTGGAACTCATGAAATACGGTCACGGCGATAACTTTGGTAAAGCTTATTCGGACGGTAACCGTGCTTTTGCTAACGGTGAAGCCTTTATGTACATCCAGGGAACCTGGGCAATCTCGGAGATTCGCAAAGCGAACCCAAATGTTGACATCGGTTTCTTCCCATTCCCAACGGGCAACGATGCAAGCGAGATCAAGCTGGTGAACGGGATCGACTCTCTGTTTACCATTGCGGCGGACACGCCTAATCGCGAGCAGGCAGAGACGTTTATTGCGTTCCTGTTAGAGCCTGAAAATATCGGAAGATATATTGACGAACAGACGCTATTCTCTGCGGTAGAAGGCGTGAAGCAGGATGATCCTGCCGTACAGGAATTGATGCCATACATTGAGCAGGGCAAGGTTATTGACTTTCCCGATCACTATATTCCGGCTGCGGTGCAGCTGAATTCCATTGTACAGTCCTTTTTGCAGAACCAAAACATCGACAACTATCTAGATACACTCGACAAAGAATGGGACAAGGTTGCTAATCGGCGCTAAGCCTTGTCTGAAGGAGGATGGAGTATGAACAAACGTATCGCACCTTATTACTGGATGACGGTTCCGGCGGTAGTATTGTTCTTTGTATTTATGACACTGCCGGCCCTCCAGGGCATCTATTATTCATTTACGAATTATAACGGATTCGGGAAAGAGTATGATTTTGTTGGTTTAAAAAACTATTTCAACTTATTCCAAGATGACAACGTGGGTAACGCCTACTGGTTTACATTCAAATTTGCGATCGTGGTGACAATCCTGACCAATATCCTGAGCCTGCTCATTGCACTCGGGCTGAATGCCAAGATCAAGTTCCGTAACTTTTTCCGGGGCATCTACTTCCTGCCCAATATTCTGAGTGTGCTGATCGTAGGTTACATATTTAACTACCTGTTCTCCAACGTATTCCCAATCTGGGGACAAAATCTGGGCATCAACGCGTTATCCACCAACATTCTTGGCAGCGAGAGTCTGGCTTGGATTGGTATCGTCATTGTTGCAGTATGGCAATCCGTGGCCCTGAATACGATTCTGTATTTGGCTGGTCTGCAAACGATACCAACGACACTATACGAGGCATCCAACCTCGACGGTGCAGGCAAATGGCGTGAATTCTGGAGTATTACATTCCCGCTGATTGCACCTTTCTTCACCATTAATATGGTGCTTGCGATGAAAAACTCGCTTATGGTCTTCGACCAAATCGTAGCCTTGACCAACGGTGGTCCCGGACGGGCGACGCAGTCCATCTCCCATCTGATCTACACCGGAGGATTTGAAGGCGGCGAATATGCATATCAATCTGCGAACTCGGTTATTTACTTCATCGTTATTGCGGTGATTTCAATTCTGCAAATCCGGTTCCTGCAAAGAAGGGAGATGGATCTGTAATGAGAGGTCGTACACGAATCAATTGGCTCGTTATGCTGCTCGTTGTGCTGGGTACCCTGTTTATCCTGTTCCCACTGTATATGACCGTTACGATTGCTTTGAAAAATCCGGAGCAGATGGCCCAATCGGTCTTTGCCATTCCAACAACGCTTCACTGGGAGAATTTCGCGAGGGCCATCGACATGACAAACTTTTTCCAATCGTTCCGTAACAGTGCGATTGTTACTGCATCAACCGTACTTTTGACGTTGCTCAGTAACTCGATGGTGGCCTATGCCATTGCGCGAAATATGGAGAAACGCAAGTTTTTCAAAGGGCTGTATTATTACTTCGTCAGCGCGATGTTCATTCCGTTCCCAATCATCATGCTGCCGATTGTTAAGCTGACCGCATCCTTGGAGATGACGAATCTGGTAGGTCTAATCCTGCTGCACACGGTCTATGGTCTGGCATTCAACGTATTTGTATACGTTGGATACATCCGGTCTATTCCGGTAGCGCTGGAGGAAGCGGCTTTTGTAGATGGGGCGACAACCTGGGGCACGTTCTGGAAAATCATTTTCCCACTCATGGCACCCATCAGTGCCACGGTTGGTATTCTGACCTGTCTGTCCACGTACAACGACTTCTTGCTGCCACTCATTATTATCAGTGATCCGGGACAGTACACGTTGCCGCTGGTACAGTATGTATTCCAAGGACAGTTTAATACCGAGTTTAACCTTGCATTTGCATCATACCTGCTCGCGTTACTGCCGATGATTATCATCTACCTGTTTGCACAGAAGTGGATCATCAACGGGGTGACTCAAGGGTCTGTGAAATAACTGAAGATGTGTCACAGAAAAGGATATGTTGTGAAGGGATATGAACAAAGAGAGGTGGACTTTAAAAGTCCCCTCTCTTTTTTTGATCCTTGTCATTTAACGTTTGGGAACTCTTCGGAGGATTGATTAACCTGTAAAACTATGCTATTTTTTAGTCGTTAGTTTAATCGGTAAACAAAGACTAAGAGAGAAGAAGAGTAAGGTTCATTTCTGCAAGCGCTTTAACTATATAAATGAACTAAACATTTACACGAGAACGGAGAGGGCAGAAATAACCTGAAAAAGCGGAGCGTTCGCCTTTATCCCCGGATTTTCCCCTTTAAAAGGAAATCAAAAAATCTGGGGATAACAGCGATTGGAAGGTTAATCTGTCATCGTAGTGGCTAGTGTAAATATTCTTTCGTTCATTTTATATGAGGAACTGAATACGTAGATAAATCCGGCATCGTTTGTACCCAGTCTTCAAGAGCACGGGCGTAAGGTGGTGGGTTCTTTTACATGCCAAAAAGAGAGGAGATTGGGGAAGTTGCACGGGAAAAAAGGACATTTTAACTCACTTCGGAATCAGATCTTCATTGGTTTTGTTATGGTGATGCTTGTTGTTCTGCTGCTCGCAGGCATATCGGCCTATGATCGGGTAGCTGCTCTGCTGAAAAGCAATGCGGAGAAACATATTCACCAAACCGCCGTCCAAGCCAGTGGCAGATTGGATGCACTCATTGCACAAGTGAATTCGCTGACCGCCCAGGTGGCGGATGATTCATACGTGCAGCGTCTGCTTAGCGATGAGAAGCAAGGCAACCCAGCTACCTTTAATCAGCGCCAAGCTCTCTTGCAGATTGCAGGCAGTTATCAGTCTTTCATCAACGGAGCGCAAAGTATGGAGATATACACTACGGGTTATAACCGCATATTTCCGATGGATGACCGATCCCTCGATCTCAGAGTGGAGCGCAACTGGATCAACCTGGCGGATGAAGGAAAAGGCAGACTGGTATGGGCAGGCGCTGACCCTGAAGATCCGGGTGTGCTTCTGGCTATTCGTCGGATTAACCTGCTGGATCATTCTTTCGAACATGGAGGTTATGTGGTGGTACGGATGCAACGCAGTTTTTTTCAACTCAATGATTCGAATGGGTCAGATGGTTCGCAGGACTCTATCATGCTCTTGGATGGTGCAGGAGAAGTGGTGACTTCCGATCTGGAGATAAATCTCGATCCCAAGGCCATATTGGACAGCGGATCAGTCGTGCAAAACGGGGAGGAATCCTACATCGTCGTCCGGCAAAAATCGGAGTTAACGGGATGGACACTTGCTGTCCTGACCCCGCTGCGGGAGACAACGGAAGGTGTATCCATCCTGAGGACGGCGCTGCTCGTCTCGGGAATGATTGGTGTTGTTCTGTTCCTCATCATGTCCTTCTTTCTGTCCACGATGATTACACGTCCGCTCATACGCCTGATGCGGGCCATGCGCAGTGCACAGCCGGGAGCAATGAGACCTAATCTAATGGTCAGCTTTACTATGGAGATCAATGAACTCAACGACGTGTATAACCAGATGGTCTACAGGCAGAACGAATTGACCCGTGTGGTTCATGAGAAGGAAGTCATGCAGTCCCGGGCCGAGCTGAAGGCGTTGCAGTCTCAGATTAATCCCCATTTCCTATTCAACACCCTGGAGGCGTTCTATTGGTCCCTTGAGGAAAAGGGAGACGAGGAGATGGCACGTATGGTTGTGGCGATGTCCCGATTATTTCGCTACATTATCTCCAGTTCGCAGCAGGATGAATGGGTTACGATGGCCGACGAGCTGGAACACGCCGAGCGTTATCTTCAAATTATGCAGATGCGGTTGGGAGAGAGAATGCAATGGGAGATTCAGCTGAGTGATATGGTGCGTAAGGTCGCAATACCGAAACTTCTTATACAGCCCTTGGTCGAAAATGCGATTCTTCATGGGATTGAAAGTAAACTGGGACCGGGAAAGATAAGCATCCATGTGGATGCTTCGACCGAAAAAAATCTGGTTCGCATTGAGGTTCGGGATGATGGTCCCGGTATGGATGAATTACGGCTTCAATCTGTCATTCATGCTTTACATGGCGGGCCGGCTGTGTCCAAGAAGGGGACAGGTGTAGGTCTAATCAACGTACATCGGCGACTGATGCTTTACTTTGGCAGCCAACTTGGCGAACGTTGCAGGCTTTCCATAACAAGTAAGGTTGGGGAAGGAACTGTCATTTGCTTTGAGATTCCCATGGGAACGGAGGGTGCATATGATTCATGACAAAACAATTCTTATCGTGGATGATGAGCCGCGTACAAGAGAGGGTATTCGCAAAACACTGGAAGGATGGTCGGCAGGACGAAATCACATTCAGACTGCAGAAAGTGGCGTCGAGGCTGTCGAATGGCTCAAGAAAAAGCCGGCAGACCTGTTAATAACGGATGTTCGCATGCCGGAATTCTCTGGCTTGTCTCTGATTGAAGCCATTCAACATTTTTCGAACAAGCCTGTTGTCCTGATTATGTCGGGACATGCCGATTTTCAATACGCCCAGCAGGCCATTAAGTTGGGTGTTGTGGAGTATATGTTGAAACCGATTGATAAGGAACAATTGCTGCAGACCGTCGAAAAAGCCCTAAAGTTCGGCGAACAACAGCGACGTATTCAAACAATGCAAGAAATGGTTGACCCCAAGCTGCTGGATGTTAAGGAGCGAGGGGAACAAAGGCTCAATAGCCAGATCAGTGAAGCTTTGACCTATGTGGATGCTCATCTGGGTGAACATGTGACCATGCGTGAAATCGCTGATTTACTCCATCTCAACTCCAGTTACTTCAGTGTATTGTTCAAGGAACAGATCGGCATCAATTTTAGTGAATACCTTACCCGCAAACGCATTCAGCGCGCGAAGGAGTTGCTTGTGCAGACAACGATGCCCATCTCGGAGATTGCGGAACGGGTGGGTTATCAGACGGATAAGTATTTTATCACGGTATTTAAAAGCCTTGAGGGGCTAAGTCCAAGCAAATATCGGCATTCTCTATCTGAACGAGATAACAAATAACCTCAAAAAAGTGGAGTTTTTCCAAATTACTCTGGTCTTATAGGTGTGATAGGCCCGTGCTACAATTTGGTTAAAGCGGTTACATTAACCGAACAAACCAAGGGGGTTGGAATAATGAGCAAAAAGACGATGGCCATTCTTCTGTCATGGACGCTGGTTCTCGCCATAATTTTATCCGGATGTAACAGTTCAAGTTCGGATCAAGAGGGTGAAACAGGCAGCAACGGCACAGATGGGAAAGTAACCCTCAAATTCATGCACCTCTGGCCAGCAGGCAGTTCCGCACAGCAAAACAAACTGGTCAACGATATCATCAAGCAGTATCAGACGGATCATCCCAATGTGACCATTAAGCAGGAAGTGCTGGAGAATGAACAATACAAGAACAAATTGAAAATCCTGTCGGCATCCAATGAACTTCCCGATGTTGGTGTAACTTGGGCTGCTGGATTTCTGGAGCCTTATGTGAAGGGGAATCTGTTCGCACCGGTCGATGATCTGCTCAGCGGCTCGCTGGGCGACAAATTCATAGCCGGAACAACAGAAGCCTATGCCATAGACGGCAAAACATATGCGCTACCAATCGAGTTGAATATCTCCCCCATTTATTATAACAAAGCCATTTTTGCGAAATATAATTTGCAGCCGCCAGCAACATACGATGAATTCCTGAGTGTGCTGAAGACACTGACAGATAACGGTGAGGTTCCGATCGCACTGGGTAATAAAGACCGCTGGACTGGCTCACTCTGGTATATGTATCTGGCGAATCGGTTAGGTGGAGATGCACTGGAAAAGGCGATCAATGGCTCCGGCAAGTTTGACGATCCTGCGCTGACTCAAGCTGCTGCCGAGGTACAAAAGCTGGTGGATATGAATGCCTTCAACAAAGGCTTCAACGGGTTGTCCAACGATGAGGGCAAATCCGAATTCATGAACGAAAAGGCGGCCATGTACCTGATGGGCACCTGGGAACTGCCAAACTTCACGACTAACCCGGACATCCCGCAGGAATTCAAGGACAAGATCGGATTTTTCAAATTCCCAACGATGGAAGATGGCAAGAGCGATATTAACAGCTGGGTAGGTGGACCAGGCGTAGGGCTGTTCGTGGCCCAGAACTCCAAAGTGAAGGAAGAAGCGGCGAAGTTCGTGCAATACTTTGTAGAAAAATGGGGTGAGAGTTCGGTGACTGAAGCAGGCGTCATCCCGGCAACCAAAGTGGATACGGCTGCAGTACAGCTGCCACAGCTCTATATTGACCTGCTGAACGAATTGAATCAGGCCAGCAGTCTCACACTCTTTGCAGACGTACAGATGAAACCGGCAGCCGCTCAGGCTCATCTGGATATGATTCAGGCGTTGTTTGGCAAAGCGGTAACACCGGAGGACTTTGTGAAGAATCATCAGGCTGCGATTGATAAAGGCAATTGACGTACACACGTTTGAACGCTTGAAGGGAGGATAATGTGATGGACAAAGTCATGTCCAACCGTCTCGTTGCTGCGTTGTACGTGCTTCCTGCACTGCTTCTGCTGCTGGTCTTGGTTTACATCCCGATCGTGCTCACCGGGTATTATGGTTTGATGCAATGGGACGGGATCGGTGCAATGACCTATATTGGATTGGATAATTACGCCAGACTGCTTCAGGACGGAACATTCTGGCAGAGTGCGGGTCATACTTTTTTGCTTGCTTTGTTCTCTGCGCTGAGTCTGATCGGTTATCTGATGATTGCTTTGGTGCTGTCAGGCAAAATCAAGGGTGCCAATCTGTTCCGCAAAATATATTTGATCCCGATGCTGCTGTCTTCGGTCGCGATCGCCCAGTTATGGCTGAAGATCTATCATCCCAGCAATGGTGTGCTGAACACTTTTCTGGAAGCGATCGGCTTCAGCAATCCGCCAGCCTGGCTGGCGGAACCATCCCTGGTGCTGTATGCATTGTTTGTACCGATTCTGTGGCAGTATGCAGGCTTCTATATTTTGATCTATTATGCGGCCCTCAAAAATATTCCGGAATCTCTGGTGGAAGCAGCCCGGATTGATGGAGCAAGCCCTTGGCAGATCGCTTTTCGAATCAAGTTGCCCCTTATTACAGAAGTCATCAAGGTGACTGTGGTACTGGCTGTGGTAGGCTCGCTCAAGTATTTTGATCTCATCTACGTGATGACCGATGGCGGACCGAATGGTTCCAGCGAAGTGATGGCCTCCTATATGTATCGTCAGGCGTTCCGTAGCTTCGACTTTGGTTACGGCAGTGCTGTAGGTTTCTTCCTGCTCTTGATCTGTCTGCTGGTTACCTGGCTGCTTCGAAAAGCGACGGCATCCAAAGATACGATCCAGTATTCCTGACGTAAGTGAAATGAAAGGAGGTCCATCCCGGTGAAGACGGATACGGCCGTTAGATTGCCAACGTACCCGGGGACAAGCCGAGGTTCGGCATGGTTAAGGAGATTCGGATATGTTCTGCTGTATTTCCTCTTGTCCCTGGTAGCTTTGCTGCAAATTTTGCCCTTGGTATGGCTGCTGTTGTTCTCGCTTAAAAATAATCAGGAAGTATTCGACATGGCGCCTTTTTCCCTTCCTGCTACTCCACGTTGGGAAAACTATGTCAAGGTATGGACAGAGGGAAATATCAGCTTATACTTCTTCAACAGTGTATGGATTACGGTGGTCTCAGTTGTGTTCACCGTGCTGTTTGCCAGTCTGGTGACCTTTGCCATTACACGTATGCGCTGGAAGGGTCGTTCGTTGGTATTGGGGTTATTCATGGTGGGTCTAATGATCCCTGTACACTCCACGTTGATTCCGCTGTTCAGCTTGTTCCTGAAGCTTCATCTCACCGATCATCCTTTGTCAGTCATCTTGTCTTATATTGCCTTTAATATGCCAATTACCATTATGATTCTACTCGGATTCTACTACGCCCTTCCCCGTGAAGTGGAAGAAGCCGCAGTGATGGATGGCTGCTCCGTGCATCGGATTTTCTTTCGGATTGTGCTGCCGATGACGTCTTCGGTCATTTCAACAACGGCGATCATCAATATGATCTATAACTGGAATGAATTCATCTTTGTTAATACGTTCATCAGTACAGATTCGTACAAGACCTTAACTGTTGGGGTACAGAACTTTATCGGTCAATATACAACAGATTGGGGAGCCATTGGTGCGACGCTAATGATTAGTATTTTGCCGATCCTCATTGCATTTCTCATCCTGAGTAATCGAATCGTGGAGGGAATTGCTGCGGGTTCTGTTAAAGGTTAAAGGGCTGAGGGTCTAAGGTCCTTCCATTACTTGCTTAAAAGCGAGTTGGGAGGGGCCTTTTTTGTCTTCTACAACCTCTGGCAGGTGTACAGACACGGAGCTTGATGAAAACACTGAAAATACCTATTTATGGAATTGCAAAAAACTTTCAACTATTTTCGCAAAACTACTGCATTTTCAAACTACCTGTGCTAACATACCCTAAGAATTAAAGCCCACATGGGAAAGGTGAGAAAATGACAGCAATATCCTCAACCAAAGAGTCCCTTCGTTCTGATGCCAAGGATCTGAATCTGATTCGACTGACATGGCCTATTTTCTTGGAACTCTTCTTATTTATGTTGATGGGGAGCGTGGATACGCTCATGCTCAGCTCGGTATCCGATAATGCGGTCTCCGGCGTTGGAGCAGCCAATCAGATTATTTCTATCGCTATCCTTGTACTGGAAGTCATTGGACATGGTGCTGCGATTGTAGTCGCACAATATATCGGATCGAAAAAGTTAAGTGAAGCAGCACAAGTTACAGGTAATGCGATCACACTGAATCTTATCGTAGGTCTGGTCCTGAGCGGGATCTTCCTTCTGTTCGGAGGACAATTGCTAACACTTCTGAACATTCAAGGCGAAATTTATGATTTTGCCCGTTCGTATATAAATATCGTCGGTGGCGGTATCTTCCTCCAGGCACTCATTAATGCGCTGGCTGCGACGATTCGTACACATGGTTACACCAAAGAAACGATGTATGTTGCTGTATTCATGAACGTGATTCACGTTGTTGGTAACTATGCATTGATCTTTGGTCACTTCGGCCTGCCGAAGCTTGGGGTGGAAGGGGCGGCCATCTCCACGGTGGGAAGCCGGTTTATCTGCCTGCTGATCTTCTTCTGGTTGTTGTATCGTGTGAGCGAGGTACGGGTGGATTTCGAATACTACATTAAGTTGTCCAAACATTTTATTGGCAAAATTCTGCGGATTGGCATTCCGTCTGCGATGGAATCCATGGTATATCATTCCTGCCAACTCGTGTTCACGCTGTATGTGACCTATCTGGGCGCAGAAGCTATGGCAACCAAACAGTATGCGGGTAATATCTCCAGCTATATCTACTTGTTCAGCATGGCGATTGGTATGGGGACATCGATCATTGTAGGCCGGCTTGTGGGTGCGCGGCGCAAAGACGATGCGTACAAACGTGTTTTTGACAGTGTAAAATGGGCCCTTCTGGCCACGGTTATCATTGATGTAATCATCATTTTTTTCCGTGTGCCTCTGATGAGCATATTTACGGATAATCCGGAAATTATCAAGCTGGGGGCTCAAGTAATTTTGCTCAGTCTTTTGCTCGAAACCGGACGTACCTGCAATATTGTAATCATTGGTTCCCTGCGTGCGGCAGGGGATGCAAAATTCCCGGTATACATGGGGCTGATCTCCATGGTCTGCATGAGTCTGCCACTGGGGTACCTGCTCATATTCCAGCTTCATCTGGGGCTCGCTGGTGTGTGGCTTGCCATTGCGGCGGATGAGTGGACGCGTGCGGTCATTATGTACTTCCGCTGGAAGAGTAGAGCTTGGGAGAAACATGAATTGGTGGAGCATGATGACGAAGAGGTTGGTGCACAGCCGGTACCGGCTGTCTGACGAAGAATGTTGTGCGAATAGATAAATGGAGAGTCAATTACGGATAGGATTCCTTCCGTGATTGGCTCTTTTTTGCGTTCCGGGATAGAGGCAATCCGAAGTGAAGATAGCAAAAATGATCAAAACGGTGACGACATCATTCACGTATAGTAAGGATATGGAAGGGGGCTTTACCTCAGTTGAGCCGTTACCGTGCAATGATTCAGCAAAGTTTGTTCTATATTGAGACTCATCTGCATGAGCAGATCGGGCTGGAAGAAGTGGCATCCGAGGCGTTGTTGTCGCCATATCACTACCACCGGGTTTTCCGTAA
Organism: Paenibacillus sp. FSL K6-2393; assembly: GCF_038002545.1. Lineage (NCBI taxonomy): Bacteria > Bacillati > Bacillota > Bacilli > Caryophanales > Paenibacillaceae > Paenibacillus > Paenibacillus sp. FSL K6-2393. Next base: position 366,513 of record NZ_JBBOCU010000001.1, read on the forward strand.
TGAGGTGGGCATGACCGTGGTGGATTATATCCGCAATCGCCGGATGAGTCTGGCGTCCACGACTCTCCGATCGACGGAGACGGGCATTTTGGACATCGCTCTGGCATGTGGCTTTGAGAGTCAGGAAGCCTTCACCCGTGCATTTCGTAAATTATATGGCATGCCACCAGGACGTTTTCGCAAATTGTTCGATCTGAAATTATTCGAAGGAAGAACCAGAGGAGGAGAACTACAGATGAATCAGACGTCAACGATTACAGGTTGGATGTTAACCGGAAGTCATCCGCAAAATTATGAGATGGGCATTGATCCGGCCGAAGTGCATCAGGGGAAAGCTTCAGGATATTTGAAGGCAGTTACGCCGATGGAGCCTAACGAGTTCGCAACAATGATGCAGCAGTTCAGAGCGGACAAGTATGTGGGTAAGCGGATGAAGTTATCGGGATTTGTGAAGACCGAACGTGTGGAGGCGTTCTGCGGATTATGGATGCGTGTGGATAATAACGTCCATGACGTACTTCAATTTGATAACATGCATGATCGGCCAATTACGGGTACGCAGCCATGGAATCAGTATAATATTGTGCTTGATGTGCCGGAGGGCAGCGCAGTCATTTCATTCGGGGTTATTTTAAACGGTAAAGGAAAAGTGTGGGTCGACAGCTTCCGCTTCGAGGAGGTTGATCTGAACACACCGCTGACACATATGGAGACAGAGTACGAGATGTCGGACAAGCCGCTGAATCTGTCATTTGAGGAGTAAATGCAATATATGTGCAGATCCATTATCAAGCTGAGGCTATATGGGAACTATGATATAATGCTGGTGAGAATGGAGCTGATGCTGAGTGAAGGAATTACTCGATCCACGAGTAGATTTTGTGTTCAAACGCATTTTTGGAAGTGAGCAAAACAAAGATGTTTTGTTAGCTTTTCTGAACAGCACGTTTATAGAGACCGGCGAATCTCCTCTTACGGAGATCAATGTGGTTAACACGTATACAGATAAGGATAGCCCAGAGGATAAACAATCCATTCTGGATATTAAAGCAAAGACGGTAGAAGGCAAACTAATTAACATTGAAATGCAGCTGTTTAACCCGTATAACATGGAGAAAAGGACGTTGTTTTATTGGAGTGAGATGTACTTTCATCAGATAAAAAAGGGCGAAAACTATAGTCTACTCAAAAAATGCGTGACTATTAATATCCTCAATTACTCCTGTTTGGATAATGAGCGATATCACAATGTTTTTCATTTACGAGAAGATCATACAGGTATTGGTTTGACAGATGATATCGAAATACATGTGATGGAACTAACCAAATTAGATCAGTATTCTGTTCCGATGGAAAAAGGCGGACTCGTGAATTGGTTATTATTCCTGAAGGGAATAGATACATCAAACTGGGAGGTGTTGGCCATGAATGAACCGATGTTGAAAAAGGCGATGGATACGCTGGAATTTCTGAGTCAGGATGCGTCCACCAGAATGGCCTACGATGCTCGAATGAAAGCATTGAGTGACGAAAAATCGATGATTGAAGGCGCACGAGCTGAAGGTGCAGCCAAGGGTAAGTTGGAAGGCAAGAGAGAAATGGCCCGTGAATTACTTACACTTGGCGTAGATCTCTCTGCTATAGTTAAAGCATCTGGACTCTCCGAAGATGAAATTAAGAAGTTGTTGCCTAAACAGTAACATGAATTGAGAATCTATAGATTAAGGGCTGATCCAAACATGGGTTGGCTCTTTTTGTTGCCTTTAGGGTATAAAGAAAGTAGAGCCAAGTCCAAGCTGAGAAGATGCAAGTCTCTCATACAAATTGCAAACTCATCCATAGATAATTCCCACGGACCTTGCTAACATAGACCCATAAACTAACTCATGACATAGATAAAGAGGATGAATCCCATGAATAAAAAAGTGCTCGTGGTAGATGACGAATCAAGTATCGTCAGTGCCATTGCTTACGCGCTGCGGCGCGAAGGATATGAAGTAGATACTGCGAGTGACGGTGAAGAGGCCTTGGTTAAGGTCGCATCGTTTCACCCACAGGTCCTGATTCTGGACGTGATGATGCCAAGGCTTGATGGATACGGCGTATGCCGCAGGCTGGAGGACCGCGAGGATATCGGCATTATTTTGCTGACCGTCAAAAATGATATCGTGGACAAAATCGTTGGCCTGGAAATGGGCGCCGATGATTACATGACCAAACCATTCGAGATCCGTGAACTGCTCGCAAGGGTGAAAGCGCTCATGCGCCGTGTCGAGAAAAGCAGTCCACCACCTGACGATTCGAAGAATCAGGCCATCGTGAATGGCACACTGCGTATTCATGTTGCTCACCGCACAGTGACCGTGAATGAGGAGAAGCTGGATCTGACACCAAAAGAGTTCGACCTGCTGACCATTCTCATGTCCAATCCCGAGCGTGTGTACACACGAGACGATCTGCTGGACCGGGTCTGGGGCATGGAATATGCAGGTGGGACACGGACCGTGGACATTCACATCCAGCGTTTGCGCAAGAAAATCGGGGATACAGATCAGCAAAAATTGCAGACCGTGTACGGGATTGGTTACAAAGCTTCTGCGCCTGAAACAGGCGGGGCCATATGAGAGTCAGCATCAAGCTGAAGTTCAGTGTTTTTCTGGCAGCCTTGCTTATCCTGACCGTGGTTGTGCTTAGTTCACTGGTTCTGCGCGGTATTGAACGCAATCAGCAGTCACAGATTGAGGGTATTCTGTCCCAACAGACACGGCTGGTCAACTTGAACGTGAGACAAGCCTACTATACGGAGTCCGTTCATCTCGAACAGGACGTTTTTTTACAACAAAACGGCCGCAGGCTTGCACAGGAACTAGCCAATTCTACCGGATTGCCGATAGCGCTCTATGATATGAATGGCCAGCAAGTCGGTTCATCGATCAGCTCCGGGGAGAGTGCGATTGTTCAGGATACGCTTAACTATGCACTGCAAAATAAAATTGCCTATCATGAACAAGGGGATACCTTGCTCTATGCCGCACCACTGGACGGTCCGGATGGACAGATGGGTGCTGTATGGATGCAATATCCGGTCCAAAGCTACCATGAATTCTATACTCGCATCCTTCAATTGTTCATATGGGCCGGAATTACTGTTGTTGCGCTGAGTTTCATATTAGGTTATCTGTTCTACAATCGGTTTGCCGTTGCGATTACCCGGCTGAAGAGGTCCGCAGATTTCATTCGAGAAGGGAACTACATTACGGAGTCTCCTGTAAGGCGCAAGGATGAATTGGGAGAGCTGGGGCAGGGCATTTATTATATGAGTACATCCATTCAGCAAAATATCACAGCCATGCATGCGGAGCAGCAGAAGCTGCAACTGGCGATAGAGAAGTTGCAGGCGCTGGAACAGCAGCAGAAACAATATATCGGTAACATCAGCCATGAGTTCAAGACACCGCTGACATCGATCAAAGCTTATGTGGAGCTGCTCGACATGTATAAGGATGATCCGCAACTGCTTGATGATGCCACGAGTAACATTGGCAAAGAAACGGAGCGGCTGTACGAGATGGTCGAGAAAGTACTACATTTATCTGCTATGGAGAAGTATGACTTCGAGAACCAGGCCGAAGATGTTGAGGTCAGTGCTCTGCTGGAGGATGCCTGTGGCCGGATGCGTGGAAAAGCGGAGAAGTTCGCGCTGAATATGGAACTGGATCTTGAACCGGCGGTGATCCGCAGCGATCGGGAGAGTCTTATGCATATTTTCATCAACATGCTGGATAATGCGATCAAATATAACGTTCCGGATGGTGTGATCCGGGTGGAGAATGAACTGCGGATGCAGGAGCGTCAAGCGGTCATTCGCATCTATAACTCGGGTACGCCGATTCCGGCAGAGGCGCGGGAGAAGATTTTTGAACCCTTTTATACTGTGAACAAAGACAGGGCCAGAAAAACCGGTGGAACCGGACTGGGACTATCTCTCGTAAAGCAGTTTGTTGAAAAACAGGGCGGTACAATCACCTTGTTACCAAGCAATCCGGGCGATTCAGAGGATAGTGAAGGTGTGACGTTTCAGCTCATTTTCCCTTTGGCTGATTCAAGTTTACAAGTTCGAAACAAGTCTGAATAACTTTGGAAGTATGCCATGTGTATGCTTGGTCTTATAGAAGAGAAACCAGGGGGGGACCATGATGAATTGGAAACAAGCAGCTTTGGGGACGTTCGGGGCCATTGCTCTGTTAACAACAGCAGCATGTGGGGGAACAACAGAGCCGGGGGGCAATGCACAAGGCGGGAAAACGGGCACCGATATTACAGTAAAAGATAATACCAACACGTCCGTGTACCAGAGCTTCAAGTTGGAGAAAATTGATAAATTGCCGAATATGCGTGGAATTGCATGGCTTAGTGATGATTGGATTGTATCCGACAAGGAGAACAAGTCCTTGAAACCCGTCACGGTTGAAGGTCAGGAAAGATACCCGCATAACTTATATATGTATGATCTAACCAAAGGTACAGATACGCCGCTCAAGGAAAGTGAAGTCAGCCTGGGTGCACCGCTGGTGTCACCGGATGGTCAGTACCTGTTCTACCGGGAGCCGGAGGAAAATACGGGCAAAGGCTACTTCCTGAACCTGCATAACGGGGAGACAACCCCTGCTGGTAAGGAGGATGGCTTCATTCAAGAGGGCGCGTGGCTGGATAATGAACATGTCGTTTTCCCCGATATGAAGGGTGATCTGATCTCTGCAAGTGTGGACGGTACAACGAAAGTACTGGTGGAGACGGGCAATTTCAATGTGCGGAGTATCAAAGTGTCAGGCAATATGCTCTATTATATTACGGGCGAGGACGGCCAGTTGAATGCATACGATGTGAAGACGGGTGACGTGAAACAGGTGCTGAAAAGTGTGGAGTGGGTCATTCCTTCTAATGATGGAACAAGGCTTGCGATTGTGAAAAGAACAGCGGATACCAAACGGGCGCTGGTGCTCACCGATCTGGAAGGCAATGAAAAAGCCACGCTTGCCAGAGGCACGCAGATCTTCGGCACAAGCTGGTCGGGTGATGATTCCAAGATTGCGTATACGATCAATTCTGAGAATGATAATGAGAAAGGACTATTTGTCTCCAACACGGAGTCGGCAGAACAGTTCCAGATCTCAGCGGATATGGATAACGCCTCTGACCCGCTCGCCTGGAGTCCGGAAGGCAATAAAATCCTGTTATCGCAGGCGGTATTGGAGAATGAATCGTATCACTTTGTAACCTCGGTCATTACGATCTCGGAATAAAACAATCAGAAAAGCCTGTTCCCGGAAGGAACAGGCTTTTAGATATATGCACTAATTTTTTGCGTTCAACAGTAGTTTGACTGCTTCTGCACGCGTGGTTTTATCACTTGGAGCAAATGTATTCAGCCCTTTACCGTTCAGTATTCCGGCTTTTTGCATGCCAGCGACAGCTGCTTTGGCCCAAAGCGGAATCTGTGCGTCGTCTGTGCTGTCCCCTCATTAAAGGTGATGGTCGGGCTTGCATCGTATATTCCATCATTGATGACACCCGTTACAACAGGAGGGACCGTATCAATGGAAAAGTGGACTGTTGTACTGCCAATGTGGTTGGTTACCACCAATGTGTAATCTCCATCTTCTGTAACCGGAGTGCCGCTAGTGAATGCAGAACCATTCAGGAGTGCTGTACCGCTATTAAATGTAGGCGTGACCGTTTGATTATATATACCCTCGTCTGTTACCCCGCTGACGATCGGCACCAAGTCCTGCTGAACTGTTATGGTAACTAACGCAGGATTACTCGTACCCCATTGATTGGTGGCACTATAAGTAAAGCTGTCATTACCCACATAATTGTTATTCGGCGTGTATACAAACGAACCGTTAGCATTAAGGGTCAGAGTACCGTTCATGGGCGCACTTCTCAGTACGGCAGCAGAAGAATCACGATCATTTTCTAGTAGACCCGGAGAGTTGATGGTCAGCGGGGTGTTCTGCTTGGTTGTGTAACGATCCTCTACTGCATTGGGCAGGGGATTATTGCTAACCGAAGGGAATACGCCTGTCTTGGAAACGTAGTAGACCAATGGCGACTGGTCACTATTTAATTGAGGCAATTTAAAGTCGGTTAAACCATTGCCTCCAAATTTATTGCCTATTAGGCTAAACAAGGGTTGGTTATTGGTGGTGGCAAGTAAGGATCCATCCGCCAATGCCCAGTTGTCTAGTGGGATCTTTACCAATAAGGGAATGATTTCACCTATATATTCATAGTAGTCAGTTCCCCTATTCTCGGCATGGTAAGTCGGATCAACAGATATGGCATAATGGATGATATCACCCTTGATTTTGGGTAACGTGGGTAACCGGAATGTCTCCAGACCGTCTCCACCGAAGGTTGTACCAATCATCTGATACAAATCGTTGTATTGAGAGATAGGGAGATATTGACCATCGGCAGCCAACCAGCCGCTGGGGGTAAAGTAATACGGGAACAGGCGAACCTCACCAAGCACAGCATTTCCTGCACCGTACATACCCTCTTCACGGGAAGGGAACTTCTCTCCATTAATGGATATGTAATAGCCCATTCCCTCGGGTGCGGCGTCTGTAAGGTCAGGTAGTGCAAATGTGCTTTTGCCGTCCCCGCCATAGTTGACGCCCAGCAACGAGAAAAGGGCCGTATTCTGAGTGATAGACATGTTCTGTCCGGCAGCATACATCCAACCGGAGGGAGCCCCATTGTAAGGGAATAACTGAATTTCACCAATATAGGGTTTTGCTCCTGCTGCATCGACCTTTTGGACAAGGTAGGAGTTGGTTCCCAACCCACTCAGTCCAATTAGAACGACCAGACATATCATGCTTACTTTTCTGAACAGTGTTAAACTCACGTTCTCATCCCCATTTTCCTCCTAATATGTTCACCGTATGCTTGCTCCCATCCACTTCTTTTGCTAGTCGGTGTGGGTAAGCCATATAATGATGAGCATAGTTTAATGGATATGAAAGCAAAAATGAATACGATTTTAGTTCAAATTCGAAATATTTTTTTTGATTTTCCAGAGACAAATCATTTATGGTTGAAATGTTCCATATCTTTCATCCCTTTCTATACATTTATATTGACTAAGCTATTCCGCTTCCGATAAACTAGAATGCAGGAATAAAAGTCGAATGTCAGGCAGCAGTTCGAGACGATGTTTCGGGCGGCTGTTTATTTTCTTTTTAACAGTAAGGGTGCAACGTAGTCGTCTTGCCGGATGATCCGGCTAATAACAACATGGAATAGGAACAGGTGATATACATGTGTAACAGCGCGTACCGCGTGCTTTTATATTATAAGTTCGTGAAGATTGAAGACCCTGAGACGTTTACACAAGAGCATCTGCAATACTGTAAGGACCTCGGTGTGAAAGGCCGTATTCTGATCGCATCCGAAGGCATTAACGGTACGGTATCCGGAACTCCTGAACAGACGGAACAGTATATGAAAGACATGCATGCCAACCCGCTGTTCAGCGATATGGTGTTCAAGATTGATGATGTGGAAGAGCATGCGTTCAAAAAAATCTTTGTCCGTCACAAAGCAGAGCTGGTTACGTTCCGCGTGGACGAAGACCTTGATCCAAATGTGATTAGTGGCAAACGCCTTTCACCGAAAGAGTTCCATGAACATCTGCAACGTGATGACGTTATCGTTATCGATGGTCGCAATGATTATGAATACGAAATTGGTCACTTCCGCGGGGCTATTCGTCCAGATGTTGAGTCATTCCGTGAGTTTCCAGAGTGGATTCGGGAGAACCTGGGTGACATGAAGGACAAAACGATTATTACCTATTGCACGGGCGGCATTCGCTGCGAGAAGCTGACTGGGTTCATGATCAATGAAGGATTCCAGGACGTGGCTCAATTGGACGGCGGTATTGTCACGTACGGTAAAGATCCTGAAGTACAAGGCCATCTGTTTGATGGCAAGTGTTACGTGTTTGACGAGCGAATCTCTGTACCGATTAACCGGACAGACGAGGATATTGTCATTGCCAGCTGTTATCACTGTGGAACGACACATGACCGATATATTAATTGTCCAACCTGCAACCTGCAGCATGTAAGCTGTGAGGATTGCGAAGAGACGCATAACCGCTTTTGCTCGGATGCCTGCCGGGAGGCAGCACCGGTACACGCATAAGCAGGAGAGCAGGTGCTGATCGTGAAGCGCGAAGAGGAACGAACGACGCGTGAACGGATTTTGTTCATGCTGAAGCAGCAAGGTACATTGACCGCGAGGGAAATGACAGCTGATCTGGGTCTGACCGGCATGGCCATTCGCCGTCATCTGACGGCACTGGAGCAGGACGGATGGATCGAGGTTCGGGAGGCCCGGGCTACGGCCGGACGTCCGTCCTCGGTGTACCAATTGACGGTACGCGGGGACAGCTTTTTTCCAAAATCATATTCGTCCCTTACGCTGGAACTTCTTGAAGAATTGTCTGACTCTGCCGGTAGCGGTGTGGTGGATGCATTGTTCGAGAGTCGCCGGGACAAGCTGCTTCGTAGCGGATTGCCACAGATGGAGGGCCAGGATCTGGCCGGACGGGTGGAGGAACTCGCGCGAATCCAGAATACCAACGGATATATGGCGGATGCGTCCAGAGATGCAGATGGAACCTACGTCATTACGGAAATGAACTGCCCGATTGTACAAGTCGCGAGTGTCTACAAGCAGGCTTGCCGCTGTGAACTGGAACTGTTTCGCTCGCTACTTCAAGCTGAGGTAGAGCGTACCGAATGTTACGCCGATGGCGGCAAAAGGTGCAAGTATGAGATTCGCGAAGCATCAGGGAATTAATAGGGTGAAAGTTTGAAAAAAAGATAATAAAAGATATTCAAAGTGTAAAGAAGAAGAGATGGTATCGAGTTTCGTCGAGGCCATCTCTTTTTTTATATCCTGCGTTACGTGAAACTGTATGAAAGGAATTTCTCTAACGAACCCTGTAGACGCTATTTTCCTCTCCAAGGATCTTTTCGAAATTTAACGAATCGTAAAGGCGTTATTTTGCTTAATTTGGCCGATTCTCGGTATAAAATCCTAATATTAGAATGAATAACGATTCTGAGGTTCGTTGGAATTTGTATACCGTGATTTTCTCCCAAATAAGATGTCTCGGGTTCGTTAGCGCTTGAAGAAATGGCAATTCTATTGTTTGGTGTTAACACGTTGGCTTGGTACAGCTGGTCAACGTGAAGCGCTAAGCTCATTACAGCTTCTTGACGAGCCATTCGCATAACTTGCGGGTTGCTTTTTTGCCGTTATGTAATGTTTTCTATCACAACCATACGATGAAACTAAATTGGAAGCGGTTCAACCATTGACGGATATCGGGACGCCCCTTAATATTAGGGGAACAATAAAACACCAACACGGGTCATGGACTTCAGTCGCATGAGAAAAGTCTATATTTGTCTGCTTTTGTCGATCAAAGCAACAATGCGTTGAAGCGTTTGTTTTGTCCCGCCCTATCGTGTCAATGGAATCTCGATAAGGGTAACCACATTTTATAAGATGGAGAGGGGTTCTCACACATGAAAAAGAAATTTTGGATGTCACTGATGATGGTTGCTTCAATGATCGTTGCGGCAGGTTGCGGAAATAACAGCGGTACAGGCACGGAATCCGAAGGATCGGGAAGTACAACAGGTGGAGGCAGCGAGGAAAAATCATACCAGATTGCCATCTCGCAGATTGTTGAACATCCATCCCTGGATGCTACACGCGAAGGTTTCATCGCAGCCCTGAAGGATGCGGGCATTGAAGAAAACAAGAACCTCAAAATCGATTACAATAACGCGCAGGGTGATTCGACGAACAACCTATCCATTTCACAGAAAATCTCGGGTGATTCCAAAAATGATCTCGTACTCGGAATCGCAACACCATCTGCGCTGGCTCTGGCTCAACAAGTGAAGGACAAGCCATTGCTGTTTGCAGCGGTAACGGACCCGTTGGGTGCCAAACTGGTGACCGATATGGACAAGCCGGGCGGCAATGTTACAGGTGCATCCGACACGAATCCGGAGGCTATCGTACAATTGGCTGACTTTATCGCTAAAAATCTGCCGGATGTGAAAACGGTAGGTTTGGTCATTAACGAAGGTGAACCAAATGCGGTGGTTATGGCAGATAACGCAGAAAAAGCGCTCGCAACACATAATATCAAGCTGGTGAAAGCACCAGTTACGAATACATCTGAAGTAAAACAGGCAACGGATTCTCTGGTTGGCAAAGTAGATGCCTTCTACATTACACTTGATAATTCTGTCGTGAGTGCGGTTGATACGATCATCCAAACGGCGAACAGTAATAAAATTCCGTTCTTTTCCAGTGATCGGGATACCGTTGAAAAAGGAGCTTTCGCAACGGTTGGCTTCAAATATTATGACCATGGATATCAGGTTGGTGAGATGGCCGCGGACATTCTGAAAAATGGTACGAATCCTGGTGATATGAAAGTCACCGTTCCGGACAAGCTGGATCTGATCCTGAACCTGAAAGCGGCTGAAGCCCAAGGTATCACGGTTACGGATGAGATGAAAGCGGAAGTAAAAGACCAGGAAAACAACATTATTCAATAGAATCTGAGATTGATTCAATAATCTGACCGGAGTGTAAACCGGCTGTATGGATGCGAGGCGAACATGCAACGGGTTCGCCTCATTCTTTTCGATAGACAGGGAGGAAGTAGCGTGAGTATAAGCTGGAATTCAATTGAAGGAGCAATCGAGCTGGGGCTTTTATATGCACTGATGGCACTTGGTGTATATATTACGTTCCGCATACTCGATTTTCCTGACCTTACCGTAGACGGAAGTTTTACAACAGGAGGCGCAATCGCGGCGGTTATGATCTCCAATGACTTCTCTCCTTGGCTCGCCTGTTTGGCGGCAATGGCTGGCGGCATGGTGGCCGGGGCTTGTACAGGTCTGCTTCATACCAAAGGCAAAATCAACGGATTGTTATCCGGGATTTTGATGATGATCGCGCTTTACTCCATTAATATGCGTATTCTTGGCGCACCGAATAAATCCATTATGGGCATGGACAATCCATTCTCGGGTGAACATGTCATGGTACTAATTATCATCGTGGTGCTGGTGTTTAAAATCATGCTCGATCTGTTCATGAAAACAGATGTTGGACTGGCACTCCGCGCGACAGGTGATAACAAACGCATGATTCGCAGCTTTGGTGCAAATACGGATGTGACTACGATTGTAGGTGTCAGCTTATCCAATGGATTGGTTGCCCTGTCTGGTGCATTCATTGCACAGCAATCAGGTTTTGCGGACATCACGATGGGCATCGGTATGATCGTTATCGGACTGGCTTCCGTGATTATCGGTGAGGCCATTCTTGGTGCAAGAACGGTATTCTGGGCTACACTTGCAGCGATCGTTGGTTCAATCATTTACCGGATTGTGGTCGCGCTTGCCCTTCAAGTCGAATGGTTCGATACATCTGATCTGAAGTTGATCACCGCGGTGATCGTCATTATTGCTCTTGTATTCCCAACGATGCAGCGCTCCATGAAGCAGCGAAGTCTGGCTCGCAAACGAACAGAAGAGTTGATGCGATCCGGGGGTCATCAGGCGAAGGGAGGTATGTGATCATGCTGGAGATTACGCAAGTAACCAAGCTGTTCAACCCAGGCACAACGGATGAGAAGACCGCGCTGGTTGGCGTGAATCTGACGATGAATCCGGGAGATTTTGTGACGGTGATTGGCAGTAACGGAGCCGGTAAATCCACGTTGATGAACATCATTTCGGGTGTGATGAAGCCGGATATGGGCGATGTACTGATCAATGACCGCTCCATTAAAAATCTGCCGGAGCATAAACGCAGCAGCTGGATTGGCCGGGTGTTTCAGGACCCGATGGCAGGTACAGCACCACATATGTCCATTGAAGAAAATATGGCGATGGCATATAAACGTGGCAAAGGACGCGGACTGGGCTTCGGAGTTACCCGTGCCAGACGTGAGATTTTCAACACGCAACTGGAGAAGCTGGGAATCGGACTGGAGAAGCGTCTCAATGCAAAAGTGGGGCTTTTGTCTGGCGGGGAGCGGCAGGCACTTAGCCTGTTGATGGCTACGTTTACCCAGCCGCAGATTTTGCTACTGGATGAGCATACGGCAGCTCTTGACCCTTCACGTGCCGAACTGATCACGGAACTGACGGAGACACTTGTGCGTGAGATGAGACTGACTACATTGATGGTGACGCACAATATGGAGCAGGCGATTCGTCTGGGGAACCGTCTGATTATGATGGACAAAGGACGAATTATTCTGGATGTCAGCGAAGAGCGCAAACGTACGTTAACCGTGCCTGAGTTGCTTGGTGAATTCGAACGGATTAGCGGCAAAAAAATGGCAGATGATCGTGTCGTACTGGGTTAAGGCAAGGTAATACTTGTTGGAAGAACAGATATACGTAGCGTCTACAATTTAGCTATCTATAAGATAAACGATAAAAAAACCTTTTGCGTTCTCGCAAAGGTTTTTTTTGTGGTATGTTGAACACGTTGAAGAAAATGGAATGAATCTATATTATTTTGGAATAGCGAATTATACATAGTAGGAGGACCCTGACATGTCTTTGCAATGGGATGAAGGGACATATACGGTCACGCGGCGAACGGAATCCATTCGCCTGCTCGCCAAGGAATTTGCACTGCTGCATTTTCTGTATGAAAACAAGGAAAAAGCCTTCACCCGCAGTCAACTGCTGGATCGGGTATGGCCGCTGGAATATCCGGTTGAACGCACCGTGGACGATCATATCTATCGCCTGCGCAAGAAATTGAAACGCTGGGATGAGATCAGTCTGGACACGGTACGGGGCTATGGATACCGGCTTGCTGTGCAGAAGAACAAGTCCGCTCTACCCGCTAGCCCTTCTGCTCAGGACCCAGAAATGCAGGAAGTCATTCACGGATTACTTCGTAAATATCACTTGTTTGGGCAGGGAAATGCCATACAGACCCTGGTTCAACAGCAAGAAGCGCTTGGCATTCAGATTGTCCCGTATTATCAGTTGTATATTCATTTTATACAGGGAGATCTGGAATGGCTGATTACAACGAAAGAAATCGCTTTTGAAGAGCGCTTATACTGGTTATTGATCTTTGTTCATTCGCTAATTGAACCATCAGAAAGCTTACCTTTGTATGAGCAGGCATTGAGTTCATCTGCATTATCTGCCGATCAGCTTCGCGAACTCCGCATTCTGAACATCGTTGAAGTCTATGTAGAGGTGGGCCAGTATCAACGTGCCAAAACGCAGCTTGAAGAAACGTATCGTGTAATAGAGACTGACGAGCTCAAGAATTTCAGACTGCCTGTAGCACTTGCAGCGTTGTATGTGGAACTGTGGGGTGGCAGCGGTGAAGCTATTGAGGCCCAGATGGCAGTCCTGCGAGCGGGATTGAAGGATGCCCCGTATCTGCGAGAGATCGGACGTTTTCAGGTGATGGAGGGCTTATGGTTACTTCGGCAAGGACGAGTTCGTGAGGCAGAGTTAAGAATGGATGACGGTCTGGATGTATTGAAAATGTCGCTGAACGCACCGCTATATCTGAATGCTGCATATCAGATTCTCCTATTCCTGGGTCATCATCGAATCGAAGGCAGACTTCGGAGTAAGTATCGTCAAGTGTACGCTGAGATCGGCAAAAGTTACGGTGTTCCCTTATATGGACAACAAATTGCAGATGAAGTACGTAACTTTTTATCTCCTACCTCCCCATCCTCTGATCTTCCTCTGATATAACTCCTTTATGATTACAGCCAAGGAACATACAGACCACAAGCGGCTGTAATCAAGGGAGGAAATACAAGTATGACCGTCATTTCAAATGAACCCACATCCAATGAACCCACCGAATCACCCGCCTCATCTGCGCAATCTTCCAAAAGCTTATGGACCAACTTCCGGTTTGTCCGCATGTTTATCGCATACTCGCTGGCTACGTTTGGAGATTGGTTCGATGCACTCGCCATCCAGGTGATGGTGGCCTACCGTTGGGGCGCCGATCCGCTGATCATTGCGCTTATTCCTGTATGTATGGCTGTCCCGGGTATACTGCTGGGCTCCTTTGCTGGTGCCCTTGCTGATCGACTGCACAAAGTGAAAATCATGATCCTGTGTGATGTGATCACCGTGGGATTAACCGTTGCTATTTTATTCGCACCAAGCCCGGCATGGTTGCTTCCGCTTCTTGCTCTGCGGGCCATGATGGGAGTTTTTCACGTTCCAGCTCAGCAGGCGTTAACCCGTCAGGTGGTGGCAGAGGAGCATCTGTTTCAGGCATCGTCCCTAAACGGTTTTGTGAGCCAGTGTTCGAAAGTGGCGGGACCACTTCTGGGTGCAGTCATTTTGGCCTTTTTCTCACCACAAATCTGTATTGTCATTAATGCCTGTACCCGCCTGTTGTCGGGTGTGGTATTATGGCCCTTGCGGCGTTTGGTGGAGAAGTCGGAGTTCGTTGAATCAGACGGAAGTGCTAATAGTGAAAAGGATGGATCGGAATCCTTGTTCTCCCAATGGAAGCAAGGCTGGCATTTTATACGGAGCACTCGCACCGTGCTGAGTACGATTTTGTTCGGCTGTTTTGGACTGATGGCCATTCTTATGATTGATTATCAGTTTACGACCCTGTTTCGAGAGATCAAGCCAGGTAACGAATCACTGCTCGGCTGGTTGGGGTCGTCGGCAGGAGCAGGGGCAGTAGTCATCATTTTGTTATTAAATCGTTTGCCGAGAATTGGGTATGGGTGGGGACTGGGTGGAGGATATCTGTTCGTGGGTGCCGGAATTGCTGCGCTGGGGTGGATCGGCCCACAAACACCTGAAATTTGGGTTATTATCTGGGGCCTCTGCATTGGGCTGGGTAATGGGCTCTTTATGGTAACTCTGAATTATTTGTTGCAAAAAGAGACCCCTCCTGCCTATGTAGGGCGCGTCTTCGGCATTCAAAATTCACTATCCAGTGTTGTACTGGTCGTAGCTCCACTTGCAGGTGGAGCGCTCATCCGAGTTGCAGGGCCGAGCCCTACCTTTCAATATATCGGTCTCGCTACGCTGGTGATTGGTCTTGCCGGCATACTGCTGCAACGCATTTTGTGGGAGGGAAAGCAACCTCTCGTGTCTGAAGCCAAAGAGATCATTCCGCAGGAATCGGCCTGATAGCCTTTGCCCGGACATTTTTAAATATCATTACATCTACAATATAACGAACAGCCGCTTTCGGTACTCATCCGAAGGCGGCTGTTTGCACATTGCATTGTTAAGCACGATTGAGCGAATTACACTTCCCACCAAGCAAAATAAGCAGTAGAGGCCATCAGTCCACCAACCGAAAGTGATCCGCTGACAGAGAGGTTAATAGCTTGACCCGGAGGAACCACGTAACGGCCAAATTCATTGGATAGAAACGGCCCTGCTTGAAGGGGCATAGCCATCAATGGGGTCGCTCCTGAAGGCGCAGCAGCAGAGAATCGTACGATGGCTACGCTGGTATTGCTGCTGGAAAGATTGCTGTTTACCGGCGTGAGTGTGGTGGGCGATGTCAGTGTTCCATTAGCGCTCAGACTCATGGAACCGCTGAAGGATGACAACAGATTCAGTGCAACCGTGATTCCACCGGAGAGTCGTGATACGTATAGGGTTTTCCCACTCCCTGCTGGATTGGCCAATTGTACGGTGGCGATAACCGTTCCTCCCAGCAAGCCCAGTGTTGTGGAGTTGGTGGAACCCGCATTGTACAGATTGCCTGTACTGCCAGCATTATTCTCCGGAGGTGCAACAATGCCTGGAGAAATATACGTGTTTGTGTTGGACGTATAGACGGGCTGGCTTAACGGGTTGAATACATTATTGTTTGGCAATGTGTGCACCTCCTTTTATCAGGATCAAACTCAGAATTCCCACCAGAACAGATTAATGGCTGCCGTCTGATTCCCCGTGCCTACGCTAATGGATAATGTTTGTCCCGGTGGCACAATAATGGAGCCATTCAGATCCAGTGAAAAAATTCCTGCGGTGAGCGGAATACTTGCAATACTCGTGAAGGTTCCCCCCAGAGTACCAGTATTTTGCCTTGTGGTAACTACACTGGCATTGGTATTGCCCAGTAATGTATTGACGGGCACTGGTGTGCTACCAACAGTCACGGTTCCTCCTGAATAGATAACAAGAGTAGCCGCCGCTGTTGTGCCTCCTGTGAGGCTGGATATGCGTATTGTTCGGCCGCTGCCGGCCGCATTCAAGATCTGTAGAAGAAGGTTCTGGTTGGAAGGAATCGAGGTATTGTTGGTCGTCAGGGCAAAAAAGCTGCCTGCAGCAGCTGCACCGCTGTCTGGTGACGCTTCAATGCCGGGGGCTGAGAAGGTATTGGTCAGTTGAGTAAACAGGGGACGATTGGATTGGTTGAATACATTATAGTTGGTCATCTCATCCACCTCCCATAGACCAGTTCATTTGAGCAACATTCCGATTGATTCGCATTTCATTGTACTTGCAGTGTATGTGAAAAGAAGCAAAATGGATTGGGGACTGAGCCGTATATCTGGAAATAACGGCAGATGCCGTGCCCGCATATACAAACCGGGCATACGATGCGTAAGCACATTTTTTAAGGGGAAATCGAGATGAGTCGAACAGCGAAGCGAAGCAAGAAGAGAACGAAGCAACCAACTAAATATGTCAGTCGCCGCCGCTCCCGTCATTCCTGCCGCGCTAAATTGCTGAAACCCCCTTGTTCCCGGATTACTCGTCCCCGGTTCAAGCAGGGTGCTTCCTCACGCACGAAACTCCCTGGTGCTATTCATTGTTTTACAGAGCATACGTATGTCGGAGCCGAAACCAGTAGCAGCATGGATTCACTCCCGGCACAAGACACCTCATCACTCAGCATGTATACCTATGGCGTTGTGAATCGGGGAAAACATCCGGCTCTTGTACAGATCCAGATCAGCCCCAATGCCGTAGATTATGCTGTGGACAGCCAGGAGGTGGTCGCGGGAGGCCAGACCAAAGCGCTGGTACCATTGCGATTTTTGCACTATACCCGGCTTGCAATTCGATCCGTTGAACCGGATCAACCGACCCGGCTCGATGTTTACTTTCAGGCACAGCGTATGCCATAAGGGAGTTATGATCTCACAGATTTGACCAGGGAGGAGGACGAGGCACATGCCTAACTTTACAACGTTTAATACGAATCCGGATAATCTGAGAACGTTGATTTTCGGCCAGGATAGTACAGGCACAGCCCAGCCTGTCAGAACGGATACGAGCGGGAACGTGGTTGGTATTATTTTGGACGGAACCATCAGTAACATCTCAGGTCTGACCACGGTTACAATTAACGCCGGAACCATTACCAACATTCTGAACGGAACCATCACAAGTGTACTTGGAGCGACGATCACGGCAGGTACGATCAACAGTGTGCTTGGAGCCACAGTTACAGCGGGTACATTAACGAATTTGCTAAATGGTACGATCACCAGTGTATTGGGTGCAACGATTACGGCCGGAACGATTACCAGTGTACTCGGGGCAACCGTAACAGCAGGAACACTCACGAACTTGCTGAATGGTACCATCACGAGTGTACTCGGAGCCACGGTGACCGCAGGAACACTGACGAACTTACTGAATGGTACGATCACAAGTGTACTTGGGGCGACGATCACAGCTGGAACGATCACCAGTGTACTCGGAGCTACGGTGACCGCGGGAACACTGACGAACTTGCTGAATGGTACGATTACCAGTGTATTGGGAGCGACGATTACCGCCGGAACGATCACGAGCGTGCTCGGGGCCACGGTGACCGCAGGAACGCTGACGAACTTGCTGAATGGTACGATTACGAGTGTATTGGGAGCGACGATTACCGCCGGAACGATCACGAGTGTGCTCGGGGCCACGATTACAGCGGGTACCATCACAGGTATACTCGGAGCGACAATAACCGCAGGAACACTGACGAACCTGTTGAACGGAACCATTACCAGCGTACTCGGTGCAACGGTAACAGCGGGTACGTTGACGAACTTGCTGAATGGTACGATCACGAGTGTATTGGGAGCAACGATTACCGCAGGAACACTTACAAACTTATTGAACGGAACCATCACAAGCGTACTTGGCGCAACGGTAACTGCAGGGACGTTGACAAATCTGCTGAATGGTACAATTACCAGCGTGCTCGGTGCTACAATAACCGCGGGAACACTTAGCAGTGTTACGTCCATTTCACAGAAGAGTTTTCAGGAGTCCCAACTCATAAGCACCCCGACCGCAAACACCTTCACAGCGCTCCCGGCGGTTACGACCAGTGTATTTGGCACGTATTCTTTCTTTGTATATAACCGGGGGCCGGGTGTGAACCGGGTAGATGCTCTTGTTGAGATTAGCGCCAACGGAACAAACTGGTACACGGATGTGACGACAGTAACGGGCATTTTGTCCGGGTCAGTGGATGTATTGGTACCGCAGCGTTTTCTCAAATATACGCGTCTTTCCTACCGCTCCAGCCTAATCGGCGCACCAAGCACGATTGATGTGTTCTTCAATGGACAAGGCACATAACCCATTTATTTGTCATATAGGTACATGGAGTTCCTTTGGTGGACTTCATGTACTTTTTTGTATTGGAGGTGGTTGGATTTGAAGAACCGTTTACTTGGAATTCATATGATTGTGCAAAATGAAGAACATCACCTGCCCCGCTGTCTCGACAGCTTGAAGCATATCAGCACGGAATGTTTTATCACCGATACTGGCTCATCTGACCGTACACCCGAGATCGCCAGAATGTACGGAGCAACGGTGTTGCACGCCTGTTGGGAAGATGATTTTGCCCATGCACGAAATATCAGTCTGCCTCTGGCGAGCACGGAATGGGTCCTGTGTTTGGATGCGGATGAGTACGTTACGCAGGGATTGGAAGAACTGCTGAATTATTTACCTAAAGTCCATAAAAGCATTTCGAGATTACGTATTGCCATAGAGAATCGATACGGTGAAGGGGTAGAAGAGAGCGTTATCTCTCAGCCAGTGAGGCTGTTCCGTGCTCATCAGGGATATCGATACAAGGGGCGTATTCATGAGCAATTGGTTCGTAGTAGCCCAAGCAGGCTTGGCCAGGATGAGGCTATTGATATGAATAAGAGCGAGACCTATACGGATGAACAAAGCCAATTGATCGAGACTGAACCGCTTGCTCCACTATGTCTGGTTCATGATGGATATCTGGCCTCAACGATTGCGCAAGAGCATAAGCCAAGACGTAATTTGAAACTGATTGAACGTGAATTACAGGATGACCCGAAACCGCCTTTTCACTTGTACAATCTGGGAGTAACGTATTGCCAGCTTGGTCAGGTCGAAAAGGCAATTGAAGCGTTCCGTGAATCATTGCGCCTGACAGAGTCGCTCGCGCCATATCGTTCTACACTGGTTAGAGATTATGCAAAGACCCTTGTAGGATCGGAACATTTTGACGAGGCACATGCCATTCTGGCGGTGGAAAGGCAGCGTTATCCATCCTATGCTGATCTGCACCTGTTGTATGGGGAGACGTTGGAGCAGCAAGGTTTGGAGGAACGTGCATATCAATCCTATGCACGAGCAACGAACTGCCGGGAGGGAATAGACCGTGTTGGACACAGTGATGGCAGTAGCGCGGTAGGCACGTCATACGTAACAGAAGCAGGTTCAGACAGTTACAGAGCCTATACCGCCATGGCAAGACTTGCGCAGAAACGGGGATTCCTTAATGAGTCTGCACATCTGTACGGGCTGGCTCTGGACAGCATGTTCACATATGCCCCGGCATGGGCAGGGTTGGCAGATGTGCTGCAACAATCCGGTGAAACGGATGCGAACATAGCAGAAACATTGCTTGCCAGATGCCGAGGAATCAAGGAATCGGGCCGCGGTGATTCGATTCGTGGTGAAATGCCACATTCATATGCAGTGAAGAATGAGGATCATCTGGTGTATGTGATCTATGTTCTAGCAGGCTGTGGAGCATATGAACAGGCATTGAAAATACTGGATGCAGATGCGCGTACTGCTCGTATACATGTAGCGGATCGAATACATTGGATGTTATGTGCGAATAGGGTTTCCGAAGCACTACAACTGGCAGAAGAACACTGGAGCGTAGGGTGTGTAAATGAAGTCAATCTGCCGGCTGAGCACAGAATGGATTGGGCACTGGCTTGTTGGACCAACGGATTACGATTATCCGAGGCGTTCCTCGCAACTACGCTTCCACAAGAAAAGAACGTATGGAAGGTCATGGATCGACTGCTGAATCAGTTAACCAAAGAGCCGCGAAGCATAAAACCTGCTTCACAAGAACAAAAGCTTATGCAATGGGGTCCGCAGGCAGAGATGGTAGCAGAAAAGGTTGTGCAGCAAGCCGTAAAGACAGGACAGCTTACACTTGCTGAGCAACTGCATGAGTTGCGGGCCATGATGATGCGTGACCATTGGGGAACGGCTATAACTTTACGACGGGAGTTTGCAAGTCTACTGTATCGTCAGGGGTATACCATGGTAGCCGCGAACATCCTCATTCAGTGCATGACCGAGAGTGAACTGGATGCTGAAGGTTTATTCTGGCTAGGTGAAACGCTGTATGCCAAAGGCCACAATGATCATGCGCTGTCTCTGTTCGAGCAGGCTCTGGAGCAGAAGCCTGATATGCGGCAGGCCCGAGCTGGAGCTGCTGTATGTTACATGCAATTGGCAATGGAGGAGATTCGGCAGGAATTGGTTCGTTCTCCGTCGGTAGGGTCACTCGCGGCACAGCATGCTGCACTGGAAAAAAGGCTGCGAACGACCGAAGGCATCCCATGGCGTACGCTTTTCCATGCAAAGGAAAGGAGGAATCAGCTTGCGAGCGGAACGAATTTCCCTATGCATGATCGTGAAGGATGAGGAAGAGTTGCTGCCTCATTGTCTTGCCAGTGTCCAGGGAGCGGTGGACGAAATTATTGTGGTGGACACCGGTTCATCGGATCGCAGCGCGGAGATTGCGCAGCAATATGGAGCGGTGGTTGTGGGGTTTGAGTGGTGCGAAGATTTTGCCGCAGCACGGAATGCTGGCCTGGAGCGCGCTTCCGGCGACTGGATTCTCTTTCTTGATGCGGACGAGGCGCTCGATAGGGCTGCGCGGGAGCAGATCAGGAGCTGGACGGCGGTCAGCGGATGTGACGGATTGTTTTTAAACATTCATAACTATACAGGTACGGGTCAGCAGGGGGTTACCGTGAATCCGGTTTTGCGTCTCTTCCGTAATGCCCCGGAGCATCGGTTCGAAGGTCGAATTCATGAGCAGATTGCGGCGGCGATTTGCCGTAGGAATTCAGAGGCTGCTTTTCATGTGACGGACATGGTCATCCATCATTATGGGTATCAGACGGCGATTGTGGAGCGCAAAGATAAGGTGAACCGTAATGTTCGCCTGCTGCAACAGGCAGTGGAGGAAGAACCGGATCAACCGTTCCATCATTATAATCTGGGTGTCGAGTATCTGCGTGTGGGGGAAGCGGAGCAGGCATTGGAGACGTTTGGTGTGGCTCGGACGGGAATTGATCCTGCGGTCACCAGTTACGCGCATCTGCTGTTTAAATATGAAATTCGTTGTCTCCAGCACCTGAATCGCTGGCAGGAGGCATTAGATCGCATCGATGCTGCGCTTGAACTCTTTCCAGAGTACACGGATCTGATGCACCATCGCGGGGTGTGTGCAGACGCATTGGGCGATGCAGATCGGGCAGAATATTCGCTCCGTGAAGCTGTTCGCATGGGACCACCTCCACCCATATATCATACGGAAGAAGGCATCGGCACTTATCAGACGTGGTATACGTTAGGGCGATTGCTCGAAGGAAGGGCAGATCTGGAGGGTGCGGTGGATGCTTACGTGGAAGCGGTACGTGCCAAATCGAGTCTGTTACCGCCGCTCTATCGGATATTCCGAATTATGCGAGTCTCCGGGCAGGAACATCAGATTCCAGAGCTGGTGAGGGAGCGCTTTGCGCTCAGTTCGGAAGAGGCTACACACAAAGTATTGGGCATTCTGGAGCAATCTCGTTGTTATGATGCGGCTTTGCAATTGTTATCGGTTATATCCTCACAACCTTCCGCAGAGATGAGGGAGCGTTTATCTGTGGCGGAGGCGATGCTCCAAATCCAACAGGGAAGATGGAACAAGGCGCGTCTGAAACTGGAACCTGTGCAGCGGAAAAAAGGGCTGCTCGCGATCTCGTCTGCTCAATGGCTCGAACGTTTGGAGTGGATAGAAGGCAAGGAAGTCAACGGAGATGATCCATTAACCTTGTGGTTGAAGCTTAGTTCGCAGGTGGGTGAAGGAACGAATGAGGAATCTGCTGTGCAGACAGGGAGAACGGTTGGTCTGAGAGCGACAAAGAAGAAGGATATGAACTCCAGCATGGACGTAACGGTTGCGGGAGCAGAGTATGATGGCTGGCAGGCGCTCGGACTGTTGATGGAAGGATGTGTACAGTCAGGGAGATGGAAAGAGCTGCATAGCCTGATTCAGATGTGTCGACAGCAATTGGCGGGAGAAGGGTTATCGGTGGGAGAGAGCGTTCGAGTGGGAGAGAAGGAGAAAGAGATGGAAGGGAAAAAGGAAAAAGGGCAGATGAGTGACATTGAGTCGTTCCCCGGGGCTTCGGATACCCTGACGGGAACAAGCTGGCTGGTGAAAGGATTGGTCAGTGCTGCGGATCATCATCTGGAGGTGTTCGCTCAGCATGCAGATGGACAGAAGCACCGTTGTTGGCCTGTCGTTCAGCATATTCGGCTGGAGTTGCCGGGAGCGGACGGGTTTGAGAGCTGAGAGGGTATCAGGCAGGTCCGGGAGTTCAACTTAATTCAGCGGGCTAATGGGTGGGGCTGAACTTCGTTGGTGAGGGGTGGTGATGAATATGGGCATAGGGATTAGCTTGTGTATGATCGTGAAGGATGAAGCCGGGTCACTCCAGCGGTGCTTGAATGCAGTCAGGGATGTTGTGGATGAGATCATCATCGTGGATACTGGATCGGTGGATAATACAATCGAAATTGCCCGCCTTCATGGTGCCGTTGTAATCCGAACGGAATGGAACGGAGATTTCAGTGAAGCCCGTAATCTGTCGCTGGCCGCTGCTACGAAACCGTGGATTCTGGTGCTTGATGCGGATGAAGTATGGGCACAGACTCCGCAGATGAAGACAGAACTCATGCAGTTGTTAGCGACAAGCAGGGACGACGTATGGGGGTACTGGATACAGGTCACAAGTCTGCTGGGTGTGTCCGGTGAAGAGCGTGTGACGGATGCGGTATGTCGATTGTTCCGAAACGATCCCCGAATTGCCTTTCAGGGCAGAATTCATGAAGAGATCGCTTCATCTATCATGGCACTGGCTCCGCAAGGTGTGCTTCATTCTGGGCTTGAGGTCATTCATTACGGATATCTGGAGCAGGCGATTACCGCTAAAAATAAAGGTGCGCGGAACATGCAGTTGATTCGTTTCGCGTTGAATCAGGAGGGCGATCAACCGGAGCTGTTATATGCTCTGGCCGCCGAATGGTTTCAGCAAGCGAAGTATGATGAAGCACTCCGTTTGTTGCAACCATTATTGGCACAGCTTATGCCGGAGTGTGGATATCACTCAGATCTGGTGCTGAAAACGGCTTACGCTTGGCGAGAGAGTGGTAGCCCGGAACGGGCGCTTGCTGTGGTGGAAGCATGGGCGCCCGTGTATGAGGATTTCCCGGATTTGTTGGAGCTTGGTGCTGTACTAGAACTGGATCAAGGGAGAGAGGATGTGGCCTTGAACTGGTTAAAACAGGCTAAATCAGCTGCTTCTACAGCCAGCAGGTATACATCAGTCTCTGGTGCTGGGACCTATCGCAGCCTGACGCTGGAAGGCATGGCATATGAGCGGGCTGGCCGTTGGGCAGAGGCAGAAGCTGCGTACATAGCGGCGCTGGGCATGCAACCCGGCAGCATGGCAGCATGGCAGCGGCTGTTGTTGCTGGCCGCAGCGACAGGGCGGCCGCATGCCATCGCCAGCGCCGCCGCTCGGGTAAGCTTGCCGCCTGCGGCATGGCAAGCGTTGATCCCGGCCGCGCTTGCCGCGCATCGGCCGGAGTGGCTGCTGCGCCATGCGGCGGCGCTGGCTGCACCGCTGCGGGCCCAGCCGCTGGCCGCCGGGCTAGCGCTGGCCCAGCTGGGCGAGGACGCCGGGGCTCGGGCGGCTTTGCAGCCCTGGGCGGCGCATGCGCAGCACGGGCCAGAGGCGGCCCTGGCGCTGTGGGCGCTGGGCCACAAGCAGCCCGGCGGGCACAACGCCCGAGCGGCGGCTCGCCATGCGGCAGCACTGCCCGCAGCGGCCCACGCCGCCGAGGCGTTGCTGCAGCGCGGGGCCTTGGCCCGCGGCAGCGGCAGGGCATGCAGCTGCGGCAGCCTGCCCTGCGGCGCAACGCCCGGCGGCTCGCCCGGCGGCCGTGCCGCGTCTGCGCCGGGCTGCGTGCTCGCCGCTGCGCAAGCGCTCGCCGGCGTAGGCGCCTGGGCCGCATGGCTGCGCCTGCTGCAAGCCCTGCCGCCCCGCGGCGCGCTGGCGTTGCTCGCAGCGCTTCCGCCTGCGGCACGCTGCGGGCTGCTGCGCGCACCCGCGAGCGTCCGCGAAGGGCTGCTTGCGCTGTGCGGCACGCCTGATGGCGCGCAGCAGCCCCACGCGGACGAAGTGCCCGCCCCAGAGCGCATCGCTCACGCGCTCCTCGCGGGCACGCTCGCGCTGCTCGCCGGGCGGCAGAACCTGGCGCGTGAATGGGCCGAATCGGCCCAACTCACTGCGCGGCAACCTGCCGCCACAGGTCGCCCGGCGAAGACAATCCCGCCGGGCCTGCACACCCTGCTGCGCCTGACAGCACCCGGCGCAGCCTCTGCCAAAGAGTACACCAACCAGTGCAACATGTTACTGGTACACCTATAATTTCCTTTAATCTTTAATCTTTAATCTTTAATCTTTAATCTTTAATCTTTAATCTTTAATCTTTAATCACTAATCACTAATCACTGATTTCTAGTCTCTAGTCCCCAACCTCCATCCCCATATATTCCCGAACTAGCCCATCCGATTGAAATTGCAAAAGCAACGGAGCTACCGGTAATCGGAGCATTGCCCGAACCGTGTATATTTCCGTTGCTAATGGGTCGAACCCTCAAGTCTGCAATTTTCCACTCTGCTCTTAACTCAACGTAACCCAATTTGTCTCAACCTTTGCATATCACCGCTCGAAAACAGCGGATCGGCGTGCCGTACATGTCAGACCAGATGGCATCATCCGGCTCCTCCACATTCAGCTTATTTTCAATGGTTAAGCCAGTGACAGCCATGATTGTCTCCAGCAGATCAGGCCGCATCTCGGGTACATCGAAGGTAGCGATCAACTGTCCATTTGGCTTCAGCACCCGGGCGAATTCCCGAAACGCCCGCAGCATTGTGCCTGTATCCAGATGCTCCAGTACAGAGATACAGAACACCCGATCAAACTTACCCGACTCATACGGAAGCTGGGCCAGATTGGCCTGCGCACGGTGCAATCTGACGAGAGTTGATTCCGGCAGATCCTGGGCGGCTTGCTCGCCAAAATCAGAAACAATATCCAGTCTTATCGCCTCTTCAGACAAAATGCGTTCATCCCAGTCACAGGCGTGAACCTCGCGGCAGTGTTCGGCAAGCCAGAATTTGAACGGATGGGAGATGCCGCAGGCTGCATCAAGGACCACATCGTCCGGACGTGCAAACCGCCGGGCCCATTCATATTCGTAGGGACGGCTCCACCATGCCGGATGCAGCGGGAAGACCAATGTGTCCGTTTTAGGGTCACTTTGCCGAATGTATCTTGATTCCATGAATTCCGTTGCCTTGGGCGTATCCATCATCCCCGAATTCCCTCCTTTAATCCTGTCTCTGCCAAAAAAGATTCCAACACCGTGCTCCACCGGCTCCGCCACCTGGCTAGATCATAGGACAGTGCAGTCTCTCGCGCATAGATTCCTAGTCGTTCTCGCTCGGCCCGATCCTGTACAAGACGCACCAGTGCAGCGGTTAGTTCCTGCTCACCAGGAGGTACCAATAGCCCGTTAAACCCATCCTGAATCAGATCATTCAATCCGCCAACATTGGAGGCAATTACCGGAAGTCCACAGCTCATCGCTTCCAGACAGGCATAGGAGGTGCCTTCCGAGAACACAGTTGGAATCACAGCGATATCTGCCTGATGGTAGGCCTCCCGAATATCCCGGAAATCATACGTGCACTGGTTAATTCGCTCCGCATGTGGATGAGTACGATGCCAGTAACGAAAGACTCTCCCGACCGTGCTGCCTTCGACCAGTTCCCCGGCAAATTCAACCTCCAGATCCGGAAAGGCTCCAAGTAGTTTATCTGCCGCCAGCATCATTGGAATAATACCCCGTTCCATGCTGATGCGGCGTGGATAGATAATGCGAATTGGGCGGGGAGAGGTCACACGGGCCTCCACAGTTTTCTTTTCAACCTGCCCTTGAATCGGACCATTAACCTGATGCTCAGCATCTGCTTCTGCTAGAATATCTGTAGCCCAATCCTTTGAATATAGGTGGTTATGAGCAAACCTATACGTTTCGCCATCTGCCCCGACTTCTTCCAGTTTCGATAACTGCAAATGGAGATCTACCGTTTCTTTCCCCTCTGGTTCTTGATCGCTATCTGTATCCCCACCTCCATCTCCGTTAGCCTTACCACTGTTCGCTCCAGGACAACTCGTTCCGCCCTGGCCTTTTACAGCTTGCACCCCTGATATAACTGCACCAGCATTCTCCTCATAACTCGCCAGATCATTCTTCCATGCGACAAGCCATTCGTCTTCCTGTTCTTGCTCAAAGGTTCGCGTTGGTGGGGCAGGTGTGAAATAGGAAGTATCCACCGCATTGGGAATCAGGACTACCTGTCTTGGATCGGTATAGGTGCACGCAGCTCGGCAAAAGGTCTGGAAATGTGAATCCACGGATACAATGCGCACGAGTCCATCCAGAGCCAGTTGAATATGTTCCGCCACTTGTTGTTTGGTCTCCAGTGGAAGTCCGGGACGATCCCAGTTAATGCCGTGACAGATGCCAAGACTGCCGGGTTTGTAGGTGATGGGTTGCCACAGACAGCTGGCATAGATCACTGGGCCGCGCGCTGCTGCTGCCATCCGGTCAAAGGCTTCCGGTACATTATCCATGTCGTACGAATAACCAAATACGTCAATCTGCTCCGTCCGAGTCTGGAATGCTTCAAAATAGGACAGCTGATGAACCTCGGGAATATGCCCGAGTCCTCGGATGACACTGCACAGATCCAGAATGTAGCGTTCCAGTCCACCCCCAAATACACGACCGAATTCCCGGTTGTACCCGTCGGTGAAACTATGCGTCAGAATACTCACCACGCCCATCTCACGGTCCCTCCTTCCAGGGAATCAGCCGAGGTTCCGGATCAAGGATCGACTCGTAATGTGCAAGATTGCCCCACTCACCGCTAGGATCAATGCGCTTGTAACGCAAATATTTACGAACCCGGTCCTCCAGACTGCCGGCCCAGCCGAGATGCTGAACCTTCAGTTCCGTGCTGACCCCAGGCAATACAGTGCAGGACAAGGGAAGACGAGGAACGTGATGATTCTGTTGTGGATAAAAATAAGGATATCCAGGCATATACCGTACAAGTGAAGCGGTATGCCGTTTGTGCAGAGACCAGAGATCATCTTCCCGGTAGTGGGTCCGGCCACCCCACATGTCGTAGAATCGAAATGCAAACCAGTCCGCATACTCCTGATTAATCAGAGTGCGTATGGCTTTCTTGGCCTCTGAGCTGTACAGCTCATCCGCATCAACCGAGAGCAACCAGTCGGGACATGTTCCCGCAGCCGCTTGCCATAAGGTGTTGCGAAGCCGCCATTCCTCGGCGAACAGCGGTTTCTCCAGTACTTCCAGACGGACCACCTTTGGATAGGCTTTGCATATGTCCGGTGTTCCGTCTGTGCTGGCATCGTCCACAATGACGATCTCATCCACGAACTCACTCAGATCATGCAATACTTCTTCAAGGTATCGGCCACGTTCATTGCGAACCTGGAGCATGGCGGTTAGCTTGTTGCCTTTGCTTTTGCGAACCCGACGAATGGAGAAGGGCTCTTTGAATACACTTGTTTCCTCTTGTGATACAGCAACATCCTGTTCTCCCTGACCTTGTGAATCATTCCAGTGATGCACTTGGCTTCGGATGTCCTGTGTTGGTTGTGCATGATCCGGGGTGTGATCTCCATTTTCCAATGCGTCTGTATGTGTTCGATCGACTGTTTCGGTTGGCGTGTAAGTGGTTTCGGTTCGGATATCCCTGTGCACCATTGGCCCATTCAACTGTTGTCTACGCTTCTTCGGGTCCAGCATCATGGCACCTCCCCAAGCAATTGCTGTACAGCATGATCCAACAACTCCAGTTCGACAATCCGGGCGAGCGCATCTTCATCCTCCAGTGCCGTTTCGAGAAAATGTCGGACTGCCCCGTGCCGTTCCCCTCGCAGTGCCAGCGCACTGCCGGATAATTGCTGATAATCCCGGCGACTGGCATCATCCTGAATATCGACTGCATGCACCAGAGCCAGTGCCTCTTCCACACGTCCTGTCTCCTGATAAATGCGGAATTTCCAATGTCTCGCCGTTTCTCCGCCAAGTTCGTCCAGGATACGCAGGGCGTTTCCGTAATCATCGTTCATACGCAGTAGTTCCGCTCGTACAAGTTGTTCTTCTCCTGCCTCAAGCCAGCGACATAACTGTTCATAATGATGCCGTTCTTGTTCATCTGCTGCACTAATTCCGTACACCCGCAGGGCGTCCTCCAACTGTCCGGCCCGGGCATGAATGGCAGACAGGAATCGATAATGGGAAACCACACAATCACTGCGACCGTTCATGACCGCCTGGGTGAAGGCCTCTTGCAGCGAATGGACGGCCCGCCGATCTTCAAGCAAGTACTCATAGGCTGCCAGCAAAAAGGATATCGTCTCATGTGGGCCTGCTTTGGCTCGGAGCTGTCGGTAGAAGTCGGCACGTACACTGCATTGAAGCAGGCTGACGCTATCCGAAGTGCCTGACAAGACCTGCCGCAGCGCATGCAGGAAGAACAGTTCGTAGTCCCGGAGAGGGACTTCGAGATCATCCTTTTGCATCGTACCCGCAGGTGCAGGGTCTTCGCCGCCCAGCCAGATAACACGTACGCCTTGGAATAACAGCTTCATATAACGTGTCTCGGAGGATGTGCCTACCAGATCGGCGATGCCGACCAGTTTGGAAATACTGCTCTCCCATAGGGGAGAAGATGATTCTTCCCCAGCAGGCTCAGGGAGCAGGGCGATACATAGCTCCGGCTCCAGCGAGGCTGTAGCCATTAGCCAGTAGGGATGGGCGACTACGGCTACGGTGCGAGGTTCCAGCAATAGCTGCTCGGCTTCAGGGAGGGAGATGACGGTAATGACCGGAGGTACATCTTCTGTTTGCGTCAGGCTGCTGACATAGTATACCTCTCCCTCGATTGACAGCAGTGCAGCAATATCGGGATAGGGAAAGGATGACCAGCCCCCTTTGCGAGGGAAGAGAACATATCGGACAGGGGGCTGTGTTGTACTGGCCTTATCCTGGCTGGCTTCGGTGTCTTCACCTGGTAGTGGTGCAGGTTTTTCCATGAATAGTTCACCTCACCTTGACTGTAATATGGAGCGTCATTCGCTCTGCATGTACTGCATGCTTTCACTTCATATGTAAAGCCCTCACGGTACTTCGCATGATATGCCTGAGACTAACATATGGGCATTCCGTCCCAAACATGAGTATCTTCCATGAATAGATGAAGTTGGCAAGCTATGATAATAGGCTGAATTTTATCTTTTGTGTGACCAGGATCACTTTTTTTTGCTCTAGAGACGAAGATTGTGATAATTCTCACATGTATAAAATAGGTATTCTGGCACAATACGTTCATCAACGTATTTGGCGGACAGACAGCGAAGGTGCAGCTTCAATGCCAAATACGCATACTGCGAAGTGAACAGAAAGAAGGGGTAACGGTATGGATCCGATTATGTTATCGCGTATCCAATATGCACTTACAACGATTTTCCATTTCTTTTTTGTCCCGCTATCCATCGGTCTTGTACTGTTGGTTGCAATCATGGAGACGTTGTACGTTGTTAAGGGTAAGGAGATCTACAAAACGATGGCCAAGTTCTGGGGCAAGCTGTTCCTGATTAACTTTGCCGTCGGGGTAGTCACAGGTATTTTGCAAGAGTTCCAGTTCGGTATGAACTGGTCCGAGTACTCCCGATTTGTCGGGGACGTGTTCGGTGCGCCACTGGCTATTGAAGCGCTACTGGCGTTTTTTATGGAGTCTACATTTATTGGTTTGTGGATATTCGGATGGGATCGTTTGTCCAAAAAAGTGCATCTGGCCTGCATCTGGCTGGTATTTGTCGGCACATTCCTGTCCGCGCTGTGGATTCTGGCAGCCAATTCGTTTATGCAGCATCCGGTCGGGTTTGAGATTAATAACGGCCGAGCCGAGATGAATGATTTCTTTGCACTCATCACGAATGGTCAGCTTCTCGTCGAATTCCCACATACGATTTTTGGGGCATTGATGACAGGGGCTTTCGTCGTAACCGGGATTAGTGCCTACAAATTGATGAAAAAGCAAGATGTGGAGATCTTCCGCAAATCGTTTAATATTGCGATCATTATCGCTCTTGTTTCTTCATTCGGCGTCGCATTCTCGGGTCACTTCCAGGCGCAATATCTGGTGGAGACACAGCCGATGAAGATGGCAGCCAGTGAGGGCACATGGACAACGACAGAAGATCCGGCGCCATGGACGGTGGTCGCTTTTATTGACCCGGATAAACAGGAGAGTACGGGTGAGATCAAAATCCCTGGATTACTCAGTTACCTGTCCTACAGCAAGTTCTCCGGTAGTGTCAAAGGCATGAAGGAACTGAATGCTGAGTATCAGCAGACATATGGACCTGGGGATTACATCCCGCCGGTACGGACAACGTTCTGGAGTTTCCGCATTATGATCGCAGCGGGTGGTTTGATGATTGTGCTGGCGCTGTACGGTACGTTTCTGGCTATGCGCAAGAAGCTGGAGGTCGCTGGAAAGTGGTTTATGCGTCTGATGGTATTTGCCATATCCTTGCCGTTTATCGCCAATACATCAGGTTGGATTATGACCGAGGTTGGCAGGCAGCCGTGGACGGTATTTGGCTATATGACCACCGAAGCCGGGGTCTCACCGAACGTATCCGCAGGAATGATCCTGTTCTCGACCATTGCTTTTACCGCTGCGTATACGGTTCTCGGAATCGTGATGGTATACCTGTTCGTACGTGAGATCAAAGCAGGACCGTTTGCGGTCGAGAAGCCGGAAGATCACGATGAATCGGCCGATCCGTTCGGCGTGGATGGAGGTTATTCCGTTGTCACTAAGTGAGTTGTGGTTTTTGCTGATTGCCGTATTGTTTGTCGGTTTTTTCTTTTTGGAAGGTTTTGATTTTGGTGTGGGGATGTCTACAGGCATTATTGCCAAAACAGATCGTGAACGCCGGACCCTGATCAACTCGATCGGTCCGTTCTGGGATGGTAATGAAGTATGGCTGATTACAGCAGGGGGAGCGATGTTTGCTGCCTTCCCGCACTGGTATGCGACGTTGTTCAGTGGTTTTTACCTGCCACTTGTGGTGGTGTTACTCGCCTTGATTGGCCGCGGAGTTGCTTTCGAATTCCGCAGTAAAATGAAACAGCAGCGCTGGCGCAAAACGTGGGACACCATCATTGTTGTCTCCAGTGCACTCTTGCCGTTCCTGTTCGGCGTGGTCTTTGCCACGTTGATGAAAGGTCTGCCCATTGATGGGGAGATGCAGTTGCGTGCAGGATTCCTCGATATTGTTAATCCGTACACCGTGATTGGTGGCTTGAGTGTAACCCTGCTGTGTCTGGTTCATGGATTGCTGTTTGCATCACTACGAACAGTAGGTGATCTCAGAGAGCGTGCCTTGAAGACAGCGCAAAAATTGATGCTGCCGCTGGCTGCACTGCTCGCCGTTTACGCGTTAATGACGTATTTCATGACCGATGTATTCGCCGTACGCGGCTGGGCTCTTTGGATCATGGTTGTACTTGGC
The DNA here is from genome assembly GCF_038002545.1 of Paenibacillus sp. FSL K6-2393. Classification (NCBI taxonomy): domain Bacteria; kingdom Bacillati; phylum Bacillota; class Bacilli; order Caryophanales; family Paenibacillaceae; genus Paenibacillus; species Paenibacillus sp. FSL K6-2393. Next base: position 398,900 of record NZ_JBBOCU010000001.1, read on the forward strand.
GCAGTTTCGCTTGCACTTGCGGCATACTTTGTTCGTCAGAAGCGTGAAGGCTGGGCTTTTGGTATGACTGGGGCAGTGATTGCAATTGCCTTTGCCTCGGTCTTTATTGGACTTTTCCCAAGAGTGATGGTGAGTTCCTTTGGGGCGGCATATGACCTGACTGTATACAACGCCGCATCCGGCGCTTATTCATTGAAAGTAATGACAATTGTAGCTTGCACATTGCTGCCGTTTGTTCTTGGCTATCAGATCTGGAGTTATTATATCTTCCGCAAACGTCTGAACGAGCAGCACCACCTGGAGTACTGATATGGGACGGGGGCTGCTGAAGCTGCCGGGCATCCGGCCTGTACTCGCGCTGGCATCAGCGCTGGTGCTGCTACAGGCGATGACGATCATGATGCAAGCCAAATGGCTGGCACAGGCCATCACGGCATTGTTCGAAGGTTCATCCGTAACGGAGCAGTATCCTGTACTGCTGCTGTTCCTGGCTGCTTTTGCCGCCCGCTACGCCCTATCCTTCTGGTTACAACTCGTGACTTCACGATATGCGGAGAGAACAGGGACCGATCTGCGCAGACAGATGGTGGAGCAGTGGTTTAGGCTCGGGCCGCGTTATGCCAAGACAGAGGGCACAGGCCATCTGGTCACACTGGCACGTGAGGGGACAGCTCAATACAAGACGTATCTGGAACTATTCATTCCTCGTATGCTGGGCATAGGATTCACACCCATCGTCATTTTGCTGTATGTGTTCAAGCTGGATCTGATGTCCGGGGTTATTCTGATGCTGACTCTCCCAATCCTGATCGTGTTCATGATTCTGATTGGTCTCGCAGCGCAGCGTAAGATAGACGGACAATTCAGATCCTACAAAGCACTTGCTAACCATTTTGTTGATACCCTGCGGGGGCTGGAAACGCTGAAAACGTTGGGACAAAGCAAAACACACGAAGGGTCCATTCTGCGGGTCAGTCAGCGGTATCGGAAGGCAACGATGTCCACCCTGCGCATGGCTTTTCTTTCTTCGTTTGCACTCGACTTCTTCACGATGCTGTCCGTTGCTTCTGTGGCAGTTGGTCTGGGATTACGTCTGACGGAAGGGCATATGCTGCTTGGCCCTGCGCTGACGGTACTCATTCTGGCACCCGAATATTTCCTGCCTGTACGTATGCTCGGCGCTGATTACCATGCCACATTGGACGGTAAGGAAGCCGGAGCGGCTATCAACCAAGTGATTGAACGGGGGAAAGTCGCCGAACAGAAACAGAAAGAAGCCTATGCAAATGTTGTTGCACATCCCGTTACGGCAGAGGACGAGGCTGGATCTACACCATCATTATCTTTGGGTAAAAGGAAAGCCAGCACTTCGACCATACGTGTCGTGTTGAACGATAAAATGGCTGCGGGGCATCTTGCTCCTGATCCTGCTTCTGTTTCTACTATTCCTGAGCTTGTTTCTTCCGCTTCCTCAGTGTTCTCCTGGAATGAGAATAGCAGATTGGCTCTAACGGATGTACAGGTACGGCATGATGATGAAGGTCCTTATTCGCTAAAGGATGTCACATTTCAGATCACGGGTCTTGGCAAAATCGGTATTATTGGCGCCAGCGGAGCAGGTAAATCCACGTTGATTGACGTATTGGCTGGATTTCAGCTTCCTACTTCAGGCCAAGTATTAGCCAACGGACAGCCTGTGACACAGGATATGCTTGAATCCTGGCGAAGACAGACGGCAACTATCCCGCAGCATCCGTATATTTTCAGTGGAAGCCTGGCCGATAACGTTCGTTTCTATATGCCGGAGGCTTCGGATGCGGAAGTGGCCAAGGCCATTAGCGCAGCTGGATTAACCAAGCTACTGTCTTCATTATCCGGTGGACTGCATGAACTTATTGGGGCTGGTGGCAGACAGCTAAGTGGTGGGCAGGAGCAACGGGTGGCGCTGGCAAGAGCTTTGCTTAGTAAACGAAACATCCTGCTGCTTGATGAACCGACAGCTCATCTGGATGTAGAGACAGAGTATCAACTGAAACAGACGATGCTGCCGCTGTTTGAAGGAAAACTTGTATTTTTGGCTACCCATCGCCTGCACTGGATGCTGCATATGGATCGAATTATTGTCATGGATGGCGGCACAGTGGCAGAGACGGGAACACATCAGGAATTACTGGCACGACAAGGTGTATATTATAAGATGATTCAGGCCCAGATGGAGGCGATATAAAATGAAGTCCGGATATGAGCATATGGAGACCGTCCGTAACGGAAAAGAAAAAAATAGCTGGATTGCTCCGTATGTGGCACAGTACCGCTGGAGATTCCTTGCAGTCATTGCGCTAGGCACTTGTGCTGCCTTGTGTGCGGTATTGTTGCTGTTTACCTCCGGATTTCTGATCTCCAAGTCTGCGCTGCGTCCTGAAAATATTCTGATGGTGTATGTACCTATTGTTGGGGTACGTGCATTTGGGATATTCCGCGCCGTGTTTCGATATATCGAACGATTGGCAGGACATGATGCCGTACTGCGTGTGTTGGCTGATCAACGGGTGAAGCTATATCGCATTCTGGAGCCACAGGCCCTGTTCCTGCGCTCTCGTATGCAGACAGGAGATGTACTCGGAGCACTTGCCGATGATGTGGAGCGGTTGCAAGATATCTATCTGCGTACCGTGTTTCCTGCCGTTACCGCGCTTGTGATGTACGGTGCAGCTGTGAGTGCTTTTGGCAGTGTGGATCTGGGATTTGCGGTGTGGATGGGCTTGTATATGTTATTTCTCGTTGCCGCGCTACCTGCGATCTCGCTGAAAGTGACGTGGAAATGGCGTGTGCGGCTGAAAAAGGAAAACAGCAGGTTGTATACCCGTCTGACTGACGGTGTGCTTGGACTGGGAGATTGGCTTGCAAGTGGACGAGCAGCGGAATTTGTTCTGCAGCAGGAAGAGGCGGAAGAACAGGTCGACGCGGTTCGCCGCAAGTTGCGGCGCTGGACACGCTGGCGTGATCTGATGGCCCAGTGTGTCATTGGCCTGATGGTAGTATCGGTTACGTTATGGGCTGGAAACGCCGCTTCTGTCGGACAATTACCTTCCGTAATGATTGCTGCTTTTGTGCTGGTGTTATTTCCGCTCACGGAATCACTTCTGCCAGTAGGGGATGCTGTGGAGCATCTTCCACAGTACCGGGAATCACTGGATCGCTTGAAGCAGCTCGAAGGGAAAGATAATCTTCCGTTGCAGAATGGAGCCGGTGATGCGGATGGAACGGGCGAATCGATCTCTGTAGTAAAAAACGGCAACGTGATGGCTGGACAGCCATCCGAGTCCTTGCCATCTGCGAATGATATCCCGGACAGACGAATTCGTCTTCGCATTCCACCCAAACTCAGAGCAGACATCGAGATCAATCACGTTAGTTACCGCTATGCATCTGATGATACTTATGCCGTACAGGATGTATCCCTTCATCTGCCACAAGGCAAACGATTAGCTATTCTTGGACGAAGCGGCGGCGGGAAATCGACATTGTTGAAGCTGATTCAGGGGGCATTAATTCCGTCTGCGGGGAAAGTTCTGATCAATAATATGTCTGTGCAGACCTTGGGTGAGAGTGTCACTGATGTTGTCGCGGTGCTGAATCAGAGTCCTCACCTGTTCGACACCACGGTAGCCAATAATTTGCGGATTGGTCGTCCACATGCAACGAATGAGGAGATTCGTCAGGTGGCCGCGCAAGTAGGGTTATCCGGTCTGATCGAATCTTTACCGCAGGGGTATGATACGCCGATGCTGGAGACAGGTCTGCGTTTCTCCGGTGGGGAAAGACAACGAATTGCACTGGCCCGGGTACTGCTCCGGGAGACACCTGTTATTATATTGGATGAACCAACCGTTGGGCTTGATCCTGTGACTGAACGCGAGCTTATGCGGACCATTCTGGATAGTTTGCAAGGCAAAACGATGATCTGGGTTACCCATCACCTGATTGGTGCGGAACAGATGGACGAACTTATTTTTATGGAAAATGGAAAGATTGCCATGCAGGGTTCTCACGAACAATTGCTGGCTGGGGAAGAGCGATACCGCCGTCTCATTGAACTTGATCGGCCGGGATGGACAGGTCGGCAGCAACAAGAACAACCGTTGCCACCCGTAGCTTCCAGATAAGTGTGAGAGTCTGTGAGCGCCTGCGGTTCCAGACGTGTGGATTTTGCATACCAGTCCAGATGGTCGAACTGAACTGATATACATGAATTATCAATTTAGCGAATGACACCGAATGAGTGCGTAATGAGCACTTAACCATATAAGCATAACAAAGAGACGAGCCAAGAAATCTTGGACTCGTCTCTTTTTACATTCCGATATGACCGCTTTTGTTGCGGATACTTACATCTCTACCAGCATCAATATAATGGAAGACAGACACAGGCAGGTACTAACCAGATAGAGGACAGCAACAACCTGTTTGTGATTCAATCCGGCACGCAGCAGTCGATAGTGCGCTTGACTCGCGTCGGCCTGATAGATTGCTTTACCTTGAATGAAACGTTTGATAACGACAAAGATGTTGTCGAAGATCGGTACACCCAGCGCCAAAATCGGAATGAAGATGGACAACATGGTTGCTTGTTTGAATGCACCATCCAGAGCGATAACCGCCAAAATGAAGCCAAGGAACGTTGCGCCTGCATCACCCATGAACACTTTGGCAGGAGCTTTGTTGTACTTCAGATAACCAATCGTCACACCGACCAGAATGATCGACATGAGTGCGGAATCAGTTTGACCTTTGGCAAGCGCCACAATGAACAGGGTGATCGCCGAGATAGCTGATAATCCGCCAGCCAGTCCGTCCATGCCGTCCGAGAAATTGATGACTGTTGTCACCCCAAAGATCCAGAGGATCGTGAGAATGAATTGCAGCCAGATTGGAAGCATGACATATTCCGCGTTGAAGGGATTCACGAATCCAGTGAACGCAATGCCAGAAGCAAACACGAGTACTGCCGCAGAGACTTGTACGAGCATTTTGGGCAGAGCAGGAAAATCTTTGCCTTTTGTTTTGTACCAGTCGTCGACGGTACCAATCGTTAGCAAAAGCATACCACCAGCGACCAGAGCCGCTGTTTCCCATGTGATTTCTTTGGTCAGAGCAATGTATGTCAGGAAAAATCCAGTAAATATCGCGTAACTCGCCGTGAGCGGGATCGGTTGCCTGTGCAGCTTACGCTCCACATCTTCCCGGGGCTTGTCCACAAAATCGAGCCGGTGAGCCAATCGACCAAGCGGCGGAATAAGCAGAACCACGACAGCAAAAGACACTATAAAAGCCAGTATGTATACCATAAACTCGCTTGTTTCACTCCCATCTACCAATTTCCCCTTATTATACGAGTTAAACAGGAAATCTGTCGATGTCATTATTGTAACCAGACGTACGCAAAGGTGAGCAAAAGTTCAGGTTTTATCACATTTGAGGAAGATAGGAGCCAAAATAATGTTTTACGGCTTCTGCATGATATCCATCATCACCTTGCCAGGTTGCTGCAAAGACAAAATCGCTGGAACCACCTTTGCGTTTTCTCGGTTTATCTCCAGGAACCAATATGCCGGCTGCAGCCCAAATTTCCAGCAGGGCATCTCGCTCCTGTTTGCTGGAAGGGAAGAGATCCTTCCACTTCTTCTCCAGTGAACGTGCACTGTCCTTGGGATCTTCCGTCTGAGCAGCTTCAAGCAGGTTTACCAGGATTGCTTGGTCTTCCTGGGTTACTTCATAGTTTGCATCGTTGTCCTGAAGCAGTAATTCCAGATCCATCAGGCAATAGATAAGCCAGCCATGACGCACGCCGCCCCACTTGATCCGTTCAAAATTAAGGACGTTTAAGTCGACGTTGGAATATTCCTTGTCTGACTGCAAACGCAGGAAGTTACAATCCCCACAGGCACTGGTGTTAGGGTGAAGGGCAGGGCGTTCCGCATAGGTATGCAAAAGCATCTTCGATGTTAAAACCCAGCTGGATAATGCGCTGCGCAGGTAGACTTTTTTGGTGGACAGACTATGTAAAAAGGCCGACATGACCCGCTCCTTGAGCGAGTCATCCTGATGCATGTCGTATAGGCGCTGGACTATCTCGTCATGCGTGATCGTGAGTGGATCGAACATAACACCTTTGCTTTTGGCATATTCAAATTCCTCCCCGGAGAAGGGTAGAGAGGTTGTTTTCCAGCCCCCACCTCCCCAGAAGGTGCTCAGCAATATCTTTGCCGCTTTTTTGTCCATATGGTTAGCCTCCTTTATGGGAATTGCGATCATGATGAAAGTAGTTCTTCAATCTCAAACCTGCTTACTTTAATGTACGTATTCCTCGGTTGTATTCAGAATCATGTCAACGAGGCCTGGAAAACGTGTGTTCAGTTCTTCCTTTCGTAGGGAATAAAAGTGCTGTTTACCTTCAATGCGAGGCTGGATCACGCCAGCTTCACGTAAAATTTTGATGTGATGGGACAACGTGGATTTGGAAATATGGTCTACTTCGAAGGCGGAACAGTTTTTCTCGCCAGAGCTGGCCAGACAGTGTGCAATTTTCATACGGATCGGATCACCCAATGCATTGCAGACCGTGGTCAACTTCAGTTCCGAAGCCATAGGTATCGTTGGAGTTCTCATATCTATGACGTTAGCATAATCGGCTGTACCTTTCAATGTTTGAAAAAAATCGAACTATAGAAGTTGAACTGTAACTATTACACTTGTTTACTCCGATTGCAGTACCATCTTTCGATCGCTCTTATCCCCAGATTTTCTTTATTCCCTTGGTCCAAGGGAAAAATCCGGTGATAAATGCGCACGCTTCGCTTCTTCAGATTGGTTCTGCACTCTCCGTGTTAGTGTAAAAGTCGGTCTCAACTTATATATTTCTTGCAGGCAGTATAAGAAGTATGATACATTTCTTTTCAGTTAGTTCGAAAATATTCGAACTGAAAGATTGGAAAACGGTTTTTTATTCTAGGAGGAATATGAATGAGTACTATAAGTACCACAAATACAACTACGATGTTGAACAACTATTTCCGTTTATTTGATGCTTCACGCACAGATGAGCGCGCGATGCAGGACTTATTGTCCCTGTTCACACCGGATGCAGAGATTGTGCTTAACGGCAGCAGCAGATCAGGGTTCGATGGTTTTATGAAAGCTTTTTACGAGTACAATAAGGATGTAAAACATATGTGGGACGGTTGGGTGCAACAGCCTGACGGCAGCTACCAAACGAACTGGGCAGTATGCGGACAAGCGGCAGACGGAACGGTATATGCCAAAGCAGGCATTGATATCGCGCGTGTAAATGATGCGGGGCAGATTGTGTATCTGGAGAATGTACAGGCCGATCAGAATGCGTTCAGCAAGTATAATCAGTAATTAAAATCTAGGATTTCAGTTCTATAGTTGTTAGAAATCTGAGTCAATAAAAGATAGGAAACCTTAACTCCACCGTTCTTTCATGCTGTGGGGTTTTGTTATACCCAACATGCTCAATCATTCTTTTTAGGGTAGGATTAGAGTATAGGGATGAACGTTGTAATTCTTAGTTGTTGAAATAAAGAGGAGTGAACTACATGAACGAAATTGGGAACCGAAACGTCATGGAACCTTTAGAGGTCATACCCATGGTCGGCATTGGACCATTTAAGTTGGGAATGAGTAAATCAGAGGTAGAAGAGATCATTGAGTGCATCACCCCGGAGATTAGTCAGCTCTATAACCAATTGGAGTATGATTTGGAACATAAACTCTATTTCATTGAAGTAAGTAATCCACACGATTATCCACCTGATGAATCTGATGTTGTCCTTACATATGATAATATTGATGTTTTTCGAACAAAGGCTGATGATCTCGTTAAGCTAATAGATAGTAAGACACCATATACTCGAGACATCGATGCGGAGTTGGGATTTTCTTTTATTTTCAAAGACATCCAATTGGCTTTGTGGAGACCTAGCGTGATGACCGAAGAAATGTTGAATTCAGTTGAGTTTCTGACCGAGTTTTCACCAGAGAATCAGGAACTGGAAAAGAGATTTTTCTATTTTAGGACGGTTGCTGTGGCGGCCCCTGGATACTTTAATAGAACATAAAGGGAAGCTCCAAGAATGCTGAGAGATAAATTGATACATTCTAAATAGAGTTTATATAGTCTGTGCATGAAAAAAAAGCCCATTCCCATATGGACATAACCATGGCGGGGTGGGCCTCTTTAACTTACGGCATCTCGTATTAATTCTAACGAATCTGAGACACGCTATTGGAGGATATTTGGCAAAAGTAATTTTCTAACGAACCACAGACACGTTAATAGACTACATATTAGGTTCTAGAGCAGTTTTGTGCGCATGTACGCCGATATAAGGTGTCTCAGGTTCGTTAGATTTTGAAAACATGTTATAAACATCATATAAGACGTCTACGATTCGTTAGACCATTCCATGTTCAACGTTTTGACCCTCCACCGTGTAACATTCCAGACGTTTAACCCTCAAATTTCCAACTCTCAAAAGCTCAGAACCTAAACCGTCCCATCCTTCGGTCATCCTGCATGCGACCCCATGTCGGTCCTAGCCTTGCATCGTCTTATTCTGAAAAGCAGCGATATCCGCATACTCTTCTTCGAATTTGCGGGAGATGCGGATAAAGATCGGCAGCAGTTCACGATAGACACGGACACTGTCCGGGTCTGGTTGGTGCCGGTGCGTTGATCCGATCATGCCGGAGACGGCACTCAGGGAATCGATGCGGCCAAGGGCGTACAAGCCCAGTACAGCTGCGCCGAGACAGGAGCTTTCAATACTTTCGGGAATGATGACATCCTGATCGAAAATATCGGCCATCATCTGCCGCCATAGCTCAGAGCGGGCGAAGCCGCCTGTCGCCTGGATTTTTTTCGGACGACCGATCTTTTCTTCAATCGCGAGCATGACCGTGTAGAGGTTAAACAATACACCTTCGAGCGCAGCGCGAATCATATGTTCCTTCTTATGATGCAGCGTCAGGCCGAAGAACGAGCCGCGTGCGTTCGGATTCCAGAGCGGAGCCCGCTCACCTGTCATGTACGGATGGAACAAGAGACCTTCCGAACCCGGAGGTACATTTTCCGCAACACGAGTGAGCACTTCATACGGATCGATGCCAAGTCGTTTCGCGGTCTCGACCTCGGAAGCCGCAAACTCGTCCCGAATCCAGCGGAAAATAACACCGCCGTTGTTCACTGGTCCGCCAATGACCCATGCATCCTCCGTGAGTGCATAACAGAAGAAGCGTCCTTTCGGATCGGTCACCGGTTTATCTACGACCGTACGAATCGCTCCACTGGTACCAATAGTCACGGCCACGACACCTGGATCAATGGCGTTCACACCCAGATTGGAGAGCACGCCATCACTGGCCCCAATGACAAACGGTGTGGTGACCGCAATGCCCATCTCCTTGGCGTACTCCGGGTGCAATCCATGTTTCAGCACATGTGTGGTTGGAACCAATCGGGACAGGTGTTCCGGCGTAATGCCCGCCACATGCAGCGCTTCTGCATCCCAGTCGAGTTTCTCAAGATTCATGAGTCCGGTGGCGGAGGCCATGGAGTGATCAATGACGTATTCAGAAAATAATTTATAGAAGACATATTCTTTCATGGATATGAATTTGTACGTCTGTCTGAAAAGTTCTGGTTGATCCCGGGTGAGCCACATGATCTTGGTGAGTGGGGACATCGGATGAATCGGCGTACCTGTTCTCAGATAGATTTCGTGACCATTCATCTCGGATTTGAGTACTTCGGTCCACTCGGCACTGCGATTATCTGCCCAAGTCATGGCCCGCATCAGCGGTTTGCCGTGTTGATCGACAGGCAGAATGCTGTGCATGGCCGAACTGAAGGATACAAACAGGATGTCCTCTGGCTTCACTCCCGCTTTGGAAGTGGCCTGTTTAACCGATGTAATGACTGCTTTGAAAATATCTTCCGCATCCTGCTCCGCAATCGCAGGTGTGGGGGTGTGCAGCGGATAATCGGCACTGCCTTGTGCCACAATGGTTCCGTTCTGTTCGAACAAGACGGCCTTGGTGGAGGTTGTGCCGATATCTACGCCGATCATATAGGGTGAAGAAGCCATTTTGTCATCCCTCTTTCTTGAATATATAAGTGAATGAATGCTGTTAAACGTTAACACTTCGGGTGCAGAAAGCCTTCCGATCGCCGTTATTCCCAAATTTCTTTGATTCCCTCTTCAAAGGGAGAAATTTGGTTATAAATGCGAACATTCCATTTCTTCAGGCCCTTTCTGTCCCCTCCGCGCACGTGGCGCTATTCATCCAACTTATATGGCATCTGTTATTTCATCTATAGATAAGAATATCAGACTTGAGGGATGGATCAAAATGCAGAACCCTAGTCCTTCACCGCCCCTGCGGCAATATCCGAAATAAACTGGCGGCTGATGAACAGGAACATCACGATGAGCGGAATGACAGCAAGCAACGTACCTGCGATGACCATCGCATAGTCTGTGTTATACAGCCCGTTTAATTGAGACAATGCAATCTGCAACGTGTATTTGCGTTCATCCGTCAGGACGATCAACGGCCACAGATAATCATTCCATACTCCGATAAAGGTGAACGCGCCAAGGAAAGCAAAGGCAGGTCGCAGAATTGGCAGCGCCACGTTCCAATAAAGTCGGAAGAAATTACAGCCGTCGATGCGGCCTGCATCCAGCAGATCGTTCGGAATCGACTCCGTGGCATACTGACGAATCCAGAAGATACCGAAGGCGTTCACCATGCCCGGAATAATGAGGGCTTTGAAGGAACCAACCCAACCGAACGTGGCCATGAGTACGAAGGAAGGCACCAGCGACAGCTGGGAAGGCACCATCATGGTAGCAAGCAGCAAGATGAAGAGCCACTTTTTGCCGGGAAATTCGAACTTCGCAAACGCAAACCCCGCCAGTGAGTCAAAAAACAGTACAAGAATAGTCACAAGGCCCGACACAAACAGCGTATTCAGAAAGGCGCCCCAGAAATCAATCTGCTGCAATACGCGCGTAATATTATTCCACAGTTCATCCCCGAACCAGAGCTGAGGTGGGAACTTGTAGATATCGGACGTTGTCCGGGTGGACATTACAATCAGCCAATAGAACGGGAACATGGATATGAGCATGCCCCCGATAAGACCGGTATACAACACCAGCGATTTGAGGTGTTTGGTCGCCATGTGCGCTCCCCCTTATCACATCAGGATGATTTGCCTTGAACAAGCTTCCAGTTCACAATCGAGAACAGGGCGATAATGAGGAACATACCCCAGCCAACAGCAGCGCCATATCCGAAGTAATTGTTAATGAAGGACTCACGGTAGAGGTAGAGTACAATTGTCATGCCTGCTGCACCAGCGCCGCCATCATTACCTACCAATACTTGAGGCTCGGTGAACAGCTGCATACCGCCAATCGTTGATGTAATGACCGTGAACAGGATCACAGGACGCAGCATCGGAATTGTAATTCGGAAAAAGGACTGTATCGCTGATGCGCCGTCAATCTTTGCCGCTTCGTATAATGTCTGCGGGATACTCTGAAGTCCGGCTAGGTAGATGACGGCGTTATATCCGGTCCAGCGCCAGACCACCATGGAGGAGATTGCGACTTTAATGCCCCATGGTGCATTAAGCCACTCCACAACCGGTAGCCCGACCGACTGCAACAGATAATTGAGAAAGCCATAATTGTTGGCAAATAAGGCACCGAAGATAATGGCTACCGCTACGATGGACGTGACGTTTGGCAGGAAATAACCGACCCGAAACAGGGTACGGAACTTCACAAATGGTGCATGTAGCAAAAAGGCAATAATCAGGGCGAAGAAGAGCATCGGAATCGTCGAATAGATCCAGATCATGAACGTGTTGCCCACGGCTTGCCAGAACTCGGCATCGGTCAGCATGTATTTGAAGTTGTTGAACCCGTTGTACGTCATGACACCGATGCCATCCCATTTATGAAAAGCCAGATAGAGTGAGAACCCGATTGGGAACAGCCCAAATACCGCAAACAGAATATAAAACGGCGATATCGCAACATAGAGTGCACGATGCTCCCACATTCTCGCCCATAGTGACTTCTGCCGATCCAGATCAGGTCTTGCATGTCCGGGATCGGGAGTAAGACGAGGTTCAGTTACAGCCATATGAATTCCTCCTTTGCGGATAACGAAACCACACGTTCTTCAGGTTAACGCTGCAATTCCCGCTCGACGCGGTGTACCGTATCCGTCCAGACCTGCTGTGGATCGGCATTTTGCTTCGCGACATCATTCAGCCGCCGGGTGATAATGTTGTGTACGGAAGGGTATCGTTCGCCAAAGAAAGCATCCGGCACCTCCTGTGCCGATTCGGCAAATACAGGCCCTGTCGCCTGTCCACCGAAGAAAGGTTCTTTTTCTTTCATGGCAGGATCATCAAACACACCTGGTGCAGAAGGGAAAAGGTTCAATGTCTGATATTGCTCCAGTTGATTTTCGGGACTTTGCAGCCAGCGAACCAGTTCAAAGGCTTCCTGAGGATGTTCACTCGACTTCAGGATGGACAGGAATGATCCTCCGTTATTGCCATCTCCCCCTGGTGCCCGAGCGACACGCCACTTCCCGGATGTATCCGGAGCGGCTTCCTGAAGAACTTGTTTCATCCAGACAGCACCTACGAAAGAGGCGATTTCACCATTATTCATCGCGGCGTTCCAGCCTGGAGTCCAGCCATCTGCATTGGCAAGCAGTCCCTTTTCTTTAAAAGCAACGGCCGTATCCCAGCTCTTGCCCACAGTAGGGGAATCCATGCCGATAAAGGACCCGTCCGGCCGGAAGTAACGCTCAGCAGACTGCGATATGACTTGGTTGTAAACGGTTGCAATATTGTCGGTTAGAAAAACCTTGCCTCCGAATTTCTCCTTGAGCTGTTCTCCGGCAGCAGCATATGCATCCCAGCTGTTGATCTGGCGTGTAACGTCTTCGGGATCAGATGGCAATCCGGCCTCTTTGAACAGATCTTCTCGGTAGAAGAGGGCTGTTGGTCCCGTATCCATCGGGAAACCAATCATCTGTCCGCTTGGCGTAACGCCTTGCTTCCATTTCCACGGCAGATATTGGTCTTCAATATCTCCTGCACCGAGATCATACAGATTATAGAAACGGTCCTCACTGGGGAAAAGCTCCATGATCCAGTCGTTCAATGCGACAATGTCTGGTTCACCTGAGCGTGCAGCGAGTGTTGTTTTGAGCTTTGCTTTGAAATCACCGCCGATTTTCTGAGCTGTCAGTTCGATATTGGGGAATTTTTCCTTAGCCCTGGCAAGCAACTTATCATCGATGGACCGATTCCAGTACCATAATGTAAGCGCTACCTTTTTGTTGTTCGCTGAATCGTCCTGTCCGGGCCAGATGGAGCATCCGCTTATGAGCAGGACGCAGACCATCAGTATGGCTGTCCAGCATGTTCTTTTCCGGCGGATCATGTGTATTACCCCCTCATCGTTAAGTTCGAGGCATGAAGTGCTTTGGACTACAACATTAGTGTATGAGCAGTTTATAAACTCATACCCAATATTCCTAAAATGAAACACATATTTGTGTCCGTTGCGTAACATAATTTTAGTAGTTACTTTAAAAATAAAAGTTACTTGACACTTTATAATTTTTATTCTAAACTAACTTACATAAAGTAACTAATGATGATGAGAATAATATAGATACGTACTATATAACATCCAAGTGATCCAATTTCACGCTGGATGCGAATCAATCAACATACAAGTTGGCCTAAACAGGAGGAACGACAATGATCAATTCACATATTATTCAACTGCTTGCCCCCAAAATTCAGACTTTTCCGAGTGGAAAAGAGTTCATATACCTGGTGGGACCAATCAAGCTTCCGGTTAACCTCGATGGGGAGACCAAGACATTCCAGTGGTACAGCTGGATGAAATCGGACAAAGCGATGGAGAGCGGCGAGTTAATCGAATCTCTTGCTGCTGCTGAACTGGCAGAGCGTCAACAATCCAGTGTTCTGGTGTATGGTGACTTTGCTGAAGCGCAGGAAGCGCTGATCCGGATGCATAGCATCTGTCATACAGGCGACATCTTTGGCAGCAAACGCTGTGATTGCGGCTTCCAATTGGAGCAATCCATGAAAATGATCGCCGCTCACGGAGCGGGTGCACTGTTCTATCTTGCGAACCATGAGGGACGTGGCATTGGTCTGTTCAGCAAAGCCATGGCGTACATTTTGCAAGAAGAAGGTCTGGATACGGTAGATGCAAACTTGCAGCTTGGATTCACAGACGATGCTCGTAATTATGACGATGCGATTGCTGTGTTGCGTGCACTTCGCACAGCACCGGTTACCTTGATCACCAACAATCCACGGAAGCTGGCTGCCTTGCAGGAAGCGGGATTAAATGTGGGCGGACGTGTTCCGCTGTGGGGAGATCGTTCTGCTTTTAACGAGAAGTATCTGCAAACGAAAGTGAATCGTTCCGGTCACTTGGCGGAAAGTGATGGCTGGGCTGGAGCAGAGACGTTGCTTCCGCATGCGCAGGCTTAATTATTTAATAGACGTAATTGATTAGTTGATTAGTCGTTGTAGTACTCTCCGTTATGGAGAAGTACAGCAGCGGCTTTTTGGTATGGAGAACAGGGTAGCGATCAGGTTTTCCTGATTCATGGAATGGCTTGCCGTTCCCACAGTGTGGATTATACAATATAGTCATCTGATGAATGCGGGAGGAACCAAGGTGCCATTTGAGGGACAACGTATATTGCCGGCTGCAAAGAGCATGAAGCAGTTTGAAGCGATGATTGAAGGCCCTTATACCTATGGGGTGATGCTGGAAACCCATATTGCACAGCTTCAGAGTGTAATGGACGAGGCGCGGCGGTATGACAAGAAGATACTTTTGCATGCAGATTTGGTTCAGGGTTTAAAAAACGATGAGTATGCGGCAGAGTATCTGTGTCAGCACATTCGCCCGGCAGGACTGATCTCTACGCGAGCGAGTGTCATTCAGAAGGCAAAGCAGAAAGGCATTACAGCGATTCAACGTATTTTTCTACTGGATACCCATGCGCTGGAGAAAAGTTATCTGTTGCTGGCCAAAACCCAACCGGATTATATTGAAGTATTACCTGGCGTCATTCCGCATATTATTGCGGAAGTATCTGTGCGTACAGGGATACCCATTATTGCGGGGGGATTGATCCGTTCACCGGAAGAGGTCGAACTTGCGCTTGGCGTCGGGGCTACGGCAGTGACCACATCCAATGCAGATCTGATTCGACACTTTGAGAAATCGCTTACACCGTAAAAAGAACCCACAACAGGAGGTTGGCTGTATGGAAAAATATATATTGGCTCTGGATCAGGGAACAACAAGCTCCCGAGCTATTCTGTTTAACCGTGGCGGAGAGATCGTGCACATTGCACAGCAGGAATTCCCTCAATATTTCCCCAAACCGGGCTGGGTAGAGCAGAATGCCAACGAAATCTGGAGTTCCATTCTTGCCGTGATGGCTTCATGTCTGGCAGAGAGCGGAATCAAACCGGTCCAGATTGCCGGAATTGGAATTACCAATCAGCGGGAGACGGTTGTGGTATGGGACAAAGAAACAGGCAGACCCATCTATAATGCAGTGGTATGGCAATCCAGACAGACCGCAGATATCTGTGAAGAATTGAAGACGCAGGGTCTCGGGGACCTTTTCCGCCGTAAAACAGGATTATTAATCGATCCCTACTTCTCGGGAACAAAGATTAAGTGGATTCTGGATCATGTCCCTGGTGCCCGGGAGCGGGCAGAGAAGGGTGAAGTGCTGTTTGGCACGATTGATAGCTGGCTGATCTGGAAACTGAGCGGGGGGACACATGTCACGGATATATCCAATGCCTCACGTACCCTAATCTATAACATCTATGATCTGCAATGGGATGACGAATTGTTGGATATCCTCGACATTCCTAAGGCGATGCTGCCAGAGGTGCGAGGTTCATCCGAGGTGTATGCACACACAACAGACTATCATTTCTTCGGGCATCGGATTCCGATTGCGGGAGCGGCAGGAGATCAACAGGCAGCGATGTTTGGTCAGGGCTGTTACACCAAGGGCAGTATGAAAAATACATATGGTACCGGTTGTTTTATGCTTATGAATACGGGCGAGAACCCGGTACAATCCAATCATGGACTGATTACAACGATTGCCTGGGGGATGAATGGCAAGGTTGAATATGCGCTCGAAGGCAGCATTTTTGTTGCAGGTTCAGCGGTTCAGTGGCTGCGTGACGGATTAAGGATGCTTCGCTCTTCAAAAGATAGCGAGGATTACGCCTCACGTGTGCCTTCGACAGACGGCGTTTATATGGTACCTGCATTTGTGGGACTGGGCAGTCCGTATTGGGATAGTGAGGTTAAGGGTGCGGTGTTTGGCTTGACCCGAGGCACGACGAAGGAACACTTTATCCGTGCTACGCTTGAGGCGTTGGCGTATCAGACCAAAGATGTACTGGAGGCAATGGAATCCGACTCGGGTATTCCTGTGCATGCTCTGCGTGTAGATGGAGGAGCGGCGGCCAATGATTTTCTCATGCAGTTCCAGAGTGATATTCTGGGCATTCCTGTCGAACGCCCAACGGTGAATGAAACAACTGCATTGGGTGCGGCTTATCTGGCAGGATTAGCGGTTGGATATTGGACGAGTGCGGATGAATTGACCGATCATGAAAATACGGAGCGTGTCTTCCAGCCTGTTATGGCTGAGCAACAACGAATAGAACTGTATGCAGGCTGGAAGCGTGCAGTGAACGCAGCAATGGCTTTTAAATAAGCATTTTGCATAAATCACCTGAGCGTCTTCAAATCAGCAAGAAATAGATCGAAATGATTTTGTTCGTCTATACACTGGTTGGATCAGGATGCTTCTTCCTGTCCAACTTTTGTACCCGTGAGCGGAATGGTTCGAATTATGAAAAATGCTAAATAAGAGGAATGAAATGAATATTTCTTGGGTGGGTATTTGTACTTTTTAACTAAACATATGTTATAAATGATATTTACTGGTGGAAAATGATGCATGATTTACAGGGTTATTCTTCCTGGAGAAGGTAAAATATATATCCACTATAAGGAAAAAAACAAGGTTAGTGGATTCATTTGAAATTCCATCCTTTGGCAGAACAACTTTTTGAATTTTTTTTGAATAATGTGTCATTTCAGGACTTCACGCCGTCAAAAATCTGTGATAGGATAAAGGCACAAGTTAAAAAATGATGTCTGGAGATCGGGAGGGACCACGTGCCGCTCAGCAATTGCTGAGCGAATGACGTGGTCCTTTTTTTGTTTTTTTTACGGAAAAATTGAGAAAATCAATAGGAGGTTCAAGAATGACAGAAACGTTCTCGTCAGCACACCGGACCGAATATTTGCAAAACATGGCGAATGTACATTTTGACGTATTAATTATTGGTGGTGGGATTACAGGCGCAGGGATTGCATTGGACGCGGCTTCCCGTGGATTGAAGACAGCGCTTGTAGAAATGCAGGATTTCGCAGCAGGTACATCCAGTCGATCGACCAAACTTGTCCATGGCGGATTGCGTTATTTGAAGCAATATGAAGTGAAGATGGTTGCTGAGGTAGGACGGGAGCGGGCTGTAGTCTACGAGAATGGGCCACATGTGACCACGCCAGAACCGATGTTGCTACCGATCTATACGGCAGGTACGTTCGGCCGCTTCAGCACGTCCATTGGACTGATGGTGTATGATCGGCTCGCCGGGGTGAAGCGCAGTGAACGGCGCCAAATGTTGAATGCTGGAGCGGTGTCAGATAGTGAACCTTTACTACGCAAGCAGGGACTGTTAGGTGGTGGGCTCTATGTGGAGTACCGGACAGACGATGCCAGGCTCACCATTGAAGTCATGAAAGAAGCTGTCAAACGTGGGGTACAGGCAGTGAACTACGTTAAGGCGAAAGGTTTCCTGAAGGAGAATGGCAAGATTACAGGTATTGAAGCTATTGATCAGATCGATGGGCAGACCTATACGCTAAAAGCAAGCAAGGTGATCAACGCTTCCGGTCCATGGGTGGACGGTCTGCGGGAATTGGATGGTTCGCGCCAGGGGAAAACGCTACAGATGACCAAAGGCATCCATTTGGTCTTTGATGGTAAACGATTCCCGCTAAGACAGGCGGTTTATTTTGATACACCAGATGGTCGAATGGTGTTTGCTGTCCCGCGTGATGGCAAAACCTATGTGGGGACAACCGACACCGTATATCAGGACGATCCTGCACACCCCCAAATTTCCGACTCCGACCGTGATTATGTCATTAATGCAGTCAATGGCATGTTTCCAGATGTACGGATTGGTACCGAGGATGTGGAATCCGGATGGGCGGGTGTACGTCCACTAATCCATGAGGAAGGCAAGAATCCTTCCGAAATTTCACGTAAAGATGAAGTCTGGGTATCCGAATCCAATCTGATTACGATTGCCGGGGGCAAATTAACCGGATACCGTAAAATGGCCGAGATGGTCGTTGATCTGGTCGCACGCCAGATGGAGCAGGAGAGCGGGCATTCCATAGGCCCTTGTGTAACGAAGAAGATGCCCATCTCCGGCGGTGATGTAGGGGGATCGGCTGGATTTGTATCGTATGCGGAACGCAAGATCAAGGATGGTGTTGCCTTGGGACTTGCTCGACCTGCTGCGGAGCGACTGGTCCGCACGTATGGTTCCAATGTGGAGGCACTATATGAGCGAATGCCCGATCCACGCACCAAGTCCGAGCTTCATGGCATGCCACAGGAGCTACTGTTGATGTTAAGTTACGCGATTGATGAAGAGATGGCTGTAACCCCGTCTGATTTTTTGGTACGAAGAACAGGTGATTTATTCTTCCGTATTGATGAAGTTCGTCGCTATAAAGCAGCGGTTATCTCGTATATGGCAGGTCGTTTGAACTGGTCTGAAGAGGAAGAGGTTAAACATACACAGGAACTGGATCAGCTGTTGCTGGAAGCATCCGGCAAAATCTGAGGCAGGATTTCAAGATCGAGAGTCGAATGGAACATGTAAGCGTGTAACATAGAGAGGGGATTACATCCATGACATTACAGATCGGAATCATTGGAACAGGCTGGTTCAGTAAGGTACACGCGGATATTCTCGCACGGATGGAAGGTGTTCGTGTTGCGAGTGTCTGTGGAACATCGCTCGAAAAGGCAGAGGCTATGGCCTCCGTTTATGATGCTGTTGGTTACGGGGAACTTGAACATATGCTGGATGGTGAGAAGCTGGATGCGGTGTATATCTGTGTGCCTCCGATGTCTCACGGATCGATTGAGTCCGAATTAATCCGCCGTGGTATTCCATTCCTGGTGGAGAAACCTTTGAGCACCGGAATGGATGTTCCGCGTCAGGTGTTGGATCAGGTGCAAAAGAGCGGATTGTTAACCTCTGTAGGATACCATTTCCGTTATCAGGAGGCCGCGCAGGTCCTGCAGCAGTCGATGAAAGAACAGACGGTCGGCATGGCACTTGGCCGCTGGATGGGCGGAATGCCAGGGGTCGCCTGGTGGCGGCGTCAGGACGGTTCAGGAGGACAATTCGTAGAGCAAACTACACATATTGTAGACTTGCTTCGGTATTGTGCAGGAGAAGTTACGGAGGTATATGCTGTAGCAGCTCAGCGAAGCATGCATGAGAAGCATGAGCATGTGACCGTTGCTGATGTGGCGAATGTGACGCTCAAGCTGGAAAGTGGAGCGATTGCCAGTATCGCCAATACATGTCTGTTGCCAGACGGAGAGGGGGGCGCTGGGCTCCAGTTCTACACGGATGCAGGTGTGTGGGATTGGACGCCAGAACGTTTGCTTCTGCCAAGTGCCGCAAAACATGCGATGGCAGGTCTGGAGATTCCGGCAGGACATAATCCATACGAGCGTGAGAATGAAGCGTTCATTCATGCACTGCGTACGGGAGACCGTTCACGAATTCTGTCCGATTATGCGGATGCCTGCCGTACACAGGAGATTACTACGGCGGCGCTGGCATCGGCAGATTCCGGTCTGCCTGTACAGCTTCAGCCTTCAAAGCATCTCTCTCATTAAAAGGTTGAAGGTAATATAAATATGCCTGAATCAGGGAATGATCCGCAGATCAGCCTGATTCAGGCGTATTTGTGTTGAGTAGAGATTATTAAGTAGCAATTCAACTACTCGGATTTCTGCTGTTTCAACCAGTCGGATGACCAACTGTAGATCTGATCAATGACAGGTTCAATGGCTCTGCCTTTCGGTGTCAATTCATACTCTACACGGGGAGGTATCTCGGGAAACATGTGTCGGGTTACGATACCTTCCGTCTCCATTTCCTTCAATCGCTCCGATAAAAGTCGTCCACTGATCGCCATCTCTGCTTCAAGCTCCGTAAACCGCTTGGGTCCGGACAACAGTTGGTACATGATTAACAGTACCCACTTCTTGCCTATGATATCTATGGCTTGAGTGATCATACAGGGACTTGGTGCTTTTACTTTTTTCAGCTTCAACGTATTCACCTCGATTCATGGTTATTTTTTCGCAGGTTGTATATGAAAGGACATGGTTTCTGCCGCTTTAAGAATATAGGACATCCATATAAATGAGGGTTACTACAAAATATACTGTAACATACCTTTTGTATGTATTATACATCATACAGCGAAAAATTACTTGAAGAAATCATATTATTATTATATACTAACTTCATAAAAGTAAGTTGGTGATAAATAATACGTATAATATGAACGCGTACTATTCTGAAAATTGAACTCGGCTAAACGGTTGAAAACAGAGTGACCTTTGGGAACTTTTACATAGATTCTTTTTTTACAATGTGCAGCACAAATAATCATTACATAGTAGGAACATATAATTTGTACAGGAGGATCTACATATGAACAAAATTTTGGGTTATATTTTTCTAGTTATTCTTGCAGGTGTGTTTGTCATGACAGGGTTTAACAAGATTAGTGGGGCAGACATGATGATTCAGACATTCGAAAGTTTCTCTTATCCGACATGGACCATGTATCTGCTGGGCGCTGCGGAGTTACTTAGTGCAGTAGGATTGCTGATTCCACGGACTCGCATCCTGGCTTCTGGCATACTGACATTCATTCTGATTGGGGCCGTGGGAAGTCATCTGATCTATGCACAATACGCTGCTGTTCCGTTCCCGGCTGTGTTGTTGGTAGCTAACATTATTGTCCTGGTGGTAGGCATGCGCAGATTGGAAGCGGAAGAAGAAGGCCAGATGGACGCGATTCAGGCGTAAAGGAAAGATAAATAGAAGATTTGAAACGATATCATGAGATGGCCGCTGCAGATGAGCATAGGTCATCTTTTTTATGATTGAATGGGATTTAATATAAAAAAAAGAAGAACCCACGAAAAACAACGGGTTCTCTTGCAGCGGGACTTCCTGGATTGGAAGGTCTTCTGACTATAAATGATCAAATGCCATTTTGATTATAGTAACTTTTTTAATTGAGAGACGCGTCCTTGGCTGATGCCAAGCTTTTCCGCAATTTGCTGTTGAGCCAAACCGGGATTCTGTTCAACAATTTCTTTCATCTGTTGCAGCATGCGTGCCGTCTTCGGCCGCAGATCCGGGTATTCTTGGTTGTCAGCTGTGGTCCCTTCTTCCCTAGCGGGAGATGAGACTGAGGCGGATTTGGAAGCAGGACGCTCCACGGGTGCAGGAGCCTGTTTGTTCTGAGGTACGAACCAGTCGGGAGAGTCATCCGGGTGTTTTAATTGAATTGCACAAGTCCGGCAGATGAATTGTTCTTTGAAATACATTTCCGTATCTACATCACCGCAAAAAATACATAATGTTGATTTGTACTTTCGTAAAATCAACTCTTTCCCTTCAATGAAAAACTCAAGCGGATCGCCGATATGGATTTCCATCGTATCCCGCATTTCTTTGGGAAGGACAATTCGTCCAAGACGGTCCAGAGATCTCTTCATTCCGGTTCTTTTCATCGCATCTCCTCCGCAATATTCACAATTAAAACCTGTCCTTATTGTAAGGAAGAAAGGGCTTTAATACAACAATAATATTTCAAAAAAGTGGGATAATTCCATCTATTATGGGAAAATAAGTTTGGAAAGGATGGGGGCGACGGCTAAAGTGAATAATGCAGCGAGCACCATGGAGATGCTGGAAATGGTACCAGTCAGGGAACTTAGTTCAAATGCCTTGGATGTCCCTGTGCCATGGGCACCGGTTCCAAACAGTGTGCCTCGTGCAATCTCCCCATCGATGCGCAGCATTTTGACGATCGAAGGTCCCATAATCACTCCGAGCAGACCAGTCATAATAACAAAAACAGCTGTCACTGCGGGTATGCCACCGATGGTAGCCGAAACGTTCATGGCAATTGGGGTGGTAATCGATCTTGGGATCAGACTATGAATGAGACCGGAATCCAGACGCAACCATTTGGCGAGCAGGGCAGAAGAAAGTACGGCAACGACCGAGCCGGTCATGACACTGAAGACAATCTCGGAAATATGTTTTTTGAGTACATGGAAAAAGGTATATAGCGGTACGGCAAAAGCCACGGTGGCCGGTTGAAGAAGCAAACTCAGCCATTTGCCGCCACTGCTATACGTGGTATAATCCGTTCCCGTTGCGAGCAATATGCCAACTACAAGCAGCGGCGTAATGAGCAATGGTGACAGATATACTTTTGGCAGATTACGATACATTCGTTTGGCGACCCCATAGATACCGACGGTTAACAAGAGGCAGAGAAATCCAATCATCCGGTGTGACGCTCCTTTCGTTTGGCAATTCGTGTAGCAACCAGGCCTGTGCAGGACATGACCAGGAATGTGCTAAGTAATACGATGAATAAAATCTGCAGTCCGTCATGCTCCAGCATGGGCATATAGTTCATAATGCCAACGGCTGACGGGATAAAAAATAACAATAGTTCACCGAGCAGCCAGGCAGCTCCAACTTCAATCCAGCGCAGCTTCACGACACGAGTCTGAAGCAGAATGAATAACACAACCATACCGAGTATTGAACCCGGTACAGGAAGATGGAGAGTACGGGCCAGCAGGTCCATGAGCAGTGAAAAAACCATTAAGAGCGCAACCTGTGCAATACCAAGGCCCCATTTTTTCACTTCAATCCCTCCTTGTATAATCAACGTAATCGTTTGAGTTATTATGAAAATGAATGGAAACGTTGTTTGATATCACAAATTTTACATGGCATTCTTTCATGAGTAAAATGCATATTAAGAATGTTTACTATTCCATTTATCTATGAGAGGTGGGAATCAACCAATGGATATCCGCCATTTGCAATATTTTCTGGAAGTTGCCCGGCAGCAGAGCTTCACAAAAGCCGCCGAGGTACTGTATATCACCCAGCCCACGATCAGCAAGACGGTCAAGAGTCTTGAAGAGGAATTGGGTATTACGCTACTAGACCGTTATGGGAAAAAGGTGGAATTAACCGATGCAGGTCATGTGTTTTTTCGGCAGGCACTTGAGATTGAAAAATCATTCCGCAGTCTGTCGTCCGAATTGGACGATCTGATGAATTTGAAGAAAGGTCATCTGCGGATTGGGTTGCCGCCGATGGTGGGGTCCAGCTTTTTCCCCATGATCATTGGCGAATTTCACAAAGCCTACCCGCAGGTGACCATTCAGCTGTTTGAGGATGGCGCCAAAAAAGTGGAGGCCGATGTGATCAGTGGTGCACTGGATATTGGCGTTGCCGTACTGCCAACCGTGGATGAGCTGTTGGATCATTTTGTGTTTGTCAAAGAGAAGCTGAACCTGCTCGTACACCCTTCACATCCACTTGCGGGGAAAGAGTCGGTTGCGCTGCATGAACTGGAAAACGACGCCTTTGTGCTGTTTCGGGAAGATTTTGCGTTGCATGACCGGATCATTGTGGCCTGTCAGCATGCCGGGTTCCAGCCCCGGGTGGTATATGAGAGCTCCCAGTGGGACCTGCTCAGCGCGATGGTTGCCGCCAATCTGGGGGTGGCCTTACTACCAGAGACGATCTGTCGTGAGGTGGACCATATGCGCGTGCGCATTATACCGGTGGTGGAACCGGTGATTCCATGGCAGCTCGGTATGATTTGGCGGAAGGACCGCTATCTTTCATTTGCCACGAGAGAGTGGATCGGATTCACACAGTCGATGCTGGGTGAGTAAGGAAGAGATCGGAAGGTTGTTCTGTCATTGTAGGGCCCAGTGTAAATACTCTTTTGTTGACCCCGGATCGTTGTTACAATGGAAGCATAATTATGGTGGAGGTGTACGAACATGAAACTGCGGGTATCCGCTGTACAATACCAATTGCACACAATCAGCTCGTTTGAGCAGTTCGCCGCTCAGGCTGAGCATTACATACGGACAGCGAATGAATACGGAACCGAATTTGTGCTGTTCCCTGAATTTTTCACAACGCAATTAATGTCCATTGGGGACAAACAAGGCAATGCACTGACGATTGAGGATCTGCCAAACTTTACGGAACAATATGAACAACTGTTCACGTCACTTGCTGCCAAGTACGGCATGCACGTCATCGGGGGAACCCACGTCATTCGCCGTGAAGGGAAGTTATATAATACAGCCCACATGTTCTACCCGGATGGTCGCATCGTGCGCCAGGACAAGATTCACATTACGCCAACCGAAGTACAGGAATGGAACATGGCTCCCGGAGATGGACTTGAGGTGTTCGACACCGATAAAGGCCGTATTGCCATGCTGACCTGTTACGATATTGAATTCCCGGAAATTGTACGGATGGCCAAAGCGAAAGGCGCTGACGTGATTTTCTGTCCTTCCTGCACGGACGATCGCCACGGTTTCTATCGTGTGCGTTATACGAGTCATGCCCGAGCGGTGGAGAATCAGGTGTATGTTGTGTTAACCGGAACAGTGGGTAACCTGCCAACCGTTGACTTCATGCGTGCCAACTATGGACAGGCTGCAATTATTACGCCAAATGATATCCCGTTTCCGCCACGTGGCATTCTGGCTGAGGGTGAGATTAACAATGATATGATCGTGACCGCCGATCTGGATCTGGATTTGCTGTATGAGGTGCGCGAACGTGGATCGGTAACGACCTGGCGTGACCGCCGTACTGATCTGTATACCGATTGGGAGTAAACAGCAACTTTTATAGTCGAACGGAACAGAGTAGGAAATTCATTTGTCAGTGGAAAGGGGTGACCCGGCAAGATGTATACAAAAGAAATGTTGATCACCGACCCGGAGCAAAGTGGCAAAAGGGTAAAGGCAGTCGTTCGCAATTATGTTGCAGCCGACTTTGAGGAACTCATTCGCATTCAGGCGGAGAGTTTCCCTCCTCCTTATCCGGAAGAGCTGCTCTGGAGTCACGAGCAGCTCACCAGTCATGTGAAGCATTACCCGGAGGGTGCCATCTGTATTGAAGTGGGTGGAGAATTGGCTGGCTCAATGACCTCGCTGCGGATGCAGTGGGACCCTGCACATCCAGCAAGTCATACCTGGGCCGAAGTAACGGATGACGGCTATATTCGTAACCACCAGCCGGATGGCAACACGCTGTATATTGTCGATCTCTGTGTTCGTCCAAAGTACCGCAAATGGGGACTGGCTCAGCTTATGATGCAGGCGATGTACCACCTTGTCATCGCTCAGGGGATGGATCGGTTACTAGGTGCTGGTAGAATGCCCGGTTATCATCTGGTTGCAGACCAACTGTCTGCGCAGGAATATCTGGATCAGGTAGCAGCGGGAGAGAGACGTGACCCGGTGATATCGTTCCTGCTTCGCTGTGGCCGCATGCCGGTTGGTGTGACCGCAGACTATCTGGACGATGAGGAATCCTGCAACTATGCTGCCCTGATGGAGTGGCGGAATCCGTTCAGATAAAGAAATGTTAAACGAAATACATCATCAATCGAGGGGGTATTTATTCATGGAATTCACGCGTATTACATCTATTAAAGATCCATTGTTTGCCCAAATGCACAAGCTGATGCAGGAGATTTTCCCGCGGGAAGAAGTGCTGGACTTTCCCCTGTGGGAAGAACCGCTGGAAGATCCGAGTATTCGGGTGTTCGTGGCTGTGCATGAGGGACAGGTTGTTGGAGCGACAGAGTACCGTTATTACGAGGATTGGAACGTAGCCATGACGGACTTCACGATTATTGGGCGCGAAGGACTGGGGATCGGCAGTTTCCTGGCGAATCACCGCAAGCGTGATCTGCAGAAGCTGGCTGCAGCAAACGGGAAAGAATTGTTCGGTATGTTTGCCGAAATCTATAACCCTTATCTGAGTCAGGATCACGAGTTTGGCGGTATCAAGCCGATGGACCCGTATGTACGTCGCGAAGTATTGTCTCATCTGGGATACCAACGTCTGGACTTCCCATATGTTCATCCATCTTGGCAAGGTGACGGTGAAGCAGTTGGCGGATTGGATCTGTGCTTCATGCCAGGTGATGAGTCGCTTGGTGAACTACCAGCAAGCCTGGTGGCTGATTTCCTGAATCGATATTATGCGGTGTTACCGAACAAACCGCAGGAATGGCTTGCCATGGTAGAGCAATTGACTGCTCGCAAGTCGGTTGCACTACTGCCGTTGTAAACGGGAGCAGGGCTGTCACAGAGGATGACGTTGTAATGTCCTAAGCCACAATAAAACCAGAAAAAGGCCCGTTAATCAGACCGTGATTGGTTCTGTTTAATGGGCTTTTTCGGTTTCAATAAGGTATGGGATGTAGATATAAAATGATTGCTAAGCTTGAGGTTGGAGCAAGGCACGAAGCAAGTCCTAACGAATCTGAGGCGCCTTATTCAGGGATTTGAAGCATCCGCAGAAATCTAAGGAACCTGAGACACGCTATATCCGAAAAAACAGCCGTTTACAGCGTTTTTTCGGGGGATTTTGGGAAATAACGTGTCTAATGTTCTTTACAATGTATAAGGAGGACCTAAAGGTCAAATAAGACGTCTTGAGTTCCTTAGAAAATCGTCTACCCATTCGCCAGGATAGTAACCGTATACTCTAAGATTAATTTTTATTTAACTTCCTTTCGGTCCGGTAACTGGCTTAAATAACTGTTGGACAAGTGTGCAAGATCCAATGCTCGATCATATTGTTCCTTCGTGATAAACCGTGAAGAAGACAGCCCACTGTGATTGGGTGTGGCTATAGTTGGAGATTCCTCATCTCCCGCATTCTTCGGCATCTCTTCTGAAGGAACATTCATCTGCTGTTGCACGGCATCCTGTCTGCCCGCATCAGCTAGGGAATAATGCGTTCCATCCCCGTATCCTTTCGCCGGAATGAAGAGAGAAGCATCGTTTAGCACCGACCCGGAAGGAAGGTAATAACGTTCGGGTAGGAGATTTCCACCTTCGTGTAACAAATCCTGTCCGAAGTGTAATTGGTCCTTCAGCGATACCCCGGTGAGTCCCGCAATCGTTGGCAGAATGTCCACCTGACCTCCGATCTGTTCCAGTTGTACACCCGGGGTAACGCCCGGTGCCGAGATAATGAGTGGGATATTAATCATATCTGCTGATGTGTATTCCCGACCATACAACTCTTTCATAAGGACTTTGTCATCCCGATCCAGTGAATAGATGGGAAGTCCCAGGTGATCCCCGTACAAGACAAACAAGCTATTTTCCCATAATCCCCGTTCTTTCAATCCAGCAATCAACTGTCCAACTGCCTGATCCGCATAATGCTGTGATATCAGATAATCACCGGGCAACGTATCCTTGTAGCGCTCTGGCAGCGTCAGCTTCACCTTGTTTTTAGGCAAAGTGTACGGGTGGTGGGCTGACATGGAGATGATATGGGCATAAAAGGGCTTGCCCGAAGAATGCATGGATTCCAGCTTATCCAGTGTTTTGGAATACAGAACCTCATCCGAGGCCGAAAAGGCGATAGAGTCCTGTGTGCCGAAATAATCGATATCATAATACTGGTCGAATCCAAGTGCCTTGTATAACTGATCCCTATTCCAGAAACGAACATCATTTGTATGGAATGTAGCTGTCTGATATCCGTTTGCTGACATCAACTTGGGTAGACTTGGCAGAGCTTTATCCGCATATACAGTTGTTGCTGCCCCGTTCGGCGGGGTGTAGAACGATGTGTTCACAACAAATTCTGCATCCGATGTATTTCCCTGTCCCACTTGCTGATAGAAGTTCGGAAAATACAGGCTCTGTCTAGCCAATTGATTCAGATTAGGCGTGATGTCTTGTCCATCTACCTCTAATCCAATCAGGAAGTTCTGAAACGATTCCAACTGGAGCATAATCACATTGCGTCCGCTCGCTGCACCCTGCTCCACAATCGCAGGAAGTTCGGTCGTTTGCTTCAGTTGGTCGATGTCAGCCTGATCGATGTGAGTGATGGGCACAGGTTTATCAGGTCGATCCAGGATGGTATATGCCTCGTAACCGAGGATGCCCATCTGTTCTGCTTGTGTAAGCTCACTCATGCTGGCCCGATTGGGATAGATGTTGAGCATGCACAGGATCATGGACAGGGTCAGAATGACCGAGGCAACCCGTCTTCTGGCACGTCGTTCAAGCGGAATGCGGTTCGGACGTTCTGTACTCCCGAGCTTGATCCGACGACGAATGAGTATCCCCCCAATGATTAGAACGTCTGCAAAAATAAACAAGTAATAGGGATCAAGCAATGAAAACATGCTGCTCTTGACCGAAGTCACCTGATTTACCTGTGCCAACGCGTGATAGTTAACGATTACACCATAGTATTTGTAGTACATGATGGCTGCAAAGAAAATCCCTGAGAGCAGCAAATTCATGGCAAGGTATATCCACATCCGCCGCTTGGCAGCAAACCACTCAATCAGACAGAAGCCGATCCAGATGAGCGGCAATTCAGTCAGCAGTGGTTTCCAGACAGGGATGTCATCGAAGATAACGATCCAGGCTAGTGAACTTTTGATCATCATAATAATGGTAAAGAATATAAACGGTCCGCTTAGAAATCGGGTGAGTGAACTGCGTGACAAGGTACCGCCTTCCCTTCCGAAGTTTCATTTAACAAGTATTATCCTATCTCAGCATGGCTGTGTCAAAAATGAGAGCCTTCAACAATTGACGGCAAAAAACCTCTTCCATGCAGGAAGAGGTTTGAAAAAACATGGGCTACTGCGATAAAAGCCAGATGCGACCCAATCCGTTATTCTATAGTGTACGTTGTGACGTAAGAAGGTCTGGGGAACATGGTGGGCTTCTGTGCAGTCAGCCCTTCGCTAGTACTGCGGTTACGGTGAGCATGACTATAAGCTTGGGATTCCTGCCAGCCTTTGAAATGTTCCTCCGACTGCCAGAGTGTAAGTACGACATATGTGTCATACTTCAGAGGACGAAGCACACGAATACCGACAAAGCCAGGCTCGTCTTCTACCTTGCGGGCACGGTTCTTGAACCGTTCTTCAAAATCGTTCCGACCATCCTCTGTGACAGGGATATTGTTGAGAACAGCGTAACCTCCGCCAGTCCAGGAGCCTGCGGCATCGAAAGCTTCATATGCGGCTACTTTATCATCAGACTCGATATTCATCAGGCGTTCTGCGGATTCAATAGCCAGACGCACGTGCTCTTCGCTTCGCAAAGTCAGATGCGGGTATGCAGCAAGTGCATCCGGAATCGGTGAAGGAACCAAATAGATATACATAGAAGCTGCCTCCTCATTAAGTACATTCTATTTCAAGATAGCATATGGAAATCAGCGAGTCCAATCGGTTCACATGTATCGGACAGGTGGGCTAATTCCGAGCAGAGTAGTATAGGTTTGCCGCAATAGAAGATAAACAATGAATGACAAACACTGCAGTAATAATGAAAAAGGAAAGTGATATCCCGTCTAGTATAACTACGAGGATCCAAGCCAGAGCAAGACTGATAGTGGTCGCATTCCAGGAGAAGGCTTTTGCTCTCGTGATACAATAGAGGTACCGCTCATCCAGTCCGTTTTGCTTTTTTGCAATCAACCTTGTGAAAAAAATAATGAGTATTGCAAATAACAAACCAGCTACAATTCCACCGATCCCGATCATCCGATTCAGTGATTCAGAACTCAATATTCTCATCTCCTTCAAAAATAAATAATTCCTCGATCTGACAGCCAAATAATTGGGCAAGCTTGTGAGCAAGCACAAGAGAAGGTTTGTACTTTCCGGATTCCAACGATATGATGGTCTGCCTGGAGACCTTTAGCCGTTGAGACAGTTCTTCCTGTGTGATGTGCATATGTATTCGTTTGTCTCTGATTAGATTTTGCAAGTATATCCTCCCATAAGTAAAGTTCGCTTTACGTAAAGTTAACTTTACTTATGGGACGATGGCATGTCAATAACTATTTGTAATATTTTCCACTTCTTCGAGGTGGTGCTGTGTCCAAAAGCATATTTCATGATAAAGTATAATCACTACAAACAGAACGGGTGATCGTATGACAACAACAATTCGGATATCGGTTAGACCTTTGGTGGAGTATGTGTACCGCAGTGGCAGCATACGTCCAGGATTCCGGACCAATGCCTCGATGCAGGAAGGGACTCGAATTCATCAAAGGGTACAGAAGGAGTACACCGAAGAGGATCTAAAAGAAATTGTGCTCGAAGCTGAGATCCAACATGGGGATCTGACCTATGTGGTGGAGGGGCGATGTGACGGTTTAATTCGTCTGGACGGTCAGTTGACGGTGGATGAGATCAAATCAACTGCGGGCAATCTGGATGATCTGGGAGAGGGTCTTCCCGTGCACTGGGCACAGGCCATGATGTATGCCTATATGTACGCCGTTCAGCAAGATGAACCACGCATGCAAGTGCAGTTGACGTATGTGCATTCGGTGACCCATGAAGAAAGACGGTTTCGCCGAATGGCAGAACGACAGGAACTGGAGCAGTTTGCGGCAGAAGTGATTGCCGGTTATGCGCCATATGCTGAGATGATCGCTGCGTATGAAGAAAAGCGTGATATCAGTGTGCGAGAGCTGCCGTTTCCTTTTCGTAAATATCGGGAGGGACAGCGGAAGCTGGCGGGTGCCGTATACAAGACGATTCGTGAGGGTCAGGGATTGATGGCCAAAGCACCAACAGGCATCGGTAAAACGATGTCCGTTCTGTTTCCCACGGTCAAAGCGATTGGTGAAGGCGAAGCAAGCCGATTGTTCTATCTGACCGCGAGGACGACGACACGGGTGGCGGCAGAAGAAGCTTTTGCCCGGATGCAATCGGAAGGATTGAAGATGCATGTGATCAGTCTGACCGCGAAGGACAAGATTTGTTTTAAGGAAGAGGAAGCTTGTGATACGGGGCAGTGCGGCATGTGTGAAGGATATTATGACCGTATTAACGGGGCCGTGCTGGACATGCTGGAACATGAGACGTTGATGACACGTCCAGTCATCGAGCAGTATGCGCGCAAACATCGGGTGTGTCCGTTTGAGTTTTCACTGGATGCGGCGTATGCAGCCGATGCGGTGATCTGCGATTATAACTATATTTTCGATCCGAGGATCTCTCTGAAAAGAATGTTGGAAGAGCAGAAACGCAAGACGGTGTTACTGGTGGACGAGGCTCATAATCTGGTCGATCGTGGCCGAATGATGTTTTCCGCCGAGCTGGAGAAGGCAGTGTTCCTGGATGTGAAAAGAGAGTTCCAGTCGCTGGACAGCAGTGTGCCTGCTGCCAAAGCCATTGTTGACTACACGGGGGCCATTGATAAGTATCTGATTACCCTTCGGAAAAACGGTGGAGAAGAAGGAAAGATCATCCAGCAGGAAGCACCGGAGGAACTGATTGAACGGCTGGAGCCTTTTGTCATGGTCGCGGAGCAATGTCTTGTTGAAGGTGGTTCGGGGAATGCCGAGACGGATCAGTTGCTGTTGGATGCCTACTTCACGGCACAGAATTTCCTGCGCATTGCCAAGCTGTATGATGAACGTTTTATTACGTATGCAGAGTGTGTTCGAAGTGAAGTGAGAGTGAAGTTATTTTGTCTCGACCCTTCGGTACTGCTTCGTCAGACGGCCAAAGGATTCCGCTCCCTCATTCATTTCTCGGCCACATTGTCACCCCTTCGCTATTATCGGGATATGCTGGGTGCAGAGGAAGAGGATTATACATTGCAGATTCCATCGCCGTTTCAGCGCGAACAATTGGATGTGAGACTCCTGCCCTTATCCGTGCGTTATAAGGACAGGGAACAGTCCCGGCGCCCCATTGCGGAGATGCTGCAACAGCTGGTAAGTGAATGGCCGCGCAGCAATCTAATGGTGTTCTTCCCTTCCTATCCTTATATGCGCGAGATATATGAAACCTATGCACAGCTTCCAAGTGAAGCGGATACGGTCATACAAAAGCAAGGCATGAACGAGCTGGAACGGGAGCAGTTTCTGGATGGTTTCCAACCCAATCCTGAACGAACACGCTTGGTATTTGCCGTCATGGGTGGCGTATTCTCAGAGGGTGTCGATCTGCCGGGAGACCGCTTGAATGGCGTGGTTGTGGTAGGTGCGGGGCTGCCGCAGATTGGTCTGGAGAACAACGTATTACGTGATTACTATGATCGGACAGGACGCAACGGATTCAATTATGCCTATATTTTCCCGGGTATGAATAAGGTGCTGCAGGCAGGTGGACGGCTGATTCGGACGGAGGAAGATAGGGGTGTGTTGGTGTTGGTCGACGATCGTTTTATCCAAGAACCGTATCGTTCCCTACTGCCAGAGGAGTGGCGGGACTATAAACGAATTTGAATATGATGCATCTTCACAGCAATTTGAATGATATCAGGCAAATGCTGAACCAAGAAGTTTAACATTTTTCTCAGATTTCTTTCCTTTATATGATTGAAGGGTAGGGTGAAAGGGTTATAACTTGGTTAGCAACGAACGAACAACGGCGATTACCCTATCCGTTCCGCGGTCCGCTTCGAAAGCAATCAAGGAGGTCGGTTATAATGAAGAGAAATCATACCATGATGCAGTTTTTTGAATGGCACCTGGCTGCAGACGGAGATCATTGGAAGCGACTGGCTGAAATGGCCCCGGAACTGAAAGCCAAAGGTATTGACTCGGTATGGGTACCACCCGTAACCAAGGCAGTGTCAGCAGAAGATACAGGTTATGGTGTATATGATCTGTACGATCTGGGCGAATTTGATCAAAAGGGTACCGTACGGACCAAATATGGCACCAAGCAGGAACTGGTGGAGGCCATTGCTGAGTGTCAGAAGAACGGCATTGCCGTCTATGTGGATCTGGTTATGAATCACAAGGCCGGAGCAGATGAGACGGAAGTGTTCAAAGTGATCGAGGTTGATCCCAATGATCGAACGAAGGAAATTTCTGAGCCGTTCGAAATTGAGGGCTGGACCAAATTCACATTCCCGGGTCGCGGAGATCAATACTCCTCCTTTAAGTGGAGTTCTGAACATTTCAACGGTACAGACTTTGACGCCAAGGGAGAACGAACAGGTGTATTCCGCATCGCAGGAGAGAATAAAAAATGGAATGAGAATGTCGATGATGAGTTTGGCAACTATGACTATCTGATGTTCGCCAATATAGATTATAACCACCCGGATGTTCGGCGCGAGATGATCGATTGGGGGAAATGGCTGATCGATACCCTTCAGTGCGGTGGGTTCCGGCTGGATGCGATTAAGCATATCAACCACGAATTCATCAAGGAGTTCGCAGCAGAGATGATCCGCAAACGCGGTCAGGATTTCTACATCGTAGGTGAGTTCTGGAATTCAAACCTGGATGCATGTCGTGAATTCCTTGATACGGTAGACTATCAGATCGACCTGTTTGATGTGTCTCTTCACTACAAGTTGCATGAGGCTTCGCTTGCAGGCAGAGACTTTGATCTCTCCAAAATTTTTGATGACACCCTGGTGCAGACACATCCTACCCATGCGGTAACTTTTGTAGATAACCATGACTCACAACCTCATGAAGCGTTGGAATCATGGATTGGAGATTGGTTTAAGCCGAGCGCTTATGCCTTGACGCTATTACGTCGTGATGGTTATCCGGTTGTATTTTACGGAGATTATTATGGCATTGGTGGACCTGAACCTGTGGATGGCAAAAAAGAAATTCTGGACATTCTGTTGTCTGCCCGTTGCAACAAGGCGTATGGAGAGCAGGAAGATTACTTCGATCACGCCAATACGATTGGCTGGGTACGTCGTGGCGTAAAGGAAATCGAAGGCTCCGGTTGTGCAGTAGTCATCTCCAACGGGGATGACGGTGAGAAGAGGATGTTCGTCGGAGAGCATCGTGCTGGTGAAGTCTGGGTGGATCTGACGAAGAGCTGTGAGGATCAGATTACCATTGAGGAAGACGGCTGGGCCACCTTCCATGTGTGCGGTGGAGGCGTCTCGGTATGGGCCCTTCCTGAACAGAATGAGGACTGCGCTGACGCTGAGTAACGGCATGTGCCAGGCAGGATAAGAAAAGGTACACGGATTGATATGAAAAACAGTATATAGATAGATCGTTATCGTTAAACCATCTGAACAGGAGAGCGAGTATACCTGTGTCCAGGTGGTTTTTTTCATTTTTCTAGGTACAACTAAAACTCCATCCTAACGAACTGAGCGCACCTTATTTGCACTGAATTAGCGTTATTGGAATTCTAACGAATCTCAGTAACCTTATTACTCTCAAAAACGATTGAAATAGTGCCAATTGGAGCAACATCACTAGATTAACGCGTTTGAGATTCGTTAGAATATTGAAAACTCGGATTTTAACGCATTAAGGCTTCTCAGATTCGTTAGCTTCACGTGGGTTAAGGCTCGCCGCCATAGGCAAACGAATCACTGCTACAAGTAAAAACATGAAATGAGAAAGAAACAGTTCGGTTTCACATCCTAATATATGGTACAATAATCCAAATATGGAGTGTTAGAAAACAAAATGAGAGATCGTAATAAGCGATATTCTTTACAGAGGATTGGAGAAAAGGAGGGATGGCATGGGTCCCAAAAGAGAGATGAACCGTTTCTCCCCGTTGATCATGTATCTATTTGTAATAGCCGTGTGCCTGGGGGCTTGTAGTTTGGGACCAAACCAGGGGCCAGCGGGCGAACCGAAGCGGAGCGATGAGTATACATTGAATTCGGAGCGGAGAGATTTGAATGAGCGGGTTACGAAGAGACCTGAGTCCTTCCAGAAGGATACGCCTGATGATTATACTTTGACAGCAATGGTGAATGTGAGTCATGAATCCGGAGTTGATCGGATTTCTTATGAGATTTTGGTGAATGAGGCTCGGGTGCCCATGGTTAATGTCATTCAGTCCTTCACCCTCGATCCCAACATGATAAATCGAATAGATGCCGGAGAGTTATTTCATTCCAATGTGAGCAATACACACGAGATTAGTCTAGAGTCTGACAAGGAACCGCTTGGATTGAGTTTGAGCAGAAGTTACGTCTTGAAGCCCAAGGCGGAGATCGACAGCAATATCCTCCAGCGTTATGCAGATATGTATATCAAAATTTCCTATGGCCCCAATGATCAGCGAACGGAAGATTATTTTTATATTCAGGCCGAGCCGTCTCCAAGGACGAATGAGTATATGAAGTCATGGGAGATAGAAAAATAGGAAAAAGCAGCGCATACCGGTTCCGTATGAGGAATTTCAGTAGACGCTGCCGGTTCATCTATTTGAGATAGTAAGGTTATTACTTTTTAAAATACTGATTCATCGTATCCCACATTCGATTGAACTCACTTCGTTCCATTGAAAATGCTCCAGGCTTCTCAGGTTTATGATGAGAAGTTGGCTCAAAGTTTAAGTATTCATGGTGTGTAGTACACTCATAGTTTTTGCTGTTAATAAGGAATTCAATTCTATCCTTAAAGGGTCTTTCCAGTAATTTAACCACCATGATGTCTCCACTACTGGTGCTTCTTGCAGGAGAATATATCAGAAAGTAACCTTGTTCAAATCGATACTCCATAGCATTTACCTCCATTAGGATACAGAACGATTACGATACGAATCCATCACTTATCTAATACCCTCCGTTTACCTACTCCAGTTCAAATGATTCCAACGTGCCAACCATCCGCAGATCATGCTCGCGGTTGAACTGTTCCCGTTTGTCCGCATCCGCGTACTCGTCATGATAATGCATTAGTACGGTTTTCTGTCTCACTTCGGCAGGCAGTTGTTCCAAATCGTTCAGTGAAGTGTGGGATTTGATCACCAGATCATGCATATGACATTCATGGAAAATCAGCTGCACATCGGCGGCAACTTGCTCCACCCGTTCCTGGTCGAGTGTACTGTCAGCGCTGTAATAGAAGTAAGGCTTGGCGAGTATCCCATTGCTGACCATACCGGGAACATGTTGCGTCCGAAAGGTCTCAAACGTCACGCCGCCCAGTTCAAATGTGCCTCCATCTGGCAGGGGAACGACATCATAGTAATCGCTCATAGTACGTTCACCATCTGTTGTGTAGCGCATGCCTGGGGATAGAATGTTCCAGAGCGGATCTACCAATTGTTCGTGGATGAACAGACGGGGTTTGCGGTCGCCTACGATCTGTGCGTAATAACCCAGCATCTGTACACCATTAATATGATCTTCATGCAAATGGGTAATGAACACATTGTGGATATCGGTCATGGGGAATCCATATTCCTTGAGTGCTTTGGCATTGGATTCCGGAAAATCAATGACCAGATGCGTGTCTCCGAATTCAGCCAGCATACTATTGTGGTGCTGCTCCACGCTAAACATATCTCCTGTGCCGAGAAAAGTAATTTTCAATTCATTTCATCTCCTTGTGTGCTCTTCAAATCAGCATCCTTGCGTTAAATCCAGTATACCTTGCTCCCGAATATATGCCTAAATCAACCTTTTTTGATAACGCTATCATTTTATATTGAACTTTGATGGCAAACAGTGTAGCGTAAAGATGGGAAGTGAACCCATATGAACGTAAACTCACCTAAAGGGAGCGTGCGAGGCGAATGAAATCTTTTCTGGATGAACAATTTTTGCTGCACAATGAAACGGCGATCAAGTTATATGAGGATTATGCCAAAGACATGCCGATTATTGATTATCATTGCCACCTCAGTCCTCAGGAGATCTACGAGAACAAAACCTTTGGCAATCTTACAGAGGCTTGGTTATACGGTGATCACTATAAGTGGCGGCTCATGCGCGCAAACGGAATTGAAGAGCAATATGTGACCGGCGGCGAGGGAGTAACCGATTACGATCGTTTCCTGGCTTACGCCAAAACGGTCCCCATGATGATTGGTAATCCGCTGTACGCCTGGTCTCATCTGGAATTACAGCGATATTTCGGCGTCTACGAAGTACTGAATGAGACAAGCGCACCAACCATCTGGGACAAAGTAAATGCCAAACTGAACAGTGACGGATTCGGTGCACGTGATCTAATTACCAAATCCAATGTCACTGTTGTGTGCACAACCGATGATCCAACGGATTCTCTGGAGTATCATCTGAAGATTCAGGAAATCGAAGGCTTTGACACGGCGGTATTGCCTTCTTTCCGCCCGGATAAAGGCTTGGAATTGAACCGGGATACCTTCACCGAATGGGTAGGCAAGCTGTCGCAGGCATCTGGCACTGCGATTTCAGATTATGAATCCTTCCTTGCTGCGTTGGAGTCCCGAGTGGAATTCTTCCATTCCGTCGGCGGCAGAGTCTCTGACCATGCACTGGATTATGTTCCATACGGCGTGGCTACACGCGAAGAGGCTGGTGCCATCTTTGCAAAGGCACTTGCAGGTCAGAAGGTAACTCGTGAGGAAGAGGACAAGTACAAGACAGTGACGCTGACGTTCCTTGGCAAACTGTATGCAGAGCGAGGCTGGGTGATGCAGTTCCACATTAATGCAGCCCGTAACAACAATACGCGGATGTTTGCCAAGCTTGGGCCGGATACCGGTTATGATGCCGTGAATGATACGCCACTGTCATCGGCAATGATTGGATTGCTCGACGCGTTGGAGCAGCAACAAGCGCTGCCCAAAACGATTTTGTATTCTCTGAATCCAAGGGACAACGAGGTGCTCGCGGCGATCATCGGCAGCTTCCAGGGCGGGGGCATTCCGGGCAAAATCCAGCTTGGCGCAGCATGGTGGTTCAATGATACAAAGGACGGCATGCTAGCCCAGATGAAAGCCCTGGCGAATGTTGGTCTGCTCAGCCGATTTGTCGGCATGCTGACTGATTCGCGCAGCTTCCTGTCCTACACCCGGCATGAGTATTTCCGTCGTCTGGTCTGCAATCTCATTGGTGAATGGGCTGAACAGGGCGAGGCACCGCAGGATATGGAGTTGCTCGGTCAGATCGTACAGGGCATTGCCTACAACAATGCAAAAGAATATTTCCCGTTTGCCTCAGTACTTAAAACAGTCTCTGCTTCACAGTCTTGATGATTAACAAGCGCATCTAATCATGCAAGTTATGCAATAAGAAGATTCTCTAGTTTCTACTTTTCAATCGCAATCCAAAATGCTCCCATTCCTACTCCGGGTCATCATCCACCGGAGTAGGGAATGGGAGCTTCTTTGTAAGTTGAATTTATGGAATGGCACATAATAAGTATAGCGGCCTCCAATGAATGCCAAATGACAAAACCCATAATCAAGCGCGTATAGGCTCTTGGTTATGGGTTTATATTGGTTATTTTTAGATGTTTGACATTGGCTTCTTACGATAATATACTTAGTACACCTAATTAATTGTGCATCTATTTAATTGTACTGCTATTTAATAGATGTCCTATGATGTTGGATGTCTATGGAATGATAAAGGAAGAAGGAGGGACCCATTATGACTGGTATAGATCCGGTCGCTCAGAAGCTTTTGTACTCCATTATGCAGTTTAATAAAGGCAAATGGAGGCAACATAAACCTCATGGGCGCAATCACAATGAAATTATGGTGCTGGGTTGTTTACTCCACGGGATGCATCCGGGAGAACAATTGAACTGGCAGGACAATCCGCCTGATTTCAATGACACGATCCAATCCAATCATCCTGGAATGAAAGTCTCGGAAATCAGCGCATTGTTACGAGTGAAGTCACCAACCATTACACCTGTTATTCGTGGCCTTGAAGATGAGGGGCTGGTCAAACGGACGATGGACCCGGAGGATCGCCGTGCTGTCCGCATCACGATCACTGAAGCAGGTCGTGAAATTATTCGGGCTGCTCACCAAGAGCGTATGGAAATATTCAATAAGTTAGTTGAGCATTTGGGTGAGCAAGACAGTACTCAGCTGGCTGAGTTGTTGACAAAGGTATACACCTTTTTTGATACATTAACTTCCTTGCAAAAGGATGATTCGACAAGAGGAGATGATACGCCATGATGAAACTGTTTAGCATGCTGAAGCCATACCGAATTCCGATTATTTTCATTCTGGTTTTGGTACTGTTTCAGTCGCTTGCTGAATTGTACCTGCCTACGTTAATGGCAGATATTGTGAATGACGGCATCATTAAAGGGGATATCCCGTATATCTGGCAGATTGGTGGATGGATGTTGGTCATCGCGATTGGCGGAACAGCGTGTTCGGTGATTGCCAGTTATCTCTCATCTCGAACAGCGGGTGGATTTGCCAAACAACTGCGGAGCAGAGTATTTCGCCATGTGGAGAACTTCTCTCTCCAAGAGTTCGATAAGATGGGGACTGCTTCACTGATTACGCGTACAACGAATGACATCACGCAGGTACAGAATGTACTTACGATGATGCTGCGAATGATGATTATGGCTCCGCTCATGTGTATCGGGGGTATCTTCATGGCGGTATCTCAGGACGCCAAATTGTCTACGATTTTCCTGGTCGTGCTTCCGGTACTGGGTGGAGCTATTGCGCTGATTGGCGCCAAGGGTTTACCTTTGTTCAAAACCATTCAGAAAAAGCTGGACCGTCTCAACCTGGTGCTGCGTGAGCAGTTAACAGGGATTCGGGTTGTTCGTTCATTCAACCGTGGGGAGCATGAGAAAGTGCGCTTTAACGGGGCCAACACAGAACTGAGAGATTCATCGATCAAAGTTAATGTGCTCATGGCGACCATCATGCCTGTGATGATGCTGGTTATGAACTTTTCGATGATTGCCATCCTTTATTTTGGTGGAATGCGGATCGACAGCGGCAATATGAATATCGGTGCATTGATTGCCTTCATCCAATATGCAATGCAAATCATGTTCTCACTGATTATGGTTTCCATGATCTTTGTCATGATTCCAAGAGCTTCGGCATCGGCAGAACGGATCAACGAAGTGCTTGATATGCAGCCGGATCTTAGCAATCCCGAGCAGCCTCGTGGTATGAAATCCATGCAGGGTATGATTGAGTTTGACAATGTAACTTTCCGTTATCCGGGTGCAGAGAATCCAGCTTTATCCAATATCTCCTTCACAGCTCGCTCAGGTGAGACAACAGCCATCATTGGCGGTACGGGTTCTGGGAAATCAACATTGCTCAGTCTTATCCCACGATTTTATGATGTGACCGAAGGTAGTGTTCGGGTAAATGGTACAGATGTGCGTGAACTTCGGCAGGAAGATTTACGTGCCAAAATTGGCTTTGTACCACAAAAAGCAGTTCTCTTCACGGGTACGATTACGGAGAATATTCGTCACGGGAAAGACGATGCCACAATGGATGAAGTTGTGCATGCGGCCCGTACGGCTCAGGCTGAGAACTTCATTACCGAGATGAAAGAGGGATATGACAGTCTTATCGCGCAAGGCGGTAACAACGTGTCTGGTGGACAAAAGCAACGTCTTTCCATCGCTCGCGCACTTGTTCGCCGTCCGGAAGTCTATATCTTTGATGACAGTTTCTCTGCTCTCGATTTCAAAACGGATGCTAAACTTCGTGCTGCGCTGAAGTCTGAAACGACAGAAGCGGCTGTGCTAATTGTTGCGCAACGCGTAAGTACAGTAATGGATGCCGATCGAATTTTGGTTATGGATGAGGGCCGAATTGTCGGTTCAGGAACACATAAAGAGCTGCTGGAGCACAATGAAGTGTATCGCGAGATTGTATCCTCCCAGCTGACAGAGGAGGAGATCGCATGAGTGAACGTACAGAACGCAAGTCGCCTCGTCCCCATGGTGGGCCGGGTCCAGGTCCCGGAATGGGCATGCGACCTCCCGCTGAGAAAGCCAAAGATTTCAAAGGCACACTGCGTCGCTTGATTCGTTATCTCCAGCCCCATAGTTCTCGTCTGTTAGGTGTGCTGGTTGCAGCCATCTTGAGTACCGTATTCAGCATCATCAGTCCAAAAGTTATGGCCGAAGGAACGGATATTCTCAGTAAAGGCGCCATTGCCATCCTTCAAGGTGTACAGGGAGCCGGGATTGATTTTCCTGCATTGATGAAAGTATTATATCTGCTTGGCGGACTGTATCTGTTCAGTGCTGCATTTATGTATGTTCAGCAATACCTGATGGCTGGTGTGGCCCAGCGTGTTGTATATGACATGCGTGAGCAGATCAGTGCGAAGGTTGGACGTCTTCCTTTGAAATATTTTGACTCCCGCACAACTGGGGAGACACTTAGCCGTGCCACGAATGACGTGGACAATATCAGTAATACACTTCAGCAAAGTTTGGCACAGTTCATTACATCTATCGTCACAATTGTCGGCGTAATTATTATGATGCTGACGATTAGTCCATGGATGACCTTGATCACGATTTTGACGTTGCCACTCAGTGTAGTTGTTGTCATGCTAGTCGCATCTCGTTCGCAAAAACACTTTGCGGGTCAACAGAAATCCCTTGGGGAACTGAATGGTCATGTCGAAGAGATGTACACGGGACACAAGGTCGTCAAAGCATTTGGACGTGAAGAACAATCCGTACAGCAATTTGAGAAGGTCAATGAAGAACTGTATGAATCCGGCTGGAAAGCCCAGTTTATCTCCGGTATTATTATGCCGCTCATGAGTTTTGTGGGTAATCTGGGTTATGTGCTGATCTGTGTGGTTGGTGGGATTTTCGTTACACGCGGATCGATCTCTATCGGGGATATTCTGGCCTTCACACAGTACTCCCGTCAATTCACACAACCGATTAACCAGATTGCAAATATCTCCAATATCATTCAATCAACGATTGCTTCGGCAGAACGAGTATTCGAGTTGCTGGATGAAGAGGAAGAAGTTCCGGAGTCCAAACAACCCGTGCAACTACAGCAGCCTAAAGGTGCGGTTGCATTCCAAGGTGTTAACTTTGGATATAAAGAAAATGAACTGCTCATTCATAACATGAATATTGATGTAAAACCGGGACAGACGGTAGCCATTGTTGGACCAACGGGAGCCGGTAAAACAACTCTCATCAACCTGTTAATGCGTTTCTACGAAATTCAGGATGGTCGGATTACGATTGACGGTGCCGACATTAAGGACATGGAGCGTGGCAAGCTGCGCAGTCTGTTCGGCATGGTGCTTCAGGATACCTGGTTGTTCAACGGAACGATTCGGGACAACATCGCGTATGGTCGAGAAGGTTCTACGGAAGAGGATGTCATCAAGGCAGCCGTTGCGGCACATGCGGATCACTTTATCCGTACACTGCCTGATGGTTATGATACGGTGCTGAATGAAGAGGCGTCGAACATCTCTCAAGGGCAGAAACAGTTGCTGACCATTGCAAGAGCGATTCTGGCGAACCCAGCCATCCTCATTCTGGATGAAGCGACGAGTAGCGTGGATACACGGACCGAAGTATTTATCCAGAAAGCAATGAATGATCTGATGAAGGATCGCACGAGCTTTGTCATTGCACACCGTTTGTCCACTATTCGCGGCGCCGATCTGATCCTGGTTATGGATCATGGTAACGTGATTGAACAGGGCAATCATGATGAATTGATGGCAAGTCAGGGCTTCTATGCGGATCTGTACAATAGTCAGTTTGCGGAGCAACAACCGCAGGCGATCTGATTACAATGTAACTAACAAGAATAGCCGGGAGCACCCCTAGGGATGCTCCCGGCTATTTGTTGTGTATCCAGAGGATTGACGCTGAGATATGAAGTATTTATTTACTGATCCTTAGAATCCTTCGCAGGTTCATCTGCGCCGTTGCTAGAGACCGACTTCACTTCTACCTTCACGTCGTCGCTGTTAGCTTCCTCCAGCGCAGACGGAGCCGGCTCACCCGGAATTAATTCGCGCTGCTCAATCATACGTTTCACAACCTCATAACAGTCATCCACATGTTTGTTACCCACATAGCGCATGGCTGTGAAGCTGAGTGCAGCAGCCAATCCCTGTCCTGCAAAGGGGACAAATTTGGCGACTGATTTGGTGGCTACGCGTACGCCGACTCTTTTCAGAACCTGTACCACCAATTCCTTGGTGATCATACGACCGATGACTTTGCTTCCGATGGACATGACGAATCCATAGATCATGGATTTGGTCTCGGGGTCCATGCCGTCCAGCTGTTTTTGTGATAATCCGAATTTATTGTTAATGGCAGGCAACAGCTGCATCAGCATCCCCACATCAGCCAGTACGTCTGTACCGGGCAGCGGAACGAGTGTTGTACCGGCAGATGCGGTAGCTCTTTTGCGAACCATGGTACGGCATTCCTTGCGAACTTGCTCCAATTGTTCCAACGTTGCCGGAATCATAGGGAATCCCTCCATTCGTATATGGTATAGATATAACCGTTTTGACTCGATTTGAATGGGTTCTCACCAGCAAAATTTGCAGCCTTATGACATTAAGGTGCGGAGAAACCCTTTTTCTCATGCATACATCTGGTTAAACAAGGAGATGGTTTTATAAGATAAACGGGCCATCTAGCTATTACGAATGAATGAGGATTAGGATGCATATCCGGTTGGGGAACCTATTTGAAATCATGATGAGTACTTAGCGCAAGGCTTGTTTACGGCTTCGACCTTTGTGGGTAAAGGGTAACAAGCATTGGAATGGAGGAAGAGGGATGGAATTTAACAAAGCGTTGTTAATTCATCATCATCATTCAGGCAAGGCCAATCGTGAGAATACAGTGGGACTTGTGGCTGGTGTGCTGGCTCCCGCTGTCCATGAACTCGTCATTGTGCGTACGGATGAACCGGGTGAAGGAGAGAAGCTGTGTCGTGAGCGCGGTGAACAATTCGATGTGGTGTTTATCCTGGGTGGGGATGGCACGGTACATGAATGCGTGAATGGACTGGCTGATCTGCAACATCCTCCGTTGATTGGTGTATTGCCTGGAGGTACCTGTAATGACTTTGCGCGTTCGCTCGGCATTTCACCGGATGCAGAGACTGCCGCACAAGAAATGCTTGCAGGTCGGGTGGTATCCATTGATGTTGGACGAGCTAATGATCGGGTGTTCACGAACTTTTTTGGTATTGGCTTGATCAGTGATGCATCGCAGAATATTAACGAGAATCTGAAAGACGCGCTGGGTAAGCTCAGTTATTTTATCAGCACGTTGCAGACGATTAGTCATACAGAGCCGTTTCGATACCAACTGGAGGCGGATGGGAAAGAGATGGAAGGCGAAGCTGTGATGATCTATGCAGCCAACGGCCGTTTTCTGGGAACCAATGCATTACCCTTTGCA
This sequence comes from Paenibacillus sp. FSL K6-2393, assembly GCF_038002545.1. Taxonomy (NCBI): domain Bacteria; kingdom Bacillati; phylum Bacillota; class Bacilli; order Caryophanales; family Paenibacillaceae; genus Paenibacillus; species Paenibacillus sp. FSL K6-2393. The sequence continues at coordinate 443,716 of NZ_JBBOCU010000001.1, forward strand.
CCGGATGCGTTGCAGGATGGCGAACTGGACGTGCTCATTATTCATGAGACAGGCATTCCGCTGCTGCGAGAGATTCTGTCGCACAAGCCGGAGGGAGATTGGCAACCTCAGAGTGAGAGCATTTCATACTTCAAGGCATCTACGTTAAAAGTGAACACAGATGCGCCGATGTCAGCTGACACGGATGGCGAATTATATATGAAGACACCCGCCGAGCTGTCGGTGCTGACGGGTCATCTGAAGTTTCTAACCGGGGAGGGTTATTAAATCCCCCGGTTTTTTAGTTTGATTTTAGCTGATCGAAAAATCAAACATTCCCTACCTGATCTTTCATATGACGTTGTCTGAACTCATCCTCCAGCATGCTCATCTGAATTGCATCATGGTATTGATGGTTGTAGAACAAGACATCCCGCTTCACACCCTCGCGCTGGAATCCAAGTTTCTCATACGTGCGAATGGCTCGCTCGTTAAAGGCGTACACCTCAAGCTCGATTCGATGCAGGTTACAGATGCCGAAGCCGTAGTCCAGCATAAGCAGCAACGCCTCGCTACCGTAACCTTTTCCTTGATGCTCCGCCTGATCGATGGCAACCCGAATATGTGCACTGCGATTCTTGGCATGCATGTCCATCAGGACGACATCTCCGATGATCTGGTCATTTTCCTGTAAAGCAATAAGTAGCATGAGTCTGGTGTCATCTTGTGTAGCGCTCTCAACATAACGTTCAACCTGAGCGCGTGTGAAACTGTTCTGTGTTCCTGTCAGCCTACGCATCTCGGAGTCAAACAGACCGGGGAAATAAGCATCCACATCTGTAATCTCGAAAGGACGCAGATATATGCGCGACGTTTCTAGCAGACGGGGGATACGTGGGGAAGGTTTTGAATGTGACATTAGTTGTTCCTCCTATGGGTTCAAGGCGGGACAGATTTAGATCGCCCTGCCTCTTAAAGTTGGCGTTACATATTGATGATGACATGAGTATATCCCAATACTGTATACTTCCAAATATACAGTTTTAATTAATTTTACAGGACAGATGAGGTGTATCATTATGATTACATTACCGAAGCTGGACGAGAACGATAGTGTGCCAATCTATGTACAGCTCTCGGATCATATCAAAAGGGAAATCATTCACGGGGATTGGGCTGAGTATAGCCGATTGCCTTCGGTGCGAAAGCTTGCCGAGATGCTTGGGATAAGCACCACTCCGGTGGAGTGGGCCTATCAACAATTGATCGCCGAAGGATATATATACAGTCAACCACGTCGTGGTTATCGTGTTCGTGCCATGGTGGACAGCGATCATGCCATGCAGATTGGGCAAAGAGATAAAAAGACAGCCGGACAAGCTCCCGTGGCCCGAACGACGTGGTCAGATCATCAGGCAATACGCCCTGCCCGAGCAGTTCAATATGATTTTCATATGTCACGCAATGATTTCAGCCTGTTTCCAATTGCCAAGTGGCACCAATATGTTAATCGAATCTGGCGGGAAGAAGCGAAGGAGCTATTGTTCTATGGGGACCCTCAGGGAGAATGGGGGCTACGATGTGAAATTGCTGTCTATCTTGCGCAGTTCAGGGGAGTCAGCTGTTCTCCAGAGCAGATTGTTGTGGGTGCTGAACAGCATCTGCTAATGTCCCTATTAGCACAGACCTTGCTTCACAAGGGAGAATCAATGCATTCCATCGGTGTAGAGAATCCTGGATACCGACTGTTACCTGGCACATTCCGCAATTATGGTTATCAGGTTGTCCCGATCTCTCTGGACCCTGATGGCATAAACCTTAGGGAGCTGGAACAGGCTGGGGTGAAATTGGCGGGTGTGTCGCCCTCTCACCAATTTCCACTAGGTATGACCATGCCGATTACCCGAAGATTGGCGTTGCTGGATTGGGCGGAACGAACAAAGGCATATATCATCGAGGATGATTACGATGGGGAGTTCCGGTATCATGGAAGACCAATCCCTTCCATGCAGGGGCTGCGTGAAGGAAGCCGCGTGATCTACATGGGTGGGTTCTCACAGGTCCTCGCACCTGCTCTTTGTATCCATTACATGGTGCTTCCCAGAGAATTTATGGATGATTTTCGCGAAATGTATAAGACTATTCTATTCGAACAATCAGCTTCACGGCTCCATCAACGGACATTGGAGATGTTCATGCGTGAAGGGGAACTGGGCAAACATATTCGTAAAATGCGTAATGTCTACAAACGAAAGCATGACCTGATCGTTCATGCCATTCATCTGCATTTCGGGGATCGGGCCGAAATAAGGGGTCAACATTCCGGCTTCCATCTGATATTGCGAATGGCAACCACACAGTCATCCCAAGAAATGGTGACCAAAGCGATAGATGCAGGGATACAGATCAGTTCAACGGAATATTTGTGGGCGAACGGGAGCGAACCAGCAGACGGCAAAAGAGAGTTCATTATCGGTTTTGCCGGAATAGAACCGGAACGCATTGACCCGGGTATTGCCGCATTGGCTAGAGTCTGGGGCGATTATTAGTTCCGCTTTACCGCTCCATCCAGAAACAGGGCCACCAGTTCCCGTGCGAGTTCCTCAATGCTGCCGTCATTCATGTTGCGTACATCTTCGCGGTTCGCGAGCATCAGCAGTGACGTAAATGCATGGGCAAGCAGCATGGGGTTTCCGACCCGCAAGTAACCATTGTCCATCTCCTTCTGAAAATGGGTGGCTAGCACTTCAAATATGCGAACCTCCGCTTCTCGAATCTGGGCGAGTTGCTCCGTGTCCAGATGTTTCTCGGCTTCTCGCATCATGGTCTCCGTTTCAATATGGGAGTGTTGCATCTTTGCTTCAGCAACCTTAACCAGCCTTTCTTGCAATGAGCCGGGTTCTTCCAGACGGAGCGAAGTCTGCTGCATGCCCATCGCCATCATGCGGGTAATGGCAACAGTGAACAGATCGGCTTTGCTGGTGAAGTGATAATAGATTGATGCTTTGGTTACATTGCATAATGAAGCAATCTGCTGGAGAGAAACGGGTTCATACCCGTATTCCATAAACAGACGTGAAGCGGTCATCAATATGTTGGATTGCACAGATGCTTGATCGGCACCCGTTTTGGGTCTGCCCGGCGACCGGGGAATGTTTGTTTTTTTGCTCATAGGTACATACCTCTTTACGTATTTAATTGCTTGTTAGACGTGTTCACAAAAATAAGGATTGCATAATTAACCTTCCGGTATATATAATTAACTCGATTATACTATGACCCGTGGTTCATTACTACACCATCACATATATTAGGGCTTCATAGAAACAGAATAGGGAGATGAAGAGACAATGCAGGAAGGTTCGGGTTACGGCCGCTGGGTTGCTGGCAAACGAAGCAAATGGATTACACTGTTGGTATGGATCATTATCGCTGTTGTGCTTGGCATGGTATGGCCTGCTGTAGGTGATCGTGAAACCAATAACGCACAGGATCTGAGTGAATCCAAGCCATCGGTTCAGGCAGCTGCACTTGCCGAGAAGGAATTCCCTGGCGGTGAAGGACTGCCCGCGCTGATCGTATGGCGTCAAGCCGGCGGTCTGACGGATGAGCAGATTCAGAACATTCAGGCATTAACGGAGCGACTGGATCAAGATCCGGTAGAACAACAACAGTCCGTTGTGCCACTTTATCAATTGCCACCACAGGCATTGAAAGGCCAGCTTTCGGAAGACGGAAGCACCTTGGTTATGCCACTTTTCTTCAATGAAGGTGCCGCTTCGGAACAATTGAAGGAAGGTATTGAAGCGCTTGAGCAAAAAACACAAGACATCTTCGGGGCAAACCCGTTCGATGTAGCCATAGATGATACCAATACACTGATTGCCCGTGTGACAGGACCAGTAGGGATATCCATTGATGCGAGTGGGCTATTCTCCTCCGCCGATGTATCTTTGCTGATCGCTACGGTTGTACTGGTATTAGTACTGTTGCTGTTGATCTATCGTTCGCCAGTGCTGGCGATTATCCCGATCATTGCCGTTGGTTTCGCGTATATGGTGACCAGCCCCATTCTGGGATTCATGGCAGATCAGGGCTGGATTACGGTGGACGCACAGTCGATCTCAATCATGACTGTATTGTTATTTGGAGCAGGAACGGATTACTGCCTGTTCATGATCTCTAGATACCGCCAAATTCTCTATCATGAGCCGGACAAAAAGAAAGCCATCTTCCAGGCAATCACCGGATCTTCCGGCGCCATTGCCATGAGTGGGTTCACGGTCGTTGCAGCACTACTGGTGCTGTTGCTGGCTGAATACGGTGCATATCATCGCTTTGCCGTACCATTCAGTCTGTCCATCTTCATCATGTTTATTGCAAGTCTGACTCTGGTTCCAGCGCTCTTGGCGATCTTCGGTCGGGGTTCATTCTACCCGTTCGTACCGCGTACACATGAGATGGAAGTGGAACGTGCGAAGAAAAAAGGCAAACCGGCTCCTGCCCCGCGCAAAGTGAAGGAAAGCTGGATTGGCCGTGTTGTAGTAACAAAGCCATGGACCGTTCTTGTAATTACGTTGGTATTGCTGGGAGGACTGGCGGCATTCTCTACTCAGGTTAAATTCACGTATGATCTGTTGTCTTCCTTCCCGGAGGATGTGCCTTCCCGCGAAGGTTTCACCGTCATCGGCGAACAGTTCTCCCAAGGTGAGCTGGCTCCAGTGAAAGTGATCGTTGATGCAGAAGGCAAAGAAACTGATCTGAAGCAGCGTCTCGAATCGCTGGATTACATTAGCAAAGTAGGCGATGCCCAGCAGGGCGCCGAGAATGCCAACATTACCGCCTTTGATGTGGAATTTAATCTGAATCCATATTCCATGGAGGCAATGCAGCATATTCCAGATCTGCGGGCTACTGCGGAACAGGCGCTTCAAGACGCTGGTGTAGCTAATGTGGACAGTCAGGTCTGGATCGATGGTCAGACGGCTGAACAGTATGACATTGAAGTAACCGGAGAACGGGATGCCAAGATCATTATTCCAGTGGTCATCGGCATGATTACATTGTTATTACTATTATATCTGCGTTCAGTTGTAGCTACGGCGTATCTGATTGCAACGGTTGTTCTATCGTATTTCTCTGCATTGGGTCTGGGTTGGATCATCATTCACTACGGACTTGGCGCAGATGCCATTCAGGGAGCGATTCCGCTGTATTCCTTCGTATTCCTCGTGGCACTGGGTGAAGACTACAACATCTTCATGATCTCTAGCATCTGGCAGAAACGCAAAACGATGCCGCTTCGTCAAGCGATTAGAGAAGGTGTTGGCGAGACAAGCTCTGTTATTACATCAGCAGGTCTGATCTTGGCAGGAACGTTTGCGGTACTTGCTACATTACCAATTCAGGTGTTGGTGCAGTTTGGTATAATCACAGCTGTTGGTGTGATGCTGGATACCTTCCTGGTTCGTCCGTTCATGGTACCGGCGATCACCGCATTGCTGGGCAAATGGGCCTTCTGGCCAGGCAAATATGTGCCGATTGCAGAGAAGAATGAAGAGAAACAGAACCAGTCCATGTAATGCATGGATTGGGTCAGATGGACGGCTGGGCTTCAAGCCTGCTGTCCATTTCTTTATTTTCCGAACGATAATGACCTCTACCAGTTGTCCTCCTGAGATGGAATGGTGGAACTGTAAAATATCCGCAGGATGAGACGTAATCCTGGCTTTCTTTGTATGGGGAAGGTTTACGTAACCAAGTGTTTTGGGACATAATAGAGGAAGCGTCGGCTTAGGGCAGACGGAAGAATTAACAACAATGGGACAACCAGGGGAAGGATGAAAGCAAGCATGACGAACCAACTTAATGTGTATTTCAACCATGACGGCGGCGTAGATGACCTCGTATCGCTGTTCATGCTTCTGCAAATGGACAATGTACATGTAACCGGCGTATCGGTTATTCCGGCAGACGGATATCTGGAGCCAGCAACAGATGCCAGCCGTAAAATCATCGATCGTTTCGGTACATATTCCGTAGAGGTATCCAAATCCAACTCCAGAGGGAAAAATCCATTTCCTGCGGCGTGGAGACTGCATTCCTTCTATGTAGATGCACTTCCAGTACTGAATGAATCCGGCAAAATGGAAGCACCACTCTCTACTGTTCCAGCACACCAGCATCTGATCGAGAAAGTGCGCAATACCGAAGGCAAAACGTTGCTCCTGTTCACAGGCCCACTGACTGACCTTGCGCGTGCACTCGACGAAGCACCAGACATTGAAGAGAAAATCGACAAGCTGGTATGGATGGGCGGTACATTTGAGCGTGGTAACGTAGAAGAACCTGAGCATGATGGCACAGCTGAATGGAACGTATTCTGGGACCCGGAAGCGGCTTACCGTGTATGGCAAAGTGGCATCCAGATCGATCTGGTTGCACTGGAAAGCACAAACAAAGTACCTCTGACTCCAGCCGTTCGTAACCGCTGGGCAGCGGAGCGTCGCTTCGAAGGCGTTGACTTCTTGGGTAACTGTTACGCAGGTTGTCCGCCACTGGTGTATAGTGAGACAAATTCCACCTACTATCTGTGGGATGTGCTGACAACGGCTTCCGTTGGACGCGAGGACATCGTGAAGAAGAAAACCGTAAACTGTATTGTCATCCCGGATGGTCCTAGCCAGGGCCGCACGGTGGAGCAAGCAGACGGACGTCCAGTACAACTGGTGTATGATACCGATCCGGAAGCGTTCTTTACGTACATGACGGATTTGGGTAAAAAAGCTGCTCCGCAGCGCTACTAATTCAGGCAGCCTCTGGGCTTGCCATCCTTAAAGGTACAACAAAAATAAAGCCGCAGGCAGTGTCCGGAAATGGGGTTGACCCCATAATCCCGTCCCTGCCGTGCGGCTTTTTGTTTTGGGCTGATTTTATATAGATTGATAACAGCGATCGGAAGTTTGTTCTGTCATCGAAGTGGCATGTGTGAATATTCTTAAGTTCAATCTGTATAACAATCTAAGCTGCCCGCTATATTTTAAATCGACTAATCAATCCGTTCAGCTCACTGGACAATACCCGCAGAGATTCGGCGGATGCACGCATCTCATCCATAGATTGCAACTGGCTTCCGGTAGCGTGCGACACCTGTTGGATACTTGAAGAGGATTCGCGTGAGATATGTTCCATATCCTCCACAGAAGCGGATACTTCTTCTGCACTGGCAGACAGCTGCTCGGATGCTGCGGATACTTCGTGCAGACGATCATTCATCGTCTCTATCCCGGTATGAATGGATGTGAATGAACGGCCTGCCTCCTGAACAACAGCGAGACCGGATTGAACTGCTGATGTGCTGGCAGACATATGTTCTGACAACAGGGCGGTCTGGCGTGTCATCTCGGCGATCAGTTCGGTTACATGCTGGGATGATTGCTCTGATTCCCCCGCAAGCTTGCGAACCTCTGAGGCAACCACCGCAAACCCGCTGCCATACTCTCCTGCACGAGCCGCTTCAATACTTGCATTAAGTGCGAGCAGATTGGTCTGTGAAGCGATGCCTTTCATCAGATGTGCCACCGATTCAATTTTACCTGAGTACTGCTCCAGCTGAGAGGTGGAGGCCACCATCTGCACATTTGCTTGATGAATTTTGTCCATGCTGTCAATCGCCGTGTTGATGTTGGCTTGACCTTGCACCGCGTTATTAGTCGTTTCCTGTGAGACATCCGCGACCATGGAGGAAGAATTGGCAATATGCTGCATGCTACGCGTAATCTCTTCCATGGCTACTGTGACTTCGCCTGCACGTGCTACCTGTTCTGCAGCTCCATTGGCCGTATGATTGGTATGCTCGGCAATACGCTGACTAGCTTCGGCAGTCGCCTGTGAATGTTTCGATACACCTTCTGCAGCCTCTAGCAGAGAATCGGAGCTTTGACGGATGCCCGTCATGACATCCCGGGTACCTGTAACCAGATGTTTGAACTCGGAAGCGAGCTGTCCCACCTCGTCCTTGCGACTAAGTTCAACGTTGACGGTCAGGTCGCCTTTTCCTACCTGGGTAATTAACTTCTTCAACTTCACCAATGGTCGGGTCAAGTAATGGGCGAATCCATACACCAGCAAGACACTCAGCAGAACAATAGCCAAGGCTGTCCAGATCATGGTCATACGGTTGCGGGACATCAGTTCATAGACCGCAGTGGAGTCCAGATCCGCACCGACCAGCCCCAGTACTTTTCCGTCATCTCCATGGATCGGCACATATGCTGTAATGGTAGCGCCATATTCATCCTGTGTGAGTTCACCCCGAATAGGCTCATTCTGTTCAAAAGCTTGCAGCATTCCTTCATAATGGGTCTCTTCTGCGGAACCGTAAGGGGAGAAGTCATCCTCTGCCACATCCGCAGCAGCCCCATCCACAACGTAGAAATATGTATTTGTTCCATTTTCTTCGCGAGTACCAAGTGTGTACAGATATTTGAGCCCATTGGCCTCGCGCAGCTGACTAAGCTGCTCACGCAATGTGCCATAATACGCTGTCTCCTCCTGTCCGGTACTGAGTGGTGCATACAGAGAGGTGTCAATTATTGCTACTGCCCGTTCAGCCACAGCCTGTGCCTGCATCCCCATGGATTGTTCGACCAGTTGAGCCGATGAACGGTACATGGTAATGCCAAGAACCGCACCCGCGGCTAGCATCAGACAGGAAAAAAATAAAAAGATCCTCATAAACAAACTGTTCATTGGTAAAAGTGTTCCCCCTTGATCTGTTGAATCAATCGTCTCTTTGTCTCTTTACTTGGTGTTTGTCGTTCTTCTTTGGTTCGTATGTATTGTATATCCAATATACAGTTTTCTACTTGAAATATCGGCATCCGGTCCATAAAGAATTAGCCCCCGAGTCAATTTGATCCGGGAGCTAGTTTCGTTTCAATCCTACATTGACCATGCCCATCATTGGAGGAAACCTCATGGTTACTCCTTAGAGGGGCTTCATATAACTGAGTGATTACCTGATTACATTGTTCCGCCGCCCTGGCGAACAGAGGCAGGAATCTTTTCAGGTCCCTGATTAATATATTTATTAATAAAAGTACCCACCTTGGCATCATCGAATTGGTCGAGCTTCATCGTTTTGGTCCATGCGGTCACCACGACTTCACTGCCTTCGGGAATATCCTTGTTGGGTACAGCCAGAATACCTGCTCCGGCTTCGCGGAATTTAGCGAGGTATTTCAGATGTTCCTTCAAATCCTCGCTTGCGTTCTCACGATAATAGATGATGATATCCCCGTGCTCCAGATTGTGTACCAGGTAATTATAACCCGGGAAGTCGGTGTAAAATCCAAACTTGATATCATGTGGATTATGCGGCCCTGAAGTCGGGATCTTCATCTCATACTGAATAGGGTCCTCCGTATGGTCAGCCCCGTAATATTTATCGTCCGTCACGTCGATTGTCGCGTTGGACTCCAGATCAGCTACATTATATGTTTTACCTGCCCCTTGCATGAAGAAAAGGCCAAACGTAATAATCGACACAGCCATCATTACGTGTGCAGCCAGCCGAAGGGATCGACTTTTTTTCTGAATGTCCGCCCGCTCTTTCTTTTTCATGTGGCCCAGGATTTTGCCCTGTGTGCGTGATGCCCAGATATAGGCGGCGATGGAGAACAGCAACACGATTACACCTACGATGAGCCACAGGTAGGATGTACCTGCCTCGTGCTCCATTTGCATATGATCCATATGAGTCATGTCCATAGAGAGTTCCTCTGCTTTCTTTGTAAAATGAGTGATTAATACACTACATAATGTAGTGTTTATGGCAACGATGAATCCTCTCATTACGTAACGAGAGTTGCTGGACTCGTCTATTACGTAAATAAGAACATACCTATTGCACTACACATTATAGTGTATGAAACATATTCGGCGCAACGCTGTTTTGGAAAATCAAAAAAAGACGTTCCCCGCGTGAGCAGGGAACGCCTTAATATAATCTAATGGGATAACAGCGATCGGAAGGTTGTTCTGTCATCGAAGTAACGAGAGTAAATAGCTTTATTCCAACTGAACTATTTTACAGACGACCAAATGGTGAAAGCATCAGGCTGATCAGTCCAATAATAATTTCACCCAGCAATTGATAAACAATAAAGAACACGACCGCATTGGCGATCAGCACACTGTACATGCTGTCGATGGCTGCTTTGGTGCGATTCAGTGGATATTGGAACAGCACCGAGTTCAGAGCGACAAAGACAATGATATATGAGACAGCAAGCAAGGAGATCGCGATGGAATACGAGATAATAATAAACAGATTCGCCAGAACAAGGGATACTACAGCAGGAACAAGCAATGTACCGAACTGGGCAACCAATGTTTTGGGACGGAAGGTTATTTTTTCAATCTTCAGAATAGCGTACATCAGTGCAATTGAGGCAATTAGGATAATGACGGTGAACAATAGCGGCCTTAAAAATCCACCAATGAACAAGCCGTCCATGCCTATGCGACTAAAGGTAATTAAGAAGTATGTAGAAGATAGAACTGCAATCAGCGCCATCGTTAGCCATCCGTTTAGTGAATGCTGGTCGCCAACGGTTTTCATCGTCTGATAAGGACGGGCCAATACACTGAGGAAATAGGATAGATACTGTTTACTTACTTCTTTGGCTTGCTGAACTTTCTCATTCTGCACGATATTATTCCACTGATTAGAGCTATTGTCCCCTGCAGAAGTATGGTCATTGGTGCCTGTTGAATCTCTTGTCTGTTCCTTGTGAATAGATACGGATGGTGTGTTGGATGGAACGGATGCCTGAGAAGATTTAGCCTGGGTGCTGGACCAACGGGTATATTCGGGTTCGGAAGCAGCAGCAGATTCCGGGTTTGGTACAGGAGTTGGCGAAGAGGTGGTTTGCGTTAGATTAGAGCCGCACCTCTCGCAAAAATGGGCATCTCCATTTTCATGATTACATACTGGACATTTCATGGTATAAGCCTCCAATTTCTAGAAAATAAAAACATGTCAACATTGTGTCTCATTTTAACGGTTGATGACGAAGTTTGTCTATGTTTCGCAGGAATTAATACCCCTACAGAGAGAAAGTTGAAACGAAGACTCGAATGCTGTGTATTAAAACGTAGTTTAGAAGTAACAATAGTATAGGACTGACATGCAGGCATTTTAATGTAAATTCACGGTGGTTTAAGACGAATTGTTTTTGGAGGTAAATGTCTTATCGTTCGCTTCTGTGTGTGATTTACATGTTAAGTATATCTTTTGGGTTGCTCATTTCAGAAGATTTATGTATAATCAATCGTGTTAACACGTCGAATGTACGGTAGTAAGAGATGTGGGTGAGTTCATGGAACTACTGGACAGCAATGAGAGCAAGAAGAAGATGTGCCAGTATTATAACGAAATCTCGAAGGAACTGTTCGGATTTGGCACCACTCTCCTGAGAGTGACCATTGACCAGAATATTGTGACCTTCTACGCGAAGCACCGACGTTCACCGCGCTCTGATGCCCTGGAAGGGGAGGCCCCCGGCTTAAAGCTGGAAGTGGACTTCCGCATGTCTGTCTTATATAAGAAGAAATTCCGGGAGAAGCTCGAGCAACACATGGGTTTGCCAATTGAAGCTATATTGCGGGATTATGATGCGTCCACTCAGTGGGCAATCACGAATGTAATTCTGGAACAGGCCTAGGATGGATCGGCAGGATTAATTCTTGTTGATGTATACAGAGGTTATGGCCCGGATTCATGATCAGGTTCCGTACAATTTCATATGATGGCGTCTGTCTTTGGATTGATTCTGAAGCAGAAACCGATGATGTACCGGCAGCGGGTGTCGCTTTCCTTTGTTTACGAAGAAAAGTGTTCTTGTTTATACAAGAATGCTTTTCTTTTTGTTTTTTAAGTCGAACTAACCCTGTATAACACATCATATTCTTCGAAAATCAGGAAGACCCTTCGATCGCTGTTATCCCCAGATTTCTTTTATTTCCTTTAAATAAGGGAGAAATCTTGTGATAAAGGCGAACACTTCGTTTCTCCAGGTTCTTTCTGTTTTCTACGTAAGATGTGTTATCAATTTAGTTCAACTTAATGGTTGGGTTGTTAAAACACACATATCAGGGGGAATCAGGATCATGATGAAAAAGTGGATTAGCGGTTTGGCAGCAGTGGCAATGACATCAGTATTACTTGCAGGTTGTGGCAGCAGCACGGATGATGCGACAGGCGGATCAGGCAGTGGGGGAACAGCAGCGAACAAATTGGTTATCTCCACTTGGGGCTTCTCGGAAGATTTCTTTAATGAAGAAGTATTTGGTCCCTTTGAAAAAGAACATAATGTAGACATCGTGCTCGAAGTCGGCAATAACGCTGAACGTCTGAATAAAATTCGTCAAGGTACATCAAATGTCGATGTTATCTACCTGTCTGATTATTATGCACAACAAGGTATCGATGAAGGTCTGTTTGAGAAAATCGACCGCTCCAAAATTCCAAATGTAAATGACATTTATGATATTGCCAAAGCACCACTTGGTGAAGATTATGGCCCGGCCTACACGGTTGGACAGCTCGGTATTGCTTATAACCCGGATCTCGTATCCAAAGAAGTGACTTCATGGAGTGACCTGTGGGACCCGGCGTTCGAAGGTAACCTGACGATCCCGAATATTACAGCAACAGCAGGCCCAATGATTGTGGATGCAGCTTCTCGTGTAGCTGGAAACGATACGTTTAATGAAGATGCGGCATTTGCTGAACTGAAAAAACTGAGCGGCAATGTGGTGAAATTCTACAGCCAAACATCCGAATTCGTGAACATGTTCTCCCAAGAAGAGATTGCTGGCGGACCAATCATGGAAATGTATTTCAAAGATCTGAAAGCAGCCGTGCCTAATGCGAAGTTTGTTACACCTAGCGAAGGTGCATATGCCGTGATGAATACAATCAATGTCGTGAAGGGCAGCAAAAACAAAGAGCTGGCTGAAGAGTTCATCAACTGGCAGCTCAGCCAGGATGTACAAGCGAAATCTGCTAAAGCTAAAGTCGATTCCCCGGTTAACACCAAGGTTGAACTGACTGCTGAAGAAGCAGAAGGCGTAACATATGGCGCTGAAGTTGTTGAGAAGCTGAACAAGCTGGATATGGAATTTGTGAATCAACAGGTTAAAGGCTGGACAGATCGCTGGAACCGTGAGATTGCACAATAAATACAAGTAACCGACTGACTTAAAAGTTATCTTTGGTCAACATGTTTAACTTATATCATTTGCAGCAAGCAACCATATCACCGCATAGGAGTTGAGAACGGATGAGTGAAGCGCAAAATCGCATCATTCTGGATGTGGACACGGGGATTGACGATGCACTGGCGATTTTGCTGGCCGTCAAAAGCCGGAAGTTGGACATTCTCGGTATCACCACAGTCTGTGGGAACGTATCACTCCAGCAGGCAACAGAGAATACGTGCAAAATTCTTGAACTCGCGGGTGCACCTGAAATTCCGGTCATTGCCGGAGCAGCTGGACCGCTCACTCGCAAATCGCATTATGAACACCGGGTACATGGACAGGACGGATTGGGCGGTGCGCTGCCTGATCCGGCCGTGTCTAAGAAAGCCGAGGAAGGTTTTGCGCCAGACTTCATCGTGGAACAAGCCAAGCAATATCCGGGCGAACTGACATTAATCATGACCGCACCCTTAACGAACTTGGCCCTCGCGCTTATGAAGTGCCCTGAATTGCCTTCTTTATTGAAGGAAGTCATCTTCATGGGTGGTGTTGTTCGCGGACATGGCAATATTACACCAACCGCCGAGTACAACACATACGCTGATCCAGAGGCCGCTCGCATTGTACTGCATTCAGGTATCGAGAAGCTTACTCAAGTCGGACTGGATGTAACGCGTCAAACGCTGCTGAATGAAGAAACGATTGAGCGTCTCACAGATCCTGCACTGCGCGCGTACGTTGCTCAGAGCACGGAGATTTACATCAACCGTTACGAACAAATGAATGGCGTCCGCGCTTGCGCGTTACATGATCCACTTGCCGTTGGCGTAGCCCTTGCCCCGGAACTGGTAGGACGCAAATCGTATTACGTGGATGTCGAAACCGCCAGCCGCCTGTGCGATGGCCAGATGGTATGTGACTTCCAAAACCGTTTGGGTGAGCAGCCCAACACCCTCGTCTGCGAAACCGTAGACGCAGAAAGCTTCCTTGAACTGTTTATCAACGCGTTAAACGCGTAGCTATGATCTTCACGGCATTGGGGTTCAGTCTAAAATCAATCCTTACGTAATCAGCTGGTAGTGTAGGGGACGAAATCGATTCTGAAGAAGCGAAGCGTTCGCCTTTATCCTTGGATTTTTCCTTCTATTAAGAAGGAGATCAAGAAAATCCAAGGATAACAGCGATCGTAAGAACGATTCGTAACCGGAACGGCTGGTGCGCTAAACATGGACGTTTATTTTTGAAATGTGCGCCAGTGAAACGTGTGAATAAAACCATTTTACAAGTCAGGAGTATCGCGATGAAGAAATCAGTAATCTACTGGCTATTGCTGCCGGGGTTCGTGTTTTTGGCGGCATTTATGATCATTCCGATTGTCCTGACGATCGGATCGACGTTTTTCCAAGAAAACTCCTTCACGTTTGAAGGATACATGCATTTTTTCAGAGACCCATACTTTTTGAAAATATTGCTTACGACGCTGCAAGTCAGCGTGGTCACCACCATCGTCTGTGTGGTGCTCGGATTCCCGACAGCTTATTATATTTCGCAGAAAGCGCCGCGCCGCAAAGGTATTTTGCTGGCACTGGCGATCTTCCCACTGCTGACGAGCCCGGTCGTGCGCTCGTTTAGCTGGATGATCATTCTTGGACGCAAAGGGCTGATTAATAACACCCTTGTAGGCCTGGGTATCGTGGACAAGCCGCTGGACATTCTGTACACGCCGGCAGCGATGATGATCGGTCTGACACACCTGTTCCTGCCATTGATGATTATCTCTCTGGTGGGCGTGCTGGAGAACATTGACGGTGACCTGCTCAAAGCAGCACAAAGTCTGGGCGCCTCGCGTATTACGGCATTCCGCCGGGTCGTGTTCCCACTGGCTGTGCCAGGACTTGTGATCGGAGCCGTGCTTGTCTTTGTCGGAAGCCTGACGGCGTATACCACACCTGCCCTCCTTGGAGGAAAACAGCGTGTAATTGCTACGTTCCTGTATCAAAACGCCATGACCCTCAACGACTGGTATCTGGCCTCGGTTGTTGCCGCGATTATGATTGTAATTACATTTGTCGTGGTCGGTGTCATGAACAAAATGGCCAAAACTTTAAATCCGAAGGGGTAGACATATGCGGGAGAAACATATCGGGCTGGGCCTGTTCAGTCTGCTGGTCTTTATCTTTCTGCTGGGCCCGCTTCTGATCATATCGGTCACTTCGTTTGAACCGGGAACGGTACTCAAATTTCCGCCGGAAGGGTTCTCCTTCCGCTGGTATGAGAACATTTTCAACACAGGCGGATTCCTCCGCACATTCCAGACGTCCATCATCATTTCCCTGCTGGGGAACCTGTTGGCGCTGGTGCTCGGAGTTCCGGCTGCGTATGCACTCAGTCGTTACGATTTCAAAGGCAAGTCTGTGCTGAACGCACTGTTCCTGTCCCCGGTACTGATCCCGGGAATCGTGCTTGGTTTTACATTGATGAAATACCTGATCGTAATCTACCATCTGCCAATGTATCTCGGACTATTGATCGGTCATACGATTATCATGCTTCCATTTATCATTCGGGTTATCGCATCGAGTCTGTCGAGCTTTGACTTTGCAGTGGAAGAAGCTGCGCTGAGTCTTGGTGCGGGACGGGTAAGAACGTTCTTTACGATTGTGCTTCCTAACATCCGCTCAGGAATTATCGCTGCCGTGTTGATTGCCTTCTTGGAGTCCTTCAACAACGTGGACATCTCGGTGTTCATGACCGGACCAGGGGTAAGCACATTACCGATCCAGATGCTGACGTATGTGGAGAATTACTTTGACCCAACGATTGCAGCGATTTCCGTGCTGTTGATGGTACTGACCGGACTCTTAATGTTCGTGATCGAACGGATCATGGGCGGATTTTCATACTTTACTAAACGTTAATTGGAGGCGCAGAACGCTATGGCATTGCTGACATTAGACCACGTATCCGTGGCATACGATAAGCAGACAATCCTGAAGGATTTTCAGTTGGAGCTGGAAAAAGGTAAACTGCTCTCCCTGCTCGGACCGAGCGGTTGCGGCAAAACAACTACGCTGCGCCTCATCGCCGGATTTCTGGAAGCATCACAGGGCAAGTTTATGTTCGGCGGCAAGGATTATACAAAGGTTCCGGCGAACAAGCGGAACTTCGGATTTGTATTTCAGAGTTATGCGTTATTCCCGCATCTATCTGTCTATGACAACGTGGCCTTTGGCCTGCGGATGCGTAAAGTAAAAGACAAGGATATCTCTTCCCGTGTGATGCGAATCCTGGAAGTTGTTAACCTGAATGGATTTGAGAAACGTTTTCCACAAGAACTGTCCGGTGGACAGCGTCAGCGTGTGGCGATTGCCCGCGCATTGGTCATTGAACCTGACCTGCTCTTGTTCGACGAACCGCTCAGTAACCTGGATGCCAACCTGCGCCTTAACATGCGGGTGGAGATTCGCCGGATTCAGCAAGAGCTGGGCATTACAACGTTGTATGTCTCTCATGATCAGGAAGAGTGTTTCTCGATCTCGGATCAGGTAGCGATTATGAACAAAGGCTTGGTCGAGCAGCTCGACCGCCCGGAAACGATTTTTAAATATCCGGCAACGGAGTTTGTAGCACGGTTTATTGGGTTCCATAATTTCATTGAATTTGCGGATCGCAGCGATGCAGGTGAACTCATCACATTGCATGCAGGTGGCCGCACATTTACGGCAACGGCGCATCCTGGAACAGCACGTCCCGGTGCTCGTAAAGGCGCGATTCGCCCGGATGATCTGATCGTTAGTGGAGATACTTCTGCGGATGTGGTGAATGCTTTGCCGGGGATTATCAAAGTCAGCACGTATCTGGGACGCAGTTATCAGTATGTAATTGAGACGGAGCTGGGTGACTTTACAGCAAATCAGGAGATGGAAACACCGTACCTTAGTGGGCAGCGTGTTAGCCTGATTTTCCCACAGGACAAGCTTGTACTGGTGGAGTAGTCGTGAATGTAAGGAACAGTATTAAGAAATAAGAGCAACAAAGAAGGCATTTCATACGATGATTCCGGACGAGGCAGTGGTACGCAATCAAGTGCATTGCATCGGATTGAAGTGCAGGTTCATTGTCCAGTCCGGATCGTGGTGAAATGCTTGTGAAGAAGGAGATTATGCCCCATGCGTGCAGATCAACTAATTGTGAATGTACATGTGTATAACAGTTATTATAAACGGTTTGAAATGAACAACGTTGCTGTACTCGACGGCAGATTCCTGTATGTTGGACCCGGTGGGCCTGAGATGATTCAGGCAGACGAAGTCATTGATGCGCGGGGAAGATACATGATTCCTGGCTTGATTGATATCCATCTGCATATCGAAAGTACGATGGTGACACCGGAAACCTTTTCTCATGGTCTGATTGGCTGCGGGGTAACATCCATTGTCGCAGAACCGCATGAGATGGCTAATGTATTTGGGCTGGAGGGTGTGCAGGAGATGATGACTGCGAGTCGGGAGACGACGGTGGACATGTTCTATGCGATTCCAAGTTCCGTTCCGGCAACCCCAATGGAGACAACAGGTGGTTCGATTGAAATCGAAGATATGGACGTGTTGCTCGCCACTGGCGAGATCATTTGTCTGGGCGAGATCATGAACTATGTCGATGTCATCCGTGATCCGGAGTGTAAGACAAACCAGATTTTACAGCATATCCGCAAAAACTATCCCGATCTGGTGATCGAAGGTCATACACCGAAACTGCTTGGACTCGATCTGCATCGACTGATCTACGCAGGTATCGATTCTGACCATACTCATCAGAGCATTGAGGGATTGCAGGCGCGGATTGCGGCAGGCATGTTTATTGAAATTCAGGAGAAATCAATGACACCGGAAGTCATGGAGTACCTGATTCAACATGATGTGGCACAGCACTTCTGCTTTGTAACAGATGATGTGATGCCGGATTCACTGGTGGAGCATGGTCATCTGAATCATATTGTACGTAAAGCGATTCAGATGGGGATGCGTCCGGAAGATGCGATCTACGCCGCAACATCTACCCCTGCTTCCCGAATGAAAATGACCGATCGTGGCAGCGTAGCCCCAGGCAAAGTGGCCGATTATGTGTTGGTATCCAACCTGGAGGAGCTCGCTATTGATCAGGTGTACAAAAACGGCCGCAAAGCTTATGACGATTACGAACCGTATAAGCAGGAACGCATAACCGGGCAGTTCCCACCTCACTTCTATAAGAGTGTACAGTTGGAGAAGTTGGGCGTAGCAGATTTTGCAATTCAGTTGTCAGACCCAAAAGTCAGTGGATCAGGTGTTGATTTCGCTGGTGAAGGTGAGTACCCATGCCGTGTCATGATGGTGAAGGATGGTTCTACTTTTGTAGAAGAACATATTGCACCGGTTCAGTCTTCGGATGGTGAATTGTTATGGGAAGAAAGCGGATATGCGCAGATCGCGACCTTTGAACGTTATGGCGTGAACGGCAATCGTGCACATGGTCTGATTGGTGGAGACACCATCAAGCGTGGGGCCATTGCAACGACATACTCACACGACAATCACAACCTGCTGGTTGTAGGACGTAATCGTGAAGATATGATATTGGCAGCTAACACGGTAATTTCGAGCCAAGGTGGCTTCTGTGTGGTGGAAGACGGTAAGGTACTGTCCCATCTGGAACTTCCCGTAGGTGGCATTTTGACGGAAGAACCACTTGCAGTGGTGTCCCATCAAGTGAAGGAACTGAGAGCAGCGATGTTGTCTCTTGGATATGTACATTACAACCCGATCATGTCGATCAGTACTCACTCCCTTGCGGTAAGTCCGGCGCTGAAAATTACGGACCATGGCCTGATTGATGTGAATGCAGGTAAGGTTGTATCGTTAGTCATCTAATTAGAATACACACATTCTGTGATGTATCTCCAATTAGATCGTTTGATAGTGGAGTAAATTTGGATTAGAAAAAGAAGGGCACCTCAGTTCACTACGATTTATGTTGTGGAAGGGGGGTGTTCTTTTTATATAAAAGAGCCACCAGCTTTCTTTCAAAAGCTACCCGCTCGATTTCGCCTATCCTTATTTGACCCGCGAGAAGAATTTGCCCTCATAAAATAAAAAAATCGCTAATTTAGCGATTTTCATTGGGCTATGTTTGTAGCTCTTATACAAATTGCTTCATCGTCAAATTATAATAATTTCTCCGGGTTTTTCACTTTAATTGAAACAACCTCTCCGCAATCCAAACAAACCGTGAATACTCTTTCGGAGCCAAGCGCCAATTTCTTATCCATTGGACGAAGATTGATAAAATCCGTTGCTTGTACGAAAGACGTTCCTCCACAATCAGTACATTTCTCCATATATTCATCCCACCTTTTAATCTTTAATAGGTTCTTTAATATATTATATTCCATTAACTGGAACAAGACAATTGCTTATATACCTGTTTGTGTAGGCTTCGCTCATATGCAAAGATCTGATCGTCTATAGTACGATGTTTCATTGTTTGGACGGGACAAATGAATACATATATAGTAAGAAGAGAATGTTTGGACTCAAAAGCAGGAGGATAGACAACCATTATGAATGAAATAAATAATGCTAAAACCATATTTTTCGACGTGGATGACACCTTATATGATCACTTGCAGCCGCTTCGTGGCGCGTTGCAGGACGTTCTCGGCCTGCCGGATGATTTTCCTTATGCTGAGGCGTATCACCGCTTTCGTTATTACAGTGACTGGCTGTCTGCACAAGAAGATCTGTCCGCTGTACCAGAACCGGATGCAGTAGAGCGAATGCGCCGTCGGAGGTTTGAGATGACGATGGAGGAATTTGGACTTCCCCTACAACTGGGACAGGCTGAAAAACTGCAAGCACAGTATCTGAGCAGACAGTTCGAGATTGTGCCTTTTGAAGGAGCGTATGAGCTGATCAGAAAGCTTCAGGCAGAAGGCCATACTGTTGGTCTAATCACCAATGGAGAAGGAGAACATCAGCGGCGCAAGCTTGAAGCACTGGATGTGCTTAGTCTCGTGGACGAGCATTTGATCTTCATCTCCGGTATGACTGGTTATGCGAAGCCAGATCGCAGGTTGTTTGAATATGTGAGTCAGCAGGCCGGGACAGATGCCCGTTCCAGCTATTACATCGGAGACTCGTGGCGTAATGATGTGGTAGGTGCAGTGGATGCGGGCTGGACAGTTATCTGGTTCAACCATCGGGAGGCGCTGCCGGAATCTGATCATCAACCTCATTTTGTAGCACGTAGCTATGAGGAAATCAGTTCTATTCTGACATTTGAACCTGTTCGAGTTTAAGGAGATTTATGTTTAAAGGAGCAGTCCTGTTACCGGCTTAGGTGCAGGTCTGCTTTTTTTTATACAATAACTTCTAAAGGCGTCAATAATGAAGTGTCTAACTCTTCGCTTTCAATTACAATTGCCATGAGTCCAGTTTCTGTTTTGGTTTCGTGCCATTCATGTTTATCCCAGAGAACCGCTTCGCCACAACGAACCTTGATGTATTCATTTGCTTCACCTCTAACCCAACCCTCTCCACTTACGATCAAAAGGAGTTGAGGAACCACAGCTTGGTGATAACCTACTACTCCACCTTCAGCTAAATGCATACATCCGATATGAGCTGCTTTGTTGGTCTGCGTAATACGTGACATTACAAAATTAGAATCAAATTTGGTTATCTTTTTTCCTGACTCTTGTTTAAATTGAAACATCCTCATGTTTACCTCCGCAATAGTGACTAAGTTAACTTCCTATAATGGTAACTATCTTTATGATGGGTATCATCCTATTTCACTAATTTATGGATAATCCAATCAGATGAGTCTATCATAGCTCCAATCGTTTAGGAACAATTTGCTCACATTCATCATTTTGTTAATTGTCTGTGCCAACGTTTCTATGAAGCTCTGCTTCATGAAATCTTCATTCGAAAGAGTAGTTCAGAGCCTTCCCAAATAATATATACGGTGTTATAATTAAAACAAGATTTAGATTAAGTCTAAATTAAAATAACGAATTAAAGCAATCCATAACAATCATTCAAATTCTATTTTTATATTCGAGAGGGGATAAATTCCATGAACACAATCCAAACTAGAAACAACACTTTTGCTAACAACGCCACAGCACTTCAAGAGGTTCTGAACCGTCAGATCGCAGGCTGGTCTGTACTGTACACGAAAATGCATAACTTCCACTGGTATGTTCAAGGACCTCATTTCTTCACACTGCATGCCAAATTCGAAGAGCTGTACAACTTGGCTACGGCGAATATGGACGAAGTTGCAGAACGTTTGCTTGCTATTGGTGGACGTCCGGTAGCTACGATGGGTGAACAGTTACGTCTGTCTCCAATTGAAGAGGCACAAGGCCAGTTGTCAGCTGAGCGTATGGTAGAGTCGGTGATTACTGATCTGCGTACAATGGTGGAAGTGATTCATCAAGGCATTCACGAAGCGGGAGAAGCAGAGGATAACGCAACGGAAGATATGCTGATTGGATTCACCGCTGCCCTGGATAAAGAGGTCTGGATGTTAAACGCATTTCTGGGCAAATAAGCAAAGTCACCCTACATCCTGACAACGATATGTAGAGTCCGTGAACAAAGTGTCCGTTCGCTTACAAATCCGGTGCGCTTGCCGTATAATGATGGCATTCATGATGTACAGAATGGTGGAATGAACAATGCGGTCAGACCTGGAACAATTGCAGGAAGAAGCTGAACGGTTTATATATACATGTTATGAAGAGCTGGGTCATTCGCGTGAAGACGCGCAGGCCCGGCTTGTTGCTGTTATGGGAGAGATCGAAGTAACCGGTACTTATGTGCATACCACAGAGGAATTGGAGCAGGGTTGTAAAATGGCATGGCGGAACAGCAACCGCTGTATCGGGCGGCTGTTCTGGGATAAACTTCGGATCGTGGACGCCCGTCACGCCGATACGGCAGGAACGGCAGCGGAAGCTGTGCTGAATCATATCCATGTAGCATCCAACGGTGGCAAAGTAATCCCGATGATTACCATTCTTCCACCGGATGGGCCGAATGGAACTCCGGTACGCCTCTGGAATCATCAGCTTATTCGTTATGCGGGATATGAGACAGAGCTAGGCATTGTTGGAGACCCTGCTTCGGTGGAACTGACCAAGGCGGCGATGTCACTTGGCTGGCAAGGGGCAGGTAGCTCATATGATGTGTTACCGCTTATTATTCAGGCACAAGGACAAGCTCCAGAGTGGTATGTTGTACCCGAAGAAGAGATTGTGGAAGTGATGATCGAACACCCGGAGCGGGATGAGATTGCGGGGCTTGGCATGCGCTGGTACGGTGTGCCGATGATTGCTGATATGCGACTGGAGATTGGCGGCATATCTTATCCAGCAGCGCCATTCAATGGTTGGTATATGGGTACAGAGATCGGCGCCCGTAATCTGGCGGATACGTTCCGGTATAATATGCTGCCTGCGGTGGCGGCAGCATTTGGATTGAATACGTCGAGTGAAACGACATTGTGGAAGGACCGGGCGTTGGTGGAGCTGAATGTGGCTGTGCTGCATTCGTTCAAAAAAGCAGGCGTGAGCATTGTGGATCACCACACGGCGGCAGCGCAATTTGCTATGTTTGAACAGCGGGAAGAGAAGGCTGGTCGAGAGCTGACCGGGGATTGGGTGTGGCTGATTCCGCCAGTGTCTCCGGCGACAACGCATATTTTCCACAGCTCCTATCGCAATGAGATTGTGAAGCCAAACTTTTTCCGTCAGGATCAGGCGTATACCCTGAAAGATGGCGTGGCATCTGCCGCAGAGCCGCGAAGTAGCGAGCAGCAGAATGCACAGGTAGTGAATCCCCAGCCACAGGCCGGAGATGCACCAATGAAATGCCCGTTTGCACATTAAATTGTGCAGACGGGTTATTTTTTGTAATCCTTTTTTATCCAAAAGAAGGACTTAAAATAGGAAAAAAATGAAAAGATTCTTTCTCTATATGGAAATATATAACACGCCTATAATGAAGCCATGACTTTGACTTCACATAGGGGAGGGAACAATCCATGGGTTATATTGAAACGTTGCGAGGAATGGTTGGCAATGCTCCTGTTATTTTGGTGAGACCGAGTATATTGATCTTGAATAAGACAGGTGAGATTTTATTGGTTCGACATCTGGATGATACGTGGGGAGTACCGGGTGGAAATATGGAACTCGGCGAATCGGTGGAAGAGTCTGCAATGCGAGAGGTCAGAGAAGAGATTGGGATAGAGATCAAGAAACTTCATCTGTATGGCGTCTTCTCAGGAAAAGAGTTATACACGAAATTAAGAAATGGGCATGAATACTACAATGTGGTCATTGGTTATATCTGCACGGAGTATGAGGGA
This sequence comes from Paenibacillus sp. FSL K6-2393, assembly GCF_038002545.1. Classification (NCBI taxonomy): domain Bacteria; kingdom Bacillati; phylum Bacillota; class Bacilli; order Caryophanales; family Paenibacillaceae; genus Paenibacillus; species Paenibacillus sp. FSL K6-2393. The sequence continues at coordinate 467,383 of NZ_JBBOCU010000001.1, forward strand.
GAACTGAAGCCAGATGGGGTTGAAGTTCTTGAAGCAAAGTTTTACAAACCAACAGAATTACCTGACACGACCGATCCTTACTTAAAAAGAAAAATCCAAGAAAATGCAGTGCACATTGCAACATTATTGGGCAAATCATAATTGAGAGGTTGCCATCGAGATGGTTTCTCTCACGAGTTGTAGAGCTAACGAACCGAGCGCGCCTTATAGAACGGATTACTATGGAACTTTTAATTTAACGAAGTAGAAATTGAAGCAATAACACTTGTGCAGTTCGTTAGAAAAAAAGTATGCCAAAGAGGGATGTCCTCCGTCATGTTCGTGACTTGTGGGACATCTCCCTTTTGCTTTTACACCCGTCTTGTCTTATACCGACTTCGCATAGCGGCCTGAACTACAATGGCAACAGCAATCAACACCAGATTGAACACAAACACGGAGTAAAGCGATCCAACTTCCATAAGCAACGCAGCAACCAGTGGAGATACGATGGAGCCGATCTCGGCAGCTGAGACAATTTTGCCTATGACAGAACTTCGACTCTCGTCCGGGATATGATCACCAATATGAGCAAAGAACGAATCCATGTAACATGCTCCGCCCACCCCGCCAATCAACATGCCAACGTAGACCCATAGATGGGAGGACGTGCTTAGAAATACAGCAACTTCGATTCCAATGAGAAACATGCCGAGCATACAGAGTAACAGACGATCGCCCATCCGGTCAGAGAGATAACCAACAAAGGGAGCAGCAGCAAGAGTAGAGATCCCGGATACAGTGAAGGCGAGACTGGTTGCAAACGGGTCCCAATGCATGATGTGAGCTGCATACAGTGCGAAGTAGGTGAGAAACACCGCATAGGCACTCATCTCCAGAAAATGCACCGTACCGTAGCCAAGTAGTTGTTGCCGCTGTGTGAGCCTTGTAGACAAATCTTGAGTATGCTTTGCATCAGACCGTGATGAAGATAAAGGAAGTTCAGTCGATACAGTAGTATTAGGGTGGGAGTCACTTGTGGTGGAATCTACAACAACTTCATCCGTGGAGAGCACTGAATTTGTTAAGTTGTCCAGAGGTTCTTGTGTCACCGTCGCAGAAGGATCTTCTATTAGATGATCACTTAACGTACTCCCAGACTCATGAGTAGCTCTAGCTGGTGCCGTCGTCTTCATCCCCATCGCAGCGACCACGGCCATCAGACAACATACGGTAACGAGTAAAAAAGGCACCGACAAGGGCCAATGCAATGCGAGCCAGCCACTAATGACTGGGCCAAGTACCATACCGCCGCCCTCACTGCTGCTGATATATCCATTGTACAGGCCGCGGTTGTCTACATTGCCCCCATCTCCGATGATGGAACGCACGACCACGGTAAGGCCGGTGGAAGCGAGTCCTTGCAGCAGTCGGAGCAGGCCGAATAATACCGCAGCAGAAGACAATGCGAAGCCGCCCATACAGACAGCGAGCAGGATCAGCATCAGGATGAGCGCATTTTTCCCTCCGAGCTTTCTATAAATTGCCGCTGCAGGAATGCCCCCAATTACTTTTCCTACATAAAAGAGTGCAAAAATAACCCCCATCATCCAGCCGGACAGGCCGAATTCCTCGATAAACAAAGGAAACAGGGGCAGGATCATGAATCCGCCCATCTGACTGAGGAAACAAATGGTCATCAGCAAAGGCAGGTTACGACGAATATCCAAGAGCCAAGACTCCTCTCACACATAAAATGGAATCCTAAAAATCCTTCAATTACTACATATGGGTACGTATTATCGACATTACCTGTAATGTATGCAGAATTTTAAACAATAAGAAGAAATGACATGCGGCGTTTACATCAAAACCATTGCGGATATACCTGAATCATATATAATAGATGGGTTATCTATAAGGATGCATGAATGAAAGTGTACAGAATTAAGAGGTACCTCAAGTATAAGGGGGCGATGTGAAGCATGTCAGAACAACAACCGATTATCCGCTTTGAAGCGGTGACTCAGCAATACGATCAGGATGAAGCCGTATTGAAGGCAGTCAGCTTTGAGATTGAGCGGGGTAAATTTTATACGCTTCTTGGCCCATCGGGCTGCGGGAAAACAACGATATTGCGGTTGATTGCCGGTTTTGCGGAGCCGACACAGGGCAGTATTTATTTTAATGGTGCGCTTATCAACCGGGTGCCTGCCCACCAGCGGCAGGTGAATACCGTATTTCAGGATTATGCGTTATTTCCACATTTGAATGTATTTGAGAACGTAGCTTTTGGTTTGCGGATCAAAAAGATGAAAACGGCTGAAATTCGCAGCAAAGTGTTGGAAGCCCTCAAATTCGTCAATCTGTCCGGTTATGAGAACCGTGAAATTGGCGAAATGTCTGGTGGACAACGACAACGTGTTGCGATTGCACGCGCCATTGTGAACGAACCTGAAATTCTGCTGCTGGACGAGCCGCTCTCAGCACTCGATCTGAAGCTGCGGACCGAAATGCAGTATGAATTACGGGAGCTGCAACAGCGACTGGGCATCACGTTTATCTTTGTTACACATGATCAGGAAGAAGCCTTGGCGATGTCCGACGAGATCTTTGTCCTGAATGGCGGCGTGATCCAACAGAGCGGTACACCGAATGATATCTATGATGAGCCGATTAACCGCTTTGTGGCAGACTTTATCGGGGAATCGAACATTGTATCGGGCAAAATGAAGCAGGACTTTGTGGTGGAATTCGCTGGCGCACAGCACGAGTGTGTCGATCAGGGTCTCCAGCCGGACGAGCCGGTAGAGATTGTCATTCGCCCAGAGGATCTTGAGATTACAACCGAAGAACAAGGTAAGCTGAAGGTCAATGTGGACTCCCAGTTATTCCGCGGAGTGCATTACGAAATATCCACGTACGACGATGCGGGCAATGAGTGGCTTGTTCATTCAACCAAGAAAGCTGTTGTCGGCGCGCGGATTGGACTGTATTTCGATCCGGAAGCGGTACACGTTATGCGCTTTAACGAGACCGAAGAAGAGTTCGACAAACGACTCGAAGCCTATCAAGAGGCCGCTCATGCAGACTAAGGCCAGCACACGCAATGCGTATCTGATTCCATATGTACTATGGATGGTGTTGTTTGTTGTGGCGCCGGTTCTGCTGGTCATCTATTATTCATTCTTCGATGTGGAGGGTAACTTCACGTTTGGCAACTACGCCCGCTTCTTTACGCCGGTGTACTTGCAGATGACGCTCAGTTCGTTCTGGTATGCATTTCTGATTACGGCGTTCTCGCTGCTTATCTCGTATCCAACGGCGTATATGCTGACCCGGACGAAGCACAAGCAGCTGTGGTTGCTGCTGATCATTCTGCCAAGCTGGATCAATCTTTTGTTAAAAGCGTACGCCTTCATCGGCCTGTTTGGCACGTACGGTCTGACCAACTCCCTGCTTGAAGTCGTGGGTATTGGCACACAGCAGATTTTGTTCACCGATTTCAGTTTTATCTTTGTCTCGGTGTACATCTTCATTCCATTCATGATTCTGCCGATCTTCAATGCGCTGGAAGAGATGAATCCATCGTTGATCTACGCGGCGCGGGATCTGGGTGCCTCATCTTGGCTGACCTTCCGCCGGGTTATCTTTCCGCTGACGATTAGCGGTGTGAAATCAGGCTGTCAGGCTGTATTTATTCCAGCGCTGTCTCTGTTCATGATTACCCGCCTTATTGCGGGGAACCGTGTAATTACGCTGGGAACAGCGATTGAACAGCATTTTCTCGTCACCCAGGACTGGGGGATGGGTTCAACGATTGCCGTCTTTTTGATTATTGCGATGGCGATTATTATGTTCCTGACTGGATCAGGCAAGAAGGAGGTGCGTAATGGGAAGAAACGGAAAGCTGTCTAACGTCTATCTAGCCGTTGTATTCGCCATATTGTACGCACCGATTGCGTATCTGATCTTCTACTCCTTCAACAGCGGCGGTCACATGCGCAGCTTCGAAGGATTCACACTTGAATGGTACAGAGAGGTGTTCGCTGATACTCGGCTACTCATCATTGTGCTGAATACATTTATCATTGCGCTCCTGTCATCAGCGATCTCAACGATCCTTGGTGTTGCAGGAGCACTGGCGATCTACCATGTGCGTCGCAAACGGACCAAGAACACGCTGCTGTCACTCAATAACGTGCTCATCGTGAGTCCCGATGTCATCATTGGTGCATCGTTCCTGATCCTGTTTACCATGATTGGTATCAAACTGGGCTTCACTTCGGTCCTGCTGTCTCATATCGCATTCAGTGTACCAATCGTTGTGATCATGGTACTGCCGAAGCTGCAGGAGATGAGTCCAACACTGATGGATGCAGCACGTGATCTGGGCGCTGGTTCATGGCAGATTCTGACGCGTGTGGTGCTGCCATACGTGAAACCGGGTATTTTTGCCGGATTCTTCATGGCGTTGACGTACTCACTCGATGATTTCGCAGTAACATTCTTTGTTACGGGTAATGGATACTCCACACTCTCGGTAGAGATATACTCCAGAGCAAGGCAGGGTGTTTCGTTGTCCATCAATGCTCTGTCTACCCTGTTATTCCTGCTCACGGTGCTGCTGGTGGTTGGATATTACTTCATTAACCGCCGTGCAACACGGATACCACCCGGAGGAAAGGGGCTGCGACCATGAAGCAACTGGTACGGACATTTGCGCTTGTTTTTGTCGCCGCGTTTGCCCTGATGATCCTGGCTTCGTATCTGAATAAGAGTCAGGGGTATTCTGGCGGAAACACGCTGACCATCTATAACTGGGGCGATTATATCGACCCGGATCTGCTCAAGGAATTTGAGGATGAGACAGGCATTAAGGTCATCTATCAGACGTTTGATTCCAATGAAGCGATGCTGACCAAGATTGAGCAGGGCGGTACTACGTTTGATGTGGCGATTCCTTCCGAATATGCGATTAGCAAAATGAAAGAGGAAGACCTGCTCGTTCCAATTGATCACAGCAAATTGACTAACCTGGACAACATTGATCCGCGGTTCTTGGACTTGTCCTTTGACGAAGGCAACAAGTACTCGATCCCTTATTTTTGGGGAACAGTGGGGGTTGTGTTCAATCCCGAACTGGTGGATGGATTGACGTTTGATAGCTGGAACGACCTGTGGGACCCGCGTCTGAAAAACCAAATCCTGCTCCTTGATGGCGCACGCGAAGTCATTGGGATGGGATTGAACAGTCTCGGGTATTCTCTGAATGATACCAACGAAGACCATTTGCAAGAAGCGCTGAAGAAGCTGTCTACATTGACACCAAACGTCAGAGCAATTGTGGGTGACGAGATCAAGATGTTACTCGCCAATGAGGAAGCGGCAGTTGGACTTGTATGGTCCGGGGATGCATCCGAGATTATGGATGAGAACGACAAGCTGGATTACATGGTGCCAGAAGAGGGATCAAACCTCTGGTTCGATAACATGGTTATTCCCAAAACAGCGAGTAATATTGAAGGGGCACACCAGTTTATCAACTTCATGCTGGACCCAGATCATGCGGCCCGGAATGCGGAATACGTGGGTTACTCCACGCCGAACGCCGAGGCACTGAAGTTACTGCCAGAGGACATCTCGGAGGATGAACGGTTCTATCCAGACGAGACACTGACAGGTAAGCTGGAGGTCTACGATAATCTGGGTAAAAAAATGCTCTCGCATTATAACGACCTGTTCCTGGAGTTTAAAATGCACAGTAAATAACCGCCAATAACGTGTGCACAGTTCGTTAGATTATGAAAAAAACAAAAAGGGTTGCTGCTCGTCATTTCATTTGAATGACGAGCAGCAACCCTTTTTTATTACCTACTTCAGAGCAAAAACGCTTGAAGTGCCATGTAAGATGAACATTACAGGGCACACGTTAACGGAGCGGGCAGAAATAAGCTATAGAAGCGGAGCGTTCGCCTTTATCACCGGATTTTCCCATTGTAAAAGGGAAATCAAAAAATCCGGGGATAACAGCGATCGAAAGATTATTCTGCACGTGGAGTGGCTCAGTGTGAACCCGTACCTTATTCATCTTATATGAATGACACTACATGCGCTTTTTGCGACCCACCATGATCCAAGCCCCACCCATAATCAGCACAATCGCCACGAACGGTTGAATAAAGCTCAAACTGCTCAGCATCGTACCAATCGACATCACGGCAAAGAACAGCAGGGAGATAACCGTTAGAATGTTGATGGGGATCAGCAACCATTTGTTCCGACCACCGAACCAGTATAATTCGAACAAACCAACAGCTACAGCCAGAATGAAGCCCGGCCACATCGTACCCCAGTTGTTAAACAGCATAGCGATCTGACAGACGATACCAACAGTGAGTAACAACCCACCGGGAACCAGTAGTCCAACCCCTCTGCCAATCATGGAGAAGTACAGCCAGTGGAAGAACAGTCCTAGTGGAATCACGAACAACGTGGGCCAGAAAGTCGCAAAGATCGTACCCGGACCGAGTGAACCTCCCTGGTTCAGAATCAGGTACACGCCCAGCAAAATGAGAACAGGCGCAAGGATCGTACGTTTAGCCATAATATCTCTCCTTCTTAATACAAGATCAATTTCCGAACGGTTGTATGTAGAGCAATACTTTCGTTATTCACAGCATACCATGAACTGGAAAAGTCTATCCTCCGTCTTTGGAGTTAAAGTGAACCTAGACCAAAGTCTAGGTAAGTATTTGGGCAACTACTTCTTTGTAGATGAGCGTGTAGTTGAACATGCTAAAAACCCACTCTGTTGAAGAGTGGGTTCTGTCATTCTATTTATCCAAAACGAAGCTTGTTATTTCACCACATCCGAATGTTTCTTGCCCCAGCTGTTCACACCGTCATCCTCAATAATGGAGATGGCAGCGTCGGCAATATCGGGGTTCGTCATCAGTTTCTCCTGAATACGGAACTTGATGTCATCCGCATCAGCTAGGCTGAGTCCTTTGGTCAACTCAATGAGACCTTCCACATGATAATAACGGCCTTCCTGAATAATACGCATCATCTGAATGTCAGCAACATGTGTATCTGCCAGAATGGTTTGGGACACTTTGTCCTCAATATCCTGTGGAGCCGCAACACCAATCAATCCGATCATATTATCGTAACCAACCCGGAAGGCTACAGCGATCATCAGACATCCAATAATCGTTGTCACAATGCCATCGAGCAATGCAAAATTGGTTAATGCAATGACTACAACGGAGATCAAGGCGAGTGTTGCACCGAGTACTGCTACAACATCTTCGTAGAATACGAGACGGGTTGGTGGCGCAGCACGGCCTACATTTTTGATAGCAGCAGGGACCAAGGCAAATCCGGCGGCTTTGGGTGCGCGTGCTTCTTTGAGGATTTCCTTCATGGCTTTGATCAGGATGGCCCCGTCAATGACAATGTTCAGAACAAGCACTCCGATGTTAATCCAGAGACCGCCGGTATGACCAACAGGATGCTGGAGCAGGTGAATCCCCTCATGAATGGTCTCATAGGCCATAATCGTCACGACAATAACGGCGATCATACAGAAAATGTTGATGACCCGTCCGAATCCGGTCGGGAAGCGGCGTGTAGGTTTTTTCTCGGACAACACACTTCCGACAAAGACAAACCCTTGGTTAATGGCATCAGCGAGTGAATGCATCGCCGAAGCGAACATGGCACCACTGCCACTGAATAGGAAGGCTCCTCCTTTGCACACAGCAAGTACGGCATTACCTGCCATCGCTACGGCGGAGGATGTGTTTCCTTTTTTGACGAGAGACATAAAGCTCTCAGACTTTGGTTGTTCAGCCACTTCGTATGTTCCTCCCAGATCAATGTATTAGGTGTAGAAAAGGCAGTTTATCTATACAGCATGTGCATTTCCACTAAATGTTATTATAACCGCTTTGACATATCCCAGCATTATGCAAAAAAGGTCATATCATCATGCGCATTTCAGTACTCAATGGCCTCCAAGGCACGTAGGTTCCGGTTGGACTGTTCCAACAGTTCCGTAAACGTCCCAGCGACATAATATACAAAATCCGGATCATGTACGTACATAATAATCTGCCCATATGTTCCTTGCTCTGTCGGATCAAAGTCGAACATCAGATACAGCGACCCGCCTCCAAGCTTGCCAAACGTAACCCATTTCTTTTGAAAAAGGTAGGGTTTGATTCGAGGATCAAGCTCACGGATCTCTTCTTCGGTAAAATAATCATCCATGCGGTTCTCCACCAGCGTGGACTGCTCCTTTTGAATCTTTTCCAGGGATAACAGGTAAAATGGCTCGGACTCTCGTCCTTCCTCGAGGCTTGGATACAAGACGTGAAAGGCATAACCACTCCCATTTTTACGTTTATAAAACGCACGAAAATCAGCAGGTAATCGAATACCGTGTTCCTGCTCGAATGCGTCAAGCTGCTCATCTGTCACGCCTTCAAACTCGCGATACGCCTCCATGAGCTCCCGGTTCTCCTCATCCTGTACCTTCTCCTCCAGCAACATATCCAGTTCATCCATCAATTCATATATACGCTGTTCTGGCATCCAATTCCCTCCGTATGAGCTATTCAGATAATATAGTGAGTGATATGCGAGCAAACTGTGCCTGATTTCACCTCATATTATAGATATAATCCGGAAAAGCACACAAGAAACCGGAGTCCTTGCTTACATACTACAATGGTCTCATTATTCAAGGACGGTAACAACAAATAAAGCGTGAGCAACAGGGGCATTCCCTGTAACTCACGCTAATTATTTATCTACTATATAAATAAAACTAATCTTTTACACGAAAACGTAGAGGGCAGAAAGAACCTGAAGAAGCGAAGTGTTCGCCTTTATCCCCAGATTTTCACCTTTATATAAAGTAAATAAAAAAATCTGGGGATAACAGCGATCGGAAGGTTGTTCTGTCATCGGAGTAGCGAGTGTAAATACTTTAGTTCGTTTTATATAGTCCTCTTTAATCAAACTTCCAGCAGGACAAACTCAGGTTGCCATACTGATAGGCTTTGAACAGGAGCGATGCCTGTTTGTTCTGATGCCCCGCACCCATAGCGAGCAACAGTGGTACAAAATGCTCCGGCGTAGGCACGGCGGCTTGAGCTGAAGGTGCCAGTGTATCATAGGAAAAGAGAGACTCCGTATCCCAACTCACCAGCTTGTCATGCAGCCAGTTGTCAAACTCTGATGCCCACGGGTCAACACCGTTACTTTCCCAGTTCAATCGACGTAGATTGTGGACGGTTCCGCCGCTACCGATCACGAGAATGTCTTGCTCACGTAAGGAAGCGAGCGCTTGTCCAACCTGATATTGCTGCTCACCTGTCAGATAGCGATTCACGGACAAGGCAATTACAGGAATATCCGCATCTGGGTAGAGCAGGCGTAGAACGACCCAGGCGCCGTGATCCAGGCCACGAACATCATCCGTTTGTACTGGAATCCCGGCTTCTGCGAATAGGCGCTCTACCTCGGCTGTGGTCTCTGACTGTCCTTGAGCCGGGTACTTGATCTGATACAGCTCGGGTTGGAAACCACCGAAATCATAGATGGTCTCGTAATTGGCTACCGAGGATACAAGCTGAGTGGTGGATTCCCAGTGAGCAGAGAACAATACGATTGCTTTAGGTTTTGGCAGTTCCTGTCCGAGTTTCTGCAGAAATTCGGTGTACACATTCTCCTCCAGTGCAAGTGACGGGGCACCGTGAGCAATAAACAGAGATGGCATCATTTTGAATTCAGTCCTTTCGGTCTTCGGTAGTCAGATTTGCATCCGTCCGAAGCCAGTGTTGAAATTGTTGATATAGATCGGGGGTCACCTGGTGTCCACCGTTGTAAGGTACATATGTGACGTGATTGGTGTGTTGACGGAAGAAATTGGCGTTATCTTCGCCCAGTTGCAGCGGGAATAGATGATCCTGATCTCCATGTGAGATGAACACAGACAGCTCCGAATCGGGTTGCAGCTTGTAATCATCTTTCACAAATTGCGGGATGTACCCACTCATCGCTACAATGCCTTTAATTGCATCTTTCATCACCAGCGATAGGGTCATTGCCATAATAGCGCCCTGGCTGAATCCGGCGATATAACGCCGCGTGGGATCAATCGCATATTGGGCGGACAGATCAACAATCAACTGTTGCAGTCCCAGCACGGAGGCATCATACAATTCGCGGATGGGGTTGCCAATGCTTTTAATCTGAAAATAAGCATAACCACTACCCTGAACGATAGGCCCACGGATGGCAACAATAATAAAATCAGACTGCATAGGCTCCATTAAACGAAGCATATCCTGTTCATCTGATCCCATGCCATGTAAGGCGAAGATTACAGGGTAACGTTGATCTGCATTGTAATGGGACGGTAAGCGGACTTCATGTATATAAGAAGAATTCATTGAAAACACCACCTGATGAGGAATGAGTTAATATATCGCTTTGATGATAAAGTTCACTAATATGAAATAAATATTCTTATTTATGAACAAAATTTATCATGGTTTCATTGTAGGGTCAATACTTTTTTTGTATGATGAATATATGTTGTTTATTAAAAATCTTGAATGTATCTACAATAAATGCCGCTGCGAATGGTTTATATCTTATTCCCGAGGACGTGATCAGGATGTTAAAAAGTATCGTGCCTATTTTGAGAATATTTGATGAAAATAAAGCTAGAGAGTTCTACCTTGAATATCTAGGGTTTCAATTGGATTGGGAACATCGATTTGAGCAAGATATGCCCTTATATATGCAGGTTTCGCTCGATTCCATCGTGATTCATCTGTCCGAACATCATGGAGATTGTACACCTGGAGCTGCCTTGCGCGTGGAAACAGATAACTTGGATACATTCCATGGTGCACTTCGTCAGAAAAAGTACAAAAATGCGAGACCAGGTATAGAGGAGACCCCTTGGAATTCAAGAGAAATGACCGTGACAGATCCGTTTGGTAATCGGATTATATTTGTTGAGGCAAGCGCCGAATAGTTAACCTGAAGAAGCGACGCGTACGACTGGTGTCTTAGATAGATCAATAGAAGGGGAGGGACGCAATATGGATATTGGCTTGGCTATTCGTACGATCCGCAAGCAGAAACAGATTACGATCATGCAGATGTGTGAGGGCACGGGGTTGTCCAAAGGTTTTATCAGCAACGTGGAAAATAACAAAACGTCACCTTCCATTGCTACGCTTGAGAGTATTGCGGATTATCTGGAAGTGCCACTTCCCTATTTACTGCTGACACCGGAGCAACGGATGAATGTGGTACGCAAGAACGAGCGCAAGGAAACAACGGCGGGAAGCGGACAGATCAAAGTGCAGCAGCTTACAGCCAAAGGTGCGATGCGTATGTCCATTGTGGAGTTACCGCCAGGTGCTTCAACCGGGGTGAGCAAACATGCCGGAGAGGAAAGCCATCTGGTGTTGCAGGGCAAGATTCGTGCGGAGCAATGCGAGGATGTGGAAGTTCTTGAAGTGGGTGATTCGTTTACCTGGAATGCGATCGTGCCCCATGAAGTGACCAATATCGGTGAGGAGCCTGCGGTGGTGCTCATTGCAGTGTCCAAAGAATTGGGTCTGGATCATTTATAGAATAAAAAAAGGACGGCTCCCAAGTCATGAACATGCGAACCTGCATACATGTACAATGGGAAACGTCCTTTTATATTTCTAACGAACTGAGCGAGCCCTATTAGGTGATTTAAAGCAGATATCGAGATGTAACGAATCTCAGACGCTTTAGTTCACTGCTGTGCGTGTATTTGGCTACATTTCACAAGACTTCTGGCGAAATAACGTCGCAGAGATTCGTTACGTTTCTCATTTCCTGCAAAAGAGCACAATAAGGTGCGAGAGATTCGTTAGAAAGGTCAGAAGCACCTGTCTATTGTGGATTAGTCGTCCAGATGCCTGCTGCTTTAACGAAGACACGGTCGGACAGCTTGAGCGTTGCGAGTGCAAGTTCAGCTACATCTTCCGCTTGCATCATGCGATCTTCGTCGCCAATTTTCAGTCCGGCATTGGTCGCAAGCTCCGTATTAACGGTGCTTGGTGTCAGTGCTGTTACACGAATGTTGGACTTGCGCACTTCCTGCATCAGAGATTCGGTCATGCCAAGTAGCGCAAATTTGGATGCACAGTATGCCGAACCTGTAGCGAATCCGCGTTCACCTGCAGTGGAAGCAATATTGATGATACTGCCGCTACTTTCCTTGATCATGCTTGGAAGGACAGCACGTGTGACGTAATATGTACCCATAACGTTAACATGCAGAATGCGTTCCCACTCTTCCGGGTCCATATCCAGCAATGTGCCGAAGCTTGCGATACCTGCATTATTGATGAGAATATCCACCGCGCCGAGTTCCATCTCAATGGCTGCTACAGCGGCTTCCGCCTGTGTGCGATCCGAGATATCTGCTACAGCACTGGTTACTTTCACACCGTATTCTTGACTAAGTGACTGTTGCAGAGCCTGAAGATCGGAAGCGGTACGTGCGATAAGGCCAAGGTGCACACCTTCTTTGGCAAGGGCTTCAGCGATGGCACGACCGATACCTTTTCCGGCACCTGTGATGACAGCTGTTTTATTTTTAAGTTCCATGTGGATAATTCCTCCTTAGAATTGGACTGGCATTTGATTATACTATATTACCCACAGTTCGGAAATTTGCTTCATCACTATTTGGTAATCTCGATGCTGCCAGAGGAGGTACGGGCCTTGATTACTTCCCGGCTTACCATTGGGGATTCAGGTACATCCACACTTCCGGAAGTAGCCTTAGCATCGTAGATCCCGTCAAAATCAGGTGCAGCTTGAATGAAAATATCTCCTGATGTTCCAGACGCATTAATTGGGGCGGAATGGGACTGTTCAATATGAATGCTACCCGAAGTGAATTGAACATCGGCTGCGCCGTTTAATTCAGTGATTTCAATATCTCCTGATTTAATCTTACTGTTTACTTGACCAACTACCTGATCAGCAGTGAAGCTTCCCGATGTCTGTTTCACGGTCATGTCTCCATTAATCATGGAAGCGGTAATGTCCCCCGAAGTCAGAGCCAACTCAATATTGGGTACCTTGATGTTTGCCAGACGTATGGAACCTGAGGTGTTATTCAGCTCAAGCTGATTGGCACTCAGATCCGTTAGATCCCAGTCACTTGAAGAAGAGTCCAACTTAACCTCATTTAATTGGTGTCCTTCAGGCAGGGCAACGGTTATTGTGGAGTCTTGATCATTCCAGTACAAGGTGAAAAATTGCAATCGATCACGTTCTGTCTGCGCCAGTTGGAATGTGCCGTTGGATAAGGTGGCCTGTTCGAAGCTTTTGACTACAGCAGGGTCCCATTTGCCATCCACTTCGATATAACCATTCGAATCCGGGCTTACAACAAATTCAATATCTGCACTGAAATTAGCACTCATGATAATGTTCTGCAATTCATCTGCTTTGAAATCCCATCGTTTGGAATAATGCTCCCGTTCATCCCCGAACTGAACGCCATAGATGGATGTCCCAAGTAAACCTATTCCGATACATATCACGGCAAGCGCAAGCCATTTTTTAGTGCTCATGCGGAAACATCTCCTTTCATCGTGTTTTTATTCCATCTAATATATTGAAGAGTGACGATTTTGAAGGCTCTAAAGACATAATTCGATGTGATGGCAAACAAAATGCCGACACCGAAAGCGCCAATCGCAACGAAGATCTCTGCTTTATCGAGTTGGCTCAGGAATAAGAAATCCACAACCGCTGCCACAGGAGCCAATACCAGCAAGGAAAGGCTGGCAATAACAAGCCATACCGACCACATCATGAGACCAAGGGGGATGCCAAGAATCAGATTCAGGAATAACAGGCCGATGGCTGTGAAAAATTTGCGAGTGGCTCTGGTGCTGTTTCTGGATGACCGCATTTCGCGATACGTCGGTGCATAGAACGCATCTGAACCCGGCGTATGAATGTCATAACGATCACCGAGTGCTTCCTTGGCGATTTCTTCCGGCTGTCCGAGTTCCCGAGCGATCTCTTCTTCCAGCCTGCCTTCTCGTAGTCCAAGCTCGAAATGTTGATCATAGTCGGCGAGCAACTCAGCCCGTTCGAATGGGTCCATTGGCCGTAGATGAACTTCCATGGCTTTCATAAATTGTTGTCTATTCATTAGGGGTTCCTTCCTCAATCAGATTTGCGACATTGCGCACAAATTCATTCCATTCTGTCGTCAGTGCCGTCATGTAGTCGCGACCTGTATCGGACAGTCGGTAATACTTGCGCGGCGGGCCTTCAGTTGATTCTTGCAGGTAGGTGGTGCAGTAACCGTCATTCACAAGCCGGCGAAGCAAGGGATACAGTGCACCTTCAGCAACTTCGATATGTTTGGAGACAGCCTGAGCCAGTTCGTAGCCATACCGATCCTGGCGGTTAATTAATACCAGGACGCACAGCTCCAATACTCCTTTTTTGAACTGGATGTTCACATTCACACAGGTTCCTCCTTCGTAGCTTCATTTATAGCTATTGTATATTGTTCAGTAGTGGTGAAGTCATCATAGCATCCAGTACTGTTTAATGCAAGGTAGTGATTTTAAAATAGTTCCGTATCACGATTGATCGATAATAAGTTCGTTTAATACTGATGCTTAGCTGAAGCTGTCTGTTTAGCTATAATTCAGCATACGCAAAAACCGGATCGGTTACTTCCGTCTGGAGGCGGATTCCGATCCGGTCTGTGAGATGAACTTTTGTTTCTTTGGTTTACAGGTTAATCGCTAAATGTCGGTTATCCTTGTGCATCCAGAACTTTAAGGTCTTCCACAGCAGGGCCCTCAATGACATGGCCTGCATAATCGAAGCGGGAACCATGGCATGGGCAATCCCACGAACGCTCGCCCTCGTTCCATTCGACTTCGCACCCCAGATGAGTACAGGTGGTATCCACCAGAAACAGCTTGCCACTGGTGTCCTTGTAGGCGCCAGCACGTTTGCCATTATGACGAACGACGGCTCCTTCGTCTTCGCCAATATCACTAACGTTTTTGTGCACAATACCTACTTTACCGGAGATTAATTCCTTGGCTACATTCACATTTTCCACAATAAAATGTTTCATGCCAGGATCGGCCTTGAATCTTGCCGGATCGAATACAGCGGCATGAGGATTGTCACGTCCACTGATGCGATCCGCAAGAATGTGTCCTGCCATCGTGCCAGTTGTCATTCCCCATTTGGCAAACCCGGTCGCCACATAGACACGTTCATGTCTTCCGGTAATCGGTCCAATGTAAGGCACCTTGTCAATAGAGATCAGATCCTGGGCTGACCAGCGAAAAGGAATGTTGCGAATGCCAAATGTCTCCGCTGCGAACTGCTCCAGACGTTCATAATGACCGAAGGTGCAGATGCCTTGTCCGGTTTTGTGATTTTCGCCGCCAAAGAGGATAAGTTCCTTACCGTCATGCAAGACGGTACGCAAGGAACGGTACGGTGTATCGTCCGAGATGTACATGCCGCCCGCATAGGGTTTCTCCGGTTCGACTAATACAGCGTAGGATCGTTCGGCGTGTAATCGTGTGAAATAAAACCCGGGATCATAGACGGGAAAATGAGAAGCCACGACAACATGTTCCGCTGTTACGGATGGGCCATCTCCATAAGTTCTGACATGTAGTGAAGCGTCTTCCTCTACATCCGTAACTGTCGTATGCTCGTAGATCTGTACCCCTTGTTTCACAGCGGAATCGAGCAAGTAGTGCAGGTAGGCCAGCGGATCAAAGCGTGCCTGACCCGGCATGCGGATACCCGCTCTGGCGGGAACTGGAATAGGGAGTGGATCTACCCACTCACCAGGGATATTGAGTTTGCCATAGGCGGTCAGCTCGATCTCCAGTTTTTTAATGTTTTCCTCTGATTGAATATAGACGTAGGCATCTTCCTCTGCCCACTGGCAATCAATCTGTTTTTCCTTCACCAGATTGCGCATCCACTTGGCAGCATCGGCATTGCCTTCATAGTACATCCGAGCCTGTTCTTGTCCGAAGTGATGCATAATTTCATCAAATATGACGCCGTGTTGTGTAGATACCTTGGCAGTGGTATGACCGGTCGTGCCATCCAACACTTTTCCAGCCTCCAGCACGACTACACGCATACCCGTCTGCGCGAGCAGATAGGCTGTAGTAATCCCGGCGATACCGGCACCGATAATCGCTACATCCGCGGTGATATCTTCGGTCAGTTTCGGATAGCTATCGAATTCATGCGTAGCACGCCACAGTGATTCGGGGACCGGGGGCAGACCCGTCTTGGGCTGCTGATTGTCGCTCATTTGTTTTCCTCCTTGATCGTCTTCAATCTATCGAATGGGATGTTGTTCAGCGCACATCGTTGTACTCTTATTCATGATTGCCAGACTATGCCAGGAAAAAACGGTGTTGTTCAGATTTTGCAGAGGGGATGTTCACAATTTCCTGCGCAGAACCTCTGTTTTTTTTGTTAAACATGCTATATGATAAGATTACCGAAACCGTTTTAGGTTTTGAAAAGGAGATCAAGTTTTATACCTGTAAACGTTGATTATAAAAGGATTAATCTATCCATCTGAAGTAAGATTTTATCTGAATTAATCTCCGTTTTTTCATAAGATATGTATTCGCTATCATTTTAATTAACTACCGATAACCAAAGGAGATTCCATATGACGACCAACCAAACGAAATATCCGTTTCAGGATACAGCACTAGAGTTAGACACCCGTGTGAAGGACCTTGTATCCCGCTTGACGGAAGATGAAAAAATTGAATCCATGCTGCAATATCAGCCAGCAGTAGAACGCTTGGGTGTGCCTGCATACAAACACGGAACAGAAGCGGCACACGGCCTGGCCTGGCTTGGAGAAGCAACATCTTTCCCACAACCGGTGGGGCTAGCATGCACATGGGATGCAGATCTGATGAAGGAGATTGGCTCCGTGCTCGGAGACGAGGCGCGTGTATTTTATAAACGAAATCCGGCAGTGAACGGTCTTACGCTGTGGGCACCTACAGTAGATATGGAACGTGACCCGCGCTGGGGACGGAATGAAGAGGCGTATGGTGAAGATCCAGAACTGACAGCCGAGCTGACAACAGCATTGGTCAAAGGAATTCAAGGCGACCATCCGAAGTATTACAAAGCGGTTGCTACTTTGAAGCATTTTCTTGCGAATAATAACGAAGTGGATCGCGGAAGTGGTTCGTCCAGCATTGATCCGCGCAACATGCGTGAATATTATCTGAAAGCGTTCGAGAAGCCATTTAAGGAAGGCGGCGCACAGTCCATGATGACGGCGTACAACTCCATTAATGGTACGCCAGCGTTGTTGCATCCATTTGTGAACGAGATTGTTAAAGGCGAATGGGGCATGGATGGTTTCATTGTCAGCGACGCAGGCGATGTGATGGGCATTAAGAACGATCATAAATATTATGATTCCCATACACCAGGTACGGTAGAGTCTGTTAAAGCTGGAATTGACAGCATCACGGATGATGCCGATCTGTCCAAACAGGCACTGCGTGAAGGATTGGAACAAGGTACACTCACGATGGATGACATCGATAAGGCGTTGTTCAATACGTTCCGTGTGCGTTTCCGTCTGGGCGAGTTTGATCCGGAAGAAGGCAACCCGTACGCTGCTATTGGTGAAGAGTCCATGATGACAGAGAAAGCAAAAGAACTGTCGCTCAGAGCCGCAAGAGAACAAGTCGTATTGCTCAAAAACGACAAAGGCACACTGCCGCTGGACAAAACAAAAGCTGGTAAAGTGGCTGTGATTGGTCAATTGGGCGGAACCGTCTATCGTGACTGGTATGCAGGCACCATGCCGTATAACGTATCCCCACTTGAAGCGATCCGTGGCAAAGTAGGCAGTGATAAAGTATCGTTCAAGGATGGTAATGACCGTATTACGTTAACTTCTGTAGCCAATGGGAAGAAGATTGGACTGGCAGATGGTGAAAAATCACCTGTCATTGCTTCGGGAGAAGCGGAGACGTTCATGGTGTCCGACTGGGGCTTCGGAAGTTATACCTTGCAGGCGGAAAGCAACGGCAAATATCTGACCACAGATGAAGAGACCGTAACGGCTTCCGCAGATGAAGTGTACGGCTGGTTCGTGAAGGAAGTATTCCACCTGTTGCCACAAGAGGATGGTAGTGTAGGTTTGACCACATGGAATGGCAAAACGGTGACTACACCTAATGGCGGAAACGATGCATTTGCGGTGTCTGAAGAACTGAAGTCTTTCGGTGCTACAGAGACATTCAAGCAGGATGTGATTGTGAATGGACTTGAGGAAGCGGTAGCAGCTGCCAAGGCTGCGGAAACGGCGATTGTCTTTGTTGGTAACAATCCGCTCGTAAATGGTAAAGAAGAAATTGATCGTCCAAGTCTGGATCTGGCCGAATCTCAGCAACGTTTGGTTGAGGCGGTCTATGCCGCGAACCCGAATACGGTTGTGGTCATCGTGGGTAGTTATCCATTCACATCGAATTGGGTTCAGGAGAACATCCCGGCGGTATTGTACACTTCACACGCAGGACAGGAACTGGGTAACGCAGTAGCAGACGTACTCTATGGCGACTATGCGCCAGCAGGCCGTTTGAACATGACATGGGTACAATCAGCAGATCAACTGACCGACATCAAGGATTACGATATCATTCAATCCGGTCGGACATATCAATATTTTGAAGGTAATGTATTGTATCCGTTTGGACATGGTCTGACGTATGCAACGTTTAAATACAGCAATTTGGAACTTAGCCCAGCTCAAGTGGGTACAGAGGGCAACCTTACGGTAACTGTAGATGTGAGCAATACGGGTTCAATCGCCAGTGACGAAGTTGTACAGTTGTACGTTCGTGCAGGCAAATCCCGGGTGAAACGTCCACTCAAAACGTTAAAAGGATTCCGTCGTCTTCATATCGAAGCGGGAGCTACAGCGAAAGTCAGCTTCACCTTGCCTGTTCAGGAACTGGCAATCTGGGATGTAACTCGTGATCGGTATGTCGTGGAAAGTGGAACTTACTCCATCATGGTTGCCAAGTCATCCTCTGATGTCCAACTGGTTGCAGACCTGACGGTAGAAGGAGAGACGATCCCTGCCCGTAATCTAGGTGTGGCTACTCGTGCCGAGAATTATGATGCTTACCTGGGTGTTGATCTGGATGAGAGCAAAGAGGGCGGAAGTGCTGTCCGTGTAGTTGGAGAGCAAGGATGGATTGCTTTCAAGGATGCCGATCTGGGTAGTGGGGCAGCAGCAATTGAAGCGCGTGTCTCCGCAGAACAAGCAGGTGCTGTGTTAGAAGTTCGACTCGGTTCACCAGACGGTACGCTCGCAGGACGTGTGGAACTGGCGCAAGGTGAAGCCCAGCAGTGGTCTACCGTGAAGGCTGAACTCACAGGTGCATCAGGTGCGCAGGATGTATACATTGTGTTGTCTGCAGGCGTGCGCATCAGTCACTTCAAGATTCGTTAAGTCAAATAACTCATGAAAAAGCCTCCGAACTTATTCGGAGGCTTTTGTTTATTGTTTGCTATCAAACGCATTTTTTATTGTCCATTAAACGTATTTTTATTTTCCGTCAAACGTAATCATTTTTTGCACAAATTGCTTCAATTGTTTGTTGGTTTCATTCAGCTGCTCAATTGTGCTCATGAAATTGTTTACGAGTTCAGCCTGTTCTTGGGAGCTGGCCGTGATCTCACCAAGTTCATTCTCCATGCCTTGAATGGATTGCCGAACAGAGAGAAGAGAATCTTCAATACGGGCCGTTGCTTCTTTGGTATCCACAGACAGTTTGCGAATTTCTTTGGCAACAACGCCAAAACCTGCACCTGCTTCACCTACACGAGCAGCTTCAATGGCTGCATTCAAGCCGAGCAGATTGGTTTGTTCGGAGATTTCACGAATGAAGCTGGCGACTTGAGTTACATTGCCTGATTTCTGTACGGCTTGTTTGGAATTATTCCGGATCTCTTCGGTTGTGGCACTGAGTTCCTCGGAGTGTGCAGCTACATGCTGTACACTGTCAATTAACTGGTTGGTCAGATTTTCGGTAGCATCCATGAGCTGTTGCAGCTGGTCCTGGTCATCCATACTGTAGAGCAGGTTGAACAGGGCGATGACTTCACCTTTTTCATTTTTAATGGGGATAAAAGCCACGTCAAAAGGAACACCGAATAAATCTTTAGGGTAGTGATCGAATCGTTTGACGGTACCGCCGTTGAGATCAGCAAAATTTCGATTTCCATCCAACAGAGGGTCGCCGGGTTGATAATTCAGTTGCTTTAACGATTCCCCTGCTGAGAAATATAGGAATTTCTCATGATCAATAACGGAGAGGGTTACATCCTGACGAATCGTATCTCGAAAGAAAGGCATACATGTAATTAATGCTTGAACAATATCCATATAAAAGATGATTCCTCCCTGCTTACCTTATGTAAACGGTTAAATTTTAAATGCTAACTTAGTAACTACCTATATTATATATCGTCATGCAATAGAGAAGAAAATAGAGAGAATGGATAAAACCTATTTCTTAAAGCAGACCGCTATACGCCAACAAGACACGAGTCCGCTGGGGACCCGTGCCTTGTTAGTTGGTGAGGGGAATATAACCAATGTTTACAGCATACTGAGCTGTATTGTAACGATGGTTCGAGTGGCTAGTGTTGCACTGACATCAATCAAACGTTGATTCCGACTGCCGCGGAAGGGAAGGGAGACATCACGCTCCGCTTCAACGTATCGCCCGTCAATAATCACATCACACAACTGGGCAAGCTCCGCTCTCGCAGGGTCGGTAATCAGTTCTTCATATTCAAATCCCGTGTAGGCCCATACCGTCAGATCAGGACGTGCAGCTCGGAGCTGCTGGACCCAAGACGTACATTCTGCTGCCGAGAAAAAGGGATCACCACCACACAACGTAACGCCATCCAGCAATGGATGGCTCGTCACTTCATGCAGAATCTGCTGCTGCCGCTCCTCTGTAAAGGGCTCACCCGCTCGAAAGCTCCACGAATCCGGACTGAAGCAGCCTGGACAGGCGTGACGACATCCGCTGATGAACAACACAGCACGCAGGCCTGTCCCTTCATTCACCGATTCCGGGATGTAACCATATAGATTCACCGGTGCTTCACCCGATCCCGCACTTCGGCTTGCTTCGCAGCATTGAAGCGTACTTTGTAATCTCCGGTTAGATAGCCAGTTACGCGGCGTAACCGCTGGAAGTGCACATGGTTCTCGTGGGCTTCACAGCCTGGGCATACATCCCCAATGACGCCTTCATAACCACATGCAGGGCAGCGATCAATCGGATGATTAATAGAGAAATAACCGATATCCTGCGCCAGTGCATACTGCACAATTCGCAGGAAAGCTGCGGTGTTGGCCCGAACGTTTCCGTCAAGCTCCACATAGGAGATTGCACCCGCGTTACATAAAGTGTGGAACGGGGCCTCCAGTTCAATCTTCCGATAAGCTGGAAGAGTGTGGTATACCGGGATATGGAATGAGTTCGTATAATACTCACGATCATTAACCCCGGCAATGAGGCCGTATCGTTCTCTGTCGATCTTCGTGAATTTGCCGGACAAGCCTTCAGCAGGTGTGGCAAACAGGGTGATATTCAGGTTATGCTGCTCGCTCATCCGGTCACAGAACTCTCTCATGGTCCGAATAATGTTGAGCGCTTCGTGGTGTACATGTGGGTCCTGCCCATGATGGCGCCCATAGAGAGCTGTCATACATTCCGCAAGACCGATAAAACCAAGAGATAATGTTCCATGCTTTAATAGATCGGCAACCGCCTCGTTCGGGCCAAGCTGTTCTCCACCTTCCCATACACCCTCCCGCATCATGAAGTCCGATGCTTTGGCAGGCTGTGCTGTCTGAATTCGGTAGCGATGCAGCAGGCCGGAAGTGGCATTATGCATAACCGACTCCAAAGCAGTGTAGAATCCCGCACGGTCAGCGACAGCTCTGGCACCTTGGCAGATGCCAAACCGGATGCCGAGTTTCACGAGGTTAATGGTGTTGAAGGACAGATTACCTTTGCCACTTTGACGATTGCGACCAAACCGGTCAGCCAGTGTACGTGTGCGGCATCCCATAGTTGCGATGATCGTATCCGGATCTTCCGGATGATAGAAAGGCAGATTGAACGAAGCATCAACATTGACAAAGTTGGGATACATCCGCCGGGATGAACAGGTGACTGCGAGGCGGAACAAATCATAGTTTGGCTCTCCATGAGCCTGATTGATCCCCTGTTTACATTGGAAAATATGTTGAGGGAACACGGGAGTCTCCCCGTTGCCCAGGCCACGGATGGTTGCTTCGAGCAATGAACGCGATACCAACCTTCCTTCCGCTGAAGTACATAATCCATAGTTCAGTGAAGTGAATGGAATCTGACCACCTGCCCGGCTGCTCATTGTATTCAAGTTATGAATCAGTGATTCAGCAGCTTGTCCTGTCTCCAGCTCAGTCTCTTCATAGGCGAAGGCATATGCGCGCGGGCACTGATTTTTCGCTTCGATGCTGTCCAGATAAAGCAGTTCATCCTCAAGCAGGGCATGCTCACCAAAGAGGCGTTGCCCTTTGCGATAATGTTTGCGGAACGATCGCTGTACATAAGGGGCCAAATCCCAGTCAATTTTATTGGCCGATACACCGCCATATTGACTGTTCTGCTGGGATTGGAAGATGATCGCAACCAGGGCCATTGCAGACATGATCGTCTGAGGTGTGCGAACCGATCCGTTGCCTGTATTAAAACCCGCAGCAAGGAGACGGTCAAACGGGATAAAGATGCAGTTGGTCGTTCCAAGTGCATACTGATCCAGATCGTGTACATACAGATCCCCATTCTCCACAGCTTGGGCAAGCTCTTCTGGCAACACATGACGCAGAGCATGCCACTTGGCGGTCTCCGAACCGAGCCTGCTCATCTTACCGCTGAAGGAGTCCCCGTTCAGATTTGCATTTTCCCTCAGCGTATCGGCGTCTTCTGCGCCAATAATGCGTCTTCCCAGGTCGGATAATAGATCGGATGCCGGTGGAGTGGCATACTCAAGCATGTTCATGTAAGGTTCCTCCTAAAATGATTTGGTTATCATTTAATTCACGTTAAATACTATATGTAGATTCGTATTATCCATTTATAAACTATATGTGGTTTTTTGGGTGTGATAATGGTCACACAACGTAGTGGGCAAAGTGGACTTTCCTTTAATTGCTGCGGATAAAGGTTTCCAAAGTCTGAGTAGAAGCGTATAATTTCTAGTTATCTTGCAAGGATAATATTCGAAGTTGGACAAGATGGACTTTAATCAAGCTGAAAAGGCGATTTGCAGTACATTTTCAGTCTTTAACTATCAGTTCAAGACCTGCTTTTGTCCGAAAACGGGCTATCGGCAGGCAGTATGATTCTCTTTTACTTCTACGGTGTTAATCATATAAGTATAGATTGTGACAGCTATTCGGATTCTTGATGAGCCCTTGTACGTGATTAACATTCTGATATACAGATTAGAAAGTGCAGCTAAGACAAAAGGGGTGGATCATGGGGACGGCAGAAGGCATTACGAGAGGCTTCTATGAAGATATAAAGGAAGCTGCGGCCCATATCGTAGACGTATTAAGCGGTATATTGAAGGTCAATACCATCTTTGTTGCCACGAATGACGGTGTGACCAATGTCATTTTGGAGGCCTTTAATCGTACGGAAGAGTTAGTTGTTAAAGGCAGTGCACTTCCTTTTACGGATTCATATTGCAGCCTGGTATTAAGAGACAACGGTAGTGTTCTTACGATCCCGGATACATGTGAACATCCGATGACACGATCCATGGGCGTTACGAGCGGACTTGGCAATCGCTTCTTCGTGGGCGTGCCTATTATGAGAAGATCGGGCGAAACATTTGGTACCATATGTCTAATGGATGATCCTGGTTATGTGATCAGCGAAACCGATATGAAGACACTGAAGGCGATGGCTGTATTCCTGGGCTATGTTGTCGATTTGGAAAGCACGTTGCATGTTCAGGAGCGGAAATTGAGTGATTCGGAACAAATGCAAGAACAGCTCCAGGCAGAGAAAGAACGTGCCGAATCTGAGGCCATGACCAAAACACAGATGTTGAAATTGATGAGTCACGAGATTCGCAATCCCTTGAATGGTATTTTGGGACTGACAGATCTGATGCGCACACCGGATATGCCAGAGGAGCAGTCCGAATATGTGAACATGATTGAGACAAGCGGCAATATTCTGCTTTCCTTGCTGAATAATATGATGAATTTCAACATTAATGAAGCAGGTAAAACGGTTATACATGATGATCCGTTTGATCTGGTAGGCACCATTGAGAATACCGTGTATCTCTATGCCGGCATTGCGACGGGCAAGAACATTGAGCTGGGATTAAATCTCGAACTGAATGTATCACAAGTGTTCGTTGGTGATGAAGTCAAGATCGGACAGTTGCTTGCACACGTCATTCAGTATGCTCTCGATTCAACGCGTGAAGGTTCCGTTCTGATCACAGCAGTGGTGAACGGAGAAGAATTGGAGGAGACTGGTACACTTCAGCTCAAGGTGAAGTACACGGGTCAGATGTTATCGGAGAAGAAGACACAAACCTTTAACAGCCAAGATGAAAATTTGAATATCCAAAAACTGATTGGAAGCAATCTGGGTTTAGCTGTAAGCCAGAATCTTGCCATTCTCATGCATGGCCGTATTCAGGTGAGCAGTGTGAAGGAAAATGAGACGGAATTCAATATCTCCCTTCCGTTGCGCAGATACTGGGAGTTACCTCAACTCGCAAGTATTCAGCAGCGGTTAAAAGGGAAAAAGGTGTTACTCGCCAAGGACCCTGACATTTTGCAAGGCGTCTCTTCCCTGATGCGTAGGTGGGAGATGGATGTACACATGACCTCGGGTTTAACATTAGCGCATGATTGGATCAAGGAAGGATTCATGCCTGATGTAGCCGTGGTGGATATGGGATTACTGGAAGGCGGAGCGGTTGATTTTGTACATGAACTGAAACAGCTACTGGAAAATCTGCCCGTCATTGTTCTTGTTCCTTATGGTATGCACATTGAATTGCATGAAGCAGAAGCCTTTGATGCTGTTCTGACAAAGCCAGTCAGACAAGCTGATCTGTTGAATGCATTGAGCATTACTTTGCCTTAAATCATGATCAGAGGATAAATCTTTATTCGGCGCACCTGTTATAGGTGCGCTTTTTTTCATTTTCCATTTTCTGAGCCAAAGCCCTTTTATTCCGAGCTGGTTACGTTACAATAGAAAGTGAACTTCATCTTTATAACCAACAGAGGAGGATGTACATTGGATTATCGCAGATTAGGTGGAAGCGGACTGAAAGTTAGCGAGATCAGCCTGGGAAGCTGGCTGACGTATGGAGGGTATGTGGAACGTGAGAATGCGGTGAAATCAATTGAAACTGCATTTGATGAAGGCATTAACTTTTTTGATACAGCCAATGTATATGAACGGGGTGCAGCAGAAGAACTGCTTGGGCAGACGCTCAAAGCTTATTCCCGTGACTCTTATGTACTTGCAACCAAAGTATTTGGCAAAATGGGTGATGGTCCGAATGACCAGGGGCTGTCTCGCAAACATATCAAGGAGCAATGTGAAGCCAGCTTGAAGCGCCTGGGCGTTGAATATGTGGATATCTATTACTGCCATCGTTATCATACCGAAACACCAATTGAAGAAACACTCCGGGCGCTGGATGATCTGGTACGTCAAGGCAAAGTGTTATATGTCGGCGTCAGCCAGTGGACTGCGGCTCAGATGGAAGCTGCGTTGGGTACAGCAGACCGTCTGCTCCTGGATCGTATCGTGGTCAATCAGCCGGTGTACAACATGTTTGACCGTTATATCGAAAATGAGATTATCCCGCTCGGCGAGCGTAAAGGCATAGGACAAGTCGTATACTCCCCGCTTGCTCAAGGTCTATTGACCGGGAAATATACGTCCGTTTCCGATATCCCAGAGAATAGCCGTGCGGCCAAGCTAGGATGGGACGAAGGAAAGATCAATGCGGATCGCATCGGGAAAGTTCGTCAACTGATTGAAGTGGCGGACAAGCTGGATCTGAAGGTTGGCCAACTGGCCCTTGCCTGGATTCTGCGCCAGAACAATGTATCCAGTGCACTTGTCGGGGCGAGTCGTCCCGAGCAGGTAAAAGAGAACGCGGCTGCATCTGGCGTGAAGCTGGATGCTGCCATTGTTGAGGAGATTGAGAGCATCCTTGCTTAATCTCCTGTCAGCACACAAGCTGAGATGATATGCACTGATCCATAAAGCAAGGGATGTCCTGTGTGCCTGAATAGGCGAACGAGACATCCCTTTTTTGGAGAACGTTGAAAGGTTAGCTTATTGAAAGGCAAGATCTTACTGTGTAAGAGGCAAGGAACGAAAATTTAAGGCACACACACGGTTACGCCCTGTATTCTTGGCTTCATATAAAGCACGGTCGGCCTGTTCGAAGAAGTCGTCATCGTCATGAGCATCACAATGATCCGGATACACGGCCACACCAATGGAGATGGTTAGACGTGTTGTGTGTCCGTCGGGCAGAGCAAAATGGTATTTCTCTACTGCCTGCCGGATAGATTCGGCGGTAGCCACGGCCTGACGGTGTCCACAGTCGAGCAAGAGAATGGCGAATTCTTCCCCACCGTTTCGTGACACGATATCAGCAGAACGTGCGTGCTCAACGAGCAGTTGTCCAAGTTGCTTCAGGACCGCATCACCGGCGGAATGACCAAAGGTGTCATTTACCTTTTTGAACCGGTCAATATCAATGGCAAGCAAGGAAAGCTTTTGTTGGTAATCCCGCGCACGATGGAGTTCCAGTTGAAGTGATTTTTCGAACTGTCGTCGATTGCTCAGGTTGGTAAGATGATCGGTAGATGCTCTTTTTTCCAATAGAAATAACATTTCATTGGATTTATTAATGAATTCTGCGATGAAATAGATAAATATTCCACCAGCAAAGGAAATGGTCATTTGTAACGGATATATCTTCATTAATGAATTCATGCTGTCTGTATTCAACATAAGGATGATAAAGATTAATGTTATGCCAAGCAGATTCATTGTAATTATTTTGGTCAGTCTGGACCAGGGAGCATAGGCGAAGTATACACCGGACAGTCCGATCAGAGTCATGACAAATCCTGCATCTATAGCAGAGGATGATAAGCCGAACATCAGAATACGAAGGACCGAGATCATGAGTCCAGTAACGACCGAAGCCACTCCTCCCAGATATACCGCTGCGGTGACGATGGCCAGATGCCGTAGATCTACAATCGTAGTCTCGTTCAGAGGGAAGGAATAGTTCATGAGTACTGTGCCATATATACCGAATAATAAGCCGCCGATCAACTGAACACGTAACGAGGGAAAAGGCAATCGGATACTATAGAACTTCGCGATGATCCCGGACACATACATAAACGTAATCATGACACAGATATTAATGAAAAAAGTGCTAAACAACCGACATTCCCCCTTTTTACGCACATCCCTATATTTTATCTGAAAAGTGGTGCTGTAGCGAACCATATTATCCCAAATTTATGAGGGGATTGCTGGGAAAGATGTTTTATTTGCATATACAGGATGTTAGAGTGATATTGACTTCAATATACAATGAGATTTATACTTAATCTAAATCAAAATTTATTCCTTCTTTTTGGGAAGACCATCATAAGTAGAAGATCAGTGTCTGATTTCATATAAAATGGATCAATAATAAAGGAGAAATGGTTGTGAGAACTTTAAATCTGACGATACAACGGCAAGCGGTATATGATGTGGTGCGTCATTCGGAGGATCACCCGACAGCTGCTGATGTCATGAATCGACTCGTGGAACAAGGATATAATCTGGCCTATGGTACGGTGTATAATTCTCTTCGTTATCTGACGGACAAAGAATTGATACGGGAACTTAAACTCGGAGAGACAGCAAGTAGGTACGATGCCCGTATGGATGATCATCAGCACATTATGTGTGAAGTGTGCGGCAAAGTGGACGAGGTGATGACGGAGGTTCCTCCACAATGGATGAAACAGGTAGCTGAAGAAACTGGATATGCAATCGATCATGCTCATGTGGTCTTTGGAGGTGTCTGCGGGGAATGCAGAAACAAACGGATCAAGTAAAAATAAAACTGCCTGGCCGTCGTTTACCCCTTAGGGTTAAACCCGCCTTGTCCGATGCAGCGCCCCTTATGGACAATTGTCCTGTTACACGGCGTGTTATTCTGATCAGCCCGATGCCGGGGCAGGTTCATGAACTGGTAAAGGCCTTAACGGATAGCTGCTTTGATGTACTGGTGTTCCATCGCTGGGAACCGGATCTGCATGAGCGTCTTGTCTTTGATCTGTTGATCTATGACCTATCTGTTGCCGGAACGATCGATGCATTTGCCGGCATTAGCAGCCGATTGAATCGTGAGGCTGAGCATACAACCCCTTGTCTGTATCTGGTCGGTGAGAAGATGATTGGCAGCGCGAGTGGACCGATGCTTCAGGAGGAATTGCTGGTGTGGCCTGCACGCCCGCAGGAAGCTCTATATCGGGTGCAGCGTATGATTGGCAACAGCCCTGCTCTGCCCAAACGTGGGTTTTTGCCTGAGGAAGGGCAGCGTATCGGATTTAAGGATCTGTGGCTTGATCGGGAACGGATGAGTGTGCAGCGCGATAATAATCGGATTCATCTGACCAAGACCGAGTATGATCTGTTACTCAAGCTGATTGATGCCAAAGGTGCAGTCATTTCCCGTGAGGAGATGCTCAGCGATATTTGGGAGACAGACTTTACGGGTGGAAGTAATGTGGTTGATGTTCATATCAAAAGCTTGCGCAAAAAATTGGGCGATAACGCATCTTCGCCGCAATATATCGTAACAGTAAGAGGAGTGGGCTACCGCCTGGCGGATTAGTCCGCTTTTTTTTGCCCAAATTTATCGTTCACTTAGATACATGTTCATAGTTCATTCATGAAGTGTTGAAGAACCTCATCTTAATCTCATGTGAACCTCATGCAAGAGCAGAGTGGGACATGTTAGAATCAATTTAACAGTTAGATCAAGTCTAAATGTATATTTAAACCGAAGCCGAATATGATTTTAATAGTAGATATATAGCAGCCGTGAGACCCATTAGAGGAGGACGACATGATGACAGAACGTATGACTACGAATCAGGGAGCACCTGTAGGTGACAACCAGAATTCCCGCACAGCAGGCAGAAGAGGGCCAACACTGCTTGAAGACTACCATCTCATTGAGAAAATAGCCCACTTTGACCGTGAACGTATTCCCGAAAGAGTTGTACATGCAAGAGGAGCAGGTGCTCATGGTGTATTCACGCTAGAGCAGAGTATGAAGGAGTATACAACAGCGGACTTCCTGCAAGATCCGGGTACGGAGACGGATGTGCTGGTTCGTTTCTCAACCGTTATTCACGGTACGGGGTCACCAGAGACTGCACGAGATCCACGTGGATTTGCCGTCAAGTTCTACACACGTGAAGGCAACTATGATATTGTCGGCAACCATCTGCCTGTGTTCTTCATTCGTGATGCCATGAAGTTCCCTGACATGGTGCATTCCTTGAAGCCAGCTCCGGATACCAACATTCAGGACCCAGCTCGCTATTGGGATTTCATGACCCTCTCGCCGGAATCAACCCATATGATGACCTGGTTGTTCTCTGACCTGGGTACACCGGCAAGTTATCGGGAAATGGATGGATTCGGCGTACATGCTTTCAAATGGATCAATGCACAGGGACAGGTCCACTATGTGAAGTACAAGTGGGAGTCTGCACAGGGGGTTCGCGGCTTTTCACGTCAGGAAGCTGCCGAGGTACAGGGGCAAGACTTTAACCATGCTACCCGGGACCTGCATGAACATATCAAGAACGGGCAATACCCGCAGTGGAAGTTACAGGTACAGCTCTTGAAGCCGGAGCAAATGGATGATTTTTCTTTTGATCCGCTCGACCCGACCAAAACTTGGCCTGAAGATGTATTGCCGTTCCATACGGTAGGGACCATGACCCTGAATCGGAATCCACAAAACTTCTTTGCTGAAGTGGAGCAGGCTGCCTTTTCACCTAGTGCACTTGTACCTGGAATTGAACCTTCCGAAGACAAATTGCTGCAAGGACGTCTATTCTCTTATCCAGATACACAGCGTCACCGGCTTGGAACGAACTATTTGCAAATTCCGGTGAATTGCCCGTACGCACCCGTTCGTAATCATCAGCGTGATGGACTCATGAATGTGAATCAGGACCCATCTCCGGTGAACTATGAACCCAACAGTTCAGGAAACAGCCCGCAGGAAGATCCGGCATATCGGGACAGTCAGGTTCCATTGCAAGGGCATGTTACACGAGAAAAAATCGAGAAAACGGATGATTACACGCAGGCAGGGGAGCTTTTCCGTTCATTTACTCCTGTAGAGCAGCAACATTTACTTGATAATCTGATCAATGACCTTAAGGGCGTATCTGTTGATATTCAAATGCGTGCCCTGTGCCACTTCTTCCGGGCGGATGGACAGCTTGGCGGACGTTTGGCTCATGGACTCGGCGTGGATATTTCTGCACATATGCCGTCACAGGATGGCAAATAAAGTGCAGTTTGACCCTGTACTCATAACATCATACTGACTGATATTTGGTGAAGACCGGGAAAACCGTGAGCGTGCGGAATTTCCCGGTCTTTGGCCTTTTTTACTGAAATGGAAAACAAATTTACAAATCATTTACATAAAATAGCTGACATAGAGGTTGACTTCTCATTTGTTGGCACTACAATGGGTAGTGTGAGGGGTGTCATAACATGAGAATACACAATTTCAAAGTGGGTGAGCGTGGGCTCAACCGATTTTTTGGTCCGCTGGAGGCCAAGATCATGGACATTTTATGGTCTCGTCCTGGCAGCAGCATCCGTGAAGTGCAGACCGCACTTGAACAAGACAAAGACGTCAATTTTAATACAGTCATGACCGTGATGAACCGGCTCGTAGACAAGGGACTTCTCGGAAAGTCACAAAAGGGCAGAACATCTTTGTACCAACCGGTACAGAGTAAGGAGGAGTTTATGAACGACCAATCCAAGGAACTGTCACATGAGTTGGTGGATGAATTCGGAGCTCTGGCATTGAATCATATGCTGGATGCGCTGGACGAAGCAGATGCGGGTCTAATTGAACGCCTGGAACAGAA
This sequence comes from Paenibacillus sp. FSL K6-2393, assembly GCF_038002545.1. Classification (NCBI taxonomy): domain Bacteria; kingdom Bacillati; phylum Bacillota; class Bacilli; order Caryophanales; family Paenibacillaceae; genus Paenibacillus; species Paenibacillus sp. FSL K6-2393. The sequence goes on from NZ_JBBOCU010000001.1 coordinate 498,788, forward strand.
GATCAAACAATGGAAAAAGGATAGCGATTAAGATGTGGAAGACCCGCTCGAAACTTTTGTTTACCGTCGGGTTTGGCATTCCGTTACTCGTGTTCATGCAGATGTTCATGTACGCGATGTACAAAATTTTTGGCTGGGATATCCCGTTTAACCTGCTATGGCTCTGCAATCATTGGATGAGTCGACTGGGTTGGTTATCCGTGGGACATTTCCTGCTGGCACTGGTATTGCTGACTTTTGCGGGAACAGGTTGGTTGCTAATGGTGCGTATGATGAAAACCAGAGCCGCCGTACGTAAACTTCGCTCCATGGAGGTGCGTGCATTGTCTCGCGAACTGGAGTCCAAGTATCACCATCTCGGACAGCCAGGATTCATTGTGGTGGACAAGCATTCTCCGGTTGCATTCACAATTGGTTTATGGAGACCATGTATTGTACTCTCCACAGGGCTTCTGACGATGTTGGATGCAGAAGAGGAGACTGCAGTTGTGTACCATGAAGTCCATCACCTGTGGCACCGTGACCCACTGAAGACAACACTGCTATCGGTATTTGCAATCATGATGCCGTATATTCCCGTATTGAAGCATACTTCGAAACATTACAATATTGTTAGAGAAATTCTGGCAGACAATGAGGCCATTGAGCGTACAGGCAATGTGGCAGGCATTGGCAGTGCTTTGCTCAAGCTGCTCCGTGCTTGTCCTGAACCTTGGGGAGCCAAAGAACTGACCGTTCAGTCCTCATTTGCGGATACGTCGGTGAATGTCCGAATTTCACGTCTGCTGGACCCAGAACAGGACGTGACGCTGAGGTTGCCACGTTATGCTGTTCTGATGTCGGCTACTGTTTTTCTATTGCTGTCTATCTTGTTTGTTTGGTCCATCGGATAAATTAATTTGGCTAAATGTGAAGTCGAATATAACGAGGAAGGAAGATGAACATGAATAATAAAAGTGTAGAGATTGGATTATTTTTCTCAAGGATTATGATCGGTTTGATCTTTGTATTGCACGGCTGGAGTAAATTCGAAGGTGGAATCAGCGGTACAGTAGGTTTTTTCGAAAGTATCGGTATTCCCGGATTTCTTGCATCCGTTGTAGCCATTATTGAGTTGGTGGGTGGTGCAGCGATGATTCTGGGTCTGGGAACACGTGTGTTTGCTGCCCTGTTTGCCATCGTGATGGTTGGCGTTCTGTTTACAGCCAAAATGGGTGAGCCGTTCCTGAGTGGTACCGAGTTAGATTACCTGCTGCTGGCGGGTTCCCTGACACTGCTCTTCACAGGAAGCCGCTTCCTGGCCGTGGATTATCTGTTCTCCAGACAGGGGAGCGCTCGCCAGAATGTGAGTGCTTGAATTGACTAACGATTGCTAAAAAATAATGAAGTGCAGGATGAGTCCTGTAACGAGGTTCTTTATTGGCCAGGCCGGTTCGGGAATTGATTTGCGAACCGGGCTGATCAGTAGAGAGCTTTTTTCGTTTGGACGACATGCCTGAGGTTTGTTACAATGAGAATAAGTATGCTACTAAGAAAAAATAAGGAGGATGCATTTTATGATTAACGTCATTCCATCCGATGCCCGCTCCAGCTTCGATCGAGGCTGGCTCCGGGGGAGTCACAGCTTTTCTTTCGGAGAATACCAAGACCCGGAGAATACGGCGTTTGGACCCATGAGGGTAGCGAACGACGATGTGATCGCGCCTGGTCGCGGTTTTGGGGCTCACCCGCATAGTGACATGGAGATTGTATCCATCGTACTCAGCGGCAAGTTGCGACATGAAGATAACCTGGGGAATGTAGCCGTTACAAGCTTTGGTGGTATCCAGCGGATGTCAGCAGGCAGTGGCATGATTCATACCGAACATAATGCATCCGATACCGAAGAAGTACGTTTGCTTCAGCTCTGGTTCATGCCAAAGACAAGAGGGTTGGAGCCCTCCTATGAGACCACATCATTTGATCCAGCGGCATTGGCAGGAGCACTCGTGCCGATTGTATCCCCAGAAGGGGGCCCAAGAGTTGCGACCATTCATCAGGATATGACGATCTACCTTGGCCGATTAGCCAAAGACGAAACGTTAACCTTTAATCAGGATTCGGGCCGCCGGATGTACATTTTCTCCATCGAAGGCAAGCTGGGATTGGATGGAGAGTACCTGTTGAACGAAGGCGACACGGCTCGTGTGGAACAGCGGGATTCAATCGAACTGCAAGCAAACGAAGATACGTTCTATATGATTATTGATTTGCCGTAGATGGCTGATGAAATGAACTCCAAGATGAAGGAGGATATACACGTATGGCGCAACAGGAATGGTTTATGGTCAAACATGCGGTGACCGGGCGAGGATTAGCTAATAGCAAAACAGATTCCCTATCCTATCGGTTCCAACAGGAGGGTACAGGTTTCATATTTACCGTTACGGGTCTGGACGAGCAGATTGTGGAACAGATTATGGAGCTTAGACAGGAACTGAACGTATTTCGATTCGTCCAACGCAAGAATCAGCCCCTTTTGAAACACTGGTACTACGTAGAAGGTGAGCGGGTTGTGTACGACAGGGAGAGTCACACGCTAAGCATCTATGCGAAGTCGGAGATTCGTTATGTGCCTGAAGATTATTTTGCGGATTAACTACACGTTATAATAAATATTAAGCCTTCCACATGGAAGGCTTTTTTTCCTTATATATCATCAATCTTATAGTATATGTATTTCAGGTTGTTTCATGAAATTTAAGAAAAAAGAGCAACGGAAGGTTGACATGATGAATTTAATATCGATATAATTCACTTAATTGATAATGAGTATCAATATCAAATGATGCGAGGTAGAGCAACTACGAATGTTTTACGGCGATCGGTAAGGGGATTAGTAGAGAGATGAAGTTACGTTATATGTTGATCGTACTGGCTGTACTGTCTATCGTATACATATTTATTGGAAATTCAGACATTTCACCATTGGATATATTTCATTTGTCCTCAGTCCAGCTACAGGTATTACAAGTTAGCCGGTTTCCCCGCCTGATCAGCATCCTTGTCGCCGGAATCAGCATGAGTGTAATCGGACTGATTATGCAGCAGCTGACACGCAACCGATTTGTTTCCCCAACTACAGCAGGAACGATGGATTCAGCCAGATTGGGTATTCTTGTGACGTTAATGTGGTTCCCGGGAGCATCCCCTCTGCAAAAAATGTTGGTCGCTTTTGCCTTTGCTCTGGCGGGAACACTGATTTTCATGCGAATTCTGGAGAAAGTCAAGTTCAAGGATACGATATATATCGCTCTGCTAGGTCTTATGTTTGGCAACATTGTAAGCTCCGTCACGACATTTTTTGCTTACAAAAACGATCTGATCCAGAACATCTCGTCTTGGTTACAGGGTGACTTCTCCACCATCATGAAGGGACGTTATGAACTGATCTATATCAGTATCCCGTTGCTCATTATTGTGTACCTGTTCGCTAATCGTTTTACACTTGCAGGAATGGGCGAAGATTTCTCAACCAACCTTGGACTGGCGTATCGACGAGTTGTGAATGTCGGCCTGATCCTGGTGGCGATGGTTTCAGCAGTAGTGATTATTACTGTAGGTACAATTCCGTTTCTGGGCCTTGTCGTGCCAAATATCGTAACACTGTACAAAGGGGATAACTTACGTGATACATTGCCTCATACGGCAGTGCTTGGTGCGATCTTTGTTCTGGTCTGCGATATTCTGGGTCAATTAATTATTTATCCTTATCAACTTTCGATCAGTCTGACGGTGGGAGTTGTGGGAAGTGTATTATTCCTGTATTTACTGCTTCGAAGAAAGGCTTATGGATCATGAGAATGAAATATACGGCGAATACATGGAAGTTGGTCTTGTTAATTGCAGCGGCAGTGCTGCTGATTGGCGTATTTCTGGTCATTCAATCCGGAGGGAACTGGGATTACATATTGCCTCGAAGAGGGAAAAAGATTCTCGCCATTGTATTGACAGGTGCCTGCATTGCGTACTCTACAGCTATTTTCCAAACGATAACGAACAATCGAATTCTGACACCTGGCATCATGGGCCTCGATTCCTTGTATATGCTATTTCAGACGTTTGCCGTGTTTGTGTTTGGAAGCACACATATCAGCTTTGTGAACAAAAACCTTAATTTTGCAATATCTGTCCTGCTCATGACGTTGTTTGCTCTACTACTGCATCAGTTCATGTTCCGCAGGGAACAGGGGCGTAATATTTATCTGTTGCTGCTGGTGGGTCTTATCCTGGGTACGCTGTTCCAGAGCATGTCTTCATTCATGGAGGTACTGATTGACCCTAATGAGTTCCTTGTGCTGCAGGGCAAGATGTTTGCGAGCTTTAACAATGTGAATACGGATCTGCTGATCATCTCAATCGCTGCGATTATTCTTATCCTGCTGTACGCGCAGAAGTTTACCAAATATCTCGACGTACTGTCTCTCGGCAAAGATCACGCAGTGAATCTCGGGGTGGATTACGATTACATTGTGAAGAGGCTGCTGCTGGTGGTGATGGTTCTGGTATCGATCTCCACAGCGCTGGTGGGTCCAATTATGTTTTTGGGGCTGCTGGTTGTGAATCTGGCGCATCAGGTATTCCGGACACATCGGCATAAAGTGCTGATCTGGGGTTCGGTCATGATTGCAGTCGTTGCATTGGTTGGCGGACAACTCATTGTAGAGCGGGTGTTTACCTTTGCTACGACCGTTAGCGTCATTATAAATTTTATAGGCGGCGTGTACTTCATCTATTTACTGCTAAAGGAGAATAAGTCGTGGTAGAAGTCAGAAATGTTACAAAACAATACGGCGGCGTCCGGGTAGTGGATGACGTATCACTGAACATTGCCAAGGGAAAGATTACATCATTTATTGGTCCAAATGGAGCTGGGAAAAGCACCTTGTTATCCATGATTACCAGGTTAATCAGCAAGGATACAGGACAAGTCCTGATTGAAGGGCGCGAGATTGAAAGCTGGAAGAACAAGGACTTGTCGCGCAAAATATCAGTCCTTAAACAGTCCAATCACATCAACATTCGGTTAACTGTGGAGGATCTTGTGGCTTTTGGCCGGTTCCCGTATTCACAAGGAAGGCTCACACCTGAGGATCAACAGTGGATTCAGGAGGCCATCGACTATATGGAACTGGCCCCCTTCCGCAAGAAGTATCTGGATGAACTGAGTGGCGGACAGCGGCAGCGGGCATATATCGCCATGGTGATTGCCCAGAACACCGAGTATATTTTGCTCGATGAACCTTTGAATAACCTGGACATGAAACATTCTGTTCAGATTATGAAGGTGCTGCGCAGAATGGTGGATGAACTCGGCAAAACAATTGTCATTGTCATTCATGACATCAATTTTGCTTCTTGTTATTCTGACTATATTGTTGCGCTCAAGGATGGACGCGTAGTGAAAGAGGGAAAGACGGAAGACATCATCGATACGGATGTATTGCAGAGCGTCTATGATATGCACATCCCTGTGCAATGGATCGATGGACGTAAGATTTGTGTATATTTTGCGTGAGTGAGTAAGGTAGTCCAATATAGAGATCGAGAGGTGTTTATTCATGAAAAAGGGTTGGTTGTTTACGTTATTCGTGGTGTTGTCGGTTGTCCTGGCAGCGTGTGGTGGGAATAAGGCAGCGGATAATACAGGTGCAAGCAGTGGCACAGGATCAGAAGCTACTGCACCAGCAGATCAAGCAAGTGAAGAAGTGGTCATCAAACATAAACTGGGCGAAACAACCGTGAAGAAAAATCCGGAGAAGGTCGTTGTTTTTGACTACGGTGTACTGGATTCACTGGATCAGCTGGGCGTAGAAGTTGCAGGTGTTCCGCAGGAAGGCGTACCTCCTTATCTGGACAAGTATAATGATGCGAAGTACACCAATGTTGGTGGCTTGAAAGAAGCTGATTTTGAGAAGGTTAACGCGATGAAACCAGATTTGATCATAATCTCGGGACGACTCCAGGATTCGTATGAAGAACTGAGTGAGATTGCACCAACCATATATATGGCGGTAGATACGGCAGATTATATGAATTCTCTGACCAATAACGTGAAGACCCTCGGGGACATCTTTGGTAAAGAAAAAGAAGCAGAAGAAGCCATTGCATCGATCGAAACATCCGTTAAGGCACTACATGATAAAGTAACGGCTACAGGTAAAAATGCGCTAATCGTCCTGACAAACGAAGGCAAACTGAGCGCCTATGGTGCCGGTTCCCGTTTTGGTATTATTCATGACGTATTTGGTTTTACTCCATCAGATGCAAACATCGAAGTATCCACACATGGGCAGAGCGTTTCATTTGAATATGTCATGGAGCAGAATCCAGATTACCTCTTTGTCGTTGATCGCAGTGCCGTGGTTGCAGGTAACGGTGAGGCATCCCCGGCAAAACAAGTGATCGAGAACGATTTGGTGAAGAATACAACAGCATATAAAGAAGGACATATTGTTTATCTGGATCCGAATTACTGGTATTTGTCTGGTGGTGGGTTGGAATCCATTCAAGAAATGATTAAGGAAGTGGACGCAAGCATCAACTAAAGTGAATTAAACAATGCATGTGCTGGGTGTCAGGAAGGTCTCTGTTCAATACAGAGGCCTTTTTGCTGTATGAAAACTCAGAGAATTTAATCGTAATTTTGCAAAAAAGACCACATAATTCCCAGCTGTCTGGCACAAGCTACCTTGTATAAAAACAAGAACGGAGGGGCGGCATATGGCGGACAAAACATCTGGGAAAGACAAGTCCCGGCAACCGGGACGAGCTTCAGAAGAAAAAAAACATATTCCTTTGGGACTGCCGTCCCCGCCTTTTCTTCGGCAGCCGATTAGTGCAGTACATGAAACTCAGATTAAGGCGGTAAAGGAGATATTCTCCGATTGCTCGGATGTGGTTTTTCGCAACGTCATGATTACGCCTGAAGTGAAAGGACTTCTGGTCTATATCGAAGGCATTGTCAATTCGGCTGATATCCAGGAACACATGCTGCGTCCGATTATTCGAGGGCTGGTGCAGCAACGTACAGATGAACCTGATGTTCCACTGGATGATACAACCGTTGAGCTGACACAGGTGAAGCGAGTGGATACTTGGGCTGCTGCGACAGAAGGGGTGCTGGCATCCTCTGCCCTTCTGGTGGTCGATGGAAGTAACAAAGCCTGGATGTTCAATGTCAAAGGTGGCGTCAGACGTGGTGTGGAGGAACCGCAGACAGAATCCGTGATTCGGGGACCGCGGGAGGGATTTACCGAAACGCTCCGTGTGAATACGGCCTTATTGCGGTTCAAGTTGAAAACACCTGCTCTCAAGATGGTGAGTATGACCCTTGGAACAGACACCAAGACAGATATTGTGCTGACCTACCTGGAAGGTATTGCCGATCCAAAAACGATTCAAGATGTTAAGAAACGTCTGGAAAAAATCAATATTGATGGCATCCTGGAGACGGGTTATATCGAGGAATTGATTGAAGATCATCCGTATTCCCCTTTCCCTCAGATGCACTATTCGGAGCGGCCGGATACCGTTGCAGGCAATCTGTTGGAAGGACGCTTTGCCATTATGGTAGATGGAACCCCATTCTCGCTGATTGCTCCAGTCACGATGTGGCAGATGCTGCAAGCCAGCGAGGATTATTACGAGCGATTCTTCATCAGTAATCTGGTGCGGTGGATTCGCTTCCTGTTCGTAGCCATCGCTCTATTTCTGCCGGCGCTTTATATCTCCATCACTACATTTCATCAGGACATGTTGCCCACCACGCTGATTCTGAGTATTGCGGGTGCACGGGAAGCTATTCCTTTTCCGGCTTTGGTGGAAGCCCTCATCATGGAACTGTCGTTCGAAGCTCTCCGGGAAGCGGGGGTCAGGTTACCCAAGACAGTGGGTCAGGCAGTCAGTATCCTCGGTGCACTTGTGATCGGACAGGCCGCAGTTCAGGCGGGTATTGTATCGGCACCGATGGTTATTATCGTATCCATGACAGGAATAGCTTCCTTCACGATCCCGCGATTTAACTTCGCGATTACGGTGCGTCTGCTCCGATTTCCGATCATGTTACTGGCAGGTATGCTTGGATTATATGGCATCGTCATCGGCTTGGTCCTGATCTCGGTGCATCTGACACAGATGACTTCGTTCGGTGTCCCATATCTCTCCGGTCTTAGCCCGTACAGTAAAACAGATACCAAAGACATTCTCATTCGTGTGCCATGGTGGAAAATGATCAATCGTCCTTCTACGGTACATCGGGATCAGAAACGGATGACCGAAAAGATCAACGGTTCCCCTGAAGCTGAGGAAGGGTGGTGAACCCATGCAGTTCATATATAAGTACCGGGCAGTGATAGCGCTGTTGTTATGTACCACTTTTATTTCAGGTTGCTGGGATCGTAAGGAGATTAACGATGTTGCCTTTGTGATTGGTATTGCTGTCGATAAGGAGGGGGACAATTACAGATCCAGTCTTCAGATTGCTCTGCCGGGACAATCCGGTTCTTCCGGTAGTGAAGGAGGCGGAGGCGGCACGAGTGGGGATAAATCCTGGTTTATGTTATCCAATACAGCCAAATCATTGCATGGTACGTCTATTGAAGGTCAAAAGGAACTCTCACGAACAATCTATTATGCGCATCGCCGTACGATGCTTATTGGTGAGGAGCTTGCCAGGGATGGAGTCGCCTCCATGCTTGATCTGTTTACGCGGTATCCGCTGAACCGATTCTCTGCATTGCCAGTGGTCACAAAAGGTTCAGCATATGAGGTCATGGATACGGATGCACCTATAGAGAAGTTTCCATCCGAGATGGTGCGGGAACTGTGCTTCCTCAATATGCGTAATCCACGTTCACTTAAAACGTTTATAGATGCCATTCTTAGTGAGGGTGTCGATCCATTCCTGCCTGTCGCTTCGAAAGTGAGCAATGTTCCAAAAGGGTGGAAGGACGCCAAAACAAACATCAAGCTGGATGGGTTGGCCATTTTCAAGAAAGATAAGCTGGTTGGCATGATCGACAAAGCTCCAGCTGATGCCCTCATTCTTGCTATGGGCGAGGCCAATGCGCCGGAGATTATGGTTAAAGCTCCTGGCGGAGATGGAGATATGTTCATCAAGTTGAACGAGAACAACGCTTCACTACATCCCAGTATCAAGGCTGACAAGGTCACCGTGAATATTGAATTGTATGCCAAGGGAGTTCTCGTAGATAACGAATCCAATTATGGTGACCGGCGTGAGAATGAAATTCTGAAGTTACATGAAGCCATTCACGAGAAAATAAAATTGGATATCGAGGAAGGTGTCCGGTTGGTTCAGGGAAAATATCATGCGGACATCCTTGGAATCGGTCGATCCATTCATCAACATCTGCCGGCCAAGTGGGACACGATGAAAGATCGCTGGGATGACATATACCCTGAAGTCGAGGTGACGGTTACTCCCCATGTCATTATTGAAAACGTTGGGGTGAGCAATAAACCAATTGGCGTCGGAGAGGATGAAGTTGTACATGATTAAACCACTCTTATTTACCTACCTGGCCATGGTAATCGCGGTCATTTTGATGGATTTCAGACATTTGAAACAGGCAGCTGCCATTAATCGCTGGCTATCCTATAGTTTGATTGCATTGGGTACAGGCATTTGGTTCTATGTGACTAATCTAAGCAAAACCTTATTTGTGTCGGTATGGATAAGCCACGTTATCCAGCGCTTACTGCCACTGCCCTAGGTTGTGGACAGGATGCATTAAGTTTGCGGAATCACGAGAGGGAGAGGAGGTATTTCATGAATCAGAGAGTGACACACCGTCAGATGATCCTGCTCGTGCTGCTGCTCAGTGTTTCAGGTACGTTAATTCAGCCACATGCGCAAGCTATCTACTATGCGGAACAACACGCTTATCTCTCGTATATACCCGTAGTCGTAGTGATGATCGTATCGATGTGGATGTTAAGTCGTGTTCAGCGGAGATTTCCTGAGAAGGATCTGTTCGAGTCGCTCATCGGAAGATTCCCCTTACTGGGAAGATTAATGGCGTTTCTGTATATTCTGTTTTTTTTCTTTGTGTTTGCAAGAGATATTCGGTTAACAGGTGACTATATCAGTATCACATTGCTGGAGACAACACCAATCTCTATCATTGTGATGTCACTGATGATTATGGGCGTTTTTATCGTTCGGGGCGGACTGGGCTCCTTGATTGGAATGACGGAATTGTACGTCACTTTGTTCTTGTTGAACTCGGTAATTGTACCTTTCATGCTCATTCAACAAGTCGACATGGACAACCTGATGCCCTATTTTCATGTCGATGTTGCAGGCGTAGGTAAAGGGAGTTGGTACATATTTTCATTTTATGGCGAGATGATTGCATTGCCCTTTGTCATCAAGGGTAGTGATTTTCGTTTTAAGTCTGCCCTGGGGGGAATTATCCTCTCGGCACTGCTCATGATGCTGATTGTTGTGGAAACCATCACTTCTATTGGCGTTCCGATTGCTTCAAGACTGGTATACCCTTCCTATGAGCTGGCAAGACAGCTGCAAATTAGTGATTTTCTGGACCGGTTTGACCTTGCGCTCGCAGCGGCAACCTTGCCTACCATGATCACAAAGATTGCATTTGACCTGTACTTTGTCTGCTGGGGATTGAAGCGAATGATTCCGAACGTATCGGGAAAGGTATTGACAGGCCCGATTGCCCTCGTCGGATTTGTCTGTGCATTCTGGTTCTTCCGAAATGCCATTCAGCTCAATCGTTTTACTCGGGAATGGACATGGATTGCCATTATTTTTGAAGCGTTGTTCCCCATTGTGCTGTTTCTTTTCCTTCGTCCTCGCAAAAAGGATAAAAAAGAATCTACCCAACAGAGATCGGGAGACCTTTCAAAGAAAGAGAAACATGAGCCGGAACAAAAATCGGCTGATTCGGAGAAGGACGGAGAGAAAAGACGGAAAGATTCTCATGGCGGAGAACTCCAGCCTTCCTGATACATTCCATCAAAAATCCTTATAGATGAACGGGCAAAAAGAGGGGAAGCACAGTTTCCCTTCACAGAAGTACCCTGTATACTGTAGTCAGACTGATGAACATTCGGCTGAACTAACGGGGGGAACATGAATGGCTCAACATTTGGCAGGTGTGCGTGTAGCATTAACAGGACCACGAAAATCGAAAGAAATGTCCGTACTGGTTGAAAAAATGGGTGGAATCCCGCTTGTGCGACCGGCACAGGGGACCGTATTCCTGGATGATCGGAGTATCAGGGATGGGCTGGTATCTTGGATCTCAGACCCGCCAGACTGGGCGGTGTTAACTACGGGTATGGGATTGGATGCATTGTTTGAAATGGCTGAGGATATGGAAGTGGCAGGCCAATTGTTGGATGTATTATCGCAATCCTCCATTGCGGCAAGGGGATACAAGACGGTGAATGCGCTCAAAAAGCGCAAGTTAACACCGCTGGTACGAGACGATGATGGTAGTACGGACGGGCTCATTCGAGAATTCGCCCCACATGATCTCGCAGGGAAAAAGGTTATGTTGCAGCTTCATGGGGAGACAGCTCCCAAACTTGTCGCATGGTTGGAAGAACAAGGCGCACTCGTCAGACAAGTGCTTCCTTACCGCCATGTACCGCCAGAAGAGGCAGAGCTGGAACAGTTATTGAATGAAATTCTAAATTTCGAGGTAGATGCTGTTGCGTTCACAAGTGGACCGCAGGTCAGATTTCTGACGCAATATGCGGCCTCCCAGGACAAGCTTGAGCCGATGCTTGCAGCCTTTAGACAAGGCGTAATCCCTGCGTCTGTAGGTAAAGTTACAGCAAACTCCATGCGTGAAGAAGGCATTGAGGCACTGGTCATTCCGGAGGAAGAGAAGATGGGAGCACTCATCGTTGAGCTTGGACGTTACTTTGCAGCAGGGCGTGCGGCCAAGATTAGAGATTAGTGGCCTGCTTTTAGATCAGTTCGACAAAAAGCTTTTATTGTGTAAACATTCATTTCATGAATAAAGAGTATGCATTAAGCTTAACCGCATCGCTATATGATGCGGTTTTGTTATTTCGAAGAAAAGGTGGAAATGACGATGCCCATTGCAGATCGTAACGCCAGACCCCGACTGATCATTGCAGGCACCGGAAGTGGTGCAGGAAAAACGACAGTAACCTTGGGGCTAATGAGGGCACTCGCTCAGCGTGGGTTGAGTGTACAAGGGTTCAAATGCGGCCCGGACTATATTGATCCGACATACCATACCGCCGTCACGGGCAGACCGTCACGTAATCTGGATGCATGGATGACATCGCCTGAGTATGTGAGATATACGTTCGAGAAGGCATCGGTGGGACACGATATTTCCATTATAGAAGGCGTTATGGGCCTCTACGATGGCAAAGATCCGCTCAGCAATACAGGCTCAACTGCAGAGATTGCTCTGGTCACACAAACCCCTGTAATCCTGGTTGTGGACGTACGCAGTATGGCTCGCAGTGCGGCCGCGATTGTACTGGGTTTTCAACAGTTGGAGCCTGAATTAAATATTGCCGGAGTGATTGTCAATCGGTGTGGAAGTGCGGGTCATTATACCATTGTGCAAAAAGCCATTGAGCAGATGTGCGGCATTCCGGTGGTTGGCTGGCTGAAGCGGGACGAGGGCATGTCCATTCCTGAGAGACATCTGGGACTGGTGCCTGCCATCGAGCGCGGTGAACTGGAACCATTATTCCAACGTGCAGCCGATGTGTTAATGGAAGGCACCGATCTGGATCTTCTGCTGGAGCTGGCAGCAAGCGCCCCGCCTTTGAATGCAGAAGAAGTGAGTCCTGCGACTACTACCCACATGGATTCAGCTAATACTGAACCAGGCTCGAATTACGATCCACATTTCAATTCAGTGATCCACGTTAATAATCGACATGTATCATATGCGGTACAGCCTGTCATTGCCGTTGCGCGCGATGCCGCATTTAATTTCTATTATCCCGATAATCTGGAATTGCTCGAAGCAGCCGGGGCCCGATTACAATATTTCAGTCCGCTCGCTGGTGAAGGTATTCCAACGGATGTGGATGGCATCTATTTGGGCGGCGGATTTCCTGAGGAATTTGCAGCAGATATTTCCGGTAACCAAAGGTTTCTGGAAGGACTTCGACAAGCAGCACAATCCAACATGCCTTTATTTGCCGAGTGTGGTGGTTACATGGTGCTCGGGGAAACGTTGACCGACCGAGAGGGCGTTACTTTCGACATGGCGGGTATTATCCCCGCACAGGTGCAGATGCAGAAGAAGCGCGCTGCGCTTGGCTATCGTGAAGCGAGTAGCGTTCAGGATTCCTTTTTGCTGAAAAAGGGTGAAGTACTTCGGGGTCATGAATTTCATTATTCGACAATGACCTATCGTGATGAAGAAACGATCCCTTATGCGTATGAGACAAAGGGGTTGCGTGGATTGAAGCAAGAGGGATATGCCGCAGGCAACATCGTGGCGGGGTATACGCACGTTCATCTGGGCTCTTATCCGGCAGCTGCTCGAAGATGGGTGGAACATTGTTTAGCCTATCGGCAGGATCGATATATGCAGAGATAATATCAGCTTTTTATAGCTCAAATAGATAGCTGAATTCAATAAGCAAAATGGCTCTAATCTCGCTTTTACCTCATGAGTCTTTGGTCGTGAAGTTGGCGATCCCATTCTGAATTAAAGGTTTTCAGATGAATATGTGGAATGAATAAAAGACAGAATCATTATGCGAGGGAGGGACATCATGATGAGAACCGTATGTGTAACGGGAGCTGCTCGGGGATTGGGATTGGCTTTGACGGCACAGATGCTGAAGAGAGGGTATCTCGTGTATGCGGCCGGTCTGGACGTGGAAGATTCCGAGGGGATTCGTATGCTTGCAGAAGGATATCCGGACCATCTGCGCGCCATCGAACTGGATATCGCGGACGACCTGTCGGTAGCTCTGTTCACGGAGACATTGAAGCTGGATACGAATCATTTGGATATGCTGATCAATAATGCGGCTATACTAGGAAGTATTACGGATCATATCCGCGGGCCGATGAATATGGCGGAGATGGCTGAAGTATTTAATGTGAACACCTTAGGCACACTGCGTGTGACTCATTCCCTGTTACCCCTCCTTCTTCAAGGACAGGTCAAGCTGATTGTTGATATCTCTTCCGAGGCTGGAAGTATAGAGCAATGCAGTCGGGATGGGTGGTATGCCTATTGTATGTCCAAAGCTGCTTTGAACATGCAGGCCCGTCTTGTGCACAATGGTCTGAAGGATGAAGGCGGACAAGTGATGCTTGTGCATCCCGGTTGGGTACAGAGTTATATGAGGGGCGAATTGGATGTTGCTGCGGATCTCACGCCCGAGCAATCTGCACAGCATATCGCAGTACTTATCGACCGCCATGAACAGTTTAAAGGAGATCAACCCGCATATGTGGACTACAAGGGTGAGAAGCTCCCCTGGTAGTTGATTGATACAGTGAGGTGAACAAGAAAGGAGATTGATTGAATGGATCATCGTAAAAAAGCATTACTACTTGGCGATTATACACATCCGGATTGGCACCCGCTTCAAGGTGTGGATGCGGAGATTAGCCGAATTTTCCATGATACTATGACTGTGCAGTGCAGTGAGAATCGGAATATGCTGCTGCAAGAAAATATAACCGGGTTTGATGTATGTATCTCATACATGGACGATTGGAAAGGGAAAGTCTCTCCACAGCAGACAGCAGGTTTGTTGTCCTATGTAAGTAATGGAGGTGGACTGGTCATTATACATAACGGCATTTCGCTCCAAAATCGTTATGAGCTCAAACAGATGATCGGTGCCAAGTTCCTCCATCATCCGGCGTATGCACCGCTTGAATTCACTGTAACGGCGGAAAGCCATCCCGTGACGGAGGGCATTTCCAATTTCACAATGGAAGAAGAGCCGTATCAGTTCGAATTTGGTTCTTTTGCCGAGACGAAAATATTGCTGGAATATCAATCCGAGGAAGGACCAAAGCCTGCGGTTTGGGCTCATCGATATGGTGTTGGGCGTATTGTTTATCTGATGCCGGGTCACCATGTGCCGTCTTTTGCACACGAAACGTACCGGAAGTTACTTCTGCAAGCAGGCAAATGGGCTGCGCGTTACGTCTGATCGGACAGACATCTTTGCATGCAGAGTATAAGGGGTATAATATAGAGATCAACGAAGAGGAGGATGACAAAAATGAGCGATTTGTTCAAAAAGGCGATCTCGTTAGGGCTTGGTCTTACTGTCGTAAGCAAAGAAAAAATTGAGAAAACCGTGGATGATTTGGTCAAGCGCGGGGAACTTGCGCCCGGTGAATCCAAAGCTTTGGTTGAACGTCTGCTGGAACGGGGCGATGAAGAACAGGGCCAGTTCAAGAGAATGATTCAGGAACAGGTCAAGCGAGTGCTTCAGGAAGCTGGTGTGGCATCCGAAAGTGATGTAACCAGTCTGGAACAGCGCGTTGCTGTCCTGGAGAAAAAACTTGCGGAACTGGGCCAATCACCACAACTCCAACCTGATGAATCCCCAGCTCCACTTGAAGTTCCTCCTCCTCTCAAAGGAAACGAGATCGAGTAGATGGCAGTGCGAATCAAACATGTCGGCAGATACCGTGAAATTGCCATGGCGCTAGTGCGTCATGGCTTCGGTTATATGGTCGAGGAGCTGGGTTTGTTCCAGCTGCTGGCTCTGCCCAGACGGTGGATGTCGCGTGAAGCACACACCACCAAAACGCTGAGTGAACGCATCAGGCTTGTGCTGCAGGAGCTGGGGCCAGCTTTCGTTAAGCTGGGGCAACTCGCAAGCACAAGGGCAGATCTATTGCCTGAGTCTGTCATTCGTGAGCTGGTGAAGTTGCAGGATCAGGTCCCGCCGTTCTCTTCCGAGACGGCACGGGGTATTTTGGAACAGGAATTGGATACACCGCTGGAGGAGATCTTTTCCCGGTTCGAGGATACCCCTGTAGCTGCGGCCAGCATTGGACAGGTGCATCTGGGCAAACTTCGAAGCGGTGAGTCGGTAGCCATCAAGATTCAGCGGCCGGGTATATCGCGTATTGTGCAGCGTGACCTGGATATTTTGCGTGAACTGACAGCCATGGCCGAGAAGCGCTGGGACTGGGTGAAGCAATATCAGATTCCGCAAATGGTCGAAGAATATGCTCAGGCACTGATGGCCGAGCTGGATTATACGGTCGAAGGCCGCAATACGGAAAAGATTGCACAGCAATACCAACAGGACAACAAGGTGAAAATCCCGGCAATTTACTGGGATCAGACGTCGTCCCGTGTGCTCACGATGGAGTATATCGAAGGTATCAAACTCAATGATCGTGAAGAACTGGTCAGACGCGGTCATGATCTGAACAATATTGCTGAGCGGCTGGTAGACTCATTATTGAATCAGATCTTTATTCATGGATTCTTTCACGCTGACCCACATCCGGGCAACCTGATGGTATTGAAGGATGGACGTCTTGCCTTTATAGACTTTGGTATGGTGGGCAGTCTGAGTGATGAGATGAAACAGCAGCTTGCTTCGCTTATTATTGGGTTAATGCGCAAAGATACGGACAGTATGATCCGGGCAATTGAGAAACTTGGCATGATGCCAGATGACATGGATCTGCGTGGGCTTCATGTGGATTTGGACAAGTTGCGTAACAAATATTACGATATTCCCTTTTCCAAGATTAGTGTGGGTCAGGCGCTGAATGACTTGTTCGGCGTAGCCCAGAGGCACCGGGTTGTCATGCCTGCCGATATTCTGCTGCTCGGTAAATCGTTGCTGACGATGGAAGGTGTGATTGAACATCTTGATCCTTCCCTGAGCATTGTAGATATGGCTGAACCCTTTGGCCGTAAGCTGATCAAGGAACGTTTTAGTGCCGGAAGAATCAAGAATCGATTGTTCCGCAGTGCGGCTGATATGGCCGAGAGTGTCATTGGTCTGCCAGGGCAGTTAAGGCAATTATCATCCATTATTAGCAAAGGCAAGCTGAGGCTGGAGATTAGTGTCCCTGAACTGGATGCACTCATGCGCAGAATGGACCAGATTAGTAATCGACTGTCCTTCAGTATCGTGTTACTTGCCTTTTGTATTATCATGGTGGGCTTGATTATCGGTTCGTCGATCAGTCATCAATCCACGATGCTGTGGGATATTCCGGTCATTGAGATTGGTTTCCTGGTGGCGATTCTGATGGTGGCGTTCCTGCTCTATTCGATATTCAAATCAGGAAGATTCTAGCATAGTATTACATGAACACCCGTAAAGAGACTTTCTTCAAAGGATCTTTGCGGGTTATTTTTTGTGAGTAGAGAATTGGTGAGTAAATTATAGAAAGATTAAGATAATAGAAGGAAAGGTTCTATTTTTTCGCCTTAACTGTATTAGTACATATCCGGTCCTGTGACTATAATAATAGGTCAGTACATTAACGGACCCGGTTTTTCTGAGAGGGGAAAACCTATTGGCATCAGGATCAACTCCTGATGTGGCATGAGTAAGACAACTGAAGGTAATGGAACAATAGCGGTACACATTGGAACGGAAAAAACGTGAGTGCACATTAACCGTCAAGGATATACGGATGGTGAAGAATGATGCAATTCAGGCAACAGCATAGGCGAATGATGCGGAGAGGAATCCGTTGTTTTGTGCTGTCCTGGGTAGTTGGTTAGTGTGAACGGCTTCTGTTACTCTTCAGTAAGATTGTCCATTATGAGGAATACACGTAGGAGGAACGGCAAGAACATATGAATACTTTAAAACAACAATGGTTTGGCAACATTCGCGGAGACGTGCTGGCAGGCATTACGGTAGCGCTGGCGTTAATTCCGGAAGCCATTGCTTTCTCCATCATTGCAGGTGTTGATCCGATGGTCGGATTATACGCTTCGATTACGATTGCGATTGTGATCTCGATTGCTGGTGGAAGACCAGGCATGATCTCGGCGGCAACAGGTGCCATGGCGGTACTGATGGTTGGACTCGTCAAGGATTATGGCGTGGAATATCTTTTTGCAGCGACGATTTTGACGGGCATTATCCAGTTTCTACTGGGCATATTTAAGGTTGGGCGATTTATTACGTTTGTGCCTCATTCGGTACTGACCGGATTCGTGAATGCACTGGCTATCCTGATCTTTATGGCGCAGTTAACCCACTTCACGGGAGCGAACTGGATCATGTATGCGATGGTGGCGGGCACGTTAGCGATCGTTTATATTTTGCCACGGTTTTTCAAAGGCGTTCCGGCTCCACTGATTGCAATCATCGTGATGACGATTATTACCTTGGTGTTTCATCTGGACGTAAGAACGGTCGGAGACATGGGGAATATAACGAGTACTCTGCCGATGTTCCACTTGCCGAATATTGCATGGACTTGGGACACGCTAATGATTCTGCTGCCTTATTCATTCACTATGGCACTGGTTGGGCTATTGGAATCGCTGCTGACCGCAACCATCGTAGATGAGATGACCGAGACCAAGAGCAGTAAGAACCGTGAGGTGCGTGGTCAGGGTATCGCAAATTTCGTGAACGGCTTGTTTGGCGGCATGGGCGGCTGTGCGATGATTGGGCAGTCGGTCATTAATGTGAAGTCTGGGGGACGTGGAAGATTATCTACGTTTACTGCGGGTGCGTTTCTGGCAATCCTGTTGCTGTTATTTAGCGGTGTGGTGAAACAGGTACCGATGGGGGCGCTCGTCGGTGTAATGTTTATGGTGTGTATCGGAACATTCGACTGGAGTTCTATCAAAAATATTGCTCGCGTGCCGCGCGCGGAAGCCTTTGTCATGATCGTGACAGTGACAATTGTGGTCTATACCCACGATCTGTCGATCGGGGTTATGGTTGGCGTTGTGCTCAGTGTGCTGCATTTTGGCTGGAAACAGACCAAGATTCGCGTACAGGCGAGCCAAGAGCAAGGGCAGAAAGTATATCGGGTTCACGGACCGTTCTTCTTTGGTTCTTCGTCCCGCTTTGTAGATGAGTTCGATGCAGAGGCCGATCCGAAGGAGATCACAATTGATTTTGGAGGATCACATATCTGGGATAATACTGCGGTTGTGGCTATAGGCAAAGTGAAATTCAAATACGCGAAGCTGGGCAAAACGGTGCACCTGCGCGGTTTAAACGAGGAAAGCTCCCGTATTCTTGAACAGAGTGGGTTTGCCACAGCGGGCGGGCACAGTTCGTAACTTGGTTGTACAAAGATTGTTGTACAAAGGTACAATGTCGAAACGTAGTTACGCAGACAAGCTGAAAAATGAACGGCTTAGTAAATCTGGAATTAAGGATCTAAACAAGCAATGAAGTTATGAAGGCTACTGTCCTAAAATAGTGGTGAGCAGACATGCAACAGCCCTATGAAGTAGATAACATAAAAAGATACTTTTAATCAGCGGCGCACTTTTTCCCTAATGTAAGTCGGGGAGAGGGCGCCGCTGTTTTTTTTATTAGAGTGTGTGGTGTGTACAGTGAAGGAGAAAAAAGAACGAAGAAGAAGTAGTAGTTCTAATGGTGGTAGTGGTAGTTGTAGTAGAAGTTCTAGTAGAAGTTCTAGTAGAAGTATAGGTAGTGCTGGTTGTTGTTAGTTCTAGTATTTGTAGTTGGTGTTCTGGTTCTAGTAGATGTTGTTATTGCTGTAATCGATGTTATTGTGTTGGAGCTTGTGTCCTCAGTGTTTGTAAATTCTAACGAACCTGACACGTCTTATATGGGGTTATTTGCTATTGTCGTTATTCTAACGAATCTCAGACATCTTATTTTGCTGATTCCACCCATACTGATGATGTTTCGCGTGTATTTCCGAGTAATAAGGTGACGGGAGTTCGTTAGAAAATTCAAACGGCTTTGATTGGCGTAATAGGGTGTCCTGGATTCGTTAGAATTAGGGGTACGTGGGAATTGCATCGTTAGAGCTATTTTTGAACCGCGAGAAATCTTGAATCTTGATCTCAATGTAGAGAGTTGTGTAAGGACCTTTCAATTCCTGAAACTTTTGCAAAATAGCTCTCTTTTTATCTGTTTTCAGGATGACATAGAAGCATAACAGCTATCTCAACGATATCACTAAACTATCTTGGGTTATGAACATCACGATCCATTACATACTTCTCAAAAAGTACCATTAGACATATACCCCCGCTATGCCCTCCGCCTGACCACATGCAGTTCAATCCTCAACCCTCAACCCCATTCTACAGAGTCAGGGTCATACTTCAAGCTAGCGCTTTAGCTTGTTTCACTCATCACCATGCTCAGAGGTGCTTCTGTAGTTGCTCTCAAAACCATCCTCAAACTCACTTGGTCGATACAACTTACGCTGATCTTGGGATTTTGTGCTACAAGTTAGGGGTGTAACGCTGTATCCCCTTTTGTTTTGCTTGACTAACGTGTAAACTACAGGGTATGGAGAAGAAGAGCAACGAGTGGATTGCTTTTTAAAAAATTCATTTCATAATCATGATTGATATAAGGAAAACTAGTCTTGATGGCAGATACTGATACTAAGGTCATTATGAAATGGACTTATCTAAATGAATATACAGAGGTGTAACGATTGGCAAACTTTGAACAACTGGGCATTCGCCCGGAATGGTGCGAGATCCTGAAACATCAGGGCATCGCCGTGCCGACTCCGGTACAGGAGCGTTCGATTCCGGTACTGCTGGGTGGACGCGATATTATCGCCGAGGCACAGACAGGAACAGGGAAAACGCTGGCATTTTTGCTGCCGATTATTCAGAAAATTAACGTATCCGACCGTTCGCCACAAGCGCTGATTATTGCGCCTACGCGTGAGCTTGCGCTGCAAATTACGGAAGAAGCGAAGAAGCTTACTGCTAACGACGATAAACTGCACGTGCTTGCCGTATACGGCGGGCAGGATGTGGACAAGCAACTGCGTAAATTGCAGAACGGTACCCAGATCGTTATTGGTACACCGGGTCGTCTCCTGGATCACCTGCGCCGTGGCACGTTGAAGCTTGATAATGTGAAAAAACTGGTGCTGGATGAAGCCGACCAAATGTTGCACATGGGCTTCCTGGACGATGTGGAGACGATTCTTAGTGAGCTGCCACATAAACGTCAGACAATGCTGTTCTCGGCAACGATGCCAAAGGGGATTCGCAACCTGGCGAAGACCTACATGAAAGATCCGGAAGATGTAAAAGTATCTTCCCAATCTGTTATTCCGATCAAACAGATTCGCCAGCAAGTTCTGGAATGTACGGATCGCGGTAAGCTCGAAGCGCTTCGCGGCATGATTGATACGTATCGCCCTTACTTGGCGATTATTTTCTGCCGGACCAAGCGTCGTGCATCCAAGCTGAACCAAGATCTGCGTGAAGCAGGTTATGCAAGTGATGAACTTCATGGAGATCTGTCCCAATCCAAGCGTGAGAACGTAATGAAAGCGTTCCGCGATGCCAAACTGCAAGTGCTCGTTGCTACAGATGTAGCTGCACGTGGACTTGATGTTGAAGGCGTAACGCATGTATTTAACTACGATATGCCGCATGATGCGGAAAGTTATATCCACCGGATTGGTCGTACGGGCCGTGCAGGCGGTACAGGTCTTGCTGTAACGTTTGCAACAGAGCATGACAGACCGGAACTTGCACGTATTGAACAAGGTATTGACCAGAAGCTGTCCCGTATCCAGTGGACGAGCGAAGGTCCAATTGCTTCAACTGGAGCAGCTAGACGTTCCATCAACAGTCAAGGAGATGACGAACGTTCAGGCGGACGCTCTTCCGGAACTGGTAGTGCCCGTCGCGGTGCAGGCCGTAACGATCGCAGAGATGGCGGACGTGGGGGTCGTGGTTCCCGTGGCGGCGAAGGTGGACGCAGTGAAGGCGGACGCAGTGGTGGTCGTAGCGGTGGCCGCAGCAGCGACAGCAGTCGCGGTGCAGCAGGCCAAGGTGGACGCGGTGCGGGTCGCAGTGGCGACGAGCGCAGCGCAGGTCGTGGTTCCGCGCGCAGCAGCGACAGCAGTCGCGGTGCAGCGGGCCAAGGCGGCCGCGGTGCAGCTAGCAGCGGCTGGGCTGGCCGTAGTGCCGACAAGCGCACCTCCGGGCGCAGCAGCGAAGGCTCTCGCCGTCCGGAATCCGCAGGACGCGGACCGGCGAAGGGTGACCGTCGCGATTCTCGTCGCGGACGGTAAAGCCTTGGCGCAAGCGGCGATGCAGCCGCAATTGCGCAGGCACCATGCCATGCCACAGGGTTTGGCATGGCACATATGAGAGGGTTCGGGTACACATGTACCGAACCCTCAGATCAAGGGTCGCGACGGAACCACGTCGCGGCCCTTTTTCAACAGGATAGTTGATCATTTGCGCTTATTGTTTTTGTCGTCTGCGAGTGCCTGTTTGCGCGCCTGCTTCATTCCATGGGAAATGCCATTTGGGTATTTTTTCTTTGTGTCCGTGTACTGCGCATAGCACTTGGCAGACTGCCATAAACTTCAAAACACCTCATCCTAGACCTAAGGATGGGGTGTTTTTGGATTAATTCTTATATCATTAGAATCATAACCTTTGATCTGTGGTGCTGACGCGCATGCAGGGGTGGTTGAAATTCCATTCGTCTATATACACGGAGTGAGTTTGCACTAAATTACGTTTTTCTTTCTCAATATATCATTCCTATACATGAACATCTGCGTATTGATCCCGATATTTCTCGTTATACACCCGGCCTACCGACTCCGCCAGTCCCCCGCGTGCCTTGCTCGGATAGCGTTCAATCGTATGATAAAGTCTCATGAATCGATCCTTGGGCATAAAGCGGGCGTAGCGGGTAATAAGACTAGGGAATAACTCAATATATTTGCTCTTGCGCACAGCAGCAGCAGCTACCGCTGTAAGAATCTGAATTCCGTTGTGGAGCTGTAAAATGTTCACTTCATAGGTAGCGATATAACGAATCGCATCTTCCCGGATCAAATCCGGCTTAAGCCGTGCAATCTCACCGATATATTCAGCCAGCAGCCGCTCGAAGCTGCGTAGCAGCAAGGGCTTGAGCTGCAGATCCATATCACTGCGCAGGACAAAGGATTGTAACAGCGCAACCTGTTGCAGTCGAATCCGGTCATTGTAGACGAGGGAGCCGATCTCGCGGAGCATCTCATAGGCGAGTGCTTCATCCTGCTTTCGGGCTTCGGCGACCAGAGCCCAGTTGCGGTTGATGCCCTGGCGGATGAGTTCCTCGTCCTGTTGCAACATGCGCTTCAACTCGCGCTGCTGCTCTACCTCGAACGAACGTTTCTGCATGAAGATTAGTAAGGCCAGAAGCAGCAGGGAAACGCTGGCTGCCGCCATGGTCTGATCTATGGTCTCACCGAAATAGGTGGCAGCTGCACCGAACAATATCGTAATGAACAGGTCGCGTGCAATGCGGCGTTTCACACGGGAAGTTGCCTTCGCTTGGACGGAATTTAGGGTACCCCGGCCACAGGCCGTGCACTCCTCTTCCCACAGGCAGGTATACTGTCCACAACGGGTGCAGACTTGCAACTTTTCATAGGCATATGTCGTTCGTTGAAATGGTCGTATGGATACAACTAGTTTAGTACTCATGCTCAATCACGCTCACCATTCAGAATAGTGTAGAGGGTACGATCCGTGTCTTCGCGGGAGACCGGTTTCCGCCGATGAAGCTGGAGTGCAATTACCTTTATGATGACAAAAAGAAACAATATGGCGAGGCATCCGTATGTAACCATAATCCGTTCCCTTCTATGGCTTGGTAAACAAGCGCTGTTATATTGCAGTTTGCTGGCAATAACTATATCATATTTCCATAGTTGGTACTTTTGTGCCAGTTACAGGCATGAAATCGTCGATTTTTGTCAGTCATTACAAAACTGTAACTCAAGATAGGGGTGCTTTTCAGAATTTATTAGTAGACTGTTAAGATTTCCTTAAGGCTTGACGCCTATAATAAACTATTCCCATTTTAATCTCAAACGTGAAGGAGTACACCCAATGCTGCGGACACGCAAAATACGCTGGCTCAGTGGAACGATGGTTCTGCTGGCAATTCTAACGCTACTGTTACCTCAAGCGTTGCTGCCACAAGCTGCAGCGGCTCAGGCACAGACGAGCGGAATCGATGCGGTACTTGTAGCCGATGTAAGTAACTCAATGAATACAAGTGACCGTGACAAGATCAGTAATGAAGCCATGAAAATGTTTATTGATATGCTCCCAGTCCAGGGGGACAAGGTAGGGATTGTCGCTTATACCGATCAGGTGGAGCGGGAAAAGGCTATGCTGGAGATTCAGTCCGATGCGGACAAGAGCAGCCTGAAAGATTTTATTGATCAGCTCGGCCGGGGGCCATATACCGATGTCTCTGTTGGTGTCGCTGAAGCCGTGAACATACTGAATCATGGTGCAGACCCATCCCACTCGCCAATGATCGTGCTGCTGGCGGATGGCAACAATGACTTTAACAAAACCAAAGGCCGTACACAGGCACAATCCGATGCTGACCTGGCAAAAGCCGTGAAGGAAGCACAGGATCAGGGTATCCCGGTGTATACGATTGGACTGAACGCGGATGGCAAGTTGAACAAGGGTGCACTCGCAAACCTGGCCCAGCAGACCGGAGGCAAGTCATTCATTACCGATACGCCGGATGATCTGCCACAGATTCTGAGTGAGATCTTCGCCGATCATGCCAAATTGAATGTCGTGAAACTGCCCTCTGTAACGGGAAACGGCAGTTATCAGGAAGTTACCGTGAACGTGCCAAACGACAGTGTGCTGGAAGCAAACATTTCGATCATGTCCTCAAAGCCGGTAGAAGTACAATTGACAGACCCTTCCGGACAAGCCGTGGATTTGAACTCGGATGCAGCCAAGCTCTCAACGTCGAAGAGTTATTCACTCGTGAAGCTGTTGAAACCCCAAGAGGGAGACTGGAAACTTCGGGTAAAAGGGGCTCCGAAAGACAGCATCGATATCAACCTGTTGTTCAACTATGATCTTCAGCTTGTTGTGGACCCAATTAAGACCAAGTCCTATACCAAAGGGGACAAGGTTGATCTTGCTGCCAAACTGGAGAATGGCGGTCAGCCACTTCAGGATAATGATCTGTATGCAGATATGAAGGCCACGTTAGTTGTAAAAGATGTGGATACAGGCAAGAGTGAAGAACAATCGCTGGAAAACACAGGTTCTGGCTTTGCTGGTACATTTGAAGTACCGGACAATCATAACTATGAATTAGTCATCCGTGCGGAAGAAGACAGCTTCTACCGTGAAAGTGAGCCAATCACGATCAACGCGAGCGGAGCAGCCGGAAGTGGATCTCAACCAACAACGTCAGGCGGTGAACAGGACAAGCCGTTTCCTTGGTTACCTGTCATTCTGGGTGTTATAGCCCTGATTGTGGTCGGTGTTGGTGCCTGGTTCCTAATGGGCTGGCTGAAACGCAAAAACCGGGGATTTGTGGGTCAGATGATTGTGGAGATACGTGATGAGAACACGGGAGACAAGTCATATCCACAATATAAAAAGCTGGTATCCTTCCGGGGCAGATTCCATCTGCATCAGTTGTTGCAACTGGACCCTGAGTTGAAGGAAACCGAAAAATATGTATTTACGCCCAGCAATGGGGATCGAATTATAATCCGTAACACCGCAGGCGGTACGCTGGAGAAATCCGGTCGTGCAGTCGATGCAAGCTCAGGCGTTGAACTGAAGAACGGTGACCGACTGAGCATCCCGCTGCAACAGGCGGACAAGACCATTTTAATTGAGTATCTGGTGTAAGTTGATTGTTTGGTTTAAAAGGAATGCAAATTTAAGTTGGATATAATTGTTTACACGAGAACGGAGAGGACAGAGAAAACCTGAAGAAGCGAAGCGTTCGCCTAAGAGCTTTCTGAAAGAAAGCTGCATCGGAAGCATACGCTTATCCTCAGATTTTCCCCTTTAGAAAAGGGAACCAAAAAAATCTGAGGATAACAGCGATCGGAAGGTTACTCTGTCATCGGAGTGGCAAGTGTAATGAGTTTGTGCCCAACTGGTCTAACTAAAGGGAGGACATGGAATGAAGCCGATTGTTAGAGAACATATTCAGCAACTGGATGTATCACTTGGCGGAGGTATTGTCAGTGAGAAGATCAGAGTTGATACGATTGATAACCCCATTCTGATTATTGGTCTGGGGGGAACGGGGATTGACGCGCTGCTGCGTCTCAAATATCAGATTAACCGTCGTTTCAAGCTGCCACAGGACCCAGTTTCCAAGAAAAAAATGGACAAGCCGGACAATGTGGAGTTCCTGGCTTTTGAGACAAACGAACAGGATCGCGCCAAAAAGTATAAAGGGATCGGACTTGATCCGATCAATGAATTCGTATTGCTGTCCAATGCCGAGATCGGCGGACTTCTACAGAACCGCAGCGTGCTGGAGCCTTATATTACGGACTGGCTGTCTCCAGAACTGAGCATCACGGACGGCATGAACGGCGCCGCAGGTGTGCGTCAGGCTGGACGTCTGCTGCTGTTCACGAAGATTAATCAGGTCGTACAGGCCATCGACAAAAAGATCAAAACTTTATCCGTAGGCACCAACAAAAAATTGATGGTGTTCCTGCTGACAGGTCTGTCCGGCGGTACAGGTAGCGGCTGTTTCCTCGATATTTCCTATATTGTACGCGGCATTATTGAACGTGATCACGGCTCTGCCGGGATTGACCGTGTCAATACGCTTGGGTATCTGTTCACGCCAGACGTGAACCTGTCCAACAAAAGCTTGAGTGAACACACTCGTGAATACATTCGCAAGAACGGATATGCTGCGCTCAAAGAGCTGGATTACTGGATGAACGTGGATAGCCGCGGTGAGCGATTTACTCAGAAGTACGGCAATATTTTAACAGTTAACTCACCACTGCCGCCATTTAACCTGTGTCACCTGATCTCAGCGACGAATACCGAAGGCAAATTGCTGGAGAACGCCTACGACTACTGCATGAACGTCACGGCCGAGAACATTACCAACTTCATGGCAAGTGAGGAGAAGCAGTCGGGTGAGGAGTTTGCGATCCATGACTATATCAGCAACATTCGTACCAACATTGCACAGATGAACAAGGTGTACCCGGCGAACTATGATTACAACATCATTGGTGCATCATCGGCTGTACTGCCGATTGAAGAGATGACCACCTATCTGGCGTATCGCATGTTCGACAAAATGAACACGATGTTCTCCAAAGCACCGAATCAGGAGGATACCGAGAAGTTTGCCCGCAAGCTGGGCATTGATCTCGAAAGTGTGGTCAAATCCTTTGAAGCGCGCGTGCCAGAGCCGCTGCCTGGTTATCAGAACAGTGAGCGTTTATCCTATGGCAACGTGGTGAAATCACAGGTTGTGAATATGGATACCGAACTGGAGCAGAACTTCCTGGCTCGTGCTCGTGAAGAATATATCAAGGCGAAGAAACAGCTGCCGGGTGAGATTGCGGGTCAGTTCACTGAACAGATCCGGCGTATGTTTTTGCATCCCGAACAAGGTCCGTTCTATGTCTCTCGTCTAATTTATACGGAAAAAGGTTTCTGTGTACTGAAGATGATTCAGTCGTACATCGAAACGCTGCGTGAGAATGCCTTCCGCATTCCGCGTGATATTGAAGCAGCTCAGGAGCAGTCCGAAGAGAAACTGGGCGATGCGAAGAGTGCTTTTGTCTCCAAAGAGAAGAAAAAGAATGCTTATATTGAAGCAAAAATTCATGAGTACTGGCTGCACGCCGACGTGGAACGCAACGATCAGATGATCGAGTTCTATGAAGATCTGTATGAGTTGCTGAACCAGGAAAACAGCCGCATTTATAACGTATTTACCGAAACGCTGAACGCCCTTAGCTCGATATTCGCCAAGAATGGTGATTTGCTGACACGCGGTGAAGAACAAGCCGATCACAAAGGCAACAAAACATATTACTGGAACGTCGTAAGTGTACCGGATATCGTCAGTGTGGTGGACGGGCTGCTGGATAAGCGTGATACGGATGATCTGATTCGTGACTTCTCCCGTGAATTGCTGGAAAACTCCAGCCAGTGGGTGAAAGAGAACGAGATTGATATCGTCAGCTCCATCTCCGACTTCCTGAGTGAGAAATTCGGTGATCTGATTACGCGTTCCATGGAAGATTTCCTGGTGATCAAATATGGTCAGGATGAGTCGGTTGAGAAATTCGTGGAACGTTTCATTGCTGGCAAGCTGGATGATGAGGCCGTTCCGGTGTTTAATCTGAGCAACAGTACAGGCAGTCTGCATTTCCCTTCATGGGGATTTGTATCGGTACCGGCACAGGCGCCAGGCATTCTGAAAGGGATTCGTAATTATCAGAACAATGCGGTGGGCAAGTCTCATTTTACCGTCAAGGAAAGTGAAGTGCGTAACCGGATATTCTGGCTGAACACCCGCAACGGGGTACCACTCTTTGTGTATACACCGCTCAAGGTATATGAGGAAAGTTATGAACGTACCATTTTGGACAAAGAAGGCATTGGTCGTCACTTGGTGCAAACGGAGAAAAATAACTGGACCTATCTGCCGTCTCCGATTCCGGAGAAATCATGGGGAGATGTGTACGAGAACGCCCGCGTGAAGCAGTATAACGCCCGTGTACGTAACGAGTTTGAGCAGGCGCTCGGATACAACATTGTGACAGCCAAATCCATTGATGAGAATACAAGCAACCGGTATGCGATTGTGACAACAGAAGCGTTTGATTTGTCTGCCAAACTGGGAGCCTACGACATGCGTCTGACGTCCACCACGCCGAACCTCGGCGAAGTGAAGCGGGCCGTGATCGAGCTGAAACGTCTGCAATCCGAAGGGTTACCGCGTGTAGGCGTTAAGGATATTTTCGGAAGTATTAATGAAGATATGGCCAAAGAAAACCTGGTACGCTCTCCGCAGCTGATCGCACGTGTACGTGAGGAACTGGCAAAGATGAATGCCATCTCGGCCAAAGTCGCCGAACTCGAAGGCATTCTTGCCCAGTACCAAGACGAGGAGCAGTGGTATGACCGCTTCATCGAAGCGTTATATACCGACACCATCGTCAAAAAAGGGGCACTCTACGTCTATGACCGTGACCCGGAAGAAGACGCATGGGAGCCATTCGCAAACCTGATGAAGAGCCGTAACTTTGCCGAGTATGAAGTGTTTGGCAACTTCCGCGGTCTGGCGGAGAAGGATCGCAGTACATTGCTGCGCAAAGCCTCCCGCCGCGATAACGATCTGACAGCTTCAGAGGATATCACCCCACTGCTGACAAAGCTTGATGATCTGGCTGCGCTGTTCATGGAATCACGTGATCGTCTCGAATACGAGCGGGTAGAGCTGGCTAACGGAGAAGACATCTATCAGTTCTACAGAACGATGTCGTCCAAGCTGAACGACATTCGCAGAAGGCTGAAGTAAGATGGCGGCCGGGATGGAGTTCAATTCGAACAATACCCTGAAGCGTGATCTGGAGAAATATGCCGAGCAGTATGCAATAGAGCAGGAGCGTCAAGGCAGCCTGGGTGATGGTCGCAGCAGTATCCATTACCCGGCGCTGTTCCTGTTTGTGGGTGATCTGGTTGCACCTGCAGTGTCTGCCGTGCAGGAGATCAATCGGCTGAAATGGGATAATGGAGACGGTGTGGTCTACGTTCAGGTTGGTACAGAAGATCAGAAAGAGCATCCGGTTGAAACGAGGAATGGTGGCTCGTCCGATGATGGTCAGGTGACTCGTCACCGCTTGCCTTTGTCCGCTGGGCAGACGGAGCGTCCGTCCAAAACACGGCGTAAGGACGTACATCGTAGTTTCCACGAATCGGATCAGGCGCTCTTTGACCTGAATCGTACGCTTCGGCGGGTCAGTAACCGAATTGCCGAATATGGACGGTTATACTCGTCATTTGATCGGATTTACGTTACGGTGGTAACCAGAGCGGATGATCCGTTAAATGTATTGTTGCCAGAGCTCACCAAGCTGACGGAGACCATTTTGTCCCAAGCCTTCAAGTCGGTGCAGACGGATCTGCATGTATTGGTCAGCGAGATGGAACAGGTGGATTCCTTCGGGTATGCCAGCGCAGCAGGCCTCGCTTTTCTGCGGGAACTGGATTATATGCAGTCGCTGGACTACACGTTCAGCGGCAATCTGCTGGTGACGGAGGATGGTATCTCCATTCCCGTTACACATCCCGCGTCACCGTTGTTTGATCTTGTATATCTGTTGTCCGACAAAAATGAGCGTGGAACCGGCGTTCCCGGTGGTTGGATCGAAAATGCCGAGATTATCTGCCGCATCTGCCTGCTGAAGAACAGGAAACAGGATGGGAATCACTCGGGTACCGTTTCAAGCACAGGAGCGAACACGTACAACAATACATCCTTTAAAAACAATATTCGTACCACCTCTGATCAGCATGGTTATGCAAGCGCGGGTTTTGCCGAGATTAGGCGGCCAAACAAGCCGATTGCACTGGCGGTGTTATATCACATGTATCGGTATCTGCTTGCACGCATGCGGCAGGAGCCGGATTGGAGCATCAAGGACAAGCTCGCTTTCTTTGGACTGGACGCGGCCTCGGTAGAACGCAAAGTCGAAGGTCTGCTGCCCAATGAAGATCTGGTTAGTGGCATGAGCGGCATCATGACGCATAACGTCAGTTTCTCTGATCTGAAGCCGCTCTCCCTTCGTGAAGCAGAGAGAGCGTTGTTTGGACAAGGAGCTGAAGCGTACTTCCGCGATAACGTTGTCCGTCTTGTCGAAGAGCGTGTGCGCGAGCGTAGCTCTAGCGGTTCCCTGCGCCGTCAGGCTGAACATTCCCGCGCGGAGCATCCAGAGGTTGGTTACTTCCAGTGGGCGGCCTGGAGTGACAGTGAGCCTGGCAGTGTACGTGAAGCGCTGCTCGGATTGATTCGGGATAAATCGATGCAGCTTGAATCGGCACGTGCTCTTCTGGAGCAACGTCAGCAAGAGCGTGTGGAAGATCAGTCGTTCAAACGAGCGTTGTTCCGTGATAAACAGAATGTACGCAATCTGATTGACTGCATGCTGGAGCGAGTATATGTACCCAAGGTAGAATTATTGCGACTGGATAATGAATTACATCTGCTGCGCATCTACGATACGGAGATGGAAGAGCTTCACCGTTTTAGTCGCCACGTCACAGCAGCACTTGAAGCGCTGGAACGCACACTGCGCGAGACAGCTGCCCAAAGTATCGCCGCTGCGGATGAATACATCGGCCAGAACGTGATGGAGTACTACGGTAAAGTGACGGAAGAGCTAATCATCGACCTGGAAGCCAAGCGCGGACGGGACGTATGGTTTGAGGACCGTTACATGGGTGACATGAACCGGCTCGCAACGGAAGGCGATGACCGTCTGTTGAAACGGCTGATGGAGGTATGTCACTCGTTGCTGCTTACGGCCGAGCCGTTGCGATTGCCATTTGAAGAAGAGCTGTTGCAACGGGCCAATGTAACGATTGCCTACGGAGACAAAGACGTATTAACCCGGGATGATCTGTTCCGCAGGTTATACCATACGCTGGAGGATCAGGCGGTCGTTCGGGTAAGGGTATTCGATTATACACAGGAACATCGGTATGAAGAGAAGTATTTCTTTGGTGACCATCATAGTGCTTTCATGGACTACGCGGCGCATGCCGAAGAGACGTCACGCATCTACAAGCTGGGTGTGGTGTACGAAGAACGCAGCAGTGGTGTAGAGAAGCTCAATCTGATGGGAGGTTTCCATCTGGAGGATCTCATGGTGTATCGGAACGGTAAGGTATATTACGACTCGTATACGGAAAATGGCTATGAACTTCACCCCGCAGGTCTGGTGGAGAAGTTGTCACCCATCCGTTAAGATGTCTGGCGGTGTCCTATACCCAGCACCAATTTTGTATTAACTCAGCCTGCTTAGGGCTGGTATGGAAAGGATGCATGTAGACATGCAGCGAAAAATCAATCTTCTCCTGGTCCTGTTCAGCCTGATTGGCGGGGCAGTGGGCTTTGCGGCAGGAGAAATCATGCTGCGTCAATGGCTTGGGGAGATGCCACGTCTGTTGCTGATGGGATTATACTTTGGCGTACTGGCGTTGAGTGTGGGATTGTTCTGTTTGATCGCAGAGATGATCTCACCCAAGCTGAATGGCGCTTCATGGAAGCTCCGGTATCTGGGACTGTCGTGGAAACTGCTTGTTCCGGCAACACTCGCTCTGTTGTTTGTTGTTGGACTCGCCCTGCAATTGTTGTATCAGATCAATCCGGGCGGTGTGAAGCAAGTGAAAGACATCGTACTAATGATCGACAACTCGGGCAGCATGAGCGAGACAGATCCGGATAACGGACGCTTTGAAGCCGCCAAGACACTGATTAGCCAAATGGAGAGTGACAAACAGGTGGCTGTCATTACGTTTGATGACCAGCCGCAGTTGTTGCAACCGTTTATTGCGCTGGATAGTGAAGCGGCCAAGAATGAGGTTTATAGCAAAATCGATGGCATTGTTACAACTTCGGGCGGCACCAATTTTGATGCCGTTTTGCGGGAAGGCATGGAACAGATTCAGGGCAAAGACGACCCGAAACGCGGTACAGTTGTCATCTTGTTATCTGATGGCTTCAGTGAAGCGGATACGGCAGATATTTTGTCCCAGTATACCAGTGAACAGATATCGATCAATACGGTCGGCCTAAGCCTGGTGGACCCATCAGGTACGGATCTGCTGCGTAATATTGCCCAGCAAACGGGTGGCATGTACTATGATGTACCGGATTCCGGTGGTCTGAATCTGGCATTCCAGCAGATCTACGATACGATTGATGAACGGACGCTGGTAACGGAGCGTACAGGCATGATGGAGCATAGCGTTTATCTGGCGATTTTCCGTGTTGTTGCCGTACTGCTAATTGGAGTAGCACTGGGTGTGTCACTCGGACTTGTGTTTGATAATCGTCATCTCGCGCTCAGCTTTGGTATTGGTGGTGCGGTATCGGGTCTACTGGCAGGGTTGCTACTGGAATGGGGCCTCGACGGTTCGAACGTGGGTGATACCTTTGTACGACTCGGAGCGATGCTCATCTTGTCAGGTGTATTAACCCTCTTCTCATGGATTGTTCCGATTAAGGAGAATACGCCGCGGAAGAGCCGAGGTCGTCGTGAAGCTGGCGGCGGAACTTCTTCTGCCGAAGGGTTTGGTCAGAGACCAAGAGATACACGCAGCAAAGGATTCTAACGTCGGGAGGTCAATGGAAATGCGGTTTACGGATGCAGACCCTTCGACACCCTTGATTCGAAAACTGACACTTGCGGTGGACGAAGGACGTTGTACACTTCGCTGGCTCTGGCCGGAACGGGTAGAAGCTGTGTATGTGGAACGGCTGGAGCTGGATATGATGAGCGATGATCGTACCGGGGAAGAGCCTGCACAGGGCAAGCTGAAGCTGTACACGAGAGAGGAATATAAGGCGAGCAATGGTTACACGGATCGGATCACAGGTTTTGGTGCCATCAAATACACGGTGTATGTGTGTCAGATGGAGGAAGAGGGACCTGTACTGATCCGTCAACGAGACGAGGACAACATGGTGATTGCAAGCGCAGGGAAGGCGGATATCCGCTTTTCCATTCGCTACAAGAGCGGTTTTTTTCAGAAACGAAAAAGTGTGTTGATCACCGTCACAGCGGAAGTACCTGTTCCAAAGGAAGCCCTCTGTTATGTTCGCAAGCAGGGAGGAGTTCCGCTGAATAAAGAAGATGGTACGGTGTATCCTTTTGTGAGTGATTTTGCTCCCGGAAGAAATGAGATGCCGCCCGTTGAAGTTGCCAAGGATGATTATGTGCGATTATTCTTCACGGACGGACCGAAATATGGAGCCGCCTATCGGCTTATATCAGACTAGATAGTTGGACTAGCGATTGGAAGGTTACTCTGTCATCGTAGTGCAAGTGTAAATCACCTTAGTCTGACTGATCAGGGGAGGGGAGTGGCTATGAGCTTTTTTAGTCGGTTTTTGAAGAGACAACAGCCGGAGGAACGTCCGCTGTTTTACGATATTGTATGCCCTTATTGTTTCAGTAAGTTTTCACCGGAAGAGGTGGTGTTCCGCGCCGCCCATCACCGCGATGATGATGAGGACTACGCACTCGGGGAAGATGCAAAGTTGAATCGGTATCGTGAAAGATTCGGACTCGACACGGTATTTGATATGGAGGCCGTATTGGCTCCGCATGATGTACCGGAGGAACATCGTATTTATTCCGATAACATCGTGATGGGTCTTAACGATCGGTATGGTGTCGTTACACGCCGCCGGTTGTGTCCGCAATGTCATAACGAGCTGCCTGTTACGGCAGGTAAAGCACCGAGTAACATCATTTCTATCATTGGTGCATCCCAGGTGGGAAAATCCGTCTACATGACTTCACTAATTCATACATTGCAGCATTATACGGCCGATCATTTTGACGCCGCTTGCATGCCATTGAATGCGGAGATCAGCCGCCGGTTCCGTGCGGATTATGAAGAACCCTTGTTCGAACGGGGAGATCTGCTGGATTCCACACAGAAGGAAAAGTTGCAGGAGCCGTTTATCTTTCAGTTTGTGTTCAAGGACGAAGATAAAGCGCCGCTGACACTGGTTTTCTTTGACGTTGCGGGTGAAGGTATGGTGGAGCAGGACTATCTCGGACTTCACGGGCAACACATCAAGAACTCGGCAGGTATCCTGTTCATGGTGGACCCACTTCAGATTCGTTCGATTCGGGACAAAATCCGCATTAACCTCGGCAATGAGCCGGGAGAGTGGACACCAAGATATGATGAGCCACGTGACGTGGTACTGACGATGTTCGGAGATTTTATCGCGTATCAGGATAAAGCCAAGACCAATATTCCAACAGCCGTTGTGCTTACGAAAAGCGACATGCTGCATTCCCTCAAGGATGAAGAGGGGGATTATATCAAATCGAACAGTAATGTCTTCCGCAACATGGTGCATCGCGATTGGTTCGACTTAACCGAGTTTGAAAATATCGACGGGGAGATCCGGCGTTTTATCGAGAAGGTTGATCGTCCGTTCAAGGGTACGATGGATGTGTACTTCAAGGATACAGCCTATTTCGCAGTCTCTGCGCTGGGCAGCAATCCGGTGGATATGAAATTGCAGGGTGTGGTTAGCCCGATTCGCGTGGATGAACCCTTCCTGTGGTTGCTGTACAAGCTGAAGTACATTGAGGGGAGAGTGGGATGATGCGTTCTTCCGTAACCCCGCCCATTGAACAACAATTGTATACCCGAGAGCGGCGCGGGGTGTTTCGCACAACAGAGGGGTTTGATACGGTTGCGGCATCGCCGGGACTGGACCCTTCTTTTATCAAAAAAGTGCTTCACCCCTACTGTGTCTATGACGCTCCAGCGGAGCTCACAGGCCGTAGCGAGAAGGACGAGACGAAGTTTCCGGCTTCCATTCACCTGCTTCATCTGGAGAGTGGGGAGACGATCCTTGGGCAAAATGTGTACCAGTCTGCGGATTTCACGGGGCTGCGCAGTGCCTTTTTTGCTCATAATTACGTCTTGTCTCCCGAACGCTCGGAAGAACAGATGAAGCAAGGCGGCTGGCTGGATGCCGTGTTCGCCACGTCCTATGACATCGAACAAGGTACAGTACTGCCGGCGCTTGCTGAATTGCCCATCTCACCGGGAAGTGGTCCTGATTCATCACCAACCCAAGTGCTGAGCGCCTTGAAAATGAACGAAGTGCTGTTCAAGCGCTTGCTCTACGCCGTAATGCAGTCTGTAGCAACACGTAGAAAAGTATACATTGCGCTGGACCTTCCCGCAGAGGAAGTGACCGCAGGGGCCAAAGGATTGCTGCGTTTGCTGTACACGGCTTTACCATACGCATTCCGGCGGCAGCTGGGATTCATGACGTTTGCCAAGGAGCCGCAGGCCAAGAAGGGCATCCACGTCCAGTTTGTAGAGCGAGGAACGTTACGTCCGAAAGACCGGAATACGGAGAAGGATTTCACCTTTGATCTGGTATCTGGCAGAGTGACACATGCGGATGCATCTGTGGCGAAGTTACCTTACGCGGAATTCGCCTGGGCTTTATTGCAGGAACCTCGTGCTGCGGATGCGTTCTATACGTTTGCGGATGAGATGCTGTCCGGCATGGAGCCTGGACGGGAACTTTCCATTGAAGCCTATGGCGAACTTGCGGTATTCTATGGTCTTGAACAAGGCATGGAAGACCTCTATCTAGATAGCAAAAGTCATGTCCTGAGTGGCTTGCTGACCTATCTGAAGCCGGATGGTGGATCGCAGCAACGTTCCCGTCTGAACGAGCTGTTCCTGACCTTGCTCAGCAGGGAACTGGACAGCGTGAAGCGTGAGAACGTACCCGAAGAAGATGTCGCAGCTCGCATTGGAGAATATTTCAGTGTTGCCGCACCCGTGGTACAATCCCGGATTGTGGACTATTTCATCTATGGTGTGAATAATGCTCGCGCCCAGAAGCGTATGCGTGCTGTACAGGAATTGTATGCTGTGCTGGATCGGGATCCGCAGCTGAATCGAGCTTTCTTTGATAAAGTGCTGGCCAATGAATCGCTCACCAAGCTGTTGTTCGAGCCTTATCTGGACAATCAGCTGAAACGCACGGAATCGGCAGCGAACGTTGTGGAAGTGATCCGAAGATGGGTTACGTCCCATCCATCTGCGATCCACTACAGCTTCTTGCAGGAGCGGACAGCCAATGAGCTGCGTGAACGGTTATGTTCTGCGCCTAATCCGGTACAGTCTGCGAATGGAGCCCTCCAGCGTGTTAGCATACTGGATCGGGTATCCGCTGATGTCACCTATGATATAGGCATTACGGCACGAATTGGTCAATCTGAAGCTACAGCCCGCCCTAATCGCAAAGGGGGATCTCCGTCTGCCAGTCAAGATTCGGCATATCAGGAGGAGTTAACCCGCCTTGCAGACAAGCTTGCTTATGTCATTAACCTGTTTATGATTCAGGATCTGGATCTGGATCGGGTTAACCGTGAACAGCTATTAAGCATTGATATTTTGCAGCATGGCAATGAGGTTCGGGATTGGGCGGCACGTCAGGGCTCTGATGTATCCGCTCGAACGAACATGATGCTGGCTGCAAGAGCGTGGCTTAGTGGCGAGGGGAATGAAGAAGAGGCATTGGAGGCACTTTCCCTGGCAGAACGCAATGAACTTCAACGCTGGACGCGTCGCTGGCTTGCCGGAGAGCTGCAGGCTCATCCGGGGATCGCGGCATATGAAGCTTTGCCGATGGCTTTTTATCGGGGAGGAAGCGGCAGCAATCGGTTGGATTATCCTGGCCTGATTGAATTCATCCGCACCAATGCAAGTCGTGCTGAAGGGCTGTATCCATTCTTCGAATGGTCAGGAGATCATCGAATGTTTGTCCGGGGTTCCAATGCGCATAAAGGATATGCGGATGCCATCGTGGCGTATTTCAAAGCCCATGATCGTGAAGCATTCAAGTCGAAGTCAGCTTTCAAACCGTATTACGTGAGAGCCAGCAAGACAATGAAGCCGGTCTATGACCGTGCGAAGACGGAATTGTCCTCTCCACTGGTGCGGATGCTAACGGGTAAAAGGAAAAATCTGTTCGGATTACTCCTATTGATCCTGGTTCTGGGTATTGCTGGCGGTACATATGCATGGATGAAAAATTCTGTAGAGCCGCCGGCGGCATCCCCTCCATCCACCCAGGATCCTGCCATTCCGGCTGAACCTGAGGTACAGCTCGCGGAGCAGATTGCTTATATGATTCCTGCGAGTGAACAGGAGGGTACGCAATCACCTGCTCAACTGGTGATCCGTTTCAGGAACGATACGGGAAGCACTGAGTTTGAGCAAGGCAAACTTCAATTGACGATGAAAGATGGCAGTACTCAGGAGTTGGATACCACAGGCAAGTGGGAGAGCTTTAATCGGAATGAGGAGCCAGATAACCAAGTTCCTTCCGATAGTAGTTCAGGAAGTACTTCCGAAGGGAGTACGGATGGGGCGTCAGCGGGAAACGCGGGGAACGTAGAGCAGACGGAGGATGGCGATCAGCAGGTAGATCTTTCAACATCGGGTGATTCCACTTCAGATCCTGCTACCGATACAACAACGGATACAACAGGTACGAATGAATCGTCTAATGCTGCGAGTGGAGACACGGATCAAGGTACGGATGCCGATCAAGCTACTGGTTCCACATCGCCTGACACATCTGTATCCAATGAACAGGATGCGGATGCGACGACTTCTTCACAGATGTCTATTGGAGAGGTAGATCGTCTCTATCCGTATGGACTGCAGATCGATCTTCCAGCAGATATTGATGCCGAGAATATTGCCAGTGTGCAGAGCACTCAGGGTGGGATGACTGTAATCCAATTGATGCCACAGCCGAAGCTGTAAGTTATTTTATATGAACATGTTGCATAGATTCATTAAGTGTCTTTTGATCCAATAATGAAAATGCTGACTTCATACCTTATTAAACGATCGTATGTGAGATGACCTTGAACTTGAATTTCAAGGTCATCTTTTTTTATTTGATATGGCGGATATAGCAAACGCATGAAAAAACTCACACATTCACAATTCAGACACAAAGTTTGCGATTCAAGAGTTTGAAAAACAGTCAGAAGTGATAAAGTGCGCGGAATGAATGAGAAAAGGTCTCATGTTTACTTGAGAAAAGAGGGGGGATTACTGCTACAGAAAGACCAAATAAAGCACGAAAAGAGAAGAAAATTTGGTTTTTTATGTTGACAAATGATAATGATTATCAGTATCTTTAGTGTAGAAGATATTTGCGTCGGAAATCACAGAATTACAATTTCGTTTTTATTGTCATAGCCGGATTACATAACCGGGATAAATGAGAGAGGGATGATCGCATGTTTCGTCTGGAGACGACCAAGCTGGATATCGCTTATGAGGAAAGACTAATTGTAGAGGATCTGAATATTCAGATTCCCCAAGGAAAAATCACAGCACTTGTTGGAGCCAATGGTTCAGGGAAGTCAACCATCCTGAAAACGATGGCACGTATTATGGCTCCAAAAGCAGGTAATGTATTGCTCGACGGGAAGTCCATTCATAAACAGTCCACACGTGAAGTTGCCAAGCAACTTGCGATTTTGCCACAGAATCCAACAGCCCCTGAAGGTCTTACCGTTACTGAACTGGTATCGTATGGTCGCTTTCCTTATCAAAAAGGATTTGGCTCCATGCGTGCGGAAGACAAACGCATGATTGAATGGGCTATCGAAGTGACAGGCATGACAGAATTCCACGATCGTCCGATTGATCAACTGTCCGGTGGACAGCGTCAACGTGCCTGGATTGCCATGGCCCTTGCTCAAGAGACAGATATCCTTTTCCTGGACGAGCCTACAACGTTCCTGGATATGGCTCACCAGCTTGAAGTACTGCAACTGCTGGAGCAGCTGAATGCCACAGCTAACCGTACCATTGTTATGGTTGTACATGACTTGAATCATGCTTCCCGTTATGCACATCACATGATTGGTATCAAAAAAGGTAAAGCCATTGCTCATGGTTCACCTGTGGAAGTTATGAACTCGGATGTGCTTCGTGAAGTATTCAACATTGAAGCAGATATCGTGATTGATCCGCGTTCGGGTGTACCACTCTGCTTGCCTTACGCGCTTGCAGGTGAACGCCAACAAGCGAAGCCGCCGGAACAAATGGTCATGAACAATGCGATGGTTCATGCTGGAGGACGGACAGAACCACGTGTTCAAGCGACAGGAAGTTAACGAAATGGGCCATATGTGGTCCTTACATTATAGAATGAAGCCGCTGTGCGCTATCGCACGCGGCTCTTTTGCATTCAGGGGGAATTTGCAACTCATGGGAG
Source organism: Paenibacillus sp. FSL K6-2393 (assembly GCF_038002545.1). NCBI lineage: Bacteria > Bacillati > Bacillota > Bacilli > Caryophanales > Paenibacillaceae > Paenibacillus > Paenibacillus sp. FSL K6-2393. The sequence continues at coordinate 538,853 of NZ_JBBOCU010000001.1, forward strand.
CAATGGAATATGGCAGACCCGGGATTTGGTAATCGCATCGGATCAGGTCTATAATAATAGGACAGGCTGTGGGTTCATTGGTTATACCAACGTGCTCGCAACAGCCCAAACCAACATATGTCATGGGAGGAATCAGTCATGTCCGTATATTCATATCAGGCGGTAACCACCGCGAACCAAGAAGTCTCACTGGATCTGTATCAAGGTAAGGTATTGGTCATTGCTAATACAGCCAGCAAGTGTGGGCTGACCCCGCAATACGGTGAATTGCAGAAGCTCTATGATCGTTATCGCGATCAAGGCTTGGTTGTACTGGGTTTCCCTTGTAACCAGTTTGGAGGGCAGGAGCCAGGTACAAGTGAGGAAGCGGAATCATTTTGCCAGATTAACTATGGTGTGAATTTCCCGGTGTTTGCCAAGGTAGATGTGAATGGTGAGGACACTCATCCCCTGTTCCAATACCTGAAGGAGCAACAACCTGGCGTAGGTGAAACAAGCGACATCCAATGGAACTTCACCAAGTTCCTTGTTAACCGTGAAGGTGAAGTGGTAGGTCGTGTTGAACCAAAAGAATCTCCGGAGACAATGATTGCAGATATCGAGAAATTGCTCGGTTAATACTTGAACGTTTGAGAAGCCTGTCCTTGCATGTGCAAGGACAGGCTTCTTTGATTATTTTATATAGAGTGGCTACATTCTCTTCACAGGTAGGGGTTGGCTTCAGGTGCAATTTGTGAGCGTTTACCAATTTAAAAATTAACACTGTAGCGGAAATGGAATGCATTTATGTTGTACAAGTAAAAGATGAATGTGGGAGAGAACTCTAACTTTATACGTCCATACTGCGTTTATACAGGGATTGAGGAAGCCATTACATAGCATAAACCGACCCATATCCGGGGACAATGAATTCAATACAATGAAGGGAAGAAAGGCTTAAATACAGGGAAGTAACCTCTTTCGACAAAATTTTTTTGCACAACCTATTGCAATGTGAAAAAGATCACATTATAATGAGTGTATAAAGTGAAATAAATCACATACACAGTTTCGAATAAGAAGTGAAATATTTCACAACCGAAATAACGTTATATTCAAACTCATTTATATATTTCGAGGAGGAACTTTTAATGAAAATCGCAGTTATCGGATGTACACACGCAGGGACCGCAGCCATCGTAAATACCGCCAAATTGTACCCGGATGCTACCATCACCGTGTATGAGCGCAATGACAATATCTCCTTCCTATCTTGTGGCATTGCGCTCTACGTAGGTGGGGTTGTGAAAGACCCTGACGGTTTGTTCTATTCTTCGCCTAATCAACTGGCAGAGCTTGGTGTTGAGACCAAGATGCTTCATGAAGTAACAGCAGTAGATGCCAAGGGCCATACCCTTCAGGCTAAAAACCTGAAAACTGGGGAAGAATTTGAAGATACGTTTGACAAACTGATCGTGACAACGGGGTCATGGCCTGTCGTTCCGAAGCTTGAAGGCATCGAGATGGATAACATTTTACTTTGCAAAAACTACAATCATTCCAACACGATTATTGAAAAAGCCAAAGATGCCAAACGTGTTACTGTTGTAGGTGCAGGATATATCGGCGTAGAGCTGGTGGAAGCTTTCCAGATGAACGGTAAAGAAGTTACCCTGATCGACAGTGTGGACCGGATTTTGAACAAATACCTGGACCCTGAGTTCACGGATGCGATCGAAGATACGTTGACTGGACGCGGCATCAAGCTGGCTCTTGGTCAAACGGTACAGAAGTTTACTGGTGAAAATGGCAAAGTGACTAAAGTGATCACGTCCAAAGGAGAGTTTGAAACCGATCTGGTTATTCTGTGCATTGGTTTCCGTCCAAATACAGAGCTGCTCAAAGGCCAAGTGGATATGCTGCCAAACGGCGCAATCATCGTGGATAAATATATGCAAACCAGTCAAAAAGACATCTTCGCTGCGGGTGACAGCTGTGCTATTCATTACAACCCAACAGGCAAAGCATCTTACATTCCGCTGGCAACCAACGCCGTACGGATGGGTACACTTGTAGCCCGCAACCTGGTTCGTCCTACGACACCATACATGGGTACACAAGGAACATCCGGTATCAAAATTTATGAGCAAAATATCGCAGGTACAGGAATGACGGAAATGTCTGCTGCTGACGAAGGTTTGATTGTGGAAGCTGTCTTACTGGAAGACAGCTACCGTCCGGAGTTCATGCCAACCGCTGAGAAACTGTTGCTTAAAGTGGTATATGAGCAGGCTACTCGTCGGATCGTTGGAGCACAGGTGATGTCTCAGGTTGATCTGACCCAATCGATTAATACGATCTCGGTCTGCATCCAAAACAACATGACCGTAGATGAGCTGGCCTTCATCGACTTTTTCTTCCAGCCACATTACAACAAACCATGGAACTTCCTGAACACGGCTGGTCTGCAAGCACTGCCACCGGTAGAAGTAAAAGAACCAGCAATGGTGTAAGCAAGCAGAATAGATGGTTGAACAGCGAGCATGATAAACGCCATACAAAGATAAGTCATGCTTGTCCGTAAATATGAGGTGTACAATAACTGCCAGGATTACGAAACAAGGCGGACGATTATAAAGGAAAAAGAAGACTGGCGAGTATATCGTCAGTCTTTTTTGTGATTTTTTAGCTTCAAAAGGTCTTACTATACTTTGCTGTCATAACTATTCCAGGACACTCTTAAAGCATATTTTTAAATGACATTGTGATAATTTGCACAAAGTTATGTTGATGACCGAGATACAATTAGGATATGGTATTCAACGCATAACTAATGAATTTCAAATGGTTTTATCCAATGATGAACAATGAAGGAGAGGATGAATGATATGGCAGCAAAAACACCTCTTGAGGTTGCACAATATACGGCGCAAACAGGCATGAAGAAGGCTCAATATCCGGCGTCTTCTGTACTGGTGCTTAGTTTTCTGGCAGGGGCTTTTATTGCGCTGGGTTTTCTACTGGATATTCGGGTGATTGCATCTGCTCCTGCAGAGTGGGGAAGTCTGGTTAATCTGATTGGTGCAGCAGTGTTCCCGGTGGGACTAATCATGGTGCTCATCGGTGGTGGCGAGTTGCTGACAGGTAACATGATGGCAGTTCCACTCGCGACGATTGCTCGAAAGTTATCCGTAGGTAATATGTTGAAAAATCTAACCTTAGTAACGATGGGTAACTTTGTTGGAGCTTTGTTTGTCGCATACGCGTTTGGACATGTGCTTGGTCTGACCGGAGAGGGTGTATATCTGGCGAAAGTGGTGGATATGGCTGGACACAAGCTGCATGACGGATTCCTGCAGGCTTTTATCTCAGGCATCGGCTGTAACTGGCTGGTCGCGCTGGCGGTGTGGTTATCTTATGCATCGGATACGATGAGTGGCAAGGTACTGGGCATTTGGTTTCCAACGATGGCGTTTGTCGCGATTGGATTCCAGCACGTTGTGGCCAATATGTTCCTCATCCCGGCGGCAATCTTCGAAGGACATTATTCGTGGGGCCAATATGTGATGAATTTCATTCCGGTATGGCTCGGGAATCTGACTGGTGGTGCTCTGTTTGTAGCTGCAGCCTATTGGGTGGTGTACCTGCGCCAAGCTGAGCCGAAAGTGAAACCGGAGGTAGCCACGTCGAACGAAGCTGTGGAGACGGAGGCCAGAGCGATGTGGAGCAAGCAGGCGTAGCGGGGCATATATACACGTATGTATACATGGGTAATGGAACATTCATGTAGAAGAGAAGACGATTCTGGTCTTGCTCGGTTCATGGCGAATATGCTGTGATGGAGCAAGGCGGGATCGTTTTTTTGTATGGGGTCCTTGTTGGAGTTTAACGCAAAATAAATTCGCCATGACAAGGTTCGGGGGAACGAAACCTGTTCATGGCGAATTTCGGGAGTGGTCCATGATAGGGCATGAGGAGGAAGTGGGGAAACACTAGCCTAATGCCTTATTTTTAATTTACCCCTGAATTCTGAAGTTGAATCAAACTCAAAAATATTTTTTTGATAATATTTTGACGCCGCTATAGCGGTGAATATGAAGCAAAAACATACTGTTCTCTTTACGCGCTAACCTCGAAGAAGATATGATATAGGGATAGCTTTTAAAGAGGGGAGCCTTACGATGATTGATCAGGAGAATGGTGTATTTGCGGCGGTGTGCCCGCTCGACTGTCCGGACACTTGTGGTCTGTTATTACATAAAGAGAACGGCAAAATTGTGAAGGTGGCAGGCAATCCGGATCATCCGATAACCAAGGGTGCCATCTGTAATAAAGTTAGAAATATGACTGAGCGGGTGTATCACCCCGAGCGTCTACAATATCCGATGAAACGTGTAGGAGCCAAAGGTGAAGGCAAGTTCGAACGAATCAGTTGGGATGAAGCGATTCACGAGATTACGACCAGATTCACTGCATTGTCCGAAACTTACGGCCCGGAGAGCATCCTGCCCTACAGCTTTTACGGTAACATGGGCATTCTCGGCGTAGACGGCATGGACCGACGTTTCTTCAATGCGCTTGGTGCGAGTGTACTGGAGCAGACGATCTGTAACTCTGCTGGAAATACCGGCTGGAAATATACGATGGGCGCCAACCGGGGTACGGTGCCGGAAGATACGGAGCATGCGGATCTCATCCTGGTATGGGGCGGTAATATCGTCAGTACGAATATGCACCAGGTCGTTTTGGCGGAGAAAGCCCGTAAGAAAGGCGCCAAGATCGTCGTCATCGACGTTCATCGCAATCGTACGGCTCAATGGGGCGACTGGTTTATTCCTTTGTATCCGGGCACGGATAGCGCACTGGCGCTGGGATTGATGCATGTGCTGTTCGAACGGAGACTAACGGATGAAGCGTTTATGCAAAAATATACAGTGGGTCATGAGGCACTACGTGATCATGTCCGCAGTTACACCCCTGAACGTGTTGCACGCATTACGGGCGTGCCGGAGGAAACCATTGTGGAGCTGGCCGAACTATACGGCAACGCACAGGCAGCCCATATTCACATCGGCAATGGCCTCCAGCACCATGATAATGGGGGAATGAACGTGCGTAGCGTTGCTTGTCTGCCTGCCATTACAGGGCAATGGCTGAAGCAAGGCGGCGGTGCTGTTCGCACGAACAGCTACGCGAGCACGAATAGCGACGCGCTGGAACGTCCGGAGCTGCGGCAGAATCCGGAGCCGCGAGTAGTGAACATGAGTCGGATTGGTGAAGCGTTGCTGGAAGCAGAGCAGCCAATCCGGGCGATGATGGTCTACTGCAGCAATCCACTGGTGGTGGCACCGGATACTGAGCGGGTGGAGCGAGGTTTTGCACGGGAAGATCTGTTCACGGTTGTGCATGATCTGTTCATGACGGATACGGCGAAATATGCAGATATCGTATTGCCAGCCACATCTTCATTTGAAGCGACGGACCTGTACACCTCCTATTGGCATCAGTACGTTCATCTGCAAGAGCCGGTAATTGCACCGATTGGGGAGAGCAAGAGCAATGTGGAACTGTTCTCACTGCTTGGGCAGGCTATGGGGTACGATCCTGCAATCTTCGGAGAAACGCCGGAACAGATGATTGAGGACGCACTCCAGGACACAGGTAACCCCTACATGAATGGAGTCACGTTGGAGGGACTGAAGCAACACCGATTCGTGAAACTGGATATGTCGCCACATGCTGCGTTTCTGGATCAGCTACCCACACCTTCAGGCAAAATTGAATTATATTCGGAGACGATGGAACAGCGAGGTCTTCCGCCGCTCCCTACCTATAACGCTCTGGTTGAAGGATATGATGGGGAGAATCCGGCTGGACCTGTCGATACGTATCCATTGATGTTCCTATCGCCGCCAAACCATAATTTCCTGAACTCCACCTTTGGTAATTCAGCCAAACATCAACGTTTGGAAAAGATGCCTCTATTGCAAATGCACCCCGAAGACGCTGCCCGCAGAAACGTGGAGGATGGAGATGCAGTGGTGGTATGGAATGATCGTGGGCGCATCGAACTTACCGCCAAGGTGAGTGAAGCTATGCTGCCGGGAACCGTCATCAGCCAAGGTTTATGGTGGGATGGTGATGGCAAGAAGCAGCGAGCCAATTCACTCACGTCCAACCGATTGTCTGACATGGGTAACGGGGCGACCTTCTTCTCGGCCACTGTCGAAGTGAAGCGTCAATGAGTGTGCTTGCAGCATGATTTTTTTGAGGTAAGATGAACAAAGGATAAAACTTGAGCAGGATCTAAAGAGCAATACATGTGACACTTCATAAAACCTTCGCTCTGGCTGGTTATGGTTATGCCGTCAGGGCAAAGGTCTATTTTTTATGGTTATTTGTTTGTGCAGAGGTACTAAGGAGAATGAATTAAGATGATGAGATGGCTGGATAACTATCCAAAAGAAGTGAGAATATTTTTATTAGCAAGTCTGGTTAACGCAACAGGCAGTGCCTTGATGTGGCCGCTGACCACGATGTATGTGTTTGATGAGCTAGGACGGACGATGGCTAACGCGGGTTTTGTAATCCTCATTCAGTCCCTGGGTGGTATCTTCGGACAACTGCTTGGAGGTTCGTTGTATCACCGGGTGGGCGTGAAGAAGCTGATCATTGGCTCACTGGCGCTTAATGCGTTAGGTTTGTTTGCGTTGCCGTGGATTAGTGCGTACTGGGTCGTATTTATATGTGCCATGGGCTGGATTGGTCTGTTTAGTTCATTGTCGCTGCCAGCGATTCAGGCCTTTATTGGCTTCAGGTTTGCGGAGCGACGCGGTGAATTATTCAATATTATCTATGTGGCGAACAATATCGGGGTGGCGATTGGTACGGCGCTGAGTGGTTTCCTGGCTGACTTTTCCTATCACCTCAGCTTTGTACTGAACGGAGTGACCTCAGCCGGATTTGCGATATTCTTCTGGTATTATCTGTCGCGAGTCGAACCGGATCAGGCAGAAGTGCATCTGACCAAACGCAAAACCGTTTCCGATGGGCCGGGCGTCTGGGCTCTGCTGGGCAATACCCGATTATATCTGTTTATGAGCTTGGGCGTGCTGTTCCTGTTATTCGGCAATTCCATCTGGAACACAGGTGTGTCCCCATATATCATTTCTGAGGGTATGGAAAAAAGAATGTACGGTCTGCTCTGGACCCTGAACGGGGTGCTGATCTTTGTGGGCCAACCCTTCACCAGCTGGGTTAAACGGACCATGGCCCGTACCTCCACTGCCCAGATGACCGCGAGTGCGGTATTCTATGGCATGGCCTACATTGTCATGATTACCATGTACAGCTATCCTGGCATGGTGCTCGCCATGGTACTTGCCACGTTTGGGGAGATGTTGATCTCCCCTGCAACACCTGCATTTATCTCGGAGCATGCCGGCAGGGCGGCACCTTTTTACATCGGGATATCGGGTGGAATCGGTGCGGTTGGACGGGTTATAGGCCCCTATGCGATGGGGGTCATGTATGACAAGCAGGGACTTATTCCGGTAGCGTGGCTGGCAACAGGCACAGCGGCGATTGCGGTACTTGGTTTTGTGCTGCATGCGGTGTTGAACCGTAATCGTGAAGTGAAGGAGTATGGGATGGACGCCTAGCCTTTGTGGGCTGAATCGTATGATGAAGGGAGAGGACAGGTTATAGTGGAGGAGAAAAGAAAGCTACTTTAACCTGTCAGATCATCCCGTTGATTTATATTGACAAAAAAATCTTTTTATGCTATAATTTACATATTAAATCTCTTCGTATATACTAAGGTTCTCCTGGCCAGGGGGAATCTTATTTTTGTTTGTACGGGAGGAATAGGTATGAAGCAAAATGAATCCAGTATTACATCTTTGATTTCGGCTTTTGGCCGAGCCTATCATTGCCAATATGATACACCTCTTATTTTCAATGATTTTATAGCCAGTGCGCTTATCACTCCTCAAGAGTTTTCAGATATCAGCAATAACATGGTTAGAGGCATTCATTTTTTCAACCCGGATATGGCGCACCAGCTCAAGGACGACCCGGAAAAGGTTCTAAAATGGATTACCCAGGTACAATTATCTCCAATAACTCTGGCTCGGGCCGTTTACTGTGAGCATGTACTTTTGCATGAAGTCGCGTTGGGATTAAAGCAAGTAGTCATTCTTGGCGCCGGGATGGATACGTTTGCTTTGAGGCATCCGGAATTGGAGGACACGCTGGATATCATTGAAGTAGATTATCCGGCTACACAGCAATTCAAGAAGGAGCGGCTGAATCAGGCCGAGCTGACTATTCCGGACAATCTTCACTTTGTACCCATGGATTTTACGCGTGAGCTTTCGAATGACAGCTTGACTCTTGAAGGTTTGAAGAAACGGAAGACGTTGGCTAGTCTCCTGGGTGTTTCGTATTATTTGCCCAAAAATGATCTGTTTAACGTGATTCGTCATGTGTTTGCGAGCCTGCCAACCGGAAGCTCTATAGTTCTGGATTATGCAGATGAGCATCTTTTTGAGGAAAAAGGACTGTTTAATCGGGTTGAAAATATGGTTAAATTGGCTGCAATGGGTGGTGAGCCGATGCAATCCGGGTACGCATACGCGGAGATGGAGGCCTTGCTTGATGAAGCGGGGTTGCTTATCTATGAGCATCTGACTCCGGAGGCGATTCAGGAACAGTTTTTCCAGGATCGAACCGATCATCTAAGGGCATTTGAAACGATACATTTTATTCACGCGGTAAAAAAATAAATCGATCCGGGCATGTATGGTCACTTATATAGCCCGCATTTGCATAACAACGACCAACCTTCACCCTGTGGCAGGGTGAAGGTTGTTTGGTTTGATCAAAGGACCAGCACAAACCATGATTCTGTAGCCAATAATATCACACGTGATACAAATGTTTAGAAATCAGACTTGTTAGAGTGCATTCCCATGTCATTCAACGTTCTCCCCTCTATTTGTGCATAATGCCCATATAATAGAATGGAACTGGTTAAAGGCAGGGGGACGCATACGATGTACAAGGTTTTGCTGGTTGATGATGAATTTATGATCTCGGACGGGATCTCCAGTGTGGTGAACTGGTCCCGATTAGGAACAGAACTGATCGGCATTGCCCAAGATGGATTGGAAGCGCTTGCTTCAATTGAGCGGCAACGCCCGGATATCATCATCTCGGACATCCGTATGCCGGGAATGGATGGGTTACAGCTGGTTGAAGCTGTGGCAGAGAAGTATCAGCATATCTCGTTTATCATGCTCACGGGTTTTACGGAGTTCGAATATGCGAAGACCGCCATGCAGTATGGGGTGAAGCACTACTTGCTCAAGCCCTGCAGTGAAGAGCATCTCGTACAGGCTATTAGTGAATTGGTCAGTGAGAAGCGGGAGTTGACCGATCAGGAGCGTTTTGTACAGACGATCCAATATAATCTGGAGCGTGTACTGCCACATGCCAAGGAATATTTTCTGAAAGAGCTGGTCACGAACAGAACATACGGGGTCAAGGAATGGAAGTATTTCGAGGAATTATTCGATGTACAGTTTCAGGATCAACGTGTGCGGTTGCTGCTGGTAGAGATCGAGGGGGATCATGAGTATTTGCACTTGTTCGCAGTCAAGAACATTGCCGAGGATATTTTTCACAATCCGATCTTAAGTGCCACGGTTGGAGGTCATGTGTTACTGATGATGGAGGACAAGTTGTCTGAAACACAGTTGTTCCATAATATCGATGAGATTCGTGCCACATTTACCCGATATTACCATGATGATCTCACGATTGCGCTGAGCGAGCCAGGAGATCTTTCGCAGGCACGCCATTTGTACATGCAGACGCTGGTTTATCTCAATTACCGCTTTTACCTCGGTGAGGGCAGTCTCATTATGGAGCGGGATGTCTACTCTCCCGGAGAGCGCATTATTCCTGAATTCGAATACGATCCGGAACGGATGGTTACTGCAATCAAGGCGGGGCACTGGCAGGAAGTGGGATCAGAGCTGAACCGGATGTTTCAGATGCTTGCCAGCTTGCGATACGATATATCCCAAACAAAGTCCTATCTTATTCAGATGTTTATGGAGATGATTCGACTCAGCGGCTCTGCCGAGATGAAAAGGTATATGGACCAGTTGCCGGGCATGATTGAATCCAGCACGCTGCATTCTTTTCAACAGTTTCTGCTTGCCGTCGCCAAGGAAATCACGCTGCGCCGCTACGAACAACACCGCTCCAGACAATCGCAGATGGTAGGTAGTGTGAAACAGTTGGTAGAGAAACGCTACAAGGACGAGACATTAACACTCCAGTCCATTGCTGGGGAAATATACATGAATCCAGACTACATCGGCAAAATGTTCAAAAAAGAAACCGGTGAGAAATTTACGAACTATGTGTTAAGCTACCGAATCCGTAAAGCGTTGGAGCTTCTGGAGCAGGATGGGAACTGCACTGTATCCTCGCTTGCCGAACAGACAGGCTTTGGTGCCAACTGGCCGTATTTCAGCAAAATGTTCAAGAAATACACGGGATTCTCCCCTTCCGAGTATAAAAAAGTACCCTAGGACAGCCTTGCTGTCGCTTCTACATAGCTTCCTGATATCCGATCTATATCCGATCTACATCTAATCTGTGATCGGGCCCTGTACGCCATTCATCGGCAGCAGGGTCTTTTTTTGTCGGACGGAACTCGGTTTTGAACATCCATTTAACGGAAATGAGCATGGGAAGAAAAGGCGCTCGCTTCTATCATTAGAAGTGTCATGTTAGTGAATCAATACCGAGAGTGGAGGTTGAGTGGATGGAGCTGAATCGAAGCCGGGGGATCGAACCTGGGCGTTTGAAGCCAGCTGGCAAATGGAGTTCGGTGAAAAAGGAACTTGTCCGCAACAGATACGTCTATCTGATGCTCGTTCCTGTGGTAGCCTACTATCTGATTTTCAGCTATGGGCCAATGTACGGGCTACTGATGGCATTTCAGGAATCCTACAACCCGATCAAAGGAATCTTGGCAGGCGAATGGGTCGGATTTGACAACTTCACCATGTTTTTTGAAAGTTATTATTTCTGGCGACTGATTAAGAACACACTGATTTTGAGTTTTTACAGTATTGTGTTTGGTTTCCCGGCTCCGATTCTACTAGCACTGTTGCTGAATGAAGTCCGGAAAAAGTGGTTCAGAGGCGCAGTACAGACCATTAGTTATATGCCGCATTTCATCTCGGTTGTCGTCGTGGTTGGAATGTTGAAAACGTTCTCATCTCTGGACGGTGGGTTATTTAACGTCATTCGTGACTTTTTCGATCTGCAGCCGATTATGTTTTTGGCGGAAAAAGATATGTTCCGTCCGATGTACATCCTGTCCAACATATGGCAGGGAGCAGGCTGGGCCTCGATTATCTTTTTGGCAGCACTTAGTGGGATTGATCCACAGTTGTATGAGGCTTCCAAAATTGATGGTGCAGGCCGCTGGAGACAGCTATTACATATTACACTGCCGGGCATTATGCCAACGATTGTGATCATGTTAATTCTGCGTATGGGGGCGGTCATGAACGCGGATTTTCAGAAAATATTGCTGATGCAAACGGCACCGACCTATGAGACATCGGATGTCATATCCACCTTTGTTTATCGATCCGGTATTTTGGAGGGGAACTATACGTATTCAACCGCCATCGGACTATTTAACGGCGTCATTAATTTCGCGCTGCTCATTATCGCGAACGCGATCAGCAGAAAGCTTAACTCAACCAGTCTATGGTAATCGGAAGGTGAAGCGATGAAACAGTCTATAGGGGAACGACTTTTTGATGTATTTAATACACTGCTGCTCTTGGTGATCATGGTTTTATGTTTTTACCCGATGCTGTACGTGTTCAATTCCTCAATCAGCGACCCGGACCAGATGCTGCGTTCCCGTTCACTGATGCTCATTCCTGAAGGTTTTCAGCTGGGAGCGTACAAGTCGGTATTTCAAGATACTCGCATCTATACGGGATATATGAACACCTTGTTCTATGTTGTGGTGGGTACCGCCATCAATCTGCTCATGACTTCGCTGGCCGCCTATGGGCTGTCACGCGGTGATCTGATGGGCAGAAAAACGCTGATGAAGTTAATTACGTTCACGATGTTCTTCGGCGGGGGTATGATTCCGACTTTTCTGTTGATTCAAAATCTGGGCATGGTGGACACCCGCTTTGCGCTTATTATTCCGGGTGCCATCAGCACATTCTATTTCCTCATTATGAAAACAAACTTCGAAGGCATTCCGATCAGTCTGATCGAATCGGCGAAGCTTGATGGCGCCAATGACTTTCTGATTTTGTTCCGAATTGTACTGCCTTTGTCAAAGCCAATCCTGGCGGTCATGATGCTGTATTATGCGGTTGACCATTGGAATGATTATGTCGGACCGATGCTCTACCTGCGCAGTCAGGAGTTATATCCGATCCAGATTATTATGCGTGATATTCTGATCAGCAGCAGTACAGAGGCTATGGGCGCTGGCGCTGATACCGGCTTTGCCATTGGGGAGAACATCAAATATGCAACCATCATTATCTCCACGCTGCCGATTATGCTGGTATATCCGTTCATCCAACGTTATTTTGTTCAGGGCGCTCTAATCGGTGCTGTGAAACAATAAAAAATGTATCCTATGGAGGCGAATTACGTGAAAAAAAGAATGGGGTCCATCCTGTTGTCATCGCTACTTACCATGTCTTTACTGGCGGGCTGTACGGGTGATAATGAACCAGGTAACGCAGAGCCAGCAGAAGGAACAGAACCTGCGGTGCAGGCATTAACCGAGATTCCGCTACCGATTACAAGTGAGCCATTTACCATTGACTACTGGCGCGCCAATGATGCCAAACTGACAGCTTCCTTGAACAATTTTGGCGATATGGCGTCTTACAAGGAAAAGGAGAAATTGACGGGAATCAAAGTGAAGTTCACACATCCTCCGCTTGGACAACAACGTGACCAGTTCAATCTGTTGATCTCCACGAAAGAACTACCGGATGTCATTTATTATAACTGGGCGGATGCCGTTGGCGGACCGGAAAAAATGATCAAGGATGGTCGAATCATTCGATTGAACGAACTGATCGACAGTTATGCACCGAACTTAAAGCGGATTATTGAATCCGATCCGGATGTGAAGAAACAGATTGCACTCGACGATGGCACGATCTATATGTTTCCGCTGCTCAAGCTGGATGCATTGAAGCTGAATGCCACTTCCGGTTTAATTATGCGCCAGGACTGGCTTGATAAATTAAATCTCAAAGTACCTACCAACATTGATGAGTGGTATACGGTGCTTAAGGCATTCAAGGAACAGGACCCCAACGGCAACGGCAAGCCAGATGAGCTGCCATTCACCGGAAACTGGGGACCGGGTAACCTGACTAAGCTCCATGATTTTGCCGCGGCCTTTGGTGTAATTGGTGGCTTCCAGATGAATGGAGACAAGGTGGAGTTTGGACCGATTCAGCCGGGCTACCGTGATTTCTTGGAGACCATGGCCAAGTGGTACAAGGAAGGGCTGATTGATCCCGAGATCATGACCAATGACGGTAAAGCTTTCGATTACAAGGTCACCAGCAATCTGGCAGGCGCATATCAGGGTGGTGTGTTCAGCGGCATGGGGAAATACTTCAATCTGATGAGAGATACGGATCCGAACTTTAACGTGACTGGTGTACCGTGGCCTGTATCTCCGGATGGAACGTCCTATGCGACATTTAATCTGGACGCTAAAGTGTTGACTTATGGTGAGGCCATTACGGCTTCCGCAGACGAAGACAAATTGAAATATATTGTTCAGTGGATGGATTACAACTATAGCGAAGAGGGTAGTGATCTGTTCAACTTTGGTATCGAAAATGACAGCTACGTTCGTGATGGGGAAGGTGTCAAATTCACAGATACCATCATTAATAATCCGAACGGTCTGACGTATGATCAGGCACTCGCTTCCTATGCCTTATCCATTATGGACGGTCCGATCAATCAGGATAGCCGTTACCTGGATGCATTATTATTTGACGACGGACAACGTGCGGCGAATGCGGAATGGATGAAAGCAAGCTCTGCATTAACGCTTCCTCCAATTCGTTTGTCAACAGATGAGGTGACCACAAGTACGTCCATCATGAGCCAGGTGAATACGTATTTGAATGAAACGATGACTGCCATCATTAGCGGACAGAAGCCGATCACCGAATTTGACACGATGGCCGAAACAATCAAGAGCATGGGCATTGACCGGGCGATTGAGGTTCATCAGGCGGCCTATGACCGATATCAGTCCAAATAATACGTGAGGCATCGAGCGCTAAAACTTTGGGAAAACCTTCCTGCATGTGATATACCTAGTAGTATCACGTGGTTCAAAGGAGCGCTTTGGTCATGACAGCCTACCGCAAACTCAGCATCAAAATGAAAATGTTTCTGATGATTATGTTCATGATGGCGTTTATCATCATCCTGGCGTTTGGGTCCTTGTATTATACGTACTCGGTGTATGACAAACAGCTGTTTGATAAGTCATCCCGACTTCTGAACCTTTCTTCGTCTACAGTGGATGTTGAACTTCAGAAGTTGGAAGCGTTATTATTAAACATGATCTCCGATACTCAGATTCAAAGAGCCTTGAAGTCGTTGCTGGATGACGATAGCGCATATTCAAGCTTTATTGAACGAAAGAAGATCACGGATCGGCTATGGGAGCATATTAGTGGGGCTGCACGTTATGTGCAGTCCGTTCATTTGATTGATTCCAGAGGAAGAGTCAATAAATATGGCGAGACACTGACCGTATCCCAGGAAAAATATGATCGGATGATTGCGGCTGCGGAGCAGGCCAATGGTGCAGTACGCTGGTTATACCCGGATGACGATGACCCGATGCTGGTTATGGTCCGTCAGGTGAGAGCCTACGAACCGATGACCCTGGAACCGGTAGGCATACTGTTTCTGCGTATTAATATCGAGCGACTCGTTGAGGAGTATGCGGGCATTGATAGCCAGGACAGTGACATTATTTTAAAAGCAGGCAGTGAGGTGGTCTATCCTTATCGCCAGCTTCCAGAAGCGGTGTCCACGGGGCTGAATCCACTTCCAGGCAGTGGGGGATATGAGATCAAAAATCTGGATGGGAGGGAGATATTTCTTTCCCAGAAGAAATCCGCATACACCGGCTGGGTGTATTATAATATGGCCTCTTATGATGCAATTTTTGAACGTATTATATGGTTGAAAAATAGTTTGATCGTCGTTTATCTTATCGCCATTCTGGTTGTTCTCGCGCTTGGTATGGTGTTCGCACGAAGTCTGACAAGGCCCATCAGGCAGCTCATCAGTCAGATGAAGGAAGTACAGTATGGGGATCTGGAGAATATGGATGCCAATCTGTCTATTCCAACACATCAGCACATGGATGAACTGGGGTTATTACAGCGTACGTATCGACTGATGATTACACATATTAATACATTAATCAAAGAAAATTACGCAAGCCAGCTGGTCATTAAAGAAACGGAGTTCAAGGCGCTGCAGGCGCAGATCAATCCTCACTTTCTGTATAATGCGCTGGACTCGATCCATTGGCTCGCCAAAAAGAACAGGCAGGAGCAAATCTCCAGTATGGTGCTGTCACTTGGCTATTTGCTGCGTTCCTCCATCAGCTTCAAGCAAAATATCATTACCATTGCCGAAGAACTGGAGATCGTCAATCATTACATCACCATTCAGACCTACCGTTTCCGGGAGCGGCTGGATTTCCGTATGGATGTGCCTGCTTCTTATCTGGGTTGTGCCATTCCCAAGTTGACCCTACAGCCGCTACTGGAGAATGCCATTCAATATGGTTTGGAACCACAGGTTGGATCATGTCTGATTCGAGTGTATGCCGAGATATCAGGTGGCAAGCTGGCCCTTATCGTGGAGGATCACGGTCCCGGCATGGAACCCGAATATGTGGAACAGGTGCTGCGCGGTGAAGTGAAAACCAGAGGCACAGGTATTGGTCTGCTGAATATCAGGGAGCGGGTACGTCTGGCTTTTGGCGAAGAATATGATGTTCTGCTGGAGAGCAATCCGGGGCTTGGAACGAGAGTAACGGTGCTGCTGCCACCCCCATCACCAGGTAAGGAGGAGAAGCTATGGGAAGATGGATGCGAATGATAGGCATGCTCTGCCTTATGCTGACTCTTCCTGGCTGCGTGAACCAGTTGGATCAAAGGCCAGGCATGATTGTGGAAGAAGAGCCGATAACGCTGCGAATCGCTTGGTGGGGTGGGGAGTTTCGCAACAATGCAACGATAGCTGTTATCGACCTGTATGAGAAGTTGAATCCACATGTAAACATTGAATACGAATATAGCAGTTTCAACGAATACTGGAGAAAACTTGCCCCACATGCAGCAGGCAATGCGTTGCCCGACATTATCCAGATGGACATCTCCTATCTGTCCCAGTACAGTTCGCTGCAACTCTTGGAAGACATGACGCCGTACATGCAGAGCGGGCTGATTGACACGACAGATATTGAGAAGGAACAGCTGGAGAGTGGTAGCCTGAATGGAAAAACCTATGGTCTCAGTTTGGGGGTTAACGCCATGCTCAGCATCTATGATCCGGAAGTGTTAAAGGCCAATGATATTGAATTGCCAACGGATACGTGGACATGGGCGGATTTTGACCGGATGGGCGAGCAATTGCTCGGAAAAGGCATCTATCTGGGAACCTATTTCACGCCGGAACAGTTTTTCGCGTATTACTTGAGACAGTACGGTTCCAAGCTGTACGCGGAGGATGGAAAGGGATTGGGTTATGAAGATGATGGGTTGTTTATTGAATACTTTGGCAGGATGCAGCAGCTCGCGGAGAAGCAGCTTATTTTTGCACCTGATATCTGGACATCAGATATTGGCCAGCCTGATAACGACCCGTTTTATCTGGGAGAGGCTTTGTTTAGCTGGGGGTATTCCAACCAATTTATCAGCACCGCTCAGCGTTATGGTAAACCCTTAACCATCTCCCCAATGCCTGGGCCAAACAGCCAGGATGGATTGTTTTTGAAGCCAGGCATGTTTTTCTCCATGGCGGGCAATTCCAGACATAAGGAGGAGGCGGCCAAGTTCATCAGCTTTTTTGTTAATGATTTGGATGTCAATCTGCTGCTCAAAGGAGAGCGGGGTGTGCCCGTCTCATCCAGTGTCAAAGAGCGGATGAAGCTGGTGGTTGAACCGGAGCTGGCGCAGGTGTTTGACTATATTGATTGGGTTGCGGATAACAGCACTCAGATGGACCCTCCTGATCCCGTAGGTGCGCCAGAGGTCACTGCGGTATTGCGAGAGTTGTATGATCTGCTACTGTTTGGCAAAATTACGCCTGAGCAGGCGGCGGTGGAATTTCGTGAGCGAGCGAATGCCATTTTGGGTGGTAAGTGATATAAATTGAACTAAACGTCATTTACACTTGCCACTCCGATGACAGAACAACCTTCCCTCTTGTACAGAAGGAAGGTTGTTTTGCTGTTGTAGTGACTTATTTGTATAACTCATATATTGAACTTAAAGCGTTTAAGCCCTGCCTTTAACCAAACTGGGCTTGATGCAGTCGGCTGTACGAGCCTTTGCGCGCGAGTAGTTCTTCATGACTTCCTTGTTCAGCGACGGTGCCGTTCTCCACGACTACGATGCGATCCGCGTGTCTTATGGTTGCCAGACGATGGGCGATCACCAATGTCGTACGTCCTTGGGCCAGCTCGGACAACGCCAGTTGAATGGCAGCTTCCGTCTCGGTATCGAGTGCGGAGGTAGCTTCATCCAGAATGAGAATTGGCGGGTTTTTCAGGATCATTCTTGCGATGGATAGACGTTGCTTCTGTCCGCCGGACAGTTTCACGCCACGTTCACCAATCATGGTATCGAGTCCATCTGGCTGGGATTGTACCAGCTCTTCCAGTTGGGCCCGGCGAATGGCTTGCCAGATTTCCTCATCGGAAGCATTCAGCTTGCCGTATGCAATATTTTCACGAATCGTTCCGTCAAACAGGAAAATATCCTGCTGCACAATCCCGATATGGGAGCGCAGTGATTCCAGCGTCATGTCCTTCACCGGAATGCCATCAATGGAGATATGTCCCGCATCCACATCGTAGAAACGTGGGATCAGACTGCATAACGTCGTTTTACCTCCGCCCGAAGGTCCAACCAGAGCAACCGTCTGGCCTGCCTGAATATCCAGATGGACCTGAGACAGCGTAGGTTTGTGTTCTCCATAAGAAAAGGTAACGTTATGGAAGGTAATATCGCCTTTGACATTCGGAATCGGTTTCGCCTGAGGAGTATCTTCTACATCTGGTACAGCCTCAAGCAACTCCAGGTAACGTCTGAATCCGGCGATGCCTTTGGGATACGTCTCGATGACGGAGTTAATCTTCTCAATCGGTCCGAGGAATACATTGGATAACATCACAAAAGCGATGAATTCTCCGTATGTCATACTGCCTTGAATGACAAACCAGGTTCCACATACCAGTACAAACAGCGATACAAATTTCATCAGGATAAAACTGAGTGAAGAGTTCCAGGCCATAATGCGGTAGGTGATCAATTTGGTGAGTCTGAAACGTTCGTTGTTCTCAACGAAACGTCCTACTTCATGCTTTTCATTGGCAAAAGCTTGTACCACACGGATGCCGCTCACATTGTTCTCTACCCGTGCATTATAATCGGCGATATCCGCAAACATGCGCTTGAACGCCTTGGACATTTTGCGACTGAAATACAGTGACAGGTAGATCATCAGCGGAACGATGATGAACGTCATCACAGCGAGCTGCCAGTTGATCCCCAGCATAATCCCGAAAGCTCCGGCCAGTGTCATGAAGGCGATGAATAAGTCCTCGGGTCCGTGATGTGCGATCTCACCAATATCCATCAGATCGTTGGTCATGCGGGAGACCAGATGTCCGGTCTTATTGTTATCGAAGAAACGGAAGGACTGCTTCTGTACTCGCTGGAACAGTTCACGCCGCATATCGGATTCGATGTTAATGCCAAGCTTGTGGCCCCAATAGGTCACTGCATAATGGAAAAAGGAACTGAGCAGGTAGATGCCGAGCAATCCGACACACGCAGCCAAGATCATGGACCAATTGCCAGCCGGAAGCAGTTGATCGACCACCCGGTTAACGGCGAGTGGAAAGGCCAGCTCCAGCAGAGCGGCGGCGATGGCACAGGAGAAGTCCAAGATAAAGAGCCTTTTGTAAGGGCGATAATAAGACATAAAACGGCGAAGCATATGTAAGTCCTCCTCGATATGACACAAATGCCCGAGCAGGCTAATCAGGGCGTGTCTCAAAACTCGCTGAAGTGCATCTTTTACCGCCTTTTCGCCCCCTGCTGCGTCACTTTCCCTTGACGTGCCTCCCGGCACGCCTGCGGAA
The DNA here is from genome assembly GCF_038002545.1 of Paenibacillus sp. FSL K6-2393. NCBI lineage: Bacteria > Bacillati > Bacillota > Bacilli > Caryophanales > Paenibacillaceae > Paenibacillus > Paenibacillus sp. FSL K6-2393. The sequence continues at coordinate 558,339 of NZ_JBBOCU010000001.1, forward strand.
AACTTTCTTGCTTGGAACGAAAATTCGGCAAAATCTGCTTCCTTCGGAGTTTTCAGACGCGCCCTAGCCTGTCCGGACACCTGTATTCATGCTTATGTTATTTACGGTTTTGCTCGGCACGTTCTACGATCATATCGGCGAATTCCTCAGCCTGACCTTGAATCGCAATCGGGTCGAAGTACCAGTAACGGTCTTCCAGCAGCTCATACACCTGATTGTTTTTTACAACCGGCAGGGATTGCCAGATGGAGTCACCTTGGTAATTTTTATTGTTCTCTCCAACGGTTAAGAAGATATGATCCCCTGCATAATCACCAACAACTTCACGCGAAATTTCTTTCCATTGGGTATCACCCATCAGTTCTTTTTTGGTGATTTCGAGTGGGGCAAGTTGCAAAGCACGGTAAACCGCTTGTCCTCCTCGACCAAAATTGTCTCCATATCCATAATAACTTTTGTCGGATACTTCAAGGATGGAGAAGGTTTCCTCCGGTTTAATGACTGTTTTCACTTTAGCGCGAGCGGCTTCAATCCGTTCATCGTACGTTTTCAGCCAAGCTTCGGCTGCTTCGGATTTGTTCATCAGCTCTCCGAATCCCCGGATTTCGTCATGCACATTGGTGAATGTACCATACGGAATGACCACGGTAGGTGCGATTTTTTTATAACTTTCAATCTCTTCGGCTTGATCAGAGTAGGTAATGATCAGATCCGGGTTCAAGGCAACAACCTTCTCCATGGATACTGCCGCCCGATCACCGATACTCTCTATGCCCGCCACCTGATCCGCATAGAACGGGTTTTCCAAATAATATTGAACAGCACCAACAGGTTTCACACCCAGTGCAAGCAGATCACTTACGTACATATCGGTAACGATTCGTTTCGGTTCAGCCGGAATTTCAACATCTCCGCTTAATGACTTGTAGGTCCGTGTAGCATTTGAATTGTCTGAACCGGACGACGTGTCTGTGTTCGTCTCTGAAGAGGCTGTTGTCGTTTCGGTTCCCGCTGCCGATGTCTGTTCAGTGGCGGTTGAGCCTGTTCCGCTGCTACATGCAGCCAGAATCATAATGATGGCGAGCATAAGAAGCAAGCCGGAAAAGCGTTTTTTTGCAGCAAACATATTTTTGTTCCCCCTGTGTATAATCAATAATGATTATTATTCTCATTAATAACATAGAGGAAGATGGGATATTTGTACATGGACAACTATGATCACTACTGCATGGACAATTATGATGTCAGGTGATGCATGATATGCTGCAATTGCTCCATAACGGACAAGGGATCGAATCCATAGAACATGTCGGCATCAATCTCGTATACACGTCCTTCACGAACGGCGGAGAGGGTCCCCCAGGATTCCTGATTCAGCAGGTTATCCAGCATTTCTCGTTCGGCAGGTTCCTCAGGGAAGGCGACAAACATGTGATCTGCTGCATACAAGTGAATCTCAGACAACGGAACATGAACGTACCCCGTGAGTAACTGCCCATCCTGCTCCATCCGTGACGGTGGGGTGAAGCCCAGCGATTGATACAGCACATGAGAAGCTCTGCCCCAGCCATGGCCATAGATATATGCACCGTCCTCTCCAATCATAAACATGCAAACAGCTGACCCACGTGTCCCTTCCATCCATTGATCCAATGTATGATTGGCCTCTTGTTCAAGTTGATGATATCGATTTAACAACGTCTGTGCATTGGACTCAAGCCCGGTGATTCTGCCCAAATGAAGAAGCTGCTCCTGCCAATCGAGTTCCTCAAAGGGCATCAGAATGGTCGGTGCGATCAGACGTAGTTCATCGGAAGCGGGATGCGGTGCATATCCGACAATGACATCGGGCTGAGCGTTTGCAATCAGATCCGTATGTTTAACCAGCTCGTATTCGGAATGTTGCTCAAATTGCTCATGACCATCATAACCATGTTCACCACGTTTTTCTTCCATCCAGCTGGCGACGGCACCCATGTGGGGAGTGAGGCCCAATGCCAGAAGTGAGGCTGTATAATTGTAAGTCAAAGATACAATCTTTTTGGGCATTTTCCGGTAGTGTGTTGGTGCCGATCCAACCATCTGTTTGAATTTGCGGCTCAGATAGAATGTGTCCCTGTAGCCTGTCAGTTGTGCAATCTCCTGTAGTGTAGGGTTCGCGAACAACAGATGTTCTTGAGCCATCCTGATTCTGAGACGAGTCACATATTCAACAAACGTAAGACCAGTATGTTTCTTGAACTCCCGTGAAAAATGCTCAGGGCTCACATTTGCATCCCGTGCCAATTGTTCGCGGCTTAACGGATGGGTATACATCTGATGGATATGTCTGAGCACGGCATCGAGCCAGGAGTGATCTTCATGAGCAGAGTGAGCCACATGATCCCGCAAAATATCCAGTAACTCATAGAAAAGCATATGTGGCCTGAATGGGCTGGAATCATGGCCCTTCGAACTTGCTTGAACCAGCTCTAGTGCCCTATCGGTGAGAGTACGACTCGCAATGGGAGCTGGTATCCCGAACGGCCAGAATAGCTGTTCATTTTCAGTGAAATCAAAAGCAATAGCAATGCCCTGTATTGGCGACAGAGTGCCGCGCTTGTTCTCGTGCTGAAGCAGGCTTCCAGCTTGCCGAACGACTGCACAGCCTGCATTTAATGTCAGTTTACCCTCTTCACTAATCAGCCTGGCCTGGCCAGCAGTAATGACGTATAGTACGTGAAGTGTGCTCCACATCTCATCTATGCGGGAGAATGCCTCGCGGTCGTGAAGCTGCACCAGATGGCACAGCTTGAAAAGGGCAACAGGTACGGACTGAATCTTCTGCAAGGAAATGGGACGGGACAGCGATTTTTTATGGTAAATGGGCTTGGAAATATTCATTAGATAACTGTCTCCTTACATAAGTCAGCAAAGGCATTATTCGTCTCATGCCCCTGGTGTACTGGCGTAATTCTCGGATCTCGACTATTATGCAGTATATACTATAAACGAAGTGACGTGGATGGACAGATTGAACAAATCAACTTTTTCTATGAAAAATAGATAAAGTGGTTGAAATCGCTATCAACACCGACTATAATGAAAATGTCGAAACGTTTCAATCTGACGTTTACTGCTAGTTTCATTGTGTTAGGCACAAACTGTTCAGGGGGCGTCAGATTGAAAGACGCGTCATAACCATCATTAATGGTACGGATTGGAATGAGGTACTTCAACAGTGGTACCGGAAGGATCGAAACAAGGATTTTTTTTGAGAATACCTCGAAACGTTTCGATTGACATCCATAGCTATGATATGTACAAAGATTAATGAACGATAATGAAGGATTTAGTGGTTGTTCTAACCATGTATCGTATAGAATGTAGATAACCTTGAATTTGTTTTAGTTTAGAAGGAGCGAACGTGGAATGGCAACGATTAAGGATGTGGCAAAGCTGGCAGGTGTAGCACTCTCGACTGCTTCCTATGCGCTGAGCGGGGATAGCAAGGTTAGTGCCAAGACCAAGGCTAAAGTGCTTGAGGCAGCACGAGAACTGAATTACCGCAAGAACGGCTTTGCCATGGACCTGAAACGGAGCCGGACGAACACGATCGCTTTGATCCTGACCGATCTGTCGGGCCCGTATTACTCGGAGTTGATCCGTAGTGTACAGGATGTAGCCCTCGCGAACGGGTATGACCTAATTGCTTGCAGCTCCATGGGTGGACGGGATTCAACGGCAGTGCGATTCTTGCGTGAAAAAAGAGTAGATGGAGCCATCATCCTGGCGCATAACATTCATGATGATATTCTGGTAGAATCTGCCGGTCATCGTTTTCCGATCATTGTGATGGATCGTCAGCTGTCGAGTGACCATTTGGTCAACGTGCTGGTGGATGGAGAGCAGGGCGGTTACCTTGCAACCCGCCACCTGATTCAGGCAGGACATCAGAAGATCGCTTATATCAGTGGCCCATCCAACTCGTATGACAACGCGCTCCGTTACCAAGGGTATCTGCGAGCGATGCGGGAAGCGGGACTTGAAGAAAAGTCCAAATGGCGTCTGAACGGTAACTTTGTGCGTGAGGGCGGATACAGTGCAACCAAAATGATGATCATGCAGGGCGAGCTTCCCTCAGCGGTATTTTACGGTAACGATGAGATGGCGATTGGCGGCCTGAAAGCATTGGAAGAGCGTGGTATATCGGTGCCGAATGATATTTCCGTGATCGGTTTTGACGATATTCAGTTGTCCGAATATGTGCATCCACCGCTGACAACGATACGCCAGCCGAAGCATGAAGCCGGGTCGCTCGCCGGACATCTGTTATTCCAGATGCTCAATGGCGAAGCGGTTGACCCTTCATATACGTTAACGATTAATATGATCGAGCGCAGCTCTGTACGTTCGGTTTAGACCGAGTCTGAACAACAAAGAACTGCCTGCATGCTGGAAGTAAAAGTTTAATGATGGGGTTATCGTCCGGACGGGCTGTAAAAAGCCGGTTTGAAGAGGCCCCTATTCTTTTTCAAAATTATCGAAACGTTTCGATTTTAACTAATTCAAGGAGTGAACCTTATGACAACGATGATTAATGAACCGATCCGCTTAAGTGCCGGAGAGTTATCTTTTACCTTTTTGAACAGTGGCGACCTATACCAGGCTACATCCGGTACAACCATGCTGAACCAGTTGCTCAGCAACCAGATTGATGGATCTCTGAACAACCTGTACCTGCGTGTACATGAGGGGGAGAATATCAGCTCGTTCCCGTTGCTCGGTGTACGTTCGAACAGCAAGGTGATTACAAGCAAAGCACAGTCCAGCAACCAGTTGATCTGGGAGGGCACAGTCCAGCTGGAAGGTAGCGAACAAGGCATTGGCTATCAGGTCGTATTTACGGCTACACCGCAAGGTGTATGGTTCTGGGATGTGAAGCTCACAGGACAACAACATAACGTAGACGTGGTGTACGGACAGGATGTAGGTCTTGCTGATCCAGGTGCGGTACGCAGCAATGAAGCTTATCTTTCACAATACATTGACCATACGGTGTTTGAAGATGAAGCGAAAGGTTATGTCGTTTGTTCCCGTCAAAACCAGCCTCAGGGCGGTGCATTTCCTTATATGCAACAAGGTTCCCTGACGAAAGCAGTCGGTTACTCCACAGATGGATTCCAATTCTTCGGTCTGTCGTACAAGGAAACGAATCAACCAGAGAGCTTGAAGCGCCCAACGCTGGCAAATGAGACGTATCAGTATGAATTTGCCTACACGGCGCTGCAATCTGAACTGCTGAATCTGAACGGAGAAGCACAGGTGGTCTTTTATGGACTAGCGAAGCCTAATCATGCGGAAGGAATCTCTGCACTGGAATTCGGAGATGAAGTTACAGCAGCATGGAATGAAGTACAGGCTCTGACTGTGGAAAACGGAGATACGTTGGAACAGGTAAAACTCTCCTCTTTCTTGGGCGAACCGCTGGTTACACTTGATCTGACACAAGATGAGATTCATGATCTGTTCCCTGATCGTCATCAGGAAGAGCACAGCGGTGAGGAACTGTTATCCTTCTTCACAGGCAGCTATGAACATATCGTTCTGAAAGCAAAAGAATTGCTCGTAGAGCGTCCGCACGGTCACATTCTGATGAGTGGTGGCAACGTGCAACTTGGAGCACAGGTTATTACGACAACATCGTATATGTACGGTATTTTCAACTCACAACTCGTTATTGGTAACACCAATTTTAATAAAATGATCAGTAATGCCCGCAATGCATTAAACGTGCCGAAAACGGCGGGACAACGCATTTATGTGGAAATGGACGGACAATATCGTCTGCTGACGATGCCTTCCCTGTTCGAAATTGGCTTTAACTATGTACGTTGGATCTACAAAACGGCATCCGATACGATCATCGTGACCAATTACACAGGCGCACATACTACGGAAGTAAGCATGAACGTACGCTCCACAAGTGGCGCGGCATACCGTTACCTGGTAACAAACCAGATTACGATGAATGTGAATGAATACGAGTATCCACTGCATATGACGCAGGACGGCGATACATTGATCTTCAAGGCTGATCCACAAGCGATTAGTGCTGGAACGTATCCGGATCTGCAATACCGTATGTCGGTGGATGGCGCGACTGTAAATGTAGGTGACGAAACGTTGCTGGCAAGTGGTATCCGCAGTGGTTCCGCATCACTGGTTACCCTTAGTCTGGAAGCGAGTGCTGAATGGACGCTGAAGGTACAGGGGGTATTGGAAGGTCAAGCGGATAGCGGAGTGGTAGCAGGTTCAAGCCTTACTTTTGAAGAGGAAGTGCAGGCATACCGCGAGTTCTTCGCAGGTGTGATGAACGGGTTCCGTTTGTCCCGTGGAGAAGGTCAGAGTGCTGAGGATCTGTTCAAAGTAAATGCGCTGGCTTGGTGGTACACCCACAACATGCTGGTTCACTACTCCGTGCCTCACGGTTTGGAGCAGTACGGCGGTGCAGCTTGGGGTACACGGGATGTATGCCAAGGTCCGGTGGAGTACTTTATGGCAACGCAAAAATATGAGCAAGTTCGCGATATCATCAAAATGGTTTATACCCACCAATATGAAGATGATGGCAACTGGCCGCAATGGTTCATGTTTGATAAATACTTTGCGATCCAACAGGAAGAGAGCCATGGCGACATCATCGTATGGCCGCTGAAAGTGCTGGCGGATTACCTGACAGCGACTCGCGACTATGCAATCCTGGATGAGAAAGTACCTTATACGGTTAAACATAGCTTCGGGTTCACGGAAGAAACAGCAACGGTACTGGATCACGCGAAAAAAGAGATTGAATATATTCGTTCGCACTTCCTGCATGATACGTTCCTGTCTTCCTACGGAGATGGCGACTGGGATGATACGCTCCAACCAGCCAATGCACAGCTGAAGCAATACATGGTGAGCAGTTGGACGGTGGCATTGACGTATCAGTCCGTGAATGTGCTCTCGCAAGCGCTGAAATTCAAGGATGCGGACTTTGCACAGGAGCTGGACGTGCTGGCTCAAGGCATTCGTGAGGACTTTAACCGTTACATGCTGGGCACAGATGTGATTCCAGGTTTTGTATACATGGAAGAAGCCGACCAAGCGAAGCTGATGCTTCATCCAACGGATACAGAGACAGGCATTCAATATCGCCTGTTGCCAATGACGCGCAGCATGATCGGTGAATTGCTGAATGCGGAGCAAGCAGAATCGCATTATGCATTGATCCGTGAACAGTTCCTGTGCCCGGATGGCGTGCGTCTGATGAATCGTCCGGCTCAGTATGCTGGCGGAGTAAGCACACACTTCAAACGTGCAGAGCAAGCATCCAACTTCGGTCGTGAGATTGGTTTGCAATATGTACACGCCCATATCCGTTACGTAGAAGCGATGGCGAAGCTCGGTAAGACAGATCAGGTGTGGAATGGTCTCGCGATGATCAACCCGGTTGGTATCGGCGAGGTTGTACCTAACGCAGAGATTCGCCAAGCGAACTCATACTTCAGTAGTTCGGACGGTAAGTTTAATACGCGTTACGAGGCACAGGAGCATTTTGACCAGCTTCGTAAAGGTACTGTACAGGTGAAAGGCGGATGGAGAATCTACTCCAGCGGCCCTGGAATCTACATGAACCAGCTGATCTCCAATGCACTTGGCATTCGTCAAGAGGGCGGCGATCTGGTCATTGACCCGGTATTGCCAGCTGAGCTGAACGGCATGCAATTCGAATTTGAATATGCAGGTGAGCCGGTGACGTTTATCTATCACTTGAACGAAGGTGCTGTGAGCCGTGTAGCGGTGAATGGCAAGGACATTCCTACCGAGCGTACAGCGAACCGTTACCGTCAGGGCGGTGTAAGCATCTCGCTTGATGAGTTCAGACAAGCACGGAGTGCAACTGAGCGCACGATTGTTGATATCTATATGTAATCTCATAGCATGATGTACACCAAGGTCATCCTCCTTTATTCAAAGGCGGGATGGCCTTTTTGCCATACGCTCTTACGATTGCTTACCGCAGTGGAACTGCCAGCAACGTATGTAACAGCTCATTATGCCGCACATGCTTTGTTACGTAGCCCTGTTGTTCCAACCAGCCGCATAGCTCACTGAGTAGAGGGAAGTGACGTTCGCGCAAGGCGCGCAGCTGTTCCTCGTGTCCTGTGGTTTCTGCCTGTCGAATATAGGAATCACGGTGAGTCGCATCAACAAACATCAGATCGGTTAGACCGATACGTCCGCGCGAGGTTAATACCCGCTGCATCTCCTGTAAGGCCAGTAGTTGCTGGTCTGGACTCAGATGATGGAAAGCAAAGCTGGATACAACAAAATCGAAGGAATGATCGGCAAAAGGCAGCGCCAGAAAATTCCCAAGTTTTACATGCATCTCGGGATATTTGATACGACATCTGCGCAGCATCTCCCGGGATTGGTCGATTGCAGTCATGTCTGCGCCGTGCTGTAGCAGTTTCCCAGCCAGATTACCTGTGCCTGTACCAATATCGAGTCCTTTCTCACCAAGGGCGGGAGAGATCCATTGAGCCGTCTGTTCGAGCGCTTCCTCATAGTTGTGATACAGATAAAAGGAAGACTGTACCGTATCATTGGAATCGCTTGGCGCGGAATGATCTGCATCCTGGTGTGGATGTGAAACTTCATTCTCATCGCTTATAGGCGAGGGGGTGGCTGAATGATGCCTGCCCTCTATGCTGGGGTGTTCAGTACTGACTCTGCCTTCTGCCTGCACTCGTTGATCATGGATGGCTGCCTGCGTGTCATAATTCCACCGATCATGCCAGTTCTGCCGGGCTTCGCGCAGGCGACGCGCACTGTCCGCGAGATCGTGTAGATGGCTGACATCCAGCGGTCCGTCCTGACGATTCAGGTCAATCATGCGCTGGGTTGTATCCATCATACGTTTCAACTCAATCCACTGGGCATACATGACGGCCTGTTGCAGCTCCAGATATTCTTCCAGCCGCTGCTGATTCCCTTGATCAATCTCTCCGAGCGCGTGTGTTATATCCTGTAGGGACATGCCAATCTCACGCAGCGCAGCAATGGTCTGAAGCCGCCAGATATCATTCTCGGTATAGGTACGATACCCGTTACTGGACTGTTTGGCGGGGAGAATTAATCCTTTTTCTTCATAAAAACGAATGGCTCTTGCCGATATACCAAGCCTGCTTGCTGCCTCTTTGATATTCATCATGCATCCCCTCCTTATCGGACCAGTATAAACCATGACGTTACGGCAAGGTTAAGTGTTTTTCTCATTTTGCTAAAAGGTTCAAGACCGAGCGGAATTTTAGTCAAAGCTGAGGCTATGCTACAATATATAGAACGAACATATGTAAACAATGAAGCAAACGAACAACTTATTTCTAAGTTTCTCAACGTTCTTAAATCTCTTAACTTTCCTGACGTTGTAATGTACAGCGTTGTCGACTATAGCACGAAAGGTTGAATTATTATGCTTACCAGCCATACATTTACGATTCGTCCATCGGAGATTAAAGATGCAGCCCAGCTAATGGGGTTGGATGCCCTGGTATGGGACAAATACACCTCTCCTGCACCGATGCAATGGCGTTCTAGACAACAATATCTGCAGCATTGCCCGCCAGGCAGTCAATTGATTGCGGTGCAGGGAGAGCGGGTATGTGGTTATGTGGGCTTTCAGCCAGCCACAGGTATGCCGGTCAACCGTCATGTCTACGAGATTCATATTGCAGTTCATCCTCATGATCGGCGTTGTGGCATTGCCACAGCTTTGATGGATGCCATCAAGCAGCATGCGGCCCAACAAGGTGTTCGCAAGCTCAGGCTGCGCGTGCTCTCCAGCAATCCGGGAGCCATCACGTTTTATACACAGTGTGGATTTGTGAAGGAAGGCAGGTTGGTTTCCGAGTTTTATATCGGAGGCAAGTATGTGGACGATATTCTTATGGGTTATTTTATCCAGACCAAATAGAAACTAGCTGAGGAGGAGGAACAACGATGGACATGGGACTTCAAGGTAAAAAAGCGCTGGTGTTGGCTTCCAGTCGCGGGCTGGGCAAAGCGGTAGCCGCTCAATTGGCAGCAGAAGGTGCTGACGTCATGCTTGCCAGCCGGAGCGAAGAAAAGCTCGCAGCAGTGAAGCAGGAGCTTCTGGCGCTTGGTGGTGGTGGACGTGTGGAATATTGTGCAACCGATGTGACACGGAAGGAAGATATTGAGGCTTTGATTCACAAGACAGCGGAGCTGTTTGGGCAGATTGATATTCTGGTGAACAATTCGGGTGGCCCGCCATCGGGTTCATTTGAGTCACTGACGGATGAAGATTGGGAGCGTGCATTTGAATTAAATGTACTCAGTTATGTAAGGCTGATTCGCGCTGCTCTTCCTTATATGAAAGAAAGCGGAGGACACATTGTGAATATCGCTTCAACTTCGGTGAAGCAGCCCATTCCGGGTCTGGTGCTGTCCAACACGTTCCGTACCGGCGTGTTTGGATTGGCGAAGACCTTGTCTCAAGAGCTGGCTCCATACGGAATTTTGATCAACACGGTGGCGCCAGGTCGTATTGCAACAGACCGCATTCGTGAGCTGGATGCAGCACGGGCAGAGCAGAACGGAGTCAGTGAGGACGAAGTCTCTGAACAGTTCCGCAAGGAGATTCCACTGGGCCGTTATGGTCAACCAGAGGAGTTTGCCAAAGCGGTGGTGTTCCTGTTATCCGGGGCCAATACGTACATTACCGGAACCTCATTGATCGTGGATGGTGGCATGGTCCGAGCCCTATAAAAGTCATTGAATACAATAACATAAATACCCTCTGTCACCACAATACGTGGAGATCGAGGGTATTCGTGTTGATCTATTATGTTGGGAGAGATCACTCCCGATTCATTATGTAAGCGAATTAGCGCAAGAGTTCCCATTCATGCTGAAGCATGCCGTATACTGCATGGTTCACGTAACCTTTAGGCAGCTTCTCTGCCTGGCGAATGACACCTTCGAGAACAAATCCGAGTCTTTCTGGGATAGCACGACTCCGTTTGTTGTTTGTTGCCGAGCGAATCTCGACGCGATTTAGATCCAGTGTGACTAGTGCATAATCAACCAGAACGCGACAAGCACTTGTCATCAAGCCCTGACCCTCAAAACCTTTTCCAAGCCAATATCCGATGCTTACCGAGCGGTTGGTCCAGTTAATTTCGTGGAATCCGATGACGCCTGCGAGATCGCCTTTTAACCATACGCCGGCGGTGAAGCCGCCATTTTCAGCACCTTGTTTTAACGCGTTAGTAATGAAGTTTGAGGTGTGTTCCACTTCTGTCACATGATCCACCCACGGCAACCAATGTCTCAATTGATCCCGCGAGCGATCCGTCAGTTCAAACAGCGGTTTGGTATGTTCCATGGCCAGTGGCCGGAGTTCGGTATATTCATCCAATGAATAGGTAAACATGAATGCAACCTTCTTTCTTTATAAATTAGTGATTAACGGGAAGTCTTGGGTAACTTTTGCTCCAGTGCAAACAGGTCTTCTTCCATTGAGGCCATGCGTTGATTGACTGTTGTGCGTGCGTCACGGAGTGCCTGATTATATATGTAGGGAGCGAGCTGTGTCATGAACAGGTCGAGGACACCCCAAGCGGCCAGATCGCCGAGTTCTTCGCCACGTTCTTCTTCGAAATACGACTGTATGGTGCGAATGGCTTCATCCTGCTGTTCTTTGGTCAGTTTAAGCGAGTTCGATGGAATGGGAAACCCTCCCTTTAATTTGTTTTTACTATCATGCTACATGATTCGAGCGAACCCGTCAAAATGGTTTTGGGCCTATTTATGCACGGCTGATCCTGACTTTGGTGCCGTTCTTTATTGAACTCCTCCCCCGTTAAAGGTATATTTAAATGAAACGCGTACGAAACTTTCCAAGAAAATAGATTTTTTCAGGAAATGACTTCGTTATTAAGGAATTATAGCCGGAATTGCTGCAATTCCCGAAGGCTCCAATCCATTCATGAAAGGTTTGATACCTGTGGACAATCGTACAACCCCACCTAACTTTATCAAAAATATTATTACCGAAGATCTCCGGTCTGGGAAAGTCCAGGAAGTTATTACCCGTTTTCCTCCGGAACCGAACGGTTATCTGCATATCGGCCATGCCAAGGCGATCTGGATTAACTTTACGCTGGGCGGCGAATTTGGCGGCAAAACGAATCTGCGCTTTGATGACACGAACCCGGTCAAGGAAGATGTAGAGTACGTTCAATCGATTCAGGAAGACGTGAAATGGCTCGGATACGAGTGGAATGAGAAACGTTTTGCCTCGGATTATTTTGACGAGATGTACAACCGTGCTGTCTTGTTGATTGAAAAAGGTAAAGCCTACATCGACGACCAAAGCGCCGACGAAATCCGTCAAATGCGCGGAACGCTAACGGAGCCGGGCAAGAACAGCCCGTACCGTGATCGTTCGGTGGAAGAGAATCTCGACCTGTTCACACGTATGCGTGCAGGCGAATTCAAGAACGGGGAGAAAGTGCTGCGTGCCAAGATCGATATGTCTGCACCGAATATCAATCTGCGCGATCCGGTGATTTACCGGATTTCACACGCACACCATCATAACACGGGTGACAAATGGTGTATCTATCCAATGTACGCCTTCGCTCACCCGCTCGAAGATGCGATTGAAGGTGTAACGCACTCCCTTTGTTCGCTGGAGTTTGAGGATCAACGCCCATTCTACGATTGGGTTATTGCGGAATGTGAGATGGAGAGTAAGCCGCGTCAATACGAATTTGGCCGCCTGAACCTGTCCCAGATGGTGACAAGCAAGCGGAAGCTGAAACTGCTCGTGGACGAAGGCCATGTGGATGGATGGGATGATCCACGTATGCCGACAATTTCGGGTCTGCGCCGCCGGGGATATACACCGGAAGCCATTCGTGATTTTGTATTCGAAACAGGCATTTCCAAGAGCCAAGGGGTTATCGACCTGCAAACGCTGGAGCACTTTGTACGTGAAGACTTGAAACTGAAAGCTCCGCGCACGATGGCTGTCTTGCACCCGCTTAAAGTGGTTATTACCAACTACCCTGAAGGACAAGTGGAATGGCTCGAAGCAGAGAACAATGTGGAGAACCCAGAGATGGGTAATCGCCAAATTCCGTTCTCCCGTGAGATTTATATTGAACAAGACGATTTCATGGAAAATCCGCCGAACAAATACTTCCGTTTGTTCCCTGGCAACGAAGTTCGTCTGAAACATGCATACTTCATCAAATGTAATGATGTGATCAAGGACGCAGAAGGCAATGTGACCGAGATTCATTGTACCTATGATGTAGAGACGAAGAGCGGCAGTGGATTCACAGGCCGTAAAGTTAAAGGTACGATCCACTGGGTAGAAGCGACTCAAGCGGTACCTGCTGAATTCCGTCTGTATGAGCCTTTGATCTTGGATGAAGCACCGGAAGCAGAGGTGGAAGTGGCAGTAGCTGGAGCTGAAACTGAGGTTGTGGAAGAGCAACCGGAGAAAACGTTCCTGGATCAACTGAACCCGAACTCCCTTGAGGTTGTTCACGGGTATGTGGAGCAAGAAATGAAGGAAGCGAACGCGCAGGATAAATTCCAATTCTTCCGTCATGGTTACTTCAGTGTAGATCCAAAACATTCCGAGCCAGGTCGTCCGGTATTTAACCGGGTTGTATCCCTGAAAAGCTCATTCCAACTGCCGAAGGCATAATGTGAAGCGTATAGGTAGGATGATAGGTTAGCAGTAAACTTAAATCTATGAACGTAAAAGGCGTCTCCAGGGCAATAAGCCAATGGAGACGCCTTTTTCTTGTGCGCCTGCAATTGCTAAAGAAGGTTGTACTGGTACAAGTCCTGGTTCTGTGTGGATACACAAGAAAATAATTATTAATACAACGGGATACTAAAATGAACATTTTTCCAACTTTCGACGTTTAAGTTAATGTGAACAATAATTCCAAGGAGGAATCAAGATGAAGCGATTTGTTTCTTTATTGTTGATGTTAACTTTAGTTGTCTGTGTAGGATCCGTTGCATCTGCTGCTTTGGACCAATCCCTAATGGATCTCCCTTTTAAGGAACGTGCGGCAAATGTGTATAATTCATCACTAAAAAAAGTTGAACTAAGTGTCATTAAGGAAGGAAAGTCAACAAAAACAACTTATAATTCCATTTATATCCCAGTGAAAGATGTTTTTAAACGATCCGGAGCAACGTTTGAATGGGATGGAAAGAAAAAAATCACCACGATTAAAAATGAAGGACAAGAACTGATTCTTAATTTCTCTGGCAAAGAAATCACAGCGGGTAAAAATCAAGTTGTGCTCCCTCAAGAGTGGGTACAGTTGAAAAACGGGGTCTCGAGTATTGATGCTTTTGTCTTAGTATATATTTTTGAATATGCTGCTGACGATTCCGATCAGGAAAGATTGGAATGGGAAGAAAAACTCAATTTTTTGGAAATCAATGAAACGACCGGACTTCCAGGATTAGATAAGTATATGCATGTGTTTGTTCAGTTTAATGATTAGTTAAAATCGTGTATTTTCTTTTGTTCAACTTTAAAATCTATAGAGAAACTAGCATAGTATTCATATTGTGATAGAACGAACTACAGCTCCGCTATATCCCCGGATTTCACCCTTTGAAAAGGGAATCAAGAAAATCCGGGGATAACAGCGATCGAAAGATTGTTCTGTTCTCGTAGTGCTCCAGTGGAAATCTCTTTCAACTTTTTCAAACAAAAGATTATCTGTCCTCATCCATATTACCCATCTCCGTCAATACAACTGGCTGATAGCCGTTACGTCGATTCGATAACCACATGATGCCAAATCCGACCGCGCCGATGAGCGAGAAGAATACGCCGATGCTATACATGATTTCCGCACCGAAGCTCTGGAACAACCAGCCGCCGAACAGACCGGCAATCACGCCGGAGAGACCGCCCCAGGCCATCGTATACACCGCTTGACCGGAGGAACGGTAAGGTCTTGGAATAAACAGCATGGTCAGTTGCGTACCCACATAGAAGTACCCACCAAACGTAATGGAGTGCGTCAACTGAATGAATACAATCTCCAGCGGGTTGTTAGCCAGTGCCATGAGCTGCCAGCGCAGTGCAAACAGCAAACTGATCAAAATGAGAGATGCCAAGAGCATGCTCATCTTGCGTTTGAGTAGGCGGTCGAGCAGCAGGAATACGCCGACTTCGAGAATGGATGAGGTGAAGATGGCCCAGCCGACCATCTGTTTGTCGCCACCCATTTCTACAATATATAGTGACATAAAAGTACTGTTCATCGCATTAGGCACCGATACGAGTACACCCAGGCCGATAAATGCCATAAAATACGGATTGAACATGACTTTGCCAAACCGCCGAAAAGTAACCACGGGTGTATCCGAAGCAATCGGCTGTCTGGGTAGAAATACGGATAATACAAAGGTGGTGGCAATCATGCACGCAAATATAATGGATACACTGCCGATGCCAAAACGGTCAATGAGCGGTCCGGCTGCGACGGCAGTCAGTGCCCAACCGAGTGAACCCCAGAGCCGGAATGACCCAAATTTTTGGGTTGTACCATCGATATATCCGAGAATCAGGCTGTTCGTTTGGGCGAATAATGGACTTTGAAAAAAATAAAAGAAAATCATGGCTACATAGATCCATGTATAAGTGGGCGCATAGAATACACCCTGGGCGAGCACAAATGTACCTCCCATCATAATCATCAGAATGATGCGAATGTTGCGAGATTTATCGCTCCAGAAACCCCAGAATGGGTTGGCAAACAAGGATACAAAGGGTCCAATCGCCATGAGACTGCCAATCTCCAGCTTGGTCATGCCGATCTCTTGCAGGTAAAGCTGCAGGAATCCGGCGAAGATCGAGATGGCTCCATATATGAAAAAGTTATATAGTTTCAGAGAAACCAATGAGGGATTGCCTCTTGAAGGTGCAGGTCTGTCCAATTAAGCCATTCCTTTCAAATGCATATTGTTCAATGTATCATTTGTTGAAAGGGGATTCAATGCATAGTGAACGTTTTGAAATTGATGCAGTCAAACACATATCGTGATCTGAAGGAGGATAACAACATGAACACGAGGGAATGGACAGGCATCATATTGGCAGGAGGTTTATCCAGCCGCATGGGGACCAACAAGGCCATGCTGGAACTGAACGGTTCCCTCGTACTGCAACATGTCACGAAGGCCATGAGACCCGCCGTATCCCGTATCATCGTGGCTGCCGGACCCAATGTGACAACCTACGGTGCAATGGGCTACGACTGCGTTCATGATCACTATCCGGGGAAGGGGCCACTCGCCGGTCTTCACGCGGCACTGGAAGCTTCCGATACAGACTGGAATCTGGTATGCGCCTGCGATATGCCGCTCCTGCAAACGTCTTTTTTTGATGGAATAAAAAAGCTGGTCGAATCGCATAATTCTTATTCTGCTATCGTTCTACGCGTGGATGGACATGTCCACCCTCTTGCAGCGGCTTACCACAAACGAGTGCTCCCTGATCTTGAGCAGCGTCTGATTCAGGATCATCTTCGAGTCATGCGATGGCTTGAAGAGATCGGTTGCCGATATGTCGAAGCCGAAGAGCTTGAGAGAGCGGGTGTTCATCAAGTTGCGATGCAATTGAGTAATATGAACACGCCGGAAGAATACAAGCGTATCCGTAATCAAGTTTCTGGGCTCGATTCCGATCTGTAGGATACAGGATCACCTGATGCATCTGCATGATGATTGCGATATTGAAGCGGGCTTTGGCCTGTCCAACGTTTGAATTGTCTGCTGAAATGGGACAGATGGGTGTAACCGAGCTTCCACGCAATTTCCCCGAGCGACAGCTCTGGCTGTTCGATCAGTACTTTGGCCTCCTGCAACTTCAAGCTGGACAAGTAAGCCCTGGGCGACCGCCCGTACACCTTGCGAAAGACCTGTAGACCATATCCCGGGCTGATGCCAAACGAGGATATAATCTGCTCTACTTTGACCGTGGATACACTGCTTTCCTTGGTTCGAAGCTGGGCATGGAATGCCTGCTTGATTGCCTCCGCTATAGCTCCCGCATAATGCATGGCTGTTGGAGCTGGTGCATGTGAAGCAGCAACGGAAGTGGGGGTCTCCGGTTCATTGTCAGCGGCTTGGGACAACAGGGCGAACAGTTCAAACATGCGGGCCTGCATGATCATTTTGTCAGTAGACGTGTAGGCTTCAGATACGTTAATCATCCCCATCCAACTCTCCAGCACAACGCGCAACTTCCTATTATCTGCCGTACCTGCTGCGTAGATTTGGCTATGCTGTGACATCAGCTTCAGGGTGAAGACTGGATCATCCACATTAAAGTGAGCGCTAAAATAAGTCATGCCTCCCGTGGATACACATTGATTTGTATGTTTGAACCCTGGAGGAATGAGAAGAATGGAACCTTCCTCCACGGTATAGGTAAAACCATGAATCACACTCTCCTGCGTACCTTCGATGATCAACATAATCTCAAAGCCCGGATGTGATTCCTCCGGCATCGCCCATCCATAGGGTACTTGTTGGCTGTGCGCACCATAGAATTTGATGTTACAGTCGATAATAGGAAGCCAGTGGGCCAGCGTATGGTGAGGCATTTCTCGGAGCTGTGATCGCATATCCATCATATTCACCTCGGAAAAGGGTAAAAACAACTTGCCTTATACAATCGGCACCCGTAGTATACTTCATTATAATCAGTTTAACGCAAGCATGGATAATCCATGGCACGTATCAGCGTTTGAAGTGGTTGCTGAACAATCCAAGTTCTTCAATCGATAATAATGTAAACGCTACCATTATGGATTGGAATATGTCAACTCTTGCACACGTCAAGATCATTATATTTTCCACCTAAAAAGGAGATTAAATCATGGACAAATTATTATATGGTGTAGCTTACTATGATGAATATATGCCTTACGAAAGATTGGACAAGGACATTCAGATGATGAAGGATGCAGGTATCAATGTGGTCCGCATTGCAGAATCAACCTGGAGTACCCATGAACCGCAGAATGGCGTATTTGACTTCTCTTCCGTAGACCGTGTGCTGGATGCCATGCATGAGGCGGGGATTCAGGTTATTGTAGGAACACCAACGTATGCTGTTCCAACATGGATGGTTAAGGAACATCCGGACGTGCTGGCTACCACCTCACAGGGACCTGGCAAATATGGTGCAAGACAGATTATGGACATTACTCATCCAACCTATCTATTCTATGCCGAGCGAATCATACGCAAGCTGATCTCTCGGGTGAGCACACATCCAGCGGTAATTGGATATCAGACAGATAACGAGACGAAGCATTACAATACGGCCGGAGATAATGTCCAACTGCAATTCGTAAAATATATGCGTAACAAGTTCAGCTCCCTGGATGAGCTTAACAAGGAATTTGGTCTCGATTACTGGAGCAATCGAATCAATAGCTGGGAGGACTTCCCGTCTGTGGTAGGAACGATCAATGGCAGTCTTGGTGCTGAATTTGCCAAATTCCAGCGACAGCTGGTAACCAACTTTTTGGCTTGGCAAGTGGGAATCGTGAATGAATACAAACAGGAAGGACAGTTTGTTACCCAGAATTTTGACTTTGACTGGCGTGGGTATTCCTACGGCATTCAAGGGGATGTGGACCATTTTGCCGCATCGAAACCTTTTGACATTACCAGTGTGGACATCTACCATCCTTCCCAGGATGATCTGACGGGCATCGAGATTTCATTCGGAGGGGATGTAGCGCGTTCCACCAAACAATCAAATTACCTTGTACTGGAGACCGAAGCGCAGGCGTTCTGGCATTGGGTTCCCTATCCGGGACAGCTACGTTTGCAGGCATTCAGTCATCTGGCATCGGGAGCGAACATGGTCGCTTACTGGCACTGGCATTCGTTGCACAATTCGTTTGAGACGTATTGGAAAGGTTTGCTCAGTCATGATTTCGAACCGAATCCGGTGTACAACGAAGCAAAGACCATTGGCAGGGATTTTGCCCGACTCAGTCCAAAGCTCGTTAATCTGAAGAAAAAGAATCGGGTAGCTGTGCTGTTCAGCAATGAGGCGCTCACATCGATTAAATGGTTTGGATTTAACTTCACCAGTGACAAGAACTACAATGACGTGGTGCGCTGGATGTACGATGAATTGTACAAGATGAACATTGGCTGTGACCTGATCGATCCATCGGTTGAGAGTTATGCGGGGTATGATGTGCTCGTTGTACCTGCTCTGTATGCAGCTTCGGATGCATTGTTGGAAAAATTAAATCAATTCGTACAGGATGGCGGACATATCGTCTACTCGTTCAAAAGCGGATTTGCAAATGAGCATATCAAGGTACGCTCTACCCGCCAGCCCGGCCTGATCAGTGAGGCATGCGGGATCAGCTATAACCTTTTTGTAGAGCCCAAACATGTCTCGCTGCGCGATGATCCATTCGAGGTTGGTCAGGAGCAGAACCAGATTCACACCTGGATGGAACTGATTACACCAACAACGGCTGAAGTACTTGCTTGGTATGATCATCCACATTGGGGCGAATATGCGGCAATTACCCAGAACACCTATGGAAAAGGCAAAGCAACCTATGTCGGATGTTATACCAGTTCTGCGGTGATCCGTAAGGTGTTGGAACGTGTCATGAAGGAAGCGGGCGTATGGGGAGCTGAGCAGGAGCTGGCTTTTCCTATCATTGTGAAGACAGGTGTGAACGATCAAGGAAGCACGATTCGCTACTATTTCAATTACGCGGATGAGGCAACATCCTTCGTGAACGCCTATGGCGAAGGGACCGAACTCCTGGCAGGAACCCCGATAGCTGCGGGAGAGAAGATCGAACTTGAGCCATGGGGCATACGGATTATCGAACAATAATAGGAAATAATAGAGTAGGCAATGGATGCTGAACTATAAATTTACACAAAAACGGAGATGACAGAAATAACCTAACGAAGCGAAGCGTGCGCCTTTATCCCCGGATTTTCCCTTTTCAAAAAGGGAATCAGAAAAAATCTGGGGATAACAGCGATCGAAGGTTGTTCTGCCATCGAAGTGTCCGTGTAAATAGCATTAGTTGTAACATTTCCAAACGAATATAAAGACCAAAGCGCCCTCGGCTTCCATGCTGGGGCGTTTGTCTATTTTAGCTCAGGAGTGGATGCGCTGTGTTTACCGAATGTTATCGGAAGCTGACAGATCCTTTCAAACGCAGCATTCGCAATAAATTGATTCTTACCATGACGCTGCTGGCCGTTCTGCCTGTCATTGCCATGACCGCTATGGCAGCCGAGAATACCCGCTCTTCCATGGAAGAGGAGATTATGGAGACCAACCGAGCCAATATGAACTGGGCCTCCATCTATCTGGGTGAACAGTTCGCTCGCATGAACAATATTATCTATTCGATTCAGATCAGTGACGAATTGCATCAATATCTGGCGTTGAACGAGGAAGCGCCGGCAGCCAGCCGATTCGACGAACAGAAGGCCATGTTCAATATGCTGAACAGTGTATACTATTCTGCCGGCAATTATGTATTTGGCGTTGAACTGTATCTGAAAGAATTGGACACCCTGTTCACCTTCAACTCCATGGATTCTCGCATCAAGGCGGTATCGGAAATACCGGAGGGGTATCATGAGCTTTTTGCACAACATAAAGATTTTACGATTATCAATGATCCGGACGATCCGCAAAAGTTTCACATGACCCGTAGTATGAACCGCTTCGAGGATCAGGCACAGATCGGGGCCATCAGTCTGGAGGTCAAGTGGGCTGAGTTCAACCAGACCCTGGAGCTGCTGGATAGCCGGGGAGACTATGCGGTATACATTGCTGATAGCGCGGGTAGTCCGGTCTATCAACCAAACCAAGAGATTCAGCCGTCTGCGGAAGCAATGGAGAAATTGGCAAGCACGAAAGAAAGTTCGGGCTTCATACGGACAGCCAAAGAATATGTATTCTTTCACTCCATCGAGCCGTCAGGATTGCGTGTGATCAAGATTGTACCTGCCCATGTCGTTAACGAAAGTGCTTTGGACACGATGAAATACGGACTGGTTGTGGGTGGCCTGGCAACCGTCATATCTGTGGGACTGGCTGCGCTCGTGGCCTGGCGTACATCAAAGCCCATTGTCAGACTGGCGAATTCCATGAAGGGTATTCAGCTGATCAAGGACAGGGAAGTGGTACGAAGCGGCCGGGTAGATGAGATTGGTCTGCTGGAGAAAAATCTGCACGGCATGGCTAGTCGTATTCGGGAACATATTCGCGACAACTACCTAATGAATCTTGAGAAGCAGACGGCCGAGCTCAAAGCACTGCAATCCCAGATCCATCCGCATTTCCTGCAAAATACGTTGCAGATGATTGGCGGCATGGTCTACTCGCAAAAACCGGCAGACAGTTACAAAGTCATTCGAGCCTTAAGCGAGATGTTTCGTTATATTGTGCGCGCGCCGGATGGACTTGTCCCTCTACAGTCTGAACTCGATCAGTTGGAGCATTATATGCTGATTCAGAAGCAACGTTTTGCCGGCAGGCTTGAATATACCCTGGAGATTACCGGGGAACTTCGGGCATGTTATATTCCCAAGTTGTCTTTGCAACCCATTGTGGAGAACGCATTTTTACATGGATTGGAGAAGAAACCGGGCGAGTGGAAGCTGGGCATTGAAGTCGTCTGTGAACCTACAGATGTAACCATTCGAATTCGTGATAACGGCGTGGGTATGGATGCTGAGAAACTAACGGAGATGCAATCCAGACTGGAGCGGCTTACCTTGCAGGCAGATCGGGTGTGGAGTTCAGGTACAAGTATTGGACTGGTCAATGCTGCCTCACGAATTATAATGCATTTTGGACCTGAATATGGGATGAGCATGGAAAGTGAATACGGACAGGGGACGAGCGTTACGGTACGAATCCCCTGCAATACAGGAGGCGAAGCCTTGTGAACAAAGAACTGTACAGAGTGCTGCTAGTAGACGATGAACCGTGGAACCGGGATATTTTGCGCAACCTGGGAGATTGGAATGAACTCGGCATGACCGTTGCAGGTGAGGCAGAGGATGGTGAGCAGGCCATACAACTGGTCAAGCAGCATCAGCCTCACATTATCATTACGGATATGCGCATGCCCGGTACAGACGGTGTGGAGCTGTTACAGACGCTGAGCGGACAGTACCCACAGATCAAGGTGATCGTGGTGAGCGGATATGACGACTTCAATTATGCAAAACATGCAATCCGCCATCGGGCTGCAGATTATCTGCTCAAACCGGTGAATCCGGATGAACTGAATGGTGTACTTGCCAAATGTGCAAAAGAGTTGGAAAAGGTTGAATCAGCGCCTGAATCATGGGAATCGTATCCTTCTACGTTCGCAGGTGAGTTCTCCCTGTTTCAGCAGCAGGCTCGCTTGCGGTTTAATGACCTGAACGTTCAGAGTCTGCGTGAGTGGTTCCAACAATTGCAGCAGAAGCTGGAACGATGCGAGATTAACAGACCTCGGCAGCTTGGAAGGGTGGCTCATGAACTACAGGCTTTGTTGGATGAACTGTGCGTCTCCAATGGCTTGTACGAGCGGCCCGAAGCAACGGCGCTACCTCCTTCAACAGCGCTGGCTTCCATCGAATCCACGATCACATGGATTTCGACTCCATACTACCAGGCTTTGGAGCAGCTGATTGCGCAGCGTAAATTCAAGAACAAGCTGAACCTGAATGAGGTAAAGCAATACATTGAGCAGCACTGTATGGAGATGATTACGCTGGAGCAACTCGCCCAGATCTTTTTTGTCAGTAAGGAATATCTCAGCAAGGTATTCAAGAAAGAGTATGAGGTGAACGTGACTGACTATGTTATCCAATTACGTATGACGAGAGCGAAGGAATGGGTGATGGATGAACAGATTCCGTTCAAGCATGTTGCCGAGATGGCGGGTTATGAAGATGTGTCCTACTTCTATCGGGTTTTCAAAAAGCATTTCGGAATATCTCCAGGGGAGATGCGGAAGGGACAACCTCGTATGTCAGGCAATTCAAGCAGTAGCACGGAATGAGCCGTTCGAGAGAGCATTTGTGGCAGGATTAAGGTTTAAAATAATCCAATACACAAGTCTAATTTTGTCCAATGAAGCGCTTTCATTCTCTGATATATAATGAGCCTATGAAAGACAAACCAGTTACACACCGGGAGGTCATAAGAGATGAAAGTATGGAAAAACGTAGCAAGTGCGGTACTGGTCAGTGTTCTGCTCGCAGGTTGCGGTTCCAATGCAGGAACGGACAATGGGCAGGAGGAGTCGGCGTCAGGCAGCACGGTATCACTCAAAGTATTCGTTGCACAACCTCGGCTGAAAGAACATTACGATAAATATATAGAACAGTTCAAAGCCAAGGAGAAAGCAGAGAAAAACATTGAGGTGAACGTGCAACTGGAGATGCCGCCTGCGGACAATGCGCCTCAGATTCTGAAGACACGACTCGCCTCCAATGATGCACCGGATGTGTTCGCCTTGCATGCGGTCAATGAGATTCCACCGTTCAGCAAAGCTGGTTATCTGGAAGACCTGTCGGGCCAACCTTTTGTCGATAAGCTGCTGGATTCGGTTAAACCTTCCATAACGGATGCGGAGGGCAAAATCGTAGCTGTTCCATTGGAAACAGTATCATGGGGCTATCTGTACAATAAAGATATTTTCAAAGAGCAAGGACTGGAAGTGCCAACGACGTTAACGGAAATGAAAGCGGTCGTGGAGAAACTCAAAGCAGCCAACATTACACCGTTTGAACTGTCCTACAAAGAAGCCTGGATTCCGCAATTATTCCTGCCACTTACCGTGGGTGCATTAACTCAGTCTGAGCACAAAGACTTCGTGGAGAAGATGAATCAGGATCAGGGCTCCTTTTCCGATATGAAAGCATTGTTCGATATCTTCGATCTCGTCAATGCCAATGGAACAGACAAAGCGCTGGAAGTGGGTGGAGATGATGGTTCAGCAGCCTTCGCATCAGGAAGCGCCGCGATGTGGATTCAGGGACCATGGTTTGCCGAAACGATTCTGAAGTCCAACCCGGACTTTAACTTTGGTGTAGCACCAATGCCGATCAATGACAATCCGGATGATACCAAAATCAATCTGAGCACCTCCACTTCACTGGCAGTATCGTCATCTAGCAAAAACAAAGAAGTGGCACTCGATTTCGTGAACTATATTCTCGATGACAAGGATTCAAGCGCATTCTTCGAAGCGCTCAAATTCAATCCGATTGCCAAGATCCATGACTTCAAGAGCTTCCCGTGGGTAGACGATGCCCAGAAATATGTGAGTGAAGGTAAAGCTTATGAGGACCCATCCCTTCCTCAAGCGGTGAAAGACGAGTCAGGCAAAGCGTTGCAAGGCTACTACTCTGGACAACTAAATCAACAGCAGGTTATCGATGCGCTCGACAAGGCGTGGAAATCCTACAACAAGGTCAACAAGTAAGGAGTTGCGAGAAATTTAGTACCTGCTTTTGTTGGCAAAATCTCAACGGTTTTGGGAGTTTTGTCAACAAATTAGCGGTACTTTATTTCGTCGCAGTCTCCAAGCAGATGATATGGCAGGCAGAACGTTCTTTGTTCCCTCGTTTACAATCATCCGCTTCGAGTGAAAAGGGGGAGAACCAATGGCTACGAATGTGTTCAAGAAGTATCTGTCACTGCTCGCGTTCACTGCGCCTGCCTTTGTCATCTATGCGATTTTCCTGCTGTATCCCACGTTTAGTGGCATGTTCTATAGTCTGACGGATTGGAACGGACTCAATCGGGATTACAGCTTTATCGGTCTGGGCAACTTTGTGGAATTGTTCAAAGAAGATCCCGACTTTCTGAACTCCCTGTGGTTCACGATGAAATATGTAATATTTATGCTGATTCTGCAAAATGGAATTGCCTTGTTACTCGCCGTGTTGATAGAGTCACGGACGCGCAGCAAAGGGCTTTTCCGGACGCTGTTCTTCATGCCTAACATGATCAGTACAATCATCAGTGCTTTCATGTGGACATTCATCTTCTCTCAGGTGTTACCACAACTCGCAGAGAAACTGGCTTTTTCGTTCCTCGACCAGCAGTGGCTGGGTGATCCGAAGTTTTCATTTTACTCCATTCTGATCGTATCGCTCTGGAACGGTGTAGGGTATATGATGATCATCTATCTGGCCGCTCTCCAGGGGGTGCCAAAAAGTCTCAAGGAAGCGGCTGTTATTGATGGGGCCAACGCATTCCAGGTACTGCGCAATGTGGTGTTGCCGATGATTACTCATGCCGTGACCATCTGTTTCTTCCTGACATTGAACGGAGCATTCAAAGTGTTTGAAGTGGTGTATGGACTGACTGGTGGTGGACCGGGTCGGGCCACGCAGGTTATCACGATGAACATCTATGAAGAAGCGTTCTCCAATAACTTCAGATACGGCTATGCGAGTGCCAAATCGGTTGTGCTGTTCATCATCGTGCTCATCTTTACACTCATCCAGATCACCGTCATGAAGAAGAAAGAGGTGGAAGCATGAGGATGCAACGACTGAACAGTTATCTGATTCGACTGCTGCTGATTCTGGGTTCTCTCGTCGCCATGCTGCCGATCTATATGGCGGTGGTGAACTCTTTCAAAACACAGGGTGAGATGTTCGAATCTTTTATCGCGCTGCCGACAACGCTTCACTGGGAGAATTATTCGGACGCGTTTAACAAAATCAATCTGTTGGGCAGTTCGATGAACTCGGCGATTGTATCCTTTCTGGGGATCGGGGGAATTGTCTTCTGTGCCTCACTTGCGGGATACAAGTTGTCACGTACCTCCGGCCGCTTGAGCAACCTGATCTTCTTCCTGTTTGTTGCATCCATGCTGGTACCGTTCCACTCAATCATGATTCCGCTGACACGGGTAGCCAAAGGCATGGGGGTGCAAGGAAGCACCTACGGATTGGCCCTGATCTATATCGGGCTTGGTGTGAACATGGCAATCTTCCTCTATCACGGGTTTGTGAAGTCCATTCCGCGTGAATTGGAGGAGTCGGCTCAGATTGACGGATGTAATGAGTTCCAGACGTTCTTCCAGATTATCTTCCCGCTGCTGCTTCCGATCACAGTCACCATCGCAATTCTGGACTTCCTGTGGATCTGGAATGACTTCTTGCTGCCACTGCTCATGTTGACCGATGTGAATCGTTATACGCTGATTCTGTCCACGAACATGCTGTTTGGTGAATATAACAAGGAATGGCCGTTGATTCTGTCCTCCCTGGTACTGACTGCGATTCCGGTTATTCTGATCTATGCGTTCTTCCAGAAGTTTATCATGGAGGGGATTGCGGAGGGTGCGGTCAAAGGGTAAAACATTCAAAGGTATCCCGCAGCGCAGCTGGTATTTGCCCGTACTGGTATTCGGACAAACTTACGAAACTTACGCGAATAGCCTTGATCTGAAGGACATGGTCCTTCCAGGTCAAGGCTGTTTTTTTGTGGTGAAATCAGGAAACAGTATTCGTCGAAGTCAGGAGCTAGAGTCTATAAGTCTGTGGACGGCCTCTGCGAGGCATTGTATTCCACGTTCCATCTCATCAGGTGAAGCATACGCGTATGAGAGCCGAATGTGACTCGCGTCTAACCGGTCATACAGATAGCCCGGGTGGATAAGTACATTTTGCTCCAGACAGGTATGGAACAATTGGCGGATGGAGAGAGGGGATACAGTGAATTGCAACCAGATATAAAAGCCCCCAGCGGGTATTTCCCACTCCGCTATGCCATGAAAGTGCTGTTGCAACAGATCCAGCATGAAGTCTCTTCGTTTGCGTAACTCAGGGCGAAGGCGTTCCATATGTCCTGCATGATGTCCTTCGGCGAACCACAGGGCAGCAGCTTCTTGGGCGAGTGAACTGGTGCCATAATCGGTCTGCATCTTGATATCTGCGAGACGGCGAATGACCGGCTCTGGCCCAACTAGCCATCCGAGGCGCAGACCGGGACTGACTGCCTTTGACAGGGTACCCATATACAGCACCCGTCCTTCCTGATCACGCGCCTTCAGTGATGACGGAGGAGGTGTATCCAGCCATAGATCACCGTAGGCGGCATCCTCCAGTATGGAGATGCCTAGTGTTCGAGCGGTGGTCATGAGTTCTTCCCGGCGGTGATCACTCATGACAGAGCTGGTGGGATTGTGAAAGCTCGGGATCGTGTAGAGAAGCGAGATATGATCTTGATCTTTGACATGCTGCGCAGCATCCTCCAGGCGTGCAATGTGTAGGCCTTCGTTATCCATCGGGATACCACTCATTTTCAACCCTGCTGACTGAAAGGCGTGAATGGAATAGAGATACGACGGTTTTTCCAGCAGAACCGCTGATCCGCGAGGGAGCAGTCCGACCGAAATCAAGTGCAGCGCCTGAAGAGAACCGGATACAATCAGTATGGAATCTGGAGAGGCCTGAATGCCGGTAGTCTGCAAATGGACGGATAAAGCCTCACGAAGCTCCAGGCTTCCTTGAGGTTCCAGGTAGTTCAGTGTACGAGAACGATGGGACAGGGCATACAGAATGTCGTTAAAAGCATCCTGAGGCATCAGCTCCGGGGCAAGCTCCCCTGTACCAAGACGTATGATGCCAGGCCTGAATTCAGCCTGATTAATCTGCTGGATCTCGGGCAGGTTGGGATAATACCAACCCTCCTCGATGGCTTCATTCCAGTTGGGCATCGCTCCGTGAGCCATGCCATGCCAACCGGAGCCGGAAATATAAGTTCCCCCGCCATGTCTGCCTTCAAGCAGACCCGCGGCGGCCAGATTATCAAGGGCAGTGACCAATGTACTGCGGTTTACTCCCATGGACTCAGCCCATATTCGCTGTGATGGGAGACGGTATCCTGCGGACCATTCGCCCGTTGTGATTTTCTGCCGGATATAGGCTTCAATCTGGCGATATAAGGGCAAGTCGAGAGAAGGATTTGGCTTCCAACCCATGTTTAGCCGGGAATCAGAGCGTTCCATAACCGGCAGAATCACCTCCGTTTTTCTTTGTAACAAACACTATATCATTTGGTTGGGTCTGATGCCATCCAAGTGGTTGGTTACGTCAGTTATCATCTGCCCTAATATGGAGGACAGAGATAAGGGGGAAGAACGATGGAGGTTGTTATTCATGCAGTGGTTCTGGCGTTTGGCCTGATCTTGCCACTGGGTGTGCAGAATGTATTTATTTTTAACCAGGGCATGAGCCAGAGGCGTTATATACATGCCCTGCCTGCTGTAATAACGGCAGGGGTCAGTGATACGTTGTTGATCGGGGCAGCCGTCGGAGGGGTGTCGCTCATTTTGCTGCAATGGCCTTTGCTGGCGAATGTGTTGTATGGCGCAGGAAGCTTGTTTTTGCTGTATATGGCATGGAGTATCTGGAGGTCATCCGAATCTGTGGAAGGTTCGGGGACGGTAATGTCAGCGGGGCGACAGATTGCGTTTGCCGCATCGGTGTCTTTACTCAATCCGCATGCTCTGCTGGACACGGTTGCTGTGATTGGCACCAGTTCACTTCAGTATGACGGGGTGGAGCGCGTCTATTTTGCCCTGACAGCCGCGGTAGTATCTTGGATATGGTTCTTGGGACTTGCAGGTGCAGGCAGGGTGATTGGGAGAACGGATCGAACTGGACGCATCAGTCTGGTGTTTAATCGGTTGTCCGCTGTGGTCATGGTTGGGCTGGCATGTATGATGCTGTGGAAGCTCATCTATTCCTAGAAGGACTGCGATGTGGCTGGTACAACTTGTTAAAATAAAAAACTCCCCGTGACGTTAATCGCACGAAGAGTTCAATGTGGATGCTGAAATTGGTGATCAGCATAGTCTGGTGATCTATTGAGTTGGAACATGTAGTGCTTGATAACGCTTTGGTGTAGCGTCTCTTATATATGGTTGCTCATTTGAGTTAAGGTCATCGTAATCGGATTTATTCTGCCTTCAGTAACATGGATTCAATAAACACTTTCAGATCACGGCTTACACTGTTCAACTGATCAATGACCTCGCTGAACTCGGTTACCAGCACCGCTTGTTGGTTGCTAGACTGTGAGATGGATGTGATCTCTTGCTCCATCTGCTGAATGGAATGCTGAACATCCTTCAAAGAACGTTCGATATTCACCGTAGCTTCTTTGGTACCTGTAGAAAGTTTACGCACTTCAGATGCAACGACGCTAAATCCGGCGCCTGCTTCGCCGGCTCGGGCTGCTTCGATGGCCGCATTCAGCCCCAGTAGATTGGTCTGTTCTGAGATTTCACGGATGAATGCGGCGACCTTATTAACTTCGCCTGAATTCTGTACAGCCATGCGGGTATTATCCAAAATCTGCGTGGAAGATGCCGTCAACTGCTCGGACTGGGCAGCTACCGTCTGCACCATATCTGTTAATTTTCCGCTGATACCGCCGATCAATTCAGTGAAGTACTCCAGTTTTTCCTCATTCTGAAGAGAGAAACCAATGGCAAGTGTACCCACGATATTTCCTTGCTCATCCCGAAGTGGGGTGGCCGCCGAGTTGATTGATGTGCCATAGAATTTTGCATCAATTCGGTTCGCTGAAGTTTCCCCATGTATAAGTGCCCGGCGGAGTGTAGGGTCATCGAGAGAAACGGGGTCTCCTGCCTTGATGCCCAGATCAAGCTCGTTGCTGGGAACATAATACCAGAACTTCTCCGTGTCAGTTACTGCAATCATGATATCGTGTTCTTTGAGCATAATTTTAAAATACGGACTCGCTGCAACGAGTGCTTCAACAATGTTCAATAAGGTTCAGCTCCTATAGTGTATGTGTGCATATCATCTAGATGTATGTATATACATCGTCAGAATTATCGGAATCTTGAAGACCTAACAAGGGCAATAAGGTATATTAATTAAATTTTTAACAAATGAAACAGGAGAATTGATGATTTTCAGGAATTTATGAAAACATAACGAAAAAGCAGGCGAGAACAATCAAGTTCTCGTCTGCTTTGCTATCCACTTATCTGTGCAATGCTCCATTTCCCGTGATCATGCTGATTTACGTAAGGGTTCACCTCATCAGCGTTACCTCATGAGTTGTGTGTAGAGGTCATCCTGACGGTACAAATATGTACCGTACGTACGCAGTAATACGCGGTTGTGTTATATGCGTACTGTTGTTATCCGCCAATCTGGGACATGCGCCGTACAGTCGGCGTATGAGATTGCATTTTTTGTTCCAAAGCCAGAGCCATCTCATGGTTCTTTGGTTTCGTACCTAACGCTTTGAGGAAAAGTGCCGCCATGGCATCTGGATCATCCACGAAGCGACGAACATTATACTCATCCGACCAGTAGAGGCAGGCTTTGATATGTCCGTCAGCGGTCAGCCGAAGTCGGTTACAATTGTCACAGAAATGATCACTCACGGGATGAATCAATCCAAATGTGCCTTCGGAGCCCACAATTTTCATATTGCGTGATGGGCCATTGCCCGCAGGGCCTGTTGTATTTTCTACCGTCCAGCCTGCTTCAGCACATACATCTGTCACGGCTTCCAGCGGCAAATAAGATTTGCGCCATGAATCCGAAGCCTGTCCAATCGGCATATATTCAATAAAACGCACATGAAGAGGTTGATTAATCGTCATTGCAATAAAATCCTTGATCTCATCATCGTTAATGCCCTTCATCAGCACGACATTTAGCTTGATCGGAGCAAGGCCAGCGGCTGTTGCAGCTTTAATGCCTTTCAGTACCTTGTTCACATCTCCGCCCCGGGTAATCATGGAGAAGCGATCAGCCCGCAGTGAATCCAGACTGATGTTAATTCGGTTCAATCCAGCGTCTTTCAATGCCTGAGCTTGTTTATCTAGTAGAAGAGCGTTGGTTGTGAGTGCAATATCGTCAATCCCGTCGATCGCCGAGATCATGCCGACGAGCTTGTGCAGATCCTTGCGCACCAGCGGTTCGCCCCCAGTGAGCCTAACTTTACGCATACCCATCGGAGCAAGCACCTTCAGCACCTGTGCGATCTCTTCGTAGCTCATAATCTCATCATGTGGAGCAAACTCCATACCCTCTGCAGGCATGCAATACACACAGCGTAAATTACAGCGGTCCGTAACAGAAATACGGATGTAGTCATGTATCCGGCCAAATGAATCCTGAAGCAGTTCCATGCAGACCACCCTTTCATCGGTTCAGATTGGAAATCTTCTATTATAAATGATACGACAATTTCAAAAGGAACAGTTGCATCAAATTTTAGCTATTTCTCCAATCCGCGTCAACGATAACGTCAGATGACAGCATTTTTGGCGGGGTGGTTCAGGTGGAATTGTCCCACGAGTTGTTGCAGAAAGACCGTGATGGCTTCCACGTTATGCGAAGAATGCTGAACCTGTAACATATCACGGATCAGCTCCATCATCTCAGCTTCTACCTCAGCAGAAGTCGCCCGATTTTGATGGCTGATTGCAGCAATATTCTCCATCAGCATGACCACTTGATCCACGACTTGTGTGCGCTCAGGTTCTTCAGCCGTAGCATTTTGCAGAAGTTGCGAAGCGGCCTGAACCAGTGTTGTTCCTTCAGCCAGTACCTGATCACCCTCTGTGATTAATTGAGATGCAGCTCCTGCTGCCGTTGAGATTCGGTCCAGAATCTGATGGATATTTTCCGTAGAAGAACGGGATAATTCGGCCAGCTTGCGGATTTCCCCTGCTACGACCGAGAAGCCTTGACCATGTTCGCCCACGCGTGCAGCCTCAATGGTAGCATTGAGAGCCAGCAGGTTGGTCTGAGCTGAAATTTCATCAATGACAGCCAGTGCACGGTAAATCTCTTTCATGGTATCCATGAAGGACAGGATGGTACGGTTGGTATCGGACACCGCTCCTGAGATTTGGGTCATTTTGTCGCCGATTCGTTCCACTTCCTGCTGAGCCACGCTGATCTGTTCGGTAGCAGAGGTCTCCAGTTGTTGCAGCGTTATGCGCATGTGATCAGCAGCAATCTTGGCCTGGTCGAGATCTTCCAGTTGGGTGCGAATGGCCTGAATCATCGAACCAAGCTTGTGGTTCACACGCTCAGTCGTACCCTGGGTTGTCTCTGTTGAAGTTCGCATCTGATACTGGTTGTCCATAACGTCTACCGTGGCAAGTTGTACCTTCAGCATAATGCCTTCCAGAGAGTCAATCATGTTGTTGATCCACTTCGCCAGTTCACCCGATTCGTCTTGGGCAAAAGCAGACGTGTCTAGACGTTGGGTCAGATCCCCCCTGCCTTCGGCGTTAATTCGAATAAATCGGCTGATGCGGCGTAAGTCTTCATGAACCCGTCGATATTGGCTACGATGCAGCTGTAATGCAGTGAAGAATCCGAATAACACATTAAAAGCGGCCATTGCTGCCGCACTCCAACCACTACCAGTGAGGGCATAGACAAGAGCGGCTCCTGCAACGCCTGACAAAAGCGTGAAGAGACTGTGCTGCTTGAACTGGCGCCAGCCGATGCTTCGTATCCGATACACTTCCTCCAGATCCCCTTCACACATCATGCCCCAGCGATCAGGACAGTGTGGCAGCTGGAAGGTGATGCCTTTACCGATCACAGAAATATGGCGATAATCCGAGTAGCCGGGAAAGGCTACGAACAGATTGGAACCATTCTGAATGGTGTTTGCTACTCCGGGGTGTAGTTCTCCAGTCGATGGATCAGTGAACATGAGTTCCAGTTCGGTATGCTCCTTGACGGAAACGATACCCCATTCGGTGGTGACACCATCTTTGAGGTTTTCCCCATGCGTAAAGGTGCGGTCTTCGAAGCGGCTTCGGGATAAGGCGGTACCGGGTTGCAGATGGGGCCGTAATATTGACTCAGCCATAAAGAGATAATTGTCACCAGAATCGGGATAGATATGACCTGATTCTCGTTGGATCAGGTCACCGAGTACATCCCCGGGTACTCGGCTGCATAATGAACCGACATATCGACCTTCCTGCAGGATTGGGGAGATAAACAGCAAGGTGACATCATCGTGAAAATTGGACGAGCGTGGACCAATATCCAACGTCAGTGGATCAGAATATGGACCATACAAGCATTTTTTGCCATGACGATCTGCTCTGGAGTATTTCAATCCTGGTCCAATTAAAGCTTCGTAATCTTCATAAATCTGTCCAATATGTTTCTTATATGTAGAGAATACCACCTGATTCTGTTCGTTCAGCATGAATAGCTCCGTACTGTCTACGGCTCGAATATAACTGGATTGAAACCATGCATCTAGTTTGCTTAGTTGCTGTGAACCTTGTAATACATCCTGTAATTGGACCGACTGTATCTGTTGAAGCAAACGATCCAGGTGATTCCATTGTTCATCTGCCCAGTCCATCATAAGCTGCCGTCTCGTTTCGGCAATCCCCTCAAAAATCTGTTCCACATCTTCTTTCATATGTGCGTTCAACCGATACGATCGCCACAGCGGCAATCCTTTTCTCCATCCCAGCCAATCAAACATCATGACCACCCCGATTTCTGGATTTGAAAGCTTCGTTCTACTGATCTTTGGATAGACCTATATATGTGATTTTCAAAGTGATATGTGACAGAGGAATCCAACCTGCGTGGTGATTGATCCGGAACAGTGATACCGCCTTCATCATTCAGGATCGTTGACTCACGTTGAGGTGGAAGCCCTTGTACGTCTATTCAATCTTTATACAAGAAAACGAACAAGAATACGAGGGGATATGTCATATTTTCCGAATATTTAATCAATAAATACAAATGATTGTGCGCTTGTTGTTAGGTGAATTGAATGTTAGCTATCTACGAAGAAAACTCACATGGATGTATCTGAGAATCCATCTCATTTTACATTGTGTAACATGAACAGGCCCATACTCAAAACACACTGTATAATGTAATCCCCGCCCAAAGCGATATAGTATTATCTAACAAGCAAAACCTGTTACGTTCGTGTATATAAACCTCCCATTCAGCCTTGGTGTGTAATGAAAATAACTTCCACAAAGGAGAATGCCCATGTCCTCCGCACCCTCAGCTACAGTCCCCGAAGCCTGCCATATTGATGTAGATCATGTGTCCGTTGTTTTTGGCACAGGTACACAACAGGTCACTGCTTTGTCGGATGTTACATTCCAGATCCAGTCCAATGAGTTTGTCTCTCTGCTGGGCCCTTCCGGCTGCGGCAAGTCGACCTTGCTCCGGCTGGTGGGTGATCTACTTCAACCTACCTCAGGCAACGTACGCATTGCAGGTCAGGAGCCTGAGCGGGCCCGGCTACAGCGACAGTTCGGCATTGTCTTCCAGACACCAGCCTTGTTCGATTGGCGCACCGTTCGTCACAATGTGGAATTGCCCTTGGAACTGCTGGGTACCCGCCGTAAGGAGTGCCGCCGCATTAGTAGTGAACTGCTTGAAATGGTAGGACTAACTCGCTTCGCCGACCATTATCCATGGCAACTCAGTGGAGGGATGCAGCAACGTGTATCCATTGCACGAGCCCTTGCGCTTGATCCGCCATTGCTGCTCATGGATGAACCCTTTTCCGCCCTGGACGAATTCACCAAAGAAAAACTTCAATTGGAGCTGCTTGAGATCAAGCGCTCAACAGGCAAGACCTTCCTCTTTGTCACACACAGCATCCCCGAAGCCGTATTTCTGTCCGACCGGATCATCGTACTCTCGGCGCATCCGGGGCAAGTGCACTCCATTCATTCTGTTAATCTGCCTTCTGACCGCCATAGTGAACTGAGAGAAACGGAAGCTTTCTACCACATGATCACAACCATTCGCAATTGCTTCTACGAGGAGCGTGATGAATCTCATGTCCCTGAGGTTCTTTAAACCAGGATATCGATCTTGGATCGTCATCTGGATTGTATCCGTATTGATGCTGTGGGAAGGAATCGCCTGGATGCTCCAACTGTTCCTGTCACCCCAGCAGGCGGCGTCTCGCCTTCCTTATCTGCATGATGTCCTTGTAGCCTTGTTTCGTTACTCGGGTACGCTGGCAGAGCAGGGGGCTGTCACCTTTGGCAATGCAGCCATTGGTTTTGCAGGGGGAACGCTGCTTGGTCTGGGTCTGGCTCTACTCATGAGTGGGGCTATCTGGCTGGAGCGCACGTTATCGCCATATGTTGTCTCCTCACAGATGGTTCCGGTTATTGGTCTCGCACCAATCGTGTACGGCATCATCCACAACGCGGAGTGGGCCCGAATTGTTATGGCGGCGTATGTCACCTTCTTCCCGATCATTATCCATACGTTAAAAGGATTGAAAAGTGCAGCACCAGAGCATCTGGAACTTATGCGTTCCTGTGGAGCTTCACTGACCGCACGATATATCAAATGTCTGCTGCCCTCAGCACTACCGGGACTATTTTCTGGTATGAAAATAGCTGCTCCGCTCGCGGTGACTTCCTCCATCGTTGTGGAATTGATGGGCGCTCCCGACGGACTCGGCGTCCTGATGGTCAGTTCGTTATATTACGGCCATGCCCAAGTTGGCATGTTCTGGGCCACCATCATGCTTAGCATTGGCATTGGCCTGATCTCGTATCTGGTCATCAGTCTGGCTGAACGTTGGCTAACCCCCTGGCAGCCTGAGTTCAGGGCCAAAGGAGGTGATGCCACATGAGTGAAGGTAGAGTTTTGCAACGGAAGCGTGATGAAGGTGTGGCAATTGCTGCTGTAACTGGAGCAGCTACGCCCCTCACGGGTTCACAGGTGACATCTGCCCCTGGATCGGAAATTCATGGACAACAGGGACAAGCCGAAAAGGCCAGATCGGGAACCAGCGTTCGCGGGCGCTCAATTGTACTGAGCATGCTTCCTTGGGGGGCAGGTGTGATGTTTCTCGCTCTCTGGCAGCTCAGGCTGTTTCATTGGA
The DNA here is from genome assembly GCF_038002545.1 of Paenibacillus sp. FSL K6-2393. NCBI lineage: Bacteria > Bacillati > Bacillota > Bacilli > Caryophanales > Paenibacillaceae > Paenibacillus > Paenibacillus sp. FSL K6-2393. Next base: position 594,394 of record NZ_JBBOCU010000001.1, read on the forward strand.
TATTCTCGCTGGAAAGCTACCAACTGCCTGTGCCTTCCGCGATTGCGGCATCGATACAGGAAAATGCTAATATGCTCTTTCGTTATGCGGTGTACAGCGGAGCCGAAATGCTGGGAGGTTTCTTGCTCGGCTCACTGCTCGGCGCTCTGGCAGCGGCAGGTGCATCGTTCTTCCCAACAAGCGGCAGGGCGGCGGTTACGGTTCTGTCTGCACTGAACGCTGTTCCGATCGTGGCTCTTGCCCCAATTATGAACAATTGGTTTGGAGACGGGATCTGGTCCCGTATTGCTGTTGTCACGGTGATTACGATGGCAGCAATGGCTGTCAGCCTGTTCAAAGGACTGACTTCCATTCAGCCGCAGTACAGTGATCTGCTGAGTGGCCTTGCTGCGAGCAGGATGCAGTTTTTTTGGAAACTAAGACTGCCTCACGCGCTGCCTTCCCTCTTTGCAGGACTGAAGATCAACATGTCCACCAGTATTATCGGGGCCATTGTGGGTGAATTTTTCATAGCCTCACAAGGGCTCGGATACTTGCTCTCGGATCAGATTCGACTGGCGAACATGCCCTTGGCCTGGTCCTGCATTGTCATCGCCGCCGCGCTCGGTATTGTGTTGTATGAAGCGGTTGTCCTGGCAGAAAAACGACTCATTCCGTGGAATCGTGCACGCACAGATCACTAACGTACATCAGGGTAACAACCATAGATTCATAGATCGTAATACCTGATTGAAAAATCGTATATAAACAGGGGGTTGTTCTGTACATGTACAAAACGTTGAAGCCGGGTTTGCTGGTATTGGTCCTGTTGGTTGTTACGATGCTGGGCGCATGTTCTACGAAGTCCGAGCCGGCTACTGAGCCTGTTGCTGCGAGTTCAGGAGGAGCGGGCGAAGCAGATCAACCTTTAACCAAAGTGAAAATCCAACTGAAATGGGTGCCTCAGGCGCAATTTGCCGGGATTTACGCAGCGAAGGAAAAAGGTTTTTTTGCAGATGAAGGCATTGATGCCGAGATTATTCCAGGTGGGCCGGATATCGTGATTGAGCAGCAGGTGGTCAATGGCGCGGCCGATGTGGGGATCACGGGAGTAGACAGTCTGTTGGTCAGCCGGGATAACGGTCTGCCGCTCGTCTCGCTCGCCCAGATCTCACAGAAGAGCAGTTATCGCTTGATTGCCAAGAAGTCTCTAGGTATTACCGATCCCGCTCAGATGAAAGGAAAAAAGGTCAGTACCTGGTTCGGCAGTCAGCAGTTTCAGGTGCTCGCGTTCATGGAGAAGAATGGCCTGGATCCAAAGAAAGACATTGAACTGGTGAAGCAGGGGTTCACGATGGATCAGTTTTTCAATGATCAGGTAGATGTGGCGACGGCAACGATCTACAACGAATATCACGTGGTGCTGGAAAGTGGAACAAAAGAATCCGATCTGGATGTATTCAACATTGAAGATGCCGGTGTTGGCATGCTGGAGGATACGCTGATTGCCAAGAAGGAATGGGTAGACAGCAACCGTGAGCTTGCGGTTAAAGTGACCCGTGCCATTTTGAAAGGCTGGAACTACGCCATTGATCAACAGGATGAGACGGTGGATATCGTGATGAGTAATGTGACGGAGGGCAGCACCACTCGTGAACATCAGGTCACGATGCTCGAAGAGATTGCAAAGCTGATTCGCCCGGAAGGATTTACGGAGCAGCAAGTCGGTAGTTTTGTGGATGAGTCATTTACCCGAACTGCGGATATTGCACTGAATTATGGTTTGATCAAAAAAGCCGCAAATCTGGATGAGGCGCTGGAGAAAAGCATCTATGAAGAAGCGGTGAAATAAGCGTTGAGGAGGATGACGAATGAGTTCTGTAGATCAGCAGCCGCAGCCGCTTGGCGGTACGAAGGAAGAATGGCTGGAGAAGGATCGCAAATACGTGTGGCATCACATCTCGCCTCATAACGATCATCCGATGATTGCAGTAAGCGGGGAGGGCAGCTGGATCACCGATCAGGATGGTACACGTTATCTGGATGCGATGTCCGGACTCTGGTGTGTGAATGTGGGGCATGGGCGGGAGGAGATTGCGAGAAGTGCCTACGAACAAATGAAAGCACTCGCTTATGTCCCGATGACGCAGAGTCACGAACCGGCGATTTTGCTGGCGGAGAAGCTGAATGACTGGCTGGAGGGGGAATATCGAATATTCTTCTCCAACTCGGGTTCAGATGCAAATGAGGTGGCTTTCAAAATAGCCCGTCAGTATCACCATCAGAATGGTGAGCCTACTCGGCACAAATTCATCTCCCGTCACCGTGCCTATCACGGCAACTCCATGGGCGCGCTGGGCGCGACCGGGCAAGCCGCTCGCAAGATCAAGTACGAGCCGCTCGGCGTAGGTTTCTCTCATGTTCCGCCACCGTATTGTTACCGCTGTCCGTTTGGACGGAACAAAGATGGATGCGGACTCGAATGTGCAACCATCTATGAAGAGGTGATTCGTTGGGAAGGTCCTGAGACGGTTGCCGCAGTAATTATGGAGCCGGTGATCACAGGAGGCGGCATGATTGTGCCCCCGCCGGATTATATGCGCACCGTGCAAGAGATCTGTCAGCGCTATGGAGTGCTGCTCATTGTAGATGAGGTAATCTGCGGTTTTGGCCGCTCGGGGCAGAAGTTTGGTCATCAGAACTATGGCGTACAGCCAGATATTGTAACGATGGCAAAAGGCATGACCAGTGCTTATTCGCCGCTCTCAGCAACGGCCGTGCGAGCCGATCTGTATGACACGTTCCGGGAACCCGGACCGGATGCCCATTTTCGCCATGTGAATACCTTTGGCGGGAATCCCGTTTCCTGCCGGGTGGCACTGACGAATCTGGAGATTCTGGAACGAGAGAATTTGGTCAGCCGCGCGGAGGAACTGGGTTATCTGCTTCGTGAGAAGCTGGAACCTTTGCTAGAGCTGTCCATTGTGGGGGATATCCGTTCATTCGGATTCGCCTGTGGGGTGGAATTGATTGAAGCAGATGGTTCTCCTGCGGAAGCGGATAAAGTAATGAAGGTGCTCGCCAGTTGTAAAAGGGATGGCATTCTGATTGGCAAGAACGGTGATACCGTGCCGGGGTTTGCAAACATTTTGACGATCTCCCCACCGTTTGTAACCACCGAGGAAGAGCTGGATCTGATCGCGGGTAGCTTGCTCGTTGCACTACGTAGTCTGGACGCAGGTTAGTTGCCATAGATGGATAATACACAGGTACGACAGACGTTTACGGTTTAGCAAGCGAGCTGGAGATTTTCATATCATTACGCGATAAATAAGCGAAAGGAGGCGAGGGAGGATGCAGACCACAACAGGCAAACTCATTAATGAGCTTCGGTTGAATGAACGAATTGAGCAGTTATCACGCATTGGCCGAATCGCGGAGACGGGTGTCTGCCGACTTGCCCTGACCCCGGAAGATATGGACGGCATCATTCAGGTTCGTCTCTGGATGGAAAAGGCCGGTCTGACGACACGACTTGATGCCTTCGGCAATCTGATTGGTCGTCTGGAAGGCGCGGATCAGGCGCAGCCGATCCTCATGATTGGTTCCCATATCGACTCTCAGCCCTATGGCGGTCGATATGATGGAGCGATTGGTGTGCTCGGCGCACTCGAAGCGGTGCAATGCCTGATCGAAAATGGCATTCAGCCCCGTATGCCGATTGAGGTGATTGCTTTTTGCGATGAAGAGGGTTCCCGTTTTAACAAAGGCCTGTTCGGCTCACGTGGCATAACCGGTCAGTTGGAAGAAGGCGAACTGGATCGGCAGGATAAAAACGGAGTGACCCGCCGGGAGGCACTGGAAGCCTTCGGCTGTTCTCCTTCGGATTTTGAAGAAGCGATCTATCCGCCAGGTTCCATCGGCAGTTATCTGGAGCTGCACATTGAGCAGGGGCCTGTACTGGAAGCACTCAATGCTCCTGTGGGTCTGGTGACGGGCATCTCGGGCCCGCTATGGCTTACGGTGACGATGAAAGGTATGGCGGGTCATGCTGGCTCCGTTCCAATGGCAATGCGACATGATGCTTTGGTAGGCAGCGCCAAAGTCATTGCGGCTTTTGACGACATGGTGAGAGAAGACCCGGAAGCTCCAACCGTAGGTACGGTGGGTAGTCTGAGGGTGTTTCCAGATTCGCGGAATATCATCCCGGAGGAAGTCAGTTTCACGGTTGATTTACGAGATATGCAGATGGAGCGCAGGAACCGGCTTGAAGCCCGATTGATGAACATTTTGGATGACGTGAGTTCCCGATATGGTCTAACCTACTCGCTGACAGAGGATACGAACAGTGAGCCGCGGTATTGTGCAGAGCCAATCATGTCGGTGATTCGTTCAGCCGCGGAAGAGATCGGGGTTACTTTGCCAGAACTGATGAGTGGTCCGTTCCATGATGCGTTGGCCCTTTCTTTTGTGTGTGATTATGGCATGATCTTTGTCCGCAGCAAGGACGGCATCAGTCATCATCCCAGCGAATATTCCTCCCCGGAGGATATTGGATTGGGTACGGAAGTATTGTATCGCACTATTCGGAGGATGTGCAGTGGAGAGAATGGACCAACCATTTTACCTGAGGAGGCGTTGTGACGTTATGGGCAAAATTAGCATCGGATTAATCCAGGCTTCTCATGAGATTGAAGGTTCGGCTCCCGTTGAGGTACACAAAGAAGCTGCGGTTCAGAAGCACATAACGCTGGTCCGTGAAGCTGCTGCACGAGGGGCCAAGATCATCGGATTGCAGGAAGTATTCTATGGCCCGTACTTTTGCACAGAGCAGAATCCAAAATGGTATGCATCCGCTGAACCGGTGCCGGAAGGGCCAACGACCAGACGTTTTCAGGAACTGGCGAAGGAACTTGCGGTGGTGATTATTTTGCCGGTGTATGAGGTGGAGGGCATTGCTTCGTATTACAATACGGCAGCTGTCATTGATGCAGATGGTTCATATCTGGGCAAATACCGCAAACATCATATCCCGCATGTGGAAGCAGGTGAGGGTACAAATGGGTTCTGGGAAAAGTATTATTTCAAACCAGGTAACCTCGGGTTTCCGGTTTTTGATACGGCCTACGCCAGAGTCGGCGTGTACATCTGTTATGATCGTCATTTTCCGGAAGGCGCACGATTGCTCGGGTTGGCGGGGGCAGAGATTGTTTTCAATCCTTCAGCTACGGTTGCGGGTACATCGGAATATCTGTGGAAACTGGAACAGCCCGCTCACGCGGTAGCTAACGGCTATTATGTAGCGGCCATCAACCGGGTTGGCGTGGAAGCGCCATGGAATATGGGTGAATTTTATGGACAGTCGTACCTGGTGGATCCGCGAGGCAGGATGGTAGCGATCGGCAGCCGGGATCAGGATGAGGTCGTCATTGGCGAGATGGATACGGAGATGATTCGTGAGGTGCGTAATGTGTGGCAGTTCTACCGCGATCGCAGGCCGGAAACGTACGAACATCTGGTTAGTTTGTAAAAGTAGCTGGAAACTAGCCCGGATCAAACTTCAGGAGGTGCATGACATTGATGAACAGCTCAGGAACAACGTTATCCGATTATGGGTGGGAGAGTCGTTTTGCCGAGATGAAACCCGCCATGACAGGTAAGGAAGCGATGGAGGAATCAAACCGCTGTCTGTACTGTTACGATGCACCTTGTATCAAGGCCTGTCCAACCGACATTAATATTCCTTCTTTTATTAGCAAAATATCAACAGGGCACCTGAAAGGATCGGCCCGCACCATCATGGATGCAAATCCGGTTGGAGCCAGCTGCGCACGTGTATGTCCCACGGAAGAGCTGTGTGAAGGCGCATGTGTGCTAAACGAATCGTCAAAGCCGATTCAGATTGGTGACTTGCAGCGTTATGCCACCGACTGGGCACGGGCGAAGAATGAGCCGTTATTCCAGGCAGCACCTGCCAATGGGAGAAATGTTGCTGTTGTGGGAGCAGGTCCTGCGGGACTGTCGGCTGCACGTGAACTGGGGCGTGCAGGGTATGAGGTGACGATCTATGAAGCCAAACCCAAAGGCGGTGGGCTGAATACGTACGGCATCGTATCCTTCCGTCTGCCCGAATCGGTTGCGCTATGGGAAGTGGAGCAGGTAGAAGCGCTTGGTGTACAGATCCGTTATGGGGTGCGCATTGGTGTGGATATCCCTGCTTCGCAGTTACTGGAGCAGCATGAAGCGGTCATTCTGGCCTGTGGCATGGGTTCAGTACCTATGATAGGCATTGAAGGGGAAACCCTGGAAGGTGTGTATGATGCGATTGAACTGGTGGAGTCTACCAAGCAGGGTGTTCCGCCCGCGCTGAATGGTCTGAAGGTTGCCGTTATTGGCGCGGGCAATACGGCGGTAGATGCAGCGACCTGTTCGGTACGTCTTGGTGCCGAGCGGGTGCAGATGTTATATCGACGCGGGGAAAGCCAGATGACGGCGTATGCGTTTGAATATACTTTTGCCAAGCAGGAGGGTGTGGAGTTCCGCTGGTTTACGATGCCGCAGCGTATTATTGGAGACGAGAACGGTCGGGTTCAGGCTGTGGAATGCGTGAAAATGGAGCTGATTACCCCGCTTGGTGGTGGGCGCGCGTTGCCTGTGCCTGTGGAGGGATCGGAGTTCACGATTGAATGTGATACGGTCATTCGGGCGATTGGGCAGCATCGTTTATTACCATTAATCGAAGAGTTCGGGCTGCGTCACCACTGGGGCGTCGTTGAGATTGAGCCGCATACGTACCGTACCTCGCATCCTCAGATCTATGCGGCAGGCGATGTTATTTTTGGTCAGGGCCCGGGTGAGGCGATGGTTGTCTCGGCCGCACAGCAGGGTAAGCTGGCTGCTGCCGCAGTCATGAAGGCATTCCCTGGACAGGTGGAAGAGACGGCGTGAGCAGTGAGGGAGACAAAGAAAAGTGGAGATTACACGGAAAGCGTGCAATGAAAGGGTGTAAGGAGAGAGTACGGGTGTGAGAGCGCAAGGGGATCGCGAGAGTGATAAGGAATAAAGTTGAGCAAGAGGTGTGGATGTGCTTCAAATTCTCGTGTTCCTGACGCGCTAACGAACCTTACACACCTTATAGTGGCAATTATGGAGGATTGGAAAATCTAAGGAATCTCACACGTCTTATTTTGATAAAAATCGTTGAAATGAAGCCGAAATGAGCTGATACAGCAATATAAGCTTTCTACGATTCGTTAGATTTTGAAAGTCCCGCAAATGAGTCCAATAAGAGCTGTATAGTTCGTTAGAATTTAGTTGCGTGCTATCTAGAACCTATTACTACGCAGAGATCCTGAGCACGACCAAATATCCAATACAACGATATACATTGAACTAAACATTTACACGAAACGGAGAGGACAGAAAGAACCTGAAGAAACGGAGTTAAAAGCTTTCTGAAGGAAAGCTGCATCGGAAGCATAAGCTCGCCTTTATCCCCGGATTTTCCCTTTCGGAAAAGGGAATCAAAAAAATCTGGGGATAACAGCGATTGGAAGGTTATTCTGTCATCGTAGTGTCAGTGTAAATAATCTTTAGTTCAACTTATATAGTAAGTTCAAACAACACCAAGGAGGGATCGTTATGGCTGACTTATCCATTAATCTGGCAGGTATTCGATCACCCAATCCATTTTGGCTGGCTTCTGCACCACCGACCAATACGGGATATCAGGTTCAGCGTGCATTCGAAGCGGGTTGGGGTGGTGCGGTGTGGAAGACGCTGGGTGAGCCAATTATCAATACATCCTCGCGTTTCGCGGCGGTCCATTTTGGTGGACAGCGGGTGGCGGGGTTTAACAATATTGAATTGATATCCGATCGTCCGCTGGAAGTGAACCTGCGGGAGATTGCCGAGACCAAGAAGCGATTCCCGGATCGTGCGGTTGTCGCTTCACTGATGGTGGAACCTACGCGGGAGAAATGGCATGAGATTGTGAAAAAGGTGGAAGCCGTCGGCGTCGACGGGCTGGAGCTGAACTTTGGTTGCCCGCACGGCATGGCCGAACGTGGTATGGGAGCCGCCTCTGGTCAGCAACCTGACCTCGTAGAACTCCAGACGATGTGGGTGAAGGAAGTGGCAACCACACCGGTGATCGTGAAGCTTACGCCGAATATCACGGATATTACGGCAACCGCCCGGGCAGCAGTACGAGGTGGCGCGGATGCGATCTCCCTGATCAATACCATTAACTCTCTCGCAGGTGTGGATCTGGATTCGTGGAATACCGTGCCCCATGTGGGCGGCAAAGGAGCACATGGCGGTTATTGTGGCCCAGCGGTGAAGCCCATTGCACTGAACATGGTTGCCGAGTGCGCCCGTAATCCGGAGGTGGGTGTGCCGATCTCGGGTATTGGTGGCATATCCGACTGGCGTGATACGGCAGAGTTTCTGCTCATGGGTGCTACAGGGGTTCAGGTATGTACCGCAGCGATGCATCATGGATTCCGCATTGTGGAGGACATGATTGATGGGCTGAACGATTATTTGGATGAAAAGGGTCTGAGCAGCGTTGCAGAACTGGTAGGTCAGACGGTTCCGCGTTACTCCGATTGGGGCAATCTCGATCTGAACTACAAAGTCGTCGCCCGCATCAACCGTGATATCTGCATCAATTGCAACAAATGCCATATTGCTTGTGAGGACACCTCGCATCAGTGTATTGATATGTTGACCGACCCGTCCGGCTCCTATCTGGAAGTGGTGGAAGAGGACTGTGTTGGCTGTAATCTGTGTTCGATCGTTTGCCCGGTGGATGGGGCGATTGACATGGTTGAACTTGTACCTGAGCAGGAACCTGTAACCTGGAATGAACGTCAGTCTGCGATTGCCATTTTGCAATCCGTTAGAGATCAATCAACCAAGGAGGCGATATCATGAGTACCCGCAAATTGATTCGTAATGGTGTGTTGGTCACAGCGTCAGATACCTTTGAAGCAGATATTTTGATCGAAAAGGGTAAAATCACACAGATTGGCATCGGACTGGTGCCTGACGAACGAACGGAAATTGTGGATGCAACGGGCTGTTACGTCATTCCGGGCGGGATCGACCCGCATACGCATCTGGATATGCCATTTGGTGGAACGGTAACGGCGGATGATTTTGCGACGGGAACAACAGCGGCAGCCTTTGGTGGTACAACGACGATCATTGATTTCTGCCTGACACAAAAAGGCCGCCCGTTAATCGAATCCCTCCAGGAGTGGCATGCCAAAGCCGAGGGTAAGGCCGCCATTGACTACGGTTTCCATCTCATGATTGGGGAGATGAACGATCAGGTGCTGGAAGAGTTACCGCAGATCATTGAAGAAGAGGGTGTGTCATCCTTTAAGGTGTTCATGGCGTATAAAAATCAGTTTCAAGCCGATGACGGGATTCTCTTCCAGACGTTGCAAAAGGCGAAAGAATACGGCGCACTCGTCATGGTCCATGCCGAGAACGGGGATGTCATTGACCTGCTGGTTCGACAGGCGCTCGCCGAAGGGCGAACGGAGCCGATCCATCATGCGTTGACTCGTCCATCCATGCTGGAGGGAGAAGCGACAGGCCGGGCGGCACGTCTGGCTGCACTTGCGGATTCACAGTTGTATGTGGTGCATGTGACCTGTGCGGAGGCTGTGGAGCAGATTGCGCGTATGCGTGAAATGGGTTACCGAATCTGGGGGGAGACCTGTCCTCAGTATTTGACGTTGGATCAGTCGATCATGGATCAGCCAGACTTTGAGGGTGCAAAGTATGTTTGGTCACCACCGCTGCGGGAGGCAGCTCATCAGGAAGTGTTGTGGAATGCATTGAAAAGCGGTCAGTTGCAGACGATCGGCTCCGATCATTGTTCGTTTAATTTCAAAGGGCAGAAGGATCTGGGTAAGGATGATTTCAGTAAAATTCCGAACGGCGGGCCTGTCATCGAAGATCGCCTCAGCATTCTGTATTCGGAAGGTGTAGTCAAGGGGCGGATTACACTCAATCAGTGGGTCGATCTATGTTCGACAAGAGCGAGCAAGTTATTTGGATTATTTCCGCAGAAAGGGACTCTGGCTGTAGGGACAGATGCCGATATCGTTATTTTTGACCCATCTGTAAACAGGGTGATCTCGGCAGATACGCATCATATGAATGTGGATTACAGTGCATTTGAAGGTATGCAGGTACAGGGTTGTCCGGTGACGGTGTTGTGCCGCGGGGAGTATGTCATTCGAGATCGGCAGTATGCGGGAACAGCAGGGGCAGGCCAATATGTGAAGCGCAACAAGTATGATGCAGGCGCACCTATACCGATGAAACAGCCTGTGACGGCAGTGAATGGAGGGAGAAGCTGATGTCGGATCATGATGTGTTTGAGGCCGAGAGGATCGCCATAGAGCGAATGGTTGCACAGGGTTATCGGATCTATGCGGTACGGGAACATCTGGAGGGTGCTCACGTCATATGGGGGCACCCGGATCTTCCCGAAGAGAAACAAGAGCAATACGTGGGCACGGCGTCTGGACGGAAGTGGTTCAGTCACATCCTGATTCGCCAGCTTCAGGAACAACGGGGAGCGTAGACCATGCTGAAGCTTTTCATGCGATCGGGCCGTGTACGTATTCATAGGCATAGAGTGCAAGTTCGATCGCTACCCGCTTCTCTGGGAGGATATAGTCTTCTCCCAAAAGGACTTCGATTTTGTCCAACCGGTGATACAGGGTCTGTCTGACGATATATAGAGCGGTGGCGGTCTCTTGCTTGGAGCAGCACAGGACCAAATATTGCTTGAGCGTGCGAAGCAGCTGACCTCCTTTTTCTACATCGTAACGGATGAGCGGCCCCAGATATTCTTCGATGAAATCATCCAGATTGCCACTCTGCTTCATACTGGCGATGATGCGGTAACAATGAAGATTACTGTAAAAGGGCTGTTGCATCACACCGATGTCCTTCTGGATTCGCAGTGTCTCCTTCGCAGAATCCAGGCTGTCCTTGAGACGGGAGAGGTCCGTGCAGCTATGACCGATACCGATCAGGCCTGAGAATAGGCAGTGGGTCTGTTCCTGCTCGTGCTGCTGCAGCTGTTCGATGCAGCGCCAGAGACTGCTTTTGCGCTGAGATCCAGGGAGTGGGTCGAGAATGATAAGAATGATCTGGTGGTTCAGAACGGTACTGTAGAGGGTGAAGTTCTCCCGAGTGAACACGGAACGGGCAACGATGTTGCGTTGGATCAATAATTTCTGAAGTTTGAGGCTGTCTGTGTACGCGGGGTTGCTGTCGAATAAGATTATGGTGGCTTTGCTCGTTGCAAGAAGGGGATTAACGGTAGATACATAAACATGGATTTCCTTCGTGGAGTGATGTCCGTTAAGCCAGTCAATGACCCACATATCTTCCTTGTAGCGGCGTTTTTCTTCCATGTATTTGGTTCGCATCCAGTCCTGGGCAATCGCGGCCGCGCAACGTTCCAGTGCCTGAATGATGAATTCATCTGAGGGTTTGATCGGTATGCTTGAATCGTGATCCGGCAGCTTCTGATGCATGAGTACAAGATCGGCAAAGGTGTAGTCTAACGCTCGAACAGGCATGCTGAACGCATGCAATATGTTATCTGACAGCCGCATTAAATTCGGAATATCCTCTCCCGCCAAATGTTCCCGCTGCAAAAACCAATCCTGCCGACGAGTCTCCAGCTCCTCTGGAGGGCAGTAGGGAACGGCACTTGCTTCCCCTTCAAGTGGATATAATGCCACGGCACATCCGGTTGTTCGTGACAATAATCGAAGCAGAGGTTGTACGCCATCTCCATTCAGAAGAAGCTGGTTAAATGAGGTGGTGAGACTATCGAGTTCAGCGATCATCCGCTGATGACTGCGAATCAGGGTGAAATGCAGATCTTGCGTAATATCAATATAACGGACTTGTTCGTGGAACCAGATCAACGGGAAATCCGCTGCGACTGCAATTTCCTTCATGGCACCGAGCTGCGACTTGGTGTGATCCCCCAGTTCCATACAGAGTCCGGCAGCCCCGCGTGCAATTAACTGACGCAGAAAAGACAGACCTTGCTGTTCACCTTCCTGCCAGCCAATGCCTGTCGTCAGTACCAATTCCCCGCCATTGAGCAAGTCCCCTACTTCAGGAACCTCCATAATATGAACCCAGCGAACATACCGCTCCAGTGCACGATCACTGGCCAAAACTTCCGCCTTGCGAAACACGGGACGTTTTAACATGTCTCTGACTTGAATATGAAGCGTTGTCTCCCCCACACAACCACCATCCTTCCCCAATCACATGTGATCTATCTGGAGTCTGGAATCCGTCAACTTGCATAATTAATCCATATTATAAGTCGATTTACAGACGATGAGCTGAAATCTGACGTTCATTTGTTTCAAATGACAATCGAGACTATTCTTTTTGTAATTTTGATTAAAATGAATTGTTTATATGTCATTCTATGTGACATTATTTCGACTCAAATAAAAAAGCCCCTTAGCATCACATCGGAATTCAATCATTCCAATATGGGCTAAGGGGCGAGAAGCTAAATATTATAGTTTGTATTTAAGTTGTACTCAAATCTTTACATGAGCACGACTAACTACTTCTTAATCTTCGATTCTTTTCTTTTTAAATTTCATCAGGAACTCATATACAATCGGTACGATAACCAGCGTGAGCAACGTGGAGCTGATCAGACCGCCGATTACGGTAATTCCCAATCCTTTGGAGATGATACCGGCACTCTCTTCGAGGCCCGTAACCAGTGGCAACAGGGCACCGATGGTCGCGAGAGCGGTCATCAAAATTGGACGCAGACGAGTTGCACCGGCTTCCAGCAAGGCTTCACGGGTAGGCATACCCTCTTTTTCCTTGTGAATAACACGGTCGATCAACACGATGGCGTTGGTGACCACGATACCGATGAGCATCAGTCCACCCATCATGGCGGAGACATCAAGCGTACCACCAGCGATGAACAGACCTACCATAATACCGATAACCGTAAATGGCAGGGAGAACAGGATTGCGAATGGTGCCAATCCGCCGCCGAATGTAACAACGAGCACGAAGTATACAATGGCGATGGCCGCCAGCATGGCGAGACCCAGTTGAGTGAATGTATCATTAATCTGTTCAGTTGTACCGCCGAACTTCACTTCAACGCCATCAGGCAGATCCAGTTTGTCGATCTCAGCCTGTAAGTTACTCGAAGCTTTCGTTACATCCGAAGCCAAGATGTTGGCTGTAACTTGCACAACAACCTTACCATCAATTTGCATGATGGAGTTCGGGGACGTACCTTCTTCCACTTTGGCAACATCTTTGATTGGTACTTGGATGCCAAGCGGTGAAGTGACGGTTTCATCCTCAATTTCTTTAATGCTGCTGAATGTTTTATCGTCTGTCTCTACATATACTTTGTACGTTTTATTATCGATATCAACTTCCGTGAGCACAGGACGTTCCCGTGTCGGGCTCAGTGCCATAGCCAGTTGTCCTGCAGTCAGGCCCAAGGAACTTAGTTTCTCCTGATCTGCAACGAGCGTATACTGCCCGTAGGTGTCAGCAAGTGTTGTGTCTGCTTTTTCAAAATTATCCTTATCCGCTTCAACCAGTTTCAGAATTTCATCCGATACAGGTTTGAGTTGCTCTACATTATCGCCATAGATGGAGAGGCTCAGTCCGCTGCCACCCAGACCCCCGGACATATCAAGCTCACTCCAGGTTCCTACGCTAACTTCCTTCTTCAGACCTTCTACAAGCTGTTCCTTCACTTGAGTAAAGTCTTTCGTATCTTCGTTATATTCAATATAGAATAGAGCCGAGTTGGAACCACCGCCACCCATACTGCTCAGTGGATTACTTCCGCCGATGGAATATTGCATTTTCTCCAGACCCGGTTGTTCCAGCAACCACTTCTCGGCAACGAGTGCTTCTTTTTCTACATCTTCACGCAAAGCTCCGGTTTGTGGGCTGTACGTAATGGTCACATATTTATCTTGTTGTTCCGGCAAGAAGCTTGCACCGATGAACGGGTACAGGAATAAACTGCCGACCAGCAGGATCACTGCAATACTGACCGTGATGAGTTTGTGAGACAGTGTCCAGTTCAGCAGGCGTTTGTAACCTTCCGCCATTTTGCCTGGTTTTTCTTCATGATTCTGCTTATTCTTCAACCCTTTACGGAACAGGGTATGCGCGAGCATCGGCACAATGGTAATGGCAACGATCAGGGATGCCAGCAAAGCGAATACCATTGTCAGTGCAAATGGTGTGAATAGCTCACCAACCATACCGCTTACCAATGCCAGTGGCAGGAATACAGCAATTGTTACGATGGTGGAAGAAAGAATTGGAATGAACATCTCGCGAGTTGCTTCGCGGACCAGTTCACGGCCTTTCAATCTCTCGCCTTTGAGTGTTAATCTGCGGTAGATGTTCTCGATAACAACGATGGAGTCATCGACAACCCGTCCGATGGCAACCGTCATGGCACCCAGCGTCATCATGTTCAAAGTAATATCCATCATATTGAGCGCAGTCAATGCCATCAGCAAGGAGAGCGGGATCGAGATAATGGAGATAATGGTTGAACGAATATTACGCAGGAAGAGCAGGATGATCAGGATGGCAAACAAGGCGCCAAAAACGGCTTTGCCCAGCATCGTGTTCACCGAGTCCTGAATCGGCTTACCTTGGTCGAGCAGTACAGTCAAATCAGCATTTTTGAACTGCGATTGCAACTCTTCCGCTTTATCTTTGACTGCGTTAACGACATCAACCGTGTTGGCATCGTTGGATTTTACAATGGAAATACCAATCGATTCCTTGCCGTCTGTCCGGGAAATGGATTCTGCTTGACCGATGACTTCGATCTTGGCAATTTCACTTAATTTCACTGTAGGGATACCAGCTGCGTTGGCAGCGCCCGAAGGACTACCCAAGCCGGCATTACCGCCAGCAGCCTGGTCCGTTCCTTGTGAAGCACTTGGAGCGGTACCTTGACCTGCTTCGCCAGTTGGTGCTCCAGAGCCTTGTGGGGTTGCGCTTGCACCATTACCTGCAGAAGCGCCAGCACCGCCGGGTACGACTGGAATGGCAAGGTTTTTCAGATCATCGATGTCGACGATGTTTCCATCTATAACAACGGCCTTCTGGGATTTATCCAGTTCAAACAGTCCAAGGGGCACACGAATGGATGAACCTTGAACGATGCCGTTTACCGTATCTTCGGTCAGGCCCAGCTCGGCCATTTTGGCTTGGTCAAACTTCAATTGAACTTCTTTTACATATTGACCAGACACCTGAACCTGAGCTACACCGTCAATATCTTCGAGTGCAGGCTGAATATCCGATTCAACCAATCGTGTCAATTGCTCCAGGTCACCACCGTCCTTGTCGGACAGGCTTAGAGATACAACCGGGAAAGAGTTAATGCTGAACTTGGAAATGGTCGGCTTCTGCACGCTGTCAGGCAATTGAACTTCATTCAGTGCCTCACGAACGGTTGCAGTTGCGTTGGTCAGATCTGTTCCATAATCAAATTCGAGTGTAATGGATGCTGCATTCTCCATGGAAGTGGAGGTCACCGTCTTCACGCCATCTACATTACGTAGTTTTACTTCCAGCGGCTTCGTGACATCCTCAACAATTCCCTCCGGTGCAGCCCCCGGATCAATGGCAGTGACATTCAGAAACGGTACGTTGATGTTCGGGATTGTCTCTTGTTTCATCGTCAGTCCGCTGTACAGACCTGCAAAAGAGATGATAATTGTCAGAATCCAAATCGCAAACTTGTTGTTCAGTGAAAAATTAATAATACCTTTCATACGATGGTTTCTTCTCCTCTCTGTTTCTCCTGTTTATATGTGTGACGAGTCAGCCTGGATAAACCGGCTATACTTGGCATCCAGACTGTGCTTAAGCTCAGAGTGCAAAGGTTTGATGGCAGATACGCTCTCCAAATTGTGCATCATGCCGAGAATGATGGCACGCCGAGGCGTGAATTCCATCATCTCCTGTCTGAGAATGGCGATAGTTTCGAGCACATCATTCTTTGTTTGCCCTGCGGGCAGTTCGGAACCAGCGATATCCTGCATTTGCTTGATGATGTGAATGGGATGACGCATCACAGTGGAGTCTGTGTTTGGATCACTATTCCATGCGGGCCAGTCTTCCAACAAAATCAAAGGCGCAGGGCGCTGATCGAGCAATCCGTAAGCTGCATAATCAATCATTTGCAGCATATTGGTTGCCATTTTGGAGACGGTAAGGGAAGGCATTTCGGTAAACCAGATCTTAACGTAGGAGAGGAACATACCCTGTATGAGCAAAATAAGATCTATCGTATAGGGTTCAATCTCCGGTCCGTACATATCTTCCAGTTTGTCCTTGAAACCGTGTAGGGTAAGGATCTCCAAATCTTTATGCTGCGGGCTGCATTTTTCCTTGCGATGTGGCTCATCATTCATCATCATGCTTTGCATCTGTACACGCAAAAATTCCTTTAGCTCGGACACATGGCCCAGCAGTGTCTCAATCTGTTTGTGTGAACGTTCTCTCGGAGTAAGGTCAGCTTCATGTTCGATCTGGGATAGTTCGTCTATGAGCGTAAATAAGCAGTACTCCATCGTGCTGTCTTCCAATTCCTCTTTGGATTTGAATATAAGGTAGAGGCTTCCCTTAGACATCCCGCATATCTCTGCAATCTCCTGCATGGAGGTTGCGGCACTGCCTTTTTCCGAGAATAGCTTGAGTGCTGTAGTAATGATGAGTTTTTTCTTCTCATTCATCTCATGTATAGGGTTCATTAACGATACTTTCACCTCATCAGGGAACTTATGAGTTCTTGAATTGACTCTAGGGTCAAACTTAGTATAAACGATCTGGTTGAAGGAATTCAAATGGGAGTAAATTGGAAAATTAGAGCGGAGAAAAGAGGTTGATCAAATGAAAGTAGAGACGGCAAGTAACAAGGTGTAGCTTGTATGTACGTTATGGATAAGGTATTAAGAATGGATAAGTTAGTTTACTCCGGCAAAGGCGTACAAGGCGAGTATAATAATGGCGACAAAAGCGATGAGATAGAAGAGGGCTATGCCGATTAGAAGGGTATACCCTGTATAAGAACCTATCCGTGCCAATAATTTTTTCATGATTACGACATCCTTTCTTACGTAGCAGATTGTAGAGAGGTTCCCTATTTATATCATATCCCAAAAAAGACGACTTCCTGATCGAAGTCGTCTTTTTATATTACAGAATTTAATAGATATCATAATGGAGGCTAAGAATTACACGATAACGTAGATTGCAGAACCAACTTGAAGAAACGAAGTGTTCGCCTTTATCACCAGATTTATCCCTCTTTAAAGGGAATCAAAGAAATCTGGGGATAACAGCGATCGGAAAGTGGTACTGCAATCGGAGATATAAAGTGTAATTCAGTTGTTCCGTTATGTGATCAGTTTCAGACCAACGGCTGCCACCAAAATCATCGCGATAAACAGGATACGCTTCGCTTCTTTCCGTTCACCGAACAGGAACATGCCTGTTAACGTACTGCCGACCGTCCCGATCCCCGTCCACACGGCATACGCTGTGCCCATGGGAATGGACGTCATGGCGTAGGACAACAGCGAGAAGCTGAACACAAACGACACCAGCATAAGTACGATGTATGGCCATCCTTTCTTGGTGGAAGCACCATTAATACCGATTACGCCGAAAATTTCACATATCCCTGCACCTACAATTGCCATCCAAGCCATTACGCTGCACCTCCTTGGGCTTCTTGCTGATCCGTAACCAGCTTCAGTCCGATTACGCCGCAGAGCAGCAGCCCGATGAGCAATACTTTGGCCAAGCGGAACGGTTCACCGAACAGTACCATTTCCGTAAGGACGGTACCCGCCGTACCAATTCCCGTAAAGACGGCATACACCGTACCCACAGGCAGTCTTTTGGAAGCGGCAATGATCAGTCCAAAGCTGATCACGATGGCAATCCCCGTTAAAGTCCACTCCCAGGCATTCGAGGCATGTTTCAGCCCGCTTACCCAGACAATCTCAATAATTCCACCGATAAATACATATAACCAGTTGCGGTTCATGTTGTTAAATCTCCTTTCGGCACAACGCTTTGTGCCTCTTCGTTCAAATGATGAATGCCATGCCAAAAGACAGGCCAGGATGCTTCCAACCGTCTCTTGTACCGACGTGAGCTTCCATAGATAATTTCCACGGTAATGCCGTCGAGGAACGTCATAAATGCAATGGCGGCTTGTTCCGCGGGAAGGGGCGGTATATCTCCATTACGCATTGCCCGTTGCAGCAGACGATTCAGTGCACGTTCCATGCCATCGATAAACGGATACACCTGATCCATCACTTCGCCATACAGAGAAAGGGGTGGATAAAAACAATTACGCAACATCAATCGAGCCGAAGCATGGGCATTGTATTCTTGTTCGAACCAGATCAACAAGCCTTTCAGCCTCTGCTCCAATGGCATATCCGCATGATCGCGGAAATATTCCAGTGTGTGCCGTTTTACCTCGTGAAAAGCAAAGGCCAGAGTGTGCAAAAACAAGTCATCCTTGCAGCTAAAATGTGCATATATGGACGGTTTTTTAATCCCGACTTCATCAGCAATAGCTCTCAGAGAAGCTCCCTCATAGCCATCTCTCGCAAAATGGAACAGGGCAGCATCCCGAATGGATTGTGCAGTCATTCAATCACCTTCCTAACGGTCGTTAGGTAATTATATTTTCACACTTCACATCGCCTGTCAAGATGAAAATATCCGCCTGCACAGTAGAGTACAGGCGGATATAACAGGTATGAATGTGGTTTTTGATCAAAAGGTCGTAAGACCCAGAATCAGCTGCAGCTTATATAGGATACCTTTCAAAAACGTAGTCTTCTCCTGAAACTCATCCAGGTTTAGCGTAAACTCCGCATCATCATTATTCCAAATACGCTCGAAATAATTCGCGATATCAAGCGTGAACTTATTGTCTGGAGGAGCAGCAATCCATAAGTCATTCTCCAAATTGTAGTCATTCATGTTTCGGGGTGTGAAATTAGTTGAACCTCCCAGGACAATATGATCACCGGTTGCTTTGGCAAGATAGATCATCTTGGTATGGTATTGCTCCTTGGTGGTGTTATACCAGCGGATCTGAATTTTACCGTCGGATTTATCATGCAATTCAGCAGCGACAGGACGGTTCGGAATGCCGATCTTTTCCTGACCAAAGGCATTTTCATTTGGATCAAGTACAAGCCGGATCTCGGTTCCTCGTTTTGCGGCTTCCAGCAGGGCTTCCAATACTTTTGGAGAGGCCACATAGAACATGCCCATCCATAAGGTGTCACCTTTGCCAGCCTGATTGATCTCATGGAGTACAGCGTCATTCACTTTGCCTTCCGTTAAATAGCGTATTCGTATATCTCCCGTGTTTGTATTCGTGGAAGGGGCTGTGTATGCAGGAACCTGACCTCCGCCTGAGATGTCGAGAACCGCTTGCTCTGACTGAAGAATATCGCCAATGATTGGACCTGTTACTTCAAATGCAATGTTCGAGTGGTAGGCACTCGCATCATGAATATTGCCAGAAGAGACAATGGCCTTCTTCTCACTAACAACAACTTTGCGATGATTGGCCTTCACATTGAGCAGCTTGAGATAGGAACGTACAGTTACATCTGGACCATCGGTGGCCATCAGGTTTTTGATCCAGCCATCTCCAGATTGGCCAAACCATTGGAAGAAGGTCCGCCAGACCGCAGAGTATACTGGAGTTGAATCACGCAAAGGGTCCACATCCGTGATGACCACATGAATGCCTGCCTGTTTCATTTGTTCCAGCAACGGATTGGGTGCTGAGTTATAGTTGGTATTTACTTCATCTGTAATAAACCAGATGTCCATATCAGGATGTTGATTTTTTTTGGCGACCAGCGCTTCGGTGAATTCAGTACTCACGGGAGGAAAGTTCTGTCCCTTGTGCTGATAATTATTGAACAGGAACATATCCACCAGGATAAACTGCTCTGCTTCCTCCACAATTTGCATCATGCGCTGGAAAATCTGCTGTTCGTGCTCCATCTGTCCGTCGGAGGAAGGATAAGTGAGGTCATGCAGGAACTCGACTTGATCTACACGATACTCCGGACTTTCGTAGGAAATGCCCGTTGGTAATGGTTTGTAGGTCTGATAGAGCATGACGGCGATGAGCCATAGGACCAATAGGACGATTCCTGTGCGTATGTATGGAAATTTGCCGCGTGAAGACTTGCGGTCTGATGTATGGCGGCGTAATGAGGCCAACGGTGGACTCCCCCTTCTGTACTTGCTGACTTCTATTACCACACGGACGATAACGTTGACGCAGGAGAACCCACCAGCATAAGGAATGTAGCGGTAAAATGCATATGGCAAAATTGGCAGTATGCAATCGACAGGTGTCTGAGCGTTGTGTATAATGAGTGTATTATTTTTGTAGAATGTTAGGGTTTTTATATGCCTGACAAGGACGGGGAACCAATGATATAACCTTTGAAATCTGGACATTTAGGAAAGAAAGTGGGTAATAAGGTGTATTCCATCAAACAAGTCGCTGCCATGCTCGGTATCCCGACGGTGACGCTCCGGGCTTGGGAGAATCGGTATAGTGCGGTCACCCCTGAGCGGACGGAATCGGGTTATCGAATGTATACCGAAGAGAATGTTGCGGATCTGCGCTGGTTGAAAGAACAGGTTGAGCTACATCAGACCAATATTTCGGAAGCGGTACGGATGTTGAAAGTAAACAAATTAAATCCGCCCGAGGCTGTACCCACGCCGATCATGGCTCCGGTGCCTACGATGGAAGAAGCCTACGCACGCATGGCAGATCAGATCTATGACTCGCTCTACAACTTTCAGGGTGAACGTGCCAATGGTTTGATTGATTTTGGGTTCACCATGTATGGGTATGACTCGATGTTCTATCATGTGTTGGTGCCCATTCTGGTTCGGGTTGGAGATGCATGGGAGCAAGGCAGGGCTTCGGTGGCTCAGGAACACTTCATGACACAGTTGATTTCACAGCGGTTTTATCAGTTTTTCCATCTGTTCCCGATCTATCCGCATCTGCCCAAAGTTCTGGCGTTGTGTCCGGAAGGGGAGCACCATCAGGTTGGATTGCTGCTGTTCTCTCTCTTTATGCGTAAAAATGGAGCGGAAGTACTGTATCTCGGTGCGAACACGCCAGAAGAAGGCCTCTTCCCGATTATTCGGGAGCAAAAGATCAAGTTGGTCTGCCTTTCAATCACAAGCCCAGGGCTTCTTGAACGGTGTGATCAGCTTATAGAGCGAATTAAAAACGAGTTTCCACATATTCGCTTCGTACTTGGTGGAAAGGGCTATGAGCGTGCAGAGCATGCTCGTTACCCGCAATGGATTATGCCAGAGGATTCAGCGGATTGGCAGTCATGGATAGAACGTGAGTATCTCGCAAATCGACCAACTGGTGCGAGGTTTGGACAGGCAAATAACTAAACATAATCTCAAATGATATGAATAGGTTAGTGAATACAGGACATCCTTTGACGAAAGTGATCAAGGGATGTTTTTTGTGTTTATAAAAGGAGTATTCTCGTATTTTGACCAGCGGGTCATTTTTTGGTTTACAAGGTCGTATAATATTTGTATTATATTTGTATAATGTTTTTGCTAGTTACCGCTTAAAGTGTTCTTGGGCGGTTTAATAATAGGTTAGGGGCTAGAGAACTATAGGAATTCCCTACATAGAAAGGTGAGTGGCATGATACCGAATCAACAACGCAAACGTGCAGCTGTCATTGGCGCAGGTCCGGGTGGACTTGCAGCAGCGATGTTATTGTCCGGTCAGGGGTACGAGGTAGATGTGTATGAGAAACAGCCAGTCATCGGGGGGCGTTCTGCCAGATTGGAACTGGGTGAGTATCGATTCGACCGGGGTGCTACATTTTTGATGATGCCCCAGCTGATTGAAGAGATGTTCGACGTGGTGGGACGTAAGTTATCCGATTATGTGCATATGAAAGAGTTAACCCCACTGTACGCACTGAACTTTGGTGATAAGGTGTTCATGCCTTCTCGTAATCGGGAAGATACAGCTGCACAGATTAAGAAATTGTTCCCGGGCAATGAAGACAATTACCTTCGGTTCATGCAAGAAGAGGAAGTGAAGTTTGGCAAAGTCATGCCTTTGCTCCGTCGTCCTTTTGGCAAGCTGACTGACTATTTGCGCAAAGATGCGGTAACAGCTCTACCCAAGCTTGATGTCCACAATACAGTCTATGGAATCTTGTCTCGCTATTTTACAGATGAGCGTCTACGCTGGGCATTTACATTCCAATCCAAATACCTTGGCATGTCTGCTTGGGATTGTCCGGGCACCTTTACCATACTATCGTTTATTGAGCATCACTACGGATTGTTCCACCCCATTGGCGGCGTGAATCGGATCTTTCAGGCCATGGCTGATGTCGTGGAAGAATACGGAGGACGAATACATACTTCCACCCCGGTGAAACAGGTCATCGTTCGCAATGGTCGTGCAGAAGGTGTGTTGCTTGAGAATGGTGAACGCATCGAAGCAGACCATGTGGTGGTGAACGCCGACTTCGCACATGCGGTGAATCATCTGTTCGAACCGGGCGTACTTAAGAAATATACCCCTGAGAAAATGAAACGCAAAAAGTATTCCTGCTCTACAGCAATGCTGTATCTGGGTGTGGATGGTGAGGTGGACCTGCCGCATCACTCGATCTATTTTCCCGAGGACTACCGGTTGAACGTTGATGAGATTACGAAGCATAAAATGTTATCAGCCGATCCATCTCTATATATTCATAACCCTTCCAGACTTGATTCGACGCTGGCACCGGAAGGGAAATCTGCTTTATATGTTCTCATGCCTACGCCTAACCTTACCGCAGACATTGATTGGGAGGCAGAACGGGAGAATGTGCAAGAGGCCATGATGAAACGTATGGAAGGCATTCCTGAGCTGGCAGACATACGCAGTCGCATTGAAGAATGTATGCTGTTCACTCCACTTGATTGGGAGACTGAACTGGATGTGTATCGCGGAGCAACGTTTAATATGGCACATAATCTGGGTCAGATGATGTACCTGCGTCCCCATAACGAGTTTGAAGAGTTGAAAAGTGTATGGCTGGTAGGCGGCGGAACACATCCGGGCAGCGGGTTGCCCACGATCTTCGAATCGGCACGGATCAGTGTGAGACTGATTCAGGAAGAGGACGCGCGCACACGCTCCAAACCTTCCTCGTATGTGAAGACGGCAGAAGCTGGAGGACATTCATGAAGCGGGCCGCTATCGTAGGCGCAGGGATTGGCGGACTTACTTCTGCACTGTTATTGAACCGTCAGGGATGGGATGTCACCGTGTATGAACGGGGTTCCCGCGTTGGCGGACGAATTGGGTATGAGCAGGAAGGGGAGTACCGGATCGATCAGGGGCCAACCATTGTGCTTCTGCCTGAGATGTTACTTGGTATATTGGAGGAAGCAGGCGTAGATCGTTCGAAGATTGAGTTGCTTCGCTGTGATCCGCTATACAGAGTGCATTACCACAGTGGTCGGGTCATGACCAAGATGACGTCACGTGAAGAGCAGACGGCGGAGATTGAACGTTTGTTCCCGGGAGAAAGCCGGGGATTCACACGATTCATGAAAGATATGGACACGTTGTTTCCGGCAGGCCGGGCAGCGTTCCTGGAAAGGGCTTTTCCGCGCAAAAGGGATTTCTTCACACCATCTCTCATGTCACTCATGGGCAGATTGCGCGCACACAAAAGTGTCCGGAAAGCGGTAGGTGATTATTTTCAGCACGAGGAATTGCTCGACGCTTATTCTCTGCAAAGTCTGTATATCGGTGGATCACCGTTCGGGACCCCTGGCATCTATTCCCTTTTGCCTTATGCAGAGCATGAATATGGAATCTGGATGGTCAAAGGCGGATATGCAGCATTACCGGCCATTCTGGAACAGGAGCTGACATCGCGTGGTGGGCGTGTTGTGCTGAATTCGGAAGTTACCGGGCTCACGATTAAGAATGGTGTATGTGAAAGTATAGAAACGGCAGCAGGCGCAGAAAATGTGGATGCAGTTATCTACAATGGTGATTTCCCCCATCTATCAGGTTTGCTTGGACAGTCACCAGAGGTAGCGCGCAAAAGAAAGCCGTATCGTCCCTCCTCCGGATGTGTACTGCTCTATGTGGGCGTAGATAGAACCTGGGAAGATGCAACGACACACCAGTTCTTCCTGCCACCGAGTCTTGAAGGTAGTTTGCAGGAAGTCTTCAATCAGCGACGCATTCCGGCAAAGCCCTCATTTTACGTATTTAATCCGGTCGCATTGGATGAAACTGCAGCGCCTCAAGGACAGAGTGTTTTGTATTTCCTCATTCCCGTACCAGATGCCGCAGGTGTCGACTGGGATCAGGAGAGCGAAGCATTGGCAGAACGGGTACTGGTAGAAGCGGAGCAACGAGGATTCCCGGGACTTCGTGCAGCGATCAAGTGGAAAAAGGTACGTACACCCGCTGACGCAGAGCGAGACGGTCTCTATGGGGGCGGAAGCTTCGGTATAGCACCTGTATTGTTCCAGTCCGGTGTATACCGACCACAACCCAAACCATTCCCTAATATAAAGGGATTATATGCCGCAGGAGCATCTGTACATCCAGGTGGCGGAGTGCCGATTGTGATGCAGAGTGCACGTATGGCCGTCAATCAACTCATGAAGGAGATGGGAACATGAATGAAGCGATTTTGAGCAGGTGTGAAGAGTTGATGCAAAAGGGTTCTTCCTCCTTTTATCAGGCCTTTAGAGGGCTGCCTAGTCCACGTCGGGAAGCGGTATATGTCATTTATGCCTTCTGCCGCATGATTGATGACAGTGTAGACGAGCCGGAACATTCGCCCTATACGATTCACGAGATCCATGACTTGTTTGATCGGCTAGAGGAAGCGGAAGGACACTTTATCTGGCCAGCACTGAGATGGTTGTTCAGCAGTTTTCCTCATCTGGATAAGGGGCCATTTTTCCGTCAGATGGAAGGGCAACTCACAGATCTTAAAGTAACGCATTATGCAACGATGCAGGAACTGGAGCATTATTGTTATCTGGTAGCCGGAACCGTAGGCGAGATGTTGTTGCCTGTATTGCGGGATGATAACGGCGCGGAAGTAGCCATGAACGGGATCGCTTTGGGTAAAGGGATGCAGATCGTTAATATTATTCGGGATGTTGGTGAAGATCGGGCCAGAGTGCGCCGGTATGTTCCGCTGGAGATCATGGAGAAGCATGGTTACACCGAGCAGGACTTTGAAGACGGGGTCGTGGACGAACGCTTTATTGCCATTGTTCATGAATTAAAAGCTGCAGCATTGAACTGGTTCCGTATTGGCATGGATCGTCTGGATACGTACCCAACGGAAAGTGCGTTTTCCATCGAGCTGGCAGCAGCCTTTTACTCCACCATTCTACACGCGGTTGAACGCAACGACTATGACGTATATACCAAACGGGCATATGTTAGCGATGAATTGAAACTGGAGATGCTGGGTGCGATTGTGAAACGTTACCCGATGCTGGCCTATCAAGCCTCCCGAACGGCGGTATCCTGATGATCCAGTGGCTTTACTGGGCGTGGTATGTCATTGGAGCAACCTTAATGCTAACGATCGGTGTGCCTGACGTATTGTCTTTTTCAAATGGTTTATTTCTAATCTTTTACGCATTGTATGTGCTGGATCTAATCTATCAAGGGCGTAATCGGACAGACCTGTCCGACCAGTCAGTCATCTGGCTGAAACCCGGACTTTGGATATCCTCTGTGATCATCTGGCTTGGAGGAATGGGCGTAGAGTGGGTAGGAGTGCATACGCATTGGCCCTTTGGTGAATATGCTTACTCAGACTTCTTCGGGATTCATCTGTTCAGTGTGCCGGTTACGCTGGGTTTCGCCTGGATCGCAGTGGTTGGTAACTCGGCGCTGTTAAGTGGTGGCGGTTCAACCTGGACTGGCAAATTGCTTCGAGCAGTGAAGACCGGGTTCTGGGCGATTGTTCTCGATCTGGTACTCGACCCTGTTGCGCATGCGAGAGGATTCTGGGAATGGCAAGCTCCAGGCGGTTTCTACGGTGTTCCGTGGACCAATTACATAAGCTGGTTTATCATGGGTGCATTCCTGTCCCTCTTCCTTCCGGCCATGCCTGGTGACCGTAGCTCATTGCTGCGTGCAAAATGGCTGTATCAGCTGTTTATTCTTTTGTTCGGCCTGCTTGCCCTAAAGGAAGGGATTACAGGAAGCTTTATCATCGCCATTGCTGGGGTGCTTCTTGCCGAAGGGAGCTGGCTCTATGATTCGCGCCGTAAAATCAAAACCGTTTAATCATATTTTTGCCTTATACAATCATTATTATCTGCTGCGTCGGCGCTTCCGCTCTTTCACGCTCACAGGGTCACTGGACCCGCAGTTGGATATCAGGGACAACTCCCCGATTGATCCGGCTCGTCCGGTGATCTATTTCATGAATCACAGTTCCTGGTGGGATGGTCTGCTGCTCTATCATGCGGCTAGGCAGACATCGCGGGGTGATCATTATGTGATGATGGAGGAGCAACAGCTTCAGCAATATGCTTTTTTTCGTAAATTGGGTGCGTATTCGATCAATAAGGAGAGTGCGTCCGGTATTCGGACCTCTCTACAGTACACCAGTGAATTATTGGATTCGGGTAAAAGGGTCTGGATTTTTCCGCAAGGAGAAATATTGCATCAGGAGGCCAGACCTATTCAGTTCCGTCCAGGCATCGGATTGTTGCTTCGTCGTTCTCCGAATGCCATCGCCGTACCGGTAACCTTGTGTCATGGGATGGTCCAGCATGACCTACCGGAAATATCGATGCAGGCGGGCCCGGCTGTGATGGAAGACTGGAAGGCATGGAAGAGTGAAGAGATTGCCTCCAGACTTGGCCTTTTGTTGGAAAAGCAGTTAGACGATCACAGATCAGCGCTTGTACGGATGGGCCAGGGAAGTTTGCCAGATGCGCTTCCGCTGATTCGTCATGTACGTTCGACAAGTGAAAAATACGATGCGGCACGAAAGCGGGTGAACCGTTAGCATGAATGCATCTGAAATCTTCTGGACTGTGCTTACAAGCATATTGGGTATCCAGTTGCTGTTCGCTCTATGGAATGTCTCCTGTCTGCCCAAAGTACGTTCATTCCGAGCAGACCGAATACAACCACCAGACCTGCTGGTTTCGGTGCTGATTCCAGCCAGAAATGAAAGACTACATATTGAAGGATGTCTGGAAAGTGTACTCGCGAGCGAGACGTCGGGATTCCGGATGGAAGTGCTGGTGCTGGATGATCGCTCCGAAGATGAGACAGCGGCCATGGTACAAGCGATTGCGGATCGCGATGCACGTGTGCGTCTGCTGCATGGCGTCGATCTTCCCGAGGGCTGGATGGGGAAATCCCATGCGTGTCACAGATTGGTTCAGGAAGCCAAGGGAGAATGGTTTATGTTTGTAGATGCGGATGTGCGTCTCGAGCCAAGTGCCATTCGGCAGACGCTTGCGGCAGGATGTGAGCAGAGCGGTGGTCTGGTAACGGGTTTTCCTTATCAGGTAACAAAGACATGGATGGAAAAGCTTGTTGTGCCCATGATGGTCTTCACCATCATCAGTCATCTGCCCATTTTCATGATACGCAGATCATCCAGTCCGATGTTTGTGGCCGCTACGGGGGCTTTTTTGCTGATTCATCACTCCAGTTACGAGGCTTCCGGTGGTCATGCTGCCATTCAGGCGCATCTGGTGGATGACATGAGTCTTGCCAAAGCGGTCAAGCGTGCAGGTCATCCGGTGATGCTGACCGATGTGCATGACGTAACAAATACCCGCATGTATCAGAACGGGGCAGAAGTATGGAACGGATATAAGAAAAATATGTACGAAGGTATGGGACGTAAAGACGTACTGCTGCTTGGCACGATGTTCATGTATACACTGATGTATATTGTGCCCCCGCTAGGCTTGATTATTGGAATTATGATGGGTAGTTCGGTGTCCATTCTGTATGGATTGATAGGAACATTACTTGGTATGGCTGTGAAAAGAGTAGCGGATCATGCTGGCGGACAACCCTGGTGGCTTGCCTTTCTGCAACCGGTCAGCATGGCCTGTGTCATTGCCATCGGACTCGCTTCCTGGCAGGCAGGCCGCTCCGGCAAGGGGTATGTATGGAAAGGTAGGCGGTACAGTTGAGAGGTAACGTCATTATAATCGGTGCAGGATTTGGAGGTCTGTCGTGTGCGATACGACTGGCTTCTCAAGGTGTGCAGGTAACCATTCTGGAACGGCAGCAACACGTAGGTGGCAAGCTGCAGCAGATTGAGCGGGACGGGTATCATTTTGACCGGGGACCGAGCACAATCACGATGCCATCCACCTTTCGTTCAGTCTTCGACCATGCGGGAGTAGCAATGGAAGATTACGTACAGTTATATGAGTTAGAGCCCCGCACGCGTAATATATTCGCAGATGGCACAGTGGTAGATTTGTCAGGCAATCGCGGGTGGATGAAAGAGCAGATCGCGACGTACAGTCCGGAGGATGCGGCTCGTTATGATGCATTTATGGATGAATCTGCTGCACTGTATGCGGAAGCTAATCGTCATTTTCTCGGTAAGTTGCTGCTGTCTCCTTCTGACAAATACAATCTCCAGATGCTGCGCAGCCTGCTCCGCGTGCGGCCAACGGTGAAGCTGGATAAGTTACTGCGTTCGTATTTCCAGCATCCACATACGCTGGCTATGTTCGGACGGTACGCGACCTATGTGGGATCATCGCCGTATCAATCGCCCTCCATCTTTGCAATGATGGGTCATGTGGAAGCAGAAGTGGGCATCTACGGAGTCAAAGGAGGAACCTATCAACTGATCGAAGGAATGACTCGTCTGGCACAGGAAAAAGGCGTACAAATTATTACCGGCATAGAAGTCCGGCAGATTGCTGTTCGGAATGGCAAAGTAGCTGGCGTGGATACGGATCAAGGCTTCCGGGAAGCCGATCAGGTGGTTGCCAATGGAGATGTGCTTAGCGTGAATCGACTGCTGCTTGCACCGGAACATCGGAAAGAGATGAGCGATGCCCGCATACGGAAGTATGAGCCCTCCATTTCGGGATTTGTGACGCTGGCGGGTGTGCGAAGACAATATGATGCACTGTTACATCATACGGTTTTCTTCCCGGAACGGTATGAACCGGAGTTTGACCATATTTTCCGTGAACGCAAAATGCCCGAAGATCCCACGATCTACATCTGTTATTCCGGTTATTCGGAAGCAGGTATGGCCCCGGAGGGAGCCAGTAACCTATTCATTCTAGTCAATGCCCCCTACTTGTCGGATTCGTGGAATTGGGAGCAGCAGACGGAACGTTACGGTGCGTTTGTACTGGAACGATTGGAGGCGCGAGGAATTACCGGGTTGAACCAATCTGATGTGCTGATCCGATACACGCCGCGAGATATCGAACGGGATACCTTGGCGCATCAAGGTTCAATCTACGGTATCTCGTCCAACTCCGTGAAGCAGACCTTTATGCGTCCGGGCAACCGAAGCAAAGATGTACAAGGACTCTGGTACGTCGGCGGAACCACGCATCCAGGCGGCGGAACCCCGATTGTGACGTTGTCCGGACAGCTTGTTGGTGAGCAATTGGCATCGGAAATCTTGAGATAAGTTTGTTGTGTGGGATGATGGAGTGGAAGTGCATTCTGTTGATCCACACCTATGTGTGTCGTCTGTGCTAATTAACTTTGAAGATGCCACGGATGATCCGTGCTTTTGCGTAGGTATAAAATAGTGGTGCTCCGAGATTTAAGTGAGACATTTGGTGTCGGGGCATCCTTTCAATAGATGATTTGGAACGTTATACTGGATAGAGTTGAGCTGTAATGCTTATTTACTAAATGTTTTGTCTTTTTTAGAAAAGACTTATATACATAGAAGCTAGGAACAGGCAGGTTATCCTGTCGATCCGCACGATTCTCACATAGGAGGTCTCATCATGAATGAACAAGAGCGAGCCGGCGAACGGCTGCTTCCCGAAGTGGCTACGGGAGAACGGAAGCTGGAACACGTGCGCCTCTGTCTTGAGGAGAATGTGGCAGGAGAAGGGGTAACCAGCGGTATGGAGCGGTTTGCTTTTCGCCATCACCCACTGCCGGAACTGGATTTTGAAGAGGTGCATCTGGAGACTTCGTTTATTGGAAAAAAAGTACGCACACCCTTGCTCATCAGTTCGATGACGGGTGGAAGCAAAACAACAGGCGCCATCAATGAGCGCCTCGCCCGAGTAGCAAACGCCAGAGGCTGGGCGCTCGGCGTAGGTTCGATCCGGGCTGCCGTGGAACAGCCAGAACTGGCAAGTACCTTCGATGTGCGGCGCTGGGCACCGGACATCCCGGTCATTGCCAACCTGGGCGCGGTGCAGCTGAACTATGGTTTCACAACAGCTGACTTCCAACGTGCAGTAGATATTGCGGGGGCGGACATGCTTGTCCTTCATCTGAACACGTTGCAGGAAGTTTTCCAGCCGGAAGGCAACACCAACTTTAGCGGATTATTTCAGCGGATTGAGAACTTGTGTCGCGAGCTAGAAGTACCTGTTGGCGTGAAAGAAGTAGGTTTTGGCATCGATGGTGTGACGGCTCAACGCCTATATGAAGCGGGTGTCGCGTTTATCGATGTAGCCGGGGCAGGTGGTACAAGCTGGGTACAGGTGGAGAAGTACCGCAACAATAACCCGGTACGCCGGGCAGCTGCTGAAGCTTTTGCCGACTGGGGCATTCCCACAGCGGAGTGTATTCAGGAAGTGCGTGCGCTGAACCCAGCGGGTGCACTTATTGGTAGTGGTGGACTGTACACGGGCGTAGATGCGGCCAAAGCCCTCGCGCTGGGTGCGGATCTCGCAGGCTTCGGTCGATCTCTGCTCGAATCCGCAGTAGCGTCCGATGATGCGCTGAATGAGCGGTTAGAACAGGTCGAATTCGAGTTGCGTACCGTGATGTTTGGCATTGGGGCTGGGCGGATTGAAGATTTGAAGCAGACGTCACGTCTGGTGGAACGGCGTTAGATAAAACGAGAGATGACGTCTTTCTGAACAGCTTTGACTTGTGAGAGTATACGCTGGGTCTGATGGAGCAACTTCCGCTAACGAACCTGTAACACCTTATATGGCCATTTAGGCGTTAGTTGGGAATTTAACGAATCTCACACACGCTAATGAGATAGAAAACTGCGATTTGCAGCGGATGACGCCAAAGAAAGAGTAAATAACGAGTCTATAGTTCGTTAGATTTTCAAAACGCAGGAAAAATGCTGAATAGTGTCTCTTGGGTTCGTTAGACTGTGAGGAAAACGTGGAAATGTTCATTGAATGGACTTGGCACTTCAACTTTGGACTGCGACAAGTCAATTGATTAATATTGGTGTATTACTTTTAGCATGTCGATAATCAACGGCATGCTTTTTTGTAATGTATAACAAGATGAAGATTTAATTCAAAGTAAAATTTATTATTGTTTGTTAATACATTACACATTATGATTGATGAGTCTTAAGGAATGGTTTTTAATAATTTTATAGGCATGAAGACTCACTTACAATTAAGAAAGGATGGATTGACTCACGACTAGAAGTTAAAATTTTGAAATTATAAGTATATATTTAAGTTTTACATATCCAAAGTAATAAAGCAGGTTTGTTAAGATCATACATATGAGATATGAGGCATTAAACACAATTTCCTTAGAGGTGATACTTACATGAAGTTCAAGAACTTATTAATTTTCATGCTAGTTATTAATTTATTGTTGGTTAATATACTGATTTCAGGAGTAGGGACAGAAGTAGCTCATGCGAATGACGAGCCTCGTACAGATAAAATAACTACGGAGTCTTCCAAGTCGAATGATAACTCTGTCGACTTGTCTGAGAGAAACACTTCTATATTGTCTACATCGTCTGAAACGATAAGTGATACCAATACTAAGTCATATTTGCCGAAACCTAACGTAACGGTAACCACGACGGAAAACTCCATAACGTTGTCTTGGGATGAAGTTCCCGGAGCAACTAAATATGCTGTTACTGTCAATCGAGAAGTTGCTATGGATAAAAATATAAGAACGTACACAATAACAAGAGTTGCATCAGATGAAACATATAGGATCGGAGTTCTCGCTTATGACGGAGAAAAATACGGAGAACAAGAGTTACTCTTCGTTAGATTGAAGGGACCTGCGCCAATTTACGATGATGTGGGTAGAATTGATTTTACGGGGAAACTTTCAGGTGAGTTAGAAGATGTAAATGGCGCTTTCACTTATGTAAACTGGGGGCTTGTGAATGGCAATGCGATCAGTCTGTTTTACAAGCAAGATGCCAATGTACAGGCAGAGGTGTACGTCAATGACGTGAAAAATACTGATCTGAACAGCCAATCCAGCTCAAGTGCTCTCATTAATGGTTTGAAACAAGGTGAGAAAAATGTAATCAGGTTAGCTTGGACGAATCCTACAGACTCCACTCAACGTTCATTAGAATTTATAATCACGCCTCCTGCAAAGGATGCTTATACTTTAGGAGTTTCCAAGGCGGGGTTTGGATCAGTCGTTGATCTTAAGCAATACGGTAAATGGTACCTCGTGGATAATCAAACCTTAATCTCTCAGAATACCGTTTCTAAATATATTGATACACAAGGTGATAGTGCTAGATGGAGAGTAGACCTGTATTCCAAGTTCGCAGATAGTGTGGGCTATGAACTAAATAAAATTAAAGAAGACAAGCAGTCTCCTTTTAACACGCTATGGTGGAATGTCAATGCGTTTGATACAGGGGAGTACGTTAATGGCTATTCATCTCCTGTAGGGATCGTTACCAAGGAGGATTTAGAGAAATATACAGGGGTTGTTCTAAATGATCCTAATCGTCCGAATCAGATGATATCCAGCCTGGCTTTGGCTAATCCTAATACATATGAAAATGCAAAACATGGTAATAAGGGGCCTGTTTTTACGGAGATAGCCACTGGATCTGATGCATTCCCAAATAATCATATAAACTCTGTTGCAGCAGGCAGCGCGGTACAAAACTTCAAATATAAAGCCTTCTTAAAAAATAATGTGGAATTTAAAGGACAGGGGACTCCTGAAGATCCTTACGTTATTCCGACCCTAGCTGACGGGGAGCCGGTGATCACAAAACTCGACAAACCTAGATATTACTACTCGGGTCCTGGCGGTAACAATGGTATTCAGTTGAAGTGGTACGCTGTGGAAGGTGCTGAACAATATATACTCAAGCGTGGTTCCATAATCCTTTATGAGGGTCCGCTTGTAGAATATATAGACGAAGGTGTGAATTTTAATGCTGTCACTACGTATACATTAGTAGCTCGCAAAGGCGAAATTTACAGTGAGGAAACGAAGTACACCATCGGAAATGTACCTCATATTCCATATCCACCAGATTTCCGAGCAGAAGCACTGAATTCCACCAAAGTTAGACTTACGTGGAGCAAGGTAGACCATGCAGTAGAGTATGTGATCACCCGTAATGATCAGCCTTTGGCGGTAACCAAGTCAACTTTATACGAGGATGTAAATGTAACACCTGACACCACATACATCTATAAAGTGGTTGGCAGGGACGGAGACAACGAAGGTTCAGCTGCAGTTAAAAGTGTGAAAATTCCTAAAGTGACTGAGGACGAGGCACCGAAAGGCCAAATTAACATCAGAGTCAATCGAGTGTACGATAATAGAGTGGACCTACAATGGAATCTGGTGGAGGGCGCAACCCAGTATGAGATCTACCAGGATCAAGTGAGTAAAGTATGGTCAGGTCATTCAAATACGATGATCGCATACACGCTCCAACCAGGAAGAACATATACCTATCGGGTTGTAGCGAGTAACAAATACGGAAAGGTTGAATCTAGTACAATCGAAGTGCAGACGGCGGGCATACCTCAACCGATGAATGTGGCTCCAATGAATGCCTCAAACGCAACGATTGCCTTTGAATATCAACCTATTGAAGGAGCAGTTCATTACGTTGAACGTAATCCACAAACGAAGTACGAACCTCTAGGAAACGGTGTTTACCGTAAGACGTATTTGAATACTGCCACTGGAGAAACACGTGATGAGGGTATGGTGACTGCTGTGAACGGTAAGTTGCAGTTTAGTGAAGTGGGCGTCGAACGAAATAAATATTATGAGTATAATGTCATCGCTGTTCGTGTCAGACCTGATGGATCAGAAGAGGTCATTGGCAAACAGACGGTTGCTGTAACAACTCCAGCAGATGGAAGTGGTGCAACGGTATATGGATATAATTATCCTATTCCTCCTTACCATAATGTTAATAATACCCCTATCCCTAGTGTGGTTACGGGGGAAAACGACAGCATTACAATTGATACTCAAGTTGTGGGTTCGAATGGAGAAGTGAAAAATCCTGCAAGTGTTACTTTTAGAGATATAGAAAAGAGTTATGCGAAGGAAGCTATTATCTACTTGGCACAGAAGGGAATTGTCAAAGGCTATTCCGATGGTTCGTTTGGTGGACATCAAAAAGTGACGAGAGCCGAATTTGCAATCTTCTTACAACGAGCCCTTGGATATAATTCTGTGGTTCCTTATATTAATGAATTCAACGATGTTCAATCTAACTCTTGGTACTATTCGGAGATAACTCCTGCATTACAACAAGGTATACTTAAAGGATTCAATGATGGTTCGCTTAGACCGAATGTGGACGTTACGAGAGAAGAAGCATCAAGTATGATTGAGAACGTAATGAAAAAACAAGGTTATGTATTATCATCATTCACACTTTACGATGACAACCAAATGATTTCCAATTGGGCTAGAAATAGTATCAGTCTTGTAACTCAAGAATCTGTTATGAAAGGATACCCCGATCGGAAGTTTATGCCTAAAAAGCAGCTAACCCGACAGGAGGCTGCAATGATAATCTATAACCTATTGCATAGCAAGAAGTAAAAGGCCCGAAAAGTTCTTTTTACTAACTAATAACGGTGATAAACGATGTTGAATAAAATAGGACCCTAACATGCAATCTTCCTAAAGGGAGATTGCATGTTTATTTGATGATTGACTGATCTACCTTTTACATACATTCATCTTTCACGGTGATATTCCCATTGGTTACAGTAACGTAGGAATTGCCTGACAAGTATTCCGTATAACCGCAAACCATTTTGTTATAGGTTTTGCCGCGGCTGTCCGTAAACGCCAAGGAGATGGCGCCCTCGCCGGAAAGTTTCAGCCGTGGGGCGAATTTCACGTTTGTTCCACTGGGAATATCCTTATCAAATACGTAGGTGGAGCCACTCTCGTTGTTGTTAGATGAGTTGTCGCCTTGGACTAGGCTAGCCTGAATATTGGTGAGATCATAGTCGGACTGGTTGTGGATCGTGATCCTTAAATGGCGAAAGGGATCGACTGCATTCAGCAAGCTCTTAAAGGCGATGATGCCTATGACGAGTACGATGGCGGACATGATAATAATTTTCTTTTTTGAGAATCGGCGACGTGTGTTCAATGTGATCCACTCCTTTCCTTCATGAGGTATAAACGATGGGAAGAGATCAAAAGTTATAATTAAAATGGATAAATATGAAAATTGAAATCCAAATCGTCAGAATAACTTCATGCGCTAAGCGGAAGAACAGGATACAATAAGATACTAGTAGTGCAAAAAGGGCTGCACAGAGATCATACATAATCAAGATCACTCGAAATAAGGAGGGGAAAAAGTTGAAAATTTCTCCAATGAATCAGGAAGATTATGCGAGTTTTCGCATTCGATCGATTAAGGATTTTGCACAGGAAAAAGTAGAAGCGGGCACCTGGGCTGAGGAAGAGGCACAGCAACTGGCGGAGGAATCTTATGAACGTTATCTGCCAGAAGGCTTGAACACACCTGGAGCGTATCTCTACAATCTGGTGCACCCTGTGGACGGCAACGTGGGGTATATCTGGTTTAATATCACGGATAATCGCCGTGGAAAAGATGCTTTTTTGCTGGATATTGTGGTTGAAGAAGCACACCGTGGTAAGGGATACGGAACAGAGACGATGCAGGCGCTTGAACAGACGGCCTTGAGTCTTGGCGTGGATCGCATTGGTTTGCATGTCTTTGGACATAATGTGCGGGCGAGCAGCCTGTATCGCAAGATGGGATATGAGGTAACGGATCTGACGATGTATAAGGAAATCAAAGGGTAAACCTAATAGCGGATATTCTAGGCAAAACTTAAGATCTGCGCAAAACGAATTATCTGCATTAACCGGGGATTTCGGGAAGCGGATGGGACTCTGGTCGAATTGGCGAAGTTCCTTGATGCCTTGAGGTTTGTCATATATAATGTATAGGATTATCCATACCGAACAAGTAATCAATGAGGAGTTGTCATATACATGGCTTTGAAAGCTGGAATCGTGGGTTTGCCTAACGTTGGTAAATCTACATTGTTTAACGCAATTACACAAGCAGGTGCCGAATCGGCAAACTATCCGTTCTGTACGATTGACCCTAACGTGGGGATCGTTGAAGTACCAGATGAGCGTTTGGACAAACTGACAGAACTCGTTGTACCTAAGAAAACAGTACCAACGGCGTTTGAGTTTGTAGATATCGCTGGTCTTGTTCGTGGTGCGAGCAAAGGCGAAGGTCTTGGTAACAAGTTCCTTGCCCACATCCGTGAAGTAGACGCGATTGTACACGTGGTACGTTGCTTTGTAGATGAGAACATTACACACGTTGATGGCAAAATTGACCCGGTAAGCGACATCCAGACGATCAATCTGGAGCTGATCCTGGCCGATATCGAGAGTGTTGAGAAGAAAATCGATCGCTCCAAGAAAAACATGAAGGGCGGCAACAAGACTGCCTCTCAAGAAGTAGAAGTATTGGAGAGAGTGAAGGCTGTTCTGTACGATGACAAGCCGGCACGCAGCATGGAACTTACCGATGATGAGCTTCTGATCATACGTGATCTGCACTTGCTTACCCTGAAGCCTGTTCTGTACGCAGCCAATGTAGCTGAGGACGAAATCGGTGATGTGGCAAACAATGCTTATGTGCAAAAAGTAAGGGAATTCGCAGCTGCTGAAAATGCAGAAGTGGTGCCAATCAGCGCGAAGGTTGAAGAAGAAATTTCTGAGCTGGAAGGCGAAGATAAACAAATGTTCCTGGAAGAACTCGGTATCGAGGATTCCGGTCTGAACCTGTTGATCAAAGCAGCCTACAAATTGCTCGGTCTGTACACATACTTCACAGCAGGTGTGCAGGAAGTTCGTGCTTGGACAATCCGTAAGGGTACTAAAGCACCAGGCGCAGCGGGTGTTATTCACACTGACTTCGAACGTGGATTCATCCGTGCTGAAGTTGTTTCCTACGACGATCTGGTTGCAGCGGGTTCCATGAACGGTGCCAAAGAGCGCGGACAACTTCGTCTTGAAGGTAAAGAGTACGTTGTAAATGACGGCGACGTTATGCACTTCCGTTTCAACGTATAAGTTGTTACACCTTTATATGTAGATTCAATAACCA
Source organism: Paenibacillus sp. FSL K6-2393 (assembly GCF_038002545.1). Taxonomy (NCBI): domain Bacteria; kingdom Bacillati; phylum Bacillota; class Bacilli; order Caryophanales; family Paenibacillaceae; genus Paenibacillus; species Paenibacillus sp. FSL K6-2393. Next base: position 632,136 of record NZ_JBBOCU010000001.1, read on the forward strand.
AAACCCTACGATCTTCTCCTGAAGATTGTAGGGTTTTTAGTATCGATGTATGGGGCCACTTCAATCGTAATGTACTTATGTACGCTTCAATTCATACGAGGTTTGCTTAATTACTGACAATAGTCTTGAAAGAATAGTGTTCTTTATTTATATCAAACGAATCCGCAAGCATTCTTTCGCCATTTCTAGCTTGATTAAGAAGATCGGGGTCTAATTCAGCTATGAGCAACTCAACGTTGTCTTGCGAGGCATCAATTATATTATCACCTAGAGGGTTCCATACACCGCTATGTCCACACGTATCCCAGACTCCGGTTGTTCCAACGTGATTACACATCGCTGTAAATATCGTATTATCCAGAGCGCGGGCAGGAAACCATACTCGTGACTCTTTGTACCCCATTCCTTTACTAAAAAGAGAGCTACCCATATATAAATGACAGCCATTTTGTGCTAAAAGACGAGAATGTTCAGGAAAACCTGCGTCATAACAGATGGCCATCCCAATACTCCAGTTCTTTAATTTGATGATGACCTGCTCATTATTGGTTGAAAAGATTTCCTTTTCGGTCTGAAATAAATGAGACTTGTCATAAACACCTACTTCATTGCCATTGGAATCTATTATAATTGAAGAGATGAACACATCCTCGCCTCTTCTTAAAGGGGTTCCGATGATTGACCAAATGCCGTACTTTTTGCATGCTTGACGCAACTTTTCAATCCTCGCATCATTAATGGATAGTGTATATTCAGTTAAATTGGATTCTACGATTTCTGGCACATATCCCGTCAGGTATTTTTCTGGAAACATGATAATATCGGCATGCTCTTTTCCAGCTTCTTCAATCATCTCATAAGCCCTATTAACGTTCTCTTCAATATTTCCGTCGATCGAAGAACATTGTGCCAAAGCAATCTTTAATTTTTCTGTTGGAAAAATAGCTGGTGTTAAGTTCATATCATCCATTCCCTCCTAAACTAAAATATCAAAACTATGAATTATAGAGTCCCTTGTATATATTTTACAACATCAGAAATAAACTGGAATGATCTATTTGTTACAAATATTTTCGGTAGGCGAATCCATCAGCGGGATGGCAACGAGTGAAAGTTGAGAAAAATTGCATTATAAAAATTAGTTCATCCGCCTGCGGAATAGTTACTATTCAGAACCGTAAGAATATGCTATAATTAAGAGTCGTATACCACGTTAAAATTCGCGCTTGAACAGATGAGCTGAAGCGAGTTTCATACAGGGTACACGATTTCTTGATATCACTTTAAAAGTAAAGGATTTGATGACGTTGTAGCGATGTTATACGTCGATCATACATGAATGTGAATACATGCTGCGGTCAGGGGATTCGGTGAGAATCCTGTGCGTTGTGGAATATAGATTATAGATGTAATTAATGTTGAATTGAAATAATTATCGAAAATATGATGTGCTTGGACAAAATAATGCGTGAGGTGACTATACATGTTGGATAAATTACAGGCGTTAGCCGACCGTTATGACAAGTTGAGCGAGCTTTTGTGTGACCCGGATGTGGCAAGTGACAACAAAAAGTTGCGGGAATACTCCAAAGAACAATCCGATCTGCAACCGACTTATGAAGCGTACAATGAATACAAACAGGTAAGTCAGGATCTCGAAGCTGCGAAGGAAATGCAGGGTGAGAAACTGGATGATGAGATGCGCGAAATGGTCAAAATGGAAATTGACGAACTGAGCACTCGCCAGAAGGAATTGGACGAATTGATTCGTGTACTCATGTTGCCAAAAGATCCGAATGACGACAAAAACGTTATTGTTGAGATTCGCGGAGCAGCTGGTGGAGATGAAGCAGCGTTGTTTGCAGCAGATCTGTACCGCATGTACACACGTTATGCAGATGCACAAGGCTGGCGTGTAGAGCTGATGGACGTGAACACAAATGATCTCGGTGGATTCAAAGAGGTTGTTTTCTTGATCAACGGACGTGGCGCATACAGCAAAATGAAATACGAAAGCGGCGCACACCGTGTACAGCGTATTCCAACAACCGAATCCGGCGGACGTATTCATACGTCAACTTCAACGGTTGCAGTTATGCCTGAAGCCGAAGATTTCGATATCGAAATTCATGATAAAGACATCCGTGTTGATACGTTCTGTTCCAGTGGTGCCGGTGGACAATCGGTTAATACGACGAAATCCGCAGTACGGGTAACGCACGTTCCAACGGGAATCGTGGCGACATGTCAGGATGGAAAATCACAGAACTCCAACAAGGAAAAAGCGTTGCAGGTTCTGCGTACACGTATCTTCGATATGAAACGTATGGAAGAGGAAGCAAAGATCTCTGTTGAGCGGAAGAGCAAAGTGGGAACGGGCGACCGCAGTGAGCGTATTCGTACGTACAACTTCCCGCAAAGCCGTGTGACCGATCACCGCATCGGCCTGACAATGCACAAGCTGGATCAGGTGATGAACGGAGAGATTGAAGATATTTTGTCTGCACTGACCATTGCTCAGCAGACTGAGATGATGGATAGAGGAGAATAATCTGTGACCCGCGCGCAGTTTGTCATGACGCCGGAACAGAGCTGTCGGGAAGCCTTCGTGGAGGCTTCCTCTTTTTTGGAGAAGTGCGGCGTGTATGAGCCGCAAAACAATGCCCGGCTGCTGCTGGAACATGTACTCGGCGTTTATGGCGCCGCGTATTACATGATGCAGCCGGAGCCCTTTCCCAGCGAGCATCGCAGCCGCTGGGAAGACGCCGTCACGCGCAAGGCTGCGGGTGAGCCGGCGCAATACATTATCGGCAGCCAGGAATTCTATGGGCTGCCGTTCGAGGTCACGCCGGCCGTGCTGATTCCGCGGCCGGAGACCGAGCTGCTGGTCGAGGCTGTGCTGCGCGAAGCCGACCGCGTGTTTCCTGACGGCGCTCCGTTCGCCGTCGATATTGGCACGGGCAGTGGCGCCATCGCGGTGACGATGGCTTCACTACGCCCGCGCTGGCAGGTAGGCGCCGGAGATCTCTCGGCGGCTGCCCTGCAAGTGGCCGCGCGTAACGCGGCCGCGAACGGGGTACAGATCGACTTCCGTGAAGGCGATCTGCTGGCCCCGTTCGCCGGGGCTCGGGTGGACATCTTGGTGTCCAACCCGCCATATATCCCGGCGGCGGATATAGCCGGGTTACAACAAGAGGTGCGCGATCATGAGCCGCGCATGGCACTGGACGGCGGTCCGGACGGGCTTGCACCGTACCGTATCATGCTGGAGCAACTGGCGCTGCTGCCTGCGCCGCCGCAGATCATTGGTTTTGAACTTGGCCAGGGGCAGGCTCGCGACATCGCGGATCTGCTTGAAACGGCGGGACATTGGCCGAAAATTATCATTGTACCGGACCTTGCCGGAATCGAGCGGCATGTCCTGGGTGTTCGTACTTCGGAACAGGTGACGAAAATGTAAGGTTCCGCGGGTTTTCTTTTTACCGTGAAATCCTCTACAATGAGATATACCGAAGATTTCTGAATGCTTGGGGGAACATAATTACATGCTGCACAAATTTAAAAAGATAGACTATTCTATTGTCTTTATACTCGTTATTCTGATGGGTATCAGTATTTTATCGATTTACAGTACAACGTTTGGTCGTCCAAGATGGGAATCCTATCCCCAAAAGGCAGGGATTTTCTATATTATAGGTTTCATCGTATTCTTCGGAATGTCCATGATTAACTATAAAGTGATCATCAAAAACTATTTATATATCTACGGTGTGGGCTTACTGCTACTCGTCATCGTTAACTTTTTCGGTGTTACGTATTATGGAGCTCAAGGTTGGTTATCCATATTTGGCCTGAGTTTGCAGCCTGCGGAATTATTTAAGCTATGTTTAATCGTTTTCCTGTCTGCTCTGCTTGCGAGAAAGAAAAACAGACCCTTATTCTTCGGGCGGGATGTCATTCCGATCGCACTGTGCGTTTTGCCTCCCTTGTTGTTGGTTCTACTTCAAAATGACTTGGGGAATGCTTTGAGTTATGTAGTCATTCTTGTCGGCCTGTTGTGGATTGGCAATGTGAAATTCAGCCATGCATTGATTGGTTTTGTGATTGCTGTCGCTGCCTTTATTGGTGGAACACAGGCCTATATTCATTATCATGATGAAGTTGCCAAGTTCCTCAAGGATATTGGACGTGCTCACTGGGCTGAGCGGTTTGACCCTTGGCTCGTGCCAGAACAGACATCCAGAGATGTATTGTGGCAGACCTATAATGCCAAGTTAGCCATCGGTTCCGGAGGAATCAGTGGTAAAGGGTATCTCGAAGGTACGACAATCCAGTCCAATCGAGTACCGCTCGCATACGCGGATTCCATCTTTGTGCAGATTGGTGAAGAATTCGGTTTTGTTGGAGCCTCGGTATTGTTACTGCTCTACTTTATTCTGATTCACAGGCTGGTGTTGATCGCACTGGAGTGCAAAGATCGGGCTGGGCCGTACCTGATTGTAGGTATTATTTCGATGCTGCTATATCAGATTTTTGTTAATATTGGTCCGTTTATCGGTCTGATGCCATTAACAGGGATCACACTTCCATTTATCAGTTTCGGTGGTACCTCTCTTGTGCTCAACATGCTCAGTATGGGTGTTGTCATGAGTATTAAAGTTCACACGGAAGAAAATGAAGATATCCTGGGTTCTTCAGAACAACTCAGTATCACTGAGATGGTCATGAAGTTGTTCAGACGGAAGCCGTCGCAGCAAGAGCAATAACTCTCGTGAACAGAACGTAAGATATATGCGTATAAGCGTAAATAGCGATATAACTATAGAACCCTGGAACAGGCCTATCCCAGTCACATTGGGATAGCTGCTCCGGGGTTTTTTGTTTGTTCCTGTGAAGATTAGGATTTCCATTTTATTATCCAATTATATACAATGGTAATATTGAGTTTAATTGGAAATCATAGAATGCTAGATTTCAGGGGGATGGACGGAGTCATGTTGAGAATGCTGAAAAAGATGGACGGTGTTATTCTTTTTGTAATGCTGTTGCTCATGATTATTAGTGTATTTGCGATTTACAGCGGAACGCAGACAGATGCCAAACTGGCGAATCACCATGTCAAAACAATTTATTTCTATGTGGCCGGGTTCATTGCGGTGCTTGTGATCGGGCTTGTGAATTACAAGTTATACGTGAGATATGCGTTTTATTTGTATGGCTTGGGAATTATACTGCTGATTCTGGCTAATGTCCTGGGAAGTTCGATCAATAACGCCAACGGTTGGCTGAAGCTTGGCGAGAATTTTTCTTTTCAACCGGCAGAGCTGTTCAAGATGATTCTGATTCTGTTTCTCGCCCATTTGATTGTGAAGAGACAACGAGGCACGCTGAAATTTTGGAGAGATATTGTGCCGATTGGCTGCTGGGCGTTTATTCCGTTTGCACTTGTTATGGCTCAGAATGATCTGGGAAATGCGCTGGGGTATGTGGTGATTCTGGCTGCGGTATTCTGGATCGGAAATATGAGGCTGAAGCACGCATTGATTGCACTGGCGATCGTGGGGGTAGCGTTCTTTGGTTTTGTTAAAGCCTATACCTTCTACCATGATGAAGTATTCACTTTTCTTGAGAAGATAAAACGTGAGCATTGGGCAGAGCGTATTGATCCCTGGCTTGTACCGGAAAAGGCTACCTCCAAAGCTTCCTGGCATACGAAAAATGCAGGTTTAGCCATCGGTTCAGGCGGCATCATTGGCAAAGGTTATTTGCAAGGAACATCCGTTCAGAGTGGACGAGTCCCCTATACGTATTCTGATTCCATTTTTGTTGTGATCGCAGAGGAGTTTGGCTTTGTTGGTGCATCCGTACTGATTCTGTTGTACTTTATTCTGATTCAACGTATGGTGCTGATTGCTCTGGCATGCAGAGATCGCGCTGGACCCGTCATCATTGTAGGTATTATCGGAATGTTGTTGTATCAGGTGTTTGAGAACGTGGGGGCGTTCCTCGGACTGATGCCACTCACAGGTATTACGTTACCGTTCATCAGTTACGGCGGCACCTCCTTGCTCATTAATATGGCTTGTATCGGTGTAGTCATGAGCATTAAGTTGTATGGACAAGAAGAGGAAGATGAACTTCTCATAGGGGAGCAGCAACCTCGGTTGTCGGAACGTTTATGGAATATGCTCAAGAAAGAGAAAAGTGCTGTGTAGCTGTTGAGTCGCTGTAGGTGAAAAGTAAAGCGGTGAGTGTATAACGTGATCTTTCGTAGGAATAAAGAGGTTGATTTGTCCTGTAATCAGGTGCAGATCAGCCTTTTTAACATGATAGGTGAGAATGATTGAATGAGAGATGATTGAAGCAATGCAGAGGTGTCTTCGAGCCTGCTGTAGGCTGAGGCGCACCTGAAAGAGTTGGAAATAGAGTGTTGAGCATGATGTGACGATTCAAGTGCCAGCTGTTAGGGGGTTAGGAGTTAAGAGTTAGGAGCTAACGAACCTGACGCATCTTATTCAGGGATTTGAAGTGCCTAGAGAAAACTAAGGAATCTGAGACACGTTATATCAGCATAAACAGCCTTTTGTAGCGTGTTGATCAGATGATTTTGGGAAATAACGTGCCTCATGTTCCTTACAATTTCAAAAGAAGACCTGAAGGGCAAATATGACGTCCTCGGTTCCTTAGAACATTGACTGGTCATTCGCGAGAGTCATTCGCCTAGGGTCAGCCAGTACAGTCTTCAAGTCTTTTTGGACGCTGATATTTGTCATCGTATAACTTGCCTGGGTTTAAACACACATTCTAGTAGTACGTGTTCAAAAAGTTGGGTTTTCAGTACCGAGAAGATGATGAGGCTAGAAATGGAGTAATGGAGCGAAGGATAAACTACGCGAGCAATCAAAATATTTCCTTTGGAAACAACCTTCGTAAGCCTCCCGCTTATTTTGTCTGAATTTCATATTCAACGTTGATGATGCAGCTAGGCATCCTTCGTAATCAAAAGCAGACTTTTGAACAAACTCTAGTAGATTTATTGCAAATGCTAGGTTTACTTCCGGTTCTCCCGGGCATACTGATAGACATGAGAGAGTTGCAGGTAGCGTGATCAGAGAGCCGAGGGGGAGAACGGAATGAGCAGAAGAATTGTAAAACAAATTGGACTTATTATTGTATGTCTTATGATGATTATCATGATGTGGGAAGGTCAGAAAACGGATGCAGCTGTGGCGGCCACAGCAATTCCGGAACAATCAATTCGTTTGCGTATTCTAGCAAACTCGGATGCACCGGGAGATCAATTGGTGAAACGTGAGATTCGGGATGCTGTCGTTGCTCAGATGGGCGAGTGGGTAGCCGAACTGGAGAATCCGCAAAGTCTGGATGAAGCGCGCAAGGTTATTCGTGAGCATTTGTCCGAGATTGAGAATAGAGTAGGAGAAGAGTTGGCCAGTCGCGGTTTAAATTATGAATATCAGGTAGAGCTGGGTTCCGTTCCGTTCCCGACCAAGCTGTATGGGGGTACCGTCTATCCTGCCGGAGATTATGAAGCGGTTCGGATTACGCTGGGCGAAGGAAAAGGTCAGAACTGGTGGTGTGTGTTGTTCCCGCCGTTGTGCTTCATTGATGCAGGGACCGGGGATGCACTGGCGAAACCTTCAACGGTATCGGCCGCAGCGGCTGAACCAGGAGATGCCGAGGCATCTGTGCAGGGAGATACACCGGCACCGGAAGCAAGATTCTTTCTGTGGGATATGGCTGTGAAACTGTGGAGTTGGGTAACTGGATTGTTCGCATAACAACGTATTTATATTATAACAGAGGGCGACTTCGATTCAGGGAGCTGCCCTCTTAATATGAATTAGTGGTGAATTTCCGGGCGAAGTTTGAAGGGCATCCGAGTTGGGACAGGTATGTTATAATTACTTATATTGAATATGGATATGAACTAACCTACTTGAAACTTAGGAATGATGATATATGAGCAGAGAAAACGAACCTGTGCAACACACCTCTGAGTTGAGGAATATTAGAGAAGATCGCGAGATGAAAACTCCGGGAGAGCTGGTCACCGAGATATGGGATGTACGTGTTTTGTTGGCCGCGGAGAATGATCATGGAATGGGTAATATTGAATTGTTGGGTATGAAAAAGGGGAGCGCCGATCAACAGGCGCTCGCCGACTTGCAGGCTGCCGCAGCCTGCATTCGTCAAGGTCAGACGGTGGCCTTTCCGACCGAGACGGTCTATGGCCTGGGTGCTAATGCGCGTAGCACAGCAGCCGTGGAGGCTGTATTTGTCGCCAAAGGCCGACCTTCCGACAATCCACTGATTGTGCATATCGCGCACCGTGACCAGTTGGATGCGCTGGTCACGGAAGTGAACGAAACGGCGGAAGCGCTGATGGCGGCCTTCTGGCCGGGACCACTGACGCTGGTGCTGCCGGTTAGGCCGGGGGCGGTGTCCCCACGTGTCACCGCCGGTTTGGACACGGTGGCCGTGCGCATGCCGGACCATCCGGTGGCCTTGCAGTTGATCGCGGCGGCGGCGTGCCCTGTGGCTGCGCCAAGCGCCAATCGCTCCGGGCGGCCAAGCCCGACACTCGCGTCTCATGTGCGCGAGGATCTGTATGGCCGCATCGGCGGCATTGTGGACGGCGGCCCCACCGGGGTGGGCGTCGAGTCCACTGTTGTGCAGGTCGGTGACGACGGTACCGTCACCATCCTGCGTCCTGGCGGCATTACGGCGGAACAGCTGTCCGCCGTTGCCGCCCGTGTCGCCACGGACCCCGCGCTACTCGCGGAGGGGACCGATGGCGTGGGCAGCCCGGCGCCGCGCTCGCCGGGCATGAAGTACACGCACTACGCACCCGCAGGGGCGCTGTGCGTGGTAGAAGGGCCGCCCGCAGCGGTGGCGGCCTGGATCAGCGCCGCCCTCGCAGAGGCGGCGCAGCGCGGAGAGCGCACCGCGGTGCTGGCATTCGCCGAGCACGCGGAGCAGTACCGCGCCGATGCCGTGTTCTCGCTGGGCGACGCCAGCGAGCTGGAAGAAGCAGCGCGCCGGCTATACGCCGCGCTGCGCAGCTGCGATGAGCAAGGCGCCACATATATTGTGGCTGAAGCCTGCTCACGCGAAGGGCTGGGAGCAGCCGTTATGAATCGGCTGCTCAAGGCTGCGGGTAACCAACTCATACAAGTTGGCAACCAGCAATCCTTTTAATCTCTCCTGATCATACAGTCAGGAGAGTAATCACTCTTTTTCCAAAACAAAATCAAGATTCTATAAAGCCAGCATCCAACCATAGAAACGTCGCCGTTTGCCTTTCATCGGTCATGTTTAGGTCCTTGTCCGCATATCGTGTACAAGAACCTTTACGTGACTTGGGGGTATGGGGATGTGGGATGTGTCTGCCCATGTAGGGCAGTTGGTAACCATTTTGATCATGGCTGTTGCGCTTGGCCTCGATGCGTTCTCACTCGGAATCGGAATTGGCATGAAGGGCATTCGGCTGCGGGATGTATTGCGAATCAGTATTGTAACAGCGCTATTTCATATCATCATGCCGCTCATCGGCATGTATATGGGCAAATACGTCAGCTCCCTGCTCGGCGACATTACGACGTATGCGGCAGGTGGATTGCTTGTTTTGCTGGGTGCTCATATGATTCTGAATGCATTCCGTGAAGGCGATACAAAGCTGGTGGACCACCGTTCCCTGCTCGGCGTTGTTTTGTTCTCCCTCAGCGTAAGTGTGGATTCGTTCTCCGTTGGCGTTTCCTTAGGGATGTTTAGCAGTGATCTGATCTTAACCGTACTTGCTTTCGGCGTTTGTGGCGGGGTGATGTCGGTTATGGGTCTGCTATTAGGCCGTCGGGTGAGCCAGAATCTTGGGGATTACGGCGAAGCTATTGGTGGCGCAATCTTGCTTGCGTTTGGACTTTTGTTTATATTTTAGAATAAAACTTGAGATATCATATCATTTGCATCATATGTAAAATGGGGAGGCTAACACAATGAAACATATTTTATTCGTATGTACAGGAAATACGTGCCGCAGCCCCATGGCAGAGGGGCTTTTGCGAAAACTGGCATCAGAGCGTGGCATTCAGGTAGAGGTTCGCTCTGCAGGTGTGGCAGCAACGTCGGGTATGCCGATCTCCCGTCATGCGGAAGCAGTGTTGAGAGATCATAACGTTGAAGGTCCACCTCATTCCACACAACTTAGCTCTAACCTGGTAGGTTGGGCCGATCTGGTTCTAACATTAACACGGAGTCATAAGCAACATGTCATGCAGGTATTTCCCGATTCAGTCCACAAAACCTATACATTGAAAGAATATGTGGAGGATGATGAACAGGTATTAAGTGATGTTCAGGAGTTGGACAGCCTGTTTGCAACGCTGGAGATGAAACGTGCCCTTGGGCAAGAGATCCTGGCATCGGAGCGTGAACGAGCCATTGAGATTAGACAACGAATCCCAAGTTTCGACATCTCCGATCCATTTGGGGGAAGTCGTGATGATTACAATATAGCTGCAGCTGAGATTCGGACTGCATTGGACCGGCTTTTGGATAAGCTGGGATAATTCTGATCCTGCGGGGCAGGTTATAAAAATAGGACATGTGATGTAAATTAACCGTTGATTTTAGACGCGGGTTGTTTTATGATGAAGGGGAAAACAGGGATCCGGTGTAACTGGCGACGAAGTGGGCATAACCACGATGGAGCACCGGAACAAACGGCCGGTCGCCTGGGCAAAAGAGCAATTCTGCGTTACCCGCAGACTGCTCTTTTTTTCGTCTTTCATCTGATTATTCGCTATAATAGTACCTGAGATGCCGTGCAAGAATACGAAGGACAACCAAGAGACAGCGGGCATGATTTTATCGGGAGGCGATGATAGGATGACTATAGAGTTAGATTCGGAACAACCCGGATTGCAGGAACAGACCGCGTCTATTCTGCATGAACTGGCGCTTGCTGGACAGCTTGGGCCTGGACAGATCGTTGTGATCGGTACAAGCACAAGTGAAGTCGCAGGCGCTCGGATTGGTACGAGTGGTGCCATTGAAGTGGCACAGCAGCTTCTTGCGGGTATACGCGAGGTGCAGGAGGAATTCGGTTTTGATACGGTATTCCAATGTTGTGAGCATCTGAACCGTGCGCTGGTAATGGAACGTTCTGTGCTTACTCGTCTTGGATTGACCGAGGTTGGTGCAGTACCCGTGCCCAAGGCCGGAGGTTCAATGGCATCCGCAGCATATCGTTCGCTGACCGATCCATGCCTGGCTGAACATGTGCAGGCCCATGCGGGACTGGACATTGGGGAGACGATGATTGGGATGCATCTCCGGCATGTAGCCGTACCCTATCGTACAGCGCTCCGCTATGTTGGAGATGCACGTGTGACCACAGCGTTGACTCGTCCGAAGTTGATTGGCGGCGAACGCGCGGTGTATCGTATGGAAGAACAACCAGATTCGACATTTTGTGACTAACATATAAAGCGAGACTAATTGGGTTACACTCCTGACTTTGATTGCATCACCATCTTCCGATCGCTGTTATCTCCAGATTTTTTTATTCCCTATTTGAAGGGGAAATCCGGTGATAGCCTATGCTTCCGGAGTAGCTTTCTAAAGAAAGCTTTTTGGCGACTACTTCGTTTCTTCAGATTGGTGTTGCACTCGCCGTTTTTGTGTAAACATTAGTTTCACTTTATAAATTCACTTATAAACTGGGAGGAATTTAATCATGGAACAATTGCGCAAGAATGACCCGGCAGTACTGGAAGCGATGAATCTTGAACTGAAACGTCAACAGAACAACATCGAACTGATTGCATCCGAGAACATCGTAAGTGAAGCAGTAATCGAAGCATTGGGATCTGTTCTGACCAACAAGTACGCTGAAGGATATCCAGGCAAACGTTACTATGGCGGTTGTGAGCATGTGGACATCGTTGAAGACATCGCGCGTGATCGTGCAAAAGAATTGTTCGGAGCAGAACACGTGAATGTTCAACCTCACTCCGGTGCACAAGCGAACATGGCAGTTTATCTTGCAGCGTTGAAACCTGGTGATACTGTACTTGGTATGAACCTTGCCCATGGTGGACACCTCACACACGGTAGCCCGGTTAACGCATCCGGTTTGCTGTACAACTTTGTAGCATACGGCGTACAGGAAGATACATTCCTGATTGATTATGATGAAGTACGCAAAGCGGCTTTCAAACACCGCCCTCGTCTGATCGTTGCAGGTGCAAGTGCATATCCGCGTACCATTGATTTTGAAAAGTTGGCTTCCATTGCCAATGATGTAGGTGCTTTGTTCATGGTGGACATGGCTCACATCGCAGGACTGGTTGCTGCTGGTTTGCATCCAAACCCGGTTCCACATGCGCATTTCGTAACAACAACAACACACAAAACGCTGCGTGGACCTCGTGGTGGTATGATTCTGTGCCGCAAAGCGTGGGCAGCAGCGATTGATAAAGCCGTATTCCCTGGTTCCCAAGGTGGACCTCTAATGCACGTGATCGCTTCCAAAGCGGTAGCATTCGGAGAAGCTTTGCAACCTTCGTTCAAAACATATGCACAGAACGTTGTGAAAAACGCACAGGTTCTGGCTGAAACACTGATCGCTGAAGGATTGAACATCGTATCCGGTGGTACAGATAACCACTTGATGCTGATCGACACACGCAGCGTGAACATCACTGGTAAGGAAGCTGAGCATGTGCTTGATTCCATCGGTATTACCGTGAACAAAAATGCAATTCCATTCGACCCTACAAGCCCGTTTGTAACGAGTGGTATTCGAATTGGTACACCTGCTGCAACTTCCCGTGGCATGAACGAAGAAGCTATGGTAGCGATCGGTAAGATCATTGCCAAAACACTGAAAAATCCAAAAGATACAGCGAAGTTGGATGAAGCTCGTGCAGAAGTGACTGCACTGACAGACCAATTCCCGCTCTATACAGATCTTAAATACTAAAAAACTTTGCTCATGCTGCTTTCTTTTGAGTTTTGATAAATTGGAATACAAAAGACGAAGCTGGCAGAATGCAACCGGAGAAGCGAAGCGCTCGCCTTTATCCCATGATTTTCTCCTTTTATAGGAGAATCAAAAAAATCAGGGGATAACAGCGATCGTAGGTGCAATCTGTTTGCGGAGCATCACTTGTATTCATATTTTTCCCACTCAATGACATAACAGCATGAGCAAAACAGGACCGGATGATCATTTTCCGGTCCTGTTTTTTATAGGATTCGGTAATCTGTAATGATTGGGTGCCCTTTGATGGTGTAATTCGTTGTTGGTGATGATATAATATACAGGATTTATCGAGCCCATGAATGGTGGCTAGGTATATTTGGAAATGCTTAACATGAAGAACTTACCGGAGGGACAAATTAGATGGGAAAATTAGTAATATGTGATCACCCTTTGATTCAACACAAACTGACGTTTATACGCGACATGCGTACGAATACGAAAGATTTTCGTGAATTGGTGGATGAAGTAGCAACGTTGATGGCTTATGAGATTACAAGAGATGTTGAACTGGAGACGATTGATGTACAGACACCTGTAGCTGCAACACAAGGTAAAGTCATCTCTGGACGTATGCTTGGACTGGTGCCGATTCTGCGTGCAGGACTCGGAATGCTGGATGGTGTTGTGAAATTGTTGCCAGCGGCAAAAGTTGGACATGTTGGTCTGTTCCGTGACCCGGAAACACTGCAACCGGTAGAATACTACACCAAACTGCCTACAGACGTAACAGAGCGTCAATTGATTGTAATTGATCCGATGCTGGCAACGGGTGGTTCGGCAATTGCAGCTATTGACGTGCTCAAAAAACGTGGCTGTACCCAAATCAAAATGATGAACCTGGTTGCAGCACCGGAAGGCGTAAAAGCTGTGCAAGATGCACATCCCGATGTGGACATCTATGTAGCAGCATTGGACGACCGTCTGGATGATCATGGTTATATCGTTCCAGGGCTTGGAGATGCAGGAGACCGTCTATACGGCACTAAATAAGCATATTGCATGCGGAGTAGAAAAGGGGCTTTGCTCGAATGTCCAACAAAATTAAAGTCATGACGATCTTCGGGGTGCGTCCGGAAGCCATTAAGATGGCTCCGCTTATTTTGGAATTGCAAAAACACCCTGAGTCTATTGAATCTATTGTTTGCGTAACTGCGCAGCATCGCCAGATGTTGGATCAGGTACTTGAAGTTTTCGACATTAATCCCGATTATGATCTGGATGTGATGAAGGACCGTCAGACATTGAATGAAATTACAATTCGTGTACTGGGTGGTCTGGAGCCGGTATTGGCTGAAGCGAAGCCGGATATTGTACTGGTTCACGGGGATACATTAACTACCTTTGTGGCGAGCTACGCAGCATTCTTGCAACGGATTCAGGTAGGGCATGTGGAAGCGGGGCTGCGGACGTGGAACAAGCTGTCTCCATATCCGGAAGAGATGAATCGTCAGCTGACGGGAGTACTGGCTGATCTACACTTTGCGCCTACGGATTGGTCTTCTTCCAATCTTGCCAAAGAAAATAAATCGGAGTCTAGTACGTACGTCACAGGCAACACGGTAACAGATGTGTTTCAATATACAGTACGGGAGGACTACACACACCCGGTACTTGATTGGGCCCAAGGCAAACGCCTTGTGCTGATGACAGCTCATCGCCGTGAATCTCAAGGCGAGCCTCACCGCAACATTTTCCAGGCCGTCAAACGGATTGCCGACGAATTCGAAGATATTGCCATCGTGTACCCGGTGCATCCAAGTCCTGCTGTGAAGGAGCCGGCTCACGCGATTTTGGGGAATCATCCCCGTATTCAATTAATTGATCCACTAGACGTGGTGGATTTGCATAACTTTTACCCGCACACTCACTTGATTTTGACCGATTCAGGCGGTTTGCAGGAAGAAGCGCCTTCGTTTGGTGTGCCTGTGCTCGTATTGCGCGATACAACAGAACGCCCGGAAGGTATTGAAGCCGGAACGCTGGAATTGGTAGGTACCGAAGAGGAACGTGTGTATGAACGGACCAAAGCTCTGCTTACAGACAAAACCCTGTATGCAAGCATGAGTCAGGCTGCCAATCCATACGGTGATGGACATGCTTCGGAAAGAATTGTCAATGCGATTTTGCACCATTTTGGTGTAAATAGTGAGCGTCCGGAATCATTTCACAGAAAATTCAAAAAATAATACATTTTTTCTGACGGATTTATAAAGGGCATAGCATACAGTTAAACTGTACGGTTTACGCGGGTTTATGGGCTTTGAGGGTCTGTATTCCCGTCGTTTTCCCCTTTAAAACGCTAAAATCATTCAATTGACAAAGGCTCTCATCATTCAGTAAAATTAACTGGGATTGCAAGGGTGGCGTGGAAAATGGCCGATTCGAACAAACCAAATTCATCCCGTAACCATGACGATAATGTATGGAAAGCGATGGGACTCGTGACAGCTTTTGGGATCGAGATTGCCATTCTCGCTGTTGCCGGATATTACGCTGGCTCCTGGTTGGACAAGACCATCGGAGGTAACGGAATATGGATCGCCGTAAGCGTTCTCTTTTTTCTTGCGGCAGGCGGTGTAAGCATCTACTTTATCGCGAAAAAATTCATGGGGGAAAGTGATGAGTGAACTAACCAGATACCGCAGATCGATGACTGTTTTCATCATGTACTTTCTTATGATTTGTTTTCTCGCAGCGGCCTTTATGCCACGTGTGGAGACAATTGCTTTGGGACTGGCCCTGGGTACAGGAATTAGCTGGATCAATGCATTTTACTTGGGCTACAAAGTAAGGAAAATGTCTGATGATGCGGCAGAAGGTAACTTGAAGCGTGTGAACCTGGGATTTTTGACAAGAGCGGCACTCGCTGTGCTCGGTATATTCATATCGATGCGCTTTCCGCAGTACTTCAATACATATGCGGTTGCAGGCGGTCTCGTCATTGCACAATTTTCCTTACTGATTATAGGGATTGTCCATTCCCGCAGAGCAGAATGATGTTAAGGGCTGCAGCTTTCAAGTCGAGAAAGGGGTGAGAAAAATATGCATGAAGCTCCAATTATTATGCTTGGCGGATTTCGACTGGATCTATCGGTTCTGTTAATGCTGGTAGTTACAGGTGCAATTGTTTTTATTTTTGCTGTACTGGCAACACGGAGATTATCCGTTGAAAATCCCGGCAAGCTGCAAAATTTTATGGAGTGGGCAGTAGAATTCGTCCGCAATCTGATTTCCAGCACAATGGATATGAAGAAAGGTAAACATTTTATCTCTCTCGCTCTTTCCATGATTATGTTCATTTTTGTAGGGAATATGCTCGGCCTTCCGCTCGTAGCTGTATCTGAAGTAACAGATGTTAGTCAGGCACAGGTATTCGGTAAGCCGATTGTTACAGCGGTGGAGGCGTTTGAAGAAGCGCATGCCAAGGACCCTGAAGCACACCCACACGTTGAACTGGCTTGGTGGAAATCACCAACAGCCGATTTGTCTGTAACGATGGGACTCGCTCTCGTAGCGTTCCTTGTATCTCATGGACTAGGATTGTTCCGCAACACAAAAGGATATCTCCAGCATTACCTGAAGCCATTCGCCTTGTTCTTGCCAATCAACTTGATTGAGACGGCATCCAAGCTGTTGACACACGGTATGCGTCTATTCGCGAATATCTTCGCGGGTGAGGTACTGATCGCAACGATCCTGAAACTGACCACATTTAAAGTGTTTGGTGCTATTGCAGCGATTCCGCTACTAATGGTGTGGCAAGGCTTCAGTATCTTTATCGGCGCGATCCAGGCATTTGTGTTTGTTATCTTGATGATGGTGTACATTTCACAGAGCATCGAGACGCACGACGAGCATTAAGTTTCAAGCCCTACGAAGATTTCTTCACCAGGCTGAACAATAAAAAATTCGATTTATCATTTTAAGGAGGATATACAAATGGGAGCAATGGCATTAATCGCAGCAGCAATTGTTGCAGGACTGGGCGCGTTTGGCGCAGGTATTGGTAACGGTATGGTAATCAGCAAAACGGTGGAAGGTATTGCCCGTCAACCGGAAGCAAAATCCACTCTTCAAACAACAATGTTTATCGGTGTAGGTTTGATCGAGGTATTGCCGATCATCGGTGTGGTACTCGCGTTCATGTTCTACGGTATGGCTTAATTAAATTTTAAAGGTTTGGCGGGGAAGGCCATAGCCATCCGCGCCTTCTTTTTAGGTAATGTCCGTTCTAACGGATGACGTTTCAAGGATACCTCCAGGAAGGAGTGAACAGATTGAGTTTCATATGGGAAAATACGCTTCTTGCGATTGTTGCATTTGCAATTTTATATTGGCTGCTTAGCCGTTATGCCTTCGGGCCTTTGTTCTCCATTATGGAAAAACGTCGTGAACTCGTGATGACGCAGATGAATGAGGCTGCACAGACTCGGGAACAGGCCATTGCCTATGTGGAGGAACAAAAACAAGCTCTTGAGCAAGCACGCCAAGATGCTTACGACATCATTGAACAGTCCAAACAAACGGGTGGCAAACAAGCTGAATCGATTTTGGCTGATGCAAAAGCTGAAGCTAATCGTCTGAAAGACGATGCAGTACGCGAAATCGAGAGCGAGAAGAACAAAGCAGTCGCAGCACTTCGCAGCGAACTGGGTACAGCTTCCGTTCAGATTGCATCCAAGTTGATCAAAAAAGAAGTTGAGAACGGTCCTGCACAAGAAGAGCTTGTGAACCAATACCTCAATGAGGTAGGAGGCCGACAATGAGCCGCGATACGATTGTTGCCAAGCGTTATGCGAAAGCATTGTTCGAAGTTGCTCTTCAGCAACAGCAGGTGCTTGAGGTTGAACAGGAACTGGTTGCAGTAGTCAGTGCATTGACGGGAGATGCAGATATCGAGAAATTTATCGTATCCCCTAATATTTCTGATGAAGCCAAACAGAAGGTGATTCACTCAAGTCTTGATGGCAAGGTATCCGATTCAGTCCTTCGTACAGTCTTGTTGTTAATTGAACGCGGACGCGTTGAATTGCTGGGAGACTTGCTGAATGATTATCGGAAGATCCAAGGTGAGTCGCTGGGCATCGCTGATGCACGTGTCTACTCAACTTATGCGTTGAATGATGAAGAAAAAGAAGCGGTAGCCCGTGAATTCGGTGGCCGTGTGAATAAAAAGATTCGTATCGAGAACATTGTTGATCCGACTCTGCTGGGCGGATTGAAAGTCGCCATTGGCGATACGATCTATGACGGCAGCTTGGCTGGCAAGCTCGAACGTCTTGAGCAGTCTTTTAACAGACGAGTACAGTAGATTGGGGTGAGGACACTTGAGTATCAAACCAGAAGAAATCAGTACATTAATTAAGAGCCAAATCGAACAATACAAGACCGATATCGATGTAGTCGAAGTCGGAACGGTAATCGAGGTTGGTGATGGTATCGCTCGTGTTTATGGACTTGAGAACGTCATGTCCAACGAGTTGGTTGAATTCCCAAGCGGTGTTATGGGACTCGCCATGAACGTAGAAGAAAGCAATGTCGGTGTCGTTATCCTGGGACCTTACTACGATATTCGTGAAGGTGACCAAGTGAAACGTACTGGTCAAATCATGCAAGTGCCTGTAGGCGAAGCATTGATTGGACGCGTTGTGAACCCGCTCGGTATTCCTGTAGATGGCAAAGGGCCAATCGCTACAACGGAATTCCGTCCAGTTGAAGGTAAAGCACCAGGTGTAATGGATCGTAAATCGGTTCATGAGCCGATGCAAACAGGGATCAAAGCCATTGATGCAATGGTTCCAATCGGTCGTGGACAACGTGAGTTGATCATCGGTGACCGTCAAACAGGTAAAACATCAATCGCGATTGATGCGATCCTGAACCAAAAAGGTAGCGGCATGAAGTGTATCTATGTGGCTATTGGTCAGAAACAGTCTACGGTTGCTCAAGTTGTGGAAACTCTTCGTCGTAAAGGCGCAATGGAGTACACAATCGTTGTAACTGCAGCAGCTTCTGATCCATCACCACTCTTGTACATCGCACCGTATTCCGGTTGTTCGATGGGTGAGTACTTCATGTACAAAGGCGAGCACGTTCTGGTCATCTATGATGACTTGACCAAACAAGCCTCTGCATACCGTGAGCTTTCCTTGTTGCTTCGTCGTCCACCGGGCCGTGAGGCTTATCCGGGTGACGTCTTCTACCTGCACTCCCGTTTGCTGGAGCGTGCTGCGAAGCTGAATGATGAACTTGGTGGTGGTTCTTTAACCGCACTTCCGTTCATTGAAACACAAGCTTCCGACGTATCTGCATACATTCCAACGAACGTAATCTCCATCACGGACGGACAAATCTTCTTGGAAGCTGACTTGTTCAATGCTGGACAACGCCCGGCGATCAACGTAGGTATTTCCGTATCTCGTGTCGGTGGTTCTGCTCAGATCAAAGCGATGAAAAAGGTTGCAGGTTCCCTGCGTCTCGACCTCGCTCAATATCGTGAGCTTCAAGCGTTCTCCCAGTTCGGTTCCGATCTGGATAAAGCGACTCAGGCCCGCCTGAATCGTGGTGCACGTATGATGGAAATCCTGAAGCAAGGTGTTAACCAGCCTCTGCCTGTAGAACAACAGGTTGTCAGCTTGTACACTGCGGTTAAAGGATTCCTGGATGAAATTCCAACAGGTGATGTTACTCGTTTTGAGCGTGAGTTCCTCGCGTTCATGGAGAGCAGCCATCCGGAGATTCTTGCATCCATCCGTGATACTAAAGAATTGACTGCAGACAACGAAAATGCACTGAAAGGTGCAATTGAGAAGTTCAGAAAGAGCTTTGCTGTCTCTGTCTAAATAAATGATTGCAGGTGCGGAGTTGTCTAACCGATTCCGCATGTCTGCATGTAATACTTTGACTCTGTCAAAAAAGATGATGCTTACGATGTAGTTTTGACTCTGTCAAAACTTTAAGGTGGTGAAATCATGGCAAAAGGCATGCGCGAAATTAAGCGGCAAATTAAAAGCGTACAAAGCACCAAGCAGATCACCAAAGCAATGGAGATGGTAGCTGCTGCAAAACTGCGTAAAGCGCAGGAAAAAGCGGAAGCAGCCCGTCCTTATTCGGAGAAACTGAAAGAAGTTGTAGCTAGTATTGCATCAAGCACGCAAGGGATACAGCATCCGATGCTGGAGAGCCGTCCGGTCAAAAAGACAGCTTACCTGATCATTACATCGGACCGTGGTCTTGCAGGTGGATACAATGCGAACGTTTTGCGTCAGGTTAATCAGACGCTCAAAGAGCGCCACAACTCCCAGGATGACTACGAATTGTTCGTCATTGGACGTAAAGGACGCGATTACTTCAGACGTCGTGAAATGGCGATGGCATCCACAACAACGGATCTGTCGGATTCGCCTTCATTTGCAGACATCAAATCCATCGCACACGAAGCTGTTCATGGGTTTGAACTGGCTGAATTTGATGAATTGTACATTTGTTATAACCGCTTTGTGAATGCGTTGACCCAGATTCCTACGGTAGAAAAACTTCTTCCGATGGAAACACCTGAGGTAACTGCTGCGGAAGGACCAACGGCAAGCTACGAATACGAGCCGTCTGCTGAAGCTGTACTGGAGGTTTTGCTTCCGCGTTACGCGGAAACGCTGATCTATGGTGCACTTCTGAACGGTAAGGCAAGTGAGCTCGGCGCGAAAATGACGGCAATGGGTAATGCAACCAAAAATGCATCCAAACTCATTAATGACTTGTCATTGACTTACAACCGTGCCCGTCAAGCGGCGATTACGCAGGAGATTACGGAAATTGTGGCAGGTGCCAACGCAGCACAAGGCTAACCGTTTTTTTATTAATGAAGGCTTGCAGAGCAAAGATAAACGAACGGTACATTATTTTTGCAAAAGTAGCAGGCTTGTAGGAGGGGAACGTTAAGATGAACAAAGGACGCGTTGTGAGCATCATGGGTCCGGTTGTTGACGTCGAGTTTGATCGCGGCGGTCTGCCGGAAATCCTCAATGCCATTACGATCACTACAGTAAGTGAGAGCGGCGTTAGTGTAAACCTTACACTCGAAGCTTCGAAACATCTGGGTGACAACCGAGTACGTTGTATTGCGATGTCCTCCACGGATGGACTTGTTCGTGGTATGGAAGCTTTAGATACAGGAGCACCAATCTCTGTACCCGTCGGAGAAGCAACACTTGGTCGTGTATTTAACGTACTCGGCGAAGCAATTGACACTGGCGGTGCCGTAGCTGCTGAGCACAAGAACCCGATTCACCGTTCAGCACCTGCATTTGATGAACTGACTACCCAAGCAGAGATGCTGGAGACAGGAATCAAAGTTATCGACTTGCTCGCTCCTTACGCTAAAGGTGGTAAAATCGGTCTCTTCGGTGGTGCCGGTGTAGGTAAGACGGTAACCATTCAAGAATTGATCAACAACATCGCACAAGAGCACGGCGGTATCTCCGTATTTGCGGGTGTTGGTGAGCGTACACGTGAAGGTAATGACTTGTATCACGAGATGAGTGATTCCGGCGTTATCAACAAAACAGCAATGGTCTTCGGACAAATGAACGAGCCTCCAGGCGCACGTCTTCGTGTAGCCCTCACAGGTCTGACGATGGCGGAATACTTCCGTGATGAAGAAGGCCGTGACGTGTTGCTCTTTATCGATAATATCTTCCGTTTCACCCAAGCGGGTTCAGAAGTATCTGCCTTGCTTGGACGTATGCCTTCCGCGGTAGGTTACCAACCTACACTGGCAACAGAAATGGGTCAGCTGCAAGAACGTATCACATCAACGAAAAAAGGTTCTGTAACATCCATCCAGGCCATCTACGTGCCTGCGGATGACTACACTGACCCGGCTCCTGCAACGACGTTTGCTCACTTGGATGCAACGACGAACTTGGAGCGTAAAATTTCCGAGATGGGTATCTACCCTGCGGTAGATCCACTGGCTTCCAGCTCCCGGATCTTGTCCCCTGAAGTTGTAGGTGAAGAACACTACAGCGTAGCTCAAGGCGTTAAACGCATCTTGGCACGTTACAATGAATTGCAAGATATCATTGCAATCCTGGGTATGGACGAGTTGAGTGAAGAAGACAGAGCGCTTGTATACCGTGCTCGTAAAATCCAACGTTTCTTGTCCCAGCCTTTCCACGTTGCTGAAGCATTTAACGGTATTCCGGGTAAATACGTTCCAGTTAAAGAAACGGTGCGCAGCTTTAAAGAGATTCTCGAAGGTAAGTATGATGATCTTCCGGAAGCAGCTTTCCTCTTTGTTGGTACAATTGAAGAGGCAGTGGAGAAAGCCAAAACACTGGTTTAGTCTGAATCCAGGATTGTCCTTATGAAGCGGGCTATCCTTCGGATATTTCAGGAGGGATGGAATTGAGCACCTTTTTGTTGGAAATCGTAACACCTGAGCGTTTGGTCTATTCAGAACAGGTGAATAGCATTACGGCTCGTGGTATTGAAGGGGAACTGGGCATTCTGCCCGGTCATATTCCTATGGTTACACCTTTGCAGATTGCACCGATCTATATCCATAACGGAAAAGAAAATAAACGAGTTGCTATCGGTGGCGGGTTTATTGAAGTACGTAAAGATAAGGTTGTTGTACTCGCAGAGAGTGCTGAATTCCCGGAAAACATTGATGTGGATCGTGCGCGTGCGGCGAAAGAGCGGGCAGAACGTCGGCTTGCAAGCCAAAGCAATCAGGACCACTTTGATCACCGTCGTGCAGAGATTGCGCTGCAAAAAGCGGTTAACCGGATTAATGTGTTCGGCAAATAAACGATTCTTGGAAGCCCGGCGGCTTAGTCTGCCGGGCTTTTTTGAGTTTGTTTGATAGAATTGTTTTATCGAACATATCAAAAAGGCTGACAACAAATTCCATCCTATCCCTTCAGTAAACAGAAGTATTTTAAGCAAATTATTCACCGATGATGAGGATTTGAATAGAATGTAGGACTAAAGTAGTGGGCGCATTTACCACTAAGAGAACCATTTTTTTCATGAATAAATATAAATTATTTCCGAGGAAATGACAGAATCGATATCGAAATAGCGCTCTTTTATGTCGTTTTAGTCACAAAATCCCGGCATTTTAAAATTAAAATATTTTAGAAGTGGAAATCAATGTAATTGACAATGTATGATGAAAGAGCCTATATTCCATAGAGTCAGCAGAAGCAGGAAGCTGCGTAGTAGATTCCATAGTCATGCACAGCCGCATTGTTGCTGCTCGGTGATTGGGCATCAGGAGATTCCTGCCTGGCAGGAGTAAATCTGACAGTACGCTCAGTATGTTGTGCTAAAGGCATTCCAGTATACTAACAAGTTATGGGTGCCGGGCATATGATATGCTGATTGCTGCAACAAATGTGGAGGTAAAGAATATATGGATACTGATCTGACGAATCAGGTGAACCAGGCGTTAAGCACCAATGGCTTGGTCTCAATCATCGTCTCCCTGTTGTGTATAGCATTGTCTTGGTGGGCTTTGACAAATCTCAAACTGGATTTAATCATCAGGCAACCACGAGGTGCTCAGGGAAGACTGTTGCATTTGTTGCTCGCCATCATTTTGGGGCATGCCGTTGCTGGCTTTGTCATTGACTACTTGTCCTGGACTCAAATGTTGCGTAATTTGTTTTAATGTTGAGATGGTTGGTTAATCATCTGTTAGGTTCTTCAAGCTGCTCATTGTCGAATAACATCGATTAATTGTGTTAACAATTAGAGTATGAGTTGTCGGTAAAGAAATTAAGAAAAAAATGTGACGTAAAATTGGATGAATTTGAGATGTTTTATGTAAAAATGCTTGTATCGTACAATTCAACAATGTTATGATGGAAGTTAGGGAATTCACAATTGTTCACTTATTTTGTAGTTATAAACGGGATATCCGGTTCATGCCGGCTAATAACCATCCCACTCTGTCTGTTCTGATGCTCTGCTGGCTTGTAAGACACTAATTTTACATGCTGAATAGCAAGATGCACGGCACATGGTATCATTGATATGGATTATAAAAACCAATTCTTTTCTGAACAGACATCTGTGGCAATATGCCAGAATATGTCGAAATTCCACACACAGCAACAGTCCTTTCTAGCATAGTGGGGCTTACGTATTCCGGAATGAAGAAAAGGGAATAAAAGCGCGGAGGGAACCATGATGAGCAAATTTATCGTCCGCGGTGGCAAAAGGTTGACCGGAAGTGTCAAAGTTAGCGGCGCTAAAAATTCTGTTCTTCCGATCATCGCTGCCTCTCTCTTAGGGGAAGAAGGACAAAGCGTTATTATTGACGCGCCTCCTCTAGACGATGTGATGACGATTAACAAGGTGTTGGAATCGCTGGGAGCGGGAGTTACATACCGGGACGAAGTGATTACCGTAAATGCGGAGAAACTTACTTCCTGTGAAGCCCCGTATGAATGGGTAAGTAAAATGCGGGCGTCTTTCCTGGTCATGGGGCCTTTGTTGACTCGAATGGGTCATACAAGAATCTCACTTCCTGGTGGATGTGCCATCGGTACACGGCCTATTGATCAGCATTTGAAAGGTTTTGAAGCCATGGGCGCAGAGATCAGCTTGGGCCAAGGTTATATCGAAGCTCGTAGCCAAGGACGGTTGCGTGGCGCGAAAATTTATCTGGATGTGGCTTCCGTAGGTGCCACTCAAAATATTATGATGGCTGCAACATTAGCCGAAGGTGTAACTGTTCTGGAGAACGCGGCAAAAGAACCTGAGATTGTGGATCTTGCCAACTTCCTGAATGGAATGGGTGCCATCGTACGTGGTGCTGGTACTGGAGTGATCCGCATTGAAGGTGTGGAGAAACTTACAGGCGTTACACACACAGTTATTCCGGATCGGGTAGAAGCTGGTACGTATATGGCTGCTGCTGCAATCTCTGGTGGTGACGTGTACATTGAAGGTGCAATCTCGGATCATTTAGGCTCCGTTATCGCGAAGCTTGAAGAGATGGGTGTAACAATCCAACCGGATGAGAATGGCGTGCGTGTAATCGCAGATCGTCCTCTTAAGGCTGTGGATGTGAAAACATTACCATACCCAGGATTCCCGACAGATATGCAATCCCAGATGATGGCACTCTTGCTCGCATCTGAAGGAACAAGTGTCGTGACAGAGACTGTTTTTGAAAACCGATTCATGCATGTGGATGAATTCCAATTGATGAATGCGGAGATCAAAGTTGAAGGACGTTCGTCCATCATCACAGGTAATGCCAAACTGAAGGGTGCCAAAGTAACGGCTACCGATTTGCGTGCGGGTGCCGCACTCATTATTGCAGGTCTTGTTGCTGAAGGTACAACGGAAGTGGGCGGTGTTCATCACATCGACCGTGGCTATGTACATCTCGCTGAGAAGCTTAACGGACTTGGCGCTGACATCTATCGGATCTCGGTTGATGAGCCTAAGCTTGAAGCAACCAAAGCACCTAGTGAAAAAGTGGAGAAAGAAGTACCGATGTTTAAGGTGCAACCAACTTTGGCTTAACACTGGATTGAATAGAAAAAATATGGTCCCCCTATGATGAGTCACACAGTTGTGTGGACTATGAATGCGAAGGAACGTATATTGTAAAAAATGATAAAGCTAAGCCATCTGGCTTGGCTTTTTTTGTGTTTACTTTTAAGAAGACAACGAGATATTTGATACCTGATTCTATTAATAGCTGGTCCTAACTTGTATAGCATAACATCGTATTCTGTATCGATTCTGAACCAAATGAAAGAGCGAACTTTATATAGGGTGTCGGATCCAGCTAAACACCGGTATTCAGCGACAGATCAACGTTTCTAAGAGGTACATAGCAAAAGAAAACAGGAAATTAAACAGAACGAATAGGGCCTCGTTTCTCTTAAATCAGGTTCTATCAGATCAAGCCAGCTCATAACCTAAACTATGGATTTGAACAACACGACCGGCACATGACCGGCCATAGATAACGGAGGGTTATATTCGAATGAAAGAAGCTCGTGTACAGGTAAAGGTCCCCCTTGTCCCTCGTCCAGGTATGCAAGAGCCGGAGGGAAATACCGTTTCTGGAGTGGAAAAAGACAAGCCTGCCCCATCGAACCTGAGGACTGTTCCATCACAGCCTGCAAGATTATCCAATCCAGGACGGGTGTCGACAGATGAACTGAACCGAAAGACAACCGAGCATATTCATATACCTGTTATTGAGCTGGACCAATTCCGCCGTGTGAAGCGTCGTCGAATGCGTACATTTGGACGAAAACCCCGATGGGGACGAAATACGACGCGATGGCAACCTGCTGCCGCTGTATCTGCCTTATTGGCAATGGCGTTGCTGATTCCGGTAATTTTGGTATGGCCGCGGACAAGCGAATCACCAAAGCCGATCCCTGCTCCAACAGATTCAAGCAGCACAAGAACCCCAGCTCCTGCGCCAGCCGTTCCTGTTACCTACCCTGAACCTAAAGTACGCGTATACCTGTCTGCAACAGGCACAACGATGAATCTGCCATTGGAAGACTATGTTACCGGGGTTGTGGCAGCCGAGATGCCGGCTGAATTCAGACTGGAGGCGTTAAAGGCGCAGGCAATAGCAGCTCGTACATTTATCGTGCGTAGGTTAGCTGCTAGTGATACAAGCGGTGTTCCATCAGGTGCGGCGGATGTGACGGATACGGTCAGCCATCAGGTGTTTATTCCGCCAGATCAGGTGAAAGCGGATTGGACTCGTCTAGGGAAGGCAAAGGAATGGGAGAAGCTGCAACAGGCTGTACGCGAAAGTCGAGATACGGTGATGACATATCAGGGCAAGGCGATCACCGCATCCTTTTTTTCCACAAGTAATGGGTATACCGAGAATGCCGAGGATGTATGGGGGAACGCTGTGCCGTATCTGCAAAGTGTAGATAGTCCGTGGGACAAAAATCTGGCACCAGGATTCAAGCAGACCGTTACCATGAAGCGTAATGAGATTCTGCAGAAGTTAAACTTGGATGCCATTCCGGTTACCGCCCAGAAGGGTGGATCATGGATGGAAGTATTGTCTACAACCAAAGGGCATCGGATTAAAGAAATGCAGATCGCAGGTGAAACATTCAGCGGACCCGAGGTCCGTAAGTTGCTTGGATTAAGATCCAGCCAGTTCAGTTGGAAGACCACAGGGGATGAGGTCCAGATTACAACGTTCGGGTATGGGCATGGGGTTGGCATGAGCCAATGGGGAGCAAACGGCATGGCGCAGGAGGGACACACGGCCACCCAGATTCTCAAACACTACTATACCGGCATTTCATTCGGACAGGCATCCAAGATGCTCGCATCGAAGTAGGAGAGATGAAGGCGGATGGATAGATGCGAATTGATTCGAATGGATACAAATGTGTGCGAATGTGTGCAAATGTATGGGGATGAGAGCAGTTTAGGTTTGTTTGGACGAAATGATCAGGCTTCCCATATAAGCTTTGGCGCGCTAACGAATCTGACAGACCTTATTGAGCGTTATCACAACGAATGGAAATTCTAACGAATCTCAGACACGTTATATCAGGGTATACCACCGAACTGATCCTTTACTAGCGCCCAAAAGAGTAATTAGCGTGTCTACGGTTCGTTAAAATTCCTAAGCCACGATTTCTCCGCCAATAAGGCCGCCTGAGTTCGTTAGGAAATATTTTATTATCTAATCATTAGCCAAATTGAGGGTGCTGTCATTCACTAGATGCTCATTCCGCAATAAGCAAGCTGAACCAAAACCAAAATCAGAACGTTGAGATCAATTTTCCAAGCCCTAAGGTTAAAAAAATGATTTTTGTTCCCTGTATACCGGGTAACTTCTAACTATACTGTAACCATTCATGATTCAGCTTCTTTCAAATCTAGATGTTAAATGGAACAGTCAGTAGTGGGGCGCCTTGTCTATCTCTAATCTCACATCTCACTTTAAAGAACCTGGGCGGTTAATTCTGCATTATCCAGTCACAACCTATATCATTTTGCTCTCACCGATAATTGCACTTCATAGAAGGATTGGCCTCTACAACCAATCCGGACCAGTCTACCAACACCCATTCCGGAGCTTTCGAGATTAGGCTATATATGCCGAGAGTGCTAGCGTATGGAGAGCGCAGGGGACAGAAAAGACCTGTAGAAACGAAGTGTCCGCCTTTACTACCGGATTTCACCTTTGAAGAAGGTGATAGAAGAAATCTGGTAGTAACCAGCGGTCGAAAGGTTTTCTGGCCCCGAAGCGGCGCACGTACTGACACTCACCCCACACATATATAGCACTCTCTGAAACCTCCGTGAAAATAATTAGAGTCGCGCGTGTATAAAAGAGTTGCACCCGGTAACACTTGTTACTGAGGTGATTAAGATGAATGAACAAAACAAAAAATCAGTCCAAGAAGAAACTCCTAAAACAACTCAAGGAGTACCGGCTAGTCAGCCCTCTTCATGGAAAAGAGCAATGTCCAAACGCTGGGTCTTCCCGGCAGCCTACATCGCAGCAGCAGGCATTATACTAACCTTAGTGTGGGTCTATCAGGGCACAGGCGACAAAACGCTGAACTCGGACCCTGCTAGCGGGGTAGTAGAAACAGGCGCATCGGCGGGTACAGAAGGAACAGCAGTAGGCGAAGAAGAAAGTGTGGAAGTTGTTGCAAAGTCGGAGAATTTTGTATGGCCGGTAGCGGTACCGTCCGAAATTTCGGTAGTGAAACCTTTCTATGATAGCGAAGCTTCAACCGAGGAACATGAAGCGGCGATGGTGCAGTACAATGATACATTCATCCCAAACACGGGTGTGGATCTGGCACGTGGGGATAATAAAACATTTGAAGTCAAAGCAGCGCTAGCCGGTAAAGTTACCCGGGTGGAGCAAAATCCGCTCACAGGTCAGGTTGTGGAAATCACACACAGCGATAACCTGAAGACGGTATACCAAAGCTTGGCAGACGTCAAAGTGAAACAGGACGACGAAGTGAAACAGGGAGATGCGATTGCATCCGCTGGCGTCAATGAATTGGGTAAAACGCTTGGCAACCACCTTCACTTTGAAGTGTACGAAGACGGACAGCCGGTTAACCCGCAAGGATATCTTCCGGAAAAATAAATGAATTTTACCGCAGCAACATGATGGGCAGAGGGTTGAACCTCTGCTCTTTTTGTGCTTTTCAGAAAATAATGGGACCTTCGAAGCTTGTCACACCTCTAAACCGCGAATATATAGGCATGCTCCTCATATAATGTACCAAACTATCCACACAGTAGGGAGGCGGGAGCGTGCACGATTACATCAAGGAACGGACCATCAAAATTGGTCGCTGCATTGTTGAGACGAGGAATACGGTCCGTACCATAGCCAAAGAATTCGGCGTGTCAAAGAGTACTGTGCATAAGGATCTGACGGAGCGTCTGCCGGAAATCAACCCTGATCTTGCTGACCAGGTGAAACACATTTTGGAGTATCACAAGTCCATCCGCCATTTGCGGGGCGGTGAAGCGACCAAAATTAAATACAAAAAAACGAGTGGCAAGAAACGTGAGGTGTTGGCTTCCGCCAAATCGTAAGCATCTTCACAAAGACGTAGGCCAAAAAGCTCACACATGCATTGAATCCCTCCCCTGAAGTATGATATGTTAAAAGCTGGTACAGGATCGAATTATGACATCTTATCAGCCCGATTTTTACATATATATGTTGCACTTTGTCGAACGAGCGGTGACGTGATAAGGGACTCTTTTTCACAGGATACGCTGACCAAATAATATCACTTTGGGGGCTCTTTTATGTTTAGCAAGGATATCGGTATTGATCTTGGCACGGCGAACGTGCTTATTCACGTGAAAGGAAGTGGGGTTGTCCTCGATGAACCTTCCGTCGTGACCATTGAAAGAGATACGAAGCGTGTCCTTGCTGTTGGGGAAGAAGCGCGTCGTATGGTGGGGCGTACTCCAGGTAACATTGTTGCCATTAGACCGCTGCGTGACGGCGTTATTGCGGACTTCGAGATTACAGAAGCGATGCTCAGACATTTCATTAATCGTGTGGGTGCAAGAAGCTGGTACAGCCACCCTCGGATTCTGATCTGTGCACCAACGAACATTACTTCCGTGGAGCAGAAGGCTATCCGTGAGGCGGCAGAACGCAGCGGTGCCAAAGAAGTGTTTCTGGAAGAAGAGCCGAAAGCGGCAGCGATCGGTGCGGGAATGGATATTTTTCAGCCGAGCGGCAATATGGTCGTGGATATCGGCGGCGGTACGACTGACGTTGCAGTCCTTTCTATGGGCGACGTGGTCACCGCCTCTTCTATTAAAGTCGCAGGGGACAAGTTCGACGAAGCCATTATCAAGTTTATCAAAGCCAAGTACAAGCTCATGATCGGTGAACGGACCGCTGAAGATATCAAAATTGCGATTGGTACCGTACATCCGGGTGGACATCAAACGGAGATGGACATTCGCGGACGCGATATGGTATCCGGTCTGCCTGTTACCGTAACGGTATCGGGAAATGAAGTACAGGAAGCACTTTGGGATTCCGTGCAATCCATCATCGTGGCAGCCAAATCGGTATTGGAACGTACCCCGCCTGAATTGTCAGCGGACATTATCGACCGTGGTGTTGTATTGACTGGCGGAGGTGCATTGCTGAACGGACTGGACGAGCTTTTGTCCAATGAATTACATGTACCGGTATGGGTGGCTGAAGATCCAATGCACTGTGTCGTGAAGGGGACAGGCATAATGCTTAATAATTTGGATCAGGTGGTTAAGAAAAAGTTCTAATCTGCCGATATAAATAGCAAAGGTTCGCCATGCTCGGAAAGCAGAACGGACAAGCAGCCAACCTGTGATGCAGGTCAAGCGCTTGAGGAGAGGGGTTAATTCATGTTAAGAGGTCTGTACACCGCTACTGCGGGAATGATTACGCAACAACGCCGCCATGACACAGCAACACAGAATATCGTAAATATGAACACCACGGGATACAAACAGGTGAACAGCGTAAGCCGTTCCTTCCCGGAAATGCTCATTACTTTGGTAGGCGGAGATGCAAATCTTCCAACAAAGCGGCTGGGCAAGCTGAACACGGGGGTGTTCGCGGAAGAAAGTTTGTCCATGAATTTGCAAGGGACCATTATGGAGACTGGGCAGAAAAATGATTTTTCCATTTCATCCAATATGACTGTCAATGATCCGCAGACTGGACAACCTGTCCCGTTTGACGCATCAGGCAAATTTGTACGGGCCGACGGCACGGTGACTTACCAGCCTCAGGCGTATTTTACAGTTCAGGATGCAGAAGGTAACACCGGATATACACGCGATGGTCACTTCGAGATTACAGGAACGGGACAATTGCTGAGTTCAACAGGTTCACAAGTGTTGGATAATAATGGACAACCTGTAGTGTTGACAGGTTCCGTAGAGCAATTTAAAGTGGATGAGCAAGGCCGTTTGGTGGATGCAGCAACAGGTGCACCGACAGGGGTTACTCTTGGCATCAGTGTCATTGACCAGCCGAATCAACTGGTTCGTCAAGGTGATGGCAATTTCAGTCTGAGTGATCAAAATGGGGCAACAGCCCGGATGATGGCTGCCGGTGATAATGTGCAGATCCGTCAAGGTTACCTGGAAGGCTCCAATGTTGATGCTTCACATGCAACGGTTGACATGAACGCTGCATACCGTGCGTATGAAGCGAACCAGAAGATCGTACAATTCTACGACCGCAGTCTGGATAAAGCCGTCAATGAAGTCGGGCGTGTATAACGCCGACGTTTAAATATAACCGCGCAGCGGAGAGCCAAACGTCCTTTGCGCAGCAATACCTGAGCGAAGCGACGGTCTCGACAGTCCTTTGCGGAGCAAAGCAAGGGAGAGACCCCGCGGAGCTACACGCCGCATAAAGAGCGTGCCGGGTTATGATTCAGCCATGTGAAACTATGGCGTTAATCATAGCATGGCAGTCGCGGCGCACACACACCACCGTCACTTAGCAAGATCGTACCCCACTTACCTAATCCGCCTGTTTCGGGAGTCCAGAGGGCAGCGCCATCTGGGGCCCTCCCTACTAGGGAGGGTTTGGGAGGGTGGACAGGACACAAGGGAGGGTATACCACCAATGAATAATTCCATGATTAGTGCCAAGGTTTCCATGACTGCGATACAGCAGCGTCTGGATGTCATTTCCGATAATATTGCCAACGTGAATACGGCAGGCTATAAGAGCAAGCAAGCGGCCTTCGAGGATGTGCTGACCCGGGTTCAACAACAACCGGACAAGTACAAACTGGATGGACGTTCCACACCGATGGGATATAACCTCGGTTTTGGTGCTCGTTTGGCAGATGTGACGAAGGATATGTCTCAAGGCCCCTTGAACGAGACTGGCCTTCCGACCGATCTGGCTATTGAGGGAAATGCGATGTTTGCAGTTGAAGCGAATGGGGAGAAAATGTGGACACGTCAGGGTGCATTTCATTTTGTACCTGATACAAGACCTAAGCCTACTCCGAATTCACCTGATATGATGGTGATGGTCAATGGCGAAGGCCACTTTGCCCTGGATCGTCAAGGCAATCGTATTACGGCACCGAATAATAGCAAAGTTGCTTTTGATGAAAATGGCAACCTGTTAATCCGACGCGGTAATGCGGCAAACGCAACCATTGGAGCACAGCTGCAAGTGGTAGACATTGAACGTCCTGAGGGGCTGGTACAGTATGCGGATAACCTGTTTGGTCTGGATGCGGGATTAACTGAGGATGATGTATTTGGCGCTAATGCAGCTACACGTCAAGCGACTGCCTTGATCCGTCCAGGTTATCTGGAGCAATCCAATGTAGATCTGACACAGGAGATGTCTTTGCTTATGCAAGGACAGCGGACATATCAGCTGGCGGCAAAGGCGCTAACTTCAAGTGATTCCATGTTGGGTCTTGCCAACAATATGAGAGCGTAAAAGGTGAATGTGATGACAGAAACACAGCAGCAGAACAGTAAGCCGGAGAAAAAGGAAGTCAAGAAGAAGAAGAGTGGATTGCGCATCGCAAGATGGTTCCTGGTCCCAGTCCTGCTTGTTCTTGCCCTCGCTGGCGGAATGGTAGCTGGATATGTGGTACTGGGCAAACAGGATATCGGTTCCGTATGGCAATGGAGTACATGGGAACATGTATACAATCTGGTGTTCGCTCCATAATGTAACGAGTTAAGCGAAAACTCCTGCGCAGGCAGGAGTTTTCTTTTTGACGTTGAAAACAGTATAATGATGGATGACGTTTGACGTCACAAAAGAGGCCTCCCCTGCGAAAGACATTCGTCATCGCGAAGAGAGACCCCTTATCTTAACCTTCACTACTGCAGTCATGAAGGATATAACTAGTGTTAACCGAAAATCTGCTTTCCATACAAAATTTAAAAATTAAAAAACCATTTATATGAGCTTCGACTTTGTCATGTGGGGGTTGACCTTGCAGCACCGAAGTAAGTGGAGGGAACGGAATCGTTCAGAAGAAGCGAAGCGCTCGCCTTTGTCACCGAATTTTGACCTCTCTGAGGTTGATCAAAAAAATTAGGAAACAACAGCGAACGAAAGAACGATCCGTAATCGTAATGGTCACCTATGCGCACATGAAAAATCCATGATGAAGAACGCTCATATAAACATCCCGAGAGGAGATTACACTGTGCTCGATATCAAACAGATTCAAGAAATCATCCCGCACCGTCCCCCGTTTCTGCTGGTGGACAAGATTCTAGAGATTGAGGATGGTAAACGTGCCGTTGGTTTGAAAAACGTAACCATTAACGAACCTTTCTTCATTGGTCATTTCCCAGAGTATCCGGTAATGCCGGGTGTACTGATTACAGAAGCGCTGGCTCAAGTTGGTGCAGTAGCTATTCTGAATTTGGAAGGCAACAAAGGCAAAATCGGCTTTTTGGCGGGACTGGACAACTTCCGATTCCGTGGACAAGTTGTGCCCGGAGATACGTTGATTCTGGAAGTGGAGATTACACGTCTGAAGGGTTCTATTGGTAAAGGTAAAGCAACTGCCCGAGTGAATGACAAAGTGGTCGCTGAAGGCGAGATTATGTTTGCACTGTCTGACCCAAGCTGATTACATACGTGAGCATTGACATCATGCAGGAACTTCGTTGGACCGAATGATGCAAGATGCTAGAGTACTCAGCACACCTGAATTTATATAGACGGAAGGGGTTTATCGGAATGGAACAGTTAAGCACAGCAGCAGCAGAGACGTTGCAGCAATGGTTGGAGGATGCTTCGATTGATGAAGCAACGAAACAAGAGCTTCGTGACTTGCAGGATCAGCCGAAAGAGCTGGAGGAACGTTTTTACAGAAACCTGGAGTTTGGTACAGGGGGATTGCGCGGAGTCATTGGTGCGGGAAGCAACCGGATGAACCGTTACACCGTAGGTCGGGCAACGCAAGGATTTGCGCGTTATTTGCTTGAGCAGCATGGTGACCAGGAAGGTAAACCTTCTGTTGTCATAGCTCATGATTCCCGTCATTTCTCACCTGAATTCACACTGGATGCTGCGCTTGTACTGGCTGGAAACGGCATTGTAGCCAAGCTGTTCCCATCCCTGCGTTCAACTCCTGAGTTGTCATTTGCGGTGCGTAATCAGAAGGCTACTGGCGGAATCGTCGTAACAGCGAGCCATAACCCACCGGAATACAACGGATATAAAGTTTACAATCATGAGGGCGGTCAATTGGTACCGGCTGAAGCGGAAAAAGTCATTCAGTACATCCAGGAAGTGCCTTCCCTTGCTGACGTGAAGAAACTGACGCAAGAAGAAGCAGAAGCTCAGGGACTCCTGATCTGGTTGGGTGAAGAGCAAGATCAAGCGTTTGTGGATACCGTAGCAAGCCGCAGTCTGAGCCGTGAACTGATCCAATCCGGCATAGGTCGTGATTTCAAAATCGTTTACACACCGCTTCACGGAACAGGCAACATCCCTGTACGTCGCGTGCTGGAACAGATCGGATTCGAGCAACTGCACATTGTAGCTGAACAGGAACAGCCGGATGCTGAGTTCTCTACCGTGAAATCCCCTAACCCGGAAGAACGCGAAGCGTTTACGCTTGCAATGAAGCTGGGAGAATCCGTTGGTGCTGACATTCTGATCGGAACAGATCCGGATGCAGACCGTATGGGTGCTGTGGTGAAAGACAACGATGGCAAATATTTCGTCTTGTCCGGAAACCAGTCTGGTGCCATTATGGTACATTACCTGCTCAGTCGCCTGCAAGAGACCGGAACACTGCCAAGCAATGGTGCGGTTGTCAAAACAATCGTAACAAGTGAGATGGGTGCTGTTATTGCTGAACATTACGGTGCAGAAGTGATGAACACACTGACAGGTTTCAAATATATCGGTGAAAAAATGAACCAGTTCGAAGCAACAGGCAGTCATACATTCTTGTTCGGATATGAAGAGAGTTATGGCTACCTTTCAGGCAACTATGCCCGTGACAAGGATGCTGTCCTTGCCTCGATGCTGATTGCTGAAGCAGCTGCGTATTATAAGAGTCAAGGAAAGACGTTGTATGATGTCTTGCAAGAGCTGTACAACCAA
Organism: Paenibacillus sp. FSL K6-2393; assembly: GCF_038002545.1. Classification (NCBI taxonomy): domain Bacteria; kingdom Bacillati; phylum Bacillota; class Bacilli; order Caryophanales; family Paenibacillaceae; genus Paenibacillus; species Paenibacillus sp. FSL K6-2393. The sequence goes on from NZ_JBBOCU010000001.1 coordinate 667,835, forward strand.
TTCGGATATTTCTTGGAGAAGCTGGAGTCCCGTACGCTGAAAGGCAAAGACGGCGTAGCTCAGATTCAAGCCAAAATGACGGACTGGCGTTCCAATCCGCCACAAGAAGTAGCGGGAAATGCTGTACAAGATGTACTGGACTACTCCCTTGGTCTGGACGGTCTTCCGAAGGAGAACGTACTGAAGTTCATTTTGGCAGACGGTTCATGGTTCTGCTTGCGCCCTTCAGGGACAGAACCAAAGATCAAAGTATACTTCGCCGTGCGTGGAGAGAATTTGGAAGATGCGGAAAGCCGGATCGAGCGTCTGGTGACTACCGTGATGTCGCGTGTAGACGCACAATAATACGAATGCAACAATGAGCAAGAACATGAGAAGGCCTCTCCGCACCGTAAGGTTGGTTGGCGGAGGGGTTTTTCTTTGAAATAAAAGTGTAGATGGTTCTAGCATATAAGAGGGCTTGTTGACACAAGCTGTTTGTAACCTATTGTAAGAATGTTAAATGAACGAATTACTTGAGCTGAACGTGCATTTGGTTCCAACACTTGAGGAGGTACATGTAGTGCGTCAAAAATGGCTTTATTGGAATAACGCTTCTCGGAAGTGGTTGTGGCTCGTCGTTATCATCGGTCTGGTTGCGTCCATCCCTGTAATCAGTGATCGGGTGCAGACAGAATCTTCTGCCAAAAAGGTGGAGCTTGTCTTCAACTATCGAGGTCTGCTGGATATCTCAGCGTATCAGGCACATCCGCAAGATTTCATGAATGAACAATTGACTCGTCTAAAAGATGCAGGCGTAACAACGATGGCTGTGTTCGAAAGTACATTGGACGAGCTGAGAAAGACACGCCGACTAATGGTGTACAATGGCCAAGATCTAGCGAACTTGACCAAAAATGTGATTCCTTCTAATGAAAATTACACGTATGTGTTATTTACATCGGAGGAAAACGCACAGACGTATACCCCTATTATTGAACAAACGTTCGCTGATCGGCAGATTCCGGTAGTACCATGGGAATATGAAGGTCGTAGCGGCTTAATATTGCAGACTCCTCCGGAGAATGCCAACATGCAGCCTTTGCAGCCCGATCCGGTTGCCGTGAAGATGCTGCGTGATAAAGGGTTCTACATTTTGCCGCGGATCTCGGACAGTGTGCCATACAGCCAGGAATCGATGGAGCGCTTGCTTACCTTCTTCGAAGAGAATGGCGTAAAGCGCATCTTGTTTGATGGTGATGCTGTGAAAGGGTACAATGATAATGCAGAGATGAAAAGTCTCGACCAATTTGCACAGTTGCTGAACAAGCACAATATTGGTCTTGCAGCCATCGAGAACTTGAAGAAACCGCAGTCTGGGTTCCAGACCCTTGCGTATAAAACGGATTACAACGTTACGCGTCTGTACTCGCTTAGTGATGGAGATGCCAATCTGGACGTAGACACAATTGCTGACCGTTTTGTTCTCGCAACCAAGGATCGCAACATTCGTATGCTCTATATGAATGCATCACCAAGCCGGAATACAGCAAAGGCCATGATTACAGATCCAATTGAGAATCTGATCAACAGCTTGGGTGAGCCGGGTCATGCGGTAGAACGCATGGCGAAGCATGGATTCGAGCTAGGACAAGCTGAGGCATTTACAGTTAAGGATTCTTCGATTCAGCGTTATGCCAAGCTGGTTGCTCTTGTTGGTGCAATTGCCATGATTGCACTTATGGTTTCTTATTTTATCCCACTGCTGACTTTGATCGCATTTGTGGTTGCTCTGGTGGGCAGTGCAGGATTGTTCCTCTTGAAACCAACGCTGCTGGAGCAAGGAATCGCCTTGCTTGTGGCAATCTCCGCGCCGACTATAGCAATGGTGCTGGCCGTTCGTACAGTGAACTATCAGCAACAGCGTCAACCAGACGCATCTGCGGGTCGCCGTTTGAAGCAAACGTTGGTGTTATATGTAAGAACTTCGATTCTGTCATTCCTGGCGGTACCTTTTGTCATCGCATTGCTTAACAGTATTACGTACAGTCTGGTCATTAACCAGTTCCGTGGCGTCAGTCTGTTGCACTTTGCACCTATGGCACTGGTAGCGATCTACATTGTGTTTTATCGTGGTTCGGGATCGTTCTCTATTAAACAAATTAAGAATATTCTTCGTACACCGATTACCGTTGTAATGGTAGTACTTGGACTTGTTGCTGCCGTTGTTGGATATTACTATTTAAGTCGTACAGGCAACTCGGGTTCGGTTACACCATTCGAGATGTTCCTTCGTGTTGTGTTGGAAGATACGTTCGGTGTACGTCCGAGATTTAAAGAATTTATGCTGGGACACCCGCTGTTTATCGTTGGCGTGTTCGCCGCTTTAAAATATCGTAAAGTCATCTTTGTGCTCATTATTGCAGCGATTGGGCAATTGTCCATGGTGGATACGTTCGCGCATATCCATACGCCGGCTGTATTGTCACTCATTCGTGGAGTGATGGGATTGGGACTTGGCTTAATCTTCGGTATCATTGCTGTGGGTGTGTGGCAAGTAGCGGAAGGATGTTGGAAAAAATGGTCACCACTTCTCAAAAGTTAGTCATCTCGGGGTATTACGGATTCCGCAATAGCGGAGACGAAGCGGTGCTAAAGTCGATTTTGACAGCGCTGGAAGAGGAAAGCCAAAGGTCGAACATAACCATTGAACCTATTGTTCTCTCGGGTGATCCCGAGTCGACAACCGCCATGTACGGTGTGCGCTCTGTGCATCGTATGAAATTGAAGGAAGTCCGTGAAGCACTCAAGGAGAGTGACGGGTTAATCAGTGGCGGAGGAAGTCTATTGCAGGATGCAACTGGACTGAAATCCATTCCTTATTATCTGGGTGTAATCAAGCTGGCCCAGTGGTTGAAAAAACCAACATTTATCTATGCACAGGGGATTGGCCCTGTGAATCGTAAAATTTTTAATCCGATGATCAAATCGGTCTTTAAGGCCTGCACCTATGTATCCGTTCGGGATGAACAATCTGCAGACTACCTGCGTGGGCTCGGGTTACAGTGGAATCAGATCCATGTTGTACCTGACCCCGTAATGGGTTTGCCATTACCTGAAACAAAAGTTGAGAGGAGCGCAGGTGCTGTCTCAGCAAATGCTGCTAACCAAGCTAATCGAGTGGAACCTTCAACTGGAGGACATACCAAGCTTCCTGTGATCGGCGTATCGGTACGTTTTTGGGAATCAGACCGGAAGGAACTTACGGCTATTGCCGCAGGATTGAAAAAACTGTGCTCCAAAAGAGCCGTGCACTTGCGTTTTCTGCCATTTCATTTGCCAGTGGATGAACAGGCATCACGTTTCCTTATGGAAATGCTCGGTGATGTGACCAGCAAAGGCAGCGAGATTAGCATCACAGAAGATCTGACCGACCCTCAGCTTATGCTGGAGGAAGTCAGCAAGTGTGATCTCGTCATCGGTATGCGTCTGCACAGTCTGATCTATGCAGCTTCGCAATATGTGCCTCCGGTGGGCATCTCGTATGATCCCAAAATTGATCAATTCCTGCTTCGCCTGGATAGTGAGCCAGCAGGTAATACGGATACACTCGATGGCGACAAACTCGCGAAGACTGTTGTTGGACTGCTGGATCAACGTTCACAGTGGCTGAAGGAACATGAAGAAGGCATCACTGAACTGAAGCAGGAAGCGAGAGTACCTGCACAGCAGATTATTAACTATTTAGGCCGCAAAGGATGAGATAAAGATGAGTCAGACCGGATCAATACCTACCGTTTCAATCTACGGCATTCCTTTTTCCAAACTGACGATGAAAGAAACGGTAAAGGTTCTCCAGGAAGCTGTGCTGTCCAAGAAACCACACCAAGTCATTACAGCTAACCCGATTATGGTTATGGCTGCGCTGGAAAATCCCGCAATCATGGAAGTCATGCAAGCTGCGGATTTGATTGTTCCTGATGGAACTGGTGTCGTATGGGCTGCAAACTATTGTGGAGATCCTGTAGCTGAGCGAGTGCCGGGTTTTGAGCTGTTACATGAATTGCTGCGTGTTGGAGAAAACTATCGATGGGGCGTATATCTGTTGGGTTCCACCCCTGAGGTGATTCAAGAAACGGCAGTTCGGTTACAACAGCAGTATCCGGCGATTCGAATTGTGGGTTATCGCGACGGTTATTTTGGTCCGGCTGAGGATGAACAGGTTGTCGCTTCCATACGGGAAGCAGCACCTGATCTGTTGTTTGTAGCACGTGGGGCCGACACTCAAGAACCGTGGATTCACAAACACAAAGATGCACTGCAGGTTCCCGTAACCATGGGCGTTGGCGGCAGCTTTGATGTGATTTCGGGTAAAACGAAACGTGCGCCTATGCTGTTCCAAAAGTTAAGACTGGAGTGGTTCTATCGCTTATTGCGTGAACCAAGCCGGGCTGGCCGGATGCTTGCGCTTCCGAAATTCGCTGTTAAGGTGATGCGTGACAAAGAAAACGTGACGAAAGTCGGTTAAAAACAGGTAATTGCGAGATAAATGCGTGTTTTTGCTAGAAATTGAGGATGGCTTTTCGGGTGTGATGAGCGTATAATTCATTCCGGATTACATGTGTGCCACTCCATGAAAGCAGAAGCTGTGTCACAACACGAAAACAGAACCGTTACACTTGCCACTACGATTACAAGGCAACCTGTCGATCGCCGTTATCCCCAGATTTCCTTTTACCTTTTTCAAAGGATGAAATCCGGTGATAAATGCGAACGTTACACTTCTCTAGGTTTTCCTTGCACTCTTCGTTATCGTGTAACAGAATTTTTCATCAAAAGTGACTAACAAATAATTTTTATATATAAAAAGAGATCAGGGGATTTATAATTTCGTACAGGTATTATAATTGGGGGTCGAATGTTCAAATGGTAGCGATCTTTATCATTGGATTTATCGTGTCAATGGGACTGGCTCTTGCCCTGACACCACTTGTCAAAAAGTTCGCAGTCCGCATTGGCGCAATGGATACGCCGAATGCACGTAAAGTACACACACGGATCATGCCACGTCTTGGTGGTCTGGGGATATTCCTGGCCTTTATTATTACAGTTGCTGCATTGCTTCCGTTTGTATCGGCATGGTTCACGACTCGGGATATGAGTTTTGTCAGCGCGTTTCTGATTGGTGGAACAATTATCGTACTGATCGGCGCACTCGATGATCGGTTTGAACTATCGGCCAAAGTGAAGTTGCTTGGTCAGATCGTTGCTGCTTCTGTCGTTGTATTCGGATTTAATATCCGGGTAGATTTCGTTAACATTCCGTTTCAGGATTCCTACTCTTCACTTGAAGCTTGGGTATCCATACCGCTGACGATCTTCTGGATTGTTGGTGTAACCAATGCGATTAACCTGATTGATGGTCTGGATGGTCTGGCAGCTGGTGTATCTGGTATTGCCATTGGTACCATTGCCGTGATGTCCTTCCTGATGGGTAACATGATGATTGCCTTGATGTGTCTTGTATTGCTGGGTAGTATTATCGGATTCCTGTTCTTCAACTTCCACCCGGCCAAGATCTTCATGGGGGATACCGGATCACTATTCCTTGGTTTCTCTCTGGCGATGCTGTCCATGCTCGGATTCAAACAAATTGCTATCGTGTCCTTTATTACACCGCTGATCATTATCGGTGTGCCGCTCTCGGATACCTTCTTCGCGATTATCCGTCGTGCGGTACAACGGAAACCGATTTTCGCACCGGATAAAGGTCACCTGCATCACTGCTTACGTGAACTTGGATTCAGTCACCGTCAGACGGTACTGATCATTTATGGAATTGCCGCATTCTTCGGAGTTCTGGCGATTATCCAATCTTCTGCTGCCATGTTTGAAGCGAATTGGGTAACGTTTGTGGTCATCTGTATCATGATGTTCTTCCTCCAAGTGGGAGCAGAAGTTATCGGGCTTGTTAGCAAAACGAGAAGACCGGTTATTAACTTCCTGATGCGCATGCGCGTTAAGTTGAATCCGGAGACTCGTTCGAAATCATAAATAGATAAATGTAATGGTTATAGCTATTCTTGAATATTATTCCAGACCCAACCTTATCCCTCGTGGATAAGGTTTTTTGTTTATTTTGAGGTTTTTACTAAATAATTGGAACCTTTTGCCGATATATAAAGGTAACTGACTTAAAAAGAGGAGAGATGATTGAATGCAACGTACGAAGAAGCCGTTAATCTGGCTGATGATGGTGGCACTGGTTGTATCTCTAATACCAGCTGGCCTTGCACCAGTCGCATCGGCGGCGGGACAGACGAGTTATTTTACTCCTGATAATACGACACTGAAAAGCACTGTAGGTTTGTTGTTGGAAGGAACCGATACAGATACCAACAAACTGACTCGTGAGAGAGCATACAGAGTTACTAACAAAGAAGAGGCTGTTTCTGGTACATTCGTCAATGTATCGGGGTCAACTCTAGCCGTTAATGTTCAACAATTGAATCAAGATGGGGGTAAATGGGTTGAAAGTACAACACGTGTAGCTCCTGGCTTCATCACAGCTGATCCAGAGAGCCCGGATAATCGCTTCAATGCTACACTGACCCTATTTCCGGGAATGAACAAAGTTACATTCACTGGTTCACAGGGACCTAGTGAACGTTCAGAGACTTTCTACATTTTATTCGATCAAGTCCCATATTTGCAGGACGTACAAATTATGGGCGGGTCTTCTAATTTGAATTTGAATGATGGTTCAAAAGTAGTTGTTAACGCGAAGGCTGTTACGATTCAGGGTACAGCGATGAATGCATCCAAAGTCACCGTTTCAATGAATAATGGTGAAGCACTCCCAACCTCACTTTTGGAAGATGGGTCATTCTTTACACCACAGATGCAGCTTAACCCGGGAGAGAATAAGATCAAACTGATTGCCCAAAATGGGCAGGATACACTGACGTTCAACTACTCTCTTTTGTATTATGATATAGACAATCCTGTTGTGGGATTAGACTTGGTTGGACAGGATTCAACTCAGAATTTGCTAGGAACTCGTCCTTCCTATACAGGGGATAAGGATAAAGCATTAGTTAAAGTGAAGGTCCTGATTCCGGATCAAGGCGGACAATCATTCATTGGAAACGCTAATGTAACGGTCAGACCCGTTATAGAAGGTGCAACAACGCCTCCACCAGCAGTTACAGTGCCGATGCCTACTCAAGCAGATAAGCAAATATTTATTCCAAGTACAGCTACGAACACACCTTCTTATTATTTGGTTGAATTTGATATTGATCCTTTGAAACTTGCAGAGGTCTCAAATGATGCTATTGAGAATCAAGAACATACACTCACGATTCAGTACGGTACTCAAACTATAAACAAAACATTCAGATTCCTGTATCAACCAGGCCAAGTTGCTATTACGGGGCTGCAATACCTGAAAGGTTATAGTGAGGGAGGAAACATTCCAGCTGGCCAGCCACTTAATGGCGCCACTATTGATAATGATGAGTTTTATATTGCAGTAGAGACAAGCACAGCAGTTGCCGACCAAGGTGAAAACGGTGCAAATAAAATCATAGCCAAATATCTTCCGTTAGGAACCAGTGCCATTAATATTAAATATATTATGGACGTGCCTGTACCTGCGGGATCTACTCAAAATCCAAAATATATTTATAAAATTACAGGATTTAAGAATGGTACACAAACAGTCAGATTTAATTACAATATTGGTGGAAATGAATCGAAAGCCTATAGGGATGCAACCATTTCATTTGCATCGAAAAACTACATTTATATTGAAAATGTAAATGATGGTGAGACTTATGATGTGAACTCGAAAGAACCAAAACCATTTAAAGTTTCAGGACAACTCGTTGGTTTTGGAGATATGTTAAAAAGCGACTTTTTTGTATTTGATGTATTCGCTAATGGAACAAAGTACTATAATTATGCAGATTCAACAGCTTCTAAAGACTTAACATTTAATAAAGAAACGGGTACATTTAGTTTTGAATTAAGTATTGATGGAGAAAAAGGACCGCTATTCTTCGGAGAAAACAGACTCGTCTTAACTGCTACAGGAAAAGATGGAGAAAATCAGACTAGCGAGATCAAAAAGGAAGTTCGTTTCTACATTAATGATAACAACGTATCGACAGTGAAGAACTTCCAACCTACGTTGGTTAGAGGCAGACAAGATCTTCCGACACCGTATAATTCAGATGATGCAATCATCAAAAATCTGTTCAATCTGGCACCTGAATTTACACTCAAAGATAATGTATATACAACAAGTCAGAAGACCTTTGATATCGCAATTCGTGGAGCCGGAGCAGAACGCATTAATTTAAATATGGGAACCAAAAACATTTTCACGTTGAAAATTCCACAAAATCAGGATAATCAAACTGCGGTGACCTGGGAAACCCCTGAATTCTCAACAGAATTCAAGAAGGATCCGCCATATGTAGTAGATCGGATTGGTTCTCAAGATGAGTTTGTCGTACGTCTTAGAGATCTTCCGTTAGAGACACCAGGCACATACATCTACACTCTGGAGTTAATCAATAAAACAGGTGCTAAAACATCTCAAAAGTTGGAGATTGTAAGAGAGTCAACAGGTTATCGCCTATTGTCTCCACAACCAACTTCCGGCGATAAGATTGTAGTTAATAAAAACTTTGTTCATATTGATATCGAGGCAGAAGGTGCAACCCAGGTCCTCATAGGGAAAGAACCAGCTGTACGTCGTACAGACGTGGGTGAAGATCGCTTTATGTTCGATTACGTAGGACTGAAACAAGATAAGTCCACAGCAATCAAAATTACTGTAGAACGGCCAGGATCAAATCTCACGGATACCATTAACGTGTTCTACACAGGGACTGTAGGAGTAGACGCGCAGTACATGGCACCGAAAGTGGCTACGAAGTACACCGTGTTCAATAAGCAATTGCAACTGAATTTTCCAAAAGGTACTGTGATGCAAAGCACGGATACTAAAGGGATCGCGAAGTATTACCCAGATACCAAACTGTTATTCGGTATTGCTGACCCGGTTCGTGGCGTGGTTGAACGTCGTAACGACTATGGTAATGTGATTGGCTTCATCAACACGGGCGAAGAGAGTGGCCTTCCAACGTGGCAGATCCAGGATGAATACTATACACGTTTTGGTTCCACAGCAGCTTCAACGAACTTCAGTCCGATCTCTGAAGTCTATTGGATCAATGGAGGTATGGGGGAGACTGGCGACAGAGGAACACAAGGTTACAAAATGCCAACCAACGGACTTCCACCTTATAGTAGTGAAGCATTATTCGGTGATCCTAACATTCCGTCAGAACGCAAAATTACGCCTTCACAACGAGGCACATTAACACTTACGTATGACTCAAATGTAGTTGATGATGCAGGTTCGACGATTACTGTATTCCGCTATAATTCCAAGCGGGAGTGGCAGAATATCGGTGGTGAGGTAAATACCAAGGCTCATACAATTACGGTGCCATTTGATGAATTTGGTTATTACAAAGTTATGAAGTTGAAACGTAGTTATAATGACATCATTAATCATAACTGGGCAAGAAATGTGCTGAATGGTTTGTATTCGAAAGGATTCATGAATAATCTTCGATTCGAACAGTTTGGTACGGATGATCGCACTACGCGTGGAGAATTCGCCACGTTACTGGTTAAGGGGCTTAATCTGCCAATCAATTCAGACAGTAACAACACGTTTACGGATCTGAGACCAGGTACAAGCTCAACGACATGGGATTACGACAGCATTGAGACTGCAGCAAGAGCTGGTATTCTTTCAGGACTTAGTAACGGTGTTGTAGGGGCTGATCGACCATTGACACGTGAACAAGCAGCTGTAATGATTGCTCGCGCACTGCAGCTGAAGCTATCAGCAAATGATGCTAAACTTGAGGCAGCAGTGGCAAAAGGATTTGTTGATTCAGGTAGCATAGAGAAGTATGCTTTACCGGCAGTTCAAGCGGTATCCAAAGCCAAAATTATGGAGGGTGCAGCTATTACAATCCCTGGTCAGAAGAAACCGCAATATAACTTTAATCCGAAAGGAAATCTGACCCGTGCTGAAGCAGGTAAAATTGCAGTAGAGTTGCTCAAGAAGAGCACCAAAGTTTTCCCTAAAACCTTGAGTTAATTCAATTGATACAGCAGTACAATTTAGAAAGGACCTGTCCCTTACTCTAAAGGGGCAGGTTCTTTTTATGATCGTCAATGAATGGACATAGAATACATTTATAATAGAAGGAAACAGTTTTTTACCAATAACTATTTTTGTAATTTGCTAGAGTTTAAGATACAATAACGGTAAATACACAATGATCTAGAGGGTGAAGTTAGCTAATGAAACCGATTTATTCGAAAGCCCAGCTGGGCTACATGAAGGCAAAGACACAGTTTGAGAAGCAGGCAGTCATTCTGGAGAAAAAGTTGGAAGATACACGCAAGACTCAGGAGATCTCTCAGGAAGTTATGGAAGGGCTTGTACAGTCCACTGGCTTCCATGATGCGTATAACAATCTGGTTCTGGCTGAGAATGAGTTGATTGAATGGTCTCACACAACGATGAAGCATGAGAAAACGTACCGTGAGAACAGACAACCAATTGACGATATGTATCTGAGATTGAACAGTGATCCAAATATGCGTGCTCAAATCATTGAACTTGCGATGAAGATTAAATAACTTATATTTCCAGAACTGCACCAGAAGCATCCCAATAGGGGTGCTTTTTTATTTTATTTTTTGTGAATTTTGTCGCTTCATAGGTTGAAGTTGCGGGTATAAATAAACGTTGGTAGCACAGACAAACCAGAGATCACCATTCCAGATTCACTGCTGTATCAACGGTTTGAAAAGGTTTTGAATGGCTTCAATACCCGCACTGTACCTATACATAAAAAAAATCAAAACTTTTTTTTGTGCAATCCGCAACTTTTTGAAATCTACTGCGTTTAAAGTGTAGAGTCGAAAACATTGGGCCTGTTACCAAGAATGACCTCGTGAAGAATCTTGTCTATTTTTTAGAAAAAATTGCTTTACGGCACGAGAGACCCATTGTATAATACGTAAGGTAGGATTAGGAAACTACTCTATTTACGTGTGATTCTGCTTTATTAACTAGTTTACAAGTTTCTGTGATATGCTCACAGACATCATTTATATTAACTTGCTCACAACTCTGGAAAGGGGGTGCAACAATATATGAGGAATACGAGCGACCCTATTAAAAAAGAAAATTCAAATGTTATGAACGCCCAAGGAGGAGAAAAAAAGGTTATGAAGAAAATTTTATCCGTAGCATTGTCTACAGCAATGGCATTCTCAATGTTTGCATCTGTAGCATTCGGTGACACAGCAGTTTCCCCGCAACAACAGTTTGATGCATTGAAAGCAAAAGGTATCTTCAACGGTTATCCGGATGGTACAGCAGGTCTTGACAAAGACATGACTCGCGCTGAGTTTGCAAAAGTTATCACTAAATTGCTGGGTCTGAAAGAGATCACTGGAACTCTTTCTTACACTGACAAAAACTACACAGCTAAAAACTGGGCTGTACCTTACATCGAAGCAGTAACTGCTGCTGGTATCATGGAAGGTAAAAACGTTGAGAAGAAAATCTTCGACTTCAACGGTAAAGTGACTGTGTCCGAGATGGCTACAATCCTGACTCGTGCATTGGATCTTGAAATCCCAGCTGAAACAAACAACACTGCTCCAGCTTGGGCTAAAGGTTATGTTCAAGCAGCAATCAACGCTGGTTTGGTTGATGCAAACACTAACTTCACAGCTAACGCTTCCCGTGAATTGCTTGTAGGCGCTGCTTACTCAATTGACCAAGCGCAAAGCTTGAAAGTATCTTCTTACACAGTAACTGAAGGTGGAAAAGTTGTTGAATTCAAAATCAGCGACGGCGAAACTGTAAAAGTTACTTTGGATAAAGCTCTTGAAGCTAACAAAGAAACTGAAGTGAAATTTACTTACAAAGATAAGAACTTCACTGAAAAAGTTACTTATGTTGTAGAAGCTGCAACTAAAGTACAATCCGCTTCTTCTGTTAACTTGAAAGAAGTTGACGTTGCTTTTGACGGTAAAGTAGACAAAGCTACTGCAACTGACAAAAACAACTACACTGTTGATAACAACTCCCGTAAAGTTAAATCTGTAACTTTGTTGGAAGATGGTAAAACAGCTCGCATCTTGTTGGATACAACTTCTGCTGGTGCATTCACACAAGGAACAACTTATAAAGTATCTGTGAAAAGCGTGAAATCTTCTACTGGTACTGTATTGCCACAAGGTGAAGTTTCCTTCACATCTGCTGACAATGTTCTGCCAACAGTAACAGAAGTTAAAGCTCTGGGAACCAAAGCAATCAAGGTTACTTTCTCTGAGCCAATCAAAGCTCCAACAAGCAGCAACTTCCAATTGGATGATAAAGCATTTGTTGGATCTGTAACTTTGGGTGCTAATGAGCGTGAAGTAATCCTGCGTGACTACACAGGAACTATCTCCGCTGGAGATCACAAGTTGACGACTTCTTTGGTTGAAGATTATGCTGGCCTGAAATCTTTGGCAGCAACATCTGACTTCACAGCAGCAGTTGACACTGAAGGTCCTAAAGTGACTGAAATCTCTGCTACTTTGGAAAAAGTAACTGTTACTTTCGATGAAGAAGTAGATCCAAACTCTGTAACTAATGAAAGCTTCTACTGGTTGTCTGGTACAACTAAGAAAACTGGTAAAGCTACACAAATCTCTGGTAATGTATACGAAGTAGACTTCACTGCTAACCGTCTTCCAGGTTACGAAACAAACTTGTTTGTTGATGTGAAAGACTACTCCGGTAATGCAAATGCTACTAAAGAACATAAAGTTACTGCGACAGTTGACCTTGTTCAACCTAAAGTAGTAGACGCAACTTATGGTAGTGACGTGACTGATGAATTGACAGTTCGTTTCGACAAAGCTGTTGACGCTGCAAATATCAAATTCTTCACTGTTAAAAAAGGTAACGATGTAATCCCGGTTAAGAGTGTTTATGCAAAACCAGGTTACGATAACAAAGTATTCAACGTTACATTCTATTCCAAACTTTCCGGTTCTTACAGCTTGAAAGTAGCTGACGTTAAAGACTTCACAGCTTTGAACAATACTTTGGTAACATATGAAGGTACTTTCTTGGCAAGTGATAGTGCTGCTCCTAAACTGGCAGACTTTGGTGGCGTAGATGTTAATCGTTCGGAGCGTAAAGTTGCACTTACATTCGACAGAGAGATTGATCTCGCTACGTTGAACAATCGTGCTAACTATTATGTGAAATTTGTGAAATCCGGATCTTCTGTAGCACAAAACATCTCTCTTCCAACTGATGTACAAGTGAATGTAGCTAACAATGGTAAATCTGTTGTTCTGGTATTCCCACAATACATCGAAGGAACACTTGTTTCGTTCCCAGGATCTGTTCAAGAAGTTAGCATTGCTGGATTGAAATCTAAAACAGGTCAAGCAACATCTTGGATTGAGTCCGGTACTTTGAATGAGTCAATTATTGCTACACCTACAGCAGAACAAAAAGATGCAAGAACAATCGAGTTGACTTTCAGCCAAGCGATTGCTCAAGCTTCTGTGAATGATTTCACTGTATCTGGCAATAACACTGTGAACTCTGTATCAATTGACAATAACAAAGTGACGCTGAAAACATCAGCAGATCTTGCTAACAGCACTAATGTTAACATTTTGAACAATAACAGCATTCAAACTTATGCTGGTCATAAAATTGCTGGAGTTCAGTTGACTACTACTGGAACAGTAGCTCCACGAGTTAAACTTAATTCCGGTGATACTCTTTCACAAAATGACCGAGTAATTGTACTTCCATTTACTGTAGCTCTTGATGACACAGTAGATCCTGCTGGTGTGGCAGCAAACCTTTTGGTTAAACGTGCTGACAAAGCGTCTGATAGCGATGCATTGGTGCCTGTAACTGATTACACAGCGAAAGTTGTAGGTAGTACAGTTGAAATCACTATTAAAGACACTTATTCCAACCCTAGCAATATTGAATATATTGTTAGTGTGAAAGACAATGCAACATTTATTCGCACTACTGATGGTAAGTTTGCTGCTAAATCGGATGCATTCAGAACATCCGCTAATGTAACTTCACCAACAGGTGTTACTACTAGTGCAGTTTCAACTGTTAGAGAAGGCGCTGTTCAAGACAATGGTGCAAAACAAGTAGCAGAATTGACTCTGACAGGAACACCAACTGTTGGTGATGATGTGGTTGTAGTATTCAATGACGGTGCTGCTAAAAGTGTAACTCATACCGTAGCTACTGGTGAGACACTGGCTGATATTGCTACCGATGTTGCTGGTGAATTTGCTACTGCATTGACAACTAACTACGTTGTAACTAACAACGGTGCAAAAGTTGTATTCACAGCTAGAACTGAAGCTGCAAGCAAACCAATTGGTGCTACTGTGACTGGTGCTGCATTGTCTGGTTCTGTACGGACAACGACTGAAGGTAAAGCGCCAGTGACTGCTGCTGCACAACAAGTGAAAATTACTGTAACGAACAAAGCAAACAGAGATGGAAGCAACACAGTGAAGTTCACAGATGGAACAATCACTAAAGAAGTAAAAGTTGATGTTCAAACAACTGATGCTACAACTGATATTGCTGAAAACATCAAAATTGCTTTTGATGGAGAACTGACTGGTTACACAGTAACTCGTACAGCTTCTGATGTAATCTTCACAGCAGATAATGCTGCTGCAAGCAAAACAATCGTAATTACAACTTCTGCTAACTAATCTTATATTAGTTAAGAAAAAGCTTACCCTAATGGGTAAGCTTTTTTCTTTTTTTACAACAACATCGTAACTTCCTTTCCCTCTTAAACGTTTATACTATATAGCAACAAGCAACTTATGGGAGGTTTGGAAGTGGATCATAAAAAGGTCATAACGACTGTGATAACTAGTATATTATTCATCAGTTCAAGTGGAGGTTTAGTAGCTGCTGCTGCAAATACACCAGCTAACTCAGGTATACCTGCTACAAATAACAGCTCAACAACAAAGAAGCAACAGTCTACACCCACGAATAAAGTCGTACATACCCTGGCTAAGGTGCCTGCGGTCAAAGTAACTGCACGGAGTACCGTGAAGCTAACCGACGTCAATATCTTGTCTCAAGACGACGGGAATACGGTGACGTATACACTGACGTATAAAAATAATGACAGTACACCGATGATGATGCTCGATTATTGGAGCAAAGTGAAAACAAAAGGCGGAACAAGCTTCTCTCCGAAACTGATCGCTAAGGATCAGGAGAAAAAGACGGTATCTCCGGGTTCTACGGTGGAGCTCACTTATGTCATGAAGGTTGGACGTGAAGTGAAATTAAGTGATCTGAACTTCCTGATTGTAAAATGGGATTTCAGTAAACCAAATTATGAAAGCACGTTGGGAAAATTCAACGTTCCCGCATCATATAGCATCACTACACCTGTAGGCAAAACCAAGACGGTTCGTCTGAGTGATTCAGCCGTCAAGGTTAAAGTCTCGGGTATTAAAGTGTATCCAGGTGAGAATAAGAAACAATACGTCAAAGTCGGCGTAAACCTGAATAATATCAGTTACAAGTTGTTGGATAATCCAAACATCAAGTGGATTCTACGTACACCGGGAGGTACGAATTATCCGTTGACTCCGGATAAGGATAGTACAGGTGTCAGTATTCAGGCACAGGCCAACAAAACGTTAAATTTAATGGCTTCTTTGCCTACAGCATTGAAACTAGAAAAGTCTGAATTACTTCTTGTGGAAGAACAAGGTGAAGAAAAGACTGCTCTGCCAGTGGCAGCACTACAGCTTCCTGAAGCTAGCCAAACGAATGTAAACGTAGTAGCGAATCAACCGAACATTATCTCGATTGATGGACAACCTGTATCGACTCTATTGGAATCTGCTCGTGTCCGTGGTGAGGATGGAGAGTTCGATCTAACGATGCAGTGGGTCATTAAGAACCAAGGGAAAAAAGAAGTTAAGGTTCCTAAATACGCATTAGAGATCCGTACAGAAGATGGTACTTCCTATCCGATCGAGACGAAGGCACTGGATGATCTGAAGTTGAAGCCAGGTGCAACCAAAACGATCAAGCTGAACTCTACGATCCAAGGGAATGGGGATACCAGCAAAATCAAATTATATGCGATGACACCTATAACCAAAGATGAGAGCAAAGAAGGGGATACGTCTGGCGGAGGCGCGAGTGGCTTTGAGTTCTCCTATCCGGTTGGCATCTATGCTATTCCTGAATCCGTAACAAGTGGAGATGGACTTACAACGGAAACGGTAATTAAGAATAGTAAAGGTACATTCGGTGTATCTGTAGGCTCCTTGCAACGGCTCCCATGGACAGACAGTGATATTATTGCTGCCAAGGTCACCATCCGCAATGCATCGGCCAAAACGGTTCAATTGCCTGAGTTGGAAGCAATGTTTACAATCGATTCTGCACGTATTGATGGAGATACGAAGCTGATTAGCGCGCAAGGGGGCAAGTTGCTTGGTTCTGGCATGGTCACCGAAGCTTATCTCTTGACGAAGATTCCATCCGAACTCAATATGAGCCGTCTGGAATTAACTTTGCAGGAGAAAGTAAGTGAGGAAGAAAAGAACGATTGGATTACTCTTAGTACGTCCGGTTTAATTCAGCCCCTCTCTTATGTAGGCGAAGGGAAAACCTATACTCAAGGAACTGCAGATAAAGAAACAGAGCTGGGCATACGCAGAACATATGTGTATCCGGGATCTTCGTCCGATATTGTATACACTGAATTCGAGATGACGAATAAGTCTCTGCGTCAGAGTGGCCTTGCGAAGTTGGTAGGATACTACAAAACAGCAGATGGTCAATACTACAAAGCAACAGCTAAGCAGGCAAACCGTGTACCAGGACCAGGTCAGAAGAGTATCGTTACGTTCTGGGCCAAAGTGCCGAAGAGTGTAAAAACATTATCTGATATGCGTCTGATTGTAGGTGAAGGGGTTGCTGATAACAAGTTTGTCACCGGTGAAGGTGATGCAACGGCTTATGTTAATGCCATGTCATTTGAAGTACAACCGAAGTCATTATCTGTTCTATCTTCTCTGAATGATATCGACTTGTATCCGTTCAAATTCTCGGGTAGCAATATTAAAGCTTACCTTACAGGTGGAACGGCAGTACAGATCGAGATGATCTACTCTTTAACACAGGAGGAAGCTGTGGATAGTGGAGAGTATGGACACAAGCTGATTCTGTCTCTAACCGATGGGTCAGGTAAAGTGTTTGATAAAGAGATCACACCAGGAACTGATCTGAAAACAGGCATTAACCAGACGCTGAACTGGAGTATTGATGATACGGTATTTGATAAAATACGTGGTGGCTCATATCGCGTAGCCTTGTATGATGTTTTCGAAGGTCAACGAATTCGTCTTGCAGAACAAGGCTATAGTTACGATGTATCCAAACTGCCTAAAGAAGAACCGATCATCCCGGAGTTCCCGGAAGAGGGTTCTAATAATCCCAATAATAATCGGTAATCTGAACGAGAATTAAGATATACTAAAGCTAAGACCTCGCTTCCACATCTGCGGAAGCGAGGTTTTGCTTGTCTCATATCTATTTATTCTCTATAGTTAAAGTTAATAGATTACCAGAGGAGGAAAATGATTCACATGAAACCTTATATGAAAGTATCCCTCGCTGCGCTGGCCATTGGTGTTGGCGTGTGGGTTGGGTCGGTATACAGTAATACAGCCATCGGTGCAGGTACAAGCCAGCCAGGAACAGCGGATGATCCGGTTGTAACAAAGAGTTATGTAGATCAGCAGATTCAACAAGCTTTGGGCGGTAAGATCCCGACAGGAAACGGTAGTACCAATACGGGAACAGACAGCAATGCAGGAAATGGTAACAACACCGGCTCTACAGGAACCGGGAACTCCGGTAGCACAGGTGGAGACACTTCGCTTCCTCCACTGGTGTCAGGTGCTTCTGATGCTGTTGAGATCGTAACGGTGAAGCCGGGTCAACAGCTGATCGGTAAGTCTGGCGCGGAGTTCATTGTACGTAGCGGTAAAGCTGTGATCGTCAGTGAAGGTACGAATGGTGTAGCTGATCTGACGGACGGGATTGACCTGACGAATGGACAGGCAGCGCCGACCAATCACCTGCTCTCTTTTCCAAGGGATGGACGGGGGATCACGGTATTGGAAGGAAACAAATACAGCTTAACTGTAATGGTTCGTGGTGGATATACTCTGAAATAGGATTTGTAGCTGTTAAAGGAATTATTCATTAGTTATACATTTCATTTGCTCAGATTACCCAGTTCTAACAAACATTAATACGGCTAGCCGGCCTTGTTCCTGCTCACTCTATAACTGTTGACAATCAATTAATGGAGGTGCAGGAACCATGGCTAGAAGCAATCGTAAAGTGGTACCCGAAAGTCGTCAAATGCTGGATCAGATGAAGTATGAGATTGCTGCAGAGTTTGGTCTCAATGTGGGTTATGGTGGCAGAGGTTTAGCTGGTGCGGATACAGAATTTGGATCTGAACTGGGTGAAGTAAGTGATCATTCTTATGGGCAATACAAAGGGTGGGGACATCTGACTTCCCGCGAGAATGGATCGGTTGGTGGAGAGATCACCAAAAGGCTAATTCGTCAGGCAGAGCAGCACTTATAAGGCTTTTTCCTTCCCCCAATTCGTTTGACACGTCTTGACAAATACGTTAAGATGGCATTTGAGGTATGCAACCTTTTCCACTAGGGAAAGGTTGATTTTCGTTTGAGGCAATTACCTGAAAAATCCTTATCTTCGGTACTGCGGACTCCGCGTCCTTATTCCTTTTTGGAAAGCTTCGAGGGTACAGTGAACGAATCGCTGTCATGTTTTGTTCGGGCAATCGCCATACTACTAGTTATGGGAGGTTGAAACTTCATGTCTGTTAAAGGCCGGCATCTATTTACATCGGAGTCTGTAACTGAAGGACATCCGGATAAAATCTGCGATCAGATCTCAGACGCCGTATTGGACGCGTTTCTCGCAAACGACCCCAATGCTCGTGTAGCTTGCGAAGTTTCCGTAGCCACAGGCTTAGTGCTTGTCATCGGTGAAATCAGTTCAGCTTCTGAATACGTGGACATTCCGTCCATCGTTCGTAATACAATTAAGGATATTGGCTATACACGTGCCAAGTTCGGTTTTGATTATAACACTTGTGCAGTTCTGACTTCTCTGAATGAGCAGTCCGCTGATATTGCCCAAGGCGTTAACGCAGCGCTCGAGAACCGTGACCCGGAACAAGTCGCTCGTGAAACAGAAAACATTGGTGCAGGTGACCAAGGTCTGATGTTCGGTTTTGCAACGAACGAAACACCAGAACTTATGCCTTTGCCAATCGCTCTGTCACACCGTATCGCACGCCGTCTGGCGGAAGTGCGTAAGAACGGTACATTGGAATATCTTCGTCCGGATGGTAAAACGCAAGTAACGATTGAATACGACGGTGACAAGCCGGTACGTGTGGATACAATCGTTGTGTCTACTCAGCACGCTGAAGAGACTACGCTGGAGCAGATCCAAAAAGACATCAAAGAACATGTAATCTTGCCTGTCGTTCCAGCTGAATTGCTGGATGAGCAGACTAAATATTTCATTAACCCAACAGGACGTTTCGTTATTGGCGGACCTCAGGGAGATGCAGGCCTCACTGGACGTAAAATCATCGTAGATACCTACGGCGGTTATGCACGTCACGGCGGTGGTGCGTTCTCTGGTAAAGATCCAACAAAAGTAGACCGTTCCGCAGCATATGCGGCTCGTTACGTAGCGAAAAACCTTGTAGCTGCAGGACTTGCAGACAAAGTGGAAATCCAGCTCGCTTACGCGATTGGTGTAGCCAACCCGGTATCGATCAACGTGGATACATACGGAACTGGCAAAGTCAGCGACGAGAAATTGGTTGAGCTTGTGCGTAACAACTTCGATCTTCGTCCGGCTGGCATCATTCGTATGCTGGATCTGCGTCGCCCAATCTACAAACAAACTGCTGCATACGGTCACTTCGGCCGTACAGATCTGGATGTACCTTGGGAACAAGTGGACAAAGTAGACCTTTTGAAAACTCAAGCAGGTCTATAAGTTAGGTGCAATAGTAATGAAGCCCTTGATTCCGATAAGGAATTAAGGGCTTTTTTGTGCTTCCATCGATTTCACTGCTTGTCATGGACAAAGGAAAAATTATGGAATAAATCCCCAAATAACTAAATGAAATCCCTTCTCTAACCGAAATACATAATGAGGTCTGTTCATCAGACAAGAGAAGAAATTCAGATAAGGGGGAAGATCAGTGAAATTGAAGAGAATTGCAAGAAAAGGCATACTTGGACTCTTGATCGTCATGCTAATAGCTCAAGGTTGGCTTACGGGTTGGAGAGGAATGGATCAAAGAGCATATGCTGGAGGTGAGTTAACTGCAAACGGAATAGTAAATACAGTTCCTGCGGTGAACGGCAAAAACGTCGATGGATCATCGCCTTTACGTATTGAATTTGCGAGACCCGTTTCAAAAGTAATCGGTCCGGAAAGTAAGATATCCATTAAACGTGTCAACGATGATTCTGAGGTTGTTTCTGTAGACGTATCCAGTGAACTGGTAACGATTGAAAGCACAGGGCCAATCACGAATCCTTCTGTACCTGTGAACGATACCGAACCGTCTACAGGAGAAGATACAGCTTCACCACCACCTGAAGGGAAATTTGTAAGCATCCAAATCCCAAAAGGGAATATTATTCCAGGTGGAACCTATTACGTTCAAATTGATACAAATGCATTTGCTTACACAGATGGTGAGAATCTTACTTTATTTCCAGGATTATTGAACAAAGCGTGGACGTTTAGTACTCAAAATATAGGCTTGCCGGCAGTTACAGGCAAGAGACCCCAGAACGCAGCAGTTCAGGTGAAGCCTTCGGATCATCTGACAATGTCGTTTAGTCTACCGGTTGTTGCTGGAGCAGGCACGCTTCAGATTTATCAAGGGAGCGTAACAGGAACTGCATTTGAAGCAATTCCAATCACGTCTAATGGATCATCCCGTATTTCAGGATTAGGAACTCAGACGATTACGATTGATCCTGTGAAAAATTTTAATAATAATAGTACATATTACATTGTAATACCTGAAGGTTTTTTGCGAGATCAGCAGGGAAATGACATCCGTGGAATCAGCGGCATGGATTGGGGATTCAATGTGCAGTCGGACCCAACTTCCCTGACGGTGTCCACGTTGTCTCCTACCAATGGCACCACGAATGCGCCTTTGTCGGGCAATCTAACGGTGACGTTCAACAAGGAACTGGACCGTAGCTTCCCAGGTCAAGCCATTCTCAAGAAAGCAAATGGAGCAACCGTTGGTTCGACGACAACCTTTAGTTCGAACAACAGACAACTGATTATTACGCCAACAAGCACATTAGAGAATAATACGAATTATGTTGTCGATATTCCTGCCAATACGTTTCGTGATCAAGCAGGTAATACTTTCGCAGGTTTGAATGGGTCTACATCGTGGGCTTTCAAAACCTTAAGCAGAGATACAACATTACCTGTAATTAAGAGTGCCAAGATGCACAGTAACAACACGATTCGTCTAACGTACGACAAGTGGCTTAGCAGCATCAGTCCACTGAGCAGCAGTTATACCGTTACCGTGAATGGAGAGAAGCGAAACGTTAGTTCCACTTATATTTCAGGTGACAGTGTATATGTTGTCTTGGATACGGGTGTAGCGGTAGGACAGGTTGTGCGGATCGCATATGCACCCGGTACTACAGGTAATCGTCTTACAGATCAATCTTCCAATGCTGCGGCTGCTTTTGGCACACGAGATGTGGAGAACGGTTTAGACTCTGTCATGTCCAAGCCGCGAGAAGGGAACGTGTATTACAGTACAATTACGTTGTACTACCCTGAGACGGTATATGTCACTTCAAGTGATGCAGCAAGACAATTCAGTGTAACTGCGGATCAGTATGCTGTAGGCATCAATAGCATATCGATCAATGGTAGCTCTGTGGTGACATTGAATCTTAGTCGATCCATTACGGATGGTGAAGTCGTTCGGGTTGCATACACGCCAGGTTCATGGCCTGTAAAAGATACACGTGGACAGGCACTTGCTGGATTCAGCGGCTTCTATGTCCGCAATTCAATTGATACCAAACCACCTGAGTTTAAGAGTGCTGAGGTGAGTGGTAACAAGTTATGGGTACGTTACAATGAACCACTGACCACGACGAATAAACCGCTCAACAGCCAATATTCTGTTCTGGTCGATGGTAAGCCAGTCTTCGTTAATGATTCCGAGATTGAAAATGATCTGGTCACGTTAACGCTGGCTTCAGCGGTGAAAGATACACAAAATATATCGTTATCATATGTACCTGGAGCATTGCGATTAACGGATCTGAACAATAACCCAGCAGGATATCTCAATCTGACTCCAGTGACGTACACATATGGAAATGGCAAAATCCTATCGGCTACGCTTCAAGGAGACACGGTTCAGATTAATTTCCTTGATTCAATCCAGTCTCAGGCTGCACTAACAGCATCTCAGTTCAGTGTAGTGATTGGTAATTCAACGACAACCGTATTGTCTGCTTCAGCTTCTGGCTCTGTGGTAACGTTGAAATTGGATACTTCAGCAGTAACATCGACAGCTACTCAGACGGGAACGGTGAGTTATGTACCTGGGGCTGTGCCGTTACGGGATGCGTCGAATGTCACGATAACAGCATTTGGTCCACTTACGTTGCAACAGACGAATAATAGTTCGAGCAATAATCAGTCGGGAAATCGTCCTTCCTGGTTGTCGGAATTGGATGCATCGAGCTATGGTCAGTCCTTACTTGTAATGAATAATACTATGGGTTCTGCTGTATCTGCGATGTCACATTATAACCGCCCTACTCGTCAATTCAACGTGGATGCAACCAAGTTGATTCAGTCCTTTGAATACGCTGGAGCAAATGGGAAAATGACTCAGCCGGTGGTATTTGAGATACCGGATAGTGAATCGGCTGCGTATGTTGGATTCCCATTAAGTGCACTGACTCAGATTGCTGCAAGTTATCGTACAGGCTCTATTGGTGTGAAATATGGAGATCTTCTCTGGACGGTGCCACTGTCTAATTTAGATATGGCGGCTATGAGTCGGAGTGTAGGAACGTCAAACACAAGTACAACGACAGGAGCAGCAGTTCCATCCTTATACGTTCAGTTAGAGACGGTACCTGTGTCTTCATCGGGGACGATGGAAGGCTTGATTGCAGGTGCAGGAGCACAGAAGCTTGGCAACTATACGGACGTATATTTGTATGCCGGTAACGGAACAAGCGATCAACGTGTGGATCAGAATATCAAAAGCCAACTGGCCATGCAATTGGCTGCCAATACCCCAAGTGTAACATCCGGATTTACGTATATCGATCCAGTTACGTTTAGGTTATCCAATGTACCTAGTTCCTTTAAAAATACGACAGGTGGTGTAGTTGTCCGAGGACAGCTGAATGGCAATCAGTCGGTAGTCCCTGTTAACAACATCGTTAGTTATCCGGATACGGCGTCACACTGGGCTAGTGAGGTCATTAAGGAGCTCTCTGCCAAATGGATTATTAACACACCGGGTGGTTCATTCTACCGACCGAATGAGAACATTACACGTGCAGAATTTGCTGAATTGGTCGCTAGAGGTCTTGGACTGAATGGAGAACCAACCGCAGCAAGTCGTTTCCAGGATGTTCGTAGTGGTAGTGTGACAAGTGCCTATATCGGTGCTGCAGCTGAAGCGGGAATCATTACGGGAAATACCGATGGTACCTTTAAGCCGGATCGCCCCATTACGCGTGAACAGATGGCACTTATGATGGTACGTGCGATGAACTACGGTGGGAAAACAGTCTCTCTTCAATCTTCGGCTGCTACCACTCTATCCAAGTTCAAGGACAGCAACAAAATCCAGTCCAAGGATTCTGTTGCCAAAGCGGTGCAGGAGGGAATTATTCAAGGCATGACAACCAGAACATTTGAACCTCAGGGAAATGCAACTCGTGCACAGGCAGCAGTAATGTTGAAACGTGTCCTGGATAAGTTAGGATATCTGTAATAGTAATTAGCTCTTTATCTTAGTGAAGCGAAATCGATCAGGGGAATAAGTTCAACTGGTTGGTTTCGCTTCTTTATATTATAAAGTCATAAATTTCATGGATA
Source organism: Paenibacillus sp. FSL K6-2393 (assembly GCF_038002545.1). Taxonomy (NCBI): domain Bacteria; kingdom Bacillati; phylum Bacillota; class Bacilli; order Caryophanales; family Paenibacillaceae; genus Paenibacillus; species Paenibacillus sp. FSL K6-2393. The sequence goes on from NZ_JBBOCU010000001.1 coordinate 692,217, forward strand.
GAGGGTGTAAATTTGCTTAAAAAAATACTAGTTTTTGTCCTCGTTCTGGGGTTAATATCTATACCATCACTGGCGTATGCTCAAGATAATAAAGAATCCATACAACTGTACGTAAATGAAAAGCCAACAAATATTAAACTGATGACAAAATCAGGAACGGTGTATGTTCCGTTTCGAGAGTTTATTCAACTAATGGGGTACCAAGCGGATTACTCAGTGGTAGATCGAGAGATTTCAGTTAAGATCGGGAAATCAAAATTTATCTTTCTACCGGATGATGGTTACATTAGTGGATCGGGAGATTACTACGAATTACAAAGGCCGGGTATCCAGATTGATGGAAAATTCTTTTTACCTATCCGTTATGCCGCCTGGTTAACCAAGCATGCGGTTAAGTATGATAAAAAGTCGAATACGGCGTGGATGGTGCAGTATGGGTATGGTCAAGAGAAAGAGATACTTGATTTGATAACAACATATGATAGAGCTTTCACTGTAGAACTACTAGCTTCAGACCATATGAAGAGATCTTATTTGACGGATAGTAAGATTGCACCCCAAGAAAGAGAAATCCCTGATCGAATCTACAATGTTGTTATAACAAGCATTACATACGAATCTGCGAACCAGGCATTATTGTACGTTACTTATATTCATAATAATCAGGTAATAAATGATCAACATGAGGTCGTATTTCGAGTTATAAAGGAGAACAATCAGTGGAAGATTCTTCAGGATCGATATCTTTCCAGTATTACTACGCTTCCAGAAGATATCGATAAATCTGTACATACGATAAAAGAGAATTTTAATGAGAAGCAACAAAATATCCTATCTGACCTCAGGCAATATTATAGTGCGTTTAATCAGAAAGACTTTGATTTAACGTATAAATATACTTCACCATTTGATATTGAACGAATGAACGCAAATGCAGTTGATGAATGGAGAACATGGGACCACATTACAAGAGCTTCCTTTGAGTATGGAGACACTACGTATCATATGTCTAATGAACGAGTCGTGTTTCTTGGGGAGAAGCAAGCTGTTGTTCATGCAACCTTGGAATGGAGCTACATCTCAGAGAACATAGAGCAGAACCATTCTATATATGAGGCGCTGATCTACCTCGATTACGCCAATGGGCACTGGAATTATAGTTATGATCATGACATTAGTGAGAACGAAGAGGACCCCAATCGAATGTTACCCGAAATTCATTTCCCAGAGTTAAATTGAAAATATAACGAATATCAGTATACAGATAATTCCCATGTATGAGTAGCTAATTGCATACATGGGTTTCTTTTTGCCAAGAATCCCCTCAAAGTTAGCTGGGGGCGTAACTTTTTTCACAAAAAGCAGTCTATTAATAGAAGAGTATACTAGAGATCTCGCTATCGGCTGCTTAATTGGCAGTGTTCGTGATGTCTAAGATTGATATACAAGATGGGAGAGACGTTTCAGACATGCTGGGGAAACATGGGAAACAGCTGGAAGACGTTAAGGGCAGTAAGGTGAAGAAATGGGCGATTGTGACGCTGGCAGGTGTGATCTGGATTGCACCGGTGATGAGTGCAGGCGGGCAGATGTGGTCAGGCACTTCGTGGCAATCGGTGGCCGCAGCGGCATCCACGAATACAAGCAAGTTGAGTGAAGAAATTCTGACTTCGGGTGCGAAGCTCATGAAATACAGATATACAACAACACGTTCCGGTTCCAAGGTCAACGTACTTGCGGATGTAATCCAGGTAGATCTGCAGAACCCGTATGTGAAGCTGGATGTGATGACAGGCAAGGGCGGTAATCTGAACAGTAAACAGAGCACAGGTGCCATGGCTAAGGAAAATGGTGCAGTAGCCGCTGTGAATGGCGATTACTTCAATGTATCCGGGGAGCTCGCGCCCATTGGTGGACAGGTCTCCGATGGCGTACTGGTCTCCACACCTTCCGAACTGTCGGGCATGTATGCTCTCACGGTGACCAAGGATGGCAAGCCGATGATCGACGAGTATTCTTTTGACGGAACCGTGAAGGCACAGGATGGTTCAACCTTTGCTTTGCGTGGGATAAATAAAGAGGATTACACGGTAGAATCGGGTGCGGTGAAATATAGTCATGCCAACTCGATGTATATTTATACACCGGCATGGACCTCGACCAAACGTCCAAATGATCCTTCCACAACGCCAACAGAGGTACTCGTGCAGAACGGAGTAGTCACCCAAATCTCGGATAAAAAAGCGTTAAACATGACGGTGCCGAAGGATGGGTACATTTTGCGTGCGCATGGAACAGCGGCGACATGGATCATGAGCCATCTTTCCGTTGGGCAAACCCTGGATGCGGATTACAAGCTGAAAGCCAAAACAACCGGGCAATCGGTTGATCCAAGTAATCTGGAAATGATGATTGGCGGTCACACCATTTTGGTGAACGGTGGAAAGGCAGCATCCTTCTCCCGTGATATCGCATCTTCCGGCATTGGTGGCATTCGTGCAAGAACGGCAGTAGGATACTCCCAGGATGGTCGGTATGTCTACATTATTGCAGCGGAGAAAAATAGTAACAGTAGCGGTATGTCGCTGACGGAACTGCAATCCTTTATGACCAGTGTGGGTGTATGGAAAGGCATGAACCTGGACGGAGGCGGCTCCACAACAATGGTAACCCGTCCGTTAGGTGAGCAAACCGCCGGTCTGACGTTCAACACAGAGTATGGCACCGAGCAACGTCAGGTCGTAAACACGCTGGGTGTGTTCTCTACGGCTCCTGCAGGTAAACTGAAGGGCTTTGCTGTGAGTGGCAGCCAAACGTTGCTGGTGGGACAAGAGGGTAAGTACACAGCCAAAGGATATGACACCTACTACAACCCGATTGCAACAGGCGATATCAGCATGTCCTGGAAGTCCAGCAACAACGGCATCGTGAGTGTCAGCAATGGCACGATCAAAGGCGTGAAGCCAGGTACAGCAACGTTGACGGCAACGAGCAATGGAGCTTCATCCTCCATTAAAGTATCGGTACTGGGTGGAAGTGAATTGGCTTCCCTGACAGCAGGATCAGGTCTCGGTTCGCTCAAAGCGGGCACAACGATGTCCATTCCTGTAACGGCAACGACGAAGAGCGGACAAAGTGTTACGGTTCCGGCAGACTCGCTGACATGGGAATTTATCGGATTCAAAGGTAAAGTTACTGCTGACCAATTAACCGTATCTTCTGTCAATTCCGGTGCACAAGTGGGATATGCGATTGGTCGTTATGATGGTTATAGCACAGTCGTAGTCCTCTCGGCTTCTGCCAGCGAAACGATCTGGGAGAACTTCGAGAACGTGAATTATCCGATCAACTTCACGACAAACGCAGCGGGTGTAACTGGTACGGCAACCGTTACAGCAGGAACTGGTGAAAAAGCCGGCTCCAATGTACTGCAACTCGGTTATGATATGACTGCTGGAACAGGCAAAATGTACGCTTATGCACAACTGAATGGCTCTACCGGTAGAGAGGTATCTGCTGCAGCTACATCAATGTCGATGGATGTTATGGGAGATAAAAGCCTGAACTGGCTGCGTGCTGAATTCACGGATGCCAATGGCAAAACGGTATATGCCGATCTTGCCAAGGCGATTGACTGGAACGGGTGGAAGAAGCTGAGCGTGGATCTGAACGGACTGAACATCGCCTATCCGGCGAAGCTGAAGCGGGTCTATGTGGTGAACGTGGAAGAAGGTCAGGATGAGCGTGCGAAATCAGGTACGGTTGCTTTTGACAATATCGCATTCACGATGCCTTCCAAGTCCAGTGAAGTTGGATTGCCTACGGGTACAGCTTCGCTTGTGCTTGGACAGAAATCGATGACGGTGAATGGAACGAAAAAAGCGATTGATGCAGCACCGGTCCTGAAAAATGGTACCACGTATGTGCCAATCAAACATGTTTTGGACGCTTTTGGTGGCCAGGCAAGCTGGGATAGCAAAAATCAGCGGATCACGGTATTACGTGGTGGCAAGCTGATTGATCTGGTTGTAGGGCAGAAAGAATTCATTCTGAATGGTAAAAGACAGAGCGCAACTGTTGCACCATACGTAACGGGTGGTAGGACTTTAGTCCCGCTTAGACTCGTTTCCGAGCAACTTGGTCTGACTGTAAAATGGGAACAGAAAACGAAGACCGTTACCATCTCATCGTGATATGGTATGATATATACCGGAAACGATAGAAATGGAGTCGAACAAACGTGGATTTACAAGCCGATGCCATAGACCGCGTCATTAAAAACGCCATACAAGTCATGGAAAACAGCAAATATCAAATGTTCGAAATTATGGACGCAACTCGTGATGAGCTGAAAACACTCAACGAGGAGTTGAAGTCGGTACTGAAGGAGACGGCGGAAACGATCGAGAAAGTAGATCAATTGGAGCTGAACTACCGTCGTTCCCGGATCCGGCTGACTGAGGTTAGCCGCGACTTTGTCCGTTATTCCGAGCATGATATCAAGCAGGCGTATGAGAAAGCAACACAGCTGCAGCTGGATCTGATGATTTATCGTGAGAAGGAAATGTATCTGAAGGCTCGTCGGGATGATCTGCAGAAGCGTGCCAAAAATGTGGAAGCTTCAGTGGAGCGTGCCGAGACCATCGGTTCGCAGATGGGTGTTGTACTCGAGTACCTGTCAGGTGAACTGGGTCAAGTGACCCGGATCATCGAATCTGCCAAAAATCGACAAATGATTGGTTTGAAAATAATTTTGGCCCAGGAAGAAGAGCGGAAACGTATTGCTCGTGAGATTCATGACGGGCCTGCGCAGATGCTCGCCAATCTAGTGCTTAGGACGGAAATTGTAGAAAGAATGCTCATTAAGCAGGATTTTAAGATGGTCCAGGCCGAAATAGTAGATTTGAAAGGCCAGGTTCGTTCCAGTCTTGAAGAAATGAGAAAAGTTATTTTCAATCTGCGTCCTATGGCACTGGATGATCTGGGACTGATTCCAACGCTTCGGAAGTACGTGCAGGATTTTGAGGTAAAAACGAAAATCCGGTCGCTTTTTGAAACAAGAGGTAAGGAACACCGTTTATCTTCCGCCATGGAGGCAGCGATCTACCGCCTTGTGCAGGAAGGTCTGTCGAATGCTGCAAAGCATGCTTATCCCACTTATGTTGTAGTGGAAATTACATACCAGGCTCAGCTCGTCAAAATTGTCGTTCAGGACAATGGGCTTGGGTTCAAACCGGAGCTTCTTGCGAAGAAAAGCAAGGATCATACCCACTTCGGTCTGATTGGGATGAGAGAACGGGTTGAACTGTTAGAAGGAAGAATAGAGATTGAATCCGGAGAAAATCAAGGAACCAAAATAGTGATTCATATCCCGACAAACGTGGATAAGGGAAAGGAGTAGCAGGATGATGGAAAACCGTGATACTGGTAAAGCATCGATTAAAGTTCTTTTGGCTGATGATCATCAGCTGTTCCGTGAGGGACTGAAACGCATTTTAAATATGGAGGACGACATTGAGGTCATCGGCGAATGCGGCGATGGTATTCAAGTGCTCGAATTCTGCAATCAGGATAAACCTGATATCGTATTGATGGATATCAACATGCCAATCGAAAATGGGGTAGAAGCAACGGAGAAATTGCGTGAGCTGTTCCCTGATGTCAAAGTAATTATCTTGTCCATTCATGATGATGAAAGTTATGTATTTGAGACGCTTCGTAAAGGGGCTAACGGATACTTGCTGAAGGATATGGAGGCCGAGTCTCTGATCAATGCGATTCGTTCCGTGCATGAAGGACATGCGTTCATTCATCCGAAAGTAACAGGCAAACTGATCATGCAGCTGCGTCGTATGACGTATCTTAATGAAACAGGGGCAATGAGTGAAGGAGCTTCGAAGGAAGCAGGTGTTAAATTTGTCGCTGGCGACAATAACCCGCTCACACGTCGTGAGGCTGAAGTACTTCGCTTGATGGCAGAAGGTAAGAGCAACAAAATGATTGGTGAATTCCTGTTCATCAGTGAAAAAACAGTAAAAAACCATGTCAGCAGTATTCTGCAGAAGATGGAAGTGGACGACCGTACGCAAGCTGTTATCAATTCGATCAAATATGGTTGGGTTACGCTCTAATACCTTATGTTTTTCGTAAAGCAGTATTCTTACGGTAAGTCAGTCCATTGGTTGATTCAACCTAGACGAAGTATAGATTGGTGTTCACTCGCGCCCTTTCCAGAATGTTGGATTGGTCTGCGGGTTAATGGACTTTATCACTGCAAATGAGCAAAGTGTAAGGTTGTGCGGAACATATGTTCAAGCTTAGGCGTGAATGAATGACCTGGCCTGTCTTTCTTCGTCCGGTGTCGATCAGCGTGGAATATGAGTGATAGGAAATGCAAGTGTAACCCTTCAGGAAGTACAGCATATACTTGTTGTATACAGGGATGTTCGCCATGGGTGAGCATGACCTTCCGAGGAGGTGCAGTTGCCATGGTTGCTCATCTGACTATGATTCTGCTCATATACTTCCTGGCGGCAATGGCCGTTCATGCCATGCACCAGCGCCATCTTTCCCGTCCGGAATCTGAAGGATTCGAGCAGATCCTGCTCATCCCTTCCAATCAGGCAGGGCGGATCGAAGGCATTGTAAGAGAACTTTGCCGGGAATTATTATACCGTGGTAAGAGCTTCAGATTAACCGTTGTTGCTGATCGTACAGAAGCGGAAACGATTACGATTATTGAAAAGCTTATGCAAAGGCAAGGAATGGAGACATCTTATCTGCCTGCTGTCCCTGCTGATATTGAACGGGTAGCACAGACCGATCACACGTTTCGCCTGATTGATTTGCGTGAGTCAGAGCAATAAATCATCATATGAACGGGAAATGGGATTAGCATTTCGCAGATCTACAGTGAAAAGATTACAGCAGAAGCTGTAGTCTTTTTTTGTAATTGTAGCCAAGTCTGCTTTTAAATTAAAAATGGGTTTTTATGCAATCTATGGTTATTGGCTGGGTATGAGGAGTTCTTGATCACAGAAATAAGATTTTCGAAGTCAGAACTCTTAATTTAAAAGTATAGACGATTCAGATTGGAAAAAGTTTCGCAATTTTAAAGAAAGATTCTGGTTATTAGAAGAATTGGTGTGAGTGTAATAGAGAGGATAGATCAGCTTACAAAATGAAAGCAGAATCTTCCAATATATTGACCTATGGTATATTAAACCATATAATTACTTAAAATGGATGTTGAGCGTGGGTAAAGCGTGTTTCTGGAAGGGGGTATCTTCTTGAGTATAATAGATAAGACGATCCGAACAGAATTTTTATATTACATAGAGGAAAACAAAATCCTTCTTTATCATTTTGCAGAGAAATCAGGCATTAATTCTGGAACGCTAAGTAGAGTGATTAATGGTTCACAGCCTATATCGGTAAAAATCCTGGATATTATGACAGAATACATGGGATTGGAAGATGGGTACTTTTATGAACAGTATGTGAGTGAGTTGTTTGATGATTCTACAATGAACTGGCGACGACTGCGTCCGTTTATCATGCGCTGTGCAGAGCTTGGAAAAAACGATTGTATTGAACGAACTGTAGATTTAATGATGGAGAATCCTGCTTATATCCAACAACTGTTTGATTGTGCCGAATCATTAAACGCCGAAGGTAGCGCGGAAGCTGCACTAATTATATATCGTAAAGTGTGTGAAGGGGAACGGTACCAGCATGCCGAACGATTGGCGATCTGTCAGTATCGAATATTCACGCTCTCGATTAATGATGATCAGCAGAATAATCTGGAATGTGCTGTGCAATTTGATCCGTATGTCGTGCGCCTTAATGAGTTGGATCAACTGGATGCGCTGAAAGATCTGATGAATCTATACCTCTCATTGCGTCGTTGGGACAAAGCGGAACAACTGGCAACACGAATGGGTAAACTGGCGAGGGTGCAGTACAAAATCAAACATCAACGGATTAAAAGGGGGAAGAGTTATCAGGAGCCTTCCAAACCTTTGTTTGGTTATATTTTATACTCGGATTTGATCATAGCATCAATATATGGAGAAAAGAATGAATATCAGCAGGCGTTATACTACGTCTCATGCTATGAAAATCACGAGTGGATTATTGAGAATGATCTTGAGGCGGAGCTTACAAAGAGTCAGTTTCGGGAGTGGGCAACAGCAAATAGGTACCTCTTTGAAATAATGGCAGGAAGAATTGAGATTTTAGATGATTATGTGGATTATTTATCTACAAAAGAAAATGAGATTCTACGTGGGTTATTTAAGCTTATTAAGGCAGCACTAAATTATAATATGAATATGGATCATGTGTTGGAGCGCTTTAAGACCACAATATCATCATTTATGATCACACATGAGAAGGTGGGTTCTTATACCAATCAGATTATAGATGATCAGTTCGTGAATTTCTTGGCAGATGTAGCGGATTATTATCTAAACTCAGACCGGATTCGGGTTGGGATTCAATTTATACTGGATAGTTTGGCAATCTCAGCTAGAATTAATAATGATGCTTGTATGGTCAGAGGGTTCTGTACATTTGATTCCATTCGGCATTTAGCAACAAACGAAGAGCTTCATAAGTACACTACACTGCTGAAGGAGGTTCGAAAAGAGAGATGAAGATAAAATTCATAATCATTGCTACCATAATTACCATCACAACAATGGTGGTACCATTTAATACGTCTTCTGCTACGGAGAATGTACCACCTGAAGTTCCAGAAATTTTGACGACTAATTCTCATGGTCAAGGTGGTTGGTAGATCTTATTTTATAGATTATAGAGAGTTACCTGTGAGAGGATGGCCACGTTTCATTTTCTTATAGGTTTTTTTGTATATCTGACATGAATCTTGGTTTTTACATAAGGGGTTACACTATTTCATAGAGGTGAGGATGCTATGAAATATGTTGTGAACAATCAGGAAAGTGACTTGGAACGTGAACGGGAAAGTTTGCACGCGTTGGTTGCAATTTATGGTTTACAACATCCAATCGTAATTAAGCAATCTGAGATTTTAGATGAGTTGATTAATCGATATAATCGAATGTTCTCAGGCATCTCCAAACTAAGTAATACATAACCGGTTCCTGGACATTTCAGACCAATATGATTGAAGTAAACGTACACCGTAGAATAAGGTTCATCTAAATGATATATATAATAGTCTGGTTAGAAGTTGTTCAGCACTTGATCAGCAACTTCTTATTCGAGTTGGGAAATAAACTTTTTGAATGGCTGAATTTGTAGAGTAGAGATTCAATTGGTATAGTGATAAGTAGATTGATCATAAGAAGATGGAATATGGACATGAAGCACATGCTCCGGCGAACAGCCGGGTTGGCATGTGCTTTTTTTTGCGTTCAGGAAAATTAGGATGGGGGAGGAAAGTAAATGAAAGTTGCTTTATATGTGTGCCGTGTAGGGGAAGGGTGGAGCATGGTGTTATCACTCGATATTCGAGTGGATGTGGCTTGGTGGCTAGAGGGAGGAAGTGGGCGACATGTGCTGCGCTGGTTGCTGTTAGACAAGGCGTTACCGTTAAGTCAGGCGTCCTGGTTGGTTGAACATTTTGAGATGGAGCGAGGTATGGATCAGTGGGGCCAGCGCGAATGGCAGAGTTATCTTGCACGGAAGCTGGATGTGTATGAATTGGCCTCGGGGGAAACAGAGGCTAGAAAAGGCATAGCGGGCAAAGCGGGAAGTGTCGCTACGCTTCGCATTCAGGTAGGCGGGATGCCAGAGTCGTATCCCGCCGGGCAGTGGGCTCAGCTGGAGCGGGACGCGGCCCTGCTGGCTGAGCGGATCAGCGGCCGCCAATTACTGGCGGCCGAGGCGGAGGCGTTGCTGGCGGATACCGCCCAGCCGCCAAGGGAGTGGCGCGCGGCTGCGCAGCTCGCGCGCTTGCATGGGCGGCTGAGTATCACCGCCGCCCTCGAAGGGCCTGCCACGCGCCGTCGGCACGCGTGGCTTGGACGCGCGCGGAGCGCGCCCCGCTGCCACCGTTGTGGCAGCGAAGCCAGGCAGCGCGTGCCCTGCGCTGCCTGCGGCCTGGCGGCGTGCGCCTACTGCGAGGCATGCCTCGCGCTGGGGCGCAGCCGTGCTTGTGCGCTGCTGCTACGCAGTGCAGCGCACGGGGCCGTGCCACGACGCGGCGAAGCATCGCGTGGCACGGCCTTGGCCCCCACCGGCGGCGGGCTCGCCCGGTGGGGGCTTAGCGCAGCGCAGAGCGCGGCAGCAGCCGCGGCGCTTGCGTTTTTGGCCCGGCCACCCGCAGGGGATGGGCCGGGGCGGTTCTTGCTGTGGGCCGTGACCGGGGCCGGCAAGACCGAGATGATATTCCCACTGCTCCAACATACACTGGATCATGGCGGACGAGCGCTGGTCGCTACGCCGCGCAGGGATGTGGTGCTGGAACTAGCCCCGCGTCTGGCCAAAGCTTTTCCGGGCACCTCACTCGCTACCCTTTACGGAGGCAGTGACGAACGCTGGAAAGACGCTCAGCTCACGCTTGCGACCACACACCAACTGATGCGTTTTTATCAGGGATTTGATCTCGTTATCATCGACGAACTGGATGCGTTCCCTTATCACAATGATCCCATGCTCGCTCACGCGGCGGCATCCTCTTGTAAACCGGACGGGAATTTTGTCTATCTATCTGCCACACCGCCTGCTCGGCTTCAGAGGGAAGCAGCACGGGGGAAACTCAATCATGCCAAAGTCCCGGTACGTTTTCACCGTCATCCTTTGCCTGTCCCGCGCTTGGTCAAGATGGTTACCGTTGCTGAATGTATTAAGAAACGAACCCTTCCTTCTGCCTTGAAGACTAACATCCAAATTTCATTGGAGCGTGACGCCCAGGTATTTTTGTTTGTGACACGCATTGCCCAGATTGAGACGTTTGTTAACCTGATGCGTCGTACTTTTCCCGGAATCCATATTGAAGGAACTTCATCTCAAGACCCCGATCGCGCTAGCAAAGTTACAGCCTTTCGTGATCGCGACATTCGTCTGCTCGTAACGACAACGATTTTAGAGCGTGGCGTGACCATTCCGCGCAGCGATGTTTTTATATTGGATGCAGACAATGGTCTCTTTGATGAAGCTTCACTGGTTCAGATGGCGGGCAGAGCAGGGCGTTCCATGGATGACCCGGCGGGTAGAGTGGTTTTTGCATCGTCTCGTCGGACACGTTCTCAGGTGAAGGCCGTTGCACAGATTCGGAAAATGAACACCATCGCTCGTCGCAAAGGCTACCTGCATCCACCATCCCAGACATAATTGTCATCTGCCAAGTTCGGTTCCACATTTCACAATATACTCCCAAGACTGGAGGTATGCCCCCTATGTTCAACTGGCTCAGCAACATAACCGATCATGCACAGCACCTGACCCAGCGTCTTCATCACCTGCTCGCCCCGCCGGGAGCGACTTGTCTGACATGTGGCACTCGAGCGATGCTGTCTTCTACCTATCCAGGCATATGCCCACGTTGTGTGAAGCAGATTCCATGGATCCGTTCCATCCGTTGCCTGCGTTGTGGTCGGGGTGTCGGATGCCCGGACTGTGCTCGTCCACATATGCAAAACCGTTCTTTTATCGCCAACCGCAGCGCCGTACAATACAACACTCTTATGAGAGAATGGATTGGAATGTACAAATTTCGAGGCCATGAAAGATACGCGCCGCTCTTAACCGCGCTGATGATTCAAGCCTTTCAAGCGATGAGAGAGGAGCAGAATTCTGCTTTGGCAAAAGAACCCCCAGCCCCCGTGGCTCATCTCGCCACACTTGCTCAACAAACGAAGCCGCAATGGCGGCCTGACGCGGTCACCTATATCCCGGTGAGCAGCGAGCGGTTGGCCGAGCGCGGCTTCAATCAGGCGGAGCGGCTGGCTGCTGGGCTCGCCGCCGCTTGCCGCCTACCCATCGTGGATCTGTTGCAGCGCCAGATCAACACCACCAAACAAAGCTTCAAATCACGCGGTGAGCGTATTGAAACGATGAAGAACGCTTTTTCCATCAACCCGGATGGCATGCATTTAATAGAAGAAGAGCTATACAGGAAATTTTATCTGCCAACACAGATGAGCATGTCGCATGCCAAACCCATACAGTTACTGCTAATCGATGATATATACACAACAGGTAGCACCTTGGACGCTTGTGGGCGAGTTATCCTAAATGCTGGTTTCTCCATGGAGAGTCCGGTCGAGATTTACACCCTGACACTGGCAAGATCCTAATCGGCAAATCAGTATATTGAGCTATGTTTAATATTCCTCAAGTCTCCCTGCATACACAACCTACGCTTTACCTTCAAGTAGATAGGAAAATGTGTTCCTGTATTAATGATTTCACATTTGCGAATTCCTGTTTTCGTATTTATACCATATGGAATGTAGTTGTTTGATGAAATTATAAATGAAAGCGCAATAAGAAATTTTTTACATGTAAAAAAGAGGAATTGGTTTTCTCGCGCAGAATAGATAGTTTTGTCGTTCACCACAGGTGACAGCATAGGGAGTGGCACAACATATCGGTTGAAGGGGAGAACAAAAGTGGTCGCAGGAAAAAGAAAAAATGGATTTTACTTATGGACTGTCCGTCTACTAGTATTCATGCTGGTATTCGGACAGTTTGGCGTGTACGGGGGGAACCGTGCAGATGCTGCAACGAGTAATAGAATTATCGCATCCAGTAATGATTATCGTTTTGTATTATCAGAACAGAATGGAAATCTGATGGTGAATCAGAAACCGGTTGATTTGGGTTGGGTAAGATCATACAGCTTTTCAGCAACAGGATATTCCTTCTCAAGAAGTCAGTCTATTAGAGGAACTGTTGAAGATATGACGAATGTCACCTTTGGTAAGTATACTTCTACCTATACTGGGCAAGTGACTAATGCATTTATCGTTGACTTTTCCGAGGTTTGGGAATATTACAGTACCATGGAATATAGACAATCAGGTATGAATGTAGGTGTTTGGGACATTTCCAGAGTCGATGAATTTGGGATGGAAACACCCAGATATGTACAAAGTTATGAAGCCTCTCAACTTAGTTTGGTGATTAGTGCGGATACAGGTGCTGTGGTAGATTTTGTATCCAACCTTAATCCATATTACACACGCAAGGCAGAATCATTCAGCTTTGTTAAGGAGTCGGGAACAAAGGAGCCAATTACGACGGTTCCTGCTATTCCAACTGGCCTGGTAGCCACTGCGAATGATGCGACGATCAACCTTAATTGGTCAGCTGCACAACAAGCAGTTCAGTATGAGATTGAAGAAAATGGTGTAACTAAAGGTCCATTTTATGGTCTGAACTATACAAGTAGTCCTTATAGAAATAATACAAACTATACTTACAGAGTACGTGGTAGTAATCAAAGAGGTATAGGTGAGTGGAGTGATCCATTCTCTCTGAGAACTTTACTTGAAAAACCGATCTTAACCGTAAAAGGCGAAGAGGGAAAGAATACATTGAATTGGAAATCCGTTGAATTTGCAGATCGATATCAATTGCGAATTGACGGAGGAGAACCTATTGAATTGGGCAATGTGAACTCATATGAGCATGACGATTTGGAGGCCAATTCAACACATACCTATGTGCTGAAAGCTTTCTCAACTGACAATGAGAGTTCATGGAGTAAACCACTAAGTCAATTGACAGTACCTAACCGTGCAGATGGTTTGAAAATCGCAGATGCTACATTGAATAAATTGTCGTTATCTTGGACTGCTGTTAAGGGAGCCACTGGATATGATCTGGAGATCAATGGGGCGGTTGTTGCGGTAACAGGAACAACATACAACAAGACTGGACTAGCAGCCAATACAGAATATACCTTCAGAATCAGATCCAAAAATTCAGGTGGGGTAGGAAGTTGGAGTGATCCAGTAATGGGCACCACTCAATTGAGCACACCTGTAGTTCAGTCTAATGCCACGGCGGAGGAAGTTGTGCTTGTGTGGGCTCCAATTGAAGGTGCGTCTTCGTATGAAATTGAAGCAGATGGAGTTGTTTCTTCAGGTTTAGAAGATCCAATCTTTAACCACACCAATCTGACACCAGGCACAGCGCATAAATATCGTGTGCGGGCAATCAATGAGACGAATACGAGTGCTTGGACAGCAGTAGTGACGCAAAATACCTTGCCCGGCTCTGTCAGTGGGTTGAATGTGAGTGTAGTCACCAATGCAGCCATTACGGTAAAATGGAATGCGGTTACCGGCGCTACAGGCTACGATCTGGAAATTGACGGCACCCCGATTTCTTTGACAGCTACAAGTTATACGAAGAGTGGACTCGCTGGAAACACGGAGCACACTTTCCGTATTCGTTCGAAGAACGTTGCAGGTGCAGGAGCCTGGAGCGAAATAGTAACAGGTCGTACGCAATTTGATTTGCCTGTATTGAAGGCATCCTCTGAGGAAACAGCAATCACATTGACGTGGACATCCATACCAGATGCTACTGCATATGAAGTTGAAGCAGATGGTGTAATTGTTGCGAATGTAAGTGAATCAAACTACACACACGAAAATATATTACCAGGTACTTCTCATAAATATCGTGTTCGTGTAGCTACTGACAATAACACAAGTGCTTGGACAGCTGTCCTGACACAGAGTACATTGCCTGCAATAGTATCAGGTCTCAATATAGCATCCACAACGAATGCTGCAATTTCCTTGAAATGGAGTGCAGTGACCGGTAGCTCTGGATATGACTTGGAGATTGATGGAGTGGTAGTTCCAGTTACTGGTTTAACATATACGAAGAGTGGACTTGCAGCTAATACGGACCATACGTTCCGTATCCGTTCCAAAAATACGGCAGGTGTGGGTGTGTGGAGTGACGTGGTAAGTGGCACGACTCAACTCAATACGCCTGTTCTGAAAGCATCTTCCCAAGAAGATGCAATTACAGTAACTTGGGCAGATGTTACTGATGCAACCAAATATGAAGTGGAGGCAGATGGTATTGTTGTAGCTACGGTTACGACACCAGTATATACGCACGCAAGTTTGACTCCAGGAACAACGCATAAGTATCGTGTAAGAGCCCTGACGGAGATGAACGTTAGCCCTTGGACTGCACTTCTCACTCAGAATACTTTACCGGGTTCAGTCACAGGGTTGAGTGTAACCTCTGCAACCAATGTCGCTATCGCGCTTAAGTGGAATGCTGTAACCGGAGCAACCGGTTACGACTTGGAGATTGATGGCACGGTAGTAGCTGTAAGTGGATTAACATACAACAAGACAGGTCTTGCAGCCAATACGAATCATACGTTCCGCGTGCGCTCCAAAAATACGGCAGGTGCCGGAGCATGGAGTGATCTCATTGATGGTACGACATTGTTGAATACCCCTGTTTTAAAAGCTTCCTCGGAAGAGACTGCGATTACATTGACATGGGCAGATGTATCAGATGCGATCAAGTATGAGATTGAAGCAGATGGCTCAATTGTGGCAACAGTTAATGAGCCGAAATATGTGCATTCAAGTCTTCAGCCAGGAACAGCGCATAAGTATCGTGTACGAGCACTGACAGATACAAACAACGGGGCTTGGACTGCTGTCTTAAATCAAAATACACTACCAGGTTCAGTTACTGGATTGGGCATTACCTCTGTAACGAACACAACAATGGCTTTGAAATGGAATGCTGTAACTGGAGCAACAGGTTATGAGCTTGAAATTGATGGCACGGTAGTAGCTGCTACTGGATTAACCTACAACAAGACCGGACTTGCGGCTAATACGGATCATACGTTCCGCGTTCGCTCCAAAAATGCGGCAGGGACCGGAGCATGGAGTGATGAGGTAAGTGGTACAACGTTATTAAATACCCCTGTTCTAAAAGCTTCCTCGGAAGAGACTGCGATTACATTGACATGGGCAGATGTAGCAGATGCAACCAAGTATGAGATTGAAGCAGATGGAGTCGTTACTGGTACAATTAGCGAACCGAAATATGTGCACACTAGTTTGCTTCCAGGAACGGCGCATAAATATCGTGTACGTGCACTGACGGACTCTAATACAGGTGCCTGGACTGCAGTGCTGACGCAAAATACGATACCTGCTTCGGTTACTGGTTTAAGTATTAGCTCTGTTTCCAATGTAGCCATTGCCTTAAAATGGACGGCAGTAACGGGAGCAACAGGATATGATCTTGAGATCGATGGTACAGTTGTACCAGTAACGGGAGTAGCTTATACAAAGAGTGGGCTTGTGACAAATACGGATCACACGTTCCGTATTCGTTCTAAAAATACAGCAGGTGCAGGTATGTGGAGTGAGATCGTAGATGGCACAACTTTACTGAACACACCTGTGCTGAAGGCTTCTTCTGAGGAACAAGCGGTCACATTGACATGGCCTGAAGTTAAAGATGCAACCAAGTATGAGATTGAAGCGGATGGAGTCTTAGTGGGTACTGTTAAGGAGCCCACTTATACTCACAATAATCTTATAGCTGGAACAGCACATAAATACCGCGTACGCGCTCTGACCGAAACCAATGTTGGAGCTTGGACTGCGGTCTTGACACAAAATACGTTGCCTGGTTCCGTGACCGGGCTAACGGTAACAAGCGTAACGAACACAGCTGTTGCTCTGAAGTGGAACGCAGTCTCAGGAGCGACAGGATATGACCTTGAAATTGATGGCACGGTGGTACCTATTAGTGGAGTGGTTTACACCAAAACGGGGCTTATCGCCAATACGGATCATACATTCCGTATTCGTTCCAAGAATACTGCTGGAGCTGGGGCTTGGGGAGATGTAACAGATGTTACAACCCAGTTAAACACACCTGCTCTGAAAGCAACATCAGAGGAAACAGCTATTACTTTGAATTGGCTTGATATCAAAGATGCAACCAAATATGAGATTGAGGCAGATGGAGCAATTGTTTCTACAGTAACCGATCCCGCATATGTTCATAGTAATTTGCTTACAGGAACATCGCACACCTATCGTGTGCGTGCATTAACGGATAAGAACAGCAGCGCTTGGTCCACGGTCTTGACTCAAAGCACTATACCAGGCAGTGTGACCGGATTGAGTATGAATTCTGCAACAACAGTAGCCATTGCTATGAAGTGGAATGCGGTTACGGGAGCAACAGGATACGATCTTGAGATCGATGGTAAAATAGTTGCTGTAACGGCTCTGGCTTATACCAAAACAGCACTTCTGGCCAATACAGATCATACCTTCCGCATTCGTGCGAAGAATGCTGCTGGCGTCGGTAGCTGGAGTGAGATCGTAACTGCCTCGACCCAATTAAATGTACCAACAACGCTGAAAGCTGTACCTGAAGAAACTTCAGTTACGCTGACATGGAATGAAGTTGCTGGTGCAACAAAATATGAGATTGAGGCTGATGGCATAGTAGTTGCTACGGTGAGTGATCTCTCGTATGTCCATAATGGAGTACTTGGTGGAACGATTCATAAATATCGTATTCGTGCCCTGACCGACACTAATGTGAGTGCATGGACATCAATATTGTCCCAAACTACGTTACCTGCCAGTGTCTCAGGTTTGAGTATTAACTCAGCAACAACAGCGGCTATCTCGCTGAGATGGGGTGCTGTTACCGGAGCTACCGGGTATGATCTGGAGATTGATGGTACGGTGGTTGCCGTGAGTGGAGTTGCTTATACGAAGAGTGGACTTACACCAAACACGGAGCATACTTTCCGGATTCGTGCTAAAAATGCTTCTGGTGCAGGAGCTTGGAGTGAGATCATAACGGGAATGACTCAATTAACTACACCTGTGCTGAAGGGAACTTCGGACAGAACAAACGTTATTCTGACATGGGACGCGGCTGTGGGTGCTTCGTCTTACGAAATTGAAGCAGATGGGCAAATTGTGGCGACTGTCAGTGAAACAACATTTATTCATTCTGACCTGTTACCGTCCAGTTTGCATAAATATCGTATTCGGGCATTCAACGATCAAAACACAAGTGTATGGTCTTCTGTACTAAGTATTAGAACTTTGAATTAGAGATGTAGAAGGGGGAGCAGGGTTGCGTATATATGCATCCTGTTTCCCTCTTTTCTTTTGCAAATAGACTATGGCTTCATCAGAGAAAATAAGGTAATGTATAGTTATTATCTATTCGGAAATGGAAGTTTGAGAGGGGCGTTTTAGCGATGAATCTAGGTAATTGTCCTCGCTGTGGTAAATTATATGCGTTGAATTTTCGAGATGTATGCTCGAATTGTATTAAGGAAATGGAACAGGAATATCAGATCTGTGTAGATTATTTGCGCGAAAATAAAGGCACCAATATACAGGAACTATCTGATGCAACAGAAGTTTCGATCAAAACTATTACCAAGTTTATCCGTGAGGGACGGATTTCCATCGAAAATGCCCCGAATATGATGTATCCTTGTGAAGTATGCGGAACATTGATTCGTGAAGGTCATATGTGTGACTCTTGTCGTAATCGTTTGACGAAAGACTTGGCTAGTGCAGCTCGTGAAGTAGGTCAGAAGGATAACAACAATGTAGGCGGACGAACCTACAATGCTGTCGACAAACTACGCGATTCATAGGAACGAGGTCTTAAATACAGATCTTGCTATAACAAATGTTTTGAAACGTACCGATAAACTTATTAAAGATTATCGGTTTTTTTTATTATCCTAATCATTTCGATAACATAAAGATAAAGTAAGAAAAACGTATATCAATGTAAAATTCTAACGTGGAAGGAAGTGTAGTTCATATGAAAATCAATGAACCGAGTAGAATTGGCGCCATCAATTCATATCAAAGGAACGTTGAATCCAATCAGCAAGCTGATGCCAAGAAGAGCCGCCGTAAGGACGAGGTATCTATTTCTCCGGAGGCGATGAAGATGCTTGAGGAACAAAGTCGTACACAGGATGCAGGACGCATACAGCGGATACAGGAACTGAAAGAACAGGTCAGTTCGGGAACGTATCAGGTAGACAGCAGCAAGCTTGCTGACAAATTGCTACCGTATTTTAAGTCTTTTGATAAGGAATAGGTGATCACGTAATGGCAGCACTGGACAGATTAATTGCAGTTTTGCAGCAAATGGAACAAAGTCACCGCGATATGCTGGCACTCAGTGAGGTCAAGAGACAGGTCATTGTCAAAAACGATGTGGATGAACTCATTGCTGTTCTGAACAAAGAATCCCGTTTCATGAAACAACAGGAGCCATTGGAGATTGAACGGCAGAGCGCAGTTTACGAATTGCTTCAGGAGCGAGGCATCAAGTCCATGCTGAACCTGAACATTACGGAGATCTCGAAGCTGATTTTTGATCCGGCTGACAAACAGCGATTGCTTGAAGTCCAGAAGAAGCTGGCGGGAACACTGCAGGAGTTAAAGGAAATCAATCAACTGAATCAAAAGCTGATCGAGCAATCGTTGATGTTTATTGATCTTTCAATGGACATCTTTGCTTCTCGGCCAGAACAGGATGCCACATATCAGCATCCTGCTGATAAGAACGGCAATCCAGGGCGAATCGGTCTGTTTGACACGCGTGCCTGATTAATTAGGGGGAAACCAGGTGACATCTACATTTCATTCAATCGAAACGGCTAAACGCAGTTTGTTCACACAGACGACAGCTCTTAGCACAACAGGCCATAACGTAGCCAATGCCAACACGGAAGGCTATTCACGTCAAAAGGTAAACATGCAGGCATCCATTCCAATGGAGCCATTTGCATTTCTGCATAGCACAACACCGGGACAGCTTGGTACAGGGGTTGAGTTCGACTCCATTACCCGTGTGCGCGAGAAATTCTTGGATGACCAATATCGCAATGAAAATACCAACTTCGGGAGTTGGTCCATTCAACGAGATACACTTGAGAAACTTGAAGCTATTGTGAACGAGCCATCGGATACCGGATTCCGGACGGTTATGGATAACTTCTACAAATCATGGTCGGATCTGAGTAAGAACCCTGAGGACGTTACAGCACGCCGGATTGTCAAGGAAACCACACTCGCTCTTACGGATGCAATGAATCAGATTAGTCGTCAACTGGATGCGCTCAGTCAGGATTTGGACAGTAACATCGCTGTGAAAAGTAATGAGATCCAGGGTTACCTGGGTAACATTGCGAACCTCAATAGTGCCATCGTGAAAATTGAGTCTCTTGGCGACAATGCCAACGATTTACGTGACCAAAGGGATTTAATGACGGACAAGCTGTCCAAAATCATGAATGTTACCGTAACTGATTCCCCGCAAGGATATGCTATCCAGATGAATGGACAGGCACTCGTTACCGGCGGGGCAGTACAAGTCGCGGTAGATCCTGCTTTTCTGAATGATGCATATACTGCTGGTACACTCACCAATGGTGAAGTTCATGGCATGATTAAGTCGAGAGACACGTTGGTAAGTGATTATAAGAAACAAATGGATGACCTGGCTAATACACTCGCGAATGGTGATATTGAAATCACACTTCCAGCAGGATCGGTTATCCCTGCAACGAATGCTTTAGGACTTGCAGGGGGAGCACTAGCAACAGACACGAAGGTAACCGTAAAGGGACTCAATGGTCTGCATCAGTTGGGGTATACGATGGATGGTACAACCACCCCAGGTCTACCTTTCTTCACAGCAGCGGGTGGTGGGACATCCATTACAGCTGGTAATATCTCATTAAATGCAGAAATTTTAGCTGATCCGAATAAAATTGCTACTTCTTTGCGTACTACAGATGAGTCCGGCACAGAGACCGTAATCAAAGGTAATAATACTCTTGCCATCTTGCTCGCCAATCTGAAAGATACACCAATGAAGTCTGCCGACGGCATGCGTAATGCAGCTATTGGCGCACAGTTTAGTGCCATTGTTGGACAGCTAGGGGTGCAATCTCAGGAAGCCGCACGTCAGACATCAAACTCGGAATTTTTGGTGGAGCAAGTGGAGACACGTCGCCAATCGGTGAGTGGGGTATCTTTGGATGAAGAGATGTCCAATATGATTAAGTTTCAGCATGCGTATAACGCATCTGCTCGATTTATGACCACTTATGATGAATTACTTGATAAATTAATTAACTCTACTGGGACAGTAGGCAGATAATAGAAGGGAGTGACATAACAGACCATGAGAATAACAAATAATATGCTCAGTTCACAGCTACTCTTGAACCTGAACCGGAACGCACAACAGATGAATAACACCCAGACCCAATTAGCTACAGGTCGGAAGATTAACAAACCTTCAGATGATCCGGTAGGAATAACGTACTCCCTTCGTTATCGTGCAGAGCTATCCTCCAATGAGCAGTATCAGAAAAACGTAGACAGTGCTATTTCTTGGTTGGAATTCAATGATACCGTTATGAATCAAGCTGGGAACGTTGTTCAACGCCTACGTGAACTGGTTGTTCAGGGATCGACAGGCACTAATCCTCAATCTGCACTAGACAGCATTAACGAGGAAGTAAAACAGTTGAATGAACAACTAATTGATGTATCTAATAGTAAACTGAACGGCAAGTATATCTTCAACGGTGAAACCTATGATATTCAGCCATATACATTTCCTACTAATCCAGATGGCTCATTCGATACATCGAATGCTGCTTCTATTATAACGGACAATGGGAAAATTAATTTTATTGTTGGTGAGAGTGTACAGTTACCCATCAATGTGAATGGCAATGAGGTATTTGGTACTGGAACGGAAGAGGATAATCTATTCGTAACGGTTAACAACATTATGAAAGCTCTAACAGAAGGGGATTCGGAGGAGTTATCCAAGCAACTGGATAACATAGATACTCGTATGAATAAAATGCTAGCTATTCGTTCCGAAATCGGTGCCAAAACCAACCGTGTTGATCTCATGATGGGGCGTCTCGACGACCTTAATATCAATCTGACAGATCTGCAAGCCAAAGTAGAGGATGCAGACTATGCTGAACTGGCAATGAAATCTAAAATACAGGAAAACATCTATAATGCTTCCTTGTCTGCAGGAGCCAAAATAATCTCTCCATCTTTGGTGGATTTCCTTAGATAAAAAGGAGGGAGATAACTGTTGAAGACTCTTCCCGTCGTTCAGATTCAAACAACACCATCGTTACTGAGTATGGATGCTGATCCGGGTAGTTTTTCCATTCGTCAGCCCAAGGCCGAAGTTCAATTAAACACTAGACCCGCCAAATTAACGGTAGAGAGTCATCCGATCCAATTGAATGTAGATCAGAGAGATGCTTTTGCAGCCTATAATGGTGGTAATATGTTTGATATGAACAAAAGGATATACTCAGGGATTCAGCAGAGTTTTCTTGAAAATATGGCTGAACGGGTTCAACAGGGCAACCAACTGGCGGCTATTCATAAGTCAGGTAATACCATTGCCAATATTGTCGGATTTAATTGGCAGACCAAACCTTTCCCTGAGACAAGAACCCCAGCTTCGTACGATAATGTAGATATTCGTGTTGATACAAGACCGCCGGACATTAACTTTCAACCTGCCGTTTCTGAAATGAACGTTATTGTTAACAAACCCGAGATAGCATATCAACGGGGGAAACTCGATATTTATGTGAAACAGTATGCGTCAGTTCAATATACTCCACCTGCCATAGATGTGGGATTGTAAGTTATAATGTAGAGCTATAGACGGTCTCGTATGCAGCCATCTATGGCTCTTTTTGTATAAAATCTTCGCCAAGGAGGCGTTTGTTATTCTTATTCAGACAAGCATGTGGGGAGAATTAGAGGTCAATGAGGAAGATATATATCAATTTCCCAAAGGGTTACCCGGATTTGAAGAAGAGACGGAGTACGCATTAATTCCATGGGAAGATACACCATTCAGTTATTTACAATCAGTAAAAGAACCTGGCTTATCGTTTTTGTTGGTTAGTCCATTTATGTTTGTGCCTGATTACAGTTTTGAATTGGGTGAGGTGGATAAGGAAGAGTTAAGGATTGAAGAGCAGGTATCCGTTTTCTCTTTGGTAACTATTCATACTGACATAAATAAATCTACGATGAACTTACTGGCTCCCGTTGTACTTAATCCAGAGCAACGTTTGGGGAAACAAGTGGTACTCCATCAATCCAGCTATGAGACACGCCATCTCATCTGGGCTGAAGACAAAGCAAATTCAGTGAAGGGTGGAGTCTGATATGCTGGTATTATCTCGTAAAAAAGGCGAATCCATTGTGATTCAAGATCATATTGAAGTTACTGTGCTTGCTGTAGAAGGGGATACCGTACGAATCGGTATTTCTGCTCCTAAGCATATTGATATCTTTCGGCAGGAGATCTACGCATCCATTCAGGAAGCGAATCGGGAGTCTGCTACACCTCTCGCAGCCAATATTGAAGCGTTTATGGAACGTTTAAGAAAAACAGAAAATAAAAAAGATTAAAAATATTCCAATTTGCTATAAACAGTTGCTCACCTTCCGTCGATATATAATTTAGACGCTGCTTCGGCAGGGCGGCCGACCTTAATGTCGCGGCGTTTACCACATGGATGTGGAACTAATTTATCTTCAGGGAGGAAACACTCTAATGATTATCAACCATAACGTACCGGCGTTGAACACTCACCGCCAATTGTCCATCAACACAGGTAACACTAATAAAAACATCGAAAAATTGTCTTCCGGTCTTCGTATCAACCGTGCTGGTGACGATGCTGCTGGTTTGGCAATTTCCGAAAAAATGCGCGGTCAAATCCGCGGTTTGGACCAAGCTTCCCGTAATGCTCAAGATGGTATCTCTTTGATCCAAACAGCTGAGGGTGCTTTGAACGAAACTCACTCCATCCTGCAACGTCAACGCGAGATTGCTAACCAATCCGCTAACGGAACGAACACAGATTCTGACCGTCAAGCGCTGCAAGATGAAATGAACGCTTTGACTTCAGAAATCAACCGTATCGGTAACACAACTGAGTTCAACACTCAAAAGTTGCTTCAAGGTGACGGAAAAGCAAACTTGGATAAGACTGCAGTTATTGCAGACGGCAAACTTACTGGTGGAACAGCGCGTACTACAACTGAAGCTACACAAACAGTTGTGGTAACATCTGCTGTAGCAGCTGGTAACAGTCTAGCATTTGATTTAAATGGTGTTGATCTTACTGTAAACTTTGCTGCAAATGATGCTTCTAAAGCGGATTTTGAGTTGTCAGACGTAACGGGAGCTAGTGCTTCTGTTAATATTTCTGCGACTGTTCCTGACAATGCTGCTGCAGCAGGTAAGAGTGGTGCTGCAATTCGTGATGCATTGACTAAAATGATTGAACAGAATGAGACTTTAAAAGGTCAATATGAGGTAACTGGAACAGGTGCAGATGTAATAATTACAGCTAAAAAAGGTGGTACTTTTGAAGGTGCAGCAGGTAACATTGGTGCAGCAACTCCAGGTGGTTTAACAGCAACTGGTGTAGCTGCTAATGCTGGAACAACAACAGCTTCAGTGGCTGCTGCTAAGGATATTACCTTTGCTGCTGGTACTGATGATGCAGCTCTTAAAGCTATGGTTGGTAAAGGCTTCACTGTTGGAGATCAGCAAATTGAATTCTACAACGCAAGTGAAGGAGCTTACAAAGGTAAAGGTATTGGTGTAGCTATTGACACTGCTCTCGCAGCAACAGCAGGTAACAAAGATGACGCAATTGCCAAGGCTATTGCTGATACTGTTGGAAGTAAAATTGAGGGTGTGAAGTTCACTGCAGCTGCAGGAGTTCTTTCAATTACTGCTACTAAAGGTGGATTAGACGGTAACGACATCGAGATCAAAGACGGTGGCATTCAAAAATCCTTCGAAACTTCTTTCCAAATCGGTGCTAACACTGGTCAATCCATGAGCTTGTCTATCAATGACATGCGTTCGAACGCTCTTGGAATTACTGGTAAAGCTGGCGATGCTGGATTTACTAAAGATAACACTGTAACGGATGGAACAAACGATGTTAAAGGCGAAGCGGCTTTGAACATCTCCACTAAAGAAGGCGCAGCTGCAGCAATCGCAGTTCTCGATAAAGCTACTGCTTCTGTATCCAGCGAACGTTCTAAACTGGGTGCTACACAAAACCGTTTGGAGCACACAATCAACAACTTGGGAACAGCTTCTGAGAACCTGACAGCTGCTGAATCCCGTATCCGTGACGTTGATATGGCGAAAGAAATGATGCAACAAACGAAAAACAACATCTTGGCTCAAGCAGCTCAAGCAATGTTGGCACAAGCAAACCAACAGCCGCAAGGCGTTCTGCAATTGCTTCGTTAATTTTAACAGGCTCTACATTAAACCTTGGATCTCTGATCCAAGGTTTTTTTGTTGGATTTAACATATTCCCTAAAGCTCGGGAGTATATACGCCGATATATATTATAAATGCGAAAAGGTTGGAGGTCATTCAAGGGTGAATATTCAATTTTCCTTATCTGCTGCCTCATCTGTAACAAAACCTGCGACTGAGGTGCAGCACCCAGTTGACGCTTCTCAAGCAATAACCGACACAGCAAACATCAGGACAGCGAAGGAAGCTTATGCTAAAGAAAGACAGGGTGTGCACTTATCTGTAGGGGAAGAACTGCTGATCCGTAACATTGATAGAGCGGTGAAAGCCTTGCAAGGTCCGGAAACAACACTAGATATCAGTATTCATGAGAAGACACATGATATTATGGTCAAAGTGTTAAATAAAGAAACAGGGGAATTGCTCCGTGAGATTCCACCAGAAAAAACGTTGGATTTAGTTGCTAAGATGATGGAAATTGCCGGCATCTTAATTGATGAAAAAATATAGAATTCGGAGGTGGAGAAATGGTTACACGTATTAATGGATTTTCCGGTATGGATATTGAAAGTATGGTTAAGAGTATGATGGCGACGAAGCGTGTGCCTTTAGATAAACTCAATCAGGAAAAGCAACTTCTGCAATGGCAACGGGAAAGCTACCGTGAATTAAGCAGCAAATTGTATGATTTTAGAACGAATAAGTTAATTACGAAATATGGTAATTCCACGGCATTGAACGCCAACAAAGCAACAGTCACAGGAAACACCGATGCAGTTAAAGCAACAGCTACTGCAACAGCGAATGGTGTTGAAATGAAGGTCAGTGTCACTCAGCTTGCTAAAAGTGCAACGAAATCGACACCAAGTCTGGGCCAAGGGGTAAGTAGTTCTACATCGTTGGCTGCTCTGGAAGGCGTAGATTTGTCCAAGATGAGTTCAGCAGAAACGGCCGAATACCTTCAAAAAGGTTTTGATATCAAAATTAATGGGGTAAGCTTCACCGATAAAGATGGGAAATCTCTATTTAATGGGATGACGTCGATCTCTACGTTGGTTTCGACCATTAACTCTAACGCTCAAGCGAATGCAATCGCAAGTTATGATGAAATCACAGGTAAGTTATCCATTGCATCTAAAACAGGTGGAGAGGGCAGCGACGTTAAAATTGAAATTCCTACTGACTCCCCTAGCCCTACTGATCCTACGAAGACGATTAAACGAAACTCCTTACTTGCCCTGTTCTCTCCCAAAACGGTGATTGAAACGAATGATCTAGGCGGAGGGGTTACGAACGATAGTACTCTTGCGGAACTCTACAAGCTGAATGGTGGCAAAGATCCTGAGCCGGGGGCGCCTGCCAAAACGTACAGTTTTGTCCTTAATGGAAAAACGCTTAATTTTAATGAAACCGATAAGATTTCCGATGTGGTTAGTAAAATCACCAATGCTGGTGTAGATGCAGAAGCGGAATTCGAGGACGGGAAATTGACTATTACTGCTCAATCTGGCAAAGAGCTGAAGATGAGTGGCGGATCCTATGAGTTTATGAGTTTGTTCAAGGGAACAAAATCTTATACTGGTGGTATCGATACTCTTGAGGAAACTGCTGGTCAGGATGCGAAGGTAAATGTTAATGGTAAAGACCTGGATAATATCAAAAGCAATACGTTTACTCTTAATGGATTTCAGTTGACTCTTCAAAGTGTTACCAAAGGAGCAGATGGGGTGGATAATCCAACCATCATTAAGAACCAAAGTGATCCTGATAAAGCACTGGAGTCTATTAAAAGCTTTATTGAAGACTACAACAGTCTGATCAAGGCTCTGAATTCAAAAGTTGATGAGACGAAATATCGTGACTTTAAACCGTTGACAGATGAGCAGAAGAAAGAATTGAAAGAAACAGAGATCAATACATGGACTGAAAAAGCCAAAAGTGGCTTGCTGAAAAATGATGATATTATCAAATCAGTATTGTCTGAAATGCGTCAAGTGATTACAGATAAACTCGGTCCTTTAAGTGCTCTTGGGATTACAACTGGCAACTATGCGGAGAATGGTAAGTTGGTCATAGCGAATGAGACAAAACTTAAAGGTATGATTAGTGATAATCCACAGCTCGCGCTGGATCTATTTCAGGGACCAGCAAACGCTCCTAAAGAGGGCTTGTTCAACCAATTGGCAGACAAGGTATCTAACGCAATTGAGAAAGTCTACCAACGCGCCGGTACGAACAGATATACAACAGATTTAACCAGCGCATTCCGTGATGAGAACATCATGGGACGCAAAATGAAAGACTACAATAGCAGAATTCTTATGATGCAAACCAACTTACAACGAACAGAAGACAGATACTACAAACAATTTGCTGCGATGGAAGCGGCAATGAACAAGATGCAAACACAGTCGTCCAGCCTCTTTTCCAGTTTAGGACAATCTTAATATAAAGGGTGAGACTTTTGATTACATCTCCTTATGATAAATACCGTCAATCCTCAGTTCAGACTTCAAATCCGGCGCAATTGGTCATTATGTTGTATGATGGAGCAATTCGTTTTGTTAAGACAGCTATTGATGGGTTGACCCAGAAGGATAATGAGAAGACAAGTCTGAATTTGGGGAAAGCTCAGACCATCATTAGTGAATTGATGAGCACCTTGGACCGTTCTTATGATATTTCCAAGAGTCTGCATTCATTATATGAATACACCAATTATCTTCTAGTGGAGGCAAACATTCGCAAAGATGTGACTAAAGCTGAAGAAGCAGTAGGATATTTAACGGATCTTCGTGAAACGTGGCTACAAGCTTCTAAGATTGCTGCAGGTCAGGAAGCGCCACCTGTCACTACTGAAAGTGCTCATGGATAAATCGTCATATCTGACTCAGTTACAGCAGCTGACAAGTAATATCATGGACGTGTTATATGAAGCTGAGTATGAGCAACTCGAAGCTTTTGTTGAAGAGCGCCAAGTGATTATTAATGGACTTGTGGAGCAGTTTTCTCTTCAGCCCGCAAGTGTGACTGAGAGGATAGAGATCGAACAGCTCTTGGGCAACGATAACGAAATTGTAGCACGTATGAATGTTCTGCGATTAGAAGCTCAGGACTGGTTGCATAAACGAGGACAAGCCAAAACACAGCGAAATGCTTATGAGTCAGGTTATACGCCAGATAGTTTTTTGATGGACAAAAAGAAATGATTATTTTACTAAACCTGTATGCATTGCTTGACTTAATTAGTCGGTCAATGCATACAGGTTTTATTTTATTTGTTTTTATTTGTAATAAAAAGAAGGGAATGTATCTGATTTTGTCGAATATATAATTGTTATGAAAATACATAAAAGGAGAATTACTATGAAAAAAGTATTATTAGTAGTTTCTAAATGTTTACTAGGTTTCACATTAATAAGCGGATCATGGAGTGGAACAGCATGGGCAGAATCTGCTGAAACCAATGATGGGAGTCCGAAGCCTGTCCAGTTTGAACTGCCTAACAATGTCTCCAAGCTAGAACTTCCTGAAGGAAGTTTTTCAACTAAGGGGTTTGCTAGAGGTAAAAAGATTGAGGTTGATCGTCCTGAGATTTCTATTCTGTCCAATTTTAACGTGACGGGCGATCGAATAAGTTTTAGTGACAGTTTGACTGCAGCTGACCCAGCAGATTTTTGGTTTTTTAGTGTGCCAACTGATCGCACAATCCTGACACAGTTAAGATCTGCTAATGCTAATTACAGAGTTGATTTGTATTCAATTGATTGGAATACGGGAACTGCAACTCCAACACCATTTTGGGGCAAGGCAGGCGAGATCAAATTTGCAACGGATTTAGCTGCAGGTGACTGGGGCCTCCGAGTTACGTCTACAGGCAGTGTAGGGGACTCGTACAGCATCCATGCCAATATGGCGAATCCTTCTGTGGTTCCTGATCCGAGTAATCCTGCCAATACGGCGAAGCTTATTTCGTACTCTGAAAACCTAATCTCGGCAGTGATGGAGTATCCTAATGGTGATATTACTGTAAATGGAGAAAAGATTGGGAATACCTCGGCTGTGAGTAATATCAATGCTCATCTCACATGGGCAAGGGAATATACCTTTACAAGCGGTGGAGCGCATTCGTCCATAAATCATGATATTGATGATGTACGGATTAAAAGTGTCACCATTCCGCTTAAGTATACATCTCAATATGCGCAGTCTGATAATGCTGTTTTCATAACTCTAGATAAAGGAACATTATTTACCTCATTCCGTTCTAATTTCGTTTCTGGGGTACCTACTTCCAGCTGGAGTACATTTGAAGATGTTCAAGGCAGAACAACACCTCGCAGACTTGATGAAATTGATATGCTTGGTGATCCCGACCTCTTGGTTTATGACTTGGATAAGAAAAAGGTTATTGATTTCGCGAGTAGCTTGAACTATTGGTATGCCAAGGGGATAGAGTCATTCCCCTCTGTAGTGTATTATAAATAATTTAAGACGTTTCAAATTGGATTCGAATATTGGAAAAGTTGACTCAATTAATAAAAGCTCATCGTAAATTTTTACGATGAGCTTTTATTAATTTTTGCTGTAGTAAAGTTACATGTTATTAGCGTTAGATTTCACTGACTCTATGTCGGCATCTACAATCAGTTTCCTACAACTTCGAATTCGTGAAGTTTGATTGAGTTTGTAATACAACGCTGCCTGGCTTTAACTAGTAGATGGAAATCAGATGAATTTGTTCATCTTCTTCGAGATAATGAAAGGATAGTGTGCGGGAACCATATTTATAGATCATGTCATATCCGCCTCCTGCTTCATTTAAATATTCTTTCTGAGGTTTACCTAACCATAACTTAACCATTTCGGGATAGAGATTACGTTGCTCTGAGAACAGGTTGAAGACTTTGACTTTTGAATCATTGTTCAGTTCATGTAAGTAAGAATTAAAACCGATCGCGTATTGCGAATAAACGTAATATGCTCCCCATTCGCCGTTCTCTCTGAGTTTAGCTTTTTTTAATGTATTAAGCAGAGATTTGTGGGTCATGCCCAGCTTGATATTGGGCTGATTCAGCAGAGTTCCTTTCATTGCAGATGTCTTCAGGTTTTCGAGATAGGCACGATCTCCGATTCCTGAATTAGGCCAGTTAGGTTGATTAAAATTAACATAGCGAGTGTCACTTAAACGCAACTCCAATTTACTAATATTTAGTTTGAAGGTTTCTATCTCATATTTAAATACAGTGTTATTATAGAATTTGAATTGCACTCGGGAACCAGATAACATACGTATGCCGTCATCTCTGCCAGCAGGGTAGAAATCAAAATCAGTTAACTTTTTACCTTTGTTATCTACGAATTTTAAGGATTGCAATATGCCTGAACGTATGATGAATGGTTTAGCCAGATTGAAGTTGGACGATCCCCACTCTGTGATGATTAGCATATCGGGTGTACCCGTATCCTTGCTCTTAATGGTGTAATGCCAGGTTTGAGGTAAGGTAATAGAATGAAGATCAAGGTCCGCGGATTGTACTGTACCGTAAGAGTCTCCTTTTTTCAACAAAGCTGCGCGATAAGTGCCTGTATATGTAATGTCACCGGGTTTGTTATTGGTCCAGAAATCTTCCTCCTTTAGAGTTGATTTTTTTTCATCTTGAGCAAAAATATAGACTGTATATTGCGTTTGGTATGCATCACGAAGTGTGAAGGATAAGCGACTGATTTTTTTTAGTTCTTCTGCAGATATTTTATTCTCCTGAGCATCTGCATGATCGGATGTGGCTATTACGAATAGGCCGGAAAAAAGAATAAATAGTAGGGTCATAGCCCCCCATTTTTGTTTCCGTAGTAGTAAGTGAATCATTACTTTGATCTCCCCTTGTTAAATGAATTATGATTGTTGATGAGTATATTCTAAATTTTAACATGCAATTTAATCCTTCACCATCAAATCCTACTTTTTGCAATTGGTAGCTAAGGAGTTGTGTTAATGAAATCTATTAATGATCAATAATAGATAGCTGGAAATAGACTTACCAACCCTCCAATTACCTGATATATTCAAGTTATCCCACCTTTCAACACAATCCCCAATTAATCTACAAAAAATTCCAAGAAAACATTTACTTTTCCAATTGACAATGGATAACTTTGGATGGTATTATCTGAATTGTGGGCAGAGGTTAAGGCCGAAAGCTTCACTTCATTTGATGACGAAGGGAATGTTAGTGCATGCAAGGTAAAGTAAAATGGTTCAACGCAGAAAAAGGTTACGGTTTCATTGAGACTGAAGATGGCGGCGACGTATTCGTACATTTCTCCGCAATTCAATCCGAAGGATTCAAAACTTTGGAAGAAGGTCAATCCGTAGAATTCGACATCGTCGAAGGCGCGCGTGGACCGCAAGCAGCTAACGTAATCAAATTATAATCATCCGGACAATCCGACCTACATATATGGTTAGATGGTTACCAAATTGAATTATCGCTAGCATCAGACTCCGGTACTTTCCGGGGTCTTTTTTTGATTAAATAGATTAGAGATTTGAGAATCATCCGAGGAACTTTATTCTAATGAATTTAATAGATTCAAGAGATAGATTGAAGTTCATTTTACATATTAGATTGAGCTGGCCCAAAAACGGTTAAATACATCATCAAGCGCCTAATAATTCATACCTAGTAAATATTCGATTATGGCTGAATATGATGAAATATCGCGAAATATGGCGTTATGCCTACGTTGGCAGATGTGGCTTGAACAGATGTCATTATTCGGTCACCGGGAGTTTTTACATGGAGCTTACATTCGTGTTATAATGAAGTGGCAAAGGAAAAAGGAGGAGTGCCCTATGAATTTAAGTATTCGAGGTCAACAAATCGAGGTTACTGATGCTTTGAAGGATTATGTCGACAAAAAGTTGAGTAGACTCGAGAAGTATTTCGATGCACCCCTTAACTCTGACGGTGCTGTTACATTGAGCACGACGAGAGGTTTGCATACGGTAGAGGTGACGATCCCTTTGAAAGGCATTGTGCTCCGCGCTGAGGATGAGAGCGATGATATGTATGCATCCATTGACTCCGTGGTGGACAAGCTGGAACGTCAGATCCGCAAACACAAAACAAAAATTAACCGTAAGTTCCGCCAGGAAGGTAGCCTGAAAACACTCTTCGTTGAAGATCCAACAGGTACTGTAGCTACGGCTGAACTGGATGCGGACACGGATGACGATGATCTGGAAGTTGTACGGACGAAACGCTTTATGTTGAAACCAATGGACGTGGAAGAGGCCATACTCCAAATGAACATGGTTGGTCACAATTTTTTCGTATTCTCCAACATTGACAGTGAAGAAGTTAGCGTTGTGTACAAACGGAACGATGGTAAGTACGGATTGATCGAACAAGGTTAATTTAACTTACAGGATCATCGGATTGAACATGTATATGAATATTTAATAATAATGAACACAGGGACTATTGTTTCCTGGATTAGATTTATCAAGAGCTTCCATCCCTTAGGGGATGGGGCTCTTTTGTGCGTAGAGGAGCTGGGAAATGATCTTTGGAAATAAAATGGTGAAACTATTCCCTATGCTGCTGCGTCTAATAGATAGTAAGAAGAAGCACAAACTGTAAAAGTTTACTGCCAGATTCCGATGCTTACGAAAATATTCGTACGCCTACATTCGAGAACTGGATATTGAGATTTCCATCCAAATTTACCATCAAAATTCGTTGACAGGGCTGTCTATCCTGCAAAACGAAACATGACAATCGAACGCTTCCGCTAACGACTATGATTTTTTGCACTTAAACTCCATTTGATATGGCTCAGAAGTTCAAAGAAGTGTGCCGTGGCGTGTTGCGGCGGCCCTTACAAACTGTTACAATTTATGCAAAGAGAATCATTGTCCTGATGAGGAATTGTCAACGAATGATCGCTAATCATAATCAATGACAGGCACAGCACCATGAACATGATTCGCAAGGCTCGGGCTTCGGCTAGTTTTTAATAACCGAATCCGTTTGAATACCGAATCAGCTTCATGAGAAACCCTTGGCAAGCCTGGAGTTGATTCATCCATATTACTTTTTATATTGTTTGTCACCCCCGGGCAAGTGGATGCAACATCCATCCGATGGTGTCGCGTGGCGGCAACAGGGGGTCTATTCTGTTTTGCACGAAAGGGGTATACCATGCTAGGACTTGTCAAAAAGATCTTCGGCGACATGAATGAACGTGATGTTAAACGTCTGATGAAGACGGTCGATGTGATCAATAAACTGGAACCACAATTTCAGGCGTTGTCTGATGAACAACTGAAAGGTAAAACGGACGAATACCGTGCTCGTATTGAAAAGGGAGAAACAACAGATGAGCTTCTTCCAGAGGCATTTGCAACCGTACGTGAGGCATCACGCCGTGTACTGGGCAAACGTCACTACGATGTACAGATGCTGGGCGGTATCGCTCTGCATGAAGGCCGTATATCCGAGATGAAAACGGGTGAAGGTAAAACGCTGGTAGGAACACTTCCGGTATATCTGAACGCATTGATGTCCAAAGGTGTACACGTGGTCACGGTCAATGACTATTTGGCACAGCGGGATAGCCAGGAAATGGGACAAATCTATGAATTCATGGGCATGACGGTAGGGGTTAACCTGAGCGGTATGGACCATGCTTTGAAACAACATGCGTATGCATGTGATATTACGTACGGAACGAACAACGAGTTTGGTTTTGACTATCTGCGTGACAACATGGTTCTTTACAAAGAGCAAATGGTACAACGTCCATTGTTCTTCTGTATCATTGATGAAGTAGACTCCATCCTGGTCGATGAGGCGCGTACGCCACTCATTATCTCTGGACAAGCTCAGAAGTCGACGGATATGTACTATGCAGCAGATCGTTTTGTGAAACGTTTGGTGCCGGAAGAAGACTTTACGGTAGACATTAAGGTGAAATCCGTAGCGTTGACTGAGGCCGGCGTGGCCAAAGCGGAGAAAGCATTTGGTATCGAGAACTTGTATGATCATGCCAACGTTACTCTCAACCATCACATTGTACAGGGCTTGAAAGCCAATGTAATCATGCGTCGTGACGTGGATTATGTGGTCAGTGATGAAGAGGTTATGATCGTTGATGAATTCACAGGTCGTCTGATGTCTGGACGTCGTTATAGTGATGGATTGCACCAGGCGATTGAAGCCAAAGAAGGCATTGAAGTACAAAACGAGAGCATGACCCTTGCTACGATTACCTTCCAGAACTATTTCCGGATGTACCGTAAACTTGCGGGTATGACGGGTACAGCGAAAACCGAGGAAGAAGAGTTCAAAAAAATCTACGGTCTCGAAGTACTGCAGATTCCAACTAACCGTCCGAATAAACGGGATGACATGGCAGATGTCGTGTATAAGAGCATCGATGGCAAGTTCAAAGCGGTTGTGGAAGAGATTGTGGAACGCCACAGCAAGAACCAGCCGGTTCTGGTAGGTACAGTATCCATCGAGAACTCTGAACGCCTGTCTGACATGCTTAAGCGCCGTGGTGTAAAACACCAGGTACTGAACGCCAAGTACCATGCGGAAGAAGCAGAGATCATCTCAGGAGCTGGTCAAGCGGGTGCGGTAACGATTGCAACCAACATGGCTGGACGGGGTACGGATATTATCTTGGGTGAAGGTGTAGCTGAAGTAGGCGGCCTTCATATTATCGGTACAGAGCGTCACGAATCACGCCGGATTGATAATCAGCTGCGTGGTCGTGCAGGACGTCAAGGTGACCCGGGTTCAACACAATTCTACCTGTCACTAGGTGATGAATTGATGAGACGTTTCGGTGCAGACAATGTATTGAACATGATGGAGCGCCTTGGTTTTGAAGAAGACCAACCGATCGAGAGTCGGATGATTACCCGTGCAGTAGAATCGGCGCAGAAGCGTGTTGAAGGTAACAACTTTGACGTGCGTAAAGTCGTTCTCCAATATGATGATGTTATGAACCAACAACGTGAAATTATATATAAACAGCGCCGCGAGGTACTGGAGTCCGAAAATATTAAACAAATCGTTATGGATATGATCAAACCTTCCATTGAACGTATCGTTGAAGCACACTGTGGTGACGATATTCCGGAAAACTGGGAGTTGCAGGAAGTTGCCGATTACATGAACAGCAAATTGCTGGATGATGGTTCGGTAACAAAAGATGATCTGTGGGGCAAGGAAGCAGAAGAGATTATCGAGTACCTGTTTACGAAAGTTCAGAACAAGTACAATGCACGTGAAGAGCGAATTGGCGAAGATATGGTTCGTGAGTTCGAGAAAGTGGTTGTGCTCCGTGCAGTAGACAGCAAGTGGATGGATCATATTGATGCAATGGATCAATTGCGTCAAGGTATCCACCTTCGCGCTTACGGCGGTACAGATCCACTGCGTGAGTACCAGTTCGAAGGCTTCGAGATGTTCCATCAGATGATCGCTTCGATTCAGGAAGAAGTAGCGACTTATGTGATGAGAGCACAGATCGAGAGCAATCAGGAGCGTCAAGCGGTTGTTGAGGAAAGTCAGATCTCGACAAGCGGTGAACCTGCTGAGAAACGTCCAGTGAAGGTTTCTGACCAAATCGGACGTAACGATCCATGCCCATGTGGTAGTGGTAAGAAGTTCAAACACTGCCACGGTCAAGAGTAGTTAGAGGTTTTTTTCTATACACGAATGACATGAACGGCTCCTTGCAGCCGGGTATTCCATAAGATGAAGTGAAGGATGCAAAACCGGTTAATGGTGCATAGTTATAATAATATGACCATGATCATGGAGAAGAGATATACTGGTACAACAGTAGTCTCAACCCAGGGTGACGCATCGCATACTTGATCTGGAGGAATACCCTGGATGCGGGGAGCTTATCTTAATGAAAAGAGGAATTGCACATGATCGATCCAAACGTGAAGCATGACCTGCGTGAAATAGGCAAGAAACTAACAAACCTTAGGGGGTCTCTTTGACTTAGATCTGAAGCAAGAGATGATTGGCAACTTCGAAGTGAAGATGTCTGCCCCGGATTTCTGGGATGATAGTGACAAGGCGCAATCCGTAATCGCTGAGCTAAATGCGGTGAAGGGATCTGTGGATCAATACACCAAACTCCAACAGGATTATGATGATGCGGTGATGATGATAGAGCTGGCGGATGAAGAAGGCGACGAAGACCTCGCTACCGAGATTGGTAACAGTATTACAGCGATCGTGAATAAGGTCGCAGAGTTCGAACTTCAACTTCTCCTGAATCAACCATACGACAAGATGAATGCGATTCTGGAGCTTCACCCGGGTGCGGGTGGTACCGAGTCCCAGGATTGGGGACAGATGCTGCTCCGGATGTACACGCGTTGGTCCGAGAAGCGTGGCTTCAAGGTTGAGGTACTGGATTATCTGCCAGGTGATGAGGCTGGGATCAAGAGTGTTACGTTGTCGATTAAGGGACATAACGCTTATGGTTATCTGAAAGCCGAGAAGGGTGTACACCGACTGGTGCGGATCTCACCTTTTGACTCATCGGGCCGTAGACATACGTCTTTCGTATCCTGTGATGTGGTACCGGAGATTGATGATACGATTGAATTGGACATCCGCACCGAGGACCTCAAGATCGATACGTACCGGGCAAGTGGCGCGGGTGGACAACATATCAATACCACCGACTCTGCTGTACGGATTACTCACCTTCCAACAGGTGTAGTTGTAACGTGTCAGAATGAACGTTCACAGATCAAGAACCGTGAGCGAGCGATGACGATGCTCCGTTCGAAATTGTATGAGCGTAAAATTGAAGAGCAAAAACAACAGCTGGATGAAATCCGAGGGGATCAGTCGGATATTTCATGGGGTAGCCAGATTCGCTCCTATGTGTTCCATCCCTATAGTATGGTAAAGGATCACCGTACAAGCGTAGAGACTGGGAATACAGGTGCAGTAATGGACGGCGACCTCGATGCATTCATCGATGGTTATTTGCGTAGCCAGATTAAAGTAGAAACGGATTAATATAAGTTCCTGTATGGACCCATACGTGTAGGCGTATGCTGGTGTATACAGGAGCTTTTTTTTGAATAATTTTATAGGATAGAACAAATGAGCGAACAACTGAACAGTCACATAAAAGGAGAGCACGAGAACATGCAACAACGATCACAACTTCACAGCAACCGCAAAAAGAGGTTAACCAGCCTAATTCCCCTTAATGGCCCGTGGCGGAACGTGGTGGATACGGTGTCTATCATTGTAGGCTCGTTTTTAATTGCAGTGGCCTTTAATTTATTTTTATTACCGAATCAGATCGCATCGGGTGGGGTGTCCGGGTTATCAATTCTGGGCAAGGAATGGCTTAATTGGGAGCCGGCATATACCCAATGGGCAATTAATATCCCACTTTTGATTGCGGGTTTCCTGCTCATTGGCAAACAGTATGGTGTTCGCTCCGTATTGGGAAGTATTGTCCTGCCACTGTTAGTCTATCTCACGAAGGATTGGGCCATTCCAACAACGAATCCGCTACTTGGTTCACTGTATGGTGGGATTGGCGTTGGTTTAGGGATTGGAATTGTATACCGCGGTAGAGGATCGACAGGTGGCATGAGCATTCTTGCCAGAATCGTACAGAAATACAGTGGACTGAGTTACTCATTGTGTGTAGTCATCATGGATGCTACGGTTATTATTATGGCTGCTTTTGTATTGTCATTGGAACAGTCTCTCTATGCACTAATTGGGTTGTATGTTACTGGTAAAGTGATCGATGCCGTTGAGATGGGCCTAGGCTTTTCCAAGGTGGCGTATATTATCTCCAACCAGACAGAAGCGATTAGCAAAGTGATTCTGGATGATCTGGATCGCGGATTAACAAAGCTTGAGGCCAAAGGTGGCTACACCGACGACCAACGAACAGTACTGATGGTCGTGGTTGGGCAAAATGAGGTACCAAGACTCAAAGCGTTAATCCGGTCTGTGGACCCGGGAGCTTTTGTCATTATCAGTAACGCGCACGAAGTGCTCGGCGAAGGTTTTAAGCGGGGAGAACATGTGTAAACGGGTGTGAAAAATAACGGGTGAGCCGTGTAGGCTCATAAGTTTGGAAGTTTAAGACAAGAAAAAACAGGCATATCCTTCTCCGAAATGACGGGAGAGGATATGCCTGTTTTTTTACTATTACCATAATTTCAACTAAACATCACGATAACGGAGAGGACAGAAATAGCTTGAAGAAGCGAAGCGTTCGTCTAAAAGCTTTCTGAAAGAAAGCTACTTCGGAAGGATGTTCTGTCATCGGAGTGCCACCACTACAGAATCGGAGATAACAGACGGGAAATTGCTTCTTTGAAGCGGATAATCAGACTGCGTTTCTGGTATTCATCGAGCGTCATCTCACGCGATACATGCAGGTCGTGCTCAAAGGTTTGTACGAGTGCTGTCGCAATCGTTTCATCATACATAAAGGCATTAACCTCAAAGTTTAACCGGAAACTGCGGTAGTCAATATTGGCGGTTCCCACGGATGCAACCAAACTGTCAATGATAAGTGTTTTGGCATGAATGAAGCCATTATCATATATAAATACTTTGGCGCCGACCTTTAACAACTCACCAATATAAGATAACGTAGCCCAATATACAAAGGCATGGTCGGGCTTATTTGGAATCATAATGCGAACATCTATACCGGACAGACACGCGAGACGAATAGCTTCGAATACACTGGCATCCGGGATAAAATAAGGCGTTTGAATTAGAATTGAATGTTTAGCCCCATTAATCATCTTGAGATAACTGTTCTTGATATGCTCGGTCTCTGCATCCGGTCCACTGGAGACGATCTGCATGGCAATCTTTCCTGTGCCCTCGATATGAGGGAAATGCGCCGGAACATAAGGTGTGTCGTGTTGCTTGGACGCTTCATTCCAATCCAGGAGGAACCGGGTCTGGAGCGCATGAACGGCATTCCCCTGAATACGCAGATGTGTGTCGCGCCAGTAACCGAACTTCGAGTTTAAGCCGAGATACTCATCTCCGACGTTAAATCCGCCCGTGTACCCAAGGTTACCATCAATGATGACAATCTTACGGTGGTTCCGGTAGTTCATGCGCAAGTTGATCAGACTGAATTTGGAGGGGAAAAAGACTTCAACCAAACCGCCTGCTTCGCGCAATTCTTTGAAAAAGCGTTTCGATACCCGCCGTGATCCGAGCGCGTCATACAGCAAACGAACTTTGATGCCTTCCCGCGCTTTGCGGATAAGTGCATCCCGAATTCTTTTGCCCAGACGGTCGCCTCTATAAATGTAGTATTGTACGTGCACGTGATCCTTGGCCGCTTCGATGTCATCCAAGAGCCGTTGGAACTTGTCTGTTCCGTCCGTAATGATCTCAACCGCATTATCCTCCGTTAACAGAGCGCCGTTCTGCTTCAGGTTCATATAGATCATGTCCTGGCTACTCTCGGTTGCTTGGTTGCGGAAAGGGGTGCGGTTATCGTGCAACTGCGTGAGCTGGGCTTCAATACGTTCCTCTAGCCCGAGCTTCTTACGTTCTTTCCACTGGAAAAGCCGGTATCGGGTCAGATTCTGACCGGTTAAAAGATAAAGTACAAACCCAAACACCGGAATAAAGTTCAAGACGAGCAGCCAAGCCCAGGAAGCGCTGGCATCCTTCCGTTCGAAGAAAACGACTGCTGCGGCAAAAATAATATTCAGGCCAAGGAGTACAATAAGTAAAATGGATTCAATATGCACTATAGTCCCCCACGTCTCATAATGACCATCATGAATCTATTCATATGTCCTTGATTAGCAGGTTAGTTATGAATGAGACCCTGATTGTAATGTTTCCTACTAATACGTATTTTAACAGAAGTATACCTATTCGTCCCGGATGTTAAAAAAAGATATGTTCGGATTGGATGGAAATCCATGTGAAATTGATGATAGAGTGTTGTATTTATATAACCAGAGTCGTATAATAATACACAAATATGCATATAAGCGACGGAATTGCTGTGTTCAAGTATCCTTCATGCAAGGACATAGCACAAGTAGCGCATACATCGAGATTGGGGGAGCGAGAGTGAATAACAAATTAAAAGTAGCAATCGTCGGTTCCACCGGCTACGGCGGGGTGGAACTGATTCGTTTTTTCCAGAACCATCCGCAGGTTGAAATCACATCGGTGATCTCATCATCGAGCAGTGGTGAGTCCATCGCAGATGGATTTCCGCATTTGACGGACGTGATTCATAGGCCACTCGACGGTGTAGATCCGGCTGAGATTGCGAGTCGTGCGGATCTGGTATTCACAGCGACCCCGTCCGGCGTAAGTGCAAAGCTCGTACCAAGCCTGCTGGCAGCAGGGCTTAAGGTCATTGACCTGTCTGGCGATTTCAGACTCAAAGATGGAACAGTGTACGAAGAGTGGTACAAACATCCGGCTCCTCCAGCTGATTTGCTGGAACAAGCTGTTTACGGCATGGCTGAGGTGTACGGTGAAAAGGTGAAGGGACAGAATTTTATATCCAACCCAGGCTGTTATCCAACGGCTACACTTCTTGGACTGATCCCTGCAGTAGAGGCAGGCTGGATTGATCCTTCTACTATTATTATTGATGCCAAATCAGGCGTATCCGGAGCGGGACGCGGAACAAGTCTGACCAACCATTATGCAGAGATGAATGAAAATTTCAAAGCCTATAAACTGAACAAACACCAACATATTCCCGAGATTGAACAAGTGCTTGGTGATATAACAGGAACGGCTGTTACTGTTACCTTTACAACACAACTGGTGCCAATGACACGTGGAATCATGAGTACGATGTATGCAAAACTCATTGGGGAACACAGCGACCGGGAGATCGTAGATTTGTACCGCAAATATTATGAGAACAGACCTTTTGTACGTGTACGTGAACCGGGTATCTGGCCTTCGACCAAAGAAGTGTACGGATCCAACTATTGTGATATCGGATTTGCGGTGGATCCTCGCACAGGGCGTTTGACGATTATTTCGGTCATCGACAACCTGGTGAAGGGTGCTTCCGGGCAAGCGATTCAAAATATGAACCTGATGATGGGATGGGAGGAGAACCTCGGGCTGAACATGACACCGGTATATCCATAAGGGATTGCAATTCAGGAGGAGCGCTGGAACATTCGGTGTACAGTGCTTTCTCGTAGTCAACTTAGGGAGAACGGATCAGGTTAAGCAGGCGATCATCGGCATATAGCTGAACGCATACGGGGGATATGATATGGGAACGAATGTGGAGCAACAGAACTTTACCGTGGTTGAGAACGGAACAATTGTAACCCCTGGGGGATTCACTGCTGGTGGACTTCACTGCGGATTGAAAAAGACATCTCGTAATGACATCGGAGCGATCCGATGTGATGTACCTGCTACAGCTGCTGCTGTATACACAACGAACGTGTTTCAGGCCGCACCACTCAAAGTAACGCGCGAAAGCTTGAGCAACGGACGCCTTCAAGCTGTTATCGTTAACAGTGGTAATGCCAATGCATGTACAGGGCAACAAGGGGAAGAAGATGCTTATGCGATGCGTTCGGCTGCTGCGCGGGAGTTGGGTGTGGCGGAAGAGGACGTGGCTGTGGCATCCACAGGTGTCATTGGGGAATTGCTCAAGATGGATGCTGTACATTCAGGCATCACTGGACTTCCATCACATATGGGCAAAGAGTCGAATGAGGCGGAACAATTTTCACAAGCGATTCTGACAACGGATTTGGTGAAAAAGGAAGCCTGCGTCTCCGTTCTGGTTAACGGCAAGACGGTTACAATTGCTGGAGCCGCCAAAGGCTCGGGTATGATTCATCCGAATATGGCGACAATGCTCGCTTTCATGACCTCTGACGCGGTCATTGGTGCAGAAGCGTTGCAGCGCCTGCTGCGCCAGGCAACCAATCATACATTCAACATGATTACAGTCGATGGGGATACAAGTACAAACGACATGCTGGTAGCCATGTCCAGTGGATATGCAGGCAATGAAGAGCTGACGATGGATCACCCGGATTGGGAAGCTT
Source organism: Paenibacillus sp. FSL K6-2393 (assembly GCF_038002545.1). Taxonomy (NCBI): domain Bacteria; kingdom Bacillati; phylum Bacillota; class Bacilli; order Caryophanales; family Paenibacillaceae; genus Paenibacillus; species Paenibacillus sp. FSL K6-2393. Next base: position 734,695 of record NZ_JBBOCU010000001.1, read on the forward strand.
TTGCAGCAGGCTTCACCTATGTATGCCAAGTTCTGGCCAAAGCCATTGCTCGCGATGGTGAAGGAGCAACCAAACTGGTCGAGGTAGAAGTTACAGGTGCGGTAAGTGATGAATCCGCGCAAGCAATTGCCAAAACCGTCATCGGGTCCAGTCTGGTGAAATCCGCCATGTTTGGCGCTGATGCTAACTGGGGACGGATTATTGCAGCCGTAGGGCGTGCAGGACAACCGGTGAACCCGGATACGGTGGATATTCGTTTGGGAGATATCTCGGTACTCACGCAGTCCCGTCCAGTCGTGTTTGACGAAGAAGCGGCCTTGGCCTATTTGCAGACCGATACAGTTCGCATTGTGGTAGATCTGCACCACGGCGAAGGTACTGCAACAGCCTGGGGCTGTGACCTGACGTATGACTACGTACGAATTAACGCAGCATACCGCACGTAATAAGCCTTTGGGGTAAAGGTTTTGCGATACAGCTGTCTTCAAAAATTATCAATAAAATTTAAACTTGTTGTTTGGTGTTGGACATATAGCGATAGTAATGGAGAAGACGGAATTGATTCTGCAGAAGCGGAGCGGTCGCCTTTGTCTCCGGGTTTTCCCCTATATAGGGATAATTCAAGAAACCTGGAGACAACAGCGATCGAAAGAACAATCCGAATTCGGAATGGATTCCTACCAGCCTTCGTCACCTTATAAAGGTGTTATATTTTTTTGAATGTAATTTTTACTATGAAAGGAGCTTGCCCTCATGAATTCAACAATGCCAAACAAGAGTACCGCAACGGAAGCGAGCACAGAGAAACAGATGTTTGTCATGAAATGTGGAGGCAGCACGCTGGCAGCATTGCCCGAGTCTTTCTTTGCGGATCTGTGTGATTTGCAGTCTCAGGGTACACAGCCAGTCATCGTGCATGGTGGAGGTCCTGCGATCTCGGATAACCTGGCGAAGCTTGGTATCGAAACCGAATTCGTTAACGGCCTACGCAAAACGACTGAACCTGTGCTGGACGTAGTGGAGATGGTGCTCGCTGGAAGTATCAACAAACAGATCGTGCGTTTGATTCAACGTGTTGGTGGTCGTGCACTAGGCTTGTCTGGCGTGGACGGGGGTCTGATCCAGGCTAAAACTGTTACAAACCACGCAGAGATCGGTTGGGTAGGCGATGTCACTGGTGTGAATGCAGAGATTATCCAAGGTATCGTGAACATGGGTTACATGCCGGTTATCGCGCCAGTTGGTGTGGATGCAACCGGACAACGCTACAACATTAACGCGGATACAGCTGCGGGAGCAGTGGCGTCTCATCTCGGCGTGAGTCGGATGATTGTCGTGACTGACGTTCCTGGCATCATGAAGAACGTAGGCGGCGAGAAAAAAGTATTGCCATCCGTATCTGTACAAGAGATTGAAGACATGATCCAGACCGGAGAAATCTATGGCGGCATGATTCCAAAAGTACGTGCAGCTATCGCTTGTATCCATGGTCAAGTACGTGAGGTCGTCATCGTAGACGGCAGCGAACCTCAAATCCTGAGCCGTGTACTAGGCGGAGAAATCATCGGAACAAGAATCATCCGTATGCAATAGTTTGCTCTCGAAGTGCTAGGGTCTTACTAGCCTTATATTATATAAAAAAATATGTGCACGATTTTTTTGTGAATCTGGGCATAACGCGATAACGGAAGAGTGCAGAGCCAATCTGAAGAAAAGACGCAAGAACGGAGAGGACAGAAATAACCTGAAGAAGCGAAGCGTGCGCCTTTATCCCCGGAGTTCAACCTTTAGAAAATTAATCAAAGAAATCCGGGGATAACAGCGATCGGAAGGTTGTTCTGTCATCGAAGTGGAAGTATGCATACATTCGGAAGATGGACTGCAATCGAAGTGGTCTAGTGTTATGTTTATTCACCTTAGGAGTGCATCAACCAATAAGGAGTGATATGGTCATGGCAAAAGGCAACGAACAGCCAGGTTCTGGCACAGCGGTAGCGGGCGCAACAGCAACAGGTGCAGCGGGACAGACGGAAAGCTCGCTATTCCAAACGTATGCGCGTTATCCAATCAGTCTGGTTAAAGGTAAAGGCAGCTGGTTGTGGGATGATCAGGGCAACCGCTATCTCGATTTCATGTGCGGACTCGCTGTAACTAGCCTGGGCCATGCACCGGAGAAAGTTGGAGCCAAGCTGAAAGCTCAGATTGATGAGTTGTGGCATGTGTCCAACCTGTTCCAGATTCCTGGCCAGGAGAAAGCAGCAGCATTGCTGACAGCCAATACGTGCGCTGACGCAGTGTTCTTCTGTAACAGTGGTGCCGAAGCGAACGAAGCGGCTATTAAAGTAGCCCGTCGTTATCACCAGAAGGTGAAGGGTACAGATCGGTATGAAGTGATCACATTTGCCCAGTCCTTCCATGGACGGACGCTTGCAACACTGACAGCAACCGGACAGGATAAGGTGAAAGAAGGATTTTTGCCATTGCCAGCCGGATTTGTAACTGTGCCTTTGCATGATATTCCTGCACTGGAAGCGGCAATTGGACCCAACACAGCAGCTATTATGCTGGAAATGGTTCAGGCCGAGGGTGGTGTATATCCAGTTGAACCGGAATTCGTCAAGCATGTACGGAAACTGTGTGACGAGCACGGATTGTTGCTCATTGTCGATGAAGTACAAACGGGAATGGGACGTACAGGCAAACTGTTTGCACACGAACATTATGGTATTGAGCCAGACGTGTTCACCGTTGCCAAAGGTATCGGTAGTGGTTTCCCTGTAGGCGCGATGCTGGGTAAAGGTTTCCTGCGGGATGCGTTCACACCAGGTAGCCATGCGACAACATTTGGTGGAACACCACTTGCTTCATCCGTTGTGATTGCAACAATCGAAACGATGCTGGAAGATCGTTTGCCAGAGCGTGCAGCGGAGATGGGTGAATACCTGATGAGCTCCCTGCGGAATCGTTTGGCGGGCAATTCCTTTGTGAAGGAAGTACGTGGCTTGGGATTGTTGGTCGGTATTGAATGTGCTGAGCCGGTAGGTGATATTGTGCTTGCTGGGCAAAAACGCGGTATCTTGTTCGTCTCTGCAGGACCGAATGTGATTCGTTTGCTTCCGAACCTGTATGTGAGCAAAGAAGAGATCGACGAGGCCGTATCGCTGGTAGGCACATTGATCGAAGAGCATGTAGCGGCGAAAGCCTAATATAAAAATGAGAACCTTTCTGTCTCGGGGCCATTACAGGCCTCGAAGCAGAATGAGATGATGAATCCCTGTAGCCGCGTGGTGAAATTGCAGAAGGCGGGAATGGATAAACTCGAGAAGCACCAAGACAATTTGTCAACGTTGCTCTCTCTTCTGCCCATGCGGGTGCAGGGAACCGGAAATAAGGAGGACATTATATATGACAGCACAACAGACGGAAAAGGTTCAGAAGATTGATCTGAGAGGCCGGGATTTTATCGAATTCACGGACTACACAGCAGAGGAAATTCGTTATCTGCTTGATCTCGCAATTGAGATTAAAGGCAAGCAAAAAAGCGGTGTACCTTTTCAACCGTTGAAAGGTAAAACGATCGGACTTATTTTTGAAAAATCATCGACACGTACGCGTGTATCCTTTGAAGTGGGCATGTTCCAATTGGGCGGACACGCGCTCTTCCTGAGCAAAAATGATATCCAGCTGGGTCGCGGGGAAACAACACATGATACAGCCAAAGTATTGTCGCGCTACCTGGACGGCATCATGATTCGTACCTTTGGACACCATAATGTAACTGAACTGGCAGAGCATGCGGATGTGCCGGTCATTAACGGCCTGAGCGATGCAGCGCATCCTTGTCAGGTACTGGCGGACTTCCAAACGGTGCTGGAGCATAAAGGCAAGCTGGCAGGTCTGAAAATGGCCTACATCGGAGATGGCAACAACATGGCACACTCCCTAATGCTCGGAGCAGCGAAAATGGGTATGCATGTTGCTGTAGCAACGCCAGAAGGCTATGAGCCGGATAGCGCAGTTGTGGAGCAGGCACGTATTATCGCACAGGAGAGCGGTTCTGAAGTGATTGTAACCTACAGTGCACAGGAAGCTGCGAAAGATGCAGATATCGTGTACACGGATGTATGGGCAAGCATGGGCTTTGAAGAAGAACAGAAGATTCGGGAGCAGGCATTTGCGGCATATCAAGTGGACGAGGAACTGATGAAAGGCGCGAAGCCGGACTACATGTTCTTGCATTGTCTGCCAGCACACCGCGGCGAAGAAGTGAGTGCCGGTGTAATTGACGGACCGAACTCCCTGATCTTTGATCAGGCGGAGAATCGCTTGCATGCACAGAAAGCCTTAATGGCTGCGTTAATGAGCGAATAGCTGCTATTTCATTGAACGGGTTGATTTTAGGCGCAGATTTCGCGATGATAGATTCATCTATAATGTACTTTAAAAAGTTAATTAAACAAGAAGCATACACAAAAATGGAGAGACAGAAAAAGCCTGAAGAAGCGAAGCGGTCGCCTTTATCCCCGGATTTTACCCTTTATCATAAAGGAATGAAAAAATCTGGGGATAACAGTGATCGGAAGGGTTTTCTGGCTCTTAGGATTCAGTGTATGAAGGCTCTGTTTAACTTAACTGATCTTGGGGAGGACCATCGAACATGGCTAAGGAAAAAATTGTACTCGCGTATTCAGGCGGGTTGGACACATCTGTAATTTTGAAATGGTTGAAAGAAACGTATGATGCAGAGATTATCGCGTTCACAGCGGATATTGGACAAAAGGATGAATTGGACGGTTTGGAGGAAAAAGCACTGGCAACAGGCGCTTCCAAAGTATACATCGACGATCTGCGTGATGAATTCGCAAAAGATTTCATCTATCCGATGTTCCAGGCGGGTGCCCTCTATGAAGGACAATACCTGCTTGGTACAAGTATCGCTCGTCCACTGATCGCTAAACGTATGGTGGACATCGCTCGTGCAGAAGGGGCTACGGCCATCGCTCACGGCGCTACAGGTAAAGGAAATGACCAAGTTCGCTTTGAGTTGAACGCGGCTGCGCTGACACCAGACATTAACGTAATTGCACCTTGGCGTCTGGAAGAATTCCGTAACCAGTTCCCGGGACGTGCCGAGATGATTGCTTACGCTGAGAAACATGGTATTCCGGTAACCGCATCTGCAGCTAAACCATACTCCACAGACCGTAACTTGCTGCATATCAGCTATGAGAGCGGTGTGCTCGAAGATCCTTGGTTCGATCCAAGCGCGGACGAGAACAAAGACATGTTCTTGCTGAGCAGTGCACCTGAAGATGCACCAGATCAAGCGGAATATGTTGAACTGGAATTCGAACAAGGTGACTGTGTCGCGCTGAACGGTGAGCGTTTGAGCCCACTGCAAGTGATGGAGCAACTGAACGAGCTGGGTGGCAAACATGGTATTGGCCGTGTAGATATGGTTGAGAACCGTTTTGTTGGTATGAAGAGCCGTGGCGTATACGAAACACCAGGTGGAACGATCCTGTTCACAGCGCATCGCAAAATGGAATCCATCACGATGGACCGTGAAGTGATGAACCTGCGTGACAGCCTGATCACACGTTACAGTACACTCGTTTACAACGGTTTCTGGTTTGCACCGGAACGTCTGGCGCTGCAAGCGCTGGTGACTGAAAGCCAGAAAAACGTAACGGGTACCGTTCGTGTGAAACTGTACAAAGGCAACATCATCGGCGCAGGTGTGAAAAGTCCTGTCAGCCTCTACAATCCGGACATCGCAACGATGGAAGCTGATCCAACGCAAGCTTATGATCAAGGCGATGCAACAGGCTTTATCCGCCTGAATGCACTGCGTTTGAAAGTAAACTCCGGCGTGGAGCAAAACAAAAACTAATTTCAACCTGCATACTAGAGCTACATCAATATAAATTACAAGGCAGGCCGTTCTTGCACATCTGGCAGGAGCGGCTTTGTCCATGAGCGAAAGGGGAGTACTCACCGTGAGCAAGCTGTGGGGAGGACGTTTTACAAAACAAACCAATCATTTGGTTGAGGAATATACGGCATCAATCAATTTTGACAAAGCTTTGGCTGAGGAAGATATCCAGGGCAGTCTGGCCCATGTGACGATGCTGGGCAAATGCGGTATTCTTCCGGCGGAAGATGTAGAGACGATCAAAGAAGGTCTGATCACCGTTTTGCACAAAATCCGTGCAGGTGAAGTGGAATTCTCCGTATCGGACGAAGACATCCACATGAATATTGAGAAAAACCTGATCGAAACGATTGGCCCTGTAGGCGGTAAACTACATACAGGCCGTAGCCGGAACGACCAGGTTGCAACGGATATGCACCTATACCTGCGCGAGCGGGTGGTTGGCTTTGTAGGTATGTTGCATTCCTTGCAGGAAGCACTGATTGGACAAGCGAAAGATAACCTCGATACCATCGTACCGGGTTATACGCATCTTCAACGGGCCCAGCCGATTCTGTTCGCCCATCACCTGATGGCGTATGTATCCATGTTCCAACGGGATGCTGAGCGTCTGATGGACAGCTACAAACGCATTAACATCCTGCCACTGGGCGCAGGTGCGCTCGCGGGTACAACATTCCCGATTGACCGTCATTTTGTGGCGGAACAACTGGGCTTCGACGGCGTGTACGAGAACAGTCTGGACGCAGTAAGCGATCGTGACTTCATCGTTGAGTTTCTGGCGGCAGCTTCGCTCATCATGACTCACTTGTCCCGTCTGAGTGAAGAGTTGGTACTGTGGAGCAGCACAGAGTTTGGGTTCGTTGAACTGGACGATGCGTTCTGCACAGGCAGCAGCATTATGCCTCAGAAGAAAAACCCGGACGTTCCTGAACTCGTGCGTGGTAAAACAGGACGTGTGTACGGCAACCTGATTGGTTTGCTGACAGTATTGAAATCTCTTCCACTGGCATACAACAAAGACATGCAGGAAGACAAAGAAGGCATGTTTGATACTGTAGCGACGCTGGAAGGTGCATTGCAACTGTTCGCTCCAATGATCGCAACAATGACAGTGAACAAAGATCGGATGCGTCAAGCAGTCAACCAGGATTTCTCCAACGCTACGGATATTGCCGACTTCCTCGTGGGCGAAGGTTTGCCTTTCCGTCAGGCACACGAAGTGATTGGTAAAACAGTGCTGTACTGCATCCAGAACAGCAAGTATTTGCTGGATCTGACGATTGATGAATTCCGTCAGTTCTCACCACTGTTTGATGACCGGATCTATGATGTGCTGCAACCGGAAGCGGTAGTGAACGCGCGTAATGTTTACGGCGGAACAGCTTCGGGTCAAGTGGCTGAAGCCATTGGACGTAGTGAGAAGGTACTGAAGATTACCGAGCAATGGATTACGAACCGCGGTTAATGTCACGGTTACAATAGGTTGCCATACAGATACGACAGTACAATAAAAAAAAGCAGGCCAGAGAACTTTGTTCTCAGCGGCCTGCTTTTTGTGTTTTACAGCGATATGTTTTAAATATATTCAACTCAACCGCGAACGGAAGGAAGGTTGTTCTGTCATCGGAGTACCAGCCTTCTTTATCCTCAGTAGCTCCCAATGATCGACTAATCGCGCTTGGGCAAAGGCAACCATTTCAATACATCCTGGATCTTGGCATCCCAGTAGCCCCACTCATGTTCACCAGGCCCTTCCTCGTATGTCAATGCGAAGTTCGTTTGTTCACAGGCATGCCGGAAGGTTTGATTATCCTCATACAGGAAATCTTCCGTTCCGCAACATTGGTAGAGCAAAGGTCGAGGACTTTCGCTAGATTGATTTTCTTTTAACAGATGGATCAGATCGTTCTCTGTACCTGCCACCTCTGGTCCGAAAATTCGCTGTAACTCCGTCTGTTGCAATGCTGAGGATGCGTTTCTATCCATATGTGCAGACATATCGAGTGCTCCGGACAAACTTGCAGCTGCAGCGTATTGATCCGGTTTGCGAAGGGCCAGCTTGAATGCACCATAACCACCCATGGATAAACCTGCAACGAAGTTATCCTCACGTTTTGGTGACAATGGGAAGAAAGAGCGAGCGAGTGCTGGCAGTTCCTCACTGATAAAGCTCCAATAACGTCCCCCTTCTACCATATCTGTATAGAAGCTACGATGTACCTGTGGCATAACAACAGCGATCCCGAGGTTAGCTACATATCGTTCAATGGAAGTCCGGCGCAGCCAGATGGAATCATCATCAGACAGACCGTGCAACAGGTACAGGGTTGGGTGTAACCCTTTGCCAGTCACATTCTCCATACCGATCTGATTGTGGGTTTGTTGCGGCAGAATGACATGCATGCTGGTGCTAAGCCCGAGTGTATCCGAGTAAAAATCACATTTAATAAGTGCCATGAGTATAAGAAACCCCTTTCATAAGTTCGTTAACCACGTGTTCTGACATGAGACGATGGGATGGAAATCGGATGCCTAGGCCTCCAAAGTGTTTATATGTAACAGGTTATACGCATTACTCCTCCATTGCAATAACAAGATCTACAGTAGAAAACAAAGAATTTCACACCAGTGGTTAAAATGGAAGTCTGTAATCGGATCATCGATTTTTCAATGTGGTTTACAACGTAACAATGTTATGTTACACTCATTTCAATAAAAAGGGGGACCATATATGACGGATGATTTGATCTCCAAGAAAGAATTGTTGGACCTGACAGGAATCTCATACGGCCAGTTATACCGTTGGAAGCGGAAAAATCTCATTCCGGAAGAATGGTTCATTCGGAAGTCGTCCTACACCGGACAAGAGACCTTTTTTCCAAAACAACAGATTTTACTGCGCATTGACAAGATTCTTAATATGAAAGACGGATTATCGCTGGATGAGCTGGCAGACGTCTTCTCACCTACGTTGGGTGAAGTGGAAATGTCTCCACAACAACTGTTAGAGCGAAACATTGTTTCACAAATCTCGCTGGATCTGTTGAAAGAAGCAGGTCGGGAACAACCGCTGTATGCTTTGGAACAGATTATGATGCTCTACGTCCTTGATAAGCTGTTAATGAGCGGAGATATTACTCGGCAAGAGGGTGCGTTGCTGATTGAAGTGATGTCCGAACATTATTATCGTTTTACAGGCAAACCCAGCGAACTCGTGCTTATTCGTAAGATGGGTGTTCCTTCATTCATGCTGATAATAGCAGGAACGGAGTTTTATTTTGACAATGGTGTGAAGGTGGTTCTTAGGCAGCCGATGGGAACATTTATGGAAGAATTAAAACTCAAATTGGGATAAGGAGAGGATCATCTATGGAAGAACGAAATAAGCGGAATGATCTGAATGTGGCGGGCATAAGTCAAACGGCAGGCGGGAATTTTCACCGTGTATCTATTGATGGCATGGCTAAGGTGAACGGCAACCTGGACTGCACCTCTATGGAAGTAAATGGAACATTGAAGATGCACGGCGCTTTGAGCTCCGAGAGTGCAACGATTAACGGCATGTGTACGTTGAACGGTCCTTTGACCAGTTCTCGTGTTCGGGTGGATGGCATGACGACGATTAACGGAGATCTCCATAGCCCTGAGCTTGAAGTGAACGGAAAGTGTACCGTACGTGGAAGAGTGGATGGGGAACGAATTGATATTGGCGGTGTGATCGATATTGAAGGGGATGTCCAATGTGAGTCCCTGAATGTAAGGGGCAATATTAAGATCAGCGGCTTACTGAATGCGGGAACAGTGGAGATCAGGCTGCATACATCTTCTTCGGCTAAAGAGATTGGCGGAGAGCGTATCGATATTCGTCGCAAGGAACAACAGAATGGATTTTGGAAAAGTATTGGTCTGGGCGGGACCCCTTCTTTTAAGACATCCTTAATTGAGGGTGATGAGATTGTGCTGGAAGATACCGAAGCTGACATTGTTCGGGGGAGTAACATTTTTATCGGTCGCGGCTGTAACATCAGGCTTGTCGAGTATTCAGGTGAACTTGAGATAGATCAGGATGCCAAGGTGGGCAGCAGTCAGCGAATTTAAAGTTTGGATATGGAGAGAAAGGGATGGGATCGACATGAATAACAATCCTGGGCGTTCATTGGACAAAAAAATGGATATCAGCATCGTTGGTGATGGCAGTTCTTCTGGTGGCGTGTACGGCAAGATCAAGGTCGTAGGGGACGCGTCCTTTAACGACAATCTATCTTGTGATCGATTCAAATGTACGGGTACATCGGTCATATACGGATCGCTTGAATCCACAGATATTAAAATTACCGGCACCCTTACACTGAAAGAGCGAGAGGCCAGCAACGATGTTGAGGATGGAATCCAGGCATCTGGCCTGCATGCCAAAGCTGAGCATATAAAAGTGGTAGGCGAACTTCATCTGTCAGGGGATTGTCAGGCAGAAAATATCAAGCTGAACGGGCGTTTGACGATAGCGGGGATGCTCAGCGCTGAACACATGACGCTCAAAATCATGGGTCCATCCGAGGTCAAAGAAATGGGCGGTTCCATCATCTCGGTGAAGAGTGGCCGGTTGAATGACTTGTTTACGGGGAATAAATCAATTCTTAAAGCACAGATTATCGAAGGTGACGACATTGAATTAGAGAATACGGAAGCCGAGATTGTCCGTGGCGATAAAATAAAAATCGGTCCTGGCTGCCGGATTGGTACAGTGGAATACCGTTCATCTCTGCAAATTCATCCGCAATCGGAAGTTTTGCTGCAAAGCAATCGGTCCTTGGACTGATTAACGAAAACTTCTTTTCGGATATACTAATGCAGTCATATGAATAGAGCGTGAATGGAGAGATTGAGTACAATGGTTGCACGTAAAAACAGTATTGGATTGGTGCTGGCAGGGTTACTGCTCAGCATACTTATGGCTTCGATGGATAACACCATCGTGGCAACAGCTATGGGGGACATTGTCGGGAAGCTGGGTGGGCTCGACAAGTTCGTCTGGGTTACCTCCGCGTACATGGTGGCTGAGATGGCAGGGATGCCGATATTCGGTAAGCTATCCGATATGTATGGACGGAAGAAGTTTTTTGTATTTGGTATTATTGTGTTTATGCTTGGCTCAGCGCTGTGCGGAACGGCAACGTCTATTGTGGAATTGACGATGTACAGAGCGATTCAAGGTATTGGTGCGGGGGCCTTGGTGCCGATTGCCTTTACGATCATGTTTGATGTCGTTGCACCAGAATCTCGTGGTAAATTGGGTGGATTGTTTGGAGCCGTCTTTGGCCTGTCCAGCGTATTCGGACCTCTGCTCGGTGCTTACATTACCCAGTATGCGACATGGGAATGGGTATTCTACATCAACCTGCCACTAGGCTTGATTGCATTTGTGTTTATTGCCTTCTTCTACAAGGAGTCTCATCAGCATCAATCCCAACAGATCGACTGGCTGGGTGCTGTAACGCTGATCGGTGCTGTTGTGTGCCTGATCTTTGGTCTGGAACTGGGCGGCAAAACATTTGCCTGGGGTTCCTGGCAGATTCTTGGCTTGTTTGCGGGATTTGTAGCATTAGCGCTGCTCTTCCTTTTTGCAGAAACCAAAGCCAAAGAACCAATTATCTCCTTCAGCATGTTCCGCAACCGGGTCTACTGGTCCAGTAACGTTATTGGTATGTTCAGTGGTGCGGCGTTCATTACAGCATCCGTGTACATTCCGATCTTCATACAGGGGGTACTTGGTGGTAAAGCGACCAACTCCGGTCTTGTACTGCTGCCCATGATGCTTGGGTCTGTGGTGACGGCGTCCCTGGGCGGGGTGTTGATGACCAAAATCAAGTATCGCAATATCATGATCCCTACGTTGGCTCTGCTTGTCATAGGACTTGGATTGTTGACTACGTTGGATGAGAATTCATCCCTTTGGACGATACGTATCTACATGGTGATGGTTGGTCTTGGTGTCGGTGCTTCGTTCTCCGTACTTAGCAATGCAGCCATGAATGCGTTTGAACCGCAAAGACGCGGTGCGGCGAGTTCTACACTTAACTTTTTGCGGTCCCTCGGCATGACGATGGGCATTACGATCTTTGGTATCGTACAGAGCCAGGTATTTACGCGTAAAATGAACGATGCTCTCGCTGGTTCAGCTGCGGAAGCAGGCGGTGCTTCAGCGGGTGGCGTACCTCAGGGAGTGGATCTGACCGATCCACATGCGTTGCTCTCACCAGAACTCAGACAGGCGATTCCGCCTCAGGTGCTGGATACCATCACACATGCCCTGTCTTCTTCCATCGTACAGTTATTTGCCTGGGCTGTAATTCCGGCTGCACTCGCGTTGGTCGCTTCCTTCTTCATGGGAAAAGAGAAGATGGTTGTAGGCGAAGAGCAAGGCGAATACACAGGCGGTCACTAAACCGTTATGCATACGATACAGCGGCTACTCGTAATTTATAAAAACGAATAACTTATCTTAGCTTAAAACATGAAAGACACACTTCTCGCGTACCTGCAAAAGGGACGGGATGTGTGTCTTTTTGTTTTTGTTGGCTTCAGAACCTAAGGCTGTTTTGTATCGCTAATCCCGTCCTCGACCACAGAAGGCCCTTGTGGATCAGGCAGGCTGCTATGACCGGAGCGGGCAATCAGGCGATTCTGAGCTTTGTACGTGTCCCGTGTAATCGTTTTGGATTCGACCACTTTGCCGTCCAGCCTTTTGGTTCTTACCGTCTCGACAATATATCCGGGCTGTCCGTCTTGCAGCACCTGCTGTGCACCATCAGGCAGTACAGTACTGGACACATATTTTACTGGAACACTTAATGTTTCAATGGTACGAGATTCAAGGGCATAGCTGACATTCTCCGGGAATGTGCCGAAAAATTTCACCATCAATTGGTGGTTCTTCACCTCTGCATGAATGAGTAAGGACTTTCCAGTATTATTCTTGAAGCGAAAGTTGATGGCTCCCGAGGCAAAGGTGGCATCCAGTCCTTTTGGCAAATATTTGACCGGCAGGGAATGGTTGCGACGCTCAATAATATCAAGACCCGTCAATAGCGCTGCGTTATACACCGTACTGGATACCTGGCAGATCCCCCCGCCAATTCCGGGGGTAAGTCTTCCATTGACAATGACCGGTGCCTCACGAAACCCATAATCCTTCTCCGCTTTACGGATGATCTTCTCATAATCGAATGTGGCATCCGGTGGCAAAATCATGCCGTTAATCGCTTCCGCCGCTGCGCTGACATTATGTATCCGGCCTTCACTACTATTGCCCAGACCCGTGGAGAACTGGATGATCTTTCGGTCAATGCCTTCCTGGCGTAGCGAATCAAGGGTTACTTCAGGCTTCAGCGTATACAGTGGTACCTGGATCAGCAATGGGGCGGGTTTCTCATCCGGGTTGAGTACACTGAAATCCCTGTGCAGCTTCGTCTGAATGAGATTTGTGAGTGTATCCCAATCAATCCGGCGGACGCCCTTTTCCGGGATATACTGGACTTTGTCACTTGTGGTAATGCGGCGAACAGCGTCCGCAGGTGTACCGAAGGTTTCTTTTTCCCAGGCAGGGCTGAGATGTTCTTGGAGTGGTCTTGAGTTGTAGGTCATATCGAGAGAGAACTCTTTCGGAAAGTGATAACGTGCATAAGCGCGTTCCCACAGGTTACCTTCCTCCAGCTGCTGTATTGCGGACTCCAAGCTGTTAACGTTGTAACTCACCCCCACCTGAGCTGCGGTATACGACATCGTCTGGGGGTTGGGTTCAGTCACTTCAAAGGTGACAGGCCAGTCCTCCAGCTTTTGGATCTGTTCATCCAATTCATGCAATACGTTCTTGCGATTCTTCCCCTCCACCAGCATGCCGCCAACATGAACATCTTTGGGCAGGGCAGGTTGATTCACGTACATATACAGCAATCCATAAGACGCGGAGCCGATCAAGAGGATGGAGAATAGAACAATGACCGTCAAATGTATTTTTTTCATAACCGTACGCTCCTTTATACTTCGGTTGTTCCCGACTTTGTAACACTTTCTATATATATGATCCAATGCAGGAAAACTTTCGGGTACTCAATAGGTAACAAATTTGTTACAATAAACTTCATATGAATCCATGCTTCACCATTGAAACAGGAACGAAGTGGATTTTTTCCTGATGAAATTCAGGTCTTTTTAAAGGAAATGCCGGGATTGTGTCGAAATGATAATGGCTAACTATGCGAGCAGGAAGTGATGATGTGATAGAAATGCAGGACGTGTGGAAGACCTACGCCAATGGGACCCACGCATTACAAGGGGTGTCGGTGAAGATCGACCGCAATGAATTTGTCTATATCGTCGGTCCGTCCGGCGCAGGTAAATCGACATTTATGAAATTGATGTACAGAGAAGAAGTTCCGACCAAAGGACAAATATCCATTAACGGATTTAATATTGGTAAGTTGAAGCCAAGAAAGATTCCTTATGTGCGTCGTAACATCGGCGTTGTGTTCCAGGATTTTCGTCTGCTGCCACGGATGACAGCATTTGAGAATGTGGCATTTGCCATGGAAGTTATTGAAGCACCGAAGCGTCATATCAAGAAACGGGTGATGGAAGTGCTTGATCTGGTGGGACTGCGCAGCAAGGCGAATCGTGAACCTTCACAGCTCTCGGGTGGAGAACAGCAGCGTATTGCCATTGCACGGGCTATCGTCAATAACCCATCGGTTATTATCGCGGATGAGCCTACAGGTAACCTCGATCCGGAGACGTCGTGGGGCATTATGCAACTGCTGGATGAGATTAATTTCCGGGGAACAACCATTGTTATGGCAACCCACAACAAAGATATCGTGAATACGATGCGTAAGCGGGTAATCGCCATTGAACGTGGACAGATTGTACGGGATCAGATGAGAGGGGAATACGGTTATGAATTTTAGTACTCTCTTGCGCCATTTGCGGGAGGGATTCAAAAACGTATTCCGCAACGGCTGGATGTCTGTGGCCTCCATCATGTCCATCATTGTGTCCTTATTGATTCTTGGTGTGTTTATGTTGCTGGTGCTCAATGTGAACTCGATGGCGAATCAGGTTGATAGCCAGGTGGAGATCAGCACGTTCCTCGAACTGAATGTGGACGAGAACCTGCGTAACACACTGGAGCAAGAAATCAGCGCGATGCCTGAAGTAAGTGAGATTCGTTTTGTTTCCAAGGAAGAAGGACTCAAGGAGTTCCGTGAGCGTCTTGGAGAGAGTGCAGATAACGTGCTTAGCGGTTTCGATGTGGACAACAACCCACTGCCGGAGACCATTGAAGTTGAGGTCATTGAACCGGAAACCGTCACTTTTGTGGCGCAAAAAATCGAAGCTTTGAACGAAAAACACCCGGAGAAGCCAATCATGAAAGTGAACTACGGCAAGGAAACGGTGGAAGTGTTGTTCAAATTTACGAAGCTTGTTCGTAACATCGGATTTATTTTTGTTGGGGGACTGGGTCTCATGTCCATGTTCCTGATCTCGAATACGATTCGCGTAACGATTCTGGCACGTCGCCGGGAGATCGGTATTATGAAGCTGGTCGGCGCAACCAACACCTTTATTCGTTGGCCTTTCTTTATTGAGGGTGCACTCATTGGATTTATAGGCTCGGTCATTACAGTTGGTGTGCTGTTTGTTGGATACAGCCAGTTGATGAACACGATTGGTCAGGATGTTTTCATGCAGATGCTTAACTTGATTCCGCTCGGCGAAATCTGGGGGCTGTTTGGAACACTGTTGATCGGACTCGGTGTGCTGGTAGGTATTTTGGGAAGTACACTGTCCATTCGGAAATCACTCAACGTTTAAATTTTGTTTTCAACGATCGAATTGCAGAATATGTCGAAAAGAATGACAAAGCAGGTTCATTAATGGACGCTGTTTGACGATATGTAGGAAAGACGGAGTCTTTAAGATTGAAGAAAGCAAAGAACATGTTGTTCACCACCTGTGCAGGTTGCTTTCTTGTGAAATCATAGGATGGGGGATCATCATTTTGAAAAAAACTGCTTCGCTGCTGGCCTTTACGTTATTGGCCAGTTTGACGCTTCAACCTTCTGACGGATATGCCAAGAGTAGCATCAGCGATATTGACCAACAGATTCAGCAACTGGAGAGCAAGGCGGCTTCTGCCAAGCAGGAGCAAAAAAAAGCGGCTTCCAACAAAAAGGAAGCGCAGCATTACAAGAACAAAACCAACGCTTATCTGAAGGTTGTCATGGAACAGATCAATGTCGTTAGTGATGAACTGGCCAGTGTATCCTTGCAGATCGAGAACACGGAAGAAGATCTCCGTACAACGAAGAAAGATCTGCAAGCGGCAGAAGAACGCATTGTTGCAAGGGAAAAATTGTTGGAGTCACGTGTACGCCTGATGTACACGGACGGTGCTGTATCCTATCTGGATGTACTGTTGTCCTCTACCAGCTTCACTGACTTTCTGACTCGTGCGGATTCACTCAAAACGATCGTGGATCAGGATCAACATCTGCTGGATGAGCACAAAGCGGACAAGCAACTTGTTGTGGACAAAAAGGCAGAATTGGATGTGCAATATGCGGAAGCCAAGAGCCTGTATGCACAGAAGAAACAGCGCAAGTCCCAATTGAATGAAAAAGAAGCGGAAAAGCAAGTGCTTCTCGCTTCATATGATGCTAAAATTGAAGAGTCAGAAGAGTTGACACAAGAGCAGGAAGACGTATTAATGCAGATTGCCAGCAAACGTTCGGCACTTCTTCAAGAGAAAAATAAATTGCGTGAACAGCAAGCAGCCGCAGCGGCCAAAGCAAAAGCAGCGGCAGCAGCTCGGGCGAAGGCTGCTGCCAAGGCGCCAACCAGAGTGAGTTCGGATAGCAGCAGTGAGGTCACGTATTCATCCGGTAATGGTATCTTCTCAAGACCGGTATCTGGAGGACGTATTTCTTCTCCATTCGGTCCTCGTACCCATCCAATTACGGGCGTAGTGGGTAAGATGCATGCCGGTGTCGATTTTGCTGTTCCTCAAGGAACTTCAGTTCACGCTGCTTCTGGCGGAATCGTGATCATGGCTGAATGGTATAGCGGATATGGCTATACGGTTATTGTGGACCACGGCGGTGGACTATGGACGTTATATGGTCACTTGCGCGAAGGTGGATTCAAAGTCAGCAAGGGAGACACTGTAAGCAAAGGGGATACCATTGCTGAGTCAGGAAATACAGGGAACTCTACTGGACCTCACTTGCACTTTGAAGTGAGAGATAACGGTACCGCTGTAAATCCGATGAACTATTTGTAATTATTGCTCCATTGTTCGAATGGAAAAAACATATTCCGTACAAGCTAGACATATAATAAGCTGGCATGTTCAGGGAATGGATTCTCGCAACAATGGAATCGGACACGCTTCAAAACTAAAGGCGGTGACAAACGGATGATGAAGAAAAGATCGGCGCTACTGCTTGTCATTGTGGGTCTCCTGGGTGGTAGTTTGCTAACCCTGGTACTAATGACTTACCCGGGAATAGCAAATCAGACCACAGCGGGCGAAGGTTTGCTGGCTAGTGTAACCGGCAATACACAGCAGAAGAACGATTTGAAAAAGATTGAAACTGCGATGGATTTGATCTCAAGCAACTATTATAAAGACGTGGATCAGACCAAATTGATTGACGGTGCGATCAACGGCATGATGGAATCGCTTGGTGATCCGTACTCCAACTATATGGGGCAGGAAACGGCTGCTCAGTTTGAAGAGTCGATCGAAGGTTCATTTACCGGTATTGGCGCAGAGGTATCCTCACAGGATGGAAACGTTGTTGTTGTTTCCCCAATCAAAGGATCACCTGCCGAGAAAGCGGGTATTCGTGCAAAAGACATGATTATGTCGGTCAATGGCGAATCCCTGCAAGGGTTGGAACTGAACAAGGCTGTTAACAAAATCAGAGGTCCCAAGGGCAGTGAAGCGAAGGTACAGGTCAAACGTGCCGGATCTTCCGAACTGATTGAATTTGTGATTGTACGGGATGACATTGATCTGGAGACCGTATATGCTCACATGGAGGATGGCGGAATTGGCGTTATTGCCATTACTCAATTCTCTTTGAATACAGGTGATCGCTTCAAGGAAGAGTTGGCGAAGCTTGAGAAGCAGAACATGAAAGGTCTGGTCATCGATGTACGGAATGACCCAGGCGGTGTATTGCAAGTCGTTATTGATATTGCTGAACAGTTTGTTCCTAAAGGCAAGGTTATTGTGCAAGTTGAAGACAAGAACGGCAAAAAGGAACAAAGCAAGTCCAATGGATCAGCAAAGGCTTATCCAGTCACAGTCCTGATGAACAAAGGCAGTGCGAGTGCGTCGGAGATTTTGGCCGGGGCATTACAACAGTCAGCAGGCGCTAAGTTGATTGGTGAAAACTCCTTTGGTAAAGGAACCGTGCAGACGAGTTATGACAAGCAAATGGGTGACGGCAGCTTGCTGAAGATCACAATTGCCAAGTGGCTCACTCCGAACGGAGACTGGATTCATGAAAAAGGAATCAAACCGGATATTGCGGTAGACCAACCGGATTATTTCTCGGTGGCACCGATTAATAAAGAGAAGTTACCACTGAAATATGACAGCAATAGCACGGATGTGAAAAGTGCGCAGACGATGCTGAGAGGACTCGATTTCAAACCGGATCGTGTGGACGGATACTACGACCAGAAGACAGAAGAAGCGGTTAAAGCATTCCAGAAGCAAAAAGGCATTCAGGCTACAGGCCAGATTGACGAGAAAACCGCTGAATCACTGGAAGCGGCTCTGATTGAACGTATTGCCAATCCTCAATATGATGCACAGCTGAAACGCGCGATCGAAAATGTCTCGAAGGATATTTCGTCCGCTGTGTCGAAGCCATAAAGAAGGCTGATTTTCAGCCTTCTTTTTTTCTGAACCGGCTGAAAGAGAGGGGTGACCGACCACAATGGAATGGGTATGGCCGTGGTTAACTACATTAGGGGAAGCTTTGTTGCAGTTGTTTATTCAGCCGTTTTATTATATTGCGGTGATCCTGATTGCGCTGATCTATCATCGTCAGTTACTGCAGGAGCGTAAATTGTTCCATGTTCGTTTGCAAAGCTCGATAACACAGACGATTCGTGCGGTGCTCGGAGGCATACTCATCGGTACCATCGTCTCAATTGTGTCCCTATTCCTGGGTGCACATCTTACACTGGGAAGCCTGATATGCATATGGGCTGCAACATTAATTCTATCCTTGTTCCGTATCCGGTATCTGTGCTTTGCTTATGCGGCCGGGTTACTGGGTGTGTTGCAATTTGGTTTGAATCTGGCTTCAGGCTGGCAACCATCGGGTTGGATGGGTAGTGTAACGGAAACGCTACGTACCCTGGATATGCCTGCACTGCTTGTCCTGGCGGCGCTTCTACATATGGGTGAAGCCCTGTTGGTACGCATGCAGGGGGTATCGATGGCATCACCGCTTCTCTTCGAGGGAAAACGCGGGAAACTGGTTGGTGGATATCAACTGCAACAGTTCTGGGCCATTCCTCTACTAATTCTTGTCCCGGTCACAGGCAGTGGAGCGGAGCTGGCTTGGAATCCACTGATGAATGCAGGACATAGTTACATGCTGGTTGCGTTACCGATTATGCTCGGATTTGGTGAGATCACGCAGAGTATGCTTCCGGGACAAAAGGTACAGATCTCATCGAAGCGGTTGATGATATATGGGGCAACTTTGCTC
This sequence comes from Paenibacillus sp. FSL K6-2393, assembly GCF_038002545.1. NCBI lineage: Bacteria > Bacillati > Bacillota > Bacilli > Caryophanales > Paenibacillaceae > Paenibacillus > Paenibacillus sp. FSL K6-2393. The sequence goes on from NZ_JBBOCU010000001.1 coordinate 754,423, forward strand.
GTGTTCAGTTTGCTTGCTGCATGGTGGTCTCCACTCATGTTGGTTGCTGCACTAATCGCATTTATTGGACATGAATTTCTGGTATGGTACAGCGCGTTTGAAGAGCAAAACCGCAGTCCGGTATTTGTCCATCCGCAGCATGGGCTGAAGGTATTGGCTGTTATTCCGGAGAGTCCTGCTGCAGATTTGGGGATTGAAGCAGGAGAGACCTTGTACAAGGTGAATGGTAAGTTGGTTCATTCGCCGGAAGAGTTACATCGTGCCCTGCGGATGAACCCGGCTTTTTGCAAACTTGAGGTTCGCAATCATCAGGGAGAAAGCAAGTTCATGCAACGAGCGATCTATGAAGGGGAGCATCATCAGCTTGGGGTCATTATGGCACCGGACAATCACGAGGTTTGGGCGATTCGGTTACGTCCACTGACACTGTTCCATATCATCAACCTCAAATTGTTGGCCCGTCTGAAAAAACCACAAAGGGACGAAGCTCCCTTGGCTTTACCGCCAGCCCCGGTGTCCAGTGATAAAGGGTCCGTGGAGATGTAACTAGCATACGTGATGAAGTATGTTTGCATAAATCAAGCAATGAAAAAGGTATTTCCTAACGCCGTCGCAGGCAAGGGAAATACCTTTTTTGTTATTGTTTTAACATAAAGATGGCGATTTGGGTTCGATCACGCAAGCTCAGCTTGCCGAGAATATCCGTGACGTAGTTTTTGACTGTGCCTTCACTGAGGAACAGTTTGGCGGCAATTTCCTTATTGGACAACCCCTCCGATATGGCTTCGGCAACCGCCAGCTCCATACGTGTCAGTCCAGAGGCTTCGATTGGGTTCTGTGTCAGGGGAATCGCAGCGGGACGGAGAAGGCCTGCCAATTTGCGGGCAATATCCGGATGAATTAACATATCGCCGTTATGTACGGTCTTGATGCCTTGAATGATCCGCTCAGGGGGCACATTTTTGAGTAAATAACCGCTTGCGCCATTCTGCAATGCCTGAATAATATACTCATCGTCGTCAAACGTAGTCAGCATGAGCACCTGGATTTCAGGAAAACATGACTTGATGCGTTTGGTACCTTCAACTCCGTCACATTCCGGCATCCGAATATCCATCAACACCACGTCCGCAGGCGTTCCTGCTTCAAGCAATTCCAACGCTTCCTGTCCATTTGAGGCTGTGCCTGTAACGCGAATGCCGGAGTCCAGTCCGAGCAGCACTTTCAGGCTCTCACGAATGAAGTAATCATCGTCGGCGAGAATCAGCCGAATAAGTGGGAGTTGGGCTGAATCATTGTTTTGGTTCACATCATTCCGTTTGGACATGAAAACATTCACTTCCTTTTTTCAGAGTATATCCATCTGGTTCGTTAATGGAATGCGTGTAATCACTGTATACGGATAAGCTGATTGAATCTCCAGGACTCCTCCCACCATTTGTGTGCGCAGAAGCATGCCTTCCTGTCCTATGCCATTTCGCTTGGAAGAATGAGGATTGATTTTGCCATCATTACTCACACTCATACACACTTCTTGATCCCCGAATACCAACTCCACTGTGATCGAAGAAGCATTTCCATGTCGCAGGGCATTGGTCAAGGCTTCTTTGGCATTTTTGAACAAAACGATCTGTATGCTGGGATACAGCACATGAGATGGGCCATGAACTTCATAATTTGTCTTCACGCCGGTATCTCTGCCCACTTCCTCTAGGAGACGATCCAGGGCGTAGGCTTCGGATGCATAGGAATTAGGTTGCAGTTTGTGCAGTGTGCTGCGCATATCATCCATACTGGTGGCCAATTGATCGCGAATCTGTCGCACCATTTCCGTTCCTTGTTCCATATTCAGGGGGAGGGTCAGCAAAGCGGCTTCCGACATCATTTTGGTGCGAATCAGTCGATGCCCGATATCGTCATGAAGCTGTCTGGAGATACGGGTACGTTCCTCTGCCTGAGCCACTCCTTCAAGTTGCTTTGTAAATAACAGCAGCTGCGCACGCGCTTCTTGTAGCTCGTAATGTTTGCTGCGGAGCTCGTCATAGACTTGTTCCAGTTGTCCGCGGCTGCTCGCCGTTCTTGATCCCTGCCAGGACAGAGCCGCTGTGATGAGCAGAAGCAGGTTGCCAAGAACCATCGCAATTGTCTCTGTGGAGAGTAATGCAGTGGCGGTTGTATTTAGTGTGGTTAACCCTGGCTGCGATGCCTGTGGGACAGAATAATGCCAATGCAAAGCGACATTGTTAGCAACGAGCTGAATCGCAAACATCAACCATCTCCGACTTCCCTCCAGTCTGTATATATATACGTAGAGCACGGATAGAGAGAGGAATAGCAGAAACGGTCCATACGAAACAATCAGCCAGCAGCTCCAGAGTATTTCGGCCAGAAGCAACAGCCATTGCTGTGTACTTGAACGGTTGAAATCTTTCCACACGGAGAGTCCAAGGGCGATGATGATATGCAGGGTGTAGACGGCTTCGTTTTCCAAGGGCAGCATCAACATGTACAGTACTGCTGGAACGATAATTAATCCGTATTGCAGAAACCGCATCGGCATATGTAAATGACATCCTTTATATAAAAAGTGGAGTAGAAAATCTCTTGGTAATGCGCCCTTGATTATACCATAAGCAGCATTCGAATCAGGAGATGACTTAAGTCACCTTCGATTCATGACTTTTCGTACCTTCGCTACAGATTGCGATCCGTTACAATAAAATTATGAAATCCAGCGGCGGAAGCCGAAACGGAAAAGGGGCGTATAAGGGATGGGCATACTTGAAGTAGATCATGTAGTAAAACGATACGGCAGCAAGCTGTCCGTGGATCATTTGAACCTTAGTGTTGGCAAAGGCGAAATTTTTGGATTGCTTGGTCCCAATGGAGCAGGAAAAAGTACCACCATCAGCATGATTGCAGGGCTCCTGAATATGGATCAGGGTGAGATCAGATTAGATGGGATCTCGGTCAAGGAGCGACCGCTTGAAGTAAAGCGCAAGATCGGACTCGTTCCGCAGGATCTGGCTTTATACGAAACCATGTCTGCTGCGGAGAATGTGACTTTCTTTGCCCGACTGTATGGACTGCGTGGAAAATTGCTTAAGGAAAGAGTGCTGGAGTCCCTTGAATTTGTAGGGTTGCAGGATAAAGCAAAGGATGCCCCCTCGACCTTCTCTGGTGGTATGAAACGCAGGTTAAACATCGCATGTGCGATTACACATCGCCCGGATCTAATTATCATGGATGAACCGACAGTTGGCATTGATCCGCAATCTCGGAATCATATTCTTGAATCGGTACGCACACTTAACAAGATGGGTTCAACGATCATATATACAAGTCATTACATGGAGGAAGTGGCGGCGATTAGTCACCGGGTTGCGATTATGGATCAGGGGCGAATTATTGCCTGTGGGACTGAAGCAGAGCTGAGAGAACGGGTAGCATCGGAGGAAAAAGTAGTGCTCTCCACTTCCGGTATCGGTGCCGACGTTGTGGAAGAACTGAAACTTCACCCTCGCGTGCGGATGGTAGACGTTTCAGAGAATACACTGACCATTACGCTGCCCTCGGCACAGCAGGATCTCCAGGATCTGCTCTTCATTTGCAGCAAACATGAAATATCCATTCAGTCGCTCAAGGTCGAAGAGCCGGATCTGGAAACGTTGTTCCTCAATCTGACCGGGCGTACGCTTCGGGACTAGGGGGAACAAGAGATGAATATATGGCATATTTGCATCTTTGAATTGAGGCGTATTCTTAAGATTCGATCTGTAGTGTTAAACCTGTTCATTTTGCCGTTGTTACTGATTTTTATATTGGGTACGGCACTTTCCAGTACGATGGGTACGGCGAAGGATGTTATTCCGGATACTGTACGTGTGGGAATCATCCATTTGAATACTGAATCTGGTGGAGGATCAAGTGCGGTTAATCAAGCACTGGATACATTCGTGAATTCCCCGGCGGTAGCTGAGATGGTCCAAGTGCAGAACTTTACGACAGAAGAAGAGGCAGTCCATTCACTGCGTACCGGCAAGCTAGACTTTGCTGTAATGATTCCTTCGGATTTTGAGCAAAACGTGATGACGGGGAAAGAGGCCAGGTTACAGTGGATACGAGGAAAGGACAACACACTTAATACCTTGGGTGAAACTTTGTTCACACGTTTTACGGATGAATGGAACCGACATATGGCGATTACCAAAGTGCTCGGTCGGGAAGTGACTACTGCCATGGCCTCTGCTTCGGAGTCTGGTACGGCGAATTCCACCTCTATTGCTGTCACTAATCCCGGTAAGACAGGTACGGCGTATAGTGCCTCCCAATACTATGCAGCTTCCATGCTGGCGATGTTCATGTTGTACTCAGGCATGACAACAAGTACCAGCCTTTTTGGAGAGCGTGATAACAAAACGTTAATTCGCCTTCAGGCTGCGCCTATAGGCAATGGAGTTATTTTCGCTGGCAAAATTGCAGGTAATAGTCTGCTCGCTTTCTTACAAGCAACAACGATCATACTTATGACGTATTGGTTCTATGGTGTAGATTGGGGAACGCATCCTTGGTATATTGTGCTCACTTGTGTATGTATCACATTGGCATCCATGACCCTTGGCGTGATCGTGGCATTGGTATGCAAAAGCTCGGCATCGGCCAGCGCAACCATCCAAGGTATCATCGTTGCAATGACATTTATTAGCGGTGGGTTCACGCCCATTCCGATTGATTTTGTACAACGGATTAGCGAATTTACGGTTAACCACTGGGCGCTCCAAAGTTTTCTGAGAATGATGCTGGATGCACCTGTACGAGAGATTGTATATAGCATTCTGATGTTAGGCGTGGTATGCGCTGTATTACTGTTCATCTCAGGATTGATCTATAGAAAGGCAGGATACCGATATGAATAGTCTACACATCGCCTGGTTGATGATTAGACGTACACTTGGCCGTAAAATGGGCTTCATTACGTTTCTGCTTCTGCCTTGCCTGGTGATTACAGGAGCGGTTGCTCTTTTTGGAAGCGAGCAGAGTGCACGTACTGTTATTCCCTATGTCAATGAGGATGGAGGGGTGGCAGGGACATGGATGATTCATGAACTTGCTGGCAAAGAGGAGTATCTGCTCAAGCCGATGAACAACCAAGCAGAAGTGAAGGAAGCCATCGCTCAGCAAAAAGGAAGTTCTGGCATCATCATTCCGGTACATTATACGGAGGATCTGTTACAAGGAAAGCCAACCGAAATTCAATTGGTGGAACTGCGTATAAGTGAAAGTTCCTATACTCTACGAGCAGCAGTTGAAGGTTTGACGAGCGGATTGCAACAATCTGCTTCAGCTGTTAAGGTGGCCGCAGGTCCTGTTTCAAGTGAGACTGAGATACTATCGAGTACACATAAGCCATTTGAACAGCTTTTACAGGAGATAGGAAAACATCAGGTTGCTGGTGAAGTCACCGATCTGCAGATCTATCCCAAGCCAGGCCTGAACAATGTGACTGGATTTACGATTATGTTTATGATGGGGCTGCTGACTAGTGCAGTGGCTGTGATAATGGAAGATCGCAGGAAACGTACGATGGCCAGAGTATATACGGCACCCGTCCGTGCATATGAGATTGCGCTTGGTAATTTCCTCGGCAGCTTTGTCATTGGTATGATTCAGATTGTTCTGGTTTTGGGAGTCAGCAGGTGGTTGCTGCATTATGATGCCGGTATTCCTTTTGGCATTCATTTCATCATCTTGGCCGCATTTATGCTGGTCTCCATGGGGATCGCAAGTACCGTGGCAGGATTAATCCGTAATCCCAAAAATGCCAACATGCTGAATTCACTTGTCATTATGCCAACCTGCATGATAGGTGGTTGTTTCTGGCCGATCTCGTTGATGCCGGATTATATGCAAAAGCTCGCCAACTTCGTTCCACAGAAATGGGCGATTCAGGCGGTGGAAACGATCTCTGCTGGCGGTACATTGTCGGATATCACATTGCCACTATTGATTTTGTTTGGCATGGCTGCCATTTTACTGACCGTAGGCTCTGCGATTCTACGCCCTAGCCAGCCAGGAGTAGAGGCATAAGGTAATACGACATAAAAGAAAGCACGCTCTGCTGAATTGAATTCAGTTAGAGCGTGCTTTCTTTGCATAAGGAATGATGCATTATGTGAGATATTGATGATTAAGGTTGGAGTTGCCGCAGGACCGTTATTTCAACCCGACGGTTCTTTTGTCTTCCGGCCGCTGTGGTGTTGTCACCCGTTGGGCGTGTATCCGCATATCCGGCATACTGGAAGCCGTCCGGGTTAAGCTTCTCTGTATCCAGAAAAAATCGTAATACAGACAGTGCGCGTTCTCCGGAAAGTTGCCAGTTATCGGTATAGGCGGAGTTAGCTCCCACAGGAATGTTATCGGTATGACCCTCAATGCTGACAACGGTATTCAGATCACGGAACAGGCTGGCAAGTTTACTGAGCGTTGGTGCTGCACCGTCCTTTAGAGCGGCCTGGCCCTGATCAAACAGGAAGCGGTCACTGAGGGTAATGGATAGGCCCTGTGGCTTGTCCGCAACAAAAATCTGATTTTCCAGTTTATTATCCTCGATATATTGGGTAATCACATTGAACAGATTTTGCAATTCCTGCTCCTGTGATCTGAACTGTTCTTCCCGTTCTGTGAGGGGCTTGTGGTCATCATCTGGTGTTGCAGTCCCGGTATCGGAAGGGTTTCCTTCACCTTTTGAAGGATCTTCACCCTGCACCTCGGATGGTGGAGTCTCTGTAATCGTTTGACCGGGTTTCTCCCCGAGTCCCTCACCAAGCTCAAGGATAGAGTCGGACGCATTAAATGTATTTTGTAATGATTGAGTAACGACGTCATATTTACCGGAATCCAGATTGCTCATGGCGTACATGATGACAAAAAAGATCAAAAGCAGAGTTATGAGATCGGCATAAGTAATCATCCAGCGATCCCGATGATCGATAGTTTCACGTTTTCCGCGCCGTTTACTGCGCCGACTCATCCAATCCCTCCTTTGCTAGGGGGCGTATATGCTGACGATGCGTAAGGGTGAAAGACTCCAGTCTTTTGCGTACAAGCTGGGGATTCTCACCGTTCTGAATGGCAAGTACACCTTCGAGAAGCATTTCCATGGTCTGCACTTCATCGGCACCTCTGGATTTGATCTTGGAGGCAATGGGCAAAAAGATAAGATTGGCACTGGCGACCCCATACAGGGTTGCGGTAAAGGCAACAGCAATGGCAGGTCCGAGTCCGGTTGGATCGGTCAAACTGCCAAGTACCTGAATAAGTCCCATCACGGTTCCGATGATCCCCATGGTTGGAGCGTACCCACCAGCGGATTCGAATATTTTGGCGTAGCCCTCATGTTTTTGTTCAATCGAGTCGATCTCCATCTCCAGGATCTGGCGAACCACATCCTGATCTGTACCATCAACAACCATCTGAATCCCGTCTTGCAAAAATGGATGCGGATGATCCATAACCTTGCGTTCCAATGCAAGTACACCTGAGCGGCGTGCGATTGAAGACATCTCCACCAGTTCTTCGACCCATAAGCCTGATTCATTGTTGTTACGTCCAAAAGCCATACGCAGGGCAGCTGGAATCGTACGAAGGCGATGCGCCGGGAAACTGGCAACCACAGCAGCAATCGTTCCACCGAATACAATTAAAGCAGCCGTTTTTTGCAGGAGACCGGACAATTGGCCGCCTTCCCACAAAAAACCGCTAATGACTGCGGCAATTCCGGCAATAATACCGATAAGTGTCGCAATATCCATAAATTAACCCACTCCTATCTTCATTTCACGTTTGCATCACTAAAACGAACGAGGTATAATTAAACGGGAACAAATATTCCTATTACTATAAGTTTTCCCATATGAAAATTCGGGGAACTTCGACAATATATAGTGACTATTATTTTAGACGATAGGGTGAGATACGGCAATGAGCGATATTATAATGAGCGACAAAACGTTCGAAATCGAGTCAGAGTTTTCTCCCCAAGGTGATCAGCCTGCAGCCATTAAAGAATTGGTGAAGGGTGTTCAGGAGGGGAAGAGGTACCAGACACTGCTGGGTGCGACGGGTACGGGTAAGACGTTTACGATAGCCCAGACGATAGCCCAACTGCAACGTCCTACGCTGATTATTGCACACAACAAAACGTTGGCAGCGCAGCTTGCAAGTGAGTTCAAAGATTTTTTTCCTAATAACATGGTTGAGTATTTCGTCAGTTATTACGATTATTTTCAGCCAGAAGCATATATCCCGTCCTCCGATACGTATATCGAGAAGGATTCAAGTATTAATGAAGAGATCGACAAACTGCGGCACGCAGCGACGAGTTCGTTGTTTGAGCGCAGGGACGTCATCATTGTAGCGAGTGTTTCCTGCATTTATGGTTTGGGTTCACCGCACTCGTATTCAAGCATGTTGCTGTCACTTCGGGTAGGCATGGAGAAACCGCGCAATCAGATTTTGTCTCGTCTGGTAGAGATCCAGTATCAGCGGAACGATATTAACTTTGTGCGGGGTACGTTCCGTGTTCGTGGGGATGTTGTTGAGATTTTCCCTGCCTCCAAGGGCGAACATGCAATTCGGGTTGAGTTGTTTGGTGATGAGATCGAGAAAATTACGGAGATTGATGTGTTAACCGGAGAGCTCATTGGCGAACGTGAACATATTGCCATCTTCCCGGCGTCTCACTTCGTAACGCAAGAAGAGACGATGAAGGTTGCGCTGGTGAACATTGAGCGTGAACTGGAGGAGCGTCTTGAAGTGTTGCGTGAACAGGGGAAACTGTTAGAGGCTCAGCGACTGGAGCAGCGCACACGGTATGATATCGAGATGATGAAGGAAGTTGGATTCTGTTCGGGGATTGAGAACTATTCCGGTCCACTGACTTTCCGCGAACGCGGCGATACCCCGTATACACTGATGGATTACTTCCCGGATGACATGTTGATCGTGGTTGATGAGTCTCACGTGACTCTGCCACAGATCCGTGCGATGTACAATGGTGACCAAGCGCGGAAGACAGTATTGGTTGAACATGGTTTCCGACTGCCGTCGGCGCTGGATAATCGTCCGCTCAAATTCGAAGAGTTCGAAGGCAAGATGGATCAGATTATATATGTATCGGCCACACCGGGCCCTTATGAGATTGAGCATACCGATACGATGGTGCAACAGATTATCCGTCCAACCGGACTGCTTGATCCAATCATTGAACTGCGTCCAACGAAGGGACAGATCGATGACTTGATCGGTGAGATTAACGACCGGATTGCCAAAGACGAGCGTGTGTTGATTACAACATTAACGAAGAAGATGTCCGAGGATCTGACGGATTATCTGAAGGAAGTTGGAATCAAGGTTCGTTATCTGCACTCCGAGATCAAAACATTGGAACGGATGGCGATTTTACGTGATTTAAGGTTGGGCGTTTTCCATGTTCTAATCGGAATCAACTTGCTCCGGGAAGGTCTCGATCTGCCCGAAGTATCCCTCGTAGCTATACTGGATGCCGATAAGGAAGGATTCCTGCGTTCCGAACGCTCACTGATTCAAACGATTGGTCGTGCAGCACGGAACAGCGAGGGTCGCGTTATTCTATACGGTGACAAAGTGACGGATTCGATGGATAAAGCGATAAAGGAAACAGAACGTCGTCGTGCAATCCAGATCGAGTACAACGAGAAACATGGAATTACACCACAGACGATTCGCAAAAAAGTGCGTGATGTGATTGAGGCAACCAAAGTTGCCGAATCCAAGAAAGACTATCTCACGGGCGCAGCCGAGAAGATGTCGAAGAAAGATCGCCAGGCGCTTATTCAGCGCCTAGAGGTAGAGATGAAAGATGCAGCCAAAAACCTGCAGTTTGAGCGTGCTGCCGAGCTTCGCGATGCGTTGCTGGAACTTCGCGCTGAATAAGATACTGCTTACTCATATGCTCCAGTTAAGATGGATCTGTAACAAGAGAACGGCCAATTGGCCGTTCTCTTGTTGAGTAAGGAAATCGCTTATATCTACCGATAATAAGAGATGTTGAAATCTTGAATTCGGGTCTATACTGATAGAAATGTTGAAATTGGTTAAAAGGTTTATAGGAAAGCAATCGGGAGTCGTGTCCCCCTGAGAGTCAAGAGCGCCCCGGTGTTGAACTCGGAGCCGAGCCGAAGGCAATGGCGACCTTGTCGCGAACGTGGCGAAGCCGAGAGCGTCCCGCTCTTGACCTTGGAGCCGAGCCAAAGGCAATGGCGACCTGCCGCGATCAAGGCAAAGCCGAGAGCGTCCCGCTCTTGACCTTGGAGCCGAGCCAAAGGCAATGGCGACCTGTCGCGATCAAGGCGAAGCTGAGAGCGTCACTCTCTTGACCTTGGAGCCGAGCCAAAGGCAATGGCGACCCTGTCGCGATCAAGGCGAAGCCGAGAGCGTCCCGCTCTTGACCTAGGAGCCGAGCCAAAGGCAATGGCGACCTTGTCGCGAACGTGGCGAAGCCAAGAGCGTCACCTCGCAGTAGAGCGGTCGCATAAGGTTTCGGCAATGAGCCGGAACCTTATGCGGAGCCGCGGGCACACGACAACCCTTCACATAGCAAGACCCGACCCCTCACCGTTGCACCGCTTGTTTCGGGTGTCCAGAGGGCTGCGCCCTCTGGGGCCCTCCCTTGGAAGGGAGGGTTTGGGAGGGATCGAAAAGCCTTTATAAAGGTTTGGATTAACACACTGAGAGGATGAATACTATTGGCGAGCGATAACATTGTCATTAAAGGCGCACGAGCGCATAACCTGAAAAATATCGACATTACCATCCCACGTGACCGCTTTGTGGTATTGACCGGCCTGAGTGGCTCAGGCAAGTCCTCGCTGGCTTTTGACACGATCTATGCCGAAGGACAGCGGCGTTATGTAGAATCATTGTCAGCTTACGCAAGGCAGTTTCTGGGACAGATGGAGAAACCGGATGTTGATTCCATCGAAGGATTGTCTCCTGCCATTTCAATAGATCAAAAAACAACAAGCCGTAACCCGCGTTCCACAGTGGGAACCGTCACCGAAATTTATGATTACCTGCGTTTGTTATTTGCACGTGTGGGCCATCCACATTGTCCGGACCATGGCGTGGAGATCAGCTCCCAAACGGTAGAACAAATGGTTGACCGTATTATGCAATACCCAGAGCGTACCCGGCTACAAATATTGGCACCCATTATCTCGGGCCGTAAGGGTGAGCACAAAAGTGTATTTGCCGATGTGTCCAAGCAGGGCTTTGTCCGTGTGCGGGTGAACGGGGAACTTCGTGACCTGTCAGAAGATATTCAATTGGAGAAAAATAAAAAGCATACCATTGAAGTCGTTGTTGACCGAATTGTCGTTAAAGATGATGTGCAGGCACGTCTGGCCGACTCTATTGAAACAGCACTAAATCTGTCTGGTGGACAACTCCTGGTGGACATTATGGGTGAAGAAGAGCTGCGATTCAGTTCCAACTTTGCCTGCCCGGTGTGTGGATTCAGTATTGAAGAGCTTGCACCACGGATGTTCTCATTTAACAGTCCGTTCGGTGCTTGCCCGGATTGTGATGGGTTAGGTGTCAAAATGATTGTTGACCCTGATCTGCTCGTACCGGATCGGACTAAGACCATCGAAGATGGTGCTTTTGATGCTTGGACAGGTGGAACGTCCACCTATTATCCGCAGTTCCTGAAGTCAGTATGTGAGCACTTCAACATTCCCCAAAATGTACCTGTCGAAGATCTGCCAGCTGAGCAGATGAACAAGTTGTTGCAGGGTACAGGTACGGAGAAAATCCGTTTCCGCTATGAGAATGATTTTGGACAACGGAAGGAAGCACTGGTTACCTTTGAAGGTATCGTGAATAACCTGGAGCGTCGTTATCGTGATACAGCATCTGAAGGTATCCGTGAATTTATTGAGGGTTACATGAGTGCGAAGCCTTGTGGTACATGTAAAGGTCAACGTCTGAAACGCGAGAGTCTTGCGGTTACGATTAATGATCACAACATGGCCTATGTGACTAGTTTGTCCATTGGTGAAGCTGGCCGATTCTTTGATACATTGGAATTGACGGAGAAAGAGCAGACGATTGCCAAACTGATTTTGAAAGAAATCAACAGCCGTCTCGGCTTCCTGGTGAATGTTGGTCTGGATTACCTTACACTGAGTCGTGCTGCCGGAACATTGTCCGGTGGGGAAGCTCAGCGGATCAGACTGGCTACACAGATCGGTTCCAGCCTGATGGGTGTACTGTATATTCTGGATGAGCCAAGTATCGGTCTGCATCAACGGGATAATGACCGTCTGATCTCAACGCTTGCGCACATGCGCGACATTGGTAACACGTTGATCGTGGTTGAACATGATGAGGATACGATGATGGCTGCCGACTATATTATTGATATTGGCCCAGGTGCAGGTATCCACGGGGGTACCATCATGTCACAGGGTACACCGGAGGAGATCATGAATGATGAGAACTCCTTAACCGGTCAATATCTGAGTGGACGCAAATTCATTCCGATTCGTACAGAACGTAGAAGTGTAGGAGACCGTTGGTTGGAAGTACGTGGAGCCAAAGAAAATAACCTAAAGAATCTGAATGTGAAGATTCCTGTAGGTGTATTTACCGCGGTAACGGGTGTGTCAGGTTCTGGTAAATCCACATTAATCAATGAGATCCTGTACAAAACGCTGGCACGTGATTTGAACCGTGCTCGGGTACGTCCGGGTCAGCATAAAGAAATTCGCGGTCTGGAACATATCGATAAAGTCATCGATATTGACCAGTCGCCAATCGGACGGACACCACGTTCCAACCCGGCTACGTATACAGGAGTCTTTGATGATATCCGGGATCTGTTTGCTCAGACGAACGAAGCCAAAGTACGTGGATACAAGAAAGGCCGATTCAGCTTTAATATCAAAGGTGGACGTTGTGAAGCCTGCCGTGGAGACGGTATTATCAAAATCGAGATGCACTTCTTGCCGGACGTTTATGTTCCTTGTGAAGTCTGCAAAGGCAAACGATACAACCGGGAAACGCTTGAAGTGAAATATAAAAACAGAAATATTTCCGATGTGCTGGAAATGACGGTTGAAGATGCAACCCAATTCTTCGAGAACATTCCGAAGATCCATCGCAAAATGCAGACGCTGATGGATGTGGGCCTGGGTTATATCAATCTGGGACAACCTGCAACTACATTGTCTGGTGGTGAAGCCCAGCGGGTGAAGCTTGCTTCCGAGCTGTATCGCCGCAGTACAGGGAAAACCATCTACATCCTCGATGAACCGACTACCGGTTTGCATGTCGATGATATCGACCGTTTGCTGAACGTATTGCACCGTCTGGTTGATTCCGGGGAATCGGTGTTGGTGATTGAGCATAACTTGGATGTTATCAAAACAGCAGACTATGTTGTTGATCTGGGTCCAGAAGGCGGTAGTGGTGGAGGAACCATTGTTGCAACCGGAACCCCTGAGGATATCATCAAAGTGGAAGCTTCCTACACAGGCAAGTACTTGAAGCCGGTTCTGGAGCGGGATACCGAGCGGAGCAAGGCACTGCAATTGGTGGACTAAGGTCAGCTAACCATTAGTTATATCCTATGAAGTGGCATTATTGGCCCTTCTTTTCGAAAAGGTTGAGACGTTGGATTACGATCTGATGTGCTCTGCTTCCGAGAAGAAGGGCTTTTTAATTTTGAATTATGCACCGTTTTTCTTCGGACTATAGTTATTTCGTGAAAGTGTTTACATATGCATGATGACGAGCAATACAGGAATATTCGGCCAAATTGGCTTTTTTTCATTTTTATGGATGATAGGGCTTGCATTACAAGCGGGGTACAGATAACATAGAGGAAGATATTAGGGTATGCGTTAGCTGTTCAACTATGGTAAGGAGGTCTGTCTATCCATGCTGTTTGCAGAAGCTGCCACGGCGAGTACATCGAATTTTAATGCATTTGATATTTTTGTCATCTTATTTACGATCCTGATTTTCATCGGAGTTGTTCGGCTTCTTCGGGCACCGAAGAAAAATCTGTTTGCGATCGGATTTGCAGTAGTCAGCCTACTGGTATTTCTGATGACAGACTATGCGATGATAACAGGTTGGTTTGCTCAGTAGGAATACCGTTAAATGTAATTTAAGCCAAAAGAGGTACAGACGAACACTTTCCAGAGAGACATGGAGGGTGTTTTTTTCGTTTATATCGAGCGATAGAACAAGATTCTACCTTCTCTACTAAAATAGGACTTAAAACAATTGTATATCCAGATTCTGTATGATACATTGAGGGATACCGGAATTGCAGATGAGAGAAAGAGAGAATAGATTCAGCAATGAATCCGATGTCGAGTCGCGCAAGAAGGATGTATAGAGAGGGTCAGGTGAGAATATGAGCGTGTTGGGTAAAAAGGGGATAGCCATACTGATGGCTGCTGTACTCTCGATTAGTGTAGCGGCAACGGCCGGTGCAGCTGAATCCAAAGCGGCAATGCAAGCGAAGGTGGTAGACGGTCAAGTCTATGTGAACACCAAGGATCTGCTCAAGGCAGTTGGTGGAAGTGGACAATATGATGCCAAATCAGGAACGTACACGTACAAGGGAAGTGAAGCCATTCCCAGCGTGATCGAAAAGGTATCTCCTTCGGTCGTAGGCATTATTGGGAAATCTACCGAAGTGCAGGACGGTGCAACATCAGACGACCGTTATAATCTTGCACATGGTACAGGTGTCATTATCCGGTCGAACGGATGGATTGTAACGAATGCTCACGTGGTCGACGGATTAACGAATCCGGTTGTCGTAACGACGGATGGCAATACATACAAAATTACGAAAACATACAGTGATGCACTAAGTGATCTGGCGCTAATCAAAATCAATGCCAAATCACTCAAACCGGCGAGCTTCGCCAAAGCTTCACAAACCACTGTTGGAGAAACGGTGATTGCCTTGGGTACGCCGATTTCCTTTTCTTTGCGCAACTCGGCAACGGTAGGGGTAATTAGCGGCTTGAATCGTGGTGTTGAGGCGACCTACCGGTTGATTCAGACCGACACGGCGATTAACCCAGGAAATAGCGGAGGACCGCTGGTCAACCTGAAGGGTGAAGTGGTTGGTATCAACTCGATGAAATTCTCTGCGGTAGGCGTAGAGAGTTTGGGATTTTCGATTCCAGTGGATACCGTTCAATATATCATCGATCAGTTTTTTAAATATGGAAAAATAAAACGTGCAAGTCTGGGGCTACAACTTGAAGAAAGCTGGTCTGCGATTGTGGGCCTGCCTACAGATGATCCCTTAACGATTACGGGTGTACTGTCTCCTGAAGCCAAGAAAGCCAAAATCAAAGAGGGCGATGTCCTTTACAGTGTCGCGGGCACACGTGTCTCTTCAGTAGTGGATATCAATGAGTTGCTCAAAAAGTATCTGCCTGGACAAAAGGTGAAGCTGTTGATGCAATCGGATGGCGATATCGTCACCCGCACGTTAATGCTTGCTGATCGCGCAGACATCGTAGACGAGGAAGATGAAGCGTTCCTTGCAGATGAAGAACAATAAAGCCCGGCGATCAGCCCGGATGGAGAGAGGACGAAAGAACGGAATGAAAAAGTCATGGATACGTGTGCTAAGCACAGGTGTATTAACCGGGATGCTGACCATTGGCGCAGCATTGCCTGTATGGGCATCTGATTTGACGACAAGTGAACTGCGTGTCAAAGCGGGTAGCACGAGCGCCTACATTAACGGCGATAAGCAGGCCATAGCCAAACCTTACAAGTTCAAGGGTGTAACGATGGTACCTATCGGTGTATTCAAGAAAGCATTTGGCAGTGAAATCCGGCTGGAGAAAAATGATGTTGTCAAAATCAAGGAAGGCCCGCACACTGTGACTCTAACGATTGGCAGTTCAATTGCCTGGGTGGATGGTGTAAAACATGAGATGGGTGCCGCTCCCAAGATGGTGAATGGCGTACTTATGGTTCCACTTCGTCCGGTTGCTGCCGGTATCGGAGCGACGCTAGCTCCAACCAGTTCCGGAGAAATGGTCATTCGTCTGTTGCAAACCGATGATTCGGTGGATGACGAGGATGGCATTCATCCGGACGAAGGCAAAACCAGAATTGGCAACAGTTTTTACGGTTGGTCCATTAACTACCCGGCAGACCTTATGGTTTTCCAGACCGGTGAGCAGGAGCGCATGATAACTTTTGGCGCTGCGGACAACAGTTATTATCTTGAAGTGTATGTCAGCGATCAGGATGTGGCTCTGGATGCGGATGATTTGTTGCAGCAACTTGTCCAGGAGGCCAAACAATCGGGAGATACGGTGCTGGATCGTGAAGCGGTGTCGAAAGGCAAAACGCCTTATGCACGGATTATCGTGAAAGATGTAGACGGAATGTTATGGGAGATGCGTCAGTATCTGAGCGAAGGTCGTCAATATGATGTGTACCTCGCGGATTACGAAGCCCTGAATTATAAAGATCTGGGCAAACGTGCAGCGCTACTCAATTCATTCCAGCCAACCTATGCGGAATCGGATCGAACGATCAAGGATCTGTCCACCGTAGATAACGGCATGCGCTCCGCATGGAACGATGACTATGGTATTGAATTGAAGATACCTGCCGGCTGGTCGATGGATAACAATCAGATGATCTATGAAGCCAAGGATGGTGCATTTCTGCAATGGCGTGTCACATCGGCGAAGGCAGGTACTACGGTAAAAGACTGGAGCGGCCAACTGGATAAGTGGATGCGTGAGACATTTACACCAGAGAGTTACGAGCCAATTGGTTCATATACGATGGATATCTCGGGAGAGACTGCCGAGGTGAATGAATTCCGTTATAACTTTGGCGGGGGCTGGCAGACCGAGTTTGATGTTCTTTTGCAGAAGAATGGGTATCGATATTATGCAGAGTATACGTTCCCTGAGGAGCAGGTTGCAGATCGGGCATGGTTTGAACGGATTATGAAAAGTGTGGAGATTAATTTTGATACGGTTGCCGATAATTTCGGTCAGCTGGATGAAGATCCTTATTTGACAGACAAAACGAAGACACTTACACGTACGTCCAAACGTTATCATTACAGTGTAGATATTCCGCGTTACTGGACGCCGTATAGTGATCGATTCGAATATTCACCTGTGGTGTACACCTTTACCGGCGGAGAATTCTCCATTGCGGCTAGCGAAGATAAGTCAATCGAGATGACGGTCAGCCAATTGAGAGAAGCTTATGCCGAAGCCACCAAAACCCGTAAGAACTTCAAGTTGCTTGGCAGTGAGGAGCTGACGTTTGCGGGTGTGCCTGCATTTTCCTTCACGTATCATGAACTGGACAAAGGCGTGCCATATGCGGGTCGCCAGATCGTGTTTGAAAAGGACGGAACAACCTATACGATCACAAGTGGCCTGAATGATGCCAACAAGACAGAAGTTCAGGCGGCAGCCTTGGAAAAAGCAGTGAACTCATTTACTTTTATTAAATAATAGTGATGCAAGCCGGAGGGTCAGAGACCTTCCGGCTTATTTGTTTCCCGTATAAGATAAATTAAAATATTTACACTGGTACTGCAATCGAAGTGTCTAGTGTAAATCTTAATGGAAATGAAAATGGTAAACGGTTTTTTCAGGAAAACGTAGAAGAGTCGGTGCAGAAGTGGTACACTATACTAGTTCAGGAGTTATGACTGCTGATCTGATGATTATGAATGACTGTAAGCTTGGAGTTCAGGCAATACAGACATAATAGATAGATATTGTAATACCGTGACAATGCAGGTGTACCCGATAAGGTGCAGTTTTAAGCTTAGGATGTTCAGGCGTTTAAGGATATAGGGATGAAATCCGGCGGATAGCCGGTTATGGGGAGGATCTACATGAAAACAGCAACAATACGAAGAGAAGACGTTGAACTTCTGGCACCTGCTGGTGACTGGGATTGTATGCGTTCGGCGGTAGCTAATGGCGCAGATGCAATTTTCTTCGGAGTCGAAAAGTTTAATGCACGGGCACGGGCGAACAATTTCCGCATGGACGAGCTGCCGGAGATTATGGCGTTTTTGCACAGTTATGGCGTAAAAGGTTTTCTGACCTTTAATATATTGATTTTTGAAAATGAATTGACGGATGCAAAAGAACTGATTGACGCTTGTGTCGATGCAGGTGTGGACGCTGTAATTGTTCAAGACTTGGGTTTGGTGAAGATGATCCGCGAGATCTCGCCGGATTTCCCGATTCACGGTTCAACACAGATGACAATCACGTCACCGGAAGCGGTCGAGTTTACGAAGCCGTTTGATATGGAACGTGTCGTTCTGGGACGGGAGAACAATTTGAAGCAGATCCAGAAGATCGGGGAGCAGGCAAAGCTTCCAATGGAAGTATTCGTTCACGGTGCATTGTGTGTATCCTACTCGGGGCAATGTTTGACTTCCGAAATGTGGGGAGGACGTTCCGCGAACCGCGGGGAGTGCGCACAAGCTTGTCGTCTGCCATATGACCTGATGGTGGATGGAGAGCATAAGCCGATGGGTGATGTAGCCTATCTGTTGTCTCCAAAGGATCTGGCAGCGATTGATCTGATGCCTGAACTGATCGAAGCAGGAGTAACTTCCTTCAAAATTGAAGGACGTCTCAAAACGCCGGAATACGTAGCAAACGTAGTAAGCAAATATCGTAAAGCGATTGACCGTTATTTTGATGGAGATAACACACCGCCAAGTAAGGAAGAAGTTCGCGAATTGCAGCAAAGCTTCTCCCGTGGATTCACGCATGGTTTCCTGAGCGGTACAAACAACAAAGAACTGGTGGATGGAACATTTCCGAAAAGCCGTGGTGTCTATCTTGGTCGTGTAGATCAAGTCTTGCGTGATGGTGTGGTTCTGAAGTTGGATGCACCCGTGAAACGTGGGGACGGAATCGTTTTTGACGCTGGAGACCCGACTCAGAAGGAAGAGGGCGGACGTGTATACGATGTGCGTCGCAAAGGCGTAAAACTCGAAGGCGAAGCCGAAGAGGGCTGGATCGTTGACGTTGTGCCAGGCCGCAGTGACGTGGATCTGCGCCGCGTGAAAGTTGGCGACAAAGTGTGGAAAACAAATGACCCGGCGTTGGACAAACGTCTGCGTCAAAGCTTCGAGACCGAGAAGCCATACCGCGTATTCCCGGTGAAGGTGAAAGTCATCGGCAGCCCGGGGCAGCCGCTTAGCACGTGGTGGACAGACGTGCAGAAAGGCACAACCGTCCGGATTGATTCCGAGATGGAACTGGACATCGCGCAGAAGCGTCCAATGACACATGAATTGCTCGAAGAGCAGTTCGGACGTCTGGGAGGCACAGTGTTCCAGTTGGAAGGAATGGACGTCAATCTGCACGGTGACGTCATCATCCCGATGCGCGAGTTGAATAACATTCGCCGTCAGGCGGTAGAACAACTCGCGGGTGAACGTCCTAAACCACCCGTCTACGTGAAACGTGCGGTAGATGTATACGGCGATTCGGTTAAACCGGCATCGCCAGTCGCTCGCGGTCAAGCGGAGTTGACCGCGCTCTGTCGTAGCCTGCCACAAGTGGAGGCAGCGATTGAAGCAGGAATCGGCATGATCTATGCCGACTTCGAGTTTATCAAACAGTTCCCGGCAGCCGTGGAAGCTGTGCATGCCGCTGGTCGCAAGATCGCGTTGGCAACACCGCGTATTCATATGCCAGGGGAGAACGGATATCATAACAACATCCTGCGTCTGAAGCCGGATGCAGTATTGGTACGTAATACAGGAGCACTGTACTTCTACCTTCGTCACCGGATGGAAAACCCGGATGCGAAGCACCCGGAACTGATCGGTGACTTCTCATTGAACATCGCCAATCACAAAGCAGTAGAATTGTTCCTGGAAGCCGGATGTGACTGGATTACCCCATCCTATGATTTGAACATTCAACAAATGGTTGATTTGCTGGGCCACTCCCGTACAAGTCAGACCGAAGTGGTTATCCATCAGCATCTGCCGATGTTCCACACGGAGCACTGTGTATATTGTACGTTCATGAGTGAAGGAACGGACTTCACGAACTGTGGACGTCCTTGTGAGGAACAGCGTGCATCACTGCAAGACCGGATCGGTATGTCCCACCCGGTGCGTGTGGATGAAGGCTGCCGTAATACGGTATACAACGCAGTGGAGCAGTCAGGTGCCGAGTATCTGACCAACTTTATGGATCTGGGTGTATCCCGTTACCGTGTGGAGTTCTTGGAAGAGACACCAGAGCAGGTACGCGAAGTAATTGATCTGTACAACCGTGCACTGCGCGGTGAGATCAGTGGTACACAAGTGTGGAAAACACTCAAAGCAACGAACCAACTGGGCGTTACACGTGGTCAATTGGTGAAATAAACAGATTGTATGGTACAACAACAGTTACAAGCATGAAGGAACCCCAATCTCTGCTTCAAGGAGCTCTTGGGGTTTTTTTTACATCATGACACAGGAGGCGAAGAAGCGTGGCGCCATTCACAATTATGGATATCAAATTGCTGTGCGGGGTCACAGCATTCAAGCGCGGAGAAGATTATAACCAATCTGGCAGGGTGACCAATCTGGTGGTTAGTGAGGATCAGCTTCATTATGAAGCACAGGTACGTGGATCGGAGCGCTATCAGGTGACGGTGGATATAGATGGATCAGGTGAGGTTGTGGCAGGCTGCAGTTGTCCGGGGGATGGCAGGCATTATGACTATTGCAAACATGTCGCTGCTGTCCTGTTGGCTATTCACGAATGGGGTGAGCAGCAGGAGCGTAATGCCACGATTGCTTCTGGGAAGCCTCCTCAACCTGCTACAGGACAAGGAACTGGTTTCAGCTCAGGTTCCAAGTCCAGGGTCGGGACACTGGTCGAAGAGAGCATGTGGGAGCGCCCCCAGTCTGCTTCACAACGAGAGCAACTGAATGATGCTCCAAAGCGTCCTCCGGTTCATTTTGCCCAGGCAGGTCGTCCAAGCTCAGCTTCGGGGTGGGGGCGCTCGGCAGATAAACCTTCTTACCGTACGGCGGATCAGATTCTGTCCATGTTTGCCAAGGATCGGAGACCGCTGCATGAAAATGATCGTAAATACACGGCCCCTGTCAGCCGTTCCTCACTGCGGGAAGAATTGCAGGTTCAGTTTATATGCAAGCTGATACAGGTTCATAAGGGTGGAGGGAAACTTGCTCTTGAACTGAAAGTGGGTAACAAACGTCTGTATGTGGTGCAGAAAGTGAAGCAATTCCTGAACTGCATCGAAAAGGGCGAGCCAATGTCATTCACCAAACTGTTCCACTATGATCCATTAATGCATGTGTTCACTCCGCAGGATCAGGCCATTCTCTCGATGCTTATTCGAATGAGACAGAGTGAGGAGGCCTATCGCCAATCCATCTCCGGTTATCTTGGAGCTTCGGACGGACGGGATATACTGATTGCTCCGCTCGTATGGAAGCCATTGCTGGAATTGCTGCTACAGGCCGACAGTCGGATGGAGGGTACAGGATTTGCCAATGGACCACTCACACTGGGTGAGGGGGTACTTCCTTTATTTTACCGGATCGCCCAGGGAGCGAATGAAGGATATCAGCTTGAAATTTCCGGACTGCGTGAGCTGATTCTTCTTCCTGCTTATGATGCCGCTGTGGTGGAAGGGCAGTTGCATATGTTGGAGCCGATGCAGATGCGAAGTCTGGAGGACTTGAGCGCGGCACTTACCTCATATGGGATCAAGGAAAGCATTGATATTTCGACCCAGCAGGTGGATGAGTTCGTACAGCATGTCGTGCCAGAACTGCGTACGCTTGGCCATCTGTCTATTGATTCACAGGTGCGTGAACAGATCGCGGAACCGGAACTCTCACCCAAGTTGTACATCGACTTCTATCGTGAGCGTATTACAGCACGTCTGGAATTCGACTATGAGGTCATGGTTATTAATCCGCTTGCAGAGTATTTGATAGATGAAGAAGAGAAAAAGGTTATTTTGGTGCGTGATCGATACAAAGAGCGGAATCTGATTGAACGGCTTGATCGGTCTTTCCTGGAACGTGATGGTAGCGTCTGGGCGAGTGAACGGGAAGATGCGATCTATGATGTTATGTATCACCTGTTGCCTGAGCTTGAGAAACAGGTAGATATCTATATGCCAAACGCCGTGAAGGCGATGGTGCAATCCTATCCAACACCGCCGAAAGTACGAGCAGACTTGGGAAGAGGACTGGACTGGCTGGAGATTTCATTCGAGATGGAAGGTGTGGACGAGCAGGAACTTCAGGAACTCATGCGTCGCATTGTGGAGAAGAAACCATATTTCCGTCTCAAGAGCGGTGTCTTTCTCTCACTTGAAAATGAAGGTGCAGATAGCTTCGCTCATATGGCCGATTCACTCGGACTGGGAGCAAATGACATCAAGAGCAGCCATATCCGGCTGCCAGCTGTTCGGGCGTTACAATTGCCGGGCAGGGATGAAGTTTCCGGTCATGTGAAGTGGGGAGGTTCTCTGAAACGTTTCCTCGATGATCTCCGAGATCCCGAGCGGATGGATTTTGCACTGCCGGGATCTCTGACCCCCATCCTGCGGGATTATCAGAACAGTGGATACCAGTGGCTGCGTACCCTCGCTTATTATCGTTTTGGCGGCATTCTCGCGGATGATATGGGACTTGGCAAAACGTTGCAAAGCATCGCCTATATCACAGCGGTTCTTCAAGAGAAGCCTGAGTACAACATTGACCATACGGGCGGTGATAAATACCGGGAGAGCGGATCATTACGGGGTGGTGAAACGTTGGCGAATTCCGACATCGATCCCGAAACTGGGCTCCCATTGGATAAGATGGCTTCAGAGAATACGGATGGCTTTTGGTCTACGATGCATCAGGATGGACTGACAATCCGAACGAGGGTCATTCATCCCCCGGTACTCGTCGTTGCGCCTGCCTCGCTGACTTACAACTGGGCTAATGAGTTTGCGCGGTTCGCCCCGCATCTGAAAGTCCTGATCGCAGCCGGTCAGAAAGAAGAGCGAGCCAGCATGCTTTCAGGTATGGATGAGGCGGATGTGATTGTGACGTCGTATCCTTTGTTACGACGGGATTTGGACACCTACCTGGGCCGAACCTTCCATACGCTCATTCTGGATGAAGCTCAGGCGATCAAAAATGCTTCTTCCCAGACCGCGCAGGCAGTGAAACAAATTCAGGCGCCGCGTCGTTTTGCACTCACAGGAACGCCTGTAGAGAACTCGCTGGATGAATTGTGGTCCATTTTTGAAGCCGTATTCCCTGGGTTGTTTCCAAGTTACAGAAGATTCCGCGACCTTCCTCCGGAACGGATCTCGCGGATGGTGCGTCCATTTATTCTGCGTCGCCTGAAGAAGGATGTGCTGGAAGAATTGCCGGATCGCATTGAAACGGTACAGCGGTCAGAGCTCACGGGTGAACAGAAGAAACTGTACGCCGCATACCTCTCTCAACTTCAGGATGAAGCATCGAAGGACATGGAGGATAACGGATTCCAGAAGAATCGTATCAAAATTCTGGCTGGCATCACGCGTTTGCGTCAGTTGTGTTGTCATCCAGCACTCTTTGTTGAAGGGTATCAAGGCGATTCCGGGAAAATGGAACAGCTGCTCGAAACGGTCGAGGATTGTTTGGCGGCAGGCAAACGTATTCTCATCTTCTCTCAATTCGCGAGCATGTTGAACTTGATTCGTCAGACGCTCGCAGCACAGGGAAGAAATCTTTTCTACTTGGATGGTCAGACCCCTGCACAGAGCCGTGTCGAGATGTGCCGCCGATTTAATGAGGGCGAAGCTGAACTGTTCCTGATTTCCCTGAAGGCTGGAGGTACAGGGCTAAACTTAACGGGTGCAGATACCGTTATATTATATGATCTATGGTGGAATCCCGCCGTGGAAGAACAGGCAATTGGCCGTGCCCATCGTATGGGACAGAAACAAGTGGTGCAAGTCATTCGTTTAGTTACCGAAGGTACAATCGAAGAGAAGATTTTGGAGCTCCAGCAGCGGAAGAAGGACTTGATTGCCGAAGTAATTGAACCGGGAGACGGGGGATCGACGACCTTATCCGAACAGGATATCCGCGAATTGTTAATGGTATAATGGAGTCCAAGCATCCTAGCAATAAGAATCATTAAATATATGAATCTATACAAGATGGACTAATCATTTACATGATAACGGAGAGGACAGAAATAACCTGAAAAAGCGAAGCGTTCGCCTAAAAGCTTTCTGAAAGAAAGCTGCATCGGAAGCATACGCTATCCCCGGATTTTCCCCTTTAAAAAAGGGAATGAAAAAAATCTGGGGGTAACAGCGATTGGAAGGTTGTTCTGTCATCGTAGTGTCAGTGTAAATAATCTTTAGTTCAACTTATCTAGCAAAAGGAGTGGGTTCGTGTGCGTATTCGCAAAGCGATTATTCCAGCTGCAGGGCTGGGTACCCGGTTTCTGCCTGCCACCAAGGCGATGCCTAAGGAAATGCTGCCCATCGTGGACAAGCCAACGATCCAGTATATTATTGAAGAAGCCGTAGCTTCAGGCATTGAAGATATCATTATTGTGACAGGTAAAGGGAAGCGGGCTATTGAAGATCACTTCGACTATTCATTCGAGCTGGAGCAGAATCTCGCGGACAAACAGAAGTGGGACTTGCTTAACGAAGTACGCAAACCCTCCGAGATGGCAGATATCCATTATATCCGTCAAAAGGAACCGAAGGGACTTGGTCACGCCATCTGGTGCGCCCGCAAGTTTATCGGCAACGAGCCTTTTGCCGTCCTGTTAGGGGATGACATTGTGGAAGCCGACCATCCCTGCCTGAAGCAGATGATCGATGTCTACGATGAACTGCAATCTCCGATTGTTGGTGTACAGCCTGTTGATTGGAGCGAGGTATCCCGCTACGGGATTGTAGACGGAGAATTGCTGACTCCTACCGATGATCGTGTCTTTCGCGCGCGCCGCTTAATTGAGAAACCAAAGACTGAAGATTCCCCTTCGAACCTTGCTATTATGGGACGTTATATTCTTACACCAGATATCTTCGAGATACTAGGTCAACAATCGGCTGGCGTTGGGGGCGAAATTCAGCTCACGGATGCCTTGTCCCGATTGAATGAACAGCGGCAGATTCTCGCATATCATTTTGACGGACTACGCCATGATGTTGGTGAGAAGTTGGGCTTTATTGAGACATCGATTCACTACGCGTTGCAGCGACCGGATCTACGGACAGATCTCTTAAAGTATTTGGAACAGGTCGTAAAGGATCAATAAATGGTTTTCCGCATGCCCTTGAAGTCCAGCCGAAGAATGATATCGCGGCTGGACTTTAATTTATTTTATGGAAGAGTAAATATGAGGGTTATACAGGCCAATGAACAAACACTTACCCGACACTTTACATATACATAGTCAATATGAAGAAATGATGTTAACAGCAAAACGGAGGGATGTCATGAAGGTACTTCCGCTGTTTATGGATGGCGCTGCCATCTTGGAACCCAAGGTTTATGGTGATCACCGTGGATATTTTATGGAGAGTTATAATGAGCAGATTCTGCATGAACAGGGAATACAGCACGTCTTTATTCAGGACAATCAATCCTTATCGGCTGAAGCGGGTGTTCTCCGTGGGCTTCATTACCAGCTCCAGCCCAAAGCACAGACTAAATTGGTGAGGGTTATATCAGGGGCTATATATGATGTGATTGTGGATGTCCGCACGTCATCCCCTACCTTTGGCCAATGGAAAAGTGTCATTCTAAGTGAGTACAACCAGCGGCAACTGCTTGTTCCTCAAGGATTTGCTCATGGTTTCTGCACCTTGGTGCCTCATTCCCAGGTAACTTATAAGGTAGACGCCTATTATTCGCCTGAACATGACCGTGGAATTCTGTGGAACGATCCTGCGCTCGCCATTGATTGGCCTGTGACGAAACCTATATTATCGGAGAAGGATCAGAAGCATCCTTTACTGAAAGATGCTGAACTGAACTTCGACTAATTAATCAGACTTTTCAGATACTTCTGTATCTGGAGGCAGAGGGAGAGAGACAGCATGAAACTACTGGTTACGGGTGGGGCCGGATTTATCGGCAGCAACTTTGTATTATATATGCTTCGTGAACATCCGAGTTATGAGATTATCAATGTGGATGCATTAACGTATGCGGGGAACTTGGAGAACTTGCATACAGTAGAGTCCAATCCCCAATATACCTTCATCAAAGCAGATATTGCAGATGTACAGCAGATGGAAGCTGTTTTTTCCCAAGGCATTGATGTGGTTGTGAATTTCGCTGCCGAGTCTCATGTGGATCGAAGTATTCTGTCCCCGGATATCTTTGTGCGTACCAATGTGATGGGTACTCAGGTTCTATTGGATGCGGCAAAGAAATATCAAGTCACCAAATTTGTTCAGGTATCGACAGATGAGGTATATGGATCACTAGGTGCAACAGGTTTATTTACTGAAGAAACCCCTCTGATGCCTAACAGTCCTTACTCTGCAAGTAAAGCTGGCGGGGATCTGCTCGTCAGAGCCTATCATGAAACATTTGGACTTCCTGTAAATATTACACGTTGCTCTAATAACTACGGACCTTTTCAGTTCCCGGAGAAACTGATTCCGCTGATTATATCCCGTGCATTGAATGATGAAGCCATCCCAGTATATGGTGACGGGCTCAATATTCGTGACTGGCTGTATGTCGAGGATCACTGCAGCGCGATTGATCTGGTGATTCATAATGGACAATCTGGAGAGGTATACAACATTGGTGGTAATAATGAACGTACTAATATTTACATTGTGGAGAGCGTATTGGAGCAACTGGGTAAACCTGCGAGTTTGATTCAATATGTACACGATCGATTGGGTCATGACCGACGTTACGGTATAGATCCTACCAAGATACGTACAGAGCTCGGCTGGCAACCTGCACACAATTTTGAGACAGGGATCAAGGAGACGATCCAATGGTATCTGAAACATCAAGATTGGTGGACGAGAATTCAATCAGTCACGTATCAGGACTATGTTCAGCTTCAGTATGGCAAGCGGATGGGTGATTCGTCCAAATGAACTATAGAGTTATGGTGACTGGCGCGGCGGGACAGCTGGGTTATGATGTGGTGAAGACCTTCGAAGCAGAGGGTCATCAGGTATTGGCCTGTGACAAAAACCAGATGGATATTACCGATCAACAGCAGTGCACAGATATGATTAAGACGTTCCGACCCCACATCATAATTCACTGCGCTGCTTACACAGCGGTCGATCAGGCTGAGGTAGATGAGGATACAGCATACGCAATCAATGCATCAGGTACTAGAAATATTGCGGTTGCCGCCGAGAGTGTGAAAGCAAAACTGGTATATATCAGTACGGATTATGTATTTGATGGGAGTGGTAGTACACCATACCGAGAATACGATGTAACGAATCCGCAGAGTGTTTATGGCAAGTCGAAGCTTGCTGGGGAACGGCTGGTTCAAAGTTTGTGCACGCAATGGTTTATCATCCGAACATCATGGGTGTTTGGCGTGTATGGCAGTAATTTTGTCAAAACCATGCTGGAACTTATGGCGAAACGTCCACAATTGCAAGTTGTTCATGACCAACAAGGTTCGCCTACCTATACGGTGGATCTTGCCCGATTCATTCATACCCTTTCTACGAGTGAGAAGTATGGCATCTATCATGCCTCCAATTCAGGAACTTGCACATGGTACGAGTTTGCACAGGCAATAAGAGAGGAAGCCGGTAAACAGATTGGGTTCGAGCCGACAGCCGAACTTACTCCATGCACAACCGATCAGTTTCCGCGGCCAGCCCCTCGTCCTGCATACTCGGTGATGGATCATCTGGCGATTCGAACGAACGGTCTGGAACCTCTGAGACCTTGGCGTGAGGCGCTGATTGCATTTTTGAAAGAGTTGAGTGTACTGCAAAAGGACTGAGCATGTCGATGGCCCTTACTTTATTCCCACAGTCTATCCACCATTTAACAGCCGCCTCGGGCGGCTATTTTGTTTTACACCTCATCAATTCGGGTAGTTAGCTATCAAAAAGGTACTGAGGATGTGAATGTGATATGAAACGCATTGCCGCCGTGTTAATACTACTGATCGTTACCGTGGGCACACTCTTTTTCGCCTATGAAAGTGAGAGTGAGGAACAACGGGACGGATTTACCGCTTATAGATTAATCGCCCACGCCATGGGCAGCATTCGTGATCAACCATATACCAACGCCTATGAAGCGATGATTGCCAATTACGAGAAAGGCACACGTGTTTTTGAGATCGACTTTATGCTGACATCGGATCGCAAAGCCGTAGCCAGACATGAGTGGACCGCTAATATGAGTAAAATGCTAGGACAGGACCAAGAGCTTCCCGAGGAAAAACAGGCCGGAGCGTTGACACATGATGAATTCATGGATACGCCAATCTTGGGCATGTACCAACCCATGGATGCCGATGGCATTATAGATGTACTGGCTCAGTACCCGGATATGTATATCGTAACCGACACCAAGGAACAGAAGGATGAGGATATACAGCAGGTGTTAAGATCCCTCGTGGATGCTGCCAAAGAACATGATCCATCCGTGCTGGATCGAGTGGTTGTACAGATCTATAACGAACCGATGCTTGAAACGGTGAAAGAAGTCTATGCATTCCCTTCCATTATCTATACGTTATATGCCACACAGGATACAGAAGATCAGGTCGTTGATTTTGTACAAAAGAATGATATTGATGCCGTGACTATGCCGGAATATAAAGTAAACCAGAATTTCGTCGCCAAGCTGAATAGTGCAGGCTCAGTCACCTACGTGCATACTATCAATGACACTGAACAGGTGGCTAACTATGAGAAATGGGGCGTGTACGGGGTGTACTCGGACGTGCTGACGGAGCAGGAGTTGGACGAGATGAATACACGTTTTGCCTGGAAACCGTGAAAATTCATGTTTTTCTGTTCCCCTTTTTATACGAACATTGACACTCACTGTCTGCTGACTTAGACTTAGTTTACAAGCTTTCTAGGATGCAGAAGAACTTCTGGAGGAATGTTCGTTGATAGACATGATTAAGCAGTGGAGACATGTATTTAAGCTTGACCCGGACCGGGAGATTACGGACGAAGAACTTGATCTGGTCTGCATGTCGGGGACCGATGCAATTATCGTCGGCGGATCTTCCGGAATTACTTATGATAACACGGTAGACCTGATGTCCCGTGTGCGTCGCTATGAGTTGCCCTGTGTGCTTGAAGTATCTGATCTGGAGGCCGTTGTTCCCGGGTTTGACGGATATCTGATCCCCATGGTCCTGAATGCAACGGACAGCAAATGGATGATTGGGCACCACCAGCAAGCCATAGAGCGTTATGGTTATCTTATCCCTTGGGATCTGCTGATTGCCGAGGGTTATATTGTGCTTAATGCAAACTCCACGGTAGCGCGGTTGACTGGTGCAGATACGGATCTGACGACAGGAGCTGCGGTGGCATATGCCCAGGCTGCGGAGCGTCTGCTCAATCTTCCCATTGTATATATGGAGTACAGCGGAACGTTCGGAGATATGGAGCTTGTTGGTGAGACACACAGACAATTGGAGCGGGCACACCTCATCTACGGCGGTGGAATTGATGATCCGGAGAAAGCCTCGCAAGCTGCCCAGGTGGCAGATACCATCGTGGTAGGTAACATTGTGTATAGCGATTTGAATAAGGCACTTGAGACGGTGTTGGCTGTAAAAGGTACCATATAATCGGTTTAGTTTACCATTCCCCCATTTTCCCCTTATGATCTGTTAAAATAGAACTTTGCCCTTACTAATTAAAGAAGTTATATGAGCGTATGTCGTTTACACGAGAACGAAGAGGAGAGAAGTAAGCTGACGAAGCGATGCGTTCGCCTTTATTCCCGGATTTTCACCTCTTACCAACAATTCGTATAGAGGAACTATGTTTACACAGAAACGGAGAATGCAGAAGCAATCTGAAGAAACGAAGTGTTCTCTCTTGTGATTTCAACTACCCTTAATTATAAGTTAAACTATTTTTACACGAGAACGAAGAGGACAGAAATAAGCTGGAGAAGCGGAGCGTGCGCCTTTATTCCCGGATTTTCACCTTTGAAAAGTAGATCGAAAAATCCGGGAATAACAGCGATCGGAAGATTATTCTGTCATCGTAGTGACGAGTGTAAACGATAGCTCACTTATACCGACCAACCAACGAAAGGAGCATGCATGCATGCAACCTGTAAATATACATGATGCCGTTGCACGGCTTAACACCCCCCAACGGCAAGCCGTCGAGGCGACGGATGGCCCACTGCTGATTATGGCGGGAGCGGGCTCCGGCAAAACCCGGGTGCTGACACACCGGATTGCCTACCTCATTGCAACACGGAAAGCGCCCCCGTGGGGCATTTTAGCGATTACATTTACGAACAAAGCCGCTCGTGAGATGCAAGACCGTGTATCCCAACTGGTTGGTGGCTCCCAAGGCCGCGACATTTGGGTATCCACGTTCCACTCCATGTGTGTGCGAATTCTGCGTCGTGATATTGAACGTATTGGCTTTACCTCCAACTTCAGTATTTTGGATTCATCGGACCAATTATCTGTAATTCGCAGCTGTATGAAAGACCAGAATATCGATACCAAGAAATTCGAGCCCAAAGCAGTTCAATCGATGATGAGCACGGCCAAGAATGAACTGATCAGTCCGGAGCAATATGAGAAGCAGGCAGGAGACTATTTCGAGGGTATTGTAGCGAAGATATATAAGATGTACCAGAAACGGTTAAGAGCCAACAACTCACTTGATTTTGATGATCTCATTATGCAGACTATTCAACTGTTCAAGGAAGTACCTGAAGTCCTCGACTTTTACCAAAAGAAATTCCAGTACATTCACGTGGACGAGTATCAGGATACGAACCGTGCACAGTACATGCTGTGCCGCATGCTCGCTGACAGCCACCACCGCATCTGCGTTGTAGGGGATAGTGACCAATCGATCTATCGCTGGCGCGGGGCGGATATCAGCAATATCCTGAACTTTGAGAAAGACTATCCAGAAGCAAACACGATTTTGCTGGAGCAGAACTATCGTTCAACTTCCAATATCCTGAATGCAGCGAATGAAGTGATTGGCCTGAATACAGGGCGTAAACCGAAGAAACTGTGGACGGACAAAGAGGGTGGTTCGAAGATCAAGGTATACCGTGCGGATTCCGAACATGATGAGGGGTATTTTGTTACCTCCGAGATTAGTAAAAATGTGAAAAACGGCAAATCCTATCAGAACCATGCCATTTTGTACCGTACCAACGCCCAGTCCCGGGTTATAGAGGAAATTTTGATCAAGTCTGATATTCCGTATCAGATTGTCGGCGGCATCAAGTTCTATGATCGTAAAGAGATCAAGGACATTCTGGCGTATCTGCGCCTGTTATCCAACCCCGACGATGATATCAGCCTTACCCGGATCATTAATGTACCGAAGCGTAGCATTGGTGATACAACAGTAGCGAAGCTGGCGGCTGCGGCAGGAGAGCGTGGAATTTCCATTTTCCGAGTACTGCAGGTCGTGGATGATCTTGGTTTTGCTGGCCGTACGCGTAATGCGCTGGTGGAGTTCTATGACATGATCGCTGCGTTGCATCAGATGGTAGAATATCTGTCTGTAACTGAATTGACCGAGAAGATTCTTGAGATGAGCCAATACCGTCTCGAGATGCAAAATGAAAACACACTCGAATCCCGTGCACGGCTGGAGAACATTGAGGAGTTCCTGTCGGTAACGATGGAATTTGAGAAAAATAATGAAGACAAAACGCTCGTATCGTTCCTCACCGATCTTGCATTGATTGCTGACATCGACAGCATGAACGATGATGAAGAGGATCAGAGCGACGCTGTTACCCTGATGACCATGCACAGCGCCAAAGGTCTGGAGTTCCCGGTGGTCTTTATCGTGGGTATGGAGGAAGGCGTCTTCCCTCACAGCCGGGCCTTTATGGATAATGAAGAGTTGGAGGAAGAACGCCGACTTGCTTATGTGGGGATTACTCGTGCAGAAGAGCAACTTTTCCTGTCGTGTGCCCAGATGCGTACCTTGTTTGGACGTACCACAGCGAATCCACCTTCCCGCTTCCTGGACGAAATTCCGGATGAGCTGAAGGAAGACACTTCCATGGCTCGTGATCGTTACCGCCGCGGCAGTAGCGGAGGCGGCTCATATGGTGGACGTGGACTAGGTTCTAGTGGAGGAAGTAACTTCGGTGGTGGCACCAAGCTCTTTGATCACCAAAGCAAGAGCGGTTCATCTGCTACCTCATCCACGCCAACTTCGCGTGTGACTACGAGTACCTCCCGCCCGACATACTCTACGCCATCATCTGCTTCCAAGCCGGTGGCTTCTAATGGTGAAGCAGGATTCAAGGCAGGGGACAAAGTGCAGCATGGCAAATGGGGGACAGGCACAATTGTTGCAGTAAAAGGGACTGGTAATGATACCGAACTGCAGATTGCCTTCCCGGCTCCGGTTGGCGTGAAACGTCTGCTTGCCGGTTTTGCCCCGATTACGAAAGTGGAATAAGAACGAAACTTCCTTTTGCACGATAACGGAGAGAACAGAAATAACTTGAAGAAGCAAGGCGTTCGCCTTTATCCCTGGATTTCTACCTTTTAAAATGAATAAAAGAAATCCGGGGATAACAGCGATCGGAAATTATTCTGTTATCGCAGTCCAAGTGCAATAGGAGTGTTCGTTCTACATAGATCAAATTAACGGAGGGATGGCCCTGTATGGACCCGATGCACCGGATGGAGCAACTCGTTACCGAGCTGAACCAGCATAATTATCAGTACTACACGATGGATCAGCCACAGATCAGCGATAAGGAGTATGATCTTCTGTACGATGAACTGGTTACGCTGGAACAGGAAAGCGGCATGGTTCTGCCTGATTCTCCAACACAGCGTGTGGGCGGCGAACTGCTCAAGGGGTTTACCCCACATCGCCATTTATCCTCATTATGGAGTCTGGACAAAGCGCAGAATATTGAGCAGTTGCGCAGCTGGAATACCCGTGTACTGAAACTGATTAACGACTATAACAGTAAAAATCCGGATACGCCTTTACCGGAACCAGGTTATGTCATTGAGTTGAAGTTTGACGGATTGACGCTGAACCTGACGTACACCAACGGTGAGTTGGTACAAGCCTCTACGCGTGGTAACGGTACTGTAGGTGAAGGTATTTTGGCACAGGTGAGAACAATCCGCTCCGTTCCGCTCAAAATTCCTTATACAAGCGGTACGATTGAAGTACAGGGTGAAGGCATTATGAACCTGTCTGTCCTGGATCGATACAATGAGACGGCGGCAGAACCGCTCAAGAATGCGCGGAATGCAGCAGCGGGAGCACTGCGTAACCTGAATCCAAAGGCGACGGCTGAGCGTCGGCTGAATGCTTACTTTTATAACGTAGGTTATTCGGATGACGTTCAGTTTACCAATCATCAGCAGATGATGGACTTCCTGCGTGAGAACCGCTTCAAAGTTAATCCGTCGATTACTTATTTCCATGAGTTTGATGATGTGATGGAACAATTGGCTGCGATTCAGGAGAACCGGGGTCAGTTGGATTATCTGATCGATGGAGCTGTTATCAAAATTACGGACATGCGCACCCGCGAGGTGTTGGGTTATACCGATAAATTCCCTCGCTGGGCGGTGGCATATAAATTCGAGGCAGAAGAGACCACGACGGTTCTTAATGCTGTGGTATGGAATGTGGGCCGTACTGGCAAAGTAACTCCGTTGGCACGCGTAGAACCGGTTGAACTTGCCGGAGTAACGGTACAGAACTGTACGCTGAACAATGTCGGCGATATTGAGCGCAAAAATCTGAAGTTTGCTCTGGGCACACGGGTCTTTATTCGTCGCTCCAACGACGTCATTCCTGAAATTCTGGGTAAAGTGACGGAGGAGAGTGATGGCGAGGAGATCGTCTTCCCTGAGCAGTGTCCTGCATGTGGATTCCCACTGGAGCAACGCGGAGCGCATCTGTTCTGTAACAATAGACTTGCGTGTAAACCGCAAACGGTGGCACGTATTTCCCATTTTGCTTCCCGTGATGCCATGGACATCGAGACGTTCAGTGAGAAAACGGCGATTCAGCTGTATGATGAATTGAATGTACGTGAGCCTGCTGACCTGTATACGTTACAGTTTGATGATCTGGTGAAGCTGGAGCGGTTTGGGGAAAAGAAAGCGAACAACCTTATCGCTGCGCTTGAGCTTAGTAAAGATAGAGACTTGGCTTCCTTCTTATACTCACTGGGTATTCCGAACACAGGTAAATCTACAACGCGCATGCTGGCTGATCATTACCGAGATCTGCACGCCATTATGAATGCAACCGTAGAAGAATTGGTTGAACTACCTGACGTCGGTGGTATTGTGGCGGAGAGCATCGTAACTTTCTTTGCAGATCCGTTTACACAGGCTGCAATTGAGAAGATGCTCAACTTGGGTGTGAAAGCTCAGGCACCTGAGGCGCCAGCCGTTGCTGTTGTGGAAGATTCCTTTTTCAGTGGTAAAACGGTCGTCTTGACCGGAACGCTGCACCAATTGACGCGGGAAGAGGCGACGCAAAGACTGGAAGCGCTCGGAGCGAAGGTGACTGGCAGTGTGTCGAAAAAGACAGATCTGGTTATTGCCGGAGAGAAGGCAGGTAGTAAACTAACCAAAGCCCATGATCTCGGTATTCCAACGATTGAGGATGAGGACGAACTTGTACGTCTTTTGAATCCCTAGGGTTAAAGGATGAATTAACAGAAGAGCTCATATAATAAAGCCCCCGAAGACACGAATATGTGATCGGGGGCTTTTGCTGTTTATTGAATTATTTGATACAACGAATGAACGCTCATCAATCTTATCTTATCATGATCCACTTAAATTGTTAGGGATACGTTGAGATGCGCCTGTAAGCCATGCATCCTTATCATACCCTCGCTCTTCCCAGTAACCGATATGTTCGCTGTCGATGAGTTCAATGCGATTTAACCATTTTACTGATTTATAGGCATACATCTGAGGAATGACGAGCCGTACCGGACCGCCAAGATCAGCCGGGATGGGTTTGCCATCATGCATGACAGCGACCATAATATCTTCCATTTGTGCTTGATCCATCGTAATCGCATCTGTATATACACCATCACCGGAATAAAACTTCACACTATGAGCTTCCGGTTTGACCCCGGCTTGTTTCAAAAGCTGTGCAAGAGAAATGCCTTCCCAGGTATTCTTATATACAGACCAGCCCGTTACACAGTGGAAATCACTAACCTGTACGGTACGAGCGAGCTTCACGAATTGTTCCCAGTTCCATACCTGTGCCCGTTCAACCAACCCATCAATTCGAAAAGACCAGTTAGCATTGGAGAAGGACGGTATGGGCGTAACCGTATATACGCGGAAATGACCTTCAGCTCCGCCTCCAATGGGAGGTGAAGAGGCAGACAGCGGTTGTGGCAGAGGAACCATACGGTTAGGATCGTTCTCCAGCATGCTATCAATACTATTATCGATCTTGAGATTTCGTCCTACCCAGGATATAAAAGTAGGTCCAAGAGTCACGGCGAGACCAACCCCCACAGCAGAACGGATGAAAGCTCGTCGTGTATACAACGGTTGAGGTCGCTCCTCAGATTTGAGGGGATCTCTCTCGGAACTGCGATCAAACTGTGAAGAAGATATAGCAGCCGGAGTTTCTTTTTCATCCGATATTGAATCAGATGGATCAGCAATATTTTGAGTTTTTGTTGAAGTTGTAGTAGTTTTAACCGCACGACGTGCAGGGTCCTTTAACCATTTGGTCCGAGTGATGGAGTGATAGATAATATAAGGTAAGCCCACCCAAGTCAGCAGGTCATGGATCAAAAGTGCAGCATTCGACCATCGAGGTCCAGCTAGCTTGAACTGCCATAACAAAATACCCGAGAGTAGCCAGCCTACCAGCAGCGCAAGAACAAAGATGGTGTTCACCCTTTGCCAAGGTCTATTACGAAGCTGTTTCCAGTGCTTTCCGGCCAAAATCAAGTAATATACTACGGGTGCCAGCATAGCTAGACCAACGATGATATGTAGCCATTTTAACCAGACACGACCGATTCCGAGTATCTCTCGCCAAAAGCCGCCTACCAGCATAAGACCTGATATAGCAAGGATCACAACAATCCAGGCATTCCAAGCATGGATGGAAACCAACTTTTTGCCATAACCTTTGCGCATGTTCTTCAACCATTGTTTCAAGTGCGATCACCCCATATAGGTTAGTAATGAGTTTATTCAGAACTTTAATATGTAATAGCCAGCTGCAAATGGAGTGCGTTATCGGTGTAAAGGTACTCATACGAGACGATTAACGATTGTTCATAACTACGTATGAAGAAGTACACTTGATTGCTTAGCCTTATCTCTATATCTATATACCTTATTATAGAGTTTTTGGATCACTTTCTTCAAACCAACAGGAGGGCAGGGCTCATTATCCCAATCGGGCACTCTAGCTGTCTTTCATCTAGATCCTTATTACGTATGGTTTTAGAAATCAATATTATAGAAAGGACATGTTTCTTGGATATAAAGTAGCCTTTAATAGGGTTCCATTTTTGTTTCAGATATTGTGTTAATGTGCCGCATATAGGCTGAAGGCAAGATAGCGTTGTTGAAGATTTATATAATATCAAATGGTAGATTAAAAATGCTTGCTAAATAAATCGCTACATGATATATTATTTCTTGTCGCTTCAAACGAATGATTGTCATAATCATTTGAAAGGTGACGAAAACAAAGTGTTGACAGTAAGTTAGTTAACATGATATGATAAGATTCCTGTCTGGTTGATAAACATCAACATAAACGGACATACAAGTTCCTTGAAAACTGAACAAATGGATAGTAACTTTTGATTCACAATGAATCGTCAGATTCAAAATGAGCTTATCGCTCTTTTCAATACTTTATTGGAGAGTTTGATCCTGGCTCAGGACGAACGCTGGCGGCATGCCTAATACATGCAAGTCGAGCGGAGTTGATAGGAAGCTTGCTTCCTTGATACTTAGCGGCGGACGGGTGAGTAACACGTAGGCAACCTGCCCTCAAGTTTGGGACAACTACCGGAAACGGTAGCTAATACCGAATAATTGTTTTCTTCGCCTGAAGGAAACTGGAAAGACGGAGCAATCTGTCACTTGGGGATGGGCCTGCGGCGCATTAGCTAGTTGGTGGGGTAACGGCTCACCAAGGCGACGATGCGTAGCCGACCTGAGAGGGTGATCGGCCACACTGGGACTGAGACACGGCCCAGACTCCTACGGGAGGCAGCAGTAGGGAATCTTCCGCAATGGGCGAAAGCCTGACGGAGCAATGCCGCGTGAGTGATGAAGGTTTTCGGATCGTAAAGCTCTGTTGCCAGGGAAGAACGCTTGGGAGAGTAACTGCTCTCAAGGTGACGGTACCTGAGAAGAAAGCCCCGGCTAACTACGTGCCAGCAGCCGCGGTAATACGTAGGGGGCAAGCGTTGTCCGGAATTATTGGGCGTAAAGCGCGCGCAGGCGGTCATTTAAGTCTGGTGTTTAATCCCGGGGCTCAACCCCGGATCGCACTGGAAACTGGGTGACTTGAGTGCAGAAGAGGAGAGTGGAATTCCACGTGTAGCGGTGAAATGCGTAGATATGTGGAGGAACACCAGTGGCGAAGGCGACTCTCTGGGCTGTAACTGACGCTGAGGCGCGAAAGCGTGGGGAGCAAACAGGATTAGATACCCTGGTAGTCCACGCCGTAAACGATGAGTGCTAGGTGTTAGGGGTTTCGATACCCTTGGTGCCGAAGTTAACACATTAAGCACTCCGCCTGGGGAGTACGGTCGCAAGACTGAAACTCAAAGGAATTGACGGGGACCCGCACAAGCAGTGGAGTATGTGGTTTAATTCGAAGCAACGCGAAGAACCTTACCAGGTCTTGACATCCCTCTGACCGGTACAGAGATGTACCTTTCCTTCGGGACAGAGGAGACAGGTGGTGCATGGTTGTCGTCAGCTCGTGTCGTGAGATGTTGGGTTAAGTCCCGCAACGAGCGCAACCCTTATATTTAGTTGCCAGCACTTCGGGTGGGCACTCTAGATAGACTGCCGGTGACAAACCGGAGGAAGGTGGGGATGACGTCAAATCATCATGCCCCTTATGACCTGGGCTACACACGTACTACAATGGCCGGTACAACGGGCTGCGAAATCGCGAGATGGAGCCAATCCCAACAAAGCCGGTCTCAGTTCGGATTGCAGGCTGCAACTCGCCTGCATGAAGTCGGAATTGCTAGTAATCGCGGATCAGCATGCCGCGGTGAATACGTTCCCGGGTCTTGTACACACCGCCCGTCACACCACGAGAGTTTATAACACCCGAAGTCGGTGGGGTAACCGCAAGGAGCCAGCCGCCGAAGGTGGGATAGATGATTGGGGTGAAGTCGTAACAAGGTAGCCGTATCGGAAGGTGCGGCTGGATCACCTCCTTTCTATGGAGAATCGTTTCCTGCAACGGAAACATTCAAATAAGCAGGTTCTTAGAACCTGCAACAGCAACACAGTTACTTATCCATTTGTTCAGTTTTGATGGAATTTGAGGGGCCATAGCTCAGCTGGGAGAGCGCCTGCCTTGCAAGCAGGAGGTCAGCGGTTCGATCCCGCTTGGCTCCACCAAACAATTTCATCTATTTGGCTTGTTCTTTGAAAACTAGATATCGAAACGAAACAAACGCGAATTAGAACATTCCTTTAAGCTGAACTTGTGCAAACAAGTCAAGTGTATAAAGGTAGTTAAATTGCTTTTGTGATGGTATCGGGTGAGAGCGACTTTTGGATTTGGACGCAGTCCAAACCAAGGGAAGCGAGCGACCGAAACCGGAACAAAATGGTTAAGCTACTAAGAGCACACGGAGGATGCCTAGGCGCTAGGAGCCGATGAAGGACGTGGCGAACAACGAAACTGCCTCGGGGAGCTGTAAGCAAGCTTTGATCCGGGGGTGTCCGAATGGGGAAACCCAGCTGGGGTAATTTCCAGTTACTCATAACTGAATACATAGGTTATGTAGAGGCATACCAGGGGAACTGAAACATCTAAGTACCCTGAGGAAGAGAAAACAATAGTGATTCCGTCAGTAGCGGCGAGCGAACGCGGAGAAGCCCAAACCAGAGAGCTTGCTCTTTGGGGTTGTGGGACGTCTCACATGGAGTTACAAAGGAACCGGTTAAGCGAAGAGGTCTGGAAAGGCCCGCCAAAGAAGGTAAAAGCCCTGTAGTTGAAAGTCTGTTCCCTCCGAGACGGATCCCGAGTAGTGCGGGGCACGTGAAACCCCGTATGAATCCGGCAGGACCATCTGCCAAGGCTAAATACTTCCTAGCGACCGATAGTGAAGCAGTACCGTGAGGGAAAGGTGAAAAGCACCCCGGAAGGGGAGTGAAATAGAACCTGAAACCGTGTGCTTACAAAAAGTCAGAGCCCGTTTTAGGGGTGATGGCGTGCCTTTTGTAGAATGAACCGGCGAGTTACGTTCCCGTGCAAGGTTAAGGTGAAGAGCCGGAGCCGCAGCGAAAGCGAGTCTGAATAGGGCGACTTAGTACGTGGACGTAGACCCGAAACCGGGTGATCTACCCCTGTCCAGGGTGAAGGTGCGGTAACACGCACTGGAGGCCCGAACCCACGCATGTTGAAAAATGCGGGGATGAGGTGGGGGTAGCGGAGAAATTCCAATCGAACTCGGAGATAGCTGGTTCTCCCC
Organism: Paenibacillus sp. FSL K6-2393; assembly: GCF_038002545.1. NCBI lineage: Bacteria > Bacillati > Bacillota > Bacilli > Caryophanales > Paenibacillaceae > Paenibacillus > Paenibacillus sp. FSL K6-2393. Next base: position 794,432 of record NZ_JBBOCU010000001.1, read on the forward strand.
GAAATAGCTTTAGGGCTAGCCTCGGAAAACAGAGTCGTGGAGGTAGAGCACTGATTGGGTGCGGGGCCCGCAAGGGTTACCAAGCTCAGTCAAACTCCGAATGCCATAGACTTACTTCCGGGAGTCAGACAGTGAGTGCTAAGATCCATTGTCAAAAGGGAAACAGCCCAGACCATCAGCTAAGGTCCCCAAGTGTGTGTTAAGTGGGAAAGGATGTGGAGTTGCACAGACAACCAGGATGTTGGCTTAGAAGCAGCCACCATTGAAAGAGTGCGTAATAGCTCACTGGTCGAGTGACTCTGCGCCGAAAATGTAACGGGGCTAAACACACCACCGAAGCTATGGCTTGATGCTTTGCATCAGGGGTAGGGGAGCGTTGTATAAGGGTTGAAGGTGTACCGTAAGGAGCGCTGGACATTATACAAGTGAGAATGCCGGTATGAGTAACGAAAAGATCAGTGAGAATCTGATCCGCCGAAAGCCTAAGGGTTCCTGAGGAAGGCTCGTCCGCTCAGGGTAAGTCGGGACCTAAGGCGAGGCCGAAAGGCGTAGTCGAAGGACAACAGGTCGAAATTCCTGTACCACCGTAAGCCGTTATGAGCAATGGGGGGACGCAGTAGGGTAGTGACGCGGACTGATGGATGTCCGTCTAAGCAGTGAGGCTGATGTGTAGGCAAATCCGCACATCATTAAGGCTGAGCTGTGATGGGGAGCGAAAATTATAGTAGCGAAGGTCATGATCTCACACTGCCAAGAAAAGCCTCTAGCCAGGTGAAGGTGCCCGTACCGCAAACCGACACAGGTAGGCGAGAAGAGTATTCTAAGGCGCGCGGAAGAACTCTCGTTAAGGAACTCGGCAAAATGACCCCGTAACTTCGGGAGAAGGGGTGCCCCGGTAGTGTGAATAGCACGAGGGGGCCGCAGTGAAAAGGCCCAAGCGACTGTTTAGCAAAAACACAGGTCTGTGCGAAGCCGTAAGGCGAAGTATACGGGCTGACGCCTGCCCGGTGCTGGAAGGTTAAGGGGAGTGGTTAGGGAGCAATCCCGAAGCTGTGAACCGAAGCCCCAGTAAACGGCGGCCGTAACTATAACGGTCCTAAGGTAGCGAAATTCCTTGTCAGGTAAATTCTGACCCGCACGAATGGCGTAACGACTTGGGCGCTGTCTCAACGAGAGATCCGGTGAAATTTTAATACCTGTGAAGATGCAGGTTACCCGCGACAAGACGGAAAGACCCCATGGAGCTTTACTGCAGCTTGATATTGAATTTGGGTACGATCTGTACAGGATAGGTGGGAGCCTTTGAAACGTGAGCGCCAGCTTGCGTGGAGGCAACGTTGGGATACCACCCTGATCGTATCTAGGTTCTAACCTGGTACCGTAATCCGGTGCGGGGACAGTGTCAGGTGGGCAGTTTGACTGGGGCGGTCGCCTCCTAAAGAGTAACGGAGGCGCCCAAAGGTTCCCTCAGAATGGTTGGAAATCATTCGAAGAGTGCAAAGGCATAAGGGAGCTTGACTGCGAGACCTACAAGTCGAGCAGGGACGAAAGTCGGGCTTAGTGATCCGGTGGTACCGCATGGAAGGGCCATCGCTCAACGGATAAAAGCTACCCTGGGGATAACAGGCTTATCTCCCCCAAGAGTCCACATCGACGGGGAGGTTTGGCACCTCGATGTCGGCTCATCGCATCCTGGGGCTGAAGTAGGTCCCAAGGGTTGGGCTGTTCGCCCATTAAAGCGGTACGCGAGCTGGGTTCAGAACGTCGTGAGACAGTTCGGTCCCTATCTGTCGTGGGCGTAGGAAATTTGAGAGGAGCTGTCCTTAGTACGAGAGGACCGGGATGGACGTACCGCTGGTGTACCAGTTGTTCCGCCAGGAGCACCGCTGGGTAGCTATGTACGGACGGGATAAACGCTGAAAGCATCTAAGCGTGAAGCCCCCCTCAAGATGAGATTTCCCAGTATGTAAGACCCCTTGAAGACGACGAGGTAGATAGGCTGGGGGTGGAAGTGCAGCAATGCATGGAGCTGACCAGTACTAATCGGTCGAGGGCTTATCCAATAGCAAGTGATAATTCGCATGTTTCGTTTCGAATCTAGTTTTCAGAGAACAACACTCTGAAATGTAAGCTACGCGTTTGGTGGCGATGGCGGAGGGGTTCCACACGTACCCATCCCGAACACGACCGTTAAGCCCTCTAGCGCCGATGGTACTTGGACCGCAGGGTCCTGGGAGAGTAGGACGCCGCCAAGCGAAGAACCACTGCCGATGTTATTCGGTGGTGGTTTTTATTTGTTTATTTAAGGGGATGCGTAAGCATCTCTTATTTGACTTTGTAAGAATCCTCTGACACACTCTAAGGGGTACATATATCACATATCAGGCCATGATTTGGATTGATAATAACTCTAGCGAATGGGGTGTAGGACGACATGGAAATTCAGAAATTGACGGTAGATGATTTTGAACCGGCTATGGCACTCTCCGAATATGCTTTTCAGGTGGTAATGAGTGAGGAACAAAAAGAAAAACGGCGGAGTCAATTTTCGTCACAGGATATATGGGGTGTATATGAGGACGGGCAGCTAGGAGCCAAACTTCACATAATCCCTTTTCAAACCTATATTCATGGCAGATCGTTCGAGATGGGCGGTATTGCAGGTGTAGCCACCTGGCCAGAGTATAGACGCAAAGGCTGGGTAGCGGGTCTGCTGAAGCATGCATTGGAAGAAATGAATCGTAACAAACAAAGTATATCGTTCTTGCATCCATTCTCTTTTGGTTTCTATCGGAAGTATGGATGGGAGACTTATGTTGAATTTAAACGTTATAAAGTACCTACAGCTCATTTGCCTCTGAAAAAGGCGACACCTGGAACGATTCGGCGTGGGGATCCAGGTCTCAGCATATTAAAGGAAGTATACAGTGCTTATGCTGAGCGTTATAACGGAACTCTGGTTCGGGATGATGCAAGGTGGGAGAATTCAGTTCTTGTTAATGGGACCAGCCAGAAGGCTGTATATTACGATGAAGCTGATGCAGCACAAGGTTATCTTTTATATGAGGTTAAGGAAAATAAGTTTACCATTAAAGAGATCATCTATCTGAATGAAGAGGCTAGGCAAGGGCTGTGGACCTTCATTGCTAACCATGATTCCATGATTCAGGAAGTTACGTTGCAGGCACCAGCCAGTGATACGCTTGCTTTCCAATTGGATAACCCACGGATTCAGCAAGAAATCGTACCTTATTTTATGGCGCGTATCGTTAGTGTAGAGCAGTTTATATCCCAGTATCCATTTGCAAGCCAGGACTCACCGGTGCAGATTGTTCTACAGGTAGAGGATACCCACGCTCCGTGGAATGAAGGAGTATGGCAATTAAACGTAGCGATGAATGGAACAGCGTCCATATGGAAAACTTCAGAACCAATTACTGATGATCAGACCATTAAGGTGGATATTCAATCCCTTACCGCAGTGCTGATGGGGTATCGCAGACCAACGGAAATGGCACGGATCGGAAGAATTCACGGACCAGAAGCAGCAATTAAGGCTTTGGAACAAGCGATTCCTGAACGGGAAACCTATTTGCTCGATTTCTTCTGATGACTATTCCCACTGCTCCATTTAACTTGATTAGCTTATATAGAAATATGGCGTGATCGAAAGACAAATGGACTTCTCCAGCAATTTTGGGGAGGTTTTTTTGTGTCTGGGGAATATTTCGTGTAAAATCGTAAAAAATGAATAGTGACCCCACTTGGCAAAACCACAAAATATGCTATAATGGTTATAAAGTCAAAGAAAGTCAAAGTCAACTAAAGGTTTAATACTTAAGTAGCTTTCTTTCAACAATCTGATGCATGATCGCCAATATACGGGATTCATCTCATCGGAGGATCAAGGGAATATTAAAGGACCTTCGTGCTTCCTTCGCTCTCCTGTTGATACCTGTGGAAGCAAGATTCGCTGTTTTCCTGATTGGTTAAATGGGTAGAGAAGGTGTACTCTGTGGGGGCGTGTGGGTCCTTATTGACTTAACGTTTCAGACAGTGGAGGATGATTGGATGCGTAATATCTCTGATATTATCGAACGATATCTGAAGAGTATTTTGCATGAAAGTCCCGAAGGAATGGTTGAAATTCAGCGTAATGATCTGGCAGATCAATTCTCATGTGTACCTTCCCAGATCAATTATGTCATCAGCACACGTTTTACACTCGAGAAGGGATACCTGGTAGAGAGTAAACGCGGCGGTGGTGGTTATGTTCGCATACAGCGCATTGAATTACCGGCCCAATCAGCTCTGCATAATCATTTGCACCATAGTATTGGTGAAGAGATCGGGCAGACAGCTGCCGAAGGTTTGATCTATCAATTGGAAGAAGCACGCTTCTTGAGCAAGCGGGAAGCCGGGTTGATGCGAGCTGCTGTATCTAGAGAGGTTATATTAGTCAAACTTCCTTACCGGGATCAAATTCGTGCCAGAATGTTGAAGGCGATGTTAATATCTTTGCTCGGTAAATGAAAACTATCGGGGTCAAAGGAGGTACATCAATATGCTGTGCCAAGAATGCAATAAACGTCCGGCGACACTTCATTTTACGAAAATCGTAAATGGAGAGAAGACGGAATTCCATATTTGTGAGTCATGTGCCCGTGAAAAAGGGGAAATGATCCCTGGAACAGCAGGCGGGTTTTCCATTCACAACTTGTTGTCCGGATTGCTTGATTTTGATCCAGCCAGCAAAAGTGGATCGGCAGGAACACCACCTGCAAAAGCACTTCAGTGTGAAGAGTGTGGTATGACGTACTCACAATTCAGCAAGATAGGCCGATTTGGCTGCAGTTCATGTTATAAATATTTTGACAGCCGTCTGGACCCTTTGTTCAAGCGGGTTCATGGTAGTACGTCCCATGTAGGCAAAGTGCCTGCACGAGCTGGTGGTCGCATCAAGGTGAAACGGCAAATCGCTGATCTGAAGCGTGAGCTCCAGGAGAGCATCGCGCAAGAGGAATTTGAAGAGGCGGCTCAGATCCGTGACCAGATCAGAGGACTTGAAAAAGGAATAGCTCAGGAGTAAAGTTTGTCATGAGTAGGAGGGATGCGTAATGCCTAATCTGCGCTTTACAGAGAAGGCGCTCAGCGACTGGATGCGCAGTGATGCGGCTGATTCCGAAATTGTCATTAGCAGCCGTGTCCGGATTGCACGCAACCTTCAGCATGTTCCGTTTCCGATGCTGGCTTCCAATGAGCAATCGGAAGAGGTGCTGAATAAGCTGAGCGAAGTACTTCAATACGATGACGTTCATGCCTTTGGGGATTTTCATACGTTGGATCTGATCGATATTGACGAACTCGACAAACGGGTGCTGGTGGAGAAACATCTCATCAGTCCAAGTCTTGCGAATGAATCCAGGAATGGTGCGGTTATTCTCAGTGAGGATGAGTCGGTCAGTATTATGATTAATGAAGAGGATCATCTTCGTATCCAGTGCCTCTATCCGGGGTTCCAGGTGAAAGAAGCCTGGGAGAAAGCTTCCGCAATAGATGATGCTTTTGAAGCGCACGTGGACTATGCTTTTGATGATCGCAGAGGATACTTAACCAGTTGTCCTACCAATGTAGGTACAGGTGTTAGAGCATCGGTTATGATGCACTTGCCTGCCCTAGTGATGACGCAACAGATAGGCCGTATTCTAACCGCAGTTTCCCAAGTGGGATTAACTGTAAGGGGGATATATGGTGAAGGCAGTGAGGCGATGGGTAACCTGTTCCAGATCTCGAACCAGATTACATTGGGACAGACCGAACAGGAAGTCATCGAGAACCTGCATGGTGTTGTATTACAGATGATAGGTCATGAGCGTACAGCCAGAGAACGGTTAATTACCGACTCCAGACTTCGGATTACGGATCGTGTCATGCGTTCTTACGGCATATTGTCTCATGCAGCTATTGTTGATTCCAAGGAAGCTGCACAGCGCTTATCGGATGTACGCCTTGGCGTGGATCTCGGCTTACTGGATGGATTGTCCATCACGGTAATGAATGAGTTGAATGTGATGACACAGCCGGGATTTTTGCAGAAAACATTCGGGGAAGATATGCGCACAGATGAGCGTGACATCTATCGTGCTCAGTTGATTCGTGATACGATCAATGCAGCGAAGCAGTCCTAGCTTAGCCTGATATTGTATTGAATTATGGTTTCATGCCGCATTGCGGCTTTTATATAATAAATAAGGCATGTACGAATGCCAAATGACTTTATTCGCAGCACGGCTGCAAACAAAAATGATATGAAGAATACGACGGTTATTTTATTACATGACCCTCGTTTTATCCAAAACCATGGAGGTGCAGGAGATATGATGTTTGGAAGATTTACGGAACGGGCCCAAAAGGTGCTCGCACTCGCGCAGGAAGAAGCTGTCCGTCTCGGTCATAATAACATCGGTACTGAGCATATTTTGCTCGGCCTCATTCGTGAAGGCGAAGGCATCGCTGCCAAAGCACTGATCGGCCTGGGACTCGGATTGGAAAAAATTCAGGATGAAGTAGAAACGCTGATTGGCCGTGGCCAAGAGCAACCTACCAACATTGCATATACGCCACGTGCGAAAAAAGTAATTGAACTGTCTATGGATGAAGCTCGTAAATTGGGCCATACCTATGTAGGCACAGAGCATATCCTGCTCGGATTGATTCGTGAAGGCGAGGGTGTTGCAGCACGTGTGCTCAATAACCTGGGTATCAGCCTGAACAAAGCACGTCAACAAGTGTTACAGTTGCTTGGCAGCAGTGAAGCTGTATCCAGTCATAATGGAACACCTGCCAATGTCAGCACACCAACACTGGACAGTCTGGCACGTGACCTCACGGCTTACGCCAGAGAGAATAACCTTGACCCAGTCATTGGGCGTAGCAAAGAAATTGAGCGTGTCATCCAAGTGCTCAGCCGTCGTACCAAGAACAACCCGGTATTGATCGGTGAGCCAGGTGTAGGTAAAACAGCGATTGCTGAAGGCCTTGCACAAAAAATCATTGCAAATGAGATTCCGGAAACATTGCGCGACAAACGTGTAATGACCCTGGATATGGGTTCAGTAGTCGCTGGAACCAAATATCGTGGTGAGTTCGAAGATCGTCTGAAAAAAATCATGGATGAGATTCGCCAAGCAGGTAACATTGTCCTGTTTATCGACGAATTGCATACTTTGATTGGTGCAGGCGGAGCTGAAGGTGCCATCGATGCTTCTAACATTTTGAAACCGGCTCTGGCCCGTGGAGAACTGCAATGTATCGGTGCGACAACACTGGATGAATATCGTAAATACATCGAGAAGGATGCAGCGCTTGAGCGTCGTTTCCAACCGATTACTGTAGATCAGCCTTCTCCGGAAGAAGCGATTCAAATTTTGCATGGCTTGCGTGACCGTTATGAAGCGCATCACCGCGTGAAAATTACGGACGAAGCGATTGTACAGGCGGTTAAACTGTCTGACCGTTACATCACAGACCGTTTCCTGCCAGACAAAGCGATTGACCTGATTGATGAGGCGGGTTCCAAAGTAAGATTGAACTCTTACACGATCCCACCAAACCTGAAACAACTGGAAAGCCGTCTGGAAGATATCCGTAAAGAAAAAGACGCTGCAGTTCAAAGCCAGGAGTTCGAAAAAGCCGCAGCGCTTCGTGATACGGAACAAAAAATCCGTGAAGAGCTGGATGTAACGAAGAATCAGTGGAAAGAAAAACAAGGTCGCACGGATTCTGAAGTAACACCTGAGGATATTGCACAAGTGGTAGCCAACTGGACAGGAATTCCGGTGAACAAGCTGAAAGAAGAAGAGACACAACGCCTGATGAATCTGGAATCGATTCTTCATGAACGTGTCATTGGCCAGGATGAGGCTGTGAAATCGGTCAGCCGTGCGGTTCGTCGTGCTCGTGCGGGACTTAAAGATCCAAAACGTCCGATGGGTTCATTCATCTTCCTCGGTCCTACTGGGGTAGGTAAAACAGAACTTGCTCGTGCTCTGGCTGAAGCAATGTTCGGTGATGAAAATGCAGTAATCCGGATTGATATGTCTGAGTATGGCGAGAAACATTCAACTTCCCGACTCGTCGGAGCGCCTCCAGGATATGTTGGATACGAAGAAGGTGGTCAGCTGACAGAGAAAGTTCGTCGCAAACCATACTCCGTAGTCCTGCTTGATGAGATCGAGAAAGCACACCCAGAAGTATTTAATATCTTGCTGCAAGTGCTTGAAGATGGTCGTCTGACAGATTCCAAAGGTCGCGTTGTTGACTTCCGGAATACGCTGATTATCCTGACATCCAACGTGGGTGCCGAAGCGATCAAACGTAACTCTACACTTGGCTTCACAGCGGTTGTGGATGCAGGTGCGGATTACGATAACATGAAGGGTAAAGTTATGGATGAGCTGAAGAAAAGCTTCCGTCCAGAGTTCCTTAACCGGATTGATGAAATTATCGTATTCCACTCTCTGGAACAGAAACACATTGCAGAGATTGTTACCCTCATGAGTGAGGAACTTCGCAAACGGCTGCGTGAATACGAAGTTGACTTCGAACTCACCGACAATGCGAAGGACTTCCTTGCCAAAGCCGGCTTTGATCCAGCTTACGGTGCACGTCCGCTTCGTCGGGCAATTCAGAAGCATATCGAGGACAAATTGTCTGAAGAGTTGCTCACAGGTAACGTAACCAAAGGGGATTCATTGCTCATCGACGAAGAGAACGGTGCACTGTCTGTTACGAAAAAAGACGTGGTTGTTCCTTCGAATGAGGAAATCGAAACCAAATAATATACAGCAAGCACTGGAGTTAAACTTCAGCTTGTATTAATCCTTAATCCTTCTCGGCTTCGGCCGGGGAGGATTTTTTGCACTTTGGACAGAAGACGGACATGATTATGTCAGGAACATGTGTAAAGTTTGCGATAATCCTTTACGAAAAATCTCAAACAATGGTAAACTTTTAGTAACCCTGCACGTCAGGGAGTTTGGGTGAAATTCGTCGAATAATGCAAAATGCTGTTATAAAACTAAATTATAGGAGTGCTGAAGTGGCCAAAGTTAAAACCAAGTTTCAATGTACGGAATGCGGCTATGAAGCCCCCAAGTGGTACGGTAAGTGTCCGGGTTGTCAGTCATGGAATTCAATGGTGGAAGAGACAGAGACGGTGGTCAAAACACAAGGGAGAAATTCTCCTCTGTTTGACAGTAAAGATAAACCGCTTCCTATCATAGATATAGATAGCGGTCAGGAACCGCGTGTACAGACTGGAATCGGAGAGTTGAACCGGGTATTGGGTGGCGGAATCGTTCCAGGTTCACTCGTTCTGGTGGGCGGAGATCCGGGTATCGGTAAATCAACGTTGATGTTGCAGACGTCTCATGCTTTGACGCACTCGGGTTTGCGTGTGTTATATGTTTCCGGTGAGGAATCAGTCAAGCAAACCAAATTGCGGGCAGACCGTCTCGGGGCACTCTCTGCCGAGTTGTATGTGTTGTGTGAAACCAATATGGAACGTGTAGAGGAAGCGGTGGATCAGATCCAGCCGCATTTTCTTGTCATCGACTCCATTCAGACGGTATATCTTCCCGAAGTTACCAGTGCGCCGGGTAGTGTAGCACAGGTAAGGGAATGTACGTCAAGGTTCATGCGCATTGCCAAAGGCAGAGGCATTGCAACGGTTCTTGTGGGGCATGTTACCAAAGAAGGTGCCATTGCCGGTCCACGTATGTTAGAACATATGGTGGATTGCGTGCTTTATTTTGAAGGAGAACGGCATCATACGTATCGCCTGCTGCGTGCGGTGAAGAACCGTTTTGGTTCAACCAATGAGATTGGCATTTTTGAAATGGGCGAGGATGGACTTCGTGAGGTGGGCAATCCGTCCGAACTCTTTTTGTCAGAACGTCCACTGGGTGTAGCAGGTTCAACGGTAGTTGCCAGTATGGAGGGTACACGCCCTCTGCTCGTGGAATTACAGGCGTTGATCTCGACTACTCATTTCCCTTCTCCCCGCCGTATGGCAACAGGGGTAGATCTGCATCGATTAAATCTGATCATTGCAGTGCTGGAGAAACGGATGGGCATGTTTTTACAGACCCAGGATGCATATCTGAACGTGGCTGGTGGAGTACGGTTGGATGAGCCCGCTGTAGATTTGGCGGTTGCTGTCAGCATTGCATCCAGTTTGAGAGATGTACCGACCAAGCCGGATGACGTCATCTTTGGCGAGATTGGTCTGACAGGTGAGGTTCGAGCCGTATCACGGGCCGAACAACGAGTGAAGGAAGCCGCGAAGCTGGGCTTCAAACGAGTCATTTTACCGGAAAAAAGCTTAAAGGGCTGGAAACATCCTCGCGGGATACAACTGATCGGTGTGAATACCGTGGCAGATGCACTAGCGGTTGCTTTAGATTAGGGGGCATAACAAGATGAAAGATTCGAGCCAACTGGATAATATGAATGAATTGTTAAGGCTGATCGCACCAGGTACACCTTTCCGCGAAGGTCTGGAAAATGTGCTGCGCGCCAAGACGGGCGCACTGCTTGTTGTAGGATACAGCCCTGAAGTAATGGAAGTGGTGGATGGGGGATTCTCAATTAACTGTGATTTCTCCCCGAACTACCTGTACGAACTTGCCAAGATGGATGGAGCCATTATTCTTAGCGAGGATTTGAAGCGAATTCTTTACGCCAATACCCAGTTAATCCCGGACTCTTCGATCTCTTCATCAGAGACGGGGATTCGTCACCGGACGGCAGAGCGTGTAGCAAAGCAAACGGGTAAATTAGTCGTATCCATATCACAGCGCCGGAATATCATTACCTTGTATCAGGGAACACTTCGTTATTCCCTCAAGGAAATCGGGGTTATTTTGACCAAAGCAAATCAAGCGATTCAAACCCTGGAGAAATACAAAGCGGTATTAACACAGTCCCTTACAAATCTGAGTGCCTCTGAATTTGAGGAACTGGTGACGATTCCTGAAGTGGTCAATGTAATTCAGCGTACCGAAATGGTGATGCGGATCAAAACGGAAATCAAACGATACATTCATGAACTCGGGAATGAGGGACGACTCATTTCCATGCAAATGGAAGAGCTTGTGGGTACAACGGAAGAAGAAGCCTGGTTGCTCTACAAAGACTATGCCCGTGACGACAGTGATGACAAAATCCGTGAAATTATCGTGGGACTGAAAAGATTGTCGGACGATGAGTTGCTGGATGCACATCATATTGTCCGTCTTCTCGGCTATCCTTCATCAGCCGCTACTTCTGAGGATTCGGTTGCACCTCGTGGATTCCGGGTATTAAATAAGATCCCCCGCCTGCCCAATGTCATTATCCATAACCTGGTGGATCAATTCGAACAATTGCCTCATGTTATTATGGCTACAATTGAAGAACTGGACGAAGTGGATGGTATTGGTGAAGTTCGTGCCCGGACCATTAAGGAAGGCCTCAAACGTTTGCAGGAGCAGATGTTTATCGACAGACAGATGTAAGGGTTTGCCTATATAAAGGCTTGAAATGGATGAGGTGAAACAACGATGCTAACCAGATTCATTCCGAATCTCTTTACCCTGGGTAATCTGTTTCTTGGAATGATGGCGATTTTGCTTGCGATTGATGGAAATTACAGTTTGGCTGCCATTATGGTCATTGTAGCGATGCTGCTGGATGGTCTGGATGGCCGAGTGGCACGTGCGCTTAATGCCCAAAGCGAATTCGGCAAGGAACTGGATTCCTTGTCTGACATGGTTTCCTTTGGTGCAGCACCAGCCTTGATCATATTTATGGTGTCGTTTCAAGATTCGATGCCGATCCTCGCCTGGATCGCAACAGCGGCTTTTCCGATCTGTGGAGCCATTCGTCTTGCTCGGTTTAATGTTCGTCCGGGAATCCCCGGTTACTTCACAGGTCTGCCGATTCCCGCAGCCGGTGGGGTGCTGGCTACACTGTCCTTGTTCAATAAGGATATTGGCCCGGTTAGCATGATGATTGCTACATTGCTGTTATCGTATCTGATGGTGAGTTCGCTTAAATATCCCAATTTCAAAAAGGTCGGTTTGCCACGCAAGGCAATCTGGATTGCACCGTGGGTTGTGTTATTTGCCATAGCCGTAGCCGTTATTTTTCCGGAGCAGTTATCCAAATTGATCTTTATTCCGCTGGTGTTATACGCCCTGTATGGAATGAAGCATAATGTGCGAACAGCGGCCTCGCGTAGTCGGGCGAAAAAGCGCAAGGATGAGAAATCTTCCCGTCCTTCCGATCGTTAAGTCGCCTTGGGGACAGACACTATACAAAGAAAGCACGTACTCTCCTGAACTGGAGAATGCGTGCTTTTTGTTTATTCAGATCTATTTACGGTAAAAGAAACCCTTGCGGACGACATGCATATCTTCTTACGACAGATTAAACATCCCTAACGTTGAACACTTCTGTGATTCGTGATTTACGACCTCTTCCATGTTAATGTCCAGCAGATTGCAGAGAGCCGACATGTAGAATAGGTTCCGCCCTAGCTCAGAACTGATGACCTCTCTGCAGTTCTCACACAACTCACCTTCCACATGCGTTTCCAGCAGGCCCTTGGTTTGAGCGATATCGCTCTCCGGGGCATATTTCTGCTTGGTGGCGTGCAGCTCGATGCAGCCGCATTCGGTAATGGCTTTGGACACGGCACGGTTAACAGACGCTCCGGCTTGTCCCGTTTTGGACAGTACATCAATCAGGCTGCGATGACGCAGCAACAGTTCAGAAACTTGATCCTGGAAAGCCTGTAAACTTAGCGTACTCATTTTGCCACTCACCTCGGGATATGAATTGAATTCATTATATGCCAATAATTTACCTACTTTCAACTGACGATTGCAACATTTCCAAAAAGTTCTTCCAGATGGGATTAGCAATTCAGGAATTGGATCATACTGGATATAAAGATCAAGATACATTGAAGGAGGTGCAGGGACTAATGTGGAAAAAAGGCATTTTAACTTTTACAGGATTGTGCGGTGCATGGTTCGGCTACACGGCATATCATCTGGCAGGAAAATCGGTCCCATGGATGGCTGAGTGGATTCAGTCAGCAGGATTACTGGGAGCTGGTATATCAACGCTGCTGGGAGCTGTAATGTTTATGGCTGTATGTAATATTGGTGGAACATTGATGGCAGACAGGCTGCATAGTGGGATCAATTCATTGGCGAAAGTACCTATGAACGAATTGGCTGCAGGAGCCGCAGGTACCGTTGCTGGGTTGCTGGTGGCTTTGTTGCTCTACCCTGTTGTGAGATGGATGGGGACGGCAGGAGAAGTGCTGCAAGTGGCGCTGACGGTGATTAGTGCTTATTCCGGTTATGCCCTTGCCATGGCGAAGAAAGACGATCTGGGGGCCTTCTGGATGTCTGGACGATGGGGTCATCCCGAGGTGGACGAGGATAGACGGATGGAAGAACATAAAATTCTGGATACCAGTGTTATTATCGATGGGCGTATCGCTGATATATGCAAAACCGGATTTATTGAAGGCACGATCGTAATCCCGGAATTTGTTCTGGAGGAGTTACAGCATATTGCAGATTCATCGGATCTGCTCAAGCGGAACAGAGGACGTCGTGGACTGGACATTTTGAACAAAATCCAGAAGGAACTCGATGTAAAAGTTCTGATCTACGAGGGGGATTTCGAGGAAATCTCCGAGGTGGACAGCAAACTGGTTAAACTGGCTAAAGTGCTCCAGGGTAAAGTGGTCACCAATGACTTTAACCTGAACAAGGTGTGCGAACTTCAGGGTGTATCTGTATTGAACATTAATGATCTCGCCAATGCGGTTAAGCCGGTTGTTCTGCCAGGTGAGGAGATTATGGTGCAGATCATCAAGGATGGTAAGGAACATGGTCAAGGTGTAGCCTATCTGGATGATGGCACAATGATCGTTGTGGAGGGCGGACGCGAGTATATCGGCATGATGATGGAAGTGCTGGTGACCAGTGTGCTGCAGACTTCAGCGGGGCGAATGATTTTTGCCAAGCCGAAACTGTTGGAAAAAGCCCAATAAAGCGGTATGATGGGTAGTGTATCGTTGAATGATATTGTATATCTTTGGACGATAAACTGACAGACAAGGCAGGGATTGCGGCATGGATAAAGGGTGGGGCGTTGTCATTGTGGCAGCAGGTCGCGGAACCCGGATGGGGACGACCGAGAGTAAACAGTTTCTGTTGCTGCAGGACAAGCCCGTTTTCATACATACGCTTGAGGTATTTGCTGCGCTGGACGAGATCCGCGAGATGGTGCTGGTCACAGGAGCCGCAGATGTTGAACGCTGCCAGGATTGGGTAAAAGAATACCAACTGGATTCACGTGTCCGTGTTATCCCCGGAGGGAAAGAGAGACAACATTCTGTCCATAAAGGCCTTGAGGCACTTGGGACGGATTGGGTTCTCGTTCACGACGGGGTACGTCCTTTTGTGAACCATGAGCAGATCAAGGGATGCATGGCGGCCGCCATATCCGGTGGTGGAGCAGCTGTACTGGCGGTTCCCGTGAAGGATACGATCAAACAAGTGAATGCGGAAGGAGTCGTTACGGCGACGCCAGACCGCAGCAGTCTGTGGAGCATTCAAACCCCGCAGGCTTTTCGTCTTTCCTCCCTGCTCTCCGCCTACGAATCAGCCGAGCAGGACGGATTTCTGGGGACAGATGACGCCATGCTGGCTGAACGTCAGGGAATGTCGGTCAAGGTTGTGGAAGGCAATTATACTAATATCAAATTAACAACGCCGGAAGATTTGCAATACGCTGCGTTTTTGCTGGGGGGAGAGAAGAAGCGATGATACGTGTAGGACAGGGATTTGATGTACATCAGCTGGTAGAGGGACGCCCGTGTATTATTGGCGGAGTAACGATTCCTTATGAAAAAGGACTGCTGGGTCACTCGGACGCAGACGTGCTGTTACACGCGATTAGTGATGCCATTTTGGGTGCGCTGGCACTTGGAGATATTGGCAAGCACTTCCCGGATACCGATCCGGAATTCAAAGATGCCGACAGCCTGAAATTGCTGGAGCATGTATGGCAGCTTGTGAAGGATCGCGGGTATAAGCTAGGGAATATCGACTCAACGATTATTGCCCAAAAGCCGAAGATGGCTCCTTACATTCCACAGATGGCTGAGGTTATTGCCAAAGCACTCGAAGCGGATGTAACACAGGTGAACGTGAAAGCAACAACGACAGAGCAACTGGGATTCCCGGGACGGGGAGAGGGCATTGCCGCTCAATCCGTTGTTTGCCTTGTACGTGTGTGATATCATCAATCAATTAGTGACGGAGGGGATCATATGAGCACGGAAATTCGTGTGCGTTACGCGCCGAGCCCAACGGGACACCTGCATATCGGGAATGCCCGTACGGCGTTGTTTAACTATTTATATGCCAAACATAATAACGGTAAATTCATTATTCGTATTGAAGATACAGACGTGAAACGAAATATTGCGGGTGGTGAAGAAAGCCAACTGAAATACCTGAAATGGCTCGGAATCGAGTGGGACGAAAGTATTGACGTGGGCGGAGAATACGGACCATACCGTCAAACGGAACGTCTGGACCTCTATCGTAAATATACGCAGGAATTGCTGGATAAAGGTCTGGCTTACCGTTGCTTCTGCACGGAAGAAGAATTGGAGCAAGAGCGCGAGGAACAGTCAGCACGTGGAGAAACACCGCGTTATTCTGGCAAACACCGTGACCTGACTCCAGAGCAAATTAGTGCGTTTGAAGCTGAAGGCCGCGTAGCGAGTATTCGTTTCCGTGTGCCGGAAGAGCGCACATATACGTTTGATGACATGGTTAAAGGTACAATCTCGTTCAACAGCAAGGAATCCGGTGACTTCGTCATTGTGAAAAAAGACGGCATTCCCACATACAACTATGCCGTTGCTGTGGATGATCACTTGATGAAGATCTCCCACGTCCTGCGTGGGGAAGATCACATCTCAAACACGCCGCGTCAACTGATGATCTATGAAGCGCTTGGCTGGGAGCCACCGCAATTCGGTCATATGACGCTGATCGTGAATGAAAATCACAAGAAGCTGAGTAAACGGGATGAATCCGTCATTCAGTTTATTGAGCAGTATGATCAGCTCGGCTATTTGCCTGAAGCGATGTTTAACTTCATTTCCCTGCTTGGCTGGTCGCCGGAAGGGGAGGAAGAAATCTTCTCGCAAGAGCAGCTGATCTCCATTTTTGATACGAAACGTCTGTCCAAGAGCCCGGCGGTATTTGATACCCACAAGCTGGCTCACTTGAACAACCACTATATCAAACACGCTGATCCGGAACGTATTGCCGAAATGGCCATTCCGCATCTGCAAAAGGCTGGACGTATTTCTTCCGAGCTGTCTGCTGAACAAAAAGAATGGGCTTATACTCTGGTACACCTGTACCAGGAGCAAATGAATTCTGCCTCCGATATTATCGAATTGTCGGAAGTATTCTTCCGTTCCAATCTAGAGCTTGAAAGTGAAGGAGAAGCAGTGCTTGCGGAGGAGCAGGTGCCAACCGTACTGAAGGCATTTGCGGATAAAGTACAGGCGAGCGAAGAGTTTACTCCAAGCAAAATGGCTGCATTGATCAAGGAAGTACAGAAAGAAACCGGCTTTAAAGGCAAACAGCTCTTTATGCCAATTCGTGTAGCCTTGACTGGACAGACGCATGGACGGGATCTGAACCAAACGATCGTGCTTCTGGGTCGTGATACGGTGATCGAACGTTTGCTTGCGCAAGTAAAATAATCTTAGTCGAGGACATTCCGTTTATTTGGAATCTGAACACAGTCCTATGATGTATGGATTACGTAGGAGGCTGTTGTCAGTCTGAAGCCTTTTCGCTATAATAACAACACAACGAATAATTGAAATGATTTATCTAATAGAACAGCAAAGATCGGGAGGAGTAGACTGACCCGGACAGATTCAGAGAGGATGGTCCCGCAGCAAAGAAAGATTTCTTTGGTTGCGGTGGCTGTGAACCATCCACTGTCCATCAGTCGAAATGCGCCCGTGAGCTGCACAGCCGAATCCAGCCCCGCCTTTGTCGATCATGACATAGGAAAACGTTAGGATAGGTTGTGACGATTGGTTTCCGTTACCAAACCGCTTGAGGGCTTATTCTATTTAAGAATGAACCGAGCAGAGTGGGACCGCGATAAACGCCTCTGCAGCTAAATGCTGCAGGGGCGTTTTTTTGTTTAGGCGAGTGTGCAGTACACTACCAAGGAACGCGCCGTCCGGTAAGCCGGAGGACGGGAACCTGAACAAGAGGGGAACGAGCATGTTCAAGAAGATCAGATCAGATATCCAGGTGGTGTTTGAAAACGATCCGGCGGCCCGAGGTTGGTTTGAGGTGGTATTTACCTACTCAGGGCTGCATGCGATATGGGCACACCGGATCGCTCATTTTTTATACAAGCGAAGATGGTTCTCGGTTGCCAGGTTCATTTCGCAAGTTAGTCGATTTATGACAGGAATCGAGATACATCCTGGAGCTACGATCGGAAATCGGTTGTTTATTGACCATGGAATGGGCGTCGTTATTGGAGAAACATGTGAGATTGGCGACGATGTTGTTATCTACCAGGGGGTTACTCTTGGCGGAACAGGGAAAGAAAAAGGAAAGAGACATCCGACCATTGGTAATAATGTGGTTATCTCATCCGGAGCCAAGGTGCTGGGTTCATTTAGCGTGGGGGATCAGTGTAACATTGGTGCGAACTCCGTTGTGCTTAAGGAGGTCCCTTCCAATAGTACCGTGGTAGGTATACCGGGCAGAATTGTTAAACAGGATGGCCGACGGGTAGATCGCCTCAGTCAGCAATTGCCCGATCCGGTCGTTGACTCCTTGCGCGGTATGCAAAAAGAACTCGAACGATTGCAGGAAGAAGTACGTACACTGCAAAATGCCCGTGAAAATGAGACTGTGCGTGATACGTGATACAATAAATAAAGGCAGTATAGGATGAAAGGATAAGTGACCATGACGCTTCAGATTTATAATACGATGAGTCGTACCAAAGAGGAATTTGTTCCCCAAGAGCCAGGGAAAGTAAAAATGTATGTCTGCGGACCAACGGTATATGACTACATTCATATCGGGAATGCACGCCCGGTTATCTTTTTCGACACGGTTCGTGGATACCTGGAACAGACAGGACATGATGTGAACTATGTGGTGAACTTCACGGATGTGGACGATAAGCTGATTCGCAAAGCAGAACAACTTGGAACAGACGTTCCTCACGTGGCTGAGAAATTTATTGCTGCCTATTATGAAGACCTTGAGGGATTGGGTATTCCCAAGGCGAGCAGTAATCCGAGAGTAACGGAAAACATGCCGCTGATCATTGATTTTATCCGTGAGCTCGTTGAAAAAGGATTTGCGTATGAAAATGGCGGTGACGTCTATTATCGTACAGGCAAATTCAGCGAATATGGCAAACTTTCGAAACAAAACCTGCAGGAGCTGCAGTTCGGAATCCGTGTGGGTGTAGACGAGCGCAAAGAGCATCCCGAAGATTTTGTGCTCTGGAAGGCTGCCAAACCAGGTGAGATCTATTGGTCCAGTCCTTGGGGCGATGGTCGACCAGGCTGGCATATTGAATGCTCCGCCATGGCTCGGGAGTACCTTGGGGATACACTGGACATTCACGGGGGTGGACAGGATTTGCAGTTCCCGCACCATGAGTGCGAATGCGCCCAATCCGAGGTATTAACAGGTAAACCACTTGCGAACTACTGGATGCATAATGGATTCATCCGGATTGATAACGAGAAGATGTCAAAATCACTCGGTAATGGTGTTCTTGTTAAAGACTTGCGGAATCAATATAAACGCGAAGCGATTCGTTATTTCATGTTGTCTACCCACTATCGCAACCCATTGAACTTCACGGATGATACGATGGAGCAGGCACAGAACAGTGTGGACCGGATTGCGAATGCGGTAGGTAACCTGAACCATCGTCTGAATGCAGTAACTGTTGATCAGGATATCACAGCAGAGTTTGCGGCAAGACTCGACCAAATTCGTCAACAATATCACGAGAAGATGCAGGATGATTTCAATACTCCTGATGCAATTACTGCGATGTTTGAGTGGGCAGGGGAAGCCAACCAACTGTTGCAGCAAGAAGTAGTTAATGCGGCAGACATTCGCGCGCTCCTCGAATTGTTCAGTGAATTGAATGCTGTACTGCGCATTTATACTGACGCAGAGCCAGAACTTCTGGATGAGGAAGTAGAACGTCTGATTGAAGAGCGTGTAGAAGCACGCAAGTCCAAAAACTGGGCAAGAGCGGATGAAATTCGCGATGAATTGTCTGCACGTGGCATTCTGCTTGAAGATACAGCGCAGGGCATGAGATGGCGGCGCAAATGAGCGAAGGACATCCAAATACACCAAAACAACAGGAGCAGGTCACAGAGGGAGGATGGTTCCCATATCCTCCTTCCAGACCTGCGAGGTTGATTCCACCTATTGCACTGGCCTATATTGGTGATGCGGTTTATGAGGTAGCTGTTCGTCAATATCTGTTGTCGAAAGCCAACATGCGTCCCAATCATTTGCACCGTAGTGCAACAGGGCTGGTATCAGCGAAGGCACAGAGCCGCATACTTACAACGATTGAGGCTGAACTGACAGAGGAAGAACGGGATATCGTCCGGCAAGGGCGGAATGCCAAGTCGGGTAGTGTACCCAAAAATGCAGATGTGTTGGAGTACAGACATGCCACGGCTTTTGAATGTCTCATTGGTTACCTCTACAGTAGTGGTCATCATGATCGCATGATTGAACTGATCGGGCATGGCATTGAGCACGCGGAACAACAATCGCCATCACCAACAAAAAAATAGAAATTTCAACAAAACAACGCATTACAGAGAGGATCGAACAACGATGGAAGAAGAATGGATCGCCGGTAAACACTCCGTGACGGAGGCGCTGCGTTCAGGCCGGACCATTAATAAAATATGGATTGCCGATACAGCACAGAAACATCTGACTCAACCTATTATCTCAGAAGCTAAAAAACTAGGTATTGTCATTCAACACGTGGACAAGCGTAAGCTGGATCAAACGGTACCAGGCATTCAGCATCAGGGGGTAGTTGCACAAGCTGCACCTTACGCTTATGTTGAGGTAGAAGACATTCTTGCCGCAGCAAAAGCGAAGAATGAGCATCCTTTCCTGATTCTGCTGGATGAGATTGAAGATCCTCATAACCTGGGGTCAATTTTGCGGACAGCAGATTGCACGGGTGCACATGGCGTTATTGTACCCAAACGTCGTTCGGCAGCAGTAACCGTGACGGTATCCAAAACGTCAGCAGGCGCCGTGGAGTACGTGCCAGTGGCTCGTGTAAGTAATCTTGGTCAGACCATCGATCGCCTCAAAGAGGAAGGTGTATGGGTTGTAGGGACAGATGTCACGGCTCATGAAGGTGTCTTTGGTAATGGAGTCTTTACTGGTCCTGTGGCATTGGTAATCGGAAATGAGAACAAGGGAATGGGACGACTTATTCGCGAGAAATGCGACGTGCTGATCAAATTACCGATGCAAGGTCAGATTAATTCCCTGAATGCTTCCGTGGCAGCGGGTGTTGTCATGTATGAAGTGCTCCGCTCGCGTCAAGCGCAGGAATAGAAGGTATGGCTGATTCCCGTGATGTGCTTCTTGTAGACGGGTACAACATGATTGGTGACTGGCCGGAATTAACCAAACTGGCGGAAAGTGGGCTCGAAGAGGCGCGTAACAGGCTGCTCTTTCGTCTTGCAGACTACCAGGCTTTCTCCGGCCGTCGGGTCATTGTTGTGTTTGACGCCTACCTCGTGCCTGGACTCGGTAAATCCTTTACTCAGAGCAAAGTGCAGATCTATTTTACAAAGGAAAAAGAGACGGCAGACGAATGCATTGAGAGACTCGTTCGGGAACTAAGCATGCGAAGACGCCAAATCTATGTGGCTACGAGCGATATGGTAGAGCAACATGTCATTTTTGGACAAGGAGCGCTGCGTGTATCTGCAAGGGAATTGCTAATTGAAGTTGAGCAGAACGAAAAAGAATTAAAAAAACGACTGGAAGAAGATCAGGCGAAGACCACGCGTAACACACTTGGGGGCAAGTTGAGTCCGGATGTATTAAAAGAGTTTGAGCGATGGCGCCGGGAATAACAGTGCGTTTTTACAAAATTTAGAATATTGAAACTCTTGACATTTATGTTATTGATGTTCTTTTTTAGGCAGAGCGTGGTTGACGGTGTGAGGTACCATCATATATACTGATCCTATATTTCATAGAGTAGAGTAACGGGGTACCTTGCGTTGCAGCCGGAGGGATTGTCTGTGAGTGTCGACCTCAAAGATATCATGTTATCCAAGTATGATTACCAAAGTGACGAAGACATTGTCGAAGCTTTCCGTGAAGGCGAAAGCGAAGCGTTAGAGTTTCTAATTAACAAATATCGTAACTTTGTACGCGCCAAGGCAAGATCTTATTTTCTGATTGGGGCAGACCGGGAAGATATTATTCAAGAAGGAATGATTGGCCTCTACAAATCCATTCGAGATTTCAAAGGGGACAAGCTGGCTTCGTTCAAGGCTTTTGCCGAACTGTGTATTACAAGACAGATCATCACGGCGATTAAGACAGCAACACGTCAGAAGCATATTCCGCTTAATTCTTATGTATCTCTGGACAAGCCTATTTATGACGAAGAGTCTGATCGTACGTTACTCGATGTGATTTGTGGAACCCAGGTCAGTGATCCGGAAGAACTTATCATCAATCAGGAAGAGTTTGTGGGCCTGGAAGATAAAATGTCCGAGATTCTGAGTGATCTGGAACGTAAAGTATTGATGTTGTATCTGGACGGGAGATCTTATCAAGAGATTGCAGTAGATTTGGACAGACATGTGAAGTCCATTGATAATGCACTTCAGCGCGTCAAGCGCAAACTTGAAAAGTACCTGGAAGTTCGAGATAATTAAACACATGTTGTCGTTGACGGAAAAGGCTCGGTGTTTGAGTCTTTTTTTAGTGTCTCAAGTTTATAAAATCTAAGAATGTTCATACTAGTAATCGCTCGGTCCATGCAGGAGAAGAGAAAAACAGAGATGAGAAACGAATGTACATTGTACGGAAGTAATACCCAATGAATGAAAGGCTATTCTTTCATTGACACGGTTATACCCTTGTGATAAAGTGTTTTAGGTAGGCCTAAATTTATGGCTTTTTTTCAGGATCAATTTAGAGACTCTGCTTGAATGTGGAAGTCTTCGGGAGGTGTACATCATGCGGGTAATTATTACTTTGGCTTGTACTAACTGCAAACAAAGAAATTACACTACGACAAAAAACAAGCGTAATCACCCCGACCGCATGGAGATGAAGAAATTTTGCAAGTTTTGTAACGAGCAGACTTCTCATCGCGAAACCAGATAGTTTTTGGAGGTGTCGGCGTGAAACGAAGTTTCAAATCTCTGATTTCCTTTTTCTCAGAAAGCTGGGCTGAACTTAAAAAAGTTCGCTGGCCTAATCGTAAAGAGCTGACCAACTACACATTGATCGTACTTGGTACTGTTGTGGTTATGACGCTGTTTTTTTGGGTCATTGACATTGGCATCTCCTTTGTGATCGAAGCGATTATTTAAGAAGGGTTCCGGTGGCTTGATATGGAAAAAAGATGGTACGTCGTTCATACCTATTCAGGGTATGAGAACAAGGTCAAAGCCAATTTGGAAAAACGCGTAGAGTCTATGGGCATGGAAGACAAGATATTCCGCGTTCTTGTTCCTATGGAAGAAGAAGTGGTAAACAAGGACGGTAAGAAAAAAACCGTTATGCGTAAAGTTTACCCTGGTTATGTCTTGGTGGAAATGGTACAGACGGATGATTCTTGGTATGTTGTTCGCAACACACCAGGTGTTACAGGATTTGTCGGTTCGACAGGTTCTGGGTCCAAACCAACTGCATTGTTGCCTGAAGAAGTGGAACAAATTCTGAAGCACATGGGTATGGTTGAACCTAAGCCGAAAATTGAGTTCGATATTAAGGAATCCGTACGTATTAAAGTCGGCCCTTTTGCGAATTTTGTAGGCTCCGTGGAAGAAATTTTGGTAGACAAAAGCAAGTTGAAAGTGCACGTGAACATGTTTGGACGGGAAACACCGCTTGAGTTGGAATACACGCAAGTGGAGAAGATATAGTCTCTTCAAGTTTCTTGTGGGAGGGTTGAAAAACCCGTTAACCACTATTTTGCAAGGAGGTGTCAATCATGGCGAAAAAAGTTATTAAAATGGTAAAACTGCAGATTCCAGCAGGTAAAGCAAACCCAGCACCACCAGTAGGTCCAGCTTTGGGTCAAGCAGGTGTCAACATCATGGCATTCTGTAAAGAATTCAACGCTCGTACAGCTGATCAAGCGGGATTGATTATTCCAGTTGAAATTTCTGTATTCGAGGACCGTTCCTTTACTTTCATCACTAAAACTCCACCAGCAGCAGTTCTGTTGAAAGTGGCAGCTAAAGTTGAAAAAGGATCCGGCGAACCGAACAAGAAAAAAGTTGCTACTGTTAAACGTGATGCGGTACGTCAAATCGCAGAAACAAAAATGCCTGACCTGAATGCAGCAGACGTTGAGTCCGCTATGCGTATGGTCGAAGGTACTGCCCGCAGCATGGGTATCACCATCGAAGACTAATTTTCATAAGAAACATGGCTTCGTAAAACCGGTCGATTCGCGACCGGTTGATGTGGGAGGTATATCCGCTAACACCACAAAGGAGGAATAAAACATGGCTAAACACGGTAAAAAATACCTGGAAGCTGCTAAGCTGATTGACAGCGAAGCAACTTACGAGCCTTCAGAAGCTGTAGAGCTTGTGAAAAAGGCAGCTACTGCAAAATTTGATGAAACAATCGAAGCAGCAGTTCGTTTGGGCGTAGACCCTCGTAAGCAAGACCAGGCTGTACGTGGTGTTGTTGTCTTGCCACACGGCACAGGTAAAACACAACGCGTATTGGTATTTGCAAAAGGTGACAAAGCGAAAGAAGCGGAAGCGGCTGGCGCGGACTATGTTGGTGATGCAGACATGATCAACAAAATCCAACAAGGCTGGTTCGAATTCGACGTCTGCGTAGCGACACCAGATATGATGAGTGAAGTAGGTAAATTGGGCCGACTGCTCGGCGGTAAAGGTCTGATGCCTAACCCTAAAGCCGGAACGGTAACTTTCGATGTAACTAAGGCTGTTCAAGAAATTAAAGCCGGTAAAATCGAATATCGTCTGGATCGTGCAGGTCAAATTCATGCACCGATTGGTAAAGCTTCTTTCTCTTCTGAGCAACTTAATGAGAACTTCAAAGCTCTCATGGAAGCTCTGAATCGTGCTAAACCAGCGGCAGCAAAAGGTGTTTATCTGAAGAATGTTAGTCTTTCTTCCACGATGGGCCCTGGCGCACGCGTGAACGCAGCAGCTTTTAGATAATATCTCTTGACAGGCTTGTCCTGTTTTTGATAAGATATAAAAGTTGTGAGTCCGAGTGACTGACCGTTGACATTTGAATATGCTTGCCGTAGACAGTAGGTGCCATTTGGCTTAATTTCCTGCCGAGGTGTGATTATAGAACTTAGAACGATGCAAATCGATGATGAGTATATATCAAGCCTTCGTGATTCTACGGAGGCTTTTCTTAATGGGATAAATTTGATCAGGAGGTGTACAGATTGGCAAACGCAAAAGTGATTCAAGCAAAACAAGAGTCCGTTGATGCAGTAACAGCAAAATTGCGCGAGAGCGTTACAACTGTTGTTGTTGACTATCGCGGATTGAACGTTGCCCAAGTAACTGAGTTGCGTAAGCAACTTCGTGAAGCAGGGATCGAATTCCAAGTGCTGAAAAACTCGTTGCTTCGCCGTGCAGCTGCAGCAGCAGAACTGACAGAACTCGATAGTGTTCTTACAGGTCCTACTGCAATTGCATTCAGCGTAGATGACGTTGTGGCTCCAGCTAAAATTCTGAACGACTTCGCGAAAAAGAACGATGCACTGGAATTGAAAGGTGCAGTTGTAGAAGGTCGCGTAATCGGAGTACAAGAAGTTAAAGCATTGGCAGAACTGCCATCCCGCGATGGTCTCCTCTCCATGCTCCTCAGCGTGCTTCAAGCGCCAGTGCGCAACTTCGCGCTTGCGGTTAAAGCAGTTGCGGAAAAAGAAGAACAAGGCGCGTAAGCA
This sequence comes from Paenibacillus sp. FSL K6-2393, assembly GCF_038002545.1. NCBI lineage: Bacteria > Bacillati > Bacillota > Bacilli > Caryophanales > Paenibacillaceae > Paenibacillus > Paenibacillus sp. FSL K6-2393. The sequence continues at coordinate 819,785 of NZ_JBBOCU010000001.1, forward strand.
ACTTGATCTGAATGCTGCTTAAGTGGCAAATGAATTAAAAAAAATAATATTATATATGGAGGTTCACTCATGAGTAAAGAGCAAATCTTGGAAGCAATCAAAGGCATGACTGTACTGGAATTGAACGATCTTGTTAAAGCAATCGAAGAAGAATTCGGCGTAACTGCTGCAGCTCCAGTAGCTGCTGCAGGTGCAGTAGCTTCTGCTGAAGCTGAGCAATCCGAGTTCGACGTAATCTTGACTAACGCTGGTGCTTCCAAAATCAACGTTATCAAAGCAGTTCGCGAAATCACAGGTCTTGGCCTGAAAGAAGCAAAAGAACTGGTTGACAACGCTCCAAAAGCATTGAAAGAAAAAGTTGCTAAAGAAGAAGCAGAAGCGGTTAAAGCTAAGCTTGAAGAAGCTGGCGCTACAATCGAAGTTAAATAATTTAGCTTTTATAAGCTAGATGAACAAAACAACAAACCCCTTGACTTATATCAAGGGGTTTGTTGCTGTAATTGTAAATGGAAAGTGAGTGAGGGCATGTCCAATCATTATTATTCGGACAAACCGCAAGTAGCGCATGATCGCAGAGCAACTGAAGCGGTTCTTCGCGGATTCAGTCTGCGATTCGTGACGGACGCCGGTGTGTTTTCCAAAAACGGAATCGATTATGGCAGCAGAGTATTGATTGATGCGATAGAGTTGCCATCAGGGGCTCGTGTTCTCGATGTGGGCTGTGGATACGGGCCAATGGGTCTTACAGCAGCCAAACTTGTGCCGGATGGGCATGTCACCATGATCGATATCAACGAGAGAGCCGTTGAACTTTCCAGGGAAAATGCAAAAGCGAACGGAATTAACAATGTTACGGTATTACAAAGTAATCTACTGGCTGAAGTAAAAAAGCAAGATTTTGACGTTATCCTAACCAATCCGCCTATACGGGCTGGGAAAGAGACGGTTCATACTATTTTCGAACAGGCACATCGCCATCTGAAGGTAGGCGGTTCGTTGTGGATTGTCATTCAGAAGAAACAAGGAGCCCCATCAGCGAAAGCGAAATTGGAATCTTTGTTTGGAAGAGTGGAAGAAGTGACGAAGGATAAAGGCTATCGGATTTTCAAAGCGGTGAAATCGGAAGAGGTATCTACTAAAAGCTGAATCCGAGTTTGTAAAGTAAGCAGGGGATCATTTTTTTTGCAATAGGACTATTGACTTGAAATTCAGGTCGTGGTATAGTTGTAAAATGTCAGTATTAAGATGCCCTACTTGGCTTTAGCTAACTAAAAATGTCAACCTTTTTTTACGCCGAACGGGCTTATTATGCCTTCGTTTGGCGTATAATATGTACATTTTGGGCAAACTGGGGATAAGAATGATTTGGAAAGACATCCGCCGATCAAAGTTGCTCTTTTTTCGAACGACATTTCGAGTAAGGGCTTTTCTTTATTTGTGGATGCATTGCTTTGCTCTGTATGTGTACCATTATAAGGTTACAAACAGAGGTTCGCAACGAAATTTTTAAAGTGAGTAGACATTGAGGGGTGAGTTTAAGTTGGCAGGACATCTTGTTCAATATGGTCGACGCACTCGGCGCAGTTATGCACGAATTAACGAGATACTCGAAGTTCCGAACCTGATTGAAATCCAGCAAAAATCCTATGATTGGTTTTTGGAGGAAGGGTTGCGCGAAATGTTCCAGGATATCTCGCCGATCCAGGATTTTACAGGTAACTTGATTTTGGAATTTATCGATTACAGTCTCGGTGAACCGAAGTATACAGTAGACGACGCGAAAGAGCGTGACGTTACTTATGCAGCACCGCTTCGGGTCAAAGTCCGGCTCATTAATAAGGAAACCGGCGAAGTCAAAGAGCAGGAAGTATTCATGGGAGATTTCCCGCTGATGACCAACACGGGCACATTTATTATTAATGGTGCGGAACGGGTTATTGTCAGCCAGTTGGTTCGCTCTCCTAGCGTTTACTTCAGTACCAAAGTAGATAAAAACGCCAAAAAAACGTATACCGCTACAGTTATTCCTAACCGCGGCGCTTGGTTGGAACTGGAGATGGACGCGAAGGATGTTGTTTACGTCCGGATCGACCGTACGCGTAAAATACCGGTTACGGTTCTCTTGCGTTCACTTGGTTTTGGCACAGATGCTGAGATTCTGGATCTGCTCGGTAATGACGAATATATCCGCAACACACTGGACAAAGACAACACGGATTCCACGGAGAAAGCACTCATTGAGATCTATGAGCGTCTTCGTCCGGGCGAGCCTCCAACGCTGGATAATGCGAAAAGCTTGCTCGTAGCACGTTTCTTTGATCCAAAACGTTATGACCTGGCTAATGTAGGTCGTTACAAAATGAATAAAAAACTTCACATCAAAAACCGTTTGTTTAACCAACGCTTGGCTGAGTCACTTGTAGACGCTGAGACAGGTGAAATCATTGCTGAAGCAGGTCAAATGGTTGATCGTCGTTTGTTGGATGAAATCATGCCGTATCTGGAGAAGAGCGTTGGATTCCGCACGTATCACGTGGGTAACGGCGTTTTGGATGCCAATGATATCCCTATGCAAACGATTGATGTGTTCTCACCAACTGAAGATGGTAAAGTGGTCAAACTGATTGCCAATGCAAACATTGACAAGTCCGTTAAAAACGTGACACCGGCGGATATCATTTCGTCCATCAGTTATTTCCTTAACCTTCTGCAGGGAATTGGTAGCACGGATGATATCGATCATCTGGGTAACCGTCGTTTGCGTTCGGTGGGTGAACTTCTGCAGAACCAGTTCCGTATTGGTTTGTCCCGTATGGAGCGTGTGGTTCGTGAGAGAATGTCCATTCAGGATGCTAACGTAATTACACCACAGGCTTTGATTAACATACGTCCTGTTATTGCATCGATTAAAGAGTTCTTTGGTAGCTCTCAGTTGTCACAGTTTATGGATCAAACGAACCCTCTGGGTGAGTTGACACATAAACGTCGTTTGTCCGCACTCGGACCCGGTGGTTTGACGCGTGAGCGCGCAGGTATGGAAGTGCGTGACGTCCATCCATCCCACTATGGCCGTATGTGTCCAATCGAGACTCCAGAGGGACCAAACATCGGTTTGATCAACTCCTTGTCTACGTTCGCCCGTGTGAATGAATATGGCTTCATTGAAGCTCCATATCGTTGGGTTGATCCGAAGACAGGTATTGTAACAGAACAAATTGATTACCTGACAGCGGACGAAGAGGACAACTATGTTATCGCGCAAGCGAATGCGAAGTTGAACGAAGACGGTACATTTGAAGAAGAAGCGATCATTGTACGTTACAACAAACAGTCGGATAACATCCTTACGATGCCGAGTGAGCGAGTTGACTACATGGACGTATCTCCTAAACAGGTTGTATCCGTCGCTACAGCGCTGATCCCGTTCCTTGAGAACGATGACTCCAACCGTGCACTCATGGGATCAAACATGCAGCGGCAGGCGGTTCCACTCTTGATTCCTAAAGCACCACTTGTAGGAACAGGTATGGAGCACAAAGCTGCAAAAGATTCTGGTGTATGTATTGTCTCCGATTATGACGGAATTATTGAACGTTCTTCTGCGAACGAAATTTGGCTCCGTCGTGTTGAAGAAGTGGACGGTCAGGAAGTTAAAGGCGATATCGTTAAATATAAATTACACAAATTTATGCGTTCGAACCAAGGAACATGCATTAACCAGCGTCCGATTGTCAAAAGAGGTGCTGCTGTCAAAGCTGGCGATATCCTCGCTGATGGTCCTTCAACGGAAATGGGTGAATTGGCTCTGGGACGTAACGTTGTTGTTGCCTTCATGACTTGGGAAGGTTACAACTACGAGGATGCGATCTTGCTCAGTGAAAAACTCGTTAAGGAAGATGTATACACATCCATCCATATCGAGGAATATGAGTCAGAAGCGCGTGATACCAAGCTCGGACCTGAAGAGATTACACGTGACATCCCTAACGTTGGGGAAGAAGCGTTGCGTAACTTGGATGAGCGCGGTATTATCCGCATCGGTGCTGAGATTAGCGCTGGAGACATTCTGGTTGGTAAAGTAACACCTAAGGGTGTAACAGAGCTGACTGCAGAAGAACGTCTCTTGCATGCGATCTTTGGTGAGAAAGCACGTGAAGTACGTGATACTTCCTTGCGTGTACCACATGGTACCGACGGTATCGTAGTAGACGTGAAAGTATTTACCCGTGAAAACGGTGATGAGCTGCCTCCAGGTGTTAACCAACTCGTTCGTGTATATATCGCTCAAAAACGGAAAATTTCCGAGGGTGATAAAATGGCCGGACGTCACGGTAACAAAGGGGTCGTGGCCCGCATCTTGCCGGAAGAAGATATGCCTTTCCTGCCAGACGGTACACCGGTTCAGATCGTTCTTAACCCACTGGGCGTACCTTCCCGGATGAATATCGGTCAAGTACTTGAGGTTCACTTGGGTATGGCGGCGATGCAACTGGGTATTCACGTAGCAACTCCTGTATTCGACGGAGCGAAGGAGTATGACGTCTTCGATACGATGGAAGAAGCAGGTATGCAACGTAATGGTAAAACTGTCCTGTATGATGGTCGTACAGGGGAAGAGTTTGAACGTGAAGTTACCGTAGGTGTCATGCACATGATCAAATTGGCACACATGGTTGATGATAAAATCCATGCCCGTTCCACGGGTCCTTACTCACTTGTTACGCAACAGCCATTGGGTGGTAAAGCCCAATTTGGTGGACAGCGTTTCGGGGAGATGGAAGTATGGGCGCTTGAGGCATACGGTGCAGCTTATACACTGCAAGAAATCTTGACTGTTAAATCCGATGATGTTGTTGGTCGGGTTAAAACGTATGAATCCATTGTCAAAGGTGAGAATGTTCCGGAACCAGGCGTTCCTGAATCATTCAAAGTATTGATCAAAGAGCTGCAAAGCTTGGGTATGGACGTTAAGATTTTGAGCGAAGATGAGCAAGAGATTGAAATGAGAGAAATGGACGATGAAGATGACGCTGCGAGCGATAAGCTCAGCCTCAACCTTGAGGGTACAGAGGTCGGAGCGGAATAAACCGCTTCGAGCGCATGATGACCGGCGTTTTTCATCAGGCTCGCGTCTTGCTCCGGCTTCGGCCGGAGTGGGCGTAACCTAGAATACAGGAATTGGTTAAGGAGGGTTGCTCCTTGTTGGACGTCAACAATTTCGAATACATGAAGATCGGGCTTGCTTCCCCAGAGAAAATTCGTTCTTGGTCCCGCGGAGAAGTGAAAAAACCGGAAACGATCAACTATCGTACGTTGAAACCGGAAAAAGAAGGGCTGTTCTGCGAAAAGATTTTTGGCCCTACAAAAGACTGGGAATGTCATTGCGGTAAATACAAACGCGTCCGTTATAAAGGCGTTGTCTGTGATCGTTGTGGCGTTGAAGTAACACGTGCGAAAGTACGCCGCGAACGGATGGGCCATATTGAGCTCGCTGCTCCGGTATCGCATATCTGGTACTTCAAAGGTATTCCGAGCCGTATGGGTCTTGCGCTGGATATGTCTCCAAGATCACTCGAAGAGATTATTTATTTTGCATCATATGTTGTAACTGATCCAGGAGAAACTCCACTGGAGAAAAAACAGCTGTTGTCCGAGAAAGAATACCGCAGCTACCGTGAAAAATACGGCTATGGTTTCCAGGCTGGCATGGGCGCAGAAGCGGTTAAAAAATTGCTTCAAGACCTTGACATAGACAAAGAGCTCGAGTTCCTGAAAGAAGAGCTCCGGACTGCGCAAGGACAACGTCGTAATCGTGCAATCAAACGTCTGGAAGTTATCGAAGCATTCCGTAACTCCGGCAACAAGCCAGAGTGGATGATCATGGATGTACTTCCTGTTATCCCACCGGAACTTCGTCCAATGGTACAGTTGGATGGCGGACGTTTTGCAACGTCTGACCTGAATGACTTGTATCGCCGTGTAATCAACCGGAACAACCGTCTGAAACGTCTGCTTGATCTGGGCGCGCCAGATATTATCGTGCAAAATGAAAAACGGATGTTGCAGGAAGCTGTTGACGCATTGATCGATAATGGTCGTCGTGGACGCCCGGTAACGGGTCCTGGTAACCGTCCATTGAAATCTCTCAGCCACATGCTGAAAGGTAAACAAGGACGTTTCCGTCAGAACTTGCTCGGTAAACGGGTTGACTATTCTGGTCGTTCCGTTATCGTTGTTGGACCTTACCTGAAAATGTATCAGTGTGGTCTGCCAAAAGATATGGCACTTGAATTGTTCAAGCCTTTTGTTATGAAAGAGCTTGTTAATAAAGGGCTTGCCCACAACATCAAGAGCGCGAAACGTAAAGTTGAGCGTGTAAGTCCTGAAGTATGGGATGTTCTTGAAGAAGTAATCAAGGAGCATCCGGTTCTGTTGAACCGTGCCCCTACGCTTCACAGACTCGGTATTCAAGCATTTGAACCGATTCTCGTTGAAGGTAAAGCAATTCGTCTTCACCCGCTCGTATGTACGGCATACAATGCCGACTTTGACGGTGACCAAATGGCCGTGCACGTTCCGTTGTCCGCTGAAGCTCAAGCGGAAGCACGTATCCTGATGCTTGCATCTGGTAACATTTTGAACCCGAAAGACGGTAAACCGGTTGTTACTCCTTCCCAGGATATGGTGCTTGGTTCTTATTACCTCACTATGGACAACAAGGAAGAAAAGGGCACAGGTATGATCTTGCGTACAGTTAACGAAGCTGTATCGGCATACCAACGTGGTACTGCTGGTCTGCATGCGCGTGTAGCTATTCCGGTTAAGGCGCTTGGTAAAACAAGCTTCACGGAAGAACAGCAAGAAGGAATGTTGCTGACAACTATCGGTAAAATTATCTTTAATGAAATTTTCCCGGCAAGCTTCCCGTATATCAATGATGCGACTCGTGCTAACCTATACCAAGGTACTGCAGATCACTCATTTGTATATGAAAAAGGTGCTGATCTCAGAGAAGCTATTATGAATGCTCCTCTGGCTGGCGGTGTCGGTAAAGAATACCTCGGCTCCATCATTGCACGTTGTTTTGAAATTTATCACACAACGGAAACAGCCGTTATTTTGGATAAAATCAAACAACTTGGATTCACATACTCTACACGTGCCGGTATTACGGTTGCGGTATCTGATGTTATCGTTCCGCCTGAGAAGTTTGAAATTCTTAGACAGTCTGAGGAAAAAGCACAAATCGTTACGAATCAGTACCGTCGTGGTCTGATTACGAATGAAGAGCGCTATGACCGTATCATTGATATCTGGTCAAAATCCAAAGATGACATCACTGAGATTCTGATGAAGTCCATGGATCGTTACAACTCGATCATGATGATGGTAGACTCCAAAGCACGGGGTAACAAATCGCAAATCACCCAATTGGGCGGTATGCGTGGTCTGATGGCCAACCCATCCGGTCGTATTATCGAACTCCCAATCAAATCGAACTTCCGTGAAGGTCTGACGGTACTCGAGTACTTTATCTCCACTCACGGAGCGCGTAAAGGTTTGGCGGATACAGCCCTACGTACAGCCGATTCAGGTTACCTGACTCGTCGTCTCGTAGACGTAGCCCAAGACGTAATCGTGCGTGACGATGATTGTGGTACAGATAAAGGCTTTACGGTAAGTCGTATCCAGGATGGTAAAGAGGTTATTGAAGATCTCTACGACCGTATTGAAGGCAGATACTGCTTCGAGACAGTTCGTCATCCGGAAACAAAAGAAATCATTGCAGGTCGTAATGAATTGATTGACTCCGATAAAGCAGAAGCGATCATCAAAGCGGGAATCACCAAATTGCAAATCCGCTCCGTACTCAGCTGCCGTGCAAGTCACGGTGTCTGCAAGAAGTGTTATGGTCGTAACCTTGCGACAGGTAAACACGTGGAGATTGGTGAAGCAGTTGGTATTATTGCAGCACAATCCATTGGTGAGCCAGGAACACAGCTTACAATGCGTACGTTCCACACCGGCGGTGTAGCCGGAGACGATATTACGCAAGGTTTGCCGCGTATCCAAGAGTTGTTTGAAGCTCGTAATCCTAAGGGTCAAGCAACGATCAGTGAGATTGATGGTGTGGTAAAAGAGATTCGCGAAGCGAAAGATCGTCGTGAAATCGAAATTCAAGGTGAAGCGGAGTCCAAAGTATACTCTGTTACCTACGGTTCCCGTGTGCGCGTAAGCGAAGGCATGGAAATTGAAGCTGGTGACGAGTTGACAGACGGTTCCATTGATCCAAAAGAAATGCTGCGCATTAAAGGCGTACGTGGCGTACAAAACTACATTTTGCAGGAAGTACAGCGCGTATACCGTAACCAAGGCGTAGAAATCAATGACAAACACGTTGAAGTTATGATCCGTCAAATGCTGCGTAAAATCCGCATCGTAGATGCAGGTGATACAACGCTGTTGCCAGGATCGTTCGTTGATACGCATGAGTACGAAAGAGCTAACAAAATTGCGATTCTTAGTGATAAAGAGCCAGCGGTTGCTAAACCAATCCTGCTCGGTATTACGAAAGCATCCCTGGAAACAGACTCCTTCCTCTCGGCGGCTTCGTTCCAAGAAACTACACGTGTACTGACAGATGCAGCGATCAAAGGTAAAGTCGATCAGTTGCTAGGTCTGAAGGAAAATGTAATCATCGGTAAATTGATTCCTGCAGGTACAGGTATGCACCGTTACCGCAGCATCAAATTTGCTGAGCCAGAAGATGGTCAATCTTCAGTAGAAGAACTTGAGCCAGTTTCGGTTGATTAAATAGATTCCTCCTCATTTAGAGGAGAATGAAAGTTTTGTACTTCAGGAGGCGGACGCTTGTATAATGCAGGCGGACGAATCCTGATGTGCGTAAACTTTTAAAAAATGTTTTAGGATTAGCATTGACAATGCTTGCGCTAGATGCTAATATATCAAAGGTGCGTGGGCAGCTGATTGTACATGGTTCTATTCGGAGGAATGCACAATGTCTAATGAAAAAGCCTTGCAAGATGCTCATGTCAAAATAGGTACCAAACAGACCATGCGGATGGTGCAGACAGGTATGGCTTCTGAAGTCTATGTCGCAGAAGATAGTGATCCGCAGCTCACTTCCAAAATCATTGCTTTGTGTGAACAACACAATGTGAAGTACACGAAAGTGGATACAATGAAAAATCTCGGCAAAGCTTGCGGGATTGGAGTGGGAGCAGCTATGGCTGCTGTCGTAAAATGATAGTGTAAGGAACGTTTTTGTCCGAGAACTTTTAGGGATTCTCTAAGGCAAAAACTTTTCATTTGTCTTTTTATGAACCGCCTGGGTCTGTGGACTTAGCGAAAAGAGGTTTATAAAGAAACATGAATATTTGAGGAAGGGGGTGGCAATCACATGCCAACTATTAATCAACTGGTTCGTAAAGGACGTCAAGCAAAAGTTGAGAAGTCAAAATCTCCAGCTTTGCAAAAAGGATTCAACGCTTTGAAACGTGAATCTACTAACATCAGTGCCCCACAAAAACGTGGTGTCTGCACTCGTGTAGGTACAATGACTCCACGTAAACCAAACTCTGCACTTCGTAAGTATGCTCGTGTTCGTTTGACGAACCGTCTCGAGGTAACTGCTTATATCCCGGGAATCGGACATAACCTTCAAGAGCACAGTGTGGTACTGATCCGCGGAGGTAAAGTTAAAGACCTTGCAGGAGTTCGTTATCACATCGTTCGTGGAGCTCTCGATACTGCAGGCGTAAACAACCGTATGCAAGCTCGTTCGAAATACGGTGCAAAACGTCCAAAAGCTAAAAAAGCCTAAACCATTATAAGCAGAGAACCTGAAAGCCTTCTGGCTTAGGTCTGGAAGGTACAGGGTCTGCTGAACAAGAAAGAAAGGGGGATATCCATGCCACGCAAAGGTCCAGTTACGAAAAGAGACGTGTTGCCAGATCCGGTATACAACAGCAAGTTGGTTACTCGTTTGATCAATCGCATCATGCTCGACGGAAAACGCGGTGTTGCTCAAAGCATTCTGTATAATGCGTTCAAGTTGATTCAAGAACGTACGGGTAATGACCCGATGGAAGTATTTGAAGCAGCAATCAAGAATATCATGCCAGTCCTGGAAGTTAAAGCTCGCCGTGTCGGCGGTGCCAACTACCAAGTACCAATCGAGGTAAAACCAGAGAGACGTACTGCTCTGGGACTACGTTGGCTCGTGAACTACTCCCGCAACCGCGGTGAGAAAACAATGGAAGAGCGTTTGGCGGCTGAGATCATCGACGCTTCCAACAACACAGGCGCTTCCGTTAAAAAACGTGAAGATACGCACAAAATGGCTGAAGCGAACAAAGCGTTTGCTCACTACCGTTGGTAGGATTCAGTTCACAATAAAAAACTTCAATTTTGAAGGGAGACCCATTTCATGGCTAGAGAGTTCTCCTTGAAAAATACACGTAATATCGGGATCATGGCTCATATTGATGCGGGTAAAACCACGACAACTGAGCGGATCTTGTTCTACACAGGACGTACGCATAAAATCGGTGAAGTACACGAAGGCGCTGCGACAATGGACTGGATGGAACAGGAACAGGAGCGCGGAATTACGATTACTTCCGCTGCAACTACCGCTGCTTGGAAAGGCCACCGCGTTAATATTATTGATACCCCGGGACACGTTGACTTCACTGTTGAAGTTGAACGTTCCCTTCGTGTATTGGACGGAGCAGTTGGTGTATTCAGTGCGAAAGAAGGCGTTGAGCCTCAGTCCGAAACCGTATGGAGACAGGCTGACAAGTACGGCGTACCTCGTATCGCATATGTAAACAAAATGGATATCATCGGTGCTGACTTCCTGAACGTTGTATCTGACATGCGTGATCGCCTTCAAGCGAACGCTGTTGCGATTCAACTTCCAATCGGCGCTGAAAATGATTTCAAAGGTATCATCGATATCGTTGCACAAAGAGCTCATATGTACAAAGATGATCTCGGACAAGATATCGAAGAAACCGACATTCCTGCAGAATTTGCAGATCAAGTTGAAGAACTTCGCAACGAGTTGATTGAGCGCGTTGCTGAACTGGATGAAGACTTGACAATGAAATACCTGGAAGGCGAAGAAATCACAATTGATGAGATCAAAGCCGTACTCCGTAAAGGTGTTGTAGATGTTAAGATCTTCCCAGTTATCTGTGGATCCTCATACCGTAACAAAGGTGTTCAACTGATGTTGGATGCTGTTATCGACTACTTGCCAGCTCCAACAGATGTACCATCAATCACTGGTCATCTTGAAGATGGAACTGAAGCAGTTCGTAAGTCCTCTGATGAAGAGCCATTCTCCGCATTGGCATTCAAAATCATGACTGACCCTTACGTTGGTAAATTGACATTCTTCCGCGTATACTCCGGTGTTCTTCAATCCGGATCATATGTATTGAATGCCACTAAAAACAAACGTGAGCGTATCGGTCGTATCCTTCAAATGCACGCGAACAGCCGTCAAGAGATCACTGAAGTTTACTCCGGTGATATTGCAGCTGCCGTAGGTTTGAAAGATACGGGTACAGGTGATACACTATGTGATGAGAAAAATCCGGTTATCCTGGAGTCAATGAACTTCCCTGATCCGGTTATCGAAATCGCCGTTGAACCTAAAACCAAAGCTGACCAAGATAAAATGGGTGTTGCTCTCGGTAAGTTGACTGAAGAGGATCCAACTCTTCGTGCTCATACTGACGAAGAAACAGGTCAAACAATCTTGGCAGGTATGGGTGAGCTTCACCTTGATATCATCATCGACCGTATGCGTCGTGAGTTCAAGGTTGAAACTACTGTGGGTAAACCACAAGTAGCTTACCGTGAAACATTCCGTGCTCCAGCGCGCGTTGAAGGTAAATTCGTACGTCAATCCGGTGGTCGTGGTCAATACGGTCACGTATGGGTTGAATTCGAACCTCTCGAGCCGGGTACAGGCAGCCAGTTCGAAAGTAAGGTTGTCGGTGGTTCCGTTCCAAGAGAATACATTCAACCTGCACTGTCAGGGATTGAAGAGCAAATGAAAAACGGCGTTATTGCAGGCTTCCCGCTTGTTGACGTTAAGGCTACAATCGTAGACGGATCTTACCATGATGTCGATTCCAACGAGATGGCATTTAAAATTGCCGGATCTATGGCGCTTAAAGCGGCTAAAGACAAGTGTAAACCAGTTCTGCTTGAGCCTATCATGAAAGTAGAAGTAACTGTTCCAGAAGAGTACATGGGTGACGTAATGGGTATGTTGAACTCCCGTCGTGGCCGCATCGAAGGTATGGATTCCCGTAGTGGAGCTCAAATCATCCGTGCTAAGGTACCTTTGTCTGAAATGTTTGGTTACTCTACAACTCTTCGTTCCGGTACTCAAGGACGCGGCGTATTCTCCATGGAACTCTCTCATTATGAAGAAGTTCCTAAGAGCATCGCTGAAGAAATCGTTGCTAAAACAAAAGGCACCGAGTAGTTTTCTCACACTGGATGCAAGTGCATAAGAATTCATTTCGGAGCACTTCATTCAGTGAAAACATAAAATTATAATTTTAAGGAGGCCACGTTCAAATGGCAAAGGCTAAATACGAACGTAATAAACCCCACGTTAACATCGGTACTATTGGTCACGTCGATCACGGTAAAACAACTCTGACTGCTGCAATCACAACTGTATTGTCCAAAACTTACGGTGGTGCTGCTGTAGCATTCGACCAAATCGACAAAGCTCCAGAAGAGCGCGAGCGCGGTATCACTATCTCCACAGCACACGTTGAGTACGAAACTGACACTCGTCACTACGCTCACGTAGACTGCCCAGGTCACGCCGACTATGTTAAAAACATGATCACTGGCGCGGCACAAATGGACGGAGCTATCTTGGTAGTATCCGCAGCTGACGGCCCAATGCCACAAACTCGTGAGCACATCTTGCTCTCCCGTCAAGTAGGCGTACCTTACATTGTTGTATTCTTGAACAAATGTGACATGGTTGAAGACGAAGAGTTGTTGGAATTGGTTGAGATGGAAGTTCGCGACCTTCTTAACGAATATGAGTTCCCAGGTGACGATACTCCAATCACTCGTGGATCCGCTCGTGAAGCACTGGCAAACCCAGATGGCGAATGGGCTCAAAAAATCGTTGAGATGTTCAAAGAGATCGACACTTACATCCCACTGCCTGAGCGTCAAACTGACAAGCCTTTCTTGATGCCTGTCGAGGACGTATTCTCCATCACTGGTCGTGGTACTGTTGCTACTGGCCGTGTAGAGCGTGGTACTGTTAAAGTCGGCGAAGAGATCGAAATCGTTGGTATCACTGAAGAAACTAAAAAATCTGTTGTAACAGGCGTTGAGATGTTCCGCAAATTGCTGGATTCCGCTCAAGCTGGTGACAACATCGGAGCACTTCTTCGTGGTGTTGACCGTAACAACATCGAGCGTGGCCAAGTTTTGGCTAAACCGGGTTCTGTTAAGCCTCACACAGAATTCACAGCTCAAATCTACGTTCTGACTAAAGAAGAGGGCGGACGTCACAAACCATTCTTCACTGGTTACCGTCCACAGTTCTACTTCCGTACAACTGACGTAACAGGCATCATCAACTTGCCTGAAGGTACTGAAATGGTAATGCCTGGTGATAACATCACTGTTACTGTTTCCCTGATCTCCCCAATCGCGATTGAAGAAGGAACTAAGTTCTCCATTCGTGAAGGTGGACGTACAGTAGGTGCCGGTTCCGTAGCATCTATCCAAAAATAATTCGGCTTAACGCTGAATAAAGCATATGCAACAGTGTACTGGAACGAGTAACATTGTATTGTAACGAAGCTTCGGAAGAGTTCTTTATCCGACATCGGATAGAGAACTCTTTTATTATGTTAAAAGTTTCGGAACCTGCGTCATACGAAATGAACATCATTTACGAGTTTAGAAGGATTGGCAAGGCAGCCTGGATATTGAAGAATAACACTGCAATAAACGAAGTCATTTCATCAGAAAAGATAAGTTTAAATGTTTTTCTTAAATATGCTTGCAATACGCCTATCTTTTCTATATAATAATGAATGTTGTTCTGTGACGTTGCGATGATGTGAGAGGTTACTGGCACACCCGGCCCCTTTGCCATGGGAGAGTGGCTAGAAAATTTTCACGGAGTATGTCCGATAAAAAATTGGGCGATAGAAGGAGGGACTAAAATGGCAAAGCAAAAAATTCGTATTCGTTTGAAAGCTTACGACCACAGAATTCTTGATCAATCCGCGGAGAAAATTGTTGAAACAGCAAAACGTTCGGGTGCTGGTGTATCCGGTCCGATTCCGCTTCCTACTGAAAAACAAATCATTACTATTCTTCGTGCGGTGCACAAGTACAAGGATTCTCGGGAACAATTCGAACAACGTACACATAAACGTTTGATCGACATCGTTAACCCGACTCCACAAACTGTGGATGCCTTGATGCGCTTGGATCTGCCGTCCGGTGTAGATATCGAAATTAAATTGTAATATAGCTACAACAAAGACCATGTATAGAGGAAAAGAGGTGTCAACATGAAAGCAATCTTAGGAAAAAAACTCGGAATGACTCAAGTATTTACTCCTGAAGGTAACGTAGTTCCAGTAACGGTTATCGAAGCAGGCCCTTGTGTTGTTTTGCAAAAGAAAGACATTGAGAACGATGGCTACGAAGCAATTCAAATCGGTTACTCCGATAAGAAAGAGAAAAATGCTAACAAGCCAGAAGCAGGTCACGCTAAAAAAGCGAACACTGCCCCTAAGCGCTACGTTCGTGAAGTTCGCGGTATCAACATCGCAGAATATGAAGTTGGCCAAGAACTGAAAGCTGACATTTTCGCTGAAGGCGAATTCGTTGACGTAACGGGTGTATCTAAAGGTAAAGGTTTTGCCGGCGTTATCAAACGTTGGGGACAAAGCACTGGACCTATGTCACACGGTTCGCGTTACCACCGTGGCCCTGGTTCAATGGGTTCGATCCAAGCTAACCGCGTTCCTAAAGGCAAACGCCTGCCAGGACACATGGGACATGATACTGTTACAATCCAACGTCTTGAAGTAGTTAAAGTAGACGCTGAGCGTAACGTGTTGCTCGTGAAAGGTTCCATTCCTGGACCGAAAAACAGTCTCATTAAAGTTAAAGAAACGGTGAAAAAATAACCACTGAAGAAAGGAGGAACACAAAATGCCAAAAGTATCAGTTTACAATGTAGATGGTAGCCAAGTAGGCGAAGTTGAATTGAACGATGCGGTTTTCGGAATTGAGCCGAACCAACACGTTCTGTACGATGCAGTTCTTATGCAACGCGCTTCCCTTCGTCAAGGTACCCACAAAGTAAAAGGACGTTCTGAAGTACGTGGCGGTGGACGTAAGCCTTGGAAACAAAAAGGTACAGGTCGCGCTCGTCAAGGTTCAATTCGTTCACCACAATGGAAAGGCGGCGGTATCGTATTTGGTCCAACACCACGGAGCTATGCGTACAAACTGCCTAAGAAAGTTCGTCGCTTGGCGATCAAATCAGCCCTTTCATCCAAAGTGCTTGACAATGACATTATCGTTTTGGACGCTCTCACATTGAGCACACCTAAAACTAAAGAATTCGCAGCCATCTTGAGTAACCTCAAAGTGGGACGTAAAGCTTTGATTGTAGCTCCTAGCTATGATGATAATGTAGCTCTTTCCGCACGGAATATTCCAGGCGTGAAATTCGTAGCTGCTGACGGCATTAATGTTCTTGACGTGCTTTCGCACGACAAATTGATCATTACGAAAGAAGCAGTTCAGAAGGTAGAGGAGGTGCTCGCGTAATGAAGGATCCTCGTGATATTGTAAAACGTCCGATTATTACGGAACGTACTGCTGACATGATGAACGACTTGAAATATGTATTTGAAGTCGATATCCGTGCAAACAAAACCGAGATCAAAAAGGCAGTAGAAGCTATTTTCAATGTAAAAGTGAAAAACGTGAACACGCTTCGTGTTCCAGCTAAGCCGAAACGGTACGGACGTTATTCCGGATATACTAGCGAATGGAAAAAAGCGTTTGTAACGCTGACAAAAGACAGCAAAACGCTTGAGTTCTTTGAAACTGTATAATTGAATTTTTGAAGTAAGGAGGGAAACCCAGTGCCAATCAAAAAGTATAAACCAACTTCCCCGGCAAGACGGAACATGTCCGTTTCTACATTTGAGGAAATCACCACAAATCAGCCGGAGAAATCGTTGTTGGCCCCGTTGAGCAAACAAGCAGGCCGCAACAACCAAGGTAAAATTACAGTTCGTCACCATGGTGGTGGACACAAACGTAAATACCGTATCATTGACTTCAAACGTACTAAAGATGGAATACCGGGCCGCGTTGCTACGATTGAGTATGACCCGAACCGTACATCCAACATCGCTCTGATTCACTATGCTGATGGTGAGAAACGTTATATCATCGCTCCTAAAGGTTTGAAAGTTGGAGATCAAGTATTCTCCGGACCTGAATCAGACATCAAAATCGGTAACGCACTGCCACTCGAAAACATTCCAGTAGGTACCGTTATCCACAACATCGAGTTGAAACCAGGTAAAGGCGGACAATTGGTTCGTGCTGCTGGTACAGAAGCTCAATTGCTTGGTAAAGAAGAAAAATACGTTTCCGTTCGTCTCTCTTCCGGAGAAGTTCGTCGTATTTTGAAAGTTTGCCGTGCGACAATCGGATCTGTTGGTAACCAAGACCACGAGCTCATCAAAATCGGTAAAGCCGGTCGTAGCCGTTGGTTGGGTAAACGTCCTGAGGTTCGTGGTGTAGTAATGAACCCTAACGATCACCCACACGGTGGTGGTGAAGGTCGTGCTCCAATCGGACGTAAATCGCCAATGTCACCATGGGGTAAACCTACTCTTGGTTACAAAACGCGTAAGAAAAATAAAGCTTCTGATAAATACATCATTCGCCGCCGCACGAAGTAATACACACTGTGCATAACTTCGTGAGGCATCTGCGGATGCATAATAGCTACGTTTGAAGGGAGGATCTCCACATGGGTCGCAGTTTGAAAAAAGGGCCATTCATTGATGGCTACATGCTCAAAAAGGTAGAAGAGATGGAAGCTTCAGGTAAGAAGAACGTAATCAAAACCTGGTCCCGTCGTTCTACAATTTTCCCACAATTCATCGGACACACATTTGGCGTTTACGATGGTCGTAAACACGTGCCAGTATATGTAACTGAGGACATGGTCGGACACAAACTGGGTGAGTTCGCTCCAACCCGTACGTACAAAGGCCATACTGATGATGATAAGAAAACAAGAAGATAAATGAACATCTTTAATGTTTGAGAGGAGGTTACACAATGGAAGCAAAAGCACATGCTAAGTTTATCCGGATTGCTCCTCGTAAAGTTCAACTCGTTGTTGACTTGATTCGCGGCAAGCAAGTAGGTGAGGCGGTTGCCATTCTCCGTCACACTCCGAAATCCGCTTCTCCAATCGTTGAGAAGTTGCTTAACTCCGCTATTGCGAATGCGGAACATAACTATTCTTTGGATGTTAACAACTTGGTTATCTCGCAAGCTTACGTGAACCAAGGACCGACAATGAAACGTTTCCGCCCTCGTGCAATGGGACGTGCAAGTCGTATTAACAAACGTACTAGCCACATTACTTTGGTGGTATCTGAGAAGTAGAAGGAGGGGAAATGTGTGGGCCAAAAGGTAAATCCAGTCGGACTCCGTGTCGGAATTATCCGTGACTGGGAATCTAAGTGGTATGCAGGCAAAGACTTCGGTGATCTTTTGATGGAAGACGTGAGAATTCGTGAATTCCTGAAAAATAAATTGAAAGACTCCGCTTTATCTCGTGTAGAAATTGAGAGAGCGGCTAACCGCGTAAACGTAACGATTCACACTGCTAAACCAGGTATGGTTATTGGTAAGGGTGGTTCGGAAGTTGAAAATCTTCGTAACCAAATTACGAAAATTGCTGGCGGTAAAAAAGTACACATCAACATTTCTGAAATTAAGAACCAAGACTTGGACGCTGTTCTTGTAGCTGAAAGCATTGCACAACAATTGGAACGTCGTGTTTCTTTCCGTCGTGCTCTGAAACAAGCAATTCAAAGAACTATGCGCTCCGGTGCTAAAGGTATCAAAACTCAAGTAGGCGGACGTCTTGGCGGTGCTGAGATCGCACGTTCTGAAGGCTACAGCGAAGGAACTGTTCCACTGCACACACTGCGTGCTGACATTGACTATGGTACAGCAGAGGCTCATACTACTTACGGACGTATCGGCGTAAAAGTATGGATCTATCGTGGAGAGGTTCTTCCTACGGCTAAGAAACAAGCTGCTAAGGAAGGAGGCAACTAATCATGTTGGTACCAAAACGTGTAAAACACCGTAAGCAACAACGTGGACATATGAAAGGCCAAGCTAAAGGCGGAACGACTCTGAACTTTGGCGAATACGGTCTGCAAGCTACGGAACCGGCTTGGATTACGAACCGTCAGATCGAAGCGGCTCGTATTGCGATGACTCGTTACATCAAACGTGGTGGTAAAGTTTGGATCAAAATTTTCCCAGACAAACCAATCACTCAAAAGCCTCTCGAGGTTCGGATGGGTAGCGGTAAAGGTAACGTAGAAAAATGGGTTGCAGTAGTGAAACCAGGTAAGATCATGTTTGAACTTGCTGGTGTACCGGAGGAAATTGCACGCGAAGCAATGCGTCTTGCCGCTCACAAACTGCCAATCAAAACGAAGTTCGTGAAACGTGAAGAATTGGGTGGTGAAGCAAATGAAAGCTAGTGAATTTCGCAACCTAACCTCTGCTGAAATCGAGCAAAAGATTGCCGGATTTAAAGAAGAACTCTTTAACCTCCGCTTTCAATTAGCTACCGGTCAGCTGGATAACCCGACTCGCATCCGTGATGTGCGGAAAGAAATAGCTCGTGCTAAAACCATTATCCGTGAGAGAGAATTGGGAATCGGTTAATTAGGGATAGGATGGACAATCCGTCCGTAATCAGGAAGGAGGCCAACAATGAGCGAAGAACGTAACGCACGTAAAGTGCAAACTGGTAAAGTGGTCAGCGATAAAATGGACAAAACAATTGTTGTTGCTGTAGAAACTTACAAAAAACACAACTTGTACCATAAACGCATTAAGGTTACTAAAAAATTCAAAGCACATGACGAAGAAAACACTGCGAAAATCGGTGACACGGTGAAAATCATGGAGACTCGTCCGCTTTCGAAAGATAAACGCTGGAGACTTACTGAAATCGTAGAAAAAGCGGTTATCATCTAATGCTCAGCAGCACTGCTGAAAGGAGGAATACTAAATGATTCAACCATTTACACGTTTGACTGTGGCTGACAACTCCGGTGCGAAGGAACTGATGTGTATCCGCGTACTCGGCGGTACGGGACGTCGTACAGCTCAAATCGGTGATCTGATCGTTTGTTCTGTTAAACAAGCAACACCAGGCGGCGTTGTCAAAAAAGGTGATGTAGTTAGAGCGGTTGTCGTTCGTACGAAACGTTCTGTACGTCGTAAAGACGGTTCCTACATCGGTTTTGATGAAAATGCAGCGGTTGTTGTAAAAGACGACAGAAGCCCACGTGGAACACGTATTTTCGGACCAGTTGCTCGCGAACTTCGCGATAAAGACTTCATGAAAATCGTTTCCTTGGCTCCAGAAGTAATCTAAAGCTTAATCTCGTGATGTTAGAAACAGGAGGTGTACGAAATGCCAAGAGTGAAAAAAGTTCTGGAATCCCATAACAACAAACTTCACGTTAAGAAGGAAGATACGGTTATGGTGATCAGCGGTAAAGACAAAGGTAAAAAAGGCCGTGTCATCGCTGCTTATCCTCGTGAGAACCGCGTCCTTGTGGAAGGTGTTAACATGGTGAAAAAACACCAGAAGCCTAACCAGCAAAATCCGCAAGGCGGCATTATCGAGAAGGAAGCTCCGATTCACGTTTCCAACGTAATGCACATCGATCCGAAGAGCGGAAAAGTAACCCGTGTAGGTTACAAAGTTTTGGATAACGGAAAGAAAGTGCGCGTTGCTAAACGTTCCGGAGAAATTATCGACTAATTGAACCGAATGAGAAAGGAGGGCTATGATTCATGGCATCAAGAATGAAAGAACGTTACCTGCAAGAAATCGCTCCTGCTTTGATGCAGAAGTTTAACTATACAACGGTAATGCAAGTGCCGAAAATCGAGAAAATCGTTATCAACATGGGTGTGGGCGACGCTGTCCAAAACTCCAAAGTGTTGGATTCCGCAGTAAGCGATTTGCAACTGATCGCAGGTCAAAAACCTGTAATCACTCGTGCTAAAAAATCTATCGCAGGATTCAAACTGCGTGAGAATATGCCTATCGGTGTTAAAGTAACATTGCGCGGCGAGCGTATGTACTTCTTCCTCGATAAACTGTTCAACGTTACGCTTCCTCGTGTCCGCGACTTCCGTGGTGTATCGAGCAAAGCTTTCGACGGACGTGGTAACTACACACTGGGTCTGAAAGAACAATTGATCTTCCCAGAGATCGAGTATGATAAAGTTGATAAAGTCCGCGGTATGGATATTGTCATCGTAACAACGGCGAAAACAGACGAAGAGTCCCGCGAATTGCTCACGCAAATGGGAATGCCTTTCGTTAAGTAATGTTGGCATAACGTTTCCGGGTGTCTGGAAAGACTCCCTTTTCTCCGAAATTATTTAGGAGGTGTCAGGCTAAGTGGCAAAAACTTCGATGAAAGTTAAACAACAACGTACACCTAAGTTTAAAGTACGTGCATATACACGCTGTGAGCGTTGCGGACGTCCACATTCGGTCCTGCAAAAGTTCAAAATTTGCAGAATTTGTTTCCGTGAATTAGCTTATAAAGGCCAGATCCCTGGCGTGAAAAAAGCAAGCTGGTAAAAAGTCCTGAACGGGAAGGAGGTTAACTCACAATGACTATGTCTGATCCAATTGCAGATATGCTTACTCGTATTCGTAACGCGAACACTGTTCGTCACGAAACGGTAGAAATGCCTGCTTCGACAATGAAAAAACAAATCGCCGATATCCTGAAGCGTGAAGGTTTCATCCGTGACGCTGAAGTTATCGATGATAACAAACAAGGGATTATCCGTGTTTTCCTGAAATACGGTCAAAATAACGAGCGCGTTATCACTGGTCTGAAAAGAATCAGTAAACCTGGTCTTCGTGTTTACACGAAAAGCAACGAAGTACCTCGTGTACTTGGTGGCCTGGGAATCGCGATCATCTCGACATCTAAAGGTATCATGACGGACAAAGAAGCTCGTCAATCGAAATCCGGCGGAGAAGTCGTTTGCTACGTTTGGTAATATAACGTCACAAGATAGGAGGTGCAACATATGTCTCGTATTGGTCGCAAACCAATCACAGTACCAAGTGGTGTAGACATCACCCTGGACAACACCGTTATTACGGTAAAAGGACCAAAAGGAACTTTGACTCGTGAGCTTCATAAAGACATGAAGGTTACAGTTGAAAATAACGAAATCACAGTTGTGCGTCCTTCCGATAACAAAACTCACCGTTCTTTGCACGGCACAACGCGTAGCGTTGTAAACAATATGGTGAGCGGCGTTACTGAAGGATTCGCGAAATCTCTGGAATTGGTTGGGGTCGGATATCGTGCAAGCAAATCCGGAGATAAAATCGTTCTAAACGTTGGTTACTCTCACCCGGTTGAAATTACACCGGAAGCGGGAATTGAATTCGAAGTACCTTCGAATACAAAAATCATCGTTCGCGGAATTGACAAAGAGCGTGTAGGTGCTTACGCTGCTAAAATCCGTTCCGTACGTGAGCCTGAGCCATACAAAGGTAAAGGTATTAAATATGAAGGCGAGCGTATCATCCGTAAGGAAGGTAAAGCCGGTAAGAAGAAATAAGATTTCTCTTACCGCCTTTGCGCGGCTTTCGGCTTGCTTGCTTCGTGTGTCTCTAATATACCCCGTGGCTTCTGCTTTGAAGCCAGCGAGGTAACCTGAAAGGAGTGAATCTTTGAGATGATTACGAAACCAGATAAAAATAAGGCTCGTCTGAAAAGACACCTTCGTGTTCGTAAGAAAATCCAAGGAACGGCAGCACGTCCTCGTTTGAACGTATTCCGTTCTGGTAAACATATGTATGCTCAAATCATCGATGATGTTGCTGGTGTAACAATCGCTTCTGCGTCTACTGTAGACAAAGAATTGAGCACTGACATCAAAAATGGTGCATCTGTTGAATCAGCTCGTAAAGTTGGCGAACTCGTTGCTAAACGTGCTAAAGATAAAGGTGTTTCCAACATCGTATTTGACCGTAGCGGTTATCTGTACCATGGTCGTATCGCAGCATTGGCTGAAGCGGCTCGTGAAGCAGGACTTGAGTTTTAAGATATTTTTCAAAAGGAGGTTAACGACTTGCGTGTAGATCCGAATACTTTGGAACTGACTGAAAGAGTTGTAAATATTAATCGCGTAGCTAAAGTAGTAAAAGGCGGACGCCGTTTCAGCTTTAGCGCACTGGTTGTAGTCGGCGACGGCAACGGCTGGGTTGGAGCTGGTATCGGTAAAGCGGGCGAAGTACCTGATGCAATTCGCAAAGGTATTGAAGACGCTAAGAAAAACCTTGTACACGTTCCACTCGTAGGAACATCGATTCCTCACTTGGTAACAGGTAAGTTCGGCGCAGGACGCGTGCTGTTGAAACCAGCATCTGAAGGTACTGGTGTTATCGCTGGTGGTCCTGTACGTGCGGTTCTCGAACTTGCTGGTGTAGGTGACATTTTGACAAAATCTCTGGGTTCTTCGAATTCCATGAACATGGTCAATGCGACTTTGGAAGGTTTGTCCCGTTTGAAGCGTGCTGAAGACGTGGCTAAACTGCGCGGAAAATCCGTCGAAGAGCTTCTGGGTTAAGGAGGGAATTCTCATGGCTAAATTAGAAATTACCCTCGTCCGCAGCTTGATCGGACGTCCGGAGACGCAAAGAACAACTGTGAAAACATTGGGTTTGCGCAAAATCAATAGCAAAGTGGTACAAAACGATAATCCTGCCATCCGTGGTATGATTAACAAAGTAAGCCACTTGGTTGCTGTTAAAGAAGTAGAAGCTTAAAAACGGGTTAATCCCACAAATCTTTAAGGAGGTGCAACGAACGATGAAGTTACATGAGCTTTCACCATCTCCTGGATCCCGCAAAGAACGTAAACGTCTTGGTCGCGGTCCAAGTAGTGGTACAGGTAAAACATCAGGTCGCGGTCACAAAGGACAAAATTCTCGTTCTGGCGGTGGAGTTCGTCCAGGCTTCGAAGGTGGACAAAATCCATTGTATCGTCGCTTGCCAAAACGTGGTTTTGTAAACCCAACTCGCAAAGAATATGCAGTTGTGAATACTGAAGACCTGAACAGTTTTGCTGCGGGTACTGAAGTAACTCCAGAATTCTTGATGACGAACGGCGTAGTTAAAAACGCTAAATCCGGAATCAAAATCCTGGGTAACGGTGATGTCACTGTGAAGCTGACTGTTAAAGCTAACAAGTTTTCTCAATCTGCTATTGAGAAAATTGAAGCTGCTGGCGGTACAACTGAGGTGATTTAATGTTCAAGACCCTAAAGAATATCTGGCGGGTTGAAGATCTGCGCAAAAGGGTATTATTTACCCTTTTTGTACTGATCATTTACCGCATCGGCTCCTTTGTCCCCGTGCCGGGAGTTAACAAAGATGTGTTCGAAGCGACAAATTCTGCGGGTAAAGAAGTTTTTGGACTTCTCAATACGTTCTCGGGTGGAGCGCTCTTCCAGTTCTCGATATTTGCGCTCGGGATCGTGCCTTACATCACTGCGTCTATCATAGTACAGTTGCTTTCCATGGACGTTATTCCTAAATTAGCGGAGTGGGCAAAGCAAGGTGAACAAGGTAAGAAGAAATCTGCACAGTTAACCCGTTATTTAACCATCGGGCTGGCATTGATTCAAGCGTTTGGTACGTCGATCGGATTCAACCGCTTGTACAATACAGAGATGGTGCCTAACGCTACTTTTGCAGATTATATCTTGATCGCGATTGTACTTACGGCCGGTACTTCATTCCTGATGTGGCTTGGTGAGCAGATCACCGAGAAGGGCATAGGAAACGGGATTTCGATCTTGATCTTTGCGGGTATCCTATCTACGGTGCCTAACATTATCAAACAAACGATCGAATCTGACTTCATTCAACCTGACCAACTGTTTATGAATATTCTTAAAGGTGTTATCATCGCAATTGTTATTGTGTTGATCATCATAGGAGTCATTTACATTCAGCAGGCGATTCGGAAAATTCCTGTACAGTACGCTAAACGTGTCGTAGGTAACAAAATGTACGGTGGACAGAATACACATATCCCGCTGAAAATTAATGCAGCAGGTGTTATCCCTGTCATCTTTGCTTCATCGCTGTTGATGTTCCCAACGATCATCGCCAACTTCTGGGCAGATCGCCTCTGGGCACAGTGGATCGGACAGAACCTGACTACACACAAACCTCTGGGTATGTTGCTGTATGTCGTGATGATCTTCGGTTTCACATTCTTCTATACTTTTGTACAGATGAATCCACAGCAGATGGCTGATAATATGAAAAAGAACGGCGGTTACATCCCAGGCATTCGCCCGGGTAAAGCAACCGAGAAATATCTGACCCGTGTCATGACTCGTTTGACAATGGCCGGAGCCATCTTCTTGGCAGTCATTTCCGTTCTGCCTGTATTCTTAGGGGCACTTTCTGGTTTGCCTCAATCTGCGCAAATTGGAGGAACATCCCTCCTGATCGTTATCGGTGTTGCGCTGGATACGATGAAGCAAATCGAAAGCCAATTGATCAAACGCCACTACAAAGGTTTTATCAATAAATAGGCAATAGGTACCGGTCGAGTGAAGATTTACTTGCCGGCACCTATTGTGCTGTTTGTTGATGTAGGGTAGTCTTGGAGGGAGTGACATAACGTGAACATCCTATTCATGGGCCCTCCGGGGGCAGGAAAAGGAACGCAAGCAGACGTCATCGTGAAAGAGTTCGGTATTCCCCATATTTCAACAGGCGATGCATTTCGTCTCGCGATCAAACAGGGAACTCCCATTGGCATGAAAGCCAAGGAATATATGGATCAAGGATTGCTTGTACCAGATGATGTAACCATTGGCATCGTTGAAGAACGTTTGCAGCAGCCTGACTGCAGAGAAGGTTTCCTCTTGGACGGATTTCCAAGAACCCTTTCGCAAGCAGAAGCGCTCGATGGCATTCTGGATCGATTGAACTCAGGTCTCGATCATGTAATCAACCTGAAAGTGGATCGCAACAAATTGCTGGCTCGTTTGACGGGTCGTCGAATTTGTAAAAACTGTGGTTCCACTTATCATGTGGTATTCAATCCGCCTAAGCAGGAAGGTATTTGTGATAAATGCGCTGGTGAGTTGTATCAACGCTCTGATGATAATGAAGAGAGTGTAGGTACACGACTGGACGAGTATATCAACAAAACAGCACCACTCCTCACGTTCTATGAGACTAAAGGTCTTCTTCGTCAAATGAACGGAGAACAGGATATCGATCAAGTTTCTCAAGAAATCGTGTCCTTACTGAGAGGTTAATTGATGATCATTGGTAAGTCCGAAACGGAACTGGGCTTGATGAGGGAAGCAGGGAGAATTGTTGCGGAAACGCACCGTCTCTTGGCAGAGCATATCGCTCCCGGTATTACGACTGGAGAACTTGACCATATGGCCGATCAATATA
Source organism: Paenibacillus sp. FSL K6-2393 (assembly GCF_038002545.1). NCBI lineage: Bacteria > Bacillati > Bacillota > Bacilli > Caryophanales > Paenibacillaceae > Paenibacillus > Paenibacillus sp. FSL K6-2393. The sequence goes on from NZ_JBBOCU010000001.1 coordinate 845,659, forward strand.
TCCGCAGTCAAGGAGCTGTGCCGTCTTTCAAAGGTTATAACGGTTTCCCTGCCAGTGTGTGCGCTTCAGTAAATGAAGAGTTGGTACATGGATTTCCCGGCAAACGCAAGTTGAACGAGGGCGATATCGTTACGTTTGACATTGGCGCGCAGTACCAGGGGTATCATGGAGATTCCGCCTGGACTTATCCGGTCGGCCGTATTTCCGAAGAAGCCCGTCGTCTTCTGGACGTTACCGAGGCTTCGTTATACGCAGGTCTGGCGCTGGTAAAACCGGACGTTCGCTTGTTTACAATATCTCATGCGATTCAGAAATATATTGAAGATGAAGGGTTCTCCGTAGTTCGTGAATATGTCGGTCACGGCATAGGCGCAGATCTGCACGAAGAACCACAGATTCCGAACTATGGTCTTCCCGATCGGGGACCACGGCTTAAAGCGGGCATGGTGCTGGCCATAGAGCCGATGGTTAACGTAGGTAGACGGTATGTGAAAACGTTGGAAGATAACTGGACTGTCGTCACGGTTGATGGAAAGTTATGTGCCCACTTTGAACACACCGTAGCAGTTACACCAGATGGTATGGAAATTTTCACGAAACTGAATGCGTAGGTGATGAGGCATGAACAGTCAGTCTAATCCGCAGCTCGGTCAACTTGTGAAGATCCGTAAAGGCCGCAATGCGGACCAAGCCGCAGTAATTGTTGCTATAGCGGACAGTAAGTTCGTATATATTGCGGATGGAGACAAACGTAAGTTTGATCAACCAAAGAAGAAGAATCTTCTTCATCTTGAACTCCAGCCCATGATTAGCAGCGAGGTTGTGAACAGTTTAAACGAGAGTGGTCGGGTGACAAATGGAAAGCTCCGTTACGCGGTTCATTCATTTCTGGAATCCACCAACATTCAAGCTGAAGAGAAAGGAGACTGACTAATGGCTAAGGAAGATGTCATTGAAGTGGAAGGTACGGTTCTCGAACCGCTACCGAATGCAACATTCAAGGTTGAGCTTGAGAACGGTCATCAAATTCTCGCTCACGTTTCCGGAAAACTGCGGATGCACTTTATCCGTATCCTGACTGGAGACAAAGTAGTTGTTCAGTTGTCGCCTTATGATTTAACAAAAGGTCGCATAACTTACCGTAAATAGTAGTAGACAGTTGCAATGAACTGTGAAGCTTATGTAGCGGGTTTTGCCCGGCAAAACTTGCGAAAGCTTCGAAGCCGGTTTTACAATAGTAGAACAAGGTCAATGCTTACGAAGAGGGTTTTGCTTAGCAAAACTTTGAGGAGGTAATTCACATGAAGGTAAGACCTTCGGTCAAGCCGATTTGCGAAAAGTGCAAAGTCATTCGCCGCAAAGGGAATGTTATGGTTATCTGTGAAAATCCGAAACACAAACAAAAACAAGGTTAAAGAAGGGGGTGTAGCGTAAAATGGCACGTATAGCTGGTGTGGATTTGCCACGTGATAAGCGCGTTGAGATCGCCTTGACTTATATTTTCGGAATCGGTAAAACGACTTCCCAGAAAATTCTGAGCACAACAGGCATCAATCCGGACACTCGTGTTCGTGATTTGACGGAAGATGAAGTCAGCAAATTGCGTGAAAGTATCGATAAAGAGGTCAAAGTAGAAGGTGACCTGCGTCGAGAAATCTCTTTGAATATTAAACGTTTGACGGAGATCGGTTGTTACCGTGGAGTTCGTCATCGTCGTGGTCTGCCTGTTCGTGGACAACGTACGAAAACGAATGCTCGTACTCGTAAAGGTCCTCGTCGTACAGTAGCGAACAAGAAGAAATAATAAGGGGGGATAAGAGAAAATGGCTAAACCGAAAAAAGTCGTACGTACTAAACGTCGTGACCGTAAGAATATTGAATCTGGCGTGGCGCATATCCGTTCCACTTTCAATAACACTATCGTTACTATTACGGATCCTCACGGAAATGCAATTTCGTGGGCAAGCTCCGGCGGCCTCGGATTCAGAGGTTCCCGTAAATCGACTCCGTTTGCTGCACAAATGGCTGCTGAGACTGCTGCCAAAGCTGCAATGGAACATGGGATGAAAGCCGTTGAGGTTATGGTTAAAGGACCAGGCGCAGGCCGTGAAGCAGCGATCCGCTCTTTGCAAGCTGCTGGTCTTGAAGTTAACCTGATCAAAGACGTAACTCCAGTCCCGCATAACGGATGCCGTCCTCCAAAACGTCGTCGTGTCTAATGAGATTTGCCCCTGCGTGTGGTATATTTCCGGCACAATCTGCTAATAATGGTTGTTTAGGCATACTACTACATGTTTTCGCAAGAGAAGGTAAATGTTTCATAGAGGACCGACGTTTTGAAGGAGGGGTATTGCAGTGATTGAAATCGAAAAGCCGAAAATTGAGACGGTAGACGTCAACGATGATGGCACCTATGGGAAATTCGTAGTAGAACCGCTTGAGCGCGGATACGGTACGACGCTTGGAAACTCGCTTCGCCGAATCTTGCTCTCGTCACTGCCGGGTGCGGCAGTGTCTTCGGTTCAAATCGATGGCGTTCTGCATGAATTTGCTACAGTTCCTGGCGTAATGGAAGATGTAACGGAGGTTATTCTTAACCTGAAAGCTTTGTCGCTTAAGATTCATTCTGATGAGGAGAAAGTGCTCGAGATTGATGCTGAAGGCGAAGGAGCAATTACGGCTGGAGATATCCGTGCTGACTCCGATGTGGAAATCCTTAACCCGGATTTGCACATTGCTACGCTCGGACCAGGTTCGAGACTTCACATGCGTATTTTTGCCAATCGCGGTCGCGGCTACGTCCAGGCAGATCGGAATAAACGCGATGACCAGCCGATCGGCGTCATCCCAGTCGATTCCATCTTCACCCCGATCAGTCGCGTTAACTACGCTGTGGAAAATACGCGTGTCGGTCAAGTGACCAACTATGACAAGCTCACGTTGGAAGTTTGGACTGATGGAAGTATTCGTCCTGAAGAGGCTGTAAGCCTCGGCGCTAAAATTTTGACTGAGCATCTGATGCTCTTCGTGGGTCTTACAGACGAAGCGAAAGATGCAGAGATCATGGTCGAAAAAGAAGAAGACAAAAAAGAAAAAGTACTCGAAATGACGATCGAAGAGCTGGATCTCTCTGTTCGTTCCTACAACTGCCTCAAACGTGCCGGTATTAATACCGTGCAAGAGCTGACTACGAAAACGGAAGAAGACATGATGAAAGTCCGTAACCTCGGACGCAAGTCTTTGGAAGAAGTTCAAGAGAAGCTTGAGGAACTTGGTTTGGGACTCCGTACAGAAGAATAGACAGCCGAGTGCTTGAAGTGAAGGAGGGAAAACAATGGCATACCAAAAGTTGGGCCGTAATTCCAGCGCACGTAAAGCTTTGTTCCGTGACCTGGTAACCGACCTGTTCTTATACGAACGCATTCAGACAACTGAAGCGAAAGCAAAAGAGGTTCGCTCTATTGCTGAAAAACTGATCACTAAAGCGAAAAAGGGAGATCTTCATGCCCGTCGCCAAGTGGCAGCTTATGTTCGCCGCGAAACTATCGATGGTGAGCAAGATGCAATCCAAAAACTGTTTAGCGAATTGTCCGGTCGTTACGCTGAGCGTCCAGGTGGATACACTCGTATCTTGAAACTGGGACCTCGTCGTGGTGACGCAGCGCCAATGGTTTACTTGGAACTGGTAGACCGCGCGTAAAACAGATGAGATGAGGAAAGGGACAGAATCAACGATTCTGGATTAACCCTTTTTTTCTCTTCATTTCGGAATTCGTGCTGTAATAGAAGCTCCGTAAGGGGCTTCTTTTGCTGTTCGGGATAGGGATATGTATAGTATGGAACAAAGGTGTGGTAATAATGCGGAACTTATGTATGACGTTAACTTATGATGGCACTGCCTATTACGGCTTCCAAGTACAGCCGGGTGGGAATACCATTCAGGATCATCTTGAAGATGCGATTCGTGCTTTAACCGGTGAGAAGGTTAAAATTACAGGTTCAGGCCGAACAGATGCAGGTGTTCACGCCCGCAGACAAATCTTCAATTTTCCTACGGAGTCCCAGATCCCGATTGAACGTTGGTGTATTGCACTCAACTCCAGATTACCCTCCGATATTGTCGTTATTGATGCGATTGAAGTTTCGGCTGATTTTCATTCTCGCTATGCAGCGAAAAAGAAAACATATCGTTATACAGTCAATGCGAATCAATTCCCGGATGTATTCAACAGAAGACTGCAATATCATCATCATGCGAAGCTTGATATTATGGCAATGCAGGAGGGCTTACGACATTTCATAGGGACGTATGATTTCACCTCTTTTGCTTCACGCAAGTCTCAGAAAGAGAATCATGTCCGTTCGGTATACGAAGCATGGATGGAAGTGGACCGATCAATGTGCAGAGACCATCCGCGCGATCAGGGTGTCATTCACATTTATGTGAGTGGTAACGGCTTTTTGCAGCATATGGTTCGTATTATTGTTGGGACACTGCTGGAGATCGGAGAGGGAAAACGGAAAGCCTCTGATGTACCGAATATGATTGCTGCATGTAATCGATCTGCTGCAGGACCTACTGCAGTTAGCTGCGGTTTAATGCTCTGGGATCTTGAATACAAAAAAGATTAAATTTGGTGAGTGAAAAGCTTAATTAACACTTGCGATTTAATCGCCTATCATGTAATATAAAAGTTGTGTTTTCTTAATGGCTTTCCCACAGCCCCAATTAAGAGGTTCACATCAAATTTACAATCCATCAACACCTAAAGTTATAACTTAACGAACGAAGATAAATGAAAATGATGATTTTGAACATTTTAAGGAGGAACTTTTCATGCGTACTACGTACATGGCGAAGCCTAACGAAGTTGAGCGCCAATGGCACATCATTGATGCTGAAGGCAAAACCCTCGGACGTTTGGCGAGCGAAGCAGCTGCTTTGATTCGCGGCAAACATAAGCCACAATTCACTCCACATGTGGACACTGGCGATTTCGTTGTTATCATCAATGCTGAGAAAATCGTATTGACTGGTAAGAAAATGCAAGGTAAAAAATACTACCGTCACTCTATGCACCCAGGTGGTTTGAAAGTAACTACTGCTGAAGAGATGGTTAAAAACAAACCTGAGCGTATGTTGGAATTGGCTGTTCGCGGTATGCTTCCTAAAACTCGCATGGGCGAGAAAATGAAGTTGAGACTTAAAGCGTACAGAGGCACTGAGCATCCACATGCAGCACAAAAACCAGAAGTTTACGAACTTCGCGGTTAATTAAAAGGAGGACAGTTTCATGGCACAAGTACAATACTATGGGACAGGTCGTCGTAAACATTCGGTAGCACGTGTTCGCCTTGTACCGGGTGAAGGACGCATTGTCATCAATAAACGTGATATTAATGAATACTTCGGTTTGGAAACACTCAAACTGATCGTAAAACAACCACTGAACTTGACAGAAACGCTCAACAACTATGACGTTCTTGTTATTGCTCATGGTGGCGGAATCTCCGGTCAAGCCGGCGCAATCCGTCATGGTATCTCCCGCGCTCTGTTGAAAGCAGATCCGGAATACCGTGCATCCCTGAAAAAAGCAGGATTCCTGACTCGTGACCCACGTATGAAAGAGCGTAAAAAATACGGTCTTAAAGCGGCTCGTCGCGCACCTCAGTTCTCCAAACGTTAATATTAAAAGCCTTTGGCCTCGGTCAAAGGCTTTTTTATATATTCATGACCATTCAACCTTATACTATATATGTTTTGCAATAGCTCTCATAACTCTGATGTCTCTCCACATGCTTGTGCATTTTTCCTTCATTGCCTTTTCAATCTTCTTTTAATGTCCCTCAATACAGCCCTATAATATGTACGTTAATACATCTACATCTTACTGAACCTCTCTAATCGTTTTAGATCATTCTTTTTTCGCTTACCCATCACTCACTACACGATCAACACCTTCTTATAAAATCATCAATTGGCGCTCACGCTGGATTTCTTAAAACATTTGCTTTACTGGTTTTGCACTTAATGCTTTACTGCAGCAAGCCTCATCAGTATTTCTTATAGAAACGATAAAAGTCCCTTACATATCAATCGCTATATGTCGTCACTCACCTCCCTTTAAAACTTCATCTTCTTTTTCTTTATTTTTAATCGACTAGTCATTTTTTGATGCTGCTTTTGCCTGCAAGAACTGTCCAAACCTAGCAGCAGCAAAACTTTCCAAGCCGAAGAGATGTATTATCATCTGACCAATGACTTGGACCAACATCATTGTTTTTGTCTCATGAACTGAGAAATGGATAAATTGAACCAAAATATTGCGTTAGAGCGACAATCAAAAATGGGCAAAAACTGATTTATTTTACCATATGGCAGGCATTGACATCCGCATTGAAAGATTTATACTAAACATAATTCATATTAGATTAGTCGGCTTTAAGATGTATTGAAATGCAGAATGGGGGAAATTCACAGATGAACTTGTTGGAGAAAGAAGAATTGGCACGGACGAAGGCAGAGGAACTGGAACATGCTAGTCCAGAGGATATTATTCGTTATGCTATTGAAACATTTCCTAATATCACTTTTGCATGTAGCTTTGGTGCGGAAGATGTTGTACTTGTAGATATGTTGCAGAAGATCAGCCCATCCACAGATATTTTTTATCTGGATACTGATTTCCACTTCAAAGAAACATATGAAACACGTGATAAGATGCAAGAGAACTACAACCTTGAATTTGTACGCGTGTCACCTAAGATTACTCCGGAAGAGCAGGCAGCTCAACACGGTGAAGAGTTGTGGAAGTCTGATCCCAATGCGTGCTGTAACATTCGCAAAGTCGAACCGTTAACACGAATTCTTTCTCAGTATGATGCATGGATTACAGGTATTCGTAGAGATCAAGCACCAACTCGTGCAAACTCCAAGAAGGTTGAGTATGATTCAAAATTTGGCCTGATGAAGTTTAATCCGATTGCACATTGGACGACGGAGGATGTATGGCAATATATTCGTGACAATAACGTTGTATATAATCCTCTACATGATCAGAACTACCCGAGTATTGGCTGTGAGCATTGCACACGTCAGGTTATGCCTGGCGAGGACCCTCGTGCTGGACGCTGGTCTGGTAATGATAAAACGGAATGTGGCCTTCATAAATAATAGATACACAAGGAACTGACAAGATGACATCGATTCTGCCACATGGAGGTACGCTGGTTCAGCGTATCGTACAAGGAGAAGAACGGGAGCAATTGTTGCAAGACAGTAAACACTTATCCTCTTTGCGTATTAATACCTGGACGATATCAGATTTGGATCTGATTGGTGTGGGTGCGTTCTCACCACTTGAAGGTTTCTTGAATGAGGAAGATTACCTTTCGGTGGTGTCTCGCATGCGTCTCGCCGATGGAACAGCCTGGAGTATACCAATCACACTTGCTGTTGACGATAAACAAGCCGCATCCCTCCAGATTGGTGAACGTGTGAAACTTGTTGGTGATCAAGATGGAGTCACTTATGGATTGCTTGAAGTCCAAAGTATATACCAGGTGGATCAGGGTGAAGAAGCCCGGCGTGTATTCAAAACAGATGATCCCGAGCGCCCTGGTGTTGAAAAACTGTTGGAGCGTCCTGCAACAGAAATTCGAAGAATTCTATTATGATCCTGCAGATACCCGGAAGATTTTTCAGGAGAAGGGTTGGAAGACGGTAGTTGGTTTTCAGACACGTAATCCGGTCCATCGGGCTCATGAGTACATCCAGAAGAGCGCTATGGAGATTGTAGACGCACTCTTCCTGAATCCGCTTGTTGGAGAGACGAAGTCCGACGATGTTCCCGCAGATGTTCGGATGAAGAGTTATCTGGTATTACTGGAGAACTATTACCCGGCTGATCGTGCGTTCCTTGGTGTGTTCCCCGCAGCGATGCGGTATGCCGGTCCACGTGAAGCTATTTCCATGCGATGGTTCGCAAAAATTAGGTGTACCCACTTTATTGTTGGTCGTGACCATGCGGGTGTGGGTGATTATTATGGAACATATGAAGCACAGGAGATCTTTACTAACTTTACAGCAGAGGAACTGGGGATCACACCGCTGTTCTTCGAACATAGTTTCTTCTGTACCAAATGTGGAAACATGGCATCCAGCAAAACTTGCCCACATGATAAAGAACATCATATGGCGCTTCCCGGCACCAAAGTACGCGGGTTGCTCCGTGACGGCCAGTGTCCTCCTCCTGAATTTACACGTCCTGAGGTAGCTGAGGTGCTGATTGAAGGAATGGCGGAGCAAGTCCGTCCTAGCGGTATATTTGTCCATCTTGTCCCATATAGATGATTAGAGTCATTTATAGGGACGAGGTGGTTTTTTTATGCGTAAAAATATGGGGAAACATTTTGTAGTCTGGATTAGGTTAAAAACACTCAAAAGGGTCATGCTGAGCCTCTGTCTGCTGGCCATGTTAGTGGCGGTAATGTCCTATGAGCTGCCTTCCGCCAAGACGTCAGGTTATTGGAGTTTGCCGATGGCGGGTAAAGTCATTGCCATTGATGCAGGACACGGAGGTCCAGATGGAGGAGCGGTAAGTAAACAGGGGGTTATTGAAAAAGATATCAACCTGTCTATCGCCCTGTATGTGAGAGATTATTTGCAACAGGCAGGGGCCTTAGTGGTGATGACACGAGAAATAGACACTGATTTGGCAGAATCGGACACCAAGGGGTACTCCAAACGCAAGACGGAAGATCTGAAACAAAGAGTACGGCGGATAGAGGATAAGCAAGCAGATCTCTTTATTAGCATTCACATGAACAGTGTCCCTTCCAACCGATGGAGTGGAGCGCAGGTTTTCTATACAACTAACCATCCGGATAACGAAGGTTTGGCTAATCTGCTTCAACAAGAGATGGTTCGTAATCTGGAGAATACAGATCGAATCGCCAAAACGGTGAATACGGTTTATCTGTTACAGGCTCTGAAGATCCCTTCAGCGTTGGTAGAAGTAGGTTTCCTTTCTCATCCGGAAGAGGCACGTATGCTTGCCGACGAAGCTTATCAACGCAAGGTAGCAGCTTCGATCTATAATGGGATTCTCAGATATTCCTCAGGAGAACGGCCTAAAAGTTAGTCAGAACAAGAAAGGTAATGATATAATTGGATCAGCATACCTAATTACATGCCAATAGATAAAGCTGAGGTGCTGTCTGATGTTATCAAAAGAACAGATACTTGAACTATTACAGCCATTACAAGAACCGCAATTGGGAGTAAGTCTGACCGAACTGGAATGGGTTCGAGATATTATGGTGAAAGAAAATCATGTGGCTCTGACCATAGTGACACTGGAAAATCGACCTGAGGATACAACAGCCTTGAGTGATGCAGCGCGTAATCTGTTGTCCCAGCACGGACTGAAGGATGTACATATTCGTGTGCGTGCAGCTTCTGAGCATGATCGTGAGAGCCTGAATATGGGACAACCCGATGATGAGCCAGATCGGGACGAAGTGCTCGTAAAAGGTCACGCAGCGGGTCTAGATGGACATGAGTTGTTAAGTCCTGAATCAGGTGTTCGTTTTATTGCTGTGGCCAGTGGTAAAGGTGGCGTTGGTAAATCAACGGTAACCGTTAATCTCGCTGCAGCATTGGCACGTCAAGGCAAGAAAGTGGGCTTGATTGATGCGGATATCTATGGCTTCAGTGTACCCGACATGATGGGGATTGAAGAATATCCGGTCGTTGAAGATGGCGTTATTCAACCGGTTGAACGTTTCGGCGTTAAAGTCATGTCGATGGGCTTCTTTATTCGGGAGAATAATCCGGTAATCTGGCGTGGACCCATGTTAGGTAGGATGTTGCGTCAATTCTTTACGGATGTCCAGTGGGGCGAATTGGATTATATATTACTGGATTTGCCACCAGGAACGGGAGATGTTGCTTTGGATGTGCATCAGATGTTGCCACAGAGCAAGGAAATCATCGTTACCACGCCGCATGCAACAGCAGCTTTTGTCGCAGCACGGGCGGGTGCGATGGCCATTCAGACCGATCATGAGTTACTTGGTGTGGTTGAGAATATGGCTTATTATGAGTGTGGCAGTTGCGGAGAGAAGGATTATGTCTTTGGTCGTGGAGGCGGGGGAAGACTTGCGGAAAGTCTGCATACAAGCTTGCTTGCCCAGATTCCATTAGGCACACCGGATAATCATCCTTCCGAGCCTGATTTTTCACCTTCTGTATACAAAGCAGGTTCCCGTATAGGGGCTATCTACGATGAAGTTGCCCGGTCCATTGAATCCAAATTCTAATGGTATGAGTGTTATAAATACAAATAAAGCCTGCGTCCACCATTCGGATGCAGGCTTTTCAGTTTCTGTAATATACCAACATCTACTGTTTATGAACCTCCACCGCTGCCAGAATCTCCACTTCCACCATCTCCGCCATCACTACCACCTTCGCCCTGACCCTCTTGCTGTCCGCCTTGCTCTTGCCCCTGTTGTCCGCCACTTTCCACTTTAGGTTGCAATTCGTCCTGTACTACCTTCTTGAGCAAAGTGAGTACTTCCATGCGGAACAACGGGTTTTGCATCACTTCCTGCATGACAGTCATCGTCTGTTTACGATAATCCGGAGTCTTCGTCATATCCATGAACATCTTGGATACCTCAGGTGACTTCATGATGGCTTCAACAGACTTTTGATATGTGGGATCTTTAATCAATTGCATATGAAGCTGTTTACTTTGTGCGTTGATCACTTTGGCAAATTCACCCGCAAACTGCGGATCAGTCATGATCTTTTCGAACTCCTTCTTATATTCGGGAGCTGTGATGGTATCTTTTACTGCAATACGTATTTGTTCCGAAGATTGCACAGGCATTAACATTTTCATACCAATGGATCCTGAAGCGCCACCCGAACCGCCGCCTTCTTCAGAACCGCTGCTTCCGCTGGATGAGCTTTGACCTGTAAGAGCTTCCTCCACCGCTTTCTTGCCTTCGTCACTTTTCAAAATATCTACAACCATTGTTTTCATCTCTTTATAACTGCCCTGAGGAGGCGAAGAACTCTGATCTGAACCGCAGCCGGCAAGCATGACGGATAGCCCCAGTACGACACAGCATAGCTGCCACAAAGGCCGTTTCATGTGTACAATCCCTCCTTGATTAGATACTGGATGTAGTATGTGATGGGAAAGGGGGAAATATGTTGAGCAATGATGGTTTTTTGCTGAGAAGGTTGGTAAAATAAACACTCGGGGGTGGAAAACTTTTGAATTTACGTAGATGGTTTTTCCTGTTTTGGACAGCCTTGCTTATCGGGGCCGCGGGAGCATTGGGTACAGGATTGATTATGATGCTGGTGAACGGGGAGAAAACAAATGGATTAAATGATTTTCTTCTGTATCTTTTGATCCTATTTGGATCAGGGGTTATGATCAGCGTGTATTCACAAATGGGTTTCTTTGCATATCTGATATTGAATTATATGGGTAAAGGTGTATTTCCAAAGCGCGGTTGGCAGATCGTGCAGATTGTACTAACGGTGTTAGCCCTGCTTGACGTGATGTTTTTACGCCTGTTTGTTGGGGGAGACCGGGAGCGCATATCGGATATTGTGTTAGGTATCATTATTTTGGCAGCCGCAATTGTTACCGCTTACGTTAAAGTAAAGCTCACTCATATCTCCGCGCTTGTACCTACACTCTTTTTCATGATTGCCGTCACCATAGTGGAGACGATTGGCGTATTACGTATTGATGTGAATGCTGCAACCATATTTATTGTGGTTCCTTTGCTCTTATGTAATGCATACCAAATGCTGATATTGCACAGGCTGGTGGATGTATCTACGAACCGGAGTGCAAGTGGAAAGGCAGAACAGTTGAAAGAAAGCCGAGCATAGTATTCGTTTTGCATAAAAACATACCAAAAAGAGCTAACCTGGTTAGCTCTTTTCAACTTTTACACTCGTATTTGAGCTGTAGCTCAAGCAATCTACCAATTATTGACCGCTGGCTTGATCACGAACTTCCTTACCTTCTACACTGGAATGGTTAAGCAACTCAGACACGGTTACGAATTCATAGCCCTGGTTTTTTAATTTGTCGATAATGACAGGGAGTGCCTCATGAGTTTGTTTAGAAGAATCGCTTGCATGCAGCAGTACGATGTCCCCTGGATGTGCCTTGCTTACTACGCGATCAACAATCGTCTGTACACCCGGGTTTTTCCAATCCAAGGAGTCGGTATCCCACTGCACAACCTGATAATTCAGACTATTGGCTACCTGAAGCACTCGCTTGTCAAAGTCCCCGTTGGGCAGACGTATTAATTTCGGTTCTTTTCCCGTTAAATCGGTTAAAATGCTATGAGCTGTCGAAATTTCTTTGCGAATTTCTTCCTCGGTCAGGCTGCTGTAGTTCTCATGTCTGTGACCATGGCTGCCAATTTCATATCCTGCCTCTTTGATTGCAGTGACAATTTCGGGGTGAGTCTTGCTCCAGGGGGAGGAAAGGAAAAAGGTTGCCTTCTGCACTTTATTCTCCTGAAGAACTTTCAGAATCGGCTCTGTCCGTTTATCTCCCCAGCTAATGTCAAAGGTAAGTGCAATGACCTTCTTCTCGGTTGGAACGCTGTAGACTGCTGAAGGTGCTTCCTCCGAGAATACGGAGACATTGCCACTCTCCAGATAAATAATACCGATCGCAAAGATGGCAGCAACGAGGACAATCAGGTACCGTTTAATCTTTTTGCCGCTAAATACATAGAACGAGTTCATTTCAATAAGCGCCCCTCTCCCATAAGAAATGCTTGTTTACTCTCCAATGTATGCTCGTACTCCCCAGTTATTCGTAACGGAACCTTGTTTGTCCATCATTTTAGATTCTACAGGAGGTTATTATGTTAAAATTCAGTACATTTCTTAGAGGTCTTGGCTCCATCCGCAGTGCATTAATCTGGTCCATTGTATTGTTTGCTGTTGGTATAGGGGCAGGATGGGTGAGTACAGGGCCACTGGAAGAACTATTGTTGAACCAAATCGGAGGATTACGTGAAGTCAGTGAACGGCTGGAGCAGGGGGGCAATGTGCAGTGGAACTTCTTCCTGTTCATCTTTTTCAATAATGCCATCAAAAGTGTACTTGTCATCTATGCCGGCATATTTTTCGGTATTCTGCCTGTTATCTTCCTGCTGATCAATGGGATGGTCCTTGGATTTGTGGTGCACACCACGATGAATTATGGGGCAAGCTTCTATGATATTGTGGTTAAAGGTTTACTTCCGCATGGCATTATTGAGATTCCGGTCATTATTATTGCTTGCGCCTTCGGACTGAAGTTTGGTGGTCTGGTTATCAAAAGCCTTGTACAACTTGGAAGTGACAAGCGAAATACGATGGGTACCCGGTGGAGAGCATTCATGAATAGGACGTTAACGGCATCTTTCTGGGTTGTCATCTTGCTTCTGGTTGCAGCAATCATCGAAAGCACACTTACGTATACTCTGGTGAGAGGATAAAATTTTGTGATGGTTGGCATTCATAAATTTTCAGAAAGTTGACCATAACAATAAAACGGGTTCCAGTAGCACTACAAAAAGCGAATGCACGAGGTGCTGCATGGAACTTCTGTAAGTGTGATAAAGAGGCTATGCACAAAAAGGAGAACTCTAATGCTGGGTATGTTGTTTAACGAGAAGGAATGCAAGGAACTAGACTATGTGCTGCGTAAAGAATTAGATGAAATGCTGTTCGATCTGAGTGATAATCGTCTTGACCAAGAGATCAAATATGCTATCGCGAGCCGATATAAGACTGTGTTCCGCATGTATGCACGCTTTGCCCCGCCAAAAGAGTTGTCCAAGTATGCAAGAGGTGGGAAGCTAAAAAAGTCGAAGCCGTAATGCTGAAGTTGGTCATATATTCGATTTACAATAGTGGAAGTGAGGTGCGGCTCTTAATAGTGGGTGCTGTACCTCTGAACCATGAGAATGTGAAATTGTTAAGGGGTTCATACTTTTTGTCGAAAAAGGGTTGACCTATCTGATTTCATATGGTAAATTAATTTTCGTTCCTTTTTTAGGAGCGGTTCACTGAAACAAGCACGAAAATAAAGCGATTGAAAATAATCGAAAAAATAATGCTTGCAAAGAGAACTTCAACATGATATATTATAAAAGTCGCCGCTGAAACGACGACAACATGAAAAACAGCACTAAATTGAATGTTTGATCTTTGAAAACTGAACAACGAGTGAGTAAACATTCTGCTTGCAGAATGAACGCGAAAGTTGGAGACAAGCCTTGGCTTGAATCGACTGGAGCACAAATGAGATTTTTAATCTCGTCAGATTCAAAATGAGCTTATCGCTCTTTTCAATACTTTATTGGAGAGTTTGATCCTGGCTCAGGACGAACGCTGGCGGCATGCCTAATACATGCAAGTCGAGCGGACTTGATGAGAAGCTTGCTTCTCTGATGGTTAGCGGCGGACGGGTGAGTAACACGTAGGCAACCTGCCCTCAAGTTTGGGACAACTACCGGAAACGGTAGCTAATACCGAATAGTTGTTTTCTTCGCCTGAAGGAAACTGGAAAGACGGAGCAATCTGTCACTTGGGGATGGGCCTGCGGCGCATTAGCTAGTTGGTGGGGTAACGGCTCACCAAGGCGACGATGCGTAGCCGACCTGAGAGGGTGATCGGCCACACTGGGACTGAGACACGGCCCAGACTCCTACGGGAGGCAGCAGTAGGGAATCTTCCGCAATGGGCGAAAGCCTGACGGAGCAATGCCGCGTGAGTGATGAAGGTTTTCGGATCGTAAAGCTCTGTTGCCAGGGAAGAACGCTTGGGAGAGTAACTGCTCTCAAGGTGACGGTACCTGAGAAGAAAGCCCCGGCTAACTACGTGCCAGCAGCCGCGGTAATACGTAGGGGGCAAGCGTTGTCCGGAATTATTGGGCGTAAAGCGCGCGCAGGCGGTCATTTAAGTCTGGTGTTTAATCCCGGGGCTCAACCCCGGATCGCACTGGAAACTGGGTGACTTGAGTGCAGAAGAGGAGAGTGGAATTCCACGTGTAGCGGTGAAATGCGTAGATATGTGGAGGAACACCAGTGGCGAAGGCGACTCTCTGGGCTGTAACTGACGCTGAGGCGCGAAAGCGTGGGGAGCAAACAGGATTAGATACCCTGGTAGTCCACGCCGTAAACGATGAGTGCTAGGTGTTAGGGGTTTCGATACCCTTGGTGCCGAAGTTAACACATTAAGCACTCCGCCTGGGGAGTACGGTCGCAAGACTGAAACTCAAAGGAATTGACGGGGACCCGCACAAGCAGTGGAGTATGTGGTTTAATTCGAAGCAACGCGAAGAACCTTACCAGGTCTTGACATCCCTCTGACCGGTACAGAGATGTACCTTTCCTTCGGGACAGAGGAGACAGGTGGTGCATGGTTGTCGTCAGCTCGTGTCGTGAGATGTTGGGTTAAGTCCCGCAACGAGCGCAACCCTTATATTTAGTTGCCAGCACTTCGGGTGGGCACTCTAGATAGACTGCCGGTGACAAACCGGAGGAAGGTGGGGATGACGTCAAATCATCATGCCCCTTATGACCTGGGCTACACACGTACTACAATGGCCGGTACAACGGGCTGCGAAATCGCGAGATGGAGCCAATCCCAACAAAGCCGGTCTCAGTTCGGATTGCAGGCTGCAACTCGCCTGCATGAAGTCGGAATTGCTAGTAATCGCGGATCAGCATGCCGCGGTGAATACGTTCCCGGGTCTTGTACACACCGCCCGTCACACCACGAGAGTTTATAACACCCGAAGTCGGTGGGGTAACCGCAAGGAGCCAGCCGCCGAAGGTGGGATAGATGATTGGGGTGAAGTCGTAACAAGGTAGCCGTATCGGAAGGTGCGGCTGGATCACCTCCTTTCTATGGAGAATCGTTTCCTGCAACGGAAACATTCAAATAAGCAGGTTCTCAGAACCTGCAACAGCGATTCATTTCGGTCCGTCACTTCGGTGTGGATGGAATGAAGAGCACAAGCAACTCACTCGTTGCTCAGTTTTGAGAGCTCAAACTCTCAAACGTTTGGTGGCGATAGCGAAGGGGTTCCACACGTTCCCATCCCGAACACGACCGTTAAGCCCTTCAGCGTCAATGGTACTTGGACCGCAGGGTCCTGGGAGAGTAGAACGCCGCCAAGCGTAACCCATTTTGGGTTCAAATAGTATATGTAATGTGGGCCCTTAGCTCAGTTGGTTAGAGCGCACCTCTGATAAGGGTGAGGCCGGTGGTTCGAGTCCACCAGGGCCCACCATCTATACCTTTAAACTTTATATGGGGCCATAGCTCAGCTGGGAGAGCGCCTGCCTTGCAAGCAGGAGGTCAGCGGTTCGATCCCGCTTGGCTCCACCAAAAATGTTTTACAAGTTTGTTCTTTGAAAACTAGATATCGAAACGAAACAAACGCGAATTAGAACATTCCTTTAAGCTGATCTTGTGTAAACAAGTGAAGTGTTTTTATAAGGTAGATTGCATGAGCGAGTGATCGAAATGGAACGACTTTTGGATTTGCGCAAGCAAACCAAGCGGAGTGACAGCTCGAACACGAGCGATATGGTTAAGCTACTAAGAGCACACGGAGGATGCCTAGGCGCTAGGAGCCGATGAAGGACGTGGCGAACAACGAAACTGCCTCGGGGAGCTGTAAGCAAGCTTTGATCCGGGGGTGTCCGAATGGGGAAACCCAGCTGGGGTAATTTCCAGTTACTCATAACTGAATACATAGGTTATGTAGAGGCATACCAGGGGAACTGAAACATCTAAGTACCCTGAGGAAGAGAAAACAATAGTGATTCCGTCAGTAGCGGCGAGCGAACGCGGAGAAGCCCAAACCAGAGAGCTTGCTCTTTGGGGTTGTGGGACGTCTCACATGGAGTTACAAAGGAACCGGTTAAGCGAAGAGGTCTGGAAAGGCCCGCCAAAGAAGGTAAAAGCCCTGTAGTTGAAAGTCTGTTCCCTCCGAGACGGATCCCGAGTAGTGCGGGGCACGTGAAACCCCGTATGAATCCGGCAGGACCATCTGCCAAGGCTAAATACTTCCTAGCGACCGATAGTGAAGCAGTACCGTGAGGGAAAGGTGAAAAGCACCCCGGAAGGGGAGTGAAATAGAACCTGAAACCGTGTGCTTACAAAAAGTCAGAGCCCGTTTTAGGGGTGATGGCGTGCCTTTTGTAGAATGAACCGGCGAGTTACGTTCCCGTGCAAGGTTAAGGTGAAGAGCCGGAGCCGCAGCGAAAGCGAGTCTGAATAGGGCGAATTAGTACGTGGACGTAGACCCGAAACCGGGTGATCTACCCCTGTCCAGGGTGAAGGTGCGGTAACACGCACTGGAGGCCCGAACCCACGCATGTTGAAAAATGCGGGGATGAGGTGGGGGTAGCGGAGAAATTCCAATCGAACTCGGAGATAGCTGGTTCTCCCCGAAATAGCTTTAGGGCTAGCCTCGGAAAACAGAGTCGTGGAGGTAGAGCACTGATTGGGTGCGGGGCCCGCAAGGGTTACCAAGCTCAGTCAAACTCCGAATGCCATAGACTTACTTCCGGGAGTCAGACAGTGAGTGCTAAGATCCATTGTCAAAAGGGAAACAGCCCAGACCATCAGCTAAGGTCCCCAAGTGTGTGTTAAGTGGGAAAGGATGTGGAGTTGCACAGACAACCAGGATGTTGGCTTAGAAGCAGCCACCATTGAAAGAGTGCGTAATAGCTCACTGGTCGAGTGACTCTGCGCCGAAAATGTAACGGGGCTAAACACACCACCGAAGCTATGGCTTGATGCTTTGCATCAGGGGTAGGGGAGCGTTGTATAAGGGTTGAAGGTGTACCGTAAGGAGCGCTGGACATTATACAAGTGAGAATGCCGGTATGAGTAACGAAAAGATCAGTGAGAATCTGATCCGCCGAAAGCCTAAGGGTTCCTGAGGAAGGCTCGTCCGCTCAGGGTAAGTCGGGACCTAAGGCGAGGCCGAAAGGCGTAGTCGAAGGACAACAGGTCGAAATTCCTGTACCACCGTAAGCCGTTATGAGCAATGGGGGGACGCAGTAGGGTAGTGACGCGGACTGATGGATGTCCGTCTAAGCAGTGAGGCTGATGTGTAGGCAAATCCGCACATTGTAAGGCTGAGCTGTGATGGGGAGCGAAAATTGTAGTAGCGAAGGTCATGATCTCACACTGCCAAGAAAAGCCTCTAGCCAGGTGATGGTGCCCGTACCGCAAACCGACACAGGTAGGCGAGAAGAGTATTCTAAGGCGCGCGGAAGAACTCTCGTTAAGGAACTCGGCAAAATGACCCCGTAACTTCGGGAGAAGGGGTGCCCCGGTAGTGTGAATAGCACGAGGGGGCCGCAGTGAAAAGGCCCAAGCGACTGTTTAGCAAAAACACAGGTCTGTGCGAAGCCGTAAGGCGAAGTATACGGGCTGACGCCTGCCCGGTGCTGGAAGGTTAAGGGGAGTGGTTAGGGAGCAATCCCGAAGCTGTGAACCGAAGCCCCAGTAAACGGCGGCCGTAACTATAACGGTCCTAAGGTAGCGAAATTCCTTGTCAGGTAAATTCTGACCCGCACGAATGGCGTAACGACTTGGGCGCTGTCTCAACGAGAGATCCGGTGAAATTTTAATACCTGTGAAGATGCAGGTTACCCGCGACAAGACGGAAAGACCCCATGGAGCTTTACTGCAGCTTGATATTGAATTTGGGTACGATCTGTACAGGATAGGTGGGAGCCTTTGAAGTGGGAGCGCAAGCTTCCATGGAGGCAACGTTGGGATACCACCCTGATCGTATCTAGGTTCTAACCTGGTACCGTAATCCGGTGCGGGGACAGTGTCAGGTGGGCAGTTTGACTGGGGCGGTCGCCTCCTAAAGAGTAACGGAGGCGCCCAAAGGTTCCCTCAGAATGGTTGGAAATCATTCGAAGAGTGCAAAGGCATAAGGGAGCTTGACTGCGAGACCTACAAGTCGAGCAGGGACGAAAGTCGGGCTTAGTGATCCGGTGGTACCGCATGGAAGGGCCATCGCTCAACGGATAAAAGCTACCCTGGGGATAACAGGCTTATCTCCCCCAAGAGTCCACATCGACGGGGAGGTTTGGCACCTCGATGTCGGCTCATCGCATCCTGGGGCTGAAGTAGGTCCCAAGGGTTGGGCTGTTCGCCCATTAAAGCGGTACGCGAGCTGGGTTCAGAACGTCGTGAGACAGTTCGGTCCCTATCTGTCGTGGGCGTAGGAAATTTGAGAGGAGCTGTCCTTAGTACGAGAGGACCGGGATGGACGTACCGCTGGTGTACCAGTTGTTCCGCCAGGAGCACCGCTGGGTAGCTATGTACGGACGGGATAAACGCTGAAAGCATCTAAGCGTGAAGCCCCCCTCAAGATGAGATTTCCCAGTATGTAAGACCCCTTGAAGACGACGAGGTAGATAGGCTGGGGGTGGAAGTGCAGCAATGCATGGAGCTGACCAGTACTAATCGGTCGAGGGCTTATCCAATAGCAAGTTCTAAATCGCGTGTTTCGTTTCGAATCTAGTTTTCAGAGAACAACACTCTGAAATGTAAGCTACGCGTTTGGTGGCGATGGCGGAGGGGTTCCACACGTACCCATCCCGAACACGACCGTTAAGCCCTCTAGCGCCGATGGTACTTGGACCGCAGGGTCCTGGGAGAGTAGGACGCCGCCAAGCGAACTCTTTCATCATACATAGAAAACAGGCTCTGCATGTGGACGTTGTACGATGAATTGCATTTGCCCTGCAAATGCATATTATTCCCTGATAGCTCAGTTGGTAGAGCACTCGACTGTTAATCGAGTTGTCACAGGTTCGAGCCCTGTTCGGGGAGCCATTTGCTCTCATAGCTCAGTAGGTAGAGTGCATCCATGGTAAGGATGAGGTCACCGGTTCGATCCCGGTTGAGAGCTTTGGAAATGGGGCCCGTTGGTCAAGGGGTTAAGACACCTCCCTTTCACGGAGGTAACAGGGGTTCGAATCCCCTACGGGTCATATAGTTGGAGGCTTAGCTCAGCTGGGAGAGCATCTGCCTTACAAGCAGAGGGTCGGGGGTTCGATCCCCTCAGCCTCCACCATATTTTTTATTGGGGATTAGCCAAGCGGTAAGGCAACGGACTTTGACTCCGTCATGCATAGGTTCAAATCCTATATCCCCAGCCATTTTAGTATGAGTCATTAGCTCAGTTGGTAGAGCACCTGACTTTTAATCAGGGTGTCGAAGGTTCGAGCCCTTCATGACTCACCATCATATGCGCGTGTGGCGGAATTGGCAGACGCACTAGACTTAGGATCTAGCGTCTTTGACGTGGGGGTTCAAGTCCCTCCACGCGCATCCTTTATTTGCGGAAGTGGCTCAGCGGTAGAGCATCGCCTTGCCAAGGCGAGGGTCGCGGGTTCGATTCCCGTCTTCCGCTCCAATATTTTGCGCCCTTAGCTCAGCTGGATAGAGCGTTTGACTACGAATCAAAAGGCCGGGAGTTCGAATCTCTCAGGGCGCGCCATTATTTTTTTAGTATCGGGATGTAGCTCAGCTTGGTAGAGCACCTGGTTTGGGACCAGGGGGTCGCATGTTCAAATCGTGTCATCCCGATTTTTTTGTTTATGCGGGTGTAGTTCAATGGTAGAACTTTAGCCTTCCAAGCTAATAGCGTGGGTTCGATTCCCATCACCCGCTTACAGGATATAATGAAAGAGCCTTTGCAGATGCAGAGGTTTTTTTATTTTTATTAACGTAATAATTAGCAGTTATTTTATATAATATTTTATGTAAGGTACAGTGCAGGTTTATTCAAAAAGAGCCAAGACCCCTTTGCAATCCAAATAGGGAGGTCTTGGCTCTTCTGTTTATCTCTGTGGATGAGCTGCTTCTAAGACGTAGCAGCTATTGTAACGTGACGTGAGTACAATTTAACGTTCGTTGTGATCCGTCACTCTTCTACGCATGCCCGCTAATCCAAGCAGTCCCAGCAAACCGAGCCAGCCCCAATCCATGCCGTTATCACGGTCGGTTGTTGTGGCGTTTGCACGAACACTGTTGGTACGATAGTCACCATTGTTGCGGTAGTTTCCATCCATATTCAGGTTGGTGTTTGTGCGATCCATGTAGTTGGTGTCCTGATAAGACCGGACACGTGATCCATTGGTGTTGGTATCCATTCCTTTGGACATTTGACCATCAGCTGCAGCAGGGCCAGCCATCGCGGCCACCAGAAGCACGGAAGCAATAATTGTTGTACCTTTCTTCATCATTTAAATTCCTCCTTTTTGGTTAGAGCTATAGATTAATCTGCCCAAAAAGCTAAGAACATTATGTAGAAATGGTCTGTTAAGATATCCCTACAATTACAGTAGGTTAGGAACACACATAAGAGCCTCCCCTAATAAGCAGACTTGTAGTGGGAAGAAATTTATAATTACATCTTTAATTTATTGCGTCACTGTGGTAAAGTATACAAAAGCTTGCTTTGCCGGTCATGTTTCTTTGTATATCATCTGTTCTCAAACAATGAAATTATGCGGTTTAACCTTACAATCAGGTACATGGGATCATATCTAAAAGAACTGTATATTTATGAGTTTTTAAGAATAGGTATGAGACTTTTGATTTATCTAAAGTACGTGAAAAAGGTATCATGCGACAGTATATGACCATTAATTGAAGCAGAACAAGAAAATGAATAAAAAAGCGTGTTTTTGTGCTGTAAATCGGGGATAATCCCCATTTTTTCTAGTAGAAAAATAAAGATTTTCGTACCATTTTATTGTATGATGTTATGAAGGTGTCAAATTTACGTGTACGAATGGAACGATCAGATGGGAGGATAAGCATGACTGAAACTATGGTAACCGCCAGCAAAAGCCAATCCAACAACCTGCTTCGGCGAGACGTGCGGTTCCTGGGCAATATACTCGGAGAAGTTCTTGTCCATCAAGGCGGCACGGAGCTTCTAGATATCGTTGAGAAGATTCGGGAAACGAGCAAATCGTTGCGTGCAGAATTTCTGCCAGAACTCTATGCAGAGTTCAAAACGATGATCCAGGAATTAGACTCGGACAATCGTCACCAGGTTATTCGGGCTTTCGCTATTTATTTTCAATTAGTTAATATTGCTGAACAAAACCATCGGATCCGGCGTAAACGGGATTATGAACGTTCTGCAGGGGACGCTGTGCAGCCAGGATCGATTGAGAAAGCAGTACAGGATCTTAAGGAACGTGGACTGTCTCATACAGAGGTGGAAGAGATTCTCGATGATTTGTCGTTGGAACTCGTCATGACAGCTCACCCAACCGAAGCCATGCGCCGGGTTATTCTGGACATCCACAAGCGGATATCCGAAGATGTCATGTCACTTGATAATCCTACGCTGACGTTGCGTGAACGTGAACAGTTGCGTGAGAAACTGCTGAATGAGGTTATTACACTCTGGCAGACAGATGAACTTCGCGACCGTAAACCGACTGTACTCGATGAAGTGCGGAACGGGATGTATTACTTTCATGAAACGTTGTTCCACGTACTTCCGGATGTGTATCAGGAGCTGGAACGCTGCCTGAACAAATTTTATCCTGACCATGACTGGCACGTGCCGACGTATTTGCGGTTCGGTTCCTGGATCGGTGGAGACCGGGATGGAAATCCTTCGGTAACTTCAGATGTAACATGGCAGACGCTGTTGATGCAACGCAAGCTCGCTTTGCGAGAATACCAACGGATTATGATTGAACTTATGGGCCATCTCAGCTTCAGCACAAACATCATCCATGTATCGGATGAGCTGGTGCAGTCGATTGAGCAGGACCGTAAATCTGTTACATTGAAAAAAGTGGATATCTGGCGGAATGAAAAAGAGCCATACCGCATCAAATTGGCCTATATGATTGCCAAGCTGAACAATGTACTGGATGAGAACAAATTAGGTCAGCCTGACCGTTATCATAGCGCACAGGATTTGATTGATGAACTGATGATTATTGATCGAAGTCTGCGCCATCATTTTGCCGATTACGTAGCAGATACGACCATTCGCAAAATGATTCGTCAAGTCGAGTTGTTTGGTTTCCATACCGCAGCATTGGATGTGCGTCAGCACAGTAAGGAACATGAAAATGCGATGTCGGAGATTTTGGCGAAAATGAACATTGTAGAGGATTATGCGCGTCTGACTGAAGACGGTAAAATCGATCTGCTTGCTCGTTTGCTGGATGATCCACGTCCGCTTACTTCTCCTTATCACCAATACACGGAGGGAACCAAAGAGTGTCTGGATGTCTTCCGTACCATTAAACGTGCCCAGAACGAATTTGGGGACGGCTGTATCACAAGTTACCTGATCAGTATGACGCAGGGCGCAAGTGATTTGCTTGAGGTTATGGTATTTGCCAAGGAAGTGGGCTTATTCACCAAAGGTCACAACGGTGACGTTGTATCTACACTTCAAGCGGTACCGCTGTTTGAAACGATTGATGATCTACATGCGGCTTCGGACATTATGGAGAAGCTGTTCAACCTTCCTGTATACCGCGCAAGCGTAAAAGGACGGAATGAACTGCATGAAATCATGCTTGGTTATTCAGACAGTAACAAGGATGGCGGAGTGGTTACAGCCAACTGGGAACTGCGCGTAGCAATGAATGCCATCACGGCTGTAGGTAATGAACACGGCGTTAAGCTGAAGTTCTTCCATGGACGTGGCGGGGCTCTTGGACGTGGCGGCATGCCACTCAACCGCAGTATTCTTGCTCAACCACCGCATACCATTGGTGGAGGCATCAAGATTACGGAGCAGGGAGAGGTTATTTCTTCCCGTTATTCCCTTCAGGGGATTGCATACCGCAGTCTGGAGCAAGCAACTTCGGCTTTGATTACAGCAGCACTTAATGGGCTAGAGCCTCAGGAGTCAGCATCCGAGCGCCATTGGGACAGCATCATCAAAGAGATTTCGGAAGTATCTCTGACGAAATATCAGGACCTGATTTTCCGTGATCCAGACTTCTTTACCTTCTTCAAAGAATCAACGCCGCTTCCGGAGGTTGGTGAACTGAATATTGGTTCCCGTCCATCCAAGCGTAAAAATAGCGATAAGTTTGAAGATCTGAGAGCGATCCCTTGGGTATTCGCATGGACTCAAAGTCGATATCTGCTTCCGGCATGGTACGCGGCAGGAACAGGATTGCAAAGTTACTATCAGGATAAAGAGGAAAATCTAATTGTCCTGAAAGAAATGTATGCAAGCTTCCCATTCTTCCGTACATTAATTGATACGGTACAGATGGCCGTAGCCAAGGCAGATCTGGTGATTGCCAAAGAATATTCAGCAATGACTTCGAACAAGGAAGCCCGTGATCGCATATACGGTCAGATCGAAGCCGAATTCAAGCTCACAAAAGAGCTGATTCTGAAAATTACCGGAGAAGCTGAAATTCTGGATGATGTACCGGTTATTCAAGAATCCATTCGTCTTCGTAACCCTTATGTAGATCCGTTGTCCTACATGCAGGTTCAACTTCTGAGCGAGCTCAGAGATATGCGTGAACGTGGTGAGGACGATACGGAGCTGCTTAGAGAAGTGTTGTTGACTATCAACGGTATTGCTGCAGGCCTGCGTAATACAGGTTGATGCCTGAACTGATGCATATGAATAATTCATATGTAACAAAGTACTCATTACTTTGTTAACTAAAAAGCTCCATTCTCTGCTCTACGGAGTGAGAGATGAAACGGGACTCCTGCGGGAGTTCCCGTTTTTACTGTTTTTGGCGGATATTTGTCATACAGTCTTGATTTTTGACCAAAGTTGATTTACGATTTGATTGGTGAATTACAAGTGTGGACGGGTATCAGAAGACGGAAGACCCATCAGCATGTCTGGGGGAATAAGGGTGGACAATTTGGAGAACAGGCTTGTGAAACTGGTGCTCAAGGGCGACCAGAGAGCCTTCGCAGAAATCGTTGAACTATATAAGGACAAGCTATTTCATTTGGCATACCGGATGCTGAACAATCGTCATGAAGCTGAAGACGTTGTGCAGGAGACGTTTTTGCGTGTGTTTCGTAATATGGAGAAGTACGATCCGAACCAGAAGTTCTCAACCTGGATCTACCGGATCGCGACAAATCTGTGTATTGACCGACTGCGCAGAAAGAAACCTTCATACTCTTTGGATGCTGAACTGAATGACCAGGAAGGATCTGATGGTTATGCGATGCTCCCGAGTGATGATCGTACACCGGAGAGTGAAGCGCTCCTGTCAGAAACGCAGACACTCATTCGTGAGGCCATTGACAGTTTGCCAGCCAAGTATAAGTCCGTTATGATTCTGAGATATTTACAGGACTTGTCGCTACAGGAAATCAGTGACGTGACAGGTATGCCCGTAACAACGATCAAGACACGCGTTCATCGGGGCCGTGATTTTCTACGTAAAAAATTGGAGTATAAGTTATAAATGTTAAACGCCTTTAAATATGGGCGAAATTATTTGAAACATATCCGAAACGGATGCGTATGTAATGTATGCAAGTCTTATGCGTGCTTTTTAATGGCACATGGACTAAGTGATTTAAGAAAGGATTGGCTCTCATATGGATTGCAACTCGGCCGTCTCTTTAATGCATGAATGTTTGGATGAGTCGTTGTCCCCGGCCCAGAAGGTTGAACTGAAAAGTCACCTTGTGATCTGTCCGGATTGTCGCATGCGCTTTAAAGAGTTGGAACAGACGGAAATGTTACTCTTTGCCATGAAACACTATTCACCGTCTGCCTCTGATGAGCTGACCAATCGAATTATGAATGCTCTGCCCCAGCCCAAGAGACAGCAAGCATGGCTCAAATGGGTCAAAGGACATCCCGCGCTGACGGCGGCAGCCTTCTTTTTGGTCGTGATGCTCTTTAGCGCCTTGAATTTCTGGAATCAGAATAACGAAATGGTTGTTAAGGGAAATAATCTGGACCAGATCGTGATTCAGGGTAACACGGTTATTGTTCCTGAAGGTAAGTCAATTGCTGGCGATCTTACGATAGAAAATGGAACCGCACAAGTATATGGTGATGTGAACGGCAATCTGACGGTTATCGACGGACAACTGTTTCAGGCTTCAACGGCGCATATTTCAGGTCAGGTGAAAAGTATTGATCAGGCGCTGGACTGGTTCTGGTACAAAATAACCAATATGGTAAATGAAGTGGCTTATCGCTAGAACAGGGTAAAATCTTCAATGGTATATACCAAGCAGGGTACCTCCAGATTGCATGGGGTACTCTTTTTTTATACGCAAACTTTGTAATTCATGGTAAATGTGATGTTTATGTGCAGTTTGAGACTGCCGTAACTTGCAACCTGAACGTTAACGTTATAACCTAGATACTAAAGAGAACATACTACTACATATAGATACGCATTTTGCACAAATTGAATGATGCAGAAATGCGGAGACAAAGGATTATATAAAATCCTAATGGGTTAATATGAGATCAGGGTTTACTCATCAATGGGGATAGCGGGGGCTGGCTTATGAATTATTTTGCTGACTTAACGTGGACAGAGTCCATTAAGGACGTTATCGATATATTGATCGTTACCTATATTATGTACAAACTGATTTTGCTTGTGCGAGGGACACGTGCGGTTCAGCTCCTGAAAGGAATTCTGTTCCTTGTGCTGATCTGGGCATTAAGTACGTGGCTAAACCTGTATACGCTCAAATGGTTAATGAACCAGATGTTTACGTTTGGTGTTGTTGCGGTGTTCATTATCTTTCAGCCGGAACTGCGTCGTGGTCTGGAGCAATTGGGACGCGGTAAGCTGTTTGGACGTTCAGCGGCAGCGAGTGATGAAGAATTAACGGTTTTAATTGGTGAGATTATTAAGTCAGTTAATTATTTGTCACGGCGTAAAATTGGCGCATTGGTCGTATTTGAACGTGAAACGGGTCTGAACGATTACACGGAATCGGGCATTAAGATGCAATCTCTGGTCAGCTCGGAGCTGATGATTAACATCTTTATTCCAAATACACCGCTCCATGATGGAGCCGTTATTATACAGGGAAAACAGATTTCGGCGGCAGCTTGTTATTTGCCATTATCGGAGAATCCTTTTATCAGTAAGGAACTGGGAACACGTCACCGTGCAGCAATCGGGATTACCGAAGTTGCAGATGCGATCTGTTTGGTTGTCTCTGAGGAGACAGGACAAGTGTCACTTGCAATGAATGGACAGGTCGTTCGTGATATTAAGGAAGAATCGCTGATTGCCAAACTGTATGAGGAGTTGCGCCCTACATCCAATCTGAAAAAGAGTGGCTGGACAACCTTCTGGAAACGGAAGGGAGGACGTAACAATGGATAAGTGGTTTAACAATAATAACTTTGCCAAAATACTTGCGCTTGCGGTGAGCCTGCTGCTCTGGTTCATGATTCATCTGGATGAAGTACCAACCACCCCTACGATTACAACAGGGACAACCAACAAGGTTGTGGAACGTACGGTGCCTGTTCAACCTTATGGATTAGACAGCAACAGCTATGTGCTTACTTCATTAAGTACGGATGAGGTCCGGCTGGAGATCAAAGGACAGCGCTCGATGCTAACATCAATTTTTACGAATGACGATTACAAAGTACTGGTCGATCTGAGTCAGGTGAAAGATGGGTCCAATACACTGCCACTTGTACCTGATTTGCCTTCCGGGGTAGAAGTGGTCAGCATGGAACCTTCCATGGTTACGGTGAATGTAGAAAAATTGGGCACCAAATCCTTCAATGTGAATATTGTACCCGAAGGGGAACCATCCGCCGGATACAGCGCTGGAACGCCCGTAATTGAACCTTCGACGCCGGTTAAGGTAACTCTGCCCGAAGGACAACTCGAGGCTGTAGCGAAGGTTCAGGGCAGTGTGAGCGTGAAAGATGCCAAGGAAGATGTCATACAGAAAAAAGTGAAACTTCAAGCATACGATGCTGAAGGCAAGGTCCTTGAAAATGCGATTATAACGCCTCAAACGGTTGAAGTCCGAGTTCCGGTCAATCAGCCCTATACATCTGTACCCTTAAGAATCAAATATTCGGGACAGCTTCCGGAAGGCCTGGTACTCTCCACGGTAGAGCCAAGCGTGAAAGAAGTCTCGGTTTATGGATCAGAGGATGCGCTTGCGGGTATACAGGCCTACGACCAAGTAACCCTTGATCTTACACAGTTTGATCAGTCGGGTACATCGACAGTTAACGTGGACTTGACGCCGCCTTCCGGTTTTGAGAAAATCGAGCCTAGTTCGATTCAGATCAAGGTAACCATATCACCATTTGACGAGGCAGAGGAGACAACCAAAGTCTTTCCGAACGTCCCCATCACACTTACCGGTGCGGGGAATGGACTGGAAGGGACGCTGGTTACGCCTAGAAGCGGCGGTCTGAACCTTACACTCACAGGCTCAGCTAGTATGCTTGAGGGTCTAAGTAGTGATGATCTCACGTTGACCGGGGATCTCACTGGACTTGCGGTCGGAACGCATGAGATCAAGCTTGAAGCCGACCTGCCCCGTTATGCCAAACTGGATGAATCATCCAATGCTCTGAGTGCAACGGTCAAAATTAGCGAAAAGGCTGAAGACACCACAACTACTCCTAGCGAAGATCCGACTGAAGAGGGAACGGTAGCACCTGACCCTTCACCAGCCGAGGTC
The DNA here is from genome assembly GCF_038002545.1 of Paenibacillus sp. FSL K6-2393. NCBI lineage: Bacteria > Bacillati > Bacillota > Bacilli > Caryophanales > Paenibacillaceae > Paenibacillus > Paenibacillus sp. FSL K6-2393. The sequence goes on from NZ_JBBOCU010000001.1 coordinate 874,433, forward strand.
GAAAATGGGGAAACGGAGCCTGTTCCTGATGAAGAAGAAACGGAATCGAATACGGATACTCAGGATCAGGGTCAACAGGGGAGCACAAGCAGTCGAGGTAATTTAAATAATAATAACAGCGGTACTGGCAGTAAAAGTGGCGCGAATCCGTAAACGTTCTAATTTTAAAATTCTCAAAAAATAATAATAGTGCTCGTATATGATGCGAATAGAAGGAGTTAAATCATGGGGAAATATTTTGGTACAGACGGTGTAAGAGGGGTTGCCAATAAAGAGTTAACGGCAGAGCTGGCTTACAGCATTGGACGTTGTGGTGGTTACGTGCTTGCAGGTGGTGTGGAAAGACCAAAAGTGGTTATCGGCATGGATACTCGTATCTCGGGATTGATGTTGGAATCCGCACTGGTTGCAGGCCTGTTGTCCATTGGCGCTGATGTGATCCGTCTGGGCGTTGTATCCACTCCGGGAGTGGCGTATATTGCACGTTTGTTGAAAGCTGACGCGGGCGTGATGATCTCGGCTTCCCACAATCCGGTTGAGGATAACGGAATCAAGTTCTTTGGTGGAGATGGCTTCAAGCTGTCTGATGAAACAGAGAACCGGATTGAAGAACTGATGGATGCGGAGACAGATCAATTGCCACGGCCAGTTGGTGGCGGGCTGGGTACTGTAACGACAGATGAAGAATCCCGTTATCGTTACCTTGATTTCCTGAAAACGACTGTAAATGAATCGTTCTCTGGACTTAAAATTGTTTTGGACTGTGCAAACGGAGCAGCTTATGAACTGGCACCAAAATTGTTCAGTGAACTAGGTGCAGAAGTCATTGCCATTGGCGCTGAGCCTAACGGCCTGAATATTAATGAGCAATGTGGATCAACTCATCCAGAGAACCTGAAACAAGAAGTGCTCAAACATAAGGCAGATCTGGGTCTTGCTTTTGACGGGGATGCGGATCGTCTTATTGCTATTGATGAGACAGGCGCTGAGGTGGATGGAGACTTCATTCTGTGTATCTGCGGTGATGCGATGAATCGTGCAGGCAAGTTGAAGGACAGTACCGTTGTATCGACCGTTATGAGTAACATCGGATTCTACAAAGCAACGGAGAAACTTGCACTGAAAACAGCTAAAACGGCAGTAGGTGACCGTTATGTGATGGAGGAAATGCGTCGCGGCGGTTACAACTTGGGTGGAGAACAATCTGGCCATGTTATTTTCCTGGATTACAATACAACTGGAGACGGTATGCTGACTGCGATTCAACTCGTGGATACGCTCAAGGCTTCCGGTAAAAAACTGAGTGAACTAAAAGCGCTAATGACCCAGTACCCACAAGTATTGGTGAATGTGCGTGTTGAAGATAAGAGCAAATACGAGGGCAATGCTGCAATCGAGCAAGCTATTGCTACAGTAGAACAACAACTCGGTGATAATGGACGTGTACTCGTTCGTGCTTCAGGTACTGAATCTCTTATCCGTGTTATGGCGGAAGGACCAGATAAAAACGAACTTGAACAATTTGTGTCTCAAATCGCAGATGTAGTGCAAAAAGAACTGGTATAGGACTGGAAGATGTAAGAGATACCTTCTGCGTACGGTTCTCTTAAGGGAATTGTTGTTTAGAACGAGGCTTAATATAATATGATTTAGGACTTATGCATGGATATTCCTGCGTCCCGGCCTGATGAGACCATAGGTCCGTTTATCCGGTCGGGATTGTAGGTAAATATGCTAAAATTGTCACAGGTACTTTGCTCCATTGCAAAATGGACCTGACGTGCATATAATGAGTGGAGTCGTCATTCAGACACAGAAAGTGAGGAACGTAAGGTTACAGTTACACAAGCGCCAGAGCTTGGAGTTGCGCGGGATGATGTTGATCAGGATTTCTTCGGGTTGAAGAACGGCTGATTAAGATCAACGGCAATCAAGCTGACGAGGTGGAGGTGTTCGGATTGTTCGGCGGGGACCTCCCGGTGAAGCACCAGAGCCGTAAACCGGATTGCGGAAAATGGATAGGTGACTGTCCACACAACGCGCCGGTGCAGGTGCAAGAGTTAAATTAAAATTCAAATGAATGTGCGTGAAGAGCGTAAACAGTACGCGGACGGGAAAATGATGTACATTCATGATTGCATTCATAACAGCTTATGATGACTGCGGGGCGACACGAGGTCGCTCTGATCATTGATAATTGAATAAGTCCCAAGTATTCATGAAACGCTAGGCAATCACTCATTTTTCCGATATGCCGCCTCTGCCTGTTTCTCTTCGTGACACAGTATTCATATACAAACGGAGGAAATAAACTATGTGCGGTATTGTTGGATATATTGGTAATAAGAACACTCAATCGGTATTGGTCGAAGGATTGAAGAAACTCGAGTATCGTGGTTATGATTCTGCAGGTATCGCGGTATTTACACCGGAAGGTCTGCAAATCACGAAAGCTCTTGGTCGTCTTGCGAACCTTGAAGCCAAGCTGGATGGTGCACCTCTGGTAGGTAATGCCGGAATCGGACACACACGTTGGGCAACTCATGGTAAACCATCGGATGAGAACTCTCATCCACACACGGATGGAAGCCAGAAGTTCTCTGTTGTGCATAACGGTATTATTGAGAACTACCTGGATCTGAAGGACGAATTGATGGCTCAAGGTCACACGTTCACTTCCGAGACAGATACTGAGGTTATCTCTCACCTGATCGCACGTGAATACAATGGTGATATCGTCAAAACAGTACAAAAAGTGATCACGTTGTTGCGTGGCGCATTTGCACTGGGTGTATTGACAGAGCATGAGCCTGAGAAACTCGTAGCTGTGCGTCAAGCAAGCCCATTGATTATTGGTATTGGTGAAGGCGAGAACTTCATTGGTTCCGACATCCCTGCAATTCTGGAACATACACGTAACGTGTACATTCTGAATGATGGTGAAATGGCTGTTTTGACACATGATGCTGTCGAATTGATGACGATTGAAGGCAACTTTATTTCTCGGGAAATGATTCGTGTCGATTGGGATGCTGTAACCGCAGAAAAAGGCGGATTTGAGCACTTCATGCTGAAAGAAATTCATGAGCAACCAAAAGCATATCGTGATACTATGCTGGGTCGCATCGATAATGAAGGCAAAAAAGTTCAACTTCCTGAGTTGAAAATGACTGAAGAACAAATTAAAAATATCCGTAACGTTCAAATCATTGCATGTGGTACAGCGTACCATGCAGGTCTGGTTGGACGTACAGTGATTGAGCAATTGGTACGTATTCCGGTTGAAACAGATGTGGCTTCCGAGTACCGTTACCGTTCCCCAATCGTGCACAAAGATACACTTGTAATCGTAGTGAGCCAATCCGGTGAAACTGCCGATACGCTTGCTGCATTGCGTGAAGCACAATCCAATGGTGCACATGTACTGGCAATCACAAATGTAGTGGGTAGCTCCATTGCACGTGATGCAGATGATGTTATCGCAACATTGGCAGGTCCTGAGATTGCAGTAGCTTCTACCAAAGCGTATACTTCGCAGTTGATTGCTTTCAACTTGCTTGGTCTGTACCTTGCACAAGTTCGTGGTACTCAATCTGCAGAAGAGATTGCACACACGCTGGCAGCAATGCAAGCATTGCCTGAGCAAGTGGAATCCATGTTGGAGCAAGCGGAGGCAATCAAAGGGTATGCAGAGCAAATCTCCAAACATGAACATCTCTTCTTCATTGGTCGTGGTCTTGACTATGCAGTAGCTCAAGAAGGATCTTTGAAGCTGAAAGAGATTTCTTATATTCACTCCGAAGCGTATGCTGCGGGTGAGTTGAAACACGGTACGCTTGCATTGATCGAAGACGGTATCCCTGTTATTGCCCTGGCAACGCAGGAGAACGTACTTGAGAAAACAGTGAGCAACATTAAGGAAGTAAAAGCACGTGGCGCAGATGTATTGGCAATTACGTACGAAGAGCACGTAGCACCATTGCTGAAATCCGTAGACCAAGCGTTTGCGATTCCTAAGACGTTGCCACTGCTTAGCCCTGCTTTGTCTGTAGTTGCTCTGCAATTGCTGGCATACTATGCTTCCCTGGCACTGGGTCATGATGTGGATAAACCACGTAACCTGGCGAAAAGTGTAACGGTTGAGTAAGGTATTCTGTACAAATTAGTTTATTGTCCAATGATAAATAAGTATAGAACCATTAACAAAAGTATGGAACTACACGAACTAATGTCCAATGACATGGATAAATGGGTTAATCAATAGATTCAGTAAACTAATAAAGTATGAACAAAATAATGGTCCTGATGACTCTAAGTCGTCAGGACTTTTTTGATGTTTCAGGAGGGTGGTTCTGAATATTAGAACCATCTTATTTGTGTTTTTGCATTATAAATTGCGGTCATTCATTGAACGAAAATTCACCAGATTATAGAGTACCTTAGGAAGAGTATCTTTTTGTAATTCTCACATTTGAAATATTCTTCGTGCACGAATGGAATCAACTTCTTAAAGAGAGTCATGAACATTCGCAACTCGTAAGTGCCAATATATCCTCAAGCAGGATGCAGATCGGGCATATGAGATCATTTGAACAATAAAGAAAGGTGATTAAACGTGACTGGTACATCCTTCAGCGACTCACAAAATGGTATGCCAAGCAGCAACAATGCGCACGATGAAGGAGCTTATTGCGCGAAGTGAAATCATTGCCCGTTCAACTCGGATTCAGAACGCTATTGTAATCTTCATGTAAATGAGTGAAGACATCGGATAGTGTATAAGGGAAAACCTCACGTACGGTTTGATGAGGAGGAGCAGAGAAGAAGGCGTGATACAAAACTATGTCGGCTGCCATCCGTGCGGACGCTGTGGCCAGTTTCCAACCAGGCTTTCAGAAATTGGTCAGGTAATCATGTTAAGTTATTACAAAGTGCAAGGAATCGGAACACCGGCAAAAGAATATCTTAAGGGAATATATACCAAATTTACCTGTTCAATGGCTGAATGTCAACACTCGTCTAATTCCTCGATTGATGTCAAATCATTCCCAACGTTTCTTCTCCATTCACTTTTTTTAACGAAAAATGTTAACACATTATGTTTTAAGAACCAAATTTAACAATATAATGACTATATTTAACAAAAAATCACTATACATTCTTGTAAATTTTGATATAATTCAACCTAGGTCTTATTCCCTATTATTCTAATAAATGGAATTGTAGGGTTTTTTATACCCATCCAAGCTGTGTGCGAGAGACCAGTATACTGGCTAACCAACAAGCCGGCATGCGGGGACCAACAATTGTGGAAAATGACAGCCTAGAATATGTTGCTCCATGACGTCAGAAGGTTCAGAAAGGAAGGTTCAGAAAGATGGGGCCAACCTTATCCCAATTCCGATGGAGGATGAAGTGAGTGAGCATTTTTGAAAAGCTGGAATCCAACGTAAGATCTTACTGCAGAAGCTTTCCGGTGGTATTCGACCGGGCCAAGGGAGACCTTTTATATTCTGAGGACGGAAGAGCATATATTGATTTCTTTGCAGGTGCCGGGGCACTCAATTACGGCCATAACAACGATTATATTAAAGACCGGGTTCTCGATTACTTGACCTCCGACCGGATTATGCACGGTCTGGATATGTATACAATGGCCAAGCGTGAATTCATCCAGAGCTTCTCTGAGCGGATCCTGGAGCCAAAGAAGCTGAATTACAAGCTTCAATTCTGCGGTCCAACAGGGACGAATGCGGTGGAAGCGGCCCTGAAGCTCGCACGCAAGGCGAAGAAGAGAAGTGGAATATTCGCATTCATGGGTGGCTTCCACGGCATGTCGCTCGGCAGTCTGTCGGCGACAAGCTCCAAGTCTATGAGAGAAGGGGCGGGGCTTCCTCTGGACGGAGTTACGTTCATGCCGCACCCGAGCGGGGCTTTCGCAGAAATGGATACGCTCGGCTATATCGAGAATATCCTGACTGATTCGCACTCCGGAATCGACAAGCCGGCCGCGATCCTGCTTGAAACGGTACAAGCCGAAGGCGGAATTCACGTTGTCGACGTGCAGTGGCTACGCGAGCTGCAGCAGCTTTGCCGCAGGCACGATATTCTGCTCATTACAGACGAAATTCAAGTAGGATGCGGGCGGACAGGCGAATTCTTCTCCTTCGAACGAGCGGGGATTGAGCCGGATCTCATTACCCTGTCGAAGTCGATCAGCGGATACGGCCTGCCAATGTCCCTCCTGCTGCTGAAGCCCGAACTGGATATCTGGACACCGGGCGAGCACAACGGCACCTTCCGCGGCAACCAGCTGGCTTTTGTGGCCGCGAAGGCTGCTCTCGAGTACCGGGACAGAACCGAACTGGAAGCTCAGGTGAAACAGAAGGAAGAGTTTGTACGCTCGTTCCTTGATCAAGAAATCAAGCCTCTGCATCCGTCCATTGCCATCCGTGGACTCGGCCTGATCTGGGGCATTGACGTCTCGGGGTTCATGGATGAAGCCGGGGCGAAGCGGGTGACGGATATCAGCTTCGAGAACGGGCTCATCATTGAAAGAGCCGGTAGAGGAGACTGTGTACTGAAGATCATGCCTCCGCTGACCGTCTCGATGGAGCATCTGGCCGCCGGCTGCGACATTATCAAGTCCAGTATGCAGCAGGTGATCTCTCAGGAGACCAAGGATTTGCTAGTTACGACCTAAGCTTGTCCAAGCGGATGGCCGCCCCCGGCAAAAGGCACGAAAGTGCCTTCCGGAGGGCGTGCCGACTTGATGTTAAGGTAGCGCTTTCACCTAAGTGGAAGACTTTCTCCTCATGCTAGCTGCGGTAACGTCAATCAGCATGGAATTCTCCGCCAATCCAAGGGCAGTCCCGTTCATGCCATACGGAGCATTCCTTGAGTCTCATGCAGTACCCTCGTTAAATTTAATCGTCAGGAAAAGCTCACTACCCCGCAGCCGAATCTTTACTTATCCACACCAGGGCTGTGGGGGATAAGCAAATCGTACATAGAGTGTATCAACACCCCTTAAACATAGGCTTCGTCAAAGGTCGGGTGCCAAATCAGGAATTACGGTCGACTTCCTGCTGGACGGCCGGAACCCTGCGGCAAGCCTTACATCGACAGGAGGAACATTCCTTGTCGTTTATCCCCAAATCCAGTTCCGAACCCCATGTTAAACCAAATCCCGTCTTCGGGTGGCTCGTCCGCAGCAATCATATTGAAGCAGAGGAGTCCGAAGCAGCCGCATCTCTTGCGTAGAACGATGCTTGTTGTTGTCCTTTACGCATGGGAGCCGAGGGGGACAGCTGCTAGGCAGAGGATTGCCGCATGCGATCAACTGGGCAATCCAAGCAGTGACATGGCGCAAGCCATTGATATTGTTGTCAGATGTTTGAAAAGGAGATGAGCGAGGCTGGAGCGTTGCTTTGGCATATGCTCCGCCGGATTGCTTTTACCGATGAAGAGAGGGGAACGATCCAGATGGCTTTTGAAAAAGAAACGTTGTTTTGGAACGAAAAATTCGGTAGTGACGATTATACCTTGACGCGGTTGCCTTACAGCAAAGCTCCAAACTCCCTGGTGCCCAATGTGAAAACCGTTGGCGGTTCGCTTTCGGAGGAAGCGGCGCAGCGCGTCCTTCAAATGAGCAAGGGTGCTCCGCTGGCTGCTTTTATGATTTTGCTCGCTGGTGTTCAGGCACTCTTGCATAAATATACAGGAGCTTCAGACATTCTGGTCGGCATGCCGGTTGTGCCGAAAAAGGGGGAGACGCGTCGATCCGTTAATCATACGGTCATTTTGAAAAACTCGCTTTCGGTGGGGGCAACTTTTAAGACGCTGCTGAGCGAACTGAGGACTTCCTTGCCGGAAGCCATTCAGCATCAACATATTCCGTTCTTGAAAATGACGGAGAAGCTGGATCTGCAATATGCAGAAGGGATACCCTTCGTCCATACGCTAGTATCCCTTAAGGAGCTGCATCTGGACGAAATTGGGCAAAACGTGGTCACGGACTGTTCCTTTGAATTCAGTTTAACCGGCGGGACGATACAGCTAGCGCTGTCATATAACGAGCACTTATATGACTCCGAGTTCATGAATCGGGTCGTTGGCCATCTGAATCGCCTGCTGTCCGTGGGGCTTCATGAGTTGGAGCTGGACATCGTGCGAGCGGACATGCTGTCGGAGGACGAAAAATTTAAATTACTGCAAAGCTTTAACGATACCGAGAAGGACTATCCTCGTGATCGGACGATTCATCAGCTTGTGGAGGAGCAAGCGAAGCGTGTGCCCGAGGCGACGGCGGTAGTCTTTGAGGGGCAGCGTCTTTCATACGCAGAGTTGAACGAACGGGCGAACCAGCTGGCGCGTACGCTACGATCGGTCGGCGTGCTGCCTAATCAGTTGGTAGGCTTGATGGTCAGGAGATCGCTGGAGACGGTCATTGGAATTCTGGCGGTTCTGAAAGCTGGTGGTGCCTACGTGCCGATCGACCCGGAGTACCCGGAAGAACGTATCCGCTACATTCTTGAGAACTCAAACGCGCAGCTGCTGCTGACTCAAAGAGAGCTGTTACAGCAAGTCCCGTTCGAAGGGACCGTATTGGCACTAGATGACAAGCAATTCTATAGCGACGATGGTTCCAACCTGGAGGCGGCCAGCGGTCCAAACGATCTTGCTTATGTCATTTATACATCAGGTACAACGGGCAAACCCAAAGGGGTCATGCTGGAGCATCGTGGTTTGGTCAGCTTGAAGCTGATGTTCGCAGACAGGCTGGGCATCACGGAGCAAGACCGGATCGTTCAATTTGCGAGCTTGTCCTTCGACGCATCCTGCTGGGAAGTTTTCAAAGCACTCTATTTTGGCGCGGCTTTGTACATCCCGACGGCAGAGACAATTCTCGACACTCGTCTGTTCGAGAGTTATATGAACGAGCATGCGATTACGGCGGCGATTTTGCCTCCGACGTACAGCGCTCATTTGAACCCAGATCGTCTTCCCAGCTTAACAAAGCTTGTAACGGGAGGTTCGGCGGTATCAGCCGAATTCGTGCAGCAGTGGAAAGCGAAGGTTCACTATTTCAATGCTTACGGCCCTACCGAGGCTTCGATTGTTACGACGCTTTGGGATGCGGATGAGCAGCAGCCGGAGCGCAGAGTCATTCCGATTGGGCGCCCGCTGGCTAATCATCAGATTTTTATTTTGGATGCCCACCTGCAACTTGTGCCTCCGGGAGTGGACGGCGAGCTGTGCGTGGCAGGCGTGGGGCTTGCGAGAGGTTACCTGAACCAACCGGAGCTGACGGCAGAGAAGTTCGTGGAACATCCGTTTGCGCCGGGAGAACGCCTATACCGGACAGGAGATCTCGCCCGCTGGCTGCCGGACGGTAATATGGAGTACTTGGGCCGGATCGACCATCAGGTGAAAATCCGTGGATTCCGAATCGAGGTCGGTGAGATTGAAGAGCAACTTCTGAAGATCGACTCGGTGCAGGAGACGATTGTGATCGCGCGGGAAGGCAAAAGTGGGCAAGAACTGTGCGCTTACCTGGTCGCGAGCCTCCCTCTTACGCTCGGCGAGCTGAGAAGCGCGCTGGCGCAAAAATTGCCGAATTACATGATTCCGGCGCATTTTGTTCAGCTACCGCGGATGCCTCTCACGCCGAACGACAAAATCGATCGTAAGGCTTTGCCTGCCCCGGAAGGCAACGCACTGACCGGTGGCGCGTACGTAGCTCCCCGCAATGAAACTGAGCGAACGCTTGCTGATGTGTGGCAGGCGGTATTGAACGCCGATCGTGTTGGGGTAACGGATCATTTCTTTGAGCTGGGCGGAGACTCGATCAAGTCCATTCAAGTATCTTCGCGGCTTCATCAAGCCGGGTACAAGCTGGAAATCCGGGATTTATTCAAATATCCGACGATTTCACAGCTCAGCCTGCATGTTAAACCGATCAGACGTACCATCGATCAAGGCGAAATAACGGGTGAAACGGCTTTGACACCGATTCAGCATTGGTTTTTCGAGAGTTCCTTTGCGGACCCGCATCATTTCAACCAGTCGGTGATGTTTTATCGGAAGGAACGCTTCAACGAAGAGACAGTGTATCAGGTGCTGCAAAAGCTGGCCGAGCATCATGATGCCTTGCGCATGGTGTTCTGCAAGACGGAACAAGGGTTTAGTGCGTTAACCCGAGCGATTCAGAATGGTGGGCTGTTCACGCTGGACGTGTTCGACTTTAAGGATGCGGAGAATCCCACGCAGGTTGTGGAAGCGAAGGCAACGGGCATTCAAGCAGGCATCGATCTGGAGAACGGGCCCCTCATGAAGGCGGGACTGTTCCAGTGCGAGGACGGAGATCATTTGCTGCTCGCGGTTCATCATGCTGTGGTAGACGGAGTGTCTTGGCGCATTTTGATGGAGGATTTCGCTCTAGGTTACGAGCAGACTGGAAAAAGCGAGGAAATTCGTTTCCCGGCGAAAACAGATGCGTACCGCACTTGGTCCGAGCAGCTGGCTGCTTACGCGCAAAGTCCGGAGATAGCGAAGGAACGGGCCTATTGGCAGGCCGTGGAACAAATGGAGGTTCTGGCCGTGCCGAAGGATATGGAGGCGGACGTTACGACGCAGTATGACAGCGAATCGCTGTTTGTCCGTTTGACTCCTGAAGAAACGGAGCTGCTACTGAAGCGGGTTCACCGTGCCTACAACACCGAAATGAATGATATTTTGGTAACGGCGCTCGGAATAGCCTTACACAAATGGACGGGGCACGAACGGGTGCGGATCAATCTCGAAGGACACGGACGTGAATCGATCGGAACGGATATCGACATCACGCGTACAGTTGGCTGGTTTACGACCAAGTTTCCGGTCGTACTGGAGCCGGAAACCGACCGAGATTTGGCATATCAGATTAAACAGGTCAAGGAAAACTTGCGTCGCATTCCGAACAAGGGGCTTGGGTACGGTATATGTCGCTATCTCTCGAAATCGGAGGATGGATTGGTTTGGGGCGCAGAGCCAGAAATTAATTTTAACTACCTCGGTCAGTTCGACGATGATGTCAACCAAGACGAGATCGGCATATCTTCTTATTCCAGCGGCAGCCCGGCTAGCGACCGGCAGGCCCGCAGCTTTGTGCTGGATATCAACGGTATGGTGCTGGACGGCGCTTTATCGCTCGATCTCAGCTACAGCCAGAAACAGTATCGCAAGGAAACGATGGAAGCCTTCGCTCAGCAACTTGAGCACAGTCTCCGAGACCTCATTATCCACTGTGCAGGCAAAGAAAACACTGAATTGACGCCGAGCGACGTTCAATTTAAAGGCTTGACCATTGCAGAATTGGAGCATATCGCCCAGCGCTCGGGCCATCTCTCGGAAATCGAAAATATTTACTCACTTACGCCGATGCAGAAGGGAATGTGGTTCCACAGCGCGCTTGACCGGCAAACGTCAGCTTACTTTGAGCAGACGCGGTTTACGATGCGGGGAGCGCTCGACGTCCAGCTTTTTGAGAGGAGTTGGATGGAGCTTGCGAAACGTCATCTGGTGCTGCGGGCGAATTTTGTGAAAGGACCGGCGGGCGAGCCGTTGCAAATCATATACCGCGACAAGCCGGTGGGTTTTGAATATGAAGAGCTGCTTCATTTGCAGGTGGACGAGAAACAAGCTTACTTGGATAAAAAGGCCGAGGAGGACAAGCTTCGCGGCTTCGACATGGAACATGACGCGCTCGTTCGGTTCACGATCCTGCGCACCGAAGAGCAAAGCTATCATGTACTGTGGAGTTTCCAACATATTTTGATGGATGGCTGGTGCCTGGCTCAGCTGACACAGGAGCTGTTTGAGGCATACTCGGCCTTGACATCCGGCGAGCAGTCAGCGGGAGATAAGGGATCGGATTATGGGGCCTATATCGAATGGTTGGAGAAACAGGACGATCAGGCGGCATCAGCCTATTGGATGGGATTTCTGGCAGGTTATGAAGGGCAAACCATACTCCCGGGACAAAAGGAACTGGCGCCCAACGGCAGATTTACGGCTGATCACGTCACCGCCGAGCTGGGCAAGGACTTGAGCGAGCGGATGGACCGGGTGGCGAAACAGCGCCTGGTTACGGTCAATACACTGTTGCAAGCTATCTGGGGCGTGATGCTGCAAAAATATAATGGAACAAACGATGCCGTATTTGGCAGCGTCGTGGCCGGAAGACCGGTGGAAATCCCAGGCATTGAGTCCATGATCGGGTTGTTCATCAATACGGTGCCGGTCCGGGTCACGAGCGAAGCGGACACCGTGTTCGCCGACCTGATGGCGAAGCTTCAAGAGCGGGCGCTGGAGTCCGGGCGTTATGATTACTATCCGCTGTATGAAATTCAGGCCCGCAGCGTGCAAAAGCAGAACCTGATCAACCATATCATCGCTTTTGAGAACTATCCGGTGGACGAGCAGATGGAGCAGGCGGGGGACCAGCAGCACGGCGACCTGACGATTGCTGATGTTCAGATGGAGGAGCAGACAAACTATAACTTCAACGTCACCGTCGTGCCGGGAGACGAGATTGAAATTCGGTTCGACTTTAACGCCGAAGTGTTTGATAAAGATAGTATTGAGCGGCTCAAGGGGCATCTCGTTCATTTGCTGGAGCAGGTGGCGGATAACCCGGAAATTACCGTGGGCGAGCTGGAACTTGTGACGGAGGAGGAAAAGGCTGACCTTCTCGGACGTTTTAACGACACCACCACGGAATTTCCACGCGGGAAAACGCTTATTCAATTGTTCGAAGAGCAGGCGGCGCGCATCCCGGATGCAGTTGCCATCTCCTTGAATGGGCAAGAGCTGACCTACCGCGAGCTGAACGAACGCGTTAACCGTCTTGCTCATACCTTGCGTAGCCACGGGATATCCAAAGACCGTCTGGTAGCTATTATGGCTGAGCGTTCCATCGAAATGGTGGTGGGTATGCTGGCGGCACACAAAGCTGGTTCGGCTTACGTACCGATTGACCCGGAATATCCCGAGGAGCGTATCCGTTTCTTGATCGAGGATTCGGGTGCGCAGGTCATGCTGACGCAAAGCCGATTGCGCGAGCGTCTGGCGGGTTCGGACTCCGTGATTTTCCTGGATAACGAGTCCTTCTATCACGAGGACCGCACAAATCTAAATCCGGGCAACGAAGCGACAGATCTGGCTTGCATCATCTATACGTCAGGCACGACGGGCAAGCCAAAAGGCAACCTTGTTTCGCACCGCAATATCGTGCGGATCGTGCGAAATACGAATTATATCGACATCACTGAGCGGGACCATGTCCTCCAGCTTTCGAGCTATTCGTTCGACGGAGCGATTTTTGATATTTTCGGCGCTTTGACCAACGGGGCACGGCTGGTGCTGGTTCCCCACGAGACTTTGCTGGAGATCGGCCAGCTGGCGGATCTCATCCAGCGCGAGGGAATTTCGGTCATGCTGATTACGACGGCTTTCTTCAACGTCCTTGTGGATGTGAACGTCGACTGCCTGCGGGATGTCCGGGCGATTTTGTTCGGAGGAGAGCGCGTGTCGGTCGGCCATGTGCGTAAAGCGCTCGCTCATATCGGACCGGGCAGGCTCAACCACCTGTACGGCCCATCGGAAAGCACGGTTTATACCACGTACCTTCCAGTCGACTTTGTCGATGAGTCGGCGGTTACCGTACCCATCGGACGGCCGATCAGCAATACGACGGTGTATATCGTCGACAGCCAGAATAAACTTCTGCCGATCGGCGTGGCCGGGGAGCTTTGCGTCGGCGGAGAAGGCTTGGTAGGGGGCTACAATAACCGGCCGGAGCTGACGGCGGAGAAATTTGTGGACCATCCGTTTGTGCCGGGAGAGCGCATGTACCGGACAGGGGATTTGGCAAAATGGCTAACGGACGGCACGATTGAATACGTGGGGCGGACGGATGATCAAGTGAAAGTCCGCGGCTTCCGTATTGAGCTGGGCGAGATCGAAGCTCAGCTTCAGAAAGTGGAGGGAATTCGGAAAACGACGGTATTCGCGCGGGAAAACACCTCCGGAGAGAAGCAGCTTTGCGCCTATTATGAAGCGGATCGTGATCTTCCGGCGGCCGAGCTGAAGAGCGTGCTTTCCCAGGAACTTCCTGCCTATATGATCCCGGCTTACCTGATCCAGTTGGAGCGGCTCCCGCTGACAACGAACGGCAAAGTTGACCGCCGCTCCCTCCCGGCACCTGAGGATAGCTTGCAGCCGGGCGAAGGACGTACTCCGCCTCGGACTCCGTTGGAAGTGAGCTTGGCTGAAATATGGAAAAGCGTGCTCGGATTGGAACACATCGGAGTTCATGACAACTTCTTTGACTTGGGCGGCCATTCCCTGCGGGCAACGACACTGGTGAGTAAGGTGCATCAGGAGTTGAACGTCGAGCTGCCTCTGCGCGACGTATTCCGTTACTCAACGATCGAAGAGATGGCTCTCGCCCTCTCCCGGATTGAAGAGCAGTTGTTCTCGTCGATTCCACTGGCAGACGAAAGAGCGTATTATCCACTTTCCTCAGCTCAGAAGCGGCTGTTTATCCTGAATCAGCTGGAAGGAGCCGATCAGAGCTATAACATGCCGGGAGTGCTGTTGCTCGAAGGATCGATTGACCATAGCCTGCTGGAGAAAGCTTTCCGCGGATTGATCAAACGTCATGAAACGTTGCGAACCGGATTTGAGGTCGTGCAAGGCGAAGCGGTACAGCGTATTTACGAAAGCGTTGATTTTGCCGTCGAGTGCCGTCATGCGAACGAGGAAGAAGCGTCTGCAGTCGTGCAGGCTTTTATCCGACCTTTCGACTTGGCGAAGCCACCGTTGCTGCGTGCCGAGCTCGTAGAACTGGCAGCCGATCGTTATTTACTGATGTTTGACATGCATCATATCATCTCCGACGGGGTTTCGATGGACGTGTTCGTTGAGGAACTCGTTCGTCTGTATGGCGGTGAGTCATTAGAGCCTTTGCACATTCAGTACAAGGACTATGCGGTATGGCAGCAATCGGACGAGCAAAAAGTGCAATTGAAACGTGAGGAAGCTTACTGGCTGGACCGTTACCAGGGCGAGCTGCCGGTTCTGGAAATGCCAACGGACTATCCGCGTCCTGCTGTACAGAGCTATGAGGGACATACGCTGACGTCCTTCGTGGATGAGGCAACGAACGAAGGCTTGAAGCAGCTGGCCGCTCAAAGAGGAGCGACGCTATATATGGTGCTGCTTGCCGCATATACCGTGCTTTTGCATAAATACACAGGTCAGGATGATTTGATCGTTGGCACGTCAATTGCGGGCAGAACGCACGGCGACATGCAGCCTTTGATTGGAATGTTCGTCAACACGCTGGCGATCCGCAATTATCCGGCTTCGGAGAAGACCTTCTTGTCGTATTTGGAAGAAGTGAAAGAAACGACCTTAGGCGCTTACGAGCATCAGAATTATCCGTTCGAAGAACTCGTCGATAAAGTGCAGGTTAGCCGGGATTTGAGCCGCAACCCGCTGTTTGACACGATGTTCTCCCTGCAAAACCTGGAGGAGTCAGAGTTTGAGCTGGAAGGGCTGAAATTGTCCCCGTACCCTAGCGAATATGGTATGGCCAAGTTCGACCTGAGTATGGATGTTACGGAAGAAAATGGCGGGCTGGAGTGCAACTTTGAATTCGCAACGGCTCTTTATAAAGAAAGCACGATCCGGCGGCTGTCGATTCATTTTGGACATTTGCTTGCGGCGATCGTAAGCCGTCCAGATGCGAAGATTGCCGAGCTGGACTTGCTGACGGCAGAGGAAGAAGAACAAGTTCTCAGTGCGTTTAATCCAGCGCAGCTAGAAGCGGCTCCTGCGGCTACGTTCCACCGGCTGTTTGAGAAACAGGCGGAGAGCACTCCGGAAGCTGAAGCTGTCGTGTACGAAAACGATCGGCTGACCTACACGGAGCTGAATGAGCGGGCGAACCGCCTGTCGGCAACGCTGCGCGCAAGTGGAAGCGGCCGTGAGGAGATTGTTGGCATTCTCGCCGAGCGTTCGGTGGACCTGCTGGTGGCCGTGCTGGCCGTCTGGAAAGCGGGAGGGGCGTATGTACCGCTCGATCCTGATTATCCGGCAGACCGCGTGCGGTTCATGCTGGAAGACAGCGGAGCGAAGGTGCTGCTGACACAAACGCCGCTGCGAGAGCGTGCTGAAGCCTGGCTCGGCGAAGAGGAACTGGCACTGGCGACGGTGCTGTATCTCGACGAAGAAACGTCGTACAGCGAAGACCGGGAGAATGCAACGCTTAGCTCCAGCCTGGTTTCCGGTAAAGTCTCCGGCAAACTGACGGGGGCTGTGAACGGTGGTGGCGAAAGTCATCCAACTGATGCTGATGTTGTCGGTATGGACAGCTTCCATGAAGCCCGTCCTGAGGATTTGGCGTATGTCATCTACACATCGGGAACGACGGGCAAGCCTAAGGGTGTGATGATCGAGCATCGTAGCCTGGTGAACACGGCAGCGGGTTACCGACGGGAATACCGGTTGGATCAGTTCCCGGTAAGGCTGTTGCAGCTCGCCAGCTTCTCGTTTGACGTGTTCGTGGGTGATATCGCACGCACGTTGTATAACGGAGGCAACATGGTCATTGTACCGAAGGACGATCGGATTGATCCGTCTCGCCTGCACCACTGGATAGAGCGGGAGCAAGTGACAATTTTTGAATCAACACCAGCGCTGATCGTGCCGTTTATGGAGTACGTGCATGAGCAGGGGGGGGAATTAAGCGGTATGGAGCTATTGATCACAAGCTCGGATAGTTGCAGTGTGGCGGATTACCGCACCTTGCAGGAACGCTTCGCCTCGTTGTTCCGCATCATCAACGCCTACGGCGTGACGGAAGCAGCGATCGACTCTAGTTTCTATGACGAGGAGTTGGTGAAGCTGCCGCAGACAGGCCATGTGCCGATTGGCAAAGCGTGGTTGAATGCGAAGTTCTACATCGTGGATGCGTACCTGAACCCGGTGCCGGTCGGGGTGCTGGGCGAGCTGGTCATCGGCGGCGTTGGTGTAGCACGTGGGTACTTGAACCGTCCAGAGCTGACGGAAGAGAAGTTTGTAGACAGCCCGTTTGTCGCGGGCGAACGGCTGTACCGCACGGGAGACTTGGCGCGGTGGATGGAGGACGGCAACGTGGACTTCATCGGGCGGATAGATAACCAGGCAAAAATCCGGGGTTACCGGATCGAGACAGGTGAGATCGAGTCGCAGCTGTTGCGGGTGGAAGATGTGCGCGAAGCGGTGGTGCTGGTTCGAAGTGATGCGAACGGGCAGAAGGCGCTGTGTGCGTATTACACACCAGATACCGATGCGGAGCTGTTAGTGAACGATCTGCGCAGTGCGCTGGCGCAGGAGCTGCCGGGTTACATGATTCCGTCGTACTTCGTGGAGCTGGAGAGTCTGCCTCTGACACCGAACGGGAAAATAGACCGGAAGGCGCTGCCAGCGCCGGAAGGAGAAGCGGGAAGTGGAACGGAGTATGTCGCACCGCGGAATGAGCTGGAAATGAAGCTGGCGGTGATTTGGCAGGAAGTGCTGGGGCTTGCGAAGGAGATTGGTGTTCACGATAACTTCTTCGACATCGGCGGCCATTCCCTGCGGGCGACAACGTTGGTCAGCAAGATTCATAAAGAGTTGAACGTGGATTTGCCGCTGCGCGACGTGTTCCGCCATTCCACGATCGAGAGCATGGCGGCCGTCATTTACCGGCTGGATGAGCAGACATTCGTTGCTATTCCGGTGGCGGATGACCGAGAGGTATACCCGCAATCTTTTGCTCAAAAACGTCTCTTTATCCTGAACCAGCTGGAAGGTGCGGAGCTTAGCTACAACATGCCGGAAGCGATGCTGCTGAAGGGTGCTTTGGACCGGGCGAGGTTTGAAGAAACGTTCCGTAAGCTCGTGGCGCGGCATGAAATGTTGCGCACAGGGTTTGAAATGATGGATGGAGAAGCATCACAGCGGGTTTACCAGGACGTGAATTTTGCGGTGGAGTTCTATCAAGCGGATGAGCAAGAGGTCGAAGCGGTGGTTCACGGTTTCGTCCGTCCGTTTGACTTGGCTAAGCCACCGCTGTTGAGGGTAGGCCTTGTTGAGCTGGCTCCGGGACGCCATATTTTGATGTACGACATGCATCATATTATTTCTGACGGCGTTTCGATGGAAATCTTTGTTGAAGAATTCGTGCGCTTGTATGGTGGAGAGCCATTGGAGCCGCTGCGCATTCAGTACAAAGACTACACCGTTTGGCAGCATTCCCAGGAGCAGCAGGAACGGCTTCAGCATCAGGGGGCGTATTGGCTGGACATGTTCCAGGGCGAGCTTCCAGTGCTGGAAATGCCGACTGACTATCCACGTCCGGCTGTACAGAGCTATGAGGGTCAAACGCTGGAGTTTTTCTTTGACGCTTCAAAAACCGACGGCCTGAAACAGCTGGCTTCGGAAACGGGCACGACGCTGTTTATGGTGCTACTTGCGGCGTATAACGTACTTTTGCACAAATATTCAGGTCAGGAAGACGTGATCGTTGGTACGCCGATTGCCGGAAGGAATCATGGAGATGTGCAGCCGTTAATCGGGATTTTCCTAAACACGTTGGCGATTCGCAGTTATCCGTCTTCGGAGAGAACATTCCTGTCATATCTGAACGAAGTCAAAGAAACAACTCTGCACGCCTTTGAGCATCAAAACTATCCGTTTGAACAATTGGTTGACAAGGTGCAAGTCACCCGTGATTTAAGCCGTAATCCGCTCTTCGATACGATGTTTACGATGCAAAATACGGAGAACGAGCAACTTGAGCTGGAAGGGCTTCGCCTGATTCCTTACCCGAGCGTACTGGATACTGCGAAGTTTGATATCAGCTTGGATGTGGGCGAGGAAAACGGCGGGTTGGATTACAGCTTTGAATATGCGACGGCTCTTTACAAAAGGGAGACGATTGAACGGCTGGCAAAACATTATGAGCAGCTGCTCGTGACAATTGTAAACCGTCCAGATGCGAAGATTGCCGAGCTGAACTTGCTGACGGCAGAGGAAAAAGAACAAGTTCTCGGTGCGTTTAATCCAGCGCAGCTAGAACCGGCTCCTGTGGCGGCGTTCCACCAGCTGTTCGAGGAACAGGCGGAACGCACACCGGAAGCGGAAGCTGTCGTGTACGAGAATAACCGCCTAACGTATGTGGAGCTGAACGAGCGAGCGAACCGCTTGGCGGCTACGCTGCGCACAAGCGGCATCGGCCGGGAGTCAATCGTTGGCATTCTCGCCGAGCGTTCGGTGGACTTGCTGGTGGCTGTACTGGCCGTATGGAAAGCGGGCGGGGCCTATGTACCGCTCGACCCGGAATATCCAGTAGACCGGGTGCGGTTTATGCTCGAAGACAGCGGAGCGAAGGTACTGCTGACACAAACGCCGCTGAGAGAGCGTGCCGAAGCCTGGCTCGTCGAAGAGGAACTGGCACTGGCGGCGGTATTGTATCTCGATGACGAAACGTCATACAGCGAAGACCGAGCGAATGCACCAATGGACTTCGGACAAGGCTCCAACAGTGCTTCCGATCGAGTCTCCGGCGAGCTGACGGGTGCTGTGAACAGCGATGATCCGAGTCATCTGAAGGTTGCTGGCTTGGACAGCTTCCATGAAGCTCGTCCAGAGGATTTGGCCTACGTGATCTACACGTCAGGTACGACGGGTAAGCCGAAGGGTGTAATGATCGAGCATCGTAGTCTGGTGAACACGGCAGCGGGTTACCGACGGGAATACCGATTGGATCAGTTCCCGGTAAGGCTGTTGCAACTCGCTAGCTTCTCGTTTGACGTGTTCGTGGGTGATATCGCGCGGACGCTGTATAACGGAGGCACGATGGTGATTGTGCCTAAGGAAGACCGGATTGATCCGTCTCGTCTGCACCACTGGATGGAGCGGGAGCGGATCACCATCTTTGAATCGACGCCGGCACTGATCGTACCGTTTATGGAATATGTGCACGAACAGGGGCTGGATATAAGCGGGATGGAGCTGTTGATCACAAGCTCGGATAGTTGCAGCGTGGCGGATTACCGGACCTTGCAGGAACGTTTCGGCTCGTTGTTCCGCATCATTAACGCCTACGGCGTGACGGAAGCAGCAATCGACTCCAGCTTTTATGACGAGTTGTTGGCGAAACTGCCGCAGACAGGTCATGTGCCGATTGGCAAAGCGTGGCTGAATGCGAAATTCTACATCGTGGATGCACATCTGAACCCTGTGCCAGTCGGCGTGCTGGGCGAACTGGTTATCGGCGGAGTCGGCGTGGCGCGCGGGTACTTGAACCGTCCAGAGCTGACGGAAGAGAAGTTTGTAGACAGTCCTTTCACCGCTGGTGAGCGGATGTATCGCACGGGAGATTTGGCGCGGTGGATGGAAGACGGCAACGTGGACTTCATTGGCCGGATCGACAACCAGGCAAAAATCCGGGGTTACCGGATCGAGACGGGTGAGATTGAGTCGCAGCTGCTGCGGGTGGAAGGCGTGCGTGAAGCGGTAGTGCTGGTTCGAAGTGATGCGAACGGTCAGAAGGCGCTGTGTGCGTATTACACACCGGATACCAGTGCGGAGCTGTTGGTGAACGATCTGCGCAGTGCGCTGGCACAGGATCTGCCGGGTTACATGATCCCGTCGTACTTCGTGGAGCTGGAGCGCTTGCCTCTGACGCCGAACGGAAAGATGGACCGGAAGGCGCTGCCAGCGCCGGAAGGGGAAGCGGGAAGTGGAACGGAGTATGTCGCACCGCGCAATGAGCTGGAAATGAAGCTGGCGGTGATTTGGCAGGAGGTGCTGGGACTTGTGAAGGAGATTGGCGTTTACGACAACTTCTTCGACATCGGCGGCCACTCCCTGCGAGCGACGACACTAGCGGGCAAGGTATTTAAGGAACTAAACGTCAACCTCCCGCTGCGCGACGTATTCCGTCACTCCACGATTGCGGCGATGGCCGATGCGATTGCCCGGATGGAACGGCGGGAGCATGAGGCCATTCCTCAAGCGGAAGAGAGAGAGTACTACCCTCTGTCCTCCGCGCAGAAACGGCTGTTTATTCAGCACACGCTGGATGGAGCGGATCAACTTTACAACATGCCGGAACTGGTGCAGGTGGAAGGCAAGTTTGATTTAGACCGGTTGGAAGCCGCATTGCGGAAACTGATAACACGGCATGAATCGCTGCGCACCGGTTTTGAAATGGTGAAGGGCGAAGCGGTTCAGCGGATTTACCCGCAGGTCGATTTTGCTATTGAGCATCATCAAGCGGATACAGAGGATGCAGCTCAAGTTGAGCAGATCGTCCGCAACTTCGTTCGTCCGTTTGATCTCGGCAAGCCGCCGCTGCTGCGCGCCGGAGTCGTCGAACTGGAGCCGAACCGGTATATTCTCCTTTTCGATATGCACCATATTGTGTCGGACGGCGTATCGATGGCGATTGTGATGGATGAGTTCTCGAGTTTCTACGCCGGGGAAGAACTGCCGCCACTACGCATTCAATATAAGGATTATGCCGTTTGGCAGCAGTCGGAGGACCACCGAGAGCGGATCGGAAGGCAGGAAGCGTACTGGCTGCAAACCTTTGAAGGCGAGCTGCCGACGGGGGATCTGCCGATGGACTACGAACGTTCTACAGTTCGCAACTACGAAGGTGCGCATCTGGAGTTCGATGTCGATGCTTCTCTCTCTGCGCGACTGCGTGAATTGGCGGCCGAGCGTGAAAGCACGCTGTACATGGTACTGCTTGCGGCATATACCGTGATGCTGTCCAAGTACAGCGGGCAGGAAGACTTAATCGTGGGCACCCCGGTGGCGGGAAGAACTAACGCCGATTTGGAGCCGGTCATCGGCATGTTTGTTAATACACTGGCGCTCCGCAATCGTCCGTCAGGCGAAAAAACTTTCCTGTCCTACCTTGATGAAGTGAAGGAAACGGCGTTGGGAGCTTTTGAGAATCAGGATTATCCATTCGAGGAGCTCGTGGAGCGTTTGAATGTTAAGCGGGAGCCTGGCCGCTTCCCACTGTTTGATGCCGTTTTCGACTTGCAAAATATCGAAGAACGAGACGCCGAACTGGAAGGGGTCAGCCTGAAGAATTACGAGCTTGACCAACTGGAAGAAGCGAAGTTTGATCTGACGTTGTTTATGTATGAAAACGAAGGGGCGCTGAGCGGGGGCTTTTTCTACGCCACCAAACTGTTCAAAGAAACGATGATCCGCACCTTAACCGAGGATTACCTGTGGGTACTTTCTCAAATTGCGGAAAATCCACAACTTGAGCTAAGCCGGATTGAATGTCATAAACCGGCGGCAGGCGCAAAGAGTGCCGTCGATACGATCGAATTCGCGTTTTAATATTACAAGCGCGCTCCGCCGTCAAGCGAAAGTGGTGCGCATCCCAGGGAAGACGTCGAACAACTTGCAAGTCCGTAAATCAAGCCCGTAAATGCGCAGGCCGAAAGCAAGCTTTATCGGACCTGCGCCGGGGCATGCGGTCACTTCATTTTTAGGGGAGGTACGAATGAAATCTTTATTTGAAAAGGAAGAACGGTACTGGAGCAGCAAGTTTGACGACGAAGACAGCCTGAGCTTCCTTCCCTATAGTCAATCCTCCAAATTATCTGCGGGCGGCGAAGCTGCGGCAGAGCCGGCTTTGCTTCACCGTACCCTGCCGAGTGAGCTCTCGGAGAGAATTATTCGCCTCGCTAATGGTTCGGATCTGGCTTTGTACATGATTGTTTTGGCAGGAGTAAAAAGCCTGCTGTTCAAATATACAGGGCAGGATCAAGTACTGGTCGGCATGCCTTCTTGTAGCGCGGACCCGGACGTGACTCAGCCGTCGCATGACATCCTGGTGATCAAAACGTCCGTAAGCAGCCAGACTACGCTGAAAACGCTGCTCGGGGGCATCAAAGCCTCCATCGGCGAGGCGCTGGAGCATCAGCATCTGCCTTTTCGGAAAATGGTGGAGCCGCTCCATCTGGACTATACAGGGGAAGGAGTCCCAGTCGTCAACACCGTCGCATCCTTCGCCCCGATTCATCCTGAACCGCTGGGTAACCGGGTGGCGGCCGATACGGATTTTCGATTCGACCGCCAAAACGACTCTATCGAGCTAGAAATAAGCTTTGACGGGAATCGATACGAGCGTGCATTTGTGGAACAGACGGCCGACCACCTTGTTCGGCTTCTGTCCGTGCTTGTATTTCAGCCGGATCTGGAGCTTGGACAAGCCGATGTGCTTTCCCCGGACGAGAGGGAGACGTTGCTGAATCGATTTAATGATACCGAAACCGGGTTCGAGCGGGGGAAAACGATTCACGGTTTGTTTGAAGAACAGGCGGAGCTTTACCCGGACAACGTGGCCGTTGTCATGAACGAACGGCAGCTGACCTACCGCGAGCTGAACGAGCGATCCAACCGTCTTGCGCGCAGGCTGAGGGAGACGGGAGTCGCAGCGGACCAGCTGGTAGCGATTCTGGCCGAACGCTCACTCGATATGGTTGTCGGCATACTGGGGATTCTCAAAGCGGGCGGAGCCTACGTGCCTGTTGATCCCGACTACCCGGAGGAGCGCATCCGCTTCATGATCGAGGATTCGGGTGCACCGTTATTGCTGATTCAAAAGCATTTGCATGAGAAGACCGACTTCGCAGGAATGCGCCTTGAAATAAATGATTTCGTTTGGGGAGATAGTGGGACGGATTCGGAAGGTGCGCTGGACGCTTTGAATCTGGAGCCAATTTCCGGTCCGGAGAACCTGGCATATGTCATCTACACATCGGGAACGACTGGCAAACCCAAAGGCACGTTGATCGAGCATAAAAACGTTGTGCGCCTTTTGTTCAACGACAAGAACCTGTTCGACTTTGGGCCGTCCGACACGTGGACGTTATTCCATTCGTTCTGCTTCGATTTTTCCGTCTGGGAGATGTACGGAGCGCTTCTAAATGGAGGAAAGCTGGTTATCGTACCGCCGCTTACGGCGAAAAATCCGGCCGAGTTCCTGGCACTGCTGAGCCGCGAAAGTGTCACGATTTTGAACCAGACGCCAACATATTTCTACCAGCTGCTGCGTAAGGTCTTGGCGGATCATCCATACGATCTGCGGATTCGCAACGTCATCTTCGGCGGCGAAGCGCTTAGTCCGCTTTTGCTCAAGGGCTTCAAGACGAAGTACCCGGAGACAAAGCTGATCAATATGTACGGCATTACCGAAACGACGGTTCACGTGACGTATAAGGAAATTACGTGGGTCGAGATGGAGGCGGCGAAGAGCAATATCGGCAAGCCAATCCCAACACTGAGGGTTTATGTCCTGGATGAAAACCGCCGCCCTGTGCCGATTGGCGTAGCGGGCGAAATGTACGTGGCCGGGGAAGGGCTTGCGAGAGGATACCTGAACCGTCCGGATTTGACGGCGGAGAAGTTCGTTGATTCCCCGTTTGCGGATGGGGAAAAACTGTATCGCTCAGGCGACTTGGCGACTTGGCTGCCGGACGGCAACATCGAATACCTCGGCCGAATTGACCACCAGGTCAAAATCCGCGGATACCGGATCGAGCTGGACGAAATTGAGACGCAGCTTTTGAACGTGGAGGGCGTGGAAGAAGCGGTGGTACTCCCCCGGGACGACGCGAACGGCCATAAGCAACTTGTTGCTTATTACGTCGCGGAAACAAAGCTGGCGGCGAATGAACTCAAGGAGCAGCTCGCCCAGCAGCTTCCGGGGTATATGATTCCTGCGCATCTTGTGCAGCTTTCGCAGATGCCGCTGACTGCTAACGGAAAAATCGACCGCAAAGCTCTGCCGGTGCCGGAGGAAGCTGCGGCTGTAGGAGCGGAATATGTTGCGCCGAGAACACTGCTCGAGATGAAGATCGCCCGTGTCTGGCAGGATACACTTGGCATTCCACAGGTCGGCGTAAAGGATAACTTTTTTGAGCTGGGCGGCAATTCCTTAAGTCTGATGAGGCTCGTTCAAGCCGTTTACGATGAAACGGGCATTGAGATACCGCTGAATCGCCAATTCCATCATGTAACCGTTGAAGCCATGGCTTTTGGAGAGGAGGATCTGGGCCTGGATAAAGGGGGAGATTCCTTCATTAAGCTGAATAAAACAGGGGATCTGAACGTGTTCTGCTTCCCTCCAGGCAGCGGCTTCGGCATCGGTTACCGAGAGCTTGCAAGCAGGCTAGACGGCCGATTCGTGCTTTACGGCATTGATTTTATAGACGATGTCATCGATTACGAGGCCATGCTGAACCGTTATGTGGATGAGATTGTTCGCATCCAGCCGGAAGGACCTTACGTGCTGCTCGGTTACTGCTTCGGAGGCAACCTGACGTTCGAAGTAGCCAAAATGATGGAAAGAAGAGGGTATTCCGTAACGGACTTGCTCATGGTGGACTCGTGGATTAAGGACACACTCACACCTTATGAAACGTCTGAGAAAGAGCTTGAAGAAATGCTTGCGGATTTCGACGAAGAAGAAAAGGAATTAATGAGCAATCCACTCGTGCGGGAGCGTGTTCATCGGAAAATCAAAGCCACCTTGACGTACGAAGCGCAGCTTATTAATTCAGGCACAATAACTGCCCGTATTTACGAACTGATTGCGAAGGACAGCGAAGCGTTCCGCCTGGAGCACCAGTTGCCGTCCTGGCAGAGGGCAACGACGCAAGCTTATTCTGATTACCGGCTGGAGGGCGCACACGAGGAATTACTGGAACTCGCGCGTGTGGAAGAAACGGCCATTGTCATCCGTGACATCTTAGTGCAAATCAAGCGGCAGATCGAAGCGGAGGCCGGGGTCCTGCATGGGAGCTGATCGGCAGATGTCTGTTCAAGAACAAGGCACAGCGGCGCCTTCCAAGCGCCGAACCGCTTATGCCACCTGGAAAGCGTTCCGCTGGCTGATGTCCTATGTAAGCCGTCACAAAGGCTGGATGATCGTCGGTATCCTGTCCGCAATTGCCGCCGCGGTTATTGAGATATGGACGGGACGTTTGGTCGAGCAGCTGACCACACAGGCCGAGAATGGGGCGGGGCCGATCGTTCTGCAGATCGTGTACACGGTCTTTGTGGTCATCTTGATCGGTGTGCCGGCGAAGTTTTTCATGAGCTTTGGTGTGGAGCGAAGCAGTGCCTCTGCGGTGCAGGATATCCGCAACCATGTCATGCGTCATATCGGCAAACTCCCGGTCCCCTATTTGGAAAAGCAGCACTCCGGCGACGTGTTGTCGCGGATCAACAACGATCTGCAGCTCATCCAGCAATTTATGATTCGGGACCTCGCCCAGTGGTTTTATCATCCGTTATTATTTATCGGCTGTTTCGCTTATTTGATGTATCTCCAATGGGAGCTGATGCTGTACAGCCTGTTGTTATTTCCCGTAGCACTGCTGGTTTCCCAATGGATCGGCAAGCAGTTGGAACAGTTGACGGAGGAAGCCCAGGCAAACATGGGCCGAATGAACATCAACCTCCAGGATACGCTTGGGGGGATGCCTATTGTAAAAAGCTATCTGCTATCTGGTATGTTATCTCGCTCCTACCAAGTGTTGCTGCAATTAACGGCTCAAAAAAAGCTGGCCGTGAAAAAGCGGGAAGCCTGGGTCAATCCTCTGCTTTCTACGCTGATGATCAGCCCGATCATTTTCGCCGTCAGTTACGGTAGCTATTTGATCTACAACGGGCAGCTAGCCGCGGGAGAACTAATCGCCTTCCTGTACTTGCTTAATCTGTGTCTGGAGCCGCTGGAGCATATTCCCGAGCTCATCACGCGCACGTTTGAAATGACCGGTGCCCTGAGAAGGGTCTCCGAAATCGTCGAGCAGCCGACCGAAACGGAGAATGGCCGTTTGCTTCCAAAAGCGAGCGCCGCTCCCATCCATTTTCAGAACGTAACCTTCGGGTATGAAGAGAGTTCTCCAATTCTGCGGAATGTTAGCTTCTCGGTGCCGGAAGGCAAGACGATTGCACTTGTCGGAGCGAGCGGCGGAGGGAAGAGCACGGTGTTTAAACTGGTATGCGGGTTTTATCCACTTCCGGAGGATCAGGGTGAGATCCGCGTGTTCGGAAGCCTGATCCACGGCGCTGATCCAGAGCAGCTTCGGTCGCATTTTTCCGTGGTAACCCAAGATTCATATTTGTTTAGCGGTACAATCGCCGAAAATATCGGCTATGGGCGGGAAGAAGCGTCGATGGACGACATTATCGAAGCCGCCAAATCCGCTCAGGCTCATTCTTTCATTATGCAGCTTAAGGACGGTTACCAGACGTATGTCGGAGAGCGCGGCGGGTTTTTGTCCGGTGGGCAACGCCAGCGCATTGCAATGGCCCGGGCTTTTCTGAAGGATGCTCCCGTTCTGCTGTTGGACGAGCCCACATCGGCACTTGATCCGGAGTCGGAAAGCGCGGTTCAGGAAGCGCTGGGCGTATTGATGAAGCAGAGAACGTCCATGGTTATTGCCCACCGGCTTTCTACGGTACAAAACGCCGATGAAATCTGGGTTATGGAACAAGGAAATATTATCGAAAAGGGCACTCATGAACAATTGCTCGAGAGGAAGGGAATGTACGCCCAGTCGTACTACCAGGAATTTACCGAGTCTGCCGAACGCAGGGAGGTGTCGTACACATGAAAAAGGGCGGAAGGCTATCGCAAGTGAAAGAACTTGGCTACTTGCTGACGTTTATGAACCGCAAGCGCAAAACCCAGTACGCGATTGGCCTTGCTGTAACGGCGCTCACCCAGACATTGTTTCTGATCGCCTTCAGCTTGGTCGTACATAACTTGGTTGATTTCGCCGTGTCCCGAGATACGTCCCTGATGGTGGAAGCTTTTATTATTTTGGGCGCGGCCCTGTTTCTGGAAAATATAATTTCTCCCTGGTTCATTTACTTATACCAGCGAAGTGTCGAGCTGACTGTGCTGAATATCCGCAAACGTCTTTATGACAAGCTGTGCCGGGTGCGGCCGAGATTCCTGGAGCAGACGCACCATGGGGACTTGCTGTCGCGGGTGAACAACGACGTAACGACCGTTGAGTTTACATTCTCGCAGGTTTACTTCGTTTTGTTGCTTCAAGTTGTCTTTTGCATCGGCTCCATTGTCTCCATGGTGGTGATCGATTGGCGATTTGCCGGCGTATCCTTCGTCGTTCTGCTGCTGTCCTCTCTGGTCAGCCTGAAATTTGCACGGGATATCCGCGCTTTGTCCGAACAAGGCTTGCAAACGCTCGGTAAAATGACTGAAAAATTCAAAGATTTTATGGGCGGCATTCAAATTGTGAAGCTGTTCCGCATCCGCACGATTTACGGCCAGTACGAGGCGTTGAACGAACAAATGACGCAAACGCTTCGGCAAACGGCGAAAAAGAACGGTATGCAGGCTGCGGTGAACCATTTTATCAGCTACGTCACGTTCTGCGGCATCATCGTCATCGGCAGTCTTCTTTATGCCTACGGATTGATGGGAATGGGAAGTGTCGCCGCTCTGGCAGTTTTGCAAGTGAATCTGACGCACGCCTTGTTGAACTTGGGGACGGTTCTGTCGATGACCCAAAATTCGCTCGCGGGCGCTCACCGGATTCAAGAGGTACTAAGCGAAGAAGAGGAACCGGAGCGTCTGGGATCTTCTCGTAGCGAGCTTGTATCGGAGGCTGCGGTGGAGTTTCGCGATGTGGAATTTTCCTATCAGGCGGATAAAAAGGTACTTGTCGACATGTCCATGCAGGTGTTTCCTGGTCAGGTCGCTGCGATCGTGGGAGCCAGCGGCAGCGGCAAAAGTACACTGATCAAGTTGCTGCTCGGCTTTTATCCTGTGGATAGCGGTGATATCCTGCTCCAGGGCAAACCGTTCGGCCATTACACGCTGGACGAAATCCGCAGGCAGATTGCATACGTTCCGCAGGAGCCGTTTTTGTTTACCGGCACGATTGAGGAAAACATCCGTTATGGCAACCCGGATGCAACGGATGAAGAAGTGGTTGAAGCGGCCAAAGCGGCGTACGCTCACCATTTCATTCAGGAACTTCCTGAACAGTATAAAACGCCGGTGGGAGAGAGGGGAGCGTCGTTGTCAGGTGGACAAAGGCAGCGAATTGCGATCGCCCGGGCGATTCTTAAAAACGCCCCGATTCTCCTGCTGGACGAAGCAACTTCTGCATTGGATAACGAATCCCAGCATTGGGTACAGCAAGCTCTGAACGTATTGATGAAGGGGCGCACCACCATTCTGATTGCGCATCGTCTCAGCACGGTGGAACATGCAGATTTGATTACGGTTATGAACCAAGGAACGGTCGTCGAACGGGGCCGCCATCAGGACCTGCTGGCGCTCGGAGGTTACTACGCTCGGCTGTACGGATAGACCCGCTTTACGGCGGGCGGCTTCCTGCTGATATCCAGGTATAAAGCCTAACTACAAACAATCTCTAATACGGGAGTGTGTCGATGTGAGAGAGAATACGAACAAGCAATATGGATTAACGCAAGCCCAGCGCCGGATATGGTTCATGGAAATTATGAATCCGGGCACATCCATCACGATGCTTTCCGCGACCTACCAGATTACGGGCGAGATCGACACCAAGCTGCTGGAGCAAGCGGCGGCAGAGATTGTCAAAACCTATGATGCTTTCCGAATCCGCATTGGCGGGGATTTGCAAAATCCAACGCAGTGGTTCGAAGAGACGGAGAATGTCCAAACGCGGATAAGCCACCTCGAAATAGGCACGACCGAACAATTCTATGCTTGGGTGAAAGAAGTAACCGAAAAACCGGCCAGCGTGTTCGACGAACACCTCTATCAATTTACGATGATCCATTTTGCGAACGGCCAAGTATGGCTTAATTTGACTGTAAATCATATCATCGCCGATGGTTTGTCCGTCACTGCTTTGCTGCATGCGGTGATGGAAAAATACCTGGAACTGCGCAAAGGCATCTTCACCAGTTACCAGGCCCCTTCCTATCTGGATTATATTTCAACTGAACATGAATATGAGCAATCGCAGCGTTATCAAAAAGGCAAGGAATACTGGCTGACCAAGTACAACACTTTGCCTGAAACGAGCGGCATTAAATCGGTTCCGCCATTCTCGATTGGCAGCGAATCGAATAAACGTTCAATCACTTTGGATGCTTCCCGCTACGACCGCATTCTGGCTTTTAGCGAACAATATCAGGTCAGTTTATATACGTTATTTTTGTCCGCCATGTACGTTTTATTGTATAAGCTGACCGACAGCACCGATGTGCCGGTAGGCACGGTTTTTGCCAATCGCACCAGCAAGAAGGAAAAAGATACGATCGGTATGTTCGTTAGCACCGTAGCTACGCGGATTAGTCTGAATCCAGATGGGTCCGTGCTTTCCTTGATCCAAACGGTTTCCAAGGAAAATACGGCGGATCTGCGGCATCAGAAATATCCTTATAACCAATTGATCCAGGATTTACGTGAACAACACGGCCGCAACGATCTTTCGGAGCTGTTCCGCACGTCTCTGGAATATCTGCCTTTGAAAATCGTGGAGTACGAAGAAATCAAGGTACGTCTGGAGGCTCACTTTGCTAGGCACGAGATGGACGATTTACTGCTGCGCTTCGACCATATGCTGAATGAAGGCCATGTCATTCTCCATGCTTCCTATCGTACCGGCCTGTTCGAGACGACCGAGATTGATCGCATTATAGAACAGTATGTAACCGTTTTGGACCAGTTTCTTGAGACTCCCGAACTGCGGGTACGCGAGATTTCTCTACTGAGCGATGAGGAGAGACGCCGAATTCTGGAAGTGTTTAACCCGCCGGTGGCAGCACTGAACGAGGGAATAGCGTTTCATCGGTATGTCGAAAAGTTTGCCCGAGACATTCCGGATCACCCGGCAGTTGTTTACATGGACAAAAAGCTGACTTACGGCGAATTGAACAAACACGCCGAGCGTCTGGCTTCGCTCCTTCGTGAACAGGGCGTGGGAAGGGAGACGATTACGGGGATCTGGGCGGAGCGTTCGGTGGAACTGCTGGTCGGTGTGCTCGCTGTATGGAAAGCTGGCGGAGCTTATGTACCGCTGGACCCCGATTATCCGGCGGAACGTATTGAGTACATGCTCAGCGATAGCGAAGCATCGGTGCTGCTTACGCAGCGTCATCTGTTGGAGGGGACCGGAGGTTGGTTGGCTGATGACCGGCTGAAGCTTCAAGCTGTCTATGCGATGGACGATGAACAGATGTATAACGGGGATACCTCAGCAGCCGTGGAATTTGAATCTGCTGATAGTGCCCCGCAAGACTTGGCTTATGTGATTTACACCTCGGGTACGACGGGACGCCCAAAAGGCGTCATGATTGAGCATGGTAGTCTCATGAATACGGCGGATGCGTACCGCCGTGAGTACCGGTTGGATCAGTTCCCGGTGAGGCTGCTGCAACTGGCAAGCTTTTCGTTTGACGTGTTTGTTGGAGACATCGCGCGGACGCTGTATAACGGAGGCACGATGGTAATTGTGCCAAAGGATGACCGGATTGATCCGAACCGCTTATACGGCTGGATTCGGGACCAAAACATTACGGTATTTGAATCGACACCTGCGCTCATCCTACCGTTCATGCAGCATATTTATGAAGAAGGGCTAGACGTTAGCTCCATGCAGCTGCTGATTACCAGCTCCGATGCTTGCAGTGTCACCGATTACCGATTGCTGCAGGAAAGATTCGGCGGACAATTCAGCATCATCAACAGCTACGGCGTTACCGAAGCGGCCATTGACAGCAGTTTTTACGATGAGCCGCTGGACAAGCTGCCATCGTTGGGTCATGTGCCGATCGGCAAAGCCTGGCTGAACGCCCGGTTTTACATTGTCGATGCCGGGTTAAAGCCGGTTCCTGTAGGGGTTCCGGGTGAGCTTGTCATCGGCGGCGCCGGGGTGGCGCGCGGGTATTGGAACCGTCCGGACCTAACCGCCGAGAAGTTTGCAGACAGCCCGTTTGTGTCCGGCGAACGTCTGTATCGGACAGGAGATTTGGCCCGCTGGCTGGAAGACGGCAACGTTGACTTCATCGGCCGGATCGACTATCAGGTGAAAATTCGCGGGTTCCGGATCGAACTCGGCGAAATTGAAACGGCCCTGTTGCGTTTCCCGGGGATCAAGCAGGCTGTGGTGACTGACCGTACGGATGAGCAGGGGCAAAAGTATTTGTGCGGTTACGTGGCGGGGGATGTTTCCTTGCAGCTGAGCGATCTGCTGTCCCAATTGAAGCAAGAGCTGCCTGCGCATATGGTTCCGACCCGGCTGGTGTCTCTTGATCAGCTTCCGCTCACACCAAATGGCAAGATTGACCGTAAAGCGCTGCCTGAACCGACCGGAGAGGTAGAAGCGGGCCGTGAGTATGTGGCTCCTCGCACAACGCTGGAAACAAGACTTGCTCTTATTTGGCAGCAGGTGCTGGGTGTTGCGCGAGTTGGAGTCCAAGACGATTTCTTTGACCTGGGTGGTCATTCCTTGCGGGCCTCCGCGCTTGTTTCCAAGATTCGAAAAGAGCTGCAAGTCGAGGTTCCGCTGCGGGACGTTTTCCGCTACACCACGATCGAACAGCTGGCCCAAAGAATCGGCGGTTTAAAGCAGCAGGAGACGTATGAGATTACAAAGGCGGCAGAGGCCGAGTATTATCCGGTTTCATCCGAGCAAAAGCGTCTGTACGTCCTGCGCCAGCTTGACACGGCCGAGCGTAGCTACAATATGTCGGCGGCGCTTCTTCTCGAAGGCAAGCTGGACCGCACGCGCGTAGAGTACGCGTTCCGGGCGTTGATTCAGCGCCATGAGACACTGCGTACCGGGATCGAGCAGGTTCAAGGCGAGTTTGTGCAGCGCATCTATGACGAGGTGGAGTTTGCTGTAGATTATTTCCAGGCGAGCGAGCGAGAAGTGGACCAAGTGGTGGAAGCATACTATCACCCGTTTGATCTGACCAAGCCACCACTTCTTCGCATCGGCCTGATCGAAGTCGCCGAGGATCGCCACATCCTGCTGTTCGATATGCACCATATCGTCTCGGATGGCATCTCGACAGCATTGCTTTTCGACGAGTTCAGCCGTCTGTATCGGGGTGAGGAGCTGGCTCCGTTGCGTATTCAATACAAAGATTATGCCGTTTGGCAGCATTCCGAAGCCTACGGGCAGTTGATCCAGCCGCAGAAGGAGTACTGGCTGGAACAGCTGTCGGGCGAGCTGCCTGTATTGGAACTGCCGACGGACTTCCCGCGGCCTGCGGTGCAAAGTTTTGACGGCCGGACCGTGAAGTTTGATATTGGGAAAGAACGGACGGAGAAGCTGAAAGAACTGGCCGCACGGACGGGCACGACCCTGTACATGGTGCTGTTGTCTGCTTACTCGATCCTTATGCATAAATATTCGGGTCAGGAAGATCTGATCGTGGGAACGCCGATTGCCGGAAGAACGCAAGAAGAAGTGCAGCCAATCGTAGGTATGTTTATCAACACGCTTGCCATTCGCAGCCATCCGGAGCGTTCCAAGCCGTACCTTAAGTACCTGGAAGAAATGAAGGAAATCACACTCGGGGCTTTTGAACACCAAAATTATTTGTTCGAAGATTTGGTGGAAAGTCTTCACATTCCGCGCGCGACCGGCCGGAATCCGCTCTTTGATACGTTCTTCTCCCTGCAAAATACGGAGAATGAGCAAATTGTCATCGAGGGGCTGGAGCAATCGTTTTATCCGTTGGAAAACCGAACGTCCAAGTTCGAGCTGCTTCTGGATATTTCGGAGCTGGATGGTCAGCTCGAATGCCGGTTGGAGTACGCTACTGCTTTATATAAACAGGAGACTGCGGAGCGGTTCGCCAGACATTATGACAAGCTACTCGAAACTATCGCAACAGCGCCGGAAGGGGATATTGCTTCACTGGAAATGCTAACGGAGCAGGAAATCCGTGAACTGGTGCGCGGTTTTAATGATTCGGAGGCAGACTACCCGCGTCAGCAGACGATTCATGGCTTGTTCGAAGAGCAGGCGAAGCTTTACCCGGATAACGTGGCCGCCGTCATGAATGAGCGGCAGTTGAGCTACCACGAACTGAACGAGCGATCCAACCGCCTTGCGCGTAAGCTGCGGGAGACAGGAGTCGAAGCGGATCAGTTGGTAGCGATTCTGGCCGAACGTTCGCTTGATATGGTCGTCGGCATTCTGGCGATTCTCAAAGCGGGCGGAGCCTACGTGCCTGTTGATCCCGACTACCCGGAGGAACGCATCCGCTTCATGATTGAGGATTCGGGCGCACCGTTATTGCTGATTCAAAAGCATTTGCATGAGAAGACCGACTTCGCAGGAACGCGCCTTGAATTGGACGATTTCGTTTGGGTCGACAAAGGGGCGGACTCCGCTGGTGCGCTGGACGCTTCGAATCTAGAGCCGATTTCCGGGCCGGGTAACTTGGCTTATGTCATCTACACATCGGGAACGACCGGCAAACCCAAAGGCACGTTGATCGAGCATAAAAACGTTGTGCGCCTTTTGTTCAACGACAAGAACCTGTTCGACTTTGGGTCGTCCGACACGTGGACGTTATTCCACTCGTTCTGCTTCGATTTCTCAGTCTGGGAGATGTACGGAGCGCTGCTGAATGGAGGAAAGCTGGTTATCGTACCGCCGCTTACGGCGAAAAATCCGGCCGAGTTCCTGGCACTGCTGAGCCGCGAACGGGTCACGATTTTGAACCAGACACCAACATATTTCTACCAACTGCTGCGTGAGGTTTTAGCGGACCATCCGTACGATCTGAGGATTCGCAACGTCATCTTCGGCGGCGAAGCGCTCAGCCCGCTGTTGCTCAAGGGTTTTAAGACGAAGTATCCGGAGACAAAACTGATCAATATGTACGGTATTACCGAAACGACGGTTCACGTGACGTATAAGGAAATCACATGGATCGAGATGGAGGCGGCGAAGAGTAATATCGGCAAGCCGATCCCGACGTTGAGCGTGTACGTTCTGGATGAAAACCGTCGTCCTGTTCCGATCGGGGTAGCAGGCGAAATGTACGTAGCCGGGGAAGGCCTGGCGAGAGGATACCTGAATCGCCCGGATCTGACGGCGGAAAAGTTTGTTGATTCGCCGTTTGCGGAGGGGGAGAAACTGTACCGTTCGGGTGACTTGGCGGCCTGGCTACCGGACGGCAACATTGAATACCTCGGCCGGATCGACCATCAGGTCAAAATCCGCGGGTACCGGATCGAGTTGGACGAAATTGAGACACAACTTCTGAACGTGGAGGGCGTGGAAGAAGCGGTGGTGCTCGCCCGTCAGGACAACGGGGGCGAAAAGGCGCTTGTTGCCTACTTTGTGGCGGACCGGACGCTGACGGTCAGCGAAATGAGAAACTTGCTGGCCCAGGAAATGCCGGGATACATGATCCCGTCGTACTTCGTGCAGCTGGAACGCATGCCGCTGACGTCCAACGGCAAAGTGGATCGCAAAGCGCTGCCGGAGCCTCAAGGCGGCTTGCAAACGGGCGTCGAATACGTAGCGCCGCGTAACCTTACGGAGTACCAGCTTGTGAAAATCTGGGAGGAAGTGCTGGGTTACTCCGGCATTGGAGTCCTGGACAATTTCTTCGAGCTCGGAGGGCATTCCTTGCGGGCTACAAACCTTGTCAGCAAAATTCGGAAGGAAATGAACGTTGAACTTCCGCTGCGCGATGTGTTCCGCTATATGACGGTAGAGTCGATGGCTGGGGCTATTGCCAGCTTGGAAGAATCGCAGCACAGCTCGATTCCAAAAGCGGAAGAGAAAGCATATTATCCGGTTTCCTCTGCACAAAAAAGGCTATACGTCCTGCACCAGCTGGATAGCTTGGAGCTGAATTATAACCTTCCAAGCGCCTTACAATTGGAAGGGGTTTTGAACGAGGCCAAAGTTGAAGATGTGCTGACTACTTTGATGGCCCGGCACGATATGCTCCGCACTGGTTTTGAAATTGTGAATGGGGAGCCGATTCAGCGTATTCATCCACTCGTCGCTTTCAAGGTCGAGAAGCTTCAAGCAAGCGAAGATCAGGTTGCAGCCATTCTAGAAGGCTTCATTCAGCCTTTTGACTTGACCCAGCCGCCTTTGCTGCGCGCCCTGTTGATTGAATTGGAGAAAGAAAAATTCCTGCTCGCGCTGGATATGCATCACATTGCTTCCGACGGCCTTTCCATGGATGTGCTGCTACGCGAATTCGTGCGGCTGTACAATGGGGAAGAATTGCCGGAGCTGCGGATTCAATACAAGGATTACGCCGTTTGGCAGCAATCCGAGGAACAGCGTCAACGCATCAAACTACAGGAGGAATACTGGCGCGGGGTATTCAGCTCCGAGCTTCCGGTTCTTGAGCTGCCTCTTGATTACTCCCGTCCAGCCGTTCAGCAGTTTGACGGTCAAACGCTCACGTTTAGGCTAGATGCGGAGAAAGGTGAAGCTCTCAAACAGCTTGCCAGCGATTCGGGGGCGACGTTGTACATGCTTCTGCTGGCTGCGTACTCCGTAATGCTTCATAAATATGCGGGACAGGAAGATATCGTGGTCGGTACTCCGATTGCCGCTCGTTCTCACGCCGACTTGCAGCCGATTATCGGCATGTTTGTCAATACGCTGGCCCTTCGCTTGGGTCCGACGGCAGAGCTGACGTTCATGGATTACTTGCAGGAAGTGAAGGAAACGACGCTTGGAGCCTACGAACACCAGGACTATCCGTTTGAGGAGCTGGTAGAAGCTCTTCAGGTGAGCCGGGATTTAAGCCGGAATCCGCTGTTTGATACCATGTTTTCTTTGCAAAAGCACGAAAGCCTGGATTTAACCCTGGAAGGCCTGGAATGGTCGCTGTTTGACATCGAGGAAAAGACGGCGAAATTTGATCTTAGCTTGGATATCGTGGAAGAGGGTAACGAGTTGGTTTGCAAGATCGAGTACGCTACCTCGTTGTTTAAACAGGAAACGATGGTACGGCTGGCGGGTCATTACGAGCAACTTTTGGCGTCGATCCTGGCTCAGCCGGGTGCGCAGATTTCAGATTTGGACATGTTAACAGACAGCGAAAAGGATAATTTATTGGTTGGGTTTGACGTGTCTTCTTCGGCTCTTGCAAAGCAATCCGCCACAGAGGATACAGGTTTGGAAGCAGAGGAGTCTTGGAGAGAGAGTACGTTCCACGAGCTGTTCGAGGAGCAGGCGGAGCGAACTCCGGGAGCGCTGGCGGTTGTCTACGAAGACAACAAGCTGACGTATGCGGAGCTGAACGCCAAAGCGAATCGTTTGGCGTATGTACTGCGGGCACGCGGGGTGAAGCCGGAACAGGTGGTCGGCATTCTGGCCGGCCGTTCAGCGGAGCTGTTGATTGGGGTACTCGCCGTATGGAAAGCTGGCGGCGCTTATGTACCGCTTGACCCCGACTATCCAGCGGAGCGGATCGAATATATGCTCGCGGATAGCGGTGCATCGGTGCTGCTTACGCAGACCTGCCTGTTGGAGCAGGCGGAAGCTTGGCGCAGCGATGGAGCTCTAACGCTGCAAACGGTGCTTGCACTTGATGACGTCGCGGCGTACAGCCTCAGCGCGGCAGAAACGGCTGTGGGCCTACAAGCTTTAGGCGAAGCAGGCGCGGAGGCGGAGGCTTTGGTGCAAGTGGCAATGGCTGCTGTCGAAACATCTGCCACGGCAGAAGCTGAGCAGAACGTACAAGCGGCGGATCTCGCATCAAATCCGGTAAATGTAAACAAGCCAGGTGATCTGGCTTACGTCATCTACACCTCCGGTACGACGGGCCGTCCGAAGGGCGTGGCAGTGGAACACGGCAGCTTGGTGAACACGGCGGCGGGCTACCGGCGGGACTACCGTCTGGATCAGTTCCCGATCCGGCTGCTGCAACTTGCCAGTTTCTCCTTTGATGTGTTCGTTGGTGACATTGCACGGGCGCTGTACAACGGTGGCACGATGGTCATCGTGCCGAAGGAAGACCGGATTGATCCAAACCGCCTCTATGGCTGGATTCGCGACTACGCCGTGACGGTGTTTGAATCAACTCCTGCGCTGGTCGTACCGTTCATGGAGCATGTGTATGCCGAGGATCTGGATCTTAGCTCGATGCAGCTGCTGATCACAAGCTCGGATGCGTGCAGTGTAGCGGATTACCGCACCTTGCAGGAGCGCTTTGGCTCGCAGTTCCGTATTATTAACAGCTACGGCGTAACAGAAGCGGCGATTGACTCCAGCTTCTATGACGAGCCGATTGAGAAGTTGCCGAAAACGGGCAGCGTGCCAATCGGGAAAGCGTGGCTTAACGCCAGATTCTACATCGTGGATGCAAATCTGAAGCCGGTGCCGATCGGGGTGCTTGGCGAGCTGGTTATCGGCGGAGCGGGTGTGGCCCGCGGTTACTTGAACCGCCCGGATTTGACGGCGGAGAAATTCGTAGATAGCCCGTTCACCGCTGGGGAGCGGTTGTACCGGACGGGTGATCTGGCTCGCTGGATGCCGGACGGCAACGTAGATTTCATCGGCCGAATCGACAATCAGGTGAAAATTCGCGGTTACCGGATCGAGCTTGGTGAGATTGAAGCGGCCATGAAAAATGTTGCCGAGGTGCGTCAAGCGCTTGTCATCGACCGGACGGACGAGCGGGGGCAGAAATATTTGTGCGGGTATGTTGTAGTGGATTCCAGCTTTGATCTGGAAGGGCTTGTGGCCCATCTGGACGCCGTACTGCCTTCTCATATGGTGCCTTCGCGCATCATGCGCTTGGATCAACTGCCGCTTACACCTAACGGCAAGATCGACCGTAAAGCGTTGCCTGTGCCGGAAGGAAGCATTCGTGCCGAGGCTGCATAC
The DNA here is from genome assembly GCF_038002545.1 of Paenibacillus sp. FSL K6-2393. Lineage (NCBI taxonomy): Bacteria > Bacillati > Bacillota > Bacilli > Caryophanales > Paenibacillaceae > Paenibacillus > Paenibacillus sp. FSL K6-2393. The sequence goes on from NZ_JBBOCU010000001.1 coordinate 913,405, forward strand.
ACGGCGCCGCGTACTCCTGCCGAGAAAGCACTCGCGTTGGTCTGGCAGTCAGTGTTAGGCGTGGATCAGGTTGGCACCATGGATAATTTCTTTGCGCTTGGTGGGGATTCAATTAAAGCTTTACAGGTATCTTCTCGTCTTTTGCAAACGGGGTACAAGCTGGTCATGAAAGATTTGTTCCATTGCCCGACGATTTCCACCCTTAGTTTGCGGTTGCAAACGGCGGAGAGAACGGCAAGCCAGGCCGAAGTGACGGGAGAGGTTATCCTGACTCCAATTCAGCGCTGGTTCTTTGAACAAAATCCGGCCGATGTGCATCATAGCAATCAGGCATTCATGCAGTTCTCCAAGCAAGGCTTTGATGAAAAAGCTTTACGCCAAGCGGTGCGTCAGCTTATCGTGCATCACGATGCTCTTCGTACGGTTTATCGTCAAACCGAGAATGGTTATACCGCCTGGAACCGAGGCGCTGGGGAGAACGAAGTACTGTTCGATCTGGAGGTTGTCGATTTCAAGGGAGTCCGCGACGTGAAAGAAGCGGTAGAGGCTAAGGCAAATGACATTCAAGCGAGCATCGATCTGGAAAACGGTCCGCTGGTGAAGCTTGACTTGTTCCGCTGCGACGACGGCGACCATCTGCTTATCGCAATCCATCACTTGGTCGTAGACGGCGTATCCTGGCGGATTCTGCTTGAGGATTTTGCTGCCGCCTATGAGCAGGCGCTGCAAGGGCAGCCGATTCGTCTGCCGCTCAAAACGGATTCATTCCAAACGTGGGCGAAACAGCTCGCTGATTATGCGAACGGGCCGGCGATGGAAAGCGAGAGAGCGTATTGGCAGTATATCGAGCAATTGGCCTATGAGCCGATTCCAAAAGATTTTGAACAAGGCAGATCCAAGCTGAAGGACAGCGGGCTCGTAACCGTTCGATGGACAGCGGACGAAACTGAACAGCTGCTGAAGCAGGCTCACCGTGCTTACCATACGGAAATGAATGATTTGCTGCTTACTGCGCTGGGCCTCTCCGTACAAGCTTGGAGCGGTCAGGAACGCGTGCTGGTGAATCTCGAAGGCCACGGCCGGGAAGAACTTTTGCCAGATGTGGACATTACGCGCACGGTAGGTTGGTTTACAAGCCAATTCCCTGTTGTTCTGAAGCTGGGTCACGCTCAGGCACTCGGTCATCAGGTGAAACAGGTGAAAGAAAACTTGCGTCGCATTCCGAACAAAGGAATCGGCTACGGCATCCAGCGTTATTTGTCGGCGCCGCGTGACGGAGAGAGCTTCGTTTTGGAGCCGGAGATCAGTTTTAACTATTTGGGTCAGTTCGATCAGGATTACGAAAGCAGTGGCTCGCAGCCATCTCCGTTCAGTCCGGGCTCCGATTCAAGCCCAAATGCTGTGATGGATTATGTCCTCGATATCAACGGTATGGTGTCGGAAGGCGTGTTGGAACTCACGATCCGTTATGGGGAAACCCAGTATCAACGGGAGACGGTTGAGCGCCTGGGCACCCTGCTTCAATCGAGTTTGCGTGAAGTCATCAGCCATTGCGTATCCAAAGAGCGGCCGGAGCTTACTCCTAGTGACGTACTGCTTCAAGATATGACGGTGGAGGAACTGGAGCAGCTGTCCGAACATACGGCGGCACTGGGCGAACTGGAGAATGTATATACCCTGACTCCGCTGCAAAAAGGGATGTTGTTCCACAGCTTGCTGGATGCCGATTCGGAAGCTTACTTCGAACAGGTGACCTTTGATCTGTACGGAAGCCTGAATGTGGAAGCCTTCACTCGCGGATTGGATACGCTGGTACAGCGAAATGAGGCGCTGCGGACCAATTTTATTACCGGCTGGAGAGACGAGCCGATTCAAGTGGTATTCCGCGAGCGGAAGTGTGAAGTGTATTTTGAAGATATTCGCTTGGCAAGAGATGAACACCCGGAGAAGACAATAGCCGATTTTGTAAGCGCGGATAAAGCGAACAAGTTTGATTTGGCCCAAGACTCTCTTATGCGTGTGACCGTTTTGCGCACAGGCGACGAGTCTTACCATGTGATTTGGAGTCATCATCACATTTTGATGGATGGTTGGTGCATGTCCTTCATGATCAAGGAAGTGTTCGACACTTACTTTGCGTTTCAGGAGAAGCGAACGATAGAGCTTCCTCCGGTTACCTCGTACTCCCGGTATATCGAATGGCTGGAAGCTCAAGATGTAGCGAAAGCTTCGGATTACTGGTCGGAGTATTTGGCGGGTTACGATCAGCAGACCAAGCTGCCGCAGGAGAGAACGCAGCTGAAACAGCATGCTTTTGAAATGGCTGAAATCGATGTGGAACTCAGCCAAGGACTGACTGGGCAAATTGAGCGTGTGGCGCGCCAGCAGCAGGTGACACTCAACACGTTTATGCAGACTGTATGGGGACTGGTTCTACAGATATACAACAACAGCGAGGATGTTGTATTCGGCTCCGTTGTATCCGGGCGTCCGGCGGAAATTCCGGGCATCGAAAGCATGATTGGCCTGTTTATTAATACGATCCCGGTCCGTATTCAAGGTAAAGCCGAGGAAACGGTAGCCGATATTTTGAGAAAAACCCAGGATCAAGCGCTGGCATCGGGAGTTTACGAAACGTTCCCACTGTTCGAAATTCAGTCGCTGAGCGAGCAAAAGCGCGACTTGATCAACCATATTATGGTCTTTGAAAATTATCCGATGGAAGAACAGATTGAGCAGGTTGTCGGCGGAGGACAAGAAGCGCTGAAAATCGCTAATATCCAATCGCCAGAACAAACGAACTACGACCTGGACATTACCGTCATTCCGGAAGAGCATATTTTGCTGCGGTTTACGTACAATGCACTGACGTTCAGAGAGCATGACATCAGGCAGATACACGGTCATTTTACCCGTGCATTGGAGCAGGTTGCGGCTAATCCGAATGTTCGTGTAAATGAGTTAGAGCTTATGACGGCGGCGGAAAAAGAAGAAATTGTCGGCGCGTTTAATCCGGTACAGCCGGAAATGGCTCCTGTGGCAGCGTTCCATCGACTGTTCGAGCAACAGGCGGAGCGCACACCGGAAGAGGAAGCCGTCGTGTACGAGAACGATCGGCTGACGTATGCGGAGCTGAACGAGCGGGCGAACCGCCTGTCGGCAACGCTGCGTGCAAGCGGCATCGGCCGGGAGGAGATTGTTGGCATTCTCGCCGAGCGTTCGGTGGATTTGCTGGTGGCCGTGCTGGCCGTCTGGAAAGCGGGAGGGGCGTATGTACCGCTTGATCCGGATTATCCGGCGGACCGCGTGCAGTTCATGCTGGAAGACAGCGGTGCGAAGGTGCTGCTGACACAAACGCTGCTGCGAGAGCGTGCCGAATCCTGGCTTGGCGAAGAGGAACTAGCACTGGAGACGGTGCTGTATCTCGATGACGAAACATCATACAGCGAAGACCGAGCGAATGCACCAATGGACTTCGTCCAAGGCTCCAGCATGGTTTCAGGTCTGGTCTCCGGCGAGCTGACGGGTGCTGTGAACGACCGTAATGAGAGTCACCCAAATGATGTTGATGTTGTCGGTATGGACAACTTCCATGAAGCCCGTCCAGAGGATCTGGCGTACGTCATCTACACGTCGGGAACAACGGGTAAACCAAAGGGTGTAATGATCGAGCACCGCAGCCTGGTGAACACGGCAGCGGGTTACCGACGGGAATATCGGTTGGATCAGTTCCCGGTGCGGCTGCTGCAGCTCGCCAGCTTCTCGTTTGACGTATTCGTGGGCGATATCGCGCGGACGTTGTACAACGGAGGCACGATGGTGATTGTACCGAAAGACGACCGGATTGATCCGTCTCGTCTGCACTACTGGATAGAGCGGGAGCAAGTGACGATCTTTGAATCAACGCCGGCGCTGATTGTACCGTTTATGGAATACGTGCACGAGCAAGGGCTAAAGTTGAGCGGGATGGAGCTATTGATCACAAGCTCGGACAGCTGCAGTGTGGCAGATTACCGTACCTTGCAGGAACGGTTCGGCCCGTCATTCCGCATCATTAACGCCTACGGCGTGACGGAAGCGGCAATTGACTCCAGTTTTTATGACGAGGAGTTGGCGAAATTGCCGCAGACAGGCCATGTGCCGATTGGCAAAGCGTGGTTGAATGCGAAGTTTTACATCGTGGATGCACATCTGAATCCCGTACCGGTCGGGGTGCTGGGCGAGCTAGTTATCGGCGGCGTTGGGGTAGCACGCGGTTACTTGAACCGTCCAGAGCTGACGGAAGAGAAGTTTGTAGACAGCCCTTTCACCGCTGGTGAGCGGTTGTATCGCACGGGAGACTTGGCGCGGTGGATGGAAGACGGCAACGTGGACTTCATCGGCCGGATCGATAACCAGGCAAAAATCCGGGGTTACCGGGTCGAGACGGGCGAAGTCGAAGCAAAGCTGCTGAGTGTAGGTGGCGTGAAGGAAGCAGTCGTTGTTGTCAGGGAAGATCAAGATGGGCAGAAAGCGTTGTGCGCTTATTATACAGTGGAAAAAGACTTGACGGCGGCAGATTTGAAACGTGCGATCTCCAGCGAACTGCCGGGATACATGATTCCGTCGTATTTCGTCGAACTGGAGCAATTGCCTCTAACGCCGAATGGGAAAATTGACCGGAAGGCGCTGCCAGCGCCGGAAGGGGGAGCAGGCGGAGGCCGCGAATACGTGGCGCCGCGCACCGAACTGGAGGTAAAACTGGCCGCCATTTGGCAGGAAGTGCTTGCTCGGGAGAAGAAGGTAGGCGTAACGGACAACTTCTTCGACCTCGGTGGACATTCCCTGCGGGCGACAACACTTGTCAGCAAAATGCATAAGGAGCTGGGCGCCCAATTCCCGCTTCGCGACGTATTCCGCTACTCGACAGTTGAGGAAATGGCTGTGGCTATGGAGCGTTTGGAGATCGGCTCGTTTACGGCTATTCCGGTTGCAGAACCTAGCGAGTATTATCCTCTCTCTTCCGCGCAGAAACGTCTCTATATCTTGAACCAGCTGGAAGGAGGCGAGCTGAGCTACAACATACCAGGAGCTATGCTGCTCGAAGGGCAGCTCAACCGGCAGCGGTTTGAAGAAGCGTTCCGCGGGCTTGTAGCTCGTCATGAAACGCTACGTACTGGCTTTGAGATGGTTGAAGGCGAAGCAGTTCAGCGGATCTACGAAGAAGTCACCTTCCAGGTGGAATATGTGCAGATCAGCGAGGAGCAGGCGGAAGAAACGGTGCGCCAATTCGTTCGTGCGTTTGATCTAGCGAAGCCGCCACTTCTGCGGGTGGGCATTGCTGAACTCGCGCCGGACCGGCACATCCTGATGTTCGATACACATCATATCGTATCTGACGGCGTTTCAATGGACGTACTGATCGAAGAGTTCGTGCACTTGTACAGCGGGGAGCCGCTCAAGCCACTCCGCATTCAGTACAAAGATTATGCAGTATGGCAGCAATCGGACGAGCAGAAAACGCAGCTTGCCAAGCAGGAAGCCTACTGGATTGACATGTTCCGCGGAGAACTGCCAGTTCTAGAAATGCCGACGGACTATCCGCGCCCGGCTATGCAGAGCTACGAGGGCCGCACGCTGCAATTGTTTATGAATATTGAGAAAAGCGAAGGTCTGAAACGGCTTGCAGCTGAGAACGGCGCAACGCTTTACATGGTTCTGCTTGCGGCGTATAAAGTACTTCTGCATAAATATTCAGGTCAGGAAGACGTGGTGGTTGGGACGCCGATTGCGGGCAGAAATCATAGCGACGTTCAGCCGCTGATCGGGATGTTCGTTAATACCTTGGCCATCCGCAGTTACCCGGCTGCCAGTAAGACGTTCCTTGACTACTTGAAGGAAATCAGGGAGACAACGCTGAGTGCTTTTGAACATCAGAATTATCCGTTTGAGGAACTGGTGGATAAGGTAAACGTGGCTCGTGATTTACGCCGTCATCCACTGTTTGATACGATGTTTGCTTTGCAGAATACAGAAAATGTGGAAATCCAGCTTCCGGGCCTTCATTTGTCGACGTATGCCAGCGAAGAAATTGTTTCCAAATTCGATCTCAGCTTGGACGTTACGGAGATTGAGGACGGCTTGGAATATCTGTTTGAATACGCCACGGCTCTATATAAAACCGAAACGATGGAGAAGTTGGCTGCCCACTACTTGCAATTGCTTGAATCCATTCTCCGCAACCCGTCGGCGACTATTGCCGAGCTGAACTTGTTAACGGCAGAGGAAAAAGAGCAGATTGTCGGCGCGTTTAATCCTGCGCAGCCGGAAGAGGCTCCAGTGGTAGCGTTCCATCGACTGTTCGAGGAACAGGCGGAACACACGCCGGAAGCGGAAGCCGTCGTATACGAGAACGATCGGCTAACGTACGCGGAGCTGAACGAGCGGGCGAATCGCTTGGCGGCTACGCTACGCGGAAGCGGCATTGGCCGTGAGGAGATTGTTGGCATTCTCGCCGAGCGCTCGGTGGACCTGCTGGTGGCCGTGATGGCCGTCTGGAAAGCGGGCGGGGCCTATGTACCGCTCGACCCGGATTATCCGGCAGACCGCGTGCGGTTTATGCTCGAAGACAGCGGAGCGAAGGTGCTACTGACGCAAACGCCGCTGCGAGAGCGTGCCGAATCCTGGCTCGGTGAAGAGGAACTGGCACTGGAGACGGTGCTGTATCTCGACGATGAAGCGTCGTACAACGAGGAACGAAGCAATGCGCCAATGGACTTCGGCCAAGGCTCCAGCAGTGCTCCCGATCCAGTCAACGGCAAGCTAACGGGGGCTGTGAACGGTGGTGGCGAGAGTTATCCAAATGATGTTGATGTTGTCGGTATGGACAGCTTCCATGAAGCCCGTCCGGAGGATTTGGCGTATGTCATCTACACGTCCGGAACGACGGGCAAGCCGAAGGGCGTGATGATTGAGCACCGCAGCCTGGTGAACACGGCGGCGGGCTACCGAAGGGAATATCGGTTGGATCAGTTTCCGGTAAGGCTGTTGCAGCTCGCCAGCTTCTCGTTTGACGTGTTCGTGGGTGACATTGCGCGGACGTTATACAACGGCGGTACTATGGTCATTGTACCGAAGGACGACAGGATCGATCCGTCTCGTCTGCACTACTGGATAGAGCGGGAGCAAGTGACGATTTTTGAATCAACACCGGCACTGATCGTGCCGTTCATGGAGTACGTGCATGAGCAGGGGTTGGAATTAAGCGATATGGAGCTATTGATCACAAGCTCGGACAGCTGCAGTGTGGCAGATTACCGTACCTTGCAGGAACGGTTCGGCCCGTCATTCCGCATCATTAACGCCTACGGCGTGACGGAAGCAGCAATCGACTCCAGTTTCTATGACGAGGAGTTGGAGAAACTGCCGCAGACAGGCCATGTGCCGATTGGCAAAGCGTGGTTAAATGCGAAGTTTTACATCGTGGATGCACATCTGAATCCTGTTCCAGTCGGCGTGCTGGGCGAATTGGTTATCGGCGGAGTCGGTGTGGCACGCGGGTACTTGAACCGTCCAGAGCTGACGGAAGAGAAGTTTGTAGATAGTCCGTTTGTCGTAGGTGAGCGACTTTATCGCACGGGAGATTTGGCGCGGTGGATGGAGGACGGAAACGTGGATTTCATCGGCCGGATCGACAATCAAGCGAAAATCCGGGGCTACCGGATCGAGACGGGTGAGATCGAATCGCAGCTGCTGCGGGTGGTAGGTATACGCGAAGCGGTTGTGCTGGTTCGAAGTGATGCGAACGGTCAGAAGGCGCTGTGTGCGTATTACACAACGGATATCGAACTGACGGCGGCCGATCTGAAACGAGCGATCTCCAGCGAGCTGCCGGGTTACATGATCCCGTCGTACTTCGTGGAGTTGGAGCATTTACCTCTGACACCAAACGGGAAAATCGACCGGAAAGCGTTGCCGGCGCCGGAAGAGGGAGCAAGTGCAGGGCGCGAATACGTGGCGCCGCGCAACGATCTGGAGACGAAATTGGTCTCCATCTGGCAGGACGTGCTTGGGTCAGTTACGATTGGTGTGACGGACAACTTCTTCGACCTCGGCGGTCACTCGCTGCGGGCGACGACGCTGGTCAGCAAGGTGCACAAGGAGCTGCACGTGGACCTGCCACTGCGCGATGTATTCCGGTACTCGACTATTGAAGCGATGGCTGAAGTGATTAGCCGATTGGAGCAGCAGGAATTCCTCTCCATTCCGGTTCTGGATAAAAGGGAGTATTATCCGCTTTCCTCTGTGCAAAAACGGCTGTACATCCAGCAGCAGATGGAAGGTGCCGAGCTTAGCTACAACATGTCCGGCATGACGGTTCTCGTCGGGCGCTTGGAGCAGAATCAATTCGAGGCGGCGCTCAAAGGATTAATCGCTCGTCACGAAGTTTTGCGAACTGGCTTCGAAATGGTCGACGGTGAACCGGTACAACGGGTTTATTCGGACTTAGAGTTTGCCGTCGAGTATACAAAAGCGACGGAAAGTGAAACTAAAAGCATTGCGGATGCCTTTGTACGTGTCTTTGATTTGGAGCGGCCGCCGCTGCTGCGTGTGGGCTTAGTTGAATGGGAAGCGGAACGTCATCTGCTTATGCTGGACATTCATCATATCGTCACGGATGGCATGTCTATGGGTATCTTCATCGAAGAGCTGCTGCGCCTGTATAACGGTGAGACACTGGAACCGCTTCGGATTCAATACAAGGAATTCGCCGCTTGGCAGCAGTCCGAACCTGTAAAAGAACGGCTGAAACGCCAGGAAGCCTACTGGCTGGACATGTTGGAAGGCGAACTGCCAACGCTTGAGTTGCCTACGGACTTTGTCAGACCTGCCGCTCGCAGCTTTGAGGGAGATGTGTTGCCTTTCAGTATCGACAAGCAGATGACTGAAAGCTTACAGCGCATTGCCGATGAGAACGGTGCTACCCTATATATGGTGTTATCGGCTGCCTATTCCATCCTGCTCAGCAAGTACTCGGGACAAGAAGATTTCATTGTAGGCACACCGGTTTCGGGCCGCACACATGCTGACCTGGAGCCGCTCATCGGAATGTTTGTCAACACGTTGGCGATTCGCCATTATCCATCCGGGGAGAAGACGTTCCTCGCTTACTTGAACGAAGTCAAAGAAACGATGCTGGGGGCCTACGACCATCAGGATTATCCGTTTGAAGAACTTGTGAAAAAGCTGCAGGTGCCGCGCGATCAAAGCCGCAATCCTGTATTCGATGTCATGTTTGCGCTGGAAACGAAGGAAGATAACGTTCAAAGCTTCGGGGATATCCAGATCGAATCTTATCCAGAAACGCATGCGGTTTCCCAGTTTGACCTTACCTTGGTCATTTCGTTGCTGGATGAGGGAATGAACGGGCAGTTTGAATATGCAACCAAGTTGTTTACGCGCAATCTGATCGACAATTTCGCTCAGGACCTGCTCGTGATCATCACCCAAATTTGCGAACAGCCTTCGGTGCTGCTCAAGGATATTTCTCTGAACGGCCAATCCGAACAGGAGCAAGATGAGCTAGAGGCTATTGATATTATTTTCTAATCCTTTATCCGGCTTGGGTGAAGATGGATCATTTAAGCACGTTATATGCGACATTCGGTATATTGAGAAAAAGTGGTAATGGAAATTTGTGGTGGTTTCACGACTTTTTTATCACCTGACAAAAGTATTTAAGTTATGTAACAAAGGGTCCTGATGACAGTTGTCATCAGGACCCTTTGTTTATGAACGTATAATTAATGTTCCTATGTCCAAATCAGTATGAGGCTATTATAATGAGGGCCTTTAACTGATATAGGATGAGTACTCTGGTATTATGGGATGCACAGTGATTTTCATCTATTTTTCAGACTTAGTATTTACTATAGCATCATCCATAGTCATTTTAGTCTTGAGAGTAGCTGTTGGTTACGCCCAAGTTGTAATCGTTTCAACCGGGAGACGATAGGAAGGATAGCCATCTTTTGCTGCTTTACCTATGGAGATCAACATCACGGGCTGGAACCGTTCTTTATCCAGGCCGAACGCTTCGGCGATCTGACCTTTGTCATAACCAGCCATAGGGTTCGTATCATAGCCATGAGCACGGGCAACGAGCATGAGTTGCATGGATATGAGGCCTGAGTCAATGAGGTTCATGTCACGCAGTTCGGATGCGTTTATGTTCGCATAATAAGGTTGTACCTGCTGCATCTGCATATCCATGATGTCTTGTGGCATGTATCCAAGTTCCACTGATTTGCTGAAAATCTCTTCCATGTATTCAACGTTGTAGGCATCGTAAAACACGGCAATGACAGCGGAAGACGTTAGTGCCTGTGTCTGGTTAAAAGAGGCCAGTGGTGCAAGCTTCTCTTTGCCTTCAGCACTGTCGATAACAAGAAAACGCCAAGGTTGCATGTTAATGGCCGAAGGGGCACGGGAAGCTTTCGCCAGTATTTCGGTCATCTCCTCGCGACTGATTTTCACTTCAGGGTCGTAGACTTTAACGGAATGGCGCTCCAAGACGATGTTATCAAAATCATTTGTTTTGTTGAATTGACCGGTAATTGTGTTCATATTGAAATCTCTCCTCATATCTATATTGGTGAGAGTAGGGTATAAATTATATCTCCATCTGTCTCACTATGAGGATTGTAAACTATGAAGTATACTTTATAGCAAGAAGAAGAAACGGGGGAAATCCATATGAAGATTAGTGAAGTAGCGAACCATGTAAACCTTCCGATATCCACGATTCGTTACTACGAGAAAATAGGTATTATCCCGGATGAACATATGCTGAGAGATCATAATAACTATCGAATATATGCGCAGAGCATTATTCAGCATCTGGACGTGGTCAAACAATGTTTAGCTGTTGGTTTTACGATCCATGAGATCCAATCTATGATCTCTAAACATGGGTTTTCAAGTAATGATCAAGCAAGCATTATCCAAGCGAAAATATCAGAAATTGAAGAAACACAAAAACAATTAGAGAATTCCAAACAAAATCTGTACGAAATTCTTAAATCGGATATCACGTGTGAGGAAGGTTTTGGTAAGTATTAAGCCGGAAGTCCCTCTTGAGGTTTTCATTCAGTACGTTCTTACATCATATCGATTCAATCGTATACATATCGTCCTGTATACGCAGATTACCGGGCTGCCCAGTTTCCACCTTTACCTCTGTAGCAAATACACCAGGCATACGCCCGTCTGGGAACCAGGGCATCTGTTTATCAATGACAATAAACATGCCTTCTGCATCACCGGTGGGGGAGAATTGTTTTCCGTCCCCGGCAAATGGTTCAAGTTGATAATGCTCATTCAATGTGTTCATTGTCTCAGGAACATCATCGACAGGTAGACCGATTTCACTAATACATAACAGATGCTTCGCTTCGAAAGCTTCATCAACTGCATTATCGAGTGAATGGTGAGCGATAAATTCCATCAAGTTGCCGCTTGGATCATAGAAATAGAAGGCTGTTGCATCCCAGTAGGGGAAATAATATTCATCCTGTCCATCTTTGGAGAGCAACGGAATGTTACGGTCTTGAGCCCACCTTTTTGCATCAGCAAGTTTATTCGTTGGAATCGTAAATGCTACATGATAGTAGGGCTTCTCTTGTTCTGCCGCCTTCTTGAAAGATAGTACCGAGTTCCCCGCACGAAATGAAACGCATGTTGCACTATCCTCCACAAGCTCCAATTCCAGTAGTGTACCGTAAAACTCCTTTATGGCATCAATTTGATGTGTCAACAAACCAACTTCTCTTATTATCATTTCAATATCCTCCTTTTAATCTCACCTTTGATTGAAATACTCGATTGTTTTCTCAATAAATGCCTTGGCCGATTGCGTCAGGTAACGGTCGGAGCGATGGATAATCTCAAAGTGTCGGTATGGCGGATCGTCTGTAATTCGGATGCAACGTAGCGTGGGCTCATTCATGGCTTTGATCAGAGGATAAGGCAGCAGTGTTCCTCCGACGTTGGCTTTGACCAAGCTAATGATGGAGGTTGCCGAACTGGTCTCCATGATGGTATTTAGGGTGAATCCATATTTACGGCAATAGCCATCGACCAATTCTCTGCCCGTAAATCCTTCGGGGAACATCACCGTTTGGATATCACGTAACTCCTGAATTTCAATTGTGCTTCGTTCAGCCCAATCATGATTCTCGGAAACGACGAGTACATATTCTTCACTGCACAAAGGAATGCGCATAAGCCGCCTATCAGGGGCAGACGTGATCTCGATGCCGATGTCGACTTCATTTTCCAACACTTGATTTACGACATAGATCGAAGAGATAACCTTCAATTGCACCTTGGGGAATCGAGCATGAAAATCAACGAGCAGCGGAGTGATACGGTAATCCAAATCGGATGGAAGAACACCAATAACCAATCGTCCCCGCTGATCATTGCGAAATTCAGCCAACGCATCTTGGGTATTCTGTAAATGCCGGATCATCTGTACACAGTGCTCCAGAAACAGAGTGCCTGCCTGGGTCATCACAATTTTTTTGCCGACACGGTCAAACAAAGGAACACCAAGTTCATCCTCTAACCCACGTATTTGTTGACTCAACGTAGGTTGAGATATGCCAAGTTTCTCAGCTGCCCGTGTAAAATGAAGCTCCTCACACACTGTAATAAAGTTTTCCATTTGACGAATCTCCATAAATTCACCTCTAATCATTGGTTTTAGTAATCATTTTAATAGAAACAATAGTATTGTTCAATCATTCTAATGATCCTATACTTAATCGTGTACCACCCGAAGATCTTGTCATTAACAATTGGGATCTTTGGTGAAGGCAACGATACTACTACCATGAGGTGATCCATAATGAAACTTTTTTATATTGTACTGGCGCTTATTCTTGCTTCACTGAACTTAAGACCACCGATTACTTCCATTTCTCCTCTGATGAGTACCATACAGAATGATCTGGGTTTGAGTGGCATGACCGCCAGTCTGTTAACTACACTACCGGTATTATGTATGGGCATATTCGCTCCATTCTCTGTAAGACTAAGTAGAAGGTGGGGGAACGAAGGTGCCATTGTGCTGGCTTTAATCCTTATTGGGATAGGTACGGGATTACGATTGTTCGTAGGCGCAACTCCGTTGATGATGTTCACTTCTTTTCTGTCAGGTGTAGGGATTGCATTGGCAGGGCCGCTGTTGTCCAGCTTCATTAAGCAGTATTTCCCTAACCGAGTGGCAGCCATGGTCGGCATCTACTCTACAGCGATGGTGATGGGGGCCAGCATTAGTGTGGGATTATCGGTTCCGCTCCAGCATACGCTAGGTGGATCTTGGAAAGGTTCTTTGGCTACATGGGCATTACTTGCAGCCATTGCTTTGCCGATCTGGTTAAAATTAGCTTGGTCTGCGCGTACAGAGCGACAATCCGGACAAACTTCGTCTGTCATTCATGCAACACTTCCGGTGAAGAACAGGCGTGCATGGGTGCTGACACTGTTCTTCGGACTGATGGCCGCGATCTTCTATTCATTAACCGCCTGGCTTGCGCCAGCCATTCAAAGCCATGGATATAGCCAAGAGACTGCTGGCAACATCCAAACGTTATTTACATTGATATCACTGCCCTCAACGTTATTCATTCCCATGCTTGTACACCGATACCAAAAACGTGTCTTCTGGCTTGTTGGATGTGCGATGTTGGAGTTAACAGGTGTCCTGATGCTGAATCTCTCTGTCAGTCCGTGGCTCGCGGCGATCCCGCTCGGTATTGGTGCAGGTGGACTGTTCCCGATTGCACTCATGTTGCCAATTGATGAGACAAACAATGCTCAGGAAGCTAGCAGCTGGTCGGCTATGACTCAATCTGGTGGCTACATTCTTGGAGCACTTGGGCCGCTGGCGATTGGTTGGCTCCGCGATCTAACAGGCAGCTTTGTGCAAGCATTTTATGGTTTGGCTATCATCATTGTGTTGCAGATTATCGTTCAATTGGCTATTGGCAATAAAAAAAGCTCAAAAGTTATTGATCATGAGCAGGAGCTAAAAGGTATTTAAAGTTAAATGGATATAGAAATATGACTTTTATACATGATCCAACAAGTCCAGATAGTACTGCCTTAAAGCTTTCTGTAAGATGACGGGCTCTATAATCTTAATCGATTTACCATAGCCCGCAAGGTATCTCACTATGAAATCAAGCTCGTGAGGTTCATACGAACCGACAAGATACATGTATCCCATCTTCTCGATGATCTGCATAGATGGGAAATGTTCTTGCTGGAATAGCTCCATCCCGGCTTCATCAATCAGGCATTTGAATGGAATTGCTTGTTCCGATGGTTTCCATAGAGATTGGGCATCCTGTGAATAGAGTTCCTTTACATGAGTTAAAGGTTCAATCTCTGTTGTTTCGGCTGAAATGATGCGGTCGCAGCGGAATACACGATAAGCTTGTTTATGCAGATCATAGGCCTGACAATACCAGTAGCCTTTCCTGGCATAAAGCGTGATGGGTTGAATGGTGCGGATATTGGTGTTTACAGAAGATGGCCTTTGATCAGAGGATCTACGCTGATTAGCGTACGTAATCTGGATCACTATATTCTGAACAGCAGCCATCAACAGAAACTCCAAATGTGCACTGTCGCGGATCTGCTCGGTATGTTGGAAGTAAACCCGGTGTTGGATGTTCTCAATATCCTGTCGTTGCTTGTCGGATAACGCGCTCATAAATTTCTCATGAATGGTACGGAAAGAGACTTGAAAGGGTAAGCTGGAGAAGCTGCGGAGAGCCTGCATCGCAAAATAAAGGGCATGAAGCTCACCCGTATTAAACGAAATGGGAGGCAGCTGCATCTGCTGCAGCAGACGATATCCGCCGTAGCGTCCATATTCGACATAGATGGGCGCACCTAACTCTTCCAATGAAGCGATATCTCTTAACGCGGTTCGTTTGGAGATCTGGAACTCCTGCATGAGATCTTGCAGAGTGAACTGTTGTTTTTGATTAATGAAGCGCAGCATCTGGTTCATACGTTCTGATTTTTTCATATCAAACCCTCTTAATGGTGCCATGGATTGGCACCTTTCGTTGTTATAGTGATAAGTGTAATCCAATAGGAACAAGGAGGCAATATAATGAATTTTGAAGTGATACCATTTTTGTCGATGAACGGGGATGCGGCGGCAGCCATTGCTTTTTATGAGGAGTTTCTGGGCGCCAAGGTGATATTTAAGAAAAGTTATAAAGAGATGAAGGAAATGAACCCAGGTTTCGAGTACCCTGCCGGTCAAGATGAGTATATTACACATTCGGTGCTGGAGATTGGGGTCAACAAAGTCATGATTGCGGAAGAAGCAATGGATACGGAGAGAGCATGGCAATTGGGGAACAGCACGTCACTATGTATTCAATCCAAGGATAAAAATACAATCGATCAACTGTATCATTCTCTGATGCATCATGAGGGCGTGAAGGTACTGGTACCTTACGAGCAAAATGAATTCAGCCCAGGTTATGGCATTGTACGGGACCCATTTGGCATTGCGATTCAGCTATGTGTAACTGTGCACGATTTTTAAAATGAGTTCAGGCCCCCGGTTAAGCACTCGGTATGTAAACCTGTAACTAACTTAAAAACATCAAAGAAAGAAGAGCCATGGATATCATGTGCTCTTCTTTCTTGGGTTTCTATCAAGGTTGTTTGCACAACCATCAGGATAAGTGAGACAGCTCGATGGTTATAGCGGACCTCTTTTCGTGTAAATCATATAGGTACGGATGTCGCTGTGTACAAGCAAGTTCAATGGATAAAGGAAAGAAGGGATAACATGATTACGAGAGGAATCGACCATATTGGAATAACTGTACCGGATATGGAGCAGGCGACACTATTTCTACAACAGGCGTTTGGAGCTCAACTTGCCTATGACCATATAACGCCGGATGATCCCCCACAGGAAGGACCTGAGGCAGAGCGTAAATTAGGACTGCGTTCAGGAGCAAAGGTTATTCATATTCGGATGTTATCGCTCGGGGAGAGTGCCAGTATAGAGTTATTTCAGTACGCGAATACAGCGCAATCAGAGCCAGTTAGGGCATCGGATTACGGATTGCAGCATATGGCGTTGTACGTGGACGATATGCAAGAAGCTGCACGACACTTCAAGGAAGCGGGCGGGGTGTTGCTAACAGAGCCTGGGGCGTTGACCGGTTATATTGAAGGCGGAGAAGGCAATCAGTTTGTGTATGGAAGGACACCTTGGGGGATGCTGATCGAGCTGATCTCCTATCCTGCGGGCATTCAGTATCCGAATCACAGTGAAGCGAAGCGCTGGACACCACGAAAAAAATAATAAAGATGAGACTGGATAAGAAACAGGACGATGCACGACAAATCGTTCTGTTTTTCTTGTATATAGGGGCTAAACGGTTACTAAAAAAACAGAAATTATGTTACAAATACGTTACAAATACTGAAGTGTATACCTCTTTGCCTTATGTTACGATACGTACAAGTAGATACAGAGATATTTTACGGATAAGATAGTTAATAACGTCTCTTTTCTGGACGATGAACATGCTCCGAAAGTATGTTGATGGAAGCCTTTTATCCAGGATATTGAAGAAACATTGAAACGAAGGAACAACTATATATTTTGACTGAACAGGTTTGCAATAAAGTGCAGGGATACTACTACAGCAAGCCATTGTCAGCGGATGAGGTGGAGCAGATTTTCTTTTGAAAAAATAAATAACAACAGGTGATCCAAAATGCTGTAAATCGGGTATCAATAGTAGAGCCATCTAGAAGCTGATGGATACATATGTTGTTATGATCGTTTTTTGCTAGTTAAAGCTGTCTATTATGGAATGAACTGTGGGGGTTATCAAGTGTCTATATTAGATATGGAAAAGAAAGATGTTGTCACCGATGCAATGGTCATCAAGGCGATGGAGAAAAGTCTTGCTATCATTCGATTCGATCTGGATCGCCGGGTAACCTACGTGAATGAAGTCTTTGCCCAGACGATGGGATATACGGTAGATGAGATGTATGGCATGAAGCATCAGCAACTATGCTTCGGTCAATTTGCAAATACCCCGGACTATGATGCTTTTTGGAATAGCATCTTTAATGGGGTCAGCTTCCAGGACAAGGTTGAACGCAAGGATGCAAAGGGGAATTCCGTATGGCTTGAGGCGACGTATATGCCGGTGTACGATGAGACGAATCAGAAGATACTGGGTGTCTCCAAAATCGCCACCAACATTACCAACCGTCAGAACAACATTTCGGTCGTAGTGAATGAGCTGAAAACGATGTCTCACGAACTAAATGGGCAGGCAGATGTAGGCATTGAACGCAGTCAGGAGTTAATGTCCAGTATCTCCTATATCTCAGAGGTGTCGGCTACTAACCGTGCAACGCTGACTCATTTGCAAGAACAGGCCGGATCGATTCAGGGCGTGGTACGAACGATACGCGAGATTTCGTCTCAGACGCAACTGCTCGCGTTGAATGCTGCCATTGAGGCTGCACATGCAGGAGAATTTGGACGAGGATTCGATATCGTGGCCAAGGAAGTTAAGAAACTATCCGCAATGGTGGAGAGTTCGATTAATGAGATTCGTGATAGCGTTACCGGAATAACGAAGGAGATTGGTAATATCACAGGCGGTACCAAAAAAGTAGAAGAATATGTGGAGCAGAGCCAGAAGCAGATTGAGATCGCATTGAATGATTTTACAGCAATTGCTGCTTCAGCTCACTTGTTGGATGCCAAAGCGGAGCATGTGACCAGAATCGTATAATTATAGAGCAAATAGTGGTTCCTAATACAGGAACCGCTTTTTTTTGTCGTTTAGTACACAAAAAAACGGGAATTATTGTGATCAAACGGGGACACAATACTTGGGAATACCTGCAGCTTTGTCATGCAGAGAAATGTTGGGGTGGGAACATGTGGTCAACAATTGTATCCTACGTGCCGGATTGGTCCATATGGATTCAGGCATTCTTGGTCTTCATCATTCCAATTGGTATTACATTGAGCACACGCTGGATCAATGCTGCCATTAAGCGCGGAAGCTTCTCTCGCTCGAAGCAATCGTCCGTATCCTCGAAGGATATCTCGCCAGCAGCCAAAGGGCAGGGTGAAGGGACCGAAACAGGCCACTATGCCAATATTAAATTAACCGAAAAGTACAGCATAAATCTGACGAGTGTGAAAGAAAGCTTTGGTCTCAATGCAGACGTGCATATTCGGGAATTTATTATTAGGGGAACGAATACACGGGCTGCGGTGATCTATACCGAAGGCTTGGTAGATCAGGACTTAGTTGATGATCACTTGATTACACCGTTGATGTTCGAAGGTGTTCCTCTACTTAAGCAGGAGGGTTTCCTTCATCCAGACAACGCACACTTACTGTCGGCATATCTGCAAGATCAATTACTTCCTGTCAGTCTGGTTGAGGAGACGAAGTCCCTCCAAGAACTCGCAGTTGGTGTGTTGTTTGGGAAAAATGCACTGCTGGTTGATGGTTTGCCGGGTGCTTTATTAATTGGAGCTCATAAGATCAAAACACGTGGTGTAAATGAACCCCTGTCAGAGGGGCTGCTTCGTGGGCCACGTATTGGTTTTACAGAGCAATTAAGCGATAATACAGGCATTTTGCGTCGTTATGGAAGTGATCAGAGCCTGTTTATTAAGAAGTATGAAGTGGGTTCACGGATCAAAAAAGATTTGGCGATAGCCTATATTCAGGATATTGCCGATCCCAATCTCGTGGCTGAAGTATGCAAGCGAATTGAAGAGATGGATATGGATTCGATGTTGGAATCAGGTTATGTGGAACAACTCATCGAAGACAGTACCCTGAGTCCTTTTCAACAGGTACTGAATACGGAAAGACCGGACCGGGTGATGGGTGCCCTTCTGGAAGGTCGAGTGGCAATTTTGTTGGATGGAACGCCGTTTGTATTAATCGTACCAGTGACCTTTAGCATGTTGCTTCAGTCTCCCGAGGACTATTATGAACGCTGGATTCCCGGAACATTTTTGCGAGTGCTACGTTTTATGGCCGCGATGCTGGCATTGCTTGCTCCTGCGCTCTATATCTCGTTTATTTCGTTCCATCCGGGTCTTATTCCAACGAAGCTGGTATTGACGATTATTGAAACGCGGACAGGCGTGCCATTTCCTTCGATCATTGAAGTACTGATCATGGAACTTTCGATTGAGATTCTGAGGGAGGCAGGGATACGGCTGCCTAAACCAATTGCGCCAGCGATGGGTATCGTAGGAGGTCTGATTATTGGCCAAGCAGCGGTGCAAGCGGGAATAATAAGCCAATTCCTGGTCATTGTCGTTGCGGTAACAGCCATCTCTTCCTTTACGATTCCGGTCTATAGTGCGGGATTAACGCTAAGAATTCTGCGATTTGCCGCTATGTTCAGCGCAGCCGTACTTGGATTGTTTGGCGTGGTTATGTTCTTTCTGCTTGTGTGTACACATCTGGCACGACTCTCAAGCTTTGGCGTACCTTATGTTGCACCAGCGGTACCTTATCACATGAATGAATGGAAGGATTTTGTTATCCGTGCACCGCTAAATATGATGAGAATGCGTCCCAAGATGACTAATCCGATAGATGATGATCGGAAAAAATAAATGGAATTCCATCTACTGAAGGTCTGGAGGTGAACTAAAGTGAATGGCTCCCAAGGAAAGCTAACCACGACACAGGCCGTTGTAATTATTGTCAATTACATGCTTGGTGCCGGGATATTGACGTTGCCTCGAACGACTAGCAAAGCTGTCGGAACACCGGATGTCTGGATTTCCATTATCCTATCTGGATTCATTATCATAGGTGTCGGAATAATTCTGGTTACACTGTGTCGCAGATTTCCGGAGAAAACCGTCTTCCAGTTCACTCGTGAGATTACGGGCAGCTGGATTGCTTACATACTGGGATTGTCTATGATTATGTATTTCATAGTGATTGCCGCATTCGAAATCAGAGTTATGGCTGAAGTAACCGGGATGTATCTACTCGAACGCACCCCCACCTGGGCAATTGTGATGGTCTTCATGTGGATCGGTGTATATATGATCTCAGGCGGGCTTGGCGTTATCGTACGCGTGTTTGAGATCATCCTTCCGATTACGATTATTATATTTGTGATTGAAATTTTGCTTAGTAATCAGCTATTCGAGATAGGCAATTTGAGACCCGTGCTCGGTGATGGGCTTATGCCCGTTTTCCATGGGTTGAAGCCTTCACTATTATCTTATACAGGCTATGAGGTGATGTTAATCATGACTGCCTATATGAAAAATCCGAAAAAGAGCAATAAAGCGATGACCTGGGGGATACTCATATCCACTATTATCTACTTGATCACGGTCGTGATGGTTATAGGCAGTTTATCGCTCGATGGCATCAAAACTCGAACCTGGCCAACGTTGGATTTGGTAAGGAGCTTCGAAATTCAGGGTCTGATATTCGAGCGTTTTGAATCCTTATTGCTGGTCATCTGGATTATGCAAATCTTTTCGACTACAGCTATTACACATTACTGCGCTTCGGTGGGTATTCGTGACTTGTTTCGTTCCAAAAAAATCAAAGGCATCATGTACGGCCTGCTTCCGTTCATTTATCTGACAGCAATGATGCCCAAAACCGTGGATGATACCTTCAAACTAGGAGATATGCTGGGCAATGTGTCCGTATTTTTGTTTGGCATTTTACCTCTGGTACTACTGTTGTTAAGTCTGATTCGCAAAAAAGGAGGCAAGCATGCATGATTACATTCCGTATGTTGTTACGCTTAGCCACTGTATTATGCATTCTCTTAACGATATCCGGATGTTGGAGCAGTCGGGAGATAGAGGATCTAAGTGTCTACGTCGGTCTTGGGATCGATATCGGCAAAGAGACGGAATTTGAGAAAGACATCGCTAATCAGGGAGGAGCGTATTCCAAGCAGAACAATTTGACGGCCACGGTACAGATTGCTCCCGGTAATTCCAGCAGTCAAAAGAGCCAACAATCCGGTTCGCCTTCTTCTGGTAAAACGTCCTATTCCAATGAACAGCTTACCGGAGATTCCTTGCTGCAAATCTTTCGTCAGTTTGCACTGAGGCGAGATCACCCGCTCATCGGACATCATCTGAAGGTCATCGTTGTGTCCAAGGATATTGCCAAAAAGTATGGTCTGGATCAGCTGCTGGATTTTGTACTTCGGGATAACGATATTCGCCCTAACTGTCTGGTGTTGATTAGCCATCATCGCGCTGTTGATGTACTGACTTCAGATGATCCTTCCCGGATTCCAGCATTTTATCTGACAGGCATTACCGGTAATTCGTACTTGTCCAATAAAATCCTGGACCCCGTTCTACTCTCCAAATTAGATGCACAAATGCAATCTGGTTCCAGCTTCTTGCTCCAAAATGTACTGAACTCCAATGGAGAGGACAAATTCTCCGGTGCCAGTATCTTTGATGGGAAAACGACCAAATTCATCGGGGAACTCAGCCAAACGGATCTAGAAGGGCTATCGTGGATCAGACCTAAAGAAAAAGGAGGCATCTTGAAGACATACAATAAAGCGGGATTCACCGTGGTATATGAAATGAAAAAGAAAAAAACAAAAATAATTCCAAAAGTGGTTGGCGATGATATTTCATTCCATGTGAAGACTGAATCCGAAGGTTGGTTGATGGAGGATTGGCGTGCTCCCGAGGAAGAGGAAAAAGGTGCTTATCTCAGAGAATTGGAAAAAGAATTTGCTGAACTGGCCGAACAACAGATTCGACAGGTGTTATACAAACTTCAGCATACCTATAAAGTAGATGTTGCGGATTTTCGGGATAGCTTGCGTATCAAAGAACCCAAAACATGGAAAAAAGTCAAAGACGATTGGGATAAAATTTTTAGCACCGTGCCGATCACGTATGAGGTAAAGACCACCATCACCAATCCGGGGTCTTCCACCGAATAGCGAGGTGTGCCATTTATTATTTAAATGTTGACACATTCATGATAGATCGCTATATTTATAAAAAATCATTTTCTTATCCAGAGAGGTGGAGGGACTGGCCCTTAGAAACCTCAGCAACAGATCTGAAGGATACTGTGCTAATTCCAGCGGGTGAAAGCCTGATAGATAGGAGCGTTTGTTTTTATTTGTCAGTAACGGCGCACTCTTTAGGCAGAGTGGGTCTTTTTTGTTTTTTCTGGATGAAGAAGTAGGGGAGCAGCAGGTATGGAGAACAACAACGACAAAGGGCATTTTCAGCGGAAAATGCAGGCACGGCATGTGGTCATGCTCTCTCTAGGAGGAGTCATTGGAACGGGATTATTCCTCAGCTCAGGGTACACCATTCAGCAAGCGGGACCACTGGGAACCATTCTGTCCTATCTGATCGGAGCCATTGTTGTATATCTGGTGATGCTCTGTCTTGGTGAACTGTCTGTTCATATGCCAGAGACGGGAGCATTTCATAGTTATGCAGCCAAATATATCGGACCGGCAACAGGCTACACGGTGGCTTGGTTATACTGGTTAACCTGGACTGTTGCGCTTGGCTCCGAATTCACAGCCGCCGGATTGCTGATGCAGCGCTGGTTCCCATCGGTCAACGTATGGATATGGAGTGCGCTCTTTGCACTGATGATCTTTCTGTTCAACGCTTTAACAGTGAAATTATTTGCGGAATCCGAGTTCTGGTTCTCATCTGTAAAAGTAGTGACTATCGTAATCTTCATTATTATCGGTGGCGCAGCCATGTTTGGTATCATTCCCATGGCGGATTCTGAACCGGCTCCATTTCTATCAAATATTACTGCATCCGGGTGGTTCCCTCATGGGGCTACAGCGATATTGATGACTATGCTTGCTGTAAACTTTGCCTTCTCAGGCACCGAGTTAATCGGCATTGCCGCCGGTGAGACGGAGAATCCGGAAAAGACGATACCAAAGGCTATTCATACAACGCTGTGGCGTTTGGTTATTTTCTTCATCGGAACGATTGTTATCTTGTCGGCCTTGCTGCCCATGTCGGATGCCAGTGTACTGGAAAGTCCGTTTGTAGCGGTAATGGAGCGGGTGGGAGTACCCTATGCAGCAGACATTATGAACTTTGTTATTCTAACGGCGATTCTCTCTGCTGCCAATTCGGGCCTATATGCATCTTCACGGATGCTCTGGTCTCTGGCTGATAAAAAAACAATCTCTCCGTGGTTTGCCAAACTGACCAAACGCGGGGTACCGCTGAATGCACTTCTGATCAGTATGGTGGGTGGTGCACTAGCTTTGCTGTCCAGCATCATTGCACCAGGTACCGTGTATATTACTCTGGTCTCCATCTCAGGTCTGGCTGTCGTTGCGGTATGGATGAGCATCAGTGCCTCCCAATACATGTTCCGCAGACAATATATCCGGGAAGGACATGCGGTCAAAGATCTGGTCTACCGCACACCACTGTATCCGGTGGTACCAATTGTTTCATTTATATTATGCCTAGCTTCATGCATAGGTATTGCCTTTGACCCGACACAGCGAATTGCGCTGTATTGTGGGGTTCCGTTTATCGCAGTATGTTACGCTGCTTATTATCTGACAGAACGTGTGAATAAGAAAAGAGGACAAGTACATGACGCAAGCACAACAGACTAACCCCATAGAACAGATCCTGCGTGAACATCCGGTCATGATTCTGGATGGAGCGCTGGCAACGGAACTTGAACAGCATGGATGTGATCTCGATGATCCACTATGGTCTGCTCGTGTGTTGCTTGAGAATCCGGATGTTATTGTTCAGGTCCATGCAGATTATTTTCGAGCAGGAGCCGACTGTGCGATTACATCCAGTTATCAGGCGACGGTGGATGGTTTCCGCAAGAGAGGGATTGATGAACAGGCAGCACTGGAGCTGATCCGCAAGACGGTGGAACTGGCTGCACAGGCGAGAGATGACGTGTGGGCAGAAGTGCAGGACGGTTTAGTAGGGAGAGAAAGCTCGACAGGTCGGCTTATAGGAGTTCCTTCGGTACGTTCCGAGACCGTGGAGAATGAGGAGCATATAACAGATCGTACAGGGGATCGCGAAGAAGACAGTCTTCGTCCACGTCCAATTATTGCCGGGTCCGTTGGACCGTACGGCGCCTATCTGGCGGATGGTTCAGAGTATGTGGGACATTACGGCGTGTCGGATGAGACGCTTGCCGCATTTCACCGTCCACGTATGGCGGCGCTGATTGAAGCGGGTGCTGATATTCTGGCGTTTGAGACGATTCCTTCCCTGCAGGAAGCACAGGTGCTGGTTGATGTACTGAAGGAGTTCCCTCATGCGTATGCTTGGTTATCTTTTTCTTTAAAAGACGGGACAAGCATCAGTGAGGGCACACTGCTTGAGGTATGTGCACAGACGTTTGGCTCCGAGCCGCAGATTGCAGCGATTGGCCTGAATTGTGCTCCCATGGAAGTGGTGACGGAAGCAGTGGGTATTTTGAGCCGTACCAGCGATAAACCTGTTATTGTGTATCCGAACTCGGGAGAAGTATATGATGCAGCAACGAAGACGTGGAGCGGACAGGGTACATGTGGCAGTATGAGTGATGCTTCGGAGCAGTGGGTTGCTGCGGGCGCAAAAATTATTGGTGGCTGTTGCCGTACTACGCCACATCAGATTGGTGCACTTGCGAAGAAGTGGCGGAAATAGTTCATATGAATAAAACAAGCCCTTCCACCTCCTATAGAGGTATGGAAGGGCTTGTTTTATTGTGTTAAGGCATCCTTATTACATTATTCGATAACCAGCATACGTGGGGATGCTTCCCGAATGATTTGCGAAGAGAACCATGAGCCAAGACTGGCTGCAATGATGCTTAGACAGGTGAACAGTACCATTCCACCCCAATGCAGGATCAGTGGAAGTTGTACGATACCATAACCGGAAAGGACCATTTCGAGTAGAAGAGGCAGCAGATATACGCCGACGAAAATACCCAGTATGGCTCCCACGGAGGACAGTATGAACATTCCCATGGTGAGCGACAACCGGATTTGGCGAGATGTCATTCCCAGCGATTTGTATATCCCGTACGTTCTGCTTTCTTTACGGATATTGATTCTACAGGTACTGAAAATAATGATGAATGTCACAATGATAAACAGCAATCCAATCAGGCTCATCGGGTAGATCAGGATGTTAGCAGCTTCCGCGTAAACCGAATCAAGCAATGTCTTCTGAGTAACTACCGAAGCAAAATCTTTAAATTGCTCATTTAATTCCGAGGCAACCTTATCCGCTTGTGCCGTATCGTTCACATTGATGAAGATAACATCGAATTCACTATAACCCGGGTTCACACTTCTCATGGCATCAATGGTGATTCTGCCTGAGACAGACATGTTGGCGATCGCCTGATAGATGCCTGTAATGAGGAAGGTACGCTTTTCTCCTTCAATATAGATATCGATAAGATCACCGAGATCTTTATTTGATGTTTTGGCTACACTTACACCAATGGCAATTTCATTCGCATGTTGTGGGTTAACCCCTTTTAACGTTTCGAACCCAAGTTCCTGATAACTCCCGTCCAGTACACTCAAGTTGAGACTGATGGATTGGCCCTTCACTGTTGCCGAAGACTCCAGGCTAATTACACCCGTTGTGTTCCCTTGCCAGCCTGCATTGTTAATCCTTGAATCCTCTTCTAACGTTTGTTTCAATTCAATCTTTGGAAAGTTACCTTTGTTCACGACTACTGCTGCGATATTGGCATTGTCATACCCCCATTTAGCTGCTGTCTGTTCAATTCCGGTTATACTGGTCAGCAGAACATAACCCAGAACAAGTACGGAGGAAGCCATGGTGGTTAGCAGGAGTGTTAGAACAGAGCTTTTGGTGTTTTTGAACACATGTCGGAATCCAAGCACGGCGGTCACAGGCAGTCGTGTGAACCCGATCCAGTGCGCCAATGGCGAATTCATTTTGCCAGCCATCCGGCTGTGATCTATCTCCGACATACCATAACGAATAGCCTGCACGGGCTGTATGTTGCGTGCCTTTTTGGCATATAACACAGTGAACAGAATCACTAGAGCAAATAGTAGTACGCCGGCCAGTATGGCCGCATCCAATCCTTGGACTGGAAGGTTCTGATTCCCCACTCGAAGAGAGGATACAGAAATATTAATGATCCATTTGGATATCCATATACTGAGTGCAAGTCCGGGGATAATGGCTATGATGGATAACAATGCATATTGAATAACATAGGTGCCTATCGTTTTTCGGGAAGTCAGACCTAGTGATTTGAGGATTCCTATCGTTCTGTAATTGGCCAGGATGGCATCCGCAATCGTAAACCCGATGGTCATCATGGCGATAGAGAGCATGACAACACCCATGAATATCATGATAAATCCAATAACCTGATTGATGATCAGATAAAAAGAGGCAATGGCCTCGAACTCCATTTTGGATTCTAGAAACGGAATACCTGTCTCACGATTGTATCGTTCCCAATACACCGAATTCATGCTGTAATCGTTAAAATGGATGCCCATCATACGATTCTCGTTGCCAGCAAGTGTAGCGAGATCATGTTGATAATCGGTAGGATTCATCCAGACCCGTGCTGTATTGGAGAATGGTGCCCCGTATGGTACATCGATTACAATGCCCGATACATTCAGATTCAGCGTACTTGAGCCGGTTTTGAAGCCAATGGTATCACCTACCGAAATATGATAGGTATTTGCCATGGACGTTGGAATCCAGACGGAGCCTTGTTCGGGAACTGTGTTGGGCGTCCCGCTTGAGAAAATTAGTTCATCCACACCCCATGGCGGCGGAGGCGTATTAAACATGTACAGGTAGATGTTAGGGATGTGAGTTTCATTCAAAATGATGCCTGACAATGTACGATACGTTAGCAAAGGGGACACCTGAGCTCCATCCTGAGAAGCCCACCAGTTGTGCACAGCGTCAGGGTCATTGAGCCCTTTTTCAAACGTCAGGATCTGATGAGATCCATGGGTTCGGGTATGCATTTCATAAAACTGATTGCCTGTGTTCGCCAGAATGACAATAGCTGTAGATACAAGAAGTGTCGAGAGTAGCAGGAGCAGCGCAATCAACGCATTTTGTATTTTGTTCCTACTCAGATACGACAAGCTAAGTTTAAACATGACAGCCATCGTTATTCCTTCCCCGTAACCAAAGCGAAGATAATCGCTTCACGATCCTGAATTTGATGTTCGTCATAGGTGTCAAACTCAAGGATTCCGCCAATCTTGCCGTCCAAAATGTAGATCAGGCGATCTGCCCGACAGGCGGCCTTGATATCATGCGTCACCATAACAACGGACTGTCCTTTCCGGTTGAGGTCCGTAAGGATATCGAGAACAGCTGTGCCGTGTTCCATGTTCAGGCTTCCGGTCGGTTCATCCGCAAAAATGATATCCGGTGAATTGATCAAAGCCCGTGCAATGGCAGCTCGCTGCTGCTGTCCTCCGGAAGTTTGGGAGGGTAGGCGGTTACGCTGTTCATCGATATCCATGGCATTCATCAGCTCAGCAGCGCGGGATTGGATATCCTTCGTTTTGTTTCCTGCAATATATCCCGGTAAAGCAATGTTCTCTTTGATGGAAAGGTCTGGGACCAGATTGATGCTCTGATAGATATAACCGATCCGGCGGGTGCGGAAGTTAGACATTTCTCGTTCACTGTAAGCGTCAATCCGCTGGTCGCGAAAATAGACCTCACCTGCTGTGATCTGGTCCAGTCCGCTTAGCAGATATAAGAGGGTTGATTTGCCAGAGCCAGAGTTACCCATGATGACCGTGAATTCTCCTTCATAGATGTCGAGATCAACATTACGGATGGCATGATATTGTTCACTTCCGCTGTTGTACGTTTTGCACAGATTCTGTGCACGGATAATCACTTTTTTGGACAAGTCGAATCACTCCCGAGTGCAGTATAGGGTTCATTCTAGAGGAGGGATGTTGAGGAAGCCTTATCAAATTATGAATAAAGTATTACAGCTGTGGAGTGTGGGCTCAGCAGATCGGCAGATAGAACCGGAAGGTAGTACCTTGCCCTTCTTTACTAGTAAAGGAAATATGACCTCCGTGTGCTTCAATAATGCTTTGGCAGATGGAGAGACCCAGCCCTGTACCTTCCTGAACATGTTGTTCTGCATGACTCGTCTGGCCTCTGAAGTAACGCTGGAAAACAAACGGCATGTCCTGTACACGTATTCCCTGACCCGAATCGGCAATCGTCACTTTCAAGTGTCCGGATTCCAGTTCCATATCTATACGTATCGTGTCTCCTGGAGCTGTATGCTTGAGGGCATTGGCGGCAAGATTGGAGATCACCTGTTCAATTCGAGTGGGGTCGATAGCGATTAACACATTGGGGATGAAGTTGGGTCCTTTATAGATAAGCCCCTTTGTTAGGACAACATGTTCAATAGGTTTCAACATCGACTCCAGTATAGGCCCACTGTACATCTCACGGGTTTCCACCGAAATTTGCCCCAATTCCTGAAGTGCATGAACCAGCAGATCCTCCACAAGGCGGGCCGTTTTATCCGTATGGGTCCGCATGACTCCCATATATTCCATCAGCGTCTCCTGATCGTTGCATAGTCCTTCCTCAATAGCTTCTATGTATGCTTTTATCGTGGTAATTGGTGTTTTAATGTCATGAGATATATTGGTGATGAGTTCTTTTTGTGCTTGTTCCTGCTGAATACGCTGCTCGCTCATATGTTTAATCTCCGTGCGCATTAGATCAAACATGGCATATACTTCGAGCAATTCATCGTTCCGGTTGTACTGAATTTTTTCTTCATAATTGCCTTTAAGCATGGATTCCGCATGTTGCTTCAATTGATGGATGGGAGAGAGCAGGTGTTTGTCCAGTTTTCGTTTCATCCAGAATAGAAATAAGCTCAGAATCAGTGACAGGAGCATGAGTGCGCTAATCAATATAACCGGAAAAGTCATCGATTGATGAACCGTAACCATGGCTTGGGGGATGGAAAAGATGGCATTGCCGATCTGACTTCCCATCGGTCCGTCCATCACGGGAAACGCAATATCAAGCGTATCGTTACCGTCCGCGGCCTGCGTGGCATGATGCAGATCATAATGAAGAGCTGTACGCAGATTAACTTGCGTTCCTTCAGAGGTGGGGTCGGAGGACAGAATGACTTTTCCATCCAAGTTTAGATAGGTAAGCGGAACTCCGGTCTCTCTGGCGGTGGAACGTATGTCTTCACGAATATTTTGTTCATTAAGATGCTGATGATTTTGCTCCAAAGCGAGTAAGATCGGATTGACCTTGAGTCGAACCTGATTCAGGGACAGATTGGATTCGCCTGAATTTCGATCTTGTAACAGCATCATCGACAGTGCAAGGATACTTGAAACGATAATAATGAGAAGGCCAAGTGTTGTTAACAACCAGCGTTTGGACCAGCTGTTCAATGACATGTGGGAGCCTCCAATCTCACTTATTCGTAATTGAATTTGTAACCGACACCCCATACCGTCTTCAGAACGGTCGGATGCGAGGCATCTGCCTCGATTTTTTCACGCAGTCTGCGAATGTATACGGTTACGGTATTTTCATCGCCGTAGGTTGCATATCCCCAGATGGCGTCAAGCAACTGGGCTTTGGAGAACACCTGATTCTTATGGCTTGCCAGATAATGAAGTAATTCGAATTCCTTGGCAGACAGAGAAACTTCCGATCCGTTTAATG
The DNA here is from genome assembly GCF_038002545.1 of Paenibacillus sp. FSL K6-2393. Classification (NCBI taxonomy): domain Bacteria; kingdom Bacillati; phylum Bacillota; class Bacilli; order Caryophanales; family Paenibacillaceae; genus Paenibacillus; species Paenibacillus sp. FSL K6-2393. The sequence continues at coordinate 943,238 of NZ_JBBOCU010000001.1, forward strand.
TAACTTTATAGGCTTTTTTATCAATCACAAGGTTTCCAAGATGCAGCAGATCTGTTCTGTCTCCAACGAATGTCATGCTGTCATAACGCCTGAAGTGGGCATTAATTCGTGCTAACAGTTCGCTCAGCGAGAAGGGCTTGGTCATATAATCGTCTGCTCCAAAACCAAGACCAAGTACCTTATCGGTATCACTGCCTCTGGCACTTAGAATGAGGATGGGGATATTGTTGCGCCTTCTGATCTCTCGACAGACCTCGATCCCGTCCATGTCCGGAAGCATAATATCCAGAATGATGTAGTCTGGTTGAATAAGCTCCATAATCTGAAGTCCATCTTGTCCAGTGGCTGCCACGGCGACTTCATATTGATTTTTGGTTAAATAATCTCGCAGAATGCGCGAAATATCTGATTCATCCTCGATGATGAGGACTTTGCGCTGGTGGTTTAACATATGTATCGCTCCAGTATGATAGATGTTAATCGAATATATATGTATGAATTTGTAAAATGACTGTCTCTATAATTGTACAGTCTTGTTCTGTGGGAGTCACATAAAAAAATATTGAATTGAACTTCATTCTTATAAAAATGGTCTGACTTCTATTCGCACTAAAAGCTGATTACAGTTTACCGTATCAAAATAACCCATGAACCTCTTTAAGGTCACGGGTTTCTGATGCTGAATATCATACATGCTCCAGATCATCGATAGGCTCATGCTGTCTGGATTTGAGATACTCCGCCGGAGACACACCGAAGTGCGCCCGGAATACCCGGTGGAAATAGGAGTAGCTCGCAAAACCGCAGGATTCGGCAATATGCTCCAGTGTCATTTCACTGTATTTCATTCGTTCCAGCGCTGCATTCAGACGGATCTCAATCGCATATTGAATCATGGTCTGATTGTAGTGCTCCTTGAATAAACGGACTGCACGTGACAGACTGAGCCCTGCATAACGTGCCGCTTCCTCAAGCTTGAACGTAAACGTGGCATGCTCCTCTATAAACCGTTTTAACTTCAGCGCAGAGGACACTGCCCGATCGGTCTGAATATTTTCTTTAATTGCCCGGTCGATATACAGACATAATCCGCGCAGTAACGCATCCTTTAGCTCCGCATTTTCCTCAAGAGGTCCGCGACGTTTCTCAAGTAACATATTTCTCCACAGGCTGATGAGTTTATCATCAAGTCCAATTCGGCTCACGGTAGATCGATGCTGCCGTTTCCACCAGTTCTCGATCCAGCTGCCCTCGCAGAACAGATAATAATCTCCGCTGGACAAGCGTCCTTCCTTATGTGGTTCATCGACCACAAGATGATAGTCATCGCCAGGTTTGAGCAGCAGTAAATCCCCGCTAGTCATCCTGAATTCTTTATCCTGTACATACACTTTGCACGAGCCTTCGGTCTGCAAACGGAACAGATAGGTTTGCAACTCGCCCTTCATATTATGTGTGAACGCCTTATAGTGGTATGAGTAGTCACAGATCAGTACAGATGTCTCTAACGTATCCAAAGATAAAATCCCCCAATATGTACATCCTGCATGCATTCAAATGGGCTACATTCAATAGATGCAAAATGATGGAAATAAAATTTGATCAGATAGTTCATGTTCTGACTATATTGTATATGTTCATTCTAGCCTGTTTTGCGTTAGGATGATACCAGATAGAGCAATGAAAGCAAATTTGAGAACAGAGGTGTATCCTACATGAAAAAACTTAATATTGGTTTGCAATTGTTTACACTCCGTGATGAAACTGCAGCAGATTTTCGTGGTACGTTGCGTAAGGTAGCGGCCCTTGGATATGAAGGTGTGGAGTTTGCCGGATATGGTGATATTCCAGCTGAGGAAATGAAAGCGCTACTAGATGAACTTGGACTGAAAGGATTCAGCAGCCACGTTTCACTACATGCGATGCGCGAAGACTTGCAAAAACAAATCGATTACCTGAAAACAATTGGTGCACAATATATCATTTGCCCTTACCTGATGCCAGAAGATCGTCCTGAGAATGCAGAAGGTTGGACCAAGCTATTCGCTGAGTTACAACAATATGGAGCTGAAGCAGCGAAACAAGGATTGATCTTCGGATACCATAACCATGACTTTGAATTCCACGGCCAGGTTGGCGATGCCAATGCCTTTGATGCCATGTTCGCTCAAACATCACCGGAAGCGGTAAAAGTGGAAATGGACGTATGTTGGGTACAATTTGCGGGACAAAATCCGATCGAGTATATTAATAAATATGCGGGTCGCTTGCCGCTGCTTCATCTGAAGGACTTCAGCAAAGACGAACAGGGCCAGATGAAAACACTGGAATTGGGACAAGGTTCGGTTGACCTGCCAGCTGTTATTGAAGGCGCTACGAATGCAGGTGTAGAATGGCTGATCGTGGAACAAGACGTATGTCAGAACCCTCCGCTTGAGAGCGTATCCAACAGCTACAACTGGTTGAAAGAAAACTACCTGAACCAATTCTAATGGGCCATCGAACCATGAAAAATGCTAATCTATTTGTCAAAGGAGACTTATGTACATGAGTAAAATTAAAGTTGCTGTATTCGGCTGTGGAGCCATTGCCGAGCGCAGACATATTCCAGAGTACGCTGCCAATGAGAACGTAGAACTTGTCGCTTTTGCCGATCCGATTGTGGAGCGTGCGGAGAAGATGGCCGAGACTTACGGCGGTAAAGCGTATTCCAATTACGAGGAATTGCTTGCAAACGAAACGGTGGATGCCGTTAGTGTGTGTACACCGAACTATCTGCATGCCCCAATGGCGATTGCTGCTGCAAATGCAGGCAAGCATGTATTGGTTGAGAAACCAATGGCAGTATCCACTGAAGAAGGCGAGCAAATGATCGAAGCTGCCAAGAAAAATGGCGTGTATCTGATGGTTGGACACAACCAGCGCTTGATGCCTCCTCACGTAAAAGCAAAAGAAATTCTCGACTCCGGCAGACTTGGAAAAGTTCTGAATTTCCGTACATCATTCGGTCACCCAGGTCCGGAAGGATGGAGTGTGGACGGAGCTGAAAGTTGGTTCTTCCGTAAAGAAGAAGCTATTATGGGCGCTATGGGTGACCTGGGCGTGCACAAATCAGACTTTATCCGTTACTTGCTGAATGATGAAGTATCTGAAGTGGCTGGTTTTATCAGCACACTGCACAAGGAAGGTACTCAGGTTGACGATAACGCAACTTGTTTGCTGCGCATGAAGAGCGGAGCGATCGGAACGCTGGTAGCGAGCTGGACACAATACAGAGCTGGAGACAACAGTACTGTTCTGTGGTGCGAGAATGGTGTCATGAAGATCGGAACAGTTGAAGGCGATGAAGTTATCGTTGAACTGACCAATGGCACAGTTGAGACGTACAAAGTTGGTGCCATGGCTACCAACGAGAAACAAGTGCCGAGTGGTGTAATTGACGCATTTGTAGAGTCAATTGTAACTCAAACCCCTCCAGCGATTTCCGGAGAAGAGGGGTTGCGTTCCCTGCAAGTGATCTTGGCAGCATTCGAATCCGAGAAAACAGGTCAGATCGTTAAACTGTAATCCATACGAATGACAGTGCAATTTCTAACATTCTATATGGCTTAATCTATGATATAAGGGACTTATCTTCAGAGAAGTGTTCTGGGGTAAGTCCTTCTTTATTTGTTCCCGGGCAAGTGGGGGGGAACGTGAACAGGGATACGGTAATTGTGCAATAGGGTTTACAATAGTGGATCGCTTTTGCATAACAGAAAAGGCTGATATTATGCGCTACCGCGTAATATCAGCCCCTTAGAGTCATTAAAATTAATGATATAATGATTAACTTTCTTTAGATGCCAGCCGGTACATCACTGCCCAGATCCAGCCATGTTATTTCAGCAGGAGTCAGCGTGATGCGGGAACCTTCGTCACAGGACAGCAGCTCCGCCTGATTCTGGGCACCGATCAGGGCACAGGTTGGGAACGTTTGATTCAATACATAAGCGAGTGCAATCTGAATAGGTGATGTTTTCTTCGAATTAGCCAATTGTTCAGCCCGGCGCAACCGTTCCCAGTTGCCATCACTGTAGAATACACGCACCAGGTCTTCGTTATCCCGAACTTCAGGTGTGAATCGTCCAGTGAAGAAACCACGCGCTTGAGAGGACCAGGATAGCAAGGGCAGCTTGGTTTGGTCATGCCATGCCAGCGTCTCTGCATCTGCTGACACACAACCTTCCCAGAAAGGTTCGTTTGCTTTGGCGAGACTGAGATTTGGACTGCTGAATGTGAAGCCCTTCAAGCCGTTTGCCGCAGCGTACGCATTGGCTTCCTCGAGTCGCTGCCAAGTCCAGTTGGAGGCGCCAATTGCGCCGATTTTACCGGATTCAATATGTTCGTTTAATGCTTCAAGAATGACACTGACAGGGGTATTGGGATCATCCCGGTGCAGGGCATACATCTCTACGTGATCTGTCTGAAGACGCTCCAGACTTTCCATCAAGTCACTGCGGATGGCATCAGCGTTCACACGTGGTCCATTCTGGTCATGATGCGCGCCTTTGGTGAGAATGACGATCTGGTCGCGGTTACCACGTTCTTTCATGTAACGACCAAGGACTTCTTCACTCTGTCCACCACAATAGATATGTGCTGTATCTACGGTGTTACCGCCAATCGACAGAAAAGCATCCATGTTCGTAGCTGCTTTATCGTAGGCATTATGCACGAAATAATCGGTTCCTTTAATCAATCTGGAGACACGTTTACCTGCACCAGCAATTTCGATATATTCCATAAGTCAGTTCATCCTCTCAATTATAGTGTAATTCGTGTACGTTCTTCCGCTGAACGAAGGCAAGCTTCCAGTACTTTCATATTAGCTACTGCATCGGAAGGGGCGAAGCGCAGATCCTTGCCCTGAAGTACAGCACGTGCCATATCATCTCCCTGCAATGAGTAGTGGTTCACTTGCGGGACTTCAATCTCTCTGCGTTCACCACCAGCCGTTACATAGAAGTTGGAACTGCGGTCCTGTCCGCTGATAAATGCGGAAGGGACTTCTATAATCCCGTCGGATCCCAATACCTCCAGCGTGTTGCGGAAGGCTGCCCACATGCTGCTGTCAAACGTCACGCCAACGTGATTATCGAATTCCAGCAGTCCGGAAGCCATCATATCGACTTGATCATGTTGTGGGGAGAACATGCCAATCACGGTAACTGCACTTGGTTCTTGACCAAGCAGCAGACGTGCTACGCTGATGGAATAACATCCGATATCATACAGTGCACCGCCACCCCACTCTTTCCGAAAGCGGACATTGCCGGATGCATTGGAGTTATTAAATGAAAATGTGCTGTGAATACCACGGATCTCACCGATCTCACCACTGGCAATGATATCCCTGATCTGCTCATATCTTGGATGATGGCGGTACATGAATGCTTCCGCGAGATGCACACCTGCATCTGCACAAGCTTGAACCATCTCCTGAGCTTCCTGCTCTGTCAGAGCCAGTGGTTTTTCGCACAAAATATGTTTGCCTGCTTCAGCAGCCCGGATCGTCCATTCCCGATGAAGATGATTCGGCAGTGGGATATATACGGCATCAATGGAATCATCAGCGAGCAAAGCTTCATAACTGCCATAAGCCTTGTCGATCCCAAGTTGTTCAGCCGTTTGCTTGGCTTTATCTTCGTCTCGACTAGCAATCGCGGTTACTTCATTCAACTCGGATTGCTGCAGGCCTGGAATGACGGATTCCACAGCAATGCTAGCGCTACCAAGAATGCCCCAACGCAATTTTTGAACTGAATTCATGTGTTGTATCCTCCTGTGTATGAATGTATATTGTGATTATAAAGAATAGATCAATGAATTAAAATGATAATATATTGAGGTTAGTTAACACAATATTGTTGATCAAGGAGAACCGGCTATGATGAGACAAACCGTATTGCTTACCCTGCAGGATATTCCATATTTTTGTTATCCCGAGTCCGTTGGACATTATATGGACCACGTCCAGCATTCCGTGTTGCGGGAGGCAGGAGCACTGAACAACTTTAATATTCACTACGTCGCTGCGGGCAAAGGGTACGTGGAAGTGGACGGGGTGGTGCATGAGCTTCGCGCAGGTCAGGCGGTTCTATATTTCCCGCAGCAGCGACAGCATTATTATAGTAGTGAAGATGATCCGTGGGATGTACGATGGGTTCATTTTTACGGTGAACGTCTACATGATTATATGATCGAGCGGGGGTTACATCGCAATCTATTATGGACACTGCGGCAACGCAGCTCTTGGGAAGAGGCTCATCTGGCCTTGCTGACTGAAGCGGAACAGAACACGATGCTGCGTCCGGCTCAGCTATCTACATTGACCTATGCCGTACTCGCGGAGTTCGTGCAGCATGCAGTACCTTTAAAGAGTACACGTACCACAAGTAAGGCGGAGAGTCGGGTTCTTGCACTTCTTCCACAGATGCAGCAAGAGGCCTGTCAACCTTTCCTGTTACAGGACTGGGCGGATCTCGCAGGTGTGAGTTCGTATTACTTTTGCAAAATGTTCAAGAGTGCTGTGGAGATGACGCCTATGGAATTTATCACTCGTTCACGACTACAGATGGCGAAGCAATGGTTACTGGAACGGCCTGCGGCCAACATTGGACAGATTGCGGAGGAAGCGGGGTATCCCAATGCCAGTTATTTTAACCGCCAGTTCATGGCCCATGAGGGGATGACACCTACGGATTACCGCGGATTGTATCACAATTAACCCGTATCCTTTCGATGTTGCCAGTGTTTGAAATGTAGTGGTTTGACAGAGAACTCAATCAAGTCTATTATGGATAAATTAAATCCGTGTATAATGAGGTGCCCTCATGAAATATTCAAAAGCGACAAATTATGCTTTGCATACGATGCTTCATCTTGTAAGCACTGCTCCTGAGCAGCTGGTTAGTGTACACCAACTTGCAGAATTGCAGAAGGTATCACCAACCTACCTGTCCAAAATTTTGACCAAATTGGTTAAGGCGGGCATGATTGAATCTACTTCTGGTGCCAATGGTGGTTACCGACTTAGTCGTAAAAATCCGGACCCTTCTTTCCTGGAGATCATTCATGCGATTGAAGGTCAGGCGTCCCTGTTCGAATGTTCCCAGAATCATAACGCAGGCTGTTTGATCCAGCAGGTGATGGTGCAGGCGGAAGAAGAGATGGAAAGTTTTTTGAACAATAAAAAAATGTCAGAACTGGCTTCCCAGATGAAGGGTGCACATTCCCTGTAACTTGCACTAGAAGTGATCTTTCCCCAACCTCGCGAGAGGTAAGGAAAGATTTTTTTGTATCGTTGTACCTAATAGAAGGCGAATGGTACAATAAGGAAGGTATAGTATGCATACATACATGATCCTAATCTTACATCACATTTTACATCTCTGGAGGGACAACACATGAGCCAATCAACGATCACAGGACTGGAACAATTGCTCGCGCTTGAAAACATTCGGAACACCAAGGCGCGTTATTGCCGCTATATTGATACGAAGCAGTGGGATACCTTGGGTGATGTGTTTGCTCCGGATGCAGTGGCCGATTTCAGCACAGAGGGCAATCCAATTCCGGTATTAACAGGCCGTGATACGATCGTACAAGTATTCCGTGATCTTGTGGATGTTGCCGTAACTGTGCATCATGTTCATAGCGCCGAAGTTGAATTTGTATCTGAGAACGAAGCAAAGGTCATCTCCCCAATGGAAGATTGGGTCACGTTCCCGGAGGGCAATGAGAACAAATCCTTCCACGGATTTGGGCACTACCACGAGACTTTTGTCAAAATCGACGGCCAGTGGTACATCAAACATACAAGTCTGAAACGTCTTCGTTTGGACCTGTTTGAATAGTATAATCAGTGTAGAAGAATATAGAATTTGATCAACCGTAAAATAATAGCCCCGAGGAGCGTGATGAACGCATTCTTGGGGCTGTTTTGTGTTTGTGGGAGAGGGCAGCTGACACATGCACAGAAAAATGGGATAGAAAAAAGCCAGGTTCAGAACCCGAGGGTCCCTTCCTGACTTCTTTTGCTTAAATGAGATGTTAGATCCGGTTACTTGTTTCCGTAACTTTCCGTGACTGCATTCTCAGATACACCTGAGAGAAAATAACGGATGCCAGTGCAACTACGGTCATACCCCAGAAAATATTGGTGTACGCCGAGGATAGCGGCATGTTTTGCATCGCAGTTAACGCTACACCAGTGACAGCAACGCTGAAGGCACCGCTGAAGAACTGACTAAGTTGGAACAGTCCCATACCTGCGCCCACCTGATCCATGGTCAGATTGCCAGACAATTCATTGGACACGCTGGTGGTTAGGGAAGAGAAGCCAACGCTGAGCAGGACATACACGGCCATGATGGCGTATATGTTATTGTCTGCAAATAAGGCGAACAATCCGGCAGCAGCAAGTAGCAACCATGGTGCAAATTTCAACAGCAACGTATTGCCATGTCGGTCAATCATGCGGCCGATCCGGTTGGACAGCAGCATGGACACGACTGCACCCGGGAAGATGACTAGCCCGGATTGAGCAGGGGTCAGTCCATATAGATGTGCCAAAATTTGCGGCAGCAGGAACAACGTTGAGAAGTTATTGATGTACGATACAATCCCCAGCGAGCTGAGCATCATATATTTTTTGTCTTTGAACAAAGCAGGTTGAACAAATGGATCTGCCGCGCGCCGAATTCGGAGCCAGAACAGAAGCAGTGCTGCAACACCGATAACAAGCGTGTACCACTGACGGGAAGTCAGGAATAACAGTACACCCGTAGTACCGATGGCAAGAAGCACGGCACCCAGCAGGTCAAATGAACCTTTTTGCGGTGTTTCCCGCGGAAGCAGTTTGAAGAATACAGGAATCAAGAATAACGTTAACCCCGTAACGATAAACAGATCATGCCATCCCAGGAACTGGGTAATACTTCCGCCGATGACGGGACCAAGTCCAAGACCCAGTGAACTGGCGGACATGATGACAGCCATCGATTTACCCCGGCGATCATGTGGAATGTACCGGGTAATCAGCACAATGGCGAGCCCCGGAACTGATGCAGCACCCGCAGCCTGGATCAGACGTGCAATGAGCAAAATGATGAAATGATTACTGAAGAACCCGAGAACGGATGCCGCACCAAGTAACGTAAGCCCGGTCGTGAATAATGTACGAATAGGTATGAAATCCGATAGACGTGAGAACGTAATCGAGGAAATGGCAAATACAATGGAATACCCTGTAACAATCCATGAGGAAGCGACGGATGTAAGCATAAATTCGGCTGCAATTTTGGGCAGGGCCAGATTAAACATCATTGTATTCATAACAACGAGTACAACGGTGAAACCAAGCAAGCTTACAATTAAACCTTCCTGTATTCCGGTCCGTTCCCCTGATGATGCGGTTGCGGTGTTGTTCATAAAAACCTCCTAAAGTGATGATGTGTATTTCGCAACATTTCAGAAACGGTGTGTAACATTTGCAAAATGTAGTATGATGTCAATCCCGTGCCTAACAGCAGGGGTTACATAACGAAATCATTAAAGTTCGATTGGTGTCGAACATTAGAAATATATCATGGATCTGTGTTAAAATACAATGGATAGTCTGATAAAAGGAGACTACAATATGAAGATTTTACATCATCCACAAGTATCAGATATTGAACTTTCCTCCGTATTGTACGCATTAAGCGACCCGACCCGTCTTGGGATTGTTGCCGAAGCAGCGAGAAGCGGGGAGCAGCCGTGCAGTCATTTTCATGCACCTGTTGTGAAGTCAACGATGTCGCATCACATTCGGACCCTGCGAGAAGCGGGAGTCATTCGGGTCAGAGTGCAGGGCACACAGCATTTTCTCACCCTGCGATCCGATGATTTGGAAACGCGCTTTCCAGGACTCCTGCAACCGTTATTGCAGGCCGCAGCTCAGTCGAGCACAGATCCTTCCTAAATGTTGTCCTTTCTTCAGGTCGAAGAGGGGACATTTTTATTTTCTGATACTGCATGTTCAAAAAGTTAACGATTCAGCACCGAGAAGGTTACGAGAACCTGAAGGAGGAGGAGCGGAGTGTAGGCAAATCTACATGAGCACCGGACTCCGAAGGTGAACGCAAGATTCGATGTCGAGTTCGCTTCGTGGTCTACTTCGTGATCAATTGGGGACTTTTTGAAATACTTCTAATACTGATGCGACATTCTGTGTCGTACCATGCCCTATATAATAACGGTGAACACACAAACCATATCGAAAAGAGGTTCACAACCATTGGCAAAAACCAAAAGAGGACGCGTCTTGTGGAGTCTTCCTTCCAGAGGCCGGGGAACATGCCCGGTGTGTAGCAGTACCCGAATTAAATTGTTGTATACGCAAACAAAAACAGACGGTACAAGTCTGAAAGTATGCAAGAAATGCTTCAAAGCCGTGCAATCCAGAGTGGATAAGGCACATGTATAACATAACTGGCCTGTTCTTCGGAACGGGCCATGTCTTTTGATATAATCGAATATATTAGGAATGGATGAGATGAGGGCGGGAAGATGAGTAACATGCATCGGATTCACTGGTTTGACGAACAGATTCGGGGTGGACGTTTTCCGAATAGCAGCTGGCTTGCCCGTGAGTTTGAAATCTCCCGTCGTCAAGCTCAGCGTGATATTGAATATATGGCAAGTTCCCTGCGAGCCCCTTTGGTGTATATGGCAAAATATCGGGGCTATTGTTATGAGGATCAGACTTTTCGATTGCCCCATTTGTATATGACCGAAGAAGAGCAGCGTGTGCTGAAATATCTGGCCCATCGCTATCGACATTACGATTATGATCAAGCAGACGCGGTGAAACGTGTAGCGCATTTGCTGGAGCGTTTTACGTTGGAGGAACAACAGATGGGAATTAGCGAGCTTCCGGTATTTTCGGCGCAACCGAAGCAACTGCAATTCTTTGAATTATTGTCCCATGCCATAACTGACTTGCGCAGAGTACATATTCATTACAGGGATCACGATGGAGAACGGCAGTTTTCCTTGTGTCCATTAAAGATGATATCCCAGTATAACGCCGATTACGTGGTGGGTTATGAAGCAGACCCTGTACAACAAGTGGCCATTCGCTTGGAAGGCATTGTTCATGTATCGATCTTGGATGAGAGATTTGAGTACAGGTCAGATGCTCTCCTAGGTGGATGGGAAGAACCACTGCCTGTGCGTAAACCGTTTGTAGCTGAGATTCGCTTGAAGGAATTGCAGCAAATGGACCTATGGCAAGGGTATCGTATCCAGGCTAGGCAAGATCAGATTTATTCAATTGAATTTTATGACACGGACGCTTTCTTGCAGCATTTGTTTATTAGCGAATGGGAGGAACTTTTGTCTCCTGGGTGGCTTAGACGCAAGCTTCAGCAAAGCGCAGAAGGATTAATTAACAGGCTCGCGATACAAAGTAAGATGGAATAAAGCAGCATAGAGAGGAGAAGATCCGTCCTTGGCTGAGAATATTTTAGATAACCTCATTATGAAGCGGGAGTCCAAATCGTACGTGGATAGTCTGCATGCGATACTCACCCATACAGGCCAGTTTAAAGGTTCCAAGGTTGTACTTGCCGGATATACGGGCATGGCTTTCAAGCTGTCGATACATCGCAGACTACTTCCCATGTCGGTTACAGCGTATGGACAATGGGGGGAGGCACATCGTCCCGGAGTCGATAACCTGGGGATATTCACGATTTGGGATGGGGGACGTACACGTCATTCCACGTTTGGTTATTACCAGCAGGATGCAGTGAATTGGGTGAGACGGAGTATTGATGAAGGCACTGGTGTGATTTACTGGATTCCTGAGTTCGGTGTTATTCATGGATATGATGACAGTGACCGCATCTTTTATGTGCAAGACGGATGGAGCAAGGAACCGCAGATTCTGTTGTATGACAATTTCGGCTTAAACTTTACCGGATTTTGGTATTGTCAGGTGTTTGGTGATCAGGTCCGCATTCCTGAACAGCAGATGCTGCTGGAATCCCTGCGACTGGCGATTGAGGATTGGGATATTCCCTATTGTCTGTTACCTGATCAGAATATTGCCTCAGGTAAAAAGGCATATGATGTGTGGGTGGAGGCCCTGCGGAGTGGGGATTTCGATGAATCCGGTGCAGGTTATATTTTGGAATCCTTCTGCCATTCGCGAACCGAAATAAGAATGTATTTGCAGGGTGTTCGAGGGATATGGAACGAACTGGACCAGGCTTGTGCATGTTATGAAAAGCTTGGGACGTTAATTGACCAAATGAAAGGATATATAGTTCAGCAGGAAAATAGACGTGTCTTGCGATCAGATGCGACAGAAGATCTAGCACAGGTACTAGTGAAGGCGAAAGCATTGGAAGAGCAGGCTATTGATTATTTTCGAGTGATATCCCGGAAGTATCCTGACCGTAAAAGGTCCACTATACCACGGTGGGGAGCACATTCCGCGCGATAGGATGAGAGAGGAAGGGCGTGAAGGATGATGGCGACAAAAGTAGTATTGCAGGACTGGATTCAATCCCCGCAAGCTGTGAATTTTGCTGATGAATATAGATCATGGAGCGGTATGAGCGCGTATACAGATGCGTTGTATCGCATTTTATTACATAAACAGTGGACGGTTTTCCCACACCACATGATTGCAGGTATGACAGCAAGTGCATTCAGACTAGTGGTGGATCGGTGTCTGACGGCAGAGTCAATCTCCGCATACAACTGGATGGCAGAGAACTTTGTCGCAGCCGACTTCATTGGCGTGACGGCGAGCCAGGCAGCGGGCTTTTCGTTCGAACCGACTTTTCCGCTCTATCAGAAGCAGGCTCTGCTGGATATCAAAGCTTCCATTGACCGGGGCGTAGGTGCGATTCTTTGGCACGATCAATTTGTCATTGTTACTGGATATGATGAGGTGGAACGTGTGCTGTTCATCTGTGAAAGTAAAGGTAATGAAATCATTCGTCTGCCCTATGATTCGTTTGGGAGGGACAGTACACCCTACTGGTACTATCAGGTAATGGAAGCCTGTGCACCTATAGATCTATGGGAAGTCTGCAAGGAATCGTTAATACAGGCCGTCTACAAATGGGAAACCCATGACTATATGCTGCCGCCCCAAGATTATGCCTGTGGGGCGGCTGCGTATGCCGCTATTGCTGGTGCTTTGCAGTCAGGAACATATGACGCAGAACAAGCGGCAACAGTTCTTCGCTATTATGCCAAATCAAGATGGGATATTGCCTCTTATGTGGCAGGACTTAAGCATCTGTCCATTCAAATGGATCAGGTCATAGACGAGTATGAGCTACTCGTAAACCTGTATACAATGATCGTTGAGGAAATAGACAACTCCATCTCTTGGGATGCGAGAGAACCGGAATGTGTGCAAAGCTTGATTGAGCTTATCCGGAAGGCAGGGGCTACGGAACAACGTGCCATTGATGCCATTAAACTTGCCTTTCCAGAGACGATAGGCAATCGGTTTAAGGATGTTGGATTAAGATGAATATAACAAGTAGTTTATCTGATGTGATACCCCCCGGGTCGAAGTTCCATTTGATGCTAGAAGCGCAGTTTAAATATTTCTCACTTAACTTGGCGGGGTAACCATGCTGACCGCATTCTCAAATTCCGCCTGCCAGTCGCCCTTGATGATGCTGCCGATGTAACCATCGGGTCGAATCAGTACCAGCGTGTCGCTGTGAATGCCATAGATTTCGGTCAGTTTTTTGGTGGTATCGTTGATAACATTCTGTTCGGCTTCATTGCCGGTACTAACGATGTATCTGCGCAATTCGGCACCGCTGGTTGGCCAGATCAACTCTGGGAGAATATGAGCGGTATTGGCTCCAAAGGCAAGCAATGTGAATTGTGGTCCACGAAGGATCTCAAACAGTCGTCTTACACCGCCTGGGCCGATGCATGGAGCATCAGGTGCTCGGTCTCCGACCTGAAGTGACTTGGTCGCTGATGCATGCTCAGAGCTAAGTGGACCACTATGATACGATAGTGCGAGCTGTCGTTCTTCGTCACCGCGTTTGAGACTGGCGAGACGTTTATTATCGAGCTTGGCGTACAACTCGCTGGATTTCCCAAGAACGCGTGCGGCAACAGGTTGACGTTCAGCTTCATAGGTGTCAAGCAGGCGATCGGGTGCGCCAGCAATGACCTGACCTATCTTCCAGCCGAGGTTGTAAGCGTCCTGTACACCGGTATTGAGCCCTTGCGCACCGGCTGGGGTATGGACGTGGGCTGCGTCGCCTGCAAGGAAGACACGGCCCGACCGATAATGCTCAGCAAGTCGCACGTTGGGACGGAATACGGAACTCCAGGTAATGTCGTAGAGTCGTAAACCAGTGAGCTTGTAGAACTGAGCGGCAAGTACAGCCTCGTCCAGATCTGGGTTCTCGTCTGCTCCCAACCTGATCATGACCTGAAACTGGTCGGAGTGTGGCAATGGGCATGCTCCTACAAATTTACCTTTTGTGCGGGGCCACATATGCCAACGATTGCGAGACAAGCCATCGATTGTACCATCAATGATGAGCATACGATCTGATTCGTTGGTCTCTCCAACAAATCGAATACCTGTACCTTTACGAACGGTGCTGGAACCCCCGTCTGCCCCCACCAGATATCTGCTGCGAATCTTTTCCCCTGAAGAGAGCGTCACCGTCACCCCAGCGTCATCCTGTTCAAAAGTATCTACCGCGTTGTTAAATCCAATATTCAGCCCCTGACGTTCGAGTAGGCGGTGCAGGATGGCATCCGTGCGGTGTTGAGCCAGCAGAAGAATATTCGGATAGGGCAGATCTGGTGTAGGTTTATTTCGCTGCTGCATGCGCCACGGCACAGTGATCGGACCTAGATGGATACCTGCGAGCGGGTAAGAACTTCCCTCTGTGTGAGCATCACTCAGCACGCCTAGATCTTCAAAAACCTCCTGGGTACGCGGCTGTACCCCCTTGGCACGAGAACCCTTAAAGGCATGGGGAGCCTTATCGACCAGCCGGACACGAAGGCCGCGACGCAACAGATCTGCTGCTAATGTAGATCCGGTCGGGCCAGCACCTGCAACCAATACGTCGATATCGTAATCTTCCCTCGATGGACTCACATCCGGTTGTTGCTTCTCTTGCGATGGCTTGAATCGTATAGCTGTCATTTGTAATGTTCCTCTCTAAATTGGATCTGAAATAAAGTTCTGTTTCTAATAACTAACGGACTATGAAAATTACAACTTATTGTTTCTTAGAAACAATAAGTTTCCTTGCAACAATAGTAATTTAAATTCTATTCTTTTGTCAATATTGTTTCCTGGAAACTTTAATTATGAACCTGTCCTTGATATACTGGGATGAAGTTCATTAGTGTTGGAGGAAAAAGGATGATCAAGCCATCAAACTATCACAATAAAGAGCACCTGATTGGTGAAGTGCTGGAAGCTGTGAAAGACATACAGATTAAATTCCAAGCGGAAGATGACGAAGAGAAGGAATGGCTGCTTAAGCACAGCCCTGATCCGGAAGTTCAAGAGTTAATCGAAGAAATGACGGTTACGATGTTACATGTGCTGGATGCTATCGGAACACTTGAACCTGTAAATGGGATAACCATTTCAAAGCAATTTGGCTTTTCCAAAGGCACGGTTTCCAAAATCACCAAGAGGCTGGTACAGAAAAATATCATTTTGCCTGAATACCTGCCGGATAATAAAAAAGAAGTATTGTTTCGCATGACAGAACAGGGTCAAGACATCTATCGTTTACATCAAGCCATGCATCAACAAATTGATCTTGGCGCAAATCGTTTTTTGCAGCGATATACCGAAGATGAATTGCAGTTCTTAGCGCATGCTCTCCGTGATACGGCACAGGCGTCCTGGTTCAATTCGGAAAAAGATGGGCCATCCATCGTTTCTGGTGATGGGGGGGCTTATCCTGAAGAAGACTCAGAACTTAATGAGACCACAGGGGAGTTAACCGTTAACGAGGAAATGAATGAAATTATGGGGATGCTTCATACGCTGAATATCCTTGATCTGAAGAAGGCCAAGGCCGTTCTTGAGGATGTTTTCTTTACGAAATATGAGGATTAACGTAAGTAAGCTGTTGAGCCTGCTCATATTCATCTCGGCATACGAAGTTGTTCTGCAATAAATAAACGCAAATAAACCGGACAGGCTACAGCCGATCCGGTTTATTTGCTTTGAACATATATGCACATCAACTCATGTAATCCACGCTGGTCATAACTTTTACAAGAAAAAATAACCAAAATTTTAATTTTGGGGTAATCCAAATCCCCTCTTGTTCCGAATATTATATTAGATGGTCTTTTTTGGATGATGATATTCAAGGACAACAGGGGGCGGGAGTATGGTACATAATCCGGAAACCATTCAGGAATGTATCGAACATGCACGGCAAAGACTCTACCAGATTGCAAGTCAATACCCGGAACTATGGCATCCGGAGGTTATTCGCCAATCCATGGTGCTGGATGAGTTAATTAATGAATATAACAATGCAACTCGCGGGAGAACGATCTCGAATCAACTGAAATCATGATCTTTCTGAACAAAGAATTCCAAGAAGGGATTCCGTGTGTTTGCCTTACTCTTTTACCGCCCCGAGCACAATCCCCTTCACGAAGAAACGCTGCAAGAACGGATATACGAGCAGAATCGGCAGAGCGCCAATAAAGATCTGAGCCGCGTTAACCGTACGCTGGGACATGTTCTGGAGCTGCGTTGCATCCACGTTCATGTTGGAAAAATCCTGCTGTACGATAATGGTCTGCATTAACGTGGCGAGTGGATATTTGGAAGCATCATTCATATAGATCAACCCGTCGAACCAGGAATTCCATTGACCTACCATGGTGAACAAGGAGATCGTGGCAATGGCGGGCATGGATACAGGCAGATAGATTTTGAACAGGGTCGTGATATGGTTGGCTCCATCAATGAATGCGGCTTCTTCCAGCTCTTTTGGCACGTTACGGAAAAAGTTCATCATCAGAATCAGGTTCCAGACAGCCACCGCGCCTGGCAAAATGAGAGCCCACATCGTATTAATCAGTCCAAGCTTCTGGATCAAAATATAGGATGGAATCAATCCCCCGCTGAATAGCATCGTGAAGATGAAAAACCATGCATATAACGAACGTCCCTTGAAGTGCAGACTCTCCTTGGATAATGGATAAGCCGTCAGGAAGACAAGTGTCATACTGAGCAAAGTACCCAAAACCGTACGCTGGACTGAGATCCAGAGTGCACTGAGAAAGTTACTGTTACCAAATGTTTTGGTATAAGCGTCCACCGTAAAATCAATCGGCCATAGTGTCACCAGATTGGCGGATGCTGCCGCTTTACCACTGAAGGAAACGGCCAGAATATGGACCAGCGGCAGGATGCACAGGATCGAGACGGCCGCGATGAATATCAGGTTGAAACCATTAAATATACGGTACCCGGTTGTTTTGTGATACACCTTGATTCCTCCTTAATGCGTTATGCTAACTCTTTTAGAAAATGCGGTAATTGGCGATTTTGTACGCCATCCGATACGCAGAGATGACCAGGAACATCGCGACAAATGATTTGAATAGTCCAACGGCAGTCGCAAAGCTCATTTTGCCATTCAGAATTCCCATCCGGTAGACAAAGGTATCGATAATATCACCTTTCTCATATACCAGCGGATTGTACAGATTGAAGATCTGGTCAAAGCCTGCATTCAGGATATTGCCCAGCGATAACGTACCTACCACGATAATCATCGGCACAAGTGCAGGCAGGGTAATATGCAGTGTCTGTCTAAGTCGTGTTGCTCCATCTACCTCCGAAGCCTCATATAATGCCGGGTTTATACCCGCAAGTGCTGCCAGAAATACAATCGTTCCGAATCCAAACTCCTTCCACACATCACTGACAACCACCGTTACACGGAACCAGTCTCCATCTCCCAGAAAGAAGATCGGTTCAACGCCAGCCGCCGCTAACACCTGGTTTACCAGCCCGCCTTCCGGTGATAACATATCGAGCAGAATGCCGCCCAGGACAACCCAGGACAGGAAATGGGGCAGATACACCAAGGTCTGTGAGAAACGTTTGAACGTGGAGTTCCGAACCTCATTCAGCAGAATGGCGAATACCACGGGGGCCACAAGTCCGGCCACAATTTTCATCGAAGCAATTAGCACCGTGTTCCAGATGACCTGAACGCTGTCGGGATATTCGAACATGAACCGGAAGTTGTCCCAGCCCACCCATTTGGAGCCAGTGAATCCCAGCCACGGTTTGAAGTCTTGAAAAGCAATAATAATGCCGCCCATGGGCACATAGGCGAACAGCAATGTGAGCAGTACAGCAGGCAGCAGCATCAGATGCAGCGGCCACGTGCGTTTGAAATTCCAGCGGGTACGTTTGCGTGGATGGGGTGTCATTTTTCGCACCGGCGTATTGGTTGTTAACGGTTGTTCCATAGCCATCAGGGTCCCTCCTTTATCTCGTCCAACCCCGACAACATGAGGCGAGTTAGCCTCTGCACAGAGTGGAGCAACTGAATTATAGCAACGGAAAAGGGCGGACTATAGAACAACATTTCAATGCGGATGTTGAAATATTAACTTGTTGATGGAAACAGCAAAAAAGAGCATCCGACTGTAAAGTCCAATGCCCCTGTCTTCAGGTTGTGCTCCTGCCATATGTTATTTTGCTTCCGATATGCCCTTCATGCTGAACGTGCCTATATTATTTCACAATCGAGCCATCATACTCCGCATCAACGGTACGAACCGCTGACTGCACCTCGGCCACTAAACGTTCCCGTTCTTCATAGAGGGGGGATTCCTCTGCCTCAAAATCAAACTGAATCGCTCGTACGCTACCTTGTGGCAACGTTAATCCCTGAAGCTGTAATTCAAACAATAATGAAGCATCAAAGGCCATGCCATCCAGGTCCCTGTAACAGTATAAGCTAGAAATATCATCTTCTTTAATATGCAAAATGCCTTGTTCTGTCAGTTGCATCACAGAGCCCCCTCACGAAATGTTGATTCACTCCCAGTATAAGGGGATTACAAGTTGCAGGAAAGCAGGCGAATATAAAATCATATAGAAATGTAAGGGTTTTCAATATAAAATAGGACTTCGGTGTAGAAGGACTTCAAATTCAGGAACAGGGTGAAACGATGAAATTCACAGTATTTGCGAAGACGGTCATTCTTTTAATCTGCCTGCTGGTACCCATTCTGCTGCTCTATACGTACGCGAACCAGGCAAATGTGGACATGGTCGTTGAAGAGAAACAGCAGTCGAGTCTGAACCAGTTCAATTATTTCAGCTCCCAGGTGGATAAAAATATCGAGCAGCTCTCGCTGTATGGCCTGACATTGCTGCGAGATCCGAGTATTCTGCATTACCGTTACATGACGGACTCCACCAGCCAATATGAGAAAAACAGCATCTATCTGGATATTCTCGACAAATTATCATTGTACCAGTCCACCAGCCGCTGGAAGAACGATATTACCATTGTCCTGCCACAAGCGGAACTGGTGTTATCCACCATGTCCAGCCGGACAGTCTACGATGAGAAAATGTTGACGTTTCCGCAACCTGGACAATGGCAGCTGGAGCAGGGGAGTTTCACCTACTTTTTCACAGATAACTATGAGTGGAATGAAAAACCGGTGAACACAGGTGTGCGAACCGTGATGGAGATTAATTTTGACCCGATGAACGTGGTTGCCATGTTGGATGATTTTAAAGAAACGCAGGGAGGAGATCCTTTCTTGTTAGTACCGGGCAATGATCCGTTGCTGAACCGTACGGCAGACCGCGAACTGGTCGAAGCGATTATGCGAGATATCCCCTTTGACGGACCGGAGAGGGAAGGTAATCATCAGCTGGAGGTGGGTGACAAACAATATTTGGTCAGTTACGTGCACTCCAAACAACTGCAAGCGGTATACGTGAACCCGGTGGTATTGGATGATTTGTTAACCCCGATGGACAAGAGCCGAAATATGTTTATTACCTCCATTCTGTTACTGCTCGTGCTGAGTATCGGGGCCGCACTGCTTTTGTATCGAAAAGTCCAGGTGCCCATCCATCGTTTGATGAGAGGGCTGCAACAGATTCGCAAAGGCCAGTTGTCCACTCGGATTCCAGTCGATCACTCCCGTGATGAATTCGCGTATCTCACCCAGAGCTTCAACCATATGGCGGAGCAGATTCAGGAATTGATCGAGAAGGTATACGAGGAACGTATCCGCTCACGGGAAGCCACACTGAAACATCTGCAATCACAGATCAATCCTCATTTCCTGTACAACTGCCTGTTTTATATCAAAAATATGACCCAGCTTGGCAACCGCGAAGCGGTTATTGCCATGTCGCTAAGTCTGGGAGACTACTATCGCTACATTACGCGGGGCGAGAATGACATGACAACGGTGGAAGAAGAGATCCGGTTACTGGACCATTATCTGTCCATTCAACAGATGCGGACCAACCGGCTGACCTACGAGATCGCCGTACCGCAGCAACTGATGCAGCTCCACATTCCACGGCTGCTCATTCAACCAATCGTAGAGAATGCAGTGATCCACGGCATCGAACCGATGGAAGGCAGTGGGCATGTCGTCGTAACGGGGATGGCGGTACCCGAACATATTGAGGGTCGGAAATATACAAGATATAGCCTGTTTGTTGATAATGATGGTGTCACGCTGACAGCGGAAGAGATTGCCGAATTGGAACGGGAGATCAATGAACCAATGGGTGAGGAGATTGGAACAGGCACGTGGAATGTGCACCAGCGTCTCGTTACGCGATATGGGTTGTCGTCGGGGCTTCATTTTGGAGCGATTCCCTATGGTGGACTTAGTGTAGAAATTCGATGGTTTGAGGAGGAACAACCGCATGATGAATCTGATGGTCGTGGATGATGAACATTCGGCAGTGGAGTCGATCGCTGTCTCCATACCGTGGAGAGAACACGGGATTGGTCAGGTATTCAAAGCCTATTCTGTCAAAGAAGCCTTGGAACATATGGCATCACATCAGGTCCATATTATTATCACGGATATCCGCATGCCGGGTCTGTCCGGTCTGGATCTGGTCAGTCATATCCGGCAAAAGTGGGAACAGACAAAATGTATTATTTTATCGGGGCATGCTTCCTTCGATTATGCGAAGCAGGCGCTTAAACATGGGACGGTTAGTTATCTGCTCAAACCGGTTCGAGATGAGGAACTGATCGAATCCGTGCAGCAGGCTGCAGTGCAGATTCGCCTGGAGGGTGAGAAACAAATGCTGCATCAGCGGGCCATGTATTCGGTAAGGGAACATCTGCCCGAGAAGCGGGCGGAGCTAATGAAGGATGTACTGTTAGGGCATAAATTTGCGGATGCTGAACTCGAAGGGAAGCTGGAGCAACTGGAGATCGGGTTCCGTCCACAAGATAAAATGCAACTGCTGCTCATCCGGTATGATGACCATCAACCTACACATAAAGCGTTTCGATTGATGAAGTACGCCATCTCGAATGTAGTGGAAGAGATCTACGGCAGTACCTATCATCTCTGCCATACGGATGATGCCTATGATGATCTGGTCTTCATGGCCAGTCCCAAACAAACTCAGGCCGAACCTGAAATGTTAATGGGCCGACTTGGAGAGCGGTTGATCCACAGTGTGAGGCAGTATCTGAACGCGACCATTTCCCTATCCGTTAGTCGTATGGGGCGTTTTCCAGATCAGGTGCCGCAGTTATATCATCAAGCCGTCAGTGCACTTCGCAAGCAGGCCGAGGCGGGCAAAGGATTACATCTGAATGCGGCTGCGGGAACCAATGGGGCCACGTTGAAGTCACTTGCAGCACTGTATGAACCGCCGGGTCTAACGGCGTTGCTGGAAGCCGGGCGCATGGAGGATGCACACCGCAAAATTGATCAGATCTTTGCCGAACTGTCGAACAGTGTGTTCCCGGAGCATGTGTATGTGGCCTTTCATTATCTGGCGGCGGCATTCTCATATATGGCTCATCGGGAAGGAAGACAGTTAGCCGAAGTGCTTGGCGAGCAGTACCAGCAGTTGCTCAAGGATGGTTATGGCATCTCTCTGCGCAGTCTGGAAACGTGGACCAGAAGTGTGATGCAGCAGTGGGCAGAGAGTGCAAGCGATGCGGGACAGGATGCCGGATCAACGCTGATCAGGCAGGTGCAGCAATGGATCGACCATCATCTAGGTGAGGATTTATCGTTGCAGGTCATTGCCGGAGAGGTGCATCTGCACCCGGTATATCTGTCGAAAATGTACAAACAATCCACTGGTGAAGGCATTAGTGATTATATTATCCGTTCCAGAATGGAACGTGCGGTTCATTTGCTCAAGCATACGGCGATGAAGATCTATGAAATTGGTCAGGAAGTGGGGTACAACAACACGCCTTATTTCATTCAGGTGTTCCGCAAACATTATGGACTGACCCCGCAGGATTTTCGGAACGGTTAACAAATCAATATGAACATTGAAATTGTGATATATGTTTGCCTCCCCGGCTGCACTATCCTTTTCATGTAAGGTGCATTTGGCACATAAGGGTATCCAAGTTACCTGAGGAGGGGTTAGTTCATGTATAGAAAAATGATGACGGCATTACTCGCAATAACGATGGTTGCTGTAACGGCATGCAGTTCGGGGGCCAAGGAAGAACCAACGAAGGAAGCCGCTGCACCACTTGCTCTGCAAGACGGGAAGTATGAACCCGCGGTACAGATGAGTTATTTGCGGGCCTGGAATGATGATACGAAATTCAAGAATGGGGAAACGGCACAGAACAATGTGCATACCAAATGGGCCAAGGAACGACTTGGCATCGATCTGACCACGCCATGGGCTGTATCGGTAACCAATGATGCATTTTACACGAAATTGCGCTTGTCCCTGTCCGCTAACGAAGAACTGCCGGATATTGTCTCCATTCGAGGGGACTACAATCTGGTAAGGGAATTAATTGAGTCCGGCAAGTTTGCCAATGCAGGCGAGCTGTTTGACAAGTATGCTTCGGACACATGGAAACAGGCATCCGAATCGGCACCGGAAGAATGGTATCCTTACATGTATGAGGGCGAGCGTTACGGCATTCCAATCTTCGATTATGCGTATAACGGCGATTCGGTCATGTTTATCCGGGAAGACTGGCTGAAGAAGCTGGGGCTGGAAGAACCGAAAACTATCGATGAGCTGGTTACGGTCATGGATGCTTTTACAAATCAAGACCCGGATGGGAACGGCAAAAAAGATACGTATGGTCTGACCGTGGGCATGAAAAATGCGCTCAATACCTGGATGACGGAATCCGGCTGGATCTTCGGTATGTACAACACGATGCCTGGACAGTGGAATGATGCCGGAGACGGAACACTGCAATATGGTTCCATTCAGCCAGGTGTGAAGGAAGGCCTTGCAACGATGAAAGATTGGTTATCCAAAGGTTACCTGCCGAAAGAAGCAGGCGTCTATGACGAGATCAAGGCAGCAGAATTGTTCACCGCAGGTAAAGCAGGAATTATCGTGGGACCACACTGGATGCCAAACTGGCCGATTGATGATGTGAAGAAAAATGTGGATGGTGCCACGTATAAGGCCATTGCCTTACCTACAGGGCCAACAGGCGAGAGCCACCAACATGGTTCTGGTGCAAGCAACGGGGTGGTGCTGATTAACAAGGATATGGCGAACCCGGAGATTTTCTTCACGTATCAGAATTATCTGTTCGACAACTTTGCCAACCCGGAAGTGGGCAGCGAGTTCGAACATGGCTTCGCGCAAGGATATGACTATGACATCGTGGATGGCAAAGTTGTTGGTGAAGCCGAAGTGAAGGACGGCGTATCACCACTCAAATATACGATTACGTATGATGGTGCACGGATTCCGAATCTCATGATGGATACGCTGGCGGAACTTGCGAAGGGCAAGGAACCGGAGACTCCTTTTGAGAAAAATACGAAGATTGCCAACAAACCGGAAGTGTTTGTAGCCGCTGAGGTGGTTGTTGCGAATAAAGATAACGCCATCAAGAACAAGTTCACCGGGGCACCAACCGAGACGATGAAAATGAAGAAGGACGCAATCGACAAGTTGGAGAAAGATACGTTCAGCAAGATAATCTATGGTCAGGTAGGCATTGAGGAATTTGATGTGTTTGTGACGAAGTGGAAGTCCATGGGCGGGGATGATATTACCACCGAAGTGAACGAGTGGTATAAGACAGTCAATTAATTTACAAAGCAGGGGAGAACTGATGAATTCATCGGATCTACCCTGCTTTTTTTGTAGACATTTTAATGACAAAAAACAACAAGGATAAGAAAAATAGAGCCTTTGAGGTGGATACCAATAATCTATATAAATTGAACTAAAACATTCACAAGAGAACGAAGAGGGCAGAAATAACCTGAAGAAGCGAAGCGATCGCCTTTATCCCTGGATTTTCACCTTTGTAAGAGTGAATGAAAAAAATCTGGGGATAACAGCGATCGGAAGGTTGTTCTGTCATTGGAGTTGTAAGTGTGAATAATCTTTAGTTCAACTTATATAGTACATGATCGACTATGACTCGCAGCGCACAAAAGTTACTTGTTTTCCTAGAATTACATTCTCAACCTTCCATCCGGCATTTAACCAGGATAGTGCCTGTGTATGATTCATGGAATTATTCACCCACCATTGTTCGCGATTATACGCTGTAGGGGGTAACGTAAATCCGAGAATCTCCTCAAGCTCTGCGTATGTAAGGGTGATCGAAACTTGATTCAAATAGTTTTCCAAGGGGAAGTATTTGCTGTAGCTCATTTAGTCGGACCTCCTGAAAAGGAATACAATGATTATACAACTTGGGGATGACGATAGCGAGGGCATACCGAGAGCATACATAGATATGAAAAAAAAGGAATCCGTATCCGTAGATCTCTTTGACTAGGGCATGTCTTAAATACCACTTATGGGCATCTTTCACCACCTTTTCTCCCCCTGCTGCCTTATTGTTCCGGGTGTCCTGGAGAGAGTAAAATAATAGGTAGTATACGAACATCAATACGTATTTATAACATAGATGCCTTGGATTAATCCGGGATTCATAGAGGTTCAAGTGTGGTTGATGAACATCATAAGATGCATGGGAAGGCAGGAGATTAGATGAGTACACTTTATGATCAGGCGATGGAAGAGATGATAACGACGCTCCATGAATGGTTTGATGAACAGGAAAAGCGGGATGACTTGGAAAGTGTTGTGAAGCGAACCACGCTGCAAATGGGTATTGTTAATGATATTGTGCTGGATTACAAACCTGGACGGACCACGGTAGACAGCCTGGATCTGGGTTTGGATGATGATGTGAAATCAAAGCAGGCAGTAGCCTTTACCGAGGAGCAGGTACGGAATGAGATCGGGCCTAAGCTTGTAGAGGTTGTTCAAGCTAGATTGGACAACCTGGCAGATACTCCGTTGATTGACTACCGCTTCACCTTGCGTGGGAAATTCCCAACAACCGAAGGCAAGCTGCAACTGAATTTATTGGAATGGATAAACGAAGAGAAAAGAAAGCTGCTCCTTGAGCGTATTCATACCTATGTAGACAAGAATCTGGAGAACAGTACATATCCAACAAAGCCATTGGAATCCTTCTTTTTGACGAGTCATCTGCTCGATCCAAAGCTGTTCCCGGAGTTGGATGTAGCATGGACCATCAGGCAGTATGACCGGATTCTAGAGTTGAATCAGGGTCGTCCGGAGGCACTTGCGGAACATCGGGGTGAGATTACTCGTGCGGTGACGGCATGGGCGGAGAATCAGTTTTTGCCACAGTATTATGATGTACAGTCTTCGGCTTATCGTACCAATGAATATTCGCTTAAGCCAGGAGCAACGTTGGAATGGGACGTTGAATCACAGACAGGCCAACCGTCGGATGAGCAGGGGAAGGCGCAAACACCCGGGACTCAACCAATAGATTTGCTGTTATACGCGGCGGTCATGATTCTGCGTTTTGAGCCGAGTTATAGCAAACCCCAAGGTGTGACTTTTCTGGAACTCGCGAAGCAACTCGGTAGCAAACGTGCGGCACGTATGATGACAGAAGGTAGCGGGACGTATGCGAAGGACGATATTCATGTGAAAACGGAAGAAGTAGAATGCACAGCAAATGATGTATTTGCTCTGATGACCATTCACATTCGCAAGGAAGAGCCGGGTGCCTATCAACAGGCACTTACCTTTATCACGCATCTATTGAAACAGGGCTTTCCGAAAGGTTATAAGATCAAGCTCAAGTCCAGCGTAAAGCAGTATTTGCCGATCAAGGGACTCGCGAAGTCGGATACCCACCGATTCTTTGCCAATGCACTGGAGTATCCGGAGTTGCATCCACTCCTGGAAGAGTATGCGCGTGAGGCTATCCAGGAGTTTGAGTTTTATGAGGATACCGAGGGAGAGAAAAGCTGTATGCCGGGCAGTTATGCAACTTTTGGGCTGGGGCTCGTGGATGAGCGGTATTTCCCGCTGGTTGAATATTACATGGGCGAAGTGGATGATGAGCATCAGTTGATTCAGGATAAGTTCATTGCGGCATTTGTGGAAAAACAGGGTGTAACGGCTCAATCCATACCTGCGTTAGTCACCAGCTTGCGTCGTTCGACGGACAGTCTGAGGCTGAAGATTCAGTCCGAGCTGGAGAATGAGGAAATACTCGAACTGTTGGTTAGGCAGATTCAAGAATTTGAGCATTATGAAGCGGAACGTGTACTCTATCCGATCTTTGGCAAGGTGGAGAAGCTCACAACGCTCGCTCGCAAAGCGGAGGGAAGACGGAAGGAATTATTGCTGGAACTGTTGCAAGCCGCAGGGAAATGAAGATGTACACAAGACAAATAAGATTGTGCTGTGCGAGCCAGTAAAGCATTTTAGAGAAGTGAAAGTGTATAAGGAAAGGTGGGGAGAGTTATGGAAACATTGAGACGAGACATGTGGCAGGCGTTGAACGCTCAGGACAAAGAGGCTTGGATGCGTAAGCTTGTTCGTCAGTTACCAGACGGTATGGTATATGAGGGTCTCGAGACATTTGAACGATTCGGTCAGCGGATGGAAACAGGTGTATTTAGGGAGGATGGGTTGAGATTTGTGTTTGTCCCTGGGGATCAAGTAACCCTCGGCTGGGATCGTTGGCAGCATGGTATGAACGAAGAGACCTCAGCCGACCTGCATGAAACGGTCAGTGAGTATGGTGTAGAGAACGTGGATTCTTTCTTGGCGAGTCAGATGTCACCTGTGAGAGAAGTTACTGTTGCGCCGATGCTCGTGGAATGCGAACTGATCTCGCTTGGCTGGATTGAAGTGTCCGAGGAGGAAGCATTGGCACAGGAAGATCCTGATTTCCCGTCAGCCCTGGAGCAATTTAAGCAATCGGAAATACGTGAATATGAATTGCATCAACAATTTCGTCTGATTCGCCAAAGTGAGAATGGAGTCCGAATCCTGTGGTTCAACGAAGGAATCGAGTTGGAAGACGTCGTGAGGGAGGAAGCTGCGGCGGGTTTTGGTTTGCTGACCGAAGACGAATGGGAGTATATCTATGGCGGCGGTTGTCGCACGTTATTTCCCTGGGGTGACAGCTTCGACTATACGATGAGATTGAAGCACTTTGGAAGTCTGGAAGACGTGGATGAGAATGTGGATGAATCGATAGATCTAGACTCTACACGGGTTGAAGAAAAGGATGATCGTCCTTATGATCTGGCACTGCCGAATTTCTTCGGAGTGCAATTTGCCGGTGATCCCTACAAGTATGAGCTTACACTGGATTCGGCTGGGGATGTGATGCCCAAAGGCGGAGACGGCGGAAGTCTGATTTGCGGTGGTACAGGGCCGCTGGTTGGTTTCTTGCCTGCTGCTGCGGTCTATTATCGAGACATTAATGCCAGTGAACTCGACTGGGAGGATTTGATGGATGCGATGTACTATCGCAGGGTTGTTCGTTTGGCTGACCTGGCATTGTAGTCATGAAGAAACGAATCTATCAAGGAAGAGTTATAATGGCGAACAATAAACGTTCAAATCCGTATGAGGATTCACCTTATGTCATCTATGCAGTAGATGGTATTCGGCTGAGTGCAGGCATACTTGTCCTGTTTTTTCTTAACGTATTTCTGCTTATTCCCGTGTTCAGTGTCCCGTTCCAATCACTGTATGCGTATATTCTCGTTCCACCGCTAGCCTTTATGAATATATGGGCGATTGCCCTGATTGCTGCCCCACGTAGACTCCAACTGAATTATGTATTGTTCCGAGGCGTATTTGGCATCGTTTGTTCTGTGGGATTTATGGTGATTATACAGAAGTTTGCTTACGGGACAATTGGTCTGACAACACCTTGGTACGCCATTGGATCATTTGTGGTATATAGTTTTGCTTTGTTCCAATACGTGAAGTTTCGTTTGCGTAAGCTGCAGCAGCCCCCTCAGCGTAAAAAAAGAGATAAAAGCACAGGTATGCCTGTTGCCACATTAACGATGATTACGGGCGGAGCATATCTTCTGGCCAATATTTCACTGGCCTTTGTTACACACCAGACTGTGGCTGTTGTGCTAATGTGTGTATACATTATGTTGGCTTTTGTGGTGTTTCATTTTATCATGGACTTGCATCGGTATTACTGGCTTCGCCAGGTCATGAATAAGTCAGAGAGTTAATTGCAGGATAGGGACAGACGAACAGGAAGAGGTCTTTGCAGCAGAGTTTGAGCATACAAAACACACATCAAATCAGCCCCAGCTCATAGAGCGGGACCGAAATGATGTGTGTTTATTTTTGTTTATTTCACTTTTTGTACGGAGACCGCCATTTGCTCCAGTTGAGTGTGAGTCAATTGGTTATTTGGCGAGCTGAGTGTTACATAACGATCATCCAGCTTGAACGTGAGCATATCCGTTTTGTCTGGTGTGTACCATTTGGCTGATACGCCACTAGGCAGTTTTACCGTTTTGCCATCATAGCTGAAAGAGTAGTCTTTAGGGGATACCGTGACATTCATACGATTGAAAACAAAGTTTACACCATCACCGCCTGCACCTACGCTTTTGAACGTATCTCCAGCAACCATATGTTGTGGAGCATAGGCTGTGGTGAAACCGTCAAACTTCGCAAATGCCTTACGAATGTTATCCAATTGTTGTTTGCTATAATTCACATCTGCAAATGCAGTGATCCCTTGATCGTTGTTGCCAGTTGCCTTCTGAACAGAGACAGCGACTTGTTGCAACTGAGCTTGGCTCAGCTTATGATCCGGGGAGCTAAGCGTAACGTAGCGATCATCCAGTTGGAACGTGAGCATGCCCGTTTGATCTGGTGTATACCATTTGGCGACAACACCATTGGACAGTTTCACGTCTTTGCTTGTATAACCGTCCGAATAATCTCTTGGAGATACATCCACTTTCATATGGCTAAAAATAAAGCTAACACCATCGCCACCCGCACCTACACTTTTGAACGTGTCACCTGCGATCATCTGCTGAGGGGCATAAGCGGTCTCGAACCCATCGAATTGTGCAAAAGCCTTTTGAATGGCCTCTTTTTGTGCTGCACTATACGTTACATTTGTCAGAGCTGATGGATTGCTCGTAGCTTGGCCAATAATGACCTGTCCTTTTTTGCCGTCATAGGATACAGGCACATGCAGTGCATCGGCAAGCGCACGTACAGGCAGATAAGTAGAGTTGTTATAAGTAATTGGCGCAAGTTTGTTGCCATTGCCATCCGTTGGTGAGTAAGCCGTGCCATCGACATTAAAGCTGATTCCATGGTTAAGGTATGCAGAGATTTTCTCCAGTTGTGTTCCGGCGAATACGCCCGTTGCTCCTGTTAAAGTCATGCCCAGTACCATCATCGTTGCTACGGATTTCTTCATGTTTTTTTTCATCATATATCTCTCCTTCAAGTTGGGGGTTAGTTTTGTTTAATGGGCTCGCTGTCCCTTATGGCTTTATATTAAACCCCGAACATATCCAGAATAATTCTGAATTATCTCCAACTTGTAAACATGTGTATATACGGAGAATGTAGAGCGAAAACTGAAGATGCTTGGCATGTTTGAACGTATCCTTTGCCGAATTGAAACATTTTAGTTAAAAAGATAGAGGATTAGTCCGCCAAACCCAAGGACAATCGCACCAACATATACATAGGAGAGTTTGCTTAGGTTTTGCTTTGTGCGGCGGTCATATTCGGGGTTGCTGGTCTGATTGGCTTTGGAATTTCCGATGATCATGGTAGCAATACCTCCAAATAAGGCAATACCCACAATTAAAACATAAGGCAACCAGGTCATGAATGGACCTCCTTCGCGAATAATATGATATGTCTTTATTGTACTTCAAGTTAACCTTTGATGTAAGATTCATTTGAGAAAATAAGGGAAATGAAGTATTTGTCTTACAGTATGTATGTAGTCTTGGATCGGAAAGATCACTATAATTTTATTATTTTTTAATATTAAAAAACCTTGATACAACAGGCATTCGCAGCTTTCTTCACTGAAGGTTGCGAATTTTTTTTGCCCACAGAGTGATCCAGAATAGAGAACCCTGCGTTACACCCTATGAAGACAACGACGAGGAAAGAAATTATACACAAAACATAATCGAGGAGTGAACACGTAATGAAAATGAAAATGAAGAAGTTTATCGCACCTGTACTTAGCTTGACACTGTTGATGCCGGGGATCGCTGGAGCAGCTTCCGCACCACAGACACCAATGACAATGATGAAAGCATCCGTGAACACACCGGCGGCTGACCTGAGAGCGAACCTGGACCACCTGCTGTCCGAGCATTTTGCACTCGCAGTAACAGCAATGGCAAAAGCATATGACGGAGCAAAAGATGCAGATGCAGCTTACAAAGCACTCGACCAGAATGCACTGGATATGCAACCAGCCATCGCTTCCCTATACGGTGACGCAGGTGCCAAAGAATTCGAACGCATCTTCCGTGCTCATAACAAATACACAGATGATCTGGTGAAAGCAACCAAAATGGGCAACCAGGCTGGAATCAAACAAGCACAAGCAAACATCAACGGTTTTGTGGATGAGTTCTCCACATTCCTGAGCACAGCTACCGAAGGCAAGTTGCCAAAAGCAGCAGCCAAACAGGCGCTGCAAGTACATGAAGATCTCGTGCAAAAAGTATTCGATGAGTATGTAGCTGGAGATTACGCTGATGCATACAAGGCTTACCGTGAAGGTTTCAAAGAAATGTTCGACGTAAGTAAGGCACTCTCCACAGCCATTACTACACAAATGCCTGAGAAATTCGAAAATACCAAAGCGGATACAAAAGCAGCCGATCTGAGATCTGCACTCAACCACTTGGCTTCCGAACACTTTGCGCTTTCGGCTCTGCAAATGCAAGAGGAATTTGATGGACGTACAGCCGCTTCCAACGCACTGATTACAGCTGAAGCTGGAAACACAGCTGACTTCAAAGCAGCGATTGCTTCCGTTTACGGTAACGATGGTGCCAATGCTTTCGAGAAAATTTGGGTAACGAACCACGTTAATGCACAAAGCGACTATGTAAAAGCTGTTAAAAACAACGATGCTGCGGCTCGTGCGGCAGTAGAGAAACGTATTGATGGATTTACAACAGAGTTCGCTACATTCCTGGATTCAGCAACAGCTGGCAATCTGCCAAAAGCAGCAGGACAACAAGCGCTGACAACGCATGAAAATCAAGTACAAAACGTAT
Source organism: Paenibacillus sp. FSL K6-2393 (assembly GCF_038002545.1). NCBI lineage: Bacteria > Bacillati > Bacillota > Bacilli > Caryophanales > Paenibacillaceae > Paenibacillus > Paenibacillus sp. FSL K6-2393. The sequence continues at coordinate 975,134 of NZ_JBBOCU010000001.1, forward strand.
TGAATCAATATGCAGCAGGTAACTATGATGCTTCTTACACAACAAATCGTGAAGGCTTCAAAGTGATGTTTGGTGTAGGTCAAGCCCTTGGTAATGCCATCGTGACTCAATTCAATGACAAATTCCAAGAGCCAGCAACACCTGCACCAGCGCCAGAAATGACAACGGTGTGGATGCAACTGAACAGCAAAATGCTGAAAATTAACGACAAAACAACCAACATGGACACCACACCAGTGCTTTGGAAAAACACAACATACATTCCACTGCGTTTCTTGAGTGAAGGTATTGGCGCAACGGTGAAATGGGACAAAAAAGCACAACAAGTAACGGTAATGGCTGGTGATGATACCCTTGAATTCTGGGTGAACAACAACGTTATGGAAGTGAACGGCGTGAAGAAAAACGTGGGTGCAACTGTATTTGTAAATAAAGATGGACGTACGCAAGTGCCTCTGCGCTTCATTGCTGAACTTCTGAACTGGGACGTGAAATGGGCACAAAAAGATGGTTCCATTACGCTGACTAAATCCATGTAATAGTAAAGTAAAATAAGATTAAAACAAAAAGAGCTGCCCCATACGGCAGCTCTTTTTGTTCATCATAAGTGGGTCAGTGTGTTTCGATACATAATTTGATGAACGGGGTGACGTACCGTTTGATGTCCATTTTTCGTACCTTTACCAAGAGCGATCAGCATGACATCCAAGTATCTATCAGAAATATTCAAGCTTGCTTTTAATCGAGCGGAATCATAACCTGACATCGTGATGGTTTCGAAACCAGCCTCATTGGCGAGCAGAATGAATGACATGGATGCTAGACTTACATCTCGGGTTAATTCCAACTTCAGCTCTTCATCGGATTTATTTGCATAGTATTGTATTGCAGCATTCGCCAGATAATCTCTGAGTGATGCATCAAAATAGCCCGACTGAAAGCCTTCTTCGTGAATGTTGATAATATTATCCGCTTCAAATGCTCGATAATCCCCTAACATGACGATCAAAGCGGAAGCATCCATCACCTGTTGTTGATTGTAAGCTATAGGTAGTAATGCGCTCCGTAAATCAGGGTCATCAATAATAAGATACCGGGTCGCTTGAATATTATTCCCATTAGGTGACTTGCTTGCAGAAGCAATGAGTGAAGTCAAAGTCTCTGGCTGTATCGTATAATTTGAATCAAAATGTCGAACGGAACGCCTTTGTTCCAAAACGGATTGTACACTCATGGGATCATCTCCATCGTTGTTATTTAGGACTCCCTTGAATTATAGTAGGCATTAACAAATGAGAAAATAACGCACAAAAAGGTGGGATAGCCACTTTAAAGTATCTATTGGGGAGGGACGGCACATTGGTTAAATATAATACCGGAATAAATATTTTCATGGATATCGCTGGCGGGAAATGGAAGTGTCTTATCCTTTTTTTTCTGAGTCAACAATCGGTTCGAACTAAGGAGTTCTATGAATTGATACCTGGAATTACACAAAAGGTCTTAACCGACCAATTGAAACAGTTGGAGAGTGATGGCCTCGTTCATAGGGAAATATTCAAGGAAGTCCCGCCAAAAGTAGAATATAGTTTAACTGATCTCGGAAGATCCTTCGTTCCGGTCTTGAACACGATGTGCGACTGGGGCAATACGTACGCAAGGACCAAAGGTATGGAGCAGGATGAACATATTCAATGTGACCATGAATGAACCCAAAAGTTCAAATATTTGGTATAATCATCGGGTAATGACCTACATAACAGCTTGAATAGCCGATGGAGTCTAGAATGAGGTATGATAATTTGGTATAAGCAAAATGAAGAGGGGGGACATAGGAATGAGTACATCATCAAAATCGGAGCGTCCAGCGAGAAATGTGGATACCCGGTTATTTGTTGCTTGGGCCGTTTCCGTTATTGCAACAGGGGGGAGTCTCTATTTCAGTGAGATTAAGGGATATCTTCCATGTGATCTATGCTGGTACCAGCGTATATTCATGTATCCACTAACCATCTTGCTGGGCATTGCCTACTTTAAGGATGACGTGGGCATCACCAAATACGTACTCCCACTTAGTTTCGTCGGTGGCGGCATTTCGTTATATCATGTAACAATCCAGCGTATTTTTTCGGCTACAGGGAATGCCGTCGCGTGCGGTAAGGTTCCATGTTATACCGACTATTTGAATTGGTTTGGTTTCATCACGATTCCATTACTGGCACTGATCGCCTTTATTATCATCATCGTGATGCTGTGGGGTATCGGCAAAACACCAAAATCTTCTTAATAAGAAAGGATAGATGGTGATGAGCGGACAAGCTCGTTGGTTCATGCCCTTCATAATTCTGCTCCTCCTGACGGTGGGATGCTCTTATGAGGAACAGTCACAATCAGGCGAGATGCCAGAGATGATTAAAGTGAAACTTGACGTTCCAGAGAAGACTTCTCTTCATAAACCAACACGGTTGCAGGTGAAGCTTACACAGGGAGATGCACCGTTAAGTCAGGCTGACCATGTGCAATTCCAGATCTGGAATGAGCTTGATGATCCGCCTTCTGTATCTCCGGAACAAGGTATGATGACAGCGGACGAACTGGAGAATCAGGGGGCTATTACTGCCAATGAGTCAGAGGAAGGGCTGTATGAAATCCAGCATACCTTTGAAGAACCAGGTACGTATGTGGTACAGGTCCATGTTACGCACGGAGCTATGCATAGCATGCCGAGAGCGAGAATTGTAGCGGAATGAAGCAATGGGCGGGTACCAAGGGTTTGGTTCAGGGTTAGCAATGGGTTTATAATGTTAAAGGTATGAAGAATGTTGTAGGAAAAGAGGGTGTTATGGCAACTATTCATGATGTTGCACTCAGGGCAGGAGTTTCTGTAACTACCGTCTCGCGTGTATTAAACAACCGGGGATATATCAGTCAGAAGACTCGGGACAAAGTGTATCAAACCATGGACGAACTGAACTATCGACCCAATGAAATTGCCCGTTCTCTTCTGCGTAAACAATCAAATGTGATAGGCTTGATTATTCCTGATGTATCCCATCCGTTTTTTGGAGAACTGGCTAGCTATGTTGAGTATCATGCTTACCAGAATGGATTTAAAATTATGTTATGCAATTCCCACATGGACCCTTCCAAAGAGCGTGAATATGTGGAAATGCTTAAGGGTAATCGCGTGGATGGCATTATTATGGGAAGTCATACACTGGAAGTTGATGAGTATATGAATCTGCATTCCCCAATCGTGACCTTTGATCGTAAGATCGGTGAAGACATCCCGTTTATCTCATCTGATAACTATCAGGGAGGGGTTATGGCTGCTGAATTGCTGCTCTCGAAGAACAGACGGAATCTGGCACATATCTGCGGTAATTTGGAATTGCAAATGCTGTCCAATCGCCGGACGACAGGTTTCGTTGATACATTGCAGGCTCATGGAGTCAAACCGGTCATGATTCATGAAACCGATCTGAATGTGTTTGATCAGCATCAGTATACGGAATTGGTGGATAAGCTACTTGCACAACACCCCGAGGTGGATGGGCTCTTTGTAACGAGTGATCTGATGGCGGTGCATGCGCTGAAGCAGATCGTGTTAGGTGGGCGCAAGGTACCCGACGATATTGCTATTATAGGTTATGATGACAGTCGTGCGGCAGCGTATACGGTGCCTGGCATTACAACGATCAGGCAGCCGGTGGAGGCCATGGCTAAACTGGCGATTGATCTGATTCGGCGCCAACTCGCGGAAGAGAAGATCGAAATGGAGCATATTTTGCCGGTTACCATCGTGGAGAGAGAGACGACCTGATACAGGTCGTTTTTTCATATTCGTCCTTTTGCAATGTAAAAATCAAGGCGCGATATTTTTTTAAAATGGTATGTCAAACGATTGACATGTCAAACCTTTGACATTATAATTCGACTTGTAAGCGTTTCCTTTTAAACTATTGATCGGGGGACATAACAAGATGAAAAGAGAACAGAGATGGATGAAATTATTGGTATTGTCATTGATTATGATGCTTGTATTGTCGGCATGTGGAAGTAAAGCAGCGACGGAGTCCAACTCCTCCTCGGAGGGGAGCAGCAGTGAGAGTGTCAAAATCACGATGCTCAATTCCAAGTCGGAAATTAACAATCAGCTGGAGCAAGCGGCTAAAGACTTCCATGCCGAAAATCCAAATATCACACTCGAAATTGTACCTGTAGGCAGTGGACAGTCTCCGTTTGAAAAAGCGTCTGCTTTGTATGCCTCCGGCAGCCCTACAACGATGATGATGCTGGACACAGGGGATGTCGAGAAATTCAAGGATCGTGTTCTGGATCTCACATCCGAGTCTTGGATGAAGGATGCTGTGGAGAACAGCACAGCGGCTACAACGTTTGATGGCAAAAATTATGCCTTCCCGTTCTCTATTGAAGGATATGGATTCATCTATAACCAGAATGTATTGGATCAGGCAGTAGGTGGGACATTCGATCCCAAGTCTGTACAGACCACTGCACAGCTTGAGGAGCTGTTCCAAAAGATTGCTGCTACTGGAAAATCACCTTTGATTGTATCTCCGATGGATTGGTCGCTTGGTGCGCATTATCTGGGGCTTGCATATGGTGGGCAGTCGGCGGACCGTGCGAAGGTGGATCAATTCATTACTGATCTGAAGGCTGGTCAAGTGGACCTTGCTTCCAACGCCGTGTTTAATGGCTTGTTAGATACATTTGATCTGATGAAAACCTACAATATTGACAAGGCTTCTCCATTGTCCGGAACTTATGAGCGTGGACCTGAGGTGCTTGGCAAGGGTGAGGTTGGCATCTGGTTCCAGGGCAACTGGGCATGGCCACAAATTTCAAGCTTTGATACAGCAGATGGAAATTATGGCTTCCTCCCAGTACCTGTGAGCAATAATCCGGATGATTTCGGTAATACGCAAATCTCTGCTGCTGTATCCAAACGAATATTGCTGGATAAGGAAAAGAGCACACCAGCGCAGCAGGAAGCGGCGAAGAAATTTTTGGATTGGATTGTTTATAACGAAAAAGGTCAGGATTTCCTGGTGAATCAAGCCAGTATTATTCCGGCATTCAGCAACATTACACTGGAGCCAACCGATCCGCTTGGCAAATCCATTAGTGAATACATCAAGGCAGGCAAAATCGAGGAATCAATGAGTACACTTCCTGCGGATCACTGGTCCAAACTGGGTGCATCCATGCAGAAATACTTGGCTGATGTCATTGACCGTGCCGGGCTTGCCAGCGAAATTCAGGCATACTGGAGCAATGTGAAATAAAGGAATTAATCTTAGCCCTGCGCAGCACATAGAGAGAGACTTGCGGTAGCCGGAGATGATGAATGTACAGCTTCCACATGAGGTCTGTTCAACTTGTTTCCGGCATAACCGTTAGGCTAATCATTTGGATAGAGTGGAGGTTGACAATGCTGACCGAAAAAGGATTATGGACACGTCTGCGCACCCGCCTGATCTTTACTGGCCCGACATTATTTGCGTTTGCTACAGTGATGATTATTCCATTTTTGTATGGTATTTATTTGACGTTTACGAACTGGGATGGCATTGCCATCGATCAAAGCTTTGTTGGCTGGGATAATTATATCAGTGTGTTCAAGGACACCGTGTTCTGGAAATCATTCGGGATGACGCTGGAGTACGTATTTATTACCGTTGTGCTGACCAATGCGGTTGCCTTCCTGCTCGCTTACGCTGTAACTCGGGGAATGAAGGCACAGGGCTGGTTTCGGGCCGGATTTTTCCTGCCGAATCTGGTGGGCGGAATCGTGCTTGGTTTCATCTGGCAGTTTATTTTTAATCAGGTACTCGTTTTTGCAGGACAAAAAATGAACCTTACTCTGTTTTCCACCTCCTGGCTGGCTGACCCGGATAAAGCGTTCTGGGCACTCATTGTGGTGACCGTTTGGCAGTATGCCGGCTATATGATGGTTATCTACATTGCAGGACTAATGAATGTGCCGAAGGATGTTATGGAAGCAGCCAGCATTGATGGGGCAAGTAATCGCAAAATGTTGGCGCGCATTGTATTGCCACTGATGGTTCCTTCGTTTATTGTATGCATCTTTTTGTCACTGCAACGGGGATTCATGGTGTATGATCTGAACGTCTCCCTGACCAGTGGCGGGCCCTTCAAGAGCACAGAGATGGTATCCATGCATGTTTATGAGCAGGCATTTCTTGCTCGTGACTACGGATTGGGTCAGGCAGAAGCCTTTGTTCTGTTTATCCTTGTAGCCGCCATTACATTGCTCCAGGTCTATTTCAGCAAAAAACTGGAGGTCGAGGCATGATGGCTGGACAATCACGCATTCTCAACTGGATGAAGTTTATTGCATTAATCGTTGTGATGATTTTGTTTGTATTTCCTTTTGTACTTCTGATCGTCAATTCGTTCAAGGCTAACCAGACAATTACCTCCGATCCGCTGGGCTTGCCAAGCTCCTTTCAATTCGATAATTACGTCAATGCGTTTGACAAAATGGGATATGTATCCGCCTTCAGCAATTCGTTGCTCATTACCATTGCAGGTGTATTACTGATTGCTCTTTTTGCGGCGATGACAGCACATTACTTTGTTCGTCACAAAAGCAAAATGAATCAGTATCTCTTTTTCCTGATGGTAGCTGCGATGATTATTCCGTTCCAGGCCATTATGATTCCGCTGGTTAAAATATACGGCTCGCTCAGCCTGCTGGATAACAAGTGGTCGCTGATCTACATGTATATTGGCTTTGGCAGTCCGCTTGCCGTATTTATCTACCATGGCTTTATCAAAAGTATTCCCCTGGAGCTTGAAGAAGCGGCTCTAATGGATGGCTGTGGCAGAGTGCAAACCTTTTTTCGCATCGTACTGCCGGTGTTACTGCCAACAACCGTAACCATTAGCGTGCTGAATGTATTGTGGATATGGAATGATTTTTTGCTGCCTTCCCTGGTGCTGACTTCATCCGAGCAGCGAACGTTGCCGCTGTCCACGTTTTATTTTTATGGGACATACACCGTGGATTACGGTCCATTGATGGCTGGTCTGGTGTTGACCCTGCTGCCTGTCCTGATCGTTTATCTGTTTGCGCAGAAGTACATTATTCAGGGGGTCATGCAAGGGGCTATCAAATAAGTTCAGTTGGGTGATAGAGAGAGAGACAGGAGTGAAGGACATATGAATCAGGAACGATACGAGAAGCAGGGAATAGACACAAGGCAAGAGACAGACCCCGGACTGACGAGTTCTTCGGCTCAAACGAAAGAGAGTTATACACTCGCCCGGGCCAACGCATATATCAAGGAACATCGACATCAGGTTGATCCAACCTATCGAATGGCCTATCATCTGATGCCAGAGGTGGGCTGGATGAATGACCCCAACGGCTTCATATACTTCGGTGGGATGTATCATATGTTCTATCAGCATTATCCCTACGAACCGGTATGGGGGCCGATGCACTGGGGCCATGCGGTGAGCCGTGATTTGGTTACGTGGTCTTATCTGCCTATTGCACTGGCACCTGATCAGAGCTACGACAGTGGAGGGTGTTTCTCCGGAAGTGCAATCGTGCAGGATGGCAAGTTGGTGCTGATGTACACGGGGCATGTCGTGACTGGACCCGACAAGGATAACGATTACTTGCAGACACAGAATATCGCTGTCTCGGACAATGGGATTGATTTTGTCAAAAGCGCGATGAATCCGGTTATTCGGCTGGATCAAATCCCAGCGCATACCAGTCCCAAGGACTTTCGTGATCCAAAAGTGTTTGAACGAAACGGTGTGTACTATTGCGTCCTTGGCTCGAATGATGCTGCGGGCAAAGGTGTCATTCTGTTATACCGTTCAACGGACTTGCTGGATTGGAGTTATGTTAACATTATGGCCCAGAGTGACGGGACGCTTGGTGACAATTGGGAATGTCCCGATCTGTTCACACTGGATGGCCGAGATGTGCTGATCATGTCTCCGCAGCGCATGCCTGCTCAGGGAGATAACTATCGCAACTTGCATTCGACCGTTTATATGATGGGAACGCTGGATGAAGACCAAGGTGTGCTGAAGTACGAGCAGTACGTTCCGCTGGATTGTGGCTTCGACTTTTACGCGCCCCAGACGATGGAGGATGCACAGGGACGACGAATCATGGTGGCTTGGATGGATACGTGGGAAACGGAAATCCCGACACAACAGTCTCATGCCTGGGCTGGAGCGATGACCTTGCCGAGACAACTCATTCGCAGGGGACAACGATTGATATTCCAGCCGCTTCCCGAACTTACACAGTACAGGTTGGAAGGCACCGAGCAGTATGGTATACATTTAACTGATGATGAACATGATTTTGATCTTGGAATTAGTGGAGACCGTTACGAACTGTATGCTGTATTCGAAGCGGAACAGGCACGACACTTCGGGTTGAAGCTGCGCACGGGTGAAGATGAAGAAACTGTGATTTCCTATGATGTAGAGCAGCGTCGTTTATGCTTAAATCGCGAGCAGGCCGGACAAGGGCCGGGCGGAGAACGAGCTGCGACAGTGGAACTGCTTGACGGGAAACTGGAACTTCATATTTTTATGGATGTCAGCTCCGTTGAGGTGTTCATTCAGCAGGGAGAGCAGGTAATGACAGGGCGAATATATCCTGGGCCGAACTCAACAGGTATTAAGGCTTTCTCGTCCGGAACGTGTACGTTGACCGAACTTTGCAAATGGGATATACGAATTCCTTGATAAAATGTTTTCTATAATACAGCCTTGACCTTGAAGTATACTTCAAGGTTTATTCTTTTTTTATCAAGAAATATTGGAGGCTGAATAATGAAATTAATGGAATGGATATTGGTACTTGTAACGATTGCCGCAGCGGTGTGTATACCCATGTATTCGAAGCGTCGGAAGCTCGTGGCAGGCATGTTTGCTGCCATGATATTGGCAGTGGCACTTCACGGCATATTGGATTCGTTCCGCGTGATGCTGCTGCCAACGTATCTTGTTGCAGGCATAATCTTCATCGTATTAATCATTAAGTTAGTGAAAGGGTATCGTAACAGAGTCACTGGGCAATTTGCAGAGAAGCAGAAACCGAAATGGCGTTCGTTGCTTCAACTCACGCTGGTTGGGATGCTGGCTCTGGTCTCCGGCGCCGGATCAGGACTGCTCACTTGGTATTTTCCAGCTTTTACAATGCCTGAGCCTACGGGGAAGTTTGCTATCGGTACGTTTTCTCAACAATTGGTGGATGAAACCCGTGAAGAGACGTTATCTCCCGAAAGCGGGGACAAACGGGAACTGATGATTAACGTGTGGTATCCGGTAAACCCGGAAGATGCGAAGGGGGTATCTCCTGAGTCTTACCCGTCTGAACTCGGAGAAGCAATTAGTCTGGTATTTGGCATCCCGCCTAAGGTGTTCAGCTACCTCGATACCATTCCGACACATGTGGTTAAAGGCGCAGCCATGTCAGACGCAAGCCGTTCTTATCCGGTGGTGCTGTTCTCTCCCGGTGTCCGCTCGGCCCGTTATCAGAGCATGACTGCCATTGAAGAACTCGTAAGCCATGGCTATATTGTTGTAGGTATGGATCATCCTTATACCTCAGCTCGCGTTACCTTCCCCGATGGGCGTAAAGTGTCTTATGAAGCCGGGCCTGAATTTGCAACGTCAGAAGAACTGTATCAATATAATGTGGAGGGGGTAGGTATTCGTGCAGCAGATGCACGTTTTGTACTCGACACGCTTGAACAGTGGAACCTGAATGATCCCAATCAGGTGCTGGAGGGCAGGCTTGACCTGAATCATACAGGCATGATGGGGCATTCTTATGGCGGGGCTACAACAGCCGAAGCACTCGCACAGGATGATCGTTTACGTGCAGGACTCAGTCTGGAAGGCGGATTCTGGGGATCGGTATCCACGACAGCCCTGAAACAGCCGTTTATGTATATCATGTCTGGCGAAACGGCTAAAAGCTTCGATCCGAATGCTTCAGCCAAAGATAACGTGTTCTACCCTGAGTTTGAGCCTGATCTGGATCGAGTAATGACGAGTAGTCTTAATGATACCTATTATCTGATGGTGGAGAATTTCTTCCATCAGAGCTTTACGGATATTTCATTAATCTCACCGAAACTATTTGCCAGAGGCATGACGCCAGAACATAATGTGGATATAACAAGATCCTATGCGCTGGCATTCTTTGACCGTTATCTGAAAGGGGAAGAGCAGCCATTGCTGCAAGGATCTTCAGCACAATTTCCTGAGGCCACCTATGATGCCACATATACCAAGATACGCAACGAACAAACACAATAAATCCGCAGAAGGGTGGAGGCGTAGGCATGGAAACCATGACAAGAGGAACGTTGGCTAAGCGTACTGGTGTGAGTATGGCAACCCTCCGTTATTACGAAGATAGTGGAATTCTGCCTGCTCCCCGTCGTTCCTCCAACGGATATCGGGTGTATACCGAGGATTATCTGGTCAAAATTAAGTTCATTAAGGATGCCCAGTTGCTAGGTTACTCCTTAAAAGAGATACAAGAGACCCTGCAACTGCTCAGCCAGGAAGACATGGAAAAGGATACGTTAAAAACCCTTGTACGCGAACGCATCGCTGACATTCAGAAGCATATTGATCACCTGGAACAGATGCAGATTCATCTGGCACGACTGTTGCATACACCAGAGGACGATATCGACAATTATATTCAATCGTTCAGGGTGCAAAAGAAAGAGCCGTAATCGCGGCTCTTTTCCTGTTTAGGAGAAAACAGGGCGTCGGCTAACGAGGATCAGCCTCTATTGTGGATGAGTATCTGGATGCAATATTCAAGTTTATAACTAAAAAAGACCTTTATCCACTCATGCCGCTAGACCCTGTGGGTAATAAAATACTGGAAGTCATGATGCCGAGATAAAAAAACACCACGAACAGAGAGCACCTGAGGATGTACTTCGGGCGTTCTCTGTTCGTGGTTTCTTTTCGTTCTATTTTAATGGTCTTGATCATGACATACCCGCTTCACGCAGAAAATGGTGCACAATCTTCGTCTGATACTTGATACGGGTTGAGCGTTTCAGACTCCAACAGGTCTCCACCGTGACGGAACGGGCTTGTAATAGTCTTGAAGCCGCTGTACGGGCAGATCCAGGCAATTCATGCTGCTTGAGGTTAAAATGACGATCACGAATGGCAATCGACCGATTCATCCGTTCGATAACTCTTCTGCAAGCTGGAATCGTCCGACTGCCGGGATTGGTGATCAACGTCTGTCCAAGTACTCGTGAACTCAGTTGAGACAGGCCGTTGGCTTCATGCAGATCGAGCCACCAGTCGGCCCGATGTTCACGCGCCAGCTGAAAAACTGCCGCAGCGAGCGGATGTTTGGCCTTGCCTGACATACGGCGTGGAAACGTACGATTCAGATCTGGCTTGCCTCTGATTTTCTTTGCGTAGGCTTGCTGGTTCACGCGTGGCACGATAATTAACAGCCCTCGCTGAATGGCGTGACGACCTGTCGCAATATCATCTGCGAGTTTTTGCGCAGCGGCCATACTCGCCGTTTCATTCCCGTGAACCCCGGATGTAATGAACATCACGGGTCCCGGCATCATGCCACGTACGATGAAGTAGGGAGTAGCGTGTACGCTGGATGCTAGAAGGACATGTTTGGTCACAAGCATGACGCTTCACCTCCGTTATTACAGTACGCCATGTCCCTCTTTCATGTAACGGCGTAAGAACAGGTCTTCATCCTATTTACTCACAAAATGGGCCGACTAATACACCCGATGAATGATATCTTCGAAATCGGGTTCTTTCATCTCTACATCTTCAATCTCACCCCAGTGCTCCAACTGTTTCAGAATGTCCATTGTGCTCCATTCCTTCCGGTTCACTTCCACGGTGACAATCTGCCCTTCCACTCCTGTAATGTGTATCGCGGACGACACAACATCCGGGATGTGAAAAGCTCCTCGGAACGTTACCCGTATCAACGTAGGCAGTCCGATGGTTTCGCGAAGTGATGAGATCGTGCCGTCATATGTCAGTTGACCATGGTTAATCACCATGACCCGGCTGCATAACTGCTCAATGTCGTCCATGTCATGTGTGGTCAGCAAAATTGTTTTGCCAAACACCTCATTTAATGTACGTAAAAATTGACGAATATTCCGCTTTGCGTTCACATCCAGTCCAATTGTTGGTTCATCGAGAAAAAGCAGTTCGGGATCATGCAGCATGGAAGCTGCGAGATCCGCACGCATGCGTTGTCCAAGTGAGAGCTTACGGACAGGCGTGGCCCAGAACGATTCAAGGTCCAGCAGCTCGGCGAACTGGGACAGCCGTTTCTTTTTATCCTCGGCACGGACGCCGTACATCTCGGCCAGAATATCATATGAATCTTTCACGGGCAGATCCCACCAGAGCTGACTGCGCTGTCCAAATACAACGCCCAGTCGACCAACGGTTCTGCGCCTGTCCTGATGCGGATTCATACCGTCAAGCCTTACCTCACCCGAGGTTGGGTGCAGGATACCTGTCAGCATTTTGATCGTGGTAGACTTGCCAGCCCCGTTCGGACCGATGTAACCCACAAACTCACCTGGGCCGATATCAAAACTGATATCGCGTACCGCTTCCTTGGACACATACTCACGTGAAAATAACGTACGTAACCCAGAGAAACGTCCTTCGCGAATAACAGGGGTCTTGAATTCCTTTTGCAGATGCCGTGCTGTGATCATATTCATGATTCGTTTCCGCCTCCTTAGCTACCTGTACTTTGATATTTGGTCATGCCGAATTGCCAGAAACGCAGACTTGCAGCCAAGCTCAGTACGGCAACCGCAGCAACAGCAACAAGAATCCACGCTCCTCCTTCACCACGTAGCAGGTAGAGTGACGGAATGTAGTTGACGAATCCCACGGGAATCACCGTTAGCAGAATGCCAGACATCCATTTGGGATATAACGTTAGCGGATATTGGGCAGCCGTTCGTGCGGCATCTTCAGTGATCGTCTGTAATTCCTCGATACGTGTGGTCCAGAATCCGAGTGTGGCAGTAGCGAGTCCGATGGAAAAAAGAATGACTGCGCCCGTCAGGATAATGAGCAGGGAGAAGGGAATGGCAGTCCAGCCGATCTGTCCGCTGTGCATCATGCCTGCCAATGACCAGCAGAGAATGAACCCGCCTTGCAGGACTTCTCCAGCCATGATGCGGAAGTTTTGCGGCAGCAGTGCCAGCAATACGGGCATGGGACGTGTTAACAGTTGATCAAGCTCACCATTGACCAGATATTTTTCCAGATGATGAACTTCGTTTCCGAATGTTCGATACAGTGTTTTGGATAACGTCATGATGGCAAAGAGATAACCGATCTCATGGAGGGACCAGCCTTTAATGGCTCCGAATTTGTGCAGCACCAGAGCAACCATCAGAAACTCGGAGATCTGAATTAAAGCGGCCAGTACGGACGCCATGATGAAATTGAACTTGTATTGCATCCGGCTGCGGATGCTTGTTCGAATCAGCATTTTATATAAATTGAACCAGGAAGTTCGCTTCATCCGCCTTGTACCTCCACTTTACGACGTAACACTTGGGTAATCGCAAGACAGATCAACGTCATAAAGACGCACCAAAGCAAGGTTCCCCATAACAAGGAGCCATCTTCGAAACCAAGATAGATTCGGGTAGGTACATAGAGCAGGAAAGGGTAGGGTGATATCCAGGCAAGTTGTTCAAGCCAGTTCGGTAGCCATTCCAGCGGAATGAAAAAACCAGCCAGCAGATTCATCATCGCGTGATTGCCCCAGTGAAGCCAGGAGGACTCCGTGGTCCACATCGACGTGGCACCAATGATGTAGTTCATACAGATGGACAAGTATGCGGCGCCGGCAAGACCAAGTGCGGCATAACCAAATGTTGAAACGTCTGAGGGCCAATGTAGGGAAAAGACAATGGAGAAGAGCAGGTAGATCGGAATACTTTTGTACACGAACTGGTAGGCAATCTGCCCCCATTCGCGTGCCATCAGGTGGGTGAACAGATGAACAGGCCTCATCAGGTCCAGTGCGATCTGCCCTGTCCTGACGGATAAGGGAATACCCAATCCATTCGTGAGAAAACCTGAGATCCAGAGAGAGGATTGCGTGAACGCAATGTAACTAATCATCCCCTGTGTCCCGTATTCTCCGAGATTATGGTCGGCCCCGATGCCGATCCAGAGGCAGGCATACATGTAACCAAACATGGCGCTTGCCAAGTTATGTACCATGTGTGCCCCGCGGTATTGCAGATTCCGGGAGTAGGCTTTGGAAGCCAGAGTGAAATAAAGCATGTGACACCTCCGATAAGTGGATTGAACGGCGTTTCCGTTCACTTCAGTCAAGGCGAAAAAGAGAGAAGGACAACAGCATACCAATTTATTCCTTCACAGGCAAGACATTTTTTTAGCTAATAATGGTATTAATAGGGGTGTTCATGATTGCGCCACAAGACAACGGTCTGTACGTTCATTTATAATTGAGAGGTAGTATCGCAAACGTTTACAATGTGAAATATTCAAATTTTAAATAAACCGCCGGGCTTGTGCCTGACGATTGAGGATACAGAACGAACAATCCGGCAAGAGAGAAGGATGTCATGAAGAAAATTGCATGGGTCACCGATAGTACCAGTACACTGGATCCCGTTTTTGCGGAGCAAAATCATATCTACATCGTACCGCTGCGCATCGTATTTGGAGAGGAATGTTACCGGGAAACCGATGACATTACATCTGAAATGTTCTATGAGAAACTTGCGGAGGCTTCACGTGCGAGCAGTTCGCAGCCACCCATTGGCGAATTCATTGAACTGTATGAGTCGCTCAAAGACAAGTACGATGAGATTATTACGATTCATTGCTCTACAGAGCTTAGCGGAACGCTGCATACGTCTATGCAGGCTGCAGAGATTGCAGGAGTGACGGTGACCGCAATTGATTCAAAGGCAGGTGCTTATCCTCACCGTGAGATGATTATGCAAGGACTGGAATGGCAGAAGCAGGGATGTTCAGCTGCCGAGATCAAAGTAAACATTGAACAGATGATTGATAACATGTCCTTTTACCTCATACCGGCCAGTCTTCAACATCTTCATCGCAGTGGACGGGTGTCCGGCACACAGCTGATCATCAGTCAACTGCTTAAGATCCATCTGCTGCTTCGATTTGAAGAAGGTAAAGTGGTTGTGAATGAGAAGATTCGCACGTTCAAGCGGACGAAAGATCGCATGCTGGATATGCTCAAGCTGGATATGGAAAAAGTAAAGCATGTGTGCATTATGCACGCGAACAATCAGGAAGAAGCCATTACAATTAAAAAACAAATTGCAGCTCTGCTGCCTAGATTAAAGACCGAAATCATGCCGTTTATCCCTGTGGTGAGTATCCATGCAGGTGCAGGAACCATTGGACTGTGTTGGATTCACAGTGAGAACGGATATAGAGAATAGAAGCACCAGCATTTATTTACAGACACTCATAGACCTGGCAGGAAACACACTTGATGTCAAAGTGTTGCTCCTGTCAGGTTTTTTCGTATGTCATTGCCAATTCAAACAAACTGTGAGGTAATAAAGAAAATGTTCATGTGGGAGGGAAACATGTGTTAAGTCACCGCTTGTTGCTTGTTGAAGATGATCGTTCAATTAGTGAGATGGTCGGGCCATACTTGGAAAAAGAGGGCTACGACGTCACTTATGCATATGACGGCTTAGAGGCAGAACGTCAGTTCAGCCAGTCACAACCGGGGTATGATCTGGTTATTCTGGATCTGATGCTGCCCCGCAAAAGTGGGATGGATGTGCTGCAAACCATTCGGGCAGTCAGTCTGGTGCCTGTGCTCATTCTGTCTGCGAAGGATGGGGAGGTGGACAAAGCGTTAGGTCTGGGCTTCGGCGCAGATGATTACTTGAGCAAACCTTTCTCGTTAATCGAACTGACTGCCCGCATCAAAGCTGCGATTCGCCGCGCCAATTATACCACTCCGCCTGTGGCTGAAGCGGCTAAAGATCAACGTATTCACATTGGAGGACTCGTAGTTGACATGGAGACGTACGAGGTGGAACGTGAAGGTACACCCGTCAAGCTGACATCCAAGGAATTTGGCATCCTGAAGCTGTTCGTTACCCATCCTGGCAAAGTGTTCACGAAGGCTCAGATCTACGCTTCCGTCTGGAACGATCATTATTATGGAGACGAAAATATCATTAACGTACATATGCGTCGTCTGCGTGAGAAACTGGAGGTAGATCCTTCGGCTCCCCAGTATATCAAGACACTCTGGGGCATCGGGTATAAGCTGGAGGCGGAGCAGGGATGACACTGATTTTTGCCATCACAACGGGTATTCTGGCCATTGCCTTCATTGTATTGTGGTTGAAATTCCGGAAACGCAGTCAACACTTGACCTATATTCATCAGAAAATATCCGATATTTTGGATCAAGGCACCTTTGAGCGCTTGCTTGTATTCAATAGTGATGACCAAGTCAGTCAGCTTCTGAAAGACATGAACCAGCTGCTGGATCATGCGCACCGCGCTAAGGCCGGTTATGCGAATCAGGAGAAGGAGATGCGTAACATGCTCTCCAACATTTCACATGATCTGAAAACGCCACTCACGGTGGTGCTGGGTTATAGTGAGACCCTACTGCACAGCCCATCATTAACCGATCAGGAACGGAAGATTATGACGGAGAAAATACAAGATAAGGCGCAGGAAGTGCTGCGTTTGATCCATTCCTTTTTTGATCTGGCAAAGCTGGAATCTGGAGACACGGAGCTAGTGCTTAGTCGAGTGAATATAAGCGAATTATGCCGGTTGAAGATGCTTTCCTTTTATGAAATGTTGACGAATCTGGGGTTGCACGTGGAGCTGGAGATACCTGATGGTGATATCTTCGTGCAAGCGAATGAAGAAGCATTGGACCGTGTGCTGGATAATCTCATTACTAATGGAATGAAATACGGGGCAGAGGGTAAGGTACTGGGACTTTCACTTGATCATTCAATAGGTGGACCTGTGACGCTACTGATCTGGGACCAGGGAAAAGGAATTCCTGAGAGCGAGCATAGTCGTGTGTTTGAACGCATGTATACACTGGAGGATTCCCGCAATCGACTCTATCAAGGCAGTGGCCTGGGTCTGACCATTACGAAACGGCTAGTTGAGCGGATGGGTGGAAGTATTCACTTGCATAGTGTGCCACATCAACGGACTGTATTCTCGGTTACCTTTAAGACTTGGTAGACCCTGCATTGGCATGTCCGGTCAGACTTAAGGTTTTTGTAAGATTTGATTAATAAAAAAGAAGACTTTTCTCTTTACAATATAGATATAGGAACCCGGACAGGGGACGTAAAGGAGAACAAGGACGATGAATTATATCGCACGAACAATAGATGTGACCAAAGTATATGAAGGGGTGGAGGTTGTATCCAACGTCAATATGAATATTAAGCAAGGTGAGATCTATGGATTCCTCGGTCCGAATGGTGCTGGTAAAACAACCATCATGAAGATGCTCACCAATCTCGTCAAACCAACCACAGGGGAGATAGAACTGTTTGGGGAGAAGCTTACGCCGACCTCTTATGAAGTGCTGAAGCGAATGGGCAGCATTATTGAATATCCTTTTTTCTACGATAGACTGTCTGCTCGCGAGAATCTGGAGCTTCACTGTGAATACATGGGGTTTCACAACAAAAAGATCATCAACAATACGATGGAAACGGTAGGGCTGAAGGATACAGGCAAGAAACCGGTCAAGGACTTCTCCTTGGGCATGAAGCAGAGGCTGGGACTGGCTCGTGCACTTATAACCACACCAGAACTGCTCATTCTGGATGAACCGATCAACGGATTGGACCCTGTAGGGATCCGGGAGATGCGTGATTTGTTCAAGCGCCTTAGCAATGAGTATCGCATTACCCTGCTGGTCTCCAGTCACATTCTTGGCGAGATAGAGCAGATTGCGGATACAGTTGGTGTCATTCGCGGCGGTCGCTTGGTGGAGGAAGTATCGATGGAGAGCATTCGTGGAAGTCAAAATGAGTACATCGAGTTACAGGCGGTGGATATCCGCAAAGCGACCTATGTCATTGAACACCAGCTGGGTTTGAGTAATTATAAACTGGTCAATGACCAAACGTTACGCATCTATGATCCGGGAATCATTCCATCGGAACTGAACACCAAGCTGATCCAACATGGCATTGAGATCGAATCGATATCCAAACGGGCTCACTCCCTGGAAGAACACTTCATGAAGCTTGTGAAAGGGGATGAAGACGTTGCTTAAACTAATCAGACTTGAGATGCGGAAGCACCGTTTTGCACGTAATTTTGCAGGTGCAGGTATCGCCAGTATAGCCATTCTTCTTTTCCTGATCATGATTGGATTCATGGATGTGGGAGCAGAAGATTATGCCTATGCCGATTACCAGACCGCCTTTATAATTATCGATACATTTGTGAGAGCGACCTTCATCATATTTGCAGGAGCTTTATTATCCAAGCTGGTGATCAGTGAGTATCGAAATAAAACCATGAACGTCATGTTCACCTATCCCATCCAGCGTCATAAAATCATCGCGGCCAAATTGATTATCGTGTTTGGTTTTACATTTGTGATGATTATGGTTACCGATCTGTTGATGGGTTCACTGCTGTTGATTGTTAATCAATTCTACTCCTTCATTCCTGAATCACTGAGCAATCGGGATATGTTGGGACTTCTGGTGAAGTACAGTATCAGTTCTTTATCGGCTGCGTGTATGGCACTCATTCCCCTATTCTTCGGTATGCGTAAGCATTCTGTTACAGCGACAATGGTCTCGTCCATTTTGCTAGTTTCGATTGTCTGCTCCGGATTCAACGGGTCGGAAGTTTCCATTCATTCGCTTATTATTATCCCTCTGACCCTTGGAGCAATAGGGATATGGATTGCTTCGATGTCCATGGTTCGTCTGGAGACAAAAGATGTGAACTGAATCATTCGGAAAACCATGCTCTGTATGGCTTCAGATGCCATTGACATCCGCTCGTACAAGGGATAGGATAATGTCAACTGAGACACGAAGGAGAATGCAACTACCATGACGATTCCAAAAACATTAACAATAGCTGGTTCGGACACGAGCGGCGGTGCAGGTATTCAAGCTGATTTGAAAACTTTTCAGGAGCTGGGTGTGTATGGCATGACCGTACTGACTACGGTTGTGGCAATGGAACCCGAAACATGGGATCACCAGGTCTTTCCTGTTGAATTAAATGTAGTTGAAGCACAGCTTCGCACTGTTCTGGACGGCATCGGTTTCGATGCCATGAAGACAGGTATGCTCGGTTCTGTAGATATTATTGAACTGGTAGCAAAACATATTCGCCGCAGCGGTCTGCCACAGATCGTTATCGATCCGGTAATGGTCTGCAAAGGTACAGATGAAGTACTGCAACCGGAAAATACGGAAGCGATGATCGAATTCCTGTTGCCAGGTGCCGATCTGGTTACACCTAATTTGTTCGAAGCATCCCAACTGGCGAAGAGTGGACCGATTCGCTCCAAGGAACAGATGGAAGCAGCGGCAGCAGCAATTCATGCCCATGGCTCGAAACATGTCCTGATTAAGGACAGAGGTGTCATTAGCCCGGGTAAAGCAATGGATCTACTCTATGATGGAACCAACTACGAATGGTTTGAAGCCGATGTTGTCGGCTCCGGATATACGCATGGTGCGGGCTGCACAACGTCTGCGGCGATTACCGCAGGATTGGCTCGTGGTCTTTCAGTGAAAGAGGCTGTTCGTGAAGGTAAAGCCTTCGTGACCAAAGCGATTGCTGGCGGATTCCCGCTGAACCGTTTTGTTGGTCCGACACTGCATGTGGCACACCGTCTGGAGCAACAACGTTAAGTGTTGCCAGGGAGCGCGCAGTAGCGCATCAATTCTGGATAACACACTTCGATTTCATTCAAGTAGCTGTCAATGAGCAGGAGCTTGCTCGTTGATGGCTTCTTTTTTATGCGAATTTTTATAAAAATTAGTAACTTTTGGCTTATATTAATCGTATATATCATGGGAGCATTCCAAAACGTATGGACACATGAACGACACATGGAATAGGTATGTTATCATCAGAAATCTAAAAAGGAGAGTCGGCCATGATCAGAACAGTGCTTCTGGTGGAAGATGAAAGCCGCATTCGTGAGATTGTGGCCGATTATTTCATAAAAGAACAATGGAACGTCATAGAAGCAGAACATGGAGTACAGGCATTGGAACTGTTGGCTCTGCATGAGGTGGATCTGGTTATTCTGGATGTTTTGATGCCTGAAATGGATGGATGGACGTTATGTGGGCATATTCGATCCCAATCCACCGTACCTATTATCATGCTGACTGCACGGTCTGAGGATGACGATAAAATTCATGGATTTCAGCTGGGCGTAGACGATTACGTTACCAAGCCGTTTAGTCCACGTGTGCTGGTTGCACGTGCAGAGACATTAATGAAGCGTGTTGAAGGTGCATTTGGACGAGAGCAGGGTGTGATTCGCTTCGGACAGGTAACCCTTGATCCATGGGCCAGACGCCTGGAGAAGGACGGAATTGAAGTGGAACTTGCACCAAAGGAATATGATCTTTTGCTTTATTTGGTACGTAATGCAGGCATTGTGTTGTCCCGGGATGCCATTTTGAATCGGATCTGGGGATTTGATTTTGAAGGGGACTCACGTGTTGTAGATACTCACATCAAGAAGTTGCGCAGCAAATTGGGTGATGAAGCCAGGTGTATCCGGACGGTGATTGGTACTGGATATCGTTTCGAGGCAGAAGCATGAGAAGAAATGGCGTAACGATGAAGCTTTTCCTGGTCATGGCAGGATGTCTGGTTCTTCTATATGGGACGACGGTTTTTGCCCAGTTGGTCTGGTTCCCCGACTTCTATCAGCATCAAAAGGTCAGCAGTATGAAGAAAAAGCTGTCCAAGTTCGAACAGCAATATTCCAATGGACACTGGAGTGATTTACAGCTAGCCAAGGAGACCGGGAAGTTCATGCGTCAGAATCAGTCACATCTGGTCATTCTGACGAATACCGGAAGACTGGTTAATGACCCGTTCCACATTACGTTGCTTCAAGAAGATGGAAGTCACGTAAAGGTGTCCTTGTCCTTGTTTATCAATAGTGAGAATGCTGGCTGGATTACATCCCATCTGAAATATGGGCAAGAACTGACGGTGAGAGGTCCGGCCAGCGAGTCCATGGTCTATCCATTCAAAATTCAGGATGCCACTTCTGCCGCATGGGGAACAGAAAGCTTTCAGGAATCAATTGAACCGGTAAAGGAATGGTCCGGGGTATTAACCGAGGTAGTTCTTCCCAATCTGGCAACGTGGAGTCAGAGGCAGGGACTGCTGGTGCAAGCACTGGATAGCCGGTTCCCGTTGTCCACCGAAGACCAACTGGCCTTGGCGAATGGCAAAATGCTCAATGAAGAATGGATGGATAGCTGGAGCGGTGTTCGCAATGTCATCACCATTGCTCCAGTGCATCGTTCCGGACCCGAGCAGCAACTGATCTTCTCGCTCACCTCTCTACAGGAGATGAGGGAAGCGAATGAGGCAACACGTTTGTTCTATGCGTATTTTGGCATAGGGGCATTTATATTGATTCTGTTGCTGGCGTTACTCCTGTCCCGAATTGTAACGAAGCCGCTCTTGGCCTTGAACCATGTCGCGAAGAAAATGTCTACGCTGGATTTCACGGTGAAATCACCCATCCGGCGTAATGATGAAATCGGCAGTTTGTCTAACAGCCTCAATGCCTTATCGGGAACCTTGGGTCAGACACTGGAAGAGCTGAGGCAGGCCAACACGCAGATGCGTACAGATATGGAAATGAAGCAGGAGATTGAACAGCGTCAGCGCAAGTTTTTTGCCGATGCATCACATGAACTTAAGACACCAATCAGCATTATTAAGGGATATTCTGAAGGGCTGAAGGATGGCGTGAGTGAGAGCAAACGGGAGCGTTACATTGAGATCATTGCCGATGAGGCGATCAAAATGGAAACGATGGTTGAAGAGATGCTGGATCTGGTGCGACTGGAATCCTCAGCGGTTCAATTGAATACGGATGCTGTTGCACTGGCTGACATGATTGAAGATATCGCCGGCCGTCTGGGTCCGCAACTGAAGGACAAAGGATTGGATGTGGTGCTTGTATCCACAACAGAACAGACGGTTGAGGGTGACCGAAGCAAGCTGGAGCAAGTTATTTTCAATATCATGATGAATGCTATACGTCATGCGATACCACATACCGATATAACTATTGAGATCAGCAGGCGTGAAGGTTTTGTCCATATTTCTATTGAAAACAAGGGCGAGCACATTGCTGAAGCTGAGCGGCAGTATATATGGGAGAGGTTCTATCGGGTAGAGCGCTCACGTAATCGTAAAATGGGGGGGACCGGGCTTGGTCTGGCCATTGCGAAGCAGATTCTTGATCTGCATGGGTGCAGTTATGGAGTGGAGAATACACCGGATGGAGTCCGTTTTTATATTATTTTTCCTAAAGCCTAGTACGAAAGGGAGTCAACTCTTATGAAGTCTTTACCATCGATTTTAACCTTGGGGAATCTGAGTTCAGGCATGCTGGCAGTCATTATGGCTATTCATGGTGAATTTGCCCTGGCTGTGATGATGATATGGGTAGCGATGTTCTTTGATCTGTTTGACGGATTTGCGGCTCGTAAATTGCATTGTGAGGGTGAGTTCGGCAAGTCCCTGGACTCGCTTGCGGATGTAGTTTCATTCGGAACAGCCCCTGTGCTGATTCTGTACTTGAATTCCATGATTGAAGTGAGTGTGCTGGGGATGGCCCTGACTGCATTGTTTCCGGTTTGCGGTGCTTTGCGTCTGGCCCGTTATAACTGTCAGAAGACACCAAGCAGTGGTTTTGTCGGGATGCCAATTACATTTGCGGGAGGTCTGATGTCCTTTTTCGCACTCTGGAGTCCTTATTTCACACATGGTGTAGCTTATCTTGTCATTATTGTATTATCCGGTCTCATGGTGAGCCAAATCCGATTCCCGTCTCTAAAACAAGTGCTAGCCTCACATGAGAAGGATATTGTGGAACCGAAATAAGGAGCGAGTCAGTATGGAATTTGCAAAAGAATTTATTGGTCAATATGGTTATTTCGCAATATACGGACTACTGGCTCTTGGCGTTATTGGCATGCCGATTCCGGATGAGGTGATGATGACTTTTGTCGGTTATCTCGCCTCCATCTCGGTATTGAATTACTCCGTATCCATCGCCGTCAGTTTCGGTGGCGCTTTTACCGGAGGGCTGCTTAGCTACATGATTGGCAAGAAAGCGGGCAGGCCGCTGGTTGAAAAATACGGCAAGTGGGTCGGCGTGAATGCCAAACGATTCAGCAGGGTGGAGTCGTGGTTCCTCAAATATGGGTATTGGTCCATCATCCTGGGTTACTTCATTCCAGGCATTCGTCATCTGATGTGCTGTTTCTCCGGGATTAGCAAGATGGCAATGGGCAGGTACGTTCTCGTATCGGGCATTGGTGCATTTGTATGGTGTGTTGTCTTTATCTCGATTGGTTTTTATGTTGGCGTGTTAACTTAAAATGGGACAGCCTGTTGGAACAACAGGCAAGGATGGAAGACCTCTTGAGTGTAAGGTGGTCTTTTTTTGTTTTTCTATGAAATCGAATGAGTAACGAATAAGGATTACTTTATAAAAACACAAAAAAAAGCCGCTCTGATCATTTCCGACCTTCGCGTTGAAGGGGAGAATGGATCAAAGCGGCGTGTGCTTCACGACCGATATATTACATTTCTAGATCAAGTATAGCTTTAAATACGGAATGATTTCAATACTTTACCCGTTCAAATAGGATTCCTCAATCCCTTTTTCAACTTGCTTTTCCCCTTTTTTTCGTGCAAAGGTGATTTTGAGGAGTGGCGGAGTGACCA
The DNA here is from genome assembly GCF_038002545.1 of Paenibacillus sp. FSL K6-2393. Classification (NCBI taxonomy): domain Bacteria; kingdom Bacillati; phylum Bacillota; class Bacilli; order Caryophanales; family Paenibacillaceae; genus Paenibacillus; species Paenibacillus sp. FSL K6-2393. Next base: position 999,221 of record NZ_JBBOCU010000001.1, read on the forward strand.
GTGTAGTAACAATAACCATGATCACAACGCTGGTAAAGTACTCCGAATCGAGCAATCCTGAAGCAAGCCCCGTTGAAGCGATAATCAGAGCAACTTCCCCTCTGGAGATCATGCCTGCCCCGATAGCCAGCGAAGAGGAACGGTTGAATCCCGTCAGTCGTGCACCGGCTCCTCCACCAATAAGTTTGGTTACAATAGCGATGATACTGATAACAACAATGAACCAAATTTGTGAACCCACACCATCAAAGGTGACATTTAAGCCGATACTAACAAAGAATACCGGGACAAAAATTCCGTAAGCAATCGGCTCGATTTTAGTTTCAACCTCGTGTTTGAAGTTAGTTTGGGAGATGGCGATACCAGCGGCAAATGCTCCAATAATTCCAGCAACACCCATCCACTCTGCAAAGTAGGAGAAGCCAAAACAAATAATCAGTCCCGCAGTAATGACGGTCTCCGTTACCTTCAGTGGTGCCATCCACTTCATGATGCGTGGAACAAGGAACCAACTGGCAGCGATAATAATAACAAAGAATAACAGCTTCTTGCCAATAAGCAGAGAAATCGAAGTGTCTCCTCCACCTGTGCCGAGCAAGCTCATCATGACGGCGAGCAGAACCACGACGAGCACATCATCCACAACGGCTGCACCCAGAATGGTGGTACCCTCCCGTGAACTCAGCTGATTCATATCCTTCAACGTCTGAACTGAGATACTGACGGAAGTAGCACAGAATAAAAGTCCAAAGAACAGCGCGTGTGTCTGTGACATACCAAATGCTATGGCCGAACCGTATCCCCCGACAAAAGGTAAAATAACACCACCGACGGCCACAGCAAAGGCCGCCTTCCAGTTTTTCTTCAACTGCTCCAGATCCGTTTCCAATCCGGCGATGAACATCAACAACAGTACCCCGATCTCAGCCATATAATGTACGAAATCACTTTGCTGAACCCAACCGAGCAGGGCAGGGCCGAGGATGACACCCACAATCAGTTTCCCCAGAACCGATGGCTGACCCAATCTTACGGATAGATCACCAGCAAGTTTGGTAAAGATTAAAATAAGTGCAAGAACCAAAATAAATTCCATAGGTGTTCTTCCCTCCAGTAACAGCGTCTATAGGTTAACCAACCCAAGGGCGATCCATCCTCTGCTTCAATCAGACAAAAAGGCACAGAACGGCATTTAGAAAAGTGCCGTTCTGTGCCTGAAAAAGACAAAGAGGGGCCCTTGGTGACAGGCTCCTCCAGTTTCAACGCGTATGTGATTAATTGCATTAATTATACCACAAATGTGGACTCGGGTAAATGGGAGCCGGTTTGAATTTGATTGAAAAAGGCCGTAAAGGGGCATTTTATAGGGGAGTGCAGCGGTTTTTGTTCAGAGTGTTGTCACTTAACAGCCCGGAATTGCCGAGATATAATGATATAGAACATAGAAGTTAGGATATGAGGAGGATTTTGCATTGGGCAAAAATAACAAAGGGGAGCCGAACATTCCATCCCCGACGAGTAATAAAAATTTCGCAGGCATCATTATCACGATTTCCATTCTCGCTAATGTCATTATTTTATTATTGTTCTTCGCACCGTCGATTGGTTACAAAGGTGATGTAACCTTTGATATTACGGTGTTGCCGCGGTTTAATGCCGTGTTTAACAGCTTTACCTTCATCTTCCTGCTCGCAGCGCTTATTGCTATTATCAAGCGGAATGTGAAGCTGCACAAACGATTTATTCTTGCTGCATTCTCAACAACACTTTTATTCCTCGTGACCTATCTGACGTTTCATTACCTCTCACCAGAGACGTCCAAATACGGCGGCGAGGGCATCATTCGTTCGATCTATTTCTTCATTCTGATTACCCATAGTATACTGGCAGCCCTCATTGTCCCATTGGCGTTGTTCACACTTGTGTGGGGTTGGACGAATCAATTGAAGAAACACCGCAAAATTGCGCGTTGGACTATGCCAATCTGGCTGTACGTCAGTTCTACAGGTGTCGTGGTATACCTGATGATGGCACCATATTATTAATGTGATGAACGTTTCACTGTGCTAATTAGTTTGACTTGCGGGTAATGTTTCCATGGAAGGAGGGTTCACTTTTATGTACAGAGTTGTTTTGATTCGCCATGGACAGAGCATGTGGAATGTAGAGAATCGTTTTACCGGATGGACAGATGTGGATCTGACGACGGATGGTTACTCCGAAGCTCGTAAAGCAGGGAAGATCATGAAGGAACAGGGATTTGATTTTGATTACGCCTATGCATCCGTGCTGAAACGTTCTATCCGGACACTCGATATTGCGCTGGATGAAATGGACCTCATGTGGATTCCCATTACGAAGACTTGGAAGCTGAATGAACGCCATTATGGTGCGCTGCAAGGACTGAATAAACAGCAGACTGCTCTGAAGTATGGGGAAGACCAAGTAAAAGAATGGAGACGATCCGTTAACGTATCTCCCCCGGCACTGGACCAAACCGATGACCGATATGTGCAGGATCTGGACAAGTACAAGCGGCTCGGATGTACCATCCCTTTTACGGAGAACCTGATGGATACCTCGAAGCGTGTACTTGAGTACTGGAATGCGGAGATTAAACCGATGGTGTCTGCTGGCAAAAGAGTGCTGATCTCTGCGCATGGTAACACGCTCCGTTCACTCGTCATGCATCTGGACCAATTGTCCGAAGCAGACGTGATGGCGCTCAATATCCCGACAGGCATTCCGCTTGTCTACGAATTGGATGAAGATTTGCATCCCATCGGACACTTTTATCTGACCGCCGATGGTTCGACCTACAAACATGAAGAAATGACCCATGTCGCAACGCCGTCCGATTAATTGGATGGTGAACGTCAAGCCTCAACAGAGCAAGTGAAAGATGACCGCTGAATTGAATTCGGAGGTCATCTTTTTTTCTGCGATCAAGCCTGTACTTCGTTTCGTTTTGCTCCCACAGGGTAATTGTCAAACAAGACACGATGTACATTTATCCTGAAGGAGGAGAAGCACATGTCTAAAAGAAGAGGAATTATCATGACGGCTATCGGCGCAGGTGTGACTTATCTGATGAGGAACAAACAAGCAAGAGATAAGCTGTTTAGCACTGTCTCGGGTATGATGAAAAGCTCCAATTCGTCCAATGGAACAAGTAAAACCAGACCACGTGTGGAAGTGAAATAGATTGCGATAGTTCGTTTATTGCTTGAATTTAAATGATGATCATGAGAAACCTGGAGATGAAGTCGTTCCAGGTTTTTTTGTGCAGTTGAAAACTACCTTTTGTTTCCGTGAGGCATGCGATTTTTGGCAGCAAGAATGATACAATGGATACTTGCAGAACGTATGGAGGGAGATGCACATATGAAGAAAAATCGTCTGGGTACATCTGAACTGATGGTGTCTGAGATTGGGCTGGGATGTATGTCACTTGGAACTGAAATGGAGCACGCTGTGGGCCTGGTTCATGAGGCTCTGGATCATGGGGTCAATCTGCTGGATACAGCCGATCTGTACGACGCAGGGCGTAATGAAGAGATTGTAGGACAAGCTATTAAAGGGCGTCGGGACCAAGTCATTGTGGCAACCAAAGTAGGTAATCGTCGTATCCCCGGCAATGAGGGCTGGTCGTGGGACCCGTCCAAAGCCTACATTAAGCAGGCTGTACATGAAAGCCTGAAGCGGTTGCAGACTGATTACATCGATCTGTATCAGCTGCATGGCGGGACCTTGGACGACCCCATCGAAGAGACGATCGAAGCGTTTGAGGAACTGAAGAAGGAAGGACTTATCCGATATTACGGAATTTCCTCCATTCGTCCCAATGTGATTCGGGAGTATGTAAAGAGGGCATCCATCGTCAGTGTGATGAACCAGTACAGCATTGCTGACCGCAGAGCGGAAGAAGAAGTGCTGCCTTTATTGGAACAAAAGGGGATCAGCGTAATTGCCCGTGGGCCCGTAGCTAGCGGTGTGCTTGCCGATTCCGGATCTGCCAAGGCAGACAAAGGTTATCTGGACTATACGCCAGAGCAACTATATACCATTCGGCAAGGGCTAAGTCGTCTTGTTACAGACCAACGCAGTATGGCTCAGACGGCTATTCGTTACGCGTTATCCCATCCTGCCGTAGCAGCTGTTGTCCCTGGTGCCAGTTCAAGAGAACAGTTGCTGCACAATATTGCTGCTTCGAATTCGCCTGAACTCACCGCTGCGGAAATTCAGGAAATACGAGAGCTCTGTCCCGCTAATCTGTACAAGCAGCATCGTTAACTCTATTAAGCCTATTTTCAATTGTAACTATACGAGGTACAATGAAGATCAGCCAAAAAAGGAACATATAAGGGAGAGAAGACATATGGAAAGAATTCAAAGTGAACAACAGTATTTGGATACAATTAACTCTGATGGTTTTACCGTCATTAAATTTGATACAACCTGGTGTCCGGATTGCAAAAACCTGGATCGTTTTATCGGGGATGTTATCGATCAACATACGGATAAAACCTTCTATGCCCTGGATGCAGAGAAGTTCCAGCCGTTTGCCGAAGAGAATGGTGTACGCGGCATTCCAAGCCTGCTCGTCTTCCAGAACGGCAAGAAAATTGCACATCTGCATAGCAAATGGGCTAAAACACCTGCTCAAATCTCCGAGTATCTGGAGACGCTTGAATCCAAAGTTTAAGCGTACGAAGGCTCAGCAGTTTGGTTAATTAACTTAGCTAAGAAGACCCCTTCTTGTCCTGTGACAGGAAGGGGTTTTTCTGTTTCATTCCAGCACGCATGATGTGCATTCAAATGTGCATTCGAAAAACTGAAGTTGAGAAACAACGCTTGTTTAGAATTTGTTCAGTGCTCCCATGTATACTGTGAGAACAAACTGAATATTTGGAGTGAACAAGATCCGTATGAAGAATGAAATTTTTGAAGAAATGCACCAATTAAGTCACAATGATGACCGGAGATATCGATTGTTGATGATTGGAGTGAAACAACTGCTGCAGGAACAAAAGGAGAATAGATATAATCTGCGTGAGAGATTGAAGAGTCGAAAGAAACTCCGGAACATTCAAGTAAAAGAGTGGTACTAGCCAGACTGCTTTTCAGAAGTGAACATAAATATGAATGTCCATGATACATAGTAAACCTATTCGGTATCACTGATGATCCAACTCAGCAAAGAAGGAAGTAATGAAGAGTTAGACTTCTTCTAATTACAGATATTCCTGTCTCTGAAGCAGCAACAGAATCGTGAAGCAACAGAAACATAGCCCAGAATATAAAATATGGCGGCCTCGCTTCCCAAGGGAATGTGAGGCCGCCATTGATTTTGCCTGTCTAATTACTTGAATTGTAATGCTTACATCAAAATAATAAAGAACACGGCTGCCAAGACAAAGCGATACACAGCAAAGACGGTCAGGCTCAATTTTTTCAAAATGGACAGGAACGTCTTGATCGCGAGCATGGCGACGATGAAAGCAGCGATGAATCCAATCGCAAAGATTGGGAAATCACTGCCGTTCAGGTGATCGATACTTTTGTACAGGTCATATCCCGTAGCACCAATCATAATTGGCACAGACACAAGGAATGTGAACTCCGCAGCGGCTACACGGCTTACCCCTGCAAAGAGACCGCCTGAGATCGTTGACCCGGAACGAGAGAAGCCTGGCCACAATGCCAAGATCTGAAATATACCCACCGCGAATGCCTGTTTGTAGGAAATATCATCGACATCATGGGTAGTAATCCGCCCACTCTTACGGCTCCAGCGTTCGGCCACGATCATTAATATACCACCTATAACGAGGCTGTACAGCACTGTTTCCGGACCAAACAAATGTGCTTTGATCCAGTCGCGGAATACAAGTCCGATGACTACGGCAGGAACCATCGCCAGGAAGATATGTCCCAGATTGAGGCGGCGGGAGTAAGGTCTGCTCCCTCCGGTGAAGCGGAACATATCAATGAATTTGTTCCAGTACAGTACAACAACAGCAAGTACAGCTCCGAGTTGAACAACCACCTCAAACGTTTTGACTGACTCGTTGTCCTCCGATAAACCCAGCAAGTGGGCAGTCAGAATCATGTGTCCAGTAGAGGACACGGGCAAAAACTCAGTCAAACCCTCGATGATGCCCATAATAATGGATGATATAATGTCCAATTCTCTTCCTCCTTGAAATGCAGGTGACAGCACAGGCTGTCCTGCTTGACCATGCCTGTTCATTTGAACAAGGCTATCACCTATTATGATCACAAATGCACTCAACTTCAACTTATGCTTGTAACCATTTGTTTAAAACTATATTGACAAAAACCTAGTTATCCCATAGGATATAACTTAACTGACTGACTGATCAATCGGGAGGGTTACGTGAATGACCAAAATCAACGGTTTGGAACCCGGTGAAGAACGCCGGGACCAAATAATACGCATAGCGATGGAGCGTTTTGCAACCCAAGGCTACCATCAGACGAAAATTTCCGATATCGTCCGCGAGGCTGGTGTGGCGCAAGGGACGTTCTACTGGCACTTCAAGAGTAAAGAAGCCATTGCTTCGGAGATTGTCTTAACGGGCAAGGAGGAGTTGCTTGAGGCGATTGGACAAGGGTACCGCAAGGATGCCGGATCGGTAGAGGATATGGTGAAAGCATCGGAAAGGCTGTTCACCGACATGTTTTCTTTTGCTGCAAAGAACCGTTATTTTATGGAACTGTTGCTCAAAGGTATCGTGACGGAAGAATCCGTACAACGCCTGGTCGAGGAGACACGTAATGCTGTCGAAACGGCGTTTCGTCACAATATGGAACGTGCCATCGAACTCGGCATGTTGCCTAAGGGCATGGATGTACCGCTTCGAGCAGCACTACTGGTAAGCATGATTGAAGGCATGATATCACGCTGGTTGTTCGGTTCCGATGAGTTGCACAGCAAGTTCTCAGCCATGACAGCTTCATCGCTGGCAGCTGAGGCAGCAAGCTTTGAGTTTTACGGACTGTTAGGCACATAAGATTCACATGATTAAACAAATAGCAGGGAATAATGGGTACAACTGCGGTTTAGTCACAATAAAGTAACCAAATGTACACCCAGATTAATACACGACTGAGAGGAAGTTAACGTAATGAACAAAACATATGGATCGAAAACTCGTAAAGGCTGGTCTTTGACAGCAATTCTGCTGATGACCGTGCTGGTACTTAGTGCTTGTGGAAGTAAGGCAACAGATGGTGGAAGCACAAATGGTGCACAGGCAAGCAATGAACTGGAGCAGATCAAGTCTGCTGGCGTTATCAAAGTGGGCATGATGGGCACATACGCACCGTACAACTTCCTGAACGATAAGAAAGAAATGGACGGCTACGATGCCGATATCGCACGTGAAGTTGCGAAGCGTCTGGGTGTAGAGGTTGAGTTTGTATCCCAAGAGTTCTCCGGTCTGACACCAAGTCTGCAAGCGAAGAAGCTTGATGCCATTATCAGCCAAATGACGATTACCGATGATCGTAAGAAAGTACTGGATTTCAGTGATCCGTATATTACGAACCAAGTTAAAATTATTGTAAAAGAAGACAATAACGATATTACCAAGCTGGAAGACTTCAAAGGAAAAACGATTGGCGTAGGTCTGGGTACAAATGATGAATCATATCTGCGTAATGAAGTGTTGCCAAAAGTGGGAGACTTCACGATCAAAACTTATGACGATGTCATCTCTTCACTCAAAGACCTGAATGCTGGGCGGATTGACGCAACAATTAACAATATGTACGCTCTGAAACCGATTGTGGATGCCAACGGATTGAATATCAAAGCTGTAGGTGAAGCTATTAAGAGTGACCAGGCAGGTATTGCTGTTCGCAAAGACAATCCGGAACTCGTAGCAGCACTGAATGATGCTCTCAAAGGCATGAAAGATGATGGCACGTACAATACCATTTTCAAAAAATGGTTTGGTGAAGAGCCTGCGCAATAATGAACCTGCAAGGCGAAGGGAAGATTTGACCCATGGAACTGGTATTTGAGAATATCCCCTTCTTTCTGAAGGGGGCTTACTATACGCTGTATGTAACTGTGATCTCTATGTTTTTTGCGTTCATCATCGGGGTGCTTGTTGCGATTGCTCGTCTGAAGGGACCGATGTGGCTTAGGTTGATCGCAAGGTTTTATGTATCCATCATGCGGGGAACCCCGCTGCTGGTGCAATTATTCGTTATTTATTACGGATTGGTCGATTATGGAGTGACCTTGGGATCACTCACGGCTGCCTGTTTGGGACTGAGTCTGAACGCAGGTGCATTTCTCTCAGAGACCTTCCGTGGAGCTATTCAGGCTGTACCAAAAGGACAGACAGAAGCTGCATATGCAACGGGAATGACCCCGGCTCAAGCAATGAGACGGATTATCTTCCCGCAGGCTGTGCGTATTGCCATCCCGCCGATGGGTAACACCTTTATTGGCATGTTGAAGGAAACATCACTTGTGGCGGCCATCGGTGTTACCGAGTTGTTGCGTTCAGCACAGCTGCTGGTATCACAATATGCATTGAATATGCCATTTTATCTGGCAATTGGTGTGATCTACTGGATCATGAGTATCGGCTTCTCGGCCATTCTGGAACAAGTGGAGCGCCGGTTGGCCCGGGCTTACTGATAGGAGGAGAGAACCGATGATTACAACAACTGGGCTTACCAAACGTTTTCAGAAAAATGAAGTACTTACGAACATCGATCTTCATGTCGATGCCAAAGATATTGTTGTATTGCTCGGACCGAGTGGCTCCGGCAAGAGTACCTTACTGCGCTGCCTTAATGGACTGGAAGAGTTGTCTGGAGGACAGATTGAAGTGAACGGTGTTGTGGTTAACAGCGCAGATCCGTTGCGAGTCCAGCGTGCCCGGGTACTGGAGATTCGTCGCCAGACCGGCATGGTATTCCAGCAGTTCAATCTGTATCCGCACAAGACAGTGCTGGGCAATGTGATGGAAGGTCTCGTTACGGTGAAAAAAATCAAGCGTGACGAAGCGGCTGAACGCGGTCGGATTCTGTTAGATCGGGTGGGCTTGTCGGACAAGCAGGATGCGTATCCATCCCGATTATCCGGTGGACAACAGCAGCGGGTCGCCATTGCACGTGCACTTGCAATGGAGCCGGAAGTGATGCTGTTTGATGAGCCCACTTCAGCTCTTGATCCTGAGTTGGTCGGAGAGGTGCTTTCCGTCATGAAGGAGCTGGCAGAGGAAGGCATGACGATGCTGGTCGTGACGCATGAATTGAAGTTTGCCCGTAATGTGGCGAACAAAATCGTCTTTATGGCAGATGGATCGATTGTGGAAGAAGCAAGTCCACAGGCGTTCTTTGAACATCCAACGCAAGAGCGCACCCGCCGTTTCTTGCAACAAATTACTGAATTTTGATAAAGATAACAGCAATCGGAAGAACGAACGTACCCGGAGCGGGTATTTAAGGTCGTGAACGATATCAGTTCAACTAAACTTTTTGCACAAGAACGGAGAGGACAGAAGAAACCTGAAGAAGCGGAGCGTGCGCCTTTATCTCCTGATTTTCCCCTTGAAGAAGGGAATCAAAAAAATCTGGGGATAACAGCGATCGGAAGGTTATTCTGTCATCGGAGTGGCAAGTGCAAACCTTTTTCGCTTGAACTTAAACTATTGTAAGAAAGAAGGATAACATCATGAATGTAACAACCGTATGGAAAGGCAAACGCGCGTTTACTTCCGAAGGACCCTCTGGCTACGCTGTTGGCATGGATGCCACTGCTGCTTATGGTGGTGACAGCAAGGGTGCGACCCCGATGGAATTGTTACTGGCTGGTCTCGGCGGCTGTATGGGAATCGATATCACAATGATTCTGGACGCTTTCCTGGACAAAATTGAGTCGATTGAGATTGAAGCGCAAGGCACACGCAGTGAAGAGATGCCTAAAGGTTTCACATCCATTGATTTGATCTTCAAAGTCGATGGGGATATTCCGGATTATCGCATCTGGAAAGCCATCCAGATGGCTGAGGAAAAATATTGTGCAGTCTCCGCTTCGCTGAGTGCCGATATTCATCCTAAACTGATCCTCAATGGGGTAAGTACACCTCGTCCTTAATAGCACACATACAGATTCTATTCTGAGAAGGCACTTCCAATCGTGGGAGTGCCTTTTTTTTGGCTTTTCTAACCTATCAAAAGTTCGTAGGTTTAAGTCAGGCTGGATGTTGAACAAGGTTCCAGATGCCCATGAATTCCGTGATAGCCTGATCGATCGTTGCATGAGGAACACCGTCGCGGGCTTGTGTAGATATGCCTTGCATAAAGGTATCAAATACGGTGGTCAGCATGTGTACATTCGTGGAAGCGGGGATTTCACCGACATCCACAGCGCGCTGGATGCAATCCTGCAGGCGGTTGCGAGTCAGCTTTCTTTTCTCAGCGGCAATGTCACGGATATGATTGTTTTTGGAAGAACATGTGCTGGCTGACAGCACAATTAAACAACCAGATGGATGTGTGCTGTCTGTTTGCATTTTTGCGGTACTTCTTAAAGTTGTTTCGATTGCTTCTCTGGGTGACAGCGTGAGATCCGAGAAACTTTCCGTCACACGTCCAAACGTATCCATATATCGTTCTACTGCTTCTTTATACAGCGCTTCTTTGGATTCAAAGGCTGCATAAAAGCTGGCTGCTGAAATATCCCCCATGGCTGCTCGAAGCTGAAGTAATGAAGTGGCCTCGAAACCTTGCTCCCAAAAGAGCATCATCGCTTGTAATAGGGCTTCATCCCGATCGAAAATTCGCGGACGTCCCGTTCTTGCCATAAGAGTTCCCCCCTCTTTTTTCTTAATTATATACTAATCGATCCAAAAGTAATTGACAAGGTGATACGGTCTGAATAATATAAGGAATGATCGATCCATAATTCGATTCTTGTTTTACACTATCTTAAAAGGAGCTGCACAGATGTCGGATATATCTTCTCATCGTTTTCCGTGGTTGGGGTTGCTGGCCCTGGCTATGGCGGGTTTCATAGCCATTATGACCGAAACACTTCCTGCGGGGTTGCTGCCGCAAATAAAAGAAGGGCTGCAGATCTCTGAGGCAGGGGCGGGGCAGCTTGTCACCTTTTATGCTGTTGGGTCGCTGGTTGCTGCCATACCTGTGGCGGTGTTGACAAAGGGGTGGCGGCGGCGTCCGCTTTTACTTCTGTCTATTATCGGTTTTCTTGTCTTCAACACCATTACTGCCCTCTCATCAAACTATGTACTGACACTGTTCGCTCGTTTCTTGGCCGGTGTTGCAGCAGGTGTCTCCTGGGGCCTAATTGGTGGTTATGCATTACGCATGGTACCTGATCATCTCAAGGGAAGAGGCATGGCTGTGGCTATGATTGGAACGCCGATTGCCTTATCATTTGGTGTTCCGGCAGGTACGCTGCTTGGTTCATTTATGGGCTGGCGCTCAGTGTTCTGGCTGATGTCGTTGCTGGCGTTTGTACTGATTTTCTGGGTGCTCTGGAAAGTACCCGACTATCCGGGGCAGTCAGCGGATAAGCGTATCTCTGTCAAGCAAGTACTGTTCACCCCCGGTGTAATACCAATTTTAACTGTCGTTTTGGCCTGGATGTTGGCTCATAATATTTTATACACGTATATTGCTCCTTTTCTCGCCGATGTTGGTTTGGAATCCAAGGTTGGACTCATTTTACTTGTATTTGGCCTGATGGCATTGGTGGGCATCTGGATTACAGGTATTTTCATTGATCGGTGGTTGCGTATGCTGGTTCTCATGAGCCTTGCGGGCTTTGCCTTGATTTCCCTGGTATTAGGTCTTTGGAGTGAGCACATTGTTGTCGTCTTTGGTTCTGTTGCGCTGTGGGGTCTGACATTTGGCGGTGCGGCTACCCTGTTACAGACTGCACTTGCTCAAGCTACTGGGGAACAAGGTGTGGATCTCGTCATGCCGATTAATACAACCGTTTGGAATCTGGCTATTGCCCTTGGGGGAATGGCGGGAGGTGTTCTTCTGAATCAATGGGGAGCTTCGTCATTTAACTGGGCCATCTTGGCTTTAACATTGGTGGCATTGATTGTTGCATGGCGTGCCAAAGGATATGGATTTCGCCCATCTAGGAGTCACTGAACTTCTGTCAGTAGAAAATAATTCGGTAAGCCCGGTCGCCATGTTAATGGCGGCCTCTTCTACTAGAGATAGGCTGGCTTGTAGTCTGGCAATATATTACCCATTGCAATGACAATCCGAATTCTGGCGGTTATGTGGTATGATTAATTCTGAGGACAGTACATCCTGATCCTGCTGTTTATATGTAAGCGCTTATACAGATGACGGAAGGTGCAGACATGTTTAAAAGGCTGATACGAACCACTAATAATCTCAAATTAAAGCATAAATTGCTCATTTCCTATGTACTGGTTGTCATGATTCCGGTCCTGATTGTTGGTCTTGCTGTGACCAGTTATTTTCGCCAGCAAGCTCTGGACAATGCAATAGGACAGACGATCATCAATGTGGACAAGATCAAGAGCCAGACGGCAACCATGCTGCGTGTACCAACCGATATATCCAATCTTTTAATGTTTAATGCTGATCTCAAGGAGATCGTGAATAAGCGGTACAAGAGCGTTGTGGAGTTAACCTCAGCGTATCTTGCATACAAAGACTTTCAGGAGTACAGGCGTTTGTACCGTGAGATAGCGGGCATTCGTTTTTACTCAACTAACCCAACATTGATCAACAACCTCGAATTCATCCCGGTAGACAAGCAGACGGAAGAGAGCTACTGGTACCAACAGGCACTGAAAACAACCAGCATCGGGTGGTTCTACATTCCGGACAAGGAAGATAATCCTGTACACAAGCTCAGCCTGGTGCGCAAAGTACCTTTTGCCGAGTATCGGACAGAGGGCGTATTGATGATTGTGATCAATCAGGATGAGCTGAATGGATTGTTACGTCAGGAACAGTTCGAGACGATGATTACGGACGAGCAGGGGTATGTGGTTGCAGCCAAGAATACCGAGCTTGTGGGTAAAACGCTGGATGAGCTTGATTTTGGCGTTGATCTGCAGAATCAGGCAAAAGGCACCATAGAGGGTGATTTCCGGGGGGAACCATCTAATATTGTTATTGATGAGCTGGGCCCTGGATCGAGCATGAATAGCCTGAAGGTGATTTCGGTTTTTGCCACCAAAAATATCGTCAAAGACGCCAACACCGTCAGCATGATCGGCATGATTTTTATTATCCTTGTGCTGGTTATCGCCCTATTATTCGTATATATCATCTCGTTCCTCACTTCGAACCGATTGCTCCGGCTGAGTAAACACCTCAACAAGCTTGCATTAGGAGACCTGAACGTGACTTCGCGGATTGATGGAAATGATGAGATTGGGCAACTGTCACGACAGTTCAACTATATGGTGAAAAGTATCAATGAACTCATGACGCAGGTGGTAGAAGCGACCGAACAGAACAATCAATTGGAAATCGCCCAAAAAGAGATTAAACTGAAAATGATGGCGAGCCAGATCAATCCACATTTCTTGTTTAATGCACTGGAGTCCATTCGGATGAAAGCGCATATTAAGGGAGAAGCAGAGATTGCCAACATCGTCAGGCTGTTGGGCAAGCTGATGCGCAAGAGTCTGGAGATTGGCAGTGGAAAAACAACCTTCCGGGCTGAACTTGAAATGGTACGTTCCTATTTGGAAATTCAGAAATTTCGTTACGGCGACCGCCTTGCATTCCAGATCCATATCGATCCCGAGGTGGAGAAGATGTACATTCCGCCTTTGATTATTCAACCTTTGGTTGAGAATGCGATTGTCCATGGTCTGGAGAACAAAGAGGGTACAGTCCGTGTTCATATAAGTATTCGTTTAGTAGAGAACATTGTGCAGATCCGTGTGGATGACAATGGTGCAGGCATAACGCCAGAACGACTGGCTGAGGTGATGCAGTTTATCTGTGGACCGGAGGAACAGGAGAAGAGTCGGATCGGCATGCGTAATGTACATCAACGCTTAACCTTGACGTACGGTGAGCCATATGGATTGCAGATTAAGAGTGTATATGGGGAAGGAACAGAGGTTTCTTTCACTTTGCCAGCAGGAGGGGACCAACATGTATAAAGTGTTTTTGGTGGATGACGAACCGAGCATACGTGAGGGACTGACAACCATTATCGAGTGGGAAAAATACGGATTCCAGGTCATTGCTACAGCTGCCAGCGGGCGTGAGGCCATCTCCCGGTTTGAGGAATTGGAGCCTGATCTGACGATTATTGATATTCGCATGCCCGGTATGACCGGGCTGGATGTGATTGAAGAAGTGCGCCGGAATCATCCGGATTCGCACTTTTTGATATTAAGTGGTTACGCGGATTTTGACTATGCCAAGAAAGCCATCAGTTTTGGTGTGGATGGTTATCTGCTCAAACCGGTGGATGAAGAAGAGATTATTGGTGAACTGGAGCGTATTGCTACAATCCTGACCCGTGAACGGGAGACAATGGCACGTCATGCTGGTGAAGATACCGTCTATCGGGAGCATCAGATCGAGGCTTTGCTCTTTGACAGTCTGGAGGGTGCGGGTAGCATGGAAGAAGATAGCCTGGGGCTGCACTGGCCTCACTATCAGATTGTGCTACTTGAGATGCATGTAGCCCCCGACCTGCAGCGGGGAAGTGTAATGAAACGCAAACTGATTGAAGCATTTGACCAGAAAGACCGAGGTATTGTATTCTCGTTCCATTCCGGTCTGGGGCTGTTAAGTAAGGAAACAATCACATCCGAGTCATCTGCAAGAAATCTGTATGATGAGCTGGAAGGACTGCTGGGAGAATGGGAGGTTCACATGTATGGTGCTGCAGGAGAACCCGTACATTCCACTTCTGAAATTGCGCGGTCATACACGCAGGCGAATCGTTTACTCGGGGAACGCTTCTTGTTCACGGAGAAACGTATCATGCTGTGGACTGAAGGTAGCGAAGGCGAAAGCGTTGTTAAGCCAGAAGTTGAAGCTGTGGACGGAGCACATGAGCCAGTTGAGGACGAACTCGCGGACAAGCTGTATTATGCGTTAGACATCCGCAGTAGTGAGTCCGTTATGCGGGTACTGGGTGAGATGGAAGAGCGCCTCGTTCCATATCACCGAACAGAGCAAGCGATCAAGACGGCGTTCTCACAGGTATTTTCCCTGGCGTTCAACAAGCTTGCAGCGACGAATCAACAGATGCACTCCATTATGCAGGAACATTCGGTTCTGATTAATGAAGTCTATCATCAATTTACGATGTCTGATCTCAAAGTTATAGCAGCGGAACATTTTAATCGACTTATTCAACGTATGGGTGGGGGAAGCAAGGATACTGTATTGAAACAGATGATTGAATTTATCCAGCGTAACCCTGGCGAAAATCTCAAGCTAGAGGTACTTGCTGAAGTGTTTAACTATAACAGCAGTTACTTGGGTAAGTTGTTCAAGAATCATACAGGAGAGTATTTCAATGCATTTCTGGACAAGGTTCGTATGGAAAAAGCCAAGGAATTGCTGGATGAAGGACTAAAGGTCCATCAGGTCGCGGCTAGAGTGGGGTATGCAAATGTGGACTACTTCCACGGTAAGTTCAAGAAATATGTAGGGGAATCCCCTTCCGCTTACAAACAGGCCAGAACCCAATCTTCGTCGAAAGGAACGGCTACGGATACAAACGAGGAATAAGTAAGGAGTGCTGGGCCTTGCCCTTGCCTCTTATGTAAAACGTTTTCGGTATTGCAGAGGAATTCCAGATTCATCATATTGTCCATGCACTTCCCATGATAAGCAATGGTCACGGAATGTTTCACATCTTAGACTGGATTTACAAGAATCCAGATGAAGGGATGGTTGTACGAGATGAATTTGTCTGATACAAGTGCTGTACGTCATACATTGAACTTAAATGGAACATGGCAGTTTCGTTTGGATCGGGAGTCCGATGAACTCGTTGAACAAGAGATATCACCGCCTTCACAGTGTGAAAATACATCATGGGAGACCATTCAGATTCCCGGTTCATGGGAAGAGCAAGGATACGGAGATGAGCCTGAATATGAAAGGCTCGATACCTGGACCAAGGTTCGCGAGTATGAAGGCTCAGCCTGGTATGCTCAGGATGTTCATGTTCCATCAGACGACCCCGGATGTCACTATGTATTCAGATTGGAAGGTGTCCGATGGACAACGAATCTCTGGATCAATGGACAGTATGCCGGGCAGCAGGATAGTCTGCTGAATCAACAGAAGTGGGATGTTACCTCTCTGGTGAAGCAGGGAGAAGTGAATCGGGTGGAGATCTGCGTGGATAATACGATGAAACTTCCGCTGGCTGGTAGCCATATTCATTCATTGCATACGGCCACAGCCTGGGGGGGAATCACAGGTGGTGTTTATCTGGATATTCTGCCCCCATGCCGATTACAGACATTACGGATTCAACCAGATGTTGAAAATGGAACCCTTCTGATTGATTGTACTGTAAGCGCTCCCTCAAATGAATCAGCCAGATCAATGCAATTACATGTGGATATCCAGCATCCAGACGGCACATGGCTTGATCGATCTAGTTGTAATGTGAATCTGAGTGTTCAAGCGCATGTGGATATAAGCTCAGCAGGTGTAACTGAAAGCAACGCTTTAATAGATCAGTGGCGATTGGAACTGGGGACAGGCAACTCTATCGCAAGATGGTCGGACGAATCCCCTGAATTATACAAGGCAGTGATTCGTCTGTGTAACGGTGAACAGGAACTGGATCGGCTGGAGCAATCATTTGGTGTTCGCTCCTTTGCAACAAACGGGAAGCAGCTTGAATTGAATGGGACACCAGTATATCTGCGCGGGTACGTCGATTGCTGTATCTTTCCACTGACGGGTTATCCCGTCTGGGACAAGGGGCATTATCTTCAGCAATTTCGAATCGCCAGATCGTATGGCTTCAATCATGTCCGACTGCATGGGTGGAGCGCGCCGGAGCCTTTCTGGGAGGCGGCTGATGAAGCGGGCATGTTGGTACAGGCAGAACTTCCACATTGGTCTCGTTTCTTTGAGCAATCGGATCAGTCTGCGCCAGCTGAAGTGTTGTCCTATCTGACACAAGAACTGGACAGGTTGCTCCAGTCGCTGCATAGACATCCTTCATTCGTCATGTTCTCCATGGGGAATGAACTCATTGGTCCGAATGGCCACCCTGAACTCAATGCATTAGTATCGAGGGCAAGGGATATGGACCCAACCCGGTTATATACGGACAATACAGGTTTTGGACAGCTTCCGGCGCAAGGCCGGGAAGGTGATTATTATATTCAGTCGTTGAACTGGCATCCCCCGTTGGAATCCGCATATTCTGCTGTACCGGATACCACGCTGGATTATCATGCAGTCACCCGGCTTGCGGAACATCCCGTCATTGGGCACGAGCATGCACAATACACGATGTATGTGCGTCCTCAAGAGCGAGCCAAGTATACGGGCGTATTACGCCCTAGCTGGTTACGGCCGATTGAAGAATCGTTGACAAACAAAGGGATGATGGCGGATCTGGAGCATTTTCAACAGGTCAGTGGTACACATCTGGTACGTTCCTTAAAAGAAGCGATGGAGCGGATTCGACGAACACCGGACGCTGCGGGCGTACAGCTGCTGGACATTCGTGATTTTCCAGGGCAGGGACATGCAACGACGGGTATTCTGGACGTATTTTGGGATGATAAAGGCATTACAACACCAGATGAATTCATGCGATTCAACACAGATGTGGTGCTGTTGTTAAGCTGCAAGGAGCGTACATTTTTCGCCGGAGAACCCATTCATGTTGATGTACGCATCTCTCACTACGGTAAGGAGCCGCTTGAGGACGCGGTCATTCAGTGGAGGTTAATAAGCAATGATGTGATACTTAATGAAGGGGAATGGAAGACCGGAAATATCCAATGTGGGTCTGTCATGTCACTGGGAAGTATCGTCGCTACCGCTCCTCATGAAGGGGCAGCAGCTTTTCGGATCGAAGCGGAGCTGAAATCAGGCGATTTGGAAAGAACTGTAGCGAATGTATGGCATGGCTGGTCGTTTCCTTTTTATCAGTCTCATCCGAGTTCGAATCGGTTCTGGAATACCGTGGCAGAGTTGAAGCCATTCCTGGGTGAAGCGCATGATGATTGCGTAGATCGTATCGATGGATTTCAGTTGTTGAAAAATCGGGAGATTGACTTGGTTATCGTTCAGTCGTTAACACCCAATGTCGTTGATTATGTGGTCAACGGGGGAAGTGTTTGGCTACAGCCAACCGCAGAAGGGTTATATGATTCAGTGGAGACCAAGTATCTGCCTGTATTCTGGAATTACCTGATGTTTGCTACGCAGCCTGGTGCAACGATGGGCATGTATCTGAGAGATCGGCTAGCACTACTAGGCTCCTTCCCGCATGATGGGGCTTCGGACTGGCATTGGTATCACTTGGTGAACGGTACACCAGCGATATGTTTGGATACGTTGCCCGGGGTTGAGCCGCTGATCGAAGTGGTGGACCATTTCCATCGGGCCAAACGACTCGCTTATGCCTTTGAGGCAAAAGTAGGGAAGGGCAAGATTTTGGTATCCTCACTTCCGTTTGCCAATCTGGCTGTAATGAAGCGTCCGGAAGCCGCCTACTTATTTAAGGAGATACTTGCCTATCTGAATGGAGATCAATTCCGTCCAGCAACCTCCATATCCGTAGCGCAACTACTCGGGATCGTTAAACTGCAAACCATTCAATTTACATTGTAATCATAGGGACCCGAAAGGGTCCTTTTTGCATGACATGTAGTTGAAGTAAACGATTACTATAAAACGTTTTCGATATTTACCACTTCCAATAGTATTTTACCTTAATATTACTTTTGTTTCATTTAAAAGTAGAATTTATCACTGATTTTAACGAATTAATGTCTGATTATATATGTCTATATCTAATTTTTATATGATTTTCTCTAAAATCCAGATGGTATTTTGAAAACGCTCTATCGAGTATGATTATTTTATAAAACAGAGGAGGGGGAACGGAGATGGAAACGCTAACAAAAAAATCCGCTTCCGCGAACAGAAGCAGTGACCCCAAACCGCCTTTAAAGAATCGGCGGAACGGAATTTGGGACAGAATGAAACAGCAGAAATATCTCTATCTCATGTCATTGCCATTCGTAGCTTGGGTTTTCGTATTTAACTATCTGCCACTATGGGGATGGACGATGGCTTTCCAAAATTATAAACCTGCCAGATCATTTGGTGATCAAGAGTGGGTTGGTTTTAAACACTTTGTAGAGCTGTTCAGTGATGATCGTTTCTATCTGGTACTTCGAAATACGCTTGCAATGAGCCTGATGGGACTGGTTGTCGGTTTTATCGTGCCGATATTCTTCGCTATTCTCCTGAATGAAATGAGAGGCATGTTCTTCAAACGTGCCGTGCAAACGGTATCATATCTGCCTCACTTTGTATCATGGGTCGTTGTGGCAGGGATTATCACCAAGATGCTCTCCACCGACGGCGGGATTATCAATGATCTATTGGTAGGACTGAATATTATCGATCAGCCGATCCAATTCATGGCCAAGGGGAACTTGTTCTGGTACATTGTAACCGCTTCAGATATGTGGAAGGAAACCGGTTGGAATGCCATCATCTATCTGGCGGCGATTACAGGTATCGACAATGAGCTGTATGAAGCTTCCCGTGTAGATGGAGCCAACCGCTGGAGACAGATGTGGCATATTACGCTGCCTGGCATACGGACCACGATTTCCGTACTTTTCATCATGTCAATTGGACATCTTATCAGTATCGGTTTCGAGAAGCAGTTCTTGCTTGGCAACAGTCTGGTCACAGACTACTCGGAAGTACTTGATCTATATGCGCTCAATTATGGTTTGAATATGGGACGATTCTCATATGGTACAGCCATAGGTATATTCAACTCCGTTGTCAGTATCATCCTTCTGTTTACTGCGAACGGCTTGTTCAAAAAATTCACTAAAGAAAGCATCATGTAGGGAGGGGACGACATTATGGCGAACAAAGCATTCAATGCTACTCGGGGCGATAAACTGTTCGATATATTCAACATCCTCGCGATGACCATGGTGCTGGTTGTAACACTTTATCCATTCCTTAACGTACTAGCCATCTCACTCAATAACTCGACAGATACAGTACGTGGCGGAATTTACTTGTGGCCTCGCGAATTCACATTACAGAACTACAAAACGATTTTCCAATATGATGGATTGTTACAAGGTTTGCAGATCTCCATTCTGCGTACGCTTGTAGGTACCGTGCTCGGATTGATCAGTTCATCCATGATCGCCTTTACACTGAGCAGACCTGATTTTGGACTTAGAAAATTTGTTTCCACAACGCTCGCACTCACGATGTATTTCTCCGGTGGTCTGATTCCGGTGTACATTCTGATGCGTGACTTGAACCTGATCGGTACATTCTGGGTATATGTATTGCCTGGCATGATCAGTGCATTTAACGTCTTCATCATCCGTTCATTCATTGATGGCCTGCCATACTCATTGCAGGAATCCGCGAAGCTGGACGGAGCGAATGACTTTACAATCTATTACAGAATCATCTTGCCACTGTGTAAACCAGTGCTTGCTACCATCGCATTGTTCCTGGCTGTAGGTCAATGGAATGCGTGGTTCGATACGTACCTGTATAATGGTTCAAAGGCACATTTGACCACGCTCCAATATGAGCTGATGAAAGTACTGCAAAGTACACAGCAAGGCTCAGGTGCTGGACGAAATGCCAATGATATGGCGCAGCAAATGACACAGATTTCACCGGAATCGATCAAAATGGCGATCACAATCGTTGTAACGGTTCCAATCCTCATTGTATATCCATTCCTTCAGAAGTACTTTGTTGGCGGTATGACACTGGGCGCAGTAAAAGGTTAAACAAGTGGGTACAGGCTGCCAAATAGAGCGGGCCGTACATCTACAAATGAAGCATCAGGATACCCGAAGCGCAGCCATTTGGTCTGCGCTTCACCGTATAGGGCTGCGGTGTGGTATTCATGAAGCTATAGACAGGGACAAAAAAGTCCCGGATAAGACAGACATATGAAACAGGGAGGATTACCATTATGGCAAGTTCCAAAATGAAGATTGCACTGGCACCAGTGCTTGCAATGTCTTTACTCGCAGGTTGCGGTGGAGGAAGCGGCGGTGATACGTCGTTCAAGGATACAAGCGCAGAGACAACTCCACTTACTTTTGATTTCTTCAGCGTTGACCCCAGTCCGAACTGGAATGGCATGAAGGATGAAGTAGGTAAAGTCCTTACGGAAAAAACAGGGATAACCCTTAACGGTGAGTTTGCCGTTAGTGGTGGTCAAGATAAGATATCCTTAATGGCGGCGAGCGGAGACTATCCGGATATCGTCTCCCCCAAAGGAGAACTCAGCAAACTGGTGGATGCCGGAGCAATGCTCGATCTGACAGATCTGATCGACCAATATGCTCCCAATCTGAAGAAGCTGTATGGTAATTACATGGACCGGTTGAAATACAGTAATGAAGATCAGGGTATCTATGTGCTGCCGACGTATTATGCGGTAGACCAGAAGTACTTTGATGCAGGTGGTGGATTTGGGATTCAGCATCGTGTACTGAAAGAACTCGGATACCCGGAAGTGCGTACACTTGAGGATTACGAGAATGTACTGAAGGCGTACAAAGAGAAACACCCAACAATTGATGGTCAGCCAACGATCCCGTTAACACTGGACGCGGATGATTGGAGAATCATGATTACCGTAACGAACCCTGCCTTCCAGGCAACAGGAGCTCCGGATGATGGTGAATACTACATCGATCCAGAGACGTATGAAGCAAGTCTGCATTACAAACGTCCAGAGGAAAAAGAGTACTTCCGCTGGTTGAACCATATGTACAATGAGGGACTGCTTGATCAGGACAGCTTCATCCAGAAAACAGACCAATACAAATCCAAAATTGCAAGTGGACGTGTTCTGGGTGTCATTGACCAGGATTGGGGTTATTCCGATGCAGAAAATGCACTGAAATCTGCGGGCAAGGATGAAGCAACGTATTCACACTTCCCGGTAACCCTGTCCGAAGATATCAAGGATCATGCCTACCAAGACCCTGGTTTTGTATCCGGTTGGGGTGTAGGGATTACAACATCGAATCCCGACCCGGTTCGTACGATCAAATTCTTCGATTACCTGGCTTCTGAAGAAGGGCAAGTGCTGATGAACTGGGGAATTGAGGGCAAACAGTACGAAGTGAAGGATGGCAAACGTGTCATTCCTGCCGACATTCTGGATCAGAAAACCAATAATGCAGCCGTATTCCAGAAAGAAACGGGTATTGGACTGTACACCAATCTGTCCGGTCACTATGGAGACGGTGTGAAGGATTCAACGGATAACTACTACACTACGAATTTCCCTGAACAGATCGTGGCAGCATATTCCGATGCAGAGAAAGAAACACTCAAAGCTTACGGTGCTACGACGTGGAAAGATCTGTTCCCGAGTGAAGACGAGTTCCCAATCAAACCATGGGGAGCAGCATACAATCTGCCAACACCAGGTGACTCTAACTACAACGTCATCTTCAAGAAAACACAGGATATCATACGGAAACGTATCCCGGAAGCCATTCTGAGTACTCCTGAACAGTTTGATGCAATCTATGATGGCATGATTGCAGAAGTGAACCAAGCAGGAGCAGAGGATATGGAGAAACAATATACAGAACTCGTTCAAAACCGTGTTCAATTGTGGAGCGGTGAAGAGGCTAAATAAACGTTTAGCAATTCAAATCTAAAACGAAAGAGAACCCAGAATATCTGGGTTCTTTTTTTATCTAAAACGTTTTCCAAAAAACGTTTTCAATTTTACAAATTCACTATTGACAAGGGATATAGGAGCGATTATTATTCAAGTATGAAAGCACTTACATTCGCTTGTACACCACGTGGAATATACCTGAATCTCAAAGTTAACACTTACAGGAATGAAGAGGAAAAGGGTAAGAAAAGAACATTTTTTTATTTTTAAGAAAACGCTTCTAATGTTATAAAAACAAGAAAATTACATTCGTTTCATCTGGTCATGGTATGTGCAGGTCAGCCTGTTATACAAATATACAGCTTCATTAATATCCATAAGGGGGATTACACATGAAGGGCAAAACACCAAAAACATTCGCAATGCTTCTGTTAGCCAGTGCACTTGCAATTACAGCAGGATGCAGCGGCAGTGGAGGAGGAACTAACGCTTCAGAGAAACCGGTTGATTCCGGAGATACAACCAGTCCAGTGACCTTTACATTCTTTGGTGCAGACGCGAGTCCGAACTGGAATAACATGAAGGATGCTGTCGGTCAAGAGATTACTAAGGCAACGGGAGTTACAATTGAAGCTGAGTATGATGTGAATAATGGTGGTGACCAAAAGATTCCTTTGATGGCTGCCAGTGGTGATTACCCTGATATTATCTATCCTAAAGGCAACTTGTCTAAGCTTGTGGATGCAGGCGCGATGCTGGACCTGACCGATCTAATTGAGGAGCATGCTCCCAATTTGAAAAAAATCTATGGTGATCAGATGAACCGTCTGAAATACAGTTTGGAAGATCAAGCCATTTACACGATCCCGACTAATATGGGTGTAGATAACGTTGCGTTTGATGCTACGGGCGGATTCGAAATTCAACAAAGAGTATTGAAAGAGCTTGGCTACCCTGAAGTAAAAACGCTTGAGGACTACGAGAACGTACTGAGAACGTATTATGAAAAACATCCAACGATTGATGGTCAACCGACTATTCCGTTAACATTGAATGCAGATGACTGGAAAATTATGATTACGGTAACGAACCCTGCATTCCAAGCTACGGGTGGACCGGATGACGGTGAGTATTATATCAACCCTGAGACGTATGAAGCCGTTCTACACTACAAACGTCCTGAAGAAAAAGAATATTTCCGTTGGTTGAACAAAATGTACAATGAGGGTCTGCTTGATAAAGATACATTTGTTCAAAAGGATGACCAATACAAATCCAAAATTGCCAGTGGCCGTGTACTCGGTCTAATCGACCAGGAGTGGAACTATGGTGAGGCGGAGAATGCTTTGAAATCGTCTAATGGTGGAGATAAAACATATGCCCACTTCTCCGTGTCCTTGAACAAGGATATTGTGGATCATACGTTCCAACCGACGGGATTCGACGGTTATGGTATCGGAATCACGACTTCGGCCAAAGATCCGGTACGTATTATCAAATTCATGGATTGGCTTGCTTCCGATGAAGGTCAGGTCCTGAGAAACTGGGGCGTTGAAGGCCAACATTACCAACTCGAGAATGGGAAACGCATCATTCCGGCTGACGTACAAGATCGCAAAACCAATGATAACTCTGCTTTTACCAAAGAATCAGGCGTAGGCATGTATAACATATTTAGCGCCAGATACGGTGATGGTGTGAAAGATGCCACGGATAACTACTATACAACGAACTTCCCTGAACAGATTCAAGCTGGTTACACTGCTGCTGAGAAGGAAACGTTGAAAGCGTATGGTATCACAACATGGAAAGATTTCTATCCTTCCGAAGAAGATCTGAAGCTGAAAGATTGGGGCGCAGCATACAACATGCCTGTACCTTCTGACACGGATTACAACGTAACGTTCCAGAAAACACAGGATATCGTCCGTAAACGTATTCCAGAGGCTATCCTTGCCAAACCAGAGAACTTCGACAGCGTATATGATGGTCTTCTGGCTGAACTCGATAAAGCGGGTGCAGTGGAGATGGAGAAACAATACACGGTTTGGATCAAAGAACGTGTAGCTCTCTGGACTGGAAAAGATGTGAAATAAGCTTGAAAACCAAGCATTAAAGTTAAGGATTTTCATAGCAAAAAAAGCCCTTGAGAAAGGGCTTTTTTTATTGTTGACGTGAGGAGATGGATAGCCTATAATCTATCATGTAAGCACTTTCAGTAAGCGGTTTATTCCATTTACGAAAACGTTTTACGTCTGTTAGAAGAAGAATCTTTCTTTTTGCAGAATCGAAACGTCAGCTTTAGTGAACACGTCGGAATGAACTATACCGAAAGCGCATTCAAAAAAAGTGGTATCCTCAGGCATAAAGCCTGTTATACAGATAAAACCTTCATAAATAATAGGGGGAACTAGACAATGAGAGGCAAAATGAAAGGCAATACACCCAAGACGTTTGCAATGTTGATGCTCGCAAGTGCAATGTTGGTTACAGCTGGCTGCGGGAATTCGGGAACCAAAGAGACTTCGGAGTCCAGCGGAACTGAACCGATCACAGTTACATTCTTCGGGGCGGATGCTAGTCCAACCTGGAACAAGATGCAAGATGCTGTTGGTAAAAAGATTACGGAGCAAACTGGCGTTACCATTGAAGCAGAGTATGATGTAAACGATGGTGGTAACCAGAAGATTGCGCTAATGGCTGCCAGTGGTGACTTTCCTGATATGATCTACCCTAAAGGTAACTTATCTAAGCTTGTGGATGCAGGCGCGATGCTGGATCTCACGGATCTGATTGAGGAGCATGCTCCCAATCTGAAAAAAATCTATGGAGAACAGATGAACCGTTTGAAATACAGTTTGGAAGATCAAGCGATATATACTATTCCAACCAATATGGGTGTTGATAATGTTACGTTTGACGCTACAGGTGGATTTGAAATTCAGCAAAGAGTGTTGAAAGAGCTCGGATATCCTGAAGTGAAGACACTTGAGGATTACGAGAATGTACTCAGAGCCTATTATGAAAAACATCCAACCATTGATGGTCAACCAACCATTCCATTAACATTGAATGCAGATGACTGGAAGATCATGATCACGGTAACGAACCCGGCCTTCCAGGCAACAGGCGCACCGGATGATGGTGAATATTACATTGATCCTGAAACGTATGAAGCAACATTGCACTACAAACGTCCAGAGGAAAGAGAATATTTCCGCTGGTTGAATAAAATGTACAATGAAGGCCTACTGGACAAAGATGCCTTTGTTCAAAAGGATGATCAATACAAGTCCAAAATTGCCAGCGGCCGTGTCCTCGGTCTGATTGACCAAGAGTGGAACTATCAAGAAGCGGAGAACGCGCTCAAATCATCGGGTAAGGATGATGCCACATACGCTCACTTCTCTGTGTCACTTAACGATGAAATTGTGGATCACACGTTCCAACCAGCCGGCTTTGACGGTTATGGCATTGGGATTACAACTTCGGCCAAAGATCCAGTGCGTATCATCAAATTCATGGATTGGCTTGCTTCCGATGAAGGACAAGTTCTGAGAAACTGGGGTATCGAAGGTGAACATTACAACGTAGAAGATGGTAAACGCGTGATTCCAGATGACGTTCAGGACCGCAAAACGAATGACAACTCCAATTTCAGTAAGGAAACAGGAATTGGGATGTATAACGTATTTAGTGCAAGATACGGTGATGGTGTAAAAGATTCTACGGATAACTACTACACAACAAACTTCCCTGAGCAGATTGTAGCTGGTTACACAGCTGCAGAGAAAGAAACGCTGAAAGCATACGGTATCACGACTTGGAAAGAGTTCTATCCGGCTGAAGAAGATCTGCCAGTTAAGGATTGGGGCGCAGCGTATAACATGTCCGTACCTTCCGGTACAGACTATGAGGTAACGTTCCAGAAAACGCAGGATATCATTCGTAAACGGATTCCGGAAGCTGTTCTGACTACACCAGCAAACTTTGATGCAACCTATGATGCTTTACTGGCTGATTTGGACAAAGCTGGTGCAGTTGAAATGGAGAAACAATTTACGGTTTGGGTTAAAGAACGTGTCTCTCTGTGGACAGGAAAAGACGTAAAATAATATGGATTGTCTGTGATCCATGGTTACGCAAGGAAAGGGCCCCATATAGGGCCCTTTTTTTGTGGAATGATGTGATGATTTGCATTGACGCAAATTTTGAAATCACATATAATTTTATTATTGTAAGCACTTACCGAAAACGTTTTATGTCATAAGAAATATACAGTTGATTTAGGAACAGGAGCTAATCATGTCCCAACACAATAAACAAACTAAAATCAATCGTCTATGGTATCGACAACCGGCGCAACGCTGGGAAGAAGCATTGCCCATCGGAAACGGCCGTCTTGGAGGCATGGTGTACGGTGGCGCAGCAGATGAACGAATTCAGCTCAATGAAGATACATTATGGTCAGGGTTTCCACGGGATACGATTCAATACAGCAGTCAGCGGTATTTGAAGCAGACGCGAGAGTTGATCATGTCTGGACAGTATGGTGAAGCTGAGGATTTGTTGAACCGTGAAATGCTTGGTCGTGATGTAGAGGCCTACCAGCCGATGGGTCATTTTCTATTGCACCATGAGGGTCTGGATGATCTTTCATATGATGCATTTGAACGGGAGCTTGATCTGGAATCGGGTATTGCAACCACAACCTACTCATTGGAAGGAACTCAATACGTACGTGAAGTGTATTCCAGTGCTTCGGATGATCTAATGGTCTGCACATTGACTGCTGATCAGAAGGGCGCTGTGAGTGTAAGTGTTACGCTAGATAGTCCCCATCCTTATCGCATTGAGACTTCGGGAGATGCTCTAACCATGTTCAGTCGGTGCCCAAGTCATGTGGAGTCCAATTACTTCAGGGATCACCCGGAATCCGTCCTCTATGAAGAGGATCGGGGGACGGCTTATGCTGTCCGTGTAGCGTTTACGGCATCTGGCGATCAGGTGAAGGTCTCCAATCTGGAAGGCAAGTTACATATTGAGGGTGCTGATCAGGTTGTGTTTTATCTGGCAGCAGCTACGTCCTTTGAAAGTTATGATGTTTTGCCTGTGAAGGATCATCTTGTATTGGAAGAGGAATGCAAGGAGATGATCTTCAAAGCGACCACACATGTCGCGGAAGCGCTTCGTGACCGACATATTCAGGATCATAGCGCGTTGTTTAACAGAGTCTCTATTGATTTAGGGGTATCGGCTAACGCCGAATTACCTACAGATGAGCGGCTGCAGGCTTATCAGGCAGGGCAACAAGACCCTGGACTGGAGGCACTTTATTTTCAATATGGAAGATATCTGTTAATGGCTAGTTCGCGTCCGGGCAGCCAGCCTGCCAATCTGCAGGGAATCTGGAACCATCAGGTAGAGCCGCCATGGCATAGTGATTACACAATCAATATCAACACGGAGATGAATTACTGGCCGGCAGAAGTCTGCAATCTCAGTGAATGTCATGAGCCGCTGTTTGATATGCTGACCGATCTAAGTGATACAGGACGAAGAACGGCGCGGATTCTGTATGGAGCTCGTGGATGGACTGCTCATCATAACGTGGATATCTGGAGAACCTCTACACCGACAGGTGGAGATGCAAGCTGGGCTTTCTGGCCGATGGGTAGCGTATGGTTAACCTCGCATCTATGGGAGCATTACCAATTTACCGGGGATCAGCGTTTTCTTGAGGAACGTGCGTATCCCATCATGAAAGAGGCGGCGCTGTTCTGTCTCGATTGGCTGGTGGAAGGGCCCGATGGTTATCTGGTTACGATTCCATCTACTTCACCTGAGAACAAGTTTCTCACAGATGCTGGGGAGGCACGCAGTATATCCATGGCTTCAACGATGGATATGACGTTAATTCGTGAACTGTTCAGCCGCTGTATTGAGGCCGCGAAGCAATTGAATCTAGATGAGTCATTGGCGAGCGAGTGGGGTGAGGCTCTGGACAAACTCTATCCATTCCGAATTGGAAGCGAAGGACAATTGCTGGAGTGGTTTAAAGATTTTGCTGAATCTGAACCAGGACATCGTCACGTCTCCCATCTGTATGGGTTGTATCCGGGGGAGCAGATCAATCGAGTACACACACCGGAATTGGTAGAAGCAGCACGGGTATCACTTAAACGTCGTATCTCACAAGGTGGCGGGCATACAGGATGGAGCTGTGCATGGTTGATTAATCTGTATGCACGACTGCTGGATAGCAGCCAGGCACATCAGTTTGTGCGCACGTTGCTGGCCCGGTCCACACATCCGAATCTGTTTGATGACCATCCACCATTCCAAATTGATGGTAATTTTGGAGGCACGGCTGGAATCGCGGAGATGTTATTGCAGAGCCACTTGAACGAGTTACATTTACTGCCTGCACTGCCTGAACTCTGGACTCAAGGTCGTGTTGAAGGGCTTCGTGCAAGAGGTGGTTATACGGTAGCAATAACGTGGACGGACAACAAGCTTGTGTCAGCGGTTATTAAGGCAGATCGAAATGAGTCGCTGACCCTTCGCAGTGTTTATCCGCTGCGTGTGGAAGGAAACGAACAAGCCAAGGCAGAGCTTACGCCTCAGGGCGATTATGTAATTATTTTAACCATGACCGCAGGACAGACGATCCGCGTGTCATCATGAGACGGAGGAGCCAACCATGACCATTTTTAAATTTCCGCAAGATTTTCGCTGGGGTACAGCAACAGCTTCCTATCAAATAGAAGGAGCGGCACAGGAAGGTGGACGCGGGGTATCCATCTGGGATACGTTTGCGCGCACCCCTGGCAAAGTATATAACGGAGATAATGGAGATGTCGCGTGTGATAGTTACCATCGGTATGAGGAAGACATCGAACTGATGAAGAAACTCGGGATTAATACATACCGGTTCTCCATTGCCTGGCCACGTATTATTCCTGACGGAGATGGTGAGATCAATCGGGAAGGTCTGGACTTCTACCACCGCTTCGTGGATGCATTGATCGAGGCTGGAATTGAACCGTTCCTCACCCTGTATCACTGGGATCTTCCGCAAACGCTGGAGGATGACGGAGGCTGGGGCAACCGCAGAACTGTGGATGCTTTTGTGAAATATGCCGAAGTGATCTTCAAAGAATTCTCTGGCAAAATCAACTTCTGGCTGACATTCAACGAACCATGGTGCATCGCGTTCCTGTCGAACCTTCTCGGGATTCATGCGCCAGGAAACAAAGACCTGCAGACGTCAATTAATGTTGCTCATGGATTGCTGGTCGCTCACGGCAAAGCCGTTCAATCCTTCCGTCGTTTGGGTACAACCGGACAGATCGGTATTGCTCCGAACGTATGCTGGGCTGAGCCGTACAGCAAATCTCCTGAGGACCAAGCTGCGTGTGATAGATCAATCGCGCTCAATACGGACTGGTTCCTTGACCCGATCTACAAAGGCTCGTACCCGCAATTTATGGTGGACTGGTTCGCAGAAGCGGGAGCTACGGTGCCAATCCAAGAAGGCGATATGGAGATCATCTCGCAACCGATCGACCTACTAGGTATTAACTATTACACGATGGGGATCAATCGCTTCAATCCGGAGGCAGGTGCTCTGCAATCGGAAGAAGTTGATATGGGCCTCACCAAAACCGATATTGGCTGGCCCGTGGAATCACGTGGTTTGTATGAATTTATGCATTACTTGCAAAAATACGGCAATGTGGATGTGTATATCACGGAGAACGGTGCCTGCATCAATGATGATCTGGAGAATGGCAAAATTAATGATGATCGCCGAATTGCATATTATGAACAGCACTTGGCTCAGATTCACCGCATCATTAACGACGGTATTAACCTGAAAGGGTACATGGCGTGGTCACTGATGGATAATTTCGAGTGGGCAGAAGGCTACCGCATGCGTTTTGGTCTTGTTCATGTGGACTATCGTTCACTCGTGAGAACGCCGAAGGAGAGTTATTACTGGTATCAGAACGTCATCAAGAATAATTGGTTGGAGACACGGAACGAACATAATCCCCAATAGTTTGGGTGGCAGGTTTAAGGGAAAAGCAGGTCCTCATTATATATGGTTCCCTTATTGAAGTTGAAAAAGACGGTAACATTGGAGTATTCCAATGTGCCGTCTTTTTTGCATTTTTACCGTTGGAAATGAGTAGTTCATAAAGGTTTCATAAGGTCAAGTGCAGTTCCTGTTATGAAGAGACGTTTTTTGGGTTATAAGAAGTATGAGTGAATTGAAAAATGTTTTGTCAACGGTCGAAATCAAAATAAAGTGTCCAAATTGCGAATAAAATTTGAACATTTGTTGACTAAAAATCATACTGATGTGGTATATTGGTATAAGGAAAGCACTTACAAAAAGGGAAAAGGAAGTGTTTACTATGGCATCGAAGACAGCAATGGTTAGCCAATTGGAGCGCAAAGACAAAAATATGCGGCGCGCCGTCTTGACGATGACAGTTCTGGCATGGGTCGCACTCATTACGGGAGTGGTCATGTGTCTGATCAATCTGAACGACTTTAATGATCGTAATCTTGGCTTGATGGTTGGTATTGGATTCCTTGTAGGTAGTGTGTTTATTTACGTTATTGCCAAAGCGATTGGCCTTGTTCATACACGCCGGGAAGACGAAGGCGCCGATTGATTATAATCCTGCGTTAATTCGTTCATAATAAGACTGGATAAGTTCCCGGAATCCAGTCAATAAAGCCCTTTGCGGATTCGTTGACACTGTTCAACGGGACTGCAAAGGGTTTTATTTTGTGACTTGAAGTGTAAAGATTACGAAGTACAAATATCAAGCATGCAAGCGATTTGTGAGAAAAAATTCACACATTTAAGGTGTAAAATCGACAAATTTGTTAACAAGAACAAAAAAGTTGTTCATTTCTGATATCTTTAGTAGGAAGAGAGTAGTATACTGATTTTTCAGTATGAGCGAATTTAAGGAGAGGGGATCAAAATGAACAAGAAACCTAGGTCGCTAATCCGGATTATCATTCCGGTTGTCCTGACGTTGGTTACAATTGCATTGATTGTCTGGCCAATGCTGGCAGGCGGGCAGTACGTTGTTCTGGATCCGAAGGGGCCAATTGGCGCTTCGCAGAGAGATTTGATTGTCATCTCGACAATTTTGTGTGCTGTCATCATTGTGCCAGTACTCATTTTGTCTGCCGTAATCGTATGGCGTTACCGCGACAAGCCGGATAACAAAGCTGCTTATGAGCCTAACTGGTCTCATAGTACGAAGGCGGAGGCAATCTGGTGGACGGTTCCAATTATTATTATTGGAATACTTGCAATTGTAACGATTCGTTACACGTATGATCTGGAGCCTTCGAAGCCGTTGGCTCATGAGAAAGAACCAATTACCATCCAAGTGTCTTCACTGGACTGGAAATGGCTGTTTATGTATCCTGAGCAAGGGATTGCAACGGTCAACACGCTGAATATACCGGCAGACCGGCCCGTGAAATTTGAACTCACTGCGGATTCACCGATGAACTCATTCTGGATTCCGCAACTTGGAGGACAGATTTATACGATGTCGGGTATGGCGATGACCTTGTATCTGCAGGCAGATCATGAAGGCAAGTACTGGGGTTCAGGCGCTAACTTCACAGGTGAGCATTTTGGAGAAATGCGTTTTGATGTGAATGCTACATCGGACGAAGATTTCGACAATTGGGTAGCTGAAGTGAAACAGAGTTCTCAGGCGTTGACTACAGAAGGTTACAAAGCACTGGCTGAACCAGGAACAAGCAATGTTGCTTATTATTCTGCCTTCCCAGAAGGATTGTTCCAAAATATTGTGACCAAGTATGTTGTAGATGGTCAAAGTGCTCACAGTAAGCATGGAAGTTCAAGTGAAGCTTCTGGAGCCATTCAAAGTGCAACTGACAAGTCCAATCAAGACGAGGACAAGAGTGCTAACTAAAGATTCGAAAGGAGGCCCCCAATGTTAGAGAGACTTAAAGAGTTTGCATCGGAGTTTTTCGTAACTGGCGACCCGCTGATCTATGGAGCAGACGTGGCCATCGGTATTACGATGATTACTATCGTAACGGTGCTGACTTATTTCAAAAAATGGGGCTGGCTCTGGCGTAACTGGTTAACTACCGTCGATCATAAAAAGATCGGTATTATGTATATCATTGCTTCCATTATCATGTTGTTCCGTGGTGGTGTGGATGCATTGATGATGCGTCTGCAGCTGGCTATGCCTAACATGGATTTCTTACATCCTGAACATTATAATCAGGTCTTTACAACTCACGGCACAATCATGATCTTGTTCATGGCGATGCCATTTATGTTTGGTTTATTTAACGTTATCGTGCCATTACAGATCGGAGCAAGGGACGTTGCCTTCCCGTTTCTGAATGCATTGAGCTTCTGGTTATTCTTCCTGGGAGCAATGCTGTTTAACCTGTCCTTCGTTATCGGTGGTTCACCAGACGCGGGATGGCTGAGTTATCCACCTCTATCGGAGCTGTCACACAGTCCGGGGGTCGGACAGAACTTCTATATATGGGGTATACAGATATCGGGTATCGGTTCCCTGGCTACCGGTATCAACTTCCTGGTTACCATCATTAAAATGCGTGCGCCAGGCATGAGATGGATGAAAATGCCGATGTTCACATGGTCGGTATTCTCCACTTGTATCATTATCTTGTTTGCTTTCCCGATCTTGACCGTGACACTTGCATTGTTATTCCTCGACAGGTTTGCCGGGGCGCATTTCTTCACACTTGATCTGGGCGGTAACCCAATGATGTATATCAACTTGATCTGGATGTGGGGTCACCCTGAGGTATACATTGTCGTCTTGCCGGCATTCGGTGTGTTCTCCGAGATTGTAAGTACCTTCTCTCGGAAAAAACTGTTTGGTTACAAGTCAATGGTATTTGCAATGTTAATTATCAGCTTCCTGTCCTTCTTTACATGGGCGCATCACTTCTTCACGATGGGTTCAGGAGCGGACGTGAATGCATTCTTCGCCGTAACTACGATGTTGATTGCTATTCCAACAGGGGTTAAGATATTTAACTGGCTGTTTACCATGTATCGAGGAAGGATTCGCATGGCGACTCCGATGATGTGGACACTTGCCTTTATCCCGTGCTTTATTGTCGGGGGTATGACAGGCGTTCTGTTATCCGTTGCTCCTGCTGACTTCCAGTTCCACAACAGTTACTTCCTGATTGCCCACTTCCACCAAGTATTGATCGGTGGCGTTGTCTTCGGATACTTCGCTGGTCTGTATTACTGGTGGCCTAAAATGTTCGGTTTCCAACTCGAAGAGAAACTGGGCAAATGGGCATTCTGGACTTGGAATATTGGTTTCTATGTCTGCTTCATGCCGCAGTACGCTGTCGGTCTGATGGGTATGACACGTCGTCTGAGCACATACGGCTGGGATACTGGCTGGTGGGAATTGAACTTCGTATCCACAATCGGGGCGTTCCTGATGGGTGTCGGATTCTTGTTCCAAGTTGCACAAATTGCAGACGGTATTCGCAAATACAAAACACTTAAAGCTTCCGGCGATCCATGGGATGGTCGTACGCTCGAGTGGTCGATTCCTTCACCAGCTCCTGAATATAACTTCGCTGTTACACCGCGCGGAGATGATATTGATGAGTGGTGGGAAGAGAAAGAACGTCGTGCCAAAGGCATCTATCCGCCTGAGCAACCGCTTGAGCCGATTCACATGCCGAAGAATTCTTCGATTCCGTTCATCATGTCTGTCTTCTGGTTCGTTGCTGGTTTCGGCTTCGTATTCGGTTGGCTGTGGATGGCGATTCTCGGACTTGCTGGCGTAGGCATCTGTATGATCGCCCGTTCATTCTCTTACGATACGGATTATTACATTCCGGTCGACGAAATTAAGCGTACCGAAGCGTCGTTAAGGGGGTCGGTATAGATGGCTCAAGCAGCCGCTAAGCACGGTGAGAATCATGCGCATGGTCATGACCATGGCCACCATGATCCACAGGAAATGAAAATTCTCGGATTCTGGTTCTTCCTGATTTCCGACGTTATCTTGTTCTCCGTATTGTTCGCAACCTTCATTGTGTTGCGTGACAATTCGGCGGGCGGACCGATTTTGTCCGAACTGATCAAAATGCCTGGCGTTATCGCCGAGACATTTATCTTGCTCACGAGTTCATTTACGAGCGGACTTGCCGTTCTGGCAATGAACCAGGGTAAAGTGAAACAATTGATTAACTGGCTGATTGTTACAGCTGTTCTGGGTGCAAGCTTTATCGCCCTGGAGGTTTACGAATTTGTTGAGATGGTTCACGAAGGTTTTAGTTACACGACGAGTGCGGCTTCTGGTGCATTCTTCACCCTCGTGGGTACTCACGGACTTCACGTATCGCTTGGTCTGATCTGGATGATCGGACTCATGTTCCAACTGAAAAAACGTGGGATTACCGACGTTACTCGCGGTAAGATCAACGTCATCAGCTTGTATTGGCACTTCTTGGACGTCGTATGGATCTTCCTCCTGTCGATCGTCTATCTCATGGGGGTGATGTAGATGGCAGAGCACAACTCACATGATTCCCACGGCCATGAACAACATGGCTCACTGAAGTCTTATGTCATCGGCTTCATTCTGTCCGTCGTACTGACAATCATTCCACTTGTGGTGGTTTTGAACGACATGATGGGCAAAACAGGTACACTCATTGTGATTCTTGGTACAGCAGCACTTCAGTTTGTGGTTCAACTCTTCTTCTTCATGCATATCCGTGAAACAGAGAAACCACGCTGGAATGTCATGGCCCTTATTTTCGGATTACTGATTATGATGACCATCGTAATTGGTTCGATCTGGATCATGCTTAACAATGCTGTTGCACATTAATTCATATGATGAAGAGCTTCACGACCTTGGAATTCAAGGTTGTGGGGCTCTTTTTTTTTCTAAGCAGAAGTTATCGCATATTTTAATGAAAAAAAGTTGTAAATATCATAATAAGTCATTGATGAAATAATTTACCATTGATACTATTGTTATACACTCTGTCAATATATTCAATATTTTAGCTAGAGCTATTTTAGCAAAATTATTTTAGGAGATGTACCAATGAAAGCTAGGGTAATCCGTTATTATCGTTTTGGCAAACCATGTGAAGTGTTATGTATGGAAGAAAAAGATGTGATACCCCCTGGCCCCGGTGAATTAGCAGTGAGGATGTATGCTCGGCCTATTAATCCCTCCGATATCATTCCTGTTCGAGGAGCTTACCCGCATCGTACCCGTTTACCAGCTGTTCCCGGGTTTGAGGGTGTGGGGATAGTAGAAGCAGTAGGACCGGGAGTATCCAATCAAATGTTGGGGCGCCGTGTCTTGCCGCTAAAAGGTGAGAATACTTGGCAGGACGTCGTGAAGACTTTGGAGCAACATACGATTATTGTGCCGAATGATATCGATGATCAATCAGCCAGTCAGCTCTATATTAATCCGGTGACGGCTTGGTTGATCTGTACAGAGGTGCTTAAGCTTACGTATGGTGATACCCTGATTGTGAATGCAGGGGGATCTGCGATCGGACGAATCTTTGCACAGATCTCAAAAATCAATGGATTTAAGTTGATTGCGCTTACGAGAGATGATCGTCATACTGCTGAACTGTATCGTCTTGGAGCAGTTTCTGTTATCAATACGACGAACGAGTTGCTACAGGCTAGAATTACGGAATTAACAGAGGGGTGCGGTGCTGATGCAGCCGTGGATTGTATTGGAGGGACAGACGGGGAACAGTTAGTCAGTTACCTTAAACCAAATGGGACGGTCATCAGTGTAGGACTGCTTTCGGGTATCACACCTTTATGGCATGAAGTAACCCGGGGAACACAAGTTCAAGTGAAACTTTTCTGGTTAAAGCATTGGGTGGAACGCTGTTCGCAAGAACGCTGGGAACAGGTATTTCATGAGGTGATAGAGCTGGTCAGAGCAGGGAGGCTTGTCATGGCAAACATTGGGGCGACGTATGAACTAACGAATGTACACCAGGCTATTGCAGCGGCTGAATCGGGTATCGAAGGGAAGGTTCTCTTATTACAGTAATACATAAGACATAGAAAAAACTCAACATAAAGAATGCGTAATTAACAACTAATTCATATTGGGTGCCTTGTTGTGAAGATTAAAGAGATGATGTTTACTGCGATTATGGCAGCCGTTATTGCAGTACTTGGACTGTTACCTCCGATTCCACTACCATTTTCTTGGGAGGAGTAGATACTCCGATCCACGATTGGTAATCCATAGCTTGCATCTCCTTTGACTGACCATGTCTTGTATTATATCGAAGACAGTTAGAATCATAAATGTTTTGTCGTAGAAAATTATTATTTCGAAAATAAAGGTACACAAAAGATACATAATGAACTAAAATGAACTTATATGAACATTATCAAACTCAATCCCAACTAATTTAAATGACGAAAGGAATGGATTAATAATGGAAAATCGTTATGCTGCACATCCCAATGAAGTGAAAACGTATGATACATCTCGCCTGCGTGAGGAATTTTTGATGGAGCAACTGTTTGCAACCGATGAATTGGTAACGGTGTATTCTCATGTGGATCGTTATATTGTGGGAACGGCTGTACCTGAGAGCAAGGACATTACCCTTGAAGTGAACCTGAAAGATATCGGAACGAACTTTTTCCTGGAGCGTCGTGAAATCGGTATCATTAATGTCGGTGGTCACGGAACAGTGACAGCGGACGGACAAGGTTATGAGATTGGAGCGAAGGAATGTCTCTACATCGGTAGAGGTGTGAAGGAAGTTGTGTTCACGAGCAGTGACAAGGCTCAACCTGCCCAATTCTATTTTGTATCCACACCGGCTCATCACACCTATCCAACAGTAAAAGCAACGCAAGAACAAGCTCAGCCAAATCATCTGGGCAGCATCGAAACTTCCAATGAACGTACGATCTATCGTTACATTCACCAAGGAGAAGGTGGAATTCAGAGTTGTCAGTTGGTGATGGGCATTACCGAACTCGACAAGGGTAACATGTGGAACACGATGCCTGCACATACCCATAACCGCCGTTCCGAAGTATACTTGTACTGGAACTTGCCTGAAGACGGTGTTGTATTCCATATGATGGGTGAGCCAAACGAAACACGCCATCTGGTTGTACGTGATCGCCAGGCGATCATTTCCCCAAGCTGGTCCATTCACAGTGGTGTGGGTACAAGCAATTACACCTTCTGTTGGGCGATGGCTGGTGAGAACCAGACGTTCGAAGATATGGACGGCGTAGCGATGAAAGACCTGAAATAATAAATTACAGATGTCTGAGTTAAATTGACAGGGTAGACACTAGAACGGAGGGTACAGAAAGGACCAGAAGAAGCGAAGCTAAGAGCTTTCTGGAAAGAAAGCTGCTTCGAAAGCATAAGCTTGCCTTTATCACCAGATTTCTCCCTTTAAATAAGGGATCAAAGGAAATATGGGGATAAGAGTGATCGGAAGGTTTTCTGTACCCGAAGTGTACGTGTGAAACTGCTATTTGACTCAGGTGATATAGGAAGTTGATTATGATGAATCCATTGAAAAGACATGAAAAAATTATGGAGGCTCTGCTGGAGCGTCAGGAAGTAACCGTCAGTGATCTGAGTGAGTTGCTGCAGGTGACTGGGAAAACAGTGCGAGAGGATCTCGACAAGTTGGAGAGTATGGGACTGCTCGTACGTGTCCACGGTGGTGCTATGCTGGCTCAGAATGATCAGTATGGCATCTTGAATAGCCGCGGAGTTACCGAGAAGCATCATCCGGAGAAGACGGAGATTGCTGAACGTGCCCTTACTTACATTCGACCTGGAGATATCGTTGCCCTCGATGGTGGCAGCACCACGCTGGAGATGGCCAAACGTCTCGATAATCAACCACTGACGGTGGTGACCAATGACCTGTTCATTATTGCGGAGTTGACCAAAAAGGAGCAAGTGCGACTGGTTGTGCCTGGCGGGGCGCGTGTACGGAATATGTTGGTTGGGGATGATACGGCTGCGTTTATATCCAGTCTTAACATTCATAAAGCCTTTATATCCACGACAGCCCTTCATCCCGAATTTGGATTATCCATATACACGGGAGATCTGGTTCCTTTGAAAAAAGCAATGATATCTGCCTCGCAGCAAGTATACGGCGTTGTGGATCATTATAAATTTGGACAATTTGCACTTCGGACTTTTGCCCAGTGTTCGGAACTGGACTACATTATCAGCGATAGTCGTTTGGATGAAGAGACGGCTGCCTTATACGAGCAGAGCGGTGTCACAGTGGATTATCAAAGTTAACCTCATTCATTATTCATGGGATTAAAGAACGGACGGCTCTAAGGATTGCATATCAAAACCATGCGGAGGAATCATTCATGAACCCATTTGATTTAAGCGGACAAGTTGCACTGGTGACAGGTACCTCGGGAGGACTTGGACAAGGGATGGCCATTGGTTTGGCAGAAGCAGGTGCTGATGTGGTGCTGGTCTCTTATTCCAAGCCTGCGGAAACGGCAAGTGCCATTGAAGCACTCGGACGCAAGGCTTATGTGATTGAAGCGGATTTAAGTCGTGAAGATGAGTTGTCGGCTGTGTTCGAACAGGCGCTTGCGTTCCAGGGCAGAATTGACATTCTCGTCAACAATGCCGGAATCATCCGTCGCACACCTGCGGCTGATCATGCAGGGCAGGACTGGCATGATGTAATTGGTCTGAACCTGAACACTGTATTTTTCCTAAGCCAATTGGCAGGCAGACATATGATTGAACGCGGAAGTGGCAAAATCATTAATATTGCATCCATGTTGTCCTATCAAGGTGGGATCAATGTGCCAGGATATACAGCCAGTAAACATGGCGTTGCCGGTTTAACGAAAGCACTCGCCAATGAATGGGCAGGGAAGGGAATCCAGATTAACGGTATCGCACCTGGTTATATGGAAACCGATAATACTACCCAGATCCGTGCGGACGAGAATCGGTACCGGGATATTACAGCCCGTATTCCTGCGGGGCGTTGGGGAACACCAGAAGATCTGAAAGGCCCGGTTGTCTTTCTGGCATCTGCCGCTTCGGATTATCTGAATGGTCATGTGCTGAATGTCGATGGAGGCTGGATGGCACGTTAATCGTTTGATAATCGGATTAGCATAAGGAGGCAGTGAGATGAAACTTGGTATTCTGGCACATACATTTGGCAAACAGCCTACAGCACAGCTTGCACAGACGATTGCGGATAACGGATTTAATTCCGTACAGCTGGCGCTGGCCAAAGCATTATCAGATGTGGACTCATCAAATGGCAAGCTGAGCCCCGGACTGGCAAATGAGATCGGAGATCAATTTGCACAGCGCGGGGTGAAGATTGCAGTACTGGGCTGTTATATTAATCCGATTGACCCTGATCCAGTAAGACGACGTGCGGACATTGATCGATTCAAGGAGCATTTGCGTTATGCCCGGGATTTTGGTTGCAGCATGGTAGCAACGGAGACCGGGGGCTTGGACACCTATCAGGATACACATCCGGATGGATATGAAGAGAAGGCGTGGAGTGTGCTGAAAGAAACGGTTGAGGAGTTGGCTGAGGAAGCGGAGAAATGGGGCGTGCATGCGGCGATTGAGCCTGTGTCCACACATACCCTTCATACGCATGAACATATGACACGTTTGTTTGAAGAGATTCCTTCATCGAATCTGGGGATGCTGTTCGACCCGTGTAATTTGATCAAACAGCCACATGCAGCAGATCAAGGGGCTTTCTTGCGTGAGGTGATGGAATCGCTGTATCAGCGCATGATTGTGATCCATGCGAAGGATGTAGCCTTTGATGCACAGGGAGAGAAGTTCAACCCAGTACCTGGGGCAGGAATACTGGATTACCCGTTATTTTTTGAATTGCTAAAAACGTATAAGCCACATATCGATATTTCACTTGAAGGCGTAACTGCGGAGGAAGCTGTACCTGCAGCCAAACATTTGCGTGAAGTATGGAGTGCAGTTCGGGTCTAACAAAACCCTGGCTTCGGTATTGCATACCTAAGCCAAAGTAGCTGAAAAACCTTTGCGAGGGCAAAGGTTTTTTTAGTACAGAAATAAATAGTGTACATATTTAATTTTTCTTATCGGAACAATCGGAAATAAGTCTTTTCAAATACGACATCTTGTGAGAGAATATGGAAAACATATGCCACCATGTGAAGACATCAGGAACTTCAAGAACGTATATATCGAGGGAGGATTCAGATTTATGTCAAACGAACGTGAGCTTTCATTTGAAACATTGGCAATTCATGCAGGCCAGGAGATTGATCCAACCACCAACGCACGAGCTGTACCCTTGTATCAGACAACATCCTATGGATTCAAGGACACCGAGCATGCAGCTAACCTGTTTGGTTTGAAAGAGTTTGGCAACATCTATACCCGTTTGATGAATCCAACAACCGACGTGTTTGAGCAACGGATTGCAGCGTTGGAAGGCGGAGCTGGCGCGCTGGCTACAGCTTCTGGTCAAGCAGCCATTACGTTTTCACTTCTGAATATTGCTGGTGCAGGTGATGAGATCGTTTCTTCGGCGAGTTTGTATGGAGGTACATACAATCTGTTCTCGACAACTTTGCCGAAACTGGGTTTGGACGTGAAATTTGTGGATTCCAGTGATCCTGAGAATTTCCGGGCAGCGATTACGGAGAAAACGAAAGCATTGTATGCCGAAACGATCGGTAATCCAAAGGGGAATGTACTGGATATTGAAGCGGTAGCAGCTATCGCTCATGAACATGGAATTCCTTTGATCGTGGATAATACGTTCCCAAGTCCGTACCTGCTTCGTCCCATCGAACATGGCGCAGATATTGTCGTTCACTCTGCAACGAAATTTATTGGGGGTCATGGTACATCCATTGGTGGCGTTATCGTGGATAGCGGAAAATTTGACTGGAACGCAAGTGGCAAGTTCCCTGGATTGACGGAGCCGGACTCCAGTTATAACGGTGTTGTATATACGGAAGCGGTTGGACCGATTGCTTATATTATCAAAGCTCGTGTACAGCTATTGCGTGACCTGGGTGCAACGATCTCTCCATTCAACTCCTGGTTGTTGCTGCAAGGACTGGAGACGTTACATTTGCGCGTAGAGCGTCATAGTAGCAATGCCCTTGCAGTTGCGGAATTCCTTGAGAAACATGAGGATGTGTCATGGGTAAGTTACGCAGGTCTGCCGAGCCACGGTTCTTACGAGCTTGCACAGAAGTATCTGCCAAGAGGGCAGGGTGCCATTCTGACCTTTGGAATCAAAGGTGGTGCGGACGCGGGGCGCAAATTGATTGAAAGTGTCAAACTGTTCTCTCACCTTGCAAACGTGGGCGACTCCAAGTCACTGATTATTCACCCGGCAAGTACAACTCACGCACAGTTGACTGAAGATGAACAAACTGCAGCAGGGGTTAATCCGGAATTGATTCGTCTGTCTGTGGGTACGGAGAACATTCAAGACATTATCTATGATCTGGAGCAAGCCATCAAAGCAAGTCAGGGAGCAAGTGTAGGCGCGTAAATGGCATTGGGTGGATGTGCGAACAATCGCTTAAGTGATATGGCATAAACAGGTCATATTGAATATCAATAGAAGGTTAAAGCCGTTGTCCTCTGGGACAGGGGCTTTTTGTCTTTTTGAACACATATTTATGAGTATCCATCGAAAAAGCCCATTTACAAATGTGGATCACAGGCATATACTGATTAAAAGTTGTATTGGGTAAAAATAATTGCACAAGTACAAAAATGATTATCATTCTCATTCGAGATTATTGTAAAATCATTCACAAAACCATGCTGCTGCGGGATTCCCGCAGCAGCATGTGTCATTTTTAGGGCATTAACAATGGCTCTCATTCTCAATACAACTTCATTTCTGGAAGCGGAACTTGAGCACATTCACTATCCGCAAACCTACCATTCGAAAGGAACGTGATTCATATGCAAGCGATACATCAACCTCTAAACAGACAGAAACAAGCAGAACAACGCTCATCCCAAACACCCGGCCCCAATCGGGGCAAGAAGCCTGATTTTAAAGCCATGATGCAGAATAAAGAGATGCAATCTGCATTGGGCAGCGGGCTGTTGATGCTGATTGCCTGGGGAACTGCACCGTATTTTGGTACCTTATCCATCATGCTCTACATTGTGGCGTATGCCGTGGGCGGTTGGACCAAAGCGAAGGAAGGTATCGAGACACTGGTTAAGGACCGTGATCTGGATGTAAATCTGCTGATGATTGCCGCATCCCTTGGGGCAGCAGCCATCGGTTACTGGAATGAAGGCGCGATGCTTATCTTTATTTTTGCACTCAGTGGTGCGTTGGAAAGTTATGCGACAGAGCGCAGTCATAAGGATATCTCATCGTTGCTCGCACTTAAGCCGGAGACTGCACTGCGTATTGAAGATGGACAGATGAATCTCGTGGCTATTGATGATCTGCAGCCGGGTGATCTGCTGTTGGTCAAACCGGGAGAACTGATTCCTGCGGATGGCGTGGTGTACCGGGGGAGTTCTTTTATCAATCAGTCGTCCATTACTGGAGAATCCCTGCCTGTGGACAAAGTTGCGGGGGATGAAGTCTATGCAGGTACGGTAAACGGGGAGGGCGCCTTATACGTAGAGGTTACAAAATCGGCTGAAGGGTCACTGTTTGGCAAAATCATTAAAATGGTGGAAGAAGCGCAGGCAGAAGTGCCGGATTCCCAGCGTTTCATGGAGCGGTTTGAAGGAATTTACGCACGCATTGTTGTAGGGGTGACTTTACTTGTGATTGCAGGAACTCCACTACTGCTTGGCTGGACATGGAATGAGGCATTTTATAAAGCGATGGTATTTCTGGTGGTTGCTTCGCCTTGTGCATTGGTGTCTTCCATCATGCCTGTTATGCTGTCCGCGATGTCCAGCAGTGCCCGCCGTGGCATTCTCTTCAAGGGTGGTGCCCATATGGAGAATATGGCTCGCACGCAGGTCGTGGCTTTTGACAAAACAGGTACATTGACCATGGGCACCCCGCAAGTCACCGATATTATTACGGCTGAACATGTAGATCGTACCCAGCTGTTAGCTGCGGTAGCGGCGATTGAGAACATCTCCATGCACCCCTTGGCTCGTGCCATCGTAGATCAGGCGAACAAGGAGAACATTACACTTCAGGAAGCGGAGCACGTACAGGCTCTAACAGGCTGGGGTATCGAAGGAACTATAAATGGTGTGGTCTGGAGTATTGGCAAAACAGATGTAATGGAATCGATGCAGTCAGAGGAGATGAAAGACAGCAACGTTGATGATCCAGATAAACAGGGTGTTACCCCTGTGAAGGTGTCTTCTGAGTGGGACGATGTACGCTCTCGTCTTGAGGGGGAGGGGAAAACCGTATCCGTTGTTATGGCTGATGGTGAATTAGTCGGGCTGATCGCGATGCGGGACACGGTACGGCCACAGGCAGCAGCTGCAGTGAAAAAGCTTGAAGTGATGGGTGTAAAAGTTGTCATGTTAACAGGAGACCGAGCCAGATCAGCTTCTGTAATTGCCCGTGAAACAGGAGTAAGTATGGTCTATGCAGATTTGCTGCCTGAAGATAAAGTGAAGCAGGTTCAAGGCCTCCGCAAAAAGTATGGTCCTGTGTTAATGGTAGGGGATGGAGTCAATGATGCACCAGCACTTGCTGCAGCTACTGTGGGTATGGGGATGGGATTGTCGGGTAGCGGAACTGCATTGGAGGTCGCTGATGCGGTACTGATGAACGACAATATTGAAGAGATCGCTTGGGTGATTGGGCAGGCCCGGCGAGCACAGCGCACGGTGAAGCAGAATATGTTTTTTGCCATCACCGTTATTGTGGCCTTAATTGCGGGTAACTTCCTCCAAGACGTTGCATTGCCTCTAGGTGTGGTAGGTCATGAAGGCAGTACAATTCTGGTTATTCTGAATGGGCTTAGGCTGCTGCGGTAATCAGATTTGGAGAGAA
The DNA here is from genome assembly GCF_038002545.1 of Paenibacillus sp. FSL K6-2393. NCBI lineage: Bacteria > Bacillati > Bacillota > Bacilli > Caryophanales > Paenibacillaceae > Paenibacillus > Paenibacillus sp. FSL K6-2393. The sequence goes on from NZ_JBBOCU010000001.1 coordinate 1,044,219, forward strand.
AGATGGTTAATTGGTTTCGCTGGTAGTATGCGGCTGGTTGAACGGCTCACGTTTGAACCTAGGGTCAGCGGGTAATGATTCGAAGAGACGATTCGATACTAAGGGAGTTGTGAAATATGGGACGTTATGTACAAGTGGAACCAAATGTAAAAGTATATGTTGAAGATATTGGCGAAGGAACCCCGGTTGTCTTTTTGCACGGCTGGCCTGTTAATTATAAAATGTTTGAATACCAATTGAACGTACTGCCGAACCATGGCATTCGTGCCATAGCGATAGATTTTAGAGGGTATGGCTTATCGGATAAACCTTCCACAGGATATGATTATGATCGCATGGCTGACGATGTTCGTGCCGTTATCGATGAGCTGGAGCTGACAGACGCGGTACTCGCAGGGTTCTCCATGGGTGGAGCGATCGCAGTTCATTACATGGCTCGCCATAAGGGACATGGTGTCTCAAAGCTGGCCTTGTTATCTGCTGCAGCCCCTGTGTTCACACAGCGTGAAGGTTATCCATATGGATTGACTCCAGAGCAGTTGAACGAGCAGATCATTGAGCCGATCTTTGCAGATCGTCCGATGTTACTGGAGACGTTTGGCGGCATGTTCTTTGCGAAGAAACACAGCCAGCCATTCATGGATTGGTTCCACGCGCTCGGCATGGAAGCTTCATCTTATGGTACCATTCGCAGTGCAATTGCGTTGCGCGATGAGGACTTGCGAGGTGACCTGAGTTCCATTCAGGTGCCGACAGCCATTTTGCACGGGAAAAAGGATGAGATCTGTCCGTTTGAATTCGCCGAGCAGATGCACAAGGGCATCGCATCGTCTCAATTGATTGCTTTTGAAGAGAGTGGTCATGGTGCATTCTATGATGAATTGGAAAAATTCAATTCGGAACTGATTCGTTTCATCCAATCCTGATCAGGAGAGGGCATAATACCTCTGACAGACGATCCCATTAATTTCATGGAATCTTCATTTGTGGCTAAACAAAGAACCCGGTCGACAGTCTTGGACTGTTCGCTCGGGTTCTTTAGTCTTCAATTAAAACAGTTCGGTCAGACCAATCATCGTGATGAGCCCGAGCAAAAAGGACATCGTCGCCACACGTGCATTGCCATCGCCGTGACTCTCGGGAATAAGTTCCTTATAAACAATGAACATCATCGCACCGGCTGCAAAGGCCAGACCATAAGGCACAAGACCAGCTACGAGACTGCTCAAGGTGTAACCAATCATAGCTGTAATAATCTCTACCGCTCCGGTCAGGGTGGCAATACCCAGTGCTTTGAAGCGGCCAATGTTCTGGTTCACAAGAAAGAGGGCCACCAAGAATCCTTCCGGTGCATTCTGCAATCCGATGGAGAAGGCAATGAGATTGCCCAGGTTCTCATCCGAGCTTGCATAGCTGACTCCAACGGATAACCCTTCCGGCAGGTTATGCATGGTGATGGCTGCAATAATCATGAAGGCTTTGGTTTCAATTTTAAAAGGCATTTTCTCGGGATTCTCCAGATCGACGTGTGGAATCTTCATCTCCAGCACCAGTAGAACCAGGCTACCAAGCATAATACCAAATGCAAGTACAAAGAGATTTGATTGGCCAAGCGCTTCCGGAATGAGATTATACACCGAGGCCGAGGTCATAATACCAGCGGCGTATGCCAGCAAGATATCACGCAGACGGTGCGATATTTTGCGCATAAATAGAATTGGTACGGCCCCTAGGCCGGTAGACATGGCTGATATAAAACTGCCAATGAGTGCATCGTTCATGCTTCCATTTTCCCTCCTGATGAAGACTTCTTCATAATCGCTGCCGAGCATTGACACCGTACATAAAAGAGATCATAATGAACAACAGATTAGAATGATTATAAATTAGAATTCCGTTTCTGCATAGGGCCATTGTCATTTCACAGGCAGGACTTGTGGACATGATGTAGGCTTTTCGTTCTAGTGTATGCAAAAGCCTAAGCTTTTGATGCCGGAGGGTCTAACCTTTTTGCAGAACCCGGGGGAGGAACTATACATGTATAAATCAATTATTATTGGAACAGGCCCTGCAGGGCTGACAGCAGCAATCTATCTGGCACGTGCCAACTTGAACCCACTCGTTATTGAAGGACCACAACCTGGTGGCCAACTGACAACAACGACTGAAGTGGAGAACTTCCCAGGTTTCCCTGATGGAATTATGGGTCCTGAACTGATGGACAACATGCGTAAACAAGCTGAGCGCTTCGGTGCTGAATTCCGCACAGGCTGGGTGAACAACATCGACATGAGCGAGCGTCCATTCAAGATTCAAGTTGAAGGTATGGGTGAACTCGTATCGGAAACATTGATCCTGTCTACAGGCGCAACTGCTAAATACCTGGGTATCCCTGGCGAAGAAACGAATGTAGGCCGCGGTGTCAGCACATGTGCAACATGTGATGGATTCTTCTTCCGTAACAAAGAAATCATCGTCATCGGCGGTGGCGACTCTGCCCTTGAGGAAGCAAGCTTCTTGTCCCGTTTCGGTTCCAAAGTAACACTGGTACACCGTCGTGAAGAACTGCGTGGCTCCAAAATCATGCAGGATCGTGCACGCAGCAACGAAAAAGTAGAAATGGCTTTGAACCGTACACCACTCGAAGTACTTGCTGGCGACAACGGCGTAACCGGATTGAAAGTGTTGAACAACGAAACAGGTGAAGAAGAAGTGATTCCAGCAAGCGGCGTATTCGTAGCAATCGGTCACACACCAAACACTGGTTTCCTTGGCGGACAGATCACTACGGACGAACATGGATATATCCTGACTACACCAGGTACATCCGAGACAAACATCCCAGGCGTATTTGCATGTGGTGACGTTCAGGATACACGTTACAAACAAGCGATTACAGCTGCAGGTAGCGGATGTATGGCTGCCATGGACACAGAGAAATACATTGAGAGCTTGGAGCACAGCGCAGTTGTTCTGTAATAGAATGAGCTGATTCCAACCAAACTATAGATTAATATAAAACCATATGAGGTGAATTAAACATGGAAAACGTAATTGTATATACATCAACGAACTGCCCGAACTGCAAATCCGTAAAAACGTTCCTGGCTGACAAAGGTATCTCTTATGAAGAGCGCAACATCGAAACTAGCGATGAATTTGCACAACAAGTATGGGACATGGGTGTACGTGCCGTGCCATTGACTGTCATTGGTGAACACCGCATTCTGGGTATGAACAAAACTCAATTTGCCAAAGCATTGGACGCTTAAATCAGGCTGATTATCTGAATCATCATGTCTTGAAAGAAATTTTCGATTCATATGCAATTCCGGTTTTCGCGAGCCGTTAGGATATAGAAAGAACCGTACCCGGAAGGGTACGGTTTTTTGTGCGTTTTCTTTGAGTGAATCGGATGAAGTGGTATCTGGTCGCAAACATCATTCGGAATTGTCCGATGTACAGAAGTGCGATATCATTTTCTTAAGTCGCAGAGCATAATTGAGGTGAACACGCAGCATGATTATAGATCAGGAGGAGCATTTTCCCTTCTGGGAACAGGCGAGTATACGAGATATTCATGTTGAACGAGCTATTCTTGCAAAGGGTGAAAGAACATTATTCACGATGCAGTCCAGCAGTTTTTTCTGTATAAAGAGGGGGAACTTACTGGTATTGCTCAATCAGAAGACCTATTCCATCCATCCTTTTGAGATTATTCATGCTCCTTCCAAAAGTCTGTTTGAAGTTAACGCAGGTTCAGACGGAGCAGAGTATATACTGATTTCGTATAAAGCAGAACGACGGTCAACGTCCGGTGATGAGCCGCTGTTTGTAGATGAACGCAAAGATCCAACTTACAATACATATCGTGTGACACTAACGCAGCCAATGATGTTATATGAAATTGCAGATCGTATGTTAGAGACCCAGCAGCAGGAGGGACCTTGGTTTCCGCTTCAACTTAAGGCATCTTTCTATCAATGGGTTTATCATATGGTGGAACAATACAATCTACAGTCTCTGGTCGTCAAAACAGCTAGTCCAGTCGAGTTGGTCATACAGACTCTGGAGTACCTGTTGCAGAACTATGCAAAACCGCATACGTTGGATTCTTTGGCTGGAGTGATGGGGCGGAGTCCGGGTCATCTCTCGAATTGTTTCAAACAAGTGCTTAATCGTGGACCGATTGACTGTCTAATCCGTCTAAGTATGCAAAAAGCATATAAACTATTGGCCGAGACGAAGCTTCCGTTACGAGTAATTGCTTCATCTATCGGATATCAGGATGCATATTATTTCAGCAATGCCTTTAAAAAGTACAACGGAATTTCTCCACAGATGTATCGGAAGCAAATCAAGGAGGAAGATGTTATATCCTTAGCAGGAAGAAATCATATTGTTGGCTCTCCAGACCCGTGTTATATTCCATTTTATGATAATGATAATTATTATCAATATTTAGATGGAGGGTCTGAAGACATGTTAAGAAATATAAAGAAAGTACCGATCGCACTGCTCCTGGCATTTGGATTACTGCTAAGTGCATGCAGTGGGGGTTCTTCGGTACATACGGGAAGTGCAGCAGGAGATGGTAGTACGGCTCAATCGGAAGCAACAGCTGGTGAGGCGAGCAATTCAAACGAAAATAATACAAATCAAAATAATCAGGCCACAAAACGCATAGTTAACACTTCTATGGGTGAGGTAGAGGTACCAGCGAGTCCTCAACGTGTCGTAACGGACTTCTTTTTGGGGCATATTCTGGCACTGAACGTTAAGCCCGTGGGTAGTAATGGCTTGTTTATGCAAAATCCTTATTTAGAGGGACAAGTCTCTGGTATTGAGGATGTTTCGGACAATCTGGAGGCAATCACTGGTCTGAATCCGGATTTGATTGTTACAGGTGATGCCCAAAGTTACGAGGCTTATTCCAAAATTGCACCAACCGTTTATCTGGACAACTCAGCACCAGTTCGTGATCAGGTGAAGGAACTTGGAGTCATGCTTGGTAAAGAGGCGGAAGCATCGGCATGGCTTATCGAGTTTGAAAAGAATTTGGCTTCAGCCAAGGAACGTTTGAGCGGTATTATCAAAGAGGGAGAAACTGCTACGGTTTTTGCCGGGGGAATTGTCAAAAACATCACGCTCTATGGTAATGCATATACAGGCAGAGGTATTCATGGCGAATTGGGTATTCCCATGAACGATAATGTGCAACGCGAGGTTGATCCGAAAGTGGGTTGGGCTACAATCTCAAGCGAGATTGTGGAGACATACGCCGGTGATCGTGTGTTTATGGCCGTGGATGCCAAAGCGGAATCGTTTGACTATGCAAGTGATCCGGTGTGGGGAACGCTAGACGCAATCAAAAACAATGAGTTATACGAAATTGATGGCTACAAATTCTATTTCTCCGATCCGATCTCAGTCATGGGTCAGATTCAGGATATTGTCGACATGATGGAAGAACGCGCTCTAGAGAATTCTAAAAAATAGTGATCTAACCTAGGTAACGTGAAAATCCCCTTACCGTTGTAATGTGGAGCACATGGTAACATGAACTCCAGGAATTACTGCGAAAGGGGATTTTGTATTTTATACAGGTGAGTTTACTTTAGAATAGAGTAATTTGTAGTAATCTGACGGGTTCACATACTAGTTAAAGCAATTGGAATTAAGGCCATTATAATAATAACCGACATTACTATTTTTTTAGTTCGGGATTTGATCATTATTTTTCGTGAGGTATACCAATTTCCAAAATTATAAAATCTAGAATGAATAAGAAAAGTTATCAAACAATTAATTACAAAGAGTATCAAAATATAATCTTTTGGATTAACACTCATCATAGGATAAACTTGCAGTTCTATACCCCATAGTAGGGTTATACCAATAAAATAAAGGATAGAACAAAGTATAAAATCAAACAGGAATCCAGATGTCTGTTTGAGCATATTAAAGCTCCTCTCTGATCAAGTGCAAACAATATTAAATTCTAATTAACGATAATTTTACATTAAAAAGTAAAAAAACATACTGGTTTAACTACTTTTGTTCCGTTAACTAGGATTAAAGAGTAAGTCAAAAAACTCCGTTGCCTACCTTCTTCAGAGGTCGGATCTCGAAACAAGGTAAAAGTATTAAATATATAGGTACCCAACCTCAAAGATTGAAATTGTAAATCCTGCATGGATCCAAGATAGCATTTATATGATGGAAGAACGAAATTAAGAGAATTTGATTTGTCCATAATTCAACATCCATGTTGAGAATGGACTCATGGCAGCTGAAAAATCCCCTTGCGTAGATAATTCAGAGTACATGATAACGTGTACCCATGAATGACTGCGAAAGGGGATTTTGCATGAAAACAAATAATTACATCTAGAAAAAAATACTCATGAAAGTCTGAAATACAACATACACCAGCAATCCTGACAGCATGTACATGAAACCAGCCTTCTTTTTGCTCTGGAACAATCGGAGTATGCCAAGGCTGAACAGGGGCGCAAGCACAATCAGGAACAGGAGGACGGTGACAAACATTTGCGCCGAGATATCTGAAGTATCCACGTAGGTCACGCTTTTTTTCACTCCGTTTCGTTATCGGAATTAACACAGCTTGATTCACACAGCCATGACAAAAATCACATAACCCCATTATACATCTGGATTTCTTTAACAAAAAGGGAGGAAATGGGGCGAAATGATGTCAATTTTCATCTGTTATTAGACAGATACCCTAATTTTACCTAAAAACTGGGATATCGCAGAGTAAGCGGCACCAACGCGGGTGGAACGGCTGCCCAGAGCTGCCCATTCAATCTGCAAACTGCGGCGATGATAAGGTAATGTACGTTCCTCGACAACTTGTTTTAACGCTGTTTCAATCCAAGGACCTGCTTCAGAGAGCGGACCGCCAATGATAATACGTTCCGGATTGAAACTGTTAACGATATTGGTAATGCCAATCCCCAGTTTGCGTCCAATCGTGTTGTATAATTCCTGAACAGCATCGTGGCCTTGCTCCGCATAATGAATAAGCTCGCGTGTGGTATGAGCAGGTAATTTTAGCTGATGGTCCGGGTGCTCGTAGGCTTTTTCCGATGCGTATAACTCCCAGCAACCACGGTTTCCGCAGGAACAGGGAAGACCTTCCGCTTCAATGGACATATGGCCTGTTTCCCCTGCGTAGCCCCACGCGCCTTTGTATAATTCACCATCTACCATGATGCCTGAACCAATCCCCATGCCTGCACTGATGTAGATCATGTGACGGACACCGATACCTGCCCCAAAATTCAACTCTCCATGAGCACCAGCATTGGCTTCATTATCAATCGTTACAGGCAGTTGAAATTCTTCTTCAAGCATCGAGCGCAGAGCTACCTTCTCCCATCCCAAGTTGGGTGCAAACAGGACCGTTCCTGCCTCATCCACCATGCCGGGCACCCCGATGCCAATACCAATGACTCCATGAGGGGAAGCAGGAGCTGCTTCAATGAGCTGTTTTGCTGCCAATTTCAATTGCTCCAGTACAGAGGACACGTCATGATGTTCCAAGGTCACTGCGTACTCTGTAATGATGTGTCCTTCGAGATCTGTAAGCACGCCTTTCAAATGGGTCACACTGAGTTCCAGACCGACTGCATAGCCTGATGTCCCTCGGAACAGCAGCATAAGTGGTTTACGTCCGCCGCTGGATTCCCCAGGGCCGATCTCCTGCACTAGGTCATCACTGATCAGATCAGCAACCAGGTTGGATACCGTTGCTTTGTTCAGCCCCGTAACCTCGGACACTCGTGCGCGAGAAAGAGGGGCATGGCGCCGGATCGTATCGAGAACGATCGACTTGTTTATTTTTTTGACCAGCATCTGGTCTCCGGTAATTTTCATATGGTTAAGGCACTCCTATTCTTCTGATAAAAGGGTTCTGACCCACATCCGAAACAAGTTATTCGACTATTATAGCGTAAACAAACATGTAAAAAACAATTTTATTTTACTTTGTTTAACCAATAGACAAAGTTTATTTGATGTGATAGGATAACAGTGTAAACGATTTCTTAAAACTATTGAGGAGGCATTTTACACATGGCCTATTTTGAATCCGTTAATAAAATTGCATTCGAAGGTAAAGATTCCAAGAATCCTTTTGCTTTTAAACATTATAATCCAGAAGAAGTGGTAGCCGGCAAATCGATGGAAGAACATTTCCGTTTCGGCATGGCTTACTGGCATACATTAACTGCAGGCGGCAGTGACCCGTTTGGTGCGGAGACAGCTGTTCGTTCGTGGGATAAATACTCAGGTCTGGACCTCGCGAAAGTACGCGTGGAAGCGGCATTTGAATTTTTGGAAAAAATGAATCTCCCGTTCTTCTGTTTCCACGATGTGGACATTGCACCAGAAGGCAACAACCTGCGCGAGTTCTACAGCAACATTGATACAATCGTTGATCTGATTGAAGATCATATGAAATCCAGCGGCAAAAAACTGCTCTGGAACACGGCGAACATGTTCTCGAACCCACGCTTCATGTTTGGTGCAGCTTCCACTTGCAACGCAGACGTGTATGCTCACGCTGCGGCACAGATCAAGAAAGGTCTGGAAGTGGGTAAACGTCTGGGCGCTGAAAACTATGTATTCTGGGGCGGTCGTGAAGGTTACGACACATTGCTGAACACAGACATGCAACTGGAGCAAGACAACATTGCTCGCATGTTCCACATGGCTGTAGACTACGCGAAGGAAATTGGCTTTGACGCACAATTCCTGATTGAGCCTAAACCAAAAGAGCCAACGAAACACCAATATGATTATGATGCAGCAACTTCCATTGCATTCTTGCAAAAATACGGTTTGGACAAACACTTCAAACTCAACCTGGAAGCGAACCATGCTACACTGGCTGGTCACACATTTGATCACGAAATCCGCGTTGCTCGTACAAACGGTATGCTCGGTTCCCTCGATGCGAACCAAGGCGATATGCTGATCGGTTGGGATACAGATGAGTTCCCGGTTGACATGTACGATGCTACGTTGACAATGTATGAAGTATTGAAAAACGGCGGTATCGGCCGCGGTGGTGTGAACTTTGACGCAAAAGTACGTCGTGGTTCCTTCGAAGCAGACGATCTGTTCCTGGCACACATCGCAGGTATGGACACGTATGCAAAAGGTCTGAAAGTAGCAGCGAAGTTGATTGAAGATCGCGTATTCGATGACTTCATCGAAAAACGTTACAGCAGCTTCAGCGAAGGTATCGGTGCAGATGTGGTTGCAGGTAAAGCAACACTTGCTTCCCTTGCTGAGTATGCACTCAACAACGAAAGCCCACGCAAAAACCAATCCGGACGTCAGGAATTGCTGAGAGCACAACTTAACCAGTACATTCTGGCTGACTAATAGCGGATTAGGCACGGTTCGTGTACGTCGACAACCGAGGGTTACTCATATGTGGTTGGACATTAGTAACTAAGCCTACCTTGCACAAGCTTGTACCACGGAACGCCTGAACAAGCATGACATTCGGACCGTCCCCGACTTTCCCTTGGGAAGACGGGGGCGGTTTTTTGACTAAACAAATAACGCGTTTTTTAAATTTTTGATATAAATGTTTGTCTAAGATGGTGCATGCAAAACGGAGTGAGAAGAAAGGACTCGAGGAAGCAAAGCGTTCGCTAAGAGCTTTCTGAGAGAAAGCTGGCTTCGGAAGCATAGGCTTATCCCCGGATTTTACCCTTGAAAAGGGAATGAGAAAAATCCGGGGGTAACGGCGATCTGAAGGTTTTCTGATCACGAAGTGGTTACATGTTTAATTGAGAGGTTTCATTTATAACCAATGACGAATCAAGGTCATTGGATCAATCTTTCTGTTATAAGAACGAGTATGTTTTACTCGTTTCATATCCATGTGTGTCCAGGATCATGCATGCAAAACGGAGTGAGCAGAAAGGACCCGAGGAAGCGGAGCGTGCGCATTTATCCCCGGATTTCTCCCTTTTCAAAGGGATTAAAGGAAATCTGGGGGTAACGGCGATCCAAGGGTTTTCTGATCACGGAGTGACTTTCATGTGTACTTGGATCTTTCGTGGATATAACCTGTGATAAACGAGAGGAGTTAACCTATGAGTTACGTAATTGGTGTCGATCTTGGAACCAGCGCGGTCAAAACCGTGTTGGTCAATCGTGAAGGAAAAGTGGCATTTGAAGCATCCGAGGCATACCCGTTGTACCAGCCCAAGGCTGGATACAGTGAACAAAATCCCGAAGATTGGGTAGAGCAAACCATTGTTTCCTTGCGTAAATTGCTCGAAGTGTCTGGCGTGCAGCCTTCGGAAATCGAGGGATTGAGCTTCTCCGGTCAGATGCACGGACTGGTTTTGGTGGATGCTGAAGGTAAACCGCTGCGTAACGCAATCCTGTGGAACGATACACGCACAACGGCTCAGTGCCGCCGGATCGAAAAAGTACTGGATGGCAAGCTGTTAAGTATTGCCCGGAACCGTGCATTGGAAGGCTTTACCTTGCCAAAAATTTTGTGGGTTCAGGAAAACGAGCCTGAATTGTTACAGCAAGCATCCTTGTTCTTGTTGCCAAAAGACTATGTGCGTTATCGCCTGACGGGTGATTACGCTATGGATTATTCCGATGCAGCGGGAACTTTGTTGCTAGACGTTGCAGGCAAACAGTGGAGCAACGAGATTGCAGAAGCATTCGAGCTACCAATCTCCCTTTGTCCACGTCTTGTGGAATCGTTTGAGGAAGTGGGCACGTTGCTGCCTGAGATTGCAGATCAAACGGGTCTGGCAGCTGCGACGAAAGTATACGCAGGGGGTGCGGATAATGCTTGTGGTGCCATTGGCGCAGGTATTCTGAGTGAAGGACAGACGATGTGCAGCATCGGAACGTCCGGGGTTGTGCTTTCCTACGAAGAGCGTAAAGATCTCGACTTCGAAGGCAAAGTACACTTTTTTAACCACGGAGAGAAAGATGCCTTCTATATTATGGGGGTAACGCTTGCCGCAGGATACAGCCTGTCCTGGTTCAAGGATACATTTGCAGCGGACAAATCATTTGATGTGCTCTTGCAGGGCATTGATCAGATTCCGGCGGGCAGCAACGGATTATTGTTCACACCGTATATCGTTGGGGAGCGTACACCTCATCCGGATGCTAATATCCGTGGCAGCTTCATCGGTATGGATGCGGGGCACAAGCTGGAGCACTTTGGACGCGCGGTGATGGAGGGCATTACCTTCTCGCTGCGCGAGTCCATTGATATTCTGCGTGGTGCAGGCAAAACAGTCAATGAAGTCATCTCCATTGGTGGCGGTGCCAAGAACGAAGCTTGGTTGCAAATGCAGGCTGATGTCTTTAACGCCACGATTGTGAAGCTTGAGAGCGAACAGGGTCCTGCGATGGGTGCAGCAATGCTGGCTGCCTATGGCTGTGGCTGGTTCCCGTCCTTGCAGGAATGTGCAACAGCGTTTATTCGTCCAGCGAAGTCCTATGAGCCGAACCCGGAAACGGTTGCTGTCTATGATGGACTGTTTGCACTGTATCAGGAAGTCTATGGACAGACACGTAGTCTCAATGATCGTTTGGCTGAATACCGTTAATTCATTTACTTCACTACATTAATCTTGTGATCACATTAAAAGCATCCGCGAAGGCGGGTGCTTTTTTGTCGTTCATCAAGATTAACCCCATGAAAGGTTTACTTGGCCTGCATATCCGCATTCCGGCTCTGCATAGATTGGAAATAGAGGATTGTGATTCGTCTAGGCATCGTGTGTCCGACATTTTAATAGGTAGAAGCTTGAGCATGGGGGTGAAGATTTGGATGGACATGAAGAACATGGAAGACCACATATTACCTTGTCGATGATCGTTCGTAATGAAGAGAATCGCTATCTCAGGCAGGCACTGGAGAGACATCGCCCCTGGATTGATCGGGCGGTAATCATTGATGACGGAAGCACGGATGGAACGGTCGCGCTGTGCAGGGAACTTCTGAACGGTATTCCACTCGTATTAGTGGAGAACGCTGCTTCACGTTTTTCAGACGAGGTAAGTCTGAGAAAACAACAATGGGAAGAGACGGTGGCGACCAATCCGGAGTGGATTTTGAATCTGGATGCGGATGAGATTCTAACCAGTGACTTTGGGGTGGTACGGGATCTGCTGCTCAGTGGCAATGAAGATGCGATCTATTTCAGATTGTTTGATATGTGGAGTGAGACGCATTACCGGGAAGATGAGTTCTGGCAGGCGCATGCCTATTATCGGCCATTTCTGATTCGTTATCACCCGGGGATGAGCTATGAATGGAAGGAGACACCCCAGCATTGTGGTCGTTTTCCGTTAACGATCCAGCATTGGTCCTATGGATGTCATGCTCCCCGGGTGAAGCACTATGGTTGGGCGCGGGAAGAAGACCGCATCCGCAAATATGAACGCTATCAAGCACTGGACCCTGAAGCAAGATACGGTTGGAAGGAACAGTACGAATCGATATTGGATCAAGAGCCACGACTGTTGACATGGTTAGAATAAGGAGAGGGGGAGTGAGCACGTTGAAGAAAGACCCGTTACGCAAATCGCAAGAAGAATCCCAACCTCTAATAGAGCTGAATTCACATGAGAAAGAGAATCAGAATGAGAAGCAACATGAGAGCGAGAAAGAGAGCCAGAGTAATCATCGACCGTCCAGACGTTCTGATAAATTGCTGGAAACCCGCCAATCGGAAGAGCATGAAGCGTTTGAGCAAGAAAGAATACTGATCGCCAGCCCGGTTCGCCAGACAACTCCGGTGCTCCGTGAATTTCTGGATTCTCTGCATGCATTGGAACGAACAACAGTAAAGACGGATTATCTGTTTGTTGACGATAACGTGGAAGAAGCTGCTTCAAATATATTGCGTGAATTTGTGCTTCAGCATGAAGGGACGGTTATTCAAGCAGATGAACATGGTAGCGGTAGTCCTGACAACAAAGGGGTGTACAGCAAGGATGAGGGAGGACATTATTGGCAGGATGAGCAGATTTGGCGTGTAGCCGGTTTGAAAAATCGCATATTGCAATATGCACGCGACAATCACTACGATGCGGTTTTCCTGATTGATTCTGACTTGGTGCTGCATCCGCGGACGCTGGAGCAACTTGTATCGAGTGGCAAAGACATTGTATCCAATATCTTTTGGACCCGCTGGCAGCCGGATGCCAGGGAAATGCCGCAGGTATGGCTGCAAGATGAGTATGCTTTATATCGCCGCGGTGGCAAAACAGTAGACGGAACCGAGACGGAGGACGAGGGCACGCAAACGACTGCTTTTCTAAATCAGCTACGGATCCCGGGTTGTTATGAAGTTGGAGGGCTGGGGGCATGTACCCTTATTCGCAAAAATGTTCTGGCAGCAGGAGTTTCATATGACCAGATTCCCAATGTATCCTTCTGGGGTGAAGATCGTCATTTCTGCATCCGTGCTCAAGCACTGGGTTTTCGTTTGTTCGTTGATACTCATCTCCCCGCATACCACATCTATCGATTGTCCGAACTGCCGGGGGTTTCCGCCTTTAACCGCAGGGCCAGACGAGGCGAAGAGACGATCAGTATTACCCTGTGTATGATTGTAAAAAATGAAGAAGCTTCCCTTGCCAGATGTCTGGACTCGGTCAACGGTATTGCCGATGAGATTGTAATTGTGGATACCGGATCAACGGATCGCACTCGTCAGATCGCTTCCAGATATACGGATCGTATCGTTGATTTTGAATGGGTGGATGACTTTGCAGCAGCACGCAACTATGCCTTCGATCAGGCAAAGAGTGAATATATTCTTTGGCTGGATGCCGACGATGTGTTCGAACCGGAAGATCGGGCGAAACTGATCGCCTTGAAACGTTCGCTGGACCCGGATGTTGATAGTGTCACGATGGATTACAATCTGTCATTCACAGCAGATGGCAAGGTAGCCTACAGCCTGCGGCGGAATCGTCTGGTGCGTCGGGACCGGCAATTTCGCTGGATTGGTGCGGTGCATGAATATCTGGCTGTAGCGGGTAATCTGCTGCATAGTGATATAGCGGTTACCCACAAGAAAGATAAGGAGTATACCGATCGTAATCTGCGGATCTATCGCAAAAGGGAACAGGCCGGAGAGGAATTTGGGCCGCGTGACTTGTACTATTTCGGTAATGAACTGAAAGACCATGGACAGCATGAGGATGCGGTGAAGTACTATGAGAAGTTTCTGGATACCGGGCTGGGCTGGGTGGAAGATCAGATCGCTGCTTGCCAGAAAATTGCGGATTGTGAAGCTGCACTTGAACGTCCGGAGCAGGAAGTCACGGCGTTGTTCCGATCATTTGCCTATGATTTGCCAAGAGCCGAGATATGCTGTCGATTGGGTGGTTATTTTGCCGACCGTGAAGATTATCGCAAGGCCCTGTTCTGGTACGAACAGGCGACTCGTGCTGTACGTCCTGATGATCCTATGGTAGTGCTGAATGAAGCAGCCTGGACCTGGATGCCGCATCTGCAACTATGTGTCTGTTATGACCGGATGGGTAACCGTGCCAAGGCCCGAGAACATAATGACATCGCACTCGCCTATCATCCAACACATCCGAGCATGTTATATAACGATCGTTACTTTAAAGATTTGGAGAAGGATAACGTATTGGAAAACGCTTAGGTTTCCGACGGAAATGATGCCTCTTTTGTGGAATTGAATGGGTGAATCAGCCCATGTTCCATGGAGAGGTTTTTTGCATTGTGATAAAAGTACATCATAGAGTTGGTGACAGACGCATTCACATTGAAATGGATTAATGTATTTCATCCAGGGGAGGATATGCTTTACAATAATGAATAACGGAAAAGCGGTGACCATGATTGCCTGTCTTCGGCTGCCGAATTGATGAAGCAAGGGGAACTGGATATGAATCTGACGGAAGTTCTATTAGAGTCGAGGCTAGTCGCGATTGTGCGAGGTATAAGCCGTGAGGCGGCAGTAACAGCTGGACAAGGTATGACGAATGGTGGCATCCGACTGATGGAAGTCACACTGAATACACCTGGAGCACATGATATTATTGCAGACTGGCGTGAGCGGCATGAAGGAAAGGCTTTTGTTGGAGCAGGTACTGTACTGAATGTGCAGATGGCAAAGGAAGCGGTCGCTGCAGGCGCACAATTTCTGGTGTCTCCTAATGTCGATCTGTCTGTCATTGAATATGCTGTAGAACATGGTGTCGAGATCTGGCCTGGAGCCATGACACCCACGGAAATTGTCGCTGCCCATGAAGCGGGAGCACGAGTTGTGAAGTTGTTTCCGATGGCGAGTCTGGGTATACCGTATCTGCGGGAGATCAAAGCTCCACTGAATCATATTCCACTGCTGGCAACAGGTGGTGCCACACTGGAGAATATTGCTGATTATTATGCAGCAGGCGCTGCTGCAGTGGGTCTGGGAAGTGCACTTTTGCCACGAGAAGCCCTTGCCTCAGGAGATCATGAGCAGATTGCAGCATGTGCTCGGAGATTTGTGGAAGCAGCCGAAGCATAGGCTCCAGTGTCATATGAGGGATATGTATATTTGGGTATATATATGAAGGCACCTTTAAATTAATTGTTGGATCAATCTTTATCATAAAAACCGATGTCCTTTAACGTACCGTTCATTCTATTGTTTTATGATGGATGTATGCCAGAATTCGGAGAGGAGAGATGCCCTGTGAAAGCTAAAACAATGATAGGCGGCATGATCGCCGTGGCCGCAGTAACGGCAGGTGGATTATGGAAGGCAGCGGTAAAGAGCCAGACACCCAAGAAGATTCCAATCACACTGACACCCCCAATGCCATTTGAGGATGTGACCTTTGAAAGTGGGGGAGGTCGGGTACATGGCTGGTTCATCCCGGCCAGAGCCGACATTCCGAAACCATGGCCGCTCGTTATTATTGCACATGGCTGGGGCTCCAATCGCTCCCGTGTTCTTCGTTACGCACGTCCGATCTGGGAAGCAGGATATGCCTTATTTATGTATGATGTGCGTAGTCATGGGGCCAGTGACCCGGTTCGTGCTGCATCTGCCTACCTGTTCCGGGATGATCTGCTCGCGGCATTGCAATATACGACTGCACGACCAGAGATTGATGCGGATGCCATCGGAGTGCTTGGACATTCTTTGGGTGGACTGGGTACGATTCTTGCAGTGACGGAGGGAATTCCTGTATCAGCAGTGATTACGGACTCGATGCCGTCGCAATTTGAGGTAATCGTCAGTTCAGAGCTGAGACGCCGGCGTCTGCCCTTGTTTCCACTGGCCCAGTTAATTCCGAGAATCTGGTTCTGGCGACTGGGTGAATCTCTGAAATCTTATCGTCAGCGTGATCCGGTGATGATGCTGAATGAACGGCGCAGGGGGATGCAACTGCCGATGCTTATGGTGCACTCCAAGGGAGATAATTTCATTCCCCCGAGTGAGCTTGAATATTTTATGTCCAAAGCCGATCCACCTGTTGAACATTTATGGGTCAACAGCGGAGGACACAGTTGTTCCGAGGAAGATCCAGCCTTCTGGGATACCGTTATTCCCTTTTTGAAAACCCATGTCCAAGGTCAGGAGAAGTCGAACGATTCGTCTATAGCGAGTAGTTGAAAAGATAGAATCAGCCTACATAAGAGTGCAGGCTAACAGAGAAAACGCCAACGTGGTTGGCGTTTTTTTGCTGTTATTAGCAATATGCAGAAATTCACATTTGTAAAATTGCCCGGAAAACGACGATTAAAAAGGAAGCTTATGGTATCATAGAATAGACTGGCAATATTCATGCGAGGTTATTTGTTATGCTTCTTTGTATGAAATTGAAGGGAGAGGTCGAGATTTGAGTTTGAATTGGAAGTTTAATTTACGTTTGAAAATGTTCGCAACCAAAGCAACAACCGCAGCGATGGCAACACTGCTGCTTGCTTCGCAAACACCAGGTTTTGCAGGCAGTGCATCAGCCGCGCAAGCAGAGCAGTTGACCGAAGCGACAACGGGGGAAAATGAACAACTAGACGCAACAAGCAATGACGTGCCTGAGGGAGCGAAAATCTCATCCAGGCAAGCCAGTGAAAATATACTGAAATTATTTCCATTGTTAAAAAAAGCAACAATCTCATCTGCACGATTCGATTCACCTAATTCCTATCCACCGCCAGACTACAAGGCATGGGAGATCGGGTTTCAGATTACACAAGGAAATCATACGTCGGGATTCAGTGGAACTGTACATGCAGGCACAGGGGAAGTGTTAAGTGTACATTTGCCGTCGGATATCCTGGATAAACATGTCTCGGAATCGGATGTGAAGTTAACCAAAGCTGAAGCTGAAGAAAAGGCCGTGGCATTGTTGTACCAAGCGATTCCAGGTCTTAAGGATAATGAATATGCTCCGCTTGGAGATCTGTATTCTTCCATTGAACAAGAGTCATTGTTTGGCAGAACAGAGTATCGATACGGGTACCAGTTAAAACATGATGGATTGTTATCTGACGCAGAGACAGTCTACATTAATGTGGATGAAAGTGGTTTGGTGACAGGTTACTCACGAGGTACGATCGAAGCCAAGTATCCCTCATCGAAACCGGCAGCTTCAGAAGAGAAGGCCAGACAGCAGTTTGAAGAACAGTTCGATGTGGAACTGGCTTATATCGCCAAAGATCGTCTATCTTCCAAACAGGGTCAGCAGTATTACCTTGCATATACACCCAAAAATATCAGTATCGTTCCGATTGAAGCCAATACGTTGGAACGGATTAATACATTAACAGGTAAAGCTGTAGATGAAGATTCTTTGCAGCAGGATACGAAGTTGAAAGGTGATGTAACGCCTTTTGCCCCGGCCAATGGTACGAGGTTAAATGTTCAGCAGGCCGCCACTCGGGTCGCAACAAACTTTGATATTCCCAAGGGTTATAAGCTGGAACATAGCCAGTTGGGCAAGGGATATTACTCAAGTCCGAACAGTCAGGTATGGAGTCTGAGCTGGAGCGACCGAAGTGCGAATATGTCCTATATGTTCATGCGGGATATCTCAGCACAGGTAGATGCAGTTACCGGGCAGATCTACAGTTATACGATGATGCAACGAATGGGACCGGAGATGGAACAGGAGAAGCCGGCTGAGGAGAAGGCAGGCAAATCGTTAACCCGGAAGCAGGCTGAGAAACTGGCGATGGACACGGTGATTGCGCTAGTTCCAGACGCAACGGAGCAGTTCCGACTGGCTAACGTGATTGAGGTGGATGATGCTCGCACATTTTTGTTCCAGCGTTATCTGAACGGAATTCCGGTTAAGGAAGATACGGCACAAGTACAGGTGTTGAACAACGGGACGATTAACGAGTTCTATACGCGTATTGCGGCAACGCCTGAACAACTGCCGGCAGATGTTAAGCCAGCCATCAGTTATGAAGAGGCCAAGGCACTCTATCTGGAGGAGTTCAAGCTGATCCTCGCATATTCCCGTTATGGCGGATATGGTATGAACGGTGGTCAAGTCATCCCAGCGGGGGTGAATCTTGCTTATATGCCTACACGTGATGAGAATTCGATCTATGGCAACTATGAAGCGCTGGATGCGAACACAGGGGACTGGAAGCTTTTATACGGGGACACAAGCTCTGCAACCAAGGTTGAACCTACGGATATCTTGGGTCATGTGGCCGAAGCAGCTCTACGCAATATGACACAGCATGGCGTATTGCTTGCTGATGAGCAGGGGCGCGTATTTCCGGATCGTGTAATCACCCGAGGAGATTGGTTTAACTATCTGGCAAGAGCGATTAATCCAAATATGGATCTGTACTACAGTGGGGACGGAGATGACAAGTTATACGCTGATGTGACACCTGACAGCCCTTATTATAAGGCAGTTCGGGCATTAATCGATCAGCGTTGGCTTGCCGGAGCGGACCCTGAACAGAATTTGAATCCGCAAGAAGAGATGACACGTGAAGAATTGGCAGTGTTACTTGTACGTATTTTACGCTATGAGAAGCTGGCCGGATTCTATACGTTGCCATCGGATCTTCCCAACATCGCGGATGCCAGTGCCATTACAAGTAAGGGAGCAGTCTCCCTGAGTCTGAAGCTGGGATTGCTTCCTTCGATTGAAGGACGATTCATGCCTGCACGCAAAGTGACGGTAGCTGAAGCGTCACAGGTATTGGAACGGCTCGCGAAGCTTCAAGGTAAGACAGATACGTTTATGAGTGGTAATCGTCTGTATTAGATGATGAACCACTCATATCGTGACCAAACGAATCATAGGATGAAGATAACGGGTAATCGTGATTCAATGAACTGAAGATCAAAGAGACCTTCCCTAGAAGGTCTCTTTTGATTTAATTTTTACAAAAATTATATCATTTCAACTAACATTTACACGATAACGGAGAGGTCAGAAATAACTTGAGGAAGCGAAGCGTACGCATTTATCACCGGATTTCCCCATTTGAATAAAGGATCAAAAAAATCTGGGGATAACAGCGATCGGAAAGTTGTTCTGACATCGGAGGTTGGTGTAAATATTCTTTAGTTGAAATGATATAGAAGAATGACGACAGAGCCTTTTGTGATACAATAGGGCGTGAGAACTTTGCAAAGAAGGGTGGGTTCCTTTCATGGGTAAGAACGGGAAACGAATTATCACCATACTGCTGGCAGGCTGTCTGATTGCTGTAGCGTTACCACGTACGGTTGATCTGGATCAACTGTATGCTGCATCAGGGACATCAGATATATCCACGGCAACAGATTTGCGCCAGACCTTGCTTACCGCAATGTCACAGCGAACGGAGGAACTTGTTTTTACATACAAAGGTAATGTGAAAGGCCTCAAAAAACAGTTACAAACCTCCATCGATGAGGCAATGAAGAGTGACCCTTATATCCAATATACCGTTAAAAGTTATGCATTCAATTATAAAGGCTCCAATGTGTCGGCCGAGGTCCATGTGACTCTCTCCTATCGGGAGACCAAGGAACAGACCGATTATGTGAATCGTAAAGTCACAAACGTGTTGAAAGAAATCATCAAACCAGGCATGACGGATCATGAGAAGGTCAAGGTCATCCATGATTGGATTGTGCTTAACCTTTCCTACGATACTTCGTTGAAGAAATATACGGCCTACGACGGGCTTGTTACAGGCAGTACCGTCTGTCAGGGATATTCACTGTTGGCATATCGAATGCTGGAGCGAGTAGGTATCGATAACCGGATTGTGGAAGGTACAGCAGGTGGGCAGCTTCATGCCTGGAATATCGTGAACCTGGACGGCAAGTGGTATCACATGGACACGACCTGGGATGATCCTACCCCTGACCGCAAAGGTAAGGTTAGCCATAGCTATTATTTGCTGAGCGATGATGAGATGGCACGTGACCATATCTGGACAGGCAAAAGCAAGTACCCCGCTGCGCCAGCCCCATATCGAGAAGCTTTATTAAAGCTGGTGAAGGCCGGAGATAGCAAAAAAGCCGCTTATCAGAAGCTGTACCATGCTCTGGACTATTCCCTGTATGATGAACAGGATGCCATCAAAGGCCATGCTGCGCTGAAGACCAAGGTTCAAAGTACACTGAAGGAAGGCGGAACCTCGCTCACGTTCAGGTACAAGGGTACGGAGTCTGGACTGATTGAAGATTTGCAGGATTTGTACCAGCTTGGCATGAAATCGATCTCTTATTATGTGTCCAAAATGGAAGGTACTACGGATCTGCGCGTCAAAATTAACTGGACAATATAAAAACCGTTTGAACAGGATGCTCCGCTTGAGGAGTATCCTTTTTTGTGTTCAATTTTGTGTTCAAAAACGAGGATTTTAGTGTTGTCTATTTTTTGTATATGTCGCTTTGCTATTCTAATCTTCGGCGTATGCCAACACTACGTACGAGGAGGATATGCAAACAATGAGGAAAAAAGTGAGCATAGTGATCATTGCTCTGTTACTGGTCACGCAAATGATGCAGGGTTGGATATTTACACCAACAATGCATGCTCAGGATGAATTAACTAATTTGCCAGCCAGTGCAATCAGCGATACAGCGTCAGAAGAAGGTTTGGCAGTTTCGGAAGAGATGAACAACGTTGACGTTGCAGCCACTCCGGAAGAAGAGGGGGAGGGAAACCTCAACCAGAGCAGTTTAGCAATGGCAGCTGCAGGTCCGGTAATTACAGATCAATTGATTACCAGTGTGCAGATGTACAATCAGGTACCAGAAGACAACGGGAATGGCACGATTGAAGTCAAAGGAGATATGATCAAAGATATTCGACCACGCATTCAGGATGAGGTGGCTGTAGTCTTTACATGGGGACTTGCAGATGACAACCACAACTATAGCGATGGCTCTACGTTCACCTTTAACTTGCCCGATAAATTCATCATCGGGTCGCAGCTTAAGGGTAATCTGGATGGCGGTGTTGGGGAGTATGTGGTGAATCCAGATGGCACAATCATCTTTACCTTTAATGAACTGATCGAGCATGCGAAGCTAGAAGGTAACTTCTACGTGTGGATTAAGTTCGATGAGAGCAAGATGGAAGATGGTTTGAAACAACAGATAGACTTTAGTTCCGTAGGGCAGGGCATCATTGATGTACATTTTGCCAACACAGCCGTAGATAAGTTGAAGAAATCGGGAAGCGCAAACAAAGAAAACTTCAACTCCGACGAAATTGAATGGACCGTAGATTTTAACCAAGGCGAGAAGCCTTTGAAAAATGCGGTTCTTACAGATACGTTGCCAACAAACCTTGAACTCAAGGGCAATATCGAAATTCGCGAATTGGAAGTGCAATTGAATGGATCTGTAAAAGAAGGCCCAGTAATTAAAACGGAACCACAGTTTCCAATTCAATTGGGAGACACAGATAAGGCCTATCGTGTAACCTATACGACAAGTGTTAAAGCACCAACCACTGCTCCGTTCACCAACGTGGAGTATCAAAACCAGGTTGCGCTTACAACGGATCAGAGTGAGCACAACGAAACAGATATTGGCCGAGTTCGTGTGAGTTTTAATGAGCCTTTGAACAAGTCAGGGCAAGATAGTGCGTATGATCCGGTGACACAGACGATCACATGGAAAGTTCAATATAACTACAATCAGCAAGAAATCATACAAGCGAATGCATGGATTGAAGACCGTTTTGATACGGCAAAACAGCAACTGATTAACAATTCCGTCAAAGTATATCAAGTGGACATTAGTGCAAGTGGAGCGGCTTCGAACAGAACACTGATCAATCCGAATGAGTACACACTTGAAGCGATGAATACAGGATTTGATGACGGCTTCAGATTACATTTTAAGAACGATATTACAAAGGCCTATGAGATCGAATATGATACACAATCCATTCATCGTGTTTATACAAACGACACCATTACGAACACAGTGAACATGTATGATGGTACTTCCAAAACAGGCCGAAGAGACATTCAGGAAGTCATTTTTGCAAAGAGTGTAAAAAGTGAAAACTTCAACACAAAAGAAATCGAATGGCAGATTGTTTTGAACCGTGATTTGCAGGACATGACGGATATCATCATCACGGATAATTACGAAGGCAGACACATGAAGCTGATTCCGGGTAGTCTTCAAGTGAGTGGGGTTAACAAAGAAGACTTCGAACTGACTCCAGACCCGGCTGATCCAACCTATGAAAAAGGATTCTCCGTTCGCCTGAAGGACGGCGTTACAATTAACACGGAACATGTCATTACCTATACAACAAGCTTTGACCCGACGGCAGGTATGCCAACGGATAATGAATATCGCAACTCTGCCAAGATCGATTGGGAAGAATCCAATGTAGCACAGACTGCGATTACCAAATCTGCTGTAGTCAAACCTCAAGAGTACACCATTCAAAATGGTAACAAAAAGGGCGAATACAGCGCCAAAGACAAAAAAATCACATGGACAATTGATGTAAACTACAACTTGTTTGATATTCACGAAGCCATCCTCAAGGATGCCTACACGGGTAACCAATCTTTTGTAGACGGTTCATTAAAAGTTCATGAGTTAGAGTTACAGGGAGCCAATAATGTTACTGCTGTAGGTAGCGAGGTTCCGCTCATACCTGGTCAATTCCAGCTGAACCCGGACGGTAAAGGTTTTACATTGGATCTGGGTAACATCGGCAAAACAGCTTATCGCATTCAGTATCAAACGAGCCTGGATGGACCTTATTCCGTCGAAGGCACGTATGCTAACCAGGCTGTTCTAACCGACGGTGAGGATGGTGAGGTACGCTTTAATCGATCAGCGAGCGTCACGCCAGTTCACGGTGGTGTGTATGTACAAAAAACAGGTCAACAGATCGGTACAACGGATAAAGCATCATGGACGGTAAATATCAATCCAAGTCAATCTTATATTCCAGCGGGTTCTCAATTAACAGATACCTTGTCGGAGAACCAAATTTTATTGACTGATTCATTGAAATTATATGCAACGAACCTGCCTGCCAACAATTCAGGCAATGTATCCAACAAAGCTGGACTGGTTGATCCGGCTGATTATGAATTGATTGTGGAGGGCAATACATTTACCTTCACCTTCAAGAAAGATATCCATACTGCATTCATTTTGGAATATCAGTCCTATATTAATGCCGATCATGGCGCCCGAATTGAGAATAAGGTTGAATTTGCAGGCCAATCTTCTTCGGTGGTAGGGGAAGGCAATCAGGCGGGGATTAAAGTTTCATTAGCTGGAGCAGGTGGAGGAGCCTCCACTGGTTTAGGCAAAATCAGAATTCACAAAGTCAGTGATACCGGAGTTCCGCTGGAAGGAGCGATCTTCGCAATCTATAATGCGTCTGGAACTACGCTTCTGGAAACATTGAAACCAACGGACGAGAATGGAGTAGTTGAAAGCTCCAGAAACTATCGATTAAACAATCTGACCAATGGTGTACCTTATAAGTTAAAAGAATTATCTGCACCTGCAGGATACTTGGTTGATCCTGAATATGGCTCTGTCTCAGGTAAAACGATTGAATTCAAGGATGCGGATATTGCTTTTGAAATTGAAAATAAAAAGATTCGTCAAGGCTTCGAATTAACCAAGGTGGATGCTGCTGACAGCACGAAAACGCTAAAAGGTGCAACATTCGAACTGTACCTGAAAAATGGTCAAACCAGCCAGTTAATCGATACGATAACTTCGGGTGAGGATGGAAAGATCGGAGCAACAGATCTGGAGCCAGGGGATTATGAGTTGATTGAGGTCGAGGCACCTGAATTCTATCAATTGGATTCAACGCCCATACCTCTTACCATTGTAACCAATCAAACTCAGATTGTTACGCTCACACATACCAATACGCAGGGCACAAATGCCAAGCTGGTGGTGACCAAAGTGAACGCCAAGGATCAATCCGTGTTAGCTGGAATTGAATTCGAACTGCGTAATGGTACAAATGCGGTGGTTGACACACAGGTTACGAATATCAATGGGGTCATTGAATTTGATAACTTGCCGTATGGCCCATATACATTGGTAGAGACCAAGGCAGAAGGCTTTGTTATTGAACAGCCGGAGACGCTTGTATCTATTATCAAACCGGAAACTCAATTGACCATTGAAAATAAAAAAAATGATCGTTCTGTGAAATTGATTAAAACCAATGCGGGTCGAACTCAGCACCTTCAAGGAGCTGTATTTGAATTACGGGCTCAAACTGCATTGATGGATGCAAATGGGAATTGGGAGTTCCACAAGGTAACAGGTCTAGATGAAGCTTCACTGACAACCAATCAACAAGGTGAAATTGTACTTAAAGACCTGGATATCAATAAATATCAGTTGGTTGAAATAAAAGCGCCTAACGGATACATGTTGGAAACAACACCAGTACCATTTGAAATTACGAACATACAAACCGAAGCCGTAGTTGTGGAAAAAACAAATCAGGCTATCCCGGTATCTGGTGGTGGGTCTAGTGGACCTTATAATCCGGGAACACCTACCACGGGTGTAACACCAGATCCAGAGAAACCAGTAACTCCGGAACCAGGAAAACCAAATCCGTCGGTTCCAGGCACGGTTGTAACTGAACCTACAGAGTCTGGGGGAGGAACCGAAAGTCCGACAGATGAAGAATCCGGGGTAGTGCCACCGACACCAGGCGATTCCAACGGGGACGACACTGCACCTCCAGTTGGGGATACAGATGCACCGGATGGTGATGGTACACTTGCACCTCCTGCTGGAATGGATACAGATGGATCACAGGGCAATGGAAATTCTGCATCACAGCCAAACGGAAATTCTGGATCTCAGGGAATGCTGCCACAAACAGGTGAAGAGAGCACAATGGCTTACACTGCTGTGGGCATGATGCTGATGGCGCTAGGTAGCGCGGGATTCATGTACTTCCGCCGCAGACAATTGCTTCAGCGTTAGATCGCAGCACGTAATGCAGGAACAGATCATATTTGGATAAAAAAACACCCTCTAACTTTCACAAGTGACTCAGCGTCATCATGTGAATTACTAGAGGGTGTTTTATTTTATTTCAGCTGCACCTTAGGGAGGATCAATATCCGGCAACCTCCGGTTTCACTTCAATAGCTCTTACAATTAGGCGATGTGTTGGATTGACGAGTGGATCACAGGTAATTAAGGTAAGGACCTGTCCAAGCCCGGGATCCTCCAGCACAGATAAGTCAGTTGGCTCCACAACGGATATCTGATCTACCTTGTATTGGATAATCGTTCGATCTGCCAGGGTGACTTCCATTGAATCACCAATCTGGAGTTCTCCCAGACGATTGAACAGCCGTCCTTTTTTGTGAGCGCGATGAGCGGCTATGGCAGCATTACCTTTGTTCCCGATACTGGTGGTTTCGACAAGATGGGTTGCAGCTACCTTCATGTTGTCCTCCGTTGCACCCTCCAGAATCGGTAAGCGGACATCAATCTTGTCAATCGATAGTACCCCCAACGTATCCGAGGAGGCCTCTTGTACTGTACCTATATTGTCAGTAGTCGGCTCGGCAGAAGCTGCATCTTGTATGCCCTGTTCGAAGGAATGATTAAGCTTAGACAAACCGTTTTGTAATTGCTCCAGATCGTTCATGACACGGGTTTGCTGCCAGTCATAATACGTTTCCCGCAGGAAAGGAAAGCTGATGATCAGGATGCCCAGTAGAACGAGCAGAATAGAGATTTTTTTCATTATACATCAACTCCCGTTGTCCAAGAAAAATAGTATACCTTTCTCTATTTTACTTACGGATCTATACAAAATATGGACAGGGACGAAAGGATGTACAGAAATGTTCGAAGGGGGAAGCCGCCCCAAAACAAAAACCTCCCCGTTTCGCTACAGTAGGAAAACTGCAACGCCACGGGGAGGTTTTTTAATATGTTAAATCGTATCCGCTGTATAAGTTGATAACAGCGATCGGAAGGTTATTCTGTCATCGAAGTGGCAAGTGTAAATATTGTTTCGTTAGTGCTTGTCACTTGGTGAATCGGTAGGTGTGAAATCACATTCCTGCAGCGGCACCACTTTGGTCTTTTTGATCCATTTGTAACCGAGCCACAACACCAGGAACAGGGGTACGCTCAGGTAGGCAACGATGGCTCCACTCCAGTCGATCTCGTCACCCGTAAATGCCTGGTAGTTCTGTCCGATGATCACGATGATACACAGGACAAAAGCAAAGATCGGCCCAAAAGGGAACCAGCGTGCACGGTAAGGCAGATCGCTCAGATCCCTGCCTTGTGCAACGTATGCACGACGGAAGCGATAATGACTGATAGCGATACCCAGCCAAGTGATAAAACCACACATACCGGATGCATTCAACAACCAGGTGTACACAATCCCATCGCCGAACAGGGAGGCAAGGAATGCCAACATACCAACAGCTGTTGTAAGCAAAAGTGCATTCATTGGAATGCCTTTTTTATTCAGTTTACCCAGGAAACGAGGGGCTTTACCGTCTCTGGCAAGGGCATAGAGAACCCGGCTTGAAGCATACATGCCTGAGTTACCGGCAGAGAGTACAGAGGTTAAAATAACGGCATTCATCACGGAAGCTGCAATGGCGAGGCCAGCTTTCTCAAACACCAGTGTGAACGGACTGACACCGATATTTTCCAGATCACCTTTAAGCAGATTCGGATGCGTATACGGGATGATCAGACTGATCACGGTAATCGCCAAGATGTAAAAAATCAGAATGCGCCAAAATACCTGACGAATTGCACGAGGTACATTTTCGCGCGGGTTTTCACTTTCACCGGCGGCTACCCCGATAAGTTCGGTACCTTGGAATGAGAATCCAGCAGCCATGAACACACCAAGCACAGCGAAGAATCCGCCATGGATGGGCGCATCACCGATGGTGAAGTTGCTGAAACCAACCGCTTCTCCACCCATAATACCAAAGATCATGAGCACACCAACGGCCAGGAAGATGATCACAGTAGCGACTTTGATAATGGCGAACCAGTACTCGGACTCTCCATAGCCTTTAACGGACAACACGTTCAAGGCAAAGATCAGCACGAGAAACAATAAGCTCCATAACATGGACGAACTGTCGGGGAACCAGTACTTAATGAGTACAGTAGCGGCAGCAAGTTCTGCTGCAATGGTTACCGCCCAGTTGTACCAGAAGTTCCAACCCATGGCGAACCCGAGAGCAGGATCGACAAAACGTGCGGCATACGTATTAAATGAACCGGAGTCCGGCATAAAGGTAGCAAGTTCACCAAGGCTGGTCATTAGGAAATAAACCATGATGCCAACGGCCGCATAGGCAATTAATGCTCCACCAGGGCCTGCGGTTGAGATGGCGGTACCACTTGCGAGAAACAGCCCGGTACCAATCGAGCCACCGAGGGCGATCATCGTCATATGGCGTGCGCGTAATCCTTTTTTCAGGGAAGGTCCAGTTGTTGTTGGGTTACTGCGGTCTTGCATGGAAACACTCCTTCATTCGATATACTGATGTTTGCGATACTTGAATTCATAAACAAAAAGACCACAGGCATCAGCCTGCGGTCTTTAATATTTCAATGTCCGCACCATGTCCCAGATGATTAAGATAGCTCAACACAGAAGAATTCATACCTTTATATAAAGGAAATGTACTTCCGTGACAGTTCTGCGCCTTTCGACAGCAGCCCCAGCTCACCGGACCGTATAAGGAACGTCCAGTAAGCTTCGGCGGGTACACCTTTCGGCTGATCTCATAAGCGGCTCCTTAGCGCCTCCATCAGCGTACTGATCGCACCCGCGACCTCTACCTCACCATCAATGGATGAGGTGTATCTATTGTCTATGAAATTATGAACAACACAACTTAACACAGTGTGTCCTGTTTAGTAAACAGACAATCAGTATAACGCGCATGGTTTTCCAGTGCAATAACAATTGTTGGATGTGAGGTCTGAGAGAGGACTATTCCTCTTTTTTGTTACGGCCAGCCATCTGCTGCCATACCGTTCCAGCGGCCTGTTCGCCCGATTCGATCCGCTCCAGAGCCATCTTGGCCTGTAGGCTGACTTCAAATTCAGGATCATCGGCTGCAACTCGCAACGCTTGCTCTGCTTCTTCAGTTCCCACCTCATAGAGAAAACGTGCTGCACGCCAGCGTACAAGTTTACTTTTATCGGATAACGTAGCTGTCATTGCTGGAGTGGCGGCAGGATCACCGATATCAGACAAGGTATCCCCAGCAGTCCGGCGTACCGCAGGAGAACTGTCCTGAAGCGCTTCATACAGCAGTTCCATCGCTTCCGGTGTACGGATGTCACCCAGGTATACCACGGCCAAGCGACGTATCTGCATTTTGTTGTCATGTAAGGCATGGGCTACGAGAGGCAGTCTTTCTGCCGTAGGCTCCATGCCGTCAAATGCCGCATAGCGAACATTCCAATCCTCGTTTCGCAGAGCCTCTTCAAGTTCGGCTCCATCCAATTCACGGCGGCGCTCAACGAACTCTTCGGATTTGGTACCATGTTCAATGGCCTGTTTGATAACCTGCTCGAGTCGTTCCGGGGGATAAGCGGCTTCCAATTCCTGCTCGACTTCACGTGCGATGTCAGGTAACTCGCCATATCGAACGCCGTAATCACTCAGTTTGCGTTCTTTGATCATCGTTGCACTGGCGACTTCCGTCACTGCTTTGACAAAGCGGTCCGACAACGAGATTCGTTCTTCCTTGACCCCGGCCTTGACCCTAATTTGCATCGGTACACCTCGGAAGAATTGTACAAATACCTGTGCTTCTCCGAAGTGCTCGCCTGAACCATCTTCGGATTCAATCCAGTCCAGATCAATGCCTTGCTGTCCAAGGCGATTTTGGACTTCGCCCAAGATAACGGACCAGTCGGCATTCCCTTTACGATCAAGTGCGACAAAGTCTGTTGTGTGGAACACACTCTTTACACCGGGAATATGAAGCATCTGGCGAATGAACGCCGGAGCAGATCGTTCGTTGTCCAGGGTATATGTTTTGCGAATTCCGTCCTCCAGACGTTCATCGAGATGTAGCATCATCGTATTTGGACTCGGTGTTGGTTCAATGGAAACAATATTCATCAATGTAACCTCCTATAGTACCAGATTCATCTTTCACTTCCCGTAAATTAAATCACACGGGTATTTCTCTATTTTACATCAATGTGTGGAATCTGCGAAATCATCCAGAAATGAAGTGGACGTGTCTAACACTTAATGTGAAGAAGTACGAAATTTGTTAACACTTCTTTCATGTTCACGCACAAACATTTTTAAACGAAAATTGGCACAATAAAGATAAGAATCAACTGGAGGTTATACCTATGGAACCCATTACCGTGCTCTCGGATGGAAAACGTCGTATTGCATATGAGAATATTATTCAATTGTTCAGGAACTGGATTGAGGACTCAACATCCGGTTCTGCGATAGAAACACATCGGGGAAGTTGGGAAAATGCCCGTTATTGTATTGTTGACTATCAGAATGCCGAAGAAGCGGTGTCAGCAGCAAATGCCATTCGGGCTTTTATGCCACAACTTCCGTTACTGGTCATTACGGATTTCCATTCCCTTATTCGGAAGCGTCACCTGCAACAGATTACAGGTACGGGTGAGATGAAGATGATTCTCTGGAACGAGCAAGACCCGAATCAACTAATCAAGGATATGGAAAATTGGTTGCATTCTTCGTCTGTCCATAAATCAGAAATAGCCATACCACCCATCTTATCCATGAGATAAAAGAGGGATATGGCCAAAAATGTTTAACTTTTTAATCGTTACGATCGTATTAGATCACATATTTATAGCCTGTTCCCCAAACCGTCTTAATATAACGTGGGTTTTTGGGGTCAGGCTCAATTTTTTTTCGCAGACTTGAGATATGAACATCAATGGTACGATCCAGATAGGCCCGTTCGGAGCCTTTGATCCGATCCATCAGCTCATTGCGGGTGAACACTTTACCCGGATTGCGGTACAATTCCTTCATAATCTCAAACTCAATATGAGTGACCTCGATTTCAACACCATCCACAAACAGGGTTCTTCTGTACTCATTCACATTTACATGTCCAGTAACCTCTGCCTGCTTGTCTTCTTTTACCGGTTTATCCTTATAGGAAATGATTGATCTTCGCAGCAGTGCTTTAATCCGGGCATCCAACTCTTTCAAACTAAATGGTTTGCACAGAAAGTCATCCGCACCATTATGTAATGCACGAAGTCGATCATTCAGCATGGTGCTTGCCGAGATCATCAGAATGGGCACAGTGGAGTGCTGGCGAAAGGCTTCTACGAGATCATTTCCATCCATTTCAGGAAGCATGAGATCCGTTACAACAATATCCGGCTGGAATTGTGGAAACAGTTGAAGTGCCTCGCGGGCATGATGAACCCGTTCAGTGATGTATCCTTCCTCCTCAAGAAAGAAAGCAATCATGTCGGCCAGATTTTTCTCATCTTCTATAAGAAGTACTTTGATAGTCATAGGGTCACACTCCTGGTGAAAATAATATGTTAAGAAAATGCTAAAAAAACAAGGTGAATTGCGAATAAATGCCGCAAATTTTTTAATGTTTCTATCCCAAAATATAGGATGTATATGTAGAGAAAGAATACGCTTTTTGAATGAACTTCAATATTCTAGCATGAATGCAGTTTGGTTGCCGATCAATCAGAATTTCCCAAAGCTACACCAAGTATTAATTACAGTATAATGGATCAGAACGAGTTAAGGGGAAAAAAAGTAATATTGTATCCGCTTAAGTTTATAGGGGGAACCAACGTTGTTGTTGAAAACAGAAGAAAAAATGATCCATGAGGGCAAATGCTTATGGATCGTATAAAGGCAAGACAAATGCTGGATTGGGTCGTGTTGAAGCTGAGAATACCCTGGATTGGGACCAGCATTCTGATCATTCTGGGCTCACTAAGCACCATTTTTCCGTTTACTTTATTCTATGGTGTACAGTTTATGATTGGGAGCGCGGCAGCACTCGTTGCTCTTCGTTTGCATGGGGCCATCTATGGATTTGTCACCCTTACAGTCATCCATCTGCTGAATACTGTCTTTGTCGGCTTTGTGCCGCACAATCTAACTGTCATGCTTGCCCACTTCATGGAATTAATCTGGATGCTCGTTTGGCAGATCCGCTGGAAGAATGGCAGCTTAATCAAGGCTAATGCTGTCTTTTGGGTAGTCATGTTACTTCCTGTTATCTATACCGGGCATTTTATGTTGGGTTTAAATATAGACGATTTGAAGTATGAGTATATGTATATTGCTGTGATTGGTATGGTGAATGCGCTGATTGCGGGAATTGTAGTTGATTTTTGGATCACTACGGGTGAACACAAATCAAAACGCATGGGAACCATCCCATTAACAAGAATTGCGTTTAAATATGTAGTCGCCTTTGTGGTATTTGTTTCTCTCGTACTGTTATCCGCAGATAGCCGCAGACAATTGGATCAAATGAATGATGCCATATTACGTGATATGAAATATGCAGCGACTGCGGTTGTTCAGGATATTGATGAAGAGTATGTTACCTCCGAGAATATGGATCAGAATATGGCGCGTTATCATCATCTACTAGGCGTGAATGTGATTCTGCTGGATCGGAATGATACGGTCGTCGCTTCTGGATTGAATACACTTCAGGCAGGCGATTACCTGGACATGGACAGATTCCGTCTTCTGAAATCAAGGGATAATCTCTTTCTGTTAAGTTCCGCAAATATCCATTACAGCGATGTATTGAATCACTGGAAACAAGCCTCTTTTATCTATGAAGCAGAAATGACAAGGTTAACACCTTATCGGGTATTCATTGTGACCGACTCGTCCGAGTATTACCCCCGAATCGAATCCATTTACCTGACCACGCTGCAATCCCTGTTCATCATCATCGTGGCTTCCATGATCGTAGCGGCTCCTCTCAGCAGTAAGGTTGTTAGCCCGTTGTTAAGACTGACTAGGATGACAGGCTCTCTTCCGAGACTGCTGTTTCGAAATGGGAAGATGGAGTGGCCAACCAGCCATGTAACCGAAGTACAGATCCTGATTGGCAATTTGCGCAAAATGGCTGATGTGCTGCTGGAACAATTCGAACAGATTCGTCACGACAAGTTAACGCTGGAGGACAGGGTTATTGAGCGTACCAAGGAACTCAAGAATAGTGAAGAGGTCAAACGTGCCATTATTGAATCCTCTATTGATGCGATTATCGCTGTGGACTCCAATGGGTTGATCGTTGAGTTTAATCCGGAGGCTGAAAGAATGTTTGGATTGCGTCGGGAAGAAGTGATTCTGCACAAGGAAGCGCCGACTCTTTTTCAAGGGGCCAGCTGCAAGGAGATCAAGAATTTGCTGGAGCGATTTGAATATGTTGAAGGTAAAAGATACACCATCGTTGAAGAAATTTCAGGTATTCGACGGGATGGTTCCGTATTTCCGATTGAGTACAAAATTGTTGAGATCCAGTTGGGCAAAAATGAGACATTATATAACCTGTTTATTAAGGATATTACAGAGCGGACCAGAGCAGAAGAAGATCGTGTACGTCATGCCCTGGCGCTGGAGAAGCTGAACTCAGAGTTGTTCAATGAGAAGATTGCCATTCAGGAACAGCGAGATATCAGTGAGCAATTTATTGAATCCGTACGAGAAGGGCTTGTGATGTCTGATCGATCAGGGACCATAACCATCGTCAACCGAAGGATAGAAGAGATGTTTGGTTTGGGTGATTTTATGGGCAGATCCATTGAAGATTTGGCGCAGGCGATTGATACGATGGTATTAACGGACAACTTCAATCTGATGGAACAGACGAGAGCATTCCTGAATGGAGAAACAGCGTTTATCGAGACCGAATTTATATTCAATAATGTGGATAAAAGTGTATTTTCCTTGTACATGAAGCAGATGGATGTCCCGGGTAAAAACCATGGGTTTCTGCTAGTGTTCCGTGACCGGACAGGAGAAGAACGGCTGGATCGGATGAAAAATGAGCTGATCAGTGTGGTATCTCATGAGCTTCGAACGCCAGTAGCCACCATTATGGGATATGTGGAATTAATGATGATGTATGACCTTCCGGCAGCTCAGCAGCGGGAATTCATGCAGACCATCTCTTCGGAGGGCAAGCGGCTGAGCAGTTTGCTCGATGATGTACTCGATATTCAGCGCCTCGACAACGAAGGTATGACTTACCACATGACGTATGTACCGCTGGTTGAGTTGGTAGAAGGGGTTGCCGAACAGTGGAATATGAAGTCTGCCCAACGTATCTACGTGCATACGTTTAATGGAGACTTTTTTGCTTATGCTGACCAGAACAGGATGGTTCAGGTTCTGCATAATCTGGTGGGCAATGCAGTCAAGTATTCTCCGGGAGCCGATCGTATCGATGTGACGTTATGGGAAGAAGAGGAATGGTTATGTCTTGATGTGCGTGACTACGGAATAGGCATTGCGGAGCAAGAGAAGGACATGCTGTTCAACAAATTCTATCGGGTCGATAATTCAGATCATCGGCAGATTGGTGGAACAGGAATTGGGTTGTACATTTCCCGTAAAATTGTAGAGGATCACAAGGGTACACTGACCTTTATATCTGCACCGGACAAAGGAAGTACGTTCAAGGTTCGACTGCCCAAGCAGGACGTATTGGTGTAAATTTAATGATGGATGAAGAAATGTATTTCACTTTTTTATAAATAATAATTATTTACGAGACCTACGGATAGAGCCTTTGCCCTTCAGCGCGTGAGCGTGATAAGGGGAAAGGCTTTTTTTGTTTTTCAATTTCCCCGGATAAAAAAACAACTTCTTTTGCAAACTGTCTATAGAGCCATAATTTGCATCCCATGCAAAAGGAGGACGGCAGGTATATGTTCCGTAAACAAGAGAAAACACTCATTATCGTCTGTCTGGTTGCAGCTGTGGTTGTGCTGTATGCCGTTGTGAAGAGCATCATCCGAATCATGAGTTATTGAGATACATGTTCAAGCAGAGTAACTGCTGTCGTACATAACGATTATGTGAAAGAGGAGTGTAACCATGTCATCTCTGGACCCTGTTTTGCTCAGCCGGATACTAACCGGCCTTACCCTGTTTGTGCACATTATTTTTGCATCTATTGGTGTAGGTGTTCCACTCATGATTGCCTTGGCCGAGTGGCGAGGACTACGAACCAATGATATGCATTACACCCTGCTGGCACGCAGGTGGGCGCGAGGTTTTGTCATCACCGTTGCCGTGGGCGTCGTTACAGGCACCTCGATCGGATTACAGCTCAGTCTGCTGTGGCCGATGTTTATGCGGGTCGCGGGTCAGGCGATTGCGTTGCCACTGTTTATGGAGACGTTCGCGTTTTTTATAGAGGCGATCTTTCTTGGGATTTACCTCTATACGTGGGATCGTTTCAAAAAGAAATATACGCATATGCTGCTGTTGATTCCGGTAGCTCTCGGCTCATCTGCATCTGCGATTTTCATTACAACGGTGAATTCCTTCATGAACCAGCCTCAGGGATTCACCCTGATTAATGGCATCATGAAGGACATTCATCCGATTGCTGCCATGTTGAATCCGGCAACGCCAACCAAAGTGTCCCATGTACTCGCCTCATCCTACACCTTGAGTGCAGGTATCCTGGCGGGGATAGCCGCCTTCAGTTTGCTTCGGGGACGGGATCATGTGTATTACAAAAAAGCACTGAAACTCACGACGGTATCTGCGCTCGTATTTGCCGTCAGTACCGTCATGATCGGCGATTCCTCCGGTAAATTTCTGGCGAAGTATCAGCCGGAGAAGTTGGCTGCCGCAGAATGGCATTTCAAGACGATGAAAGAGGCACCGCTCGTTTATGGGGGGATTTTGGATGAAAATAATGAAGTGAAATACGCGATTGAGATTCCTTATGCCCTTAGCATTTTGGCGGGTAATCGTCCAGATACGGAAGTGAAGGGTCTCGAAGAATTTCCGGCGGATCTGAGACCACCACTATCCATTCATTATATGTTCGATCTGAAAGTCACAACGGGAGTGATCATTCTGATGATTCCTGTGTTATATGTACTGCGGCGGTGGTTGCCAGGGCGCAAGCCGTATCCCAAATGGCTGCTGCTTGGCATTGTCTTGCTGGGGCCTCTGGCCATGATTGCCATCGAGCTGGGGTGGATGTTCGCCGAAGTTGGCAGGCAGCCTTGGATCTTACGCGGTTATATGAAGGTGGCGGAAGCGGCTACGACGTCAACTTCGGTAGGATGGATGCTGGTGTTGTTCATCTTGCTGTATCTGATCCTGTGTTTCTCGTGCATTCGGGTACTCAGCAAGCTGTTCCGTAACAAGGAAGCAGAGAAGGAACTGGAGTCTCTGGGGCTTGAAGGAGGGATCGTGCATTGAGTTTCGAAATTGCAGGCATCGCGATATTGTGGACGTTTTTGTTCGGTTATTTGATCGTCGCTTCGATTGATTTTGGCGCCGGGTTCTTCAGCTTTTATAGCATTTTGACCGGGCATGAGAACAAAATTCATAACATCATTCAGCGCTACCTGTCTCCCGTGTGGGAAGTGACGAATGTGTTTTTGATCTTTTTTGTGGTTGGACTGGTCGGATTTTATCCGGACAGCGCCTTTTATTACGGGACAGCTTTGCTGGTTCCGGGTTCCCTGGCTATTGTACTGCTTGCGATCCGGGGCGTATATTACGCCTATAATACCTATGGCAACCATGGGCAGAACAGCCGGATCTACATGGCATTGTACGGGGCGACGGGATTGCTGATTCCGGCGGTATTCTCCACCATTTTGGCGATATCCGAAGGCGGGATCATTGAGCAGGTGGGCGATCAGGTGTTTTTTCGCTGGCGTGAATTTTTGACGAATCCCTATACCTGGTCGGTTGTTTTGCTTGCACTGGTTAGTGTGCTCTACATCTCGGCGATGTTTCTATCCTATTATGCTAAACGGGCGGGGGATGAGCCGGCATATGAGGTGCTTCGAGAGTACGCGCTGCTCTGGAGTTTGCCTACCATTTTTGCGAGCTTTCTGGCTTTTCTGCAGATT
This sequence comes from Paenibacillus sp. FSL K6-2393, assembly GCF_038002545.1. NCBI lineage: Bacteria > Bacillati > Bacillota > Bacilli > Caryophanales > Paenibacillaceae > Paenibacillus > Paenibacillus sp. FSL K6-2393. The sequence goes on from NZ_JBBOCU010000001.1 coordinate 1,080,863, forward strand.
AACAAACAGAATCCCGAACACTTTGAGCAGATGGTGGATATTTCGTGGATGTTCATCGCTTCGTTTATTTGTTTTGTCATTGCCGTGTCGCTGGTGTGGAAAAGTAAATATCTAGGTTGGTGTTTTGTCGCTGTCATGCTTCAATTTGCCTTTGCCTGGTATGGCTACGGGCGATCCCACCTTCCGTACATTCTGTATCCTTACATCAATATTTACGACAGCTTTACAAATCGGACGATGGGGATTGCGCTCATTACAGCGTTTAGTCTGGGGCTACTTGTGCTCATTCCTTCGCTTGTGCTGATTATGAAGCTGTTCCTGTTTGATGCCAATTATGTGCGCGGTAATTCTGGTAAAAAGAAAGGATGAGTCTGTTCATGCACCCAAACATGTTCTTACTCATGACTCCCTTGCTGGATCCACTATCTACTGAGGGAGTCACGGGGATACCCGGTATAACCGGATTAAGCTTTTTTGAGACATTCACCATTATGTACGCCCCTCCACTGATCATTGCGGCTGCTATTGTCTTTCTGTTTGTATATCTGGCCGTATGTAAGAACCCAAAGGATTGATTGGCTGGTACGTCCATTCCCGTTTGGGGTAATCTTTTGTTAAGAAATGAGGAAGGGAGGAGGGCCCTTTCATGCCGAAAATCCGTTATAACAATATCGATAATGTAAGTACGGACAAAACGCTGAAGGAATTCAAACAATGGAGGGAGCAGCGGCGCAATAAAGTGAAGGACTACTCCTACACCGTGCCCAAACACCCGCCTGAACTGGATTATCTGCATGCCAACCGGGAGGACACAAGTATCACCTGGATTGGTCACTCCACGTTTTTCATTCAATATTATGGATTGAACATCGTGACTGACCCGGTGTGGGCCGAAAAAATGGGATTTCAACGAAGGCTCGGTGCCCCCGGCATTCCGATTCAGGATATTCCACCTTTGGATGTGATTCTGATATCCCATTCCCACTATGATCATCTGCATCTGGCTTCCTTGCGTAAGCTGATTACAGCCAAGACATTGCTCATCGTACCCGATGGTCTGAAGCGTAAGATGATTCGCAAAGGATTCCATCGATGCCAGGAGATGAAATGGTGGGATCATATGACACTTGGTGGAGTCAAAATAACTTTTGTCCCTGCACAGCACTGGACGCGCCGAACGTTGTTTGATACCAATACGTCCCATTGGGGCGGTTATGTATTGGAACTGAACCATCCGGCAACGACTTCAGCAGCGGAAAGTGCTGCAACAACGAACAATCAGGATGAATCATCCACGGAATCAGGGAAGAACGAAACATCCAAAACATCAGGCGGTCCGCCTGTGTTGTATTTTGTGGGTGATACAGGTTACTTCCAGGGTTTCAAAACGATTGGAGAACGCTTTGACATTGGTGTTACCCTGATGCCCATCGGTGCCTACGATCCGGAATGGTTCATGACTTCTCAGCATGTGACACCCGAAGAAGCGCTGCAGGGGTTCGTTGAATCCGGTTCACAGCTCATGGTGCCAATGCATTACGGCACATTCAAGCTGGCGGATGATACGCCCAAGGAAGCGCTGGATCGGCTGGAAGTTGAACGTGAACGTCTAGGCATTGGTAAAGAGCGGATTCGGGTGCTTGGTCATGGCGAGACGCTCCGCATTCACCACGAGGAAGGCAAACAGGGCTAACAAAAATGAGTCAAATATGTTAATGTAGGGGTATGCCTGCATGAACAGTGTATTTACCAAATCTTTAATAAGTAAAAAGCGGCCAATTTTCGAATTTGCCGCTTTTTTGTGTTATAATATGGTGCCAGAATAGGCATCGGGATATTGAATCCATGATTTACGCAACTTGCTATTCATGCAGTATGCAGATTAACCAATAAAGGATGGTATGCTTAATGATCAGTACAAGCGGCATCACGCTCCGCTACGGAAAACGTGCACTTTTTGAAGATGTAAATATCAAATTCACACCAGGAAACTGTTACGGCCTCATCGGCGCCAATGGAGCCGGTAAATCAACATTCTTGAAAATTTTGTCCGGTGAAATTGAATCAAACTCGGGAGAGGTGCACATCACCCCGGGCGAACGTATGGCCGTTTTGAAGCAAAACCACTTTGAATATGATGAGTATCCGGTTCTCGAAACGGTAATTATGGGTCATAGTCGTCTCTATGCCATTATGAAAGAAAAAGATACGCTGTATGCCAAAGCGGACTTCACTGAAGAAGACGGCCTGCGTGCAGGTGAGCTTGAAGGTGAATTTGCCGAGTTGAATGGCTGGGATGCTGAGCCGGATGCAGCGGCACTCCTGATCGGTCTGGGTATCGACCGTGACATGCACGATAAGAAAATGAATGAACTAAGTGGTAACGAAAAAGTTCGTGTCCTGCTTGCACAAGCATTGTTTGGTCGTCCAAACAACCTGTTGCTCGATGAGCCTACCAACCACTTGGATCTCGAATCCATTCAATGGCTTGAGAACTTCTTGATGGACTATGAAGGTACTGTTATTGTGGTATCCCATGACCGTCACTTCCTGAACAAAGTATGTACGCATATTGCGGATATCGACTTTGGTAAAATCCAGCTGTACGTAGGTAACTATGACTTCTGGTATGAATCCAGCCAATTGGCACTTGCGTTGCAACGTGATGCCAACAAGAAAAAAGAAGAGAAGATTAAAGAGCTTCAAGCCTTTATTCAACGTTTCTCTGCGAACGCCTCGAAATCGAAACAGGCAACTTCCCGGAAGAAACAACTCGACAAAATCACGCTGGATGACCTTCGTCCATCGAACCGTAAATATCCTTTTATCAACTTCAAACCTGAGCGTGAAGCCGGTAAACAATTGTTGACCGTAGATCGTATCAGCAAATCCATTGATGGTGTAAAAATGCTGAATGATATCAGCTTTGTCGTGAACAAAGGGGATAAAATTGCATTTGTTGGCCCGAACGGAAATGCCAAGTCACTCTTGTTTGATATTCTTATGGGTGAAACGGAATTGGATAGCGGCGAATATACTTGGGGTGTAACTACAACTCAAGCTTATTTCCCGAAAGACAACTCCAAATATTTTGACGGTGTAGACATGACTCTTGTGGATTGGCTCCGTCAATATTCCAAAGATCAGGATGAAACGTATCTGCGTGGATTCTTGGGACGTATGTTGTTCTCAGGTGAGGAATCCTTGAAAAAGGCAAGTGTACTCTCCGGGGGCGAGAAAGTTCGCTGTATGTTGGCGAAAATGATGCAGACTGGTGCTAACGCATTGATTCTGGATGAGCCTACGAACCACTTGGATCTCGAATCCATTACAGCGCTGAACAATGGTATGATTGATTTTGACGGCACCATGCTGTTCACTTCCCATGACCATCAGTTCATTCAAACCATTGCTAACCGGATTATCGAAATTACGCCGAATGGCATCATTGATCGCCAAATGAGCTATGACGAATATCTGGAAAGTGACGAAATCAAAGAACTGCGCAATAAAATGTATCCGGTAGAAGCTTAAACTAAGCATCATCTACGGCACATTATTATAGGAACACCAAAGAACCGCAAGTCTCTGTGAAGAGGGCTTGCGGTTCTTTTTGTAATTCAATGGGTTTCTCTGCGGTTTAAGACCTAAGATCCACCAGTACGGCGACGTTGGTTGTTAGGCTTTTTGTTGTTTTGACTCTTCATCGCTTTAGGTCCGCCTTCAAAGTAGGCGCTGGATTGGTTACCGGAATTTGCTTGTTCTTTCTTTTGCGCCAGCTTTTGGCGTATAGCATCCTGCAAACTGACCTTTTTCGGTTCGTTATTTTCGCTCATCGTTATTTCCCTCCCGGTCTTACAGTGAGCCGTCCAGATTGGACGGGATGTACCTATTTTATACGTTTTACAAAAGCCCTACAAGGGCAACCTGATAAAATGCTCAAAACCTTTGGTTTTACCCAGGCCAACATTTTTTCTCATTAACTACAGCCCTGCCGTCTGGCAACTTTGTTTCGGCTTGCCTACAGCAATGCAGCCTGGCAACACTGTTTCTGTAGACCCACACGCTCCGCATTTGTTAACATGGAAAAACCGTAATACGAAACGTTAAAGGGGTGTCGCCCGGTTTGAACGCTTATGAAGAAATTCGAAAAGGGGAGCGAGGGGCTTGGGTTAGTATTGCAGCCTATCTCGTTTTGTCCGCCTTTAAGCTGATCTGTGGTTATTTATTTGCTTCCAGCGCCTTGCTGGCCGATGGTTTTAATAACCTTACGGATATTGTGGCATCCGTTGCTGTATTGATCGGGCTTCGAATCTCCCAGAAACCACCTGATTCGGATCATGCCTATGGTCATTTCAGAGCGGAGACGGTTGCTGCCTTGGTGGCTTCATTTATTATGGCTATGGTTGGGCTGCAAGTATTGGTTGAAGCCGTTCGCTCCTGGTATGAAGGAGCCTTTGTTGCTCCAAATCTGTGGGCGGCAGCGGTGGCTGTAGTCTGTGCTGTGGTGATGTTAGGCGTATATCGTTACAATCACCGTCTGGCTAAACAAATTAATAGTCAGGCTTTGATGGCTGCGGCGAAAGATAATCGTTCGGATGCCTGGGTCAGCATAGGCGCTGCAATTGGAATTATAGGTGCGCAGTTTGGACTTCCATGGCTGGATAAAGTAGCTGCCATTGCTGTAGGTCTGTTGATCTGCAAAACGGCTTGGGAGATTTTCCGGGATTCTACACATCGTCTTACCGATGGATTTGACCAGAAGGAACTGACGGATCTCAGATCCTCAGTAGCACGCGTTCCCGGTGTTGAGATGATCAAGGATGTGAAGGCACGTGTGCATGGCAGTCATGTACTTGTGGACGTAGTCATTGAAGTGGACGGAGGCCTAAGCTTGATTGAAGGCCATCAGATCTGTGACCGTGTTGAAGAGCGGTTGAAGCGATCGCATAACATCATGCATGTACATGTACATGTGGAACCAAAGACGGAAGAAGTCACAAGGAACCCTTGAACAGGGAGTGAACATCTTGGAAAATGAAAAGAGGACAGCCGCGATTGTGCGTGCTGTCCTCTTTACTTATCATTAGAACGATTATACGATGTTATTGAATGGCAACGTGGATCCACGCTTTGCCTTTCCAAGTGTATACTTGTACCCACTCGCCGCCATCGAATCCATCAACCACTTCACCTGTTGTATCGATGACTTGGGAGCCTAATGCACCAATTGGTTTACCGTTAGGTGCATCATAGAACCAAGTGCGCTCCAGAAGGTTCAGCAACATCGTTGGTGCCAGTACTTCATCGCCTGGTTTTACGAGTGGCTCTTCAAACATTTTGTCATCTGTAGTCGTAGCTGGCGTTTCAGTTGTAGTTGAAGTACCTTCTGCACCTGTAGTGTCTGTTGTTGTGCCTGTTACAGTCTCAGCAGTACCTTCTACTGTGTCTACAGCAGGTTTGTTCACTTCAACAGCTGGAGTTGTTGTGGTCGTTGGCGTTGTTGTAGCCTCAGTTCCTGTTTCCGGAGTTACCGTTCCAGTAACCGCTTCCTCAGCACCTGCAGCGGCAGCCATCGAACCCATCAACGTTAAAGCAGCAGCAAAACTTACGATTTTTTTCATTTTCTTTTCCTCCTCGGTTTGTTATGTAATTTGTTGTCCTGTGTTAAAAGTAACCAAGCAAGCTACCTTATGAATCACAAATTATAACAATATTTTCTTGCATTCTCCAGTGTCAACTGGCTCATATGTGGGTATATAGCAAGCCTGTAAATATCATACTTCGGTGGGATAAAACCGGGTTGGCTATCTCAAAAAGGTCCTGATTTTTTGGAATTCATACGAGGGCGGATTGGAATAAAGCAGAAGGGAGTGCAATACATAATATAGAAAAGTTGACCTATGCCTGAACGCACAAAAGCCAATCGGCTTGGTAGCACGATCGGCTTTTGTATGTATTCTTTTAGTAACACTCAGTCATATCAGAGCCTGAGGTTATCGCATTCGGCTACGTCCCGTAATCAGGGAGATTACGAACAGTACAACAAAGATGAAGAAGAGTACTTTCGCGATTGAAGCAGCTGCTTCAACAATACCGAAGAATCCAAAAATACCTGCTACCAGTGCAATAATTAGAAATAATACAGACCATTTCAACATAAGTATTCATCCTTTCGTATAAATGATTGTGCAGTGAGTTGTGTTCACCTCACCGCCTTGTGTAGTCTAACTTTAACCGGGTGCTAACCGCTTGAAACATTGGTTTTTTTTCCAAGCGAGGGCATATATGAAGGGATATATAATATTGTTTCGTCCGGGAAATCGCCGGGTAACTATAGCAATAACAAACTGATGCACATATGGAAAGAGAGGTTCTTCTATGATCTATCAAATTAGCGTGGCCCTGATTGCAGTGGCATTTGCAGTACTGGTTTTCTTTTTAATTCGTACCTTGAAATCCGCTCAGGGTTCTTTGGACAATGTCTCACAGACACTGCAGGAGGTACAGAAAACCATTGATGAACTTAGTTATGAAGTGAAGCAGACGGTAAGGCATGCCAATGATATTACGGTGGATGTACAGCACAAAATGAAAAAAATTGATCCTGTTATGGAATCTGTTGAGAATCTGGGAGAAGTGTTGAACGAAGTGACGGCAGCAGCCAAACAAGTCTCCACAACGCTGATGGCGAGATTTCAGACTAAACGTAACAACGCTGAACAGACCAAACATGCTGAATCGGTTCATGTAACTGCACCGCCTGCTACATCAACGGATCGTACCCTGCAATCCTATGAAGCTACATATAATGGTGAAGCTAAGGGCGGGAAAAACTGGATGAAGTATATTGATGTTGCAGCGAATGTATGGCAACGGATGCGCAAGTAACATGACCGCTTTATAACCATGAAGAAGCCTTCAGAGCGGTGATGAACCTGATGAAAGGGTGAGAATCATGATGAAACTACTGCTTGTGATGTTTAGCGTAATTTCTCCCTTTTCCGTTCAACCGGCAGCGGTACCCGTTGCTCACGATATGCAATGGACGGTAATGGAAGAGAAGGCGTCAGAGGTAACTCTGGCTGTTGATCGATCCGAGACTTTCCAGCATTTTCGGACTCTGAATGGCATTTCTCTGGATGACACCATGGATGATTTGTTGGCCAACAAGGGCCAGCCGGGGCATAAGCAGGAAGATCCTTATCTGGGGTGTCCTGAATATCACTTTCATGATGTAAAGGTTGGTTTGTGTGAAGATACGGATGTTATTCAATATGTGCATATCGATGCATCTGAGAATCACATCATGTTAAACGGAAAGAGAATTGAGATGAATATTGAAGCGATCCATCATGCTCTCGGGAAACCTTATTATGTGGCAGAGGACGGAGAAGTGTTTCTCCGTGGAGACCAGGCTCTGAAAGTATATATGAAGTCAGGCTCTCAGCAGATTGAAGGCATTGATCTTTTTGATGACACAGTTTCCTAGGATTGGTTATTACCGAATCGTTTCAACCCCATATAGTATGGTTATATATTAAGTAGCTCGATACAGAAGATTAAATCAGAGGAGAGTGGAAACGATGAATTCAACCAATGAGCAAGCTTATGCAAAAGTGGTAGAAAACGGAGTCCAGGCGGTAGAAGCGGTGAAAGAATTGCAGATTACCGGATACCTTGCTGATCAAATCTTTGTTCTCGCCCATGAGAAGGATCGTACAGATCGAATTGCCGATACAGCAGATGCCAAAGAAATTGGCATAAAGGAAGAAGGCGTATTTGATTCCTTGGCGAATCTGTTCCGCTCACGTGGTGATGAACTCCGGGCCAAAATTGTTTCGATGGGCTTTACCGAAGCCGAAGCGGACTTCTACGAGAGTGAACTCGACAAAGGTAAAGTACTCGTTATTGCTAAAAAGAAAGATTAACCCGATATACGTTGCAAGTTGAAGTTTGCTGAACATAGACAAGCTTCTGAATCATTTATGTAAAATGCTTAATCAAAAACATAGATAAGGAATGGGGCTTTCCCCATTCCTTATCTATGTTTTTGCAAGTTTGGAAGCGGGATCAGGACGCTGCAAAAACAGGGTGGGTTGCGGGGAGAATCTCCAGCGATGGTGCCATTTACTGATAGAAGTTTTTTGTTTTTACGATTATAGTTATACTAGGAATTATTATGTCTACTGCCGTTTTGTATGCAAAATTTGTATAATCAACGTTTGTTTTAACCTAATAAGAATCGACAAACCCGGACGCCACAGATAAGGAGATATCAATGAGAATACTTATTGTTGACGACAATCCGACGAATGTCATTATCATTCGAGAAATTCTGAAAAAAGAAAACTATCGTGACATTGTAACGGCGAGTTCCGCCATGGAAATGTTTGAAGTGTTGGGAATTGGGGAGGAAAGCAACGAACTTCGTCCAAGACCGTCGGATATTGACCTGATTTTGCTAGATATGATGATGCCGGAGATGGATGGTATCGAAGCCTGCAGTATTGTGCAGAAATTTGAGAATCTGAAGGATATACCGATTATTATGGTGACTGCCATCGGAGATTCCAAGAAACTTGCCGAAGCATTGGATGCAGGGGCATCTGACTATGTGACCAAACCGATTAATAAAGTCGAACTGATGGCCAGAATTCGACTCGCACTTCGTTTGAAACAGGAGAAGGATTGGCACAAAGAGCGTGATCAACGTATTCAGGATGAGCTCAAGTTGGCAGCGATGGTCCAAAATGCTGTTTTAAGTCCGGCAATTAGGGACCCGTTGTTCCAAGTGCATGCCATCTATAAACCATCTTTTGAGCTTGCGGGTGATCTGTATTCTTGGTATCCACTTGGGGAAGGCCGTTACGGAGTTCTGCTGCTCGACATGATGGGACACGGGATATCTTCATCCCTGTTTACCATGTTTATCGCTTCTGTGTTAAAAGATACGGTTACCACTTATGTGGATCCAGAGAAGGTCATTCAAGAGTTGAACCGTCGTTTTAACCAGCTCCATCTGGAAAAACAATTGGTGCAGTATTATTTCACGGCAATTTATCTGGTCGTTGATACACGGATGAAGCGTATTGATTATGTTAATGCAGGGCATCCACCTGCTTTATTCTTCCGAAACGACGGCAGTGTCACCACATTTGACAGCGTCTGCTGTCCTGTTGGTTTATTTGACAAGATGGATATTGAACCACAAACGATCCATTACGAGGGTGACGGGCATATTGCACTATATACGGATGGATTATTGGAAGCTGTTCAGGGCGGGCAGGAAGAACAACATGAATTCCTGATCGAAAAACTGACCGGGTCACATCAGTGGAATGAAGCTGCCATGCAGGCCATGTTCTTTGACGACGAAATTCCCCAGGAGCGGGATGATGATAAATGTCTGGTCTGGATTACTTTGGATAAAGGGGCGGGGGATGAATGAAGATCAGGAATAAACTGCTGATTGGTTTTACCGCTCTGATGGCTATTTTGATCGTGCTCACGTTTGTGAGTTATGAACGGCTAAACAGCAGTAATAAACAGATTGATCAGATGTATCAGGAACGTTATCTCAAAGTAAGGTTCACTTCTGCTGTACGCGGAGAGGTCAATGATATTGCCAAAGTGCTGGCTAACTTGTTATTGAATCCGAACAATTCAATTAGTGCTGCTGAAGGTGACCTGAAGGAGATGAAGGATCGGGGGGATGGTTACCTCGTAGAAGTGAGAAACCGAGCAGACAGTGCACCTGAACATCAACTGGTGGATCGTGTGAATACTGCGTGGACTGCTTATACTTCCTATGCAACAAGACAGATCAACTTGATGTCCCAAAGCAGGGTAGAAGATGCGAATAACTACCGCAATGCAACAGGACTCGCGGTGCAAAAAGAAGCTGTGGATAGTTTGAATGCTCTTTCCCGTTATCAGGACCAAGAGATTGATGCCGAGATCAAAAACGCTAACGCAGCGTATACGAGAGCAGTACAGATCACGATAGGTATCATGATTGCGGGGTTGTTGCTTGCATTGGGTGTCATTATGTGGGTGCTGCCGAGTATCACACGGGGTCTGAACACGGTATCTATGATGATTACCAGCTTTGGTAAAGGGCGTTACCGAACCATTCGGCGCATACAGGTCAAATCAACCGATGAGATTGGTCAGATTGCCAGTGTGTTCAAGGATGTATCCAGTGATCTGGAAGAAAAACTGGAAATCGAGAGGGCTTATGTACAGGCTCAGCAGGATCAAAACTGGATGAGTTCGAATATCGCAAGAGTCCCGGAACTGCTTCGGGGGATTGGCTCCATTCGCCAAATTTCACAGATGTTTATCAGTGAGTTCACACCTGTGCTTGGCGCTCAGTTGGGTGTTGTCTATCTGATCGATGAGGAGAAACATCCCGACGAACTGAGACGTTACGGTGCATACGCATTTGAAGAGAACGAAGATGTTGGTAAAGAAATGTATCGCATCGGTGAAGGCTTGATTGGTCAAGCCGCGCTGGATATGACACCAATTATTCTGGAAAATACGCCTGAAGATTATGTGCATATTGGTTCAGCTTCAGGTTCAACACGTGCTGCGGGTATCATGATCTATCCTGTCGTGTTTGAAGATGAACTGATTGGTGTAGTTGAAATGGCTTCCTTTGAAGGTTTCAATGAACTTCACAAGCAGTTGTTCACACAACTGATTATGAACCTGGGCGTAATTTTGAACAACGTTCGACGTCGTTTGCGTGTGGAGGAGTTGCTGCGTGAATCCCAGGCACTGACTGAGGAACTGCAGGTTCAATCGGAAGAATTGCAGACACAGCAAGAAGAACTTCGTCGTTCCAATGAGAATCTGGAGGAGCAGACAGAGGCGCTTAAACGTTCCGAGGAATTGCTGCAGCGTCAGCAGGAAGAATTGGAGCATTTCAATACGGAACTCATTGCCAAGACGCGGGCGCTTGAAGAGCAGGTGCGTGAAGTTGAAGAGAAAAATGACGAAATTGAGAAAACGAAGACACAGTTGGAACAGCAAGCTACACAGCTGTCGATGACAAGCAAGTACAAGTCCGAATTTTTAGCGAATATGTCACATGAACTCCGTACACCATTGAACAGTCTGCTCATTTTGTCCCAGTTATTGTCGGAGAACAAGGGTGGGAATCTGACTGACAAACAGCAGGAATATGCGCAAACCATCTACATGTCGGGCGCCGATCTGCTGAAGATGATTGATGAGATTCTGGATCTGTCCAAAGTGGACGCAGGTAAGATGGATATCAATTATGAGACAGTTCGAATGGAAGAGCTGACCAGCTTTGTTCAGCAGAACTTCGGACCGATGGCGAATAAAAAGGAACTGAACTTGAATATCGATTTCGACAGCGATCTACCGGAATGGGTATACACCGACAGTCATCGCGTCAAACAGATTTTACGGAATTTGTTGTCGAACGCATTTAAGTTCACCAATCGAGGTTCGGTTAGTCTGATTGGACGACGAATGAAACCGGAAGAGCTGCCGGGTTATATGAACACCAATCAGGAATATCTCGGATTTAGTGTAAAAGACACCGGCATTGGTATTCCATCGGATAAGACGGATTTGATCTTTGAAGCGTTCCAGCAAGTAGACGGGACCACAAGCCGGAAATACGGTGGAACTGGCCTGGGATTGTCCATTAGCAGGGAGCTGGCACGTTTGCTTGGTGGCGCAATACAGGTGGAATCATCCGAAGGGGAAGGTAGCTGCTTTACCTTATACCTGCCGGATAATCATGAAGAGGAAGCCTTGGCAGAAGAAGGTGCTTCAAGAGAAGCGGCTGTATCCTCAGAGGATCTTTATGAACAGTCCATCGAAGCACGGACCATGCTTTCAAGTCATCAGTCCATTCTCTCTCCTGATCCGGAGCGTAGCGTGGGTAAAGATCTATCTCCTTCCCATACTCCAGATGTCACGCAGATCGAAGATGATCGGGAGAATATCATGGAAGGCGACAAAATCCTCCTCATCATTGAGGATGATGTGAACTTTGCACATATTTTGATGGATATGGCGAGAGGAAGAGGATTCAAAGCACTTGTTGCCCTACAAGGTGATAAAGGACTTGAAATGGCACGTCAATATTTGCCGGATGCCATTATCCTGGATATTCAATTGCCGGTAATGGATGGTTGGACCATTCTGGGCGAGCTGAAGAGCAGTTCGGCAACACGCCACATTCCGGTTCATGTGATTTCAGTTATTGATGATATGAAGCAAGGTCTGATGATGGGCGCCATTGCGTATCTGAAAAAACCTTCGAGCAAGGATTCACTGGATAAAGCATTCTCGCATATCAAATCATATACCGAGAATCAATTAAAACGACTGTTGATCGTCGAAGATGATGAGATTCAGCGTAAAGCCATTATAGAATTGATTGGTCATGATGATGTTGCAATCACTGCTGTATCGACAGGTAGTGAGGCGTTGAATGAATTACACAGCCAGCGTTATGACTGCATGGTACTGGATCTAATGTTAACGGATATGACCGGGTTTGAGTTGCTCGACCAGATTCGCGATGATGAATATCTGAACGATCTGCCGATTATAATTTATACAGGCAAAGAGCTGGATTCCAAGGAAGAAATGAAGCTGCGCAAATATGCGGAATCCATCATTATCAAAGATGTGAAGTCACCGGAACGTCTGCTGGATGAGACCACTTTGTTCCTGCATCGGGTAGAAGCCAATTTGCCGGAAGACAAGCGTCGAATCTTACAGAAACTACACAACAAGGAAACGTTGTTTGAAGGCAAAAAAATATTGCTTGTAGATGACGATATCCGTAACGTATTTGCCCTTTCAAGTGTCCTTGAAGGCTATCGGATGGATGTGACATTTGCGGAGAACGGCCGAGAGGCTTTGGAGATTTTGGACAAAAATCCTGAATTTGATCTGGTACTGATGGATATGATGATGCCAGAAATGGACGGTTATGAAGCAATGACACGAATCAGACAGATCCCGCAGTTTGAAAAGTTGCCGATTATTGCGCTCACGGCCAAAGCCATGAAAGAGGATCGCGGCAAATGTATTGAGGCCGGAGCATCTGATTATGTGAAAAAACCGATCCAGACAGATCAATTGTTATCCTTAATGCGCGTATGGTTGTATTCGTAAGTTCATTATTCGTATGTTGATTGTTTGGGTAATGAAAGACAATACGACGAATACGCAAGTAACAAATGAAGAAGTGGAGAGAACTTATGACACCGTGGGAACCTACCGAGACGGGGGCAGATTTGGTCCGTATGCCGCAAGATGAAGAACGTGAGCTGATCGAGATTGAGTTGCTGTTGGAAGGCATGCACCGTTTATATGGATATGATTTTAGAAACTATGCATTGCCATCCCTAAAACGAAGAATCTGGCATCATGCACATGCTGAAGGTGTTAAGAGCATATCCGGCTTGCAGGAGCGTGTTCTTCATGACCGTTCCGCGTTTGACCGTTTTGTACAGAACTTATCCATCCCTGTAACGGAAATGTTTCGAGATCCTTCGCTTTTCCGAATGTTTCGGGAACAGATTATTCCTATCCTGAGAACATACCCGTATATCCGAATATGGCATGCGGGATGCTCTACGGGAGAGGAAGTTTATTCCATGGCCATCATGTTGCATGAGGAAGGACTGTATGACAAGGCAAGAATCTACGCAACGGATATGAATGATCGCTCTTTGCAACAGGCCAAAGAAGGCGTATATGGTATTGAGAAAATGAAACTATTTACTACAAATTATTTGGAGGCAGGGGGTACCAGAGCCTTCTCCGAGTACTATACAGCGAAATATAATTCGGTGATATTTCATCCTTTTCTAAGGAAGAACATCATTTTCGCCGAGCACAACCTGGCAACAGACCGGTCATTTAACGAGTTTAATGTTATCTTTTGCCGTAATGTCATGATTTATTTTAATGATGAACTGCGGAACCATGTGCATGGGCTGTTTCATGAGAGCTTGAGCCACTTTGGTATTCTGGTTCTGGGGTCGAAAGAATCGATACATTTTACAGAGTTCAGTGATACCTATGAGCCGTTAGACCGGACCGAAAAAATATACCGGAAGATTAAATAGGGGGTTAGGGTTAGCCATGGGGCTCAATGAACCAATCCACATATTATTGGTAGATGACCGCCCTGAGAACTTGCTTGCTCTTGAAGCAGTTCTGGAATCGGAACAATATAAACTCGTTAAGGCAACTTCCGGAGAAGAGGCACTCCGCTGTCTGCTAAAAGACGAATTTGCGGTTATCGTTCTCGATGTGCAGATGCCTGGAATGGACGGAATTGAGACAGCAAAGTTAATTAAGGCACGGGACAAGTCCAAGGATGTGCCGATTATATTCATCTCTGCGAATAGTAGAGAAGCGGAGCACTTGTTTGCCGGATATTCAGCCGGGGCCATTGATTACATGGTTAAGCCATTTATTCCTCAGATTTTGAAATCCAAAATCGAGGGGTTTGTGGAGATGTTTATCACCAATAAACGTTTGAAGACACAGACCATGCTTCTTCACCAGAAGACACAGGAACTGGAGAAGATGAACCAACAACTCATTCAGGCCAAGGAAGAAGCAGAAATTGCAGCCAATGCAAAGACCGAGTTCCTGGCGATGATGAGTCATGAGATTCGTACACCGATGAACGGAGTTATCGGTATGGTTGATCTGCTGATGGAGACGGAACTGAGGGAAGATCAGAAGGAATATGCAGACATCGTTCGTCGCAGCGCGGATGCACTTGTCACGGTCATCAACGACATTCTTGATTTTACCAAGATGGAATCCGGCAAAATGGAACTTGAAGAGCATCCTTTTGAAATTGTCTCCTGTGTTCGGGAAGTGTTGGGATTGTTTGCTGCAGAAGCAGGCAAAAAGAACTTGGAACTGGATTATTTCCTGGAGGATTCTGTCCCTGAATTAATCTATGGAGATATGGCAAGGCTCCGTCAAGTTCTCTTGAATCTTATTGCAAATGCGATCAAATTTACCGATCAGGGTGGAGTGTATCTGATCGTGTCAGTTAAGGAAGAAAAGGATGGAGAAATGGCATTGGAGTTTGCCGTTAAAGACACCGGGATAGGTATCGCTTCAGACAAAGTTGATCGCCTGTTCCAGCCGTTTTCCCAGCTGGATACATCCATGACACGTAAATACGGTGGAACTGGCTTAGGACTGGCAATATGCAAGACTCTGGTTGAAATGATGGGTGGACAGATCTATCTGGATACAACAGAGCAACGGGGAGCAACGTTTGTATTTACAATTCAGGCGAAACGTTATGTAGAAACTGAACTGATCCAGAGGAACGGGGAAGAGAAGCCAACGGATGTGAAAAATGAGAATAAATATCCTACGGTATTAATCGTGGATGATCATCCTATTAACCAGAAGTTGATGGCGATTATGCTCGGTAAGCTTGGGTTGCTCTCAGACATTGCTGAAGATGGGCAGAGCGCACTCGATATGGTAAACGGCAGCCGTTATCCCTATGACTATGTGTTTATGGATCTGCAGATGCCTGTGATGGACGGTTTGGAATGCACACGGCGGATTCGAGAGAGCCTGTCCCAGTCTGATCAGCCAATCATTATAGCCATGACTGCTAACGTGATGGAAGGTATTCAGCAGCGCTGTATTGCTGCCGGCATGGATGATTATATTAGTAAACCGGTGAAAATGGGCAATGTGAAACAGAAAATAGCCCAGTTTCAGAAACAACGACAAATGTTAGATCCAGGCCCTTCAGCCATGAATCAGGCCAATTGAAACATTTTCCAAACTTCTTTCTGTTTCACTCGTGCTGAAGTTGGGTTATTAGGTAAGGAAACCATTGATCAGGAGAGAGATGTCTAATGAATACAAATAAAAATGAAAAATTCAATGCAAGAACTGAAACACAGGACGGCGTATGCACGGTGTATCTGACTGGCGAACTGGATTTGTCGGTTGCTCCTGACTTCCGCTTGGTGATGGAGCCGCTCGTGGATAACAAGGAACAGGATCTTGTGATCAACATGAAAGAATTGAAGTATATCGATAGTACAGGGATTGGTATCCTGTTATCTGTTCTGAAGGCAAGACATGGAATGGAAGCTCGCTTTGAAGTACAGGAAGTTCCTGCGCAGATTCAGAAACTTTTTGATATGACGGGCATTGCCAAATTCTTTGTCACACAGAAGAATTCCCAATAGGAAAGGATCGAAAAAGGAATGAATGCAGAAGTTCAAAGAGTCACCCTTAATTTACCTGCGACAGCTGATTACGTTGATATTGTAAGACTCAATCTCTATGGAGTAGCATCCAAAATGGGATTTTCTTATGAAGACATTGAGGATATGAAAGTTGCTGTATCCGAGGCCTGTAACAACTCTGTATTGTATGCCTACTCACACGAAGGCGGCATGGTTGAAGTTGTATTCGAAGTGGATGGCGAAACATTGTCCATTATTGTCAAGGACGAAGGTGCCAGCTTCGAGAACATGAACCCTGCTGTGTCACGTGCCGGTCTACACGACAAAGAACTGACGGAAGCACAGATTGGCGGACTTGGGTTCTACCTGATGCAAGCCTTGATGGACGATGTCAGTGTGGAAAGTGAGACGGGCAAAGGTACGAAAGTAGTACTCGTAAAACGTCTTGCAAGAAGTGAGGAGAAAGTATGAATGAAAAAGTGACTCCCCCAGAGTCCATGTCTGAAGCTATAGGTTTGATCTGGGAATACCAGCAGACCCAAGATAATGAAATTGCAACAGTTCTCATCCGTAAGTATGAACCAATGGTAAAGATGGCAGCAGGTAAAATCGCTCGGAATCGCCCCGATCTATACGAAGACTTGTATCAGACCGGGCAGATGGCTTTGATTCGTTTGCTCAAGCAATACGATATCAATCTAGGTATTCCGTTTGAACCTTATGCCATGAAGAGCATGATCGGTCATATGAAGAACTACTTGCGCGATAAATCCTGGTATATTCAGGTGCCCCGGAGGATTAAGGAAAAGGGAGCACTTGTGCAACATGCCATTGATGAGTTAACCGTTAAGCTGGAGCGCTCACCCGGTGTGAACGAAATTGCTGAATACCTTGATTTGACTGCAGAAGAGACGATTGAAGTTCTGGCTGGTCGGGAATGTTACCACTATGTATCACTGGATTCTCCTTTATCTCAGGATGACAGTGCAGCAACATTGGGTGAACTGATCAGTGCAGATGTTAATGACTATGATTCGGTCGAAAAACGGATGGACTTGCAACAGGCATTGGGACAATTGAAGGAACAAGAGCAGCAGGTACTTATTCTAGCATTCCAGGATGGCCAATCTCAGCGGGCAATTGCCCAGAAGCTTGGTGTTTCACAGATGAGTGTATCTCGTATTCAGAAGCGAGCTACAGAGAAATTGAAACAGATTATGTCTAATGCTTCAATGTTATGAAAAATGGAACCCTAATGTTGTTGAGTACGGCATAAAGAAGGACACGTCATTGCACTGAAATGCATACGTGTCCTTTTTGGGATCAAAAAGATGGGTATGTAATGAAGAAGATGAGTGCAGGAGTGGATAAAGTGATTGTGAACCAAATCAAGTTGGAAGCTCGCCGTGACAAGTTATCTTGCTCGGACCATTGGCAATGGTGGGATTGGGTTGCACCTGACACCGATAGCATGAACGATGCTTTGGAGGAGCTGACAGAGGCGTTTCCGGATATGCGATATTGGCTTTATAAAATTCCGGAAGTCGAATCGAATTATTTGTCCGTCCGTTTTGTGAATGGTAAAGAACCAGTCATATTTGGTTCATTGTTGTATGCGATCAAGAATGAGAGAGATGACAAAAGAAAAGATAATCAGATGTTCTTTTATGTCGATCGTAATAACCTGGTTACCTTGAATATGGATGACAATACACGAGGTATTATGAAGACGGATGAACGTGCCCATATGTTACAGCAATGTAGTGAGGCCAGGGACGGGATGTTTGTACTTTTTCGAGCTATACTGCATTACTACCATGTGGGAATGGATCATTTTGAGATGAACCTGCGTGATCTGGAACGGAAGATGGAATCTCGCA
Source organism: Paenibacillus sp. FSL K6-2393 (assembly GCF_038002545.1). Lineage (NCBI taxonomy): Bacteria > Bacillati > Bacillota > Bacilli > Caryophanales > Paenibacillaceae > Paenibacillus > Paenibacillus sp. FSL K6-2393. The sequence continues at coordinate 1,098,993 of NZ_JBBOCU010000001.1, forward strand.
ATGCCCGCACCTTGATGGACCAGATTCTCGCCGCTCGATTTGAATTATTGTATTGGAGTAATCTGTTCATCCCTTACTCGGAACTGATGGCTGCTTCACATGAGGCTTACCTTGATGAAATAAATGAAAATCGATATTTCCAGCAGCTCCAACATCGAGTAGAGCGAATGGAACGTTTGTTTAGTCACTACGAGAAAGAGATCGATACGTTAATCTCCATTGATAATGCAATCTCCGGTGTACGTGGCAATGAGATCATGAAGACGCTGACCATTGTCACTGCTGTGTTCATACCTGCCACGGCAGCTGGCGCGATATGGGGGATGAACTTTGAGAACCTGCCCTTTATCGACAAATCATGGGGAGTTGTACTGGTCCTTGTTGTCATTATCTTAAGCATGATCAGCATGTATGTATGGCTGATGATGAAAGGCTGGACAGGAGATCTGCTCAAAGTGAAATCCTCACAGCCTTCAGCTGAAGAGACAGAGAAAAAAGGAGCTACGGAAAAACGTAAGGGATAGCCTACTATTGGTTAGTCCTCTTAGTTTTTGTAATCTTCAATATAACCAAGCAAGTCAGCGATATATTGGCCCACAATCGGCATATTCACGAATTGGCTGAGAATGAATGCCAGCAAACCGAGAACAACAAAGGTACCCACAGTCAGCCCGAGACCTCGTGCCATGCCCGCTGTGAAATTGGTAATAATCCGCTTTTTGGGACTGCTATAATTCTCAATAATATCCTTGATCTGTGCTCTCTCCAGACTGTCCGCAATCTGGTCCAAGCGGGTGTTCAATCGCTTTACCTCATGACGTAATTCAAAAGGATGCTCGCTTGTATCATACTGCTGTGTCGGTGTTGCTCCCTTAATTGGAGTATTACCGTTGATTGTAACTTTACTCATAGTATTCGTCCTCCTCAACTCTCATTGGATAAAAAATAGCCAGCTGGAGTGCAGCTGGCTATTGGTCACTCGATCTGTATCGCCTTACAGGCTAGTCGAGTTAAGTTCTTTACGTGCATCTTCCTTCGCTTCAACGGAAGCGGCAGCCACTTCATCAGATGCACGGGATGCTTCGTTAGCCACATCAGCGGACGCTTTTCTCACAGAGTCCATTACATCATTGCGGCCTTGATTTACCGTTTTTGCAATATCGGAAGTTTTGGAAGAGACCGTTTTAGCCAGTTCAGTGGCTTTGTCACTTACAACAGTTGCCACTTCTTTGGTGCGGTCAGTAACGATGCCCACTTTCTCGGAAAGGTCACCACGCAATTCACGTCCTGGTTTAGGCGCAAAGAGTAGTGCTGCTGCAGCTCCCAGCAAACCCCCGATGAAAATACCTTTTGCGAAAGTTGAACCCGTCTGTACAGGATATTGCTCTTCTGCTTTATTCATGTCTAATCACTCCTTCTTCAATTTAAGAAACAAATACGAAACAACGAACACCTTGTTGCCCGAATCAGGCAGCCTGTCTTAGCAGTCTGGACACAAGCCCCAGCAAGAAAACAAAGAGCGCTGTACCAATGATGGCAGGGATGATGGCAAAGTTACCGATAACTGGTCCCCAGTTACCAAGCAAAAGTGCTCCCAGCCAGGCTCCGGCAAATCCTGCAATCATTGCACCGATTATGCCTCCAGGCATGTTGTGACCGGCAAGTGCATCTCCGATCAAACCGATGATGACAGCCATCACAATGCTGATAATGATGCCCCACATAACAACCGCCTCCTTTAAACTTGATGTAGGATGTTGTCTGTTCGCGTTTGCTTACTTCGTATATAAACCCCGTGCAACCCTGTGAAACAATAAAGATGAGGATGAATGAACTGGAAATCAGAGGAATTCATTCTTTAGCGGTTTTGTTTAATGCCCTTAACCATGCAGAAGATCCATGCCAATCCAGCAGTAAATCCAGTTAATACATCCGTAGGATAATGAACGCCCAGCATGATTCGGCTGAGGCCAATCAAGAAAATAAAACTGATACCACATAGAACAGGAAGCCACACACCGGAAGAGTTATGTCGCTGTCGTTCAATGGCCCAGATTACAAAGAGCATACCGTAGAAGCCCATGGAGATCATGGCATGTCCGCTGGGAAAGCTGTACCCGTGAACGACCAACAGATGATCCAGTTCAGGTCTGCTTCGTCTGAAAAATTCCTTCAATAACGTGTTTAGAATCCACATCATGGCAAAACTTCCCGTGAGCGCATATCCATATATAACAAACCTTGGACTACGTTGTATGAAGAAAAGAAGAGCAAAACCTCCTGCAGCCACAGCAGAGATTTTGAATGAGCCCAGTGCGGTTATGAATGCAGTGTAAGGGAATAGATGAAGACGTGAATCTGAATTCAGATAAAATAATTGCTGAATTTGATCATCCAGACGAATAATAACATCAGCACCCAACCAGGCACCCAGACCTGCCAGGATGAATACAACCGAAGCGCTGAGGGCCAGACCAATCAAACCCCAGTTGAGGAGTGGACGTAATAACGTGCCGGGAGTTGAACTGAATGAGGCTGGTGAATACGTTTTGCGCGGCATAATGAGTTTCTCCTTCAGTTATTGTAGTAGATGAACATAGATGATAAAGCTATACCCGAAATGCCTGTCGAAAAAACTGTAAAAACGTCGCTTTTGTACTATACTATTTAAGATATCCCATGCGGCGTCGTGACGCAAAGCAGAGATGAAATCGGGAGCACAAAGGAGAGAACTCGCATGGAGAGTGCCTTGTTAATTAAAGAATACCGTGCAGGCGTTATGGAATGCGCCCATTACGGACACATAAGTATTACGGATGAGTATGGCCGAATCGTATACTCGGCTGGCGATCCTCATTTTAGAGCATTCACTCGCTCATCTGCCAAACCTTTTCAAGCCATTCCAGGTATTCGGGCAGGAATTGCCAGTCACTATGGTCTGTCAGCACAGGAGATTGCCATTATGTCCTCTTCGCATCGTTCGGAACCGGAACACATTCGGGTGCTGGAGCAGTTATCCGGTAAAATTGGATTGGGAGAAGAATGCCTGATCTGTGCACCAAGTTATCCGCTTAATGAAGAAAGCCGTAATCAATGGTTACGTGGACAGGGAGAGAAACGGCGCATCTTGCACAACTGCTCCGGAAAACATCTGGGGATTCTGGGGTACAGTCAGATGAAGCAGGTTGATCTGGGTAGTTACGCTGAACCGGATCATCCGGTACAACGAGAAATTCTTGAAACCTTTGCCGACCTGGCAGGTATTGAAGAAAAAGAGATTGAGCTTGGGACGGATGGCTGCGGCTTTCCGGTATTTTCTTTGCCGTTGTCGGCATTGTCGAACGCTTATCTGAAGCTCGCTTGTCCGGATCTTATCGCTGATCCTTCCACAAGAACAGCTGTAGAAACCATAACATCAGCTATGAATGAACATCCGTTGATGGTGGGTGGCACGGAGCGTGTAGATTCAGTGCTGCTGGAAGACGATAACATTGTAGCGAAGGGTGGATTCAAGGGGGTATTCGGTTTTGGTCTGAAAAAAGAAAGACTGGGAATCACCTTCAAGGTGCTTGATGGTTCCGAGGAAGAGTGGGCCTTCATCACCCAATCCATCCTAAGACAGATTGGTTATTCCAATGAGAGAACCATTGCACGATTGGCTGAAGTGTTCCCTTCGGACATCCGAAATGATGCGGGTACCCTTGTAGGTCATGCAGATAGTGAGTTCATTCTCCACTCACTTGAAGATAGCGTATAACCTTAAGAAGGGGCGTGATTAGAGTTGCCGGACCCCGGGTAAAGATGACATACCAACTGGTATTCATCTATACAATTCATATACACGCATGGACTGCCGCGGTAATGTGGCAGCTCTAAACCCTTGGAGGTGGATGAACATGATTAAAGTGGTGACATCGGAAGAAAGGCACACGTCGGATCGAGGTTGGATACACAGTGAATTCAGCTTTTCCTTTGCGGATTATGATGATCCAAGCAATGCCCATTTTGGCTGTCTGTTGGCTCATAATGAAAACACGCTGATGCCGCAAGAAGGCTTTAAGAAACATCCACATCATGATCTTGAACTTGTCAGTTATGTCATATCAGGTACACTCAAACATACGGATAGTATGGGAACAGAGCAATTGCTTGAACCGGGTACGGTCCAGGTGATGAGTGCGGGTACGGGAGTGGAACATTCTGAGACCAATCCGTCAGCGGATGAACCGGTACGTTTCCTCCAGATGTGGTTTTTGCCATCGGAGCGTATGCTGAAACCATCCTATACGAATCGGAGAATAGAGCCGCAGGAGCATTTAAATCGTCTATGTCCGATTGTATCCGGGCAAGGGGGAGAGGGAACCGAAGGCGCATTGCCTATTTCCCAGGATGTAACCTGTTACCTCTCCCATTTGGAGTCCGGGAAAAAGTTGATGTACCCGCAACACGAAGATCGACGGACACATCTTTTCCTGATCAGTGGGCATGTAGAGATTCATTGTTCGGATGGTAACTTCAACCTCAAGCCGGGCGATGCCGCACGAATTCGCAAAAGCTGTGATCTGCAAATCACGAGCACAGACAGTGAACCTGCCGAATTTGTTTTGGTTGACCTGCCTTAAGGATGGGATGTATTCCGTTAAGGATAGTCTGGAAATATAAATATGTGAAAAAGGACCTGTTCCCACGGTGATGTGGAAACAGGTCCTTTTTTTGGACTAAGATTTACGAAGATTACCCAGTTCCGAAGCGACAGCTTCCACTTCAGAGATACTGAGATGTTCCTTGCTCAAAATCATTTCATACAGGTCAAACAGATCTTCATATTTCTCAAGTGGGAATGAAGAAGCTTGCATGGCGGCACCACTTGCCATACGAAGTTTGGTTTTGATCGCTTCAATCATATATTCCATATTGGCTGCTGTTGCTTGTGTTAAATCCATCGTTAAGTTCATCCCTTCCGTATCGGAAACTCTTGTTATTGTATCATGATTGGAAGCGCTCAGGCTAATGCTTTTGCGAGGAAACCAAGCATCGGTTACAATGATGGATACAACAACAGGATTTCATGGAAACCTGAGTGTACTGGAGGGAATACAGCTTGGCAGCGTATAAGCGAGAAATGGTTCGCCATCAAGGAAGGGAAGTCCGTAAAGGCGTGCCTGCAGAGAATTTGATCTTATTTTTCAAAAACATCGTTCAACTTCATTCTCCAGCTGAGATCACGTTTGTCTGCATCGGTACTGATCGTTCCACCGGGGATGCTTTGGGTCCACTGACAGGAAGTTTACTGCAAGAGAGCGGAATGGAGAACGTGATTGGCACGCTGTCTTCCCCTTGTGATGCAGATACGCTGGAAAAGAAATTGGCACTTATTCCTGCACACCATGCCATCATAGCGATTGATGCATGTCTGGGTCCAAAGCAGGCGGTAGGTACATACTATCTCTCGAATAACCCACTCATTCCGGCCCAATCGGTCGGAGGCAAGCTACCTCCTGTTGGACAATACAGTGTAGCAGCTGTGGTTAATGCGAATGGACCAAGGCCCTATTCCATTTTGCAGATGACCTCGCTTCACCTGGTCATGGGGATGTCCCGAACGATTGCAGACGCCGCAATTGAAGCAGGGAAATGGAGACAAACGTTTCATTCATGATATGTAGGCTTAATAATATACAACCTGAATTATTTAATTCGCGCAGAGAGAGGGATTCATATGGAAAAAGTGATGTGTGATGGAACGACGATTTGTTATGCCGAACAAGGTAAGGGAGAAGCACTCATTTTGCTCCACGGATACTGTGGCAGTTCATCGTATTGGGATGAGGTCGTACCTGAACTGGCACGCAGCTATCGCTGTATCGTCCCCGATCTGCGTGGACACGGAAAAACAGATGCACCTGTAGGAAGTTATACCATCGAACAGATGGGCAACGATGTATTACAGTTGATGGATGAGTTGAATGTGGAAAAAGCGGTCCTTCTGGGACACTCGATGGGGGGATACATTACGCTCTCGATTGCACAGCGTCACCCGGAGCGTTTGAATGCATTTGGTCTGATTCATTCGACAGCCTATCCGGACAGTGAAGAAGCCAAGGAAAAACGCCTTCGTGCTGTATCCACCATTCAGACCGAAGGTATCGTGAATTTTGTAGATGGACTGGTTCCCGGACTTTTTGCACCGGAACATGTGGAATTGCTATCTACGCATGTAACACGTGTGAAGGAAATTGGTTACCAGACTGCTCCTCAAGGTGCTGTTGGTGCTGCACTTGCTATGCGAGAACGTCCGGATCGCCGCGATGTGTTATCGGCTACACCTTTACCTGTATTGCTGGTTGCGGGAGAGAAGGATGCTGTTATCCCGCCAGAACGTACATTTACAAGTGACAAGCCACATATCGTGCAAGCCGTGATTGCGGGTGCGGGTCATATGAGCATGTATGAAGCTCCTGAAGAATTAATTCAGGTCATTAAACAATTTATGGCTGGATTATCGAAGTAATTGATGAAGTAATTTATGTTGATTTCATTAGGGCGTGTCTGAAAACTCCGAAGGAAGTAGATTTTACTGAATTTTCGTTCCAAGCAAGGAAGTTTTCCGCAGGCGTGCCGGGGCACGTCAAGGGGAAGTGACGCAGCATGGGGCGAAAAGGCGGTAAAAGATGCACTTCAGCGAGTTTTGAGACACGTCCTAGAATATAGTTTGGTTTCTGGATGATTCAACCTCTTGTGGAGGAGGAGTTACCAGTTCCATTTCAACCGAACCCCTGCCACGTCCCTTTGGGATAGGCAGGGGTTTAGTGTGTTCATGGCCAGAGCAAAGACACGCGTGTCTTGTTTTTGGCTTTTTGTCATGGCATGAATTAAAATAAATATAAAGGAACGATATGAGAACGATTGGATGTATAGGGTCGAATGATGAGGGGGCATACAGCATGTTCAGAAAAGATTATCTGCTCCGCATGATGGAGGAAATGACTGAAGCAATAGGCAAAGTGTTCACGCTCAAACAGCAACGTAAGCACACCGAGGCATTGTCTGAACTGGATGAGCTGATGCGCAGGCAGTTTGGGTTGAATTTATCTCTACTGAACTCATTGCCAGCGGAGGATGTTATTGAAATGTTCCGTTTTCGCGGAATAATTGAGGTAGACAATCTGCAGCAGGCCGCGAGGCTGATTGAAGAAGAGGCTTACATTTATCAAGAGAAGGCCAAAGTGGAAGGCATAGATGATCAGGAGAGAATGGACGCAGAGGATGAGGCTGTCATTCGATTGATGAGATCACTTCATTTTTACCTGTATGCATTGAATCATGGCGCTAATCCCAAGTTGTTGGACGCACCGGAACGGGTGGAGGGTGTGTTGGGGCTTACGAAAGAATATGAACTTCCTGCCCGGACTGAAAGACAGCTTGCCCTCTATCGTGAACAACAAGGACGTTACGACCAGGCAGAGAACAGTTGGTATCGATTGCTCCAGCTTGGTGATGAATTCCCGATGAGCTACCGAGATGATGTACAGGCGTTCTATGAAAGGTTGAGCCAACTCACGGATGAACAACTGGAGCAGGGCGGTCTGCCACGGAACGAAGTTGAAGAGGGACTAGCTGAACTAAGTCGTCAAGAGATGAACTCATAAAATATGGATTGGATCAAGGCTTGTTACATGCCTTTACTTGGAGAGGGAACGGAATTGTGGTATGGTAACGGTTGACCAAACCAAACCGAAAGTGAGATGTACCCCGTGGATTCATTGCGAAAGCTTATACAAGACATCTTTGAACAGAATTCGCTGATTACAGCGACCTGGAGCCAGCTGCGCAGACGGGACAATGTCTCGTATACCAAAGTGCAAGTCAAGCCGGTGACACTGAAGAATCAGCTGCATTATCAATTTGCATTTCATTATAACAACAAAGTGCTGCACGAGAATTTGACTCCGGCTGAAGCGGCTGAGCGCATGACTTTGTTATGCGAAGAGACGTTTCGTCAAGGGCTGCTCTGTACGACCGAGGCAGACTATCAAATTTTGATCAGCAAAAAATATAAAGTATCCATTCTTACCAAATCTGCTTCCAAGACTGCGGTGGATCTGTCGCATAATCGCAAGAAGCAATATGTATTGGAAGAGGGAGTACCCGTATCGTTCCTCGTTGAACTTGGTATTATGAACGAAGAAGGTCGTGTGCTGGCCCGTAAATATGACAAGTTCAGACAGATCAACCGTTTCCTCGAAATGGTGCAGGATGTCATTCCACATCTGCCGGAAGGACGTCCACTGACCATCGTTGACTTTGGTTGTGGCAAGTCTTATCTGACATTTGCGTTATATCATTATCTGTCTGTACAACAACGTCGTTCACTCAAGATTATTGGGTTGGACTTGAAGGCAGATGTAATTGAACACTGTAATGATCTGGCTAATCGATTGCATTATGGCGATCTGAAGTTTCTGGTTGGAGACATCGCGGACTACGATGAATTGAATGAAGTGGATATGGTTGTCACACTGCATGCCTGTGATACAGCTACCGATGCTGCTTTGGAGAAGGCAGTTCGTTGGGGAGCTTCTGTTATTTTGTCTGTTCCTTGCTGTCAGCATGAACTGTTTGATCAAGTAGAGGCCTCCGTGATGAATCCGTTGTTGTCCCATGGCATCCTCAAGGAACGTTTTTCTGCACTGGCTACGGATGGGATTCGTGCCAAGTTGCTTGATCTGATGGGATACAAGACACAATTGCTTGAATTCATCGATATGGAGAATACGCCTAAAAACATATTGATTCGTGCTGTTCGCGGTCAGGCTGGCGAAGTGACGGAGATGTGGAATGAATATACGGCTTTCCGTGATTTCATTCATGCCGATCCATATTTGGAGCGGGCTTGTGCCGATTTGCTTCCTGGCGATGGCAAGCAGGCCAACGGGAAATCAAAATCGAGCAAAGAAACCGTTCAAGATTCCGCAAATTGCGACCTTTGCTGAGTGTGCCAACGCCTATACAGGGACATACTACAGTTAGGGTCTCTGAATGTAAACTTCAATAGAGTGCACATACTTCGTAGCAAGCAACATCATAACTGTCAGATGTATATCAGGCAGAAGGACCCGTTATCGGGATCTTCTGTCTTTTTGTTATGCATATGGAGCGGTGGAAGGAAGGAGGGAGGGTGGAGATGAAGAATAGGAGAATGGATAAGGGAGTTCTAAGGTATAGACGAGGGTATGAGGCGAACGAGTTAATGGTGGAACAGGCGTTTGACGGGTCTCGCCATGCAGAGGGTACAGAATATGTAGATAACAGGGACTTATGTAATGGGGGCAAGAGGGACGGTAGAGATAGTAAGGGCAGTAGGGACAGTACATATAATAGGGAAGATACATACAACAAAGATGATACGTATAAAAAAGATGACAAAAATAATCCAAATGGAGCTATTCAGACCGATGCGTCAGGGAGTTTTTCTCAAAGTTTGAAGTGTAAACGTTATTCAGGATCGGAGTGGACTGTTGGGTTGGGCATACTCTCCATTGTCTTGCTGCTTGCAGGATGTCTGAGTGGGGGACTGTATTATTCGGCCGATCTGTACCCTGTCCTTTTGATCGCAGCAGGAAGCATATTGATCATGTTTTTTCTTTTCCTTGTAGGTATTCGTTCACTCGTCTTCTGTGGACGAAAACCCATGTCATTAGGACAGGGTCAGGGGAACATCGAACGAATGGTTGAGACAATATTTCAATCTCCCGGGATGTGGCGGGTATTGTGGCCGCTGGGGATGATGACATGTTTTGGGCTACATGCATGGGCAGGCTCGGTGAGTAAACAGGGCAGCATGGATGAGATGCTGCGGTGGAGCCTGCTTGTGCTGTTCACCCTGCTCACTGCAATACTGGCTGCGCGCACGGATGGTGCGCGTTGGTTAGCCTGCGGTTGGCAGATAGCGGGCGGCTTGCTTGTGCTCAGCGGCATCTTTGCCGTGTGCGGGATATTGCCGCTGCCCTTCGGGGTGATGCGGACTGCTGACCCCGAGATCAGCTCCGCCGGAGCAAGGCTCGGCGGATTATTGCAGTACCCGAATGCGTACGGTGCCATTGTTGGCATGTACGCATTGGAGCGGCTGACAGCCGCCGCGCGAGTCATAGCCCGGCCTGTGCCGGCCGGGCGACTCATCGCGGCAGTGCTGCCGCTCATGCCCGCGCAAGCCGCGCTCCTGCTGAGCGAGTCGCGCGGCGCTTGGCTGGCGACCGGCTGCGCCGTAGTCGCCGCCTTTGCTTTGCAGCGGCGCGGTGCCCGCCTGCCGCTGCTGCTGGCCATAGCCGCGCCACTGGCGTGCGCGGCCTGGCTGTACCGCCAGCTAGCTGCTGCTCAGCTGGCGCCTGCACCCGTGCCCGGCCTGCTGGCACTGGCCGGGGCATGGGCAGCTGCGCTGCTCGGCACGCTGCTGCTGTGCCATCTATGGCAAAGCAGCGCCGCCAAGGCTCCGCGCGCCGCTGCTTTGACGGCCATCGTGCTAGCGGGAGCCGCCGCCGCACTGATGGCCGTGGCCTCCACCGCCGATCGCCTCGCGGCGGGTGTCGGCACTGGGGTGTCCCGCCTACAGATGTGGCGGGACGCCCTCCAGCTGTGGACCGAGGCCGCATGGCTTGGCCACGGGGGAGACACATGGCGCAACATGTTCCGCGCCATTCAATCCTCGCCTTATGTTGGAGGCGAGGTCCACAACGGCTTGCTCGATCTTGCCCTGGACACGGGCTTGATCGGCATCGTGCTTGTCGCAGGGTGGTTTCTCCTCACCCTGCGAAGCATCTTTTATTTTGCACCACAGCTCTTTCCATCCGTGCTTATTTTTGGCCTGCATGGGGCGATGGACTTTGACTGGAGCTTTACATTATTTTGGATGCTTTTCATCTGGCTTGGTGCTTGGGCAACTGCATTGAAGACGGAAACAGAGGGGGTCCAGCGATCCGAAGGAATTGCGGACTACACTCCCTCCAGATTCAAACTGAGATCTAAATCCAGATCTCTTTTCTTGCGATATTTACCAACCCAATCCCGTCCAGCTACTGTCCCGATGCGTTCCTTCTTTCATATTCTTCAGCGAGTAACTGCTCGGCTAATAAGGGTATCCACAGTGATGATCATCCTTTTATGGCTTGGTGGAACAGTCTGGCTGACCTCCCGATATGCCGTAGCAGAAGTGCAGTACCGTCAGGCGATGTCTGAACTGGATGGCACTCCAGCACAGAAGGTGCATCTTATGGCTGCTTTTCAATCGAATCCGAATCGATCGGATATCGTGATATCTCTTGCGCGAACGCTCACGGGACGAGAAGCAGAATCACTCCTTTTAAACAGCCTGTCCCATTCCCCGATGCACCCTCAGATTTACATCGAACTGGGACGATTGGCAGCCCAATTCGGCGAAGGACAACAGACAGGAGAATATTTTGAACAAGCGATCGCATTGAATCAGTATGATGGCATTGGCCAATCCGCGGCTTTGTATTGGATGGAGCAGGCAGCGCGGCGGGAATGGAAGTCAGGATATAGAGATCGAGCCCGACAGACTGCCGCTGCTGGTGTACAGATGTATGAACGGTATCAACTGCTGGCTGAGGAAGTGGAAGCAGGAAACGTTCGCAATGATCGTCGTTTTGTACTGGAAGAACATGCTCCAGGTTATGGAGAGAACCTGCGTAGGCTTGCTTCGGGTTCTTCTCCTCCGTTTACTCCAGAGTTGACCAAGCGGAGCCCTTAAATCACTGCTGGATCTTGACGTTTACCCATGCGATATAATGTTGGATGTCAGCGTCTAAAAAGTCTGGGAGTCCAAGCTGGCTGCTCCTTGCGGAGGGTATGCGATTTTCTAAGGAACACAGGACGTCTTATTTGGCCTCTAGCTCCTCTTTTTAAATTGTAAGGAACATCAGACACGTTATTTCCCGAAACTCCTAACAAAAACATTATAAAAGGCCAAAAATCCCGAGATAACGTGTCTCAGATTCCTTAGATTTCTAAAATTGCTTCAAATCCTTGAATAAGACGCCTCAGATTCGTTACCACTCGTGGGCTTGAGCATGAAAAATTACTCGGTGTTTATGTTCATACTCCCAGCTTATATTCATGCCCACCTGGAGGTCGGCTCCATGCTCTGCTCCAACCGCAAGGGGTCGCCCTCGAATCCCACCTAGAGTGAAGCTTTACATCGGAAAGAGAAAATCGCATTTTTGTTGTCTCTATCGCTTACTCGTACGTGAAGGACACATTAACATCATCACACGTTAAGGACACAGTGCCCTTGACTGTTCCTAACATGTTCAGATTCGCTTTAGCTTTGCTGCGTCTTTCAGTAGGTTTGAAGACACAACTAACTGCCTCATTTTTGCATTCCTACAGACGATAACCGCCAAATGCGTGCTGAAACGCATCTTTTAATGGTTCAACATCTACTTCCCACATCGCGGCGATCTCTGCACTGACATCCGTGTTCCACCACTCACATAATTTCTTGCGGTTGTCGCGATTCTCCCCAATCCAGAGCAGATTTGTGATCACCTTACCGTAATAATATTCTTCTGCCTGCTTCATCCGTTCGGGAGAGACATATACTTTTAGCCTTTTGGCTGTCCGGTACAATTCCTTGCTGCATGCTCTTCGAATTCCTCTGGCGGAAGGAAGGTTTTGACCGGATTGCGTATGTTTGACCGGCGGAGAACCGGGTATTGACTTGTGTGACATCTTCTCACGCTCCTCTCCCCATACCATATGCGGACTGCTGCGAACGGGACACTATCCCAACCTCGTGAAGTAGCAACGTCCACAGCCCTGTGATAAAATAGGGACGAACATCCATGGTGCGGAGGGGCACCGCCAATCAGGATGGAGAAAGAGGGTTGAGATGGACTTTATTCATAACCTTGTTGGCCAATTGTTCGATTGGATTCAAAGTCTTGGGTACTTTGGAATCATGCTTGGATTAATGTTGGAAGTTATCCCGAGCGAAATTGTGCTGGCGTATGGAGGTTTTCTCGTTTCACAAGGTAATATCAACTTTTTCGGTGCTATGATTTTTGGTACGGTGGGCGGTGTGATTGCCCAGTTATTTATCTACTGGATTGGCCGTTATGGCGGCAGACCTGTGCTTGAACGCTATGGGAAATACATACTCATCCAGAAAAAACACATCGACCATTCCGAGGAGTGGTTCCGCAAGTATGGTACAGGTGTCATTTTCACGGCGCGTTTTGTTCCGGTGGTAAGACATGCAATCTCCATCCCGGCTGGCATCACGAAAATGCACACAGGCAAATTCATCTTGCTTACTACACTCGCTGTTATACCTTGGACTGCATTGTTTATATATTTAGGGATGATTCTTGGAGACCAATGGAAGCATATTGATGAGAAAGCGGCACCATATGTTATGCCTATTTTGCTTGTCGCTCTCGCCCTTATGATCGTTTATGTACTTATTAAATGGATGAATGCTCGTAAAAAGAAAGGAAGTGTCTAGTCATGGGTAAACCCAACTTGTCTCACAAATTCGGTAAAGGTCTGCCACCGAAGGATTTTATTGAAAGTATGACCAAGAACCAAAGTGAATTTCAGGCCAATTATGATAGCTTTACTTGGTCGAACGAAGAGGATCGTGAGTTTTTTGAGAGTCTGAACCATCGCGATGATCTGCGTGTGTTAATTCTGGCTGCTGACTGGTGCGGGGATGTTGTCCGTAATATTCCGGTTGTGTTCCAGGCGCTTGAAATCTCAGGAATCCCAACTGAAGTTTTGATCATGGAGAACCATCCTGAAGTGATGGATGAGTTCCTGACGATGGGTGGCCGTTCCGTGCCAGTCGTTATTTTTGCAGATACAGGTGGTCATGTGTTGGGTCAGTGGGGACCACGTCCGCAGCATGTCCAGGAAGTCATGATTGAATTCAAACGCCTTAATCCAGATCGTGAAGCAGCAGATTATCAAGAAAATTTGGCTGTGGCGCGTCAAGAGATTGGTAAACGTTATGGGGAAGGAACGGAGTCACATGCGGCCATTATCCGTGAGCTGCGTGAACTGATTTCGGGTTACTAAGCCGATATGCTTAACATTCGTACGTTTACACTAGGCCCGCTTCAGACCAATGCTTATCTCCTACAAGGAGATGATCCGGGCAAAGCCGTCATTATCGATCCAGGCATGAATCCAGGGCCGCTGCTTAAGGCGATCCAAGACTTGGAGATTGAAGCCATTCTCCTCACTCATGCTCACTTTGATCATATGGGCGGGGTAGATGAGATCCGTAAATTGAAGGGATGTCCCGTTTATCTTCATGACTTGGAGAGCGACTGGCTTACCACCCCGAAATTAAATGGATCTTTGAATTGGCCGCAGGCGACACCACCGCTTTCGACAGATCCTGCTGAATATGCCATGGACGAAGGGCAGAAGCTGAATCTGATTGGTCATACGTTTAAAGTGTTCCATACACCTGGACATTCACCAGGCAGTGTAAGTTTGCTTTGTGATAACGACCTGTTTGCCGGTGATGTGCTGTTCCGCATGGGTGTGGGCAGAACGGACCTGACAGGAGGGCGTGAACGGGATCTGATTGATTCAATCCAGAACAAGCTTTACACCTTTGCAGATGAAGTGAAAGTATATCCAGGTCATGGTCCAAAAACGACCATTGGTTATGAGAAACAGAACAATCCTTACGTGTCCGCAAGATAATCCGACATGATATGTGAAGAAAGTCTGGACAAGTGACAACTTTTTCATTAGAATAGCAATTAGTTGTTACAAGCGTTAAGGCATCATCTAACTGAAGCATTACCAAGAAACACCCAACCTCGCGAAGCACGCAGACTGTGGTCTATACCCGGTTTGCGTTCTTTTTTTGTTTTCAGCCCCTTTTTATCACAGAATTAGCCTTTTTTACGCTACATAGAGATGTAAGATGCGCTTCATCACAAGCCAGTTTGAGACCAATAACAAGTTAGCAACAAGAACAGATTGTTTAGAAATGATGAGTTTAAGAAAATAGTATATAAGTTGAACTAATCATTTACACGATAACGGAGAGGACAGAAAGAACCTGAAAAAGCGAAGCTAAAAGCTTTCTGCAAGAAAGCTGCATCGGAAGCATAAGCTATCCCCGGATTTTCCCCTTCGGAAAAGGGAATCAAAAAATCTGGGGATAACAGCGATTGGAAGGTTATTCTGTCATCGTAGTGTCAGTGTAAATAATCTTTAGTTCAACTTATATAGATCATGAGAGCGGGGAATATCAAAGTGGAGAAACCAAGAGTTATTCCGTTGAATCAGCGTGTCGAGCATCCGATCATTGAAGAAAACCGTCGTATATTGGAAAGTGGGAAAAGAGAACCGGGTACTGAGCGAGCTTTAATACATAACCCTAGCGTGGCCAATGAAATGATGAAGTCTCAGCAGAATATATGGACAAGCCGTGTTTTAAGAAACGGAGCCCGCAACCAACCATGGTTCGACAAGCTGCAAGATTACCGGAATCAAGTCTGATTGCCCGGGAAATTGTCGGGTTTTAATTTTTTTTTGATTCCATTGAACGTTTCTGCTGAGCCTGTCGTATTAACTCCAGATTGAACGGGAAGCAGGTGATAATCATGATAAAGGCAGCTGAGCAGGAAGAGGTACGCAGAGCAGTATCGGGAGACGATAGCGCACTCGCAGCGTTGTTGCAACGTCACTACACGTTTGTGTATAAGTATCTTGTCAAAGTTACGATGGACGCGAACCTCGCAGAAGAGACGGTGCAGGATACGATGATTCGTTGTATGGGAAATATCCATCGATATGATGGCACGTCTGCCTTTTCATCATGGATGATCACCATTGCGACCCGCATCTATATCGATAAGACAAGACGTAAGAAGAGAGAACAGAACTGGCTTGCTCTCATCCGGGATCAGGCTGTACGTCGATTCCGCTGGCAGCTTGAGACTCGGAATGAAGAATGGACAGATGTCATGGATGCGATGACAAGACTGACACCCGAACATCGTGTTGCAGTGCTACTGAAGCATTATTATGGATACGGGTATGACGAGATCGGGGAAATGCTGGGTATTCCTGCGGGAACGGCGAAGTCACGCACAGCTTATGGTCTCCGTCAGTTAAGAAAGGAGCTGGAATAAGGATGAGCAGATCAGATGATGCACAAGAACAAGAAGTTGTAGAACGATTGCAGCAACACATGAAAGTGCTGGATGATGCATTTGAGCCGACAAGTATTCCTTCTTTGGGTGCACTTGAAGCCGAAGTCAGGGAACGGAGACAGATTAGACGTCGAGCCAATTGGATTGAGATGATATGTTTCTGGTTGGTTGGATTGCTTGCCATTGTGTTCGGTACATTATTGTTCGTATCTGCTCCAGCTCTATATTTGAGTATCCAGGCTCTTGGTACAGCTGTTGCCGTGATTTTAGTTGTGATCTGGGCAGGACGGCGTCGGAAGGAGGTTCATCATGAATAAAATGCATTATTCATTGGATGAAATTTCTCCACTATGGCTTATACTGCTTGGCATTTTCCTCCTGGTTCAAGGCACATGGATCTTTCAGGACGCACGCAGACGCGGACGTTTCCCTTGGTTATGGGGATTATGGGGAATCACCGGATTTCCCACGCCGCTTATTATATACTGGTTTGTCGTGATTCGATCACAGCGCAAGCCAGGTCAACGAAATCCGAAATAACATCATTTTAAAAATGGAAAAAAAGATTTTGCACAAATATGTTGTTTAATTCTAGTATTCCTAGACATCGTTATTCTTTTCTAGTAGACTATACAAATAAATATTAATGATAGACTACCAGGAGGTTAGACGATGCTGCGATTAGGAGAGAAGGTTGTCATCGTCGCGGATGCGTTTGAGCAGAATCTTCCTGTGGGGGAATATGGTTTCATCATCGCTTATGACCGGAATCCGGACAATGCGTTCGATTACGTGCTTCGAGTGCCGCAGGTGAACCGGAACTTTTTTGTTCCATCCGGCGACGTCGATCTGGAAGAGGTTCTGCTGAAGCAGGAAGCTGAGCGGGTCGAGCGAGAAGCGTTGATAGATTACGCCCTTGCGACACACAATGAGAAGCTGTTTCATCATTTGATGAACGGAGATTTTCAAGCTGTGGAAGAGGAAGAGGAAACCGCGAACGATGTTATGTCACAGGCGGATTTTATAAAGCAGGTTAATCTGCGTGCATGGATTTAGAATTTTAAGAGTCGGCTGATGCCGGCTCTTTTTTATTTTATAAGTTTGATTTTAGCTTCCCGGAAGCCTGTCAGGTCATTTGCATTGAATTGTCGAACCATCTCACCTATAATGAAAAAAGTTATCTTGAGACTTTAGCCCGTTAAACGAGCGATTCGTTTCAGGTCGTTTCGGGAATCAGAACGAATGAAGGAGGCATCCGCTAATGAGTATTTCGAATAATGACGTTCAGCATGTGGCCAAGCTGGCCCGGCTCAACTTGACTGCTGAAGAAGAACAGACCCTGACAGGTCAGCTGAACGCGATTTTAAAATATGCAGAAAAGCTGAATGAGCTGGATACAGAAGACATCGAACCCACCACTCACGTTCTGCACGTAAGCAATGTCATGCGTGAAGATGAGACCAAAGAAAGCCTGTCGATTGAACAGGTGATGCGCAATGCACCGGAAGAAGAAGACGGGCAGTTTAAAGTGCCTGCTGTAATGGAATAACGGATAACCGGAAGGAGGACAAAAACTGTGAGTTTATTTGAACAATCGTTGCCTGAGTTACATAACAAGCTGCATGCCAAAGAGCTGTCGGTCAGCGATCTGGTGGATCAGGCGTATCAGAACATTGGCGCGCATGATGATAAAGTTAAGGCATATTTGGCACTAGATGAAGAACAAGCACGCGCTCGTGCACGTCAACTGGATGACCGTCTGGTTAGCGGCGAGGAGAAAGGTTTGCTTTTTGGTCTGCCTGTAGGTATTAAGGATAACATCGTTACAAACGGACTGCGCACGACTTGCGGTAGCCAATTCCTTCGTAATTTCGACCCGGTGTATGACGCGACAGTTGTCGAGAAATTGAAAGCTGCGGACACCGTAACTATTGGTAAACTCAACATGGACGAATTTGCCATGGGCGGCTCCAATGAGAATTCAAGTTTCTCCCCTGTACGTAATCCATGGGCACTTGATCGTGTTCCAGGAGGCTCCAGTGGTGGTTCTGCAGCAGCTGTGGCTGCGGGAGAAGCATACTTCACGCTTGGATCAGATACAGGTGGTTCTATCAGACAGCCTGCTTCATATTGCGGTGTTGTTGGATTAAAGCCGACGTACGGACTTGTTTCCCGCTTTGGATTGGTTGCATTTGCATCATCCTTGGATCAGATTGGACCTTTGACGAAAAATGTTGAAGATTCTGCTTATGTATTGCAAGCCATTGCTGGTTATGACGCCAAAGATTCGACATCTGCAAAAGTAGAAATTCCGGATTATTTGAGCGGACTGACAGGTGATGTCAAAGGACTTCGTATTGCTGTTCCGAAGGAATACATCGGTGAAGGCGTCGATCCACAAGTGAAAGAAACGGTTCTGGCTGCATTGAAAGTTCTTGAAGGACTCGGGGCAACATGGGAAGAAGTATCCCTTCCGCATACCGAATATGCGGTGGCTACGTATTACCTGCTGGCATCTTCAGAGGCTTCTTCAAACCTGGCTCGATTTGATGGTGTACGTTATGGCGTGCGTGCAGACAATCCGGACAACTTGCTGGATCTGTATCATCAGTCCCGCAGTCAAGGCTTTGGTCCCGAAGTGAAACGGCGTATCATGCTCGGAACGTATGCACTCAGCTCGGGTTACTATGATGCCTATTATCTGAAAGCACAGAAGGTACGTACATTGATCAAACAGGATTTCGACAATGTATTTGCCAAATATGATGTGATTATCGGACCAACTGCACCAACTACGGCGTTCAAACTGGGTTCACAGGTGGATGATCCACTTACAATGTACTTGAACGATATTCTAACGATTCCAGTCAATCTGGCTGGTGTACCTGCCGTTAGTATTCCATGTGGATTCTCGGATGGATTGCCTGTTGGCCTGCAGATTATCGGTAAAGCCTTTGATGAAACAACCGTATTGCGTGTAGCGCATGCGTTTGAACAAAATACAGAATTCCACAAGCAGCGTCCGCAGCTGTAGACTGCCCGGAACGGAGGAATATAGAAATGTCCGCATCTAAATATGAAACGGTCGTTGGACTTGAAGTCCACGTGGAGTTGCATACCAACTCCAAAATTTTCTGCGGCTGCTCCACAGCTTTTGGAGCTCCGCCGAACACGCATACCTGCCCGGTCTGTCTCGGACATCCGGGCGTACTGCCAGTACTGAATCGTCAGGCGGTAGACTATGCCATGAAGGCAGCGATGGCCCTGAATTGTACGATTGCTGATGTCAGCAAGTTTGACCGTAAAAACTACTTTTACCCCGATTCACCAAAAGCTTATCAGATCTCGCAATTCGATCAACCAATCGGTGAGAACGGCTGGATTGATATCGAAGTGAATGGTGAAACGAAACGAATCGGCATCACACGTCTTCACTTGGAGGAAGATGCAGGGAAGCTTACACATATCGATGGCGGATACGCGTCTTTGGTGGACTTTAACCGTGTTGGTACGCCACTCGTGGAGATTGTATCCGAACCTGAGATTTCTTCTCCGGAAGAAGCACGTGCGTATCTTGAAAAATTGCGTGCAATCATGCAGTACTGTGATGTATCGGACGTGAAGATGGAAGAAGGTTCACTGCGTTGTGACGCCAACATCAGTTTGCGTCCACATGGACAGGAGAAGTTGGGAACAAGAGCTGAGCTGAAAAACATGAACTCCTTCCGTGGTGTTCAACGTGGTCTCGAATATGAACAATATCGTCAGGCTGAAATTCTGGATGATGGCGGTGAAGTGGTTCAGGAGACACGTCGCTGGGACGAAGCTCAAGGAAAAACACTGTCGATGCGTGGTAAGGAACAGGCGCATGACTACCGTTATTTCCCGGACCCCGATCTCGTGAAGCTGCATATTGATGCAGCCTGGAAAGAGCGCATCAAGGCTACCATACCTGAGCTCCCAGACGAACGTAAAGCTCGTTACACGGCTGATTACGGATTGCCTAGCTATGATGCAGAGGTTATTACTTCATCCAAGGCTATAGCTGATCTTTTCGAAGATAGCTTGAAATTCACTCAGGATGCCAAATCCGTATCCAACTGGATCATGGGCGACTTGCTGGGTTACCTGAATACGAGCAATCTTGAGGTGACTCAGGTCCCACTGACAGGTCAGGGTTTGGGTGAGATGATCGGGCTGCTGGAGAAGGGCACCATTAACAGCAAAATCGCCAAAACGGTATTCAAGGAAATGCTGGAGAGCGGCAAGCTTCCACAGCAGATCGTTGAAGAGAAGGGTCTTGTGCAGATTAGTGATGAAGGCGCCATTCTTGCCATCGTTGAGCAGGTTGTAGCGAATAACCCTCAATCCGTGGAAGACTATAAAGCTGGTAAACAAAAAGCCATTGGCTTCCTTGTTGGTCAGGTTATGAAAGAAAGTAAAGGCAAGGCGAATCCTGCTTTAGCCAACCAACTGCTTGCAGATGTACTGAACCGCTAATCCTTCCGGTGAGGCCGGACAGAAAGAGGCTCGTCCCTGTGACAGCCTCTTTTTGGTATTGATAGATACAAATGTATTTCGGACGGGGGAACGGATATGAACATTCAACCATTGTCACTGAGTGATCTGGAGACGTTGGGACAGTTATGGAGACTACAACATGTAGCTTACCGATTGGAAGCCGAAATCATCGGATTCCAGGAGATTCCTCCTTTGATGGATACGATGGAGACTCTTCGGGATTGTGGAGAGAGCTTTTACGGTTGTATCCATGATGACGGAGATCTTATCGGGGCTGTCGCTGTGGCGGAGGAAGAGGAGAATACACTGACCATCACACGAATGATGGTGCACCCGGATCACTTTCGCAAGGGAATTGCGGCATCTTTGATGACGTATGTGTTGGAACAGCATGCGGATCTTCCGCGTTATATCGTCTCCACAGGAACGCTGAACCAACCCGCAGTCAATCTGTACACCAAATTTGGTTTTAATCCCGTGGAGGTCACACAGATTGCACCTGGAGTGGAATTAACGACTTTTCACAAGAATAAACTTTAATAATATTAACAACTTGAGGAGGAATACCGACTTTGGGCGATCCCTGGTTCATTGATGAGTGGCACATTTTATTACGATTATTGCTGGCTATGCTGCTTGGAGGGCTCGTAGGCCTGGAGCGGGAACGGTCCAATCATGCTGCCGGTTTGCGTACCCATATCCTGGTATGTCTTGGCTCTGCACTGATTATGATGTTGTCTGTTTATGGCTTTAAAGATTTTGCTAATGAATTAAATGTAAGGATCGATCCAGCACGTCTGGCTACTGCTGTAATTACTGGTGTCGGATTCTTGGGAGCAGGGACAATTCTTTTCACGGGAAAATCCATTACCGGACTGACTACAGCTGCTTCAATCTGGGTTGTTGCAGCCATTGGGCTCGCAGCAGGGGCGGGATTCTTTTTTGCCTCTATCGTATCAACCGTTCTGGTATTGCTTAATCTCTGGGTCTTTAACAAATTAGAGCTGAGGTATTTACGAGGGAATAAACTGCATGTTGTTACACTTCATACCTTGTCAGAACCCGGTTTTCTCGAACAACTGTCTTCATGTATGGAGCAGGAAAAGATCAAAATTCGTAAAATCACCGTGAATGAACAAGACCTGGCTTATGCAGAGATGGTGTCGGTTGAACGTAAAATTGAGATTGTTTTACATGTTCAGGTACCGCATGATTTCCAAACGGTAGGCTTGGTATCCAAGTTAAGACAGTGGGAACACGTTACCAAGGTGTCGATCGAATAAATGAATTACAACCCTCCCCAGGCCAGTAGTGCCGGAGGGTTTTTGGTCATATCCATATTTCTTCCAGTTACTCTCCTTGCTCTTTAGGGTACTATCTAACCAAATGCATGAAGAGCGGAAGGTCAGATCAGAAGAGAGGAGTATGTTATGAAACGGAGACGTCAATTGAACAAAAAGAACCGTTCAGTCCAGGCAAAACCGGTCAGGAATCGGACTCACAAGTTTATTGCGGGATTACTGAGTGCCATTATTCCTGGGCTGGGTCATATTTATCTAAGATTGTACATGAGAGGTTTGACCTTTATGCTGCTTGTTTTGCTTGATCTGTCAGCAGTATTGTACTTCTCATCCATTGGAATACAGATCAATGTGCCATTGCTCATCTTACTGGCTTTGTGTATCCCGGTTATTTACTTTTACAATGTATATGATGTGTTGCAATCTGCGGATTGGGTCATGATGCGCAGACGTAGAGCCGTAACCCAGGCAGCTTCGGACAAGCCGATATCCAATGAACGTTCTACACGAGATGCAATGATGGTCTGGGAGAGAGGCATATCGTTTGGATTACTTCTGATTGTGGGAGGGTCTTTGATGGTGCTGTTTTTCCGCAAACCACGTTGGTTTCAAGAGATTCTCGCCATGTACGGCGGATATTCATTTGCGGTTCTCATGATCGTAGGCGGTTTGCTTCTGTTTGGTCGTGAGTTCTGGGTGATGTTGAACAAGAAAAAAATGTAGTGGAAACGACACAAGGAGGGAACGTGATGAACCGTAAAGTCCGGGTTGGCCGCTATACGGCTGCCGCCTTAATCATAGCGGTCGGTGTGCTGTTGATTTTGGATAAACGGTGGGGAACTGACTATGTATATGAGATGGTGGACTGGTGGCCATTTTTGCTCGTTGTTTTAGGTGTTGAATATATTGTGCTGTTCCTGTGGACACGCAGAAGAAACAAGGTGCAATCGGATAACCCGAGCAATCCTGATGAGCAAATCAAAGTACGCTTCAGACCCGATGCCAAAGGCATTCTAACCTCACTGATTATGGCAGCTTCCGTATTTATCGTCACCGAGCAGGATCACTACATGCACTTATGGAATAGAGTGAGTCTAAATCTCGGAGCGGCATCCATGGACTACAGTCAAGCGGCAGGATATATGGAGGATAAGGGCACGATTCGTGTACCTGTTCGCATGGATACGTCGGATCTTGTGGTCGAAGGTGTCAACGGAGATATCTCGGTACAACGCGGAGATACGGATGAGATTGAAGTACGGACGGTGATCTGGGTAGATCAGACGACGGAAGTACAGGCAAAGGCCGTTGCAGCAGCCTCTTTTGTAGAGACCGATGGTACAAAAGTAATTTATATCAAGGCTACAGGCAAGACGTATGGAGACAATGAAAAAACGCAGCCACGGATGAATCTTACCATTACGATCCCGGATGATCGTCGTTTTAATCTGGATATTCGAACTTCCAATGGAGCCATATTATTAAACCGTCCGGAAGCCATTAGTACCATACTGGCCGAAACGGGTAACGGACGTATCCGGATTACCAATGCTGTTGGAGATATCTCAGGGAAAACGTTGAACGGAGATGTCATTGTAGCCAACGCCATCGGTAATGTGGATCTGGACAGTAACCGTGGCGACATGAAGGCTCGCGGTATTTCCGGCGATGTAGATCTTACTACACAAGTGGGAAGTATCAGTATTGCGGACTCCGTTGGTGAATTCACCGCAGAGACACGCAACGGCAATATTACGCTGGATGGAGCCAATCTGGGAATCAAAGCCCAATCGCTTAATGGCAGTATTAACATCATATCTACCAAAGTCGGAGGGGACTGGGATGTGTACAGTGCGGTGGGAGCCATTAACGTATTACTTCCTGATCGTGGAGACTACAGTCTTGCGGGTTCCAGCAGTTATGGAGATTTAAGTACGGATCTGCCGTTCAAAGTACAGAATAAAACCATAGAAGGCCAGCTCGGTGAGGGCGAGTACAGGGTGAAAATTGAAGGCAACAGTGATCTCACCATTCAGAGCAACCCGGCTGTATCTACGCCTGAAACAGTTACACCTGATTCTGAAGATACGGCTGAGAATCTGGAACAGACTACCGAGGACGGACCAAATTCCCAGGAGGATTCTACAGAGGTTCCTTGACTGCCGCGTTGACAATAAACTTGTAATCGCCGTACAATAAATGTACACTGGCAAGATTACACGGCATGAAAGATGGATTGTCGTTCTTAATGGCCGGGAATCAACTCTGAGCGAGGAGACAGTAACTTACTCTTCACCAGAGAATGAAAGGTAAGGCGGTGGGTTTTATGGCAACACGTGTCCAACATGCGTTGGAGCATCTGAAAACGACCGGTGTCCGTATTACACCCCAGCGTCATGCCATATTGAACTATCTGATGGAATCCATGGGGCATCCGACAGCCGATGAAATTTACCGAGCCCTTGAACCCCAATTTCCCAGTATGAGCGTGGCAACGGTATATAATAATTTGAAGATGTTTCTGGAAGCTGGCATGGTCCGGGAATTGACATACGGAGATAATTCAAGTCGCTTCGATGCCAATGTGACGGATCATTATCATGTTATCTGTGATCAATGCGGCAAGATTGAAGACTTCAGCTATCCTTCACTCAAAAGTGTAGAGCTTCAAGCGGAGTCTAGTACAGGATTCGAAGTACACGGTCACCGATTGGAAGTATACGGCGTTTGCAAAAGTTGCAGGGATTAAGAGAGTTGAATTACAATATTAACGTGCAGAATTCAGTATGGATTCTTCACGTTTTTTTTTTTTAGCATTTATGCAAAAGGCTCATCTTTATAACAACTTATGCGCACATCCTTATGATCAGCATAATTAACGGAGGTAGACGTTTGGGTAGAAAAAGCAGATATACACGTCAGAAGCGACGTTCATTTTGGCCCGGTTTTCTGGGGGCTTGTCTGATCGCCGGGGGGGCTTACTGGCTTATAACAAATGTATGGTTGAACCAGACCCATGAAGACCCCGACTGGGTAGGAAGAAGCCAGCCTATTTTTGTAGACGGGCAACTGATGGATGGAGACGCTCTGGGTACAGGAGATCAACTCAAGTTGCCTGTAGATGTGCTGCAAGAAGCGATTGATGCAGGCATACGTTATGAATCAGAATCGGGAGATATCATCATTGCCTCTCCTCAGCGAGTTCTTCATATGAAAGATGGAAGCACACAAGCAGAACTTAATCACAAAGATTATCCTATGACAGTTAAGCCTGAGGTTAAGGACGGAGAAGCCTATATTCCGCTCAAACCTTTGAAAGAAGTATATGGCATAACCGTACAGGAAGATTCAGTAACAGGTGCTGTGCTGCTGATGCGTGGAGGAGACATGATTCAGTATGCAGAGATTGATACATTATCATCCAAAGCGGACAAGACGGTGCCGTTATATAAACGTGGGGGAGAATCCTCACCAATCATTGCCGATATGGAAAAGGATGCACGGGTACGTGTATGGCAGACGGGTGATAAACAGAGTTTTGTTCAACTCGATAATGGATATGCCGGATATGTAGATAATGATTATATTGTCCTCACTGAGAAAAAGAAGGTGGACTTGCCCAAGTATACGCTGACTGCAGCAGAGAAGAAGTGGCAGAATAAACCGGTAAATCTGGTTTGGGAAGCCGTGTACAATCGTCAGCCTGATGTGGGCTCTATCGGTAAAATGCCTGGTGTGAACGTGGTCAGCCCCACATGGTTTCATATTACGGATGGACAGGGCACTGTGAAAAGCAAGGGAAACCAAGCTTATGTGAACTGGGCTCACCGTTCGGGTATGGAAGTATGGGGACTCATGGATAACAGCTTTGATCCGGACGTTACAAAAGAAGCCGTAGCTTCTTACGAGACACGCACTCATATTATTGAGCAGATGTTAGAGTATGCACAGACGTATCAACTGGATGGTATCAACATCGACTTTGAGAACGTGTATACAGATGACGGGCCGAATATTACGCAGTTTGTGCGCGAGATCAAGGCGATGGCTCGTATACATGGATTGATGTTATCAATCGATGTAACACCAAAATCAAACAGTGAGATGTGGTCTGCCTTTCTGGATCGCCGTGCATTAGGTTCTTTTGCAGACTATGTTATTGTGATGGCTTATGATGAACATTGGGCGGCCAGTCCCAAGGCAGGTTCGGTAGCGTCTCTGCCTTGGACCGAGGCTTCCATGAGACGTATACTTGAGGAGGACGAAGTCCCTTCTAACAAGTTGATCATGGCGGTTCCGCTCTATACCCGGATATGGACGGAAGAGACGAATGATCAGGGTGAGGTTAAAGTGTCTTCCAAAGCGGTGGGCATGAATACCATTGTGGAGCTGATCCAAGAGAAGAAACTCAAACCTGAACTGGATCAAGCAAGTGGACAGAACTATGTGGAATATAAGGAAGACGCAGCTACCAAGAAAATATGGATCGAAGATGCCGTGTCCCTTCAGGCGCGTGTGGATTTGATTGCTTCGTTGAAGCTGGGCGGAGTAGCTGCGTGGAATCGGAGTTTTGCTAATGCTTCTGCATGGGAGGTATTAAAGCAGGCTGGTTACCAGAAATAATTTACTCGAACTTAGAGTGTCTGCTTGTTTTAATTTATTTTCGCTAAGCTCAAATTTTCTCCTTGGGTACCATCATACGTGCAGTCTACCGTTTTATTGATAGTAGAACTTATAACATAATTTCATATCTTAGCTATTGATAACAGCAACAAGGGCTCACTTATAAGCCAAGTCCAAAAAAGGTCCGGTAAACATACCGGGCCTTTTTTTTGTTCTTCAATGAAATTAAGGTAAAAGACATTTAGCGGTTGGAGATCATTTCGTGCTAACCATCGGTGGGGGGAGCTTGTGTAGAAGGCGCTTTCAGTTGTTGACTGGTCATGTTGGCTTTAGTAGGGTCCAGGGTGAGGATGGTATGACAGAACATACAACGATCCGTTTTGCCAAGCATTTTGGTTAACTTCCCGCATTCCGGACAGTCGACTTGTACTGCACTGGTGGAGAGCATACCCGCCCAGAAATAAATGGCTAGACTGGCCATCATGGCAATCAGTCCGATGACGAGGCCTACAGCTGCGAATACCTTGCCTGCATGTCCCCAAAAAACAATCCCGGCTGTTCCCAGTATCATTAGGCCCATACCTAGCATGGTCAGTAGTAATCCCCAAGTGCGAAAAGCATTAATTTTTGCTGATTTAAAAATCATGAAAAATGCTCCTATCGTATGAGTAGTATTGGACCTGGAAAAGAAGGAAACTTCAGTCTGGATGTAGAATTACATTATAACTGACTTGGCGCTTATCTGCCATGAAATGTATGGAGGGAATCGTGGAATTAAAGAACCTTGCTTTTTTGTCCGAACAGTCGGAAGAGACAGGGGCAGTTGGGGCTATCGCTTATTCCCACCCGGGAGAGCGATTCCACGGCTCCCTAATTCAAGATTTCGAATTATTAGTACTTGTTGTTCATAATGATGATCAATTGAAGTCGGCGGTGGGACATTACAGATATGGTGATCTTCGTTATCAAATGATCTATGCAAGCCGTCATGAATTAAAGAGTAGTGTAGTTACCGGGAATCATAATAATCTCACCCAGTGTCTGATTGAAGGTGAGATTATCTGGGAAGCGGACAGCGCTTTAAGTGATTTGCGAGAAGAACTGTCTACCTTTGGGGCAGAATTGCGTGAGCAGAAGCTGCTACATGAATTCACCAGTTTCTTGAGAATGTATGTGGAGGCCAAACGTCATATTCAGGAAGGTCATGTTGTAGACGCCTACTACAATGTATTGGAGGCTCTGGGGAACTGGGCAAGAATTGTATTGATTGAACAGGGGATATACCCGGATCATGCCGTCTGGACACATGTGCAGAATCTGGATCGCGCTTTATGGAAACTATATCAAGAGCTTACCGTAAGCTCGGAAACGCTGGAGCAGCGAGTAGAGCTTGTCCTGCTTGCCTGTGAGTTTTCCGTAATGTCCAAAATGAGTGAATGCTCAGAACTGCTGCTGCGTGTGTTAAGAAGTCGCAAGGAGCCGTGGAGCATGAATGAACTTGTTCATCATCCGCAGTTAAGATTTGTTCGAGAAGATCTGCCTTTGGTTATACGTAAGCTGGTCTTTCGTTCTATTGTAAAAGAATCGGCAGGATGGCCATCGATCGAAGGAGAAGGTAGGGAAATTCGGTATTGGATTGAGGCATAACCTCCTCCCGAAGCCTGACGCTATATTGATCACATAAGGGAGGGGAAACCTTCCTTTTTTGTTTGTTTAATAATTTATAAAAAGAGGTTGACTCTCATTCACGATATATGATACATTATATTTCGTTCCTCAAACGAGATTATCGCCAACAAACGATAAATTCTTCAGAGGAAAAGTGAAGAACTAAAGCCTCAAAAAAAGAAATCAAAAAAAGTTCTTGACGAAAACAAACGAAATGTGTTACATTATTTAAGTCGCCGCCGAAACTTGGTTGAGACGAAAAAGAAGTGAAACAAATCGTGTTTGATCTTTGAAAACTGAACAACGAGTGAGTAAACATTCTGCTTGCAGAATGAACGCAAAAGTTGGAAACAAGCCTTGGCTTGGATCGGCTGGAGCACAAATGAGATTTTTAATCTCGTCAGATTCAAAATGAGCTTATCGCTCTTTTCAATACTTTATTGGAGAGTTTGATCCTGGCTCAGGACGAACGCTGGCGGCATGCCTAATACATGCAAGTCGAGCGGACTTGAAGAGAAGCTTGCTTCTCTGATAGTTAGCGGCGGACGGGTGAGTAACACGTAGGCAACCTGCCCTCAAGTTTGGGACAACTACCGGAAACGGTAGCTAATACCGAATAGTTGTTTTCTTCGCCTGAAGGAAACTGGAAAGACGGAGCAATCTGTCACTTGGGGATGGGCCTGCGGCGCATTAGCTAGTTGGTGGGGTAACGGCTCACCAAGGCGACGATGCGTAGCCGACCTGAGAGGGTGATCGGCCACACTGGGACTGAGACACGGCCCAGACTCCTACGGGAGGCAGCAGTAGGGAATCTTCCGCAATGGGCGAAAGCCTGACGGAGCAATGCCGCGTGAGTGATGAAGGTTTTCGGATCGTAAAGCTCTGTTGCCAGGGAAGAACGCTTGGGAGAGTAACTGCTCTCAAGGTGACGGTACCTGAGAAGAAAGCCCCGGCTAACTACGTGCCAGCAGCCGCGGTAATACGTAGGGGGCAAGCGTTGTCCGGAATTATTGGGCGTAAAGCGCGCGCAGGCGGTCATTTAAGTCTGGTGTTTAATCCCGGGGCTCAACCCCGGATCGCACTGGAAACTGGGTGACTTGAGTGCAGAAGAGGAGAGTGGAATTCCACGTGTAGCGGTGAAATGCGTAGATATGTGGAGGAACACCAGTGGCGAAGGCGACTCTCTGGGCTGTAACTGACGCTGAGGCGCGAAAGCGTGGGGAGCAAACAGGATTAGATACCCTGGTAGTCCACGCCGTAAACGATGAGTGCTAGGTGTTAGGGGTTTCGATACCCTTGGTGCCGAAGTTAACACATTAAGCACTCCGCCTGGGGAGTACGGTCGCAAGACTGAAACTCAAAGGAATTGACGGGGACCCGCACAAGCAGTGGAGTATGTGGTTTAATTCGAAGCAACGCGAAGAACCTTACCAGGTCTTGACATCTGAATGACCGGTGCAGAGATGTACCTTTTCTTCGGAACATTCAAGACAGGTGGTGCATGGTTGTCGTCAGCTCGTGTCGTGAGATGTTGGGTTAAGTCCCGCAACGAGCGCAACCCTTATATTTAGTTGCCAGCACTTCGGGTGGGCACTCTAGATAGACTGCCGGTGACAAACCGGAGGAAGGTGGGGATGACGTCAAATCATCATGCCCCTTATGACCTGGGCTACACACGTACTACAATGGCCGGTACAACGGGCTGCGAAATCGCGAGATGGAGCCAATCCCAACAAAGCCGGTCTCAGTTCGGATTGCAGGCTGCAACTCGCCTGCATGAAGTCGGAATTGCTAGTAATCGCGGATCAGCATGCCGCGGTGAATACGTTCCCGGGTCTTGTACACACCGCCCGTCACACCACGAGAGTTTATAACACCCGAAGTCGGTGGGGTAACCGCAAGGAGCCAGCCGCCGAAGGTGGGATAGATGATTGGGGTGAAGTCGTAACAAGGTAGCCGTATCGGAAGGTGCGGCTGGATCACCTCCTTTCTATGGAGAATCGTTTCCTGCAACGGAAACATTCAAATATGCAGCTTAGCTGCAAAAACACTCACTCGTTGCTCAGTTTTGAGAGCTCAAACTCTCAAACAGCTTGCTTTTGCATGGAGCTTGTTCTTTGAAAACTAGATATCGAAACGAAAGTAAATGCGAATTAGAACATTCCTTTTTAGCTGAACTTGTGTAAACAAGTGAAGTGTTTATAAGGTAGATTGCATGAGCGAGTGATCGAAATGGAACGACTTTTGGATTTGCGCAAGCAAACCAAGCGGAGTGACAGCTCGAACACGAGCGATATGGTTAAGCTACTAAGAGCACACGGAGGATGCCTAGGCGCTAGGAGCCGATGAAGGACGTGGCGAACAACGAAACTGCCTCGGGGAGCTGTAAGCAAGCTTTGATCCGGGGGTGTCCGAATGGGGAAACCCAGCTGGGGTAATTTCCAGTTACTCATAACTGAATACATAGGTTATGTAGAGGCATACCAGGGGAACTGAAACATCTAAGTACCCTGAGGAAGAGAAAACAATAGTGATTCCGTCAGTAGCGGCGAGCGAACGCGGAGAAGCCCAAACCAGAGAGCTTGCTCTTTGGGGTTGTGGGACGTCTCACATGGAGTTACAAAGGAACCGGTTAAGCGAAGAGGTCTGGAAAGGCCCGCCAAAGAAGGTAAAAGCCCTGTAGTTGAAAGTCTGTTCCCTCCGAGACGGATCCCGAGTAGTGCGGGGCACGTGAAACCCCGTATGAATCCGGCAGGACCATCTGCCAAGGCTAAATACTTCCTAGCGACCGATAGTGAAGCAGTACCGTGAGGGAAAGGTGAAAAGCACCCCGGAAGGGGAGTGAAATAGAACCTGAAACCGTGTGCTTACAAAAAGTCAGAGCCCGTTTTAGGGGTGATGGCGTGCCTTTTGTAGAATGAACCGGCGAGTTACGTTCCCGTGCAAGGTTAAGGTGAAGAGCCGGAGCCGCAGCGAAAGCGAGTCTGAATAGGGCGACTTAGTACGTGGACGTAGACCCGAAACCGGGTGATCTACCCCTGTCCAGGGTGAAGGTGCGGTAACACGCACTGGAGGCCCGAACCCACGCATGTTGAAAAATGCGGGGATGAGGTGGGGGTAGCGGAGAAATTCCAATCGAACTCGGAGATAGCTGGTTCTCCCCGAAATAGCTTTAGGGCTAGCCTCGGAAAACAGAGTCGTGGAGGTAGAGCACTGATTGGGTGCGGGGCCCGCAAGGGTTACCAAGCTCAGTCAAACTCCGAATGCCATAGACTTACTTCCGGGAGTCAGACAGTGAGTGCTAAGATCCATTGTCAAAAGGGAAACAGCCCAGACCATCAGCTAAGGTCCCCAAGTGTGTGTTAAGTGGGAAAGGATGTGGAGTTGCACAGACAACCAGGATGTTGGCTTAGAAGCAGCCACCATTGAAAGAGTGCGTAATAGCTCACTGGTCGAGTGACTCTGCGCCGAAAATGTAACGGGGCTAAACACACCACCGAAGCTATGGCTTGATGCTTTGCATCAGGGGTAGGGGAGCGTTGTATAAGGGTTGAAGGTGTACCGTAAGGAGCGCTGGACATTATACAAGTGAGAATGCCGGTATGAGTAACGAAAAGATCAGTGAGAATCTGATCCGCCGAAAGCCTAAGGGTTCCTGAGGAAGGCTCGTCCGCTCAGGGTAAGTCGGGACCTAAGGCGAGGCCGAAAGGCGTAGTCGAAGGACAACAGGTCGAAATTCCTGTACCACCGTAAGCCGTTATGAGCAATGGGGGGACGCAGTAGGGTAGTGACGCGGACTGATGGATGTCCGTCTAAGCAGTGAGGCTGATGTGTAGGCAAATCCGCACATTGTAAGGCTGAGCTGTGATGGGGAGCGAAAATTGTAGTAGCGAAGGTCATGATCTCACACTGCCAAGAAAAGCCTCTAGCCAGGTGAAGGTGCCCGTACCGCAAACCGACACAGGTAGGCGAGAAGAGTATTCTAAGGCGCGCGGAAGAACTCTCGTTAAGGAACTCGGCAAAATGACCCCGTAACTTCGGGAGAAGGGGTGCCCCGGTAGTGTGAATAGCACGAGGGGGCCGCAGTGAAAAGGCCCAAGCGACTGTTTAGCAAAAACACAGGTCTGTGCGAAGCCGTAAGGCGAAGTATACGGGCTGACGCCTGCCCGGTGCTGGAAGGTTAAGGGGAGTGGTTAGGGAGTAATCCCGAAGCTGTGAACCGAAGCCCCAGTAAACGGCGGCCGTAACTATAACGGTCCTAAGGTAGCGAAATTCCTTGTCAGGTAAATTCTGACCCGCACGAATGGCGTAACGACTTGGGCGCTGTCTCAACGAGAGATCCGGTGAAATTTTAATACCTGTGAAGATGCAGGTTACCCGCGACAAGACGGAAAGACCCCATGGAGCTTTACTGCAGCTTGATATTGAATTTGGGTACGATCTGTACAGGATAGGTGGGAGCCTTTGAAGTGGGAGCGCAAGCTTCCATGGAGGCAACGTTGGGATACCACCCTGATCGTATCTAGGTTCTAACCTGGTACCGTAATCCGGTGCGGGGACAGTGTCAGGTGGGCAGTTTGACTGGGGCGGTCGCCTCCTAAAGAGTAACGGAGGCGCCCAAAGGTTCCCTCAGAATGGTTGGAAATCATTCGAAGAGTGCAAAGGCATAAGGGAGCTTGACTGCGAGACCTACAAGTCGAGCAGGGACGAAAGTCGGGCTTAGTGATCCGGTGGTACCGCATGGAAGGGCCATCGCTCAACGGATAAAAGCTACCCTGGGGATAACAGGCTTATCTCCCCCAAGAGTCCACATCGACGGGGAGGTTTGGCACCTCGATGTCGGCTCATCGCATCCTGGGGCTGAAGTAGGTCCCAAGGGTTGGGCTGTTCGCCCATTAAAGCGGTACGCGAGCTGGGTTCAGAACGTCGTGAGACAGTTCGGTCCCTATCTGTCGTGGGCGTAGGAAATTTGAGAGGAGCTGTCCTTAGTACGAGAGGACCGGGATGGACGTACCGCTGGTGTACCAGTTGTTCCGCCAGGAGCACCGCTGGGTAGCTATGTACGGACGGGATAAACGCTGAAAGCATCTAAGCGTGAAGCCCCCCTCAAGATGAGATTTCCCAGTATGTAAGACCCCTTGAAGACGACGAGGTAGATAGGCTGGGGGTGGAAGTGCAGCAATGCATGGAGCTGACCAGTACTAATCGGTCGAGGGCTTATCCAAATATGCAAGTTCTAAATCGCGTGTTTCGTTTCGAATCTAGTTTTCAGAGAACGATCTCTGAAGCATATTCCCTGATAGCTCAGTTGGTAGAGCACTCGACTGTTAATCGAGTTGTCACAGGTTCGAGCCCTGTTCGGGGAGCCATATGGAGAGGTGTCCGAGCTGGCCGAAGGAGCACGATTGGAAATCGTGTAGGCGTCACAAGCGTCTCGAGGGTTCGAATCCCTCTCTCTCCGCCATAATATTAAGGCCCGTTGGTCAAGGGGTTAAGACACCTCCCTTTCACGGAGGTAACAGGGGTTCGAATCCCCTACGGGTCATAATAACTTCAAAAAAAGAAGTTGATTTTTACAACAAGATTATGGTATGATCATAAATGTGTTGTTCGGAGGCTTAGCTCAGCTGGGAGAGCATCTGCCTTACAAGCAGAGGGTCGGGGGTTCGATCCCCTCAGCCTCCACCATATAAACTTTATAACGACGCGGGGTGGAGCAGCCCGGTAGCTCGTCGGGCTCATAACCCGAAGGCCGCAGGTTCAAATCCTGCCCCCGCAATTATACTTTCCTTTGAGAAAGTGATCTGGAACCGTGGTGTAGTTGGCCTAACATGCCTGCCTGTCACGCAGGAGATCGCGGGTTCGAATCCCGTCGGTTCCGCCATTTAATCTTTACATGAGGCAAACTGTTCACTACATCTGCTGTATGGCACTGATGCCCTATATAAAGTGTAAGGAATTAAGATTAGACTTTATTATGGCTCGGTAGCTCAGTCGGTAGAGCAGAGGACTGAAAATCCTCGTGTCGGCGGTTCGATTCCGTCCCGAGCCACCATTTTTAAAACAATTTAATATGCCGGTGTAGCTCAACTGGTAGAGCAACTGACTTGTAATCAGTAGGTTGGGGGTTCAAGTCCTCTCGCCGGCACCATGTAATCCTGGAGGATTAGCGAAGTGGCCAAACGCATCAGACTGTAAATCTGCTCCCGTACGGGTTCGGTGGTTCGAATCCATCATCCTCCACCAGTTTTTAGGGGCATAGTTTAAAGGTAGAACAACGGTCTCCAAAACCGTTGGTGTGGGTTCAATTCCTGCTGCCCCTGCCAATTAACTTTTTAGATAATAACCTTTTGTGGCGATCGTGGCGAAGTGGTTAACGCACCGGTTTGTGGATCCGGCATTCGGGGGTTCAATTCCCCTCGATCGCCCCTTTGTTTTTTCATTTTTTATTGGGGATTAGCCAAGCGGTAAGGCAACGGACTTTGACTCCGTCATGCATAGGTTCAAATCCTATATCCCCAGCCATTATGCGGACGTGGCTCAGCGGTAGAGCATCGCCTTGCCAAGGCGAGGGTCGCGGGTTCGATTCCCGTCGTCCGCTCCAAAATATGGCGCCATAGCCAAGTGGTAAGGCACAGCTCTGCAAAAGCTTTATCCCCAGTTCGAATCTGGGTGGCGCCTCCAGCATATGCCGGCGTGGCGGAATGGCAGACGCGCTCGACTCAAAATCGAGTGGGAAACCGTGGAGGTTCGAGTCCTCTCGCCGGTATATTGAATAGCCCTACATGTTGCTTATGCAATGTGTAGGGCTATTTTCATTTTATATAAATTGATTTTTTGTATTGTAAGGATAGTTGGACGTTAATAAAGATTGACGTATGATTATATTAAGTATATTGTAGATAAGTAAAGTCTTTAATGTAGAGGAGTGAAGTAGAGTGACTAATGGAAAAAATGTATTGGATACCGATCTGTTATTTGATCTTTCTGTATGGGAAGAGGCATGGAAGAATCGTCCGAGAAGTTCAAAATATAAGAAGAAAAGCGTCCCCTTTAATACAGAAGAAGCTTTTGAGCGGTGGGCCAGGGATTATCATGCACAGTCGTTCACTGAAGAAGGAAAGCAGCGTTCTGAGCGCATTATGGGCTGGATTGAGAATCAGGGTGTAGATTTTGCAGGGTTATCCATTTTGGACATTGGAGCAGCCTCAGGCATATTTACCATTCCTTTTGCGGAAAAGGGAGCAAGTGTGACCGCAGTTGAGCCTTCGGAGTTGCTTGTCTCCCTTATGAAAGAGACGATACCTTCATCTTTGGAATCCAATATCGAAATTGTAAACGAACGATATGAAGAAATCTCCATTAAGGATAAGGGTTGGGAGAAGAAATATGACTTTGCATTTGCATCCATGTGTCCGGCGATGTCGGATTGGGAAACGATTGAGCAGGCAATTAATTGCGCCCGGAAGTATGTGTATATAAGTACTATGGCGGGACAGAAGGAACACACACTAATGGATGAACTTAAGGATGTACTGGGAGTAACTTCTTCATACATGGCCGGTGATATGGGGTATATCCAACAGTTGCTGTATTTGAAGGGTTATTCTTATACGATGATTATTACGAGAGAAGTTAACTCATTTGAATTACCGGTGAAAGAGATTATCGAGCAGCTGCCAGAATGGCTTAATACGTATGAGTTCCCATCCGATGAAGATTCTCTCAGATTGGCTGAGAAGTACATTCGGGATACGTACAGGGATAGTACGGTGACCTTCTCACGTGGAGCAAGGTTTGGCAAAATTCTAATTCAACTTGAACAACCCAATATGAAAACAGTTCGCACTAAGGATAAGCGATAATTCGCGTAAGCTTGGCACGTGTACTGATAATCAGGAATTGAGACTGACAATGTAGTCTAACGTCTAAGATGACACTAGGAAGCATCGTACTACCAAACAAGAAGATGCACGTGTGAAACATATGAAGTTAAGATTGCAGAAGTGAAGTTGTAGGTGAAGGGTGCAGGTTATAAGCTCCCTCTTTTTTGAAGCCACTAATTCATCGACCGCTTTGAACCAGACCCTCATTTATTTAGAGATGTTCGAGACAACGAAAAACAAAACACATACCTCGTTTTCAGAGATGATCTCTGAAGCATATTCCCTGAAATTTCAGTTGGTGAGCAATCAACGGTTAATCGAGTTGTCACAGGTCCGAGCCCTGGCCCTGTTCGGGGAGCCATATGGAGAGGTATCCAAGCTGGCCGAAGGAGTACGACTTACAATCGTACTCCTTTTCTAATTTCGGTTCGACACTTCTGCTTTCTGCTTACGCTCCCGATACTGGCCGGGGGTGATTCCTTCCCATTTACGAAATGATCGGATAAAGTTTTGTGGATTGTTGTACCGAAGTCGTGCTGCGATATCTTTAACGGTTAGATCACTTTCGTCAAGCCATTTTTTAGCGATATTAAATCGGTACTTGGTCAGATATTCACTAAATGCACAGCCTGTCTCTTTGCGGAAAACACTACTTAAGTAGTTGGCATTGTAGTGAAGCTTAACAGCACATTCCTCAAGCGTCAGATCCTTATCATAATCTTGATGAATCATGGCAATCATTTTCTCAGATATATGTTGATACTGGGCATACTGTCTTGCTTTAAAAACCTGGATGATGGGCAAGATGACTTGATGGTTAAACCATTCCTCAACTTCAGCAGCGTACTGCAAACCATGAAGTTCATGAAACATCGAGCCCCGACCTTGGGAGATCTGTCCGAGTCGTATGCCGGATTCCTGAGTCATTTGCAAAATATGCGTGAGTAGCCTCGTAAGAGCCACCTCATACTCCTCGGGTGTAACCTCCATACCAAAGATCACTTCAAGCAGTTGTTGCAGAAGAGCAGAGGCCTGGACTTCGTCCGCACTTTGAATAGCTTGGATCAATGAATATTCCAATGATTCCGGGTAGGTCATGGGCCAAGTGGGAGCGTAATGATCTATGTTCTCATATTGAAAAATAATGCCTGTTCCCAGCTTCATCCGATGCCTCAATGCTTCCATAGCTTCTGTGTAAGCTTGAGGGATGTGATATATAGAGCTGTGCGGCTGGCTGAATCCTATACTGACTTGAAGAGTTAGAATCTTATCCATCTGTTGTTGTAACTGGTCTGTTAATACATATAGTTGCTGTGAAAAAATAAACTGATCCTGTTCAACGGTCCCAATCACCGTGACTACCGTATGTTCCAGCACAATGGGAAGCAATTGTTGGTTATGCACAACCGTTTCCGCCAATATATTTTGAATAGCGAATAATAAGAGGTCACGATCACTAGCTCTATATTTTGTATGATTAACGAGATCGGCCTGTAATGTAATAACAGCAATTTGTTGCCATTCCCGAACCTGATGCGTGTAGCCATATTCATTCAAGGTGTCATGAAGAGTATGCACAGGGCTCCTGCCCTGGAACAGATTCATCATAAAATGAGTGCGAATCTGCAACAGATGCATATTAAGTGTGTTCTCTAATTGGGAGCGAGAGGCAGATAATTGTGAGACTCCTGCTCTAATCTGTTCGAACTCATCAGAAAATGGTGGTGATTGCTGAGCTAATGTTTTTCCTTCTTTGGACAGATGGTTGTCACCAAGTTGGGTTAAAAGTTTACGAATCGGGACATGCATTCGCTTGGAGCCGAGCCAGGCGAGTAATAATGAAAGTAAAAGTAAGAAGATACTGATATACAAGGTGTGTAAGCCGATATCGATATATTCTTGTGTCAGAATATTGGTAGGTGAGATTAGAACATATGTCCATCCTTTTAAGGTAGAAGGGCTATATGTCAGGGAATAATGTGTATCTGCGATCTTGACTTCCCGTTTTTCAAAGCCTGTTGAAAATGTAATGGGTGATAGTTTGGTTATGTTGTCTTCCGTATCCCGATCCTGTAATCCTAAGGCAGACAAAGGTTGTCCAATGTATACAGGATCGGGATGGACCAAAATACGTTGTTCCCGATTCAAGATGATCAGTCCTGAGGCAGCATTGCCTAAGAAGGCTTCTCCAAGTGTATTTTGCAAAGAGCATGCAGGAATTCCCGCAATCAGAGCAGCATCGGAAGACGTATTTAGATCCGGAATAGATCTCGCAAGGGCAATATGATAAATACAGCCTGTACCGGGTGAACGCTCATCATTACTGAACACCGATGAAGGGGAGAGCTGCCATCCAGAGGTTAGCGTATCCGATATCAATTCCTTCATGGGAAGAGCCAGCGGAAAATCCGTATTACGATATAATCCGGCATGATCAATAAGCCAATTCTGAGATTGATTCACCAGGGTAATATCCAGCATAGGTTCCCATGACCTCATATTCTTAAATTCACTCTGTAGTTTGTCGGCAAGCAAAGGCCCTTTCCCTTCCAGTGAAGAAGAAGCAGACAGGGAACGGAGGGTTACTGGAGAGCGAACGGCCTGATCAAGCATATAACTGACTGTAGCGAGTTTGTGCTCTACGTTGGATTGCATTTGTTCCAGCAACTGTCTGTTGGCCTGCGTACGATGCAGCTCAGTTTGGTTCGATGAATAGATAAATGCGGCAATTCCCGTTAACAAAATGGGCAGGGTGCTTAACAGGATTCCAAAGATGATCATCTTATGGAGATAGCTGATTGGTCGCACAGTTTCAGTTCCACCCCTGACATTAGAAATAGTAACACTTTCTATTTTAGTAAACGCTTACATATAGAACAATCTAAATTTTGTTTATTTGGATAAATAAGTAATTTTATGAGAGGGTATAGAAGTAGAGATAAGGGATTGCTGATAGATGATCTTGCAGAAACGGCTAGAGAAACGGCTTGGACTGACTATCCAACACGGAATCATGAGAAACGAAATTGCAGTGTGAACGTAAATAGAGACATGGACATCATTCTCTCTACAGGTCGATATCGGCTAAAGGGCAGCCTGAATACGGGTAATGGAAGGTATCTGGAGTGTTATTCAGCTTAGGTGGAACGTTGGTCTTATACAGGGACAGTCAAAGGTCCAACTAGATCCCCGACCTGAGTCTAGGATGAAAAACCGTCCACGGTCTGTTTTGAAAAGTCGCGGAATCCCCTAGAATAAGGACATAAGGTTAAACAAGAAACACGGAAACAAAAAAACAAGAAACAAACGAACAAATGACTCAACACATTAAAACGAACGAATGGAAAGGGCGGTGAACAACAATTATGAGATTGAATAAGGGAAATGGCTGGGCGATTGTATTGATTGCGCTGGGTGCACTACTCCTCTTCGGAAAGTTAACTCCACTTCTTGGACACTTAATGGGTTATCTGATTCCGGTCCTGATGATTGCACTGGGATACTACGGAGTTAAACGAGGGAATGTGATGCTTGGCTGGATTGTTCTCATCATCGGTATCATCTCACTGATGGGTAAACTGGCATGGTTGATCGGACCGATCATCGCGATCGGGTTAATCATCTTTGGTATCTCAATGCTAAGTAATAACCGCAGTCGTCGTGGTCGGTACTAAGTTTTCACGATTATGAAAAGGAGGGACAGAACATAATGAGTGTATTTCGTCGAATGCGGGATATTACCGTAGCCAATCTGAACGAACATTTGGAGCAAAGTCAGGATCCAGTTAAACTGATTGATCAGTTCCTGGTCTCGACCCGCCAAGACATCGGTGAAGCCGAGAAACTTCGTCATCAATATGCAAGCCATACCAGACAAATGAAACAACAAGCCGATCAGGCAGCAGGTATGGTGAACAAACGGGAAGAACAGGCTTCCATGGCTTTGAAAGCAGGGGAAGAACATCTCGCTAAGCTGGCCTTGCAGGAGAAAATCCTCCACGAGGAAAAAATGGAACAGTACAATGAATTGTATGCACAAAGTTATGCGGCATTACAGGAGCTGGATGAACAGATCGACCAGCTGAAGGTTGAATATCAGAATGTATACAGCAAACGCCAATATTACTACGCTCGTATGCAGACGATTCAGTTACAACAACGTATGAACCAGAGAGGCAATCACAACGGTCAGAATGTACCTCGTATGTTTAACCGACTGGATGATCAAGTCTCTGATCTCGAATATGAAGCACAAAGTCTCCGCGATATCCGGCGGATGAATCAAGATGGTTCAGGAGTGACTGGCAGCATGTCATCCTCTACGCTGGATAAGGAACTGGAACGCTTAAGACAGAAATTGAACAATGACAGAAAGGAGTAGTCACATGAGTAAATTATACCGCTCGGCGCGTAATCGAATGCTAACAGGTTTGATCGGCGGCATTTCTGAAAATCTCGGATTGAGTACCACGCTGCTACGTATCATTTTCTTCATCAGTATTTTCGCTACGGGAGGTACATCATTGTTGATCTACTTCATCGCTGCATTAGTGGTACCAAAGGAATCCAATCACGTTGATCCATATGCTTATGATTCCAACGTAAGAGGATACAAGTAAACGAAAGGAGCAAGCACATGAGCAAATTATACCGCTCAACGCGTGACCGGATGTTAACCGGCTTGTGCGGCGGAATTTCCGAAACCATCGGAATGGATTCCACCCTGCTGCGTATCATCTTTGTTATCAGTATCTTCGTAACTGGCGGCACGTCGTTGTTAATATACTTTATTGCAGCACTGGTGGTACCAAAAGAACCGTATCCGCCTTATGATCCATATGGCTACGGTCCGGGCCCAGGCCCTGGTCCTGGTAGAGGATACAACAACTATGATCACCAGCCACCAAGAGGTCCTTTTCAAAATAATCACAACCAGCAAGGTCCTGGTAACTTCGGTCCCGGCCCTGGATTCAACGGCAGACCTCAATCTGGTCCCCGTTCTTATGACAACAACGCCTACGGAGCAGGAGCACCACAAGAAAGTGAACTTGATTCCATGATGAAAGATATCGAGAAAAAAGCACTGAAAAAAGAAGTTGAAGAGCTTCGCCAAAAATTATCTCGTTACGAGAAGGGAGAAAAGTAAAATGGGAGTATTTAAACGGATTAAGGATATGACGAAAGCATCGGTAAATGATATGTTGGATAAAGTAGAGGACCCGATTGTAATGTTGAACCAGTACTTGCGTGATATGGAGGCTGAGATTCATGAGGCAGAGGTAACTGTTGCAAAACAAATGGCAAATGAGCGTCGCATGAAACAACGTTTGGATGAAGCGGAGCGTACTTCGGTACAACGTGAGTCCCAAGCAGAAGCTGCTCTGTCTAACGGTCAGGAAGAAGTGGCACGCAAATTGTTGGAAGAGAAAATCTACTTTGATCAAAAAATTACGGAGTACAGCGAACTGCATGCACAGTCCGAAGCACAAGCAAAAGATCTGTTGCAACAGTTGCATGATATGAAAGATGAGTTCTACAAAATGCGTAACAAACGTAATGAACTCGTATCCCGTGCACAAATGGCAAAAGCCAAAAAACAAATGTCTTCCATCAACAGCTTGCATTCGATCGAAAGTGGCGGCGCATCACTTGGATTCCACCGCATGGAAGAGAAAATCATGCAGCTGGAAGCTGAAGCTGACGTAGCTCGTGCACCTTATCGCAACACATCATCCACGTATACGAATCCTGTAGATG
Organism: Paenibacillus sp. FSL K6-2393; assembly: GCF_038002545.1. NCBI lineage: Bacteria > Bacillati > Bacillota > Bacilli > Caryophanales > Paenibacillaceae > Paenibacillus > Paenibacillus sp. FSL K6-2393. Next base: position 1,140,945 of record NZ_JBBOCU010000001.1, read on the forward strand.
TGGAAAAACAGTTCAAAGTGGATCAGCAATTACAAGCCCTCAAAAACAAAATGGGCAATGGTTCCAAGAATGAAGCGAACGGAACTTCAAAAGAATAACTGTTCGCTTAGTGGACAATATGATATTCTATAAATCGTGTATAATGTACGGTTGGTAGAACAAAAGTTAAGCCATACAGGACTTCATTGCCTGGTATGGCTTTTCCGTTGAATAAAGAGAGATTAACTTACAGAGGAGGTGCGGCGGGGATGAATCAAAAGAGTAAATGGCTTGCAGTTGTCATTATGATTATTGGCACAATGATGTTATTGAATGACAATATTAACTTCCTGACCGCTGCCGCACTGATTCTGTTAACGGTTGGAATGCTTCAAGTCCGCAATGGGGATACCCGCAAAGGTCATCGGTATCTTGGCATTGGTGCGGCACTGTTATTGCTGGATAATTTAATGATTGTATTTTTGATTGTACTTGCGTCTTTAGCTTACTTTTATTCAAAAAACAAAAAGATTCATCTGGACGAAGGCGTTATGAAGAAACAGAATTTCATGGCTCGTTACTACTGGGATCAATCATCCTGGACGTTACGTAGTATGAGTCTGTGGCATGCCATAGGTGAGGTTAACGCCGATCTATCTCTTTCGATTCCGGAGGAGAAACAAACGATTGTGCTGCTGCAAGGAGTTATGGGTAATGTTCGCCTTACACTACCAGAAGATTATGGTGTGGAGATTGAAGCATCGGTTCTTTTCGGCCGGATTAATCTTCTTGGAGAACAAGATAGCGGCATGATGAACAAATTAGTATGGAGAACACCTGGATATGAATCCAGTGAACATAAAGCAAAATTTGTCATTTCTTATATTGTTGGCGACCTAAACATCAGTAATCCGTAGTAAAATAGATGAAGAGAAGGAGGAGACCCCGATGAAGACAAAACGACATACCGACATGGTAACCCGAAGTATGGGTGAAGGGATCCTCCTGGTTTTCATTGTGCTCGCTGTTATTTTGTATGTATTGTATACATATGGTTATCTTGCTCCGTTTACAGGTTGGCGTCATCTGATTCAATCGGGTCTGGCCTTATTGCTGCTTCTGATTGGAATCGGTGCGGTCTTTGGGTTCTATCAGAGTTACCGGGTTAAACGCCGGCTCGAACTGCTGCGGGAAACACTTCTACTGTGGGAGAAGGGCTCTCTATCACGCACTGTACCTGATCTGGGCGATGATGATGTGGGCCGTTTAAGTGAGCAACTCGGACGAATCGGCAAAAAGTGGGAAGATCAGATATCTTCGCTCCAGCGATTGTCTACTCATAATGCACAGCTTGCTGAACAAGCCAGAATTACGGCTATTGTGGAAGAGCGGCAACGTTTGGCACGGGAACTGCATGATGCGGTATCGCAGCAATTGTTCGCGATATCCATGACAGCAACAGCCGTTGGACGGAAGATGGAGAAGGATTTTGAACGTGCTCAGAGGCAGGTGGCTTTGATTGAGGAGATGGCTTCGGTAGCCCAGTCCGAGATGCGTGCGTTACTGTTACATCTGCGGCCAGTCTATCTGGAGGGTAAACATCTCGAACAAGGTCTGCGTGATCTGGTGATGGAACTGAAAACAAAAGTACCCATGGACATTGTGCTCGAAATGGACGAAGACATTGATCTGATCAAAGGCATTGAGAATCATCTGTTTCGAATCGTTCAAGAGGCTATGTCCAATACGTTACGGCATGCAAAGGCGGAAAAAATGGAGATACGGATCCAGCGCCGTACTGATGCGATCCGGGTATTGATTCGTGATGATGGGCAAGGCTTCGATCTGGATGAGAATAAACAAGCTTCCTACGGTCTGGCTAACATGCGTGAACGTGTTACGGAGATTGGCGGGGCCATACAATTTGTAACAGCGCCTGGTAAGGGAACGCGGATTGAGATTACGATACCTTTGATGAACGATGAAAGCGAGGAAGAACATGTCAATGGAACCGGAAGTCGAAACGGAGACGGAAACGTCGATCAAAGTATTGCTCGTGGATGATCATGAGATGGTACGTATTGGTCTTGCAGCGGTACTGGATACCGAAGATGGAATTGAAGTTGTTGGTGAGGCAGGTAGTGGAGAGGAAGGCATTCGGCTTGCACAGGAGTATAAGCCTGATGTTGTTCTGATGGACCTGGTTATGGAAGGCATGGATGGCATTGAGGCTACTCGTCAGGTACTTAAAATGTATCCGGAGTGCAAAGTCATCGTATTGACCAGTTACCTGGATGATGAAAAAATGTATCCTGTCATTGAAGCAGGCGCATTCAGTTATCTGTTGAAAACATCAAGAGCCAATGAAGTGGCAGATGCGATTCGCGCAGCCGCTCGCGGGCAATCCGTTCTGGAGTCACAGGTCGCTTCGAAAATGATGAATCGATTTCGGCAGCCACAGGCAGCAGCTCCTTTGCATGATGAATTGACAGACCGTGAAATGGATGTGCTCCGGTTGCTCGCCAAAGGTAAATCGAATCAGGACATCGCTGATGATCTGATCATCGGCATTAAGACAGTCAAATTCCATGTTACCAACCTACTGGCAAAATTGGGTGTAGACGACCGTACACAGGCAGCGATCTATGCTTATAAAAACGGACTTGCAGAGTAAGCAAGATCATATGCAATATCATAATCAAGCCAAAGAACCGTGCATTAATGTGCGGAAGTTATAGATAAGAGATGATTTATATAAATTGAATTAAAGATTTACACAAAACGGAGAGGACAGAAAGAACCTGAAGAAGCGAAGCTAAAAGCTTTCTGAAAGAAAGCTACTTCGGAAGCATACACTTCGCCTTTATCCCGAGATTTTCACCTTGAAAAAGGGAATTAAAAAAATCTGGGGATAACAGCGATCGGAAGGTTGTTCTGTCAGCGGAGTGCGAGTGTAAATATTGATTAGTTCAATTTATCTAGAAAAGGATGAATGCAAAGCTCTGATCTGCCATGTAAGTGGCGGCGGAGCTTTTTTTGATGTGTGCAGAAGAAGTATAGCAAATATGCGAAAGGGGCATGCTGTTGATAGATTCATAGAATGCAAGAAAGAAGCGGGGGATTCAAATGTTAAATCGTTGGATGACAGCAGGTATCTTGGCAATAGCAATCATTATTCTTATCGGTGTGACACAGGTATATGCAGAGAAGAACGAATCCAAAGCTGCCCAACTGGAACAACTAATCTATACAGCTGACAGCGTGATTGATAATGTTGATCGTCTGGTGATTAAATGGCAAGGAGAAGGCCGGGGAGATGCACAAGCACAAGCAGCATTACTGGCCAGTCACTTGGGACTGGAACAACCAGTACGGGTAAGCCAGACGGGCCATGATGTGTATCGCAGTGAAGTAGTACCAGTTGAGGCTACTGGTGGAGAAGCAGGCCTGTTGGTCAATGTCGTCGAGACTGGAGATAACGGTTACTACGCCATCGTACAACTTTCAGCGGATGCACACACGGATCGGAAGGCATTAATGACAGTACATGAACAGATCGGTCAACTGCTTGTAGACTCAGGGATGAAGGCAAACTGGAATATGTCTGTGCAAGGTACGGCAGCTAATGTTATTAAACGTGATGCGAGTCAGCAGTTAGCACTCATCGAGAAAGACCTGTCCAAAAATGTGGATATCGCCTCCATTGAACGTTATACGGATGTAGCCAGCGCAAGTGTCTCTTATAAGGCGGCTGAGCTGCCCCTATCGATCAAGAGTGGCTCGCACATGTTGAATATGCAACTCGCAGTTCACCAGGTTGGAGACGAGGTCGACAATCGAATTACAGTGGGGTTTCCGGTGATTACGATTGAATATTAAGGGATGAATTTTTCATGAATTAGGACCCAATATTGAGAATCTTTATCAGAAAAATGAGTTTGAAATAGTGCATCCATTCAGTTGATATGCTAAAATGGCATCACATCCAAGAAGGAACTTGCTGGTAATTGACAGTTGTATGTCGTGCATATATAACACCATTACATAGCTCGGGGAGAGCATGAAGGTTATCTTCCCGGAAGAAAGAGGAGCCCATGGTTGAAAAACAATCGCAAGATGAAGTACAGACACCAGGCGCAGTATTTTTCATTTTTGGAGCAACGGGTGATTTGGCCCGCCGGAAGCTGTTTCCGGCCATCTACAGTCTTTACCGTGAAGGCAAGCTTGCCGAAGACTTTGCGGTTATTGGCGTAGCACGTCGTCCGAGGTCCCCAGAAGAATTCCGGGAAGACATCTATGAATCCATTAAAGAGTTCTGCCGTTATCCAGCGGGGGAACCTGATGAGTGGAACGCTTTTGTCGATCATTTTGAATACAAAGCACTGGATATCAATAATGTGGAAGGATTCAAAGAGCTGCGTGCGCAGACGGAGCATCTGGAATCGAAGTTTAAAACGCCAGGGAATCGGCTGTTCTATCTGGCATTGGCACCTGAGCTGTTTGGCAGTGTCTCGTACAGTTTGCGGGACGGCGGTATGTTGGAAAGTCAGGGGTGGAACCGTTTGGTGATCGAAAAACCATTTGGTTATGATCTGCAATCGGCCGAACATCTGAATGAGCAGATTCGTGAGGTATTCCGTGAAGAGGAAATCTATCGGATTGATCATTATTTGGGCAAGGAAATGGTGCAAAATATCGAAGTGATCCGCTTCGGAAATGCTTTTTTTGAACCGCTGTGGAATAACAAACATATTGCCAACGTTCAGATTACGCTTGGTGAGACGGTAGGCGTGGAAGAACGTGGTGGTTATTATGATCACTCCGGTGCACTGCGTGACATGGGGCAGAATCATATGCTTCAGATGCTGACGATGATTGCGATGGAACCGCCGAGTCGCCTTTTTCCGGAGGATATTCGGGATGAGAAGGTGAAGGTATTACGCTCATTGCGAGCTTTTACTTCGGATGAGGAAGTGAGCAACAACGTTGTGAGGGGACAGTATGCCGAAGGGGAGTACCGTGGCAAGCAGCTTCCGGGGTATCGCCAGGAAGACAAGGTTGATCCACAGTCGAATACGGAGACTTATTTTGCAGCACGTGTATTCGTGGATAATTTCCGCTGGGCGGGTGTTCCATTCTACATTCGGACAGGCAAGCGTCTTCCGGTGAAAACAACCGAGATCGTAGTTGAGTTCAAGTCAATGCCAAACAACGTTTACCTTGGGAAAAAGTATAAATTGGAACCGAATCTGCTAGTCATTCGGGTGAATCCGATGGAAGGCATATATATCAAAATCAATGCCAAGAAACCAGGCTCGGATTCTGAGATTCAGCCGCTTGCGATGGATTTCTGTCAGAGCTGCATGATTGGAATTAACTCGCCTGAAGCGTATGAACGTCTGCTGCACGATGCAGCAGAGGGTGATTCTACGTACTTCACCCGTTGGGATGAAGTGGCAACAGCCTGGTCCTTTGTGGATCGGATCGCAGCAGCCTGGGGGCAGAATCAAGGAGAGCTTCATACGTACCCTGCTGGAACTTGGGGACCAGAAGCGACAGATAAGCTGCTGGAGCAGGACGGATTCCACTGGTGGCCGGTGAATGGTCAGGACGAGGACAGCGTGATCTGGCAAGTGAACGGTTAGGTTAAGGGAATTAACAACATAAACACCATGACTGAGCCTGGAGACTTCGCAATTTTGCGGTGTCCCCAGGCTTTTTAGCGGGTAAAAGGGAGGTATCCATCATAAGGAAATAAGTAATTTAAATTAAGTTGTTGACAAAAAGTAAGTATGTAACTTATACTCAACACATGAGTTAAAGAGTTACGCAAATGACAAACTTCATCCGGGCAAACGTTTCGGATAAGTTATCATTCATGAGATAAAATGTAAACCAGTTGAAGGGGTTTGCGTCACAGAGAATCATGAAAAAAATATGCATAATATCTTTAATCTAAGAATACTATTTTGTATATATTGAATGGAGGAAAAAGAAAATGATGTTGGATGTAGGGTTGTTGTTGATTCGTTTGGTGATTGGATTGTCGTTCATGGCGCACGGGGCTCAAAAGCTGTTTGGTTGGTTCGGAGGTTACGGAATCAAGGGTACAGGCGGCTGGTTCGAGTCGATGGGCATGAAACCCGGTGCATTGGTGGCGTTACTGGCTGGACTCGCGGAATTTGGTGGCGGATTGCTGCTGGCTCTGGGTCTGCTCACACCGGTAGGTGGCATTCTGATTGCATTGACGATGGTCATTGCGATTGTGAAAGTCCATGGAGCGAACGGATACTGGTCCACACAGAACGGATTTGAATATAATCTCGCGATTCTGGTGGTTGGTGTAGCGCTGGCCCTGACCGGTGGCGGACAATACGCGCTGGATGCATTGATTTTCTAAACCCGATAACTAAAAATGAATGAGGAGTGCCTGGATGCCATGAAAATGGCTGAAGGGTGCTTTTTTTTTGCAAATGAAAGAGAAGAATCTGCGGTAGTAATCGGTTATTTTCGGTACAGATTATGGTACAATAGGAGAGTTGGGTTAAGAAGCAGTTCACGGTATACATGAAAGCACAGATTTGAGGAGGATGAACTCCATTGTAAATGTGTAAAATTAATCTAGTGTATGAATACCTCGTATGCAAAATGACCAGTGTACAATCAACCGGCTTTGCCGGATTGCATAAAGATTGAATGATGGACCGGCGATGCCGGATTAACGTGAATGAACGGACGAAAGGGATTAAACCTATGAGCAAAGCTGCAAATGATATTCTTCAACAGGAAGTGGACAAACGCCGGACGTTTGCCATTATCTCTCACCCGGATGCGGGTAAAACTACATTAACCGAGAAACTGTTGCTGTTCGGGGGCGCGATTCGCCTTGCGGGAACGGTAAAAGCTCGGAAAGCCAGCAAACACGCAACAAGTGACTGGATGGAAATTGAGAAACAACGGGGGATCTCGGTTACCTCTTCCGTAATGCAATTTGATTACCTGAACCATCGCGTTAACATTCTGGATACACCGGGTCACCAGGATTTCAGTGAAGATACGTATCGTACACTGACGGCTGCCGACAGCGCGGTGATGTTGATTGACGTGGCAAAAGGTGTCGAGGCACAAACGATCAAGTTGTTCCAGGTATGTGCGAAGCGTGGGATTCCAATCTTTACGTTTATCAACAAACTCGACCGTGAGGGTAAAAGCCCATTTGATCTGATGGAAGAACTTGAAAATGTACTGGGTATCCGTTCAGTTCCGATGAACTGGCCTATTGGTACAGGTCGCGAGCTATGCGGTGTGTATGACCGGATGAAAAATCAGGTGGAGTTGTTCCAAGGGGACGATCACTCGACAATTAAAGTTCAGAAAGTAAACGGTTATACAGATCCAATTATCCGTGAGATGGCAGGAGAATATCTGCATGATCAGTTAATTCAGGATCTGGAGCTTTTGGACGTTGCGGGAGATCCGTTTGATATGGAGAAGGTTCAACGCGGCGAATTGACCCCTATTTTCTTCGGTAGTGCGATTAACAATTTCGGCGTGCAGACCTTCCTGGAGAATTTCCTGGAACTGGCACCGAAGCCTGAACCACGCCGCAGTACGGCAGGAGAGATTCAGCCAACGAATGAGAAATTCAGCGGTTATGTATTCAAGATTCAAGCGAACATGAACCCGGCACACCGGGATCGTATTGCGTTCCTGCGTATTGTATCAGGCAAGTTCCAACGTGGAATGAGTGTGAAGCATACTCGTGTGGGTAAAGAGATCAAGCTGTCACAGCCACAGCAATTCCTGGCACAAGATCGGGATATTGTGGAAGAGGCGTATGCCGGCGATATTATCGGTTTGTTCGATCCGGGTATCTTCCGGATTGGCGATTCACTGAGCCAAGGCAGCGAGGTTATCTTTGAAGAGTTGCCAACGTTCTCGCCAGAGATTTTCGCTAAAGTTACCGTTAAAAATGCGTTGAAACATAAACAGTACCAAAAAGGAATTGATCAGTTGACGGAGGAAGGAACCATTCAGGTGTTCCAGACGGCAAGTTTCGACGAGACAATCCTCGGCGTAATTGGTCAACTACAGTTTGAGGTATTTGAATACCGGATGAAAGGTGAATATGGGGTAGACGTGCAATTGCAGCGTATGCCTTATCAGTTCGCTCGCTGGATCGTGGACGAGAATCTGGACCCAAGCAAATTCCGGATTAACTCTGCGCTTGTAAAAGACAAAAAAGGGAATTATGTGGTGCTCTTCGAAAATGAGTATGCCATGAGAACGGCTATGGATAAAAATCCTACTGCTAAATTCTTGGAGACTGCACCTTAAGTGACGGTCCACGTATTCTGTGGTAATCAGTTAATGTGTTAGTTAAACGTGACAAGTTCATGTGATGAGATAGAGCTTGTTAAAAATAAGATCCCTCCGCCAATTGGCGGAGGGATCTATTGCTATACACCTTACTGAGAGGCGGGTATGATCCAGCCGAATAAGGGAAAGCTTTCTTTTGCAGACAGAACAAACGGTGTGATGGTTACCTTACCCTCCAATGCTTCGATTAGCGAAGCGGTTGAACGGGAATGGTGTGCAGATGCTCCTGCGCGATTTGAATGAGTTCTTCCTGCTTGGCAGGTTCTGTGTTCTTCCAGATCATCTCGAAAATGGCGCCAAGTCCAGGTAATGCAGCTTCCGGTCCATCTACTGAACCTTCAATCATCTCCCGGAGCTGATCATCACTCTTGTCATGAACTTTATGAACAATCGCTTCACGCAGGCTTAATGTAATGGGCATCGCAATTCCCTCCTCGTATATTCGGCTGCTCTAATACTGTTCCCTGGGAAGCGCGAGCGCATTCAAGTTTATCAGGCTTTGTGGTATACTACGAAGGATTATTTACGTTAGCATGGGTATCCGTAATGATGCGTCATGCTGAAGTGCAGCGGGAGGTTAAGACCCTAATGGCCAAGAAACAGTATGCCGTAATTGGCATGGGACGGTTCGGATCAAGTGTTGCCAATGCACTGAGTGGCATGGGATTTGACGTGCTGGCAATTGATGCGGACGAGCAGCGGACACAGGAAATGTCCAATGTGGTGACCCATGCGGTATCGGCAGATTCAACAGATGAAGAAGCGCTGCGTGCGCTGGGCATACGGAATTTCGATGTTGTCGTTGTGGCAATTGGTGAAGATATACAGGCGAGTATTCTGACAACCTTGATATTGAAAGATATGGGTGTACCAGTGCTGATCGTAAAAGCTCAAAATGAGCTTCATGGTAAGGTGCTGCAGAAGATCGGGGCAGACAAGGTGATCTATCCTGAGCGGGATATGGGACTACGTGTAGCCCATCATCTGACCTCGCCGAATATACTCGATTATATTGAGTTGTCTGAGGATTACAGCATTCTGGAGATGAGAGCTTCCGAGCAAATGATCGGTAAGAACCTGATGGAATTAAACATCCGGGCACGTTTTGGGTGTAACGTGATGGCGATTCGCAGTGGGAATTCGATGAACATCTCGCCGTACGCGGAGGACCGAATCGAAGCTGGAGATGTGCTGATCATTGTGGGTCACAAGGATCATTTGACGAAAATGGAGCTTGCGTATCCGAAGTGATGGATGCAGATGGGAAGGATGGAAAGATGGATATTGTATCACCGCAAAATACACGTGTAAAAGAATGGGCACAGTTGCTGGAGAAAAAGCATCGTACCCGTCAACATAAATATATCATTGAGGGCATTCATCTGGTACAGGAAGCACTGCGTGCCGGAGCAGATCTGGAGTGCATCGTGTACGATGGAGAGCAAGGCGTACCTAGCGAACTCGCCGGGCTTGAGAACCCGCTACAGCGTGTGGAATGGGTTAGTGTATCTCCTGCCGTTATCGCCAAATGTACGGATACAATGACACCGCAGCCTGTATTCGCAATTGTGCGTAAAGGCAGTGAGCCACTGGAAAGCCTGATCGCAGGAGCTCGCGGGCTTGTTGTTGTGCTGGATGGGGTGCAGGACCCAGGGAATGTGGGAACCATTATCCGTAGTGCAGATGCAGCGGGAGCAGCGGGTGTGGTACTTGGCGCGGGCTGTGCTGATGTATATAACCCGAAGACCATTCGTTCGACGATGGGGTCATTGTTTCATCTGCCCATTGTGGAGGACCAGTTGGAATCCTTGCTTCCTGAAGCGAAGGCTGCGGGCGTGAAGCTGGTAAGTACTTCTTTGCAGGCAGAGCATTCATGTTATAGTTATGATTTTACGCAGTCGGTATGGCTTGTCATTGGTAACGAAGGCAAAGGCATCTCGGATGCTACGGCACGTTTGGTAGATGATGCGATTACGATCCCGATGCAGGGACAGGCAGAGTCGCTTAACGCGGCAATGGCGGCAACGATTTTGTTATTTGAGGCGATGAGACAGCGGATATTTAATTAACTCATAATTCCTGTCCAATTTAAAATTAACTGTCCCTAACTAAAATTAACTTTCCCCCAACCACCAAAGGCTGGAACCTGGTTGCCGCTTTTCTCGGGCCATGTTTCCAGTCTTTTTGTCTTTCTCTTTGAAGCACCACAGCAGGGATTTTCCATTCAAATCCCGAATAGGTGATATAGTTTCTATCTCTTAATCTGATGGGCAGGTGTTCATTTTGGAAATGAATAATGGAAAAGGAAACACTCTCTTTAGGGAATTTATGACTTGGGCCGGGGAAAAGGGCTGGGATATAATGAGTAAATCCGGTTCGCAGTCACATTTAAACAGCAGCATTACTTCAAGATATAAAGGACTTCCAGATGAATATTCAGAATTTCTAAATGTAGTTGAAAAATGCGTTGCACCGGATGAGCAAACCTGGTTTATTTGTGAGGCTGAGTTTAACAATAGCACGGAGACCGCATTCCAATGGAATGAATTTGAAATGCTTAGTTTGGAGGCAGCAGAGGGTGATTCTATTTGGCAGTCAGAGATAACGGCTTGGTGGGATCATCACTTGCCGATCGTAATGTCTGTGGAAGATGGATATTCCTTCTATGCCATTGACTTAACAACCGACAATGGAGCTATTGTCCGTGGATGTGAACCTGAATTTGAAGAGGTTGAAAAGGTATCCGATTCGTTTGGAGAATTTCTGGCATGGATGATGTCGAATTCAGATTAGCGTAGCTAGGAAAGGTTGATGGTTATACTTGTGGCCAGCGGCCTGACATTAGATTATTCAATGAAAGAACTTATGAAACGATATAGGAATTCTCAATTTATGATATAAAAATGGTTTATATAGCGTATTTTTATTCTCATTTAAGTATGTTCCAAGCATATTTTTTATATATAAAATAATTCTTTACTGTTCGTTCTAGAAATGATATGCTAACAGCAAGTTAGATCTAACTGTTTTTTTTACACATTAAAGAACGATCGTTCTAAAAAACCGGAATTACACTAATCTAAAGAATATGAGGGAGAGAATATAATGAAATACACAGTGATTACAGGAGCAAGTTCAGGAATTGGATATGAAACAGCATTGGCATTTGCAGCACGGGGTAAAAACTTGATCTTGGTAGCTAGAAGATTGGATAAGCTGGAAGACCTTAAATCGACTATTCAGGGTATCGACCCTAAAGTAAATGTTGTCGTTCACACAAGCGACCTGTCTGTTACCGCAGAGGCGTACACGCTATATAACGATTTGAAGGAATATGAAATTGAGACTTGGATCAATAATGCAGGGCTTGGAGAAGGCTCGTTCATTGCTGAACAGAATTTGGATAAAGTGGAGACCATGTTGCGTGTTAACATCGAATCTTTGACCATTCTATCTACACTGTATGTGCGAGATTATGGGAATGTGGAAGGCACTCAATTGATTAACGTCTCATCCGCACTCGGATATGCCATTGCTGTAGGCAGTGTTGCTTATTCTGCATCAAAATACTACGTTAGTGCCTTCACAGAAGGTCTTGCCAAAGAACTGGAACTGAAAGGTGCAAAACTAAAAGCGAAGATCCTGGCACCAGCGATCACGGAAACAGAATTTGTACAAAAATCAATAGATGCTGAAGGATTTGATTACAAAGCGAATATGCCCAAATACCATACAGCTAAAGAAATGGCTGGCTTCATGATTGATCTGTATGATCACAATGAAGTGGTCGTAGGAATTGTAGACCAGAACTATGAGTTCCAACTGACAGGTGCAATCTACCCGGTGATTTCAGAATTGAATTAATACAGCAGAATCTAGAGGATACATCTACAAAATCTCAAATAAGAAGAGGAGTACATCCAATTGGAAAAGATATGGAGTAAAACAAAGATTGGCAACATGGAATTGCCTCATCGACTAGCGATGGCACCTATGACACGCAGTCGAGCACAAGAAGATGGTACACCTGGAGAGTTGGCGGCACTTTATTATGCTCAGCGTGCAACGATGGGACTTCTGATTACTGAAGGAACACAACCTTCCGATGATGGACAGGGATACTTGTGGTCACCTGGCATCTATACCGATAAGCATATTGAAGGATGGAAAAAGGTAACGGATGCGGTGCATGAAGCTGGCGGATATGTTTACATCCAATTAATGCATGCGGGTCGCATGTCACATCCGGACAATACCCCGCATCATCGTCAACCGGTTGCTCCATCAGCAATCGCACCGGGTGTAGAAATGTTTACGGCTACAGGGATGCAGGATATCCCCGTTCCCCGTGAATTGAGTCAGGAGGATATTCAAACGACCATTGCCGATTTCCGAAAAGCAGCAGCCGCAGCGATTGAAGCAGGGGCGGATGGCGTTGAGATTCATGGGGCCAACGGATACTTGATCAATCAATTTTTAGGAGAAAATTCGAATACACGCACAGATGAGTATGGCGGATCTATTGAAAATCGTGCTCGCTTTGCGATTGAAGTAACCAAAGCCATCGTGGAGGAAATAGGGGCAGAACGAACAGGCTTCCGTATCTCACCAGGGACACCGCTGGGTGGAATTCAAGATGGCGAACAAGGTCCTGATCTGTATCGCTACCTTGTAAAAGAATTAGCTCAATTGGATTTGGCTTACCTTCATGTTATGCATCTTGGAGATGAGAACCTACTCCAAGACATTCGTTCGATCTGGCAAAATCCATTGCTGGTCAATCGGGCTGGAAGAACGTTGGATGATCTCAGTGTCGATTTAGATCGTGGTCTCGCTGATGTGGTACCTGTAGGTGTATGGTCCTTAGCTAATCCAGATTTGGTGGAACGACTTCAACAAAGTGCGCCACTGAATGAAGCAGATCCGACAACATTCTTTGGGTTGGGAAGTAAAGGCTACACAGATTATCCCACGTTGGAAGAATTACAGTCACAAGAGGGGCAGCACTAGCACATACCATGGAGCATGGCGTACAACTGGACATTGCGCGCCATGTTCCTAACATAAGTTGAACTAATCATTTTACACGATAACAGCGAATGGAAGGTTGTTCTGTCATCGTAGTGTCAGTGTAAATAATCTTGACTTCAACTTTTATAGTCTACAAGCAAAGGATGAGGATAAATGATGAGAGCAGCTCAAATACAGAAATACTCTAAAAAAATCCAAGTGGAAATCAATAATATTGAGACACCTCAGATTCAGAGCCATGAGGTCCTTGTCAGAGTAAAAGCTGCGGGTGTAAATCCGCTGGATATCTTGAATATGAATGGCAGTGTTCGGATGATTGCCGACTATAAGCTACCTCTAACTTTAGGGAATGAATTATCGGGTGTCATTGAAGCCGTCGGTGATGATGTTTTGAATTTTAAAGTGGGGGATTCGGTTTATACCAGGTTGCCACTGAATAAAATTGGTGCTTTTGCTGAATATGCCGCTGTACATGAGGATGCCTTATCCATGATGCCTGGAAATCTTTCTTTTACCGAAGCTGCTGCGGTACCCCTTACTGCCTTGACCGCATATCAAGCATTGCATGATGTACTCCGAGCTGAACCGAATAAAAAGTTGTTTATACCTGGCGGAACGGGTGGATTCGGTGCGATGGCCATCCCGATTGCCAAGTCCATGGGATTAACGGTTATTACAAGTGGTAGTGAGAGGGGCAGAGCACGTAGTTTATCCATTGGAGCAGATCAATTCATTGATTATAAGACCGAGCAGTATGCTGATATTCTGTCCGATATCGATTATGTGATCGATACCTTGGGTGCGGATGAGATCAAAGCTGAATTGAGTATTTTGAAACCACAGGGCAAATTAGTTTCTTTGAAGGCAGGACCCAATTATCGTTTTGCAGTGGACAGTCAATTCCCGTTGTGGAAAAGAGCATTGTTTGGTCTCGTAGGTGCACGCCTAGATTCTTTAGCGCGTAAGAATCAAAATGAATATCGTTTTTTATTTGTGCATTCCAGTGGGATTCAATTGCAAGAAATCACAGCTCTTGTAGAAAAAGAAGACATTAAACCTTCGATCGATTCTACGTATACGTTTGATGACATTGAAAAGGCATTGATTAAAGTATCCACGGGTCACTCCCAGGGCAAAGTCATTGTTACCTTTTAAAGGCTCGTTAAGAGGATGCTCATGCTATTCAATGTTCGTTTTCTGAACAGGAGGGAAGCCAATGGCGAGAAGCAAAGAGTTCGAAGAGTCTGTTGTACTGGATAAAGCGATGAGACTTTTTTGGGAACAAGGCTATGAGAAGACGTCTATGACGGATCTGGTTAATCATATGGGAATTCATCGTAAAAGTTTGTATGACACATTTGGTGACAAACACACCTTATTTCTAAAGACAGTAGATCTGTATGATCACAAAATCAGCTCAGCCCTTGCAGCAGGCGTAAAGCGTTCTCAAACGGCAACGGAAGCACTTCAGTTTATATTTCTTTCTTTAATTCATGGAGAGGAATCTCCAGCATCAGGCTGCTTTATTGTCAATTCGACGGTAGAATTGGCGGCACGCGATGACGACATGAACCACCGGTCGACGGAGATGTTTGCAAATACGGAGAAACTAATCAAGGACATTATTGTGTGGGGACAGCAAGAAGGTGAATTCACAACGGAGTACAACGCCGAGGTATTGGCGGAATATCTGCATAACGTTAGCATTGGGTTAAGGGGGATGTCCAAGACCTCGATGACCAAGGAAAAGCTGCTTCGTATAGCGATGCTATCCACGGATTTCATACTAAGGTAGTCTATTTTTTTCACATTAAAAGAATGTTCGTTCTAATATGGGTGTTCCAGATGAAATATATTTATAGAAAAGAGAGGCAGGTAACGATATGAGAAAGACAGTTCTAATCACAGGGGTATCGGGTGGGATTGGTAAAGAGTTAGCGGATCGGTTTGCCAAAGGTGGACATCATATTGTGCTGGTAGCACGAAGCAAGGGTAAAATACAGGATCTAGCTCAGGAATATCAGAAAAAGTATGGCATTCAGGCGACGGTTATTGCCAAAGATGTAGCAGCACCTGGGGTACCACAGGAGATTTACAATGAGTTGAAGGAAAAGGGGATTGTTGTTGACTATCTTGTAAACAATGCGGGCTTCGGTCTGTTCGGGACGTTTATGGAAACGGATATGGAGCAAGAAGTTAATATGATTGACGTGAATATCAAGGCTTTAACCATCATGACAAAGCTATTCTTGCCGGATATGATCCAACGTGGGTACGGCGGTGTGATGAATGTGGCCTCGTTGGTAGGATTTTTCCCTGGACCGATGATGTCGGTATATTATGCAACAAAGGCATACGTGCTTTCATTCACCGAGGCTTTGGAGAATGAAGTAAGCGGAACTGGCGTTACGGTGACGGCACTGTGCCCAGGCCTGACATCCACCGGGTTTGTTGATCGTTCGGGTATGGGTGTCTCGAAGATGTTGCAGGGCCCGATCATGGAAGCAGGACAGGTCGCTGAAGAAGGGTATCGAGGCTTCTTACGTGGCAAGACGTTAATTATGCCTGGTGCTCGAAACCGATTCATCGCGTTTATGCCGCGGTTGTTGCCGCGTAAGATGATGACTCGCATAATTAGATCCTCACAGGACAAGACAGGACATTAAACAATTGTAGAGGATAAATCAGATCTTTCCCAATTCGATCGTTTCATGTTGTTCTTCATCGGGCCTTCTACGACAAACATACACAAATACAGGAGGGAAACTGAAAGGCACAAATTGAATTTTCTCTATCTCAAATGACTCAGCTAATTGTTTCTTCATATGAAGTGAGTACTGATATAACACTAAGGTGCCTCCAGGTCGGAGCGCTGTATGGATCTGTGACAGGATGTTTTGTCTCATTTCTCTGGAAAAATTAAAAAAGGGCAGTCCGCAGATGATGCTATCCAACTGATGAATATGTTCTTGATTAATCCTTTTTAATAGATAGGAAGCATTCGAATGGAACATGAATTCAGGATATGTTTTCTTCAGATTACTTCTCATTTTGGGGTCCCTTTCAAATAAAAACACGGTTGCAGATTTCGGTAAATGTGATCTCAAGAGACGTGTGACGGCCCCTGTTCCTGGCCCCAGCTCAGCCATGGTTCTAACCTCATCCCATGGTACAGAATGGACGATTTTACGGGCTAGAAATTTGGAACTGGGCAGGAGACTGCCTACTCGTTTGGGGTTCCTCAGAAATCCTTGCAGGAAAAGAAGTGGTTCGGATGTTTTCATCGCGGTATCCTCCATGGTTGAATTCATTGATGGTTCACTTGATGTTGGAAGGCAAGTTTAACTCGAATGTAAATACGTTATGTGTATGTTGAAGCATCAAGGTGCCTTGATGTAGCTCTGCAATGTTTTTAGCTATCGAAAGACCTAAACCTGACCCCGCTTGAATGCCTTCACTGCTTCTTGAATAATCCACCTTATAAAAACGGTCAAACAGTTTATCTTTTTGCTCCATTGTGAGCGGCGCACTTTTATTTTCGACTTGAATGGTAATGTGCTCATGGTGCATACTCATTCGAATGTGAATCACACCAGGTTTAAAGGAATACTTCAGGGCGTTCATGAGAAGATTATCAATAGCACGAGCAATCTTATCACTATCCACGCAGGACATAATTGGGGCATTACCGATCTCTTTCTCGATATGAATACCATTCTCCTGAGCTAACGGTTCAAATTCAAACAACAACTGGTCTAACAGCTGATATAGGTCAACCTTTTTCAAATCCAATTGGGTATCTACTGAGGTTAGACGTGTGTATTCAAATAAATCATCGAGCAGCTTCTTTAGATGCGTTGCTTTGTTATAGGCGTTTTGAATGAAGCGGTCATACTCTGCTTTGTCTTGAAATGATTCTGTTCTTAGAAGCTCAATATACCCGATGATGCTGGTAAGCGGTGTGCGCAGGTCATGCGAGATCCCCGTAATCATGTCCATCTTGGATTTCTCCAGCTCGCGCTCTTTGATGATCTGCAGCTGCAACTGTTCAGTCATGTGATTGATGTTGGAAGCGACGCGTCCAAGTTCATCTTGTCGATTGACAGGTACCCGATAGTCCAGATTGCCTTCTGAGATGAATTGAAGTCCTTGCTCTAAAGTAATGAGATCTCTCACAATTTTTCGTGTGGAAAACAAAAAAATTAACGTGAAAATTACGATGAAAATTGGTGTTAGAACATAAGGAAAGATGTAGAGAAGTGAAGGCCAATTAAATTTTTCACTAATTTTTGCGGCACCTATGATCAACATATTATTTACACCCACAGAACCAACAAACGAAATCAATAAACTGATCAACATTCGATATAGGATGTTAATCTGTATCTTTTTTTTAAACTGTGGTAATCGTTTAATCAATTTTATAACCCACTCCCCATACCGTTTTAATATACTGAGGTTCTCGTGGATTCACTTCCAGCTTTTCTCGCAGGTTACGAATATGAACCATCACCGTATTATCGGAATACCCGTAAGGTTCTTTCCACACGGTTTCGTAAATCTTCTCGGAGCTAAATACTTGTCCAGGATGGCTGGCAAGCAACACCAGAATGGAAAACTCCAGTGGTGTAAGCGAAATATCATTTTCTTTGAGCTTCACGGAATGTTTACTTGTATCAATGACAAGGTCCTTGATCAAAATAAGTGAATTAGATTCTGGTTTCCCGATCAGTGTTTGACGTCGTAACTGAGCCTTAACTCGAGCCAGTAATTCTAGCGGATTAAATGGTTTGACCATGTAATCGTCAGCCCCGGTAGTCAGGCCTGTAATTTTATCGATGTCCTCTTCCTTGGCGGATAGCATTATAATCGGAGTGGATGATACTTCTCTTATTTTGAAGCAGGCTTTGATTCCGTCCATGATGGGCATCATGACATCCAGTATTACGAGTTGGACCGATGTTGTTTTGATAATATTTAGCGCTTCCTCACCATTGGCTGCTTCAATGACCTGATATCCTTCGTTACGTAAATAGACATGAATGACATCACGGATATCGGGTTCATCATCAACCACGAGAACGGTATTCACAATTCAACACTCCTTTTATGACCTGTTTTAAATTAATTTATATTTCTTATAAAGAGGATAATATCAGTGTAAACGATAGCCTAAGATGTTTAAATTGTTTCCTTTTTGCGACAGACATAAACGAACGCAGGTGGGATATTCAAAGGCACTAATTCTATTTTTTCGATGATAAAGTGCTCCGATAATGTTTTTTTCATTTGAAGTGAATATTGAAAGGCGATGAATAACCCTCCAGGTTTGAGTGCCTTATGGATCTGGTCTACCAACGTATTTCTTAATTCAGGCTCAAAGTTGAAGAAGGGCAATCCGCTAAAAATGTAATCCAGTTGCTGAACGCCCTCTTGCTTCATGGATTCCACTAATCGAGCGGCGTCTGGATAACAGGAGAACTCCGGGTATGCCGTCTTAAGAGTATTCCTCATCGTTTCGTTCATCTCAAACAACAACACCTTCGTTGAACCCTGCACCTCTTGTTGAATATAACGAGTGATAGCACCTGTACCCGATCCGAGTTCAGCGACTGCTTTTGCCTCCAGCCAAGAAGCTTGATTCACCATTTTGTTGGCGAGAAACCGGGAACTGGGTATGATGCTACCGACATGTTTAGGGCTTTGAAGAAAGCTTTTCAGAAATAAAATGGGTTCATTGGAATTCATGTTTGTGGTTCCTCCGTATATGTGATGGTCTGTTATCAAAACCAGTTAGAGATGTAATAATTGCAGCGTAGAAAGAATGGGACCACCGAAGTAAATTCCCGCTGTAAAATACGTTATGGTCCATAACAAAGCACTGGAATAGGAGATGAGAGCAAATTTTCTATACTGCACGCCGCTCAGCCCAATGACCAAAGGGAGAACATATCGCACGATTGGAATGAACAAACCGATGCACATCGCCCAATTGCCACTCTTATTTAGAATCAGTTCAGCTTTGACAAAGTGTTTATGATGTTGAAATCTGTGTTTTATCTTGGTTCCAAATAACTTCCCTGCAAAATAAGCAAAGGTAATGGCCGTTAATAGTCCTGATAAAATACAGAAGTATGTGATCCATGAATTGATAACTCCTGTGTGGCTCAGAATGGCACCGCTGATAATCGTGATTTCATTTGGAATTGGAATCCCGAAAGGCCCCAATGAGAAGGCAAAATAAAAAATCAGATATCCATACTGATGAAGTAGCTCTAAGATCGTATTACTGATCATTGTTTTGCCTCCTCTCTTGTTGATATAGCAATCTTAATGAAAAAAACTAAGGAATTAATGAGCATAAATCTGAAGAAAATCTAAAGAATACATAAGCAAAGCCACACAACTACGTTAAAGAGAAAAAAGCCTTGCCAACGTACTGGCAAGACTTGAACAGGTGGATATACTCAGGAGCGGTGATCAAGTGATATGAATTTCTGAATATCAAATAAAGTTTGTCTCAAAAAGGAACGTATAAGTGAGCTCGAGTTGATTACCTATATCTTTATCTGCAAGGAAGAGGATGAGCATCAAAGAAGAGCCGAGACGTCATAATGACGACTCAGCTCTTTTTATGTCCGATGAGAACAGACTTTTTGGATCAGTTTAATGTAGGAAGTAGAACCATCTGAATTTTGTACCAGCAACAAAAAACAAAACAATCCATCCCCATAGAAACAGTAAACGTAAAGGTCGTGGAATCAGTAAATATTCCGAGTACAATTTGCTGAAAAGTTTCATTACAGTAGTGACCACCCCTGCTAAGTTACTCCCTTATATCCGCTTTCGAAAGAAAAAGAGACGACCAAGATCCCAATAAGTCTGTATACCGTGGCGTAGGCCTCGAGGTTGCTTCTGGCGATTACCGATCCGATGATCGAAATAAGATAATAGCAAAAGACCAAAGGTGATCTTATAACTCAGATGCAGAACCTCCAATTATATCAAAATTAGGTATATTATATCATGATAAACAACCAGAGGACCTTTTTGTATCAGATTCAGCCATACCTACTCATTCAATAAATAAATCGAACGAAATAATGCTGTCATGCCAATATATAGTGTAAGGAGGAGGGGGATGGATAATGAGTGAGCATGATGAGTACATAGAACTTGTAACGTTAATACGGGCCGGGCGTGAAGAAGCATATGGAGAATTATATGAGAAAACAGTGACGGGGGTATATCAAACGGTGCGATTTCTCATCAAGGACAAGTCTGACGCGGAGGATGTGGTACAGGAGATTTACATTCAGGCGTATCGATCATTGGCGCGATATGATGCGGAGCGTGCTTTTCGTCCCTGGTTAATGGGTGTGACGATGCGGCAGGTCCAGAGTTATCGACGCAAAAGATTGATGCAGTTTCGGTTTGGCAAGCGGATCGAAAAATCTGACGTGGGACTAGAATATGATTTTTCCACTGATCTGATCAACAAACTGGCTAATCGTCCTCTGCTGGAACAGGTGCGCCGTTTGCCGTACAAGCTGCAGCAGGTGGTCACCCTTCATTATTTGAATGAATACACGCAAGAGGAGATTGCTGACATATTGGAGATTCCGCTTGGAACCGTAAAATCGCGCATACATGCGGCGCTGGCGAAGTTGAGACAGAAAGAGAAGATGAATCCGAGATTGCGGGGAAAGGTGGAGAATCTGCATGAAACTCGATGAACAGTTGCGAACAGCCTACCAGGAAGAAACCAAAGACTGGTCCATCTCTGCGAGTATTAAACACAAAATGATGGATAGTATTCGAAGTGATTCACACATCAGAAGATATCGAAAAAAATGGCTGGTCACGGGGCTCTTGGCTGCTGTACTCATTATTCCCACCGGTGCCTACGCAGGGTACACCTATCTCGCAGACGGAATATATGGTTCACAGGAAAACATCACAGCTATGGGGGGAACAGCTGAGGATTATATGAGGTTGGAAGCAAAGTTGCAGACGGCCAAGGCCCATTTCAGCGAAGAAGAATTTGTTCAATATATGGACTTGCTAAAGCAATTAGGGCAAATGGCCGTGAAGTATGCCGATTCTCAGGGCAATATGCATCCAGAGCAGTGGAGTACAGTGGAGCAGGAACGATATAACCTTCTTGCAGCTGAGCTGGAACCGTTTTTCGAGAAGCTGGAAGCTGTGAGTGTAGGGTCCTCCAAAAAACGGATGGACGAGGAGCAATTTTGGACGGAACAGTTGGAACAGGCAGAGAAGACATTTACCAAGGAACAATATCGTGAGTTCAAGTCTGTCTATGAACAAATGAAGAAATACAAAGTTATGGTGATGGACAAGGATGGAAGTATTCATGAGGAACGTTTGTCGGCGGAGCAGAAGGATGATTTAAACCAGCTAGAGAGACGCCTAATCCCCTATTTGAAACGGTTAGAGCTCAATTTGCGTTAATTCGGGTGAACTGTGAAAGTGGAGAAGAAGCGGAGAAGTGAATTTTTTCGCTTCGTTCTTGTTGTTGTGACTGTTACTTCCTCCCCTGCACCTTCAGCCGATACTGATGCGGCGTAGAGCCTGTGGCAGTACGGAATACTTTGCAAAAGTAGGAGGGGCTGGTCATACCGACACGGTGACCGATTTCGGGAACGGTGAGCGAGGAACGGGTGAGCAGCACACAGGCATGACGAATGCGGGTAGCTTGAGCATAAGCAACAATCGTGGTGCCAGTCGCTTTTTTGAATACATGAGATAGATGATAGGGGGACAGATGAAGTGTATCTGCGATATGCTCCAAACGAAAAGGCTCTTGGTAATGCTCCTCAATCCATTGCATGATGGCTTCGGCATGAGGGTGAAGAACGTTTGCACTGGACGAGAGTACATCTTGGGAGCGGTGTTGCTGCCCGTCCTGCCACAGATAGCGAAGTTGTGCGAGCAGATCCAATAAAAAGAGGCGTGTATCCTCCTCTATTTCATGAGGAAGCAGACCTGGATACGTATCTGCATATTGTTCCATTCGTTGAACGAGTGGGGATGTGGCAGCAAGTCGGATGGGCTGAATGGGGGATTGCTCTTCCAGCAGATCCTGTATGAAGTCGTGAGTAACAATAAATTGGGGCCAATGTGCCTTCAGTAGATCAAGTTCAACCATGAGTACATTTCGAATGAAAGGCTGCTGTCTGGATACCTGAATCTGGATGTGGTGCAATTGAAAAGGTCGAAAAATCATGAGCATACCGGGTTCAAGGGAGAAAACCTGACCTTCCGTTATCAACTGCCCATATCCTTCGTGAATATAGGTTATCTCCAGCTGCGAATGAGCATGGAACACTTCGCGAAACGTAGTGTTGGATGTCCGACGACAGGCCAGATTAAATTGTTCTCCCAGGATGATAGACAACATGAATGCCTCCCTTATCATGCGCAAGATAGTTTTATTTTAGCACAAGATGAACGCATAAAAGCGCTTTATTATTGTGTATTGTGAAGGGAATAAGGGAGGTATGCAACGATGTTAAAAGTAGCGATTATCGGAGCAGGTGCAATTAGTGGGGCACATATCTCAGCATATTTGGCATTCCCAGAGCGATGTCAGATTGTTGCTGTGGTCGATATGTACGTGGATAAGGCAGAGAAGCGAATTAACGAATATGGGCTGGAAGATGCACAAGCCGTTACGGATTACACAGAGTTACTTGCCCAAAACATTGATCTGGTATCAGTCTGTACGCCGCCGTATACACATGCTTCAATTGCGTGTGATTTCATGCAAGCAAGTGCGCATGTGTTGGTCGAAAAACCGATGGCCTCTTCCCTGGAGGAAGCGGATCTGATGTTGAGAGCAGCGCAAAAAAGTGGCAAG
Source organism: Paenibacillus sp. FSL K6-2393 (assembly GCF_038002545.1). NCBI lineage: Bacteria > Bacillati > Bacillota > Bacilli > Caryophanales > Paenibacillaceae > Paenibacillus > Paenibacillus sp. FSL K6-2393. Next base: position 1,164,214 of record NZ_JBBOCU010000001.1, read on the forward strand.
TTACTATCTGTAGTAGCACAGAATCGGTTTACAACACCGATGATGAAACTGAAAGGTGTGCTAGACAGTAAACGGATGGGCCCCATCGTACATGTGCAGGTTGATTCTTTCTGGTGGCGGGGTCACAATTATTATGATCTGTGGTGGCGCGGGACATGGGAAAAAGAAGGCGGAGGCTGCACCCTCAATCATGCAGTGCATCATATTGATGCCATGCTTTGGATGATGGGACCTCCAGTGGAATTGCAGGCCATGATGGCAAATACGGCACATGATAATGCCGAAGTTGAGGATATATCCATGGCGATGCTTCGCTTCCAGGAAGGGGCGCTTGGCATGATTACCAGTTCGGTCGTGCATCACGGAGAGGAGCAGCAGTTAATTTTTCAGGGCAAAGAAGCCCGGGTATCTGCACCTTGGAAAGTGGTTGCTTCTACAGCACGGAGTAACGGATTTCCAGAATCCAATCAAGAGCTGGAACAGCAGATTCAGAAGCTGGCTGACGAATTACCGGATGTTGTTCATGTCGGTCACGCTGGGCAAGTTGAGAATGTGTTAAACGCTATTGAGACAAGATCACCCCTTCTGGTAGATGGAGAAAGTGGTCGAAATACGCTTGAACTGATTGTGGGTATCTATAAGTCGGCAAGCACGGGAGAAAAGGTTGTTTTTCCACTTGGGGCGGAAGACGCGTTTTACACAAGAGAAGGAATTATGCAACATGCCGTACACTTTTATGAAAAGAAGACGACGGTGGAGAACTTCGAGGATTCGAGTATTACGCTTGGGAGCAAGTTGAATTCGTAGTATTTTACGTGAAAAAGATGCTCCTCACATAAGTGAGAATGGGCATCTTTTTTTTGTACTAGATCCATTACACCTACCTCACGATAAAAAATTAATACACCCGGTTTTTCCATCCATTTAACTCGCAATCGCTTCAAGATAATAATCTCCATAGTCATGGATTAGATCAATAAAAAGAGGGAGAAAATGAAACGCTTTCGCAGTTAGCGGATTCACGTCATTTGAGAAACTTGGAGAAGAGGATGCAATGGATTGAAGAGCATTTCAAATATGAGATCAGATTAGACCAGATAGCGGCAGATGTTCACCTGCCCAAATCGTATGCTTACCGCATTTTCATCAAGACACAGGTAGCAGCATTACGGAATACGTCAAAGCTTGAATGTGCAGTATGCCTACTCGCTCCTTGAGACAACAACACTTTCGGTGGACGAGAATGGCAGACATGCAGGGTTTTCAAGTGGATCGTATTTCATCCAGTTATTTCGCAAATCTGCGGAGATGACCCTGCTGCAGTATCGGCAACAATTTGAACAGATAAGTAAGCATTCATTTGGTTTGCAAAAAGTAGCGTTATTACGTCTCAATATATACAATTAGTATTTACCGTTTGAAGTAAATAAATCCCGGCTGTGGATTGCACTAGCCAGTTGCTAAATGCGATACTCCACCTCCGGGATTGCACATCGGTAACCTTCAAGCTAAATAAACCTTAAGGATTCCTCAAGTTGTTACAGCCACTTATCAGCCCAACGTTCCACGGCGCTTAATGCTCTCCCCAGTTCCGTGCCTTTTCGTGACAACATATATTCAGTTCGAACTGGACGTTCCGTGACCACATGGCGAACCACAAGTCCTTCTTCCTCCAATTCCTTCATTCGCTCATTTAACACACGTTTGCTCAAGTCAGGGATATAAGCGTGAATCTCACTGAAGCGTTTGGGTTCCTCCATCAACGCATGGATAATGAGGGCTACCCATTTTCGGCCAATGATCTGATAAGATTGTTCCACTTTTGTACATATTTGCTTGGCATTCTCATCATCGCTCATGATTGTACTCCTTTGATTTAGTATTGCTTGTAATATCATTAGTATACTTATTGTAACCTACTTGTCCACAAGCCATATGTGTAAAATGTCACATACCAATTGTTCTTAATCTTACCACATAAAGCGTTATCATCAAATAAAAACCCTATAAACACTGGAGTTCACAGGTTCGACACGATTGTTGACGAATTGTGACGACAGGTGTAATATGGGTAACGTTAATTCAAATGGTTACAATTTATAACCTATAAACAGGTTGTGGAGAGAAGGAATGTTCCATGGTTGAATTCAGGTGCGCTATATAAACGGAGGCAAGGCGGGGAACACACCCACTTATTCCGTCTTTTGTCATGCTTGGATTTGAACATTTTGCAACATCATATACTATACTGCACAGATCACAGGAGGCACTCCAATGGATGCAATGACATTTGTCCTGTTCGGGGCAACAGGCGATTTAGCCAAACGCAAGATTTACCCTGCATTATATAACTTGTACATGGATCAGAAAATGCCGAAATCTTTCTCCGTTATCGGATTGGGACGACGTGAATTGTCGGATATGGACTTCCAGGCCAATGTTGAAAAGTCACTGCATGAATTCTCACGTCAGACGCCAGAAGAAGCATCTCAGGTTCGTGATTTCATTGGAGCTTTCCGTTATTGTTCTTTAAATAATACGAAGCTTGAAGATTACACCAAACTGTTGGAGTTGGTTCAACAGCGTGAACAAGAGCTTAACATTCCCGAAAACCGCATGTTCTACATGTCGGTGGCACCGGAATTCTTTGAGCCAATCGCATTAAACATTCAAGAAAGTGGCCTGGGTAACACCAAAGGCTGGAAGAAACTGATTATCGAAAAACCATTCGGACACGATCTGCAATCGGCTCGTGATCTGAACGAAAAACTGAGCAATACCTTTGCGGAAGAAGAGATCTATCGCATTGACCATTTCCTTGGTAAACCGATGGTTCAAAATATTGAGACGCTCACCTATGCAAATCCGGTAATTCAGGCGTTGTGGTCTAACCGTTATATTGCCAATGTACAAATCACGGCAAGTGAGACGGTGGGTGTTGAAGAACGTGCCGCGTATTACGACCAAAGCGGTGCCCTTCGTGACATGTTCCAGAACCATATGCTTCAGTTGCTGATGATGATTGGTTTGCATTTGCCAAAACGTTGCACACCGGAAGAAATTCAATTCAAAAAACAAAAAATTGCTGAAGCACTTCGTCCGTTGACAAAAGAAAATATCGCTTCTGAAGTTGTTCGTGCGCAATATGCAGCAGGTGACCTGCAAGGGACATCGGTTGTTGGATATTTGGACGAGCCTGGCATCCCAGCCGGATCTCAGAACGAGACCTATGTTGCCGCAAGACTTTGGATCGATGATCCGTTCTGGAGCGAGGTTCCATTTTATATCCGTACAGGTAAACGCCTGGCTGAGAAATCCACCAGAATCGTTGTTGAATTCAAGTCTCCACTCAAAACGGGGCATGAATCCGAGAATACAACGGAACCTAACCTGCTTACGATTGAAATTGGTCCGGGAGAAAGTATTTCCCTTCAATTAAATGCGAAGAATCCATTGAACCATGGTGAAGTGGAACCAATGCATATGACCTTCAACTCCGGTAAACGTAATATCCCTGAAGCATACGAGAATCTGATCTTTGATGCGATGCGTGGAGATTCCACCTTCTTTGCTCACTGGAACGAAGTGGAGCTGGCATGGCAATGGGTGCAACCGATTCAGGAAGCATTCGAAGCTGGCAGCGTGCCACTGGATACGTACAGTGCAGGTTCGCATGGACCAGAGTCAGCAGATCGCCTGACAGCAGCAGACGGTTACCGTTGGTGGTAAGTGAAACGAAAAAGCGAGCATAAGAGAACACAATAGTAAAAACAACAGTACAATCCGTTCTGCTCACCCATGAACATTTTGCACAATCCAAATGCTTCTTCCAAGTCAACAGGATATAGAACGAAATGTTTTATTCCCCTAGAGCTTTACTCAGAAGCGAGTTGGATGGAAGCAAATTGCTGATATAACAAAGTAACTTACGAATTATACCGTTTATACCGTTCCAATTTTGCATAAGTCCTTCCGGTTATGTTTGCCGGAAGGCCGTGAAAATTTTTGAATATAGATTAGCTGTTCAGTTTTGAAAATGGGTTGGCTTGAACGCTGCGAATGTAGTGTAGGGGACGAAATCGATTCTGTAGAAGCACAGCGTTCGCCTTTATCCCCGGATTTTCTCCTATATAGGAGATTCAAAAAAATCTGGGGATAACAGCGATCAAAAGAACGATTCGTGACCGGAACGGTTACCTTCGCCAAACGTTAAGCACTTATTTTTAATTTTGAGCGCACATGAAATTTAAACATTGTTCATAACAGGAGGATTTTGAAATGAAACTTGGACTTGTCGGATTAGGAAAAATGGGATTGAACCTGGGTAGAAACCTGATTGATCACAAACACGAAGTGGTTGCTTTTGACCTGAACGCTGAAGCAGTAAATGAAATGAAAGAATACGGCGCTGAAGGCGTATCTTCTTACGCAGAGATGGTGGCTTCGCTCGAATCCCCACGTGTATTGTGGATCATGGTTCCCCACAACGTGGTAGACGCTGTGCTGGCTGAAGTTAGCCCATTGTTGTCCAAAGGCGACATCATTATTGAAGCGGGTAACTCCCACTACAAAGAATCCATCCGTCGCTACGAAGAGATGAAAACTAAAGGCATTCACTACATGGATGCAGGTACATCTGGCGGTATGGAAGGCGCACGTAATGGAGCATGTTATATGATCGGTGGAGACCCGGAAGCTTGGGCCATCGTTGAACCGGCATTCAAAGATACTTCCGTGGAGAATGGCTACCTGTATGCTGGTAAAGCGGGCAGCGGTCACTTCCTCAAAATGGTTCACAATGGTATCGAGTACGGTATGATGGCATCCATCGGTGAAGGTTTTGACGTATTGGAGAAAAGTGGATTTGATTTCGACTTCGAACAAGTGGCTCGCGTATGGAACAACGGTTCCGTTATCCGCTCTTGGTTGATGGAGCTGACAGAACGTGCCTTCTCCAAAGATGCAAACCTCGATGAGATTAAAGGCGTAATGCACTCTTCCGGTGAAGGACGTTGGACGGTAGAAACGGCATTTGACCTTCAAACCGCTACACCGGTTATCGCGTTGTCCTTGCTGATGCGTTACCGTTCCCTGGAGACAGACACATTCACAGGTAAAGTGGTAGCAGCATTGCGTAATGAATTTGGCGGTCACGCTGTAGAGAAAAATTAATTTTATATATAACTGTTAACATATGATGAGAATCGGGTAATGACTTATATCGTGTTTACGAATTCATCAAGTGGAGGTAACATATCATGAAATTTTTCTTGGATACAGGGAATGTGGAAGAAATCAAACGGATCGAACGTCTGGGTCTGGTGGATGGAGTCACGACTAACCCGTCTTTGATTGCCAAAGAAGGTCGCGTATTTAAAGAAGTCATTCAGGAGATCTGTGGCGTTGTTAAAGGCCCGGTCAGTGCTGAAGTCATCGGTCTCAAAGCCGAGGATATGTTGAAGGAAGCTTATGAAATTGCAGAATGGGCACCAAATGTAGTCATTAAATTGCCGATGACCGAAGATGGGCTGTACGCTTGTCATGAGTTGACGCAAAAAGGGATTAAAACCAATGTTACGCTGATTTTCTCCGCAGCACAGGGCCTGATGGCGGCGAAAGCCGGTGCAACCTTCATCAGTCCATTCGTTGGTCGCTTGGATGATATTGCGGTGGATGGTATGAAATTGATTCGTGATCTGCGTCTTATTCTGGACATGTATGATCTGCCTTCCGAGATTATCGCAGCAAGCATTCGCAATATCAAACATGTAGAGGATGCAGCCCTTTCCGGTGCGCATATTGCCACCATTCCGGGTTCGCTTCTGCCGACACTTTGGAAACACCCACTGACGGACAGCGGAATTGAACGTTTCCTGAAAGACTGGGAATCTGTTCCGAAATAAAAGGATAGACATGGCCTGAATCTTTGGTTGGTCTGAACGTAAAACCTTTCGCCTTGCAGAGTAATCTGCGGGTGAAAGGTTTTTTTATCTCTGTTTATGTAGTTTCCGATTTCCTGTTAGTTTTGCCAATGAGGAGTACGAGGAGTACTTGTCCCTTTAATGTTGTTGTTACTTTCTATCCAGTGTCCACGTACTGTCCTTCTTTTTCGGGACAACGGTGCATAAGGTTAACATATAGCCTATAGCTCATCCCGTAGGGGAGGGACACTTCGATGATGAGAAGAAAATGGCGAAGCCGGAGACGCCGTAAGCCGCCAAGCGGCAAACGCAAAATGTGGTTAATCATTTTATTGGTCACCGCGTTTTGTTTGATGCAGGGCTTTGCTTATGTAGATAAGAAAATGAAGCCCCCCATCATGCACTTGGCCAAGATCAGAGTGAAGCAGATTGCGACCGAAGCGATCAACAAGGCAATTACAGCACAGGTTGCAGATGGCAAAACCAACGAAGGACTGATTGATTGGAAGACGGATACCGCCGGAAAAGTGTCCGGTTTTATGCTGAACTACAATGAGCATATGCGAATCACCGCAAGTACGATGAATATCGTGCAATCCACGCTGCAGAATGTACACATGTTAAAAGAAAAAATCCCGCTGGGGCAGGCGCTCGGCAGTCCGGTGCTGGCTTCATTTGGCCCGAGTATACCGGTTCGTATAGAGCCCCAGGGCGCTGTCAAAGTGGACCTGAACACCCGTCAGCAGAATGCGGGTATTAACATGATTTTGGTGGAAGTGTACATTCACATCATTGCTGAGGTCGCGGTCGTGGTGCCATTTGACATGGAGCCCGAAACGGTCGATACGGAGATCCCGATTTCCTACCTGCTGGTTGTCGGGGATGTGCCAATGTATTATTACGATAATCAGGGCAAGCCAGTGGGCAGTAACGGCAGTAATGCCCCAGCTATTGCGCTGCCATCAGGTCATACGGGTGTATCAAGCGATAATGGAGTAACTACGAATCCCCCTAGCCAGAACCAGCAACAGACGCCGTCAAACCCTTTGCAAGGGAATGAACTTGAAATTGAGCCGGATGATCTGCCTGATGTGAATGGGGGATTTCAGCTCAATAAGGACGCGCACCCATGATACTCACAAATATCTAAAGCAAAGCGAAAAAGGGACCTCTATCTAAGAGGTCCCTTTTTCGAATGCTTATCGTACACTGAGCCGAAGAGAATCAACTTAATCCCGCCAATTTACAGGTTTGGGTCAAGACGTGAGGTGTACTCCAAATTGCTCCCGCGTACCAAGCATATCCTCGTCTCACTTACTTTTCTTGCTCTTTTGTTTGCGTTCATCCTGTTCCCAATGTTTCAGCAGTGGATAAGGATCGAACGACCATTCGTGCAGTCCGCTGTCCCGGTAGATCCCATAGTGCAGATGCGGAGGGAATTTGCCCTGTGTCCCAGGTTTCCCGTAACCTGAACTGCCAACCCAACCTACAACTTGACCAGGGATAACAACTTCACCAATGCGTGCACTTTTGTCAAAACCCGAAAGATGGGCGTAATAGTGATAATGATTGTTCAAATCCCGGATACCGATGCGCCAGCCGCCAAAAGGGTTCCAGCCTTTGATCTCCACGACCCCATAACAGGTACTGCGCACAGGCAGGCCATGCGGAGCAAAAATATCTGTTCCCTCATGAATGCGATAACCGCCCCAGCTTCTTTTTGTACCCCAGGTACTGCGATAGGAGTAGTTGGTTCCAAGCGGGACTGGAAAGGCATGTCCGAATAGATCCAGATTGTCAAAATGCTCATATAACTTCGCGAATTGCTGTATCCGTTGCACAGCACGGGAATTGTGATAATATTCCCACAAGGCAATGTTGAAGTCCTCTTGTTTGTTTCCATAACCTTGAATAACCGAAGCCATGCTGTACAGCACATCCTGATCATTGTTGGCATCCGCTATACCGTCTCCTGAACCATCACGTCCATATCCTTTGAAAAAAAGAATGGATTCCGGATGTTGATCCGTCTCATCGGGATTTAGCCATCCTCTCCAGGCCGGAGGGGTCATGAAGATACCCGTAAGCCGCTCCGGATGTTTGCGATCCTTCGGGTGTGCACGGGTAATCGTTCGTTCATACTGATCAATGGCAGCAAGCCTGTACCAGGGAATCTGGGTCATCTGACCGATGGTTTCATATAAATGGCGACGTGCAGCGAAAATTTCTGCGGGTTTTAACTCGGCAGCCTGTGGTTTGGGAGCGGCCTGGGCGGGTTCACTGTAAACTTCAACAGGCAAGAATGGGAGAAGCAGAGTACCTGCAAGTAATGTTTTGATCCAAAAGCGGTACGTGTGCCTGAAGGTCAAGCGTTGTTGCACTGGGAAGCAGCCCCTTTCCATTAGAATGATACAAGGTACCCGATGAACCAAGCTAAAGGTTAGCGTTCTTCAAAAGTTCTCATTTTATCCATGTAAGCTCTTGGGGGGGAATCGAATTATACAAATTGTCCATATCGGGCAGGAATGCACAAGATGTGACAAATGGGGGTTTTTCCAGCGCTTTCATGGTATAATATGTTCCGAGCAACAGCCTAACTTCAGTAGAAAGAAGGTTTATGCATTGGCTAAACGTGTTAAAGAACCGAAGCCGGATTGGATTCGGATCAAATTGACAACCGGCGATAACTATCAGGAAATGAAAACGATGATGCGTTCCAAAACGCTGCATACGGTATGTGAGGAAGCGCGGTGTCCGAATATTTATGAATGCTGGGCCAATCGAACGGCCACTTTTATGATTTTGGGCGATATTTGCACAAGGGCATGCCGTTTTTGCGCGGTGAATACAGGCTTGCCAACGGAGCTTGATTTGCAGGAACCAGAACGTGTGGCTGAAGCAGCAGAGCAGATGAATCTGCAACACTGCGTAATTACAAGTGTAGCCCGTGACGATCTGAAAGACGGGGGAGCTACGATCTTTGCAGAGACGGTAAAGGCCGTACGGCGGCGGTTGCCATTGTGCAGCGTTGAAGTACTCATTCCAGACTTTCTGGGCGATCGGGAATCTTTGCAGATTGTAATGGATGCCAAACCGGACATCCTGAATCACAATATTGAGACGGTTGAGCGGTTGTCAGACAAAGTGCGTGCCAAGGCGAAATATAAACGTTCACTGGAATTGCTTGCTCGTGCCAAAGAAATGCAACCTAACATCCCAACGAAATCAAGCATTATGCTTGGTGTAGGTGAGGAATATAATGAAATTTTATCAACAATGGATGATCTTCGTGCGGTGAACTGTGATATTATGACGATTGGTCAATATTTGCAGCCATCGGAGAAACATCTGTATGTTGAAAAGTATTATCCGCCAGAGGAGTTTGCTGCATTGAAACAGGAAGGATTAAAACGTGGATTCAGCCACGTCGAATCTGGCCCGATGGTACGCAGCTCCTACCATGCGCATGAACAGGTGAAATCGGCTACCAAACATGCTGAACAGGCGGCAACACACGCGTGATGGAGGATACCGGATTGGAAGAAGAAAAAAACACAGAACAGATTCAGGACCAACTTCAGGAACAGATCCAGGAGCCGGTTCAGGAATCGGTTGTTGAGTCAGTTGAAGAAAAGCCCAAAGAACCGGTCATTGTACAGATCGGCGGCAAAAATTATGAAATCGTCCAGAACCACAAAGAAGGCTGGAATCCAGAGGTTTTCCGTGATCGTTACAGTGAAGTGCTGGAGCGTTATGATTATATTATCGGAGACTGGGGTTATAGCCAGTTAAGGTTAAAAGGTTTTTACCGTGATAACCATCCGAAAGCGACAAAGGATTCCACGATCGCCAGTATGGTGGATTATATCAATGAATATTGTAACTTTGGCTGTGCGTACTTTGTGCTTCAGAAGAGCAAAGATCAGCCTCAAGCCAAAGCAAAAAGCGGTTCCTGAGAAGGACCGCTTTTTTGGTGTGTTTATTTTAGTCAAGAAATGCCGTGCGAACCCGGTTCCAGAATGGATAAGGGCGGAAACGCGCGAAACTGACCTTGTGACTGGATACCTGACAACGGACGGAGATCAGATCCTCCACCATCACATTCACATGATCAATGGTCATCAATAACCGCTGATCCTTGCGGGAGAAAATATCACAATGATGATGCTTGGGCAAAATAACCGGTGAACCAAGTGTCCGATAGACCCGGTTATTAATCGATGCAATCTCCGCAATCTGAATGGCCTCGATGGTTGGATGAACCATGGCACCGCCAAGGGCCTTGTTGTATGCGGTGCTGCCTGATGGCGTGGATACACAGATGCCATCCCCACGGAACATCTCAAATGTCACATCGTTAATATCGACCTGGGCCACGACGGTACCGTCTACACCTTTTAACGTAAATTCATTAAGGGCGATGTAAGAGGAATTCCCTGACTTTTTCCGAATCTCAAGCTCCAATAGCGGGTATTGTACAATGCGTGGTTTGAGACGTTCCGGATCTCCTTTGCCACTCATCAGCCTGACTAACTCGCGTAATTCTTCCTTCTTCCAATCGGCGTAAAAACCGAGATGGCCTGTATGAACCCCAACAAAAGCAATATCCGGAATGCGGTCGATGAAATTGTGAAATGCCTGTAGCATCGTACCATCGCCCCCGATGGAGATAACAATCTCCGGCGATTCTGCATCCAGCTTGAACCCTTCTTCCTTCGCCAGCGCATGAAACTGCTGACTGAGATCAATCGATAACTGGTCTCCGCGGTCTTGAACATAGTATCTCAAGATGAAAGCTCCTTTGTGGTCATTATACTACCGATGATAATCAATTCCGCGAAAGAACACAACGTTTGGGCGCATATTCCGTTAAATATAGATGAATCGTTCACTTATTTTTGGCATGTCGTCTAGGCTTGAGAATGGAACTTAATATCGCAAGGAATAACAACAACACGATGAGGCTTACAAAAACAATCATTCCGGACAAAAAGATCAGTCCCCAGTCCGGTGTATATGTTGATAACGATGGGATGAAACCGGGCTCCATGAGAACGGGTGAAGAGGAACGCCCCATCATGGGTGTCCATAACAGCAGGACCAGCACAGGTGCGATTAGCGCATGAATCGCTCTGGCAAATAGAAATGGACCGTATCTCATGGGTGTGTTGCTAAGAACACTCATAATCTGTGCATGGACGGAAAATCCGCCCCAGGAGAGAACAAAGGCTGCTGCTGCTACTTTATAGACGAGTGGGATGGATGCCCCGGCACTCCCAGCCTCTTTGTTCCCCAGCGTTACTTCAAACAGCCCACCGACCAAGCTAGGAGATAAGGATGGAGGCAGTCCGCTATGTCGTAACAATTGCTCGGTTATCCCGTATAATCCGCCAAGCCAACCGGTCTGTACAAGCAGCTCCATCATGACCGAGAAGAATACAACCAGCCCTCCTACGATAATAATAAGGCGAAGGGATGAGGAGACTGCCTGGCGCAGCAGTTCACCGAATTCCCGTCCGTCAGCCTTTCTGGCTTCATGCATCGCATAGATGGCCCGTACCAGTCTGTTTCGAGGTGTCTCCTCCGATGGAGATGCAGAAGAGATGTCTGGCTGTGAGCCTTTTGCTGTACCCCCGTGAAAACGCATGAGCATACCCACCAGAAAAGCTGCAGCGTAATGGCTCGCAACCAATACTGGAGCGATGGCGACATTATGGAAGAACCCAACCGATACGGCTCCAATCATAAAGATCGGATCGGATGATGTCGTGAAGGCAACGAGCCGTTCTCCTTCTTCCCGGGTAACCAGCTTTTGTTCCCATAACTGAGCGGTCAGTTTTGCCCCTGTAGGATAACCGGATGCACAGCTTACGGCAAATACAAAACCACCGCTTCCGGGAACACGAAACAATGGACGCATCAGTGGATTCAGTAAGGTACCTAGAAAATGAACAATGCCAAAGCCGAGCAGCAGCTCGGACAGCACCAAAAAAGGAAAAAGGGAGGGAAACAATACGTCCCACCAGATGGACAGTCCGCGTACACCTGCATGCCAGGTTTCCGCTGGATACAAGACCATTAACACACAAAGGATCAGGAGAGCGAGTGTGACCAGGACATGGGTGAGTCGTTGTGAAGCAGCCATGAATTCTTCTCCTTTATTTTTGGAATGGTCGGTGTGCGGAAGTCTGTGATGTCTATTGCCATCAATATATGAAAAAAAGTGGACAAACAGTACAAAATTATACGTAGAAAGCGCTTGCAAAAGTGGCTGTGTTTTTGAGTGATGTATGCTAAAATGAGAAAAACGCCTGAACGTCACCTAATTGTCTCCAAGGTGGAATTCAATTCGGATGGAGTGATGATCATGAGTCTTGTCACCGGAATCCTGGTCTGTGCTTTTGTATATGTGATACGTGCCTCGCTGGTACGCTCTGAGGAAGAGGACTGGCGGAGTTATTAATGGAATATCTAGTGCGCCAACCTATGCGGTTGGCGCTTTTTTTTTGTGTTATGTTTTGAAGAAGTCCTATATACAGATGGCAGGTTACATGTGCTGATGATTTCATGTTATATAGGACTTTTTGGTTTTTTTTGATAGAATGGAGATAAAGGCTTTTGGGGCCTGGATATTGTTACTGTTTTCACAATGTTCACGGAACGTGTAATATATGGCAAAATTCGACATCAGAAAGGGGAATCAGACGAATGAATCCCAGTTTGAGTATTTATGACAATCTTGGCGGTGAGAAAGGTGTTCGCGCACTGGTCGAGGCTTTCTATCCGATCGTTCAGCAGAATGAGCAGCTGGCTCCGCTTTTCCCGGAAGATATTCAGCCGGTCATCGACAAGCAGTATATGTTTTTGTCTCAGTTTTTTGGAGGACCAGGGCTGTTTTCCGAGGCGTTTGGACACCCGATGATGCGTGCCCGTCATATGCATTTTGAAGTGACGGTTGAACGGGCTGAGGCGTGGCTTGCGTGTATGGACCAAGCCTTAACACAGATCGGTGTGGAGGAGCCCTTGCATTCATTTATCCTGCAGCGTTTATCTGGGCCTGCACATCATTTTGTGAATACACCGTAGTTCCGAATATGATTATAAGCGTACGGGAGAGGGATGGAAGAGATTGGAATTAGAGCCGCTATATAAGGTGAAGGTGACCTGTCATTATTGCGAAACCGAGTATGAAACCTCTCGGGTAAGACCGAGTTTGAAAAGGCCCTACCGGACGGATTCGGATTTTTGTGCGTACTACAAGCTGGAGAATCCAGATTTTTATGTGGTTCGCATCTGTCCGCAGTGCGGGTTTGCCTCCACGGAGAACGCAACGGAGCATTTGAATGATGCTCAGCGCAAGGCTTTTAAGGAACAGGTCGGTAATCGCTGGGTAAAACGTGATTATAGTGGAGCACGGACACTGGACCAGGCGCTGGCTACGTACAAGCTTGCTTTGTTATGCGCACAGGTTATCCAGGAGAAAGATCGTGTCGTCGCTGGTCTGTTGCATCATATAGCTTGGTTGTATCGTTATATGGAAGACCATGCACAGGAACATCGTTTTCTTGAATTTAGCCTTGAAGCCTATGTGAAGGTGTTCGAACGTGAAGGAACGGGTGGCAATGAAGCCAAACTGTTGTATTTGCTCGGGGAATTGAACCGTAGGGTAGGACGGTTTAATGAAGCAGTGCAATGGTTCAGCAAGGTCATTCATGACAAGCGGATCACTGATGCGGCCATGATTCGTGCTTCAAGGGAACAGTGGGCTGTGCTGCGTGAGCAGATGATCTCAAGTAAGTTGGAACTCCCTGAAGAGATGCTGGAAACAGACAAAGAGGCTGCGAAGCGCAGCCCCCTCTAAGTTGATCTTGCATTAGTTACGGACAGGACGGTTGGATAACAAATAGTCACTGTCGTTGTCGATCACGGTCATGCTTGTATTACAGCAGGGAAAGACCAGTAATTTCTTTTTGCCTTCGCGAATGAGCACAAGCTCTTTTGGTTTGAGGGGGAGCAGCACGTTGCTTGCATGACAGTAGGGACATTGCTGTACATAGATGTCTCCCATCACAATATCGTAAGGCCAGCTGTTCTCAAATGGAATCATTCTTGTTCGCCTTCTGGTGCGGAAGGTTTGGAGGATTCTTGTTTGGCGAGTTCCGCAATCTTCTGCATCAGGATATGTTGGGGCATGTGCATCAGGTGCTCCAAAGGTACGCCCAGGGATTCTGCTAATTTGACGGCTGTATCAGCCGATACTTGTAAAGGTTTCATACGTTTACCTCCTGAAAGTTGCTATAAGTATTTCTCTAGTATAGAGATACAGCACACAGAAAACCAGTTTTTAATTCAATCCTAACCATCCAATTTATAGAGAGAGGTGCCTTATTAAATGAAAACGCCATTACACCCCGTATGGGATCTGGAGTCCATTTTTAGTGGAGGTTCTTCCTCCGAGACATTTGCTGCGTATCTGATTGAACTGGAAGAGGATGTACGTAAACTGCAACATCTGTTGAACGAAACAGCTGCACCGACTTCATTAGAAGAGACGGCTGCATTTGATCCGATTTTGGAACTGCTACAAAGCTGTTATATGCGCGTATCGGAAGGTTCTGCGTTTGTAGGTTGTCTCTCATCGCAAAACCAGAAGGACAAAAAGGCAACGCAGCTTCAGGGCGCCATCAGTTCTATTGCTGCAATGCTGAACGGCAGCAAATCAAAGTTTGATAATACACTTAGTCAGACATCGGATTCGGTGTGGGATGCATGGATCGCTCGGGAAGATATTAAGCCGATGGCATTTGTATTAAACGAGAGTCGTACGCTGGCTCGTGAGAAGCTGTCGCCTGAACTGGAAGGACTTGCTCTGGATCTGGGTGTGGATGGTTACCATGGTTGGGGCAAATTCTATAACACGATTGTCAGCAAGGTGAACATTCCATTTGAGCAAGATGGGGAAACGGTGATGCTCTCCGCAGGACAGGCTGCCAACAAGCTGAGCGATAGTGATCGAAATGTACGCGAGACGGTATTCGCAAACTGGGAACAGGCTTGGACCGATGTCGAAGATTTCTGCGCTGACACGCTGAACCACCTCGCAGGATTCCGTCTGAAGTTATATGAGAAACGTGGCTGGGATGATATCCTCAAAGAACCGCTGACCATCAACCGGATGTCACGTCAGACACTGGATACGATGTGGGATGTGATTAACGGTGCCAAACCTGCGCTTGTTCAATATCTGGAGCGCAAGGCAGAACTGCTGGGAGTAGACAAGCTCAGCTGGAGCGACGTAGATGCACCTGTAGGTAAATCGAGTGGCAAAATCACTTACGATGAGGCAGCCATCAATATTGTTGAACAGTTTGCCAAGTTCAGTCCTAAACTTTCTTCGTTTGCAGAGATGGCTTTTGAGAAACGCTGGATCGAAGCAGAAGACCGTCCTGGCAAGCGTCCAGGCGGATTCTGTACGTCTTTGCCACTTAGCAAAGCAACCCGGATTTTCATGACCTTCTCCGGGACACCATCTAATGTGTCGACTCTTGCGCATGAACTTGGTCATGGATATCATCAACACATTATGGAAGAGCTGCCTGCATTGAATCAACGTTATGCGATGAATGTGGCTGAGACAGCATCCACGTTTGCTGAACTGATTGTAGCAGATGCCCTGGTGCAGGCGGCAACAGATGAGCAAGAGAAGCTGGCTTTGCTGGAAGACAAGATACAGCGAAGTGTGGCTTTCTTTATGAACATCCATGCCCGGTTCCTGTTTGAGAATCGTTTCTATGAACAACGCAAAAAAGGTCTGGTCAACGCGGATGAATTATCCAAATTAATGGTGGAGGCGCAGCAGGAAGCGTTCTGCGGTGTACTTGCATCAGATCATCCTCATTTCTGGGCATCCAAACTGCATTTCTATCTGACTGGTGTGCCATTCTATAATTTCCCATACACGTTCGGTTATATGTTCAGTGCGGGAATCTATGCAAGAGCGCAGCAGGAAGGTACAGCATTTGCAGATAAATACGATGATTTGTTGCGGGATACAGGGCGTATGACGGTCGAAGAACTTGCTCAGAAACATCTGGGTACGGACCTGACACAACCGGAATTCTGGCAAAATGCTGCGGACTTGGTTATTGCCGATATTGAGCAGTTTCTACAGATGACGGCGACCGAAAAATAGGTTGAATATATATGAAAGAGGCTGCAATCCCCTGTTAACAGACACGGGATTGCAGCCTCTTTTTGTACTGAGTCCTCATTTTCGATTCTCGAAGATTTTGTCGTAATTGAGTGAAAAAGCTCAGTTTAAGGGAGTGGAATGGCAATTAATTGTGCAAATAATAGTTAGAAATACCCAACTTTGACTTTGTTTGTTGAATGAGCACATATGATGTCATATAATGAGTCGTAAGTCCTTGATGTATAGGACTATAAGCATATAAGGAGAGTGTTAATATGAAAATTGATGAGCTTTCATTAGCGAGGCAGTTGGATCTGGTATTCAAAGAACTTGATCATGAGTTATCAGGGTTAGATTCAGGGGTAGTTTTTGTGCAAATACGAAACAACGTAATTGGGAAATTCGGTATTCGACATAATCCGATAGCTGGACGAGATGGGCAGATGGATGTGGAGGAAGGGGGGCTAAACAAAACCCAGAGAACTTCTTTCCGGGCAATGGCACTGGAGACGTTGAAATTCAAACGAAATTGGACGCATGGCGAGATATCATACGACTTCACAGTAAGACAAGGTATGATTTTGGTAGATGCAACAATGGAGTCTAATTACAATATGGCAAGCCTGATGATTCGTTACCCTAGAACCAATACATACAAGGATTCAGATATGGAGTCGACCTCCTAATTAGTTGCACAAGAGAAAGCGGCACTTCCGAAGAAGGCCGCTTTTACTTTTGGATTCTGCTTAGGCTCAAGCAATAATTACGAGCTTACGAACGACCCGATAATTGCTGCTCAGCGATTTGCACCAGACGTTTAGTGATGTATCCACCCAGAGAACCTGTCTCACGGGAAGTATAGTTACCGTAGTAACCATCTTGTGGAATAGTTACACCCAGCTCTTGAGCAGCTTCAATTTTCAATTGTTGCAATGCTGCTGTTGCTTGGGGAACGACCAGGTTATTGGAGCGGCTACCGCTACCTTGGTTTTGACTTCCGTACATATGTGTCACCTCCTTATGGGTTGGTGATGTTAGTATGGTTAGAGAATAAGGAAATATACATGATATGGCGTAAGGAAAAATATGGATAACTATCAGTGCACAGGACACATAAAAAAGCCGACCCAATGCGGGTCGGCAAGTTGTATTTGGATATCCAAATATATGGTGATAGCGTAAAAGCAAAATAGAGGAGGATCAGCTCGTTTAGTCTGTAGGAGGTATAACCTCAATACGTGTAAATAACTCAACAGGCTGTTCCGGTTCCAAGCGGATCAACCCGGTTTGTTCATCCGATAAAGCCAAATTAGGTGCATCCGGGAGCCAAGTGTACGGTTCAATGCACAAAAACTGATCGGATTCACCTTTGGTAAAGAGAACCCAATGTTTGAAAAATGCTTCATCTGCTGAATATTTCAATGTATATCCATCTTGCCTGCGTAAGTAAGCGGTAGCCGGTTCACCTTCGGTAGCTTTCAACAGGGTATCCCAGTTACGTCCCTGCAAATTGATGCCTTCGTTAAGAGCAGACCATTCACCCAGGGACTCCAGTTCACCTGTCGGTAGTTGTTCTTCATTCTGTCCGTATATTCCGGAAACAGGCAGTTGCAGTGTCCAGTCGGCAGGTTTGCCGTCTAACAAAAACCATGTATGATATCCCATACCAAAAGGAGCAGGTGTTGAGCTCAGATTGGTGACTCGCAGACGCTGGCTAAATACAGCGTTTTGCAGACTGAACGTCATCTCAAGTTTCAGGGGAATCGGGAATTGAGCCATCCAATGCTCTTCATTTTCGGTCAGTAATTCAGTCGTAATTGCACAGCCGTCTTCATCTTCCTCAATGTCACTGACACACCAGGATTGGGTACGGTGGAGGCCGTGAATATGGTTGTCATTCGCCGTGTTCTGATCGAACTGGTAACGAACGCCTTCATATTCGAATTGTCCACGATGGATGCGCCCTGGTGGAATCAGGAGAGGAACGCCAAAATGGTACGGCTTCTGCAGATAAAAGGCAAGATCGTCTTCATCCGGACGGCGGACGACATCTCTGTCCTGCACTAAATCGCGAATAGAAATAATATTATTTCCAAGACGCGGCAGCAGGGTGATTTCCAATTCACGGCTATGTAGGATATACGTGTCGTAACCATTCCATTGGCCTTTGGTCACTTGTTTCATATCGATGCTCCTTTTCCCACTTGAAATCTGTCTGCAAGCAGTTGTGATGAAGCTACTGCTGCAGGCGTGTCGTTGTGTACATGCCAGCTATTTCCTGCGCTATTTCGTGTGAAGCAGGCAACAGGATAAGCAATTCCATCATAACAGATTTTGATGTCTCGGGTAAAAAAGTTCAACTCATTTTGACATTCGCGCCTGTGCGCATTAAGATGGAACTCTGAAAGCATTTATTAGAATTGAATGACATGAAATCGATGACAGGGATAAGTAGGCCAAGAGAATCCTCTTCAGAAAGCCGGTGGTTGATGCGAACCGGTGTGAGCTCTTAACCGAATGGACCCTTGAGTGTAGGTTTGAACAGGTTAAGCCAGAGATGGGCTTGCCCCACTAGAGTCTGCCGTATAATCCACGTTACGGAACAATGAAGGCATTTCTTCGGCTTGACTTGATTCAGGGTCAGGAGCAATGGAAGAAAAGCGAATAAGGGTGGCACCACGGTCTCACGTCCCTTGCGGATGTGGGGCCTTTTTGCGTTCGCAGAGAATGGCAGGAGTTTTTTTATATACAATCAGGGAGGCGTTATGTGCAATGAAAACAGTACTTTCAGGTATTCAGCCAAGCGGTAAGCTCACATTGGGCAACTATATTGGTGCAATCAAAAATTTTGTAAAACTCCAGCATGACTATCAATGTCATTTCATGGTAGTTGATCTTCATGCCATCACCGTGGCTCAGGAGCCAGCAGCATTGCGTGAACAGTCGGAAGCGGTAGCTGCACTGTTTATTGCAGCAGGTATTGATCCGTCGAAATCTAACGTATTTCTGCAATCCCATGTACCGCAGCACGCGGAATTGGGCTGGTTGATGACAACGCTGACCTCCATGGGTGAGCTTGAACGAATGACTCAGTTTAAGGATAAATCATCTGGTAAAGATTCCGTTGGTGCCGGACTGTTCGTGTATCCATCATTAATGGCGGCGGATATTTTGTTATACAATGCTGACCTTGTACCAGTAGGTGAGGATCAGAAGCAGCATCTGGAACTGACACGTGATCTGGCAGGACGTTTTAACCACCGTTATGGGGAGTACTTTACCATTCCAGATCCGTATATCCCACAGGTAGGTGCTCGGGTAATGTCACTAGATGATGCCTCTTCGAAAATGAGCAAAAGTAACCCTAACGCTGGCAGCTATATTGCCCTGCTGGATCCGCCGGATGTGATTCGCAAAAAAATCAGCCGAGCCACTACAGATTCGGGCCGTGAAGTCGTATATGATCCGGCAAACAAACCGGAAGTTAGCAATCTGATGAGTATCTACGCTGAATGTGCAGGTATGACGCTTAAAGAAGTAGCTGAGCGTTATGAAGGCAAGATGTACGGTCCATTCAAAAAGGAACTGGCTGAAGTGGTTGTATCTGTGATTGAACCGCTACAACAACGATATAATGAGATTCGTGAATCTGGCGAATTGGCGGATGTTCTGGATACGTCAGCCCGTCGTGCAGAAGAAGTTGCTGCTCAAACGTTGGATGCAGTGAAAGAACGTATGGGATTTGTTCCGAGACGTAAACAGTAGTGCTGAACAAGATCTTCATATTTCATGGAATGAATAGTTAACATGAATAAAGAGGAGCCCTATTGAAGGACTCCTCTTTATTTGTGCGTTCATTATTGAACTATCAAATGACCTGCTCAAGAAGTGGGCTCAGAAGCAGCCGAGCGAACTTCCTGACGTTCTTTTTTGGCACGAATCACAAATCCCCAGCCAATGTTGGAAATGGACAGGACAAACATCAGTGCAGCAAACCAACCGGAGTAGGAGATCATAATTGCTGAAACCGTTAACAAAATAATCGAAGAGAATGCGAACCATAAGGATAAGCCTTTACTCATTGGGAAAAACCTCCATCTACAAATTTAGTAAAACTCCGTATAACCTGTAGCCTAAGAGCCATAATAATCTTGCAAGCTTGCAATTACATTACAGACACAGATTGAAGGGAGATTATAAATATGGCTCAAGGATCTCGTTCTAACAACTTGGTGGTACCTCAGGCAAATTCAGCACTGCAACAATTGAAAATCGAGGCTGCACAGGAACTGGGTGTAACTATCCCACAAGACGGTTACTATGGTAACTACACTTCCCGTGAAACAGGATCTTTGGGTGGATATATCACCAAACGTCTGGTACAAATCGCTGAGCAGTCTCTGGCTGGGTCTGGCAAATAATTTATTTTAACCAACAGCAACAAAACAGGATAAACAGAAAGCCCGGAGCGGAAACGCTCCGGGCTTTCTCGCGTATCAGTTCCTATGTCTGATTGTGCCTTGCCATGCTCACTTCGTCAAGGGCGTGCAGATAAAAGTTTTTTATCCATTTTCTCATCGCTTAACCAGCCTACATACGTATCAATCGTTTCAAAATTCCGATCCATCACAATTACAGCGACAAATGGATATTGTTTCCGGTGTCGATAACGTACATCTGCCCAGCGGACCTTGTAACCGGCAGGCAGTTCTTCAACCTCTGCCACCGCATAGGAGGTGAAATAGAGGAAGGCACTGACTTCCGGTGATTTGCGTGAAGCAGCAACGGCCGCATGAGTAGAAGACGAGGCGTGCAGACTCCATACCAGGTTAGAACCATCCATTTTACCGATCACATAACTGCCGTCCTCAACTCGTTTAACCACATGCCAGCGGTTCCAGGATATCGTTGGAATGACGATGTATCTTGCCTGCTCTGGGCTGTTGTCGAGACGTCTTACTTTTCTGACTGCTTGTGCACGAGCAATCGTTCGCCATATATAATATAAACCGGTCAAACTATACAACGTAACGAAGAGTGGTGCAGGGGCGATCAGATCAAAGGCCCATAACAGGATAGCTATGACATGTGTAGTGAATAGAAACGGATCAAAAATATGAATGATGTTCCAGGCGATCCAGCGTTCCGTAAAAGGCCGGGCGGCTTGGGTTCCATAGGTGTTGAACAGATCGGTGAATACGTGAAAGCCTACGGCCACAGCGGTCCACGTGGCAACGTGTCCAATAGGGACACCAGGGAATATCAATGCAATGACGCCGGTGATGAGCAAAACCCATAACAGGAGAAATGGCAGAGAGTGTGACAAGCCCCGATGATTCCGAATGTAAAGCGAATTGCTTTTGAGACGTAACGCAGTATCGATGTCTGGGGCCTGAGAACCGGCGATCGTGCCAACCATTACCGCAGCTGCAAGCATGGGACTAGCCGCGACAACAGGATCGACATAAGCCAGACCGGCTAGACCAATCCCCATGACAAAATGTGTAGAGGTATCCATAAACGTCTCCTTTGTGTGGTGTATCGTTCTAAGGCATATTACTTCTCTATCTAGGTGATACCCATATATAGTGTATAATATCCGTCTGTCAGGATGCAAAACATCCCTAATTTCAAAGTTATGACAATTACCTGTGACATACCCAATAAATGTACGTAGTTTGTCAAACTATTTTGGCAGTTCCTATGATAAACTTTATATCGGATACAGTGAGAAAAATCGCCAGAGAACGTACGATACTATTCGAATGATATACAACGCTAAAATAATTTATGGGCATTGTTCCTTTTAACCGTTACAATAATATAGAATCTCATAAAAAGTAGGTTTCTTTGAATACATATGTCACAGTAGATGGATGGAGCGAAACAAACGTGATTTTAGGTTCACATATGTATGCGTATTCATAAGAGAAGATACAGAAGGGACGAGGAAGATGCTGAAAAAGTACAAATGGACATGGATGCTGCTCGGGCTCGCACTGATAATGGCTGTGTATCTGATGTGGGGCACCGTATTTGCCAGTAAGGAAAAATTACCCGAGATTCGTGAAATCCAATCCTTTTCTATGGAAAATGTAGATGGCAGTACGGTATCACTGGAGGATACGCAAGGGAAAGTTCGATTGTTCTACTTTTATTTCACCAGTTGTCCGGATGTCTGCCCGATTACGACCTTTACGTTATCTCAGGTGCAGGATCTGTTGAAAGAGGACGACACCTTCGGTAAAGATGTCTCATTTGTCTCTATTTCATTCGACCCGAAAGTCGATACAAGAGAGAAGATTAAGACGTTTGCGGACCGCTTCCACGCGGATTATTCCGGATGGTATTTCTTGCGAGGGGATATGGACAAAACCAAACAGTTCGCCAGGGATTCATTCCAGATCCTGATCGAAGGGGAGAATAAGGACGATTTTGCCCATATGAACATGATCGGGTTGGTGGATGAGAATAACCAGCTGCGCAAGGTATATAACGCATTTAATACAGAGGACGTTGTGCCGGCTGTCATTGCCGAGGATATTCGCAATCTGATCAACGAATAATCATCTGATCATCATACTGTAAAGGCTGCCTTCAGGTTGGATATCAACCCAAAGGCAGCCTTTTGGTATTTCATTTTAATAGGAAGGATGTTCAGGGTATTGGATGTATGTCTCTAACCCGGCCTTTTCCAGCTGGGCAATGATATACTCATCAGGTGTTCCTTCCACACCCGCATATCCTCGTCGTGTATACATCTGTACTGCATCCGGGAAAGCATCCCGAAGTACACCTCTAATTTTTTTGCCGGAACTGTCATTATCCATAAATAAAAAGACTTCATCGTAACCGACTTGCTTGCGCAGGGTCTCCAACTTGAGGGAATTAAGTGTTCCAAACGTACATAGAATGTTGATTTCGGGTCCAACCAAACGTTTCAGTTTGCTTCGGTCATTCTTACCTTCCACAATGACATGAATAGGCATGATATTCACCTCTTGTTCGAGAGCTTATGTCGACATTCCCCGGGAAATGTTGCAGCGAAAATCGACTGATTATATAAAATGGACTCCTTTCTTTACACTGTTCACCACGCGGATAGGAGCGCCTCTGATTTCTAAATTCTTTTCACGTACCTCAGGGTTTAATTTCTGGTCAGGAGTGGCCGTTACGGTTACGGATCGTTCATTCGATCGCTGTTGTCTCCAAATTTCTGATTAATTTTTTATAGGTTGAAATATGGAGACAAAGGCGAACGCTATCGCTTCTTCAAAATCGATTCCGTCCCCTTCACTACTTCCAATGATCATCCATACCCGATGACGGTATTCAAGAAAAAAATGAAATCTTAAAGACAGCGCTGATGATCCCTAGGCCGCTCCGTTCGTGTGTAAAACGTTAGTCCATTTTATATAGTTTAGCTGTAAATGGGGGAATGATGCAAAGCTAATGAAAATACTGGCCTAATTGATGCCATAACGGTAAGGAGACAGAGACTGATCGGAATTTAGTTTAATATAGTTTTGGGATCGGCAAGGGAAGCTTCACCTCTGCTTGTATAGTATGGAAGCAGTAGCATACCAATCATTAACAAAAGAAACGCGATGAAATAGGGTGATACCCCAACACGAAGTTGCCCGGCTGTGATGGGGCCGATGAAAGAGCCTATGGAAGTGGCGATGGATTGCAGCGAGAATATGCGGCCTAA
Source organism: Paenibacillus sp. FSL K6-2393 (assembly GCF_038002545.1). Classification (NCBI taxonomy): domain Bacteria; kingdom Bacillati; phylum Bacillota; class Bacilli; order Caryophanales; family Paenibacillaceae; genus Paenibacillus; species Paenibacillus sp. FSL K6-2393. Next base: position 1,188,038 of record NZ_JBBOCU010000001.1, read on the forward strand.
TCTGCTTCCTCCGCTCAGACGGATAAATAGGGTAGCCATAGCTGGAAAGATAATGCCTTTGGACATCCCGAGTACAAATAATACGGTAGACAACGGGATTTGCGGAATGGCGGCCATTACAAAAAAACACAAGGACATCAACAGCACACCCGCAACCAGACGCAGTTTGGGGGAATACCGATTGAGAAATAACATGCTCAGTGTGAAGAGAGCTCCGATACTGATTACGGAAAATAACAGGCCGGTAGACATGATGGACGAATGCCCTCCTCCTCGAAGGGGCAACTCGAAGAAGAGAATCCCTTGAGCACAGGCAATCACCAGCGGCAAGGCAAAGTATCGCCAGGACACCGGCAGGAATGCACTTGTGGCATCTGCTGGTGAAACGTCAGGTTTGGCAGGTTCAGTTACTCTCTCATGCTGCTTGATGATGCCACGGGGCATCGTCATGAAAGCAATGACACCTGTGAGAATAAGCAGATAGCCCAATCCTGAAAATGTAGCAGAGAATCCCATGGAACCCACAATGATCGCACCGGCTGCGGGAGATACCACAGACGCAAGGGTATGTACTACCCCGTGACCTGACATATACTTCCCCTGTTTCACCGGATCGCTGGATAACTGTGCAAGCAGGGCGAGACATGCAGGAGACAGGAAGGCCAGCACAAAACCGCTGATGGAACGCAGCGCCAGCAGTTGCCATGGTGTCTGGACATAGGCTTGTAAGAGCAGGATCAATCCTGCTCCGAGCAGACTGAATACAATGTAGCGGCGACTGCCATGTTTATCGATTTGTGTTCCAGCAATCAGATTGCCAGGAAGATGCGTTAAGGAATAAATGCCCATCATCCAGCCAATGAAAGTAGGGGCGGCTCCCAGCGAGATGGCAAAAGGGGTCAGAATGGGATACTGGGCGTGCAGATCAAATACAGCAAGGAACAAAAACAGGTATAGCCAGATGGCCGTTTTCACATAAGCCCCTCCTTGTTAAGCGATGCATGTTCAAACTACAGGTCTTGAACGTGTTCCCCGTTCGCCCGGCAGAACCTCATGGTACTACTTGTACGCCCGGCGGGACGAACTTAGACCGTTTATTTTTAAGGGAGAGGGCTTAGCTGACAGCAGCTTCGGAAATCATGTATAATATTCGGGAGTGTTACGAATGAATTCTAATACGGAAGGTGTAGTCATGAACATAGAAGTAATCAAAGAGTTTGTGATGCAGAACTGGCTGGTGATCGTGGTTGCATTGATCATATTGTTCTTTGTTCTGAATGTGGTCAAAACCGTATTGAAATGGGCGATTGCCATCATCATTATTGCGGCTCTACTGATATACAGCGGCATCTCCATTGATCAGATCAAACAGACAGTGACAGACGTACAATCCAGCACGATGGACACATTGAAGAAGGAAGCAACCAGCATGATGCTTAAGGAGGCTTCCAAAGCGAAATACGTCAAAGGACAGGATGGAGCGTTCACCATCACAAGTCCCAATGTGGAGATTAAGGGCAGAACTCAATCGGATAAAGTTGATGTGACCTTCCGCGGAATTTCACTTGGCGAATGGAAACTCGACAATGAAACCATACGTACGTTTGTCGAACAGGCACAGGAGAACAAAACAGCACCAGCATCGTAGTAAAGGGGGAATCGGTACGTGCTGCAGAATTGGCTGGACAGCCTGAAGGAATTGAATGGCATCACGATTATGCTGCTGCTGATTGTGGCTGCTTCATTATTGCAGGGTTGGTCCAGAGGGGCTTCGCGTTCAGCAGGCAGACTCTTTGGGTTCCTGATGGATGGCATTATGGCGGTCATTGGTATTCTGTTGTCGATCGGTTTAACATTGTGGCTTGCACCATATGTACAGCAGTGGCTGTCTGAGTATGCTTCTGCCATGCCTAATCGTGAGTTGAACCGGTGGGAACAGATGTATTATACGTTGGTTACGGCGATTGCAGATTTTCCACTAATGCGGTTCGCTGTATTATTTGTATTAAGCTATGGACTCATCCGACTGATTCTCGGGTTTCTCTCTTCATTTATTTTTAGCAGCAGGCAGGGGTCAGCCGAGGAAAGTGCGCCTAAAGGTATGTTTAGTCGGTTGACGGGTGCATTAATTGGCACGATTATAGGCTCCGTCCGCGGAATGATTGTTATTGCGGTCTTGTTCATGATTGTCAGTCTTTATCCCGGGAGCATGTTCAGCCGATATGTGGAAGCATCTCCGATCTATATGCAAGGGGCCAAATCGGTTATCGAACCGTTGTCTGGAACGTTTATCAAGGACAAGCTTCCCGTATTTACGCAGGCTGTGCAGAAGGAACTGGGCGGCATCCTGCAACGCAAATATGAAGTTATCGACCACAATATTCCGACGGACATTGAATCTGCAGCGAGTGAGATTGTTAAAGGCCAATCGACAGATGAAGCCAAAGCAAGAGCACTATACGACTGGGTAGGTTCACGTATTCAGTATGACTATGGTAAAGTGGATGACTATGAGCAAAAGGGCATATGGCATGAACAGAATCCACAGAATACATTTGATACACGCAAAGGCGTATGTATTGATTATGCCCGTCTCTATGCCGTGATGGCCCGTTCACAAGGACTTGAAGTCAAAGTTGTTACAGGACTTGGTTATAACGGCCAGGGAGGGTACGGTCCGCATGCGTGGAATGAGGTGTATTTGAGTGATTCCGAGAGCTGGGTTCCGCTTGACCCAACATGGGCGATCAGTGGAGACTGGTTTAATCCTCCGAATTTTGCCGACACCCATCTAAAGGATCAGTCAGCTTAACATTACAATGGACATGGGTCCGGAATATGACGACGTTGCCAGGTTATCATGCCGCGAAGAATCAGTTTGAGTGGTATGCATCAAGTCATGAAAGAGGTAGGATGGATGAAAAAGCATTCCAATGAGAAGGATGAACTTACAGACAAACGGCGCTTCAGTTACCGAATGAACGTATTTTTCTTCGCTTCCTTTGTTATTTTTAGCGTTATTATTGTACGCTTGGCCTTTTTGCAATTTGTGGAGGGCCCTGAACTTAGTCAGGAAGAAGCAAGTAACATTACCAAGGATGTACCGCTTCCTCCTGTGAGAGGCACGATCTATGATTCTACAGGTGAAGTGAAGCTGGCTTATTCCAAGCCCATTCAGTCTCTCTACCTGACACTGTATAAAAACTATGGGGATGTTGATGGGAAACCGAGTCCTAACATAGGGGAAGTGCAGGATATTGCAACCCGGTTGCATGATGTATTTGAACAGTACAAGCTGAAGGATTCAGAGTCACTTACAGTGGAAAAAATTATTGAAGAGATGGACTTGAACTCCCGCAAAGCGAACGGTTTTATGCCGCGTCTGATCAAGAGTGATCTGTCCGAGGGAGAAGTCGCTTATTTCCTGCAACATAAGGATGAGTTCAAAGGTATTCAGATCGTCGAGGAGAGTGTACGATTCTACGATCCGGATACGGTAGCGGTTCAGACAATCGGTTATCTGAAGAAGTTCAGAAGTTCGAAGTCCTTGGACAAATACAAAGAGGTGGACGAGGCCAATAAAACGCAAACGGATCCGGGCCTGGTGTATACGGAAAATGAATTTGTAGGCTTTGATGGACTGGAACTGCAATATCAGGATGCTCTCCGCGGCAAAAGCGGATATACATCCGTTGATGTTGATTTGCGTAATTTGCCTGAAGGTGTAGCAGGTTCTACACCGCCGCAGAAAGGTTACGACCTGATTTCCAGCATTAACAAGAACGTCCAGGTGAAAACAGAACAGGCCATTCTGGATCAGCTGAGTTGGCTTCATCGAAATCAGGTTTCCGGTCGATTGCATCCCAATGCCAAGACCGGATTTGCGGTTGCGATGGAAGTGGATACGGGGAAAATCGTATCTGCTGCCAGTATGCCAGATTATGATACCAACATCTGGAGAACAGGCAGTATCACAAATGATCAGTATGATGATATCAAATATGTGTATCAAAATGGTACGATTCGTTCATTCCCTCCGGATGACTCTAAAAAGCGAGCTGAATCGATCGTGTTACTCGGTTCCACCATCAAACCGCTTAGTGTCTTGATCGGTTTGAAAGAAGGTTTCTTCACTACCAATACGGTTTATTCGGATAGAGGTTCAACGACCTTTGGTGGGGACAATCGCAGAGTGCAGAACTCATCAGGGCATGTGTATGGTGCAATGTATCCTCGTGATGCGATTCGTCATTCCTCGAACGTATTCATGATTGATGAGATTGGGAAGAAGATGTACTCAAAATACGGTGCGACCGGAATTGACAAATGGGATGAATACATGAAGCAGTTTGGCCTTGGGGTATCTACAGGGGTTGATCTGCCGAATGAATTCCTGGGCATACGGGATTACATGAACGACACGGAAAGCTCGTTGACTCGTCTCGTGTATGGTTCCTTTGGACAGCAGGGAAAATACACAACCATGCAGTTAGCACAGTACACGACAATGCTGGCGAACAAAGGAAAGCGGATGGAGCCACAACTGGTTAGAGAGTTCCGGGATTCGGAAGGCAACGTGGTCGAGAAAGTAAAACCGAAGGTACTCAGCACGGTGGAGTTTAACGATGCCTACTGGAATGAAGTACAACGAGGCATGGCAACCGAGGTATCTGCATTTAGCGGATTCCCTTATGACTTTGCTAGAAAAACAGGAACATCGACACAGGTAGTAGGCGGTAAACTGGTGGATAACGGTGTATTTATCGCCTATGCACCACGTAATAATCCAAAGCTTGCTGTCGCTGTGGTTATCCCCGAAGGGGGCTTTGGATCGAGCAGTGCGGCTCCGGTTGCACGTGCGATCTTCGATGCCTATGACGAGGAATTCGGTCTCGACGGTGTACCGAAAAAAGACAAAAATAAAGATTCAGAATCGGAATCAGGCACACAGTGATGTGAGGCATTGGTTACAGAGGGGACCCTTCGTGGGTCCTCTTTTTTGTTTTTACGTGGAGAATGGATCGTAAGGGTGGACTAATTAGTTGCATTAATATGTAACCATATGAGCTGTACCACGTTTATATAAGGGAAGGGGAAACGCGATCTGGAGAAATGGATAACGTTTATATGTCAGTGTTTACATTGGAATCGGTAGATTGGGTAGTGTAACGGTTCTGTTTACGAAAATGTAACCAAATATTGAAAGACTTGACAGCTAACCTTTGGTAGACTTGTATGAGAAAGGATTAAATATCTGATTGAACACGTTCACAAGACGGATTAAATATTTTATTTTTATAAAGGAACGGGAGAGGCTTAAAACATGTTTAACCGATTGAGGAAGAAACCCATGACTGAGGAAGATACACCCGTCAACAAGCCTTCCACGGCAAGGCTGAATCTGTTTTTTTTCGCGGCATTTGTCATATTCAGTATCCTTATTTTCAGGTTGGCCTTTGTACAATTCGTGGAGGGTCCTGAACTGACGTATATGGAAACGAGTCGTAATACCAAGGATATTCCGCTCGCACCTGTTCGTGGTCCCATCTATGATGCTACGGGAGAAATTGCGCTTGCTTACTCGGAACCTGTGCAGTCCCTCTATGTGTTGTTGTATGAGGATTATCGGAATGATGAACGTAGACAGGAAGCAGAGGAACTGGCTCATGATCTGGCGGCTGTGTTTAAGCAGTTTAATCCCGGGGATAAAGAGCAGCCGGACGCGGAAGAGATCATCAAACGATTGGATCTGGATTACCAGAAAACGTTCGGGTATGTGCCGAGGCTTGTGAAGTCGGATCTATCGACTAAAGAAATTGCTTTTTTCATGGAGAAAAAAGCGGATTATCCAGGCGTTATGGTGCTGGAAGAAAACATAAGAAAATATGACCCGGATGGCGTAGCGGTTCAGATTGTGGGTTACACAAGAGAGTTCAAACGGGCACCAGATTCCATTGCCAAATATAAGGCCATCCGCGAGGGGGCAAGTACCCAGCGTGATCCAGGGCTTGTCTATCATGAGGAAGAGAAGGTTGGCTTCGATGGGTTGGAGCTTCAATACCAGGAAGAACTCCGTGGACGAAGCGGATATCAGTCCATTGATATTGACGCACGTAATCTGCCAGATGGAACGATGTTACAGACGCCACCAGAGAAAGGCTACAGTCTGGTTTCCACCATTAACAAGGAAATTCAGATGGCCGCACAAGAAGCAATAACGGACGAATTGCGAAGACTCCCTAAGGCAATTACCGGATACGCAGTAGCCATGGAAGTGGATACGGGGAATGTGGTGGCTATGGCAAGTATGCCGGATTATGATCCGAACGATTGGGATTATGACAAAATCAAATATGTATTCCGGAACGGAACCACCGAATCGTTCCCACCGAATGATGCCAAGCCTAGTCGGGCGGAATCCGTTATACTTCTTGGATCAGTAATCAAGCCGTTAAGTGTCCTGATTGGATTGAAAGAGGGATTATTTACAGCAGGACAGACCTATCATGATCAGGGATATGCGGTTTTGGGGAAAGATGGCCGACAAGTGAAGAACTCGCATTCTGCTTATAATGGTTCTATTACGGCGAGAAGAGCGATTGAGAAATCCTCCAATGCCTTCATGATTGATATGGTGGGGAAACGTTTGTTAAGTAAATATGGCTCAGAGAAAGGCATCGATGTCTGGCATAAACACATGCAGGAATTTGGCTTGGGTGTGTCCACTGGTGTAGATCTGCCTAATGAATTTCTGGGTAGGCTAGAATATACTAATGAAGACGAATCAGCTCTAACACGTTTGGCATTTGCCTCCTTTGGACAACAAGCCAAGTACACCACGATGCAACTCGCCCAATACACGACCATGCTTGCCAATAAGGGCAAACGGATGGAACCACATCTGGTGAAGGAAATTCGTGACGCGGATGGCAATGTGGTGAAAGAGATCAAACCTAAGGTGCTTAATGAAGTTGATTTTGCCGATGCGCACTGGAATGAAGTGCATAAAGGAATGGTTACCAAAGTAAGCTCATTTGACGGGTTCCCATACGATTATGCACGGAAAACAGGAACATCAGAGCAGGGGACAGGACCGAACAAAAAAGAGAATGGTGTATTTATTGCCTTTGCACCACGAGATAATCCGAAGCTTGCTGTAGCTGTTGTTGTACCGGAAGGTGGGTTCGGGTCAGTCAGTGCCTCGCCGATTGCACGGAAAATCTTCGATGCATACGATGAAGTGTATGGTCTCGATGGAACGCCAAAAGGTAAGAAAGACGAAGGAAAAGACAACGAGTAATGTAAAAGAAATGCGGCAGATGTAGCGCTTTTACATCACATCTAACAGGTTAATGAAGTGAACAATATATGAATTTGGACAGGCAGGGGAAATAATCCCTTGCCTTTTTTTTTGGCTTCGGATAAAATTTGCACAAGGGAAACATTATTAGTCTTGATTAAAACTTAATACCTTGTACAACAAAATTAGATGTAGACAAGTATTTTAGGAGAGGGAAAGGGGTCGGTTGAATTGTTAATGGTGAAAATGAGGAGTATTCAGAGGGGGTTCATTACGCTAGCGGCTCTGGTTCTGGTTGTTGTACTTACGGCATGTTCCAGTGATGCAGAGACGAGCAGTGGTGGCAAGCTTCAAGTAACCGCTACAACGGGAATGATCGCTGACGTAGCACGTGAGGTAGGCGGGGCATATGTTGATGTTACCGGGTTAATGGGCCCGGGAGTTGACCCCCACTTGTACAAGGCATCCCAAGGTGATATTCGCAAGCTGGAACAAGCAAAAGTCATTTTCTATAATGGACTGCATCTTGAAGGCAAAATGACAGATATTTTGGAGAAAATGTCCTCAAGCAAACTGGTTACTGCCGTTACAGAGACTATTCCAGTCGAGGAGTTACACTCAGGCAAAGATACAGGCGGCACCGAATATGACCCACACGTCTGGTTTAACGTCAGCCACTGGATGCATGCGGCAGAAGCCGTACGCGATACGCTCGTGGAGGCGGACCCGGACCATGCGGAAGAATACAAAGCTCAGGCAGAGGCGTATCTGGCGAAGCTCGAAGCACTGGATGCCGAGGTGCGCGAGAAGATTCTGGAGATTCCGGAAGCAAGCCGGGTATTGGTTACGGCGCATGATGCATTTGGATATTTTGGTCAGGCTTATGGCATGAAAGTGATGGGGCTTCAGGGCATCAGTACAGCAGCCGAATATGGGGCAAAAGATGTTAGCGAACTGCGGGATTATCTCGTAGATAACCATATCAAAGCAGTATTTGTTGAATCGAGTGTGCCTGCAAAAGCGATGGAAGCCATCATTGCCGGAGCAGCTCAAAAAGGACATACGGTCAGCATTGGTGGAGAACTGTTCTCGGATGCCATGGGGGCTGAGGGAACGGAAGAAGGCACATACATCGGTATGATTCGCCACAATGTTGAGACGATTGTAGAAGCCCTGAAATAATGAATCACATGAAGAGAGGAGTTACAGGATTATGGAAGATACAACTTTATTGGAACAAACTCCTACGAAACTTAATAATAGTCACTTGCAGGGAACGCAGCCAACATCAGCTCCTCTTAGTGTGAGGGATCTGGCTGTTGCGTATCACAAAAAGCCGGTGCTTAGCAGCGTATCCTTCGATATTCCGGAAGGACAGCTCATCGGTATTCTTGGCCCAAATGGCGCAGGGAAATCAACACTGATCAAAGCCGTTCTGGGACTGGTACCGAAGATGCATGGAGAGGTTCGGATCTTCGGACAATCGTACAGGGAACAACGTCGCCGCATCGGTTATGTGCCCCAACGGGAATCGGTGGACTGGGATTTCCCTACGCATGCGCTTGATGTGGTGATGATGGGACGGTATGGTCATTTGGGCTGGTTCCGTCGTCCGGGGAAAAAGGAGCGGGACCTGGCGGCACACTGCCTGGAGCAAGTCGGCATGGGCGATTACATGTACCGCCAGATCAGTCAGCTGTCCGGTGGACAGCAGCAGCGTGTCTTTCTGGCGCGGGCACTCGTACAAGACGCAGATCTGTATTTCATGGATGAGCCATTTGCAGGTGTCGATGCCACCACAGAGAAAGCGATCATTTCGCTTTTGGAACAGTTGAAGAAACAAGGCAAGACGGTACTGGTTGTTCACCATGATCTGGCGACAGTCGAGGAATATTTCGACCATGTGCTGCTGCTCAATGGACGACTGGTGGCAGGTGGGCCGACAAGTGAAGTATTTGTACCGGATACACTGCAAGAGACGTACGGAGGCCGGATTGCGATGATCGGAAGCCGGACGGAGAAAGGCCAGGTGTAGTGCATGTGGAACTGGATCGTTGCCATCTTATCTGACCCGAATACACGTTGGATATTGCTTGGCTGTCTGTTGTTGGGATTCAGTAGCGGAATTATTGGCTCCTTCACCTTTCTTCGTAAACAGAGCCTGATGGGGGACACCCTTGCTCATGCTGCTCTGCCTGGGATCTGTATTGCATTTATGTTGACGGAAACGAAGTCCGTCGGATTATTCCTGTTCGGTGCTCTGGTGGCTGGCATTGTCGCTACCTTCGGAATCTCGTGGATTACGCGCTACTCCCGAATCAAGCAGGATGCGGCGATGGGAATTGTGCTGACCGTATTTTTCGGGATTGGTGTAGTTATGCTGACGCGCATCCAGCATGGGGCGAGCGGAAGCCAAAGCGGACTCGATAAATATTTGTTTGGGCAGGCGGCATCCATGGTCATGACGGATGTGTATGTCATGGGAGGCGTATGTCTCGTATTACTGATTGCCTGTCTGGCCTGGTTCAAGGAATTTAAACTGGTGAGTTTTGACCCGGGATTTGCACGTGGTATGGGACTGCCAGTTGCGATGTTGGAGCAGCTCATCCTGCTCTTAACGGTAATCGCGGTGGTGGCCGGAATACAAGCCGTTGGTGTCGTGCTTGTTGCGGCCTTGCTGGTAACCCCAGCAGCAGCAGCACGTTGCTGGACCGACTCACTCGCACTGATGGTGGTGTTGGCAGGCATATTTGGAGCATTGAGCGGGGCAACAGGAACCATCTTCAGCACGCTTGTACCTAATCTGCCGACAGGGCCTGTAACCGTTCTTGCGGCTACGGTGTTGTTTGCCGGATCAGCCTTGCTAGCTCCGCGTCGTGGATTATTAGCTCGACGGTTGCGTAGTATTCAGGCAAAATCGGCGTATATGCGTGAAGAGCGGGCTACACTTCAGACTCTCGCCACACAGCGAAATCAGCAGGAACGGGGGGAGATGTAATGGCAACGTTTTGGATTATCTTGACGGCCGTATTGGTTTCTTCCGCTTGCGCCATCCTCGGTTGTTTTCTGATTCTGCGGCGAATGGCTCTGGTCGGTGATGCGATCAGCCATGCGGTTCTCCCCGGTATTGCGATTGCTTTCCTATGGAGCGGTTCCAGAGATTCATTATGGATGCTGCTCGGCGCAACGGTGTTTGGACTACTGACGGTGTTCTTCATACAGAGTTTACAGGCGGGTGGACTCTCGTCGGATGCCTCGATCGGAATTGTGTTTACAGCACTCTTCGCAGTAGGGGTCATTCTGATTAGTCTGAACGCCCAGCATATTGATCTGGATCTGGACTGTGTCTTGTTTGGTGAGATCGCTTATGTACAGTGGGATACACTAACCCTTGGGGGTACGGATGTCGGTCCGAGGGCAGTCTGGATGCTGGGGATCACTTTGCTAGTCATCCTCGTCGTCATTGGGCTGTTCTACAAACAGTTTAAGCTATGTGCCTTCGATCCGGCGCTGGCTGCGGCCTGCGGCATTCCAGTAGTGCTGTTCCACTATCTGCTCATGGGACTTGTTTCGATGACGTCCGTAGCTTCATTTGAAAGTGTTGGTTCAATTCTCGTTGTGGGCATGCTGATTGTACCTGCGGCAACTGCTTATCTGCTCACAGATCGTCTGGGCAAAATGATTCTTTACGCCGTCCTGATCGGAGCAGCTTCCTCGGTTGGAGGTTACATCATGGCATACGCCCTGGATGCTTCCATTGCGGGCTGCATGGTGGCAGTTGCTGGGATTTTGTTTGTTCTTGCACTGCTGCTGTCACCGAAACACGGCATCGTATTCCGTTACGCTCGTCGCAAATTCGCGGCACGTTAATTCATAGAGATTGTCAGCCGCCTGCTTTGCAGGCGGTTTTTTTTGATTGGACTGGTAAAAGAAGAAAATTCAATAGCAGCCCCTCCTGCTGGAGTGAGCTGCTATTGGGATGCCTAAAGGGTGTCTATGAGGTAGATGAATATAACAATCCTTACGGTTTCAAAAGCACCCGATGAACCCCTTGGCTTCCTCCTGGTGCGGTTCCGAGATATAAATATTTCCCTTGGCTTACGGCCGTGGTAATGCCATACAATGTTCCTTCAGGATCATGCCAGCTATTCACAAGTTCTCCTTCTGGTCCATATTCTGCGACAAGTCCGTGTTTCACCGGGGCACTGGCTCCATTTAACAAGGACTGTGGAACTTTGGACATTGTTGCCGCTAACCAAGGATGACTATGCATGTAATCGGCAAAAGGCAGACGGGTTGTGAACACCCCTACCCAGAAGTGTCCCTGAGCGTCACGTGTGATATTGTCCGGAAACCCAGCCAGATTCTCTGCAAAAATATCAGAGGTACCTTGTTTGGGCCCCTTCAGCCAGTACCGGGTCAACTGATAATGATATGATTCGGCTACAAGCACGAAATCTTCTTCGGCAGACAATACGACCCCATTGGCAAAATATAAATCCTCAAGCAGAACGGTCGTCTGCTTGGTCACCGGATCATATTTCAATAATCGTCCATGCGGTTTATTCTCTGCAATTTCTTTGAACATGACTTTGCCATAGTTAGAGGTATCGGAGAAATAAATCGATCCGTCTTGGGCGATGTCCAGCTCATTTGCCAGGTAGATCGGCCCTCCATCTACTTCAGTGGTTAGTACTTCGACATCTCCGTTCGGGTCAATGGACAGCAGCCCTTTCTGAATATCCGCCACAATCAAATTCCCTGTAGCATCAAATTTCAGGCCGTTAGGTGTTCCGTGGGTATCAGCGAATACCTCTGCTGGCTGTGCCTTGTCCTCGGCGTCAAAGGTTACTCTGTAGATTTTGCCGTCGGAGTCACCCGCATACAGCCGCCCTTCTTTATCAAAAGTGATAAATTCCGGGAACTTCGCGCGGTCAGTAACCAATTCAGCGGAGCTAAGTTTGTTGTTCTCTTTCCAGGGACCCTCCTTCTCAAAAGAAGGAGCAGCAGGTGCAGACCAAACAGCGGGTTCTACCGGGGCGGGCATTAGCAGGAATACAACGATTCCCAGCACAATTACCCCTAGCAGGGTCAGGCTCCATCTACGAATTTGTTGGCCAGTGGATCGTTTGCGTTGTTTTTGTTCTGTTGACATATTAATCCTCCTAATATTGTTTCTGTTGTCCTTTGTCATAGCGTGCAGTTAACTGCCACTACATGTTCTGGCGTGTCCTTCGCACCGACAGAGGCGTTCTCCCCCTGTACCACTCACGTTGAGAGAGTTATCTCCGTCGAGCTGGCACAGAAAGAGAAATTGCACGCCACGGTTACGATTCTTCCACCCAAAGAGCATCAATTATAATACGTTGTTTTTTTAAAGAAACAATGTTACCTTAACTCCAAAAAAATAATGAAAATTTAAAAAAATGAGCATGAGACCATTTTCGGTAACACTGTTTCTTATAAGAATCATAGTAACCAAAAGAAAACGATTGTGTCAAATTCTTTTTTTATCATAATGACCTTCATTGACAACTTTTCTGCAAATGGTTAGAATGCCTGTATTTAGAAGTCGGAAAATGCCCGCAGATCATTTATAGTTTGTTTGTCAATAAAGAGGGTCTGGCTCAGCAGTTGTATCTGGAGGGCTGCAAATTGCTCGCCAAGCGTTTGGAAGAAGTGCCGCCGTCCTCTGACTTCTTGCAGCATTTACTGGATTTGGGGGAAGCCTTCTGGCAGTTTGCGCAAGATTATACCAGCTACTATAAGCTGATGTTCGGGGGGGCTTTTGCCGAGTTCAAGCCGGATGCAGAGAGTATGCAGGGAACGAAGACTGCCATACACCGCTTGCTGATTCTAATTAGCACTGCCCAGAAGCAAGGACAGATTTCGGGCCAGAAAGAGACCGAAACTCTTGTCAGTACTATCTGGGCATCGCTGCGCGGTGTAATCCACCTGCATATGGGCGGGTTCCTTGGTGATGTAAAAGCAGCCCATAACGTATATAAACAAACCATGAATTTGATGTCCCAATCCTTGTTTGCGGTATTCAAGCCAGACAGAGGAGCGGACAGGGGATAATGGATTAATTCTTGGCTACGGGTTAGGCTGGGAAAACAGGCAGAGTGAAAAAGGTTAAGCTAAAAGCGATGCATCCTGTAGCAGGTGGATCGTTTTTTTATTTAGGAAACTATACATTACATAAAATGTAATAACTTCGAAGTGTAATCCTGAGCGGGTTATTTTGTTGCATACAGATGATCTGTGGTAAAATGTCGTTAGCTGTGACGTCCGGAGCGTCCGTTTTTACGGGTGCCGGGCGATCTTGTTATGAGAGAATGTTTATAATTAGATAAAGAGAACCTTTAAGTTGAACTGGAGAACCATTGTGGAGCGGAGAGGGCTCGCTTAGTGCCTGAATGGATATCCATGAGTTCAACTTGGAGAGAGACAACCTAGGAGGAACTACTGTATGAGTGAACTGAAATACAAATTGCTTGCATTGGATATGGATGGAACATTACTTAACGATAATCATGAAATTACACAGGAGACCGCCAAGTGGATTCAAATTGCCATTCGTCGGGGTGTGCATGTGTGCCTTTCCACGGGAAGAGCCGTATTCCACGCAATGCCTTATGCGGTCCAGCTTGGACTGGAGACACCAATGGTTACCGTTAACGGTAGTGAGGTCTGGAAAGCCCCGCATGATCTGCATATGCGTCATCTGATGGACCCGGCATTGATTCGCCAAATGCAGGAGATCGGTGAGAAATATAACAGCTGGTACTGGGCATACTCCGTGGAAGAGCTGTTCAACCGTGACCGTTGGACGGACAATATTGAAGGTCTGGAATGGTTGAAATTCGGCTTCAATACCGAAGTGGATGAAGTGCGTCACCAGATCATGATGGAACTGCAACAAATGGGTGGTCTGCAAATGACGAATTCCTCACCGGTTAATATTGAGATCAACCCTGCTGGGGTATCCAAAGCAAGTGGTGTAGCGGAAGTCTGCAAGCTGCTGGGCATAGAGATGTCCGAAGTTGTTGCTGTCGGAGACAGTTTGAATGATCTGGCTGTCATTGAGGCGGTAGGTCTTGGTGTAGCGATGGGTAATGCGCAAGAGCAGGTGAAGGAAGCGGCTGATCTGATCGTAGCGAGTAACAATGAAGACGGCATCGTCGAAGTGATCCGTGAACATATTTTGAAGGGGGAGTAACCTTTGCTCGCAACCATTGCCTGGATTTTAATTGTGCTGCTGTTTGCAGTGGGGATGGCTGGAACGGTATATCCCATACTGCCTGGTGCTGTAGCGATTTTCTTCGCGTTTCTGGTCTACGGCTGGTTCTTCAGTTTTGATCCGTTTGGTGTGTGGTTCTGGATCATTCAGATTCTGATTGTTGTTGTGTTGTTTGTGGCTGATTATGTCGTCAGTGCATGGGGCGTGAAGAAGTTCGGTGGCTCCAAGTTATCAACAACGCTGAGTACCATTGGTGTTATCATTGGGCCATTTGTCATTCCGGCATTTGGACTGGTACTGGGACCATTTATCGGTGCTTTTATCGGGGAACTGATCGGAGGGTCTTCACCTTCCAAAGCGTCGAAAGTTGGATTTGGGTCCGTTGTGGGGTTATTTACGAGTACTGTGATGAAAATTATTTTGCAAATCGTCATGATTGTTCTCTTTATTATCTGGGTGGTAAGATTCGCCTAAACGTTCAGGATTAGCTTCAACGGGATGCACGTCCGGTGTGGAGGAAAGAAGGGGAATTCGTTTGTCTAAGAAAGAAACATTCATTAGGGGTACGCTCATACTGGCGGCCGCTGCGCTGATCGCGAGAGTACTGGGATTGGTTCAACGGGTGCCGCTGGAGCATATCCTCGGAGATGTCGGTAACGCATCGTTTACGATCTCCAATACGGTATATTTAATGCTGTTAACTGTAGCAACGGCGGGCATACCGAGTACTCTGAGTAAAATGGTATCGGAACGTTATGCGCTCGGACGCGCGGGTGAAGCTCAACAGATCTACCGTGCAGCCCTGATCTTTGCGGCTGTTGCCGGGGTAGTCATGTCTGCTTTATTGTGGTTCGCGGCACCTTATTATGCTACGTATGTCTCCAAAGTACCGGAGTCGGTCAGCGCCATTCGTGCCTTGGCTCCAGCCTTGCTGCTGTTCCCGGCCATTGCGATGATGCGTGGATATTTCCAGGGACGCGGCAACATGACAGCGGGTGGTATTTCACAGATTGTTGAACAGTTTGCCCGTGTAGGTACAGCCATTATCGTGGCTTATGTCATGCTGCAATGGAATTATGATGACCAGACAATTGCTGCGGGTGCCTCATTTGGTGGAGTATTAGGAAGTGTGGGTGCCTTCGGTGTCATGCTGTACTTCACCTTGAAGCTGCGTCGTAGCGACCGTGCGGCCCAATTGAATTACGAACGTGCAGAACAGTTGCCGATGCGAGGCATCTACAGTGATATCTTCAAGTTGTCTATTCCTATTGTGCTGTCTTCACTTGCGGTTCCAGCCATTAACTTCATCGATTCATCCCTTGTGGTACCACTGCTTAGTGGCCAGATCGGACTCGAAGAAGCGACTGGGGTACTTGCGATCCTTGGTGCAAAGGCCCAAAGTATTGCGGGTATTCCTCCGATTCTGGCTATCGCTTTGAGTCAATCGTTGGTGCCTGTCATATCGGCAGCATTTGCCCGCAAGGATGAAGCGCATCTGAAGAGTCAGGTTACACTTGCGTTGCGCATATCGATTCTGACAGGTATGCCAATTGTCATTGCACTTTGTGCGGCAGCGTATTCGGTCAACGGATTGCTGTTTACCAATCTGGATGGAACGCCGATCATTGCCTTGCTGACATTCGGTACCATTTTCCAGATTACGATGATGACCACCAACTCCATTTTGCTTGGGGTAGGTAAACCGCGGATTACGATGGTCAGTGTGGCAGCGGGTGTTGTAGTCAAGCTGATTGCAGGTCTGATCCTCGCGCCGATGTTTGGCATATACGGCATCATTATTGCAACGGCCCTTTGTTTCCTGGTTATCACATACCTGAATCTGCGGGTCCTTCGCAAAATCGTTGATTTCTCCATCATGGGAGATCGTTGGAAAGGGTTTATCGTTACGGTGTTGCTTGCAGCAGGTGTAGGATTTGCAACGAACTGGATTGGGAATACGATCTTTGGACTGTTCCTGCCAGCACGTGTATCCTTCCTGTTTACCTGCCTTGTGGTTGGTGTGCTTGTTGTGGTGGTGTATCTGGTTCTCATGGTTGTGCTGCGTGTACTGCGCAAGGACGAGCTGGGCAGTTACCCCCGTATTCTGCAAAAAATTCTTCGTCCACTTATGCGTCTTCAACGTGGAGCTGGGCAAAGAGGTTAAAAATGCAAAAAGCATCATCCATGCTCCAATATTTTGTGAAAATAGGATACAAGCTCTGTCTGCTGTTAAGCGGACAGGGCTTTTTGTATAGTTAAGGAGAGCTGAGCGACTGAACTCGACATTACCCCAGCAAGCGAGGATTAGCGGTACATCGGGTATCACATCATCCGTCTTTGCCTGCTCTATATGATCTTCAGCATTAGTGTGTGATGGCTTTAGCATCATGAGCCAGTGCTGTTTTCAGCATGCCATACCGGTGTTCGTGACTCATCTCAAACAGCCATGGCCGCCGCGGTGCCGTCAGATAACCGAGACAATCCCGAGTCTGAAGCCAGTCATGTCTGGTGATCGGTTCATACGGCGTGTCTCCCCATACGGCGAGCAGTTCCGGACTATATAATCGTTGCCCTTCTGGAAGCCATTCCTCATCCAGTAACGCCTGAGCGTATAATGTATGATCGTCCGCCTCGTCTTCACGATCGGTAAACAGCCCAGGCCAATATTCGGCACGCGAGCCACGATGGGGAACCGAACGTGCAAACTCCAACACTTGTGTGTGTACTTGCTCCACGCCAAACAACAGGGCATATAGCCCTTTGCCAAACATGATTCGCTCATCCAGCTTGCCAAAATGTTCAATGACGCGTCCTGCGAGTCCTGCTCCCCGTCCAAGAGGGAAGACGATATGATTCAGACCCGCCAAATTATGCAGATGGAATGCGGGTTTTGAGAGTATTTCTTTTTGAAAATAAGGATGCTGCACCACCCGGCTCTCGATATAGTTCTGCTCATTAATAATTAATGCCACACTAAGCAGTGAACTGCAACGTTCCAGCCAAAAGCGTTCCCAAAACGGTGTCATAAACGCCGATACGTGAAAGTGCGACAAGAGATGGAAACAGCTTCGTCCGATCCGGCGACTGTTCATATACAGCAGAAGCTGGGGATAGGCATCCTGGAAAATGAGTGCATTACACCGCTCCAGCAGCCGGTACATATGCTCGCGATCGCTCTGATTCTGTAGATTATGCATCAAGTCACTCTGAAGATCTGTCATGTGATATCCACCGTTGCGAGAGACCATATGGGCCAGCAGTGCCCAATGCAGTTCGGGATATTGCTCATAACATTCCAGATAGGCTGCCGTGCGGGTGATATTACTCCGATTGTGCTCCTGGGTCAGTGTCTTAATCTCTTCCAGAATGATGCAATCTTCTTCGCAGACGAGTGCACTTTGAACCTGGTCCGTGCGTGCAAAAGACTTGCCGCTGGCAGGTAACAAACGCTCCACCTCAGACTGTAAGGCAGCTGCCGTATCTGTATCCCACTCGATGTCACGTAATGGGTGACGAAGCTGTGCTGAAGCTTGCCATGCAGCCTGTTTGCCACGCCAGATTTCCCGGGCAGCACCCGGAATGGAACGGACAATCTGCAGGAGGGACCCGTGATGCTGTTCGCTGGAAGAATCGGTTCTGGTGGAAGTCATGATGTGACATCCTTTCATGATGTTCTGGGTTTAATTTCACAGACCATGTGGTTTATTCTAAGTATGCGCTGATTATTTGACTTCCACTCGCCAATTTGCTTCACTTAGGGTAAGACAAGGTACAGAAAGGGAGATGAACCGAATGGAACAGATTACTTCCAAACCGGCTTTTGATGTAGCCATCCAATCCCCACGTTTGACGATTGCCGTATTCAAGGCAGACTGGTGTGGTGACTGCAAATACATCGATCCGTTTATGCCTGAGGTTGAAGAGAAATATGCACGTGAACTGACTTTGATTGAGGTCGACGTGGATCAGGTTGGAACGGTTAGTGAAGAGCAGAATATTCTTGGCATTCCGAGCTTTGTGGCGTATACAGATGGCCGCGAACTCGTACGGTATGTGAACAAGCTGCGCAAGTCGAGAGAAGAGATTGAGCAGTTCCTGGATCGCGCAGTCGAAGTGTACAACACGATCCATAAATAATGTTATATAAGTTCAACTAATGAATATTTACACAGACACACAGACACTGTCTCCGTTATTGTGTAATGTTTCATTGAACTTATATAAAAGTATGACAGGTTCATGTTGTAAAAGGGTATACTAAAAGAACGCCATTTCTCTTGAAATAGGGAAATGGCGTTTGTATGTTCGGCATGTTCTATGCAAGAGACGTTTCTGTACATAACTCCAATGACCTGTGGGTCATTATTTCACCAGACGTTAACATTTTGTCACAAAGCGCGACGTCAATGAACATTTTATCCGGTATAATGAATTTAGTTGTGAAATAAGTGTCAAAGTACCGAAACAAGCGGAGAATATTCTTCGCCATCTTAAACCAACAGCGGGTGAGAAAAAATTGAAACACTTAACTTTGTTTAAATGGTTAACCGTATTAACCTGTCTTGTCATGTTTCTGGCCACTTTTGGTGGAGGCATCGTAACCAAAACGGAATCTGGCCTTGGCTGCGGAACGGAATGGCCTTTATGTAACGGAAAACTCGTTCCGGCGCATACTGTGGCTTCACTTATTGAATATTCCCATCGCGCTGTAAGTGCACTGGCTGGACTGTTGTCCATTGCCTCGTTTGTTGCTTTTCTGCGGTTTGGCAAGTCACGCCGTGACCTGCAATTGTTTTCTTTCTTAACTCTGGTATTTGTTATCGTCCAGGGAATCATGGGGGCTTTTGCCGTTGTCTTCTCCCAATCTTCAGCAGTCATGGCACTGCATTTTGGCTTTGCACTGATTGCTTTTGCCAGTTCTCTAATGATGGCGCTGGGCATCAGGCAAGAGGCAAAAGATGGCGGATTGGAGCGACTGAATAAATACCCTCGGGTTAGTAAAAAATTCAGGAATCTGGTCTGGTTCTCCACCATTTACACATATCTCGTGGTATACACGGGTGCATTTGTGAGTCACACGGATTCTGCCGGCGGATGTTCCGGATTTCCGCTCTGTAACGGGCAGATTATTCCTGAGCTTTCGGGTGGGGTAGCGGTTGCTTTTGCTCACCGTGCAGCAGCTGCGTCGCTCGTGATTGTTATTGCAATCCTGGGTCACTTCGCTTACCGTAATCATCCGGACAATAAGGAAATGCGTACTCTGGGTGTGGTATCCGTTGTTCTTATTCTGATGCAAGTAGTCATTGGTATTTTCATGATGGTGACAATGAACCGTCCGGAAGTATACATGTTCGTAGCTCTTGCTCATATGCTGGATATCGCCATATTGTTCGGAGTCTTAACGTATATGAGTTTCCTGGTGTACAAGCTGTATCGCCCGGTTAATCGTTTCTAAGATATAGATTCACTTTTTCAAAGGTACTTGGGCTAAATATGAAAGTCCACCATCCAGTGATGTACATCATTGGACAGGTGGACTTTGTTTGATGTCAGGGGGATCAGGGCAACCTATGGCAAGCAGCAATTACACGGATTGGATGATGTGTTAAGGTGATGAATTCTTGTTGATTTGGAAAAGAGGAGGTTAGATATGCTGCGAACGTTGTTGGGGGAAAAGCCACGTATAAACGAAGGTAAATTGAAGGCAGCGATGGACGCAATGGCGCATACGCTTGAGCTATTTCAACGACAAATGCATGTGGACCATGATCCCACGCATGACTATCGGAAGCTGTATGTGTGGACTCAGGGACTCATCTCCTCACTGGATGAACTGGAGCAAAGCTGTTTCGCTGCTGCTCATTTTCGCAAAAAGGTCGTTGCAGGTTCAACGGATGATATGACGCCGACTGAAAAAGCCGAGTATGCTCGGTATGTGTATTTCTACAAAGATGGCTTTATCCGCTGCTTTGCCATTCTGGATAAAGTCGGCACCGTCTTAAATGAAATATTCCAACTGAATACGTCAAATACCAAAGCGCATTTTTCATATTTTACTGTGTTGAGGCAGTTCGATTATGTGAGGGAGCATCATGATCTTGCGTTGCGATTGATTCAGATCAAGGACTCTTATCGTGAGCCGATGAGCAAGCTGCGCAAACGTCGTAATATGGAAATTCACTACATGAACTCCGAAATGCACGATGACCTGTGGCAGTTACACCAGACATTACAAGGTAAAGTGAAGTTGGAGGATCTGAATCAGCATGTGCAGGAAATGCGTCAAGGCGTCGATATGGTCTGTGAAACGTTAACAGCCTCTTATAGTTATATCAATAATATATGGAAAAGAAATAATTCCCTTTGACAAATCGGAATACTTGGAATATACTGAGTTTCAATCGAATGTTACACGGATAGAACTGATATTTCGGAAGTTACGTTCACATTATAAAGCATAAACTACATGAACTTATAAAATCCTACAACAACATATTTCTTATCGAGAGCGGCGGAGGGACAGGCCCGATGAAGCCCGGCAACCGATTTGTAACGACATGATCTTGTATCATTCGTTATAGATGTTAGGTGCTAATTCCTACAAAATGGTGCAAGACACGATTTTGGCAGATGAGAAGGTATATTCTTTCACGTGAAGAGCCCTCTTTGTATCTGCAAAGGGCTCTTTTTTGTACTTTAAGGGGAGTTTTCCTTTAGATCGGGTAAAGATACATGTAGGTGGTTGGAAAGGGGCAAGTGCGATTGATTGAATTAAAAGGTTTAACGAAAACATACGGCAAAGGGGCAAAATCTACAACAGCGTTATCCGAGCTGAATTTGAGCATCCAAAAGGGCGAAATCTACGGAGTGATTGGCCATTCTGGAGCGGGCAAAAGTACATTGATTCGCTGTATTAATTTGCTGGAGCGCCCTACGGAGGGTGAAGTATGGGTTGACGGGATCAACCTGACTGAACTGAGCAAAACCGAATTGCAGCAACAGAGACGCAAGATCGGGATGATTTTCCAACACTTTAATTTGTTATCCTCGGCAACGGTATATGACAATGTAGCTTTTCCACTAAAACTTGTGAATACACCCAAAGATGCCATTGATCGCAAAGTGAAGGAAATGCTCGCACTGGTTGGTCTGGAACACCATAGCAGCAAATATCCGGCTCAATTATCGGGTGGACAGAAACAACGTGTCGGGATTGCGAGAGCACTTGCAAGTGACCCAAATGTACTTCTCTGTGATGAGGCTACTTCGGCACTTGATCCGCAGACGACAAATTCAATCCTGAAGTTACTGCTCGACATTAATGAAAAGTACAACCTTACAATTGTGCTGATCACACATGAGATGCATGTCATTCAGAACATCTGTGACAAAGTGGCTGTCATTCATCAAGGTGGTATTGTGGAACAAGGACCTGTAACAGAAGTGTTCCTGAAGCCGCAGCACGCGATTACGCGGGACTTCATGATGCGTGACCATGAAGCTGGACTTGCCCTAGAGGAGACGGCTCTGGCGAATGCAAGCATTGAATTGCAGGCAGGTGTTGCTTCCAAACTTGTGAAGATATCTTTTCTGGGTAACAAAACGTATGAAGCGATTTTGTCCAGGACGGTACGTAAGACGGATGTGGATTTTGCCATCCTGCAGGGTACAATCTCTACGATTAAACAGGTGCCTTATGGACAGCTGACCGTTCGGTTCGAGGGTGATTCAATTGCGATTGATCGGACGATATCAGAATTGACCGCAGAGGGACTTGATGTGGAGGTGCTTCGTTAGATGGATTTTTCAACAGTTCGCTGGGAAGAGGTTGGTAAAGCCTCCATTGAGACACTGCAAATTTTGGGTGTATCAGGCTTGTTTACCGTTATCTTAGGTTTACCGCTCGGAGTTCTGCTGTTCATGACGGCTAGATCTGCTTCGATCAAGTCACGGGCAGTGTACACGATACTATCTCTGATTGTTAATATTTTGCGCTCAGTCCCATTTATCATATTGATTGTTGCTCTTATTCCATTCACTCGTATACTCGTCGGTACAGCTACAGGAGTGTTAGGTGTTATACCACCTTTAGTTATTTCAGCAGCTCCTTACTTTGCTCGCTTGGTGGAGACGACGTTGCGAGAAGTTGATCGGGGTGTCATTGAAGCGGCGCAGTCGATGGGTGCATCAACCGGACAGATTGTAAGACGGGTGTTACTGCCTGAGGCACTGCCTGGTCTGCTTGCTGGTATAACAATCACGATCGTTACGCTTGTCTCTTATACGGCGATGGCGGGCATGGTTGGTGGTGGAGGTCTTGGAACACTGGCAATTAACTATGGATACTTCCGTTATCAAAATGAAATCATGATTATATCTGTAGTGTCGATGATCATTCTTGTGCAAATTCTCCAGATGGCTGGGGATCGCTTGGTTACATTTTTCACCAGGAAATAACACATAGATAACTTGATGGATATGCATTTTATGCGGACGCCACATGAAAAAAAATGATTAGAGAAGGGGTTTTACACATGAAAAAATGGTCTTTTGCTCTACTTAGCCTTATGTTAATTGCGGTTCTCGCAGCTTGCGGAAACAACAAGGACGCCGATAGCGGCGCAGACAATTCAGCAGGTGCACCGCGCACGGTTGAATTGAAAGTTGGAGCTTCACCTACACCACATGCAGAGATTCTGGAAAGCATCAAGCCTGAACTGGAAGCACAAGGTATTCGTTTGCAAGTTGTTACGTTTAATGACTATGTACAACCCAACCAGCAACTTGCTGATAAAAAATTGGATGCAAACTTCTTCCAGCACCAACCTTATCTGGACACAGAGAATAAAGAACGTGGATTCAACCTCGTTTCTGTAACACCTGTTCATGTTGAACCTTTTGGTGGATACTCCAAAAAGATTAAGTCTTTGGATGAATTGGCTGACGGCGCAAAAGTAGCAATTCCAAATGACCCATCCAATGGTGGACGTGCTCTGTTGTTGCTCGCGAAGGAAGGTATCATTACGCTGAAAGACAACACAAATATTACTTCTACGATTCAAGATATCACAGCAAATCCGAAAAATCTCGATATCATCGAGCTTGATGCAGCCATGATGCCTCGTCAATTGGATGAAGCGGATCTGGTATTCATCAACGCTAACTATGCGCTTGAAGCAAACCTGAATCCAGCGAATGATGCTTTGTTGATCGAAGATCTGCAAGGTAACCCATACGCGAACATTCTCGTTTCCCGTGAGGACAACAAAGATTCAGATGCAATTCAGAAGCTGGCTGCTGCTCTGCACTCCGAAGAAGTGAAAACATTCATCAAAGAACGTTATAAAGGTGCAGTTGAACCCGCAACTGAATAATTCACGATATGTATGACATGATGTGAAGCTATATAAAATAAGCCGTATATCTCTTCTGAAGAGATATACGGCTTATTTTATGTTTCCTGAGTCTGTGCTGATGTGGGGATCAACATAAGTCAGAGTTTTTCCGTTTTATCAGCGCTATAGTGATGTCCAGATTGACGGTAGTAGGACAATTCATTTTGATCAGCATACTGCTGTTCATCTGCTTCTTGCAGATACATGCTCTCGGAAGGAGAGAGTTTTTCTTCTTCTCCATTTAAGCTTTTGATTTTGTATCTGATCCAACCGATTAGCCCGAGAACGACAACCAGGATCAAGGCCAATCCTTTTTTGAGCAAAAGAAGAGCACTGAATTTCTGGGAAGCCGTGTACCCGATCCCGCCCATCAGAAGACTGTTGAGCCCTATGGTGGATGTTTTGTCAGTCGAAACATTGTACTCCTCGTAGGTATATCCTGCATTGATGCTAAGTTGATTAAGGACAATGCACTCAAATTTTGATCGTCATCATGGATATGACCTGTCTTCACGTACTCAAACACAACATACCACGAGCCGAATTCGCTATTGCTGGTTAGGCTTCCGATTTCAATCAAAATATATTTGGAATTTAAGGTGGATAATCCCTTGTGGATAAGCGAGTTGTAGGAGGACGATAAATCTTTTATACTGGATAGTGACTGCTCTTTGAAGAGGGGGATGAACGTGAAGGGAAAGATTGCCCTCATAACGGGAAGTGCCAAAGGTCTTGGTAAAATGACGGCCCTCAGTCTGGCAGATCAAGGGTGTCATATTGCCCTCAACTATGTACACAGCAGAACAGAAGCTGAGGCTTTAAAGGCTCAGATTATAGCCAAGGGTGTGCGGTGCATTGCCATCCAGGCTGATATATCCAAGGTGGAAGATATCTCTTCATTGGTTGAGCAGGTGGAAGGCAACCTGGGCAGCATTGATATTTTGGTGAATAACGCAGGTCCATTTGTCCGTGAACGACGATTATTTGCGGATTATTCTGAAGCTGAGGTCCAGATGCTTGTGCAGGGAAATCTGTTGGGACCGATGTTGCTGGATCAGCGTGTATTGCCAGAGATGAGACGCAAGCAATGGGGACGCATTATCCATTTTGGCTTCAGTCATGCTGGAGAAGCGAGATCTTGGCCTCATCGCGCCGTATATGCGGCTGCTAAGGTGGGTCTGGTATCTTTTACAAAGACACTCGCGGTTGAAGAAGCCCCGTATGGAATTACGGTTAACATGGTATGTCCAGGTGACATTCGTGGTGCGAACAAAGAGAAAACGATTGATGAAATGGCAGGCATCACCGACGAGGAAACGCCAAGAGGGCGACCAGGCAGCGGTGAAGATATTGCACGAGTGATTACGTATCTGTGCCTTGATCATTCCGATTTTATAACAGGTAACATTATGGATGTATCTGGAGGACTTGATCCGATTCGTCCAACCATACAGCGCGAGGATACTTAAAAGGTGAATTAAAGGATTGTACGTGGAAACGGGTCAAAGGGACAGATGAAATGGACTCTCTGCATATGCACACAAAAAAAAGAGCCCTCCGCTTCATGCGAAGCGAAAGGCTCTTGAGGTTTATTTCGTGAAGGATTGATTAGAATACTTGTACGACTTCTTGTACACCCTCAACTTCTTCGAGAAGGGCACGTTCAATCCCGGCTTTTAAGGTAATGGTGGAGCTTGGGCAACTGCCGCAGGCACCGACCAGTTTCAGCTTAATGATGCCGTCCTCCACGTCGACCAGTTCCACGTCACCGCCATCGCGCTGCAGGAACGGACGAAGTTTATCAAGCACATCAGATACCTCATCATACATGGTGCTTTGTGCGTTTTCGCTCATATTGTTCAACTCCTTTCCTTCCTATATTATATTACAAATGGCCACAAATTAAAATGGTCAAACAAAGCAGGTGAACTTAATTGAGACCGATTATTGAATTTTGTGCCAATAATATGCATTTTGGCACAGATGAAGTCATGGATCAACTGGAAGAAAATCCAGACTATGACGTGATTGAATACGGCTGCCTAACCAACTGCGGCCAATGTTCTATGACTCCATTTGCACTGGTGAATGGCGAAGTTGTCATCACGGACAAAGTGGAAGATCTATATAACGCCATTTTGGCCAAAATTGCCGAAGCCGATGTCTGGGACGAGCTCGATCTCGACTAGCCGAGATGGCGCTTGGACATCCAGAGCACACCACTTTTCAAAATACGAGGTACACGTCCCATCATGGACGTTTTGCCCATCAGCCCAAACCCAGACTTCTTGCCGAGTGCACCGAGTGTGCCACGAAGCTTGAGTGGATGTGGATTGGGCTTTTCGCCTTTCCAGAGGGCATGCTGAATATGGGCGATCTGCTCACCCTGCACTTCCGCAGCTTGACCGCTAGGTGCATAAGGGACACTCGCACAGTCACCAACGACATATACATCGGTATATTCCGGGATTTGGTAGTATTCATTCAGGACGACACGTCCTTGAGGGTCTTTGGTCACGTCCAGATCCTGTACCACTTTTACGGGCTGAATGCCTGCAGTCCACACGACAGCATCGGTTAGGATCTGTTCATCCCGGTTATAGATGGCGTTCGGTTCAACACGTGAAATGGCGATATGCCCGCGTGTCTCTACCTGATGTTCGTTGAACCATTCATGCACATACACAGACAGACGTTGTGGGAAAGCGGATAATACACGTTCACCACGATCCAAAATGCTGATGTTTAGATCGGGTCTGCTCTCACGAAGTTCAGCTGCCATCTCGACACCACTTAATCCTCCGCCTACGATATGCACATTGCCATAGGCTTTGACTTCATTAAGGCGCAGGTAGGTCTCGCGTGTTTTGCTAAAGCTCTGAATGGTACAGCTGTAGTCTTCGGCGCCAGGCGTGTTGTGGAAACGATCTGTACAACCAAGTCCAATGACAAGCTTGTCGTACACGAGCGGGTCTTGGCCTTCAAATTCAATCTGACGCTGTTCCAGGTCAATCGAAGTAACTTCTCCATAACGGTAAGTGACTTTATCGCTCACTGGAAATTGGATACGCAGGTCATAATCAGATACGGTTCCTGCTGCGAGTGCGTAATATTCTGTCTTTAATCCCTGAAAGGGGCTACGGTCCACCAAAATAATTTGTGTATCGGATGGAATTTTACCCTCCAGAAGTTCCTTGATGATTGTGAGGCCGCCATAGCCGCCTCCAAGAATGACGAAATTTTTCATGACTCGGCTTCCTTTCTGCATCAGTCCCACTGAAATGGGGCTGTAAACTGTGGAGCAGCTATGCAATAACATAGCTGCTCCTTTTGTTATGATTTGAATAATTAAAAAGTAGACGTTGAAAATTGAAGATATTATTCAGCAGTTTGCACCACTCGAATTCAAACGTCTCCCTATAATGAAAGCTTCGTTCTGGAGTGGTGCTGGTGCAATATTGGTTGTGGATGGAGTTATGTCCTATTCGTACACTTGAATTTCATTGTAGAACGTATCACGTTCTACCGGAATACGTCCTGCACCTTTAATGAGCCATATGAGCTCTTTACGTGTAAGGCCTTCAGGTGTGAGTGCACCTGCCGCATGACTAATCCGTTCGCGAACGATCGTGCCGTGTGCATCTGAAGCACCAAATCCAAGGGCAACTTGAGCTAGCTGTGGACCGATGTTAATGAAGTATGCTTTGATATGATCGATGTTATCCAGCATCAGACGGCTGATCGCAATTGTTTTGAGATCCTCATAAGCCGAGTTACGACGCATAATGCTCGCGTTTTTACTTTTTGGCTGCATGGAAAGCGGGATAAAGACCATGAATCCGTTGGTCTCATCTTGCAATTCACGGATCTGCACCATATGGTTGACGCGGTCCTCATAGGATTCGATCGATCCATACAACATCGTAGTATGTGTACGCATGCCGAGATCATGAGCTGTACGGTGCACCTCAAGATAACGATCCACGTTGGCTTTGTCTACACGCATTTTTTTGCGATATTCATCCGAGAGAATCTCAGCGCCGCCACCAGTCAATGTTTTCAGACCTGCTTTTTGCAGCTCTTGCAGAACTTCCCTGATACTGAGTCCGCTAATCCGGGTGAAGAAATCAATCTCGGCTGCCGTGTAAGCTTTCAGTGTAACATCTGGATATTTCTCGTTTAAAGCACGCAGGGAATCGACATAATACTGAAAAGGAACATGGTTGTTATGTCCGCCTACGATATGGAACTCACGTACGCCCGGATGAATATGCTGTTCCACATAATCGATCATTTCCTGACCGGATAATGTATAAGAGCCTTCTTCACCCTGGTCTTTACGGAAATTACAAAAAGCGCAGCGGGCTTCGCATACGTTCGTAAAATAAAGACTCATGTTTTCGATGAAATATACTTTCTTGCCATTTTTCCGCAAGTTGGCCTCATTGGCCAACTGGCCCAAAGTCAGCAGATCATCTGTTTCATACAGATATACGCCGTCTTCTACGCTCAGCCTTACGCCGTTCTGCACTTTCTCAACGATTTCAGCCATTCTTTTGTCTGTGAACGGTGTTACCAATGTAGACATACTGTTTCCTCCTGTTCTTAACCGGATTTGAGTTGTGTGTAGGATCTGTATACAGAACTACATAGCAAAGATGCGGTCATCTGCCGCTTCCTTATAAGGACTAACTCTTATTTACCCGGTGCAGCGTGTGCTGCATATGAAAGCTAAATTTTTTCAAAAAATGGAGTCTGTTGACTCATATATGCATTGGGGACTGCGTTGCAGTCTCGAAATGTGAAAAAAATTACAACTCCAATTATGACCATCGTCTGAATAAGTCATGACAAAATATCGACATTTCAGTGCGACCACCTATTCATTATAAACCTCGTATCGCGGGGGTTCAATACACTGGGAAGAAAAAGGAGTTCAGGGGGAACGCGGAAAGAGGCAAACATGACTTGAGACCCTTGACGGGGTGGAGTATAATTTGAAGAAGAGTTAATGAAAGGTTGTTCAAAAGTACGCTTTTGATTACGAAGGATGCCTAGCGGCATCTCAGCGTCGAATATGGGATTCAGCCGAAATGTCCGTTGCTCACGTAGTTTTGCCTACGCTCCGCTACTCCATTTCTATCTTCATCCCATCTTCTTGGTACTGAAAAGCGCCCTTTTTGAACATGATTTTATATGAAAAAGGAGAGTGACCTGGCATGATTAACATCAGCGAAACGGCTGCTGACAGATTGAAAGAGATGCTTGCACAGCAAGAGACACCTGGTATGTTCCTGCGTCTTGGCGTAGCACCGGGCGGTTGCACCGGATTTTCGTACGCCATGGGCTTTGACGATAAAGAGTCCGATGAGGACCTGTATATGGATATTCAGAACATGAAGGTTGTAGTCGAGAAGGAAAACCTGAAATATCTGAATGGACTTGAAATTGATTTTGAAGAGTCCGGTATGACGGGTGGGTTCACCATCCATAATCCGAACGCAGTAGCCACTTGTGGTTGTGGATCTTCTTTCCGTACGAAGGAAGATGCGGGTGTGCCTGATAAGGATTGTTAAGAAACTGAGTTGTACAGCGGTTTCCCAATTCTGTTTTGAAATAAGCAGTTTGCAATCCCTTTAATAGATAGCCTCTGAATTGTATCCGTTTTGCACGGGCATGATATCAGGGGCTTTTTTGCGTGTACTGATTGTGCATGGTTGACAAACTTAGTTGTAACAACTATAGTTACAATATAAAGTTCAAACATAAACAATATCGATAATTTAAAGGAGAGATCATGATGAACATTGCAATCATTGGTGCAACAGGCAAAGCAGGAAGTGTAATTTTGAAAGAAGCCGCAGACAGAGGTCATAAAGTAACGGCAATCGTTCGTAATGCATCCAAATTGGAAGATAAAAGCTTGAATACGCTGGAGAAAGATGTATTCGATCTTACAGCTGAAGATCTTAAAGCATTCGATGTGGTTGTAAATGCATTTGGTGCTCCAGCGGGTAAAGAAAACCTGCATGTGGAAGTAGGACAAGCGTTGATCAACATCCTGAAAGATGCACCAAACACTCGTCTGATCGTTGTGGGTGGAGCAGGAAGCCTGTTCACTGACGAGTCCAAGACATTGCGTCTCTTTGAATCCCCAGGATTCCCTGATGCATACAAAGCAACTGCAACGAACCAGGGTCAAAACTTGCAGGATCTGCAAGCATCCTCTGGTATTCAATGGACATTCCTGAGCCCGGCTGGTTTCTTTAATCCAGAAGGTGTACGCACCGGCAAATATCAAGCAGGCAACGACGTTATTCTTGTGAATAGCGAAGGCAACAGCTACATCAGCTATGCAGACTATGCGATTGCTTTGGTTGATGAGATCGAGAATCCACAACACAAAAACGAGCGCTTTACCGTTGTTGGTGAAGTGAAGTAACACTTTTAAATTATAATATGGAACATACAAACGGACGCTGATCTCCACAGATTGGTGTCCGTTTTTTATGTTATCGAAGAGGGATGATCTGCAATAACGTTAGACAGTTTAGAGGATTATCGCTCAACTTCCAACTACTCCTTTGAATCTATGTTATATTATTCTAAAGATGGGAAGGAAATGTGATTATGTGAAAACCATCTTCTCTTCATTGGAATTTCTGCGAGTTCAAATGTACAAGGGAGTGAACAGTTGTGAAGATGTATTCTAAAGGAGTTATATTATTGATCTTTGCGGTTTTTATGATTAGTGTATCGAGTGGTTCAGGGTTGTCCCAATATACAAACGTTAAAAATACGATGAATCAAATTCACATCACTTCTCTTTATCCGAAAAATAAGAATGGACAAACATATGGCTCTGCCATATATGCGACTTCTCCAGAAACGGAACCTGATTTAATCCTGGCTACTGGTGTGGATGGTACAGAAGGATATCTGCTGAAAAAAGACATGGATGGCGAGCAACCAAAAACACCTGAAGAAGCTATTGCGATACAGAACAGCAGACCACCAGACGGATGGGATATTCCACTGTATGACAAGGATGGTGAAACCGTAATTGGTGTGTTTCATGTTGGAGGAAAGTGAAAGTAACCAGATTAGGATCAAATGTGATGCTACCATGAAACGTTAATGAAATGACCACCATTCGGGCAGTTGATCAAAAGGGTCGGCTGCTTTTTAATTTTATGATTTATTTAGTTTGCTAAAGGATGAGAAGGTAATATGCAATACTTCATTACAAAATTTACAACATATATCCTTCGGACGATACGAGAAACTTAATTGCGCACAAATAGTTGCGATACGAAAACCTAACGAAACTATACTTTTGTTGAGAGGAGGGATGGGGTGGATTGGCTTATGAGGATGAATCGGGCATTGGATTATATTGAAATGAACTTGGTCGGCGAGATCGAATTGAAGGAAATTGCTCAATGTGCTTATTGTTCTTCACATCAGTTCCAGAGAATGTTCTCGTTCATTACCAATGTTTCACTTGCGGAATATATACGAAGAAGAAGACTGACTCTGGCTGCAATTGAATTGCAGAATAGTGATAGGAAAGTTGTTGATATTGCCATAAAGTATGGGTATGAGTCACCGGTATCATTCGCAAGAGCTTTTCAATCGGTGCATGGTGTTAATCCAGCGATGGCTCGTGAAGAAGGGACTGCCCTCAAAGCCTATCCTCGGCTTTCCTTCCTTATTTCAATCAAAGGGGAAGAGCCTATGAACTATCGTATCGAAACAAAAGAATCCTTCGAAATATTTGGAATTGAGAAAGTGTTTCAAGTAAACGGAGTAGAGACCCCCGCAGAATTATGGAAGCAAAGCCACGAAAACGGTGAGGTTGAAAGACTTGCTACAAATGCTGGTGATCTACCAAACTCTTTGAATCCGAATTATCATAAAGTTCATGCGGTGTGTAGCTACAAAAAAACTGGAGAGGATACCTTCCCATACATGTTGTGTGCATTTAAAGGTGAAACAAGTAAATCTGATGGTTACACAAGTATAACGATACCAGCACAAACGTGGGCGATCTTTTCATCTGATCCTTTTACATGGGATAAATTCGATGAAACTATTGAAACTTTATATAGACGATTCTTTTCTGAATGGCTTCCTACTACAGGATACGAACAGGTCGACGGAATGGAATTTGAAATTACTGGTGGTAAAGATGGACTGAATTTTGTTGAGCTATGGTTTGCTGTAAGAAAAGTATCTTAGTTTTATTTCTTTTAGATTATCTGGATGATAACTTAACAAAGACAATTGGAGCAACCGACGGTGTCGGTGGGTTGCTTCTTTGTTCACCTAAACTTCCAGGAAAATGCAACATTTTTCCTATTGAAAAGGTCAATAAAGATGTACGAAATAACGTCATGAGAAGAAGGTGGGAAAACTGAAGCTTCGTATATTCACGTTAATATGTTTTATATCCACCGTTTTCTTTATCTCAAATGCACAAGATGTTAACGCTTTGTCATGTGTAGAATCGGGAAGCCCCCAAGAACAGTTAGAAATATATGATGGAGCTGTTTATGGTGAAGTAAAGCAAATAAAGGTCGACTTAAAGCAAGAGGGGTTTACGGGGACCAAAGAGAAAATTAGATATATTTTAGTGGAGGCTGAAAGGAGTTGGAATACTGAAGTTGTCTCTCAACTCATTATTGCAACTAACTACACTTGGGGGTTTGATTTTAAGGAAGGCAACAAATACTTAATATACTTTAGCGAAGTGGATGGCGAGTTAAGCAGTAGTCCGTGCAGTGTGACTATCGAAATGAATAATCTTAATCAAGCAACTGAACTATTCGGGGAAGGATATCCACCAAAACAACAAGTAAACCTAGAACACAAAATGTGGTTTATGTTTGAGCAAGATATTGATTTATATATCATAGGTGTAGTCGTATTTGCGGTGATTTTTATCCTTTTTATGAGAGTAAGAAAGAAAAAGGGAAAAGTATAATCTCGCTGCACTAACGTGAAGCTTTTGCCCAAAGATAAATTAGTTGAACGAGAGCATGGCTTCCAGCATGACCTATGACCCCTTTACTTAAACAAGGATCGAGGCGTATAATCCGTTGAGACATTAGAGTAAGTAAGAGGGGAAAAAGCTATGAATAATGGGTTAATCAACGCGATCATTGCGTATATCATGTGGGGGGTTCTCCCGCTGTATTGGAAGTTGTTTGAAAATGTACCGGCAGGCGAGATTTTATCACACCGGGTTGTCTGGTCATTTGTCTTTATGGGGATTTTCGTTGCCGTCCAACGTCGTTGGAGTGACATGAAGCGCATTCTGACCAGTCGTTCGACCCTGCTGTCCCTTACCGCGAGTGGGCTGCTAATTGCTGTTAATTGGCTTATCTTCATCTGGGCAGTTAACAATGGTCATGTCGTTGAGACAAGTCTGGGCTATTATTTGAACCCGTTGCTGAATGTGTTGCTGGCGGTTGTCTTCCTTCATGAAAAACCAAACCGGGGACAATGGCTCGCGATTGCCATCGCTGGTGTCGCGGTACTTATCATCGCTATCGACTACGGACGTTTCCCATGGGTTGCGATCTCATTGGCCGTGTCATTTGGCTTGTACGGTCTGGCGAAGAAGAAGATTAAGCAAGACGCTTCTGTGGGCTTATTTTCGGAGACAGCTGTAGTTCTGCCCGTCGCACTCGGCTACTGGATCTATCTGGCTGTTGTAGGAAAAGCAACGGCATGGACGCTGCCTGCGCCCATGTTCTTCGAACTGCTTCTA
Organism: Paenibacillus sp. FSL K6-2393; assembly: GCF_038002545.1. Lineage (NCBI taxonomy): Bacteria > Bacillati > Bacillota > Bacilli > Caryophanales > Paenibacillaceae > Paenibacillus > Paenibacillus sp. FSL K6-2393. Next base: position 1,221,751 of record NZ_JBBOCU010000001.1, read on the forward strand.
TCTGGTGTGGTGACGGCGCTGCCGCTGCTCTTCTTTGCACGGGCGGCTGCTCGAATGTCGTTGTCCACATTAGGCTTCGTACAGTATATTGGGCCAACAATCATGCTGATCCTGAGCGTGTTCGTGTTCAAGGAAACGGTCTCGCCAGTTCTGCTCGTTGGTTTCGCGCTGATCTGGACAGCGCTTATCGTATACGCTGCCGCATCAATGCGTGCTACGAGACTAGCTAAGGTAAGCTGAATTTAGAGGTATTCTGGTATCGTCATAGTTGCCCTGTCTGCCGATTTGGTGGACAGGGCAACTATTTGTTTGAGGGGAACGAAACTCGACAAAAACCAGAAAGGAAGCTGGATCAACCTTGTGGTAAAATACAGGAGTACTAATCAAAAATAGTAATAAGAAAATGAGGAGGCAACAGATATATGATGGTCAATGACCTGTACCGTAAACGTGTTCTGTTCTTTACAAAGAATGATGTAGTTCAGACATTATTTCAGTTTTCTATTTCAGCGATAATTGGTGTTATATACGGGGTTATGCTCGTCAACGAGACGATAGGTGGGCTTATTAATAAATTGCTCCCGAGCACGGATGGTCCGGATCTTCATTTATATCTGCCCGTTGTGATAACGGTGTTCATCTACTCGTGTTTTATTCAGAAGAGACAACGGATTTTACTTGAAAAAATCTCATTTAGTTGTCTCCATATTTTTGTTGCCCTGCTAGGCTGTGTTTCTTCAGTTATTGTGTTATTGGTGTTCTAATCCAAATTCCTACGTATCCACACCTTCAGCCCCATCAACTGCATCAATCACACCGACAGCGAGTGTTGTTACCGCAGCAGCAGCTAAAAGATTCTTGGCACCAAGCTTCACTCTGTCCTTATCTTCCTCTTTCATGCCCACAACAACATCTTTACCGCTGTTATATACATACTTGGCTGATATCGCTACACCTTTTGCAGTATTGGTTACAGCACCTCCAATATCGGCAAGCCCCGCGTCTATGGCGGTATCATCTTTTCGAATTGCACCACTGGCAAGATCATATGTGCCACTAGCCAGTTGTCCAACGGTTTTGCCTGTATTAATCGTAGCTTTCTCTACGCCGTTTCCGATTTCTTTGATAAAGGGGCTTCCTGCGATCTCACCAACAACCCTCACGCTGCCGCCGAGTACTTTCCCGGTTACTTCCCCAGCTAACTGACCTAGCCCTTTTAAAAAACTCATCCTTATGCCTCCTCTCCTATAAAAAGTTGATCCTATGTGTTATCTCAATAAACTTATTATATTCATATGTAAGCCAAAAGAACATCAGTCTCCAGCCCGAGTGGTACACCCCTCCTCGATTGATCGCGACACGCTTTAGAAGTTCCACAAGGAGCAGCAACGTAGTGAAGGGGGCGGAATCGATTCTGAAGAAGCGAAGCGTACGCCTTTATCCCCGGATTTTCCCCCTTATCAGGGGAATTCATAAAATCTGGGGATAACAGCGATCATAAGAACGATCCGCCACCGGAACGCCACCACGCGGCCCCCTCAACGCACTTCATCGCCAAAAGGCGCTCATCCCACCGGGAACAGCGCCTCAAGCCCTTGTTTTACCTTGCTACCTAATCCATTTGACTACACACGGTTTTAGAAGTGTCTCAAGGAGCAGCAACGTAGTGGAGGGGGCGGAATCGATTCTGAAGAAGCGAAGCGTACGCCTTTATCCCCGGATTTTCCTTATCAGGGGAATTCATAAAATCTGGGGATAACAGCGATCATAAGAACGATCCGCCACCGGAACGCCACCACGCGGCCCCCTCAACGCACTTCATCGCCAAAAGGCGCTCATCCCACCGGGAACAGCGCCTCAAGCCCTTGTTTTACCTTGCTACCTAATCCATTTGACTACACACGGTTTTAGAAGTGTCTCAAGGAGCAGCAACGTAGTGGAGGGGGCGGAATCGATTCTGAAGAAGCGGAGCGTGCGCCTTTATCCCGGGATTTTCCCCTTATCAGGGGAATTCATAAAAATCTGGGGATAACAGCGATCATAAGAACGATCCGCCACCGGAACGCCCACCACTGCTCCCATCCAAACTTCTAACCTCTCCGTGTTCTAGTCAATAAATCCTTCCATGACAGCCGTTGGCATCATATTGGACTGCCATGCGCCTTTGCCGTAGCCGCCGTTGTATCCTGGTGTAGCCTGAGGCTCCCAGTAGAATACACCTTTTCCTTTGCCATTTGGCAGATTGCGGATTTGGTTTTTCATCGCCGCAACAAAACTTTTACCAGCTGCAGCCTGGTTATTGTCCATGCCAATTTCGGAGATGATGATCTCTTTACCATAACGGTTGATCATATCCTTGGCGTTGTTTACCGTATTTGTAACAGCGGTGTTCCAGCCGGAAGCTGAAGGATAGAGGGACATGGCGATCATGTCAAAGTTAGCTCCGTTATTAATCAGACCACCAATATTCCATACATAGAGGGCGTTATCATCCCCACCTGCCAGATGCACAATGGTTTTGGTACCGCTGCTCAGGGATTTCACTGCGTTATGGCCTGTATTCACCAGCCACGCATAGTTTTTCATGTTGGTGGATGCTTTACCATCTTCCCATAACATGCCGTTGCTTGTTTCATTACCGATCTGTACCCAGTCAGGGGTAACACCTTTGCTTTGCATCGCTGTGATAACTTCACGAGTGTGGTTCCATACCGCATCCATGAGCTGTTGGAACGTATAGTTTTTCCAGGCAGCAGGTTTGGTTTGTTGACCAGGGTCTGCCCAGGAATCGCTGTAGTGCAGGGTAAGCATTACACTCATGCCAGCATTCTTGGCACGTTGTGCGAGTGTAGCCGCACGATCCTTATTCATGTAACCGTTCCCATAATCATTCGAAGGATTAACAAAGACCCGAATGCGAACGGAGTTGATTTGATAGTCGTTTTTCAAAATATCAATGATGTCACGCTGTACCCCGTTTTTATCTTTCCATTTGTAACCTTGGGCTTCCATTCCGGGAACCCAACTGATGTCAGCTCCTTTGGCGAAACTTGGTGCTGCGCTGGCATGCTGACCTGCGGGCAACATGATGGAGGTGAATAACAAAACAAAAGCCAACATGATGGATGTCTTGAAACCCCTTACATTTTTGAACATTACAAGATGCCTCCTCGGATTTAGGTTGAGTTGCATCCTAATTATAGCCATCTTGGTTTGCTCTACTAAAGGGTCTATTTCCAATATTTTGGGTGTTTTCTCAACCTCTCTACAGAAAATGAGAAAACAAAAAGCCGTCCGAAGACGGCTTTTCTACCCGTGGCGCTTTTTGAAACATTGATCCGTATCCCGCGCCTCCACCAGACTCTTTTAATTTGAGCTAGTGGATCGGGTAAGGGACACGTTCAACATGTGATTAGAAATGTTGACGCACCTCCTTTCCTTGTGGCAAGAGTATACAACACCTGGTTTCGGAAAGCTAGTCTTTTTTACGTTTTTACGCAAAATTATTTTTCAGTCTGGAACATCGTGATATCTCGTGCATAATGACTCTTTGTTCCGTCATTGTTTCGGATGCGCACACTGTCTTCACTGATCCGCTCCACAATGCCACAACCGACCTCGCAATAGACGCCAGCCGGGTCTTCCTGCCATGCGCTTACCATACATTGGGATAGTGCAGCCGTGAAAAACTCTATATTTTTTTGTAACGTTCTAGGTTTGTTGGATTTCATTATATACTCCTTTAATCAAATATATTTGGAATGAGAACAAGCAACCCGACCAAATCACACTGTACTTCACTTTACTCTGTCTATTGACCTTTGTAAAGGGATGGAAAAAGTTGCGGCCATGAGGTATCATTTACATAAATTTTACGTAGCGTTTACACTGCGCTGACGCTTGATGTTGATTACGAATAGTACAATTATATGAGAACTTCTAACCAAGAATAGATATGCAACACATTCGGAGGCCATACATGCATAGAGACGTCAAAACAGGCAACTACGTTAATCGTGATTTGAGTTGGGTTGAATTTAATCGGCGCGTACTTCAGGAGGCCCAGGATCCAACAACGCCTCTGCTGGAACGCATGAGATTTCTCGGCATTGTCGCTAGTAATCTGGACGAGTTCGTCAGTGTAAGGGTGGCAGAGACAAAAGAGAAGATCAAGGCCGGATTCACGCAAAAAGATTTTACAGGATACACGCCTTCGGGATTGTACCGCAGATTGATCAAACGAACCGGGACCATGGTCGCCGAACAGTATAAAACGTATCGTGAACTCATTCGTCTACTAGCCAAAAAAGGCGTGAACATTCAGGAATATACAGATCTTAATGTGACACAGCAGCGCGCAATGGACCAATACTTTCATGAAATTATTTTTCCGGTACTCACACCAATGGCGATTGACCAGAGTCGTCCGTTTCCGCTGGTACACAACAAGTCTGTCTATCTGTCCGTGATGCTTCAGAAGGAAGGGGAGCAAGAGGGCGAGCCGTTTATGGCTATTGTTCAGGTGCCTTCCAATCTGCCGCGAGTAGTTCAAGCTCCCATTCGGGCGAATAGTAAAAAGAAAACATTTATTCTGATTGAAGACCTCATCAAACATCATATTCATACGCTCTTTAGCGGATATGTCTCACTTGCTGCACAGGAATTCCGAGTGACCCGCAATGCGGATCTGTTTATTAATGAAGAAGAAGCGGAAGATCTGCTTGAGGCCATTGAAAAAGAATTGCGACGCAGACGCCGCGGGGCTCCTGTACGACTGGAAGTCTGTAAGGATTTTCGTCCGGATGCCTTATTGGAATTGCAGGATGAATTTGATATTCAGGACCCGGTATATGAAATTGATGGACCACTTGATCTGAGTTTTCTGGCGGGATTCGTGGACAGTCTGGAAAGTTTTTCACATCTGAAATACAGTCCGGTGAAGCCGGTCTATCCACCGGAGTTTCTGCCAAGAGAAAGTCATTTTGAGCTGCTGCGCAAACGCGATGTACTGGTGCATCATCCGTATGAATCGTTTGAACCAGTCACTGATTTTATATTGGAGGCTTCCGAAGATCCAAGAGTCCTGGCCATCAAGATGACATTATATCGGGTTAATGGCGACTCACGCCTTATTCCGGCACTTGCACTTGCGGCTGAGAGTGGTAAGCAGGTCACGGTGGTGGTGGAACTGAAAGCCCGATTTGATGAAGAGCGTAACATAGCTTGGGCTCGTAAGCTGGAGAAGGCCGGTTGTCACGTGGTTTATGGACTGGTTGGACTCAAGACCCATGCCAAAATCATTCTTGTCGTACGCAGGGAACAGCAGGGGCTGAGACGTTATGTTCATGTAGGAACAGGTAACTATAATGAGAGTACAGCCAAAGTGTATACGGACGTGGGACTGTTCACCTCCAATCCGATTATTGGGGAAGATGCATCCGAGTTGTTCAATGAGATTACCGGATATTCCGGTCCGAAGGCATTGCAGGCATTCCGCGTAGCTCCGGATGGTATGAAGGATGAACTGTTCGCACTGATTCGTAGAGAAACGGAGCATGCGCTGAAGGGCAAACCTTCCAGAATCATTGCCAAGATCAACTCCTTATCCCATCAGGATATGATTGATGAGTTGTATGAGGCTTCTCAAGCTGGCGTGCAGATCGATCTGATTGTGCGTGGTGTATGTTGTCTGCGTCCGGGGGTAGAGGGGCTCAGTGAGAACATTCGGGTCATTAGCATTGTGGATCGTTTTCTGGAGCATTCACGGTTATTTTATTTTGAGAATAGCGGCAACCCGGATGTATTCATCTCCAGTGCAGACTGGATGACACGTAACCTGAATCGAAGAATTGAACTGATGTGTCCCGTATTTGATCCAGAGCTGAAGAAGATGCTGGTCGATATTCTTAATCTGTCCCTTATGGATAATGTCAAAGCCAGAGAGCTTATGCCTGGTGGCAATTATGTATTTGTAAAAAATGAAAAGCCCCCGCTGAGAAGTCAGACGGAGGCCATGGGGATTATCCCTTGGAAGCCTGCTGAATGGAGTGCGTTAACGTAATTCCCCAGGCTTCCTTCAGATCCTTGACGGCCTCTTCCAGGCCATCAAGTTCCAGTAACGGCTCAGCTGTACAGGTGAATTGCACCTGCAGCGAGTCGTTTTCTTTTGTTGCTTCAATCGCAGCGATGCTTTCGGATCGATTGATGGCTTCCGCTACGCGCAGCAGAGAGCCAATACGATGAGCATGCCGCTCATCCGAGTTTTTCAGAATGTCCCGGTGCTTATTCAGCAGCTGGGGCGTTCTTTTTTTGGGATGATAATCAGCTGCACTGGCACTTAGAATGGTCTCCCGATGAGAAAGTCCATAGATACTTGCATTCATGATCCAATAGGCCGAGTGCTGTGTATAACGGAAATAGTTAATCTGTTTACCTGCCATGTGCAGCATGGAGGATGCATACAGGATTCGGGCATCTGCTTGATCAGGAGGGGTACCTTGTAATGCAGTATACAGGGTAACCGTATCCTGATGAATCCGTTGCAGACGTTTCTCTGGAATAGGCGGACCAAAATGGATAAAGTTGCGGATACTGTCCTTCAGCGCGTCCGGAACGACCGGCTGACCTCCAGCCATGTAATCACGCAACAACCCGTCTCGTAGACCCGCACCACTAACCACATAACGATCTCCCTGTATTAACTGGAAGACGGTTCGAAGGATCAGTACGCCGGGCACAATGATGTCTGCGCGATCTTTGGCGAGCCCAGGTACCTTTTTGCGCTGTGCCGAGGTGAGATGAGGCAAGGAGCGAGCGATGTTCTCCATCGCTTCCTCACTGATCTCATAATGATGGGTGACAGGCAAAGAATACTGGGTACGCTTCTGTTCCACTTTGGCAAGTGTACGCATTGTGCCACCAAGTCCGATGAGTGGCAGGCCGGGATGCTCACGAATCCAATCCTGTCCACGGAGAGCCTCAATGACTTCGTTGCACAATGCATTTGCATTCGCCTCGGTCCACTGATCTTCACCCCCATAACGGGCATGTGAATTCACTGCACCAATGGGGAGGGAGATGCTATGTAACCTTTTCCGATCCTGAAAGACCGTGATCTCTGTGCTGCCGCCTCCAATATCTACGACGTAACCGTCTGCCAGATCAATGGATTGAGTGACACCAAGGAACCCATAATAGGCCTCCCGATCTCCCGATACACATTCAATGGTAAGTCCCGTCTCTGTCTCCAGCCATTCAATAATCTCCAGGACATTGCTTGCATTACGAATAGCTGCTGTAGCTGCTGCGCGAATCAGCTTGGTCTGATACGCTTCACAGGTCGCTTTGAATTGACGCAAGATGGTAATGGCTTTATCCAGAGAATGGCGCAGAATGGTTCCATCGGACTCAACAACGCTGCTCAGACGAGCGGCGTATTTGTCTTCATGAATGATGCGATAGGCTGCGTCCTGATCCAGTTCATAGATAACCAGACGAATGGAGTTCGAGCCGATATCAATAATTCCTAAGGTTTCATTAGTACGTGTCATAAGCATCTCCTTCTACAGAGGTTCAACTACCCGAAGTGAAGAAGGGCAGCCATGGCTTCCGGTGAACCCGGCGGTGTGGCAGAGAAGGGCGTAGTTAACATAACAACAATGATAAAGACGATGAAACAGGCAAATATAAGACAACTCACGGCAAAGCCGCGATTACGCTTTTGCATAAACAGTCGAATACCTGTGACAAAAAGAAGTACCGTAACAGCTACCAGAACGATCGACATTGCAAAATAGGCTACGCCATAAAGTGATTTGAAAAATGCTTCCATTTGTTCTGAACGCTCCTTAGATCCTCATATTTAAGCCCTTCCAAGCCATTCCTTAGTAGCATACGACAGATTGACTTGTTTGAAAAGCAAACCAGGCGCTTGTTCCCGTTTCCGCCATCACCCCTGGGACAGGTTACATGGAAAAGGGGCCTTTGCCGTGGACAGACATCCAAGAAAGCAAGGCTTCTGTTGAGTATGTATAAGGAAGGACTATTGTTTCAAGGAAGGAGATCAACCCATGTCGAGACAACTTGCAAGCAAATGGCGGAAGACAGCGGCTCTGATGAAATACCCGGTAGCGGCTGTCCATATCCCACAGACCAAGGCATTCAACTCGGGTAATCTGCTGCAAATGCTCAGTCGTTATGGAATGGTGTATGTCAAACCTATTGTAGGAGGCGGTGGTTACGGTGTCATTCGGGTATCGGCGAGCGGTGGGGCTTATCGATACACCCATATGAAAACGACCCGTTCTTTCGCCAGTTTCAGCCAGATGTATCGCTCTCTGGTGCGTGTAAAAGCTAGACGCAAGTACTTGATCCAGCAAGGTATTCATCTGGCAACAATTCAAGGGAGACCTGTTGATTACAGAGTCAAAGTTGTCAAAACCGAACGAGGCTGGGTATTCCGTTCTTTAGTAGGACGACTCGCTCGTCCCGGACTCTGTGTGACGAATCTGAGCAAGGGTGGCACCATGTTATCAGGAAGGCGAGCTCTTGGTTTATCCCTGCCACATATATCCGGTCGGCACAAACGCCGGGAGATGCGCTCCCTTACACTGACATGTACGTACATTATGGAAAGTCAGTTCCCTGGTGTAGGTCAGCTTGGATTTGATTATGGACTGGATTATTCAGGCAAGATCTGGATTTTGGAAGTGAATACCAGACCTCAATAGAAAATGAATGGGAAAACTCAAGAAAATTCAAGAAAAACCGATAATATAGAAGAAAACGGTATGAAAACCGTTTGAAATTTTACATTACTGGGTAATTTACTCGCAACAAGTCTTGAAACTATGAATTTATTCCAAAAAAAATACGCTGATAAACGTTCTGACAGTAGTACAAACTTCCTGTGCATAAATATTGTCCACACTATACACGTTGATTACTCTGTATTTTTTCCATTTATCAACAAACTATGCACAGGATTTCCACATAACGTTGTGGATAACAAGAACGCTTGTTCTCTATATGAATCTCTGATATGATAGTTTTGAGGAAAAAAAAGGAAAGGTTGTGGCGGGAAATGGCTATGTTATCCGATGAGATGTTGTTGGATTCCTACCATAAAGCGATTGAGTTGAATCTCGAACGAGATTTCATCGCACTGCTGTTGGCAGAAATCCATAAGCGCAAACTGGGTACCGACGTATCTGCCATTCTTCACTAGAGATCCTCATTGCAGGCAATGTTACAGGTTTCCGGACAAGTCCCATAGTGAGACAGGCCATGGCGTGCTCGTCTGACAATGGTGACAGTACATCACATGATTGCAAACGTTTTCGACTTCGTCTGCCGTGTCAGAGGAAGGTTGGAATACGTAGGGGCTGTATGGTCCGGTGTAATCATCCAATTTGCCGCATTCTAACAGTCCCTGAAGGCAGTGGGGGCAAGCCTGCTCCGGTACAACCAGACCGTTACACAGCGGGCATATATAAGACAAGGGTATCCCTCCTGATATGGATTCACTCAGGAGTAAGATACCCTTTTTTGTATCAATATATGTTATTTCCGCAAAACTAGCGTTTCATGTTACTACTGTGTCCTGGGGACAACTTGGCATCTGGATCGAAGTATACCTTCGCATTGTTAACGGCTGTTGGAGCTTCGCCGAATCCGACAGCGATCAGCTTCAGTTTACCTGGGTAGGTTGTGATATCTCCGGCAGCGAAGATTCCTGGAATAGATGTTTCCATGCGGGAATCAACAACGATGGAGTTGCTGTCAATTTCGATACCCCACTCGGCAATCGGTCCGAGAGAAGAGACAAATCCGAAGTTAACGATCACGTCATCTACTTCGATTTCCTGTGTTTCTTTGGTTTTCACATGGGAAAGGGTTACCTTGGTAATGGTGTCATCCCCATGAAGTTCCGTGATTTCGGTCGGTGTAACAACGTTCACCTTGGAATTCATCAGGTTTTCGACACTGTGCTCATGTGCACGGAACTTGTCCCGGCGATGGATCAGCGTCACTTGCTCAGCGATAGGCTCCAGCATGAGTGCCCAGTCTACCGCGGAGTCACCGCCGCCACTGATCAGTACTTTTTTGCCAGCGAAGGCATTCAGATCACTGATGAAGTAGTGCAGGTTGCTCTTCTCGAACTTGGCAGCACCTTCAAGCTCCAGGCGACGTGGTTCGAATGCACCTACGCCAGCTGTAATAATGACGGCTTTGGCATGATATTCATTCTCATCCGTCTTCACGACGAAATGTTGTTCATCCTTTTTCTCCACCGATACAACCTTTTCTTCAAGGCGGATGTTCGGGTTAAAATGGCTCATTTGCTCAACCAGGTTATTCACCAGTTCCTGAGCCGTTACTTTAGGAAATCCGGCTACATCATAGATGTATTTCTCCGGGTAAAGAGCGGCAAGCTGTCCACCAAGCTGTGGCATACTTTCAACCAGTGTAACGGATGCCTGACGCATCCCACCATAAAACGCGGCGAACAGACCCGCAGGGCCTCCACCGATAATAAGTAAATCAGTCATATCATGACTGGAATTTTGTGCAGTCAAGAATCAACAACACCTTTCATATTTTAATAGGTAGTTAACAGAAAGAATGTGCAGGCTACGTATCGTAACTGGCATTGGTGCTGAACTGTCTTTCCTATTATAAACGGTGTACTCAGGGTTGCAAAGTTAGCGGTGTCACGAATCAGAGAATAATTGATGAAGATCAGATGAGAATAGGATGAAATTGGAAATGAAAGGTTATGAAAAATAACAAAAAAAACCTTGATCTTTACTTGAAATACAGATATCCTTGACCTGTACTATGTGTTTTTTTGTCTAATTTAGAGTCAATATGTAATATGAAGACAGATCCCGTGTTTTGTAGAATCTTGTGGTTAATTTCACAACTTGAAACGATAACTTGCGTGCAAACGTATCAATTTCATAAACCCTTTAGTTGCTTCAATCAAGTCTAGATATAGATCAAAAAAGTTCAATATGTCGATATCTAGTTTCATAAAATCCATTTTTAGTGAGTTATGAAATTGATGCAAACGTTTAAATAAATTCGCGAAGTTAACATTTGTCGTCATAATGGGCAAGACCTCATCAATATTTGTAAGTATGTGCATTTTGCATCTCACCCAAGATCGGGCTGATGCAAGTGAAACCGGAAGGGGTATAGACATGAGCAGTATTCCCAAAATCGTCATCCTCGGCGCGGGCTATGGCGGGATTCTGACAGCCCAGCGGCTGCAGAAGGAATTGAACTATAACGAGGCCGACGTCACATTGGTGAACCGGCATGATTATCATTATATTACTACACATCTACATATGCCGGCAGCCGGCACGGATACCATTGAGCATGCAAGAGTACCCATTTCGAAGCTGATTGATGAGTTCAAGATTGATCTGGTCAAGTCTTCCGTGAAGGAGATTCGTCTGCAGGATCGGAAGATTATTCTGGAGGATGGCACGTTATCCTATGATTATCTAATTATTGGACTAGGCGGAGAACCCGAGACCTTCGGGATTCCGGGTATGCTCGATCACGCGATGACAATCCGCAGCATTAACTCGGTCAGACTGATTCGAGAACACATCGAATATCAATTTGCGATGTACAAAAACGATAACAAACGAAATCGTATTCGGTTTGTCGTAGGTGGAGCGGGTTTCAGTGGTGTAGAATTCGTAGCTGAACTTGCAGATCGTATTCCACAGCTGTGCAAGGAGTTCGACGTGAATCCGAAACATGTGCACATCTATAATGTAGAGGCGGCGCCTTCGGCCTTGCCTGGATTTGACCCGGAATTGGTAGAACATGCGATGAATGTGCTCAAGAAGAAGGGCGTTACTTTCAAAATTGGTGTTCCAATCAAGCAATGTCTCCCGGACGGGGTTATTGTGGGTGAGGGTGAAAAGCTCGATGCTGCTACAGTTGTATGGACCGGCGGTATTCGCGGTAACTCACTGCTTGAACAGGCAGGTCTTGAAGTGATGCGAGGACGTGTGAAAGTAGATGACTACTTGCGTGCTCCGGGGCATGAACATGTTTATGTCATTGGTGATAATTCACTTGTGTTCAACGCGGAAGGACGGCCTTATCCGCCAACAGCCCAGATTGCGATGCAGCAGGGTGTGAACTGCGCCAAGAACGTCGTGGCATCCATTCGCAAGAAACAGCCGCAACCTTTTGTATTTACGAGCAAAGGAACGGTTGCTTCATTGGGTAAAGGTGAAGCCATTGCTGTTGTAGGCGGCAAGAAATACAAGGGCTGGAAAGCGGCTCAGTTGAAGAAGCTGGTTGATCTGCGTTATCTGTTCATCATTGGTGGTATTCCGCTAGTCCTGAAGAAAGGGCGGTTTTTTGGATGAGACATTGTAGTGTTCAGGTCCGGGGACTATTAACACGTGAAGAGCTGGATCGATACAACGCCCTGATGCAGGTCGGTGGTTATCTCGAGGAACAGGATCAATATGATCTGGCCTACATTGTGCAGAAAGAAGTGGATATTCTCATTATGCCTGCGATTGAGCGGCTTAAAGAGAAGGGGCGTGACCGTGATCGGGCCACAGCCGAGTTCCTCGAATCGCTGAAAGCGGTAGATGAGGAGCAAGATTAGAGACGATATAAGTTGAACTAAAGATGTTTACACATACACTTCAATGACAGAATAACCTTCCAATCGCTGTTATCCCCAGATTTTTTTGATTCCCTTTTGTTAAAGGGAAAATCCGGTGATAAAGGCGAACGCTTCGCTTTTTCAGGTTTTTTCTGTCCTTTCCGTTTTTGTGTAAATAAATAGTTCAAACAATATAGATCTAAATCAAGCTTGAGGTAGTAGAATATTGATAGATAATAAAGCACCGCTGACAATATCCTTAAAAGGAGATGTCGCGGTGCTTTATTGTACTTTGTGCTATTTTTACAGCTTAAGCATGTCTTCCAGGGTTCCTTCGTTCAACAGACTTCCCACATAGAACGAACCGAATTCGCCATAACGTGCGCTAACTTCATCGAAACGCATCTCATAGACGAGTTTTTTGAACTGAAGTGCGTCATCCGCAAATAGTGTAACGCCCCATTCCCAATCGTCGAAACCGACAGAGCCGGTAATGATCTGTTTCACTTTACCCGCATAGCTACGACCAATCATGCCGTGACTGCGCATCATGGTGCGACGCTCGTCCATGGACAGCATGTACCAGTTGTCATTCAGCTCACGTTTTTTGTTCATCGGATAGAAACAGATGTATTGCCGTTGTGGCAGAACAGGTTTCAGGCGGGCGATAATCTCCGGATTCTGCATCGGGTCTTCGCCTTCTTTGCCAAGATAGTTGCTCAGTTCCACTACACTAACGTAGGAATACGACTTCGTTGTGTATTGAGCAAACATCGTTTTGTTAAACGCGTTTTCAACAGCCTTCAGATCTTCCAGCGTTTCACGCAGGTGCATCATGACGAGGTCTGCTTTTTGACCTACAACCGTATATACAACGGTACTTCCTTTGGATGAATCCTCGACTTCTTTCCATTCTTTCCAGAATTCCTGAAGCTCGTCCAGTGCTACAGCGCGTTCTTCATCATCTGCTGCTTTCCAGGCGGCCCAGTTAATCGAGCGAAAATCATGCAGGGCATACCAGCCCTCCAGTGTTGATGCGGCTTCGTTCATTGGTTGTGTTCCTCCTGCAAGGTATATTTCCAAATCCCTATAAGAGGTTGTTCAAAAAGTCCGCTTTTGATTACGAATGATGCCTAGTGGCATCATCAGCATCGAATATGGCATTCAGCCGAAATAAGTGGGAGGCTTCCGAAGTATGTTTCCTTAGGAAACATTGTAGCTGCTCACGTAGCTCTATCTACGCTCCGCCGCTCCATTTCTAACTTCATTCCATCTTCTCGGTACTGAAAACCATTCTTTTTGAATACGCACTATAAGGGACGGGTGAGTGCTTTATCGTTTACATTGTATCCCAACATGAAGCAGAAGGGCAAATGAACAGAGTATAAATATAGGGAAATTTGTCCAGAAAGTTCGTTGCTTCGCCACATTTTTTGCGGTACACTAACTACTATCTAGAAGTGAAACCTGAATGTGTGAAAGAAGAGGTGAATGTCGCCCGATGCAATTTATACCTGTGTTGGTATTGATGGTATTATTTTTCGTTATGATGTTTGGTATCGGTTTCATTCTGAACATGCTGATGAAGACCACTTGGTTTCCTTCCTATCTGTTCATCATTGTGATTTTGCCTGTCGTCGTTTACTCTCTATGGGATCATTCGTCATCTCTAATGTCACATCTGGGTTCTTTCCAGCTTGTAGACTATATGACGGGCATCGCTGGACTGGCTGGTGCGATAATCAGTGGCTGGACGATCCAGAAGTTGCGTTTGGGTGGGTACAGAATGTTTTAGATTGTTGGAGTGAGGTAACACATGCCACTGTAATCGCGTGAAAGTCTTGTCTTTGTCGTAAACGCTTACGAGTACAAAGGGAAGGCTTTTTTGCTGTTTATTTATATTAGAAGGATTATTGTACACTTGTACTTCATATACATCTGGAGAACATTCTCTTCAGATATTCCCTTGTATTCTGCGGCTACAGCTTTTATAGTATTCTAGCGGCTCTCGACATTTTTATTTAGAAATTTGCTAAATTCGGCGAAAACGTGAATGATGTCGACCTAGGACGAAACGGAGCGAGAACAGGCCATCTTTTTACCTGTTTTTGAGCATTTGAGGATCAGACATTTATGATAGAATAGATAAACATACATTTGGGGAGAAGGAGATCAGGCTATGCGCATGAAGAATCTGCACCATTATACTGAACATCATCGCTACTGCGTATACAGGGAGTTTGGACTTAGCGCCCTGGATGACCGTATGCTTACAGGAGCATATCAGCCCATGGTAGGTGCTTTTGCGGTTGGCTTGTATCGGCTGTTGTTTCAGCATCTTCCCGGTGAACAGGTCGGTTATTCGCCGCTTGAACAGCAACGGAGGCTGTTCATGACGCTTGGCTTGGAGCCAAGTGAGAAAGGGCGCAAATATTTGTTAGAGCAGACATCCAAGCTTGAGGCAGTGGGGCTACTTCAGACTTCACGGCTATATATACCGGAAAATGATGATTACATCTACGAATATGAGTTGCAACCGCCGCTCTCTCCGGCAGAGTTTTTCCGGACACAGCATTTGACACTGCTGCTTCGTGACAAGATAGGCAAATTCGCCGTGCTTTCCCTGCGTTCGGGTTTCTCGGCAGTGGAAAATGGGGACGCGCCTTATCCGGCAGCCAATAAAGAGAATATTTCCGTTCCCTTTTACGATATATTTGAATTGAATACCCATGTGATTGATTACGAGTTGGAGCAAGCATTGTCGGAAGTATCGACTACGGCCCAGCGGACAGGCACGAATGATGCAGCGGAAGAAAACAGTTTGAACTACGCTGACATTATTTTGCGTTTTCCGCGGGAGTCGGTCAATCGCCGTCATGTAGAACAGTTGCGGTTCGATCATGAACAACTGGGCATTGTGAATTATGTCGTGAACAAGTTTAACCTTAGTGTGCAGGATGTATGCCGTCTGCTGGATGAAGATGATATCTTCAGTCCACAGGGCCAGCTAATTCTGGATGATCTTCAGCATAAAGCAAGTATGCAGTTCAGACAGACGAAGAAGCGTCATGAGCAACAGACCGTACAGGCCGCGAAGGTCGTAGCACTGAGACAGCATATGGAAGAGCCAGAGCGGAAAGAAGACTCCGGTGAACCACCTGTTGAGCATGGAGTACAGATGGAATATTACGTCGAAGTACCTCCACAATTTATGACGAAGTGTGATATTCATCAATATAATATGATGCTTCGTAATGAGCCGTATACGCGTCTGTTGCAGACGTTCTTCCCGGGCGCAGTACCGGACAATCTGATCGATATATTTGAGAAAATTGATCTGAGCTACAAGTTGCCTGGTGAAGTCATCAATGTATTGATTCATTATTTGATGGCATTACTTGTATCCGGCGGAGAGCAGCGGATTAACCGTAACTTCGTTGAGGCCATTGCCTCCAACATGTTGCTCAAGCAGGTAAACTCATATGAGAAAGCTGTGCAATATATTCGTGATCAGGCCAAGGTCAAAGGCAAACAGGCTGCTGGTGCAGCTGGAACCCGTACCCGTACATACGGCAAAGGAACCAAAGCTAAGCCCGAAATTCCGATTGTACAAGACATAAGCACCGATGGGGATGCCGTATCTGAGGAAGAGTTCGAAGAGATGATGAGATTTGCCCAGCAGATGCAGGCGAGTAAACAAAAAGGAACTTCATAACTCCCTGACATAGAAGAAGTGCAAGTCCACTTTAACCGAAAAAATAAGATCCATTCGCCTAATTACTTTGCGAATGGATCTTTATTTTTAGATCATGCTTTTTATATTGTGGCATTTCTACACTTCAAACAGAGAATATTTTTTCTATGGATTTATTCACGGGTTAGTGGATGCTCTAATTCTGCATGACCCATTAAACTGTCAGTGGCTTTTCCGTCAACAAGCAAATCAATACTGGTTACTTCATCAAACTGAAAAAAAGTTCCTTTCAAAGCATCGATCGCTAAAAGCTCGCCGCCAGACCCTAATCTTGCTTCATCTGGAATATGCACATCCAGCGTTAATTTTCCTTGATCAAAAGTAGCAGAAAGTAGATCAATATTACTCCACAATGGAATAAGTTCGGTTTGATCGCTACTTTGAAGGGCCGCATATGTCTTACTATATTTTTCGGAGTCATCTTTGAATGTAATTTCTTTTTTACGTTGCTCTACTTGTAATAGTTGATCATCTGCGTAGAATACCTCAATTTCTTGAGATTCTTCATTTTCTTCGCTCGGGTTAATTATTGGCGCTGGTGTTGTACTTGCCGGATCGGAACCCTGCACTGGACTAGAAGAAGTAGGTTTCGTAGCACAGCCTACCGCTAGTATGCTTATGGCACAAATCGTGATAGCCCAATAGATTCTTTTTTTCATAGAAGCACATCCTCTTAAATTATTCACTACCCTATAACTTCAAATACTCTTTTATCCCATCCACAATGGCTTGTGCCGCTTTATTTAGATTGGTTTCTGACATCATGGCCTCCTCCTCAATCTGGTTACTTAAGAATCCGATTTCTAGAAGAACCGCAGGCATCGTGGTTTCTCGGATGACCTGGTAGTTTCCGTTCTTTACGCCACGATCATTAAATCCCAAGGCATTGATCAGTTTTTTATGAATGAGGGTCGCCAGTGCTTTACTACTCTCGCGTTGGTAATAATACGTTTCAGTTCCCGATATCTGAGGAGCAGCGGTTACACTGTTACCGTGTATAGATACAAACACATCTGCATTAAGATCGTTGGCAAGTTTGACACGTTCCGGTCGTGTAGGGTAGATATCCGTTTCCCGAGTCATAATTAATTCTATGTCGGGTTCCTTTTCTAAAAGAGCCTGCACTTTTAGGCCTAAAGCAAGGGC
This sequence comes from Paenibacillus sp. FSL K6-2393, assembly GCF_038002545.1. Lineage (NCBI taxonomy): Bacteria > Bacillati > Bacillota > Bacilli > Caryophanales > Paenibacillaceae > Paenibacillus > Paenibacillus sp. FSL K6-2393. Next base: position 1,239,297 of record NZ_JBBOCU010000001.1, read on the forward strand.
AAAATGCTTCTCATGTTTTTTGGTAAAACTTATTGTACCTGGATCACTTCCTCCATGCCCCGGATCAATAACGACTATTTTTTTGCCGCTGTTAACAGGAGTGGCAGGTGCAGATTCATTTGTCATACTTAGATCAAGGATAAATTTACCGGCGATTGTCTGTTGTTTGTAATTCACCGAACTTATATTGTTTAATTCGATTACGATTCGAACCTGAGGCGGATCATTTTTAAAAAGAGAATAACGTATCTCGGTAATATTTGGAAATTCGTTAACATCCAACCTTCCCATGGATCCTCCAGAGGGGACTTGTCCCATATTTCCGAAGTTGGTGGATGGGAAATCTACGATAATCCGTTCGGGATTTTTTAGTGTAGATATGACTGGAGCAACTTCACGGTCTAATGAGACGACGAGTTGATTATTGGCATAAGTTATATCATGAACCAGGTTAGTGGCTGCATCATTCCCATTAGAAGGTGAAGTTGGTTGTGATACATTATTGCTGGTTAGTGTAACAATCTTGTCTTTGTTATTCCAGCCCACTCTCAGACCCATCTCTTCACTAACAAAACGTAGAGGAACAACAACCGTATTCTTGATCATTTGTGGAGCGATATTAAGTTTGACGTTGTTGTTTTGGACTGTAGCTTGATCCTTCCCAACGGTCAAAGAAATGGCATTGGAAGCTTGTTCGATATTTACATTTTGTGTCTTTTGATCCCATTTCACGTTGAATTTTAAATTCTCAGCGACTACTCGAATAGGAATCATAATATTGTTTCTTACATTGACGACTTCAACATCACTGGGTAAAACCAGCTCCTGGCCATCTAAAATAATTTTAGTTTGATTCGTAGCTGCATGGGTGTGCATGGGAATTAGCATGAGTAGCAGTGCGCTGAAAAGTAACAGGATTATAGATTTCTTCATTTTACACCTCGGTTTTAATTTGCGTAGTACCAACTTCTAACGGGGAAAAACCAATCACCTCCTTTTTCTTTTATGAAAACCCAAATTTACTAGAATATTCTGTTCACTAATATGAACGCTACAAACCACATGAAAGTCGTAAAGAAAATTTGTTTAATACAAAATATGGACGAGAGAACTGTTGTCAGTCAGTAGGTAGGGGATAAAGGAAGGAGAGTTGAATAATCATTTTATTTATCTAATTTTAACCACTGTTGAAATTCTTTCCGGCTAATTTTTTTAACAGGTTTAACTTGGCTGCTGGCTGTATTGTATCTAAAAAGAATCCATTGATCTGAAGGATACTCACTAATGTAATCTATATTTTTTCCGTTCTTATGCCATAAAATTAAACCGGTGCTAATATAGTTGGTTGCCCGAGGGAGATAAACAAAACGGTCTTTCTTAGTATCGTAGATTGCTAAAGTGCTTTTCTCCGTATTTCCATAGGAAAATGCAATGATGTCTTCTTTTGGTGACCAATTATATGATGAAATGGTTTCTACATTTTGTTTACCTGCTTTTTCAAGACGTTCGTTTAAAATTGTGTACTTTCCTGTTTTAAAGTTCACGAGAATGAGGTTGCTGCCGGCACTTTTTTCTACTTGGATAGCAATCCATTCATTTGATGGAGATCCAACAACACTAGTGATATTCAATAATTTAACTTCAAAATCTCCCGTTTGTAAGGTGTGCTTTTCTTTACCATGAGTAACTACAATGGTGTCAATAATGTTTTGCTCAAAATCTGCAGCAGCATCTAGCTTTAAGGTGTTCGCGGTTATCGTGATGTTGTCACCTTTCCAGACAATTTTATTTGAGCCTATCGTTTTTTCAAACCTAGGTATACTCTGGTATGTCGAGGAGTTCACAGAAGTTGATTTAACAGCAATTGGAGCTACTGACTTATCAAGAGTATGGAACGAAGCTGATACAGTTGATAACGTGCCTAAGCTACCTAAGACAATGAGGCCTGATAATAAAACATTGGTGTATTTCATTATTATCTCTCCTTCATTTTTGGGAAGGCGTTTACATGATGTGATTCCCTCCAGAACTACTCCAATCTTTGCTTATCATTGTTAATTTGTAAAGATATGAAATCATAGAGATGATTTGAAGACAGATTTCAAAAAGGGTGATTAGCCATTGGTCCTGTAAGTAACAAGCCTAAAAAGTTGAATACATATTTTATATTTATGTGGCCTTCTGACTCTCTCTGGTGTCTAATTCATTGTAAATCAAGAGGAGGTTCTTACCATGTCAGGAGCTCATGACACAAAACCTGTTTATCCGGATAAACAGGAAAGTATCACTGACTTTGAAAACACTTATGAGTTGTATCGTCAAAGAATTTGCAAGTACTTTTCCCTGAAATTGAATCCGATGGTTGCAGATGATTTGACTCAACAGGTGTTTTTAAAAGCAGTCGAGAATCTTCACCAATTTCAAGGCAAATCAAATTTATTCACGTGGATATTCAAGATTGCTCAGAATACAGTGAAAAACGAATATCGAAGGTTATCGCGAAAAAAAGAAACGCCGTTTGATTTTACAGGATATGAATCACAGTCGATCTCCCTTGAATTTACGAAGTATGTTGATTTTCGAATTGATATCGGAATTGCGCTGAAAAAGTTAAATGAAACCGACCAGGAAATCATTGCATTACGCTTTTTTGTGGACTGCACACTGCTTGAAATTTCTAAGATCGTAGGGATGCGTGAAAGTGCAGTAAAGAACAGACTCTACAGAGCTTTGGAAAAACTTAAAAAGGAACTGAAAGAATGGGGAGGCGTTACGATCATGTCTATTCAAGATTTGATTTCAATTGTTAATAAGGGTGAAAACGAGGGATTGAATAATCAGCCCAATAAAGTACACCATGATTTGTTCAATGAACTAAGTGATCATATTGAACGAATCTCGCTAAAGTACAATTATCATCCATCGCGCAAAGTAACGATTGAAGTATATCCTGATATGCCATCGTTTCACCAAGCGGTCGGAGAAGCAGATGCTCCGAATTGGTTCATGGGTACCTATGAAGGGAGTATTCTCAAAATTGTATCTCCATTAAATCCAGGACCGGAGCATACCTATCAATCGATTCTTAAAGGTACGGTTCACTTGTTCACCATGTGGCTAATAAGTGAAATTAATCCGAAGGCTCCGAAATGGATAAGGCAAGGAATTGGTGGATATGAAGCCAAGCTGATGACTCAGGACTTTATTGATGGTACAACAGAAGAGGCTATTCACAATTTAGAGATCCCAACGTTCGAACAATTAGATAATGATAATTGGGAATTCGAAACGATGAAGGGTTTTCAGTTTTCGTTCCTATTTGTGGAGTTTGTTGTTCAACAATATGGAATAGACCAGTTAAACAAATTGATCCGTAACCCCCAGGATTTTAATGGTATCTTTCAATGTTCTGAGAAGGAATTGCATCAAAAGATGGTAGAATTTATAAGTAAGTAACCCATACAAAAGTGTATGTTGCCCGGGGGATGAACCGGGCTTTTTTTAACGTGGTTATATCTAAGTTAAATGTACTATCAATAAATTGGATTATTTTGTATGGTGTATGTAAAAAAGAGGTTGTCTATGAATCCTATGGATGAATATAAATAATACATATGGAGGTAATTAAGTTTGAAAACTCACTACTATTTCAGTTGGTTTAATCATTTTTTTCCTGAGAAGCTGGTCCATTGTTTGCAAGAGGATATACAAGACAGAAAATCGCTTGTTATGATTAGTGCTGACCCGTCTGGTTATACAGATGAGCAAATTAACATGGATGATATTTCTGAATGGACCTGGTTGAATCAGGCTAACATTATTTTTGATGAATATCATTTCATTGATTACCGTATGCAGAAAGAAGATGCTCAGCGATTCATTCGGAACGCTTCTGTCATTTTTTTATGTGGTGGATATCCTGTTCTACAGAACCATTTTTTGTTGGATTATGAATTATCGAATGCGATTAAGAATAGCAATGCCGTTATCCTGGGGGCCAGCGCCGGTGCGTTAAACATGGCAGCAAAATGGTTAAGCTTGAATAACACTGATGAACTGGAAACAAGTACTATTTATGATGGTATTGGCTTTGATCATTTTGCCTATGAATCTCATTCTCAACGCGACTACGCCACGTTTGTTCAAGGCTACCTGTTCCCCTTGTCTGAAGAGATTGATGTTTATGCGGCAGAACAGGAGAGCGCTATACGTGTAAAGGACGGCAACATAGAAACAATGGGTCCTGTATATTTAATTTCCCACTCAAAGATTCAGAAGTTGGTTGAGACGCTCTAATTAGGGTGAGTGGCTGTGACCTTACATAAGTAATCCCTTTGATGTATAAAATGTATAAAATCAAGGCTAACAGGCGAATCATCTCAGGTCTCCTTTCTATGATTGGAATACTGTTGGTAAACAGATGCAATCTAATATCCCTAGGACTTATAGTCGGCAGGGTATCGAAGTGATCAGTTACTTATTTCAACTAGCGGACTGACAATAGGGATCGTTGAAAAAATGCTAACGATCCTTAGTGGTATACCTTTACAGAAAGTAGAGAACAGGAAAATTATAATAGGATGATGAGCTCCTTATTAAGCTAACGGGCAGGATAGCGCAATAGATCAACCATTTTAGTTGACTGTAAAAAGTTGGATTAGTATGATTTATATGTATATAAAAATCTTGAAAGTGGGGCTTTCGCATGTCACCAGGCATTCATTTTATTAAATTTAGGCAACAGCGAGTTAGGCCATAATTTAATCTATATTACTAAGGAGAGCTAATGGACCCAAAAATAAAATTATTGTTCTTGGACGAACATGCTGCAGAAGGCGCCGCGCGTTATGAGGGCAGCCAAGAGGAACTCACTTTCATTGGAGGTTTTCAAAACTTTATATATTCCTATAATCGCGATGAATTGAAATATATTCTCCGTTTCACTCCGAGCACTCTTCGCACGGCGGAAGGACTTGTAGCAGAAATGGATTGGATTCATTATCTTTCAGAGAGTGGTATAGCAGTGTCAGAACCTATTTATTAAATTAATGGATAATATTGTGAACTAGTTCAAGGAAATAAAATGGATTTTTACGTAACCTGCTTTAAACATGCACCAGGCCGTAAAATCGGATATCCAGAATGTCTAGGCAATTCTATACTTTATGAAAAGTGTGGACGTATAACGGGCCGACTTCATGAATTAGCGAAGCTTTACAACCCTACGATTGCCAAAAGGCACACTTGGGAGTTTAATGAACACCTCTTACGAGCCGAGGATTTACTTGCCGTCAGAACTTCAACCAATCCTTATTGCCCTTGATGAACTTAAAGTACAATTGGCGAGTCTGCCTGTTAATGCAGATAATTTTGGTTTGATCCACGGAGATATTAATGTGGGAAACTTCACGATCAATGAAGCTGGGGGATTAACTCTCTTTGACTTCGACGAGTGTCAGTACAGTTGGTATGTCGAGGATATTGCTATCCAGCTGTATTACTCGCTATATGTATTCGGAGAAGATTCGAAATTCGAACGAAAGGACCAGTATGAACTTTTCATAAAGCACTTCGAGCTAGGCTATATAGAGGATGGTCGACGAATGCCAGACAACTGGAAGGATTTGTTGAAGCTATTCCTTAGACTTCGCGAAATCATTGTGGTTGTCGGTATGCATCGGAGCTGGGATTTAAGCAAACCAGATGACTGGACCCGCGATTTCTTGCAAGATAGTAGAATGAGGATTACTAAAGGTATCTCGTTGATCGATGAGTTTTGAACGACTAAATTGAGGATACTCATTGAGCTAACGAGAAACAATAGCTGAATATGATAAAACTGCAGCCGAGCAATGGATCGACTGCAGTTTCTTTAAGTTAACAGCAATATACTACTATTTTTAGTGAAACATACAAAACGGTAATAGACTTAGTTTGTGTGTGCAACAGCGCTAATTTCGATCAGCTGCTCAGGTGAAGCCAAATAGGTCACACCGATACAGCTGCCCGCGGGCCGGTGTTGTCCCATGTATTCCCTAAACAACTTGATACATGGCCCTATATGCTCTTGTGCGTTTGTCAAATAAATCTCCACATAAGCGAGGTTCGATTTTGTAATATCAAATTCCGCCAACACGCGATCGAGATTTTCCAGCGTTTGCAGGGTTTGTGCTTCAATATCGCCCTCACCAACGAAGGTGCCCTCCGAATTGTGGGAAAATTGTCCCGAAATGTAGATGGTTCCGTTGACGCTGTAGCCTTGAGATATGCCGTGATCCCATAGATTGTGATTATAAGTTTTGACAGTAGTCATTTTTTTTCTCTCCTTTATTTCAAAGTAAGGCTAGTATAAAATGAGTACTTATAAAAAAATAGTACGCACTTTAATGATAGGTACTATCAGAAAGGATAGTGGAAATATGAGCATGGCTGAATATCAGGGGAAAGTTAAAAATATTCAGGATACACCTTTTGGGTATACATTGTCAGTTATTGGTGGGAAATGGAAAATGGTTATTATGTATCTTTTGGCAGAAAATCAACCGGTTCGCTTTAATGATCTAAAAAGACAGGTCGGAGCGATTACTTTCAAAACACTGAGTTCACAACTTAAAGAATTGGAAGCGGACGGTATGGTAATACGGAGAGAGTATCCTCAAGTTCCTCCTAAAGTCGAGTACAGTCTTACAGATAAAGCGGGAACACTATTACCGGTCTTAGAAGGGTTTTGCGAGTGGGGAGCAAAAAATCAACCCTAGAGATCTTGGCTTACAAAAAAACGGTTTGAAAATAGGATCGTTGCATAGAGAACGGTACGCTAACATAGAAACGATAACTCAATATAATCAAGAAACCAGCCGATCAACATTACAGTGCCCTTAAAGTTAAACCAATATTTCTTTGCACTTTGGTGGGCATGAGCTCGGTATTGTACCGGGCCCATGCCTTTTAATTTTGACTTCATAATGCCAAAGAATTTGTCGATTACTGCAGCTCGAAATCTAGCTTAGCTCCGAAGATTTGGCCCCAATTGAAGATGTCAGCCCTAAACATGTAGTCCATGGGACACGTTACATAAAAGAAGAAATGTCAAAGCTTAACGGATAATCAACACATAGGAGTTATATATAAGAATGTATAAGAGCTGGAGCAAGCCCCTGACTGAACTGGATTTACCCATTCCTAGTTAGGGTACGCGGTAGCTCTTTTTTTTCGCACTTGAATCTTGAAAAAGGATAAACAACTCAGGCATTTTGAGCAATTATTTCCGGTTAGTTCAATTGTCTTGAAAATTATCTGATTTAAACAGACCATGTAATAGCATTGATAAAAACAGACAGAATATATGGCAAGGGAGGTGGATTTAATCAACACATGTACTATAATAATGGAAATTAAATAAGGGATGGTGTTTCTCAATTGAAAACTTTTTATTGTGATCTGGAAATAACCTTAGATGTCATTGGCGGAAAGTGGAGACCTCTTATACTGTATTACTTAATAAAAGGTCCTAAACGGACCGGTGAATTGAAAAGGCTCATACCATCAATTTCTCAGAAAATGTTAGTACAGTCATTGCGGGAGTTGGAGAGTAATAATTTGATTATAAGAAAAATGTATAATCAGGTACCACCAAAAGTGGAATATGCAATATCAGAAATGGGTATGTCACTTGAACCCACTTTGCGAGCTCTTTGTGATTGGGGTCAGGATTATGCAGAGAAGACATGGAACAAGGATGAATATCGGAGATTAAATGTAGAATAGAGTAATTTAAAAAATCAATTTATTCTGCATTTCATCACAATTATCACTTTTTGGTTACTATATAACCAAAAAGTACGTACTATTTTAAAAGTGATACATAGTACATAATGAGACTTGTGACCATGAAGAAATTAAAAAAATTAATAAGAGGAGTGTTCGAATGATGTCAACGAACAACAGTCAAATAATTCTCAATATACGTTTTAAAATTAAGCCTGGTAAGAAAGAAGCTTTCCGTGAAAGTCTATTTGCAATGATTAGCAACTTCAAGAGTGAACCTACCTTTGTCAATGCAATCGTCTCCGATGATCTTGATCATTCTGATGATCTTGTCATCTATGAGATCTGGCAGGGTACAAGAGAAAGTTGGATTCAACACGAACTTAATAAACCTTATCGTGCTGAGTATGAAGGTGCACTTACCAACCTAATTGATGATAGAATCGTAAGCTGGCTTGAACCAGTCGGTGAATGGGGAAGTACACTGACGAATGTAAGACGGTAAGTTTTTTAAAGGTAAGGATTATCACTTGCAATCCATTCTGCAGCCTCCAAATTCGAATTTTACAAATAATCTCTGAATATTTCACCGTGAAACAACAGTCACTTGATCTACTGCCAAACTTAATCAAAGGAAGATGTTCTCGCTAGCTTCACGATAAAAGATGATGTGGATGATATGATAAAAAAGGCACAGGAAGTTAATAACCTTTTTTTTTGGTCATAATGTAACTGATATTGTTACATTATGACCAACTTACCTTCATTGGAGAATAAGATGAGAATGTTAAACAAATAAATTTTCATGGAGGTGCCTAATGAAATTTGGCTTTATTGGTGCTGGAATAGTTGCTCAAACGCTGGCGAAGCATCTCTTGCTTCACGGTCATGAAGTTGTTCTCAGTAATAGCCGTGGTCCCGAAACGCTCTCAGACCTGGTAAGCTCGCTCGGTACTGGCGCAAAAGCTGGAACACCTATAGAAGCAGCTGAGCAGGACTTTGTAATTTTGAGCGTAATGTGGCCGCAAATGCCTACTGCTTTGTCCATGGTTCCTGACTGGACAGGCCGTGTTCTTATTGATGCTACCAATCGCTTTGAAAATATGGAACCTTTAGTCGGTGAATTATCAGGAAAGAATTCGAGTGAAATCGTAGCCCAATATGCTCCGGGTGCTCGGGTAATCAAAGCTTTTAACAGTGTTCCGATGGAATGGATTAAGGATTACACGGAAGAGAAGCCGAAGACTGTCCTATTCATGTCCGGTGACGACATCCAAACCAAACAAGTCTTGCAAGAAATTTGGGAGAACATTGGTTTTGCCTGTATTGATCTTGGCTCCTTAAGCCAGGGCGGTCTGCTGCAGCAAATAGGACGTCCTCTTGCTGGATTGAATTTAAATCTGTTGGAGAGATACAGTGTACGATAACGCTATTCTAGGCAGTAGGTGCCAGCAGCTGTGTGAACCAAATCTTATTGGTTGAAATGTATCGTAATTTGTGGACATTTACCGACTTCCATATTCATGCACCCTCTAACGTTAAGGGCTTTCAGTCAATCATATAGTCATAAAACTGGTAAACGATTCGAAGTCGTGATTGGTTTCTAGTATAAAATTTAAGCATTAATAAAAGTACAAAGGGGTTATTCATATGGGGAAAATACTTATTACTGGTGCAACAGGTAATCTCGGCAGCAGGACACTAGAGCTTCTTCTGAAAAAAGTTCCGTCAAATCAGGTCGCTGTATTGGTACGTGATCCGGAATCCGAAAAAATAAAAAAGTTTGTTAAAGAAGGTATAGAAGCTCACAAGGGCGACTATTTTGATTATAACTCACTTTTGCGGGCTTTTAATGGTGTTGAAAAAGTAATGCTTATTTCCGCGCAAGCATTTACCGACCGCAATACGCAACATTTCAATGTAATCGCAGCTGCAAAACAGGCTGGTGTCAAACAAGTGATTTTTACGTCGATCATACGAAGAGAAAATTCAAATCTTATTGTGCCCGAAGTATCGATGTCAGACTTATTTGCTGAACAAACGCTTAAAGCATCCGGATTAGACTATACCATTTTGCGGAATCCACCGTATCTTGAAGTCATGCATTCGTATTTCGGAGAGGCGCTTAAAGTCGGCGTGCGAGTACCCACGGGTTCCGGTAAAGTAGCCGCTGCATCTCTGGACGATTTGGCGGCAGCAAACGTAGCCGTTCTCACTCAAAACGGGCACGAAAATAAGTCATATACTTTAAGTGGCAGCGAGGGAAGCTCTTTTGCAGACATCGCTGAAGCTCTCTCGGAGATTAATGAGATGAATATCCCTTATGAGGCAATTAGCGAAAAAGAATATATAGACACTATGGTAGCGAATGGTTTACCTGTTCTTATGACTGATTTCTTATTAGGTTGGGTGCGAGGAATCAACACTGGAGAATTCTCGGAGACGTCTGGAGATCTTGAACGTCTGATTGGCCGAAAACCAATAACGTATAAAGAATTCTTTAAAATCAAATCGCCGTTTTCTAAAATTGAAGATTGAAAGCTTCTATGATCCTCAAGAGGTTTTTGATGTGAAGTTCACGACTTTTGACTACAAGATCGCCAGAGGCGATATATTGGTCAGAGTTAAAAGGAGCGCCTTACCAGCTAATCGCCGCAAAGTACTCCGAACCTTCAATAAAGCCCTAAACGCGGTGGTCCGAACTATTGAATATAAGATACTTCGAAAATGATGTAGCTTTTGTGAACAGATAAATTTGTAGCCGCTAATTCATAAATATGTGGGTTAGCGGTTGTTTGCTATGACGGATTGTAGTGTGAAGTATAAATAAGGGCACATGGTCGGATTCGTGTAGAGTGAAGTCACCATAACACACCTTTCACACAAGGAGAATCCACCATGAGCTACACACATCTTAGCTTAGCCATCTTGGAGTAACTTACTGGGCTGGTGAGGTGAAAACAAGATCACAAAATGAAAAAGATTGTTTCATTTAGGTTGTTAATTGTTGAGAAACAACCGATTCAGAGAAATACGGATACATAATGTAAGACTTATGTTTGTTGATGCAAACTTAATTTAACACTAGAAAAAGAAACTTTACATCAGATATTAGGAGTATTCATTAATGAAGAGAAAATCACTTAAATCAATGGCCATGTTATTAACTCTTGGGTTATTAATAGGAGGACCATTAGCGGTAATGTTTCCTAAAACGTCCGCAGCAGCTGGTATGATCACCGTTAATCTAACTGAAACGCAAGAGGCTTTCAAGAATCCTTTTAAGGGGTTTAGACCTACACGGTTTATGAATGACACTAAATTTCCGAGTCATGAATACGGAACTGTTTTTAAGCACTATATCAAATACACGGACTTGGAAAATGCATCATCGGACTCTGTTCAGAAAATCATGGATTGGAGCAATGCAGCCTGGGAAGGCATTGAAAGCCAGAATAAAAAAGTTATTCCTCGTGTTCTCATCGTATATCCGAACGAAGGAGAGTTTTGGCCCCCTGGGGTTCCTAGTGGTGACTTGGCTACACGTTGGACAACAAATATATTGAAAGATCGTCTCGTTGCATTTATTCAAAAGCTTGGTCAAGCTTGGGATAACGATCCCCGTGTTGCTTATGTGGAGCTGGGATTGTGGGGTAATTGGGGAGAACATCATATTTACCCGGATCAACTTGCCGATGAGACCGATCGGATTCCGCTTAGCTTCCAGACAGCTTTAGGCGACGCTGCCGAGCAAGCTTTTCAAAACAAGAAAGTTCAAGTGCGTTATCCCGATACGTTCCAGAATTATGATTTCCGACTTCTGTGGGACTCATTCGCATTAATTGATGATCTGGAAGGTGGGGAAGGCATTGTTGCTAGAGATAACTGGAGAACGCAAGTCAACGGCGGCGAGGTTGCTTATGATTGGGGACAGAAACATATCCAGCCTGGCGATTCTCCGGATGATACTTTAAGCGATATAAAGCATCTGAATTATGTTATCGATTGGATCAAAAAGACGCATACGACCAGTCTAGGGTGGATTGACCTGTACGATGCCCAAAATCCCGCTGTCTCTCAGGGAGCTGCACTGATGCAGAAGGAACTCGGATATCGATTCGTCATCAATCAAGCGACATTTTCCGAGAACGTTCAGCCAGGTAAGAAAATGAAAGTATCTTTTCAAGTTGTAAACAAGGGTTCTTCCCCGTTCTATTATAACTGGCCCGTTGAAGTCAGCTTGCTGAGGAGCGATCGCACAGTTGCTTGGAAGGGCATTTTCAACAATGTGGATATTCGGAATTGGATGCCAGGTGACGATTGGAACAGCTCTACGCGTCAATATGATCAAACGCCTTCGGATCAGCAAGTTTCCGGGGAATTTGATATCCCTTCCAACCTGCCAGCGGGTACTTACACCTTGGCGCTGTCCATTCTTGATCCTTATGGCAATCGTCCGAGTGCAAGATTTGCCAATGCAAATTATTATACCGGTGGCAGGACACCGCTTGGAAAAGTGGGCATTGGCATGGATCCTGCTAACCAGAACATCGGGCCTTTCGACAGCTTGAAGTCTGAAAATACACTTTTGTATAGCTTAACTCAAACTCCATATGACGGCGGTTATAGTAGCGGAAGTAGCGGTTTAGTCCTAGATGAATTTAACGACTTAATGAGCTGGCCGGGAAGCAATGGTATTAACAAATGGACGGGAGCAAACGGGTTCGTAAACGATGCAGGTGTCATTGAATCCGGGGCGTTGAAGCTTCAGTATAACAATAACGGATGGTTTGGCTCTGATATTAAGCAAAACATAGGGGATTATTCAAAAATGGTAATTAGAATCAGAGGTGAACACGGCGGTGAACAACATCATATGCAGCTCTCGATCGGCGGAGTGTCCCAAACACTGGCAGCTTTCAGCGGGGATACGATAACAACCAGTTTTAAAGAAGTTGCGATTGATTTGGCAGCAAAGGGGATAGATCGCAGCAGCCCAGGACAACTGACGATGACTTTCTGGCATGGTGGCACAAGTACAATCTGGATAGATGAGATTCGATTCGAATGAATAGCTAATCATTAGTCTTATTACAACCATACCATGTTTTCCCCTTTGCCACTAGAATACTTGAGTTGGGAATTTTCTTTGATTGCTCTCATTTCAAAAATGGGTATAACTTCATACAATTCATTTGAAATTCAAATGATTTCTAACACAATAGATAGATATATACTCACTATAGAAACACTGAATATTCGTTCTGAATTTTTTAAATATTCAAAAAAAGGAAAAGAAATGGATAGGTAATCAGCATACAGCTGAGTTCCTATCCATTCTTCATTTCATGGTATTAAACGTGGTCCCAATGGCGGGACTGTATACCATAGTAAGCTAAGACCCTGCGTTTGTCCTTTCCGCCAACTTAGTAATCAACTCAATATCTTGTTCGGTTAATTGCTCAAAAAAATGTTTGCGAATTGCCTTGGAGAGGAAGGGACGGGCATCATCTAACATTGATTTTCCAGAAGAAGTGATACTGACTTGTACTCCGCGATCGTTGTCTAATGGTTTCCTCATCACTAGTCCTCGTTTTTCCATACGCTTCAAGTGATGAGATAACCTACTTTTATCCCAAGCCATAGAGTCGGCTAATTCCTGTTGGCGAAGGCTACCGTCGCCAAAAAGGACTAATCGGTCCAATACTCCAAAATCACCCTCTGACAGTCCTGAGTGATCGGACATATCTTTGACAACACGACCGAAGATGCTCTGAAAGGAACCTTTCCACATATGCCATATTCGCATTTCTTCTTCGTTAAGTTCGTTTTTATCCATAGGTGCATAATAACATGGTTGACGCGTCAACTTCAATGTGCTAAATTTGATCTATGGTTGACACGTCAACTTAAGTCGCATTGCCCACCAATCGCAAAAAAAGGAGATTATAACTATGCAAAATAAACCCGTCGCTCTGGTCACTGGGGCTAACAAAGGTATCGGCCTTCAAATTGCGAAGGACCTCACGGAACACGGATTCACCGTGCTCGTCGGATCTCGTAGCCTCGAGAATGGAGAAACTGCCTCAAATAGCATCGGTTCAAATGCACACGCTCTCCAGCTCGACGTTGCAGATGAGAGCTCTATCGCTGCAGCAGCAGAACGTATTCGGAACGAATTCGGACGTCTCGATGTACTTGTGAACAATGCGGGGATCTCGCACGCAGGCAGATCGGGTGATCCGTTTCCGAACGGGGGCGCGGCGAGTGGTCTTTTGACCGTTGCTTCACTTGATGATATTCGTACAGTTTATGAGACTAATGTTTTTGGTGTTATTGCTGTCACGCAGGCGATGTTGCCACTTTTGCGGGAGGCCCCGGCAGCACGTATCGTAAATATGGGCAGTACCGGCGGCTCCCTTAGCTGGAACTCTATTCCGGAAAACTCGCATCGTGCGATGTTTGGTGCCTATTCGGCATCCAAATCGGCTGTTCATGCGGTGACACTTGCCTTTGCATTTGCGCTTGAATCCACTAACATCAAGGTCAATGCGGCATGTCCAGGCTTCACATCGACTGCGCTTAATAATTTTGCTGGTACTCGTAGTGTGGAACAAGGGGCGCGTGAGGCGGTTCGGCTTGCCATGATTGGAGCAGACGGTCCAACAGGAACATTTTCAGATGAGGATGGACCCATTGCGTGGTAATTATCGTTTATACAATTATATATAGTAGCTTAAGGGGGATTTCATAATGCGTGTTTTCGTAACAGGAGCAACAGGTTATATCGGTTCCGCTGTCATCCGCGAACTCATTGATGCCGGTCATCAGGTCACCGGTCTTGTGCGCTCAGACAATAGCGCTGCGAAACTAAAAGAGGCTGGGGCCGAAGTTCACCGTGGTGACATCGAGGATCTCGACAGCCTTCGTAGTGGCGTGGCTGCTGCGGAAGGCGTCATTCATCTGGCATTCAACCACGACTTCTCGAACTTCGCTGGAGCACTCACAACAGATCTGCATGCCGTAGAAGCGATGGGAGCAGCACTTGAAGGATCTGGTAAACCCTTCGTAATCACTACGCACGCAAATGGAGCTGCAGCAGAGAACGTAGTGTTATCGCTGGCAGAGCGCGGAGTGCGGACATCGATTGTAGAGCTTTGTCCGTCAGTACACGGAGCGGGTGATACAGGATTTGTACCAAGACTAATCAATATTGCCAAAACAAAGGGCTTTTCAGCTTATATAGAAGAGGGGAACAATCGGTGGCCAGCTGTGCACCGCCTTGATGCCGCACATTTATACCGACTTGCGTTAGAAGAGGCACCCGCCGGTGCAAGACTGGATGGTGTCGCAGATGAAGGTGTGCCATTCCGCGACATCGCGAGTGTTATAGGTAAGCAACTGAACGTACCTGTAGTCAGTATTTCACGTGAAGAGGCAGAGACCCACTTCGGCTTTCTCAGCACACTTGCAATGCTTGATATCCCGAGATCAAGCATTGCAACTCAGGAACTTCTGGGATGGCGCCCTGTACAACCCGCACTGATTCCCGACCTCGAACAATCGCACTACTTCAACAGCTAATTAAAATGCTCCCGTACCTTTTAGCCACAGGTACGGGAGCATTTTTCATTTAATAGACAATAACCCACTTTAATGTACAGGAGGGAAAATGATCTCCGTAAAACTGAAAGAGGGACGGGCGGAGTTAGGTTGGGAGGGGGCCACGTTGAAATAGCGTTGTCCTAATCACTTCGTTGGACAGACAGAGTTTTGTGTAAAAATGGCCACCGCCCGGGAACGGCTATTCTTCGTATACATTTCCGAACCGACTTACTTGACCGGCCCCATCCAGGTTGAAATCGTCTTCTGCTGATGCGGCAACGGCGGTTTCAACTTCCCGTTATCGATCAAATGCTTCAAAATATAAGCGACAAGCCGGCCTCCGCCGGTGTTGCCTCTCACCATGTAAGCAAGCTGCGGCTCCAAATGCTTCGGCTGATTTTGCAGGAACAGGTTGAGCATTTTATCGTAGAGCTTGCCGACAGCAGGCGCATACAGAGCGGACAAATCCGGCATTGCCTTGTTCAACCGATCCAACGTTTGCGGAGAGTCGATCCAAACCGCATTGAACTTGTACCCCTCCTCCGTCTTGCGGATGTACCCCTTCTCCAGCAGGAACGAATATTGCTCGGCGTTCTCTTCGTTGTCGGGCAGCTCCCCTTGTTGGAACGCATGACAAATCTCGACATTCCGGTATTCCAGGAAACGCCAATCCATCTGGCGGTCGCTCCAGTACGTATTAAATTGCCACAAGTATAAGGGAGTGTCTTCGACGTAGCGGAGCGACGGACCGAAGGTGACGTAACTACTCAAATCAAAACCCGGATCGGAACTGTGGCTCTGGTTTAACGCCGCATAGGCAATATACTGACCTCCGTCCTTTCGCATTGGTGCGACCGCATCGAAGTTTTCGCCCGCCGGCATGCTCCGCCATGATTGCTCCTCGACGTTCTTGGGCAGCAAGGTCCAGAGCAGGAAGTTATAGTCGCCGTCCGGAACGTACACTCCGCTATCCTCGACTTGCTGGCGAACTTCCATTAACGCGTCGAAATGAACATCGGCCACTTCGGCGGCACAATCTTGCCAAAATTGATGACCGGCTACAGCCAACTCGAAGAGGTCCCAGACGATGGTATTGCTTTGATATTTGCCGGGAGAGGTTTGGGTGAGAAAATTGTAATCGGCCAGGTGCCGGACTTCGCCTTCCAGTAAAGACGGCGGCATTCCTAGCTCCTCCGCGATTTGATGTACGGTACGCGCCTTGTGATAAGCCGCGTAAACGATATTTTGCGCCAAGGCGCGTCCAAGAAAATCGTTGGTTTCGCCTAGACTGCCGGCCGAACCGGAATGGCCCATTTCCCCCATGCTGACCGGATTGACACTTAAAGTTCCTGTTGCACGCATACGTTTCATCCCTTTCCGTAACTTCTTTTTAGCCTCGCTCAAATGCCACTTCACCGTGTTGACAGGAATGTTCAGAGCAATCGCGATATCGCCGATTTTAAGCTCGTCGTAGTAATGCATGACCACGATCCGGCGATGGATGTCGGATAGAAACGCGACTTCTCGGCGCAGTTCGCGGTAAGCTTCGGTTACCAGCAGCCGGTCAAGCGGCTCCCGGGAAGGGGCGGCAGACAGTTCGGACATGCCGTTGATTTCAATCGCTTGGGGAGCGTGCGCACGCTTTTTCAACCAATTCACCCAAGTGTATCGGGCAACCGTCCAGACGTAAGCGTCAAGGCTTCTAATGTCCCGCACCCCAGAGAAGGATTTCAACAACTGCAGCATAATCTCCTGAGCCAGATCCTCCGCCTCGGCCCGCTGCTTGACCCGGTTTAACGCAAAACCGAAAATCGGTTTGACATAGCTCCGAATCGCTTCCGCCGCTTCTTTTCCGTTTTTACCAATTGAGTCCATTTTTTTCCTCCATAGTTGCATCTGTAATTCCTGACAATTATATAGTGTGCCAGGCGAAATAAAGGTTGGGATTATTTCAAAAAAAAAATTGGACGTCCTACCGGATCGCTCATATATGTATAATTATTACAAACATCATGAGTAGATTATTTGAATGGTTAAAAAGACGTTATGAATTTTTTGTTAAGTATATTGGAAAAGAATTAAACAAGTTGAAGATTACTTTAGATGTAAAGGCCTCACTTTTAGTATATAAAGATACTTCTTTTCGGTTCAACTATGGGAGGATACAAACTAGGAGCACGAGCCAAAGTTCTTCTTCGGGGACTTGGGGTACTCCTTCGTTCCGTAGTTTACCAGGAGTGGTCTCGATTAATTATTCAAATGCATAATTGAGTTTCATTAAACTAACGGATGACAATAGGGATCGTTGCAAAAATGCTAACAATCCTTATTGGTATACCTTTAGGGGGGGGATGTACTCCAGAAAATACGGGCAAAAAAAAGCCCAAAAGGGCTACTTCCATAATTGTCATAATAAACTTTTCCTAGCACTCTCACTGGAAAAAAATTATATCCTTTAACTTTCCCTTGTAGGAGTATGGGTAGCAACTTTCCATTTACCTTCCTCATAGGTTAATGTTATTTTTGCAGAGAGCGACCCCTCATTGGCACGATACTTACTGACCTCTATGGCAATGTTATTATCTGATTGCTTCTCCTGCTTTTCAATTTTCAGTAAAATCCCTTTTAGCGTGTTTTCAGACTGTTCAGACAGTCCTTCTTCAATCAATTCTTCATAGGTTAGGTTATAAATTTTTACGTTATATTTGCTGTGAAGGTAATCCTCAATGCTTTTCTTATCAGAATCCTTTAATGGAATTCCTTTATCAAAATCCAATGAGATATACTCCATGTTTCCATTAAGAGCCGTATCTGTTGAAATTAACTCCTCCAACGCCACACGATATGGTTCACCTAGTTCATTCTGCTGACTAGAGCCAGTAACACCACCTGCGCAAGCTGATATTAAAAATAACGCTACAACACTGAGAATAAAATACATTGTCTTTACTTTTATGACAAACCCCTCCTTGGTACTCGTTACCTAAATAAACGTAATGATAAAAGAAATGTTGTATTTCAGTTTACAAAGCAGCCCAATTAGGGCTACCTAATTAAGTTAGCAAGTAGGGTAAATGGCAGGATCGTCTGTTGGCGGAACTGTAATATTAGAAGAATTTATGGTTTTAATAGGGGATAATGAATACTTATTATTCCAGATATATGCTACTCTCTTTTTATTCCATAGTTTTCTTAACGGAAAAAATGGAAATTTAAATATTGGGGGTAATTGCTTGCTTCTATCCGAACGATTGCCGATTGCAGCAAGTCTGTACCCTGAGGAACCTGCGTTAATGCGACATGGCCAAACGATGAGTTATGGGGAGCTTTACGGTTTAGTTGAAAGACTAGGTCATGCCCTGTATGTTGAAGGTCTCCGGGCGGGCGATCGATTTGCCCTTTTAGGTGATCCAGATCCCCAACTCGTCGTTGCGTTTTATGCAGCAGTTGGAATCGGTGCTATACCGCTCGTGCCGTCTCCTATGCTAACAGTGCCTGAACTCGCTGCGATATTTCAGGATGCAGAACCACATATGGTTATTCATGATGACCAACATGCTGACGCAGCTATTGCCACGGTAAAGCTTCTTGGGTATTATCCAAAATTGTTCACGACAGACGTAGAAGGGACGAAGAGCAGTTCGCTCGCTGCTCTTTTACAGCAGGAACCCGCGTTCTCTCCAAAAGACCATTTCAAACGAAGTGTAGACGATACGGCAGTCCTGATTTATACGGGTGGGACAACTGGTCGGCCAAAAGGGGTCATGCATTCGCATCGTGGTATGGCTGCTTGGAATCAACTTACGCCTTCTGCAGGCTTCGGTCATGATCTCAGGCGTCGTGTGTTAGTGTTCAACCTATCACATCTGGTGGGTCAATTCCAATTGTGGGCGACCATGGCTGCTGGGGGTTGTCTTGTATTTCTAGACGAATACCCAGCGGATGTACACCGCATTATGGAAGCTGTTGAACGTGATCAGATTACGCAACTCAGCACAGTAGGCCAACTGCTTCGTGATTTTACCCGCGAGGCATCCGTAGGAGGTAGAAACTTGAAGAGCCTATCGCTTATTGGCTGTGGAGGGTCCATTATTTCCCCGGATACACTACAGGAAGTCGTATCGCAATTCCCTGAAGTTATCATTGTGAACAACTACTCACAAGCAGAATGTGGAATGTCCATAAGCCGTCTTTTTCCTGCTCAGCATATGGGCGATCCTCATCGCCTTCGATCTGTAGGTCGTCCCGCCGACCTGGCTGCCCAGGGTGAACAGGCCTTCGAAGTTCGGATATTAGATACGGACGGAAGTGAGACAGTTAGGGGCGAGGCTGGAGAAATCGTTGTTCGAGGTGAACAAACCATGCTGGGGTATTGGCGCCAGTCGGAGGCTTCTGCCGAGACCATGCACGATGGCTGGATTCGAACTGGGGATGTCGGTTGTCTGGATGTCGAAGGTTATCTTTATGTGTTTGATCGCTTGAAGGATATGGTTATTGTGGGCGGTTCCAATGTGTTTTGTGCCGAAGTGGAGCATGTTATTGTAAGCCATGAGGCGGTAAGCGAGGCGGCCGTAATCGGACAGCCTCTTCCCGACGAAGGAGAGGAGCTCGTCGCTTTCATAGTGTTACGGGACGGTGAAAGTTTGGATCTGACACAGGTGCGGGCGTTCTGTGAGCCACACCTTGCTCCGTACAAATGGCCGACTAAACTGTTCATTGTGGATACTTTGCCGAGAACAGCCGTGGATAAAATAGACAAAAAGCAGTTGCGCAAGCATCTGTCCTCAATTTCATCCGAAGGACTATGCTAACGGAAAATGGTGTTTAATAGCTGTTGGTAGAATATTTATTGTTAGATCAACAAGAACAGCCCTTCAACTTCCTTTTGGAAGTGAAGGGCTATTTGTTTTCATTACTGTTATGCTGGTGTATACAAAAAATACTTTGCAGTATTATCTCAAAATCGTACTGGCCTGATTGCCCGCATAATCCTCAATGACCAGCTTCAAAGAGCTGCTGCTGGAGGCTGGTGTGAAGGTCAGTTCACTCAGCTTCGTTCTACCCCGAATGATATACGGGAATTTCTGCGAAACGTAAGTGACTCCGAACTCGCGTGGTACCCCATTTTCATATACATAGATCTTGTACCAGTCCTCCAGATCCGGCAGGGCAAGTGTGTATTTTCCATCTTTTACCGTGACCTTTTCCTTGGCATATGGTGTAATCTGAAGATCTGCGAGCTGTCCGGTATGGGTAACCGGGTTCTGCCCGCCAATGGCGATGTTCAGCACATAATGCTCACCATTGGTCGGAAGTCCGGTCAGAACGGCAGATTGTTTTCCTTTTTTGACCTGAAGCGACTTGGTGAAGGGTTCTTTTGTGTATTCGGTTTCTAGTGTGAGCTGAATTGACTCGTTGCCTTTACCTTTGTCTTTATTTTTATCCTTGTCCTTATCCGTATTCTTATCTTTGTCTTTGCCTGATTCTTTTGCCTTTTTCGGGTTTTTCCAGCTTACAATAGCATCGCCATTCTTTTTGAATTTCACATCAATATTCTGAACGGCTGCATTCAGATCGTAAGGCAGGACGGTTGCTTTACTTTCGGTACCATCTGCACCAACCGCACGAATGGACAGTTCACCAGACGGCTGTTTCAGCGATTTGATATAAAAAGTAGAATCATACACGCCGCCAACATAGGCGCCATTTTCATATAAATTGTATTGTTTGACCTCTGAATAGTCCTTCATGTCCCATGCAACAACCAGTTCATCGGTGTTGGTCAGTGCTTTGGCAATATGGAATCCGGTCGGTGCATCCGGTACAGCCGCTGAACCGTCGTAAATGCGGATCTCACCAATATTCATCTGATAATTTTCGATTGACTCGCCATTAGGGTCAAAGGATAATCCCATAGCGGCAATGGTTTTGCCTTGATAGGCACTCAAATCCAATGTAGCTGTCTTCCAGTCTTCCGTATGCTGACCTGAATTAGGCACTTCCACATTGACCACGTTGGATGGATCATCTTCGAAGATCAGCCCAACATGCAGGGAAGAAGCGTCACTAGTTGACGGTTTGTTATACGTCAGATCCAGTTTGGATTGTCCGTTGACGGACAGGTCGGTTTTGTATAGGCGCAGGAAGTTGTCAGCGTTCAATGTACCGTTCACCACGAGAGAGCTGCCGCCATTGAATGCGCCGATGGAGTCATAGTTGTACCTTGCGCCTTTCTCATAAGAGGGACCATAGTCAAAATCAACACTGAGCTTGTCGCCTTCACTATCCATCCACCATTGCCAAGTGACAGGGATATCCTGAATGTTGATATTTGACCATTCTTTATCGTTCGAGACAGCACCGTCTTCATAATATTTCAGACCGTGGCCCGTATTGAAACTTGTTGCAAAATTAGAGCCATTGATGACGGATCTCTCGGTAAGATACGCAGCGATTCCATCCCAATTTGCACCGGAAGCATACACATCGGACAGATCGGCAGACGCATTACGACGTGCATCCGTAGGGTCCTGATTTGGACCAGACCACCACGCACGATCACGTACAAAGGTCATCCATTGGTACTCATCCTCAGCTCGATGATTGGTACTGCCATCGCCCATTTCTTCATCCAGGGCGTTGTGGGTGAAATCGGCACCCAATGTCGCGATACTATTCATGGGCTGACCGTTCTCATCCAGGTTATGGCGCAGGTCGTAGGACTGCTTCCAGCGGCCGAATTTGTCATGTCCACCTTCGACACCAGCAAATACGGTTTCCAGTGGATCCAGTCCCAAGCTAAGGGCATGATCACGGGAATCGCGGAGCATCTTGTGGTTCCATACATAGTTCAGGAAGATGGAATCCGAGACTCTGCCGAGAACGGAATCTTGTACAAAGGGGCTGTTAAGCCCATTGAATTGGTTCTGGTATTGAATTTTGCCTGTTGTATTGATGGTGGAATCATACCACTGAACGTACAGGCCTTTATCTCTTAGATATTTCATGAATTTCTTGTAGGAAGCGATATCCTCAGGGGCTACACCCCGGGCAACCTCTTCCTGATTGAAGAAATATCCATCGTAGTTGTAGTATTCTGCCATCTCGGCCAGTTTCTCGGCCACAGGGAAATTACCGTTTTCATCCTGGATCAGCATTTGTTTGTACGTCTGTGGTCCACGGTCATTGTCCGAGAAAAAGATGTTAGCAATGGACTTAACGCCATTCTTATGGGCTGCATTGGTGTAGGCCGGATTCGGAATGTTCAAGATACCAAACTCAAAGTATTTCTCCGTCCACTCTTTACTCGGGTCATACAGCTCCTCAGGTACTCCCGCAGAGGCCATGCCGTGCCAATAGCTGTAGTAGTCTGTATATTGCCAATAATTAAACAGATACTGGCTGAATTCATTGGTATAAGGTGTGCTATCGAAGAATGCATTGCCGTAATCACCACTCATTGTGAACAGTTGGGTGTCCGGGCTGAGCTCAGGATATGCCTGTGTGGCAGCGAACGCTTCATTACGGGGCTGCAAGGGAACATGGGCACGAAGCAGGTCACCATGGATATCACTTTCCGGTGTCCAGTTCAGAATCTGGGCCGAGGTGTACCCGTGTTGATAGGGCTGATTCACCCCTTTGGCACTTTCACCGGTGTAAGGGAGCGTGTCTCCGGCATAAACGGATGATGCAACAACTTGTCCAAGCAGAGCCGTAGTAAGGACCATGGCGGTTACCTTGGGAATGATGCCTTTTGCTTTGAGTTTGCGTGTCATGCTGTTCCTCCTTCAAGTGGAATGAATGTAAGGTATTCTTTTACACAAAGCTAAACTTATGGTTAACGATAGTGGATGAAAGCGTTTTTAAATAGGGTGAAATTAAAGAATCGCTAGTACAAACTAAAGAAAAGTTCCAGGTGACAAGTTAATGTCAGAAGCCTGATGATATAATTCTATATAGTTAAACTAATCATTTACACGAAAAAGGAGAGGACAGAAAAAACTGGAAAAGCGAAGCGTTCGCCTAAAAGCTTTCTGAAAGAAAGCTGCATCGGAAGCATACGCTATCACCGGATTTTCCCTTGGGAGAAGAGAATCAAAGAAATCTGGGGATAACAGCGATTGGAAGGTTATTCTGTCATCGTAGTGTCAGTGTTAATAATCTTTAGTTCTACTTATATAGTCAGGAATACAGCATCGGAGGGAACATGCGACTTGAAAATTGTTAGCGTTTACAATAATTTCTTTAAAAATAATATGTTTATGAAAATGCTCCTGATTTTCTCGATGATATCCATTGTCACGATCATTACATTGTCTTATATCATCTTCCTGTCAGTGTCCGACTCCACGATTCGCCGGGAACTGGCGATCCAGAAAGCGGCGATGGAACATGTGGATCGATACATTCATCAGCAGTATGAATCGGTACAGAATATGGTGAGGGATATGCATCAGAATGAGGCACTGTCCGCCAACATTACTTATCTGATGAATCATTCGTACGCTGAATATGTTCAGCACATGACCAATGGATATTATGCTAATCAGGATGACTATTCGGCCGATGTGTTAAAACATTTTCAGAACATTATGGATCGTAATTCGCAGATCAACCAACTCATGTTGTATAGCGCTGAGCAGCAGGATCTGTCTACCTTTAATCAACATAAGCAGTTCCGCAAGCTGGACGCCAATGTGGCTCATTCCTATATTCCGGACGTGATGGCGATGGAAACGCCCAATATCAGTGCACCCAATTACTGGATTCGCAAAGAGATTAATCAATGGGACCCTGCGCTCTACTCCATCCGCGTACCAATTAACAATACACAGACTCTTCGGAATCAGGGCCAATTTCTTGTCTTCTTTGACTCGGAGGGAATCGGTAACGCGCTGGATAACTACGAGAGTAACCTCAAGGGAGAAATCGTGGTGTTATCGGCGAAAGGGACAGTGTTATTTGACTCCAACAATCATTATTACGGGAAGAAGTATCCCTACGTGAATGTGGCCGATTCCCTGTTTGATCAGACGGATATGGATTCGATGAAAAAGGAGCAGAACATGTATGTGAACAAGTTTGTCTCCGCGGATCAGGGTTATGTGGTCATTGGCACCGTTCCGGTAGAAGAGATGGCTGAAACCTATGCGGGCATTCGCAATACCATCATCTCGATCAGTATTGTGTGTATTTTATTTGCTGTGCTGGTTCCGGCGTTTTTCATTATTAACTTTGCCAAACGAACCCGTCGAATTATCCGCTTTACGCAGAAAGTGAAATACGGCAACTTGACGGCTCGCATCGACGATCCGCGAGATGATGAACTGGGGCAGATCTCCCATAGCTTCAACGACATGCTGGATGAGCTGAATCTGTATATTGAACGAGTCTACAAAGCCGAGATCAAACAGAAGGAGACCGAGCTGGTCGCATTACAGGCGCGCATCAACCCTCATTTTCTCTACAATACGCTTGAAGTGATTCGGATGAGGGCGATATCCCAGGGGGCGAGAGATGTTGGCGAGATGATCTATAGTTTATCCGTATTGTTCAAGAGCCTGGTACAGCAGAAGAAAAATTATACGCTGAAGGATGAGATGGAAGCTTGTCGCTTGTATCTGGAGTTATTCCGAATCCGCTACAAGGATATTTTCATATATACGATCCAGATCGATGCTGCTTATTATCAACACCCTGTGGTGAAACTTTCGCTGCAACCCATCATTGAGAATTATGTCGTACATGGCATTCAGACAGAACGTTCGGATAACCGATTATCAATTGTTGTGGAAGAAACAGATGATGTGGTGCAAGTGGAAGTCAGAGATAATGGCAAAGGCATTGATCCAGCACGCCTGACGGAAATCCTTGAAGAACTGGAACGTCCTGAAGAGTCTGGTCAGATGTTCGGGCTGCGCAGTGTCCATAGTCGATTGCGCTTCCTGTATGGGCCAGAGTTCGGTATCACCATAGAGAGCACCCTCGGAGAAGGAACACGGATCAGGGTGCGTTATCCACATACAGAAGGGACAGGTGTTTAACATGTACAAGGTGTTTATTGTGGACGATGAGCCATTCATCATTGAAGGTTTATACGATATTGTGGATTGGTCTTCATTTGATATGGAAATTGTGAGCCATGCAGGTAATGGGCAAGCAGCTTTACAAGCGCTCTCTTCTCAGCCTGTGGACATTCTGATCACAGATATATCCATGCCACTCATGAATGGTCTCGATCTGATTCGGGAAGCAAGGCGAGTGCAGCCTGAGATTAAGGTCATTATCCTGAGTGGTTTCAATGAGTTCGAATATCTGAAGGAAGGTATGCAGCTGGGGATCGAAAATTATCTGCTCAAACCGATTAATGTGGAGGAACTGGAATCCACGCTGAGCAACACCGCGTCCAAGCTGGATCATACGGTATCACCTCAAGCCGATGATGCGTATGGCATCCAGATTCTGAAAGATAACATTCTTCATCGATGGCTTACGGGACAGATTGCAGCTACCGAATTTGAAGAACGTGCCCAGTTTATGAACCTTTCGTTGGATGCACCGGACGTTGCTGTGGCCATTCTACGTGACAAAGGGCAAGTACCCGGCATGTTTGAACGTGTAGAAGAGATGCTTAGAGACAAACGCCATCTGAACGTATTTCATGATATCGATGGAGACATCGTCATTATTGCCAATATTCAGGGTACGAGTGACGAGGAACAGAAGTTGATGGATGGCCTGCAGGCATTATCTGATGAGATAACCGTAACCCATCCGGCGGTGCGCATTGGAGCAGGCAGAATGATGAAAGGGCTGTACCATGCGCCGACCAGTTATGCCGAGGCCAAAAAAGCACTCCAGTATGTGATGATCTATCCCGACCTTAAAGTCATCGACCATGGCATACTGGAAAGGTGCGGAAGTTCAACAGCGACCTTTTTCATTGATTGGAGGGAATACGCCAAACTCATTCTGTCCCGCAATACAGAACAACTTGCCGACCGGATTCGTATGGATTTTGAACAGCATCGCGATGGGCTTACGCCTGGGGAGTTACAGAATACCGCACTGGAAGTTGTGATTCGCTTCAAAATGGAACTGGAGAGCATCAAACACTCGGATGAGTCTGCCATATACCAACAAGGGCTTCAACTTGTACTGGACAGTGGTACTTTTGATGAACTCGTGCTGGCGCTTCAGCAGGTTGGGTCCCAGACGATCCAATCCCTATTGCAGGATTTGAAGAATCCAATTGTAAACCAAGTGCTTCAGCATATCGACAAACACTACGCAGAAGAGCTTTCCCTGAAGCTGCTGGGTGCCCACTATCATCTGCATCCGGTGTATTTGGGACAATTGTTCCATAAGGAGACGGGGGAGACGTTTGCCGAATATATCAACAAATACCGGATTGAACGTGCGAAGGAGCAACTACGCAATTCCAATCTGAAGGTACATGAGATCGCCCGAAATGTGGGGTATTGGGAGACGGGGTATTTCTATAAACAGTTCCGCAAATATGTGGGGATTTCACCGACTGATTTCAAGGTGTTTGGTTAATTCGGTGACGGGTAGATCCAACTATGCGGACAGAGAGCCAAGAGACATATCGGGAACAGGAATGGCATGGATGAAAATCATGGCATACGTTACCCGGCATGTCTCTTTCATGTAAGCGATTTATTTAAACAGGTACAAAATAGTTGTCCAAGGATGATTTCTCTTTAATTTGTACCTCGAAAACTTAAGTTTATCTTCTTTTTGTAAATGCTTTCATTCGATAAGGTTAAAGCAGTTAGTAAGTAGAGCCTAAGGGAACACGAAAAGGGAGGATCAAAGAAATGAGTAAACAAAGAAAACGCTTCTCACTCGTTCTTGCATTGTTAATGGCCGTTACACTTGTTCTTAGTGCCTGTGGAGGAAGCAAAGATGCTTCGGAATCCGGGGGAGCTGGAGATGACGCGGTAGAGTTGATCTGGTATACCATCGGTACCCCTCAGAAAGACGTCAACAAAGTGATGGAAGAAGTGAGCAAGTATACCAAAGAGAAAATTAATGCCACGGTAACAATGAAGATGGTTGACTGGGGTGACTACCCGCAGAAGATGCAGGTTAACGTAGCATCCGGTGAGCCAATGGACATTCTGTTCACTTCTTCTGGTGGATTTGATTATGTACAAAATGCCAGAAAAGGTGCATTCCTTGAACTGGATGACCTGCTTGCTGAATACGGTCAGGATCTTACCAAGACCATTGATCCTGCATTCCTCAGCGGTTCCAAGGTAGACGGACACAATTACGGAATTCCAGCCAACAAAGAGCTGCCTCAACAAGAGGTATGGCGCTTTAACCAAATGCTGGTTGATAAATACAAGCTGGACATCTCTGGCGTTCGTACGTTAGACAGTCTGGAGCCTTTACTGAAAACGATCAAGGAAAACGAGGCGAGTGTAACACCATTTGCCATGGATAAAAACTACGTTCCTTACGTGCCATATGATTATGTCATTCAGAATCTGCCAATGGCAATCAAGCTGGATACAACAGACTATAAGCTTGTAAACATACTGGAAACGCCTGAAATGAAAGAAGCACTAACCACGATGCACAAGTACTACAAAGCCGGTTATGTATCGGCAGAAGCGGCAACAACAGGTTCCACGAACGACCTGACAACATCGGGCAACTGGTTCCTGGATCGTGCACAGACTCAACCGCTCGCGGACAATCAATGGTCTGCAAGTTACGGTTATCAAGTTGTTTCAACACCTGCAAGTGAAGCAATTATAACGAATACATCTGTACAAGGCTCCATTATGGCGATCTCTGCCAACTCGGAATATCCGGAGAAAGCGATGGAGTTCCTGAACCTGCTGAATACAGATCCTGTGCTGCGTAATATGGTGGATTCCGGTATCGAGGGCACACACTACAAAAAAGTGGATGACACGCATATGGAAAATCTGCCTGAATCGAAAAACTACGATATGCCTTCATACTCCCTTGGGAACAACATGCTGCTCTATCTGAACAGCAATGACCCGGATAACAAATGGGATGAGTTCAAGAAGTTCAACGCTGAAGGTGTCAATTCCCCGATCCTCAGCTTTAACTTTGATGCAAGCAATGTATCTGCCGAACTAACGGCGGTACAGAACGTGAAAGAGCAATATTGGGCAGCACTGATGACAGGTACACTGGACCCGGCAGCCAATCTGGATCAAGTGATTGAGAAGTTCAATCAAGCCGGACTGGAGAAAGTAATGGCTGAAGCCCAAAGCCAACTGGATGCCTGGAGAGCGGAAAACAAGTAACGATACATCGTAAGGATCGGGCGGCTGATTATCGCGTCCGGTCCTTTTTCATTCAAGCCTGAAGGAGGATCTCCACAATGACTACATTTTTGAAAAACCTGATTAGAAACCGAGTCATGTTGCTCATGGTACTGCCAGGCGCCATCTGGTTCTTCTTCTTCTCCTACTTGCCACTCGTGGGCACCGTGGCTGCCTTTAAGGAATATCGATTCAGCCGCGAAGGGTTCTGGGCAAGTCTGATGAAGAGTGAATGGGTAGGCTGGGACAATTTCAAATTCCTGTTCAGCACAAGTGACGCATGGCTCATTACACGCAACACGCTCTTTTATAACATCGCCATTATCTTCCTGGGACTGGTATTTGCTGTGGCATTGGCAATCCTGCTCTCGGAACTAGTGAATAAACGACTCGCCAAACTGTATCAAACCGGTATGTTTCTGCCGTATTTTCTATCCTGGGTTATTGTTGGTTACTTCGCATTCAGCTTCTTGAGCATGGACCGCGGGATGTTGAATCAGATTATCGGCTGGTTTGGGATGGAACCAATTCAGTGGTACTCCGAGGCGAAATATTGGCCGTATATTCTGGTATTCGTAGCGTTATGGAAAACCATCGGTTATAGCAGCGTTGTCTATCTGGCTTCCATTCTGGGGATTGATAAATCACTGTATGAAGCAGCCATGATTGATGGAGCAAGCAAATGGCAGCAGATTCGCAACATTACGATTCCGCTGCTGTCGCCGATCATCACGATTATGACCTTGCTGGCCGTAGGCCGCATTTTCTATGCCGACTTTGGACTGTTCTATCAGGTGCCAAGGGATTCGGGTACGCTTTATTCCGTGACAAATGTTATTGATACGTATGTATATCGTGGTTTGAAAACTAGTGGTGAGATCGGCATGAGTACAGCAGCGGGATTGTATCAATCCGTAGTGGGCTTTGTTCTTGTTATTATCTCCAACTATGTTGTTCGCAAAATCGATAAAGATAGCAGCCTATTCTAGGACAGGGAAAGGAGTGAACCACTATGGCTCAAGCAAGGCTCGTTAAAAAACGCGACTTCCATCATGTATCCAACGGATGGAACGTGATCATGAACATCATCGCCGGTCTATTTGCTCTGATCTGTGTATTTCCTTTTGTATTTGTAGTCATTATCTCGTTTACGGACGAGAAAGCACTGGCCCGTGATGGGTATCGTCTGATTCCGGCAGAATGGAGTCTCGCGGCATATCAGTTTGTCTGGCAGAGTGGGGACACGCTGCTGCGGGCGTATGGAGTGACCATTCTGGTGACGGTACTCGGTACCATCATCAGTCTGATTCTCATGTCGCTGTATGCGTATGCGATTTCACGCAAGAGCTTCCGATATCGGAGATTTTTCTCCATCTTTGCGATTCTGACCATGTTGTTCAACGGCGGGATGATTCCAACCTATATGGTCGTATCCCAGCTGCTTGGGTTGAAAGATACGTTATGGGCACTGATTCTGCCGCTGGCGATGAATGCCTTCTATATTATGATCCTGCGTACATTCTACTCCACTAGTGTGCCGGATGCAGTCATTGAATCGGCCAAAATTGATGGCGCCGGTGAGTTTTATACCTTTATGAAAATCGTGATTCCACTCTCCTTGCCGGGACTTGCAACCATCGGGTTGTTCAGTACACTCGGTTACTGGAATGATTGGTTCAATGCGCTATTATACATCGATAATCCGAATCTGGTACCGCTGCAATCCATGTTAATGCGGATTGAGTCGAGTATCCAGTTTATCCAGCAGAACTCTGCTAACAGTTCGATGAGTCTGGCAGCCATGCAGTCCATTCCGCAGGATACGTCCCGAATGGCGATGGTTGTGCTTGCTACGTTGCCGATTATATTCGCTTATCCGTTCTTCCAGCGTTATTTCGTACAGGGTCTGACGGTGGGCGCGGTCAAAGAATAACCGGATCACGTTATAGGATTGGAGAGATGCAGATTGATGACTTACAAGGACCAAAGCAAATCCGTAGAGGAACGGGTACAACACCTGCTTAGCCTGATGACTACGGAAGAAAAGGTAGGCCAACTTACTCAGCCATTTGGCTGGCAGACCTATACGAATGATCAAGGGAACATTACGTTAAATGAATCCTTTAAGCAGCAAGTGGAAAATGGGGGCATCGGCTCCCTTTACGGTGCGCTTCGGGCAGATCCGTGGACTGGCGTTACGCTGGAAAATGGACTATCCGCCAGAGAAGGCGCTGAGGCGGTTAATCTGATTCAACGTTATGCGGTAGAGCATTCCAGACTGGGGATTCCCATCCTGATTGGGGAAGAGTGCTCGCATGGTCATATGGCCATTGACGGAACGGTCTATCCTGTCCCCCTTTTACTGGGGAGCACCTGGAATGTGGATCTGTATCGGGAGATGTGCAAGGCAGTAGCAAGGGAGACACGTGCCCAAGGTGGTGCGGTCACCTATTCTCCGGTACTGGATGTTGTGCGTGATCCGCGCTGGGGACGTACCGAGGAATGTTTCGGTGAAGATCCGTTTCTCATTGGAGAACTGGCAGTTGCTTCCGTGGAAGGGCTTCAGGGTGAAAGTCTGGACCGTGGAGATACAGTGGCGGCAACGCTGAAACATTTTGTTGGTTACGGCAGCTCCGAAGGTGGACGTAATGCAGGGCCTGTACATATGGGCTGGCGTGAACTGCTGGAAGTGGATCTGTATCCATTCCGCAAAGCGGTGGAAGCTGGCGCGGCGTCGATCATGCCGGCGTATAACGAAATTGATGGCACACCTTGTACGGTAAATACGGAATTGTTGGAAGATGTTTTGCGTAAAGATTGGGGCTTTGACGGTCTGGTCATTACGGATTGTGGTGCGATCAACATGCTGGCAAGTGGGCATGATGTCGCAGCAGATGGAATGGAAGCTTCCGTACAGGCGATTGAAGCAGGCATCGATATGGAGATGTCCGGTGAGATGTTTGGGCAATATCTGGTGCAGGCGTTAACAGAAGGCAAGCTTGATGTGCAGGTTCTGGATCAGGCTGTCTCTCGCGTGCTGGCGTTGAAGTTCAGACTGGGCTTATTCGAACAGCCTTACGTGGATGCCGATCGTGCAGCAGAAGTCATTGGCAGTGAAGCGCATGTTCAGCTGGCACGACAGTTGGCTGCGGAAGGCGTTGTACTTCTCAAAAATGAGGCTGAAACGCTACCTCTATCGATAGCAAATGTGGGTCGGATTGCCGTCATTGGTCCCAATGCGGATCAGGCCTACAATCAACTGGGTGATTACACATCTCCGCAACCGAAGTCGAAAGTGGCGACGGTACTTGATGGGATTCGCAGTAAGCTGGCTAGTCATGTGGATGGGCGAACGGAGAAGAGTTCTGTTGGTCCTTTGACTGGTGACAGCAGCACAGATCAGGTTCTATATGCACCAGGCTGCCGGATTAAAGGGGATTCAAAAGAAGGATTTGAGCGTGCAATCGAAATAGCCAGCCAAGCGGATACGGTCATTATGGTGGTTGGCGGTTCCAGTGCACGTGACTTTGGAGAAGGAACGATTGATCTGAAGACGGGTGCTTCCAATGTGTCCGATAACTCCTGGAATGATATGGAGTGTGGCGAAGGGATCGACAGGATGACGTTGGGTCTTGCCGGAGTACAGCTGGAGCTCATTCAGGAGATTCACAAGCTCGGCAAGAAACTTGTCGTTGTTTACATTAACGGTCGTCCCATCACTGAACCTTGGGTGGATGAACATGCACATGCAATTCTGGAGGCGTGGTATCCGGGTCAAGAGGGCGGGCATGCCATTGCAGATATTTTATTCGGTGATGTGAATCCATCGGGTAAATTGACGATCTCCATTCCGAAGCATGTCGGTCAGTTACCGATCTATTATAACGGCAAACGTTCCCGAGGCAAGCGTTACCTCGAAGAGGATTTGGAGCCACGATATGCATTTGGATACGGACTAAGCTATACCGCGTTTGAGTACAGTGAACCTCAGTTGAGTGATGTGTCCATCACAGCCGGTGATTCAGTTAAGATATCTGTGAATGTGACCAACACCGGCCGTTATGCAGGTGCAGAAGTTGTACAGATGTACATTGCTGACGTGGTCAGCTCACTGACTCGTCCAGCCAAGGAACTGAAGGGGTTTGCAAAAGTGAACCTGGAGCCTGGAGAGACACAGACCGTGGAATTCCAAATCGGAGCCGAACAGTTACAGTATATTGGTCGTGACTTGAAGCCTGTTGTTGAACCGGGAAAATTCCATATTCATATCGGCAGCAGCGTAAACGATACGCAAATGGCCGAACTGACCGTAAGGGAGGCGTAAGATTTTGGAACGTATCAGACGATTTATTCGCGAGTTGTCCGAACATCAGTGGCTGGAGCAATTGCAGCTGCGCAGCTGGGGCATTACCCGCGCTTATTATAATGTGCCAGGACAGTATGAGGATCAGGGTGAGTACCCGGAAGGCCAAGATTTTGATCGTTTTCCGAGCAAACAGGGAACGACTTATTTTTTTAGAACACGTCTGGAGATCCCTGCTACATGGCAGCAAGCACCTTATGGGCTTGTATTTGAAACAGGCGGAGAAGGCTTGCTTCGGGTAAATGGGCACTCTTATCAGGGCCTTGACCGCAATCATACCTACGTCACGCTTGATCCATCCAAAGTCGGAAACGCTCCGGAACTTGAGATTGAGGTGTTTGACCCGGTACCTGAACCTGTAGACCCGTTGAATCAACAGGCGGTTATTCAGCCGCCGATCACATCAATTACGAGCCTGCTGGTGAGACCCAATGAAGCGGTTCGCAGTCTGATGTATACCGTCATTATTGTGCGTGATTCGGCTGTGTTGCTACCGGAAAGTGACTTTCGGCGGGTTCGCCTGTTAGAACTGGTGTATCGTGCGATGGATCAATTTGTAGGCATGTCAGCAGAAGAGATTGAGCAGGGAGGGGGTATTCGTCAGATTGAGAATAATCTGAAGCATCATGTGCGTGAGATTGGCGGCAACGCAGAAGGTCTGGAGCATATGGTGGGACAATCCCATATTGATATTGCCTGGCTGTGGCCTGTACGTGAGACGGTTCGCAAAACGAGCCGTACCTTCTCCACCGTGGATGCACTTATGAATGAATATCCCGACTATGTCTATTCCCAGAGTCAGCCCTTATTATATGCGTTTCTGAAGGAGCATGATCCCGAGCTGTACGCGCGGGTGAAGCAGCGGATTGTAGAAGGCCGCTGGGAACTGGTTGGCGGCATGTGGGTTGAGCCGGATCTGAACATCCCGAGTGGGGAGTCCCTGATACGCCAGATGTTGTATGGTCAGCGGTTCTATATGGAGGAGTTTGGCAAGACGTCACAGATTGAGTGGTTGCCGGATACATTCGGGTACTGTGCCTCCCTGCCGCAGATTTTGAAGCATGGCAATGTGGAGTATTTCATGACAACAAAGCTCGGATGGAATGACACAAATGTGTTCCCATACGATCTCTTCCACTGGGTGGGCATTGACGGTACACCGATCCTGTCCTACCTAAATCATGGTGTCAACGAGCACACACTGCCGAAGGACATTCATGATCACTGGCAGTCCTACCGTGAGAAAGCGGCTCATCCGGAGCATATGCTTCTATACGGACACGGAGATGGCGGCGGTGGGGTAACACGCGAGATGCTGGAGTATGTGGATCGCGCAGACCTGATGGTAGGTCAGCCTGCGAGTCGTTATAGCACAGCTGGAGCTTTCTTTGCCGGAATTGAAAAGGAGCAACCTGTACTTCCGAAGTGGCATGGCGATCTGTATCTGGAGTTACACCGGGGAACCTACACGACACATGCGCGCAATAAGCGCAACAACCGGAAAGCGGAGGTTCTATATCGAGAAGCTGAGCTGTGGAATACACTCGCTCTGCCAGATATGGAGGCGAATACCGAAGTTCAAGTGCGTTCAGCACTGCATGACGGCTGGAAATTAATTT
This sequence comes from Paenibacillus sp. FSL K6-2393, assembly GCF_038002545.1. Taxonomy (NCBI): domain Bacteria; kingdom Bacillati; phylum Bacillota; class Bacilli; order Caryophanales; family Paenibacillaceae; genus Paenibacillus; species Paenibacillus sp. FSL K6-2393. The sequence continues at coordinate 1,273,982 of NZ_JBBOCU010000001.1, forward strand.
TGCTGAATCAATTCCACGATATTATACCGGGATCGGCGATTACGGAATCCTACGTGACTTCGAATGAGGAATATGTACAGGTTTTTGAATTGGGCAGAACCGGACTGGATCAAGGCGTTTCAGCATTAACAACGGGTATCAACACAGAGGGGCCAGAAGGTTCAGTAGCCTATGTTGTATTCAACAGCTTGGGCTGGAAACGAAGTGCAGTCGTTCAATTGGCTGTGCAGGATGGCTTGGATCGCTACGGCATCGATGAAAAAGGTCAGCGCCTGCGGATGGATCGGGAAGATGGCAGTATGTCTATTCTCGTGACAGACATTCCGGCGTTTGGATATAAAACGATTTGGCTGGTACCGGAAAATACAAGGGAAACGAATGTACGGGAAATGAAGAACCTTGCCACACAACCAACCTTTAATGATACATGGGATACGGCCTTTTATCATGTGCAATTCAACAAACGTGGGGAGATCATCCGCCTGTGGGATAAAACCGCAGAGCGTGAGATGTTGAAGCCGGGTGAACGGGGCAATCAACTTCAATTCTTCCACGATCGTCCAACGCTCTGGGATGCATGGGATATCGACAGTCGTTATGAAGAACAGATTGCTGGCGAAGTGGAACTGTTGGAGAAAAAGCTGGTGCTGGCGGGTACAACGAAGGATATCCTGCGTTTCCACTGGAAGCTTCATCAATCGGTGATTACACAAGATATCGTCTTTTATCATGACTCACGGCGAATTGATTTCCAGACACAGGTGAACTGGAACGAGAATCACAAACTTCTGAAAGTTGGTTTCCCGATTGATGTGGTGACTTCCAAGGCCACATTCGAGATTCCATTTGGCGCACTGGAACGTCCAACACATCGCAACACAAGCTGGGAGCAAGCCCAGTATGAAGTCTGTGGACATCGCTTCGCGGATGTATCCGAATATGGATACGGCGTGAGCCTGCTCAATGATTGCAAATATGGGTACGACGTGCAAGGAAGCACCATTCGTTTGTCCTTGCTGCGAGCACCAAAATGGCCTGATCGCACCGCCGATCTGGGAGAACATGAATTCACCTATTCCCTGTATCCACACGACGGAGACTGGAGAAACGCACATATTGTACGTCAGGCGGCTGAGCTGAATCATGAGGTGACAGTACAGCAGAGCGGAGTTACTGAAGTCGGTTCAACCACAGATGCAACTGCAAATGCGGCACCTGTACGTCCAGCAACAGGCTCCTGGATTAACTTTAATAGTAATCATGTCATTCTGGATACAGTCAAAATGGCAGAGAATGGACAAGGCACCGTGCTGCGTTTCTATGAATCATCAGGCAAACGCGAAACCATCACATTGCAATGGCCACATGCCTTTGAGCAAGCGTACCACTCCAACGCACTGGAAGAACCGATCCAACCACTGGCCCATACCCATGGCCAGATTACACTATCTTTTAAACCTTACCAAATACAAACCGTGCTACTGCGGTAAACTTTTTTGAGATATTTTTGAGCTATACATGTTCAACTAAACATTTACACGATAACGGAGAGGACAGAAAGAATTCGAAGAAGCGAAGCGTTCGCCTCAAAGCTTTCTGAAAGAAAGCTACATCGGAAGCATACGCTATCCCCAGATTTTACCCTTTAGAAAAGGGAAACAAAAAAATCTGGGGATAACAGCGATCGGAAGGTTATTCTGTCATCGTAGTGGTCTAGTGTGAATGTTCTCAGCTTGATCTTTTATAGCTATACCATTCAATTTGTTTAAGGAGTTGCACTCATCCATGGAACAGTTCAGATTACCCAAAATACCCATGCCACCTGTTGCTTTGCCACAATCCATTCAGGTTGTACTCGAAGAAGCAGAACAGAAACTGGCTCACCGACCAAAACTGCTTCAATTATTCAAAAACTGTTTCCCCAACACCATCGAAACAACAACCAAGTTGATGGAGGACGGTACGACTTTTGTCATCACGGGAGATATTCCGGCTTCCTGGCTGCGTGATTCCGTGGAGCAGGTGGTACATTACATTCCGTTTGCAAAAGAAGACGAGGACCTGCAACGCATTATTGGCGGGCTGATCAAACGTCATATCCAATATGTTCACATCGATCCATATGCCAATGCCTTCAATGAGACGGCCAACGACTGGCACTGGAACACCACGGACGAAACCGAGATGTCACCTTGGGTGTGGGAACGCAAATTTGAGATTGACTCATTATGTTTTGTTGTACGCCTGGCCTATTTATATTGGAAGGAAACCGAGCTGACCGACATTTTTGATTCAAGCTTCAAAGCAGCGATGCGTAAAATCGTGGACCTGTTCAAAGTCGAACAGCATCACATGGAACAATCTCCATATCGCTTCACACGCAATAACGGTATTCCAACAGATTCCCTGCGCAATCACGGAAAAGGTATGCCAGTCAACTACACGGGTATGATCTGGTCCGGCTTCCGTTCCAGTGATGATGCGTGTGATTTCCACTACAATATCCCTGGCAACATGTTCGCGGTTGTAGCTCTGCGCCAAATGCAGGAGTTTGCCGAGTGGGTGTTCCGTGATATGGAACTTTTGCAGGAATTGAAGGATCTGGAGCAGGACGTGGATCACGGTATTCAGCTGTACGGGATTTATCGTCATCCGGAATTTGGACCGATCTATGCATACGAGACGGACGGTTATGGCAACCACTGTCTCATGGACGATGCGGGTACACCGGGACTCATGTCCATTCCATATCTGGGTTACGTCACAGCGGATGATCCGATCTACCAGAATACGCGCCGCTTCGCTCTGAGCAAAGAGAACCCGTTCTATTATGAGGGCAAGGTTGCCAAAGGGATCGGTAGCCCGCACACACCACCAGATTACATCTGGCATATGGGATTGTCCATGCAAGGTCTGACTGCGCAGTCTGCCGAGGAGAAACTGGAGATTATTCGCATGCTCGAAGCGACAGATGCAGATACAGGTTATATGCATGAAGGCTTCCACGCCGATGATCCAACGATTTTTACAAGAAAATGGTTTGCATGGTCCAACAGCCTGTTCTCCCAGTTGGTCTATAAATCCATGAAGGATGGCCTGTTATGAGTATCCAACCTAATGATAAAAAGCTGATTATCTTCGCTGATTCTGCGTTTCCAATGGAAGGTGCTTCTCCAACTCATGAGGCTCTGAATACATGGAAAGCAGTAGAAGAGATCACCGTTGTAAACGCCGATGAACTTGCAGAGATTTTGAAGGCCACGGCTGGTGAAGGATGTCTAGTGAATCTGCATGCACCTTATTTCCCAAAATCCGCCTGGACGGAGATTGCAGCTTACTTGCATCAGGGCGGAAGCTTGATCAGTGTGGGGGGCGCACCCTTTAAACGTCCAGTTCGATATGAGAATGGGGCATGGGTTGTAGAGTCCGAGCAGACCGCGTATCATCAGGAACTCTATATTCATGAGGCGTTGAACGTATCTGCTGCCAATGTGCAATCGTACACGTCATCTGAACAGATCCCGCTTCTCACTGGGAAAGAGGGACTGTTCGAGAAGGCAGATACATGGAACCTGGTTCCACATACAACCAAAACAAGTGATCTGCCCCACCAGATGGGTTCATCCGGTCCCATGAGTACGCAGATTTATCCATTACTTCGTGGCATGAGCAAGGATGGACGCAGCATCGCCGCTCCGGTCGTTCTGTGGGAAAACTCCCGCGGGACTTTTGTTGGTTCACGCTGGATGTTTGTGCATCTGCCGCTGACCACCTCATTCTGGACGCAGGATGGCGCTGACGAGATTGTGAAGTGGGCGCAATTCTGTGCGCAAGGTGTAACGGAGTTATCCCTGAAAACAAATTATGCTTCGTATGAGCCAGATGAACGGGCTGTACTTACACTTCAAGGCCAGATTTTACAGCGTGCAGGCAGCAGGCGTACAACGTCTGAGCTGTGGACATTCGACATAACGGTCGAGCATGAGGATCGCACAAGTGGCACGACGGAAACGGTATGGAGCCATCAACTGGAGATGGAACTTTCCGGTGAGCAGCGTTTCGAACGTATACTTCTCCCGGTTTCCATTGAAAGTGGGCTGTATCGGATCGTATGCCAAGCGCAGGCACCTGATGGAGAAGTTCGAACCTTGCGTCAAGGCTTCTGGGGACAGGATGCAGCATTGCTGGCAGAAGGGGAAGTGATTACCCGCAGCAGGGACTATTTTGTAAAAGACGGACGTCCTCTTCCTGTTGTGGGTATGACCTACATGACCTCGGATGTGGCACGGAAATTTTTATTTCTGCCCAATGCGGATGTCTGGGATCGAGACATGGCTCAGATGGCAAAAGCCGGCATCAACTGGATTCGCACGGGAATCTGGACCGCCTATCGCAACATGATGCAGGTGGACGGACATATGGCAGAAGATGTGCTTCGTGCCATTGATGCCTTTATTTTAACGGCGAAACGCCACGGCTTGCAGGTCACATTCACCTTTTTCTCCTTTACACCGGAGACATGGGAAGGCACGAATCCATATTTGGACCCGCAGAGTGTCGAGGCTCAGAAACGTTTTATCCGCAGCATCGTCAGTCGTCACACGCATACAACACATGTGGACTGGGATCTGATTAATGAGCCATCGATGTTCGATCCGGTGCGAATTTTCTCAGCTGGCCCACGCTCGGCGAGGGATTTGTATGAACAGCAGGCTTATATCGCTTGGCTTGAGCAGCGGCATCAGACGATTGAAGCGTTGCAGGAGGCATGGAACATGTCACCGAAGCAGCTCCCCAATTTTGCAGCCGCGGTGATCCCGGAGGCAGAAGAGATTAACTTTGATGTACAGGACATGCACAAGGCCAAAAAAGGAACACGCTGGCTCGATTACTGTCTTTTCTCCATGGAAATGCACAATGTTTGGGCAAGAGAGCTTGTAGGTACGATCAAGGATCTGGTACCGGATCATCTGGTCACCGTGGGGCAGGATGAAGCCCTTGGTGCGCAGCGTCCTTCACCTTTCTTCTATGAACGTGAAGTGGACTACACAACGGTGCATTCCTGGTGGTTGAACGATGATCTGATCTGGGACGGTATTTTCGCCAAAACGCCTCATAAGCCCAATCTCATTCAGGAGACGGGCATCATGTATGTGGAAACCCCGGATGGACGAGCCAAACGTACCGAAGAAGAGCTTCGTGGCATTCTCGAACGCAAGTATGCCTATGCTTTCTCGACAGGCGGCGCTGGAGCGGTGCAATGGATCTGGAACACCAACTTTTATATGGATAACGCCAATGAATCTCATATCGGAGCCCTGCGTGCAGATGGTACGGAGAAACCGGAGGCGGATGTTTCTTATGATTTTGGCCGATTCATGCATGGCATTCGTGATCTCTTTGAAGACCGTGAGCTGGAGGATATTGCAGTGGTGTTCCCATACTCCAATGACTTCTCCAACCGTGCCCTAGCCTATGATGCCACAACAAAGCTTACTCGAGTGATGTCCTATGATCTGAAACTGCCGTTCCGTGCGTTATCCGAGTATCATCTGGAAGCGCTGGAGCAGCTGCCACCGAAACTGATTATCGTGCCGAGTCCGCACAATATGGACAGCGACGCACTTCAACAATTGCTCACGTTTGCGGAGAAGGAAGGTACTAGTTTGCTCATCACTGGACCACTGGGGCTGGATGCATACTGGAAGGCAACTGACCGGGCAGATCATATCGTAGGCAAACGCAGTCTGGGTAACGTGCAGCGAGAAGAACTGCTGAGTATTAATGGCGTGAATCACCGGGTGACCTATGGACGGCGTCGTATCGCCGAGGTGGCGAAGGAGACTTTGCTTCACAGGGATAATGTTACACCAGATGAAGTACACGTTCTGCCTTTGGGCAAAGGGAAATTAATCTGGACCCCACTGCCGCTTGAGTTGAACGGACGGGATGAGCCACTTGCTGAATTATATCGTTATGCAACCGAAATTTCGGGCATCGAACAGGAGTTGGAATGGATATCTGGCGGAGATATCGCAGGGATCTACGGCCGGAAGCTGAGTTTTCCAAAAGGGAATCTGTATGTATTTGTATCGGAATTTTCCTTGAACCATGAAGTTCATGTGAGAGATCAACGTACAAGTGTATCGTACTCGTTCCAATTGGAGAAAAATTGTTCGGTGCTGTTTGCCACAGATGTTTCCGGAAAGCTGACTGCGGTGTATCGCCCTGATGAGGTTGAGATTGTACAACAAGAGGAAAGAGGTGGGATCACACAATGACCAAGAAAAAGAGAGCACATATTATTTCGCATACCCACTGGGATCGGGAATGGTACTTGCCGTATGAGAAGCATCATATGCGTCTTATTCAGCTCGTCGATTCACTGTTGGATCAGCTTGATGAGGGATCAGACTATAAAAGCTTTTATTTGGATGGACAAACGATCATCATCGATGACTATCTTCAGGTTCGACCGGAGCAGAAGGAACGACTGGAGAAACATATCCGCAATGGGCGGATTGTGATTGGACCATGGTACATTTTGCAGGATGCGTTTCTGACGAGCGGAGAAGCCAATGTGCGCAACATGCAGGTTGGACATAAGGACGCCAAACGTTACGGCACCCCTTCGAAAATTGGTTACTTTCCCGATACATTTGGATTGGTCGGACAGACTCCGCAGCTGATGCAGCAATCGGGCATAGATAATGTGTTTTTTGGACGTGGTGTGAAGCCTACGGGATTTAATAATACGGTCTCGGATGCCGGATATGAATCAAGCTTCTCGGAGCTGATGTGGGAAGGACCAGACGGATCAAAAGTGCTCGGCGTATTGTTTGCCAACTGGTACTCCAACGGGAATGAAGTTCCAGTAGACGAGGAATCGGCCCGCAAGTTCTGGGAAACCAAGCTGGCAGATGCGGAGAAATATGCATCAACGAATGAGTTGTTGTACATGAATGGATGTGATCACCAGCCGATTCAGCGAGACCTGCCAGAAGCGATTCGCATGGCTGAACAATTACATCCCGATATCGAGTTCATTCACTCCAATTTTCCGGATTATCTGGAAGCTTTGAGAGCATCGTCTGAACATGAACTTTCCACGGTCAAAGGCGAACTGCGCAGCCAACGTACCGATGGCTGGGGAACCCTGGTGAACACCGCCTCGGCTCGTGTGTATCTGAAACAGATGAACCAGCTGGGCCAGACCATGCTGGAAAAAGTGGCTGAACCCCTGGCATCCTACGCCTATCTGCTTGGACATGCCTATCCACATGATCAACTGACGTATGCCTGGAAAACGCTGATGCAGAATCACCCGCATGACAGCATCTGTGGATGCAGTGTGGATGAGGTGCACCGCGAGATGGTGACACGGTTTGATAAGAGCCGTCATGTAGCAGAGGCTTTAATTGAAGAGAGCACCAGCCAGATTGCTACAGCCGTGGATACCTCCATATTTGAGCGTTACGGTGAGGGGGCTCGGCCTGTTGTGGTGTTTAATACAACGGGTTGGGAACGAAGCGGTGTAGTTCAGATGGAACTGGACGCGGCTCGGTTGTATTTCCGGGATGGATATACATTGGAAGAGATGGCGGCACAGATGAAAGCCGTTGAACTGTCAGATCGCATACTTGTAGATGAAGATGGTAACCACATTCCATGTACGGTGGAGGATCTGGGTCTGCAATTTGGCTATGATCTGCCAGATGATCGCTTCCGTCAGCCGTATAGCTGTCGGCGCGTTCGTATTCGTTTTGAAACAGAGAATGTAGCTGCATTTGGCCTGAAAACCTATGCATTGATCAACTTTGCGGATGGTGCTAAGCGTGGTACTCCGTCGAAAACGACTACGCTGTTGCGTGGTGAACGTGGAATGGAAAATCAACATTTGATCGTCACGATTGCAGACAACGGTTCATTCACACTCACAGACAAACGAACAGGCCGGACTTACAAGGACCTTGGCGTGTACGAAAATGTGGGCGATATCGGTAATGAATACATGTTCAAGCAACCAGAGGATGAAGTAGCATTGACAACACAAGCGCTTCAGGCCGAGATTCGAATCCTTGAGGATACATCATACTCTGCCTCGTTCGAAGTGATTCATCAATGGGAGATACCGGAGTCTGCGGATGAGATGCTGGATCAGGAACAGCGAGAACTGATTTATTATCCACATCGCAAAGCCCAGCGTTCAACTAAAATGATTCCGCTCCAGATTCGCACGGTTGTATCCCTCAGTCGTAATGGAAAAGGAGTACAAATGGAAACAACCTTCAACAATCAGGCGAAGGATCATCGGGTGCGTGCTCTTTTCCCAACGGATCTTGTATCTGCTGTTCATCATGTGGATTCCATGTTCGAAATTGCAACACGTGATAACACGCCTGCACCGGAGTGGCAAAATCCAAGCAATACACAGCATCAACAGAGTTTTGTAGATGTAAGTGAACAAAACGCAGGATTGGTCGTTGCCAATCTGGGCCTGAATGAATATGAAGTCCTTCAGGATGGCCGCAATACCATCGCCGTAACGCTGCTTCGTGCTGTGGGCGAACTTGGAGACTGGGGCTTGTTCCCGACACCTGAAGCACAATGCCTTGGTGAACATACGTTTAAAATCGAGATCATTCCGCATGATGGAAATGGTGCAGCGTCAGGTGCATATATCGAGGCGTATCAGTTCCAGGTTCCGTGGACTTTGGCACAGACTGAAGTACACCCGGGTTATCTGACACCTAGTAACACACCGTTTGCATGGCAAGGGGACGGCTTGGCGTTTTCCTCCCTCAAGGTAAATGAGGATTCCGGCGATGTCATGCTTCGCTGGTTCAATATGACCACTGACTCTGCCACGTTGAAGCTTGCTGCATCACAGGCGAATCCACAGCCATTCGAAACGGCATACAAGAGCAACATCCTGGAGGAAGAGGGCGAGATGCTTCATGCCCACAACATAGAAGAGGCGTCGACATTATCATTTGCCAGCAAGGAATGGAACATACAGACAAGTTCATGCGAGATCGTTACTGTCGGCTTGCGCCGCTGATAAAAGTTGTTTAAAGAGTTGAAAAACAGACTTTTGAACACACGCTAAAAGGTACAGGACTGGAAGTGTACTATACACTAGACATTACGTACGGTGGCGGAAGGGTTACGCTATTTACCAGATGTATCTGTTGAGTTATTGGTTGTTTTTCTATAGAATGAACAGTAGAATTGCTAATGATCGAAAGTACCTATGCCATCAAGATGGTCGCAGGTACACTTCATTGTTCATTCTATATTGAAACATTAAGGGGGCTTGAAGCCATGGAATCCTTGGGAGGACTGCTTCAGCAGCTGAACCCTGCCTTTCGTGAGCAATCGCGGCGGATTGCGGCGGATTTGATGGAAAACCCGTACGTACGCGAATTCCGCGCAGGTCATCCTGAACTGCAAGATGCACAGCTCATGACCGATCTGAGCAAGCTGTTTCAGTACGCCAAAGACTCTAAGAACTGTGCGAATTGTCCGGGACTCGACAACTGTCCTAACGATTTTCAGGGCCACTTTTGCAAACTGGAAGTAGAACATTTTAACGGTAAACCCGAAATCATAGATATAAAAGCGCCTTGTTCCAAACATATCGCCCGGCAAAATGAACATATTATTAAGCAACGTATTCGCAGTTTCTATGTGGACGAGCGTGCGCTCAGTGCCGGATACAACGACGTGGAGATCATGGGCAAGGATCGGATGCGTGCTCCAGCAGTGAATCAGGTGCTTCGTTATATTAGGGAGACCAAGGAGAATGGATTATCTCCGCAAGGACTGTTTCTGGAAGGAACTTTCGGGACAGGCAAGACGTTCCTGATGTGTTATCTGCTGCATGAACTGGCGGTTGCAGGCCACACGGGTGTCATTATCTATATGCCTGACTTTGTGGAGGATCTGAAATCCATGATCAGTGAAGGGCAGAAGCTGAAGGAAATGACGGATATTTTGAAAAGTTGTGATCTGCTCATCTTTGATGATATCGGGGCAGAGAATCTGAACCCTTGGGTTCGGGATCATGTGATGGGGTCCATTCTGAACTATCGGATGAATCGCAAACCAACCTTCTATACGTCCAATTACAATCTGGATGGGCTTGAAAAACATCTGAGCTTCACCAATCGGGACGGCGAGGAATCAAATAAAGGCCAGCGTCTCATGGACCGGATTCGTCCATTCGTGGATGTCATCTCCGTTCGGGGTGAGAATCAGCGCGGCAAACGTTAATCGGTTAGTTTATGGGTCTGATCTACAAATTATACTTTTTAAGCAATAAGTAGTCCCAAAAAAAGCCTGGCTTTCGCATTGTCGCGAAAACCGGGCTTTTCTGGTCCTGCGTGAGACCTGTGAGTATCCTATTCGGTGATGAATTTGAAGATAACCATACCGAAAAAGATCACTGTCATCAGGCCGGCCATGCCGGCAACACCCACGATCAGATCAAACAGATCGTTGCGGGGTTCCTCGTTCACATGTTCACGCGGGTCGCTGATCCGCACATTTGCATCCATGTTATTGCCTCCTTATGGGGAATACAGCTTGCCCGTATGGGGGCTGAAACCCGGAGTAATTTTAGTATACTTGGAAAAGAAAGCGTTTGTAAAGATTTTGAAGTTGGTATGCCACATCCTGTAATTGTGAAGATTTGATGTTGGGAAGATGAACATTGCAGCGTTCAATTCACAAGTTTGACGTACCTGTGTTATACTGGAAGTGTCGTTCACGACGTTACAGGTTAAAATAAACCGTAAGTATATATAAGGAGGACAATTTCATGGCTATTGTTAACGTATCCGATCAATCCTTCAACGCTGAAGTAGAAGGCGAAGGAACGGTTCTTGTTGATTTCTGGGCGCCTTGGTGTGGTCCTTGTAAAATGCTCGCTCCAATCCTGGAAGAGCTGTCCACAGAAGTTGGCGATGCAGTGAAAATTGCTAAAGTTAACGTGGATGAAAATCCGGAATCTGCTTCCCGCTTTGGCGTAATGAGCATTCCAACTTTGATCTTCTTCAAAGACGGTCAACCGGTAGATAAAGTGGTTGGTCTGAACTCGAAAGATGCGCTCAAAGGAATTATCGCAAAACACCAATAATTTACAGGCTTACACATACGCCTCCGGTTTACATGCCGGGGGCGTTTTGCGTCGAATACCTTTATATAGGACAATATAAAGTATATATTTTTTATAAAATGAAACTGGAAATTTACATGTTTAACGAAGAAGACAGAAATGAACTGTAGAAGCGAAGCGTTCGCCTTTATCACCGGATTTTCCCTTTTAAAAAAGGGAATCGAAAAAATCTGGGGATAACAGCGATCGAAAGATCATTCTGTCATCGGAGTCACTCATGTAAGGTGAGGATTTCAGTTTTTTCGGGAAGGAGGATTCACCGAATTATGGATCAATTCATGAATGATTTGCAGGATCAGGAAAAGGCATTGGAGCAGATTCGCCACAAGCTCGCTTTGCTGCCAGACATGTCTGGATGTTACCTGATGAAGAACAGTGAAGGTACGATTATCTATGTAGGTAAGGCCAAAGTGCTGAAGAACCGCGTACGCTCTTATTTTATCGGCAGTCATAACGGAAAGACCCAGCGTCTGGTGTCCGAAATCCGTGATTTCGAATATATCGTGACGGGCAGTAACATGGAAGCACTCATTCTGGAATGTAACTTGATCAAGAAACATATGCCGCGTTATAACGTGTTGCTCAAAGATGACAAGACATTCCCGTATCTTAAAATTACCAATGAAAAGCACCCCCGGTTGGAAGTAACCCGGCGTGTGCTGAAAGATAAAGCCAAATATTTCGGACCTTATCCGAACTCATATGCGGCACATCAAACAAAAAAACTGCTCGACCGCATGTATCCACTGCGCAAATGTGGTGTAATGCCCAAAGAAGTGTGCCTGTACTATCACATGGGACAGTGTCTTGCCCCTTGTGTGAAGGAAGTGGAGAAGGAGCAGTACGACCAGATTTCCCAAGAGATTGGTTCATTTCTGAGCGGTGGTCACGAAGAGATCAAAAAGGATTTGCAGCGTAAGATGCAAGAGGCTGCGGAGGATCTTTATTTTGAACGTGCCAAGGAACTGCGCGACCAGGTAATCGCCATCGATGCGATGATGGAAAAACAGAAAATTACGATGGCCGATGCCAGAGACCGTGATGTATTTGGTTTTGCCATTGATAAAGGCTGGATGTGTGTCCAGATTCTATATATGCGTCAGGGTAAAATGATTGAACGTCATGTATCAACCTTCCCGTTTTACGGTGAGGCGTACAGTGATTTCATGTCTTACGTAACACAGTACTACAGTGATAATCCGGCATTGCCACAAGAGATTTTGTTGCCGGAAATGCCCAAGGATCTTGCAACGGATAACGACAATTTGGATACGGGTTCTGATGCTGATGGATCGGTACCTGCCGCAGTTACGGTTGAGTTTGAGCAGACGGGACAAGTGGAGCATAGTAACGCTTCCCAGCCACTGGTTGCTGAGACTCGTGCAGCTTACGGAGGTTCCACTGAGGCAGAAGGTGAACAACCTGACAGTATGCAAGAGGATGCTCCAATAATGGATACAACTGATTCAACTGAAAAGCTTCCAGCTGGACTGGAAGACCCAACTCAGGTTGCTGCTGCTTTACAGGAGTGGTTGGAGATCAAAGTGCTCATCCCGCAACGTGGATTGAAACGCCAGATGATCACCATGGCTGTGGATAATGCACGTGTAGCACTGGAAGAGAAGTTCCGCCTGATTGAGCGAAATGAAGAACGGACATCCAAAGCTGCTGAAGGACTGGGACGTTTTATTGGACTGGATCAGCTTCACCGTATTGAAGCGTTTGATAACTCGAACATCCAGGGTACGAACCCGGTATCTGCCATGATTGTATTTACGGATGGTAAACCGGATAAGAAGGAATATCGGAAGTACAAGGTCCGTTCGGTTGAAGGACCCGATGATTATGAAACCATGCGAGAAGTCATCCGTCGCCGTTACGAGCGGGTATTAAAAGAAAACCTGACCCAGCCTGACCTGATTGTGGTCGATGGTGGTAAAGGACAGATCTCGGCTGCGGTCGATATTTTGGAAAATGAGCTGGGGCTGTTTATTCCGGTATGTGGTCTGGTGAAGGATGCGAAGCATAAGACTTCACAGTTGATGATCGGTAATCCACCGGAAGTCATCTCCCTGCCTCGGGATAGTCAGGAATTCTACCTGTTGCAGCGGATACAGGAAGAGGTCCACCGTTTTGCGATCTCGTTCCACCGGGAACAGCGTGGCAAATCGATGGTGACATCACGTTTGGATGCCATTCCGGGTATTGGAGAGAAGCGGCGTAAGCTGCTGTTGAAGCATTTTGGCTCTTTGCGCAAAATAAAAGAGGCCAGCGTCGAAGACTTCCGGCCTCTATCTATTGGTGACAAACTGGCAAATCAGATTATTGCAGCACTTCGTGATGAGGAGTCGTAATATACGGCTTCTCTTTTTGTTTTGGATTGAATTTGTAGACCACATATCCAACGATGGCCGGGAGTACAATCCAGAAGAGTCCAGCAGCCATATTCAGGGCATCGCCCATAAAGACCAAGCTGAGTCCCATCAGCAAGCTGTCGAAGATCACATGTGCGAATACAACGGCAATAAAGCCGTGACGCAGCATGATCAGACTGAACAGCAATCCAATCACCATCAGCTCAATGGGACGGGTGATTACTGGATAGATCGGATACAAAGTGTGTCCAAGTGCCCAAATGATGGTTGGGATCAGACAGGCAATAAACGTGTTACGCACAATCTTTTGCATCATGCGAATGCCGAACAGTCGATAAACAGTTTCTTCACCAATACCGGCCATCCAGGCCATGATCGGGAAGAGCCAGGCATAGGTCATATTAAATGTAGATTGATCTGCTGACGTTGTTGACCATGTGCCGATGCTTCGCTCCAGAATGAAGAACAGGATGGATTGCACACCCAGTAGAATGAATGCCCACAGGTAACCAGCATACATACTGTGAAGTACATATTTTCCATATCCGGGTTCTTTGGCACGAGGCCATGGGTTCAGACCTATTTTACGCCACATGCCGTCACCGGCAACGAGGGACAGATAGATGGTTGCACTCATGACCAGTGTAATACCTGCCTGCATTAACATCAGGAATGCTAACATGAAATTGGAGAGCCCTTGTGCCTGAAAGAGTGGAATCATGTTCAGTGTACCAATTACCGAAGCTGCGAAATACACCAGCGAGAGAATAATCCCGCGTTTGAAAGACGTATGTGCTCGGGTCAGAATGCTATAGATGATTGCCAGCACGCCCAGTACAAAGGTCAGGAATGCATAGCCGCCATAGGTCATCCAATTGGCCTGACGTGTTTGATCTTTCACATAGTCGGTATGGGATTCCGGGACCGAGAAGCCAGGATCGAAGGATCGTACCGCCCCCTCTTCAAACGTAAAGTTCAGTTCAAGCTTGGAGTCTCCAATGGCTTTTTCAGAATCCACATACTTCAGTCCCGCTTCACCATCTCGAGTCTCCAGTTGAAGTGCCGGTACTTCATAACCGAATTCGGTGAGAACGCCAGCCGCGAGCTGTTGTTTCTCGTCCAGAGATATATTGCCTTCAGCAAGTACTTGCGATGTGGTCACTCGTCCACTAACCTGCTCCGCCTCAATGGCGGTATAGAGGGAGGAAGGCAGTTCCCGTTTGAAGCCGACCACTTTTCCTGTTTTCATATGTACGTCAACATTAAGATAACCGCCTTTGTGTTGATCAGGCAAACGAACGCGGAATACATCGTAAGGATAGCTTGTTTCCCATTTCTGGTTATAGGTATCAAGTTGTTTGGTTTTGGCCATATACCCGTAGATATCGGAATGTGTCTGGTAGGTTACCAGGGTTTTTGCATCATCATTTGGCAGTGAATAGTCATTCACAGAAGCTGCGAATGATCGTGCGGATTGTGTCGCCTGCTCCTTGGTTATGAAGGACGTGGACGAAATTTCTGTCGTTTGTGATGAGGTAGCTGGAAAGATCTGAAATACAAAAAATAGAATCAGGCCAATCGCCGCAAGCAACCCCAGCCGCTTGAAGTTAGCCTTGAGTTGCAAAGGCTGCCCTAAGGGATTCATGTAATGGTGTTCCTCCTTTATTGATAGAGGTAGTTCAAAAAGTTTCTAGCTTCATCCCATCTTCTTGGTACTGAAAACCGCCCTTTTTGAACACGCACTAATATGGATATTAAAGTTAACATAGCACAGGCCAAGCACCGAATGCCAATGATGTAACGAAAACAGGTGTAAATCCTTGAAAATGAATGAAAAGCACCGAAAGAATCTGATCTATCCGTCGCTATATCTGAGTTCTTCCCTTTTTGGCTGAATTCGATGCTATTTACACAAAAAACGTTTTGTCTACAAACGTCGCAGCGCTTATAATTTTGAAGCAAATGTGCAATGATTCGCATGTCTTTCGCCCAACAAGGGAACGAATAGAATATATTCCAACTTCATTATATATGTCGTTTTAATCTGAATCATACTTGTTTAACGTTTGGCAACAGCATTTCAAATGAAGAAGGCTCCACGGGTGTGGAGTTATTTTCATTTTAGAAGAGGTGGAAGATACTCAAGTGAAACTGAATGTTCAATGGATGCGATTATCGCCACCCCGTATTCTTGTGTTAGGGTTTGCTGGCATCATATTGGTAGGCACACTGCTATTAATGCTTCCGGCATCCAGCCGTAACGGAGACAGTCTTGCATTTATTGATGCGCTCTTTACAGCAACTTCGGCTGTTTGTGTCACTGGTTTGGTTGTCGTTGATACAGGGACTCATTTCTCGGTGCTGGGTCAGGTTGTAATTGCAATTCTGATTCAGATTGGCGGACTGGGCTTCATGACAATGTCCACATTGGTTGCCATTGCGTTCAAACGGCGGATTTCGCTTAGAGAGCGGTTGATTCTACAGGAAGCGATGAACCAGAGCACGATGGAGGGAATCGTCCGGCTGATTCGTAAAGTTGTGATCTACTCACTCATTATCGAAGGCATATGTGGCACACTGTTTGCCATCCGCTGGTCGTTCGACATGCCAGTCGGACAGGCGATTTATTATGGCTATTGGCATGCGATCTCCATGTTCAACAATGCGGGCTTTGATATGTTTGGCGATTTCCGCAGTCTGACCGGTTATGTGTATGACCCATTGGTTAATTTTACAGCGATGTTCCTGATTGTCTCTGGCGGTATCGGTTTTGTGGTGTTGTCAGACCTGGTGGATTACCGCAAAACGCGGAAGCTGTCTTTGCACTCCAAAGTTGTACTGTTAATGACTGGATTGTTGATTGTGTTTGGTGCACTTGTCATTTTCGTATTTGAATTTAGCAATCCGCGGACACTGGGTGGCCTGAACTGGGGTGGCAAAATTCTCGGTTCATTCTTCCAGTCCGTTACGCCGCGAACGGCAGGAGCCAATACGGTAGATATTGCCGGGCTGAGACAGGCAACACAGTTCTTTATGATCATTCTGATGTTCATTGGTGCTTCGCCAGGTTCTACGGGAGGCGGGATCAAAACAACGACATTTATGATTATGGCTGGCGCGGTCATCGCCATGATGCGTGGACGTGAAGATATCGTATTTTTCCGCTACCGGCTCGTACAGGAACGGATTTTCAAGGCGCTTACTATTACATTGCTGGCGCTCTTGTTCATCATAGCTGTAACGATGGCACTGAGTACCACAGAAGACGCCAGTTTTATGATGATCTTATTTGAAACGACATCAGCCTTTGGTACCGTGGGATTATCGCTTGGACTAACGCTGAAGTTGACTACATTGGGCAAGCTCCTGATCTGTTTTACGATGTTTGCAGGAAGGCTTGGACCGATCACATTAGCGTATGCACTTGGGCAGAAAAAGGGTAAAGAGTTATACAGGTATCCGGAAGGCAAAATGATTATTGGATAAATCAATTTTTAGTGAGTTATGAAAATGATTTGGATAAGGGGTTCGTGAAGAACAATGAAAACACAGCAGTTTGCGGTGATTGGGCTTGGGCGGTTTGGCTCCAGTCTGGCACAGGAATTAATGGAACTCGGCTACGAGGTGCTCGGGATCGATAAAAATGAAGAAGTCGTCGAAGACATGAGTGAATTGGTCACCCATGCCGTTGTAGCTGATGCCACAGATGAGGAAGTGTTGCGCTCTCTGGGTATTCGCAATTTTGATTGTGGTATCGTAGCCATCGGGGATGATATTCAGACGAGCATTCTCACCGCGATTCTGTTAAAAGAGCTGGGCGTCAAGACGGTCGTGGCCAAGGCCATATCCGTCCTTCACGGACGCGCACTGGATAAACTGGGGATTGATCGTGTCGTTTATCCTGAGCGGGATATGGGCATTCGGGTTGCCCATCAGCTGGTTACCCCGAATTTGCTGGATTACATTGAATTATCCAATGATTACAGTATTGTTGAGATGAAGGTTCCCGCCTGTCTGCACAACAAAACCCTTTCGACCCTGAATGCACGTGTACGCTTTGGTTGCAGCATTGTGGCGTTACAAAAAGAAGCCGGGGTCATTATTGCTCCGACAGCACTGGACTCGCTTCAGATGGGGGATATCATGGTCATTATTGGTAATAATGCTGATATCGACCGATTTGAAGAAGAGGTTATCAGCCAAGAGAGCTGATAATTAAGATGAGTTAAATATGGGAGGCCAGGCGTTAGAGCCTGGCTGATTCAGATCAAAGCTAAGGCGTCGTAGTCCTCCTTGAGGGCAATGGCGCCTTTGCTGTAAAGAGCGCAGCCGTCTCCTTGACCCATTGTCTGGAGGTCTCGCTGAGGTCCTCTTTTTCCCCATAGATCATGCAGGTTGTTCTGCGGGTCTGCTGTAGTTGAGGCAAATGAACAGAAACAAGATCATTGTCCGCGAGCAATTGTGGACGAAGATATGACTTGGGCAATAGAGCAGCAGCTTTGGCGGAAGGCAGAAGTCGGATAATCGCTTCAAAGGAGTCAATTTCCATGCGAATATCCGGCATCACGGCACAGCGCTGGAAGAGGTCGTCCGTTAATTTGCGGTACCAGGTGCCTTTGGAGAACGTGATCATCGGCAGATCCTGCAAATGCTCCATCCCGGCTTCCTTACCGGATAAGGGGTGTGTAAGCGGCACAACCAGTTCCAGGTGATCGTCAAAAAGCGGCACACAGTTAAGCCCCACTTCGCTGATGGAGGAGGCGACAATGCCCACATCGGCTTTTTTGTCACGCACAAACGAGACAATCTCATGTGTTTTTCCCGTCAACAGTTTCAGTTCGGCATTTGGATGTTTCTCCATAAAGGCATTGACGAGAGGTGGTAATGTAGTTTGAAGCGTCGTCAGACTGGCTCCGAGTGTAATGGTGCTTTGTTCTTCGTCTTTATACTGGGCAAGCATGGTGAGGAACTTCTGCTGCTGTTGCTTCTGTTCTACCGCGAAGGTATAGGCGAACTGGCCCACACTGGTTAACTCCAACCGTTTGCCACGGCGGTGAAAAAGGGAAACCCCAAGTTCATCCTCCAATTTGGCAATTTTGCGTGAGAGTGCGGGTTGAGACAAGTTCAGTAACTTGGATGCACGGTTCAGGCTGGATTGCTCCACGACCGCTGCAAATGCATTTAACTCCTCAAACATGAACAATGACCTCTTTTCCATGAGTGTGATTCTTGCCCTTGCTTAATCGTTTTCCATGTTGTATAGCCTGTAAACCCAATGTTTCACTGCTTATACCTATAGGGTATAACATTTAATAATTATATTGCAATTCCCTTATAAGAAAAAAAGGAGTAACATGAATCGTGACACAAGTTGTTCACACCTGGGGAAAACGGAACAATTTGTCGAACCTTTTCATGGAAAAGGATTCGTGTCATGATAAGTGAAATCATTTATGAAAACGTTGTATTTAGCGAAAGGGGATCGACATTTTATGAAAGGGTTTTACTCCAGAAAGCTGCACTCCTTGCTTGGCGTCATTCCGCTCAGTTTGTTTTTTGTTGAGCATTTGGTGACGAACTTCTCGGCAGTTGAAGGCGGCAAAGAGGCTTTTGACGGTGCTGTTGCATTCTTGAACAGTCTGCCACTGGTTATTGTTTTGGAAACGCTCCTCATCTGGTTACCGTTGTTCTATCACGGTGTATATGGTCTGTATATTGCTTATCAGGCCAAGCCTAACGTGGGTCGTTATGGCAATGAGCGCAACTGGCGTTACACGTTGCAGCGGGTCAGTGGTGTCATTACGTTTGTATTCGTAATCTGGCATGTATGGGAGACTCGGGTACAGGTTGCGTTGGGTACAGTCACCCACGAAGAACTTGGTGGTGTCATTCATGAGATCGTGATGAACCCGGTAACATTTATTCTATATCTGATCAGTGTGGTTGCGGCATCCTATCACTTTGCCAACGGTCTGTGGTCGTTTCTTGTTAGCTGGGGGATTACCGTGGGTCCGCGTGCGCAGCGTGTGTCCTCTTATGTGTGCATGAGTTTGTTTGGTATTATTTCCATTATGTTTATTGCTTCGTTGTTCGCTTTCCGGAGCATGGATTTCCAAGCAGTAACTTCGATGGTTGATGTAGTAAAAACAGTTCTAATTTAAGCATTTAGCGTATAAATGCTGACTTATAAGGGAGTGAACAGCAATGGCATCAACGAATGTAATTATTGTGGGCGGCGGTCTCGCGGGATTGATGGCGGCGATCAAATCGGCTGAAGCCGGAGTCCATGTTCATTTATTTTCACTGGTTCCTGTTAAACGATCCCACTCTGTATGTGCACAAGGCGGCATCAACGGAGCGGTGAATACCAAGGGTGAGGGTGACTCCCCATGGGTACACTTTGACGATACGGTATACGGCGGTGACTTCCTCGCGAACCAACCTCCTGTTAAAGCGATGTGCGAAGCAGCACCTGGCATCATTCACCTGATGGACCGTATGGGCGTCATGTTCAACCGGACACCGGAAGGTTTGCTTGATTTCCGTCGTTTCGGGGGAACGAAGCATCACCGTACGGCGTTTGCTGGAGCAACAACAGGACAACAATTGCTCTATGCATTAGACGAACAGGTACGTCGCTGGGAAGCAGCGGGCCTGGTTACGAAATATGAGAACTGGGAATTCCTGCAGGCGGTTTTGGATGATGAAGGCATATGTCGCGGGATCGTAGCTCAGGATCTGAAAACGATGAAGGTACAGACCTTCCCGGCAGAAGCGGTTATTCTGGCGAGCGGTGGTCCAGGGATCATTTTCGGTAAAACGACCAACTCTGTAATTAACACAGGTACAGCGGCAAGTGCGGTGTATCAGCAAGGTGTAAATTACGCCAACGGGGAGTTCATTCAGATTCACCCAACAGCCATTCCAGGGGATGACAAGCTGCGTCTCATGTCTGAATCCGCGCGTGGTGAAGGTGGACGGATCTGGACGTACAAAGACGGAAAACCTTGGTACTTCCTTGAAGAAAAGTATCCATCCTACGGTAACCTGGTTCCACGTGATATCGCGACTCGTGAAATCTTCAGCGTCTGCGTAGATATGGGTCTGGGTGTGAACGGCGAGAACATGGTTTATCTCGATTTGTCGCACAAAGATCCGAAGGAACTGGACGTTAAACTGGGCGGAATCATTGAGATCTATGAGAAGTTCATGGGCGATGACCCGCGTAAAATCCCAATGAAA
Organism: Paenibacillus sp. FSL K6-2393; assembly: GCF_038002545.1. Lineage (NCBI taxonomy): Bacteria > Bacillati > Bacillota > Bacilli > Caryophanales > Paenibacillaceae > Paenibacillus > Paenibacillus sp. FSL K6-2393. Next base: position 1,294,778 of record NZ_JBBOCU010000001.1, read on the forward strand.
ATCTTCCCGGCAGTCCATTATTCCATGGGCGGTATGTGGGTAGATTACAACCAAATGACTAACATTCCGGGGCTGTTCGCAGCTGGTGAATGTGAATATCAATACCATGGTGCAAACCGTCTGGGTGCAAACTCATTGGTATCTGCGATCTATGGTGGTATGGTGGCTGGACCAAAAGCGGCTGAATATATCAAAGGACTTAAAAAATCATCCGCTGATATCCCATCTTCCGTATTTGAGAAACACACCAAACAACAAAGCGATAAATACGAAGGCATCTTGAAAATGCAGGGCACGGAAAATGCCTATGTCATTCATAAAGAGCTTGGCGAGTGGATGACCGCCAACATGACGGTTGTGCGCTACAACGACAAGCTTGAAGCCACGATTGGCAAGATCAAGGAATTGAAAGAGCGTTATGGCAAAATCAACATGTACGACAGCTCCGGTTGGAATAACCCGAGCGCAGCATTCACTCGCCAACTGTGGAACATGATTGAATTGGCAGAAGCAATGACACTGGGCGCACTGCTGCGTAACGAAAGCCGCGGCGCGCATTACAAACCGGAATTCACGGAACGTAATGACGAAGAGTTCCTGAAAACGACTATCGCGAGCTGGTCGAAAGAAGGCCCGAAAATCTCGTACGAGCCAGTAGACGTATCCCTGATCCCACCACGTATCCGGGATTACTCCAAGGATTAAGAAGTACCACACTATTCATGTAATGAATAGTTAGACACCTGAACGGAGAGGCAGGAGAACTTTGGAGAAGCAAAGCTTCTTCAAAGTTACTGCCATCAACGTGATGGAGTGAAGGTTCTCAGCAAAGGTAATCTGTGTGCACAAAGCAGCAGAGGAAGCCAAAATACCTGTTCATAAGCAAGCAACGCATTGGCAAAGCTTGTATATCTAAAATTACCGCAATCCAAGAATGAATTGGAGTGCAGTTTCCAGCAAAGTGACCCTGCGTGCACGACGTAGCGGAGGAGGCGGAAATGCCCAGAAGAAGCGAAGCGCCTTAGCGATGCTTCAGAACTTCAATACTGCCATCCAGCATGAATGGAGTGCAGTTTTCCAGCAAAGTGACTCTGCGTGCACAACGTAGCGGAGGAAGTGGAATTGAACTGAAGAAGCGAAGCGTCCGCCTTTGATACCCCATTTTATTCAATAGAGATCCATTCCGTAAAATGGGGGAGCAACAGCGGTCGGAAGGTCATTCCACTGACGAAGCGTCTCCCGTGCACCAAAATATTTTGCGCATCAGCAATACAATCATCGTCACCAGAGGAGGGGACAACGATATGGCGGAACAAGCTACAGCCAACAAAACCGTCAAGTTTATCATCACCCGTCAGGATAGCCCGGAGTCATCTTCGTACAACGAAGAATTTGAGCTTCCGTACCGTCCCAACATGAATGTGATCAGCGCCCTGATGGAGATTCAGCGGAACCCCGTCAATATAGATGGCAAATCCATTGCTCCCGTGTGCTGGGATTCCAACTGTCTCGAAGAAGTCTGTGGTGCCTGCTCCATGGTTATCAACGGCAAGCCACGTCAAGCATGTGCAGCCCTGATCGACAAGCTCGAACAGCCTGTTCGTATCGAACCGATGAAGACATTCCCGGTGGTTCGTGACTTGGTCATCGACCGTAGCCGGATGTTTAGCGCCCTGAAACGCGTAAAAGCATGGATTCCGATCGATGGTACCTATGACCTCGGTCCAGGTCCACGGATGCCTGAGAAGAAGCGTCAGTGGGCATATGAGCTGTCCAAATGTATGACATGTGGTGTATGTCTGGAGGCATGCCCGAACGTCAATGAGAAAACAGACTTTATCGGTCCAGCAGCACTGTCCCAAGTGCGCTTGTTCAACGCTCACCCAACAGGGGAGATGAACGCCGACGATCGTCTGGAAGCATTGATGGAAGATGGAGGCATTGAGGGCTGTGGTAACTCACAGAACTGCGTGCAATCCTGTCCAAAAGGCATTCCACTGACAACCTCCATTGCCGAAATGAACAAACAAACGACCAAGCATATGTTCAAACGCTGGTTGGGTGTATAATCTCGTCATAACATGTGCAGAAGTGTAATATGCAACTTAGAAGAAGTCGTGATCCCGTGCAGCAACATGCCGGAGATCCCGGCTTCTTTTTGTAATGAAGCAGAGGAACCGGGCTACCCATGCAGAATATGATATACTAAGGGGATGGATTAAGAGCGTAGAAGGAGGGGGAGATATGGCAGAGACACCGCGTCAGGGCAGCAACAACTCGCCGTCCCAGCGCTCGCACAAAGCACCAGGTGCAGAAGAGTCTGTGTTTCCTGGGGAAGAAAAGGATCATGATCCCTCTCGCCGAAGTTTCTTATTGCGCATGGTTTTGATGACAGCGGGTGCCAGTTTGCTCACAGGAGGTTATGCCTGGTTATGGGAGCCGCGTCGTCTGGAGATCAAGCAAGTGGAGCTGAAACTTCCGAAGTTTCCAAAGGCATTTGACGGCTTGCGTGTCATTCAGTTCAGCGATGCCCATCTTGGTTTTCATACCGGGGTGAAAGAGCTGAAGAAGCTGGCAGCAACGATTGAGGAGCAGCAACCGGACTTGATTTGTTTTACCGGAGACATCGTCGAGAGGGAAGCAGAGCCGATGCGTGAATGTATTCCGGTACTCGCCTCCATGCAAGCGAAGTATGGCAAATTTGCCGTTTTGGGGAATCATGATTATCGGGGCGGACAGCAGAATGAAGTGACAACCATGTTCCGTGAAGCCGGATTCACTTTGTTACGGAACGAACATGTGGTGATTGAACAAGGGGGCGAACGTCTGGCCATAGCTGGCCTGGATGACGCACTTACAGGCAGGCCTGATCCTGCCCAAGCCATCAAGGGATTGGATCATGATGTGTGGAAATTGTTACTTATGCATGAACCGGATTATGCCGACATTGCCACTCCCTATGGTTTCGGATTACAACTTTCCGGTCATAGCCATGGTGGACAGGTACGTTTTCCCTGGATCGGGGCACTGACAACTCCGCGAGGTTCACACAAGTATGTTCAAGGGTTGTATTACACGGATGTCCAGGGGGTATATTACACCACCCAGACACAGATGCCCGTGTATGTGAATCGTGGTTTTGGCATGACTCAACTGCCCATTCGTTTTCTGTGCAGACCAGAATTAACAGTTTTTGAGCTTAAAGGATCAACCACATAAAAGAATATAAGATGAATATAAAACATAAAGGATTCAACATGAATGGAGGTTATCCAGATGGAAAGAATTGCGATTGTATCCGACATTCATGGCAACATGACTGCCTGGGAAGCAGTGTTAGAAGATATCCGAAGTCGTGGCGTGGTGCGAATCTTTTGTCTTGGTGACCTCGTGGGCAAGGGGCCAGAACCGGTAAAGGTTGTGGATCAGGTGAGAGCAACGTGCGAACTTGTTATCCGTGGCAATTGGGATGAACTGGTTGCGGTTAACCAAGACAACGAGAATTTCACGTGGCAAGCAGAACGGCTGGGTGAGGAACGATTGGCGTACTTGGCGGGCCTACCCTTCAGCCATCAATTTCAACTGAGCGGTCGCACCATCCGTCTGGTCCATGCTTCACCTCAAAGTGTATACCATCGTGTACAGCCGTGGGACGCGATAGAAAAGAGGTTGGCAATGTTTGATCCTCCGGCTGATGAGCCTGAGCAAGGTGTTGCAGATGTTGTAGGTTATGGGGATGTGCATAACGCATACTTGCAGTATATGAACGGCAAGTTACTGTTTAATGCAGGCAGTGTTGGTAATCCACTCGATCTTCCCCAGGCTTCCTACTGTATTCTGGAGGGTGAAGACAGCAACGATAACAATACCCCGTTCAATGTTCAATTTGTGCGGGTACCTTATGATATTGAGCGAGAAGTACAGGTTGCACAGTCGGCGAATGTTCCTGCATTGGATTTCTATATTCGTGAGATTCGTACGGGTATCTATCGCGGGCTGCAGGAGTAGTCAGCATCTGGGCCTTTTAGCGTGAGGAATTGAATGATGCAATATATTAATACTAAAATGCGAATACTAAAGTTCGTGGATCAGTTCAAATGGTATTACGCCGGATCATCATCAGAGCATGCTTGTCTTACCGGACTAGAGCCCGTTTAGGCAAAAGGAGCGATTGTCATGCTTACCCGAAAAATGCTGGTTCAAGGTCTGCCGGCTTTGTGGACAGAGCGTCTTGTCCTGCGATCATTACGTCAAAGTGATTACAGCACATTATCGGAACTTTTTTCCGATCCTCAAGTCATAAGATATGTGAATAGGGGAAGCCAGCCCACGCCAATCAGGGCGAGACGGTTATTGAACCAGATACGGAGCAGCAGCGCCAAGCTGGATTCGTTACATTATGGGATCTGCTGGAGAGGCAAGGAACAAGTGATTGGGATCACCTCATTCCAGCACTGGAATGATCAGAATGGTACCGCACAGATTGGTTACATCCTGAACAGGTCCTGTTGGGGCAGGGGTGTGGCTACCGAGGCGGTACAGCGACTGTTGCAGTTTGGATTTGACGATCTTCATTTGTGGAGGGTGGAGGCACGGTGTTATGAGGCCAATGTATCTTCACAACGGGTGTTAAGCAAAATAGGGATGTCCTATGAGCGGAGTCTTCCCTCCTTCGGACTGCATGATGAGGATGACGAGGAATCAGAATCCCTGATGGATGTTAAAGTGTACAGTATGTACCGGGAACAATACGCCCGCCCGCTTCAGGAAAAAGACCTGCAAACCCTGGTATCTGACAAGCCGCAATGACATAGAGTAAGAGTAGTCAAAACGTGAATGAATCGAACTTCAATCATTTGTTACACAATTGAAATATAGCTGCAATTGAACTCTAACAGACAGGGGGTAAACTTATCTCATGACCCCCTTTTTGATAATAGATAATGCTGTTGGGACCCGCGCGAGCGGGTTCATTTTTTTTGTCCATATAAGTTAACTTGTGGAATATTTACACTGGCCACTCCGATGACAGAATAACCTTCCGATGCAGCTTTCTTTCAGAAAGCTTTTAGGCGACCGCTTCGCTTCTTCAAGTTATTTCTGTCCTCTCCGTTATCGTGTAAATGTTCAGTTGACCTTATATAATATTTTTAATTTAGAATTAAACCCAAAACCCCCACAGCGTGAACAAGCGCGCTGTGGGGGTTTCTATGTGGTCTGATATTTTTTACAGTGGTACAATCTGCATCTGTTTCTGCTTGAAGTACACCCAGTCGGTGAATCCGATCTCCTTGAGACGTGTACGAACGTCATCCAGCTCGTCTGCCACCCGCTGCGGTTTATGAGCGTCCGATCCAAAGGTCACCTTCACTCCATAATGATGGGCCCGTTCCAAAATGGCATCCGAGGGATACCAGCCACCGCTGAGTTTGGTTTTGCCAGATGTGTTAATTTCAATCGCTACGTTGGATTCTGCAATGACCTGCAACGTTTCATCAATGGCCTGATCAGCGATAATTTCGGAGAAAGGTGGATAATTTCCTTTCATCGCATCAATGTGTCCAAGAATCTGGAACATACCGCTGCGAGCCGATTCCCGGATTAATGAATAATAACTCTCTTTCACTTCAACTTTGCGAGCATTGCTCAGTCCATTCCACCGGGTTTTGTTGAAGATACTCACATCCTCGGTATGATGAACCGAACCAATAATATAGTCAAAAGGATACTGTCCCAGTGTGGTACGGTACAATTCTGCATAAGCAGGGAAGTAGTCGGATTCAATGCCGAGCAGCACATCGATTTTACCAGCGTACTCTTCTTTCAAAGCAAGGACTTCTTCCACATAATGCTGCAATTCCGACTTGCCCATTGCGATCCGGGGAAATGCCTGCTCAAGCTCACTGCCAAAGTATGGCGTATGATCCGAGATACCGATGGCCTGAAGTCCTGCTTTAATACCCGCCTCTATATAATCGCGGATGTTGCCGTCTGCGTGACCACAACGAAAATGATGTGTATGAAGATCAAATTTCATATGGAATCCTTCCTTTCTCATGGCTCATTGTCATTCTGAACTGATGAATTGGGTTTCCGGCATACCTTTGAGGTCACTTATGAATTGCTGCATTGCTGAGTTAAGGTATCGACTGGACTTATAGATGACACCAACAGGGTGACTGACCTCCAGCTCACTTAAGGGTATCATTCGCAATGTACCTTGACGCAACTCATGCGCAACAGATTGTTTGGAAATGACAGCTGCCCCGAGATCAATCTCGACCATCCGTTTCACTTCTTCGCTGCTCGACAACTCCATTACTATATTAGGTTCAATATTATGTTTCTTGAAGATGGTTTCTGTAAACCGTCGGCCTACTGTATCAGGGGATAGCAGAATCAATGGTGTACTCCGGAGCACATCGACTGCAGCATGTTTTTTCTTTGCCAGCGGATGGGAAGGAGATACCACGAGTTCAAATGTGTCATAGTACAGTACAGATGTATTCAGGTTGGGATTACGCTCCGTGAGATAACCGATACCAATATCAACCAGACCATTTTCGACCTGGGTATAGATCTGTGATGACGGAAGGGATTGGATACTGGTTTTGATCAGCGGGAATTGATCTTGGAAATAGGATAACACCCTTGGCAAGATCTGAATAGCAATGGAAGTTGTTGTGCCTAACACGATACGTCCCTGAGGCGTTTCATCGAGATCGGACAATTTTTGTTTCAACTCATCAACGATATCGAGCATCCGTTCAGCGTGCTCCAGAAATACCTGTCCACGGTCTGTCAGGGTAACGGGTTGATTCCGATCCACAAGAACGGTGCTGAATTCGTCCTCCAGACTTTTGATCTGGGCAGAGACGGCAGGCTGGGTCAGGTTCAGAAGTTCTCCCGCTTTGCGGAAGCTCATCGTTTTGGAAATGGTAATTAGTGTCTCCAGTTGGCTTATGTTCATAGGTGACCTCCTTGCAGGCAAAGTATCTTGATTATGTAGTGTTTGGTGCGATGAAATCCCGTAACTGGTTATTGTTCCGTTATCTTAAATTATAGGTGATTCAGGACAGCAGAGCAATGAAGGCAATTGTAAGGATCAAAAGTAGTTCAAGAGACTGTGAAAAAAACGCGAATAAAAGAATTTGATTTTTTTAACAGTTGTGAGAAGCAGTAATAAAGTCCTAAATGCCTTTTGCCACGCACAATGAACGAAAAGCTTTCTTCAAAAGAAGTAAAAAGCTCTGTTTATTCGCTAGAATCAGCTATAAACATTTGCCTCACGGATGACGATAAATTATAGTACACATGGTTTAACGAATTCTTAATGAATTCTTGTACGTGATAAAGTATAATAAATTTAATGAATATGGGACTTTTGGTGTGTGACCAATAACCCAGTGTGAGGGGGACATAGACAGTGAAAGCGGAAGTGATTAATCCTTTCCTGGAATCGGCACGGAACGTATTTGAACAGCTCATCCAGGTTTCGCCTTCCACCGGGAGTCTTGGCGTGAAAAATGTAGAGTACATTGCAGACCATGTCTGGATCGTGATCGGAATGACCGGACAACTTAGCGGAAACATTGTATTTGGAATCAATGAACAAGTTGCATTGAAAATTGTATCTGCGATGATGGGTGGTTTTGTCATTACAGAAATGGATGAAATGAGTAAAAGTGCGATTTCGGAACTGGGTAATATGATCAGTGGTAATGCCAGCACCATCCTGTCAAACCAGGGTGTTGTGGTTGATATTACACCTCCACAAGTGATGAAGTCCGAACATCTGACTACATTTAGTGCAACGAAAGCACTTAGCATTCCTTTGCTGATGGACGGCATTGGTGAGATGGATATTCAGGTCATGATCTCGTAGAATAGAGCCATACGCCTCAAGAGGCAATATGTGTTCAATACGGGAGGACATCGGGTATGCTGAAAGATCAGGTAGTGTTTATTACAGGTGCATCGAGTGGTATCGGTGCGCTGTGTGCGCAGATGCTGATAGAAGAAGGAGCCATCCCGATTCTGGCTGCCCGTTCGCGGGACAAGCTGGAAGAGATTGGTGCCTCGCTGAAAGGGCCGCATGAATTACTCACGCTTGATGTTACGGATAGTGAGCAGGTTCAGGCAGCTGTGGAGGCGATATTGCATAAATACGGACGAATTGACATTTTGCTGAACAACGCAGGTTACGGGAAATTCGCAGCGATGACAGAGATGTCTGTACAGGAATTCGATGAGATGATGGACGTTAATTACATGGGCATTGTCCGCTGCACCAAAGCAGTGCTTCCACAAATGTTGGAACGGGGCAAAGGTCAGATTGTGAACGTGGCCTCCATGGCTGGCAAAATCGGTACAGCCAAATCCGCTTCCTATACAGCTACAAAACATGCTGTACTCGGATTTAGTAATGCGCTGCGTCAAGAGCTTCGCAAGACTGGCGTCATGGTGACAACGATTAATCCTGGTCCGATTGATACACCATTTTTCCATCGGGCTGACCCATCTGGCAATTATGTGAATAATGTACGTTGGATGATGTTGAAACCGGAAGACGTTGCGGGTCATATGATTCGGGCGATGAAAAAGCGCAAGGAAGAAGTGAATCTGCCAAGACTTGCTTCTGCTGGCATATGGTTGTACCAGCTATTTCCTCGTCTTGCAGATCGATTGTCGCACGGTGTAATGAATCAGAAGTAAATGTGATACGAGGCATCATATACGGAATGAAAGAAAGGCTCCGCCGAGGGGCTTTTCTTTTTTTTGGCGTGTATACATACAATTCTGGAATAAGATTTGGTACACGGGCTTTTTTCGCATATAATGAAAGGTAATGTGATGACAGGCTTCGGTTTTAGTAAGTACAAGCAGGGCTAGCATCAAAATGAATAAAATTAAAAGGATGGACATACATGACGAATCAAACATTTGCTTCAATTGGCGTGGAACAGGATCTGGAGGCCGTTTTGGCGAAACATGGCATAAACGAACCCTCACCTGTACAGGCTCAGACGATCCCGGTTATTTTGGAAGGTCGAGATGTCGTATCCAAATCCCAGACGGGAACAGGAAAAACGCTGGCATATCTGCTGCCACTGTTACAATCCATCAAAATGGATATCAAAGGTACGCAGAAACTCATTATTGCACCTACACAAGAGCTGGCGATGCAGATTGTACGTGAGGCACAGCGCTACGGGGAAGAACGCAAGATCGGCGTATTAGGTCTGATTGGTGGCGCAGCGGCTAAACGTCAGATCGAGAAGCTGCGTGAGCATCCACAATTGGTTGTGGGTACACCGGGACGACTGAAAGAATTGATTACACTCAAAAAACTGAAAATGCACAACGTCTCTACAATTGTTATCGATGAAGCGGACCAAGTGTTCCAACTTGGCGGCGTAAGTGACGTGAACTTTGTACTCAAGAGCGCATTGCGGGATCGTCAGTTGATCTTCCTGTCAGCAACAATTGATGAGAATACGGCCGGACTCGCGAAGCGTGAGATGAAAGAGCCTGTTCAGATCGGAATTGAACCGGATCGAGCTACGGCTGCGGGCCTGGAGCATTATTATTTTGTAGAAGAAAACCGGAACAAAATTGACATGCTGCGTCGTCTGGTCAGACAGTACAATCCGGATCGGGCGATCGTATTTGTGAATGCAACCGAAGATATTGGTGAAGTTGAAGCAAAAATGAATCATTTGGGCTTGTCCGCTGCTGCGCTGTATGGGGATGCTGACAAAGTGACCCGCAGTAACGTATTGTCTGCCTTCCGTAATGGCAAACTTCAGTTGCTGATTGCCAGCGAAGTCGCTGCCAGAGGACTGGATATCGAAGGCTTGCCAATGGTCATTAACTATGACCCTGCCTTTGACTCGGAGCACTATGTTCACCGTGCAGGTCGTACAGGCCGGATGGGACGCTCGGGGATCGTTTTGTCCATTGTGGATGAAACACAGATCTTTATTATGCGTAAATTCGCACGCGAACTCGGAATCGAACTGTCAGAACGTGTACTCTTTGGTGGTAAAGTACTGGAGGCTGATCCGCGTCCGGACACGCGGCCTGAGGGACATTCGTTCTCCAGAAAACCAGGACAATCCAGAGATCGCAAACCAGGTCAGGGCAGCCGCAATGGCGGTACCCGGGCTACAATCTCCAATTCGCGTCCAGCGGGTAACAAACCAACTGGCAATACTGGCCGCACGGAGCGCGATCAGGATCGTAAAAACAAGGGAGCACCCAAGTGGAGTAAAGACAAAACGCCACGCTCCGAAGAATAGAATCTGACGAAAGGGGTGCAGGGATAGATGGAAAATGTTCAAACGCCTGTTCTGCAAATCAGCGGTTTAAGCGGAGGCTATAGTGCCAAACGGCCGGTCCTTCACGGCATCGATCTGGAAGTCGGACGTGGAGAGATGGTCGGACTAATCGGCTTAAACGGTGCTGGCAAAAGTACAACCATGAAACATATCCTCGGCTTGATGACACCTCAACAGGGCGAAGTACGAGTGATGGGCAAGAAGCGGGACGAGGATGCGCAGATCTACCAATCGGCCATGGCATTTGTACCGGAATCACCCGAACTTTATGATGAGATGACGGTGATGGAGCATCTGGAGTTTACGGCAAGAGCGTACAATGTGTCGGAGTCTGATTTCAAACAACGTACGGAGAAACTGCTGGAACTGTTCCGTATGAATGAGAAAAGTACAAGTCTGTCGACTCACCTGTCCAAGGGGATGAGACAAAAGGTCATGATCATGTGTGCTTTTGTGGCAGGACCACCACTGTACATCATTGATGAGCCTTTCCTGGGACTGGACCCGCTGGGTATTCGCTCTTTGCTTGATTTTATGCTGGAGATGAAAGCTTCGGGATCATCCATCCTGCTCAGTTCACACATTCTGTCCACGATTGAAAATTACTGTGACCGTTTTATCGTTCTGCACCGTGGGCAGGTTATTGCTCAAGGGACGCTGAATGAACTGCGCTCCCAATTCGGGGAATCGGATGCCACGCTGGAGCACATGTTCTATTCCCTCGTACAAGGCAGGGATTGAGCATGGATCTCAAGCTGCTATGGAAGCAAAGACGCACAGGATTCTGGAACGGAATTCTTCCTTATCTGGGATATGTAATCCAGAGCGGTGTAGCTATGGTTTTTTTATTTCTCGTCATTGCGTTCTCCGCCTGGTATACATCGTTTGTCCAGAACATTCCGGCGGAATTTCCGATTCGCTGGATTGCATTGTTGCTGCTGGCACCACTGGTGCTGTTTAGCAGTTATCGTACATATCTGCTTCCGGCAGATATCGTGTTCCTGCGACCACAGGAATACCGGATGCAGGAATATTTGAAGAACAGCTTTGCCCGGGGCATTATCTATAAAAGTCTGGGCCTGTTACTTGTGTTTGTTACATTGTGGCCTCTCTATGTTAGAGCAGATCTGGATGCACGGCCATTTGGCTGGTTCATTGTATTCCTGCTGCTGTGGAAAGGGTTGTCCAGTTATGGAGCATGGCAAGAGCTAAGAATGGTACAGGTCGGGGCAGCAAGAGGATATCGTCTCTTGCGTTGGGCTCTGGCAGTGCTGGCGGTTGGCGCATGGCTATGGCAGCCACCGCAGCGGAGCATATGGTTCCTGTTGTTGCTGGCTGTCGTCTACATCGTCGCCTTGCGTATACCAGTGAAACATCGGGTAGCGTGGGAAAGACTGATTCAGGTGGAGCAGGGTCAGGCTGGCAGGGTTATGCGGACGCTTGGCTGGTTTGTGGATGTACCTTCATCCGGACAGAAAGTAAGTTCGCGTCGCTGGCTTAGCAAATGGGGGAGCGGTCTTCCTTGGAATGCAGGGAAAGCTTACCGATATCTGATTACCAAAACGTTTATTCGAACCGAAGTGTTCTCAATCGTGTTACGCCTAGTTGTATTGGGCATGTTACTATCCTGGTGGACAGCAGGCAGCTACTTTGGTGTAGGTGTGTATCTGTTCTTCCTGTTGCTTGCAGGTGTTCAGTTAGGTGCGCTGCGTCGCAGTCATAGTGAGTCGTTCTGGATTATGATCTATCCGATCTCGGGTGAGAGTCGTCGCTCTCAGGTGTTGGGATTCATATTCCATCTACATGCACTGGCTGCGTTGCTCATGTGGTTGCCTATGCTGGCTGCCGGAGCAAGCGGACTGACTGTCACCGGAGTAGCACTTATTTTGGGTATACTGGTGATTGTGATCATGCGGCGTTCGCAAGGTAACAAGTGGTTGAAGGAAGAAGAAGACGAGTAAACAAGAGACCGTACCTTCGTACCTCTCGCCAGCCAAGATGGTGGTTCGAGGTGGAGGGTGACTTCTACTTAAGTTAACAAAGAAGGGTATTCCGGGCTGTGTCCCGGAATACCCTTCTTACTGCTGTAATCAGATCACTTGGTTCTCGCGCAAGTGTGTATTGGTACTAACAGAGGAACGATTTAGTGATAATCACGAGCAAGATGAACAGAACGAGAATGGCACCTGTGTTAGTAAATCCTCCGTAACCGCCGCATCCATAACCGCCTCTTGTATCTTCAACTCCAGACATGGTCATTCCCCTTTCAAGTGGTTGTTTGGCACGCCCTTGCGTACATCGTATATTATGTGCCTTGGGGGTAGGCTGATTGGGCCGATGCCCGGTAAAGCCAGAAATTGACGCTTTTGGGCTGATAAAACACAAAAGAACCCTTCGTATATCCAGAGACATGAAGCGTCGCCGTTATACAAAGGGTTCTTATATCATTCAGGGTACAGGTCTGTGTTAACTAAGTCGTCCGCAGATCCTGAACTCCACGATAGATGGTTTCATACAGATCTTCCAATCCGGATTCTTCAATACAGGAGAAGGCGATTCGCAGATCCGATTCACCCAGCGCGATTGTACCCACACCATATTTGTGCAGCAAATGGCTTCGAAGTTCTTCAGCGCCAACTTCTTTTAGCTTCAGGCACATGAAGTAACCGGAGTTGAACGGATAATAGTCCCATGCATCTCCATACTTGCCGCTATCGAGAATGGCTTTTACCTTATTGGCGCGGCCTTTCATAATCTCGAACTTCTCCTGTTTCTGTGCTTCAAACTCCGGTGCTTTGAGCGCATCCAGTACAAAAGTCTGGGAAGGATGCGGGCCACTGGAGATCGTTGCCCGGATAATACCGAGTGTTTTTTGTTCCAATGCGTGCAGAACGGCTGCATCTTCATGGGCATACGTAATGAATCCAACGCGGAAGCCCCATACGAACTCCTCCTTGGTTGCACCATCCACTTTTACAGTCAACACACGTGGATGAATGTTGGCAAGTTTGCCAAACAGGGATTCATGAATGGAATCTTCGAAGAACAGTCCGAAGTAGGCATCATCTGTTACAGCAACCACGTTAACGCCGGCTTCAGCTGCCTGACGAATCGTGTTCACAATTGCATCTGCTTCTTCGGCTCCAGGCGTATAACCTGTAGGGTTATTCGGGAAGTTGAGCAGCACGATCGCTTTACCTTTGTCCTTTTGATCAAGCAAAGCCTGAAGCAGACCATCACTGTTGAAGTTCAACTGATCATCGAACAGGGGATAATGAACCAACTGGCCATGACGACGAATTCCGAAGGTCAGCTCGTAATTTTCCCAGTTTTTATCTGGATATATGACAGCGTCCCCTTCATCGGCGAACAGGTCGGCTACGATACTTAGTCCATGGGTTAATGCATTGGTTACAATTGGATTGCCAAACGTTTTGCCTTTCAGGGAAGGCGTTTCCTTCAGCATCTTGTCTCTCCAGACGGTCCGCAATTCAGGTTTGCCTGCAGGTGGAGCGTAAGGATACAGATCCTTTGGCTGGAATGCAGACAGCTTCTCCTGAATAACCTGAAGATGCATCGGCACACCACCCTCCAGGGCGATACCAATCGTGGCATTATGGGTCTTGGCCAAGCTTGCTGCTTCAGCAGATTGACTCAAGATCCCCTCTTTAGGAAAATAAATTTCTTTGCCAAGCTGTGACAGCATGGAGTAGACGTGACTGCTGCCTGTCTGAATACTTTCGTTCAACTGTTCAGCCAGTGGATTCATTCTTTTCATCCTTCCAAGTCTTTGTGATTCAACTGCCTAACATTATATCACCTTGACATGCCCCCGTCACGGAAATTACGCAATATGACAGTTATATCGCTTTACCGCGTTGTTGCAGAAGGTTTTTGGGTGGGTTATCGTTGAATTCAACCTTGGAGTAATCCTCAAGAAATGAAACTTATTGCTGATGAAAAGGACAGTATTTCCGCATCATTTCAGCAGTTTCAGTATCTCTTCCTTCATTGCGCTGTTCTAACTGACCACTGATATGATCAAATCGTTCACTGGAGAGGTTTTGTCCAAATTTAAATTTGGCACTAATCCGTTCAGGAATAATTCGGACTACGGCTACAGCTTTGAGGTTTCCTGTGTAACGCGAGTCAGTAGCGTCAATGGGTACATATCCGCCTTGCGGCTGGAGTTTCTCCATAAATCGTTGCAGTACCTTACCTTTGATGTCCAGATCTTTAACCGGTTCAGCCTCACCGAAGGCCATGACACTTTTGAAGAAAGAAGTCGCCGGACAAGCAAGCTCAGGATCACTGAAGTAGGATGGAATCAGGGAGAACTCTTCAGCTACTGTGAAACTGACCGACGAATCCTGCTTGATCTGTTTCATCTTCTCACCAGCCAGACTGCCGTGGAAATAAAAGCAACCGTCCATATATACGAAATTCAGCGGTGTAACCCGTGGTTGTCCGTCCGGACTGACCGTTCCCAGAAACCCGAAGGAGCACTGATCCAGAAATGCGGTAATCTCCTGTTCTTCATCTACTGTGAATTCTTTCCGTCTCATGTGTATTCCCCCATCATTGAAATGTATAATAGAACGCCATATCTTATGGATAACAATAGTTCATACATTGACAATGAAATAGATCCAATTTACATTCACTTTAGTAGGCCAATTCGTCAGGGATCACATAATGAAGAAAAATGAAGAGAGGTGCATGATGGAATTGTGGCTGCCCATGGATACCTATGAACTTCAGCATCGATACAAGTATGAGGCACTGTACCATGCGTTACGTGATGCCATTCATGCAGGCACATTGGTAGGAGGCACGCGGCTTCCTTCCACCCGTGAGTTGGCAAGGCAATATGAGATGTCACGTGGTTCGGTAGCTCAGGTATACGACATGCTGCTTGCAGATGGTTATGTCCATGCACATCGGGGAAGAGGTACATTTGTAACCGAAACATTATCCACTCAGGAAAATAAAAAACAGGAAGCCGTTCTCAAGTTGTCTGCCTGGGGCGAACGAGTACAGCGGTTGAATACGCAACATGAAGTCCTGCGGACTCAGATGTATTCAACGAAGCCGTCCGTCATTAATTTTCAAATGCAGCGCATGCCTGCAGAACATTTCCCGTTAGGGGAGTGGAAGAGTGCACTCGCTGCGGTTCATCGCAGTGGTTGGCGAGAATCGAGCGGTGTAGCCGGTGATCCGGAGCTGCGTGAGGCCATCGCCTCCCATCTCAGATGGACACGTGGTATCCAGGCTGAACCCTCTCAGATTGTATTGTTCAGTGGTTCAATGCAAGGCATCACCCTGCTATCTCAATTGCTGATAACGGAGAATACAGCAGTTGTATTAGAGAATCCGGGGTATCCGGGTATCGCCCATGCCGTCAAGTCCTGTGGTGGGCATATCATCCCGGCAGAGGTGGATGCTGCAGGCATTATTCCTCAGCCTTGGGAGGCACAGACGTTATTTGTCACCCCTACCCGGCAGTTTCCAACAGGGGCCGTGCTGGGGTTGGACAGAAGACGTGCCTTGCTTGCGTGGGCCTCAAAGCGTAATGCGGTCATTATTGAAGATGATTATGACAGTGAATTCCGATGGGGCGGAAGACCAATTGAACCCCTCAAAGTGCTTGATCGTGAACAGCGCGTCATCTACGTTGGTTCATTCTCACAAACGATGGTTGTTTCGTTCCGACTTGGCTATGCCGTACTGCCACCTGGTCTGGTAGAACCTCTCCTTGCCGCCAAGGCGTTGTATGAACCGGTACCTCCCGCACTGCTGGAGCAGCGCGCACTGGCGAAGTTTATGACCCGAGGAGGTTACCTGAGGCACTTACGACGGTTAACCCGGTTATACGGGGAACGGCATGATTTTTTTGTGCGAGAGATGGAACTACAGTTGCCTGAAGCATTCACGATGCAACTTGGTGATGCAGGACTGCATATCTATGCTACCTGGAATGGCGATGTGGACAGTTATCAGCGATTTAAAAAGCTTGCCGAGGAGGATGGCATATTGTTCCGTGATGCAGAGCGATATCGGCTGACTTCAGGTCATCCGGCGGCCTGTTTTGCTTTTGCACATCTGGAGAAAGAAGAGATGACAGAGGGAATCCGGCGAATGCGGCTAGCCTGGGAGAAGTGCACATTTTCGTTTCGGTGAATTCCGCTGTATAATGGGATAAGACATTTCGCTCCTGTAGGAGCAGAGATCATATATGAGCAAGTTGTATTGAACCATGCAAGATGCTGAAATACATATGGCCTTGATTGAAGAAGTGAGATTCAGATCAGCATGATGCCATATGCAGAGAGATTAACTATCAAGGGGGAGTGGCGACATGCTGCAGGCATCGCCGTCATCATTTGTTATTTTGCCCGCTGTCGCCAAAATTGTCTGTGAACCGGGCTGGAAGTGGCAGAAACGGGAAAAACCGATGCAAAACTATGATTTATTTTATGTATGGAGTGGTGAAGGAACGCTTGTACTGAATGACCAGTCGTATGAAGTTGGCAAGGGTAGTTGTTTTCTGTTCAGGCCAGGAGATCATCCTACTGCAACACATAATAAGCAAAAACCGTTGGTACTTACGTATATTCACTTTGATGTGGACGTGCCTGTTGATGATGTTCCCCAGTCCTATCGCGAGGTACAGGAAACGGTGGAGTTTGAGCATTTGCTGGCACGTTATGTAAGACTGTTCTTATCGGATGTGTACGGACGTGATGAAGAGAGCCGATTGATTCTGAAGCAATTGATGATTCATTTGCTGCGCGCCGATACGGAAGAACCTGTGGAGAAAAAGGTAAGCAATCAGTTGTCTGATGTCATCCAGGAGGTCGCCAATTATGTGCGTCAGCATCCGGGGATTACGCATCGGGTGGAAGATCTGGCTGCGCGGGCTGGCTTATCGCCCCGATACTTCTCGATCAAGTTCAAGGAACTGGTGGGATCATCGGTGCAATCTTATATTATCCGCATGCGTATTGAACGGGCGGAACATCTGCTGGTGCATACCGGCATGAATGTGACCGAAGTGGCGGATGCTCTGGGTTACCGGGATATTTTCTTCTTCAGTCGTCAGTTCAAGCAATATACCGGCAAAAGCCCGTCCGAGATTCGTTAAAATTCTGATGAGAAAAACAAGAAACCGTTTCAAGTCTGGAACGCAAGGGTAATTATCTAGCATTCCAGATGACCAAAAGGGGGAACTTGTGATGAACGGAAAACGTCGGGTCCGCAACCGGGGATGCTCTACGAAGGGATGCAATATTTTCCGGAACCGTCTGCGTCGCTTCAAACCGGCAGAGGACTTGCAAGATGTGTGGTTTTGAGGAGAACTCAGCAGACCAATAACGACGGAGCGAAGCTTCGTATTGCATGTATACATGGATGAATATGAAAGCATAAAGAGGATGGCGCAATACCTGGTTACAGGTGCTGCGCCATCCTCTTTATTTGCGTATGGACTCATTAGTTCTTCGGTTTCAAACGACCAAGCAATGCGCCCATTTTGACCGAATCGCCTGGCTGTAAGCCCGGGTTTGGTTCGAATGTGCCGCTCTGCGTCAGCAGAACAACGGTGGAACCGAATTCAAAATAGGCCAGATCATCGCCCTGTGCCCAGGTACTTGTGTCCGTATCAGCATACTGTATGCTACTCACGTTCATCGCACCTACTTTGACAACCGCCACTTCACCGTAATCGTGTGCGATATACGTAATGAGTCGTTCATTTCGACTAAGCACGGATCTCATATGGGTCAGGCCAAAGTCATTCACGGGATAAACTTTGCCCTTGATGTGTTCGCTCTCTATTTTGCGGCCGCTGACAGGTGCATGAATGCGGTGATAGTCGCGAGGGCTGAGATAGAGGACGAACCCGTACCCGTGCTTGTACTTCTCCAGATGGGGAGAATGGTTTAATAATTCAGCAAGTGTATAATTTTGTCCCTTAACATTCAGGAGTGTCCCTGCAGATATTGGACCGGCTGCCGTAATCTTGGCATCTACCGGGCTGATCAGTGCATGCTCTGAAAGTTCCAACGGGCGCATGCCCGGCTTTAATTTGCGGGTAAAGAAATCGTTCAGTGAACGGTATTCCTTCCAGTCTTTCTCGGCCTCCTGAACAGGGATGTCGTAGGTCCGGACAAAATAAGGGATAAATGCCTTACTTCCCCGGCTTTTGGAAAAGGCTCCCACAGTCCGGGAGATCCATTTGCGCGAAGAAAGCTCGGTCATTAATCGCAACAGCGTTTTTGCCATGAATATCCCCCTTAGGGTTAATGCGAACTTCAAGGCCGGCAAGACCGGCCGTTCTGCATAATATTGACACAGAATGCACACGAAATCAATATAGTCTCCTATCGTATGTCTGCGGTTGTCTCGGTATCATCGAATTTTGTTCCAGCAGCAGACGCCCATAAGCCATCGGTTTGCTGTACGTTGTCTTCCAGTGTTCCGACATTCCCGCCTTGCGAAATCCGTAACGCTGATCCCGTCCATTGCATTCAATAAAATAGATCTGACCGCTGCGCGTTATCCCGAGATCAAGGCCCAGATCAGCCAGATGTGGCAGACTGGCCGCCAGGTTCTGGGCAATTCGAAGTGCAACGAGTCCGATTCTGTATTCCAGTCGAGCCAGGTCGAAGCCAGATTCTCCTAATCCAAGGGCCTCTGCGAGCTTCATGACTTTACCGCCCTGGGCGATATTGCTGACAAATGTATGGGCAGGAGCCGCTTTGGCAAACATGCCTGTTATTCCCCAAAGACCGTCGCTGCCACGTTGTACAGATACCCGCAAATCTACCGGCCTGCCCTCATAACGTACCAGTGGGATACGCTCTTCAATGAGGTAGGCATGGCGAAAGATCCGCCTTAGGGTGGCGGAAGGAAGCTGTCCTTTGCTCAACCGGAAGGTAGCCCACCCTTTGCGTGCAGCCTTCGTCTCACAGGTTAGTTTCCACTGTCCATCTCGCTCAAAGACTCGCATAATACCATGACCGATGCTGCCGCTGCATGGTTTGATGACGAGGTCATCATATTGTTCCATCATATAGGCCAGAGACTCTGGCGTAGCTTTAACTGCATGGGGTAGGTGTTCTCGCAAGGCGAGGTCCTGATGAAGCATGTCATGAATGTGATCTTTACGATACCGGTTGCGAACGTTGAATACCTGGATACCCTGCAACATGAGCTTGGTAATCTGATGCTGTTCCGTCCGGCGAAGCTGGAGTGATCGGTTATGAATGACGGAGGGCAGTGGCATGCGCTCACGAACATATCTGCCTTCTTTTTTAACATAGGCAAGACATGTTTTTTGATCCGAATCGATATCTTCCAGCCTCAAAAAGCAGGGGGTTAATCCATAACTGGCCGCTGCCTGTTCATAATTCGCGAGTGATTCCTGACCGGTCCTTCCGGCCGGTATCCCCCGGTACATGCGTGAATCGAACATAATGCCGATCGTTTCTTGGAGCATGACCGTTCCTCCTTCGATGTTATCGCGACCATGGATCGTCCATTCATGGAATGCCGGCCTGTCACCGCATGGCTCAGACATCGCGATAACGCAGACCGGTGTATAAGATGCATCGCCAAGCACTAGTGCTTGCTCAGGGCGTGTCTAAGACTCCGAAGGAAGCAGGTTTTGCCGAATTTTCGTTCCAAGCAAGGAAGTTTTCTGCAGGCATGCCGGGGCACGTTAAGGGAAAGTGACGCAGCAGGGGGCGAAAAGACGGTGAAAGATGCACTTCAGCGAGTTTTCAGACACGACCTAGACATAATATCCTATGACATGACTGGGACGGGGGCGTGGACAGCCGCCTTTCCTCTGCAGCCCTGACACGCCTATTTCCACGGAGATCATCGAACGTTCCTGTCTTGACGCCTGTACATTCGTGCTCTGGAATCCGCAAAAGTCATAAATGAAGTGGCAGATGCCCATATGGAAGCATATGATGCCGGAGACGAACGTTAGAGGAAGGAGCAAGCTGCATGAGTAAAAATGGCAAAAAGAAGGTCCCGACGCCGAAACTGCGGCATGTGAGCCCGAAATTTAAGGAATTGGAACTGACTGATCGCCGGGCAGATAAGATGAACTCAGGTTTCACTGTGAATAGGGAAGAACGCTTGAATACGAATAAAAGGGATTCGAGAGCTGTTCAGGAGTCGGAAGAATTCCTATTCGAATCAACGGAGCTACCTGCTTCAACAAACGAGCTGGAAGAGCTAGAGATCGAAGCCAAAATCAAGTCGGAACCCGTAGAGTCTGATCGCAAGGAAGTTGAGACACAAGATAGCTCGGAAAAGCAGATTCAGGTTAGCAGCGTGGCTCCGGTTGCTCTGGAAGAAGAGCAGGACATCAACAAGCAGGAGATAACAAGCAAGGATCGGCTGCAAATCTTGAACCAAAACCAGATGCCGGGTCATACCGGACACTACATCTACACGGACGACTTGAGTGAATTTGCTGTTACGGAGAGCAAGTTGGCTCCTTTCTCTGTGGATGCTTCCAAGCTGAAACCGGATGCGGTCGGCAGTGAAGCATTGCAGGATTATGCGGTGACCAGCATTCACATTGCAGACGGGGCCATTGTTTCGGCGAAACTAGCGGAAGCGTCTGTATCTGAGGAGCACCTGATTGACGGCTCTGTGTCTGGTCATAAAATACGAAATGCTTCTATTGCCGGTGAGAAAATCAGAGATGGCAGTATTACTTCTCAGAAGCTTGGCAACCAGGTCATCGATTCGGCCAAAATTGCCGACGGTTCCATCAGCACAAGACATCTCAGCCGCATGCTGGTAACGGAAGAATTAATCAAGAATCATGCCGTAACTGGAGACAAGATCGCGATTAGCGGCGTGGATACAAGGCATCTCACGGGAGGAGCTGTGAATACCTCCAAACTGGCTGACGATGCAGTGACTACATCCAAAATTCGGGAAGCTGCTGTCACAGGCAGCAAAATCGAAGAACACTCCATCGAGTCTCACCATATTCAGGCAGGTGCTGTTAAACAGACACATCTGGCAGAAGGGTCTGTCGGTCGTTCACAACTATTAAATGGCAGTATTGGAAGTGACCAGATAGAGGATGGATCCATACAAACAAGACATTTAGCTGAGGGTTCATTAACTGGAAGACATCTACTGGACGGTTCAATCGGATCAAGTCAGATTCGTGCTCATTCCGTTGGCAAGGAGCAGATTGGCAATGGAGAAGTGGGCAATGAGCATTTGACGGAAGGTGCAGTAACCAGCAGCAAACTGGCAGACCAGTCTGTGGGAACAGCAAAATTGCTGGAGCAGTCCATTACGGCATCCAAGATCTCTGATCAGAGCGTCATTTCTTCCAAAATTGCGGATGAAGCCGTACAAGGTAAACATCTTGCCAAGGGGTCCATTCGTGCGGAACACATTGCGAATCGGGGAATCACACCGGTACATGTGGACAATTCCGCAATTCACTCCATTCACATTGCAAGTGGAAGCATCGAGGCAACTCATCTATCTGCCGGAAGTGTGTCTGGAGATGCTCTCGCAGACGACGTGGTGTGTGAGCGGCATCTTGCAGAGTCGGCCGTGGGTACGTATGAATTGCAGGATGCTGCCGTTACAGACGTTAAACTCGCGGATGGAAGTGTGACAACAGAAAAGCTTGGAACGGCATCGGTAAGTAGCAGAGCGCTTGCCCCGGGAAGTGTTATATCCTCGCATCTTGCGAGTGGTGGAGTCACAGGTACACATCTGGCTCCAGGCAGCGTGGGTTCCGAGGCCCTGAGACCTTATGCAGTGAAATCAGAACATCTGACAGAACATGCCGTAGGTGTACCTCATCTCCAGCCGGGCAGTGTTGAAACGGATGCGATTGCACGGGCCGCGGTCACAACTGACAAATTGGCTCTTGATAGTGTAACTTCAGCCCAGCTGGCTGGCGGGTCCATTTTTCCGCCTCATCTAACAGATCATGCGGTTACTTCCCCCAAGCTCTCACCAGAAAGTGTTGCCACAGATAAACTGGCGGATTTTGCTGTCACGTCGGCTAAACTGGCAGACGGTAGCGTGACTTCTTCCAAGATTATGGCAGAGAGCATTAACGCCAAACATATTCCAGCAGGAACCATTCGTGGGTATCACCTGAAGCAGCATTCCGTTTCACTGGAACATTTGTCGGAAGAGATACGCTCACCGGAATTATTTGCTAAT
Source organism: Paenibacillus sp. FSL K6-2393 (assembly GCF_038002545.1). NCBI lineage: Bacteria > Bacillati > Bacillota > Bacilli > Caryophanales > Paenibacillaceae > Paenibacillus > Paenibacillus sp. FSL K6-2393. The sequence continues at coordinate 1,317,343 of NZ_JBBOCU010000001.1, forward strand.
GGCAGTATTACCGGCAACAAACTTCGGCATGGCTCCATAAGTGCGGACCATTTGACAGCAGACTCGGTATCCGGAACAGAACTGCAACAGGCTGCTGTAGGTAGCGAGCACTTGCAGCCATCCGCTGTACAATCCGTCCATCTGGCTGAAGGCAGCGTGAAATCTGATCATTTGGGGACTCAAGTAGTGAGCTCACAGCATCTGAAGCCAGACATCATTCATGAGGAGCATATTGCTGAACAGGTGGTCACATCGCATCACTTGGCACCCGGATCTGTCGAAACAGACCATCTGGCACCTTTATCCATTACAGCAGCTCACCTTCAGCCAGGTTTGATCAGTGGTTTGCATCTTCAGGCAGAGTCGACAAGTGCTGTTCACCTGCAGCAAGGAGCTGTGCATTCCCGTCATATTCAAGATGGTGAGATTCTTCCTCATCATATCCATGAACGCAGCATCGGAACATCTCATCTGGAAGAAGAAGCGGTAAGTACGATTATTTTGCAGGATGAATCTGTAACACGCTCCAAACTAGCAACGGGTAGTGTGGATGGCAGCAAATTAGCCGCAGGAAGCGTATCGGCTAATCACATTGCCAATGAAAGTGTGCAAACCCGTCATATCCAAGAAGGAGCAATCCTTGCTGATCATATTCAAGAGTGCAGTATTGGCTCAGTTCATCTGGATGAGGAGTCTGTAAGTGCGATTCATTTGCAAAATGGATCTGTAACAAGTGCCAAACTGGCGGATGGCAGTATAAACGGCAGCAAATTGCTTGAAGGAACCGTATCGGGTGCTCATATTGCGTCCGAAAGTGTGCAAACCGGGCATATTCAGGCAGGGGCCATTCATGCTGACCATATTCAGGAGCGGAGCATCGGCACAACCCATCTGGAGGAGGAAGCAGTAAGTGCGATTCACCTGCAAAATGGGTCTGTCATCAGTGCCAAACTGGCCGACGGCAGTGTAACCGGCAGTAAGTTGATCGAAGATGCGGTGTCAGGAATCCATATCGCCTCTGAAAGTGTGCAATCCCGCCATATCCAGGCAGGAGTAATCCTTGCTGACCATATTCAGGAGCACAGTATTGGCATGCTTCACTTGGAACAGGAAGCAGTAACTGCCATTCATCTGCAAAATGGATCTGTAACAAGTACCAAGTTGGCCGACGGCAGTGTAACCGGCAGCAAGTTGCTTGAAGGAGCAGTATCAGAGATCCACATTGCAGACGATAGTGTACAATCCAGTAAGATTCAGGCAGGAGCCATTCATGCTGACCATATTCAGGAGCGGAGCATCGGCACAACCCATCTGGAGGAGGAAGCAGTAAGTGCGATTCACCTGCAAAATGGATCTGTAACGAGTGCCAAACTGGCGGATGGTAGTATAACTGGCAGCAAGTTACTCGAAGGTACGGTATCCGGGATTCATATCGCATCGGAAAGTGTGCAATCCGGGCATATTCAGGCAGGAGCCATTCAAGCTGATCATATTCAGGAGCGAAGCATCGGCACAGCCCATCTGGAAGAGGAAGCAGTAAGTGCGGTTCATCTGCAAAATGGGTCCGTCACAAGTGCCAAATTGGCTGACGGTAGCATTAGCGGCAGCAAATTGCTCGAAGATGCTGTATTGGGGAGCCATATCGCATCGGAAAGTGTGCAAACTCGCCATATCCAGGCAGGAGCGATCCTTGCTGATCATATTCTGGAGCATAGCATTGGTACGTCCCATCTGGAGGAGGAAGCAATAAGTGAGATTCATCTGCAAGATGGGTCCGTAACGAGTGCCAAACTGGCGGATGGCAGTGTGAGCAGCGACAAACTGCTTGAAGATGCGGTGTCGGATGTCCATATTGCCAATGGAAGTGTGCAATCCCGTCATATCCAAGAGAAAGCCATACATGCTGACCATATTCAAGAGCGAAGCATTGGGATCTCCCACCTCAAAGCGGAATCGGTAAGTGCGATTCACCTGCACAATGGTTCCATAACAAGTGCCAAAATGGCTGACGGCAGTGTAAACGGTAATAAATTGCTTGAAGGTGCGGTATCGGCTATCCACATAGCAGACAAAAGTGTGCAAACTCGTCATATTCAGGATGGAACCATACATGCTGATCATATTCAAGAACGCAGTATTCGCACAACTCATCTGGAAGAGGAAGCAGTAAGCGGGGTTCATCTGCAAAATGGGTCTGTCACAAGTGCCAAATTGGCCGATGGCAGCGTGAACGGCAGCAAACTGAGTGAGCAGAGTATTACCTCTAATCACTTGAATGCGGGGATTGTAGGTCCAGCGCATCTGAGCGAAGAGATATGGAATGCGATTCGTCAGTTCAGTGGAGAAACGCTGGAGCAACTGGCAGCTATCAAAAGACAAGAGGGATTGTTTCAACCAGAAAATGAAGGTGTACAGCAATCACAGCAGGTAATCGTCGAGGCATTACCGAGTGCTGGTCTGGAGCAACAACAAGACCTGATATCCCAAACAGATCAGCTTGGCGAATCACCGGCAGCTTTGTTCACGACAGATCAGGCGGATCAGGCAGATCAGGCTCAGCAACCACAGCTTGAACGGTCACAGGAGATCGCTGAAATTACGGAGTTTATGTTAAGTAAACAATCGATTACACAGGAGCATCTGTGTGATGATGCCGTGGGCAGCAGCCAGTTGCAATCGGGGGCAGTTCAGGCCAACCATCTGGCCTTCCAGCCCGTTCGCAGCGTAAGTAAACAACCGGTTGTGCAACAATTCGGAATGGAAGCTTTTGTACTGCCAGAGAGTGAAGTAAGCACAGAGGTAACGGTTGTTTTTGAAGAGTCATTTGCTTCAGAACATTATGTGATTGTGGGCATGAGCAATGATCGGGGATTCCAAATCTCCCTGCTCTCGCAGAGTGAGGACGAAGCGGTACTTGAGGTGTCACGTACGGCAGATTGCAAGCATACGTACGGGTTGTTGTCATGGATTGCTGCGGGACCTTCGCAAGAATAGTGCCGGTTGTTGTATCTGTAATACAAAAATGACAAAAGCGGTGTCCAGAGTTGTCCGGGACACCGCTTTTGGTTGATATAAGCTTAATCCGTTCGGACGGTGAGGGGTGTCTGAACGTTTTGTTACCATTAGGATGAGTACATTATAAGTTCAACCACAATAAAATAAGATTTTACAGGCCTACAGCTTGATACGCTTTGGTAATGGCAGTAGCTTCAGCAGAATTCGCTCCGTACAGATCTTTGGCTGCTTGGATGGTAGCTGTTTTGGCAGCGGCAAATTTGGACGTTGGTGTCAGGTAGTTCACCAGTGTGCTGTAGAAAATTTGAATCGCTTTATCCCGGCCGATTCCGGTAACAGTCACACCATTATGTGTTCCGCCTTGAGCAGCAAGGTAATAGGCTTTGTTGATGATACCGCTGTTGATATGAACACCGCCGTTGTCCTGTGTGCCTGTGTAGCGATCGCTGTATTTGTCAGGTTGACCATACAATGTAGGGTTGGAGAGGGATCGCAGCGCATCTCCTGGAATGTTAGGTGTGTAGATATCATCACCGAGCAGCCAGTTTTTGTTTTGGATCGTATTACCGAAAATATCGGCAAAGGCTTCGTTGAGTGCACCTGGTTCATTGCGATATTCCAGATTGGCTGTATATTCAATAACACCATGTGTCAATTCATGCCCCACAACATCCAGATCACCAGACAGGGATCGGAAAGTCGTTCCATCTCCGTCACCAAAGACAATCTGTGCCCCGTTCCAGAAGGCGTTATTGTAATTGGAGCCGTAGTGCACGGTTGATCTGATCAACAATCCGTTACCATTAATACCGTTACGGTTGAATTTGTTTTTGTAGAAATCATACGTAGCAGCCGCATGAGCGTGAGCATCTACACCTGCACGATCGGTCCATACATTATCCGAATCTGTGAGCAAGCTACCAGGCAGTGAGGAGCCATTGTTCGCCGTGTACGTTTGGATGCCATTGCCGCGAGTGGTGTCTTTCAGTTGGAAGGTGCTGCCGGATTGGGTGGTTGTCAGGGTTTTGGTATCTCCAAGCACACCTGTACCTGTTCCGGTGGCGAAGTTAATGAGGTCAAACTGGGATACGATACTGCCATCCACTGCGTTAATGAAATATTTGGTCCGTAGAGGGGCTGGTTCCAGTACGTTTACTTCCGTAATGTAAACCAGATACGTCTGACCATCTTCTTCATGATGATAGATGTTCAATTCAGCTTGAGGTGTGATTTCCGCGGCACCAAGCTCTCCAATCCGGGAGGTTGCTTCTTCGGTTGCAATACGGATCGCGTCTTCTCCGCTGATCTCGGCTACACCATCATTCGGAATGGCCTGCTCTTCAATCGGTGGAAGATCACCAAGTGCGGAGCTCACGGCTCCGGTTTTGTCCAGGTGGACCGTCTGTTCTGCACCATAAACCGGGATACCTTTAATATACTGTTTCAGACGGAAGTGTCTTACACCAGATGTATCTGTGTTTCTTTTGACAATTTTGAGCTGGGATTTCACATCGGAATTCAGGAATTGTTCCTGCTGTCCAAGATAATTAAAGATGGTGTCATCTGTTCCACTGTTCAATGGAATACCCTCCTCAGAGGCATAAGGGGCCTGAAGTGGAATGGATTGATCAGACACTGGAGCTGCAGTAGCAGAGGATACGGAAGCGAGCAAAAGAGCTCCTCCAAGAATTGTTGGCATAACTTTAGCGAATTTCATAGTAAACTCTCCCATTCTTAAACTTATTTTTTGGTTGGAAAATGTTCATGCCAGTCTCGGTTGGAATTCCGTCTGCAACTTGGGCAGCTCGGAGCGTGGGGCTGAACCTGAAGCGTGGAATGAGACAAGAAACGATTGGAACAAAATTGGCTTGGCCTTAGCTCGGGAAGTGTTAAGCACGACACCAAACGAAAAGGATAACCGTTTATTCAGTTCAGCCCGAAGGTTTAATCGTCTATTGTGTTCCTCTTTCAGAAAGCCGGGGGTTGTCCAATTGCGCAGGTAGAAGATACGTTCACGGAAAACTGGGGTGTTCAATCCGGGTTTGCGTAAATGACAAAGGCAGTGTGTTCTGAACGGCATCACTCCTCTCAAGAGTAAAATGTATCTGCTTAACAGGTTCTGCGAATGAGGTCATAATCTAATCAACCTAAGGTCAATAAATTGATTTAAAAAATATATGGGAACTTATGTTCACCACAAGGTTATTTTTGTAAATAAAACTGCTTGGAACGTATATTATCACAATGTAAAACTTTGGAAAAGATACAAATTTAGATTTTTGCTAAAATTGTGTCTGAAGTAGGGGAGAGGTAGCGTTTTTCACATATTTTGACGTATTTTGTCTAAAAGCAAGGCCTGTACCCTCGTGATCACAGAGAGAACCTGCTTAGTGCAAGGACAAACGCCGTTTCCACTGCTCCACGAATACATAGAATAACGTGTACTCCCTTGGCATGCCGATGATCGAATGCGGGAGGTGAAACTGTTGCGCAAAACCCGTACCACAGCACGTTATGCAACCCGATCCAATGTGACACGAAGAAAAACAGTGCTGAAGAAACGAAGATGGAAGTCTGGACACAAAAAGGGTACAAAGGCCTATACGTTCGTTATTCCATCCAAACAGCTGATGTCACAGGCTGAGGATAGAGTAGAGAATGGAGCGGAAAATGGCATGAGTGATGCTCCTTCACACAGGGATGTTTCTCAGCGACCGATACTCTCGGTCATTATCCCTGCTATGAATGAGGAGAAAAAGATTGGTGCAGTTGTACGTGAAGCGCTGCGGATATGCCGTGATGCTGAAGTGCTTGTCGTTGTGAATGGTTCAACAGATGGTACGGCTAAAGCAGCCAAACGGGCTGGAGCACGAGTGCTCACGTATGCAGAAGCGCTGGGGCATGATGGAGGACGAAAAGTAGGCGCAGCGGAGGCGCGCGGTCAGGTATTGTTATTTACTGATGCCGATATCGCAATTCCCGCAGAGCACCTTGCACCTTACGTGAAGGCTGTGCTGAAGGGAACGGATGTGGCACTTAACGACTACCATGGGCCGGTCACTCATCATCCCGTTCATCCGGTAGTGGAGGCCAAACACATGTTGAACAGCATACTCGCAAGATCCGATCTCCGGGGGGCATCCATGACAGCTATTCCACATGCAATAAGCCGAAAAGGACTTGAGGTCATGGGAATATCCTCACTGGAAGTTCCGCCACTCGCACAAGCCAAGGCAGTGATCGGCGGACTTCGGGTACGCGCTGTTCATCACGTACCTGTGGGTAGATTGAATGCAGTACGAATCAAAAAGCGAAGCGGAGCTGATCCGCTAAGTCAAGTGGTACTGAATGATCATATGGCAGCGATCAAGTGGATTACGGATACGCTCGGTCCCCGCGGAGGTTATACCGATCTGAAACGTGTTCGCAACTTGGCGAGGTAAGCATGTCGCATCGGATGATGCAGCATGCTGGAGGTGAGGAAATGAAGGGACGTTCAGGGGTTGTCCGCCGCAGGCGGACAGCAAATAGACAAACGACAGCAGGAAGAACAGTAATGAACAAACGTCTTAGGAACAAGAAACATGTAGATATTCAAAAAACAAGAAGAAGCCGAGTAAAGTCTGGCCAAGTAGATCTGCACTTGATGTGGAAAGCGGGGCAAGTTGCAGGAAGCGAGGCAAAGGCAAACAACACAGTATCAGAAAAACACGCACGTCTCGTGTGGAATGCACACGCGGCGAACGTTGGGGAGCTAAACAACTTCGAGCTAGCTCTGAAGGCAGGTAAGGCATTTATGCAGGGTTATACTCAGGCCTCGGGACATTCATTCCAGATCGTGCCGCTACCTCTTCGTCATTCGGCTGCTGCCGTTGTCTGTGCCTGTAATGAGGAACACACACTGGGGCAGGTGTTATTGCAACTAAAGCGGTTGCCTCTGACGGATATTATTGTGGTACTGAATGGAACGACAGATGACAGTTTGAAGCAGGTACTAAGGCAGCCGGGACTTACAGTAATCTATGAACCGGATCGGGCAGGACATGATGTGGGCCGGGCACTTGGAGCCAAGATGACGGATGCGGAGACGGTACTTTTTGTGGATGGAGATATGGTCGTCTCGGCTGAACAGCTTGCACCCTTTCTGTTCGCGGTTGATCAGGGACAGGATGTGGCGTTGAATAATCTGACGTCTTTGCTTCCTGCGTTTGCCGGGCAGGATGAGGTAAGCCGGATCAAAGCATATCTGAACCGAACATTAGGCAGGGCAGATCTTGGTTCCAATTCCATGACAGCCGTGCCTCATGCATTATCTCGTCGTATGATTCAGACCGTGAAGCCAGCATCACTGGCCGTTCCACCTAAGGCACAAAGTCTAGCTATTCAGCATGGAATGAACGTCTCGGCACCAAGTCAGGTGGATGTTATTCGTTCCAATCGGTTGCGTCCTGGTAACACGGGAAGTGGGAATGATGTCGCCAAATTGATCATCGGAGATCATCTGGAGGCACTGGCTACATTGCTGGGTACAGGTTGGAATCCAGCCCAGGCACATACACTCTCCCGTGTAGAAGTGGCTTACAGGAGGAACGCCTAATGACACTGACGAGTATGATTATCCCAACTTACAATGGTCTGGATCTGATCAGGCCCTGCATCGATGCCATACGTCAATACTCGGGCGATCCTGCGTCATATGAAATTATCGTGGTAGATAACGGTTCGACGGATGGAACGGCTGAATATTGTGCGCTGGAGCGAATTCGATTTGTAAGGTTCCCGGACAATCGGGGGTTTCCGGCAGCGTGTAACGCTGGACTTCGTGCAGCTTGCGGGGATGAGCTGTTGCTGTTGAACAATGATGTTACGGTCACGCCCCGTTGGCTGGAGAACCTGAGAACGGCTCTGTACAGTGACGCAAGTATTGGGATCACGGGTCCTGTTACGAATTATGCAAGCGGCATCCAGCAGATTGAACTGGCGTTTCGGGACATGGAACATTTTCAGGAGTTGGCCAGTTCCAATAATGTTGCGGATTCTTCAAGGTGGAGGGAAGTGCGCCGGATCGTCGGTCTCTGCATGCTGATGAAACGAGATGTCGTGGAATCGGTTGGACTGCTTGACGAGGCATATTCTCCGGGACACTATGAGGATGACGATTATTGTTATAGAGCAAGATTGCAGGGATATCGCCTGCTGGTATGTGGAGATGTTCTCGTGCATCATCAGGGAAGTGCCAGCTTCCAGAAGACAGATCCGGTAGCGTGGAAACAGCTGCTTGAGCGTAATCGTTCGATTTTTATGAACAAATGGCATGTCGATCCGCTTGAATATATGGACATATCCGATGAAGGAGGGAACGTGGAATGAAAGGTGTAATTCTTGCCGGCGGAACAGGAACTAGACTGTATCCGCTGACCCGGCTCATTAACAAACATCTGCTTCCAGTCGGTAAACATCCGATGATTATGTATGGCATCGACAGGCTCCGCCAGGCAGGCATTGATGAACTATTGATTGTGATCAACAAACATTCCGCCGGCTTATACACAGAGTATCTTGGTGGCGGAGCGGATCATGGGGTGAAGTTGACTTATCGCATTCAGGAAAAGGCAGGCGGGATTGCAGAAGCATTGGACCTGGCAACTTCCTTTATTCTTCCTGGCGAAAAATTCGTTGTGCTTCTCGGAGATAATCTCTTCAGCGATGATCTGAAGCCTTATGTGGACCGTTACATGCAGCAGCCTGCTGGTACAGCGCGAGTTCTGCTCAAAGAGGTGGATGATGCACGACGTTACGGGGTGCCTGTTTTTGATCCAAAGCATCCAGAGCGAATCTCGTACATTGAGGAGAAGCCAAGCCAGCCGAAAACCTCTTATTGTGTGACGGGCATATACATGTATGACGATCATGTATTTAACCTGATTCGCAACATTGCGCCGTCTGCGCGCGGAGAACTTGAAATTACGGATGTGAATAATCACTACGCATCTGCTGGAGGGCTGGAATACGACATTTTGCAGAAATACTGGAGTGATGCAGGTACATTTGAATCCCTTCAGGAAGCAGCTGTCCGTATGAAAGGACAATTGCCCTAAAATATATGCGACTGATGCTGCCGCTGTGCGGTGCCCCATGGGAGCAGAACACTCTGCGCCGGAGCTGGAAGGATGCTCCGGCGCTTTGCGCAGCGACAATCCTCGTGCATGCCAAAGGAGGGAATGGCGTGAGAGTAGTGACACGCAACGGGGCTGCTAGGGCCACCGTGTCAGGTAAACCCCGGGGCATCCACCCGGCCGTATTTATGGGCAGTGGCACTCCGGCAGCAGCAGATACAGGGTCTGCTGGAGTCAGAGGTGTGAAGTCAGGGAAACGTAGTACCCTGACCAAAGCGGGTACATCTGCCGGCGCATCGCATAAGGTCCGTGCAAGGAAAGCGAGCAGCACAGGCAGTGTTGTTGGCAGAGCAGGCAAAGCTGGCTCTGCGAGCGCGAGCAAAGCGGCAAAAGCCAGCCGCACCGGCAAAGGCAAAGCCGGTCTGCGCCAGGCCACTGCTTGGCGCAGGCCTGCATCAGCACGGGGCCGGCGTGCCGCTGCCCGCGCCAAGCAGCGCACGGCGATGCGCCGTGCGCCCATGCCAGCACCGCAAGCCAGCACGCCACAGGCGATGCCTGCCAGCGGTGCTGGCCCCGCACCGCGCCAGGCGACACACCCGAAGGGTGTCGCCCCCGCGGGGCGGGGAGGCGCTGCCGGCGCGAAGGCGGGCAGCGCGAAGGGTTTGCCGCCTCCGCCCGCGGAGCACGCAGTGCAGGCGGAGGCCGTGCCCGGCGGCTACGCCGAGGGCTACCGCGACGGCGTATTCGCCGGCGGGGAGGCGCTGGTGGCGCAGCACATCCCGCCGGATCACATTCTGCCTGCCGTGGCGGCGGCAGATCTGATCGCGGCGGGATTCCGCCAATACGCGCCCAGCCTGACCCGGCTGTCCAGCCCGCATGAGATGGCTGGACACATCACGGCGGCGCTGGATGCGCAGCGCCCCTTGTCTGTCGTTCGCCTCGGAGATGGCGAACTGCTCACGCTGGCAGCCGATACGGTGCTGCCAGGCCAGGAAGTGCAGGAGCTGGCACCGTTTCTGCCCTATGCAGGGGTGCCATGCTCAACCCCCGACATCCGCGCGATGCTTGCGGAAGCCATACAGGCCGCCGACTGGGTTGGCGTGCCGATCTCGCGGGCGCCGACATTCCAGGGGCTGTTATTCCCGGTATTGCGCCACTTCGGGATCGACTGGTCCCGGCTGAAATTGACCAGTTCCACGATCAATTACAGTCTGCATCAGTCCGGCCTGGTGTTGCCCTTGCTGCAAGGACGGCGGGTTCTGCTCATAGGCAGCCAGGCACCAGAGCTTGCGGCACTGCTGCATAACCGGGGGATTCATGTCACAGGCATCATTGGTTCTGTAGCAGGAGTTATGGATATACCGAGGGTGATGCAACAAACCGCAGAACATGCTTTTGATATCGCGTTGGTGGCGGCGGGAATTCCGGCGGTCATTCTGTGTCGGCGAATTGCAGGTGAACTCGGCAAGGTCGCTCTGGATTTTGGACATTTGGCCGACAAACTGGTAACAGGAGAGCTTCAACTCTAGTGGACCGTCCGGGGGCTGGTTATGTGCGTGTTGGCCTCACGGACAAGTGGAAATGGAGGGAGCAACATGAGCACACCCGATCAACAGCGCGGGGAAGAACGTCATAGCCGCAGCAACAAGGTTAAGGCTCGAAACGTCGTCCGTCGAAAGGGTCACAGTCATCTGAACATCATTCCAAATATCAGCACTCGCAGTGACAACAGCCGCAGTGAAAACAACCGGAATGGCAGCATAAGCAATGAAAAAAAAGCGGCACGCCGTGCCACACAGCACGATGTCTCGCGATCTGATATGGCAGTCCTGCATGCAGCAGGTCTTCGCTCAATGCGGAAATCCAGACGTAAAGGCAAAAGCAGGCGCACAGCCAAAGGCGCGAGGCTCTACAAACAGGGGTATACCAGAGGATACAACGAAGGTGTCCGCCAGGGACAGAGCTCGTTTGGTCTTGTTTTTGAAGGAGTTAGCATTATTATCCCCACGTACAATCAGCGGGAGTATGTGCTGAAATGTGTGTCCAGTATCGAAAAGCATACCCCTGCCCCTTTCGAAATCATTGTCGTGGATAATGCCTCCAAGGATGGAACTGCCGAGGCCATGCTCCGCAAAGGCGGCATGGTGAGGGTGGCTGCCCTGGATAAGAACCGGGGGTTTGCCGGAGGTGTCAATCATGGGCTGATGATGGCGAGAGGTCGACATATCATCGTGCTGAACAACGATACGCTCGTTACTCCAGGCTGGCTGGATAACATGATGACTTGTCTTGCCAGTGATCCGAAGATTGGTGTGGTGGGTCCGGTGACCAACTATATTGGCGGGGATCAGCAGATTCAGGTTCCGTACCGTGAGGTAGAAGAGATGTGGTCTTTTGCAGCCACACATAATCGTCCGGATGCAGACAAACATCGAATAACCGATCGCCTGGTCGGGTTCTGCTGGTTGTTCTCACGGGAGCTGCTGGAACGGGTAGGTTATCTGGACGAAGGGTACGCGGTGGGCAATTTCGAAGATGATGACTGGATCATCCGGGTGAAGCTGGCAGGATACCAGCTTGCGGTAGCCGGGGATGCCTTTATCCACCACTTCGGAAGTGTCAGTATGAAAGCCTTGGGTGAGCAAGACTTTGCTGTAGTGAATAAGGATAACGAGCAGTTTTATAGCCAAAAGTGGGGAGATCCCCATGCGCTGGTTGCCGAAACCTCCCGCTTGGCTAGACAACAAACCTCTGGTACCCCATCCGGTCAACAAGAGGATGGTGACACAAACCCAATGGATCCGCGTCAGCGAATCTCAACGCAGGGTAGCCAAGATCCAGCATTACAGTTCAGACACAGTTATGACTTCTACCCGGAAGGTTCGTTCCTGTCCGATGCCAAAGGTGATGTCTATACTTTAACCGGCGGTCGGCGACGTAAGCTGAACATCCCTGTACCGCGTGGAATATCACCTGTTCAGGTTGCCAAGCCGGACCTGCTCGCCATTCCTGCCGGAGAAGCACTGATATCAGCGGGGGACGTGCAAGGATGGCCGAGGGAATCACAACAGGTGCATACGACAGCGGTTCATGGTTCTCACAATGGCTGGGCAGAAGGAAGTATTGTTGCCGCAGTGGATGCACCCGAGATTCGATATCAGATCAGCGGAGACAAGCGGAGACGATTTGTTTCGGTCTATGCGGCAGAACGTTGGGGTGTACATTCTGGGCATATTGTCAGCGTGTCTGCAGACCAACTGGATTCGATGGAAGAAGGATGGCCCATTATTGCCCCACCTCAGCTCTTGAACCCAGATCTGTAATGTCAGGCGATCTGTTTATCCAGATTAGCAGTATGATGCGGAATGGAAAATGTAGCGGTACCCTGTGTAATCGCTCTGATTCATTCCGCATCCGAATATTACATATGAGTTGTTAGCTAGACTACTGAAGCAGAGCGATTCATTCCTGTAAAATAAGCCATCTTTCAAATTTATAATTTAATCTTTCTATTTGGTTATAGGTTTATTCTATTAGCAGATCCATTGACGCAGGAAGGGCGCAGGAGTACATTTAGAGCCATAATTCTTATTTAACAGATGGGAATTGAAGGTCTAGGGCGTTCATAGTTAATCACCCAGACCTTGATCTTAAAACCAATCAGGAGGTATGTCGATGTCATCATCAACCAAAAAAGTCGTGCTGTGGAGCAAAACAGGCTGTCATTTCTGCGGGGAAGTGAAAGCATTTCTGACAGAGCGAAACCAGCCTTTTGAGAACATTGAAGTGCAGGGAAATGACGTGTTGCGTGATGTGCTTGAAGCAAAATATGGCATTCGGCATGTACCCGTTATTGAAGTGGGAGGGGACGGCAAATTTGAAGCCTTGCTGGAACCTGATCTGGAGAAGCTGGCGGAACTTCTGGCACGAACGGACGAAGCGACAGCAGTCTAACGGGAGTTAATATATACCTTTGAAGCAAGCCGTTCCGGCTGTTGCATGATGCAAGATCGCATTTGTACAGCAGCTGGAACGTTCATAAGTTATGGCTCACTTGGGATGTAAATGGTCTTATTTACATCTTCAATGTTCATATAGAAAAAATCTATTAGTCACGCTGTTGACCCTTTTACGGGGCAGTGATAAGATTTGTGAAATTAAAACAAACCAAACTCATATGAATAGTTAACTTTTAAGTTATTTTGCATACGTAATCAGTTCAGTTGGCCCTTGATCATTCTTTTGAAGATTCTAATCCAAGGAAGGCGGAGTGCATATGACAGCGAAACGCAGTTTGAAATTTGGAGCCATTATTCATGGGGTTGGAGGAAGCAACACCACATGGAGACACCCGGAGGTTCTGTCGGATGCCAGCGTTAACTTTGGATTTTACAAACGTCAGGCACTGAAAGCGGAGGAAGGCAAGTTCGATCTGGTCTTTATCGCAGACGGTCTGTATATTACCGAGAAATCCATTCCGCATTTCCTGAATCGCTTCGAACCAATCAGTATCCTCTCCGCTTTGGCTGCCGTTACTTCACGCATTGGACTGGTGGGTACCCTCTCAACATCCTATAGTGATCCGTTCACCGTAGCCAGACAGTTCGGTTCCCTCGATCAGATCAGCGATGGCCGTGCAGGCTGGAACGTTGTGACTTCTCCGCTGGAAGGTACAGCGAAGAACTATAGTAAGAGCAGTCACCCTTCGCATCCGGAACGTTATCGCATTGCCGCAGAATATTTACAGGTAACCAAAGGGTTGTGGGACTCTTGGGAAGATGATGCCTTTGTAAGAGACAAAGAGAGCGGCGTATTCTTCGATCCATCCAAGCTGCACACGCTTAATCATGAAGGAGAGTTTTTCTCCGTACAAGGGCCGCTCAATATTGCCCGTTCACGGCAAGGACAGCCGGTGATATTCCAGGCAGGTTCATCGGAAGATGGCAAAACGCTGGCGGCGCAAGAAGCGGATGCTGTCTTTACCGGACACGATACGATTGAAGATGCACAGGCATTCTATAAGGATGTCAAAACACGGGCGGCCTCCTATGGACGTTCTGCACAGGATATTGTTATTCTGCCAGGCATCAATCCCATTGTTGGACAGACCGAAGAGGAAGCGGAACAGAAATATCAGGAGATTGCGAGCCTGGTTACCATTGATAAAGCGCTGGATTATCTGGGACGTTTCTTCGAACACCATGATTTCTCCCAATATCCGCTGGATGAACCGTTCCCGGAGCTGAATGGCATTGGAAGCAACAGTTTCCGCAGTGGAACCGACAAGATCAAGAAGGATGCCAAAGAGCAAGGATTGACCTTGCGTGAAGTGGCTCTGCGGGCAGCAACACCACGCAGCAAATTCCTGGGCACACCAGAGCAGGTCGCTGACAAGATTCAGGAATGGTTTGAGACGGAAGCAGCAGATGGTTTCATTATTGCTTCTGAGCTGCCAAGTGGATTGTCTGATTTTGTGGAACTCGTTGTTCCGATTCTGCAAGAACGCGGTCTGTATCGTACGGACTATGAACACGATACATTGCGGGGGAATCTTGGGGTACAGATTCCGGTTAACCGTTATACGGCTGCGAAGAAGCAAGTTGTATCTGATTTGGCATAACTGAGATGAACGCTATTCACTTTACACTACGTTTCGTACTACTTAAAAACCGACTTAACTCATAGGATATATAGAGTATTGGTATAAACATCAATTTAATGACACCTGTATACACAGAGGGGGAAGCGATATGAACAGGTCTATCTCATGGATGAAATATATGGCATTGGCAGCAGTATTGGTGATGGTATTATCCGGTTGTGGAGCGGCGGGAGGCAGCACGAACGGTGCAGCACAGGCTTCGGGCGGGGATCAGGCCGGGCAAGCTGAAGGAGGCAACCTGACTTTTGCACTCGCCACTTCACCGGATACGCTTGACCCTCATCGCAGTGGGCTTGCCGTAACAGTACGTGCCATCCGAACGATCTACGACAATCTGGTCGTGCAGCTGCCTGATGGTTCCATCAAACCTTGGCTCGCCACGGAATGGAGCGTATCCGAGGACGGCAAGAGTTATACGTTCAAGCTGCGTGAAGGTGTGAAGTTCCATGATGGTACACCTTTTAATGCGGAAGCCGTGAAATACAATCTGGACCGGGTGATTGATCCGGCCACCAAAGCTGCCAATTCTCTGGCCCTGATTAGACCGTACAGCTCCTCCGAAGTCATTGATGAATATACCATCAAGGTAAATCTGGAATCACCATCGCAAGCCTTTCTCGGCAACTTAAGCCAGGCGCTTCTGGGGATCGTATCCCCAACAGCTGCTCAAAAATATGGTGACCAGCTGGGTAAAAATCCGGTGGGAACAGGTCCGTATACCTTTGTGAAATGGGATGAAAATGCGGATATCGTCGTTGCCAAAAACAAGGATTACAACTGGGGACCTGAGACGGTTGAAAATAAAGCCGCGCCCCATGTGGATACGATCACATTCAAGATTGTACCGGAAGAAGCGACGCGCATCGGAAGTGTACAGAGTAATCAGGTACTCGCTGCCGAGACGGTTCCACCGCAGAATATCGCTGCATTAAAAAACGATCCGAACCAGCAATTGTTACAGGCCAATACGGTTGGACTGCCGTACACACTCTTCTTCAATCTGCGCAAAGCGCCTTGGGATGATGTGAAAGTAAGGCAGGCAGTACAATCCGCTGTAGATGTGGAATCGATTGTCAAAACATTGTATCTGGGCAACTACGAACGAGCGTGGTCTGCACTGTCTCCTGGAATCCTGGGTTATGATGCATCGCTGGAAGGAAGCATCAATCCGGACATCAACAAAGCTAATCAGCTGCTGGACGAACAAGGCTGGGTGAAAGGCGCTGACGGTATTCGTGCAAAAGACGGCCAGAAGTTGACCCTGCGTTATGTCGATGGTTCGCCCAATCGGGAGAAACGTAATGACATTGCCGCCATTATCCAGCAGCAGTTGAAACAGGTTGGTATCGCTGTTGAAGTAGAAATTACAAAAGACGTGGCAACGGTTATCTATCAGAACTGGGATTATGATCTCTATGGCAACAGTCAGGTCAATTCTGATCCAAATGCCTTGTACGCTTTCTATCATACGAGCGCAGAGGGCCAGCGTCCGACCTTATCCGGTTTGTCTGATCCGAAGATCGATGAACTGTTAGAGCAGGGAGCCGTGGAGAGTGACGCGGATAACCGTGTCGAGATCTACAATCAGATTCAACAATATCTGATTGAGCAAGCGGTAATTCTGCCGATCTATGTATTCCCGTACACCGTCGCAGCATCCAAAAAGGTCGAAGGCATCAAGTTTGATTCACTGGGGTATCCACTCTTTAACGACGTTCGCATTCAGCCCTAACAGGAACGACCAATCCAGATTCAGGAAGGAGATATCCCGGTATGGTTCAAACGATACTGTCACGACTCGCAACATCGCTTCTGGTTATTTTCGGAGCTTCGGTGCTGGTGTACTGCATCATGTATCTTCTGCCGGGTGATCCGGTTCTACTCATGCTGGACCCGTCCTCGGCTACCCCGGAGATGATCGAGAATCTGCGGGTTCAGCTTGGACTGGATCAGCCGTTCTACATCCAGTTTGCGAACTATTTTGGTGATATGCTGCGTGGGGATTTCGGTAAATCAATGATCAATTCGGATCCGGTTCTGCCAAAAATACTGGAACATTTTCCAGCCACACTGGCTTTGACCGCACTCAGCTCAATCATTGCCATCACGATTGGAATTACACTTGGTGTATTGTCTGCGATTCATCGCAATGGCGTGATTGATTTCGTCGCCCGGCTCGTTGGACTGTTCGGCATTTCCATGCCAACCTTCTGGACGGGGATACTGCTCATCCTGTTATTTTCAGTACAGCTTGGCTGGTTCCCGGCGATGGGTTCCGACGGATTCAGCTCACTGGTTCTTCCGGCTGCCACACTGGGTCTTGTGGGTGCAGGATTTATTGTACGGATGGTGCGTAACAGCATGCTGGAAGTGATCAATGAACCGTTTATCGTGGCATTACGGGCCAAAGGACTTTCGGAACGTGCCATCATGTATGGTCATGCACTGCGTAATGCGCTTATTCCTGCAGTAACGGTAATCGGCATGCTGATCGGTGATCTGCTTGCTGGAACCGTGGTGGTGGAGACCGTTTTCTCCAGACAAGGAATCGGCCGGATTATTGCAGATGCGCTAATGGCCAAGGATCTGCCAGTGGTGCAAGGTGTCGTCTTTTTTACCTCAATTATCTATGTCGTCTTGAACTTGCTGGTGGATATCTCGTATTCGTACATTGATCCCCGGGTTCGGCGTGCAGTCCGCACATGATATTGGATGGAACAGTCAGAAGTGTCCTGACGCGGAGTATGAAAGGAGGAGTTGGTGCTCATGAGCATGAAACCTTTGGCTGGTGACAAAAAAGCATGGGCGGGCAGTGTAGGACGTATCCGTCTGTGGAATCGCCGCCCTTGGCGTTATCGCGTTTCATTCGCGGTATCCCGATTATTCTTTTATGCAGCATTGCTGGTGGTGGTATTTACCGTGGCATGTGCGATTGTGCCAGGCTGGATTGCGCCCTATGATCCAACTCAGATGATGACGGATGCCATCCTGCAGGCTCCCTCTGCTGCGCACCTGTTCGGGACGGACTATTTTGGCAGAGATATCTTCAGCGTGGTTGTACATGGGAGCAGAGATTCATTGCTCATTGGATTCGCCTCGGTACTTGTAGGCGGGATTGTTGGCAGTGCTCTTGGTATTATCTCCGGTTATGCCGGAGGTATTGTTGATACCATCACCATGCGGGCTGTTGATATTCTGATGGCTGTACCCGGCGTACTGCTTGCATTATCTGTTGCAGCTGCTCTCGGGCCAGGACTGATGAATATTGCACTGGCTGTTGCGGTTTCCTCCATTCCGGGCTACGCACGGGTGATGCGTGGGCAGGTCATATCAGTTAAAGGTCTGCCTTTCATTACAGCGACACGTTCACTGGGCGGTTCCAATACACGTATTTTCTGGAAACATGTACTGCCACATTCGTTGTCACCCTTGCTGGTCATGGCTACGCTGGGCGTAGGGACATCAATTCTAACGGGCTCCGGACTCAGTTTTCTGGGACTTGGGGTGTTGAAGGAAATACCGGATTGGGGCGCATTGCTCTCACAAGGAAGAGGTTATCTGACGGTTGCCTGGTGGATCTGTACGTTCCCGGGACTGGCGATCACTTTGTTTGTACTGGCGGTTAATCTGATTGGAGACGATATTCGCGATCGGCTGGACCCCAAAGTAAAAGGAGCGGCCTGACCGCTATACCAAGGAGGAATACGTTATGTCACATGTTGTCATTATTGCCGGATCACCTTCCAAACGTTCGCGTTTGACAGGTCTGACGGATTACAGCAGCCAAAAATTAACGGAGGCAGGCATCACCGTTGAAGTCATTCATGTTGTGGATCTTCCCGCTGAGGATCTGGTGCAAGCCCGGTTTGACAGCTCATTCATTCGTGATGCACTTGCTGTCGTGGAAGCGGCGGATGCAGTTATTGTGGCTACGCCGGTATATAAGGCATCTTACTCGGGAGTGCTCAAACTGTTCCTGGATCTGATTCCGCAAGAGGGGCTACGGGGTAAGTTGACACTTCCGCTCGTTATCGGTGGTTCTATTGCTCATCTGCTTGCCATTGATTATGCATTGAAGCCTGTACTGGCAGCCCTTGGTGGAAGACATATCCTTGGTGGGGTCTACGCTGTGGATCAGGGGATTGAACGATTGGATGATGGAAAGTTCGTACTCTCGGCGGATATTACTACACGTCTGGATCGCTCGCTGGATGAATTGATATTGACACTGGAAAAGGATGGGATTACGATATCATAAAACCAAGTAAATATATTGGATAAATCAATATAAGATCAAACGTCTGCGGACGTGGATACGGAGGCGCTCATGAATATCGAGAATATTGAAGCATTTGTATATATCAATCATTATGGAAGCTTCAATAAGGCTGCCGAAGTACTCTTCTTGTCCCAACCTTCGGTCACAGCTCGCATTCAGTCACTGGAAAGGGAGCTGGGCTGCAAGTTGTTTGATCGGCTTGGCAAGCAAATCGTGCTGACAGAGGAAGGTAGGAAATTCCTGCCATATGCGCAGCAAGTGCTGCAAGTGATTCAGAAGGGCAAGCAGAAGATTCAGCAACGGCGATCAACACCGGATGCGCTTCGGCTCGGTAGTACAGTATCGGTGTCCAATTATGTCATTCCTGATTTTCTACCCAAGATCAAGGAAGCTTACCCCGAAATTAACATCAAATTGACGACAGCAACGACGGATCAGCTGATTGCCAAACTGCTTGGTCAAGAGATCGATCTTGCTTTTGTGCGCAAGGTCATGCATCCTGCGATCCGTACGGTTGCTTTTTATGAAGATCCGATCCAGCTCTATGTGTACAAAGGGCATCCATTCATTGAGAGCGGGCATGTCAGCATGGAAGCCATCCGGAATGAGCAACTGGTCTTTTTTGAATGTGGTTCACTGGACTGGCTTCGCATTCACCGGGCTTTCGACTCGCTGGAACATCCGCCGAATATTACATACCATGTCGATAATTCGGAGACGGCGAAGAAACTGGTTATGCAAGGGGCAGGTATTGCCTTTCTCCCGGGACTTACGGTGAAGAAGGAAGTGCAGAATCAGGAGTTGTTCCCCATTCAGGTACATGAGGTAGCAGGTGTATCGTTGCAGATCAGCGTTGTCACGTTAAAAGAAGAATATTCGCCATTGGCAGAGCCCTTCGGGGAACTGCTGCGGCAGTTATAGATTGTTTGTAAGATTCAAGAACAGCGGTTCAGCACAATCAAGGAGGAGAAGGATATGAGTATTCGTGTTGGCATTTTGGATCAGACCCCTATCTATGAAGGGGAAACGGCAGTGGATGCTTTTCGGCATACAATTGAGCTGGCACAGCGGGCAGAGCAGCTTGGATTCCATCGGTTCTGGGTATCGGAGCACCATGATTCCGGGCATGTTGCAGGTTCCTCCCCGGAGGTACTCATCTCCCACTTGCTTGCGCATACAAAGCGGATTCGGCTGGGGTCTGGCGGAGTAATGCTCCAGCATTATAGTCCATACAAAGTCGCCGAGAATTTCAATATCCTCGCAGCGCTCGGACCCGGAAGAGTTGACCTGGGAATCGGTCGTGCACCAGGTGGATTACCCCGTTCAACACAGGCGTTACAGGAAGGTATTCAGGAAGCTGCATCTCTGCAAGAGAAAATTGTTCAGGTGAAACGATACATCCACAATGAGCCGCTTGAAGATCCATCACATCCACTTGCAGGTCTCAGTGCCTCGCCAGTGTCCGACATTCCAGCGGAACTGTATGTGCTTGGAGCAAGTGTCGATAGTGCAAGCATGGCTGCGGAACTGGGACTCCCATATGTCTTTTCACTGTTCATTAACAGTAATATAGAGGTAGCGCTTCAAGCGATCCGTGTATATCGTGAACAATTTGATCGTTCCCAGGGACGGGAGCCTTACGCTGCATTAGCCATATCGTTAATTGTGGCCGAGAGTGAGGAAGAAGCGGAAGGACTTGCGAGTGAGCATATGCTGGTGAAGATTCATCTGGAGAGTGGAAAGGTGCTGACCGTTGGTTCTGTGGAGCAGGCGGAAGAATTCGGACGTCAATCAAACGAAACCTATCGGATCGAAATTCTGGAGCCAAGTGTGACCCGGGGTACAAAAGAAACCGTAGGTCAGGCACTGTTGAAGTTCCAGCAGGATTTTGCCGTGGAAGAGTTCATTGTGACTACAGCTACACGGGACTTTGCCAAGCGAATTCGTTCATTCGAATTGTTGCGTGAGATTCTGGCAGAGCAGGGACTCAGTGAATTTGCACTGGAATCCAAGGAACAGGAAGCTGCAATCGGATAGAAGTAGGCAGTTAATATAGCAGTGAATATATATGAATGGGAGGCCATGTGATGAAAAGTGATCTGGAACAGCCTAAACAACAGGCTGAGCAACAAGTACAGGGCCCCGAGCATGAACTTCACGGTGAACGGGCGGAAGAATTTGCGGAACGTTTAATCACCATTCGGCGACATCTGCATCGCAACCCGGAATTGTCCGGCGAGGAAAAGGAGACGACAGCAGCCATTCGCAGTTGGCTGGAAGAGGAAGGCGTCCGTATTGCAGACGAATATGCGCTGAGGACAGGGCTTGTCGCTGAAGTAGGCCAAGGGGACGGACCTGTTGTTGCCCTAAGAGCAGATATTGATGCGCTGCCCATTCAGGAAGAGACAAAGCTGGAATTTGCCTCCCAGGTAGATGGAAAGATGCACGCTTGCGGACATGACGCACACACGGCAATTCTGATTGGTGCTGCACGATTACTGAAACAGCGCGAGTCCAGTTTGCCGGGAAAAGTACGGTTGATATTCCAGCCCTCGGAGGAAAAAGCAACGGGTGCTCGGCAAGTGATCCAGAGCGGCGCATTGTCCGATGTTCGGGCGGTATTCGGATTACATAACAAGCCTGATCTCCAGGTAGGTACGGTGGGCATTCGGGAAGGCGCATTGATGGCAGCAGCAGACGGTTTTGTTGTCAAAGTGGAAGGTGTAGGTACCCATGCAGCCGTGCCTGAAGCCGGCATTGATCCAATCGTGGTTGCCGCACATATTGTTACGGCATTACAGGCCATTGTGAGTCGTAATGTGGGAGCACAGGAGAGTGCCGTAATCAGCGTCACCAAGCTCCACAGCGGCACAGCCTGGAACGTTATTCCGGATGAAGCGATCCTCGATGGCACGGTACGTACCTTTGATGAGAAAGTGCGTGCACGGATTCGCGAGCGTTTCAATCAGGTGGTAGCGGGTGTTGCGGCGGCCTATGGCACACGTGCTACGGTTCGCTGGATTCAGGGACCACCTGCCGTGGTCAACGATGAAGCACTGACATCTGCGGCGGAGCAAGTTGCAAGTGAGATTGGATTGAATAGTGTTAGACCGCTACCTTCTCCAGCAGGTGAGGACTTCTCTTTTTATCAAAAAGAAGCTCCCGGCCTGTTTCTCTTCCTGGGCACCTCTGGCCCGCATGAGTGGCATCACCCTGGCTTTGATGTGGATGAACAGGCATTGCCGCTCGGAGCACATCTTCTGGCTGCACTGGCTGAGAAAGCACTGCACAATGTGCAAGCACATCAAGAGTGATGAGTATAGTGAATCACTGGATCATATCCAGATCGAAACGGTTCCGTTCGACGGCAACCGTTTTTCGTATTTTTTTGATAAGAGCGGTCTCGGGACGACGAGTCGTTGAATCTTAATATATGGTGTAGTTATGGCTAGGGTTGGCGCAAAAGCGTCAGCTCTGTTTGGGTTTTCTTACAGGAAGGGCAGCTAAAGGTATTGTTAAATTTTATTTTTTTTAATGGAAATATTTGTTGACGCTCCCCAAAAGGATGTGCTATATTTTTCTCGACCTTTAATCGTAATAATTACTATTAGATAAAAAAGAAGAACAGGAGTAGTCGCTGCGATGAAACAGGAGATCGATTTTATCAAGTTCAGTCCCACTCAAAACATGACGATTCTGGTTAAAACGGATCATGCAGCAGAGAAATACAATCATATTGCGACTCGTCTAATGTCGTATGATAACGTTTACGCTGAGCAAGTGGGATTCATTGAACCAACGAGGAGACCGGAAGCTGCTGCCCGTTTGGAAATGGCCGGAGGCGAGTTCTGTGGCAATGCCTGCATGGCACTTGCAGCACACCTCGCATCTGAAGCAGGACTGGTACAACAGGAGTCTATGGATATCATGCTGGAGGTTTCCGGAACCGATCAATTGATCATGTGCCATGTGAAGAAGCAGCAGAACGAATACAACTGCCAGGTAACCATGCCGGTTCCGAAGCAGATTGAGCAGCGAACAATCCGGTACGAAGGCATCGAGCTCGATATGGTGATCATCCGGTACGCTGAGTTCATCCATATCGTGATTGAAGTCGATGACTTCGACGATACGATGAAAAAGAGGGCACAGACCCTTGCAAGGTTACTGGGACTAACCCTGGGAGATAAGCTGATCGGTATCTTGTTATATCAATCACACTTGGAAGAAATGGCCCCACTCATCTATGTTCCAGAGCTGGATAGTCTGATCTGGGAGAGAGGATGCGGTTCGGGTACGGCCTCTGTGGGAGCCTATCTTGCATGGAGCCAGCAGAGGGAGATTACACAGTATATCAAGCAGCCCGGTGGTGCGATCAAAGTGATAGCTGAGTGGAATGGCGCAGAACTTGTGAGCATTACGATTGAGGGATCGGTAGGCATCGTGGCACAGGGCAAAGCCTACATAGATGCTCCAGCAGAATGGAGCGTTATAAACGCATGAGGTACATGACATGATCGAGACAACGTATTGGGGGAAAAGAAATGATCACATTGGTTCATTTTCAGACATGTTTGAGTGAATTTGCAGAGAAATTTGATAAGCTCGCGAGCAAGTATGATCATACGATTCTGCATAGTTCGGAGCTGGAGGCTGTGATCAATGACTACTCCCGCTTTGTGACCGATCAGGAGAATAAGGCAGCCTGGGAACAGTTGGAGCATTCCGAGCTGGAAGAACTGGATTCGCTTGTGTGGCAGTTAAGAAATAAATCCGCCCAGTGTGTGGCGATCATGGAGAAATATCGTGCATTAAAGTTAGAGAACGGGGATGTGCAGATTGCCGATTATTTCAAAAACATAGAAGAGTGTATCGATAAAGAATTTGGCAGCTTCCATGTCACCTCCGATTCCAGAGTGTTGTTGGTAGGCTCCGGTTCATTCCCAATGACACCATTACTCATCGCCAAGCGAACAGGTGCACAGGTTGTCGGGATCGATATTGATGAAGAGTCCATTACACTCGGGCGAAAAGTGGTGGAGACACTGGGCACGGGTTTGAAGATTCGTTTGGAGTCAACCTTGCTGGAGGATCTGGATTATACCAGGGAAGCAACCCATATCATTTTCAGCTCTACGGTGGCCCCTAAATATGAGCTGCTTGATCAACTGCATGCCCTGACGAATGCACAGGTGGTTGTAGCCATGAGATACGGTGATCAATTGAAGTCGTTGTTCAATTATCCGATGAGAGCGACGGACAGCAGCAAATGGAAGCTGGTGGATACCATCCTGCGCCCGGATGATGTGTTCGATATTGCGTTGTACCAGAAAGCATAGGTATGCAAGTGCGTCCAAATGGATTACAGATTGAACTTTGAATTAAGGAGGCTTATATGAGCAATCTTCAGCGAATTCTGTTACTTGGAACCGGGCCTGCATCCATTCAGCTTGCGGTAACGCTCAAAGATCATCTCAACTGCTTAATAGGCATTGCGGGGAGACAATCGGTTCGTTCAGCGTCCGTATTCTCAGCCCTCGAACAGAGCAATCAACGTATTCAGGTCAGCATTCAAAATGAGAAACATCAATCGCTCGCAGGTGAGTGTTTCGTTGATCATGTGTTCAAGGGATATGACACCATTGAGGGGGAATGGGATACACTCATTTTGGCGGTTACCACCGATGCTTATATCGATGTATTGGAAAAAATGAAAAATGAATTCATCAAACAACTGAAATGTATCATTTTGATTTCTCCAACGTTTGGGTCGAATCGACTCGTGACCCATTATATGAGAGAGCGGAATGCAACGCCGGAAGTGATCAGTTTCTCTACCTACCTTGGAGATACCCGTTGGATGCACGAACATCCGTCCAATCATGTGATTACTACAGGGGTCAAGAAAAAGGTCTATATCGGTTCCACTCGTTACCCGTCTGAACAGGTCAGTATGTTACGCCAAGTTTATGAACGTTTGGGTATTGCGCTGGAAGTGATGCGATCTCCACTGGAGGCGGAAACGAGAAATATCTCGTTGTACGTGCATCCACCCTTGTTCATGAATGACTTCTCATTAGAAGCCATCTTTGGAGCTCCAGATACTCAGAAATACGTATACAAGATGTATCCTGAAGGTCCGATTACACAAGTTTTGATACGGGAAATGCGGGCACAGTGGCAGGAGATTATGAATATTACGGACCGACTTGATATTCAGGGAGTGAACCTGCTTCAATTCATGACGGATGACAACTATCCGGTTCGATTAGAGAGTATATCACGCCAGGATATCGAGAATTTCAATCAGCTGCAGGTCATTCATCAAGAGTATTTATTATACATACGGTACACTTCATTATTGATTGATCCATTCTCGGAACCCGATTCGGAAGGGAAATATTTCGACTTTTCAGCAGTCCCATTCCGTCAAACGTTCATGAACCGCGAAGGGGAACTGGACATCCCCCGTATGCCCAAGGAAGATTACTACCGCATCAAAATCATTCAGGGCATTGCCAGACATCTCGATGTGAGCTGTCCAACCATTGATCAATTCATCGCCAGATATGAAGCGAAGCTTCAGGAAGTGGCTGACGCCAACCCGGATCAACGCTTGTCCGACGCCTTTGCGATTCAATCCTTTGACGAGGATATCCGCATGATTTGCACCGGACTTTGACTTTGAGTAATTGGGTTAATTACATCTCAAATTAATCAAGTTGAACCTGATGTTTACATCATAACGAAGAGTGCAGAACCAATCTGAAGAAGCGAAGCGGTCGCCTTTATCCCCGGATTTTCTCTTTGGAAAAGAGATCAAAAAAATCTGGGGATAACAGTGATCGGAAGATGGTACTGCAATCGGAGTTGCCCGATGTAACCTACGAGGTCTGCTTGTAATTTCATCATCAGGAGGAAATGTTGTGAATAAAGGTAGTACTTTTAAATGGTTATTATTGCTGGTATCTGCCATTGTGCTGCTCGTCGGATGCGGACAGCAGAGCACAAAAGAAAAAGAGAGCGCCCAAACGGAGCCTGCCAATAGCCAGGTACAAACGGAACTTATCTATGCTTCTGCCAAAGATATTAATGATATGAACCCCCATCTGTATACAGGCTCTATGCCTGCGCAAGGGATGGTATACGAGTCTCTGGTGGAGAACACGCCTGACGGAATCAAGCCATTGCTGGCGGAATCATGGGATATTTCCGAGGATGGGAAGACCTATACCTTTCATCTGCGACAAGATGTGAAATTCCATGATGGAGAGCCGTTCAACGCAGAGGCGGTTAAACAAAATATCGATGCAGTACAGGCGAATGCCGAAAAACATGCCTGGATCAAGCTGTCTACCAAAATCACAAGTGTAAAAGTTTTAGATGAGCACACGGTGGAGCTGACGCTATCGGAAGCCTATTATCCGGCACTGGTGGAATTGTCCATGACAAGACCTTACGTCTTCATATCACCCAAGGATTTCAAGGATGGCGGAACCAAAGACGGAGTAAGTGGTTTCCACGGTACAGGACCTTACAAGCTTACTGCTCATAAAGTCGAAGAGAATGCCACGTTTGAAGCCAATGAAGACTATTGGGGTGGTGCACCTGCAATCAAGAAGATCACATCCAAGGTCCTTCCGGCAGGTGAAACAACATTCCTGGGATTGCAAAAGGGAGAGATCAACTTTGTGTTCACCGATGACCGGGGAGCAGATAGTATCGATGTCGAAGCCATGGACCAATTGGCTGAATCCGGTGGTTATCAAGTGGTTCGAAGTGAAGCGATGAATACCAATATGATCGTAGCCAATAGCAGTCGCGAGAATAGTCCGGTTCAGGAAACGGCAGTGCGGGAAGCGCTATGGGTTGCCATTGATCGCGAAACGATCAGTAAGGATATTTTCAACGGAACGCAGACTGTAGCGGACACGCTATTTTCAGCCAATGTCAATTACGCCAAGGTAGACCTGAAGAAACGGGAGTATGATCCGGAAATGGCTAAAAATCTTTTGGACCAAGCTGGCTGGACATTGGCAGATGGTAAAGAGGTGAGAACGAAGAACGGTCAGCCTTTAGCCATGAAACTATACTATGACAGCAACTCGTCTTCACAGAAAATACAGGCTGAATTGATCCAGTATTCGATGAAAGAATTGGGTGTTCAGCTTGAGATTGTGGGCGAAGAATCCACTTCCATTGCGAATCGGAGAGCCACCGGGGAATATGACCTGCTCTTTAATCAAACCTGGGGACTGGCCTATGATCCACAAAGTACCATTGCGGCATTTACATCCGATTCGGCATACAAGCATACGACAAGCGGAATTGCCAAAGCAGATGAATTGTACAAAAAAATCGATGCGGTCATGGTTTCCACGGATGAGGCTTCACGCCAATCCCTGTATGCCGACATTATGAAGATCGTCCATGATGAAGCAGTCTTCATCCCAATTACCAATGGACGTGTCACCGTAGTCGCTCCTGAAAATCTCGATGGAATCTCATTCAAGCAGACCCAATATGAACTACCTTTTGAAAAAATGAATTTTAAATAGAGCGGAGATGGATATGGGAAGTTATATCGTCAAAAGGATTCTGTTAACCATCCCTTTACTGATTATCATTTCATTTATAACGTTTGTTCTGATTAATCTATCTCCCTTGGACCCGGCGGTTGTTGTGTTACAGGCACAGGAAGTTCCGCAGATCACAGAGGAATTAATTGCCCAGACCAACAAGGCATTGGGGTTCGATCAGCCGTTCATGATCCAGTATGTGAACTGGATTATGGCTGTTGTGCAGTTGGACTTTGGCAATTCTTATGTATCTGGTGAACCCGTATGGTCATTGATGGGGCCGGCTTTTATGAACACATTGAAGTTAACGCTTGTCTCATCGGTATTCATTATTGCGCTGTCCATTCTGCTGGGTGTGATCTGTGCCATGAGAGAAGGCAAGTTGCTGGATCGATCGGTCAGAGGCGTATCATTTTTCCTTACCGCCATGCCATCCTACTGGCTTGCAGCCATGATGATCTGGTATTTTTCCGTCAAGCTGGACCTGTTACCTACCAGCGGCATGGACTCGTATCGAATCTACATTCTACCGGTGATTGTAATCACGGTGAGTTATACAGGCATTTATTTCCGAACGGTTCGAAGTTCCATGCTGAGCAATATGAATGAGGACTATGTATTATATGCAAGGGCAAGCGGTCTGAGCGAAAAGAAAGTAACCCTGCATATTCTGAGAAATTCATTACAGGTGGCTGTGTCCATCTTTTGCATGGCGATCCCGATCGTGCTGGGCAGTACGGTGGTCATTGAAAATGTATTTGCCTGGCCGGGGCTCGGAAGGCTCAGTGTAAAATCCATTTTAAGCAGGGATTTTCCGATTATTCAGGCGTATGTTCTGATGTTGGCTGTAACCTTTGTCTTGTTTAATACGTTATCCGACATCATTAATGCGGCGATGAATCCCCGGTTGAGAAAGGAATTCTGATGCGAATACTGAAAAATCTGATCAAAGACAAGCTTGCGATGACCTCTTTGGTAGTGATTATGGTCACGATTATGGCGGGCGTACTGGCTCCGCTTATTGCGCCGCATGATCCTGGACAAGTGAACATGAAGCTTCGGTATGCCTCCTCATCCTGGGATTATCTATTAGGCAATGATCATCTGGGTAGATGTGTATTATCTCGGCTTATCTATGGCATCCGTCCAAGTGTGTTATGGGTTCTGGTTGCGCTGAGCCTTTCTGTTCTGATCGGGGCCATTGTTGGATTCATCGCAGGTTACTTCAAGGGGAAAGTGGATGCGTGGATCATGAGAGTCTGTGACATTATGCTTTCTTTCCCCGGATACGTAATGACACTGGCGGTGGTTGGCATTCTGGGTGCAGGACTGGAGAATATTTTGATTGCCTTTGTGTGGATGAAATGGGCCTGGTTTGCCCGCGTTATTCGAACATCTGTGATGCAATTCTCTGATATGGATTATGTAAAATTCGCTAAAGCCTCCGGCACGCCTAATCTGAGAATTATAACCAAACATATTGTTCCGGTTACATTTGCCGATATTGCTGTCATTGCCAGCGGTTCCATGTGTTCGATGATGTTGCAGATCTCCGGCCTTTCCTTTCTGGGGCTTGGAATCCAGGCTCCGCATGCGGAGTGGGGCATGATGCTCAATGAGGCGAGGGAAGTCATGTTCTCCAGACCTGAATTGATGTTGGCACCAGGCCTGGCCATTGTGGTGGTGGTGTCTGCCTTTAATTTTTTATCGGATGCGCTTCAAGTGGCTTTGGACCCCAAATTGATGACCTCTCAAGGTAAGTCTGACAAGTCTTACGAAAGTGAGGTGAGAAAGGCCGCTTATGAATATAGTCGAGGTTAAACATTTAAAAGTATGGGACAGCAATACAGGCAAAGTGATTATTCATGACAGTTCATTTGAAGTCAAACAGGGAAGCTGTATGGCCATCGTGGGGGAAAGTGGTAGTGGGAAGTCCGTTACGTGCAGGGCTATCATGCGACTGAACAAGCCATGGATTCGCCAATCGGGCACAATGTTATTTCAGGGCGAAGACCTGAACCAGCTTTCGGAACCGGAGATGCGGCGTAAGCGGGGCAAGCATCTGTGTATGATTTTGCAGAATGGCATGAGTGCATTTGATCCTTCCTGTGTCATTGGTGTGCATATCCGGGAGACGCTTCAGCAGCATTTTGGCTGGAACACCCGCGTGATTGAACAGAAAATCATCCATGCCATGGAAAGCGTCATGCTCAGAAACCCACGCGAGATTCTGAATCAATATCCACATCAACTGTCTGGTGGGATGCTGCAACGAATCATGATTGCACTGGCGTTGGTGCTTGAGCCCGATCTGATTATTGCGGATGAGCCGACAACGGCACTGGATACGATCTCTCAATATGAAGTGGTGGAGCAATTGATTCAATTACGTGAACGCATGGGCTGTTCCATGATGTTCATCTCCCATGATCTCGGCGTCGTCCAGAAGATTGCAGATGACGTGATGGTTATGAAAGACGGCAAGATCGTTGAGCGTGGCAGCATGCATTCTGTTTTGACAGAGCCGAAGCATGCCTATACGCAGTATCTGGTCTCTACCCGGCTGGAGCTAAGCAATCATTTTAAGGCGTTGATGCAGGGGGAGTCATAGATGCTAAAGGTGGAAGGTATCGAAAAATCATATAACCAAGGCGGACTGTTCTCCAAGCACAAACAACAAGTTTTGAAACAGGTTACCTTTGAATGCCAGCAGGGCGAGTGTCTCGGTATCATCGGTGAGAGCGGAAGCGGTAAATCTACGTTGGGCCGTCTGATTCTGGGCATTGAACGCCCGGATCGTGGAACGATCTCGCTCGATGGTAAAGACGTACAGGATCGACGTGTACGGATGGGTAACATCAGCGCCGTTTTTCAAAATTATACGTCCTCCATCAATCCGTTTCTTACCGTGGAAGCTGCCATTATGGAACCGATGCAAGCACAGCAAAAGCTGCGAAAGGATCAGGGTAATTCAGAGAAGGTGGATCTGTTGCTGAGCCAAGTTGGACTGGACCCTTCCTATAGATCCAAATATCCGCATGAACTATCCGGCGGGGAGGCTCAGAGAGTGTGCATTGCCAGGGCCATCTCCACCGCCCCCAAATGCATTGTGTTTGATGAAGCGATCAGTTCACTGGACGTGTCTGTTCAGATTCAGGTGTTGCAATTGTTGAAAGAGCTGAAAGAAATCTACAAGCTGAGCTATGTTTTTATCACGCATGATATACAGGCGGCAGCCTATATCTGCGACAGGGTGATCATTTTCAGAGAGGGACAGGTTGTAGAAATCGTTCCGACCAAGCAACTTAAGGACGTACAGTCCGATTATGCGAAGCGATTATTGAAGCATTTAATACCATTTTAGGAGGAGCCCCATTGTGAGTGGAGCGATGTCTTGGCCTTTTCTACGTTTGTACATATTGGTTCTTCTATATTTCAGTGCCAATGCCATTC
This sequence comes from Paenibacillus sp. FSL K6-2393, assembly GCF_038002545.1. Lineage (NCBI taxonomy): Bacteria > Bacillati > Bacillota > Bacilli > Caryophanales > Paenibacillaceae > Paenibacillus > Paenibacillus sp. FSL K6-2393. Next base: position 1,348,447 of record NZ_JBBOCU010000001.1, read on the forward strand.
TTAACGTGATCATCCCATTACAAGGGGAGTCCTTGGGTGCGAGCGGTACAACGATTGGACTGATCATGGGCGCTTATATGTTTACAACGATGTTCTTCAGACCCTGGGCAGGTCGGATTATTCAAAAGCACGGACCGATCAAAATATTACGTCTGATTCTGATTATCAATGGATTTGCGCTGATTTTATATACCTTTACGGGACTTGGAGGTTATTTGCTTGCTCGTATTCTTCAGGGGGTATCCACGGCTTTCTTCTCAATGGCTTTGCAGATTGGCATTATTGATGCTCTTCCGGAGAAAGATCGGTCTCAGGGTATTTCCTATTATTCGCTATTCAGTTACATACCGGGGATCGTGGGGCCTGTGCTCGCATTGGGGATATGGCAGGCGGGAGGCATGGATTATTTTACAGTGGTTCTGATCGGCATTGCTGTCTGTACGGGCATCTTCGGATATACCGCCAAAATGGAACCAAACAAGGAGCAGCCTGCTGTGGATCCATCGGAGCAGAATGTGAGCATGTGGGAATCCTTTGGGCAGTTGGTGAAGAATCCATATTTATTTCGTTGCAGTGTGTTAATGCTCGCTGCTTCCGTTGTATTTGGCGCGATTACCACCTTTATTCCCCTGTATGCGAGCCAAGTACCAAACGGGAATGCCGGCGTATATCTGATGCTTCAGGCAGGAACGGTGGTGCTGGTTCGAATTATGCTTCGAAAAAGGATTCCTTCCGATGGCAGTTGGCATTCTCCTTTCATGATGGGCACCATGTGTCTGCTCGCCGTAGCTGCGCAATGTGTCAGTTTTGCCGTGACAGGCGGAGTGGTCTTTTTCTATGTGGGCGCTGTATTTATGGGAATCGGTCAGGCGATCCTGTATCCGACACTCACGACCTATTTATCTTTTGTGTTGCCTAAGCTGAATCGAAACGTTCTGATCGGTTTATTTATCGCGATGGCGGATCTGGGTATTTCTCTGGGTGGTGTGATTATGGGACCCGTCGCTGACTTCTCTTCCTATTCATTTATGTACATGATGTGTGCTATCCTAGGAGCGGTAATGATCGTTTTTGCCTATGAACGGCGGAGAACCGTTACAGGTACATCTGTGAGTTGACTGCCAGAAGAGAAAGTGGTGACGAACGTTTGAAGTCTTCAATGACGGCAACATCCAATGGAAAATTAAATCCGGTATCCTTTTCCTTTATCCGGTTTTATATGCTGGCCTTTTTATTTTTTGCGGCGAATTCTGCTTTGACGATTATTCTGCCTTTGCGAAGCGAGGCCGCCGGATTGAATCAGGCTGAGATTGGTCTGATGATGGGGGCATACATGTTCACCTGTATGCTCTTGAGACCTTTTGCAGCACAGCTGCTGGGCAAGCATGGGCCGCTTCGTGTGATGCAATGGCTATTACTTTTACATGCCGGGACGTTGCTGCTGTTTGTTGTTTTTGGTGTGGAGACGTATCTGTGGTTGCGAGCCCTGCAAGGGGTGGCTACGGCCTTTTTCTCCATGACGATGCAGGCAGGCATTGTGGAAAAGCTGGAGGACAAAGACCGGGCACAAGGGCTGTCCATGTACACCCTGTTTACGATGGTTCCTTCTCTGGTCATTCCGATCCTCGCCATACAAATCTGGGAAAATGCCAGTGATCTGGCGTTTACGCTGCTGATGATCGGACTGGCGGCGCTGCCACTTCTGATTGGATATAATGTGGATCTGCCCCGGAGTACCGTGCAGAACAAATCGTATACCTTGGGTGATATGTGTCGTTCATTCGGCGGCATCTGGCGCAGTACGCCACTGCTGATCAGTAGTGTGGTGATGCTGTTTGCGTCCTGCGTTTTTGGGGCAACAGCGACCTTCCTTCCCTTGTATATGGTATCCACCGGAACGGCGAGTGCTGGGGTATTTCTGACGATTCAGGGATTGGTTGTGATCCTGTGCAGGTTTATTTTACGTAAAAAAATTCCGTCCGACGGTAGCTGGAATACCTGGCTGATGGCAGGATTAATGCTGTGTGCAGCACTGGGAACCCAGTTACTCAGCCTGATGGAGATCATCGGGCCATTGGTGTATCTCTCCGCGGTGTTCAGCGGTTTTGCCTTGGCACTGTTGTACCCGACATTAACCACATATCTGTCTTTTGTGCTGCCTGCGGATTCCAGATATGTACTCATGGGGATCTTCATGTCCTCGTATGACCTTGGATTCTCTCTGGGAGGACTGGCGATGGGGCTCATTGTACAGGTGAGTTCGTATTCGACCATGTTTATGATCTGCACGTTGCTGTCTATTGCAGCGATGGTACTGGTGTTGGTGTTCAGGCAACGGATGGAAGCGGGCAATAAGGCCAGATCTGTGGTGACTATATAAATTGAACTAAAGAACATTTACACGGATCACTCCGATGACAGAACAACCTTCCGATCGCTGTTATCCCCAGATTTTTTTGATTCCTTTTTATAAGGTTAAATCCGGGGATAGCGTATGCTTCCGATGTAGCTTTCTTGCAGAAAGCTTGTAGGCGAAGTGTATGCTTTCGAAGTAGCTTTCTTGCAGAAAGCTTGTAGCTCCGCTTCTTTAGGTTTTTTCTGTCCTCTCCGTTTCGTGTAAATGTTCAGTTCAATCTATATAGTTTTGTTGAATATGTCCCGGTACAGGCGTACTTCTAATTTATATTGATAGTTCCGCTGTCTAGCCTATCCCGCATGTAGTGCGAATATTTACAGAGGAGGTTTATGACTCACTTCTTGCCAAAACGTATCATCAGGATGCGAAAGTGTAAGGGGCGGTCATCAACCTTTTTTTGCAGGTTGAATCAAAAATAGTTTGACAACGACCGTCCAACAGGATTATAGTCATTGTTGTTAATCGTAATAATTACTATTAAAGTCTGGATTACGCAGACTGCACATATAAGGAGTAGATTTCTATGACACAAAAGCAAGTTCCGGTAACCGTACTGAGTGGTTACCTCGGTTCAGGGAAAACGACGGTTTTGAATCATGTGTTGAACAACAGACAAGGGCTTAAGGTTGCCGTGATCGTTAACGACATGAGCGAGGTCAATATTGATGCTGCGCTGGTTAAGGGGGAGGCAACCTTGTCTCGAACTGAAGAGAAGTTGGTGGAGTTGTCCAACGGCTGTATCTGCTGCACCTTGCGGGATGATCTGATGCAGGAGATTGAGAAGCTGGTGAACGAAGGCAAGTATGATTATATTTTGATCGAATCCACTGGCATCAGTGAACCTGTTCCAGTTGCACAGACCTTTACATACGCCGATGAGGAGTCGGGTATTGATCTAACTCGCCTGGCCCGATTGGATTGTCTGGTAACGGTGGTGGATGCCAATCGATTCTGGCATGATTTTGGATCAGGACAGAGTCTTCTGGATCGTAACCAGGCGACCGGAGATGAGGACACTCGTGACGTCGTAGACTTGTTGATCGATCAGATTGAGACATGTGATGTGTTGTTGCTTAACAAATGTGATCTGGTCGATGACACCGAGCTGAACAAGCTCGAAGGGGTCATCCGCAAGTTACAGCCTAACGCCAAGATCATTCGGACTGAGAACGGACAGGTGAATCCGTCTGAGATTCTGAACACAGACCGCTTTGATTTTGAGAAGGTGAGCATGTCCGCTGGATGGATTCAGGAGCTGGAGAAGGAGTCGCATACACCGGAAACCGAGGAATATGGCATTGGTTCCTTTGTATATCGCCGCAGAAAGCCGTTCCATCCTTCCCGTCTGGCTGAATTCATGAGTTACTGGCCGGAAGAAGTGGTACGTGCCAAAGGTTTGGTATGGCTCGCGGCCGAAGGGGATGTTGCTGCAAGCCTGAGTCAGGCGGGACCATCCATTCAATTCGGTCCTGCGGGACATTGGATCGCTGCATTGCCGGAAGCGGACAAAGAAGAGATTTTACGTAACGAGCCGGATGTTCTGGAGAAATGGGATGCCCAGTGGGGAGATCGTCAGACGGAACTTGTCATGATTGGGATCGACATGGAACGTGCCAGTATTGAAGATGAGCTGGATCAGTGTCTACTCAGTGACGAAGAAATGCTGGGCGACTGGGGTCATTTTGACAATCCCCTGCCATGGCCTGTGGAAGCCGTTTAACTCGGAAGATGATGTCATAATCATAAATTCAATGGATAAGGAGCTGTAATTCATGGCTAAAAAATCAAAAGTGGTACGTGAGAAGCAACGTCAGGCGATCGTGGCAAAATATGCGGACCTGCGCCGGGAACTGAAGGAAAAAGGGGATTACGAGGCATTGCAGAAATTGCCGCGGAATGCATCTCCGACTCGTTTGAAGAACCGTTGTGAAGTGACAGGCCGCCCGCGGGGTTATCTACGCAAGTTCAAGGTATCTCGAATTAAGTTCCGTGAATTGGCTCATCAAGGTCAGATTCCTGGTGTAACTAAATCCAGCTGGTAAAATGATCAAGGGTTTGGTATTTTGCTGAAAGGATGTGCATCTTCATGCTGGACTTGTTTACGTTACGGAGAATTGAGTCCGTAATGAACGGATATATTCACGAGAAGGTACCTGCGCCACTGCGTACGATGGTGAAGCTGACATATGAGATGAATGACAATGAATTGATCCTGACCGAAGAAAGACCCGCCGAGGAACGGTATCAATGGGATAAGATGCATATTGCCCGATTTTACTGGGAAGAAAATCAGTGGAAAGTGTATGCCAGAGATGAACAGAGCAGCTGGAATCCGGTAGATGATATTACACCTTGTTCTGATTTTGAGAATGTGCTCGAGCAGGTGGAACGGGATGAAGCTGGACTGTTCTGGCGTACATGAGCGAGTTCAAAGATAACCACATTCAGTGGCTATCTTTGGGCTTTTTTTGTGTCCAAGAATCACTGAAGCAAAGAGAGATGCGATTTTTTGATCTTCCTTTCTTAATGGGCAAAAGAATAAATAAAATCTGTTTTACAATAAAAATTTATTGTAAAACGATAAATATTATGATAAATTCATATCACTTAAAACAAGTGAGGTGCTTTTTGTGAAGCGAGGTACAACCATATTTTTAAAATTAGCTGTGTTGCTTATTGCTGTTCCCATTCTTGCCTTATGTATATTCGGTATACCCTGGTTAGCAAACAATCCGGTGAATCCGAATTATGCAGGTGCACTATACCCCATAGTGATTATTATGTATGTGTCAGTTATTCCGTTTATTGTTGCACTGTACCAAGCATTCCGTCTGTTGAGCTACATCGACAAAAATGAAGCGTTCTCTCTAATGTCAGTGAAATCCTTAAAAACAATAAAATATTGTGCTATTGTAATCAGTAGTCTCTATTTTGTGATGTTGCCATTTGTGTATGTTGTAGCAGAGAAAGATGATGCCCCAGGCCTCATTCTTATGGGGATGGTTCCTATTTTTGCTTCATTAGTCATCGCAGTGTTTTCCGCTGTGCTCCAAAGATTGTTACAGGAAGCGATTGATATCAAATCAGAAAATGACCTAGTGGTCTGAGGTGAATATATGGCCATTATAATCAATATTGATGTGATGTTGGCAAAGCGGAAAATGACGGTTACCGAGCTTGCAGAGAGAGTTGAGATCACGATCGCCAATATTTCCATATTAAAAACAGGAAAAGCAAAAGCGATCCGTTTATCCACTCTGGATGCCATCTGTAAAGCACTGGATTGTCAGCCTGGAGATATATTGGAATACAAAGCTGACGAGGACGAAGATACAAATGATCATTTTTGAAAAATGACCGAAGAAGACTCTGCATGTTGTATGCAGAGTCTTCTTTTGCGTCAGCTTGTTCAAGGAACATCTGACTATAACGAATGATTGTGCATTATTCGAAATTGCATGGGTGTTACGTTTTCCTGGGTTTTAAAACATCGGATGAAGTAGCTTGACTGAGAGAACCCCGTTTCCAGTGTAATTTGTTTAATGGAAAGGTTGGTTGTCGCGAGCAGTTGTTTCGCATGTAGTAGCCTGGATTCCAAGAGGAATTCCGGGAAAGAGATTCCAAACGTCTGACTGAACTTTCGGCTAAAGTATGTTGTACTGTATCCGGCAATCCCGGCAGCGTGGTCTAGTGTAATGTGCTCGTTACTATGGGAACGAATATAATTCCCTGCTTCACGAATTCGCTCGGAAGTGTGATTTAACGAAACATTGATTTGGCTCGCTGCGGATTGCAATCGGGTCAGAAGTTCATATAGAGCAGCTGCCACACTGTGCTCATCCTCCACCTGATAGCCTCTTCCTAGCTCCAGTATTCGATCCATGAGCGCGGTAACCACTGGAAAGTTGGAACATTGAAACAGCCAGGGCTCGTCAACGCCTTTTCCATTTAACAGCTCTTCGAGACGAATACCGTAGAAGTGAATCCAACGAATACTCCAAGGATCATCCAAATCTGAGTAGTAGGTTTGTCTGAGACCGGGGCCGTAGAGGAATCCCTGACCTCGTGTTAGCTCATAACGAGTGGTTCCCGTGTCCAGGAATCCTTTACCGTCCAGGACAAGGTGCAAATTGTAGCATTGATCTAAGTTGATATCTTTCGTTCGATATTCCCGATTCACATGATGCTTCGGAAAATCACTGTACCCTCCAATAAAATCGGGAAAACATACATGTCTGGGGAAAACCGGCTTGGGGAGAAAGATGTGTTCTTTCACGTGCATCCTCCATTTAAACGCAATATTTTTATGTAGTGAACTGAAATAGATTCAGCCCACTGTTATTTGAATATTCAGCAATGACAATATTTTATTATAAGTCGCATAATCTTGTCATTTATTATATGTGAAGGTTCCAATAGAATGGAGGCAATATGGCAGGTTAAGGGGGCAATTAAAGGTGGCAAAATCAATCCAATTGGATGAATTAAAAATGGGGGTCTGTTATTACCCTGAGCACTGGTCGGAAGCGTTGTGGGAGGACGATTTCCGTAGAATGAAAGAGATGAATATCACAGTTATTCGGATGGCTGAATTTGCATGGTCCATCTTTGAACCGGAAGAAGGTCAGTTCGATTTTAGTTTTTTCCAGAAGGCACTGGATCTGGCGCATCAATACGGTTTAAGCGTTATTTTGGGAACACCTACTGCAACTCCACCAGCATGGTTAACATCCAAATATCCTGAAGTATTAAACGCAAATAAGGACGGGGTATTGTATCAACACGGTATGCGACGCCATACCAACTACAGCAGCCCAATCTACAGACAGCAATGTGAGAAAATCGTGCGTAATATGGTGATTGCCTATAAAGATCATCCTGCTCTCATTGGATGGCAGATCGATAACGAATTCAATTGTCATATGGATGTTTTCTATGCTGAGGCTGACCATGTCGCCTTCCGTGAATGGCTTAAGAATCGTTATGAATCGTTGGAGAACCTGAACCAGGCTTGGGGAACCGTTTTCTGGAGTCAGACCTATACCGACTGGGAGCAAGTTCACCTTACCCGAAATATGGTCAGCCAATCGCCAAATCCTCACCTGGCATTAGATGAAAAGAGATTCATCTCAGCAAATACCATTTCATTTGCCAAACTTCAGGTGGAGATCATTCGGGAACTGGATCCGAAACATTGGATCACAACGAACGGTACGTTTGGACACTTGGATAATCATGAAATGACAGAAGACCTGTTGGATTTCTTCTCCTATGATTCGTATCCGCAGTTTGCCACGATCTTCCCAGGGACAGACGATAACTCATTACAAGATCGGGCCTGGAGCATGAAACTGTCGAACGTGCGCAATATGTCACCGAACTTCTGCGTCATGGAACAACAGTCTGGGCCAGGAGGCTGGGTCGACAGTATAGGCATGGGTACGCCAAGACCGGGACAGATCCGATTATGGTCGTATCAATCTGTTCTTCATGGAACAGATCTGCTCGTCTACTTCCGCTGGCGGACGGCAACATTTGGCACCGAGATGTACTGGCATGGCATCAATGATTACCATAATCAGCCCAACAGAAGGGTACGCGAGGTTGCACAAGTAGGGGAAGAGTTTGCCAAGATCGGGCGTGTTATTGCGGGCACTACATATCAAGCCGATGTTGCCATCCTGCAGGATTACGATAATATCTGGGACGGGGAGTTGGACGAGTGGCACGGTCCGCTTCAGCAACAGAGTGTACGCTCCTGGTATAAGCAGCTCCAGTATCGTCATATTCCGACGGACATGGTTACACTGCAACCAACGACAACACTGGAAGAGTTATCCGAATATAAGGTGATCATCTATGCTCACCCGGCCATCATGACAGACGAGACAGCAGAACTTCTCCAAGCCTATGTCAGTCAAGGAGGCACTCTGTTTTTCGGTGCTCGCACCGGATATAAGGATCTCAAGGGGCATTGTTATATGAGACCGTTCCCTGGGGCTGTCGCTGAGTTGTGTGGTGTAACCGTAGAGGACTTTACCTTAATCAAAGGAACCATTTCCGCAGCTGAGCTGCAATGGAAAGGGGCGAGTGAGCGACTTCAGGAGGGAACGTCAACGGCCGGATTTAACGAAGTTCTTCATGTGGAGCATCCTGACGTACAGGTCGTAGCCGAGTATGCATCCGAATATTATGCAGGTAGTCCTGCATTGACCAAACGTGCAGTAGGTCAGGGACAAGTATGGTATTATGGAGCGGCTTACAATGAACCGGTCGTAGATGCTCTCCTGGATGAAATAGGGCTATCTTCACCTGTGGATGACCTGGTAGAGGTACCGTCCGAAGTTGAGCTTGGTATCCGTTCCGGTAAGGATAAAGCTTATTTATTTTTACTCAACTACTCGGATCAACAAGTACCCATTAAGCTTAAGAAGCAAGCAAAAGAGTTACTGTCAGGTACAACACTTCAGAATGAGATCAACATGCCCGCGTATGGTGTGTTCATTTTTGAGATCGATTTGCCACATTAAGCAATCCATTCATCCATATATGCGTTATATATAGAAAGAAACACCAAAGACGCCTTGCAGCCATTGCAAGGCGTTTTGTATATGCATGATGTGATGTGTAACATATATTTAGCATGAACTTATTTCGTATAACTATGCTTCGTACAAAATTTCACCTGTCCGGGATACATCATATCCCTCGAATGATTGCAGTTCCTGCCTGAACTCCGGCGATTGGAGAATCCGCAGTACAGATTTTGTCCAGGCTTCATTACCTTGCTTCCTCAGCATGACTAGATCATAACGTTCCTGAACGAGCGGGATAAAATCAACCTGTCCCACAAGTCGCGCAGCCTTCTCAATGCCAACTCCGACATCAGCTTCGCCTGAACTGACTTTGGCCGCCACGCCCATGTGACTGGTTTCTTCGACTTGATATCCGATCAGACCTGCGGCAGGAATTCCATGCAGTCGAAGTTGCTCATCCAGCAATACTCTCGCACCAGAACCTATCTCCCGATTAGCTAGTCTCAGTTCAGGCTTGCTCAGATCGGTCCAATTCTGCAAGTTCTGCGGATTGCCACGCTGTACATACAGTCCGGCAGGACGTGATAGCAGGTTCACCACAACATAGGACCTTCCAGTCAGAATTTTGCGAATATACGGCAGATTATACTCACCGGTATCTCCGTCGAGCAGATGGGTGCTGACCAGATCGGACTCACCGCGATACATCGAGATAAGCCCATCCAGACTACCCATGAACGAGCGTAGCGGACGAATGTCCCGAGTTTGTTTTTCCATATGGCGCATTAGGATATCCAGACTGACATCCTGACCTGTTATGACCAGATGCCGTGGTACAGCAGTCATTGCATGAGCAGAACTCGCTGGAGTAATCGCATGCGCAGACCCTACAGGTGTAGTCAATTGTAAGGAAGTTCCCTGAAAATCACCCTGACCTGGATGAGTTCCTGATGCCGAGGTCTGATGAGGAGTCGGGATACGCTGACCTGAGGACTGAAGTTGTTTGGAGCGACGTTTATATGCCTCCAGATCGGTTGCATCAATTCGCATTTGTTTACCCACACGGTATGCGACGAGGTCTCCCTTTTTGATCAGGTCATAGACCGTCAGTTTCGATATTTTGAGCAGCTTGGATATTTCTTCGGTAGTGTAGGATTGCTCCTCCGTCATAAGTGAAGATCCTCCTTCAAAGGTATAGAGCAATTATGGTTTTGTTATGAATGTTTCTTGTACTATATCATTAATTGAGGGATGCCATAAACCTGAGAACACGCAATAAACGCATAGGACAGATAACAAAAATCAAATGTGATCTTAATCACCTTCCCATTTTTTTTGTCTTGTGTATAATTAGATATAATCAATTATAACTAGTTATAACCAAAGATAACGTTGGGGGAGAAATGAATGAGAAAGAGAATCGGATATGTGTTGGGAAGTATGTCACTGGGACTGGCTCTTGTATTGGCTGGTTGTGGCGCAAGCACGGGCACTACGGATACATCCACGGGTGCAGAACAAACGACCTCAACGCCAGCGGCAACAGGTGAAAGTTCGTCAGCAGGAAATACTGATCCGCAGGAAACGGTAGATCTGACAATCTCTGCGGCGGCCAGTCTGACCGATGCGATGAAAGAGATTGAAACCAATTATGAGCTAGCTAATCCTTATATAGAACTTAATTTTAACTTTGGCGCCTCGGGTGCCTTGCAACAGCAGATTGAACAGGGTGCCCCGGCTGATGTTTTTGTATCGGCGGCAACAAAAAATATGAATGCGCTAGTGGATGAAAACCTGATTGCATCGGGCGATCAGAAGAATTTGCTACAGAATTCACTGGTGGCCATAGTGCCAGCAGATGGGACCCACACAGTAACCAGTGAAACGGATCTCACCAGCGACTCCATCAAGACGGTAGCCATTGGGATTCCAGAAAGTGTTCCTGCGGGAACCTATGCCAAGGAAGCTCTGACCAATGCCAAGCTGTGGGATGAACTGGAAAGCAAGCTTGTGCAGGGGAAAGACGTTAGACAGGTTCTTCAATATGTAGAGACAGGTAACGCTGATGCAGGATTTGTATATAAAACGGATGCTCTTACTTCGGATCAGGTGAAAATTGCGTTTGAGGTGGACAAGAAAAGTTACACTCCCGCCAATTATCCAATAGGCATTATTGAAGGAACCAAACACCGTACAGAGGCCGAACAATTTTATGCGTATTTACAAACCCCTGAAGTGCTGGATATCTTCGCGAAATACGGATTCACAATTCCGGAATGAATGTGAACGCCATAGACTGGTCCGTATTCTGGTCACCGGTGCGCTTGTCACTTCAGGTTGCGCTGTTATCCAGCGTGGTGGCCACTGTGCTCGGAATTGCGATAGCCTGGAAGATGTCACGTTCTTCATTTCGAGGAAAGATCCTGCTGGAAACGGCATTTATGCTGCCGCTAGTCCTTCCCCCAACGGTGGTTGGATTTCTGTTACTTGTCATACTGGGGCGTAAAAGTCTGTTTGGACAATGGATTGAAGCCATATTCTCCGCTCCGGTTATTTTCACCTGGTGGGCTGCGGTAATTGCTTCGGTGGTGGTTGCTTTTCCACTTGTGTATCAGACGATGAAATCGGGATTCAGTGGTGTGGATCGGGATCTGGAAGATGCGGGTCGTTCGATTGGGGCGGATGAGTGGCAGGTTTTTCGTTACATCTCCCTGCCGCTCGCAGGCAGAGCATTGATGACCGCCTTCATCCTGGGCTTTGCCCGCGCACTCGGGGAATTCGGAGCCACACTGATGATTGCAGGGAATATTCCAGGCAAAACACAAACGGTACCCACGGCAATCTATGTCGCTGTGGATTCGGGCAATCAGACCATGGCTTGGGCATGGACTATTTCCATTATCATCATCTCGTTTATCATGTTACTGATGACCAGACAGCAGCGAGATGGAAAAAATGACTAATTTGATATGTGTTAATATTATATATAAAATGATGAAAAACTCGTTTTGAGGAAAGAACTTTTTTCCTTAACGCGGGTTTTTATTACCAATTTCATATGTACCAATATCAATATCCTGCCAAATTGGTCTTAATGGAAATGTAAAGCTGTTTTAACATAAAAAAATAAAAATTTTCCCAAAATTTAATCGTTCAGTACTCGCTTTCAGTGGGCTTGTTCCTGTAAGATAGAAGTAATGGATTCCAGCCAAGTACTGAAATAAGGAGAGACGACGATGAACACTAAATCTGATTGCGGCGTTTCGTTGCAAATCGATGACTATCTGGATCTTTTGCATTTTGCCATCCAAATTCAGGATCAGGAATGGCAACAATCCCTTATCCGCCAACTCAAAATATTTCAGACGGCGACGGAGCAGCAACGCACACCTGAAGAGGAATTATGGACACGGTTTGATTACATCAACAGCAAACTGACAGGTCTGTGCCACCAGATTCATGCCGCTCATTCCATGGACGAACGCAAGAAGTTCGAGGAACGGATCGGTCTCTTACAATTACAGCGAGTGGAAGTTGCACGTAAAATTAAATGGGCGAGTCGCAGATAGATGAGTAGTGTATACACCAAGTGATGCACCGCCAAAATGGTATAATCAGTGAGAGTCATACAAGAAGAAGCCATCCGCTAATCGATATTGGGGATGGCTTTTTCTTGTACTATAGAGAAGTTCTATAACCTTATCAGGATGTCCTATTAGTTTAGTTATTGCCCAAAGATGACTTGTAATGATATTCTTTGTTCAACCTAATTCCGACTATACAAGTAAGAATGGTTTGTTAATAGGGTAGAGGAATGGGAGTACACATCATATTCGCTGTGATAACAGCCTGTGGAGGAGATTGGGAATGGTTAAAAAACGGGGGATTCAAAAATTCCGGACAGCACTGCTGTTCATTACAATGCTGGCGGTACTGGCTGGATGCAGCACAGGAACTGCAAGCAATGATTCAGAATCTGCTTCGGCAGCAGGCGACACCAAAGTGAAAAAGATCATTGTAGGAACAGGTACACAGTTCCCAAATGTCTGCTTCATTGATGAGAATGGCAAGTTAACAGGTTATGATGTGGAACTGATCCGGGAGATCGACAAACGTTTGCCTGAATATGAATTCGAATTCAGCACGATGGATTTCAAAAACCTGCTGCTGAGTCTGGAAACGAAAAAAATTGACCTGATCGCTCACCAGATGGAAGTGAATGATGAGAGACAGGCCAAGTTCCTGTTTAATGATGAAGCCTATAATATTTTTCCAAATAAAATTGTCGTAAGTCAGAAAAATGAGGAAGTAAAATCGATTGAGGATCTCAAAGGGAAAAAACTGATTGTTGGTGCTACAAGTAATGCGGCTGTACTTGCTGAGAAATGGAATGCAGCGAATGGCAACGGGATTGATATCGTTTATTCCGGAGCGGGTGAGGATACCATTACCCAGATCAAAACAGGCCGGGTGGATGCCACCATCAGCACGCAGTTTGCCATTGATTATCAGAATAAGGCGGTTGATGCTCAGTTGAAAACGGTAGGCGATGCCCTCTCCAACTCCAAAGTGTACTTCATTCTGAACAAAGATGAGCAGGAGCTCAAAACCAAAGTGGACGAAGCGCTAAAAGCAATCAAAGAAGATGGAACGTTAGGCAAACTGAGCACTGAGTGGCTTGGAGCTGACTATACGGTTGAAGAGTAGTCTGAGAAAGGTGTGCAGCGGTAATGGGAAAATCATTTGATCTGTCATTGGTTCTGGATTTCATCCCGGAACTGCTACGATATTTGCATATAACACTGATTGTACTGGGTGGTTCCATCGTGCTCGGACTGGTGGGCGGCGTGCTTCTGGCCGTTCCCCGGTTGTATCGGATTCCGGTACTAAGCCAGTTGGCTACCCTGTACGTCTCATTCATGCGGGGCACACCGATCCTGATCAAATTGTTCCTGGTGTATTACGGACTTCCCGAGCTGCTCAAACCCATTGGCATCGACCTGTCGAGAACCGACCCGTTGTTATTTGTCATTGTGACCTATGCGCTTAGTGATGCGGCATCCTTTGCCGAGATCTTTCGCGGAGCGGTGCGCAGTGTGGATAAAGGCCAGACGGAAGCAGCCTATGCTGCAGGTATGACCACATTCCAGTCTTTTCGGCGGATTGTTGTTCCACAGGCACTGATTGTTGCTTTTCCGAACATGGCCAATACGTTAATCGGTTCATTGAAGGATACTTCTTTGGCCTTCTCCATTGGTGTCATGGATATGGTGGGCAGAGGGCAGACGTTAATTTCGGCTACATCGCACGCACTTGAGGTGTATATCAGTCTGTCTGTGGTCTATTATGTCATTGTCATTGTGCTTGAAAAAGGATTTGCCTTTGCAGAACGCAGACTCCAGCGTCATGAACGCAAAAGAGTTGTACACAAACCGGCAATTCGAGCCGAACGCCTGAAACGAATAGCGGGGTGAGCATATGTCGATTGATCTCCAGTTTATCTATACATCTTTTTTTCAAATCCTGAAGGCATTGCCACTGACACTTGTCATTACGATTGTTCCGTTGATTGCAGGCTTCGGAATCGGTCTGGCTACAGCTCTGATCCGTATCTATCGCGTGCGGTGGATTCACCGTATTGCTGACTTCTACGTTTCTTTCCTGCGTGGAACACCGATGCTGATGCATCTATTCCTCATCTATTACGGCATTCCGATGATTATCGATAAGCTAGCGGAACGTTACGGTTGGGCTTTTCAATCCTCGTCGATTCCAATTCTCGTATTTGTACTGATTGCTTTCTCGCTCACTGCGGGCGCCTATATGTCCGAGATTATCCGTTCAGGTATTCTTGCTGTGGATATCGGCCAGATGGAGGCGGCTCACGCTGTAGGCATGAGCACATTCCAGGCTTTAAGGCGTATCATCATCCCTCAAGCGATCGGGGCTGTATTGCCTAACCTGTGCAGTATGTTTGTTGGGTTCCTGCATGGATCAACACTCGCTTTTACCGTGTCTCAGATGGATATACTCGGTAAAGCGGATGTGGTGGCATCCGTCAGTCTGAAGTTTCTGGAGGCCTTTATCGCCGCAGCGTTTATCTACTGGGGGCTGACCATCATTGCCGAGCGGATCACTGCTCTGCTTGAGCGTCGGGTTGCCGTGTACAGCAAAGGAGGCGTGTCATGATTACACTAACAAACATACACAAAACTTTTGGCAAGCAGGAAGTATTGAAGGGAATTGATCTGACCGTGGAACAGGGCGATGTCGTAGCGATCCTTGGACCGAGCGGATCAGGTAAAACAACGCTGCTGCGCTGCGTCAATTTTCTGGAACGTGCCGATGAGGGCGAGGTTCAGATCAGTGGATTAAGCGTCGATTGCAAGCATGCACGCAAACATGACATTGTGCAGTTGAGACGAAAAACGGCGATGGTGTTCCAGCATTATAATCTGTTCAAACACAAGACAGTGCTGGATAACGTCACCGAGGGATTAATTATTGCCCAGAAAATGTCCAAAGCCGATGCCCGCACGCGTGCCTTGCGCGTGCTTGAACAAGTCGGACTGTCTGCCAAAATCAATGAGTATCCAAGTATGTTGTCAGGTGGACAACAGCAACGGGTGGGCATCGCCAGAGCGCTGGCACTGAATCCCGAAGTGATTTTGTTTGATGAACCGACATCAGCGCTGGACCCCGAGCTTGTGGGTGAGGTGTTGTCTGTCATCCGCTCCATTGCTCAGGAGGGGATCACCATGATTGTAGTCACCCATGAAATGGGGTTTGCCCGTGAGGTGGCAAATCGGGTTGTTTTCATGGATGGAGGTTCCGTTGTGGAGGAAGGAACCCCGGAGGAGGTGTTTGTACGTCCCAAGCAGGAACGTACTCGCCAATTCCTCAGTCGATATTCTTCGGACTGGAGTTATGTCATCTGACGATATAGGCGCAAGCTGTAGTAACTGACGATCCCGGCCCGGCATATGCTGTAACAGGCAAATGCTGATAGGCCGGGTTTTTCTATGGGTGAAGCAGGCCGTGACGGTAAGGAGGAGGACCATGCAGAGCAAAATCGATGAAATCATCACACATATTGCACACTCTCACCAGCAGATCGCACGTGTGCTGGATGCCAAACGCCAAGTCGCTGTACGCATGTCTGAAATCATCAATCATTTGCCAGATATCGAACCGGAGTTGGATGGCGTTGACGGTCTGCTGGATAGCTCTGGGCAAATCAACAAAAGCATTATCTCTTACTTGGGGGGCCTTGCAGATCTGGAAGAGGCTGTAGCCGAAACGCTGACCCAAGTCATGCGGGAGATCGCGGTTCAAGAAGAAGAATAAGCCCGGAAGGCGGGTGAAGGAACATGAGTAGAGAACAGAGCCTCATTCTGATGCTGGACGCAGCAGCCAAAATGCAGTGGAATATTGCCCTGATTCTGGAGGCAAAAGCGATTGAGGCCGAGAAGGTACGGAACTGGACGCTGAATCATTTGAATGGGGATACCTTTCTGACGCATGGGGATCAGGTAGGCGAGCCGCTTAAAATGCATGATCAGCTGGTGGAATTGCTGGAAGGATTAACCCGGATGGAGACCGGACTGTGCAACAATCTCAAAGCGGTGATGGTGCAGAACGATAGCGAAGATGGCGGCGGTATGGACGGTGGCATGTTTGGCGGCATGGATCTGGGAGACATGGGAAAATGAGTCTGATGCGGCGTGAGCAGGAAGCCAAACTGGCGCTCATTGAATCCATTGCACACAGTCAGCAGGCGCTGGCACGCATTCTGGACAGTGTAGCCAGTGTAACCGCTCATTCGGAAGTATCCGCCCGCAGTCTGGCCGAGAACATTCGTTTGCTGAGTCGCTATCAGGCAGAAATGTCTCGTATGGTTACGGGAATCAGGCTGGCCCGAATCCAGCATGGGGAGCCTGGCTTGCCGTGGCTCAAAGACCCCGGGTGTGCAATTCGTATCGTTCGGGACATACAGGAGGAATGTTGACATGTTAAAGAAGAAGAAAATACGACTGAGAACCAAAAGAGCTTTGGTAACCCGTGGAGCCCGTCTGCGCAAAATTCGCAAACTGCGTGCGCTCAGAGCCAAACGTGTTCTTCACAAACGCCCACTTAAAGGACGCAGTGCGTGGCTCAAAAAAAAGAAACGTGCGGTACGGCGGCACCGGAGTCCAAAGCCCGTACAACCAGTCGTCCCGGCTACCCCTACCGATCCGAACCCGGACGGTGCGTACAGCCAGGGATACAACGAGGCGTACAACGAGGGATTCAACGCGGGTTTCGCCAAGGGATTCGAGGACGGACATCAGCTGGCGTACAAAGCACAGTAACCGAGTAGACAGGATTATTCCTGCATGGAATGATACCTGTCCAACAGTTAGCCCGGGGGGACAGATCCCTCCGGGCTATTTGCATCGCCGCAAAAGCGGACATGCCCGTACAGGCGGATGTGGAGGGCAAGCGCCAATTTTGCGCCTTGCAGGACACCCGTCCATGATGCATCTGACCCCGAGGCATATCCTTTAGAGGGAAGACCAATCTCGGGGAGAGTCTGGAAGTGAGATCTCCTGAAGGAAGACAGGGTGAAGAATGTGGCAAAACGAAAGCACCGTCCGCTGACCGAAGCGGAAACGGCTTACCGCGGCGGATATGCAGAAGGCCGCAGATTTGGCGGCTGTCAAGCCATGATGGAGCGGGTGCAGATGTTTGAACCGACCCTGCGGGATATGAAAGTGTTATATATCCCGCAAGGATTCGATGCCATCGATGAAGGTGTCACCTTGGCTCTGCAGCAATCTGTACGTGAATGCGTTGTTGGATCGCCAGCAGCGATGTTGCAGGAAGCCAGTCAGCATCGGCCCGATGTTGTGCTCGTCATGAATGGTCTGCATGTATTTCCCGCAGATCATGTGGAGCAGGTGAATGGCATACGTGCACTCGGTATCCGAACTGCCGTGTGGTTTGTGGATGATCCGTATTTCACCGAAGATACAACGTCCCTTTGCCAGCACTATGATGTCGTGTTCACGCATGAAGAGGCCGCGGTGCCCTTCTATCTGGCACATGGAGCGAACCAGGTCATCTATATGCCACTCGCGGTGAATCCAGGCATGTTTCAACCGCGGCGCGCGGCACCGCAGCATCAACACGACATTTGTTTTATCGGTACCGGATTCTGGAACCGGATTGCTTTGTTCGACGAGCTGGCCCCTTTTCTTGCGGACAAAAAGGTATTCATTGCGGGTAGCCAGTGGAATCGGCTGGCACGCTTTGATGTACTAGGCCGTTTCATCCACGAAGGATGGATCGCTCCTGGAGAGACAGTGGATTATTACAATGGCGCCAAGATTGTCATTAACATTCACCGGACTTGCGAGAATGGGGAAGACAATCGCAACACACATCATCTTGAAGGTCACTCGATTAATCCACGCACGTATGAGATCAGCGCCTGCGGCACAATGCAGATTACGGATGCACGTGCAGATTTACCCCGTTATTATAAGCCGGGATATGACATCGAGACGTTCACCAACGCAGCAGAACTTCAGCGCAAGATCCACTATTATCTGAAGCATGAAGAAGAACGACAGGCGATGGCGTGGCGGGGACTTCTCACCACGATGAACCAGCACACATTCACTCGCCGCATCGGTCAGTTGCTGGAACATTTGTAATTCCCATCTGAAGTGCAGCACCAACGAGAACCCTATCCCAAAAAATAAAGGAGTGGCGGTATGTCTCTCAAACACCGTAAAACCAAAAAGGTTCATGCACCCGTACTGAGCCTGGCTGATCAAGCACGCAAAAATGGGCAACATGCCGGATATGACGCAGGTAAGGAAGAAGGATATCTGCGCGGTCGGGCCAACTATATTGTGAATTGCGCACAGGAACCGTTGCCTTTCCGACAGCTTCACGTGCTGTATGTATCCTCGGGTAAAGGCTTCCCTTACTCCCCGTTGGATGAGGCCATTATGGCCACGCTACAGGGTATGGTAGCTCAAGTAACCCTCTCTGATCCGCGTCAACCGGTATCTGAAATTGCGCTGCAGACGCGTCCTGATCTTGTGCTTGTGCTGGATGGAATGGATATCCCCATCGAGCATATCGATGCGATTCGCCAAGCGGGCATTCAGACGGCGATCTGGCTCACGGATGACCCGTACTATACAGATATGACGCTGGATATTGTGACACATTTTGACCATGTCTTCACGTTGGAACTGAACTGTATCGATCTATATCGACAAATCGGCTGCGCGTCAGTTCACTACCTCCCTTTTGCCGCATTCACTAATCATTACTTTCCGATTACAACTCCTTCCCCGTTAAAACGGGATGTCAGCTTTATCGGCTCGGCCTATTGGAACCGGGTATACTTCTTCAATCCGATCATGCCTCAGTTGATGTCACACAATACGGTATTTAACGGAATCTGGTGGGACCGTCTGCCTGACTATACTGCCTATGGCGAGAAGATTGAACTCGGGCGCTGGATGAGTCCGCCGGAGACCAATGATGTGTACAATGGCACCAAAATTGTCATCAACCTGCACCGATCCCACGAAGATGATTCCGTCAATAATAATCACCTCAAAATCCCACCAGCCTCACCGAACCCGAGAACGTTTGAAATTGCCGCGTCCACGACGCTGCAGCTGACCGACGCCCGGGATGACATTGCGCGTTTCTACAAACCGGGTGTGGAGATTGAGACATATTCCTCGCCACAGGAGTTACTCGACAAAGTGGAATATTATCTTACTCATGAAAAGGAACGCCGTGAGATTGCACTTCGTGGACTCGAACGTACACTGAAAGACCACACGTATGGCAAAAGAATTAATGAAATGTTAACCATCATATTCCCTTAATTCTGGCCGGGAGGAGGTGTGCACAGTACCCTGTATCGGTTACCCGTGTACAGGGTCCGTGCGGCCATGGCAACGAAACCAAAGATGATGTTATTTTCACATGTGTGCAATACTCGCAGCATTACAGGCGCCGAGAAGCTGCTGCTTCATTTTATGAGAGAGATCGGTGCAATCTTTGAATGTGTGCTCGTAGTCCCTCAGGAGGGGAAGCTTGCGGGGCTTGCGCGGAGATTCGGCATTCAGGTCAAAATATGCACTCTGCCGATGCTTCACGGTGTGTACACACCTTACCTGGGCATTGCAGATGATGCGGAGCATCTTCGCCATACACCAGCGTATCAGGAAGCGGTCTCCCTCATACGGGAGACTGCTCCCGATATGGTGTTAACGAACACCTGCGTTAATGTGATGCCGGCTGTAGCGGCAAAGTCCCTTCAGATTCCGGTCATCTGGAAGATTACCGAGATCATTCATACGAATGAACATACAACCGAGGCGATCCGGATGATTGGGCGTTACGCGGATTGGATTATCGGTATATCCGAGACAGCGGTAGCCCCATTTCAAGAAGCCGGCATGGGTGACAAAGTGACCATCATTTCCCCAACTTGGGAACCCGCGCTACCCGCACCGGACCGCTGGGTTCATCTGCGTGAACGCAAGCGTAAGGAGCTCGGTTTCAAATCATCCCAGACCTGTATCGGTTATATTTCTTCATTTATATATGATGCCAAAGGGTTGAAACCTTTTGTGGATATGGCCTTGAGGATCTGTGAAACGCATTCGCGCTGTCGCTTCTGGATCATCGGGGCACCATCGGATAAAAAGTATTACGACGAGTGTGTATCACGGGTGAGAAAATCCGGGTATTCACGCCGGTTTACCTTCACCACATTTGAAGAGAACGTATCTCTGGCGTATACCGCGATGGATATCCTGGTCATCCCAAGCATGGTCAAGGAAGGATTTGGCATGACCGCACTGGAGGGGCTCTATTTTGCCAAACCGGTCATCGCTTTTGCCCAGGGTGGACTGAAGGAATTAATGGAATCCGTAGGCAGTGATACATTTTTGGCCCCGCCGGGCGATACCGAAGCGCTTGTCACTTTGGCAACAACCTTGCTGAATGATGCAGAGCTGGCCTCAAATACGGGGTGGCGCAATCGGACAGAAGCGGAAAGGCTCTACGGCGTTGAAACCTACCGAACGAAACTGCATACGATGGTGACACAGTGGTTATTGCGTTTTCCCGGATGGTTTGCTTATATCCAACCTCCGAATGGACCTGTGTATACCCATGGGGAGGGAGGACTACGCACTGTACTGGTTCTGGAGCCGACTACGGTGCGGGCACTGTTATTCCCACTGACCGTCATACAGGCGTTGCCACATTCCTCATTACCTCCAATCGCATTGGGTCACGATGCTCCTGTTGCCTCAGGTACTGGCCCAGCTGCAAAGCCGATTCAACAGAGGGGCAAAACGCGGAAACGTCGTCGCAAGCCACTTGCACCTCATTCTCGCCGAGACCGTGAGGGGCTGAAACGTACTTCCGGAACTGGCAGACGTAAGGGGAGAACCCGTACAACGAAGGGACCGCGTCCACATATGGGGAAATCGGCTAGTCGCAGACGCAAATCTGCCAAGGCAGGACGTAGCCGAGCAGGGCGCAAGGGTTCCAATACAAGATGAAGGCAGGGATTACGATGAAGATCATGACGGTGCTGGGTACGAGACCTGAGATCATACGGCTCAGCCTGATCATCTCCAAGCTGGACCAGTACGCGTCCAAACATATTCTGGTGCACACGGGACAGAACTTCACGGAAAGTCTCAGCGGTCTCTTTTTCAAGGAAATGGGCCTGCGCGCACCGGATTACGTTCTTCAGGATGAAGCGGCCTCTCTGGGACGACAGCTATCCTCGATGTTTACGCAGATGGAAGATCTGATACTGCAGGAGAAGCCCGATAAATTGCTGCTGCTTGGCGATACCAATAGCGCATTATGTGCAATATTGGCTGAGCGCATGGGTGTTCCTGTTATTCATATGGAAGCAGGCAATCGTTGCTTCGACCTGGATGTGCCTGAGGAGAAAAATCGTAAGGTTATTGATGCCATCTCTACCGTTAATATGCCTTACACGGAACAGAGCAAGAAACATTTGGTCAGCGAAGGGGTACCAAGCAGGCGCATCGTACTAACGGGCAATCCCATCTATGAAGTCATGCAGCACTACGACGCGCAAGTAAGTTCGAGCAAAATACTCAAAAAGCTCAAGCTGAAGTCCGGGCAATACTTCCTGGTTACTGCCCATCGAGCCGAGAATGTGGATCATGCCCCTCATTTGCTGGAGATTATGAAAGGACTGAACCAGGTCGCAGAGGAACATGGGTTGCGTGTGATCTGCAGTATTCATCCGCGTACCGCGATCCGGATTGCGGAGCATCTGCAACTGGAGATGAACCCGCTGGTGGAGTTTCACGAGCCGTTTGGATTCTTCGACTTTGTAATGCTTGAACGTCATGCACGCTGTGCACTTACGGATAGCGGTACCGTGCAGGAGGAGTGCTGCATTATGGGCGTGCCGACCGTAACGATGCGTCGAACTACCGAGCGGCCGGAAACGGTCGATTGCGGCAGCAATGTCGTCTCCGGTCTGGATGCCGCGCGCATCGCTGATTGCGTGAGAGTCATGACAAAGATGTCTAGCGACTGGGATTGCCCGCAAGGTTACAAAGCCACAGATGTATCCAGTAAAGTGGTTAAATTTCTGCTTGGAGGGAAAATGCATGTTTGAAAATAAGCGTATACTCGTGACTGGCGGTACGGGATCATGGGGTTATGAACTTGTGGCTCAACTACTGCCCCAGCAGCCCAAAGAAATTATTGTATATTCCCGGAACGAGTCCAGCCAAGTGGCTATGAGTCGTGAATTTGAAGACCCGCGTCTTCATTTCCGGATTGGAGATATTCGTGACAAGGATGCCTTGACGGCGGCTTGCCAGCATGTAGACTATGTATTTCATCTGGCAGCGCTCAAGCATGTTCCGGTGTGTGAAGACCAACCGTACGAAGCACTCAAAACCAATGTGATTGGTACACAAAACGTAATTGAGGCTGCTATTGAGAACAAGGTGGAAAAAGTAATTTATATCTCGACTGACAAGGCTGCCAATCCGTCCAACTTCTATGGCATGACAAAAGCGATCGGCGAGAAATTAATTGTATATGCAAACTTGTTACACAGCGATACCAAGTTTGTTACGGTACGGGGTGGGAATGTACTGGGAACAAACGGAAGTGTGGTACATCTGTTCAAGAATCAGATCCGCCAGAAAGGGCAGGTCTCCATCACGGATATGAGTATGACTCGATTCTTTCTTACGCTGAAGGATGCAATTACCTTGCTGTTCAAAGCTTCGGTGGAAAGTGTCGGCGGAGAGATCTTTGTCATGACGATGCCTACCTGCAAAATCGTTGATCTTGCGGAAGTGCTGATTGAGGATTCCGGTGTGGAGAATGTGAGCATTGTGGAACGTGGCATTCGTCCTGGGGAGAAAATCCATGAAATATTGATGAGTGAATTCGAGAGCATGACCACCGTTGTCTACGATGAGCAGTACCTGGTTATTCTCCCTACCCTGGGTATACCGGGTCTGCGTGAACATTATACCAATTGTCCCCCGGTCTCCTTTAACAGTTTTAGTTCTGAACACCAACTCATGACCAAAGAGGAGATTCGTGAAATTCTGAAACGCGGAGGATTCTTGTCATGAAACTGCTGATACTTGGTGGAAACGGAATGGCCGGCCATATTTTGGTCGACTATTTCCGCCGTCAAGGTGTACACAGCGTCTTCTACACATCTCGGGATGTAACGGACCCCAATGGTCTGCTCCTGGATGTGAACGACAGCTTCATGGTTGATCGATTGGTAGAAGCTGTGCACCCGGATGTGATTATTAATGCTGTAGGTGTGTTGAACAACTTCGCAGACGAGGACAAAATTACTGCATATCATATTAACGGTTTCCTGCCACATCGTCTGCGGCGGGTTGCGGATACGATTGGTGCACGCTTAATTCATATCAGCACGGACTGTGTGTTCAGCGGAGAACGGGGAGCATACCGGGAAGATGATGTTACGGATGGGACTTCAGCTTACGCCATCACCAAAGCCCTAGGCGAAGTTCAGGATGAAGGTCATCTGACGATCCGTACGTCCATCATTGGACCCGAGATTCGGCAGGGCGGCATTGGTTTGATGCAATGGTTTATGTCCAGCACAGGTGAAGTCGGCGGGTATACCCGCGTATTCTGGAACGGTGTGACCACACTTGAGTTGGCCAAATGGGTAGATCATTACCTGGCCTCATCGGTTAGTGGTCTGATCCACCTAGCTCACCCGGCACCTGTCAGCAAGCATGACCTGCTTGTATTGTTCAAGCAGACCTGGGATAAGCAGGATGTGACGATTGTGCGTGATGACAGTGTAGTGCAGGACCGTACGCTGGTGTCCACTCGCGAGGATGTGAAGACAGACCTGCCGGATTATTCTACAATGCTGAAGGAGTTGGCATTATGGATGGAGCAGAGCTGAGAGGCAAGAACGTACTGATTACAGGCGCCTCCGGTTTTACCGGGCGACATGCCGTATCTTATTTTCGGGAAGCGGGTGCAGTGGTTGCAGCGGTAGTCCGGAGGCCGGATGTGTATTCATTTGGTAAAGGTGCACAAGTCCATGTCTGTGATCTGAACGATAAACAGCAAGTACGTCATCTGATCGGCGAGGTGCAGCCCGACTATGTGCTGCATCTCGCTGGCAAAAATTCAGTGCCTGATTCGTGGTCTGATCCGCTACTGGTCCTGGAGACCAATGTGATGGCCGTGCTGTATTTGCTGGATGCGCTTCGTAGTTGTCCGACAGCACGAACCGTTATTGTAGGATCGCGGTTAAAATATACGCCGGAACCTGGCCGGATTCCCCGGCCTCCGCATCCATACAGCCTCAGTAAAGCGCTGGAAGAGATGGTGTCGTTGTCGTGGATGTCGCTCTTTGGACAACAGATCATGCTGGCGGAGCCAGGCAATCTGATTGGTGCGGGTCCTTCCACAGGCATCTGTTCACTGCTTGCACGCCATGTTGTTGCCTGTGAGCAGGCGGGCAAAACCGAGGCATTCCGTCTGTCCGGACGGGACAATACCCGTGACTTTCTGGATGTGCGGGATGCCGTCAGAGCGTATGCGACCCTCCTGGTACACGGGTCCAGCGGTACAGTATACCCGGTGGTGTCTGGAGTCGAGCGCAGTCTTGGTGAAATTGCAGATCTGCTGTTGTCCATGACAGAAGCGGAAGTCCCTGTTCGCTGGGATGGGGCATCTTCTGGTCCGGATGGTTCGGGAAAACAGGAGGAATTATCACTGCTGCGCAAGCTTGGCTGGCAGCCGATGATTCCATTTGCCACATCGCTTCAGGATATCCTGAGTGATGTTCGTGTCCAGCAAGGGAGGACGACAAGTTGAATCCGAGAGTATCCATTGTCATTCCATTTTACAACTGCCCTTATGTGCCTCAGGCAATTCAAAGTGCGCTGAACCAGACGTATCCCGATGTGGAGATCGTTGTTGTGAATGACGGTTCAACCCGGCATGCAGAGTTGCTTCAACCCTATCTTCCTTATATTAATGTGCTTGGCAAAAGCAATGGCGGGACGGCTTCGGCACTTAATCATGGCATCCGTCATGCCTCTGGTGATTATGTAGCCTGGCTCAGTTCGGATGATTATCTGTACCCGGATAAAATTCGGCATCAGCTGGAGTTTATGCAACGTGAGAATGTGCTCGTCTCCCATACGAACTTTCATTATATCAATGAACATTCCGCAGTGACCAAGTTAAACGGAGGACCTGCACCGATGGCCGATCTGGATTGGCTGCGAGTGTTCGTTAACAGCAATCCAGTCAACGGTTGTACTGTCATGATCCGCAAGGATCTGTTCAGCGGAGTGGGATTGTTTGATGAGCTTCTGCCCTACACCCATGATCTGGATCTCTGGATGCGGATTTTGCTGAACGGTCATCGGTTTCCGTACCTGAACGAGTCACTTACCGCATATCGTTGGCATGGTGGAATGGGATCGGTACGTCATGCGGATGTCATCGGCAGAGAGGCATCCATGGTATGGTCAAGATATCGGGAACCGCTGTTGCAGCGAATAGCGACGCTTGGCGGGTAGCGTAGGGAGGGCAGTTATGAAAGCCAAAAGATGGCTGATTAACGCCCTCTTTGCGCAGCATTTTACCTAAGACAGTAAGAGGAGGGGAAGGCCTGAATGGAGCCAAAAGTATCGATCGTCATTCCTTTTTACAATTGTGCTTATATCGAGCAGGCTGTTCACAGTGCCATTCACCAGACGTATCAACATATTGAAGTCATCGTGGTGGATGATGGGTCAACCGAGCACGTGGAGAAGCTACAACCATTCATGGATTCCATCCGCTATATTCACAAAGAAAACGGTGGAACCGCGACAGCATTAAATGAGGGCATCAAACATGCAACAGGGGATTACTTTGTCTGGCTCAGCTCGGATGATGTGATGCTGCTGGATCGGGTGGAGAAACAACTGAAGTTTATGCGAGAGGTCAAGGCTTCATTCTGCCATGGTGCCTACCATTATGTGAATGAGAAGAGTGAATGGTTGGATACGGT
The DNA here is from genome assembly GCF_038002545.1 of Paenibacillus sp. FSL K6-2393. Classification (NCBI taxonomy): domain Bacteria; kingdom Bacillati; phylum Bacillota; class Bacilli; order Caryophanales; family Paenibacillaceae; genus Paenibacillus; species Paenibacillus sp. FSL K6-2393. The sequence continues at coordinate 1,375,010 of NZ_JBBOCU010000001.1, forward strand.
GCATCCGGAAGTGGGAAGTCGTCTGGAGATGTTGCAGGTACTGCTGGAAGGTTGTCCGATCAACGGCTGTACTGTCATGTTAGAGATGGAAGCATTTGAGCGGTTTGGACTGTTCGATACTGATTTTCGCTACACCCATGACTATGAGATGTGGATGAGGCTGTTTCCAATGTATGAGCTGTTCTACTACAATGAACCTCTGATGTGTTACCGATTGCATGAGTCGATGGGTACCAAACGTCACTTCAAGGCACTGGTTGCCGAGATGGAAAAAGTTCAAGAGAAGCATAGACCTATTTTACTCAATTTGCTTCAGGTTGGCGGGTATTGGAAGTAGATGGATTTGGCAATGATGGCTGAGTGGATTAGTTTTTAAAATGGTAGGAGAGCACCCTTATGAAGCACTTTTAATGTGCTATAAGTGGGGAGCTCTTTTTTTGTTCCATGGACGATCCGTGGATAGAAATGTAGATGGGTTGCTGAAGTCTCTGTATAATGAAATGATTCATACACGGAAGGGACTGGACTATGCGCAGATATCAATATCTTAAACCGAATCATTAATAAACTAATGGAGGTAAAAGAATTGATTACAGAGTTACACACAGAACGGTTATATTTGCGAAAAATGAACGTATCGGATTCGGCCAGCTTGTTTAAGATTTGGTCTGATCCGGATGTTACTAGATTCATGAATATCAGTCATTTTACGGATGAGAATCAAGCTATAGCGATGATTAATCTTCTGAATGATCTTTCTCAGGATAACAAGGCTATTCGGTTCTCCATCATTGCGCAAGAGTCCAACGAAATCATAGGTTCATGTGGTTATAATTCGCTGGATTTTGACAATCTTAAAGCAGAAATTGGGTATGATATTGCCAGATCACACTGGGGAAAAGGATATGCTACGGAAGCGATCTCTTCTTTATTAGCTCACGCCTTCTCGACTATGAAGCTGAATCGAATTGAAGCAAAGGTTGACCCCCATAATGTGAATTCAATCAAGCTATTACAAAAGCTAAATTTCACATATGAAGGCACTCTCAGAGCATACGAGAGGGTAGGCGAAACGTTCAGTGATCTGAATATGTATTCCAAGTTGGCGACAGATTAATAAGATCTGTAATAGCGTGTTCTCGGTCCATTAGAATACATTTGAAGCGAGCAAGGGGTGTCCTCAGTCATTCATATGACAGATGGGACACCCCTTGTTTGATATTTCGGCATGTTATATAAAGACGGCATATCATTGGACGACTCAATCTTTTGAATTCATGATCGCCATGGATGCAGGATCGGGAAATACATATCCTTTAGGCAGCTTTTTCATCAATTCATTCATTACAGCGTAATCCACGTCGATGTGAGGTGTGGAAACTGGAGTCGAAAACCAGCGGTTGTACAGATCACTCGGTACAAGTAACGTCATATCGTATGTCCTCCTCTGTAGATGGCTTCTTGGTAGACTTGAAATGTACGCAATCCCATCACTTCCAGTGAACGGTGTTGTTCAGCCCAGGCTTTCGCCGCCGCACCCACTGTTCTCCGGGTAACATTATCCTCAAGTAGTGCATCCAACAGTTCACGGAGCGAGTCGACATCCTGCGGAGGAACAACCCATCCCGTACGTCCAGGTTCAACCATCTCGGGCATGCCGGCTGTGCCACTGACGATAACAGGTACACCCGCAAGTTGCGCTTCGGTAACGGAGAACGGCTGGGTGTCCTGCAGGCTGGGCTGGACATAGATATCTGCATGGCGCAGGAAGGAAGGAATATTGTCCAACTTGCCCCAGAACACAACATCCGCTCCAATACCCGTTGACGCGGCCTGTGCTCGCAATTCATCGGTTAGATTGCCTTCACCTGCGATCCAGCAGACCCAATCAGAACGTTTATTTTTCAGACTGGCTAAGGCCTTGATTAACACATGAACACCCTTGATGTATTCAAGTCGTCCGGTAAAGGCAATGACTTTCTTGCCCGCAGGTGGTCGCTGGCGGAACTTCACAGCTGCTGAGGCACGGTAGGCTGGGAGATCTACAGCATAGGGAATCTGTCTGAACTTTGATTCAGGAACGGCAAGTTCTGTAAGCGTACTCTTGATCCAGTGGCTTGACACGAGAATGAGCTCGGACTGTGCTGCACTTCTCTCTTCCAATGAGAGAAAATAACGTCCACGCTTGGATTGCAAATATGAAGGGAGAGTAAGCTGTGGGTTGGAATTTTGAGCATCGTAAAAGGCTTCGCGTGCAAGAGCGCCATGATAGCTTGTAACCAGTGGGATATTGCGGTTCAAAATGCGTTTTATGGCTACGGCAGCTACCGGATCTTGCGCATGAATAACGTCATAGTGGTCCACTCCCAGATAAGCGGCCGCCATCTCGAAGGCATATCTATTCAGTTCATAATAAGCGAGAAGAGGATCGGCAGTGAATTGTGGCAGATCAGTCGGATTGAATTTGGCTTGCAGCATGGGCCACACCTTATCCTTGGAGAAAGCGCGATTCAGATTACGAACATATACTTCGTTATTGGCACCATTTGTGCCCATGATATCAACCTCTACACCAAGCGCCATCAGCCTGTCGGCCAGTTGTTTAACATATGTCCATATGCCTCCCATATGTGTAAGCTCCCAATACGTAACGAGCAGAACTTTCATAGCTACCTCCTTGTCACGACCTGCACCGGCCGAGCTTCTATCCTTTTATTCTATGAAAAAAGAGGACCGGAAGGTCGGGCATTTCCGTGTAATTGGTCGAAAATGGGTGAATGCAAATGGCAATGGACGAGAGGAAGCATATCCTATGTACAGGAAGGTTCATGTGCTCCGAAGGAGGGATCTACAGTGGCGGTATATTTACTTGAGATTCATGAGAATCTGTTACAGACATTTGTTCCCGTCAAGTACATGGATGTGGAGTTGGCCTATGTGGGCGGCGAGGAAGGGACGGATGTATTTGTTGGTGGAGCCAGTATTCACGGAGAACTGTACCGACACCTGTTTCACCTAACGGCATATTCGGGGGGAGCGGGCGGTAATCAGGTCATTCATAATCTGGATGTGTCATCCGAGCCTCATGAACTGAGGATCATCAGCAACAGCTCTTCACCGAAGCATCTGGTTATTCGAATATATTGCAGAAGTATTCACGGTCAGACATTGGGCATACTGTCAGAATATCAGATGATGAAGCTTGCAGATTGATATGGACATCATTGCATAGTCATGATTAACCAACGTGTGGAGCAGGGAAGGTGCCTGTTCCATTTTTTTGTGGTGGATCCATAATAGAAATGCCTGAAAAAATAGCTTGACAGCAAAGGTATTTTCATTAGAATTAGATCAGTATTAAACGAAAGTTTAAAACGACGATTTAAAACGATAGTTTGAAATTAGTCGTCAATATAGGCTGAGTGAGACGCATGGATAAGCCTGCGATCTCCTGGCTGGAAAAGAGTGTGGAGAACGTGAAAGAACAAACAGCAGTATCCCAGGAGCCCGCAGAGTTTTCAATCAAAACGATTATACTGCCACTCCTGGCTATTATCGTCGGTATGATCATGGTTATTCTGGACAGCACGGTGGTGAATGTAGCCATTCCGAATCTCGTTCAATATTTCGAGACGGATCTTAAAACCATCCAATGGACGGTTACGGGTTATACCCTGGCTTTGTCTGCGGTTATTCCACTGGCAGGCTGGTTAACAGACCGCTTTGGTGCCAAAAGAGTATTTCTGTTCACGATTGCCATGTTTACCTTGGGTTCTGTATTATGCTCGATTGCCCAATCACCTGAGCAATTAATCATTTACCGTGTCATTCAGGGCCTTGGTGGAGGCATGGTTGCTCCTATTGGCATGGCAATGGTCTTTCGTCTGGCTCCTCCTGAGCGAAGAGGTTCCATCATGGGGATGCTGGGAATTCCGATGCTGCTTGCCCCTGCATTGGGTCCGGTCTTGTCCGGGTGGTTTATTGAATCACTGAGCTGGCACTGGATCTTCCTGATTAACTTGCCCATTGGTATTGCAGCTTTCATTCTATGTATCAAGTTTTTGCCGGATACAGATCGTGGACGCACACCTGCACTGGATCTGCTCGGCATGATTCTGGCGCCAATTGCGTTCTCGATGCTGGCTTACGGTGTGAGTGAGGGTGGAACGAGCTGGACGTCTGCAACAACTTTGACGGGTGTCATTGTGGGTGGTGTAGCGCTCATTATGTTCATTATTGTGGAGCTTCGTCATCAAAATCCATTGCTCGAACTCCGGGTATTCAAATCATCTGATTTCTCACGGGGAATTATTCTCGCATGGGTGTCACAAGTGGCGCTGTTCGGTGCGATGATCCTGATCCCGCTTTATTTGCAGCAGATCAAAGGATACACTGCACTGGAAACAGGATTGATTCTACTGCCACAGGCGTTGGCTTCCGGAGTGGGTATGCCTCTTGGTGGTCGGTTGTTTGATAAAATCGGTGCTAGACCTCTGGCCTTTGTGGGTCTGGGTATTATTTCGGGAGCATTGTTTATTCTGTCCTCCATTACGGCAGAGACAGGTCTTGGCCTGATTATAACAGCTCTGGTTATGATGGGTCTGGGTATGGGCCTGTCCATGATGCCACTCAATACGCATGTATTAAATGCTGCACCGCGTAAGTTGGTTGGACGGGTGACACCGCTCACGGCGGCTGCACAGCAAGTGGTCGTGTCCTTTGCGGTTGCAGGGCTTACAGGCTTCCTTACTTCAAGAATCGCAGACAATACAACGAGTACAGAGCCGACCGCTATCGTTCATGGTTTGGTGGCTGGTTTCAATGATACGTTTTTCCTGGCCGCTTGTATTGCATTGTTCGGATGTTTGCTCAGTCTGATTCTGCGCAAACCTAAACCGATGCAGGAAGAAGAACTTCAAAATGGCGACAAGCCTGATCCCGCGATGATGATGGGACACTAAGACTCTATAAAAACCATACTAAGGCAGTTCAGAGAAATTTTGCTGAACTGCCTTTTTTGTTATGCTCAATGGAAAATTCGCAGTGCTGTCATCATTTCACGGAAAGAAATGGCATATCGATCTGGTGAAAAAGACAAGCTCATATGCTGTCTGCCCTGAATGCGAATATACTCACGCAGTTTCTTGTTATTCATCAGGTCCCTTGCTTCGGCTACAGCGGCCTCTACATTTCCAATTGGATAAAACTTACCAGTCTTATTATGTGTGATAAATGAACGCACACCATCCGAATCCGTGCTGAGCACCGGGCAGCCACAACTGATGGCTTCAGCGACGGCATAACCGAATCCTTCAAGCAGGGAAGTGGATAACATGATGCCCCCTGAAGCGGCAATCATGGAATAGTATGCAGGCATCTGAGAATGAGGAACATTGATAAAAATGCCAATCCGATCCTCAAGCCCGTATTCTGCCAGCATGTGCCGGAACATGACTTCATCTTCTGGATTAGCCAAAGTTGGATCGTGGAATAACCATAGTCTGGCTTCTGGATTTTTTTTGACGATTTTACTCGATATGATTAAATATTCACGCCAGTTTTTGTTGTGTTCAAGTCGTCCTACCCAAGCCAGCACCGGATAGGGTGGGGTATCCACCAAAATTGGTGCGAAGGTGTCAGTATCCAGCATATTGGGAATAACAAACCGATGAAGCCAAGGACAGATATGAATGAACATATCCAGCAGGTGGTCTGTGGGAGGTATAACGGCAGCATCACAATGAGCTTGGAGGTAAGGGACACCCATCTGTATCGTTTCCAGAGCCTGATCGCGTGTTCCGAGTCCCTGCGCTTCAAAAATAATACGTCCCGTATAACCAAGTCCTCTCAAGCGGCCGGGCATAGCGATGTCTGAAGTGGCAATGATGGCATCATAATGATGAGTATGAATGATATGATGGATATCCTCGTCACTGGACGCGGTGAAAATGGGCGTATCACTGTTGTTCTGCAATCCCGAGCCTGTGTTGAGATACAATAGGTGCGCTTCAATGCCATGACGTTTCAGAACAGCGGTGCGCAGTCGATTTAACGTATCCACGCCACCGCTTGGAATATAAAACGTGAATAATACTTTCACACGATTCACCCTCTGACTTTTGGTCAGGAGCACATTCTCCTGTACTCTATGTTACGTTGGCTCTAAGTGCAGGGTGTGGGTGTTAACCGGATTGTTCACATTTTTGACAAAAATTTTTAAGCTGTCTTTTAAGTGTCATTAAGCTGAGGCTAGGATAGCTCACGTAAGATACAAGGAACTTCCCGTGTCTATCATCTATTACATAAGTTCAACATAACATTTACACGATAAACGGAGAGGCAGAAATAACTTGAAGAAGCGAAGCGTTCGCCTAAAAGCTTTCTGAAAAGAAAGCTACATCGGAAGCATACGCTATCCCCGGATTTTTCCTTCTGATGAAGGAATCAAAAAAATATGGGGATAACAGTGATCGGAAGGTTATTCTGCCATCGGAGTGCAAGTGTAAATATTTTCAGTTGAATTTATATAACGAACGATGGTGCACGGGTATTTTAACGGGAAAGGATGAATGATGTGCTCGAAGTGAAACAGGTCAGCAAAGTTTACGAAGGGCAACGCGGCGTACATCAACTGGATTTCACCATGGAACGTGGTGAGATTGTTGGCTTTCTCGGGCCCAATGGTGCCGGAAAAACAACAACGATGCGTATGATTACGGGTTATGTGCATCCAACCGCGGGTTCCATCATGGTGGATGGGGTATCGGTGCATGAGCAGGGTCAGCGTGTTCGTTCCAAGATTGGGTATCTGCCTGAAACTCCGCCACTGTATCCCGATATGACGGTGCAGTCCTATCTTAAATTCGTAGCCAATTTACGAGATGTCCCGGCACGTGAGGTTAAGCTGCGGGTCAGTGAGATGGTTAGCAGACTGGGGCTTCAGGGTCGGGAAAGGCAAATGGTACGTGGGTTATCCAAAGGATACAAACAACGCCTTGGGCTGGCAGGAGCCATTATTCACAAGCCGGATCTGCTGGTTCTGGATGAGCCAACATCGGGCCTTGATCCAAACCAGATTATCGAGATCAGAGATCTGATTCGAGAACTGGGGGAGAACCATACAGTGCTGCTCAGTACGCATATTTTGCCTGAAGTGAGCACGCTCTGTAATCGAATGTTGATCATCAATCAGGGACAACTCGTGCTGGATGGTTCACCTCAGCATTTCGGATCAGCAATGGGGGATCAGTTCAAGGTGTCGATTGAAGTGAAGGCCACTACGGAGCAATTACATAATGTGCTGACCCCATGGGAGAAGGTGCAGAGTGAAGTCATTCAAACATCGGATGCGAATACCGCCAAAGATACTTCACTTAATTCAGATTCAGCGAATACGGTTAAAATGCTGCTTACTGGAGAAAACTCGGAAGATTTCCGGGAGGAGCTGTTCTACCTTTTGTCAGGTGCAGGATTACCGATACTGGAGATGAAGAAGGAGAACCTAAGTCTGGAGCAAATCTTCCTGAAGCTGACCACAACCGAGGCCACAGACACAGACGCAAATTCGGCAGATGTGGATAAGGTTGCTGGGGCAGAGATGGATCAGGATGTAACTTCGGACATCGACTCGTCGAGTATATCGGGAACAACAGTTAGTACAGCAGCCGATGCTTCGCCCCATTCTCGCAAAGGGGAGGACTCCAAATGAGACGAATGATGGCGGTATGCAATAAAGAGCTGCAAGCTTATTTTCTGTCACCCACGTCCTATTTTGCTTTTGCCGTATATGTACTGATGACCAGTCTGCTGTTCTATTCAAGCTTTGTATATTACCAGCCGAGCATTGTCGATTATCGTCTCGTGTTGGGCGATACGTTGTCCATGCTGCTGTTTGTTGTGCCCTTGTTAACGATGCGACTCGTTGCAGAGGAATTCAGACAGGGAACGGATGAATTGTTGCTGACTTCTCCGGCACGAGTAACAGAAATTATTTTTGGTAAATATCTTGCTTCTCTGGCCATTCTGGTTGTGCTCATCCTGTGCAGTCTGGTGTACCCTTTCATCATGTCATTTTATGGGACATTGGATATGACGACGGTATGGATGTCTGCGCTGGGGTTATTTTTCCTGGGCGGAAGCATGATGGCGATTGGACTGTTCGCTTCCACGTTATCTCAACATCAGATGGTGTCTGCGGTGGCGGGTTTTATTATTTTGCTCGTTTTGTGGATGCTTGATTCATTCGCAGGCAATACAGGTTCTGCTTTGCAACAGTGGCTGGACCCGTTTGCACTGACTAACCGGTTCGACAGCTTCATGAAAGGCGTACTTAGTGGACCGGATATCTTGTATTATGTCACCCTTTCGGGTGTGTTTCTGCTGTTAAGCATTCAAATTGTGGAACGGAAGCGGTGGAGGTGAGAAGATGAAAAAATGGTTAAGTCATACCAACAGTACCGTGCTGTCTGTAGCGGTGATTGGCATCTTTATTTTGCTAACACTGTTCCTGAATTCACTTGGCGGCTTCCAGCTCGATCTGACCTCGAACAAACAATACACGTTATCTGACCAGTCCCTTACTGCGATCAAAAATGTGAAGGATGACGTCAACATTCTGGTGTTAACGGTCGAAAATGCCAACAACACCGTCCTGAACCGTGAGGTCACGGATATGGTCGAGGAATACACGAAACGTAACAGCAAGTTGAAAATAAAACAATATAATCTGACGCAGGAACCTGCGCTTGCATCCAAATACGGCATAACAGGCAGCTCCATTGTGCTGGAGCAGGGAGATCAACACAAAGTGATTGATATCGCCAGTTTGTTCACCGCGACAGGTGACGGCAGTGATGGATCATATCAGTTCACAGGTGAGGAAAAACTTACGCAGGCGCTCATGAATATGTCATCCACCGAGATGCACAAAATGGTCTTTTTGACCGGACATGAAGAGCTGAGTCTCGCTCAGATGACTACGCTGAAATCCTCCTTGGAACAAAATAATGTGCAGACGGAAGAGTTGCAGCTGAATCAGGCCGGGAAAGTTCCGGAAGATGCAGATGTGCTTGCCATTATAGGTCCACAACGTGATCTCAGTGATGCAGAAATGAAAGCCATTCGCACCTATCTGAGTAATGGAGGTAAGCTGTTATTATCCCTCGGATTTGTGGAAGATATGAAATCCAGTTGGAAAAACATCGATGCTCTGATGGCTGACTATGGCGTCGTTGATGAGCATGCGGTCATGGTGGATAATCAGCAAGCCAGTACGATGGGGCCCCTCTGGGTGGTGCCGGAGTATGGTACACATGCAATTACGGACAAACTTGCTGCAAGCCAATTGTATCCGATGTTGTCGCTGTCGATTGCGTTGACCAGCAAAGAACAGGATAAATATACCCTTTCACCGTTAATTCATTCTTCGAATGACAGTTATGGGGAGACAAATATCGGCGGCTTATTGCAAAATGAAACAAGCAATGATGCCGAAGAGGACATTCAGGGACCAGTGGAACTGGGGTATGCAGCCGATACAACGGATGGTAAACCGAAGGCGGTTATTCTGGGCTCGTCCATTTTCATGCAGGATTCGGAAATTGCAAATGGCGGCAATCGGGACTTTATTTTGAATACGGTAAACTATCTGAGTGAGAAAGAAAATGGATTGACGATTCGCCCAAGGGTACAAGCCGGGTATGAGATGGCATACCTGAATGGCGAACAGGCCAGAACGATTTTCTTTGTGGCTATTGTAGCGTTCCCGCTCATCTTTGTTATCATCGGTGTACTCTTATGGTGGAGGCGCAGACGGGTATGAGAAAATGGGTCCCAACGATTCTGGTAGTCATCGTACTGATTGTGGGCTGGGTGTACGCGGCCAGTCAAAATTATTTTCGAGAAGAAGAAGCGGTACAAGCCAAATTGCTCGGTATTCAATCCGGGGATATCCAATCCATCACGATACATGATACTACGGAGGAGACATCTGGTGCAGCAGGATCTTCGACTTTGTCGCTTGAAAATGGCGTATGGCAGATGGTTGAGCCAAAAGCCTATCCTCTGAACGGTTACAGTGTCAGCAGTTGGTTAGATGCTCTGAGTGGTGCGAATCAGGAACTGGTGGTGGAAGAAGCGCCGACGGATCTGGATAAGTATGGATTAGGAACAGATGCTACACGTATGGATATCAAACTCAAAGATAATCGGGAGATCAAACTGGCTATTGGTGGCCAGCTTCCAGCAGATGATGCACGTTATGTGCGTGTTGATTCGGGTCCTGTGGTTGCCGTGCAGACAGAGGCGATTACCAGCATGGCTTTGTCTCGTCGTGATTTGTTGGACACGACACCTTTTAACATGGATGAGACAAATGTTGGGTCTCTGGAGTGGGAAGGTGAAGCAGCTACCTGGATGTTAACATCGACATCGGAGAACGATGCGGCAGAGCAGACTTGGACACTGAATGGAAAAACGATTGAAGCCACAGATGCCGTATCTCTTATCGGCAAAATCAAAAACTTGTCGACAGCAGATGATGTGCGCAAAGCGTCCGAGCTGAAGAATTCGGTTCCCCGATTCACCCTGTCTGTTGAACAGACGGTCAATGGGCAACAAGTTCGAGATGTGTATCGAGGAATTACGGTGCCATCCGAATCGGATCAGATCTGGGTCATTACGCCGGATGGTCAATGGGCATATGCCATGGAGGCGACGAGTCTAACGGAAGCCGAGAAATTCCCGGATACAATTAAAGCATCCACAACTTCTTCGGAAGAGTCATCAAGTTCGGCAAATGAAGCAACGACATCCTCATCAACAGACGGGAAATGAGTGGGGCGGAAGATAAGTGATATTATTGTGTTGAGATGCAAATATTATGATGCAAATATTATTTCGAGGCAGTGCTGCGAACAAGCAGCACTGTTTTTTTATTTTATATAGCAAGAAATTCACGGTCCACAGATCAAAAACTATAAACAAAGACCAGAACCAGAAGACCCGAATCTATAGGGTAAGGTACCATATCCTTTCAGCATATCGGTACGTACAGAAGCACATCCTATCTTTGTGACCAAAACCAACAAACATTGGAGGATGAGTACATGCCAGCAGTCAAAAAGGCAACAGCTATTACGTTATCATTATCTACTGCGATCTTTGTAATGGCCGGTTTGACAGGTTGTGGCACGAATCGGGATACCAACAATATGCATACACAAAGTGTTCGTCAGCAAGCCAACGGCATTAACCGTTATGGTGTGGAAACAAATGGCATGGATGGCATCCGTGCGAAAAGTTATCGCATGCATAATGTCACTGACCTGAAATCCAGTGAAGAGCTGGCAAAACGCATCACGGAGATGAAGGAAGTTAAATCTGCCCGTGTCATGTTAACGGATCGTAATGCTTATGTGGCCGTTCGTTTGGCAGATGGTCACGCAGGCAAGTTGGAAAGCAAGTCCAATGGTCGTACGAGCATGCTGAATGGAACGATGCGTAATCATGCCAGTGATACCATGCGTGGGGGAAACATGAATCACGATATGGGTGGTATGCGTGTGAATGGCGGTACGGGCACAATGTCTCCGTACAGCACTAGCGGAATTGCTCCAGGACTGAACACGAATTCAGCAACGGATCGCAGCCATATGGGGAATGACCGCAGCATCTATGGAACCATGGGCACAGGTACAATTGGTATGATGCGTGGTCTGACAAATAGTGGCAAAGCACGTGGGACGGACGATGGGCATTATGGTATGAAAAGTGAAGGACAACGTGTAGATAGCACGGATGATAACACATCAGCTGAGATTAAAGGTAAGATTTCAGCAAAAATCAAGCAGTTTGCACCGAACATCGAGAATGTATATGTATCAGCCAATCCGGATTTTGTGGAGCAAGTGGAGAACTACGCCACAGATATTCGTAATGGTGAGCCAGTCAGTGGCATGATCGATACATTCCAATCGATGGTAGAGCGTATTTTCCCAACCAACGGTACGGATACCAATCACCGTGATGGCATCCTTGACGATGGCCTGATGAATCGTAATCACAATGGTGGGGTCATGAATCGAATGAATCGGTAGTTTTTTGACTGAACAAGTGTGCCTTTGCGCAGATGGTAACATCAGCTGCAGGGGCATGTTTGTTTTACATAATCTCAAATACATAGACAACTGCATACGTTCACTTTGGACAATGAATCACATGTTTTACTGCCCATTTTTCTTATAAAACTGAACCAACGCCCTTGACCTGACATAAGATGAGTTGACTGTATCCCCTTAACCTTGTTACACCAACACAACCCGAGCAAGGAGGGGTGAACATTGAAGGGTATCGATCATAAAAGCAAATTTTTGTTAACCCACCGTGAACGCGAAGTATTCGAATTACTGGTTCAAGACAAAACAACGCGTGACATCGCAGGGCAGTTATTCATCAGCGAGAAAACGGTGCGTAACCATATTTCGAATGTGATGTGATTTGAAATTTATAATAAGATAGGGATAAGCGGTAAAGTAGAAAGTGAGTTCGCATGCATGGTGTAATATCCTTATATAAAAAGGGAGGTTGTACATGAGATCATTATCGTTAAAGGACAAACTTATACTTGTTGGTGGCTCTGCATTTCTTATCTTGTTTTACATTGCCTACAAGACAGATTATAGCTATCAAGGTGTGGGTTATCTTATTGGATACTCATTTGAACATTTATCAGGCTTTATAACATCAGTTCTTAAGCCGCTTAAACCACAGATACCACAAACTAGACAGCCCTCACGCGGCTGTTTTTTGCTTTACTCGATATTGCCCACCCAACTCCCAAAATTCCAACACAGCCAGTCCTACCATCTACAATCGTGTCACTCGGTGACACTGTGGTTCCGAATTTCGGAAGTAAAAAAAGTTGCTCTCCAGTGGTGTCATTTGGTGACACCCTATAGTTGGTTGACTTCACGTCAACTCCTACCGACCATTTTTTTTAATCCCGTATGTATCTTTACTCACTTTGACGGGTGCTATACTGTATATAAGGAGTGAAAATACATATGAAGATAGAGATAGAACGGTAGTTGAACATATCCTTTTGACTCATCTTGAAGTAGTTCTTAAAACTAAAAAAGTAAAGCACCAATTACAGGTTTCCAATTTAGATGTTCCCATGCTTTATGGCCTGATCAAAGCTTTATATGAAGTAACAGAGGATAAACTATTCGACCCAGATAGGTATTTCGGTAAGCGAGAAATTAAAGAAGCGGAGAATGTTCTTAGTCAATCAGTTCAAGAAAGAGTCACTTTACCTATCCATTTTGAGAAATGTACAAAGATTAAATTTGATAGCTACGTCACTAAAATTTCAATTCAAAACTTAGTCAAGTTGTACGACAGCCAGTTAATTATTTATGACGATGAAACACAACGTGGAGTCAACTATAAGACAAACAAATCAGGAGGTATAGTAGGACTCCTATTGTACACAAGGCCAGTGTTAAAAGGATCGCTAATAAAATGGCATCAAATAGTTATTTTGAAGATATGATTACTCTCAATGTATTTTCAAGTGAAGTAGACCCTGTCACGTACACCGAGGAGTCCAACACACTGACAATAAACGAGGGCGCTGTTATATCCATCCTTGGATGCACGTACAGGTGTGGAGGGTAACGTACCAGCAGCTTCCGCATTGATCAATTGTTTTCGGTTAAGATATTAACCCAAAACCAAAGGATAAGTACTAACAGAGATACTTAATAAACAGAGATACGTACTTAACAAGTGCGGGGTTAGATAATCGAGATTCCCCGAATAAGTCCTATGTATCAACCATTTCCCATACTACCCACATGACAATCTGACAAGTTTAACTGTGTACTCAGTGTACACATACCTGATCCTCAAATTTGAGGGACAGCTTCCACGAACATTTCGGAGAACATTATGTACTAAGTTGTCTCACAATGATCAGACATCGGAACATTCAACAGCGGAACGATAGAAGCATCCCAACCCAATGGAGTGCTTGCAGATTAATTATAAAGTTCAAGAATTTTCTCTGAATAATACAAACTTTGCTTAATATATTTCCTTTCTAATTCAAGACTTGCTATAACTTTTTGAACCTTTAACCCTCTGTACTACGTTCGATTTGTACCTTAGTGATCAAATGTTTAAGTTTCTTAATTTGCTTTAGTAATACGGCACTTTTTCTGCTACAGTGCTCTCCTTTTTAGCAGCGGCTTCTACTTTAGGCTGAAGGACTCTAATCTATAACATTATTGTTTTTCTCTATTATAATTGACAGATTTAAGGGAATATTTTATATTGGAAAAGATTTCAAAAAAAATGTAATGTTTTTACTTTTTTTAAAGACGTAAAAATAGCTGATTGAAACGATTGTTAGGATTATTATTAATGATCGTTCTAGGAGGTGTGATTGCAAAAAAAACTTTAATTTCATGTTTGTAGTATTGTTTTTTTATACAAATGAGATGAGAGGAATGATTTTTTTTGAAAAAAATAATGAGCAATGTGATTATAGGTGCACTTGTACTTTCCATGAATATTCCAGCTGCTCAGGCTCAAAGTAACCCACCTGAGATTGATACTCAAGATATTATTCTACCAGACCATAATTTTGATGATTCGTATGTTGAACCCAGTAGTCCATTACAAATTGAATTGAACACTCAGGATAGAGCGATTAGCTTATCTGCCGTGACAACTAGTTATTCCCTTGCAAAAGAATTGTTGAAGAATTACTATGAAAATATCGATCTCGGAACAAAGCAATTAGATAACAAATCAACTGTCAGGACAGAATTACTTGATTCCGAACTGTCAGATTACTTGGAAAAGAAAATTAAAACAAAACAATTTGTGATAGATGCCGCAAATGCACAAAAAGAAAACTACGTCTTGAAATTCAATTTACTGTCCTCTGAAGTTACCGAAGAAGGCATCCTCTTGACAATAGGTACTGAGGCCTCATTCAATTACGTGGGAATGGAAGTGGAGTCTGGATTTGGCGAAGTGTCAAAAATGTTATTTCGCAATACAGATGCAGGGCTTACTATTTCAGATTGGTATATGCCATATGACTATTATGATGAATATGTTAGAGGTGAAGGGGATCATATAAGTAATCTCGTTAATATCAACTCTAAGCTGGATAGCTCTTATACCGCTAAAAGACAAGAGGAATTAAATGATAAAATCACCGATTATTTTTCTGTTGATCGCGAAGCTCCAGCACAAATCAATAGTTTAGAAAATGACGGGTCATCTAATCAGGTTATTACGCCTTTTGCAACCTTATCTTCATTAAATAAGACAGCGATAGCAAATTACGCGAAAAATAATAAAGCAAAAGATCAGCCTGCAAGTGGTGGTTCGAATGTTTCTTACTACGATTTCTCACAAATAACTGGAAATTGGGACTGTACAAACTTCGTTTCTCATGCATTACTCGCTGGTGGTGCAATTACTTACGATACTAATGGAACAGGTATTGCCTCTACAGGCTGGTATTATAGAAGTTTGAGTAATCGTGCTTCATCCTGGTCAGGTGTACCAAACCTGTATAATTTTTTGGTGAATAACACAACGAAGGGTCCGGCTGGGACGGGTACTACATACTCAACGTTCAAATATAACGCTAGTGCAGGCTATCCATATCAAATTGGAGATGTATTGCAATTTTATTTGAGCGGATCTTACAATAATTGGCGGCATTCGACTATTATTACTGAATACTACGAAACTAATACGATGTCAGTTCTTGGAGCATTGGTTACAGGACGCTCTGGTAAAAATAGTTATAACAACAACCAAAAGGCGGAGGAAATTTATCCTGGTGATAGCAAAAGGGTTATAAAATTGACTGGTTATTACAAGTGAAAAATTTGAGGGGAGATGCACAACACTTCATTGGTTTTTTGAGGCGTTGTGCATCAAACTAATTTCTCCTCCTTAATTATCTGAAGTTCGAGAATATTTTCGTAGGAGGAAACTTAATGAAACGTGCTTACCTGTTATTATTGATTTTATTAACTCTTAGTGCATGCGAACAGACTAGTACTAGTGACAATGAAAATAACAATGTTCCCGTTGTTGGAGATATTAATAATGCTGAAAACACAAGAGTTTCGCCTGTAACAAAAGGAAATTCATCAAAAGATTCCTCCTATTTTTTGGCGAAAGACGAAAGTGGTCTAACCGCTTCAGATTTTGAAACAGCATACAAAATGTGTACGGATGCTCTGTCTGAATATTATAGGGCGATCTGGAACGGTTCTGACATTGAATTGGATACTTATATAGATAACGAAAACCTTAAACAATATACGCAAAAAAAAATCACCTCTCAATACGATTTGTTCCTTAAGAACAATCTAACTCATAATTTGGTGACAGGCGTTGATGTTGATGCAGCAGAAGTAAAGTATGTTGGAGAGGGTAAGAACTTTTTCTATCTTAAATTAGATGCACAAGTTAAAAAGGATGTAGGCAGTTTTGCTGAACCTACTGAATTTCTTGTGCAAAGTGCGAATGGAAAGTTAGTCATTGTTGACTGGTATACTAATGCAAAGGATAGTTATGATTTCACTGTACGTGGAGAAAACCAAACGATCAATAATCCTGATATATGGAATAATAGCGATGTTATAGGAAATAATTAACTAATTGAAGTCTGTATGTAAAGATCCTTCCGACATGAAATTTCCGCTCTTACCATACCCCGTAGTAAGCTATAGGTGTCCTCATTGCTAATTCAGCGGTCCATCTGTAAAGTTTATGTCTAAGTATCGAATGTATCATTTAAAGTGAGCGGAGTTTCAACGTCCATTGATTATGTGGGTATGAGAGCTTAATGGATGTTATAAATTGATTTTTTACTCAATAGGACAGTGATTGATGTATAGAAGCATAAAAAAGCGCGGGTTACAGGGGTGAATTCAGCACTGTGACTCGCGCTGTTTAGTCCATGCTGTAGTACCAAAGTGAAACCTTTGAAGTCCTAATTCCATTTTGAATGGCTTAATTAGGTTAACTTCCAATCTTGCTTAATTATCTTTTTCATCATAGTGATTGTCCAGATGGACTGTCCAAATATCAGAATGAGTCAATAAACCCGAAATCAGGATGACACTGAGCGGCATAAATCTGACACAAACAATATGCACTTTTACTGATTTATACGCGGATATCTGGAAAATAGGAATGAAGTAAGTTGGGAACATAATGGAAGCGTGGCAGTAAAACCTCTTCAAGTTATACAAGGTCATACGAATAAGAACCCATTATACCTTTTGAGTGAAACATCAAACAACAGTCCTGGTTTCATTTCTGAAGGCTACTTCAATGCATCGGGCACTTGGACTATGAGAGCAACAGGGGCTGCTGGCTTTATAAGCGATACATTAGGAATAAATATTAAAGCTTCAACGCCATCTCATAGATATTATTCTTTTACAACCAGTCATTCTAATATGACACCTACCAATGGTTGGGTGGCGTTTTAATAATAGAATAATGGCATGGTGATAAATACAAGGAGTTAATGATGTTTACTTGTTAAATTATAGGTAATACACTTATAAGTAACATGATAATACACTGAATGAATTTGAGATGAAGAATTGTAACTGTTCTAGTGTGCAGCAATTTAGCACTCAAATATAAATAAATAACAAATATAGGTAAAACTTAACCCCTCTTGAGATATTATTCTCTTAAGGGGTATTTTTTCATTTTTTAAACTTGTGTATGTTTTCTTGGAGCACCTGCTTACAGTAAGTTGGACTTAATCCATATCCTTATAAATTTGAGTAGAAGCTAAATCCATCAACAAAGTGCAAATTATATATCCTCTCAAAGTCACGAGCACGTCTTGTTACTCCTCTTTCTTTAGTTGTAAGCAAAATGGCTCGCTTATCCTTATACATTTGCTTTATAGTCCACTAGTCTGTTTTGTGGCTTCTGCAATTTGTTCAAAACTAGCAAGTCTTCATTGTACATTTTCAACATCTGAGGATAAAGGTTCTCAATACTTTCCCATGAAGGAGGGGGGATTCAACTACCCACTTAAGCTTATTGAAGTTGACTGAAGCAGAGACGTAGGAATCATTTCTAATTAAAGGATTCCTAGTGTTACCATAATCAACCTTCGGGGAAAATTCATATAAGGCACAGGCTAAGCCAGTTTATGCATTTGAGATGGGAAACAAGCAAACCAATGTAATTCCCACATTTAGAAGATATGATTCGATAACAGATGCAAAGAAAGACTTGGGTTTACCTACGCTAGAAAACGATACTGGAGTTTTTACAAACACTCAAGATGGAAAAATAGTTTTGATTCAATCGGAGCAATCAACGACTGGTCAAAGAAGCATTGAAGTAGACAGTAATGAGAATGAACAGAAAGTGTATAAAGGATACATACCAATAGGACAGATAGAGATTGATGGTCAAATATACAATGTGCATCAACCGTTTACCTTTGAACAAATGCAAATTAAGTTGAAGGATTAAGAATAGAAATACATAACAAAAGAACATGCAAGATTATCTCTAGACTCAATTGTAATCCATCTATTCATTGCACTCTAAACTACACTAAACATAAATGGAACATGTCTTAGAATACTGAATAGTCTCGTGGGTTTCCGGGTGACAACTACTATTACCTCGAATATACAAGGTGAGGAGGTGAGTGAATATCCAAAGTGCAGCAAAAACATTGTCTGTCATTCGTCCAAGCAGCATTCGCATACATTATCCGTACGAAAGTCATACGGGTGGTGTACAACGGATGAAGGAGACAAACAAGCAGAAAAAATCTAAATCATTCAACTTTATTTTTATAGACGATAACCGTAGCGAAGAAGAAGCAAAAGCAGCAATTCAATTTGTAGTTGATACTGTAGTACAAAGAGCGATCAAAAATTTCCCTGCTACAGACTATGATATCACAATTAAATCTACAGACTGAGGGGAATGTCACATGAGATATGAGGATACAGCAATATATGTTAGGGTATCCACAACAAAGGAGTCACAAAAGTTCAGTCCAGAACACCAACGGATGGATTGTGAAGAGAAAGCCAGACAGCTAAGTTTAAAGGTTCGTGAAGAGTACATATATGTAGACAGGGATAGTGGTACATCCATTGTTGGAAGACCATCTATTCAGACACTAATTGAGGATGCAGGTAAGGGTTACTTTAAAACCATCCTCTTTTCTTCTTTATCTAGATTCTCTCGTGATACGTATGACTCGTTAGGTTTGAAGAGAACTCTTGTGGATAAGCTTGGTCTAAGGGTTGTATCCTTAGACGAGAACTATGATTCACAAGTTGATCATGATGAGTTTAAATTTCAAATATTCTCAGCAGTTAACCAAAAGTTGAGTGAGCAAATTAGCATATCATCACGAAGAGGTATACGTCAGTCTGGAATGAAAGGAAATTATTTAGGTACTATTGCACCATTGGGCTATGACAAAATAAAGGTCGATGATAGGAAAACCATTATACCTAATGAACGTGCCAGGATCGTTCAACTCATTTTTGATATGTATGTCAATCAAAAGATGGGTGAGAAAGCTATAACAAAGTATCTGAATAAAGAGAAAGTTCCCTCTTACAGAGGAGGGAAATGGGGAGTAACGTCTGTAGAACGTATACTAACGAATGAGATATATACAGGTAAAAACATATTTAATAAATTTACAGTTGTAAAGGTTTATAACGATATCAACAATATCTCTGATAAATCTAGAAAGTTGGTTAAGCGTGACAAGGAGCTATGGGAAGAAAGCGGTAAGCAGACTCATGAAGCAATTGTTAGTGAGGAGCTATTTAGAAAGGCACAGGAGATACGGTTAGAGCGTGGCGGTGGAAAGCGTGGAGGGGTAAGAAACAAAGTTAATGTATTCGCTGGTATAATCAAGTGTAAGCATTGTGGATCATCATTAAACATTGTGACCTCAAACGGCAAGAAGAACAGCTATCGTTACTTAGTTTGTTCTAAAAGAAGAAGACAGGGTGAAACTGGATGTGAAAATCACAATAGGATTCCATACGACGATTTCAAAGATGCTCTTATTGAAAGATTGAGCGAGAAACTTAGAAGTAAAACAAAGTCGGGGAAGACTGTAACCTTCACTAAAAAAGCGAAAGAAGATACCGGAAAGTTAATCGTTAAATATGAGAAGCAGATACAGAATACACGTAAATTGCTTTTTGAAATCCGAAAGCAAAAGTTAAACGATGAAATTGATGATGAGCAATATGAGTTTGAGAAGGAACAGTATGAACAAGAGATTAAACAGAAACAAGAACAGTTGTCCAAAATGAAATCTGAATTAGAACGAGCTTTGAATGACAGTGAACAGTTTAAGGAGATAAACATCTCACTTGATGAATTATCAGATCTAGGACAATTTACTGAAGTAGACCAAGTGAACCTGATCCTGAAAAAATTAGTGTCAAACATTACAGTTGATAAAGCAAACAATGTTGAGATCCATTCTGTATTGGGTAGGCTATAGTTTTTTTGTGTATTTCAAACCACATCTCGAATGTGATGCAGAAACTCAATGTTAAGGGTCGTTCGCAGGCAGTTGTCGAGCTGATTAAGCTTGGAGAACTGAAGATTTAGTTGCGAATTACAGTTAGGATTACGTAGCAGCATGAAAGCCTTTCTCTATTCTTTGTCATGAAGAATGGGGCAAGGCTTTTTTGCTGCAATGGACCATAAAATAAGGGAGTTAACAATAAATTGAGGGAAGATCCGAAACGTAGCATCGCTTGTTTTCGATATTTTAGTAGACCATAATGATTACATATACGAAGATAAGGCAGTAGAATTGAAACAATGGTTTGAACGGATGATTGGGTTCTTAAATCACATTTCCATCAGTTAGACTACACAGTTACATTAGAACATAGAGGACAGAAATGACCTGAAGAAGCAGAGCGTTCGCCTTTATCCCCAGATGTTCACCCTTATAAAAAATGATTCAAAAAATCTGGGGATAACAGTGATCGGAAGGTTATTCTGTCAGCGGAGTGGCAAGTGTAACTATTCCGTATTTCAACTTATATTAGCAATGGAAGGATGAGCTAAATGGACCGTTTCTTAAATGAATTTGAAGATCAATTTCGAGCGGGGTTTCTACCCGATCTGGAACAAACGCTGGCTAAGGTAGAGCATGAGAAAGTATATGCTTGTGCTTTTGGAACGGACAGTGATTGGGTTACCCTGTTTTTGGCGGTAAATACAGAGGAATCCCTTGCTGGGCATATTGTGAGTATGAAAGAGCAAGGGCTATGTGATAGTGAGGAGGACGAGATCTATTACAGATGGGGTTGCTCCGAATATCAATATGGCGAGGAGACGCACTTTAAGCATATCAGCCGATTGTTGTATGCAACAGAAGATGTCCAGAAGTATAAGGATGAGATCATTCGAATCATCGCCAAAGTTGTGAATGAGACAGCAAATGACGTTTTCGCCCGGTATGGACAAGCAAAAGCAGACATTACGTTCTTTGTTTCTCTAACAGATGACGATCTAGCGGAGGAGATTGAAAATCAATCGGTTCATCAAATGACTGTACCCGGCTTAGCCAGCAAATTCTTAAAACGATATGATGGCATCAATTAGAACGAGTTAACTCGAATCAAAACGAATTGAATCTTAGTACCGCGAAAGTCTTTCCTATTCTTTAACTAAACTAAAGAAGGAAGAGGCTTTTTTGTTTTTGCGTGAAAAAATGAAACAAACGAATCCATACACTTACTGATTCCTATTCATTTGAAGGAAAATCCTCCATTTTTTCTTCGAAAATGGCTGATAAAAGAGCTGCTCCAATTCCTCAAATTGTGCTTCGTTCAGATGAAGATGGAGCGCTCTTTTCGCAATTTTTGCGGCAGGTTGGGAAGCGGATTTCCTTCCTCCGGCTTTTCGTTTGATCGGAATATGAAATTGCAGCAAGTCTTCGAGCTGATTCCAACCTTCCCAACTCAACCGACCTCCGCGTTTCCAGTCGATAGCATAGAGGGCATAATAGGCGTGTCCTTCTGTTTGTTTGGAAGCCATAATCCAGATGGAAGGAATGAGCTTTTCCCGTTGTCTTCGATTCATTAGAATTGCACCCCTCTCGATTCTCAATATAAAGGACATCAACTATGCGTATCAAGCAGGTGAGGGGCTATACACGCTCAGATCATTGCAAAAGTCATGTTAAATTCCTCTTGATTTGCAGGATCGTCTTGATTAAAATGAAGTTATAAAAATAATTTTCTTGATTTATTAAAAATAAATAAAAATAATTTTCATAAAGTGAGGTCCTCATGGCAGCCATATTACGTGCGTTGCAGCAAGAACTGAATAACCTTCCGTCTCAGGAGCGACGTATTGCCGAAGTCATTATGCAATCTCCATCGGACATTCCCGGGTGGACGATTAGTCATCTGGCAGAGCAGAGTGGCACAAGTGCGGCGACGGTGACCCGCTTTTGCAAGTCGTTTCATTTTAAAGGCTTCCCCGATTTCAAAATGAAGCTCGCCGCAGAATTGTCCCACGCATCTGATGAAACGGCGTATCAGGATATTGTAGCGGGCAATTCACTATCCAAAATTGTTGAAGCTATCGAAGCCAACCACCTTGCGTCTATTTCAGATACCACCCGTTTGCTGGATTTGGGCAGATTGGAGCAAGCCGTTCAATTATTGTGCCAGGCTCGCCGCATCGATCTGTACGGTGTGGCTACCTCATCGATTGTTACACAGGATTTCTATCAGAAACTGGTGCGGATTGGCAAGAGCTGTACGGCTTTTTCCGACTCACATATGCAGATTACATCCGCATCTTCGCTCGCCGAGGGAGATGTGGCGATGGCCGTATCCTATTCAGGCGAAACACCGGAGACCATCGATGCCCTGCATTGTGCCAAACAGGCCGGAGCTTCTACGATTTCACTGACTTCCTATGGCAGTAACACGCTTGCAACTGTATCCGATATCCCACTATTCACCTCTTCTCTGGAAGAAGGCATGAGGCGTGGAGATATGGCTTCACGTATTGCACTGCTGCATGTGGTCGATATTTTGTTCACAGGCATGGTAAGTGCCGACTTCGACCGTTTTATCCCCAGACTGGAACAATCCTATCATAATGTGCAATCTTATCGAGTCCAACACAACGGAGGTGCCTGACAGATGAAGATGAATATACGAATTTTTGAAAATGAAGAAGACTTGAACGCCACGGGTGCTGGCCTCATTGCCAGCTTGTTGCAGACCAAACCACGGGCTGTATTGGGGCTCGCAACAGGAAGTTCTCCTGTGGGCATATATAAACAGCTTATCACGTTGTACCAGAAGGGGCTTGTCAGCTTCTCACAGGCTTCTTCTTTTAATCTCGATGAGTATGTTGGACTTCCAACAGAACATCGCGAGAGTTACCGCAGTTTCATGAACGAACAATTATTCAAACATATCGATATAGATATTGCTAGAACGCAAGTGCCTGATGGTCAGGCTGCCGATCTGGAACAGGAATGTAATTCCTATGAACAACGGCTGGACGATCGTGGACCTGTAGATCTGCAACTGCTTGGCATTGGACATAATGGTCATATTGGCTTCAATGAACCGGGAACTGAACTTACAGGACGAACACATGTTGTGGATCTGAAAGACGAGACGCGAAAGGCAAACGCACGCTTCTTTGACAGCATTGATGAAGTTCCGGCTCAGGCGATTACGATGGGTGTTGGTACCATTTTGAAAGCCAAACAAATTCTGCTCATTGCCCGTGGCGAGGAAAAAGCCGAGATTATTCGCGAAGCATTCATGGGCCCAATCACAACGGCATGTCCTGCATCGCTTTTGCAATGTCATCCAAATGTGGTGGTATTGCTGGACCGTGCAGCAGGGAGGCTGGTGAGATGACCGAGGTGAATAGCCATGAACCTAGGAGCCAGCGTGATGAAAATATTTCTCTTCTTCGGGGCAAGCTGCTCCTTGCAGATGAGATATTGGAAGACGGTGTATTAGCTTGGAGGGATGGGAAAATTATCTATGCTGGGATACCGGAAGGCCTTCCTGAACAGATTCGGAGCGAGGCTTTGCCGCTGTCAGTACCGGAACGTGGTCTCATTGTGCCTGGATTCATTGATATCCATGTGCATGGTGGGAACGGAGAAGACTTTATGGACGCAAGCCCTGAGGTGTTGGACAAGATCACTTCTTTCCATAGTACGCAGGGAACAACAGCGATGCTTGCGACTTCCATGACAGCTCCAAAAGAGCGACTGGATAACGTACTTGCTGAGGTCAATCGGTACCGTTCCGGTGAAATGCCTTATGCTCAGCTTGAAGGTGTACACCTGGAAGGTCCGTTTTTTAGTCCGAAATGGCCTGGTGCGCAAAATCCGGAACATATCATACTGCCTGATGTATCTTGGCTCGAAGCATGGGAGAAGCAATATCCTGGCCTGATCCGTCAAGTTACGTTGGCACCGGAACGTGAAGGCGCGCTGGAAGTCATTTCATGGCTGCGAGAACAACGGATTACAGCGGCACTTGGCCATACAGATGCGACCTATGAAGAGGTGGAGCGGGCAGTGGAAGCCGGACTGCATCATGCGGTACATACATTCAATGCCATGACACCGTTGCATCATCGGTTACCCGGGGCTGCCGGAGCCGTGCTGAGTGATCCACGTATCAGTGCCGAGGTGATTGCCGACGGCATTCATGTTCACCCTGCGGCGATCTCAATCCTCGCTCAGCTGAAGCAACATGATGATCAACTCGTGTTGATCACAGATGCCATGTCTGCGGCGGGATTGGATGACGGGGAATACAAGATCGGTGACCTGCCCGTAATCGTGAAGCATGGCGAGGCCAGACTGAAGGACGGCGGCGCACTGGCGGGAAGCACGCTGACAATGATTCGTGGTTTCCGTTACCTGGTACAGGAAGTGGGCCTGAGTCTGAACGCTGCATCACGTGCAGCAAGCCTGACACCGGCACGCCTGCTGGGCATTGATCATCGGACAGGTTCCCTGGCTCAAGGAAAACAGGCAGATATCGTTTTGCTGAATGCGGTGCTGGATATTGAGAGTGTGTGGGTTAAGGGCAGACGGATTGGCGAGTCATATTAGATTTAGAAAATTAGTATCGTGCTAATAACTCTCATTTGTGATGCATCAGTCTTAGGAGTTAAAACTTGGCTTTTATCTGTGGAGAGGCAACACCTTGCACAATATGTTAAAATAGATCTCAAAAAGACGGGATCTGCGGATCACGCATAACGGAGGCGTGAAACATGGAACGTAACGCTATGCTCGAACATGATCCGTTCATCACAGTGTTGGCGGAGAAGTTGCACATACACGGATATTATGCCTTTTATGGCGAGCATTACAATGAGACCGATATGGAGCTGTACCGCAGGCATCTGTTCACATCATTCAGCAACATCGTATGGGTAGAGCTGGACGCACGCAAAAAGTATATGATTGTCGATCATCGTGGACGTAACACGGTCATGAAACTGATCGAAGGTATGCTGAACACACGTAGAACGCTGCGAGCGAATCAGGCAATGGCAGGTACGGACACCTCTGGAGTCCAGCAGGAAATCGCACATTTATCCAAGCTTGTGCACATGTTGAAGTTCACAACATTCCGCACATAAGCGAAGTGTGATATGTAGGCTGTAATAAGCGGCGTGAGTAGGAAGAGTAGAGTATAATATGTGGCTCTCATAAGCGATGAGTAACAACGAAAAATGAAAATAAACACCAAGACATGACAACGAGTGCATCTCATAAGTAGTAATCTCCGAAGGGTCGCTCAGTTCTAACGAACCTGCGAAGCCTTATTTCAATGATTTGGCTGTCATACAAAATGTAACGAATCTTAGACACGCTATTTAATGTAAATGAGCGATATTACGTTACAAAATCTTGCTTACACTCCAAATAAGTTGTCTACGATTCGTTAGATTTTCAAACCTGCGAAATTTCAAGTAATAAGGCTTGTGAGGTTCTTTAGACGACAGTTGGCAATTTCCATGAAAGCTATGTGTTGGGTTTAGATAATAAACGAGTAAACATAAAGAGAGAGTCCTGTCATAGCTGACGGAACTCTCTTTATTTGCTTTATACAATTCAACAACACACATTCTCTATATAAGCAATTATCTAAACGAAGTCACAAAACTGCTGAACAGCGTCCGGACATCATACTGATATTTATTGATCGGCTCAATCGGACGTTTCTCTCCAAGCAGGGTATAGACGGCGATCCGTGCTGCCCGGACCGAATATTCTTCCGTGAATACCACGTCATCGGGAATTTCGCAGAATTGGCTGATGAAGGCCAAGTTGGTGGAGCCTTCAGGCACAACTTTTGGTCTGTCGCTGTTCAGTCTAGGCATAAATTGGGCTGTAATGTAAGGCATCATGCATGGAATGCAGTTGGCGGTCGCCATGATCTCCTCTTGATGTTCCTGGAAATGAAGATGGCCGATCAACTCCTGCATAATCTCTTCCCCGGTACAGTCGCACATTCTTTTCTTCACGTAATCGCCCACGTTATCCGGATATAATCCGTATCCCCAGAATACGTTGACATGCTCCGGCTGACCGCGGAAGTGCGGTTGGAAGGCTAGAACGACAGACATGAACCAGCTGGAATCCTTGAAAGTAACCAGAGCACCGGTACCTGCCCGGTTGCGTGTGAATTTCTCCATCAGATCAAAGAAGACCGAATCCTGGAAGGTGACCGTAAACGACTCCCATTTGGACTCATCCACATGATCATTAAAAGAAGAAGGGTTGCCCAGCATCGGTTTCTTGGCGGCAATGTTCTCCCACAGCTTCCATGAGCTGCCCTTACCGTTCAGTTTTGGTTCGGAAGTCATGGAGCCGATGTCGGCCCCTTCGGTCATCGAACCGTTTGTAACAATGACCAGATCACCTTCATGGATGTCAATGACTTCCTCGGTACCATTCCGGCTCACATGCATCCGACTTACCGTAATGCCCTCGCCGTCTTTGAAATCCAGATCCGTGACGGTACATTTCAGCGTGAAATCTACGCCAAACGGTTCCAGATAATTATGCAATGGAAGGATGATCGAGTCATATTGGTTGAAGGGAGTGCGGGTAACGCCTTCCAGCGTCTGAATTCTCGGGAATTCGTGAAAAAAGCGAAGCATGTATCTTTTAAATTCCACGGCGCTGTGCCAAGGTTGGAAGGCAAAGGTGGTCGCCCACATATACCAGAAGTTTGTTTTAAAAAAGTGAGGGCCAAACCAGTCGTTGATACGCAGTTTACCCAGCGTGTCTTCAGGAGTAATAATCAGTTTACCCATCGCCAGACGGTCCGCCATATCAAAGCCCATCGAGAGCACATCTTCAACCTTCCCGTCACGGTTGATGAGCCGTGCATTGGAATGTGTGGGATTGGCATCGTCAAATTCGGTAATTTCCTGTCGGACAGATATGCCTGGACGGTCGATGGAAGGGATGGAAGCCAGCAGCTCCCACAGATTCTCATAGGCCTCGTCATTGAGCATCCGCCCGCCGCGGATGATATATCCTTGATCGGGATGGCCAGCGCCGTCATTGCTGCCACCGAGAATCGGCATTTCTTCGATAATGTGAATATGTTCTCCGGGAAAGCCACAATCTCTGACCAGATAAGCTGCACCCGCCAAAGATGCAATGCCGCCGCCTACGAAATAGACCTGTTTATTACCATATTCTTTCTTCACGATCATTCGCCTCCAAAAGGTACTGTAATCACATTTCTAATGTAATCCTTGCAGGTTTCGTAAGGTATGATCAAAAGAACGGGAGTGTCTAATTTTTGGTCACTTTTGGAAAAGTGTCTAAAACCTAGGCTTAGATCACATATGAAAAAAAGCCGCGCATCCTTAAGTGGATGGCAGCTTATTCTCATACCTGTGCAGTGCCCTCAGGACACTGCCTTCGATCAGCTCACTGAGCTTCTCAATAATCTGTTTTGGCGGTTCTCGCATGTCGCCCCTCATCCATTGGATGATCAGCCCCGTGAAGGCCAAGGTATAGAAGTTGGCGACGAACTCTTTGTCCTCACTGCGGACCTGTATCCCACAGGCCAGCTCATCAATAACACCCATGATCAGATCATGGGTTACTTCATAGAGGTATGTGTCCAAGTGGGTGCGCCCGAGCGAGTCGAGTGTGTTGCAGCAGAACGTTTTGTTGTTCTCGATGTAACAAAAGATTTTATAAAATCCGTCCGTCCATGTACTGTAGCTTCGGTACTCCGTAAGGCTCTCCACCGCTTCAGTCTGATAGATCCACCCAAGTAGCGCGTAAATATCCTGAAAATGATAATAAAAGGTTTGCCTGTTCACTCCGCAATGGTCAACCAGATGTTTGACCGTAATCTTGTTCAGTGGAGTATGCTCCATCAGTGATTTAAGCGAGTGAGCCAGCGCATGTTTGGTTAGGTGAGAAGCAGACACAACATTCACCTCATCATTTTGGATTAGTTTGTGGGGGCATAACAGCAGGTAAACACTCATGGCAAAAGCCCCGCGCCGAAGTCGCTAAGCATAAGCAAGTCAAAACGCAGGAATCCCGAAAGATCCTCCCATCCAGAATCCCCTGTAGCTATCAACATCTTCTTTACCCGATCCACATGATACTCCCTAAGGATGCATCCTTAGGGAGTATCAATCGATTCAAACAAACTCCTAAAGGCCACTTGTGTTGTCTCTATCACAATCCCTTAAACGTTAGCCGTCGTCTAAAACCAGTCACAATAAAGAGCAACCACAGTAAAAGCCAGAAACCTAGTGAGGAGACGTAATTAATCTAAAAAAACGGTCGAAAAGGTCGCGTATATCAACTCTAATACACTAAACCATTAAAAGAGAGACACCGTCTATAAAATCAGTCATAGGAACAACGATAACGAAGTTATCGAGAAAAAAACGAACAAATCGAAAACTGTTCAGCAGCCCATCGTTAAGGTAATCTATCACACTAACCTTCAAAGTTAAACCCATACCTTTAAAGAAGCCATAATAAAGCAAACTGTACGTAATGATCGATACAAAATTCAAAGAACGGCCTAAAGGTCACCATGTTTTTATCTCTAATACACTAACCCATTTTAAAGTAAGTCTCCATCGTCTCCATCATAAAAAGCAGCCACGAAAAAAAACCACAATTTCACCAAAGAAAAAGAAAAAAGAAACAAAAAAACAACTTCACCAAAGAAACAAAAAAACAATAAAAAGAAACAAATAAATCAAATAAATCAAATAAATAAAAAAGACGACCCGAAGGCCGTCCTTTTTTCTCCCCATTACACTAACCAATCAATAGTTAGGCTCAATCTTAAAATCAGTCTGCGAGAAGCTGCAACGTAGTGAAGGGGACGAAATCGATTCTGAAGAAGCGGAGCGTTCGCCTTTATCCCCGGATTTCTCCCTTTAGAAAGGGAATCAAGGAAATCCGGGGATAACAGCGATCAAAAGAACGATTCGGCCCCGGAACGTCCACTCAGCACGCTCTCATGAACTGCTTTTAAACACGATGATTACAAACTCTTCAGAAACTGCACAATCGTCAACAACCCTTTATCAAAGTTCTCCAGGTTGAAGTGCTCATTCGGTGCATGCAGATTCTCATCCGGCAAACCAAAGCCCATCATAACAGCAGGGATTTCGAGTACACGTGAGAGCTTCTCAACAATCGGAATGGAGCCGCCATCTTTGGTAAAGAGGGCACGAACGCCATACACGTGCTCATACGCATCTGCCGCTTTTTGCAGAATTGGATTGGAAGGATCAGTGTTGAAAGCAAAAGCTTTTTCAATCTGTTTCACATGCAGCGTTGCACCCGGTTGAACGTGAGCGCGCAGATGTGCTTCGATACGATCCAATACATGTTGTGGATCTTGATCCGCCACGAGGCGGCAGGTGATTTTGGCATGAGCTTCCTTCGGAATAACCGTTTTGCTACCTTCGCCTTGGAAACCACCCCATACGCCGTTTAGTTCCAATGTTGGACGAGCGCCAACACGTTCCACGAACGAGTAACCTTCTTCGCCGTACAATTGCTCCAGTCCGAGGTCTTGACGAAGTTGTTCTTCATTGAAGCCCTGTTTCACAAATTCTTCTCTCATCTCAGGAGATAGTGGCAGAACGCCGTCGTAGAAACCATCTACACTCACACGGCCTTGCTCATCATGCAACGAAGCGAGCAGGGATACGAGTGCGTGCAGTGCGTTAGGTACACCACCACCAAATGAACCGGAGTGCAAGTCGGTATTGGCTGTGTTCAGATCTACGTGAAGCGAGCAGAGGCCGCGCAGGCCAGTGGAGATCGCCGGTTTACCTTTTTCAAGCAGGGACGTATCCGAGATCAGTACCATGTCTGCACGCAGCTTGTCTGTATGTTCATTAAGATAGATGGGCAAGTTCGGGCTGGAGATTTCCTCTTCGCCTTCGATACAGAACTTGATGTTAACCGGAAGTTCTTTGTTTTCGGCAAGAATGGCTTCTACTGCCTTGATATGTAGGAAAATCTGTCCTTTGTCATCCGTCGCACCACGGGCG
Organism: Paenibacillus sp. FSL K6-2393; assembly: GCF_038002545.1. NCBI lineage: Bacteria > Bacillati > Bacillota > Bacilli > Caryophanales > Paenibacillaceae > Paenibacillus > Paenibacillus sp. FSL K6-2393. Next base: position 1,405,664 of record NZ_JBBOCU010000001.1, read on the forward strand.
AACAGCTTCCCATCACGAACGGTAGGTTCGAAAGGAGGTGTCTCCCACAGGTTAAGCGGATCAACTGGTTGTACATCATAGTGTCCATAGATCAGCGCTGTCGGTTTGCCGGGTGCATGCAGGTGATCTGCATAGACAATCGGATGTCCAGCCGTTTGAATGACCTCTACGTTTTCCATGCCTGCACGTGTGAGCGCATCTGCTGCCCATTGTGCTGCACGATTAACATCCTCTTTATGCTCGGAAATGGCGGAAATACTTGGAATGGACAACCATTCATTCAGTTCTGCCAGGTGTTTTTCTCTATTTTGTTCAAAATAAGTCTGTTCTTTCATTAAAAAGGCCTCCTTCATGTTTGCTTTATCTCATTGTAATCCATTTTGTCATGTTAATAAAACATTGGTTAAAAAAATGATCGGTTACAGATCGTTTCATTCACCTGAGGATTGTGCGTATAATACAAGAAAAGGATTTCATCCATATATTCTCAGGGGAGTTGAGGAAGTTTCCATGACAGTCAGACCCGATGCAAGCAGGCAGGTGAGCAGCGATGGAACCGACTAGGAGCGATCGAATATTTGGCAGATTCAAGCGATTATCCGATCTGAAGGCTGGAAGGCATAAAGGACGATTTTATCGAAACAGCCTGATCCTTATTTTACTCATTGCCAGCATTCCCGGACTAATCACAGGTATCGTCATGTATCAACAGGTTGTTGGCCGGATGGAAACCGAGTTCAATCAGATGCATCAGAACCAAATCGAGAACCGGGCACGCAATGTGGATGACCAGCTGGCTTATCTGGAGATGAACTTATCCCATTGGGCTTTTGAACCGAGGTTTGGCAATGCTTTGCGAACGCTGGATTTTGTATATTATTTCAATGAAACGCAGGAGATTGTGACTACCTTATACGTATTACAAGGTTCCCATCCACTGATCAAGTCAGCACAGCTGTATTTGCAGGAACCAAAGCCAATCTTGTTTAATCGGGATTATACCGAATTGAACGATGAAGCCAAAGTACAAGCCTATGATCGATACCTTTCCATGGGGAACCACGTGTACTGGACAGACTGGGTTTCCAGCATCAACAGTGATACCGCAACATCGACCAACGATAGTCCACTGCATACGGATGCAGGCAATGCACTTGTTCTAGTACATAAGATACCAGGCGAGAGCATTAATCCGTTTGGTGCACTGATCATCACGCTGGATAACGAGAAAGTCGCCAGTTTATTGAAAACGCTTACTCCTTACGACGAAGGGTTAACGTTCCTCATGGATCAGGAAGGAAACACACTGGTTACCGGGAATCCGGGAACGGCGGGAGAGACTTCTGCTTTTGAGCAGCAGCTAAAAGAAGAAGTAGCCCTGCATGCGGGCAACCGCTCATTCCTGTTCCGATATGAGGATCAGACCTATTCTGTCTCATACGGTTCATTGAGTCGGATCGATTCAGACTGGACTTACGTCTCCGCAGCACCTTTGACATCAGTCACTTCGCCAGTTAAACTGGTGTCCAAAATCATCGTCATTGCCAGTATAGGCAGTCTCATCCTGGGATTATTGTTATCCTGGTTTGCTTCACGCCGCATATATTCGCCTGTAGCGCGGATGCTGCATCTGCTTACGCCTGGCAGAAACGAAACCACACCAACGGATGCCAAGCTGGATGAGTTTGAGCTGCTGGAGCAACAGTGGAACGAACTGACCTCCCGCAGTGTCACGGCACATCGCCAATTGCAGGAGCAGCTTCCCCATTTGCGCGACAGTTTTGTCTTACAACTTGTACAGGGGCATCTATACGCCTATAACGAGAAGGATCTCCAGCAGCGGATGCGTCATCTCGGATTTGAACTGGAGGGCCAGCAGTTTTTGCTGGTGCAGATGTATTTTACGGGGTATGAGCAGCTGCAAGGCAGATTTGGAAGCCAGGACACGGGATTAGTCACCTTTGCAGCAGTGAATATCACTCAGGAAGTGGCGAAAAATTATTTCAGGCAGATCAGTGTCATGAACTTTCATGACCTGTCTTCCGCCATGCTTGTGATTGCTCCCCAGGACGAACCTGTGAAATCACAAGCGATGTTATGGGGGCAGGAGCTTGTGGAGGTCATTGGAAGAACACTCAAACTGAAGGTGACTTTGATGATCAGTCGCCCAGCAGCTTCACTACAGGAACTGCCCGGACGATTCGTTGAGATGGAACAGGCCGTGGCTTATCGCAGTGTGGACGAAGGAAGTCAGATTCTCGATCTGGAGGATGAGGAATGTTTCCGCAGAAATGAAGCAGCTTCCTATCCACTTGGGCTGGAACGGGAGTTGTTACAGGCGGTCAGGCTGGGCAAACAAACCGAAGCGGAACGTGTGCTGGAACAATTCATGAGTGAAATTACGCGGACGGGCAGTACCGAATTTCAGGTGCAACAGATGATGCTTCAATTGCTCGGCAGCATTCAGCACATGATGTTGCAAACGGGTGTCACACCTTATAAGCTGTTTGGTGGTAGCAACATGTATGAGCGATTATCCGGTATTCGTGAACCTGTACAGATGAGGCAGTGGATGATGAATGAGGTATTCATACCTTATATACAAGAGGTTGAGGTACGATCGCAGGAACCGCTGAAACTGGTGGTGGAACGAACGATGTTGTATATCGATACACATTACCGTAGCGACATTTCGCTGGAAAACTGTGCTGACGAGGAGCAGATGACACCCTATGCACTGAGTAAGGCTTTCAAACAGGTTTCAGGCATTAATTTTATTGATTATCTGACACGTGTGAGAATGGATGCGGCGAAGCAATTGTTACGTGAGACAACGATGAAAATCAATGATGTTGCGGCGGCTGTGGGATATCAGCACAGTTATTTTAATCGGATCTTCAAGAAACAGGAGGGAGTTACCCCGAGTCAGTATCGCGATCAATGGTTTGGACAATAACCTTTTATATCTTTGTCATTTCAGACTGGCATCCAGCTTTAGTGGATGTCGGTTTTCTTTTTTTTACCGTGATACAAAGAAGGATAAACCCGCAAAAATGTGCAATTCTACCTGCTACGTTATGTTCAGTTTCTTGTGGAAATGGCGTTATAGCGGGCTTTCCGACCATCATGCCGTAGCAATGCAAAAAATGAAGGTTGCTGGAAAAAGATCGGCTGTATAGTCTGAATAACAGGCCAATTGATAACGCTTACATATTTGAGGGAGGGGAGACATGATGAACGGGAAGACGGACTGGAATACCAACGGTACTGCAACTGCTCAAGCGGATATGGCAACAATGCCATTAAAACAGGAGTCCAATTGGAAAAGACAGATTAAACGAAACAAATGGTTATATGTGCTTGTGCTTCCCGGCTTTTTGTACTTTGTCATCTTTAAATACTTGCCCATGTGGGGGATCATCATTGCCTTTCAGGACTACCAGCCTTTCCTGGGCATCCGGGAGAGTAACTGGGTGGGGTTAGAGAACTTTACGAACTTTTTCTCCAACCCGGACTTCTTCCGACTATTACGCAATACATTGGTCCTTGCCCTGTATGATCTTATCTTCTTTTTCCCGGCACCGATCATTATCGCATTGTTATTAAATGAAATTCGAGTCGCTTTCTTCAAAAGAACGATTCAAACGCTGGTTTATGTACCCCATTTTGTATCCATGGTGATTATCGCCAGTATCACGTATGTGTTCCTGACCCCCCAAGGCGGGGTGTTATACGACCTGATCGCCTGGATTACAGGCAAGCCCATTGATGTACTCTCCAGTCCAGGTTCGTTCCGTCCGCTCATTATTGTGCAGATGATGTGGAAGGAGATGGGATGGGGCACGATCATTTTCCTTGCTGCCCTCGCAGGTGTAGATACGGAACAATATGAAGCCTCCATTGTGGATGGTGCAGGACGGTTACGGCGGATGTGGCATATCACACTTCCAGCCATTCGTACGACCATAGTCATTTTGCTCATTCTCAGACTGGGGAACTTCCTCGATACCGGATTTGAGCAGATCTATCTGATGACCAACTCTCTCAACCGGGATGTCGCTGACGTCTTTGATACGTATGTGTACACGGTGGGGATCACGCAAGGTGCATTCAGTTACAGTACCGCTGTTGGACTATTCAAGTCTGTGGTGGGGATTATCCTGGTGCTCGGCAGTAATAAACTTGCGAAAAAATTCGGTCACCCCGGAATTTATTAAGGAGGAGCGCCCATGAACAGCCGTCTATACAACAGCCCTGCCGGCAAGGTTTTTGATATCTTCAATTACGTCATGCTGGGGATTCTGGGCATATTAACCGTCCTTCCTTTCCTGTATATTATAGGGAATTCTTTCGCAACAGAAGCTGAGATCACCGAACGCAGTTTCTTCCTCATTCCGAAGGTGTTTTCCTTCAGCGCGTATGAGTATATCTTTTCCTCGTCCACGATCTTTCGCAGTATTGGTGTTTCCATTTTCATCACGGTGGCAGGTACACTGGTCAATCTGTTCTTCACATTAACGATGGCCTATCCACTATCCAGAAGTGACTTCTGGGGCCGTAATGTCATGATGAATATGGTGATCTTCTCGATGTTATTCGGCGGTGGCATGATTCCAACGTATCTCGTCATTCGTGGATTGGGACTGCTTGATTCCTACTGGGCCCTTATGCTTCCTGGCGCGATCAGCGCTTTTAACTTAATTGTTGTCAAAAACTTTTTTCAGCAAATGCCGCCTGGGCTGGAGGAAGCGGCCCACATCGACGGCTGTTCGGATCTTGGGGTGCTGTGGCGAATTGTTCTGCCTTTATCCAAACCGGTCATCGCCACGTTTGCCTTATTCTACGCCGTAGGACATTGGAACAATTTTTTCTCAGCACTGCTGTACATTTCCGATAGTGACAAATGGCCGCTACAAGTCATGTTGAGACAGATCGTATTGCTCTCGCAGGCCAGTGTCGGAGATATGGCGAACATGGACCCCAATTTTGTACAGCCACCAGAGCAGTCGATCAAAATGGCGGTAATCGTTGTAGGTACAATTCCGATTTTGCTGGTGTATCCGTTTTTGCAGAAGCATTTTGCCAAAGGTGTCATGTTAGGTTCAATCAAAGGCTAAAGCCAAGGGGGAGAACGTATGGGACAAAAAACGGGATTCAAAAAAGGTGCACTGTTACTCTCTGCGTCACTGGTACTAAGTACAATTCTGGGAGCATGCTCCACGGACAAAGCAGGTTCAGGAACCGCTGGTGGTGGCACAGACGAAATTACCATTATGCTGCCGAACTTTGAAGCGGAGAATCCGCCGGAGAACAGCCCGGTCATCCAGAAACTTGAGGAATTGACCAAGGTGGATGTGAACCTGCAGTGGGTGCCAAGCAGCTCGTACGAAGACAAATTCAACATCACATTGGCCTCGGGAAAGCTTCCTCAGATTATGGTGGTGTTAGGGAAGTCCCCAAGTTTCATTAATGCGGCCCGAACCGGGGCTTTCTGGGAGCTGGGTCCTTATCTGAAAGACTATCCGAATCTGAGTCAAATGAATGAAATCATCACCAACAATGCGTCAATCGATGGCAAAACCTATGGGATCTACCGGGCACGGGCCCTGGGACGTAATGGGGTTACAATCCGCAAAGATTGGCTGGAGAATCTGGGGCTGGAAGAGCCGAAGACGATTGATGAATTTTACAATGTGTTGAAAGCGTTCACGAAGGATGATCCGGACGGTAACGGCAAAGATGATACGTACGGTCTGGTTGCCAGCAAATTCACGGGCCCTTGGGATAACATGCAGGTATGGTTTGGTGCGCCCAACAAATGGGGAGATGATGGCAGTGGAGGTCTGATCCCGGCGCATGAGACACCAGAATACATGGAAGCCCTGAAATTTTTCCGGCAAATTTATAGTGAGGGTCTGGTCAACAAGGACTTTGCCGTGATGGATGCAACGAAACTGCCTGATCCATTTGTGAATGGGCAAGCCGGTGTCATGGTGGATGTAGCAGATAATGCCCAGCGCATGGATCAGAAAATACTCGATAAAGACCCTAATGCGACAGGACGTGTGGATGTGCTGCAAGCGATGGAAGGTCCAAAGGGATTACGTGATATGCCAACGTCCGGTTACTCCGGCCTGATTGCTATCTCCAAAAGCAGTGTCAAAACGGAAGAAGACCTGAAGAAGGTACTGAGTTTTCTGGATCAGCTGAATGAACCGGAGTTGCAGGCATTGTTGTACAACGGACTGGAAGGCAAGCAGTACGAGAAAAAAGAAGACTACATCATACCGAGCACTGACAAGCTGGCACTGCGCGACCTGCAGGGTTTAAATCAGATTTTGATGTTTGTACCTGAAGACAGAACGCTTCGTGTACAACAGACACCTGTCCGTGAAAAGGTTGCACAGGTGCAGAAAGCCAACGAAGAGATTGTCATTGCCAATCCTGGTGAACCGCTGATCTCTGATGTTTACGCTCAGAAAGGACCGCAGCTGGACAATATCATTAACGATGCGCGGATCAAATATATCGTAGGTCAGATTGATGAGAAAGGGTTCGAAGATGCTGTTGCTCTGTGGAAGAACAACGGCGGAGACGATTATGTGAAAGAAGTCAATGAACTGTACGCAGCACTGAAGTAGTCGTATAAGCCAGAGCCCGGTAGCTGTGCTTTCAGTGTAGCGGAAACAGCCGGGCTTTTCTTATCGTTGTAATGGCTTGATTCGCGAACAAAATTTCATCCAACTTTCTGGAAATTATGACTTCCTGAATATGGTTTTTGATGTATAATCAAAACGAAAAAAACCTAGTTGAACTGAAATGAACGGTATTGGTAAAGCTGGTTACCATACACTCTTGAACATGCAGGGAGGAAGGCAACATGTGGAACGGGGATGCTTTTGAAAATCCCGAGGCGCAGTACAGGGTCCATCCCTTTTGGTTCTGGAACGGGGATATGGAAGAAGAGCAGATTAAGCGGCAGGTGGCTGAGATGGCCGCGCAAGGTGTAGGCGGATTCTTCATCTGTCCGCGTCAGGGACTACAGATTCCCTATCTCTCTGAAGCATGGTTTGATAAGGTGCGGGTTGCAGTGCAGGCAGCTGCCGACCATGGCATGCAGGTATGGTTATATGACGAATATCCATATCCAAGCGGGATGGCTGGCGGAGAAGTGACCCTTGATTTCCCTGAAGCGAAGCAGCGACAGCTCGTGCATCATCATCTGGTGGTTCAGGGCGGAGAAGCTGTGGATCTGGAGTTGCCGTGGGGACGAGTCTTGGTTGCCAAGGCGATTCCCAAGGATGAACAGGGCAAGCGTCTGTGGCATGGGTCCATCGATCTGCGCAGCAAAATCGGCAATATCCAGACCGATCAGGTCTTTCAGGAGACCGGACTCACATCGTATAACCGCAAGCGGTTCTTCACCTACCGAACAGCGTTCCGCTTGTTGTGGGATGTTCCCCCAGGTGACTGGGAGTTGATTATATTTCAGGAAAAAGAGATCGATGATTTCAAATATTACGGCAACTTTGTTGATCCTTGCCACAAGGAAGCGATGAGTCGTTTTATTGAACTGACACATGAGCGTTATAAGTCAGCGGTTGGAGATCAATTTGAAAGCGTAATCAAAGGTATGTTCTCGGATGAAATCGCACCGCTGGGCCGTCTCCCCTGGTCTCCACAACTTCCCCGTTATTTCAGTGAGCGTTGTGGTTATAGTCTGATCGATTCGCTACCGGCGCTGTTATATGGTGATGTTCCGGACGCGCATCGAATTCGGTATGACTATTACCAGTCACTCCACCTGCTTCTCAGGGAGTCCTATCACAAACAGGTGCATGACTGGTGTGAGGAAGCAGGAATCCAGTACGCCGCTGAGGTACCTGGCGTACGGATGACCACCCAGTTGTTCAGCCATATGCCAGGCGGTGATTCGGCACATGAGAAAATCGGACGGTCCTTATCGTGGATTCTGGAACGATATGGCCAAAAGATGCGTGACAATCCCAAGATGGTCAGTTCGCTTGCCCGACAATTGGGCCGAAGTCGCAATCTGATTGAATGTTTTCACAGTGTGGGCTGGTCGATGACGCTACAGGATGCCAAGTGGATGATTGATCGCATGGCTGCCATGGGCACCAATTTTTATAACTTTCACGCCTTTTTCTATACGATTGGTGGGCTTGCGAAGCATGACGCACCACCGTCTCAATTTTTGCAGAATCCCTACTGGAAGCATTTCCGGCAGTTGGGGGATTACACCGGACGGTTGAGTTATCTCATGAGCACCGGAACAGCAGACATTCGTATCGCCGTACTTGACCCAACGACGACATTCTGGAGTCTGATGGGTAATCCGCTGCATGGATTTGAGTATAGCGGCGAAGACGAATTAGAACGGGCGCAACTGGAGCGTCTGACGAAGGACTGGATGCGGATTACTACCCATTTACTCGAAAACAGACGAGATTATGATCACCTTGACCCCGAATTGTTGGCTGAAGCTGACTTAACGGATGGCACCATTCGGATCGGCGTTGCCCGTTATGACGTATTAATTCTCCCACCGATGCTGAATCTGGAGGCCGCGGCCTGGGAACAGGTGAAGAGATTCGTTCAGCAGGGAGGAACTGTTATTTCTGTTGGGATGCCTCCGCATATTGCGATTCAGCCGGGAAGTCCGGAGGGAGAGGAAGCTGCCCAGTTCTTTGGTGCGGGCGAGCAGCCTCAAGAAGTGTACTGGGGCCGTAACGTGACAACAGATCATGATAACCGTGAAACCATGTGGCATCAGGGTGAGGGGAATGCCTTTTTTCTACCCGCAGGAACGGGGCAGGGAGATGACTTTTCGCTGGAGCTAATCTCTCTCCTGCTCGATCAGGTATTGCCCGAACCCATCTGTTGGATAATGGAGGAGGAAAGTGCATCTCTGCTGATGCACACCCGTCAATTGTCGGCTGGGGAGCACATGGTTTTCTTGACCAATCAGGAGGGGCAGAATCTGAAGGGGCAATTGAAGGTGGTCGCCAGACAGCTGTGGGATGGAGAGGAGCTGGCAGAGAACGCTTGTCTGGTGGCAGAACGACTCGATCTGGAGACAGGGCAGCTTCAGGCATTGCCGTATACGAGCAGTGGCGGGGAATGGTGCATTGCGCTAACGCTCGCGCCTTACGAAGCGCATGCTCTACGCCTTACTTTACAACCTGCGAAGGAAGAGGCATTAACAATGAAGGTGGATGTAGCAGACAAAACGGGTTCGGCGTTTGTAACGGATGTATCGGCAGGAGCGAATCAGGCCCGTAAGATCAGAGTTCCTTCAGAAGGGCCATGGCGAATGGAAACGGTGCAGTCTAACATCCTGCGAATGGGACAATTCCATCTTCTCGCCTCCAATGATCACGGTGTAATTCTGGAAAGCCAGCATGTAGCTGTGAAACCGTTTATTGATCAGGCGGCAGAATTATCGGAACAGCAGCATCTGCCAATCCAGTTTAATCAGGTATTTGGCACACCGAAAAAGGCATCCGTTGCTTACCCGATCGAGTGCCGTTATACGACCACATTTGAGCTGAGAACGGCATTGCCTGCATGCCTTTTATTCATGGACAGAGCGGCGATCTCGGGCACTTGGTCCATGGAAATTAATGGGCAACCACTTGGAAAAGAACAGTTCGATCCAATCGAAATAACCGACCACAATAACATCGCTTGTGATATTACGGAGCTGCTGCACAGCGGTCTCAACGAAATGACGGTGAGTGTGCAGGTAACGAAAGATGAGGATGGTATCGTTGATCCCTTGTATCTACAGGGAAGATTCGGCGTGGAGTTCCATCATGAAGGCATGGCTTCGCTTGTACGGGAGTCGGATACGGCCCTTCGTATCGGACCCGAACCGCAGCCACTGTATCCCCATTTTTCCGGGGAAATGAGTTATAAACGCACGTTCTGGTTGGATGAGCCAGGGGAAGATATGACCACGTTTGAACTGGAATTCAGCGATTGGCGGGTACAGGATGTGGTGGAAGTGCGGGTAAACGGGCATAGCCTGGGTGTACGATGCTGGTCTCCGTATCGCTGGAAGGGAGAGGTCTCCTGGTTGCGTCCGGGAGATAACGACATTGAAGTTCGGATTACCAACACATTGATTGGCCTGCTGGAAGGTACGTATTTTGATTCGGAACATCATCGATTACAGGATGCCGGTCATGTACCTTTTGCAGAATTCGGATAAAGGAGTGGAAGTAGGGCATGGGACATCGTATTCAGTTTGACCGTTATCCAGGTGGTGTGATGAAAGCGTTAACGCTCAGTTATGACGATGGAGTGGTGCATGATCGCAGACTGGTGGAAATCTGTAATCGGTATGGACTGCGGGGAACATTTAATCTGAACTCCGGTACGCTAGGCAATCCAGGCCGTATTGATCCGGAGGAAGTCGCTGAATTATATGAGGGGCATGAAGTAGCCGTTCACACGGTTACTCACCCTACGTTGCCTTATGTTCCGAATGAATTGTTGACGGAAGAGATTATCGAAGACCGAAAAGCATTGGAGCAGCTCGTCGGTTATCCGGTACGAGGCATGGCTTATCCCAACGGAGGGTACGACCGTGCGTTAAGTACCAAGCTGGAGTGGCTTGGCATCGATTATGCCCGTACCGTTGAATCTCATGGCAGATACACGTTGCCAGACCGGCCGCTTGAATGGCATCCGACCTGTCATCATAACCATGATCTGGCGGGGCATGCCGAACGTTTTATCCAACATTCCAAAACAGGTACGCCACTATTACTCTATGTCTGGGGTCACAGTTATGAGTTCAACGACAACGACAACTGGGAGATCATCGAACAGTTTGGTGAGCAGATTGGCGGCAGGGACGATATTTGGTATGCCACGAACATCGAAGTGATTGCCTATTGGAAAGCGGTGCAACGATTGGAGTGTTCGGCCGATCGCTCCATCATCCATAATCCGTCTGCCATCCCGGTTTGGTTCACGGCTGACCAGCAGGTTGTTGAAGTGCAGGGCGGAGAGACATTGCGGCTAAGCGAACGAATCAAGGTATAAGGAAGGGAGCTGACGGTCATTCGTTATTTTCATGAGAACGAGGCGATTGCAGGCAAGGTGTACGATTCAATTCCGGATATATTAACAACGGTGGCTCAGCGTTATATTGGCGATCATCCAAAACATTCATTTTTGTTCAGAGCCTATCATCAGGGAGGTTTTCGCAGGCTAGGGGACTATCGCTACGACCTGAATTTGAATGAGAAATGCGTAGAGGCTCGTGCAGGGCAGTACGTGTATGTATGGGGCAAGTTATGGAGCGAGCAGAATGCAACGTTAAATACGGGTTTGAACTGTTATAGTCCGGTGACGATTTACGTGAACGGTGAAGAGGTGTTCAAGTCCGAGTTGTTGCAGGAGTTATTTCCCGAGCGAAGAACCCAGATTCCAATTTCCGTGAACTATGGCTGGAATGATGTGTTGCTATGTTTTGTCAAAACAGAAGTGGGATTCGGCGGTATCTACGGAACAGCCTCGTTCAAAAATTTCCCGCTGCACTTCCTCACTCCTGGGGCAGATCGTCAGGGTCAGGAAGGCTGGTTATATTCGGAACCCGTTGATGAACCTGTATTATCTCTTCCTCGTGACGGCATGACGGAAGAAGAGACGGGCCTTTCCTGGTATCCGCGCAGGGGCTGGACAGAAGAGGAGCAGAGCGCAGGTTCATTTGCTCGAATCTTTGGTATGGAACAACTAGCTGTTGCCTATGCGTGGTCCAAACTGGATGTAACCTTGCCAGGATCAACGCCAGTTATTTTAAAAGGCCGTCATGATGGAGCTTTGACTCTGTATGTGGATGGCACGGAAGTATACTCTACTGGAAGCAGCGGTAATTTCCGCGTTGAACTTCCTCGCCGTTACGGTTCATCCGATCTGGTCGCGAAAGGTGAAATTCAGGCAGTCGGCGGCTCATGGGGATTCACGTTGGAAGATGCCGAGCGTTCGGGTTCCACAGGCTGGAGACTGAAATCGCCTCATCCGGTTGCCGGATGCTCTGACCCATGGCTGTACACAGGTGTGTTTACTCCCGGTGCTGAACCATCCCACGCCGACATCGTGCGAACAGATACCGTGTTTGATGATGGCGCACAAGGTGTGTATTGGCGGGTAGATCTTCCCGACACCCATGTTCGTCCTTACCTGGAAAATACACATTACGGAAAGTGGAATTATCCGCTCGGCGTTACCCTGCTTGGACTTCTCCAGACGGGACAGGAATTGGGACGGGATGATTACATTCAGTATGTACAGCAACATATTGAACTGAGCACTTCATTTGATCGCTACGGTCTGTGGGATCGGGAAGGGTACGGTGCGGCAGGAATCAATAATCAGCTGTCTGCGATAGACAGTCTGGATGATTGCGGTTCGTTTGGATCTACGTTGCTTGCTGCGATGGAATTCGGCGATATTCGTGGGGGAAGAGATACCGCGGATCGGATTGCAGGTTACATTACGGATGAGCAGGAGCGTCTGGAGGATGGTGCCTTTTACCGGGTTCGCGGAAGTGGGGAGATGCGTCAGGAGACGATGTGGTGTGATGACTTGTACATGAGTACACCTTTTCTGATGCGTTATGGTCAGTTGACAGGTGATGCGACGTATTGGGATGATGCGATCAATCAGTTCCTGATGTTCCGTAAATACCTCTACCTTCCCGATCAACAGATCATGTCCCATGTGTATGATTTTGTGCGTGGTCGGGCGACAGGTATTCCATGGGGACGAGGGAACGGCTGGGTGCTTTTCTCATTAACCGAATTGTTATCCATCCTGCCACATGATCATGTGAAACGACCGGAACTGCTACGTTTCTACCGTGATTTAAGTCAAGGTTATCTGGCGCTGCAAGGGGAAAATGGACTATGGCATCAGGTGCTGAACCGTCCGGATTCGTATGAAGAGACCTCCTGCACATCCATGTTCATCTACGCTTATGCCCGTGGTATTCGGGAAGGGTGGCTGGAGCAGCCTGAGCCCTACCTGGAAGCAGTGTGCAAAGGATGGGAAGGCATGACGCGTTTGTCGATTGACTATAAAGGTAATGTATATGGGGTATGCCGGGGTTCCGGGTACTCGTTTACCGCCTTGTATTATCGCGATGATCTGGGTTGGAATCTGAATGATACCCATGGGATCGGCATTGTGCTCTTGGCTGGCATTGAAGCGCATAAAATGAATCAGCAGCTCCGTGAGGCGCATATCGATTCTTCGGTTACAGCCGCGCAGCGCTGATGTTTGACGCAACGAAACGAATGTATGTGGATAGCCTTCTATTGGTAGATTACCAGCTAAAGAAAGCGGCAATGCCCTCAGGCTTGCCGCTTTTAGTTTTATTCCAATCCCGAATCTGATCTGCATAATAGCAATATATAAATACACTTACCTTCACCCAATAATATGAATAACTCCGTTTTTAGCACGCATTAAAATAACTCCATCTGCTCCGGTCCTTCTTCCTTCTCCGGTTCAGTACGGTCAGGGAAAGGCTTCACCGGCTGACCCAGCAGGTCCATCATCATCTGGGCATTCGCCGCTGCATCGCCACCTGAGTTGTTGTTGAAAATAACATAGACATCCTTGCTCTGCTCCTGCAATTGCTCCAGATAACCTTTCCACTCCAACAGCTCTTCCTTGTTGTAACGGTACAGGTAACGGGTCTCGCGCCAATTGGGCGCACCATTCTGATGCCAGCCGGACACGTTGCGTCCGTGCATGCGAACCAGTGTCATCTCCGAATCCGTCGCCTGTGGAACGATGGGAATGGAACCTGGACCCGCCTGAGGTTCGTCACAGACGCTGTGAATCCAGCCTTCCTCTTTCAGGAACGCAAGCGTGCGCTCTCGCATGTCACCTTCATACCAGCTACGATGACGGAATTCGAGGGCACACGGAATACCCTCCATTCGTAGTTTCACTTCACGAAGCTCTTTCACGTTGTCTTTATTGCACTCAAACCAAGGTGGATATTGAAACAGGGCTGCCTGCATTTTGCCGGCTTCGATGACCGGCTCCAGTGATTCCCGAAAAGCCTTATACATCTCTGACGTGCTGGTGAAGTAGGGCTTGCCCCGCAGATGTCCGGTCATTCCCTGATAGGCTTTGATGATAAAAGCAAAGGATTCGGGCGTCTCTGCAGCCCATCGTGCCATTCGATCCCGCGGCTGAACCGCGTAGAAGGAACTATCCACCTCCACGGTGGAGAAGTATTGTCCGTATAGACTGAGCTTGTCTTTGGCTTTGGTACGGTTTGGATAGAGATCTTCCTGATCCCCCCATCCGGTAAGTCCGATGCGAATCATAAGAACACCTCCTGTTGCTTTTTGAACAACTTCTTATAATTAACCGATTTACTGGCGTATGTCTAACATTATATCGTGTGCATTTTGGCTCTTCAATGTTGGAAACTTACTGGAATTTTTTGAGTTTGCAGAATAAAGACGTTACAATACATTAAAGCTAGGGGAAATGATCAGGCTTGTACAACAGTGACTATAGATAGAGAGCCAGTGACCAAGTGGAGGGCGAGAATGGATGACGGAATGGTATGAAAAGAGTTTTGGAGAAGATTATCTTCTCGTATACAAGCACCGGGATGTGCAGGGTGCCTATCAGGAAGTACATAAAATGATCAATTGGTTGAAGCTTGAGCCCAATGCTGAAGTACTGGATCTATGCTGCGGTATGGGACGGCACTCCATGGCACTTGCTGACGCAGGTTTACGAGTGACCGGAGTTGATCTGTCCGATGTGCTTTTGCGCGAAGCACGCCTAATGGACACTGAACACCGAGTATCTTGGTGTCACGCAGACATGCGTGAACTCCCGCTGAAAGGCGGCTTTGATGCCGTAGTCAATCTGTTCACATCGTTTGGTTATTTCCTGGAGGACGGAGAACAACTGAAAGTATTACGTGCCATTCATCGGATGCTTCGCCCGGGTGGCAGCTTTATAATTGATTTTATGAATACGGCTTATGTGACTCGTCATCTGGTACCGCACTCCGTCCGAGAGGATGAGGGGCAGCGGATTGAGGAGTATCGCAAGATTGAGGAAGGGTTTGTGCAAAAGGAAATTCGCATTACGGATACCACATCCGGACATGAACCGCGGGTATATCAGGAGCGTGTGAAGTTGTACACACGGGATCAACTGAGTCAGATGTTAAGTGCCGCCGGACTCCGGGTAGATCAGGTACATGGCGGCTATGACGAAGAGAAATATGACGAGCAGACTTCTCCACGCATGATTTTTGTGGGTCGTCGTCCTGTGGAGTGAACAGAGACAGTCTGGAAGGGGGATAACATGAAGCGCACAGAAGAGATGTCCATGACAGAGGGCATACACCGGGTCAAGATCAGCATGTCGTTTCCCTTGCGATGGGTGAACAGTTATGTGTTATCAGAATCGGGTGGGAAGATAACCATTATAGATCCGGGACCGCGTAATTCGGAAACAGAACAGGAGTGGAGTGAAGCGCTGGCAGATCTTGGCCTGACCTTTAGTGATATTCGTCAAATTGTACTCACCCACCATCACCCCGATCATCTTGGGTTGTCGGGTTGGATGCAACAGATGACGGGGGCACCCGTTCGAATGTCCACACGCTCCCGCCAAGAGGCCGACTATATGTGGGGACCTGATTCACGTATCAATACAATATTACCTGATTATTATGGTCGTCATGGTATGCCGGAAGACAAGACTGAGCAGATACATGAACATATGAAGGCATTTACTTCGCAGATCACGCCACTTCCGAATGTCACACCCGTTGAAGATGGCGAGTGGCTCGATATGGGCGGGAGACGTTGGATTGCTGTGGAGACGGGTGGACATGCCCCAGGCCATTTATCCTTTTATGCGCCGGAGTCCATGGAGATTCTGTGCGGAGATGCAGTTTTGCCACAGATTTCACCGAACATCAGTCTGCAACCCGGCAGTGACCCTCAGCCATTATTGTCTTATATGGAAGGATTGCAACGTCTTGGTGAGCTGAACGTCAAGCAGGCGTATCCCGGACATCGGAATCCTTTTGCCCAGTTCAACGAACGGACAGTACAATTGCTGGCTCATCACGAGGAACGTCTTCAGAAGATGACGGAGCGAATTCAGGAGTCACCGGCGAATGCTTATGACATCTGTGTGCACATGTTTGGCAATCGGCTGGGTACCCATCAACTGCGGTTTGCCATGAGTGAGACGTTGGCCCATTTGCAGGAGTTACTTCGACGCGAAGTAGTGAAGCAAGAGCAGCAACCGGATGGCAAGTTCTATTTTCAAATCTAAACGAAATGATGATATGGATATGAAAAGATAATACGATCTATATAAAGGCTCTGGACAGGAAATTCACCTGTTCTGGGCCTTTTTAGCCTCTCTTAACGGTTCATTCATCTATTTTTAAGCCAGCGCGCCTATGATACATCTATGAACTTCGCTAGGGCGTGTCTTGAGACATACCCTAAAGAAAGTAGGGAAGAGCGATGACCAGAAGAAAACGGAATCAATGGAGAAAATGGCAAGCTTCAGCGGCAGCAACGTTGACTGTGGCTGCACTCTTTCAATATGTAAGAACTTCGGATGCCTTTGATGTGGCCTATGCAGCAGCAAATGGCACAGATACAAGTGTTACTGCTTCAAGCCAAGTGGATACGCATGATGATGTGATGGATGAATGGATCAACAGTACAACGGACAGCAACAACTGGAACACGCAGGACAATGACATTAATGATAGTCAATATAATGGAACATCTGATAGCACAAAAGCAGCTCTGCCAGATCAGAGCACGAGTAACAAGGGGAATTATTCAGATTCTCAGCGTGTCGGACAAAATAACCAGGGTACAGACTCCGGATACAGCAGTGGCAACTATCAGTCACGCACAGGTTCATCATGAGCCGCACGGAGCAAGTTGCTCGTCCGCTCCGATTTCAATTCCGTGCGATGAACACGGATGTTGAAGTGCAACTGTCCGCTGGGCGGGAAGAAGCTGAACATGCAGCAACCTTGGTGAAGAATTGGTTTGAGACGCAGGAGCAGCGCTTCAGCCGATTTGTGGCAGACAGTGAACTAAATCGTCTGAATGGTTCGACCGGATGGATCCCCATCTCCGCTGCGATGGATGAAGTTTTGAGTCTGGCCTATGGATATATTGGACTGACTGAAGGGATTTTTCAACCAGGTATCTCGCAGGCTCTTCAGGCTTCGGGATATGATATAAGTTTCGAGAAAGTGCAACAACGACAACCGCAACGTCCGTTGCTTGAACGCATATTGCGAACTAAAACGCCTGAATGTTCAGGGATGACAGAAGATCGATATGACCACAGTCGTCCGAGCTGGATTCAGCGGGAAGGTAGCCGGATGGTTCATCTGGACCCCGGAGCTGAGTTGGACCTGGGAGGCATTGTTAAGGGCTGGGCAGTGGAGCGTATCGCAGACTGGTTACAGCGAACGTTGCATATTCCGGCAGGTTTGATTAACGCGGGTGGAGATATTCAAGTATGGGGTTCACCAGACCATTCCCAGTGGACCTTGCAAGTAGCAGATCCTTTGCAGAATCAGGGTGCTGTGTCGGGAGTGATCCGTTTACAGCGAGGAGCTGTTGCCACTTCGGGTATTTCCCGCAGACAATGGCAGAATACGGATGGAAGCTTTGCACACCACCTCATTGACCCCCGGACGATGGAACCGACGGATACGGATGTGTTACAGTGTACCGTCCTGGGACAGCATGCGTCACAATGCGAGATCATTGCCAAGACGGTCTGCATTTTGGGTAGTGCCGAGGCAGTGGGCTGGTTAAATCGACATTACGATCGGCATGACGTCCTGTGGATGACACGGGATGGGATTACTTATTTTAGAGGGAATACGGATACGCTTGCTGAGCACTGGCCCGGTTTTGATCCGGATCATCGCTTCAGTCTGATCTAGGACAAGTCTAACAGATATGGGGGAGCCGGTTATGGCACAATGGATTGTAGATTACCTGCCAACGTGGAATATCATTCGAATTAGTGGAATTGCTGCTTATGTGCTGCTCTTTACAGGTGTGTTTCTGGGCATTGCGCAAGGGATGCCTATGGCCAAAGGCAAACCAAAAGCAACCATGTTCAAATGGCATATTCGAACGACCTGGCTCGCCTTCGGACTTGGACTCGTGCACGCATTAACGTTATATATTGATCACTATAGCCCGTTTACCTGGGGAGAACTTCTGATTCCTTTTACAGCTTCCGTGCATCCGATCGGCAGTGGTCTGGGAACGTTAGCCTTCTACGGATTAGTGATTGTCCTGTTATCCAGTGATCTGCGGAACAAGCTGGGCCGTAAATGGTGGTTCATGTTCCACCTGTTGTCCTATCCGGTGTTCATTGGTCTGCTGGTTCACGGCATGGTTACCGGAACGGATTCTGGCAATATCATCATGCGGATGATGTATGTATTTACCGGACTCAGCATTCTCGGTATCACGGTGTTGCGTGGCATGTTGCGAGAACGCAAAGGCCCGGAAATCACGATTGGACCGAAACGGGCAACATCTGGTTCACATTCCGAGCAGAATTGGGTTGAAGGTATTGGTTTGGTGAGAACGGTACGACCTAAACATCTGAAATAATAACATGTGGATTATCCAATATGTATCGTTACACATGCAAAAGAAGCGGCCATCAGGCCGCTTTTTTCATGAATAGTTATTTCCTCAAACAGTTATTTCACGAAGCATCCACACACATGTCCAATGTTCCACATGGCTTCAGATATGAAACGAGTTACGCATTATACAGCGTCATCACTGACAGGTTTTTCTCCCAGTGCTTCTTCAAGCTCGGATTGTTTGCGATGGGCGATCCGACTGCTCGCTGCCGATGCAATCGCACCGACAATATCATCGAAGAACGTGTGAACAGGGCCCAGGCTCTTGTCATTCAGTCGTTCAAGCACCCCTGGTTTCAGCTTGTCCACATAACCATAATTCGTAAATCCAATACTGCCATATACATTGACGATGGAGAATGCCAAAATCTCATCCACGCCATACAGTCCTTCATCGTTCTCAATCATCTCCTGCAAAGGAGATATGAGCTGCCCCTGTTCTGCCAGAATATCAAGCTGAATCCCGGTCAGAACGGCGTTCTGTACCTCACGTTTACGGAGAACCATCTCCACATTTTCGATACATTCTTCCATCGTAAGACCTGGATAATATTTTTTCTGCAATAACATGACCAGCTCTGCGATCTCAGGGATCGTGACGCCCCGCTTATGCAGCCATTCCCTTGTTGCCTCCGCCACTTTGCGGCTATTCAGGCTGTAAGGGATTTTTTCTTGCTCAGGATGTTCCATGGGCGATTCCTCCTCTGAAGTTAGCAATGTCCCTACTCTTGCTTCCTAATACGTTATTAACCTGTTTTACGTTTCTTTAAGATAATATATAAGTTTTCAGCAAAGCGATTATCTTTTAGTTATTTTTTGGACAAAGGCTCGTATACATGGTAGTACAAACTGTAAAAATGATGAGGGGGAACGTGATCATGAGAAAGATCCAATCTTTGCGTACGGTATCGGCAGCAGCGCTGCTGAGTATTCCTATGGTATTGTCAGGCTGCGGCATGTTTGGAGCACAGTCTTCCGAAGCTGTTGATCCACCACCGCCCATTCAGGAAGCAGCCATGATTCAGGCAGCCGAAGGAAATGGGGCACTCGCAACGCTCCCATTAACGACGGTATATCTGCAAGACCAGCAGGGGCTGCTCGCTCCGGTATCCCTGACACTTCCTTCTGGAACAGACGCCAGCAGTCCAAAGACAGCTCTGGATACACTTGTCACAGGCGGGGCCTATGCGGGTATGTTGCCGGAAGGATTCCAGGGCGTTCTCCCACAGGGAACGGTTGTGCAGAATGTAACGATTCACGCGGATGACAAGCTGGCGGTCGTGGAGTTCTCGGGTAATTTTGCCAAGTATGATGCGAAGGAAGAACGGAAAATGCTAGAAGCTGTCACGTGGACATTGACGGGAACGCCTGATGTGGAGAATGTGCAGATCTGGGTGGATGGCAAAAAGTTAACACAAATGCCGGTGAACAGCACGCCGTTGCCTGAACCGCTGAATCGGGCTGTGGGAATCAATCTGGATTTGGGTGATACGTTTGTGACCAACAGTAGTCCGGTAACGGTCTATTTCTCCGCTGCTTCACCAGCAGGCATCCAATATTATGTTCCGGTTACACGTCTGGTTACACCTGGTGAAGATCGGGTGCAGGCAGCATTGAATGAGCTGATCAAGGGACCTGACAAAGGTGGAGAACTGGAAGAGGTCATGACAGGCGGAACGGAGCTGCAATCGGTCAAAACGGCAGAGGATGGCACGGTAACGGTTGCCTTGAAAGATGATATGTTTGCCGAAGGGGATATCGTGCCAAGCGAGCTTTTACAGTCTGTCGTATTAACCACTGCGGAGAACACAGCCAGCAAGGATGCTAAAGTACAGATCGAGTGGAACGGCCAAAAAACGGTCATGGGTGACGACAACAGGGATTACAGTGCGCCGGTTTCCAAGCCTGAATATATTAACGAAATTCCGATTTAACGAACGCAGAATGCATAAGGATGCTTTTAACCGAACTCTTTGGTAAAATATAAGGGATTAGTAAAAGTGTGAACAAGCTCAACATTACAGGATGCTTAAGTCGTAGGAGGCAGAAAAAATGAGATCAAACGGACGAACCAGCGAACAGCTGCGCCCGCTGAATTTAACAGTGAACACAAATAAATACGCCGAGGGCTCTGTACTGATTGAAGTTGGAGATACAAAGGTGATCTGTACAGCTACAGTGGAGGAACGTGTTCCTCCCTTTATGAAAGGGCAAGGGAAAGGCTGGGTAACGGCTGAATATTCCATGCTGCCACGTGCAACACATACTCGGAACCAACGTGAAGCCAATCGCGGCAAATTAACTGGACGCACCATGGAAATCCAGCGTCTGATTGGTCGGGCACTTCGCTCGGTGGTCAATTTGCAGGCTCTTGGTGAGCGTACGATTACGCTGGACTGTGATGTTATTCAAGCCGACGGAGGCACACGCACAACGTCCATTACCGGTGCGTTTGTAGCGCTGGCGCTTGCCGTGAACAAGATTTCCCAACAGCACAAACTGCAAGTGTTCCCGATTACGGATTTCATTGCTGCGGTAAGTGTGGGCGTAGTAGGTGAACAGCCTGTACTGGATCTGAACTATGATGAAGATTCCAAAGCCAAGGTGGATATGAACCTGGTGATGACAGGCGGCGGTAAATACGTCGAGCTTCAGGGAACAGGTGAGGAAGCGCCATTTGATCGCCGTGAGCTGAACGCAATGCTGGAACTGGGTGAGCAGGGAATTCTGGAGATGATCGAGCGTCAAAAAGAAGTACTTGGACCGATTGCGCTTAAGATCGGCGCGCGTGGATTAGGGGAAGCTTAAGATGAGTTTGGACAGCCCAATCCTCATTGTTGCAACCCGCAATGCGGGTAAAGTCCGTGAATTCGCTCATGCTTTCGCACCGCTTGGCAAAGAGGTTAAGAGCATGTTTGACTACCCGGAGCTGCCGGATGTGGTGGAAGATGGCGTAACGTTTGCGGAGAATGCCTGGAAGAAAGCCAAGGCGGTTGGTGATGCGCTTGGATTGCCTGTTCTGGCAGACGATTCAGGACTTTGCGTAGATCTGTTGGACGGGGAGCCGGGAGTATATTCAGCGAGATATGCAGGCGAAGAAGCAACGGATGCACAGAATAATGCGAAGTTGCTGGAGACGCTGGAATCGTTGAAATCCGGTGAGGACACCGAGCAGCCGCTACTAAGTCCGGCTCGTTTTGTCTGTGCATTGGTACTGTACGATCCGACAACAGGTGATAAGTATGAATCGGAAGGCACTGCGGAAGGTTGGATCACGGCCCAAGCTGCAGGTGCTGGCGGTTTTGGATATGACCCACTCTTTTATGTACCTGAATACGAGATGACGATGGCAGAGCTGACGCTTGAGCAAAAACAGGCGATTAGCCACCGTGGTCATGCGCTGAGAGCACTTGTATCCAGACTTGAAGGATAAGAAATAACATTAAAGCGTTAATGGAAGGACAGAAGCATTCCAATGGAATGGTTCACCCGCCATTAACGCTTTTTTGATGTAATGGGGGATGGAGGGGGTGGGCGTGGTTGGTAAGGTCCATCCATATACCTAATGCTATGGGTTATTTCTGTGACTGTTACATAGAACATATGTTCTTATACCTACATAAAAGTTGGTTTACATTGCACGATTGGGAATCTCATTGGGACTGGAGTTGGAAGAAGTTGCAAGCCTTCTGTGGTATGGGTTAACATTCAAATTAACGAATCATATATGAACCTTAAACGGAGGGATTTGCTCATGCAAGAAGTGAAGCTTGTTGTATCCTACGATGATTATGAGGACGGCATTCGTATGGAAAAATTAATCAAGGAACTGGCGGCTAAACCGGAGGCCAGCTCATTGGAAAGTCTGGTCATTGGAGATTGGGGACAGGCTTATGAAAATTCGCCTGATGAGTTCGTGGGTGCGCTCGTCGAGTCGGCTCCAAGCTTTCCGTCATTGAAGAAACTGTTTATTGGAGAAATGGGATTCGAAGAATGTGAAGTATCATGGATTATCCAGACGAATCTCACACCACTGCTGGGTGCTTTTCCAGAATTGAAATCATTCTCTGTAATGGGTAGTAGTGATCTTAGTCTGGAACCACTCCAGCATGCCAAGCTTGAAGAACTGATTATTATTTGTGGCGGTCTCCCGAAAGAAGTGTTATCTTCAATCACTCACGCTGAATTGCCTGAATTGCGTAAACTGGAACTGTACTTGGGTGTGGATAATTATGGTTTTGATGGATCACTTGAAGATGTACTCCCTTTGCTAGAAAAAGGATTATTTCCAAAGCTGGTTTACTTGGGGCTGAAAGACAGTGAAATTCAGGATGAGATTGCCAAAGCAGCAGCTCAAGCACCTATTCTGGATCAACTTGAAATACTGGATCTATCGCAAGGAACGTTGTCCGATGAAGGGGCTGAGGCCTTGCTTGCCAGTGACAAGATCAAGAAACTGAAACATCTCGATCTAAGTTACCATTACATGACCAATGAAATGATCCTTCGCTGGAACCAATCGGGTATATCTGTAGATGTTAGCGACCAGCAACAGAGTGATGAGGATGACTGGCGTTACCCGTCGTTAACGGAATAGATGATGTCAGGTGTTACGGAAATGAAAGAAACCATGTATCAACCCATAGGTATACCTGATCCAACGCAAGATCAGCCCTTATTGCTGATTGGAAACCCCAATAACCGAAGAACGCAAGGGATGCAAGAGGCCAGGCATAGATTAGGTTTGAAACCTGCCGTTGTACTGTCTTATGCCCAATTGCTCCAGAACTGGAGACAGGGACGAACGATCGCTGATACAGTTGATTTCAATCTGCCTGTACCCCTGATTCGCATTGATGCTCCTGGTGAGGATTGGGAAGTAGAGCGTGAATTGTTGTTCCTTGGAGCGATGGACGATACCTCACCCTTAATAGATGGAATAGGTGCAGAAACATTTTCCGCAGAACAGGCACTTGAGCTGGAACAGGAGTGGGGAAGAATATACGCTCCCGCCCAGTGGTTTCGTGGCTGGAAAGCATGTTTGGATCGAATCGGCCGTGAGTCTCGGGAAATATGGCCTGAAGTTCGATTCTTGAATGATCCCGCCGATATCCAATTGATGTTTGACAAGAGAGTATGTCAGCAGCATCTATCTTCACATGGAGTTGATGTACCTCCGGCGCTTCCATTTTCGCAGCCAATCCGCAATTATACGGACTTGTGTGCCTCAATGAAGGCTGCCGAGATGAACCGTGTATTTGTGAAGCTTGCGTGCGGCTCCGGGGCTTCAGGAGTGGTTGCCTATCAAGTCAATCCCCGAACGGGTGATGAGATCGCTGTAACAACGATGGGGATCGAACAGAGACAGGGCAAGACAATTTTCTTCAATGAAGGACGTCTACGCAAGTATACCCGCAGTGAAGAGATTGCTACGCTGATGAACTGGTTATGTGCAGAAGGTGCACAGATTGAACGGTGGATGCCCAAAGCCACGCTTGATCAACGGGCCTACGATATTCGCCAACTGGTTGCGGGTGGACAGGCAGGTCATGCGATTATGCGGCTGAGCCGTACGCCAATTACCAATCTGCATCTGCGCAATGAACGTATGCTGCCTGCTGAAGCAGGGCTGGATGAACAGCGGATGTCGCTGGTTCGGTCGGCAGCGCAAGCAGCTATGTCTGCATTCCCCAACTCGTGTTCAGCCGGGATTGATGTGATGCTTACGAGTGGTTCGAATCCGCGTGCCTATGTGCTGGATGTGAATCCGTTTGGAGATCTGTTATACAGGGTCGAGCATCATGGCCTCGGAACCTATGAGTGGGAAATGGAGCTTTTACGAAAGGAGCCTATTCAATATGCCTGATATGAACACCATTGTGGGCTCCCATGATCTGTTAATGATTACGCTGGATACGTTACGATATGACGTAGCCAAGCTGGAAGAGAAAAATTGTCCTAATCTGTGTGGTTCGGGTCCGTGGGAGAAACGTCATACCCCGGGCAGTTTTACATATGCAGCGCACCATGCTTTTTTTGGTGGTTTTATGCCGACTCCTGCCAATACAGATAAGGCATCTCATGTAAGGCTATTTCATTCCCGGAATACTGGGCTCAAGACACATCCGCACACCTGGTTGTTTGATACACCGGATATCGTATCCGGGTTCGCAGCTGAAGGTTACCGCACCATCTGTATTGGCGGCGTCATCTTTTTTACGAAAAAAAACCCGCTTGCGAAAGTATTGCCCGGTTATTTCCAACAGAGCTACTGGCGAATGAACTTTGGGGTAACCAACCCGAAATCAACAGAGCATCAGGTACAGCATGCATTAAAACTGCTTGAACAGACATCGCCGGATGAAAAGATATTTATGTTTTTGAACGTGTCTGCCATTCATGGTCCCAATCGTTACTTTGTAGAAGGAGCCAAGGAGGACTCGGTGGAGACTCAGCGAGCTGCACTTCGATATGTAGATGAGGCTCTTGGTCCATTGTTCGAGGCGATGAGGAAACGCGCCCGGCCTGCGTATTGCCTAGCTTTTTCCGATCATGGTACAGCTTACGGTGAAGACGGGTATCAAGGACACCGGCTTGCGCATGATGTCGTCTGGACGGTGCCTTACCGTGAATTTTTAGTATAGTGTGTATTGATCTTATGAGGACAACAACCGGAGACAGGAGGAAACCGATGGAGAAACATTTACAACATACAACAACAGGCCATTCCACGCAGTCCGGATCCAATATAGCTAAAGGCCTCAAAGAAGTACTGGCATTCCCTTATCGTTCTTACTTATACTCGTACCCGCACAAGACCGCCTATCGGGAGCTTGACCCACCACTGCCGTTAGGGCCACTGTGGGAACGAGAAAATACCGATACGTATTTTTTATATATGCATATTCCCTTTTGCGCTGCTCGTTGCGGATTCTGTAATCTGTTCACACTGCCGGATCGACGGGATGATACGCATGAACGCTATGTAGATGCGCTGGAACGTCAGGCGAAGCAGTGGGCACCCATTACATCTCGAAGGCCGTATTCGAGGTTTGCGATTGGTGGAGGAACGCCTACATTATTAAATGAGGTTCAGTTGAATCGTCTGTTTGATATTGCTGAACATGTGATGGGGCTGGACCCTGCGCAAGCATCGATTTCGGTGGAAACGTCGCCAGATACCGTTACGGAAGCCAAGTTATCCATTATGAAGGAACGAAGTGTGGATCGTGTTAGTATGGGCATCCAGAGTTTTATTGAAGCTGAAGCATCTGCCATCTATCGTCCACAAAAACCGCAGGAGGTCGAACGAGCGCTTGAGAAGCTTACTGGGTATGATTTCCCATTGTTAAATCTGGATCTGATCTATGGTTTGCCAGGGCAAACGGTGGAATCGTGGATCTATTCATTGGAAAGAGTTCTGGCCTACGAACCAGGCGAAATCTTTATCTATCCCTTGTATACACGGGAAAATACAATCGTGAAGCCCGATGATATCCGCCGTCAGGGACCTGACATCCGGATGGAACTGTATAAAGCTGCACGTGAGACTTTAAAAAGTAAAGGTTATGTGCAATATTCGATGCGCAGATTTGCCAAGGAACATTCGTCCTCCAAAGTGCTTCTGCCTTATAGCTGTCAGGAGGAGGGCATGGTTGGTCTGGGATGTGGCGCACGCTCTTATACGAGTGAGGTACATTATGCTTCCAAGTATGGCGTGAGTTACAAGGCCACACAAAGCATCATTGCCGATTATGTGGCAACTGAGCGCTACGATGTGGCAGATTATGGCATCGTGTTAAGCCGTGAGGAACAGAGACGTCGCTTTATCCTGAAAGCCTTGCTGCATCGCGAGGGATTGACGTTGTCTGACTACCAACAGCGCTTCGGTACCGATGTGATGTCCGACTATGTCTGGTTGGCTGAACTGTTGACAGAGGGCATGGCGGAGTTAGAGAGCGATGAGGGCAAGCAGGTACTGCGTCTGACAGAAGAAGGACTGGGTTACTCCGATGCGATTGGAGATTGGCTTATATCTGCCGAAATTCGTGAACAGATGGAAGGGTTTGTTTTCTCATGAGAGCGACTTTGTATTATCGGGGGAAGTTGTCTTCCTGTAATTACGATTGTCCATACTGCCCTTTTAGCAAAACGGTGGATTCCAAAGAGACGTTGGAAGTGGATGAACAACAATTGCGTCAATTTGTGAATTGGGTGAGGGAGCAGGAGAGTGCCGGGCATCAATTTTCGATTTTCTTCAATCCCTACGGTGAAGCTTTGGTGCGTCGTTGGTACCGGGAAGCGATGGTTGAGCTGTCACATATGCCACATGTGGATAAAGTTGCAATTCAAACCAACCTGTCCGTCAAACTGGATTGGGCGAGGGAGCTGGATGCGAATAAAGCAGCCTTTTGGGCGACGTATCATCCTCGTGAGACAAAAGAGGCTTCTTTTGTAAAACAATGTCTGACCTTGCGTCAGATGGGACTTGCTTTTAGTGTCGGTACTGTCGGACTCCGTAGTGCTTTCCCCGCAATTGAGTCCATGAGACAGGCTTTGCCGGATGATGTGTATATGTGGGTAAATGCCTTCAAAGATCGACCCAAGTATTACACGCCGGAAGAGATTCAGTTTTTACGTGGGCTTGATCCGCTTTTTGAAGGTAATCTGCAGGATTATGAGAGCTTGGGCAAACGATGTGCTGCCGGTTCGGAAGTGTTTTATGTACAAGGGTCAGGGCATGTGAAGAGGTGTTACAAGGATCGCCGGATCATCGGACATCTATATCGCGATGGTTTGCAGGCTTTGGCCGCTGATCGGCCTTGTCGCATGAAAAAATGTGGCTGTTACATCGGTTATATCCATATGGAGGATTCCCCATTCAGAGAAACCTTTGGTAGCGGGCTGCTTGAACGAAATCCGGTATTGATCAATCGGTAATTTTGAATTGAAATGCGCTGAAAACGATAAAGACTTTACACCAGTAGGTACTGCTGGGTAAAGTCTTTTTTTTATTTTAGTCTAACGATTCAAAATGTGTAATTTAGGATAAAAGAGATGTAGTATATTGTCGGTTGGTTGTGTATAAAAACCTAAATTATAGTATGGGTAGATACTATAGACCTATATTTGATTGCGCAATATGCTAACCTGTTTCAATTATTATCATATTTATCCATTTTTAATTGAATAAAAAGGAGGGAGAATTTTAGCATTTAGACTGACTACATAATTCATGATTGAAATACATTGAAACGTATGGGGGAAATGAAATGAAAAGAGTATCCATTAGTAGGAAATTGCTTTTAGGTTTTGGTTCTGTGCTGCTGTTATTGGTGGCCGTTGTAATCATCTCATATACTCAGTTTGTCTCGGTTGAGAAAACGTTTACAGATTTAATCCGGGAGCGAACCGCGAAACTGCTCATTATCAAAAATATGATCATTGATGTGAAATCCCAGCAGGTTGCTTTACGGAATTTTGTGACGGAAGAGAATGATCAAAGCGAGCAACAATTCAAGTCTTTTTATGAAGATTACCGTAAAACAAGCGAAGAATTAAGATCAGGGATACAAACCCCAACGATGATTGATTATCTGGATCGTTCAGACCGCAGTGCGGAGGAATATTATGCCTTTGGACAGAGTGTCATCGAGTTGAAGAGACAAGGGGAAACTGGCGAAATCACAAGGATGCTGTTAGAGACAGGTCCAACGATTATATCCGGATTTGAAGAAACGGTAACGGCCATGGAACAACATCAACAAAACTCGTTGGACACCGGCATTGTTAATGCCAATCAACTCATTCAAACAGTGCTTCGTTTAATCATAATTATTGGTATTGTCTCGATCGTTTTAGGCGTGGTAATTGCTTTGATCATGGGGAGAATCATATCCAAACCGGTTGCACATGTTGCAAGGGCTGCAAGCCGAATTGCTGATGGGGACCTGACGGGTGAGGCGATTGTTGTTCGTAATCGGGATGAGATCGGAGAACTGGCGGAATCCTTCAACAAAATGATGGACAACTTGCGTCATTTAATCCATCAGGTGGGTCATAATGCGGATCGGGTAGCTGCTTCATCTGAGGAATTAACAGCAAGTACAGAGCAAACGGCGACAGCGACCGAACAGGTAGCTACGACGATGGAAGAGATTGCTACGGGTATGGATACGCAAGTGAGTATGGTTGGAGACGGATTTCATACGATTAGTGAATTGTCCACAGGCTTCCAGCAGATGACAGAGAATACACAAAATATGTCGGATGAAGCAACCAATGCGTCAGCAAAAACCATAACTGGTAATGATGCAGTTCAATCGGCTGTTGAGCAGATGAACTCGATTCATCAGACTGTACGTGTACTTGCTACGGTTATTGAAGAACTGGGTAATCATTCCGATGAGATTGGATCCATGGTTGAAAGTATCTCCGAAATATCGGCACAAACCAATCTGCTGTCTCTTAATGCGGCTATTGAAGCGGCAAGAGCAGGGGAGCATGGGCGTGGATTCGAGGTGGTTGCTACCGAGGTGCGCAAGCTGTCTGATCAATCTGCGAAATCAGCGGAACAGATTAGTGTACTCGTAGCTGCTATACGCAAAGGGATGAATAATGCATCACAATCCATGGGAGAAGTAAACGCTGAGGTTCAGGAAGGTATAGAACTTGTCCGTAAAGCGGGAGGTACCTTTGAGGAGATTCGTGAAGCTGTCAGCAATGTCGCAGGTCAGACTCAGGAGGTATCTGCATCCATCGAACAAATGGCGGCGGGTGTGGAGCAGATCAATGTGTCCATGAAGACTATCATGGAAGTAACAGAGAATGCAGCTGCCGGAACAGAGGAAGTCAGCGCAACGTCCGAGGAACAACTGTCTGCCATGCAGGAAATCGCTTCGGCGGCTAATGACCTTTCCTCTATGGCGGAAGAGTTACAGGAGTCCGTCAGTCGATTTAAGGTGTAATCATGGGTATACTTCTGGGTGAAGTTCAATATTTATGAACGATCATATCGTGTATGTAAAACAAGTGGGTGCCCAAGAGAACAACAGTTATGCTGTTCTCCTGGCACCCCTTTTTTGATGAAGTAGCGATCAGTGGGTCATTTTAACGAATAGCGACTTTATATGTCCGCAACCAGGTATTGATCTGAGTCAGATATGCAAATAACTGTGGCCCTGACATTAACTGTCCGAACCAGGGGAGGTTGGAAGCTGCATCCGGTGAAGACGCAAGATTGCGGATCTGAGTTTTGTCGATCAAAGGCAAAATAGGTGATGTGGGATCATCCAGGATATCAAGTACCTGCTGTTTGACCGCGGCCAGATATTGCGGATTATGTGTTTTCGGGTATGGACTCTTTTTGCGATATAACACATCGTCAGGCAGGACACCTTCGAGCGCTTTACGCAGAATACCTTTTTCCCGCCCGCCGGTTATTTTCATTTCCCACGGGATGTTAAACACATACTGGATCAGACGATGGTCACAGTAAGGTACCCGTACTTCCAATCCTGCCCCCATGCTCATCCGGTCTTTGCGATCCAGAAGTGTAGGCATGAAACGTGTGATGTTCAGATAGGACATCACACGCATTTGTGCTGCTTTACCTGTTTCCCCATCCAACAGAGGCACTTCAGCCACTGCATCCGAATAGCGGTCTGCCAAATAATCGAGTGGCCGAATCCATTCCCGAATGTCCGGGGATAACAACGCGGCTCGCATATCAGGCGCTACAGACCACGGAAACGTACCGGAGTTCAACATATCTTCTCGATGGAACCAGGGGTAACCGCCAAACACTTCATCCGCTGCTTCGCCTGAAATGGCAACCGTGGCTCCTTTTTTGATTTCTTTACAGAACAAATAGAGCGAGGAGTCTACATCTGCCATACCTGGCAGATCCCTTACTAGCATGGCCTGTGTCAGTGCATGAACCAGTTCTCCGTTCTCAATCTCAATCCAGTGATGGTCGGTCTTGAGTTCATCCACCATTCGCTTAATCCAGGGACCATCTGCACCCGGCTGAAAGGAATGCGCCTGGAAATGCTTGGCGTTATCCACATAATCGACAGAATACGTGCTGACTTGGCCTTGCCCGGTGCGGTTGTAATAATCCACGGCTAATGCAGACAAGGCACTGGAGTCCAGTCCTCCTGATAAAAGAGAGCATACCGGAACATCCGAAGCCAACTGGCGCTCCAGTGTATCTTGCAAGAGAGATCGTACCTCGGCTGCCGTCTCTTCCAGGTTATGTTCGTGATTCTGGCTTTCCAGTTTCCAGTAGGCATAGGTTCGGATCCCGTTTCGGTTGTAGATCAGCGCGTGCGCAGGCTTGAGTTCGCTTAGTGAAGAGTATACGCCGTGTCCTGGTGTCCGTGCAGGCCCTACGATAAACACTTCGGCCAATCCTTCCGGGCCAACAGCGGCTTCCACATCTGGATGAATAAGCAGAGCTTTGGGCTCTGAGCCAAATACGAGTGTGTCTTTGGCATTACTGTAGAACAGAGGTTTCACGCCAAGGCGATCTCGTGCGATAAAAACCTGTTCGCGTCCCCCATCCCATATGGCAAAAGCAAAAATACCGTTAAACCGGTCAACACATGCCGGTCCCCACTCAATATAAGAGGCGAGCAACACTTCCGTATCACATTGTGTGCGGAACTGATGCCCTCGCTGGAGTAATTCCTTTTTCAACTCGGGTGCATTGTATAGTTCTCCGTTATACACGACGGTATAGGAGGTATCTCCCTGTAACGCATGCATGGGCTGTGCGCCGTTCTCGGGGTCCATTACACTAAGACGCCGATGTCCAAAGGCACAAGGATTGGAGATCCATGTACCTGAAGCGTCGGGCCCCCGGTTCGACAAGCTATCCGTCATACGGACCAGCAGCTCTGATTCCTGGGTCAAATCCCGATTCCACTGTATGAAGCCGGTAATACCGCACATGGTTTGTTCATCCTTTCTTGGTCGAGTCATTCATCCGTATGGCTGCTTAGTTACTGGCAACCAGCAAATGTTGTCTTTTTCGTCAGAGGTCGTAACAAATATATGCCGAAAGCAGGCATAAAATGTCTGTCCTCTTCGGAAACTAGTTCTAGGGACAACGGCCTTAACATGCCTGTGAAGGAGAGAACATGCAATGGACAGTATGAAGTATTATGTGTCTGTCATGGGCCGCTCCGTTATTCCGGATCCGTCGGTAACATCGTATGAATGGATCATTCAGGCAACGCCGCAGGAAGCGGAGCAATTATTGGGACTGCTGAGCCTCATGCAGGAAAAGGAGGAAGAGGCCTTTCCTGGCATGGTATTCCCATGGCCAGATACACCGGAGGAGTCCGTAAACCGAGCGTATGAAACGGTATTACAACAGGTGTATCGGGAGATTTACCGATTGGGTACACCAGAGACACGATACCAGATTGAACAAAGTATTTGATAAGCACAAAGGAAAAGGAGCGATGACGAATGTATGCCATTCAAGATGCCAAAATACGCAGATTAACCGAGGTAGATGGATTGTCTTGTGCAGAGGTTGAAGTGCAGCCTGGAAATGCCGGAGATCCGTCGTTACTTGTATACGTGGCCTCAACACAGCCCGGAAATTCGCTGGAAGTTGTTCGAATTGTACGCAATCACTCCGATTCGGCGATCGACTGGTATAACAATAATATGCATACCGCATTTGAAGAGGCGACAGAAACCGCATTTGAGAACAGCGAAGGCATTACTGCCGAAGAAGATAAGGCTCGATTTCAAAGTGAGTTGTTTGCCTTTGGTTTGCTTGGTCCAACACTTCAGCGTTATCTGATCGGGCAGGCTTAACAGGTAACGTTCTCCAGCAACACATGTGGTGATAGCGGGATAGAGTTCAATGTTGAGCATACGTAGACAGTGACCTACTGCTGTTGCTATAACTTCATCTGTAATGGGAAAACCCCGCCGTTGTTGAACGGCGGGGTTTGTTATGTGAGATCAGTTCAGGTGGAGATATGATCAAGCATACTCGCGCAACACTTGAATCCCTTTGACCACGTTGTACACAAAGCTTAATCCGTAGATTACAAAGAATAGAATGACAAACCCGACGGCGGAACCCAGACTATGCGCAGTCACGAAGAAATAAAATAGCGGAATAGCGGCGAGAAACGGGAATACATGTGAGAATAAGGCACGTTTCGCATGTCCCTCAATGTAATCATCCTTGGCAACAATCCATATAATGATCGGAAATAGGAAC
Source organism: Paenibacillus sp. FSL K6-2393 (assembly GCF_038002545.1). Lineage (NCBI taxonomy): Bacteria > Bacillati > Bacillota > Bacilli > Caryophanales > Paenibacillaceae > Paenibacillus > Paenibacillus sp. FSL K6-2393. The sequence continues at coordinate 1,438,651 of NZ_JBBOCU010000001.1, forward strand.
GGGGCAAAGAAAATACTAAAGTAGGATAGCGCTGATAAAAGTTGTCTCATGACGATTCTCTCCTTCAATGGATCATTGAATGTATGTATGCAAAAGATTACCCAGCAATTCTGACATTGAAAATGTCTGATGTTAATCTTACTCTAAATGTATCAATCTCCTCAATATAACCCGGTTCAAGCTATCATATTCTCAAAGGGGCTGAAGTATGAGAATAATACGGTAAAGTACATTTATCGCCTTTGATTACGAATGATGCCTAGTGGCATCATCAACATCGAATATGGAATTCAGCCTAATAAGCATAAGCTTACGAAGTATGTTTCCTTCGGAAACATTGTAGTTGCTCACGTAGTTTGCCTACGCTCCGCTACTCCATTTCTAGCTTCATTCCATCTTCTCGGTACTGAAAACCGGACTTTCTGAACCTGTATTTAAGTATAATTATTAATTTTTTTATAAAACTATTGAAAAATATAGAAATCAGAGTATAATAAGAACCGCGCCGAAAATTTATTATACATATTTGTCTCAGTAGCTCAGCTGGATAGAGCAACGCCCTTCTAAGGCGTCGGTCGGGGGTTCGAATCCCTCCTGGGACGTAAAAAACAAGAAGCTTCCTTCGGGAAGCTTCTTGTTTTTCGTTCAAGGGAAGAGAACCCCCAATGGTTCGTCGGAGCATCCGCTTCGTTAGCGTTACATCGCAGTCTCGACTGGAAGGAGAGTATCCCTCCTGGGACGTAAAGAACAAGAAGCTTCCTTCGGGAAGCTTTTTGTTTTTCGTTTAGGGGAAGAGAACCCCAATGGTTCGTCGGAGTATTCGCTTCGATAGCAATACAACGCAGTCTCGACTGGAAGGAGAGTATCCCTCCTGGGACGTAAAGAACAAGAAGCTTCCTTCGGGAAGTTTTTTTGCGTTCAAGGTAAAATTGTTTTATTGGTTATACCTATAAACAATATAGAATTTATATATTTAAAGAATAAACAATTCTATGCCACAATGAGGATATCAATAACGAAAGCGATGGTGGTATTCATGAAATCATTAAATCAATGGCAACCAGATGAGTATGACAACAAACTGGCTTTTGTGTCCGGATATGGCAAAAATCTGATCTCTTGGCTTCAACCCCAAAAAGGGGAATACATTCTTGAGCTGGGTTGTGGGACGGGGGATTTGACGTATGAAATATCTCTGGCCGAAGCTGAAGTTATTGGTATGGATGCATCGCCGGACATGATTCGCCGTGCGAGGGAGAAATTCCCTGAACTTGAGTTCGTGGAAGGAGACGGTCATCAGTTTGAGACGGATAGACTGTATGATGCCGTCTTCTCCAATGCAGCCCTGCACTGGATGCGAAGTCCGCGATTAGTGGTGGATAGTATATGGAACTCTTTGAAGCATGGAGGGCGTTTTGTAGCAGAATTTGGTGGTAAAGGGAACGTGCAGACCATTGTGAATGCATTAGAGCAGGTTATGGAGCGAAACACGGGCATTCGTGCATCGGAACGCAATCCTTGGTATTTTCCTTCGATCGGAGAATATAGCCATATTTTAGAGCAACGTGGATTTGTGGTGCGTCATGCCTATCACTATGACCGTCCTACCAGATTGGAAGATGGTGAGCAAGGTATAGTAGGCTGGTTGACTCATTTTGGAGGGGACTATTTTGAGGGTCTCAGTCATGAAGAGATACAACAAATATGCAAGGAAACCAGTCAGATCGTGAAGCCTCACCTTTGGAAAGATGATGCTCTCTATGCCGATTACAAGCGCCTGCGTATTGAAGCCGTGAAGCCAGAATAACTAGAATTTTGCGATATGTAGCAATTTTTATTGATGTTAAACGAATTATCGCGATCCTTTGTATACTAACCACGCTTCCCCTATACACCAGGAATCTCTTTCGGATAAAGAGGCTCTTGGTCTTTTTTTGATGCATTATTTTAAAAATGAAATATTCAAACGACAAATAATTACAAATGGATATTTTTATCGTACTCAAGACCCATATAAGTAATTTCTATATCATATTTGTAAGTATTTAGAAGGAAAATGTGGTATTTTGATAGAATAATTTACCAAGGGTCAATCTTCTTGCAGATAGGTGGTGAAATTGGAGTGTGTATTGCAGTACGCACAAACAGCAGGAACCCATCATTTGGTGAGGTATTCACATTTAAAAGGAGGGGCAAAGCCTTGAGTAAACGATTAATATCCACGTTATTAAGTGTTCTGATGGTCTTTTCCATTATTCTCCCCGCGGCTGGAGCCGCTCCCGCAGATTCAGGTATTCAACTTGAGAATTTACCAAGTACGGCCGAAGCCAAACAATGGAGAGAGATTCTTGCAGGACGGGAAGCAAAACTTGCCGCAGATCCATTTTTGGATAAAAGCTTGGAAGGTCTGGGTGGAGAGAACACCCGAGTGATCGTTGAGCTTTCCAATAAACCTGTTGCAGTAGCGCAAGGTGAATCAACCCTCTCCGGAAAATCTTTTACCTCCTCTATGGAAACAAAGGCTGTGACTCAAGTTGAGCAACAACAACAGTCATTTGTACATAGCCTCACTCAGAAGAAAATCAAACATGAAGTATTGGAAGAATATGCATATGCCCTGAATGGTGTAGCGATTGAGCTTAAAGGAAACCAGGTGGGACAATTGCTTCAAATACCTGGCGTGGTCAGTGTATATCCTGACCTTGAAGTTACAATAGCGCCAGAGACAGATGAAGTGAACCCGTACATGAAAGACACAGCGCCTTTTATTGGTGCACCTGAAGTATGGGATCTGGGTTACAAAGGAAATGGCATCAAAGTCGGAGTCATTGATACAGGCATTGACTATGAACATCCTAATTTGCAGGAAGCTTACAAAGGCGGATGGGACTTTGTTGGAAACGACAATGACCCGTATGAAGCAACATATCAGGAATGGAAAGCTTCGGGCGAACCTGAGTTCAATGCTACTGGAAGCGCGTATTACACCTCCCACGGTACGCACGTAGCAGGTACGATTGCTGCTCGTGAAGCAGGGGACTACGGCATTGTTGGTGTTGCTCCTGAAGCAGATATTTATGCTTACCGTGTACTTGGACCGTATGGTAGTGGTCAAACCTCATGGGTACTGGGCGGAATTGATCGTTCTGTTGAAGATGGCATGGATGTAATCAATCTCTCGTTAGGTAACGCCGCCAACGACCCGAGTTATATTACTTCAGTTGCCCTGAACAATGCGATGTTGTCTGGCGTGACAGCGGTTGTGGCAAGTGGTAACAGTGGCCCTAACCGTTATACACTCGGTTCTCCGGGTGCGTCTGCAATGGCCATTACGGTAGGTAACTCTACGGGACCTAGCCAGGTGATTACAGCCGATACTCACTTCTGGATTGGTGAGGAAGGCGAAGAGGCACAACCTGAACAACAACCGGTGCCAGAGGTTGAACAATCTCCTGAACTGGGGACGGCACCTGGAACAGAAGCACCAGAAGTTTCAGAGCAAGGTGTACCCGCAACTGCTGATGAGGAAAGTGCAGCGGCTGTGGAGGACACAGTTTCTAACGAAGCTGAAGTTCCGAATGTAGAAGAAGTTACAACAGAAGAAGTTACAACAGAAGAAGCTACAACAGAAGAAAATACTCCATCTGCGTCACCTTCTGCACCGGTTGAAGCTTCTCCTGAAGCTGCCCCTGTGGAAGAAGAGTATGTAATTGCTCCGACTGAAACTCCACTGGCTATTACAGAGTCGGTTTACCGTCTGGATCTGATGGGATGGAGCCTGTCAGCAGACCCTGAAACTGTTTTGACAGGGAAATATGAGCTTGAATTTGCAGCACTGGGTAAGCCAACTGACTTTGAAGGTAAGGATTTTACAGGTAAAGTGGCATTAATACAGCGTGGTGAAATCGCATTTGTAGAGAAAATCGCCAATGCGAAAGCAGCCGGAGCCTTGGCTGTTATTGTATATAACAACATTCCGGGTCCAATCGGTGTAAGTCTGGGCGATAACTTTGAACTCATTCCAACACTGAGCATGTCCAAGGAAGATGGAGATGTGATCAAGTCTGAGCTGGACGCAGACCAAACCGTTGAAGTGAGCTTTAGTGACTTTGAACGTTCCCAAACTCCGGGCGATGAAATGAATTCATCGAGTTCACGTGGACCTGCAAAGGTAACACTGGATATCAAACCGGATATTGTTGCACCAGGTACAAGCATTTTGTCTACGATTCCTGCCTACGGCAAGGATGAGCCAGACGCAGATTACGCACAAGCTTATGATCGTAAATCAGGTACAAGTATGGCTACACCTCATGTAGCAGGTCTGATTGCGCTGTTGATTGAGAAACATCCGGACTGGACGCCATTTGATATCAAAGTTGCGCTCATGAACAATAGTAAGGTGCTGGATACAACCAAGTTTGATGTATTTGATCAAGGTGCTGGCCGTATTCAGGCTGTTAATACCATTGATCCTGCTGCTTTTGTCAAAGTGCTTGATGTAACTCAGTACACAGAAAGTGGCTCTGTTGTTGAAAAGGAGAATATCACCGGAAGTATCAACTACGGTAATTTCCTGAGCACAGATGAAAAGACGGTTACCAAAACGATTAAAGTTGAAGCGCTGAATGGTAGTGGTGGGGATTACACCGTAAATGTGAATCCAACTCGTAATGTGGCAGGTGTGTCCGTTGCTGTAGACAAGAGTTCCTTCACACTGAATGGTGAGGAAGAACTTGCAGTGACAATCACTGTCCCACGAGGGGTTACTGCCACTACGGAAGCACAAGGATACATTGAATTCTCGAATGGAACCAATACTTTTACTGTGCCATATGTTGCTCATTTCAACGTTACGTTGAGTGGGGTTAAATATATTGAAACCGTAAAAGGCACTGAAAAAAATCCATTCCACTATCCATTGAAGGCTGATGGTACGTTGGATACCCTTAATGTAGCGATGGAATTCTATAATCCGATGACATTTGCCCTGATTGAGATCTATGATGGTCTTAATCCGGAAGGCGGATATTATCAAGATGGTTATATCGGCTCCATCTTTGGTAACTATTTTAACTTCAATGCCAATGCAAGATACAACCTTGCTTGGGACGGCTCATATGCAGATTACACAACCGATGAAGTGACTGAGATTCCGGATGGTTTATATACGGTAGACATCACTACCATTGGTACGGACGGCAAAACCTATAAGGAAGACACTTCGCCATTTTTGGTGAAAAAGACAGCTCCGGCTGTAACTGCACCAGAAGCGTTGGAGTTCAAAGAGGATGAGTCTGCTGTTCTTAATGGTAGCGTGGAAGACTTGTACTTCCGTGTAGCTCCTGCGCTTGCCAGCGGATGGGACATCACGTTTGATCCGGCAGCTTCCCTGGAAGCAACGTATGTTGTGAAAAAAGAGGATGGTTCGGTTTATAAAGAAGGAGTCTTTGAAGTACAAGCTGATGGCAGCTTCAGCCTTCCTTTGGAGGGGATTGAAGCAGGCGAGTATGCTGTTGACCTTACAGTAAAAGACCAACAGGGGCTTTCGGGTACAGCCAATACGGCACTGAAATTGGAAACCGTGGAGACCGAACCTGAAACTCCGGCAACTAAGGCCCCAGGTACACCTGTATTGTCTCACAATAACTGGGTAGGCAACGGCTTACCAGAGGGCGCGTATATTGTTACAATGAACCTGTGGTGGGGCGAGAACGCAACTAGCTACAAGTTATATGAGGATGGGGTTTTGGTTGATACGCAAAAGTTGACTTACAACGCGCCTTGGGCACAGTTTGCTCAGACGAAGATCACGGGCAAAGCCAATGGCACGTATACGTACGTGGCTGAGCTGACTAACGACAAGGGAACAACGCGTAGTCAGACGTTGACTGTTCGGGTTACCAACGCAACGCCAGGCAAAGCGGTTCTTTCTCACGATAACTGGGATGGCGATGGCAATTATAAGGTGACTATGAACCTGTGGTGGGGAACCAACGCTACAGAGTATCGTCTCTATGAGAATGATAAGTTGATCGATACGCAAGAACTCCGTTCAGCTACACCTTATGCGCAAAGTGCTGTGACTACACTGTCCGGGAAAGCATCGGGCACGTATACGTATCGGGCAGAGTTAATTAACGCAGCCGGAGTTACCAGCACAGACACGATTAAGGTAAAAGTGAAGTAAGTTCATTCCTCATTGAAATTGATTAAAATTGATTAAATTAATGAAGGAATTGTTGTATGAATAAACGGCCTCCATCCTGATTTGCTGGATGGAGGCCGTTTTGTTTTTTTATAAATGAATTATATGACTAACCGATCATTCTATTTTTGCTGGCCTGAATCCCTGCGATTAGCAGAGCGACGGCCAGAATGACCTGTATTAGCAACGGCAGGGTCCATCCTTTTGTCCAGTCATGAAGCATGCCGAACAGTAGAGGTCCCACTGCAGCAAGCATATATCCGAAGGACTGAGCCATTCCGGACAGGCTGGCAGCTTGTCTGGCATCTTTTGTGCGAAGGACGAAGAACATGGTTACCATTCCAAATGAAGCTCCAGCACCTATTCCTGCCAACGTGACACCGATGGTAACGAGCGAAGCGATACCACTTAACAATAAAGCATACCCGACAATTAAAGAAGAGCACGTTATCGCAGTTAGAACACGCTGATCTTGCGTTCGGCCGGCGAGGATTGGAACGATAAAGGTAGCCGGTACACTAACCATCTGCATTAGGGAGAGCATCCACCCTGCTGAGGTGGGGCTGAATCCTTGCTCAGCGAGAATCTCGGGAAGCCAGGTAATCGTTGTATAGAATATTAGAGATTGCAGACCCATAAATAAAGTAATGAACCAGGCCAGAGAAGAGGTCCGTAGACGTACAGGCGTCCCTTCACTTTGTGTGGCTATAAATAACATTCGCTGACGTCCTGCGGCGATCTGGGGGAGCCACAAGAGAAGCGCCAGTATGGACAATAAGGCCCACATGCCTAACGAAGCACGCCAACCCATAGATGTGGCTCCTGCTACGGGCACACTCACACCTGAGGCGATGGCGCCAAATATGTTCATGGATACAGAGTATAATCCGGTGACGATACCTACCCGCAATGGAAAATCACGTTTGATCAAACTTGGCAAAAGCACGTTGCTTAATGCAATGCCGCACCCCAATATTGCGGTTCCTGCATATAAGGAGAGAACGGAAGGCAACAAGCGTAAGGCCACCCCCATGGTTACGATCATAACAGCCAATAGCAGAGCAGATTCGAGTCCTAAACGTTTGGCAAGACGTGGTGCAAAGGGGGAGACTGCTGCAAAGGCGAGCAAAGGTAGTGAGGTCAGAAGCCCGACCATCGTATGGCCGATACCTGTATCTGAGCGGATCATCTCCACTACAGGTCCGGTTGCTGTAATCGGTGATCTCATGGTAGCGGCGATGACGATAATGCCTGCTAACAACAGGCCGAATCTTTTGGATGTCGAAGAATGTTCTTCCTCGGTATGGATAGATGAGTGTTGCTGTATTGAAGATGACATTGATAAAATCTCCTGTTTCCTAAGAAGTTGATATGTATGGATTGTTACATAATCCACTCCGTAAGCATAACATTCCATGTCAATATTGAGCAATGAAATGAAAAAACACCCAATGGACCGTGGGTGCCTCGACTAGCCGGTGAACTCTAACGAATCCACGAGGTCTTATAATGGGTAAAATCGCTATTTTCAGATTCTAACGAACCTCAGCGACGTTAATCTGGCTATGAAGTGTAAATAAGTGAGTTAATCCCCAGAATTGGTGAGATAAGCTCTCTAAGATTCGTTAGAATTCAGTGATGCTGAATTTGGAGCAAATAAAGTGTCCCGCGTTCGTTAGAACATCGATTCTTCAACGTGTTGCTTATAGAGTGAGCAAATGTGGACGCTCCAATGCAGCGACATAGAGCATATAACGAAGTGAATGCTCCGACGAACCCTTGGGGGTTCTCATCCCTAGAACGCAAAAAGAAACTTCCCGAAGGAAGTTTTCTTTTTATACGTCCCAGGAGGGATACTCTCCTTGCAGTCGAGACTGCGAAGTAGTGCTAACGAAGCGAATGCTCCGACGAACCGTTGGGGTTCTCATCCCCAGAACGCAAAAAAACTTCCCGAAGGAAGTTTTCTTTTTATACGTCCCAGGAGGGATACTCTCCTTGCAGTCGAGACTGCGAAGTGTTGCTAACGAAGCGAATGCTCCGACGAACCCTTGGGGGTTCTCATCCCCAGAACGCAAAAAAACTTCCCGAAGGAAGTTTTCTTTTTATACGTCCCAGGAGGGATTCGAACCCCCGACCGACGCCTTAGAAGGGCGTTGCTCTATCCAGCTGAGCTACTGAGACATGAATTTTTTCAAGCAAAATTGATTTTATCATATGCATACAGGAATATCAAGCATTTTATTTTAAACTGTTTTTCGTATATGATATTTGGCGGCAGTAACGTTTTTTTCATTATATTTAAGGTTATGTTAGAATATCAGGAGAACTCAAAAATAGATCAACAATCGTTTTAATATATACATCTATTTAGGTTGATTCCAACTGGATATTCAGGATATAGAGGAGGTGCTCCCATTAAGGAATCCACGACCCCGGAAACCGAGCATAACAACAATATTGTGCTGTTTCCTAAGACGCTGGACTATTACCAGATTCAATTGACAGTTATGCTTGAAAATGAACGGTATGGTGAAGCGATGAAATTGCTTCACTTTTTGCTGCAATGTCAGGGACAGGAAGAGCGCCACTATGATGAATGGCGGGCCCTGCTTGAATGGCTTCAGGCTGCGTTTCCTCAATATGAAGAAACCTCGCCTCCCGTTCTTGAAGAACGAGAAGAGGAAGAAGAGATTAGTGAGGAGGACATGGCACGGCAGCATGCCCGAATGAAGCTTGAACAGGATGATGGCTATGCAGATAAGATGCTTCGCACAGTAATGGAGGAGCCGCTGTCTGAACAGACGATGCTGGCTTTGGAGCAGCTGGCCTATCTTGATCTGCCGAAGATTGACGAGGCACTTACGAGTTGGTTAAAAGATAAGTCGCTTCACCCTCTGCTTCAATTCCGGGTGCTGCAAACCTTGCGTCGCCGAGGTGTTCAAGGTATGATCCTGTTTACGAGAGGCGAAGAGCAGGTTGAAGTCGAGATCGACACCGTGCCTCTTAGACCAGAGGAATTCCCAATCCAAATCGTTCAGATTCTGGAACGAGTGGCAGATCAGACGGAGGTTCATGAACCTACGCTCTTTTATTTTGCCCAGGAACTGTGGATACAATATGTCATGGCGGTGTATGGAACCCGTGATTATGTATCGATGTTGGAAGAAAATGATTCCATGACAGATATATGGGCAGCAGCTCTACATATGACCGTTGCAGACAGTCTGGGTGGTTCTCATGATGAGGAAAATACCCGCTCAATGTATGCTGTGACAGGCGCGATGCGCTTTCGACTGGAGCAGGCTTATCGTTCCATGAAACAATTTGTATCTGCCGGTTTGGACGGTTAATCGAGGCCGGAAACGTTTTCCTTAAACCGTATCAAGGGATTCCCCTTGAAAAAGAATCTAATCTTGTTTATACTAAAATGGTTATTTTGTACGTGATTGCCTACGTGAACATGTGAATTTTGGAGGGGAAAGTATACAATGAAAGCAACTTGGGAAAAGATAGAGAAGAACCTTGGGGTTCTTGAGGTTGAAGTGGATGCAGATCGTGTAACTGCAGCACTCGACAAAGCTTTTAATAAAGTGGTTAAACAAGCAAACGTACCTGGATTCCGTAAAGGTAAAGTACCACGTTCCATCTTCGAAGCACGTTTTGGTGTAGAGAGCCTTTATCAAGAAGCAATCGACATTTTGCTTCCTGAAGCTTATACAGAAGCAATCGACCAAACGGATATTTTCCCGGTTGATCGTCCTGACGTAGATGTTGAACAATTCGCTAAAGGACAAACATTCAAGTTTAAAGCAAAAGTAACTGTGAAACCTGAAGTTACTCTTGGTGAGTACAAAGGAATCGAAGTTGCTGTAGCAAAAGGTGAAGTAACTGACGCAGAAGTGGCTGAAGAACTTGAGCGTCTTCAACAACGTCACGCTGAACTCGTTGTAATCGACGAAGGTTCCGCTGCTAACGGCGACGTTGCAGTAATCGACTTCGACGGTTCCGTTGATGGTGTACCTTTCGAAGGTGGACAAGCTGAGCGTTATTCCCTGGAACTGGGTTCCAACACATTCATCCCTGGATTTGAAGAGCAAGTTGTGGGTCTTTCCACAGGCGACTTCAAAGACGTAGAAGTGACTTTCCCAGAGAGCTACCATGCAGCAGAACTTGCTGGCAAACAAGCGGTATTCAAAGTGAAAATTCACGAAATCAAACGCAAACAACTTCCTGCATTGGATGATGAGTTTGCTAAAGATGTTAGCGAATTCGACACACTGGAAGAGTACAAAGCTGACCTGAAAACACAATTGGAATCCCGTAAAGCTGACGAAGCCAAAGCTGCACAAGAAAATGCAGTTGTAGAAAAAGTGGCTGAGAACGCTGAAGTGGACATTCCTGCTGCAATGGTTGAGAGCGAAGTACAAAACATGATGCGTGATTTCGACAACCGTCTGCGTAACCAAGGTATGAACCTTGAAATGTTCCTGAGCTTCTCTGGCCAGACTCAGGCTGACCTGAGAGGACAAATGCAAGAAGATGCTTCCAAACGTGTTCGCAACAACCTGGTGCTTGAAGCTGTAGGTAAAGCGGAAAACATTGAAGTATCTGACGAAGAAGTGAATCAAGAACTCGAGAAAATGGCTGAATCTTACAAGCGTCCTGCTGATGAGATCCGTGGCATCCTCGAAGGTAATGGTTCCCTGGACAGCCTTCGCGATGAAGTTAAACTGCGCAAAACGATTGACGTTCTTGTTGAGAACAGCACAGTTGTTGAACCAGTTGAAGCTCCAGCTGAAGAAGTTGTTGCAGAAGCTGACGAAAAATAAGACAAGCTGTTATCAACTTGTCAGTTGAATAAACGATAAGGCACGTGAATTATTGCGTGCCTTATTTTTAAATTATGACATCCATTTTATAGAAAATGAAGTAATTATATGGATGAACACTAATTTTATTGATCCGTGTACACTTTTTACATACCTATGTACTTCATGCAAATAAAAAACGGCAAGACGGCATAGGATGGCTTCAATTTGCACATACATAGAAAACATGGTTAAATATGATCAGGCTAAAAAAGTAAACAAACGGATGTCTGACCCCTCTTGTGAAAAATGACATTGTCACAGGAAAGTGTTAGAATGAATTTGGGTTTGCTTTACAGGTGGCCTATGTCTAATTACATGTAGAAAAGAGGTTGGTCTCATGAGTCTGGTGCCAATGGTTATAGAACAAACCAATCGAGGCGAGCGGTCTTACGATATATATTCACGTTTGCTGAAAGATCGCATTATCTTTCTAACCAGTGCGATTGATGACGATGTAGCCAATCTTGTCATAGCACAGCTTTTGTTTTTGGCAGCCGACGATCCTGAGAAGGATATCAGCTTGTACATTAACTCACCTGGTGGTTCTGTCACCGCAGGGATGGGTATATACGATACGATGCAATTTATCAAGCCGGATGTATCTACCATTTGCGTAGGGATGGCAGCAAGCATGGGCTCGTTATTGCTGACAGCCGGTGCACCTGGCAAGAGATATGCGCTGACAAACAGCGAAGTAATGATTCATCAGCCGCTTGGCGGCATTCAAGGACAGGCTGCGGATATTAAGATACACGCAGAATGGATTATTAAAACACGTCAGAAACTGAATCAAATATACGTCGATCGTACGGGTCAGCCTCTTGAGAAAATTGAGCGGGATACCGACCGTGACTTCTTCATGAGCGCTGAAGAAGCTAAGACGTACGGCATTATTGACCAGGTGCTCAGTAGACCGATCAATTCCTAAAGGGGTGGTTTCATGTTTAAATTTAACGATGAGAAAGGGCAATTGAAATGCTCTTTTTGCGGTAAATCTCAGGAGCAGGTACGCAAGTTGGTCGCTGGACCAGGCGTGTACATTTGTGATGAATGTATCGAACTTTGCACCGAAATCGTTGAGGAAGAACTTGGTCATGATGAAGAAGTAGACCTGAAAGATATTCCGAAACCAAAAGAAATTCGTAATATTCTGGATCAATATGTTATTGGACAGGAACAAGCGAAAAAATCATTGTCTGTTGCAGTGTATAATCACTACAAACGGATCAACACACAAAGCAAAATTGAAGACGTTGAATTGTCAAAGAGTAACATTTTGCTGTTAGGACCAACAGGTTCTGGTAAAACGTTGCTTGCGCAAACGATGGCGAAAATTTTGAATGTTCCTTTTGCTATTGCGGATGCTACGTCATTAACAGAAGCTGGTTATGTAGGTGAGGATGTAGAGAACATCCTGCTCAAACTGATTCAAGCTGCTGATTATGATGTGGAAAAAGCAGAGCGTGGCATTATTTATATCGATGAGATTGATAAAGTAGCGCGTAAATCCGAAAACCCATCCATTACTCGTGATGTATCGGGCGAAGGTGTGCAACAGGCTCTCTTGAAAATTCTTGAAGGAACTGTGGCTTCTGTACCACCACAAGGTGGTCGTAAACACCCTCATCAAGAATTCATTCAGATCGATACAACAAACATCCTGTTCATTTGCGGCGGTGCCTTTGATGGTCTGGAGCAAATGATCAAACGCCGGATCGGTAAAAAAGTCATTGGCTTTAATACCGTTTCTGAGCAAAAAGATCTGAAACCAGGTGAATACCTGGGTATGGTATTGCCGGAAGATTTGCTGAAATTTGGTCTGATTCCGGAATTTGTAGGCCGTCTGCCAGTCATCTCCACTTTGGAGCCGCTGGATGAAGATACGCTGGTACGGATTCTTTCCGAACCAAAAAACGCGCTTACCAAACAGTACCAAAAACTGCTTGAGCTGGATAATGTGAATCTGGTCTTTGAACCAGCTGCATTGCTCGCGATTGCAAAAGAAGCAATTAAACGTAACACAGGTGCACGTGGATTACGTGCCATCATTGAAGGTATCATGCTGGAAATCATGTATGAAGTGCCTTCACGTGAAGATGTTACGAACTGTGTCATTACCGAAGAAGTTGTTGAGAAAAGAGTCGTGCCTGAACTAAGCCAATCAAAGGACGATAAGCAGGAAGAGAGCGCCTAATAAAAGGCCTGAATCCCGTTGAACTCTGAAATATAGACTTGTCAGTTCTCCACTTTGGCAGAAGGCGAATTCATGTCTCTGTCAGGGTGGAGCTTTGACGTTGTGGGGAGAGAAATCACTCATGTATTTAAGACAGGATACACGTCCCGTGAAAGTGGGAAACGTAACGATCGGTGGCAGTAACGAAGTCATTATCCAAAGTATGTGTACAACCAAAACGGCAGACGTTGAAGCCACGGTTGCAGAGATTCTGCGACTGGAAGAAGCGGGCTGTCAAGTGGTACGTGTAACGGTGAATAATGAGGAAGCTGCCGCAGCCATCAAGGAAATCAAAAAACGCATTCATATACCGCTTGTAGCGGACATTCATTTCAACTATAAGCTGGCTTTACTTGCGATTGAGAACGGCATCGATAAAGTTCGGATTAATCCAGGTAACATCGGTAAACGTGCAAAAGTGGAAGAAGTGGTTAAGGCTTGTAAAGACCGCGGCATTCCGATTCGGATTGGAGTAAATGCGGGTTCTTTGGAAAACCATCTCCTTGAGAAGTATGGATATCCTACGGCAGATGCTATGGTAGAAAGTGCATTGTATCACATTGGTATTTTGGAAGAGCTTGATTTCCATGATATCATCGTATCTCTCAAAGCATCGGATGTGCCGATGGCGATTGAGGCGTATACCAAAGCAGCTCAAATCATTCCGTATCCGTTGCATCTCGGAATTACCGAAGCGGGTACACTGTTCTCGGGTACGATCAAAAGCTCCGCAGGTATGGGAGCCTTGTTGTCGATGGGTATTGGTTCAACGATGCGGATCTCACTGAGTGCGGACCCGGTAGAAGAAATCAAGGTTGCTCGTGATCTGCTCAAAACATTTGGACTCATTACAAATGCAGCCACATTGATCTCCTGCCCAACGTGTGGACGTTTGGATATCGACCTGTTCTCCATTGCCAACGAAGTGGAAGAGTATATCTCCAAACTGAAGGTGCCGATTAAAGTATCGGTGTTGGGTTGTGCGGTTAATGGTCCAGGTGAGGCTAAAGAAGCGGATATCGGGATTGCCGGTGCTCGTGGAGAAGGTCTCTTGTTCCGTCACGGCAAGATGATCCGTAAAGTGCCTGAAGAAATCATGGTTGAGGAATTAAAAAAAGAGATCGACAAAATCGTCGAAGCCTACGAAGAGACAGGTGTTATTCCTGGTCGTTCGCACTGATTGATTCATATCTTGTTACAACAAAAGCTCGCCAGTGATGGCGGGCTTTTTATTTTCTCGCATACAATTTCCGCATCGCCCGTTTACGTCGCGTTGAAAAGGCTATACTACCAAGTATTAGCATGATCTCATATGAGAATAGCGACAAAATAGGAGGATGTGAAGACATGGAATTTGGTATGGTCATCATGTTGATTCAGTTATTTTTTGGAGTGGTGATTGGTTTGTATTTCTGGAACCTGCTGCGTGGCCAGAAAACGAACCGCAGTGCCGTTGAGCGTGAATCTCGCAAGGAACTGGAGAAGCTGCGCAAGCTGCGTTCGATCTCACTCACCAAGCCGCTGTCGGAGAAGACGCGTCCAGCTACCATTAACGATATTGTTGGGCAAAAAGACGGGCTACGTGCCCTTAAAGCTGCATTATGCAGTGCGAATCCGCAACATGTTATCATTTATGGCCCTCCCGGAGTCGGGAAGACAGCTGCCGCAAGGGTTGTGTTGGAAGAGGCTAAGAAGAATCCATCTTCTCCTTTCAAGCCAGACGCCAAATTCACGGAGCTGGATGCAACAACAGCCCGTTTTGATGAACGTGGTATTGCGGACCCCTTAATTGGTTCGGTTCATGATCCGATATATCAGGGAGCAGGAGCTATGGGCGTTGCTGGTATTCCCCAACCAAAACCAGGCGCTGTGACGAAAGCGCATGGGGGAATGCTTTTTATTGATGAAATTGGTGAATTACATTCGATTCAGATGAATAAGCTGTTGAAAGTGTTGGAGGATCGCAAGGTGTTTTTGGAGAGTGCGTACTATAACTCGGAAGACACGCATACTCCTGCTTATATCCACGATATTTTTCAAAATGGGCTGCCGGCCGATTTCCGCCTTGTTGGAGCGACGACACGTTCGCCTCATGAACTGCCACCAGCTTTGCGTTCACGCTGCATGGAAGTTTATTTCCGTCCTTTGTTGCCTGAGGAGATTGGGCGAATTGCAGAGGATGCTGTTCAGAAAATAGGGTTCAGTCCATGTCCGGATGCCGTTGATGTGGTCAAGCGATATGCAACCAATGGACGTGAAGCGGTCAATATCATCCAGCTGGCTGCTGGACTTGCGCTGACAGAGAAGCGTGAGACGCTTCAGGCGTCTGATGTGGAGTGGGTGGCGGGTAGCAGCCAGATTCAGCCACGGCCTGATCGGAAGGTCCCTACACAGCCGCAGGTGGGGTTTGTTAACGGCTTGGCGGTATACGGACCGAATATGGGAACCATTTTGGAGATCGAAGTGTCTGCTGTTCCGGCTCTTAAAGATCAAGGCCGAATCAACATTACAGGCGTTGTGGATGAGGAAGAGATTGGAGGCGGTTCGCGTACACTCCGGCGAAAAAGTATGGCCAAAGGCTCGGTTGAAAATGTGTTAACCGTATTAAAAGCCATGGGTATTCGTCCGAATGATTACGATTTACACGTGAATTTCCCAGGTGGGACGCCTATTGATGGTCCATCTGCCGGGATTGCGATGGCGACTGCCATTACATCAGCCATTCAGGGACGCCCTGTGGATCATGAGACAGCGATGACTGGCGAGATCAGTATTCATGGTCGGGTTAAGCCTATTGGTGGCGTGCTGGCCAAGGTGGAGGCTGCCTTTCAGGCAGGGGCGAAGACCGTTATTATTCCCGCGGAGAACTGGCAGTCCATTTTTGAGAATCTGGATGGCTTGCGCGTTATCCCGGTAGATACGGTACAGGACGTATTCCGTGAAGTGTTTGCCTGGGTTCCGGAATCACAACAGATGGAACAAACGAAGCTTGCAGAGGAGACAGTTGCACCTGCACCGGAGATTTTTCCACCAGCATCCGCTTCCTATTTGCGTGCGGACGTGCCTCGTCCAGGACAGGTTACAGATTCGGGAAGCTGCTAAGCGCTTCCCTTCATTGGTTTTTTATGTGAACATTTGATAGAATAATGAATGACTACAACCTGAGAGCCATTGGAGGTGCGAAAGCGATGGGACCGAGCAAAGCGAAAGGTCGTCGTTTTCCTTTACTGCCTTTAAGAGGACTTCTCGTCTACCCGAGTATGGTACTGCATCTCGATGTGGGCCGGGAGAAATCGGTCAAGGCTTTAGAAAAAGCGATGGTAGAAGAACATCTGATTCTCCTATGTTCCCAAGCCGAAGTAAATATTGAAGAACCAACACAAGAGGACATTTTCAGAATCGGAACCGTGGCCAAGGTCAGACAGATGCTGAAGCTTCCGAACGGTACGATTCGTGTACTCGTGGAAGGCTTGGAACGGGCTGAAATTATTGAATATACGGACAACGAGGAATATTATGAAGTACTGGCTAAAGAGCTGCCTGAAGAGGAGAATACCCATCCGGAGACGGATGCCTTGATGCGTACCGTTCTGAACCAGTTCGAGAATTATATTAATCTGTCCAAAAAAGTGACACCAGAGACACTCGCAGCGGTGTCTGACATCGAAGAACCAGGGCGTCTGGCCGATGTCATCACGAGTCACCTGTCCTTGAAGATCAAGGACAAACAGGAAATTCTGGAGACCATCGACGTTCGGGAACGTCTGGAGAAATTGCTGGATATTTTGAACAATGAGCGCGAGGTGCTGGAGCTTGAACGCAAGATTAGCCAACGTGTGAAGAAACAGATGGAGAAAACGCAGAAGGAATATTATTTGCGCGAGCAGATGAAAGCGATCCAGAAAGAACTGGGTGAAAAAGAAGGCCGTGCGGGTGAGGTCGAGGAACTTCGCACTCAGATGGAAGAACTCGGCTTGCCGGACAAGGTGAAAGAAAAGGTCGAGAAAGAAATTGATCGACTGGAGAAAATGCCTGCAAGTTCAGCCGAGGGCGGAGTCATTCGCAACTACGTGGATTGGCTGCTTGGCCTTCCTTGGAGTCAGATGACAGCGGATGACCTGGATATCCAAAAAGCCGAAGATGTGCTCAATGCAGATCATTACGGATTGGAAAAACCCAAAGAGCGTGTGCTTGAATATCTGGCTGTCCAGAAGCTCGTCAAGAAGCTCAAAGGGCCAATTCTCTGTCTGGTTGGACCTCCAGGGGTCGGTAAAACATCACTTGCCCGTTCGATCGCCAGATCGCTGGGTCGGGAGTTTGTAAGAATATCTCTTGGCGGCGTGCGTGATGAAGCCGAGATTCGTGGTCACCGACGCACCTATGTAGGCGCCATGCCTGGGCGTATCATCCAGGGGATGAAAACGGCGGGTTCACTTAATCCGGTATTCCTGCTCGACGAGATTGATAAGATGGCTTCAGATTTCCGCGGAGACCCTTCCGCAGCGTTACTTGAAGTCCTTGATCCGGAACAGAACAATACGTTCAGTGATCACTTTGTAGAATTGCCGTTTGACTTATCCAACGTTATGTTTATAACAACTGCCAACACGGTGCACAATATTCCGCGTCCATTGCTGGATCGGATGGAAATGCTCAACATCCCTGGTTACACAGAGCTGGAGAAGCTGCAAATTGCGAAAAACTATTTGTTGCCCAAACAGAAGCAGGACCATGGTCTGGAAGAAGAGCAATTGGAAATCCCGGATGACGCGCTGTTGCGTGTCATTCGTGAATATACACGGGAGTCAGGTGTGCGTAATCTGGAACAGCAGATGGCTTCGTTGTGCCGGAAAGCTGCCAAGAATATCGTATCTGGTGTGGAAGGTCAGATTAACATCACATCAGATGAGATCAAAGACTATCTTGGACCTGGCAAGTTCCGTTATGGCATGGCCGAACTTGAAGATCAGATTGGTACCGTAACGGGTCTGGCGTGGACTGAAGTGGGCGGAGATACCCTTGTTATTGAAGTGACTGTTGTGCCTGGAACAGGTAAATTGACTCTGACAGGTAAACTGGGAGATGTCATGAAGGAATCGGCACAAGCCGCATTCAGTTACACTCGTTCCAAAGCTACGCAACTTGGGATATCGCCTGATTTCCATGAAAAGAACGATATTCATATCCACGTTCCGGAAGGAGCGATTCCGAAGGATGGTCCATCTGCCGGGATTACGATGGCAACAGCGTTAATCTCAGCTTTGACGAACAAACATGTGTCCAAGGATATCGCGATGACTGGTGAAATAACACTGCGTGGACGTGTGCTGCCGATTGGTGGTCTGAAAGAGAAATCACTGGCAGCCCATCGTGCCGGCTATAAAAAAATATTATTGCCTAAGGATAACGAACGGGACCTGCGTGACATTCCAGACAGCATCAAGGAAGATGTGGAGTTTGTCCCTGTAGCCCATATGGATCAGGTATTGCAGCATGCACTTGTTGAGCAGACAGGAATTCACCTGTAATCCACGTATCCGAAAGGTTCGTATGAAGATTAGACCGTTCTGCGGAGGCTTCGGCGTCCGCTGGAACGGTTTTTTTGGTATGATAGAACAATCCATGGCATAATACCTTCAACAGGTGATGCATAGCACAGGCGTTCAAGAGAGGAAAGATACAATATGAAAGTAAATCAATCTGAATTTATTATCAGTGCCGTTCGGCCTGAACAATACCCCGAGGACGGTCTGCCAGAGATTGCTTTGGCGGGACGCTCCAATGTGGGAAAATCTTCCCTGATCAACCGTTTGATCAATCGTAAAAATTTGGCTCGGACGAGCTCAACACCGGGTAAGACACAGCAACTCAACTATTATAAAATTAATCAGGATCTCTACTTCGTCGATTTCCCGGGATATGGCTACGCTAAAGTTTCCAAAGAGCAACGCTTTGCCTGGGGCAAAATGATGGAGAAATACTTGCTCGGACGCGAAGAATTGAAACTGGTTATGCAGATGGTGGATATGAGACATGAGCCATCGAAGGATGACAAAATGATGAATGAGTGGCTTCGTCATAACGGATTGCCTCTGGTTGTCGTAGCGACCAAGATGGACAAGATTCCAAAAACACGCAGAGCCAAACATATCAAAGTCATTAAGGAATCACTGGGCCTTCGTTCAGGAGATTTGTTTGTGCCGTTTTCATCCGAAGAGGGATTGGGGAAAGAAGAGTTATGGGACATCATAACCCGCCATGCCCGCATCGATAAGTATGCACCAGTGCCGGATGCAGAGGGTGTTTCTGAAGAGGAAGAAAACAACAAAATTAACGGATAACCGAGATAGTATACTGTTTTAGTGCGGGAAAGTGAGCATGCTAAATGAATCTTAGATGAGATCAAGATTAATCGGGTTTTTTATGGAATTTCGTGAGAATTCATCATCTGGGTATGGAGAAAAATAGTGTTAGGGTAGTGTATAATGAGCATAGGTGCATATTGCCAACAGTACCAAAATACCGGCCTTGCCGGCCTGAAGAATTTTGAGATGACTGCTATATGTGCAGGAAGACAAAACAATCGGGAAAGAATTGAGGGATTTGTATGGCTCAGCGGTTAGCCACAGAGTATGTTAAGGCCACTATGAAATTGTCAGAACCCCAGATGCATCAGTTTTTGCGCATGACAGAAGACGGCAGGCTTCATCATCGGGTTAAGGTGTTGGACAATGGTTGTCAGGAGGTTGTGCTGGGGGATGTAAGTGGAGAAGAAGTGCATTTCCCTTTTGACCGCATAGAAGGGTTTTATATCTGTGAGTTATCTTGCCGCCTGGTGAATCTGCATTTGACCAACGTTGTCCGGAAGCTCTTTGTGACTTTCAAAGGTGACGGGGTCGTGCATCGGATCTATAAAGGGTTCACCATGACGTATGTTTATGCTCAAGGCACTGTCCGTAAAATTGTGGAGAAAACCGGGGAGAACACCCGAGTGATCTATGAATACAAAAATACGTTGCTTGAATTGCAACATCTGTTCCAGGCCAGAGATGTAGAACGCGAAATCAACCGTGTGTATGCCGAGATCGATTCACTGCTGGACACTAGAAAAGATGCGACTGCTGATCAGCTCCATCAGATTGATGAGACCCTTGCTCGTCATCAAAAACGGTTGTTTGAGCTTGAAGCCTATTAACTTAAAATTGTATGTTTATAAACGTATATGAATGTAATCAATTCCCTTGTATCTTCCGGGCAGTGGCACTCGCCAATGTGGAGGTTTCAGGGGATTTTTTAATGTGAGATCGAATATTCCGAATTGAAAATATTTATTTTACAATCTTCTGGAAAAGGGTTGATTTCACTCTGATTCAATGTTATTTTTAATCTCGTTGAAAACAATATAGGAACCAGGATTCACTCAGGACATTATATGTTGCGAGAGATTTTTCCCTCGGGAAGTGAATGACGTAGGTCCTAGCGGATGAAATTTTTCAAACATTTTATTCCTAGGAAGGGGGAACCGAAGGATGGAATATTCAACTTTCGGAAGACACGTTGCTGTTGATACTTGGGGTGTCGACTTTAATCTACTGAACAATGCAGAGTATCTGGAAGCCCAAATGGTTGAAGCAGCAGAGGCATGTGGCGCGACAGTGATGTCCGTACAGTCCAAGCAGTTTGATCCACAGGGAGCGACCGTACTTGTACTATTGTCTGAGAGCCATCTCTCCATTCATACGTATCCTGAGAGAGGTTTTGCAGCGATTGATTGTTACACTTGTGGGGAGACTGTAGATCCACAGCTTGCTATTGACTACCTGGTATCCGTATTAAAGCCTGAAAAAACGTATGCAAAGAAGTTGGTACGTGGTTTGGGCGAATTGCAAGTTGAAACACCAGACATGAACAACCAGACTGAACGGGTTTAAATAAAAAGTATATTGCATACACAATGTTCACATATCGGGATGGACACATAACCTCCCAAACTCTAATAGTCATGGAATAATTCCATGGCTATTTGTTTTAATATGCGTATCGTTATGAATATTCATAATCGACACCTTTTAACGCATAACGGTGAACTTTGGTGAGACACTACAATAAATGACAGTGCATATGATGATGAACATGGTGATTTCATAAACATTTCATAAAAAGGACCCGGTCACGGCTATGATGTGTGATATAATTAACCATGTCAATCATAAATGGATAGACATATGCAGTAAGCACTTTGATTGGAAATTTATTAGGCAGGTGAACTTGCAATGCACATCGTTGTCGTTGGTTTGAATTATCGCACGGCGCCTGTAGAGGTTAGGGAACGATTCACATTTGCAGAAAAGGACTTGTCTGAAGCGCTGCAGCAGCTCAAGCTGACCAAGAGTGTATTGGAAGGTGTAATCGTAGCCACATGTAACCGTACCGAGTTGTATGTTGTGGTGGACCGTCTTCACATGTGTGGTTATTTTATTCGAACATTCATGGAACAATGGTTTAATGTACCACGGGAAGAATTTACGCAACACTTATATATATATGAAGATGATCAAGCCATGCGCCATTTGTTCCGTGTCATCTGCGGACTAGATTCCATGGTCATTGGTGAGACTCAGATTCTTGGACAGGTGAAACAGGCTTTTCTTAAAGCGCAGGAAGAGAAATCAACAGGTACATGGTTTAATAAGTTATTTAAGCAGGCAGTTACATTGGGCAAACGGGCACATTCGGAGACTTCCATTGGGGAAAGCGCCGTATCTGTCAGTTATGCTGCTGTTGAACTCGGTAAGAGGATTTTTGGCATGTTCACAGACAAGAAGGTGCTCATTCTGGGTGCCGGCAAGATGAGTGAACTAACCGTGAAACATCTCTATGCCAACGGGGCATCCGAGGTCATCGTGGCGAATCGTACGCTTGCAAGAGCAGAAGAATTGGCAGCCAAGTTCCGGGGTACACCTTGTACGATGGAACAGGCATTAAATCGACTTAATGAAGTTGATATTGTGATTAGTTCCACTGGAGCTGAACGTTATGTCATGGATGCAGCAGTGGTACGGGAGAGCATGAAGCGTCGTCAATCTCGTCCATTGTTCCTGATTGATATTGCGGTTCCACGCGATATTGATCCGGCGATTGGTGAATTATCCAATGTATTTCTCTATGACATTGATGATCTGGAAGGAATCGTGGAGAGCAACCTGGAGATGCGTAAGGTGGAAGCTGCCAAGATTGAGAGAATGATCGAGCTTGAGATGGAGGATTATTACCATTGGCTCAAAACGTTGGGTGTTCGTCCCGTTATTCGCGCTTTGCAGGAAAAAGGTGTCTCCATTCATGAAGAAACGATGGATAGCCTGTTTAATAAACTGCCTGAGCTCGATGAACATCAACGTAAAGTCATTCGTCGTTTGACCAAGAGTATTGTGAACCAAATGACGACAGATCCGATTAATCGGATTAAGGAAATGGCAGGCACGAAGCAAGGTGATGAAGCTCTGCGCATGTTTACTCAGATCTTCGCTCTGGAAGATGCAGTAGAGGTGGCCGCTGAAAAAGTGAGTCAGAGTGATGCTACAGCTCTGGCGAAACCAGCTGCTCACCTTAACGAAAACCGGCAAGACCCCGTGCCGGCTTATGCTCCGGCAGGCGTATAAGGCGGGTGGGCAGCTTGACCCTTGCTGAACAAGTCTATGAAGCTCTAATCTATATGTATGCCCTGAGCCTACTGTTCTATTTCTCGGACTGCATTCGACGCAATGCGGGGGCGAAGCGGACAGGCACAGGGTTTCTTGTCGTTGTTTGGGGACTGCAGGTGACGCATGTCATATTGCGCATGTGGACTGAAGGCCATTTCCCCATCTACACCACCTTTGATTTTTTGTTTATATTTTCATTCAGTATTGTGCTGATGTCTCTTGTCATGACTCGCATTCAGCGTTCCGAATTTGTGATTTTGTTGCTGAATGTTGTAGGTTTTTCCGTTACGGTATTAAACCGACTATGGTTTACGGCCGGAGAGATATCACTGCATAACTGGCAAACGGTACATGGATTACTCATTATGCATATTACCTTGGCGAATCTTGGTTTTGCGGCGTTAACCGTTGCTACGGTATTTGCCTTGTTATATCTGTTCTTGCACCGTAAGTTGAAGAAAAAAAAGTGGAATGATACGATGCGACGGCTGCCAAGCCTGGAAGTGATCGGTAAGTATATGGATGGTGCTACGTTGATAGGAACACCGCTCCTTGGTGTTTCTGTGATGCTTGCCGTATTATCCATTGTGGCGGAAAGACGCTGGATTCTACTCTTGGATCTCAAAGTTATTTCGACAGGTCTTGCTATAGCCATCTATCTGGGTTACTTCGTATCCAAGAGAAGGAAACAGTTCTCTACAATTATCATGGCAAGATGGACACTGATCGGGTATGGATTTGTCATTATAAGTTTTTTATCCAATGCGTATTCAGCGTTTCATCGTTGGACGGGAGAGTGAAGGGGATGGACCGTTACACGCCGATATTTGTGAATACTTCAGGCAAGAAGTGCTGCGTGGTTGGTGGTGGACGTGTTGCCGAACGTAAAATTAAGGGATTGCTGCATGCTGAGGCACAGATTACGGTCATTAGTCCGGAGCTTACTCCCGTATTACAACAACTGCATCATGAATCCCGAATTCAATGGATAGACCGGTCCTACCGCAATGGAGATTTGCGGGGGGCCTTTCTCGTATATGCAGCGACTGACCATTCAGAGGTCAATTCAACTGTGGTTCGGGATGCTGAGGCTGCGGGCGTATTGGTGAATGACGCAATGTGTTCGGAGCACAGCAGCTTTATTACACCAAGCGTGGTAAGGCGCGGGAGATTAAGCATAGCGATATCCACAGCAGGAGCGGGACCGGCAGCAGCTGCGGAGATACGTGCCACACTCGAACGACAGTTCGGTGATGAGTATGAGACGTACCTTGAGTTTTTGCACCAGATGAGGACCGAGGTGAAGTCACGCGTATCATCTTCAAGTCTCAGAAGTGCGTTGCTTCGGCAATTAACTGAAATGCACATATTAGAAGATATTCGTACAGGCCATTTTCGGTGGTGGACCGAAGAAGAAATCGGGGACTGGATATCCCGTAATCAGGAGGAAGTGTAGATATGCGTACAATTAAAGTTGGAAGTAGACAGAGCGCGCTTGCGCTAACCCAGACAGGCCATGTCATTCAGGATTTACGTGATATTTGTGAGCGGGAAGGATTAGCTTTTGACTTTGAAGTACATAAGATTGTTACCAAGGGAGATCTCATTCTGGATGTAACGTTGTCAAAAGTCGGAGGCAAAGGTTTGTTTGTCAAAGAGATTGAACAGGCGATGCTTGATCGTACGATTGATATGGCTGTGCATAGCATGAAGGATATGCCCTCCGAGTTACCCGAAGGATTAATCAATGGTGCTATTCCCCGTCGTGCAGATCCACGGGATGCGCTGATCTCCAATGGTGGACTTACTCTGGATCAACTGCCAGAAGGAGCTAGAGTCGGAACAAGCAGTCTGCGCCGGTCGAGTCAATTAAAGGCCTACCGTCCAGATTTGCAATTGGAATCGATTCGCGGCAATATTGATTCCCGTCTGCGGAAGCTGGAGACCGAAGGATTCGATGCGATTATTCTGGCAGCTGCAGGATTGTACCGTATGGGCTGGGAAGACCGGATCACAGAATACCTGACGGAAACAGCTTGCCTTCCGGCAGTGGGTCAAGGCGCGCTTGGTATCGAATGTCGTGAAGACGATGAGGAACTATTGCACTTGCTGCAGCTGTATAACGATCCGGAGACAGCATTTCCTGTACAGGCGGAACGCCGTTTTCTCAGTGTATTGAATGGGGGCTGTCAGGTTCCAATTGGTGCTCATGCGGTATGGCTGCCTCAGGAAGATGCGGATTCCCTGAATGGTGAAAACACGTTACAATTAACAGGTATGGTCGGCACGCCGGATGGTGGACTGATTCTTAAGGAAGCTCTGATCGGCAAAGACCCGGTTCGTCTGGGTGAAGAAGTGGCTTGGAGATTGATTGAACGGGGAGCAGAGCAGATACTGGCAGAAGTTAGGGGATGAAGACATGGTGGGAAAGGTCTTTTTGGTAGGAGCAGGTCCTGGGGATGCAAAGCTGATTACGGTAAAAGGGTGGGAATCCATCGGTAAAGCCGATGCTGTAGTCTATGATCGTTTGGCAAGTCCGAGATTGTTGAAACAAATGAAACCCGGCGCAGTCAAGATTTACGTGGGCAAGCGCCCGGATCGGCATACGATGAAACAGGAAGAGATCAATCAACTGTTGGTTGATCTTGCTCTTGAAGGCAAGGTTGTGGTTCGGCTTAAGGGTGGGGATCCAACGATCTTTGGACGCGTGGGCGAAGAGGCAGGTTTGCTGTACAAAAACGGGATTCCGTTTGAGATTGTGCCTGGGGTAACCGCTGCAATAAGTGTACCTGCGTATGCCGGAATTCCTGTGACTCACCGTGACTATGCATCTTCCATCTCTATTATTACGGGGCACGAGAGTCCGGACAAGCTTGATCGCAGTATCCATTGGGATAAAGTGACGAATGCAACGGGTACACTGGTATTTATGATGGGGGTTGCCAAAATTGGATATATCAGCGAACAATTGATTCGTCATGGTCGTCCAGCGCAAACACCGGTCGCTCTGATTCGTTGGGGAACACGAGCGGAACAGGATACCCTTACAGGTACCCTTGAGGATATAGAAGCGAAAGTGATCGCAGCCAATTTCCAACCACCAGCTGTTATTGTGGTGGGGGATGTCGTCAATCAAAGGGAACAATTGAAATGGGCAGAAGCGCTGCCGCTGTTTGGCAAACGAATTCTGGTAACCCGTGCTCGCAGTCAGGCGAGTGAACTGGTGAATCGCATTGAGGAACTCGGCGGGGAACCGTATGAGTTTCCGGTTATTGAGACGGTCATGCCGTCCAGTGAATCTGCCAAGCAAAGTGTCAAAGACGCCTTCAGTGCTTTAAATACCTATGACTGGGTGTTTTTCACAAGTGTGAACGGCGTGGAGTTTTTCTTCCGCCATCTGGAACAGGAAGGCAAGGATATTCGCTCGATTCATCAAGCGAGAATTGCTGCCGTAGGACCTTCCACAGCAGATGCTTTGCGCAAACATGGCATCGTTGCAGAGGTTGTCAAAGGTCCTTTCCAGGCCGAAGGTATGCTTGAGGCTTTTGAAAGCGAATTGAAGGAAGGTCAGAGAGTATTGCTTCCGCACGGTGATCTTGCACGTACATGGTTACGTGATCAGTTGAGAGAACGAGGACTTCAGGTCACCGAAGCCATCACCTACGATACGATCCTCGCTGGTGAGAATGATGATGAACTGCTCAAGCTGCTTGAAGAAGGTGGTATTCATGCGGTGACCTTTACAAGTTCGTCCACAGTTACCAACTTCATGAGTATGTTGAAACGTATGGGGTTGCAAGATCCACTGCCTTTATTGAAAGATGTGGAGGTTGCGTGTATCGGACCTGTTACAGCGAAGACGGCAGAAGCCGCTGGACTAAAGGTTACACTGATGGCAGAGGAAGCAACGATGGATAGCTTGATCACAGTGCTATGCGACTGGAAACGGACAGGCACCAAAGAAGGCGCTCTTCGAAATTAATACACATGTAATCATGTCAACATATGAAGCGTGCTGAATTCGATAGGATACCAGCGCGCTTCCCTTTTTGCTCTATTTAACTTTCAGGGAGGTTTTACTCGTATGAGTTTTCCAATTGTACGGCATCGCCGTTTACGTCAATCCGCAGGTATTCGCAATATGGTCAGAGAGACCCATCTGACCGTGGATGATTTTATTCAACCAATCTATGTTACGTATGGAGAAAATGTAAAATCTGAAATTAAATCCATGCCTGGCGTATTCCGCTTTTCGCTGGATCGTCTTCAGGAGGAAGTAACGGAAATTGCCGAGCTGGGAATTCCAGCCGTGTTATTGTTCGGTATTCCGGAGACCAAGGACAGTGTGGGTTCATCTGGCTTCGCTGAAGATGGCATCGTGCAGGAAGCGACGAGATTGATCAAATCCTGGTATCCAGAACTGCTGGTTGTTGCGGATACTTGTCTGTGTGAATTCACGGATCACGGTCACTGCGGTATGGTACACACCGTGGAGATTGACGGTCATATCTGCGGAGATGTATTAAATGACGAATCATTGGATCTGCTCGTGCAAACTGCAGTGTCACAAGCCAAAGCAGGAGCGGACATTATTGCACCATCCAACATGATGGATGGATTTGTACAAGCGATCCGTGCCGGGCTGGATGAGAATGGATTCAGTCACATTCCGATTATGTCTTACTCTGTTAAATATGCATCTGCATTCTATGGCCCGTTCCGCGAGGCGGCAGATTCCACGCCACAATTCGGAGACCGCAAGTCGTATCAGATGGACCCGGCGAACGCGCGTGAAGCCTTGCGTGAAGCAGAGACGGATGTGCTCGAAGGAGCGGACATGTTGATGGTAAAACCATCCCTTTCCTATCTGGATGTTATGCGCACCATCAAGGATCAATTTGATCTTCCGCTTGTTGCCTATAATGTAAGTGGCGAGTATGCCATGGTGAAGGCGGCGGCGATTCAAGGCTGGATCGATGAGAAAAAAGTCGCCATGGAAATCCTGCTCAGCATGAAACGCGCAGGTGCAGATATGATCATTACCTACTACGGAAAAGACGCTTCACGCTGGTTGGCTGAGAAATAAAATAAATTACATTAAGGAGGATATTCATGACTGCACAACAAGGTAATCGTCGAAATGATGAGCGCTCACGCAGCGCGTTTGAGGAAGCGAAGCAGTACATACCCGGGGGTGTGAACAGCCCTGTACGCGCATTCAAATCGGTGGGACTTACTCCGATCTATGCAGAACGCGGCGAAGGGTCCAAAATCTACGATATTGATGGCAATGTTTTTATTGACTATGTGGGATCGTGGGGCCCACTCATTATGGGACATGCACACCCTGACGTTGTAGAAGCTTTGCGTGAGACAGCCCTCAAAGGAACAAGTTTTGGTGCGCCTACCTTGCTGGAGACCGAGATGGCAAAACTCGTCTGTGAGCGTGTACCTTCTATCGATATCGTGCGGATGGTTAATTCCGGTACGGAAGCAACGATGAGTGCCATTCGACTGGCACGCGGAGTAACCGGACGCAGTAAAATTCTGAAGTTTGAAGGATCATATCATGGACATGCCGACAGCTTGCTGATCAAGGCGGGTTCAGGTGTTGCAACACTGGGTCTACCGGATAGTCCAGGTGTACCTGAAGGTGTAGCTGTGAATACAATTACGGTACCTTACAACGATCTGCAATCCGTTAAGCTTGCTTTTGAACGTTATGGTGAAGAACTGGCCGCTGTTATTGTGGAACCTGTGGCAGGTAACATGGGGGTTGTACCTCCGGCTTCCGGTTTCCTTGAAGGCCTGCGCAGTTTGACGACCCAATATGGCAGCCTGCTTATTTTTGACGAAGTCATGACCGGTTTCCGCGTAGGGTTGAACTGTGCTCAGGGACGGTATGGGGTTACACCTGACCTGACTTGTCTGGGTAAAGTGATCGGTGGCGGACTCCCGGTTGGTGCTTATGGTGGCCGTCGCGATCTGATGGAACAGATTGCTCCAACAGGACCGATCTATCAGGCGGGTACACTTAGTGGGAACCCGCTGGCTATGGCCGCAGGATATACGACGCTCAAATTGTTAACACCAGAGGTCTATGACCGTCTGGAGACATTGTCTGCACGTCTGCAAGCCGGATTCGAGAAAAATGCAGCTGAGACGGGTGTTGCGATAACCATCAACCGTGTGGGTTCCATGGTTTGTCCATTCTTCAGTGCCGTTCCCGTAACTAATTATGATATTGCCAAAGAAAGCAATCTGGATCAATTCCGTCGTTATTTTGCGGCCATGATTGATCAAGGTGTGAGTGTTGCTCCTTCGCAATACGAAGGCATGTTTGTCTCTGGTGTGCATACGGAGCAGGATATTGACGATACGATTGAGGCGAATCGTAAAGCTCTTCAATCGTTATGACCATCAAAAGTTGGAAACGCCGCGGGGAATGGCTTGAGCTGATGCCAGGGAAAGCTGTAACAGGCAGTTCAGACAAACCGATGGCTGCAGAGCAATGGCTATTGTCTGAGCTTCAGTTTCCGGAGAAACTGCTTCGTCAGCTGAAAACTAACCGAGGAATACAACTTGCAGGGGACCGGCTTCGGCTGGCCCTTTTTGCGTCCCAGCCAATCGATGTCGAGCCACGCTGGGCTGATGTGGATGTATTGTATGAGGATGATTTCTGTCTGGTTATGCACAAACCGGCAGGCATGAAACTACATCCAGATGGAAGCCGTACCGATCAGGCCATCACGCTGGATCATGTGGTTGCCTCCTATTATGAAATGAACGGAATACAGGCGAGTGTACGCCATGTTCATCGACTGGATGAGGATACAACGGGACCTGTCCTATATGCCAAAAATGCTTTTGCCCTCGCCAAACTGGATGAAGCGATGCGTCGCAAAGAGATTGGCCGCCATTATGTAGCCATTGCAGGTGGACAAATCCCCCTTGAACTCCACAAAATTGATGCTCCCATTGGCAAGGACAGACATCACAAACAGCGCAGGCGTGTCTCGGAAGGTGGACAGGAAGCTGTTACCCATGTGGAGATCGTCGAAGTGTGGGAACGAGCAACCCTTGTACGATTAAAGCTGGATACAGGACGTACACACCAAATTCGTGTACACCTGAGCTACGCGGGACACCCGCTCATTGGTGATGCCTTGTATGGAGGTAGAGCGGATGCCATTGGTCGGCAGGCGCTTCATGGAGAGGTGCTGAAGTTTAGCCACCCGCTAACTGGAGCTATGATTGAAGTGGATGCCCCTTGGCCATCTGATTTCACACAATTGGCAGAGCGTGAGGTGGCTTACTAATACACTATTTAAGTTCGACTAACTATTTACAAGAAAACGGAAAGGACAGAAACAACCAGAAGAAGCAAAGCGTTCGCCTAAAAGCTTTCTGAAAGAAAGCTGCTTCGGAAGCATAAGCTATCCCCGGATTTTCCCTTT
This sequence comes from Paenibacillus sp. FSL K6-2393, assembly GCF_038002545.1. Lineage (NCBI taxonomy): Bacteria > Bacillati > Bacillota > Bacilli > Caryophanales > Paenibacillaceae > Paenibacillus > Paenibacillus sp. FSL K6-2393. Next base: position 1,469,121 of record NZ_JBBOCU010000001.1, read on the forward strand.
TATAAAAAGGAATGAAAAAAATCTGGGGATAACAGCGATCAGAGGGTTGTTCTGTCATTGGAGTGACAGTGTAAATAACCATGAGTTGAACATATATAACAAGGTTTTTCAAAAGGTGGCATGCTCATCTCATTCAAGGCATATAGATGGGGTAACGAAGGATTTGGACCATGGATCAGTCCCATGAGAAGGATCATGGTGAACATATGCCGAAAGGAGGACGCCACCTTTGTTGAATCAACCTTATGGTTTACGGTTCGATATTTATGAGCGCGTTCATTTGTCTGAGGGAGTCCCTGCGATTGAGGAATTGGAGGAGATTGAACTTTACCCGCGCATTCAAGTCATAGGGCAGGATGATCATGCCACGTTAAGAGGACATCTTTTACTTACAGGTGCGTACAGAGGAGAAAATGAGGCTTCAGAGGAGCTCAAACATTTTATTCCCGTGGAGATCACAGTGCCGCTGAACCGGGTCAGATCGATTGAGGATATTTCCATCGAGATCGAAAATTTTGACGTGGATCTGTTATCCAATCGCAGTCTGAACATTACAGGCGTATTGTCGCTGCGAGGCATCGAGGGGTTTCCTGTTGAAGAGCCACAAGTGTGGTCAGCAGATGAGTTTACAGTTGTTCATTCACCTGATGCTCAGCAATCCAACCGTTCCGATGAAGCAGCACAGACAGGCAGCGACCCCAACACATTTGCACAAGAGTACCTGCTCCAGCGGAGTGAGGAAGAGAGACTTGCGAATGCAGCAGAACTTGCATATGGTGCCCCGGAATTCGCTGACCTGTCTACAAGGGAAGAGACATTAAGGAATAGCGAAGAATGGCAGCAAGAATATGCGGATTCGTCATCGGCCGAGCCAATTCAATCTGAGGAGCAAAGTGCGGAGTACGCTAACGAAAACAGACAACCTGATGTAAACGAAGATCCCGCCTCTCTGACAGAGAATGGGGATGAATTGGCATCTCATGAGCAATACAGCGAACCTTCTCCGATCTCGTCATTTATGGCTGAGACCGCAGATCGGTTAGCTTCTTACCCTGAGTCGGAACCATTGCTGCCTCTGGAAGATGAGTCTTCGGGTTGGTCCGAGCCTTCCGTGGATGCATTGCCTGCGAACTCGAGAAGTGCAGATCAAGCAGTCACAGAGCCTACTGCTCAATCATCTAATGAGTTGGCAGCACCGGATGTACCGGACGCACCAGAGGTATGGCACTTCGAATCAGCGAGATCTGTACCTCAGCAGGAGAATCAGGCAGTTGCCGATGTCCCGAGCGAATCACAGGCGGAGAACTGGCAAGGTGTATTTGCTTCGTCTGAACCACCAGGCAACGCTGAGGAAGACCGACCGTCTTTTGAAGCGACTGGGGTAGACGAGTTCGTACAGAACGAAGCATTTGTTCCTGAACCTGTGGCTGAGACGGAAGACAAGCCGGAGCTGAAGGTTGCTTTTGGCAGCAAAAAAGAATCCGCACCACGGCAAGAAGAGGGCGTAGGTATCTCTTCCTTGTTATCCTCGGGCAGAGCGGCACGCGATGCTGAAGTGGAGCGAGGCGATGAGGTTCCTGCGGGTGTGGTACAGGAAGAAACATATCCAGCTGATGATGTGGAATGGAAGAACCTGTTCCTGGGAACGATTGTCGACCAGACCCCATTCCGCAAGGTGAAACTGTGCATCGTTCAGCGAGAAGACACACTGGATGCCATTGCAGATCGATATCAATTGAGCACGAGGGAACTTCAGTTGTATAACCGATTATCTGAACAAGTTGTGGAAGAAGGTCAGATATTGTACATCCCTTAATCCGTAGTTAAAGCCTTCGTTACAACCCGTGATCCCCTTGAGGATTGCGGGTTTTTGCATAATTCGCCCTAAACCTGCATTCCAGCGCTCTTTATCCGCTGTTGTCAGGTTGACTATCGCGCACGAGCAAGGTATGATGTGTGTAGGTTTTTTGAAGAACAACGTGGAACGGGAGTAGTAGACAGTATGACCTTTCAGAGAGTGGAATTGCAGCGCTGTGAGATTCCGCAGGAACCAACTGATCGAAGTCGCCCGGGAGTTGCCTGTTTGAATACAAGAGATGAATGAGATCTATCGTCATTTATTTCTGAGGTAGGATGGGCCGGTAGCAGCCGTTATCTGCTTGAAGTGTCACGTCATGTACAGAGGGTGAAGTCTATCTTGCTGTAGGCGTGAAACAAAGGTGGTACCGCGAAAGCTAACCTTTCGTCCTTTGATGGATGAAAGGTTTTTTTTGTTTTTTTTGGCGAAGATGATGAAGTAACGGAGGAATGACACATGTCTGAGGAAAAAAAATCAGCTGCAACAGAAATGCCGACCACTTATGATCCTAAGGCGGCAGAGGACAAATGGTACTCCACCTGGATGGAGCGCGGATATTTCAAAGCCGGTCAACGTAAGGATGCCGAGCCGTATACGATTGTAATTCCACCCCCGAATGTAACCGGGATGCTGCACATTGGGCATGCGCTCGATTTTACACTGCAGGATATTCTGATCCGTACCAAACGGATGCAAGGTTACGACGCACTGTGGCTTCCGGGTTCCGACCATGCAGGTATTGCTACCCAAACCAAAGTGGAGCAGAAGCTGCGTGAAGAAGGTCTGACTCGTTATGATCTGGGACGCGAGAAGTTTTTGGAAAAGGTATGGGACTGGAAAGATCAATATGCCACTACCATTCGTCAACAATGGGGCAAAATGGGATTGTCGCTTGATTACTCACGTGAACGTTTTACGCTGGATGAAGGTCTGTCCCAAGCGGTTCGCAAAGTATTTGTTCAACTGTATGAAAAAGGCCTTATTTACCGAGGCAAACGCATCATTAACTGGGATCCGGTGAACCGGACAGCTCTGTCCGACATTGAAGTTGAATATAAAGAGGTTCAGGGTCACTTGTACCATCTGCGTTACCCGCTCAAAGACGGAAGTGGCTACGTTACAGTGGCAACAACACGTCCTGAAACGATGCTGGGTGATACAGCGGTTGCTGTTCATCCGAAGGATGAGCGCTATGCAGATATGATTGGTAAAGTACTTGTACTGCCTATCATTGGACGAGAAATTCCAATTATCGCTGATGATTATGTGGATAAAGAGTTTGGAAGTGGTGCAGTTAAAATCACGCCTGCGCATGATCCAAATGACTTTGAAGTAGGTCTTCGTCATGATCTGCCTCAAATTACGGTAATGGATGAGAGCGGCACAATGAATGCTGAGGCTGGCAAATATCAGGGACTGGATCGCAGTGACTGCCGCAAGCAGATTGTTGCTGACTTGAAAGAGCAGGGCGTATTGATCAATATCGAGGATCACACGCATCAGGTTGGACACAGTGAGCGTACCGGAGCTGTTGTTGAGCCGTATCTGTCTACACAGTGGTTCGTTGAGATGAAGCCACTTGCAGAGAGAGCGATTAAGAAACAACAGAGCGGTGAAGGAGTTAATTTTGTTCCAGATCGTTTTGAGAAAACCTATCTGAACTGGATCGAAAACGTTCGTGACTGGTGTATTTCCCGTCAACTGTGGTGGGGACATCGTATTCCTGCTTGGTATGATGAAGAAACGGGTGAAATCATCGTATCTGCTGAAGATCCAACAACGCTGCCAGAGTATGCTGGACGCAAGCTCAGACAGGACGAAGACGTACTCGATACTTGGTTTAGCTCCGGCTTATGGCCATTCTCCACACTAGGCTGGCCGGAAGATACGGAAGACCTGAAACGTTATTATCCGACAAGTGTACTTGTGACAGGGTATGACATCATATATTTCTGGGTTGCACGTATGATTTTCACTGCATTGGAATTCACCGATGAGATTCCGTTCAAGGATGTGCTGATGCATGGTCTTGTTCGTGATGCAGATGGACGCAAAATGTCCAAATCACTGGGCAACGGTGTAGATCCGCTGGATGTGATTGAGAAATACGGCGCAGATGCAATGCGTTACATGATCTCAACCAGCAGCACGCCAGGTCAGGATCTCCGTTTCCGTTGGGAACGGGTGGAACAGGCTCGTAATTTCGCCAACAAGATCTGGAATGCTTCGCGCTTTGCATTGATGAATCTGGAAGGATTCACTTATGAGGAACGTGACATTAGCGGAGAGCTTGGTACAGCGGATTATTGGATTTTGCACCGTCTGAACGAAACTTCCCGCGATATTACGCGTCTAATCGAAGCGTATGAATTTGGGGAAACGGGTCGTGTGTTGTATAACTTTATCTGGGATGACCTGTGTGACTGGTACATTGAGTTTGCTAAGCTGTCCTTCTATGGGGAAGATCCGGTTGCCAAGAAGAAAACACAATCCGTGCTTGCTTATGTTCTGGATCAGACGATGCGCCTGATTCATCCGTTTATGCCATACATCTCCGAAGAGATCTGGCAGCATCTGCCGCATGAAGGTGAGACCATTACGTTGGCAGCATGGCCGGTATATGATCCTGCTCTTGAGAACCCAGAGGCTGTTGCCGAGATGAACCTGCTCATGGATACCATTCGTGCAGTTCGAAACATTCGTGCAGAAGTGAACGTGCCGATGAGCAAAAAGATCGAGTTGATGGTCAAAGCAAATAGTGCTGAGACGTCCAGCATCATTGCGCGTAACAGTCACTACATCAAACGTTTCTGTAATACGTCTGAGTTCGATAGTGGGCTGGATTTAAACTCACCGGATAAGGCAATGACTGCGATCATTACGGGGGCAGAACTATACTTGCCGCTCGCAGGTCTCATTGATATCGAGCAGGAAGTGGCTCGTTTGGAGAAAGAGTTGGAGAACCTTGAGGGCGAAGTTCTCCGTGTAGAGAAAAAACTGGCGAACGAAGGCTTTGTTGCCAAAGCTCCTGCCAAAGTTATTGAGGAAGAGCGCGCCAAGCAAGCAGATTATTCCGATAAACGGGATAAAGTGATTGCACGAATCAAGGAACTTAAAGGTTAATATATTTGGGTCGGATGGAGAGCGATTATGCCATCCGGCCGCTTTTTTCACTCAAACTCGGGACCGAAGGTGAATCAGATGACGGAATTAGACGGGACAGATGCAGCAGCTCCTTTACTTACGTATAACGAGGCCGTGGACTGGATCAATGGCCTTATTCCTTTTGGCATCCGACCTGGATTGGAACGAATCGAGAGTCTGATGTCCATGTTAGGCAATCCACACCAACGTCTCAAATTTATTCATGTCGCGGGAACGAACGGCAAAGGTTCGACTTGCGCTTTTTTGACGTCAGTGCTTCTTCAGGCTGGATATGATGTGGGTACCTTTACGTCGCCATATATCACCAAGTTTACCAACCGTTTTCAATACAACGGTGAGGATATTCCTGAAGAAATCCTGCTTAAACTCTCGAATCGATTACATCCACTGGTCATGGAAATGGCCTCCACTCCGCTGGGATCACCCACGATGTTTGAGGTGTCCACAGCTCTCGCGCTTCTGTACTATGCAGAGGAGTGTTACCCTGACGTTGTGGTATGGGAGACGGGGCTAGGGGGAAGGATGGACGTAACGAATATTGTCTCACCTGTTGTGTCCGTCATCACCAACATTGGTTTGGATCATACGGATGTTCTTGGAGATACGATTGAGCAGATTGCTGGAGAAAAGGCAGGTATAATCAAGCCGGGAGTACCCGTTGTGACTTGCGCGACTCAACCCGAAGCTGTGAAGGTGATTCAGGAGAAAGCACAGCAGCTTCAATCAAGCGTGTATTTGGCTGGAGATCAATTCTCTTATCATAGACTGGACAGCAATGAGAACGGACAATCTTTTCATTTTACAGGCCCGTTTCGTGATCTGGACGTTCGCATACGCATGCAGGGCTCACATCAATGTGACAATGCAGCGGCCGCACTTATGGTGCTTGAATTGCTTAGACAATACATGGCATTTATGCTGGATGACAACGATATTGCACTTGGACTGGAGAATGCTTTCTGGGCAGGGAGATTCGAAAAAGTCGTCGATGAACCTCGAATTGTGCTCGATGGAGCACATAATCCGGAAGGGGCAGAGTCACTGGCCAAGAGCATTATGGATGTCTATCCGCACAACAAGTTAATTTTGATGATGGGTATGTTGGCAAATAAGCATCACGAAGCGTATTTGCAGCATATACTGCCACTAGTGGATACGCTGATCCTGACCGAGCCAGATTTCCGACGCAAAATGGATGCAGCCGAATTGCTGCAGATTGTCGAACGGGTACGTCCCGCCATTGCGAAGCAGGAACTGGAAATCATCGTCGAGCCCGAATGGGCAAAGGCACTTGATCTATTGAAGTCACGGACGGAAGCGGAAGATCTGGGGGTGGTCTCCGGCACTCTGTACCTGATTGCGGATGTGCGGGCAGCCCTTTTGCATCAAACCGATTCTGAAAAAGGTTGGTGAAAGTTTTGTTAAATACATCGGAACACGTTCATTTTATAGGGATTGGCGGATATGGCATGAGTGCCATCGCAAGAGTTATGTTGGAAATGGGATATACCGTTACCGGATCGGATGTCGCTTCGCAGGAGTTGACCGAGAAGTTGGCAGCCAAGGGAGCGAAAATATATATCGGACACACGGCAGAGCACGTCACTGGAGCAGACCTGGTTGTTTACTCTACGGCAGCACCTGCTGATAATGTGGAACGGGTAGCAGCTGCAGAGCTGAACATTCCGATTCTGCATCGTTCCCAGATGCTTGCACGTTTGTTGAACGAACGTAAAGGTGTGGCTGTAGCTGGAGCTCACGGTAAAACAACCACCTCATCCATGATTGCACTTGTTATGGATAAATGTGATACAGATCCGACATATATTATTGGCGGAGAAATCATGAATGTGGGCACCAACGCCAAGGCAGGCCAGGGCGACTGGGTAGTCGCTGAGGCGGACGAGAGTGATGGCTCATTTTTGCAATACCATCCATGGCTCGGTATTGTAACGAATATTGAGGCAGATCATCTGGAGAATTACAACAGTGATTTTGAGGAGCTCAAAAAGGCTTATGTGCAGTTCCTGAGCCAGATTCGTCCGGAAGGAACAGCGATTGTGTGTTCTGATGACGAGAATGTTCAAGCGATTCTGCCAGAACTCAAGTCACGGATTACAACCTATGGTATTGATCGTGCTGCGGATTATACGGCAACCGATATTGTACTGGGCGATCGCCGTATCTCCTTTACGATGAATCATCAGGGTGCTGCTATGGGTACGGTGGAATTATCAGTGCCGGGTAAGCATAATGTTTATAATGCGATGGCTACTGTGATTACCTGTCTGGAAGCTGGTATTCCATTTGAGAAAATTGTCGCAGCTATCATCCAGTTCCACGGAGCCAAACGCAGATTCCAGGTATTGGGTGAGGCACGTGATATGCTGATCATCGATGATTATGCTCATCACCCAACTGAGATTGAAGCTACCATTAGTGCAGCCAAAGCAACAGGCAAACGCATTATTGCGGTATTCCAGCCACAGCGTTATACGCGTACGTTCTTCCTGCTGGATGCGTTCAGTCGTGCTTTTGCGGAAGCGGATGAGGTGCTTATTACGGATATCTATTCTCCTGCGGGCGAAAAACAGATCGAAGGGGTAACCTCAGCCCGACTGGTTGAACTAATCGTTCAAAACAGTAATGCTTCTGCACGTTACCTCCCTACGAAAGAAGAAGTTGTAGCTGATTTGCAGCATCGTCTGCAGCCAGGAGACCTTGTGATTACGATGGGTGCAGGTGATATTTGGAAAGTCGGCGATACACTTGCCAAAGGTTTGAAATAAATCAATTGAGAAATCGCCTGTCTTCGATACGAAGCAGGCGTTTTTTTGCGTTATATGGAATGTATTCTGCCTTCTCTGCATATAGCTGATATAAATGGGACAAAGGAGAGGGTACGGGTGAGCAATGCTAGAATGACGTTTCGCTTCGGGGATCATGAGTCGGACAAGCCTGAAAACAAGAGGATATCCGCGTCCAGTCCATTGGTGACGTTAAATGAAGAATTACCGCATAATCCACCGCTAACGCCTAAGCAGATGGATACAACTCCATCATGGACGCCTGAGGATATCCCCGGAGACTGGGGAGAGACAGTGCTGACAAGCTCTACTGTACCTGAACCTGACGAGCGGGTAAGCCGTGATTCGAACTTAAACTTGGATGAGCCTCATTATTTTGGGAACCGTTCCGGTTACGGTTATGTTAATCACACCGATAATCCGGAGGAAGAGCGTCGTGATCTGTTCAATACACATGATGATCAAGGCCATGACTGGCTTGCAGATTCGGAGAACTATTCCTATAAACGCAATCGCCCTCCAAGGGGATGGAAGATGATCGGTTCTGTGACTGGGGCACTTGTTACCGGAGCACTTTTTGGCATGGTTATTCTCTCATTTTTTAATAAAGAAGGAGCCGTCAAGCAAGGCGATCTTCTGCCCGTCAATCAGGCAGTTTCCACTGTGACGGGTCAAGAGGGGGCTTCAGGTACAGAGCAACAGCTTCAGGCAGCGGCGACTGGCAGCACGTATTATGCACTTCAATACGGCGTGTTCAGTTCTCCTGAACGAGCGGAGCAGGCCAAGCTTGAGCTGGCTCAGGCAGGTATAGCCGCAGGTTCTGATCCTGAAGATGGCAATCGAGTATATGCAGGCATTTCGGCAGATCGTGAAGAGGCCAAGCTACTTAGCTCCAGGCTAAAAGCTCAGGGAGTCGAACTGTATGTCAAGGAGATTGTGAACCCTGAGATTAATCCGGCTATATTCGGCGGCAAACAAGAGGATGTGCAGTTGTTCTTCACAAACAGTTCTGCACTGGTCGAACAATTATCTACCTTGTCCATTCAGCAGTTGGGACAATCCGCACCGACAGCAGTCTCTACAGAAACGATGACCGCGATTCAGAATAAGCACCAGTCATGGTTAACCGGTTTGAATAGTCTCTCACCCGGTCTGACTGCGGAGGTACAACCTATTGTTGGTGGAATGGAGAAATCAATGAACAGCGCAATTACGGCTATCGCGGAGTACAACAAAAACCCGGATGATGTGCACATGTGGTCCGTGCAGTCCGATCTGATGGAATATGTACTGCAGCAGAAAAAATGGCTCGAAGCGATAAAGCAGTAACATGCTCTTTCCCATAACAACGCTTGGAAATACCCATCCGGCAAGGAACTGGAAATAGTTCCCCTTGCCGGATTTGTGTTTGTATTGACGTACAAAACCCCGTATAATAATGTGGGTGTCAAAAAATGGCGAGGGAAGATTACCGATGAAAAAAAACTTCGGCATGTTATTGCTGTTTCTGCTGCTCGGCTGGATGGCCGGAGCGTGGATCGCCAAGGCACTGCAGCCTGTTAAGGCAGTAGCCTTTCTTACGAAAGCCACGACCATACGTTGGTCGCCGCAGGCTGATCTGGATATTATCAGTTATGATATTTCACTTCAATTTCAAATGAGCCTTCTGAGTCTGATCGGTATGATTGCCGCTGTGTGGCTGTATCGCAGACTGTAGGAGAATGACGAGTTATGACGAAAAAAAATTAAACCAGTGACATCTATTATCGTGATCCGGACAGGATGTTGCCGTGGCATAAGGAGCCGTTCATTTTGGATAACACTCAACAGCGCCCTATTATTCTGGCCTCCACATCGCCTCGGCGCAAAGAACTGATCGCATCACTCCACCTAGCGTTTGATGTAATACCAAGTCATGCCAATGAAGATACACCACCAGAGTGGACACCTGAACAGACGGTACAGGAGCTTGCTTTGCGCAAGGCGCTTGCCGTGTATCGCGGGCTTGAAGGCCGCGAGCAGGAAGCCATTATTGTAGGTAGTGACACCGTTGTTGTTCTGGATGGTGAGATTTTAGGCAAACCCGTAGACGAAGCGGATGCTGAACGTATGTTATCCCGGCTGCAGGGCCGTGTACATCGGGTGTTTACGGGCGTCGCTTGTATTGATGCGGGCAATGGACAGTCGTTAGTTCATTACCGCCAGACCGATGTAACGATGAAAGAACTGTCGGATGCGACCATTCGTGCTTATGTGCAGACAGGTGAGCCTTCAGACAAAGCAGGATCATATGCCATTCAGGGCATTGGTGCTTCACTGATCGACCGCATTGAAGGATGTTATTTTAATGTGGTTGGCTTGCCGCTATCCTTGCTAAGTGATATGTTGGACGGGTTCGGCGTACATGTGTTGCCACGAACATGAATGAAGCAAAATGTTGTGAAATGAAAAGAGGGAACATATGGAGTCGCCTCAATACATGATGCGCGACATCCCCCAGGAAGAACGCCCGAGAGAACGCATGATGGAATACGGGGCGGGCGCCTTAAGCCATGCTGAATTGTTGGCAATTTTACTTCGAACAGGCACAAGACAGGAATCGGCGGTGCATATGGCACAGCGGATTCTGACCGAGGCGGGTGGAATTCGCTCGTTAATGGATCTGAGTCTGGAAGAATTGACTGCGATGAAAGGGATCGGCAATGCCAAGGCTGTGCAATTGAAAGCTGGCATTGAGCTGGGGCATCGGATTGCCAAGAGCAGACTCACACAGTCGACTTCAATTCGTACACCGCGTGATGCAGCTGATATCCTGATCGAACAATTGCGTTATTTGCAAAAAGAACATTTTGTGTGTCTCTTTCTGAATAGCAAAAATCATATTATTGCCCAGGAAACACTCTCCATGGGCAGCCTTAACGCTTCGATTGTACATCCGCGTGAAGTGTTCCGGGCTGCCATCAAATGCAGCAGCGCATCGATTGTGTGCGCACACAACCATCCGAGTGGTGATCCTACGCCCAGTCCGGAGGATATCCAAATAACCAAGAGACTGATTGAAGCAGGCGCTATTGTTGGCATTGACGTGCTTGATCATATTATTATCGGAGATGGAACGTACGTAAGTTTGAAGGAGAAGGGCTTAGTATAATATAATGGTTGGCGTTGATGTTTTCCTATGAATGTTAACGGCGTTGTCCGTAAAAGATAGGTTCACTTTACTAATGCAAAAAAACAAATGCGAATATTAGCTCCACGTGTTGCGTGGGAATGAAATTATCACGCTCTGGATCAGAATAGAGCGGCTATATGAGGCAGAAAAGGAGATTATGTTATGTTTGGTGGTTTTACGAAAGATTTGGGTATTGACTTGGGGACAGCAAATACGTTGGTTTATGTACGAGGAAAAGGAATTGTGGTGCGCGAACCTTCGGTTGTCGCTATACGGACAGATACAAAAAGCATTGAGGCAGTAGGTGAAGCCGCCAAAAAAATGATTGGTCGTACACCAGGTAACATCCGTGCCATTCGTCCAATGAAAGATGGCGTTATTGCCGATTTTGATACAACGGCAACGATGATCAAATATTTCATCCGTGAGGCGCAGAAACAACGCTCCATGTTCCAACGTCATCCAAACGTGATGGTATGTGTACCATCCGGGATCACGGCAGTAGAACAACGTGCGGTTGAAGATGCAACCAAACAGGCTGGAGCACGTGAAGCCTATACAATTGAAGAGCCTTTTGCAGCTGCAATTGGTGCAGATCTTCCTGTATGGGAACCAACAGGTAGTATGGTTGTAGATATTGGTGGCGGTACAACGGAAGTGGCTGTTATCTCTCTTGGTGGTATTGTGACGAGCCGTTCGGTTCGTGTAGCAGGTGACGAGATGGACGAATCCGTTATCCAGTACATTAAACGTCAATACAATCTGATGATCGGTGAGCGTACATCGGAGCAATTGAAGATGGACATCGGATCAGCAATGCCATTGGAGCAAGTAGAAACGATGGAAATTCGTGGACGTGACCTCGTTACAGGTCTGCCGAAGACAATTACGATTACTTCGGACGAGATCAGTGAAGCGCTGGCTGATACCGTGAATGCAATTGTTGAAGCGGTAAAAGTAACACTGGAAAAATGCCCGCCTGAACTTGCAGCCGATATCATGGATCGGGGTATCGTTCTTACAGGTGGTGGGGCATTGCTTCGCAACCTGGACAAGCTTCTGGCTGGTGAGACAGGAATGCCTGTCATTGTGGCTGAGAACCCGCTGGATTGTGTAGCAATCGGAACAGGTAAAGCGCTAGAGAATATTCATTTGTTCAAAAGCAGAAGCAGTTCGGCAGTTCGTTCCAAACGTTAATTGGTATTTGCCTAACTTGGCATAGCGACCAAGTGGCAAGGTATCTTTATAGAGGACCCGGTTAACCCCGGGGATGAGCTATTACCCGCTTAACAGGGGAGGATCGGCTGATATTCTCGCAGGGACTACAGGTCTGACAGTCTCCCCGCCGGGCATGGCTCGGAAGAGAATATGGATGTTAGAGGGTGTTCGAACTGTTTAAACTGCTAGGCAACAAAAGACTTTTTGTTTTGCTGGTGGGACTTGTTACATTTATCGCGTTAATGGGCTTTACGCTCAGTCCGCGAACCACTCTATCCTGGCCGGAGAAATTCCTGAAGGATTCAGTTGGATTTGTACAATACGTATTTTACAAGCCCGCTTCCTATGTAGCGGGCTTTTTCAAAGATGTAGCGAACATGCGTACGGTATATGATGAGAATGAAGAGCTTCGCATCGCGATGGGACACTATACCCGGGATCGGCTGAAGTACAATGATATGGAGCAAGTGAATGAGCAGCTTCAGAAAGCGCTCAATTTTACCGAAGAACAGAAAAACCGCTATAATTACGGTTCACGAATTGCTCAGGTTATCAGTGCCAATTCGGATCCCAATAGTAGAACCATTAACATTGATATCGGTGAAAATGCGGGAATTAAGCCGGGGATGGCCGTTACCTCCCAGGAAGGGCTGGTCGGCGTGATCAGTCATGTCAGCTCATATACATCAACGGTTAATCTGTTAACTTCCATGGACGCCAACGATCCGACATCCAATGCCATTGCAGCAACGGCAGTAGGTAAGGAGAAAGTATTTGGTATGATTGAGAGTTATGATCCGAAGACGGGCATGCTCAAGATGACCAAAATCTCAGAAGATTCTAATATCCAAGAGGATGATGAGATCATCTCCTCCGGAATTATTAACAATTTTCCGAAGTACATGCGGATTGGTAAAGTTAAAAGTGTCGAGAAAAGTGAGTATGGTTTAACAAAAACAGCTACAATTGAACCATATGCTAGCTTCCTTGACTGGAAAGAGCTGATTGTCATTATCCCACCTGAGGTAAAAGAATAATGGTAACGCGCAAGCAAGTTTTGTTCCTGTTACTATTCGTTTTGTTCATTGCGGAAGGCACAATTTTGCCGCTGCTCATCCCTTCTGGCTGGCACATGCGTATTTCTGCCAATCTGGTCTATATCGTAATTTTGTTTATTGCTGTATATCATCATCGACACACGGCACTAGTGCTCGGTATATTTTTTGGACTATTGCATGACGTCGTATTCTACGGCGAGATGATTGGACCTTATGGATTCTCGATGGGATTATCGGCATACATGATGGGACTCATTTTTCAAGCACCGCGTGCACCACTGCCGGTTATGGTATCGGTTGTCATTTTGGGAAGTCTGCTTAATGACACCATGCTATTCTTCCTGTACAAGCTCTTCCAACTTAACCACGTGACCTTTGACTGGGCGTTGATTGAATACATGATTCCTAATTTGTTCATTCATTTTGTGTTTGCCTTGATCATATATGTCCCGCTTCGGAAACAACTGGAGCGGATCGGCAAGAGACGGAGCAAGACAGAAGAAGCTTCCTAAATACATTTATGGAGCGCAAAGCAGGAACTTGGGGCCCCGGGCACGAAATGTAATGAGATGGGAGGGACAGGCTTATGACGGTAAAATCGAATCACGTAACGATTAAAGGCATCCGAGACGGCCTGGTTTTCCTGTTGGACGATCAATGTGAATTCGAGGAATTGCTCTATGAGCTCCGCTATAAGCTGGAACACAGCCATCAAAATATTTTGACCGGACCGATTGTTCATGTGGATATCAAGTTGGGTGCCCGCGAAGTGACAGAGGACCAGAAAGAAGCAATTCTCGATATATTGAAGCAAAAAGGGAATCTTCTTATCCGATCCATCGACTCACCTGCACTCCAACCGGAGGTTAAAGGACCGCCGCCGATTGTAACCATGTGTGGTATGGTGCGTTCAGGTCAGGTGCTTCATCATGAAGGAAATCTCCTGTTTCTTGGGGATATCAATCCGGGGGGCACAGTGACGTGTACCGGAGATATATATGTGTTGGGTTCACTCAGAGGTATGGCTCATGCCGGAATTGGCGGGGACGAGGAAGCGATCATTGCCGCTTCGGTATTTGCACCGACGCAGCTACGGATTGCGGATATCATCAGTCGTCCTCCCGATGAATGGGAGAGCCGAGAGACCGGAATGGAATTTGCTTACTTACAGGACAATCAGATGCAGATAGACAAAATGAGCAATATCGTTCGGTTACGCCGAGATTTTAATGTGTTTAAAGGAGTGTAGCTCATGGGAGAGGCGATCGTGATCACTTCGGGTAAAGGCGGCGTGGGTAAAACAACCACCTCGGCAAACATCGGGACAGCGCTGGCGCTGCTCGGCAAAAAGGTTTGTCTGGTAGATACCGATATCGGCCTTCGTAATTTGGATGTCGTGATGGGACTCGAAAACCGTATTATTTACGATCTGTGCGACGTTGCGGACGGCCGCTGCCGTCTGAATCAGGCTTTGGTCAAAGACAAGCGTTTCGAAGAATTATATATGTTGCCTGCGGCGCAGACGAGAGACAAAAACTCAGTGTCGCCAGAGCAGGTCAAGGATATTATCCTTGAATTGAAAAAAGATTTTGAATACGTCATTATTGATTGCCCAGCCGGTATAGAGCAGGGTTTCAAAAATGCGGTAGCAGGAGCAGATCAGGCCATCGTGGTCACTACACCGGAAAATGCTGCAGTACGTGATGCGGATCGTGTCATTGGCCTGCTGGAGAGCTCACACATTCAATCACCAAAGCTGGTGGTGAATCGAATTCGCAATAATATGGTTAAATCGGGTGACATGTTAGATATCGATGGTATTTTACAAGTACTTAATATTGACCTGATTGGCATCGTGCCTGATGATGAACTGGTCATCAAAGCTGCCAATTCAGGAGAACCTACGGTCATGAATCCGGATTCACTTGCGGCGATTGCGTATCGGAATATCGCACGACGCATTCTGGGAGATACGGTTCCATTGATGCAGCTGGAGCAGAAAAAGGGAGCTTTCACTCGTTTCAAAAAGTTCTTCGGAATGGGTTAACTCGTTAAACGAACTTATTCATAAAGCAATTACATGACAGCCGTGGCTTATAGCCCGGCTTTTTTTGTTACCTGCTGGCAGGCTTGTTCATATTATCAACCACCTCTTCATAGGATGTAGTAAACAAGCCTCGGCGGGAGGATATTCCATGAACACGAAACTCAGAATTAAGCAGAGACGAGAAGAACGCATTCGGCGACTGATGGATGGTGCCACTGTGGAGGTCTTACAGGAGCAAAAAGTAGGTTCACTGTTGGACAAGAATGAGATCATACACCCGAAACCATTTGCGCCTAGTGAGGGGATACAGGAAAGAGATCCGGAATGGTTATGGAAAAAAGAGAATGGTCATTTCGTTCCAGGGGGGCATTCGAGATTCAACCTGTTCAAGTCACTTCTCAAACGGACGGTTATTAGCGCTTTGATATTTGGCGGAGTATGGGGTCTGTTTCAGTTGGATACATCGTGGACGACATCACCCAAAACAGTAATTGCCGATGCACTCCATCGGGATATGGATTTTGCCTCAGCAGCGGTCTGGTATGAACGGCATTTTGGAGGAACGCCTTCGTTTCTTCCAGTTCTCGGACATACGACGGATGCCGTGAACGGATTGAAAGTAAGGCAGTTACTGGGCAAACCGATCTCAGGCACAGTCGTGCAGCCATTTGCGCTAAGCATGAAGGGAATTGAGATCGTTCCGGATGCCGCGGGTGCAGAACTTATACAGGTCGCAAGTTCTGATGCCGGGCGTGTCATGGAGGTTATCGGGGATGCAGCCAGTGGATTCACAGTTGTCATCCAACATACAGGCAATGTCACGGCAATATACGGTCGGCTGAACGAAAGTGAAGTGAACGTGAATGACTGGGTGGAAGCGGGGAATCCAGTGGGGAGTCTTAAGGCTACGGGTGGTGAACAACCGGCCACGCTCTATTTTGCAGTCAAAGAGGGGGAGGAGTACGTAGACCCGGCGGAAGTCGTTGCCCTTGATTAGGGTGTGGGGAGTACGCATTACGTTTCATCCGTTTTTTGTAATTATCATGATGGCCTCCCTTCTGACTGGACATTTTATTGAGCTTATTACGTTGTTTGCCATCGTATTTATTCATGAATGTGGACATGCTGCGGCTGCTGCCCTTCTGGGCTATCGTGTCTTGTCGATCCAGATGCTTCCTTTTGGAGGAGTAGCGGTTATCGAAGATGGAGGTAAGATCACGGCCTACCGGGAAATCATCATTGCTCTGGCAGGTCCATTACAAAACATGCTGATGGTTGGTGTGGTTTTGCTGTTGCAGTATGGCAATCTGGGCGATCCGGTTTTTCTCAATTATATCATTCAGGGGAATCTGCTTATCGCCCTCTTCAATCTGCTGCCTGTACTTCCTCTGGACGGAGGTAAAATTGTTCAGGCGCTTGTCAGTCTGTGGGCACCCTACTATACAACATTAATGTGGACTTACAGAATTAGCATTCTGTGTAGCGTAGGGGTTATTTTATATGCTATCAGCCGATGGTTTACTGGGGACTACGGCTTACCGCTCAACATTCTGTTAATCGGACTTTTTTTGTTTTATTCAAACTTAACGGATTACCGAAATGTGCCCTATCGCTTCATCCGTTTTCTCATGAATCGTGAGGGTGTGTTCGCTCGTCATGCGGCTACCGGCAGTTTGGCGCAGCCAATAATCTCATTTCCCGCGAAACCTTTGGACACTATTTTGCGTCTATTAAAGAGAGAAAGATACCATATGGTATACGTGATGAACAGACAGGGTCGAATTATGGCCGTCTTGCCTGAGCAACGGATTATCGGTTCCTATTTTCAACAAAATGGTGATAAATTGTAGAGTTCTGGTGGACCTGTTCTGAAATGGGTTAATACATGTACAATGAGAATTGAAAAGATATTGAAATGGATGTGGATGAATTGAATTGTCTTCTAGAGGTGAAGCCATGAAACAAATGATAGTACATAATGAACATAACCTCATGCAAATGGCGCTTCTGGAAGAAGGCAAAGCTGTGGAATTTACGGCAGAGCGTACACGCGAGCGTGGACTGCTGGGTTCCTTTTTCAAGGGACGGGTCGTGAATGTGTTACCAGGTATGCAGGCTGCTTTTGTGGATATTGGTCAGAAAAAGAATGCGTTTCTTTATGTGGACGATGTGTTGCATCCCCATCTGGAGAAACAGCCCAAGGTGAAGCCTTCCATCTCGGAGTTGCTTCGTCCGGGTCAGGAAGTCATTGTTCAGGTTCTGAAAGAACCGGTAGGAGGCAAGGGAGCCCGGGTGACGACTCATTATTCACTCCCGGGCCGTTGGCTTGTCTACATGCCTGTTGCTGACTATGTAGCGGTATCCAAGAAAATTGCCCGTGAAGGGGATCGTTCCCGTCTTAAGGCACTTGGGGAGCAACTGAGGCGGGATGAAGAAGGACTTATTATTCGGACCGTATCTGGAGAAGAGCAGCATGAAGCCATTAAGTCGGACTTGGAAACATTACGCGCGCAGTGGTATCTGATTCGTGAAAAAGCGGACAGTTTGCCTTCACCAAGCCTCTTGCATCGGGATCATAGCATGGTACAGCGAATCATCAGAGATGTGTATACGCCAGGGAGTGACGAAGTCATCACTGATAGTGAAGGACAAGCCCGTGAGGTAAAAGCATTGCTTGAAGAGATTAGTCCTGGTCATCAACCCAAAGTACAGGTGTATCGGGGAACAGAATCCATCTTTGCTGCCTATGGTGTGCAGGAACAGTTGAATAAGGATTTTGCCCGGAAAGTGTGGTTGCCCGGAGGCGGATACATTGTCATTGATCATACTGAAGCTCTGACTGTAGTGGATGTGAACACAGGCAAATATACGGGAGCTGGCGGTGACAGTCTGGAAGAGACCGTGACAGAGACCAACATACAGGCAGCAGTGGAGATTGCCCGTCTTATGCGCCTGCGGGATATCGGTGGCATGATTATTGTCGACTTCATTGATATGGAGGAAGCCTCGAATCGGCATGAAGTCGCGGCCACCTTGGAGGGTGAGCTCAAGAAGGATCGGACCAAAGCGTTTGTAATGGGTTGGACCAAGCTGGGCTTGCTGGAACTTACCCGTAAGAAAGTGCGGGAAGAAAGTACGTTACCCTATGTGGAGCCGTGTTCTTCCTGCCATGGTACGGGAAAAAGATATATTTCACCTTTGCATTGATTTTTGATATATTGCGTGATATAATCTTCAAGTATGTGTTTAGCCTAATGGTCTTGCACATGCTGTAACCGCACTGGCCGGGTATAAGAACAGTTCCGCAAGGACACTGTCACCTGAGAACGGGCGAGTCTGAGACATGAGGAGGTGCAAGGCAAATGTACGCAATTATTGAAACAGGCGGCAAACAGTACAAAGTCCAAGAGGGCGATGTTCTGTTCATCGAGAAATTGACTTCGAACGATGGCGAAAGCGTAACGTTCGACCGTGTCCTGGCTGTATCTAACGATCAAGGTTTGACAGCAGGTACACCATTGATTTCCGGAGCTACTGTAACGGCTAAAGTGGAGAAACATGGCAAAGGACAAAAGGTTATCGTATACAAATACAAACCTAAAAAGAACTACCATGTGAAGCAAGGTCACCGTCAACCGTACACTAAAGTAACTATCGAAAAAATCAAAGCGTAAAGAAGGTGCGATAAGTGATTATCGTTCAAATCTTTCGTGATGAGGACGGGAACATCGAACGATTTTCCATCGAAGGGCATGCTAATTTTGCCAAGCGGGGAGAAGACATCGTATGTGCCGGGGTATCCGCTGTCACAGTGGGTACGGTGAACTCGATTGAAACATTGACCGGTGTCGAAATGGATGCCAAGATGAAGAATGGCTTTTTAAGTGGTTCTTTACCTTTGTTAGATAGAGGAGAAACTTGGTCCCAGGTACAATTGTTACTCGAATCCATGGTGGTTATGCTCTCTAATATTGCAGAGTCATACGGGAAGTATATTAAAATACAGCAACTCAAATAAGCAAAGAAGGAGGACAACCAATCATGTTGAAATTAAATCTTCAGTTATTCGCATCGAAAAAAGGTGTAGGTTCCACGAAGAACGGACGTGACAGTAATGCTCAACGTCTGGGTGTTAAACGTGCTGATGGTCAAACTGTAACTGGTGGTAGCATTCTCGTTCGCCAACGCGGAACGAAAATTCACCCAGGAACTAACGTTGGCATCGGTAAAGATGACACTTTGTTCGCGAAAATCGACGGCGTTGTAAAATTCGAACGTTGGGGACGCGATCGCAAAAAAGTAAGCATCTATCCTGTTAATGTTGCTCCTGTAGCAGCAGCAGTAGAAGCGTAATATCGGCATTCCGCCTAAGGAGCCTTCGGCATTTTTGCCGAAGGTTTTTTGTATTCAACGGTTATTCGATAATGAACTGGCAGAAAAGACATGTTATACTTGGTTACGGTGGGTGTAGACCAACCGAGTTTTGTAGAACGGGGAGAAGCCATGAAATCTTGGAAAAGAGTGCCGTGGATTGCGGCATGTTCACTTCTGATTCCTTTGGTTTTCGTTATGTTGTATCCGGCGATGATCTCAAGCGTCGTGTGCGCATTGTGGTCCGTCGCAGTATTGCTCATTTCTGTGAATGCGATGAAGAAACAGGCGGAGGCGGAACGCAGAGCCATCATACAATCCATGGAAAAAACAGCAATTGCTTCATTAAATCATCATCGACACGACTGGATGAACGACCTTCAGGTGTTATATGGATATCTTCGGCTGGGCAAACTTGATAAATCCCTGCAATGTGTGGAAAGAATAAAAGAGCGGGTTACAGAAGAAAGCCGAATCTCCAGATTAGGCATTCCTTCCCTCGTATTTTATCTTCAGTCTTTTCGCGCCAGTGGAATTTCGCTGGACTTGCATGTGGAAATAGAAGATGAGTTGCAGCTTAGTGCTCTGGTCTCTCCCGAGGATGGCGAGTCACTTACCGGGGCGATTGCGGATGCAATCAGGGCCTATCAATATGGCGGCGGCCGGTCTTCTTGGGGAGAGGTTCGCAAACTGACCTTGAACTTCGGACAGGATCATGGAGATGTGATTGTCCGACTGGATGGGGATCAAACACCCGATCCGGAAACACTGCGGCAGCTTACTGCCGTACTCAAAGGAAAAAAAGTCAGAACGGAGCAGTTTCCGTCTGAGGATACGTTTATACAATTCAGAATGCCGTGTGGAATATAGGAAGAAGGGGTTAACCAATGTTTGTAGATAAAGCGAAGATTTATGTAAAAGCCGGAGACGGAGGGGACGGAATTATTTCGTTCCGTCGTGAGAAGTATGTACCAAACGGCGGACCTGCCGGGGGCGATGGAGGCAGAGGAGCTGACATCATTTTCCGCGTGGATGAAGGTTTGCGTACATTGATGGATTTCCGTTACCAGCGTCACTTCAAGGCCCCACGTGGTGAGAAGGGACGTAATAAAAGTCAGCATGGTGCAAACGCGGAGAACATGATTGTGCGCATTCCACCAGGAACTATCATCTTGGATGAAGACAGTGGAGAAGTACTGGCGGATATGACACGTCACGGTCAACAGGTTGTTATTGCACGTGGTGGACGGGGCGGACGGGGTAACATCCGATTTGCTACACCGAACAATCCTGCACCTGAACTTGCTGAGAACGGTGAAGAAGGACAAGAGCGTTACATTGTACTCGAACTGAAAGTTATGGCAGATGTTGGTCTGGTTGGTTTCCCGAGTGTCGGAAAGTCCACATTGCTTTCTGTCGTTTCGTCAGCCAAGCCAAAGATCGGTGCATACCATTTCACAACCATTACACCGAATCTGGGTGTAGTCGGTGTAGGAGAAGGCCGAAGCTTCGTCATGGCCGATTTGCCTGGACTGATTGAAGGTGCGCATGAAGGGGTCGGACTGGGACATGAGTTCTTGCGTCATGTCGAGCGTACTCGTATTATTGTTCATGTCGTAGATATGTCGGGTTCGGAAGGGCGCGATCCTTTTGAAGACTGGCAGAAAATCAATGACGAATTGAAGTTGTACAATCCGCTTCTCGCCGAGAGAACACAAATTGTAGCAGCTAATAAGATGGATATGCCAGACTCTGAAGCGAACCTGGAGCAATTTTTACAGCAAGTTCGTGAAGTTCAACCTGATATTGAAGTGATGCCAATTTCATCCTTGACCCGAAAAGGGATTCAAGAACTTCTGTATCGTGCAGCTGATCTGCTGGATCAGGTTCCAGACGAGCGAGTGGTTGAAGAGGTAGCAGATGTATCTGAACGTAAAGTATACAGTCTGGACAAAAAAGAAGACGATGGTTTCAAAATTGTGCGTGAGAACGAAATGTTCGTTGTCGAAAGTGCCAAGATTGACCGCATGATGAAACGGATGCAATTGAACTCACATGAAGCTATACTGAAGCTCGCACGTACACTGCGTTATATGGGTGTGGACGCTGAGTTGCGTAAGCGTGGAGCTGTAGAAGGCACCATCGTGCGTATTGGAGACTTTGAATTCGAATTCGTGGAAGGCAGCAGTTACTACTAAGTAGCCGTCTTCCGTGGAGAGACAGATTGATATAGGAACGCAGAGAAGTGGGAAGTTGACCCGCAACTCTGCGTTTTTTTTGTTTTTTCCTGACATGGGAGAGGGATAAACTTGTATACTGTGAGGAACGTATTTCAAAAAATAGGCGTGTCATGTATTGCCCTTTTGTCATAGATCCTATATAATGTCCACTATATGAATACATGAGTCTTTGAGGAGAGGACGTTCTGTGAACGAACGCTATTACTTAGTACGGGAAGATATTTTACCAGAGGCAGTGGTGAAGACCATGCAGGTAAAAGAACTACTGGCTTCTGGTGATGTTAAAACAGTGCATGAGGCGGTTGAGCAGGTCGGATTAAGCCGGAGTGCCTTTTACAAGTACAAAGATGGGATTCATCTGATCAACCAGCTTGAGCGTGAGAGAATTGTAACGATCTCCATTGATCTGGAGCATCAGTCGGGTATCTTGTCTCGTGTGCTTGGACATGTAGCTGGTTATGGAGCTAATGTACTCACGATTAATCAGAGTATCCCGCTTCAAGGAAGAGCCAATGTTGTCATTTCGGTGGAAACGACACATCTTCATGGCGAAATTGGTGAAATGCTGGATCGAATGCAAGATATGCCTGGCGTAAGACGTACACGTATTGTAGGCCAAGGGTAATTAGGCTTTAACATACAGGACTGACAGACAAGAATAGACATTAGGGGGTAGATCGTTAGTGAAACCAGTAAAAGTCGGATTGTTGGGTCTGGGAACTGTTGGAACGGGAGTCGTTCGCATTGTGGAAGGGAATCAGGAGGATCTGAGCAGTCAGGTTGGATCGCCGATTGTCATCGAGAAGATCGCAGTGAAAAATACAGAGAAAGAACGTGTTATTGCTGTAGACCGTGCCAAGCTTACGGAAGATCCTTGGGAAGTCATTCGTCATCCGGATATTGATGTCATCGTTGAAGTCATGGGCGGCATTGATCAGACGAAGGAGTATATTCTTGAAGCGTTGGAACGTGGGAAGCATATCGTAACAGCAAACAAAGATCTCATGGCACTGCATGGTACAGAGATTTTGGCGAAGGCACAGGAAAAACAATGTGACGTGTTCTATGAGGCAAGTGTTGCTGGAGGGATTCCGATCATTCGTACGCTGATTGAAGGTTTCTCTTCTGACCGGATTACTCGCATTATGGGGATTGTGAACGGAACAACGAACTTTATTCTGACCAAAATGAGTCAGGAAGGTGCATCCTATGAAGAAGTACTGGCTGAAGCACAGGCTCTGGGATACGCTGAATCCGATCCAACTTCCGATGTGGAGGGACTTGACGCAGCTCGCAAAATGGCGATCTTGAGTACACTCGGTTTCCGCACCAATGTGGAGTTGAAGGATGTAACCGTTAAAGGAATATCCTCCGTAACTCGTGAAGACATTATGTATGCCAAAAGACTGGGCTATGAGATGAAGTTACTTGGTATTGCGGACCGTATTGGCGATGAGATCACGATCAGCGTTCAGCCGACAATGGTTAGACAAAATCACCCGATTGCTTCAGTCAACGGTGTATTCAACGCAGTATATGTACACGGTGAAGCTGTAGGGGAGACGATGTTCTACGGTGCAGGTGCGGGAGAACTCCCAACGGCAACTTCGGTTGTAGCTGACATTGTGGCGGTTACCAAAAACCTTAAACTTGGCGTGAACGGTCTCAAGGCCATTGTGCCTTATAAGACAAAGCGACTGCAAAGCGACGAGCAAATCGTGTCGAAAAACTTTATTTTATTACACGTAGACGATAAAGCCGGTGTATTGGCACAAATCACACAAATTTTCGCAGAGTATGATGTCAGTCTGGCGTCGGTTGTTCAACAGCCGAATGAGCACAACCCGGATGCCGAGATCATTATCGTTACACATAATGCAAGCAAGGCAAGCATGGATAAGGTGTTAAAACATTTTGAATCACTCAGCGTCATTCGCCGCATTAAGAGTGTCTACCGGGTCGAAGGATAAATGTCACTATCCCATACGGCATCTCAATTATTTCAGTTATAACGTACAAGTTAATCATATCCGGTTCAACAGGTCATCATTTCAGATTATTAAAACATAAAGGAGATTACCCACAATGAGATATCAAGGACTTTTGCAAACGTACAGAGAGCACCTTCCGGTTAATGAAAATACACCCCTGCTTACGCTTCAGGAAGGAAATACACCGTTGATTCATGCAGAGAATCTGTCTGAGGAACTTGGCTTGAATGTTTACTTCAAATACGAAGGTTTGAACCCTACGGGATCTTTCAAAGACCGCGGTATGGTTATGGCTGTTGCCAAAGCTATGGAAGAGGGTAGCCGTACGATCATGTGTGCATCCACAGGTAATACATCAGCAGCTGCAGCAGCCTACGCCGCACGTGGTGGCCTCAATTGTATCGTACTAATCCCGAATAACAACATTGCACTGGGTAAACTGGCCCAAGCCATGATCTATGGAGCTAAGGTGATTGCGATCAATGGTAACTTTGACCGTGCACTGGAGATTGTGCGTGAGATCACAGCCAAACATCCGATCACGCTTGTAAACTCTGTGAATCCGTTCCGGATTGAAGGACAGAAGACAGCAGCGTTTGAAGTAATTGAACAACTTGGCGAAGCGCCTGACGTTCTGGCAATTCCAGTCGGCAATGCGGGGAATATCTCGGCGTATTGGAAAGGTTTCAAAGAATATAAAGAGGCAGGCAAGTCCAGCACACTTCCACGTATGGTTGGTTTCGAAGCAGAAGGTGCGATGGCCATTGTAAAAGGTGAGCCGATCCTTGAACCTGAAACAGTAGCAACAGCGATTCGAATCGGTAATCCGGCGAGCTGGAAAACGGCAGTAGCTGCAGCTGAGGAATCTGGTGGACAAATCAACTATGTAACGGATGAACAAATCCTGACAGCGTATCGTACGCTTGCTTCTCGGGAAGGAATTTTTGCTGAACCTGCTTCTGCGGCTTCCCTTGCCGGTGTATACAAACTGAAGAGTGAAGGGTACTTTAAAGGCGGAGAGACTGTAGTTTGTGTACTGACAGGTAATGGCCTGAAAGATCCTAATATTGCGATCAAAACAGTAGCGACTGAGCCACTTGTTGTTGAAGATACGGAAGAAGCAGTAATGGCGGCCATTGCACAGTTGGAGCAGCAATCTGTATGAGTTTGCGTGAAAAGGTAACCGTAAAAATACCTGCAAGCACAGCCAATCTCGGTCCGGGGTTTGACACCCTGGGCATGGCATTGTCTTTGTACGCCTGGTTGGAAATGAAACCTGCCGAGCAGACGACATTTCATCTTCACGGCGATCATTTGACAGGACTGCCTACGGATAAATCGAATTTGATCTATGAAGTCGCACAGATGGTATTTGATGAAGCTGGGGTATCCGTACCTGAATTGGAGATTTCCATGTATTCCGATATTCCGCTTACGCGGGGACTTGGGAGTAGTGCATCAGCCATCGTTGGTGCACTGGCGGCAGCGAATGCATTAATTGGTGCTCCTTTATCCGATGCGAAACTCCTGGATATGGCCACATCCCTCGAGAAGCATCCTGACAATGTGGGAGCATCTCTGTATGGCGGTATTATTACGGCTGCATGGAATGGTCAACAGGTAGATCATATACGTATTGAACCACACCAGGATTTGCAGGCTTTGGTTATTGTACCTGAATTCCAGCTGTCTACTTCAAAAGCTAGGAATGTGATTCCTGAGCAATTTGGCATGTCTGATGTGGTGCATAACATTAGCAGATCCTCACTGCTCGTTGCTGCTTTGGCGAGTGGGCGACTGGATATGATTCAGAAGGCGATGTCAGATCGAATTCACCAACCGTACCGGGCATCATTGGTGCCAGGCATGGCTGAAATATTGGAACATGCTGTCGATCATGGAGCGTTGGGAGCTGCTCTGAGCGGAGCCGGACCGACCGTATTGACTTTGGTGGATCGTCATGACACCCGAAAAGCGGAATTGGAACAATATTTGCTGGAGACCATGGAGCGGGAAGGCATATCTGCTTCTGCACTGTGGCTCGATCCGGATTTGGACGGTGTAACCGTACTGCCTGATCAAGACGAACGTCCTTTTTTGGACAGAATCAAAGGGGAAGTTAATGTATGAAACGAATTGCAGTATTACCTGAAGGCTCAGTTTCCCATGAAGCGATAGATTTCCTTTTCAACGGAGAACCATTAGATTTGCTTCATTCCAAGCTGATTTCGGACGTGTTTAGAGCAACGGATAGCGGGACTACACAATACAGTGTTATTCCGATTGAAAATACCATTGAGGGTTCCGTTAGTCTGCATATGGACTGGCTTGTGAATGAAGTCGACATTCCAATGCAAGCGGAGTGGGTATACCCATCCATCCAGAATGTCATTGGACATGGCTCGGAATTTAAGACGGAGAGCGGCGAGTATGATTTCAGTAAAATTACCAAGATCATGTCTCATCCTGTGGCTATTCCGCAGTGTCAGAATTTTATTCGGCTGCATTCGCCTGGGGCGAACCTTGAAGGTGTGAACAGTACAGCCGAAGCTGTAGAAATTGTGAAAAAAAATCCGGGTAAGGGCTGGGTAGCCATCGGTACCAAGCTTGCTGCTCAGAAGCATGGTCTGGACATTATGGCTGAACGGGTTACAGATCATGACAACAACTATACCCGTTTTGTGCTCATCGGCCATGAACCTGTGAACATTCCACGTGAACCGGATCATGTGAAAACCAGCTTGCTGGTGACGTTGCCAGAAGATGCACCGGGTGCGTTGCATCAGGTATTGTCGGCATTTGCCTGGCGGAAGCTGAATTTGACCCGCCTTGAATCTCGTCCAACGAAGAAACAATTGGGCAGTTACTATTTCTACATTGACGTTGTGGAAACGGTGGATTCGGTATTGCTCACCGCAGCCATGGGGGAGATTGAGGCGTTGAATTGTCAGGTGCGCGTTCTTGGTAGCTATCCTTGTTATACATATCCTTCGAGGTAATCGACCTTTATGCTGGTTGTGATTGTTAGAAGGTTGTCATAATTCTGGGTAGAGTGAACAAGTAAGAGCTTGTCATTTTGGTGTACAATGGACGGGTTAATAAACGTTTCGGAGTACAGTGAATGGATATTTTATGGAGGTGCAGTCATCGGTGGCAGAACAATGGATCTATTTGGATGGTCAGTATGTGACCAAGGAGAACGCAACCGTTTCGGTATATGATCATGGATTTTTGTATGGAGACGGGATTTTCGAAGGTATTCGGATCTATAACGGAAATATTTTCAGATGTAAGGCCCACTTGGATCGTTTGTATGATTCGGCCAAATCCATCAGTTTGAACATCCCGCTGTCCATTGATGAGATGCTGGAAGTGATGGCTGAAACGGTGCGCCGCAATGATATGCGTAATGGTTATATTCGTCTTATTGTATCGCGTGGCCCTGGTAATCTGGGGTTGGACCCGCTTCGTTGCCCCAAGGCATCCGTAATTATCATTGTGGAGCAATTGGCGATCTATCCGGAGGAAGCGTATCTTACTGGATTGAAAGCAGTGTCTGTATCCCAACGCCGGAATATCCCGGACGCCTTGAATCCAAAAATTAAATCATTGAACTATCTGAATAACATCCTGGTTAAAATCCAGTCTAACTATTCAGGTGCCGGAGAAGCTATTATGTTGAATTCCCAAGGTTACGTTACTGAGGGTTCAAGTGATAACATCTTCATCATCAAAAATGGTGTAGTGTATACGCCGCCTTGTTATCTCGGAGCACTTGAAGGGATTACACGTCAAGCCATTATCGATCTATGTGGCGAACTGGAGCTTGAATTAAAAGAAGTGCCATTCACCCTGCATGATGTGTATATCGCAGACGAAGTCTTTTTCACCGGGACAGCTGCAGAAGTTATCGCTGCATATGAAGTGGATGGAAGAACAATTGGTACGGGTGTAGCAGGTCCGGTAACGCTGAGACTGCTGGAAGCATTCCGTCAGATTGTTGACAAAGATGGTTATAAAGTGTGGGAATCTTAAGTTAGAATTGCATAGCATAGGGAACAGGAAATCCTCCTTGTCCGATAAAATTCAGCATACCTGGTGTATGGGGATTTTAGCGACAGGAGGATTTTTTTTGTTTAGTTGATGTCATTAGCCCGGTTTCTGCATAGGATGTAGTAACGGTATGGGCGAATGTACTGCCCAAGTATGACGTCTAGGAGGTTAGTTCCCTGTGAAAATACACATGGTGAAAAAAGGCGACACATTATATCTGCTGTCCCAAAAATACAATGTAGCGCTGGACAAATTGATCGCGGCTAATCCGCAAATCACAAATCCCGACAAGCTGGATATTGGCATGAAGATCAAAATCCCTGCAGAGCCAGTAACACCGAAGCCGGAGGGTGTGCTCCACAGTCACAAGGTGCAGCAAGGAGATTCGTTATGGAAGTTGGCACAAGCCTGGGGAGTTCCTTTAAAAGATATGATCAATGCCAATCCACAGTTGAAAAATCCGAACGCTCTGCTGGTGGGGGAGACAGTTTATATTCCATCTATGCACGCACAAGGAAACAGTACATCTAATTCGGGTGCTGGCAACATTGCTGCTCAAGAAAAGTTGTCACCTGAAGGTAAGGAATACACGGGAGTCAAAGAACCTGAACCACCGGCGCCAGTTATGCCAACTCCTCCTGCTCCGGTAGCAGAGGTTCCTGTTCCGGTCCCGGTTCCTGCTCCACCACCAGTCAATACGGAGAAGCCGAATGTGAAGCCTGAACTGGAGGTACTGCCGCAGTTACCGGAGCTTCCTGAAGTGAAACCTGAAAAGGAAACGCACAAAAAAGAAGAGGTTAAACCCGAAGTTCATGTAAAACCGGTAGCAGAATCCAAGAAATACACAATGCCTAATCTTTCGCCTGAAATTATGCCTTTGCCTGTAATGCCTAATACTAAGTCTCCAACTGAGGTTGCACCGGCAACGAAAAAGCCTTGTGGTTGTGGTAATAAGTTGCATCATGCTCCAGCCGAGCACCCTTATGTTCAAATCCCGGTTCCTGTACAAGAGGTGTATGGTGCTCAGCAAGACATGTACACGGCAGGAGCGAGTAACAATGCGTCGTTTCCAGGGATTCCGGAAGTTAGTCCATATAGTGGCAGTGACCTGCCTAACAGTCCGTGGACTGGCGCGGAGCAGGGTTATAACCACAATAACGTTATGCCGAATCTGTCCGCAGAAATACAAAACAACTCATTTCCGATTGCGCCAGCTGGCGAAGTGAATAGTCCATTCCCAACGTATGCAGCACCTAGTCATATGAATCATCAGCCGCCTTTCATATCTCCATACTCAATGCTTCCGTACCCTCCATGCGGATGTGGCTCACATACACATATGCCTCAGTATACTTATCCTTCTCATGGTTATCAGGATCCGGCTTGGAATATGTATGGTCCTTCGTACGGTATGCCGCCTGAAATGTCCACATCAACGATGCCAAACCAGCCTATTGAGTATGCTTATCAGAATCCGTATCCTACTCAGAACATGGTTCCGCCGTCCCCGCTTGGAGCATTTGGTGAAATGTATCCTCCTCAAGAGCAAGGCAAGGGTGGTAAAAAAGGGGGGCGTGAAGACGCTAACTTAAGTCAGGTAGCAATTGAAGAGGTTGGATCAGATTCGGAAGGGAAGTCCAAACAAGCAGGGAATAAGCCGGCAGCTGCAAAACGCAGAACAAGCAAGGCTCCTCTGAAGAATAAATCCAAGGTATCCGTGTCCGGGAAAACATCCAGAGAGGGTGCAGCTACTTCCAACCAACGGAAATCCGATAAAAAGCGTCGTAATCCATGGATACAAAACTAACCTGGGGATTGCGATTAATGAATAAGTGAGGTACCTGTTATATCAGCGGGAAGCCAGCTCTGTAATAGAGAACTGGCTTCCCGCTTACCTGAGTGAACATTGAGTTGCACATAACGAAGATATAGTTGCTTAGGAAATGATAAAAAGCATTTTATTAAGAAGTTATTGTAAACCCTTTCATAAATGTGTTAAAATATTTGTACCCTATGAGCATGACCTAATATGATAGGAAAAGATAGGGTACGGATATGATAGCTTTAGCTAATGCAAAACTACTAAAGAAAAGAAATGAAAAAAACTGTTGCATTACATTCAGCCGTATGATATATTATTTAAGTCGCCGCTGAAACACACGGCTGACACGGGAAACACAAGAAATAACGAAATAAGTTTGATCTTTGAAAACTGAACAACGAGTGAGTAAACATTCTGCTTGCAGAATGAACGCAAAAGTTGGAAACAAGCCTTGGCTTGGATCGGCTGGAGCACAAATGAGATTTTTAATCTCGTCAGATTCAAAATGAGCTTATCGCTCTTTTCAATACTTTATTGGAGAGTTTGATCCTGGCTCAGGACGAACGCTGGCGGCATGCCTAATACATGCAAGTCGAGCGGAGTTGATAGGAAGCTTGCTTCCTTGATACTTAGCGGCGGACGGGTGAGTAACACGTAGGCAACCTGCCCTCAAGTTTGGGACAACTACCGGAAACGGTAGCTAATACCGAATAGTTGTTTCCTTCGCCTGAAGGAAACTGGAAAGACGGAGCAATCTGTCACTTGGGGATGGGCCTGCGGCGCATTAGCTAGTTGGTGGGGTAACGGCTCACCAAGGCGACGATGCGTAGCCGACCTGAGAGGGTGATCGGCCACACTGGGACTGAGACACGGCCCAGACTCCTACGGGAGGCAGCAGTAGGGAATCTTCCGCAATGGGCGAAAGCCTGACGGAGCAATGCCGCGTGAGTGATGAAGGTTTTCGGATCGTAAAGCTCTGTTGCCAGGGAAGAACGCTTGGGAGAGTAACTGCTCTCAAGGTGACGGTACCTGAGAAGAAAGCCCCGGCTAACTACGTGCCAGCAGCCGCGGTAATACGTAGGGGGCAAGCGTTGTCCGGAATTATTGGGCGTAAAGCGCGCGCAGGCGGTCATTTAAGTCTGGTGTTTAATCCCGGGGCTCAACCCCGGATCGCACTGGAAACTGGGTGACTTGAGTGCAGAAGAGGAGAGTGGAATTCCACGTGTAGCGGTGAAATGCGTAGATATGTGGAGGAACACCAGTGGCGAAGGCGACTCTCTGGGCTGTAACTGACGCTGAGGCGCGAAAGCGTGGGGAGCAAACAGGATTAGATACCCTGGTAGTCCACGCCGTAAACGATGAGTGCTAGGTGTTAGGGGTTTCGATACCCTTGGTGCCGAAGTTAACACATTAAGCACTCCGCCTGGGGAGTACGGTCGCAAGACTGAAACTCAAAGGAATTGACGGGGACCCGCACAAGCAGTGGAGTATGTGGTTTAATTCGAAGCAACGCGAAGAA
Organism: Paenibacillus sp. FSL K6-2393; assembly: GCF_038002545.1. NCBI lineage: Bacteria > Bacillati > Bacillota > Bacilli > Caryophanales > Paenibacillaceae > Paenibacillus > Paenibacillus sp. FSL K6-2393. The sequence goes on from NZ_JBBOCU010000001.1 coordinate 1,500,442, forward strand.
CCTTACCAGGTCTTGACATCCCTCTGACCGGTACAGAGATGTACCTTTCCTTCGGGACAGAGGAGACAGGTGGTGCATGGTTGTCGTCAGCTCGTGTCGTGAGATGTTGGGTTAAGTCCCGCAACGAGCGCAACCCTTATATTTAGTTGCCAGCACTTCGGGTGGGCACTCTAGATAGACTGCCGGTGACAAACCGGAGGAAGGTGGGGATGACGTCAAATCATCATGCCCCTTATGACCTGGGCTACACACGTACTACAATGGCCGGTACAACGGGCTGCGAAATCGCGAGATGGAGCCAATCCCAACAAAGCCGGTCTCAGTTCGGATTGCAGGCTGCAACTCGCCTGCATGAAGTCGGAATTGCTAGTAATCGCGGATCAGCATGCCGCGGTGAATACGTTCCCGGGTCTTGTACACACCGCCCGTCACACCACGAGAGTTTATAACACCCGAAGTCGGTGGGGTAACCGCAAGGAGCCAGCCGCCGAAGGTGGGATAGATGATTGGGGTGAAGTCGTAACAAGGTAGCCGTATCGGAAGGTGCGGCTGGATCACCTCCTTTCTATGGAGAATCGTTTCCTGCAACGGAAACATTCAAATATGTAGCTAAGCTACAAAATACTCACTCGTTGCTCAGTTTTGAGAGCTCAAACTCTCAAACAGCTTTCTTTTGCATGGAGCTTGTTCTTTGAAAACTAGATATCGAAACGAAACAAACGCGAATTAGAACATTCCTTTAAGCTGATCTTGTGTAAACAAGTGAAGTGTTTTTATAAGGTAGATTGCATGAGCGAGTGATCGAAATGGAACGACTTTTGGATTTGCGCAAGCAAACCAAGCGGAGTGACAGCTCGAACACGAGCGATATGGTTAAGCTACTAAGAGCACACGGAGGATGCCTAGGCGCTAGGAGCCGATGAAGGACGTGGCGAACAACGAAACTGCCTCGGGGAGCTGTAAGCAAGCTTTGATCCGGGGGTGTCCGAATGGGGAAACCCAGCTGGGGTAATTTCCAGTTACTCATAACTGAATACATAGGTTATGTAGAGGCATACCAGGGGAACTGAAACATCTAAGTACCCTGAGGAAGAGAAAACAATAGTGATTCCGTCAGTAGCGGCGAGCGAACGCGGAGAAGCCCAAACCAGAGAGCTTGCTCTTTGGGGTTGTGGGACGTCTCACATGGAGTTACAAAGGAACCGGTTAAGCGAAGAGGTCTGGAAAGGCCCGCCAAAGAAGGTAAAAGCCCTGTAGTTGAAAGTCTGTTCCCTCCGAGACGGATCCCGAGTAGTGCGGGGCACGTGAAACCCCGTATGAATCCGGCAGGACCATCTGCCAAGGCTAAATACTTCCTAGCGACCGATAGTGAAGCAGTACCGTGAGGGAAAGGTGAAAAGCACCCCGGAAGGGGAGTGAAATAGAACCTGAAACCGTGTGCTTACAAAAAGTCAGAGCCCGTTTTAGGGGTGATGGCGTGCCTTTTGTAGAATGAACCGGCGAGTTACGTTCCCGTGCAAGGTTAAGGTGAAGAGCCGGAGCCGCAGCGAAAGCGAGTCTGAATAGGGCGACTTAGTACGTGGACGTAGACCCGAAACCGGGTGATCTACCCCTGTCCAGGGTGAAGGTGCGGTAACACGCACTGGAGGCCCGAACCCACGCATGTTGAAAAATGCGGGGATGAGGTGGGGGTAGCGGAGAAATTCCAATCGAACTCGGAGATAGCTGGTTCTCCCCGAAATAGCTTTAGGGCTAGCCTCGGAAAACAGAGTCGTGGAGGTAGAGCACTGATTGGGTGCGGGGCCCGCAAGGGTTACCAAGCTCAGTCAAACTCCGAATGCCATAGACTTACTTCCGGGAGTCAGACAGTGAGTGCTAAGATCCATTGTCAAAAGGGAAACAGCCCAGACCATCAGCTAAGGTCCCCAAGTGTGTGTTAAGTGGGAAAGGATGTGGAGTTGCACAGACAACCAGGATGTTGGCTTAGAAGCAGCCACCATTGAAAGAGTGCGTAATAGCTCACTGGTCGAGTGACTCTGCGCCGAAAATGTAACGGGGCTAAACACACCACCGAAGCTATGGCTTGATGCTTTGCATCAGGGGTAGGGGAGCGTTGTATAAGGGTTGAAGGTGTACCGTAAGGAGCGCTGGACATTATACAAGTGAGAATGCCGGTATGAGTAACGAAAAGATCAGTGAGAATCTGATCCGCCGAAAGCCTAAGGGTTCCTGAGGAAGGCTCGTCCGCTCAGGGTAAGTCGGGACCTAAGGCGAGGCCGAAAGGCGTAGTCGAAGGACAACAGGTCGAAATTCCTGTACCACCGTAAGCCGTTATGAGCAATGGGGGGACGCAGTAGGGTAGTGACGCGGACTGATGGATGTCCGTCTAAGCAGTAAGGCTGATGTGTAGGCAAATCCGCACATTGTAAGGCTGAGCTGTGATGGGGAGCGAAAATTGTAGTAGCGAAGGTCATGATCTCACACTGCCAAGAAAAGCCTCTAGCCAGGTGATGGTGCCCGTACCGCAAACCGACACAGGTAGGCGAGAAGAGTATTCTAAGGCGCGCGGAAGAACTCTCGTTAAGGAACTCGGCAAAATGACCCCGTAACTTCGGGAGAAGGGGTGCCCCGGTAGTGTGAATAGCACGAGGGGGCCGCAGTGAAAAGGCCCAAGCGACTGTTTAGCAAAAACACAGGTCTGTGCGAAGCCGTAAGGCGAAGTATACGGGCTGACGCCTGCCCGGTGCTGGAAGGTTAAGGGGAGTGGTTAGGGAGCAATCCCGAAGCTGTGAACCGAAGCCCCAGTAAACGGCGGCCGTAACTATAACGGTCCTAAGGTAGCGAAATTCCTTGTCAGGTAAATTCTGACCCGCACGAATGGCGTAACGACTTGGGCGCTGTCTCAACGAGAGATCCGGTGAAATTTTAATACCTGTGAAGATGCAGGTTACCCGCGACAAGACGGAAAGACCCCATGGAGCTTTACTGCAGCTTGATATTGAATTTGGGTACGATCTGTACAGGATAGGTGGGAGCCTAAGAGACATGAGCGCCAGCTTGTGTGGAGGCAACGTTGGGATACCACCCTGATCGTATCTAGGTTCTAACCTGGTACCGTAATCCGGTGCGGGGACAGTGTCAGGTGGGCAGTTTGACTGGGGCGGTCGCCTCCTAAAGAGTAACGGAGGCGCCCAAAGGTTCCCTCAGAATGGTTGGAAATCATTCGAAGAGTGCAAAGGCATAAGGGAGCTTGACTGCGAGACCTACAAGTCGAGCAGGGACGAAAGTCGGGCTTAGTGATCCGGTGGTACCGCATGGAAGGGCCATCGCTCAACGGATAAAAGCTACCCTGGGGATAACAGGCTTATCTCCCCCAAGAGTCCACATCGACGGGGAGGTTTGGCACCTCGATGTCGGCTCATCGCATCCTGGGGCTGAAGTAGGTCCCAAGGGTTGGGCTGTTCGCCCATTAAAGCGGTACGCGAGCTGGGTTCAGAACGTCGTGAGACAGTTCGGTCCCTATCTGTCGTGGGCGTAGGAAATTTGAGAGGAGCTGTCCTTAGTACGAGAGGACCGGGATGGACGTACCGCTGGTGTACCAGTTGTTCCGCCAGGAGCACCGCTGGGTAGCTATGTACGGACGGGATAAACGCTGAAAGCATCTAAGCGTGAAGCCCCCCTCAAGATGAGATTTCCCAGTATGTAAGACCCCTTGAAGACGACGAGGTAGATAGGCTGGGGGTGGAAGTGCAGCAATGCATGGAGCTGACCAGTACTAATCGGTCGAGGGCTTATCCAATAGCAAGTTGTAATTCGCATGTTTCGTTTCGAATCTAGTTTTCAGAGAACGATCTCTGAAATGTAAGCTACGCGTTTGGTGGCGATGGCGGAGGGGTTCCACACGTACCCATCCCGAACACGACCGTTAAGCCCTCTAGCGCCGATGGTACTTGGACCGCAGGGTCCTGGGAGAGTAGGACGCCGCCAAGCGAACTCTTTCATCATACATAGAAAACAGGCTCTGCATGTTGATGTTGTACGATGAATTGCATTTGCACTGCAAATGCATATTATTCCCTGATAGCTCAGTTGGTAGAGCACTCGACTGTTAATCGAGTTGTCACAGGTTCGAGCCCTGTTCGGGGAGCCATTAAGGCCCGTTGGTCAAGGGGTTAAGACACCTCCCTTTCACGGAGGTAACAGGGGTTCGAATCCCCTACGGGTCATAGCTATATTTATAGCTTCAACAAGGGATGAGAATCCCAAAGGTTCGTCGGAGGATATACCTCGTTAGCAACTGCATCGCAGTCTCGAACGAAGTGAGAGTATCCCCTACGGGTCATATAGATGGAGGCTTAGCTCAGCTGGGAGAGCATCTGCCTTACAAGCAGAGGGTCGGGGGTTCGATCCCCTCAGCCTCCACCATATAAACTTTATAACGACGCGGGGTGGAGCAGCCCGGTAGCTCGTCGGGCTCATAACCCGAAGGCCGCAGGTTCAAATCCTGCCCCCGCAATTATACTTTCCTTTGCGAAAGTGATCTGGAACCGTGGTGTAGTTGGCCTAACATGCCTGCCTGTCACGCAGGAGATCGCGGGTTCGAATCCCGTCGGTTCCGCCATTTTTATATTAATAATACCATGTGCGGAAGTGGCTCAGCGGTAGAGCATCGCCTTGCCAAGGCGAGGGTCGCGGGTTCGATTCCCGTCTTCCGCTCCAATATTTGCGCCCTTAGCTCAGCTGGATAGAGCGTTTGACTACGAATCAAAAGGCCGGGAGTTCGAATCTCTCAGGGCGCGCCATTATAACTTCAAATTTGCCGGCGTGGCGGAATGGCAGACGCGCTCGACTCAAAATCGAGTGGGAAACCGTGGAGGTTCGAGTCCTCTCGCCGGTATATATAACGGGATGTAGCTCAGCTTGGTAGAGCACCTGGTTTGGGACCAGGGGGTCGCATGTTCAAATCGTGTCATCCCGATCTCTAAAAAGCACTATCTAATTATAGATAGTGCTTTTTTATATTTATCTATATAAGATTCTATAAATGCAGGTTCCGGTATTCACTATGACAAGTTCTCTAACCTAACACATGCGTGTTCCTTCTTCAGACGATAAGCTAGTTGTGCATAAAGCCTCAGTCTTTAGGTCACAATAGGTTTAAAAAGTGATAGAAGGGGTTCATGTGAACACGTTTAACTTTAGAAAACAATTCAAGAGACGGTGGCGACGGTGGAAACGAACAGTATGGATGACGGCGGCTTTGCTTGCAGTTACGATATTGGCTTACAGCGGGTTGTCTATCTCATCGGCGATTGAGCGTTTGCTAACAACTAATTTTAGTGAGGCAACCAGTGTGATGGGCCCTGTTACGCAGGAAACAAGATCTGAACAGGAGATTCAGGCGTTAGTAGAGCAACTTGATTCTGATCCGGATCATTTAACAAGTGTGGTTTTGGAAACACAGTACATCTGCGGAGTGGAGACAGAGCAGTTAGGCAAGATGGCTAGACCGCAGTTGAAGATGCTGCTGGCTCAACATCCGGAATGGGATGCTACCGTTGGAACATCAGATGAGTTGCATTTGAAGCAACGTGTAGATGACCTTTCACCGCTGTGTAAACAGCAGGCTTATATCAGCATAGATGCTGTAGGGAACCTTAATTTGTACGAAGGTAAGCCTACAGATGAGAAGGTTATTCGTACGTTCTTTCAGTTGGATGTTGGGACGTTGGAGAGTTCTTTGCCTGAAGGCGTACTGGAGCAATTGCAGCAGGGTATTCGGATTCAGGACAAGGATGAGTATGATAGCGTGATCTCTACGTTCAGTGACTATGCCGTGGATGAAGATCACCATTTAATCCGTAATGGCGGGTAATCCAAACGTCCTCACCTACAGTATTAAGATTGTTACGTACTGAAACGATGATGGCAATAGCAATAACAATGGTGGTTTAGGGAATCAAGCGATAGACCCAAAAATATGTGGAATATGATGAAGGACATCGAAGAGATGTCCTTTTTGTCGTTTGAACTGAAATAGTTGGAAATACGAATAAACATGTAAAAAATCCGCAAATAAAGACGAGTAATCAGTTAGACAAAGTTTTTCCTGCCGCAGGGTCTATCTTTTGTTATAATGAAATGAACGATACATATGTTCGCTTTTGTGAGGGAGAGATGGTTTTGCGTTTTTTGGGAATTGACCCGGGGATTGCGATTGTTGGTTTTGGTTTTGTGGATAAAATCGGCAGTAAGGTGGTACCCGTACAATATGGATGTATTCAGACGGAAGCTCATACCCCTGAAGAGGAACGGTTGCTTCACGTATATGAAGGTATGGTGCAATTGATTGATAAATACAAACCGGACGCAGTAGCGCTGGAGAAACTTTTTTTCAATCGGAACGTTACAACAGCGATGTCTGTCAGTCAGGCTAGAGGGGTCATGGTACTCGCTGCCGCACAGAAGGGTTTGCCTATTGCAGAGTATACGCCAATGCAGATCAAGCAGGCCGTTGTGGGGTACGGTAAAGCGGAGAAGAAGCAAGTACAGGAGATGGTCAAAATGTTCTTGCGTCTTCAGGTCGTTCCTAAGCCGGATGACGTAGCGGATGCATTGGCTGTAGCCGTGTGCCATGCACACTCTTATACATTAAATTCCAAGTTGAATGAGGTATTGCGAAAATGATTGATTTTCTAAGAGGACAGTTCATTCATGTAGAGAATGATTATATTGTGCTGGATGTTCATGGTGTAGGGTATCGTGTATTCTGTCCAAATCCATTTGCGTTTGCGAAGCAAGAAGGCGAAATTACCGTGTACACTCACCATCATGTGCGTGAGGATGCGATGTTGCTGTTTGGATTTGTTACACGGGATGAGCAGCGTTTGTTCCGTAAACTGATTGAAGTATCCGGTATCGGTCCAAAAGTAGCGCTGGGCATACTCGCTGGAGGTACACCAGAACATGTGGTTACGGCGATTTATCAGGAGAATCTTACGTTCTTGACCAAATTGCCAGGCATCGGCAAGAAGACTGCACAACGCATGATTCTGGATCTTAAGGATAAGCTGGATAGTTTTGGCGCGGCAGCGTATGCAACAGGCCTGTTCGCTCCTCCATCGGAGGAGTCGGGAAGTGGTTCAGCCTGGGATGAGGCACGTGAAGGTCTCAAGGCACTTGGGTATACTGACAGTGAGCTTGATAAAGTATGGCTCAAATTGAAAAAGGATGTTACTACAGCAGATTCCGTTGATGTGTTGATGAAAAAGGCGCTGCAAATGCTGTTTACGGGATAATACAAATTGCATATTATAATATAGCTGTAGCCTGCAAAAAAAGGTAGGGATGAACATGGATGATCGGATTATTTCCGCGAACCTGATGATGGAGGACCAGAATGTTGAGTTGAGCCTTCGTCCCCGGTATCTGAATGAATATATCGGGCAGAATCAGGTGAAGGAAAATTTAAAGATATATATTGAAGCTGCCAAATTTCGTAATGAGGCATTGGATCACGTTTTGTTATATGGCCCACCTGGACTGGGTAAAACAACACTTGCCAACATTATTGCCAACGAATTGGGTGTTAATTTACGAACTACGTCAGGACCGGCTATTGAACGCCCGGGTGATCTTGCAGCATTGTTAACCAATCTGCAGGAAGGCGATGTCTTGTTTATTGATGAGATTCATCGTTTGCATCGTACAGTTGAAGAAGTCATGTACCCCGCTATGGAAGATTCCGCATTGGATATTATGATTGGTAAAGGTCCAAGTGCACGTTCTGTTCGGCTGGATCTGCCGCCATTCACTCTGATTGGGGCTACAACGCGTGCTGGCTTGCTGTCTGCTCCACTTCGAGACCGTTTTGGTGTTATCAGTCGCTTGGAATTCTACACGGTTGATGAGCTGGCTTATATCGTCTCACGCTCTACCGAAATTTTGGGTGTGGAGATTGTGGGAGATGCTGCGCAAGAGATTGCATTGCGCTCACGTGGGACACCGAGGATCGCGAACCGTTTGTTAAAACGAGTACGCGACTTTGCACAGGTGCGTGGTGATGGGATTATAACGCAGACACTGGCGGAAGAAGCACTGCAACGTCTCCAGATTGATCCGCGTGGCCTGGATGAGATTGATCACAAGATGCTCAAATCGATGATCAATAGCTTCCGGGGAGGCCCGGTAGGGCTGGATACAATTGCTGCTACGATTGGTGAAGAAAGTCAGACGATAGAGGATGTCTATGAACCGTATCTGCTTCAGATTGGTATGATTCAGCGTACACCAAGGGGCAGGATCGTAACAGATCTCGCCTATCATCATTTGGGTCTACCTGTTCCTCCAAGAGACGGTAAATAATCAAATCTGTTGAACATTCATCATAAACATTGAAATAATCACGTGTTAACCCGATATAAAGTGAAAGAAATGCATGGAGAGGAGTCTGATTGTGGGAAAAGCAATACGAACGAAGAAGTGGAGTCGTCGATTGAAGGTACTGGCGGCAGCTCTTTTGACAGTGGGTTGTCTGCAAGTGCCTGCATATGCAGCAGGAAATGATGGACAGACGATCCGGGTAGCCATGTTTGCGAATCTGGGCAGTACGTATAAATCAACTACACCACTCATTACGCTTGAATCGACAGGACAATGGAGCATCCAATCGGAGAGCGGCGCAAATGTAAACCTTCCGGCAGGACAAGTCCGTTTCAGTGCAGATGGATTCCGAGTAAAGGTGTTGGAAACAGCGGACTTTAAGGCAGCATCTGCAGCAGCAAAATTGTTGCAGGCAACCGCAGATAAACCGTTGCTGTTCACAACGTCTGTGAATGGAAATGCCATTTACCAGCTCTACACAGGCAACTATGCAACGGAGGCACTGGCAGGACAAGCTGTTACACGAGTACAAAAGGTAGCAGCAGCTCAATTGGCTGGTCAAAAGCCAGCTGTAACAGGAAGTAAACGCCTGTCTGCTGGAACCTATGGTTCGATTCAGGAAGCAGAGGCAGCACAAGCCAACCTTTTATCAGCAGGAGTTAGTAGTGTCTATCCAGTCCTTCAACTGAGTGGAGGAAGCCAAGCATACACGGTATGGGTGGGTGAAGCTTCAACGGATGCGGAATTAACCGCATTGAAGAACAGTGTGGAAGCCAAAGCTCCAGGGGTAAGCCTTTCACCTGTCAACAATAGTGCAGGACTCATCATCCGCCAAGATGCAGGATTAAGTACGGATGCAATCAAAACAGCTCCGCATTACACCATTGCAGGTACTGAATCCAAAGCATTGGTACAAGGGAATGGCAATGGGATCAAAGTAGTGGAACGTTCTCAGCGAACGTATCGTGGAGATATGGAAATCAGCATCGTAAGTGGTGATCTGGCGTTGGTCAACGTCGTTCCACTGGAGCAATACCTGTACTCTGTCGTAGGGGCAGAGGTGTATTCCTCCTGGCCTGCTGAAGCTCTGAAAGTTCAAGCTGTAGCTGCTCGATCCTACGCGCTTCAACAGGGTGAACGATTCAAAATTGCGAATGTCGTGGATACAACGCTCAGCCAAGCCTATAACGGGATTGGTTCGGAGAACGATAAAGTAACCAGTGCAGTGGATGCAACTGCTGGAGAAGTGGTCAAGAGCGGTGGGAAAATCATTGAAGCTGTATTCTCCTCCAATGCTGGCGGCCAGACGGCTCATCCTTCTGAGGTATGGAACGGCGGAGCAGGTGTGTTCACCAATGTGGTTAGCTCGGGAGATACATCAGCCCAGGCAGGATTACATACGTGGTACCATGTGCTGCTCAGTTCAGGCGTTAGCGGGTACATTCGTGAGGATAACATCAAAGAATTAACGACCAAGACCAATGCAGGACTGGCAAAAGTAACGGTAACGGCTCAGAACACCAATGTGCGTGCCGTTCCGTTAATTCAATCCACCGTTGAACCTGTAGCCAAAATGAATCCAGGCAACGAAGCTGTTGTACTGGCAAAAGTGCCTCAATCCAATGACTATGCCTGGGTGAGAGGACCTTTCACGTCAGCTCAGTTGGTTAAATCCCTTCAGGGTAAAACAACAGCGTCTGTTCCTGCTTCAATCTCAACCTTGGAAGTGACCAAGCGTGGACCTTCCGGAAGAGCACTTGAAGTCACTGCCAACGGACAGGCAATGACGGTGAAATATGCCGATACATACCGCTCTGCACTCGGTGGATTACCGAGCACTTTATTTGATATTGCAGGGACCGGAAGTTATACTGTATTAGGCGCTGACGGCAAAACAGCCAGTAAAACCGGCTCAAATGGTGCCTCTGTATTGTCTTCTTCTGGCGCAGGAACATCATCCGGTAATGCACTTGTCGTTATGAGTGGTGATGGTCAAGCGAGAGCGGTAACGCAGGGTCAGACCTTCATGTTCATCGGTCAGGGCAATGGCCACGGTTTGGGCTTGTCCCAATGGGGAGCCAAAGGCATGGCAGATGAAGGGTATGATTACCAGGCAATATTGAAACACTATTATCAAAATGCGACTATTGTTAAGGAATGAAACTAAATGAATGTGAACTTATATGATTTTGAATTACCAGAGCAATTGATAGCACAGACGCCGTTGCTTGATCGCACGGCATCCCGTTTGCTTACCTTGAACAAAGATAGTGGTGAGATTAATCATCAAACGTTTCCCGATATTATCGATTTTCTGAATCCCGGCGATACATTGATTCTGAATGATACACGTGTTCTACCAGCCCGTCTGTTCGGTACAAAAGAAGATACCGGAGCAAAAGCGGAAGTGTTATTGCTTAAAAATGTGGAAGGCGACAAGTGGGAAGCACTGGTTAAGCCGGGTAAAAAGCTGAAAGCCGGTTCGGTCATTGTATTCGGTGAGGAACTGAAGGCAATCATTGAAGAAGAGGGCGAGATGGGGGCACGTACACTTACGTTTACGTATGATGGAATCTTTCAGGAGATTCTGGACCGTCTGGGTGAGATGCCGTTGCCACCTTATATCAAGGAGACATTGGATGACCGCGAACGGTATCAGACCGTGTATGCCAAGCATGAAGGATCGGCGGCTGCACCTACAGCGGGACTGCACTTTACGGATGAATTGTTGGATCAGATTCGTGCCAAAGGTGTTAATGTGGCCTTCATCACGCTTCATGTAGGACTGGGAACATTCAGACCGATGTCGGTTGACGTTGTTGAAGATCATGTCATGCATGAAGAGTATTACTCCTTGTCACAAGAAACGGCAGATCTGATTAACCAGACCAAAGAGAATGGACACCGTGTTTTTGCGGTTGGGACAACGAGCTGCCGGACTTTGGAAACGGTAGGCAGCAAATTTGAAAATGGAATACTGCAAGCGAGCAGCGGATGGACCAGCATTTTCATCTATCCGGGCTATTCCTTCAAAGTGATTGATGGGATGCTTACGAATTTTCATCTCCCGAAATCCACGTTGGTTATGTTGGTTAGTGCACTAGCAGGCAGGGAACATATTATGCAGGCATATGAGGAAGCCATCCAAGAGAAATACCGGTTCTTCAGCTTCGGCGATGCCATGTTGATATATTAGTATAACGGTATAACGATTAACTTTTAGAGGATGATTAAAACCAATGGCAGCAATTACGTATGAACATATCAAAACTTGCAAACAATCCGGTGCACGTCTGGGACGTGTACATACACCTCACGGTATTATTGAGACACCAACCTTTATGCCTGTAGGTACACAGGCGACTGTCAAAACAATGAGCCCTGAAGAATTGAAAGAAATGGATGCTCAGATTATTTTGAGTAATACCTATCACCTGTTTCTGAGACCAGGACATGAAATCATCCGTGAAGCTGGCGGATTGCACAAATTCATGAACTGGGATCGTCCAATTCTGACGGACAGCGGCGGATTCCAAGTGTTTTCTCTTAGCGAGATGCGCAAGATTACGGAAGAAGGCGTTAACTTCCGTTCTCATCTGAATGGAGACAAAAAGTTCCTTTCTCCTGAAGTGGCGATGGAAATCCAGAATGCACTTGGCTCCGATATTATGATGGCGTTTGACGAATGCCCACCGTATCCGGCTGAATATGAATATGTAAAAAAATCACTCGAAAGAACAAGCCGCTGGGCAGAACGTTGTCTCGAAAGTCACGCTCGTCCGCATGACCAAGGTCTGTTTGCCATCGTACAGGGAGGCATGCATGAAGATCTTCGCCGTCAGAGCGCCGCAGATTTGACTTCCATGGATTTCCCGGGGTATGCTATTGGTGGACTGAGTGTTGGAGAACCGAAACATTTGATGTATGGTGTATTGGATTATACGTTACCTTTGCTGCCGTCCAATAAACCACGATATTTGATGGGGGTAGGTTCGCCCGATGCGTTGATTGAGGGATCTATTCGTGGAGTGGACATGTTCGATTGTGTTCTGCCTACTCGGATTGCCCGTAACGGAACAACGATGACCAGTCAAGGACGTCTGGTAGTTCGTAATGCCAAGTTTGCAACTGATTTTGGACCATTAGATCCTGAATGTGATTGCTACACTTGTCGCAACTATTCCAGAGCTTATCTGCGTCATTTGATCAAAGCAGATGAAACATTTGGCTTGCGTTTGACAACGATCCATAATCTTCATTTCTTGCAGAATTTGATGCGTAATGTACGTAAAGCCATTATGGAAGATCGTTTGCTTGATTTCCGGGATGAATTTTTCGATCAATATGGTCTTCATGACAATGACAAAGGTTTCTGATTGAGGTTTTAAGGGAACCGGCTTAACAAGCAATATCTGTATGTATAGTCGATAAGGGGGAGTTTGAATGTTTCAGGGAATGACTCTAGCAGGAACACAAGCAGGCGGAGGCATTGTATCTTTGATTGTACCTCTGGTACTCATGGTTGCAATTTTCTACTTCTTGATGATTCGTCCACAGAACAAAAAGCAAAAGCAACGGAATTCGATGCTTAGCCAATTGAAAAAGGGCGATAAAATTGTAACGATTGGTGGCCTTCACGGTACGATCGCTGAGATTACGGACGATGTGGTTGTATTGCGTGTAAACGATGTAACTAAGCTTACATTTGACCGTAATGCAATCAGCACGGCTGTAGCTCGTGATACGGCTGTTGAATAGTTACTGTAACATAGAATAACGAGGGTGCGTTTGTGGCGTATTCCCTAGTAGAGAACCGGATCTCCTTGGAGACCCGGTTCTCTTTTTTGATTTATGAGGGAAGGTTGATGTTCTTTACCAGTCAGTTAGGAGCGATGCGTATTAACACCGAACATGCCACCGAGAGCTGAAATGAAGAAAGCGCTAAGCAGTTGTAAACTATCTTTCCAATTAAACGAAGCATCCAGCGCGAGAAATCCGATCAACAGCACAAGGAGTCCATATACGATTCCGGTAATTCCTCCGTAGTACCATCCTTTTTCACCAGATCGTTTGCCTGCGACAAAACCACCGACCAATAATGACAAGCCATGAACAACATAGGTATACAACGAGAGGTCCTGTTCCCGCATTCCGCTCATCCAGAGAAACAAGGAGAGAATTAATGCCCCGATAAACATCCATACAAAAGCCTGACAGAGGCCTGACAGAATCGGATTGGACACTCGAAACGAAACCAAGCGGCGGATCAATTGCATGAAGCAACCCCCTTGTACAAGTTATAAGTTAATACAGTGTATGGTCAAGCCTTCGGACTTATGAACTGTTTTCCATTAAATGAACGGATTATTTCTGCATGAGCATGTAAGGTTCAGGTCAAAATAGGGATTGCACTACCCAGCAAACTGTTAAAAACTCAGTTTCGAAGGAGGACCCCTGTTGTGAACTTCCCAGATGTCGGATCACATATCTTTCGAACCATTCTCATGTACTTTCTGGTGTACTGTGCAATGAGGGTTATGGGTAAACGTGAGATTGGTAAGCTATCCATGTTTGATCTTGTTGTCTCCATTATGCTTGCTGAAATGGCTGCTTTTGTCATTGAAGATATTGATAAACCGCTCTCTCATGGGATTGCCCCCATGCTTACCTTGATTATTGTACAGATCGGAATGGCCTTTATAGGTCTTAAAAGTCGGCGTCTTCGCCTGATAATTGATGGCAAACCTACTGTTTTGATCTCCAAAGGTGTTCTTCACCGGGATGAGATGCGGAAGCAACGATATAATCTGGATGATCTATTGCAACAACTCCGTGAACAGAATGTAGACAGTATCGGTGAGGTTGATTTCGCTATTTTGGAGACAACAGGCAAGCTGACCGTTTTTCCCAAGGATGAGAATACTTCTAACGATAGCAATTCTTCCGGTTCTGACTCAGAAGATTCTTCCTCCAGTAAATCCAAAACGGGAAAAAACCAGATTGACGGATCTCCAAATATTAAATTTCCAAATATTAAATATGAAGGTCTGCCACTACCCTTAATTATGGACGGAAAGGTCCAGGATCAGAATCTGGAGATCATTCAGAAAACGAGATTTTGGCTGAAAAATCAAATTCAACATAACGGAATTCTGGATTTTAAGGATGTATTTATATGCTCCATTGATCACAATGGGAAGATATATGTCAGTCCAAAAGATGATAAAAAATGAAAATCATTTGCCTGAGCGGCGCTTGAACCATGAACCAATCAAAGGAGCACGGGACAGATCATGAAAGTCAATCATTTTGGTCCAGCCCATGACGATGAAATACACGATAAGCCCGACAAAAGGAGCGAGAAGCATCCTGACCCAAAAAGGCAATATCATGGCAGTCTCTTCGTATACGAGTAGGGTCGCTGCTCCCATGATAAACATTCCTGCACCCGTCTTGACCCAATCCATCATTTTGAAGCGGAACTGTAGCAGGCTACGTACGCTTTGGGCATGTAACAGGGTAACTACCGTAGAATTCACACAGATGGCGATGACTGCACCGAAGATGCCATATTCAGGCCGAGAAGCAAGCGTTAAAATCAACGTGATTTTGATAACAGCACCGATAAACGTATTCAGCAATGCTTTACCCGGACGGTCAAGAGCTTGTAATGCAGCTTGAAGAGGAGCTTGAATATAAATGAACAAAGCAAAAGGAGCCATTAGTTTCAGCATGCTTCCGATCGATGCATCATTATACAGAACAAGACACATCGGTTCGGCAAGCACATACATAAACACAGAAAACGGAGCACCTGTCACAAGTGCCAAACGTAAGGCCTGATGCATTCTTTTGTGAATCAGTGCGCGATCTCCCTGAGCAGAAGCTTCGGACAGTGAAGGCACAAGTGATGTCGCGAGCGAAGAGGTTAGTGCCCCCGGCAGTAGCAGCAAAGGAATAATCATACCTTGTAATGCACCATATTGTGCTGTAGCGAGCCCTTTGGATATGCCTGCCAGAGCCAGACTCTGGGCAGTAACGATGGTTTCGGCCAAATAGGATAAGGAGCCAACCAATCGGCCTGCTGTAACAGGAATAGAGATTGCAAGCAAACGCCGGATTAATCCGGGCTGTGGAGTACCCGTTTCTTTCAGAACTGAAGGTATTGGGTTTAAAGGTTTGGCTGAAGGTTTGGTTGTGAGATTGGACATGTTCTGTTGCTTAGCGAGCGGTAACTCTTTCTTCTGCCTGTTATACTTCCACAAGAGTACAAGCATACCGCCGAATTCTCCAACGAGCGCGCCCAGCATGGCACCAGCAGCAGCTTGGGCAATACCGTGGGGGAGGAGAAGCCAGGCAAACCAAATGACACAGACGATACGAATGATGGTTTCAACAATGGATGAAATGGCAGTAGGCATCATGTTTTGCTTACCTTGGAAATACCCTCTGTAGACAGCAGATACGGCGATAATGGCAATCATGGGGCTCATACTAACGAACGTATGGTACACCCGCTCATCTGTGAGCACGTACTTGGTAACCCAGGGCGCAAATAGAATGCATAAAAACATGAATACAACACCCAGGGTCAACGTAAAGCTTAAGCTTACTTGCAGGATTCGCTGGGGGGAATAACGATTGGCACCGGTATCAGCTTCGGCTACGAGCTTGGCTACGGCGAGCGGAATACCACCCGTAATTAATGTCACCAGTACGATAAAAAAGGGATAGCTCAATTGGTAGATGCCAACACCTTCTGCACCAATTACTCGTGGCAGCGCAATGCGCGGAATGAAACCAAGTATTCGATTAATTATGCCTGCCGCGAGCAGGATCATGGCCCCCTGGATAAATGTCTGTTTCTTCAAGACTACCCCTCTTTCCCGGTTGAAAGTACAGGCTATCAACATAAACGGGACAAAGCCGTTGTTCTTCATCCTATGCCAGTCCTTTATCTTCTCATGACAACTTGGACACGATTAACAAAAAGAACCATAATCAGCAAGAAGGAATATGATCAGGCGAAGTCGAATCATGTAATATTGATGCCGCATAAAGGCTTGGATGTATGAAGGGAGGCTCCCCGTTGGAAGAAATGAATGATGTGGAGTTGGAACAGTCAATAGAGATGCTCTGCCGTAGCAAAGCGGAGGAATTAAGGCTTGTCGGTTACGAATATGTCACCAGCAAAGATGTCTGGAATTGCGTCAGTCATAAATATGAAAAACAGGGCATTCCACCGCTTCACCAGCTGGTGAACGACATTTTGTCACTGAAAGCAACAAGCTTTATGAACTTTATGACCGTGTCTGCATACCGGGGGTCCTCTTTCTAGACGAAAGGGATCTTTTTTGTTGAAAATTGACTGCTTTTTACGGCATCGCTATAATAGGAATATTGAGAACGAAAGGGGATCTAGGAACGGCATGAAAAGAATTATCAGTTTCATTCTGGTCGTGCTTGTCACCACAGGGGTAATGGTGGGAACAAGCCCGGAACTGCTCAAAAATATACGCTTGGGCCTTGATTTAAAGGGAGGCTACGAGATCTTATATGAAGCAGAGCCGCTCGAAGCAGGTCAACAAGTCACCAAAGCATCTTTGGTGCAAACGGCCAAAAGTCTTGAAAGCCGCGCCAACGCGCTCGGAACAAGCGAACCGGAGGTAACCACTGAAGGAAGCAACCGGATTCGATTGAAGTTGGCAGGGGTTACGGATGAGGCTGAAGTTAGAGCCAAAATGAAAGAACCGGCTGTTTTGACCTTCCGTAGTAAAGCTGAGAACGACAAGGAAGGCGAATACACCAAAATTGAACTTCGCGGAAATGAATTTGTTGAGAATGCAGCCAAAGTTGTTTTTACAAGTTTGAATCAGCCGATGATTGACATTCAAGTGAAAGACAAAGCTAAGTTTTCCGAGATTACCAAACGTTTGATCGGACAACCTCTTGCTATCTATCTGGATGATCAACTACTTTCTGCACCAACAGTTCAACAACAGTTGACAGATGGATCTGCCCAAATCTCAGGTGCCTATTCACGTGACGAAGCAAACCAGCTTCGTGACACCATTAACCTGGGTGCATTGCCACTGAAACTTACAGAGAAGTATTCACAAAGTGTTGGTGCAACACTTGGTAAGCTTTCTCTGGATCAGACCATTAAAGCGGGATTGATTGGTTCCGTTATTATTCTAGTGTTCATGATTGGGCTTTATCGCATTCCTGGTATTATCGCGAGTTTTGCCTTGATCACACATACGTGGCTGGTACTTGCAATCTTCTATTTAGGAGAATTCGTGCTTACCCTTCCAGGTATTGCGGCATTTATCCTGGGTATAGGGATGGCGGTGGATGCCAATATCATCACGTACGAACGGATTAAAGAAGAGATGCGCAGTGGTAAGTCGATCTTGTCTTCGGTTAAAGCGGGTGGTAAACATTCCTTCCGAACAATCATTGACTCCAACATCACAACCATTATTGCTGCGGCTGTTATGTTCTTCTTGGGAACAGGTGCGGTTAAAGGTTTTGCACTCGTGCTGATTTTTGATATTGTCACCAGTATTATCACGAATATTTTCTTCTCCCGCTTCCTGTTGACCCTGCTTGTACGGGGTAACGTGTTGAAGAAGCCTAAGTACTTCGGAGTGAAGGAGAGTGAAATTCGTGCGCTTTAATTGGAATTTTGATTATGTTAAAGGTAGTAAGATTGCCTATATCTTCTCGATTATTCTGACGATTACGGGGATTATCAGCATTCTGGCTTTGGGTTTGAATTATGCGGTTGATTTCCGTGCTGGATCGAATGTGGATATCTCGGTATCCAAAGCAATCACAGCGGAGCAGATTAAACCTATCGTTAAGGACATCGGTGTTGATGAGGGTGATGTTACCATTACACCGGGGGCTGACCGTGTAAATGTTCGTTTCTCCAATGAATTGGATGAGACTCAAGAGAGCAAATTTAAACAGGAATTTACCAAATTGGATGCATCGGCTTCCTATGAAGTAAATACCGTCGATCCAGAGATGGCCAAAGAATTGGAGCGCAACGCGATCTACGCGGTACTCATTGCAAGTATCGGGATCATGATCTATGTTGCGATCCGATTTGAGTGGCGCTTTGGTTTGGCTGCGGTTATCGCACTCTTCCATGACGCATTTGTTGTAATAAGTGTGTTCTCTATCTTCCGTTTGGAAGTCGATCTGACCTTTATTACTGCAGTATTAACCATTGTCGGGTTCTCGATCAACGATACGATCGTTATCTTTGACCGAATTCGTGAGAATCTGCGTTTTGCCAAAAAGACAACCAAAGCCGACTTGCGTGAGGTAGTCAACCGCAGTTTGGCTCAAACGATGACACGTTCCCTGAATACAACATTCACCGTGTTTGCAGCTTCAATCTGTTTGTTCATATTTGGTGGAGAATCCATTCGCATGTTCTCGCTTGCGATGGTTATCGGAACACTGTTCGGCGCATATTCTTCAATCTATATCGCCGCTCCACTATGGCTGATGCTCAAAGGTAAACAAGTGGAAAAGCCAAAAACAGTAGCTAAAGAATCTAACTAAACATCTTATTGTGAAGCCGCGTCTGCCAGGCGCGGTTTTGCAACTTTATGTACAGAATTAAGGGGGAATATTCATGACCAGAGAACATATCCCATCTGCTCAGGCTGCCACATGGAGCGGTATTGCCGGTAATATGGGACTTGCGGTGATCAAAGCGGGAGTCGGTTATATGGCAAACAGCAAATCATTGCTCGCTGACGGCTTGTATTCTGCTTCTGAAGCTGGTTCTGCCCTGGCTGGTCTCTTTCCCTCCAAGTCTGTACGCGATAAGAGCAAGGCTCGCAGGGGACGGTTTAAAGAACATTCAAGTGTTGCTAGACCCGGAATCTCAGTATTGTTATCTGTGCTAATCCTTATGGGTGGATTACAGCTTGCCATCTCCGCATTGGGTAGTCTCTCCGGAAGTGATCCGGAAGCACCCGGCAAGTCGGTACTTTTGGTGGCTGTTGCAGCTCTGGCTGTGAAAGAAGCGATTTTTCAATTTCAGTACAGATATTTCCGTAAACGAAATCAGTCTCAGGCGCTGGCTTATGCACAGCAACATCGCCGTGCACTCTATTGCTCGCTCACCGTATTAATCGGTATTATCGGTTCGATGGCTGGTGAAGAGACGGGCTTGAGCATGTTGCTCTACCTGGACCCCACGGCTGCGTTGATTGCTTCCTGTTTTGTGCTTCACAAGGGTTACCGAATGATTGTGGACACGGTGTATGGTTCACTTGTTCAGGAACTGGAACAGGAAGAAGCGTCCGATTTCAAAGAGACTGTACAGCGAGTATATGGCATCATTACCATTGAGCATTTGGTTGCACGTGAACAGGAACATGACGTTACGATTGAGCTGGTCATTAGTGTGAATCCAAGAATCTCAATACTGGAAGCACAGGAGATTGCTAATCGGGCCAAGACTCTACTGTTAACCCGTTTCAGTCATGTGAAAGAAGTACAGATTCAAGCGATACCTTATGATCCAGGCTATCCTTATAAATCCAATCATGAACTGCCCGATCACGAAGCGACATTAATTCAGTAGTGAAGCGCGGGTCCAGTAGATCAGGAAAGGAGCGTTATCATTGCTTTATTCGCAATACCGGTGGAATACACCGAATATCGATTTGGAGGCGGCTGCGGGACTCTCGCAGGCGCTTTCCGTTTCACCCCTTGTTGGACGTTTGCTTGTGAGTCGAGGAGTGCACAATGAGAAGGAGGCCGAACGTTTTTTGCATCCTGATCTGAATCAGATGCATGATCCCTATCTGCTCCTCGGCATGAATGAAGCTGTGCCACGTATCAAGCTGGCATTGGAGCGGGAAGAACATATTTTGATCTACGGGGATTATGACGCTGATGGCGTATCCAGCACATCACTCATGATCCATTTGATGCGTCATCTTGGGGCTTCGTACGATATATATATCCCTCATCGCTCGAATGAAGGGTATGGATTGCACAATCATGCGTTGGATTGGGCACATCAACAGGGCGTCTCATTGATAATTACCGTGGACACCGGAATCAGTGCTGTTGAACAGATTGCCTATGCGGCAACGCTGGGCATCGAAGTCATTGTGACAGATCACCATGAGCCGCCTGAAATTTTGCCCGAAGCCTTTACACTTATTAATCCGAAACTTCCAGGCTGTCCGTATCCTTTTAAAGGTTTGGCAGGAGCAGGAGTAGCCTTGAAGCTCGCTCAGGCATTAATCGGGGAAGTGCCCGGTGAATGGATGGAGATTGCCGCCATCGGTACCGTTGCCGATCTGATGCCTTTGGAAGGGGAGAACCGGGTTATCGTCAGTTATGGAATAGAATCGATGCGTGGTTCACGTCTTCCCGGTGTAAGTGCATTGCTGGAAATCAGTGGTGTGGATCAGAGTCAGGTGACTTCAATTAATATTGCCTTTGCCATGGCACCTCGTATTAATGCCAGTGGACGTTTGGATCATGCTGGGAGAGCCGTATCACTTCTCACCACCGAGAATCTGGATGAAGCTCATACGCTTGCGGGCCAGCTTGATCTATTGAATCGGGAACGGCAGCAAGTCGTAGAGGGCATATTACAAGAAGCAACAGCACAGTTGGAACAAAAGATACAGCTTCGTTCAGGATCCGTTCCAGATGTAATCGTATTGGCTGGTGAGGGCTGGAACGTTGGAGTGGTTGGTATTGTGGCTTCCAAATTGCTGGAGCGTTATTACCGACCTACACTTATCCTTGGGATCGATCCAGAGAGCGGTGTCTGCAAGGGCTCTGCGCGCTCCATTGAGGGCTTGGATATCTACGAGGCGCTCACAGTCAATAAACACACTATGGACCATTACGGGGGACATCCTGCTGCAGCAGGTATGACCTTGCATCGGGATCAGTTGGAAGAACTTGAGGCTGGTTTGAATAAGTTTGCTGCATCTGTATTGACTGAAGAGGACTTTGTACCTCAACGTCTTGCGGATGATGAATGCAGAATCAGTGATGTTCCACTGAAAGTAATCCAGGAGATCGACAGATTGCAGCCTTTTGGGATGAGCAATCCTTCGCCACGGTTTGTATTGAGAAGTGTGACTGTGAAGGAAACCAGAACAATGGGACGAGAGAAACGCCATCTGAAACTGGTTCTGGAACAGGATGGTCAGCAACTGGAAACCGTCGCTTTTGGCAAGGGAGCGTTAGCAGAGTTTCTTCTCCCAGGTTCCGTTATTGATGTGATGGGAGAACTGTCTATCAATGAATGGAATGGGGTGAGAAAACCTCAACTGATGCTTCAAGACATTCATGTTCCTCAGGTCCAAGTGTTTGATTTGCGCGGTAATGCCGAGCCATTAAATGCGATGAAACATTTCTTGAGCTCACTTGAGGTACATCTGCGATATAAATCTGGTTCTGTTGGTGCTATTGTTCGGAAAGAAACAGACGTTTCCGAGGGAAATTCATTGTATGAACCTTGCCTTTGGGTATATGATAGAAAGGTCGGGTTATTTCCGTGTAATGCTGCTGCACAGCATTATGGACAGGAACAAGTCCGGACGTTATTTGTGTTTGATACGCCGGAAACCCCGGAACAACTTAATGCCATGCTGGCTTTGTTCAGTGGAGCTGAGAATATCATCCTTCTGCACGGATCAGGCAACCGCCGAGATCGCCTTCAGATGCCTTCCAGAGAACTCTTTAAGCGTATTTATATGCAGGTGTTGAAATGGAAAGCTGAACCCGTGGAGGAACAAGAGATTACTCCTGTGCTCAGTCGTCAGTGTGGTTGTTCGCCGCGCATGATTACGATGATGTTGGATGTATTCGAAGAGTTATCCTTCATTACCCGTGATAACGGCAAAATTGCGTTTGTGGATAACCCGCCTAAGCGTGAACTAACCGCTTCACGTCACTATCAGGCGCTCGAAAATATGGCCGAGATAGAACAGGTGATGCTGGATGCAGCCACACCGCAACTGACACAATGGATGATATCCCGGATGAAGGGCGTATCTTAGATGGAAGTTTGTGTATTTATTTTAGGAGGAGATTATTTTGGATTTTAAAGATTATATTCGTGTCATTCCTGACTTTCCACAACCGGGAATCAGCTTTAAGGACATTACAACATTGTTGAAGGATGGAGAAATGTACCGCAATGCGATCAATGAACTGAAAGTGATGGTTTCTGATCTCAAAATTGACGTTATTGCTGGACCTGAAGCACGTGGTTTCGTTGTGGGCGCCCCTCTGGCATATGCTCTTGGTGTCGGTTTTGCTCCGATTCGCAAAAGTGGAAAATTGCCTGGAGAGACGATTGAAGTTGGTTATGATCTCGAGTATGGCAAGGATACACTCGCAATGCACACAGATGCGATTGAAAAAGGTCAAAATGTCCTGATCGCAGATGATTTGCTCGCAACGGGTGGAACGATTGCAACTTCCATCAACTTGATTGAACAATTGGGTGGGAACGTTGTTGGTGCAGCCTTCCTGATCGAGCTGTCTGATCTGAATGGTCGTGCTAAATTGCCAGAGAAAATCGATGTATTCACATTGATGAACTACTAAGTTTAAAATCTCCACTTGGAGTGTTGTGATTAAAACCTGAATTGTTTTTCCCTTTTCCCGGGAAATAATATACAGCATTAATGATTATCAAAAAGCCTGTTCTTCCAACCTAAAGGTTAGGGAGAACAGGCTTTTTGATGTGTATACGATGAAAATTAATCGGGCGTTTTTTCAGTAATAGGCTGTTTTTGCGAATCGTCATTTAACCAACCCAGGACTTCAAACAGTTTGAACAACAAGCTCATCAGGATTCCGACGATGGTTGCCAATGCCATCCCTTTCAGATGAACGCCGTAGAAGGTAACTTCTGTACCACTCAGTCCGATGACCAATACAAGTGTAGTAAGCAGCAGATTGGTCGGTTTGGCAAAATCGACTTTCTGTTCAACCAGAATACGCAGACCGGATGCAGCAATAACTCCGAACAGAAGCAGGGATACCCCACCCATAACAGGCACAGGAATGTTAGCTACAAGCGCAGAGAATGTTCCTGAGAAGGAGAGTACAATTGCAATGACTGCTGCGCCACCAATGACATATGTGGAGTATACGCGAGTCAGTGCCATAACACCGATGTTCTCACCATAGGTTGTATTGGGAGTAGATCCTACAAACCCGGACAAAATGGTGGAGACCCCATTACCAAGTAGGGAACGATGAAGGCCAGGGTCTTTCGAAAGATCTTTACCCACAATGCTGCTCGTTACAAGCAAATGTCCAATATGTTCTACAATAACCACGAGTGCTACAGGTAAAATGGTGAAGACAACAGACCAGTCAAATGTAGGAGTGGTTACGGTTGGCAGTGAGAGAAAATCAGCGTTTCCAATAGCCTGTTTATCAACCAGACCCATAGAATAGCCAAGGATATAACCCACTACAATACCGATTAGAATATGAATGATTTTGGGGAATCCACGGAACGTTACGGCTCCAATGACAGTGATACCGAGTGTGGCCATGGATAAAATAATGGGTTTGGCCTGCGGCACCCAGTTCGGGTTAGCAACAGGATCAGAATTAATCAAACCAGCCATTTGCGCTGCAACAGGTACAAGCTCCAGGCCGATCAGAGCAACGATGGCACCCATAACTGCTGGTGGGAAGACTACGTTAATCCATCCTGTCCCGGCATATTTAATAATTAAAGCCACCAGGCAGAAAACAAGTCCAGTTATAATAAAAGCTCCAAGTGCCATGGAATAACCGTTCTCTGGATGGGTTTTCAATACCGAAGTGACAGGAGCAATAAAGGCAAAACTGGACCCAAGGTATGCGGGGATCTTTCCTTTACACATCAGTATGTACAACAGTGTTCCAATTCCGTTCATCAACAGGATCATACTTGGATCGACACCGAACAGGTTAGGTACAAGCACCGTGCTGCCAAACATGGCGAACAAATGCTGAAGGCTAAGCAGTGAACCTGAGCCAAGTGGCATCTTTTGATTAACCTGAATTTCGCGTTGCAATGAATTTCATCTCCTTTTCCGAAACACAAACTTTCAATAGATTACAGAGTTTCTCTTAATTAAGCAATAACATTTTTGACGTAGCAGAGCGATGGAATTTATATTTTCATGAATTTTCCTTCTATTTCAGCAAATAACGGCAATAATACATAAGAAATAAGAAATACATTCAATCCCCTGTGAGTCATAGGGAAATGGGTTAGAAGTAATTCAGATCACGAATATAAAAATTGGATAAGCGCTCTTATTCGTCAGCAGTTGACGGGAAACGGGCGAAGCGTCATAATTATAGGAAATTACTTTTACGGGGAACCTGTGTTGCAGCACTGTCACGGGTTCCATTTGGTATAGAAAGGACACGGAACAGATCAGAATGGGCATAGAGCAATTACTCGAGAAGGCCGGGGCATATATCAAAGAACCCGATCTGGTGCGCATACGAGAAGCTTACGAATTTGCTGATCAGGCCCACCATGGACAGACGCGAAAATCGGGAGAACCGTATATTCTGCATCCGCTTGCGGTTGCCGACATTGTTGTGAACATGCAGATGGACACCATCTCCATAATAGCAGCGCTTCTTCATGATGTAGTAGAGGATACTACGGTCTCACTTGAAGAGATCCGCAATCATTTCGGCAATACGTGTGCCATGCTTGTTGACGGCTTGACGAAGCTGGAACGTATTCAGTTTCGCTCCAAGGAAGAACAGCAGAACGAGAACTACCGCAAAATGTTCATCGCCATGGCGCAGGACATCCGTGTCATCGTGATTAAATTGGCTGACCGTCTGCATAATATGCGGACACTCAAGTTTCAGTCGGAAGAAAGCCAGCGCCGGATCTCATATGAGACGCTGGAAATTTTCTGTCCGATTGCGAACCGTTTGGGTATCTCTGCGATCAAATGGGAAATGGAGGACATCGCCCTCCGTTATTTGAATCCGCAGCAGTACTATCGAATTGCAAACCTGATGCACAAAAAGCGTGCGGAACGTGAGCAATATATTGATACGGTTATGGATGGGATTACGAACAAACTCGATGAGATGGGAATTCAGGCAGACCTTTCGGGCCGCCCGAAACATATCTACAGCGTGTTCAAAAAAATGACCACCAAAAATAAGCAGTTTAACGAAATTTATGATCTGCTTGCCATTCGTATTATTGTGGATAATATCAAGGATTGTTATGCTACCCTGGGAATTATACACACGTTATGGAAACCGATGCCTGGACGCTTTAAAGACTACATTGCGATGCCGAAGGCGAATATGTATCAATCGCTCCATACAACGGTAGTTGGTCCCAATGGCGAACCAACGGAAGTACAGATCCGGACATGGGATATGCACCGGACTGCTGAATTTGGTATTGCTGCCCACTGGGCCTACAAAGAAGGCGCTGCGAACGGAAATCATTTTGAAGATAAGATTACGTTCTTCCGTGAAATTCTTGAACTTCAAAACGAAGCACAGGATGCATCAGAATTCGTAGAGTCACTCAAAATGGATTTCTTCTCTGATCTGGTATTTGTATTTACGCCAAAAGGAGAAGTCATCGAATTGCCGATCGGCTCTGTTCCTTTGGATTTTGCTTATCGAATCCATACGGAGGTTGGTAATCGGACCATTGGTGCCAAAGTGAACGGTCGAATTGTTCCGCTCGATTATCATCTGAAGACAGGTGATATCATCGAAATTTTGACGTCCAAACATTCTTACGGACCGAGCCAGGACTGGTTGAAGATTGCGAAATCTTCTCATGCACGTGCGAAGATCAAGCAATGGTTCAAGAAGGAACGCCGTGAAGAAAACGTTGAAAAAGGTCGAGAGAGCTGTGAGCGTGAACTGAAACGCATGGGGCTTGATCCTTCTGCGTGGATGACGGATGACAAGTTGATGGAAGCTGCCAAAAAATATGCGTTTAACGATATTGATGACATGCTTGCGGCTGTTGGATTCGGTGGGATTACTGCTGCACAGATTGTAACCAAAGCAACCGAAAAACTGCGTAAAGAGCAGGAAGAGTCCAGTTTGTTGGAATTAAATTCCGAGATGCGCGAGCTGAAACCTGCACCTGAGCGGAGAAATCGACCAACCAACGGTATTCGTGTCAAAGGCATCGATAATCTGCTTGTTCGTTTCGCACGATGCTGTAATCCTGTACCTGGGGATGACATTATCGGATATGTTACACGCGGACGCGGCGTTTCCGTTCACCGTAGTGACTGTCCAAATATCCCGACAAGTGCAGACGGAGAAGAAGCAGCACGTGTGATTGAGGTCGAGTGGGAAGAGAATATCGAAGCGAGTTACAGTGTGGATATTGAGATTACAGGTCATGATCGGAATGGCTTGCTCAACGAGGTACTTCAGGCTGTATCCGAAAGTAAAACCAATATATCTGCCGTTACAGGACGGACAGACAAAAATAAATTAGCATTGGTGCACGTCACAATACTGATTCGTAATACGGATCATCTGCAATCCGTTGTAGAACGGATCAAACGGGTGAAAGATGTTTACTCGGTGCATCGGATTATGCAGTAAGGAGCCTGTAAGATGAGGGTGCTTGTACAACGCTGTAAAGAGGCTCAGGTGACCGTGGGAGACGAGCTGACAGGTAAGATCGAATCCGGATTAATGCTGCTCGTAGGCATTACCCATGAGGACACCGAGAAGGATGCCCAGTATCTGGCTGACAAAGTTAGTGGGTTGCGGATATTTGAGGATGATCAGGAGAAGATGAATCTCAGCCTGCTTGATGTAGGCGGTGCTGTATTGTCTGTTTCCCAGTTCACCCTGTACGGAGATTATCGCAAAGGAAAGCGTCCGAGCTTTGCGGCTGCGGCCCGACCTGAAGCGGCGGAACGGTTATATGAAACGTTTAATCAACTACTACGGAATAAAGGTATTCAGGTTGAAACCGGACGTTTCGGAGCGATGATGGATGTAACATTTACCAACTGGGGACCCGTGACTTTGATGCTTGAAAGTCCGGTTCGTCAGGAACCACGTGCATAATTTCATTGGGTTCAGGCCATAATAAGGGATAATTCGTTGATGACTATTTCATGATCAAAGGAGTATCCATCCAATTATGCGCCAATCTGCGAAAGAAACACGTACCCGTTCAGAACCTTTGTTACTCCCTGGCAACCTGTATGAATCTTTGCACCTTGCCCGTTCGGCTGCTGATTATGTTGCAACGATCTGGGCACTTCAGGATTCGGACAAAGGGAAGCAGAGTCATCTTCCGCGATCTTGAATGTTTACACAGGTATATAAATATCCGATATTCTGGATTATACAGATTCTGAAAAAGTCCTGATTCCTTCCCGAATCAGGACTTTTTTTCGTGAGTAGAACTTTTTAAGTATTTGTTTGACGACTTCGTTACAAAATGAAATTACATCAAATTGTTATAAATTGCTCTGGTGAGGGTAATAACAAAGCGAGGCACAACGAAGTGCCAATGTACTGCAAGACCCGATTTTATAAAGAAAGTTCGAACACGGAAAGGAGAACATACGTTATGAGTAAAGTTGCTTTTTTATTGGCGAATGACTTTGAAGATTCGGAGATGCAGGTTCCGTATGACGAAGTAAAAAAAGCTGGACATGAAGTGGAGATTATCGGGTTAAAAGCCGGTGAGACCCTTAAAGGTAAAGGAGGAAAGGCCTCCTACACTACAGATAAGGCAATCGCTGAGGCATCCGCTTCAGATTATGATGCAGTCGTGATTCCAGGTGGATCATCCCCTGAGAATTTGCGAAGTGATGCGCACATCTTGAAGTTTGTCACCGAGATCAACAGTGCGAAGAAAACAATCGCAGCGATCTGCCATGGTCCGCAAATTTTGGCTAGTGCCGGTCTGTTGAAAGGCCGCACCATTACATCCTATCCACCACTTAAGGATGACATGGTAAACGCAGGAGCAGAGTTCAAGGATCATGAGGCGGTTGTGGATGGAAACTATATTACATCCCGTACGCCTGAAGATGAGCCAGCGTTTGTACGTGAACTGCTAAAAGTTATATAACTTCAGCTAGTACAACTGACATATATTGATGTATCTTAACTACGTTACATCGTGGGGTTACGAAACTTCACGTTGCATTTCATTCCGAAAAAGGAGGGTTTGACATGACAAAACATATTCAGGCGTATTTTCGAACCGAAGACGAGGCAGAGGGAGCAAGAACTTCACTTCAGACGTTCCGTACAGAGCATTTGGAAGTAGGTCAACTCGATAGTGCGGTAGGTAGAGACACGCGTGTTATGGTACCACTGGTGCCATATAATACGGCGGGTGGCGTAGGCACTAACGGAGCAATGGGTGTAGGTGCAGCCCCAGGCGTTCCAGCCAGTGAAAATGTGATCCCCGTGGTAGCCAATGTGGATCGTGATGCAGAACGGGATACTCGTGACAGAGTGAATGAGGATGGAGACATGCTGAATGCTGCGGATGTGTCTTCGGCCGATTATGATGATCTGCATTATGTTCTGTCTGCCAAAGTAAGGGATGAGGATTATGACGAGATTGTTCATAAGCTTCGTTCCAACCATGCCTATGTGGAAGAGTTGAACTAACGTGTAGATACTTCTTGGCCCTTGCACTGCTTGACTACAGAGTCGGGTAATGTGCAAGGGTTTTTCAATTATAAATATATTAAAAAACACAATTATAAAGCGCTATCATTTTTGTAATATTACTGTAATATTAGTTACATAAGCCTTTAACATAGTGGGCTTATAATAACACACATGACCCCCTTTTTTTATATATCCTTTGAGCCTGCACACCGTGTGCAGGCTATTTTTTTTGAACTGAGAATGTGTATGTTTTGGGCAGAGCTTACCCCTTTATTCAATTTTTGCTAGAATAGAGAGATGGGTTTATATATTCTACAGCGAATTGTTTTCATAGTTGG
Organism: Paenibacillus sp. FSL K6-2393; assembly: GCF_038002545.1. Lineage (NCBI taxonomy): Bacteria > Bacillati > Bacillota > Bacilli > Caryophanales > Paenibacillaceae > Paenibacillus > Paenibacillus sp. FSL K6-2393. Next base: position 1,529,844 of record NZ_JBBOCU010000001.1, read on the forward strand.
GCTACATTGGACGGTAAATCTAGCTCCAGCGATTGGGTTCAGGCGAATCCAATCCTATGACAAAGAGTATGAGGAATTCATCGCCAGAGTGATCCGTCATATTCCAGATGAACATATACTCGCTGAAACGGCCCCGCCTTTTTATATAAGTACGGGGCAGCCGTTTCTGCTTGATCGATGGAATTTGAAAGTTATATAGAATGCCTCGTTTGAGAAATGACACCTACAATGCTAAAGCAACAGAGTTCTCATGCGAATGGCTAGAGACAGATTTAAGGGGGAATTAGTTTTGAGTAAGGTTGGAAGAAATGATTTATGCCCATGCGGTAGTGGGAAAAAATATAAGAAATGTTGTCTGAACAAGGAGTCCTCTGCAGTAGAATCCATACTGGGGATAATATCAACGGAGCAACCAGTTCGGGAAGCCTCCATTCAGCCTGAGAGCAAACTGACCTTGACCAAGCTGAAAAAAATGGTGGCAAGCGATTTGAAATGGGAGCATCCGGCTCACGAACAGCTGGCTCTGCAGACTATTGAGAACATGAGGAAACAATACGAGCCAGAGGTAATTTTGGAAGCTCTGGTGTTATGGAACGGCTACTCCCGTCAGACCCGCCCTACTGTGAAGAAGACAGGCTCGTTCTCTGCTGCAATTGAGTATTTGCTGTCCGAGGAATACGGCTTCAATGTCTCAAAGGCTGAGCTGGCTGATAAATATGAGGTAACGACAGGCACGATCTCCCGGAAGGTTAAGGAGATGAATAGTTACATCGAAGAATACGGCATGGGCGGTGAAACGGATGAGCTATTGATGCTGAACGGCCCAGGCACATCGAAAGACAAAGCACAGGCTCTGCTGGATAAGGCGAGGGAAGCCAGTTCTTCCAAACGGAGAGTACAGCTGGCGGAAACAGCGCTGGAGATGTATCCTGACAGTTCTGATGCGTATCTCATTTTGGCTGAGGAATCCGACAATGAGAGTGATGCACGATCTTACCTCAAGGAAGGAATCGCTGCTGGCAAACGTGAACTGGGCGAACTGTTTTTTGAGGAGAACAAAGGGGACTTCTGGGGGCTTCATGAGACTCGTCCCTATATCCGGATATGCAAAAGCTATGCCGAATCCTGCTGGTTTGGCGGAGATACGAAAGAAGCAGCACAGATCCTGGAGCATATGCTAGAGCTTAATACGGAAGATAATACCGGAGCACGTTACCTGCTCGCTGCTGTGTATTTGTACAGCAACCAATTGGATCAGGCAGAGCAATTGCTGGAGGAGTATGGAAAAGGTGACGCTGCAACGGCCTTTGCCTATGACCAGATCATTCTGGAGTATAAGAAAAACGGAATCACCTCCCAGCTTAAAATGCTATACCGTGTGGCCCGAGGTGTGAACAAACATGTGCCTGATTACCTGTTGGGTTTGAAACGGCTGCCGCATAACCTCCCTGACTTTGTCGGAATGGGCGACTCAGACGAAGCGATTGCATATGTCATTATGCATTCCCGTTTATGGGCGAGCGCGCCGGATCTGTTGAAGTGGATGCTGAAACAATAGAGGAATAAGAAGCGAATAGAAGTTGGAATTCATAGATGAATCCAGCTTCTATTATCCGTGATTTCTGTGACTCCCCCATCCGGTGCAGTGTGTGAGCAAATTTTTTAGAGCTATCTTTTTGTGTTAACCCTTGACTTTAGCACTGCGGTTCATTACAATCAGAAAATAATACGTTGACTATAGTCAATACAAGTCGATTTTTGAACTATATTACTGATTTGATGACGGGACCAAGTACTCCGTGCCCACATGACCAGAGAGGAATCCCAAGGCTGTAAGGATTCTCTTGATGAGCGGACGAATGACTTCCCCGAGAACAGACGGCGAACATAACAGAAATGATCTGTTGACTAGTAGCCGGCCTGCGCAGGACGTGCGTTACACGTAGAGCGGAATATCTGCTTGATCAGGGTGCCCTTGGCAATCCTGAATCACCAGAGATCACCTGAACGGCTAAAGTGTCAGGTTTCCGGAATGTGGGTGGTACCACGGGTGAATGTATATTACACAATCTCTCGTCCCTTTGTTTGCTATACATAGCAGACAGGGCGAGGGATTTTTTTGTTATATAAGTTGATTCTAACATTTATACCATAACGGAGATTGTAGAACCAATCTGTAGAAGCGAAGCGTTCGTCTAAAAGCTTTCTGAAAGAAAGCTGCATCGGAAGCATATGCTATCCCAGGATTTTCACATTGGAAAATTAATTCAAAAAATCTGGGGATAACAGCGATCGAAAGATGGTACTACAGTCGGAGAGACCAGGTGTAACATTCTGGATTAAATTTTAGAGAAAAAAATCAATGCTGGAGGGATCAAGATGGCTTTTCAAAAACCGACTGGAACGCAGGACTTACTGCCTGGAGTTGTCGAGAAATGGCAGTACGTAGAAGAAAAAGCACGAGATCTGTGTCGACGGTTTAATTACCGTGAGATTCGTACACCGATCTTCGAACAGACTTCTTTATTTGTACGCGGTGTAGGAGAGACTACCGATATCGTTGAGAAAGAAATGTATACCTTTGATGACAAAGGCAATCGCAGCATGACTCTTCGTCCAGAGGGAACAGCGGGGGTTGTCCGTGCGTATGTAGAGAATAAAATTTACGGCGAACCGGATGTAAGCAAGCTGTATTATATCGGTCCGATGTTTCGGTACGAGCGTCCGCAGGCGGGCCGGCAGCGTCAGTTCCACCAGTTTGGTGTAGAAGCCATCGGTGCGCTGGACCCGGCGATTGATGCCGAAGTAATTGCACTGGGCTACCAGTTGTGTGTAGAGCTCGGTTTGAAGGATGTCAAAGTGGAGATCAACTCTGTTGGTAACTCGACCAGCCGTGCAGAATATCGTGAGACGTTACTTGGATTCCTTAGACCGATGAAAGACAGCCTGTGCAAGGACTGTCAGTCCCGGATGGAGCGTAATCCGCTACGTGTGCTCGACTGCAAAGTCGATCAGGAAAAATTCGTTGGGGCACCGTCCATACTGGATAGCTTGGATGAAGAGTCTTTGAATCACTTTGCCAAGCTGCAGGCATACCTGGATGATTTCGGAGTGGATTATGCTGTGAACAATCGTCTGGTACGGGGCTTGGATTATTACACGCTGACTGCGTTTGAATTAAAAGCCCAAGGTATTGGAGCGATTGATACGGTTGGCGGCGGTGGTCGATACAATGGTCTTGTTGGTGATATCGGCGGACCTGATCAGCCGGGCATCGGCTTCGGTATTGGTCTGGAGCGTATTCAACTGATTCTGGAGCACCAAAATATTGAGGTTACTACGCTGGCTCCACTTGATGTGTACTTTGTTGCTCTGGGAGAGGCTGCTGATCGTGAAGTAAACCGACTGTTGTTCAAACTTCGTCAGTCTGGACTGTCTGGGGAACGTGATTATCTGGGCCGCAAGATGAAAGCACAGATGAAATCAGCTGACCGTTTCAAATCCCGCTATACTGCCATCCTTGGTGATGACGAGCTGGAGCGTGGTGAGATCGCCCTCAAGTCGATGGATACGGGTGAGCAACAAACCGTGAAGCTTGATGATCTGGTAACAGCAATTCGCGAAGGCAAATAAGCACGAATTGTTACATTAAGTCTTAAACATTCAAGTAAAACAATTGATCCGGCAAAATTACTGAGGTTCACCGACGATTCCAATTAACCGGAAGTTGGCGAGCCAGAGGTAACATGCCTTTTCGAATACATGGTCTACACGTAACCGGACTGTTGAAGAGCAGGTACTAACTGCCCATACAGAACGGAAATTCACATAATGAGGAGTTTGGTTATGAAAAGAAGTCATCATTGCGGCGCATTAACACCCGCACACATCGGTGAAACAGTAACATTGAACGGTTGGGTTCAGACCCGTCGTGACTTGGGGGGCGTACTCTTCATCGATCTGCGTGACCGCAGCGGGATTGTACAAGTTGTCTTTAACCCGGCTTATTCCGGTGAAGCTCTGCAAATCGCAGATCGCGTACGTAGCGAGTATGTTATCGCTGTAACAGGTAAAGTTGTTAAACGTGATGCAGAAACAGTTAATAAAAACCTGCCTACTGGCGAAATTGAAGTTCAAATCACTGAAATCGAAGTGCTGAACGCGGCAAAAACACCTCCATTCTTCATTGAAGATGGTGTCGAAGTTGATGAATCCCTTCGTTTGAAATATCGTTACCTGGACCTGCGTCGTCCGGAAATGTTCGAAACACTGAAACTGCGTTCCAAAGCATCCAAAGTGTTCCGTGACTACCTGGATGGAGAAGAGTTCGTTGAAGTGGAAACACCGATCCTGACAAAGAGCTCCCCGGAAGGTGCGCGTGATTATCTCGTACCGAGCCGTGTGCATGAAGGTGAATTCTTCGCCCTGCCGCAATCACCGCAAATTTACAAACAATTGCTGATGGTCGGCGGACTTGAGCGTTATTATCAGATCGCTCGTTGTTTCCGGGATGAGGATCTGCGTGCAGACCGTCAACCAGAATTCACTCAAGTCGACATCGAGACTTCTTTCCTGCAACAGGATGACCTGCTGCCAATGATGGAAGAACTGATGGCCAAATTGCTGCGTGAAACCAAAGGCATTGAGCTGGAACTGCCTTTCCAACGGATTACGTATGCAGATGCAATGGGTAAATACGGTTCAGACAAACCAGATCTGCGCTTTGGTATGGAACTGGTTGAAATGAACGATATCGTAGCAAACAGTGGTGTAAAAGTATTTGCTTCTGTCATCGAAAAAGGTGGAGAAGTGAAAGTGCTGAACGCTAAAGGCTGTGGCACATGGAGCCGTAAAGAGATCGATGATCTTGGACCATTTGCTGCACGTTACGGTGCGAAAGGTCTGGCTTGGATTCAAGTGAAAGACGGCGAGTTCAAAGGGCCAATCGTGAAGTTCTTCACGCCTGAAGAAATCGAAGCTGTCAAAGAACGTACAGGTGCTGAGGATGGCGACTTGTTGCTCTTCTCCGCAGACACGAAAAAAGTGGTTGCTGACGTTCTGGGCGCATTGCGTCTGAAAATCGGCCGTCAACTTGGATTGATCGATGACAGCAAATTCAAATTTGCTTGGGTTGTGGACTTCCCACTCCTCGGATATGATGAAGATGCGAAACGTTATGTGGCAGAACACCATCCGTTCACACGTCCAAAAGATGAAGATGTACATCTCTTCGACACTGATCCGGGTGCAATCCGCGCTCAAGCCTATGACCTTGTTCTCAATGGTTATGAAGTAGGTGGCGGTTCGATGCGTATCTACAAACGTGATGTTCAGGAGAAAATGTTTGCTGCCCTTGGACTCTCACCAGAAGTAGCGAATGAGAAATTCGGCTATCTGTTGGAAGCATTCGAATATGGAACTCCACCGCATGGTGGTATTGCCTTTGGTCTGGACCGCCTCGTGATGTTGCTGGCGGGCCGCACGAATCTGCGTGAAACGATTGCTTTCCCGAAAACGGCAAGTGCAACGGATCTGCTCATGAATGCACCTTCCGAAGTGGATGACTCGCAATTGGAACAACTTCATATCCGCGTAGCCCGTAAACCGGTAGCGGAAAAGAAATAAAGGAGGCATCGATTCTCAATGCTCCATCAATTTTCAAGAACAGAACTTGCGATCGGACCTGAAGGTCTGGACGCATTGAAGAATAGTACAGTCGCTGTGCTCGGTATTGGCGGCGTAGGTGGAATTGCTGTAGAAGCTCTTGCCCGTAGCGGTGTTGGGCGCATCATCCTGATTGATAAAGACGTAGTGGACATCACCAACATTAACCGCCAGATTCATGCGCTGACCACGACAGTGGGGCAGAAAAAAGCGGATCTGATGGTGGAACGTGTGAAACTGATCAATCCGGAATGTGATGCAATTGCATTAAATATGTTTTACACGGAAGAGACGTATGAGGAATTGTTCAAATATGAACTGGATTATGTGCTGGATGCATCCGACACGATTATCTACAAAATCCATCTCATTAAAGAGTGTCTGAAACGTAAAATTCCGATGATTTCCAGCATGGGTGCGGCGAATAAAATGGATCCAACGAAATTCCAGGTTGCGGATATTTCGAAAACGACCATGGACCCGATTGCCCGTGTTGTGCGTACCACACTTCGTAAAGACGGCATCAAAAAAGGTGTAAAAGTGGTCTTCTCGACTGAAAAGCCGATGAAACCGCGTGAGGACGTAACACAAAAAATCGTTCCCGAGAATGCTCCGGAAATTCGCAAGGCTAAACAGCCACCTGCGAGTAACTCATTTGTACCTCCGGTAGCCGGACTGATTATGGTCAGTGTTGCGATTAAGGATTTGTTAGAAATTGCAGAGAACAAGCAGCAGTAACTTGCTGCCAACTGAAGAAGCGTGGATGCTGATAATGCATCTGCGCTTTTTGGTGTGATCATACTTCGCAAGACGGAGCGGATGGGACGTCAATCGTCTATGATAGACGAACTGCATACCTGGACAAATGTCAGAGTTACGTCATGTACTTCAAAGTCAAAACCGTGTATGATATTCACTGCTGCGCGAAATGATGATACATACATAAAGATTTTGCGGCCATATAAGCTGAATAAGATTTACACAAGAACGAAGAGGACAGAAGAAACCTGAAGAAGCAGAGCGTTCGCCTAAAAGCTTTCTGAAAGAAAGTTACATCGGAAGCATACGCTATCACCGGATTTTCCCTTTGGAGAAGGAAATGCAAAAAAATCTGGGGATAACAGCGATCGGAAGGTTGTTCTGTCCGCGTAGTGGTGGAGTGTAAATACTCAGTTATTCAGCCTATATAGAGAGAGGGGAATAAAACGAAATGAAACACGGATGGATGACCAAACGTCTTGGCATGGAACCAGGAGACCAGTGGAAAAAGGAAGTTGTGGCGGGAGCCATTTCCTATTTTGCCGTGGTCTATATCGTTATGGTCAATGCTACAATTCTTTCCGATGCCGGAATGCCATTGCAGGCAGCTATGGTTGGAACCTTGCTGACATCTATTGCAGGCTGTTTGCTCATGGCATTTGGCGGAAAATCACCGATTATCGTGGTACCCGGAATGGGGATTAATGCATTTTTTACGTATACACTCGTACATTCCATGAAATTAAGCTGGCAAGAAGCACTGGCCGTTGTAACCGTTACAGGTATACTGTTTGCCATTGTTGCGTTTACGTCACTATACAAAATGATCAGCGAAGCAATTCCAAAAAATTTGCAGCATGGCATTACGGTCGGGATAGGTTTGTTTCTGACATTTATCGGTTTGCAAAAAAGTGGAATCGTTATCGCACACCAGACCACGTTTGTTGCGATTGGGCATTTCAATGATCCAAATGTCATTACAGCCTGCGTTACGCTGGTGCTTGCCTTAATTTTATTTATACGGAACGTACAGGGTGGACTTCTGATCAGTATTCTGGTCGGGACAGGTCTTGCCTATGTACTTGGAGCAGTGAACCCGGGTGAGTCCGTATCAGCGATGGATGCGTTGCGTCAATACGGTGGGTTGTTTGGCGAATTGTCTTTGATAAAGCTGGCTGATGTCGCCTTCTGGATCGCAGTATTTTTGCTACTGCTAATTGTGGTGTTCGAAAATATCGGATTAATTACCGCTCAGACACAGATGATTGGTCGTCCAGAGCGGTTCAAAGGAAGTCTGCGCGCCTTATCCATTAGCACCGTGTTGGCAGGTGTATTCGGAAGCAGTCCTCCAGTTGCCGCAGCAGAGACTACAGCCGGAATTGCCGCAGGCGGACGCACAGGCTTGACTCCACTCGTTACAGCTGTGTTATTCGGGGCTACTTTCTTCTTCATCCCACTACTCGGTTACATTCCGGACAGTGCCATTGCTCCCATTTTGATCATTATTGGTGGCCTGATGGTGCAAGCTGTGAAAGATATGGATTTTGGTGACTTCACAGAGGCATTCCCAGCATTTCTAATCATGGTCATGATTCCATTTACATATAGCATTGTGGACGGTATGGCGTTTGGGTTTATTGCCTATCCATTAGCGAAGCTGGCAGCAGGTCAAGGTAAACAGGTACCTGTGGTCATGTATGGCATTTCCATCCTCTTTTTAGCCAATTTTGTGTTACATGGTATCTTGTAAAGCTATGTTAACTAACAAAAGGCAACGTCATGTAATTTCATACGTATGATCTCTGGTGAGCAGATGGAGAACGGGAGGAACGGGAATGGAAGAACAGCAACAAGCAGGGCATAATGAACCGAAGGTAGGAAAAAAGGGATTTAAGGATTTCGTCAAGCTTATTGCTTCCACGAACCCGCCAAAACTGATCCTGATTCTGGCCCTCATTTTAACCCTGATTCAAACGACGGCCGGACTGATTGTGCCACTGATGACCAAAGGTCTGATTGATGGACTTACCACTTCGGCACTGAACAAATCTGTTATTTTGTTATTGCTTGGGGCATTTGTGATTCAGGCGATTGCCTCAGGTATCAGCATTTATATGTTGAATTACGCAGGACAACGCGTGGTCGCAACGCTTCGCACGAAGCTGTGGAACAAGGTATTGTCGCTGCGAATGCCGTATTTCGATCGCAACCGCACTGGCGATACCATGAGCCGAATTACGAATGATACAAGCCAGATCATGACGTTGATCGCGGATTATCTGGTTTCTTTTGTGTCAAACATCGTTGCCGTTGTGGGTGGCGTGGCGTTACTGTTCTATTTGGACTGGGTGATGTCGCTCATTATTCTGAGTCTGGTGCCACTTACGCTGTTGATCCTGTTGCCGGTGGGTAAGAAGATGTACAAGATCTCCAAGAAACAACAGGACGAGATGGCAGGTCTTACGTCTGTACTTAGTCAGGTTATCGGTGAGATCCGCTTGGTGAAGGCCTACGGAACAGAGAAACAGGAATCAGAAGCAGGAGATTCCCGGATTCGTAAAATGTTTGCTTTTGGCTTGCAGGAAGCACGTATCCTCGCTCTGATCGGTCCCTTGTTTACATTTGTCATGACTGCCGTGTTGGTCGTTATTCTGGGTGTGGGGGGAATGCGTGTAGCGTCTGGACTGTTGTCGCCTGGTGAACTGGTTGCGTTCATATTGCTGTTGTTCCAGGTCATTATGCCAATGGGGCAATTCACGACGTTATACTCCCGTTTGCAAAAAGTTGTAGGTGCAACGGAGCGCATACAAGCCATCCTTGCCGATGAGGAAGAACCACATCACAGTACCAAGGTAGCGCCAAAAGGAAATGAGACGATTACATTCCATGATGTGCACTTTTCCTATGTCACAGGTGAGGAAGTGCTGCACGGGATCAATCTGACGGTTCCCACGCGCAAGGTGACAGCCATTGTAGGTCCAAGCGGTAGCGGAAAATCAACACTGTTCTCTTTGATGGAGCAGTTCTATATGCCCGATTCAGGCCATATTTCATATGGGGGACAAGCCATAACAGATTATTCTTTGGCCTCCTGGCGTAGCAAGATTGGGTATGTATCTCAGGAAAGTCCACTTATGGCGGGTACGATCAAAGACAACATCACGTACGGATTAGGTCGTGAGGCCACGATGGATGAGATCCGGCGAGCTGCTGAGATGGCCTATTCTGCCGACTTTATCGACAAGCTGCCACAGGGTTATGACACGGAAGTGGGCGAGAGAGGAATTAAGTTATCCGGGGGCCAACGTCAGCGGATTGCTATTGCTCGTGCCTTACTGCGCAGTCCGGATATTCTTATGTTGGATGAAGCCACATCCAGTTTGGACAGTACCTCGGAATATGAAGTACAACAGGCTTTGTCCAACCTGATGGAAGGCAGAACCACGATTGTGATAGCACATCGGTTGTCCACAGTAGTGGACTCCGATCAGATTGTTGTATTGGAGCATGGACATGTTACCGGAACAGGAACTCATAAGGAATTAATTAGCAATCACCCGGTATACCGTGAATTAGCTCAAAAACAGTTTGTGGCACAGGAAGGAAATGCAGCTACGGTACAAAACGAAGAGTAATTCTCATTAATGCAGGGTCTCCGTTATACCCATGAGGTATTTAACGGGGATCTTTTTTCTAGTTCTATAAATTCATAATATTTACAATAAGACCAACATACTCTATATTATAGATACCGACCGTTGGTATGTATAAGGAGGGACTTATGGCCAGAAATAAATACCCTGAGCAGACACTGGACCTGATTCTGACAGTCTCAACTCAAATGTTTACCGAAAAGGGATATGAAAAGACCAGTATTCAAGACATTATAGATGAATTAGGTATGTCCAAAGGTGCAATATATCATCATTTCAAATCCAAGGAGGATATCCTTAGTGCAGTGATGGAGAAGGAGCTTGGGCGGGCAGAAGAGATGTTTATGGAACTCATCCAGAACACGCATGCTCCGGATGCCAGACAGAAGCTCATCAGTATTTTGGAAAATATTATCGTTGATCCTGGAATCCAGTCCAACTCAATTGATCAGGTTCTAAGCACTCAGATCAAGAATCCACAGTTTGTACTTGGTGGAATCAGGAAGGGGGTTCTGAAGGATGCTCGAATTATTGCCGACATTATGGAACAGGGCAAGGAGGATGGGTCCATTTCAGTCGAATTTCCTTTGGAGTGTGCCGAAATATTCATGTTGCTCGTCAACATTTGGATTAATCCCTTACTTTTTGGCCGAGATCAGGGACAGACATTGGAGAGACTCAAGTTTCTACAGCACATGATGAAGCTCTTGGGAGCAGATATCGTTAGCGAACAGCTCATTCAGCGAATTACGAATCGGCATGCCAGCACGGGGGGCTATGCGGAGGCGGAATAAACATACACCTATTGTTTGAAATGGAGAGGGAAAAGATGTTGAAAAGTAGTGAGCTTGCCATATGCAAGACCATAGACATTGATCAATCCATTCAAGATATACAGCTAAATTGGTTGTCAGGAGATATCAGAGTTCTTCCGAGTGTGGATGAACTGATTCACGTCATGCAATATGCGGATGCGTGCTTTTCCAAGCGAAGGCTGCTGCAGGTTAACATACGAGGGGATACCTTAAGCATTGTGGACGGAAGAAAAAGGAGAGGCCTCGTTGGAATAAATATCGGTAGAACAGCATTGGAGATTCAGCTTCCTGCTCGGGTTTTTGATCGTATTTTACTAAACTCCACAGGAGGACAACTCCGGTTGAATCGGCTTTTGGCTACTCGCTGTCAATGTAAGATCACCTCAGGTAGTGTAGATCTATCAGGGAGGATGGAGGAGCTTGAACTGAGCGCAGTGGCATCCGTAGTGAAAGCGCAACACCTTAGTGCAGATAAGCTCAATCTTCAATCCAGTTCAGCCAAGATCGACATTTTGGGGGAGTTTCGTCACTTGCAAATTAACACAACAGGCAGAGGATTAAATATGGACTGTCTCAAGATGCCAGAGAGATTGCATTCCGTATCAACAGGGGCAAAGGCAGTGGTTTCCATTCCAGATAACGAAGGTTTTCAAATTATACTTAAAGAAAGATCAGGAGTGTTTAAAAGTGAATTTGATCTGACTCCCCTTCATGAGGACAGCAACGATCTAATACACAAAAGTGGAAAAAGTGAATTCCATGTGGATATTCGAGGAGGAGCTTTTCATCTAAAATCCAGGAAATGAGACACCGATCGTGTACTGAAAATAAAGGGGGCAGATATAATGGCTGGTTGGATCGTAGGAATTAGCTTTTCCTCCATCGTACTGCTAATTGGGATTTACGGCGCATTGAACGGCAGGCGCGGGCAGGCCAGAAACAAGTGGGCCTGGTGGTTTATTTTGTTTGGTTGTTGTGCGCTTGTCAGTGCCATCATTAATTATCAATTCAGATGAGCCTCATATATTACAAAAGTAAGCCTACAAAACGGATGTGGCTTTCAATTGCTCTATGTGATATAGTAAGTATCCTTTTGTATTGCCAGATCTAGGTGATGCAGAGCAAAACATATTCTTAGGAGGTAACTGAAACATGTCAGACAGCTTTCAAAGTGCCTATCAAGAAGAAGAGTACAGGTTAGAGCGAACGATGGAGGAAGTGGACAGTCAGCTGGAACGACTGCAGAACATTCCGGTGTATACCGGCCACGACTTCACAGAACAAGTGCTGGAAGCTGGACGCGAAGAGCGCCGCACTGCCTTGTCCAAGAGCGCGCAGCAACCCTATTTCGGACGCTTGGATTTCGAAGAACAGGGCAGTGGTGCACGGAAACCGCTGTATATTGGCAAAATCGGCGTAGACCGCGAAGAGGTGGGAGAGCATCCGCTCGTCATCGACTGGCGTGCTCCTGTCGCCAGCCTGTTTTACTCATTTACCGGAGGCGAAGCCTCCGCTACGTATGAAGCCCCGGAAGGGCTTATTGAAGGTCTGGTATACCTGAAACGAAACGTTGTCATTCGACAGCGGATATTGGAACGTGTGGCGGATACATATAACCGTGACAGCGACCAGCCAGCGGTATCTGATGAATTCCTCGTTTATCGTCTGGGAGAGAACAAGGATAACAAACTGCGTGATATCGTATCTACGATTCAGGCGGAGCAGGATCTGATCATTCGTGCGGCTCGAAATACCGCATTAATCATTCAAGGTGTAGCCGGATCCGGGAAAACAACGGTTGCCCTGCATCGGCTTGCCTTTTTGCTGTATCAGTATAAGGAGCAGGTATCTGCAGAGAAAATGGTTATTTTTGCACCCAACCACATGTTCCTGGATTACATCTCGGATGTGCTCCCGGAACTCGGAGTAGGGGATATTCAGCAGCGGACATTCCCGGATTGGGCGATGAATCTGTTGGGGCTGGAAATGCCTTTGGCGAATACGTCGGATACATTGAACACATGGTTTGAAACACCTGATGCACGACCTGAGTTGAATGATGATGTACCTGGACGTTACAAAGGATCGATCCGTTTCATGGAGCTTATTCGAGAGTGGCTCTCGGGGATGGAAGCGGATTCCGTACCAGATATGGACTTCAGTCCATGGGATGGTAAGGTGCTCAGCAAGACGGAGATCGAGAACTGGTTCGGTGAGGAATACAAACATTATCCGTTGGCCAAACGCAAAGAACGGGTCATGGCGCGAGTTCACCGCTGGATTGAGATGGAACTTAAGAAACCGATGCCAGAAGCTGTGCGCAAAGAACGCAAGAAAAAAGCGTCTACTCGTGAGAAAGCCTATGCCAAAAAATGGCCTCAATACGAGCCGCTTACGTTATACAAACAGCTGTTCAAAGCTGCAAAGGGTGGTTCTGTGCCAGCCTCGCTCAGCGGGCTTATTCCAAAACTAGTCATGAAACAAACGGCAGCAGATCTGAAGCAGGATATCGTCCGTGAAGAGGATCTGCCTGCATTGGTATACATTCATACATTGGTCCATGATATTGAGGGTTCGGAGCGGTTCGATCATGTCGTGATTGATGAAGCACAGGACTTTTCTCCTTTTCATGTGGCGTTATTGGATCAGTTCGTCAAAGGGCATTCCTTCACTATACTGGGTGACTTGTCTCAAGGCATTCATGAGTACCGTGGTGTTCATGCGTGGGAAGAGATGAGTTCTCTGTTTCCTGAGGAACAGAATGCATACTTTGCATTGACCCGAAGTTATCGTTCAACGATGGAAATTATCGATTATGCCAATACGATTCTGGAACGTGGCGTCAAGAGCGGAATTACGGCGATTCCTGTTTTCCGGAGTGGTGATCCGGTTCGGACGCTGGCTTATGGAGGCGAAGGGCGGACGGCGAGTCTGGAGCAGGCTTTGAAGGTGTTAACGGTCAAAGACTACCGAACAGTCTCCATCCTGACCCGTACACTGCATGAAGCAGAGGAACTTCATCGTGAACTTCAGGACGGAGGCTGGGATCTAAACCTGATCGATGGTGGCAAAAAGCAGTACACGGGTGGACACTCCGTTTTACCGGTCTACTTGTCCAAAGGGTTGGAGTTTGATGCCGTTATTGTGGCAGACGTAGACCAGAAGCATTATTTGCCAAATGCGGGTGATGCAAAGCTGTTGTACGTTGGTTGTACACGGGCCTTGCACGAATTGTGGTTGTTCCATGACGGTGTACTGCCGATCTATGCGGCTGCAACACATAATCCCGATGGCGAACCCGTAACCATTCAGGGTTGGCCAGAGCTTGGTTAGATAAAGTTTGCTTATACAAGAAAAGGCATGGCGTTCATGGGAAAATCCCATAAGCGCATGCCTTTTTTGCTTTTGTGCGAGAATTGCTTAATCTTCCAACGAAGAACGACGGGGGAGTTCAAGTTTATGTTACGCTATTTCTCATTTTGGATGAGCGACGGTTCACCAGGAATATACCAACACCAATGAATAAACCGCCTGCTAATGCAAACCACTGAACGTGCTCTCCCAGCAAAATCCAACTCGATAGTACACCAAAGAACGGTGCCAGAAACAGATACGAACTGGTTTGGGCTGGGTCACTATTCTGCAGCAGATAAAACCAGAGTGAAAACTGAATGATGGAGCAAACAAGCGTTAACCAGAGCAGCGCCATAACCGAGGTGGTATTGACCATAAAGTGAGGTTGTTCAGTCCATACGCTCAGCAGAAGCAACGCAGCACCTCCAGCAAGCATCTGATAGGCTGTTAAGACAAAAGTATCATAGCCATTACCCCAGCGTTTGATGAGCAATGTGGACACGGCAAAGGAAATCGCTCCACCAAATCCAATCCAGGTTCCGGGGCTAAAGCTCATCTGCCACCCAAAAGTTAACATTATCCCGATGAAACCGAGTATAACACCGATCCACTGACTGAAACGGTAGGTCACTCTATATAAGAGAGCACTGAGGATAATGACCAGTAGCGGATTGGTAAACGTAATAATGGCGGATTCACCGGATGTAATCCAGTTCATGCTGTAGTAGGCGCAGCCCATCACTCCTGCGGATTGGAACAGACCAATGAGGGTTATTTTCAACCAAGACTGCCATCCAGTAGGCAAAGGACGTTTACGAAGGAACAAGGCCATCAATCCACCAGCCAGTACATAACGTATGCCCATGAGCAGGAAAGGTGGGGCATATAACATGCCGATCTTGCCAACTGGAAAAGAAGTACCCATGATTAGCGTTGTCAAAATGATCAATAGTGTATATTTTAATGGTTTTATGATCCGGGTATCTTTATCATGACTGGAGCTCATAACGTCTGTCCGCTATCTACAGTAATTAGCTGCCCGGTCATGGATTGCTGTTCAAGCGCAGCACAGATCATGTGTGCGATATCCTCAGGTGAGGCAATGTGCTGCAATAACACTTCTCCACCGAGATGATGCATGCGCTCCTCGTTTCCAGCCCACCACCTTGTCGCAACTGCGCCAGGGACGATAGCATTCACCCGAATGTGTGGGGAGAGTGCGTGCGCAAGTGATAATGTCAGACCGTGAACTGCCGCTTTGGAGACGGCGTAAGGGAGGGATGAGCCAGAACCCGTACTTCCTGCAATGCTGCCCAAATTCACGATGGAACCACTACCAGCCTGTCTCATGCCTTCCGTTACTGCACGAGCGCAATGAAACATGCCTTTCACATTCACATCAACCAGCTCATTCCAGATGTCATCTGTAACAGACTCCAGATCGTGCATGGGGATATGGTGCGTGATTCCAGCGTTATTTACAAGTGCAGTGATCGGGCCATAGGTTTCAGTTATTGTAGTGACCATCCGCCGGACATCAAGATCATTGGCAACATTAGCTTGAACGGCGAATGCATGGCCTCCCGTATTCAGAATGTGTTGAACAGTCTCGTTTGCTGCATCTTGTGAGCGGGAATAGTTGACAGCGACCAAGGCTCCGCGTTCAGCGAGCATCTCACTTACAGCACGGCCTATACCTGTTCCACCACCTGTGATCAGAGCAACTCTATTTTTCCAGTATGTCATGCTGAACACTCCTTATCATCATCCAGTCAGATGACTGGTTTGGGATCTACATGAATTGTAGTCTGGTTTACACATGAAGTATAATGATTGGTAATGAAGCGGATATCATTTTGAATGATGTCAGAGTGGGGGGGACCATGGAGAGCGGGGATCTTAGAATATTTCAGTGTGTTGCACAGGAAGGGAATCTGACCAAAGCTGCTTCTAAACTGGGGTATGTTCAATCCAACGTAACGGCACGAATCAGGCATCTGGAAGCAGAAGTAGGTACAACGTTGTTCATTCGTCATAACCGAGGCATGACGTTATCTCCAGCCGGAGAAATGTTGCTGACCTATGCAGATAAAATTATTGGTTTGCTGAATGATGCTTCCAAGGCGCTTCGGGCGACGAGCACACCATCGGGTCCAATGCGAATAGGGTCTACACAAACTGCTGCGGCCGTGCGACTACCAGAACTTTTCGTCAGATATTATAAACAGTATCCAGATGTCTCCTTGTCACTGGTTACTGGAAATTCGCAGATGCTTATGGATCAGGTTATTGGGTATGAATTGGAGGGAGCATTTATAGGCTGTCCCTGTGATCATCCTGATATCGTTTCTATTCCCGTATTTGATGAGGAACTATTTGTTGTCTATTCTGGTATGGGTCCTACGGATGAAGATCTTAAGAGTAAACCCATTCTTGTCTACAGCATGGGGTGTTCCTATCGTCAGATTTTGGAGGAATGGTTAGAGGTGGGTGGTGTTACCCGCCCAGTAATTATGGAATTTGGAACCCTTGAAGCGATTATTAGTGGGGTTACATCCGGCATGGGAATTTCCTTGTTACCAGAGATTGTGGTTAGGCAGCAGATCAAAAATGGATTACTGCGCACGCATACACTCCCCGTAGGTATGAATCGCATGATGACTCATTTTATTACTCGCAAGGATGCCTTTGTCAGTAGTGCACTTCATGCATTTATGGCTATGTTACCGTGAGAGTATGATATGATAGAGAGTGGAGAACCATCAGAAGTGTAATTGTAATCAAGGCAAGGCAATCCGTTAAGGAAGTGATGAGCAATGGATTTATTTTCGTTTCAACAAGAGTCAAAACCACAAGCTAGATTGCTCGCGGACCGCTTGCGGCCAGAGCATCTGGATGAATATATTGGACAGGAACATATTATTGGACCGGGGAAATTACTCCGGCGCGCCATCGAGGCTGATCAGATTTCGTCAATCTTGTTATACGGCCCGCCTGGATGTGGCAAGACTACCTTGGCACATATTATTTCCCAGCAAACGCAAGGACAGTTCGTTCGACTGAATGCAGTGGAAGCTTCCGTCAAGGATGTGCGTGAAGTCATCGAACAGGCGCAAACGAACAAACAGCTGTATGGAACCAAAACCATTCTATTCCTCGACGAGGTACACCGGTTTAACAGTTCACGTCAGGATGCGCTATTGCCAGCGGTAGAGAAGGGCACGATTATTTTTATCGGAGCAACAACAGAGAATCCCTTTCATTATGTCAATGGGGCCTTGATGAGCCGTTCTACTCTGTTTCAGCTAGAATCGCTAAACAAGGATCATTCCCTAATTGCGATGCGCAGAGCATTGAGCGATGCGGACAAAGGTCTGGGGTTCATGGAGCTGCAGGCGGACGATGAGGCGCTTGAACATATTGCAACGATGGCCAACGGAGATATTCGGCGTGCGCTTAATGCGCTTGAACTGGCTGCGTTGACCACGCCACCGGAGAAGGATGGGTCCATTCATATCACGCTTGGTGTAGCTGAAGAGTCTATTCGGCGCCCCATTGTGAAGGCGGATGAATCGACACAGTATGATGTGCTGTCTGCATTTCACAAGAGTATTCGGGGTTCCAGTGATGCGGCGCTGTTCTGGTTTCTATACGCGGTGGAGAAGCTCGGCATGGACCCGATGACCTTCATTCGGCGTCTGATTGCAGCGAGCAGTGAAGATATTGGACTTGCGAACCCGCAAGCCATGACTCAGGCGATTGGAGCACTTGAT
This sequence comes from Paenibacillus sp. FSL K6-2393, assembly GCF_038002545.1. Lineage (NCBI taxonomy): Bacteria > Bacillati > Bacillota > Bacilli > Caryophanales > Paenibacillaceae > Paenibacillus > Paenibacillus sp. FSL K6-2393. The sequence continues at coordinate 1,547,862 of NZ_JBBOCU010000001.1, forward strand.
GCGTACCGGAATAACGGCTGGCCCGAAGCCAAGCTGAACATTGCACAAGCGATTCTGTTTGCGGTCGAAAGTCCAAAATCCAATGCGGTGTACACCGCCATTTCCAAAGCCATGAACGCGATTGATGAGGTAAAATCGGCAGAAGTTCCACTTCACTTACGAGATACGCATTACTCTGGTGCCGTGAAGCTCGGACATGAGGGTTATCAATATCCACACAACTATCCGGGGCATTACGTGAAACAAGAATATTTGCCGAAGCAGCTCTCACGGAGAGTATTCTATGAGGCCACGGAGCAGGGGAACGAATCGAAGATTAGGTTAAACCAACAGCGGCGTAGGGATTTGTAAGATCAGTCAGATCACTCGGGAGATGCACATAACATGAAAGAGTTTTTGTATATAGGGGCAGGTGGATTTCTCGGAACAGTGACCCGATATGCCATACAGTTGGCGATACCAACTGTCCATGGGGGGTTCCCTTGGGCAGTGCTGTTAATCAATGCGATGGGCAGTCTTTTTTTAGGGTGGTTCTTTACCATAGCTGTTCCAGGCAAAATAACACCACAACTTCGACTGGCGATTGGCACAGGTTTTACTGGCGCATTTACAACATTCTCCACGTTTACACTGGATATTGTTCGTTTATCCGAAGAGGGCGAATGGATCAGTGCCGCTATTTATATGATCGTAAGTCTGTTGGCAGGGTTGTTGCTCTGTGCGCTGGGAATGAGCCTTGGACATCGCATGTTGGGAGCACAAAGACAAGAGGGTGCTGCCTCATGATCCTGTGGATTGGGTTGGCAGGTGTGCTGGGTGCGGTACTGCGTTTCAGTCTGGGAAAATGGGTCTCTGGCTTGCTGGGAACGGCTTTTCCATGGGGAACATGGATCATCAACATCAGTGGTTCACTGCTGCTTGGGCTGTTATACGGGTGGCATCAATCTGCAATGATCTCAGATGGAATCTGGGTGATCTGGGGAACCGGGTTCTGCGGTGCGTACACCACGTTCTCCACCTTTGGCTATGAAACGTTAGGACTTATGGGTCGACAACGATACGTAAGAGCGGCGCTCTACGTCGTCAGTTCGGTTGTAGTTGGGGTGTTGGCCTGCTTGGCAGGAGTCTGGTTGACTGCATAACGAACTAATTTTATTTTTTTTGCAAAGAAAAGCAGGAAAAAAGCCATCCTTCATGGTATACATGAAAGACGGCTTTTTTAATAGGGATACACGGTATTGTGTATAATCCGCATTTTAATGGACAAGCTCTATTATTGCATTGCAGGTACAGGTACTTTTTGCACCTGATCGATCGTACCCCCACCCAGGCAGACCTCTCCGTCGTAGAAAACAACGGCTTGTCCTGGCGTAATGGCTTTTTGCTGCTGATCAAATTGTACATCTACACTTCCATCTTCCTGCCAGGTCAATGTAACACCTTGATCCGGCTGACGATAGCGGAATTTGGCAGTACAACGGAATGGCACATTAGGCATGTGCTCTTCACCAGCAATCCAGTTCACACCCGTTGCGATTAGACCCGTGGAGTACAAGCTTGCATGGGCATCGCCCTGAACAACAAGCAGTTGATTCTTCTCCAGATTCTTGTCTGCAACGAACCAGGGTTCACCATTGCCGGAACCGCCAATGCCAAGACCTTGGCGTTGTCCAAGTGTGTAGTACATCAGACCATCATGACGACCTTTGACTTCACCAGTTGCGATATCAACCATGTCTCCACCTTTGGCAGGCAGATAGTTACTCAGGAACTCTTTGAAATTACGCTCACCGATGAAGCAGACACCTGTGCTGTCTTTTTTCTTGGCAGTATACAAACCAGCCGCTTCTGCGATTTTGCGTACTTCCGGTTTGGGCAGATGACCAATCGGGAACATGGCTTTGGACAGCTGGTTCTGATTGAGTGCGTTAAGGAAATACGTTTGATCCTTATTGTTATCCACACCACGCAGCAACTTGAGTGTGCCATCTTCTTCAATCAGACGAGCATAGTGTCCTGTAGCTACATAATCTGCGCCGAGATCCAGAGCTTTGTTCAGGAATTCACCAAATTTGATCTCACGATTACACATGACATCCGGATTTGGCGTGCGGCCCGACTTATATTCATCAAGGAAATAGGTAAATACTTTATCAAAATACTCTTTCTCGAAGTTGACAGTGTAGTAAGGAATGCCGATCTGTTCACATACGCGGCGTACATCCTCTGAATCTTCTTCAGCGGTACAGTGGCCGAACTCGTCGGTGTCATCCCAGTTTTTCATGAAAATGCCGATGACATCGTACCCTTGCTCTTTCAGCAGCAGTGCGGTAACGGAAGAATCGACACCTCCGGACATGCCAACGACGACCCGTGTATTTTCAATTGTTTTGGACATCGTTATCACCATTTCTATATATAAATGTGTTTCGTTTCTTATTCTAGCATAACCGGACTCAAGATACGATACACCCGGCCAATTTTGGATAGTGTCCACCACAGACGCACATTTTGGAATATCGTCAATCTTTCTTTTCCATAAAGCATGCAGATATGTTAACATTAGCTGAGGGTTATGATCGGAATACGGAGAATTAGAAGCTTAAAGATTAGTTCTATGAATCTCTGCTGTGGACAGATCGTGAAAGAAAAGGTCGTGGACCACAGGATAAAATATAAAGTTTCCAATCGTTTCTGAAAATTGAAAGAGGTGACTCCTTTGAAAATATCGACAAAAGGCCGTTACGGCCTCACAATCATGATGGAGCTTGCTGCCAGAACAGGCGAAGGCCCTACATCACTTAAAAGCATTGCCGAGCGCAATCAACTCTCGGAGCATTACCTGGAGCAACTGATTGCTCCACTACGTAATGCAGGACTGGTGAAGAGCATTAGAGGTGCTTACGGCGGTTATATCCTTGCGGGTGATCCTGCAACCGTGACTGCAGGCGATGTAATCCGTGTACTGGAAGGGCCAATCTCTCCAGTAGACTTCACGGAGGAAGATGATCCGGCGAAACGTGATCTGTGGTTGCGTATTCGTGACGGGATTGCGGAAGTGCTGGATTCCACAACACTGAAAGACCTGATTACCTTTCAGGATCAGGACAAAAAAGATAGCTACATGTTTTACATTTAAGGTCACTAATTCGCATCACAGAAGACACAATAAAGCCCCCAACTTGGGGGCTTTAGACATGCCAATGGGTACTTTGTTCTTCATTTTTTCTACAGATTACTTTAATTGAGCAGGGACTATGTATTCAAAGCTGCAGATTTACAAGTTGGTCAAGTTGGAGCCTAACTGTCTATCTTGTGAATCAGCGACTTTTTAAGGTTTCTATATCAGCTTCCATGCGTAACTGACGGCGATTCAAAATATCAATGCTGTGCTGATGGGTATTCAATTCGGTAGTTACTTTGCGTTCAGAGGCGGATTGGGAAGCGTCAAGACGTTTCGTAACGGTCAATGTTTCCAGAACAGCTTCTTGAAGAAGCGGAATGTTTTTAGTTTGTTCCTCTATGGTGTCCAGTCTTCTATCCATGGTATTCAGTCTGTCTTCCATCTTTTCAAGACGTACGTCGATACTGTCGAATCGTTTGTCCATTTGTTGAAGCTGATTCAGAATCTGCCCGAGAATGGGATCACTCATGTCTCTCTCTCCTTTTTGAAATGGATATATAACATTATACACGAAGATGTGACAACAGAGCATCCGTTTCAGTTTCCAATTTTGACAGTTTGCCATCAGATAGAAATTTAACATATAACGGGGTGAAGATAAATGAAACGAATTTATTTGGATCACGCCGCATCGACACCTATGCATCCACAAGTCGCAGAAGCGATGATGAACGTCATGACAGGACAATTTGGCAATGCATCAAGTATCCATGCCTTTGGGCGTGAGGCCAAACGGACTGTCAGCGGAGCAAGGGATGTCATTGCGGCGTCTTTGGGCTGTTTCCCGGACGAATTGGTATTCACCGGAGGCGGCACGGAGAGCGACAATCTGGCAATCTTTGGAGTAGTCTCATCCAGGCAGGATAAGGGGAAACACGTCATTACGACTGCAATTGAGCACCATGCTGTCTTTCATACGTGTCAGGAATTGGAGCGGCAAGGTTATGAAGTAACCTATCTATCTGTGGATCGTTATGGACGAATAAATTTGGATGAGTTGCAAGAGGCCATTCGACCGGATACGGTGTTAATCACCATGATGTATGCCAACAATGAAGTAGGCACGATTCAGCCGATCCGCGAGGTAGGTGAGCTTGCCCGTCAGCATAATATCCTTTTCCATACCGATGCAGTTCAGGCTCTGGGCAGCCAGAATATTTCCTGTAAGGAACTGCCTGTGGACCTGATCAGCTTCTCAGCGCATAAAATCAATGGACCTCAGGGCGTGGGTGCACTCTATGTCCGGCGAGGAATTGTGCTGGAAGCAAGAGCTCACGGTGGGTTGCAAGAGCGTCAGCGTCGCGCTGGTACGGAAAATATCGCAGGTATTACCGGATTTGCAGAGGCGCTCAAGATTGCATCAGCACAAACGGAGGCGCATCGGCAGCATGATTTGGAATTGCGTAAACTTTTGTTGGAACAGCTTGAAATTCATGTGGGGACGGAGCACTTTCACGTGAATGGACACCTGGAGCATACGCTGCCAAACATCCTGAATATCAGCTTTCCGGAAGTGTCCACAGAGACGATGTTAATGAATCTGGATATGGAAGGGATTGCTGTTGCAAGCGGTTCTGCCTGCACTTCAGGTTCACTTGAAGTCTCTCATGTGCTCAAAGCGATGAAATTGCCTGAAACATTTTTACACTCTGCGATTCGATTTAGCTGGGGATTGGGTAATACTACGGAAGAAATCATGATAACCGCCGAAAAAATTGGAACCATTCTTGGACGTCTGCGTAATAGACCCTAAGGGGAACTTTACACATGGAACAGAAGGAGGGAAGAAGTTCCATTTCATCGGTTGGATAGAAGCGGTTTTGATGATCGGCGTCTGATTGCCACTCATCAACTTTGGGCATACCTAGCAATAGCGCCGCGCCTATTTAATGATAAGAAGATGAGGGGGACCCAGCGATGAAGCTTCAGGAAATGATCGGACTTGCCGTTTTTGATGTTGAGGACGGGAAGCAGGTCGGTAAAATCCAGGATTTCATTGTGAATGATGATTGGGAGATCGAAGGCATTGAGCTTGAGAACAAAGGTCTGTTTACCAATCATGTCAAAATCGTGCAGTGGCAAGATATCGTTGCCTACGGCGAAGATGCCGTCATGATACGTAATCAACAGGCTGTCCGCAAGACGGGAGCCGACGACATAAAATACACGTACCTCCTCGGTCGGTCTAAATTGAAGGAGATGTCCGTGCTCACCGAAGAAGGTTTGCTGCTTGGGCGTGTCTCCGATGTTTATTTTGACCAAGAGTTGGGAAATACAATAATAGGGATTGAAATTACGGACGGTTTTGTGTCCGATCTGATCGAGGGCCGCAAATGGCTGCCATGTACAAGCGATATGTCCATCGGGGAAAGTGCCATTATGGTGCCGTCTCTGAGTGAACAACGCTTGGAAAATGCCATTCATTCTGTTAATGGATAGGTGAATGAATATGAAATGTCCAAACTGTAGTTCCAAAGATATCGGGAAAATTGGTTCCCACCAGTTTTATTGCTGGGGATGCTTTATCGAATTAACGGTGAACGGTGAGAAAATGTCTGTATATCAGGTGGAAGAAGACGGTACGCTGAGCTCTCTGGATGATTTGTTTTTCGGGGACGAGTTGCCACAAGACTTCCCTCATCTTCACGCTTCTTCTTAATAAGCAGAATAACTTCCTCTATATGCGGTTTCATGACAATGTCTGTCATGGGAGGCTGTCGTTAATTGTTGGCAGATGTATATAGATGCGGTTACATAGTGGTTCGGCTGGTGTATGTATGATTATATGCTAACCTGTACTGCAAAATGCGCTTCCTTCTCTGATGAAGGAGGCGTTTTTTGGGTTTAAGAAAAAAAGTTAGGATTGCTCTTTCCACTTCTGCGCTGTGTTAATAAATATTACCTTTCCTACATATACTGACTCTTAGAGCCAGTCCAAAAGGAGAGATGCAAGTGGAGCAATTAACCAAAAACAAGCTGTTCCGTTACGCAATCTGGCTGCTGCTCGGATTGATTATTTTATATTTTATATGGCTGCTGCGGCCTTTACTGCTTCACATATATGCGTTCCTGAAAACAGTGCTGGCGCCCTTTATCGTAGCTCTTATCATATCCTATGTACTTAATCCGATTGTCAGCATGCTGGGAGGGCGCAAGGTGCCTCGTACGATTGCGGTACTCCTCATATATGCCTTTTTCCTGACCTGCCTCGGTGTCATTCTGATGAATGTCATTCCGGTATTGATTGAACAGCTGGAGGAACTCAACGAGCATATGCCGGAGCTGTCCATGCGTGCCCAGAGCCTGATGAACAATATGGATCACAAATTAATGCCGCCAAGTGTGCGAACAGGCATGAACAGTTGGTTCTTTCAGATGGAGGATCGACTAACCCAGGGAATTACCGTGCTAATGGACAATATCGGGGCGACCATTAATGTGTTATTCAATGTGTTTATCGTGCCATTTTTGATCTTTTACATGTTAAAAGACTTTGAGGTATTCGAGCGCACCATTGTGGCGTATCTTCCGCGTTCACGTCGAAAAGCGATTGTCTCGGTGATGAAAGAGATCGATACTGCACTGGGGAACTACATTCGGGGACAGTTTATTGTCTGTGTCATTGTTGGTATCTTTGCCTATATTGGTTATATCGTCATTGATATGCCGTATGCCCTGCTGCTTGCAAGCATTGTAGCTGTGTTTAACATTGTGCCCTACCTGGGGCCATTCCTTGGAGCTGCTCCTGCTGTGGTCATGGCATCAACCGTATCGTTTAAAATGGTGCTGCTTGTTGTCATTGTGAACACACTGTGCCAGGTGTTGGAGAGTAACGTTATTTCTCCTCAGGTGGTGGGACGTACGTTGCATCTGCATCCGCTGTCGATTATATTTGCACTGCTCGTCGGAGGTGAACTGGCAGGCATTGTAGGTTTAATTCTGGCAGTACCTGTTTTTGCCGTGCTGAAGGTGATTGTGCAACACTTTTTCGCCTATTACATCAAACGAAGGACCGACTAAATAGTAGACCTAAAACATCAACTGGCCCGCGTTGACACCCGCTTGTGCTACCGATATAATGAGTGTGTATGTTTAGAACATGAAATCGATGATGAAATAAAGTACGCCGAGGGTTCCTTTCCTCAGAGAATAGACTTCTTCGGATCAGGGTGAGCCTGAACTGATGGCTGGAAGAGTCTTGAAAGATGAAGCGGCGGAAAGCTAATTTCGGAGTGCAGGACAACCCTGCCGGGAGCGACCGTTATTTCGCATGAACGAGGAGATTGTTTGTTTGTCCGGGCAGCAAGGGATGAACAGCAATAACCAGGGTGGTACCGCGATAACATCGTCCCTGATTATTCAGGGGCGTTTTTTGTGTTTATTTTTACAAAATCAATGTTGACCAACCGGAGCGAATACGCAACGGACTATTATAATTTAATGGGGGCATCCAGTATGAAAGCCAGTGAAATCCGGTCCAAATGGATAGAGTTTTTTGCAAGTAAAGGTCACAAAATCGAGCCTAGCGCATCGCTCGTACCTCACAACGATCCTTCCCTTCTGTGGATCAATGCGGGTATGGCACCGCTCAAACCATATTTTGATGGACGTGAAAAGCCGGAGAACCCGCGCCTTGCGAACTCCCAAAAATGTATCCGTACCAATGATATCGAGAATGTTGGCAAAACGCGTCGTCACCATACGTTCTTTGAAATGCTCGGCAACTTCTCTATTGGAGATTACTTCAAGGAAGAGACCGTAACATGGGCGTGGGAATTCTTGACCAGCAAAGAGTGGATCGGATTCGATCCGGAGCGTCTGTCCGTAACGGTATATCCGGAAGATGAAGAAGCATTCAAACTGTGGAACGAAAAAGTGGGACTACCTGCTGAGCGTATCATTAAATTGGATGAAAACTTCTGGGATATCGGCGAAGGCCCCTGTGGACCTTGTACCGAGATCTTCTATGACCGCGGCGAAGCTTATGGAAACGACATGAGTGATCCTGAAATGTATCCAGGTGGGGAAAACGAACGTTATCTGGAAGTATGGAATCTGGTATTCTCCCAGTTCAACCATAACAAAGATGGCAGCTACACACCGCTTCCTAACAAAAACATTGATACAGGTGCAGGTTTGGAGCGTTTTGCTTCCATTCTGCAAAATGTGGATTCCAACTTCGACACAGACCTGTTCCAACCGATGATTCAAAGAACAGCCGCTCTTGCGGGTGTGAAATATAACGACAGCGTAGAGATTGATGTTGCACTGAAAGTCATTGCCGATCATATTCGTACGGTTGCCTTTGCAGTAGGTGATGGCGTTCTGCCAAGTAATGAAGGACGTGGATATGTCATCCGTCGCTTGCTTCGTCGTGCAGTTCGATATGGAAAAGTGCTTGGACTTGACCGTCCATTCCTGTATGAACTGACTACAACCGTTGGTGAAGTGATGGGAATGTACTACCCTGAGGTAGTGGACAAACAGGAATTCATCGCCAAAGTGATTAAAACCGAAGAAGAGCGTTTCCACGAGACACTCACAGATGGTCTGGCTATTCTGGCTGATATCAGCGGTACTGCCAAATCCGAAGGACGCACGGTTATTAGCGGACCTGAAGCTTTCAAACTGTATGATACGTACGGATTCCCGTTTGACCTGACAGAAGATTATGCCGCAGAGCATGGTCTGACTGTGGATCGTGAAGGTTTTGATGCTTCCATGCAGAAACAACGTGAGCTTGGACGTGCTGGGCGTCAAGAGAACGAGAGCATGAAAGTTCAAGGTGGACCACTTGCTGACCTGGAGGTTAAAAGCGAGTTTGTTGGTTATACTGACCTGTTGACGGAAGCAAAAGTGGTAGCCATCGTAGCTGGTGACGCCCTTGTTGAAACTGTAGGCGAAGGCCAAACGTGTCAGGTTGTTCTGGACAAGACTCCGTTCTACGCGGAAAGTGGCGGTCAAGTGAGTGATCAGGGCTTGCTGCGCGGTGCTGGTGTAACAGCGAAAGTACAAGGTTTGTTCAAAGCTCCACTCGGACAACATGTACATCTGGTGACTGTGGAGTCCGGTGAACTGCGTGTAGGTGATGTGATCAACGCCGAAGTAGACTCAGCGAAACGTGGCGACATTATCAAAAACCATACGGCAACCCACTTGCTGCACAAGGCACTCAAAGATGTGCTCGGAACACACGTAAACCAGGCCGGATCGCTCGTAGAGCCACAGCGTCTGCGGTTTGACTTCTCTCACTTCGGCAGCATCACACCGGAAGAGTTGACAGAGATTGAACGTCAGGTGAATGAACAGATCTGGAATCGTCTGAACGTGAACATCGAGCTGAAAGCTATTGATGAAGCCAAAGAAATGGGCGCGATGGCCCTGTTTGGCGAAAAATATGGAGATATTGTACGTGTCGTTCAAGTTGGAGACTACAGTTTGGAACTTTGTGGCGGCTGTCACGTAAATAATACTTCAGAGATTGGAATCTTCAAACTGGTGAGCGAGAGCGGAATCGGCTCCGGCGTTCGTCGGATCGAAGCTGTAACTGGCCGCGGCGCATATCTGTATGTGGAAAGCCAGTTGGAACTGCTCAAACAATCAGCAGCACTGCTCAAAGCAAATGTGGCTGATGTACCTAAACGGATTGAAGGTCTGAACCTGCAACTGAAAGAAGCAGCCAGAGAGACTGAATCCCTGCAAAGCAAGCTGAGTGCCATGGAAGCGGGTCAATTGACCGATCAAGTGGTACAAGCAGGAAATACACAATTGCTGGCAGCACGCGTAGATGCTCCGAACATGGATGCACTGCGTACAGTGGCAGATGAGTTGAAAGTAAAATTGCCTAACGCGGTACTCGTATTGGGTGCTCCAGCGGACGGCAAAGTGAATTTTGTTGTAGCTGTACCTGCTGAACAAGTAAAACAAGGACTGCACGCTGGTAAAATCGTCAAAGAAGTCGCAGCAGTATGCGGCGGCGGTGGCGGTGGACGTCCAGATATGGCGCAAGCCGGAGGCAAGGATGCGACCAAGCTGGATGAAGCGCTGAAACTGGCGGTTTCGCTGGTTAGCGGGCATACTGCATAAATCGAACGAGGGCTTTCAAAGGCCAAAATATAGTTCGAAAGGTTCTGTTCGTTATACGGAGGTTGGATCGGGATGCTTCTTCCCGTCCAACTTTTGTACCTGAGAGCGAGTGGAATCGACTGATGCAATATGCTGAAGCCAGTAAAGGACAAGCAAAAAACACAATTGCCTTATCCTTTGTTTACTTGTGGCAGTCAGAATATGTTATTATATAAACAGAAATCAATTCGGCAGGACATGGTCCCCATGTTCATGCAGGAGCGAGGTGTCATCAATGGACTCCATGGATAAGACGGTTAAATTTAATGTGAAAGGTGACGAACAGGAAGCATCATCCAAAGAGATTCTTCTCACGGTATATGATGCATTGGTCGATAAGGAGTATAATCCGATCAACCAGATTGTTGGGTATCTGATTTCCGGAGACCCGGCATACATTCCTCGTCACAACAACGCACGTAGTCTGGTCCGTAAAAAGGAGCGCGATGAGCTGATTGAAGAGCTTGTACGTTCCTATCTGGCCAATCACCGGTAATGTACGCCGCTTCCGCTGTGTTGCAGCCATGCAGGCAGCGGGAAATGAACCGACAGAAGACAGCCTGAAGCTTGAGAAGGCGATGTTGAATCGACCTGAGCAGGCCCCAGGATGGGAGAGCATGGATGAAAATATTAGGTTTGGACTATGGGGACCGAAGAATCGGAGTTGCCGCGAGTGACGCCTTCGGTTGGACTGCCCAGGGATTGGAAGTGCTAGAACGCCGCCGTGATGAAGGCGAGTTCGCTCGGATTGCCGAACTTGTGCGTGAGCATGAGATTAGTGAGATCGTAGTCGGACTTCCCAAAAACATGAACGGCACCGTAGGACCGCGCGGTGAGATATGCATTGCTTTTGCCGAACGCCTGCGGGATGAACTGAATTTACCTGTTCACCTTTGGGATGAACGGCTGACAACCATGGCAGCAGAACGTACGCTGATTGAAGCGGATGTCAGTCGGAAAAAACGCAAGCAGGTTGTGGACAAAATGGCCGCAAGCTTGATTTTGCAAAATTATTTGGATGCCAATAGTAGAAGGTGAGGGGGATCAACAATGGCTGAAGATCAACTGGGTATGGAAGAAGAAGCGGAAATTATTTACATTGCGGATGACGAGGGTAATGAAGAGGAATTTGAAGTCATCATGAAGTTTGAAGTAGATGGTTCGGAGGCCAAGTACATGATGGTTGCTCCGGTTGAACCTGAAGATGGCGAAACGGATGTATATGCATTCCGTTATGAAGAAGAGGGCGACGATATTAAACTTTTCGTCATCCAAGATGATGCCGAATGGGATATCGTCGAGGAGACGTTTAATACATTTCTTGCTGAAGATGAAGAGGAAGCGAACTAAATGACGGAATATAGCCGCAAAGACCTGAAATGGACAGATTCACTGCGTCTGGCATTCGGTGCTCATGTTGAGCTCGAGGAAGAGAACGGTAAATCACAACCGTATGACTTGTTGGCTGAGTTCGAAGTGAACGGTCAGCAGTACGCGGTGCTCCGCAGTTCGTTGCGACCTTATGACGAGGTTGAACTTCTGCGAGTATCGCCTGGAAGTGAAGACCAGATCATGCCAGAGTTAGTTACGATCGACGATGATGATGAGTGGGAGAACATCTCGGAACTGTATGATGAATGTACTCTCCCCATTGACGAAGATTAAATCAGCTTCAAATTGAAAAAACCGGGAGGGCGGAGAAGTCCGCTCTTTTTGGTTGTGTAAAGGAGTTGTTTCTTTTTTGAAAGGGAAAGCAATTGTAGTTATACTGCTTATCATTGTAGTTCTTGCCGGAGGCGCAGGCGGTTACGTATGGAGTATGATGCGTCCTGTGGAAGCTTCTACAGAACCGATCGTATTCGAGATTAAGAGCGGATCGGGAACTTCGAAAATCGCGGATCAGCTTCAAGAAGAAGGCCTTATTCGAAGCGGGTTAACCTTCAAAGGGTATTTAAAGTGGAAGAAACTAGGTTCTAATTTCATGGCGGGTACATATTCTATGAATCCTGGCGTGACATATGACGAGATTGTTAGCAAGCTGAGTAGTGGTGAAGTTGTACCGGAGGAAATGGTGAAATTTACGATTCCGGAGGGTTATAACGTTTTGCAAATGGCGGGTAAGCTTTCTTATGAGCATGTTGTAGATCGGGATGAATTCATCAAGCTGGCCAATGATCCTTCGGCCTTTGATGTAGATATCATCAAAGATATTCCAGTGGATGAAGAACTTCGCTACGTATTGGAAGGGTATTTATTCCCGGAAACCTACGAGCTGAAAAAGGGAAGTTCCACACATGATGTGATGCAACGGATGCTGGAAGAATTCCAGACCAAGATTAATTCCATTCCTGATTTGGAAGCCAAGCTCCAGGAAAAGAACCTTTCCCTGCATGAACTGCTGACGATTGCGTCACTCGTGGAGAAAGAAGTTGTGGTGGATGAGGAACGTGCTCTGGTTGCAGGTGTAATCTACAATCGGATCAATCAGGATATGAAGTTGGAGATTGATGCTACTGTGCAATATCTGCTCGACAAACCGAAGGAGCGATTGTTTTTCAAGGATCTGAAGGTGAAAAGTCCCTATAATACCTATCTGAACAAAGGCTTGCCACCAGGTCCAATTGCCAGTCCAAGTCTTCCGTCCATTGAGGCAGCGCTAAATCCGGAAGCTTCGGAGTATCTGTTCTATGTGACAAAAAAGGATGGCTCATCTGGACATCTATTTGCCAAAACGTATAAGGAACACCAGCAAAATATAGCCAAAAGTAAGGCTGCGCAATAAGCGGAGGGGATTATATGAGTAAGAAACATGAACTGCTTGTTACAGCAGCGAATGTGAAAGAGGCAGAAGTGCTGCTCCAGGCGGGAGCAGATGCTCTGGTTATTGGAGATGATCGATTCGGCATGCGTCTTCCAGGCAGCTTTAGCGTGGAAGAGACAGCAGAGGTGGTTGCCATTGCAGCCAAACATCAGGCGCGTGTGTATGTATCCATGACTAATCTGATGTCCAACGAATTGTTAAAAGAATTGCCTGAATATGTTCAAGCACTTGGCAGAATCGGTATTGATGGTGTGGAGTTTAATGATCCATCCGTGCTGGCTACCATGAAGGAATACGCTCCACATGTGAAGCTGCACTGGAATGCGGAGATGACTTCAACGAACTATGCGACAGCCAACTATTGGGGAACCAAGGGAGCGAGTCGTGTTGTGCTTGCCCGTGAGTTGAATATGGACGAGTTGACCGAAATGGTTCCTTTTTTGAAGGTGGAAGCTCAGGTTCAGGTGCATGGTATGACGAATATTTATCATTCCAAGCGCAGTCTGGTGCAAAGTTATATGGCTCATCAAGGGCGGCCGGTTGAGGGACATCTGGGCAAAGAACGGGGATTGTTCCTGATCGAGGCTGAACGCCGGGATGAGAAGTTTCCGATCTATGAGGACATTAACGGCACGCACATTATGAGTTCTGAGGATATATGTATCCTCGAAGATCTTCATCTGTTGATGGAAGCGGGTGTGCACAGTTTCAAAATTGAAGGTATGTTAAAATCACTTACCTACAATGAAGCTGTTGTACGTGCATATCGGACAGCGATTGACAGTTATGTAGCCGATGCTGATGCATATGCGTTCTCTGAAGAGTGGCTCGCTGAGGTACGGAAGTTACAGGACCCTGAACGTGAATTGTCGTTTGGATTTTTCTATAAAGAACAAGTGTATTAATAGACGAGGTGAACAGAATGGAAACAGTGGCGGTACAGCGGAAGTTCTCGGGTAAACGTAACCGTCTGGACAAACCGGAGTTGCTAGCTCCGGCGGGTAATCTGGAAAAACTGAAATTTGCGATCCATTACGGTGCAGATGCCGTTTATATCGGTGGACAGGCCTATGGACTGCGTTCCAACGCGGATAACTTCAGCTTTGAAGAGATGCGTGAAGGTGTGGAGTTTGCCAAAAAGTATGGAGCCAAAGTGTTCGTAGCGACGAACATCTATGCACATAATGAGGATGTTGAGGGTATCGAAACATACCTGCAAAACCTCTATAATGCGGGAATCTCTGCGATCATCGTAGCCGATCCAGCTATTATTGAAGTAGCCCTTCGTGCTGTGCCAGGCCTTGAGGTACATCTAAGTACTCAACAATCCACACTCAACTGGCAAGCCGTGAAGTTCTGGAAAGATGAAGGACTTCCACGTGTTGTTCTCGGACGTGAGACCAGCTTTGAAGAGATTGAAGAGATCAAGGCCAATGTGGATATTGAAATTGAAGCCTTTATTCACGGGGCAATGTGTTCCTCGTATTCCGGACGTTGTGTACTATCCAATCACTTTACGGATCGGGACTCCAACCGGGGTGGCTGTTGCCAGTCTTGTCGCTGGAAGTATGATCTGTTCGAGGATGCGAGAGAAGATACGGTGTGGGTCAGCGAAGAGGACATGCAGATGAAGGCACCTGCGCCATTCAAACTGGGTGAGAATCAGCTTCCTCTGTTCCAGGAACAGGATAATTCATTCTCCATGGGATCTAAGGATCTGTGCATGATTGGCCATATTCCCGAGTTGATTGATGTGGGCGTGGACAGTTTCAAGATCGAAGGACGTATGAAATCGATCCACTACGTGGCAACTGTGGTTAATGTATACCGTCAAGCTATTGACTCCTATATGGCAGACCCGGAAAATTATGTTCTGAAACCTGAATGGGTTGAAGAAATGAACAAAGCGGCGAATCGCCCGCTGAATACTGGATTTTTCTATGATACACCAGACCATGAAGATCATATCTATGAACCGGAAGAAAAGGCTGTACCTTTTGACTTCGCTGGATTGGTCATGGGATATGATGCTGAAACAGGAATGGCAACCATTCAACAGCGCAATCACTTCAAACCAGGACAGGAAATCGAATTTTTCGGTCCGGGAGGTCACTTTTTCAAACAGGTGGTCGGTGAAATACAGGATGAAGAAGGCAATGTTCTAGATGCTGCTCGTCACCCGTTGCAACTGATTAAAATGAAGGTAGATCAACCGGTTTCGTACTTCGATATGATGAGAAAAAAGAAATAGGCTCAAATACCTATAATGTGTCAATATTGTATTATGATTTAACAAAATAGTGTTATGAAATTTACATGGGGACCTCCGTTTATCGGCAGATGGGGGTCTTTTTTTTATAGAAAAATAGGAATAAAGTTGTAAAATATTTCTGGAAAGTGAAAGGGGAACGAAGAAAGCTGTCGAATACTACATATTTATAGGGGAGAGAAAGAAAAATCCAACAAGTAAATTACTGGCAGGTGAATGGGATTGGTTCAAAAGAAGCAGAACGACAGTGGGGAGCAAGTGACAAAAGCCGAGCAGGTTAATCCTGAGAAGGTTCAGAAAGTGAAGAAAGAAAAAGTAGTCAAAAGCAAAACAACAGGCAGTGGCAAAAGAATGTTTAAGATTGACCGCAGCAAGCTCAAGCTGGGCTGGATCAAGACCGATTGGGTGAAGAAACAATTAAAAAACCGGGATTGGAAAAACTTTGGGGGGGCTTCTTTCGAACAGATTAAGAAAGCAAATCCGGTTAAATCCGTAGGGGTTAAACTGTTCTTGATCTTCTTTGCGGGAATTATGATTTTTGTAGTAAGTTTAGGTCTATTATCCTATTCAAAAGCCAAAGGTACGATAGAGAAAAATGCCTCACGTGCCAATCAGGAGACCATTGATCAGACCAAACAAAAAATGGACATTATTTTGGAGAGGTTTGTGGATACATCCACACAGATTTTCTTTGATCCGGAAATGCAGTCCTTGCTTCAAAAAATGTCAGATACGAATTTGACTGCGTATGATACATTCATAAACTCAAGTTCAATCAACAAGCAACTGTCCAATGTTGCATTTACAAATAAATCTATGGAAGCGATTTATTTGGTACCTACGGACGATACAAAGTCCATTATGGGTACAGGTAGCAACAGTTCATCCATGGGCAATATTCGTCAGGAAGCATGGTACAGTGAGTTGATTGAGGCGGGCGGTTATCGCTGGCTTCCAACAGAGGTCAAGGAAGATGGCTCAACGCCAACGTTTAAAATCGCACGTTCAATGAAAAACCTGCAGGGAACGACCCAGTCGTATGTTCTGGTTATTGAATTGAAACTGGAAGTTCTGGAGGAACAATTGAAATCGCTTGATCTGGGTTCAGGAGCTGTTCTTCAACTGATTGCTCCCGATAATAAAGTGGTTGCATCCTCCATCTCGGATCGTACGGGACAAGATACAGAGCTTGCATTTGTCAAAGAGTTGACCGAACCAGCAGGTAGCACGAATACGGAGTATACGGTAGATGGCAAATCTACGGAAATGTTGGCTGTATACAGTACGATGGACACATCCAATTGGAAACTGGTTGGTATGATACCTACCTCTGTTTTGGTTCAGGATGCAAAAGGCATTCTGACCCTGACCCTGTGGATGGCGCTGATTGATGCGGGGATTGCAGTATTGATCGGGATCTGGATGGTGCGTATGATCGCTCGTCCACTCGGCAAATTGAAAGACCTGATGCAGGAAGGTGCGAAAGGTAATCTTAAAGTTCGTACACCATATAGCTCCCAGGATGAAATCGGTCAGCTCTCATCCGCCTTCAATCTGATGATGGAGCAGATCACAAAGCTGGTTGAACAAACCAATCGTTCTGCGCAGGAAGTATTGGATACGGCCTCTGAGCTGAGCAGTGCATCCAAGAAAACGGCTGTATCTGCTTCGGAGATTGCCGTAGCTACAGAAGAGATCGCAGGCGGTGCAGGCAGTTTGGCAACCGAAGCGGAACGTGGCAATGAATTAACTGACAATATCTCTCGTCAGATGCAGAGTGTAATCGCTGCTAATGAACAGATGGGTGATTCTGCTCGTCATGTAGAGAAGTCCAGTCAGACAGGAACACAACATCTGAATCAGTTGATGACCAAAACCCAGAAGACAGAAGAAATGATTGGTGCACTGGTGAATAAGGTTGATTCGCTGAAAGAGAGCACGTCCTCTGTTCTGAAAGTGCTTGAAGTGCTGCAAAACATAACGAAACAGACAAATATCCTTTCCCTGAATGCGACCATTGAAGCAGCACGTGCCGGTGCAGCCGGACGCGGATTCATGGTGGTGGCAGATGAGGTTCGTCAGCTTGCGGCTCAATCCAGACAATCCATTGAGATGGTTGGAGAGATCACAGACAAAATCATGACTGAAATGAATGAGACCGTGGATGCTTTGTCTGCAGCTTATCCATTATTCAAGGAACAGATGGATGCGGTTAAAGATACCAACGTCATCTTTGCTTCCGTACAGGAACAGATGGGTGCATTTGTGGAACGTCTGGGCATGGTGACAGGTTCTATTGGAGAATTAAACAAATCCCAAGGTACATTGTCTGAAGCTATGAGTAATGTCAGCGCTGTAGCTGAAGAATCTTCTGCAACGTCTCAAGAAGTAGCTTCCTTGAGCAGTGAACAGCAAAATATCAGTAACCAGCTGGTCAATCTGTCTGGCAAACTGGAGAATGTGTCCACTGAACTGAAAGAAACCTTGTCACGCTTTACGGTGTAACAAGCCAAGGTTGAAATGAGGAGAACCTGTCCCGCACATGGGACAGGTTTTCTTTTTGTTTACCGGATAATTCCAAGTCATATCAGCAATAATATGGTCAAAACGACAAAAGGTGAGATTGGGATGCATCTCCTTGCGAAACGGCGAATCTATATAACTTGTATTCTTCTAACTCTTGTCTTTGGATTGCTTATATTACGATTGGGATGGGTCCAGATCGTTCAGGTGAATCAGACGATGCCTGGATTTCACCGCACGGTACGTGAAATGTCTGTATTGCAGCGTGAACGCGGGGTGATGCTTGACCCGGGGCGGGGACAATTTACGGATTACAAAGGTGAAGCGTTGACTGGTAAGCTGCAATGGGGACTGGTTCTTTTTCCACAGGCAGGTCCATTAGAGAAATTACGCAAGCATGGGAAATTAGAAGGCTCCAAGATGACAGAGTTAGCAGCTATATTACATACCGATCTAGATCAATTGAAGAAGGAATGGATTCAGGAAAGTATTCCTCATTTCTGGACAGCAGGTACACATCAGCCTGTTCATTTGACCGCTGCTCAGGTGGAGCGCCTACGTAGTTTGCATCTGCAAGGTGCTGGCATCTATCCGATGATGACAAGGTATCTACAGGGGCATACAGGGATGCAGTGGATGGGTTATCTGGCTGAACAGCCTGAGTCCTCCAAAGTTCTAAATGGGCATCAGGATGAAGTAAAACAGCCATTTGCTATGAAATCAGGGGCAGCTGGGCTGGAGAGGACACTTGAACCGCTGTTAAGGGGAATTGGCCCTACGCTTGTATCACGCATGGTCTCAGGTGGTGGAGAGATTATCCCTGATATTCAGCCGCACGTCATTGCACCGGCCAATAGCCATTATCCTTTACGTGTAGAAACCACAGTGGATGCTGAGTTACAGCGTGGGTTGGAGGAGTTGACACAAGAATCTGGATTACAAGAAGGGGCCATTGTTGTGTTAGATGCCGCTAACGCAGATGTTCGCGCCATGATCTCCCGCCCTTTCTATCAGCCACAACATGTGAACCCTAAAGAATCGTCCTGGGGGAATCGTGCAGTACAGGGAGCCGTACCGGGTTCCATTTTCAAAATTGTCACTGCGGCTGCTGCTTTGGAGTATCATGCGGTTTCTAACGGAGAAGAATTCCATTGCGGTGGTGAGTACGGAAGATATGGGCTGTCTTGCTGGAAGGAGCATGGTCATGGAGACCTGAATCTGGAGCAAGGATTCGCTGAGTCTTGTAACATCGTATTCGCGGAAACGGCGCGCAGGCTTAGTATGGAACAACTGGAGAACACGGCTGATCGTCTGGGGCTCGCGCGTCCGATTGGCTGGGAGGGGAAGCAGATGGCAGGAATGCCCGTGTTACGACACTTTGATCATGAGGATCACGGGCGTGTGAGAACAGAGGCTGTTTCTTCTGCTGATGAAGGTGCGAAAATACAGACAGCAATCGGTCAGCGCGATGTCTTGGTCACACCGCTGCAAGCTGCCAATCTGATCGTTACACTGTTACATGATGGAAAGGTTAGTGCCCCACGTCTCGTTAAGCGCATCCGATATGCGGATGGTGGCACCATGCTGGAGATGCCCTTGCATGATTCACCTTCAGCATCAGGACAGATTGCTCCCGCAACAGCGCATAAACTGTTATCCTGGATGAATAAGGTAGTCCGTGAGGGAACAGGAAAATCCCTGCAGCGTGCACGGTGGCATGTTGCAGGGAAATCAGGTACAGCTCAGGTACAGAAACATGGAGAGAAGCGCAACAATCAATGGTTCATTGGTTATGGACCGGTAGAACAACCCCAATATGCTGTAGCCGTTCTTGTTCAAAATGTCTCTCCTGACAGCCAACATCAGGCGACGGCTCTCTTCAGGAAGGTGATGGACTATTTGGCTGAGTCCTCATGATCCTTCGCAGAAACGGGACGTTGTAAAGTAGACTCGGCAGAATTCGCTGAGGCCTTGTTAACGGGTGGGTCCATCACTAATGGAGAGGATTCAAATTCATCTTTTGGCAGGTGAATCCACTTCTGCAGGTACCCTTGTTGTAACAGTTCTTTCAGTAGGATGAGAAGCACTGGAGATAACACTACACCAGCCAGGCCAAAGATCGAAAGGGAGATCAGCATAAACGAAAGCATCAAGTACGCCGAAGATACACCAATCGAGTTACCCGATATTTTCGGTTCCAGCAATTGTCGTGTCAGCATCGTCACTGCCAGAATCACAATCAGGCCAATCGCCAGGCTACTATTGCCAATAATGAATAGGTAGACGATCCATGGAATAAACACAACAGGAACGCCAAGCAATGGTACCAGATCAAAAACCGCACAAACTGCTGCAATGGTAAACGCGTTAGAGGTTCCCAAAATCAACAAACCTGCATAAATCAATACAAACGTAATGAGCATCATGATCAGCTGTGCCTTCAGATACGAGCGGATCGTCTTGAACACGTGATTACGCATGAATTCCATAGCTAACTTTAATGTTTTGGGCGTTTTCGCACGGGCGAACTTGCGCCAGGATTCAATCTCGATACTGAGGAAAAATGCCAGAATAATCGCAATTCCGAAATTCGTAATAAACGAAGAGAATGAACTGAGGAAACCTACGACAAATTGCGCTCCGCTAGTTACCCATTTGGACAGAAATCCGGTCAGTGTTGCAAAATAATCATTCGCTTTTTCCATAACTCCATCAGGGAGAGCGTCTGACTTGTCCTGAATGAACAACACCAGATTGGTGAATTCACGTTGTATCATTTCAATGTATACGGGGAAATTATCTTGAAGATTGGAAATTTGTGAAATGATAATTAAACCTACACCAAAAAAGGCAGCGACAATCAATGCAAGAAACAACAAGACGGAGATGGTGGCTCCAAGTGTCTTGGGCAATCCTTTGCGATGTAAAAATCTGGCCAGCGGTTCAATCATCCAATACACAATGAATGATAGAAAGACCGGTGCAGCCACTTGGTATAATTGACTGAAACCGTACATGATCACATACACGGTTAATACGAGCAAAGCGATGTCAAAGACAGTTCGCCCGTATTTTTTGTAAAGCGGTAACATGGACATGGCTCCTTTAATGGCAATAATTAGATTGTATTTATTGTACACGATAGCTATCTTTTTGGGAAAACAGGATTCAAGAAAAGTCTGAACTATGATAAAATTAAAGGCGGTTTATTTTAGATAGTGCCATTGTGCACCGTAATTCAGCATGAGAAGTGGGGAGCTTGTATCATGACAACGATACTTCATAGTATTTTACTGTGGTTATTGTATCTTTCATCTTTTTACGCCTTTATTCCAAGTTTGATTAGCAGGCTTTTTGGTTTTCGTGTATTTCGACGGGGAAGAAGTGATACACAATTTGCATTAACGTTTGACGATGGGCCAGATCCACATTATACGCCGAGACTGCTCGATCTGCTTCGTCAGCATCAAGCAAAAGCCACATTTTTTGTCGTTGGAGAACATGCTGCGAGTCATCCTGAACTCATACAGCGCATACATGAGGAAGGTCATCTTATTGGCATTCATAATTATATTCATAAGACGAACTGGCTCATGCGGCCGCGTACTGTTCGTGATCAGATTCAGAGAACAGGTCAGATTATCCATGAAGTAACCGGCGTGAAGACTTGTTATTATCGTCCACCGTGGGGGATTATGAACTTGTTTGATTTTTTCAGCAAGAAAGAACGAAAGATTGTACTGTGGTCTTCCATGTTTGAAGACTGGAGAAGCCGAGTAGGTGCCCAGAGATTGACCGAACGGATGCTGAAGGAACTGAGAGGTGGAGAGGTCATGCTGCTGCATGATCGAGGAACGACCCTTGGTGCAGATGCACACGCGCCGGAGCAGATGCTTCAGGCGCTGGAAGTCGTATTACAGGAAGCTGAACGGCTAGGCCTGCAAAGTGTACGCGTTGATACGTTGATGGGAGGTATCACAGTGAGCGAATCTCAGAACAAAACGCAATTACAGACACCATTGAAGCTATGGAAACGAACCGTTGTTGCCTTATGGCTGGGCTGGGAGAAGTTGTTCCACTGGGTATATCATCTACGGACGGCTTCGCCAGAGGACCCAATGCTGCACTTCAGATCACGAGTATATCACGGAGCGCGGGTGGAGATGAATGATGGCCATGTTATTCAAAATGGAGATCCGGTGATAGAACTACATTTTGACAATCAGAAGTTGTTTGAACTTGGAGTGACATCACGTTCCAGTATGCATTTGGCTATTCGCATGATTCGGACCATGGAACAGCAATTGCCGGATCTGGCACGCATGGTGGCACTCGAACCGGAGTTACGCTCTGCCAAGGCGATATACGGTGTGAGCATGATTAACAGAGGCCCAGAAAAATTCGGATTTACCATACAAGAATTGCCTCCTGGACCGTTCAGTGCTGCATCCAAAGTATACTTGAAGCTGCTGTTAAGTGTAATCCACCCGGCAGGAACCAAACGTCTGAAACAGCGTACAGAACAATTGGTACCCAAGATGATTGCCATGCCGCTGGATCTACTGTTGGAACGTTACGGTCAACATACGATGCAGGTGGCAGCAACGGTAGAAGAATCCAGAGATGAATCGTTGTTAATTGAACAAGAGATAATACCAGAGCGGAACTAAACGGAATGATCCCACCAACCAGCAAAAGAAAAGGGTTGCCCTTCGCCAGATTTGGCAGAAGAGCAACCCTTTATTTATTAGTGAATTAGATACTCAGTACGCCACCGTTGCTTGCATTGGTAACCAGTTTGGAATAACGAGCCAGGTAACCGGTTTTTACTTTCGGTTCAAAGCCTTTCCAATCAGCGCGACGACGTTCAAACTCTTCGTCACTGATGTGCAACTCGATGATACGGTTGTTCAGATCCAGCTCGATGATGTCTCCTTCTTCAACAAAGGCGATTGGACCACCCTCAGCTGCTTCCGGAGAAATATGTCCGATACTGATTCCGCGGGATGCGCCAGAGAAGCGTCCATCGGTGATCAGACCAACTTTGGCACCCAATCCCATACCTACGATCTGCGAAGTAGGAGCCAGCATCTCAGGCATACCTGGTCCGCCTTTTGGTCCTTCATAACGGATAACAACAACATGTCCTTCTTTTACTTTGCCGTTAGCAATACCTTCGAGCGCTTGCTCCTGGGAGTCAAAGCAGATGGCAGGACCTTTGTGGTATCCACCAACCGAAGCATCAACAGCACCAACTTTGATGATAGCTCCTTGTGGTGCAAGGTTACCAAACAATACAGCCAGGCCGCCTTTTTCGGAATGTGGGTTATCCAGATGGTGGATGACATTTGTATCCTGGATTTCTTTTCCTTCAACGTTCTCACGGATTGTTTTACCTGTTACTGTAATACAGTCACCATGAATCGCGCCTGGTTTCTTGAGCAATTCGTTCAGCACTGCGCTTACGCCACCTGCATTGTGAACGTCTTCGATGTGAAGATCGGAAGCAGGTGCAAGTTTCGCCAGATGCGGAACGCGGTTAGCTACTTCATTGATCCGCTCGATTGGATACTCGATGCCTGCTTCATGAGCCAGTGCCAGCGTGTGCAGTACTGTATTTGTAGATCCACCCATAGCCATATCCAGTGCAAACGCGTTATCAATCGCTTCTACAGTAACGATATCACGTGGTTTCAGATCCATTTTAATAAGTTCCATCAGTTGTTTAGCAGATTGTTTAACAAACTCACGACGCTCAGGAGCAACAGCCAGGATGGTTCCGTTACCTGGCATAGCCAGTCCCATCGCTTCAGCCAGACAGTTCATGGAGTTTGCCGTAAACATGCCGGAACATGATCCACATGTTGGACAGCCAAACTGTTCAAGTTCAAGCAAGCTCTTATCATCGATTTTACCTGCTTGATAAGCGCCTACGCCTTCAAATACAGAGGTCAAGGACAGAGCTTTACCATTGCTGTCACGACCGGCTTTCATCGGTCCACCGCTGACAAACACGGTAGGGATATTACAGCGGAGTGCACCCATCATCATGCCGGGTGTAATTTTATCGCAGTTCGGGATACATACCATGCCGTCGAACCAGTGTGCAGACACAACGGTTTCCACGGAATCCGCGATAATGTCACGGCTTGGCAGCGAGTAACGCATACCAATGTGTCCCATGGCAATACCATCATCTACTCCGATGGTGTTGAATTCGAATGGAACGCCACCGGCTTCACGAATAGCATCCTTTACAATTTTACCGAATTCCTGAAGGTGGACGTGCCCGGGCACGATATCGATGTATGAGTTACATACGGCAATAAACGGCTTGCCGAAATCCTCTTCTTTAACGCCCGCTGCGCGGAGCAAACTCCGGTGTGGTGCACGGTCAAAACCTTTTTTGATCATATCGGAACGCATCTTCTTGGCTGACATGGTGTATTCCCCCCAAATATATAATATTGAGCAACATGAATGGAAAAGTAAATGGCAGTGCATCTGTCGTTTAATTTCATCCGTACTCTAAAAAAAAGGACCGGCATGCCGGTGTCGAGCTCCCCGTAGTTTGTGAAATTCTTTGCTGCTTTAAACCCGTGAACACCCGGTTTTTCTATTGAGTCTATCACAACCGTCGTCATATTTCTACAATCAATAGAAAGAAGCCTTAAACCATTTTCATGGAATTAGACTTCTTGATTTTACGGGAAAGCTATGATCATGTTTCGATGTGGCAAGCGGAATTCATTAGTTGCTTCCGCCTTTGCGTCCAATCTCACGATAGAATTCCTTATTATGAGTTTCGGAGGTTGCTTCGCCGCCCTTGCGACCAATCTGCTTGTAAAAGTTAGTGTCATGGGCATCTGAAGTCGCTTCTCCACCCTTTTTTCCAATCATCTGGTAGAAGCTTCGATCATGGTTCTTGGAAGTCGCTTTGCCACCTAATCTGCCAGCTTCCTCACGGCTCATCTTGCGTTCTGACGTCGGTTGACGTGCCATTACAAATCACTCCTTACAACGATAAGTTGTTTTTTGTAGCGCGTATCCCTAATTTACCACCTTATTTCCAGCCTGAAACAACACACCAGGATAGAACGGATGGTGAAGAGACACGTCAGAGCATTAGGCCGATCGTTTAAACACCTCATGTCGATTGAAAGAAAATCGGGATATATCCGGTTCAATTAAGGGTTTGAACGTGTGACGTACAGCCGGCAGAGCCAGTGTGACTGCGAAGAGTACGGCAATGACCAGTATGACTGGAATATACGCCGAGCTTCCCATATAACTGTAGACTCCGGACCAGATCGCGAGACGAACGAGAAACCCATGCAGCAGAAATACATAGAGTGTACGTCGTCCAAGGTCCGTCAGTCTGGAAGTCAAGGAAGGTACCCAGGCCAAGAACAGTGCTGCCGATGCGATCTCCAATAGGTAGACTCCAAGTCGGAAGATGCCGGCATACCATTCGTGGTGACCCAGTTCGGCGTACGTCATGCTGCCGAGTAACCATCCGGATGATATGTTCAAACCACCATACCCAATCCACACCAACAGTGCAGCAGAGAGGATGGCTGCGGTTTTTCGCCCCCAACCGGATAATAAATGTGAACGGATGGTTGCTCCATAGTCATAACCGATGACAAAGAACGGCAGAAATACAAACGTACGGCTGAAGCTGAGCCAGAATCCGTCGATAGGCAAATACCCCGCAATTACACCGAGCGTAATCGATCCAATCAGCCGATATATCGGTTTCCAGGAAATCGTCAGACGAAGCAACAGTCGCCAACAGAAATGACTCGCGAGAAACCATAACAGCAAGTAAGGTGCAAAGAAGGATAGCCGCATATGGGGTGTGTGGAATACGGTAAAGTCCATCAATGCGTATAAGGACTGAAACAGTACATACTGTAGTGCAATCTGCTTCAGGACGTTTCGCCCAGATGCACCTTGGAGTGAGTGTGTCGCAAAATACCCGGTTACCCATACAAATAGTGGCATGTGAAACGTATATATCCACAGGAACAGAGCTTCAGCTCCTGCAAAACGTGTAATGAGTGGTTCAAGTGCATTACCAGCAAGGACACAGACGATAAGCATAAAGCGCAGATTGTAAAAGAAAGATTCCTGATCATCCCGGATCAGTGTCTGATTTTTCATGGTGCAGCCCCCTTATAGACCCTGGTTGCCAGGTCATTTGCATCTGTAATAAGGGTAATATGGATGTGCATTATCTATTGTGATTTAATTCACATCGGTAAGCGTTATCTTTTCTCAAAGCTGTGACAACAAAATGAACGCTCCGGGATTGACAACGGTTGCATAGAGGATGACAATAGAAAAAGAAGATGAGGGAATGTAATTATAAGGAGGGAAGAAATCATGTCAACGAGTCCCTATCCAAGCCCGGAAATTATTACGTTTGGGGAGAGTATGGGTTTGCTGACTGCCAAGGATACAAGAGGGCTGGAATATGCAGCCACACTGGACAAGTCTTTCGGGGGTGCTGAGAGCAATCTGGCTATTGGCGTATCCCGCCTGGGGCATACCAGTGGTTGGTTTGGACGCTTGGGCAATGATCCGATCGGCAACATGATTCTGAAAGCCATTCGCGGTGAAGGCGTAGATGTATCCCGGGTAAGGTTAAGTGATCACGAGCCCACTGGTTTGATGATTCGTGAGAACGCTTCCGGGAAAGCCTCGGTGCATTATTATAGGAAGCTATCTGCTGCAAGTGCGATCACACCTGATGATCTGGATCCCGACTATATTGCCGGGGCGAAGATATTGCATGTTACGGGTATAACGGCAGCGATAAGCCCGTCCGGACTTGCAACCGTAGAGGCTGCCATACATATTGCCAAACAGGCAGGGGTGAAAGTAAGCTTTGATCCAAATCTGCGTCTCAAACTATGGTCTGCGGAAGAGGCCCGTCCAGTTTTACTGCGTTTAGCTGAACTGGCGGACTACTTTTTACCGGGTCTGGACGAGATGAAACTTCTATATAACGAAGAAAATGATCAAAAAGTACTTGAGCGTTTATCTGCCATGAATGCTGTGTGCATCGTGAAGGGTGGCCCTGATTTGACCTACGTATTGGCGAATGGTACCCTAACGGAAGTTCCGTACTTTAAGGCGGATTATGTTCTGGATACGGTAGGTGCAGGAGATGGATTCTGCGCGGGATTTTTGTCGGGTTTATTAAAAGGATACTCCCCGCAGGAAGCAACCCGTCTCGGCAATTTGACCGGTTCCATGGTTATACAGGCTGTTGGCGATTGGGAGGCGCTCCCGACGTGGGGGCAGGTCGAGGCCAAGCTGAACAACGTTGCCCATGTTGAGCGTTAGTCGCTGCTGAAATCATATATGGCTCATCTTCGTTCTTAAATGTAAGGCTTGTATACACAACCACCACATTGACAAGGGAGAGAATGAAATGAAGAAGCTTCAGCTGTTGCAAAAGATTACGGACAATGGGGTTGTGGCAGTTCTGCGTGCAGATTCTGCGGATCAAGTCATTGCCATGGCCGAGCAAGCGATTGCGGGTGGCATTAAAGTTATCGAGATTACGATGACAGTACCCAGTGCACTCAAAGCCATTGAAAAATTAAGCCGTGTATACCATTGGAACACACAAGATCCAGAGAAATTCGCGATTATTGGTGCGGGAACGGTGCTTGAACCGCAAACGGCGAGAGCGGCTATCATGTCGGGTGCCGAGTTTGTAGTCGGACCTTCCCTGAACCCGGATACGGTTCAGATCTGCAACCTGTATCGAATTCCGATTCTGCCTGGTGTGATGACGATTGCTGATGTTCAACGCGCATTGGAACTCGGCGTGGACATTGTGAAGTTGTTCCCGGGTAATCTGTATGATCCTTCGATTATCAAAACGATGAAGGGCCCTATGCCGCAGGCGAATTTTATGCCAACTGGCGGGGTATCCTTGTCTAATCTGGGAGATTGGATCAAAGGTGGAGCAGTGGCTGTAGGTATCGGCTCCGACTTGACATCGGAAGCTGTGAAGACGGGTGACCTGAGTCATGTCCGTCGCAAAGCGGAACAATATATGGATGCTTACCGCAAGGCCAAGGCTGAATAATATTTTTTAATTCGTAGAAGGGGAGCCTGATGGACAAAGGCTCCCAATTCTGTGAGCCGCGGCACCTGCGGAAGTGAAGAAAGGTGATTAATGTTGAGAAATCGGTATAATACAGGGCGCAAGAAGAGGGGCATCGGGAAATTCCTGCTCGTACTTCTGGCGCTCATTGTCATTGGATGTGGATTTGTTGCGTGGAAATTATTCACACCATACGGTCCACAGGAAACAGCCCAAGCGGCTATGGAAACAGCCAATAAGGTGACCGTGAGCGAACAAGAGAACTGGATTGATTTTGTGCCAGATAAACCGACTGGGAAAAGTGTACTTTTCTACCCTGGTGGACTGGTAAAACCGGAAAGTTACGCACCACTTGCCCATGAGCTGGCTGCTGCCGGTCATCACACGATTATTGCCAAAATGCCAGTTAATCTGGCAGTACTCAAGCCAAACTTGGCAGATGAGATTCTGGCCGCATATCCGGACGAACAATTTGTTATGGGTGGACATTCTCTCGGCGGGTCGATGGCTGCACGTTATGTAGCATCGCATCCTGATGCTCTACAGGGCATCTTCTTTCTGGCATCCTACCCGGATGAAAAAGGAAGCGTAAAGTCACTTGGAATACCTGCTTTATCCATTCTGGGAACTAAAGATGAGGTCGTGAATGCCACGAAGTATCAAAGTGGACGGATGTATCTTCCAGAAGACACGGTATATTACACCATTGAAGGTGGTAACCACGCCCAGTTCGGTGATTATGGTCATCAAAAAGGAGATGGCGAGCCGGAAGTGAGTGGAGAAGAACAGCTGAATCAGACGGTCAAGACAGTTCTGGGTTGGTTAAGTACGATTAAGTAGGTTTTGATTATTCTGCATTAAGGGCTGTATGCATCTACATTTATAGCATAACTTGATGGAGGTGATATGGATGACCATGCTTCAAGTGAATGGAGCGCAGATCCCATGTAAAGGTATCCTGTTTGATAAAGATGGAACACTGCTGGAATTCCTCCAGCTATGGGGGCCGTGGGCAGAGACGTTGCTGAGTCAGTTACAATCACGTATGAATGAGCTTGGAGCTTCATTTACGGTTGAACGGGAGCACGTCCTGGGCACCATTCATAATGCAGAAGGTCACATTGTTGGATATGATCCGCAAGGCCCGCTGGCCATTGCGACTGTGGATGAGTGCACGGGATTGCTTGCCGGGCAGCTATATGCAGCAGGCATGCCATGGAATGAAGCGATCACAACGATACGCCAATTTTCAAGTGTGGCTATGAGATCGGTAAGAGAGCGCAAATCCGCTGAACCAATGTCAGGATTGCTGGATTTCTTGCAGAAATGCAGGGCAGCAGACATACCACTGGCGGTCGTCACTTCAGACAGTACAGCGGCAGCAGAAACACATCTGGATTGGATGGGGATTCGTTCCTTTTTCACCTCCATTGTGGGCTGTGATCG
Source organism: Paenibacillus sp. FSL K6-2393 (assembly GCF_038002545.1). Classification (NCBI taxonomy): domain Bacteria; kingdom Bacillati; phylum Bacillota; class Bacilli; order Caryophanales; family Paenibacillaceae; genus Paenibacillus; species Paenibacillus sp. FSL K6-2393. The sequence continues at coordinate 1,577,356 of NZ_JBBOCU010000001.1, forward strand.
GGTGACCCAGGGCAAACCGGATAGAGAAGCAGCACTCTTGGCTTGCCGTGAATTACATATCGATCCTGCCGAGGCCGTTGTAATTGGAGACAGCAATGGGGATATGCAGATGGGGCGTCACGCAGAGGTATCCTATACGCTTGGTTACTGTCCACAGTTAGATCAAGGATCTCATCTGGTTGATGCCCATGCCATTATTCGTCATTATAATGAGCTTAGCGTAATTATATAAGTCACCCTTGCTTGGTTGAAGGATATAAATTGAACTCACGGAGTGGCCAGTGTAAATATTCTTTAGTTCAATTTATATAGTAAGTAAAAGGAGGAGAGAGGATGAACGCATTAGAACAACTGGCTGCCTGGATTCAGGAAAGCTCCCGTATTGTTTTTTTCGGAGGGGCCGGAACTTCAACGGAAAGCGGGATTCCCGACTTCCGCTCAGCTGCGGGTCTGTATCAGACGGAGCAGCATTCGCCTTATCCACCGGAAGAGTTATTAAGCCGACATTTTTTTGATCAACATGCCGATATTTTTTATGATTTTTATCGTGGCAAAATGCTTCATCCAGATGCGGAGCCGAATGGGTGCCATCGACTGTTGGCCCGTCTGGAGCATGAGGGGAAACTTCAGGCAGTTATCACGCAAAATATCGACGGACTGCATCAGAAGGCAGGCAACAGTACTGTTTTTGAGCTTCACGGCTCAGTTCATCGTAATGCCTGCATGGATTGCAAGCAATTTTATACGTTGAATGATATTATACAATCCCAACATACCGTTCCTCGCTGTACCGCATGTGGTGGTGTAATCAAGCCAGATGTGGTGCTGTACGAGGAAGAGCTGGACCAGACGACATTGTATCGCTCTATTGATGCATTGTCGTCTGCCGATCTGTTACTTGTGGGCGGCACGTCACTGACGGTATATCCAGCCGCCCAGTTAATTACGTATTTTCAAGGAAAACATACCGTTCTTCTTAACGCCACACCTACCGCTTATGACCGTAGAGCTGATTTGCTGATTACAGAGCCGATTGGTGAGGTAATGAATAATGTGGACCAGCTTCTTGGTTAAACGTTTGGACTGAATAACCGCATTCTCCGGCACAGACCGGACAAAAGAGGCGGAACCTGGGGAAAGAAGGGATTCATAATGGTCTACGTAGCAAGCGATACTCGCTATGAAACGATGAAATATAACCGCGTTGGACGTTCAGGTTTGAAACTGCCAGCGATTTCACTGGGGCTGTGGCATAATTTTGGCGGTATCAATAACGCTGAGAATGGCCGTAATATGATTACCCGTTCATTTGATCTGGGGATTACACACTTTGACCTTGCCAACAATTATGGCCCACCGGCAGGTTCGGCAGAGCAATTATTTGGACAGGTACTGGCCCAAGATCTGAAACCTTATCGGGATGAACTTGTGATCTCCACCAAAGCGGGATATTATATGTGGCCCGGGCCTTATGGCGAGTGGGGTTCACGCAAAAATCTGGTGTCCAGTCTGAATCAGAGCTTGAAGCGTATGGGCCTGGATTATGTAGATATCTTCTATTCACATCGTTATGATCCCGAAACGCCTTTGGAAGAAACGATGATGGCACTGGATCATATTGTTCGCTCGGGTAAAGCCCTCTATGTAGGGATCTCCAACTATCCCGCAGAGCAGACAAGACAGGCTGCCGAAATTCTGAAAGGTCTGGGTACGCCACTGTTAATCCATCAACCGAAATACTCGCTGCTGGAGCGCTGGATTGAAGATGGTTTGCAGGATGTGCTGGATGAGTATGGAACAGGCAGTATTGCATTTTGTCCATTGGCACAAGGTGTGCTCACAAACAAATATTTGAATGGTATCCCGGAAGACTCACGTGCCAAAGGACCGTCGGTATTCCTGAATGAAAACAACATCTCTCCAGAGACGCTCCGAAAAGTGCGTGCGCTGAACCAGATTGCAGCGGCCCGCGGTCAGAGCTTGGCCCAATTTGCACTCTCCTGGGTTCTGCGAAATGGCAGGGTAACTTCTGCGCTGATTGGCGCAAGCCGTCCTTCCCAGATTGAAGAGAATGTGGCTGCGCTCAGTCAGCTGGATTTCTCTACAGAGGAATTGGAACGGATCGAATCCATTCTGTCTCCGCAGCCTGATGACAAATAAATAAAGTGCAAAAGGTGCATCTTAGCCATAATGGCGGGATGCACCTTTTTTTTCGTATGTGATTTCGGCCGTTATGTTGCTCACCGTTTGTTTTGTTGAGCATTCTTCTGTACCCCCTGATGTAGTGGGCGGGACAGGATTTTGTCTCGATACAAGCTGGGCGCTTCACCATGAAATCGTTTGAACTGTTTGGAGAAATACAGCGCGTCTGGCAGTCCGACCGATGCAGATACCTGTTCGATGGACAGATCCGGGCGTTCTCTTAGGAGTTGGCGTGACTTGTCGATCCGCAGTTTGAGCAGATAAGTGACTGGCGAGAGTCCAGTTTCCTGTTTGAAAATACGGGATAGATACGCACGATTGTACCCGAGACTCGCAGACATTTGTTCAATGGAGACAGGATAGGCATATTGGGTGGACATATACTGAATCATCTGTTTCACCGTACGTCGGATGGAGGATTCACCTGGAATTAAGGTTTGGCCCTGCGAAAGGTGATTCTGTGCTTCGGCTAGAATCATATATAACGTACCCAGTGATGTGAAATGGGAGCTTTCTTTGCGCTCGGCAAAAGCATCTTGCATCACGGATAACCAATCGGAAATTCCACACGTGGGTCCGGCATGAAAAACGGATTTCTCCGGGCGGAATCCCGCCTCCTCGGCATGCTGGGCAGCCTGGCTGCCCGTGAAGGCGATCCAGCGGTATTGCCATGGATTGCGGGCATGAGACTGGTAGCTTACCAGTTGCCCGGGGTGAATGAGGAAACAGTCACCTGCGGATAACTCGTAGGTGTGCAGTTCGGTACGGAACGTACCCGCCCCTTTTTCTACATAGTGCAGCAGATAATAATCAAATAGTTTCGGTCCGACGGCGTGACCCGGAAGGGTCTGGCTTGCTCCGGCAAACAGGACATGCAGCGTGCCTTGCTCATAATAGACCGGATTGGAGGCAACAGAATAACTGAGTGCTCCACTTTTACCGGAAGGTGATTCCTGCATTTTTTCTGTAGAAGATGCAAGGGATTCTTTTTTGGCCTTGAATGGGTCTGTCATGCTCGTTTCCTTCTTTCCGGGATGCTCCGATCATTATACGCCTTAAGGTCACATTTATCCATATGAAACACACATGGTTGCATTACAAGAGGCACCGCTTTCTTATATAATAACATTAAGAAAACCACAACAACGAGGCGAGGTGCAGCAGCAGTGAACGTAACTGAATTGAAACAAAAGTTTATTGAGAAGTACGGAGAGAGTGGAGCGGACATCCGTGTATTTCATGCCCCTGGGCGTGTGAATCTGATCGGTGAGCACATTGACTATAACGGTGGATACGTGCTTCCGGCAGCACTTGAATTCGGTACAACATTAATGATCCGTGAGCGTCAGGACAACAAGTTGCAACTGGCTTCCACGAACATGTCTTATGAAGGAACACTGGATACTTCCACTATTGGTAAAGAGAAAACCGGAGAGTGGACCGACTATCCTGTTGGTGTCATGGTTGAATTGCAAGGAAAAGGTGTGAATGTAACGAAAGGGTACGATTTCCTGTACCACGGGGAGATTCCCAACGGGGCAGGACTTTCATCGTCTGCATCTCTGGAGGTACTTACCGGATTTGCGATGCAGTCTCTGGAGGGTGTGTCGGATATTGATACGGTTCAACTGGCGCTTCTGTCCCAGAAAGCGGAAAATGAGTTCGTAGGCGTCAACTGTGGAATCATGGATCAGTTCGCTGTTGCAAACGGTGCTCAGGATCACGCGATCCTGCTGATGTGTGACACACTGGAGTACGAAAAGGTTCCTTTCCGTACAGGCTCCTACAAATTGGTCATCGGTAACACAAACAAACGCCGCGGTCTGGTAGATTCGGCTTATAATGAACGTCGCTCCCAATGCGAGCAGGCACTTGCCATCTTGAAGGAACAGCTGCCTGCACTGAATTACCTGGCTCAATTGACGCCAGAGCAGTTCGTAACACTACAGGATCAGATCAAGGATGAGAAAGTAAGACAGCGTGCACAACATGTTGTGGAAGAGAACGCGCGTGTGCTCGCTTCGGTCGAAGCATTGCAGGGTAACGATCTGGAAACCTTCGGCAAGCTGATGAACGCTTCTCATGAATCGCTTCGTGATTTGTATGAAGTTAGCTGTGATGAGCTGGATGTTATGGTTGAAGAAGCTCAGCGGATTCCAGGCACGCTTGGTGCACGGATGACTGGCGCAGGATTTGGCGGTTGTACCGTATCACTTGTGCATGAAGATGATGTCGAGCGTTTTGTAAGCGAAGTGGGCGCTGCATATGAAGCGCGTACCAGTCTCAAAGGTGATTTTTATGTATGCGGCGTAGGTGACGGTGTTAAAGAATTGAAGGAGGCGAAGTAAAATGGCAATTTTGGTGACTGGTGGAGCAGGGTATATTGGATCTCATACGGTAGCAGCATTGTTGGAACGTGGGGAAGAGGTTGTAGTACTGGATAACTTGCAGACAGGGCATCGTGAGGCGTTGCTCGGCGGTAAGTTGTATGAAGGGGATCTGCGTGACAAAGAAATTCTGGCGAAGCTGTTCGCTGAGAATTCAATCGATGCAGTTATTCACTTTGCAGCCAATTCACTCGTAGGCGAAAGTATGAAAGACCCGGTTAAATATTATGACAATAACGTGTTTGGTACACTCTGTCTGCTGGAAGCGATGAATGCAGCGAACGTACGTCGCATCGTCTTCTCCTCTACAGCAGCTACCTACGGTGAGCCTGAGAAAGTGCCAATCGAAGAAAGCGATCGTACAGAGCCAACCAACGTATACGGCGAAACAAAGCTGATGATGGAACGCATGATGTCATGGTTCGATAAAGTTCAGGATATCAAATACGTTTCCCTGCGTTACTTCAATGCAGCCGGTGCTCATGACAGCGGTAAAATTGGTGAAGATCACCAACCAGAGAGTCACCTGATTCCACTGGTGCTGCAAACGGCTTTGAAACAACGCCCGCACATCGCCGTGTTTGGTGACGACTATGCAACAGAAGATGGAACATGTATCCGTGACTATATCCACGTGAGTGATTTGGCTGATGCACATCTGCGTGCAGTAGATTATCTTCGCAAAGGTGAGAACAGTAATGTGTTCAACCTGGGTAACGGCACAGGATTCTCGGTAAAACAAGTGATCGAAACAGCTAAAAAAGTGACTGGCCTCGATATTCCGGTTGTACAGGAACCACGTCGTGCAGGTGACCCGGCTGTGCTGGTAGCTTCATCTGCAAAAGCGAGATCTGTCCTGGGTTGGAATCCGAAATGGACCAATCTGGAAGATGTCATTCAAAGCGCTTGGAGCTGGCACCAATCACGTCCTGACGGCTACGGAAAAAACTAGGAGGCGAACACCTTATGTCACAGACTCATATTGCAGCAGGTGCCACAGAGCGGACACCGGAGCAGCAGGAAGCACTGCATGCCATTGAACGTCTGGTTGCATTTGCCTTGCAGAAACAATTAATCGAGGAAGCGGATTGGGATTATAGCCGCAACCTCTTGCTGGAACAATTCGGATTCTCAGAGCCTTATGCCGGCGAGTTGGACACAACTGTGCCTGATGGTCCACAGGCGATGCTGGATACGTTGATCGATTATGGATTTTCCATTGGACTCATTCCTGAAAATAGCGATACATTCCGTGATTTGCTGGATGCCAAGATCATGGGCCATCTGATGGCACGCCCATCCGAAGTGGTACGCGCATTCCGCCACACGGAGCAGACGGAAGGTATTGAGGCAGCTACATCTCAATTCTATGACTTGTCAATTAACTCCAACTATATTCGGATGGATCGGATCTCGAAGAACGTCTACTGGACACAGGACACGGCCTATGGAGACATGGAGATTACTATCAACCTGTCAAAACCGGAGAAAAGTCCAAAGGAAATTGCCATGGCGAAGTTGCTTCCGCCACCGGTATATCCAAAATGCCAACTGTGTCGTGAAAATGTAGGTTACGCTGGTCGGGTGAATCACCCGGCCCGCCAGAATCTGAGAGTCATTCCGTTGGAACTTAACAACGAGCCTTGGTTGTTCCAATACTCGCCGTATGTGTACTACAACGAGCACTGCATCATTTTCCATCATGATCATGTGCCGATGAAACTGACCAAAGATACACTACGCAGACTGCTTGCCTTTGTCGGGGAGTACCCGCATTACTTTATCGGATCTAATGCGGATTTGCCGATCGTGGGCGGTTCTATCCTGACACATGACCATTTCCAGGGTGGACGTCATACATTCGCTATTCAAAATGCACAGCCAGAGGCGGTCTTCCGCCATGCGGATGCACCTGGACTTACATTGAGTCTTGTGAAATGGCCAATGTCTGTAATGCGTCTGGCTTCTCACGACCCTGCAGAGCTGCTAGAAGCGGGTAACGCCGTATATGAAGCGTGGAAGGTCTACAGTGATTCTGCTGTGGATATCGAAGCATTCAGTGAAGTGGACGGGGAACAAGTACCACACAATACGGTAACACCAATCGTTCGTCGTAGTGCAGATGGTGGTTATGAGATGGATCTTGTATTGCGTAACAACCGTACGAATGATGTGCATCCTGAAGGGATTTTCCATCCGCACCGTGAAATGCACCATCTGAAGAAAGAAAACATTGGTCTGATCGAAGTGATGGGGCTTGCCATCCTGCCAGGTCGTCTGAAAGAAGAACTGGACAGTATCGCGGATATCCTCGCTGGAGATGCCAAACTTGCTGAAGCCGCCAAAGCTTCTGATCATGTGTTGAACAAACATTTGGGCTGGGCGGAAGAATTGATTGAACGGTTTGGTCCTAACCTGGACAAAGAACAATCCGTTGCCATTGTCCAACAGGAAGTTGGCTTGAAATTTGCCGAGATTCTGGAACATGCAGGTGTCTACAAATATGATGAAGCAGGACGCCAGGCTTTCCGTCGTTTTGTAAGCAGCATGGGATACACTGAATAGTAGTCTACAAACCAAGAACACCCGCCCAATCATGAGCGGGTGTTCTTGTCGTCTAGTCGTTCTTGTCTTTTGTGCGCATTGGAATGAACTTCTGTGGCAGTTATAATGGAGAGAAGTCCTAGAGTACCGCAATGAATTGAGGGAATGGGGGTAATGATTTGGAAAAGCAGGCATTGAATATTCCGTTGATTACAGATGCTGAGGAACTGCAAGGCATGGTGGGTGAACCGCATGAACATGTGCGTAACAAGGCAATTTCATTTGTGGATTCACATGTTCAGAAATTTATATCCATGTCACCATTATTTTTCCTCTCCACCTCCGATCGTGATGGAAAAAGTGATGTGTCACCTCGGGGTGATGGAGCGGGATTCGTAAAAGTGTATGATACATACCGGCTTGTCTATCCCGAACGCCCAGGCAATCGGCGGATAGACTCGTTGTTGAACATGTTGTCGAACCCTGGTATTGGTATGCTCTTTTTGATTCCGGGTATGAATGAAGTGCTGCGTATTAATGGCACAGCATCCATTACCAAGGATGAGGAGTTCATCGCCAGTATGGGCTGGAGTGGTAAAACCATAGGTGCGGCTGTCATTGTGGATGTGGAAGAGTGTTTTATCCATTGTCCGCGGGCATTCAAACAGGCTGGATTATGGGCCTCAGAAACATGGGTGGATGCTGAGGATTTGCCTTCAACGAGCGAGATGTTTCGAGCCCATTTGGAGATTAACGGGTTGTTATAAAGTGAGTGACTATCGATTTGTTTTTCTATAAACGGGGTACTATAATTGGAGTTGCACTAAAAATTCTAAACTCCATTGGAGGCGACAATAGATATGAGATCTTTCCAATTCTATAATCCAACCCGTCTGATTTTCGGTAAAGGACAACTGGAAGCATTGAAAACAGAAGTGCCGAAATACGGTAAACGGATTCTGCTTGTATATGGTGGCGGCAGTATCAAACGCAGTGGTCTATACGATCAAGTGATCGGATTGCTTAAAGAAGCTGGAGCAGAAGTGACTGAACTGGCAGGTGTGGAACCTAACCCACGTCTTTCTACGGTGCATAAAGGGGTAGACCTCTGCAAAACAAATAACATCGACCTGATCCTCGCTGTAGGTGGCGGTAGTGTATTGGACTGCTCCAAAGCCATTGCAGTAGGTGCAAAATATGATGGCGATATGTGGGATTTTGCTCAGCGCAAAGCTGTTGCACAAGACGCTCTTCCGCTTGGTACCGTATTGACGATGGCAGCAACCGGGTCGGAGATGAACTCCGGTTCGGTTATTACGAATCAGGATACACAAGAAAAATTGGGCTGGGGTAGCGCTTATTCATTCCCTGCGTTCTCCATCCTGGATCCGGTGAATACATACACGGTTCCACTGGACCAAACGGTATACGGTATGGTGGATATGATGTCCCACGTATTGGAGCATTACTTCCATCTGGATGCCAACACACCGGTTCAACTCGGTTTCTGTGAGACGATTCTGCGTACCGTCATGGAAGCAGCGCCTCGTCTGGTTGAAGACCTGGAGAACTATGAACTGCGCGAAACGATTCTGTATTGCGGAACAATGGCACTGAATGGCGTGCTGAATATGGGTCTCGCAGGAGACTGGGCAACACATAATATCGAACACGCGGTATCCGCAGTGTATGATATCCCACACGGCGGTGGACTTGCAATCTTGTTCCCACACTGGATGAAACATAACCTGGATGTGAATGTGGATCGATTCAAACGTCTGGCAATTAATGTATTCGAAGTGAACCCTGAAGGCAAGTCGGACAGACAGATTGCTGAAGAAGGTATCGATGCGCTCAGCAAATTCTGGACATCCATTGGTGCACCTAACCGTTTGGCAGATTACGATATCGATGACAGCCAGATCGACGTAATGGCTGACAAAGCGATGCTATTTGGTCCATTCGGTAACTTCAAGAAACTGCAACGGGAAGATGTTGTATCCATCTACAAGGCTTCTCTGTAATTTTATAATCACTGACAAGTGAACGGACACATCCTGTTGTCGAATAACCGCAAGTCTCCTTCATGGAGGCTTGCGGTTTTTTCATGTATTCGGGCTGTACACGTGAATGATGGAGGAACATGAAGCAAGAAGAACCGAATGTCGTGATAATACCCATTATCGGGTTCAGAATACATTTGAGGAAAGATTTTGAAACATTTTGATGTTAGCTACGTATTTATTTACATGTGGAATGCCCAGTTAGGATGAATTTGCGGCAGAGGAGAGGAGGAACAGGGGATGGAGACAATTTATTGGGGGTGTCTGATCGGAGGAGCAATATTTGCGGTTGTCAGTCTTGTGCTGGGTGACTTGATTGACGGCTTGCTGGACGGAGCCTTCGAAATGCCAGGTCTTGATTTTTTCAAACCCGTTGTGCTAGCTGGTTCCATTACAACCTTCGGTGGGGCAGGCATTATGCTGACACGTTATAGTTCATTAAGTGCGATGTCGGGTCTAATATTATCCCTGCTTATAGGTATTGCTGCAGCCATGCTGGTATTCTTCGCATATATCAAACCGATGCGTAACAGCGATGTCTCGATTGCATTTTCAATGAAAGAGTTATCTGGAAAAATTGGGGAAATTACCATTCCGGTGCCGGAAAAAGGTTTTGGCGAAGTGATGATCCGCTTTGCATCCGGTAGTACGATTCAAACGGCATCCAGTTTTGAACACCTCCCCATTGCGGCGGGAGCCCGTGTTGTCGTGGTGGATGTTGTAGATGGTGTACTACGTGTGTCGGAATGGGATGAAAATGTACTTAAAGATTTATAAAGTACTCTTATCACCTAATTAGTTTAAGCACTCATCATGAATGAATAAGGGGAGAGATGTGGAATGGAAAATTTGAATTTGAATTGGGATGTTTTATTGATTCCCATAGTTGTAGTCGGAGTCATTCTAATTTTAGGTCTGGCTTTCTGGGCGAGATACAAAACGGTTGGACCGGATGAAGCGATGATCGTTACGGGATCATTTCTGGGTAGTAAAAATATCTCCGATGATGATTCTGGCCGAAAAATTAAGATTGTTCGTGGTGGCGGTGCATTTATCTTGCCGGTATTCCAGCAATCCGAGTTTATCTCCTTATTGTCCCACAAGCTGGATGTCTCCACACCTGAAGTGTACACGGAGCAAGGGGTTCCGGTTATTGCTGACGGTGTAGCTATTATCAAGGTTGGAGGCGCTGTAGAGGACGTTGCTACGGCAGCTGAGCAATTCATCGGTAAACCTGTAGAAGCGCTGAGAAGCGAAGCACAGGAGGTACTGGAGGGGCATTTGCGGGCCATCCTGGGTACAATGACGGTGGAAGAAGTATATCGGAACCGGGATCGATTTGCGCAAGAGGTTCAAGGCGTAGCAGCTAGAGATTTGAAGAAAATGGGACTGCAAATTGTTTCATTTACCATCAAGGATGTTCGTGACAAACAGGGTTACCTGGATGCTCTCGGTAAACCGAGAATTGCCGCAGTGAAGCGGGATGCCGAGATTGCTGAAGCGGAAGCGATGCGTGATGCACGTATTCAGAAGGCTAATGCGGAAGAACAGGGTCAAAAAGCAGAATTGCTGCGTGATACCAATATCGCCGAGGCAGCCAAAGAAAAGGAACTGAAAGTAGCCACGTTTAAGCGGGATCAGGATACAGCCAAAGCGGAAGCCGATCAGGCATACCATATCCATGAAGCGCGCGCGAGACAAACCGTGGTGGAAGAAGAAATGAAGGTTGAACTCGTTCGTAAAGAACGTGAGATCGATCTCCAAGAAAAAGAAATCGTCGTACGTGAGAAGCAATATGATGCTGAAGTGAAGAAAAAGGCAGAAGCGGATCGTTATGCGGTAGAGCAGGCTGCCGAAGCAGATAAAGCCAAAAGAATGCGTGAAGCCGATGCTGTACAGTATTCCATCGAAACACATGCCAAAGCAACAGCTGAACAGAAGCGACTTGAAGGTCAGGCCATGGCGGATGCAGAACTTGCCAAAGGTACAGCAGATGCAGAAGTTATTCGTTTGCGTGGTCTTGCAGAAGCAGAAGCGAAGGAAAAACTGGCCGAAGCGTTCCAGAAGTTTGGCGAAGCAGCTGTACTCGATATCATTGTCAAAATGCTGCCTGAACTGGCTGGTAAAATTGCAGAGCCAATTGCATCCATTGATAAACTGACGGTGGTAGATACAGGCAAAGGTGAAGGTGCAGCGCGAGTGAGTAACTATGTTACTGAACTTATGGCGACCGCTCCAGAGATGCTCAAAAGTGTATCCGGCATTGATGTAGAGCAGCTAATTAAAGGCCTTACGAAGTCTAAAACACCTGCGCCAGTTGCCATTCAACAGAGCGAGGCTGTTACAACTCCTTCTATAATCGACAAGATTGTGGAAAGAGCTGGAGTTGACGAGTAAGAAGCACTTCGAATCTTGCATGGTTGCTCTATTGACCTTAAGACGAATTTTTGTTACTTTTTAAGCGAGACGTCCGGCGCGGTTTGCCCGCTCCGGGTGTCTTTTCGTTCGTAACAGGGTGTGACTTAATCACACCTAAGATGGTGTGAAAAAGAGGTGCAAACAATGAGCAGCCTGCATGTAGATAAAGCGCTAAATAATAATGTAATCATTGCACAGCATCCTGAACACGGGGAAGTCGTTGTTATTGGTAAAGGCATTGGCTTTAACCGAAAACCGAGTGATCACATTCCATTGATGGCTGTGGAGAAAATGTTCATTTTGAAAAACCAGCAGGAGCAAGAGCAGTACAAACAACTTCTTCCACAGGTGGATGAAGCACTGATCGAGATTATTAACGAAGTTATTACGTATATTGCAGAGCGTACGGACGTTCCTCTGAATGAACATATCCATATTGCATTAACCGATCACATTTCTTTCGCGTTAAAACGCAAGGAGCAGGGCATTATCATACAAAATCCATTTTTATATGAAACCCGCGAGATTTATCCTGAAGAATATCGAATGGGAGAATACGCTGTTCGTCTGATCAAAGAGAAAATGGGTGTAGATCTGGGGATGGACGAGATTGGTTTTGTTGCCCTCCATATCTATAGTGCAATGACCAATCAAAATATATCCCAGGTACGTGAACATTCACAATTGATCACTGATTTGGTGAACCTGGTGTCTGATCAACTTGATTATTCGTTTGAAACGGAATCGCTTGATTACTCTCGTTTGCTGACTCATCTTCGTTTCGCCCTTGAGCGTGTTCGCCGTGGAGACAAAGTGGAAGAGCTTCATAAGTTAGATTCCCTGCTTAAGTTGGAGTATCCCGAAATGTACTCGCTTGCATGGAAACTGACCAAAGTAATGGAGAAAAGACTGAAACTGCCGGTTTATCCTGCGGAGGTAGGTTATCTTACCATTCATCTGCAAAGGCTGAATCAGCGGAAGGAAGAAGAGAATAAGTGAGATCATTCCAGTGATGGAATGCGGAATTTATTTTTTTGGTGTAAAGGCTTGCAATAGATTAGAACTGGTGCTACAATGGTTTCCGTAATCAAGCAACTGAATAAACATAAGCGACGTGTTACTGACTCGATCAGGCATGAGTTAATTAAAGTGTGATTGTTCTTTCCTTGTACAGGGTATGCTATACCCCAAGGTTGGCACAGTTTACTTTATTAATTCATGCCTTTTTTTGTGTTCCCTTGCTTGCATCACAACATATAAATTAGACGAAAGGGAGAAACGACGCGATGTTTAAAAAGCTTTTTGGTGTATTGCAAAGAGTAGGTAAAGCTCTCATGCTGCCTGTAGCCATTCTACCTGCGGCAGGTTTGCTGCTCGGAATTGGTAACATGCTGGTTAATCCAGATTTCTTGCAATATGTAACGGCGCTCGACACCCCTTGGGTGAACTCGATCGCAACAATTATGATGAACGCAGGTCAGATCGTATTCGATAATCTGGCATTGCTGTTCGCCGTCGGTGTAGCCGTCGGATTGGCCGGTGGCGAAGGGGTTGCAGGTCTCGCAGCGATCATCGGTTATCTGGTCATGAACGTCACACTGGGTAGCGCAGTAGGGGTTACTCCGGCCATGATCGGTGAAGTACCGGGTTATGCCAGCATCTTGGGTATCCCAACATTAAGTACAGGCGTGTTCGGAGGTATAATCATAGGTATTGCCGCCGCGCTATGTTACAATCGGTTTTTCAAAATCGAACTGCCGTCTTACCTCGGTTTCTTTGCAGGTAAACGATTTGTACCGATTATCACATCGGTAGTATCCCTTGTAATCGGGTTGCTTCTTGTGATTATCTGGCCTCCGATTCAAAATGGACTGAATTCCATATCTCACTTCATGGTAGATACAAGTCCGACCTTGTCGGCGTTCATCTTTGGAGTTGTGGAACGTTCATTAATTCCGTTCGGTTTGCATCACATTTTCTACTCCCCATTCTGGTTTGAGTTTGGTGAGTATGTGAATAAAGCCGGAGATGTTATTCGTGGGGATCAGAAGATTTTCTTCAGCCAGTTACGTGATGGCGTTGCTCTCACAGCAGGAACATTCCAAGTTGGTAAATTCCCGTTCATGATGTTCGGTTTGCCAGCGGCCGCACTTGCGATGTACCATGAAGCAAGACCGGAACACAAAAAGTATGTTGCAGGTATCATGGGTTCAGCTGCGCTGACCTCGTTCCTGACAGGTATCACAGAACCACTTGAATTCTCGTTCCTGTTTGTAGCACCAATCCTGTTTGCAGTACACTGTATCTTTGCAGGTTTGTCTTTCATGACCATGCAAATTCTGGGTGTAAAGATCGGTATGACCTTCTCCGGTGGGTTCATTGACTTCCTGATCTTCGGGATTATTCCGAACCGTACACCTTGGTGGGACGTGATTATTGTCGGATTGATTCTTGCGGTGATCTATTACTTCGGTTTCCGGCTTATCATTCGCAAATTCAATCTCAAAACACCTGGACGAGAGGATGCAACGCCTGAAACCGAATCTGGCGGAGGCTCTGGTTCAACGGATGACCTGCCACATAACATTCTCGAAGCTTTTGGTGGCAAGGAAAATATCAAACATCTGGACGCTTGTATTACTCGTTTGCGGATTGAAGTTAATGAGAAATCCAATGTGAAAAAAGATCGTTTGAAACAATTGGGTGCATCTGGTGTACTTGAAGTGGGTAATAATGTTCAAGCCATCTTCGGTACACGTTCCGACACGATCAAATCTCAAATGCAGGATATTATTGCAGGAAGAACACCAGCACCAACGCCAGCAGCTGCCAAACCAACTCCTGAAGAGGAGAAGGCACAAGGTGAGCAAGGCGAGCGCATCGTTGCTGAGGATATCGTCATGCCAGTCAATGGTGAATTGCTGGACATTACAAACGTACCTGATCCGGTCTTTGCTGAAAAAATGACAGGTGACGGGTTCGCAATTTTGCCACATGATGGTACGATAACTTCTCCTGTGTATGGTAAAGTGTTTAATGTATTTCCAAGCAAACATGCCGTGGGCATCATGTCCGATGGTGGCAAGGAAGTGCTTGTTCATATAGGTGTTAATACGGTGAAGCTGAAAGGTCAAGGCTTTAACGTACTGGTACAGGAAGGTGATCTGGTATCGGCAGGTCAGCCGATTATGGAAGTGGATCTGGAGTATGTCAAAGCAAACGCTCCTTCGATCATTTCACCAGTTATTTTCACCAACCTGCCAGAGGGCTCCACAGTAACTCTGAAGAAGAGTGGAGTGCTGAAAGTTGGCGAACAGCCAATCATTGAGATAAAATAAGAAGTGTTACGACGATGGCAAGCAAGTGTAAATATATGCAATGCCTAAACCAAACTACTGAAAGTGAGATGATTGTAATGCAACAAACATTCAGAATTACAGACGAAGATGGTATCCACGCACGTCCGGCGACAGCCCTGGTTAATACAGCAAACAAATTCAAAGGTGCAGAATCCTTTGCAGAAGCTAACGGTAAAAAAGTAACTTTGAAATCCATCCTGGGTGTTCTTTCCCTCGGATTGGAACAAGGCGACACCATCAGCATCATCGTTGAAGGCGAAGGCGAAGCTGAAGCTCTTCAAGCTTTGACTGACGTTATGGTTAACGAAGGGTTGGGCGAAATTAATGCTTAATGTCTCCGGGATCGCGGCTTCGGCGGGTATTGCTATCGCCAAGGCGTTTATCTTGGAGCATCCTGACTACTCTGTAGAAAAACGCCAAATCAACGACGTTGACGCAGAGATCGCGAAACTCGACTCAGCTCTGGGTAAATCCCAGGCTGAGCTTGAGGCGATCAAAGAGCGTACTTTACAAGAGCTTGGCGAGAAAAAAGCTGAGATTTTTGCTTCGCATTTGCTCATTCTGAATGACCCGGAACTGATTGATCCGGTTAAAGCTAGAATTGCAGATGACATGATCAATGCAGAATTTGCTTTGAACGAAACGGCATCGCAATTTATCTCCATGTTCGAGAACATGAAGAGTGCATACCTGCAGGAACGTGCAGCAGATATGCGTGACGTTACCAAACGTGTGCTAAATCACTTGCTTGGTATCGACTTCATGAGTCCGGCTGAGATCAATGAAGAAGTGATTGTGCTTGCGGAGGATCTAACACCTTCCGACACGGCTCAATTGAACCGCCAATTTGTTAAAGGTTTTGCAACTAACATTGGTGGACGTACTTCTCACTCGGCTATTATGGCTCGCTCTCTTGAAATTCCGGCTGTTGTTGGAACCAAGGACATCTTGGCTCAAGCGAAACAAGGCGATATGATCATTGTTGACGGTCTGGATGGTCACGTACTGGTTAACCCTACTGATGAAGTTATTGCTGAATACCGTGCCAAACAGGAACAGTATGATGCACAACGTGCAGAGTGGAGAAAACTTCGTGATGAGCCAACGGTAACGGTGGACAACGTTCATGTTGAACTTGCAGCCAACATTGGTACACCAAATGATGTAACGGGTGTTCTGGAGAATGGCGGCGAGGCTGTAGGCCTGTACCGTACCGAGTTCCTGTACATGGGCAGAGACAAGCTTCCTTCTGAAGACATTCAGTATAATGCTTACAAAGCGGTACTGGAAAAAATGGAAGGCAAACCTGTCGTTGTTCGTACACTCGACATCGGTGGAGACAAAGAGCTTCCATACCTGGATCTGCCAAAAGAAATGAATCCATTCCTCGGCTTCCGCGCAGTTCGTCTGTGTCTGGACCGTTTGGATATCTTCCGTACACAATTGCGTGCATTGCTGCGTGCAAGCGTACATGGAAACCTGCGTGTCATGTTCCCAATGATCGCAACACTCGGTGAATTCCGTGAAGCAAAAGCTGTCTTGTTCGAAGAGAAAGAGAAGCTGGTTGCTGAAGGTATTGCTGTTTCTGACAGCATTCAACTCGGAATCATGGTCGAAATTCCTTCAACTGCAGTTCTGGCGGATCAGTTTGCCAAAGAAGTGGATTTCTTCAGTATCGGAACCAACGATCTGATTCAATACACAATGGCTGCTGACCGTATGAACGAAAGAGTAGCGTATCTGTACCAACCTTACAACCCAGCCATTTTGCGTTTGGTTAAAATGGTTATCGATGCAGCGCATCGTGAAGGCAAATGGGTTGGCATGTGTGGTGAGATGGCAGGAGACGAAACAGCAATTCCATTGCTGCTTGGTCTTGGATTGGATGAGTTCAGCATGAGCGCAACCTCCATCCTGCCAGCTCGTAGTCAGATCACCAAGCTGTCCCGTGCGGATATGCAGGAACTGGCTGCTAAAGCTCTGGATATGCAAACGGCTGAACAAGTCGTTGAATTGGTTCAAAGCATTAAAGCGTAATTTTGCCGGGGTTTCCTCCGGATTTGAGGTTTTTCTTTTTCCGATAATGAGCTGCATTGATGCAGCGATTTTGCCGGTATCCGCGATTCATTGTGGATATCGGCTTTTTTTGTTATAAACAGGACAATGTGATTCGGACACTGGTATACATCGGAGCATAACTTGCCTGCGTTTGAGACACCCTCTAGCAGGAGGATGGTGAGCTGTAAGAGTGGCATAAGTAGACCGGGAAGGCAACATAAAAAGCTCTTGCTGATTGGAACATCAGCAAGAGCTTTTTGTGTTAACAATGATTTGATTAACTGCAAGCGCAGTTCAATACAGGTTTGCGGGCAGCGGTGGTCTCATCAAGACGAGTGACCGGTGTTCCGTAAGGTGCGTTGAGTACCAATTCTGGTTTCTCTTCCGCTTCTTTGGCAATCCGTATCATCGTATCAATGAATCCATCCAACGTTTCTTTACTTTCGGTTTCGGTCGGCTCGATCATGATGCATTCCTCCACGTTGAGCGGGAAGTACACGGTAGGCGGGTGATATCCAAAATCAAGCAATCGTTTGGCAACATCCAGTGTGCGCACACCATATTGCTTCAAACCCCGACCAGACATGACAAATTCATGTTTGCATACACCCGGATACGGAATTTCGTAGTAAGGTGCAAGACGGGCCATCATATAGTTGGCATTCAGTACCGCACATTCAGAGACACGGCGTAACCCTTCCGGTCCATAGGTGCGAATATAAGCATAGGCGCGTACCAAAATACCGAAGTTGCCGTAGTACGCTTTGACCCGGCCAATGGATTGATCTCCTTCACGGTCCAGTGAATATACACCATCAGCATTCTTGATCACCATCGGTTTAGGCAGGAACGGGATCAAGCGGCTCTTCACACCGACTGGTCCGGCACCAGGTCCACCACCGCCATGAGGCGTGCTCATCGTTTTGTGCAAGTTCAGGTGCACCACGTCAAAGCCCATATCACCCGGACGGGTAATGCCCATAATGGCATTGGAGTTTGCGCCATCGTAGTATAACAAGCCACCAGCCTGATGTACGATGGATGCAATCTCCTGAATGTCTTTCTCGAACAAACCAAGTGTATTCGGGTTTGTCAGCATCAATGCTGCCGTATCCGAACCGACTGCTGCACGGAGTGCATCCAGATCGACCAGTCCGTCTGCTCGGGATGGAATCGTCACAGTTTCAAATCCTGCAACGGTTGCACTTGCCGGGTTGGTACCATGCGAAGAATCGGGCACGATGACTTTGGTACGTTGTTCGCCACGACCTTCGTGGTAGGCACGAATCATCATAAGTCCAGTCCATTCTCCATGGGCACCCGCAGCTGGTTGCAGAGTCACAGCATCCATACCTGTCAAACCTGCAAGGTCGTTTTGCAACGTATATAACAGTTCAAGTGCACCTTGAATGCTGGATTCGTGCTGGTACGGATGGATTTTGGCGAATCCATTGTAACGGGCAACATCCTCATTGATCTTCGGATTGTATTTCATTGTACAAGAGCCCAGTGGATAAAATCCGTTATCTACCCCGAAGTTGCGGCGGGACAGAGCGGTATAGTGTCGAATAACATCTACCTCAAACACTTCCGGCAGTGCTGCTGCTTCCGAACGGAGCATTTCCCGGGGAATCAACGTATCGGCAGCCTGACGAGGAACGTCACATTCTGGCAAGGAATAAGCGACACGTCCAGGGCTGCTGAGTTCAAAAATCAATGATTGTTCCGGAGCAGGAGATAAGGTCTGTGCACTAAATGTTGTATCCGTCTCAGGTTGAACCGAAGTGGAGACAGAGGTACCCGTTTCCGATTGTCCTTGTAGCGATGTTGTCGTTGTCGTCGTCGTTTCCTGAGTCACAGCGATCCCTCCAATGCTCGTGCGAATTCGTCAATCTCTTCCTTAGTGCGCCGTTCGGTAACAGCAATCAGCATATGTCCGGTAAGCTCCGGATAATCACGTCCGAGTTCGTAGCCACCAATAAAGCCTGCATCCAGCAGTTTCAACTGAAGAGCATCCACGTCTGTTCCTTCAGGAAGATTAATCACGAATTCATTAAATGTTGGTGCATTAAAAGTAAGGCTAACTCCAGGAATCGCAGTTAATGTATTCAGGGTGTAATGACTCTTTTGCAAATTCAGATCCGCGACATCGATCATGCCCTGTTTACCCATGATGGACATGTACACAGATGCGCTGAGTGCAAGCAAAGCCTGGTTGGAACAGATGTTGGATGTCGCCTTTTCGCGGCGGATGTGCTGTTCACGTGCTTGCAGTGTGAGTACAAAACCACGCTTGCCGTTGCGATCGGTGGTCTGGCCTACAATTCGGCCAGGAATTCGGCGCATATGAGGCTGGGATACGGCGAAATATCCGCATGTCGGGCCGCCGAGTGAAGCGGCGATGCCGAGGGGCTGCGCATCACCTACAACGATGTCGGCACCCAGCTTGCCTGGGGCTTCCAGCAGACCCAGCGATAGCGGGTTGGCACTTACAACGAGCAGGCCCTTGTGCGCATGCACGAGGTCGGCAGCCTGTTTTACATTTTCTACAGCACCAAAGAAGTTCGGACTCTGGATCATGACAGCAGCGGTATCGTCCGATATGGCGGCTTGCAGGGCATCCCAATCAGTGACGCCATCCTTATAACCAATCTCGACAATCTCCAGACTTAATCCGTGCGCATATGCCTGCAATACCTGACGGGCTTCCGGATGAACGGTACGGGATACGATGAGCTGTTTGCGACGAGTTGCCGCTGCGGCCAGATTACCTGCTTCTGCAAAGGCAGTTGCGCCGTCATACATACTGGCATTGGCTACAGCCATACCGGTTAATTCACAGATGTAGGATTGAAATTCGAAAATGGCCTGTAGTTCACCTTGGCTGATCTCAGGCTGATAAGGTGTGTAGGCAGTGTAAAACTCGGAACGGGAAATGACATGATTGATGACGGAAGGAACATGATGATCATATATGCCAGCGCCGAGGAAGCTGGCGTGTGTTTCGAAATTGGCGTTAGCGCCGGCTTGTTTGGACATATGACGTGTCAGCGCATATTCATCAAGTTTGGAGGATACGGGCAGCTCGCCCTGATAACGAATCTCCTGCGGAATGTCCTGAAACAGTTCCTCCAGCGTATCCACACCGATGGTTGCGAGCATGGCGCTCTGATCTTGCTCAGTCATGGGAATGTAACGGTGCTTGCTCATGCTTGATCAGCTCCTTGAGTAGGTGTCTTCGACGTACGTGTCCGTTTATGAAAAGGGGTCTTCACGACCTCGGCTTTTAGTTTCTTGCCGCGGATCTCAATCTCAAGCGGGGTTCCCAGCGCAGCGTATTTACTGTCGATGAGAGCAAGCCCCAGATTACGCTTCAATGTAGGTGATTGCGTGCCTGTTGTTACTTCACCAATCTGTACGCCTTCGGCGTAAATCGGATAGTGGGGGCGGGGAATACCACGCTCCAGCACTTCGATGCCGACCAGTTTGCGGGCAGGCCCGTCAGTTTTTTGCTGTAACAAGGCTTCGTATCCGATAAAAGGTCCGGCATTCAGCTTCACAAACATGCCAACGCCAGCTTCGAGCGGAGAGATGGTTGCCGACAATTCCTGTCCATACAGGGGGAGCCTTGCTTCAAAGCGCAGTGTATCCCGGGCACCAAGTCCGGTTGGTACGAGTCCGTGACCTTCTCCGGCTTGCATTAATCCATTCCACACCGCAGCAGCATGGTCCGCAGGTACATATAGTTCAAAGCCGTCCTCACCGGTATAACCTGTACGGGACAACAGTAATTTAACGCCGCATACCTCTGCCTGCTGTACAAAACGGAAAGGCTCAATCGAGGATACATCCGTATCTGTAACTTTCCCGATAATATCTACAGCCAGTGGACCTTGCAAGGCGAGCAGCGCCGTCTGCTCAGAATCGTTAGTCATGCTTACGCCAGGGATCAAGTGCTCTTGCAGCCACGCCCAATCCTTGTCGATGTTGGAGGCATTAACAACGAGCATGTAATGCTGATCTTCCAGCTTATACACGAGCAGATCATCTACCACACCGCCATCTGGATAACACATCAGGGTGTACTGGGCTTGACCCGGAACGAGCGTGGTCACATCATTGGTCGTCATTTGTTGCAAAAAAACTTCAGCCTGCTCACCCTGTACGGTGAATTCACCCATATGGGATACATCAAATAGTCCAGCACGCTCACGCACCGCTTCATGTTCTTTCTGGATTCCGCTAAATTGCACTGGAAGCTCCCAGCCTCCAAAATCAATGCACCGTACGCCTTCGTATTGCTGATACAGTGGGAAGAGTGGTGTTCTAAGCAAATCGGACATCAAATCACCTCGTCATGGGCCGTCAACCGGCCGGATATACAATCGTGGATCAATGAACCAGGGTATTTTTACATTTTTCAGCAGAGATTTTTCGTAGATAAGTATGTTAAGGCAGCTATGACAGCGCCGTTCTACATCCTGTTTTTCGTTTTTTGGGAAAAAGGAAAAGGACAGGCCAAAGAATCGGCATGCCAAGTAGCACGCTGTATTCTAAGGCTCTGTCCCTTGTACCTGAGAGTTACCCCGCTGCGTTGTGCAGCAGGTTTCCCCTTGGGTGATCATAACGCCCGCACAGGGCGAATAGATGCTCTCCAGAGTTGCGTCCCGTAAAAGTCCTTTTGCCTGAGAGATTCACCCCCGCTTATCGGTGGTTTACTCCTTCGGCGTTACCTCATGTACATCCCGAATCGGGTGTCACGGGTAATCTCTCCCTTTACATTCATCCGCGGGTATAACATAGTCCAATAAACACATTTACTCCTCTCATTAAAACGTGAATCCACTACCGATGTCAAGAACGATGTCATAGATTATAATTAAAAACCGAATATTTAATTTGGTTTCAATGTTATTGTTCGTGTATTTAAAAAGACTGCGCTTACTATTCTAATATTCACCAGTATATGAAGAAAGAGTGTAATCGGGTTACAGGATTTAGAGGTGATCAATAAATAAATTGTGAGGTATCTTGACATTTGAATCAAAAATATCATACGCTATGTTCTGGGAAAAAGGTTAAGGTCAAAGAACGCATGCACTCATTTAATGAAAAGCGAGGCGGATATCGATGAGCGAATTGAAAAGTGATTTCCTGTACAGTGAAGAGCACGAATGGGTGCAAACCGTAGGGGAGGATACTGTACGTATTGGCATTACCGAGTTCGCGCAGCATCAGCTGGGTGACATTGTGTTTGTGGAATTGCCTGACCTTGAAACCAATGTAAAAGCAGAGGACAGCATTGGAACGATTGAATCGGTCAAAACGGTTTCCGACTTGTTCTCTCCCGTCACAGGTTCAATTATTGCAGTCAATGATTCGTTGCAGGACTCCCCTGAACTTGTGAACAGCTCTCCTTACGAGGAAGGTTGGATGATTGAGATTCGTGTTGAGGGAGATCTGACAGCAGCATTGTCTACATTGATGAATGCAGACGCGTATCGTAAACATACGGAAGAATAGTATCAACGAACTTGTACTTATTAACATATATTTTATAAGCGAATGAAATGAGTTTCATATTGTTTCGACCTGTGTGAGCCGGATGCTTGCACAGGTTTTTTGTGCTTTCCAAGAATGGTTTTGAATGTAGATTTGAGCAGATTGTGGATGTAAATCATCTGATTGGACCAAGCTATAGGTTAGAAAATGACTCTGGAAATGATAAAAGTCATAGGCAAGAAAAACCTTGTGTACCAATGGGTTCAGCCATTATGCATCGATTAAAACGATTACATAACCTAATGTTGTCATCATTGTTCATGACGAAAGTACGCTTTCATTTCATTGAACAGGAGAGCATTCTCGCTTAGGATTACAGCAGGGGAGAAATGATACCCCTTTCATAAATCATAATCACTTGATCCAAGGAGGATAATACAATGAGTAATTTGGACCAATCGTCCAATTCCAAAGGTGGGCTACGGGTAGGTGTGCAGCGTTTTGGCCGTTTCCTGAGTGGTATGGTCATGCCGAATATGGGAGCGTTCATCGCCTGGGGATTAATTACGGCCATGTTCATTCCAACAGGCTGGTTCCCTAACGAGACACTGGCACAGCTAGTCGATCCGATGATCAAATATTTGCTGCCACTGTTAATCGGTTACACCGGGGGTACGATGGTGCATGGTCAGCGTGGTGGTGTCGTGGGTGCCATTATGACCATTGGGGTCATCGTGGGTAGTGATATCCCGATGTTTCTAGGTGCCATGATTGCCGGACCACTGGCAGCATGGATCATCAAAAAGTTTGATAAATCGATCGAAGGTAAAGTTAGAGCCGGATTTGAAATGCTGGTTAACAACTTCTCAGCCGGTATTATTGGCGGGATCTTGGGGATTTTTGCGCTACTGGGCATCGGGCCTGCTGTAGAAGCAATTAGCAAAGTATTATCTGCCGGGGTACAAGGCTTAATGAATCTTGGTTTGCTGCCGCTGGTCAACCTAATCATTGAACCAGGTAAAGTATTGTTCCTGAACAATGCAATCAACCACGGGATTCTAACACCAATTGCAACAGATCAAGCGAGAGAATTAGGGCAATCCGTATTATACATGCTTGAATCGAACCCGGGTCCGGGACTTGGTATCTTGCTTGCTTACTGTTTCTTCGGACGTGGAATGGCCAAATCTTCTGCACCAGGTGCCGTTATCATTCATTTCTTCGGGGGAATTCATGAGATCTACTTCCCTTACATTTTGATGAGACCAATTCTGATTCTTGCCGCAATTGCGGGTGGCGTCGCAGGTACATTAACATTTATGCTCACCGGAGCAGGACTTGTTTCAGCACCATCACCGGGTAGTATTATCGCGTATTTCCTCTTAACACCAAAAGGTGGATACCTGCCAATGCTTGCAGGGGTGCTTGTAGCAGCCGTCGTTTCCTTCCTGGTAGCAGCAGTGTTGCTGAAAACGGGTAAACAAAAGGACGAAGATCTGGAGTCCGCATCCAGTCGGATGAAAGACATGAAGAGTCAAGGAACCGTGCCAAACGCTGGCATTACGGCTAATCATCGTGAAGCAGACAGAGCCGCAGATATGGCTTCTTCTACAGTCAAAACAGACGTGAAGAAAATTGTCTTCTCCTGTGATGCAGGGATGGGGTCGAGTGCCATGGGTGCTTCCATTCTACGCAAGAAGATGAAGGCAGAGGGGATTGACGTTACGGTGACCAATACGGCTATCAGTGATATCCCGCCGGATGCAGATGTGGTCATCACACAACAAATATTAACCGATCGTGCCCGCTCCGTTGCGCCGAACGCAGAACATATATCCATCGACAACTTCCTAAAAAGCCCGGAATACGATGCGCTCGTTGAACGTCTAAAGTAATTGCACGCATTTGTTTTCCCTGAGCCGGAGGCTGAGATATGAGTATTACCAAAAGACAACGTGAAATCGTGGAGTTTCTGCTGGAGCATCCACATGAAGTCACTGCCGGCGAAATCGCCGTTGAAGTAAAGGTCAGTACCCGAACAGTTCACCGGGAGCTGCAAATGATTGAACAATGGCTTGAACCTTTGGGCATGAGGCTGGAAAAAAAATCAGGAACCGGTATCCGAATCGATGCCGGTTCCGATGATCTGGCTGTATTGCGCCAGCAACTAGAGGGTAAAGAATATGTAGAGTTTACGCCGGAAGAGCGTAAGCTCTTCATGCTTTGCATCCTGCTGGATGAACCGGAGCCTGTAAAGTTACTCGCCTTGGCTTCGGATCTGAAAGTGACCGTATCCACCGTAACCACTGATCTGGACGATCTGGAGTCACGAATTCGTCAGGCGGGACTGAAGCTGGTTCGCAGACGTGGATATGGCGTCAAGATTAACGGAAGTGAGACGATTCATCGCACAGCCATAGCTGCACTTGCTCTCGAATTTCTGGATGAGTCCGACCTATTCGGAAGACAGCCAGAACAGGGAGGATCCATCGTAAACCAAAAACTGTTGGATATGATTGGGCACGGTGATGTGCTTACGGTCGAGAATGCGTTATGGCAACCAGATATCGAATGGCTGGAGAACATCCCGGAACGGCAATACATGAAGCTGCTGATTCAATTATCCGTAGCGGTTGTACGTATTCGTAAAGGCTTTGGCATTGGCCGTATGTCTCCACGAGAGAACACGGGAGATGCAGTTGCAGAGCAGGATGAGATGAAGGTTCCACCTTATATGGCTTCCCGCTTGTGTGGTGTGTTATCCACCCAGCTGGGGCTGACATTCTCCCAAGATGAGCAAGCTTATTTTCACAGACTATTAGTTGAGACAGAGCAGCGGATTCACTCTTCGAGGCTGTTGCCAATAGACGACTTGATTTTACTGGACAGGGTACATTCACTGATTGATCAGATGCAGGCGAGGACGCATTACGCCTTTCATGAGGATCGTTTGCTTCGTGAAGGTCTGCTTGGTCATATGCAACCTGTAATGGAGCGAATTGAAGGACAACAGATGATTCGTAATCCGCTTTTGCAGCAGATTCGCAAGGATTATGATTCCCTCTTTGAAGATGTCAAAAAATCTGTGGGGCAAGCTTGGCCAGGCACAGACGTTCCGGATGAGGAGATTGGTTTCCTGGTTATGCACTTTGGAGCTTCCATCGAGAGGTTACGTGCATTGAAACGGGAGATCAGGGCGATCATCGTGTGTACAAGCGGAATCGGATCATCACGCATGCTTTCCAGCCGATTATCCAAGGAGATTCCCGAGATTCGGATTATGGATAGCGTGTCCTGGTACGAGGCTGCCCGGATACCTACAGATCAATATGATCTTGTCTTATCTACTGTTGATCTGCCGATGGATGAGCATCAGTATTACAAAGTGAGTCCACTGCTTACGGCAGAAGAGAGCGAACGTCTGCGTCATTTTATCCGAACAACAACGTTACAACGACAGCATAATAAGCCCCGTGAAGCAGAGGTTCAGACGACAAGTCGTTACTCTGACCCTGATGGAATGGAAGCTATTTTAGTTGAAATCGTCCGAATTATTGGCAAGTTTCAGGTGTACCCGCTGGATAATCAGGACATCGGGTTCTATAAAACGGTGTATGCGATGTGCAACGTACTCCATGGATCTGGTGTGCTGAAGGAACCGGGGGAGATCGCAAAACGGTTGGAGGCACGTGAAGCAGTGGGGAGTCAGAAGATTCCCGGTACAAGACTTGCGCTGTTTCATACACGCAGTGAGGGAATTTATAGGCCGTCCATTAGCTTGTTTCAACTCACTGAGCCACTTCTTCGTACGCCGGATGATCCGGCAGGAGTTACCCATGTCCTCTTGATGCTTGGTCCCAGAGAATTATCCAAGGAAAGCCTGGAGGTTCTCAGTGAGATCAGTGCCCTGTTATTGCAGGAAGAAATGATTACATTGCTGGAAAAGGGAATCAGGGATGAACTCATCCATTACCTGTCCCAAGAACTTGTTGGATTTTATCGCAGTAAAACCGAAATTGGAGGTCAACCATTATGAGTATGTTAACAACAGATAAAGTCATCATGAACGCGACGGCTCAGGACAAATACGAAGCGATTCGTATGGCAGGGCAGATTCTGAAGGATGCGGGACATATTACCGCTGATTACATTGAAAAGATGATTGAACGGGAAGAGATTGTCTCGACCTATGTAGGGAACGGCCTGGCTATTCCGCACGGTACGAAGGAATCCAAAGCTTTCATTTTATCCACAGGTATCTCTGTCATCCAGTATCCACAGGGTGTTGATTTTGGCGAAGAAAAGGCTTATATGGTCATTGGTATCGCGGCTCAAGGCGGGGAACATATGGAGATCCTGACTAGCATCGCGGTGATCTGTGCTGAAGATGAGAATATGGAGGCCTTGCGTCTGGCGAAAACAGCCGAAGAAGTTATCGCTATTCTGGAAAGTGAAATGGAGCTATGAAGGCCCTACACTTTGGCGCAGGTAACATTGGTCGCGGGTTTATCGGCTTGATTCTGTCCCGTGCGGGCTATGAGGTGGTTTTCTCCGACGTGAATCAGAACTTGGTAACAGCTCTCCAGCAACGGGGGCAGTATACGGTGGAACTGGCTAACGAGAGCAAGGATCAGGAGACCGTCACAGGCGTAAATGCAATTGATGGGACCCAGCTGGAGACGGTTGCCCAAACCGTTGTGGAAGCTGATCTGATTACAACCGCAGTGGGTGTGGGTGTGCTGAAACATATTGCACCAGGTATTGCAAAGGGACTTGAGAAAAGACTGAATTCAGGTCCTGTTCAAAACCCACTTCACATTATTGCTTGTGAGAACGCCATTGGAGCCAGTACACAGTTGAAAGAACATGTATATGCTCTGCTCAATGAAGAAGTGCGTTCCCTTGCAGATCAGTACGTTTATTTTCCAGATTCAGCCGTAGACCGGATAGTGCCTATTCAGCATCATGAAGACCCGTTGCATGTACAGGTGGAGCCTTTTTACGAGTGGGTGGTGGATCGTTCCCAGATGGCTCCTGCATTCAAACCGGTTGAGGGTATCGTATATGTCGATGATCTGGAGCCGTATATCGAACGGAAGCTGTTCACTGTTAATACAGGACACTGCGTTGCAGCTTATATAGGTAATGTGCACGGGTATGACACGATTCAGAAGGCTATTGCCGACGAGAAGGTGAAATCGATTGTATACGGTGCTTTGCAGGAAACCGGAAAAGTTCTGGTGAAGCGTTTTGCATTCAACCCGGAAGAACATGAGCAGTATATTGTCAAAATATTGGGACGGTTTGTCAACCCGTATCTCACCGATGAGGTTACTCGAGTTGGTCGTTCCCCGCTGCGCAAGTTGTCTCCAAATGATCGTCTGGTTCGCCCGGCCCTTCAGGCATATGCGGATGGAACTGATACGACTTATCTGGCTATGGGTATGGCAGCAGCCTGCAAGTTCGATGTCTCCGATGATCCGGAAGCAGTTGAACTGCAGAACATGATCCGCCAGAAGGGGATTACAGCTGCGCTCCACCAATATACGTCCATGGATGAGCATCATCCGGTGCTTGAACAGGCTGTTGCCCAGTATAACCAAATGTAAGAACAGTGGCAGCCAGCTAACAGTATAGATGAGGCATAATGAAGAAGAGCCATACAGTTGTTAACTGTGTGGCTCTTCTTTTTGTTGGCTTTTATCGGCATATTCGTCCAAACAGCGTTGACATATGCACGATTTTCGACGCTGCTCTGGCGGAATGCGGTCAAACACACCCTCGGGGAAAGTAGCCCGGTTACACCAGCATTCCGAATGAGGATGTCCTGCGGCATAGGAACAGCGATTAGCTTCCCCGCATAATGGGCAGACAAGAACATCGATATGGATGTGCTCTTGATCGTCTTGTTCTGCAGACATTCAGTTCTTCCCTCCCTGTGCAATAGCTACGAGCTGAAGTTAAACATACTGGTCCCCAGTATAACAGAAATGTGCCGGTGATTATGGATTTCGCTCTGTATATATGACTTCCAGTTCACCACATCTGTTTCTCCCATCGGCTATTCTTCAGGCGGTAATTCGATCTGTAGGCCTTCCACATGTTTGCGTCCCATCAACTTACGCTTCTTTCGATTTTCCTTTGTTTCTAGCACAATGTCCAAGTCATAATCGTCACCCGGATAAAGCTCATCGGCTGATATATGCAGGGTCAGGCGTTTCTTATGGATTTTGACTTTGCGTCCTCGCAGCATGACCCCGATATTTCCACGGCTATCCTCGACATCACAGACGATGCCCGACTGATTAAGATAGGCCGCATACACCCGATCCCCTTTGCGAAAAGTTTTGGCAGGAGCAGGAGAATCCGACTCTCTGGTTGTTGTCTTTTTGTGGGGACCGATTGAATCCTTTGACTGTTTCGACTGGTTCCGCTTGGATAACTCTGCTGGGCCGTCTGCTTCTGCAACGGAACGATCAGGCGTCAGGGCCGGATTTTCCAAAGGAGATGATGTGAACACTAATGTACGATCTCTTGAAATACTTTGATCGGACAGGGACTTGGATCGCTCGATAATTCGCTGTGGCATGCCCAGCTTTAATGCGATGGAATAAGCATAGCTTTCACCAGCTTCTCCGATACGCAATCGATACAGCGGCTGGAGAGAAACGGTGTCAAATTCCATACGGGCATTTTCGAATCCTGGCGAGGCAGCAGCAAAATGTTTGATTTCACCAAAATGTGTTGTAGCCACAACGGTTGCTCCGCGGCTGTGCAGCTCCTCCAGCATGGCGATGGACAGTCCGACACCTTCACCGGGATCTGTGCCGGAAGCCATCTCATCAA
The DNA here is from genome assembly GCF_038002545.1 of Paenibacillus sp. FSL K6-2393. Classification (NCBI taxonomy): domain Bacteria; kingdom Bacillati; phylum Bacillota; class Bacilli; order Caryophanales; family Paenibacillaceae; genus Paenibacillus; species Paenibacillus sp. FSL K6-2393. Next base: position 1,606,735 of record NZ_JBBOCU010000001.1, read on the forward strand.
TGAGCACCAGAGTTGACGTATTGGCCTGTTCCAGTATGCCAATCATATTGCGAATATGTGCTGAGAATGTACTGAGCGCTTGTTCCAAACTCTGCCCGTCACCAATATCAACCGCTACCTCGTTATAAACAGCCATCTCGCCACCTTCCTCCACCGGAATAAGCAAACCGGATTGCATCATCAGGGTTAGCAAACCAAGTGTTTTGAGTGCGACCGTTTTACCGCCGGTATTCGGACCCGTAATAATGAGCGACGAGTACGTTCTGCCGATTGCAAAATCAAGGGGAACCATGGAAGAACCCATGAATGGATGACGTGCACGTTGAAGGCTGATGTGGCCCTGAGTATTGACTCGAACGGTACGTCCGTCCATGGTGGCCGCATATTTGGCTTTGGCAAACAGGAAGTCCAATACACCTACCGTTTCGGTGTTCAGGGCGATTTCACGGTTATACGATTCGGCCAGGGAGGTTAAATCACCGAGAATTTTCATCTCCTCTCGGGATTCCTCCGCTTGTAGAGCAGCCAATTCCATCTGCAGGCCTACTAACTCAGCGGGTTCAATATATACGGTTTGCCCGCTCCCGGATTCATCCAGCACACTGCCTTTCACCTGTTTACGGAATTCTTTCTTAATGGGTAAAACGGTCCTTCCTCCGCGTTGGCTGATGACATGCTCCTGCATAATGGAGCGATGTTTGCTCACCAGAGAATCAAGCTTTCGTTTCATACGTTCCTCATTGACGGTCATTTTTTTGCGAATTCGAATCAGTTCCTTGCTCGCCTGATCCTGAATCCGTCCACTATGAATACAGCGCTCGATCTCAATCAGCAAAGGTTCAATCAGAATCATGGATGCTGCATAACGACTGACGGTGGGAGCGGCCCCAGATTTGCCCTCCATGTACTTCATGAGTTGTGCACAGCTCCGCAGGAACTGAGCGAGATGACTGAAGTCGCGTTCACTGAATAGATAACCGGTGCCAAGCAGATCCATAATGGTTTCCATTCCGTCGAGTGAAGGGAGGGGAATACTGGCCCCGAAGCGAATCAACGCAGCCGCTTCTGCAGTTTCTTCCAGGCGAATCTGAATAAGGTGAGCATCTACCATCGGTTTTAGTTCTCTCGCATAACGTTTGCCCAGGTAAGACAGGGCGCAGTCTGCAACGTTTTTTTGAATTTGTGGATAGCCCAGACTGTTTAATGTGTTTTCATTCATGCGTAATCTCTCCTTGAATTTGAATTGGGATTTCAGTTGATGCGATGAAACATATTCCTGGAAAACGCAAAAAGGGCGGAGAATGAACAAACGTCATTCTCCGCCCTAAACATATGGGAAAGCAAAGTCCACTACAGGTCTATATTAAAAAATAAGCGCTGAACTCAGCGCGGAAATAGACCCGGACAATTACAATCCCGGAGGCGATTTATGATATCCGCTGTTCTTAACTAAGTACAGGGATCTGGCGCATCATGAAATACACGTATGCCATATGGGCACAAGCGCAATGAAAGGCCAAACTCCTGAATATGAAACTTGGTTAGTTAAGAACATTCACCGACATTAAAAATCTCTCCTTTGATTGAGGAATATGCAACCAATATAAACTGGAAATTGGTTTGAAGTCAACCTTTAGAATAAATGAGTGGACTTGAATAAGAATGGGTTTTAAAATAACAATAGTAAAATAATCCAATGAAAGCGATTTAATTTAATGAACATATGTATAAAGGAGGATGCTCTTCTTGCCTAAGTATTTACTGCGTTTGCTCTGTTTTACCCTGATCCTCGGAGCCCTTCCGGTCATTGTTATTGGTTCGGTCTCGTATACGATTGCATCACGTGACATTGAACAGAAAGTGCGTGAGAGCAATCTTCAGATATTACATCAGACCCAAATGCGGGTAGAACAAGTTCTGCGCAGCCTGCAATTATCATCCATCCAGTATGTTAATTCGCCCCTGGTACTACAAGCGATGAAGAAACCACTAGACAGCAGCGAGTTTCAGGAGATTCGTGATCTGACATCCGGTTTTAACAACTTGCAAGCGGTTACGAACATTGACCAAGCCTATCTGGTTAATCTGGATGAAGATTGGGTCGTGTCCATGCGTTCTTTTGGCAAATTGGATGATTTCAGCATTCGAGACCGAATTGGCTCCTACCTAAGTTATACCAACAGCCTGTTCTGGGTCACTCAGAATGCCAGTTCAGCCAAAGAAAGTGTACCTGTGTCAGCAGGTATGGGTGAACTAACACCCGAACAGGCACCTACCCTTATATCATCGGATAATGTGGTCAGTATGGTATTTAAAATCCCGATGATACCAACCAATGTGAAACCAAAGGGATTTCTTGTAATTGATATCGCCGATACGGAACTGAGTACCTACTTGAGCCGAAATACGAATTCTGGAGATATGTACGTTCTGGATCGGGAGCAGAAGTATTTTCTGAACGATATGCAGCAAGGCGGGAAATATGACGCGCTGAATAAGGAAATTCAGGAAATGGTACAAACGACGGCCCAGTCAGAGGGTTTCTTCAGTGCGGAGGTGGAAGGTAATCAAGTGGCGGTTAGTTATAGGCAATCTCCGCTCAATGGCTGGTTATACGTGTCCGTTGTATCTCTTGGACAGATTACGGCCCAGTCACAGAAAATTGCATTGGTTACCGGTATCGCTACACTGGTCATGTTATGTGTAACGGGATTGTTCGCCATATACGGCAGTCGGCGGATGTACTCACCGATCTCCAGACTGCTGCAATTTACGAAGGGGTTGGATTCCCCAGTTGCTCCGTCAGGACGCCGACAGGATGAATTTATCTATATTGAGGAGCAATTGTCAACCTTGTTCAGCTCGGAGAAAACGATGCGTGAGCAGATGAAGGGGCAGCATGTGCACCTCCAGGAGTTTTTTATGACCAAACTGCTCACAGGCAAAATCTCGGAAGAGGATTTCAGATATCAGGGAGAATTGTACGATTTCCCGACAGGGTGGGCAAATCTTGGCGTACTCATGCTCCAGATCGATACCTTGGAAGGGACACGATATGAGGAACAGGATCGCGATCTGCTGCTGTTTGCTGTCAACAATATGGTAGGTGAGCTACTCCCTTCGGCAGTTCGGTTCACCCCCGTCATGCTGGATGATGCTCAGGTCACCGTACTTGCCTCCGAACTCACGGATGAGGTGAAGCTGAAGGAATGGATGCATACCCAGGCAGACTGGATTCGCGAACGTGTCGTGACTTATCTGAATCTGCCCGTAAGTATCGGTATCAGTCGTTCCTACGCTTGTATCGGCGATACGCCAAGAGCTGTTCAAGAGAGCCGAGAGGCTCTGCAGGGCCGGGTAAGTCTGGGCAGCCGTATTATTTTGCATTACGAGGATATTCAGCCACGTGGTCAGATGGAGGCCGCGTTGTATACCCAGTTACGTATGATTGAGGATCAGCTTGCGTCTGCGCTCAAGCAAGGAGATGAGGAGAAGACGGACGCCTACTTTAAGCAATATTTGGGGCTGCTTGCAGACAAAAAACTCCATTTCAGTGAATACCCCGTCATTATGGTTCAGTTATTGTCTCGTGTATATCAGCTTGTGCAGGAGCAAGGTGGAGATGTGGCTGAAGTACTGGGTGAAAAAGCATCCATGTCACATTTGCTGAAGTTGTCCACATTGGACGAAATGACCAAGTGGTTCCGCAAGCGGCTGTTCCTGCCAGTCATCCGTTTCTGGCGAGAACAGGAAGAATCCCAATACATGAACATTGCGAGACGTATGATTCGTTTGATCGAGGAACGTTATGATCGTGAATTATCGCTGGAAGCCTGTGCCGCGGAGCTTAATTTTCACCCTGTCTACCTAAGTCGGGTATTCAAGAAGGAAGCAGGAGTCAATTTTACGGAATATCTCGCAGAGTATCGTATGGAAAAAGCAAAGACATGGCTGCAAACAACAAATCTTAAAATATCGGAGATTGCCGAGAAATTAAACTATACCAATCCAACCGCATTTATCCGTACGTTTCGCAAAATCACAGGAACAACCCCCGGCAAGTACCGGGAGCAACAGCGATAAAACAAACCTGCTCTGCCCGCCATGGCAGGCAGGCTTTTTTATGTTCGGATGAAGGAAGAAGACCACTTTCCTCTATGAAGTTAAGACAGGAATATGGAGGTTGAAAGCAGTTCATTGCGCCTTTAGATTCTGTGAGGGAAATGGACTAAACCCTTACTACATAAGGAAAAACAAAAGGCTAAAACGAGACGATAGCCAGTCATTCGTTTATCCTCCACAATGAAGACATGAATTCAGGAAGTGATATTTTGTAATCGTTTCCAATGTGGGGAGGAAGACAATATGAAAGCCGAAACGGCGGCTCGAACACGGCCCGCTACCCGCAGTGACAAAAACCTGCTGTGGAGGGACATTATCAAAAACCGGTGGCTGTATATCATGTTAATACCGGGTGTGCTTTACTTTGTTATTTTCAAATACATACCCATGTATGGCATCACGATGGCTTTTCAGGATTACACGCCTTACAAGGGCATCTTGGGAAGTGACTGGGTAGGGTTCAAACATTTTCAGCGTTTCTTCGGAGAACCGCAGTTCTGGACATTATTTCGGAATACGTTTTTGCTAGCCATTTATAACATTGTGTTCTTTTTCCCACTGCCGATTGTACTGGCACTCATGATGAATGAAGTTCGCCGTGAACGCTTCAAACGATTTGTACAAACGCTTGTTTACGTTCCACACTTTGTTTCCTGGGTTGTTGTTGTCGGTGTGTTCTACATGCTGTTCACAACCGAGGGTGGTGCGATTAATGAATTGCTCTATAACCTGACTGGACAAAAGGTGGCGTTCCTGCTTGAACCTGGATGGTTCCGAACGATGATTGTTGGACAATCCATCTGGAAAGAAGTTGGTTGGGGCACAATTATCTTCCTGGCGGCGCTTTCCGGTGTGGATACACAGCTCTATGAAGCTGCACGGATTGATGGTGCCAATCGTTGGCGCCAAACCTGGCACATTACGCTGCCTGCGATTCGCAGTACAATCGTCATTTTGCTCATTCTGCGTCTGGGAAATTTCCTGGATACAGGCTTTGAACAGATCTTCCTGATGCTAACTCCGACAAACCGGGATGTGGGCGAGGTATTTGATACCTACGTGTACACGAAGGGTCTTACCCAGGCACAGTACAGTTATAGTGCTGCTGTCGGGTTGTTCAAATCGGTTGTCGGACTGGCGCTTGTTCTTGGTGCCAATACGCTGGCCAAAAAATTCGGGGAGGAAGGCGTCTACTAACCTTTGGGGGCAGACGTTCTTCACCAGACAGGAGTGAACATTAAGATGCAACAGGATAAAACGTGGGGCAACCGGATCTTTGATTTTGTGAATCACGGCTTGCTGCTGTTGATTGGTATCGTAACGGTCATCCCGTTCATTTATATTTTGGCTGTCTCATTTACCAGTCCGCATGAAGTGGCTAAGGGAGGATTCATTCTTTTTCCAAAAGAGTTCTCTCTGGCTGCGTACCGTTACATTTTCTCTACAGATACCTTGATTCGCAGTCTGGGTGTATCGGTCTATATTACCGTGATCGGTACCTTCATTAACCTGCTGTTTACGTCACTTATGGCGTATCCGCTTTCCAGAAGATATTTGCGTGGACGCCAGCCTATTTTGCTCGGTGTATTGTTCACGATGCTCTTCAGTGGGGGGATGATTCCAACATACTTTGTCGTGAAATCCTTGCACCTGACGGATACGTTATGGTCGCTGATGCTGCCTACTGCTATTAGTGCTTTTAACTTGATCGTACTCAAAAACTTCTTCCAGGCCATTCCCGACGAACTGGAGGATGCAGCCAAAATTGATGGATGTAACGATGTCGGCGTATTGTTCCGGATTGTACTGCCGTTGTCCATGCCAGCCATGGCGACATTTTCACTCTTTTACGCGGTGGCCCACTGGAACAGTTTCTTCAGCGCTGTTATCTATATCAACGATAGTGAGAAGTGGCCTGTCCAAGTCTGGCTACGTGAGATTGTCATTCTGGCACAGAGCCGAATCGGAGATACAAGTATTGAGGAGACCGAGATCCAGCCGCTTACCATTCGCATGGCGGTTATCGTATTCTCCACAATCCCGATTATGCTGGTGTATCCATTCCTGCAAAAGCACTTTGCAAAAGGAGTGATGCTGGGTTCGGTGAAAGGTTGAGTCGTCACATGGTTCAAAGTCAGTTCAGTATGACTGTATAAAAAAGGGAGGTTTTTATGTTATGAAAGCAACAAAAAAGAAAGCCGTAGCTGTCTTGAGCACACTGGCACTGGTGACAGGTTTGCTGGCAGGATGCGGATCAGACGAGGGTCAGGCTGCCGAGGGCGGCGTACAAAATGTGTCCATAGCTATTGCGCAAGTGGGTGATGTGCCAAGCAAAGGCAATGAAGTTCAGCAAAAGATTGAAGCGTATACGAATACCAAACTGGATATCCAGTGGATTCCGGCTTCGGCCTACAATGACAAAATCAACGTGATGATCGCTTCAAGCGATATGCCGAAAATTGTGAAGGTGCAGTATAATCCGACCGTGACCAGCGCGATGCGTAATGACGTGTTCTGGGAAGTGGGCCCATTGCTGAAAGACTACAAAAATCTGTCGGCACAGAATGAGCGTTTTTTTGACAACATCAAGGTAGAAGGCAAAATCTACGGGGTTCCTGTATTCTCGGATATTGCGCGGGCTACAGTGATCTATCGCAAGGACTGGTTCGAGAAGCTGAATCTCAAGGTGCCAACGACACCGGATGAATGGTATGAAACGATCAAGACACTGGCCACCTCCGATCCGGATGGAGACGGTCAGGATAATACGTTTGGACTGATGCTTTTCAAAAAATATAATGAGGACCAATATTCCTTCACGACGCGCCTTGGCGTAAGTTTTGGTGCTCCCAACAAGTGGAAGGTCGAGGATGATGGCAGCTTCACACCGGAGTTCATGACACCGGAATACATGCAGGTATTGGATCTGCTAAAACGGTTGTATGATGAGAAACTGCTGAACCAGGACTTTGCCGTATTCGACTCTACGGAAGCGGAGAAAAAGTATGATTCCGGCGTTGTCGGTATCCGTGTTGGTGTTGCTCAGAACGGAAAAAGTCAGCAAGAGCGTCTGTCCAAAAACAATCCGGATGGTGTGGTAGATATCGCTGGTTTGCTTGGACCGAAAGGAGACCGTGTTGCAGGACAGACGGGTAACTCGGGAATTCTGGCATTCCCCAAATCGACGGTGAAATCGGAAGAAGAACTCAAGAATTTGCTCTCCTTCCTGGATAAACTGATGGACCCTGAGATGGCGACCCTGCTGATGCGCGGTATGGAAGACAAACACTACACCAAAGTGGGCGAAGATCAGGTGGAGATGAGTGACTTCGATGCATTCCAGCGTGAAGTGAAGCCTTACCGTGACAACCTTCCTTATGTCGAAGGATATAACGTACCAAAATTGAAGGATACCGAACTGGGCGAGAAAGGTACGGCACTTGCCAAGGAACTGGCGGAGCACGCTGTGCCAAATCCTGCGCTGACGTTATATTCTCCAACGTATGGTGACCGCGGGGCAGACCTGGATCAGGTGATTGCAGATGCACAAACCAAATACATCATGGGCAAGATCGATCTAAGTGGCTGGGAAAAGGAAATTGAGAATTGGGGCAATGCTGGTGGAAACCAGATTCGTGAGGAATATGCCGAAGATTATAAAAAACAGGCTCAATAAAGAGCCGGAAGCGGAGGCTTGATCATGAAGGAAACACTGCAATTCACATCGGTGCGCATGGCACAGCAATTCATGGAAAGTTATCGCAATCACGAGCTGTACTCCACTTGGCATTATGAGAACGGTTGCTTTTTGAAAGCACTGGAGGAGCTGTATGCGCACACGGGGGAGCAAAAGTATTTTGACTACATCCGTGAGCTGATGGATCATTTCGTTCAGGAAGATGGCTCCATTCGCTCCTATACAATCGAGGAATATAATCTGGATCAGATCAATCAGGGGAAATCGCTGTTCCTGTTGCATGAGAAAACGGGAGAAGAGAAGTATCGCAAAGCTGCGGAGTTGCTTATGACTCAGCTTAAGGGACAGCCACATACGAGTGAAGGCGGGTTCTGGCACAAAAAGATTTACCCTTTCCAGATGTGGCTGGATGGATTGTACATGGCTACTCCGTATCTGACCCAGTATGGCGCAGTGACGGGTGAAGAGAAGTGGTTTGACAAGGCGGCTCTGCAGCTCTTGTTGGTGGAGCAACGTACACGTGATTCGCGTAGCGGTCTCTTGTACCATGCCTGGGATGAGAGCAAAGAGCAGCGCTGGAGTTCGGGTGAGACAGGATGTTCACCACATGTCTGGAGTCGGGCGATGGGCTGGTATGTGATGGCGGTTGTGGATACCTTGGATTATCTGCCGGTAGATCATCCGCAGCGCGGGCAGATTGTGGGTATCTTCGAACGGGTAGCAAACGCACTAGTGCATGTGCAGGATCAGCAGACCGGACTATGGCCACATTTGTTGGATCAACCGGGACGTGAGCGGAACTATCTGGAGGCTTCCGGGACCTCAATGTTTGTCTATGCATTGGCCAAAGGTGTGCGTAAAGGATATCTGAGTGGCAAGTTCAAAGCGGTTGCGGAAAAAGGGTATCAGGGTCTGCTACAGCATCTGCTGCAAACGGACCGTGAAGGCGTGCTGTCCTTGACACAGTGTAATGGCGGAGCCGGTCTCGGGGGTAGCCCATATCGTGATGGGTCATACGAGTATTATGTGACCGAGTCCATTCGGATCAATGATCCGAAGTCGGTCGCTCCGTTCATTTTGGCGGGAGTGGAGATTGAACTTTACAAGTCCAACTAACATGTACATGAGAACGTAGAGGACAGAAATAACTTGAGGAAGCGAAGCGTTCGCCTAAAAGCTTTCTGAAAGAAAGCTGCATCGGAAGCATAGGCTTATCCCCGGATTTTCCCCTTTGTTTAGAAGGGAATCAAAAAATCTGGGGATAACAGCGATCTGAAGGTTGTTCTGTCATCGGAGTGGTCTGTGTACATAACCTTATCCAAAAGGAGAGATGGTTCATGAGTCCAAAAGGTCCAATGTCCCGTTTAGGCGGAATTGTTGTAATTGGTGCAATGTCCGCTGGATTGCTTGCAGGTTGCGGGGGAGAAAAAGCGCCTGCTGCAGGGGAAGGTAAACTTCCCATTTCCATCTCTTTAATGCAGGTAGGTGATATACCGGCCAAGGAGAACGGGATTGAACAGAAGATTGAGGAATATACCAATACGGATGTCAATGTACAGTGGATTCCGCAATCTGCTTTTGATGATAAGGTGAATGTTATGGTTGCTTCAGGCGAGATGCCAACCATTATGCGTGTGAATTATGTGCCGACAACGTTTAATGCCGCCAAAACGGGACTGTTCTGGGAACTGGGGCCGTACCTGAAGGATTATAAAAACCTGTCTGCCCAATCCGAAGCTTATTTTAACAATATCAAAATTGAAGGCAAGGTCTACGGTATTCCGAACTTCCGGGATATTGGACGGACTGCGATCGTATATCGCAAGGACTGGTTTGATACGTTGAAGCTGGATATACCCAAAACGCTGGATGACTGGTATGAAGTGATGCGCTCTATTCGCAAGGATGACCCTGACGGGAATGGTAAAGAAGATACGTACGGTGCACTGCTCTTCAAAAAGTATAATGAGGGCGTCTCTTCCCCACTGACCCGGATTGCTGTAAGTATTGGCGGTGTCAACAAATGGGGTGTGGATGATGCTGGGAAACTGACCCCGGAGTTTTTGACCACCGAATATGTGGACACAATGAAACTCTTCAAGCGACTGTTCAGCGAAGGACTGATTAATAGTGATTTCCCTGCCCTGGACCCTTCTGATGCGGACAAAAAAATGGATTCGGGTCTAGTTGGCATGAAGCTTAACGGTGTGGCCCAGAACGGAAAGTCCTCTCAGCAGAGGCTTACGCCTAATGCTCCGGATGGAGAGATTGATGTGGCTCCGTTCCAGGGGACCGACGGCATTCGTATCGCCGGGGAGCCAGGAAACTACGGAATGCTGGTCATCCCGAAAGCGTCCGTTACCGATGAGGAGCAATTGAAACAAGTTCTCACGTTCCTGGACCAGTTAATGGACGAGGAATTGAGCACGTTGCAGCTCCGTGGATTGCTTGATGTGCACTACACCAAGACTGCTGATGGGAAAACTGAACTCAAAGATTTTGACGCTTATCAGCGTGAAGTAAAGCCATATCGGGATAATTTGTTAAGCATTGAAGGTTATAACGTGCCTGAACTGGTTGATGTTCCCATTGGTATGAAAGGTACAAAGATGGCGCGTGAGAATGAGCAGTACGCCATTGCCAATCCGGCACTTACATTATCTTCAGCGATCTATACCGAGCGTGGTCAGGAGCTGGATCAGATGATCTGGGATGCGCAGACCAAGTACATTATGGGTAAAATCGATGATGCAGGATGGGAGCAGGAAATCGCAAGCTGGAGAAAAGCCGGTGGTGATCAATTGATCACGGAACTCGAAGCGTCCTATAAGGAATTGAACGGAAAATAAAGCTGGCTGAAATAAAAAAAAGGTTGATCAAATGGAATGATATGGTTTATTCTATGAGTGAGTTCATTTTTCCAATATCATAAGAAAGACCACACCCTTAAAGCATAAGGCTATGAATCTGCGGATTCATGGCCTTTTTTTGTGTTTTAGGCGAATGAAGTGGGTCTATGGAAGGAGCGTTGCACGCCTTGGAGTGATGGGGATGGACGAAAAATAATACCAATAGCCTAGTACAACATGGTAGAATATTGATTATTATGGCAAATTTAGGTTTTGGTTATGAAGAGAAGTGATTAGGTTGACCAAGTAAAGCATCCCCATACTAAGGTACATAGGAGCGTGAGTAGATTGAAGAAGCAGATCAAAGGACACGAGAAGAAAAAAAAACGGAATGTTTGGATCATCGGGTTATTAACAACAGCTGTATTGGCAGCAACACTATTGCCCGTTGGCCCCGTACATTTGAAGTTAACAGCGAATGCTGCATCGGGAACAAGTGATACTGCTCTTAGCAAGTTCAAAGATATCAAGGGTCACTGGGCTCAAGCGACAATTGCCAAAGCTTATGAAAAAAATCTGATCTCTGGTTACCAGGACGGAACGTTTCGTCCCAATGGCAAAATCACGCGTGGGGAATATGCGACAATACTCGCCCGCGCGACTGGACTGGAGAAGGTAGAGGGGCAGAATCCCTTTGCTGATCTCAAAGGACATTGGTCTGAAGCGGCGGTTAACCAGCTTGTAGGACAAGGGTTCATTAACGCTGGCGATTACGCCAAAGGATTCAATCCAAATGCGGAGCTAACGCGTTACGAGATGATGAAATGGATTGCCAATGGACTGATTAAGTCCGGAACCAGCTTCCAGGATGCTTTTAACGATTCAAAAAATACGCTGCTTCCTACACCGGAAGTGAATCGTGGCACGATTCGTGCCGAGCAGGTTCCGTATCTTGCCCTTGTTCGTGGGACAGGTATTGTTGGTGGATTCCAGGATGGCACATTAAAACCTGCGGATTCCACCACTCGTGCGGAAGTATCAGCCATTTTGCTGCGTTATATGGATGTGGAGGGCACGGACGCCGGGAAGTACAGTGACCTGAATGAAATGAGAGAGGTCGGCACGACGGGTACGAATTTAACGACGATTAGTAATTATAGGTATAGTAATAACTCCGCTAAAGTAAGTGATTTAGCAAGAGAAGAAATTAAATTATCCAATAATTCCGGTGTAGTTACACTGCATAGATATATTGTTGTAGATGTTACTCAAGGAAAAGCAAAAGGTCTCTATGCAACATTATTCATTGGTCCAGAGACACATCTTTTCAAAGGCAACTATATGGCTTTTGCAGATATATCTTTGACATCAAAAATTGAGAGATCCGATCCAATCACTTTTAATGGAGGGCTATATAGTGGTTTTTTACAATTTAATCGTTTGGATCTTAAGCAAGCATTCAAGAATGGCCTAGTGACTATCCCTGAGAGATCGAGTGATTTGATTAAGAAAGATATAAAGAAGAGATTTTGGGTGACATCTGTTTTAGAAGGTAAAAATGGAGCATATTCCTTTAATCAAAAAAGTGGAAATATACTCAAAATTCAGAATATGTAAGTCAAACTTAATGGTGGTGGAATATTTTTGTGTGCTCATGTTGAGAAGAAATCTTTAATTTTTATCTCAATGTTTCTTATTACTATACTATGTTTGAATTTAACATCCTCAATAGAAGCTGCAAGTTCAGATCCATATGGACCTAAGAAACAAAAAATATCTAATACGGTACAGTCTGAAAAAAGGATAGCAAATCCAGGTGTTTACTGGTATCAACTTGATGATGGTAATTTCAAAGCAGATCACACTACTGGACCAACTTTTTCGAATAACCTCAATCCTAATTCATGTTCTATTCCATATCCAGATGAGAAGGAAATTCCTAATGAGGTCGATTTTTCTGAATGGCCTGCAATATCTTGGCCAGATTTTCAATCACAGACTGTTACACAGAGAATGCTAGATAAAATACGTATTAAAAGCGTAGATTACCAATCAACTACACTACAGTCGTCTTATACTGGTGTGGGTAATACGATTATAAGAGAAGGAAATACAATCGTAAAAATTATTACCAAAACAGGAGGCTCACACACAGTTACTAATCGAAGGGACTATGAGAACGGTGGTAAAACAATTCGAAACTGTGTGAAGCAAATCGTTGCATACCATACGCCCATGGATATCATCTGGGAAGGTGATCTGGTTGAAGAGAAGGAGATCGATGTAACACCGGATTCAGTTTTGACTATTCGACAAACAAAGCAGATGAAAGCCGAAGTTAGCACAAGACATTATGGCGAAACAGATTTCAATGAGGGCATCGACGTATCCCGAAGGGAAGCGGAGATCAAATGGTTTTCTTCTGACGAGACGATTGCGAGTATAGAGCTCAAAACAGGGATGTTAACGGCCGAAAGTCCGGGCACGGTCACTGTGCGTGCGATCTGGAACAATGGTACATATCTGATCTCGGATACCGCCACCATAACAGTCACGTCTGAGCCAGGACTCGTTGTGAATCTGCCGAATGCTTGTAAGGCCAATACGACACCTTTACAGGCAGAAGCAGTTTTAACCAAACCGGATCGCTCTGTTCATAAACTGACGGCTCATCCCAAATTGACGTGGCAGAGCTCGAATCCGGCTGTGGCAACGATTGGTGCTGATGGCAAAATCACGACAAAAGGTATCGTGGGTAGTACTACCATCAAAGCCCATTTTCTTGATTCAGCTCAGCAACTGGATGAACAAGGAACTCAGGTGCTTGAGGTGAAGGACTGTACAGATAATGGAGAAGGTGGTAATGATGGCGATCCGGGGGGCGACCCTGCGAACGCTTGCCCTGTGACCATCAGCCCACCGAGTAGAGGCACAGTTATTGAAGCATCGGTTATGGACCCGTCTGTTCGAGGTGTGTTGAAGGCAGACGATCGGGGATCTGAGAAGTTCGATGTTACCCGTGGTATTCCGACTTCGGAAGATCTCTATGCCAATGTCTTGGCCAAGGAATATCTGTTTCAGCACCGTTGGGTTAATATGACAGGGACGGTGACTTACACCGTTAAAGTGAAAAGGGTTTATCATAAAACCTGGACGATCCCGGGAAGAGCATCTAGTGGTGAGGGGGATCCAGGAACACCTCCTCAGCCGAGAGAACGTGATGTGCCTGGGGATAAAACGATGCAAGTAACAAGGACATATAGCTATTGGCAGATCGATAACCTGGAGGTATACAAGTTAAATGAGGCTAAGGTCTCTAACTATGCATTAGGCGGTTATCGTGACACCGTGACCCTTATGCCCATTGCATATACACCACCGACTTTGCAATCGGCTATGGATACTATGGTTACCAGTCATGTGAAACCTGCACCATGTCGAGAAATTGATCTTGGCATCAAAGGGGTCCCAGGTGGTTCTACTGAACCCTCTACGCCAGATGAAACGTCATTGTTTCAATCTGAAGCTGAAGCGGAGGTTAGAGAGAACACCGTTAATAACGACAAGGTAGCCTTTAATGGAGCAACGATTGTTGATCCTGCTCCTGTGGAGAAAACAGCTCCAAGACCTGGGACGATCCCGCAGCCTGGCATGATCGGAGACGATGTTCTGTACCAGAACCGGCTTACGATCAAGAACACGTTGATGAACAAAGCTAACCAGCCGACCACGGGTGAGATAACGTATGGACTGCTCCCTGGCAATGTTAACGGAGGGCAGGATCAGAAGTTCCCCATTCTGGGCATCAACTCGGTGACGGTACACACTCCAGTTGTGAACTATGCCTGGGTGTCAGATGATCAGCCGCATAACCAGAAGACCACGCCTGATCCGACCAGAGCTGCACTTATTTTAGAACGTCCATTCATTGTGCGGATACCGACCTCAGGTCAACATTTGGATGTAGCGAGTTACCCAGGTTATGGAAACCATGATTATGCGAAATATTTCCGGATCAAACAGGTTCGTTTCCCATTTGATGTCTATAACGGTGCCAGAAGTCAGTTTATTCCGGCCCTGACATGGGTGGATATTCCGGTAAATCAGTTGGACACCCCTTTTTATCTTCCTGTATGGGTAGATGAAGGAAATTACCAGATCGAGTTTCGTAATATCGCCGAAAATGCACCGGCAAACTTCACAGAACAACAGGATGCCAATACGAATCTGAGCCATCATGTCGCAGCAGATACCGTTGCTGTAGAGGTTATCGGAAGGTTGTATGATTTTCACATTACCGATATTTCAGACTACAACTGGGAGAATGTGTTCCGCAAGCGGATGGGCAGCCCGGAACCAACGGGTGTGAGCTATTGGACCGGAGGAAACGGTATTGACGGAGATCCCCGAGGTAACTTGGCTCCCTATGTACTGCCTATTCGTCCCGGCAGTCATCCGGTACAGGGTTTCCGAAATGCTGCAGTGAAGACAGGTTACCATTTCAAGTTTGATCTGAAAACCAAGGGCAATATGTTTGGGAAACAGGATGGTATACGAATCACGCCGACGTTCTCTTTTGTGAGTAAAGATGGCACCACCCGGCAAGAAGTGGATTTATACTACCATCGAGGACAGGATCGACTCATTCGTATCGGATCGGCACAAGATTTAGAAAAATGTTTTGTTGTCCTGAACTCACGGTTGCGGAATGTCCCCGGTACGGAGTTGGGTGATACAGCGCGTTATCAGTATACCTATGAACTGTCGGCGGAGGAACGTAATCAGGGTACAATGGCGGAACATATGGTTCGTTTCGTGGATCAGACCTCTCATCATAAAACGTGGGTAGGTCGTTATGACTGGATGATTCTTCCTTCACAGATCCGCACACTCATTGGCCCAAAAACAGATATTCCCTCCAGTGTTAATGTAGATCGGGCGAATGCAGCGATTCAGCGCTGGTATGGGGAATATAGCTTGCCAGCAGATGTATATGCAGTGCCCAAAGGAACCGATCTCGAGTCACTTGCCAGACAAAATCAATTGGATGAGAAGGCAACGGTATTTCTGAGGGACGGTTACATTGTGGTTAACTTCAATATCGAAACTTTGCGCAGCGGCAATACGAATGCACCACATCTGCAATATATTCATGCACCGTTGATGAATCAATGGCAAATGGAAGGTTTTGATAACAGCCCGGTAGATGGTCAGGGGAGAAGCTGGTCGATGCAAGATGGGGACGTGGTTTTGTACCATGCCGATCAATCCAGCCGTAATGATTTCCAATCCCAGGTACCACATTAGAGAGATATCGTTTTACTTATAAAGAAGGCAGGCGTAATGTGAATCTACATGACGTTTGTCTTCTTTTGTGTAATTTGGATTATGGCTGGGCAGCAGAACGGGTATAAAGGGTAAGGAGCATTCGTTCCATCCATATTCATTAATTTTCTCAACGAGAGGGGAACCACACATATGATTGAAGAGAATAAGCAGGATATGTTGATTTCAGAAGATACATACGAAGGAAGAGATCTGGGTGTCACATTAGAAGCACAAGCCTGTCGCTTCAAAGTCTGGTCACCGTTAGCAGTTCAGATGGAACTACTTCTGTATCCACCTTTGACAGGGGGGACCCCGGAGGAAGAGCCCAATCAACGGAAACAGCAGGCGTTACCTATGCAAAAGAAAGAACAAGGCGTCTGGGTTCTGGAACTGGAGGGCGATTTAAGTAGCTACCGTTACATGTACAAGCCTACTTTCGAAGATGGACATTCAACCCATGCTGTAGATCCTTACGCACGAGCAGTGACCATGAATGGAGAAATGGGTGTAATTGTAAGACTGGAGCAGACACATCCGAAGGGATGGAGTGAGGATATTCGTCCGGAATTGACCAGTCCTGTAGATGCAGTCCTGTACGAACTGCATGTACGTGATTTTTCCATTCATCCATCATCTGGTATAACGAATAAAGGCAAATACATGGCTTTTACCGAGACGGGTCTGCGTGATTCGGAGGGCAACACACTGGGGATCGATCATTTGGTTGAACTCGGGATTACCCATGTGCATCTGCTGCCTGTATTTGATTTTGCGACGGTGGATGAATCCAGGGTGGATGGTGATACGTCTGATGCGTCCAACTATAACTGGGGATATGATCCACTTCATTACAATGTCCCGGAAGGTTCCTATGCATCACGTGCAAATGATCCGGAGACACGAATTCGTGAGTTTAAATCAATGGTGCTTGCCCTTCATAATAAGGGAATAGGTGTCATTATGGATGTGGTATATAATCATACGTTTGATACGGCAGGCAGCTCTTTTGAAAAATTGGTACCCGGGTACTACTATCGACAAAACGCCGATGGGACCTATAGCAATGGTTCAGGTACGGGTAATGAAGTGGCTACTGAACGCACCATGGTTCGTAAGTTTATCATCGACTCTGTCCGTTACTGGGCAGAGGAGTACCATGTGGACGGTTTTCGATTTGATCTCATGGGCCTGATCGACACAACTACGATGAAACAGCTTGCAGCGGAATTGCACACAGATGTTTCACCTTCCATATTGTTATATGGTGAACCATGGGGCGCACTGGATTCACCGCTTGGGGATGATATGACCCTAAAAGGAACGCAGCGCAGGTCGGGTTTTGCTGTGTTTAACGATAATTTCCGTGGAGTGATCAAGGGAGACAGTGATGGCATGGGTACGGGATTTGCGACGGGTGCGGACGGAAAAGAAGACGAATTGTGGACTGGCGTCCGGGGAGCCATTCAAGATTTTACGGATGGTCCATCCGAGACGATTAACTATGTAACAGTGCATGATAATCTCAACCTGTGGGACAAAGTCGCACGTACACAAGGACTCCACGATACCTTGAATTTCCTCACCTATGACGAGGATGGAAGTATTCGTGGATGCCAGAGTGTGGAGGAGGCCGTAGAGAAGGCTAAGCCTTACCTACAGATTGATCCGGAACACATTCTGGAGAATGAGACCGTTAGGCGTAGTCTGCTTGCCAATGGTATCGTTCTAACCTCCCAGGGTGTTCCCCTGATCGCGGCTGGAGATGAGCTGCTTCGCAGCAAATATGGGGACGCCAACAGCCACCAGAGTGGAGACGTGGTCAATGCGATACATTGGGAACAGAAGAAGCTGTTCAAGTCGGTATTTGATTATTATCGTGGGCTGATCCGTCTTCGGCGAGAACATCCAGCTTTTCGGCTTCGTACCCGGGAAGAGATCGAGAAGCATGTTCGTCTAATCGAAAAAGGTAATGGGCTGCTAGCGTATGAACTGAACGGTACAGCAGCCAGCGATTCATGGGAACGCATTGTTGTTATATACAACGCGGCAAAAGAAAACCGTGACATCGCTGTTCCCACAGGGACATGGAATGTGATTGTAGAAAAAGGACAAGCAGGCGTTAATACGATACGCACCATACAGGCTGGTCAGGTACATGTGAATGCGATATCCCTTACGGTGATGTATTCCAATTCCTAATGAACGCAATGCTTGCCAAGAATTGAAGAGCCCAACAAACCATTAGTAAAATGGCTAACAAGGCCACGGTCAAGATTCCAATCAAATCTAATCAAATAAATTGAGATAAAACAAATCCTCCTTTCCCGTAAGAAAGGAGGATTTGTTGATGCATCAGAGCCATTGGCTTGGTCTCAGGACTATACATCGTCATATATCGACCTTCTTTATGTTGTGCATCAGTTGGGCATTTTTAATCTCAACCCAATGACATCCTGCATTATATTCTTGTATATTTCAAACTTTTTTTGTCAGGACAGGTACAAATGCTGTCAATCTATGGCGCTTGTTTTCATATCTATATTTTGAAAGCGATTGCTAATTGAATATGCAAATTGGACCGATATGATGAGTACAGACAACCCCGGGTTGACAAATCACGTCCCGCTCCGTAACATCGGGACAACACGAAAACAATGGATATAAAGGCGGTGGGAACGATGCCGGAATGGACTTCTTTTCGTTACGAAGGCAACGATCTTGGCTTAACATATACTCGTGCTGCAAGTACTTTTAAATTGTGGGCACCTACGGCACAACAGGTTTATATATTGATTTTTGACGATGAAGGGCATTACAACGATACTGGTAAAGTACAAGATCATGAAAATGGGCAGGAACATACTCTGACGCGCGATGCGGACGGAATATGGAGTCTGAAGCTCAGCGGCGATTGGGCAGGACATTATTATATGTACCGCATTATCCATGATGAGCAGCGGATTGAAGTGGTTGTTGATCCTTATGCCAGAGCGGTAACGGCTAATGGGCAACGAACGGCTATTATAGATCCGGAGACCACCAATCCGGTTGATTGGGACCTGGATGTCAAACCTGCTTTTCTGCGTCCTGTCGATGCCGTGTTATATGAGTTGCATGTCCGTGATTTCTCCTCGGATCCACATGCAGATATTCCGTATAAGGGAAAATATCTGGCATTCACGGCATCTGGACTGACGGATAGAGCTGGCAATAGCATTGGGGTAGACCATCTTGCCGAACTGGGAGTCACTCATGTACATCTTCTGCCTGTGGCAGATTATCAGACGGTGAATGAACTCGCTACAGCAGATGTGGGTTCAAATGTCAGAGCACCATACAACTGGGGGTATGATCCCCAGCATTATAACGTTCCCGAAGGTTCGTATGCGACAGATCCTCGTGATCCTACAGTTCGAATTCGGGAGCTCAAATCACTCGTTCAATCGCTGCACAGACAAGGCATTCGCGTTGTACTTGATGTTGTCTATAATCACACGTATAGCGTCGAAGAGGGACCTTTTGAACGGATTGTACCAAATTATTATTACCGTTATCGGGAGGATGGCACCCTCAGTAATGGTTCTGGTGTAGGCAATGAATTGGCGACAGAACGTCCAATGGTGCGAAAATATATTTTGGATTCTCTCCGATATTGGGCAGAAGAATATCATGTGGACGGATTTCGATTTGACCTCATGGCCCTGATTGATACGGAAACGATGAATGAATTGACACGCGAATTGAGGGAGCAGATCGATCCGGCGTTTCTGATCTATGGGGAACCCTGGATGGGTGGAGACTCACCTTTGGACCGCAAAACATTAAAAGGAACCCAGCGAGGTCAGGGATTTGCTGTATTTAATGATCATTTTCGCAGTGCAATCAAGGGCGATAGTGATGGCAGTGGCAGAGGGTTTGTCACGGGTGCCGGAGGGCAGGAATATGAGCTTATTAGGGGATTAGCGGGAGGACTGGATGATTTCACATCTTCACCTGTGGAAGTTGTCAATTATGTGACTGCCCATGACAATCTCAATCTGTGGGATAAAATTGCAACAACGATGAACCTTAGGCATGAATTAGGATTTCCCGTATGGAAGGACGGACAGCCCGTAGGTGGTGGGAGTGCTGAGTCCGCTGTAAAAGCAGCAGATCCTTATCGGTATGTGGATGCAGATGATGTTTTGAATCATGAGATGGTTCGTCGCTCTTTACTGTCTTCCGGGATTCTGCTTACTTCTCAGGGAATTCCGTTTCTGCATTCAGGGGATGAGATGCTCAGATCCAAAGCCGGTGATCATAACAGTTATCGGAGCGGGGATGCGGTGAACGCCATCACATGGGCCAACAAATCACGGTTCAGACCGGTGTTCGACTACTATCGTGGTCTTATTCATTTGCGGAGAACACATCCCGCTTTTCGTATGATTGATGCTGAACAGGTACGAAATCACCTTCGTGTTATTCGTGCGGATGGCAATGTAGTTGCCTTTATACTTCAGGATGGTGCGAATCAGGACACCTGGAATCAGATTATGGTCATCTATAACGGAACGGAACATGCGCAGCATGTCGACCTGGGGGAAGGGGACTGGCATGTTGTAGTCAATGATCATCAGGCAGGCACAGATTTGATCGAGACTGTTCGTGGTACTGTTCAGGTAGAACGATGGTCTTTAATGGTACTGTATGACACAGAGCATGCTGGAGGCGCTGAACCATCAACAGTGGAGATTAGTTTTCCTCGCCAGGTATATAGTCCGAAGGAGACCACTCAACTGCGAGCGATTGTAAGGGACAGCATTGGCAATGTGGTGGAAAAAGCTCCAGTTACCTGGACTTCTTCTGATCCGGATATTATTCAGATCCAGCCTGATGGAACAATCCATGCACTGGAACGGGGGGAAGCTTCGATTACAGTCCACTGTGGGGACATAACGGCAAGCTGTATGTTACAAGTGGATTATCGTCATGCTGAACGAATCGAAATTGTGGGCGAACCTGTCATGTACATGACTCGAATCAGTCGCTTCCGTGCTTTGGTTCTGGATCAATTTGGTCAGCCGCTTCAGGATTCAAATATACGCTGGAGCTCTTCTCATCCAGAACTTGCAGCGGTGAGTGCAGCAGGGATCGTACGTGCGATGACACCTGGGGTAACCCATATTATTGCTGAAGCTGGAGGAATCCGGGCAACGCTTGGTGTAACGATTCATAAACAGATTTCGCGAACCGTCACGCTTCGATACGAACGGGAAGACCAGCATTATGAAGGTTGGGATGTCTGGGTATGGGGCACAGGTATGGAGGATGGAGCAGTACGGCTGGAACAAGTCGGAAATGCCGCCGAAGCCCGCTTCCGCGTTGCTCCGGGTCTGCATCACCTGGGACTGATCATTCGATTGAACGAATGGGAAGCTAAAGATACGTGCGGAGACCGTTACGTGGACATTGTACCTGAAGACGGGGATGTGCACATTATTGTCCGTAGCGGATCAGACGAGATGCAGATCATTCGTGAAATTGAAAATACAGAGGATCGTAATAGCGCATAGTTTCTTTATTTATAACGTCGAATGTAGTTCGTCAAAACCTTGTTATACCAGCAGTTGGAAGAGATTCCGACTGCTTTTTTGGTCTGATTATAAGCCGCATAACTTGCCAAAAAATAATTAATTGTCCTGTTTCGTGTTTGAGATCCTCTATCATTGGGGTAAATATAGATATGGCCCACGATTTGGCCAAAGGAAAAAAGACCATCATGGTCTATGAGATAAGCTCAGCGCTTTCCAACAAATATAATGTAGTGATCCCTTGAAGGAGGATGTTCAATCATGAAATCCAACGGAAAAATGGCTCAACTTACAGCAACGCCAAGAACGGAAAAGAAAGGTGCAGCACTGCGCCTGTTAAGACAAGGCGGACGAGTTCCTGCAGTCGTTTACGGCCCAGGACTTGAAGGTGCTTCAATACATGTAGATGAAAAAGAGATGCTGAAAGTGGCGCGCACAGGCCGCTCCGAAATGTTCAACCTGAATGTGGAGGGCGGTAAAACGGTTCCGGTGCTGATCAAGGATCAGCAAGAGCGTAACGGACGTTTGCTGCATGTGGACTTTCTGCAAATTTCCAAGAACAAGCCAATCAGCGTAAGTGTAACGATCGACTTCCAGGGTACAGCGGCCGGCTCGAAAGCTGGCGGTGTGTTCCAGACACAGGAGACACAGCTGGAAGTAGAAGGATTGCCTGCGGATCTGCCAACGTCCATTGAGGTGGATGTCAGCGGATTGGATATTGGCGATCGCTTGACTGCTGCGGATATCAAACTGGACAAAGGTTTGACACTCATAACATCACCTGAGTCCATCATCGCTTCCGTCATGCCGCCACAAGCCGCTGAGGAAGAGCCAACAGCTTCTGCTGAGGAAGCTGAACCGGCAGCTGAAGAAAAAGCTACTGAAGAATAAGCGAAGCTCAGGGATCTCATCAGATCCCATGCTTAGCCGAAGCCCAGTCCTAGTGACTGGGCTTTTAAATTTCCAGGACAAGAGATTTTGCTAATCGCATGAAAAATGAGAATGTACTACAATACATGTTAAAGGGTAAGAAAGTAGGTTTATTTCAATGTTTGATCCAACGGTGTATGACAATCTGAAAGTCGGGTTTGAGAATTATCTCTATGATATGGATAACCTGGACGAACGTATTCAGATTACAGGGCGTAAAGATCGCCTGGAGATGGCAGTGATGTCCAGAGAGTTCACATTACAATTCTGTCTCAGGGATCGCCCGGAAGTAACAGGGGAAGTTGTATTAAGCAGTTCCCTTGAGGAGCTTGCAGCGGAGATCCTGGAGACGCCTGGTGCGAATCCGGGTTGCCGTTTGGAACTACGGTTTAGTATGGTTGTGAAGGAACCTGAGAAGCAGTGCCCGGTTATTCGTCCGATATTACAGAAGAGCTGGCCTGAGCAGAGGATGTGCCAGAACATCCGATATATATTTGATGAACAGCCAATCATGTATAACGTCACGGCTCACGTTTATTTTGACCGCAGTGTGAATGAAGACCAGATGGGGGACATTCCTGAACTCTGTGAGCATATGGCAAATGTGATGGATCAATTATTACAGTTACATAACCAGTAATTCCGAGAAAAGCCTTGTCTCTTTGTAGAGATCAGGGCTTTTTTTGTATTATTTTTAGAAAATTGTATAGGCTTTCAGGCTTAGGTTTAAGGGCTTTTGGGTTAATGTTTTACGCAAGCAAGTAAGAGAATGTATATTAAAAGGGGGTAAGAGTGCAATTGGACTATACAAAAATGGTGAAATTGCGAAAATGATATTGGGACTAAAGATTTAGTTCTGTACTAAAGGAACTAGTTTTCCTTGCCGATAAAATATCGAAGGGGAGAAACTACATGACAGAGAAATTAATTCGTCTGCTGCGTATACTTCAGGCTATACAAGCAAATCCTGGAATTTCGGCCAAGGAGTTGGCGCTGAAATGCGGTACGACTGTACGCACGATTTATCGTGATCTCCGGATTTTGGATAGGGTCGCCCCGATTATGAATGAAGGATACGGCAAGGGTTACCGATTTATTGGTGAGTTTGCGATGTATCCATTAGATTTTACTGAACAGGAAGCGATGGTCTTCTCCATGCTTCCGTCCGTAGTTGATACCTCCAAGTTACCTGCTGAGTTTGATTCAGCGTTTGACAAGGTCATGTCGGCTCATACCAAATTAAAATCAAGAAACAGTGACATTGTAGAGAATATTGCGGGAATTATTCGGATGGGCACGCCAGCTTATCGCGAGGAAGGAAAAGACCCTAATTTGCTGATTCCCATTATTGAATCTATTCTAAGCCAGCAAACCATTCGTACTCAATATCATACGCTGACAAGAAATGAGATCACAGTCCGGGATATCGATCCCTATTATCTCATTCCACGTGATCAACGTTTTTATTTGATCGGATACTGCCATTTGCTGCAAAAAGTTCGATTGTTTCGAATTAGCCGTTTTTTGGATGTGACACGAACAAATGCCGGTTTCGACAAGGGTGATTTCAACATAACACAGTACATGAAGAACACATGGTCTATTGACCCTGGCGACGAAAATATCCATTTCAAGGTAAGATTCTCTGAGAAAGTGGCCCCCTACATAAAAGAAGAAGAAATGTTTGTTCGCCCGCGAATGACGAATATGTCGGATGGGGGATTGTTATTTGAAGTGACACTGAATAGCAGCAGAGAATTTTTGAAATGGTTGTATCAATTTGGGCCCGAGGCAGAGGTACTTGAACCTCGTGAGTTTCGTAGAGAGATACGCAGGCAACTTGTCGAGTGGTTGGAACGTTATGAAACCGATATATCTTTAAAATTTTAATCATGGAGAAATACAGGAAAAGGGAGCAGGTAATATGAGCACCAAATTATTCGCAGCTATGTATGGGATGGACCACTACCATGGAGTACAGGTTTTACAAGTGGGGGATACCGTGTATCTCGTCAAAGATCCAGATAATCGTTTGGATCATCAAGCGATTAAGGTTGTTATTCCCCCGATCGGAGCCGTAGGTTATATCGTTAATGATCCACTTGTCGTACCTCATGGATGTTGGACCGGGACGGCATTCTACGATGTATTTCATCAACTCACGTGTGCCAAAGTACGATTCATGATGAGAGATATGGTTATTATGGAGTTAATTGAGATGAGTCACATTCCTGTTCCGCAGATGGATTCTTTGATTAAGGGATGGCAATTTCGTGAAAAAGCTTGATCATCCTAACAGAAGAAAGGCTCATTTACGGATGAGCCTGGTATAGGTCGCTTCCAGATGCATGGCTGTTCTTGCCCAACTGAAGTGTGCCCTTGCGCTGTCTCGGCCAGCCTTCCCTAACATCTCGGCAAAAGTGGGGTTGCTTGCAAGTTTGTATAGGTAAGAGGTGAAACGTTGGGGACGCTTATAAGCGGTGACAAGGTATCCATTGATACCTGATTCAATAATCTCACGAATACCTCCGTTATCCGAAGCAATGACGGGTAATCCTGAAGCCATCGCCTCAACATTAACCAGGCCAAAAGCTTCATGTTCTTGAGACGGACAGACCAGACAATCGACTGCCCGATACAATTGATCGATATGCTCATGGTTTATCTGACCACGGAAGGAAACATGGACTTTTTGTTTTTGGGCAAGTTCGCGAAGTTTACGCATGTAATACGGAGGACCTTTGCCTGCAACAACCAGTTGAACAGGCATCTGTTGCTGAAGGAGAGCAGTTGCACGAATTAATACGTCTACACCTTTTCCAGGGATCAGCCTGCCGACATACAGAATAGAGAAAGGTTTAGTTACTCCAAATTGTGTACGCAGATGAATCTGTTCTTCGCTGGATTCAACAGGCCTGAAGCGGCTTAGATCTGCACCCAGTGGAACAACACTCATCCGGTGTTTTACCAACGGAAATCTGCGGCCTAACCTTTGTCGCAGGGAATGACTGTTGACGGCAATCCAATCAGCTTTTTTCATTAATGTGAGTTTGGAAGGTCCGGGCTGAGCAAACGTTAATGAGTGAAGATAGAGTACAACAGGGGTGCGTGGAAAGGCTCGTTTGATGGTCGCCATACTTCGTGGCCTGTTATCCACTTGAATTACATCATAGGGTTGTTGGGATAACAAACGTATGACTGCTTTGGTGTACATGACAGGACTCGACGCAGGGACACGTTGAATGGTGATCCCATCGATCTGTTCTGTGGCGGCGAGACCTTGCATTTGACGACTTATAATGGTTACCTGATGGCGATGGGCTAGTTCACGAGCGATGCCCAGGATACAGATTTCCACGGAACCATTACCGGGCAAAGGCAATTTCTCGGGTGCAACCATAGCTATTTTCATGATCCGGCTCCTCCTTGTCCGACATCTGTAACAATCTTCGTCAGATATCTTATGAGAAGTTAAAGCATTTGGCTCCTGCGAAATGGTAGATGAACCACCCATATAAGCATGCAGGAATAATCTGCTGCATGGCATTAAGCGAGATATTCAGCTTTTGTGATATACTGTACGAGAACAATTGAATTCGTTACATGTATAAAAGCAGGAGGAAAAAAATGTTACATTCTACGCTGGGGCGCTTCCGGCTGATGTTGTGGTTGCAGGGCATTTCGTACGTGTTGCTACTGTTTGTTGCTTTTCCGTTGAGGGATGCCGGGGTTATGCCGCAGGCTGTCACATGGTTTGGGAATCTGTACGGTTTTTTGTTTTTAATGTACTTGTTATTTATGGTGACTATGTACACCTCACAGAAGTGGCGTCTGCGCCGTCCGATTGCTCTGTTCTTTGTTTCTTTCATTCCACTGGGGAATATGATCTACGATGTTGTCGTATTTCGTAAGCTGTATCGTCAACGAAATAAAGCTTGACTTTATTTAACGTTATGAAATATGATGAGTACAGGTTAAACAACCCGTTCCAACTAAAACTACATATTCCTGTTAAAGGGGAGTAGCTTTTACAGTAAAGTCGTCAATTCGGGATTATATCCCCGGCTTTATTGGCAGCAATTTTGTTGTTAGCGAGACCTTTACCAAGTTTTCATGCTCGGTAAAGGTCTCTTTTTGTGGATATAAAAGGACCTTACCAGTGATGGTAAAGGTCCTTTTTTTTGTACATCATAAGAATATTAAGGAGGAGTCAATGTTGGATGTTTCATTATTATTAGAATATGGGTGGGTGCTTGCTGTCTTAGTGGTCCTTGAAGGATTACTCGCAGCAGATAATGCATTGGTACTCGCAATCATGGTTAAACACTTGCCTGAAGATAAGCGCAAAAAAGCGTTGTTCTATGGTTTGATGGGTGCATTTGTTTTCCGTTTAGGTTCGTTGTTCCTGATCTCTTTCCTCGTCGATGTATGGCAAGTACAAGCGATCGGTGCCCTGTATCTCCTGTATATTTCGATTAACCACATCGTTAAAAAGATACTGGGTAGTCGCAATAAGACAGATGAAGCAGCTGATTCAACGCCTAAGAAACCGAAAAAACAATCTGGTTTCTGGATGACCGTTTTCAAGGTCGAAGTAGCGGATATCGCATTTGCAGTTGATTCCATTCTGGCTGCTGTTGCTTTGGCCGTGGCGTTGCCACCAAGTGGATTGCCTGCAATTGGCGGACTCGACGGTGGACAGTTTATCGTTATCTTCCTCGGTGGATTCATCGGGCTTGTGATCATGCGTTTTGCAGCCTCATACTTTGTGAAATTGCTTCATTCCCGTCCAGGACTTGAAGTTGCGGCATTTGTAATCGTAGGTTGGGTAGGGGTTAAGCTGGCAGTTATTACACTCGCACACCCTTCATTGGGTGTTCTGGATGAGCATTTCCCGGAAAATAAAATTTGGAAATTCGGATTCTATATTGTACTGATCACCATTGCGGTATGTGGCTGGTTCCTGTCTTCCAAAGTTCCTGAAAAAGAAGACGAAAATCCGGTTGATGAGTTGGAAAAACAAGCAGGACTGTAATAATCATGTTACGCTAACAACATCATTATTATTTGGAAAACAGGAGATTGTCCTAGGACAATCTCCTGTTTTTGTTTACATATGCAATATGCAACATGGTCCAATTTCCAAGAAAAGGGTTGACACATGAATTCTAGTCCCTTTAATATAAGACTAACATTAACGAAGGGAGGCCGAGAGACATGATGCTTGGTTATGATTTGATTCAAACAGGGCGCAACGTAGACACAATAGCATATCCGGCTCATCGTTTCATTGGCCTCATACGGTCGACATAGGGGATAGGCATATCGTTTAGCGGTTTTTATAATCGATATGCGTTCTTCGCTTAAATTATAGCGATGGATGACAGACACACAGCATGTTTATGCTGCTCTGTTCTCCGTTATTGTCATTCAGTAGAAGTCATGGGCGATTAGCCTATGGCTTTTTTTAGTTTTATTTTACAGATGAATCAGCAAACCGAATTTGCTGAACGTACAGGAAGGAATAATACACTTTTATGAATACAGAATTTAATTTATTTACTAATCCAAATGAAATCGCAGGTGGCTACCGGCATGAAGTAAAATTGCCTGCAGGCGACCTAACCGTATATGCGGCGCAACAGCTCTTCTCCTCGCTCGATTACAAGGTGTTCGAGATGGCAAACAATAATCTGCAGATTCCGGGAATCTCTTATATGAGTTACACGCCAGACGTACACGTCGGTGTAGGTACGTGCATTGGAACGACAGCCGTGTGGGATGCGCAGAGCGGATACGTTTCTCCTTCCATTGTTGGCAGTGACATTGGCTGTGGCATGCGAGTGCATATGACAAACTTGCACAAGGACGAATTGAAAGACATCAAGCTCCGCCGTAAACTCGTCAAGGCCATTGAGAAAGTATTGCCGATGGAGGCAAACCAGCGAGGTCATTACTCGGATATAAGACTGGAGCATATTGTTCGTAAAGGGCTGCATGGTTTACCCAAAAAGTATATTCCGGACAGCTATACACCGAAAAAATCAACCTCGATGACACATGTGGAAAGCAGCAAGTTTAGTTACGATGAGGATGTGTTAAACCACGTTCCTGAAATGACGTGGCATCGTTCGCATCGTCAGCTTGGAACACTGGGTGGGGGAAATCATTTTGCCGAGATCCAGGCGATTGAGATCGCTGAAGAGAATCGTGAAATCGCCGAAGCTTGGGGATTGTATGATGGACAGGTCGTGGTCATGATTCATTCCGGCTCTCGTGCATGGGGTGGTTATGTAAGTCAGACGAGTTCGTCAGCGATTGCCAAAGTCATGCAGCGGCTTAACCTGGGTACATCCGATCCCAGACTGGTATTTGCTCCACTGGAGCATGCGGAAGGTCGTCATTATGTGAACATGATGTATTCTGCATTAAATTACGCTGTTGTCAATCGTCATCTGATTGCGTATGCTATTCGCGAAGCATTCCGGGATGTGTTTGGCTCCAAATGTGAATTTCGTACGTTATACGATCTGATGCACAACTATGCCTGGGAGGAATCTCATGTAGACCAAGGCTCCGTTTTTGTGCATCGCAAAGGGGCAACACGTGCGTTGCCGGCAGGTCACCCGGACAATCCAAAGCCTTATCTGGCAACAGGACATCCGGCGCTTATTCCCGGTTCCATGGGAACTGCTTCATATATCATGGTAGGTCAGCCGCAGGGGGCTGATAATTATTATTCAATATGTCACGGTGCGGGTCGCATCCGTTCACGGACGGCAACGAAACGATTGATTAGCGTGGAAGATTTTGCAACGGCACTGGGTGTGGGTACAGAAGATGAGATCGTGGTAAACCAACGCTCACTTGAATCCATTATTGATGAATCACCTCAGGCTTATAAAAATGTAGATGAAATTATAGACAGTGTTACCGGCGCAGGCCTGGCTCAAGTTGTAGCCAAATGCAAACCGCTTGTAGCGGTAAAGGGAGCGAAATAATGACAATAAACGAAAAACAAACAGATCCAACCCAGGCGATCTATACCTATGACGAACAACATGATACCCGAATTCGAGTGGAAGGGTACGCCATCTATTCAAGGCTGATTCGTGGAATCAGTGAGGCGCTCCTCCAGCGCTATGGAGTTGAGTACAAGCTTTATGCCAGTTCTGACCCGAACAATGAATACTGGGAGTTACTCCGGGAAGACTTGCAAAATGGCAGTGACGAAGTGGAATTGGTAGCCCGCATATTCGAGGATTTGGAGCTTCAGACGTTGCATTACGACGATGATGGAGATGTACCCACTTATGGTGTGCATTACTCCATTCGCAATAACGTATTTGCTTATCCGAAATGGGGCGTAGCACTTGTGCGGGTTCCGTTTTTCCGAGAGAACGGGATCTACAGTGAAGACTTTGTCTTTGCCGTCGGTGATGAGGAGATGAAGCAATTTCTGGGAAGTGTCCGGGAACGGGAACGTCAGCAAAATATGAAAAAAGTAACGGTCTACACCGATGCCCGGAATGGTAGCGATCGCCATGTGGAATCCATCACTCGTTCCGTGGGAAGAGAGGATGTTGTTCTCTCGGCACAGATCAAGCAGGATATTTTCCGCTCGCTGGATCAGTTTTTCGAAGCGGATCGTTCTTTTTACCGAGATTATGATATCCCGTACAAACGGGGCATTTTATTGTATGGGCATCCAGGGAATGGTAAGACCACGTTGGTAAAATCCATTGCTGGAAGTATCCCGGGCCCGGCCGCGTATTGGCAGATTACGGAGTATACCAACAGTGAATCGGTGCGTGAAGTGTTCGAGGCTGCCAAGCGGTTGGCACCGATGGTACTGATCATTGAGGACATCGATTCGATGCCGGATGAAGTCCGTTCCTTTTTCTTGAATACACTGGATGGAGCTACGTCAAAAGAAGGCATCTTCCTGATCGGGACAACGAATTATCCGGAGAAAATAGATCCGGGCCTCATGAACCGTGCTGGACGGTTTGACCGAGCTTACGAAATTCCGCTGCCAGATGAAGCGCTGCGCCTGCAATACTTGCGCCAACGAGGCTTCACCGTATTTGCGGGTGAAGAAGGAACAATTGAAGCTGCTCGTCTGACCGACACGTTTTCTCTTGCGCAGCTGGGTGAGTTGTATGTGAGCGTTGCGCTCGAATGGCATCAGAATGGACAGACAGACATTGTAAAAGTCATTCAGTCGATGCGTGGCGAGCTGGATAAGAGCCATAAACATACTTGGCTGGCGCAGCCAGGTAAGGGCCGTGCAGGCTTTTATTGATCAGACCTAACCCATCCATCCTATAATATGACGCAATTTTATAAATAATCCTACCTCAATTGGTGATACTAACCTTGTCTGCTCTAACATACAATGACTTTCGGGAGGTACATAACGCAGCCCTGAGCTGGTGAGATGCCGGAAAGTAACGCGATCTGTTCCATACCTGACTAAGGCTTGTTTTGCAGAGGGAGATGCATGGGGACAAAAGGTAATATGCAAAAATTTTTATGCCAATTGTTTAAATGCTTCTGTAGCGGTTAATAGTAGACAGACAACAACAAAAACTTTAATTAGAGGTGAATGATATGGGTTGGTTATGGTCATTAATTATCGGTGGTATCATTGGATGGTTGGCAGGTTTGATCGTTGGTCGTGACATTCCAGGTGGTGTTATTGGTAACATCATTGCTGGTTTCATCGGTGGATGGTTAGGTGGAGTAATCTTGGGCGATATGGGTCCTGAGATGGGTGGATTCCACATTGTACCTGCATTGATTGGTGCGATCGTTCTTGTAGCCATCGTAAGCTTGATCTTCCGTTCGATGGGACGTAGTCGTGGGTAACTTTATCAAGATAATTTCTTGAATTAGTTGTCAGCTAAATGCATTATCAATGAAGAGGTTGATTGAGAGCCATAACGATGGCTTTCAATCAACCTCTTGTTGTTTTAAAATATATAAAGATATGCGTATTAAGCTATCTATATAAAATGGACTAAACATTTACACGAGAACGTAGAGGACAGAAATAACCTGAAGAAGTGGAGCTAAAAGCTTTCTGCAAGAAAGCTGCTTCGAAAGCATACACTCGCCTTTATCACCAGATTTTCTCCTTGTAAAGCCAAATATAAAAAATCTGGGGATAACAGAGATCAGAAGGTTGTTCTGTCATCGGAGTGGTAAGTGTAAAAGGTAGTTTAGATAAGAGGGGATGAACGGAATGGAAAAAGCTACATTCGCCGGCGGATGTTTCTGGTGTATGGTTACACCGTTTGAAGAACAACCGGGCATTCATGGCATTATATCAGGTTATGCTGGCGGCCACGTCGACAATCCAACATATGAGCAGGTCAAAACCGGGGAGACCGGTCATGTCGAAGTGGTTGAAATTACATTTGATCCAGATGTATTCCCTTATGAACGACTGCTGGAGCTATACTGGCCGCAGATTGATCCCACGGATGACGGAGGTCAGTTCCAGGATCGAGGGACACAGTACCGTACGGCAATCTTTGTGCATAATGAACGTCAACGTGAGCTTGCTGAACAGTCCAAACAGGAACTGGCAGCCAGCGGACGATTCAGTCAACCGATTGTTACGGAAATTCGCGATGCAGCTGTATTCTATCCGGCTGAAGACTATCATCAGGATTACCACAAGAAAAACGAAAAACATTATAAGGAAGACCGTGCGTTATCCGGACGGGACGAATTTATAGACGAGAATTGGAAATAGGATGATTCTATCCTGCCAATGAATAAGCCGGGAGAGCTCCTTTTGGAACTCTCCCGGCTTATTATTAGATCGAGTATTTAGTTCGGTTCATTGGTATACGATAAAGAGCCGGAAAGACTCTTTTGTTATTTTGCAGAATTGGACTTCAGTACATATTTGGACAATGTCTCATTGTTCATGGAATAGATGACATCATCGACATAGGTTGAGACACCTTCTAATGAAGGAACTGAGGCACTGGTCGTGTAGATGTGCACGTCTTCCAGCGTCTGAGGATCAAGAATGTATCCTGTTTTGGAAAAATCAAGCTGATACTGACCATCCTGTGTCTGGTCTACATGCATCAATGCAGGCTGTGCGTCCTTGAACGTACGCTCAGTCACTTTGCCTTTCATCGTGTACAGTTCCAGC
Organism: Paenibacillus sp. FSL K6-2393; assembly: GCF_038002545.1. NCBI lineage: Bacteria > Bacillati > Bacillota > Bacilli > Caryophanales > Paenibacillaceae > Paenibacillus > Paenibacillus sp. FSL K6-2393. Next base: position 1,639,408 of record NZ_JBBOCU010000001.1, read on the forward strand.
TTCTGCCCTGTAAAGACTGTATAACTGTTGCCAGCTGTCTGAATGTAGGCATCACCAGCAATGGCACGTCCCCAAGCAAGCTTGCCATCGGTGCCAAAGCCCATCAGTCGGTTACCGGTGTTTTCGAAATTCGCACGCATAATGATGGAACCATCGTCCAGAATGGCCAGGGATTCACCGCCGCCATCTCCTAATGTATTTGCATTGGCAGGGAATTGGTAGGAGGACAGACGATTCAACGTACGATCATAGATCTCCACTTTGGGATTCGCAGCTTGCTGCCAGAAGTTGCCTACCTTGGTTTGTTTACTGGCATCCACTACAATTCGACCATGATCAGCCTTAAGCACGTTACCGATGATGGTTTTTTCAGTAATCAGCTTGCCCTTTTTGTCATATAACGAGATGGCGGAGCGAACCGAACCATTCGATTGCACGCCCTGACTTGAAGCAACCATCAGCGTATTGTTATCCAATAGGGATATGCTTGCAGGTGAATTCACCGTTTTGACCCAGTTGGTTTTACCAGATGTATTGAATGAGTACAATTTTTTGGTTTTGTCCGAATATTCCATATACACATAAGCTGTACCGTTGCTGGCATATACCGAATCGGAGTAGGTGGTATAAGGACCACTTTTCTCATGGAATATCGTATTCCACTTCAATTGTCCAGTTGTAGCATCGAATGCTTGGAGAGAGTCCAGTTGCCAGTCCAGTGTTGTTTTGCTGCTTGTTTTCGTTACGGGCTGGGAGGCATGTACATATACAAGATTTTTGGATGGCACGGCATGGATTCCCTTGATCAGGACATCTTTTTCCGTATTGGCCTCAGATAACATCAGGGAAGATGACGTCCACGCCGGTTTGGGCATGGATTCGGTAGAGGCAGCGGCGTAACTCGTTGTATTCATGGTGAAGAGGAGCATGCCGCTAAGAATTAGGGCAGCCCATGTTTTGGACTTGTGTTTGGTCAATGTATGCAAGTGATAAACCACCTTTCTTCTTCGGTTCAAAATAGAACCGATTGTTGAATTTTACCATTAAAGTCAAGCTGAATTCAACCGAACACACTGTAACCTTTTATAATTGGTTTGTCGAAATAACCATGTTTGGTGAAGTGTAACAGTTACAGGGAATTCATCTTCTTTCGATGAAGGTGGAAGTCTGATATATTTAGTGCGGTGACAAGCCATATCTGCGTAAGACGTTGGATAGAACATAGGAAATGAACAAGGAGAACAGCTATGAACTGGAGTGAAAATGTGACCCTATGGGTCATAGGAATTATTGTCTTATTACTACTGCTGGCCTGGATTATTCGGCGTGTTATCGGGCGCGGACAACGGATACGAAGTGAAGCCAATCCTCGTAAGATCACAATAAAGGACATCGACAAGATGGAGGATGGTTCGGAATTTGAATTATATCTCTATCATTTATTCGAAGAGCTCGGGTACGATGAGGTGCATAAGACAACGAGCAGCCGGGATTTTGGGGCAGATCTGGTGTTTGTTGATAGACTAGGCAGACGAAGTGTGATACAAGCGAAGCGATATGGTGCGAACCATCCCGTAGGATTGAGTGCAGTGCAGGAGATATATACATCCATGCGTTATTATGAAGCCGACCGGTCAATTGTATTAACGTCCGCTCGTTACACCGAAGCCTGTCGGACGCTTGCAGCAGTTAATGGAGTGAAGCTGCTGGACCGGGAAGACCTGATGGAATTAATTCTGTTATTCAAAGCCAGAAGAGTGGAAGAAGCATTGGAACTGATCGAAGAAGATGATCATGAACCAATCGAGACGTGGCAGTCCCGGCGAAAGCGGCAATCCCGCTAGATTGCATTGTGTTACTGTGCTTTAATGTAGATTTTTTTAATATAATCGAAAGTAGTAATGTAGTTAGGATTAACGTTTTAAACCGTGGAGGCTTCCACAAAAAAACGGATGACTGCGACAGATGCAGATTTTAAAACAATTATAACCAATCGCTAGGTAAATATAGGCGACTGGTTATTTTTCTGGATGGATATTTAGAGCTCCGTTTGTTCATCTGTTAGTTGTAGCATTTCGAATATTTGATTCATCCCCCCTGGTATCGACAATGTTCACCTCGAGACCGTGACATTTAAAATTGTGGTTAGGATTTTTCCTAACCTCATCTTTTTGAAGTTCATACATAGCTAATTTATAATTTATTTCTTCCATATGTTTCAAACTTTCTTCGATTTTCTTTTGTAATTCAATTTTATGTTTCTTTAACATCTCCTCTCTTTCTGAATAGGTGGAGTTCCCCATCTCATAAGATTCCTTGTAGTCTTTAATTTTAGAAAGTGGCATTCCTGTTTCTTTAAGACAAAGAATAAAAGAAATCCAATCGATTTGTTGTTCGGTATAAACTCTATTCCCTTTTTCGTCGCGCGAAATATTCGGTAATATCCCTTGCTCTTCATAAAATCGAAGTGTCTTTGCAGTTATATTATAATTCTCCACCACATATTTCATTGAAAAAAACATCTGATCGCCTCCATAGTTACAGTTACTGTAACTGTTATTTTATCACAATAGAAAATTATTAAAAGTAAATCCTTTTAAATTACGTATCAAATTCCTACTTTACTTCCCCTTAGGTTAACCTGATATTCTTGAGTAGAACTTGTGGTTGGGATGGATGAGATAGGGTTACCTTCATCTGTTCCATACATAAGCACTTAGAAATCAAAATACAAAGGAGAACGTACCATGAGTAAATTTAATAACTTGTTTGAACCCTTTATATTCAATAAAGGGATTACCTTAAAGAATAGAGTGGTTATGTCTCCGATGACGACATGGTCAAGTAATGATGATTACACGATTTCCGATGAGGAAGTTGCATATTATAAAAAAAGAGTGAATGGTGTAGGTTTAGTTATCACGGGCTGTACTCATGTCCTACCCAATGGGATTGGATTTACACATGAATTCGCCGCATATAATGATTCATTTATCCCTAGTCTAAAAAAATTGGCAGATGCTGCTAAGAGTGGAGGAGCTCCAGCAATTCTTCAATTGTTCCATGCTGGAGATAAAGCGATTGCTGAATTAGTTCCTAATGGTGACGTGGTAAGTCCGAGCGGTGTTGCTCTGACTGAAGCAGTATCCCCTAGAGAACTCAAGCATGAAGAAATTCTGGAAATTATACATGCGTTCGGTGAAGCTACAAGACGTGCAATTGAAGCTGGTTTTGATGGTGTTGAACTCCATGGAGCCCACGGTTTTTTACTTCAAAGCTTTTTATCTCCATTCTTCAACAAACGTCAAGACGAATGGGGGGGATCACTGGAAAAACGTCTGAGTTTTCCACTAGCTGTTATTCGAGAGGTGAAAAAAGCTATTGAGAGATATTCGACAAAACCTTTTATTTTAGGTTACCGCATTTCCCCAGAGGAACATCAACAAGATGCCCTTAGAATGAAAGATACTTACGCACTGATTGATAAACTGATTGAAGAAAATGTTGATTATGTTCATGGTTCCTTGGTACAAGCCCTTACGTCAAAACCAAAATATAACCAAGATCACAAAAAAACGTATCTTGAGCTGATTGTTGAACATGCGAATAATCGAATTTCAGTAATTGCAGCGGGTTCTTTGGAAAGCCCAGAGGATGTCTCTGAAAGCTTGGAGAAAGGACTTTCATTAGCGGTAATTGGACGTGTATTAATCTCCGATCCAGAGTGGATTGAAAAAGTTCAACAAGGAAGGGAGGCGGAAATTCAAAACGTGATTAAATCATCTAACGTTAGAGATCTTATGTTGCCAGCGAAATTATGGGGTGTCATACAAAATGCAGGTCCATGGTTTAAAGTTGAACAATAAAGAAGATGAAAGATCAAAAAAGGACGCTAAAAATAGCGGCCTTTTTTGATTTCAAGAACTTTTGTACTAATTTATCCGCTTCAACAAAAAAAGCTTCACCTTCACTTGCGTAGCTGCACATGATATATTGAGTGTATATCAACCAAAGGAGTGTGTGATCCATTATGGCACGTACACAAACACAAAAAGCATTACGCAAAGCAGAGCGGTCAGGTCAATGGTGCTCGGAACAGAGCCGAAGAGTTAACGGAGATTATGGTGCGTTATCCCAGCATGTACGGCTCATGCCTACGAAGCAGGAAAAATTGCAAAAGGTTAAACACAAGAAGCAGATCATCCAGGATGGTAGTGCTTCTTTTTATTTTGTCTGTGAGGCGCCGATTGCTGGATAAGTAAGACGATAAAATTCTTTCTTTGGTTGGAAAGTAATCATGTGGACTGTTAAAATCATTCTAATGAATTGGACTATAAATCCTTGTATATCTAATGAAGGGAAGAACCTATACATATGACAACAGCGCTGCACATGAATAAAAAAATCGTTCGGCGTTTTTTACTGCAAACGCAAGCTTTACTTGGACGTTGGCCCGCAGTTTCCTTACCTTCAGGACCGGACCAAGTTTTAAGTTTGATTCGCTCCCTCGGTTGCGTGCAGATCGATCCTGTGGCTGCTGTAACTGGAAACCAGCATTTGGTGCTGGGGGCTCGTGATCCTGGTTATACTGCTGACAGCTTAAATACGCTGCTGAGTGATCACAAGGTGTTTGAATATTTTGCAAATGCTGCCTGTGTCATTCCAATCGAGGATTATGCTCTCTTTGAACCTGTGCGTGCCCGATTAAGGGAGCGTCTGGCTCCGTCCCTGCAAGGTCTGGAGAAAACAGTGCAGCATGTGTTACAACGTTTGAAGGAAGAAGGACCTTTACCTTCCAGAGCCTTCCGTGCTGTTGAGCGGGTAAGTGGTTATTGGGACAGTGCAGATGTGCCAAAGACAAAGGATACTACACTTGCTCTGAATTTACTGTTAGACTCCGCTGTGATTCGTGTGGTGGCGAGGCAGGGGAATGAACGTTATTTTCATATTACCGAATCCGGATTGCAACAACAGGGACTTACGATAAAAGAAGACATCGATTTATTTGCCCAGAGACAGGCTCTGCTGGATAAATACATTCATGCGTATCGTGTCGTAGATGCCCGTGATCCCCGACTCGGTTGGCTGAAATCTACAGCGGCTGAACGACGCGCCGATATTGCTGCCCGTGTGTCAGATGGGCGAATGATCCCGCTTAAGGTGGAGGACGTGGTGACGCCTTATTATATACGTGCTGAAGATGAGGATTTGCTGCTGCGCATGGAAAGGGAAGAGCCACACTATGATCCATCAGGCCCGGTCCGTTTCTTGCCACCGCTGGACAACCTATTATGGAGAAGAGAACGTATTGTTGATTTATTCGATTTTCATTATAAATGGGAGATTTATACCCCAGAGGTGAAAAGAACCTACGGTTATTATGCCATGCCTATTCTTCACGGTGATCGGTTGATTGGACGTATGGACCCACGACTTGATCGCAAAACGGGAGTACTTACCGTTCGTTTGTTATCAATGGAAGAGACTGCTCCACCTGTGGAGGAATGGCTTACGGATTTTCGGGAGGGGCTTCAATTCTTTGCGTCCATGCATGGAGCGCGTTCGATCACTATCGAGAAGACGGTACCAAAAGAGCTGAAAAAGCAGCTTAAATCGATTTGATTAGGGGATATACGAAAGAATGTATGGATACGGGAAATTGGAGTTGTTAAGGGGGGGAGGAACTAAAAAGAACAAAAAAATGGAGGAGCCAGAAGGCCCCTCCTTCTTCATTTGATTTTAAAATTAGTTTTAACATGATATCCGCAGTTAGCTCTAACAAAAACCTAAGCTCACGTCCACGCAAAAACTTCTTTAGTTCACCAGATGAGGCATTTCAACGTTGGGATCAACATCTGCTTCATAATCCACACCATCGGTTTCAAAACCAAACAGCTGGAAGAATTCGCGACGGTAACCTTCCAGATCGGACAGATCGTAGATGTTTTCTGTGGTCAACTCGTTCCAGAGCTTCGCCACTTCTTCCTGAACATCAGCTCTCATCTCCCAATCGTCAATACGAATGCGACCTTCAGCGTCGGTTGGAACTTCTCCCCCCGCATACAGGCGATCAGCGAACAAACGTTGCAATTGCTCGATGCAGCCTTCATGCAAGCCTTTTTCTTTCATGACTTTGTACAGTGCTGAGATATACAACGGCACCACTGGAATTGCAGAGCTGGATTGAGTCACCAACGCTTTGGCTACAGTTACGTACGCACGTCCACCTTTGGCACTCAGACGATCATTCAGCTTATGTGCTGTCGCTTCCAGATGATTCTTGGCCTGACCGATGGAACCATCACGATAAATGGCATGGGTAAGTTCAGGGCCGATGTAGGAGAAAGCAATCGTTGTTGCGTCATCCGCAAGAACGCCGCCTTGTTGCAGGGCATCCATCCATAGTTCCCAATCGTCTCCACCCATTACGGTTACCGTCTGACGAATTTCTTCTTCGTTTGCCGGCTCAAGGGTAACGGAGCTGATTTCGCCTGTGTGGAAGTTTACCGTTTTGTTTGTGTAGGATTGTCCGATAGGCTTCAGCACAGAGTTGAATACCTCACCCGTGTTCGGATCGGTACGGCGTGCCGAGGCTACGCTGTATACGACCAGATCTACTTGACCGAGTTCACTGCGAATCAGTTCAACGGTTTTGTCTCTTGTTTCGTTTGCGAATGCATCACCTGTGATGCTGTACGATTTGAGGCCTGCTTCTTCAGCGGCTTTTTCGAATGCAGCGGAGTTGTACCAACCTGCTGACGCTGTACGTTTCTCTGTGGAACTGCTTGGACGATAAATGCCGACCGTATTCGCTCCCGCCCCAAAAGCAGAGACAACACGTGACGCGAGTCCGTATCCAGTGGAAGCACCGATGACGAGCACATTACGGGGTCCTTTCAGCTCAGGCTGGGATTTCACATAATCAATCTGTTCCTGCACTTGCGCAGCGCAACCTACAGGATGGGAAGTGGTACAAATAAAACCACGTGTTCTTGGTTTAATAATCATTTATTTGCATCCTTTCATATTCAGCTCATGTTTCAGCATTTCGATAAAATGCTCTTACACATACTTTCTTATTGTAAAACAATTACCTCGGAAACGGAAACCGTTTCGTTTGATTTCGCCGGAAGGGTGGCGTTATATCTCCAATTTTGCGATGATGTGAATAGAATGTACTCGTTTGTTAGGATAGAAAGGACAGGGATACCATGCTGAAGGAACGCATTGAACTACTAAGCAAAAGAAAACAAATCTCACGTAAAGACCTTGTGGAAGGTCTGGTCACGCAGGCCCACTTTGCCAATATCCTGGCTGATCGTTATCCTCTACCTGAGGACTTGGCAGAAGCCATCGCGGGGCGTCTTGGGGTATCCCCTTCCTATATTCTAAAAGCTGCGGCTCAGGACGAGGAAACACTCGAACGGGCCGAGGCCATCTTCGAACAAATGTCTGTTCCAGCGTCGGCCATATCCGAAGATACGGTGCATGCACTGGCAGATCGGGATGACACGCTGACCGTCGAGCTGACAACGGCCTTGATGAAGGCGGTCTATTATCAGCAATTAAACGATGCAACGGCTCATGAGTATATACATACATCCTACCTTAATTTTTACCTGGAGAAGTACGGTCGTCCAGATGATATTGATCTGCCGCGTCCGTTAGCCAAAGCACTTTTGTTCTATAAAATACAATATTATCGCTCCAAAATGGCCTTTGTGGATGTATTAACTCATGCAACCAGGCTCAGTGAGCTGGCGCTTCCTGGCAGTGAATTCTGGCTGTCTGTGCAAAATATCAAGATGGAAGCTTACATTCAGGTCAAACAGTATGAAGAGGCAAAACAGGTATTTGAGCTTACGATGCGTCATGTCTATGATCAGCGGATGTTCCACCGGTTGTCCGGGTTATATGTGGCATATAGTGGTTATTGTTTCGCAATGGGGCTGGTTCAGGAGGCACTCTCGGCATTAACCATGGCGGAGGCAAACCTCGTGTATGCAGGCAACCAGGGAGATCTGGTGACGGCGATTGCGAACAATCGGATTGTCATGCTGACAATGACATGTGAACTGGATCAGGCACAGGCTGAGATTGAACGATTTGAATCGCTATTGCAGCAGGAAACGGAAGAAACACAGCTCGCGATGCGACCGCTCGTCAGTGTATATCGGTGCGAAGTGGCTCTGGCGCGGAAGAACTGGGGCGTGCTGGCGCAAAGTGTAGATCAACTCTTGAAATGTGCAACCACACGGGACCAGCAGATGAGCGCAACCTTCTACCAGAGCCATCTCGCTCTTGCGCATGGAGATCGCGAAGTTTTCATGGAGCGGGCGCTGGCCTGTTTGCCTTATTTTGAATCCGCGCAGCACGTCATGCGGCTTGAACCGTTATATGAAGGGCTGGCCGTAGTATCCGAGGATCAGCGGAAATACAAGGAAGCAGCCATGTATTATCGGAAGCTGGTATATCTGTTACGCAAAAAATAGACTGGATTAAAAGTAATGCTAGTAATAAAGGGTGTTAATCAGAAGGATAAAAGAAAAAATAGAATTGAGAATGCCCTTCTGATAAGAGTCAATCATGAGTTGGTTGTTTCTTTGAAGCATTAAGGAATAACCCCCAAAAAAATGTTGAATAACGCTACTGACATACCGTTGTCAGTAGCGTTATTTTATCATCAATGAAGTAAACATAAAGGGATGGAAGGCCGATTCTGGCCCAAAAAATGATAGGGTACTTTATCATTAACAGGAAGGATGTTATTTTATGTTTTTTGCTTCTGTACGAATTATTACCGACGACGTGGATCGTCTTGTCGAGTTTTATGAGAAAGTCATGGGTGTTTCGGCGGTACGCCCCGCGCCTGTCTTTGCCGAACTTGTTTTGCCATCGTGCACCCTGGCGATTGGCCACTCCCAGACGGTGCCACTGTTTGGCGTTGGTTCTGCAGTGGCGGCCGACAATCACACTGTCATCCTCGAGTTCCGCGTTCACGATGTCGATGCCGAATACGAGCGTTTGCAGCCGTTTGTGGACGAGTGGGTAAAGGAACCGACCACGATGCCGTGGGGGAATCGTGCTGTGCTGTTCCGTGATCCTGATGGCAATCTCATTAACCTCTTCCAGCCAGTGACCGAGGAAGCGATCAAACGTTTCAGCGGTAGGGGCTGATTCTAGGGGAACAGCTCACTCAGTGAAAAGGTTGAAAAAGTGTGTGTTTTGGAAAACTTATGGGTTAAATCCCGCTGTTTTGGCATGATTTTGTGCATTGCCAAAGCACTTGGCACAAAATATGGCCGTCAATCGTGAAATGAAGATCGGATTAGCAGATCTTTTTTTGCGGAATTAGCATACTTCCTTACCAAAGAAACGATTATCCGGTAATTCAATTGCCGGATTTTTCGTTTTTTTTGTATGCCGCCAGAAGGGTATTCAAGGACAAGCCGCGGTGTTTATAATTTAACTATAATCAAATAAAACAAATGAGGTGTTTATTATGGGATGGTTCGGTAAAAAGAACAAACAGGAAGATGCGATTGCTAAAGCGGATAAAATGATGAATAAAGGACTCACTGGCATGATGATGAAAGGCTTTGTATCGAAAGAACATCGGGAGGCCATCAACCAAAGTCTAGATTCGGCGAAGCAGGCACAGTTGGCAGCGAGTGGTTCTCTGCCTTTAACAGCTACGGCTATGGTGGTGACAATCACCGATACAGGCAAACTGATCAATTTTGATCCGATTGTTGTGCTTGTGTTGGATGTGACAGAAACGAATGGCAACCAGTATCAGCGAACATTGGAGACATTGGTGTCCAAAATGCAGATTCCACGAGTTGGAGATCGGGTGGGATTGGGCCAGAATCCAGCGAATCCGTCCGAACTGATCTACATGGGGTTAATATCCATCTAGAAGATATGTGGTTATAGACAGCGATACTCTATTTAAATAATGCGTATAACAACGATTAATAGATATATTATTAAAGCTTTTGATAGAGATATTAAGAGAAGGATTAAGAGAGGGTGGGTCATATGGTAGGTTTCCTGAGATTGATTGGCGTATTAACGGTGTTCGGAGTGGGGTTCTCCCCATTTCTGGCACAGCAGCTGTGGAACGATCCATTTATGATTATGCAGGCATGGTGGTATACTCCGGCAATCTTTGCCGGGTTTGCACTGATCTTTGTTCCTGCGATTTTGAGCAATATTTTTGGCGTAGGTCGAGTGAAGACAGGTTTACCAGCAGTTGGGGTCATTAAAACTATACAACAGACAGGTACGTATATTAATGAACAGCCTGAGGTTCGATTGGGTCTGACGGTGTCGCGTAAGGGGCGTGAGAAATACGATACCGAGATGAAAGCCGTCATTCCGCTGACATCCATGGCACAGTTTCAGCCGGGCAGTTTTATTCCGTTAGTGGTCTCCGTAAAGGATGAGCGCAAGGTAGGGCTTGATATGAAGGGGCAATTATCACAGGAGGATATGCAGCAATTGTTGGATGAAAAGATGGTACAGCAAGGGGTATCACCTGAAATGATAGACATTGCAAGAACAGGGGAAAAAGCGATGGCCAAGATCCTTGATGTCACTCCACTTGGGAGTGGAGGCAGTAATAAGATCAAGCTTCAGCTCAAACTCAGCATAACAAAGACGAACGGTGAAACCTTCAATGTGACAACGCAAAAAGAGATTTTGTCATCTGCGCTGCCCCAGGTGCAGCAAGGTCATATCATTAACGTCATTTATTCAAGACAAGACCCAACAAAATTGGTGTTGGCATTGAATGTACAGGAGCGACAATTAAGTGACTTGTTCTCCTCCTGATGATGTAGACAAAAGGAGGACCTACAGATCATGTTTATGACGTGTAGGTCCTCCCTATTGCATTTGGTATGTACGAGAGATGCAAGCAACGGACTACTTTCAGACAATACCAAGGCGCATGCGATAAGAAAAGAGTACTTTTCTTGATTCTCCGTTAAATACACGATTAGCCAGCGTTCTGAACTCGTCAGCAGCTGTTAATAAATCATCCGCCCCAAGCTTCAACGCCGTTTGCAGCCCGCCTTGGCTTAGGGCGAGATTGACGTATCGATCGGCAGTGAATGTCTCGTGGTGATGAAACACGATTTCCCGCACATATCGGAACAGACCGGACTCCTGAATCTGCTGCAAATGCCCATCCTTGCTCCATTTATGTGCCTGGCTATCCTGGGGAGCCAGACTGGCTGCTCGTTGATCTGCTTCTTGATTCAGCTGCAGATAGGCTTGTTCTAACTGCCAGTCTAACATTGGTGGCCAGTCGCAATCGTAGGCTGCAAATATGCCCCCTGTGCGAAGTACACGTGCAAACTCGCGTAGTGTGGGTTGCGGCTCCATCCAGTGGAATGATTGGGAGCAGGTAAGCACATCAACACTGCCATCTGGTAGTCCGAGGTCGTGAGACAAGCCGGACACAAACCGCAGGTTATCCGGCTTCCCGGCAGATTTCCACTTGGATTCTGCTACAGACCTCATGTCATCGCTGGGTTCAAAGCCGATAATGCGTTCTGCCTCATTAAGCCAGATCCACGAGGATAAGCCGGTGCCACAGCCAACATCTGCGACCATACGCGGTGTGCTGCCAAGATATGTCGTTAGAATATCCACGACTTCAGTGGGAGCGGCTGGTCGGTTCTGATCGTATAACGTACCAAAACCTTTGAAACGTTCCACATTGTTGCGTCTAATGTCTTGCATGAATAAACCTCCTTGGGTCAGATGGATGACGGAGAGTCAGCTGTGATCAAAAGTTGTATAGGCCTATATTATATCATTCATTGTTGGGAAGTTTGTTCATGACGTTCTGCAAATGTTCAACGGCTTTGATATGACGTCTGAGCAATTCCTGTCCTACATGAACAGGATCGATTACGGTCAGCTCGGAACCAAATGACAGCAGGAAGGAGTAGAGCCATTCCCCTACATTCAGTTCGAGAGACACACGGAGCCTGCCATCAGGCTCTTTTTTAATGAGGGACGGTTCGAAAAAATCATGTACTCGGTATGCAATGGTGCTGGAAAACGAGAGTGTCAAAGGAGTCAGGGCTGGAGCTATCTCTGATTCAGGGTGGGTTGACCCCGCATCAACAGGGTGATCGTGTTTTCTCGTTAGAAAAGTCAATTGGGTGATCCGTTTCATCTTAAATGTCTCGAATTCTCTCCGATCAGGGTCATCATGGATATATCCTTTGAAGTACCATGTACTGTTTTTGAATATAAGTTTCTGTGGCTCCACGGTTGGAATGCTCTTCTCACCATCCGAATTAACATAATGAAACGTAATCAGTTGATTCGTTAATATGGCTTGTTTCACCTGATTGAACAGTTCTCTCTCTTGCAGGGGGATGCTGCCCCATGGTGAGAAATTGAATTCGATCCAATCCAGCTTGTGATCAAACAGGGCGGTCAGCCGTTGCAGCATATGAGCACTATTAAGGTGTGGGATCGCACTGATGCTGTATAGTCCCATCAAAATTTCGTTCTGGTCTTCTTCCGACAACAGGGACTTGTCCATGACATAGTTGTCCATCAGATGGATCCCGCCATGCTTGCCGGTCGTGGTATAGACAGGGATGCCCGCAGCGCTCAGCCGGTCGATATCGCGGTACACCGTACGTACAGAAATCTCGAACATACGGGCGAGTTCGGGTGCAGTGGCTTTCTTTTTCTCCAATAACAACAGCAACATTCGAAATAGTCGGTTATTTTCCATGCTCTGATTATACCATGACAATAGGTGTCAGGGTATGGATGGTACACTGGTTATATAGTCTTGTTGAGATATGAAGGAGGAACTGGTCATGACAATGAAAGAAGGATTTTACTGGGGTGGCGCTACGGCTGCCAATCAATTCGAAGGTGGATGGAACCAGGGTGGCAAGGGGCCAAGCACGTCTGACATGATGACAGGAGGAACCCACACGATTCCACGCCGGATTACGCCTGTACTGGAAGAGGGCACGTATTATCCGAGCCATGAAGCGGTTGATTTTTACGGTCATTACAAAGAAGATATTGCCATGATGGCAGAGATGGGCTTCAAAATGTTCCGCATGTCCATCAACTGGTCCCGAATCTATCCGAACGGTTACGATCTGGAGCCAAACGAAGAGGGATTGCAGTTCTACGATAATGTTTTTGCCGAGTTGAAAAAGTACAATATTGAGCCGCTCGTAACGATCTCCCATTATGAAACACCATTTGGTCTGACACAGAAGTATAATGGCTGGGCTTCCCGTGAAGTCATCGACTGTTATATCCGTTATTGTACAACCCTCTTTAATCGATACAAGGATCAGGTCAAATACTGGCTGACGTTCAACGAAATCAACTGTCTGACGATGCCGATGGGTGCTTATATGGCTGCAGGTATTCTGTTTGAAGGTAAAGAGACACTGGTCGACGGAGTGGATGATCCACAGACTCGTTTCCAGGCATTACATCACCAATTCATTGCGAGTGCCAAAGCGGTGAAGCTGGGACATGAGATTAACCCTGATTTCCAGATCGGCTGTATGGTTGCTTTCATGACAACCTATCCAAACACATGTAACCCGGACGACATGTTGCTTGCACAGAAGAAAGACCAAATCTCCAATATGATCTGCGGTGATGTACAGGTTCGTGGAGCATATCCTGGATTCGCCAAACGTTTCTTCGCCGAAGAAGGTATCCAAATTGAGATGCAACCGGGAGACGAACAGACCCTGCGTGAAGGCTGCGTAGACTTCTATTCCTTCAGTTATTATATGTCTTTGGTTGAAAGTGCGGACGAGTCCCTCGAGAGAGCAGAAGGTAATCTGCTGGGCGGTATCAAAAATCCATATCTCGAAGCTTCCGACTGGGGTTGGCAGATTGATCCAAAAGGACTGCGTTACACACTGAATCATCTGTATGATCGTTATCAGATTCCATTGATGGTGGTTGAGAACGGTCTGGGTGCTGTCGATGTGGTAGAGGAAGACGGCACCATTCAAGATGACTATCGCATTGATTATTTGAAAGGTCACATTGAGCAGATGAAAGAAGCGGTAGCTGACGGCGTAGATCTGATTGCCTACACCATGTGGGGATGTATCGACCTGGTTAGTGCATCCACTGGAGAGATGAAGAAGCGTTATGGCTTCATTCATGTCAACAAGGACAACGACGGTAACGGAGACTTAAGCAGAACACCGAAGAAGAGTTTCCACTGGTACAAAAAAGTCATCGAATCCAATGGTGAAGAGTTATAAATTGGTGTAAAAAAACTGATCCGTCTATTCGCTTAAATGGGACAAGCGGATCCATGTATCCTGAACGAGTTCAGGACTACTATATATGAATATAAAAATACCCGGCTATCCTTCAGTTAAGGAAAGCCGGGTATTTCTTTGTGTAGTACAATAGCGGGCCGCCTAGGCTAGCCTTCTGCTTTGCAGTTGCGACATGCGCTCCAAATGCCGCCGATAAAACCATATGCATGTGGAGAGCCAGCAACCACTCAAGAAGTATCCGCCTACGATATCACTTGGATAATGGACCCCCAAGTAGATACGACTTATACCAATGGTCAGTATAAATACGGCGCTGGCCACAATCATCAGCACACGTCCGGTGACGGTGGGTACATGTTTCCAGATTAGAAATGCCAGTCCACCGTACAGGCTAAATGCTGCCATGGAATGCCCACTGGGGAAGCTGTAACCACTCACTTCAATGATCCGGTTAATGGTAGGTCTGGCACGCTGGAATACCAGCTTGAGCAATGCATTTAACAGGGTTGAACCTGCGAGCACACAAGCCAGGAAGAGCAGTTCGCGTTTGTGTCGCAGGTAAACGTATAACACAATCATGGCGATGATGGTAATGAAGACCACTGGCATTTCGCTGCCGATCCAGGTAAAAAGGTGCATGAATTGTGTCATACCAGGGGATTCCAACCCCTGAATCCAGCCGATCAGCGTATCATCAAATCGATGAATCTGGTTGTCGCTGATGGACAGGGCGATGCTTATAAAGGCGATCATGCATAACACTGCAACGAGCAGCGAGAATGAAATATTCTTTTTCCAGTTGTGCATCAAATGTTGAGTTCCTCCGTGATCGTTGATTTCGTATGTTGTGTCCTTGCGTATGTCGGACATAACGATATTTATATTATGCTATAATTTTACAATAAATATAGCAGCAATAAAAATATGTAACCTTAACAACGCTTATTTAAGCAGAGAATGTAGGAGGGGAGCAGTCGGAATGAAACGATGGTTGGTGATGTGCATGTTGATCTTACTGTTGGTTACGTCTGGGTTAGCTCTATTTCCCGGAGAGAAAGTGTATGCTTGCAGTTGTGTCGAGAGTGATGTTCAAAAGAGATTGGAAACGTATACCACGGTATTTACAGGAAAAGTAGTGAAGAAAGGCGGATCGCAGCTATACCGGTATAATGGCGTAAGAGAGTATACCTTTGATGTAGATTCTGCATGGAAGGGAGTCAGTGCCAAAAAGATGAAAATTGTGGGGAAGGACGGTGGGTCTGACTCCTGTGGCATTCAATTTGAAAAGAATCAGTCCTACCTGATCTTTGCCAGTCTGGATGAACGAGACAACAGGCTGCATACGAATCTGTGCAGTGGCAATGTTCCTGTTGAACAAGCCGGGGACGATCTGAAATTGCTTGGCGCGGGCAAGGTTGTAAGTAAAGAAGATTTTGGAGAAACAAATGATGGGCGAAGTGAATATTACCTGCTTATTTTATACGGTGGAGTCATTTTATTGGCAGCGTTGGCAATCGTGTGGATATGGAAACGAAAGAAAAGAATCTGATTGCAGGTCTAATGAAATTTGAAAGTTGGATTGTATAACATAAGGTTTGTATGACAAAAAAAGAAACTAATCCCCGTACAGAGTGTTAAGGTACATTAACGTTCTATACGGGGATTTTCAGGATTGGCGTCAAAATTGTATCCAATTGGAGCAGGGACTATCGATCTTATGAAACTAGTTTAGCTGCAACATGTATTCATAAGCTGTGACGCCAAATACCCGTTTGAAATGCCTATTCAGATGGGTCAGATCCACGAATCCGCAATCGGCAACAGCAGCATAGACGTCCTTCTGCATTTCGATGGATTGACGGGCACGCTCCACCTTGCAGTTTAAGAAAAACTGGTAAGGGGATATGCCTGCGTGTGCCTTAAACTCACGGATAAATTGAAACTTGGACATGCCAAATTCGGAGCTCAGATTGTCCAGCTTGAGTACATCTTCGGTACTGCAAAACATGATTTCCTTGGCTTTGCGGACCAGGTTGTCCTGAGGCAACCAGAGCTTGGTATCCATCTCCTTCTGAGCCAGAAGGTGGACGAGATCGAAGACCCGTTCGCTGCACTCGGCTTCGTCCTGTCTGAGTTGAACGGCATCGTTCAGCATCAGAATGCTACGTGCAAGCTCGGGATCATAGACGATGGGACTTCCAAAACGCAATTCCTTTTTGCCTATAATCTCCTCAACCAAATCCGCCTTCAAATACAGCATCACATAATCAATGCCAGCCTTATCGTAGGAGCTTCCATCATGGGACTGTTCACGGTTGAATAACATGACACCATTTTGGTGAGACGCCTGATATTGTCCGTCCAGGTTGTATTGTTGAATGCCGCGCAGGGTTACGCCAACCGCATACTCTTCGTGGCAATGTTTTTTGTATGCAAAATCAGTAAAGCTGGCGGATAGTGCCAGCACGTCTTGCGACTTTTTATAGTTAAACCGTTCCATGCAGCACACCTCCCAAGCTTTAGATCAATCCGGATACTATAATGGCTGAGTATAACAAAAAAAGTGCCATGAGAATACTCAGTAATTTTTGGTGGCGATTCAGCAGCGTTCTGAAAACCGTGCCAAAAACAACCCAACTGGAATAAGCCAGAAAACCAATGAACGTAATGAGCAGCACAAACAGAAACGATGAGAAGGAACTTTGATAAAAGGGCAATACATAGCTTGGAATGACCGTGAAAGTAAACAAGACCACCTTTGGATTCACAAATTGCATGATGAAACCGTTCCAGAATCCGGTAACTTGTTTCGGTGCATCCTCGGTGGTACCCATCTTGTAGATCTGGTACGCCAGATACACCATGTACAGACCGCCGACGATCTGCATCACTTTCAGAATTCCGGGCAACACGCCAGCAAGAAGTTGATTAAGAAAAGCTGATGCGGTAAGCAACAGACCAAATGCCAGTGTAGCTCCCCAGACATAACGCATTGTTTTTCGTGCGCCAACGATTTGTGTAGAAGAAAGAATTACGATATTGCTGGGGCCGGGGGTGAATGTAACAACGATGCAGTAGATTAAAAAAGATGCAAGATTCATAATGATGATGCTCTCCTCTGGTTGTAGTCTAGTTCCATGATCATACGTCCAGAGGGAGAAACCATATAGTACATTATTGCAGCAGATACACCATTAACAGCATGCGCTTGTTTTTAAAAAATAAGGGGTGGTTTTCTTTTTGAATGATTGCGTTTACAATTTAGACGATGTACAAGGTGATCAGACCACTTGAGGAAGTGAACGGAATGAAAAAAATACTGCTGGTATACATTTTACTAATCTCAGCCTTTGCATTGTATGTGTTGAGATTCGAATACACCAGTCAGGTAAACAGTTCATGGGAGGACCGGGGGCTGCGCGGCGATATCGGAGAGACGTATATCATGATTACATTCCAGTCCGGGCTGGAGTATTGGAAGAGCCCGCTCAAAGGTTTCGAGGATGCCGCGGATGCACTTGGTGTGACCGTAGAATATCGCGGAGCTACCCGGTATGACGCGAAGGAGCAGACCATGGTAATTGAGCAGGCCATCGCTCGTAAACCTGCGGGTATTGCCATATCTGCAATCGATCCGCAATCGCTAGTTCCAGCGATTAACAAGGCAATCGACGCAGATATCCCTGTTGTATTATTTGACGCGGATGCACCTGGCAGTCAGGCCTATACTTTTCTTGGGACAGATAATTACAAGTCGGGTGTAATGGCCGCCGATAAAATGGCTGAACTGCTGGGTCGTGAGGGAAAGGTCGCGGTTGTAACCTCGCCAGGACAACAAAATCATGAAGAGCGCACAAAGGGCTTCCGCGATACGATCAAGGAAAGATACCCTTCCATGCAGGTCGTTGAAGTTGCAGACGGACACGGTGATGCGATGGTATCCAGAGACGAAACACTGAGAATGATGAAGGAACATCCGGAGCTGGCGGGTATTTTTGTGACTGAAGCTACCGGAGGAGCAGGAGCGGGGGAAGCCGTTCAGACTGCCGGGGACAGACATCCATTGCAGATTATTTCGTTTGATACGAATAAGGATACATTGGACATGATCAAGAATGGTACGATCTCAGCTACCATTGCACAGGGAACCTGGAATATGGGATATTGGTCACTCCAATATTTGTTCCATCTGCATCACCAGTTAACGGTTCCGGCCCCATCCTCATCCGGTGAAAATGCACCGCTTCCCGTGATGGTGGACACAGGGATCTCTGTGGTGACACGCTCGGATGTGGATGATTACTATGCCAAATAACAAGGGAGATTTCAAGAGTCCAAGGCCTTGGAGCAGGAGAGCAATTCTCTCCACTTTCAGGAACGGGATTCGGCGTTTACGCTTGCGTAATATGCCCCTTCGCTACCAGCTGATGCTGCTTTTTCTATTATTCGCCATTGTACCTTCCGTAGGACTTGGGTTGCTTGTGAACTGGACGGTGGAGCGGGTAGTTGAGCGACAGGTTGAAGGGCATACCATGCAACTGATTGGCAAAGTGAATGAAGCTCTGAACAGCAAAATGGAGAATTTGCAGAACATGACCTATCTGATTGCATTTGACCCGGATATTGATGCTTTTATGAACGACAAAGTGCCACTGAATGATGATGCAGGCATCGAACCGATGACCATGGACACCAATGCCGAAACGGAGCAAAATCGGTTATATGGCATCAAACAAACCTTGCAGGGGTTCACAACGTTGTATCCTGAAATCGCCGGGATTGTTCTTGTCAATGGAAGTGGTGACTATATTAGCAACGAGATGTATCCCCGGGCGGAACAGAGCCTGATCCAGGAAAAATGGTATCAAAAAGCTTCGGCCAATCCGGGCATTTTCATGGTATTGGGTCAGCCAAAAGAGCGTAATCTCACGACACATGTACGGTACAAGGACGATGAGATTGTATCGGTTGCACGTTCCATAACGGATGAGGCGTCAGGACGTGTGCGGGGCGTTATTATGATTGATCTTAAACTAAGGTCCGTCTCTCAGGCTGCCCGTAATGTAACCTTGGGGAAATCCGGTTATGTGATGGTGACGGATGCAGAGGGTCAAAGTGTATACAAGCCTGAGCATCCGCTAATAGAACACATTCCCACAGACTGGTTCCCCTCCGGTGAGAGTGGAACGTTTACCGCCGATACAGAAGGTGGAACGTTATTATTCATGTACCAGTCGTCTACCTTTACGGGTTGGAGAACGGTAGGGGTATTTCCCACAAGAGACTCGATCTCGGAAGTGCGCCAGATCCAGTTTTATGTGGTTAGCTTTGTATTTGTGGTGTGTTTGTTTGGCCTGAGCGCCTCTTTATGGTTCTCCCGTTCTATTGCTCAGCCCATTTTCCGGCTCATGTCCTATATGCGCAGGGCGGAGACCGGCAATCTCAGACCAGGCCGCTGGAGCGATCGCGCTGACGAGATTGGCATGCTTGGCAACAGTTATAACCGAATGCTGGCACAGATTAGACAACTGATATCACTAAATGAATTGCGGGAGCGGCAGAAGCGCGACGCTGAAATGCGAAGTTTGCAGGAGCATATCAAACCACACTTTTTGTACAATACCTTGGATACGATTCATTGGATGGCACGCAAAGAGGGTGCAGAAGATGTGTCCGGCATGGTTGGCGCGTTATCTCGATTATTTCGCATAGGGCTTAGTAAAGGACAGGATTACATTCCACTGGACTCCGAGCTTGAGCATATGACCAGCTATCTGCAAATTCAGCAGACACGATACCGCGATCGTCTTCAGTATACATTGAATATTCCAGAGGAACTGCGGGACCTTTTTGTGTTAAAGCTACTGCTTCAGCCCCTGATAGAGAATGCAATCTATCATGGAATCAAGGGCAGGCGTGGGCCGGGACACATTCGGGTGGAGGCCAGATTGGAACATAACAGACTGCTGCTGACCGTTCAGGATAATGGAGCAGGCATGTCCAACGAACGACTGGCCGAGATGCAGCATCTGCTCGAAGCTCCTCTAGCAAGTTTGGAAGCGTCTTCGCCTGGGATGACAGGCAAAAGTTATGGAATGTTGAATGTGCAGGCCCGTCTCCGGCTGTCCTTTGGTGATGAATACGGTATTATGCTGGAGAGCCAGGAAGGTGAAGGAACTAGTGTGACCATCATTCATCCGTTGATGCGAGAGCTCCCGGCAACCAAGCAAATCAATAACGAAGAGAGGCAGGAGAGTGAATGGGAAAATTCATGAAGTTGACCGTGACAAATTCCACTGAAACAGATGAGACATCCGCATCGACCACAGTAACGGAGATTACGCCGGATAGCCATGTGGCGAAGAAATACCGCGTGCTCATCGCTGATGATGAACCGATCATTCGTGAGGGGATTCGGGATGCCATTGACTGGACAACTCTCGGGATGGAGGTTGTTGGTGAAGCGGAAGATGGCGAGGAAGCGCTGGAACGGGCGGCTGACTTGGGTGTGGATATTGTTCTCGTTGATATGAATATGCCATTCCTGAACGGAATCGAACTAATCCGTGCCCTTCAGCAGAAGTGCCCGGGCTGTCGTTACCTGATCATTTCGGGACATGATGAATTTGCATATGCGCAGGAGGCGGTTCGTCTTGGGGTAGAGGATTACATCTTAAAACCTGTGCAAGCAGAACAATTATATGCGGCACTTGAGCGATTGCATCAGCGACTTACTGAAGAACACCAGAGGACGGCATATGTACAACAGGCAGCTCATCAGATTGAACGTAATATCCCGCTGCTTCGCCAGCGATTTATGCTGGAGTGGTTGGAGGGGCAGGCTGAAGGGAGGGATCTGACGGAGCAGCTTGTGTTTTTGCGGTTACCCGCCGTCCCACCTGTGCAGATTGGGGTCGTACGCTGGCCTGCCGCTGAAGCTCGTCAGACGATACTGAGAGAAAATGATCGTCAGTTGTTTCTGTATGCAGTGGAAAATATAATTAGTGAACTACTGGGGGACGTGCCACATGTCCTGTTTCGGGACGTAAGCGGGTTGATCGGCATATGTCTGTGGCAGGAAGCCCCTGAAGAAATAGAGTCCCTTCTGGAACAGCAGATCAGTTCTTGCCTGAATATTGCCATTCATGCTCATGTGGAGACACATGCAGGGACACTGGAAGAAACGCCGGATACGTACCGTCATTGCCGGGAACGGGTATACGGGGAAGTGCAGTTGTCGCCTCTGGTTCGCCGGGCAAGACAACTTATTCACGAAGAATATGCCGAGCGGGAACTGACCCTGGAATCGCTCGCTTCCCGTCTACAAGTATCTGCCGTATATCTTAGTCGTGTGTTGAAGAAAGAGCTGAATGATTCCTTTGTCACGCTTGTCACCCATGCTCGCATTCGCAAGGCTATACAGCTGTTGGACTCAACAACACTTCCGATCCACACCATAGCTGAGCGTGTAGGTTATGACACCCAGCATTATTTCAGCACCGCGTTTAAGAAAACAATGGGTATTTCGCCAGTGCAGTATAGAAAGAACGGGGGAACGGCTTATCATCCTTCTGCGAATTAAATATAATATGTAGCATATGAGGCCAATCAAAAGACTTACCTCAACAGAAATAACCGCAATACTTGATCATTAAGACGTATGATGAAAGAGCTGGATGTGTTCTACTTCGTGTGAAGCGAAGTGGAGCATGTCTTTTTTTTGACTCTGTTATGGTATCTCATGGGTCACACTTGAACTTTAAGCGTTTCCATCAAAAGTTAAATTTTTATAAAAAAGGTTCAAAACGTGCAAAGACCTTACGGCTTCTCCAATGCTACCATTGGTCTCAGACAGGAACACAAAGCAACAGAATGTACCACATGCATTGTAAGCGTTATCTTAGAACTCATTCAGAACCGTATGACGTGAGGAAAGGGGAACTTCATATGAAAAAAGGAGCAATGCTCATCTGGCTTCTGGTGATGACCTTGATGCTCTCGGCCTGCAATCTGGCAGAGAGTGGCCCAGGCAGTAAAGAAAAGGGATATGTCGGTATATCGATGCCAACCAAATCATCAGAACGATGGGTGGGGGACGGGGAGAACATGGTCCGTCTGTTTCAGGAGCAGGGGTACAAAACCGATCTTCAGTATGCTGAGGATGTGGTCGAGAATCAGATTTCACAGATTGAAAACATGATCACCAAGGGTGTGGATGTGATGGTGATTGCATCCGTGGACGGCAACACGCTGACGGATGTAATCAAGAAAGCGCATGACGAAGGAATACAAGTGATCTCGTATGATCGGCTCATTCGCAACACGCCATACTTAACCTATTACGCCACGTTCGACAATTTTAAGGTGGGTGTGCTTCAAGCCTCCTACATCGAACAAAAGCTTGGGCTCAAGGATGGAAAAGGACCGTATAACATTGAGCTGTTTGGCGGCTCCCCAGACGATAATAACGCCTATTTCTTCTTCGACGGTGCGATGTCTGTGCTGAAGCCGTACATCGATTCCGGCAAACTGGTGGTACGCAGCAAGCAGATGACGATGGCCCAGATTGCGACCTTGCGCTGGGACGGTGCATTGGCCCAGTCACGGATGGATAACCTGCTGAGTGCCTATTACTCGGGTGATCATCTGGATGCAGTGTTATCTCCTTATGATGGAATCAGTATTGGTATCATCTCATCCTTGAAAGGGATTGGTTACGGTACTTCGAACAAGCCGCTCCCCGTTATTACAGGACAGGATGCCGAACTTGCCTCGATCAAGTCAATTGTGGCCGGGGAACAGACGCAGACGGTTTTCAAGGATACACGGAAGCTAGCGGAGAAGACGGTAGAGATGGCCAATAGTATTTTGCAAGGAAAACAGGCGGAAGTTAATGACAAAACATCATATAACAACGGAATTAACGTTGTTCCGGCGTATCTCTTGGATCCCATCTCCGTGGATCGTACAAATGTGGAGCAGGATATCGTTGGTACACAGTATTACACGAAGGAAGAAATCGGACTGAAATAATAAATGAAAGGAGCACATTCCATGGCCGGAATCATTCTGGAAATGAAAAACATCACCAAAACCTTTCCTGGCGTCAAAGCGCTGGAAAATGTCAATCTGAAAGTCCGTGAAGGCGAAATTCATTCCATATGTGGTGAAAATGGCGCAGGTAAATCTACGTTGATGAAGGTGCTGAGTGGTGTATATCCACATGGCACGTATGAAGGCGACATTTTATTTCAGGGCAAAAATTGTGAGTTCAAGGATATCAAGCAGAGCGAGGATCTGGGAATCGTTATTATCCATCAGGAGTTGGCCCTGATTCCCTACCTTTCGATCGCGGAAAATATATATCTGGGCAATGAGCGTGCCAGCAGAGGAATTGTCAACTGGAAGGAAACTTTTGTAGGTACAAGGGAGCTGCTCTCGAAGGTGGGATTGAGCGAAAATCCAAACACGCTGGTATCCAGCATCGGGGTAGGCAAGCAGCAACTGGTCGAAATTGCGAAAGCGCTCTCCAAAAAGGTTCGACTGCTTATTTTGGATGAGCCAACCGCTGCGCTGAACGAGGACGACAGTGAAAATCTGCTGCAATTGATGCTGGAATTCAAGAAACAGGGCATCGCCTGTATCCTGATCTCACACAAGCTGAATGAGGTATCCAAGGTATCCGATTCGGTGACTATTTTACGGGATGGCAAGACGATTGAGACGTTGGATATGAAGAAGGAAAAAGTGACGGAGGACCGGATTATTAGCGGAATGGTTGGACGTGATCTCACCAGCCGTTATCCGGAGCGTCATGCAACCATTGGTGAAGTTATCCTTGAAGTAAAGGACTGGACGGTATATCACGAACATCATGCCGAGCGGAAAGTACTGGATCAGATCCATATGAATATCAGACGTGGTGAGATTGTAGGCATTGCTGGGCTGATGGGCGCTGGGCGTACCGAACTTGCCATGAGTATCTTTGGCAAATCCTATGGCCGAAATATTTCGGGTCAACTCATTAAGAATGGTAAACCAATCCACAACAATACCGTCACGGAGGCCATTCAGAACGGCTTTGCTTATGTGACAGAAGACCGCAAGGAATACGGACTCATTCTGATGGATGACATCAAGCGTAATATTTCCTTAACGGGTCTGAGCAAGCTGACGCGAAACGCCGTAGTGAACGAGCGTGAAGAAGTACTGGTAGCGGAAAAGATGAAGAAAAGCATGAACATCAAAGCACCAAGTATTTTGCAGAAGACCGGTAATCTAAGTGGAGGCAACCAGCAAAAAGTGGTGCTCAGCAAATGGATTTTTGCCGGACCAGATATCCTTATCCTGGATGAACCTACCCGCGGTATTGATGTGGGAGCAAAATTCGAAATCTATACGATCATTCATCGGCTTGCTGCTGAAGGCAAGGGCGTACTGGTAATCTCATCCGAGCTTCCGGAGGTTCTTGGCCTGTGTGACCGGATCTATGTGATGAATGCCGGGCGAATCACCGGTGAAGTCAGCCGGGAGCAAGCATCGCAGGAAACGTTGATGAGATATATGACCAAGTCTGGAGGCGGCAAGCATGGAAATGATAACAAAACTGTTCAAAAATAATATCCGTCAATACGGCATGATTATTGCCTTGGTAGTGATTATGCTCTTGTTCGAGGTACTTACAGGCGGGCTGTTGCTCAAGCCGATTAATATTACAAATTTGATTTTGCAGAACAGCTACATTTTGGTGCTGGCGATCGGAATGGTGCTGGTCATCATTACCGGGCATATTGATCTGTCTGTTGGTTCCATTGCAGCCTTTGTGGGTGCCGTTGCCGCGATTATGATGGTTGATTGGCAGCTTCCGGCTTGGCTTGCAGTCATCGCTTCCTTGCTGGTTGGTGCTTTGATCGGTGCATGGCAAGGCTTCTGGATCGCGTATGTGCGAATTCCGGCATTTATCGTAACGTTGGCAGGGATGTTGCTGTTCCGCGGCTTAACGATGATTGTGCTGGAGGGGCAATCGATCTCTCCTTTCCCGGGTGGATTCCAGAAAATAAGCTCGGGTTTCCTGGCAGATATTCAATTCTCAGGCTTCGGTCTGGTATCGATCATTGTTGGTCTTGTGCTCACCGTCTGGTACATTGTCAATGAGCTGCGTGAACGCCGTTCCCAGCGAAAATATGGATTCGAGGTCGTGTCACAGGGACTGTTCTTGCTCAAGTTGATTGTGGTGGCTGTTGTGACGAATCTATTTACGTTTGTACTCGCAAGTTATGCAGGTATTCCGAATATTCTGGTCCTGCTCTTTGTCCTGATCGTTGTGTATTCCTTCGTTATGAATCGTACTGTCATGGGACGACATGTGTATGCGCTTGGAGGTAATGAGAAGGCCGCAGGTCTGTCCGGTGTCAAAACAAAAAAGGTAACCTTCTGGGTTTTCGTGAACATGGGTACGCTTGCCGCGGTATCCGGGTTAATCTTCGCCGCACGTCTGAATGCGGCTACGCCAAGAGCGGGCACCAACTTTGAGCTGGATGCCATTGCGGCCTGTTTCATCGGTGGTGCTTCCGCTTCAGGGGGCATAGGTACGGTATTTGGTGCTATCATCGGTGGTTTGGTTATGGGTGTGCTGAATAACGGGATGTCCCTGATTGGTCTCGGTATTGACTGGCAACAGGGGATTAAGGGATTGGTACTACTGCTCGCTGTAGCGTTTGATATCTATAATAAAAATAAAAGATCAGCGTAACACTGGATAAAATGAAAAAACAGACCTTGATCTCAGGATCAGGTCTGTTTTGCTGTATGCACCTTAGTTACATCAAGGCATCGAGGAAACGTGTGGCGATCCCAAAATAGATAAACAGGGACAAGATATCATTTAATGTGGTGATTAATGGGCCAGAGGCAACAGCCGGGTCGACTTTGAAACGACTAAGTAGAAGCGGGATGCAGGTACCGGTCAGTGTACCAATGACAAGAGTGAGGAACAGAGACACCCCAATAATGGCGCCTAGCAGCCAGTCCCCTTGCCAGAAATAAGCGATGACAGTAATCAGCAATCCACAGACCAAGCCAATCATGGTGCCTACCTTGATCTCCCGACCAATCAGTGCGAGTACGGTGGCTTTGTCGAGCTTGCGTCCGATCAGTCCGCGTACCACAACAGCCAGAGACTGCGTTCCTGTGTTACCGGTCATACCTGCGATCATCGGCATGAAAAATGCCAATGCTACAACCTGATTGAGTGTATCCTCGAAGAAATCCACAATACTTCCCGAGATTAGACCAATTAATAGAAGCAAGATGAGCCAGGGAAGCCTGCGTCTGACGGCCACGAGTGGTTTGGTATCAAAGTCGATATCCTTGCTGCCACCCCCCATCTTGGCCAAATCTTCACTGGCTTCGTCCATAATAATATCGATGACATCATCCATCTGAATGATACCGCATAATCTGTGATTTTCATCTACCACCGGAAGTGCAATGAACTCATAACGCTGTAGAAGCTGTGCTGCTTCTTCCTGGTCCATATCAACCGTTGCATGGATCACCCGCCGGGTCATCAGTTCTTCAACCTGGGTCTTATCGTCAGCCAAGGCAAGGGATCGATAACTCACGACACCGACCAGTTTGCCTTCATTATCGGTTACATAGAGATAACTAGAGGCTGAAATATGCATGGTACCTTGCGATTGTCGTAAGGCTTCCTTGGCTGTCTCATGAGCGAGCAGGGTCCGATATTGATCTGTCATGATGCGTCCTGCCGTTTCCGGCGGATAATTAAGCACGGATCGGATAATGGCAGAGTGGTCCAGATTCATGTTGGACAGCAATTCTTCTCTGCGTTTGGCAGGCAAATCGTGCATGAACCGGATCAGATCACTTTTGTCCATCTGCTGCATGACTTCAAGTGTTCGTTCCGGCCCAAGTCGTTCAAACAGTTGAATCTGTTCGTGCAGCTTCAAGGTCTCGGCGAGATCCGCCAGAGCATCAGGTTTGAACAGGAGCAGAAACCGATTGGTTTCTTCTTCAGGGAACTTTTTATATACAAGTGAGAGGTCGTAGGGATGCAGTTCTTTCACCAATTTATAGAAGTCGGGAAGGTTCCGGGATTGTACATGTTGCACGAGTTGTTCGGTGATCTCCTCCACGGAGAAATCTTTCTTGGTATGAGGTCCGTTCATATCGACACTCCTTTCTATTCGGTCAGCTTCATATTTTTAAACGAAATAGGTTGGCGGTTAAACAAATGGAGAAAAAAAGAGAATATCCAAAATGATATTGTAATCTTGCTCAAACATTCGATATGGGCTTACAAACAGCCGCTGCAAGGATATACTTGTTGTACAGCAACAGACGAGGAGGACATGCGCTAGTGGAAGCAGATATCAGAACACAATTGCTCAGTATGGTTGAGCCGGAGTATCAGAAATTCTCGGCTGCGCTTATTCCCAACATCACGAATGTACTAGGTGTAAGGTTGCCGGCCTTACGAAAAATTGCCAAGCAACTTGCCGCCGGGGACTGGCGCACGTATCTGGAAACGGCAGAGGATGAATATTTTGAAGAAGTGATGTTGCAAGCGATGGTCATTGGACATGTCCAGGCTGATCTGGACGAACTGTTAAAGGCTATTGAAACATTTGTACCGAAGATTGACAACTGGTCGGTGTGTGACAGCTTCTGTGCGGGACTGAAATATACAAAGGTCCATTCGGAGCCGATGTGGGTGTTCTTGCAGCCCTATCTGAGATCAGATCAGGAATATGAAATCCGGTTTGGCGTGGTAATGCTGTTGAATTTTTATCTGAATGAGAGATATATCGATCAGGTTCTAAATGCATTGGATCAGATTAGACACGAGGCGTATTATGTGAAAATGGCAGTTGCTTGGGCCATCTCAATGGCCTATGTGAAACAACCTGAGGTGACTATGCGGTATCTAAAGGATAATACCTTGGACGATTTTACGTATAATAAGGCACTTCAGAAAATCACGGAATCTTATCGCGTTGATCCAGAGAGCAAGCAGATAATCCGCAGTATGAAACGTAAGGTGAAGAAGCAGATTACCTCCTAGTTCTAGCATTAAGCATTCCACCGGGGAGAGGGCGATAAACGGATGAGAAAAAAGTTGATGTACACTACGATGCAGTTGGACGGTCGTCCATGGGTGCTGCTCGCTACGGAACAAGGATTGTGCCGAGTGGTCATGCCCAACGAAACACTGGAGGACTGGAACGGCTGGATACAGAAAGTTGCACCTGGCGTGGAACTGGAAGAGAACGAGGATGCTCTGAAACAAACAGGTATGATGGACTGGTTACAGTCCTATTTTGCAGGGGAACCGATGGCTTATACAGATGCGATCCCACTGGACTTGATCGGAACGAACTTCCAGCAGGAGGTATGGAGAGAGCTAGGGCGTGTGCCTTATGGTGAAATTCGGACCTATGGTGATATAGCTGCTGCGATTGGAAGACCTTCGGCTGTGCGAGCGGTTGGGGCTGCAAATGGAGCCAATCCAATTCCAGTATTGTTACCCTGCCACCGTATTATTGGGGCTAATCGCAAGCTGACAGGGTTCCGCGGAGGTTTGGAGATGAAGCGCAGACTGCTGGATATCGAACAGATTGAAGGTGTGACCGATGGAGGGCATGCGCGGTTTCATTTTTAATGGAAGAGGGAACATAGAAGATTAAGGTGATATGGACAGGGCAGGCACTTCAGTGTGTCTGTTTTTTTGCATGTATTAAGGTAGAATAATGCAAACGTTCCGCATATGGAACACCAACGTTTTACGTATTTTTGCCCGGTGAAACCGTATGGTACCATGGATCATAGATCAATCGGTATCCGGGGGACGTAATGCCGGGTAAGAAAAGAGGGATGACATGATGAAGCAGGCTTATTGGTTAACAAACGTGAATGTGGAGCGGGGTTATGTTTGGGAGGGGGAACAGGTGACGGGGACACGGACAAGCCCTGCTCATCTGCGGATTGAAGAGGGAGTGATCGCGGAGATTGTGGAAGGAAACAACCCGCTGTCTAGCGATCTACCACAAGTAGATGGCAAGGGACTTCTGCTGTTGCCTTCGTTCGAGGAGGCACATATTCATCTGGATAAAACCTACTACGATGGGCCGTGGACAGCCGTTAAACGTATCTCCAGTATTTTCGAACGTATTGAAGAAGAAAAGGTTCTGTTGCCCAAGTTGCTACCAGATGCCAAGCATCAAGCGGAGAGTATTCTAACCTTGATCCAGGGATACGGCTCCACTCATGTACGTAGCCATTGTAATATTGAACCTGTCAGTGGGTTGAAAAGACTGGAAGCAACGCGGCAGGCTCTGGAATCATTTTCGGGCAAAATCTCTTCGGAGATCGTGGCTTTCCCGCAGCATGGACTGCTTCGCTCCCATTCAGTGGAGCTTATGGGCCAAGCGATGAAGGAAGGTGCAACACATGTAGGCGGACTTGATCCTCATACGGTGGATGAACAGATCGAGAAATCACTGAACGCCATGGTTGAACTGGCTGTTCAGCACCAGGTGGGCATCGATATACATCTGCATGATGGCGGGCAGGCCGGCAAACAAACACTGCTGGAACTCGCGAATCTGACCGAAGCAGCAGGGCTTCAGGGTAAAGTTACGGTAAGTCATGCGTTCTGGTTCGCCCGCGCGGAGCAGCAGGAAGCAGAAGATATGGCGCAGCGAATGGCTTCGCTTGGGATGAGCATTGCTTCCACGGTGCCCATTGGCAGAACGATGATGCCTCTTCCCATGCTCTACCGTATGGGCGTGAACGTGAAGCTGGCCACAGACAGCCTGACGGATCACTGGTCTCCTTTTGGCAATGGGGATATGCTTGAGAAAGCGGGACGATTCGCAGAACTGTACGGTTATAGTGACGAACTGTCCTTGTCTCAATCTTTGGCATGGGTAACAGGCGGTATTACACCGCTGGATTCACAAGGGGATCAGGTATGGCCGAAGGTAGGCGACACCGCGAGTTTTGTATTGGTGCATGCGAGTTGTTCGGCGGAAGCCGTTGCGCGGCGATCTGCGCGGCAGGCCGTATGGTACAAGGGGCAATTGGTCAGCGGATCAACAGCGGATTGAGGAAAATAGAGCGGGTGAAGCCACGGGAAACCGTGGTTTTTTGGCATGGGAGAAAAAGAGGAAAGAACTGTTCGCATATACCACATTTTGGGTTATGATGGACGTAGTTAATGAAGGGAGTAATTCAAATGAAGATTGAGTATGCAACGGAAGCTGACTATGACTATATCATTGAAAGAGATCGGCATATCCATCAGCCACTTGTGAAAACGAAGATTCGTGAGAAAGAAATATTCATCCTATGGGACGAGGACGAGGGATCCAGAGTTGGATGGATGAGGTACGGTTACTTTTGGGACAACCTCCCCTTCATGAATATGATCTGGATTGATGAACCCTATCGAAACGATGGATTTGGCAAAAAAGTGGTGCATCACTGGGAAAGTTTAATGAAGCAACAAGGCTTTGATACGGTGATGACTTCAACGCAATCAGACGAACATGCCCAACATTTCTATCGAAAGCTGGGGTATGTTGATGCAGGGGCTCTGTTGCTGGATACACAACCTCTGGAGATTATGTTAATCAAGAAAATCTAGTAAGTAAGCTGCAAGGAGAGAGGATTGTGGGTATGGAGCAAGTGACGTTACGACCTATAACCAAAGAAAATGAACTTGAGTGCATCCACCTTAAACCACGGGAAGATCAGCTTGATTTGGTAGCTAGCAATGCGGATTCATTGATTCATGCAACGAAGGAAATTACGTCCAAGCCATACGGCATTTTGGCAGAGGATCAGATGGTCGGTTTTATTTTATATGATAACGAGATCTACAATGATGGGTATTACTGGATTCTGCGCTTCATGATTGATGAGAAGTACCAGGGGAAGGGTTACGGGAAACTTGCTATTCAAGAAGTGGTTCGTATGTTGCAAGAGAGAAGTGACTGCCAGCAAATCAGGGTATCCCATGTTCCGCATAACATTGCGGCAAATGCGCTGTATAAGCGTATCGGGTTTCAAGAAACGGGAGAGTTTGAAGACAACGGTGATATCATTTTAAGTTATCAAGTGAAATAACAGGGAGGGGATGCTTGATGATAAGAGAGGCAGAAGCTAGGGATGCAGCGGTTATCGAAAGACTGTATAAAGAATTATTACCGAACAACTTAAACACGAAGGTGCTGGCAGAACGGATTGAAGAAGTTCAGAATAACCCAAACAGTTTCTTGTTTGTGTATGAACTGGGTGATCAGGTGATCGGCACGGCTCATTTACATATATGTCTGGATGCTTTGGTGGAAAATAGACCATTTGGCGTAGTTGAGCGGGTTATCATTACGGAACATGTGCAGAGCAAGGGATATGGATCTGAATTGATGAAACATATAGAGCATGTATGTGTGCAGAAAAATTGTATAAAGGTGTTTCTAACCAGCGGATCATCCAGAAACGAAGCACATCACTTTTATACGAAATTGGGATACAACGGAGAATCCAGCAAGGCATTTAAAAAGTATTTATAACTTATAACATTCATCAAGGAAAAGGAAGTAGAAGCAAAGAAATGAAAGATCACAAACATCCGGTTCAAGATGTCCGACTCTTCTTTACCTTGCTCGTGGCTACTCTTTGTTGTCTAGGTATTGTGATGTATTTACGTGCCCAATCAGATACGAATATGTATCGATTTTTAAGTTGGGACATGTTCCTGGCATGGGTACCATTCATCATCTCATCCTGCATTAGATACATATTCAATAAGAAATTAACCACAACGAGCATGATATGTATGGGGCTGATGTGTGGAGTATGGCTCTTTTTTCTGCCCAATGCGGCCTATCTTTTTACGGAGATTCTGCATTCATTCAGATATTTTGATGCTCAAGGGGAGGTTAGATTTTGGGTTAATATTGATTTTTGGTATGGACTCACTCTGACGTTTGCCGTAGCGATCATCGGATTGCTGCTCTCGACTTGTTCGATCATTCAAATCCATGGCATGTTAAACAAATTAATAAATAAGTACATTAGTATGATGGTTGTCGGTGTTATTTTGCTATTGAGCAGTATAGGGGTCTACATTGGTAGATTTAATCGGTGGAATTCGTGGGATGTATTATCCCGACCTGGGAAGATCTTCGTGGATCTTGTGAATGATTTTAATGCAGCGAACAGCATCATGGTTGAGTTTGTTGCCATTGTATTTACGGTTCAACTTTTTGGATACGTTATTTTATCTTTGCTAACCGCAAGGTCTGGCAGTTAATCTTCGTTTGAAAGGGCAAAGGATCTGAAATGATGAAATCAATAACACAGGAAATTATGGAAGAATTATTGGCTGTGATGGATATGTACCAAAGAATCGCGCGGCAATTGATCGAGCAATTGATATTGGAAACGGATCAGCCTGATCGGACGGCAATTCTCGAAGGGGCGTACCATTTGCTGTCCAATGCGGATGTAATCCATGGAGAAGAAGAATTAACGGGAAACTGGTATTTTGATGTTCACGGTGAGCACTGTATGTTCAAGAATACAGAAACAGGGCAGACATTAGAGGTTTTCCTTGGTAGTCCAGAGGATGTGGGCAACATGGACCCCTACTTTTTTTACAATTTTATAAAAACAACGCCAGAGCTTGCATACCTGACTTCGTATTTCGAGAATCCGTTTAAGGACATGTTGGATTTCTTCGAACGTATGGAGACACAGCATGTGTTAATTCATGTTCACGGGGTGGCGTATAGAAAGGTTCTTTAATTGCTGTACATGTAATTAGAATTGAGGAGGAATGACGTATGAGTTTAACGGAATGGTCTACAGATATTCTTCAATATGATCTGTCGGATGAATATTCGATTCGCAAAGCTGATTTTGCCGAATGGGGATTATATTGCACGGTTTATTATGATATGCGTTATGTCGGATTTTTCAGGGAAGAAGAGTTCAGTTCTTCCAAGATCAGTGCGTACTGGATTTACAAGGGGGAAAGCAAAATAGGTGGCGTGAGAATGGAGCCTAACCGGATGTATCATTTGTTTTTTATCCCGCCATTCCAGCAGTGCTTTGAGGTATTGAAACTTCTGAAGGATAAATTAATGCAGTGGTCCGATCGCACCAAACGCATTCTGACCTTTGAGATTCTTCCAGACCAAGTTGATCTATACGCAAGAGCTGGATTCTGGCCAGTGGAGTTCAGATGTCGCTGGATGCAGCGGCCTACAGATCATTTTGAGATCGAGTGGGACAGAAGGGTAACCGTGAAGAGTCCAGAGATTATTGAAAGTGAAACCGGCACCAGAAAATATGTGAATGAAGATGAAATTGCTCAATGTGACCTGGAGAGTTTTGCAGGAAGTCTTGAAGCTACACGAAGAAAACATACCACGCTTGCAGATTTTATTCCAAGTGATGATCCTAATTATACCAATGAAATTCTGAC
Source organism: Paenibacillus sp. FSL K6-2393 (assembly GCF_038002545.1). Classification (NCBI taxonomy): domain Bacteria; kingdom Bacillati; phylum Bacillota; class Bacilli; order Caryophanales; family Paenibacillaceae; genus Paenibacillus; species Paenibacillus sp. FSL K6-2393. The sequence continues at coordinate 1,673,233 of NZ_JBBOCU010000001.1, forward strand.
TCAAGCCTCCACGCTTGTATACGATAAGGAAACGGGACAGCTTATTGCAAATTGTCGCTTGTGCTTGCAAGATAATCAGGCTGCTGTATATAGCATAGGGGTTCGGCCGGCATATAGAGGAAGAGGGCTTGCTACACTGATGTTACAGAGAGCTTTGAATGCGCTTAAGGGTCAGTATCCTGTCCTACGATTGTATGTGATGCAAGGAAATGATGCCGAGTCCGTATATCTGAATCTGGGATTTATTCCGGGTGTACAGGAGATTCAGACGATGTATATTCCTGAGGAGGAGTCACAATGAAGGTTGCCATCTTAACCGATATTCATGGGAATTTCCCTGCTCTTCAAGCGGTATTAGCTGATATCGATTCCAGAGGAGATGTTGAGCATACATTTTGTTTGGGGGATATGATCGGCATCGGCCCTTACTCCAATGAAGTGATTGAGATGCTGTACAATCGTGAAAATATGATAGCGATTTCGGGGAATCACGAAGAAGCCGTATTGAGCTTACTCCAAAATAAGGGTCCATTAGAAGGACATAAAGGCATAGCTGAGCACCATGAATGGATTGGTCAACATCTAAGTGCAGAATCGATCAAGAGAATACAAGCTCTACCGAAATTCGTTGAAAAAGAGGTGGAAGGACATCGGTTCTTCTAACTCACTATCATATGAGCAACGACAAGTTGGATGTCATCGATAAAGAACCATCTGGAACCAAATTAGACGCGAAGTATCAGGGGACGGCCCATGATTTGGTTTGTTTTGGTCATCATCATATTCTTCATTATTATAGGACAGATCAAAGAGTATATCTGAATCCGGGAGCTTTAGGCTGTAACGATCTTGCCATTGCCAGATATGGGATCGTGGATCTCCAAGAGGGCAAACTGGACGTGAAATTCATTGGTGTTCCATATGACAATAGGGAGTATCTGAAATCGTATGAACGGTTGAACATTCCGGATCGGGCTTTTATTTTGAAGGCATTCCATGGGAATCAGTTGGAAAGAGAGCATATAGACGGCAGTAAACGTTCGTAGCAATGTGCTGCTACTTTGGAAAGGAGAGATGTACATGGGAATGATCATTATGTTGGTGGTGTATCTCTTCCTCGGTATTTATGTTGTGAAAGTTGGAATAGATAACTCAAAAAATAGCCAGCACACCAAAGAAATATTATCAGAGTTAAGGGAGATTAAGGAACTGTTGAAAGAGCGAAGGTAAAGAGGAGGGATGTACCTGTGTCTCGAGCACCATTTCAAATATTAGTTTTTCCTTATACCAGGTTGAAAGATTCAAATGACTATGCATATGCTATCTTTCGAAGATCAAGAGAAGGTTACTGGCAGGGCATAGCTGGGGGAGGGGAAGATGAAGAAAAACCATTAGAAGCAGCCATGAGAGAAGCATTTGAAGAGGCGGGAATCCCCTTAAATAGTCAATACAGGAGCCTTAATTCAAGCTCGACTCACTCCGTGGTAGATGTGGTTGGTTATTTTATGTGGGGACCTGATACATTTGTTATTCCTGAGTATTGCTTTGGAGTAGAACTGGATGAAATGGATCTGTCTATATCCAATGAGCACTCAGAATATAAATGGGTGGCTTATGAAGAAGCTCGTAAAATACTTAAATGGGATAGTAATAGAGTAGCAATCTGGGAATTGAATCAAAGACTGATCAGAGAGTCATCGAAATAGACATGTACTCAAGCGAGGAGGGATGACTTTGATTTACGATTTACAAGGTGAAGCCAATATGGAGCCTATTGTTGGAATGTTATTTTCCGCAGTAAGAGAGAATAGTGAGCGACTTAAATCGATTACTGAGGGGATGTCGCAAGAAGAGGTAGATTACAAAGGGGAACAGAACCAGTTTAATAGTACAGCTCAATTAATACGACATATTACGTTTGTTGATATGAATTGGGTTTATAGAATAAAGGGAGTTGTCCTTCCGCAGCCATTAATAGAGCAATATGGTCCCATGATTGATGAAAATGATAGACTTCCGCTGATTCAAGGTGTCTCACGTGACACACTTATCTCTCAATATGAGGGTGTATTAACCCTTCTGAAAGAAACCTGCACACAAGTAGCAGATGCTGACCTAGATCGAGTAGTTACTTTTGGACATCAGAACGAAAAGCAAGCTACGGTACGTTGGGGATTATGGCATATGGCTGACCATAACCGTTATCATCAAGCTCATATGAATCAGCTAAGAGAGTGGTTTCAGAAACAAAATAATTCCTAATACAAAAAAAGGGGTTGAGACTAAGCGCTTGGAAAACAAAATGGTGAATGTCGTTAAAGGACTAATCGAGAATGAAGGTAGAGTGTTGCTTGTCAAGCGCTCATTAGTGGATGAGGTGGGCGCAGGAAGTTGGGAAACCGTAGGGGGAAAAGTTCACTTTGGAGAAGAGTTGGAAGTGGCCTTGGTCCGTGAAATTAGAGAGGAAGTTGGCATTAAAGTTCAAATAGATGAATTACTGTTTGCCAATACGTTCTTTACCGATCCGCATAGACAGGTCATTCTTCTAATGTATCTGTGCAGAACCAAAGATCATCAAGTGAATCTTTCAGAAGAACATAGCGAGTACATGTGGGCAACCAGATCTGAATTATATCATTACCTACCCTTTGCGATCACTTCAGATCTGGAGAAATATAATGTTTTTGACAAAATTGAGTTAACCGATTAGATGAGAAAGTTAACCTAATACACGAATAACAATATCTTGATCATGATTACCAAAACCGGCACCATAGATCGTTAATCCCCCAACGTTGGGGCTTTCCTCGTCAACTGTGAAGCGTAGCGTCCAGAACGGTTCGATAAGCTTAATATCCGCGAGAGTAATGTCTGACATCCGCTCACCATCCATATAGGTACCGGAGGCATCAATGCGAATGGTCTTTAATAATCCATACTGATTCACATTGCGATGCCACCATTCTGGCGTATATTTGCCGCGTGCTGCTCTGCCAAAGTCGGCAGGGCTTGTCCACGTTCCAAGTGAAATGCCATTGAAGGTGAAGCGAATATCCGAAGGCCAATGATCTCGCAATCCCGGAGCTTCAGACGCCAGTTCCATCGAAATTTCAATAGCATCGGTTGTCTGGTCGGGAAGGACAAAGTTCGGTGTTTTATATTCAACATAGCCCTTCCCAAACCACAGGATAGCGGCGTGTACCCGCTCAGGATCAAGGAAGTAACGCGGATCATCCCATACGCCGATTTCTTTCTCAAGTGTTCCTAGCCCACAGGTAGGGTGGATATCAAAAGCAGTATAGTGTCCTACGGATATTGTCTGCTCTCTGGTTCGTGAAGTTTGGCTTGCGGATGGCAGCTCGATCTCAATCTGATTTTGCTTGAGGTAACATAATTTGTGCGTTCCTCCGTTAATCCGCACTCGTCTGCTCCCAATTAGACCCGCATCCTCCAGTTTGCGAATATGCATCGTGACAATGGAGGGGCTAAGCTCTAATACTGCCGCAAGATCCTTCACATTCATTTCGCGATCTGCAATCATATCCATGATTCTCCATCTGACTTCGCTTGCCAGCGCCTCATATAAAGGAAGGAACTGGGGCTCCCCATTTGCTTTGATCATCTGTACAACTCCCTACCCTCAATCTTCTAAAATCACATATATATTAATTCAGTAAAATTAGTTCCAAGATACAATCCAGATTCATTGCAAGTTTATAGCCAATGGTGTTTAATTTTTTTAGTTGTTACAAAGTTGAATTCTTATATTTATGAATTTTAGCATAAGAGGTGGAGTATAGTGAAATACAATAATCCTGTTGTTAAAGGTTTCTATCCAGATCCTAGTGTAATCAAAGTCAACGATACGTACTATATGGTGTGTAGTTCTTTTCAGTACTTTCCGGGCGTACCGCTCTTTGAGAGCAAGGATTTGCTGAATTGGAAGCAGATTGGTCACTGCCTCACTCGTAAAAGTCAGATTCAGCTGGAGACCGTGAGCAGTTCCGGGGGCGTATTTGCCCCAACGATCAGACACAATAACGGACGTTTTTACATGGTGACAACGAATGATACAACACATCAGAATTTCTATGTTTGGACGGACGATATCTACGGAGAATGGTCTGAGCCTATCTATGTGGATCAAGGCGGGATTGATCCCGATTTGTATTTTGAAGATGGGAAGACCTTGTTTATGAGTAATGGCGTGGATGATGAAGGCGTTGGCGGAATTGTCCAGTGTGAGATTGAGATTGAAACGGGCCGCAAACTTAGCCCAAGTCGGTCGATATGGAATGGGACAGGTGGAAGATATCTGGAAAGCCCGCATCTCTATAAAATGAACGGTTTTTATTACCTGCTTGCAGCTGAGGGTGGTACGGAGTATGGTCACATGGTTACGTATGCTCGGGGCACTTCTTCTTCAGGTCCGTTCGAAGCCTATGAGCACAATCCGGTTCTAACCAATCGCAATCTGGGCGGTTATGAGCTCCAGGGTGTGGGGCATGGTGATCTGGTTCAGGATGATCGGGGAAACTGGTGGCTCTTTCACCTGGGATTCCGTCAGATTGGCAGATGGGCTACGTACCATCATCTGGGCCGAGAAGTATTTCTGACTCCGATTACGTTTGATGAAGACGGTTGGTTTACAGCCGGACATGAAGGCACAACGCTGACGAGTTTTGAGACTAATCGTATCCCGGACACGGTGATCCAGCAGGACAAGAAGCATTATACGTTTGAAAATACAGACTGGAACCTCGACTGGTGTTACCTTCGTCATCCAAATACAGAACACTATCAGCTTGAATCAGACAAGCTTACGCTAACAGGAACTGATGTAACGCTGGACGTTCCAGCATCCCCAACGTTCATTGGGTTACGTCAAAAAGACTTTAATGCCACAATTTCAGTCGATGTCAGTGTGACGAGTGGAGAAGCTGGGATCACGATCTACATGGATGAGAATCATCATTATGAAGTGGCTATTCGTGGGCAGCAGGACGGTTATAAGGTGATCGAGCGTCTAAATATTGGTGATGTCAAATCGATAGAACATGAAGTGAATCTGGGAAATCAACAGCATGCAACCCTGGTCATCCGCTCAAGCCAGGAACGCTACAGCTTCCTGTTTCAAGCAGATGGTGAAGAGATTCTGCTAGGCACGGCACAGACGAGATACCTTTCTTCGGAGGTGGCAGGAGGTTTTACAGGCGTACTCATTGGTTTATACGCGAGCGGGCAAGATGCTTCGGCTGAGTTTACAAATTTCAAGTGTGATTATCATTAAGAAGTTAAGGGGAGGGCCTAAGGGGCCTTCTCTTTTTTATGTAAACAACATGATGCGACCCTTCATGACTATATGGGGGTTTATATTAGTTTTAACAATGATGATGATAGATACTATTGTACGCCAGATGATGCCATCATATTTGGAAGAACAGGGGCAGATGGTGACCATTTTGCTTTTTTCACGTTTAACAGATCCATTAGTGATTTGGAAGAAGCTCCGGTTATCTTTATCCAACCTACGGCGTTTGGTAATCAAGTAACTTTAGTGGCCAGAAACCTTAAGGATTTTGTAGCATTATTTGTTAATCTTAAGGAAGTATATGTTTTGGAGAGATTTCGATTTTATAACAACAAATTAGATTTTATAAACGACTATAACGATAACTATTTGAAAGATATAAGGATGAGAGAGAGTGATTATAATTTAATTATCGATCTGCTAAAAGAGAATATTACAGGCATAGCAGAAATTGATGATGTATACGAATACATGATCGAATCCAGAAAACAAATAGATCTTGGAATAAACAATGAAGATTTTGCATGATCTCTATATGGCGTCACTAAATAATCTACATGTAACAAAAGGTTAAAATAACGTGTTATTTAATTATATAGCTTGATTGAATAACCAAGGAGGAGTTGTATGGAGGATCAATGGAGAATTGCAAAGTATGATCCGGCATGGCGTGATTTGTTTCTCGAAACGGGTTCGAAATTAAGAGAAGCGTTAGGAGAAAAGGCTCTGCGGATCGATCATGTTGGGTCCACTTCAATTGTTGGAATAGATGCCAAACCCATAATAGATATACAAATATCTGTTTCTAATTATGAAAATTTGTTGGACTACAAACATGAGATCGAAACAGTCGGATTTGTATTCAGAGCAGAAAATCCGGATAAAACTAAACGTTACTTTCGTGAAGAGCCCGGAAGCAGAAGGATACATATACACGTTAGACAGGCAGGCAGTTTCTCTGAGCAGATGACCTTGCTGTTCAGAGACTATTTAAGGGAGCATCCAGAAGATTGTTTGAACTATGCGGAAGAAAAGCACAGACTCATGTCATTGTATAAAGATGAGCGTCCCAAATATGTTGAAGGAAAAGGACCGATGGTGTGGAGCATATTACAGAAAGCACATCGTTGGTCTCAAGAAATCGGATGGCAACCGGCAAAATCTGATGCATGAGCACATCCAATGAATAAGAGATAACTGTATTGGAGTGATGAGATGAACATGGGAAGAAAGCTGATGACAACCGTTCTAACCATCATTTGTTTTACTTTGGCTGCAAGTCTCATATCGATGAATGAATCCTACAGTTTTGATTTTTACATTCTTATTTATCCGATATACGCGACTCCCTTGATCCTGTTGATCGGGCTACCTTTATCGATATTGCTGGACTATCTGCTCAGCCAAATACAATTCGTTAATCATGTTTTGTATCTAAGTACGAGGATATTGAGTTATGCCTGTGCTGGAGTTTTGGGCATGTATATTTATTATCTGGTCATGGGCGCAGGAGAAGCAATCTTGGATTTCAAAGAGACGTTAGTTCTGACCTTATTTGGTGTTCTTGCTGCTATTTTATTTGTATTGATTGATATGGTATTGGAAGTTTTGTTAAAGATACGAAGAAGAAAGATTTGAATTAAATTGATTTGTCAGGAGGAAAGCAAAATGACAACACATTGTGCACTTCTAATCATTGACGTACAGGTAGCGATGTTTGATGAAGCAGATCCCGTATATCAGGGGGAACGATTGCTTCAGAAGATCCAGGTGTTAATTGCCAGGGCCCGTGAAGCAGGGCATGCCATCATATATATCCAGCACAGCGAAGGGGCAGGCAGTCCACTGGAACGAGGAACTCCGGGGTGGGCCATTCATCCGTCCATTGCACCTATAGCTGGTGACCTCGTTATTGAAAAGGAGACACCGGATTCGTTTCACAAAACCGATCTACATCTGAAATTGCAAGATAATGGCGTGAAGGAGTTAGTCCTTACAGGAATGCAGACCGAGGTATGTGTAGACACGACTTGCCGCAGAGCGTACAGTCTGGGATACACGGTCAATCTGGTTCAAGATGCACACAGCACATGGAATTCAAAGACGCTTCAAGCAGAGCAGATTATTGCACATCACAATACGGTACTGAGACTGTTTGCCAACGTGGTGGATACGGAGAATGCGCTGTAATGCTAGGAAAACGTAGGCGATTCTGGTTTTTCATAGGTGCGGCAATCATGTTTCTGTATTTTCTAATCACGAGTAACCCTGATCCAAATAAGCCGATTTCGAGAAATCAAGTGATAAGCACAGAGATGAGCATAGTCGTGTACACCAGGACAGGCGACGGTGGAGCACACACTAGGATTGACAATGTTACGTTAAGTAAAGAAGACATTAGCCGTATAGTCGGCTGGCTGAATGGCGCCCCGGAATCAGCCAAAATACCAGTAGATGATGTCACAGGAAGCATTAGTGCAGGAATTGCTTTGAGATTAAAGCATAACGCTGAAATTAAAATTCAATACAATCGGAAACAGATTATTGTATCCACAAAAAGCAGATTTAATAGAGATTCGAAATATATACTTGATCAAAAGGACTTAAGAGACTTTATGGATCAAAAGTTGGAAGGGACGTATTTTGGTGAAGATACCGTTAGTGTTGAATAAGGGGGAGATGTATTGACGATAAACAAAAGAATAATGAATCTATCAGCCTGGCTTGCTGTATTAGCCATCCTATGTATTCCTGGAACTTTACATACTGAAGATGGACCGCTCCGAACAGAGTATGGTTTCCCGCTCCGATTCTTTACGGATTATCATTATGCTAATTCTGAGGGAACAATCTGGTTTATATCTGGCATCTATTTAAATGTACTTCTATATTTGTTCAATGTCCTGTTTATTTATGCAGGTATTCATGTAATCTTATATATAAAAAAGAAATTAACTAAATAAATTTGAACTGAATAGTTGCACGAAACGGAGAGGACAGAAAGGACCTGAAGAAGCGGAGCGTTCGCCTTTATCCCCGGAGTTTCCCATTATAAAATGAATCAAAAAACTCTGGGGATAACAGCGATCGGAAGGTTGTTCTGTCATCGTAGTGGCCAGTGTAAATATTCAATAGTTTAACTTATATAGAATATAAAGATGGAGTGATTACGATGAAACAACTTCCAGTAGAATGGAAGTCAGACAGGCTCATTATTTCGGACGTGAAGGAGTCCGATATTCCTGAACTCGAGTCCATATATGAGACCAGTCGGTACTTGCATCAATGGGATGGACAAGAGCATGATCGGAACTATGTGAAAGAATGTTTTGAAGAAGGCCATCTTCCGCCGGGAGGCAGGCTGGAGAATTATCGAATTCAATCCATTCGCACGAATGAGGATGACCGCTATATTGGTTTGTTAAGTGTATACCATGGGTATCCCTCCGAGGATTCGATCTATCTCGAATTTCTATATATCCAGAGCGAGATCCAGAAGCAGGGTTATGGACAAGAATTAATTCAGGCATTGACTCTGCACTGTTCCGAGCTTGGTTACAAGGAAATTCGAATTAACGTAGCGCTCAAAAATTGGCCTGCATTACGTTTCTGGATCAAATCCGGATTCAATCAGATTAGCGGAATTTATGGTGATCTTGAACATTCGGAGGATACCTTTGCCAATACAGAATTGATCAAATCTCTCTGAAAAATATAGCCGATAAAGGGGAATATACCAATGGAAACATTCTTTCGTTATAACTGGATGGTGCGTGAGCAATGGTATGTGTGGTGTGAAGATGTACCGCTTGAAGAATTGCTTCGGCCTCGCACGGGCGGAGTAGGCAACATATTACAAACGTTATTTCATATCATTGATGTAGAGTGGAGCTGGCTTCAGTTGCTTCAGGGCAAACCGGATGATGCGGAAGATTTTGCAAACTACCAGAATCTTGAGGCGGTAAGGCAATTGGATCGCAAGTTACGTCCTGATGTGGAGGCATTTGTTACAGCCTGGGATTCGAGTATGGAAAAAAGAGCTTTTATCGATCATCGCTCAGCTGGCAAGGCCAGTACAGATTCATGGGGAGAAGTTATGCGACATGTGATCGCCCATGAAATTCACCATATGGGACAGCTGTCGGTATGGGGCAGAGAATTGGGCAAGCAGCCAGTATCCGCCAATGTGATTGGCAAAGGCCTGATTATACCTGAATAACAGGGGAGGCGGTCATAACATGGAAGGAGGAGAACGATGACGATTCAACTTAGCCAGATGAGTTGGATAGAACTGGATGAGCGTGTTCAGCAGATGATTGAACAGCAGTATCAGATCACTCCCTTGTCACCTGGACTGGAAGCGAGTGTGATGAGAATCGAAATGGGTGATCAGCGGTACGTATTGAAAGTCTGGGACAAGGATTCCAAACCGGATATCGCCAAACAATATCGATTATTGTCCAAGCTTTATCAAAGTGGAATTCGTGTTTCCAAACCCTACGGTTGGGGATTAGACGAGCAAGAGAATCAATTGCTGTTAACGAGCTATGATGGGAAGCCGGTTACCCAATTAACACAAACCAAACTGACACATTTGGCTGAGCGATTAATGGAGGTCCATCGTTATTCGGTGAATGAAGTGGGGACTGGAGAAGATGAAGAATACATATTCAGGTACGATTTTGTTCAATACTTTTTTCCTCAAATTGAATTACATGACGATATAAATGATCTTCTGGCAAACTTGATCCAGCAGGTTCAGATCAGACAGGACCGCTTGATTCATGGCGATTATAATCTGGGAAACATTCTTGAGATGGACGACCATTACACCATCATCGATTGGACTAATGGGCAGTACGGTGATCCAAGGTACGATATGGCATGGTCTGTGTTTCTGATCACCATCTATAATGGGGAAAGTTACGGCGAGATGTATCACGCTCAATTTGCACGTTCTGCAAGTTATACGTACACGCTGGAAGAGGAGCAGGTTTTTGGAGCAATAGCTTGCCTGCGCTGGATTCTGTTAAGGCGCGTTGGGGATGTACCCATGGGGCCAGATGTAATGGAAAGGGTTCACAGCATGGTTTTCCATAATCCATATTTGAATGAACACCTGCTGTAATCATAATACGGGGATATAAAATGACGTCAGTATACGATTAAGTAATAGAAAGACCACTTTTTAAATAAAATAAACAGCCAGTCCTAAACTAGCGATCCTCGCATACCTATGATAGTAGAGGAGCGTGATCGATATGGAGCAGAAAGTGCAAACTTACTTTGACCTGAAGCAGCAGCAAAAAAATATTGAGCAGCAGTTGTCTGTACTACGAGATGAGATTGTTGCGTATTGTGCAGAACAAGGGGTGTATGAGACGCAGGTTGGTGGTTACACCGTGAAAACAGTGCTTCAGAACCGGAAGGAATACGATGATCAGAAGCTGTATGCTTCTCTTCCAGACCCGGACATCTGGCGATTGTTGTCCAAGGTAGACAGCCATAAGCTGAAAAGCCTGATTAAGCTAAACATTCTGTCCGAGGAGCAAATTAACCCGGCATGCACCGTGAAACAGGTGACGTTGTTACAGGTGGACAAGCTGTAACGCTTCATATCCTCTTCGTATATGAGTTGAATTAAACGGAACATCGCGATCACATAACACCTTCCAAGAAATCGTTCTGTTGCGATGAGCAGTGGAACAAACGTGGAGGTGTTTTTGTTTTGCGCACAGGGCCCAGGATCATAATTAGTTAAATATGAGGGGGAAGAAGTATAATTTGTTCATTGTAAGCGTATTCAACAAACGATATGATGAATAAAAATGGGCAGGGAGGAATTGTAAATGCCAATAGAAATTCCATCACTACATGCTGCGTACGCTAATACGTTTAAAATAGGTGCTGCTGTACATACCAGAATGTTGCAGTCCGAAGGGGAATTTATCGCCAAACACTTCAATAGCATCACGGCTGAAAATCAGATGAAATTCGAAGAAATTCACCCGGAAGAGGATCGTTATACATTTGAGGCGGCGGATCAAATTGTTGATTTTGCCGTTGCCCAAGGAATTGCGGTTCGCGGACATACTTTGGTCTGGCATAATCAAACATCGAAATGGGTTTTTGAAGATACCTCAGGTGCTCCTGCTTCCAGAGAGCTGTTATTATCTCGCTTGAAGCAACATATCGATACGGTAGTAGGTCGGTATAAGGGGCAAATATATGCATGGGATGTCGTCAATGAAGCTATTGAAGATAAGACCGACCTGTTCATGCGGGACACGAAGTGGTTAGAACTGGTGGGGGAAGATTATTTGCTGCAAGCGTTCAGTATGGCTCATGAAGCTGATCCAAATGCGCTTCTTTTCTATAATGACTACAATGAGACGGATCCGGTCAAACGGGAAAAGATCTACAATCTGGTTCGGTCTTTGCTGGACAAGGGAGCGCCTGTACACGGGATTGGGTTGCAGGGGCATTGGAATATTCATGGTCCTTCGATTGAGGAGATCCGAATGGCTATTGAGCGTTATGCTTCACTGGATGTACAGTTGCATGTTACCGAGCTGGATATGTCCGTGTTTCGTTATGAGGATCGTCGAACGGACCTCATCGCGCCAACTTCGGAGATGGCTGAGCTACAGGAGCGTCGATATGAAGAAATCTTCAATTTGTTCCGTGAGTATAAATCGTCCATTACCTCTGTGACGTTCTGGGGAGTAGCGGACAATTACACCTGGCTGGACCATTTCCCGGTTCGTGGGCGCAAAAATTGGCCCTTTGTTTTTGATCAGCAGTTGCAGCCTAAGGAATCATTTTGGCGTATCATTAACCCTATGTCCTGAACATCAGGGAAGTGGAGAGAATCGGTCACAATGTGGCCGATTTTTTGCTGTAGTCAATATAGATTATACAGTACGTCTATCTCGTGCATGATTGAGGCGTTGATTGGTGTGGATGATAAAAATATGGTATTAAATGGAATTTTGTGATAGGCTTGAAGAAATGGCGAACCAAATTCTTTCCTGAAAAGAGATGAGAAGATGGATTACATCCGAAACTATTTAATTACTTTTGCCGGAAATTTTGCATTTAGTTATTATATCTTTGAAGAAGGTACTTTTGCCAAACCGCTGATGTTTGCTACATTCATGTTGTTGCTGATCATGACAATCGATTACTTGAAAAGTAGAAACAAATATTCATTGGATTAGGGTATGTCCATGTTTTTAAACGATTCTGGAGCATAGGGTCGTTTTTTTATTGTATATAGAACAGCTTCCATTTACATCAAGACCATTGTTCATTACACTTGATGAGTAGCACCTCATTACCTCAGTTTTTGTTAACTCAATTCAGATCATCAGGAGGATATCATTATGCATCAATCCGCACATATTCAGGAAGCAAGAGATTACATATTAAACCGAATCCATACCAAACCAGCCGTAGGCATGATTCTGGGTTCGGGACTGGGAGCGCTCGCGGACGAGATTGAAAATGCGACCGTTATCCCGTATACAGATATTCCGTATTTCGCGCAATCGGAGGCTATCGGTCATGCCAATGAATTGGTTATTGGTGAACTGATGGGCAAAACGGTTGTAGCGATGAAAGGCCGTCTTCATTATTATGAAGGTTTTACATTGGACGAAGTGACTTTCCCCGTTCGGATCATGAAAGCACTGGGTGTCGAGCAATTGCTTATCACCAATGCCTGCGGAGCCATAAACACAAGCTTTGAGCCGGGTCAACTGATGCTCATTACAGATCATATTAACCTGGTAGCCAATAATCCGTTGATGGGGCCGAATAACGCCGAACTGGGGGTTCGTTTCCCAGACGTATCACAGGTATACAACCGCGAACTGCGCAGTATTGCCCTTAAGGTTGCAGAAGAGCAGAATGTTGGCTTGCAGCAAGGTGTCTATGCATGGTGGAGTGGCCCGGCATATGAGACACCAGCGGAGATTCGCATGATTCGTACGATGGGTGCGGATGCAGTGGGGATGTCCACGGTACCTGAAGCCATTGTTGCCATTCATGGCGGTATGAAGGTACTAGGCATTTCCTGTCTGACCAACATGGCCTGTGGTATTCTGGATCAGCCATTAAGTCATGATGAAGTTATTGAAGTGGCTGCGCAAGTGAAAACAACCTTTATTGGTTTGGTAAAAGGCATCTTGAAAGAGATCTAATCGCGAGATGATTTCTATCTAGGCCGCGATGGATAGGATAGAGCTTTCATCCAACCAAATCGAAACCACAAAAAACCGTATGCTTCACGAGTTGTTACTCGTGAGACATACGGTTATTTTATTTTGCAGAACTATGAACCATCTGAGAATGATCGGCCATGATTGCTGGTGTGGACTCCCTGATGATGGGTTTGGTCACAATGTGTGAGACCTGATACGGCTGTGTTGGGCTATTAATCCGGGATAACAGCATCTCCGCAGTCTTAATGCCCATCTCATTGCTATAAATATGAACCGTTGTTAATGCAGGCTCAATAATTCGAGATTGGGGTGCATTATCGAATCCGCATATCGCAATATCCTGTGGAACAGCGACATTTCTATCTTTTAACGCCCTGATCAGATCAACTGCTATAAAGTCATTAGCGCATACGTAAGCGGAAGGTAGGGATGCCAGCTCTGCCACTCGCTGGTTCAACCACCCTGGCTTGGAGAAACACAGGCGATCATTATCTAGGATGCAATGGGACAGGTCGACTTGCAACCCCGCTTCCAGCATAGCACGGTGATATCCAACCCATCGTTCATTAAAGCTCTTGCAGTGATTGTAATCTCCGACGAATCCAATACTTGTGTAGCCGCTCTCAATTAATTTTGTGGTTAACTGATAGATGCTATGTTCATTCTCCATGAGTAGCAAATCTGCTTGGAATTCGGGATAACATATGTTGGAAGCGCAATCGATAAAGATGGTGGGAATGCCCAGATCGGTAATCAGCTTTGTATATTCCAGATCAAATAATTCAATGCAAATAATGCCGTCTACTTTGGCTATATCAAAATTGTTGGGAAGTGTAAGTGTATCTTGATCGTCTTCACGCACGATATGGATCGAGAGATTGTATCCCTCCGCACTGATTCTTTTCTCCAAACCGCTGATTAACAATGAACCAAAGTGAGATGTATTAGGCAGGTTTTCAGTTAACAGGGCGATATTGCCCGGAGGCTTGGTTAGAACATGCTCATTGTCCATATAGGCAAACTGTTTATATTTAAGTTCAATTGCTTTTTTAATTACACGATTTCGGGTCTCATCCGGGATGTTTCCGCTATCATTTAATGCTTTGGAAGCCGTATTCCTGGAGATCCCCAAAGCATCAGCGATGTCTTGTATCGTGACTTTTTCCTTTGCCATCTAATGCTTCACCTCTAATCATCAATAGTCATCCATATTCTTCTCTAAGTCAAATGTATAATAGAACGGGACAAATAGCAATCTCTGTTTTACAAATGCACAATTGTGTTTACATTTAGATGAGCGAATTCTATTTTCATAATTGTTCCAGAAGTTTCGTTAATTAGTGTAACAATGATGATCTATTACAGTAATAGTATAGAAATATCTATGCTGGTATTAACGATTCAGTGCTATATATATGCAAATTTAATCCTCTTTAGTTACATTGATGCAAAGATAAAATGATCAAATGCACAAATGTTTTTTTACAAAACGTATTGACTAAATCCGTTGAAACCTGATAAATTGTAAATTATTAAATAGGCAATTGTAAATATTGAAAGCCCTTACTGAAAACAATTGTCAACTTTTAGAATGAACGGGGGTATCGTGTTGGATAACATAGCTGACAGCAAAAAGGGCGAGGGAAGGGTACTGAAAGTGAGGACGACAAGCAGTCATAGGTTGCAGCAGCTCAAAAAAAATTACTTTTTATATATGTTGCTTGCACCAGCCTTAATTTTGACTCTTATCTTCAAGTACATTCCGATGTACGGAGCCATCATTGCGTTTAAGGATTTCAGTCCGATCAAAGGTATCATGGGTAGTGATTGGGTAGGACTGAAGCATTTCGAGAAATTTATAGCTTCACCCAATTTCGATATCATTTTAATGAATACGCTTAAACTCAGCTTTTTGGGATTGATATTCAGTTTCCCGGTGCCCATTTTACTGGCACTCATGCTGAATCAGGTACGCAAAGCTGGCATCAAGAAAAATATTCAATTGTTTCTGTACGCACCCAATTTCATCTCGGTTGTTGTGGTTGTGGGTATGCTGTTCATCTTCCTCTCACCGACAGGGCCAATTAATCAATTAGCCACATGGATTACAGGTCAGCCGATCATGTTCATGTCTGAACCGGAATATTTCCGCTGGATCTACATTTTGTCCGATATCTGGACCGGAGCCGGCTGGGCTTCCATCATATACGTTGCGGCTTTGGCCAATGTTGATCCGGAGCTTCATAATGCGGCTAATCTGGATGGAGCCAATCTCCTTCAGCGTATTCGCCACATTGACCTTCCAACGATTCGTCCGATTATGGCCATCGTCTTTATCCTTGCAGCTGGCGGGATTATGTCCATTGGATTTGAGAAGGCCTATCTGATGCAGACGTCCATGAACCTGCCGTCCTCCGAGATTATTGCCACATATGTCTACAAGGTGGGGTTACAGTCTGGAGATTACGCTTATTCTGCGGCAGTTGGATTGTTCAACTCGGTGATCAATGTGATTTTGCTGGTGACGGTGAATCTGATTGTGAAGAAATTGAATGAAGGCGAAGGCCTCTATTAGGAAAGGAGTATTATCCATGGTTGTTAAACACACGGGAATGGATCGATTGATCCTCACACTCAATGCCATCTTTCTCACTTGTGCTGTACTGGTTGTGGTTGTTCCCCTGATTTATATTGTTATCGCCTCATTCATGGACCCCACGGTGCTACTGAATCGTGGACTGTCCTTTAATGTATCGGACTGGAGTCTGGACGGTTATCAGATGATTTTGTCCAATCCAGCCATGATTCGGGGGTTTGCAAATGCGGTACTGTACTCGGTTTCCTTTGCGCTGATCACCGTGACCGTATCCATATTTGCAGGTTATGCATTGTCGGATGATAGGCTCGCGGGACGTGGATTTTTCATGATTATCTTTATCATTACAATGTTCTTCGGCGGGGGATTGATCCCTACCTATCTACTCATACGTAATCTCGGCATGCTCGATACGGTGTGGGCAATCATCATCCCTGGAGCCGTTAACGTCTGGAACATCATTCTCTCCAGAACCTTTTTCAAAGGAGTCCCTCGAGAACTGAAAGAAGCTGCAAACGTGGATGGCGCCTCTGAGATGAAGATTTTCTTCCAGATCGTCATTCCGTTGTCGAAACCGATCATTTTTGTACTTGCACTTTATGCGTTCGTTGGGCAATGGAATTCCTATTTTGATGCAATGATCTATCTCGATAATCCGAACCTGCATCCGTTACAGCTCGTTCTGCGTTCCATTCTGATTCAGAATCAGGCTGCACCGGGCATGATCAGTGATCAGCTTGCGATGGCAGAACTGAAACGGCTCTCCGAGATGATTAAATACTCAGCGATTGTCATTTCGAGTCTGCCACTCATCATCATGTACCCGTTCTTCCAGAAGTATTTCGAAAAAGGTGTCATGGTCGGTTCCCTCAAATAGTGAACAGCCTGCGATACAGTAAGTTGATCCAATCCAACTCATGGAGGTCATTATTATGAAAAAAGTGAACAAGTCCAGAAAAGCCGTTACAACGGCATCCATTTCCATGTTATCTGCAATGCTCTTTCTAACCGCCTGTGGCGGGGGTGGAGGCGGCGCGGCTAGTGAGGCGCAATCCCCTGATGGCAAGGTGACATTGAATTTTATAACACAGAGCTCTCCGCTGGCTCCCGCTGATCCAAACGACAAGCTGATTAACAAGCGACTCGAAGAGAAAACCAATGTGCATATCAACTGGAAGAACTATACGAGTGATGTGTTTGCAGAAAAAAGAAATCTGGCGGTGGCCAGCGGTGATTTGCCGGATGCCATTTTTGATGCAGGTTACGGGGACTATGATCTCCTGAAACTGGCGAAGGACGGGGCAATCATTCCACTTGAGGACATGATTGAACAATATATGCCCAATCTGCAAAAGGTGCTGGAGGAAGCTCCCGAATACAAGAGCATGATCACGGCTCCAGACGGACATATCTATTCATTCCCATGGATTGAAGAACTCGGAAGTGGCAAACAACGGATTCAGGCAGTGGATAACTTGCCCTGGATTAATGTGGAATGGTTGAACAAGCTTGGACTGAAGATGCCAACAACAACCGAAGAACTGAAAGAAGTATTGATCGCCTTCAAAACCCAAGATCCTAACGGCAACGGTAAGGCAGACGAAATTCCGTTATCTTTCATTAACAAACCGGGCGGAGAAGATCTGACATTTCTCTTTGCGGCATTTGGACTCGGAGAGAACTGGGATCATACCGTGGTAACCAATGATGGGAAAGTGGTCTTCACGGCAGCTGATGAAGGTTACAAGGAAGCGGTTAAATACATTCATGAGTTGGTTCAGGAAGGTCTCGTGGATGTTGAATCGTACCAGCAGGATTGGAACACGTATCTTGCGAAAGGCAAGGACAACAAGTACGGCATGTACTTCACTTGGGATAAGGCTAACATTACAGGCATGAATGATACGTATGATGTTCTGCCTCCGGTTGCCGGCCCTAACGGAGAGGTCAATGTTACAAGAACAAACGGAATAGGGCTTGATCGTGGTCGCATGGTCATTACCAGCAGCAATAAAAACCTGGAATCCACAGCGAAGTGGGTAGACCAATTGTACGATCCGCTCCAATCCGTGCAGAACAACTGGGGTACCTATGGAGATGAGAGTCAGCAAAATATTTTTGAATTCGATGAAGCCAAAGGGATGCTGAAGCATCTTCCGCTGGAAGGCTCTGCACCTGTGGAGCTCAGACAAAAAACCAGTATCGCAGGACCATTGGCCATTCTCGACAGTTATTATGACAAATACACAACCAAACCGGAAGATGCGGCTTGGCGGATGGAACTTCTTGACAAGGTTATGGTTCCGCATATGAAAGCGGAGAACGTATATCCAAGTGTGTTCTTCTCCATTGATGAACTGGATCGATTGTCCACGATCGAGACCGATCTCTTCGCCTACGTGTTACGTCTGCGTACAGAATGGTATCAGAACGGGAAAATAGATCAGGAATGGGATGCTTACTTGAAAGAGCTGGATCGCCTTGGATTGCAAGAATGGCTACAGATTAAACAAGCGGGATATGACCGTAATAACAAATAAAGAAAAGTACGGAGGAGAAACCATAATGTCGACAATTCTTAAACAAGATTACAGAAATGAATACCACTTTTCACCGAAAGAGAAGTGGATGAACGACCCAAACGGCATGGTGTTTTTCAATGGGGAGTATCACTTGTTTTACCAGTATCATCCATTTGGTACTACATGGGGGCCGATGCATTGGGGTCACGCGGTAACCCGAGATCTCGTCACTTGGGAGGAACTTCCTGTAGCTCTGGCACCGGATGAACATGGCATGATTTTCTCCGGCAGTGCGGTGGTGGACTGGAACAATACTTCTGGATTTTTCGAAGATGAGCCGGGGTTGGTAGCCATTTTTACACATCATCTGGAAGTACCAAATGATCATCCTGTTCAGCGTCAGAGTCTGGCGTATAGCAAAGACAACGGCAGAACCTGGACTAAATACGAGGGCAATCCGGTATTAAAGCATGAGTCCTTTGTTGATTTCCGTGACCCCAAAGTGTTCTGGCATGAGCAGACCAAGGAATGGATTATGATTATCGCTTGTGGTCAAACGGTATGTCTGTACCGATCTCCCAATCTGAAGGATTGGACGCTAGGAAGTGAATTTGGCGAAGGGATCGGTTCACACGATGGCGTGTGGGAATGCCCGGACTTGTTCCCGCTTGCAGTGGATGGAGATTCAGGGCAGGTGAAATGGGTGATGCTCGTTAGCATCGGTGCAGATCCTGCTTTTAAAGAAGGATCCAGAACACAATATTTTACCGGAGATTTTGATGGAAGAACATTTGTCCCAGATGAGGCATCCCATACGATTCGCTGGATTGATCATGGCCGGGATAACTATGCGGGAGTTAGTTGGTCTGACATTCCGGCTGAAGATGGCAGACGCCTGTTTATGGGGTGGATGAGCAACTGGATGTATGCCAATCAGACGCCAACCAATGATTATCGTGGAGCAATGACCATTGCACGGGAGCTGTCTCTGGAGACAAGAGCCGGAGAAGTAATACTGATTCAACGTCCTGCACGTGAACTTAAGCAAGCCCGTACGCCATTATTGTCCCTACAGGATGCTTCGATTCAGCAAGTGAGTGAGCAGTTGAACGCTTTGCAACTAGTGAACTATGAGATCCATGCAGAGTGGACTCCAAATCAGTCGTTCCATTTTGCCTTAAGAAGCGGAGCTGACAACGAAACTCTCGTTGGCGTAGACGCCAACCGAGGGGAAGTGTATATCGATCGTAGTGGATCGGGTATCGGCGATTTTCATGAACATTTCCTGAGCCGTCATACAGCTGAGTTAAAGGCACCGAGTGCGAATCAAAGTTTGCGTATCTTTGTAGATCATTCATCTGTGGAGGTATTTGCAAATGATGGTCAGGCGGTTATTACGGATCTGATCTATCCGGATGTGGATTCCAAGGGCATCTCTGCTCATGCCGAAAATACTGATCTGGTCTTCTCTTCACTTCATATCTATGAGATATCACCAACCAAGGCTAAAGGTTAATTGTAATGAAGGAAAGGAGTCCAGAACGATGCGTATTGGAGCCATAGAAGCGGGTGGAACAAAGTTTGTATGTGGTGTAGGTAATGAGCATGGACAGATTGAAGATCGGATCAGCTTTCCAACAGAACATCCGGAGACCACTCTTGCCAAGGTGATCGACTATTTCAGGGATAAAGATGTGGAAGCAATGGGGGTTGGCTCCTTTGGTCCGATTGATCTGCAACCGGATAGTCCCACCTATGGTTATATTACGACCACACCTAAGCCTGGGTGGGGAAACTGTAATGTGATTGGAACCTTGAAGCATGAATTTCCGGTTCCTTTTGGATGGGATACGGATGTGAATGCTGCCGCGCTCGGTGAAGTGACGTGGGGAGCGGCGCAAGGGCTGGACAACTGTGTATATTACACGATTGGTACAGGCGTTGGTGTTGGACTTGTGGCAGGGGGCCAACGAGTCCATGGATTGTTACATCCCGAGGGTGGACATATTCGCACAAGACGCCATCCAGACGATCACTTTGCCGGATTATGCCCGTATCATGGCGATTGTCTGGAGGGTATGGCTGCAGGACCAGCCATTGAAGCCCGTTGGCAGATCCCTGGCAGTGAATTGCCGGCAGATCATCCGGCGTGGGAGATCGAATCCTTTTACATTGCGGAGTCGATTACAACGGCCATCCTGCTTCATTCGCCGCAGAAAATTATCTTGGGCGGTGGTGTGATGCAGCAAGATCATCTGTTTCCTATGATCCGGGAGCAGGTTGTACGGAATCTGAATGGTTATGTGAATGCTGCCCCAATCACGCAACATATCGACCAATATATTGTCCAGCCTGGATTGGGCCAGCATGCAGGTCTGTGTGGTGCGCTCGCATTGGGTCTGGAAGCATTGCAGCATGCAGCACAAGCGTCACATGCTTCGTAGTTTTCTTAAATAATCTTCATCCCAGAAGGGACGGTTGCGGATTCGCTTATTTGTATAAGCAAGACTGCACCGTCCTTTTTGGGCTTTTTTATTTTTTGCGGAGATAAATAGTTTGGAAAATATATTACGTTCTAAAATCCGCTGTTGCTCATGTGAGCTGCCAAAGGTATGATTTTTAGTGTCCTATCCCTATCGTGGGATAAGACATTCAAAAACTAACGTGTCTCCACTGGAAAGGAATTCAACAAATGAACCCAATAACAATGCGTCAAGCTGTACAGGCAGACCAAGAGCAACTCGCTGATTTGCGAGCGTTGGTACTCTACGATGATCTAACCAGACTGGGAAGGTACGATGATGTGAAAGTACGTGAACGTTTCCGGAATACATTCAATCCTGTCCAGACACAGATTATTGAAGTGGAGGGTTCAATGGTAGGTTGTGTAGCGTTGAAGCCCAAGTCTGAGGCATATCTATTGGAACATTTCTACATACATCCCGATTATCAGGGCCAGAGAATAGGAACTCAGATATTGAACATGCTGCTGGAACAGGATGAAGTTCAGGGGAAAAGGGTTATTTTAAATGTTTTGCAGGGAAGTCCTGCTCGGCGATTGTATGAACGATTTGGATTTATATTGGACAGTGAAGATGAGGTCGATGTATTTATGTCGGTCCAATTGAAGGAATAGTATGATCGCGATATGTAATCAAGTTCACTTCATATTTACACGATAATGGAGAGTATAGAAAAAAATCTTAAGAAGCGAAGAGTTGGCTTTTATCTCACAATTACCACCTATGTCGGGATACCAGTCCCGCATGTTTGGGAAGTGGGGGACAGATGTGGTATCATGGCATGTTTGAGGTAAACTGCTATCGTTGTCACACGTCAAAAGCGTCGTTCCAATAAAAAGGGACGGCGCTTTTAGTGTTGTTAACTGCTTGTAATACGAACTTTATTGGATGGCTTATGTAGTAGAGTATCGAGATCGCCATTCAAATTTTTCAGGTTCGGGAGAAATAAAGCAGCTATCGAACAGATGAAAGGAAGAAGACCTAAAGACAGAAATAGGAAGGGAAGGCCATAGACTTCTGCAACCGCTGCACCTGCAAAAGCACCTACGGGCTGTAATCCTCCACCAATCAGGAATCGGATCGAATTAACCCGGCCTTGTAGACAACTGGGCACAAGCGTACCATGTAACGAAGAGCTTAGAGAACCGAAGAAAGGTCCGGCTGCTCCTGCAGCACATAAGGCAATAAGTGCAAATGGGTAACTCGGAAATAGTCCCAATAAAGCGTTGAAAAGCCCAATCACAGCTAAGCTGCACAGCATGACCGTGCGTCTTCTCTTGATTTCACCCATCCACGAGATAATAGTTAGTCCTGCTAGTGTGCCAAATGCCGAAGCCGTGGTCAGAGTGCCCATGGCGGCGGCATCCCGGTGCAGCACTTCGCGGACAAAAGGAATCATCATGGTCCAGATGGCTACAGAGGACATATTGCTGATCGAAACCATTACCATAATCGATAGCATGGCTGGGAATCGCCGATAAAAAGTGAAGCCCTCTCCAATATCTTGGATATAAGCTTTAAGAGAAAAAGATGTTTGTGCTACTGGTTTCTGCATTGTGGGCAGATAGAGCAGTGCCGTGATGGCTGCAATGTAGCAAATAGCGTTGATGCCTAATGTTGGTAACGCTCCAGCTGCAGCCGTTAGAGCTCCGGCAAAGGCTGGTCCCAGCAAAGCAGCGGCATTTCGACAACCATCAATCACTGCGAATGCCCGCAGCAGTTTGTGTTTGCCAGCTACGCCCGGTACAACAGCCATGGCCGTTGGCATGAAGAGGGCGGAGCAGGCCCCGCTGAGTGCTGCGGCGAGAAATAGGTGCCAAAGTTGTAATTGGCCCGCGATACCCATACTTAGCGGCAACAAAAGAGCCAACAGTCGTACTGTAGCCAGTCCGGCCATGAACCGTCCACGATGCAGTCGGTCGGACAGCGGTGATCCAAGTAGCCGGAAGGCTACCTCGGGAATGCTGAAACTTAGTGCCATAGCACCCATGGCTAACTTAGAGGCAGTTAATTCATAAACAAGCCATTCCATGGCCAAAAGACCAAACACATCACCGAGAGAGCTAAGAGTAACAGTAGCCAATAAACCGTAATAACTTCGCTTCAGCATTAAGGTTCCTCCGTATGATAGAATAGTGCAATTTGTGGAGATGGAGATGCTTGAACTCAACCTTCAATGTAAGCTCCAATCTGCCGTGGAAGGTTGTTTAGAGCTTCCAAGCGCAGGCTATATTCGGTGTTTTTGTAATCATAATGCACGATAATCAGCCCGGCTGCTCGCAAGGCTATTAGATGGTAATGCACCGTGCTCTTGGACAGTCCAACCTCACGGACAATTTCAGTGAAGGTCATCTGTTTACCAGCCAGTAGTCTTAAGATGAACAGTCTGGTTTCATCGGACAGTGCCCGGGTTAGACGCAGTAACCCAGGGTCTGGTCGTCCCGGTTCTGTTGGAAGAATATCGCAAGAATAATTAGTGAAGATCATCTCGTCAAAGATCACTGAGGTGACAAATGGACGTGCATGATATTGAGGGATGAGGATTATTTTTTTTAGCGTATGGTTGGGATATATCCTCATGCCCTGTGTAGCTTGTTCATAGACTTCTTGGTCATTCGTCCCGTTCAGACTGGAACGTCTCGATTCAGCTTCCAAAAAGAGTCCCTCAATAATTGCCGGATCGATGTGCCCAAAATACTGAGTATCCCATTCTCGTAGCACTTCGGATGTCCGATTGCGCAATTCGGGCAGATTGGAGGGGACAGATAACTTAAAGCGAGCGGCGATGTCATACAATTGTCCTGAGGACAACTCTTCAAGCCAATTCAAAAAGCCATTCACCGAACGTTCCCCTGAACAGCTCCATATATATGGCGCAAGGCTGAAATTGTCTGTGGCTTTCATCGTATCTCGCATTTGTTGAAGTTTGGCTGGTGAGAATCGATCCTGTACATCACGAACCCATCGTTTCCCGGCATCCAGGTTAGTATGATTTTGTTTACTCATAAAAGCGCTCAGGGTGCTTACACATTCATAAATTGGCGCAAAATCAACTTCTACTGTGTAGTTCATAAGAGTTTAGTTCCTTTCTGGATTAGTTCTATATTTATAAAACAAGTAATTAATTTTATATTATACGAACTTATTTGTTGTTTCAACATAAATTTTCCATGTTCGTACCAAACATCCTGATTCCACAAAAAATGTTTCACCAGAAGGAAAGCGAAAAACGTACCACTTATACAAGAGGATTTTTGTCTACACCGATGATGTGAAAATGCGTGAGTGTAAACGAAAACCCATACGAAATAAAGGTATAGACCCATTCATTTAATTCTTGAATGGGTCTATTGAACTTTTCTATTATACTTTCCGATGACGTTACCCTAATATGGATAATAACCTACTTTTTATATAGGAATTATATAGTATGGAGAATGCCAAGATGCCACAATGGAAGAGAAATCTGTATATTCTGTGGTTCGGCCTGTTTTTCAATCATATGGCGTACTCGCTATCCGTTCCGTTCTTTCCTATATTCCTGCAAAATGATCTCGGTATCCAGAGTGGCTTGGAAGCTTGGTCGGGTATCTCCATCTCCATCAGCTTTCTGATCAGCGGATTATGCGCACCCTTCTGGGGATCACTGGCTGATAAATATGGCAGCAAACTGATGCTGGTCCGTTCCGGAGTGGGGCTAGGCATTGCACATCTGGCTAACTTCTTTGTGTATGATCCGTATACGTTTATCGCGGTGAGGGTCTTTCAGGGACTCATGGCTGGTTTTCATCCCGCCTCGATTACACTGATCGGCACCAATACTCCGGAGAAACAGGTGGGTTATGCACTTGGCGTGATCTCTACGGCCAGCGCTGCGGGCGGAATTCTTGGTCCTCTTGCCGGTGGTGTATTGAGTCACTGGATCGGACTGCGGGGATGTTTCATTGCATCCGCTGTAATTACATTGCTCGCGGCTCTGATGGTCCTCGGTGTTAAGGAGTCACGACAAACTCGTACGATCGTTCCAACGAAGATCATAGGGGATTTGAAAAGAGCGGCTTCCACGCCGGGTTTGATGCGAATCTACGGTTTGATTCTCTTAGTCTCGACCTCCGTGCTCATCATCGAACCGGTGCTGACGCTCTATGTGGTCCAGATTGGCGGAGATATTGGCAGTGCAACACTCAGTGCAGGAATTGTCTTCTCGGCGATTGGTGTGGCAACCGTCATTATGGGGCCGCGATGGGGGAAGATTGGTGGAAGGATCGGATACGAGAAAACCCTGTTTATCGGTCTGATCGGCGGTGGGATTGGCAGTCTGCTGCAAATGACAGCAACGAATCTGATTTATTTTGGCAGCCTGCGATTTGTTTATGGTTTGTTCTTTGCGGCAGTCTATCCGGCGCTTAATGCCCTGATCATCAAATATGCTGATCACGATTTTCGTGGGAGGGCTGTCAGTCTGAGTCAGACGGCGAGTCAGTTCGGTATTGTGCTTGGACCGTTAATTGGTGGTTTTCTCGGTGGATGGATCGGCATTCCGTTTATTTTTCTATTTACAGGGATTGTATTGCTTGGAGCGGCTTGGGCAGTCCGGGTAAGTGATGTGAAACAGGCGGATAAACCGGGATTAGGCATGGCAACAGCAGAAGTTAGCGGAAACAGCATAAAGAAATGATGAAACGACTCTCAGAGATAAAAGGATACTCGAACTGAATGGTCATCACCACAACATAGGGAGGAATATATATGTCGCAACGACAATTGAAGTTGGGAGCCAAACTGAACGGAGTGGGTAACAGCATTTCCTTTTGGCGTCACCCGGATATTCCAATTAACGCGAGCGTTAGTCTGGAATTCTACAAGAAGCAGGTGCGTATCGCGGAAAAAGGGAAGTTTGATCTGCTCTTTATTGCAGATGGCCTCTTCATTAACGAGAAGTCCAATCCACATTTTCTCAATCGCTTCGAACCTCTCACGCTTCTGTCCGCACTCGCTGGGGCAACTTCCCATATCGGGCTGGTTGCTACATTGTCTACTTCCTATAGTGAGCCCTTCACGGTTGCGCGGCAATTTGCCTCGTTAGATCAATTAAGCGGTGGGAGAGCCGGATGGAATGTGGTTACTTCACCTCTTGAAGGATCGGCACTTAATTTTGGCAAAGGCGAACATCCGAACCATGCGCTGCGCTACGAGATTGCGGAAGAACATCTGAATGTGGTCAAAGGACTTTGGGATTCCTGGGAGGACGATGCCTTTATCGGAGACAAGGAACAGGGCGTATTTTTCGATCCTGCTAAGCTACATACGCTAAATCACAAGGGAGCGCACTTCTCGGTACAGGGTCCGCTTAATGTGGGGCGTTCGAAGCAGGGGCATCCGGTGATTTTTCAGGCGGGCTCATCTGAATCTGGTAAAGATCTGGCCGCCCGATCGGCAGATGCCGTCTACACGGGACATGAGACGTTGGAGGAAGCAAAGGAGTTCTACCGCGATGTGAAAGCAAGAGCGGTGGCTTATGGACGCAAGGCAGAGGATATCCTGATCTTCCCGGGCATCGGCCCCATTGTGGGTAGAACAGCGGAAGAGGCTGAGCAGAAATATCAGGAAATTGCCGAACTGGTGAGTATTGATCAGGCGTTGAACTATCTGGGTAGGTACTTCGATCATTATGACTTCTCCCAGTACGCACTGGACGAACCTTTCCCCGAGATTGGGGAGATTGGCAGCAACAGCTTCCGCAGTACAACAGACAAGATCAAGCAGCAGGCACGAGAACAAGGGCTGACTCTGCGCCAAGTAGCATTGCTGGCATCTACCCCACGTACATCGTTCATTGGTACACCAGATCAGATCGCAGATCGGATTCAGGAATGGTTTGAAGGCGAAGCGGCAGACGGATTCAATGTTCGTACCGTGGTACCAAATGGCTTGGAAGATTTCGTGGAGCTGGTTGTTCCGGTTCTGCAAGAACGAGGGCTGTTCCGTACGGAGTATGAACATGAGACGCTAAGGGAGAATCTGGGTCTTGAAATTCCGCGTAACCGGTATACGTTAGAGAGTGTAAGATAGAAAAGATAGAGCGGTAATGACGTTAATATAACGTTGTTGCGGCTCTTTTTTAATGGTTTCTTTTTCGGAGAGTACTGCTATTATAAAATGATAAAAGAAAATGATATACAAGCTGCAATTCCAGACGAGTCACAGGAGGAGATTGGGATGATTAGAGGGTTAACGAATGCGGGACTGGGCAACATCGAGTCTGATGAACAATATATCACAGATGCGGCCAAGCACGGATTCGGATCTGTAGATTTGAATCCGCTCTCATTGATTGAAACGTATGGCAAGGAACGGGCGCAACATCTGCTGGAAAGCAATCAGGTGATCATCGGTTCATCGGGTCTGACGGTAGAGTGGCGGACGACAGATGAACAATTTCGTGAGGGGTTGCAATCTTTGGTCGCTATGGCAGAAGCTTCTGCTTCACTGAATTGTTACAGCTGCTGCACGTATATTTTACCCTCGACGGATCAGCCAGCAGCGCAATTTATGGCGGCAGCTACGAAACGCTTGAGACTCTGCGCAGATATCTTGGATGCTTACGGGATTAAGTTAGGGCTGGAGTTTGTTGGCTGCCATCATTTGCGGACGCAATGGAAGAATCCGTTTATCTGGCGTGTGGAAGATACGCTGGACTGGATCGAGACGATCCATGCGTCTAACGTAGGTTTACTGGTGGATTCCTATCACTGGCATACGAATGGTCTACCGATGGAAGATCTGTTGAAGTTGAAGAAAGAGCAGATTGTTCATGTGCATATCAACGATGCTTATGATTTGCCGATCGAGGAATTACTGGATTATGAGCGTTTGTACCCCGGCGAAGGGGTCATTGATCTGGGCGGATTTCTGAGAAATCTGCAGGCGATTGGCTACAATGGTGTGGTGGCTCAGGAAGTACTGGCCCCGGCATCGAATCTTGGTTCAAGTGAGTTGTTCGCCAAGTCAAAAGCTGGATTCGATAAGGTGTTTGCGACAATATAAGCTACTGAAAAAAGGAGGACTGTTCCAGCCATGTTAAGGGCTATGGAACAGCCCTTTTCTGCTTTCTATTAATCCAACAAACCACGTTCTTTCAGTAATTGTGTCGTAACCACCCACAGTCTGTTTTGCATGGCCTCATCTCCGCCAGGATGTATAGGAACAATAGATGCTCCAGTTCCCACATTGAAATATCCTCCTGATACCTCGCCATACTTCGAATCCACAGCCAACCGAGTTATGATATCCGCACCCCGGCGCGGGTCGCCAATGTGCAAAAAGGTTAAAATGCGTTCAAGCACACTTGCAAACCATAGCTCTCGTCCAAGACCCGTAACATTAAAGCCAGGATTCAAGGCATTTACACAAATCCCGGTTCCGCGCCATTGTCTGGCAAGTTCGCCAGTAAACATGATATTGAGCAGTTTGGTTTTGCCATAGATTGGAGAGGAACCGCGTGCAGTAAAAGGAGTGATATCCGTTAAGTCATCTGGCAATACCAATGTGCCGTGATTCCGCGAAGCTTCAGATGCAACATTGACGACACGGGCATGCCCCGACTGAATCAGGGAAGATTGCAAGGTGTGCGTTAACAGCCAAGGTGCCAAATAGTTGACGGCAATCATCTCGGCATATCCTTCGGACGTGACTCGCTGTTCAAAAGCATGAAGTCCGGCATTATTCAAAAGTACGTCTATACGCGGATAAGCGGCTGCAATCTCAAGCCCCACACGTTTTACATCACTTAGTAAGGACAAGTCTCCATAGAAAAATTCGATTTTGGCAGAAGGCATGATCTCCTTGATTTTGTACCTGGTAGCCTCGGCACGTTCCTTGCTTCGGGCTGTGAGTATAAGATGTGCCCCACGTTTGGCGAGTTCCATGGCTGCAAGCTGCCCTAAACCGCTTGTTGCTCCGGTAATGACAATAATGGGATGTTTAGTTTTCATAAGAAGATCTCCTTTTGACACGAATAGATTCGGAATTATATAATGGACATAAATCAACTATAAATATTAATTGATATTTGTCAACTATATTTCGAGAAGTCTACTTTCATGTATCTGGGAGAGGGAGTTAACAATAATGAGTAAAAATCCAGTCAAAACCAAAGATAGAACAGCCCTGGAGCTAGCGCTGGGTGAGCAGATTCATGCACTGATCAGTGCTTCGCATGCGCTTAACGTTCGGTCTGCCGAGCGTTTTGATGCGAACCTGCAACCTGCCGCTTTTCAACTGGTACGGTGGCTCTACTCCTATGGCCCAACAAGCGCCGCGGCTTTGGCAGAAGCGAATGCAATGGACCGCAGCTCGGTCAGCCGATTAATCAAACAACTCGAAAAGTCAGGATATGTTAGCAAAGAGCAAGACCCCAACGATCGGCGCGGGGTGTTACTGTCTCTTACGGAACTGGGTCAACAATCGACGGTTGGTGCGCTCAAGGAGAAGGAGTCAGCTTTTTATGGTCGTATATCCAGATGGGATGATAAGGAACTGGAGCGTTTCACCGCCATGCTCAGGCAGTTTAACGGTTTGGAAGAAAAGTGAGATGAACAATAGTGTGGATTGTATTTGATACCTGAACCATAGGACATGTCACCATTGAGCGAGGTAGACTACAAATTCATAGCAAAAGCGAACATCTGGTGATGTCTGCTCGTGAAGTTCCCAGATCATTTTATAGTTTCCAGGGAAGCTGCGGGATTTTATATCGGAAACCCTGATGGTTTTCTTTTCTCACATATATCCAAGGTGGTGGGACAGGGGTGCCTAGTGCTTTATACAAGACCGTTCCTTCATCGCTTGCGGAATATTCTTCGATACTACTTTGGATATCCTCCCAATGAACCTTACCTTGGTAAGACAGTGTCTGCCCTTGAACGATAACATGAGGTGCACCTGAAATGATTCTCTGCGTTATGTTGAGAACTCCAACCTTTCCTGAGGACAACATCATCAATTCGCTCATGAAAAGTATGATAATCAAAATGACTATGCTCACAATCCATCGCTTTTTGCTCATTTGTGACCTCCACTACCTAGGGATCATTCCCTCATAGTTAATGTCTTTTAATGACATAATCTCGTCAGAGATGGTATTGATTTTGACTGAGTAGGGCTTAATAGCTTGCAGGAATTCATTAATGGTCTTCTTACGATCTTTATGAAATACGCCAGATGTTATGTGATTCTCCTTTAATACGTTATCGTTCATTATGACTTGTTTAGAATAACTAACTGAATTACTATAATCGATTAGATGCGTAATCCCCGTGAATTTGCCATTAGTTAATGTACCTTTGGAGAATTCGGATGGTTTAATCCCAATATATTTTTCAGAAGAACCGTGTTTCTTTTTATAATCGATAATCGTGTCAAAAAAGTCCTTATCCCCGGTTAACTTTTCGTTGAAATAATCATTTTTGAGAGCAATCGTAGTTGTGTGATCAGTATATCCTAGTGAGACAGTATCTGAAGAGTGAATTGCGTAATATCCTTGAGTCATCTTGCCCTGATTGAATGTTCCATTGTTAATGGTGTTGATGTATCTGTCAAGTATAGGGTAAACCTTACCATCAGAAGTAAGATACTGTACTTCTAACCATTGCGTAATTTCTTTTCCTTTACCATGATATGTATCATTAATCCATGATCCGGTGTAGGTTTTTGTAGTGAATTCACCTGTTCCATGGCCCATATTAGATTCATTGTAATCCTCAAAGGGGACACCTCCACCTTCAACTAATGTATATGTATATTTGCCTTTTCCTTGCCGCTTACCACTCACCCAATCTCCAGAGTAAACTTCGGTTTCTCCCCATCTTGCGGTTCCTTTACCATGAGGTTTCCCGTTTAAAACTTCACCATAGTACGTCGCTCCATCTGACAATTTTAAGTTTACTTTCTTCGATGCTGCTTCTGTTGGAGTAGCGCTTGATAATAGTCCAATGATAATGGTGATCGTTAATCCAAAACCTAGATAGAATCTTTTCAAAAGTGTGCAACTCCTTCAATGTATATGGATCTTTGCGTTGTTAGACATCTTCAACATTATCGGTATATGTATCGTATTTTTCCAGTTTAAATATAAAGTGGAGATAGGTCGGATCTTACAAACAACACACTACCCAGTCCACAAAAGATTTTCTTCGGGTGGCATGTAAGACGTTCCATAGCTTTAATTCACGAAACGAAAAGACACGTTACTGTGATAGAATGATTTAGGTTGGGATGATGAAACGGTGGGGGCTTAGAAAATGAACAAAACTGAGCGACAGCTTGCGATTACGCTTGAATTGCAGCGAAGAAAGATGTTAAGAGCAGAAGATTTAGCTGCTCAATTGGAGACGAGTGTACGTACGATATATCGAGATATTCAGGCATTAAGTGAGGCTGGTGTTCCGATCATGGGTGCTCCGGGTCAGGGGTATTCCCTCATGGAAGGATATTTTCTGCCCCCGGTAAGCTTCACCGCAGAAGAAGCCGTATCCCTGCTAATGGGAGCTGATTTTATCGAACAGAGAATGGATACAGAATACGCGATGGAGGCTAAGTCGGCTCAACGAAAAATTGAAGCGATCTTACCAGAATCCGTTCGTAATGAATCAACACGTGTTCGGGAAACGATGCGACTGCTTCATACGGTTGAACCTTTAACCCGAGCACGGGTGAAAACATACCTTAACCAGATACGTAATGCCATTCTGGATCAACGTAAAATCAGCTTTATGTATCTGAAAAAAATGCCAGGAACGGATGGGAATCGGTATAACATGCGTGAGGTTTCACCCTATGGCCTCTCACTGGTTCAGGAGAATTGGATGTTAATTGCACGTTGTGATATGCGACAAGACATCCGTCATTTTCGTTTGTCACGCATGACTGAACTTTCCGTGCTGGAGGATCAATTCCTTTTGCCGCCGGATTTTGATCTAAACAGTTATCGACCTCCTGACGACCGTAACGAACACATATTAATCAGGGCTAAACCTGAAATCGCTGACAAAATTATGGAGGCCCTTCATTTTTATATGGATGCATTTGAGGATCAAGAGGAAGGTGTGATTTTTCATTTTCGTGTCCGCTACCCGGAGGAAATCTTGCATTATTTACTTGGTTGGGGTGGAGATATCGAGGTCTTGGAGCCGGAGTCTTTACGCTTTCGAATGCAGGAAGTAGCCAAAAACATCTTAAAACACTACTGACATACACCTGTCAGTAGTGTTTTTTTATATTTTGATATATCACAGATTAAGAGGAGTGGGTTGAAGGATGAGAAGTACAACGGAAGTATTGAAATCATTGGAAATGACAGACAGAAGATATTGGATTGGCGTTGTGTCTGCTTCTCATGTAAATGTAGCCGTAGAGGGAGGGTTTGCGCAGCTATGCCATGGCAAGTCAGCAATGTTGCGACAGATGTCCGCGGGTGATTGGATGATATACTACTCTCCACGTACAGACATATCAACTGGCAAGCCACTTCAGGCTTTTACCGCTATTGGTCAGATTATCGACGACAGGGTCTACCAATATCAGATGTCGGAATCATTTGTACCCTTTCGCCGAGATCTCCGTTATCTTCTGTGTCGAGAAGTAAAGATCGCAACGTTGTTAGATCAGCTCAGTTTTACACGGGGAAATCGCAATTGGGGGTTTCCGTTTCGTAATGGTCACTTTGAAATTGGGGCTGAAGACTTCAGGATGATAGCTTCCTCCATGTTGGAAAATGAGGCACAGTCACTACTGGATATTAGCTTAAGCCATAAATGTTAACCAAACCAAAAGGCCCATAGATTGTCTATGGGCCTTTTTGCTTTATGGATAATCATAAAAAGCTCTGACGATCATTACGGATGTGTGAGACATCCATGAGTAACCGTTGTGTACATGTTATGGATAGTCGGTTTGACATCAACAGACCAATAGTGAGCGTAGGATAACTTAAGAATGCATGACGAGCCGCTAATTATGCGGCATTTTTTTGATTTTCAATTGAAGAACCATAACTCTGAAGGTGATCCTAAAACCATAGTCAGATTTTTGTGGTAATTATCTG
Source organism: Paenibacillus sp. FSL K6-2393 (assembly GCF_038002545.1). Classification (NCBI taxonomy): domain Bacteria; kingdom Bacillati; phylum Bacillota; class Bacilli; order Caryophanales; family Paenibacillaceae; genus Paenibacillus; species Paenibacillus sp. FSL K6-2393. The sequence continues at coordinate 1,706,512 of NZ_JBBOCU010000001.1, forward strand.
CATAAAAACATATTATTTATATATTATTACAAAATGTAACAATGCGGCACTGCAACCGCTGGGGGATTTGAATGGATGCGGAATTATTATCCTAGTTCCAGTATTGGATATTATGCTAATGCAGCGTTAGGTTGGGCTGCCTGGTACAATACTACGGGTGGGCTTACGACTTTCAATTATTATCACACTTCGGTTGCCAAAACAAGTAGAGCGACTCCAATGTATTCTAGCTCTTGTAATAATTTGTCTGGTGTAATGAAAGGGCTTCAGTCTGACTATTATATGCAATTTTTTGATGCTGAATTGATGGCTTCTACATATAATCCAAATGCGTGGAGGTTGCAGGATCACCAAGCAGGATCTAACTCAACAGGATATTTTGATAGTGGATATGTAAATGGCTGGAACTTAAAAGCAGAATAAAGCGTTAAGAATATATACTGACTAAATTAGAGGAGGGCCAACCTGTGAAGAAAAAAACATTGGTTTCACTACTCACCATACCACTGGTAGCTGCATCTGTGAGTGGCTACATGTACTTGAATGAACCGTCTATAGTTAGTGCTCAAAGCGATGTTGAAAGCGCAGCACTTAAGGCGACCCAGGGTAAGATTGATTACATTAAAGAATCGTTTGAAGACGGATCATATATCGTTCGCTACCGGGACCGTGTAAATTTGACAGAAATCACTGAGGAATACCGTGATAACCAGCTTCATAATAAATTGATTATTGAAGATGGCGGTAAGAAAATCACTTCGTATGGTCGAGATTTCGAGAAAGGGAAATTGGTTGGGAATACCTGGACCATGCCGGACAACATAGCTGCTGAAAATGAGAAGTTGCTCCAGATCTCGTTGTTGGAGAATGCTAAAGAAGAATTACAGAGTCAGGATTGGACAGTACTGGAAACTGCGGGCACAAAATCCCGTTCTGCTACTGAGAGTAACGAGCAAAAAGCTGTCTCGGAGGATAACCTCCACAAGGAAGTTGTAACCATTGATGTAAATACGGGTTTACCGACGAAACGTGTGATTTATCAGAAAGACAAAAACGGTGAAATTGTAACTAGCTCAACCAAGACAGAAGAGTACAAGTACCTGGATTCCATGCCGATGAAGATCCAGAGCTTTGCTCCGGAAGAATCCGTTGAGATTAAAGAAATACCGGCGCCTGTAATTGAAGATAAGGTGCTTGAAGGTTCATAAGACTTTCAGTCTATTTAATTGTACATAGCCGAAATTAATTGGACTGGTTTTCATCAGAAAGTTGCGGGTACGTCTTCTTAAATCACTTTTTTCCTTCTCCATCTCCTATGCATCGATTTCAATGAGGGGCTGTTCAGCTCATCTCAGCCGCTGTATCTCTAATGACGTTTGGGCATTGGATCAGTCTTCTGATAAGCCTTCTCCCCAGAAAAACAAAGTTGCCTTACAACTTTCAATATTAAGGAAGATTGCGTCTAACTTTCTGAAGTGTTTTGATACCATTAAGGTTTAAATTCAAGTGGAAAAGTCAATAAAGGCTCTGTAAGCAACGCTGTACAATCCACCGAAAACCAGTACAATTGAACCTATAAGAACATGAGATAAAGAGAGGTATTTCTCCATGACCGATACAAGTGGGAATCGCAAAGTTGACGGCTATCTTAAGAAACTCAAAACGTGGCAGGAAGAGTCCACGAAGCTGAGAGAGATTATTCGGGATTTTGACCTGCCAGAGGATATGAAATGGATGCACCCTTGTTATATGCTCGATGGGAAGAACATTGTGCTAATCCATGGATTCAAAGAGTACGTGGCGATCCTGTTCTTCAAAGGTGCTCTGCTGAAGGATACACACGGCATTTTGGTCCAGCAAACGGAGAATGTACAGGCAGAACGCCAGCTTCGCTTCACCAGTCTGAAGCAGATTGTAGAGCAGGAGGCTATGATCAAAGCCTATATCCAGCAAGCGATTGAAGTGGAACAGGCGGGATTGCAGGTGGAAATGAAAAAAACTGCCGAATATAGCGTTCCTGAGGAACTTCAACAGCAATTCGATGAGAATCTTGCTTTCCGAGTTGCATTTGAAGCACTGACACCCGGACGGCAGCGAGCATATCTCTATTATTTCTCACAACCGAAGCAATCCAAGACAAAAGTGTCACGAATCGAGAAGTACATGCAGCCGATCCTGGAGGGGAAAGGGTTGAATGATTAATTCTAGTTATAAAGGTTTCTCCAATTGACAAATATAACGTCTTCCACTAAGATAATCGTACAAGTAAATAATGAATATAATCAGGATTGTTACTGATCAGCAGGCAAGACCGATTGATATGCAAACATGTATAGGCTATATACGATGTGGGCATTATTAATGGTCTTTTTTTTGTTGCTAAATCTTGTTAACGTTTCATTATAAAAGGAGATTCGTATGAAAATCACGCGAATTATTAATAATAATGTCGTCTCTGCGGTCAATGAACGACAACAGGAGATGATGCTTCTGGGAAGTGGCATTGGCTTTCAGAAGAAAAAGGGAGACCTCGTGGAGACAAGTAAGATTGAGAAGGAATTTTTCCTGAAATCCAAAAATGTAACAGGTAAATTATATGCCTTGCTCGCCCAGATTCCCATGGAGTATATTCGGGTGTCCGACAGCATTATTCAACATGCCAAGCAGTCCTTAAACAAGGAACTCAATGAAAATATATATCTAACGTTAACGGACCATATAAATTTTGCTGTGGCACGTTACAAGCAGGGTATGAATTTCAATAATGCTTTGTTGTCTGAAATTAAAGCGTTTTATTCCAATGAATTTCGCGTGGCTATGAAAGCCCGGGATATGATTAATGAGGAATTTAATATTACACTGCCTGAAGATGAGGCAGGCTTTATTGCCCTTCATATTGTCAATGCAGAACTTGGATCTGAAATGGAAGAAACCATGAAGATTACACAGTTGATTCATAAAGTCTTGAATATTATTCGATATCAGTTTAATATACATTTTAATGAAAGCTCACTCCATTATTCCAGACTAGTCACACATTTGAAGTTTTTCGCCTATCGCTTGTTTAATCATACGGTTGTGAAAAGCGGTGACAGCGACTTTCTCCATATCATTAAAGAAAAGTATGCGAATGAATATCAATGCAGTCTCCGGATTGCACAGCTGATTCGAGTCGATTATGGAAAAGAATTAACGGAAGATGAATTGGTGTATTTAACGGTTCATATCAAAAGGGTCATTGATGAAGAGAAGGACTGATTCATCAGCCACTATAATGAGTAAACTAGGATTGTTACTGGTGAGGCAGGCAAGACCTAGAGTTCCATCGTGTATAGAGCTTATCTATATTCGATAGAATTCTAGGTCTTTTTTTATACCTAAAAACGTTTGAGGGGGAGCAGTACATGAAACATGAAAGCACAGCCGCCGAGATTTTAAAACTGGTCGGTGGAGAGAAAAATGTAGATAGTGTAACACACTGTGCTACAAGATTGAGATTTAATCTGAAAGATGAGAAGGTTGCGAACAATGAAGCATTAAAAAATGTACAAGGTGTGGTGGGTGTTGCCAGCAGTGGTGGGCAATATCAGGTCATTATCGGTAATGAGGTAAACAATGTGTATAAAGCTTTGACGAAGCTGGGGAACTTTACAACCAATGACGATGCTCCTACTGTGAAAAAGGGAAAACTGACTACGCTTCTGGACACGATCTCCGGAATATTCACACCGATTCTGCCAGCCATGATTGGTTGTGCGATGATCAAAGCTGTTCTTCTTATATTGAAAACATTTGATCTCGTTGATCTGGATGGGCAATTCAATACAATTATGACCTTTATCGGTGATGCAGCGTATTACTTCTTGCCGATGCTGCTTGCCTGGAGTGCGGCTGTTAAGCTTAAAGCTAATGTGGGTTTTGCATTAACCATTGCTGGTGTTCTGTTGCATCCTTCATTAGGGGCGTTGATGTCTGTAGGTGAGCCTGTTGCGTTTTTAGGACTGCCTGTCACTCCGGCGACGTACACTTCGTCAGTTATTCCAATTATTTTAGCGGTATGGGTCTTGTCGTATGTTGAACGCTTTGCCGAGAAGTATTCTCCATCGGTTATCAAATCCATTCTTAAACCATTGATCGTGATTCTTATTATGGCTCCACTAACGCTGATTGTACTGGGTCCAATCGGTGCCATCGCGGGTAACTACCTGGCGTCAGGCGTTTCTTTTGTTAATACACATGCAGGTTGGTTAGTATCTGGTATTATCGGCGGGGCATTCCCGTTCTTGATTATGACAGGTATGCATTATAGTTTGGGACCTGTTGTGCTCACTGCTTATGCTCAGACGAAAACCGATAGTATTGTTGGTCCAGGTATGCTTGTACACAATATTTCTCAAGGTGCAGCTGCGCTTGCGGTCGCTCTCCGAACTAAAAATAAAGCATTTAAACAAGTTGCATATTCTACAAGTGTAACTGCCCTGCTCGGAATTACCGAACCCGCTTTGTTTGGTGTAAATCTACGCTTGAAAAGACCGCTGATCGCTGTAATCGTTGGTGGCGCTGTAGCGGGTATATATGTTGGATTGTTCGGTGTAGCTCGATCGGCTCTAGGTATTGCAGGTATAGCTACCCTGCCGGCATTTATCACGGATCATCCATGGAACCTGGTTCATGCGGCAATTGGTTGTGTGATTGCATTTGTAGTTACATTCATCATGACTCTGATCTTGGGATTTGAAGATGTACCTGAGGATGGAAAGAATCAAGCAACACAAGAAAAATCATCTGCTACGAACGGTCGTACGCCAGTTGCCGGTGTTTCTGAACATGTCCTCACTGCTCCGTTGACTGGTAAAGTTCTGGAGTTATCCACGATTAAGGACGAAGCTTTTGCAACGGGCGCTATGGGAAAAGGGATCGCTATTGAACCTACGGTTGGAAAACTTGTAGCACCAGCAGATGGTGTGGTATCCGCGGTTTTCCCTACGTCCCATGCCATCGGTATTAGTTCAAATGATGGTGCGGAGATTCTCATTCACATCGGGATGAATACGGTGAAGTTGAAAGGCGAGCATTTTAAGGTTCACGTCAAAGAAGGCGATACTGTAAAAGCTGGAGATCTGCTCATTGAGTTTGATACAGATGCCATAGCGGCTAAAGGTTATGATCTGACTACACCGATCATTGTTACGAATTCGGATGATTTTGTAGATGTCATCACAACGGACAAAGCATCCATTACAATCGGTGAAAATCTCATCAAGATTATTTAAGGAGGACTTGTTTATGTCTAACAAAAATGGTTTCCCCGAATCTTTCATGTGGGGCGGTGCAACAGCGGCGAATCAATACGAAGGTGCCTGGAACCTTGATGGTAAAAAAGCGAGTACAGCCGATATGATGACGGGCGGAACCCATACGGTTCCCCGTCGGATTACGATAACGACTGAAGAGGGGGTTCATTACCCTTCTCATGAAGCAGTAGATTTTTATCATCATTACAAGGAAGACATTCGTTTGTTTGCAGAGATGGGTTTCCGTTGTTACAGAATGTCCATTGCATGGTCCAGAATTTTCCCTAACGGAGACGATGCAGCGCCGAATGAAGCAGGACTTCAATTTTACGACAATGTGTTCAATGAATTGAAAAAGTATAATATCGAACCCATCGTTACAATTTCCCATTATGAAGCACCGTTTGCTTTAACTAAGAAATTCAATGCTTGGGCTTCCAGAGAAATGATCGATTGTTATGTGAAATATTGCGACACAATCTTTAATCGTTACAAAGACGTGGTGAAGTACTGGATCACCTTTAACGAGATTAATAGCCTGATTGTTCCGGCAGGTGCTTACCTGGCAGGAGGACTTCTGGTTGATAAAAAAGGCGGCGTATTTAACAATACAGCAGTGGATAGCACGCAGATGAGATTTCAAGCGTTGCACCATCAATTCGTCGCGAGTGCCAAAGCTGTCAAGCTTGCACATGAGATTAATCCAGACTTCAAACTTGGTTGTATGATTAATTATAGTCATGGTTATGGAAGCACATGTAAACCGGAAGATATGTTAAAGGCTCTGAGAATGGATCAGATCAACAATATGATGAGCAGTGACGTACAAGTTAGAGGGGAATACCCTGACTTTGCGAAGAGATATTTTGAAGAGAACAATATTCAGATTGAGATGGCAGCAGAAGACGAAGCGGTGTTAAAGCAGGGCTGTGTTGATTTCTATAGCTTTAGCTACTATAAATCTCACGTGGTGGGTACCCGTCCAGAGGGTGATGAGACCCAAGGGAACGTCTTTGGTGGATACAAAAATCCATATCTGAAAGCTACGGACTGGGGATGGCAGATTGATCCGGTTGGACTTCGGTACGTGCTGAACCACGTATACGATCGTTATCGCATCCCGATGATGGTTGTAGAGAATGGTCTGGGTGCAGTGGATGTCGTTGAAGAGGATGGCACCATTAACGATACGTACCGAATTGAGTTTTTGCGCGCTCACATTGAACAAATGAGAGAAGCTGTCCGTGATGGCGTTAACCTGATCGGTTATACAGCTTGGGGTTGCATCGACATCGTTAGTGCATCCACTGGTGAGATGGGAAAACGCTACGGATTTATCTATGTAGATAAGGATAACGAGGGTAAAGGTACCCTGAAAAGAAGCAAAAAGAAAAGTTTCCACTGGTATAAAAAGGTGATCGCATCCAACGGGGCAAGTTTGGAGTTGTAAGTTAAGAAAAAGTAGAATTTATCAGAAGCTTACCATTGAATGGATAAGCCAACGGTTAAGATAAAAAGATAAAAAGATAATTTCATAAACTTAGGAGGCAGTCGAGGTATCATCGACTGCCTTTATTTATTGGATAGGGCGAAGGAGTTCAAAGTAGTTCAACCAAAAAGGTTAAGTATTATGCCTAGCATGAATTCACAACTAATTTGGATCTCGATCTCGGACTCACCAAACTGAGTTTAGAACATCGTCGACTTCTCTGATTCTTGTGACAGATGGTGTTTGAATTAGATTTCCTTTGACCATGACCATTGCGATGTCTGACAAGGCCTCGATATGTTCCAGCGGATTTTGCTCCATGATAATCAGATCGGCATGTTTTCCGATATCCACCGTCCCTGTAACATCGTCAACACCGAGGATCTTCGCATTAGTTCGAGTCACCATGTCGATGACCTGTTTGTTGTTCAGGTTGGCCTGTCTCATGTAGTGATCCATTTCTCTCCACATATTATAGTGAGTCACGTAAGGCATGGCGGCATCGGTACCGATCCCGATGGTGATGTCGTTTTCGATCGCTTGTTTTACACCTTTGAGCATGGAATCGTAGACCAGTTTGGAATTCTCTTTTACCGTTGCACTTACCTTTGTTACGCTGGTATCCAGTGAAGCGGATGGATAGGCGGCTTGCAGGGTGGGGATGAGTGCAGTGTAGCCATTTAGGGTATTGGGATTATTTTTGTACAAACGAATGATTTCGTCGTCCATCTCCGAACCGTGCTCGATGGTATCGACGCCACCTTGTAAAGCTATTCTTACGCCTTCCGTGCTTTCCACATGAGCTGCCACCCGCAGGCCAATCTTATGCGCTTCATCGCAGATCGCCGCAACTTCCTCCACAGTCATCTGTAAACGTCCAGCTTCGCCCACCATTTTCGCATCCGTCACGCCACCCGTCACACAGATTTTGATCAGATCCACGCCGTGTTTCACATTGATGCGCACATTCTTTCTGGCTTGCCACGGAGAGTCGCCCACCAGAGCCAGGAATGGAGCACCATGTCCGCCCGTGACACTCAGGAAAAATCCGGATACTAGCAAATTGGGACCGACAAAGTCACCGTTGTTAATCTCATCCCGCAGCTGGACGTCCGTATAAAAGAATTCGCCCACACTGCGCATCGTTGTCACACCCGCATGGAGTGCGGTCAGCGCGTTGCGTTTCATGCGTTTTTTCAATATGTGTCTGCCGAATTTCGTGTTCAGGATTCGATCATAGGCAAACTGCAACAAACCTTCACTGACCGAGAGACTGAACGGTTTACCATCTGCAAAGAGGTGTACGTGGGCGTTGATCAGTCCTGGCATTACGTATTTCCCTGAGAGGTCGATTGTTGTGTAGTGACTAGGGATATGCAAATCATGATCTCGGCCGATATCCTGAATGAGACCTTGCTCATTGATGAGAATGGTCATGTTATTTTGCAGATTGCGGCTTGAGTCGCCGTGGATCAGATGGACGTTTTTCAATGCGTAAGCGGTGTTCATGTTGTGTTCCTCCTTAGAATGGTGGGTGAGGCTATATAAGTTGAATAATGGGTATGTACACTTATCACTCCGATGACAGAACAACCTTCGGATCGCTGTTATCCCCAGATTTTTTTGATACTCTCTTATTAGGGGAAATCCGGTGATAAATACGAACGCTTCGCTTCCTCTGGTTATTTCTGTCCTCTCCGTTATCGTGTAAATGTAGGTTCAACTTAAATAGTTTGGTAAATGGTAACATTCAACTTAAAAATGAATAAATAATTCATTTTTGGGTCAAAAAAATAAAGTGACTTAATGTTTGATATTTTTTGCGTGCAAACCAAGTGAAGATGATCTGATCTGCACGCTTTGGCTATCCGGTATAAATAATGAGATGGAGCGTTATTCGTTGAGGCTCTTCATGCCGTATAGTCTGTATACATACAACGCTTCGAAAATTTGCTTCCGGCTGTCCTCACTCATATCCCGCTTCAATAGATCCAGGTTCATGTCGATCACGTTGTGTGCGAGGATGTTCAGTAAGATCAAGTTCTCCTCGGTGCCAATCTCATATCGTTTATATTGATTCTTAAGATACGCCTTCTTGGTTTCGATCATCAGCTCAACAAGCTCATTCTTAGCGTTGGTGTAGATCGTTCCTTTATTCTTTTCGAAGATGATCACAATCTGATTCCGGTATTTACGTAATACATCCACTTGTTCCTGCAACAGTGCCGATTTTCGCTCGCTATCGGTTTCCTCGAATAAGGTCTGGTTATCAAAGTGAATCGTCTCCACCAGCACATTTTTCAGATAATCCACCAGATCCGGCGGGACAACGGCGTAGAAGAGTTCTTTCTTGTTCTTAAAATAAGTATAGATATTGCCCACGGAAATATTAATCTCATCCGCGATATCGCTCATCTTGGCATCCACATAGCCCTTTTCAAAAAAGACCTTGAGCGCCGCGTATTCAATCTCTTTCCTGACTTCGTCTTTCTTGGCTTGCACCATAGGGAACGACTCCTTAATAGTGAATGGTTGGTTCGTTATTAGGATAGACCTTTTTGAGGGGGGTGTCAAATGGGATAGTGTTAAAAAATTAAATGAATATTGATGGTTTTGTGTTAATTAATGGAATATTTAATCATATTTAACTCTGATATCAATTGATATGTTATATAATAAACAATATAGGAGGTTAAGAAAAAAATTAGGAACAAGTGGAATTAAATGTTGAGAAGGGATGGTATTCATGGAGGCTTTCTACAATCCAGTTATTGCTTTTTCAGGTTTTTTAGGTACAGTTGTATTTTATGTCTTTACTACATATTTAAAAATGACTAAGAATCCATTGCGTTTCTTTGTGTCACTTGAGGAAATATTTTATATGGGAAGTACAATGAAATTTTTTAGATTTGTATACATATGGACTTTAATAGTAATAAGTGCTGGAATCTACGCTGTACTAATGTCTTCTTCTCTTTATAAATGGATGAGCAATGAAATTGTATTTGTTTTTAGTAACGTAGGCTATGCACTTTTTTATTTATTTTTCTTTCTAGCAATTATTCAAATTTTATCATTAAAAAAAATGCAGAGTGCTATTACTTCTTGGGCATATAATAAAAAGAGTACACTAAAAAGAAGAAAGTGGTTAATACTTGGCTTAATGATTTTCATTTTGATATATTTAGTCCACTATTCATTATTATATGGTTGGGTGATAAATAAGATTCTAAGTATGCAAGGGAATGCTCTAGGTGGAAATGTAGATGATCCACTCAGTGTGCTGTTACTAATTAGAGATTTTGACCCTTCCACTATTAGTGCCTCAGTGATGATTACAGTTTTATACTTTTTTTTGCTTTTGCGAACAAAAAATTTATTTAGATATATCGGGCACTCGCAAATTTCTGCAAACTTCATACTAAAGGATGGAACAGCCTTTAAAAATAAACAGATAATTCATACAGATATAGATAAAAGTTACTTAGTTGCAGATTCATCTAATGTTTTTGAGTTGAATAAAGATTTAATTCCTAAAGATAATATTAATTTTATAAGTCACAATTACTTTTATTCTAGCTTAGGAAAGATAAGCGAACTTCAAGATTCGAAAAAATTACAGATAGACATGCTAAATTCTGAGGAAAGCTCACTAGTGAATTCACTTCTTAAGAGTAATAAAAAATTTAATATAAAATAACATTGTATCTATTACGCAACGACGTACCACATCCTCTCTTTGGATGTGATACCCTCTCCTTAACAAAGGAGTGGTGACATGACAAGTACCAACAGCGAGGACCTGTCTTTGCAATACTCGCAACTAGTCCAACAGGAAGACGATTACGTCGACCAACTGGTCACATGTAACAAACTCATCCTAGATGCTATGGACATCATCGCGAAGCAGGCAGGTATGCTAGACATGGATACCGTGAAACAAGCAGCATATCACCTTCATTCCATGGAACAGGACTTAAACCGAAAGTTATTTAAAGTCCGACTGGAGAAGAGCATCTTGGCAAATCAAATGAGCCAGTCTACATAAAACCACTTTAACTAAAGGACAGTGCAGGGTCACACAAGATGATCTTGAACTGTCCTTGTGCCTTTTTATCCAAACTTTTTTACTCTCAATTAAGCATTGACTTTCCTCACAAATCCCCCTACACTTCAATTATTAAAATACTTTTAAAAACATTCATTGAATGGTTCGAAATGAACGAAAGGAGGCATATAACTAACGATGTTACCTACATCACACAATACCCAACAGGTGAAGCGCATTAACGTTGAACTGGTGAAGAATACACTCCGATCCATGGGCGTAGGCACGAAAGCTTCCATTGCGAACCTGACCAAACTCAGCGTAGCGACGTGCGGCACGATCCTGAACGAATTACTGCAAACGGGTGAAATTATCGATCTGGGTCCAGACGAATCGAGCGGGGGAAGACCTGCGAGTCGGTATCAGTTTAATGCGGATTACGCCAGCGTACTTTGCCTGATTATTCGAACAGAGGGCGGCATTCACTCAATCACACATACATATGCCAATCTGAACGGAGAGATGGCGGACGAACAGACGCTCATTTTGGAAGAGATTAATGTAAAGGTGGTAGAGGATCTAATTGCAAATCTGATCGAAAAACACCACAATGTGCAGGCGATTGGGATCGGCATACCTGGTGTGGCACACAACGGCGTGATTGGAATTTGCGATGTACCGGAGCTGATGTATCAGCCGCTCGGGCCAAGGCTTAAGGAGCAATATGAAGACGTGGAAGTGGTCATTGGCAACGATATGAACTTGACGGTCTACGGTCTGTACAACCAGCAGCAATTTGAGGAAGAGAAGAACTTTGCGGTGGTAACTTTTCCGGAGAATCATTTTCCGGGTGCAGGCTTTATCATTGATGGTCGTCCGCTGACCGGGAATACGCAATTTGGGGGCGAGGTGTCCTTCTTACCATTTGGCGTATCACGGGAAGAGCAGTTGCACATGTTGAAAACGGTGGAAGGGTTGCAGGAACTGGTCGTACAGACGCTGGTATCCATCATCGCGATCATTAACCCGGCAGCGATTGTCGTTACGGGAGATACAATGGACCCGGCTATGAGAGATGACCTGTTACAGGGCTGTCTGGATCACCTGATCCCACTGGAGCATATGCCGGAGTTGATCATACAAAGAGACACTCGGCGCGAATATGTTACCGGGCTAGTAGCTGTTACGCTGGAGAGCCTGACCTACCGCATTCAAGTAATTGAGAAGCAATGGTAAAGGAACTGAACGTTGATCAGAAGGATGATCTTTCATCTGATCGAATAAAATTGTAGTAATCCTTTTATATAAGATGAACTATTTCATTAAACAGGTAACGGAGAGGACAGAAAAAACCTGGAGAAGCGAAGCGGTCGCCTTTATCACCGGATTTTCCCTTTGGAGAAGGGAATTCAAAAAATCTGGGGATAACAGCGATTGGAAGGTTATTCTGTCATTGGAGTGTCCAGTTTATGACCCTTGTTTCAACTTATATAGACACACTGGAGGAACTTATTTTGAATCAGCAAGCAGGTACGCAAGGCAACAAACGAAAGTTCAACAAGCTGTACGCCATGCAACTGGCAACGATCTTTCTAGGATTTATCGTATTTGGTATATCAGAAAATATTAAGGGGCCGGCCATTCCGCGCATTCAATTCGACTTCAATCTGGATGAGAAACAGCTCGGGACGTTATTGTCCCTGAATGCACTGGGGTACCTGATCGCCTGCTCCTTCACGGCTATTCTGGTTCGCAAATGGGGCATCAAGGCGGTTAGCATCATATCGTTTGCATCGATGATCCTCTCGGGTGTGTTCATTTATGTGTCTCATACCTATCCACTCTTTGCTTCATCGTACTTCTTCATGTACATCGGTAACGGCATGCTGGAGATTGCTTTGGCGATTCTGGGTGCGCGTATCTTTGTGAAAAACACAGGTACGATGATGAACCTGTCCCATTTCTTCTATGGACTGAGTTCAACGGTAGCGCCTTTGCTGGCGACGGGTGTCATGTCCTTGAAGGTGTTTGGACACGAGCTGGACTGGCGCGGTATGTATCTGGTGATGTTGTCACTCTGTCTGCTGCCGATCATTGCGGCGCTGCGCAGCAAATTCCCGGGGGATGATCTTCCTCATGAGGATCGGACTTCACTGAAGACGTTAACACGTGATCCTGCCCTTTGGCTGATGGTGCTCATTCTTTCTTTTGGCGTGGTATCGGAGCTGGCGGTTGGGGGTTGGCTGGTTAATTTCTTGGAAAAAGCCTACACGTGGGACACGGTCAAAGCCTCCGGGTTATTATCTGGGTTCTTCCTCACGTTCTCGCTGGGACGACTGCTGCTTGGGCCATTAACGGACCGGATCGGATTTGTATTGTCACTGATTGTGTTCTCGGCTTTCTCGGGAGTATGTACGTTCGTGGCGCTTGCAGGGGGAGAGCGTCTTGCGATTTTCTTTGCAATATCTGGCGCGGGAATAGCGATGATCTATCCTACTGTGATGGCGTTTATCGCACGCAGATATCCAAACGGCAGTGACACCGCGATTACGTTCACGGTTACCTTGATGGGGGTTGGTAGTGTTATTGGTAACTATGTGATTGGTTGGGTCATTGAAGGCGTGAAGAATATGTACGGTTCATCGACTCAGTTAGGGCTGCTGCGCGGACTTCAGGCGGGATATGGATTCATTGGTTTATGTGCGGTGATCTGTGCGGCATCAGGCGTAGTGTTGTATGTGTATTTGAAAAGACGACAGGAATTGATTTAGATTGTATGATAATTGAAGTTTCTTTGATAACTCTTTCTCATCCAATTATGGAGTGGGAAGGAGTTTTTTTTTATGCTTCATGACAGATTTTCATGTGTAGACAGGGAACAACGGAGTAATTGCTACGATATATAACTTGGGTTCAACTATTCGTCAAATGATACAAAATAGTGCTATTTTCCTTAATGATCAGAATATTCTGGTAATTAATTATTGTTATAAGCTAAATTACATATTATGATGTATAGGTCTTTTGATTCAATATTATACAAAAATCAGGAGAAAAGACTTAATCATTAGGAGGCAATATGGATATTTCGAAAAAACTGGGTGTAGCAGCTATGGCAACGATAGCTCTTACGCTAAGCACGGCAATTCACTCCAACGTGTCGGCAGCATCCGATCCGTTCAAAGATGTTGCACAGGCATCGCCTTGGGCAAAGGGACTTATTCAAGAAGCTCAAGAGAAGATGTTCATGAATGGAGATCGTGAGGGTTATTTCCACCCCTTACAGGAGGTAACTCGTCAAGAAGCGGCAGTCGCGCTTGCCAAATTAATGGGCCTTCAACTAAGTAACAATGTGGTTTCTTCATTTACAGATGTTGCTCCTGATTCATGGAGTGAAAGTGCGATTAATGCGGTACAAAAAGCAGGATGGATGAATGGAGATCGTAATGGAACATTTCGTCCTAAAGCAGTAATTACACGAGAAGAATTAGCTTCCATTTTGGCCAGAGCTACACAAGTAGATGCAGTGGCAGTTCAAGAAGATGAGCTTCCAGCTATTAAGGATAGTCAGAAAATATCCGCTTGGGCTAAAAACTCAGTTTCATCCGTTGTTTCATCAGGTTTGATGACAGGAAGTAATGGAAGCTTTCATCCACAGAAACCAGTACTTCGGCAGGAATTGGCAGCTATTTTAGTAAGAATGGATTCTAAGACTACAAGCAATAAACTTCAAACGATCAAGAAAATAGAAAATGGAATGGTGACGATTGGAAATACCAACTATAGTGTGACGGAAGCATTAAAACCACTTTTCTCGGAAAATAATGTAGCTGCACTTGCTAACGCGGAAGTTCGTGTTGAAACCGTAGATGATCGTATCACCAAGGTATTTGAACTAAAACTCCTTACGCCAGGTCAGGGAGCAGAATCGGGTAAAAAAGAGTTCTCAGGTAATACCATACTAGATGGCGGACAAGCAGTCATTGAAGGCAATGTAAAAGTTGCAGCTGACTACATAACGATTAAGAATATCAACATTAGCGGCGATTTGGAAATTACGAAGGAACTCGAAAATGACTTTTACGCAGAGAAGATTACGGTAAAAGGTACAACATACGTTAAGGGCGGAGACGATAATACGGTCGTATTCGACCATTCGTCACTCCAAGGAATGAATATTACCAAGGAAGATGTTCGGGTAGAAGCAGTAAACAAAACGGTCGTTAAAGAAGTCCATATTGAGTCGAAGCTCTCCGGATTGTGGGGGGATGAATCCATTACATATGAGAGTGTAACTGTAGGAGAAGGTGTTCAAAATGCTTCTTTGTATGCCCACATCCAGAACTTGGAGATCAATACAGGTAATAAAGAAACAACAATTTCTGGAACAGGTCATATCGAATCGGTGACCATTAAAGGTTCTGGCACAATTGCGCTACAAGGTACCGGCGTAATAGGGTCCGTAACGATTACAGATAGTGCCAGCCAAGTGTCACTCCCAGCTAACGGTTCCATTCAACGTCTAGTGCTTCCAGACGGAATAGCACCAGAGAGAGTGATTGCAAACTACGATAAAGTAAAAACACAGATCGCTACGATTAACGGAGCATCGAATCCAGCTTACGTACTCCCAAGTTCAGGAGGCGGTAATTCTTCCAATAGCGGAGGTAATGCGGGGAACTCCGGAGGAGGAACGCCCTCTAATCCGGGTACAACACCAACACCAACGAATCCGAACCCAATAGCATGGTATCCGTACACTTACAAGAGTTATCAAAACCGCACAGAAACTTCGGCTGATGGTTTGATGACCACGAACAAAACGGGTACGGTCTATTACATGGCTGTTCGTTCAGGTGATAATGTACGTCCTACAACTGAACAAGTGAAGAGTGGAATACTTCCTAATAACCTGCCTTCAACACATGGTGCGTTTTCTATAACCGCTAACCAACCTGTAACCTATAAAATTGAAGGCCTGGAACCGACCAAAGCATACAGCATGTATGCCATTTTCAAAAATGGAGAAACGGGTCAGGAAACGCAGCCAATGTTTATCCATTCCGTTATGAATTATATTGCGAACGACATTAGTGTACTTCCTTATGAGAATTCAAACTTAAGTCAGATTAGAATTCAGTTCACTGGTGTACTCACTCCTCCGGCCACAAGTACAACCAATCCGTCTGCCATCATTAAGGATGGTCATCTGCGAAACTATGGCTACGGATTTATTGAGATTAATTCAATAGAATGGGATCTAACCATTCCCGAAATGCCTATTATGAATCTAAATTTTGACCCTGTAACATTGGGAGACGGGACATCCTATCGGTTGGATTGGACCTATGTAAAAAATGCTTTAACGATTAAAAATACAGATGGAAATGGTTCCCGTTCGTTCGGCGGACATGGAAGTTACTCAGGTCCGGAAGTTGTTTCATTAATCACGAAGCAATTATTCATAGAAACGGGCAACATGATCGATCCTTTAAAGGGAGAAGCAGTCATGCGCATTCTTGGAGTGTATCCTTCTCCGTTGAAAGAGGAACTGGAATTGGTTGAATTCAATGGACAACATTATCAGAAAGCTCTGGCAGAAAAAGCAGGCCAATATACGACATTCAGTGATGTCAAACAGATTATTCATGCTACAAACCAGCAATATCCTGCTCCATCCAGCACTGAAGCCAGTGTGATCCGTAATATCAATAGTGCAGCAACCGTTTCTATTATGGAATCTTACCTGAAGAGATATGCATCCACATTAAATATTGATGCAACGGCATACAGCAATATGAATCAGGCTGCTCGAGCAGAAGTTGCCCAAACAATTATTAATAATCGAAGACTTCTGCCTGATAACAAATTCACGAGCCTTGAAGAAATTCGTACTACTTATGAACTTGCATACGTCAAGGCTGCTTCTATACCGATGAGCATTTCTTTTGTGGATACCGATACGGCTGCAGGCTTTATTGGGGGAGATATTAGATGGACTACAGGTACAGATGATAATTCAGTCATTTCTTATGAGATACTCTGGGGAGATGCTGGGCTAAGTCTTTCGAGCATTGCAACAATCGACAAGGATGAAGAGAATAGTTATACCTTACCACAAGGAACGGCTATTCCTTACGGATCGACTCAACTACTTGTACGAGCCGTGCTTCAAGATGGATCTCAAACAGCTCCAATATCCATTGCGATCAAAGATACATTGCCTTCGGCTCCTGAGGAACCAGCAATTAAAATCAATGATGAAAGAAATATACTGATTGATGCGAATTCAAGCATGGAGTTTTCGGTGGACGAAGCTCAATCTTGGATTTCATATAATGATGTAGATCCGCCGATTTTCCCTGGTGATGTATTTGTAAGAGTGCGTGTTAAAGCTGATTCAGCGAATCAAGTTCCAGCAGGGAACTGGTTAACAGTTAGTTTTGTAGATAATGTAAAAATGTATGTTGGTCATAATGATGCCAGTAATACGTTCTATACAGACCACATGACCTCAGCAATGGAGTATTCTGTGAATGACGGGGAAACGTGGACAACGTACAACGAAGAAAATCCACAACAATTTCCTGGGGATCTAACTGTTCTCGTTCGCGAGAGAGGCGGTCAATACTTGGAGGCTGCACCAGCTAAAAGCTTCACATTTACATCGGAAGTTCAGGTTTGGAAGTCAAATAATTCAATTATGGCTTCTTCATCGATACTTGAATACTCCAAGAATAATGGAGAATGGATTCCATTAATCAGCGAACAAACTGTTCCTTTCCAAACAGGAGATTCGGTTCGAGTCCGGGAAGCAGCACAATATCCTTTTCCGGCTGGCGAAGCAACGACATATAATTTCGAATAAATAGAAATATCAAAGGGAGAATCTCTAAACGATTCTACACCCAACAATCACAATAAAGCCCCGCTGATTTTTTAAATCAGCGGGGCTTTACATAACATATAAATTAGATGAGTTTTTTCATAAGACTATTTCAAAGAATCAACATCAATCTGCGCATCTCATTTCCTTACTTAAACAAGCCTATGACTTGTTCAAAGCCGTTCTTCTTTTCCAACGTTTCAACAGCACATACAATCCAAAAGCACCTAAGAAAACCACCGCTGCCGGCACGATATAAGGCTTAACAATCTCGTCCACGTGCTCCCATTGAGAGCCTAATTTGAAGCCTAAGTAGATGTACAGTGAGGTGATCGGAAGCATGGCCAAGAATGTAAAGATACTGAACTTAAACACATTCATCTTCGCCATACCACAAGGGATGGAGATCACGGTCCGAATGCCGGGTACAAAACGTCCATAGAAAGCTACCCCACTGCCATATTTCTCGAAGAACGTATCGGAAGCATCCAGATGGTGGGGGCGGATCAAGAAATACTTGCCGTATTTTTCGACCATCGGTCTGCCGCCGTATCGTCCCAACGCATACAACGTCAGAGGTCCAAACGTTCCGCCTACGGTACCAGCAAGTATAGCCAGCCAAAGCTTCATATCCCCAAGATACACCCAATATCCAGCCATAGGCAGCACAAGTTCAGCAGGTACAAATTCAAACGACAAGGCAATGACCAGACCTGCGTATGACAAATCTTTAAAAAAGAGTATAAATTGCGTGATCCATTCTGTCATGCTTTCCCTCCATGAATCTATCTTTTTTATATATAAAAAGAAACACTCCTGTACAAAGAGTAACAATAGCGAATAGAGCTTGTCAAAGTTCACATGAAAGGCCATTTCAGGACACACTGCGGCAATATGTTTACCCGTACATAAGGGTTGTATGGATTTGTGAGCACTTCATACAGAACTGGATACCGAAGCAATGATATATTCCTCTGAAAATGCTTCCAATTATAGTATGATAAGACTATCACTAGCTTCTTCACCATCCTGTACATAAAGAGAAGGAGATCAGAACATGACCGTAACTTCGATTATTGACCAGATCCATATTATTGAATACGATCCCTCTTACGCTGCCGCACTCGCGGATATGTGGAACCGTAGTAACGAAAGCTGGGGAGGTGGCACCAATCTTAGAACAGAGGAAACAGTTCGCCGCGAGATGGAGAGTTCGTCCAATCTTTATGCATTTCTAGCTGTTCATGAGAAAGAGGTTGTTGGTTTCTGCAGTTTTGCTCATTACCGCTATGACGAGAGAGCACTATATGTACCGCTGCTTAACGTACGTCCTGACTATCACGGTTATAAGGTTGGACGCAATCTGATCTTGAATGCTGTGCGCAAGACCGTGGAGGCCGGATGGCCTCGCCTGGATCTGTTCACGTGGGCAGGGAATACGAAGGCTGTACCGATGTACAAGAAATGCGGATTCTTCTGGGAGAAAAAAGATGATAATGTGCATCTGATGAATTTCATCCCTACCATCTTGCAGACCGAAGCACTCGCTCCTTATTTCGAGGATTTAGATTGGTATGCAGACAGCACGCGTGAACTTGTGATCGAGCCGGATGGCCGACGGGAGCGTGGTTTTGATTTCTTTGACTACACGTGGAAAAAGGGAGATGTCTCCCTGCGGGCTGAATTTGAAAAGTCGGGTCGCGGGCTGACTGCTCTCGAAACACCGGATTACGAAATCTCAACAGAAGTCGATGATCATGATCTGGTATTCGGTTCCAGCTATAAGGTTTGCTATCGCATTAAGAACAATTCAACTTCCGAACTGGCGATTGAGATCAAGGGTGAGGATAACAAAAACATTCGATTTTCGCTGGACGTTGCACGAGCAGTCGCTCCGGGAGAAACCATCATCGTGGAAGGTGAGTTTCACCTTGATCCAATTACAGAGGAACAGAATAACAATAAGACCCATCCCGTGGTTGCCAGCACATGGTTGATCGGAGGGAAGAAAGCGGAGTTTCGATTGGGCATTGCCCCGAAATTCCCGGCCAAGATCAAGACCATCTTGCCTGTGAAGGAGCTCTATCCAGGCATCCCGGCGGAGTTGGTTCTGAACGTGGAAAATAATGTGGATGCCGAAACGGAGTTCAGCTTTGACCTGCCAGAGGATGAATTCCTTGAATGGGAGGAGCGTTCGGTGCGCTTTACGGTTCCTGCCAAAGGTAAGATGTCTGTGCCGGTGCCTTTCACCTTGCGTTCATATGGTCTCTATTTCCAAGAAGTAGAAGTGACGGCTGTCCCAGTGGGGAACCATGCGATCTCTTTTACAAGCAAAATTTCCGTACTGATGAAGGGAATCGAAGGGAAATATGGTGGGCAGATTGAGGATCAATGGGTGGCTGTGAATGGTGCATTCTCCCTTCATATGAGCAAACAAGATAATAACATGTGGATTGAATATCCCGGTTCCCGTCATTCGTTCTGGTGGACTTATCCGAAGCTGGGTAAGCCGTTTGCCGAAGAGTTATCCAAGAAACATGCAAAAGAAGTGAATATCTATCCCGAAGGTGAACGTCAGGTTTTTGAAGCACTGTATGACTCGGAGGATTTCCCAGGCTTGCAGATTAAATCCGTGGTCAAGCTGTCTGCGAATGGAATCGCCGAATTCCACCACGAGGTTGAAAATACACGGGACACGGCCTGGGAAGAAGACCTATTTCTAATGAATAACTTCGGTTTCTACGGAAACCAGCTAATTCTACCGTACCAAGGCCGTTTTGTGGATATGGGCGATTCTTACGCTGGCGATCCGAGTCATTGGGACAGTTCGCAGATTACGGAAAACTGGCTGTTTTGCAAGGAAGAGTATGGCGCGTGCGGCATCTATTGGGACCCTTCTCTGAAGCTGCTTCGTCCGGAATACACGCTGGGATTGCAGCATGAGCTTGGACGTATTGCAGCAGGAGGCGTTGTGCGGACCAAGACAACTGTATATGCCCTGAACACGTTTGCCAAATGGTCGGATTTCCGTGCGTTTGCAAGGAAGCAGCGTAACCCGATCATTCCGCTGCTGGACAGTCATCTGGATCTGACACTGAGTGAGGGGAATCCGTTTGCCCCAGACGTGCTGCAAGCAACGTTGACTGAACATAAACTGGTTTCGCTTGCGGGCAAGCTGGAGCTGTATGTACAGCAGGGTGGCAAACCGGAGGTTATGGCCAATGTGAAGGAATTCAATCCGGAGCAGAATCTAAACTCTGCCAAGCTGACATTTTCACCAGACGAAGCGGACCGAGACCAGCACGTGAGTGGTTGGAAAGTTCGTGGGCTATATCGGGGCGAAGATCGGATTCAAGAGCGAACGGCCCTTTGGTTCCCGCAGAGCGGAACAGAGGTTAAGCAGATAATTGAAGAAGGTTCATCTGGACCAGTGTACACCGTAGACAATGGAGTATTGTCGATCTCCGTTGCCCCTGACTTCGGGAGTGTAGTACACTCTCTGAAAGTTGCAGGAGAAGAATGGCTGGACAGCTCGTACCCTGAACCGGCTCCACGCTCGTGGTGGAATCCGTGGTACGGCGGGCTGGGTGTGGGGATTCCAGGCATGAATGGTTTCAGCCGCCAGTTGGAACAGAGAGCCGCTTTCTGGACAGAGCACAAGGACCAATACGGCAACGTCTGGAAAGGCATAAAGCTGACCACCCGAATTGAAAAGCATGAAGCGAATCGGGGAATCACGATCCACCAGCATTATCTGATGCTGCCCGGTGTTCCTGTGCTCTGCACGCTGCTTGAAGTGACCAACGAAAGCGGCCTGACGCTGACAAATTACTCGCTTGCGGAGGAACGTTTCCTCCAGCCTTCATCTGTCTTTGCGGAAGGTTGGATTGAGCAACCGGGTAAAGATCGATTCCCGCTAGGCAAGGTGGATGTGGGCCTGCCACTTGAAGACCTTTTGCGAGTCGGATCGGTTTCGCGTGAAAACATGCTGCATGCGGTCCATCGTTACCCGAATCAGAGTGCATGGGCTTTTGCTAATAATCAGGTGACGGGTCTGCACGTGAATCATCATCTGACACTCCATCACGGGGAAACGGTCTGGACGGAGCCGACATATCTGGTTCTGGGACCAATTCCACTGAGTTCAGCGGATGTGCATGACCTTCTCAAACTGAATTTTGCAACTTCTACCGATGAAAAGGAGGCTTCACATGCCGATCATTGATATTCACATTCATCTGTCAGACATCGACAGCTTTCACCAAACAGCGATTGATCTATCCAAAGTGGATTATTCTGCCGCTGGTCTGAAAGCGGAGTTTGATGAAAACGACGTCATTATGGGTATCGGAATGGGGGTTACGGAGCAGACGAAGGGAGCGTTCCCGGATTCCAGTTCTCCTAACCCGATGGGACTTGACCTGGAAGAGAAGGTTCCGTCATTCCTCATGGAATGTGTGGGGATCAATCCCAATGCGCTAGATGGTAAACACGCGCAGGACGAGCTTGACCGGATTGAAGCTAGACTTCAATCCCCTGAGGTAGCCGGAATCAAACTTTATGCCGGATACTATCATCACTATGTATATGACAAAATCTATACTCCGGTCTATGAACTCGCAGCCAAGTACAACTTGCCTGTCGTGATTCATACGGGCGACACGTACTCCATGAATGGATTGCTCAAATATTCGCATCCGTTGACGGTGGATGAATTAGCCTTGCAGCAGCGCGGTGTGAACTTCATGATCTGTCATCTGGGTGATCCCTGGGTGATGGATGCAGCTGAAGTGGTAGCGAAGAATCCTAACGTGTATGCGGATTTATCTGGTCTTGTGGTGGGGGATCGGCCTCATTTTGAACGGTTCATGAACGAGCCTTTATTCATGGATCATTTCCGCCGGGCTTTGGTCTATTCGGATCATTACGAGAAAATGCTGTTTGGTACCGACTGGCCGCTTGCGCCAATCGATCTGTATGCCGAATTTGTCCGCCGACTTGTACCGGAACAGCATCATGATAAGGTTTTCTATGAGAATGCCTTTGGGCTGTTTCCACGTATTGGACAGCGGATTGCCGATCTGGGTTAGAACCTAAGTGCCTAATTATTAATATCTGAGGGGATGTAGACCATGCATGTCATGGAAGCATGCGATGGTTATATTGGATCCCTGTGATGTAAGCTCCTGCCACTTTTATGGCAGGAGCTTTTTTGTCCAGGAAAACAGTGAATTCGTCTTACTAATGTGGTATGAGGGATCAGGCGAACAAAGGTTGAGTCACCATTTTCATATACTTTTTTAAGTCGTCTTTTGCATGTGGGTACTGTTCCCAAACCCCAAGGTTCCAACTCATATAACGGATGCCGAGATATCGGGATGCCAGGGAGAAGTACTTTTCGAATTGATGTTGTGGAATATCGTATCCGTGAGAACTTAGGGCCTCCCGATAGATCTCAACTTGTTTCAGATGTGTACAGCGTAGAGGGATATCAAAGAACAGGGAGCCATACCTTGCTTCCTCCCAATCGATAAAATATACATCTTCATTGTTGTATACCAATACATTGCCAGGATTCAGATCATTATGAATTAACGTATGTGTGTGTTTGTCCTGGATAAGTATTTCAAGATCATCTACGATGTTACTTGCTACAGCTTCAATTTCCGAAATGAGCGGTGATCCAAATTCTTCAATGAATGATGGACTTTCTATGGCGTTTTTCCACGAAGGTCTCCAACGGTTTTCCATCATTTCGATGATATGAGATCGATCCACATTAGATATCCAGGGCAGTTCTTTTTTCAATCCCATGTTCGTTCCGTGTATGTAAGCCAATGCTCGTAATTCTTTATGCTGAAGCAGATCCATATCCAGATGACTATAATCGGTTTGGTAGTCCACATCCTGAATGCAGATCAAGCTTCGATCTTGAGTATGAGGTTCAGTTGATAAACTAAAGGGTACATTGGCTCCCTGTAAAAATAATCTGGACAAGGCAGAGCGTTCAATGAACGTGGCCTTTTTTGTCACGAGAGAAATATCCCTGTTCACTCCATTTACAAGGAATTCAATATGATGTCGAAGCAATTCAACGGCTTGAAGTCCCGCACCGACAGGGTTACTTTTGATACTTCGAATGTGAATATCCGAGGATACATATTGATTAATGGTTTGTTTTATTAATTGTTGTAATGTGATAGACTCCATACTTATCTGTGAACTCCTTTTTGTATGTATTTGTTTTTACGAATAAAGAGAATTATAATGGTGGATGCACAAAATTTCAGACTTTTTTGGAGGAACATACGTAATGAGATCTTTTCAGTTTTATAATCCGACCCGGCTGATTTTTGGCAAAGGGCAACTTCAAGCACTACAGACCGAAGTTCCAAAATACGGAAAACGTATTTTGCTTGTATATGGTGGTGGAAGCATCAAACGCAGCGGGCTGTACGATCAGGTAATCAGCCAGCTGAATGAAATCGGAGCAGAGGTTACGGAACTGGCCGGTGTAGAACCAAACCCACGTCTGTCTACGGTTCACAAGGGTGTAGAGTTATGCAGAACACATGATATTGATTTGGTTCTTGCGGTTGGCGGCGGCAGTGTACTAGATTGCGCTAAAGCCATCGCAGTAGGGGCCAAATACGATGGAGACATGTGGGATGTTGTGGTGCGCGAAGCAACTCCAGAAGGCGGACTTCCACTGGGTACAATTCTGACGATGGCAGCGACAGGTTCCGAGATGAACAACGGTTCAGTAATTACCAATCAGGACACGCAGGAGAAATGGGCATGGTTCAGCGAGTATTCTTTCCCAGCGTTCTCGATTCTTGATCCGGTGAACACATTCACCGTACCTCTGGATCAGACGGTATACGGCATGGTGGATATGATGTCTCATGTGTTTGAACATTATTTCCATCTGGATACAAATACACCGGTTCAGCTTGGGTTCTGTGAGACGATTCTTCGTACCGTCATCGATACAGCTCCTCGCCTGATCAAAGATCCAGAAAACTATGAACTGCGCGAAACCATTCTCTACTGTGGAACAATGGCGCTTAACGATGTCCTGAATATGGGTCTTGCCGGAGATTGGGCTTCTCATAATATTGAACATGCCGTGTCGGCTGTGTATGACATTCCCCATGGGGGAGGCCTTGCGATCCTTTTCCCACACTGGATGAAACATAATCTGGATGTGGATGTAGATCGATTCAAACGTATGGCCGTTAATGTATTTGATATCAACCCTGCTGGAAAGTCGGACAAACAAGTTGCTGAGGAAGGCATTCAAGCGCTGCGTACATTCTGGACTTCAATTGGTGCCCCTAGCCGTCTGGCGGACTATGACATCGACGACAGCCAGATTGATGTGATGGCTGATAAAGCGATGCGATTTGGTCCGTTCGGATTCTTCAAAAACTTGCAGCGTGAAGATGTAGTACAAATTTATCAAGCTGCACTGTAATTGTAAATCTCACAATCACTTTGTATAGTGAGTCATATTAAACAAGGACCTTCCTGTATTACTTAGGAACGTCCTTGTTTTTTTATTATGACATCATATCGTGTACTCTCCACCGTTTATCTGGACTTCAATGTCATGTGATCCCCTTTTCGAATTAATCCTTCGGTTCAACTACGGCTTCATTGACAGGGGGATCCTTTCGTTTCAGATACATCTTGCTTGGACGATGCAAGAGCACGATAAGCAGGGCGAAAAGATGAATCAGGGTAAACAGGTTACTCTCATTCGGAATGGCAACGAATAGCGCCAGACTCAGAAACGTCACGGTGAGCTTGAACTTTCTTTTGGTGATGAATATAACAGCGAGCAGGCTGGGACCGATGATAAACAACATTCTGGCTGAGATTACGCCAGAGGCGTAAGCCAGATCATCTCCTTTGCGTAAGAAACCCAGATAGGCCTCCATGTTCTGGTTGAAGTCAATGAGGAACACGATAAAGGACACAATCACGTAGATCAGTTTCACACTCAATAAAATGCGCACGACATTTAATAGCGTAGGTAATGCTGTTTTTACCATATCACTTCTCCTATTCTCTTCGAATCTATAACCGCAGATTCTTCTGGTTGTATTCTTCCCGAGAGCTTTCCTGCTTCAGATACACCTTGCTGGGCTTGTGGAGCAACAGAGTAAGCAACATAAAGACGTGCAGCAAGACGAGAAAATTCTGAAAGAACACAACGCAAAAAAATAAGGCCAGGCTCATAAATGTAATTGTTAGCTTATAACTTCGTTTGGAGATAAATACGATAGTCAGAATTGGGGGAACCAGAACCAAGAGCACACGGAGCCCGATGCTTGTAAAATAGGCGATCTGATCAGATAGCGGAAACGCGAAGTAATCCGCACTATTACGGAATAGATCTGCAATAAGGAATGTCATGGAAATCCCAATGAAGATGGATTGTACGCCTAACAGGGCACGGATAACATTTAATAAAGTAGGCATTTTCGGATTCAATGCGTTTTCCCTCTTCCTGCACGATATGTATTTCATATATTATACGATGTTGATGTCATATTTTGTATTAACCCAAAGTCTTCATTTTCCAATCGTGTGCAGTGGCCTTTGACCTAGTATAACTGGGGAAACAGCTTACAGATTATTTGATATCGACCGATATAAAGTAGATACATAGAATTTGGACTTCATAATGATGAAAATGAAAATGGATGGTGAATGTAATCATGGTATTTAGCAAGGCAAGAGAACGCATGCGCAACATGTCGTTCAGAGTCAAATTACCACTTATGATCAGTCTGCTGGTGTGTATCGTGCTGGCGGTAACTGCGGTAGTGTGTTACAGCGTAGCGGCAGTTATTACACTCGACAAAAGCAAAGATGAAATTAAGGCAACCTCGGACCGGGTGGGGGCAGGTTTGTATGCTTCACTAAGTTTGGAAGAACAATCTACCTTTCTGATTACAACACATCGTACCTTCCGGGATCTGCTAGAGATTCGGAATACGGATGGGCAGGAAGGTGAGAACTTTTTCTCGGAAAACAATGAACTGCTGGATAAGGCAAGTGGTATTCTCGCGGACAGTCTTGCAGGTATGGAAGGTAACAACAGTCTGATTTTGTTGGATCGGAATGGCATTATTGTTGCAGCGAATGATCCGGCAGTTATCAAGGCGGAACGCGGAGATCGGGCATATTTCCAAGAAGCGATTCAGGGTAAAAACGTGATTAGTGAAGGGATTGTAGCCAAGTCCTCAGGACAACTTGGTACGGCTTTTGCCATGCCAATCTACAATGAGAATCAAGAAGTACAGGGAGTGCTCGTATCTGCGGCATCCACCTCGTTCTTCGTTAATCAGCTACAAAATATCAATATTAATGATGAGGGAAAAGTGATCATTCTGGACCGTGTAGGTACGGTCATCTACGATTCAGCGGATGAGAAGTTGGCAGGCCAGAAGATGGAGTCCGGCGAATACCAATCATTGATAGATCTTGCTCCTGGCGCTGAACTACAGCAAGGGGATATTAGCACAGATGAGAAAGTGGCGTATTACTCCAAAATCCCAAGATCCGACTGGACCGTCGTTGTTGAAGATAAACTGAGCGATGTGCAGAAGCCTTTGCGTGCGATGGCAAAACAGATGTATATTGTTCTGTTTAGTGCTATTGCGGTTTCCGTCGTTGCGGGTATTCTGATCTCTTTGCTGGTAACCAGACCAATTACAAGACTAACCGTGTTGTTCAGACAGCTCGCGGGCGGCGACCTGACGGTGCAGGCTCAAGGTAAATATAGCGGAGAATTCAAACAATTGGTGGACAGCTTCAATACCATGGCAGCAGGCAATAAACAGTTGATCTCCAGCATGAACCATTCCATCGGCATCCTGAAAACAAGTACATCCGAGCTGGAACAGTCCACTCAGCAAACTTCGACCACGATTGCCGAAACAACGACAACAGCATTTGAGATTTCACGAGCCATGGAGTCCCAGGCGAACGATACGGGAGCCATTGTGGATAAATTCATGAATGTTGGTAACAAGATTGCCAACGTGAATGGGATGTCGCAGGCAGTGAAGTTCAAGGCAGATGAAATTACGGATGCATTCAAAAATAATCATGAAGTTATTGATGCACTCATTGCGGTGAACGGGCAAAACGAGATTGAAGTTGGCAACATCTCCAAAATTACAGTCCAACTCGCTGAAAGCTCCTCGGGCATTCACCAGATCACGGGTACGATTGCCGAAATTGCAAATCAGACGAAATTACTTGCGTTGAATGCTTCGATTGAGGCCGCAAGAGCAGGTGAGCAAGGGCGCGGCTTTGCCGTGGTTGCTTCCGAGATTCGCAAGCTGGCAGAGCAGACAACAGCTCAATCGGAGGATATCAACCGAATTGTGATGCAGACCATTGATCACGTGGAGCAGAATAACCGAAGTGTTCAGGCTATTGAAGCGATTGCGGAACAGCATAAGAGCAGCGTTAGCCAGACCAAGGAGACATTCAATTTTGTCACCGAGAATATGAATGAGATGATGAGCCAGGTTCAGGCTATTGCCACTGAGATCGAATCCATTGAACGTGATAAGGATGAAGTCATTGGAGCTGCACAGAACTTGTCCGCTTCCGGTGAAGAGGTGTCGGCTTCTGTTGAGGAAGTCACAGCAACAATGCAGGAACAGTCCGGCATGACGGAACATTTGACAGATATGGTGCAGAGAATCGATGAACTGACCAAACAACTTGCCGAAGAAGCATCTCGCTTCAAAACAAAATAGGAATACGAAAAGAAACCGATTTCTCAAAAGAGAACCGGGTTTCTAGACAAAGAGAGCACCTGTACCCATCTATGGCTACAGGTGCTCTTTGGTGATGTGTTACTCTCCTCGGACGGAAGGCGCATACGCCAGCACTTCCATTTCAATTAAATAAGGGCCTAACCCGCTAAATACGGTAATACGGGCGGGATAGGGCTGCTTAATCATTCGCGCATACACTTCGTTGTATTCGGGCTGATCCTCGACTCGGGCCAGATGAGTGGTTACCTTCACAATATGATCGAGTGTAAGTCCGGCTTCTTGAAGGATCACCTCAATATTACGAATGCACTGCTCAGTCTGCTCCTTAATGCCGCCGATAGGCTCAAGCGTCTGTGGATCAACGCCTACCTGACCTGCAACGTAGACCAAATCTCCTGCGCGGACAGCATGGGAGAAAGGAAGCGGGAATTTGGGTGCTGCACTTGCATGTATGATGGTAGACATCGTAGCTGTCATTCCTTTCCTAATGAGTGTGTATATTCGGTGTTATCTGATTCCAGTTTGTAGCCTGCTGATAATGATGAGCGATGGACAACAAGCGGTCTTCTCTCATGTGTGGACCGGCAAGCTGCATGCCGATAGGCAATGGCTTCCCTGAGGTGGTATCAAACCCGATGGGTACGGTGATGGACGGTAGACCTGTATTGGTAAACGGTCCGTTGAAAATCGGGCTGCCTGTCTTGTATCCATGTGGAGCTACATATGGTGTTGACGGAGTCAATAACACATCCACTTCATCGAACATCATCATCATCTCGCTCCGGAATATCGTTCGGATGCGTTGTGCCTGCAAATAATCAACGGCACTCGTCTGGTAGCCGAGCTCAAGCTGTTCCCGCATTGTGTGGCCGTAACGATCAGAGGCTTCCGCGAAGCGTTCCTGATGGAAGGCGGCAGCTTCCGCTCGCATAACCGTACGATGAGCAGCAATGGTTTCTTCCATATAAGAAGGCAGGTCAACTTTCTTCCATTGCATGCCCAGCTTCTCAAGCACAGCGCTTGCCGACTCTACTGCTAACAAGATCGCCGGTTCATCGGTCTGGAAGAAGTTGCTCGGTAGCCCGATCACCATTCCTGAAATAGGATGCTCAAGAGCACTTGTTAAGTCTGGCTTGCCATAAGGAAGCGTGAAGGAGTCCAGCTCATCTTGCCCGGCCATCGCTTCCAGAACGATTGCGTTATCTTGTGCAGATCGAGTGAAGGCGCCAATATGATCCAGGCTCCAGCTGGCTGTGATGACACCATTACGGCTAACCCTGCCGTAAGTCGGCTTCATGCAGGTTAATCCGTTGTAAGCTGCGGGTCTAAGCAGAGATCCAAAGGTCTGTGTTCCGAGTGTGAAGGAAGCCATGCCAGCCGCTACTGCAGCGGCGGAGCCGGAGCTGGAACCGCCCGGGGTATGTTCTAGATTCCACGGGTTGCGTGTTGGCGGTTCACCTCCCTGAAAGGCGTATTCCGTCGTAGTTGTCTTGCCGAGCAGGATAGCGCCTGCAGCTTGCAACTTATTAATTACAGTTGCATTCGTTCCGGGTACGAAGTCAGGAAAGGTACTTGAACCGGCCGAGGTGCGTATGCCAGCGGTATGGATAATGTCTTTGGCTCCATATGGAATGCCGTGCAGAGGGCCGAGATATTCGCCATTCATCAGTTTTTGTTCAGACTCTCTTGCGGCCTGCAAAGCCTGTTCGGCGGTGACTGTAACGAAGGCTTGCACAGCAGGTTCTACTTTCTCAATGCGATTCAAATAGGATTTCGTAAGCTCAACAGGAGATATCAACTTGTTTTTAATCAATTTTGCGGCTTCAGCAATGGTCAGCTCATTCAGTGGTTTCGTAATCATCGCAGAGGCACGCTCCTATGCGGAGGGTTGGGTCCTATTTCTTCTGGCAACTTGAAGCTTCGAATCAGCTTCAAGTCGGCTGTAAATAGGGCAAGCTCCTCGCTGGTAATAACTCCGTTCGCGTATTTCGCACTTTCCGTACGGCGGTGTGTGTGATAGTCGTCTTGGTTCAGAGTAATCAACCTTTCTCTCTCTATTTGGTGAAGCTTGGATCGATAATATCCTCGTAAGCGAGTTCTTCCTTCAGATTACCGATGAATCGCTGCATATCGATTGCGGTGTTAAAAGCTGATTCATTGATGAGCCCATCAGCAGGGTATACCTTGCTGTCGATCATGCGTTGTACTGCTTGCTCCACGACTTTCTGGTCCAGATTCGGGAATTCCTTCACTGCAACAGCTTTGGCGCCTTCAGGGTTCGATTGAATAAACTCCAGGGCTTGCTCGATAGAGTTGACAAAGCGCTGGGTGAGATCAGGATTCTTTTCAATGAAGCTTGCGGTTGTATTCATCGTTGCAAAGGCAAAGTCAGGATAATCCTTCGTGAAATCATGGACAATATGCAGCCCTTCTGCAATGCCTTGATCCAGCTGAGGTTCGTAAACAATAGCAATATCGGCTTTGCCGGCTAATACAGCACCAAGCTCTGAGCCATTCTGAACCTCGGTGATCGTCACATCCTTGTCGATATCAATGTTGTTGTCAGCAAATAGTTTCCTCAGTAAGCTGTTCGAGCTTGTAGGTGCCAAGCCCACAACGATGGTTTTACCTTTGAAATCCGCTGTCGAATTCACGGTTACTCCTTCTCGTGCAACTGCCCATACTGGAGCACTGCCAGATAGAAGGACCAGTGAGCGAGCATCTCCGCCCTTTGCATTAGCAAATGCGACATGCTCAGGACCGTGGAAGGAGAACGCGGACTCGCCTGAGATCACCGAAGACAATGCTGTTGGACCGCTTCCGGCAGCCCGGATGGAGGATAGCTCAATGCGATTCTCCTTTAGGAATCCTTGGTTATTCGCTACATAGAGCGGAAGGTAGAGCAGGTTGTGATATACCTCCGACACCATAATTTTGTCCACCTGCGTATTGGGTTCGCCCCCAGTACTAGATGAACCTGCACCACTTGCGGGTGTTGTGGCATTGCTACCGCACGCACTGAGCAGTGTAGTCAAAATAACCGTCATCGCTGCTAGAAAAGCTATCTTTTTGAATGTACGCATTAGTCATCAGGCTCCTTTAATGGTTGTAGGTCGGCTATACGAATGTGGATTTGCTGCTGGTCTTGTTGTCATTCCATGGAAGGAGACGGGATTCGAGATAACCGACACAGGTGTAGAGGAGCATCGCGACCAGCATAAGCATGAACACGCCGACCCATACGGCCGGAAGGTTGAACAGGTTACCTTCGACGAACACCATATGTCCGAGTCCTTTATCTGAAGAGATGAATTCTCCACCAACAACAGACACCAGTGCCAAACCGATATTGATCCGGAAGGCTGAGATGATCCATGGCAGAGAGGAAGGAACGATAATTTTACGGAAAATTTGTGATTTCTTTGCACCGAAGGATTTCATCAGGTTGATCTGGGATTCGTCGATTTGATGAGTCGCTTGATAGGCGGATAATAGCGCTACGATAAATGTTGCTACGGAGGCCAGAGCAATCTTGGAGAAGATGCCTGAGCCAAACCAGATGATAATCATGGGAGCGAGTGCGATCTTCGGAATACCGTTCATAGCTACGATGAATGGATCAAGCACACGGGCGACGGACTTGGAATACCACATGAGCAGTCCTGCCAATGAGCCGATTAAGCTACCGGCTACGAAGCCGATAACGGTGGCATTCACCGTTGCAAATGCGTCTGTAAGCAGCTGCCCTGAGCTGGCCATCGTGATGGCAGCATCGAGAATGGCGCTTGGTGATCCCATGAGGAATCCATTAACGAGCTTCAAACGAACGGCGGATTCCCAGATCACCAGGATGACCGCTACAATAATGAACCGCCACAGCATCGTTATCAGCCATTCTTTGGAGAATGTGGATTGTCTCCGCTTGTTCTTCGCAACTCCAGCAGGCTTCCCGGCAAGGGTAATTTCAGGTGATGTGCTCTTCATTAGCTGATCCTCCCCATTTGGATATCAAGCTCTGACCAGATCGATTCAAAATACTGCTTGAACTTCTGGTCGGAGCGGGCTTTCAATGCTGAGCCATATTGCGAGGCGAGACCAATGTCATACACCTGCTTCACGGTCGTTGGTCGCTTACTCATGACGGCAATACGGTCGGATATGGCGATGGCTTCCTCAATGTCATGAGTGATCAGGACGCCTGTCTTGCCCTCGGATTTGAGAATGGATAAGATTTCATCTTCCAGAATGAGTCTGGTCTGATAATCAAGTGCTGAGAAGGGTTCGTCCAGTAATATAATATCGGGCTGGGTAACGAGGGTACGAATGAGGGCTACACGTTGGCGCATACCGCCTGATAGCGTGGAGGGATAGGCTCCTGCGAATGAAGCCAGGCCATAACGATCCAGATAATCCATGGCAATATCGCTGCGATCCTTTTTGGACAAGCCCTTCACTTCCAAGCCTAACGTGACATTGTCCAGGATGCTTCTCCAAGGAAGTAACAGGTCCTTCTGCATCATATAACCGACATGCCCGGTGGTCTGATCAATCTCTTCGCCACAGACGATAACCTTGCCATTTGTTGGCTTAAGCAGACCCGCGATAATGTTGAAGATCGTACTCTTACCGCAGCCGCTCGGTCCCACGATGCTGAAGAACTCCTGCTTTTTGATTTGCATCGAAACCTCAGCCAGGACCTGAATATCTTCTCCGGTTGCACTGACAAATGATTTGGATACGCCTTGTATCTGTATAGCCATGATAGGTAGCCCCTTTCCTACAGCCTGATGTTTGTTTATTTCTTGATGTGAAATGGTGTTAAGTAATATAACATTGATGAATATATTCCTAATCATATAGACTGATTGACGAATTGTCATTAGTTACTCTGAACATAAAAATAGAATTAAATCAGTTAAAATGCACAAATGAAGATTGAATCTGAATTGAATATGAAAAGAAAACAAAAAAACGTGTCATTATACATGACACGTCCTCGGTTCAAGTCGTATGATTAGCTTCGCTAGGGGCTGGATGAACATTCAGAAGGGACTCAAGTGCGAAGGCAAGTCGGAAGCGCAGGCTCTCCATCGGGTCCTTAATGTTCCTGCCGGTTAGTTTCTCGCATTTCTCCAATCTGTAGATCACTGTATTGCGATGTACGAACAACTCTTTCGCTGTATCGACGATCTGGCAATGATTCTCATAGAAAGAGGACAGGGTTTTCATAAGTTCACTGCGCTCGTTCGGATCTCGGTCTTCGAAGGGTTTAAAGGTTTCTTGATGAAATTGCAGCATCTCATCGTAAGGAATCATGCGCAGCAGACGGCTTATATCCATGGTTTGATAGGAATGAGCGAAGCGTGTCTTGCGCATCTGATAGCCGGATTGGAGCGCCTTGACTGCTTCTTTATAGGAGAGTCCAATATCCAATACGTTCGTGTAGGGATTACCTATTCCGAAGGATAGGCTGAGCTGCGACTCCGTATACAGATTGCTCGCGATCCGCTCAAGCTGCTGAACAACGGTATGTTCGTCCCAAGACGATTCGGCCAAAAAGACGAGTATGCCGAACTGGTCGTTCTTAGTGAACATGACAAAGGAGAGATCCAATCTGGCCAACTCCTGCTTAATCAGCTCATAATTAGCGTCTCGTTCCGAGATGAACCGCTCTTCCCCGGAGGAAGTAGAGTTCTGCTTAGGTATGCCCGCTAAGGATTCATCCTTTTTGGCAACGATGAGAACAGAACTTCCTTTGGCTTGCAGCCCATATTTCTTGCCGCGGTGCAGCGCTTCTTGTTCCGAACGAATGAAGCCTTGAATGAGATCGGAGAAATATTCATTTTTGTAACGGCGGGAGCGTTCCTTGACGGCTTGTTTCTTGGTTAACTCCAGA
Organism: Paenibacillus sp. FSL K6-2393; assembly: GCF_038002545.1. Lineage (NCBI taxonomy): Bacteria > Bacillati > Bacillota > Bacilli > Caryophanales > Paenibacillaceae > Paenibacillus > Paenibacillus sp. FSL K6-2393. Next base: position 1,740,930 of record NZ_JBBOCU010000001.1, read on the forward strand.
CCGATCACATTGACGGCTTGTTCCAGTGCCAGAGTGGAGAGCTTAGAGCTTGCGGAACTGTCGTATAGTGCGATCAAATAGCCCTCGTGCCGATCCGTGAAGATGGGATGAAGCTCGGCGTGTCGATATTTATCAGCAGTAAGCAGGCAGATCGAGATTGCGGTATGGAAGGAAGGATGCTCATCTATAATTGTCAGTATGGGCGCGGCGAGAGACTGATGATCCATCTGTTGTGCATAATGGGAGCTTGCCGTAATCTGCTTCTTTGAACCAAGCAGAAGTACAGGTGAGGATAGCAACTGAGACAACGTATCTACGATGGATGGTATGCCTTTTCCCTGCATCACCATCGTGGAAAATTGCTTATGAATAGACAAGGCGTAGTGTAGCTCATGGGTTTTGTTCTGAAGGATAGCACTGATTGAATGTTGAAATATTTCACCGAGAGTATTGTCTATCTCGGACAGTTCGATGATTGGGAAGCCCAGCCTGTCGGCTGTCTCAAGCAGTTGCGGAGATAATTCAAGAGAGAAACGCTGTGTCTTGACAGCAAGCGCCGCACAACCAATCGCGTGCATATCTGTAATGAATGTAAGATGAGCATCGGGGCGATCTTTCAGGATATAACCGTTTGTCAGCAGCATATCTCCCGTCTTCAGGAATTGTACAATATCTGGGGCATCCATAATATTAATAGATTGCACCAAGCGATCAAGGCCGCGATGCCCGGCAATAACCTTTGCTTTGGAGAGAATGGGGATAGTTAATAACTGTTGCAGATCCATCTTCAACCCACTCGCTTTCATAATGATATGTTATAAAATCTAACATTAAGTGAGGTGGGCGTAAAGAAGAGTTTGGATAAAGAGGCTGAAAGATAGATGTAAACAAATTTCTCATAAATATAAAAACTTTCCAATAATTCAATGCGTTATACTAAATAGATCTAAAGAAAATTTGATCACTATTACCAACGCTATAACTAAAAAGGAGTTCTCAATCCATGAAAGGAAAAGGATTAGTATCGCTTTTACTTGCCAGTGTTGTTGCTAGTTCTATTTTAGTAGCATCGACTACAACTGCGGAAAGAGTTGTAGCCCAAACTCCGATGGAAGCAGCAACGGAGTATTTTCAGGCTTACATTGCTAAAGATGTAGAGGGAATGATGTTTTATTCTAAAGATACCAATTATTTGGATGAGAAAAGTCGTGAAGAAGGATATGTAAAGGATCTTAAAACTAATCCAACTACAGGGTATGAAATTGTGGAAACCAAAAAAATCAACACGGATGAAGTTCAACTTTATGTAGTTCAAAAGTATGCAGGACAAGGCTACGAACAGTCACCACCACTCCCGTATAAAATTTTCAAAAGCGAAAATGGATGGAGGGTTTTAGTAGAGCCACTAGAAATCAATACAGTGACAGGTGAAGTCACTAAAGGTACACCGATTCACGCTTGGCAGTATACAGATCATTAGTTGTTGTATCTGGTTTCTACTAAAACAAAGGCCCAGTTGAACAAGAAGGCAAAGAATTTATGAATGCACACACATTATAGAAACGATTGAGGAGTGACCTCCAATGAAAAAATTCTTTATCAGTACGGCATTAATAATGACTGTTTCGGCAGTGACTGCTTTAAGTATTTATGCGAGTAATTATTATGATGATGCTAAAGCGGATAACCCAAACTATCCGGATTTTGGTCCTGCAGTACAATTATCAGAAGAGGAAATTAATAGAGCTCTAGAAAATGTCAGTAGTATAACGACTTCTTTTGGAACATTTAATAGGGTACCCGAGAAAGACGCCTTCATTTCCGAAAATGAAACGGTGGATAACTTAGATCATTTAACTGCTGATACCAAACAGATTTTTTCTCACGGTAATTACTTTGTGAAAAGCGGTTCCGAGGAATAAATTTATCAGAAATTAAGATCGACACTTCATTGATTGGGAATGGTTCTTTTTAGGGAGTGGGAACGATAGAAGTCACTGGTTAAATTCAGTGTTTGATGAAAGCGTTGAGTTTATTATTTTGGATTTGTTACAGATGGGGAAAGAGAAGCCAATCGTAGTAGATACTTTTATGGAACCTGCTTATCTAAGGGAGATTGTTAACCCCAACCGCGTTGTTTATATGTTTGCAGAAGATGACCTAATTCGAGCGGAGTATCTGGATCGGGATCATCTGAGAGGCATGGAGGGTTTGTTCCCTAGTTTATCAGATCCACAACGTGCACGAGACGAAACATTAAACACGGTGGTTAGAGCATCGAATCATTACCTGCAACAAGCAGAGCAGTATCAATTAAAATGGTTTATGAGAACATCTCAGTCCAATAAAGATCAGATGTTACTGGAAGTTGAAAAGCATTTTGGTTTTTGATGATACTGAATTGTCAAATTATATCCGTCGTCATTTGATACATTAAATGAACCCCAGAAAGTAGCCGATCAGCTTGTGAACTGCACCCATTTGTTAAACACGACTAACAATGGAGGTGCAGTTCACGTGATCGGTTGTTTTTGTTCAGCTAACAGCAGGTTAACTTAGCCTTAGCTGAAAACCTCCGCTTCAATACTTATAATTCAACGTAATGACCGACGGTACGAATTGATCCTCCTTAAGTGCTAATCTGATTTTGATAATGTTGACCTCATTTTCCTGGTTATTGGACAGGAGCGATTACTAAAGCTTTAAGATTTTCTTCCTGGTGTTTGTCCACCCCAAGGAAAAAAGCCGCATAATAAATACCGTCTTGCTTCCACACGTAATACGTTTGAGTTTTGAACTTCAACTGATTGTTATCCGAATGGACAGGCTTCCAATAGATATGATCCTTATCTTTATATGCCGATATTTCGATACCGTTAATCACCAATTTGTGCATGAACGACAACTTGTTCACATCCACAATAGGGGCTTTGCTCTGATAATAATCAATCATGTCATTTATTTCATAAATGGAGGAGTTGTAAGGAACGCGATAACTATTCTTTAAGGCGTCTGTGTCCGGTCTGATGGAGAACCCGGTGTTCTGATCGTCAGCTTGCTGCATAATCGAATCGGAAAGTTTAAGACCATAGTCTGATATGGTATACGGGAATTTCACTGGAAAGCCAAGAATATGTTTTGCTTCCTGCAAATCCGTCTTATCATATAAAGGGAATGAATTGCCCTCACCCTTATAATCGACATATTGAACTTGTTCTGGCAAAGCAAATGACTGAACGATTTTCACCAGCTCTTCTTGTGTAAGATCAGCGCTAAAATAATTGATCGAATACGTTACACCGTTTTCCTGCCATACAAAACTTTTGGCTTTTTCAGGTTTTTTCTTATACTTGGGCCTTGTAGTGGTGTACATAATACCCTTCATACTGCCTAATGTCAGGTCTACTTGCTGGTAAGAAGGAGCAAGGTCTGGTTCTTGGGAATATGAAGCCCCCCACAACAATTGATGCTCCAGCAAAGTGCCGTTCCCTTTGGAAGCTTGTACTTCAAAGTATTGTTCGTCTTGTTGGCCAAAGTTCGATACGAAAGTGATCGTAACGAATTCAATCCAGTCTGCTTTATTGGCTTTACTGAAATTCTCATTTAAATCCACACTTCTTAGGCGATACCCTTCGGGCAGATAATCAGGCACTTTAAAGTCAAACGTTGAAAAAGCGAGCGCCCGGTCCAGATTATGAAACCATTTGAACGATGGAATCAGTCTGTCGATCTGAAAGGAGGAAACCGTATTTTCTTCCTTTGAATCCGTTGCTTGAGAAGCATTTGAATCGACAATGGCGTTGGTAACCAAAACTGCGCTTAAAACTAATATCAGCAAAATAGCCGTGGCAAATAGTTTGTATGAACCTTGTTTAAACTTCGTAATCATTGTAACTCTCCGTTTCGTCTCATTCTAGTTGTTGAAAATGAAAGATTAATCCGTGGATGAGAGCTTTGGAAAAAACGAGACAGCATAAGAAGTGTCATGCTATGAAAAAGATTCCCGCTCACCCAGCGCTTCAAGGACGACCGCATCATAGGCCATTTCCCAATCGGAGGCCATTTTTTGCCGCGCCAGCCAAACAAAAGGATTAAACCTATGTAGCTATACCACTAACATCCATAAGGAATTGAACCCATTTGTTTGAATTTTGGTTAAATTAGTTAATAATTTTTCCATACTTTAAATTATACAACAATATATTCTAAGAAAGTAATAGTACGTTCGATACAATATTGATAAGATATCGAGGGACAGAAATAGTAATAGCTTTTTTAAGAAAGATAAAATAAGTCCGAGTTATTGAAACGTATCATTCGTTAGAGTATGAGAGAGGTGAGATGAAATTATTAAAATGAGTAATAACATCTTAATGTTGGTATTAGCGGTATCCATGACAATAGCTGGGTGTTCATCAACCGAAAAAAATGACGATAATGTTACTGAACGTGTAGTAGCATCTGATTTTATTCTCGAAGTAACAACACCAACAGTTTTAAGTATGGGTGAGACAATTAAAGTAAAAGGAACATTAAAATATACAGGTATTAAACCTGTTGAAGTAACCCATGGAAAACCTATCATTCGTTTTTTCTTTTCCGGTAGTGACGAGGAGCGTAATTATACGGATGTGGGATATGTAACTGAATTTAAATCAGGTCAAGTGGTTGAGGTTGAAGATGAGTTTATAGTAACCCAAAAAGGGAAACAAAATCTCATTGTGGATATGACCGCGGATATTTCTTTAACCATGAATCCAATTGAAATTGTTGTGAAGTAATCTTAGTAATCTTGAATTGGCGGGTTTAGAAGTAGGCTTAATGATTGTGTGCAAAGAAACCAAAACAAATAGAGCCAAACGTTTAAGTTAGGCTCTTCTTGGCGATATATTGTGTCTCTGTGTCATTTGAATCCTGGCGCTTTAAAAATATCTTACTTGGTCGATGTAAGAGCACAACTAACAAGGCGAATAGTTGAATAAGTCCAGTTAATAGTCCTTCATTCAGTAGTCCGATAAATAAAGCGATACTCAGGAACGTAACAGTCGATCTGAATTGTCGTTTGGTGATGCAAATGATAGCAAGCAAACTAGGAATGATCAAAAATATGATTCTCCCAGTAATTTCATTAGAGAAATTAATCAAATCATTGCCGTTCACTTGGTAACCGGCAAAGGCTTCAGGATTTTGACTGAAAATATAGAGAAATACACTGAAAGAAACAATAAGGTATATAACTTTAATACTCAACAAGATGCGGACTACGTTCAGGATTGTGGGTAACTTCATAAGTTTCAATTTTCCTCCTCGACACTTCTAAACGGATACAATGTTCTAACCGTGTTCTTGGTATAACTGGACTTATATCTTTAATTAGGTATTCCGTTTTGTGTATCTCCTAAATTCATATGTGGTTATCTAAGTATACGGTTTGCTTGTAATTATTTGTATTAAACTAAAGTCCATATTAATTAATCAAATTTTCACCTCTTTTGTCCTGAAAAAAGGTCGGAAATAGATTGGCAGAGGTACAGAGGCACTGCACGAATATGAAATGTTTACAAGAATAATGCCTAATGAACTCATTAAAATTGATAAAAAACCTCCCGTCCCGCATGACATCTGGGCTTGGGAGGTTTTGATTATAGTGCTAATTCAACGTTTATCGTACAAACCATCCAGTGGGCTGTGGGGCTACGTCTGCGGTATCTCGTAAATCATGGACTTTGACATTACTGCCATAGATCATGGAATCACTGCTCAGTCGGAACGAAGGGAAACTGTGCTCGGATTGCAGACGCAGAGAGGGTTCAAAGTAAATCTGCTGCTGTTTGTTGATTACAAAGGGAAGCGACCCCGCCTCTACGGTAACATCATCGCTATCCGGTTCGTTTAAGATCAGAAGTACCGCAATTCCGTCACAACCGCATCCATCGGTATCATAAAACAATTTGAAATAGCCTGGTCGATCTCCCAGCTTTTCAGTAAGTCTTGCTTCTGCCAGCGGACTGACTTGAATGATCATGACGTTGTTCACACTCCTCTAATCTCCAATGAATTCGCTTACAATTTAATATATGGACCATAAACGCAGATTAGAAGGTGAAATAAAGAAAAGCAAACATGTCCTGTAAAAATATTGACGCTAATGCGTAATGCAACGAACCATTCACGTATGAATGTTATACCCGGAATTTCTATGGGTTCAGTGTGAAATCATTCGCCCGTCAATGAAACCCATTTCATCGGCATTCCTTATCTGGTATGATAAGCAGGGAAAATAGGGAAAATTAGAGAAAAAGGAAGGTTCCGCTATGACACCGATCACCATATACGACATCGCCAAGGAAGCAAATGTATCTGTAGCGACAGTCTCCCGGGTACTGAATGATACGGCACCTGTGCGTGCAAGCACCCGAGAGAAGATTATGTCCATCATTGAAAAACACCAGTTTCAGCCCAATGCGCAGGCGCGCAGTCTGATCAAGAAAGAGACGGGTACCATCGCCATCATCCTGCCGGACATTACGAATCCCTTTTTCCCGGAAGTGTTCTGGGGTGCGGAGAATGAGGCTCGCGGATTGGGGTACACCTTCTTTCTGTGCAATACCGCAGGCGACTACAACAGGGAATCTGAATATTTGTCCATCCTGCGAGAGAAGCGGGTAGACGGGATTATTTTCCTCGGCGGGCGAATTAACATGCAGGTCTGTCCGGATGACATGGCTCAGGAATTGATTGATATGGGCAAGCGTATGCCAATTGTACTGGTCAATGGCAATATTGCGAAAGGCGGGTTTCACCGGGTATACACGGATGAGGGGGCAGGGGCAGCCCTTGCAGCTGAGCATTTGCTTGAACTGGGGCATCGCGATATCGCCTTTGTTGGCGGTCTGAAAGAGTTGTCCACAACCATGGTCAAGGTCAGAGCTGTGCAGAAGAAACTTCGGGAGCATGGACTCGAAATACCAAAAGAACGGCAACTGCTCGGCAGCTTCTCCATCGACGACGGCAAACGGGAGATGTCCAAACTACTGGATCGTGACAATCCGCCAACCGCAGTCATCTGCGTTAATGACAACACAGCGATTGGTGCGATCAAGTCAACGATTGAGCATGGGCTCTCGATTCCGAAGGATATATCCATTGTGGGTTATGATGATACACCGCTCGCCAGTGCCGTTATACCGGAACTGACAACCGTATCCCAGAATACGTATCAGCTTGGCAAACAGGCTGTGGATGTGCTGCATGAGCTGATTAACCAAGGCAAACCGAAGAAGCAGATCATTCTGCAACCGGAGCTGATAGTGCGTCAAAGTACAGGGCCTGCTGCAAGATAAAGGGCCTGTAATTGGAAAAGAAAGCGTTGACATTTCCTCGAAGGGTGAAATATAATGAGTGCGTGAATGAAACCCCTTTCATAAAGTGGAACGGGTTTTATGTTTCAGCTTAATGAAACCCATTTCATGAAACGGGTTTCAGTGTAGTCATCCATTCATTATATCAAGGGGGCGTAACGTATGAGAAGAAGTTTAAAGGTCATTTCGTTATTGATGCTGGTCATGGTAATGGGTCTGACAGCCTGTAGCAGCGGGAGTAAAAACGGTTCTTCCGGCGAGTCCGGTGGCAAGGTTGATTTGAGCATGACGATCTGGGGCTCGGAGGATGAGAAGAAAATTTATCAGGAACGACTCGACATTGTGAAACAGACGTATCCCGATATTAACGTGAAGCTGAACGTGGTTGCAGGAGATTATGACCAGAAGGTACAGACCATGATCGCCGGAGGAACGGCACCGGACATCATGATGATTGCCGAGAACTATCAGGCTTACGCCTCCAAGAATCAGATTATACCGCTGGATGACATGATTCAGGCGAACAATGTGAACATGTCCGAGCGTTATTCCGATGATATTGCCAACCTGATGAAGTATGATGGCAAACAATTTGGTTTGCCGGATCGGGCAGGTGCGATGGTCCTCTTTTATAACAAAGATCTGTTCGACAAGGCTGGGGTGGAATATCCAACCAAAGATTGGACGCAGGACGATCTGATGGCGGCAGCTCAGAAGCTGACGGTGAAGGAGAATGGCAAAACGGTTCAATGGGGCTACTACCCGGGTAGCTGGTGGCCGCAATGGATGCAGCTGATCTACCAGAACGGTGGCTCATTGTTCGATGAGAGTGGTAAACCAACCTTCAATACAGAGCCTGTGCGGAAAGCATTACAATTCATGAATGACCTGACCTTCACACACGGTGCGGGACCAACGCCAACCGAGATTGCCGACATGGGGAATATCGGAGCCGATCCGTTGTTCGCTCAAGGCAAGATCGCCATGGAAACGACAGGGTTCTGGAACATCGGTTCACTTGCCAAGGTGGAAGGCATTAATTGGGATATCTCTCCGGTATGGGGCGAAACGAACGCATTCTTTAACGGGTTAACGATTACCAACGCTTCCAAACACAAGGAAGAAGCTTTCAAAGTCATCGAAGCACTGACCACACCGGAAGCACAGATGCCGATGGTCAAAGCCGGTCAGGATGCTCCTGCAACCAAAGCAGGTTTGTCCAGTGATGAATTCCTCAATGCTGAATACGGCGGCAAAAAAATCAACATGGCTGCGTTCAGTGAATCGACGATCTATGCAGAACCGTTCAACCCGCAATGGAACGAAATGATGAAGCTCATTAACGATAAGCTGGGTGTGTACTTCAACAACAAAGCCTCGCTTGATGATACCGTAACCGAAATTCAGAGTGGACTGGAAAGACTCTACAAATAGAGGATTTTTCTGAACATGCACAAATAGCAGCGACAGCAGGACAGGTGGAATCGGCGTGAATGCGGGTTCCATCTGCTCTCTGCGTCATGGGAGGGCTTAACGTGAGAAAAAAGGACGGGAAATGGTTCTACATCTTCATCTCGCCTTGGCTGATCGGGTTTCTGGGGCTGACCCTGGGTCCGATCCTGTTTTCCATCTATATGAGCTTCACGAATTGGGATCTGTTCCAGTCCCCTGAATTCATTGGTATCGACAATTACAAAACGTTACTGACCGATGATCCGATTTTCTGGAAATCCGTAGGCAATACATTCTTCTATGCGCTAATATCCATTCCGCTGGGCATGTCGATCTCGCTCTGGATTGCATATTACCTCAACAAGAAAATCAAAGGGATCACCTTCTTCCGTATTCTGTTCTATCTGCCTTCCGTTGTTCCGGTGGTTGCGAGTTCATTGCTCTTCATCCACTTGCTTGCACCGACGGAAGGGTTGATCAACCAGGCACTTGCGATCTTCGGTATTCAGGGTCCCGCCTGGCTTCTTGATCCGAACTGGGTTAAGCCTGCATTGATTCTCATGTCCTTATGGGGTGTAGGTGGTGGCGTGGTATTGCTGCTTGCAGGTATGAAAGGTATTCCACAGGAGCTGTACGAGGCCGCTGCCATTGATGGAGCGAAGAGTACACAATCGTTCTTCCATATTACATTCCCGATGCTGACTCCCGTCATTTTCTTCAATCTCGTGACTGGTATGATTGGAGCGCTCCAGACCTTCGCGCAGGTATTCATCGTTACTGCCGGCGGACCTGACAATTCAAGTCAGATGGTTGTTCCCTACTTATTCCAGAATGCGTTCCAATTCTACAAAATGGGATATGCATCGGCGATTGCCTGGGTACTATTCATCATCATCATGGCGTTGACACTCGTTGTATTCCGTTCATCGGCGCTATGGGTGCACTACGAGGAGGGAAAAGCCAATGAGTAATCCATCGACTGTGGAGAAGACGATATCCTATATTTTTCTGATTCTGGTCGGGGTGCTGCTTGCTTCGCCTTTCCTGTACATGATCTCCATTGCACTGGCAAGTGACGCAACAACCGTCAAATCAGCTTTTACCTTCGTTCCAATGGAGTTCCAATGGTCGAACTTTTATACGATTTTTACGAATAACAATCTTGGAACATATCTCAAAAACTCGGTCATCATTACCGTCTTTACGATTGTCGGATCGGTATTATCAGCTTCGATCGTATCCTACGGCTTTGCCCGAATCAAGGCAAAAGGCAGCCGTTTCCTGTTTATTGTGTTGCTCAGTACGATGATGATTCCGGGTGAGGTGACGATGGTACCGCAGTTCATCATCTTCCGTCATCTGGACTGGATTAATACATTTTACCCGCTGATCGTACCAAGCTTCTTCGCCGGAGCATTCAACGTATTCCTGATTCGGCAGTTTGTCATGAGTATTCCCAAATCACTGGATGAAGCCGCCATGATCGATGGTATGGGGCACCCGGGAATCTACTGGAAGATCATCATGCCACTGACTTATCCCATACTTGCGGCCATTGCGATCTTTTCATTCTCCTATAACTGGGGCAACTTCATGGGGCCGCTCATCTATATCAATGATCCGGAGAAAATGCCGCTGGCACTCGGAGTGCAGCTGTTGACTACGGTAGGTGGTGGGCAGATGCCACCATGGAACCTTGTGATGATTGCTTCCCTGTTCCTCACTATTCCGATGGTACTGGTATATCTGTTCGGACAACGTTATGTGTACGAAGCCAACATTAGCGGCGGAAGCAGCGGAATCAAGTAACCGAAGTGTCTGTAATGTGTGTATGTATTGAACCTGACGTTCAAGGTCAACGAAGTAATCACCGTACATGGAGAAGGGATTGTATAGCCCATGGCGCATAAAGAACAACGCAGCAGGAGCAAACGGAACTATATCCTCATGGGTGTAGCCCTGATTGCCCTTCTGGCAGGAGGAGGAATTGTTATCAATCATTTTGCCAATGAATCATCCAAAACACTTGTATTTCAAGAGGAACCGGTACGTCTGAAGCTGGATCAGTCCTATGACCATTTTGAAGGCTGGGGCACGTCACTTGCCTGGTGGGCCAACGATCTGGGCGGATGGAAGGATCAGGCGAAGGTTAGTGAAGTGATGGATCTGGTCTTTGATCCGGAGAAAGGATTAGGTCTGAACATCGTTCGTTACAATATCGGCGGTGAGGAAAATCCGGAGATGAAAGCTCTTCGTCCCGGCGGGGATGTACCTGGCTTCCAGCCTGAACCTGGAGAGTGGGATTGGGAGGCTGATGCAGGTCAGCGGGCTGTACTACAAGGCTCGATGGAGCGCGGCGTGAATATTGCTGAAGCATTCTCCAATTCACCACCTTACTGGATGACGATCAGTGGATCGGTGACCGGAGCCGTGGATGGCAGCAATAATCTTCGTGACGATCAGTATGATGCGTTTGCAGATTATCTGACTGAAGTCGTGAAGCATTATCGGGACGAGTGGGGCATCACCTTCCGCACACTGAATCCGCTCAATGAACCTTCCTCCGACTGGTGGAAGAAGGGCAATATGCAGGAAGGCAGTCATTTTACGAATGAGAAACAGGCCGAGATTATCAAGAAAGTTGCTGCATCGTTGAAGAGCAAAGGACTGGATGGAACCGTCATTAGTGCCGCAGACGATAACAGCATTGATGAGACGGTGTTTAATTTCAACCTTTACGATCAGGATACGCTGGACGTAATCCAGCAGATCAATACCCACTCCTATAACGGTAGCAAAATGGAAGAGCTGCGCACATTGGCAGAACGCCATGGCAAGAAGCTGTGGATGTCTGAGTACGGAACGGGTGGCAGCGAGCCGCACAGTCATGAGGATATGACCTCAGTACAAGAGTTGGCGGAGCGAATCATGTTTGATCTGAAAATCATGCAGCCATCCGCCTGGGTATACTGGCAGGCTGTTGAAGATGAAGGCGCCAATAACAATTGGGGGTTCATTCACGCCAACTTTAACGGAGAAGAGCAGTATGAGATGACCAAACAGTATTATGGTATGGCCCAGTTTACAAAGTTCATTCGTCCCGGTGCGACGATTATTCCAACGGATGGCGGACGCACACTGGCTGCTTATGACGCGGAACGTCAGAGACTGGTGCTGGTGATTCGTAATGAATTGTCAGCTGGAACAACGGCGTTTGAACTGGAAGGGTACACGTATGGAAAATCAGCCACTGCGCAGGTGTATCAGACTTCACCGGACCGGAACATGGAACAGCTTGAAGACATTCCGGTGTATGCCAACGGACTGGAAGTACCTACCGCAGATAATTCCATCACAACGGTTGTACTGGAAAGCGTGACGTTGCAGGGGAACTGATGATAGCACTCGGAAAGTTGTTCTGTAATCGTAGTACCCGTGTAAATCACTTTTAGTTTAACGGATATGGTTCACCTTAAATTAATTACAGGACATATGAACCTATATAAATTGAACTAAACATTTACACCAAACGGAGAGACAGAAAGGACCTGAAGAAGCGGAGCGTGCGCCTACAAGCTTCCTGCAAGAAAGCTACATCGGAAGCATACGCTATCACCAGATTTTCCCCTTGAGAAAAGGGAATCAAAAAATCTGGGGATAACAGCGATCGGAAGGTTGTTCTGTCATCGAAGTGCACAGTGTAAATAATCTTTAGTTCAATTTATATAAATACAGAGAAGGAGGGGATATCTTTGACAGAGAAAACATCCCTTTTGCTCCAAAAGCAGGAGAAGAACACCAGCAGGGCTGAAAACGATGTTCAATCTGAATTAACATACGATGCACGCAGTTTTTTCCTAAACGGAGAGCGTGTATTTCTGAACAGTGCCACGATCCATTATTTCCGTATGCCGAAGGAAGAATGGCGTGAGGTTCTGTTGAAGGCGAAGCTGGCAGGCATGAACTGCATCGACACCTACTTTGCGTGGAATGTGCATGAACCGGAAGAAGGACAGTGGTCCTTTGAAGGGGACAACGATTGCGGAGCATTTCTGGATTTGTGCGCAGAACTGGGCATGTGGGTCATCGCGCGTCCGGGTCCGTTTATCTGTGCAGAATGGGATTTTGGCGGTTTTCCATACTGGCTTGGTACGAAGGATGGCGTGAAATTCCGGGAAAATAATGAGACGTATTTGCACTATGTGAATTTGTATTTTGACCGGCTTGTGCCGATTATTCGGGAACGCCAGCTGTCCGCTGGAGGCACGGTCATTCTGGTTCAGGTGGAGAATGAATACGGGTATCTGATGGATGACGCTGCTGCAAGTGACCATATGAATACGCTGAGAGATGGATTGTTGCAACGTGGCATTGACGCTACGCTGATCACTTGCGTTGGCGGGGCGGAAGGCACAATTGAAGGGGCTAATTTCTGGTCAGGTGCTGACGGGCATTATGAGAAACTCCGAGCCAAACAGCCGGACACCCCGAAGATGGTCACGGAATTCTGGACCGGATGGTTTGAGAATTGGGGAGGACCTTCAGCCATTCAGAAGACAGCGCCTTTGCTGGAGAGACGCATCATGGAAATCCTGCGTGCCGGGTATACCGGAATCAGTCACTACATGTTCTATGGTGGCACGAACTTTGGTGGATATGGCGGCAGAACGATGGGTAGCAGTGATATTTTCATGATTACGTCCTATGACTATGATGCACCCCTGAACGAATATGGACGGGGGACACCGAAGTATGCAATAACCAAGAATTTGTCCTATTTCGTCCATGCTTTCGGGGCCCTTCTGATGGAAACAGAGGAAATTCCAGAAGAACAGATCGTTGTACGTCATCCTGAAGGCATATCTGTACGAGGCAGACAGGCTGGCAACCAGAAGATTTGGTTTCTGGAGAGTCACAAGGATGAACGCGAGACCATGCACATTACGCTGGAGGAAGGCCGGACTCTTCCCGTATCGGTGAATCCGGGTCAGATTGTTCCGTTGCTGGATCGAGTACAGATTGCTGAACACGTATATCTGACTGCGGGTACGATGATTACGGGCAATGAAATGATAAACGGAGAATTAACCCTGTTCATCGTGGCCGCTGCCGGGCAGCGGTCAGTTGTTGAACTGGAAGCTGGGGCACTAAACGTTACGGGCAGTACGGTGCAAGTGCTGGTTGAACATGATTCAGCAAGGAACGTATACCGCTTCGATCTGTTCCATTTCCAAGAGCCGGGAATGATCCAATTGGAAGCAAACGGCACACCGATCCGTTTCGTCATTCTGGATCAAGAGACGATGAATCGAACATGGCGATTGGAAGCAACAGATCAGAAGGGACTACGGTATGTGATCGGCTTCGATGACGCAGATGTATTGCCATCTGGTCAGGTCAAGGGCATGATCACGGATCCGGATCGCACAATTACGCTGCTTGGTGACTGGACCGATGGAGAACGGACGTTAACAGGTGACGAGTTCTATGCCAGCGAGAAGCCTATTGCAGGTATGCAGCAGCAGCTTCCATGGACATCACCGAGTGCGCCGACGTTGTCTAATTCTCCTGAGCTGTCACGTATTGCATTAACTGCGAAGCAACGCTCGGCGAGTAGACAACCGGAAGACTTTTCCCGGTATGGACAAGATTTTGGTTATTTATTGTACGAATGTGATTTCGAGAGTCCAACCGAAGGGATCACTAACCTCATTTTGCCGGATATCCAGGATACTGCCAGAATCATTGTTAATGGTGTTCAGCAGGCATTAGTGCGTCAGGTAGGTGCCGCTGGAGTGCAGTTGCAGGTGGCCAAAGGGAAGAATACACTTCAGATTCTGGTGCAGCATATGGGCAGATTGAACTTCTCCCCGTATTTGGGTGAGAGCAAAGGTCTGGCTGGTGCTGTGTATCTGGGCGGCAAAGTTCGGGATATTCGTCGGGATTGGCGTATGGAGAGTGGACTTGTGCATCTCGATGAGGTGAACTCTATACATGGGGCGCCACTTCTGAGCAGAAGCTTTACGCTGGATGGCATGGATCGGGCGATTCTTGTGGGTGCCTTGAGCAAAGGTCTTCGTATCAATGGCATCGAAGTTCCGATGGAGGGATATCAGGATTGGTTTGCCTTCCAGACGTTAGACATATCTCTGTATATCAAGCCCGGAGAGACGAATACACTGGAAATGCCGTATAGCCGTTCATCGCTGAATCGACTGGAACTGATCACGTATCCAAGTCAGGGAGAACTGAAGGATTGGCGTATGGCAGGGACGGATGTATTACTTCCGCAACAATGGGAGAGATACGAGGTAGAACAGGAAGCGCTACATCCTGGACAGGGATCAATCCAGCGTGCAGGACAGTCTGGTATCGCCACAGGTGGCAATTGTACTGCCAATTTGGATCCCCACACCACGAATGGATCGGTTAATCGTGCTACATTGAGCGAGAAGTCTCATCCTGTATCCAATCATACTCCAGTCAGAGGATCGTATGGTCAGCCCGTTTGGTACCGCTGGCGTTTCACCAAGCCTACTCTTTCTGAGCATCATAAAGTGAATCTGATGCTTCGCCTGACCGGGATGAGCAAAGGAACCATTCACCTGAACGGACATCATCTGGGCCGTTACTGGCAGATTGGTCCGCAAGAGGATTACAAGATTCCAGTAGCATGGCTACAGGAAGAGAATGAATTACTTTTGTTCGATGAAGAAGGCAGAACACCAGAACGTGTACGTTTTCTTTTAGATGCGCCATCCCGTTATCCATGGGTTGTGGTAGAGTAGTTCATGTATTGATCGTTAGCTGTCTTACCGATCCAACTATGGTTGGGAACAATAACTGGATCGAGATAGTTCGAGTTGGACGCAACATTTCACCTTTTACCACAGTCACACTACCTCATTTTCTTAGTCAAATAACCAGAGCTTGTGAATCTTTCGGATTCAGTCTTACGGAGTGAATTAGGCTAAGGGAATGGGGGAACTGTGGTGACTAGGTCTGTACAATGAACTAAGGTAACACTTGTAACCTAATTAATTGTAACCGTTTACATATATATTAAAGTGTTTATCCATGATCTGTGAAGGGAGTGATGCTTCATGTAATTGGAATTCGAACAGGTAGTCGTGAGGTGTTGCTCATCAGTGGCAGTCTCAGGTACGCTTTGTCATTGGTACTACAGTAAGGTATTCCTCTGTTCATCACATATGGATAAGGAGATGACCCAATGTTGACGAAGAAGGAAGAGGGGATAGGAATAGGAGCAGGAAAATCCAATGGTTTAAAGGCCGGAATGATTCTGCTGCTTGGAACATTGCTTCTATTAACGATGTTATTCCCCAATACAGCCAGAGCAGCGACAAGTGTTTATACGATATCCGCCTTTACGAACACAAGTGAGTCCAATATGTATATCTATGAATCGTATAATGCGACCCACTATGGTTTGCTGAAAGGGCCAGCCTATACACCTCCGGTCGATCTGATCCGCGATCCCAGCATCATGAAGCACACAGATGGTCTATATTACGTTGTTTACACCACGAACTGGTCGGGTAACACCATCGGCATTGCCTCCAGTCCGGATAAGGTAAACTGGACATTTGTCCGTAACATTACATTATCCACACCTACTACAATTGCACACACCTGGGCACCAGAATGGTTCAAAGACAGCAACGGCAGTCTGAACATTATCGTGTCCCTCTCACCAGGCAACTATCAGAATTTCAAACCTTATGTACTCACAGCTTCAGGTAGCAATCTAACATCTACCTCATGGTCTGCACCTACTGAACTGGCAGGCATTGCTCCCAATTATATCGACACTTTTATCGTGAAGACAGGCTCAACCTATCATGCTTTTACCAAAAACGAGACCACCAAATACATTGAATATGCGACATCCACCTCGCTAAAGGGTCCTTACAACTTTAAAGGCACAGGGGATTGGGCAGGTTGGGGTTCTTGGGTGGAAGGCCCGGCGCTTGTTCAGTTGGATAATGGTTCATGGCGAATCTACTTTGACGGCTATGCGACACAAAAATATTATTACAGCGACTCTGCTGACAACTTCCAGACTTGGGGTGCCAAACAAGAGATTGCGGGTCTTACCGGACTCGTCCGGCATATGACCGTATTGAAAGAGTCCGGACAACCGGGTGATATCCGCAAGCTGGAGTCCTTCAATGTACCTGGCAGCTTCATTCGTCATTACAACTATCAGGCACGGATTGATGCGAGTGTCAGTCCGGCGGAGGATGCACAATTCCGGGTCGTTCCCGGGCTGTCAAATGCAACAGGCATTTCGTTTGAGTCCATGAATTATCCGGGTTATTTCCTGCGCAATAATAATGGCAACATTACACTTGTGAAAAATGACGGCAGCGCTACATTCCGAAATGTCGCCACGTTCAAACGTGTAAATGGACTTGCTAATGCTAGTTGGACATCGTACGCGTCATTTAGTAACCCGAACCTGTATCTGAGACATTACAATAATGTGCTGAAATTGGAAGCTGTCGTTACTGCACTCGATAAGTCAGACGCGACCTTCCGAGAGGTTACACAATAATTGGTGTTCGTGTTTCGAAAAATTCATAAGGAGTGAAGCGGATGAAGTGGTTAAAACGAATGAGCTCGCTGCTGCTGGCAGGAAGTCTGCTAACAAGCAGTTTAGGTCTGGGCACAGAGGTATCTGCTGCGGGAGCTTACACGGCTGTTGCCGATCCATCGAAGCAATATCAGACGATGGAAGGATGGGGAACATCCCTCGCATGGTGGGGCAAGGTGGTTGGAGAATATTCCAATCGGGATGAGTATGTGGAGAAAATGTTCAACGCGAATACTGGACTGGGACTGAACATCCTGCGGTACAACATTGGAGGCGGGGATAATCCATCGTCCAATATCCTCGAATATCGCAAAGCCGTTCCTGGTTACCAGCCTTCTCCCGGCGTGTATGACTGGAATGCAGATGCAAACCAACGATATATGCTGCAAGCTGCCAAAGCGCAAGGTGTGAATGTTATCGAAGCTTTTGCGAATTCCGCACCTTACTGGATGACGATCAGTGGTAATGTGTCCGGTTCGGCGAATGGAGGTAACAACCTCAAGCCTGATTACTACGATGATTTTGCCGATTACTTAACTGAGGTTGTGAAGCATTTTCGGGATAACTGGGGGATCACATTTGATAGTGTAACTCCGCTGAATGAACCGATCTCGACGTGGTGGAAGCAGGGTAATGACCAGGAGGGCATGCACTTTGACCGGGCGGATCAGAACACCATTCTGAGTCAGGTACAAGGTTCATTGAATGCGAAGGGCCTGTCTACAAAGCTGAGCGCACCGGAAGAATACAGTATCGATGATACGAATGTGTCGTTCAACAGCTATAGCAATGCCGTTAAATCAGCGATCACTCAGATCAACACCCATACGTATGGCGGAAGCAATCGTACTGCTTTGCGTAACACAGCGACGTCTGCGGGCAAACATCTGTGGACCTCGGAATATGGAGATGGGGATGCAAGTGGACTTACGATGTCACGGACCATCCTCAAGGATATTCGCAATATGGGCGCAAGTGGATGGGTGTATTGGCAAGCCGTGGATAGTGCAGAAGGATGGGGATTCTTCAAGAACGTGTTGAACAATACACAAACGACCAGTTACACCGTAAACCAAAAATATTATGTCATGGGCAACTACAGCAAATTTATTCGTCCTGGATACAAGATTATCGGCATGAGTGATGCCAATACCCTTGCAGCCTATGATACAGTTTCCGGCAAAGTTGTTCTGGTAACAACCAATTCGGAATCAACGGATACAACGGTAACCTATGATCTAAGTCGTTTTACTAACACAGGCACGTCTGCTCAAGTATATCGGACCTCTTCAACAGAGAAGTTGCAGCAACTGACCAATATTTCGGTGCAAAACAAAACCTTTACCGCTACAGCCAAGGCCAACTCGGTCACAACTTACGTCATTTCCGGTGCAACTTACAATGGTGGTACAGGATATGAATCCGGGGCAATCTACAAATTAATCAACCGCAATAGTGGACTTGCACTCGATGTTAACGGTGCTTCTTCTACGGGTGGGGCAACGATCATTCAGTGGAATGATAATGGAGCAGCCAACCAGCAGTGGAAGCTGGAGTCGGCAGGTAACGGATATTACAACATCCGCAATGTAGGCAGTGGCCTTTTATTAGACGTGAATTCGAGTTCTACACAAGGCGGAGCCGCTCTGATTCAGTGGCAGGATAACGGAGGCAACAATCAGCAATGGCTGCCAATTGATGTGGGAGGATATGTGGTACTTGCGAATCGAAACAGTGGCCTGACGGTTGACATCAATCAAGGGTCTCTAACCGCAGGTGCCTCCACGATTCAGTGGGCCGACAATGGCGGGGCCAATCAGCAATGGAGCCTAGTCAAAGTTAATTAGTGTGAGTACGCATGAAATAAACGTTGTTACGTGTCCTTCTTTCTTGGAGGTGCAGTGCTCTTAGCGACACTGCACCCTCAAGGAAAGTAGCTATTTTAGACATACATATATTCATCCACCCAGCTGGTACTTAACGAAAACGGGATAGGGTGAACCTGCTAATATCCTGATCCGTGTGCCCTGTTTGCACCAAGTCGGATAGAATCTGCCCAATGGCACTTGCAAACTTGAAGCCGTGACCGGAGAAACCGCCTGCGAGCCACACACGTTCATGGGCAGGGTGTCGGTCGATAATAAAATCTTCATCCGAAGTGAATTCATACTTGCACACACTACCACGTTTCAATTCTCCAGCTGCCTGAGGCATATGAAGTTCGAGCAGCCTGCGCAGATCCCCCTCGTCCGTTTCTTCCGTACCAAATGGAGCCATTGTACTTCCTGGTGTCCACACCTGACCCGTATCATGACGACCCATCTTCAGACCTGATCCGCCAATGCTTGGAAATCCATAATATGTACCTTCTTTTCCTGCCAGTGTAAAACCGGGGAAGTGTGCCTCCCCGTACAAAGCTTCTGGTGCATCAAACCATCCAACCGTTTTACGCACTGCCTGGATCGGGAGATCCACGAAAGGTTTTAACGTCTGAAACCAGGCACCAGCGCTCAGGATGATTTGGTTGGCATGGTAGGTCTCACCACCTGAAGTTTGAACTGCGACGGAATGTGGTCCGTATTCGATATGCTCTACCCGAGTGTGAGTTAACAAGGTGGCACCATGAGTCTCGGCTGCCTTGCGGTAGGCACGAATACAGGGTTCACTATACAAATAACCCGCATCAGGTTCATACATGCCCTCGTAATGTTCAGGTACTGTAATACCTGGCCAGCGTTTCATTACCTCGGCTGCGTGCAACGTTTCATACCGAATACCTGCATCATCTGCATGGCTCAATCGGTTGCGGAAGGAATGAATCTCCGGATCAACCACATTTAGTACACCGGAAGGAACAAACAGTTGGTCTCCGGTCGTTTCCTCCAGCTCGTGCCATAACTTCTGTGCAAGTAATGCCATGGCAATATAGTCAGGCCCTCCACTGTACACATGGCGCATCAGTCTGGTATCCCCATGATGACTTCCTTCCGTATGCGGAGGATCAAAGGCATCAATTAATAAAGTTTTGCATCCACTGCGCGATAGATAATACCCAGCACTCATACCCATGGAGCCGGCTCCAACGATAATAACGTCATATGAATGTGTGATAATAGCACGTCCTTTCCTATGTACCCTTTTATACAGTAATGCCTTAATAGAACATATTAATAGTAAAAGCTTGATGAAGGCAAGTGTAGTAAAATGGACTTCTACAATAAATGTTGGCAAAGGAGACCAAGCATGAGTGAGCAATTTAGGTTTGATCTATTTCCGTTAATTCAGACAGAACGATTCATCCTCCGGTCGGCAGAGGCTGAGGACAGCCATGATCTGGTGGAGTTATATTCGGATGAAGCTGTGGTGCAATATATGCCATTCACTCCCTTTGAATCCGTGGAGGATGCACAGGGTGAGATGAACTGGTATACGAAGATTTTCAAGGAACACACGGGTTTACGCTGGATGATTGAAGACCGTGAAACTCGTAAAGTGATCGGAACCTGTGGGTTCCTGAACTATGAAGATGTACATAACCGTGCAGAGATCGGATACGACTTGCGTTCCTCTTTCTGGGGCAGCGGTGTGATGACTGAAGTGGCCCGTGCTGTGTTACATTTTGGATTCACAAGCATGCAGCTCAACAAGATTGAAGCAAAGGTTGAACCGGAGAACGAGGCGTCAATTCGCCTGTTACACAAGCTTGGTTTTCAACAGGAAGGTGTACTGCGGCAGCATGAGTTTGAGAAAGGCAGATATATTGACCTTGCGGTGTTCTCCAAGTTACGAAGCGAAATATAGGCAAGCTAGCCCCCTAAGGATTCCAATGACTCCATCTCATTCCAGAGCCGCAAGGCTTGTCCCCCGGAATGGGCCCATGCTATATTGGAGAGATGTGAGGAGATGAGGATATGAAGCTGGTGTCCTGGAATGTGAATGGCTTAAGGGCATGTGTGACCAAAGGATTCATGGATTATTATCAGGAGAGTCAGGCGGATATTTTCTGCCTTCAGGAGACCAAATTACAAGCCGGACAGATTGAGATGGACCTGGGGGAAGATGTTTATCAATATTGGAATTATGCGATCAAAAAAGGTTATTCCGGTACGGCTGTATTTAGCCGAATCAAGCCTTTATCCGTTCGTTACGGGATGGAGGAGGACAGCGAGCCGGAAGGACGGATGATTACACTGGAGTATGATGAGTTTTATCTGGTGAACGTCTATACCCCTAACGCAAAGCGGGATCTGACCCGGCTGCCTTACCGTCTGGAATGGGAGGATCGATTCCGGGGGTACATTCTGCAATTGGAGCAGACTAAGCCGGTTATCGTCTGTGGTGACCTGAATGTGGCTCATCAGGAGATTGATCTGAAGAATCCGAAGCCCAATCTGGGCAACTCGGGATTTACCCTTGAAGAGCGTGGCAAGATGACCGAGTTGCTTGCTTCTGGTTATGTGGACAGCTTCCGCCATCTTTACCCGGATCGTACGGATGTGTACAGCTGGTGGTCTTATATGCCGAAAGTCAGAGAACGGAATGTGGGCTGGCGCATTGATTATTTTCTAGTATCCAATCAATTGGCACCTAAGGTGGCAGATGCGCATATCGACTGCCACGTGATGGGCAGTGATCATTGCCCCGTGGGTCTTACTTTGCAATTATAGGTAAGGATCATCGTGATATAGATTGAGGTAAGAGTTTTAGAATACAAGTATAGATGAACTGCAAGTTTCCTGAATGGGAGATTTGCAGTTTTTTTGCATTCACAGGTAGGGGAGGAACACTGGACTTTGGTTGGGGAAAGAACTGGACTCGGGATTGTTTCAATCCCGCTATTTCTTGGGTACGATTGAAGCATACATATATAGATGAACCTTTGGGGTAAGGGGTAGAGAAGATGAAGAAGGGGTTACGGAGAGGGTTAAAAGTGCTGGGAGGCATCATGCTTGCCACAGGACTTTTGCTGCTGGCAGGTACAGCGTATGAAACGTATCAATCCACGCAGGATATGAAGTCCTATCCCCCGCCAGGCAAGTATTATGAAGTGAGTGGTCGCAACATGCACCTCTACACCGCTGGCAAAGGAGAGGTAACCGTGGTGTTTGCCTCAGGCTGGGGTACACCTAATCCGTATGTGGATTTCAGTCCGCTATATGACAAGTTGAAATCACAGGTAAAAATTGCGGTATATGATCGGTTCGGGTACGGATACAGCGACTATACGGATGAACCTCGTGATGTCGATACCATCTCGGAAGAGATCCACCAATTGCTGCGAACATCCGGTCAACGTCCACCTTACATCATGGTCGGTCACTCCCTGGGTGCGTTGGAGACACTGCGGTTTGCGCAAAGGTATCCTGATGAGGTGGCTGGCATGGTCATGATCGATGGCGGAAGCCCGGAGTATTACAGTCGTACAGACCTGAATACACCAGAATGGATGATGGATTGGTCCCGTTTTCTGGTGAAAACAGGCATTGCACGAACATTGCTGCAATCGGATCGCATGATGGCATCTCTGGTCATTGACCCAAATCTGGTAACGGAACCGATGAAAAAAGCCGTCACGATATCCACGCTGAGACATGCGTACAATGACAATGTCATGGAAGAGGTTCGGAATTCCAGAACAAATGCAGCGTGTGTGCTTGAGAACAAAACGAAGTTTGGCTTCCCCCTGACGATTCTCACAGCCGGTTCGGAAGAGTCGGATGAGGACAGTCAGGCATGGCAGGCCGATCAAGCGGTTTTTGCTTCATGGTCAAGATACGGAACACAGCTGACGGTTCCACACGCGAAACACGGTATCCACAGAAGTCAGCCGGATATTGTTGCCGCCGAAATTATGAAATTAGTGACAACGTCCAGTGACTTATGAGTAAGATGATCCCACAAACACATGATGAACAGGATGAGGAGGAGGGATGGATGAAAAAGTTTAGAGTGATTACCCGGTTCCTCTCCATTCTCGTAGCCAGTTGTCTATTGTCTTTAAGTGTATTATCTGTATCTGTGATATGGGTTAAGAATAACGTTCATGCGGTGCCTGTGATCCAGCCGTTTGAACGTGATTAGCACATGAAATGAAGAAGAAGGAGTGGTAACGGATGGTGAAGAGGAGGAAGCTTTTATTGGCTTGTGCGGCACTGGCTATGGTAGTGGCCTTAAGTGCTTGCAGCAGCGCAGCAGACGAACCGAGTGATACTGAGAAGGTGGACACTGAAGTTTCCTCCGAAACTGGTGAACAAGAGACTAATGAAGGTGAAAGCGAAGCAACAACAAGTGAAGTGACCGAAACGGAGGGTACTACTGCACCAGCAGACTCCGATTCAGATCGTGGTGAGGAAGCGGCTACTGGAACCAATGAGTTGCCGGAGAACTTGCCAAGTGATTTCCCATTGCCGGAAGATGCAACGATTCGTTTAGCCAATTCTGGTGAGAATGAAGGCAAGCAATCGGCCATGGTGATTTTCTCAACTGAACAAGATATGAAAACCGTATCTGAGTTGTATAAAGATTACTTCAACGCCAAAAAGTTGACGGATGCGGGTCAGACAATTGATGACAAAAATATTATCATTCAGGGAACCGATCCGGAGACGCAGGATGTCTGGTCCTTGATTGGAGGAACATTGGCGGGACAGGAAGGCGTCATTGAACTGACGTTGACCTGGACAGAATCATAAGCAGAAGATAAGGGCTACTTTTCTTTCCTGCTTTTTTTCTTCCTAAAATAACGAATGAACGCCATAATACCTTGCATACGGAGCCGCATTATTGCTGCACCGCTGCAAGGTATTTTTATTTCGAACTGGAAACCTGACAGGTTACATGGTATGTTATATCATTAGAATAGAGTAATAGACAACTATAGAAGAAGACAGGAGAGGATTGAACATGATTAGAGTGGGTATTGTTGGTTACGGTAACTTGGGTAAAGGTGTAGAGAAAGCCATTTCCCAGAACGAGGATCTGGAACTGATTGCTGTGTTTACACGTCGTAATCCGGAGCAGATGGTCGCTGAAGGTACAGAAGTACGTTTTGAGCATATCTCTGCAGCGGAGCAATACATAGGCAAGATTGATGTTATGATCCTCTGTGGTGGTTCTGCAACCGACCTTCCAGAGCAGACACCAGCCATCGCCAAATTGTTCAATACGGTAGATAGCTTCGATACACATGCGAAGATTCCTGAATTCTACAAAGATGTGAATGCTGCGGCAGAGCAAGGCGGTCACGTAAGTGTCATTTCCACAGGTTGGGACCCAGGCTTGTTCTCCATGAACCGTCTGCTTGCACAGTCCATCCTGCCAGAAGGAAAAGAGTACACGTTCTGGGGTAAAGGTGTGAGTCAAGGTCACTCGGATGCGATTCGTCGTGTTCCAGGCGTTAAAGCGGGTGTGCAGTATACGGTTCCTGTTGAAGAGGTGATCAACCGCATTCGTGCAGGGGAAACACCAGAGCTGTCTACACGCGAGAAACATCTGCGTCAATGTTATGTGGTAGCAGAAGATGGTGCTAATCAGGATGAGATCCGTGAGACGATTGTGTCGATGCCTAACTACTTTGCAGATTACGATACAACGGTAACGTTCATTACCGAAGAAGAATTGAAATCCGAGCATGAAGGCATGCCGCATGGTGGATTTGTAATTCGCAGTGGAGTTACAGGTGCCGGTCAAAAGCAAATTATTGAATTTGGTCTGAAACTCGACAGCAATCCTGAATTTACAGCAAGCGTACTTGTGGCTTATGCAAGAGCCGCACAACGCTTGAGCGTGGAAGGACATAAGGGAGCGAAAACGGTATTTGATATTCCACTCGGTCACTTGTCTCCGAAATCGGCTGAAGATCTTCGCCGCGACTTGTTATAATTCTGATTCGTTCCAGTGATTTGTACAACAAACAGCTCGTCCTTGGATGTTTAGGACGAGCTGTTTTTTTACTATTGCGGTATACGATTCATACATTCATATGAATTAGCAGGTACATTCCTGCCTGTATTTTTGCTCGTGCTCTTGCGGAAATGGCACCCTACACCCAGTGTGAGGGAATGTTGAGATGATTCGGCAACTTGGTATTCACATTACCTTTCGCTGCATTAATCTGCGATTGCGTGAGGAAGATGCCACCTCGCAGGTCTGCACCGCCCAGATCCGTATCCCGCAAGTCCGCGCCAATCCAATCGGCATTTCGTATATCTGCATGTTGGAGGTTGGCTGCGATCATTAAAGCCCCTCGGAAGCTTGCGCCCCGCAGGTCAGCCCCTTTTAAGTTGGCACCAAAAAAGTCACTTCCGGTACGTTTTTTGCTCTTCTTCGACTTCCCTTGTCCTTGAGAGATAGATGGCACATGCGCGCGTACCATTTCACTTGCCTGGACCAAGAGTTGATTCACACTGGACCGATAATCGGCGATGTCCAGACGGAGGAGGGCCGCAGGCTCCAGATTGCTCAAGCGCTCAATCTCCTCATATAACTCACCAAATGCCGAGTGAAGGGATGACGTCTCTGGTCTCATCATCATTTCCTTCATATAACTGAGCAACTCGTGAAGTTGTCGCAAGGCAGGCAGACAATCAAACATCTCCTTTGCAGACTCTGGATGATCACGCCAATCTTTGCCCGCGTAGGTCACTTGGGACAGCTTCTGTCCAGCTCCGAAACAGTCGTATACCGTGCAACCTTTGAACCCTTTCTGCCGAAGCTGGGTATGGATACCGCAGCGATTGTCCGTGCGCAGATTGGGACAGGGTGTGCCGCTGGCTTTATCAAAAGCAAAGTCAGATGACTTGCCGTAGGGCAAGGCAACACAGCACAGCCCAAAACATTGCTCACAGTCTGCGCTCAGATGCGGACTCGCAGTGCTGGCATATGGTTGGTTAGACAATGTAAACACTTCCTTATAATAGTACAAATAGATGGAATTACGTCAGTACCACTTTACCATCCCACCGGAATGCGATCAATTGTATTGTTAACAATTATTCAACAGCGGGCGTGGCGACAGGTACACAGGATCTGCGTTCCACAATTTCTGTATTTACATAGATGTGAGTACCGTTTTTCTCATTGTTCCCCAGGTTAGTCATAATCAGATTGACGGCCGTTTTGGCCATCATATCTTTTTTGACATGTACGGTGGTTAATTCAGGGCTGATTACATTGGCTTCGAAAATGTTGTCAAAACCCATTACCGAAATATCTTCGGGCACCCGGATGCCGATATTTTGCAATGATTTGATCGTGCTGATCGCCATATAATCGTTCTCGCAGAAAATAGCAGTAGGTCGTTCCTCTAGATGCCGGATCGATTGCTGTAAATGTTCCTGAGCCATCACCAGCATGGGCTGCAGATGGAAGGTTAGTGCCTCAGCAACGGTCAGATGATGTTCGGCCAGCGCTGTGCGAAATCCATCTTCCCGTTTGATGAAGTTTGGGATTCGTGTACCGGATTTCACATATCCGATGCGACTGTGCCCCAGCTTGACCAGATGTTGACCTGCCTGATATCCGCCCAATGTATTATTAATGGACACGAAATTCGCATTCACATGTTCATAGGACGTGTCCAGAATGACAACATTGTCATGAATGGATTGAATGGTTTCAATCATAGGCGCAGTCAGGTTGATCCCGAGCAATAACAGGCCGGCGGACGGTTGTTCCTTTTCCAACGTTTGCAGTTCTTGCTGCAAATCCTGTACGTCAATGGACGAGATGACAAGTGTACTGCCATGTTGCTTGACCTGTTCCGTAATGTGGTGGATCAACTCATTGAAGAACGGGAGTGAATCATAATGCTCTGTGACGATGTCGGAATTTTTGCAGGCAACAAAACGAATAATAGCATTTGTTTTCGGTACTTCTTTTCCTATTTTTACGGTTCTCGGTTTGTAGCCATGTACTTGTGCGATGTTAAGTATATGTTCACGTGTCTGTTCGCTGACACCAGGTTTATTGTTAAATGCCAGAGAGACCGCTGCTTTGGAAACTCCAGCAAGCCTTGCAATATCATCAATCTTCAATAGGGAACCTCCTAAATAGTGTACATTGGTTCAGTATACCATGAATGAAGCGTTTAGTTTAGCTGATTACTAAACTAAACTTAACTAAAATATTTGGGTTGTAAACTAAAATTGTAATTGACTGTTTATGTTTACGGTGCTAACATTCAAATTGAAAACGCATTTATAATCCCTTTTGAATGACTTTTTATATTAATTTAACTAAAATAATATTAATTAATTTAGTTAGAAGGATAGGTGAAATGATGTCTGTTGAGGTTACGACTCACCGCAGGACGTTTGAGAAAGAAGGCAATCCGTTCTTTTATTTGGCGGATACGGTTTGGAGTGCATTTACCAATGCTTCATTGGAAGAATGGGAAGAATACCTCGATTATCGCAGTATGCAGGGATTCAACGTTGTACAGATCAATATTTTGCGCCAATGGGATGCAAGTGGTTCTGATCTGAATATCGAACCTTTTAACCAGCAAGGAGATGGCTCGACGGACTATTTTTCACTTAATGAAGCTTATTTTGACCGTGCACAAGACATGGTTCGTATGGCAACAGAACGTGGATTCACACCCGCACTTGTGCTCCTTTGGTGCAACTATGTACCCGATACCTGGGCCACCATGTTTCAGAAGGATGGCAAGATGCCACTTGAAGCTGTTGAGCCTTATGTGACCTATGCGGTAAATCGATTCTCGGAGTTTAATCCGATGTATCTGGTCAGTGGGGATACCGATTTTCCTTCCGAAGAGGCGAATGCCTACTATCAGATAGCGCTGGAGACTGTAAAACGCATCAGCCCATCCAGTCTGACGACGCTACACATCCAAGGCAGACTACGAGAGATTCCTGAAGTGTTTGCAAACCATGAAGGGCTGGACTTTTACATGTATCAGTCTGGGCATAACTCGGAATTCCAAGCCTATGCGCATGAGATTGCAGATCACTTCTATCATCAGTCGCCTGTACGTCCAGTGATCAACGGTGAGCCTTGTTATGAACAGATTAGTTATAGCCGCAACGTCTATGGGCGCTACTCTGCATTCGATGCTCGCAAGGCTGCATGGCAGAGTTTGCTTGCCGGAGGTGGGGCCGGTGTCACTTATGGGGCACATGGCATCTGGAGCTGGCACAAGAAAGGCAAGTCTTTTGGCATTGTGGAGGGTGAAGGTTTTGATAGCCCTTATGATTGGAGATCAGCTCTAAGGTTCGAAGGTGCGTGGGATTATTCCTTTATCAAGTATCTCTTTGAGCAGTACAAGTTGGTGGGTGTGAAGCCGATGGATATCGTATTAAACAAAACGAAGGAGATTCGTGCGGCAGGCACGGAGGACACGCTCGTGCTGTATGTTCCGGTAAATACCAAGGTACGTCTGGACTTCCCGGTTGAAGAATACGATTTTACGACCATTGATCTCGTACAGCGCCGATTTGCCAAGACAGCAGCTTATCGCGAGAACGAATATGGTGTGATTCCCATGCATGCTTTTGAACATGACGTGGTGATGATTGGTACACGTAAATAAGAGTTACCAGAGAGAGGTGCCAAAGCTGGCACAAATAGAGATTTACATTATAGATGGGGTGAAGGTATGTGGAAAATTGGTATTGTCGGAACAGGGTACTGGTCAGAAAAACACATTAAGGCTTGGCAATTCGTTGCTGATGCCGAGATAACAGGAATTTGCGACAGGCACGAAGATACATTGAATGAAAAAGCAGAACAATTTAACATCCCGGCAACATTTCGTTATTCGGATGTGACAGTGATGCTAGATAATGCGAATCTCGATGTAATCGATATCATCACGCCACCGGAAACTCATCTGGAGCTGGTGAAAATGGCTGCAGCAGCGGGGAAGCATATTATGTGCCAGAAGCCGTTTGCCCGTTCTATTGAGGAAGCTGAAGAGATGGTGCGTATTGCGGAAGAGGCAGGTGTGCGTCTGATGGTGACGGAGAATTGGCGCTGGTTAGAACCTTTTCAGTTGATCAAGCAACTGCTTGAGGAAAGTACTGTGGGACAATTGAATACGATTCGGTATATTCATACGGATTATTATTCTCCGAGATTCGCACCGGAAGAGAAGGTGCCACAGCCTTTTTTTAGAGACATGCCACAATTGCTGTTCTATGAGATGGGTGTGCATTGGTTTGACACCTGGCGGTTCTTGTTTGGTGAGCCTGAACGTCTATATGCCGAGACCAGAAAGATTAGTAAATATACGTTGGGGGAAGACAGCGGTATGGTCATGCTGGGATACAGGGATTATGTCGGTCTCATGGATATGAGCTGGGCGACCCGTCGTGAACTGAGTGAACCTTTGCCGAGCCAGGTGCTTCCGGATCATAAGGAGCAACTCATCATTGAAGGGGATAAGGCTTCCATTAAGCTATATAAAGACGGAAGGTTGTCCATCATTGATAATGCTGGTGTGGAGACGGTATATGCTGAACGTACAGAGTTAAACTACGAGGACAGTCATCGAAAACTGCAATCCCACTTTATTGAATGTTTGAATACAGGTGCGGAATTCCAGACCAGCGGTTCGGATAATGTTAAAACGCTTCGCTTGGTATTCGATACGTATGAAAGCGCAACCCATCACAACGTGAAGCGGTATGTACAGGAGTAATCATGCCCATTAATGATGTTGTCATGATCCTTATTGCATTTTTCCTGGTGCTTGGCGCTCTGGACAAGGCTTTCGGGAACAGGTTGGGCCTTGGAGCAGCATTCACGGAGGGCATTATGGCGATGGGCACACTCGCCCTGGTGATGGTGGGAATTGTATCACTTGCACCATTCCTAGCGAATATGCTTATGCCGCTGATATCTCCATTATATGAAGCGATCGGTGCCGATCCGGCATCGTTCGCCAATACCATCCTCGCGGTAGATATGGGAGGGTACGCTCTGGCTGGACAGATGGCCCAGAGTGAACAGGCTGGCCTGTTCTCCTGGGTGTTCCTGGGTACCATGTTTGGGCCAACTATCGTGTTTACCATCCCTGTTGCACTGGGCATTCTGGATCGGAAGGATCATCCGTACTTTGCCAAAGGGGTACTGATCGGCATCAGTACCATTCCCGTTGGTTGTTTAGTCGGCGGTCTGGTAGCGGGCATCAATTTTACAGTGATATACCGAAATCTGATGATACCGATTCTGTTATCTGTAATTATTATGATCGGCTTGCGCTATTTTACGAATCAGACCGTGAGGTTGTTTAAAATATTTGGAAGCGGTATCACCTTGTTGTCCCTGATTGGACTGGTGGCTATAGCTGTAAAAACCCTTACAGGTTGGGCACTAATTCCCAATATGGCACCGCTCTCGGAAGGCATTACAACGGTAGGTACAATTGCGATTGTGCTGGCGGGTGCTTTTCCCATGGTTGCGGTAATCAATAAAGTCTGCCAAACCCCGCTTGAGCGAGCGGGCCGTTTGCTGAATCTGGATGCGCCAACAACCGCCGGACTCGTTGCTTCACTGGCTCACAATATTCCGACCTTTCGAATGGTCAAAAATATGAATCCAAGGGGAAAAGTTATTAGTATTGCTTTTGCAGTCAGCGGCTCCTTTGTGCTTGGGGGTCATCTGGGTTTCGTAGCAGGAATGGACAAATCTATGGTAACTGCCATGATTGTGGGCAAATTGACAGGGGGCATCAGTGCGGCGATTGTAGCAGCATGGGCTACACCAATCAAGAACGACATTCAAATATAAATCATTTAACAACGTTATATAAACACTAATTTGTCTGATTAAGAAATTATTGCAAGATATTACGGCATCCATGTAAAGGAGTATATGACATGAATCACGACCAAACAGCAAAGGAAATTCTCAGCGCCGTCGGTGGCAATGATAATATCAATAACGTCATTCATTGTGTAACTCGTCTCCGATTCAACCTGAAAGATATGAAGGCACCCAACAAGGAAGAGATCAAGAAGATTGACGGAGTACTCACTGTTGTGGAGAGTGGTGGCCAGTTCCAGGTGGTCATCGGCAATGAAGTTCCCAAAGTCTATGAGTCCCTGATAGGAATAATGGGAAAAGAACCGATGTCAGCCACTTCAGAACAAAAGGGGCAAGGAGATAAGCATGGTCTGTTCAATCGCTTTGTTGACGTGATATCTGGCGTATTTATGCCGGTAATCGGTGTGCTCGCGGCAGCGGGTATTCTCAAAGGGTTGCTAGCCCTGTTCAGTACGTTGAAATGGCTTACGGAAGACATGAGCACATACAAGATATTGTTTGCAACCGCAGATGCACTGTTCTACTTCTTCCCGATTCTGCTTGGGTTCTCTGCAGGGAAAAAGTTTGGAGGTAATCCATTTATCTCTGCAACCATTGGTGCTGCACTCGTATATCCAACGATGACCGCTGCCGCTACGGCAGGGACAGGTATGTCCTTTCTGGGCATTCCGGTCATTTTAATCAACTATACACAATCGGTTATTCCAATTATTATTGCTTCTTATCTGGCATCAAATTTCGAGAGATGGGTTACAAAAATATCTCCTTCTCCCATTAGAATGTTTGCCGTACCGCTGGTTACACTGACAGTAATTACCCCGGTTGTTTTTATGGCAGTGGGGCCGGTAGCAACGCTAATCAGTGACTATTTGGCCAAAGGAGCAATGTGGACTTACGGGCTAAGCCCTATTGTTGCCGGATTGCTTCTGGCTGGCCTCTGGCAAACCATTATTATTTTTGGGTTACACTGGGCATTTATTCCCATCCTGCTAAATAATTTGGTAACAAACGGATTCGATCCAATCAATGGTATGTTGTATGCTACTACGTTTGCCCAAACCGGGGCAGCATTTGCAATTGCGATCAAAACCCGGGATAAGAAGTTGAAGCCGATTGCGATGTCTGCGACAATTTCAGGCCTCATGGGTGTAACGGAACCCGCCATTTACGGTGTAACATTACCGGCAAAAAAAGCGTTTATTATGGCTTCCATTGCAGGTGGTATCGCAGGATCTGTCGCTGGTTTCATGGGTTCTACTGCGTATGGCTTTGGTGCAGGGGTGTTCGGTATTCCGTTGTTCATTAATCCTAATGGAATTGATACCGGATTCATTGGTTTCATTCTTTCTGTCCTGATCGCCTTTGTATTGGGCTTTATTCTGACGTACATGTTCGGTTACAAAAATGCAGCCACGTCTTCTGCTTCAATGAAGCTGGAAAAAGCAGAACAGGTGCAACCAAACCGTATATCATCGGATGACAAAGAATCTGCTGGTGATGTTTCTGCCACGACTCCAGTTCAGGCAACTACGGAAGTGTATGTAGAGAAGATCGTGTCCAGCCCGCTGACGGGCCAACTGATTCCGTTGACAGAGGTCGGGGATGAGGCGTTCTCTAGTGGAGCCATGGGTCAAGGAGCGGCGATCATTCCGACAAAGGGTGTGGCATATGCCCCGTTCGATGGTGTAGTGGTTACGATTTTCAAGACGAAACATGCCATTGGACTGTTGTCTGAGGATGGCGTGGAGATTTTGATTCATGTGGGTATCAATACCGTGACTCTCAAAGGCAAGCATTTTACTTCATATGTCTCTGATGGCGATACTGTTCGCAAAGGAGACAAGCTGGTGGAGTTCGATCTGGAGGGCATTACAGCCGCAGGGCTGGATATAATGACCTCTGTGATCGTATCGAATACAGCTATTTACACAGACATTCAGGCTAAACAACAAGGTAACATCGAACATGGTGAAGCTTTGATCACTGTAAAATAAAAACGTATGATATGTCAGAGCAATAGCATTTCAATATAATTATGTAACAATACCAATAAGGGCAGTTCTCCGAATTTACGGGGAACTGCCCTTATTCATTCCGTATAGATTAGTGAGAGATGAATTAAACCACACCTTGAGCAATCATGGAATCGGCTACTTTGAGGAAACCGGCGATATTCGCTCCGGCTACGAGGTTACCTTCACAGCCATACTCTTCAGCAGCTTCTACACAACTGGTGTAGATGTTCTTCATGATGTCATGCAGCTTGGCGTCTACTTCTTCAAATGACCAGGACAACCGCATGCTGTTCTGTGACATTTCAAGAGCAGACACGGCTACACCTCCGGCATTAGCCGCTTTGGCTGGACCAAACAGCACGCCTGCGCCGTGGAAGACGTCAATGGCAGCCAGGGTGGAAGGCATATTCGCGCCTTCGCCAATGGCCTTCACGCCACCTTTAACCAGCAGGGCCGCAGCTTCTTCATCGATCTCGTTTTGCGTTGCACATGGAAGAGCAATATCACAAGGGATAGACCAGATGCCTTCACAGCCTTCGGTATATGTAGCATGCGGATGTTCTTTGATGTATTCGCTGATGCGAAGACGATCAACCTCTTTCAGACGTTTCACGGTATCCAGGTTGATGCCTTGTGGATCGTGTATGTAGCCGCCTGAGTCACTACACGCCACGACTGTAGCTCCAAGCTCCTGTGCCTTCTGAATGGCATAGATGGACACATTACCAGAGCCAGAGACAACGACTGTGCTGTCTTGGAAGCTGAGACCTTTGGATTGCAGCATCTCCTTCACAAAGTACACACAGCCGAAGCCAGTCGCTTCCTTACGTGCCAAGCTTCCTCCATACAGCAGTCCTTTACCTGTCAAAACGCCTGCTTCATGCCCGCCGTGAATACGTTTGTATTGGCCGAACATGTAACCGATTTCCCTTGCGCCTACACCAATGTCACCTGCCGGTACATCCGTATCGGAACCGATATATTTGTAAAGCTCAGTCATGAAGCTTTGCGTGAAACGCATGACTTCCAGATCCGATTTTCCTTTGGGATCGAAGTCAGAACCGCCTTTACCACCGCCAATGGGCAGACCGGTCAAAGCATTTTTGAAGATCTGTTCGAAGCCAAGGAACTTGATGATGCCCGAGTATACAGAAGGATGGAAGCGAAGTCCGCCTTTGTAAGGGCCAATGGCACTGTTAAATTGCACCCGGAATCCACGGTTAACCTGAACTTTGCCCTGATCATCTACCCATGGGACACGGAATGTGATTACACGTTCAGGTTCAACAAGCTGTTCCAGCAGACTATGGTTCCTATACTTGGGGTGTGCTTCAATAACAGGAATAAGGGAATCCAGAATTTCTTTGACAGCCTGATGGAACTCATCTTCATGCGGATTTCTGGCGACAACCGACTCGTAAACGGAATGAACATAATCTGCGGCAGTAACTTGAACGGACTCTGTAGTTTCTTTTGTTATCGTGGACACTTTTTCGATGCACTCCTTTATTGTGTTAAAGTCTGTAGATGCTTATTTGTATAAATTGCATAAAAGTTTGTAGTTAAATATACAGTAAAGCAAATAAAAATACGAGATGAAAATCCATAAAATGTTTTTTATGCCGTAATTAAAATGTTCTATGGATCTACCATATGATGTGAAGAATTAAGTTATTAAATGGAAGATATGACCACAAATGATAATAAAAAAGCAAGTTAGACGAATATACTGGATTAAAATATTAGTTTTGGTAAGATGGTAAGAAGGTCTCGTATCCCGGGGTCTTTTTATAATAAAAAGGAGGAAAACAAGATGATGAAGAGAAACATGCCAATCAACATGGAGAACAAGGCTTGTATAGGGGGTGAAATCTATTATGAACCATAGGACTTCCCGCCATAATTGCAGAGAGAAGCTGGTGAGCCAGCTATTTACATTCGGTGAAGAGAAAAGAACATTTCTCGACGCCTATTTCGACGTGCGCGATCCAGAGCGGATACAATTAGAAAAACAATTGTCGGCATATACGGAGTATGTGGAAAAACTGCTCCTGGGCCCTGATGAAGATCTCGATTCGGCTGTATTGATCGGTAGTCATATTGATTTTGAATATATCGATTTTCATACGTCAGATTCGTTCATGATTGTTATGCCAGAAGATACCAATCCTGATGAGGGTCGTATTTCCTTCCTCTCTCCAGTAGGGAGTCAATTACTGCTTGGCAGTAAAGGGGAAGTTAGGTCTGTTCATACACCATCAGGTTCCATGAGAATCCGCATTACGGGGATTGAGCTGAGGAGCGAAACCTTGAACGAGCCGGCCCTAGGGGGTGCAGATCATGCACTTTAAAGAGACAGACTTACCAGGGATTGGACGTAAATACTGGCTGCATACCCGTAGTGGTGAGCACTTGGTCATTGTGATTCATAACGACGAGCGACGTGACCTGTTCCATATGGAGTCAGGGGATACGCCTGAAGAGGTGGGTGATATGGTATCCCTTGTCACCCTGGACGATGATGAAGCCCGGGCGGTAGCCGCTATCGTTGGTGGTATGACCTATAAACCGAAGTTTCAGGATGAGCGTGAAGTGATGCTTGAAGGGCTGTTAATCGAATGGCTACGAATTGAGCCTCACGCAGCAAGTGTAGGCATGACGATTGGTGAACTAGATATCCGTCAGGCTACGGGCGCCGTTATTCTCGCTGTTGTGACCAAGGATAAGGAGAAGCATTTTAATCCAGGTCCGGATTATGCTTTTACCACTGGAGCTACAATTGTAGTTGCTGGCGAACGAAATCAGATCAAACATCTCAAACAATTGTTGACTGATGGACGGACTTAGCCTATGGATATGCTCATATTCGAAGTGGGAATTGCCGTTGCGCTGATTACACTTACTGGGCTGATATCTTCACGATTACGATTTTCGGTCATTCCTTTCTATATCCTGATTGGTATGGCTGTTGGACCACATGCACCACAGATCGGCATAGTGGATTTACGTTTTATCGAAAGTTCGACCTTTATTGAATTTATGGGCAGGCTTGGTATTTTGTTTTTGCTATTTTATCTGGGTCTGGAGTTCTCGGTCTCCCGTTTATTAAAGTCTGGTAAAGCCATTCTGACCGGAGGCATGTTCTATGTAGGCCTGAATTTTGTCTCTGGATTGCTGTTGGGGTTGTTCATGGATCTGCCCCTTCAGGAGACACTTGTTGTCTGCGGGATCATGACCAGCTCTTCTACAGCCATTGTGGCTAAAGTGCTGGTTGATCTGAAACGAACGGCAAACCCTGAAACAGAGATTATCATGGGCATGATCATGTTCGATGACTTGTTCATCGCGATTCATATCTCCATCCTGACTGGGCTTGTGCTCAGCGGGGCAACTTCATTCTTAAGTGTTCTGCTGGTATCACTGTCTGCCCTGCTGTTTATTGTGCTGTTCCTGATTATTGGCAGGAAAAGCATCAAATATATTGATAAGGCACTGAATATCAAGTCATCAGAGTTGTTTCTGCTTACCGTCATGACACTGCTCTTCCTGGTGGCTGGTTTCTCGGAGACACTGCATGTAGCGGAAGCTATTGGAGCGTTGATGATGGGGCTTGTGCTGGGCGAATCAAGACATGTAAGTCGGATTGAACATCAGATCATGCCTTTCAAAGATTTTTTTGGTGCAATTTTCTTCTTCAGCTTTGGCCTGACCATCGAGCCGGCTTCACTTGGCGGAGCTATTGGGATGACGATTATTGCCGTTATTCTGACGATTGCCAGTAACTATGGTGCAGGCATGATTGCTGGCAGATTGGCTGGAATGAGCCCTAAGGCCTCGTTGAATGTGGGCTTTACCCTGGTCTCCCGGGGCGAATTCTCCATTATCATGGCGAACATCGGCAAGGCCGGAGGGCTGATGGCATCCATCCAATCGTTTGCCGTGTTGTATGTGTTAATTCTGGCTGTGCTGGGGCCAATCCTGACAAAAGAATCTCCGCGGATTTACGCATCGTATGAGCGACTAAGGAAGCGGATGAAACGAAGGGAAACGGGTTGAGTCAAATGCTGACTGTCCTTGGACAGACCGGGTATTCTGACCGTAGTGTTTAATAGGCGTCACACCATTCGGAGAGCGAAATTACTCCGGGGTGTGGCGTTTTTTTATTACTGGGAACCCATTCAATACAGGCTTGTTATTATATCAATTTCACCAAATTATGGTATGTATCCATATCTTGTGCGTGGTCATGAATGTTCAAGTCCACGGGCAGGACTATAGATGTGATTTGGTAGATAGGGATTGAAAATAAACAGTTATTATGTAAAATAATGTTATATTCGAATCTAGCAGTTGAATAGATATTTTACACGAGAACGTAGAGGACAGAAGAGACCTGAAGAAGCGGAGCTAAAAGCTTTCTGGAAGAAAGCTACTTCGTAAGCATGTACTTCACCTTTATCAACAGATTTTTCACCTTTGCAAAATTGAATCAAAAAATCTGGGGATAACAGTGATCGGAAGGTTATTCTGTCATCGGAGTGGCAAGTGTAAATATTCTTTTGTTCAACTTATGTTTCAGTGTAACAGAAGGTAGAATGACGAGGAGGAATAGCTCATGAACAAGAAAAGTAGATTTCAACGGTTAAAATGGGCCGGTACAGGGATGTTGCTCAGTCTCGTATTATTTGCTCTACCTGCATCTGCTGCATGGAATGATACATATCAGGGTTACGCGACGTATACGGGCTCAGGTTACTCGGGAGGTGCGGTGTTGCTTGATCCCATCCCGGCGGACATGAAGATTACTGCACTTAATCCGTTCCAACTCAATTATAACGGTGTCAAAGCCGCTTTAGCGGGAGCCTATCTCGAGGTGCAGGGTCCTAAAGGCAAAACAACCGTCTATGTAACAGACCTCTATCCAGAGGGCGCCAGCGGAGCGCTGGATCTCTCACCGAATGCCTTTAACCTGATCGGTGACCCAAAGGCAGGCAAAATCAATATCAGTTGGAAAGTGGTCAAAGCCCCAATTCAAGGCAACGTCTCCTATCGGATCAAGGAAGGCAGCAGTCAGTGGTGGGCAGCCATTCAGGTTCGTAATCACAAATATCCGGTGCTGAAGTTCGAAGTGAAACAGAAGGATGGTACGTGGCTCAATCTTGAAAAGCAAGACTATAATCATTTCCTCGGAACCGGACTGGGCAAAGAAAAACTAAACGTTCGTATTACCGATATTCGCGGTCAGGTATTAAATGACACGATCCCGGCTCTGCCTAATGATGGGTCAGGCGGTGCATATATCGTACCGGGCAATGTACAGTTTCCCGATTGACAGATATACGGAAGGTGTTATAAAAAGAAGTATGGTCATAGACGTATTCTTAACGAAAAGTCGTACACTGTACGGCTTTTTTTGTATACGAAAAGAGGAGAATGTACCGTATGAAAAAAAGTTTGCCTTCATATCAGACAACACATCCCTATTGGAAACAGTATCAGGCCTTTTTCCCGGAGGAAGTGAGGTTAGGAAAGCATACAGCTCCTGAGGAAGAATGGTGGGAGTCAAATGGGGTTCATCTGCATATCGATCGCTTGCCTGCGCCGGAGTCTTCAATCAAGATTCTGTTCATTCATGGTGCGGGGGGCAATGGCAGGTTGCTCGCTCCGTATGCCCGCATGTTGCAGCGACATGGATACGAGGTGGTATCGCCAGATCTTCCGCCGTATGGGTTAAGTTACGCAATGTCTGGTACACGTATTAACTACGAACTTTGGATAGAGCTACTTGTGTCACTCATCGAACGGGAACACAAAAAAGATGGCAAGCCAATCGTTGTATTGGGAAGTAGCATCGGAGGGATGCTTGCCTATCACACCAGTGCACGCAGCAAGCGCGTTAAGGGTTTAATCGCAACTACATTTGTAGATACGAGTAACCCGGAAATGCGTGATCAGCTTGCGCCGAATCGTCTGGTGAGTCGGGCGGGAAAACGGATGATGGATCTGTTCCCTGGTCTGCTGGATCATGTACGTATTTCGGTCAAACAGGTATCCCGAATGCAACTGATTACTAATAACAAGGACTTAACCCGGCTTATTATGGATGATCCACAAGCGGCAGCTACACGTATTCCGTTGGAATTATTAAGAACATTCCTTAATAAAAAACCGGAGGTAAGCCCGGAACAGTTCAACCAGTGTCCGGTCCTGTTGGTTCACCCTGAACTGGACCCCATGACACCGATCAGGTTCAGCCAATCTTTTTTTGATCGTCTGGTGGTGGACAAGGAATGTGTGATCTTGGAAGGGGCAGGCCATTTTCCTATAGAGCAGCCAGGACTGAACCAGTTGGAGGTAGCGGTACTACGATTTTTACAACAAATTCAATGATGACCACAGGCCAGGCTGCTACTGCTTCGCATAAGATAGTTTACATATCCTAAGTACGGAAAACACCTCCCATTAAGGGAGGTGTATTTTAATGTTTTTGATATGAACTGCGCTACCTCCAACCTGAATCTGTGTGATTTCATTGGAATTGTCCAAAGTTAATCTGGCTCGGATCTCAGAGGGGCGGTTCATGGTATACCCTTGTCTGATCGTGTACGTGTGATGATGAGGATCTGTGAGTTGGTTGTACTTGTATAAATAACAGAGCATTGCACCATTGGATGTGCCTGTTGCGCTCTCTTCCGGTATATCATAAAGCGGTGCAAAATTACGGCATTCTGCCAGAACGTCATTAACATCTGATTCGAGTGTAAACACGTGATAACCTATGGCATGATGAGCCTTGCTTATTTCAGTGATACGCTGGAAGTCAGGATCGATTTTGGTCAGAACATCAACATCTTTAACGCCTATCATGATATCGAGTAGCCCGGTAGACACAATCTGTACAGGTAGCTCGGAATGCAAATCCTCCATAGAAATACGTAACGAGTCGGCAATCTGCTGTCGATCCACGATCTCCCCAAACTCCGGCAACGTCTGAGACAGATAGACTTCTCCATTGACTGCGATATCAACTTTAAGAATTCCGGCCAATGTCTCCAGTGTATATGTACCAACATTAACGAGCTGCTGTGTCTTCATTAGATAAAATAAAGCAATTGTGGCATGTCCACATAGATCGACTTCATCACTTGGGGTGAAATAACGCACTTTGAAATCAGCCTGATCCGAGGGCATAACAAATGCAGTCTCTGAAAAACCGACTTGTCTGGCAATCTCCTGCATCTGGGTCTCAGACAA
This sequence comes from Paenibacillus sp. FSL K6-2393, assembly GCF_038002545.1. Taxonomy (NCBI): domain Bacteria; kingdom Bacillati; phylum Bacillota; class Bacilli; order Caryophanales; family Paenibacillaceae; genus Paenibacillus; species Paenibacillus sp. FSL K6-2393. The sequence goes on from NZ_JBBOCU010000001.1 coordinate 1,781,420, forward strand.
ATGCACTGCTTTTAAAACAACACCTGCAGGGTTTCCGCCATGAGCCTTGTCCGAAAATGCATGTAATGTACTTACTTCTACTTCCATCGTGTTACCTCGCTTGTTCAGTTATTGGATTAAGATTTAACGTAATCGATAATCGATATTATATCACGATTGTTGAACGGGCTTGTGAATCCCAAATTGTTGTGAATTTGAATGAATAGGTCAAGTGATTGCTGGGAAAGGGTAATGATGGAGGAGAGCATAACGATAATCCAATGGAAAGGCTGGGATCTCTAATGAAAGCAATTGTGATTGAGGAATTTGGTGGAGCGGAACAATTGAAAGAAAAGGAAGTAGCCAAGCCAACATGTGGAGTGAATCAGGTGTTAATCCGAACGCATGCCACGTCGGTGAATCCGGTAGACTTCAAAATCAGACAAGGTGATATGAAAGAAGCAGCGGAGAATTTTCCGTTGATTCTGGGCGGCGATGTTGCCGGTATTGTGGCTGAAGCAGGCTCAAATGTCACGCGGTTCAGAGAAGGTGATCGGGTATTTGCGCGTCCGCGTCAATTCGGAACCTATGCAGAATATGTTGCTGTTGATGCAGACATTATTGCCCGTATACCGGAGAACTTGAGTTTCGAGGAAGCGGCAGCGATCCCCCTGGCTGCGATGACCGCCTGGCAGGCACTTGTGGATCACGGACGTTTAGGCAAAGGGCAGAAGGTACTCATTCATGCTGGTGCAGGTGGTGTGGGAACGTATGCCATTCAGATTGCCAAGTCCCTCGGCGCTGAAGTGGCTTCCACGGCAAGTGAATCAAACGAAGCGTTGCTTCGCTCGTTGGGTGTGGATCATTTTATCAATTATAAAAAAGAAGATTTCTCGGAGATTCTCTCCGGTTATGATGTTGTGCTGGACACCATGGGCGGTGATATTCAGCGTAACAGCTTCAAGGTGTTAAAGTCTGGCGGGCATCTGGTATCCTTGGTGGAACAACCGGATGAGAAGCTTGCCAAGGAAGCCGGAGTAACGGCCAACGTCTTCATGATGGAGCCCAAAGGGGATCAACTGGATCAGCTGGCTGAACTGGCTGCGGAAGGCAAACTCAAATCGGTTATTGATGGAACGTACCCGCTAACTCAACAGGGAGTACGGGAAGCACACGAGAAGAGTGAAACCCATCATTCCCGCGGGAAACTGGTTATTCAGGTGCAATAGAATTCATTAACTGGTAGAAGTATGTGGACTCATGAGTCTGATACAGATTGAACCAGGCCTGTAATGTTTCTGGTGTATAGACATTCAACAGCTTTAACACATGCATCGTAAATTCTAACGGAGCTATTCCAGATGCAGTAACTACATTTCCATCGGTTACTGCTGGCTCCGTTTCATAATATGTTTCTCCAGTATAATCTGGGCATATCATCTTCAGGTATTCTAAATCATTGCTTGTATGGTGTCTTGAATCCAGTATCCCTATTTTTGCCAGTGCAACTGTCGCACCGCAAATCGCCGCAATAACCGTACCCTCTTCTATAGAGGTAGCAACTTTTTTTAATAGGGGATCATGGATGGTGTCCATCCAGGTGTTTCCTCCTGGAAGAATAATGACGTCATCACCTTTCAATGTACATTCATCAATAGAAATTTGGGGAAGGATGTTCAATCCGCCCATGGTAGTTACCGGATGTTTATCTACACCTACTGTTACGACCTGCAAAGGCGTGATCTCTTTCCTGAAATACCTTCCCGAGTTAAGTTCAGCAGTTAAATAACCTACCTCCCAGTCTGACATCGTATCAAATACATAAAGATATACGTTCCTCGTTTGCATCATACACGCTCCTTTTGTTATTCATGATTAAATGGATTACTCTTGTATTATAAAAAAACTTCACTGACAACTACGGTCAGTGAAGTTTTTAAATTTGAAAATTAACAGCCCTAAGAACCAATATAGGGACTGCTCCCCAATTGTAGTGGAATAAGATATAATAGGAGAAATTTATTCCATTTTGTGCATGAGGTGATTAGGATGTCCAACGAACTCATTCAAGCCATTCAATTATTGAAAGAAAAAAAGTGGGTGGATCTGACCCATACATTTGGACCAGAATCTCCACATTTCTCAGCTTTTGAAGCAGCACAATTTGATACCCTGTTTGATCACGATCAAGGTTTCTTTGCCCAGAGCTTCAAGTTCCCGGGTCAGTACGGGACGCATCTCGATGCGCCGATCCATTTCGTACGTGATACCCGGTATCTCGATGAATTGGGTTTAAAGGAGCTTGTGCTACCGCTTGTGGTCATTGACCAGTCCGCTGAAGTGCAGAATAATCCGGATTTTACACTGGATGTGGAGCATATTCTTGAATTCGAAAGAGAGCATGGCGTCATTGAAGCTGGGAGCTTCGTAGCCTTACGTACAGATTGGAGCAAACGCTGGCCTAACCATGAAGCATTTGATAACAAGGATGATGAGGGCAACAGTCATGCACCTGGATGGTCGGTTAGTGCGCTTATGTTTTTATTTGAGGAGAGAAAAGTACAAGCTATTGGGCATGAAACCTTTGACACGGATTCAGCCGTGGATTATCAGAAGAATGGAGCACTTCTCGCAGAATATTATGTACTTGCTCAGGATACATATCAGGTTGAGTTGTTAACGAACCTGGATCAAGTGCCAGCTAAAGGCGCAGTGATCTTTAACATTGTACCGAAGGCGGAGAAAGCATCTGGTTTTCCAGTTCGATCTTTTGCCATTTTGCCGTAAAACTAGCTAGATCAAAAGCGGAAATAGTTAAATCAGGCACAGAATTCAGAATGATACTCAAATAGACAGCCGGCTAAATAGTCGGCTGTTTTTCAGTTAAGCTAACGGGCAGGTTAGTTGAACAAGAGTGAATAAAAAATCTGCTAAAATTGATAAATGAGTGGGATTAGGTTATTTGTTAAAAAATCTTTAATCTTTTTTTATATAAAGTTATCGATTCTTATTCTAAATTGTAATCTCCCCACTTGCACATAGTTTGAAGGATTGGTAAAAATCCCTTACCAAGAGGGGTTAAACAATATTCGACTCTTGGTGGAACCTCTTTATAAATTTCACGATGTAGGAGTCCGTCACTTTCTAACTCTCTGAGCTGCTTCGTTAGCATCGATTGCGTAATATCCGGAAAAACACGATTTATCTCCCCAAACCTTCTAGTTTCCTCAGCAATATACCATAAGATCGATAATTTCCACTTCCCTGCAACTATTTTTTGTACTTTATTTAGTCCACAATCAGACGAATACTTGTTGTTGTGATACATATTTTCCCCTCCAAAATAAATATACAGGCTCTTAGAAGCGTGTAATAACTCATTAGTATTGTTTTTTATAGTATGTTCTAAAAATGATCGTACTTGTTTAAAGTAAGATACTTTAATAAGATTACGGAGCGAAACAATATGGTAATTATACTTTATATATGATGGAGGAATAAAGGTTGAAATCTTTGGAGATGAAAAAATACAATACGAGTGCGATTATGGCAGCTTTGCTTATATGTGGTTTTTTCGGCTATCTAAGCGAAACTGCCATCAATATTGCAATGACTAATTTGATGGAAGTATTCCAAATCTCGGCTGCGACGGTACAGTGGTTAACGACGGGCTACATGTTGACGATAGGCATTTTAACGCCAATAAGCGCAATGTTGTTGCAGATGTTTTCTACGAGAAAGCTCTTCACAGTTTCGCTCATCAGTTTAATCGTGGGTACATTGATCGCGGCGTTGGCGTTAAATTTTGAAATGTTGATGTTCAGTCGAATTTTACAGGCAGTAGGCATGAGCACCTTGATCCCCCTGTTGTTCAATACAGTTCTCGTCATCTATCCGCAAAATAAACGGGGTGCAGCGATGGGATTAGTCGGGCTTGTTACCATGTTTGCCCCAGCGCTCGGACCGACCTTTGGGGGGCTGGTAGTTGGATATTTAACATGGCAGTATATTTTCTGGTTCTCACTTCCATTTTTAGTCGTAGGATTGTTGATGGGGTTGAAGTATTTAGAGAACGTTACTGATGTCAAAAAGCAGCGGATTGATTTACTGTCTGTGTTGTTGTCAACGATTGGATTCGGCGGAGTTGTTTTTGGCTTTAGTCAGGTAGGCGAAGGATCTGAAGGCTGGGGGAATCCGGTTGTGATCACTTCAATCATTGTCGGCCTCATTGCACTGGTGCTGTTCGTGTTGCGTCAGAACGTTATGAGTAGTCCGATGATGAATCTGAGCGTGTTCAAGTATCCCATGTACGTTGTTGGGCTGATTCTGGTAGCGTTATGCCCGATGATTTTTATGACGACCCTGATTATCCTGCCGATGTTTCTGCAGACGGGCGCCGGATTGTCTCCGTTCACTGCGGGACTCATGCTTTTGCCGGGTAGTGCGCTTTTCGGTCTCCTCTCCCCGCGCATAGGGCACTTATTCGATAAACATGGGCCAAAATGGCTCGTTATCCCCGGATTCGTGATCGTTTCAGTCATGTTATGGTTCTTCACTACGCTATCTCCTGCTTCTTCAATCGCCTTTATGGTGGCTGTGCATATAGGGCTCTCTATTGGGACAGCCTTGATCTTAATGCCTGCTCAAACGCACGCGCTAAATCAATTGCCGCCAGACTTGTACCCGCACGGTACGGCAGTCATAAACACATTGCCACAGGTTACGGGAGCGATTGGAATTGCTGTAGCTGTCAGTATCCTTATGGACGGTATGGATAAATACCTGCACGGCTTCTCGGCTCTTGCCAAACAGGTCGAGATGGCAAACGCGATGTTGGCAGGAGCATACAACGTATTCGTGTACATGATTATCCTGGCCCTAATTGGCTTGGTCACAGCGTTCTTCATTCGCCGCGGCGTAGTCAACCGTAAAGAGGTGCATTCGCACCATTAATGTTTTGTCAGCGAATCTTATCGGTGCCTATGAAGAACGTTCACACAAAATGGTAGGGAACTTTATTTATCCATAAGTACAAAAAAGTGTACTAAGGCAATTTAAATTGCCCTCTTCCAAAAGATGAGCAATGATTTTATTCTAAAAGATGAATGTAACAAAAACAATCAATACAATTCAATCATATCCAAATAAGCATGGATTTATCAAAAGCATTATGTGAAGAAACATCGAAAAACAAGAGGAGGTTACACTAATGACTACTAAATCTTTTCAAGAAGTTGTACGCTCTCGACAATCTGTGCGTCAATTTCTCTCTACACCCGTTAAGGAAGAAGTGATTCGTGAGGTTCTCGAAGATGCTCAATATACACCGTCTAATTGCAATACGCAGCCTTGGAATGTTCATATTGTTTCAGGTGATAAGAAGGATGAATTGAGTGAAGCTTTGTTACGCGCGAATGAGGAAGGGAATCATACACCAGATTTTACATTTGATATGAACGCCTTTTACGGCCGATATGGCGAACGCAAAAATACGCATGGAAAAGCTTATTATGAATCACAAGGAATAGCACGAGAAGATTACAAAGGTCGCAAGCAGGCAGCTGCACAAAATTATAATTTTTTTAATGCACCCCATGTTGCTTTCTTATTTATGCCTTCATTTGGAGATAATGTGCGTGTCGCATCTGATATTGGAATGTATGGTCAGTCATTTCTACTAGCGCTTGAGGCACGTGGGATAGGCGGTATTCCCCAGACAGCATTAGGCTTTTCTGCTGATACTGTCCGTGAAGTTCTTGGAGTATCGGGCGAACTAAAATTATTATTTGGAATATCATTTGGTTACCCAGACAAAGAAGCACCAGTAAATGGTTTGCGGATGGGTCGTGACTCAATCGAGGACAGTGTGACATTCCATCGATAAACAAAATCTATAAATTGGTTATATAATCAACAATCCCTTCTTCAAACTTAATTGGAGGACTACAGGCTGTGCTGGAACAGATTTCGGTTAAACGTTTCATGTTTAATGTTTAATGGCACAACCAGTGGTAAAGAAAACTTTGATAAATTACTGGACACAGCCATGGAACGGAACATTCCTCTATACGCCATTCAGCAGGGCATGTCCTATAAGGCTGATAAGGAGACGAGTTTACATTTTATAGCTCCAGATCTGGCACACATGGAAGTAGAAGCTTCAGGCAGTTTGCCTGTGTCTGAACACCAGAATCATGATTCCGTTGTCTTTTTGCTGGAAATGGCCGGGGCTTCCTTGTTGTTCACCAGGGATATGGATGCTGCGGCCGAACAGGACCTGCTCTATATGATTCAAGATGGCTCATTGGCGGCCCAGTTTGAACAGAAAGGTGCAGATCTTGGAGTTAATGAGGGGGTGCACAAAGGGTACTTATACATCCGTTGCAGATTAATTCAAATGATGCATCAGCTGTGACTTAAACCATAAGAAGATAAATTTTCACCTATATGTGTGCCGGAAATTGCTTTAATTTCCGTTGTTTTTTGCTTTTCGGAACACAAACAGAAGCATAAGTTTGTCAGGAGTCGAAATTGGAAACATAAAGTTGCCGTGGGCCCCCAAATAGATTGATATTCGAGTATATAGCGAGCTAATCTATAGGGGTTCTTTTGCGTTAAGCTAACGGGCAAGTTAGTTCAATCATGTCGACAGTATCTTTTAGAAATTCACAAAGGCAGTAAAGTATGAGAAGTATGTGGAATAAATATACAACTTTATCTTATTTGGAGGTTGTAGAATGGTGTTCCCGACACATATTGTATCTGCAGGTGGAATTGTAGAAGATGGAACTGGAAATATCCTTTTTGTAAAAGCCCATGACGATGGTTGGGTGTATCCTGGTGGGATAACTGAAGTAGGATAAAACCTGATTGATGGTGTCATCCGTGAAATCAAAGAGGAAAGTGGAATAGATGCCACGGTTAGTTATTTGATTAGTGTTATTTCGAATACAGCAATCCATAAGTGGTATGACGGTGTGACTGATGTCCCTACGAAGGTCATGTTTGATTTCGTGTGTAAAGCTGTGAGTCGAGAGTTAGCTACTTCTAATGAAACGAGCGAATGCAGGCGGGTTCCAAAGGAAATCGTTCTGAATTTGATTACTTCACCTGGAATCCGCATGCGATATGAAGCTTATTTGAACTTTAACGGCTCTGTGAATTATATGGAGTATGTCACTGCGTCAACGACAGAATTTAATGTCAAGCTTCAAAGAAGTGTTTAGTTGTACGAGGGATCGTGTATTGAACTAACGGGCAGTTTAGTTTAACCAGGTACTTAGATTGAACTGGGCGCTTTTGTACAGTGTGAAGAAGTGATCAGCTAGTGGAGTTGGCAATGAGCTCAAGCTCGGTTACAACTTCATCAAGCGGCTTCCTGGTGTCGATCTCAACAGTAGCTCCAGCACGTAAGAGAGGCTCAACACTAGCGACGTTTTGTATAATTTCTTCACGTTGTTCGACAGTTTTTCCATAATCGTTCGTCTTACGGGAAGCTATACGTTCAAGGATTACTTCGAGGGGGGCACTTAACAACACTACTGCATCGAACATCGGGTAAAACTTCCCCTGATTTGATACACAACCTGAAATGAATAAAGTACCTTCGCTATGTTCAGTGAGCAGCTCATCAATTCGATTCTCGTGCCATAACCACCCAGAACCATCCACATTCTCACTCCAACCATCATAATCGGTGTCGATAACTCTATGCCCCCTATGAGCAAGTTCGCCCAGAACCGTTGATTTACCTGTACCCGACATTCCTGTCACCAGAATTATCGCCTTCTTTTTTGATATTGAGCCCGAAGTATTTGTCATATTTTCCCTCCCTTTATAAGAAAGTCCCTTGGACTAGATTAACACATAAAGGCAATAAACTGGCAACAGGTAAGTAAGCTTATCAGGAACCAAGTCTAGCTAGGATTTGATTTATTAGAAGCATAAATCTGTGCTTTGGCAAACTTATGGATTAACTCACAACTAACTAATCTAAATAATTCACTTATGTAAATAGCAAGGGAGGCGTATTCCGCCTCCTTTTTATGTTGTTACTTTTGATCCGAGTGAGGATCTTGATTAAATCTTTGAGAGATTTTTTTCTCTGTTTTCTTACGCCGTATCCAGCGCTTGAGTAAACCTTCTTCTTTGCGTTCTTGCAGTGTTTCCTTCAAACCTTGAATCATAAATTCCGATCTTCGTCTGTCATCCCGACTAATCTCGCGTAATTCCTTAATAAATTTGTCGTCCATATCTGCCTCTCGCTTATTCAGGATAATTCCATTATACCGAACGTACGTTCTTTTATCAAGTTTTTCCATTACGAATGATTTTCGAGACCAATATAGTGAAAAGAAGCACAGGAACAATGCACGGCATGTGTGAGAATGGTACTAGAGGGTTTGATAATAATCCGCCTATGAATGACTGTATGAGGTTGAGAAACGAGAGGACGGAAGGAGCAATTCATGATGAAGCAGAGTGAAGGCAGATCGTGGTTACTCATTTTGATGCATGGAATGCTGGGGATTGGGGCGATTGTTGGAGGCGTCATTTTAATCATAGACCCATCTGGAAGTATGGTGAATTTGCCCGCATCTTTGTTGCGGAATTCCCCGTTTTCCAGTTTTTTGTTCCCGGGGATCATCCTATTGCTGGTACTTGGCGTGATGCCTACAATGATTGCTATTGCGCTCATCCGGTACGCTCATTGGGGCTTGGGTGAGAGACTGAATCTCTATCCTGACCGCTACTGGGCTTGGACTTTTTCCTTGTACACGGGGTTTGCACTCATCATCTGGATTATGGCGCAGGTGTACTGGATTCAGGATGTCTCTATTATTCACTTGGTCTATTTTGCATGGGGAGTGGGTATTCAAGTTGTGACTTTATTGCCTGCTGTACAGCGAGTCTATTCAAAATAAACTGCTGGTATATTGAACAAACGGCTGCCGAAAGAATCGTTAAATGATTCTTTTGGCAGCTATTTTTTATGGGCATCGAGATGATACGTGTTGTTGTAGTCATGTTGTCCACATGTTCCTTGGACTGAAAAGGGCTCGGATAAATCTAAATCATATTGACAAAGAACTATTATCCTCGCATACTTACGTAATATACTTTATAAAGTGTATTTATTAAGAGGAGAAATAAGCACATATGATGAGTATCGCAAAATCATAAATCCGCATGAAACAGGGAGGTAAGTATGGATGGTATACGTTATTATGGCAGTTATAATATGGGCAGGTACCTATGCCAGTATGGCCTTGTCAAAACAACCGATTGAAGTGAAGCCTGTGAAGTCAATGGATGATTTGTTTGAGTGAACAAAGTAGCTCTGCCGATTTCGATCCAGTGCCAGCACGGTGGGACTCATGTGTTCGAGTAAGTCATTATGTTATGATATGGAGTGAAATGACATCCATACCATTGCTTTGGCTCAATTGAACCAGAGTAGAAACGAGAGGGTTATGAAAAAAGCCAATGCTACAATGATGAAATACATCAATATGAATAATGTGCGTGAAGTCATGCAGCAGATTGAAACGGCGACCAAACCGCAATTAGCTTCACTAACCAATCTTAGTGTTGTTACCATTAATGCACTGATTCAGGAATTATGTGATGGCGGAGAGTTGTTCCAGGATAAAGTGGTTCCCTCTAACGGCGGTCGTCCTGCTCAGGCATATCGATATAATTATAACTTCAAGCTTGCTTTGGTTCTTTACATCAAAGAGATGAAAGGCCAGGAGTTGATTTCGGCAACGGTCATGAATCTGGAGAATAAAGTTGTGCTGAAGGAAGAGAGCATCTTGCCTGCTTTTGATAAACAACATGTGCTGCAACTTATCGCGCGTTTCGTTGCGGAGTACCCTTCCATTGATATGATCGGCATCGGTATTCCGGGGCAAGCCGTGGATGGGGATATCACGGTGAGCAGTCATGAAGAGCTTATCCATTCACATCTGATACGGGAGATCGAGAGCGAGTTCCAACTGAACGTTCTCGTGGAGAATGATGTTAATGCAGCGATTAGCGGATACTGTACACAGCATGCGGATATGAAGGAACAGAGTGTAGCAGGAATTTATTTTCCGAACCGATACCCGCCGGGTATGGGCATGATGTTGAATGGACAGATGATCCGGGGGAAAAACGGGATGTTTGGTGAGATCAAGTATCTTCCATATTCACCTGATTGGAAACGCGACATGAGCAAAGATGATTTTGTAGTGCAGGTATGTCATATTCTGCAAACGATTAATGCCGTCGTTGCCCCGCACCAGATTGTCATTTATCAGGAACGTGTGGAGAGAGAAGAACTGGATTTGGCGTGGAAACAGTACGGGAAGGATCACCCCATGCCGTCGTTGCCGGAGATTGTACATCAGGACTCGTTCCAACATGATTTTGATGCTGGGTTACGAGGAATGGTGCTTCAGGCGTTGAAGTCAGGCATTCTATCAGAAGCGTTATAACCCCACAGGCCATGTCTGTGGCTTTTATTTTATAAGCTAACTCTTGTAGAGGAGGATTCATGATGCGTGAAGAAGAGAGAATCATGCAGGGCATGTTGTTTAGTCCAAGTGATCCGGAATTAAAGACCATCAAAAGGCGGGCCCATAATCTCAGTCAGCGTTACAGTCAGACCTTTGAAGAACAGACTGAGGAAAGGAATCAGATATTGCAAGAGCTACTGGGGCAGATCGGTGAAGGTGGATTTATGCAAGGCCCCATCTTCTTTCATTATGGTGTGCATACCCGGATAGGCGATCACTTCTTCGGTAATTACAATCTGACGATACAAGACGATGCGCAAGTGACGATCGGGGACTATACCAGTTTTGGACCCAATGTTACGATTGTTACCCCCATTCACCCCATGATTGCCAGCGAGCGGAGACATATGGTGGACCAGAACGGTGATGTGAAGTCGCTATGTTATGCCAAACCGGTCACGATTGGTAACGATGTATGGATCTCGGCAAACGTCACAGTGTGCGGGGGCGTAACGATTGGAGACGGCTGTGTGATCGGAGCAGGTAGCGTGGTGACTCGTGATATTCCACCGCATTCTTTTGCAGCAGGCGTACCGTGCAAAGTTATTCGCAAAATTACTGGTGAGGACAGCATGCGAAATTATCCCGATGTTCTGGCAGATTGCCGTGTGCTGGAAGAATAAAAAAGGCTGCCATCAGGATCAAATAGATGATCCTGGTGACAACCTTTTTTTGTTATACGTTTACTTGGAGGCGTTGTAGTTACTCAAGAATTCTTTTACTTTTGCAGGATCAGCTTTCAATTCATTCCCGGTCTGAACGAGCGGGCTTACTGTAGAGTATGCTTTAAGTTTGTTGTTCTTGTAGAAACTCAAAATCTCATCCTGATTAATGGAGTACAGTACGGCTTTTCTCAAGTCGCTGCTCTTGGCAACATCACGATTGGCTGTGTTAAACAAGAGATAAGAAACGGCGTTACTTGGAATGCTTTGCAGTTTCAGCTTATTGTCATTTTCGATGATGTCATACTTGGTTTCAGGTACACCGTAGTATAAGTGAATTTCACTGCTGCGAAGAGCAGAGAGGGCGCTGTCTGCATCCGCGATGAATCGGACATTAACCTGAGCAATTTTTGGTTCATCTTCCGTGCCTTTACGGTAGGCCGGATTTTTTAAGAATACACCTTCATAGTCATTTTTATAAGACAAAATATAAGGTCCGCTAGTATAAAGCGTGTTATTGTATGCTGCGCCTTCAGTCACCGTGTTCTGGTCACCGTAAGGAATATCTTTGTTGACGTCAAAGGAAGCTACATCATATGTGTTGATGCTCTCCACCTGTTTTTTGGACACGATACCCGCAGATTGGTGAGCCAGGTAGTTCAGTACTTGCGGGAAAGGTTCAGTTGTTGTCAGTTTAACTACCTGATATTTACCTGCGCTATTATCTGCTTTGGTTTTGTCCGTCACGAGTTCTGTAATTTTGCTGCCCAGTCCTTGTTCCAATGCTTCGAGGATTGTACCGTTACCGCTGGATTGTTTAATGGATTGTAATGCACTCAGATCCGTTACAACCTCAGCTTCTTTGATGTGTTCATGCAGACTGTACGTCCGGTGATCCGGAACGGAATCTTTATTTTTAGCACGATCCAGGGAGAAGATCACATCATCTGCACCGACACGTTCTCCTGTATCTACAGCTTTTTTGTTATCAATCTTCGCAAAGTTGATATCGTCTCTGAGAATGAAGTAGTAGTCCGAATTACCTTCAGCAATACTGAAATTATGGGACAGTGATCCTTCTGCTGTCAGCTGATCGTCATCTGTCAAGTTAACGAGACGTACATACATATTGGTGTTCAACTGGTTGATGGAGCCGTCGTTTCCTTTGATTGGATCAAGGGAAGTCAGTACGGATGCGCTTTGCGTCAGAATCAACGGATCTTTGGCATTTTTGGAGCTGTCCTTGAACTCAATCGGTTCCCAAGCCATCGCGCGGGATTTGGAGAGACGAACGGTGTCGACATTCAGAATGTCTTTGTTCACAGCCTGACTTTTCAGGGAAATGTACAAAGGTGCGATATACGCCTGATCCGTTACCAAGCGATCTTCCAATTGTTTGTACGTGTCTTTGTACTCATCTGGAGTTTGAGTAGCTGCCTGATCGATGAGCTTATCAAGTTCCGCATCTGCAAGGATACTGTAATCTCCACCTGTTTTGAAAAGGGAACGTACCGCATAATCGGGATTTCCCGTTACCGTTGTCCAGCTGGACAAGGCAATGTCATAATTCCCTGCATCCTGCTGGGATTTGAAGCTGCCGTAATCCGGCTGCAGGTTCAGCTTCACATTGAAGCCGTTTTTGGTCAGTTGGTCGCGGACAATGTTTACATCATTTTCGGAAGAACTCATGGCGAGCAGTTCAATGTCAGCCGGTTTTTGTGCAGTTTCTGTTGTATCCGCTGGTGCGGTCTCCGCCTGGGATTCGGTTTTTGTTTTTACACTGCAGCCGGAAATCACAATGACGAGAATTAATAGCAATGAGATCAGTGTACGTTTTTTCATGGGATTACCCTCCATATCTTGAATGTGTGATGTGTGAATTCTTTTTTTTATATATCATTCATTTCAACAAATCATTTAGGCCTTCTCCAGCTTGGGATCAAGCGCATCACGCAGACCGTCACCGAGAAAGTTAAACGAAAGAACCAGCAGAATAATAGCCAACCCTGGATAAATCGCCAGATAAGAGTGGGTCTCCAGGTATGTACTGCCGAGCTTCAGAATGTTACCCCATTCCGGAATATGCGGCTCCACGCCGAGTCCCAGATAACTCAAGCTGCTGGTAGCGATAACAGCTCCACCAATCGTGAGTGTGGACTTGATAATCATGGGCGCAAGGGAGTTGGGAATAATGTGTTTGAAAATAATCGTACGATTGTTGTACCCCAGTGCACGTGCAGCTTCCACAAATTCAAAAGTGGATACATAGAGCACACTGGCTCTCATCGTACGGGCGTAAGTTGGAATTGAACCCAGACTCAGCGCCAGAATGAGATTGACCGTATTGGCTCCAAACGCCGCAATAATGGCAATGGCGAGCAGAATTCCCGGAATGGCATAGAGAATATCAAGCAGCCGCATGATGATGTTATCCGTATGCCTTCCGTAGAAACCGGAGAATGCTCCGAGGACTCCGCCGATCAATACAGGAATGATGGTCGACATGCAACCTACGATTAAGGAGATCCGGGCACCAAATACAATCCGGGAAAATAAACATCGTCCGAAGTCGTCCGTTCCCAAGGGATACGCAAGGGAAGGCGGTTGAAGCAGAGCCGAGTAGTTATTTTCCACAGCCATGCTGTAGTCAAAGGTAAAAAAGCTGCAGATCGATATCGAGAACAGAAAAATGATAAAAAACAAACCGGACATGGCAGTCATATTCGGAGCAAGGCGCTCCCACAGATCGTTCCAGAAGTTTGATTTTTGTTTCCCCTGTCTGCGAATGCGTCCAATGATGGAAATGCCGAGCAATAGTGCAAATACATTACCAGTGATCGAGGTCAGAATCAGTATTACACTGACACCGATCATCCAGCGAGGGAGGATAGAGGTCGCGTTATATCGGGATACGATAATCAGTACGACCAGGTCGATGATCAGAATAAATATGAGCACCGCCATGGCTGGCAGAAAGTGATCAGCCACATAGGGTTTGAAAACATTTAACGCAGATACACCGATGACGAACAGCTGAGTTAACAGCATATACACCGCAAAGGTATACTCCACATTCCTCGCTTTTCGAATCAGGTGAAAGGCTGCCGTTACGATAAATATATTGCCTGAAATGATGGCAAGTAGCTGAACCCAAGCTAACCTGCGAGTTAGAACAGAGACCGTACCGGTACGGATCAAGTCTTTTCGAATCCGAAGGGTGATGACACTTTGGACCAGTGTGAAGAATACATAGATCCCAAGTATCGTTAGCAGAAATGGTTTGAACGTCTGTCCGCTCCAGTCATAACTGTTGAACAGCAACAAGGCAGTCAAGAGAAGGGACGTGATCCAGGCGAAGCTTGCCTGACTGTATTCTCGAGAAGACTTAAGTCGGAAACGCATTTCTTGTGTTAAGGAAGAGTTTGTCATAATACACCTGCTTTAAGAGGTAGTTCAACACACACTTTAATATTGTTTCATCTTGGAGCGCACTCTTGGATCAATAAAAGCGTACAGCAGATCAACCGCTACATTGATAATGGAGATTGTAATGGCTGTGTAGATTACTCCGCCCATGATACTCGGAATATCGGGGATAAATTGTTTATCCACAATGTAGCTGCCGAGACCGCTGATATTAAACACTTTCTCCGTCACTGCTGCCCCGCCCAGCATGGCTCCGAATTGAAGTCCAACCACCGTTACAATTGGAATCAATGCATTACGTACAGCGTGTTTCAGCATGACCTGACGTTCGCTTAACCCCTTGGCGCGGGCAGTCATGACATAATCCTCATGAATGACTTCCAGTGTAGAAGACCGGGTCATCCGTGCCACCGCAGCCGTAAGTCCCGTGCCCAGCACAATGGTTGGCATAATGATCGACAGCCAGTTCTGCGGGTTGAAGGTGGCGGGAAGCCACTGCAGTTTGATCGAAAAGTTCAGAATGAAAATAAGTCCTTGCCAGAAATTCGGGATCGATAATCCAATCAGAGCGA
The DNA here is from genome assembly GCF_038002545.1 of Paenibacillus sp. FSL K6-2393. Lineage (NCBI taxonomy): Bacteria > Bacillati > Bacillota > Bacilli > Caryophanales > Paenibacillaceae > Paenibacillus > Paenibacillus sp. FSL K6-2393. The sequence continues at coordinate 1,796,621 of NZ_JBBOCU010000001.1, forward strand.
TAAACATAAATGTATAATCGAACCATGAATTAGGCTTAATCGCTGAGATAATACCGATGGGTAATGCAATGACAAGTGCTAACAGCAGGGAGATGACCGCGAGGGTCAATGTAATCGGAAACTTCCTTGCAATCGTTGCTGTTACGTCTTCATTTCCTGCAAAAGACTTGCCAAGGTCGAAGAGAGCAACTCCCTTAATATTGTTCCAGAGCTGTGTAAGATAAGGCTGATCCAAGCCATACACCTGATTGAATGCTGCAATCTGTTCCTGCGTTGCTGTCTCTCCGAGAATGTTGGCTGCCGGGTTGAACGGAGACAGATACAAAATCGTAAATACGAGTGTTGCTACACCCAGAATGACAAATACCGTCATCAGTATTCTTTCAAATATGTACTTTAGATAAGGATTTCCATACAAAAACAGGATGCCATACATCAGACAGCCGGGAATAATCGATATCGCGAAAAACCATGGTTTGTTAATCAGTGAGTGGAACGTATCAGCCATTGTAAGACGTTGATTTCCTTGTTCCTGAAGTATGCGGGATGTCCGCTCCTTCAACTCTGCCTGAACACTTTCTTCCAACCATTCCTCGGTCTGACGCTTGAATTCTCCCTCACTGACCTGCTGCTGGAAAAAACGATGTTTGCGACGCAGTTGTTCTTCCACTTCCAACTTCAGCTTGTTCCGGTAGGAAGAAGCGAGCAGTTCTTGCTCAGCTGCCTGCCTGGCAGCTACCCAGCCGTCATTTTTTCGATTCGAACGCCATATTAGAAACACGACCAGATTGATCGGTAATCCAAGAATGAACAGAACATATCGGTAGGAAGGATGAAGCAGCATTTTGCCATAAATAAAACTTAAATTGTGCACCAACCGCGAGAGTCTGCTGCCTTCTGCAAGATTCAAACCAAGCGTGCCTCCTTTCATTCAGGTTTAAATTGCATTATTCCGATTGATATAGTATATATTATTTATGGTCTAAACAATTGTCAAGGAATTAAATGGTATACATATGAGATGAGTGAATGTGAAAAATGGATGAGAGCTGGTGATGGCATGGAACCTTTACTGAAAGTTAATGATCTATCTGTCTCGTTTCACTCTGGAGAGAGTGAGTTTCAGGCAGTGCGAGAAGTGAGTTTTGAAGTACGAAAAGGCGAGACATTGGGCATTGTAGGAGAATCGGGCAGCGGAAAAAGTGTAACCGCACGTTCCATTATGAGGCTGCTTGCATCGCCGCCTTCGCAGATGAAAAATGGAGAGATTCTTTTTAAAGGGGTCGACTTGGCCAATAAAACGCAGAAAGAGATGGAAAGCATCCGTGGGCGTGATATTGGCATGATCTTTCAAGACCCGATGAGTTCTCTTAATCCGACCATTAAAGTGGGGAAACAGATCTCCGAGAGTCTCATCAAACACCAGAAGGTGTCCAAAAAGGAAGCCAAGAAACAGGCGATTGCCATGATGGAGCGGGTGGGGATAACTCGCAGCGAAATACGCTACAACCAGTATCCGCACGAATTCTCCGGAGGCATGCGCCAGCGGGTCATGATTGGTATTGCACTTGCTTGTCGTCCTGAATTGCTCATTGCCGATGAGCCGACAACCGCACTGGATGTTACAATTCAAGCTCAGATTCTGAATTTGATGAAAGATATGCAGGACCAACTGGGTACATCGATTATTCTGATCACGCATGATCTGGGCGTAGTGGCAGGCATGTGTGATCGGGTTGTTGTTATGAAAGAAGGACAGATTGTGGAAACCGGGACTACGACAGAGATTTTTGCTAATCCCAAACACCCGTATACGATCAGACTTCTGAATGCATTACCACGTCTGGATCAGAAGAAAAAGCCAAAACCGGTATCATTGGTCCCGAGAGATCTGGAGGATGATCAGCCGTTGCTTGAGGTGAAATCGCTCAGACAACATTTTAATCTGGGGAAAGGCAACACCTTAAAGGCTGTGAATGATATCAGTTTCCATATTCGTCAAGGAGAGACACTCGGCGTTGTAGGGGAATCCGGCAGCGGAAAATCAACGACGGGGCGTGCGATTCTGCGGTTGCATGAGCCAACAGGTGGAGATGTACTGTTTAAAGGAGTCCCGCTCAATCGTCTGTCAGCTTCAGAGATGAAAACGATGCGCAGACATATGCAGATTATTTTCCAAGACCCCTATGCATCTTTGAATCCCAAAATGAGGATTATGGATATCATTGGAGAAGCGCTTGATATTCATCAACTTGCAGGTACAGCATCTCAGCGGGAGAAGCGGGTGGAGGAACTACTGGAGATGGTGGGTCTTGATCCTACCCATGCGCAGCGTTATCCACATGAATTCTCGGGTGGACAGAGACAGCGGATCGGTATTGCACGAGCTCTGGCTGTGGAACCTGAATTCATCGTATGTGATGAGCCGTTGTCTGCACTGGATGTGTCGATACAGGCTCAGATCGTACAATTGCTTGAAGAGTTACAGCAGCGACTCGGATTGACGTATCTCTTCATCGCGCATGACTTGTCCATGGTTAAACATATCAGTGATCGAGTGGCTGTCATGTATAATGGGAAAATTGTGGAGCTGGCTGAGAGTGAAGAACTCTACTCCAACCCGCAACATGCTTACACCAAGGCATTGCTGTCTGCTATTCCTGTGCCTGACCCAGCGGTAGAAGCGAAGAAAAAGAGACATGTTGTCAAAGAAACAACAAGAGAAAATGTTGAAGTAGAGGACCGTTATAATCTGGAACATTCCAAGTGGGTAGAAGTCACGGATGGACATTGGGTCGCAATATCTAGTTAGTTAGTGCAAGATATAGTCTTTTTCAAATACAAAAGAACCCCGACGATGATCTCCACAGATCGTTATCGGGGTTGAGTTATATCTTCGTATAATGGCAGTAATCAAAAGCGATTATTTGAATTGAACCGATTTTTTGATGGTATCAATCTCGGCTTTGGTCTTATCATCCATGTAAGTGAAGATGAAGTTGAAAGCATATCCTTCAATAATTGTACTATAGTAATCTTGAGTAACGGTTGAACCGTCACCTGGATCCATCGTGATTTGCATCAGATCCATCTCTTTACCACCGATGGTTTCCGTTGTCATTTCTTTATAATCGTAAGGGAACTGGCTATCCACCATGAATTTTTTGGTTGCTTCCAGGTAGTCTTTACCTGTACGAATGCCTTGCAACAAGCTTACTTTCTCAGCAATGGCCATAGCGGATGGGCCAACTTGACCTCCGTCCAATGGGTACTTTGAAGCCATAAGCAGATTCAATGTTTTGGTCTGGGACAGCTCAATTTGTTTTTTCTTCGTTTCATCATCACCAGCAATCGCTTCGGATGAAGCACTTGTCAGCTCATTCATGCCTGCAGCATCCTGGAACTCCCATGCTTCCGGGAATTTCAGAGATACGCCGAAATAGTCATTGGTGTAAGAACCTTTTTCCGTAGTCCCCAGCTCAACGTCTTGGGAATTATCAGTTTCCTTGGACTCTTCGCTTGCTGGTTCTGTGTTCTCTGTTTCTTCTGTACTCGCTGGTTCAGAATCAGTACCCGTCGTTGTTTCTGTCGGGGTAGGCTCTTCTGTTGCGGCTGTGTTATCTGCTTTGTCACCGCAAGCGGCGGCAACCATCATAATCATAATGAGCATGGCGAATAAAGAAACTTTTTTTGGAATTGTCATATTACCCTCCTGAAATGTGTGTGTGTTTGTTTTTCTCTCTCTACATGTTACCTGTTTCCTAAATTGTAGCACAAACGTTCTCATATACTACCTATAGGAATCTATAGGGGTCTTCTATACATAAGACATTCGGCTGGCAATTGAAACAGCTTCTGTGCTGGATTGCACACCTAATTTGTTAAAAATCACTTTTTTGTGATGATTCACGGTGCATTCCTTGATCTTTAATTTCAAAGCAATGGCTTTTACCGTGAGGCCTCCGGCGATCATCTCCAGGATGGTTAACTGACGCTCGGTGAACTCCACTGCCGGTTTGTCGCACAGTTCAGCAGTCTGTTGACTCTGATAACAGTTCTGCATGTACGCTGGAATTAGCTTGGCAATGGCGATCAGTTCACCCTGCATATCGGCATTAATGGTGGACACATCCAGATAACCTACATGTTGCGATCCCATGAACAGAGGTGCGGCGTAACAATGCCAGCTTTGAAAATAGGGACTTTCATGCTGCTCGGGCAGCAGAAGTACAGGCTTGTTGCTTTCCATCGTTACAGATATGGCGTTTACACCACAGCTCTGTGCAGTGAAGAACATGCCCGGACGAATGGGGGAATGTTCTACTGCATCTTTAAGATCTGAACTGTAATTCATAGAGAGGAGCACACCGTTGGTATCTGTTAGTAAAAAAAGATAAGTGCCCGTTAAATTCTCTTGGATAACCGAGATACTGTTCTGGAATGCATGAATCAGGAAATGATTGTTTTTACGAAGCCTGTCCAGACTGGATTTTGGTAAATAGTCGAACGGAGCCGTTCCTGCTGCATGCGAACAAGTCGGGGACTCTTCGTGTCTTGTAGAAAATCTAATGGCAGGCATGTTGTTCCTCCTTGCTGCACAGTCGTTAGATAGAAAGGTAGTTCTTATATCGAACTTGAGAATGTTCTCATCCAATCGTTTGAATGACGTGTCCTTCCTGGTCCTTGATTTCTGTTCTAACAATCTGAATGATAATATGATCCAATGAAGTTATCTCGAATGTTCCTTCAACCGGGCGAAGGTTCTTTGCCAGCTCCTCAACAATTTGTTTGTTCACCGTCAGGGTAACTTGTCTGTCCGATTCCAATACGGCTGGTTGTTCTCCTGCTTCAAACAGAATATTAGTATCAGGTCCGATCAAGGATAGAGAGGCACCTTTTGAAATTCGGCTACGAAGGATGGTGCCAACTAATACAGCTTGTTTGGCTCCGAGCTGGAGTTTGGCCGGAATCGCTTTTTGCAGCAATTTTTTGCGAGGAGACTCCCAGCCCAGTTGTTGTATGAATAAAAACGCTGTGCTGGACCCGTCCTGTTCAATTCCATCCTCAACCGCTTGTATAACCGAAGGAATATCTGCGTACGAATTTCTCATCAGATCCGTCACATATTTGGGCATGAACATGGAGGAGGCAGACAGGAATCCACGAGCATTCCAGCTTTGAATCATTTCCAGTTCCCGACCTGTAATGCCTACCATCTGAATAAATTGCATTGAACCATTAGGCGTAGAGATTGCGGGTAGATCCGGGTCTTCTATAAAGGAGAGCGCAGTCAGCAAAGTATCGGACTCCAGGCAGATGGGACCATTAGCGTCCATGTAATCTCCTGGCTGAAAGATATTTCCACTGTTGAAGACGTATCGTCCTACATTCTGTAACAGATTCAGCGCCCAGGCTGGCGGTTCAGTTTCTTCTTCAGTGCGTGTAAGACGAAATGTGAGTTCGAATCCATACCCGCTTTTGGATGCATCCTGCATCTCTTTTTCATATAATTCAGAGAAACCATAGGTGACAAAATGCCAGTGAGGCATAGGTGTGTTCACTTCATAAACGCTAATGCCATCGAGTGGATCAGGACCACCGAGCATATACGGAAGGGCAGTGCCGTAGTGTTTTGGCTCTTGTTCCCCATACAATTCACGCATGGATTGATCAATCGCATCCCAACCAGCTGTGTTATCTTCATGAGTCATTATTGAATCCTCCTAGACTGTTCTTTCCCCCGAAAAACATTTAAAATTAAGTCTACCTGTTACAGAAGTGGTTTCAAGCGGCTTAAGGATGAATTGTGTTAAATAGGACCACAGGGTTACAAATGGCGATATGGGGAGTGAAATTACATGAGTATGAAAGGTATTTATTCAAGCGAGTTTGATCAGGCAAGCTGGGACTCATTTTCCGAACTGTTTGAAGAACTTGGACAAAAGTTGGACCCCGCGTGGGTAGAACGTGCGCGATTACAAGGAATTCCGGCGGATATAAGTCGGGTGCTTTTGTGTGAAATGGGGGAGTACGCTTTTGAATGGATGGCGAAAGATATCCCGGCTTTAGGGGACCAAAGTCCCGCTGTTTACCTGGAAACGGAGGAAGGAGCGCAGGCATTAAGGGCAGCGATTATGCGTATGCCGCGTTGATTTTTTCGATGTTGAGAGTGTGCGAACGATCATATGATCCAGTGAAGTTGATTTTGCAAAATAGATATGTTACGCTTACATTACAAGAGCAAACACAACAGAATATGCAATAACATCTTTTGATGGATTGTAACTGTGAAGACAGGCAAAACCTAAACTGATGGTGAAATGAAGGCTCCTTTTTTTGGTGCTATTTTACCTTGAGTTTAGGTTTTTCTTGTTTTCTGCTCTAAATTACACAATGTTTTACCTGGAAAAACCAAAATAAATTTCGAAAAGAGGTTGTTGTTCATGACCACGGCAAAAAAAGGATTCCCCGAAAACTTCCTATGGGGCGGCGCTACAGCTGCCAATCAATTGGAGGGTGCATTCGATAAGGACGGCAAAGGCCTCTCCACAGCGGACATGATCGCTCATGTTCCCAAGGAGAAGCGTACAGGCGGACATGCCATGGAAATTTCCTCTTCCCGAATCGAAGAGATCCTCTCCGGCAAAATCGAAGAACGGTTCCCGAAACGTTTTGGTATCGATTTCTATCATCACTTTAGAGAAGATATTGCATTGTTCGCTGAAATGGGCTTCAAAGTATTCCGTTTGTCCATTCACTGGGCACGTATTTTCCCGAACGGTTATGATCAAGAGCCAAATGAAGCTGGCTTGAAATTCTATGATGAAGTATTCGACGAATTGTTGAAATATGGCATCGAGCCGCTTGTTACATTGTCTCACTACGAGACACCGCTTGGCTTGACGCAAAAATATAACGGCTGGGCTGGCCGTGAAGTAATCCAGCACTATGTTCGATATGCAGAAACGGTGTTCAACCGTTATAAAAATAAAGTGAAATACTGGCTGACGTTTAATGAAATTAACGTCATGCTGTTCAGCCCGTACACTGGCGGCGGCATTCTGATCGATAAAGTGGACAACAAACTGCAAACAACTTATCAAGCGCTGCATCATCAATTTGTAGCAAGTGCATTGGTTACGAAGCTTGCTCACGAGATTATCCCTGGTTCCCAAGTGGGTTGTATGCTTGCTCGTATGGAAACCTATGCAGCAACATGTAATCCGGTAGATGTTCGTCTGGCTCAACACGAGAATCAGATCAACCTCTTCTTCACGGACATGCATGCTCGTGGTAAATACCCGAACTACATGGCACGTTATTTTGAAGAAAACGACATCGTGATCCAAAAAGAAGCAGGCGATGATGAGATCTTGCTGAACAATACCGTTGATTTCATCTCCTTCAGTTACTACATGTCCGTAACCAAATCTGCATCCGCAGACAAGGAAGAAACATCGGGTAACCTGACTGGCGGCGTGAAAAACCCTTATCTGGAAGCGTCCGACTGGGGCTGGGAGATCGATCCGATCGGTCTGCGCGTAACCCTGAACAACTTCTGGGATCGTTACCAGAAACCATTGTTCATCGTAGAAAATGGTCTGGGCGCATATGACCGTGTTGAAGAAGACGGTTCGATCCATGACTCCTATCGAGTGGATTACCTGAAAAAACACATCGAACAAATGAAAGAAGCCATCAAAGATGGCGTGGATCTGATTGGATTTACAGCATGGGGCCCGATTGACCTTGTGAGTATGTCCACTTCCGAAATGTCCAAACGTTATGGTTTCATCTACGTGGATCTGGATGACGAAGGTAACGGAACACTCAAACGTTCCAAAAAGGATTCATTTGACTGGTACAAAAACGTAATCTCCAGCAATGGTGAGCAGCTGTAAAATCTCGTTTCCAGGATTGTTACCGCATAAAAAGCGGGCAAAACCTAACGCGAAAGTTGGCATGGAAGGAATCTAATTTTCCTGATGGCCCTTTCAGTTGGAGATTGTCCGCTTTTTCCTGTCGGCAAAGGATAGAGTATTGCATTTAGACAAAGAATGAAAATATCGTTAATTTAGAGAGGAATGATTGATATGACTACACCATTTCCGAAAGACTTCCTATGGGGCGGCGCTGTAGCAGCCAACCAACTTGAAGGAGCTTATAATACAGATGGCAAAGGTCTGTCTGTTCAAGATGTAATGCCACACGGGATTACAACGCCTAGAACGGAAGCACCTACAGAAGATAACCTGAAACTGATCGGTATCGATTTCTACAACCGTTACAAAGAGGATGTTAAACTGTTTGCTGAAATGGGCTTCAAAGTGTTCCGTACATCCATCGCTTGGTCCCGTATCTTCCCTAAAGGTGATGAATTGGAACCAAACGAGAAAGGTCTGCAATTCTACGATGACCTGTTCGATGAGTGCCACAAATATGGCATTGAACCACTCGTAACGATCTCTCACTATGAGACACCGCTGCATCTGTCCAAAACGTATGATGGCTGGGTTAACCGTAAAATGATCGAGTTCTACGAGCGTTATGTAACAGTGCTTTTCAACCGTTTCAAAGGCAAAGTGAAATACTGGCTGACATTCAATGAGATTAACTCCATCCTGGAGGAGCCATTCATGAGCGGCGGGATCTATACGCCAAAAGCAGAACTGTCCAAACAGGATCTGTACCAAGCGATCCATCATGAATTGGTAGCTAGTGCCCTGGCTGTAAAACTGGGTCATGAAATTATGCCTGAAGCCAAAATCGGTTGTATGGTACTGAGCATGCCTACGTACCCGTTGACTCCGAATCCGGATGATGTGGTTGCAGCGATGCATGCGGAACAGCGCAATGATATCTTTGCTGATATCCATGCACGTGGTTACTATCCAAAATACATTAATCGTTATTTCAAAGCGAATAATATCAATATCAAGTTTGAAGACGGCGATGCTGAAATTTTGAAGCATACCGTAGACTTTATCTCGTTCAGTTATTATGTAAGTATCTGTGAGACAGGTGATCCCGAGAAACGTATCGAAGGAAAAGGAAACTTGTTCGCGGGTGTACAAAACCCGTACCTCAAAGCGAGTGAGTGGGGCTGGCAGATCGATCCGCAAGGACTGCGCGTAACCCTGAACAAATACTGGGACCGTTATCAAAAACCATTGTTTATTGTCGAAAATGGTCTGGGTGCAGTAGATGAGCTAATCACGGACGAAAATGGCAATAAAACGGTGAACGATGATTACCGTATTCAATACTTGAATGACCATCTGGTACAGGTGGGCGAAGCTCTTGAGGATGGCGTAGAAGTGATGGGGTATACGTCATGGGGCTGTATTGACCTGGTAAGTGCTTCGACAGCAGAAATGAAGAAACGTTATGGTTTCATCTATGTAGACCGCAACAATGACGGTTCCGGAACATTGGATCGTTACAAGAAAAAATCATTCCATTGGTACAAGGAAGTTATTAGTACAAATGGCGCAAGTCTTAAGAACAACAACGAGTAAATACTAGTGCTATAAGCAGAGTTGTACAAGCACCTTCTTATGTCACATTAACGCACATTAACCGCTTTCACAAAAACATTGTCATATGGATAATTATATGGTAAGATGGGCCTAAGGCTAATGAATACTGGATTGTTACTGTTCAATCAGGCAAAACCAGAGGCGGGGCATATTTCGTGACCTGCTTTGGTTTTGCCTTTTACTACTTTGACGGTGCAAGGTGATGTGAAGAAATGAAAATTGAGAAGGTGCTGAACAACAACGTAGTTACCGTAATTGATCCGGGAGGAAACGAACTGGTCGTTATGGGACGTGGAATTGCCTTCAAAAAGCATACTGGTGAATCGATTGACGAGAGTCTCGTCGAAAAAATATTCTCGCTTGAAAGTAAGGAAGTATCACAGAAACTTAAAACACTTCTGTCTGATATCCCGGTTGAATATGTCGAGTGCTCGGATGAGATTATCCGTTATGCCGAGACGGTGTTAGGTGAGAAGCTGCATGAAAGCATCTACATTTCACTGACGGATCATATTCATTTTGCCATTGATCGACATCGTCAAGGATTGCAGATCCGTAACGCATTGTTCTGGGAGATCAAGCGCATGTACCGGAAGGAATATGCCATTGGACTCAAGGCGCTACAGATTATTGAGGAAACATTAGGGGTCCTGCTACCCGAAGACGAATGCGCATTCATTGCAATGCATCTGGTTAATGCCCAGATGAACGGTGAGATGAGGGAAACGATCAGTATTACAAACATTGTTAAGGACATACTTAACATCGTAAGACGTAGCTTTGTGATTGAACTTGATGAAGATTCATTGAGTTATTATCGATTTTTAACTCATCTGAAGTTCTTTGCCCAACGTGTGTTGCAAGGAACGGCGATTGAAGATAAAGAAGAAGATAACCCGCTTCATGACTTGGTGAGTAAGCAGTATCCGGAAGCACATGCATGTGCAGTAAGGATCAGTGATTATACGCGTAAGATTTATAATCGGGTGTTGTCCAAGGAAGAAATACTGTATCTGACCATTCATATTGAACGAGTTGTCAGAAATGAACAAACAATTGAATAAAGTTGGGATTGTTACTGCTAAAAAGGCAAAACCTAAACGTTGAATAATGATAAGCTTTTCTGCTTTGTCATTATTCAGTGTTTAGGTTTTTTTTAACCTTCATTACACATAAAAGGAGCAAAACACAATGGATAAACAACAATTGTCCAAGGATATTTTGAAGCTTGTTGGTGGCGAAGAGAATATCGATCAAGTCACTCACTGTATGACAAGACTCAGATTTAACCTGAATGACAACCAAAAAGCGGACAAAGCGACGCTGAAAAATACACCAGGCGTTATGGGCGTGATGGAAAACGGTGGACAGTTCCAGGTTATCATTGGTAACGATGTGCCTATCGTGTATAACGCACTCGTTGGCAACATGTCCAAATCACCAACCGCAGATAATGCCTCATCCGGTGCTTCAACTGGAGAAAAGAAAAAGAGAAATCCAATAAGTGCGCTGTTCGACTTCATCTCAGGTATGTTTACACCAATTCTGCCTGCGATTACGGGTGCAGGTATGATCAAAGGGATCGTGGCCATCCTTGTCGCAGTTGGATGGTTGTCCGATACCAGTTCGACCTACATCATTTTGTCTGCAATCGGTGACGGTGCATTCTACTTCCTGCCAATCATTCTGGCGATTAGTGCTGCACGTAAGCTGGGTAGTAATATGTATATTGCTGCGGCGCTTGCTGCGGGTATTATGCACCCGACCATTACAGCATTGCTGGCCGATGGTCACAACTCATCCTTTATGGGGATTACAGTCATAGCGGCAACGTATTCTTCTACAGTTATTCCAATTGTTCTAGCAGTTTGGATTGCTTCATATGTAGAAAAAGCCGTTGATCGTGTTGTACATGCTTCACTTAAGTTACTCATTGTTCCAACAGTTACCCTGTTAATTATGGTTCCACTGACGTTGATGACTGTTGGACCACTGGGTACGGTTCTTGGTAATGGTTTGTCTGGTGGTATTTCATGGTTGTTCGACAATATGTCCATCTTCGCAAGTATTCTGATTGGTGGTACGATGTCACTGCTGATCATTACAGGTATGCACTATGCGTTGCTGCCAATCGTTGTAGGTTCAATGACAACACTGGGTTACGACTTTATTATTCCACTGATGTTTGCAGCTAACTTGGCACAAGGTGGTGCAGCATTTGGTGTAGGTCTCAGATCGAGAAATAGCAAAACCAAATCCCTTGCCTATTCCACAGGTCTTACGGCTATTATGGGGATTACGGAACCAGCGATGTATGGTATCAACATGAAGTTCAAAAAACCGTTTATTGCAGCGCTTATCGGTGGAGCTATCGCAGGTGCATTTATGGGGATCTTCAATGTTAAATCGTATGTTATTACAGGACTTGCGGGTCTGCCGAGTATTGCCGCATTTGTCAGTCCAGCAATTAGCACATTGATTTATGCTCTGGTTGGTGGTTTGATTGCCATCGTAGCAGCAGCAATCATTACGTATATCTTGGGCTTCCAAGAAGAAAATGCATCAGAGCCAGTAGCTGCACCAGCAGCTGAGCCAGCAACACCAGCAACAACTTCTGCTGCTGTAACTGAAGAGGCAAAAGCACAAGATGAGCAAGTATTTAGCCCGATCACAGGTGAAGTTAAACCGCTGAGCGAAGTGCCGGACCCTGCATTCTCTGAAGAGATTATGGGTAAAGGATTCGCGATTCAACCCTCTGAAGGTCGCGTCGTATCTCCGATCAACGGAACCGTGTTCTCGTTATCGAAGAGTGGACATGCCATTGGTCTGGTAAGTGATACAGGCGCAGAGATGTTGATTCATATCGGGATTGATACCGTGAAGCTGAAAGGTCAATTCTTCTCTCCTAAAGTTCAAGCAGGTGCGAAGGTTGCCGTAGGTGATGTACTGATGGAGTTCGACCGGGAACAGATCGAAAAAGCCGGTTATACAACGATTACACCAGTTATTATTACAAACATGCACCAGTATGAGTCTATTGAGTCTGCTGGTCGCACGACGATCAAAGAAAAAGACTTGTTGTTCACAGCTAAAGCTTAACCATAAAAATGAAACAGCAGCTTCACCGGAATGTAATCCGGTAAAGCTGCTGTTTTTTGCTTATAGCCTTTTACACCACGGGAAGCATACCCTGGACCAGTTGCACAAAGTGTTGTGCAGGCTTGGACAGATAACGGTTCTGCAGCCAGACCAGCGCCGAGCCAACCGTGGAATGCTGATCCTGGATGCGATATACGTGGAATGGGTGCTCGTGATATAGCTGTAGTACCGTGTGAGGCACGATGGAACTGGCGAAGCCGAGTCGGACCAGTTCTAGCAACATATTAATGTCTGAGCACTCACCCATGATGGAGGGGGTAACCTGATGCTCCCGGAACTTGTCCAAAATTAGCTCGAACATACCGAGTCCTTCTGTGCTTGGAAGCAGTAGAGGGATACCTGTAAGCTGATTGAAATAAGTCCGCATCTCCGCTCCAGGGGTCATCTCCGTTGGGCTATCCAGCGGTGTTGAAGAAATATAGAAGAGGGGCTCCTGTGGCAGGTGCAGCACCTCATAGCGTTCTGTCTGGACGGGCATGCGTACACAGGCGAGTTCAACTTTGCCATCTTCCAGCAGGCGGCATAATTGTGCAGACTCATTTTGCTGAATTTTATAGGTAACCTGTGGATGGGTGGTGCGAAACTGTTGCAGTGCTTGTGGGATCAGGCGATCCGATATGGTATTGATGCCAATGGAGAGTTTGCCCCGTATGCCGTGACGGAAACTTTGCATCTCCATTACAGCTTCCTCCATATATTTGGTCAAGGTAACCGCATAATCATAGAAGCTGCGACCCGCCTGCGTTAGCTCCATCATGCGCCCTTTGCGTTCAAATAGAATCACACCAAGCTCTTCTTCCATTAACTTAAGCTGCTGGCTTAAGGGCGGCTGAGCCATGTGAAGTCTCCGGGCTGCTGCTGTAATCTGTTTCTCCTCAGCAATGGCAATGAAATAGCGACATTGTTTGATATCCAAGTGGTTGTTCTCCTTCGCCTGCGATGTATATGTAATTCGTATGGAAAGCCAACAAAACATGTATTTTTAATATACTACGATCTTATGTTACCATACATTAGATTTGCATACCTGACTAACGGGACTTGGTTTCCATATAAATATTGCTGCACGAGAAAGACCTTGAATTGGAGGATGAAGCAACGTGGTTAGAACAATACATGATGCCGCTCTAGCGGGCCATACTGATGAGGTCATTCGATTTATCACACAACAGGGCAGCCGGTTGAATGAACGGGATGCATTGGGGCGAACACCTCTGATGGCAGCGGTGCACGGTAACAAGATAGACACGGCAAGGATGCTAGTGGACGCCGGAGCCGACATTAATCTTCGGGATGCACGATTGGACAACCTGCTGTTATACGCGAGTGCTGAGGGTATGTATGACATGGTCGAACTGGCCGTTGAAGCAGGTGCAGATACAAGGTTAACGAATCGTTTTGGCGGTACAGCCCTTATTCCAGCAGCGGATCGGGGCCATGTGGACATTGTGGAGCTTCTGCTGACACGCAGCGATGTGGATGTGAATCATATCAACAACCTGGGTTGGACAGCCTTGCTGGAAGCAGTCATTTTGGGAGATGGTGGACCGCGTCATCAGCAGATTGTTGCCTTGCTTTTGCAATATGGTGCAGATCCAAAGATTGCGGATCGGGACGGGATTATACCGCTTGCACATGCGAGCCGGCATCGGTATGCCGAGATGGAACGACTATTAACCCAAGTCTGAAGAGACTTATACATTTATGATACAGAACAGTGAAAGGATATTCCGAACGAATGAACAGACATCAAGAGCATTTTTTACAAAAGAATATGAAGGACGTATCTTCCCTGATTTTGGCAGGTATACAATGGTTTTTCTTCCTGTTTACCAATACCGTTGTTGTTCCGCTATCCATTGGACATAATTTTCATCTGTCCCCGGATGCGATCGCTGGCTCGATGCAGCACGCATTCATACTTACCGGAGCAGTGTGTATCCTTCAAGCCGTATTCGGCCATCGATATGCGGTCATGGATGGTCCATCAGGATTATGGTGGGGATTAACGCTAAGTTTGACGGTATCTGCTTCATCGGCCGGTATGAGTCTGGAGCGTATCGGCGGTGGGCTGGCTGCAGGTTTTCTGTTAGCGGGACTAACCATGATGATTCTGGGTTGGCTGGGGGCAGCGCAAGTGCTGCAGAAGCTGTTCACACCTATGGTGAAGAGTGCCATGTTGTTTCTAATGACGATTCAATTAACCATGAATTTTTTCAAAGGTATGATTGGATATACGGAGTTTGGTCGTTTCGATCTGCCTGTTGCCGCATTGTCCGTTGTCATTGCATTTTTGGTGGCATGGATTCAATTAAAGGGTAGGGGGAAACTGGGGAACTACGCGATCCTGATTGGGATTGTGGCAGGCTGGATCGCTTATAGTTTATTGTTTCCTGGACAACATAGCGGACAGCCTAATCAGGCCCCGGCAGGCCTCGAACTGTTTCCGTGGGGAGCACCCAGATGGGAACCGGGTATTGTCATTACTGCATTTTTCGTAGGGCTGGTGAATATGACGAATTCGATCACCACATTAAGTACAGTCGAGAAGCTATACCGGACAGAAACAACAAGCCGTCAGTATAGGCATTCCTATGCGCTAACGGGTCTGTTCACGATGTTGTCAGCCTGTGTAGGTGTGCTGCCCTTTGGTTTATTTGCATCATCGATCGGGTTCCTGGAGAGTACTCGCATTCTGCGTCGTGCTGCCTTTATTATTGGAGCGGGGTTGTTATGTATGATGGGTCTTACACCTTCTGTGACAGCATTTTTTGCACAAATACCACCAAGCGTTGGCAGTGCTGTTCTGTTTGTGGCTTATCTTCAGATGTTCGGCACGGCACTAAGAACGCTTGAAGGTACAACGTTTAATTCTAAAACGATCTATCGTGTAGCGTTGCCGGTCCTCACGGGAGTTGCTGTCATGAATATTCCTGCTGAAGCCTTTCAAACCTTGCCCATGTATCTTATTCCAATCATAAGCAATGGTCTCGTCATTGGGGTATTGGTCTCACTCATTCTTGAAAAAACCGTGAACTGGTCCAAAATGGAACAACCAGCGACAGTTAGTAAAGCGGCATAAAGAGTTTCATCTTGCGACAGTCCAATTTGATTGGGCTGTTTTTTTGTTTTTTGTTATCAGGCTATATGGCTATTTCACGATAATTTTGCCTTGTCCTGCAAGCATTCGCATCTCTCTGGAGAGGCGGTCCTGGTTTCCATCCTGCATTTCCAGTTGAACTCCATAGTGCCATGAGGTATTTTTTTCATGACCCCAGCGGAGAGTGCCTTCCATATATAGAGGGTCTTCAAAGAGCAGCATATTCATTCCAATCCGAATATCGTTATTCTCTACAGGAAGGGATAGCGGAAATGACAGCTGACAGCCGGATCGACTGATATCGCAGAGTTCGGCCTGAATGGGTTTGGCTGGTGCGTTAACCCCGTTGATGCTGAGAATATAGATCTCAAAGTGGATCGGTTCCTTCAATGTGTAGCGAAAGGGTTCTTTTCTATTGTTAATTGACATGGCTTGGCTTCCTCCATCAGGTTCAAAAAAAGTCAGTTATGCTTATATCGACCATTTGGAGCGAGAAATGAAGAGTTGCGCAAGCAGAGATGGTCCATGGGTTCCTTTTACACGTGTATCAGGCTTGATATAATGATGGAATATATTTCTGAGGTCAGACCTGGATCAGACAGAAGGGACGGGTGAATATGAGAGGAACATTTCAAATGGTTACAGATACGGCAACATTGTGCCTGTATGATCTGGCAGCGTTAAAACATCGTGCCGAGGATACTTCGGACTGGTGGTCCATTCCAGTGGATGAGCTGGCTGAGGTGAATGCAGGTCATTGTCTGTTCCTGAATCTGGGTGCGGATGGAGTGTATGAGGTGGAATGGAGCCTGGAGGATGTAGGGGAGGATTCAGGTCCAGATCACGCAGCGGAACGGGAAAAGGTGTATCATCTGCAAGTTCCGTCTGGGCACATCTATCTGGGAGCGGCGGATGATGTCACTGGCGGTGAATTGGAGCCGGATGAGACGTGTGAAGGGGTTCTGTTTCAGTTAAAGCCCGGAAATTATGCGTGTATCGTCTCCAGAGAAGCCAGTCGGATCACCATTGTCATGACACCAAGTATTCAGGGAAATAACACGCTGGATGAATTAATCCGGATATAGTGTACATATACAAACAGGAGGGATTCATATGCAGGATTGGAACGAGATAACGATGATGAATGCAGATGCCCTGCGTAAACGGATGAGAATACTTGCTGCTTTGGATATCATCTTTTCGGAGGAAGAATGGCTACGCGTTCATCATTATGAAGATAAACTTCAGCCAGGTGTGGCATGGGGAAGCATCAATAACGGCGCAGGTGATCATCTGCATGTATTGTTTACGGATTCGGGCACGTTGATCAAGGGATTTGATCATGAGTCACCTTTAAGTCCGCATGCTCGTGAGGATGGTGAGATCTACCCGGGCATGTATGATGAAGTGCCGGAGACGTTGATGGCTGTTCTGCGAGATCAGGAGGAAACATTGGATATGGAAGATGTGACCTTTTGCCTATGGCAGGAAGGGAACGACTTGTCATGGAAGGTTGGTAACTGGATTCAGCTGGCGATGACCGAGGAAGACAAAGCGGACGCCAGAGGTGGTGCGGAATTTTTACTTGGATATATAGAGAAGAACTCGGAAGATTACGTTGATTGGGCAAAAGGGTACTACGACTTGCAGGATCTTCCGTTGGAAGCCGTAGCTGAAATATATGAAGAAAAACCGGTGACCGCCAGCCTGATTAAGCAGTTGTGTCCTGAGCGAGATGTGGCAGCAGCACTGGATGAGTTACAGCAACGCGGGTACGCCGTGGGACAAACGTAATAGAGTAGCTAAGGGAGATGGGGAAGCCATGTACAAGATGCAATTGGAACGTATGCGTGAAAAGTTGATCACTCTCCGGAGTCTCGACCCCGATCTGGACCTGTTTGGCGCAGAGAACCATAAATATGAAATGGCGTCTTTGTGGACGCAGAAGGATATCGCGCTATTTGAACAGAAATGGCGAATTGAGTTGCCGGAGGAGTATAAGGCATGGCTTCTTCATATGGGAACGGGTGGTGCAGGACCTTATTATGGTCTGGAAAACCCGGATGACGGTGTATACGCTGTGCTTGGTTATGACGATGAGCTGAATGCAATCTCGGACCCTTTTCAATTCACGGAATCATGGAACTGGAACTATGACTGGTTCGAAGACAGCAAGGAAGAAGAGGAATGGGATGCGCTGGAACACGAATATTTTGATCCAAAGTGGTCGGCAGGTATGCTGCGCATCAGTGATTTTGGTTGTGGCATCTCCATGAATCTGATTGTTAAGGGAGCCTCCTACGGAGAGATATGGGTTGATGACCGGGCTAACCGAAATGGAATATATCCTGATCAGTATTGGGGCAATACGAATCGATTGCATTTTCTGGACTGGTATGAGTTGTGGTTAGATCGTTCAATCCATCAAATGCATGAACAAAAGCAACAATCTGGAGCGAACGAAGTCTGAAGGAGGTTCTACATATGGGCTGGGAATATGGGATTAGAACAACGGAGCCTGCGATTTTACCTGAAGTCGTCGTGAAGCGTTTGGCAAGTTCATTAAAATTTACCGAAGTGTATAGTTTGGAACACCAAGCCAACGGCTTTGTATTGAAACGTGAAGATCCTTCCTGGCCTATAGCTCTTGAAGTGTGCATAGAAGAGGCCTCTGGGTTAGAAGAAATTGTGGATGGGGAGTTGTATATCTACTGTTTGTTCCATATCTGGGGTGAAAAAGGTCGGAGCTGGATGCATCAGATGGAGCGAGAAACCAGGCAGGTTGATGGTGGTTTAATCTGGTTTGAACTCTGATCGGTAAGAGATTTGCCTGAAACAGGAGGAGCATATATGGCTAAAAAATCAAAGAGAACAATTCCTGCGCTCATGTATCAGTATCAAGGTCCACAGCGGAATGTGGGTTTTGTTTTATCCCCTTTATACATAGAAGAATCGGTTGAAGTAGAGATGGAAGACATGCTATTCATATATAATGAAGACTTTGACTATATTCGTTCCGCATTGGATCGCGCATTTCCATTAACTGACCCGCGAACTGGAGAAGAGATGAAGGCACTTGATCCCTGCTGGGACAATCCCATTACGAAGGATGTATGGGTAGAGATTTTATCAGAGTTGGATCAACAGGTGGTTGCAGAGCCTGAATTACGGAATTTTTTGAATCAGTTCACAGCTTGGGTGAGAAACCATCTGCAATTGGCCGACGGGATCGAAGTCACCGGCAATTTGTAAGTTAGTTGATCTTGAATTGTTCATGCTTGTGCGTAATTCAGTATACCTGCGGCAGAAGTGCTATGTAATCAAGCTCCCTCATGATGATGGCGGAGCTTTTTTTGATGAATAAAAACCGTTTGCTTCACTCACCCGTCTTATACCACAGAAAGAGAGAGAAGGAGGGATGCGGGGTGGAAACAAAAGCAGAGATGAACCAGAGGATCTATGTACAGACCGAAGATGAGACGGAATTTGTGCAATCCATTATGGAACATCAAGATACGCTCATTTCTATTGCCTACAGCTACCTGCGTAACCGGCAAGATGCGCTGGAAGCTGTGCAGGAGATGACATGCCGAGCTTGGATCAAACGTCGTACGCTGAATAATGAGAAGGCGTTCAAGTCGTGGATCATTCGGATTCTCATCTATGTCTGCATCGATGAACAGAGGCGCCGCAAGCGGGCGACACCTCTGGCGAAGGAGAATCTGGAGGACAGCATTCCGGCGTCTTGGATGATCAGTGTAGATGATAACCGAATTGCTATGGAATCTCTTTTGCAAAAGGTGAAACCGAAATATCGCCATGTATTATTGCTGAAATATTATAACGACATGACACTGACGGATATTGCCTCGATCCTCGGCAAACCGGAAGGGACGATCAAGACCTGGCAGCACAAGGGACTCCAGCAGTTGCGCAAGTTGATGAAGAATAGGAGGGATTGGCATGACCACTAACCCGGAGGAGAAAGCACTTCTTGCAGATGCATATCAGGTGAAAAGAGAGAAGCAGCACTGGAATCCGGCGGACACGACTGCTGCAATTCAACGTGGTCTCGCAAAGGCCAGAACAAAAAGATCAGGTAGGACCTTTCGTGTCAAATGGATCACGGCAGTGCTGGTCACGGTTCTGGCTGCGGGTTGGTTTCTTATGGGCCCGCTTGGAAACTATGGGCAACAACCGGCAACATATACTGAGCCTGTAATCCATTGGGGAGTACTTGAGCCCTTCCGTGGCCTGCTAACTTCGGATATGGACCGTGCTACGATTACTTCAACGCTCAATAATGGTTATGTGCAACTCGTGGATCGGACGGTTACATCGGGCATATATCAGTTTACCGTGAATGCGGTTCTGGCAGATGAGAACAGGATAACGGTATTGTATACCGCTAGAACGGATGCTTCGCAAGAGATGTATTCGATAGTCAATACCAAGATGACGGATGCAAGAACAGGTTATGTCCTTGATAACGGAAATATAGGAGGGGTGCATTTCTCGAATGATAAACATACCATTTATGGCCGGAATACAATTGAGCGAAGTCGAAATAAACCGCTGCCTGAGCAAGTGAATCTACAATTCCAGCTGTCCTCAGTTGTACCAGATGTGGTGAATTATGCAGACAACGGGGAGAAAGAACGAAAATATAAATTTTCCAAAAAAATGAATCTTTCTTTTCCTCTTGATCCTAAGTTTTCTATCCCCAAAACGGAAGTCATTAACGTTAATCGGACTTTTACTCTTGGAGGCTATGAGGTCTTATTGTCGGAGGTGGAGATGTCTCCGCTAGTAACTCGGGTCAAATTTGTCCATGCACCTGATCAAGAGATTGATTACAAAACGAAGTTGTCGATCAGCGAGGTCGTTCGGCCTATCGAGATCATTTCGACCTCCAGGAATGGGAAGCAGACCAAGTTATCCATGGTAGGCGGGAGCGGATCGGAAGATGAAATGATGTATTCTTTCAGTAGCAATCTGTTGGACCATCCGGAGTCCATGGTATTAAAACTTCGTGGTAAACCAGATAAGGTCTATGATGATTTGCAGGAAGCCAAGAATGATGAACTGGAAATCAAAATCAAATAAGATGAACTAACTGGAAATACTCTTATTCAGATTAGGTGGATGTTAGTGAAAGCAGAGAAGGGATGTCCCTGAAGGTCGTAAGCCTTGTGAGACATCCCTTTTTAAATATGAAAACGGCTGATCTTATACAGTTAAAATATCTACTCCCAGAGCTGGAAGGGTCAACTTCTGATCCAACCTCGCGCTGTTCAACAAGCTGCGATAAGGAACGTCCAGCGTAATCTCTCGTTGCTCATTCATCAAATTGATCAGGAAGAGGAAATTTTGCTCCCCCTTCGTTCGAATCGACAGCTCGACACCTTCCGGCAACTGGATTTTGGGCGCCAAATCCTTTTCCTTCAATATGCCTTCAAACAGCTGATAGAAATACGATGGCTCCGGCCAAGTGCCGACATAATACACTTCACCTTCACCAAACTTATTGACAGTAACCGCCGGTACACCCTCGTAAAAGTCGTTGTCATACCAGGCGATCGGCTCTGCCCCTCGCAGTTCCAGTAGATCACACCATTGCTTTGCAGCGAATGTCTTGCCCTCCGCGTTCCGTATCCGATGCTCACTGCTGCCGATGGCATCATATTCACTTACGACAACACCCGCCGCTTCTGCCAGTAGCCCCGGCAGAGGCAGCATCTCACATACATTCCTCATGTTCTTCACACCAGTCCGATTGGTGAGGACAACCGTCCCCCCTGTAGCTGCGAATCGCTCCAGTCGTTGTGCTACTTCTTCACTTAACAGGAAGAGGGAAGGGACAACGACCAGCTTGTACCCATCGAGCTCCTCGGTCCAATTGATAACGTCTGTACCTACGCCCATTTTAAGAAATGCATTATGCATTGAGGACAGGTTGTCTATATAGTGCATTCCCCCTTCCGCCTGCGGCTGAAGGGAAAGCGCCGTATGCTGATCATGCGAATGCAGAATCGCAACTTGGGTAACAATGGTCGAGTCGGCTAGCATTTCTCCTAACTGGTTCACCTCGCGAGTAAGCTCCGCGAACTCCCTGAACCTGCGTCCAGGAACATTGCTGTGGTCGATCAGCCCATGCCAGAATTGTTCGGCTCCGACGGTTGCACTCCGCCAGCGGAAATGGACGACCATATCTGCACCGCGAGCGATTGTCTGCCAGGAGCGAGCTCGGATCAGTCCAGGATACGGGGTGCGCTGAATAGGCATCCAGGCGCCCTGTGCTCCGCTGAGCTGTTCCATTACCCAGAAATTCCGGCGTTTGATACCGCGAACCAAGTCCAACGTAAGCGCTCCGTTCCTCGGAAACCGATCGCCATAATCGCGATACAGCTCATTCGGATAATAATCAACAGAGACGAAGTCCAATTCGTTGTGCATATCATAATAGTCCAGGCTATTCGGATACTGCCACATGTTATGCGTCACAAATTGGCCTGGACAGTTACGGCGTAAAATCTCAAGCTGCCATCCCAGCAGATAGCCTACGCTGTCAGAACAAAATCGTTTGTACTCCAGAAGATAGGAAGGATTCATCGGTTTGCTGGCACCGAGTGGTGTTGTTACCTCAGCCCAGCTGCTGTACTCACCACTCCAGACGACCGTTCCCCACTCCCGGTTCAACTCCTCCAGATTGGAATAACGCTTTTGAAGCCAAGCGACAAATGAACGATTACATGTATCACAATGGCATTCCTGGTAGTGCATCTCGTTATCGATTTGCCAGCCTATGACGGCGGGATGCTTACTATAGCGCTGTGATATCGCTTCCACAAATTTGGAGCCCAGCATTCTCAAGGAAGGGCTGTTGTTGCAACGATGTCCACGCACACCTGGCCGAATGATGTGGCGTTGTTCATCCATGGGCAGCACATCCGGATAACGGGTTGTCATCCAGTTTGGCGGGGTATTGGTGGGGGTGCATAACACAATTTCCATGCCGCGCGAAGCGAATACTTCTATAGCCGCATCCAGCCATTCAAACTGATAATTACCCTCAGTCGGTTCCATTCGGCTCCAGGCGAACTCTGCCATTCGCACAACAGCAACCCCTGTCTGTTGCATAAGTATGGCATCTTTCTCCCATAACTCCGGGGTCCATTGCTCTGGATAATAATCAATTCCTATCTTAATTGTCATCCTGTGATCTCCTTTATTTATCAATATATTGCGATTATATGTTATATTAATTCGAGTGAATATCTTAAATAATTAATATGATATAACAATATTAAGATCAGGAGAGTTAGTCGTATGCCTCATCCCAATCGTAATTTCCCGGTGTTATCTGCCCGAGACAAGCTGCTCCCTTTTTATTTACTTGGCATCGGCCTGCATCATGAACAGGAGCATATCCGCCGAGACCAAGGCATTGAGGATTATCAGTGGATACAATGCCGCAGCGGTGTGGGTAAGCTCAAGCTAAGTGAAACGGAACATATCGTCAAGCCAGGTATGGGCATGCTGTTATTCCCTGGACAGAAGCACGAATACTATGCGCTATCCGACAGTTGGGAAGTCGACTGGATCATTTTCGATGGCAACGGGTCAGCAAACTTGTTTGAAACCGTGGGCATTGTCGACACATGCGTATACACGCTTGCACAGCCTGAATACCTTCTATCCCGAATGCGGGAGCTGCTGCAAGCTGCCTTAACACCACAAGAGCAGACATTAAGCAATTACGCCTGCTCCGCTGTCCTCTATACCTTATTGACAGAGATTATTCAACGCGTATCTGTCGAGGGCAGCGATACCGTCGGGCAGCAGTATGAGCGAATAAAGCCGGTTCTGGACTATATTGAACAGCATTATGCTGAAGAGATTACTTTGCCAACGCTGGCTGGATTGATCTGTGTCACACCAGAATATTTCTGTCATTTGTTTAAGAAGACGACAGGTATTCGTCCCATCAGCTATGTTAATCAGGTAAGAGTCAACAAGAGCAAGGAACTGCTGCTCGACAATGTGCAGCGCGGGATGGAGGATATTGCTCGTCAAGTCGGTTTCGAATCGACCAGCTATTATGGAGCCATCTTCAAAAAGCTGGAACGACTTACACCTGGCGCCTTCCGACGCAGCTATCAGAAGTCGTGACATATTATTATCCGCAAGCGATGGATTTTCGTCAGAGGCTTCAGGAACTGATCCGAGGGCAGATCAGTTCCTAGTTGTATCACATAGTACTCGTTAATAGAGCCGCTAATTAGCGGCTCTATTTTGTGTGAAAAAATGGCCTGGTTTTACGTTTTTTCACTATATCTGATCTGCTGTTGCATAAAAATGATAATAATTGTCTTTTTGCAATTTTTGTATTGTCACAGCCAAAGTTACACGATATAATCGAGTTGTCTTTGAGGATAATATTATAAAGGATGGTGAAATTTTGAAGAAATTTTCGATGCTTTTACTCGCTGTAACTCTATTGTTGTTAACTGTCTCCACAGCCCCGTCTACATATGGTGCGGCCAGTTATCCAAACACAGGTACGAATGGGTTGACTGGTTTTGCAGGCAGTGCCAAGAATGAAAATGGTGTGTCCAAGTCAGCTACGACAGGTGGCAAGAACGGCCAGGTGGTTTACGTTAGTAATCTTAATGACTTGAGAACACATATGGCAGGCTCTACAGCCAAGATTGTCGTCGTTGAACAGAATATTTCTTCCTCCACGCTACAAAAGGTTGAATTCGGAGCGAACAAGACACTTGTAGGTTCCTTTGGCAAACATACATTAACGAATATTCATTTCAGATCCACAAGCAGTTCAAGCAATGTGATTTTTCAGAATCTGACTTTTGAACACGCTTCCAATATTAATGCCAATGATGATATCCAGATGTATATCACTTCAGGCTCCAATTACTGGATTGATCATGTGACGTTTGCTGGTCACAGCTACAGCTCTGGCGGTAGTGATCTGGACAAACTTCTGTATATTGGCGATCGCGCCGACTATATTACGATTAGCAATTCCAAATTTGCGAACCATAAGTATGGCGTCATCTTGGGTCATCCGAATGATGGTAACAGCAGTTACAATGGAGTACCTCATGTGACGATGTCCAATAATTACTTCGAAAATTTATATGTACGTGGTCCTGGACTTTTAAGATATGGTTACTTCCATCTCAAAAACAACTATGCAAACAACTTTAATCAGGCCATCACAATTGGTGAAAAAGCACGGATTTATTCTGAAAACAACTACTTTGGTGCTGGCGCTGAAAAGGGTGGCATCTTAGATGACAAAGGAAAAGGTGAGTTTACGGATACGGGAAGTACACCAGCGCTTAATAGTCCGACTTCTCCTAAAACGAACTGGAGACCAAGCTCCAATTACAGTTATCAGGTAGAGAGTGCCAGCTATGCGCGTGAGTTCGTCACCAAGTATGCAGGTTCCTCCAATACAACACTTGTATTCGGAAAATAAGACCATGTATTCATGTTTATTAGCGTAACCAAGAAGCCTTTCTTGTACGTAACAGCGTATAAGAAGGGCTTTTTATGTTTTTTTTATATGGAAGCACATTAATTAAAAGTAAATATTTAAATTTATATCCGGAATACCGATATACATAATGTAGCGCTGCTTTCATGTTTGTGAAGTAACATTGTACTATGGCGGTGGCCTGAGCGTTGCGTCGAAATATGCACGGTAGAAAACCATAAAGAGGCCGGTGTGAGTGCGAGTATGCCCTACAATCGCAAGTTATTTTATCTAAAGGACGGGGTATGCATGAATCGTATTGACGAAATTATATGGAAACGGAACAAGATCATCAGCATCATTCTATGGGTTGTATTAATTGTAGGATTTTCTGTAGCTTTAATTGAGCCCAAATTATTTATTTCCAACGGTGTTGTGATCTTGTATGGAATATGGCTCGCTTATGCAAACGCCAAAAAGAAGCACATCCATCTAATTCCTTGGGTGAACACTGTGCTGATCTCGTTGTGTGGGGTATTCGCCGGATGGGGAAGTGTTGAACCGCTGCTTGCCATTCTCATCTCTTCGATCCTGCTTATTTATCCAAATAAAAAATTATTTGTCATCGGATTTTCGGTTATGCTTGCGAACAACATTCTTCAACTTGTGATTATTCCTACAACGACTCAGGATCAGTTTGTGACTAATGCAATCAACGTAGGGCTGTTCGCCGTTACGGGCGGAATCATGTTCATGGTGTCCTATCTGAACCAAAAGCTCTTTCATGAAAGTGAAAAAAGATGGAGCGAGGTCGAAGCGTCGCGGACCCGGGTGGAAACGATGCTTGAACGGGTTAAGGAGTCTGTTGGCGGACTATCTCGTTATACGGATCAATTGAAGCAAAAGGTGGATTCAACAGGTTCCATTACCCATGAAGTGACCCTGGGATTCAGTGAAGTTGCCAAAGGTGTGGAGTTCCAGGCGACCAGTGTGGCCGACATTTCGGAATCCTTAGCTGTATCGGATCGGCATATTAAGGACGTTGCGTTGTACTCCCAGCAGATGAAAGAGTTGTCTGCAAGTATGGCAACGAGTACGCAAACAGGAAGCGAACATATGGACCAACTGAATATTCAGATGCAAGAGTTATATGAAACGATCAATACAACTGCAAATGACATGCGAAAGTTCAATGAGGAAAGTGAATCCATGACACTTATGCTGAACAGCATAGCGGATATCGCAACTCAGACCAACCTGCTCGCGCTTAATGCAGCCATTGAAGCGGCTCGTGCAGGCGAGCATGGACGCGGGTTTGCCGTTGTATCAGAGGAAGTACGCAAGCTGGCCGAGAGCTCAGGTCAATCTGCGAATGATATTTCAACCATTCTGTCTCGATTAAAAGGACAGACGCAGGCACTGACAGATCGATTCGAACGTATTCGTCTATCGTTACAACACGGAAGAGACAGTGTGCAAACGGCAGATGAAGTGTTCCGTACAATTAACAGCAACTCTCAGCATGTGTTGAATCAAGCGACAGATATTGAGATGAGTTCGGCTACAATGAAGGAATCTTCCACCAGAGTAGTGAATGAGGTTTCCGAGATTTCGAGTGTAACGGAGCAATCCAGTGCAGCGACAGAAGAGATTCTGGCGAGCATGGAAGAACAACGTAACCTGACACAGAAGATGGTGGAAAGTTTCGGAGAACTGGAACAACTGATTGTGAACCTGAATGACTTAGTCTCGGACCACCAGGCTTCTTCCGTTGAGAATAAACTTTAATATTAATTGTTGAGGGCCTGTCGGTGCGAATTTAGCGTACTGGACGGGCTTTTTTTTCATCTGCAAGACAGCTTGATGCCGACATTTTTTTCCTATACAGTGTGTTGTGTAGAGTATGAAGAGAGTAGAACTAAAAATGTAAATAGTAGTCAAAAGAAGACGTTACCTCATGGGGGAGTAAAAGCTTGAAGAATAAAAGAATGGAAGATAGCTCGGCCTACGATGACCTTACATATGAGCATAGGAATGATAATAGCGTTGCACGCGTGCATCTGTATGATCAGAATTCGTTTAAAGACATGGACTGGCCCAATACGGAGGATGGCAGATATGCCAGAGCTTATATGGAACCTATGATGCTGGACGGGACTCAAAGCTTTATGTCCAACGTGGAAACGACATTGTTGCTCGCCCGGATTGATGATCTTGTTGTTCCACTGACGGTGAATGATACAGAGTATGATAATGCTTACGTTTGTTCGCCATATACGCATTATGTGAGTTACGCCAAGCAAGAATTGACCATGTTGCAGAAGCCTGTGTTGGAAAAGGGTCTTTCTGTGCTGCTCAGTCTAATAGGTTGGGGAATGAAGCAATCACAGATCAACAAAGTTGTGCATGTGAACAACTGGTTGTTGTCTACGAATCTGTATCCAGCCATGTCCGGTGAACAGGCAGAACGCTTGCTTGAAACGGTACAAGAGCGATACCCTGAGCATGTCATTGTGTTTCGCTCCTTGTGTCCGGGACTTCATCCCGATCTGACAGCGAGGCTAGCGGAAGTGGGGTGTAGACTGATTCCGAGCCGACAAATCTATTTGTATCATGCGCATGATCCGAATTTTGGGAACTCGAAATCGCGCTGGCTGTTGAAGCGGGATTACGAATTATTGGCAAAGCACGACTACGAATTCGTTTCCGAGTCAGATATGACGGATGCAGATATTCCGCGAATCGTTGAGCTGTACAAGCTGTTGTACCTTGAAAAATACTCCTATCACAATCCGCAATTTACCGAGCTGTTCATTGCTGCTGCGATGGCATCAGGAACACTCAGACTCTATGGACTGCGAAAGGAAGGGCGCCTGGACGCGGTGATGGGTTATTTCTGCCGAAATGGAATCATGACAACGCCACTGTTCGGTTACGACACAGCGGTGCCCCAATCCGTCGGACTATACCGCATGTTATCCGCTTGTCTGATCGGACAGGCCCGCGAGAACGGCCATCTGTTACATGAGAGCGCCGGGGCGGCGCAGTTTAAGCGCAATCGCGGTGCTGTGGCGGATTTTGAGTATTCGGCTGTGTATGAGCGCCACCTTCCATGGGGCAGACGCTGGTGCTGGCTGCTGCTTGATCGATTGTTGAATCGGATAGGTGTGCCGCTGATGCGCCGCATGAAGCTGTAAACAAACATAATAACGTTTTTGCGCTGCCCGATGCAGGTGTGAGCTTGCAACTGGTTTGACTGCACACATACACACCCCACCGGTTATCCTGATATGTACACTTAGTGCTTAGTTACACTCGCCTAATTAGACATGCTCTGCGAGTTGTACCTCGAAGCCATCGGGATCTGTAATGTAAATAAAGCGCAGATGCGGATTGGGCTGGATGGGGCCACGTACAATCGGAATATTCAGTTCTGTCAGTCGTTCCATGGCTTCATCCAGCGAGTTCACCTCATAACCGATCGACACGCCGGCCTCTGGTTTAAGAATGGATTCACTGCCCTCAATCAGTTCCAGTTTGGTTTCATTCTCTATGCCCAGCATGGCAATCTGCCGTCCACGGCTTTCGAATCTGCGCTGAATTGGAAGTCCAAGCATGTCGTGGTAGAACCCGAGTGAAGCTTCCAAATTACTGACCCTCAGCGTGATCCAGTTTAATTTGATCAACATGGGTGAATCTCTCCTTTTTCTTGCATGATATGTATTTTTGTTACGTTCATTATACGATAGGTGTCAGAAGGAGCCTACTCTTTATCAGTAAACAATAAAATAGCTGCCGAAATATTCGGCAGCCAGATGGTGTAATCTCCTGTAGTTCCAGTAGTTCTAACGAATTATTGAATCAGATCAATGGCCGTTTGTGGTACAAATGCTTCGACACCGTTATAAACAATGACACCCTCCAAAGGTGTCTTTTTGCCGTTCACTAGTGCAATATTTTTGTAGATTTGCAGTTCCAGCTTGGTAGTGCCTTTTGTTACGAGGATCTTCGGATTTTTAGCGTCAGTCAGGTCCATTTTGTACGTCGCGCCTTTGGCTGTAAATGCCTGTTTGGCAGGTACAAACAATTGTTTGCTCACGCTGTCGAGATCCAGATCCAGTACTCGTGCCATATATTTGGCGACATCCGTGTTGTCGATTACACCGAATGGACGGTCATTGTTCGGAGCATACGTGTACAGCACGACATCTCCACCTGTATGACCACCGGTTGTCCAGCCAATCCCTGCGCGTTTGCTGATCATTGGACCGATTGCATAGTTAAGACTGCCTGGCTCGGCCGATTTAATGGTCGCAATCTCTTCGGAAGTCAGATCGGTAATACCATAATATTGTTTCATCACTGCTTTGATGTTTGTGCGCTTCGCATTCAGCTTCGCTTCAACGCCCTCGCCTGTCAGTTTGGCCTTTTTCAAAGGTCCGATAAATGTGGACAACGGCTCTTTGTCATAAGTGCCGGAAGTTGCGTTGTTACCAATGGTGAGTCCACCATTGCCGTGGTCCGTAACAGCCACAACGGCAGTCTCTCCATCTGCTTTGGCAAAATCCATGGCTACTTTTACGGCATCATCAAAAGCCAGCACGTCACTGATAATACCAATCGGATCATTGGCGTGAGCTGCCCAATCCACTTTACTGCCTTCAACCATCAGGAAGAAGCCATCTTTGTCTTTGGACAGAACTTCAATGGCTTTGGATGTCATCTCGGCAAGGCTTGGCTGCTTCGCAGGATCACGGTCCATATTATAAGCCATGCCTGCGGGTGCAAACATACCCCACAGTTTGTTCGAATCGGATGCTTTCATTGCAGCTGGTGTAGTGACGTAATCGTAACCCAGGGCTTTGATGGACGAAATCAGATTCTCGCCGTCTTTACGTCCGGCTGGCTCAAGATATTTGCTACCTCCACCCAACACAACATCCATGCCATTGTAGACTTGTTGCTTGCTGAGTGCATCATAGTTTTTGCGGTCCGGATAGTGAGAGGAGAAGTCCGCTGGTGTGGCGTGCATAATCTCGGATGTAGCGACAATGCCAGTTGCTTTACCCGCCAGTTTGGATGCTTCCAGTACGGAAGCGATCGGTTTTCTTTCGTCTCCAGGCGCAATAGCCTTTTGTCCAGGCATGGTAGCCTTGTCCGGCAGTACACCGACAAATCCGGTATGAGATTTATAACCTGTAGCAAAAGCGGTTCCGGCAGGGGCCGAGTCGGCAATCGGCGCATCGGCGGAGTGAGTCCGAACCATGCCGCTTGCCATGGAGTCCAGTGTCAGGGACGAGCCCTTATACCAACGAGCCAGAGCGGTAGCATCGTTAGCCATACCGTCAGGAATCAGAATAATCACATTTTTAATCGGTGATGTAGATGTCGTTGAGGTGGTGTCTTCCACAGCCCACGCTGCACTGCTACCTCCGAGTGTAGCCGTAACAATTGTTGTCACCGCGAGCATCATTTTGGCTGCACGGACATTAAACCGGTTTAACATGAATGCATCCTCCTAGAATATATGTATAGTTTGGTATCTCAAACCAAGTGTATACAACAATTGCTAAACTACCGTATGAAATGGGTTAACTATATGTAAAATTTACGATTAGTGAAGGATGCTGGAATTCAGGTAAACTGGACAAAATGAAGAGTCGACGAATTAAGAGACAGTATTATAGATCATCATGTTGTATGTTGAGTTTAAACCCGCATGAGAATGCAGTTTTTTATGTTGCCCTGTCAGAAGTCCTATGAAGACGATTAGAAAAAGATATTGCGAACGCTTACATTATGTGCTAACATCACCATAACAACAGGATTGTAACCGTGTTTAGGGCAATACCTGTGTCAGTTCATTCGTTGGTTCTTTGTTCATCAAACGATTGATTGCGTTTACATTTTCATATGGAATGAACCTCATTCCTCAGGGTTGTTACTGATTGCAGGCAAAACCTGAATTGAGGGCAGTAGACCACGCTAAAGCGATGTCTGTTTGCCTTCGGTTCAGGTTTTTTTATATAAAAAAATGCCTGATGGCATGACTGCAAGCGCCGTAGCAGATATTTCGAGCAGAAAGGAGCGAGCGTAAGAGACCATTTTTCCTAAATAGAGATATAGACTCATCCAGACATTGGAATACTGATTCTTAGATACACATCTCTAATGGACATTCCAATGAACTTATCCCATCACACACTATTCGACAGCGAGGAGATTTATGACATGAAAACCATTAAACGTTCGATTGCTGTAGCAACAATTCTGGGGTTATGTATATCCGGTTTACCGGCATATGCAGCAGGCAATACAGCATCCTCTTCTTCAGCAGCGATGGACAAGTTGATCCAATCCGAGCTTATTCGCGGCAGCGGTCAAGGTGTTAATGCAGCTTATCTGAACAAAAAGGCTACACGCATTCAGGCCGCAGTACTTTACTTGCGTTTGTCCGGATTGGAGAAAGAAGCACTCGCCTATCAGGGATCGGAAACGTATGACGATGCGGCTCAGGCAGGCAAAGTATTGCAACCGGTCGTTGGTTACTTGAAGCAGCATCCGTATGTGTCTGAGATCGTAACAGGAACGGAGAAGTTTGAACCTAATGCACCACTTACAGCGGAAGGTTATGCCGAAATGCTGCTGAAGGTGCTTGGATATGAAGCAGGTACGGATTATGAGCAGGGATCGGCTTCCACCTATGCGGCTGGTAAAGGAATCAAGGCACTTCAAGGGAAGGGCCCGAGTCAACTTACCAATCGCCTGATGGCAGAGGCAACCGCGCAAGCATTGCAGATGCCGCTCAAGAATGGCAGTGGAACTTTGGAACAGAACTGGTTAAAACATAAAGAAGCTGGAGTGTTCAAACCTCAAACGGTGCAACAGACCAAGTATGGCGCGATTGAAGGCAAAACCTATGAGCAATATGGCACGCTCGGCTGGCTTGGTGTTCCTTACGCGGCACCTCCGGTAGGGGAACTGCGCTGGAAAGCCCCGCAAGAACCGGAATCATGGACAGGGACCAGATCGGCTAAGGAATTTGCAGCGAACAGCTTGCAGATCTCCGGCAAGACTACAGCGGGGAGCGAAGATTCGTTGTATCTCAATATCTGGCGTCCCGACACAACCAGTTCGAAACTTCCGGTTATGGTGTTCCTGCACGGTGGCGGGAATATGACCGGATCAGGCAAAGATTTTCAGGGTGAACAGCTTGCACGAAGCACCAACAGCATCATTATCTCGGTGAACTACCGTCTGGGAGCTCTCGGATTCTTCGAGAATGCAGCGTTGAAAACAGGCAATGCCTTGGATGATTCCGGTAACTATGGTCTGCTTGACGCATTCCGTGCACTAGAGTGGGTACAGGATAATATCGAAGGTTTTGGCGGAGATACAGGCAATGTTACATTAGCCGGACAATCTGCTGGTGCACGTGATGTGTTGGCAACCCTGATCTCTCCACTTAACAAAGGATTGTATCAAAAAGCAGTTGCTTTCAGCGGAGGATTGACGACAGCATCACCGGAAGAAGGCGAGCAAAAATCCGAGGATGTACTTGTGAAGCTACTCGTGCAAGAGGGGAAAGCGGCTAATGCAGAAGAAGCAAAAGCATGGATTGGCAAGCAATCTCAGGCACAGCTGGAGAGCTACCTGCGTGCACTGCCTGCGGACAAGTTGGTCACAGCTTTTGGTGCAACCGCAATCCGTATGGACCCATTCCCGCATCTGTTCCGTGATGGCACAGTGATTCCAAAAGAAGGATTTGACGCCATCAATAATGGCAATTATAAAAAAGTTCCTGTATTGCTCGGCAGCCTGGAAACGGAGTTCTCCGGATTTGCCTTCGGTGATCCGAACTTCGCTCCATCCATCACGGATGAGACTCTGTTTACTGATAAAACCAAGGCGGAACAATATGCAGCTGCGTTGAAATACGGTAGCGAAGCTTATGCAGGCTTTAATGCAGAGCGTGTAGCGGAGCAATTAACGAGTGAAGCAGGTCAGCCACCGGTATATGCGTATCGTTTTGCATGGGGCACACAACCTGGGGTCATCTCTGAGCGTTTGCTCACATTACTGGGCGCACCACATGGTGCGGATATGGACTTTTATACAGGACACGCAGACGGAATTGCTGCCTATTTCCCTGAGGGGTACTTTAGCGATACAAACAAACCAGGACGTGATCAGTTGTCCGCCGCGATGGCAGCATATCTGAAGCAGTTCCTGTACACAGGCAATCCAGGTACGGGTGGATCACTTGATCTGGCGGCATGGACACCTTGGACGAAAGATGCTCAAGCCCCAATCATGCGTCTGGATGCAAGTAATACAACGGCAGAGATTGGCATGTCCACACAATATAATCAAGACAAAGACGCCGTTATGGCAAAGATGAAAAAAGAATTGCCTGAAGAAACGTATAAACTGCTGACGGAAAAAGTGTTCGCAGGTCGTTTTTTCTGGGAATAAGGATCACCGGATAGGAAGGTATATATAGATAAATTGAAAGCCAAGGGAGCATGCTCTCTTGGCTTTTTGTACTGTTCGTTATACTTAAATATGGTATTGTTGTAAATATAAATTAATAAGATATGGGAAAGGGGAAAACGTACATTATGGATGGAGTTAGTAATTTTGGTATTGCAGGTATTATAACGCTATTAATTTTCTTTATTATGATTGGTCTTGTATTATATCTGGTTTTCTATCTTGGGATGAAGAGGTCTGGCGTCAAAGAGGAAGTATCCGCATTAAGGATGGAAGTACAAGTGTTACAAGAGGAAGTAGAGCGGAACAGGCGGGAATTGGAAAATATGAAGCGTCGATAACCTTTACACCACTAGTTTTGGATACGCGGAATGGTGTGGGTACAACAGTAGGAGAGGACAGGGGCTCTACGCCCCTACCTACTCAATATAACGTGACACCGTTCAGTTCAGCCTGTGCATACCAAGGGCACTCAATCTATTTCTTGGCAAAAAAACTAAGTGTTCCGGTGCTTTCATCTGCACTCACAAACAGGCTGCGTCCATTTACCCCGTGAATTCCTTCCGGTGATTCTCCGGCTGTAGGAATCAGACCCAGGTAGTCCGGATTGACCGGATCAGCAAGATCAAAGAACAAAATGGCATCTGCCCGTTCGGAAGCTACCGCCGCATATGTTGTGCCGTCTACAGTAGCAACGGTCAGATTCTCCACTTCACTTCCCTTGTTGGGACTGCGATCATCCGGATACAAGCCGACCATAGCTGTTGCCTCGTCAATGAGGTTCTGGCTATCGTACATCCGCTGGCCTTGCAGATCCCAGATAGCAATATTGCGTCCGCCTGCTTTTACACCATCCTCAAATTCATTCTTGCCCAAGTCCCCTTCATTAGCTGTCAGCAGGTATTTACCATCTGCCGAGAAAGCAATCCCATCCGGTTCATAACGAGCTGTCAATGTCTCTTTAAACTGAACGATACCATCATCTTTCAGATCCGCTTGATGTGAAGTGGTACCCAGAGCGAAGATTGAACTAATTTTTTTTGTCTCCAGATCTACAATGGCAACAACATTGTTTTCCTGTAACGTGATGGCTGCTGTTTTACTATCTGGACTAATGGCAACATACTCTGGTTGTGGATCATGCGGATAGATGGCACCTTCTACATTGTCCAGAGATACTGGCAAGTTGGTGATTTCACCCTCCAATACGTTCCCGCCAGCAAAAGATACTACCATAATGCTACCCGGACGTTTGGTGTTGGCATAGTCAATTTCATCGGCAGCTTTATTCAGCTCTTCATCCTCTATCGCGATAACCGCATGCAGACCGTCAGGTGACAGTGCAATGGAGTCAGGACCAATGCCGAGTTCATACGTTATGACGGTTTTGTAGGTTGTCAGATCCACAATGGCAAGCAGTCCTTTGTTTGCTTCGCTATCTGTATCCCCTGTACGAATAACAGCAAGACCGTATTTACCATCTTTGGACACGGTTACGCTTGTGACTTCAGCTTTGGCGGAGAGGTCATGGAAGCTTACCGTCTTCAATACGTTGATGTTTTTCAAGTCAGCAATGTCCAGCACGGAAATGCTGCCATTGTCTGCTTCGGTTACGAGCAGGCGCTGTCCATCTGGCGTAGAGGCTGATATTTCTGCTTTGCCACCGGGCATCTGAAACGATGCGGTCTGTTCAAAACCGGTTTTATTTTGATTCAGGATCAATTGATCCGTAATTAATTTTAGCGTTTGTGGAGATACATACGTTGTACCTTTGGTGATGTAACTTTTACTGTCCAAAGGAGCTTTCACACCGTTGATGGTGGCTGAAGACGTTCCTATTGGAAGTTGTACTTTAGTATCTGCGATCTGGATATCAACACTGCGACTGCTTCCGTTCCATGTGACTGTACCCTGCATATTTTGGATGGCTGTACGCAGTACGATATGATCGTTGGCAGGTTTAGTTACGTCAGCGGCATGAATCATGGATGTGTAGCTGGTTGCTCCTGCGGTAAGAATGGCAGTCATCGACAGAACAGCAAGCCATTGATTTCTCTTTTTCAATGTTCCAGATCCCCTTTATCGTTTCGTGTGTAATGAGTTGTGCAATTGTTTTAGTATAGGGAGCTTATGTTAAGGAAAGGTAAGAGAAGTCTGCAATTTGTGTAAAATATGATGTTTTCCAGATATGAATGCAAACAAAAAGCCTATTGGCAGAATGATATCTGTCCAATAGGCTTTACTTTACGTTAGTGTGGGCAGAGCCCAGGAGATCTATACCTTTTGCTGGGTTAGAACCAGCGACTCAAGTCAGGATAACCGGTAGTCGCCCAAGCGCCATCCACGATCAGACTGGAACCCGATACATAACCCGCATCCTCACTCGCGAGGAACAGGGCAGGACCTGTCATTTCCTCCGGCTGTGCAGCCCGTTTCATAGGAATGCGCTCCATATAAGCTTCTTTAATATCTGCATTGGAGAGCAGTTCCGCAGTTAAAGGTGTATCGATCAGGCCCGGAAGAATGGCATTCACGCGAATACCGTTGCGAGCCATTTCAAGCGCTCCGTTCTTGGTAAGCATTTCGACGCCAGCTTTGGCAGAAGCATAGGCCGATCCGGCATACATAGGTACCTGGGAGTTGAGAGAAGCTACGTTCACAATGGCTCCGCCACCATGTTTGGACATCTCAATCGCTTCGTGTTTCATGCTCAGGAAGACCCCCTTCATACATAGGTCCACGGTAAAGTCCCAGTCCTTCTCGGAGAGTTCAGTGATTACGCCTGCCCGGGATGCACCAGCCACATTAAAGGCCAGATCCAGCTTTCCGAACTGTTTAACCGAGGCTTGAACCATGTCCTCCACATCTGCTTCAACGGTCACATTGGCTTTAACTCCGACAAAACGTTCCCCAAGTTCGCCCTGAATGGCTTCCAAACGTTCCGTATTAAGGTCTGCGGCAAGTACAGAAGCCCCTTCTTGGACAAGTCGTCTGGCAATGGTGTAACCGATACCAGATGCACCGCCTGTAACAATCGCTACTTTACCTGCAAAACGGTTCTCAAACGTATTCATATGTAACACTCCTTTGTCTAATGAGATAACATGATTTCGCTTACATTTATCTTCCGTTCAAAGTATACTTAATTTTATGATTCATGTATATTTAACAAAAATGTAGTTAACTTAAATAAAATTAATGATAGAAGGATAGAGGTTGTCTATGAATTTGGAGCAAATGCAATATGTACTTGAAGTGGAAAAAACAAAATCGATTACGCTGGCTGCTTCGGCCCTGTCGGTAACACAATCCACCATCAGTCAGGCTATAACACGTCTGGAGAATGAGCTTGGCATGCCATTATTCAGTCGTTCCCGTAATGGTGCGTTTATGCTGGAGCAGGCCAAGCCAATTTTGGATAAAATGAAATCCGTCGTGGACATGGTACAAACGATCAGAGAGGATGCCCAATATATTGGGGAGTCCATCCGTGGAGAACTGCGATTGTCAGCCATACCCGGCGGTGTACCCGGTATTATACCTACGATCGCGAGTATGAAGAAGCGATATCCTGATTTGAAATTTGAACTTTCCGAGAGTGCTGCACGCAATATTATCAGAGATGTCCGTAACAAACAGGTGGATCTCGGCCTGATTGCCCTCTACCAAGACGATATGGAGCAGCACTTGGCAGGACTACACTTTGTACCGATTGATGAGGGCGTCATGCGTGCGTGCGTGAATCTTACGAACCGGTTGGCGGGTCAAAAATCAATCTCCTTGCACGAGCTGAAGAATGAGACGCTTGTGTTATTTAATGATGAGTTGGTGGATGATTTCATAGGGGAGCTTTCACAAAGGGTGGGAGATGTAGATGTGCTTTTTCGAACTAACAATTCTGAAGTGGTCAATGCTGCGCTTGCTCAATTAAATGCTGTGACGATTGGGCATGAATACTCCTTCACACATGACAGAAGTGTACTGCATTATGACTTTACTACCCTTGAGATTGAGGGCATACAACGTGTTATTTCAATTGGCTGGGTCATGAGGGAGAACAAATCCTCCAACCATATTATTCGACGTTTTCTGGATCGGTTTCAGTATAAAGGGTAGCGATCTTGTCATGGGTCTGTTCGAACGGGAGAAAATACGCTAGAATTATAATTGAGAATCATTATCAATTAATTCAGGCTATCTTTACTGACGAGTCTGATCAAGTTATAGGCGAGGTGAATACCCATGCGCACGGATGATGCATTAGGCGTAGTATATCAGCATTACCTGACCCAGGAGCCTTACAGTCAGCAAGATGAACACACGTATCTGCTCTCTCCCAAGGCGGGTAGCGGTAAGGTCAAAAGAGTGACAACATACAGTGGCATTGAGATTTTATATTCCCAGGTTGAATATCATCAGCCGTATCCAACGTATTTTGCATCCGAAACGCCCATTGTGGAATTGCAATTTGCCTTGTCAGGAGAGCGACATGTGGATATATCCGGTCAGGATTATTCATTATCGATAGGGCAAGGGGCCCTTATTTTTATGCATGATTTCGAAGCGTGGTTTCATCCTCCGGCAAGGGAGTTGTATACGTCCTTTTCGCTGGGGATTCCTGTTTCTCTGTTCAATTATGCGGCGGCGCAACTGGGCAGTTTTAAACCAATTGCGTTTAATCAGGTGTTAGGGCAAAAGGTGTTTAAGCCGATTGTATTTCAATTGGATAACCGGATACGAACGATGATTGACAGTCTGATTGTAGAATTAAACAACAGTTATCGATCCTCCTTAATGATGGAAGCGACAGCCTTGGAAATCTTGAATCAATTTATGTTCCAACTGTTTGATCTGGCGCCAATCCCCGCGGGATTCTCCAGAGAGGACATCCGGAAGTTACATAGGGCACGGGAGATTATGGAGGCCTGTATGGTAGATCCTCCATCCTTGCTAGCATTGTCCAGACAAGTGGGTCTTAACGATTTTAAATTAAAAAAAGGATTCAAGGCGCTATTCGGAAGCACGGTCTTTGAATATTTGCGTCAGGTTCGTCTCGACAACGCCATGAAGTTGCTGCGCAATCAGAATAATAACGTCACCGAGGCCGCCATTGCGGTCGGTTACAGCAATGTCAGTGCCTTTTCGCAGCAATTTTATCGCAAATTCGGCGTGAAGCCTTCCGAGATGAAAAAGATTTATTAAATAAGATGAACAGAAACATTACACGAGAACGAAGAGTGCAGAACCAGTCTGGAGAAGCGGAGCGTTCGCCTTTATCAACGGATTTCTCCCTTTATATAGAAGGGAAACACGGAAATCCGGTGATAACACCGATCGGAAGATGGTACTGTAATCGTAGTGGTCTTGTGTAAAGTTTTAAGGGTTCATCTTTTTAAAAATAAGATTAATAAATCCGGCTTGCCGTGAATTGTTCCGTATAGAGGCAGTGGGGATTCTCTCAGCCTTGTATACTCCAGGTACAGTGGATACTGTACTGAAATATAGAGGAGTGTATGAGCATGAACCGAATCAGAGGAAGTATTTTTTTTAGCGTATTTGCAGCCATGCTGGGTCTGATGCTGATTGCACCCATCATGCCACCGCTTATTCGCGAGTTGGGCATGAAAGAAAGCCATTCCGGTCTTATTATCTCGCTTGGGTCCATTATGATGGCTGTTATGGCTCCTTTATGGGGCAGATGGAGTGATATAAGAGGGAGAAAACCAATCATATTGATTGGATTCATAGGCATGTCTGTGAGCTGTGCATTATTTGCACTGGCATTGTACGGGGGATTAAATGCATGGATCGGAGGGGGGCTCTTGTTAACCCTTCTGATTGTGACGCGCAGTCTGATCGGTATGTTTATTCCGGCTGTACTTTCTTCTGCCCAGGCCTATATGGGTGATGTGACAGAAGGGGAAGAGCGGGGAAGCGGGATGGCGATTATCAGCGCTGCGAATGGACTTGGCCTTGTATTTGGACCTGCGATTGCAGGAGCTTTTACCCTTATCGGTCTGCTCTGGCCGCTTTATTTTGGCATTTTTATAGCGATCGCTGCTTTTATTATCGCCTTGTTGTTAATCCCGGCAGCCAAACCGGTCATTCAGGCAAAACCGCCTAAAGTCAACCCGTTCCAACGTGGTTTGCGAATGTACCTTGCTGCAGGCTTGGTTACGATGATGGGCATCATGGCATTGCAGGTTGTCGGAGGATTTTATTTTCAGGATCAACTGGCTCTATCCCCAGCGGCGACGGCCCGAATGGTTTCGTTTGGACTCATGTTCTCTGGAGCAGCGATGTTGATCATGCAGGTCATTCAGATGAAGTGGTTGAAATGGCAGCCACGCCCAATGATTTTGCTCGGGTCCCTTTTCCTGATCGCAAGCATGATTCTGTTTTTGGTCTTCCATGTGTTATCCATGTATTATTTCTCATTCTTCCTGTTTGGTATGGGTTCGGGTCTGATGATGCCGGGGTTCATGGCAGGTGCTTCGCTGGCAGTTAGCAAAGAACAGCAGGGGGGTGCAGCGGGATTGGTAGCAGCGATTCAGGGGATATCCGCCGTCATTACGCCTTTACTTACAACGACACTCTATCAAGTGGACAAACATGTTCCATTTATGCTCGTAGCTGTTCTGGTTGTCTTGTTGGCAATCATGATGCTGGGAATGCGGAAGAATCAATCCAATACTGTAGCGGACGCTATTCATTCGTTATAGTCAGACAAAGTCAGAAGGTCAAAAAAGGTCAAAATAAAAGAAAAAAGGATCTATTTTAAAATAGTGAACCATGATGAAAGAAAATCGGTTTTTTTCGTCTTTTACGGACTTTGAGCCTTATTTGCAAGGGTATTATAATAATCAATGTAAGCAACACCAATAAACCAACCACACAAAAGGAGCTGATTTTCATGTTTGATCTGATTCCGTTTCGTAAACGAAATGAAGACCCGTTCGGACACATGTTGAAATCCTTCAATGACATGGTTGAGAACTCATTCCTCTCCCCTTTTGGAACTGGCTCCCAGCCATTTCGCACTGACATTCGTGAGGAAGAAGACAAATACTGGGTAGAAGCCGAGCTTCCGGGCATTGCCAAAGAGAATATAGACATTCAGGTTGAAGGTAAAGAATTGATCATTCGTGCCAAACGCCATGACATGGTTGAACAGAAGGATGACTCCAATCGGATCATTCGGCAGGAGCGTCGTTCAGGTGAATTTATCCGGCGTTTCTATGTGGATCATATTGATGAGGAGAACATTAAGGCCAGATTGGAAGATGGTGTGCTGAAGCTTGAAATTCCGAGACGTCCTGGGGATGATCAATCTCGCAGACGAATTCAGATTAACTAATATACAGAGAAAAGATTTGTTCCCTAAGCTGGCAAAAAGCATGCAGGAGATATCCATAAGGATGTTTTCTGCATGCTTTATTTTTCATATGAATTGGACGAGATGAGACATAACTGAATATCCATTTTGTTGGTCCAATTTATTTGTCTGCTGCTGCCTGCATTAATGCATAGATCTTACGTGTGGTATTCACATTTCTAACCGTCATATAAGCATAGATTTTGGAACCCACAAGCTTGTTCATGCCACTTTTGGATGCATCTTCTCTGCTGACTGAATACAAAATGGCTCCAGGAACATAGATTAGTGTGCCGATTTCCGGTTTGATAGGCAGTTGGTCCAGCACGGAGGGCTCATTGATCTCATCCCAGAGGAACATGACATCACTTTTGGCGGTGTCATCATTAACCCATTCTTCTGGTAGCGCCTGAATAACGCTATGGATTTCATCCATATTCCTCACCATCACCCTGATCTGTAAGCCAAAATCGGCGGCGATGGCCTGTTCTAACACATGGGATATCTCCACATTTGCATCGGCACGTTCCTGATGATCGGCAAAAATAATATTGCCAGAGTTGATATAGGTAACGACATCCAGCATGCCTGCTTGTTCAAATGTTTCTTTCAGCTGCTTCATATTAATTTTATTGTTCCCGCCTACATTAATGCCTCGTAGCAAAGCCACATAGATCATATGGGCGCCCCTCCAATTCCTTCAATTCACCGTTTTAACAAAAGGACAGATATTCGAACAGATGAGCAGTACACTCTTCTCCCAACAGATCTTGCAATAAAGGTTCCACTTGCTCCAGATACTCGGGCTTGGTTTCATAGGTTTCTTCATCTTTTACTTCTCCAGCATAGGTGCGCGCCGCCTCAATCAGGATGGCTAGTGCACTGAAAAAGTCTGACAGCGAATCTGCAACACGGTTTGGTTCTCCACCTGTAAAAGCGGCATATACGGGAGAGTTTGGTGCTTCTACATCTACAATTAACGGATCATCGTTAAAGTTTGCGATGACAACGTGATTTTTTGGCCAGGTGGAGGACTCCTCATAAGGTTCATTCATGCCAATCCAGCGGAACCCCAGTTGCTGACGAAGCAGATGTTCAGGTGCAACAAAGGAGATCAGCGCTGCATCACCGATTTCGACGGCGGCATTTTTCATTTTGAGTGTACCTTCCGCATCCGCATCCATCATTTCATAATGACTGTACAGATACTGAAGTTCTGGAGAAAGAGGTATTCGAGTATCCACTTCCGGCTGGTGATGTTGTTCGCGGGGACGTAGATCATGATTTTGGAAAAGTCCATAAGCTTCATTATATAAATCCTGCTGTTCCACCAAACGGCTCAAGGCCGCATCCAGTTGTTGCATGATGTCTGAGTCCTCCTAATAAGATTGATATAATAACAGGCCGATTCGTTTGATTCTTGGCTATAAGCATTATACTATATCAAAGATAAATTCAAAAAAACATTTGAATACGTTTACATTAATGAGTGGACATGATATACTTTCACTCAAATAAGGATTGTTACTGCTTCGGGCAGGCAAAACCTGAACATCACTATGTGTGGACTTTGTTCCATTCATAATGTTGTTCGGGTTTTTTTGCATTCTACGGTCCATATTAAGGATAGAAAAAACAGAGGACGTACTTATTTCCAACCCAACACTAACATCACGCTGTACAGAAGAAAGGGGAGCATTATGAACAAGAGAAAATGGTTAAACGGTTTTGCCGCAGGTTGTCTCAGTATCATCCTGGTGATTAGTGGATGCGCATCCAAAGCGCCACAAACCGCAAGTGACACACCAAATCAGGCGACAGAACAGACAGAGAATGAAACCCAGAAACCTGCAAACAACCAAGCTACCAAAGGCAGAACAGTGATTACAACCGACGGTGAAGTGGATGATATGAACTCGGTTATTCGTTTCCTCTTGTATTCGAATGAGATGGACCTTGCCGGAATTGTACTGACCAGCTCGGTGTATCATTATGCTGGAGACGAGGAAGCAGGGATCAAGCCGTTCCGCTGGACAGGCACACAGTGGGTATACGACATGATCGATGCCTATGGCGAGATCTACCCGAACTTGTCCAAACATGCGGATGGGTACCCGGAGCCGGAACAGCTTCGAGCGATGACAAAGATCGGTAATATTTCCGATAAGGGGGAGATGGAGAAGGAAACCGAAGGTTCCGAGTTCCTCGAAACTCTTTTCCTCGATGATGACTCCCGAGACCTGATTGTTCAGACATGGGGTGGTACCAATACCACAGCCCGAGCGCTGAAATCGATTGAGGAACAGTACAAGGACACAGCTGAGTGGGATACGATTCGCAAAAAAGTCAGCGACAAACTGGTCCTCTACATCATCCTCGATCAGGATGACAGCTACAATGACTATATTGCGAAGAATTGGCCGGATATCCGCATTCTCAACGACCAATCGAACTTCTGGCATTTTGCCTATGCATGGAAGATGCATGCCGAAGAAGTGAACAGTAAGCTTCATGGAGACTGGATGGTCAAGAATATTCTGAACGGACATGGCAAGCTGATGGATATGTATGCATCGATGGGTGATGGCAAAATGATCGAGGGCGAACTAGCCGAAGAACAACGGGGAAGTGCTGAATATCTGAAGAACAATCCGCAATATGACAAGTACGATTTTATATCTGAGGGTGACTCTCCTTCCTTCTTTTATCTGATCGATAATGGGCTGCGCAGTATGGAAGACCCTTCCTATGGCGGTTGGGGTGGTCGCTTTGGCGTCGTGAACGACAAGCTGTTTAGAAACAATGTGCTTGATTACGATCCCTACACCAAACGCTATGAAGCCGAATACTCTCTGATGAGATGGTTTGACGATATTCAGGATGATTTTGCAGCACGTGCAGACTGGGCAGTTGCAGACACTTACGAAGGTGCCAACCATAATCCGTCATTAACGATTAAGGAAGGGCTGGATCTAAGTGTTAGTCCCGGGGAGGAAGTTA
The DNA here is from genome assembly GCF_038002545.1 of Paenibacillus sp. FSL K6-2393. Taxonomy (NCBI): domain Bacteria; kingdom Bacillati; phylum Bacillota; class Bacilli; order Caryophanales; family Paenibacillaceae; genus Paenibacillus; species Paenibacillus sp. FSL K6-2393. The sequence continues at coordinate 1,840,789 of NZ_JBBOCU010000001.1, forward strand.
CTCTTCACGCGGAAGGCACAGACCCGGATGGAGATCAACTGACGTATACGTGGTGGAGATATTTCGAAGCGGACACGTATGAGGATTCCAAAGTAACACCGAACAAAGTTCAGCCTGAAATGGCGGGTGATCTGCAGCTTGGATTGCATCGTGAACTTGCCAAGGATGAGCAGGTGGATACGATAAAATTGCAGGGCAGTGACACAGAAGCGGTGACATTTACCGTTCCTGACGATGCCAAATCGGGAGATACCATTCATATTGTTGCCGAAGTACAGGATGATGGAGAGCATCAGTTGAAGCATTATCAACGTGTGATCCTAACCGTGAAATAAAGAAATAGAGGGGCTGTCCCAAAAGTCATCAACATGGCTGGTGGGGCGCCCCTCTTATTTGTGTAGTCTGATCGTAATTGATCCTTTAACGCTGGATGCCTGACCAGAAGACATTCCAGGTGATCGCCAAAGCTTGTTCATAGGATTGCCGTGTCTCATACACGAGCTGTACATCCAATCCATCCATCACGGTGACAAAAGCTACGGTGGCTTCTTCCGGACTCAGGCGTATATCGGAATGTCTGGTAAATACGGCTGCCAGCTCTTCCTTCAGTGTTCCGAGGTACGTTCGATACTGGGCCAGCACAAAATCATGCACCTCCAGCGGTGTGATAAAGGACAGGATATACATAAAAGCAACGTTTGGATGAGTCAGAAAGCGATTTTTGTGTTCATGCAAAAAGGCATATAGCTGCTGATCCAGAGTTTGGGTAACAGACTCGCTGAAAAATTGGCGTACAAACTGTTGTTCCTCCTGCACAACTTCCTCATATAACTCCAGCAATAACGCTTTTTTGGATGAATAGTGATAAGCCAGGGATTGCTTGCGAATGCCTGCCTCTTCGGCAATCTGCGCCATCTTGGTCCCCTCGTAACCCAGACGATTAAAATGTTGAATGGCAATTTCCTTGATTCGTTTTTTACTCAATGTCTACCTCCAGTTGGCGAGCTGTAAACCTCTGCTGTTTTTGGGAGTATACCAAATATAACAAGATATATACCACAAAAATGCCTACAGAGATAGCATACACCACCGTATAGGAAAATGCAGAAGCCACTACGCCCAGGATCAACGAGCCACCACCAATCCCGAGGTCAAAAAAATTAAAGAAGGAAGCCATCGCATTTTCATGCTCATGTTCTTCTACAAGATTCACACACCAGGTCTGAATGGCCGGGAATATGGCACCAAAGCCAAAGCCGTATAACGCGCCGGCGATCAGGAATTGCACATCACTCTGGGCGATAATCAGAACCAGTAGCCCCGCGATTGCAAACACGGCAGAAGGTAACAACACGGAACCTGGTCCCCATCGATCAAACATTTTCCCCGAGAACAGTCGAACGGCGAAGCTGGCGATGGCGACGATGAAGAAAAACCAGGCTATATTCTCGAACCCTCTTTCGGCGGCGAATAAAGCCACAAAGGACATGATTGAACCCGCTGCAATACCAACGAGCATAATGAGAAGGGAAGGGAAGAGTACCTTCTTTTCAATCAGTTTCACCGAAGGGACATGAGTTTGCATAGACTCGCTACTACCTCCTGTTTTCGGCTTTCTGGATACAAACACTGTCATCAGGAGAGCTAACAGCAAAATGCACATACCTCCCATAAACAGGCTCTGGTAGTCGTACCTAAACAACAGGCTTGTTCCAATCAATGGACCGATGGATATGGCGACCGTTTCCCCTACGCCGAAATATCCCATGCCTTCTCCCCGGCGATCTCTTGGTATGTTTTCAGTGGCAATCGTTGCAAAATATGTTGTTGCCAAACCAAATCCGAATCCGTGGATTACTCGGAATACAAGAATCATCCAAATACCTGACGAAAGGTAGTATGCGCCTGTCATTAATGCACAGATGGTGATACCGATAATCAATAGATATTTTTTATCTATTCGAGCTGCCAAAACAGAAGTGAAGGGTCGAATCAAGATGGCAGAAAACATAAATACGCCGGTAACAAGCCCAATTTGGGAGGCTTCGCCACCAAGGCTTGAGACAAACAAAGGCAAGGTGGGAAGCAACATTTCAAATGCCATAAACAATAATGCGTTGGCTAACATGATAAATAGGAATGATCTTCCCCAGAGTTGCTGAGGTATAGAGCTATGTGTTGAAGTACTCATGGTTTTCCTCCGTAATGTTGATCTTTGTCGCGCGACATGTTGAACTGATTTTACCTGACGATGGTCAGATTGTAAAGCGTGTTTTCAGAGCAGGGGTTCATGACTTTTTGGTGGATGAGAGAAGTTATTAAACATTTTTAATCCATATCCCAACATTTTCCGGTATAATAATCAGATAAAATGATTCAAGTGAATACTACCTCGGAGAGGTGATATGCAATGACGGTTGATATACTTGTAAGAAATAATGTTAAGGTACTTGGCTCGGGTAGCCAAACGATTGTATTTGCTCATGGTTTTGGATGCGATCAAGATATGTGGCGTTACATTATTCCAGGTTTTATGGAGAACTACCGTGTGGTGTTGTTTGATTATGTTGGATCTGGCGAATCTCAAATTAACTATTATGATGCTGTCAAATATAGCAACCTTCAAGGATACGCCCAGGATGTGCTGGAAATTATGGAAGCGCTTGAGCTAAAGGACACCATATTTGTCGGGCATTCCGTCAGCAGTATGATTGGTATGCTGGCATCGATTCAGAACCCTAAATATTTCAAAAAAATTATAATGTTAGGGCCCTCCCCACGTTACGTGAATGATCTGCCGAATTATTATGGAGGTTTCGATCGGAATGATATCGATGAATTGCTTGAGATGATGCAGATGAATTTTATTGGATGGGCGAGTTATCTGGCACCCATTGTGATGAACAATCCGGAACGGAAAGAGTTAACCGAAGAGTTGGAGAAAAGCTTCTGCTCCAGAGATCCGCATATTGCGAGACAATTTGCCGAAGTGACGTTTTTATCGGACTGTCGTATTGATCTGGAGCAGGCAACTGTACCAACATTAATTCTTCAGTGCTCGGATGACAGCATTGCCCCGGTAGAAGTAGGGGATTATTTACACGCTCATCTGAAGAATAGCAGGTTGCAGCAGATGACGGCTAAGGGACATTATCCGCATCTAAGTCAACCGGAAGAAACCATCCGAATGATTAAGGATTATTTAACGAGCGCATAAAACGCGGAAGAAAGGCAGTTATTCCATGGATATACAATTAGATCTGGCTCCCTGTGGATACTTCTCTATCTCTGATTCGGGCGTCGTACAGTCGGTTAATCAAACTTTGCTTACGATGCTTGGATATGAACGCGATGAGCTCATAGGGCAACATATTGAATCCACCATGTCGGTGAGCAACAAGGTGTTTTTCCATACGTATTTCTATCCCTACATCCAGTTATATGGACATGTGGACGAGATGTACTTCACGTTCCGTACCCGTGATCAGCAGGCTGTTCCTGTTCTGCTTAACGGTGTTCGTCAGACCCGTAACGGGGAAAGCGTTGTCGATTGTGTCGTTGTAGTCATGCGTAAGCGAATCGAACATGAGAAGGATATTCTGCATACCAAAACCAAACTACAGGAGCTATATCAAGCGACGCAAGAAGCGAACAAAGAGCTTGAACGATTACACGAGGAATATAAGATCAAAGAGCAGGCACTCATTAAAGTGAATGATCAGTTGGAGACACTGGCCTCCACCGACTTGTTGACGGGATTGAAGAACCGCAGGTTCTTCCAGGAAAAAATGCTTGAAAGCTTGATGATGTTCCAGGAGAAACAACGTTATTTCTCCCTTCTTGTTGTGGACATTGATCATTTCAAAAGCATTAATGATACGTATGGACATCCGATCGGAGATCTGGTGCTCGGTAATCTGGCAGGGCTGCTGCAATCGGTATCGCGAAGTACGGATGTGGTTGCACGTTACGGCGGGGAGGAATTTGTGATCATTCTTCCAGATTGTGAAGAGGAGCAGGCGATCGGTATCGCAGAACGATATCGTTCACAGGTTGCTTCAGCCGACTGGGGTGAATATAACATTACTGTGAGTATCGGTGCGGCCACTGTAGTAGAGGAAGATACGGAAAAGACCTTGTTCCAAAGAGCGGACAACGCCCTGTATGTCTCCAAAACCGGAGGACGAAACCGGGTGACACATGCAGCTCAGATGGTAAGAAGTTAAGGATTGGTTTGCATCAAAAAAAAGCGAAAAGGAGCCTGTGCACTGTGAGGGAGATGATCCCACATAGCACAGGCTCCTTTTATTTGTATGGAAATAGGCAGGGCTAATTCCGCTTGAGTAACATCAGATTAACTTTATCGCGGAGCAAGGTAACCATACGCCTTAGCCGGAGAGTTGGCCTGAGGACGAAAATCTTCGCTCAGTTCATCCATAAATGCCGGGTTCACATATATGGAGTGTGCATCATTGCCAGATCCCTTGATGTAGGCGGCGATGCCGGAGTAGGCTTTATTTTTCCAAACCCACAGGGCATCTCCCTGCTCACCTGGTGAGTAATAGACATTATGGTCAAACACATTGCCGGTATTGCTAGTGTATTCGTTGTATATCAGTACTTCCGAGCTGCTCGATACGAGAATGTTATGCATGAACGTATTGTTCTTTGTCCGTGACTGCATGAATAACTGTCCATTGCCAGCATTCAGGGTATCATTCCCCACAAGTGTATTGTACATAATCTTGCTATCCTCGGTAGCTCCTCGTTCCTCGTCATAACCTCCCATGGCAATACCCGTCAATCTGTTGGAATAAATTAGGTTATCCCGCAAGGTAATGTTGCTGGTTGAACGTCCGGCATGCTCTGAGGCAATTTCAATTCCGATATCGCTCCGATATACCCGGTTCTGGTCGATGATATGATCTTTCCCGCCATCTACATAGATGCCACCGGCCGAGTTGGTATCATTGGGCAGGTCTGTTCCATAGGAGGGATTGTTATTGGACGTAATATCGTATACTTCGTTGCCTCGTACAATGCCGTTCCGAGCCTGATCGTACGTGTCGTCCTCGGACGTACCTTCGTACCCGATCAGATCAATACCAATGTTGTCAGTATCATGGATGACATTATTCTGTATGGCAAAGGTATCAACATTGCCGTTGACTGCAAGTGACTCGCTTGAACCAAGTGTGAGATCATACAATTCATTATCCTTGATGATGATATTGCGTAATGCTTGAGGGTGCTCTGTGCCATAAATGGCAATACCGTGGGCATCCCTGCCCCGCAAATCGGTACCTTCAGGAGGTGCATAACTAGCAATCGCGTGTATGGTGTTGCCTAACAGCTGAATATGCTCACCTGCTCCGTGGACATAGATCCCGGTTGGAACTTGGCCCCCAAGTTTGGTTGTAAAATTACGAATTTCGAGATTCTGAATCGTGATATAACTGGCATTTTCAATTTCAATCAACCCTTCAATGCCCCGGACAGATAAACCTTTACCATCAATGATAACCTGCTCCTGAGGATAACTTGAAAATAGGGTTGGATTAGCGGAAGAATTACCGCTCCTGGTGATTTTGACTTTCTGATGATAGACACCTTCACGCACATAAATCGTGCTTCCTGGCGAAGCGTGGTCGGCTGCGTGCTGCAACGTTTTCCAAGGGGATTGAATCGTTCCTTTATTCGAGTCGTTTCCTTGGGGTGATACGTAATGGATGACCCGGGGATCAGACTTTTGAACCGAAGCGGGTTCCTTCATGGAAGATGTATGATTCTGACAACCGGATACAAGCACCATCAGAATTGGAATCATAAGTATAACTACGCGAATCAAATCGTTTCCCCCTTGAATTTAGCTTTGAAGATAGATTATAGCAGATTTGAACGGGTTAATAAGCCATGATATGCTCTAATAAAATCAGCGAGGAGACTGCTCATGAATACATTAACGATAGATGAATTAGTAGATCGGGAGAATCACGCATGGGAAGATCTCAAGGAACTCCTGGATAGTGGGCAAAATACATATGTGTATGTTCCAGCAAAACAAGAGGCTGGAGAGGATACCCTCTATCGTCTGCAAATAAGCACCAAATCCTATTTGGGGGCTGTTGCTTATGAGACAGAAGGTATTGTACTGGACCATGGCTGGATCACGCTGCTTGGTGCGGGTGGTGACAGTACCTCGGGGAGTCTGACCAGTTGGAATGGTGTGAGTGAGCAACCTTGGGTAGATGTGCTGGAAGGTATGATGGTCGTTGCATATGATGCGGCAGGCGGTTTCTTCGGACTGGATACAGGCAAGTATGGCCGCACGGGACACATTTATTATTTTGCACCGGATACACTCGAATGGGAATCGACAGAACTGGCATATTCAGGTTTCATGAACTGGCTGGCGAATGGCGATCTGGAGCAGTTCTATCAGACCTTTCGCTGGAAAGGCTGGCAGGAAGATATGTCTCAACTACAGACAGGGCAAGTATTCGCGTATTATCCACCACTTTGGACGCAGGAAGGTGACGGCGAGAGCAGCAGTAAAGCCCCAATTAGCATCATGGAGGCCTGGAAGTTCGCACTGGACGGAAAATAGTTGGCATGCTGCTGTAGGAGGAAATAAGAAAAGTAACCTGTAAGTTCAAGTTCATTGAGTGATCCACTTTGAAAAAACGGCATTTCTGTTCCAAACTAAAAAAAAGGCTCGCGCTTGGTGCGGGCCTTTTTGGTTCTGAACTTTAAACATCAATTGTCCAATGTAACAGGTTTAATGCTTGAGCGTGAAGCTCTGCTATGCCAGACGGTCAACCCGAGTGAAACAACGCAGACGAGCAACAGACAAGCATACACCACATGATAAGCTTCCTCGACCGAGACTCCCGGAATGCTGTGTAGCAGCAGCCCACACACGGCTACAGACACCGAACCACCGAAGAACTGAATCAGTTGTAACATGCCCATACCGGAACCTATTTGCGCTTTGGGCAGCACTCGTGACGCTTCATTATTCAGTGAAGCCATGGAGGCTGACAGTGCCGGTGAGAAAAAGAGATAACCACTGGTAATGATCAGTGCGGATTGATCCAGTCCGAGCATGAATAGGGCAAGTACCGCTGCGAGCAGGATGTGTCCGATGATCATAAATCGCATATTACCATAACGGTCGATCCAACGTCCGACGAAGCGGGTGCAGAATGCTGCAACAATGGCTCCAGGAGCAATCAGCAAACCAATGGCGAGCGAAGAGCGTCCATATAGATCAGCAAGCACAAGTGGCATCAAAAACAGATTGCCCAGATTTACCACCAGCACGCAGAATCCGATAAGGATTAAACGGGTGTATCCTGGCGTTCGGAATACTTGTGGATTTACAAACGGAAGACTTGCTTTCCGAATATACAAGAGGTGTGCAACAAGTGAAATAACACCAATGGCAAACCATAACCAGGACTGCTGGGTGATCGCGACGAGAAGTGTAGTTGCATTAATGACGGTTAGGATGGCACCAATAACATCAAACGGCTGATCCGTTTTGACGGATTCACGTGGGAGAAAATAGAGCAATACAGGCAGGGCGAGCAAGACAAGCACGGTTATGGCAAAAAGTCCGTTCCAGCCCCAGTACTCGCTAATGAGTCCGCCTACAATGGGGCCAAGTCCAAAAGCCATGGCGCTACCTGATGAGATCAGTGCGATGGCAGCTCCGCGTCGTTCCACCGGAATGTAACGACTCGCAATGACGAGGCCCAGACCGGCCATCACCCCTGCACCCGCAGATTGCAGAATACGTGTCAGCAACAGGATCGCGAAGTTATGCGCGAACAATCCGAGCAATGAAGATAACCCCAGGATTAGGAGTCCAACCGTTAACAGTTTGCGTACCGGAATACGGTCTGACAATCGACTGTAAATCACCGTCGACAGGGCGTAACCAATCGAATAACTTGAGATGACCCAAGACCCCAGGTCCGAGGTAATCTGCAGATCATGAATAATGACTGGCAAAGAAACATTGAACATGGTGGTATTCATCACAACGATGAACAAACAGCACGTCCAGAGTGGCATGACAATTTTATCTTTCACGGTACCATTCCTGTCTTATCTATGAATGTGAATTCGGATTGAGCTTTGATGAAAATGTGACGAAAAGCAATATATCATTTTTTACACTTCATTTTATTATATGGCAATAATGTCATACTGTATATTGCGCAGTATAAGCGAAATTTAAGAGACATAGGGTCGGGATTTATAGACTATTTCCCTGAAATTGGGTAAGATGATGGTTGGATTACATAATCATGTTTTGAAGAGATTTTGAAGGAGACTACAGTATGACTCACTTATTATTAATGTCCCACAGCGTATTTCCGACTCTGGATATGAAGCGAACGGCGCAGTTTTATGAAGAAAAGATGGGCTTCCGGGTGGTCGAATATCTTGATGCCGCGGAATCCCATATCTGCCTGTATCGTGATCTTACCGAGATTATTTTAACCCAAAGCAATGGACAGAAGGTCATTCCCAATAGAGAATTATATGGTTATGGATATGACGCCTATTTTATTACCAAGAACCAGGAAGAGCTTCAACAGGAATTGATCAACGCCGATGTGAAAATCGTACGTGTCCTTAATCACACAGACTATAATAACAAGGAGTTTGTGATCGAGGATATTGATGGACGATGGATCGCTTTTGGCATTAAACAGGGATAATTAGATACAGAAACAGGCGCTCCGATAAGGGGCGCCTGTTTGTGCATACGATATCTGCAGAACTTATGCTGCAGTGACTTGTTTGCCGCGATTGCGAATCCACTTGATGACATCCATCAGTATGACGGCAGCAAGAGCAAGTCCGCCTGCAATCAGGAACTCATTCCAGCCGAATGTATCCGGGATGGCGAAGATGCCGCGAACACCTGGAATCAGTGTGATTGCATAGAGACAGAGACATACCAGAATAGAGCCAAGCACGAATTTATTGGTCATGAAGCCCACCTGGAAGATGGTTTGTGTATTGGAACGTGCTGCAAAAGTTTGCAGACTGCGTGCCAGAATCAAGGTTGTGAAGGCCATAGCTACGCTCATTTCCTCCGAGATGCCAAGCCCGATATATTGGGACACAATAACAGCTGCACCAATCAGGACACCACGTGTAATCACAGCTTGCAGGGTTCCGCCTGCGAAGATCCCCTCGTTAATATCACGCGGTTTGCGTCGCATGACATCCGGCTCGGGTTTCTCTGTACCCAAAGCAATGGCAGGCAGGGAGTCGTTCACCAGATTGATGAACAGCAGCTGTAGGGCCGTAAATGGATTAACCCAGCCGACGATCAAGGCAAACAAAATGGCGATAATCGCGCCGAGGTTACCAGCGAACAGGTATGCGATAGCTTTTTTGATGTTATCAAATACCATCCGCCCAACACTAACTGCATTCACGATGGAGACAAAGTTATCATCCGTCAGAATCATGGCAGCCGCATCCTTGGCGACATCTGTTCCGCTACCCATCGCTACACCGATGTCGGCTTGTTTCAGCGCAGGCGCGTCGTTAACCCCATCTCCGGTCATGGCTGCAACTTTGCCTTTACGCTGCCATGCACGCACAATCCGGATTTTATTCTCAGGTGATACTCTGGCGTATACCGAGATGTGTTCAAGTTGTTGATCCAGTTCTTCATCGGACATTTTGTCCAGTTCGGCTCCGGTAATGGCGAGGTCATCCGGTTCGGCAAGGCCGATATCCACACCGATGGCCTGAGCCGTCGTTTTGTGATCTCCAGTGATCATGATGGTGCGAATGCCCGCTTTTTTGGACTCTTCAATAGAGCCGTATACCGCTTCACGCGGTGGGTCAATCATCGCTGTCAGGCCAACCAGTGTCAGATCATGCTCGTCATCAATGGTGACCTGGTTTTTGTCATCGAATTTTTTGTACGCATAGGCCAGCACACGGAAGGCGCGTTTGGAGAATGCCTCATTTTTCTCTTCAAACTGTGTGCGAATCTCGGGTGTGAGTGGCTGAACTTCTCCGTTGATAAACACATGGCTACAGCGACTGAACAGCACATCCGGTCCACCTTTGGTCAGCAAAGCCGTCTGTCCCTCGAAGGTATGCACCGTACTCATGAGCTTTCGATCCGAGTCAAAAGGAAGCTCAGCTTCACGCGGGAACTGGTCACGGATTTCATTGTAATCCTTGTTCACCCGGTTGCTGAAGGCAATGAGGGCCACTTCGGTTGGATCACCCAGTTCCTTGCCTTCCTGGTTAATATTCGAATCATTGCAGAGCACCGCAATATGTAACAAACGTCGTTCCTCTTCCGACCACTGATCGGGATCATCGGGGAATTCGTCTTTGGTGCCATGGGGAATGTAATAATCGACGACAGTCATCTTATTCTGAGTTAGTGTTCCTGTTTTATCTGTACAGATGATACTGGCAGAACCGAGCGCCTCCACGGCAGGCAGTCTGCGAATGATCGCATGTTGTTTGGCCATCTTATTTGTTCCAAGTGACAATACGATAGTCACAATGGAGGATAACGCCTCAGGAATGGCAGCAACCGCAACAGCTACGGCAAACATCAGTGCATTTACGATGGATGGCCCGATATTCTCCGTACCTTCGGTCAACCATACACGACCGGCTTCAATGCCAAAGATGAGAATCGACAAGCCGAGGATGAAAAAGCCCAGTTTTTTGCTGAAAGATTCCAACTTGCGCTGTAATGGCGTGTTTTTGGCTTCGGCATTTTCAATCAGTTCGGCAATTTTACCGATTTCGGTTTTGAGAGCCGTACCTGTAATGACAAGCATGCCCCGTCCATATACGACGAGTGAGCCACTGAAGGCCATATTGCGACGATCTCCAATAGGAGCTTCATCCGGGATGGTATCGGCGTGTTTCTCCGCAGCTTCCGATTCTCCGGTCAGCATGCCTTCGTTGATTTTCAAACTTCCTGATTCCAGGATACGCCCGTCTGCCGGGACATAATCACCTGCATCCAGCATAACAATATCACCGGGAACGAGTTCTCTTGCTGGAATGGTCTTTTTCTGCCCGTCACGAATGACCTTGGCTTCAGGAGCAGACATTTGTTTCAGCGCGTCGAGCGAGCTCTCGGCTTTTTTGGTCTGAACTACGCTGATTACCGCATTGAGCAAAATAACCAGGAATATGATCAACGATTCAATCAGGTGTCCAAGTACAACCTGTACAGCGGCTGCAATCAGCAGCACGATGACCATCGGATCTTTGAAATTTTCGAGGAACAATTTCCAGACTGGTGTTGCATCTTTACCTTTTAACTCGTTATATCCTTCCGTTTCAAGTCTCTTGGCAGCTTCGGATGTTGTGAGTCCCTTGGAGGAACTCTGCACATCCTGAAGGGTTTCCTCCGCACTGTGTCTGTAATGTTGCAATTGACCAGCTCCTTGAATATTAGATTTCTCTGTGTATTACCCTTACGGGCAAAATCTAGAATCGTTTCATTTCCGTATTTTTTAAAATTATGGATTTATACGTTTTTAGCTGTACACAGTATTTTTCATAATGATCCGAGATATGCCTTTTTTTGAATGTTATTATTTCCAGTTTGGATGATGGTCTAGAGAACTATATTTAGATGTTGGTCAGAAAGTGTGTGCACCATCACACTAGCTCATATCAGGGTCTGTTACGCTATTCCATAACGAACTGCGTTTAATCTAAGTTTGGAGGGGAATCCATATGTTTTGTTATCAATGCGAACAGACGCCGAGTGGCGGGTGTACTGTGGTAGGGGTATGCGGCAAAAACGAAACAATCGCAAGTTTGCAGGATACGATGATTTTTGCGTTAAAAGGCATTGCTGCTTATGCGACACATGCACGCCAGTTGGGATATTTTGATCCTGAGGTGGATCGGATTACACATGAGGCATTATATATGACATTAACGAACTCGAATTTTAATGTACAGGAACATCTGGAGATGGCGATGAAGGTAGGTAATGCAGCAATCCGCATTATGGATGTGTTGGATCGTGCGCACACGGACCGCTTTGGTGTACCGCAACCGATTACGGTTAGCCAGAACCAGATTGAAGGACAGTGCATTGTGGTGACGGGACATAATCTGTATGCATTGGAGGAGCTGCTGCGTCAAACTGAAGGGAAAGGAATCAACATCTATACCCACTCGGAAATGTTGCCTGCGCACGGTTATCCTGCGCTGAAGAAATACGCCCATCTCAAGGGTAATATCGGCAAAGCCTGGTACGATCAAAGAAGACTCTTCGAACAATTCCCGGGTGCTATTCTCGCAACAACGAACTGTGTTATGCCGATCAAAGGCACATATGCAGACCGCTTTTTCTCATACGAAGTGGCGGGTCTGGAGGGTGTTGCCAAAATTACAGAGGATGACTTCTCACCTCTAATTGAACGCGCATTGTCACTGCCTGCGGCTAATGTACAGTCCGAGCAAGTCTTAACGACAGGATACCATCATGAGACCGTGATTGGACTTGCGCCCGAGATTATTCAGGCGGTAAAAGACGGTCATATCCGCCGATTCTTCGTTATTGCAGGTTGTGATGCGCCAGGCAAAGGTGACAACTACTATCGTGAACTCGCGACATCCTTGCCGAATGATACTGTAATTCTGACGACATCCTGTGGTAAGTTCCGCTTCAACGATGTGGATTATGGTACGGTTGGAGACACGGGTATACCGCGTTATATCGATCTGGGTCAATGCAACAATTCCGGTTCTACGGTGAAAATTGCAATGGCTTTGGCGGATGCTTTTGGCTGTACCGTAAACGAGTTACCTGTCAGCATTGTGCTGTCCTGGTTTGAGCAAAAAGCAGTTGCGATCCTGCTTGGCCTGTTCAGCCTCGGCATTCAGGACATTCGAATTGGACCGAAACCGCCTGAGTTCATATCGGAAGGGGTCTTGGATGTACTCGTGGATATGTTTGGTCTGAAGTTAATTACAACGGCAGAAGAAGATATGAACGCGATGTTGGCACTGTCATAGGATGAAGGATGTATATTTACGTGCCTTCGCCATCTGATGGCTGAGAATGTCGTTTGTGAGTATGAAGAGTATGACTCATAAGTAAAGATGGATAAGAGCCTACATAAGAGTAGGCTTTTTTTGCTTTTTCGACCTTCATAGGTCAATATACCTTGTATAAATGAACATGCAATGTCAGGGAAATTAGTTTTTTTATCCTATTGAAGTTTTTTCATGGAAATGTGTATATAGATAGAGGCATATTAGATCATAACACATCACAAAACACGGGTTTACCGTAATATGAGGAGATTGTACATAATGCATGACACACAGATTGAAGATTGGTTGAAACTCGCAGGTGGCAAGGAGAACATCAAGCTTGTAGAACATGATAAGGGCACAACGACGCTGGTAATAAAGGACAGTACTCAATTGAACATGTCTATTCTTGCTTTCTCAGATGTTGTGGCAGATATTCGGATAACGGGTGAGCAGTGCCATCTGGCAATAAGAGATGAATCTTCACTTATCTACAATACGTTACTGGGTATGGGTGTTGCGGAATCGACAGGGACAGGGTTGCAGGAAGCAGGGCACACGAAGAAGAACAGATTCTCAATCTTACATTTTGTATCCGATGTGTTCAGGCCCTTGATGCCTGCAATTCTCGGAGCCGCTGTTATTAAAATTATAGTCGCCATTATTGCGTTAATGGATACGTACAGTTCTGCGGACTCTTCAGCATTGATGGACAGCCAGACCTTTACGATCTTCAGGATCATTGGAGACGGTGTATTTTATGTACTGCCTATATTGGTAGCAATCAGCACAGCGTATCGGTTGAAGAGCAACATCTATGTTGCTGCATCGATTGGCGGACTCATGTTTTATCCGGAGATGACGATGCTGATGTCAGGGGAAAAAGAGGTGCATTTCCTGGGTTTGCCACTGGTGTCCCAGCCTGCTTTTTACTCTACGCCCATCTGGGTCATTCTAACGATCTGTGTAGCCGCCTTCTTGGAAAGAGTTGTTGAACGATATAGTCCAAAATTTTCCAAAGGGATGGTTGCTCCATTCCTGACGTTACTGATTCTTGTTCCGCTAGTATTGATGATTCTTGGTCCAGTCGGCACCTGGATTGATGAACATCTGCCGGAGGCATTGGATTCACTAGTAGCTAATGCTCCAGTGTTGTCGGTGATGTTACTGGGAGCGGTCTTCTCGCTGATGTTAATTACGGGATTACACTACTGGATAATTGCCATCATCATTAATGAAATGGTTATGAATGGTGGCTCTATGGTGATTGCTGCCATGTTAGTGGCGATTGTAGGACAAGCAGGGGCTGCGCTTGCAAACGCTTTGCATTCGAAAGAGCCAGCATCCAGAAGACTTGCTTTCTGGGCAACGGGAACAGCCCTCCTTGGAGTTGTAGAGCCTGCATTGTATGCGGTCAACATGAGAAAAAGATCCTCTTTTTACGCGGCATTGCTGGGTGGAGCTGCGGGTGGACTGTATTTAGGACTGTTATCTGTCAAGGCATTTGCTATGGTGGGGAATCCGAGCTTGGTCAGCCTCCCGCTCTTCATCGAAGAGGGTAGCCTGAATCTGTTACACACATGCATTGGTGTGGTTATTGCTTTCGGTGTCTCAGGTGGACTGACGTATTGGATGGCAAGAAAAGGACAGAAACGGGGACAGGGGTCACCGAAGGCCAGCATTGAGTAATACGTAAAACGTAGCATTGAAGAAATATCATTAAAGTTGTAAGAAAGAGCTTGTACCTGATGGTGCGGGCTTTTTTTGTGTTTTTCTGATTAATGTAAGTATGAGATGTATAATCGCTGTCCACCATTTTATTCAAGCCATAGCTTGTTGGTTATGGAGTTGTCATGTATTTTGATATAGTGAAACCTATAAATCTGGATTACTAATCCCTTTGAAAGGATAACCTATGTCTGACAACATGGAATGGATTGCTCAATGGAAGTCAACGAATGCACTAAGCAACGCATGGATAACAAAAGGCGAGCTGCATCACTTTCCCAGTCACACCTTGATATTTATCATTGATGGAAAAGCGATCTGGAATATAAATGGACACCGAGTTCACGTCTCCTATGGAGAATTAATTGCGCTTGAAGAGAACTCTGTAATGGAGGTCATTGAAGGTGGCAACCTGGATCTGGCAGGCTGGCATGTTCAGTTCGATACATATTCGGTGCTGCATGATCGACGGGAAGCTGAGAAGTTTGAATGGCGGTTACCGTCAGGAGAGGCGTATCAGAAAGTGCAACTGTCCGGTGGAGGTCTGGCAAGTATCATTAAGCATTGGAGTGAAGTGTATACACAGGATCAGAGTGCAGAAAGGGTTGGCCATCAGCATTTGTTATATGAGTTGTTAAGTAATCTATATCGGAAACAGCCGGATAACGAGTTGAAGCCAGAACACGGTATACTTCTCTCCATTGACTACATGCAGCAGCATTATGATCAGGTCATTACACGTACACAGTTAGCTCAGATTGCCGGAATCAGTCCATGGCATTACTCCCGCAAATTTAGCGAGCGATATGGTAAGCCACCTCTGGATTATCTGGCACACTACCGGATCTACCGTGCGCAGGAAGAATTGATATTAACAGCTGCAACCTCACAGGATATTGCCAAAAAGACTGGATTTGAAGATGCTCATTATTTTAGCCGACGCTTCAAACAACTGACTGGCGTATCACCTAAGATATATAGGCAGACGATGACGCAGCGCAAGATCGTATCACTTTCTCCAATCTGTGCAGAAATTATGATTCATCTGGGTGTCATCCCCCATGCCGTAGTGGTCACCCCGATCCTGTTGTCCCCACATCATCATGAACAATTTACAGCGTATGGAGTAGAGATGCTGGAGGTAACACAGTATGAGGTGGAGATAGAACTTGTTCGACAAATTCAACCGGAGATGTTGATAGGAAACGTATTGACGGAAGAGGTCAAAAGGGAGCTGCGCACAATTGCACCGATTCTAACTGGACTTCATCAAGATGTAGAACCAATGCTCGATCAATTGGCAGTCTGGTTTCTTAAAGAAGAAGAAGCTTATAGACTGCATCAGCAGATGAAACACGAAGTCAGCGTAGCTAAGCAACAGTTGCAACCCATCATCCAATCCGCGGCCACAGTCATGTTGCTGAGGGTAGAAGCGTTTGGTTATCGATATCTGGGTGGGCATTCACACGGGGTATCACACTTGTTATATGAACAGCTTGGATTAACACTGCCGCAAGCACTGGATTCAGGTACAGCCTGGTTTAATCCTTGTTCGCTTGAACTACTGACACAAGCCAATCCCGATTATGTGTTTGTGGAGAAGCGGATCATGCAGCACTTCAGCGCTGAAGAGAATATGAGGAAACTATGGGAGAGTCCGCAATGGAACGAGCTGAAGGCTGTGAAAAATAATCGGGTATTTTACGTAGATACTCACCTGTGGGTAGACGGTCACGGAATTACGGGTCACACTCTGATTCTAAATCAGATCGTTCGCCATCTTACGGAACCTTTTCATGAGAGAGCACAATAATCCAACCGAATACGCACGATATGCTATGGAAGCAACACTTCTTATTTGATACTATTTGATAATAATTATCATTATCAATGTACATAAGGGGCGAAGTATATCATGTCACGAAGATTTAAAGGGTTAGCCATCATGCTGTTGGTGATCAGTATGATGCTGGCGGCATGTTCCGGTGGAACTACTGAAGAGAACGCTACAGCTGGAACAGCAGGTACTCCAACTGAAGGAGCAACGAATACAACAGAAGAAACAGCGACTGAAAGTGGGACTAAGGTGGTGAAGGATCAGTTTGGAGAAGTAACGATTCCAACTCATCCTCAAAATCTGGTTGTGTTTGATTCGATCTATGCCGAGTATCTGATTGAAATGGGTGTTACACCTCAAATCGTTTTGTTAACTCCAGAAGTTGAAGCGGAATACCGCCCTGATTATTTGAAAGAACATGGAGTCCAGATCATTGAAGTTGAGCAATATCAATATAATTATGAGCAGTTGCTTGCGTTGTCACCGGATATGATCCTTGCAGCTGGCGAAGGTATGGAACAGGGCGTATATGATGAATTGTCCAAAATCGCTCCTACAGTGGCACTGGATGCCAACAGTGAAATGAAACGTGCTATGCCAAAGCTGGCTGCCATATTTGACAAGACCGAAGAATCTGCCAAAGTACTGGCTGAATTTGATGAGAAAGCCTCACAAGCGAAAGAGAAAATCGCGGCAGCCCTGGGAGACAAGACCGTATTGGTTCTCCGGGTAGAGCACAATCGTTACCGTTTCATGGGTCCCAAAGGAGGAAGCAGCAGTGTTTTCTTCTATGATATCCTGGGTCTGAATAGCCCTGAAGCGATCAAAGACTCTACAGATTGGTTTAGCCAGTTCTCACTGGAGTTTTTGCCTGAGATGAATCCGGATTATATTTTTCTGGAAGATAGAACCCTCGTAGGTTATGACACGAAGAAATCCATGGAAGATCTGAAAGCAAGCCAGGTGTGGTCGAATCTGGAGGCTGTGAAGAATGATCATGTCTTCCCGTTGAAGACAAGCCAATTCGTATCCGGTGTGGGTCCGATTGGATCTGTAAAATTGATGGACTATGTTGTTGAAAAGTTGGTGCCTTAAATGACAACGGAGACACAATTAGACATCTACGATATTACGATCATTGGTGGTGGGCCTGCTGGCATGTATGCCTCATTTTATAGTGGTATGAGAGCCATGCGTACCAAGATCATCGAAGCCAAGCAGGAACTGGGTGGATTCATGCGTACGTACCCGGAGAAGCTGATCTGGGATGTGGGCGGGATTGACCCGATTCGCTGTGAGAAGCTGATTGAATCGCTGGAGAGACAGGCGAGAACGTTCGATCCAACAATTGTATTTGGGCAGGAAATAGCCGAGCTTGAACGACGTGAGGATGGTGTATTTGTACTCATTTCCAAAACAGGCAAACGTCACTACACACGCACAATCTTGTTATGTGCTGGGAGAGGTATGACGCAGGTGCAAAAGCTGGCTATTGAAGGTGCCAATCGATATGAACTGACAAATCTGCACTACACGATAACCGACCTGTCCCGATTTGCCGGGAAGCGTGTTCTGATCTCGGGTGGTGGTGATTCCGCAGTCGACTGGGCGAATGAAATGGGCAAGATCGCAAGTGAAGTTACAGTAGCACACAGACGTCATGAATTTACCGGACATGAGTCGCCTGTTGCTCAGATGAAGGCTCAAGCCAACGTCATGACGCCATATACTATCTCTCGCTTATACGGCAAAGGTGATAAAATCGATCGTGTCGAGTTGGCCCATTTAGAAACCGATGAGATCACACATGTCGAAGTGGATGAAGTTGTTGTAAGCCATGGGTATGATCGTGATTTTGGTAACCTCGTGCAATGGGGGCTAGCGCGTGAAGACTACGGCGTATCCGTTGATCAGCGCATGCGTACCAACATTCCAGGTATATTCGGAGCAGGTGATTTCATCACTTATGGAAGCAAAGTCAGGCTGATCGCTGGTGCTTTTAACGATGCGGTGCTCGCCGTCAACAGTGCCAAGACGTATCTGGAACCTGCTGCTTCCGATATGGCGGGTGTATCTTCTCACAATGCCCGGTTCTATGAGAAAAACAAAGCACTATTGTAAAATAAGAAGAACCTGTGCGAAAGGGATAAGCATAGCAAAAGCCAGTCAAACATCGAGAATATCTCGTGTTCGACTGGCTTTTTTATCTGCATTTTATATTGAAAATGGGTCTATACATTCATGTTATAGACTGGATTCATAGACCAATTTTCTCATTTTGGGCACTATAATTTTCTAATTTATAGTTAATAGTCTATGCCCCTTGTGATGGATACACATAGTATGGGGAGAAATATCACGGAGGTGAGTTCATTGTTAAATCGTCATGGAAAACGCATTTGTAGACGTAAATTTAAACAAAGCATGCATTGTCGTGTTAAGGTTAAGGTGGTAAAGGTTAGACCTAAGGTTGTTGTTAATGCACCGCAAGGCGCTCAAGGAAATTCTGGACCAATAGGACCGATAGGTCCAAAAGGGGCAACTGGCGCTCAAGGGATACCGGGACCACAAGGACCGATAGGTCTCAGAGGAGCGACCGGTGCTCAAGGGATACCGGGACCACAAGGACTGCAAGGGATTCCGGGTATACAAGGGCCAGTCGGGCCAGCAGGCGCGCTCGGAGCAGTGGGTCCGGTAGGTCCCGTAGGTCCAGTAGGAGCAGTAGGAGCAACAGGTCCGGCCGGTCCAGTTGGGGCCGGAATATCCGATTTCCTAAGTGTTTTCCGAGCAGACCCTGGCACAGGCACAGACACAGTACCTGGCAACTCACCAATAACTTTAACCGGGGTTTTGGCTAATGTTGGAGGTGCATTCACTTTTGTGCCGCCGTCCTCAACGATAACAATCAATGAAACAGGAAGTTACTTGATCTCTTTTAGCATTCATAATCAGGGCAATGCGGATTTCAACCTCACGGTAAATGGAACGCCCATAACACCTGTGCCATTCACAGGTAATGGAGGTGGACCTATATCTGCTGAAGTTATTGTTACGGTTACAACGGTTCCGACGACGATCCAGCTGGTAAATGCGAATGCAACTCCTGCACAGTTGCATAACAATCTAAATACCACTGTGACCATTCTAAAACTGACTCCTTAATTCGGATTCTCAATATAGTCTATGTCAGCATAAAAATAAAAGTTTATGTGTTTTATCCAGTCAATAAGTCTATTTATTCAAAAAGATAGTCTGATTTATCGGGGGCTTGAGAGTGGCGGGACGATGACATTAAAGGGCATCGCCGCTACTCTCTCCGTTTTCGAAGCTAAGCTCCCCAAGTCTGGGTAAAAGAATCACGGTGCTAGTAGCTACCGAAGGTATGGGGGCACTAAGATTACGACCGTCTTTATGTTCAAGCTGGACAAGATACTTAAGCAAGTGGATAGTTACTTTTTAGCTCTGCATAAGGACGGATACGATTTTTTCATCCAAATTGATGAGGATGGCTATTCGGATGGAATGTTTGAAGAGTATGTCTTTGGTTATGGGGCACTGTACTTGCTTGCCAATTCAGTGAATGTAGATGGACAGATCCCATCGCCGGATTTTGGCAGTACTCGTAGATTGAAAATAAAACCAACATAAGTTGTCCATGTTGTTGATTAACATCTGGGGAATAAACAGATCCATACTTAGCTATCGGTTATCCCACAAAAGCCTGTCCATTTGCTGATTGAAAGAGCTTTCATTTCATCCGTATACTAAAGGTGTTAGCAGGTTGGGTGTCATAATGAGGCATTCATCGTAATAGGAAAGGATGATATGAAATGGGCAGATTAACTGGAAAAGTTGCAATTATAACCGGTGCCGCAAGTGGAATGGGATTGGCAGGTATTCAATTATTTGCAAGAGAAGGAGCCAAGGTAGTGGCTACCGATGTGGCGATCGAAGCTTTGGAGGAACAGGTTAAACAGATCGTAGCTGGTGGCGGGGAAGCCATTGCGTTGAAGCTGGATGTATCCAGTCCAGAGTCCTGGAACGCTGTTGTGGAAGAAACCGTATCGAAATTCGGAAAAATAGATATTCTGGTCAACAATGCCGGAATTCATATGGCCAAAGGCATTTTGGAAGCTGAGCTAGAGGATTGGGACAAGGTTATGTCCATTAATGGTACAGGTGTATGGCTCGGCATGAAGGCAGTCATTCCTTATATGCAGAAGAATGGACAAGGTTCCATCGTTAATACCTCTTCCATAGCAGCAATCATTGGTGGAATAGCAGATGCCCAGGGCGCAGCTTATAGTGCTTCCAAGGGATCTGTACGTTCATTGACCAAACACGGGGCACAGTGGTTTTCCAAAGACAATATTCGTGTGAACTCCGTACATCCGGGTGCTGTGTTTACGGGGATGGTGGAGAAAGCAGGCATCAAATCCCAGGTGGAGATGGGGGAGAATTACAAAAATCTTGCTCCACTGCCTCCACATGCTGGTGAATCTATGGATATTGCTTACGCCTACCTGTTTTTGGCATCTGATGAATCCAAATTCATTACAGGTGTTGAGTTGCCTGTAGATGGTGGCTGGATCAGCAACTAATTAAAATAAATGTTTCGACATGATAAAGAGGTACTGTATCTCAAGCTTCAGGGGAGACAGTACCTCTTTTTAAGAGCAGATCCCACTACAGAGTCATGGCATAACTTTATCTTGATGGACTCGTTGCAGAATGGAGATTAGACCGATAAATCTCTTGGGAACGGTTCATGCGTGTGAATTCCAACAGTTGTTCAGCCATATAGGAGGCGCTGTATTTGAAGTTGCTTTTCACCCAACTCGTAACTAAACCAAGAACGGCATTAGCCTGATAACAGGCGAGAAGTTCCTTATCCAACCGTGGATCAGGTGACAGATCCGTCACATCCTCCAGATACAAGTTCTTAAGTGTTATATAGAGTGTATCCCTGAAATCCAGTAGCACGTTAGAATTAACCAGCAATGTATAGAAGGAGGCATGAGCCAGCACATGGTCGAAAATTTGAATTGCTGAGGCGTTAAGGTCCTTAATATCGAAATCTCGGAAATGCTGATAGGGTGCTCGATAGGCTAATTTTAAATCGTCAATCACGTCATTTAACAATTCATCAAACAGGTCTTCTTTGTATACATAATGCTTGTAAAATGTGCTGCGGTTCAAATCGGCGGATTTGACAATATCGGTGATGGTTATACTGGCCAATGGCTTACGGGACATCCATTCCAGAAGGGCTGACTTCAGAGCATGTTTGGATTTGTGTACTCTTCGATCGGTGTCAGCTACAGATGGAGACTTAAACATATACACAACCTCCCTTACTTATCAATGATACAGTGCACAGGCAGCAGATTACGCTTACTACAATACAAAAATGTGAATATATGGTGACTTTGGTGTCGTAAACTGTCCGTATCACTGTGTTCTACCTTATAATAAACCAAAACGGACGAGGAGATGGACTCCAGATGAAAAAACAAATATGGATCATTGCAGGTATTGCAGCTGTGATTGTAATCGGAACCTATCTGTTTGCAAGTAATACGGGCAAGGAAGAGGCGGGTGCAGCCAATGCGCCCAACATCCGAAAATTGGTGGAAGATATCAGCACAGGAAAAGAGACACCCGAATCTGCCTCCATCAATGCCAAACAGTTAATCGTAACCGATCAAGATAAAAAGACCACTACATACGATTTGCCTGAAAATGAATTTTTCCTTTCCATTGCACCCTATGTGGATCAGACCCATCCCTGTGCAATTCATAGCTTGACCGGTTGTCAGGGGGAAATGAGCAATAAGGAATTCAGTGTTACCATTCACGATTCTCAAGGCAACACTTTTATGAAAGATGAAGTGATGAAGTCTGGTGCAAACGGATTTATGGATTTTTGGGTGCCTAGAGACAGAACCTATCTGATTCGTATTGTTCGAGATGGAAAGGTTGCGGAAACGCAATTGTCTACATACGAAAATGATAATACATGCATCACTACGATGCAGTTGAGTTAATGCAAACAGCAAACAGTAGAAGGGAAGGATGGCTTTTGAGCTCTCCCTTTCCTTTTTTATTTCATAAAAGAATTGGATTAAGGTACTTTGCATTGACAAAAATCAATTCCTACGGCATAATCCAATAGTGATAATGATAATTGTTATCATATAAATACATATTAACAGGGGAGAAAAGAGATATGAAAAAAGGGTTGAATGGACTGTTGATTATGCTGGCCTTTGTGCTGGTTTTGGCGGGTTGTGGTAAAACCACGACTACAACAGATACAAGTCAAGGTAGTGGCTCGGGTAGTGCTCCGGCTGAAGAGACAGCAGGTCCTGTTACCGTGAAGCATAAACGTGGAGAGCTTAAGCTGGACAAGCCAGCAGAGCGTGTCGTTACGCTTGAATGGACATATACGGAGGATGTTGTTGCCCTGGGTGTTCAACCAGTAGGTAATGCAGATAACGCTAACTATAAAGTGTGGGTAACATCCGAAGCAGCACTGGATGACAGTGTAACGGATATCGGAACACGCAGTGAACCAAATCTGGAAGCAATTGCTGCATTGAAGCCAGATCTCATCATTGCTAATGCAGATAATAACACGGCGGTTTACGATCAGCTTAACGCGATTGCTCCAACGATTGAATATGATCCGTATGATGGTGACGGCTATGATTATGACAAGATGACAGAGATCTTTAATAACATTGCAACAGCTCTGGGTAAAGAAGACAAAGCAAAAGAAGTTCTGAGTAATCTCGATCAGCACTATGTAGAAGCCAAAGAAAAACTGGCTGCTGCGGGGAAAGAAAACTTCAACTTTGCACTGACACAAGCGTTCACATATCAAAATGCAGTCAGCCTGCGTATGTTTACCGATAACTCGGTTGTGATTGGTACCTTGGACAAAATCGGACTGGTTAACGACTGGCAGCCGGACAAAGTTGAAAACTATGGCTTCTCTACAGTAGGCATTGAATCCTTAACCGATGTGAAGGACAGTAACTTCATTTATATTACACAACCAGACGATGACGTCTTTGGCACAGCCATGAAAGATAACTCGGTTTGGAACGGACTGAACTTTGTGAAGGAAAAACGCACATATCAACTCGATAGCACAACATGGACATTTGGTGGACCCATCTCCTCCAAAGTATTGGTTGATGGGGTAGTCGAGGCGATTACCAAATGAGTTCGGTTCAAGGATCTAAGCCAGCTATGAATTGGCGCACAATAAGCATATATGGGGGCGGTCTAACCGCTCTCATCGTGCTTTTTTTTGTAAGTCTGTGTTATGGAGAAGCATCCATTCCTTTGCATGTCGTTTGGGACGCTCTTACAGGCAGACAGGATTCATTAGAGCACAATATGGTCTGGGACTTGCGCATGCCGCGTACAGTGATCGGTATTCTTGCGGGTGGCGCACTGGCTGTTGCGGGCGCTTTGCTGCAAACGATTACTCGTAATCCACTGGCTGCTTCAGATACGCTGGGCATTAATGCGGGAGCATACTTTGTGGTGGTGCTGGGAGCTATCGCTTTTCCAAGTCTATTAAGTCAGTCGCCTTTTCTTTTCGCAGCCCTAGGTGGTTTGCTGGCAGCATTTGCGGCTTATTTCATGGGCGGCGGACGAACATCAAGCCCGGTTCGACTTGCGTTGTCCGGTATGATTGTATCGATGGTCCTTGGTTCATTTACGAGTGCATTACATATTTTTTTCTCCATGGAGACACAAGGGTTGTTCCTTTGGGGTTCAGGAACACTTGTCCAGAATGACTGGAGTGGTGTGTTTTATGCTTTGCCTTGGGTGGTTGGTATTACCCTTCTCGCGTTAATCCTGTCCAGACAGTGGGATATGCTGGAGTTGGATGAATCAACGGCCTCTTCCTTGGGACAAAAGGTTGCATTGGCTCGTGCAGGAGGGTTAATCCTCGCTGTATTGCTGGCCGCCGTGATTGTCAGTGTAATTGGACCGATTGGTTTCGTGGGATTGGTTGCACCTCATCTGGTTCGATTGAGTGGTGTACGTTCCAATCGATTACTTTTACCCGGTGTGTTCATATGGGGCGCAGCGCTCCTGGTTGGAGCAGATGTCCTCGCCAAGATGGTGCATAACTCCAGCATGGAACTGCCAACGGGTGCCGTTATGGCGATCATTGGTGCACCGTGGCTCATCTGGCTTGTTCTTACACGCATGAAGGCTGCAAACGGATCAGGCATGTCAACTTCAATGAGCACAGGAGGAGCTGCGCGTCGCTTTGCATTTGGCCCGATGGCTGTATTATTCTCAGTCATAACGGTCGTGCTTATCTTGCTCAGTACGATGTTTGGTGGTATGCGAATTCCGCTGGCCGATTGGTTACCAAGTCTGTTCCAATCGGATGGACTGTTCTCCGCGCTGATTCAGCTTCGGATTCCGCGTACTCTTGTTGCCGCAGGTGCAGGAGCTGCACTGGCAATCAGCGGTGTGCTCATTCAGATGGCGGTACGTAACCCGCTGGCAGATGCTTCAATTGTTGGTGTGTCCTCAGGTGCAGGGCTTGGAGCAATGATGGTCATCATCTTATGGCCGGGTCTTCCGATATACTTGCTGCCAATTGCGGCAATTATCGGTGCAGCCATTGCTGCAGTGGTTGTGTTCTCCCTCGCCTGGAAGAAAGGACTGAACCCTTCGGCGGTTGTGTTGCTGGGGATCGCGATGTCTGCCATTGCTGGAGCAGGTATTCAGATTCTGATTGTCCGTGGTGCGGTATACGGTAGCAGCGGATATATCTGGCTGACAGGAAGCACCTATGCTCGTACCTGGGAACAGGTGAGGGTTATCGGATTATTTTTAGTTATTCTGGTACCGGTGGCTTGGTGGCTGGCACGCAGATTCGAACTGCTGGTATTTGACGACAACAGTGCATCCGGGCTTGGTCTCGGAGTACGTCGCACACGATTATTGGCCATGACAGTTGGTGTATTACTTGCAGCAGGTGCGGTTGCTTGTGTAGGAACCGTTGGTTTTATCGGGCTGATTGCACCACATATGGTACGGCTACTGACGGGGAATAAGTTAAGACGATCCATGTTCCTATCCGCATTAGCGGGTGCAGTCATGCTGGTGCTCGCCGATACTATCGGTAGAACCGTCATGGCACCGACAGAGATTCCATCAGGCATACTCATTGCGATCATCGGAACACCGTACTTCCTGTATCTGATGTATCGTTCTAATTGGCGCAAGTCTGTATAAATCGTTGAAACAAGAAGCCTGCTCCCCGAGCAGGCTTCTTGCTATCACGTGGTACCATTCAGCTGCGATCTTAAATCACCCAATGAATGTTTAGTCCTCTGAAAATGAAAAAAATCCCCTTCACGTCTACGAGAAGTAGAGATCACGTTTTCAAACGTGAAACTCTTACTCCCTGTGGACCTTGAGGGGATTTTTGCTTGAGCACATTCGAATCGTACTCCCGTTAGCTGGATTTCAGAATCCCGCTGTCATCGACGGATTGTACGGCTTGCTGCAATATTTCATTATCCTGAACAAGCGCGAAGCGCACATACCCTTCACCTGAAGGACCAAAGGCACTGCCTGGGGTTGCAATGACACCCGCATGTGTGACCAGATCCATGGCAAATTGCTCTGAGCTGTCGTAGTGCGCCGGAATCCGGCTCCAGACGAACATCGTTGCTTCAGGTTTGGCAATCGGCCAACCGAGATTGCTGAAGCCCTCACAGAGGATGTCTCTACGCTGTTCATAAATAGCTCTGACCCGTTCAACCTCGGATTGATCACCGGTAATGGCTGCAATTGCTGCTTTTTGGATCGGTAGGAACATCCCGTAATCCATATTGGATTTCAGCTTTTTCAGCATGGAGACCATGGTTGTATTGCCCACACAGAAGCCGATTCGCGCTCCGGCCAGTCCGTACGTTTTTGACAGGGAATTGAACTCCACACCGACGTCCATGGCGCCAGGGAATGCAAGGAAGCTTCCACATGACTTTCCGTCAAATACGAGTTCACTGTACGCATTATCGTGGAGCACGATAATATCATACTTCTTGGCAAAGGCAATCAGGTCAAGATAGAACTGATCCGGTGCCATCGCGGTTGTTGGATTGTTGGGATAGGAGACCAGCATGAATTTCGCTCGATGAGCGATATCTTCCGGTATATCCTGAAGCTGAATAACATACCCGTTTTCTTCTTTTTGCGGCATATAATACAGTTCTGCACCTGCCAGTAACGGCCCATCCGCGAAGACGGGATAACAGGGGTCAGGGACCAGCACGAGATCACCTTCATCGACAATGGAGAGGGATATATGTGCCAGCCCTTCCTGTGAACCGAGCAAGGAACAGACTTGTGTAGCCGGGTCTAACTCGACCTGATAGCGCTGCTTGTACCAATCGCTTGCAGCTTGCAGCAACTCACTCTGATCATTCACAGCATATATATAATTAGCCGGATCAGCTGCGGCCTCGCATAGTGCAGTTATAATATGCTGCGCAGGTGGGATATTCGGCGTACCCACACTGAGATCAATAACCGGCAGTCCGTTCTCCAGTCTGCGGCGCTTGATCTCCAGCAACCGGGTGAAAATTCCTTCGTTGAAATGATCCATTCGTTTGGCAAAGTTCATGATGATGATTCAGCCTCCAATCCTCTTCGTACACATATTCATTAATAATAAATGGACAGCGACTAAAAGAGAAGAGCAGTGGAACGCTTGAGGATTATGACTTTACTTTAAACTGACTTAATTCGTCTTGCAGTTTGCCAGATAGCTGGTTCAACTGTTTCGACAGATCCGCTACCTGTTCGATACTATCCAGCTGTTCCTGCGTGCTGGCGCTTACTTCTTCCGTCGATGCCGAGTTCTCCTCTGTGGTAGAGGATATAATCTCCAGTGCCTGGAATATCTCATCTTTGTGTTTGTGTACATTGGAGGTATTGTTGGTAATCTGCATCATACGCTGCTGTAGATCTTTCAGGTCTTTGTTAATACTAAAGAATACATGTTTGGTATCTTCGACGGATTTGGCATTCTCCTCCGCAATCTTCATACCGCGCATGGTATGTTCAACCGACAGGGTTGTTTTCTCTTCAATAACATTTACCTTTTTGTTGATTTCCTCTGTTGCCTGAGCCGTCTGTTCTGCAAGTTTGCGGACCTCTTCGGCAACGACGGCAAATCCTCTTCCATGTTCGCCAGCACGTGCAGCTTCAATGGAGGCATTCAGTGCGAGCAGGTTCGTCTGAGAGGCAATCTGTTTGACTGTATCCACAAAACTGGATATTTCATTCCGACTCAGGTCAATCTCTTGGATAATAGAGGACATTGCTTGGGTGGACTGATGGTTTTCCTCGGACCATTTCGATAATTGTTCCACCACCGCCAGTCCTTGGCTGCTCTGATCAGCAGATGTCTGCACGACCGTTCCCATAGCCTGCGCATCGGTAGCAATTTCATCGATTTGGCTGGATAAAGAGCCTGTTTTGCGTAAAATATTTTCCGTTTCGATGGACTGATAATTCGTTGCATTGGCAATCTCGTTGATGGCTGTCGATGTGTCATTCATGGTCACAGCCGTTCGTGAGGAGATGGCTTGCAGATCATTCGACGACTGGTTCAGGATTTGCGCCGAGCTGCCGACCATTTGCAGCATGACCTGAATTTTCTGCACCATGGAATTCAAGCCTGTAGCGATCTGTCCAATTTCATTATTAGATTTGATATCCAGTTGGACAGTCAGGTCACCTTGTTCAATCTGTTTAATCTTAGCCAGCAGCTGTGGTATGGAGCGTAACAGACGGCGAAGGGTAATGTAACAGATAATCACAAGTAGAAGGGTGGCTGCAGCAAAACCGCCAAGAGTAATCCACGTGAATGTTTTTAATTCCGCGAGAACTTCTTCTTCGGATATGGTCAGACCAACCGACCATCCCGTATCCTTGCTGGTAGCGTAGCCGATATAACGACGTTCCCCATTGTCGTTCATAAGCTGTACGCCGTTTTCACCGGCAAGCATTTTCTTGCCGATGTTCCCCATGTCCCCCGTACTGTCCAGGATGTTCTCCTTCAATACCTTCTCTTGATCTGGATGGTACAGAATTTCCCCGCTCTTGGACAGCAACATGGAATAGCCCGTGCTTCCAAGGGAATAACTCTCCATAATTGCCGGAATATCCTTGAATGCAATATCCGCTGCGGCAAAGCCGATCGTGTTGTTGTTGTCGTCTTTGATCGGATAAAAGATACCCATGAGTACATCGCCTGCTGCAATATCAATGTACGGATCGGAGAAATAAAGTCCGTCTGCGGCGGTAACCGGCTTGTAGTATGGACGCGACTGGATATCAAAGTCCGGTGCAGATACGACACCATCATTTTGAATCCAAAAGCCTTTTCCATCCAGACCCGCGACCCAGGCATCGGCAAACGAAGGCTCTGCCTTAACGATAGCGGCGAGTGTCGCCTGTGTTTCCGCAGCGTAGGTTGAACTTGCCGCATCCGCAGCAGATGCTGTTGTTTCTATGTATTGCTGAAATAATGTGTTGGTGGACATTTGCTTGACGAGTGCGCCCTTCTCCTTGAATAGTGCATCAAATTCACTAACAATGGCTTGTGTCTTGGTCTGGAGCATGGATTCCTGCTGTTTCACCAGAATGTTTCGTGTGCTTGCAAACATAAATGTTCCCAGCACGGCAAAGACAACTACGATAATGACCAGCAGCACAATGGACAACGTATTTGCCATACTGGATGTCCTTGCTCCCATTTTCCCCCACTTGTTCAACATGTTCGACATATTCCATCTCCCCAGATGATTAATAAAAAGCTCAAAACGCCTTAGTTATATGTCGGCATGATCTATAGTTTTATGTAGATTTCTGTCGAATAATCCTGAAAGCAACGGGAAGGAAAGGCATGAGTATAAGAACAGTAAATGGGAGGGATGAAAAAAGAGGAAAGGAATGAAAAAACGGGGATCGGTGGTGGTTCATCCAGGCGATCTTGTTTATAATGGAATGAATTGGAACTATGGGTGGAAAAGGGGGATTATCTGTGAGTGAGTTATGGCATGCATCAATACAGGGGGTTCCATGGAATGCCGAAAAGATGCACCAGGCGGTGCATCTGTTACGCCGCAGAGCAACGGTTCATTTTCGCGTTGGCGCGGATACATACGAGGACCTTGCCGAGCTCGATGCCAAAGTATTCTTTGCCCGGCCGGATCTGATCCTACACATATCACATATGGACCCTAAAGGGGTATATTCATCCGGATTTTTGGGGCGACTGGCACAGTTGAAACATGTGTCTGCCTTGCAGCTTGATCTTTCGCAGGCACAGGATTTGACGATTCTGGGTGCGATGGATCAACTGCAGTTTCTAAGATTGAATTCACCTGCAAAGGCGACTGGGCTCGATTTTATTAAACACTACACACGATTGACCTTTCTTGAACTGCGTGGCAAATTCAACGGATTTGCTTCCATTGCGGCATGCCTCCAACTGCATACGCTCATTCTGAACTGCGCGGTCGAAAGTATTGATGTGTTGGCGGAACTGCCCGTGCTTCAGTATCTGTCCCTGGATCACTGTGAGTTAAAAGGGGGACTGGATGTATTGATACAGTCGACCATCTCAATGTTGAAGCTAAGCTCTGTTCGCAAACTGACGAGTATTCAGGGACTCGAACAGATGCGTGGGGTGGAATATCTGCATCTGTCCTTGCCCAAGCTGGAGCATTTATGCGACTTTTCCCATATGACCTCTCTCAGACAGCTCGAACTGGACTATATGAAATCGTTACGGGATATCAAACATCTATGGACAGCCCGTGCTCTGGAGTCTATTGAACTGAAAGAGATGAATACAGCGCTCAAAGCGGATTCTTTTGCTGGATTAACCGGGCTGGAGCATTTGCGCCAAATCGATTTTCGTTTTATTGATGTTAACAAAGGACGGATTGCAGCTATGCGTGATCACCTGGACAAGGCCGGAAAATCCCATTTGTTATATGAGAATATCCCTGAGCATGAACGCCTGAATTCCATAGGTATTGCGCACTTGTCGCATGTATTAATGTAAACAGGCTTTTGTCCAGCATGTGTATACAGAACGAACTCCAGTGAACGGACCGATTGAGGCGGGCAGATGTCATTTCTATCTAGGTGTTCGTATCCGTTAAGGCGGGTATGTTGATCTCTTTCACGCAGGCCGCTTTGGACAAGCTGATGATACATCGAACGATGGCGACCATATCCTGCAGGGGAATGCGGGTCCCATCATACTCGGCCAGTGCACGTTCCATCCCGTCTTCATACGGAATTTCTGCCGCCAGTTCTCCCGGGTTGATGCATGTCACCGCGATGCGGTCATTCCTCGTATGCTCTCTTAGAGCTTCCGTAATACCCCTTATGGCAAATTTGGAGGCGACAAAAGAAACCTGGCTGCTGCCTGCATTGCTCAAACCGGCTGTTGAACCGATCAGGATGATCTTCCCTGCTTCAGACTGGCGGAGCTGAGGCAGTAAAGCCTGTATACATACAATCGTAGAAGTCACATTCACATGGATCAGCTGACTGATATCTGCGGGTTCATCCTTATCAAACGTGTAGTGCTCTTCAAATCCTTCCTTTTCCCAGATCCCCACGTTATAAATAAGCACATCCAACGTCTCGCCTTGAAGTTGGCTGGCAACTTGCTCCGCGGCCTGAAGCTCGGAAAGATCAGCCTGAATCCATATTCGCTGGACGCCATCCTCCACGGACAGACTTTCCGGCTTGCTGCGAGAGACCACCCAGACCTTATCACCGGATTGCGGCACACCTCTGACAAATGCATCGCCTAATCCTTTGCTTGCACCAAAGACAATTATATTTTTCAAATAAAGCCCTCCTTATCGATTAAAAATTAATAATATTTACATTAATCTATATCTTACTATAGAGGTGATACATGGAACATGAAGTTTGAATGAGGTATGCTTCATCCTTGTCAAGATTCGGGATGGTTGTTCTCCAACAATACGATATCTTCGCCCCGTTGTTGCCTGAGAGCAATATTGTCCCTCCCCCAAGCACACATGACATCCACGATGGTGTTGGCGGTAACGCCATATTCTGTAAGTCCGTATTCCACTTTGGGAGGCATCTGTTGGTAGACATGTCTGGTGACAAGGCCGTCTCGCTCCAACTCGCGCAATTGTTGAATTAACACTTTTTGCGAAATGCCAGGGATGCTGCGCTCTAATACGCTCGTTCTCTTTACTCCGGACATCAATAAACAGATGATATTGTTCTTCACGAATTATATTCGGCCTACCCCGATTGGAAGATTGATGTTTGCCGAGAACAAGAGTTGCTGGAGACGCATGATCATATGATGTTGCAGTTCCCGTTATATTGGTACAGTTACCCACCGCTGCTGAAAAAATGGTTTGATGACGTGTTCACTCATGGATGGGCGTACGGATCGAAAGGAAATCGATTGAAGGGAAAGCGGATGGGACTTGCAATGTCCATAGGGGATAAGCAGGAGAATTATGCGAAAGATCGTTCCATCGGTTACAGCGTAGAGGAACTTGTTGCACCTTTCGTAGCAAGCATGAATCATGTAGGGGTTAAGGCGCTGCCGCATTATGCAGTCTATGGTGCCTCGTTCCAGGCTACAGATGAAGAGATTAACCGAAGTGCTGAAGAATACATGCGTTATATAAAACAGTCCCGGGATTCTTAAAAGTTAAAAGCTGAAACTCTTCATAAGAAATGTACTGAAAAGGACCTGGCTCACACATGGTGAAGTCCAGGTCCTAATCAATAAGCGAAAAATTAATAACCGAATAAAACCACATTTATTCTACGCGGAAATAATCAAAATCTGCATATCCTCCGGTAGACTTCGTTGCATAATTGAATAGTGCAAACCGGTATCCCATAAAGTGTGGCAGGGTGTAAGACATTTGAAGTGTATTGCCAATGGTTGTCCAGTTGCTGCCATTCAGGCTATAGGCAAAGTAGGCTTTGTCGGTCTGGTTCGTAAAATCACAGATGACGCGTAGATAGATTCTGTTCTGGTTTAATGGCACAGTTGCTACTTCAGTCATGATGCCAGAACTGGCATTAGCCATAACGATGGATTTGGTGCTGCCCGTCATTTTTACGCCGACAAAACCATATTTGGCCTGAAAAGCAGCGAGTCCAGCATAATCACCATCCTTCATGCCTGCTGTATCCAAAGCGGTCATCCCCGTACTTTTTGGACCAAAGGTTCGTTGTGTCAGCGTGTTGCGGGCTTCTAACAAGTTTTTGCTGATTTTGCCTGCAGTTAACCGCATGAAACCCGGCCGTTGGAGCAGGGACCAGTTGGTAGCATCAGGGTTATGATTCCACTGCCAGAAAGTAGCGAGACTGGATGTACCGAAAGATGAATTGCTCGTCAGGGAGACGTCATCCAGATAAAACGCCATCAGATCATTGGTCGGGTCCGGATTCGAGTTATACGGTGTTTCCACAAAAATAAAGCTTTGAGACAAGTCTGCATTCGACGGAACGGTATACGTACCTTGAATGGTACCCCACTGTCCGCGGGTTAACGTCGCACTGCCCATAATGGTAATTCCGGTATAACTTGCACCGTTCTGGATGCTAAGATTGAACGTTTTGGTTGCAGGACCAGTAGTGTATTTGATCTTTGCCGAAAAAGAGTATGTTCCTCCCGGTACCAGCTTCCCTGTAACCATCTGTTTGGCTCCGCCTGCTGTCTGCTGTCTGCCGCTGACGAGCAGGCTTTTTGTACCCATGAATGCTTCGGCATTTGTTACGATGATGTTCGCCGTATTGTTGCTGGTCCACGGCTGAAAGCTACTTTCCTCAAAACCGCCGTTCACTAACAGTTGCGTTACTGAGGGTGTGCCTGATGTGGTTGCGTTGAACTCATCGGACCCGTAGATTTTGGCAGCAGGCTGACCTTCAACGGGCATATTCATGTTAAGTGGAACCTTGCCGTTCACCCCAAACACAGGCCAGTTATCCGACCACGTCACTGGAACGAGATAGGGGATGCGTCCAATAGCCCCGCTATCACGAAACAGCAAGCCGTACCAAGCGCCGGATGCGGTATCCACGATGCCTCCTTGGGCGATTCCCGAGTCTCTGAGTACAACTTTACCTGTGTATGGACCTGTCAATGTGTTTGCACGATAGGCAAGCTGAATGCGACCATCACCCGAAGGCCAGGCAATCAGGAATACATAGTACATACCATTGATCTTCTGAATGTGTGCTCCTTCTGCCTTTACAATCATGTTGGAGCCGGCAACACTGCTTGCGTTTGGAATCAGGACCTGATTGAGCCCGCCGGATTTAACGGCCCTTGCATCAGGTGTCAGCTCAACGATACTGATGTTATCACTGCCATGAACAAGAAAGGTTCGATTCCCGTCAAACAAAAGGGAGGGGTCATGGTAGTAACTGTTCAATGTGTAAGGTGTCCATGGCCCTGTTTCAATATTGCTGGTTTGGTAAATATACGTCTTGCCCGTGGAAAGTGAGCCAAAGGCCACATAATATATACCGTTGTTGTACCGCAAGTTACTCGCCCAGGAACCACGCCCATACTCGTTTTGCCCATTGTTCAGGTTCTGTATATCCCCGTTACCAAGCGTATCGTATACATAGTTTACGATGCTCCAGTTAACCAGATCATAAGACTTCATGACAGGGACTCCCGGATTCATATGCATCGTTGTGCTTGTCATATAAAAGGCATTACCCACCCGAATGACGTCACTGTCAGGAACATCAGCATAAATAACTGGATTGCTAAATGTTGCGGCTGAAGCAGCGGGACTTGTCAAAGGGAATGTTGTTATAAGCAAAGGAAGAGCGAGTAGAAGAGCACTGATTTTTTTCCACATATTCTATCCTCCCAATCGATCATGTCCTATGAATTAAAGCGAGTACTCCAGATAATCAATGTAAGCATCCCAAGTGCCATTATCCGTTGTTACGACCAGCTTGATTTCCTGATTGCCTGTAGCGTGAGTGATGCCGGTGAGGGTTTGAACGGTCGGCTCCGTTCCCGTGAAGTAGAAAGAACCAGCGGTTACACCCCCGATGACCAGATCAACACGAGCTGTATTATTGTTGTTGGAAGCGCCGCGGACAGAGAATTGATGGGTTGGGAATGCAAAATATTGATTGTATGCTGCATAATCATTGTTCCCGTAAAGAGCGACTCCATTAAAAGGGGAACTGATTACGCCAGCGTATTGGCCGCCAAGCGTCATATTCTCGGCTTCGTAACGGGTAACGTTTGGATTGGGATTAGGATTTGGGTTAGGGTTGCCGCCCGAACCTGATGTGAATTGCCAGTAGTCCAGTTTGAACAGATTTCCATTGCCCGAGCCTGTAAACACCAGATACAAACGATGTACCCCTGTAGCGTTGGTAACATTGGTCTCCATCTCGCGCCAAGTTTGCGAACCGCCAGTTGAACTTACGTTAAGTGTTCCAACTAGTGGGCCTGTCGGACTGTCCAGTCGAACCTCGATGTTGCCATTTCCGGTAGAAGCGACATTGGCCTTGAATTTGGAGGCTCCAGCTGAGCCAAAATCAACATTACCCACCGCGATCCAATCCCCATTATGAATGTTAGTGACATTCTGATTGGCTACAGGTCCACCGCTCGCTTGACTCGGTTCAGTGTTAATTCCTGCTTGCCAGCCAATGGTTTCGGCTTCCACCCGGACATACGGGTTGAGGTTAGTGGTCTGAGGTACACCTGTCATATTTCCTTGAACTTCCTGGATTGTTCCATCCGCATTATGTGTCAGTTTGTTGATATGTGTGGAACGGTATCCTTTGCCTTCACCGAGAAATGCTCGACTCACCGTTTGCGCATGGTACGCGACATACCATTCGTTGTTGAATTGAAACACGGCATGGTGGTTATTGCCGCCTACACCGAAGAACGTACCAGGATTTTTCAGAAAGTGTCCTTTATACGTGAAAGGTCCCATCGGGCTGTCGCTGACCATGTATCCGATCTCACCTTTTGGATATGCAGTTGGATGTGTTCCCGCGAAGTTGATGCAGTAGGAGTAATAATATTTGCCGTTATACTTATGGATGCCGGAATCCTCGAACATATAAGGAGAATCAATAGTCACAGCACTGCCCACCACACTGGTCATGTCGGCACCGAGACGAATGACCCGAGCTGTTTTGGGATTAGCAATGGAAGCAGCGTTGGTATCATTCGGAATGCCGCCTCCAGCATATAAGTAAGCAGAGCCATCATCATCGACAAGGACAGCCGGATCAAAGAGCCAGGTTACGCCGGACATACCCGGTGTACTGTGAGTCAGGAGGGCACGACCAAGTGGATCGGACCACGGTCCAATGGGGGAATCCGCCGTGAGCACGCCAATACCTCCACCCGAGTTGGCAAAATACAGGAAAAACTTTTCTTTGCCAGCAATGGTTTTCTTCGCCATGGCAGGAGCCCAGGACTGGGTAGCCCATTTGGCAATCCCTTGTCCATTATTCGCATTATTCGCGCCCGCTACCGGGATGGAACCATGGTCTGTCCAGTTCACCATGTCAGCTGAAGAGATGACGTTAATTTTCCCGATTGTGCTGTACTGGTTCTCTCGGACAGAGCCGTCGCTGTTGTACAGATATGCATCACCTGTCATATAGACATAGATTCGATTGTTATGGACGAGCACATAAGGATCGGCTCCCAGTTTATGATCGATGAGGGGATTGGAATTTCCAGGAAGTTTGGCAACGGCTGCATTGGCTGCATGGCTCGATTCAACGGGCAGGGTGACAAAGATTAGCAGACAAGACAACAACAAAACTAGCGGTTTACGAATCATACGTTTCGCCTCCATGAGATTGGATTAGTTGGTGAGCTGAAATTCAGAATAGCTGAGATGGTGAAATGCGGAAAAAACGAAGAGATGTCCCTCATGTCACCCCCTTCCTGAAATAATGGTTAGGTTGGCTGTTAGGTTAAATCTTCATGCTGTTATATATGGTTTAAGCCAGACGACCTGTGCACGGCGTACGTGGTCACGGCGGCAAGGGGAGTGGCTATAACCCGAAGTAAGACAGCATCTGTGTGTGCGATTAGAAAAGCTATAATCTGTCAGGTTTCTTTTTGTAATCGCTTTCAATAGAATGGGTTAGAACTCTGAAATTTGACGAAGAAAGAGATTTGGTCACGTCTAAATGTAATTATTTTTCATATTTTCTTTTAAATGTTTATTAACTTGACGATATCATATCACAATTTTAAGATAATACAATCTTTTTCTATTTTCAGTAGAGAATGAAGAAGAACATTATTATTCTATGTGTTTAACATTGGGCTTGATGGTAAAAATACTATCTCGTATTCTATAAAACTACACTTTCAAGCATAGCTTTGCCCGGCCAACAATTAGATACGAGAAAAAGACGTCTTAAGCTGCGACCGTTTCCCTGGAATCTACCGGGGGAACGGTCATTTCGTTATTTTCTGAAATCGATCCTGGTTACATAACAAAATCTACTCTTACTTGCTGACCAACTTTGACATTGCATAATTTCTTCTCTTTGTTGTACATATCCCAGTTTTTGTATAGCTAAAGCCCTGTGCGTAAAAGGTTGTTAAGTGATAATGGTGGATTGCCCCCTGTGTTTTGTCCACACCGTTGATTGAGTGTTTGAATATTACTATCGAGTGAGCTTATGCCAAATACTGCTAGACTCAGAGGTTCATAAAGGTGGGATGGGAAAATGGCTATTTTATCAACTGGGCCGATTGAAAACAATCTGGTTTCCGGGGTTAGACCGACCCAACAGGTAACGATTAGATTGGTAAGTCGGGCTGAGGTGGATTCTGTAACAGTATCCATTCAGGGGTATGTGCTAAGCACAACAAGAACGCTGTATGTGAGTGAAGTAATCATTATTGCCCCTAATGAAGCAGTGACCAGAAATTATTTTGCAGATTTAGATGCTTTTGAGTTTGTTTTTGGAACAGATGTGGAAGGCGTGGAGGAAGTAGAGATTTCAGTGTGGGGCAAACAAGCCTCTGGACAATTGGTTGATGCACACCG
Source organism: Paenibacillus sp. FSL K6-2393 (assembly GCF_038002545.1). Classification (NCBI taxonomy): domain Bacteria; kingdom Bacillati; phylum Bacillota; class Bacilli; order Caryophanales; family Paenibacillaceae; genus Paenibacillus; species Paenibacillus sp. FSL K6-2393. The sequence goes on from NZ_JBBOCU010000001.1 coordinate 1,878,574, forward strand.
AGTGGTACAGCACGAAAAAACAGTTAATAACATCTAGCAGATCAAAATCCCCAAAAGAGGAGATGTAGCGATGAGCTTTTTATCAACAGGGCCGATTGAAAATAATGCTGTTAGCGGTGTAAGACCGACTCAGACCGTTACTGTCAGAATTGATAACCGTAGTAATGCCACAGCCTCAACCGTACAGATACAAGGGTATTACATGGAAAGTGGAATAAGAGTACTGTACGTCAGTGAGTCTTTTGACATCGTACCCAATCAAGTAATAACCAACAACTATTATGCTAATTTTGATGCCTTCGAGTTCACTTTTTCAACACCAGCGACGGTTAATGATCCTGTTCAAGTATCAGTATGGGGTAAGAGCAGCACAGGCGCATTGGTAACTGCCCATCGTTTGGTTTCTTCCGAATTGCTGGGTGAAATTCCAAGCGTCACGGGAGTCACAGGTGCAACCGGAGTAACGGGAGCGACAGGTACAGCAGGGACAACTGGAGTGACAGGTGCAACAGGCGCACAAGGTACAGCGGGAACAACAGGAGCAACAGGAGCAACAGGCACGGCAGGTACAACGGGTGTAACCGGAGCGACAGGTACAGCGGGCACAACGGGTGTAACCGGAGCAACAGGCACAGCAGGTACAACGGGGGTAACGGGAGCAACAGGCACAGCAGGTACAACCGGAGTAACGGGAGCGACAGGCACAGCAGGTACAACGGGAGTAACCGGAGCAACAGGCACAGCAGGTACAACGGGAGTAACCGGAGCAACAGGCACAGCAGGTACAACGGGAGTAACCGGAGCAACAGGTACAGCAGGTACAACGGGTGTAACGGGAGCGACAGGCACGCCAGGTACAACGGGAGTAACCGGAGCAACAGGTACAGCAGGTACAACCGGAGCAACCGGGGCTACGGGTGCGACTGGTTCTGGAACAATTATTCCTTATGCATCAGGACTTCCAGTTGTCTTGACTACAGTTTTGGGTGGACTTTTGAATACCTCCAGTTTAGTTGGTTTTGGCAACAGTGCTACCGGAGTAAGTGTTAACGGAGGAATTATTGATCTCACAGGCGCTGCAGGCACATTGCTTAACTTTGCTTTCTCGGCATCTCGTGCAGGAACGATTACTTCACTGGCCGCTTATTTCAGCACGACAGCCGGACTTAGTTTGGTTGGATCTACAGTAACCTTAACTGCACAATTATTCAGATCCACTACACCTAATAACTCCTTTACAGCTGTACCGGGTGCATTGGTAACCTTAGCTCCTCCACTGACCGGCATTTTGGCACTGGGCACAATATCCAGCGGAGTGACAACAGGACTGAGTATTCCGGTATCTGCCGGTGACCGCCTGCTTATGGTGTTCTCAGCATCAGTAACAGCCGGAATTGATGTGGCTACAACCGTAGCTGGATATGCAAGCGGCGGCCTTACCATCACTTAACGGAAAATTAGCTATATAACAATTTTAAAGACAGGGACCCTTGCCAACATGTGAGAGGTCCCTGTTTATGTGTGTGCTTTTGTTTTCAAACTCTCTTCAAATGAAAGATAAGGACTAACAAAAACATAAAAGGGCGAGGATTGCTCCTCACCTCGTACATACCGTGGTCTACTAAATTTCAGTCTGTTTTGGTTAGGCTGTCTACGACAAATTTAAGTTGGGCTTCCAACGAAATTGGATCACTAAACACGAAGCCACGGCTTTCCTCGCGATAAACGTGGTTATTCTGGACAGCAGGGAGGTTATCCCAGATAAGACCTTCAAAAACGGAATCCCCACTCTCATCACCTGTCCATCCACTAATAAAGATATAATCTCCTGCATATTGTGGTAACAACTCAAGTGATAACTTGGCCCAACCTTTGCCGCTATCGATGGCTTCCTTCTGAATGATCGGCGGTGCCTTCAGGCCAAACTCGCCATAAATAATATCTCCACCTCTACCAAAGCTCCCGTAGGCATAAAATTCTTTGGCACTTCCCGTATCAAAAATCGAAACCGTGCGATCACCTACCGCTTGCTCCACGAGTGGTTTATATTCAGCGATTTTAGCATCCCACTCTGCAATCCAGGCCTTCGCTTGCTCTTCTCTACCAGTCATCTTGCCAAAATCCATCAATTGCTCCCGTAGAGGTATTCCATATTCAACAGCGACGGTCGGCGCAATTTTGGACAGCTTTTCGATCGTTTCAGGGTCATTCCAAACGACAATTAAATCCGGCTGCAACTCCATGATTTTCTCGTAGGGTACATCGTTACCGATGTTGACAACGTCATCGAGCTTTCCTTCTGTATAACTGTTAAAGGACTCATCACCAGTTCCAACAGGCTTAAGGCCAAGAGCTAGCAAATGACCGGTAAAGGCTCCTGCAACCATTACGACCCTTTGAGGTTTTTTGGGGATTTGTATTTCACCGTTAACCGCAGAATAGGTTTGCATCTCCGAGCTTCCGTTTGTGGTGTTACTGATATTACTCTCTGCACCTACAGTTGGACTTTGCGTACTGCCAGTGCTTCCATTCGTGTTTGCTGGCCTGGAACATGCGCTAACTAATAGAGTTAGGCACAACAGTAGGGTAATTCCTACAGGTAGTTTGCTTCTATACATCCGTAAATCTCCTTTTTCGCTATGTTGATAATGATTATCATCTCTGATATCAATATAACGACGGAGTTTACGCGGAGCAATGGATGATCGAAGCCTAAGGATAGGACGATAAGAACCTTTTGTCACTTGTCCAGACTCATCCTTGAATTGCTTTGGTGTGACTCCCGTATGTTTTTTGAACATTCTTATAAAATAGGATACATCAGCATATCCAACGCTTGCAGCGACTTCTTGCAGAGATAACTCGGTTCTTTGCAACAGCATTACTGCTTTGTTCATCCTAATACCGATTAAGTAATCGATTAGACTTGCGCCAGTTTCACGTCGGAAGTACTTGGACAGATAAGGGACGCTGTAATGGAATGTATGAGCGAGGGTTTCCCGCGTCAGCGGCTTGGCGTAGTGCTCCTGCATATAGCGAATAAGCTGAGAAGCAAGGTTAGGCCTAACAATGCTTACCTGCTGTTGATCCATTTGTCTGAGCAACTCATATACAAATTGATAGAATAGTGTTTTGGTATGGAGTCGCTCCAAGCGTCCCGGTTTATTCCACTCGCCCAGCATTCGCTCAGTGATTTCGTAGAGGATGGCAGGATGATATGGAATAAAACCGTACTGGAGGTGGAATGGCAATGGTTGATCCGGTTGTTGAAGTGTATGCTGCTTGCCAGGTAGCGGTAAGGAGGCTTTGTAGAAAATCAGGTAATAATGAAAGGATGCGTTCGTTGGGATGATGTCCAGACGGGTGTTTTTGCCCCCATGAAGCATATAAAATGGTTTGGTAGCATGCTCATTTCCGTCTAAGATCACAGTCGCATTGCCATTCGTTACGTACAGAAAGGCGCTGGCAGGGAACAGGTAAGGACGTACGCACTCGTCGGCCTGTATGACAATATGTCGTACATCCATGATTTTGAGCGATGAACAATTCCAGATGAGTATGTGCTCTTGTACATTCAAGGTTGCTTTCAATAGAGAGTTGTCTTCCTTCCATGAGCTGTTGAAGCCAGCCTTTTATGTGGTGAGGTTATTATATAATAATATTAGTGGCTTCTTGCAAAAAAACTGAAATACAGCCGCTGCAATGCGATATACATATTCCGAAGTCTAAATGAATTGTGTTGCAGGTAAAAAACGATCTATAATAACAGATGTATAAAAATACATATTTTAGGGAGAGCCAAGATGGGAAAAAGATTGTTAATAGCACTATTAAGTATGATCATGTTATTTGGAGTGGTACCTGCATATGGCGCAGGAACTTCTGGAAATTCTTTAATATGGGAGGGTTATAACGACAACGGAAGAATGGTGGGTATTAATTTTACTACGTTTACAGGCAAAAAAAGCACAACGAAATCTATTTATAATAAGCAAGCTTCCCAGCAAAAAATTATTGGGAATTGGATTTATTTTTTAGTAGAGGACGAAGAAGATCATTACTCTATCGCTAAGATTAAAACAGATGGTTCGGCATTCGCTTACGTATCCCAAGATGATAATTTTGCAAGTTTTGATGTTGCTGGAGATACGATTTACTTTGTGAAAAGTGAATACAACGGTAATTTGTACGATGATTTGTCTTATGGCTCAATGAAGACAGATGGTACGAAGAAACAGATTATTTTGCCTGTATCTCCTTTTTATAATTTTGAGATTAATAAAGAGTATGTATACTATACGGAGCGGCATACAGATTTGTTTTATCGTATGAAAAAAGATGGTACCGCAACTAAATCATTATCCTCAAAAGGTGTGTCAGTATACAAATTTTATGGTAATGTGTTGTTTTTTTCTGAGATGATAGATGGAGGCTATAGTTCCAGAGGTGTCTTTGCAGAGTTGGATGGAGCCAGAAAAAAGACATTTGCATCAGATGGTTATATTCATCCTTTAGCATACTTGAATAATAAGTTTTATTACCGAAAAAATACGATAGACAAAGTAGGCAATACTAAAAGTATTATTTATGTTTATAATCGCTATACAGGTAAGAAGAATAAATTTGCTTCTATAGATTATTATGACCGCTTCTTAGGACAAGTTGGAAACAGTCTTGCATTCCTAACCTTTCCAAAAGGAGATGTGTATAAAATTGGGCTTGATGGAAAGTGAATAATAAATCTGGTCATATTCGCCCGCCTTCCTGGCGGGCTTTTTGTCACCTTTCAATATGTTTTCCTGGTAGCACTGGATTCTCCTTATATTGATCTAGTCGCTTCAACTTTCGGAATACAACTTCATATTTGTGTGACCCGCTTCTTCCAGTGTGATCACATCCGTTAGGGCAAGCCGAGACGTCTGAGCCATAGCGGACCACGAAGGTTTACTTAGTGCGATGTTTACAGTCTTCCAAAGGCTATGATCAATGCCAGAACTATAAAGAAGATATTAACGCCGAGCTCCCGGTACTCTTTACGCCGAATATGAAACAGCATTCCAAGCATTGTGACAACAGCCAAAGCGATTGCGGCGATCGGCGTAAGCACCGGAGTGATGTTCAGCGCCCACGGAAAAACAAGGCCAAGCGCTCCTAGTAGCTCCGCGATACCGATCAGAACAACTAGACTTTTTGGAACATCATTAACCCAGGCCCAGGTCTTTTTTGACGACTCGATACGATTGGTTTTCATCCATCCCGAATATACGAAACCTAGCGCCAATATGATTTGTACGATCCATAACGTTACATTCATCTTTTCTTTTCCCCTTACTTGCTCGATTTTAATATCTGCCTCTATACTAAAGTGAGAAAGCCGAATCAGGAAGTAGGCACTTAAACCTAACCAGGTAACCAAAAGTAAACCTGGGTATGGTCAGAAAGTGAGGAAAAAGAATGACGGTGTATTGCAGATTCGGAACGGCCTTGGATATCCTCACGGGTAAATGGAAATCTTTGATTCTTCTACGCCTGCTGAGCAACGGTACAATGCGGTTCAGCGAATTACAAAAAGCCATTCCAGATATTTCGAAAAAGATGCTGACCCAGCAGTTAAAAGAACTGGAGTATCACGATATTGTGCATCGGGAAGTATATGCCCAAATTCCGCCAAAGGTCGAATACTCGATTACGGAGTACGGACAGCTCATGAAACCTGTGCTCCAGACAATGAGCAACTGGGGAGCCGGCCATATGCAGCATATGGAGAAGCTGTACGGCGAAGAAGATGAAAAAGGAGCACACCCATCCTAACCTCGGAAAATCGATTCCTTGGGGGGATAGGGTGACAAGGGAGAGTTAGTTTTGAATAAACAAAAAATTGTGATCATTGGTGCAGGGATTGTTGGGGCGTGTATGGCCTATCATCTAGCCAAACGAAATCAAAATGTAACCGTTATTGAACGGCATTCAGCCGCGGCGCGTGAAGTCACGGAAAAATCATTTGCCTGGATACATACGACGCATAGAGTGGCTGCTGAATACTGGCATTTGTACGATGCAGCTGTAGAAGAATATCACACACTTCAGCAAGAGTTGTCCGAACTGAACATTCATTGGCATGGCGCGCTAACTTGGGACACTCCGCCTCTAAGGGAGCAACACTTTCAAAAATTAAACCGGGAGCAGCTTGAGGTATTGGAGCCCAATCTGAAGGAATATCCGGATGAAGCCATGTTTGTCAGCGAAGAAGGTGCGGTGGACCCTATTGCTGTAACGGAGCTGTTGTTGAGCAAAGCGCAAGAGTTCGGAGCAAAGATTCAGTTCGACACCAACGTTACACAGCTGAAGCAAGAGGGTTCCCGTCTGGTTGGTGTTCATACGTCCAAGGGTTTTGTGGAGTCGGATGTTGTGGTATTGGCGGCAGGAACAGGTACACCCGAACTTTGTAACCCGTTAGGTTGTCACGTGCCGGTAACTTCGTCACCTTCGATTCTGATTCGGATGAAAACTGCTAATAAACTGATACACACATTAATCTCCAATGCGCAATTTGAAGCGCGTCAACTGACAGATTATACGCTGCTGGCTGCGGAAGATTATATCGACGAGTCGGAGGAAAACGGACCACAGGCGGTCGGTAAGCGAGCTTACGACACATTGCGTCGCAGTCTCAAGCACGGAAATCAACTGGAACTTGAGAGCATAAAGGTTGGATGGAGACCCATGCCTGAGGACGGTTATCCGATTGTGGGCTTCCATGATCACATTGATGGACTTTATCTGACGCTAATGCATTCTGCAATTACGCTGGCGCCGCTGATTGCTGATCTGGCTGCAAGTGAAATTATTGATGGCAAATCAAGAAATGAATTAGACCCTTGTCGCCTCTCACGGTTTTAGGATCACTCCACAACGAAAAGTACATCGCTCAAGTCGCGATGTACTTTTCGTTGTATATATTTGTTGGAGTCTTCTACACTTCCCCAGTAGCCACCGGATTCTCCTCATAACTAATCGCTGGCGATTGGCAATTCCATGCTAGCCATTTATCTACCTGTGAAACTAGCTAGCGGATTTGGCACCTTGACTTTCAAGCCACGGGATCAGCTCGGCTGAAAAATTACGTTTTGCTGTGTCCAGTGGAGTTGTTCCATCCCAGGTGGCTATCCAGTTCAGTTCGGCGCCGTGGTCAAGCAGGTATTCGGCTGTTTCTCTTTGACCTCCATGGCAAGCGCACCAGAAGGCAACGGTTACTGCATCGGGAGGAGAAGGGGAGGTGCTTGTTCCCCAAGGATAACGTTCCGGGAGTTGGGCTCCTTGGAAATGTTCTTGTATGGCGTCAATATTTCCAAGGGCGGCCGCATGCCAAAGGGCAAAGATCGCACCGCGCTCAACCAAGCGTCGTGCTGTATCCCATTGTGCAAAAGCAATAGCATCGTCCAGCGGTGTGCCACCGGCGATCACCGCGCCAGGCGCTTCCATGTCTGCGCCAGCATCAAGAAGGGCATCGAGCACTTGTACATCATTGGAGCTTGCAGCCCAATGCAAAGGTGTCTCGATGTTTGGACCAACCAAAGGAGCGTTCACTTCCGCACCAAACTTGGTTAATACTCTCACGGTATCCGCTCCATGAGGGAAGTGCCCCGGCCAATCCGTCACCACGTGCAGCAGCGTTCGAGCGATGCTAGAGTCTGAATCTACGTTGTCAGGCTTTCTTTCCAATATTCTTATCTTTGCCAATCCCGGATTCTCTTCCAGCAGTTGCTGTAACGATGGAATATCTCCTGTGTGAATGGCTTGAATAACGCTCACTGCAAGTTTTTCATCTTCGTAAATAAATTCCATGCTCAAACCTCCTTTCAGGCTTATATCCATATTCATGTATATGGTTCTTATCACATAAGCATCTGAACTGCGCATCTGGCATGATACTCCGCGAGACCTTTAGCAAATTGCTGATCGGGGAATTGTCTGTGAAGCAGCTTCAATCCTCCTGATATCAAGGACAAATGATGGCAAAATCGATAAAATGTCATCCGCTCCGGGTCGAGATTGTTATTTTTTAAGTAGTGATAAAAGTCTCCAAATCGAAACTGGAGAAAGCTATGCTCATATTCGAGATCGAAGAATCCTGCGCCCTCAATATCAATAAGGCATGGTTGCATAGCATGATCTATCCATATATGATCCGGACCTAGCTCTCCATGAATGAAACTATAGAGATCTCTGGGTTGAATTGCTGCTTCCAATTCGTAAAGTTTCTCAAGCAGCCTTTCGTTATTTTTCCTGATATCTGTCATATGTTTGGATGCATAGGATAAGGCTGTTTCGGTATCCAACCGCTGAACTTGGTAGCAAGGCCCAGCCTTTTGGCTGTTATCGTTGGCGTTTCCATAAACGTTTCTTTGGATGTTATGCATATTAGACAACATATCCCTGATCCGTTGAAACAACTCATCCCGATCTTTGTGATTTTTATGCTGGAAATAGACTTCGGCTTTCTGTCCATCCACATACTCAACAAGAGCAAAATCATAAGAGTACCGGTCTTTATCGTTATTCAGATCATATAAGGTCGGCGTTCGGATTCCATGTTGAGCGAGAAAGCGAGTATTCAAAGAGAAAAGTTCGCTGCCATAGGAACTGTGGAAAGTGGGTTCATTCAAGATCTCTTCCTGAAAATAGTTGCTGGAAATATCCCAAACGTACAGCATACAAGTGAAACCATTCGTGCAGTCAATTTTGTAAATGACTTTTTGTGCACCGCCATGAATTCTTGCGCACTGCGTTATGAAGTAACTGGCACCAAATACTTTGTGCACATAATCCTGTAATTCCTCACGAGTAAGATGGTTGTTGGACATCATCGATTTATGCTCCGTTTCAACTGTATTTTTCCGGCCAGCAACATAAATATATAGAATATTTTCCCAAAAATATAGACTGTTTCTTTTCAATCTGTTAAAGTGTTGATTAAGGTCTGTATATTCATATGTATATTAAAGAAAGGGGTCGGGTACTCACGTTAGTGGGTGATCCGGCCCCTATTTTGCATGCAAGTTGACTCTCTGTTGACTATATATGACCAATGATTTTTAAGGAGCTGGGAAGCCATCTTACATTTCAATGAACATCTTTTATTATGGAACAAGGCATCTATTAAAATAATGGATATTCGCCATATAACTATGCAAAGGAAGGAGGGACTTTACTCCTATCGATTCCCTGCGAGCTGTTTCTTATACACGGTGCGTGGCAATGCTGTTATACAGTTGGATGGAGAAGATCATCAGGTCTCGCGATTCCATGTTTTGCATGGTGGGAAGGGCTGTTGCCTGAACATTTTGCCTGTTGAAGAGGTCCTTGAATATTATATGATTTATTACAAAGCCATCATCCCGCTACCTGAGCGTCAGGATATCCTGGTCTTGATGGAGCACCTTAATCCCTTCAAGCTTCAATATGGCTTTGCACCTGAACATCCTGTTTCCTTGTTAAGCAAAGTACAATACATGATGACAGCTTGGGAAGAGCAAGAGGCACTGGAACAGTTCCATGTGAAGTCATTATTTTATCAATTTGTATACGAGTTATTATGGCAAATCCACAATCGACGCTTGCCTACAATAAAGCCAGACCTGGTTGCACAAATGAAATACTATATGCAGGAACATTACGCTGAACCCATTACAATGGACCTGTTAGCAGAGCTTATGGACAGCAGTCCACGTCACTTATCTAGGCTATTCAAACGCCAGACTGGTCATAGTCCGATTGATTTTGTCATTCAAATCCGGATGAACAAAGCGAAGGAACTGCTGCTTGCTACAGATGCTACTTTACAGGAGATTGCCAAGGCTGTTGGTTATCCGGATGGTTATTATCTTGCTAAAATATTTAAAAAATATATGGGGATTGCACCTATTCGTTATCGAAAGCAGCATGAAAGTCCTAATGTACCATCGAATGTGGCACGATTAGGCATTGTACAGGATCTAACTTCCTTATATATTGATAATGATTATCATAATCAGCATATATTTGAGGAGGAATTATTGATGTACAGAAGTAGAAAGACACCCTTGGCTATCACATTATTACTTTGTTTAACCCTATTGCTCAGCGCTTGTTCAACTGGTGGGACAGGAAGTCCTTCAGCCAATGAAGGTTCTCAGAAGCCAACGAATCAGGTAGCCGCTAACAACGCTAACAATACAGATACACAATCTCAAATGAAGACCGTAACCACCATAAAAGGTGATATTGAAGTACCGGTTAATCCACAACGAGTGGTTGTCCTGTATCTAATGGGTGATTTGCTTGCTTTAGGCGTAAATCCTGTGGGGATTTCTTCTATAGAAGAAGGAGCGGCTTTTGCGAGCGAACTGGAAGGTGCCACCTCATTAGGAGCATTTAAACCGGACCCGGAAGCAGTAACTGCACTTAATCCCGATCTCATTATTGTTACCAATGAAGAAATATATGAAGGACTTAAAATGATTGCTCCTACAGTATATATTCCTTATGACCTGCCAGTAGAAGAACGTATGAATATGCTTGGAGAAATTCTGGGTAAAGAGGGACAAGCTCAGGAAATGTTAGATAACCTTCACAAAAAGGTTGAGCAAAGCAAGGAAAAACTTGAACAAGCAGGTATTTTGGATAAAACCGTCACAATTATGGAAAGCAACAAAGGTTCCATGGCTGTAATGACAGGCTTGGGTTATGGTCGGGGTTCGCAGATTATTTATCAGTATTTAGGGATGAAAGCACCTGAAGTCTTGCAACGTGAAATTGAAAATGCAAGAAACGATGCGACAAGCAAGGACGTTTCTTATGAAGTATTACCTGAATATGTGGGTGATTATATATTCCGTTCTTCCTTTGAAGGAATGGTTGATCTGTCAGACAATTCAATTTGGAATAACATTCCGGCAGTCAAAGAAGGTCGTCTGATTGATATGAGCTTTGGTTTATTCTTCTACAATGATATTTATTCGTTAGACAAACAGCTTGATTTTATTGTGGATAACTTGCTTAAAACCGCGGAATAATTGGAGGGGCTATTTGACCCGTATAATTGATTGAAAAGCTCTTCATTCGAAAAGGAGACATCATTCTTTGAACTATTATTTTCTGGAATCTCAATATCCACGTAGAGGGTTTATTAGTGGCGGAACAACCTTCACTCCCCAATTAGATATGAATTATTTGGCGATAGAGAATCCGTTGCCAGAGGGGACAACAGCAGAAGTTGAGCTACTGTCTACGGTACGCAACCTGAACGTAGATTATTTTGAGACGATCACAGGAACGAGACACGTATCAGATCGTTTTAAAACGCTGTTGGAGGAAACGAAAACAAATACACAGTTTATTCCGACAACCGTGTGTTACCACAACGGTCGTTCGGTTGAAAACACCTATTGGACTGCACATCAGCTGGATCGTTTGGATGTTTTCGATTATGAACGTTCGGAATATGGGCGCAAAGCGGTCATTGCTGCTTCTGTACAACAGCCTCCACGTAAGATCGTCAAAGTTGTATCTCAAATCTGTCTTCATGAAGAGCGAATTGGCGAGCATGAATTTTTTATGCTGGATTATATAAATATCTTCAAACCCATTGTTTCAAAAGATTTTTACGAAGTATGCCGAACTCATAGGCTGAATCTGAACGTTACAGAGGTCGGAAATGTAAGCATCTAAAATGCTACATGAATATAATGAAAACACAGAGAAGCCCGCGCAAAACGTGGGCTCTTTAGTCTTTATTTTTCCTCTAACGTATAATCCAATGGATGTAGTCTTGTATCATTTCTTTGCTTCGTGTTCGATTTATCTTATCCGGCTCTAGATACAAATTGAGAGCCATCCCATTCATAAAGGCATACAGTTTTTCTCGTTCCTTCTCTTCATCGGTTGTGCGCAGAAGTCCTTCATTTGTCAAGTACATAATGCAGTTCTTGATTGCGTTTTGCAGGTCCTCATAATTGGCGTCGAACCCTTTTTGCGTTTTTCCATAGCTTACAAATGCAAACCAAACCTCCATTTCCAATAATGTTTGTTCATCCGTCGGGACTAGTTCGAGCAAGTATTCAACAATTCTTTCTTGAGGCGCCAGTTCTCTTGCATTTAGATTTTTTAGTCGAGTAAGTACCTTTTCCTTAACTAACTCCATTGCAAACGCCAATAGGCTCTCTTGTTTTGAAAAGTAATGTCTTAAAGCGCCTTGTGATAATCCGGCCTCCTTTGCAATCGTTCTTGACGTTGCATGATGAATGCCTTTCTCACTAATGATTTTCCAAGTAGCTTCAGCGATAATATTCTTCATTTTCTCATGATCCACGATTTTTGGCATACACACAGAATATCATATTATTTAACTCAACTGAAATAAATAGACGATTAAGATGGAATGTGCTAGAGTTTATTTAACTCAACTGAAATAAAAAAAGAAGGGGGCAAACGCGATATGCCACTCAAAGGAGTGCAATTGGAATGAATCAGCAATTCAAAGTAATGCTTCCAGCATGGGGAAAGGCAACCGGCTTATTATGTATGATCATTATATTTGCTGCTGTATTGTGGTTAGTGTGGACCGGAAACTTGAATATAAGGTACACGGCTGATCGTGAGGAAGTGATTCCAATATGGCATAGTATGTTGCCGGCATTCCTTGGCATTTTTCTAATCCGTATGATTCCTTATAAAAGTCAATATCATCCGTATTTCCAACAAATGGAGAAACAGCACTTGGTCGTTCAATCGATTGTATTATTGCTATCAGGCGTTTTATTTACGGTTTCTCTGATAACGATAAACCAGCAAGGATTACATTTCCAGCTATATTATTTGGCGTTCAAGTTGACGACACTATTGTTCATCCCGTTGATTTTATTGCTGATTTATCGCAAAATGACTGGCGGGCAACAAGACATTATCTCGGTAAAACCTCGCACTCGCAGACACGTCATCGTACCACTAATCGTTATTGTGGTCTGGTGTTATCTAAGGTTTTATTCCCCAATTGCACAACCAGAAGGAGCAATCGTAGCAACCGATATGACAGAATTACTTCTCTTGATGTTGATTGGTTTTATGATCAATAGCGTATTGGAGGAAGTTTTTTATCGGGTATGGCTGCAGACCCGATTGGAGGCATTGCTTGGAAGATGGCCCGCCATACTACTAGTTTCAATACTATGGTCCATTTGGCATGTCGCCATTCAAGGAAATGGTCAGTGGGATATTGATGTGGCAACAGTAATTGCAAATCATGGGGTTACAGGTCTGTTTCTTGGTTATTTATGGGCCCGCTATCGTAAAATATGGGTGATTATCTTGATTCATGGACTCATGAATGCTTCTCCTCATTTTCTTTTGCAGATCCTGTTTCATTAAGCGAGAAAGGATTGGGTTGGATCAGTCTTCCCATGCAACGATGCCTCTATCTCTCCCGTATTTCCGGGTGATGCTTAGTCACTGAAAATGCACCGCCCTAGGCATCAGCCTGCATGGCGGTGTATTTGTCTTGAGACACTGTAGACTTCTGCTCCGTACTACTCTTCCCCGGTAGCTACCGACTTCCCCTCATAGCTAATCCAGTCACTCCAACTTCCGGAATACAACTTCAGATTCGAGAATTCCGCTTCTTCCAGTGCAATCACGTGCGGACAGGTGATTATGCCTGAACCGGAGTGTAGTAGTATTCCTGTGGTGGTATCGGATACATAAAAGACATACATAATTTTCCTGTAACTTAATTTCGTTTGTTCCAATCTCTGAAGGAGGGTCCTCAGTTTACTAGAAGTATTTTAGTTTTACACGCCTTTCATATGATAAGTATATTGACATGTTGTTTATTTTTATAAGTTTATTCTTGATATTTAGCTCTATAATGTTATTTTTATTGACAAAAAAATATTGTTGTAAATGTATTTATATGTTATTGTGTGTTTGTGTTAGAAAATATTACATAGTATAGAGGGGGAGCGTAATGTTTATTAACCGAACGATTAGGAAATTTGGGGTTTCAGTAGGGATTATAAGTATGTTTACATTTGCTCTACCTTCAGTGGGCTTTAGTATGCCACTGCAACCAACAACCCTTGATAAGGTAGAAGGTGATTATTATGTAACGTCTGCGATTGAGAACATTCGCTGGGGATCACTGCCTAATCGAGACAGCTCTCCGATTCTAACTGTGCCATCAGGAAGTGCTGTAACATTTGATACGGTATCACATGAGGGATTGATAGAGGATCAAGGGAGAAATCCAGTGGAGTACTTCGGTAAATTCGGTATCTCACCCGATGGAGTGTTGGATGATGCGAAGGCAATTGCGGCTTCTGCGATTAAGCATGATTATGTAAAAGACGGACCTCATATTATCACTGGGCCGGTAGCGATTGAGGGAGCGGAGCCAGGAGATGTTCTTAAAGTAGAAGTCCTTTCGTTGCAGACTCGAGTTCCGTATGGTGTCATTTCTAACCGCCATGGTAAAGGTGCTCTTCCTAACGAATTTCCAGAAAACACAGGTCCACAAGAGGGAGCTAGCGCAACAAAACCGGAATTATATAATAATGTATCTATATTTACGCCTATTGAAGAAATCAACGGCAACTGGTATGGGGTATTACCAACAAAAGCTGGCAAGAATGTACGTTTCCCAATTAACCCGTTTCTAGGTGTAATGGGGGTTGCACCAAATACCAGCGAAGTTGTGAGTTCGATCCCACCTATTGAAACAGGAGGCAATATGGATATTAATGAGTTGGGTGTTGGTGCAACTATTTATTATCCGATTCAAGTTAAAGGCGGGCTATTCTATACTGGAGATCCACACTTTGCTCAAGGAGATGGAGAAGTAGCGTTAACTGCATTGGAAGCTTCCTTAAGGGGGACAGTTCGGTTAACGGTGTTAAAGAAAGGTGATCCATCACTACCACACAGTGGAGAATTCACGCAACCCTTTGCTGAAACAGAGGATTACTGGATTCCAATTGGACTGGACCCTGATTTGGATGAAGCCATGAAAGAATCAGTACGTGAATCGATTCAATTCTTATCCGATAAGCTTGATATGGATAGAAGTGTAGCTTATGCGTACCTATCGGCCGCAACGGATTACGAAGTATCTCAGGTCGTGGACCGAACGAAAGGCGTTCATGGACTCATTCGAAAGACCGATTTCCTTGAATATGTTGACGTTGCCATGAATGTAGGTGGTACGACAATCAAACCGGTTGTTCATAACGATGAGTTCTACGTACCGATTCGAACCATTTCCGAGCTATTGGGCGGTACAGTAGTATGGGATCATAAGACGCGTACAACTCAAATCAAATTAGGCACGAAAAATATAAGTGCTCAAATTGGTTCAGATGTGTATTCAATTAACGATAAACTAGTGTTCAATAGTAACGTACCAAAGCTTTTAAAAGGCGAAACCGTAGTTCCGGTTTCTGTTATTAATGAAATACTAGGTGCTTATGTAAACTGGACGACGATCGACAAGACGTTAACAGCTAATGTATCGTTAAGTAAAAAGCAATAATAGATTTCATTATTCAACCGTGGTGGACAGATGTTCATCACGGTTTTTTTTGTTTTTTTTGTTATCATGAATCAAAAAAAGCTGCCACTTTATGTCTGCATCGTACAGAAAGGCGCTTGCTGGAAACGAATAAGGAGAGTGTTGACCGCCAGCTACTATAATAATGTGTCGTATATCCATAATGCTTAACGCTGTCCGATGCCAGACTAACAGCTGTTCTTGTGTATCTATGGTTGCTTTCAATGGAGAGTGTCTTTAATTCGAACAGGATATTTTCTCAAAGGGCCAAACGAAGTTTATAGCCGAGTTTATTAGGTTAGGACCAGAAACCCGCGAAAAACGCGGGGTTTTGTTATATCTAAATATGTTGTACGGTTAGCAATTCAATATCAGTCCGGTTTCACGGTATTTATAGGCTGCTTAGTTTTCGATGATAATTCTGTCCAACTTGAGATTAACCGGATGTGCCAACGTATCTCCAACTGGGCACTTGCTCTCCAGGAATTGTACAAATGCTTCAACCTGCTCTTGGGGAGAATCTGTTTTGATACGGAATGTATACCGAATATCGGAATAGCCCGGACGCACCTCTGATTTGTCGAAAAAGCCATCCAGGTCAATATCGCCTTCTACATCCACAAAGAAATCCTTGAGATTCACCCCAAATTTAGGTGCATATACCCTAGCTACGATCGACTGACATGCTCCCAGCGAGGCGAGTAAAGCTTCCACCGGATTCATGCCGGTATCGGTTCCACCCAAGTTTTTGGGCTCGTCGATAATAAACTCGAAGTTTCGAGATGTTACTTTCACTTGAACTCCGTTTTGCAGATGAGCAGATGCTTTAAACGTTTGGAGGGCAGCCATTTTGTAGTCTCCTTTAGTGGGTTTATTGATACTGATTTTAATCAAAGTTTTCCGCTATGATTATATTAAATTGGATAACTTGCGCTGTCAATCCTCAATTTCCCAATATTTTGATTTCGGAAACAGCGCAAAGAAGCATATGCTGGTCTCTAACGTTGCTTAGGCGGACTGCTTATTACATTTAGAAGCGGGTGATTACCAAAAAACCACCCCTGTCCCGCAAAATTGAGGGAGAGAGGTGGCTGGATGAACGATATTTAATTCCTTAGATTAATGATTTTTTAATGCTGCGTAAAATTGATGGTTTTTTAATTCAGCGTATCAATGGTACAGCTTCAATTCAGCAATAGACCACCACCACTCAGCATTGTCCGTAGTCAAAGCAATTTTGACATATCGTGCCTTCTGGTTGGTGAATGTCGCTGAGATTAAAGAATCTGTTCCCACAGCTTCTGAAACCGAATTCCAATGCTCGCCATCCGTTGAAGTGACGATTGTAAAACTGCGGGCATAGTCATTGGTACTGCTGCCTGAGTCCATAGTTAACCGGCTGAAATTCTGAATGCTTCCCAGATCGATCTGAATCCACTGGTCTGCTTGTTGTCCGGATGCAGAGGTCCAGCGTGAGTTCAGATCATCATCCAGCAGTGCACCAACGTCTTCAGACGTGGAAGCTGTAGCTGTCCAAGATGTCCGATCCAGTTCGGTAGGCAGCAGATCATCCTGTTCCCCGGGTGTCCATGGTGTCTGATCGGCAGTATAAACTGCGATTTCAGCTACAGACCACCAGTGAGAATCCGTTCCGGTCTGAACTATTTTGATATAGCGGGCCTCATGAGCAGGGAATGAAATGAAGAGCAAGGCATTTTTCCCTTCACCCATAGCCACAGCTTTACCCCAATCCATGCCATCCAGAGAGGTGTATACTTCATAACCGCGAGCATAATCCTCACTGTTGTGTGCACTATCCAATACAATCCGGTTCACTGTCTCTGAATTGCCCAGATCCAGTTGAAGCCACTCACCGCCTGTTTGTGCCTGACCGGAAGTCCAGCGTGTTTGGTTCGAGCCATCCAGTATCGCCGTTGCAGCTTCCTCATCGGAAGACGCTGTGACGGACCATGCATCTGAAAGCAGACGTTGTTGTTTTCCTGTTCCATAGTGATTAACGAATAGCTCAGAGACCGACCACCATTGATCGGATTCACCCATCTGCATGATCTTCACATAACGAGCCTTCTGCTCAGGGAAGGTGATGGAGAGACGTCCTGACACGCCTTCGCCTCCAGCAATAGAGGTTCCCCAGTTTTGCCCGTCATCGGAAACGAAAATGCGATATTGCCGCGGATAGTCATCCTTCGCGTTCCCCGGGTCCAGCTCTACTGCGTCAAAAGCACTCGTTTCCCCAAGATCAATCGTAATCCACTGTCCGCTCTTTTGCTTTCGCCCGTTCGTCCATAATGTGTCTTGTTTTCCATCAAGCATGTGAGCCGTGACATCCGTTCCTTGCGTGGAGGAAGCGGTCACGATCCAGTTTGACCGATCGGACAACGGAGCTGGATTTGGATACTCAGGGATCTGAGGCAATTTTCCAAATCGGGCGAGCTTGAGTTCCGAGATGGACCACCAACTGTCTGCGGGAGCAGTCAATACAATTTTGATATAACGCGCCGTCTGCATACCCAAATCGACGGACAGGCTTGGAGATGAGCCTATTCCCTGTGCAATTGGCTTGCTCCAGTTTTCATCGTCCTTCGAAACGTAAACTTCATACCCGTGGGCATAATCACCTCCGCTGTTGCCGGAGTTCATGAAAAGTGTGTCCATCATCTGCTCGTTGCCCAGATCAATATGGAGCCAGTCTCCAGGCTGTTGCGTTTGTCCAGATGACCAGCGGGTAGTCAAATCTCCGTCAATCATGCGTTCGACTGCTTCCGAACTGGAAGAGGCGGTAATCGTCCATTCGCTGCGATCCAGATAGGTGACGCCTTGTGAGGCATCTGGCTGCTTGACTAATGTATGCTCCAATGGATTGACTTTCACTTGAGCTTTCGCATAGACGGTAGTTGAACCCAAAGCTCCGCTGGCATTATAAAAACGAACCGTTTTAGCGGTGTCTGACGGATTCCAGATTTGCGCCGTGTAGACACCATCCTTTTCGTATACGGTTGCTGCGGGAGAATCTGCCCAAATATCCATGGTACGTGTTCCTGTGGATGCCATGCTATGCATGAACCAGTAGGCGTTAAAGACTTCGTTTTGCTGCATCTCTTTTGTATCCCACTTTGCAAGAGCAGTCTCCGGGTCCCCGATGGATTGGAATGGCCAGATGATGTGTTGCCATGTGTGCTCCTGCTGACCACCAAGATCCTTGATCAGACCGTTGTATAGTGCCGCGGTATTCTTCGGATCACGACCATAATAGGTCATCCACTCTGCGGGCGGCAACCAGTGAATGCCATAAATATGCTCGGCCTCGTTGGAGAAGTACGTGCCATACAGGTAAGCACTGCCATATACATGCCCTACGGTAGCGTGTTTGTATCCTTCCGGCCAGTTGTCCCCATCGTAGTTGAACCAATATTGCTCGGCCGCTTTTTCCTCGGTGACGAAGCCCCAGATGCCTGCATCGCGATAGGCTTTGTTCCCCGTTACTTCGCCCCACATATATTGTCCGACCCAACTGAACAGAGCTTCGCCTGCAGCTTCCTGATTGTTTCCGCTGCGATTGTCGGCATAACCGCCCGCCCAGGAATGACCAGAATAAGGATCAAAATTACGCATCCATGGGAATTGATCGTCTGTGTGTGAAGGATTGGCATAATCCCGGATCAGCAGTTCAACCATATCGCCATAATCCTGTACAAAAGCTGGATCATACATAGCCAGCACCGCAGATGCAAAAACGTAATAGCCATACGTAAAATGATGATCCGTCAGTCCGGTATTGACCCCGAACCCGCTTCCATAAGGGAAGATCGTTCCCCATTGCTCCGAGTAATAGAAATAATAGGAGTGCAGACGTTCATCCGGTGAATAGGTGTACCAGTCGGTCAAAATGCTTCTTAACAGGGACAGGTAGTGGTCCCGACGTTCCTGATCTCCAAGCTGATCGCTAATGAGCACACCTAGTGCAAGCGGATGAAGCTTTTTCCCCTGCCAGTAGGGATCTTCACTCATTAAATTGCCTGACGTATCTGCATCAAGCTGATCCAGATAACTGATTAATTGCGCGCGTGAGTATGTCGGATCATCCGGCTCCACAAATTGCGGAATAATGCCGTAGAAACGATCCTGTGTCGTAAAGCTGTTGCCTTCGCTCACTTTCATCATTCCACGAATAGAAGGATAAGCGAGCTCCGTGAGTGGAGTTGTTGCAAGTTTCCACTGGTGCGGGAACAAAGCCATTAATGTGTCGGCGGAAAAGTTGGCACGCTTCGTTTGTGTAACGGAGTTAAAGGTCGTTGTAACTTGTGAAGTGCTCTCGTTATAGTCGTAATCGACCTTCGTATCCGTTACAAAAGCATAGGCGTGTTGGTAATAGTATGCTAATTCTGATGCAGATGGCAGGGTAGCGAGCGACAAATAATTTTCGCTTGATCCCAGCTTAATCTTAAGTGTATTGCCCAGCTTTATAAATGTGGTTCCTTCAGGTGCATAAAGACCATAGTTTCTTGTAAAAGTTTGCGGCGAAGGCGCTCTGTCCTGGTTGGTGACTTCTACACCGATATGATCTCCTGTCCATGATTCCCCATCCTGCAACACAATCTCACGGTTTTGATCATCAAAGAGACGTGTAATGCTCGGTGAACGAATCAGGATGGTGTCAGGGTTCTCAAACGTGTTGTACAGGAAAGGGGAGCCTTTTACAAAGGTTGTATTGACCTTTGCCGTGTCATCATCACTCATGATGATGTTAGCGGAGTAATCCCCGTATCCTGCGATCTTGGTAATGACCTTGGCTGGGTTCATATCGCTTGTTGTCAGGATGAGGTCTGCTTCACCGTCTGCATCCATCGAGTTGCCATCAGCAGAAACGTATCCAGCACCAGGATTCAAAATATGAAGCCCCTGTTTGGTGTATCGATTTTTGAATGGGAGCGTGACCAGACTGTTTCCATCTCCTAAATCCGAGACGAGAATCGATTGCCACCAGTCATTGGATGGAATCGGGGCGGTGATGTCAGCTGTGCGATTTTTAGGGTTTTTCGGCTGCAGCATCGTGATGTCATTAATGGCATAACTGCCAGCTCCGACTTGTACCGAGCTCATCTCCGGGATAGACGGAATGGTGTAGACCGGTTTTTCATCTCCTTGAATATACTCATATACATCAAAGGCATAGAGTGAATAACCGTTGGTTGTACCTCGGCCATGACCTGCGAGCTTGACATATCTGGCTTCTGAATATACAGGAATTTCATCCCGTCCTCCATTGCTGTGTAACTCCCGATACAGCGTAGTCCATTGCTTTGCGTCGTTGGATACCTGAATGTCGTAAGCACGTCCAAACGCATTTTCCCATTGCAGAGAAATTTCTCCGATTTCCTGACGTTGACCAAGGTCCACAACAATCCATTCCTGATCCTTGTATATGGAAGACCAGCGTGTACCTGGATCACCATCTGTCACATTGCGCGCTTCATAATCGCGCTTCTCCATCTTGGCCTTGTCTTCGGCGGAGCGGCTAGGTTCGTCAATCTCTTCCGACGACGCTATAACCGATTTACCAAGAGCAAGGTTGGCGGCAGTTGGTTTTGGAGGTGGGTTTGCTCCACCCGTTCCATACACATCGAACGCGTACAGAGAAATACCATAGGCTTGCTGCGCCCGTTCATGACTGAACAAACGCACATATCGTGCATTGACGGAAACCTCCACTTCTGTCAGACCGCCTAGACCCTTCGTTGTGGAGTACACTTGCTTCCAGTTGACTTCGTCATCCGACACTTCAAGGTCGAAGGCGGAAGCATAGGCATTTTCCCACTCAATCGAGATGTTGGAGATGGAAGCAACTGCACCCAGATCAACATAGATCCACTGAGGGTCCTGTTGCCACACACTTTCCCATCGGGTATTTTTGTTGCCATCCACGGCATGATCGGCTGTATTCCCACCAAGGGATGAGGAGCTATACACCGGTCTGTTCAGGGATAAGAGATATGACTCTTCTGCAGCAGCGTTTGCTGCCTTGCTAGGCCATAGCTGCAAGCTGCTGACCAACAATAGCATGGATAACAGCAAGTGCACGCAGATGCTGCGTGTGTTTCGTTTGTGACTCGTTCGTCCCTTCATATCTTCTCTCCTTTGTTAGTTCCTGCCTTTCAACCAGACAGAACTTTCTCTGTTTCCTAACCACCTGTTATATGTATTGTTCTGTTCTCCCGTGCCACATTTCTGAGGTAGATTTCAGGATGCATACATGGGATATGCGGATGTTCATTTGTTGTATATCGAACATTTTGTGTGGATTATAAAGATTTTTTAATCGTTTTCGTAGAAAAGGAGACATATGTCCTACATGAGGTAAGTGTGGTGTGCAACTATGAAATGCTGAATTGGGATTACGGTCTGATAGCAATAAAATGTTTTCTTTTCGTGTTATAGGAACAAACATCACAGGAATCAACTTGCGAAGAACTTCACTCGATTTTTGGGGGAGAAACGCGACCTAATGACTTTATAAATTATGTGTAATAATGTAATGTCGATGTGAGGGGGTGTGAAAAAATGGATATTCAAAAAGCTACGGAAGAAAAGCTTGAACGTAAAATGCAAATGGGAGTTCCGATTGATGAAACT
Organism: Paenibacillus sp. FSL K6-2393; assembly: GCF_038002545.1. NCBI lineage: Bacteria > Bacillati > Bacillota > Bacilli > Caryophanales > Paenibacillaceae > Paenibacillus > Paenibacillus sp. FSL K6-2393. The sequence continues at coordinate 1,900,802 of NZ_JBBOCU010000001.1, forward strand.
ATGCTTGAAGGTCTTATACAAAACTAAATATTGAAGAACAGCGAAAAAAAATAAAAATCTCATTGAAAGCTCATTAATTTTTTCAGAGACGTCTCCAAATAGCCAACTTATTGAATAAAACTATTTATATTCGAATTCCCATCGAGGGTGTTCTAGCTATAGAACTACTGGATGGAATAAATACACTGGATGAAATATCGAATTTATAAAAAAAAGAATCACGATGTTGAGGTAGATATTATTGATTTTGTGGAACCTTTATTAGAGTTAAACCTGATTCATAAATTTAATGATGAAGTCTTGGTTGCTCTTAAGGCAAGTAACAATGAAGGCAGAATTAGAGAGAAGGTTGGTAGATTCTTCTTTAACAAATTGACAGTTCTCATTTATTTAACTTTTTTTATTGCATCTTTAATTATTTTTACGTACAACCCTGAATTTCTTCCGTCTTATCAAGATTATTTTATTTTTAATGAGTCAGTTGGTTTAAGTTGCTTATTCTATTTTTAATATCATGGAGTTTAACGATTTTGCATGAATCTGCCCATTATTTTGCAGCAGTATCACACTCGGGGTGCCAGTCAATTTTAAAATAAGTATAAGATGGTTTTGGATGGTTATTGAAGCCAACATGAACTCTTTGTGGTCGATTGAAAGGAAAAAAGATATTTGCCATTTCTAGCGGGTATGGCATGGGACTCAGTGATTCTTTTGCTTGCGCTCGTGTTCCAGTACATCTATCAACAGGATTTAATAATTGTAGGATACATGAGACTGATAGTCCTCATACAAATATATAAGTTTTTATGGCATCTTCTCATTTTCTTCAGAACTGATCTTTATTATGTTTTAATCACTATTACAAATTCTTCGAATCTGTTGGGACAAGCAGTTCTTTATTTGAAAAAAATCTATAGTAAAAGTGCTCGTATTGAATGGAGTAATTTAAAACAGAATGAACAAGCTATCTCAAGAGTATTTTCATTTATTTATTTATTTAGTAGGTATACTTTCGGCAATATTGCTCTTTTCATTCTTTTCTATTCCGGGTTTTTTGATAGCGGTATCTAAAGCTATTACTAACCTAGCAAATAATTCTTGGCAGTCCTTATACTTTTGGGACGGTACAATTGTGATAGTTTTGGCCTTCTTCAATCTGGCTCTATGGATTGTGGGTGCTTACAACCGTTCTAAAGAGTTAAAAAAAGCAACTTGAACTAAAAATACATGAAAGCAGGTGTAAACATTAATACTCATGTCTTAATCTACGACGGGTTTGTAAATTTTGAAATAATGCTGGCAACTTATTTAATGAAAACTCAGGGGGAAATTATAACAGTGGGTTTAAATTCCGAAATGGTCAATTCTTATGAGGGCTTAATTGTTAAACCCCATAAAGATATAAAAGAAATTGATTTTGACGAAGTAGAAATACTGCTTATTCCAGGAGGAGATATTGGCGCAATAGAAGGAAATCATCAGCTAACATCACTTATCAAGAGACTGGATACTAACGGGAAATATATTGGTGCCATTTGCTCAGGAGTTGAACTTGTTAAACAAGCAGGGGTTTTAGAAGGAAAGGAATTTACTGAAAATAGAATAAACAATGACGAAACATACACAGTTAGTCAGAACATAATAACTGCAAAAGCCAACGGATATGTAGATTTTGCGATTGAGCTAGGCAAAATGTTAAATATTTATTCCGACGAAGATGATTATAATGAAACAATCAGATTTTTTAAATATTTTGAGAATAACTAGTTATATGAAATGAGTTCAATCGTTGTTATCTATGTAATGACCACCCTGAACTATAAACTCAGTTATTAATGGAGTTTCACCATGTACATTTAATTGCTGTGGGTCTATACCAAGATCAAGAATTAAATCTACTTCAGCACTCTTATCAAGTTGTGAACAAAGGTATAGTAGGCTGATTCCTTTAAAGTCGCACAAATTTGGATTCAGACCGTTGTTTAACATTAATTATTTAGATGGGCTAGGAGGTTGTGATCCTCGTTTAAAAAATTGGACCCGCACAATAGTGCGAGCCACCAAAAGTGTTACTTAAACATAATTTGTGCGGTGTTGTATGCTGTAGCATGTTAACTCTGTTATTTTTCTGTGAACTTTCTGCTATATTGAAGGAGGTGTGTCTCCCTCTCTCTATTTTCATCACACTAACAGTGGTTGTTGAGTATCGGACTTTATAGTCTTTATATATACTGTTGCTATTCACTACATTGTTCATAGCATCGTACACTTTTTTTACATACTGGTACATTTTTAGCTGGTGGTGTTACACGTTTATTAAAAGAGAAACGTGAACGATCTTCCAGTTTTACCACTTGCTAAGTTCTCGTTCAAGCTCATGTTCGACGGGGCTGTGGATGTATCTGAGATCATATAAACAAGCTCTCGATGAAGATCTTCATGTAATTATTTTAAGAGCGTCTGCGTTGTTTCCTCGTTGACTCCGAACATAGAAAAATACATCGCCGGGGCAGATAAGCCACCTGGCGATGTATTCAAATCGATATACTGCTATACGTCTTTGTCCGCTTCCGCATTATCTATAGCCACCGGATTCTCCTCATAACTAATCCAGTCGCTCCAGCTCCCGGAATACAGCTTCACATTCGTATATCCCGCTTCTTCCAGTGCAATCACGTTCGGGCAAGCCGACACGCCTGATCCGCAGTACACGATAATCGCACCATCCTTGTCCAGCTTACTGAAACGCTCTTCTAACACCCCAGTATCTGTCCAACGTCCATCCCAATCCAACACATCTTTCCAAAAATAATTCAACGCCCCCGGAATATGTCCGGCCTTGGCATCAATCGGTTCCTCCAGGCCGGCGTAGCGGCGGGCATCGCGGGAATCGATCAACACAGCGCTACCAGTTACCGACGCTTGTTGCACATCTTGCACACTTGCAAGCATCTGTGGCTGTACGTTCACCTCAAAGGAAGACGGGATCTGAACGGGCACATCCTGAGTCACCGGGAATTTGGCATTTTGCCAAGCGGAGAAACCTTCGTCCATGATATATACCTGCTCATGTCCCATGTAGCGCAGCAGCCACCAAAGACGAGATGCATTCATCCCGCCTTGATCGTCATAAGCAACAATCCGACTATTGGAGCCGATGCCAGCTTTGGATAGACGACTTGCGAGCACAGCCGGATCAGGAAGCGGGTGACGTCCTCCGTGCGCAGAGACAGGAGAGGATAGATCTTTTTCCAAATCGAGATAGACAGCGCCTGGAATATGTCCAGCTTCATAGGCTTGTCTTCCAGCCTCTGGCTGACCGAGCAAGAATCGGCAATCTGCAATGACCACATCCGGTTCATACATTCTGGCGAGCAGCCAACGCATGGATACAATATTTTTCATCAAAATACACCGCCTTATGAGAGTGGTAGAGTCGTTTATAACTATGCATTACGAATGAATTCGTTATACCGTGGTAGGTTCAACAGGCCCTTTGCCAGCGATAGGAGCATCAGCAGGAATGGGTTGAGGTTTGGTTTTACCATATCGAATGAAGATCCATACCCCGAATATAATGACAACCCCGGCAGACATCTGTAATGCACTGAGGGATTCGCCGAGCAGCATCCAGGCCAGCAATGAAGAAAATACGGGTTCCCCCAGTACGCCCATGGATACCGTCGTGGCATTCATATATTGAAGCAGCCAGTTGAAGAGATAATGTCCAAAGATCGTTGGCACAATGGCGAGCAGCAGGAAGATTCCCCACTCTGACGCAGCGTAACCCCCAAACGGGTGGCCCATGATCAGATTATATACCGCCAGCGTGCAAGCAGCCACGAAGAATACCCAGAAGTTATACGAAAATGCACTAAGTCCCGCTCGCAAAAATTGACCCAGCAGCATATGGACAGCGACTGCAATTGTGCCAAGTAAAGACAGGATATCACCTTGCAGGGCAGTACCTGCCAACTGGAAATCTCCTGCGCCAATAACGATTGATCCAAACAGGGCGATGCCCATGCCGATGATCATCATGCGGTTAATTTTGGCTTTGAACAGCCATACCGAACCTGCCAGAATCAGTATAGGCTCCAGCGCAAGAATAACTGTGGAACTGGCAACACTGGTGAGCCGCAGCGAACCCATCCAGAGCAGGAAATGAAGGGCCAGCATCACACCGGATGCAAGCAGCAAGCCCCACTGCCGGAAGCTCAGCCGCATCATCTCATGTCTGTATTTCCAGACAAAAGGCAGCATTAGCAGGTTGGTCAGAAATAGACGGTACATGGCAATGACCGCAACATCTGCGGTAGACCAGCGTACAAAGATCGAAGAAAAAGAAATGGCAATAATGCCGACAAAGAATAACAGATAGATGGATCTGCCGGCACGGTTCAAGCTTGTCATGGGTGTAGCTCCTTCATGATTCTGATGGCGTAAATCACTTCATTATACAGGAGAAGGTAACAGCAGGAAAGATAAAGAGAACAAAGAGATAAGTAGATTGTAACCGGGCTTGTAACTATTCTGTCATTCTCCCGATCCATTTTTCTATTAATCTTCTATATAGAGACATGAAACGAGATAATATACCAATAATCGGGAAAAAATGAAAGTAAGGAAGTGGCATGAAAGTGAGAGTCCAACAAGAGAGAGCGGGAGAACGTGGAAGTATTCCGCCCAGCACAAGTCGCGCTAAAACACATAAACGAAGAAAAATCCGGTATGGAAGGATTAGCATAGCTCTAATGCTCCTGGTACTGTTCGTTACCGGTGTAACATATATATTCCTTGGCATGACGCATTGGATCAAAAGCGTTGTGGCGCCGCCTCCAATGACTGTAATCGAACAGCCCGCCAAGCTCGGCATGATACAAGTTACTCCGGATGCAAAGGAGGAGCCGGTACGGTTCCAGGGTCAGGTTCGCAAATTGGCATACATAACGTTTGATGATGGCCCAACTGAATATACGGAACAACTGCTGGATATTTTGAAGCAGCATGAGGCGAAGGCTACCTTTTTCATGATCGGACGTCAGTTAAACCAGCATCCAGAAGCAGTAAAACGGCTGTTGAAAGAAGGCAGTTACCCTGGACTCCACAGCATAACGCATAACTATAAAAAGCTGTATAAGAGTGGGAGCTCTGCGAACTTTGTGAAAGAGTTCAAGAAAGAGCAGAAGATGGTGCAAGACCTAATTGGTTTTACACCTCATCTTATTCGTGCACCTTATGGCAGCAGTCCACAGATCGGTGAAAAGTTCAGAGGTGACATTGCGGCGGCCGGGTTCAAAATGTGGGACTGGACGACAGATTCACTGGATTGGAATCTTCCCGGTCAGCCGGATAAGATTGTGGCCCGCGTGAGCAAAAGTGTACATCGGGATAAGGAAGTGATTCTGATGCATGAGCGGGAGCAGACGGTTCAGGCTTTGCCACGTATTCTGAAGCTGCTCGAAGATCGAGGTTACGAGTTCGAAGTATACGATCCGGATGCACATTGGATAGCGAATTTTAGCGGAGATACCCGCTTGTAGTATAACAACAAGATGATGCAAGAGAGGAAGGACTTGGGTGCTAACGAGTAAAAAAGTGGCGCTTGCGGCAGTTAGTGTATTGCTAATTCTGCTGGTAAGTGGTTGTGGAGATCCGCAGGAGCCTGCGGCAAATCAGGTAAACCAATTGGTGCTCAGCGGTCAGGAGATCGACCAGAGTTTGAACAAACTGAGTAGTCACGAGCAGGAAGATATGAACTTATACAAGTCTATTTTAGACAAAGGCAAGAACAAAAATAGTGATCTCGAAGCACTATTGGATCAGGCAGCAGGTCATATTCATGAACGAAGAACGTTGTTGAAACAGGCGGAAGAGGCCATGAAACTGACCAACGAGAAGACGGTGGCCTTGCGCAGTTCATTGGAAGAACTATCATTTGAAAAAGAAGAAACGTTGGCACAGGCTGAAAAGGTGCTGGATCAATATGAAGCAAGAGCACGTGCATTGGAGAATTTTGTCACTTCGTATCAGTTGAGTCTGAGTGCCGATGAGCAGTTGTATGATCTGATGAGAGAAAGTGCAGAACCTAATCTGGTTAAGATTAAGCGAGCCATTCGGGTACGAAATAGCGAATATGCGAAGCTTGCTGAATTCCGAAAGCAATTTAACCTCCAGACCAAAGCGTTTAACGGAGCCAATGCCAAACTGGTACAGATGGATCAAGCCAGTTAGGTAGAGGACTACAATAATCGTTCAGACATTTTGCATGATTGAGCTGCCTGTCTCCCGTGTAAGTACTAGTATACAGCCAAGCCAATGGATGAGAAGCAACATGGACAAGCATCATTGCGTATAAGCTAACGGAGGTGTTCATATGCGAAAAAGAAATACAATGAAAGTCAGTGCATCATTCCTGGTTTTACTTATGGGATTCTCGCTTGTGGCCTGTGGGAACAGTAATCCTGCTGCACAGCCACCAGTGAATAATACGGAAGAACAGTCACCAGCACCGGAGCAACAACCAAATGAAAGTGCTGCAATAGAAGCAGAAGGTATTCTGACTGGATGGGCTGATCCGCATACCGTTGAGATTCGAGTGAATGAGAAGCCGATGTCATTCCAGGTGAGTGAAGATCTGCAGAAGTCTCTGGATGATATTGATGACGAAGATTCCGTTCGCTTCAAATATGTAGAGAAAACGATTGATGCAACAACGAAACAGTTGGTACTTACAGAGATTGCAAAGATTGAATCGAGTGATGAGAATAACGGTTCCAATGCAGGCGGTACAGTAACGTCCGATCGTCCGAAGACATCAGAGCTGGAAGTGACGGTAGAAGGAATGACCGAAAAACGCCCAGTGACATTGGCACAAGCGAAAGGTTATTCACTTTATGTGTTTGAACCGATGGCTTTTGACGCGGAAGACCATGAATTAACAATGAAGATTGATCCGGATTATGAGATAGAGATTGAGAAGCTGCCGGCTAATTACAATCTGGATGCGCTAAAGATGGATGCCAAGGAAGAGTTGTCCGAGACCGGAGAAGTGAAACAATTAACGGCTGAACAACTCAGTAATGGGCCAATGAAGGATGCAAGATTGTACATGATGTCCCAGAATGATAAGAAAACAGAGTATTTTATTGTGAAAGAACTGGACGGCAATGGTTTCGTTTTCCACATCCAAGCACCTATTGGTGAACCTTCGGAAGGGTTCCTGCCCATGGCCTATGCATCTCTTAATTCCATCATGAATGAGTAGAAAATGAATGAGTCACACGGTTACGCCGAACGGCTAAGTAAATTAAAAAGATTACCTAAAAAGAGTGTTTCCTTGAGAGAGGAGATCGCTTTTTTATTAGCTACACTACCATATAGAGTGTACCGTGCCATGTAAAGACAAAGAGCCGGAAGGAACAGTGCCATGCATAGGTTCCTCCCGGCTTCTTCACCGTGTTTTATTCAGTTTGCGGGATCGAACCAATAACCTTGATAGGACTTGATAGGACTGATAGGCATATTCAGGTTAGTATCGTCGATTCCTTACGCCCTCTGAGTTCCTGATAGCTGGCGATTACATTCTGATGAACGGGATGTTCGTTGGGAATTCCCATGCGTTCACGGATAAAGGCGGAGACGCCATCTTCGCGAATCATGTGTTGTAGCTTCATGGCTTCCTCGTCGCGTTTGTCATTGAACAGCATTGCGGCTGCCATAGCAGAAGTTAAATGAGGAATGTCGATTCCGAATTCACTGGCCTGCATCGCTGGGCGAACAAGCCGATCATGAGGCGAGAGCTTGCGAAGGGGGGAACGTCCAACCCGGGTGACCTGATCCGTCAGGTTGGGATTGGCGAAGCGTTCCAGTATGGTGTCGATATATTTATTATGCTTCTGTGCGTTGAATCCGTGCTTCTGGATGAGCATCTCACCGGTCTCTTCCATAACATGGCGTACCTTGGCCCGCAGGGTGGAGTTGCTCATAACTTGCCGGATTGTCTTGAATCCTTCGAGATATCCGAAGTATGCGGCAACACAGTGGCTTGTATTCACCGTAAACATTTTACGCTCAATATAAGGTTCAAGGGAGTCCACATAGTGGACACCATCAATTTTCTTAAAACCATCCAGAAGTGCTGGACGATGAACGACCCATTCGTAAAAAGGTTCAACAGTGACCTGCAGCGGGTCCTTGTGGTTTTGGGCCGGAACAATCCGATCCACAGCTGCATTGGGGAAAGAAACATAACGTTCCGCTTTATTACGGGTTTTTTCATCCAGGAATGGATAGATGCGTTTCTTCAGCCGGGTGCTCCCACCTATAGCATTCTCGCAAGCGATAATATGCAGTGGCGCCTGGTTATTGTTTTTCATGCGAAGTTGAATGCCTTTGGCAATAGGCTCTGCGATATCTCCGAGAGCAGATACACCGACGGCGGTTGTGATCAGATCGGCTGAAGCGATCTCTTCAGCAACCAGATTCTGCTCACTTACGTTGATAGCCGTCACGTTGTTGACAATCGTTGTATCCTGTTCGCTGTTGGCAAGTGTAATCGGATATTCCTGTCTCTCTTGAAGCATGGAGATTTTCTTCGGGTTACGTGCGACAAAGCAGACTTCGTAGTCGGAAGCGGACAACATATGACCGATAAAACCGCGGCCTATATTGCCCGCACCAAAATGTACAGCTTTCATGTGTGAACTCCCCCTTTAAGGATTAAATCGCGAAATTCGTGCAGACCTTAGACGGTAGTGACGAGTGGCTTCGAAATCAAATCGTTAAATGAGAGGTCAGTCAAGCAAGACAGCCGTTGGTGAGGCATATCGAATTCCAGTGTTCCTGTGATGGTATTCGAGATGACTACGCAGTGCATACCAGCCGCAGCAGCTGCACGCGCGCCGTTAGGTGAATCCTCAATCGCTACGGCTTCGTCTGCAGTTACTCCAAGGGCTTCAAGCGCTTGAGTGTAGAGTTCCGGGTCAGGCTTCACATTTGCAACATCATCTGCCGTACGAATGACTTCAAAATAATCTTTCAGTTTCAGTTGTTCCAGATGCTGTTCAACCCAATCCCGTTTGGAGCTGGATGCTACAGCGAGTTTCAGTCCGGCTTCACGTGCTTGTTCGAGATATTCCTGAATACCAGGACGAACCTTCTCTTTGTTCATCAATGCAGCGTGCTGCAACTGAACGGATTCCCTGAACGCTTCCCGATCGATCGGAAGATTCAAATCTGTGATGAGGTACTCATACGGATTAAATGTTTTCAGACTGGTACCGATGCATTGTGAATACATCTCCAGGGTTAGATCCACGCCGTGTTCCTTGTAAGCATCACGAAAAGCAATATACCATGCTGTCTCTGTATCAATAATCGTTCCGTCGAAATCAAACACCAGTGCCTTAATCATAAATTTGTTCCTCCTGTTTCAGAATTAGTTTGGGAATAAAAACGAATGAAAATTTTCTGTAAATTCATTTCCGTATATTCATTAACCTGCGGGAAGTTAGTTGACGCAGTAAATCGAAAATGAATATTAATTTGGGAAAAAATATGCGTTTTAAGCTAATAAAACCGTAACATAGGACAAACTGAGAGGTCAAGCGTGTCATGATTGTTTACATTGAAAATTTTCACATATATGATTTGTTTTCAGAAAATGATGAACGTTGCAAACCGTTAACCCCTTTGCATGTAAGCGGTGTACCGAATAAACTGTATTTTCAGCTCGAAAAAATAAAACTTTTTTTATGAAAATTTGATAATCAGGCCGTTCAACAGCTTTCGACACTTTTATAATAGAAGAAATGGAGCTTAATTGATTGGATTTTATTAGCTTTACGCCGGATCAAGCCGTGTGGGAGAATGGAAGAAAGATTCTGAAAGTACATGGAGTAAGGGAGGAAGAAAAGGATGCTGCAAAAAGACCGTTTCAATGGCTGCTTCATCGGGCTTGCAGTGGGTGATGCGCTCGGAACTACCGTGGAATTCAGCAGCCCTGGCACGTTTGAACCTGTAACGGATATGGTGGGAGGTGGCGTATTTGGGCTGGAGGCAGGGCAATGGACAGATGATACATCCATGGCTCTATGTCTGGCAGAAAGTTTGATACGCAAGGCAGACTTTGATTCTGCGGATCAGATGCGCAGATACGTCAATTGGTACAAGGTCGGGTATATGAGCAGCACAGGTAATTGCTTCGATATCGGAGGTGCCACCCGAAGTGCCTTGGAGAGGTTTGAGATAACTGGGGAAGCCTACAGCGGATCAACTGACCCAATGACGGCAGGTAATGGCTCTATCATGAGGCTTGCTCCTGTCGTGATGGCTTATGCCAATCAACCTAACGAGGCGGTCCGCTATGCCGGGTTGAGCTCTCGTACAACACATGCTGCAACGGAAAGCGTGGAAGCATGTGAAGTGCTGGCTGCCATACTTGTTGCTGGTCTGCGAGGAGCAGACAAAAACGTCATGCTGATGCCGGAGACATGCCTACAGTGGAGGGAAGAGGTTTCATTTTCACCCGCTATTGAAGAGGTTGTTAGGGGGTCCTATCAGAGGAAAGAACCGCCCGAAATTAAGGGCAGTGGTTATGTGGTTCGTTCACTCGAAGCAGCACTATGGGCGTTCCATAAGTCGGCAAGCTTTGAAGAAGGTGCATTGTTAGCTGTGAATCTGGGTGATGATGCGGATACTACAGGTGCGGTGTATGGGCAGATTGCAGGTGCTTATTATGGACTGAGTGGTATTCCGGCACACTGGCGGGACAAGCTGGCTATGCGTGAAACGTTCGAACAACTAACAGATGCCTTGTGGTTGAAGGCGACAGAACATCGTTGATTAAGAGACAGGAGAAGAGAACATCTATGAGCACGACTGGACACACAATACAACCACAGGTTTCACAGTCAGGTAAACGAGGGGCGTTTCCATTGTCCCTGTTATGCTTGACTATTGGAGCTTTTGCGATTGGTATGACTGAATTTATTATTATGGGCCTGCTGCCCAATGTAGCAACAGATTTGAATGTAAGCATTCCACAGGCAGGACAACTCATTACGGGATATGCACTGGGTGTAGCGGTAGGTGCACCGATATTAACCGTGTTTACTCACAAGATTCCACAGAAGAAACTGCTGGTGCTGCTCATGTGCATTTTCATTATCGGTAACGCATTGTCTGTCATTGCTCCCACATACGGGTTGTTAATCTCGGCACGGATATTAACGGCATTTGCCCATGGTACGTTCCTCGGTGTAGGTTCAATCATGGCAACGCGGCTTGTTGCACCCGAGAGAAGGGCAGGAGCAGTATCCGTTGTTCTTGCAGGGCTTACAATTGCGAATATTATTGGTGTTCCGTTTGGTACGTTTATCGGGCAACAGCTTGGATGGCGTTCATCTTTCGGGGCGATTACGATCTTGGGCATCATTTCGTTGATTGGCATCATTCGTTTTATTCCCGTGCTCCCGCAAGGAGCACCAGCAAATCTCGGACAGCAATTTCGAAATTTGGTTCGTCCCCAAGTATTATTGGTTCTGCTTGTTGGAGCGATGGGATGTGGAAGTCTATTCGCCGTGTTCACTTACATCACGCCGATGCTTGTGGACATTAGTGGTTTTGCCGAACAGAATGTGACCTGGATTCTGGTATTGTTTGGCTTCGGCGTTACCTTGGGGAACATGGTTGGCGGCCGTCTGGCGGACTGGAAGCTGATGCCTTCCCTAATCGTCAATTTTGGGATACTGGCGGTGCTTCTGGCTGCACTTACGCTTACCCTGGAGAGCCCTTATCTTGCTGTAATCACTATATTCTTGTGGGGCGTTGCGGCTTTTGGCATTATGCCGGGATTGCAGATTCGAATCATGAATATGACCCGCGAAGCGCCACTGCTGGCAACAACATCAAGTCACTCCGCATTTAACCTGGGGAATGCAGGTGGTGCCTATCTGGGCGGGTATGCAATTACCCACACGGGTCTTATATCCGTACCTTTGTATGCGGCAGTTATTGCCGGATTGGGTTTGCTAGGACTGCTCTTCAGTCTGTTCATGGATCGTAAACATCATGGGCCAGAGGTTGTTGAGGTAGTAGAGGCAACGTCGGCAAGCTGAAAATGGAATCGGTTCGCCTCAATTCTTCCGTTGAACACGGAGAGTTGAGGCTTTTTTATTTCATGATGAGATCCGAAGTGGAGGAAGCGAATAGAGGGTATGGTGGTGTGCAGAAGTATACTTTTTAAACTATAAGGTATAGTTATTTAAGTTTTTTGATGATGTACAAGTCTTGGGAGGTGATATAATAAAGTTGTAATTGGAATTCATTGTAAATTATGGATCGTGATTCTTTACTTCCATATTGGGAAAGGCAAAGGATGCAGGTCCGTATTCATGCGTGGAAAGGAGGAACTTTACTCTAAAATGTAAGGGCTTTCAATTGAAGTTTTGTGTGTATCTGAAAGACCTGTTACGAGGTTCGAACACGGTTGAAAATCATATTCCAAAGGAGATTGATATTGATGAAAAAACGTCTGTCCAAGATTCTGAGTCTCTCCATCACAGCAGCACTCCTTGTACCAACGATGGCGTCTGCAGCCGATATGCAGGAAACTCCAGCTACAACCCCCATTCAGGCGGTGATCGATCAGGGAGCGACCGGCACCATGGATAATACGGGACAAAATGCGCTGGCTAACACTCCGGTTGTGCCTGCACCGCCGGGTTATGATGCGTATCGTAACAATATTCCACACGGCAATACCAATCTGATCTCCTATTATTCCACAACGGTAGGCAATACACGGAAAGCGACGGTGTATACACCGCCAGGATATTCACAAAATAAAAAGTATAACGTCCTGTATCTCTTGCACGGTATCGGCGGAGATGAGCATGAGTGGGTAAACGCCATGAAACCGAAGAACATTCTGGACAACTTGTATTCTGAAGGTAAGCTGTCAGATATGATCGTTGTCATGCCGAATGGACGTGCTATGAAGGACGACCGTCCAGTTGGTGACATTTTTGCTCCAGACAAGGTGGCTGCGTTTGAACGATTTGAGCAAGACTTGCTCAAGGATCTGATTCCTCATATCGAGGCCAATTATCCGGTGTACAAAGACAAGAATAGTCGTGCGTTGGCCGGTCTGTCCATGGGTGGTGGACAATCGCTTAACTTTGGATTGAAAAATCTGAATACCTTCGCCTGGGTAGGGGCCTTCTCGGCTGCACCGAATACGCAATCTGTATCGCAGCTGGTTTCCAACCCGGGACAAGTTGCCAGCCAACTCAAATTGCTCTGGATCTCCTGTGGATCAAGTGATGGTCTGTTATGGGTCAGCCAGAATTTCAAAAACGGCTTGAGCAGCATGAACATTCCGCATACTTGGTATCTGGATGTAGGTGGACATGAACCATCTGTCTGGAACAGCGGTTTGTATCAGTTCTCACAACGAATCTTCAAGTAATTAACCGGTATTCCTAGGGATTCTCAGATATTTACTGGGATTCATATTGGATGAGCCGCAGCCTCAGTTCTGTTTTGTACAGAGCTGGGGTTTTTGTTATGAATCAAGTCATCGGAATGGAACATATGAGGTATTTTTATTTTTGGGGATGGGGTTAATGAGAGTGTAAGTAATGGTTTAATTGATTACATAGGTAGTGTTAAGAAGGAGAGGGATATGATGTTTTATTACAAAGGTGCGTTCCGTGAAACGGACAATGTGATCTATTTTAAAAGCGATGTTTCATTAGCCCAGAATGATGTTGTCCTATTTGGTGAAAAGAAGTATTTTATCGAAAGTGTGGAAAAAGAATTTCTCCTGCTTCAGCGGGTGGGCTCCATTGTTTCTGTGAGTCTGTGAAATTTTCGCGAGATCATCCCCTTTTTCAAGTGTACGTGCACTTCTGGGCCTCTGCCTACATACAATAGATCGACCCTGTTCCCACATGTGCTCAGGCCAGATCGTTGTAAAACTGCAGGAGGTGTCATCTGTGCCCGGATTGTTTACCGCAATTGCTCTATTCATTAAAGAGTTAACGTTACTCGTCTCGTATGTCAAAAATAATGCGTTCCCCCAGCCACTGGCTGAGGATGATGAAGCCAAACATTTGCGCCTTATGGCTGAAGGCAATGCTCACTCTCGCAATCTGCTCATTGAACACAATCTGCGCCTCGTCGCGCATATCGTCAAAAAGTTCGACAATACGGGTGAAGATCAAGAGGACTTGATTTCCATCGGAACCATTGGTTTGATTAAAGCCATAGAAAGTTTTCAACAAGGCAAAGGTACAAAGCTTGCCACATTTGCCGCTAGATGTATTGAAAACGAGATACTTATGCATCTGCGTTCCCTGAAGAAAACACGCAAAGACGTATCCTTGCATGACCCCATCGGTACGGACAAAGAAGGCAATGAAATTACATTGATCGATATCCTTGGGACAGAAGCTGATGATGTTGTAGATCGGGTACAGCTTAAGATTGAAAAAAGCAAAATTTATCGCAATCTAGACATCCTGGATGACCGGGAGAAGGAAGTTGTAATCGGTCGATTTGGCCTGGAAGCAGGCGGGGAAGAACGAACTCAACGCGAAATTGCCAAGGAACTGGGCATCTCACGCTCATACGTATCACGGATTGAGAAGCGGGCGTTAATGAAGCTGTATCATGAGTTTTATAAGCAAAAATAGTTGCTGAACAACCAGAGGGCGCCTTTATCGGGAGCCCTTTTTACTGTGAAGATACTTAAAATTGGTCTATATAGTATTGATTATTTGGGATTATAACCTAAATAAAGGAATTTATCTCCCTGTTGAAGAATATCTTATAAACAGACAATTTAATATAAGGAGTAAATCATAATGAAGCAGCTTTTTCAGAAAACTCCACTGTGGTTTTTGTTAATCTGGATCGTAGGATTTATGATGATCGTTTTTAACATGTTCCAATCAAACTCGGGTAATATTAACTTGATTGCGCTATTGATGATTAGTGTTGCTAATGCTATTCGAGTTTGGAAAACCGAACGTTCATTAGCCATTGCTTTTTTAGTCGTTGCCGTTCTAAGCTTGGTTTATATTTTAATATATTTTATTAGGTATGTATGATAAACGTGTACATAAACAGAGGTCACCTTTTACAAGGTGGCCTATTTGCTGTGCAAAAAAATATATAAAATGAGGGATATGTATTCTGAGCAGATTATTATATGATGAGTAATAATATTTTGCATCGTAGAGAGCATTTGCAGAAAGAGAGTGGTGGTTGATCATGCAGCAAGAAACGTTAACAAGGGGATTAAAGAACAGGCACGTGCAGTTGATGGCGATTGGAGGGGCGATCGGTACAGGTTTGTTTCTCGGAGCAGGCAAAACGATCCAGCTGACAGGGCCATCCATCTTGCTGGCCTACATCATTACGGGTGTAGTGTTGTTCCTGATCATGCGTGCATTGGGGGAGCTGCTGTTAAGTAACTTGCAGTATCATTCCTTTGTCGATTTTGTGCGTGATTACCTGGGAAATATGGCGGCATTTATTACAGGCTGGACCTATTGGTTCTGCTGGATATCCATCGCCATGGCTGATATTACGGCAGTTGGTTTATATACGCAGTTTTGGTTTCCGAATGTACCTCAGTGGATGCCAGGGTTAATTGCGTTAGTCATTTTGCTGATCATGAACTTGGCAACGGTCAAGTTGTTTGGGGAGATGGAATTCTGGTTTGCCCTGATTAAAGTCGTGGCTATTCTGGCACTCATTGTTGTTGGTTTATATATGATTTTCAAAGGTTTTACAACGGATCAGGGTCCAGCCAGCTTCACCAATCTGTGGAGTCATGGGGGATGGTTTCCGAATGGACTGCATGGCTTTATCATATCGTTCCAGATGGTGGTGTTTGCCTTTGTAGGCATGGAACTGGTAGGACTCACAGCAGGGGAAACGGAGAACCCAGAGAAGGTTATTCCGAGAGCAATTAACCAGATTCCGATCCGGGTACTGCTGTTCTATGTTGGCGCACTGCTGATTATTATGAGTATCTACCCGTGGAACGCCATTGTGCCTACTGAAAGTCCGTTTGTACAAGTGTTTGCCGCTGTGGGTATTGCAGCTGCCGCCGGCATTGTGAACTTCGTGGTATTGACTTCCGCAGCGTCAGCGTGTAACAGTGCCATTTTTAGTACAAGCCGTATGGTGTTCTCCATGGCAAAGGATCGCAACGCACCCGAGTCATTTGCACGACTGAATAACAGGAAGGTTCCTTCCAACGCGCTGTTTTTCTCTACGATTGTTATTTTGATCGCAATTGTTCTGAATTATATCATGCCAGAAGGCGTATTTACGCTGATCACGAGCGTGTCTACCGTGTGTTTCATCTTTGTCTGGGGTATCATGGTGATCTGTCATCTCAGATATCGTCGTACTCAGCCGGAACTGGCGAGTCGCAGCCGCTTCAAACTTCCACTATATCCGTTTTCGAACTACTTGATTCTGGCATTCCTGGCGTTTGTGCTGGTGGTGTTGGCATTGGCCGAGGATACGCGTGTTGCACTGTTTGTCACGCCGGTGTGGTTTATTCTGGTTGCTGGGATCTACCTTCTCAAAAAAAGAAACTTGAGCAGTAACAGACAGTAAGTCTTACCATCGTTGCCAAATAAATAGCCGCCCAATGATATTGGGCGGTTATTCGTATTTAAATTCTTGTAGCCCCTTTGCTTTCACGAATGCCTGCGTAGATGGCATCACAGATATCGGTAGTGTATGGGCCCGACATCCCTTCAAGTGCCGTGTTGGTGAATGCTGCAACACTAAGTTCTTCTTTTGGATCAACAAACCAGGAATGCCCGTAAGTTCCACCCATCCGCCACGTGCCCGGGGATTCCGGGGTGCCAGCTGCAACAGGATCTTTAAGTACTGTAAAACCAAGGCCAAACCCTCTTCCTGGCCAATACGGCATGACGAGTTCACCGATTTGATTCGTGGCCATCTCGGTGGCAACAGCTTCCGTAAGAATAGGCTGACCCCCTTGCCGCAATGTCTCAAGTAAAGTGAGAAAATCTCCGGTACTCCCAACCATACCCGCTCCGCCTGATGGATAAGCCGAAGGTTGATTTGCACGGTTAGGGGCAAGCCGGAAACCGGCAGTACCTTCAATAAAAGGAACCTGCTCCAACTCATTATGGAGAAGACGCGGTTCTTCAGAACCATCAGCGTATGCAGCGGTCAACCGATTCGAATCCACTGCAACAAAATCAGTGTCCGTCATGCGAAGTGGATGAGTAACCAGCAATTGAACAGCTTCTCTTAGTGACATTCCGGTTACCTTTTCGATAACCGCTCCGAGTACATCTGTCGCGATGGAATATCTCCACATGTTTCCTGGCAAATACAAAAGAGGAACAGAAGCAAGCCTTTGGAGATTCTCCTCCAGACTAATTCCAGATAAATCCATTCCATCCGAAACTCCTGCGCGTTCATAAGTGCCTTGGTCTTCTTGGAAGAACCGATAGGTTAAACCAGCGGTGTGTGTCATCAATTGACGAATTGTTATTTGAGCGTCCTGACCATGGGTAAGCTTGGGCTTGAATGCAGGTAGCCAGCGAGTCACCGGATCATGCAGACTCAGCTTTCCTTGTGAGACCAATGCCAGAGCTGCTGCTGACACAATGGGTTTCGTTACGGAAGCAAGTCGAAACAGAGCGTTTTCTGCCATGGTACGTTTTTGCTCCCTGTCTGCAAAACCAGCAGCCCGGCTGTATATCAGGTCTCCTCCTAATGCAACTTGTACAACCGTTCCTACGATTCTTTTTTCGCTTATAGCGCGGTCTATTGCCTGATCCACATAAGTATGCAATGTTGTAATGTGTTCTTTTCCCATTCTTATCTTCCTCTCAACAACTGATGTGATTGATTAATTATTGTGGCTGTGTTTATTATATTAATGATTAATTTTGTATTACATGGCTTACTAAAGGTATTATAGTGAATTATCGAATATACTTAAGGTTATTCTTGAATATATCTTATGTATTTAAAGGAGTGAATCACATGGACGAAATAGATCAGCATATTCTGTTTCATTTGGAGAATCAGGCGAGATTATCCATGACCGAATTAGGCAAATTAGTAGGATTATCTCAACCAGCTGTTACTGAACGAGTCAAACGAATGGAAGAAAAGGGCGTTATCGAGGAATATCGTACGGTGATCTCCCCATCCAAATTGGGCAAGCAGAGCACGGCCTATGTTCTTTTTCGTACGCGGGATTGTTATCCTTTCCTGGATTTCTGTCGTGCGTCACCTGAAGTTGTGGAATGTTATCGGATAAGCGGGGAGTATAATTACTTACTGAAAATCCTTACAGACACGATCCAGGGACTCGAAGAGTTCGAGAATAAGTGTGATCCGTACGGCACTTACATGACCTTAATTACGATGTCTTCTCCTATTGCACATAAAAATCTCATGGAAGGACCGAATCTACTGGCACAGGCAGAATAAACCGCAGTCTATAAAACTATAAAATGAAATGCAAAAGAGGAGTTCACATCAAGTGAACTCCTCTTTTGTCCTACGTGTAACTCATGCAAAATGCCTGCCTGTTATTTTACTTTGGGAAATCCATATTCATAAGCCCGCATAGCTACGAGCAATGCAGGGATCAGCAAGATAAACAGCGATCCGGCAAGGTATCCTGCTCCAAATACTTCAAGAAGGATGCCCCCGATGATGCCTCCTCCACCAATCGCCAGATTCCATGCTGTAACCAGCATCGATTGGGCGACATCTGCACTTTTGCCTCCGGCTTGAGCAATGGCAGTTTGCAGTAGTGTGGCAGCCCCGCCAAATGTAAGTCCCCAGATCATAATGCCAAGGATAATAATCACAGGTTGATGAATACCGATTCCCATCACGACAGACGCCAGGGCGAATGCTGCCAGGCTGATGATTACTAATCTCCTCAAAAATCGGTCAATGAGCATTCCGGTTAACCAAATTCCCACAATGGAAGTGATACCAAAAATGAGCAAAATCAAGTCTACTCTGTTAGCAAATACCGTCTGGGCAAGGTAAGGAGAAATATAGGTGTAAAGGATATTATGGGCAAGCATCCAGGCCAGAACAACAAACAGAATGGGCCTAACGCCGGGAATTAAAAACACTTTATGCAGGGGAAGACGTTCTCCGGCTGGCTCTCCTGCAAAATCCGGCATTTTCCAGAGAACCCATACGATTAAAGCTGCGGTCAGAAGAGATACAATCCCGAAGATGAAGCGCCAGCCGATATAAGAACTAAGAAAACTACCGATTGGGACACCCAGGGCTAACGCCACCGGAGTGCCAACCATAGCCACAGCCATGGCCTTGCCTTTTAACGAATCCGGGACCATCCGACGAGCATAACCTGCTGTCATCCCCCATAACACACCTGCAGAGACCCCGGCCATGAAACGAGCAGCAAGTGTCAGGATATAATCTGAGGATATGGCGGTAACGGTGTTAAAGACAAGAAAGCCGCTAATGCATGCCAGCAGTAAAGGTCTGCGTCTCCATCCACGTGTAGCAGCAGTCAAGGGAATCGCAGCAATAAGTGATCCAATGGCATAAAGAGTCACCAACTGTCCAGTGAGGGCTTCAGTGACCCCCAAGTCTTTTGCAATTTGCGGCAGCAGTCCCGCGGGCAGGCTTTCAGTGAGGATGCATATGAATCCAGCCATGGCTAAAGCAAGTAGCCCAGCCCACGGAAGGCGTTCTGAAGATATGGAAGGCAGCTCCCTTTGCTTGGGGAGGGATGTGTTAATGGCCATGAATAAAAACCTCTTTTCTTATCGTTTAATCCTATCCAGAACTATGCATATAAGCTTATCTAAAAAAATCAAACTTTTGCATACAGGATTAAAGGTAAGAAGGAGGTTTTAACATGGTATTTATTTTATTTTGTGAGTTTCTCCGTTAATTCAAAAGATGCTGTCTGTTCAACCATCCAAGGATGAGTTGGACAGGTTCCATGTACCGTTGGCCTACCAGTAAACCCGTATGTGTTGTATCCCAGAGTCCGGCGTATTCAGCATGTAGCTGCTTGGCAGTTAATTTGCCTCTCTGATCTTCGTCTTCACAGGAAACAGCCTTGATCACCAAGCTGGGGCAACAGATCAGATCACCATTAATGGATACTCCATCGGCTCCACACAGAACTGAAAAGGTAGCAAATGCCTTCGCAGACTCCGTTTGCAGATATTTACGCTGAAAAGCAATGTCTTCTGCCGTCTCATCTATACTGGTCAGTTCATCACGGACAGGTGCAGGCATGATGATCCCCGGTGTGATACGATTGCTTTCCGGGTAGGGGATTAGCTCATGGACTTCCTTGCTCAGACTGGCGTCAATCACAACCAGGCCTGCCAGAGTAACGGTTTCTGCAATCTTTTGACTGAGAATCCCACCCATGCTAAAGCCAATGAGAACGGGAGGTTCGTTGAACTCGGCTAACACTTCACGAATATCCTCCAAATAATCGTCAAACGTAATCTTTGTCATGTCCATGACCCGACTCTTGTAGTGACTTCTCAGGTTCATGACATAACAGGTCCAACCGTGCTGGACAAAGTGGGGGATATATTTGCTCCACATCCAGCTGCCTGTGTATGCACCGTGAACGAACAGCAGTGGGGGCTTCTTGGTCGTTGTTTCTTCGTCATGAGGCGGGGTTCCTTGGAATATTTCCAAGTGTAAATCATGTTCTCCGATCTTCTTTACTTCATGTTCCGGTAATAATTGAGTGTAGTCCGTCATACCAAAAACCTCCTCTAAACTATTAGTTTGATATCAAACTATTTCTCCAAAAAAAATTAGAAGTTGCCATGAATTTTCATTAAAATTCGCAGCAGTTCTTTTTTCTCCGCTTCCGTAACGTCCGCATAGAACGCGTCCAACATGCGCTGAGATATCTCTTCAAAGACAGGCTTTAATTCTTCGCCTTTTGCAGTCAAAGCCACATGAACAACTCGTGAATCTGTTGCATCACGCTCCTTGAGGACGTATCCTGTCCGCACCAATTTGTCCACAAGTGCAGTCACCGTGGATTTATCCTTGCCAATTTTTTTGGCGATTTCAGCCATAGTCATCCTGTGATTGTTGTACAGGGCATAGATGATATCCCCATGGGATGTGGCAAGATCCTGGATTCCCTGCTCAGCCATCTCAGTAAGGATGAAGCGGTTGACCTTCTCTTTAATTTTGGATATGAGTGAAATAGCGTCTCTTGTTTTCATATGTGTAATATAGTTTGTTATCAAACTAATGTCAAGCTTTGATCCGTGATTTCTTGCATTCACGGCATAAAAAAGAGCAGTGAGAACTTCTTCTCCTGCTCCTTTGTTTTTATTTCATTGTAATACTTCACTGCAATATTATATTACCAACCAACGCCTGGGATTACTTAATCGGATTAGCTTTCATTTCCTGTCCCATTTTCTCAATACCATCCAGAATTTGATATCCATAACCCCAGAACTGGCTGAAATCTGTGACATAGATCTGTTTGTTCTTGATTGCGTTCATACTTTGCAGGGCAGGATTGGCATACAGATTTTGAATCAGCTTGTCGATATCCGGTGAACCGGCGTACGCGGACAAGAGCAGATACTCCGGGTTCGCTGTGATCAATTGTTCAACACTTACCTCACCTTGCACACCATCAAACGTATTTTTCAGCTTCAACAGGCCAAGTGCATCCAGCTGATACGTATCATTCTGCATGCTGCTTACCGTAATGGTGTCTTCTGTAGCGGGTACGATGTAGGCAAAAGTATGCTCAGGCTGATCGGCTACACTTGCCTTAATGGCATCAACACGAGTCTTCAGACTTTCTGTGAATGTTGCGGCATTTTCTTGAACGTCGAAGATCTGCCCAAGTTGTGCAATATCGCTATACAGACTATCGAGTGTGCCTTTGTGATTCGTCGTTTGCAGGAACGTGCGGATATTCATTTCATTCAAACCATCGACGGTACCCACGCCCCAGTCTGCATCAGCGAACAGGTCACCCCGTCCGAGTACCAGATCCGGGCTTGCACCTACAACCAGCTCTTTACCTACATAATCCTTGGACAATACCGGAATTTTGGCAAAATCATCAGCCACATCCGGTGTAACGGAACCGTATAGAGCAGCAACGCCGACCATTTTATCGGTCAGACCCAATTTGATGAGCATCTCAGCCGCAGATTGGGTATTCGCAACAACACGTTCAGGGGCTTTATCAAATACTTGCACTTTTGGTTTCCACTCGCCGCCCTCACCGGAGATTGTAAAATTCTCAATGGTGAGCGGGTACGTCGTTTTATTTGTACTCTCAGCAGGAGCTGAAGTTTCTGTCGTATTAGTTGTTGAAGTTGTTTCTTCGGCAGGGGAAGAAGTTGAAACATTCGAACAGGCTGCAAGCAGCAGTAACAGGAGACTTAGAGCAGCGAAGCCAATGGTTCTGGATGTGAATTTCATTAAATGATGAACCCCTTTTCTATGTGTTTTAAATTGACAAAGATAATCATTCTCAATTATAATCCGAGAAAACACATTGTAAATAGCTAAATTTAATTTGTTCTACATTTTACGCGAATTGATGGGGGAAGAGATGGCACAGACGGTTCAGGTTCAGACACAGCGTATGGGGAAAAGAGAGTCTCTGATTCATAGTAAATCCGGGTTTACTTTACTGATTGCAGCTTTAATCATAATTACGCTTATATCCGTAGGTATTGCAGTTTCCATTGGACAGGTACAAATTCCACTGGCGGAGTCGTATCGTATCCTACTATACAAATTAACGGGATTTCAGTGGGGAACAACACCCATTGAAGCAGGTTCCTTTACCGATATTATCTGGCAGATTCGCTTTCCGCGTGTGCTGATGGCGATGTTTATCGGTGCAGGCTTGGCCTTGTGCGGTGCTGTTATGCAGGCTGCTGTGCAGAATCCACTGGCTGATCCTTACATACTGGGTATATCCTCAGGCGCTTCACTTGGAGCAACCTTTGCAATTCTCATTGGATTTGGTGCGATTGGGTGGCTTGGTCAGACGGGGGTGGCTTTCTGGGCCTTTGCCGGTGCGATGGGTGCGTCCTTACTGGTTCTGACTTTGGCAGGGATTCGGGGGAAAATGACGTCGGTCAAGCTGGTGCTTGCCGGAATGGTGATTAACGCGCTATGCAGCGCTTTTTCGAACTTCATTATTTATTTTGCCAACAATGCTGAAGGCATCAAAACGGTGACATTCTGGACCATGGGCAGCCTGGCGGCTTCTGGATGGAACAAGCTTCCACTCGTGGGTATCGTCGTACTGGTTGCGATTCTATTCTTCCTTTTACAGTCCAGAGTTCTTAATACGATGTTATTGGGGGATGAAGCAGCCGTTACACTGGGCATTAATCTGAGTGTGTACCGCAGGGTGTACATGCTGTTAACCGCTTTGGTGACAGGAGTCATGGTGGCGAGCTGTGGCATGATTGGTTTTGTCGGACTCATTATTCCGCATATCGTCAGAGGTCTGGTGGGTTCCGACCATCGTAAAGTGATGCCTGTATCCGTGCTGTTTGGTGCCATTTTCCTTATCTGGACGGATGTTATTGCACGATCCCTCATATCCAGCGTGGAGTTACCGATCGGTATTATTACAGCCATGATTGGTGCGCCGATGTTTATGTATATGCTGGTCAAAAAAGGCTACGGTTTTGGAGGAAATTAAACATGAAGCTGAACGTAGAAAATGTATCCATCTCTGTGCTGAACACGGACATCATCAAGGATATTTCATTACAGGTGAACGGCAAACAGTTTGTCGGACTGATCGGACCGAATGGTTGTGGTAAGTCAACGCTGCTCAAGAGCATCTATAAAGTGATCAAACCGCAGCAAGGCAAGGTTTTTCTGGACAATACCGATATTCTCAAATCCAGTCCAAAGCTTGTTTCCAGACATATGGGCGTTGTCGGCCAGTTTAATGAATTGAGTTTTGATTTTACGGTACGTGAGATGGTCATGATGGGCCGTACCCCGCACAAAAAACTGCTGGAGACGGATAATGAACGGGATCACGAAATCGTGGAGCAGGCTTTGGAAAAAGTACATCTGACTGGACATGCAGACCGCAATTACGTGTCTCTGTCTGGTGGGGAGAAACAGCGTGTGGTATTGGCGCGTGTCTTGGCACAGCAACCCCAATTCCTGATCCTGGACGAGCCGACGAACCATTTGGACATCAAATACCAACTTCAGATTCTAAATATTGTCCGTGGACTCGGCATCGGCATATTGGCAGCGCTGCATGATCTCGAACTCGCCGCAGAATATTGCGATTATCTCTATGTGGTGAAAAAGGGCCAGATTGTGGTCCACGGCAAACCGGCTGATATCCTGACCCGTGAAATGATTGGTGAGGTATTTGATGTAGACTGTGAAATCTATGAAAATCCGGTTACGGGTGGCTTGGGAATTGCTTATCTGAGTACACGTTGATATGTCTAGTGTTCCAGTGAACTGTCTTTCTAGCTGATTTTCAGCTTGGAAGGCAGTTTTTTTTGTGTTTAGCTTTCTTCTCAGAGGAGGTTAGTCAAGTTAGCCTCTGGCTCCAGAACAGGCAGGTCAGGAAGGGGGGGAGCGTGTATCCTGGGCCTGCGCGCCCATGGCCGTGTAGACACCTAGTCGGGCAAGACGGGTAAGCTGCAAAGCCATATGATGGGGAGAGTATACTTTGTTGTTTTCAAGCCATTTATGAATAATTCCGCTGGTGGAGAAGCTGAGATGATCGAGTAAAATGTCCAGCGGTACCTGAACCTTCTGATCCATCCCGAGTTGGGTAATCCGTTGAAAAAAATAAGCTTTAATCACCTCGTTCAGCCGGGTACTGAAATTGCCGACAGGATTGATCAGTAGCATGACCCAGTAGAACTCATCATGTTCAAAGATGTGCTCAAACAGGACCGCAAAGATCGGGTCAGGCTCGGTAAAAGAAAGGGCCACATCCATGGCAGCAGAACGTTCACTGAGTACATGTTCCAGCAACTCCAATTTCTCGTTGATCATCTTGTCCAGTAAATCCTCTTTGTCTATAAAGTGGGCGTAGAAGGTTGAACGGTTGATGTTCGCTTGTTCAGCAATGTCCACGATACTGATTTCCACGTAATCCTGCTTCTTCATCATTTTCAAAAAAGCTTCAGAGATCATGACACGGGTTCTGTAAATTCTTCGGTCGACACCTCGAGTTTCATTCATTCCATATCACCTCAAAACAACAGATTAGTATTTTTTGTTGGTTAAGCAACATCGTTTAGATCCGCATTTCATGCATCCATGGGAATGCGCTTAAGATGCAGGTACCTTCAAATCAAGCCGGATTGTAGTTTATTTTGGCGTTGCCCGACAGATCAAGCATTTGTGTTTGTTAACCGTCAAATTTGGACTCATTGATTGTTGCGATCCAATGGATATTAGCTATGATAAACAATAAAACATAGCAAATCAATCGGAAAAATAAAATTTAAGTAAGGGGTGACATTTTGAGGGGAGATACTTTCATATCCAGTCTGGAGGATGGACGACGTGTCTGGCTGGAAGGGCAGCAGGTGAAGAATATTTCCGAACATGCGGCTTTTAAAGGCACACTATCCACCATCAGGCAGTTGTTTAATATGCTGGATGATCCTCTTCAACGGGAGCAAGTGGGCTATGCTCTCGAGGGACAGGAGCGATATGCACACAGCTCATTTCTCATACCGCACACAGCAGCCGAATTGAACAAACGCAGTCAGTCCTTTGCAGTCTGGTCTTCCAGCACCAATGGCATGATGAGCCGGTTATCCGACTATGCCCGTTCCATGGTAACCGGATGGTATGCTGCCCGGCACGAATTATCCGACCTGGACCCGCAATTTGCGGATAAAATCAGCACCTATTACCATGAGGCCAGAGACCGCGACCTCTTTCTGACAACAGCCATTATTGATCCCCAGATTGATCGTTCCAGCGGACTGGATGACCAGCGGATTGCAGAGCGATTCCTGCATGTGGTGAAGGAAACTTCGGAAGGGATTGTGGTTAGAGGAGCCAAAATGATTGCGACTGGTGCACCGTATACGCATGACTTTCTGATCTTTTCGTTCCTGCAATTTCAGACCCGACATCAGAAACATGCGCATGTCTTGATTGTACCCGCCAATTCACCAGGACTGCATATTGTGTGCAGGGAGTCATTTGCTGATGCCAGAGAACGCAATCATCCGCTCAGTGCACGATACGATGAGATGGATGCGGTCCTTTTTTTCGATGATGTCCTGATTCCTTGGGAAAGGGTGCTTCTCTACGGCGATTCTGACAAGGTCCTGAAGCTTCGCGGGAACCGTACAGCCAATGGATTGGCCTTCCACCAAAATGTCGTACGCTTTGTCGCCAAGCTGGAATTTGTCACGGGTGTGGCCTTTGCGGTGGCTGAGTCGATTGGCGTAACCGGATTTCTGCATATACAGGAGAAGCTGGGGGAGCTGCTGACACAAATTGATGTAATCAAGGCGCTGATTATTGCAGCGGAGGCCAAAGCCGTGCCTGATGCGGCAGGTGTACTCGTTCCTGATCTGACGTATGTAGAGACGGCGCGAAATTTGGGAACCAAATATTATCCACGGGCTGTTGAGATACTTCAACAAGTCGGCGCAGGTGGCTTTGTTCAGACCCCTTCCGGAATTGAGGACTTCTACGGTCCGATTTCTGAATTTATGCATTTGTATTTTGAAGGCGCTGCGGTAAGTGCAGAGAAAAAAGTGGAGCTGTTCAAGCTGGCTTGGGATCTCATCGGCAGTCCGCTTGGCGCAAGACATCTGTTATATGAAAAATTTTATGCAGGTGATCCGATCCGGGGGCTCGCGTCCCATTACATTCGACATGACAAATTGTCGTTAACAGGTCCTGTCTGGAAGCTGATTCAAGAGAACAGCAAGGGCAGAGTAGCCACCATTTGAGCAGGAGGAGAGAGAAAAATGGAATTGTTTTGGTTTATCCCGACACATGGGGATGGAAGATTTCTGGGCACCCGAGAAGGTGCCAGGGCAGTGACCTATCATTATTGCAAGCAGGTTGCGCAAGCTGCAGATGAGCTTGGGTTTGCCGGTGCGCTGCTACCTACGGGAAAATCATGTGAAGATGCCTGGGTCGTTGCTTCCTCTCTGGTGTCGGTAACGGACAAGCTGAAGTTTCTGGTCGCTGCACGTCCGGGTCTGATGCTTCCGACCACGGCGGCACGAATGGCGAGTACACTGGATCGCTTCTCCAAAGGAAGACTTTTGATCAATGTTGTAGCCGGAGGGGATCCGATCGAGCTTGAGGGAGACGGGGTGTTCCTGGATCATGATGAACGTTATGCATTGACGGATGAATTTCTAACCATATGGCGCAAGGAGCTGGCGGGCGAAGAAGTCGATTTTGAGGGCAAATATTTAAAGGTCAACGGTGGATCGGTTCTGTATCCGACCATTCAGAAGCCTTATCCTCCACTTTATTTTGGAGGCTCCTCTGAAGCTGCCATGGAGGTGGCTGCCGAGCATGTAGACGTATACCTGACGTGGGGTGAGCCACCTGACCAGGTAGAGGCCAAGATCAACCGAATGCGAGAGCTTGCTGCCAGAAAGGGAAGAAGTCTGCGCTTCGGCATCCGACTTCATGTAATCGTTCGTCCAACCGCAGAGGAGGCCTGGCAGGCCGCGAATGACCTGATCGCTCATCTGGATGAAGAGACGATTGCTTCTGCCCAGAAGATCTATGCTCGCATGGATTCCGTCGGTCAACAGCGAATGGCCAGACTGCATAATGGGGATCGTTCCAATCTGGAGATCAGCCCAAATCTGTGGGCAGGCATTGGACTGGTCAGAGGGGGTGCCGGTACAGCACTTGTAGGTGATCCTGACCAGGTTGCAGCGAGAATTAGGGAGTACGAGGCACTAGGGATTGAGACCTTCATTATGTCAGGGTACCCGCATCTGGAAGAAGCCTACCGTACAGCTGAGCTGTTGTTTCCGAAGCTCAATTATGCACAATATGGCGATAACGGCGAGCGCTCGTTTATTAGCCCTTTTGGCGAGATCATCGCCAATAATAACATTCCTGATCATGTGGTAAAAGCGCCTGCGGCTTCCAAATGATAGGGTCTGCTTTTTACGATCTCTCCATTAAAAACATCATACATTCTGGCCGATTAGACGAACTAAAGGCACCCTCAAACTTATAGATTGTAGGTGTCTTTTTTGTTGCATTTCGCTCCGGTAGAGAGGGCCTTGGCCCTTGCCTATATATCATTCCATTGAAGAGGTGATTCAACATGTCCATGCAATTCGCGTATTGGGTTCCTAATGTAAGTGGGGGTCTGGTTATCTCCAGCATCCCGCAAAAAACAGGCTGGTCATTTGAGGATAACGCGAGGTATGCCAAGATCGCAGAAGATGTGGGCTTTGATTATGCGTTATTGCAAACCAGATTTATGGCCAGCTACGGCGCTGATAATCAACTGGAAGCCATTGCTCTTGCCTCCGCACTGGCTGTGGTTACAGATCGCTTGAAACTGATAGCAGCCATATTGCCTGGATTATGGCATCCCGGTCCAGTAGCGAAAGCGATCACGACGATTGATCATATCAGCAAGGGACGAGCTGCCGTAAATATTGTCAGCGGCTGGTTCAAGGGAGAGTTTCATGGATTTGGAGAACCGTGGCTGGACCATAACGAGCGTTATCGTCGCTCGGAAGAGTTCATCCGTGTCATAAAGGAGCTGTGGACGCAAGAAGAAGCCAATCACCAGGGAGACTTTTACCGTATTCATGAAGCGCCACACAAACCCAAACCGGTTGCACTTCCACCTGTGTTCCAGGGAGGGAATTCGGCGGCTGCACGCGACATGGCTGCACGAGTCTCGGATTGGTATTTCATGAACGGGAATAACATCGAAGGCTTCCGTACCCAGATTGAGGATGTGACTGGGCGGGCTGCGTCCTACAACCGCAAGCTGCAATTCGGAGTAAATGCTTTTGTCATCGTGAGGGATACGGAAGAAGAAGCATTGGAAGTACTGCGCCAGATTATTCTGCATGCTGACCCCGAGGCCGTGGAGGGCTTCCGCAGTCAGGTTCAATTTGCAGGCAAAGCTTCACCTGAACAGGAGGGAATGTGGGCGAATTCCAATTTCGACGACCTGGTGCAATATAATGACGGGTTCAAAACCGGTTTGATTGGTACCCCGGAGCAGGTGGCAGACCGCATCATTGCGTTGAAAAAGGTTGGAGTAAATCTCATTCTTACTGGCTTTCTTCATTACGATGAGGATATTCGGGCTTTCGGTGAGAAGGTAATCCCGCTGGTTAGAGAGAAGGAGGCTGCACTAAACCGGGTAGCAACTTCCTGATCAAACGATCGATCTTCAATAGAAGGAATGGATTGGCATATCTGTATCACTGTTATTGAGGGATGTATCCCTATTCTAATCAGAGGAGAGTTGATGCAATGAGTATTCAAGCAAACACCATTCACACCCAGCCAGACTATGAGCAATTGAGAGTTGAAATTCGGGGGATTGTCGACGAAGTCATTAAACCACGTGCTGAGCTGATCGACCGTGAGGGCCGTTTCCCGCGTGAGAATCTGTCCGCCCTTGCTGAGGCTGGATGGAATGGGGTGCTGATTCCCGAGCGCTTCGGTGGACGGGGACTGGATCATGTTGCCTTTGCGATTGCGGCAGAAGAAATTGCCAAGGGATGCCCTTCGACTTCACTGGTGTATGTCATGCATGTTGGAGCCGTTCAGACGATAGCTCTCTACGGAGATGAGGATCAGAAGGAGCGCTGGCTGAAGCCGGTACGTAATGGCGCTATTGGTACGTATTCCACAAGTGAGCGTGCTTCGGGAGGTCACTGGTGGTTTAATTTCAGCGAGGCTTCCCGAGACGGCGAGGATTATATTCTGAATGCCGAAAAGTCGTTCACGACAAGCTCGGGACAGGCTGATTTTTATGTGACTCAGACTCGCACGCCAGGAGCACAAACCCCGACAGATGTGAGCTTCTTCCTTGTCGATGGACAATTGGAAGGCATTACGTCCGGCGTGTGGGATGCGCTCGGTGTTCGTGGTAACCATAGCGGACCCATTAAATATGAAGGCGTTCGAATTGCAGCTCAGGATAAGCTTGGAACCGAGGGGCAGGGTCGCGAAATCCTGGAGAGTGGTGTATCCCCCGTATATTTGATCGGCCTGGGCTCAACCTGGCTTGGAGTTGCCGAGGCGGCGCTTGAGGCTGCATCCGAATATGTGAAGGGCATGGTTCATCGGGATTTTAACAAGCGCTTAGCCGATTACCAGATCATACGCCAGCAGTTGGCTGAAGTGAAGGTGCTAATCTCCAGCTTGAAGCCTTGGCAGTTATCACTTGCGCGGCAGCTGGACGAACTTCAGGCACAGGGGAAACCGCAAGTTGAGCTGTTCCTGCCGCTGGTTGAATTCAAAATTCATGCTGCCGAAGTCGCGAATAAAGCGACCAAAGCAGCACTGGATGTTACCGGAGGTTATGGTTATAAAAAAGGCGTGTTTGAACGTCTCTTCCGTGACGCGCGTGCAGGCATTGCCATGGGGCCCTCCAACAACATCGCCAGAGAGTGGATTGGCAAGTCTCTGGTCGGTCTGCCGCTGGAGCTGTGGTACGAGGGAGGGGATTAATTCACGCAGAAACTGAAAAAGGAAGCCTGTATATCTTCACCCGAAGATATACAGGCTTCCTTTTTCTATTGCGACGATGGACAGGCAGTAGCTATTCAAGTGTGGAGTCCAGCGGACGAGAGTGTCCATCCTGGATGACCTCCTGGAACAGTTTTTTGGATTCCGTGGGCCACGTACCTTGCTTCAGGAGTGCTTCCAGATCGCCTATGGTTACTGGGCGCGCGTGCCGTTTGAGCACATAACCGAGCTGCCCGTTTGGTTCCATCGTGGCCGTTTCCAGATCGGTAATACTTGTAATCCCTTTTTCCCGCAACTGCATCTCCAATTGGTCCACGGAAAAGCGCATATGTTTCAAATTCGGTAGATTCAACTTCCCATCTTCCACGATAACCTTGGATTTTCCGCTCATCATTGTTTCAAACCAATTAAACTTCAACTGTAATTGTTCAACGATCAGAAGCATGAGGATAAATACCGCCGCTGACCCGATCGCTTTGCCTAACTCATGATTCGCAATTGGCTGCACGATCGTTGTTCCGATTGAGATAATAATGACTGTCGTGGCTACACTCATTTGCGAGATGGATTTACGTCCAGCAATCCGTAGCAGAATCATGCCAATCAGTACAAGCAAGATGGATTTCCATATCCAGTCCATTGGTTGTATTCCTTTCTATACCAAATCAAGTGTCGTATTCCTTAGCTTGGACGAACAACTTAACTTTCATTCACCCCTCCCAATCGTTTACAATAGGGTATTGATGAAGTTAAATAAAGGAGCGGGTCAAAGTGGCAAAACAGAAATACTATGTTGTCTGGGAAGGTAAGAAGCCAGGCGTATATAGCACATGGGCAGAATGCAAAGCGCAGACGGATCAGTATACCGGAGCTAAATATAAATCTTATGAGTCTAAAGCGGCCGCAGAAGAAGCGTATCGTGCCGGATGGAAAGGGAACTGGGGTTCAAGTGCCGGCGGAGCGTCGAAGACCAAGTCGGCTGGTAGCGGAAGAAGCGCAGGCATGGAAACATCGGAAGAAGTGGATTATGACAGTATCTCTGTTGATGTGGGGACACGCGGTAACCCCGGACCTGTAGAATACAAAGGGGTAGACACCCGCACCGGTGAGATTATTTTCTCTGTTGGACCGATCTCCAAAGGCACGAACAATCTGGGTGAGTTCCTGGCCATTGTACATGCCCTCGCACATTTGAAAAAAGAAGGCAGTACCAAAACGGTGTATACCGACTCGGTCAATGCCATGAAATGGCTAAAGCAGAAAAAAGTAGCCACAACGTTACCAAGATACAACTCCACGGAAGAAATCTGGCTGATGATCGATCGTGCGGAGCAGTGGCTCCAGACAAATACGTATAGCAATAAAGTGTTAAAATGGCAGACCAAACAGTGGGGCGAAATCAAGGCCGATTACGGCCGGAAGTAAGTATATTTTTTTTAGATGAGCCCTTTATTTCTGGTCTATTAGAATCGTTATTTACAATTTCCAGTTTCCGCTCTATAATCATCTGAATATGATTAGTTAAACATATGGAGGAGCCTGTCATCTGCAGGCCCTCTTTATCTTTTTGGTCCATCGATTAGCAAGTCCATTCACTAGAATGGGTTATTTGAGTATATATTGCAGGAGGCAGACATGAGTTCCATTTATAGAAGTGAAGAAGGCAAGAGCAGCATACTTGAAGAGTATGAGATTTATTTGAACGAGTTGGGTGAGGATTTTACGCGTGAGTATGTAGAGACGCGTTTTGGAAAGACGCATGTTTTACTGACGGGTCCTCTAGATGGCAAGCCGTTATTTATTCTCCAAGGCGGTAATTGTGTGAATCCGATGACGTTGTCATGGTTCTCTTCTTTATTTAAAGAATACCGGATTATTGCTCCTGATACGATTGGTCATCCTGGTTATAGTGAGGAAGCGAGTATCTCCACACGGTTTGATAGCTTGGCTTTATGGGTGTCGGATCTGCTGGACCACTATGATATTGAAAAGAGTGCATTTATCGGTCCATCGTTTGGAGGAGGCATTATTCTCAGATTGGCTACCTATATTCCGGAACGCATCTCGTGTGCTGTATTGGTTGCTCCTGCTGGTCTTGCGGTCAATTCCAAAATTAAAACAGCTCAGGATATCACGCTGCCACTCGTCAAGTATCGTATGACGTCTTCACCATCTTCTTTGCAAAAAATTACGGACAACATGTCGTGCAACTGCATGAAAGAAATGGATAAAAACATTATCGGCAAACTTTTTAAATACGTCAGCATAGATCAGGATCTGCCCAAGCTTACGGAGCGGGAAGAACTGGTGAATTATACGTCACCAACCTTATTGTTGGTAGGGGAGAAGGATGTCTTTTTCCCTGCGGATAAGTGTATTGAGCGAGCTCAAAAGATTATTACGAATGTAAAAGCCATTAAGTATGATACAGGACATTTCCCTTCACAGGATGTATTGGTTCAGATGAACGAGGAAATCGGGCGTTTTTTACAGAATAATTATTAATAAAAGCTGCAAATGAAGGATGAAAAATGTTTTTCTCCAGTTTAATAAAGTAATTACATCCATCTGTCGATACTCTATATAAGAGAATGCTTTTCTTCTATAGAATAGTGTGGATAGGGATTAGCAGTGGATCGTAGAAGGCTTGATATCATTTATATTTAAATATTTCGCGTGAAGGTGTTTCAAATTGCATCATTTGGTTTATATGTATAGTTGGCGATGAATTGCTTACTGGTTGAACCAAATGATGCATTTACGCGGAAAGTCTTCCGATTGACAAGGTTGAAAAGAGGTCTGGTTATGAGAAAAGACAATTGCAAAATGGCATTGCAACGCAATGTAATTATAAATGATACATATCAAATAAGACAGGTATTAGCCAGCAGTGAGTTGGCTATTGTATATGCAGGGCGAGATCGTAACACAGGTGCCAAGGTAGCCATTAAGGAATTTTTCCCACAGAGACTGGCTGAACGTCAGGCAGACAAGCGTGGGGTGTTCTGCTCTTCGCGAGGATACGGTGGGCAATATCAGGAGTTACTGGCTGCATTTCTGCTCGAAGGTGAATTGTTATCGAAACTGGATCATCCTCATATTGTTTCGTATTTGGATCATTTTGAAGCGAATGATACGGGGTATCTGGTGATGGAATACTGCACGGGAATCACATTAACCGAGTATTTGAATGAACACAATCATGCACTTGATGCTGCCTTCATAACGGAGACGCTGCTTCCACTGGTGGATACATTGGATTACATACATAAGCAAGGCATTCTTCACCGGGATGTGAAACCTTCCAACATTATGGTTATGGAGGATGGTACACCCAAACTTCTGGACTTTGGCTCAGCTACCCGTTGGCCGATGCAATCCGGAGAGAAACAGGTGATATTTACATCGGCAGGTTATTCTCCGCTGGAGTTTTATTCGGAGAAATCCAGTCAGGGACCGATGTCTGACATCTATAGCCTGGCGGCTCTGCTCCATTATTGGACATGCGGGCAACCCCCTATGGACGTGAAACAGCGGTTGTTCCAGGATGAATTGCCATCTGTTCGCTCACATAATGAGTATGTGAATCCTTGGCTTGCTCGTGTTATTCATTGGGGGTTGACGGTTCGGTCTGAGAAACGCTGTGCTTCCTTAGCTTGGGTCAGAAGTTCGCTACGAGTTCAAGCCTGGGTATGGAAAGTGCGCAAACCAGGTACAGTGGAATGGTCTTTAGCCGAGAATGAACATACGCAGGTCTATGAAGTGGAGTCGAAAAAGCAAACTGAGACGGCGTAAGCAGTCATAACCTATGTTCATAAAGTGGATGCACTTAAATGAGAGCATAGCATTTATATGCATGAACAACATTAACAAGCCAGTTCGTCCCCTTGATGGGGACGAACTGGCTTGTTTTCTTTTATATTTTCAGAGAGAACATACATCAGCGTGCTTCATTTCCACTTAGTTAACACGTAGTTTACTGGGGATCTCTCTTTTGCCCTACATAGATATTGGTACTTGGTTTGATGGCTTTGTAACGAATTTCGATCTCCGTAACACCATCCTCAAACGTAATATACAACTTTTCATTGTACTCCATAGCTTCCGTGTATCTACGCTTCACTGGCGTTCGGCCTCGGACAACCGTACAATTCGTATCGTGCCGTACCAATAACGTTTCTTTCTTACCCGCTTCCAGCCAGATTCGTCCCGCTTCAGGTACTTTGACCCCAATGTCCATGCGATCAAAAAGTTCACTGAGACTTACTTTTCGACGTTCCAATGAGGTTAGAGGCCAATTGGTCACTGGTATATCCTCGCCGTTCGCTGTAGCTAGAAAGTATCCTTCCAGTCTTCCGCGG
Source organism: Paenibacillus sp. FSL K6-2393 (assembly GCF_038002545.1). Taxonomy (NCBI): domain Bacteria; kingdom Bacillati; phylum Bacillota; class Bacilli; order Caryophanales; family Paenibacillaceae; genus Paenibacillus; species Paenibacillus sp. FSL K6-2393. The sequence continues at coordinate 1,935,928 of NZ_JBBOCU010000001.1, forward strand.
AATACGGGTTTTGGTTTCAATACGAACCAATACAGTGCGAAAATACCACCAGCAAGAAGCAGGCCCAATCCTGTATAGAGCAGTACCTTTTCACGGAAAGACTGAATTTGCAACGTAATGTCTGTAGTTATACTTGCTCCCTCAGAATCCGTTGCTGTCACCTTAATGGTGGAACTTCCAGTGTGAAGAGAAGACCATCGCAACAGGTTACCTTCAATGACGGCCTCCCCGAGCTTGCGTTCATTTCCACCTTCAGCAAGGACATACGTTAAAGGATCATTATTGGCATCCTTAAAGTAGTTGTTCAGGTCGACATCTGTATTGCTGTCATCTTTGGATAACACCATGGATTCGCCGGTGGATACGGGTGCTTGATTCGTAATGTCTACTTCAACCGGAGTAATTTCGCGATAAAAGTCTGGACCGTCGATCCGTAGTCCCCATGTGTACAGATCCGACTTGGGAAAAGTGTATTTTCCCGTAAATCCGCTACCTGTATTGGTCAAAGGGATACGTTCTGTCTTTCCATCAGATGGAGTTACAATGAGTTCCGCTTCCAGTCCCTTGTACACATCCAAGTCCTGAATGGGTTTAGGGTCCACAGCCTGATCGTAGAGTGATGCCTCAAATGTGATGCTTTTCCCCTTGACTGGCTGCTCCGTTGCCATATTTGCAGTAGCAGCTACGTTGTAATTGCCCAGTAGATTAATCTTCACCAGATCACCACTACGACCTTTAAACTTCAGTTTAAACTGTCCTTTGACCGGACGAATGATCTTCATCAGAGCATATTTATCAGATCGAATGAAGCTGACATTGCTCGACTGATAATAGAGCTGAGCTTCCGAGACAGCATGATCAGAGAGCATGATAATGTTGGCATCCGCCATGCTGGAGTTAGGAATATCCACGGTTACTTCCTGCATTGCTCCAGTTGCAGTCACAGCCGCTACAGACACAAGAACAGATTGAATCTGATCTGCAAAAATACGATTGAAGATTTCAGGCAGATCGTCCGCACTTCCGGTAATGAAGGAAGAACCACCCGTTTCTTTGGCGATGCGCTCCAATTCTGCGGGGTTAACCGTACCGTCGCGGTTTAGTCCCACAGTATAGATGGGATAACCAGCTTGTTGTGCCATCTCAATAACCTTGTCCACATCCTTGGATGAGTCGGCAGGTGTTCTGCTCGTCGATCCTCGTAAATCCGTTTCTCCGTCAGAGAGCAAAATCATAAATGGTTTACGTTTGTCCGTCTGTGATTGTTCAAGCAGGCTAGCACCTCGGCGTAAGCCAAGTCCGAGATCTGTATATCCTGAACGTTTTAAGCCATCCACACGGCTACGAAGATTATTGCGAGCTCCAGAGGATGAAATATCCATCAGTGGTACGGATGAAGTGATCTTGTCATTATAAGCTACAAACCCCAATCGGGTCTTAGGTCCACTAGTCATATCCATAAACATATGTATAACTTCTTCGGCGATGCGATCTTTGTCGGTCTCATTCATGGAGTAGCTAACATCCAGGACAAACATGGCATCGAGTCCTTCATACGTCTGGGTCTTGACGGATGATTCAGCGTATATGCTTCCCATGTCCCATGCTGGAATTAAAAAGCTGATGAACAAGAGAGAGAAAATTGTTTTTTTTAATTTTATTAATATCATACGATGCTTTGAATCTCCTTTCTGTTTTGGGCACTACAATTGTTTTTAGAGGTGAAACTGATTTTTGTTGAAAAACTTTTGTTTTTACTCGATAAAACCCCGTTATGCGTAGTTTTGATAAGTTAAGAATATTGCAACACCGCATACGTTAAGGTGATTTCCTTATGATTAGGGGAAAAACTCCACTAGTCTTAAATCATTGAACATCATCCAAATTATAGGATATTCTTTATCATCGGCATGATTCGAAGGGAAGTGAAGCGAAATTCGGAAAATAGTTCTATAGGTATATCGAAGTCACATAAATGAGCTTTTAGACCTATATAGGGGAATATTGACAAAACATATCGCTGATGATTAAGATGAATTCCATAAATCTCCAAAGTAAACGGCATAATCTGGTACATAAGTTCCAGTCATATGTTGACAGCTCGTTCTATTGGACTTGTGATGGCCTGAGAAGATGATTCTCTTAGATCATGACCAAAGACTGATAGTGCGTGCGGAGTGTCAAAAATTGATGGAGGGGGGGAAGCATTCGCCCAAATGAACCATCATTAGGGGGATGTTGCCTGAATGGATATTATTAATCAAACGAACCGAACGATGCTTTTTGAAGAGATCAATCCTGAGAAAATGGATTTGATTACGATTGTCGGTGACGTAAAAGGGATCGACAGTTTGAATGATGACAAGATCAAGGAGATCAACGAACACTTGCTTGTACGCAACTTCGATGAGTTTTTGGACAAGTTTTCTCCCAGTGTGTATTCCTTTTTCAATGCGGTAAACCAGAAAGTCATGTATACGCTTAAAAAACCGGAAGGGATTCCGGATGAAGCAATCTCTGAGATCAAAATTGATCATAGCAATGACTTCCTGAGAATGCTCTTTACCCTGATCGATACCAAACGTAGTCAGGGGATTACGAATGTAGATTTCAAGTTTGAAAATTTGCTGGATATGATTTCACCGAAAAAGGTTATGGATGACATTCGGCAGGTACGGAAAGAAATTCATTACATGTATGGCCAGCATGAGAAGCTTGATGACGGGGACCCGAAGAAGTTGGATATCGGGGATAAACTTAATGTCATGTTTGAAGATGCCAGCCGGAACTATAACAATGTTATGGCAATGCTGCCACTGGCCATCGAAGATATCAAAACCCGCTTGTTGCTGGGCCGTGCTCAAGAAGAAACTTCTTCCGAAGCGATTCAGGTAGGACAACTCACGATTGGTGAGAGCGGAGAATTGAAAATTATTGAAGCTCCAAAGAGTGATAACAACGAGTTGATGCTCCTGGATGAGTCGACAAGCACAGATTTGACTCAGGTGTTTGCCGAAGATTATGATTCACTCTCCGAGGCACCTTCACCGTATGTACAGGATCTGGTCGTTCGTACATTCTGCCCACTTCCTGCGGTTCAGACGGATGTTGATACGGCAGTTGAAGTACAGAATTACAATACATACCTGGAATTTTACAAGAACGCCAAGGATGACTTTGTGAAAACCGTAAAACCGCTGGTAGAGAAAATTTTGGGTGTCAAAATGTTCTTTGATCAATATGCGACCAAAAACAAAGGCATGCTGCCTTCCATGCTGATTGCCAATGCCAAGCTGGATATGCTTGTTAAGAGCAGTAACATTCCGCGGCTGGAGACCTATCTCAACACAGTCAATGCGAAGAATGATTTTACCGACACCATTTGGTTCGGTATTGTTCCTTCCGTTGAACTGGAGAATACGGGACAAGTTCAAGTCAGTCGTGCCCGTTTCCGTGGTAACGAGAAAGTGGTTAAACAAGACGGAAACAGTATGGAATCCCTGTCCATGCTCCTGCAAGTCGTTAAAGACTACAAAGTACAAGTATTCTTCAGCTTTGAATCCGGAGAAGAGACTACATTCAGTAGCATGGCTACTGCGGGCATCGATAAATATATTGATAAATGCTCGGTATTAACTCGCAAGGACTACAGCGAATTCGCCATTCCAAGTGCTCCGAATTTCACCATTATTCCGAAAGAGAAGTCCGGTGTCGTTATCGACAGTCGTATGCTTCAGACAGAGAATGGTGTGGAACTTTCCAAGGAGAAAGAAGACATTTTGAAGCTGTGGATTGAAGGTGTGTATGTCGGTGCGTCTTATGTATCTGCCGGAATTGTGGCTGCATATCAGTGCCCCGAGTATCTACGAGGCGCATTCAAAACCGTGAACCGGGATTATCCAGGTGTGCGTTTTGATATTGAGGCAGGCGATAACAGTCTGCGTGTCGTGACTACGATGACCAAAGAAATCTCCGGATTCACGAACACCATCAAGGATTCGATTAACCGCAAAAACTTTGGATTTATTTTCTCATCGGAAAATGCCCAAATCCAGGATAGCGATATCAAGCGGATCACGGTATACAAAGCGAGAAGCATGGCGATGTCCGAAGATGGCTTTGATTCCTTGTATAAAACACTCGTAAGTACTTACATTGAGCGCTTGCTCCGTTTCCAGACGGGTGATTTCAAGCATGAAAATATCGTCAAATTCTTCAGCAACAATCCGAGCAGTCAGAAGAGCCGGTGGCTGGGAACCCGAGGGTCGATCAATTCGATCATTCAGGAAGGTGACGACATGAGCTTTATCATCGATGAGAAGAGCAATATGTGCCACATTGATCTGGTATTCAACGGCAACGTGAAGAACCTGGAGGTCATGATTACCAAAGGCACCAGCGCGATGAAAGTGTAAGAGACTGGAGTAGTTACAAGTTTTGGATTTTAAATATAATTCTTCAAACAACGAATTGTAGACATTTATTTTGGTGTTAGAGGCAGCCTTTACTGGCTGACCTTATACATATATTCCGGTACCTCTCCCCAGATGGAGAGCATGCCGGGCACATTGTTTTCTAATCTTAAGGAGGTTTTTATTAATGGGTTTTGTATTGAAAGTAGAAGGCGCAGAAACAATCGAATTGGGAATGGATAATATCCGCACAGTAGTGTATGACACAGATACACCGGATGATTCCAACGCTAGATCCACAGATGTAGGTGCAACACTTCGCATCAGTGGCAAAATTATTACAGCAACAGACGGTGACAATGCAGATGACACGATGAAACTTGCTCTGTGGTCCCTCGTTCCAGCTGAAAAAGCAGATTGCTACCGTAAAGTAACCCTGGAAGTGGTTGCAGCGGATCAAGTGGTACGCAAAATTTACATGCCTAACGCGTTCGTTGTGGATTACACAGAGCGTTTCGGAGATACCGAAGGCGTGGGTGAATTCAGCCTGTTCATCAAACAGAAAAAAGACAAAACTGAATTCACTAAAATCGAAGGCGGCTTCCCGGTATAAAAGGGGGCAACTAATGTTCCGGGTCAGTTATGACTGGCCTAGAATAACGCTGTCATGTTAAGGGGCCCTTGTGCCCCTTAATCTTTATTTACGCCCGAATACGGCAGGGAGGCAGGAACGAATACCATGAAAGATTATTATGCCGTGCTTGGTGTGGAACGTGAAGCTTCTCCGGAGCAGATCAAAAAGGCTTATCGTCAATTGGCGAAGAAATTTCACCCGGATGTTAACGGGGGAGATCCGCAGGCAGAGGCGCGTTTCAAGCAAGTACATGAGGCCTACAGCACACTCGGAAACCCCGAGTTAAGGGCAGCATACAATCAACAACCTCGATCTACAGGGAATCCAGGAGGGGCAAAAGGAGCAACATCCAGTACTGCACGAGAAAAGAGTGGACATACAAAAAATGGACCTATGAATACCGAGAAGGTATGGTCTGATCCATCACGAATGCAGGAACAGTTTGAACAATTTTTTGGCTATAGCCCCAAAGGCAAGGAAAGCTCAAACAGTGGCAAAGCCGATCCCAATAAAGGAATGGATATGTCCGCCATGTTTGACCGATATTTCGGAGTTCGAAAAAAGTAAACCGGTGGCCTGTAATGGATCGTGCCGGTTCAGGCGGAGGTTATGGAAGTGAGACGAGGAAGGTCGGTAATGACGATAGGGCTTGACGTATGCGTCGCCATGATTTCGTTAGCCGTGCTGTATTACATATTCATCATAAACCGGGACATAAGTGCCCAGTGGATAACTGGAATTATTGTAGTCCTCTCCGGGGGAGCATACCTATTTTTTAAATACATACCTGCCACCAAGGGGGAAAAGAAGAAGCTGTCTTCACGTGTTGTGAAACTCGTGCTGTTGGACGACGACGGTACAAGTGTGAAGGAATGGTACATTCAGGGTGAGACGAGTGTATTGATCGGAAAAAGTTCGAAGAACAGTGAGGCGGACATTGATCTGTCCGATACTCCATATGCTTCCCTCATCAGTCCGCAACATGCTGTGCTGAACAAAGCCTCGGGCCAATGGTTTATCGAGGATATTGACTCGGCCAGCGGCGTAGGTGTACGTAAGGGAAATCAAAGCAGATCATCCAAATTGGAAATCGAAGAACCCAGCCTGATTGAGGCAGGGGACTTAATTTATATTGCCAATACCCGAATTTTGGTGAAATAACGTTGGCGTACCATTATACAAGCTACGGGGGAATGAAAAGAAATGAGTCTGACAAGATGTGGAAACGGACATATGTTCAGCACGAGACGGCACGGAAACACGTGTCCATATTGCAATCTGGCCGTCGAGTCACCGGCTTCCGGCAATAGTGAAGCAGCGGGAGCAATCCCACGCGCGCCTCGCACGGCAGAGGATGACAGAACGATGCCATACCTGGGGGAAACGACAGGAATTGAACCGGTAACGGGATGGATGGTGTGTATCGAAGGTCCGCAGATGGGCCAGGATTATCGAATTATGGCTGAAAAGAACTTTATTGGACGTTCGGAAGAGATGCATGTTCGAATCCTAGGGGATAACACGATTTCAAGGCGTAATCATGCGGTGATTGTATATGATCCAAAAAAACGGAATTTCTATCTGCTGCCCGGCGATGCTTCCGGCCTTGCCTATCACAACAATGAAGCGGTCTATTCTCCGGTGGAACTGGCTGCCTACGACGTCATTCAATTGGGACGCAGCAAATTCATTTTCATCCCATTATGTGGTGTGCATTTTGAATGGGAGCAACAGTGAATACCTTCATGATCTTGTGGAACGACAAGGAGCTAACGCCTTATTGGGTTCTGGCAGCAGGCTGTTTGTCGATCTGGTTGTTGTTATTCGTCCGAAGCCGGATTCCGGTAAGGCAACGTGACGATAGGCCAGTAGGTGTTCAGATCGGGAATGGACAGACCATTGGTGCTCGCAGTGAGCAGGATGATTATTTTGCCTGCGCCGTGGAGCCTTATGGTGTACTTGCAGTACTTGCCGATGGAATTAGCGGATTATCTGGAGGGAAAGTAGCCAGTACCACTGCCGTAGAAACATTTATCCGTGAGTTTGAAGAGTTGGAGCGGTTTCCTGATCCAGAGGAGTTTTGGGATGCTTCTTCCCATGCGGCAAACCAGGCGATTCTTCGTAACTTGCTTGGCGTTCCGGGCGGAACAACGTTGGTATCAGCCATGATCAAGGGCAGAGAGCTATATTGGGGCGCGGTAGGAGACAGTATTTTGGCCGTATTTCGCAAAGGTGAGCTACTTGCTATCAATCATAAACATACGCTGGAAACTCAACTCGAAGAACAGTATATGTCTGGAGAAATATCGGAGCAGGAGGCGTTGGATAATCCGCAGCGCAAAAGGCTGGTCAACTATTTGGGGTACGACCATTTTAAACAAATGGAAATCGCGGACGAGCCGTTTGCACTGCAACCGGCGGACAAGATTGTGTTATGCAGTGACGGGGTATACAACTCCCTTACTGAGATGGAACTGGAGACTATACTGGCGAAAGACATGTCGCCATTTGATGCAGCCCAGACCATCATTGATTTGATTGAAGAAAAACAGCTCGTGCATCAGGATAATGCCACGATTATCATTTTGGAGCAAGGATGGTAACGGATCAGGCAACGCACAGGGAAGGGAAATGGGGAGACGGATGAGGAAGGAGAACAGTGAATTCAAGACGGCTTTTGTCTCGGAAGCGGGATCTTTCCTGAAAAATCGGGATTTCTACGGCTGCGTTGAGCTGGAAGATTGGGCCTGTTATGTCATTGCAGATGGTTTGGATACGGATACGGAAGTGAATAGCGCACAGATCACAGTGCAGACCATTCTGGAATCCTTTTTGGAAAAACCAACCATGTCCAAACGGAGACTAACAGAGTATATCAAGATTGCACATGAATGGCTTCAGTATGAAAGTCGCCGAGTCAGGCTCAAAGCGGGATTTGTCATTGTTGTGACAGATTATACACGTATGGTGTGGGCATCTGCCGGACACAGCCGGTTGTATCATTTTCGTGGAAATCGGCTTGCACTAAAAAGCAAAGATCATAGCGTTGCTGCCCAGTTGGCAGCCGAAGGCCAGATTGCAGAGGATCGTGTGGATCAGCATGATGAACGCGGTAATCTGAATGAATATGCGGGCAAACCTGGCATGATCAGGCCGTATGTATCGGATAAGATCAAGCTGGCCGATGGCGACGTACTTGTGCTATGCACCCCTGGATTGTGGGAGGGGGTTCAAGATGCCGAGATGATCGATGCGGTTGAAGGCGCCAATGACCCGCAGACACTGGCGGATACGCTTGAAGAAGTGATGCTTAGCAAGCAGCATGCCCGTATCGAGAATTATAGTGCGGCAGCCATATATGTGAACAAGATTTTTCATGAAGAGCCCAAGAACCGTAAGAAATGGATTAAGCGGATTGCCATCATGCTGGTCATGCTCCTGATTTTTGGTGGAGCCGGCATATTCTACGCGGTGAAAAGTGCAGCCAAAAAAGCTGAATTGGTCGTAGATATGCTGCAATATGAACAGACCGCAGACCAGTACGTCAAGGAACAAGAGTATGCCAAGGCGGTCTCGGACTACAGCCTTGCACGCAATAATTCCATCAAAATCAAGGACCCTATACATAAAAAGCTGTTGACCGCGAAGATGTCTGCTGCCCAGACGCTGGTTGATGGGGAAGCTCACCTGAAAGAAGGCGACATTACCAAAGCAACCGCGAGTTACACCAAAGCATTGGAATTGTCTGAATCCTATAGCATGTTCAACCGGGAAGTTATTCAGGAGCGACTGGAGCAGATGACCACTTTCCAGCAAGTGCAAGACTGGATCACCGAGGGCGATCTGAAACTCCAGAACGGAGATTACAGTGGAGCAATCATTTTGTATAAACGGGCCAGAACGGCCGCTACGGAGACGGCTTACAAAGATGCGCTGAAGGAGATTGCTACGCAACTGGAGACGGCCGAGACCAAACGTGCAGATATCAAGCGACAATCCCGGCAGCTTCAGGCAGATACGCTGGAACAGAAGGGTGACCGCTTCAATGAAGCCGGAGACTATAGTGGTGCCATGGAGGCCTATGCTTCGGCACAGGGAATTTATCAAGAGATCGATATGCTGGAACGTGTGCTGGCCATGGAGCGGAAAATAAACAAGCTGGATGAGAAATTGAACCCACCTGTACCGGCGGCTGATCTTACGCAGGATACGGCAGGATTAGATACAGCAAACACATCGGGAATGACCTCGGATATGACCGGCAGTACCGGAAGTATGGGCGCAGGCAATACAGTGGGGAACGGTTCTTCCACTGGTGATGTCACCTCGGCTGGAAATGGCAATGCGGATGCTTCTGGCTCAGGTGCTTCTTCTGGAAAAACGACAAGTAATGCTAGCAGTAATTCTGCCTCCAAGGCTGACGGAAGCACCGACACTACGGAGGTTGACGTGAACGAACAGGAATCATCGGAAGGAGGAGATTCATGATGAAAGACATGATTCGTGACCGTCTTAACAAGATGGAGGATCTGGAACAACGCCGCATGCTCAAAGATCTCATGACAGGCGTTTTTCTTAATCTTGTGGAGTATCAGGAGACGCTGAACAAACAGATTGAGCAACGAGTTTTTGATGAGGTGTTGCCGCAGGAGGAACGTCATGATGTATATGTCACATTATGCGCGCGGGAAGATCTGGACCCCATTCATGAATTTCTGTACCCGATCATTCCTGAGGATGCTGAACCACAGACCGTCTATTTGAGCGAGGCCTCAGAGGCACTGGCGCGTCAGGAAGACATGAAATTGTTCACATTCTACATGGAATGTGGGCAACAGGAACTCCAATCTCTGCTGAACAGTAATCGGACATTTCGCGGGGAGATTGTAACCAATGAAGGCAGACATGCCATAACGGTTCGGTTGAAATCAAGTACTGCGTATATCTCCAAAGTTGAAGAATTGTACCGGGTCTTTCGTAAGAACAGCCTGCCATGGAAATCGATTAATGCACCTTATATTTTCAAATTCGTTGATTGTGTTCTAGTGGGTTCGGATGACGGAGAGGCATGGGACAAACAACATACTGTCAAGGAACTTTCCATCCATCTGGAGGAGTTCGAGTCTTATAAAAGAACCAATATGATTCCGCTGTGGAACATCCAGAAGTTGGATATGAAAACGGGTGGATTCCCTGTTCCGGCTTCGGACCGAATCAATTATGAACATGTGTTGCCACTCCGCAAAACCGGAACGGAACACGGATATCTGGTGGATGGAGACGAATCGCATATTCGGTATATCAAAAGATCGGAAGAAGATATCACCATCGTATCACCACTGGAAAAATCCGATTCATGGACGGTGCTGAAAATAGCCGGTCCTGTCGCAACTCGAATTGGCAGAATGGACTATCCACTGTTTTCCAATAACAAACGGGAAGGGTTTGCCGGTAAATATGCGCGTCAGGAAGGACGTTCTGTGCGGTCCAAAGGGGAGATTGCCCGCATGGTTCACGCTTTTCAGGCAGCAGAGGGATTGGAACTGGAAGATGTACAAGTGGTGGCGCCAGGACCCGCTTTGGGCATTACGTACCCACTTAATACATTTGTAAGCGACCATGTCCGTGTTGAGGCAGATAAACATCGAATGATTTTAAGGTTCAGCAGACACGGGAAGCAGCCGTTACAGGCTATTTTTCTGGATGATCTGCTGAGCTTTCTGGTATCCGAAATCCAGCTGGCTTTCCCCGAATACTGCTGCGAAGGGGAATGGGTGTGAGTACAGCATGAATTACATCTGGGATCTGATTATTCGAGCTAAACGTGATGGAACCGATCTGCGCGACGTAACCTTTGTGCCAGCACGTGTATATTCGCCTTATATGGAACTTAGCCAGACAAACCTGAATGCTTCAGGCGTGGAAGGTACGGTTGAAGTCAATCCGTATTATCGCTTTTTTGATATTTTCCGGGACCTGTTCGATATCAATAATGAACAGCAGGTGGAGTTGCGGGAAGCACTCTTTGATCTGGTTATTCATTTTCTGGCGGATATGGATTTGATGCAGGGTATGAACAAGAGGGAGTATTATATTCGCTTCATTCTGAAGGATATGCATTCGGGTGTATACGGGGATCGGGTTCGGCGGCGACTGGAGCTGTTCGGGCAGGAGGAGCAGGAAGTGATCGCCTGCAATATGCTCCGTTTGTATGATACGGGAGAGGCCGTTCATCTACTGAGGGATACCCTTGTTCGAATGTTCCCGCGTTCAACCCTTTATGCCAATTGTGAGGAGAAGGATGAATTGCTTTTGTATATTGGTCAGGTAGAACGTACAGAAGCGAAGGAGAAGCTGGAACTGATTCTTGAGCTCTTTCTGCCGGTACGTTTCGACACGGAAATATACTGGGGGCATCATTTTGGCATTCTGGATGTGGACTATACGATGATACAGGACGGGATTGCCCTATATTAAGCAGCATCAGCAGTTGTAAGGAGGAAGTATAGATGAACGGCTATTCATACCGATTGTATCCTGACGCCACGAGCAGGGAACGTTCCAGAGGAACCATGCGTTATACGCGCGAAGAATTGATGGACATGACCACATTCCAATTACGGAACATTTGCTACAAGGAACGGTTAATTGAGGGATTGGGCCCTCGGACGGAGCGGGAAGAACTGATTCGGATTATTTTAAAATTTCTGGGAGCGGACGATGTATTGTGGATCGATCAGTCTGTTGAAGGTGGATTCGAGCGCATCCAAAAGGCTATCTCTCGTCATATGACGGCTCCCATGAGCAGTGATGGAGGCATTAGTGTGCCTGCGCGACTGATTCTGTACGAAGGATTGAACGTGGACAAGCTGGATCGATATGTGGTCACGGCACCGGGTGGATTAACCGAATCCAACGTACTTTTAGTCAATGAGAGCATGGAGCTGTGTGGCATCTTCAACCTGGTTAAGGACGACTCCGTATCGGGAACCTTTTATTTGACGGCAGGAAGTGGATCAACCTGGAAGAGATCGGGAAACAGACAATACAGTCTTCTCTTTTTCCGTAAACGCGACTCCGAGTATCTATATGAAACCTATCATTCCAGCAGACCGCTTCCACCGGTTCATATTCAATATACTCAAATCCCACTGGCAGATCTGGACATCCGGGAGCTTGAACCGACAGAAGCAGTGCTTGCAATTGATTTTGGCACCTCCAATACGACGGCAGGCGCCTATTTGCATAACGGTTATATTCAGGCGCCAAGTAGCCAGGATTTGCTGAATGGACGAGTCCGTATGGATGCCATCAACTATGTTGCTTTTCCCGACCCTACATACAAAGATACGGACTGGATCGAGGTCCTGCCTACGGCAATCGGTGTGGCGGAGTGTTCGGATCCAGCGAACATTCGTTACGAGTTCGGCTATGAAGCGCTGCGAAGCATGCGTCGGGGAGGGTACAGCAGCCGGGCGAGTGTTTTCCGCAGCATGAAGCGCTGGGTGAACAACTACAACAAAATGGAAGAAATTGTCGATGTTCATGGCAATGCAGCCATGGTTTCTCGTATGGATCTGCTGCGTGCGTACATGAACTACATCATCCGAACGGCAGAGCATCAGTTCAAGTGCAAGTTTCGGCATGTGCATTTTACCAGTCCCGTGAAGATGAAAACACAGTTTTTGCAGATGTTCGGAGAGATGCTTCCGGATTATCGGATTGAGCAGACGTATGCGCTGGATGAGGGAATGGCTGTGCTCTATAACACCCTTGCTGACGGCATGGAACGTGGTGCTTTCATGGAAGGGCAGACGTACCATGCGCTCGTGATTGATTGTGGAGGTGGAACGACCGATTTGTCTTCCTGTGCCTTTACGATCGAGGACGGACATATGGCGTACAAGCTCGATATCCATACTACCTACGAAAATGGGGATACGAACTTCGGAGGTCACAACATTACCTATCGTATTATGCAATTCATGAAAATTGTATTCGCCGACTACTATAGCGGACGCCGTCAGGTGACGGATATTGATAGTCTAATCGAGGCACCTGGTGCGGATGTGTTCCGTCAGGTGGACGAAGAGGGTGTGAAGTCCGTTTATCAAAAGCTGGAGCAACGCTATGAGGAGGCAGAACATATCATCCCTACTGCGTTTGCACGTCGAGAGAATCGTTCACGGGACGAGTATTTGCGGGTAAGAGGCAACTTCTACTTTCTATGGGAAATCGCAGAAGAGATGAAGCAGCAATTTTTCCGCAAAACCGGCATCTTGCGTAACCGATTCCACTCGGAGATGGAGGGCGACGGGGACAGTGATCTGCAGATCACCACCATGGAGCGTTGGTTCCTCTCGGTAGAACGGAATGGGGAGTTGAAGGATGAATATGAGTTCCCTGATGTGGTGTTCAATATCAAGGAAATTACCCAGCTGATTAAGGCCGATATCTATGAAGTAGTTCGCAAGTTTTTGGATGATTTTTATCGTCAAGGGCGGATGAACCAGTACTCGATTATCAAGTTGACAGGTCAGTCCTGCCGCATTGATGTATTTAGGGAAGCATTGAAAGAGTTTGTTCCAGGCAGAAGCATTGAGTTTCGGCAAAAACCTGCAGAAGGGCGTGTGCCTGATCTTAAACTTGCCTGCCTTCGAGGGGCGATTCGTTATCTGAGTGCCCGCAAAACAGGAAGCGTTCAAGCCGACATCACGCATGATGCCGCTGTAATTCCGTATACCGTAAGTGCCTACACGCATAATGGACGGGAAAAAATGCTGATCAGCAGTCTGGATCGGAGTGATGGTATTCCCGGTAGCATTTCCCGGCCATTCGAGACGGCAGAAGTGGAGTTGTACCTTAGCGGAAGCGATGGCCAGCTGAGACAAAAATTCGTATATGCGAACCGCCCGGATTTCTATAAAGAGGTACTCTACGAAGACATTCGAGATCGATATGGAGATAAAATTCCGCAAGATGATACGGATTCCATCGTGAATGGAGAGACGAAGTTTTTTGTCTTTCCGGATGATCGTCATTGGGGCTTCCATGTGTTGCCTGTAGCTCGCAGAAATGAACGGCTGTATCTGGGATCGCAGAAGCTGCTTCCGTTTGAGACAGACTTGTCGGAACTGGACTTCTTTGACGGAATGAAGTGAGGACCACGAGCAGAAAGGGGGAACACCGCTCATGTTCACATATTCGTATCCGCATTTTAACAAGGGAAGAATTCTGAAAACATCCATGTTGGAGGGACTACGTGATTTCCCCAGAGACTTCATCGAACTGTACTATCGCGGTTATGCAGATGGCATTCTTGCAGGTGCAGAGGTAGAAGTCTTCCCGGACAAATTGGTCGTCGCTCCTGGGATGGTGCTGTATAAAGGAAGGCTTTATATGCTGACAGAGCCTATGGAACTGGCATACCAAGCTACGGGACGGGTCAATGTGCTGAAGCTTCGGTTTACCGCGGAGGAGACCGTGAGTGACATGACGATAAGCCACTCGGAACTGCTCCTGGATGAAGAGGCAACGTGCACATCGAGTGAGTTGGAGCTGGCTCGATTCAAGCTGAAGGAAGGGGCCCGGCTGCGGCGTGACTACCAGACCTTTGCCGACTTGGCAACGGAGTTCAACACGCTGCATGTCATTCATGTCCCTTATGCAGCCGAGGGGACAAGCACCTTATCCCCGGTTGTCATGAAGGATTATGCCGAGAGGTTGCTTCGAACGGGGACCTCTGATCCCCAGGATCTGGTCTTCGCCATGATGTGTCTCAATGAAGGAACGGTTGGGCGTAGCGTCATCTTGCATCACATTGCCAGTCGATTGGGGCTGGAGTACAGAGAATATGATAATGCGCAAATTCATCGATATCTGGATCGTATACTGGCGAATGCAGGTCGGGGAACGGGACGTTCGGGTATGCCGGTGGGCGGACCACATCGTATGATTGTAGATTGAAATTTTCAAGTGAATGGGAGGATGGAATTCGTTTATGGAACATATGGATCGCAAAATCATCCCGATGTTATATGGCAAAACATTGAACGGTGAACCTCATCAGGGAACAGAGACTAGAGATGTTGAAGCCTCTCCTGAATCAAGAGAAGTTAAACCATTCGAGCCAATAACCATGATACACCTTGAACAGGAAACGATACATCTGAGAAGAATGGAGCTATACGAGGGCAAGGTTACGGTGTCTCTTCCCCGCACATTTCGTTTGGTGACAGAAAGAGAAGCTCAGTTAAAATATCCGTCGTCCCATCGTCCTGAATGGATCTATACCAATGATTCGGGAACGATCAACTTTACGTTCAAGACATTGGATCATCGTCTTGCTCCGGAAGAGCTGAATTCCTTTACGGAATCGATGGCTGATGTGATTCGTGCAACTCAACCTGTACGAGAATGGAAAAAACACGGCGTTCGAGTAACGGGTGCCGGTCTTTCCACGGGTTACTGCCAGTTCGTTGTTCAGGGATTGAATGATCAAATTTATAACCATATGGTGTTCACCATTTTAGATCAGAAAGTCCTTGTTTATGGTTTTAACTGTACGGACGATGAGAAGAGAAATTGGATGGAACCCGGTGGTACACTTCTGGATACACTCATTGTCGAAATGAATTAGAGAGGAGCTGAGTCCATGAGCCTGACGTATGAAAATCTGATTATTGAACCTTATGAGCTAGTACATCTGCAAGAATTGACAATCCGCAAAAAGATGAATGAGCACACCCGTCTTGTTTTCAAAGGTATGGTATCCGAGGAATGGAAAGATCGTTATGTGGATGTTACGGATAAGAATACCCCGATTGAAGTGTGGCAAAAGGACGAGGAGGGGAACAAAACTCCGCTATTCAAAGGCATTCCTTTATCTGTAGAAGTGCAGGTTGTGAGGGGCGTATATACGCTCCAAGTTGAAGCAATCTCACATACGTACCTGATGGATGTCAAAAAGCGAACACGTACGTTTCAAAACATCCAGATGACGCTCCCTGAATTGTTAAAGGAGCTGGATCAGGATTATCCGGGACTGGACGTGATCGATGAGGGGACCGGGGGAGCCAAGATTGGCAAGGTTGCCGTGCAATATCAGGAAACAGACTGGGCATTTCTCAGAAGGCTGGCTTCTAGATTTCATACGAGTCTGATGCCTGCGGCTCAATTCGACAGTCCAAAATTTTATTTCGGCGTATATGAGCATGGTAACTCGATCGAGCTGGATAATACACGTTATACCGTCCACAAAAATATGACTCCGTTCATGTACTTCACGGAGAACGAGACCGTTAATGTGAATGAAAGTGACTTCATTGTATACGAAGTGGAGACAGATCAAGTTATGGAACTGGGACACCATATCTCATTCCGAGGCAGAAGTCTGTATCTTACGGAAGCCTATACGGAACTCGCCGGAGGTATTTTAAAGCATAAATATGTGCTAAGTCTTCACAAAGGATTGCGACAGAAGACGTACTACAATCCGCTGATAGCTGGAAGCTCATTAATGGGACGTGTTATCGGTGTACATGGTGGGCAGGTTCAGGTGCATCTTGATTGTGATGATAAACAAGGGACGGAAGATGCACTGTGGCTGTTGTATCAATCTCCGTATATTGCAGAGGGAGAGACCGGCTGGTATGTCATGCCCGAAATTGGTGACCCGATAGCTGTATATTTTCCAACGATGTATGAAGAAGACGCTTACGCCACAGGTGCTCCACGACTGGATAACAAGTCGTCATCCACCAACAAGCTGAACAATCCTGATCATAAAATATTTCGTACTCCTCATGGGAAAGAGATACGTCTTACTCCAGACGCTGTAATCATTAGCGGTAAAGAAGGAGAGGTCTATATTCGACTTAGTGGAAATGAAGGTATTCATATTGCAGGTAGTCAGCAGGTAAGTATGTCAGCAGGAGGGAGCATTTCGTTAAAAGCAGGAAAGAAAATTACATTATCTGCAGGATCAGAACTTCTTCTTGAAGGAGGAGGAGGGAAAATAAGGCTGGATGGTCAGGCTCAAATGAGCGGGACAGAAGTGAAATCTAATTAACGCTGGAAGGAGGAAAGTCAGTGAGCCGGAAGGAATCACTACTGCACTTTTATACGAATCAAGTGGAGCCTGAACGAATCAGGCTGATGGCTGACATTCAACATACATTAAACAGCCAATTCCCAATGTTGACTACGGAGTTCCTAAGATATTTCGAGGAATTAGCTAGTAAAATAAGGCACAGTCAACAAATTGGTGCCAAAGGGAATGTTGCTTACATCCAATATTCTTTGTTGCGGACAGAAGTCGCTAGGGGAGCGATGCATTATCTTGCCGAAGCCAGTGATATGTCATGGCTTCTCGACAGAGACCCTATACAGGCAATATATGATGCCAAGTGGGCCTTTGATTGTTTGGAACGGATGCTTGATCGTTTGAAGAAGACACTTCCTGATTATCAGGGGATGATCTCGATGGTTGAACTGGATCGAATACGACTTCAAGAGGTAACTTTGGTTCATCGCTATGTTATTTATTTTATTCGTCAATGTTTCCATCAGCTCCTTGATTCCCAACTGATATCGGATATGCAGGTGGAGCCCGAATTTGAGATTCGTGTAGGGGAGTATTTGGATACCAGTGAATGTGTGTATCGCCTTGACCAACGAGAACGGAACCTGGAAGACATCGGCAGGGAGCTTGAGGAGGGTGATGGTTTGGGTGGGATGTATGCGGACTATCACGATCTGGACATGGAAGAGATGATATGCAGCGATTTAGACTTCCGGTATAGCAGGTTTAATGACATCAGATTAAAATCAACAGATTTTGAACGTTGTGTCTTGGTAGGCACACGTTGGCATAACTGTGATATGAGAGATACCAATTTTGCTGACAGTCTACTATACGGTGCTGACTTCAATGGATGTTCACTGGAGAGGGCTATCTTCAGGGGCATTTCTGGGGAAGAAGGGCATCCTGATGGTCGAATACAGGGTCCTGGGTACTCAGGTATCAACTTCGAGAATGCGAACTTAACCGGAGCAGATTTCAGGGGAGCGCGACTCCGTGGAGCTATATTTCGTAGAGCAAACCTAACCAACGTGTTATGGGATGGGGCAGATCTGGAAGGTGCGATATTTGAGGAGTCGGTGAAGGAGGAATCGCCATGCGATACTTTAGGCTGATGCAGGATACCAGATGGACAAATCGTGTAGAGACAGAAGCGGTTGGTGAGGTACAGCGTCGAGAGTGGAATGCTTCTTTTCAGGAGGGGAGTAGTAATCACACCGCAATTAACCTTTCAATCAAAAGCAGACCTAATGTAGATTACACCGATTATTTGGAGCGCCCTGTACCTCTGGTATCGGATCGAATGCTGGAAGTATTTACGTTGTACCATCCCGGCTTAATTCGCAGGGCGGCAGTGTTGACGGACAAAGCACGTATGTCCCAGGAGACCTATTGGGCTATTTATCCAACGGTAATGGATGTGCTCTCTCCCCAAACCGAACGTCATCTGGATGGAAGTCTGAAACAGATTGTTCTGGATCGAGGTAAGGCTGAACTTCCTTTGTTTCAATTAAAGGAACCTCGTGAATCTGTCATCATCGTTAATCTAGCTTTGGCAGAGAGTCTGCTGCGTCGGGATTTTTCCGGGATTCAGCTGGTCCGTCTGGAGCAGGAACAGACAATATAGAGAGGAGAGAGGCGAAATGGCACAAGGTAATCAAGAGAGTGAGATCAGTCTTCAACCTGCTACAGGAGATTCCAAGAGTTATGTGGTTGCCGGAGCGATTCTGCATTGCAGTTGTGGTACACAGCGTACCCGATTAAAGATCCCATTTAGTCATGGCGTTTACATCAAAGGCAAGGCTCAGTTGACGATTGAAGATTATGTACCTGGAGTCCATATTGGATCATTTGGGAATTGCTCCAATATGGAGAATCCAGCTGTATCCAACAGTATGATGGTGGATATCTATGGAGTGAAGAAAGCACCGTGTGTACCTGTATTGACTATGCCTTGGCTACATGGCAAAGGAGATGCCAAGGTGGAAGGGAAAGCTGCTCTACTTGGTCACTGTACGCATAAGTGTCTGTATGGTGGAGATATCGTCATCGAGGATGACGGACAGCAGCTGGATTTTTGAGATGAGCGAATCAAAGAAAAAGGTACAGGAACGCATCGGATACGAACAACTCCGTTTATATTGGCCGTATAAAGTGCAATGGTTGGAAGAAATCCGAATTACCCGACAGATTAATGAGCATGCGAAGTTATATATTAGCGGCGTTATACCGGAGGAAGATGGACCAGGCATCCTTCATGTCCAGGCTGAAGGAGAACCGATTGTACTAAGACAGCTAGATGAAATGGGGAAATCTGTAAGGCGTCTGTTTCATGGCGTGATGACCTCATTAACTATACATTTAGTTGGTGGTATATACCGATTCGAGCTAGAGGCCATATCGAATACATATCAGATGGACATTGAAATTTCCGAGCGAGCATTCCAGAACAGGGCGATGTCCTATGGAGAATTAGTTAAATACGTGATGAAGGCGTATACCTACTCGGATGTAATTGATAATGTCACAGAGAATACCCAATTGGGAGAACTTGTTTTACAATATAGAGAAACCGACTGGATGTTTCTGAGACGTTTGGCTTCCCGGTTTGGTACCGTACTGGTGCCTGAGGTGACAGCGGCTTCACCTAAATTGTTCTTCGGGTTACCCATGGGCAAGTTGTGGAAATGGCCTCTGGATCGTCCATATCATGTCAAGAAAGAAATGGGCCATCTGAATTGGCATGGGGATGAGCAGCATCGGTATATGATGCAGGATCCCAAAGGTACACAGGGGGCGCTCATATATACGATGGAGTGTTATGAAACCTATGCTTTGGGTGATAAAGTCGAACTGCCTGATGGGAAAGAATTAACGGTAACTCAAGCGGAATCCCGATTGGAATCCGGATTGCTTATGACTACATATCGTATGATGTTAGAAGATCATATTCGGGTTCCACGATCCGATCTTCTGGATCTCATTGGCCTCTCCTTGTACGGTGAAGTAATCCGCATTATTGGTGATCGTGTACAGATGGAACTGTATATCGAAGATGGTCCGATTAAAACAGAATCTTCCTGTCCATATCCTTTATCGACATCTTACGTCGCCGAAGGTCACAGCGGACTCTACCTGACGCCAGAGATTGGTGACACGGTGGAACTATACATTCCCGGAAGTCGCGAGTCCAAGGCTTATATTCGTCATGCAGTGCCCGAAAGCAAGCGTTCGGTTTCCGGTGGAACGCAACACAAACTGTGGGGCCATCCTGACGGACCATCTATTGGTATGTCATCGGATGAGGTGACCGTACAGGCTGGAGCTGGATTAGTCATCACACTGAATGACCAAGGTGTAATGATGCAGAGTGCAGGTAACATCTCGATTCAGGGTGGCAGTCTATCACTTAAAGCAGGTCAGATTAAAGCAACCGCCCCTGAAGCAATTTGGCTTCTTGGCGGAGGAAGCAGCTTTATATTGGATGGACAAGCTGATGTTCGTGCTGGACTGCTCCAACAGGAAGGCAGCCATAAGGCACCGGTCGTGGTAGCTGATTTGCCGCCGGAGCCGGAGCCGCCCCTTATTCCGCTTGAACAATATGAGGCAGCTCAAGCAGCAGCTGCAGCCGAAGCAGCTGCTATGCAGCCTTCCGTGGTTAACATGAAGGAGGTCTCCCTGTTTGGTGCAGCGGTCGCCATGGCGGGCATGATCCCCGTTTTGGGTATGCTTGGAGGTGCACCAGCCATTGCGGCACAGGCCGTTGTCGTTGGCGCTGCAGCAATCGGCTTGATCGGGAACATCCCAAGTGCAGGATCCTTTAAGCCTTCGGCCCTACAACTTCTGAATCATCTGAATGGTGATTTCGTGGGCAAGATGCAGCAAGAAGAGGCTTATAAGCACCAATTATTTGGTAAAGTTGTCTCAGCAGCACGAGAGTTAAGCACGGCTACTTCCTTTATGGATTTTGTGAAGAAACTGCATCAGCAGGAAAAGGAAATTAGCCAGATGTATTATCAGATTCCAGGCAATACGAGGGAACATTGGGCTCATCAACAGGTTGACCAAGAGTTGAAGGAAGCACTCGTGTATTATGGGGATGTGAAGCAGAATGACATTAAATATGAACTCTTTTTTGGCCCTTATCATAACGGCATTGCTCGAGATATCGGAAGAATAGACATCACCGCCGAGGAAATGGGTGACTATAATTACTGGCAGAAACAGAATCTGACGGTCGAACAGAAGAAGTATCTTGCCCGGCGAATTATGGCTCCCATGAGCGAAGAAGAATTATCTACTCTGATGGGTGAATTCGAGCAACACGAGATGACTATGAAAGGATTGGACGGGGAGTTCAATGGATTTACGGGCAGAGTAAGCACGAAAAAGGGTTCTTCAGGTGTACCTGAACCCTCAGACCATCCAGGAACAACAGGTTCTCCAAGTGCTGCTTCTAAAGGAACAACGACGACAGACAAACCGGCTACAAGTAAAACAAAGACATTTGTGAAAAAGTCAAAAGATGTGATTGTTAAAGCCTTCAGCGATTATTATAAAGAGAGCCAGGTCATCCGGTTTCAGCCTTGGGGCAACTTGGGAAAAAACAAGCCCAAAGAGTCGGGGAATGCCGGGGAAGTGGGTTCCGGAGGGAAAACAAGCTCGAACGCTGGGAATAAGTCAATTGACGGGGCAGGAACAAGTTCCTCCAGCAATGGCAAGAAACCGAATCAGACCCCGAGCAGCAGTAAGAAGTCGGAATCGTCAGGTGAAACGGATGCTACTGCATCGAGTCCAGGTACAGGGAAGAAGTCTGGCGACGGTGAAGGCACAAACTCACCAAGCAGTGGTAAGAAAACGGGTCAGACACCGAATACTAGTAAGAAGTCCAAATCATCGGGTGAAACGGATAGTACGGGTTCAAGTTCAGGTACAGGGAAGAAGCCTGGCGATGGTGAAGGAACAGGATCATCAAGTAGTGGAAAGATAGAGGATCCAACTCCGAATACCAGTAAGAAGACCCAAACATCCGGAGAACCGGACACTTCAGGATCAAATACAGGTACAGGGAAAAAGTCGAGCGAGGGTGAAGGAACAAGCTCATCTAGCGCTAATAAGAAAGATAATCAGATTCCCAACAATCATAATCAGTGGAAACAAGATTCATCGAAGAAAAAGGATAAACGCAAAAAGGGAAAAGAAACCAAAACGAAGCCGAATGAATCGACGGAGCAGCAAGGGAAGGATAAGGACTTAGACACGTCGAAGAATAATTATAAACCAAACAATAAGGAAGAAGCGTCTGGAGCAGATAAAAGTAAACTAGAGCCTACAGAAAAAACTGATCAATCTAACTCATCAAAAGAGAGCGGAAATGTTACTCGTAATCAAGTTGTTATATCAAGAATTCCTGAAATTAAAATAATTTTTAAAAGAAATCCTAACCATGATAGTGCTGAGTTTAAAAGACAATTGAAAGATCAAGAAGAAGGGATAAATCAATTAACAGTAGATGAGTTTTTGAAAAATAGAGATAGATATCTAAGAGATGGTAGAGCTTTAGAGGGGGATGCCGCTCAAAAACTTGCTCGTAAGAAAGCTTTACAAGATAAAATAGATGAACTACGTAATGAAGGATTCTCATTTGAAGAGGCTGAAAAGAAAGCGAATGAATGGATCAAGGGGAAAGCTGCCCTTCATAATCCAGATCAAATTGCGGGTGGATATCCTGACAATATAGGCGGTCTAGGAGATATAAGAATCAATTCTTCTCTTGGATCTCAATGGAAGAACAGGATAAAAGATTTGGATAGACAGATTAGAGAAATTGCTAAGAATATGACAGAAGAAGAAAGAAAGACAACCTATTTAAATATTAAGTTACTGGAGTAAAGTGGGGGGACACACGGTGAACATTTCAAATTTTGTTTTTAAAGAGGACATGCCTACAAACGTCATTGAGAAGTACCAATCTGTAATACCTATTCAACTAATTGAAGTATGGAAGGAATATGGACTGGGTAGTCTTTCCAATGGATATCTGAAAATTATTAATCCTGATCAGTATTTAGAATTATTACAGGATACCTACAGTCGAGCAAAATTAGCAATTCCTCTATTTACAACAGCAATGGGAGATATATTGATTTGGGAAGATGGATACTTAATGGCGCTTAACTTCAGAAAGCATGAAGTAAATGTTATAGGGAAAAATTTTAAGTACTTTTTTGGGGACATAAGTGATGAATATTTTTTGAATAAAGCTCTTGACTGGTCTCCCTATCTTGAAGCGTTTGAAAAATATGGAGAGCCTGCTTACGATGAATGTTTTGGCTATGTTCCTCTTTTAGGATTAGGTGGAGCAGAGAAAGTTGAGAATTTAAAAAAAGTTAAATTTATTGAGCATATATATATAATCAATCATTTTATGGGACAAATGGAATGAAAATAAAAAAAATGGGGATAATTTGGGAACGCACGGTTGGAGATATTAGTGAAGATATAATTAATAAGGTTGAAAAAAAATATGGTATACAATTTCCTGATGACTATAGAGAATGTGTTAAAAACTATAATGGTGGGCATCCTGTACCAAATATATTTTCCTATGATGATGGAGGAGAGGGAGTTTTTGACCATTTACTAAGCTTTACAAGTGAGCCTAATATTGTTGTAGTTTATGAATTTATAAGTGATTTCATGCCAAAAGGGATATTTCCATTTGGAACAGATCCTTTTGGCAATCAGCTTTGCTTTGATTACCGAAAAAGTGAAAATTCACCTTTAGTTGTATTTCTTAACAATGAAGAATTTGGTGAGGACTCCATTACTGAGGTATGTAACAGTTTTTCTGAGCTCTTAGAAACATTACATGAGGCCAGCGATGAATTTTATTGACTTTCTTAATAGGTGGGTAGATAAGTATGGATATAGATGAAAATATTATTAAAAGTTCATATCCTCCTGTAAGTCTTCAGGAGATTGAGATAGTCGAGAAGAAGTATAATATGATTTTCCCTGATGATTATAAGAAATTTTTAATGTTAAAGAATGGTGGAAAAACTGGTACTAGAAGGAGATTTACTACAAATGATGACCAAAAAGAAGGTGAAATAGAGTCTTCTATTTTGATGTTTTTTCCTTTGTCTAATAATTTAAATAATAATTCAGAACAAAAGTATCGTCTGTACACAGAAGCAAATATTTTATCGAGAATTTATTATCCAATAGGTGAGACACCGAGGAATAATTTAGTTTGTATTGTAGTACAAGGACCTAATAAAGGGAGTGTATATCATTTCGATATGGATTATGACAATTATATTGAAAAGAAACTTCCTCTAGAGGAAGAACATATCAGACTGATCACAGAAAGTTTCACTGACCTTTTGGATAGTTTATTTGTTTCTCAGACGTAGGAATAATCGTGAATAATTTCAAAAATTAGATGTTGCAAATTATAAGGCCTATTCCATCAGAATTATTAAGGTGGGATTGGTCTTTTTGTGAGAAAAGACTTCTAAATAAATTGTCAGTTCTTCGTGAAAGATCACGCACCTTTTACGAATGTCCGAAACAGTACTGGACAATTTGATTAATTTATGGATTTGTTCGGATTATTAAACAACTTACAATAAGATCGAACAATACAACAAACACCACCACAATGCGACCTAACCGCGTTTTGTAGTTCTTGATTATCCGCCACTATATGCTAAATAATACAAATGTAAGTGGTGGATCTCCATCAAAGATCCCACCCAATGACGAATGAACCCATCATTTAACCAATAACACATATAACCCATGTAAGACCCGTATAAAGATTTAGTCATTTCGGTTGTACGCACATCAAATGCTTAAATTTTATAACTTAAATAAGGAACACCATGATTGACTCGTTTTCTTCTTTTCTTCTGGAAATTTCTCAATTGTCAGTACGCTCTCCCTAAGGGAATAGTAATAGAAACATCTGACATGGTTGATTTACAAACCATTAGCGATGAGAAATTCGTAGAGATGATCTACGATTATGAAATGCAACGCGATTTAATAGAGAACGGAACGATGATCGATGGAAATCTAAGGGTAAGAACGCCAGACATTTAAGGGGATACTTGGCATGAACTTAATGATGGAAAAACCATACAATTGGTTCCGAGTAGTGTTAATTCTAAATTTGGACACCTTGGTGGTGTAAGTGAAGTTAAATAAGAAAGGACGATACTCTAAAAATGAAAAAAGATGAGTTGTTTGGAGAAATTGTTTATGAAGATTTATGGATAGGGACGACAGAGATAACTATGTTTAGGAAAAACCAAAAAATACTTTTGAATATTTGTGGCGAAGAGAATGAGGAAATTACTCCGAATCAACGGGATGCTTTTTCGCAATTCAAAGCGAATATGCCTAGCATAGTAAAGGAAAGCGAAGATAAGATTTTAGAGTATTATTTAGAAAATTATGAAGATTATCGAGCAATGCAAAGTGATTGTGAAGAAGTTGAAAAAATTGCTCCAAAGATTTCATCAATAGACAAGTTAGGGAGACTTGTTACGCCTACAGGTTTGCTAATAAGATATGATTTCGAAGATGGTATAAGAAGAGTAGGGATATTATGTGATTGCACTTGGGAACAAGAACATGGATTAGGTATTAGTGTTGAAAATGAAGAAGTAGTAGAAGTGGGTCTTCAAGATATTGTACTTTAACAGGTTCTGTCAAAGACTTAGTGTAAACTTGGTTTATAACCCCAGCAACAAGACCGTACAATGCCACAATGCGAGTTAGCCGCCCCTGTTTGGTCTTTTTCATTCTCTAATATAGATGGCGGCGGTTAATGAAGTAACCCTCACCCAGTGACGAATGAAGCCATCATTCAACTAATCTCATACTTAACCCATGTAGTATCTGTATAGAGATTTCTTCATTTTGTTTGTACGCAATCAACGCTTGAATTTTAAGTTAATTTAAGGCGAAGTATCTGAATATAACAATTGAATTATTCATAATGGGGGCATCCCTGTTATTCCAAAAAATTAGTGGAGGTATTTATATGCACTGGGAATACAAGGAATTGTTTGACGCAGTAAATGAAACATACAATGAGTTTAAGTTAGAAAATATGAGTGGCACTAAAGCATTATCTAGAACACTTAGCGAATTTGAAACAACAATGAATCTCGGTATTTTGAAAAATCTATAATAGTTATAGCTTACGGTGAGATATTATTAACGCATGTAGAGGTGTTTCATAAATCTAAAGAGTATTTGTTAAAAGAATTGAAAGGTTTGAGTCTACATCAACTAAAGGATAAGTTGTCTTTAGAACAATTTAACGATCTTAATACACGTAGAAAGGTAATATTAGAGAATATTGAACAGAAGACTGTAACAACTATACTAGATTAGAATTGGTAGTAATGTTGTTGATTCATTTTATTTGTGATTGCACAGATATTCTTTACAGTGTACAAAGCCACAATGTGATAGTTCCTATAAAAGCTTTAAAGTTTCCTATTTTGGGGGGATGAAAAGCGTCAGTCCGAATAAGCGGGACAGCTAGTTAAAAGGCAAACCATCAAATGGAGTGCAAGCAAAGTTTATAGAACAAAGAAGAGATGGGTTCGTATAAAGTACCTAATGATTGGAAGAAGACCATATCTAGTTTAGGGAAAACATAGTATCACTTAGAAGTTGCAGCAGAATGGGATTTAATCCTTTTGTTATACATATTATCCCCTGAAAGACAAAGGTAGAAGAGCTTAAGATGGTTGGGTGCGTTCTTTGTCAAGTCGGCCTTTTTAGTTATGATGCATTAGCGGTGATAAAAAAAGATTAATGGGAGAATTTATAAAATGAAGGATAATGTTCTATATAAAATTATAATAAATGAGAAGTATGGTTTTATTAATAAACAAGGTGACATTATAATTGAGCCTTCTTATAAGGCTGTAAACAATTTTTGTGAAGGTTTAGCATATGTTTGGACGTTCGATGATAAGGAAGGATATATAAATACTGAAAACGAATGGGTCATTGAATTGAGTGCTGACTTTCTAGGGGACTTCGAACATGGCTTAGCATTGGTTTATTATAAAGGAAAGTATGGATGTATTAATAAGCAAGGAGAGTTTGTAATAGAACCGATCTTCGATAGAATACATGGAATAAATCCGGGGCTTTCAGTTATAGCGGAGAAAAATAAGAAGGTGGGTGTTTTTGGGGTATCTGGTGAAATTATTATAGATCCGATTTTTGATGTTATGGGTACATTTTCAAATGGATTGGCACTAGTAAAGCAAGGGACAAAATTTGGTTTTATAGATGATAAAGGTGAGCTGAAAATTGATTATCAATTTAATTCAGTATCCAATTTTTCAGAGGGATTAGCTGAAGCCTCAGCAGACGGTGAATTCTATGGCTTTATTAATCAACAAGGGGAGTTTCTTATACAACCTGAGTATTATCAAGTTTCAAGTTTTTCCGAAGGGTTAGGAGGATTCAAATTAAAAGCAAATGGAAAATGGGGATTTATAGATCACTCGGGGATTAGGGTTATCAAAGATAAATTTCAAAGTGTAGGTGACTTCCAAAATAACTTAGCACCAGTTGAAAGTAAGGATATGTATGGATATATTAACAAAAATGGAGAGTACATTATTAAAAACGTATTTACAACAGCTGATTCTTTTTACAATGGTCTTGGCTGTGTTACATTTAATGGAGAATGGGGCTATGTGGATGAAGGAGGAAAATGGGTATTCAAACCCAGCAATTTTGATCTTTGGTAAACGGAGGTTTTGTTCAAAGTGGAAAATAGAAAACAAGTACTAGAATTGGTGATAGAACGATCTCCATATTTTGAATTTTTATGTAAATGTGTTTAATCAATGATAGTTTGATAGTAGAGTACTCGATAGATGGAGTAGGACAAAGAAAATTACAATAGAGAATTAAATTGGAGGTTAGAGGAATAATGGAGCAACAGATGGATCCTCTTTATCCCATGATAGCAGAGCATATTCTAAGTATGATACCTAGTGATAACTGGAATGAGATTTATTTGTACGCCGAAATACTAGATGTATCCAGAGAGGTATACTTTTATTTCAACACTTCTGAGAATGAGGAGTTTATATACTCTCATGATATTCCTGAAAAATATAGACTGATTGAAAAAACTTATGATAACTTATTATTAGAATTACAAACAAAATTTAAACAATTAAGACAAATTTTTATAGACAATGATCAAGAGACGTGGACAAATTTAACCTTAACTTTAAAGCATCCTGGTAAGTTGAAAATTCATTATGATTATGAAGATGTAATAGCTTCAACTGTAACCCCAACTCAAAGACAAATGATTTTTGAGTATAAATATTTAGGATTACTTCCTGAAAAAGAAAAGAATAAACAGTTCGTAAAGAATTATTTAAATAGTCAAAATAAATAGCTGTAGAATTATCCTAATGAAAAACAATTGCATTACATGTGAACAGGTCAACTTTGGTTATATACAACCATAATTGTCCTGTTTTTTTTGTTATTTTCCAAAGCTACTCGCAAATGTTTGCGATCCATTGAAGTTGAAAGGAGATGGGCAACATGAGTTTGACTTATGAGAATCTGATTATTGAACCATATGAACTGGTGCATTTGCAAGAACTGACGATCCGGAAAAAAATGAATGAGCACACTCGGCTCGTGTTTAAGGGCATGGTGTCTGAGGAATGGAAGGATCGCTATGTCGATGTTACGGATCAAAATACCCCAATTGAAGTGTGGCAAAAAGATGAGGATGGTAATAAGAAGCCTCTGTTCAAAGGCATTCCACTATCTGTTGAAGTGCAGGTTGTCAGAGGCGTATATACGCTCCACGTGGAGGCCATTTCACATACATACCGGATGGACATTACAAAACGAACGCGTACATTTCAAAATGTCAAAATGAAGTTACCCGATTTGTTAAAGGAACTGGATCAGGATTATCCGGGGCTGGACGTGATTGATGAGGGAACAGGTGGGGCCAAGATCGGGAAGGTTGCCGTGCAATATCAAGAAACGGATTGGGCATTTCTCAGGAGACTTGCTTCTCGTTTTCACACCAGCTTGATGCCGGCCGCTCAGTTTGACAGCCCCAAATTTTATTTTGGCGTCTTTGAGCACGGAAACTCAATCGATCTGGACAATACACGTTATACAATCCGCAAAAACATGGCACCATTCATGTACTTTACCGAAAACGATACGTTAAAGGTCAACGAATCAGATTTCATTATATACGAAATCGAGACAGATCAGGTGATGGAGCTTGGACATCATATTACCTTCCGAGGCAGAAGCCTATATGTGACTGAGGCATATACCGAGCTTGTGGGAGGAATAGTGAAGCACCAATATGTACTTAGCCTTCATAGAGGACTAAGACAAAAGACATATTACAATTCGATAATTGCCGGAAGCTCATTACTTGGTCGCATCCTTTCAGTGCATGGTGGTCATGTAAGAGTTCAGCTGGACTGTGATGAAAAACAGGAGGAAGAGGAAGCGTTGTGGCTGTTGTATCAGTCGCCATACATCGCAGAGGGGCAGACAGGTTGGTATGTCATGCCTGAAGTGGGTGATCCGGTGGCCGTATATTTTCCTACGCAAAACGAAGAAGAAGCCTATGCGACAGGAGCACCCCGTCTGGATAACAAGGTAACTGGAACGAACCAATTGAACAAACCGGATCATAAAATTTTCCGTACGCCTTATGGCAAAGAAATCAGACTAACCCCAGATTCCATCTCCATTAGCAGCAAAGAGGGCGAGGTGTTCATTCGTCTCAGCGGGGACGAGGGCATTCAGATCATCGGAAGCCAGCAGATTCGGATGTCTGCTGGGGGCAATATCTCGCTCAAAGCCGGAAAGAAAATTACGTTATCTGCGGATTCACAATTGTTGCTGGAAGGCGGGGGAGGGACATTCAAATTGGTTGGACAAGCAAAAATGAGTGGATCAGAAGTGAAAGCCAACTAGTATAGGGTGACGTATGGGCAGGAGGGATAATTTCCAATGGATCGCAAGGAATCTATATTACATTTTTATACCCATCAGGTAAAACCTGCGCGGGCCAAACTTATGGATGATTTGCAGCATACGCTGCATACAAGGTATACGGAATTGACAGCTGAGCTCCTAAGTCATTTCAGGTTGATGATTCAGGAAGTCAGCGACGCCCAAAAGCGTGGGGCGAAAGGGCCGATCGCTTACATTCAATATTCTATGTTGCGAACAGAACTTCTTGGAGGGGCGATGAATGTCCTGGTCGAAGCATATGATGCTTCATGGTTGTTGGATCGAACACCCATCCGTTCATTCTATTCTTCCCACTGGGCCTATGAGTGTCTTGAACGGATGCTCAATGGATTAAGAGAAGAACTTCCTCACTATCAAGGAACCGTTACAGTGGTAGAACTGGACCGCATCATGCTACAGGAAGCGGCGTTGGTGAATCGGTATCTTGTACATTTTATACGCCGTAGCTGTAGCGCGCTGGAGGACTTCGAATGGAACTCCCTTATGGATCTGGAACAGATATTCGAAGTACGTGTAGGAGAATACTTGGATGCTAGTGAGTGCGTATTTCGTCTTGATCGAAGGAATAGGAGCATTGAGGAGATTGGTGAAGCATTGGAAGAAAGTGATGGTCTTGAGGTCATGTACGCGCACTTTCAGGGACTGGATATGAGCGAGATGGAATGCAGCGATCTTGATTTTCGTTACAGCCGTTTTGATCGTATCGATCTGCATTCTACCGATTTTCAACGCTGTATCTTGATAGGGACACGTTGGCGCAATTGTAGTCTGGAGAACACCAATTTCACCGGAAGCATTCTATATGGGGCAGATTTCAGCGGGTGTTCTCTGGAAAGAGCTGTTTTCAGGGAGATAATAGGGGAGGTAGGACATCCGGAAGGACTCGCTCAAGGTCCAGAATACGATGCGCTTAACTTCGAGAATTCAAACCTTTCAGGTGCTGACTTCCGAGGGGCACACCTTCGTGGAGCCATATTCCGTGGAGCCAATCTAACAGATACGTTATGGGAGGGTGCTGATGTGGAGGGTGCGATTTTTGACGATGCCGAGAGGAGGCGAGGGTTATCCGATACTTTCGTCTAATGGCCGATCCCAGATGGATACACCGCGTAGAGACTGAGCCTGTTGGTGAACTGCAACGCAGGACCTGGAATGAGGCTTTTCATGATTCGGGCAGTGAGCATACAGCAATTAACCTTTATGTGCGAAGCGGCTTCCATGTGGATTATACGGATTATTTGGAACAGCCGGTTCCCTTGGTTTCAGATCAATTGCTTGAAACACTTATTTTGTATTGTCCTCAGCTCAAGCGAAGGGCTACCGTATTAACGGACAAGGAGCGAATGACCCAAGAGACGTATTGGGCCATTCATCCTCCTGCACTGGCAAACGTATTATCTCCTCATACTCGTCGGCGCATGGATGGAAGTCTGGAGCGGATCGTACTGAAGCGAGATTTCCCGGAGGTACCCCTGTTCCAATTGATGGAGCTGCGCGAAACCGTGATCATTGTCAATCTAGCGTTGTCGGAGAGCATTCTGCGGCGAGATGTCGCAGGAGTACAATTCATTCCGTTGGATTTGGAACAAACGAATTAGAAAGGAGAGGTTATGATGGCGCAAAGTCAAGATCAGGAGGCCCAGATTCATACGGCTGGAGAAGCCTCTAAAAGCTATGTCGTTGCAGGAGCGATACTTAAATGCAATTGCGGGACGCAGCGTACACGATTGAAGATACCATTCAGTCATGGCGTATATATCAAGGGAAAGGCGAAGATGACTGTCGAGGATTATGTTCCAGGTATTCATATTGGATCGTTCGGTAACTGTTCCAATCCAGTTAATCCAGTAGTGGCGGCAAGCACGATGGTTGACATCTATGGGGTTAAGAAAGCGCCTTGCGCTCCCGTGCTGACCATGCCTTGGCTTCATGGAAAGGGAGATACCAAGGTGGAAGGGAAAGCTGCACTGCTCAGTCACTGTACGCACAAGTGTCTGTATGGCGGAGGTGTCGTCATAGAGAATGACGGACAGCAATTGGACTTTTGACGATGAATGAAATTACGGAGAAGAAACTCGACCAGATCGGTTATGAGCAAATTCGTCTATATTGGCCTTATCGTGCACAGTGGTTAGAAGGCGTGCAAATTACCCGCCAAGTGAACGAGCATGCGAAACTCTACGTCAGCGGTATAATTCCGGAAGAGGATGGGCCGGGCATTCTTCAAGTTCAAGCTGAAGGGGAATCTATCATACTCAGACAAGTCGATGAAAATGGTAGATCAGTGAGGAGACTCTTCCATGGCGTAATGACATCGCTCTCGGTTCATTTGTCGGGAGGGGTCTATCGATTCGAACTTGAAGCTTTGTCCAACTCCTATCAAATGGATATGCGAATTGAGGAACGAGCCTTTCAAAACAGAGGGTGGACGTTCAAAGAACTAATTCAATTCATTATGAATTCTTACCGCTATTCGGATGTCATGGATCAGGTTACAGAAAATACCTCATTGAGCGGACTTGTATTACAATATAAAGAGACCGATTGGATGTTCCTACGCAGGCTTGCCTCGCGATTCGGTACAGTGCTGGTCCCCGAAATCACAGCGGCATCACCAAAACTGTATATCGGTTTGCCCGCAGGTAAGTTGTGGAAATGGCCAGAAGACCAACCTTATCAGGTTCGTAAGGAGCTGGCCGGAATCGACTGGCACGGCTCCGGAACGGAAGATCGATATATCATTCAGGGCCCCAAGGGATCGCAAGGCGTATTGCAATATACGGTGGAAAGTGTCGAGACCTATGCGTTGGGAGATAAGGTCGAACTTCCGGATGGCAGAGAGCTGACCGTGGTGTATGCCCATTCGCGACTGGAATCCGGATTACTCATGACGACATACCGCATGGTACTCGAAGACCACATTCATGTACCTAGATGCAACCTATCGGACCTGATTGGGTTATCGCTGTACGGCGAGGTGGTCCGCGTGATTCATGATCACATTCAGATCAAATTGCCCATGGACGAGGGCCCGATGACGCAAGGCTCCGCCTGCCCCTATCCGGTCGCGCCAGTTTATGCTGCGGAAGGGCATAGCGGATTATACATGATGCCGGAGATCGGGGATCAGGTGGAATTATATTTTCCAAGTAGTCTGGAATCCGGAGCGTACATTCGTCATTCTATCTCTGAGGGTAAACGTTCCACTAACGGAGGAACAGAGCATAAAGTCTGGGGGCATCCTGCCGGGAGCTCTATCGGGATGTCGCCTGAGGAGGTTACACTGCAAGCCGGATCCGGGTTAACGATTACCTTGAATGATCAGGGGATCGTATTGAATAGTCCAGGCAATCTGTCCATTCAAGGTAGCAATATCCTGCTTGCGGCCGGACAGATCGAAGCTACAGCACCAGAAGCGATTTGGCTGCTTGGCGGGGGTGGTAGCTTCATTTTGGACGGGGAGGCCAACGTACGAGCAGGTCTATTGCAACAGGAGGGCAGCAACAAAGCGCCTGTTCATGTGGCGGATCTGCCTCCGGAGCCGGAGCCACCGCTGATGCCGATTGAGGAGTACGAAGCGGCTCAGGCCGCAGCAGCCGCAGAGGCTGCTGCAGTGACGCAGGCATCAACGACGAACCCGAAAGATGGATCGTTGGCTGGAGCTGCGTTGGCCATCACTGCTATGATTCCGATCCTGGGAGCTCTAGGGGGGATTGCTGCTCAGACAGCCATCGGCGTAGGTATTGCTGCCGTTGCCACGGGTCTCATCGCGAGCGTGCCGAAGATAGGCTCCTTCAAGCCTTCGGCTCTGAATTTGCTGGACCGATTTACGAATGGATTTGCTGAACTGCAACAGCAGGAGAACGAAGCAAAATGGACGATGTTGGGTAAAATGCTGACGGCCGCCAAAGAGTTGACTACATCGACTTCCCACATTGATCTACTCAAGAAGTTGCATCAGCAGCATCAGGAAATTAGTGCCACATACTATGATATTCCAGCTTATATTCGAGAGAAATGGACGAAACAACAGGCGGATCAGGAACTGAAAAGTTCGCTGGATTATTACAATAAAGTGATGGAAAATCCGGAGGAATACGATATTCTTTTTGTAGGGCCTCATTTTGCGAATATTACCTTCGATATTGGCAGGCCTCATATCACGGTAGAGGAACTAGGGAGTTATGATTATTGGAAGGCACAAGGGCTAAGTGTTGAGGAGATGAAGTATCTATCATGGAGGCTAAAGGCCCCCATGAGCGATGAAGCCTTTGCTGAACTATGGGATGGATATTATCAATATGATGCGACGCTGAAAGGCCTGGATACTCAAATTAATTTTAAGGGCAAGGGAGGTTCGGCAGGCGGTTCTGTAGGCCTGAGACGGTCCATCCCGCAGGCAAGTGGAACAACGACGCCCAAAGTGAACACGAGCCCGTCTTCGTCCATCGTGCCCAAAGTGAAGACATTTGTCCGAAAGTATTGGGAAGACAGTCAGAAGATGGGGATCGTGTCTGGTGGAGGGAGTCATTGGAGCAATAATAAGACGAACAAAACAGGTGAGACGGCTTCAGTGAATGGAAAGACAGCAAACAGTGGGGGCGGATCAACCTCTAAGCCTGTAGAGAACCCACCGAAGTCGAAAACAAGTTCGGGTAGTTCACCTTCTTCGAAAAAGAATGAAGGAAATTCAACGACAACGTCGAAACCAAGCACGACACCAAAGACGAAACCAGAAAAAAATGAAACACCGAATGAAGTGAATACGTGGAAGCCGTCTTCAACGAAGAAAAAGGACGAGGTAAAACCACCAGCCGACACGAAACCGCCTAAATCATCCGAATCGGAGAAACCAGAGGAGAATACAAACAAACCGAAGGATAAACTGGAAGGCACTGAGGGGATGGGTAAAGATTTACTGTCTTCCAATGGAAAGTTTAAAGATTCTAAGTTAGAATCGGATTATCAAAAGTATCTTGCTCGTAAATCTAAAGAGGGGAAACCACCACGAGATCGGTTGGAGTGGAAAAAGGCCAGAGATTACTGGTTGAATGATTCGCCAATGGCTAGAGGCAATGCATTCAATAAAAAGTCAGTTGTGGAAGAATGGTATCCATGTAATGAAGTACATTTGAGTAATGGAAAACGTTTGGATTCATACGATCCTATAAAAGGCGAGATAGTATCAAGAAAAGCGACTGATTTAGCAGATATTGAGTTATCTACATTTGAGAGTTATTTAAAGGAAATGAAGGTGAAGTACGAGCCGGGAACAATAATTAGAACAGATAAATACGCTGATTTTAAACCTCCAATTGACGGTCAACCACTTAAGGGAAAACAAATACTTGAGATTCCTGCGTCTAATAAGAACTTTTCAGGGATACAAGATTACATTGATTTGGCAAAGAATAAATATGGGATCGAAATCAGATTTAGGGAGGAGTAAATATGATAGATAAACATACCAAATACACTTTTGAGAAGATAAAATTTATTGAAAGGTATAAGAATCTAGCCACAAAGTATCAATTTAATGTTAGTGAAAGTTTCGAAGACTATGAAAGTAACCAAGTAGTAAAAATTATTAGTGAATTAGGGTACGAGTCCTCGTTTAATAAGAAGGAAAAGTTTTTTAAGATTACAGAAACACAGAATAATTATAAGTTTCAATATGTTATTTCTTTAAAATATGGTGTAGCTGAATTTATATGGTCTCTATGGGAAAATTCCGAACTTAAGATTGGTGGGACATGGGGAATATTAAAAGAACAACTAGATGGTCTGGAAAATGATAAAGTAAGGAAGCCGATATTCCGTAATTACGAAGAATTGAAAGAATTATTAGCTGATGCATTTTTAATTTATGAAGACTTTAAACGAGAGTATATGCACTAATGAAAAACGATTGAGAGGTTTGTAGCATGGCGATTTCAATATATTACTCAGCAAAACGAAAGGAATCATTAACAGATGTCGAAGGAGACCTTATAAAGAAATTGATTTCCGAGTATTCGGTACAACAAGAAATTGAAAAATTCAACAATACAGGAGAAGGATACAATTGGACTGGTTTTGATGTATATGATCTGAAAGATTCGTCTGATCCGGAGATTATTTTTGAAGGTTCTACACAGTTACCTGATAACATGGATGATGCAATCTGGGAAGGTGTTCAGCATTGGACTGCTTTACTGTCACAAATACGATGTACTGTTTTGAATACTGAATGGTATGTGGCGGTAGAAGATCATGTTCTCAAATGGGATGAGGAATATTTAGAATACGATTTATCCCCACCCAGTGCCGAATAAGTCGGGCGGCTGATTTCAAGTAGACTTAACCAATGTAATACTTGTATAAAGATTTCTACATTCCGTTGGTACGCACATCAAATGCTTTGATTTTATAACCTAAATAACGCTATTCCGTTACATTGAACAGGTCGATTATGGTCAGATACCACCATAATTGATCTGTTTTTTGTTATGTTCTTGGAAAAAGAATGAAGGAAAAGGAAATTTAACGACAACGTCGAAACCAAGTACGACACCAAAGACGAATCCAGAAAAAAAGAAACACCGAATGAAGTGAATACCTGGAAACAACCAACGAAGAAAAAGGACGAAGGTAAACTGCAAGCCGATACGAAACCACCTAAATCATCCGAACCGGAGAAACCGCAGGAGAGTCCGAAAGGTACAGAGGGAACGGGTAATAGTGGCAGTGTTGACAGGACAGCTAACCTTGAAAACATAAAAGATTTTGCAAAAGGTAATAAAAAATTTAATGAGGTTCTTGATGATTATGCTTTAATATATGGGGATATTGTAAAATTAAATAAAGTGTGGTCATGGCAAGATGACTTTGTTGGTAAATTAAATTCAGACCAAAGAAGTATGATTAAACAGAGAGCCTTAGAATTACATTCTGATATTCCTACGATTCAAGTGAAGAAGATTCCAGGATTGAAATTTGGATATGCAGACTTTAAAAGAGCAGGTGCAGTATTGCATGAAGATGTATTACCAAAGGACCTTTGGAAGGCAACAGATGCTGT
The DNA here is from genome assembly GCF_038002545.1 of Paenibacillus sp. FSL K6-2393. Lineage (NCBI taxonomy): Bacteria > Bacillati > Bacillota > Bacilli > Caryophanales > Paenibacillaceae > Paenibacillus > Paenibacillus sp. FSL K6-2393. The sequence continues at coordinate 1,973,202 of NZ_JBBOCU010000001.1, forward strand.
ACAATTCAAATGGTTGAATGATAGATTACCAAATAAAGTACAGCCAGAAGGAACAACTTGGAACATAATGAAGAAAGTGGTTTGATGCAACTTGTACCTTTTGGTATTCATAATATTACAAAGCATAATGGAGGAAGAACAAAGGGACACTGGGCAGATGCCCCAAGACATTAATTTGAGAGGTGAAATATGTTGGAAATACAAAAAAAAGTATAATTTATCCGCTTCCAGGTAGTAATTTAATTAAGCGTGTAGAAGAAAATTTTGAAATCGAGTTTCCCAAAGATTTTATAGATTTTATATCGAAAAGTAATGGATCTATTCCAATAACTCGATTTTTTGAATTTAAATCGAATAGATATGTGGTTGATCGTTTTCTTTGTTTATTGGACAAGCCAAGCGAGCATGATAAAGGTATGTATGATATTAAGGTTGTTTTCAGTCAATTGGATGAAAGGATACTCTCTGATGGAAATATGACAGGTGCTGAATTAGTACCAATTGCAGCTCTATTTGCAGGAGATTTCGTTTGTTTAGACTATACTGAAAGTAAAATCAATCCAGTTGTTTGTATATGGTATAATGAGGAATCAGATGAGTATGACCCAGTTACAGAAAAGATTGCAGATAATGTTAATCGTTTTCTTGATATGCTAGAAGAATAGGTTCTTCCTATAATGCAATCATATGACAAAAATAATTAAAAAGGCTTATTCCTACTCAAACAATGAGTCAGGAGTGAGTTTTTTTAATGTTTATGAAATGGATATATCGAAGACAGCACCCGAAACTCCGAAGCCTACGGTAAAACCTGGTTCTACCGCCGGACCTCAGAAACCAGCAGGCTCAAAACAAAGCTCTGGCGGTGAATATGGAGTCTAAATGGGCGGATGCGTTGAGAGAGATACCTCCGAAAAAAGTTACTGTAAAAATTGAACCAGTTTATTCAGGTACTTCAATGAGACCCGATTCCTTTGAAGTAACTTATCAAATTGAAGGAAATAGGCCAGTACAAAAAACTATTAAAAATCAAGCTGGAGGTTGATTTCGTTGAGCATGGAAAAAGAGATGAATCAAATATATAATCAAATAGCTGAAACAGTTAATGAAATGATCCCGGAAGAATGGGAAAAATTTCATTACTATGCACAAATTTCTGAAACCGGGGGCGGGACATACTTTTTTTATAACACACCTGAGGATGTGGAAAATTTTAAGTATAGTTTAGAAATCCCTCTTTATTATCATGATTATAAAGATCAATATAAAATCAAAGGCAGAGTTCTATTTGAACTGAGTGAAAAACTAAGAAAGAATTTTATAGATAATGAACAAGAACCTTGGTATTCCTTCACATTATCTATTGATAGGAATGGGAAATTCAAGATTCATTATGATTATACAAATTGGTTTGATACGAAATATAGTTTTGATGACCAGCTACTTATTTGGGAATATAAATATTTGGGTAACATACCAGAGGATGAAAAAAGCAGAAAACTAATAGATAGGTATCTAGAAGAGTATCCCGATAATCCAATATAAACCCATTAAAATGAGTGGGAGTATGAGCTTTAAAGTTACTGTCAAATGAGTCAGGTAATTGACTCCATATGATTTAACTCATGTAATAAAAGTCTGAAGATTTCTCCATTCCAGATTATAAGAAAGTTAAATGCTCTAATTTTATATTCTGAAATCTACTTTTTAGTTACATTAAACAGGTTGATTATGGTCTGATACCACCGTAATTGACCTGTTTTTTTGTTTCTTAGTTTTCTTGCGTTTCAAATTTACTCACAACTGTAGATGAGCTTAATTTTGCATATTCCGTAGTAGACATAACAGGAATAGACAAAAGGAGTTTTATGCACATTGTAGTTCGAATGGAGATAACAAGGCAAAAGACTATGCTGATTTCTCGTTAAAGCTACCTAAACCAAAGTATGAGGCCACTCTTGCACCAGATAGGGGTGGGAATATAAGGAAAAGATATAACACCGTCTTCGAAAACGAATGAACCTAATGCAACGACAACACCGAAAAGTAGCACGACATCGAAGACGAAACCAGAAAAAAATGCTACTCATGGAAGAAATCTCTGCCAAATAAGGTGGAGGGTAATTCTGAAGCGATACAAAACCACCCAAGCCACCAAAACCAAAGGTAGAATAGGATACAAAAAATCCGAAGGAAAATACGGAAGGCACTGAGGAGACGGGTAAAGGTAAGAAGTGAGAACTTTCGGATTTGACATAAGAAGTAATGGAAACGAGGCCAATGATTTCACCTGTCCCTAAAAATGGTAGGATAAAGGTGGACATATCTCAATTGATGGGAATGGAACATGGACATATACTAACAAAAATGGAATATCAGTTAGTTATCCTAATGGGTGTCCTGACTTTTCAGCATTTTACCATCTAACTATTAAACCAGCAGTAACAATAGAAATTACTATTCCTAAAAACCCTCAGGCGGACTCCAAGAAGGCGAACTTAGAAGCAGGACTAAATAAGGATTCTGATCCACCAGTTACTGAACTAAATCAACCTCCAACTGGGTACACTTGGCATCATCATGAAGATGGAAAGACAATGGTTCTTGTCGATGAAGATATTCATAGGGAGTTTAGACATATCGGTGGTCAGTCTACAGTTAACGGAAAAAATGATTATAAAGGAGAATTACCATGGCAACGATTTATAACACAAATAAAAAAATTAAATTAAAAAATATTGAGGAATTTGAAGCAAAATATGCTTTCTTGCTTCCGGTTCAATATCGCGATTTTTTGCTTGAGTATAACGGTGGTAATGTAAAGCCAAATGTTTTCAAAATTTCAGATGATGAAGGAGAGACTGCTCTCAACACACTTTATGGGCTAGATATCAATGAATCCTACGATGAGTTATCAAGTGTGTTTGACTCATTATATGGCGAAATCCCAAACGAATTTATATCTATAGGTGATGATTCTGGAGGAAATCAAATTTGTCTGGGAACTAGCGAAGAGTATGCGGGGAAAATATATATTTTCCTTCATGATATAGAACCTACTGAGAAGATGAGCAATATGTTTCTTATATCTGATTCTTTTGATAGCTTTTTAGATAGTTTATATGAAGTTTAATCTTTAGAAAATGACGGATGCAGAAATGCTAATTTCAACTTGAATTATAAGTCGAAATTGGCTTTTTTATTTGTCTGATCCCTGATCTTTCACCAGTAGCTAAAGCAGAAGTGCAAATTGAGTATATGTTAGGTGGAAAAGGCACATACGGAGGAGCAGCGAGAAGAGCTAATTTTGCTCAATCAGATCAAAGGTTAGCTGAACAACTTAATAATTCTCCTGAAATAGCACGCCAATTTGGTATGGAGTCTGGTAAAATTACTGCTAAAGATATAAAGATTTATCGAGATGGAAATAAACTAACATGGCACGAATTAAATGATGTTAAAACAATGCAACTAGTACCTACAAAGATGAATAGTACTTTTGGGCATCTTGGAGGTGTGGGAGAAATGAATGCAGGAGCGTTTGAACCTGGGGGATTTCTAATAAACAATAAAGAGGGGAGTACACAATGATAAAGAATGATCCTGTTTTTGGAGTGCTCGAATATAACTATGGTTGGACTAGGAAGACTATGTTTCAATTATTCGGAGGAGAACTTGAAATTACATTGATGATTGATGGAGATGAAGATGGAAGATTTGATGAAAAACAATATTCGGCATATCAATCATTGATACAAGATTGGAAACAAGTGCAATTTAACTTATTACAACCTATTTTGGATTATTACATACAAAAAAGAAGTGAATTGGGTTATGATGTTGCGTTTAATGAGAATTATCCATTAGTTGAAACAACAACTCAACTGATGAAAATGATTACTTTAGAGGGGATTGTTGTTCCGTATGGAGACATTAATGAAGAACGTGACATTGGAGTTCTTTTTAGTTGTACATGGGATTCAGAGAATGGTTTAGGGTTGCGTTTATTAGATGAAGAAATAGCTGATGTAGGATACCAAGATGTTGCAATTTGATACCAGGCTAATTAAATCGTATAGCACAACCATATCCAACGAACCCAACATTAAATGATTCAAACATTTGATTAACATTCAAAAGCTCTTTCTTACTTGATTTATGAGTTGGAGAGAGCTTTTTGCGTGTCGAAAATAACTAATGGCTGCTTGACGGGGGTGGTAGCTTCATTTTGGACGGGGAGACCAACGTACGAGCAGGTCTATTGCAACAGGAGGGCAGCAACAAAGCGCCTGTTCATGTGGCGGATCTGCCTGCGGAGCCGGAGCCACCGCTGATGCCGATTAAGGAGTACGAAGCAGCTCAGGCCGCAGCTGCCGCAGAGGCTGCTGCAGTGACGCAGGCATCAACGACGAACCCGAAAGATGGATCGTTGGCTGGAGCTGCGTTGGCCATCACTGCTATGATTCCGATCCTGGGAGCTCTAGGGGGTATTGCTGCCCAGACAGCCATCGGCGTAGGTATTGCTGCCGTTGCCACGGGTCTCATCGCGAGCGTGCCGAAGATAGACTCCTTCAAGCCTTCGGCTTTGAATTTGCTGGACCGATTTACGAATGGTTTTGCTGAACTGCAACAGCAGGAGAACGAAGCGAAATGGACGATGCTTGGGAAAATGTTGACGGCCGCCAAAGAGTTGACTACATCGACTTCGGTGACTGATTTCTTTAAGAAGCTGGAACAACAGAACAAGGAGATTAGCCTTGCTTATGAGCAGATTCCGAGTTACTTCCGTGAGAAGTGGGCGCATGAAAAAGCCCAACGTGACCTGCAGAAGTCGCTGGAATTTTTTAAGAGTGTGGAGAAAGACGATGTTCAACATCAAACCTTCTTTTCGCCCTATTACCAAGAAATTTCATGGGCATTAGACAGGGCTGGCATATATCATAATATTACCGTCGAGGAAGTAAAAGATTACGATTTTTGGTTGCGTCAGGACCTGACATTGGAACAGATGAAATATCTGACACAGTTGATTTACAATCCGATTAGCGATGAGAAATTCGTAGAGATGATCTACGATTATGAAATGAATCGCGATTTAATAGAGAACGGAACGATGATTGGTGGTAATCTAAGGGTAAGGACGCCAGACATTGAAGGAAAGGTCATGCAAGTTGTTGGTAACGGATTAAAAACAGCAGCGACATTTGCAAAGAAGAAATGGACAGACGGTCAGAAAATGAGGATCGCTTCTGGTGGAGGAAGTGATTGGAGCGGGGAAAAGTCGAAAAAAACGGGACAAGCAAGTTCTGGTGGCAAAACAGAAGGTGAAACTGAAACTAAACCTAACCAAGCGGGTAGTGATCAGAAGCCACCAAAACAGAAACCAAAAGATACCGAAACTAAGACGAATCCAGAAAAAAATGCTACTCCAAATGAAGTGAATTCATGGAAGAAATCTCTGCCAAATAAGGTTGAGGGTAATTCTGAAGCGGATACTAAACCACCCAAGCCACCAGAACCAGAGGGAGAACAGGATACAAATAAACCGAAGGAAAATACGGAAGGCACTGAGGGGAAGGGAACGGCTAGAATACCTAAGCCAATTGACCCACGTGGAGAACCTATTCAGTTTGTTCCTAATTTTAAACAGGAAGAGATTGCTTTACAGACATATGGAAAATTAAGATCCACTGGTTTAGATGCCGTAGAATTAGAAACCTTTTCACGGAATACAGGACTTAGTTTTGAAGAGGCAAGTCAGTTAAAAACACATGTAATACTGTCAGAACATATTAATTTAGTTGATACTGTTAACGGCAAGTACTATTATAAAGGATACTTTGACCCGGATATTGATATTGCCTATGGATGGAAAAAAGCACTAGAAGGTGAATTGTCAGCAAAGGAAAAAGCATGGTTTAGACAATTAGCCGACCATGAATTGGCAGAAAGTAAAATGATGCAAGAAGGATTGCCGTATCGTGATATTAATTATTTCAAAGATGGTACAACGAACGAAAGTACAAAAGGTGCTCATGAGTTAGCACCACCACAACCCGGCGGATTTCCTGGGTTTAAACCGAAAATTTGAGGTGGAAAAATTGAATTCTAACTTGGAACAAGCCAAAGAAAGAATAAAGAGCATTAACTGGGAAAGTAATGCGATGGATAAACCTTCATATGCAATTTTAGTAACAGAGTTTATTAGAAGAGGTAATATTTTTATGGATTTCAACTCCAAGGAGGATAACAGACGTGCAGTATTTAATGCAGCAGAAATAATTAATTTTGATGTACCTGTTCATATAAAAGAAGAATTTAATAAATTGGTAAACGAAGACATTGATTGGGTTACGGAGTATCTTTGTACTTTTTATCTTGAATGGTCATACGTAGTAGACCAACACGTGCCTATTGCTCTGCAGTTTCACGATCTATATGACCCGATTATTAAGTTGTTTGAGAGAGGTGGAAGGATCAGTTATCATCATAATGAGTTAGTATGTGGGAAACATGCATGGTCGCGTAATTCTGGGGCAATAACTAGGGAACTTTCCCCAAGGGATATTAAAGATGAGGTTCTGGATGCACTCGATAATGAAAAAAATTGAATCATAGAGTAATAAATTTTTTCACAAGACGGACTGTAATACGAAGTGCGATAAATTTCAGAGGCTATTCTAACTTGAACAACGGGTAGGAATAGCCTTTTTTATATGCCTAAATTCAAATGGTGAAGGGACAGGATCATTAAGTAGTGGAAAGATAGAGGATCCAACTCCGAATACCAGTAAGAAGACCCAAACATCCGGAGAACCGGATACTACAGGATCAAATACAGGTACAGGGAAAAAGTCGAGCGAGGGTGAAGGAACAAGCTCATCTAGCTCTAACAAGAAAGAGAATCAGATTCCCGACAGTCATAATCAGTGGAAACAAGATTCATCGAAGAAAAAAGGAAAAGGTAAAGATGGTAAAGAGAAAAAAGAGGAGGAAAAACGTAAAAGGGAAGAGGAAGAAAGACAAAAAAGTGAATCAGAGGCTGATGGGACGGGTGATGTTCCTAAGGTAACAAAAGGTTATGATGTAACACCAAAGTATAGTACTTATGATGACAGACTAAAAAGAATACCAGTTAATAAAGGGGAATGGAGTGGTGAAAGAGAAGAGTCAAAATTTGTTTCAGAGAAACCTGAAGTGAAGAAATATCTAGATGAAGCGGGCGTTGATGGAGTAGAGTATAAGAATGCAATGCCTGATTTTTCTCCTTTTACAAAGGCTGAGGTGAAAATTCCGAATATGACTAGTGACAGAAGAAAGAACTTTGCAATGGCTGATGAAATATTAGCTAAGGAATGGTCGACTCCTGAGAAAAAGTGGACTGCGGGTGATGTTGCAGATTGGCGAAAGGACAATAATTATACTTGGCATGAACTAAATGACCTTGAGGGTATGCAATTAGTATCCAAGCAAAATTAATGGTATGTACATATAATCATTTAGGTGGAGTTGGGGAACATAGAATCAAAGAGAAGCTAGGAGAGTGACGGCATGGCTAACCTTAACCATGAACTATTTGGTGAAATTTCTTACGATTTATATTGGAGCGGACAACAGAAAATGAAAATGTTTGGAAAAGACAAAGCCATAATTTTAAGTGTTGATGGAAATGAAGAAGGTGAATTCCACGATGCTCAAAAAGAAGCATATACCAATCTTATTGGAAATATGGACGATATCATGACTAAAGTAGAAGAGGCTATCTTTGACTATTATCAAGAAGTATACATGGATTATAGAGAAATGCTGGGAGAGGAAGAAGCTGACAAGATTGCATCAATTATTGAAAATAAAGAAGAGTTAGATCATTTAATTGAACCAACTCAATTGATTATCAGAAGAGTGCGAAAAAATGGAGTTAGAAGAATTGGGTTGCTTTTTAATTGTACTTGGGAAATAGAACATGGGCTTGCTGTGAAAATTGAGGATGAAGAAATAGTTGAGGTAGGCTTTCAAGATATAGTACTATAACAGTATGAAGTACCTACCCAGTGAGAAATGAGCCAATTAATCAATTAGTAACACATCTAACCCTATATTACTTGTATAAGATTGCACATTTTCGGTTGTAAGTACATCAATTGCATAATGTTATAACTAAATAGCGCTATTCCGTTTCATCAAACAGGTTGATTATGGTAAGATTCCACCGTAATTGACCTGTTTTTTCATTTTCTTACCTTTTATCAAATTTACTTGCAAATGTATTAATTAAATCAATCATGAGTATAAAAAAAGATGAATCACAAATTTTATTGGAGTAAGGAAATCAAATAACGATTGAGGAGAAGTCAAAAAAAATGCAAATGGCATATAAACAATCCTCCTGGTGCACATGATGTAGCTTCTGATCAAACCTTCATTTGAATTCCCAGGAGCATATGAATATTATTCGAAAAATGTTCTTGGTCAATAAAAATACAGAAGATGGAGCGAAATAATTGATGGAAAATTTTAATCAGGCAATTAAGTGTATTTCTGCAATAGATTGGGGTTGTATTGGAAATAAGCAAGCAAGATCACATGTTCACTTGAGTAAAGAATACTTAAGAAGAGCATCAATATTTCTTCAATCTTATCCTGGTCCGTGTAGGTATCCTTTTATTATCATTTCAAATTCAATAACTAAGTCACAAGTAAGTGTTGATGAATTACAGATACTAAAGGAGATTGACAATAGTTATGTTAGAGAAATTGCTACCAGTTATTTAGAGTTAAACGCACTCATTGATGAAGGAAATCAAATTGCTATTGATAATAAAGATTTGTTTGAGCCAGTAATAAAGCTCTATGAAAGAGGTGGCTATTTCTTTATAAGGGCAGGTTATTTGAATGTAACTGGTGCTACTAATTTTCTTTCGCTTGCAAATCGAGTTAAAAGGGAACCACTTGATATAAGTGAAGAAACCTTGGATGCACTTGACAATGGACATGCTGATTAATTTATGGATTTGCTCGGATTTTAAACAACTTACAATATTAATACAAGATCGTAAAATACATCAACAAATCCAAGACTAGGCTATTCAAACACCTGGATAAGCTTTTCAAAAGCTTTTTCTCACTTGAATTATGAGTAGGAATGAGCTTCTTCATGCTCAAAATCAAAGGAACACGAAAAAAAGATAATATAGGGAGTGAAAAAAATGAGAATGGATGTTAATACGATTGTCGTTCCATTACCAAGCGATGATTTATTAGATGAAGTTGAGCGAGGTTTAGGAGTTTCATTTCCTGAATCTTATAGGAACTTTATTAAGGAACATAATGGAGCTGTACCAATCACAAATATATTTAGTATGAATCAGAAAGAATACATAATAGAAAAATTTCTATGTTTATTGAGTGACAGTGAGTCTGGTCCTATTAATGGATGGTATGATGTTGAAGTTATTATTACACAAATAGGAGATAGATTAACTGATAATGAAGATTTAGTGGGGATGAATGTAGTTCCTATTGCGGTACTTTTTTCAGGAGATTTTATTTGTTTGGACTATAGAGAGAAGAAAGAGCCTGTTGTAGTTATTTGGTTTCATGAAGAGTCAGAGGAGTTTTCTCCTGTGACACAAAAAGTCGCGACCAATATATTAGAATTTTTTGAATTGCTGAGTAAATAAAGTTCTCCTAGTTCATGTTAACGAATGTCCCAGTTGTCAGTATCTTGTAGAGAAATTAGGGGTGCGTTTTGAACGTGAATTGTAAAACTTAAAGAAGATCTGTGGAAATATTTGAGTTGAGCGATGTGAGTGGAGAATTAACAGAAGATAGAAGAGAGATCTGTCTAATGAGAGATGACAAAAATCAGTAAGGAAGTGACCTGATGGAATTTGAATATCATGTAACCATGCGTGATCTGAAGCAGAACGAGAAAGAGACCTTTATCAACATCTGTAATGAAGAGAACGTGAAGCCCGTGTTGATCGTCTTGGACAAAGGTGAATATATTAATCAGCCAATGATTACAGGCATTGTACATAGCACGAATTACGAAGAAGTGAAGAATGTTATTGAAGAAGTTGGGGCGAAGTTTCGGGATAACGGATTCACAGTTGTTCGGACGAAGGTGGAAATTCCGGCTAAGGAAGAAACGTATTTTGATCAGCCGATGCTGGCACAGTCCAAGCCTTATTTCGAATGGCACGGAAAGGTATATGTGGATGATGTGGCCGTCTTTAAACAACTGTGCGCGGATTCGGGCGGAAATATCTCACGGAATTCGCTGCATGCAGATGGAAAGGTGAGATTCGTAACGGTTCGTGAATATGAGAGTGCAGAACATTTTTATCGTAGAGTGGGAGAGATACATACCATTTTGCATACGAACAAGATCGAACTGTTAAAACAGCAATATGAACTGTGCATCTATGACAGCCGGGAAGAACTGGATCGTGGATGGATCTAATTGGATGTTGAGTACGATGAATGGAGGAGGAGAACGAGTGTCAGAAAAAAACATAAAAATGCACCTCCTAAATGAGGATGAGAGATTCATTGTTGTGTTAGAAGCTCTATTAAAACGCGCTTCTCTAGTGAATAGTCCATTTGTATTAAAAGGAAGCTTATTAACAAGACAGTATTTGGAGAATCCCAATATTCGTTATGTGGATGACATCGACTTTCTGTATACAGGTCGAATTGAGACTGAGGATCAGGCCAATGCAGTATTTACAGACTGGATGATCCAGGTAACGGAGATGGACCTGAATGACGGTATCATATTCCGTAGCTTTCGGGAGAATGCCTTCTGGAGAAGAATAGACTACGCGATGGCGGATGATTTTCCTACGGTGAACACGGAGCTTGCCTTTTATATTGATAATGAACCAAGGAATGAAAATGAGTATGAGGATGAACTGCATCTTGATATATCTTTTAACCTCGACTTGGATGAGAAGCCTGTTACTCTATCCTACCAACCCATGGTTGGTGAAGCTTTTGTCGTTCCTTACACTGTACCACTCTCCATCCAATTGCATGGAAGCTGCATCAAACGATAGTGAGGCCCAGGTTTAAAGACTTGTATGATTTGCAGCATCTGTTGTCTAACCCGTTATACGATCAGCAGGCGCTCAAGGAGACAATGCAGACCCTGGCCAACGAGTGCAGCATGGACCCAGCTATTACGAGAGAGGATATGAAAAAGATACTGGTTGACGATCTGCATGATGTATTTTCGAGGTTGAATTACGATTATGACTTGCAGTATTATGCCGGAAGCCGTAGTCCTGAAGTGTATTTTATGGAATTTGTATCGGAGCTGCGCCAAACGATGAATCACGTTGGTATTAACAGTGACGCATATGAACATTTACCAAGTTGCCCCACGCATACATAAAGATCTTCATGCACTGAAGAAGCAGACCTAAAAGCTTTCTGTAAGAAAACTGCTTCGGGAGCATTCACTTCGCCTTTATTCGTAGATGAGTTTGAAACGAACACCCCAACTCCGATACAATGTTCTCATAGAGTCTGAGAGAATGGATCAAATACGGTGCAGAAATGGAGAAACCAATATGACTGAATTTATCAACGCTGACGATATTAATGACGTAATTCTGGCTGCGGCAGCAAACGAGCTGGAGCAGATGGTGGACAAAATGTGTGAGCTGATTGGCACGCCATTGGAACAGACGACAGAACTGGAGCGTCAGGTCATGGCTGCTTTTGGTTTTGGCGCGGTGTATGGCATCACTCATCGGGATCAGCTAGCAGAGCCGCAGGCCCATGCCTTGAGCATTCGGATGCTGATTAAACCATTTAATTATAGTGAACAGCAGGCGGTTGATTTTGCCGATGATCTGATTCGAGTGGCTTCCGATCGTGAGGTTCATCCGGTGATGAATACGATTATCCAACGTGGGATTGATGGACACCGCCAATTCAATCAGGAAGACGATGAAGGATTGGAACGTAACATTCAGGAGATTTTAACCGCGGTTCAATCGCAAAATTAGACGGTTTTATTAGATGTGGGAGATGATTGCATTGGATCTGATGAAATTAAGCAAAGAACTCTCATACGCTCTGCGACATGCACCGTGGGAGTATGAGTTGGAACTGGATGAAGAGGGTTGGGTGGAAATCTCGCAATTGCTGGTGGCTTTACATGAAAGTCCGCAGTGGAAGGAAGTCACGCAAGCCGATCTGGAGCAGATGATTCAAGCCTCGGAGAAAAAGAGACATGAAATCCATTCTGGCCGCATCCGGGCATTGTATGGACATTCGACGCCACATAAGATATCCAAGATAGCTGCTGAGCCACCGGAAACCCTTTACCATGGTACACCGGCACGCGCCGTGAATTCTATTATGGAACATGGCTTACAGCCGCGGCAAAGGCAATATGTACATCTGTCCGCAGATATTGATACGGCCAATCAGGTGGGGCGAAGACGTGATGATCAGCCTGTCATTTTGAAAATCAATGCTGCTCAAGCGGCCATAGATGGAATCCTCTTTTACCATGGAAACGAAAATATCTGGCTGGCCGATCACATTCCCGCACGTTATATTCTTGAGCAGTGACCAATGAGTGATGAACTGTTGTGGAAAGCATAAATACCTATCTCGAATTACAGCAGTCGCAATCAACGGGTGAGTGTACGGTCATTCGTACAACGGGAATATCATTGTATTGATCTTTAGCTACACAAAAAAGGGACACATCCAACATTTGTTGGTGTGTCCCTTTCTCATATCCAAAACTTACTTGCCTACAATTGCTTTAATACCTTCGCTAAGTGGCTGAGCCGGACGGCCAAGCAATTTCTCTAAAGTATCACTCTCTACAGCCAATGCGCCTTCAAGGATGGCACTTTGCATATCAACGAGCATCGAAACGACAAAATCCGGTAGACCTGCACCTTTCATGATGTCAGCGTAAGCGGCATCGTCCACGTTTTGCACGTTGATGTCCTGTCCAAGCACTTCACCAACAATGGCAGCCAGTTCAGCTTGCGTGCGTAGTTTGCCGGACAGTTCATATACGGTATTCTCGTGTCCTTCGCTTGCGAGTACAGCTGCTGCAGCATGGGCGTAGTCACTGCGGGTAGCCCAGCCTACTTGGCTGTCATTGGTGGCATGAACCCAAGGTGCACCTTGCGTAGCTGCTTGTACACTGCCTGCTTCATTTTCCAGGTACCAGTTGTTGCGCAGGAAAGAATACGGAATGCCGGATTCACGAATAGCTTTTTCTGTAGCGCGGTGGACTTCCGCCAGGGAAAGGGTATTTTTCTCTGCATTCACAACGCTTGTATAAGCGATGAAACCCACGCCTGCTTTCTTGGCAGCGTCAATGGCAGCCTGATGTTGGCGAATACGCGTTTCATTGTCACCATCAGTCGAGATGAGCAACAGACGGTCTACACCGGCAAAAGCTTTCTCCAACGTCTCCGGTTGATCGAAATCACCGTGACGCACGTCAACGCCTTGAGTGCGGAGTGCTTCAGCTTTTTCCGGATTACGTACACTTACTGCCACATCTTTGGCAGAATCCGTTTTTAACAATGCCTCTACAACCAGTGAACCCAAATGACCTGTTGCGCCAGTAACCAAAATTTTCATTTTCTTTTCCTCCTAGGATATGTGTTGTTGGTTGCATATGGATGTAATCAAAAATGTTATAACAGGTGTGATTACAACGAAAGGGTTAAAAAAAGCTCATAATGAGCTTTTTTATTCAGAGACATGAATCTGATCCATCATCTGCTGTATGGTTACACGATTCAAGCGCTGTTCCATGGCTGTCTGAGCCTCAATGAGTTCGGCACGCAAGGTGTGTTCAATCATGTTGCCGACCGGACATTTCGGATTCGGATGTTTGTGAAAGTTAAACAATTCCCCATCCTCCACGACCTCAAGCGCTCGATATACATCAAGAAGGGTAATGTCGGCTGGATCTTTCAACAAGGAAGCACCGCCCACACCGGGTCTGACGTCAATCAGACCCGCCTGTTTCAGCTTGGACATAATCCGCCGAATAATCACGGGATTTGTATTCACACTCTGCGCGATAACATCTCCGGTGCATTCATTGGGCATAACAGCGATCAGGGACAGGGTATGAACCGCAATGGAAAAGCGACTGCTGATTTGTCTCATGGGATAATCACCACCGTTGTAACTATAATAGTTACAAAGTGATTGGTTGTCAATTCTTTTATATCATATGTGAATTGATAGTTGCTGTTATCCTGTAATCGTAGATGATCAAACAAATGATAATTGAACTATCACCTATGTCAAATAAATGAGTTGTGGTTCTTTTGAAGCGTTAAAAAAGAAGTAGGTTTCAAACCTTTTAATGTAATAATAGGGCTTGATTCCTATTATTTTCAAGTTAAATGGAACTATATGGTTTTCTTGTTTGCGTACAGAAGAATAAAAATGACAAAAGCTTCGACAAAATAGAAAATTATGTATGAATTGACAAATGTAAAAGCGATTATATAATGTGTGTATCTACAAGATTGTACATTTAGTTACAAATGATTCCAAATATCAAACGGCGGGAGTGGGACAGGCATGTGGTTTTTGGTTCTATGGTTGTTAGGTCTAATTTCAGGGGGAGTACACCTATATGTGTTAGGTTTTCCCGGAGAAATGAGCGAGATTAGCAGAGTATTGCTGCTTCATCAGTTTGTGGTTACGTTTGGATTGGTTGGAGTGATTGGTTATGTTGTCAACATTGCCAGAGCGGATCAGACAGCCAAAATGTTAGGATGGCCTGGTGGACCATTTCAGGTTAAATACGGTTTTTCCCAGGTAGGGCTTGGAGTTATGGGGATTATGGCCATCTGGTTCCAGGGGAACTTTTGGGTTGGTGTATTGGTAACGATGTACATATACGGATTAAGTGGTCTTTGGTCACATACTTATGTCATGATTAAAAATCGCAAGGCAGATGGAGACAGTATCGGGAATCTCATTATGGATGTGGTGTATCAAACGTTTATCACGGTTCTCTCCGTATTGGCTGGTGGAATCTGGGTAATGCACTAAGCTGTAATTGATTTTTTGCCTTACACAGCTTGAATCTCAATTAAACGATGAGGTGTGGTCGTGATGGTACAAAAAACCGTTGAACTTTCCGAAACACAAAAGGGAATCTATTTTGATTGTCAGGTGAATGATCCCACTTCGTATAACATCTCAGCTTCAATGCAATTTGATCATCTTCAAATGGAGATATTTCGCCGGGCCATCGAATTGCTTATGTATGAGCAAGTGGTGCTGCGTACTCGAATTGAGATTCAAAATGATGTACCCGTGTTATCCGTTCATGAAGATATGGATTATTCACTTACCTTCTGGGACCTAAGTAGCGAGAATCAGGAGAATCCCAAGGAACAACAGTTAGAAGCATTGGTGGATGAATGCATCGGGACACCTTTTGATCTAGAGAAAGGTCCTCTGTTCCGTATAATGATTGTTCAGATGGATAAAAGCCGATATATTCTGACCTTATGTATTCATCATTTAATATGTGATGGCATGTCACTTGAACTGATGAAAAACAAACTTATTCAGTCATATACGTGTCTTTTTGAAGATCAGCCTGTGGATGTCAAGCTGGATGAAGGATTCATCTCTTATGTTGAGGCAGAGAACAAGAAACTGCACGAAAACAAGTACTTCAAAGAGCGGGAATACTGGTTAAACAAAATGAAGGGAGCGGAACCTCTTTCTCTAAAGCACGACTTTCCAGCAGGTTCTTTACAAGAAGGAATTGGTCATGAACTGCGATTTGATATTTCGGAATCGTTAATGGCTGATATTACACAGATGTCCAAAGATAATGAAGTAACCGTTTTTATGTTTTTTATGGGTGCCTTTGGCATTCTTATGAGTAAATATGTCGGTACAGACGATATCACCTTTGCCTCCCCATATTCTCATCGTCCCGGTATGGACTTGGAAGAAACGATTGGATGTTTTGTCCATATGTTGCCTATGCGATTCCATATTGACCTCGAATCAACTCTAAAACCTCTGCTGCAACAAGTAGCCACAACCTGGATGGATACGTATAGAAACATCAGATATCCCAATAACCTCATTGTCAGAGACAGCATGTTACAGGCTCAACCCGGATCACCATCGTTGTTTGATATCTCCTTTGTTTATGATTCCTATGAGGAAGATATCCTCGGAACTCGTATTCTGGATCAGGATAAGGTTACGTTTCCAGGAGATCTAATGGTGGTGTTGAGTCGTTTACCGCAAGGAGCTCAGTTGAAGCTGCAATATAAACCGAGCTTGTTCCGTGAAGATTCAATGGAGCGAATGGGCCAACGATTTCTATACTTGCTGAATCAACTAGTAACCAATTCTGATCAAAAAATCAGTGAGTTCAGCCTCCTGATGCAGGATGAGAAAGAAAACCTACTGTACCGATTCAATCAAACTTCTTATTTTCCCTACACTCCACAACATATTATGGATATATTTCACGATAAAGTAGCACGTTTCCCGGAGCGGGTAGCTCTAATGGAAGGGAAGCATCATCAGACCTATGCGCAGGTCAACGCAAAAGCGAATCAATTGGCTAGGCAGATCGTTGCGAGTAAGAAGAGTGATAACGCGGCAGTCGGCGTTCAGATGCCACGTTCCTCGGATATGGTCATTGCCCTATTGGCTGTATTAAAAGCCGGATGTGCTTTTGTGCCTGTGGACCCTTCCTATCCTTTGTCCAGAAAGGCCTATATTATGTCGGATGCAGACATATCCATAGTGCTGGCTATGCAGCCCGAAAAAGATGACAAGACTCTGGATGTCCAGTACATCTACGTTGAGGGAGATCGGGCCTATACGGGGGATGCCTCAAATCTTGAAGAGGCGCTGAATCCGCATAGCCTTGCCTATATCATGTACACATCCGGATCAACAGGCAAGCCAAAAGGAGTCATGGTTGAAAATCATAGCGTAGTCAATACACTGCTTGATCTGGAGCGTCGTTTTCCAATGCAGGCGCAGGATGTTTACTTGCTGAAAACAGCATATACCTTTGATGTGTCCGCCACGGAACTTTTCGGCTGGTTCATGGGTGAAGGCGCACTAAGTATTCTTGAGCCTGGAGCAGAAAAAGACCCTGCTCGTATTGTGTCTACGGTGGCATCACATAAGGTGACGCACATTAACTTTGTTCCAACGTTATTCCGTCTTTTTCTGGAAACGATGGAGCTTCGCTCCGATCTGTCAGCATTGGAAACGCTAAAATGGATGTTTGTTGGCGGAGAGGCAGTCACGCCAGACATCATTGAGAAATTTAACAGGTTAGGCATTAGAGCAAGTCTGGAAAATGTATATGGTCCAACCGAATGCACCATATGGGTTTCTCATTATCCGTTAAGCCATTATGAAGGCTTGGGCAATGTACCGATTGGCTACCCGCTCAATGAGTCCAGATGGTATGTCGTCGGACATCATGATGAGCTTCAGCCGTTAGGTATTCCAGGGGAGCTTTGTCTTAGCGGTGTTGGGCTTGCACGTGGATATCTGAATCTGGAACAGATGACCCGAGAGAAGTTTATCCCTAATCCTTTCTTTCAAGAAGGACAGGACGCAGAGCATTTCAGGTACATGTACCGCACAGGGGATCTGGTACGTTCACTCCCAAGCGGTACGATCGAATATCTGGGACGCATTGATTTCCAGGTTAAAGTTCAGGGAGCCAGACTGGAGACAGGCGAAATTGAGAATACCCTGTCATCCTATCCGGGTGTCATCCAGACCGTGGTAGTCATGAAATCATTTAAAGGTAGGTCCGGCTTGCTGTATGCCTACTATCTGTCAGAGCAGGAGCTGCCTTCTGTCGAATTGAGAGAGCACCTGTCTCGTTTGTTACCGGCATATATGATACCATCCGTTTTTGTACATAAATCCGAATTTCCATTGAATAGCAGTGGGAAGATTGACCGGAAGGCACTCATGGCAGATATCACGCATGCTCACGCTTCCAGTACGTTCTATACCGCCCCGTCTTCTGAGCTTGAGAAGGTTATAGCCGAAGTGTGGGCCGAAGTGCTCGGTGTTGAGAGAGTAGGGCGCGATGACCATTTCTTTGAATTGGGCGGAAATTCATTTTCTGTCATTCAGGCTCACAATAAACTAAAACATTATACCGATGTGGAGTTCCCTGTTCCTCGTTTTTTCGAATGCCCGACATTGCGTCAATTTGCCGCGCTGGGACCAAAAGATGAGGGAGTTCGGATACCGACTGAAAGGGAACAATTGTTTCAACGAAAAGACGGCATTATGCGTGAGGACATTGCAATTGTGGGCATGGCGGTGAATGTGCCGGGCGCTGAGGATATAAGGGAGTTCTGGAGTAACCTTGTTGAACGACGGGAAAGCATTCACTTTTATAGTGATGATGAATTGAGGGAGCTTGGTGTGGAGGAAGCTCTGCTGCGTTCACCTCGTTATGTCAAGGCAAAAGGACGTGCCAACGGCATCGATGAGTTTGACGCAGGGTTCTTTGACTATACTCCCGGTGAAGCCAAAATGATGTCTCCCCAATTCAGACTTTTGTATCAGGGAATATGGGAAGCGCTGGAGGATGCAGGCTGCAGACCGAATGAAGCGGGTAAGGTGGGTGTGTTCCTTGGCGGGTCCGATGACTTCGAATGGTACCGTCAAGTGCTTTTTAACGATGCTAACTATAGCAGTAAATACGAAGCATTTACCCTCAGCACCAATCATTTTCTCGCTACCCGAATGGCTTATAAGCTTAACTTAAAAGGGCCGGCCTATACTGCTCTGACGGGATGTTCTACTTCACTGGTTACACCTCATCTGGCATGTCAATCCTTGATCGTTGGAGAATGTGATGTGGCCGTGGCTGGTGGGATTACCGTGGAGTTGCCCAATGAAGGGGGTTACATATTTGAGGATGGCATGATGTTCTCCACAGATGGACACTGTCGTCCATTTGACGCGGCAGCCAGTGGAACCGTCTTCTCCAATGGTATGGGAATTGTGGTGCTGAAGCGGGTAACCGATGCTCTGCGGGACGGAGATCATATCTACGGGGTCATCAAAGGCTCAGCAATTAACAATGACGGACAAGAGAAACTCAGTTTTCTTGCTCCTAGCGTAAGCGGACAGGCTGAAGTCATTCAGGATGCTTATAAGGTAGCCGGAGTAGACCCGGAAACGGTGAGTTATATCGAAGCACATGGTACGGGAACGTTGCTTGGTGATCCAATTGAAGTAAACTCGTTAACTCGGGCCTTTGCTTCCGACCAAAAGCAGTTTTGTTATCTGGGTTCGGTCAAAGGCAATGTGGGACATATGGATACAGCCGCAGGTGTGGTTGGTTTAATCAAGGTAGCGCTCAGTCTTGGACAAGGTTATATCCCTGGAACAGCGAATTATGAGCAGCCTAATCCCAAAATTGATTTTTTGAATACGCCTTTTAAAGTTAATGCACAAGGTGTGGACTGGAAACAGGGCCATGTTGGAGTCATGCGCGCAGGAATCAATTCATTTGGTGTGGGGGGCACGAATGCTCACATGGTATTGGAGGAGGCTCCCGAGATGGAGAAGTGCAGTCCCGATGATGACGTAAATATATTGCTTTTTTCCGCCAAAACAGAGTACTCGCTGAACCGCACCGCTGAACGGATTATGGAACATCTGACTCAGCAGCCGGAGCCATCTGTGTCGAACGCAGCGTGGACCTTGCAGTCAGGTAGACTTGTTTTTGCGTATCGTAAGGCACTCATTCTGGATAAGACATGGAAGGATAATCCGGACAAGCTGATACAGCAGCTGGGAAAAGCACGCGTATACCATTCAGCTCAAGGCACCCGTCCCGTATACTTTATGTTCCCCGGACAGGGCAGTCAGTATCAGGGAATGGGTGCAGAACTATACAGATCTACAGAGCAATCAGGCCTGGCTCCAATCTTCAGAAGTTATATTCAGGAAATATTGGACCTTCTGCCCGCGGAAGAACGAGAAGAAATGCTGTCCGTTGTATACGGAGATCAGCAGCCTGAGCGAATAAACCAGACAGAGTACAGCCAATTCGCACTGTTCATGACAAGTTATGCGCTGGCCAAGTCGCTGCTGGATCTGGGCATCAAGCCAGATGGCATGATCGGGCATAGCATTGGTGAATTGGCTGCCGCAGCGGTAGCAGGTGTGTTCGAACTCGGAGATGCTGTCAAGTTAGTTCGACTTCGCGGACGTCTGATGCAGCAACAACAACCCGGGGTCATGCTTGCCGTTATGGCGGATGCACAGCAGGTGAAGTCACAACTGGAGGAAGACATGTGGCTTGCCCTGGTGAATACTACAGGTTCCAGCGTGATTGGTGGGACAGCTGAAGCCATTTCACGGATGGAAGCCAAGGCTGAAGGACTGGGCTGGAAATGCATTCGTGTGAAGACTTCCCATGCATTCCATACGCCAATGATGAATCAGGCTGCCGAGGAATTTAGACGTTATATAGCAGAGCATTCACTTCATACGCCACAGATTCCATTACTGTCCAACACCAGTGGAACATGGGCGCTTGGAGATGAAATCACACAACCTGACTATTGGTCCCGTCATATTTTACAGCCGGTGTTGTTTGAATCAAACCTGGCTGAAGTGTTGAAGGATGAGCGGGCTGTATTAATTGAAGTAGGTGCAGGACGAACGCTAAGCTCCTTTGCCAGACAGCACAGTCAATCAAGAGATTCCCAGGCGGTACTGAATATGCTGCGTCACGTAAGGGAAACGGAGCAGGATAGTATCTATGTGAACCGCAGACTTGCGGAGTTATGGTGCGAAGGCATTGAACCGGACTGGAAGGTGCTCAAAGGGCAGACGGTGCGACGCAAATGCTCTCTGCCTACTTATGTTTTCAACAAACAATCCTATCCTGTCAGTGTTTCTCTTTCTGGCTCATCATCAGCGGAAGGAATGGGTAAGGGGGATGATACGGGGCATGCAGAGCAGGGTAAGGGAAGTGGCTCTACTCTAGTAAAAGGGACAGTTTATACAGGTGATTCCGATCAACTGAAACAGATTGTCCTGGACGCATATCGAACGATTTTTGGCATCGATGATCTAGATGAAGAGGTTAATTTCTTTGCCGTTGGAGGAGATTCTCTCAAAGCAGTCAGCTTGTCTGCATGGATCCGGTCTCATTTAGGAATTCAGCCTGAGGTAGCAGATATTTTCAATTATTCAACGCCTATTCAACTGGCGGAGCATCTCTATGTCATGGCGAAACCAAAAGTGGACCAACAGACAATTCAATCAGCACCCACTATGGATGCGTATCCAATCTCTTCTGCACAGATGCGTATGTTCACACAAGCGATGCTTGATCCAGGCAATACGGCATACAACCTACCATCAGCAACCATTATTGAAGGTGAATTGGACCGTATAAGAGTTGAGGCTGCTTTGCAGAAGTTGATACAGCATCATGAGGCGCTCAGAACATCGTTTGAGATACGGGGCGGTCAGATCGTTCAGATCATCCAACCTTCGGTTCGCTTAAGTATGGGCTATGCAGAGCAGCATGTGGCAGATGACCAAGAGTTGCCTGCGATGATCGAGACATTGATTCGTCCTTTTGATCTGGGGAGTGCTCCGCTTATGCGGGTTGAACTGATTAAGATAGGCGAGCGCAAGCATCTGCTATTCTTTGATATTCACCATATTATCGCAGACGGTACATCTGTCGAAATCATCACTCGTGACTTCAATGATTTATATTTTGGCAAAGAGCAAGCAGTCCGATTGCAGTACAAAGATTACGCGGTATGGCAGCAGCAGCGTCTCGCTTCACAGGAATACAATTCACATCAAACATACTGGCTGGACCGTCTTGGACCTTCTTTACCTGTGCTGGAGCTTCCACTTGACCAGGAGCGTCCATCACAGCGATCCATGCAAGGGGGACGTCTCCATTTCACGTTGAATCGTTCGGTAACACAAGACTTGCACGAGCTGGCTTCCTCATCGGAAGCATCCATGTATATGGTAATGCTAAGTGTGTGGAATCTTCTTCTCGCACACCGCTCAGGTCAGCAGGACATTGTGGTAGGAACCCCTGTTGCAGGAAGGATGCAAGAGGAGTGGAAAGAGACGGTAGGCATGTTTGTCAATATGATTGCGATGCGGAATTTTCCCACGTTTGATCGTACGTACACTGATTTTTTACGCGAACTTAAACAACATACACTGGATGCTTTTGCGTATCAGGAGTATCCGTTTAATGAGCTTGTGGCACAACTGGGCGTGACACGTGAGTTGAACCGAAATCCGGTATTTGATGTTTGTTTTGATTATCAGAACATGGACTTGCATGGACTTGAACTTCATGGTTTGCAATTCAGTTCTTTTCCGGTGGAGACAGGTACGTCTACTTATGATCTGTTAATGACTTGTCAAGAAAACAGGGAGAAGCAGATGATTGAAGGATATATCGAATACTCGCTGGATCTGTTCCACCGGGACACAGTGGAAGGTATGATGCAGGAGTTTATCGGACTCTGCCAAGAGGTTGTACAACAGCCTAATCTGTCTCTGAGCGAACTGTTTGAGAGAAACGAACGTTCTCATGAGCACCCAGTCCATCGTCTTGCTGGTCCACGTCTGGATTACAATTCTGCGGAGGGTCTGCATCGGCTGTTTGAGCTGCAGGCAGAACACACACCAGACAAGAAAGCTCTCCTTGTATCATCCGGAGCCTCTTTTACCTACAGGGAGCTTAATGAAAAAGCTAATACGCTGGCTTGGAAGCTGATTGATCAAGGTGTGCGCCGGGATGAACCTGTAGGCATATTATCCAGACGAGATGAATCGTTGATCATTATGCTATTGGCGGTGCTGAAAGCTGGGGCGGCTTATGTGCCTCTGGATCCTGCTTTTCCGCCGCAGCGCATCGTGAATATGATTGAAGACAGCCGAATGAACGTATTGCTGTGTACGCCTGATGAAGAAGGCACAGTGACTTTTAGCGGAGAGCGTTTCGTGTATGATCCAACTGCCCAGGATTTGCGCTCATCCGTTAACCCGGACATAAGCTTCCTGTCTTCGGACCTGTCCTGTGTGATTTTTACCTCAGGATCGACGGGGCGTCCCAAAGGGGTGATGATTACTCATGAGGCGATGGTCAATTTTGTTGAGGACATCAGGCACCGACATATTTTTGCACATGAGACAGATCGCATCATCAGTGTAACGACCATATCTTTTGATATTTTCGGATTTGAAGTGTGGACACCATTATGCACCGGATATTCGCTGTATCTGGCCAATGAGCAGGAGCAGCTTGACCCGGCTCTTGCTTCACGTCGAATACGTGAATATGGTATTACGCACATTCTTAGCACGGTCTCACGCATTAAGGCATTTGTCGAAAATCCGGAATTTGCTCAGGCGCTGGGCAATCTGCGGTGTGTTCTTACCGGAGGGGAAAATGTCCCTGTGGGACTCCTCACCGATCTGAAGCGGCTTACGCCTGCTCGAGTCTTTAATATGTATGGACCAACGGAAACTACGATCTGGTCAACGACCAAAGAATTGAATGACACAGCCGCGATTACCATTGGCAAGCCCATTACCAATACAGAGATTTATATTCTGAATGATGAAGGTGAAATACTGCCACCTGGCAATTATGGAGAGCTGTGCATTGCAGGAAAAGGATTATCCCGCGGTTATCTGCACAATGCAGCTGAGACCGATGCCCGATTCATTGCAAACCCCAATGTTTTGGGAGGCCGTTTATACCGAACTGGCGATCTGGCCCGTATACTGCCGGATGGGGATGTTGAGTTAATGGGACGGTTGGATCAGCAGGTGAAGATTCGTGGCTACCGGATTGAACTGAACGAGATTGAGCAGGCAGCGATGAATTATGAACGTGTAAGAGAAGCTGTCGTTAAGGTAGAAGGGGCCGAGCCACATTCATTGCAATTAATCCTTTTCTACAGTCTGAAGCCTGGGTTTGGGCCTTCCGTTATGGAAGATGAAGACGTACAGCTTCGGACCTGGTTAAAGCAGCGGCTTCCACAGTACATGATGCCTTCTCGCTTGATTCGTCTGGAAAATCTGCCTGTGCTGCCTAATGGCAAACTGAATCGCAATGCCCTTCGTCTGGCTGATTTTGAAACGGGAGAGAAGGCTAATCCGGCTCTGGTTTATGGCTCATCGATTCAAGGAATGGAGCAGGCAAAAGTTGATCTGGAGCAGATGCTTATTGCAGCGTGGAAGGAAATATTGAATCTGGATACGGTTAATATCCATGATCACTTTTTTGACATCGGAGGCAACTCGCTGGGGCTTATTCTGATTAATAATCGGCTGAATGCCTATCTGGATAAAAGCGTTCCGCTGGTGCAATTGTTTGAGCATTCCTCCATTGCATCACTGGTCAATCATCTGGTGGCGGAGCAGATGCTGCCGACAGTTACACAACAGGTGCAAGAGGAAAGCGGGTATATCGCTTCGGTTGGATATCCTGTTACGAACCCGGGCCCGACAGCAGCTCCCAAAGAGTATGTGAGGAGCACAGTTGAACACAGCAAAGTGGAACAGAGCAGACCGGAACAGAGTATCCCGTTTGCTTCAGAACACAGTAGCAGAATTTCTTCTTCGACGGATATCGCAGTCATTGGCATGGCAGGGCATTTTCCCGGTTCAAGAAATATTGAGGAGTTCTGGGATAACCTAATGGCAGGTAAGGATGGTATCACCCGTCTGAATGAGGAGGATCTAACCGCTGCGGGTGTACGACCGGAAGACTTCAAACATCCCGATTATGTACGGGCCAAAGGTGTACTGCAAGACACTGAGTATTTTGACTCCGGATTTTTCGAATATCCGCATCAGGAATCCAACATGATGGATCCGCAAATACGGCTGCTGCATCAGTGCTCATGGGAGGCGCTTGAGCATGCCGGGTGTGATCCTTACAGTTATGAGGGAGCTATAGGATTGTTTGCCGGAAGTGGACTGAGCTTACCATGGATGGTGCAATTTCTAGGTCGTTCCGGTAATTTGCTACAGGCTTTTGAAGCCATGACTTTGAATGAAAAGGACTATATTACAACCCGAGTATCTCACAAATTAAATCTGAGAGGGCCAAGTATGGCCGTACAGACCGCATGTTCGACTTCTTTGGTCGCCATCCACCAAGCTGCTGAATCGCTGATCCGGGGAGAGTGTGATGTGGCACTTGCGGGAGGTGTCTCTATCTCCTATCCGCTCAAAGAAGGTTATCACTGGCATGAAGGCATGATTTATTCAAAAGATGGTCATTGCAGACCGTTTGATGAGCAGGCATCTGGTACTGTGTCTGGTAATGGATGCGGAATGGTTGTGCTCAAGTCACTCCGTGACGCGCAGAGAGATGGAGATCATATCTATGCAGTCATTAAAGGTTCAGCGATTAATAATGATGGCATGGACAAAATTGGATATACGGCACCGAGTGTGGCCGGGCAGGTCAAGGTTATTCAATCTGCCCTGCATCGTTCGGGAGTGTCTCCTAAAGAGATCTCCTATCTGGAGGCGCATGGAACAGGAACCAAGCTGGGGGACCCGATTGAAATCGAAGCGCTCAGGCAGTCATGGGGAACAGATCTTAGGAATTATTGTGCTCTAGGTTCTGTGAAAGCAAATATCGGGCATCTTGATGCGGCAGCAGGTGTCGCCGGTTTTATTAAAACCGTACTGACGCTTTATCACCGGGTGGTTCCGCCACAGATTCACATGAATCGGGCGAATCCAATGTTGGAACTGGAGCATAGTCCCTTCTATATCAACAGGGAGCCACAGCCATTAGAAGACGCGAAGCATGTTCTGCGAGCAGGTGTCAGTTCGTTTGGGATCGGGGGTACCAATGCTCACGTCATTCTGGAGCAGCCTCCTGTTCAAGAGAGCCAAGCCAATTATGAGTCATTGCTTCTGCTGCCCTTCTCGGCCAAAAGTGAATCGGCGATGGAACGCACGTACGATTCGGTTCTACAGGCGATCCATGCATTGCCGGAGCAGTTGCCCAATGCTGCGTGGACGCTACAGAAGGGAAGAAGCAGATTCATTCATCGTAAAGCACTAATCGTTGTAGACGGTTATATTCCGCCAAGCGAGCAGTCTGTGGAGTTTGAGACACAGGCAAGTGTGATGAATGGGAAGCCTAAGGTCATGTTTTACCTCAGCGGAAATGCAAATTGGGAAGCGCGCAAGATTCGGGAACTATATGCTTCTGTGTATCGGAGCCAGGTCTCAGAGATATTCAAACAGCACTTTGAAGAGATACTGAACCTCTTTGAGTCCAGGGAACAGTATGCCATTCGCCAAGGCATAGGGCGATCGTTAACTGATTCAAGGCTTGAGCGCATGCAGTGCTTTGTTGTGCAATATGCTCTTTATAAAACCGTGATGCAGCTTGGTGTCAAGCCAGATGCTGTCTGTGGACAAGGCGTTGGCGAACTGGTGGGGTTGGTTATTAGTGATGCACTTGATCCAGTACATGCCGTAGGGCTTTTATACAATATGGAGCATTGGTCACTAGAAGAAGGAGCATTGTCAGATGCTTTGACTGGAAGGATGACAGATGCAACTGTAACAGACCATGCGTCGAGTATTGCACCACTGTTATCTCCAAATTTCCTGTTTACGCTGCTAAATCGCAAAACGCTTTCTGAATCTGATGGGCATACGTTGTGGATCGTTTCGAATCAGCTGCAGGATACAGAACCAATTGTCCCGGATTCATTTTCAGAGTCAAACATCATTGCTCTTACTGGAGATCGTCAGAGCTTGCTTGAGGCAGACGTGTATTTAATGAAAGTACTTGCTTTTTGCTGGTGCTCTGGCATGGAGTTGGATTGGGAAGAGTTAAACGGAACGGGGGGTAGGCAAAAAATTTCCCTGCCGACGTATTCCTTTGATCCCATTGTTCATCAACATGATGTTGCGTTGTATCAGCTTGCAGCGGGTTCTATCGCAGCATTAGACCAATCTCCATTTGGGAAAGTCAGGGTTCAACGGACTGATGATGAGATAAGGCATGTATTGTCGCAATTGTGGCAGGAGTTGCTTGGTAATGGAGCAGTTGGCCTTGAAGATGATTTCTTTGAGCTTGGGGGTCATTCATTAAAAGCGATTTCCTTGGCGTCGAGGATTAAAGAAATGTTTGGACTGAATTTGGGGCTGGAAGAGGTTTTTGATCATTCTGTGTTTGAACACATGGTCCAATGGATTGCTGAACATCAGGCTACAAGTGACTCTGATTCAGTGAACCCAATCTTGCCTGTACCTAAGAAAGAGAAATACAAGACCACTTCTGCACAGCGAAGAATGTATGTGGTGCATGAGTGGATGAAAGGTGAGAGTACGGCGTACAATCTCGCCAGTTCCTATAGGGTAAGAGGAAAACTTGACCCTACCCAATTCATATTAATAATGGATGCACTGGTAGAGAGACATGAAGCATTCCGTACCAGGTTTGAAATGATTGACGGTGAGCTTTTCCAGGTTGTCGAGGATCGGGTTCCAAGCGTTGTGGAGTTGCTGGAATTGGAAACAGCAGGGTTAGAGCAGGTCATGGAATGGATCAAGCCTTTTGATCTGACCAGCGCACCATTGGTTCGTGTTAAGCTGATTCGCCTTTCTCAAGAGGAACACATCTTATTCATCGACATGCATCATATCATTTCGGATCAGAGTTCCATTGCGATCCTGATGCAGGAGTTTGCTCACATGTACAGAGGAGAAACATTGCAATCTCTTGACATTCAGTATAAGGATTATGCGGAATGGCGTGATGAAACTGCGTCACATGGACAATCTGTTGAAGACGCCAAGTTTTGGATACGGGAATTCGAGGACATGCCTGCACCGGTTGAATTGCTTACAGACTTCCCAAGACATGGCGCGTCATCCTACAGCGGAGACAGACGTTCCATTGAACTTGGTGAGTCGTTAAGCACACAGGTCAATGACTTCTGTACGCAACAAGGGCTTACACCCTACATGTTGTTCATGGCAACTTTGAATCTATTAATCTGGAAGTATACGGGTCAGGGAGACTTGGTCGTTGGTACAGCGGTTGCGGGGCGTGAGAAGCCAGAACTTAATAACGTTATGGGTATGTTCGTGAACATGCTTGCCATTCGCACCAGCATGGACAGAGAATGGTCCACAGAGGCGTATTTGAATGAGATGCGTGGCAAGCTGTTATCTTGTTATGAGCATCAGCATTATCCTTATGAAACACTGGTGGAACAACTTGGTCTATTCGGTGATTTAAGCCGCAACCCCCTATTTGATGTGGTGTTAAATTACATTAATATGGGAACCGATGATCCTGAAGCCGGGGAACTGATGCTTGAACCATGGGTCGAAGGTAAGGTGGATGCCAAATTTGATCTGACTTGGACACTGGTCGAGCATAAGCAATGTTACACGGTTGAACTTGACTATCGCTCGGATTTGTTTAAAGCGGAGTCCATGGAACTGATGCTGGATAAATTCCGGTATATCCTGTCTCAGATCACAACAGGGCATAATGAACGAATTGGTCAGATTAAGCTCACTACACCGGAGGAAGAGGAATGGCTGCTGTACGGAGTCAACGATAATGCCGCCCAGTATCCGCGAGATGCGACCATTTCCCAATTATTCGAGGAACAAGTTCATGTGCATGCACAGAAGACAGCATTGGTCTGGGAAGACGGTGAATGGAGCTATGCGGATCTGTATGAACGTGTTCAGTGGCTGGCGTGCAGGTTGCTTGGACAAGGGATAAAATCAGGCTCCAGTATTGCTCTCATTCTGGACCGTGGACCGATCCAGATGATCAGTATTCTTGCTACACTCCAAGTGGGTTGCAGTTATGTTCCGATCGACCCGGCTTCGCCGCCATCGAGAATTGAATTTGTTTTGCAAGATTGCGATGCGGCTGTGTTATTGACTGAAACGGCATATGTCTCCACATGGCAATCTGTAGTACCTTGTATCGTGCCGGCAGATGAACTGGCAGCATTTGATTCAGGAGACATGCAGGAGCCCGTTGAACATATGAACAAGACTGCTCTTGACCCGGCTTATATCATTTATACATCAGGGTCAACAGGAACCCCAAAAGGGACTGTGATGAGTCATCGCAATGTGACCAAAGTCATGAAAAATAGCAATTTTGTCACCGTTGTGCCAGAGGATCGTATCCTGCAAATTTCTAACTATGCGTTCGACGGTTCCATTTTTGATATTTTTGCTTCATTAATAAATGGCGCTACTCTTGTATTAATCTCAAAAGAGACCATTTTGGATATGGCTCGTTTGGCGGATGTCATCCGACAGCAACGGATTTCAGTATTTTATATTCCGACATCCTTGTTTAATATGCTGGTGGATTGGGATGCTGATTGCTTGAAGAGTGTGCGTAGAGTGATGTTTGGTGGTGAAGCTGCATCGGTGAGTCATGCCAACAAAGCGCTTGCATGTGTAGGGCCGGGCAGGCTGTTAAATGGATATGGGCCAACGGAAGCAACCTTTTTTGCCTCCTACCACTTATTAATGCAAACAGAGCCTTATACTGGCTCACTGCCCATAGGTTACCCCCTGTCTAACACAGCCTTGTATGTTCTGGATGATGAGCTGAAGCCTGTACCACCCAACGTTCCAGGTGAACTGTATATCAGTGGGGATGCGGTAGGTATTGGATATCTTAACCGTGAGGATCTTACCCGAAAACACTTTCTTGATGATCCCTTCCGCACGGGAGAACGAATGTATCGGACAGGTGACATCGTCAAACGTCTGATTGACGGCAGTCTGATTTTTATTGAACGTTCGGATTTCCAGGTCAAAATTAGAGGTTTTCGCATTGAGTTATCAGAGATAGGCAATTGCATGGAGCGTCTTTCGGGAGTTCGTGATGCCTTTGTCATGACGGCTACAGAATCATCAGGAAGCCTATACATTGCCGCTTTTTATACAACCGATACTGGAGCAGATGCTGAGTATATTCGAAGAGAACTTCACCAGCAACTGCCAGAGTACATGGTGCCTGCACGAATTATTCGACTGGATCATCTTCCGATTAATGCCAATGGCAAAGTGGACCGAAGAGCATTGTTCGAGCATTTGGTTGAAGAGCAGCAGAGGTCTCTGGAAGTGAATTCACCTCGGACAAAAACGGAGCGTGTCATTCTTGCCGCCATGCGACAGATTCTGGGTAATCCGGGCATTGGTGTGGAAGATCACTTCTTTCAAAATGGGGGGCATTCGCTCAAAGCAATTGCATTCACTCAAATTTTGTCAAAAGAAGGAATTGCCATCAATGTGAACGAATTATTCCAATATCCGACAGTTAGAGGACTTGCCAAATTGGTAGACATTAATCCTCCGGCGTCAGTTTGGTCCGAAGATAGCCTGCATATTCAGTCCCCGATAGTCATACCACAGGACATAACACTTCATGAGAAACAACTGGACAGCCTGGTCCTGCACGTTTTAAACAGCTGCAATCAGGTTTCATCTTTTATGGCGGGCATGACCCCTATGGGTCGATTCCCACTATCTCCAATTCAACAAGCACATGCTTCTACGACTTCACGAGCAAGCGGATTTACAACAACGCTGGAAGGCGAATTGAATGAACAAGCTGTAAAAAGCCTGATTCTTGGGGTTATATCCCGGCATCAGTTGCTGCACAGCATGATATATGAGGAAGAACAATTGTATTGGCATCCATGTGATATGTCATTAGCGGCGGACATGCTGCAACAGCTTATCCCATATCTTGATATTCGTCATTATGCTTCGGATACGATTGAGCAGTTGGAGTACAAACTGGTTCAGTCTCTGTTACACAAAACGTATACGTTGAAGGAACTACCATGGCGTCTGTGTATTTTGCGTACAGGAGCCACAGAGCATAAGCTGATTTGGAGTTTTGATCACCTTGCGTTTGATGGTATGAGTGCCCAGATCATCAAGCAGCAACTTGAGTCGAAGGCATTATATAGACCGCAAGGTGTAGGGACAGAGAGTGATCTTCTGTACCAAGTACGAAATTATGAGGATTATGTAAGTTTTCTGTCACAAGGCCCCATAGGGGTATCTGAAGATGAAATGAAGAAACAATTTTCACCTCAGGCATGGAATAGATGTAACACCATCGTCATGAACAAGTTGAAGGAAACAGAAACATTGTCGCCTTCAGCGATGACTGCCGAGTTGTCCCTTGCAGGGAAGGAGCCTGCAGATGTTTGGTGGACATGCTTTGAAACTTTTGCCAACATCATTGCGGCTTATCTGAACATAAGCCAATTGCCAATAGCCCTGGTGCATTACGGAAGGGAGTATGGCGAAAAATCCTACTATGATTATGTGGGAGAATTCCTAGATCTCATTCCAGTGCTGGTAGACAGTGAATTCACACAGGAAGATCTGTTGAAACGTCTGGAATTTACGAAGCAACACAGCATTAACTTTATGGCACTTACACATGATTCTTCCCTCTCGGCACAATATGATGGCATACAGGAACAATTGGGAACTGCCTACAGGCAAGCAGAACAGGAGACGCGTCAGATGATTCTGTTTAATTATCAAGGCTTCATCTCCAGCAGCGAAGCGATCCCAATGTCGTCTCAGTCGTCGGATGACCAAGATTCGAATTCGGCACTTGCCCAATTCGAATGGGTCATTCGCTACGACGAAGAGTGTCTGTACGTACATCTGGCCTGTCAGACTGGTCTGGATATCAAACGTATGAAACAGCTGATTGATGACAAGCTTGGTAGCGATGTGAAAGTGGTAGTTCACAATGAGGCAATGGAGGTGCAACATGTCCAGTAAATCCATACAGCGAGGACCCGAGCTGATTGTGCCAGAACATTATTCAACAGTGGCTGAGATGCTAATCTACATTGCAGATACTCATCCAGAAAAGGGAATGACCTATATCAGCTCTTCAGGTGACGAACAGTTTGAATCCTATCCTGAATTACTGATGCAGGCGCGCAAGTACCTGCAGTCTCTTCAGGAGCAAGGCATTCAACAAGGACAGGTCGTTATTTTGGAAATTGACCAGTCACAGGAATTTTACCGTACCTTTTGGGCTTGTATGCTGGGGGGCATTATTGTCGCCCCGGTTAGTCCTCCGGCTGCCTGGGAACCAGGCTCAGCCGGTCTGGAAAAATTCACGAAAGTGTGGGAGGTACTCGGGCGTCCGGTCGTTATCGTCGAGGAAGCCTACATGCCCAAGTATAAGCAGCTTGGGGAAAGTCCGGTATTCAAAGGTCTTATGTTGATTAGCGTGAACCAGCTTCAGGCAGGCCAGCAGATGGCTGATCTATGCCCAACCTCTCCTGATGACATTGTGTTTCTGCAATTCTCATCAGGAAGCACGGGAATTCCCAAAGGCGTGCAGTTAACAAATCACAATATTATTGCCAACAGTATTGCATGCAAGACTTTTCTTGGAGCTGAAGAAGGAGATAATGTGTTTACCTGGTTGCCGCATACGCATGATATGGGGATATTTGGACAGCATCTGACACCTGTCATGAGTGGAGCCAACATCATGGTGATGTCACCTTATACCTTCGTACGGTCCCCTTATCTGTTCTTGCGCAAGATTACGGAGCATCAGGGAAAATGGTTTTGCTGTACCAATTTCGGTTTCGAATGGATGGTGCAGAAGATCCCGGATTCCAAGCTCTCAACGCTGGATCTGTCTTCACTGCGTATGACCTTGAATGGTGCAGAGCCTATATCAACGTCTGTTATTGAGCGATTTGTCAAAAAATTCAGCTCTTGTGGCTATCGTCCCAATATGATGTTTCCTGCGTATGGCATGGCTGAAGCGACAGTAGGTGTATGTACCTCCAGACTGGGGGAAGAGCCACGAATTGAACGTATTTCGCGTTCGCGGCTGGTGCAGGAAGGACTGGCTGTGCCAGTCCAGCTGCCTAGCAGTGATAGCCATACTTCGGATGTGATTGAATTTGTCCATGAAGGATATCCCATGACAGGGATTCAGATCCGGATTGCGGATGAACAGGGTGAAGTGCTGGATGAGCGGGTTGTTGGCGAAATCCAGATCCGTGGGGAATCGGTAACCTCCGGATATTACAGTCTTCCGGAGATCAATCGTGAAATGTATGTGGATGGGTGGCTTCGCACTGGAGACTTGGGTTATATGGCTGACGGCTCCCTGGTTGTAAGCGGACGAATCAAGGACATTGTGTTTATTCGGGGACAGAACCATTATGCGCATGATCTTGAAGAAATTTTGTACCAGAATAGCAGCATTCCGAGAGGGAATCTGACGGTAGTCGGGCACTTTAACAGCCTCAAACAAGTAGAGGAGCTGCTTGTATTTGTTAAATACAAATCGGGCACTCCACAGTTTCTGGATGTACGACAGGATCTGATCCAACGTATGAGGGCTGGATTGGGTATTGAGATCACCCATGTTCTCCCAATCAAGGTTATTCCCAAAACGACGAGTGGCAAGGTTCAGCGGTTCATGCTGAGAAACGAATATGAGCGTGGAGCATTTACCAAGGACATCGAGGCCATTGAAGAACTGATTCGCGAAAACACACAACAGCAAGGACACGAGACGGTTTCCGCATCGTCTTTGGAGTATACCGTACGTAAAGCCTGGGCCGAAATTCTTCAATTGCCCGCAGGAAAGATTGAGATGGATACTTCTTTTCTCGCACTTGGAGGCAATTCCATTCTCTCCTATCAATTACTTGACAAGCTGTCTGCACATATGGGACGTGAATTAGGACAAGAACTACTTGTTTTTTGCAGTACAGTACGTGAGATGGTGGAATATCTGCAGGAACTTCCAGCAGAAACGAAGGACTTTGAACAAGCTGAAACCACAGATAATCCCCTGAATGTACATCGTGCTATTGCTATTACCGGACTGTCTCTGCGACTGCCTGATGCCGACACCCAAGAGCAGTTCTGGAGCAATCTGGTTAACGGGTTAGATAGTGTTGACCGGGTTAGCCTAGAGCGTGCAACACGTTCCAAGCAACCCGATTGGGATGACTGGATTGGGGAACTGAAGCAACCGGATACGTTTGATCATGAGTTCTTTGAAATCCCGTCTGAACAAGCTGCATTTATGGATCCGCAGCATCGCAAGCTGCTGGAAGTTGCTCATGAGGCGCTGGAGGATGCGGGTATGCTCGTGGACCATGAGGATAAGCGTGATGTGGGTGTGTATGTAGGGATTAACCCTAGCACATACTTCGATCTGGTTGTTGATTATATGAACCGGAGTTTTGGAAAGGCTGTTCATTCTCACGCTATGGTAGGCAATATGTCCAATATTGCAGCAGCCTCCATTTCACACATGTACAATTTCACAGGACCGGCACTGTCCATAGATACGGCATGTTCTTCCTTTCTGGTAGCACTGACACAAGCTGTTGCGGCCATTCAGGACAAGCGTATCTTTGGGGCAGTTGTAGGTGGAGCGAACATTTTGGCTACACCGCATGTTCATCAACTATCACGCAATGCTGGAATCTGTTCTTCCACTCAACATACAAAGGTATTTGACCGGGAAGCAGATGGTTCAGTCCTGGGGGAAGGTGCTGTTGTTGTATATCTGGAGCCGCTAACAGAGGCAGTTCGCAACAATAAGCATATTTATGGTGTGATTCGCGGGACAGCGGTGAATAACGACGGATATTCCCTGGGCATTATGGCACCCAACCCTCAGGGGCAATATGAGGTACTCCGTGCCGCTTATCGCGATGCCAACCTAAACCCGAGCGAGATTTCTTATATTGAAGCACATGGATCGGGGACAAGGATTGGAGATCCAATTGAGGTGAATGCCTTGCTCCGACTGTTCCGGGAAAAGGGATATACAAGCGACAATTCAATTGGATTAGGTTCAGTCAAAACCAATATTGGTCATTTATTTGCAGCCTCCAGTGGAGCCAGTCTTGCCAAGGTTCTGCTCAGTATGCAGCATGGGGAACTGGCACCAAGTCTGCATATGGATAATCCGAATCCGGCCCTCCGACTGGACCAATCGCCGTTCCATATCGTTAGCGAGCGTAGATCATGGGATGTACCTGAAGGAAAAACACGGAAAGCAGGCATCAGTTCGTTTGGCCTGGGAGGTACGAATGCCCACATTGTGCTGGAAGAATGGAAAGCCCCTGTCCGTGCAGATGCCCCGGCACGAGGCCAATTGTTAACGTTCTCTGCGAAATCAGAGCAGGCTTTAAAAAAGCTGATTGATAACACGGAGCAATATGTGAAGAAACATGCGGACCTGGCACTAGAGGATCTTTGTTTTACCCGGAACAGATATAGAAAACATTATCGGTATCGTGCAGCAGTAGCTGTCAGCTCCACCGGAGAGTGGAACATCGAAGAGATGGAATTTGGCTTCAAGCCTAGAAACCGAGCTGCTCGTGTCAATATTGTGGTTGGGGGGCATGAGATTCGCGGAGAAGCTCAAGCTCGCCAAGTAATCAGGCCAGACGATTCTAATGAAGATACGGTATCTACCTTGAACTACTGGGTGACCTTGCTTGAGACACTTGTACGTCTGGTCCCTTCCATTCAAGAGATTCGAGGAATAGCTGCAGGAGAGGAGCTTGTATCCAGTTTACATCTGGATGGCGAGGAACATCACAACGCTCATGCAAGCCAATCCATTCCAGTGAACAACAGAGTGACGTTAGACAGTCTGCAAGACACACCTGGCAAGATGGCAAACGCCGACATTGTAATTATGATTGCTGCAGATCAGACAGTGCAGCCGCTTGAATACAGTGGCAAGGAGAGCTTCATTGGCCTGTCTGCCGAGCCGACGCTTGCCATGGAGGATCAGCTTGCTGTATTGCTGGGACAGCTTTATGTACGTGGTGCTGCGCTGGATTGGGAACAGTTACATCCGAATGGCTCTGGCCAGATTGTACATCTGCCAGCACATCCATTCGAGCCATATGTACATTGGATAGATGTGAATCAGGGAACGGAGGTCATGATATGACAAAAGAAGAAATTGAGCTTTTTATCAAAAGCGAGATTGCTGCAGCGTTGAATCAGGAGCCAGAGGACATCGATGAAGAGATGAATTTTCTGAAAATTGGTGTCTCATCTGTGCAGGCGCTCAAGATCATTAACCGTGCGCGTAAGCATCTTCAAGTTGACATCAGTCCGGTTGCGTTGTTTGAATACAAAACAATTGCCGAGTTCGCCGCATATCTCAATGAATCTCTTCTTCAAGAGGGGGTTGCGGAATGATTGAAGTGGATGTAGAGCAAGAGATCATTCATGAAGCTGAATTGTTTGCTGCCCGTGAAATTCGTCCTTATGCTCAACAGATTCAAGAGCAGCAAGCCATTCCCAGAACATTGATCCGTGCCATGGCTGAAAAAGGTTACTTGGCTGCCTCGATCCCGGCTGAATATGGCGGCATGGGTCTCGGTCCCAAGACGTACGGGCTGTTGACTGAAGTATTTGGCAAGGCTCTTCCAGCCGTTCGCAGCTTGTTAACGGTACATACTTCACTTGTAAGTGAAACTTTGGTACGTTTCGGAACGCCTGAGCAAAAATCGTCTTGGCTGCCCAAGTTGGTGAAGGGAGAATGGATTGCTGCCTTTGGCCTGACTGAACCGGAAGTTGGTTCGGATGCCAAAAGTGTAAAGACCGAGTGGAGAGAAGAATCGGACTGTTATGTTTTGAATGGAAAAAAGAAGTGGATTACGTTTGGACATCTGGCAGATGTATTTATCATTATTGCCTCGAATCAGGGACGAAGCACTGCTTTTTGGGTCGAACGCCAGTTTGAGGGTGTACAGACCAAACCTATTGAAGGTGTCATGGTTGCGGGAGAGACAGGTATAGCTGAGATTGATCTCCATGAGGTGCGTGTACCAAAAAATCACATTATTGGACGTCTGAATGAAGGTTTTGAGTACATCGTAACCGGGGCGCTGGACCAGGGCAGATATAGCATAGCCTGGGCAGGGCTGGCGATTGCGCAGGAAGCGCTGGATGCCATGGTGACTTACTCAAGGAAGCGGAAGCAATTTGATCAGAAGCTGAGTCATTTTCAGCTGATTCGCGGCATGATTGGAGATGCGGTGACAAAAGTCCATGCAGCACGAGCATTATGTTTACGTGCAGCCGAGCTGAGAGAAGCCAAGGACCCGCAGGCCGCCATGGAGACAACAATCGCCAAATATTTTACGTCCAAAGTTGCTGTTGAAGTTGCAAGCGATGCGCTACAGGTTCATGGTGCGAACGGAATTAGTAACCAATATCCTGTTGCCAGGCTGTATAAGGAAGCCAAAATTCTGGAGATTATTGAAGGCTCTTCTCAGATGCAGCAGGAGATGATCTCGCATTACGGACTAAAAGCCTATTACAAGCGTGGCGGTAGCGTATGACGTTCTGTGCGCTATTTCCCGGCCAGGGAAGCCAGTATATCGGAATGTGCAGTGAGTTGTTGGACAGTGAGCCGGAGGCGAATCAGATCTTTGCGGAAGCGAGCGAGGTGATCGGATTTGATTTGAAGGCACTGGTTATGGAAGGGACCTTGAATCAATTGACGGTCTCTGAATATGCTCAGCCTGCTGTACTGACAGCAAGCTACGTTTTATTTGACTCATTTGTTCGCCGGACAGGAATGACTCCAGATTATGCAGTAGGTCACAGTTTGGGGGAAATTTCGGCTTTAGTAGCGGCGGGAGCATTGCAATTTGCTGATGGAATCCGTTTTACAGCTCAACGTGGTGCATTGATGCATCGCTCCATTCAGGAGCAAAAAGGAAGAGCGGGTATTGTTGTTGATGTAACCCAAGAAGCGCTTGAAGAATTAGTCGAGAAAATTCGTCAGAACGAGTATGTGACGATCTCCGGTTATAATTCACCGGGACAGTTTGTCGTCGCAGGTACTGCGAAGGGGCTTCAATTGCTGGATGATCAGGTGGATGGCTACGGTGGGGAATTCATTCCTTTTCGCATGATGCCAATGAAGGCAGATGCACCTTATCATAGCGAGTTGATGCAGTTCATTCAGCCTGAGCTTGAAGAGATGCTTGCAGGGATTTCCTTCTCTGCACCGGTGTTTCCCATATGCTCTACAGTACATGGTGAGTTCATTCGCGGAACCGAGGACATTCCTAAGCTGCTGAGCAGCCAGCTTTTGCAACCCATTCGCTGGAATCAGGCATTGGCACGCGTTCAAAATCTGGGAGCAACGGTATGGATCGATATCGGTCCAGGCCAGAGCGTAAGAAATATGCTGGCTGAGAATAAGACCTTGCCTGCAGCCTATTCGCTGGATGATCCGCAAGATCGGTCCAGGTTACTGGAGCGATATGAAGCAGTAAACCAGACAAGTGGGGGAGGCGATAAGGGATGATCACGGAGATGATGCAGTACAATCAGCGGGTGAAACAATGGCTGCCTGGAGGTGTGCACTATAATTTTCACCTTCCTTGGGAAGAGACGCCGCTCCATTTCAAGCATGCTTCCCGAAGCAGAGTGACGGATATGAACGGCAACGAGTATTTGGATCTATATGCCCGCTTTGGTGCCCTCATTGTTGGCCACGGCAACGAGGAGTATAACGAGTGTCTGAAGGATACCATTGACCGTGTTCTTTCCGTAAGTCATTGCGATCTGGATGCAGAGGCTCTGGAACTGATCCATCAATATGTACCTTCAGCAGAGATGATTCGTTTTGGGTTATCAGGAACGGAGATTGTCCAGAATGCACTTCGTCTTGCCCGGGCGTGGACAGGTAAAAATCGCTTTGTACGTTTTGAAGGCCATTATCATGGCAATGCGGACAATATTATGGGTGGCAAGACTGCACGTACAGGTTTGCCTGTACCTTCAGACTATCCTGGTGACATGAAAGGTACAAAGGGGAGGGCAAGGGATGCCATGGAATCTCAATCCTACCTCCTGCCATGGAATGACGCAACCCGTCTGGAGGAACTATTTCGCCAGCATGGAGACGACATTGCAGCAGTAATCATGGAGCCGGTTTGTGTAAATGGAGGCGGAGTCATGCCTGCTCCGGGTTATCTGCAAAAAGTCAGACAGTTATGTGACCAGTACCAGGTCGTGCTCATTTTTGATGAGATTATAACAGGATTCCGTATGGGACTCGGTGGTGCCCAACAGTTATTCGGTGTAACACCCGATCTGACTACACTCGGGAAGGCAATCGCCGGTGGCGGAGTTCCGGTGTCAGCCCTGGTTGGCCGAGCGGATATCATGAAGTTGCTTGTAGACAAAAAAGTAATTCATGCGGGTACGTTTAATGGCTATCCATTAGGTACAGCTGCTGTAAAAGCTACGCTGGAAATGTTGGGCCGCAATGGAGGACAGGCGATGCACAGCATGAATCGCCACGCTGAGATGATGCATGACATACTCTGCCAGGAAGCAGTGAAGGTGGGTCTGCCTTTAATTGTTCAGGGGCCGTCCGGCTGTGCTTCTTATCACTGCTGCACGGAGCCGCTTACGGATACGGCTGATTATACGTTTGAATTGATGTCTTTTGATATTTTGCTAAATAGCAAGCTTGCTGAGCACGGTATTCTGGTATCTACGCTCTCGCGGATGTATCCGAATATCCTGCTTGATATGCAAGATGTTGCCTGGTTCAGTGAGCGTGTCCCTGCAGCACTTGCAGAAATGAAAGAGCTCTACGACGAGCTGGTCTGATGGTAGCTCAATACGGAGGTGATTAGGTATGCATAATCGACTCATTGCAATCATTGGCGCAGGGGTGATGGGATGCGCCACGGCACTGGATGTCGCGAGGGCTGGTTATCGTGTAATTTTGCAGGATATTTCGGCGTCGGTCATCGAACACGCCCCTGATGTTATACGTCGTGAATATCGTTCAGCTTGTTTCCTGAAGCAAGGGTACGGTCAGGTGCCCTTGGATCAGATCATGGAACGAATCTCGTTCCAGACACAAGATGAAGGTGTGGAAGAGGCAAGTATCATTATTGAAAATGTAACCGAGAACCTGGAGTTGAAAAAGGAAGTTTACGCACGACTATACCACACGGCTCGTCCGGATGCTTTATTTGCGCTAAATACAAGCTGTATATCCGTGACAAAGCTCGCTTCATTTTTGCCTGACCCAGGTCGAGTCATTGGGGTGCATCTGATGAATCCGGTTCCCGTTAAATCCATGGTGGAGGTGATCAAAGGACATCATACAACGCAGGGTACGGAACATGAGATGGTAGCGTTTTTGGAAACTCTTGATAAAAGTCCAGTTGTCATAGAGGATCTGCCTGGGTTTGTCTCTAATCGCCTCTCGCACTTGTTAATGAATGAAGCGGCGTACATTGTACAGGATGGAATCGCTACACCCGAGCAGGTGGACGCCATTATGAAGAAAGGCTTCAATTATCAGATGGGGCCGCTGGAGACGGCGGATCTGATTGGTCTGGATACGGTCGTGCATTCATTGAAAGTATTGTACGACAGCTATCAGGACCCCAAATTCCGATGCTGTCCGATGTTGCAGAAAATGGTTGATGCAGGACAGTGGGGGCGGAAGACGGGTCAAGGATTCTATGCCTACTAAGATGAAGGGTGGCATGACCATGGAAAAGCTCAAGGATATCAAATGCATCGTTTGGGATCTGGACCACACCATATGGGATGGAGTTTTGCTTGAATCTGCAGATGTGCAACTGAAGCCGGGCTTAAAGGAGGTGATTGAAAAACTGGACCAGCGAGGTATTTTGCATTCTGTTGCCAGTAAAAATGATGCAGAGCTGGCTTGGGCGAAACTAAACGAACTGGGCATCGCAGAATATTTTCTATATCCCGAAATCCATTGGGATGCGAAGTCCGTCTCTGTTCAGCGGATTCAGCAGAACATTAATATCGGTATGGATGCCATTCTGTTTGTGGATGATCAACCTTTTGAACTGGAAGAAGTGCAAAGTGTACATGCTGACATTCAGGTACTTCATGCGGATCAATATGAAACCATGCTTGATGACCCAAGGCTGATGCCCCGATTCATTACAGCCGACTCTGCGTGCAGAAGGCAGATGTATCAGGCGGATACGCTCCGTAAACAGGCTGAGGAACAGTATGAAGGACCTTCAGAACAATTTCTGGCTACGCTCGGCATGAAATTTTCCATCTACGAGGCTACTGAGGATGATCTTCAACGTGCAGAGGAACTTACCGTTCGCACCAATCAGCTAAATGCAACGGGAATTACCTACAGTTACGAGGAGCTGCATCAACTGATGACCTCGCAGGACCATATGTTATTGGTGTGTGAACTCGAAGACAAATACGGAACGTATGGCAAAATTGGGCTTGCACTTATTCACATGCAGCAGAAAGTATGGCGACTAAACATGCTTCTGATGTCTTGCAGAGTGATGTCCAGAGGAGCAGGGAGTGTACTGCTAACGTATATCATGCGTGAAGCTCAGAAGCAGGGCAAACAGATGCTTGCGGACTTCAGGGATACCGGAAGGAACCGGATGATGAATATCAGCTATCGCTTTGCCGGTTTCAAGCAGCAATCTGCAGATCAGGAAGGAAGAGTACTGTTTTATCATGATTTGCAGCAGGCTGTAGAGTTTCCAGATTACATTGAGGTTTTAGTGCCTGAGGGGCAACATCAATAACAAGGGGGAAGGGCAGTGGATTATCGTCAGGAAATTCGGGAGTTTATCGGGAACAACCTCACCATGGATCATGAGGACACTCAGATTAATGATAATGACAATTATTTTGAGCAGCGGTTCGTCAATTCGCTCTTTGCGATGCGTTTGGTGGACTTTGTAGAGCGTAGATTCCAGATTGAGATAGCAAATGAAGATCTGGATTTGGCTAATTTCTGCACGATTAACCGTTTGCATGATCTTATTGAGAGAAAGTTGACTGAGAAGGAGGCGGCACTATGATTACAGCTAATCAGGCATCCATTCGTC
This sequence comes from Paenibacillus sp. FSL K6-2393, assembly GCF_038002545.1. Taxonomy (NCBI): domain Bacteria; kingdom Bacillati; phylum Bacillota; class Bacilli; order Caryophanales; family Paenibacillaceae; genus Paenibacillus; species Paenibacillus sp. FSL K6-2393. The sequence goes on from NZ_JBBOCU010000001.1 coordinate 2,015,222, forward strand.
CAGTCACAAGTCCGGCAACCAGCCCGTCCAACAAATATATGTATTTGTTTTTGGGAATTTCCTTTGGCACATGTTATGGAATCGCAAGTTTGTTCATGTTCTTTGCGGATTTTATTGTACCCATAACAGGTGAGTTAACCCTGATGCATCCACTTGCGATCGTTGCTCTGTATTCACCTTCCATTGCCGGATTAATTACATGTTATGTGATGGGCGGAACGGAAGCATTAAAAGGAATGTTTATGAAGCTGGTTCCGCGCAGACAGGACCTGTTCTGGATACCGCTCATTATTGGAATTTCCATCATCTTTGCATCAACAATGCACTTTGGTTCCTTGTTATTCGGCATACCGGTCCCTGAGTTGACATATAGTGTACCTGAAATGATCTGGTTGGGGATTCTGAATCTGATCAAGGAGACGGGACTGATTGGTGGGCTGTTTGGCTGGATCGGATTTTTGCTTCCATTCTTGCAAGGGAAGTTAAAAAATAATATAACAAGTGGTCTGATTACCGGCCTGTTGTTCGGATTATGGGTGCTTCCGGGATACTTGATTTCCTCTTTTGGCACCTCAACCACTTACATATACTACGTTGTTCAGCTTATGGCATTTATCGTGTTCCAAAGTTATATCTTCAATGCAACCAAAGGTACACTTCTGTTTTATCTGCTTGCATTCTGGCTTGTAGCCACAGGAAGTCAAATTGATTTGTACTACTTTAATCCGCAAGTTCAAATTATGCAATTCTTCTTTTTTGTAATATCGGCTATTGTCATACATGTCATCTTCAAGCGTAAAAATGTGGATACTTCACTTCAGACATTCCCTGCATATGTTCTGGAAAGAAAGTAAGCCTGGTTATGGTGGTGAATAAGTGATGGAACCGATCTATTTGGAGCAGCTACAAAAGGGGGAGGGAAACAGACAGATAGTCTGTTTTCCTTATCTCGGTGGGAACTCCAACAGTTTTCAGCCCCTAGTGCCTTACCTTCCTGACACGGAAATTTGGGCGTTTACGCCCCCGGGTCATGGTCTGAACACCGAAAGACCCCTGGAGCATATGCAGCAACTCGTAGAACTGTATACCAGCAAGCTGCTGGATGTTATACAGCCCGGCAGTCTGTTATTTGGACATAGTCTGGGAGGAATTACAGCCTACTTCGTTGCGCAGCGCTTATGTCAGGAACGTCCAGATGTAGCTAAAACGCTACGGCTTGTGTTATCTGCCTGCAACACGCCTGACGAATGCGGGATGCAGAATTATGATCGGATGTCAGACGGAAATCTGATTGATCATCTGTTTTCCTATGAAGCTCTTCCGCAAGAACTGATACACGAAAAAGAATTATTGAATTATTTTCTGCCCGTCATCCGGGCGGATTTCAGGATACTGGAATCTGCAGCAACGCTTGAGTATGAGCCGCTCTCATTGCCGGTGTTGTATCTGTGGGGAGAACGAGATCGTACCGTTACCCTTCAATCAGCGTTGAGATGGGGCCGATATTTTAACACACCCATGAAGCTTCAAACCATCAAAGAGGGTGCTCACATGTTCATGATGCATCAACCTTCAACGGTGGCGCATTGTCTGACAAGCTTTATGACTCCAGATAAATAGGAACAACTTGTAGATGAGAGGAGCCATGTTCGTTTATGCTGCTACGAATGCTGAGAAACGATATAACGAGAAAAAAAGGGATTACGGCTGCGTTATTTATTTTTGTGCTGCTGGCCGCCTTGCTGGTATCTTCGGGGTCACGAATGATTATGGAACTGACGAGTTCCATCCAATATCTATTTTCTGAATCCAAAACACCACACTTTGTGCAAATGCATGCCGGAGAACTCGATCAGGCCAAAGTGAACACATGGGCTGAAGAAAATGCCATGGTCCAGCAGCATCAGATTGTGGAAATGGTCAACATTGACGGCTCTAATCTGTTTCTCGGAGCAGAGTCCGAAAAGAACAGTGTTATGGACATTGACTTTGTTACACAGAATCAGGGTTTCGACTATTTGTTGAATCTGGACAGTGAGATTATTCAGGTTAACGATGGCGAGATCGCGGTTCCGGTATATTACATGCAGCAAAATAAATTGAGCGTGGGCGACCAGGTTCGGATCGATAATGGTCAATTTGAGCGTTCTTACACCATCGTTGATTTTGTCCGTGATGCTCAGATGAATCCATCGGTTGTGCACTCCAAACGTTTTATTGTGAGTGATGGGAATTTGCAGGAATTGAAGCAGAGCATCGGAGAGATGGAGTATCTCATTGAATTCCGGTTGACCGATCCCGGACTGACGAGTGAATTTACCCAGGCTTACCAAAATGCCGGACTTCCCAATGCGGGTCCAGTCGTAACCTATGGGCTGTTCCAGGTATTGAATGCGATGACCGACGGAGTTATTGCAGCCGTTATTATTTTGGTCAGTCTTGTACTGATTCTGATCGCGATGCTTTGCATCCGATTCACAATGCTTGCGACCATCGAAGAGGATTATCGTGAGATTAGTGTCATGAAAGCGATAGGGATCGCAGAGAAGGATATTAAGAGACTGTATCTGATGAAGTATGTATTTATGGCTGGATTTGCATCCGTGCTTGGTTACATTGCATCACTTGGCGTTAACAGATTATTTGTTTCCAACATCATGTTGTATATGGGAAAAGCACCTGCAACCCTGTTGCATTTCGCGATTCCGTTATTAGCCGCTGGAATAATATTTGCCATGGTTGTTCTGTTCTGTCGAACGGTACTGCGGCGTTTTCGTTCCATCTCCGCGGTGGATGCTCTACGTACCGGGAGCCTTGGAGATACACAGATCATTCGAAACCGGCTCAGTTTGTCCCGCAATCGCTGGTCTTCCGTACCTGTCTTTCTTGGTCTGAAGGAAGTGATACAGCGAATCAAGATGTTCCGATTATTGTTGTTCGTCTTTGTAGTCAGTTCATTTATCATGATTGTGCCGGTCAATTTCCTGAACACTTTGCAGGCGCCAAGTTTTATTTCTTATATGGGTGTTGGACAAAGTGATATTCGCATTGACTTGAGGCACACAGATGATGTGGAGCAGCGTTATGACAATCTGGTTGCCCAGATCCAAAATGATAAAGACATCAAAACGTATTCCCCATTGGTAACAAGCCAGTTCAAGATTAAAAACGCGGAAGGAAGTTACGACAATCTGAGTGTAGAAACTGGGGATTTCAGTATTTTCCCATTGTCTTATGTTAGCGGTAATGCGCCAACAACCGAGAATGAAATTGCGTTATCTGATGCAAACAGTAGCGAGCTGCGCCTGAAGACTGGTGAGCAACTTACCTTGCTGGTTAATGGCAAGGACCAGATGATGACGGTCAGCGGAATATACCAGGACGTTACAAATGGTGGCAAAACGGCGAAGGCCTTATTGCCTTACAACAAGGATAGTGTGTTGTGGTATGTGGTCAGTTTGGATTTGAATAATCGCGGCGACATGGCTACCAAAATTGCTGAATATGAGGCGGCTTTCTCGCCAGCCAAAGTAACCGATCTTCAAGGTTATCTGGATCAGACGTTAGGCGGAACCATCCAACAATTGAAATTGGTGACGATGCTGGCCTTGGTCATCGGTGTCTTCATATCTATTTTAATTACAGCACTGTTCCTTCAGATGTTAGTAGCCAAGGACAACAACGACATTGCTGTACTAAGAAGCCTTGGGTTTGCCTTGTCTAAAATCAAGTTCAAGTATGTCGTGATGTCACTTGTCATATTAATCTTAGGGGTTGTTACTGGAACGATATTGTCGAATACGTTGGGTCCGTTGCTGGTTAGTGCCATTATGTCGACGTTCGGTGCTTCCAATATTGTTTTTGTTGTTAACCCGTTACAGGCATATATCTTGTGTCCATTGTTACTTGCAGGCACGATTGTACTAACAGCATGGATTAGCATCCAATCGATCAAGGAAACGAGCATATCCAAAATGATTGTCGAATAGGGAGGATCAACGATGACAACTATACTTGAGGCTAAAGACGTGAATAAATCGGTAGCGATCGGCGAGAATGAAGAACATAACATCTTGAAAGATATCAACCTTCAATTAAAAAAGGGAGAATTTGTTTCCATCATGGGGCCATCTGGCTCAGGCAAGTCTACCTTACTTTACAACATAAGTGGTATGGATCAGATTAGTGCTGGAAGTGTCTATTTTAATGGCAAAAAAATATCGGCATTCCAGGAGAGAGATCTGGCAAGTCTACGTTTGACCAAAATGGGGTTCATCTTTCAAAATATTCATCTGCTCAAAAATCTGAATCTGTTAGACAATATCGTACTTTCCGCGTATCTGGCCAAGAATAGCAGCAGAGAAACGATTAATACACGGGCGATGTCATTAATGAAAAAAATGGGGATTGATGAGCTGGCTGGGCATAACATCACCCAAGCCTCAGGCGGACAGCTTCAACGGATTGCCATCTGCCGTGCGCTGATTAATAATCCAGATATTTTATTCGGCGATGAACCAACGGGGGCGCTGAATTCCAAATCAACGTATGAGATCATGGATATTCTGGGCGATATTAATGCAACGGGTACAACCATTCTGCTGGTGACCCATGATGTGAAAGTCGCTGCCAGATCGGAACGTGTACTGTTTATGATGGACGGTAAGCTGGTTGCAGACAAAAATATTGGAAAATATGCAAGAGAGCGTCAGGATCTGAAAACAAGGGAAAGCCATTTGGCGCAATGGTTGACTGAAATGGGGTTCTAAAAAAAGAACTCCATGACTACAATAGACCGACAGTCGGTCGAACGTATCGGAGGCCAGGATATGAGACTGATAAAAAACCCGGAAGAACGCAGGAACGAGATTTTGGATGCCGCCGAGATTCTGTTCGTGACAAAAGGATATACCAAAGCTACGGTCATGGATATCCTTCAGGCGTGCAACATTGCCAAGGGTACATTTTATTATTATTTTCAGTCCAAGGAAGAGGTTATGAACGCCATCGTTATGCGTTTTATTCTGAGCGGGGAGGCATCGGCTAGGCACGTGGTGTCCGATCCCAAACTGAATGCCCATGACAAAATTTTTCGCATCATGATGGCGCAGAATCAGCCAGACGGCAGAAAACATGATCTCATCGAGCAATTGCACAGTGTTCATAATGTGGAGATGCACCAAAAGAGTCTTGTAGAGACGGTAATTCGATTAAGTCCCATCTTGGCCGAGGTGGTAGAGCAGGGCATTCAGGAGGGGGTATTTCATACACCTAACCCAAAGGAATCCATCGAATTCCTGCTTGTATCGTCACAATTTTTGCTGGATCGAGGCATCTTTCAATGGGAGGAGGAAGAACTCCAAAAAAAGGTTGAAGCATTCACACATATTATGGAACGTGTGCTGGGAGCAGAAAAAGGAAGCTTCGCCTACGTCACTCGTCTTTATTTTCCGAATCAAGGTTAGCCGAGAAAGGAGTATCATCCATGGAACATACCGTTCAAAAATCATTTAAAAAGTTTCTGGTAGTATGGTTCGGTCAGCTCATCTCCATGATTGGGATTGGACTGACAGCCTTCTCCCTGGGGGTGTATGCCTTCGAAAAAACGAATACGGCAACAAGTGTTGCATTGATTACCTTATTCACGTTTCTGCCGAATATCCTGCTTCGACCTATTGGAGGTGTATTGGCAGACCGATTCGACCGTCGGACGATGATGATTATCGGCGACCTGGGGTCGGCAGCCGGTTTGATTTTCATTCTGTCGATTATGCTCACAGGTGATATCCAATTATGGCATATCTATGTGGGAGTGGCCTTTAGTTCGGTGTTTTCCGCGCTGCAGAGCCCGGCATATAAGGCCTCTGCTACGGACCTGCTGGATAAGGATCAGTTCTCGAAAGGAAGCGGTCTTGTACAACTGGCTGAATCCTCGAAGTTTCTGTTTTCACCCATCATTGCGGGCATTCTGCTTAGTATAACAACCATTGAAGTCATTCTGGTCATTAATATTCTGACATTCCTGGTTGCCATTCTAGCTGTGCTGGTTATTCGGAAGAGCATGAAGGTGGAGCGAGAGGATCAAGAAGACAAAAACTGGATCACCGATATGCAAGAGGGCTGGAGGGAAGTTGTAACCAACAAGGGAGTACTGTTGCTGGTGGTGATTATTTCACTTGTCACCTTTTATCTAGGATTCCTGGAGACACTCATTGGTCCGATGCTTCTGTCATTCACGGATGCAAAGACACTTGGAACGTTTCAGTCTGTTAGCGCCATCGGCATGCTGATTAGCAGCTTATGCATCGGCATATTTACAATAACAAAGAGATACGCAAGTGTGCTTGTGATGGGTCTGATTTTGTGCGGTTTGTCCTTCTCGCTTCTGGGGATATCCACCAACATTTATTTTATTATCTTCGCAGGTTTTCTGTTCCTGTCATCGCTGCCGTTTGTCAATATGAGCGCAGATGTGCTGGTGCGAAACAATATCGCCAACGAAAAGCAGGGCAGGGTATGGGGAATCATTGGTATTCTGTCACAACTCGGGTTTATTATCGCGTACAGTTTGGCTGGATTTCTGGCCGACCATGTGTTTAATCCGTTGCTGATGGAGGGGGGAGCACTGGCTTCGTCTGTTGGTCAAATTATTGGAACTGGGCCAGGCAGAGGTATTGCCTTTCTGTTTATCATCGCGGGTCTGTTTGTTATTCTGATCGCAATAATCACATCCCGTTTGAAAATGATCAAATCTCTGGAGCAGAGCCCAGATATAGCGGCTCCATCCGATGTTGGCGGATTGGCGCACGATTAATTCGAATCCAACAGCGTAAGCCCTTGTCCGCAGCAGCGTGTGATACTTCTTCTGGTCGAAGAAGTTATTCACACGAGAGCAGACAAGGGCTTTTTTGTGCTGAGGAGTCAGCAGATGTACTTAGACAAGATGTGTTTGTGTATTTGGATTGTCGGTGGAGCTTACCCTTTAACCGCCCCTGAAGTTAGTCCTCCTACAATATACTTTTGCCCAATGAGGAACACAATCAACACAGGCAATGACGTGAGCACGATATCGGCACTGACCAGATTCCACTGGGCACTGAATTGTCCAAAGAAGTTATATACAGCCAGCGTCATCGGCCACATCTCCACTGTATTCAGCATATAGAGTGGGGCAGTAAACTCATTCCAGACACTCAGGAAATTAAGAACAAATACCGTTACCAGCACCGAGGTTAACAAAGGTACAATGATTCTCAGGAACAGCTTGATTCCATTACATCCGTCCATGATCGCGGCTTCATCCAGCTCCTTCGGGATGTTAGACACAAACGCATACGTAATGAACAGTGAGATCGGAATCCCCATGGCGGTGTAGAGCAGAATCATGCCGACATGTGAATTGATCATACCCATGGACTTCATGACTTCCATCAGCGGTATGTAGTTAAGCGGTAGGGTGATACCAAGAATCAGGAAGAAGTATAGAAACTTGCTGAGCCTCGAATGGTTGCGGGATAAAGTGAAGGCCGAGAAGGCCACAACAAACACTAATAACAGGGAAGAGGCCCCGGAATGCAGCAGACTGTTGAAAAAAGAACCGCCCAAATGTCCCTGTTCATACACAATTTTGTAATTTTCGAAGATAAACTTCTCGGGCAGCGTCAGCTTCAGCACTTTGGCCTCGGCGTCCGACTTGAATGAATTCAGTACAATGACCACAAAAGGAATCAAGACCACCAGGCTAAGCAGCCAAGCGAGTGCATTTAACCCGATCGAAGCCAATCTTTTTCTCAATCGCATGTCAGTATTCCACCTTTCGGTTCATCAAACGAATGATGAAAAAGGAGATGATCGCCATGATGACAAACAGAATGGTAGATAGCGCACTCCCCAGTCCCCAATACCCTTTGGCAAAAGAGGAATAGACAGCCGTGTTAATGACATCTGTTGCGTTACCGGGGCCACCGTTGGTTAGCACGTATACGGCATCGAATACTCTCAGCCCATACGTAATATTGAGTACCGTGGCGATGGTAATGGTAGGCATCAGCATCGGAATGGTGATCCGGAACAGCTTTTGCCCAAATCCGGCGCCGTCAATGGACGCTGCCTCGTAATAATCCCGGGGGATGGCGAGCAGTCCGGCGATGAACAGCACCATGATGTACCCCATGCCTTTCCACGTGTCCACTGCCATGATGGATGGCATGGCCCAGGTTAGGGAGCCCAGCCAGTTCTGGGCGAGAACATCCAGCCCTAATGAACGCAGGGTTACGTTAACGAACCCGTTGTTTGGGTCGAGCAGACTTTTGAACACAAGCCCAACAATCAGGAACGACAGCACCTGTGGGGAGAAGATGATCATCCGGTGCAGATTCGCGGCCTTTACACCGCTGACCAGCAGCAGGGCCAGAAACAAGCCGAGAACCGTCTTGGCGATGGATGTAACCAGGGTGAAGAGGACTGTGTTTTTGATAAAAAGCAGATAGGTCGGATCACCCGCCAGAATAGTGCGGAAATGCTCCAGACCGATAAAGTTCTTCTCCGAACTATAACTATTCCAGTCAGTGAAGGAATAATAGATGCCCAGCAGGGCGGGAGCAACGATGAACAGCAGATATAATACAATCGCTCCAGATGAGAAATACCAGGGATAGATTTTGTTTGCATTCATAACCGGTAACACCTTTCCTTCCTGCCAAAATACATGAGCGGGCAAACGCCCGCTGCATGTAACACTGTTCAGCGTTTATATTTATCTGAAATATGCGCTGTTACTGCCACTTCTCATCTTTCAGCACTTTGGCTTGTTCAGCACGACGTTTATCAATATTTTGCAAAATCTGATCCGGTGTCATTGCGCCAGCGAACATGCCTGACAAGTCCTTGCCAATATCCATCCATTGTGGATCAATATATTTCACAGCGGCCTGCATGACCGTACCTTTTTCATGATTTTTCTCATAATCAATATAATCCTGTGTCAGCTTTGGTTCGATTTCCGGCCAACAGATCGTCAGATTACCTTCACCTTCATCGAACACACGTTGCAGATGATCATGCTCTGTAATCCAGCGGAAGAATTTCAGCACTTCTTCAGGATGTTTACTGTTTTTGTTACCAAACATGGCAGCTGAACCGCCGGGATTCACACCAATCGTCTGATTATCTCCCCACGGCATGACAAAGAACCCCATATTGTCTTTCATTGCCGGATACGCTTCGGAAACTTCCTTTTCCGTCCCTGGAACCCGAAGCAACATAGCAGCTTTTTCCTGACCAAACGCTTCAATTCCCGCTTCTACCGTATTGGACAAGAAGTCTTTGCCGAAATAACCGAGATCCGCAAATTCTTTTAACTGTTCAATGACAGTCTTGAGTTGCGTCATATCTGCGACTTTCATCTCATTGTTATTTAATTTCTCGTAGGTTCCCGCTGTTGTTTGCTCATAGTTAGGTCCCGTTTCGAACAAAGGCAGAACCTGATACCACCCGCTGGCAGGTGCCTGATAGAACGGAATAATGTCTTTATCCTTAATTTTCTGGCTGATCGCCTTAAATTCGGCATAGGATGTAGGAGGCTCTATGCCGAGCTCTTGGAAGATACGTTTGTTATAGTACACATACCAGATTTTCGTTGGCGCAAAAGAAACCCCATACACCTTTTCATTGTGACTGACGGTTGGCAAAATCTCTTCAGACATCCGACCTGTGAATTCCTCATTGGTTAGGTCAATGGCATTTTCCTCCGGTCTTACGTTAGCCGGCATGCTCAGTGGGTCCACATCAACATTGAAAATGTCAGGTGCTTCGCCAGAGGCCAGCTTCACCTTGATGAGGTCACGCCACTGTGCGTCAGGTACGACCTGAAAATCAATTTTGACACCGGTCTCCTGCTCATATTCCTTGGCCATCGTTTGCATGATGCCTGTACGCGGTATACCGGATTGGCTTGTTCCAAACGTGAGAGTCACCTTACCCGAACCTTCCGTACTTTTACCTGAGTTGCACCCGGCAAGCAGCAGAGTGGAGAGCAGGAGCACACTTGCAAGCGAAAATAGAAATCGTTTTCTCATCATTAAACCTCCCGGAATATAAAGAAAATTGTCACTTGCCGAAATGCTTAATGTAAGCGTATTCTTATGTGGATAACTTTACTGTGAACAGCGGATGTGCTCAATAGACAAAAGCGTTCAGTTGGGTGGACATTTTCGAATGGTGTGACAGATATCATCATAGGACGAGGTGTGTGGGAATTGCGATATCGATTTGGAACGCTTCAGCAAAGTCTGTTTGCCTATTACTCTGCGGTATTTATTATCTTTTCGCTGATTGTGGCGGGGCTTCTGTATGTTTTTCTCGCAAGTGACATTCGTCATCGAAGTGAAGAACAACAGAGACAACTGGGGGTGTCAATCGTCAGTAACCTGGATCAGGAAGTGGTGAAAATGAACAACTTCTCCATGAATATCGTGTACTCCAATCTGGTCAAAGAACACTTCAGTCACTACTTGGCACCAGCGGAGGATAGCGAGCAGACAATGACGAGTGATCCGGCATTGTATAAGGATACAACCACACTAATTGATGTCATTCTCGCGATCATTAGCAGCTCCAATACAGCCAAACAGGCCAATATCTATGATGTAAATGGCAAGATGCTGGGAGCGGGTGCATTCAACGGTCAACTGTCTGTGGATCTGACTAAGCGACCGTGGTACAAGGAAACCTGGGAGCGGAGCGGCTGGCGGGTGATTCAACTGTTAGAGGGGGGAGCTTTGCCCATGCCAACAGGTGAGGGGAAATCAGATCAATCCTACATTTCCCTTACTCGGGTGTACAAAGATGGCAACTATGTCAGCCAGGGTGTTGTTGAGATTTTGCAGGATGCCGGAACCCTGTTCCAGCATTTGAATGATTTGCAGGCGAGTAACGATGATCTTCGGATCTATGTAGTGGATGAACAAAATACACGGTTGTATCCACTTTCTTCGGTTGATGATGCTTCTCAAGCTAGCCACTTCGATGATGTGGACTTGATTCAGAATCTTTCATTTCCACCGGATACGATGCAGGAGATCACCGATCCGTTGAATCATTCCAAACAGATGATGACGTACATGACGTCACAGGAGACAGGATGGACCGTTGTTGTCATGCAGTCCAAACAGTCCCTTTTCGCGAGTCTCAACCGGATGGCTGTGATGTTTATCGGTGCGACGTTAGCTACTCTCATGCTGATTCTGGTTCTCTCGTATCTAATCTCCAAACGGGTTACATTGCCGCTACATCGCTTGCAGCGCATTATTCAGAAAACGGGTGAGAATGATCTGGTATCGGGTCAGGATTCCGGTCAGTTGTTCAAGCTGGAGCATCCCGGTTCTATCCGGGAGATGGATGAGCTAAATGATACGTTTATCCGGCTGAATCAACAGCTTGTGCAATCGTTTCAGGACAGGCTGGCGATGAAATCTCAGGAGACAGAAGCGAGATTACTGGCGCTGCAATCCCAGATGAACCCGCATTTTCTCTATAACAACATCACAAATATTAGCATCATGGCGGAAGAAAGCATGAATGAGCAGATTGTCGCGTTCTGCGCCAATATTGCGTCTATGCTGCGTTATATTTCTACTCCGGGAAAGAATGGGGTTCCACTGTCTCAAGAATTGGATTATTGTGAGCGATATCTGGAGTGTATGAAGATTAGGTTTGAGGATGATCTACACTACGAGTTTCATATTCCGGAAGAGATGCAGCTTATCCAGGTTCCGATGCTGATGGTACAACCACTACTCGAAAATGCCATGAAATATGGACTGGGTGATACCCCGCCATGGAAACTGAATATTACTGGAGACATGGATGCGGAACAGCAGACCTGGCAGATCCACGTGGAAGACAACGGGCCTGGCATGGAACCCGAAGCACTTGCCAAGATCATGCATTACATCGAACAATCACAGGAGTGGGAGCGTATGCCTGACCTTGAAATTAACGGAATGGGACTCAAGAATATATGGGTCCGATTGAAATTATGGTATGGCACGGCAGCCCGCATGCAGATTACAAACAAGCCTTCCGGCGGTGTCCAGATTACCATAGGTGGTTCCATTGGAAAGGAGCATGGCTGAACCCATGACAATCAAATACAGAACGATTATTGTGGAAGATGAAGCCCTGATTCGCCGGAATGTCTCACGCAAATTCAGAGAGTTGGACACCCGGTTTGAGGTGATTGGTGAAGCGCGGAACGGTCAGGAAGCGTTACAGCTCATTGAACATTCCGTACCTGATCTGGTTGTAACGGATATACAGATGCCGGTAATGAATGGATTGGAACTCGCCAAACATCTGTATTTTGCCTATCCGCATGTGAAAATTGTCATTCTGAGTGGTTATCATGAATTCGAATATGCGCGGCAGGCGATCAGTTACAAGGTGGAGGATTATCTGCTCAAACCATTATCGGAAGAACAGCTTCGGACACTGCTGGATGCGATGGAATTGAAGCTTGGGAGCGCTGTGGATTCGCTTGCCCATGTCAGTGCCGTGCTGGATGAACAGGTGAAGCCGGAGGATATCGCAGAGGCCGTTAAGTTGTATTTGAAGCAGAATTACATGCATGAGATTACACTCCAGGACATGGCAGGACAGATGCATTTTAGTGTGGACTATCTGGGAAAGTGTTTTAAGAAAGTAACGGGCGAGACTCCGCTGAAATATATGACAGGTCTGCGGATTAATGAAGCGAAGCGTATGCTCGTCACACACGAGAATATGGATATCAAGACCATTGGTGGAGCGGTAGGGTACAGTGATTCCCACTATTTCAGCCGGATTTTCAAAAACAAAACGGGCATGTACCCTAGCGAGTACCGACTGCAATTGCAGGAACGAAAAAAAGCCCTGTCCATGGATGATGAGAACCATGTTGACTTGAGCTGATTACTGGGCCAGAGCTTCTTCGGTTATTTTGCGAATATCAAACGGGGAGCGGATACCTTCTTCGATCATGTCGGGGAGAATCTGTTCCAGGAAATACTGTACACAGTGGAGGTCGATATTTTTGATTTTGACCAAGGCATAACGGTACATAACGATAAATTCTTTCTCCGTATTGCCACGTTGGAGCTCGGCAAAGGCTTCATATACCTGATCCATCTTGTCTGCGACTTCGAGAATCAGTCCTTCAACCGATTGGTCTTTACCCTCACGCAGCTGTCTGCGAAATATAGGCTGGAACTCTTCAGGAATATTTTCATTAATAAAATGTTCAACCATACCTTCTTCCACCTTTTGCAGCATCGAACGCAGCTCCAGTGAATAATGTTTGACTGGTGTTTTGATATCACCGATGAAGATTTCGCCATAATCATGACTGCTGGTAATCTCGTATAACTTTTTCCAATCAATGGTGACTCCATGCTGTTCCTCAATATCTGCGAGCGTTTTGGCGTACTGTACGACTTTCCAGGAATGGGCGGATACGCTGTGTTCTTCGAATTTGAATTTGCCAGGTGTGCGAATAATACGTTCAAGATCATTCAGTGACCTGAAGTACGTGTGAATTCCCATATAAGCGTTCATCCTTTGCTGGTTGAATATAAGTGTGAGTATCCATCGACTATACGCTAGTTATGTCAACTGTGGATTAACGCGGATAGCGACAAAAGTAAAATGTAGTTTTAATTCTCTATAGAAGGACGAGAGGGTGAAAGGGAAACGTACGAGAGGGTAGTAGCTTAACGACAAACAATAAAAAGCCACGATGTGTGATTGAACGTGAGTTCGGCATCCATCATGGCTTCAGTGTGGAGATGTTGTGCTCTAGCGCTACATAAGTGCAGTTGAATAAAAAATTATGCTTTTTTACGTACCGGAGAAGTATACCAGTACGCCATTCCAACAAAGAGGGCACCGCCGATGATATTACCAAGCGTTACCGGAATCATGTTATGGAACCAACCTGCCATCGTGATTGTATCCGGGTGGTTTGGCAGCAACCAGGATAAAGAGAGCAAAGTCATATTGGCAACACTGTGCTCATAACCACTTGCGATAAATGCGTACAGACACCACCAGATAAGAACAAGTTTGGCGATATCTTCTTTGGAGCGAGCTGCCATCCAGATCGCCAGACAGACGAGCCAGTTACACAGAATGCCTCGGAAGAACAACTCAGACACGGGCGCCGCCATCTTTTTGGCAGAGACGACAAACAGCAGATGTTCCGGTGTGGCCGTTTTGAACAGACCGCTACCGACAATGAGTAGACTTAATAGAATTGCGCCGAGCAGGTTACCAACAAAGACGAGCCCCCAGTTCTTCAGCGTTTCGTTCACTGTGGTTCGGCCAGCCAGCGTACTCATGGTGAAGAACATATTGTTACCTGTAAACAATTCCGATCCGGCAAAGATGACCAGCGTGAGGGCAAGTCCGAAGGACATGCCCATCAACATGGTTTGCAGTGGTGACTGTGCCGCAAGGAGCGGAGCACCAATACTGAAGATCAGAACGATGCCAAGCCCTACATAGGCACCAGCCATTAAGGCAGCAACCATATAACGTGGCAGGCTTGCGTTCATTTGATCCCGTTTTTTAACCGCAGCTTCAATAATTCCCTCAACACTTGGTGTATACATCACGGTTTCCCCCATTATTTTGCATCAATCTTTGAACGTTTCAATGGAGCTATATTTCAATCCAGACCTGGCCGTTCTCTACCTTCACCGGATACATCTGTACTTGACCGTTGTCCGGTGCTTGCACAAGACCGGTAGTCAGGTCGATTTTCCAATCATACAGCGGATCGTACAGATAATGCCCGGACACGATGCCTTCAGCCAGCGGTCCACCTTTAGGGTGGGGGTTGTGATTATCTGCAGCGAAGATGGTACCATCCGATGCACGAAAGACAGCAAGCTGATGATCCTTAATTTCAACTACTCTTCCGATTCGTGGCAGGAATTCTTCAACTACTCCGGCAGGGAAGTAGGTGCCTGATTGTTTTGTCGTCATCTTAAACCACTCCTTATCTATATTTAACATTCCGGCAGCATTAATCTTGCGAGCTTACTTATGGACGAGCCGATACTTCGATACCATGGAACATTTTGCTTTGGCCTTCTTCATTGCGAATCGCTTTTTGCCAAGGTTCTTCAACATGCTCAAGTGCAAATTCAATTCGTTGCATCAACGCTTTGCGTTCCTCCAGGTTATCCACGACAACCGAACGAATATGCTCCAGACCCATGCGTTCCACCCACTCGGACGTCCGTTCCAGATAGTTACCTGTCTCGCGATAATATTGCATGATGGCTCCGCACAGTTCAATCAACTCGTCATCCGTTTTCACTTTGCATAAGGAATCAGCCAGTCTAGCTTTAATACCGCCGTTACCACCGATGAAGATTTCCCAGCCTCCGTCGTTACCAACGATACCGATATCTTTTGTACATGCCTCTGCACAGTTTCGCGGACAACCG
Organism: Paenibacillus sp. FSL K6-2393; assembly: GCF_038002545.1. Lineage (NCBI taxonomy): Bacteria > Bacillati > Bacillota > Bacilli > Caryophanales > Paenibacillaceae > Paenibacillus > Paenibacillus sp. FSL K6-2393. The sequence continues at coordinate 2,030,710 of NZ_JBBOCU010000001.1, forward strand.
TTGACAGCATATTTAAACTTGGCTGGCAGATCCAGACGTTCGAATTTTCGTTCAATGCGAGCGCCCATGGCCATGGAATCCTGTGTACCGAATCGGCAGAATTGGGAGCCGACACATGTTTTGACCGTACGCAGCGATTTGGCGTATGCATAACCTGAAGGCATATCCAGTTCAGCCCAGACTTTGGTCAGATCTTCTTTTTTGACACCAATCAAGTCGAGACGCTGACCGCCAGTCACTTTGACTGCTTTCACATCATATTTGACTGAAACGTCAGCGATACGTTTGAGGTCCGCTGGTGTAGTCACCCCGCCATACATCCGAGGTACAACCGTATACGTTCCATCCTTTTGAATATTTGCATTCATCCGTTCGTTAACAAAACGGGATTCTTTCTCATCTTCGTGTGTGTCTGGTGCAATCATGCCAAGGTAGTAGTTGATCGCCGGACGACATTTGGAACAACCTTCAGGTTGACTCCAACCCAGTACATTCATGACCTCTTTGGTCGTTTGTAATCCTTTTGCACGAATCTCGGCTACAATCTCATCCCGTCCCATGGAAGTACATCCGCAGATGCCCTGTTTGGCTCCAGTACTGAAACTGTCACCAAGTACATATTGCAGAATCTGTTCCACAACTGGTTTACACCCACCACAAGAGCGGGTTGCACCGGTACAGGCTTTGATTTCATCTACAGTGGTAAGGCCCTGGTTTGTAATGACATCAACAATGGTTCCTTTGGTTACCCCGTTACATCCACAGACGATCTCGTCCTCGGGCATCGTTTCAACAGAGGTTGCTTTCTTATGACCGCCGCAGCCTGTACCCATGAGTGAACCATACAATTCTTCGGTCATTTCGGTCTGTTGTTTGATCAGTTTCTGCAATTCGGAAGAATCCGTAATGTCACCGAAGAGAACGGCGCCGACCATTTTATTATCACGAAGCAGAATTTTTTTGTAAGTCCGTTTCCAGTCATCTTTGTGCGAAATGACGGTGTGCTCTGGACTGTCGATGAATTCACCAGTTGAAAACACGTCCACACCCGAAATTTTCAATTTCGTAGATACTACGGAACCTTCATAAGGAGCCGTTTGAACCCCGCAGATATGTTTCGCCAGAATCATACCTTGCTCGAACAATGGGGCAACGAGGCCGTAACATACCCCGCGGTGCTCTGTACATTCCCCGACCGAGTACACATTCTCAAGTGAAGTCTGCATATAGTCATTCACGACAATACCCCGGTTCACTTCCATACCGCTTTCGCGGGCTACAGTCGTATTGGGTTTAATGCCTACAGCCATGACCACAAAATCAACATTCAGAACCGTATCATCTGCAAAACGTATCCCTTCAATGCGTTCGCCGCCCAGCAGTTCGGAAGTCTGCGCACCCATCTTGAACCGGATACCCTGACGTTCGAGTTCTGCCTTCAACATGGCTGAAGCTTGTGGATCAAGCTGACGCTCCATCAGATCTTCCATCAGATGCACTACGGTAACTTCCATGCCAAGTTGTACCAACCCTTTGGCAGCTTCAAGGCCTAGCAGTCCGCCCCCGATAACGGCCGCTCGTTTATACTGCTTAGCAGCTTCCAGCATGACATTGCAATCGGCGATATCGCGGAAACCGACAACACCTTCTTTGTCATGTCCAGGTACTGGGAGAATAAAGGAGTTGGAGCCAGTTGCAATGATGATTTTGTCATAAGGGACCCGAGTTCCATCTTCAGTCACAACTTCGTGCGTCTCGGCATCGATTCGTGTAACCGTTGTGCCTGTGTGCAGCGTAATGCCGTAATCTTCATACCAGTGAAGGTCGTTCAGCACGATATCGTCCAGTGTTTTGCTTCCTTCCAGTACATAAGACAACATAATGCGGTTGTAGTTAGGATAGGGCTCTGTGCCAAAAACGGTAATATCAAATCGCGTAGTTAATTTTAAAATTTGCTCAACGGTACTGATTCCTGCCATTCCGTTACCTATGATAACGAGTTTCTCTTTTTTTCCGTTCATGTGTGTATGCCTCCTTGGATAGACGCTGTACATTACCAACAATTTTAGTGGTTTATATTTGAAATTATACAAGTAGTTGACGACAGTTTATGTGATTTAATTCACTAATAAAGATAGAAGAGTCATAAATATAATAGTGTGAGCCCCATCACAGAAATTTATATTTATTTTCATACAAATAAGAAATGCGAACTATTGTTCTTATTTTGTTTTCGTTGTAAAATCGGAACTGGGCCGTATTGTTCCCGATTTCTTCGAAAGGACGTTTTTGCATCATGATGGGAAGATCCCACCTTATTATCGGGACAGGCGTGTCACTTTCTGTTCTGCAGTTGGCCGGTATGCCAGTGACAGCGCCGGCAGTTACGGTTGCACTGATTGGTTCGTTATTGCCTGACATTGATGAGCCGAATTCGCTGCTGGTATCCAGAGCCTTGCCTAACAGTCTGATCAGGTTGTTACAGACGATTCTGTTGCCCACAGCTGTATTTGTGTACTTCTATGTTCATGCCAAACCATGGAACCTGTTGCTTGCGATCCTCATTGCGCTTGTGTCATTCCTGCCTTCACGTTCGCTTCGCAAAGTGTTGATGTTTGCGATTGGACTCGGACTGGTCTTCTATGGTCACGCGTTCGCACCGTGGAACTTGATTGCAGGCAGTTTGTTAATGCTCTGCACCACACTGACTCATAGGGGACTGACACATACCCTGTACGGAACCGCAATATGGGCGGGCTTGTTGTACAGCACGACCCAGCAGCAGGGACCGGAGATCTGGGTAGCGGGAGGCTCGGCATATGCGATGCATCTGTTGGCCGATTCACTAACCAATCGGGGTATTCGTCCGTTACCACCGCTCAAGTGGCGCATACGGGTGAATCTGATGAGTACAGGGACCAAGCGTGGGGCCGTTGTAGAGAATGTCTGCATTGTGCTTACTCTTATTTTGGCCTGGATTGCATTCTCACCCCTATTTCTGTAATGACCAAATACCAGTCCTGTCTAAGGACTGGTATTTCATTTTTTTGTTCTTTTACCTGTAAGCCATGAGAGGATTATGGGGGTCAACTCGTTGTTGGCGTGCTTGATAAACCGTCAAGATCAGAAGAGCCAAATGCAAATAAAACAACAAGAATAAGCACAATTAATAGCTCGGCAAATCCGATTCCGTCAAACTCGGACATGACATCCACCTCATTTCTTGGCCACTAAGAATTAATTCTCTGTTGAAATGCCTGTATAACATCATTAAGCGTCATATCGCCGCCAGTTTCATCCAGGAATTGTACCAGTTTGTCTGAATTGGAGGGTGTGACCTTTTGAAGTGTTTTATATTGACCAACCAATTCTACAACCAATGTAGCCTCACGAAACAACGTGACAGCATCCACTCTCAACTTTCCGCTCACCAATAGCGCTGCTACAATCAGTTCGAGATTTTTCCCTTTAAGGCTTCCATTAAGGAGGGTATTAGCAGCATTTGGTTTTTTGTTAGAACCTTTATTTGATTTTCCGTTCCTTCCCACTGCCATAACAGGTCCCCCACTGGTTGGTGTTTAATTCATCTTCCGTTATTGTATCTTATGTGTAATTCCCTATAATGTTCGGCCTATTAATCTATGTGTCCAATTCATATAGTTGTGGATATAAAAAAGAGACCTCCCGAATAGTTAGGAGGTCTCTTGTCAACTGTTACGCGTTATTAATAATGGTATTCATTGTTGTCCGATCCAGACCTTTGACCAGTTTCACGATCAGTTCTTTGGCCGCATCGTAGTCATCCGTATGAATAATGGAAGACGAGGTGTGGATATAACGAGCGCAGATACCAATAACTGTTGATGGTACACCAATTCCACTCAGGTGTACTTGACCTGCATCGGTACCACCTGGTGAGATGAAATACTGCATTTTGATCTGATTGGATGAAGCCGTATCTTGAACATATTCGACCATGCCGCGATGGGTGAACATACCCGGGTCAAAAATACGAAGCAATGCGCCTTCTCCGATATGTCCAAATGACTGTTTGTCACCTGTCATATCATTCGCCGCGCTACAGTCAAGTGCAAAGAAGATATCAGGCTGAATCAGATTGGCCGCCGTACGTGCACCGCGAAGCCCCAGTTCTTCCTGAACCGTTGCACCAGCGTAAAGCGTGTTAGGCAGTTTTTCCTTGTGCAACGCTTCAACCAGTTCAAGTGCAAGTCCTACGCCGTAACGATTATCCCATGCTTTGGCCATGATTTTTTTCGGGTTCGCCATCGGCGTGAATTCACAGATTGGCACGATCTGCATCCCTGGATGAATGCCCCAGGATTCTGCTTCAGCACGGTTGTCTGCCCCAATATCGAGATACATGGAATTCAGATCAACAGGTTTGTTCCGCTGGGACTCGTCCAGCAAGTGTGTAGGTGTAGAACCTACAACTCCGGTAATGCGACGATCCGGTGTGATGATTTCCAATCGCTGAGACAGTACAGCCTGACTCCACCATCCACCCAGTGGACGGAATTTGACCATACCCGTTTCCGTAATGCCTGTAGTCATGAAACCAACTTCGTCAAAGTGTCCGGCTACCATAACTTTAGGACCGGATTCCTCCCCGCGTAATACACCAAATAGACTCCCCAGGCGATCCTGGACGAACTCATCGGTATAAGCAGAAAGCTTATCTTTCATCCAGCCGCGAAGCTCACGTTCAAAACCGGATGCGGAAGGAAATTCCGTCAACGTACGAAACATATCCATCGTTTTTTCATTCATGTGTGTCAACAACTCCTCTGTTGGTATGTATTTCAGGTCACAGTAGAACGGCTACCCGCCTGTTGTCCTTTAAGATGTAGTTCAAAAAGTCTTTTATCTTTTTGAACATGCACTTTAATATGCTGAGGACTTGTTATTTAACCACTGGTCACATTACAGTATGAACCTTGCGCAAGTGATTGTCCATGTTTATGTCACGTATTTAAGGCATGTTTTGGGCGCTTACCGTGTCCAAGTTTCATGACTCTATCCGCTGTAGTCGCAGTCCTGATGCCACTTCAATGAATATGAATATATGGAGGAGATGTCATCATTTTGTGATGTTCTTTTTGTTCAATATTTGTTGGTCTGTTTATAGGAAGGAGCTATATATCCAATGAAGCCTCCAGAAGAGGGCACGGAAAAAGTACTGTTTATCGTTCTTTTTATCTTGCTCGTGATTGTTCTTCTTTATTTATAGAACGTATCTAAAAGTCCTCAGAACCGGCGTATTCCCATCTTGCTTCCACAACATGATCTTGTTGGAAACATATACTGTCTGTCGCCGGATACATAACCTTCCGATTATTAACAAACAATGAATATAGGATTACACACATTGGCATTCAGCCGTAGCTTTGAACCATTTTCACATAGAGGAGGTCTTGTATCTTGCCAGCTCAATCTGCATCCGGAAGCGAAAAAAAATCATCGTCCCTGTCCATGGATGAAAAGGAGTACAAAAAAGTCGCAAAAAAACATGAGCCGCCTCGTCCAATCCTGAAAAATTGCCTCAAAGCATTTCTGGTTGGGGGTACCGTCTGTTTGATTGGACAGGCCATTCAAGAGGCTTTTATGGCCGGTTTCGACATGACATCGAAGGAAGCTTCCAGTCCTACGGTGGCGGTCATGATTCTCATATCGGTTATTCTAACGTGTCTCGGCGTTTACGATAAAATGGCTCAATGGGCAGGAGCAGGAACTGCTGTGCCGGTTACCGGCTTTGCCAATTCCATGTGTTCTGCTGCACTGGAACATCGTGCTGAAGGACTGGTGCTCGGTGTAGGGGCCAACATGTTTAAACTTGCTGGTTCCGTTATCGTGTTTGGTGTCGTGGCAGCATTTGTCGTAGGGATTGTTTACGCCTTTTTGGGATTTGGAGGTGGGCACCTGTGAAACGATTGGGTCGCCAGACATGGCAGTTTGAGAATCGTCCGCGGATCATCGGTAAAGCCGCAGTTGTAGGACCAGAAGAAGGCGAGGGTCCACTGTCATCTGATTTCGATTATGTCTACGACAACCTCGAGATCGGCGAGAAAACGTGGGAAAAGGGAGAACGCAAACTGCTCGAACAGGCCTCTCAGCTGGCTTTGGTAAATGCAAATATCACCAAGGAAGAGCTTCAATTTTTTGTTGGTGGAGATCTGATGAACCAGATTATCAGCAGTTCCTTTTCAGCGCGAAAACTGGGTGTGCCTTACCTAGGTGTCTTTGGAGCCTGTTCTACTTCCATGGAAACGTTAGCGTTAGCGTCCATGATTGTTGACTCTGGAGCTGGAGATTATGTCCTTGCAGGAACGGTGAGCCACAACTGTACGGTTGAAAAACAATTTCGGTATCCGACGGAGTATGGCTCCCAGAAGCCGCCTTATGCGCAATATACCGTCACAGGATCAGGGTGTGGTGTGGTCTCCCGCACTGGTGATGGTCCCGTTGTTACCAAAGCCACTATTGGACGCATTATGGATTTGGGCATCAAAGATCCTTTTAATATGGGTTCAGCCATGGCGCCAGCAGCAGCCGACACTATAATCTCTCATTTCAGGGATACGGGATTGGAACCCGGCTATTATGATCTCATTGTGACCGGGGATCTGGCTTCCGTCGGTCTGCCAATTACGAAAGAGCTTTTGCAAAAAGAAGGCATTCCCATGGAACAGACGGTTTTTAATGACTGCGGCCTGATGATCTATGATCGGGAGAAACAGCCTTATGTTGTTGCCGGGGGAAGTGGCTGCGGATGTTCTGCCACCGTCACCTATGGTCACATTTTGAACCGGATGCAGAAGGGTGATCTTAAACGGGTGCTCGTCGTTGCTACGGGGGCGCTGTTATCTCCGATTTCGTACCAGCAGGGTGAAAGTATTCCTTGTATTGCACATGCCGTAGCTATTGAAAAGGAGGGATAAAGGTAATGCAGTTCTTGTGGGCATTTATCGTTGGCGGTTTGATCTGTGTTGTCGGACAGCTTCTAATGGATGGGGTTAAACTGACGCCAGCTCATACCATGAGTACACTAGTTGTGGCAGGGGCAGTTGCTGATGCACTCGGTCTCTATGATCCGTTGGTCAAGTTTGCAGGAGCAGGTGCTTCTGTACCCATCACAAGTTTTGGCAACTCCTTGGTACATGGAGCATTGACTGAACTTGAGAAAGAGGGATGGATTGGAGTTATTACCGGGATCTTTGATCTGACAGCAGCGGGAATATCGTCAGCGATCATCTTTTCTTTTCTCGCGGCATTGGTGGTTAGACCAAAAGGCTAACATAGAATGAGAAATCTCCTTGAACATATTGCGATTCAGCAGAGGCTCCGGATAACTTTTATCCGGGGCTTTTTTGTCGTATTCATGCGTGAACTGCGGTGAATCTGACGGGCTGGAAACAAATTGTGAGTTCCTTCGAGTGTACTCGTGACTCTGGATCATGTACAATAAAAGGAAATCTGTATGCTTTTTTAGGAGGTTAGACCACATGCCTGTGCGCAAAGAGTCGATCCAAATCATATCCGCAGTTCGTTCAAATCTGGAATCCTGTATTATGGGGAAATCCTTTGAAATTCAACTTTTACTTACAGCTTTGCTTGCAGGCGGGCACGTTCTGATTGAAGACGTACCGGGAACTGGCAAAACGCAATTAATCAAGGCATTATCGAAATCCATGCGTGGTGAGTACCGGCGTATTCAATGTAATCCTGATATTTTACCTAGTGATATTACGGGCGTATCTGTGTTCCATCCGAAGGATGAGCGTTTTTATTTCCGGCCAGGTCCTGTGATGACCAACATTTTGCTGGCTGATGAGATTAACCGGGCCACAACAAAAACCCAATCGGCTCTGCTCGAAGTGATGGAGGAGCGCAGCGTAACCGTTGATGGCGATACGTATGATCTGCCACATCCATTCATGCTCTGTGCAACTCAGAATCCGATTGATTTTGAAGGTACGTATACGTTGCCGGAAGCACAACTCGACCGGTTTATGTTGAAAATAAGTCTAGGTTATCCCGATAAGGAAATTGAGAAAATTCTATTGAAACAGCATCAGCTCGGTCAGCCTGTAGATCGCCTTGAATCCGTGACTCATATGGACCAGATCTCGGCAATCCAGCAGGAGATTAAAGAGGTCTTTATCGGTGATCCGGTTATGGACTATCTGCTTGATGTTGTTCGCCAAACCCGCTCCCACCCATCTGTATTGCTGGGTGCCAGCCCACGGGCAGCCATATCGTTCATGATGGCCGTAAAAGCCTTTGCTTTCTTACAGGAACGTGATTATGTGCTTCCGGATGATGTGAAAACGATGGCCCCTTATGTGATCTCTCATCGTATTGTGCTTCGTCCCGAATCGAGACTGGACAGTATGAGTTCCGAGGCCGTTTTGAATGCCGTACTCCAGCAAGTACGCGTGCCCGTCTCCATGGGGCAATAGTTCATGAAGCCGCTTTTGAGAACAGTCAATAGAGGGTTACGCCACCCACGCGTATGGAGCATCGCAATGGTGTGGATGTGCTGTCTGGCTTATGTTTTGTTTCAGGGCGGGAAGACATCCCTTATGCTGCTGTCGATGGTGACCCTGCTCTGTGTGTACCTTGCCATTGCTGGATTTAGCGGGGTAAGACGTGCTCAAGGAGTTCGTAGGTTATCTTCTGGTCCAGACCACGAAGAATTGCTGCATGCGGGTGACCAGGTTCAAGTACAGCTGAGTTTGACTATTCCGGGATTCCTCCCGCTTCCCTATGTTGTTGTGCGTGAAATGCTGCATCGGCATAACGGAGAATCGTGGTCGTTCAAGGAAAGTTTGATTCCCAATATGAGAGGTAATGGCGAGTTGTCTTTTCAGACACCGCCACTTGAGCGGGGGAAGTATGTTTTTTCAGAAACGGAATGTGCCAGCGAGGACATATTTGGACTGATTGAACATCGGGGAAAGTTTAAGGCCAAAGGTGAGTTTCGCGTACTGCCAAGAACGGTATTTATTCCATATTGGCAGCTCTACGACCGCAAATCACGGTTATCCGGTCCTCAGACGGCGTTAACCCGCTCACGGAGAGAGACCACTCAGATCAATGGTGTACGTGACTACGTATACGGAGATCGACTTTCCCGCATTCACTGGAATGCAACGGCAAAGACAGGGAACTGGAAGTCCAAGGAGTTTGAACATGAGTCTGTGCCCAAAACCATTCTGGTTCTGGATGCGCTGGCATCAAGTTATGAACATGGGGATGCATTTGAAATTGCCGTTTCCACGGCTGCCTCTCTGCTGGAGTATGGTGTCAGGGAACGAATGGGGATGGGGTTATTGACATTGTCAGACCAGACATCCTTCATGGCCCCCAGTGAAAGTCTGATGGAACGACAGAAGATGATGCATCATCTGGTGGATATTCAATATAACGGTCAGGATACCCATCTGTTGCCCGGCGTGGAAAGAATCGCACGTCAACTGCCTCAGGGAGCTTACTTTGTCGTGATTTCTCCCCAGAAGGATGAAAAAATAATGGAACTGTTGCGCTGGGCCGATACGCGGGGCATGACTCCATGTCATATTCTGATCGATACCAGTGAATCCCGCCGAAGTGCCGAGTGGAATGCCATGTTGCGTGGAAGAGGCACGAGGTCATTCACTGTTTCTCACTTGCAGGAGCTTCCAACGGTGATGGGGGGAGGTTCTGTATGAGTTCAAAAGGAAATGAAAGTATTGCGGGCAAACGATCCTGGTATCATGCAGCGTCATTGCTCTGGATTTTCCTGATTGGAATGCAGTGGATTTCATTTACGCAGGAATCGTGGTACACGGAGACCACTTCTCTGGTGTTATGGACACTTGCAGCAGTCAGTGTGCTGGAGGTCATTCTGCCCTTTAAAACAATGTATCGGGCGATCATCAAGGCGGTCGTTGTTGGTTACATTTTGCATAAAACGCTGATTGATTACACCGTGTACATCCCTTATGGCTCTTTAACGGACCGAGCGGAGCAATTCATATTACACATGACGCCGTACATCTGGTTCTCCCTGTGTGCATGGGTGATGCTTGAAGCTGCGCTTCGACTCGTGACCACAACACGTCGTATTCTTGTTTTTCTGGGTGTTAACATCATTTCGATGGGGATTCTCGATTCTTTCACCCAGATTCCACTCTGGATTGAAATCGCGTGGGTGATGTTTGCGGGGATGGGATGGCTCGTATGTCAGCATTTCCGTAACTATCAGCTACAGTATCCACAAGGTTGGAAACGAATCATCCGGTATCCTTATAAAGTCCTGGCCAATATTGCCATTATCTTTTCTTTGATTATTGTAGCCAGCGTCAATATGCCGGAGATTCCACCCACCTTGACGGACCCCTATACGGCATGGCGTAACTATACCGGAACTTCCACAAGTCAGGCAGGTAACGGAAACCTTGATATTCCCGCGGCTACCGAATCGGGATACAGCAGGGAAGACAATCAGCTTGGTGGAGGTTTTAACTTCGACTATACCCCTGTCATGTCTGTCACGACCAATGAGCGCAGTTACTGGCGCGGTGAGACACGTGCAGAGTATACAGGCACAGGCTGGGATGACCGTGGACGGGGTGCAACAGAGAATGTTGAAGCTGGACAGCCTCTGGAGAACCAAGAATCCGGTAATGTGAATACCAAACAAGTGACTCAGAACGTAACGATGCTGAATGACAATGTCTATCCGATTCTCTTTGGTGCTTATTCGATCTCGGAAGTTAGCTCGATTAATGGTGAAGACCGAACGGAACGGATGTTGTGGAATGCCGAACAGGCTGAACTGCATGTGGTGACAGACCGTCAGCAACCACAGTATCCCAAGACATATACTATCGTATCGGAAGCCCCTGTGATTGTGGAAGATGAGCTTCGTACGAAGTCATTTGAAGATCTGTATAACAGTAAACCGGCAGACGATATGTACTTGCAGTTACCTTCCCGTTTCCCTGACCGGGTATCGGATCTGGCAGCCGAGATAACAGCATCTGCGAATACTCCGTATGAAAAAGTGGCATTACTGCAAAACTATTTACAAACTAATTTTGAATACACGAACAATCCGGATTTATCTCGAAAAGTAAGCAGCGACTTTGTGGAAGGTTTCCTGTTCGATATTATGGAAGGCTACTGTGATTACTTCTCCACTGCGCTGGTGATGATGGCGCGCTCGGAGGGCATTCCTGCAAGATGGGTTAAAGGTTATGCGCCTGGACAATTGTCCCTGAATTCGGACATGCAGGCTCCACGTCAACCTGGCGCGGAGATTGAGACGACCTACACCGTTACCAATGCAGATGCACACTCCTGGGCAGAGGTTTACTTTGGTGAGTATGGATGGATTCCTGTTGAAGCAACGCCGGGCTTTGATATGCCGCTGCTGACGGAACAGCCTGATGTACAGCCTGTAGATGAGCCTGAAGAAGAGCCTGAAGAGGAGCCGGTACAAGAGGAAGAGCAGACCCCTGCACCTGAGCAGACATCGTCTGCCATCCCGACTTTTGTTATCTGGGCTGCAGGAGCCATTATCGTATTGTGGGTAGCATATATGTTCTGGCGTAATCGTTTCTCCATGCGATTCTTCCTGCTTCGTCTACGGACAGGTGGACCGCTCACCCCTGAACAGAAGGTAGTGGCAGAGACCGAGCGTTGGATTCAGTATGTGAAACGCAAAGGGTTAACCCGGAGCGGAGACGAGACACTTCGTGAATCGGTAGCCCGCTGGAGCCAGGCAAAACCTGCTGCAGAAGTGACATTGCATGAGCTTCTCACGAAGTTTGAACAGACTCGTTACAGTCCGGCGTCCGTAACTGCCGACGACTGGAAGGGCGTCTATCAGACCGCCTTGAAGCTGCGGAAGGAACTGAAAGCGGAACGGGCATAGTTGTTGCCCGTCCCGTTTTTCCTTTTTTCCTATGCCATCAGGCGCTGTATGCATTTTCAGGAAAGACGGATTTGTGATATAGTGTGTCGTATGAAACTGAGGTGACTTCTTTGTTTAAAATGTTAATGCCCAAGCTGCGTGTAGACACGGTTTTTGACATTAATCTGGAAGAGCTGTACGCTCAAGGCTACCGTGGAATTATAACTGATCTGGATAACACACTCGTTGGAGCCAAAGCCCCTGACGCTACGCCCGAACTGATTGAATGGTTTGCACGTGTGAAAGAGGCAGGTTTCAAGCTGATGATTGTGTCCAATAACAATTTGAATCGTGTATCCCTGTTTGCGACCCCGCTGGATATCCAGTTTGTGCATAGTGCACGCAAACCATCGAATGTACCGTTTCGTAGAGCAATGAAAATGATGGAGTTATCTCCTGAAAACACGATTGTAGTAGGCGATCAGATGCTTACGGACGTTTATGGAGGGAACCGAATGGGGTTATATACCGTTCTGGTACTGCCAATCTCCATTGGGGACGAAGGTTTTATGACCCGCTTCAATCGACGCGTGGAACGGATTGCTCTAACGAGTTTACGCAGGAAAGGCTTATGGCTTGAGGAGGAAAAGAAGAAATGACAGAACCGCATAACGGCAATCTTGCCGTAAGGTGCAGCGGATGCGGCGTGCATCTGCAAACAGAAAATTCGGAATTACCAGGGTTTATCCCCGAGAAGGCACTGGATCGTGAACCGGTTATATGCCAGCGCTGTTTCCGCATCAAAAACTACAATGAGTCATCATCCGTTACGGTGGATCAGGACGAATTCCTGGCGCTGCTTAGCAAAATCGGGGATAAGGATGCACTTGTCATCCATATCGTTGATTTGTTTGACTTTGATGGCAGCATTATCTCCGGTCTGCAACGTTTTGTAGGCAACAATCCGGTACTGCTTGCTGTGAACAAAACGGACTTGCTTCCGAAAGTAACCAACTGGAACAAGGTTCGCAACTGGGTACAGAAGCAAGCCAAAGAACAGGGTTTGCGTACCGTGGATGTAGTCTTGTGCAGTGCAAAGCAAAATCAGGGCTTCGACCGACTGCTTGAGCTTGTAGGTACGTATCGCGAAGATCGTGACGTGTACGTGGTTGGCGGTACCAATGTGGGTAAATCCACACTGATTAACCGTCTGATCCGTGATTACAGCGATCTGGAGCAGGAACTGACCACATCCCGTTATCCGGGAACAACGCTGGATATGGTGAACATTCCGCTGGATGATGGAAAATATATTATTGATACGCCTGGAATCGTATATCCATGGCGTTTCAGCGAGATTGTTTCACGTAAGGATCTCGCTGCCATCATGCCGGAAAAACCGCTTAAACCGGCTGTGTATCAGTTGAATTCCGGTCAGACGCTGTTCTTTGGCGGCATGGCTCGATTTGACTTTGTGGAAGGTGATCGCCAGTCGTTCACTTGTTTTATCAGCACTGCGCTTGATATCCACCGGACGAAGCTGGAGCGTGCAGATGACCTGTACCGCGACCACCTGGGAGAATTGTTGTCTCCGCCAACCCGTGAGGATGCAGCAGACATGGCCGAATGGACCAGACATGAATTCCGCATCAAACGCGGCAGTCAATCGGATGTATTCATCTCGGGTCTGGGCTGGATTAAGGTTAATGGCGATATTGGAGCGCTTGTTGCCGTTTATGCTCCAAAAGGCATTCGTGTACAGATCCGCCCATCCTTGATCTAGTAATCTCAGAAGCTGTACATCAGATGGATCGGAGGCGGACCTATGTCTGAGCAGAACAAATTCAACTCTTCACTTCCTGTGTTGCTTGGTGTTATGGGTGATCCGATTGCTCACTCCAAGTCTCCGGCAATGCACAATGCGGCTCTGCAGGTTGCAGAAGTGAATGGAATGTATATGCCACTGCATGTTCATCCGGATCAACTGGAAGCAGCAGTTCGGGGAATTGTGGCACTTGGCTATCGTGGAGTCAATGTCACCATCCCGCACAAAGAGCAGGTAATGCAGTATCTGGATGTGATCGATGAAAGTGCTCGCCTGATTGGTGCGGTGAATACCATCGTTAATGAAGGTGGAACACTGACAGGGTACAATACCGATGGTATTGGCTATGTCCGATCCCTGAAGGAGGAGGCAGTGCCTGAGCTTGCGGGCAAGCGTATTGCTGTACTGGGAGCAGGTGGAGCAGCGAGAGGTGTCATATACGCACTTGCACTGGAGAAGCCTGAGCGGATTCACATTTTGAACCGTACAGCAGACAGGGCTATTGCACTTGCTTCGGATTTGCGGGGCCATGGCTTGGGAGAAATCTCGGGCAGTGGCATGGAAGACGCTGCGACGGTCTTGGCTACGGCTGATATCGTGATTAACACAACGGCTGCCGGAATGCATCCGCATGTTGATGACGTACCGGTTGATCCTGCAATGATCCGTGAAGGATCAGCGGTGAGTGATCTGATCTACAATCCGCTTGAGACCCGTCTGCTTCGAGAGTCGCGGATGCGCGGATGCACGGTTCACGGTGGTCTGGGGATGTTTGTATATCAGGGCGCAGTGGCCTTTGAACATTGGCTTGGCATTCCGGCTCCTGTGGAGACGATGAGGCGAGCAGTACTAAACAGTTTTGAAGTGTGAAAATAATAATTGAATGGTCAGGTCCGGACAGTTTTTGCGTTGTCGATCAGGGCCTGCTCAACATAAGGAGTATGGAGTATTCATGTTAAACGGTAAACAAAAGCGCTTTTTGCGGTCACAGGCACATCACCTGACCCCTGTATTTCAGATTGGTAAAGGTGGAACCAATGAGCACCTGTTCCGTCACATCGAAGATGCGATTGAGAAGCGCGAATTGATGAAAGTGCAAGTATTGAACAACAATGACGAGGACAGAAAAGAGATGGCAGAAGAAGTTGCCCGTGAAACGGGAAGTGAGCTTGTACAACTCATCGGTAACACAATCATCCTGTACAAAGAATCTCGCGATAACAAACAAATCGAACTACCTAGATAAGGGAGCGTGACGCAGGTGAAGATCGGCATCATGGGTGGTACGTTTGATCCGATCCACATGGGACACCTCTTGGCAGCTGAAGCGGCAAGGGACTCGCATGCACTGGATGAGATCTGGTTCATGCCTTCCCATGTTCCACCTCACAAACGCGGAGCCGGAGCTTCGGGACAACAACGTCTCGATATGACGGAAGCGGCTGTGAAGGGTGTGCAGCAATATGAGGTGCTGGGTATTGAGATGGAATTGGGCGGAGTGTCTTATACAATTGATACGATGAAGGAACTGTGGCGGCGCCATCCTGAACATGAATTTTATTTCATTATCGGGGCGGATATGGTGAACTATCTTCCCAAATGGGAGCAGATTGAAGAACTTGCCGAACGCCTAACCTTTATCGGGGTTGGTAGGCCGGGTTTCCAGTTACATCTGGATGATCTACCAGACGAGTTACAGGATCGGGTCTTGCTGGCCGAGATGCCCTTGGTGGATATTTCATCAACAGCCGTACGCAGACGTCTTGCCAAAGGTCATTCGGTACGCTTCATGATTCCTGATGAGGTGCACCAATACATTGTAAGGAGCGGTTTATATGGGACTAAGCCGTGAGAAACTAATACAAGCCGTATCCGGGCAAATGCCGGAAAAACGCTGGAAGCATACACTTGGCGTGATGGAGTCGGCAGTGATGTTGGCTGAAAAATACGGTGCTGATCCTGTAAAAGCGGATCTGGCAGCGATATTGCATGATGTGGCGAAGTACTGGCCCGTAGCGGAGATGGAAGCGGTCATCCGCGATAACGGATTAAACCAGGAACTTCTGCAGCATGACAAGCAGCTCTGGCATTCGGAAGTCGGTGCTTTTGTAGCCAAGCGTGATTACGGTGTAGAGGATTCCGAAGTGATTAATGCCATCCGGTGGCATACCTCGGGTCGGGTGGGCATGAGCCTGCTGGACAAGGTGGTATGTCTTGCCGATTATATTGAACCGGGGCGAGATTTCCCGGGAGTGGGTCACATTCGCGAACAGGCTGAACGTAGTCTGGACGAAGGTTTAATTGCCGGATTCGATTCGACGATCAGCTTGCTGATCTCGCAACGACGTGTCATTTATCCTTTGACTATGCTGTCGCGGAATGACTTGATTGCACAATTATAGAGGTTGTTCAAAAAGTCCACTTTTGATTACGAAGGATCTTTTTTGAACACACAATTATAGATTATGGAGGTTGGTTCATGACAGTATCATCGAAAGAACTTATGAATATGGCGGTTGCTGCCGCTGACGACAAAAAGGCATCCAATATTGTAGCGTTGGATCTGATTAATGTTTCTCTGGTGGCGGATTATTTTGTTATTTGTCACGGGAATTCCGATACACAGGTACAAGCCATTGCCACTGAAATTCGCAAACAGGCTCATGCAGCCGGAGCGACGATCAAAGGTATCGAAGGTATGGATTCAGCACGTTGGGTATTGATGGACATGGGCGATGTTGTTGTTCATATCTTCCACCGTGACGAGCGTGAATACTACAACATTGAACGACTATGGTCTGATGCCAAAGTGGTGGAAACTGTATGAGTTTGATTGCTGGAACAGTCGTCTCTTTGCCGGTGTCACGTGAAGTGTCTCCGTTTGGCTTCTTTTTGACGACAGGATCGGAAGATGTACTGCTTCACTATACCGAGTTAACGCGTGATATTAAGATTGGTGAGACGCTTGAGGTCTTTGTATTCTTTGATACGGAAGATCGTCTGGCCGTAACGATGAAAAAGCCTTATCTCATGCTTGGCGAAATGGCACGACTGGTTGTGGCTGATGTTCACCCACGACTGGGCTGTTTCCTGGAAATGGGACTTGGACGGCAATTGCTGCTTCCTATTCGTGAATTGCCTGAGCTGGAAGAACTGCGTCCTCAAGTGGGGGATGAAGTCTTTGTAATCATGGAACATGACAAGCAGGGACGTCTGCGTGCCAAATTGGCCGGGGAACGTGAGCTTTCACCATTGTCTTTCCATGCGCCAACTTCATGGTTAAACGAGTGGGTTGAAGCGACGGTATACAAGCCGCTGCAGATGGGTACTTTTGTACTTGTAGAGGGCGGTGTACTGGGCTTTGGCGCGATTGGTATGATTCATTCATCTGAACGTAGTCATATGCTGCGTCTTGGTGAGAAAGTTAAATGTCGGGTGACACTGGTACGTGAAGACGGACGTGTGAATCTGGCCATGACTCAACTCAAACAAGTTGGACGTAACGAAGATGCAGACAAGCTGCTCGCCTTTATGAAAGAGCGTCCTATGGGCGGCATGCCTTACTCTGATGCAACTCCGCCGGATATCATCAAGCAGCGCTTTGGCATCAGTAAGTCCGCTTTCAAGCGTGCCTTGGGCAAATTGATGAAGGACGGATTGGTGGTCCAAAAGGAAAGCTGGACGTATCTGTCCGAATCTGCTCCTGCGGATCAAAGTGAAAACAAGTAATTCTTTTGATTAAATAGTTGTAATATGGAACTCGCATAAGGCAGGGATAGGCTGGGTAAACACCGGATGCCCCTGTCTTTGCTTTTGTTAGCAGGATTGGAAAATGAAATTGAAAGTGCGGTGCCTGACATGTCTTACCGGAAATTTGCCTATGTGTATGATGAATTAATGGAAGATATGCCTTATCCAGACTGGATAAGGTTTGCAAGAACAGCATGGGAAAAGCATGGAATGCCCAAAAGTGTCGCTGAACTTGGCTGTGGAACGGGCTCCATTACAATCCCGCTCGTGAACTCCGGTTTCGAAGTGACAGGCATTGACCTCTCATCAGATATGCTGTCGGTTGCGCGCAGCAAGATGGAGGCTACGCCTCAGGGTCATCGCTTGTACCGCGAGGGCAGTGTCCGTTGGGTGCAGCAGGATATGCGGGAATGGCGAGTTCCGGAAACTGTGGATTCGGTGATATCTTTCTGTGATTGCGTCAATTATCTGCTTGAACAAGAAGATGTCATTCGAACATTCCAGCGGACATACGAGATGCTGAAGCCTGGTGGAACGTTCCTGTTTGATGTGCATCATCCCAATACCCTTATTCGTTATGATGAAGAGCAGCCTTTTGTACTGGATGAGCGCTCCGTGTCGTATATTTGGACTTGTGATCTGGATCAGGATCGCTGTGAGATTGAGCATCATCTCAGTATTTTTTCGCGTGTGGATAATGGTAGCAAGGATATGTACCAGCGCTTTGAAGAAGTTCATGTCCAGCGTGCATATAATCCGGACTGGATGAAGCTGGAGTTGTCCAAGGCAGGCTTTAGAGACGTGAAGGTATATGCGGATTTTGAATGGAAAGAGGCCGGAGACAGCGCACAGCGCTTGTTCTACGTGGCTGTGAAGTAAGAGCGAATAATGAGAACTGTCCTTATGTATGTTGCATAAGGGCAGTTTTTTTGTTTGATTTACCATGGAGAATGAATAGCAATATTCTTAAATAGGGTAAAGGAATGCAAGAAAAGATATATCGACGTGACAAAAAGTATTGCCAGTTAAAGTAAAGGAGGTGATAATAGTCGGATAGAAAGCGTTTTCTGAGGAAATAAATCAAATGTCAATGTGAGGTGTAGAAGTGGAAAGTACATATAAAACAAGACTTTCGTCAGAACAGTTGAATGCCATAATAAAGCAGCATTTCTCTGCAAGTATACAGGACTACAAGGAAATGGTGGATGGCTGGGCCAATCATGCATATCTCATTACCCTAAGTGACGCACAGCGGGTGGTACTCAAAATTGCACCGTCGGCTTCGACAAATCTGATGCGCTGTGAACAGGATCTCATGATTGCCGAAGTTGAGGCACTACGCCTCATCACGGAGCTACAGGATGTTCCCGTACCCCAAGTGCTGGTTTATGATGATTCGTTAACCATTGCTTCAGCGCGTTATTTTATCATGGAGTATATGTCTGGAACACCCTATAATCAGGTTAAGGATCAATATTCTGCGGAAGAGCAGGAAGCCATTGAACACCAGCTGGGCCGGTACAATCGTCGAATTAATGAAATCAAGGGTGAGAAGTTTGGATATTTCTCGGAGCAAAAACAGCGTTATTCCACATGGAAAGAAGCATTTATGAATTTGATGGATGACATTCTTACCGATGGTGAAGAAGCCGGAATTACATTTTCGATCGATTACCCTGAATTGAGACGTTTGATTGAAGAAAAATCCAATGTATTGAACGATGTCAAAGAACCTGTGCTTGTCAGTTGGGATCTGTGGGATGGCAATGTGTTAATAGATAAAGGTCGAATCACAGCGATTATTGATTTTGAACGTTCACTGTGGGCAGATCCTCTGATGGAGCATTATTTCAGTCATTTTAACTATACGCCTGGTTTTGTGAAAGGGTATGGGCTTGCGATTACGACTGAAAGTGAATTGAAAAGAAGAAGTCTCTATGACTTGTACTTTGATCTGGTGCTGCGCATAGAGTGCGCTTATCGCCAATATGATAATCAGGAACATGTGAATTGGACCATTCATAATCTGGAGGAAGGCCTTGAGCGTTTTCGGTTATCCTGAACAGCAACCAGCGTTATGAAGGGTACAAACCGTAGACTTCAAGATGGCGATTATAACGTGTAATATTGACTTTGGGCTTGCTTTTTTATATAATGGTCCCGATATTGTATACATATTTCGATGATAAGGATCAGTAGTAATTCCTGTACATAACAGAGAGCCGGCGGTTGGTGCAAGCCGGTTGACAGTGATTTGCGAACTCGCCTTGGAGAAATGCGGTGATTACACCATTCTGTTTAACCTGCTTGTATAAAGCTTGGGTTCAGGAATGGAAATCCGCATCGGTTAACCGCCGTTACAGGTCCAAAGGGAGTGGATGACGAAGCACGTTCGTCCGCTAACTAGGGTGGTACCACGGGAATTCAACCTCTCGTCCCTAGCGCTGCAAACGCTACGGGATGCTGAGGTTTTTTTGTTGCAATTAAAGCTAAAGCGAATAACCTGAAGGAGGAACAATAGATGAGTGAGAATAACCAGCCGAAACACGGCTATCAGCCACAAGTCATGGAAAAAAGTTGGCAGCAATACTGGGATGCAAATAAAACGTTTAAAACGGGTGAGGACCCTGCTAAACCGAAATTTTATGCACTGGATATGTTCCCTTATCCATCCGGTTCAGGTCTGCACGTAGGTCACCCGGAAGGATATACGGCAACGGATATCGTTTCCCGTTACAAACGTATGCGCGGTTACAACGTATTGCACCCAATGGGGTGGGATGCTTTCGGTCTGCCTGCTGAGCAGCATGCACTGGATACAGGTGAACATCCACGAGATATTACATTCCGTAATATTGACAATTTCCGTCGCCAGATCAAATCGCTTGGTTTCTCCTATGACTGGGATCGTGAGATCAGCACAACGGACCCTGAATATTATAAATGGACGCAATGGATCTTTATCCAGCTGTACAATAAGGGCCTCGCTTATGTGGATGAAGTTGCAGTTAACTGGTGTGAAGCCCTTGGAACGGTACTTGCTAATGAAGAGGTTATTGATGGCAAGAGTGAACGTGGTGGACATCCGGTTGTACGCAAACCGATGCGTCAGTGGGTCCTGAGAATTACCGAGTATGCAGAGCGTCTGTTGGAAGACCTGGAAGAGCTGGATTGGTCTGAAAGCATCAAGGATATGCAACGTAACTGGATCGGTAAATCGACAGGTGCAGAAGTTGTATTTGCCATTGAAGGTCGCGAGGAAGTCATTAAGGTGTTCACTACCCGTGCGGACACATTGTTTGGTGCGAGCTTTGCAGTACTTGCTCCGGAACATGAATTGGTAGAAGCAATTACAACCGATGACCAACGTGAAGCTATTCAGGCTTATCAGGAGCAGGCTTCTCGTAAGAGTGATCTGGAACGTACGGATTTGGCCAAAGACAAAACAGGTGTTTTCACTGGCGCTTATGCAATCAACCCTGTTAATGGTGCAAAACTGCCGATCTGGATTGCTGATTACGTTCTTGCAGGTTACGGTACAGGCGCGGTTATGGCTGTTCCGGGTCATGATGCACGTGACTGGGAATTTGCGAAGCAGTTCGGTCTGGATATCATTGAGGTTATTCAAGGTGGCGACGTTACACAAGAGGCATATTCGGGTGATGGCGCGCATGTGAATTCCGATTTCCTGAACGGACTGAACAATGAAGAAGCGGTTGCCAAGATGATTGCTTGGCTGGAAGAGAACGGTAAAGGACAAGGGAAAGTAACCTATCGTCTGCGTGATTGGCTGTTCAGCCGTCAGCGTTACTGGGGTGAGCCAATCCCGATTCTGCATCTGGAAGACGGAACGATGAAGACCGTACCGGAGGATCAACTTCCACTGCTGCTGCCTGATATCGACCAGATCAAACCTTCGGGTACTGGAGAATCACCACTGGCGAATGTTACGGAGTGGGTGAATACGGTAGATCCGGAAACGGGAATGAAGGCACGTCGTGAGACCAACACCATGCCACAATGGGCAGGTAGCTGCTGGTATTACCTGCGTTTTATCGATCCGCACAATGACAAGGAACTGATCTCCAAGGAGAAACAGCAGCAATGGCTGCCAGTTGATCTGTACATTGGCGGAGCAGAGCACGCGGTACTTCACTTGCTGTACGCTCGTTTCTGGCACAAAGTGCTGTATGATCTGGGTGTTGTGGAGACCAAAGAACCTTTCCACAAACTGGTTAACCAAGGTATGATCCTGGGTACCAATAATGAGAAAATGAGTAAATCTCGTGGTAATGTCATTAACCCGGATGAAATCGTCAATGAATTCGGTGCAGATACATTGCGTCTGTACGAGATGTTCATGGGACCATTGGAAGCGACAAAACCGTGGAATGCAAACGGGGTTGAAGGCATGCACCGCTTCCTGTCACGTGTATGGCGTCTTTTCATTAACGAAGACACAGGAGCCATCAATGACAAGATTACGGTGGACGGTGGAACGGATGAGTTCAAGCGGACTGCTCACAAAACGATCAAAAAAGTTACGGAAGATCTGGAACACCTGCGCTTCAATACATCCATCAGCCAGCTGATGATTTTCATCAACGATGCATACAAAGCAGATACACTGCCTCGCGAAGCGATGGAGAACTTTGTGCAACTGTTGTCACCACTGGCACCGCATATGGCAGAGGAACTGTGGAGCCGTCTGGGTCATGAAGGTGGAATCTCTTACGTGGCTTGGCCTGAATATGATGAGTCCATGACAGTGGATGCGGAAGTAGAAATCGTTGTTCAGGTAAACGGTAAAATCGTAACTCGTGCTACGATCGCGAAGGATCTGGATGCACAGGGTATGCAGGACTTTACGATGGAGCTGGCACCTGTTAAGCAGGCGCTGGAAGGCAAGACCATTCGTAAGGTCATTGCCGTTCCAGGCAAACTCGTTAATATTGTTGCCGGTTAATCTCACCGGCTCGGAATAGTTCATCCAGCTTTAACAAATCTTCATCATATTTGTCATGTGTCGTGTGGATCAGGCTGTCGAAAACGCCGTCGAGACTTACCTTCAGCAGTGCAAGTGCCTGAGCGGTAATACCGCCAGGTACAGCGACACGAGCCTGAAGCTCTTGCGGGGTGTATCCTCCTTCGGTGAGCAGCTTGCCTGTGCCCAGGAGCATTTCGCCAGCCAGAGCGCAGGCATCTGCCCTTTTGATACCTGTCAGCTTCACCGCACTTTCGATCCACTGTTCCAAAAAGAACGATATGAATGCAGGTCCGCAGCTGGAGAAGTCGGATGTGATTCGTGTACAGGCTTCATCCACTTGGTACGGCCTGCCTATATGACTGAGCAGACTTTCCAACACAGCGCGGTCTTCACTGGTCATTCGTTCGCCATGTATGCAGAGGGATGCTCCACTGCCGACTTGGTGTGTGACGCTGGGAATTACCTTGGAGACTTTGCAAGGAAGTGAAGATTCCAGATGTCGCAGCTGCACGGGACTGGTGATCGAGACAATTATATGATTGGGATTCACGACAGGCAGGATGTCGTCAATGACATGTTTGAATTCAAGCGGCTTCACGCACAGGAAGATGATATTACTTCGGATCACCGTTTCCCGATTGCTCTGGGATTCATGCAGACCGGGGTAACGGAGGGATAACTGACGTACTTTGGACGGGGTTCGATTGCTGGCGGCGATCTGCCGGGGCTCAAGTGCACCCGATTGGATCAGGGCATAGATTAGTAGGCTGCCCATGCTGCCGGTTCCGATAAATCCAACCTTCATTGTTTCAGGCCTCCTTTCATGCTTTACGGTACTGGCGCAGTTCATTCCCTCTATTCTATGCGTGAGGACCTGTTTCACATGACATGAAAAATGCACAACTTGTTTCATCAGGAAAGTTCAACGGTTCGGAAGCACCGCCCGTGTTCGAAATGAATGATTTTGAATTCAGGGAGAGGTGTGGAAGAATGAGATGGAATAAAGGGATGACCATTGCTGCTGCGGTGGTTGGAAGTATACTTATATTATGGTCGGGCAAAAGTGAACAACCACCTAGTGGCTGGGAACCCTTGCAGCTCGGCACCGAGAAGCCGACGATAGAGCAGGAACTCCCTGCTGTACAGTCGGCTACTTCGGTTCAGGGCAATACAGGAACATCTTTGGGAACGGATGTAAGTGGGCTGCAGACTGGAAATGAGGCAAAGGCAGGAGAGTCTAAAGAGCTTGCGAGCGTTGCAGTTGAAGGTGATTCAGTAGTTCAAACTACAAGTCAGACGAACGATATTCCATCGGCTACTGCTACTTTGACTGAACCGGTTGTGCAGGGTACGAATTCGAATCCTTCGGTTACCTCCGAGACGGGCTCGAACAGTAATCCACCTGTAGTTCGTGAGGAAGCTGGCGACAATGGCAAGATTGATGTGAATACCGCTCCTGTCTCCAAGCTTATAGAGCTTCCCGGAATTGGGGAGAAGAAAGCTCAGGCTATTGTGGACTATCGGAATGCACATGGTCCTTTTGCAAAAGTCAGTGATCTGACAAAGGTCAAAGGGATCGGCATGAAGATGCTGGAGAAGATGGCACCGTATGTGCAGATCCGGTAATATTAGAATAAAAAATGTGTTGAGCGGGAGGAAAGCAGCATGAGTACAGTAGAGGTACGCAAGGACTGGGATACGTATTTTATGGACATCGCGTATATGGTTTCCACCCGTTCCCGCTGTTCGCGTCGTCATGTGGGTGCAGTTCTTGTTCAGGGAAAGAAACTGCTGGGAACAGCCTATAATGGTGCACCCACCGGCGTCCCGGATTGTTCTGAAGCAGGTTGTATGATATCGGAAGAGTATGAGTTGGTCGTGACCGATGGGCAAGAAGAAATGGTGAAAAAGCAACGATGCATTCGCACAATCCATGCGGAGCAAAACTTGCTTTTATTCACAGATCGAATCGACCGCGAAGGCTCGTCCGTGTATGTGACCGACGAACCGTGCTGGACATGTGCCAATATGCTGGCGAATAGCGGGATTACAGAAATCGTCTTTCATCGTTCTTATCCTAAAGATACCGGTAAGGTTACAAATATGATGGAACAGAAGGGCATAACGTTCCGCAGGCTGGAGAATTACCAGCCCCCGCGGGAAACGATGATGACTGTGAGCAATTAATGTAAATATGATCGAATACGCGAGGGAGAACCTCCGGCAAGCCTGAATTGGCTTTCCGGGGGTTTTTCTGCGTTCAACGGGTGAAATGAAGGAGGGGTAGAAATGAAAGGCAGACCATTATTAAGTTTTACGATTTGTTGGTTGTGCGGGAGCGGGATAGCATGTGCGTTAACAGGCTGGACGTTAATCTTGGGGTTAATTGGAGCTCTGGCATGTCTGCCACTTTTACTTCGTTTTATAGATGTGCGTGGATGGTCTGTTTTATTTTTACTCGCTGCCTTTATTGGAGGCGCTGTACATTGGGAGTGGAATGACGCACGCAATCATAGCAGTCTGCCGGAGACCATGCATATCGCTACTCATGAGTTGGACGGATGGTCAGCTGAAATTCAGGGTGAGCTGGTGTCAGATGTACGCATTGATGGAGATCGGGCTGACTTTAAGATTCAGATGTCTTCAATATTACCAATATCGGATTCAGCAGACACAGATCTTGTAGCATCATCTGCATTCAACATAGATGAACAATTGATGGTACAAGTCAGACTGTTGGAGGAAGAAGAACAACAGGTAGCAGCGGGCTGGAAGAGGGGCGATTTGATCACGCTTAATGGTTCTTTTGTCCTTCCTGGTGAAGCCAGGAACTTTGGCGGGTTTGATTATCGCAGTTACTTGCGCACCCTGCATATCCACTGGTTGTTCAAAGTGAAGGGAGCCAGTTCGGTCACAGTAGTTGCTCCTGAGGGACTTGGACAATATAACGTACTACGGTGGACGGATTGGACTAGGCATAAGTTGGGCTCGGCGGTTGAGCAGTTATTTCCAGAGCCTCATGCAGGTTATATGAAGGGTCTTATTATCGGGATGTCTACTGATATCGATCCAGGTACCTATGGTCAGTTTTCACAACTCGGTCTAACGCATATCCTGGCAATCTCCGGGACCCATGTAGCTGTATATGTAGCTTCTCTTCTCCTTATTCTATCCTGGCTAAGGCTTACCAGAGAGGCGGCACTCACGATTGTTCTGATCCTGGTGCCAGCTTATGTACTGTTATCCGGTGGTTCACCTTCAGTGATTCGGGCAGGAATGATGTCCATGATTGGGTTGTATATGGCACGCCGTGGTCTCGCCAGAGACGGTCTTCAGATGATCAGTACAGCAGCGTTGCTGATGATGTGGTGGGACCCGTACTTTTTGCTGAGCGTGAGCTTCCAGTTATCCTTTCTTGTGACCGCAGGTTTGATGATCTACATGCCATTGATTAACCGACTGTTCAGCAGCTGGCCGAAATCACTGGCTGCAACAGCATCCGTAACGGTGACCGCTCAGCTGATTTCATTCCCAGTAACCATTCTCTATTTCAATCAGTTCTCATTACTTTCATTTGTGGCCAACTTTCTGCTGGTTTCTTTAATCAGTGCCATTGTATTACCTCTAGGGACGGTTGCCATGCTGTTGTCATTCCTATGGGTTCCCTTGGCGAAACCTCTCGCGTGGGTTGCGATTCAACTGAATCAACTGACATTTGTAAGCGTGGAGTGGATGAACAGCCTGCCAGGTTTTGTATTGATCTGGGCAACACCGTCCTTGTTATGGATTGCCGCATATTATGCTGTGTTGTATGCCTTACTCTACCTGTTGCATCGTGGCAATGGTGAGCAGCAAGAAACAGCGTTTGTTGAGGAAGAGACGGCTCCTCTTGTGAGGGGGCAACCTTCAGTTTCAATGGCGAATATGGGCATTCGTTCTTCGGTGTCTACGGTGGCACAGGATCAAGGTAAGAACCGTGTAGATGGAAAAGAAACTTCATTAACGACATTAGGAGCCAGTATTGCCTGGCCGGAGTATACAAGTGCATTTACTGCACGAGGTGCAGGTTATTATGCGCATCAACGAATGAGTAAAGTTCAGCGTGGGTTGTGCGGCTTGCTCGCAATCAGCTTTGTTGCTGGATTGTGGTTGGCATATCAGACTCCCAAGCCTGCTGGAACCGGCATTGTGCAGTTTTTGGATATTGGTCAGGGAGACAGCACATTGATTACAACCCCGGAAGGCAAACACATTCTGGTGGATGGCGGGGGAACAGTTAGTTTTGGGAACACCGAAAAGACTTGGAAAACAAGACGTGACCCATATGAGGTAGGTGCCAAGGTGGTTGTTCCTCTATTGAAAAAGAGAGGCATCCATCAACTGGACGCTGTCATTGTAACGCATGCAGATCAGGATCATGCCGGAGGACTACAGGCTGTGCTGGAACAGATTCCAGTTAAACGTTTCATGTTTAATGGCACGACCAGCGGTAAAGAAAACTTTGATAAATTACTGAATACAGCCATGGAACGGAAAATTCCTCTGTACGCCATTCAGCAGGGCATGTCCTATAAGGCTGACAAGCAGACGAGTTTACATTTTATAGCTCCGGATCTGGCACATATGGATGTAAATGTATCAGGCAATTTGCCTGTGTCTGAACACCAGAATCATGATTCCGTTGTCTTTTTGCTGGAAATGGCCGGGGCTTCCATGTTGTTCACCGGGGACATGGATGCAGCAGCCGAGCAGGACCTGCTCTATATGATTCAGGATGGCTCGTTGGCTGCTCAGTTTGAACAGAAAGGTGCAGATATTGGAGTTACAGAGGGAGTTGTACAAAGGATACTTACACGACCATTGCAGATTGATTCAAATGATGCTTCAGCGTCGTCGTCTGTATCCATTGACGTGCTAAAGGTCGCTCATCATGGTAGTAAAACGTCGTCAACCGAAGCTTGGCTCCAATACTGGAACGCCAAAACCGCTGTGATATCTGCAGGAGTTAACAATACATATGGGCATCCCAATCCGGGAGTGATGGAACGTCTGGAGGCTACCGGGTCAGAGATCTATAGGACGGATCAGATGGGTGAGGTTCAGATGAGAGTGAAAGATGGGAAAATTGATATTCGGTACAAGTTGGTCGGGGTTGAGTGACGGCACGCAATCTACTTATCGGTGTGAAGATGAGTGAAGAAAACTCCGATTTAATACCAACTGGAAGGTTAAAAAGACAAGAGAACATACAACAATGTGGATAGTTTGAGCAGAAAAAGTATTGAAGTTACGTGTAAATATCGAGTAGATGATCCCACCTGTGAAGCCTAATAGAACATATGCTGCAATAGCAACGATCAATCTCATATACGTATTATCTTTTTTTCTGTATAAAAGTAATCCATCCGCCAATATAGAAAGTGGCGTAATTAAGAAAAGTAAAATAGCGAGGTTAATCAATAATCCAACCGCAAATTTATACCCGAATGAATAATAGTAAGTATTCTCTAATCTTTCATCTATAGGGACATAGTGATATATCCCCATTGCAAGTGAAATGAGAACTGCAGTTAATACAGCTGCAACTATTTTTCCGCGCGGCCTATTGATTCTATGGGATTTTGTCATTCGAATATTGACCTCCATCTTAAATAACTATATTCAACAAGAGATAAACTAAGGGAGTTACTATATTTTAACATACAGAGGTTGAAGAAACAGTTAAACGATTTTATGCTGATTGAGATGATACCAATTCATCACTTAATCACTTCATTTGATTGCAGGTTACAGCACAGCACAAAAAAAGCCCGCTTTCCGTTACACTCCACGAGGGAGAATATCGGAAAACGGGCCATTTTTTCAAATGGTAGAAGAAATATAAGAACTACTCCACGCCATCCTTAAAGTGTTTGTTCCAGTGTTTATCGCCTTTGTGCAACAGATCTTCTACCGTTTTCTCAAGAGTCATCAACAGCTGTGCTCTGACATCAAGTACGGTTTCTCTGTACAAGCGTTCTTCCGATCCAACGATTTTATCGCCGTATAATGCCTGTGCAGCTACGTACTTCCGATGTTCCTCGACCAGAGTATCAATGGACTCCAATGCATGTTCCACAAAGTGGGAAATACTTTGGTATTCTTTGGGCATTTGTTCTTTTAAAGCTTGAATTTTCGCAAGAGCTGGCATGCTCATCACCTCGTGTTTATGAATGTAAATTTACAATACACTATTTTCATGAAAATTGCATTAAAATCAGCTTAAATTTGGACAAATTTCGACTTTTTTTATTTTAGGAGCCAAAAAAGTGCTTATCTATAATGTATGCCATTGCATTTGAATTGAGTCGTGTAAGTAATGGAATCCCTTTTGGATACGTTTGGTGACTCGTTATGCAATTTCTGTTATTCTAAGAGAAGATTTCAGCGGCCCTAATACATACGCCGTTATTTTGTTATGGCAAATTAAAAAAATACTTAACTTTGCAACAATTTTATTGATGATTACGTCTGTAAGGTTGCAGGGAGAGGGGGATCCTTTGTGGTAGAGCCGGAACTCATCAGAGCCGCTCAATCGGGCGATCGCGACGCTCTAATTACCCTATTGCGGGAGATTGAACAACATGTCTATCGAACCGCATATTACATTCTAAATAATGAACAGGACGCTTTGGATGCTGCGCAGGAAGCGTTGATCCGAATTTACACCAAAATCAACTCATACGAAGAAAAGGCCCAATTCAAAACATGGGTACAACGCATCGTTACGAACATCTGTATTGATAAATTCAGAAGAACCAAGCCGTCTGTCTCCATTGACGAACATGACATGGTTTTTCAGGATAATCAGGATGTGGAATACGAGGTCATGTCTACATATGTGGCCCAAGACATTCAGGATGCGATCAACAAGCTTCCCGAGCATCATCGTACCGTTATTGTTCTAAGATATTTGCAGGACTTATCCTACAATGAAATTGCGGATTGTCTCGATCTTCCGTTGAATACGGTGAAATCTTATTTATTTAGAGCCAGACAGCAATTACAGAATCTACTACAGGAATATCAGAAAGGTGGTGTGACAGGATGAAATGCGAAGAGGTGGTGGAATGGATGCACCGCTATCTGGATCATGATCTGGGCGAGGCGGAAACCGCGCAGATGCTACAGCATGTGGCGAAGTGTCCGGAGTGCGCCGAGAATTTTAGTTTACTCAGAGCTCTTTCCAGAGAACTGGAAGAATTACCGCAAGTAAGCCCGAAATTTAGTCTGGTTGATGCGATTATGCCACAGCTTGATGCCATTGACGAAGCGCGGAAGGAACAAAGTAGCACCATACAGGAAATGAATCCTGTCCCCGCTGCATTTGAGAATTTACAACGTTCAAGTGAGCGGAAAACGAAGCAAAAATGGCTTAACTCAATGGCAGGACGTATGTCCATGGGTGCAGCGGCAGCAGCAGTTGTTTTGGGATTTGCCATCTGGGGATACCAGCCTGAACAGATTGAGAATGCCGATTCCATGCTGATGAGCTCTGGGGCTTCTCAAGAGAGTGGCAATGTGGATGAGAATCCATTGAGCAAGAGTATTGAAAATTCTGATCCTGCCACTTCAGCCGAACCAAGCAGCAACGATGTGTTTGTGGATCAATCGAATGTTTCACCGACTGAACCAGACAACCAAGGCGTAGAAACAATTCCTGAAGAGAACGGTGGAGATGAGGTACAGGAGCCTGAAGTTCAGTCAGATCCGACACCTAAACAACCGGCTACCGAATCAACACCTGCTCCTAATAAAGGAACTCAGGATAATTCGTCTAAAACTCCTCCGACCGATAATCAGAATAATCAGGTTCAGAACCAAGATTCTGAGCAGAGAATTCAGGGATCAGGAGATTCTCCTAAATCTTCTGCAGATGGGGAAGAGAATGGAGTAACAGAAACGGAAAATGGAGATGCGAAATCCTTCACTTCTCAGGATACAACACCTAATATGACTGAAGATGTTCCGGTTGAAGGTAATACTGTACCTGATTCCAGTGCAGGTGCAGACGCTTCTGGAGGAAACAAAGGATTCGCGGCAGGACCGGATCAGGGAATGACTACAACGGCAGCACCAAAAGAATGGAAATCACCTGACGGCTCCTATGTAGTTATGCTTATTGGTGATCAACTCAGCATATACTCCAAACCTGCCAATGAACCGGATGTTCTAAATTTGGTTGAACAACGCAGTATAGAGGGGACACTGAAGTCAGCGAGTTGGTCCAAGGATGGTACTCTATTTAATTACGAAACGGACAAGGACGGAACAACGGCGAAGAACTCGTTTAATGTACCTGCTGTTTCAGGTGGAGCTCCTGCGAAATAATTAAAAATGGGGAGTGCGCTCCTCTAAACGAAAGAACATTTTCAGTATGACAAGCATATAGTGGAAGTAACAAAACGTCCTATCTCAGTTCAAACAACTGACGTCGTATGACCGCGCACCGGCTTTTTCTAGAACTGCTGGTGTCTGCGTTTATATAGATGTAGGACAGGGGACCTTCATCCATAACTGGATGTAAGGTCCCTTTGTTGTCTTGCGTTTTTTCTGGTAGGATAAGAGGGATAAGGAGGCGCCGTGAATGGATGTAAAAAGTGCAACAAAGGCAATACGTAATGGAGAAACGGCACCGATCTATGTGCTGTACGGAACGGAGAAGTACCAGATACAGCAATTTACGGATATGTTAAAAGAACAGGTTATTGAAGAAGAACATCGTGATTTTGCGATTATTCCATATGATTTGTCTGAAACGGCTGTGGAGGTCGTTATTGAAGAAGCAGAGACTGTACCTTTTCTCGTTCCTCGCAAATTAATTATTGTAAGGGACGCGAGCCTGTTCACCGCAGGTAAAGAATCCAAGATTGAACATCAGGTTGATCGTCTGCTTACATATATGGAAAATCCGGCAGATTACAGTACGATTGTTTTCTTGGCCCAAGGGGATAAGCTGGATGAGCGTAAGAAACTGGTGAAGGCTGTCAAGAAACAGGCAGTAGTTCTTGCTTTTGCTCCACTCAGTGGAGATGAGTTATTGAATTGGATAGTGAAACTGGCGAAGCAGCGGGATGTTTCCTTGGAGACGGGAGCGGCGGAAACGTTGATCAGCTATGCAGGAACAGGTCTTCAGACCCTGTCTGCTGAAGTAGACAAGTTATGTTTGTTTGCGGGTAATGGGGGGACAATCAAGCGTGCGGATATCGAGTCACTGGTTGCCCGTAGTACAGAGCAGAATGTATTCTCGCTGGTCGAAGAACTCGCTAATTTGCGACTGGAGAAAGCGTTGGCTCTTTTCTATGAGTTGCTGAAGCAGCGGGAAGAACCGATTAAAATTGCGGCTTTAATCGCACGTCAGTTTCGGATCATGATCCAGGTGAAAGAGTTGGGCCAACAAAGTTACTCCCAGCAGCAGATTGCCAGTCAGCTTGGTCTGCATCCGTATGCTGTTAAGATTGCGGGTGAACAAGCTCGTAAATTTCAGCCGGAACGTCTGAGAATGATTTTGAGTCACCTCAGCGAACTGGATTACCAGATGAAAACAGGAGCGGTGGATAAAGTGCTTGGTCTGGAGCTGTTCTTATTGAGACTTGGTGCCTGAATGGACACGTAAACGTAATAGATTACTAGTGTGAATAACAAACAAAGCGACCTTTGCTCCATGATCGTTTAATCATCGGAATAAAGGTCGCTTTTGTTTGTGTCTTATACTTATCGAATCAGATACTAAAAAATCCTGAAAGCCTATGCTGTTCAGGATTTTTCCATTGGATCGTATAAGTAACGCTTCTTACGCTTGTGCGGAAAGAGCGTTCAGTTTTTTCGCCAAGCGAGACTTTTTGCGTGCTGCAGCATTTTTATGAACCAGACCTTTAGTTACAGCCTTGTCCAGCTTTTTGGAAGCAGCTTGAATCGCAGCTTTTGCAGTATCAACTTCGTTACTTACCAGAGCAGCATCAGCAGCTTTAACAGCTGTACGGAGTGCAGACTTCTGGGAAGCGTTGAGTGCGCGGCGCTTGTCGCTCGTTTTTACGCGTTTAACAGCGGATTTGATGTTTGGCATTACATTCACCTCCTGTAAGGCATTTGCATGAATACAAACGTTTCACAACTTAAAATATTCTATCACGCTAGCATGTAAAATGCAACAGATATTCCTATGATGTTCGACATGCTGTATAAAGAAACCCTTTTTCCCACACAATATGCTCAAATGCGGTAAGGGAGGCAGGGACAGAATGACACTGGATTTGCAAAACTATACAGTTCGTACCGATTTGGCGATCGACTCCAAGGAAATGGCGCAAGGTGGACAGAAACAGACGATCCCCGGACTGCGGGAAGATGTGGAGAAAAAAGAGGGCATTACGATTACACGCATTGATGTCCTGACTGAAGAAGCAGCAACGGCTATTGGTCGGGTGAAAGGTCACTATGTCACCTTGGAAGTACCTTCACTACGGAATGGTGATACCGAGTTACAGGAGCGAGTTGCTGCCGAGTTCACTCGTGAAATGGAAGATTTTATGGTTAAAGCTGGAATCAACAAAACATCCAAGGTCTTGATTGTTGGCCTGGGCAACTTGAATGTCACCCCGGATTCACTCGGTCCACTTGTTGTGGAAAATCTGATGGTAACCCGTCAGTATTTCGAATTGGTGCCAGATCAGGTAGCGCCAGGGTATCGGGAAGTCAGCGCGATTGCTCCCGGCGTGTTAGGTACAACGGGCATTGAATCCAGTGACATCGTACAGGGGATTGTAGATCGGACCAAGCCGGATGCCATTATTGCGATTGATGCGCTGGCCTCCCGTTCCTTGGAACGTGTAAATACAACGATTCAGGTAGCGGACATTGGTATTCATCCGGGATCCGGTATTGGAAACAAACGGCGTGGCCTGACTCGTGAAATATTAGGTGTGCCTTGCATCGCCATCGGAGTACCAACCGTATGTTATGCGTCCACTATTGTGAACAATGTGATTGAGATGATGCGTTCACACTTTCGCCAGGAAACGGATCAGACCAAACAGATCATGGGTATGCTGGACGACATCGGTGAGCAAGATCGCTTGAGTCTGGTGAAAGAGGTACTTGAGCCACTGGGTCATGACCTCATAGTTACCCCAAAGGAAATCGATGAGTTTATTGAGGGAATTGCCAATGTTATCGCTACAGGACTTAACGCTGCACTCCACGATGCAGTGAATCCGGATAACGTAGCCGCCTATACACATTAAAACTTAAAACTGCTGAGAAGAAGGTCCGAATCTATCGGACTTTCTTTTTTTTGTTTCTGGAATCTTTCATTTTCCTGTTCTATCAAATTGGGCCGGCTCATAGAGTTGAAGTATAAGAGTTGTCCAGCAGGGAAGGAGACAGCAGAATGAACAAGATATTGGCCTGGAATATTGGAAAGTGGAAAAAAAGATGTCTGCACGTGCTGGCCATGGGCCGTACGTTGTTGTTGCTTATGATCATATCTGCCTTGTTTTTTGTCGTACTGGGTCTGGGGGGCATGGCAGAGAAACGCTTGAATAATTCACCCGTTTCTTCCATGAAAGGATTTGCGAGTGCCGTATCAAGCCGCTTTTTCGTTGATATGCTCGGTATGGAGATGCCTCATCTCACCCAGAAGGAACAGACCTCTGCCATATCCGGTGAGAATCTCACCTCATTTGTTTTCCAATTACTAACGAATGTAAATCCTCAAGACCCCAAGAGCCTGATTGCGAGAGAAATGCCGGGCATGGGTTCCAACCAACCTGTTCTGCTCCGTCCTGGATCTGGTAACGAAAAAGCCGAGGCTCCTGAAGATTATCAACCCGGTCCCGGTCTTACGGATACGGCTTCCGCAGGTGGAGGGAAACCCGGTAGTGAACTGCATGTTCCACCAGGCCAGGACAATACGGATCCGCCTGAGTCGAGTGAGCCTGGAGATGGAGAAGGTAAAGAGGATCCCCCAGCGAAGAATGGTGAGAAAGACAATTCAGGCTCACCGACAACAGGCAAAAAATCAATTCTTATCTATCATTCCCATCCACGGGAAGGTTACAATCCACTGCTAGGTACGAAAAGTGATAATCCATCATCAGGCAAATCAACAGGCAATGTATTTCAAGTGGGGACCTACCTCTCAGACAGTCTGGAGAAGCTGGGAATCGGCGTAGAACACGCCAAGGATGATTATCCCACTAAAGTAAAGGATTATAACTGGAACTATTCTTATAAATACTCCCGTCAAACGGTAAAAGCGGCACTCGCTCAAAATGATGATCTGACATATCTCATAGACATTCATCGTGATTCACAGCGTCATGGCAAAACAACAACCACTATTAATGACTTGGGCTACGCCAAAGTGTATTTCATTATTGGACATGAAAATCCAAATTGGCGGCAGAATGAAGCCTTTGCAGCGAAAATTCATAAGAAACTGGAAGCCAAGTATCCTGGGGTATCCCGTGGTGTGTGGGGCAAAGATGGTGGAGGAGCCAACAATGGAGAGTATAACCAAACCCTCTCACCCAACAGCATTTTAATTGAGATTGGTGGTATCGACAACACAGGTGCTGAGCTCCAACGGACATCGAAGATTCTAGCAGACATGATTGCCCAAGTGTATTGGGAAGATCAGAAGGTGGACAAAGCCAGTGCGGAAACCTCGTCGCAGGGTGGATAGGAACCATATATGTAAGAAGGAAAAATAGTAGAGAGTGACAGGAGGCAATGCACATGTCCAGATTCGGTAAAAGACTGTTATCCATCGCTGTATTAATGTTGCTGGGTGTTCTGTTTGGAATGCAGCTGGCTGGCAGCAACTTTCATATGGGCAATCCATCGGGAGGCACGTCAACCGTTGTGACAACTGAGCCAACTTCATCGGTTACCGAATCTGTTCCGACTGCACCTGTCCAAAAGGAAATTAAAGAACCCCCATTTGTACCTGTTCAGTCACCAAGCCAAGTGCTTGGGGCAGATCAAAATAAGGCTCCGGTTGATGTGTTGGCAGACAAAACGGCTGGACTATTGCAAAATCTCTCACATAGTGGAATCAAGTGGGTGGTCTCTCTTTTTAGCGGCGTTGCTGAATAAAATACCATAATTTTAAGGTACAATATAACCTCTGGGAGTGCATGATAACACTTTATTATAAAGTTGAGACATCACGGGATTGATGCACTGTGCTTCAACTGTTATAATGAAGTGATTGACACTAGGCTGTTTCTGGGGGTAAGGAATGACTGACATTCGGGCAAGACAACGTAAAATTCGTAACTTTTCTATTATTGCACATATAGATCACGGCAAATCAACACTTGCGGACCGGATCTTGGAGCACACAGGTGCGCTCACTTCACGTGAAATGCAGGAACAAGTTCTGGATAAAATGGACCTTGAACGCGAACGTGGAATAACGATCAAGCTACAAGCAGTAGCCTTGACTTACAAAGCGGATGACGGTGAAGAGTATTTATTGAATCTGATTGATACACCGGGACACGTAGACTTCACATATGAAGTATCACGCAGTCTTGCTGCATGTGAAGGTGCTCTCCTGGTTGTGGATGCGGCTCAGGGAATTGAAGCCCAAACACTTGCCAACGTGTATCTGGCATTGGATAACAACCTTGAAATTTTACCGGTTATCAACAAAATTGACCTTCCAAGCGCTGATCCTGAACGGGTGAAGCAGGAAGTGGAAGATGTTATTGGTTTGGACACAAGTAATGCGGTTTTGGCTTCGGCCAAATCAGGAATCGGAATCAAAGAAATTTTGGAGCAAGTGGTGCAAAGTGTTCCGGCACCGACTGGTGATCCTGACCAGCCTTTGAAAGCGCTGATTTTTGACTCGCACTATGACCCGTACAAAGGTGTAATCGTATATGTACGTGTTGTTGATGGCAAAATTAAATCCGGTTCCAAAATCAAAATGATGGCAACAGGTAAATCATTTGAAGTCATTGAAGTTGGAGCGTTCAAACCTCGTATGACCATCGTGGACGAGCTGAACGTGGGGGATGTTGGATTTATCGTTGCAGGTATCCGGCATGTTGGCGATACACAAGTCGGGGATACGGTAACGGATGCCAAAAATCCAACACCGGAACCTTTGCCGGGTTATCGTAAAATTAACCCAATGGTGTATTGTGGTCTCTATCCGATCGAAACATCGGACTATGTTGATCTGCGTGAAGCGTTGGAGAAATTGCAGTTGAACGATGCGTCTCTGAGCTTTGAACCGGAAACATCCAGTGCACTCGGTTTTGGATTCCGTTGCGGATTCCTTGGACTGCTTCACATGGACGTTATCCAGGAGCGGATCGAGCGGGAGTTTAACATTCCGTTGATCACAACGGCACCAAGTGTAATCTATCACGTCACCTTAACCAATGGTGAAGTGATGAAAATCGACAACCCATCCAACTATCCTGAGGTGGGACGGATTGATTACGTCGAGGAACCGTACGTCAAGGCAGATATTATCGTACCAAATGATTATGTAGGTACCATTATGGAGTTGTGTCAGAATAAACGCGGTGAATATGTAAATATGGAATATTTGGACACAACCCGGGTTACCATTACCTATGAGATTCCGTTGTCCGAGATTGTATATGACTTCTTCGACCAGTTGAAATCCGGTACCAAAGGATATGCATCCCTGGATTATGAGTTGTCCGGTTACCGTCAGTCCAATCTGGCAAAAATGGATATTGTACTCAATGGCGAACAGGTGGATGCTCTGTCCTTCATCGTTCACCGTGACCGTGCCTATAACCGCGGACGCATTGTCTGTGAGAAACTGCGCGAGCTGATTCCACGGCAAATGTTCGAGGTGCCAATTCAGGCATCTGTGGGCACCAAGGTCGTTGCTCGTGAAACAGTAAAAGCCATGCGTAAAAACGTACTTGCCAAGTGTTATGGTGGTGACATCTCGCGGAAACGGAAACTGCTTGAGAAGCAGAAGGAAGGTAAGAAGCGGATGAAGCAAGTTGGTAACGTTGAGGTGCCACAAGAGGCATTCATGGCGGTACTGAAAATTGATGATTAAACAATCTAATTTGAGGTACAGCACAGAATATGTGTATTCAAATTAGATTAAAGAAAATTCATTTTCGGGTACAACACAGATTGTGTGTATCGAAATTGAATTGTAGGACGTTTGCTTGCAAACATGGTTACAACACAGAATATTAAATAACTAAGCTGAAAGGGAAGCCGGATGGCTTTCCTTTTTTCAAATAGAGGGGGACTTGCCATGACATTGGCAGCACACAGCCGGAAGACAGGTGCGCCCCAAGCGGTGTATCTTCACATTCCCTTTTGCACGAATAAATGTTTTTATTGCGACTTTAACTCCTACGTTCTGAAAGATCAGCCCGTGATGCAATATCTCGAAGCGCTAGAACGGGAGATGGAACATACAGTTAAGGCCAATCCACCGGGTGAGATCAAGACCATATTTGTAGGTGGGGGTACGCCAACAGCTCTGAAACCGGATGAGATGGCAGTATTTCTTCGTTCCGTGAAGACGTATTTCCCAAATTGGGCGGACGATATTGAATTTTCGATGGAAGCCAACCCGGGAACCACGGATGCGGAGAAGCTTGCTGCGATGAAAGAAGGCGGCGTCAACCGTGTCAGCTTTGGCGTGCAGGCGTTTCAGAATGATCTGCTGACAGGCATTGGCCGTATTCATAATACGGATGATGTATATCGCAGTTTGGAGAATGCTCGAAAAGCGGGATTGAATAACCTGTCCATTGACCTGATGTTTGGTTTGCCGAACCAGACTGTTGAAATGTTGAATGAGAGTATCGACAAAGCGCTGGAACTGGATCTGCCGCATTACTCCATCTACAGCCTGAAAGTGGAAGAGAATACACTTTTCCATACACTGTATCAGAAGAACCAGTTGCCACTTCCTCATGAAGATGACGAGCTGGAGATGTATCTTCTATTAATGAGACGTATGAAAGAAGCTGGTTATGGACAATACGAGATCAGTAACTTTGCCAAGCCGGGCTTTGAGAGTCGTCACAATATTACCTACTGGCGTAATGAGGACTACTATGGTCTGGGTGCAGGTGCGCATGGATATGTAGGCCGCGAACGGCATATGAATATTAAAGGTATAAATCCTTATGTTGAAGCTTCGCGTGCAGGACTGCCTCGTCTGGATCATTTTGAGATTGCTCGCCCTGAGGCCATGGAAGATTATCTGATGGTTGGACTAAGAATGTTGGAGGGGGCTTCGGCCTCACGTTTTAGCGAACAGTTCGGAGAGTCCATGGAAGAAGTGTTTGCGAAGCCTTTGGGCAAAATGTTGAACGCAGGGCTGCTTGAGCGGACGGCAGACGGCTTCCGACTGAGCGAGCAGGGTATCCTGTTCGGAAATGACGTTTTTGCGGAGTTTATCGGGTCCATATCGCTGAATTCATAGCTTGAAATTCTATACGCTCTGTTGTATATTTATTCATATTGATTTTACAGAGCGTGTTAATTTAACAACTACGAAGTCAGCTTTCCTCTGGAAAGCTTGGTAATAGGAGGAGAGCAGGATGTCGGTAATATGCAGAAAAGCCGTGTCGGAAGATGTTGAACCACTGTATGAAATGATTAAGGGCTATGCAGAGCGTGGGATCATGCTTCCGCGATCACGGGAAATACTGCACCGACAGCTGGAGCACTTTGTTGTAGCCGAAGTTGATGGTGAAGTGGTGGGTTGCGGATCGCTTTGTCGTCTGGGGAATGATTTGGTGGAAGTCAGATCACTCGGTATCTCGGAAGGACACAAAGGGCTCGGAATTGGCTCCCGATTGCTGGACCGACTGGTAGAAGAAGCGGAGAAACAACAGATTCCTAAGATTATGGCGTTGACATATGAAGTATCCTTCTTCCTCAAAAACGGCTTTGCCGTGGTGGAAAAAGAGATTTTCCCCGAGAAAGTATGGACCGACTGTGTTCATTGCAGCAAGCAGGATTGTTGCGATGAGATCGCGGTATTAAAAGAGCTTAACGTTTCAGCCTAACAACTAAATGGACTGCATGAATTGAGCCGAGTCAGCCTCTGCCCTACATGCAGTCCTTTTTTACTTCAAAGTATGTTCAATAAAGTTGTTAGGACTCGTCGACATTGGTCTATACTATAAATAGATGAGCCCACTCATCAAACTCACTTGACAATGTTCACGTCAGTTTGGTATTTTTGTATTACCGCTTAGCACTCATCTAACCGGAGTGCTAACGACATGGGACAGTACAGTCAGAAGGAGGGAATACTCACCATGTTAACAGAGCGTCAACGAATGATTCTGAACGCTATAGTGGATGACTATATCCGTTCAGCTGAGCCCGTAGGGTCCCGGAGCATTTCCAAAAGGGGAGATGTTGGATACAGTCCGGCGACGATCCGTAATGAAATGGCGGATCTCGAAGATATGGGCTTTCTGGA
Source organism: Paenibacillus sp. FSL K6-2393 (assembly GCF_038002545.1). Taxonomy (NCBI): domain Bacteria; kingdom Bacillati; phylum Bacillota; class Bacilli; order Caryophanales; family Paenibacillaceae; genus Paenibacillus; species Paenibacillus sp. FSL K6-2393. Next base: position 2,070,689 of record NZ_JBBOCU010000001.1, read on the forward strand.
GCAGCCGCATACATCGGCTGGACGCATTCCATCCCATAAAGGCTATCGATATTATGTCGATCATTTGGTTCCTTGGAATCAGGTGGAGCCGCAGGAATTGGATGATCTGAAGTCGTTCTTCGCTGAAAAGTTGAATGTCATGGAACAAGTTATTCAACATGCATCCAATATTTTGTCACATATGACGAATTATACTTCGATCCTGCTTGGACCGGAAGTATTCCATACGTCCCTTCGCCACTTCCAATTGCTTCCGCTGAACGAAAGTGAAGCTGTGGCAATCATTGTGACCAATACCGGTCAGGTGGAGAACAAGACGGTCCAGATTCCTCCAGAAATCTCGGTAGCCGAGATGGAGAAAGTGGTTCGACTGTTGAACACCAAGCTGGTTGGTGTGCCAATTTACAAATTGAAATCCCGTCTCTATACTGAACTTGGGCAAGAGATGGAACGGCATATTACACGTTACGAGGAAGTTATGCAGGTGCTGAACAGTGCCTTTGACAACGAACATGATAATCGTCTGTTCCTCAGTGGTGCCACCAATATGTTGACTCAACCGGAGTTTAAAGATATCGAAAAGGTAAAAGATATTCTTGACCTGCTGGAAGAGACACCAACACTCATGAAATTGATGATGCCCGTGCCGGGTGGATCTGGTATTCAAGTGCGAATCGGCACTGAGAATGATCATGAAGCCTTTGCCAACTGCAGCCTGATTACAGCCTCCTATTCATTGGACGGTGAGGCTTTGGGTTCGATCGGTATTCTAGGACCCACGCGGATGGATTATGCACGTGTCATTCATATTCTAAATACACTATCCCGTGACTTGACGACGATGCTGACACATCGTTTCAAATAAGATTCGGGAATGAACCATTTCATTCGTATAAGGAGGTGAACATCTTGAAAGAGGAGCAATCATTTACAGAAGAACAAGAGGTAACAGCAGCTGAGCAGGAGCCTATTAATGAAGCTGGCGCTGCAGAAGCACAAGCTGAAGAGATGGCTGGTCAGGAGCAGGATGAGCTTGCACGTCTGAAGGCAGAAGCTGAGGAGCAACAGCAGCGTTATGTCCGTGCACAGGCTGATTTTGATAACTTCCGTCGTCGTACTCAGAAGGAAAAAGAAGAATTGGCTAAATACGCTTCGATGAAGCTGGTCACCGAACTGGTACCGGTTATTGATAACTTCGAGCGCGCCATGGCTACTGTACCGGAAGGAGCAGAGGTCGAATCTTTCTCCAAGGGCATCCAAATGATTTTCCGTCAATTGGAAACCGTGATGAATAACGAAGGTCTGACGGCAATGGAATCGGTAGGACAACCGTTCAATCCTGAATTCCACCAAGCTATTATGCAAGTGGAGAGCGACGAGTACGAAGAAGGTATCGTTGTTGAGGAAGTCCAAAAAGGCTACATGCTGAAAGATAAAGTGCTTCGTCCAGCTATGGTTAAAGTCAGCTCATAATTTCCTTATAGGAAGGAATGGGTCGGCTCCATAGTTGAACAATGTGGGCGAAGTTTAATATAAAGGTTTGTACACATAGAGCACGATTAGCAACATGAACATCTAAATAAGGGTCAGATCAGACCCATTCATTTTAAATTGTTGAGGGAGGAAATTTTCGGATGAGCAAAGTAATTGGTATTGACTTAGGAACAACAAACTCATGCGTAGCAGTAATGGAAGGCGGCGAGGCTGTCGTAATTCCAAATCCGGAGGGCGCACGTACAACTCCATCCGTAGTTGGTTTCAAAAAAGATGGAGAGCGCGTTGTTGGTGAAACTGCAAAACGTCAAGCGATCACCAATCCGGATCGTACCATCATGTCGATCAAACGTCACATGGGTACTTCCCACAAGGAAACAATTGATGGCAAAGACTACTCTGCACAAGAGATCTCTGCAATCATCCTGCAAAAATTGAAAACTGATGCTGAAGCTTATCTGGGTCAAACGGTAACTCAAGCAGTTATCACTGTACCTGCTTACTTCAATGACAGTCAGCGTCAAGCGACTAAAGATGCGGGTAAAATTGCAGGTTTGGAAGTTCTGCGTATCGTCAACGAGCCTACAGCAGCAGCTTTGGCATACGGTATGGAGAAATCCGAAGACCAAACGATTCTCGTATATGACCTGGGTGGCGGTACGTTCGACGTATCCATTCTTGAACTGGGTGACGGCTTCTTCGAAGTTAAAGCAACGAGCGGGGACAACCAACTGGGCGGGGATGACTTTGACCAAGTAATCATTGATTATCTCGTAAGTGAATTCAAAAAAGATCAAGGCATTGACTTGAGCAAAGATAAAGCAGCGGTTCAACGTTTGAAAGATGCAGCGGAAAAAGCGAAAAAAGAACTTTCCGGTGTATTGACTACAACGATCTCCTTGCCGTTCATCACGGTTGCTGATGGCGTTCCACAGCATTTGGAGTTGAACCTGAGCCGTGCGAAATTTGAAGAAATCTCTGCAGGTCTGGTTGAGCGTACGCTTGAACCAACTCGTCGTGCATTGAGCGATGCGGGTATGACAGCTAACGATATCGACAAGATCGTATTGGTTGGTGGTTCCACACGTATTCCTGCAGTCCAAGAAGCAATCAAAAAACTGACGGGTAAAGAGCCTCACAAAGGCGTTAACCCAGATGAAGTTGTAGCGTTGGGTGCTGCTGTACAAGCGGGCGTACTGACAGGTGACGTGAAAGACGTTGTATTGCTTGACGTAACTCCATTGTCCCTGGGTATCGAAACAGCGGGTGGCGTATTCACCAAAATGATCGAGCGTAACACAACGATCCCTACAAGCAAATCTCAAGTATTCTCCACATATGCAGACAATCAACCAAGCGTTGAGATTCATGTTCTGCAAGGTGAGCGTGAGATGGCAGCAGGTAACAAATCGCTTGGACGTTTCATGTTGGGTGATATTCCACCAGCTCCACGTGGCGTTCCACAGATCGAAGTTAGCTTCGATATTGATGCCAACGGTATCGTTAACGTATCTGCGACAGATAAAGGTACTAACAAAACTCAAAAAATCACAATCACTTCTTCCAGCGGTTTGAGCGATGCTGAAGTTGAGCAAATGATGAAAGATGCTGAGTTGCACGCTGAAGAAGATAAAAAGCGCAGAGAACTCGTTGAAGCGAAAAACAGTGCAGATCAATTGATCTACTCTGTTGACAAAACGATCAAAGATCTTGGCGAAAAAGCAGATGCTGGCGAAGTTGAAAAAGCGAATGCTGCCAAAGAAAAACTGCAAGGTGTTCTGGCTTCCGACAACCTGGAAGAGATCAAAGCTGCTACAGAAGAACTGACAGAGATCGTTCAACAACTGTCCGTGAAACTGTATGAGCAAGCTCAGGCGCAAGAGCAAGAAGCACAAGGTGCTGAAGAGCAACAAGGTTCCGCTAAACGTGATAACGTCGTAGACGCTGATTACGAAGTTGTGGATGAAGATAAAAAACAAAACTAATTCGTAGTTCTACGCGAATTAAACATCGGTGACGTTCGAATTAGAGGGAAAGTCATAGCCGGGGCTCCCGCGCTTTGGCTTTCCTTTTGTCACGATGTGCGATATGGTGAATGATATGGGGGTGGAAGAGTGGCTGAAAAGCGTGATTATTATGAGGTGCTTGGCGTTAGTAAAACGGCTAACGACGATGAAATTAAAAAGGCTTACCGTAAGCTTGCCCGTCAGTATCACCCTGACGTAAACAAGGCTGCTGATGCGGAAGCTAAATTTAAAGAAGTTAAAGAAGCTTACGACGTAGTGAGTGACGGTCAGAAGCGTGCACAATATGATCAATATGGTCATGTCGATCCGAATCAAGGTGGATTCGGTGGTGGCGGTGATTTTGGCGGCGGCGGATTTGGCGACATCTTCGACATGTTCTTTGGCGGCGGTGGCGGTGGACGACGTGATCCCAATGCTCCGCAACGGGGGAATGATCTGCAGTACACGATGACGATTGAGTTCAAGGAAGCTGTGTTCGGTAAAGAAACCGATATTACGATTCCGCGTACCGAAGGCTGTGATACCTGTCATGGTTCAGGTGCCAAACCTGGAACGAAACCGGAAACCTGCTCGGTCTGCCAAGGTAGCGGTCAGCAGGAAGTCGTGCAAAATACACCGTTTGGTCGAATGGTTAATCGTCGTGCATGTTCGAACTGTAGTGGTTCGGGCCAAATTATCAAAGAAAAATGTACAACGTGCAGTGGTAGCGGTAAAGTTCGCAAGCAACGCAAAATCCATGTCCGCATTCCAGCGGGTGTAGATGATGGCGCGCAACTGCGTATGACAGGTGAGGGCGAGGGAGGCCTGCGTGGCGGACCAGCGGGAGATCTGTATATTGTCATTCGCGTGAAATCACATGATTTCTTCGAGCGTGAAGGTGACGATATTTATTGCGAAATCCCACTTACCTTTGCTCAGGCAGCTCTGGGAGATGAAGTTGAAATCCCAACGCTGACCGAGAAAGTGAAGTTGAAAGTACCAGCTGGTACACAAACGGGAACGTATTTCCGACTCAAAGGCAAAGGCGTACCACGCCTGCGCGGTATGGGGCAAGGGGATCAGCATGTGAAAGTGGTTGTGGTTACACCTAGTAAGCTGAATGACGAGCAGAAAGATCTGCTTCGCCAAATTGCTGCGCTGGATGGAGAGCAAACACATGAGCATGAACAATCTTTCTTTGATAGAGTGAAACGTGCCTTCCGCGGCGACTGAGAATAATATATAGCAAGTCCAAAAGGACACCACAGCGGTTTTTACCGTAGGGTGTCCTTTTTTGTACGCCTTTTTTTAGTGTTTCAGTGATTTTGGCAAAATCCATGGATTTATGCTGTAAAGAACGACAGCAATTTGTGGGAGCATTTCGGTATATTCTGAGCGAACTTGCGGAAAGATAGCATGGCGAGAATGATATGCATAGCTGATATGCGAGAAATTAGGGAAGCAGGTGAAGCGGATGACCGAGAAAAATATTTTGGCGTACTTTCACAGCCCGGAGCAGGCTCAAGGAGCAGCCAAAAAACTGGAGGCATTGCGAGTGGAGGACCTGTCGATTAATCGATTCAGCCGATATGCGGGTGTAGGACCAAGCGGGGCTTCCTACAAGCCGGGCGTTTCCGGCAGTTTTTCATCATGGGTGCCCGATTCCATGCAAACAAATGCCAGTGCTGGAATCATGGCTGCGGCGGACCCTTCTGCAAGCGGCATGAGTGATGGTGGACAGGGTGGACCTACGGGAAGGGATGTATTACTAACGGTTATCGTAGATGAATCGGTACATCACCGCGCTATGTCTATAATCGAACAAGCCGGTGGAATGATCTAGTTTCAAGAAATATATATTTAGATCAACAATATAAGATTCAATCTAAACATTTACACAATAACGGAGAGGACAGAAAAAACCTGAAGAAGCGAAGCGTTCGCCTTTATCCCCGGATTTTCCCTTTGAAGAAGGGAATTAAAAAAAATCTGGGGATAACAGCGATCGGAAGGTTGTTCTGTCATCGGAGTGTCAGTGTAAATACGATTTAGTTGAACTTATACAATTTGAAGGAGGAGCATTACAATGGCAGAACATGAACGTCCAGGCAAGATTCTAACAAAAACGGAAAAGATGAAACGTATGCAATCCGCGAAAAATGAGGACGTGGAATTCAGCGCTGAAGCTGCGGATCATGAAGATATCGAAGCACTACGCCGCAGTGAAGCGGCTGATCGACGTCAGGGACGGGAGCTTCATGACTGAAGATCGCTCGGCAGTGACCCTCGAAGCTGTTTTTACAAGCTGGACTGAGGCGGAGTCTGCACGAAGAGCCCTGGAATTGTTGCACCCGAACCAATTAAGTATCGAGAGCCTTGGCAATGAAGCGTCTGCATTGGACTCAAACGATGTTAAGGGCTTCGATAATTCTCCTACAGCCGTCGTTGGAGGGTTTAGTGGCGAACTGAATGTACTTGCCCTGATTAGTGATGAAACGGAAATGCTGTCCAATGGTCAGGTGTATGATACACCCGAAGAGGATTCGGCAAACAGGCTAAAACAAGAAATTTTGCTGACCGTGTCCGTATCCAACGATTCGCTCCCGCAAGCCGCTGAGATGATCACGCAGAATGGTGGGCGTTTTTGCTAAGTGAGATTCGAATTATGCAAAATGCTGAAGTAAATGAAACAGATATGTATGAATAGATGACAGGATATTCGAGCAGTCAGGCTGCGGATATCCTGTTTTGTTTTTCTTTTACTGGTGCGGCTTTGTGCTCCGGCTAGCTTGTGTAGTACAATAGTTGGGATGTTTGAAAAATGAGGAGGAAAAACCAAGTATGTTATGGCATGAACTAACAATACATACCACAGAAGAAGCTGTGGAGATGATTTCGAATTTTTTACATGAAGCGGGTGCTGGAGGGGTTTCAATTGAAGAGTCCGGTACTTTAAATAAAAAACGGGACACGACATATGGTGAGTTATACGACGTTCCTTTGAATGATATTCCGGAAGGCTTTGCGGTAATCAAAGGGTACTTCTCCGAAGGTACGGACATGGATGCACTACAGTCAGAAGTTAATCCGAGAATCGAGGAACTCTCCGAATTCGGAATTGATACAGGTGAGGTTCGTTATGAGACGCGTACAGTGGATGAAAATGACTGGGCAACAGCCTGGAAACAATATTTCAAGCCGGTACGTGTATCGGAACGTCTGACGATCAAGCCAACGTGGGAAGAGTATACGCCAGAAAGTCCGGATGAGAAAATTATTGAGCTTGACCCAGGCATGGCTTTTGGAACAGGAACACATCCAACGACCTCCCTCTGCTTGCGTACACTGGAAACGGTTGTTCAGGGCGGCGAGGAAGTTATTGACGTAGGTACAGGTTCTGGTATTTTGGCTATAGGAGCGATAAAACTTGGCGCAAAACATGTACTGGCGCTTGATCTTGATCCGGTTGCGGTAATCAGTGCCAGGGAGAATGTGGAACTGAATGGGCTGGAGCAACAAATTACGGTTAAAGAGAGTGATCTGTTGTCTGTCCTCGGGAGTCAGGACCCTGCACTTGGTGTACAACTACCGGTTAAGGTTGTCGTGGCGAACATTCTGGCTGAAATCATTTTGTTGTTCGTAGACGATGTCTATAATGCGCTTGAGTCTGGTGGGACCTATATTGTATCAGGCATTTGGAAGAACAAAGAGCAGGTTGTACATGATGCACTGGTAGCCTCCGGGTTTGAAGTGAGTGCGATCCATCGTGATGAGGATTGGCTGGCGTTTGTAGCCAGAAAGGGGTAACGTATGGACTTTTGGAATTCGTTCTTTCGTTATCCGATCGATCAGCTTCCGTTTTTCCTGCTGACTATCCTGATCGCATTTACGGTGCATGAATTCTCGCATGCGTATTTTGCCAACAAATTCGGTGATCCAACAGCCAAGCTGTTGGGTCGGGTCACACTGAATCCGGTTGTACACTTTGACTTGTTTGGTGTGCTGTTGCTCATTATTGCCGGCTTTGGTTGGGCACGCCCAGTTCCGGTTAATCGGGCTAACTTCGACAAACCTAGATTGATGGGCATCATCGTATCCGCAGCAGGGCCTCTGAGTAATCTATTGCTCGCGATCATCGGTACAATCATCTATGCTTCACTGGTTGGTTCGGGAGCACTCGGCGGTATTGATAATGAGCGCCTGCTGACAGCAATTACAACGTTCTTCGCTATCTTTAACTTAACCAACTTTTTCCTGTTCCTGTTTAACTTGATTCCGTTGCCCCCACTGGATGGTTATCGGATTCTGGAAGATGTAGTGCCACCTTCAATCAGTCGCAAGCTGCAAGGGGTGGAGCAATGGTCTATTTTTATCTTCCTGTTGATTCTTGTTATACCTCCGTTGCAAAATGTGACGATTCAACCTTTGTATGTGTTTGCGCAAACGATGTATGTGGATCTGGCAAAGCTGGTTATTGAATTATATCGCTAATAGCGTAGCGTGTTTTGGGCTGATATACTGGTCAGAAACACGTAAAAGTTGTATGATCATCTGTGGCGATTGGATTCACGCCTGCCAGCAGGCGGGGTGAATTCCAGTCATAACAGGACAGAATGGGTGGATTGACTAATGCAGCGATATTTTGTATCTGCAGAACAGTTTAATGAACACGCTGTGATCATCACAGGTGATGATGCACGCCATATCGGCAAGGTCATGCGTGGTAAACCTGGAGATAAACTGATTGTCAGTGACGGAAACTCCAGAGAAGCACTCGTGGAAATTGAGACTATTGAAGTTGGCCAAGTGACAGCCAGTATTGTCGAACCTCTTGAGATGGACCATGAAGCACGGATTCGTGTAACCGTGGCACAGAGTTTGCCCAAGGGCGACAAGATGGAAACAGTCATCCAGAGATGTACTGAGATTGGGGCGGTATCATTTGTACCCTTCCTGTCAGAACGTACGATTGTGCAATATGATGCCAAGAAAGAAGGCAAACGGTTGGAGCGCTGGCGGAAAATCGCCAAGGAAGCTGCCGAACAGAGTCACCGGAATCGTATTCCATCTGTCGAGCAGCCGCTTTCCTGGAAAGGGCTGTTATCTTCTTTTGAGGGCTATAGCCTGGTATGTTATTGTTATGAGAAAGAAAACGGTAAACAGCTGAGAGATGCATTGAAGCCGTTTATAGAGCAGCTTGCACCTGATGCAAGTGCAGAAGTTTTGATCGTGGTTGGACCGGAAGGTGGATTTTCTGAGAAGGAGACGGCAGAGGCTGATCAGGCAGGTGCTGTATCTGTTGGACTGGGCAAACGCATTTTGCGTGCTGAGACAGCTGGAATGGCAGCACTAACTTGCGTGTTATATGAATCCGGAGAAATGGGAGGAATGTAATTATGCCATCCGTGGCGTTTTACACCTTAGGCTGCAAAGTTAATTTCTATGATACAGAGGCGATTTGGCAATTGTTCAAAAACGAAGGTTACGATCAAGTGGACTTTGATGAACAGACAGCGGATGTATACTTGATTAATACTTGTACAGTAACCAATACCGGCGACAAAAAGAGCCGTCAAATTATTCGTCGTGCCATTCGGCGCAACCCGGAGGCGATTGTGGCCGTTACAGGCTGCTACGCGCAGACTTCTCCGGCAGAGATTCTGGACATCCCAGGGGTGGATCTGGTTATCGGTACACAGGACCGTGACAAGATTTTGCCATATGTTAATGAAATTCAGGAGTCCCGTCAACCCGTTAATGCGGTGCGTAATATTATGAAAACCCGTGTGTTTGAAGAAATGGATGTACCTGATTTTGCTGACCGCACCCGCGCATTCCTGAAAATTCAGGATGGATGCAATAACTTTTGCACGTTCTGCATCATTCCGTGGTCTCGTGGTCTCTCACGTAGTCGGGAAGCAAACAGCATTATTCAACAGGCACATCAACTCGTACACGCCGGATACAAGGAGATTGTTCTGACCGGTATTCATACAGGTGGGTATGGCGATGACATGGAGAACTATGATCTGACCGATCTGCTGTGGGATTTGGATAAGGTAGAGGGTTTGGAGCGTATTCGAATCAGCTCGATTGAAGCCAGTCAGATTGACGACCGTATGCTCGACGTGATCAAACGTTCAGACAAACTTGTTCGTCACTTCCATATTCCGCTGCAAGCGGGTGATGATACGGTGTTGAAACGCATGCGCCGCAAATATACGACAGAAGAGTTTTACAACAAGATGCTTCGCATTCGGGAAGCAATGCCGGATGTAGCGATTACAACAGACATCATTGTTGGATTTCCAGGTGAGACGGATGAGATGTACCGTAATGGCTATGAGTTGATGCGGAAGATCGGTTTTTCTGAAATGCACGTATTCCCTTATTCCAAGCGTACGGGTACCCCAGCAGCACGAATGGAAGATCAGGTGGACGAAGAGGTCAAAAATGCACGTGTGCATGAACTGATTGACTTGTCTGAGCAGATGCAGCTGGAGTACGCTGAGCAGTTTGTTGGACAGGTACTGGATGTTATTCCCGAAGGTGAAGCCAAAGGCCGCGAGGGAAGTGGCAAGCTGCACGGTTATAGCGACAACTACATTCAACTGGTCTTTGACGGAACCATGGATATGGTCGGTAAAGTGTGCCGAGTCAAAGTGGTTGAAGCCGGCGTCAACGAGAGTCAGGCTACGCTGGTACGTGTGTTGGAAGAGAATCTTAAGTCCGCCGCGATGTAATCGAGGCGTCAGAAACAAGGATTTCATTTCCTTGGGGAGCTTACCCGGGGAGATGAGGTCCTTCTTTTGCAAAAAAATAAGATAAAGATATCGAAGTTGATGGGGGAGAGCATGATGAACAAAAAAGAAATTTCAGCAGGCGGAGTTGTTTATAGAACAGGGGAAGACGGACGTCTTCAAATTCAGCTTATCGTAGATCGTTATGGTAAAACAACTCTCGCCAAGGGCAAAATGGAAGAGGGAGAAACAATCGAACAGACGGCACTGCGCGAGATTTTGGAAGAGACAGGTATGGTGGGCCGCATTGTAGAGCCGGTTGATATTATTGCTTACACGTACCAACATGCAGATTTTGGCCCGGTGGACAAGGAAGTTCATTATTATCTCGTTGAAGCCGAGAGTGGAGATCTGCAGCCTCAGATTGAAGAAATCAAGGGTGTGGATTGGTATGCTCCGGAAGAAGCATGGTCCAGACAGCAGCAGAACGGATATGATAATAACGATGATATCTTGCGTGTAGCCCTGAACAAGTTAGGCATTAACGTATAACGCATTATTGTTCTAGATCGAGTCAGTTAGCCGCGCGTTCTGTAGGTCTGGATAGGCAGATCATCAAGCCACGGGTGACTTCGCCGCAGGGGCGTGGACCGGTGGTTTTTTGTGCCAAATCGGCAAGTAACAGAATGGCAAAGCAAGCAGTGAACTGGTGATGTTAAAAAGGGTCTGGGCATGCGCAATTTGTGCCCCGTAGTCCGCTGACAGCCAGGCCGAAGCTTCATGCAGCTGGCCGATCAGCGGCATAAACAGCAGCGCTCCCGCAATGTTTAATACAACATGGGAGGCTGCGACAAATTTGCCTGCGGATGCTCCGCCCGCGGCAGCAATCACAGCGGTGATGCAGGTCCCCACATTGGACCCGATCACAATGGCGATGCCGATCTCCACAGGTAATACCCCTGTGGCTGCGAGCGTAATCGCCATGCTAATGACAGCTGCGCTGCTGTGAATGAGCGCTGTCAGACAGGCACCTGCCAGGAAGCCCCACCACAAGCTGTCGGCCGAGCGGTCGAGAAACCATTGAAATACGCCCATGCTCCGCAAGGGTAAGGCAATGGATTGCATTACCTGAATACCTGTCATAACAAGTGCAAATCCTGCGGCTGCGAGGAAGCTGTACTGGATGTTAAACAGAGTCTGGCGCGTGCGTTCAGGAGCGGCCAGATTGCGTTCACCAAGAACAACAAACATGGCCCAGCCCGTTAGCGACAGGACGAGTAGCGGCAGGGAAGCACGTCCAATCTGCAGCCCCACCAGCTCTGTTGTCAGGCATGTCCCTATGTTGGTGCCGAGGATGATGCCGAGTGTGCGTCCATAGGTAATTAATCTGGCATTAGCCAGTCCAATGGTGAGCACGGTGACCGCAGTACTGCTCTGTAACAAGGCCGTTGCGCCCGCACTGAAGGCCATACCTTTCCATGGAGCAGAGGTAGCGCGATTGAGCCAACCTGCCAACATGGGCCCTGCCATACGTTGCAAGGCCGTCTCCATCAGTTTCATGCCACCAAAAAAGATAATAAGCCCATAGAGTAGGGGCAATATCACATCTCTAAACATAGAAACATCATTCCTTCCGTCCGGGTTCCTTAACTCATCCTATGAGTAAGAAAAGACAACCATGACAAGCCTAAAGGAATTCAGAGGGAAGCGACCTAAATTACCCCACCCTAATTCGAAAGATACAGTGGTTCGTGCAAACGTAGTGGAGGGGACGAATCTAATCTGCGGAAGCAAGCCGCACATGTGTTGCGGTTATTTCAGACTTTTTTAGTAGGGAAGTCCAAAAAAAGAATAAAAACGCTCAAAACCAATCCGTAACCGTAAAGTCATTTAAATAAAGTGACCGTAGTAACAATTCGTCACTGAAGCATCTTAACTGTCGCACCCCAATTCGAAAGATACGGTGATTCGTGCAAGCGTAGTGGAGGGGGCGAAATCGAATCTGAAGAAGCGAAGCGTGCGCCTTTGTCTCCGGATTTTCCCTTTAAGAAAGGGAATCAAAAAAATCTGGAGACAACAGCGATCAGAAGATCGATTCGTAACCGGAACGTCACTTAACTGCCGCACCCCAATTCGAAAGATACGGTGATTCGTGCAAACGTAGTGGAGGGGACGAAATCGAATCTGAAGAAGCGAAGCGTGCGCCTTTGTCTCCGGATTTTCCCTTTAAAAAAGGGAATCAAAAAAATCTGGAGACAACAGCGATCGGAAGATCGATTCGTAACCGAAACGCCACCTACGCGCCTCACCAAACCTATCTTTTTAACTAACTATGAAAGAAGTGGATCTACCTTGCCATCAGTTACACTCGAACGCAGTCGCAAAAAGCGGCTTGAACATGCCCATCCATGGATATTTAACAATGAAATTGCCTCTGTTGACGGAAACCCGGAGCCGGGAGATCTGGTCAATGTATTGAATCATCAAGGTCGCTATCTGGCGACAGGATATTACAATCCTGCATCTCAGATCACTGTAAGGGTTGTAGCTTATCAACCCTTGGAGTCCGAACAGATGGATACGGCGTTTTTTGCAGCGCGTTTCCGCGATTGCTTGCGTCACCGGGAACGTTTTATCCAGGATGGAGAGGCATACCGTCTCGTTTACGGCGAAGCTGATTTTCTGCCAGGCTTGATCGTTGACCGGTTCGGCAGCATCCTCGTTGTACAGTTGCTTACACTTGGCATGGATCGTTGCCGTGAAGCCATCGTACAGGCACTCATTGAAGTAATGCAGCCAGAAGGCATATATGAGCGCAGTGATGTCTCGATTCGTGAACTGGAAGGTTTGGAGCAGACCAAAGGTCCGCTGTACGGAGATTGCCCACGACATGTCACCGTTACAGAAAATGGACTACTCATTAAAGTGGACATCGTGGAAGGGCAGAAGACAGGTTACTTCTTCGACCAACGCGAAAATCGTGCAGCGATCGAACCGCTCATGAAGGGGTGGGGCTACAAGAGTGGAATCACACTCCAAACTACCGAGCAGGATGGCACAGAGCAGCGCTTGCCTGTGAATAAAAGCGGTAAGATAGTTACATTCCCTTATTGGGATGGTGCCACCGTACTGGAGTGTTTCTCACACACAGGCAGCTTCACGTTAAATGCTTGCAAGTATGGAGCCAAAAAAGTGACTTGTCTTGATATTTCGGAGCATGCCATTGAGAGTGCACGAACAAATGTGGAGCTGAACGGTTTCACCGACCGGGTCGAATTCGTGGTTGCTGATGCATTCCAGTACTTGCGTGAACAAGTGAAAGGACTGGATGAACGTACCGCACGTGCACGTGCAGGCGAACAGAAAGTGGATACATCCAAAGCGCTGGCAGCTGGCGGTAAAACATTTGATGTCGTCATCCTCGATCCTCCTGCATTTGCCAAAACGAAATCAGCAGTTAAAGGTGCATGCCGTGGATATAAAGATATCAACCTGCAAGGAATGAAACTGGTTAATGAGGGCGGATATTTGGTAACAGCCAGCTGTTCGTATCACATGCGTCCAGATCTCTTCCTAGATACGATTGCCGATGCAGCGGAAGATGCAGGCAAAGTGCTTCGTTTGATCGACTGGAAAGCAGCCGGTAAGGATCACCCGCAAATTTTGGGCGTGGATGAAGGACATTACCTGAAATTTGCTATTTTCGAAGTGCGTAGTAAAAAGAATTAATTGTATGAATTCCCTTCTAATTTAACTGTATAGATTGGACTAAACATCTACACGAGAACGTAGAGGACAGAAATAACCTGAAGAAGCGGAGCTAAAAGCTTTCTGAAGGAAAGCTGCTTCGGAAGCATAATCTTTGCCTTTATTCTCGGATTTTTTCACTTTTTAAAAATTGAATCAAATAAATCTGGGAATAACAGCGATCGGAGGGTTGTTCTGTCCTCGGAGTGGCAAGTGTAAATAATCTTTAATTTAATCTATAGATCAAGTCAAAAGTCCACAGTGTAATAGCTGCGGGCTTTTTGCTGTCTTGCTGTGTTAACGGAGATGATCTCCGGTTTTACCGGATAGTGGCAAACGTATGTTCCGAACCAAGTCAGATATGTTATACTGGGAATTAAAATCTTGTACGTGTGGTTTGGAGGATTAGACATGTCCGTTCGTTTTGTTATTGGCCGGGCAGGCAGCGGCAAAAGCTCGCTGATTACCCGGGAAATTACATCCCTGCTTCAACAAGAACCGCAAGGCAAACCTTTGATTTTACTCGTTCCCGAACAGAGTTCCTTTCGAACAGAGCAGGCATTGGTGTCTTCTGGAGCAATTAAAGGTACCATGCGTGCAGAAGTGCTCGGCTTTCGCCGTCTAGCCTATCGTGTAATGCAGGAAGCAGGCGGTTCTGCTCGTATTCCAATCGGAGCCGAAGGCAAAAAGATGCTGCTCTACAAAGTAATCCAGCGCCGTAAGGAAGAACTGAAGCTGTTTGGTGCATCCGGCAGCCAGCTGGGTTTTATAGGGGAATTAAATGACTTATATAGTGAATTTAAACGTTATGAAGTTGATCCATCATTGCTGGAAGAAGGGCTGTCTGGATGGAATAACTCACCCACTTCGCCAATTCTGGAGGACAAGTTGCATGACTTGAATCTGATATATCGTGACTATGAACAGGAACTGACCAATTTATATATTGATGATGAAGACACGTTGACCGAGCTGACAAATCGTTTGTCGGAAAGTGCATTGCTGCAGGATGCCCAGATCTGGATTGATGGCTTTCAGGGATTCACACCACAGGAGATGAGTGTGATCGGTCGGCTGATGTTGCAGTCCTCTTCCGTGACGATTGCACTGACACTCGATCGCCCTTATGATCACGGCGCACTGCCTGGAGAACTGGAACTGTTTTATCCCACGGCGAGTGCCTACGCGCGTCTCAAAGGGATGGCTGATGAACTGGGTGTACCGAGCGATATAACCGTGCTAGATTCGGAGATTCCACCGAGATACAAGGATCGTCCGGGACTTGCTCATCTGGAGGCTGGTTTCGACCGCCGAATTCGGTGGAAAAGTGATGGCCTTGATTCCGGAATCCGACTGGTTGCAGCGGAGAACCGACGAGCTGAGATGGAGGGAGCACTGCGTGAGATGCGGCGTCTGGCGCAAAACGAAGGTGCGCGTTATCGGGATATGGCGGTACTTGTTCGTCAGTTGGATACCTACGCTGATATAGCTGAACCTCTATTCAGGGATTATGACGTACCCGTCTTTCTGGACCGCAGAAGAAATGAACTTCATCATCCATTATCTGAGTTTATCCGTTCCGCACTGGATATTGTTCGGCGCCACTGGCGTTACGAGGATGTATTTCGTTGTGTCAAAACGGATCTGCTGCTTCCGCGTGATGGTTCCATCACTCGTGAAGATATGGACCAGCTTGAGAATTATGTACTGGCTTGTGGTATTCACGGGTATCGCTGGACTGACGGCAAACCATGGAAGTATGTACCAAGCCTGTCGCTGGAAGACAACGGTCAGGATGGCCGTAGTCGAGGACGGGACCAGATGCTTTCTTTAATGGAGAGCTGCCGAACGGTCATTACAGATTCCTTGGGTGTTTTTGAGAAACGAATGAAAAAGGCAAAGACAGCAAAAGCCCAGTGCGAGGCACTATACAGACTGTTGGAAGATGCTGAGATCGCATGGAAGTTGGAACATATGTCTGCTGAAGCTAAGGCTCAAGGTGACCCCGAACGGTCGAGAGAACATCGGCAGATGTGGGGAGCTGTGCTGGATCTATTGGATCAGATGGTAGATATGATGGGGAATGAACGGCTGGATATCACGCTGTTTGCCGGGATGATTGAGACCGGATTGACGGAACTGAAGCTGGGTCTGGTACCACCAGCACTGGATCAGGTATTGGTTGGTTCGATGGACCGTACACGTCTTCAGGACATCAAATATGTATTTATCCTTGGTGCAGTTGATGGTGAATTACCCGCCGTACCTCAGGATGATGGTGTATTAACGGAACTGGAGAGAGCGTTACTGACGGAACGAGGCATGGCGCTTGGACCAGGTGCAACAAGGCAAATGTTAGATGAACGTTTTCTGATCTATACGGCACTTACAGCGGCAAGCAGCCAGTTGTGGCTGAGTTACCCGGTTGCTGATGATGAGGGAAAAGCACTGCTTCCTTCCGAGATTGTCCGCCATGTACGGAAAATGTTTGGTCTACAAGAACAGCCATTGCTCGCTCAACCACCGGTTGTGAACTCGGAAGAAGCGCATTGGTCCTATGTCACCCATCCAGGTCAGAGTCTATCTGCGCTTATTGGACAATTGCGCAAATGGCGCCGCGGAGAAGACATCCCTGAAATGTGGTGGGCGGTCTACAATTGGCATGTATCTCGGGAGACAAGCAGACCTCAGTTGGAGCGGTTGATGGGATCGATCTTTTATCGTAATCGGGCATTACCACTACGTACAGCTACCAGTCGCAGATTGTATGGCACAGAGGTGAGGACGAGTGTCTCGCGAATGGAGCGGTTCGTAGCCTGTCCGTTCTCTCATTTTGCTTCGCATGGGCTACGCCTCAAAGAACGGCAATTGTACCGTCTTCAGGCTCCTGATATCGGACAGCTGTTTCATGCTGCACTAAGCCAGCTGGCTATGCGGTTGCGCGAAGAAAATCGTAGTTGGGGCAGTTTGACTCCAGACCAATGCCGTCAGGAAGCCGAGCAAACTGTGGAGCAGATTGCACCACAGCTGCAAGGGGAAATTTTGCTAAGCACCAAGCGATACGGTTATATTTTCCGCAAATTGAAGGACATTGTTAGTCGGGCATCCGTTATTCTCGGTGAACAGTCCAGACGTGGAAGTTTTGAACCGATTGGGCTGGAGCTTGATTTTGGACCGGATAAAACACTGCCGCCACTACGTTTTGAACTGGAGAACGGATGTGTGATGGAGATCGTGGGTCGGATTGACCGTGTGGATGTGGCAGAAGGCGAGAATGGTCTGCTCTTGCGTGTCATTGACTATAAATCAAGCCAGACGGACCTCAAGTTACATGAAGTGTACTATGGTCTGTCATTGCAGATGCTCACCTATCTGGAGGTGCTACTTAGTGCTGCCGAAGAATGGCTTGGGGAAACGGCGATGCCGGGAGGGACGTTGTATTTCCATGTGCATAACCCGCTGTTGCAATCCGCAAACGGCATGACATCGGAGCAGGCAGGACAAGAACTGCTGAAACGGTTCAAAATGAAAGGTTTGCTGCTCGCGGACCGGGATGCAATTGCACAAATGGACAACACCCTGGATAAGGGGTATTCAGCTATTATTCCGGTTGCCCTCAAAGCAGATGGCAGCTTTTATAGCAGTGCCGCTGTAGCTACGCCAGAGCAATGGGATACGCTGCTTGCTTCGGTACGCAGTAATATCCGCGAGATTGGTACCCGAATTACGGATGGAGATGTAGCCATTGAGCCTTATCGTATTCAGCAGGAAGTGGCGTGCACATTCTGTCCGTATAAGCCTGTATGTCAGTTTGATGAGAATATAGAAGGAAATGAATACAACCTGTTGTCCAAACCGGGCAAACAACAAATCTGGGATATGTTATCTCACACCAAGGGAGGGGAAACATCATGACGAATATGCCCAAACCGGAAGGAAGCTTCTGGAGTGATGACCAGTGGAGTGCCATCTCGGAAAGCGGAGAAGACATTCTGGTTGCCGCTGCAGCGGGATCAGGCAAAACAGCTGTATTGGTTGAACGAATTATTCGTAAGATTGCAGATCCCTCCCAAGGATTCAGTGTGGATCGCTTGCTTGTAGCTACATTTACCAAAGCGGCCGCCGCCGAGATGAAACAACGGATTCGGGAAGCGCTGGAACGTGCGCTTGAAGAACAACCTGGAGAAGAGCATCTGCGTAAGCAGCTGTCGCTGCTTGGACGGGCATCGATTACAACGCTGCATTCATTCTGTATGGAAGTCATTCGCCGTTACTATCAGCAAATTCCGTTGAACCCGGCTTTCCGTATCCTGAATGAAAATGAAGCGGAAATCATGCGCCAGGAACTACTCGAAGAACTATTTGAGGAAAAGTATGGCGAAGAAGATGAAGGGAGTACATTCCGCGAATTGGTGGACTGGTTCAGTGGAGAACGAAATGATGATGCGATGCATCGACTGGTGCAACGATTGTATGATTTCTCCCGCAGTCATTCCTGGCCGGATCATTGGCTCTCAGAGATGGCATCTGCTTTTCAGGTGGAAAGTGTGGAGGCACTTGGACATTCAGCATGGGTTCAGAGTATTTTGCGTGATGCGGCTCTTGCTTTGAGTGGTGCGGCAGGACTGCTCCGTCAAGGCATCCATATTTCCATGCAGCCTGAAGGACCGGCACCTTATGCAGATACGTTAAAAGAAGACCTGGTGATGGTAGAAGAGCTGTTGTCTGCGGCCCAGGTTATGCCATGGGAAAGGTTGCCTGAAGTGTTTCAACCCGCTACATTTGGCAAACTGAAACCCTGCAAAAAGGATCAAACGGACCCTGCTTTACAAGATCAGGTGAAGGAACTCCGTGAGGCTGCGAAAAAGGCAGTTACCGACCTGAAAGGTTCATTGTTTGGAAGAAGTGCGTTTTCGTTCTGGCAGGAGCTGGAGCAAGCGGCACCACTCATGCAGGAGTTGTCGAGGTTGGTTAGTACATTTGGAGAACGTTATCGACAGGCCAAACAGGAACGTGGGCAAGTTGACTTCAGTGATCTGGAGCATTACTGCCTTCACATTTTGCGGCATGAGGATTCAACGCCTGAACTGTCGATGCCTTCCGACGCGGCTATGGAGTACCGTTCACGATTCGATGAAGTGTTACTAGATGAATATCAGGACACCAATACAGTTCAGGAAGATATCGTCAAGCTGATCTCCAGAGAAAACCCGGGTAACCGATTCATGGTAGGTGATGTCAAACAGAGTATCTACCGTTTCCGGTTGGCTGAGCCAGGTCTGTTTATGAACAAGTATCGCCAATATGGAGCGAGCACACGTGAGGACGGAATGGTGGAAAATCATCTGAATCGTACAGGTCAACGTATTGATCTTGCGCGGAATTTCCGCAGTCGTGCGGAAGTCGTGCATTCGGTCAATATGATATTTCGGCAACTCATGAACGAAGGTGTGGCAGAGATTGCTTACGATGAACGAGCTCAACTGGCATACGGGGCTACGTTCCCGTCAGAAACGATTGGTGATGAGGCGTATACACCTGAACTCATGCTGATCGATCGTCAGGGCGGTGGTCCTGATCTGACAGAGAGTACGGATGAGAACGGGGATGCATCGGTCTCCGCAGAACTGGAGAGTGCCGAACTTGAGACAGCCCAGTTGGAAGCACGGGCGATTGCAAGGCGTATTCGTGAGATGGTTGGGGATACGGACAAACCTGCCCTCCATGTATATGACAAAGCCCTGCAAACGATGCGCCCGGCACGTTACGGTGACATGGTCATCTTGCTGCGTTCGACCTTGATGTGGGCTCCGCTCATGATTGAAGAATTCAGACAGCAGGGAATTCCTGCTGGAGGAGAACAGAGCAAGGGTTACTTCCAGGCTACGGAAGTGGAAATCATGATGTCTCTGCTTCAGCTTGTTGATAATCCAAGGCAGGATATTCCGCTCGCTTCCGTGCTTCGTTCCCCGATTGTTGGACTGGATGAAGAAGAACTGGCACAGATTCGGCTCGGGGACAAAAGACAGTCATTCTACGATGCAGTTATATTGGCTGCTGGAGAATGGGACGATTCCTCCACTAATGCCGTACAACAATCCCTGCAGGATAATCATCCTGATTCCAATATCGTCCAGTTGCAGTGGCCGGAAGCCTGGTCAGAGATGGAACAAGGACAGCGGGAGACAGCCGCTTCTGTCGAGGCAGAGATCCTGGATGATGGATATGAATTCGATGTGCATACAGAAGGAATTCAAGATGCTGGTTTTACTGGACATGCAAGCGAGGATATGGGCGTTACGGAGATTTCAGGCTCGGAGTTGCAGCAGAAGTTAATTCGCTTTATGCGTCAATTGGAGCAGTGGAGACTTGAGGCAAGACAAGGCAGTCTAAGTGAACTGATCTGGCGTATGTATCGGGAAACCGGGTATTTAGACTGGGTTGGTGGTCTTCCCGGAGGACTGCAACGTCAAAGTAATCTTAAGGCATTGTATGATCGCGCACGACAATATGAGGAATCAACTGCAAATCGCGGCTTGTTCCGTTTCCTGACCTATGTCTCAAGATTGCGGGAAAACGGGGGAGACCTCGGGACTGTAGCAGGTAGTTCTGGTGAGCAGGACAACGCCGTACGTATCATGACGATTCACCGGAGTAAGGGTTTGGAGTTTCCGATTGTCTTTGTTGGTGGCATATCCAAGATGTTTAATCAACAGGATCTGAACGCACCGTTTCTAATGCATAAGGAACTGGGATTTGGTCCAAGGTTTGTGGATCGTGAGAACCGGGTTGCCTATCCTACATTAGCCAATCTGGCGATTCGTCGTCGTGCGCAATTTGAACTGCTTGCTGAAGAGATGCGTGTGTTGTACGTTGCATTGACCCGCCCCAAAGAGAAAATGATTCTGCTGGGTACCGTAAAAGATGCCGCGAAAAAAGCGCTGGCGTGGTCTCAGGTCAAGGACAGCCCTGAATTGGCATTGCCAGACTATCTGCTTGCTGCAGGACGGAGCTACCTGGACTGGATTGGACCATCCCTGATGAGACATCCAGATGCGGCTGTGCTGCGTGAACTTGCTGGAAGCAATGATTCGTTCTCAACCTGTCTTGCAGATGATCAATCACGATGGGAGATTTCTATTATTTCCGCCGATCAGGTATCCCGTGATCATGTGGTGGATCAGACACTTGGAGAAGAAGACGGGATGACTGAGGTGCGGAAAGAACGACTTGCTGCACTAAAAGCGGTTCAGCCTGTGAAGTTGGTTCCATCCTCAACCGTAGAAGAGCTGATGAAGAGTGTACAAGATACGGCTAACCAAAACATTGAAGATGCAGGTACAGATACAGTAGCCCTTCAAGAAGAAGAGACACGGCTGATTCGCGAAGTTGATCAACGGCTTTCGTGGACATATCCCTATGAAGCAGCAACTCAGGTGGCAGCCAGTACATCTGTCACGGAGTTGAAAACGTTACTTGCGATGCAGGATATCCAGTCGGTAGAGGTCATGGAGGAACTGGGAGAGCAGTCCGAGGCATTATTGGATTACAACACACCAGGAATCAATCACACCAAAGATGAAGCAAGCCATGTACTACGTGGCATATCCAGTGAATTGAACGAGCATGAGACTGGATCAGGGTTAGATTCAAACGGTAAAGTGAACGTTCAGGATGCGGGATCTGCGGGCACGTCTTTTAAATTGCATCTGCGTCGTCCCAAATTTATGGGAGAGAAACAACTGACAGGAGCAGAACGGGGGAACGTGTATCATACGTTGATGCAGCATCTTCCTATAGATGGAACAGCCATTGATTCACAACTTATTGAGCAGACCATTCAGCGATTGGTGGAGCTCCAGATTTTGCTGTCCCATCACGCGGAGGTTATCGAACCGGAAGAGCTGGTCGGATTTTTCGATACAGAACCAGGGAAAGAGCTGTTGCGTGCAGCGTGGGTGAAAAGGGAGATTCCGTTTGTGTATGGACTTCCGGCACATCAGTCCCCTGCGGAGTGGTTACATGAACGGGCAGCGAACTCAGATATGCTCAAGATAAATGAAGATAGCAAAATGCAAGCATCAATTGAAAATGAAACCGTGCTTGTACAGGGGATTATCGATTGTCTCTATGAGGTGGACGGCGAGCTTGTCTTGCTTGATTACAAGACGGATCGAGTGTTGGAGCATCGTGGTGGTTTGGATGAACTCACCAAAAATTATCGCTTCCAGCTGGATCTGTATGGACGGGCTATTGAAGATATATTAGGTCGGAAAGTTGACCGGAAATGGCTGTACTTTTTTGATGGTGGACATGCAGTGGAATTGTAAAAGAACTGGATCGGAAATTATAACCATGGATTTCATATGGGAGAGGGGTGGAACGGACGATGCGTATTTTGCATACAGGGGACTGGCATTTGGGAAAAACGCTTGAAGGACGAAGCCGACTTCGTGAACAGGAAGATTTTGTTGATGAACTCGTCAGGGTGGCTGATGAGCAGCAGGCGGATGCCATATTGATGGCCGGAGATGTGTATGATTCGGTGAATCCTCCCGCAGCGGCGGAACAACTTTTTTATGAAGCGGCAGCGCGTCTGACGGAGCATGGAAGACCCCTCGTGGTGATTGCAGGAAATCATGATCAGCCAGAGCGGGTGGCTTCTGTGACTCCGCTTGTGAACAGACAGGGCATCACACTCGTAGGGATGCCTACTTCAGAAGCGGTGACCATCCATGCAAAGCGAACCGGAGAAATTGCACAGATTGCCGCATTACCTTATCCTTCTGAAGCCAGATTGAATGAACTGCTGACAACAGATGGGGACGAAAATGTGCTTCGTCAGGCATACAGTCACCGTGTGGGCATGTTAATGCAGCGTCTGGCAGCTTCTTTTCGCCCGGATACCGTGAACTTGGCCATGAGTCATATCTATGTGCTCGGCGGACTTGAGAGTGATTCGGAACGTCCGATTCAGATCGGTGGGGCCTACACGGTGGACCCTTCATCTTTATCGACTGGTGCGCAATACACGGCACTTGGGCATCTTCATCGTGCACAGGCTGTCAAAGGAGACGGTGTGATTCGATATAGCGGTTCTCCTCTCGCCTACAGCTTCTCGGAAGCGGGGCAGAGCAAGTCTGTTACAATGGTTGATCTGGCACCGGGCGGAGCTGCACAGGTGGAGGAAGTTTTGTTAACTTCCGGGCGTCCGCTTGTGCGTTGGCAGGCCCGTGGTGGTCTGGCAGAAGTATATCGCTGGCTGGATGAGGGACGTGATCCGCAGGCTTTTATCGACATGGAAGTGTGGCTGGACGAGGCGATGTCCCTGAAGGAGATTCAGCAGCTGCGAAAATCACATGAAGGTATCATTCATATTCGCCCGGTGTATCCCGAGATGGCTGCAGCAGGACTTTTGGAACAACGATCCGAGCTGCCGGTCCACGAACTGTTCCGTAAATTTTATCAGCGTCAGACGGGTGGTGCACAGCCGGAAGACAGCCTGGTACAGCTTTTCCTGGAACTTGTGGATGAAGACGAGCCGGGTGTGCGTGAGGAGGTCGAGGAAAGATGAAGCCCATTTTATTAAAAGTTGCCGGACTGCAAAGTTATCGGGAGATGCAAGAGATTGATTTTACCGTGCTGACAGAGACGGGGCTATTCGGTATTTTCGGTCCAACGGGTAGTGGTAAATCTTCCTTGCTCGATGCCATCACACTCGCCATGTACGGAAAAGTGGAACGCGCGGTGAACGGGACGCAAGGCATTATGAATCATGCAGAGGATTCGTTGTCGGTTGCTTTTACATTTGAACTGATGTCGGCGGAAGGCGCTCGGAGGTTCCGGGTAGAGCGACGTTTCAAACGAAATAATGAAGTGTCGGTGAGTAACACGATCAGCAAATTCATAGAGACGGTCAATGGCGAAGAACAGGTACTTGCCGACAAATTGGCAGATGTTAATCGCTGTGTTGAAGATGTGATCGGTCTAAAGATGGATGATTTTACACGGGCAGTGGTGCTTCCGCAAGGGAAGTTTGCCGAGTTTTTGTCACTCAAAGGCAGTGAACGTCGCCAGATGCTGCAACGATTATTCCATCTGGAAAAGTATGGGGACCAGTTGGCCATCAAATTAAGTCGGCGGGTCAAGGATAATGATATGGTTCACCAATCTCTCGCTGCAGAGCAACAGGGACTTGGCAATGCCAGCAAGGAGACGATGGAAGAAACGAAACGTCTTCTTCAAACCGCTGTTCAGCAGTCTGAATTGTCCCGCAAAGCGCTGGATGAAGCTGCAAAGGAAGCTGAACAACTGGGTAAAATCCGTGAGTTAAGTAACGAACGGCAGGCCCGTACGGATGAACAGCAGAAGCTTAAAGCGCTGGAACCGCAGGTTGAGGCAGGCGAACAACGGCTTAAACAATCCGTTGCGGCAGATGCAATACTGCCTGCGTTGCAGACGGTTCAAGATGCGACAACTACACAGAAGCAGCGGCAGGATACTGCCGAGACAACTCATCAGCAAGCACTGGAACATGAGCGTCTGGCTGTTCAGGAAGCGGATAAGGCTGAGACGGCACGTAAGCAAATGACTGAGGAAGAACCGAAACTTTTGCTGCGCCTGGAGCAACTCGAACAAGCAAAAGAGCTGCAACGGGAACGGGACGGGCTTCAGGCCGATTGCTCGCGCCTCGCGCAGCAGCTGGAACAGGGGCAGGGCGAACAGACTGCGCTGGGACAGCAGCTTGAGAAAGAAAAGGAGCTGCAACAGCGCGGACGCAAACGGCGTGAGGAACTTCAGGAGAGCCTCAAGCCAAATGAAGTGAAGTCAGAGGAACGCAGGCAACTTCAAGCTGCGCTTGAACTGAAACATCGTGTGGATACTGCCGCGGAGCAGTTGCAGCAAAACAAGGCCGACATGCAAGCCTATAAGCAGTCGGCAGAACAGGGAGCCGACAAGCTGAAGGCGGCGGCTGAGGAAGAAAAACGCCTGAGTGATCAGCGTCAGCATCTGGTAGAACAGGCGTCAGCAGGTCTTGAGGCCTTGCTTGCCTGTGAGCAGGATATTAGCCGCGAACAAAGCCTGCTGGCCCTTGCAGAGGAACAGCTGCGTGGCACGATGCGCGAGCAGGAGCTGCACCGGCTGTCCTCCGCCTTGCGCGCCGAGCTGCGTGACGGCGAGCCGTGCCCGGTGTGCGGCTCGCCGCATCACCCACTCCCGGCTGCGCCGCCGGGAGAAGGTTCGCACGCAGGCGATGCGGACTTGGAACTGCTGCGCAGCCTGCACGCGGAGCTGCAGGAGCTGCGCTTTGGGCTGCGCCAGCAGCTGCACGAACGTCGCAGCCTGCTGACGCAGCTTGGCGCTGCGGCCGGCGAAGCTCCGGCCGCAGCCGAGGCCGCGCCTGCGGCAGCGGAGCCCGAGCCCGCCGGGTCGCCCGAACACGGGCGCTCCCCGGCAGGCTGGGCATCGCGTGCCGCTGCGCTGCGCGAAGCCGCGCAGGCGCTGGCTGCCGCAGCAGCGCCGCTCCAGGTCGAAGCCGCCGCGTTGCAGCAGGCGGCTGTGGGCGCTCAGCAGCGCCGCATGGAAGCGGCAGCTGCGCAAGAGGCCGGCCGTGCCGGGCTCGCCCAGGCGGAGCGCAAGCTGGCCGAGAGCGAGGCTGCAGCGGCTGCCTTGCAGGGCCGCTGGGCCGCGGAACTGCCAGGCATCGCACAGGAGGAGGCCAAGGCCCTCTATCAGGCGATGCAGGAGCGCGATGCGCGCGCCGAAGACATCAAGGAACGTCTGAACAAAAGCGTGACGTTCCTTGAGGAAAAAGACGAAATCATTCAATCTCTCCAGCAGAAGCTGGTGGAATTGGATAAACAACTGATTCAGTGGCAAACGGAGTGGCAGGGCAATAGCAAACAGCTGGCCGAGAAGGAAGAGCGCTTGCGCCAGTGGGTTGGAGAGCAGCGGGTAGAAGATCTGATTACTGCGGCTCAGGCTCGTCTGGATGGACTGCGTAAAACAGCTTCGGACTCGGCACAACGCTTCAAAGAAGCGGACACGCTGAAGCAGGAATCAGCCAAGAAAGACGTTATGGCTCAGCAGGCAGCCGCCTCGGCCACAGAACATCTGCAACAGGCACAGGAACGCTGGCGGCAATTGCTGGAACAATCCCCGTTTGACTCGGATGATGCTGTTGTGTCTGCGGCAATTCCTTCCCACGAAGCCGAGCGACTGGCAGGAGAGATCCAGCAACACCGTGAACGTGAGCGTGAACTGGCATCCCAGTTGCGTGAATTGGAACAAAAGCTGGGTGGTGCTGTCGTATCAGAGGAACAGTGGTTAGCCTGCACCGAACGTTTGCAGCAGGTCCGAATTGAGGACGAGGCTGCCCTTCGTGCTAAAGCACGTGCAGAACGTGATCTGGAGGATGTGGAGCAGCGACATGTTCGCTGGACCGAACTGGAGAACAAGCGGGTGGAGGTAAGCCGTCAAGGCGAACTGCTCAGCAAGCTGCAATCCGCGTTCAGAGGCAATGCTTTTGTAGAGTATATTGCGGAGGAACAACTGATGCAGGTTAGTCATGCGGCATCTCAGCGTTTGCGCTTCCTGACCAAACAGCGTTATTCACTGGAGGTGGATTCCGGTGGTGGTTTTGTGATTTGTGATGATGCCAACGGGGGAGTCAAACGACCGGTATCAACGTTGTCAGGTGGCGAGACGTTTTTGACTTCGTTGTCACTGGCCTTGGCACTGTCGGCCCAGATTCAGCTGCGAGGTCAGTACCCACTTCAATTCTTCTTCCTGGATGAAGGGTTTGGTACACTTGACCCTGAGCTGTTGGATACTGTCATTACGTCTCTGGAAAAATTGCATGACGACCGATTGGCTGTTGGTGTAATCAGTCACGTGCCTGAACTGCGTGCACGCTTGCCGCGCAAACTTGTGGTGATTCCGGCAGGTGAAGCCGGAAACGGCTCACGTGTGGTCTTGGAGACCCTGTAGAGGGCAATGTGTAAGCAATATAGATCATAGAAGCGCCTCTAATAGTCCAAGCAAAATGAATAATAGAGGTTGTTCAAAAAGTCTGCTTTTGATTACGAATGGTGCCTAGCGGCATCATCAACATCGAATATGGAATTCAGCCGAAATAAGTAGGGGCTTACGAAGGTTGTTTCCTTCGGAAACATTGCGGTTGCTCACGTAGCTCTATCTATGCTCCGCTACTCCATTTCTAGCTTTATCCCGTCTTTTTGGTACTGAAAACCGCCCTTTTTAAACACGCACTATTACGGAATATTATTTTTGTAAAAATATTTCTTTTCTTGCTTTTATAACATAGCGGAGTGAGTTACATCACAGATACAGGTTCATCCCGCTGTTATACTACAGTTAAGCCGACAAACTTTATTTAAGTACCCCGGCGGACATCTGATCAGGACGTTTCCTGAATAGATGTCCGCGCAGCAGACTTCCAAGGAAGCCGCTCACGGGGTGCTTCTTTTTTGTGTTTTTTCGTCAGTAGTGTCAATTCGCCCAGTTCTGAATACCATGAAAAGGTGATCAAGAGCAGAATCAGGGAGGCGTTGGCAAGTGGAAAAAGTGGAAGCGAAGAAAATATGCAAGGAACACATGCACCGTTATGTATGTGTACAGATGAATGACGGTATGCACTACGATGGCATTATGGAAAATGTGGATGACGAAATGATCTACTTGGCTGTTCCCGTTGGACCAGAAGCCATGGTGAATCATGCGAACTGGGCTCCAAATGCAATGCCGGGAGCGAACTATCCGATAGGTCATACTCGCGGATTTTATCCAGGTTACGGCTACCCTACACCTTATCCGTATTATGGTTATGGCCGTAGACGTTTTAACCGACTGGTGCTCCCGTTATTTGCGCTTACAGCGTTAACCCTTTTACCGTACTATTGAAATTAAAAAAAACAGGCACAACTACAGTGATTCATTCTCATGCTTCTTATGAAATCTCGAAAATAACTAGCTGAGGATGGATGTTTCATTCATGGTACAGTACAGCAAGAAATAGAGAGGTCTTATCACATACGGAGTCTCAGCCTGATGTATCGCAACAGTCATTGCAATACTACAGGCAACATACCGAATATCCAAAAAAGGTCATGCCTGTGCAGAAGCGAACTTCTGTAAGGTAAGACCTTTTTTTGAACCTAATTAGTGTAAGGTCGATGATGAATGGATGGAACAACGGGTGCATTTTAAACCTGTTGAAAGCAGAAGCCAGCCTTAACGTGTCCGTAGCAGCAAGCGACGTAGCTGCATCCTGAATAAGCGAGAACGTGCCCATGAGTGAGCGAACGATCAAGACACCGCAAAGTGTAATTCTCTATTCCGATAAAAAGCTTCCCTTCGGGTGGAATCGATGCTGTTCTCTTGCCCACGATTGGAGGAGCAGAGCATGATGTGAGCGCTGAAGAATCTGAGGCATCTTATTCAAGGATTTGAAGCACCCGCAAAATTTTAAGGAATCTGAGACACGTTATAACCGAATAAACAGCCGCTTTCAGCATTTTTTTGAGTTATTTCGGGAAATAACGTGCCTGATGTTCCTTATAATTTCAAATGAGAGCCTGAACATCAAATAAGACGTCCTGTGTTCCTTGGAAAATCGTCCACTACTCCCTCTCCAAGATCAGCCAGCATGGACTTCAAAATGTACTTAACTTAATGCAGATTTCAAATCCTCAAGTAAATCTTCAACATCCTCGATCCCAACGGAGATCCGAATCAAACCATCCGTGATCCCCAATTCTTGCCGACGTTCATAGGGAATGGAAGCATGTGTCATTCGGGCAGGGACAGAAATTAAACTTTCCACCGCGCCCAGACTTTCAGCCAATGTGAAATAACGGACTTTGCTTAACACGTCATCTACTTTTTCAGCACTGCCTACATCAAAGGAAACCATACCGCCATATCCTCTCGCTTGCGTGGAAGCGAGCTTATGCTGTGGATGGTCGGGCAACCCGGGATAATAAACTTTGCTCACCGTTGGATGCTGATTCAGAAATGTCACAAGCTGCTCTGTATTGCTTTCTTGCGCTTCCATCCGTAATCCCAATGTTTTAAGACCTCGCATTAACAACCAGGAATCCATGGGTCCCAGGACTGCGCCGATTGCATTTTGGATAAAATGCAGATCTTCTCCAAGTTGCTCGCTGTTAACAACCGCAAGTCCTGCCACGACATCACTATGACCACCGATATATTTCGTTGCAGAATGCAGTACAATATCTGCCCCCAGAGCCAGCGGTGTCTGCCAATAAGGCGTACTAAACGTGTTATCCACGATGAACAACAATTCATGTTGTTTCGACCATTTCGCTACAGAAGCAATATCGGTGACCTTGAGTAACGGATTGGTAGGTGTTTCTACATAGATGGCCTTCGTATTGGATTGCAAAGCTTGCTCCAGTGCTTGTAGTGAGGTGGTATCTACAAAGGTAGACTCGATCCCCAGACGATTCAGCACCTTGGTGAAAATGCGATAGGTCCCGCCGTATACATCATCCGTTAGAATGACGTGATCTCCAGTTTTCAACAGAGACATTACAGCGTGAATTGCAGCCATTCCCGAACTAAAAGCAAAACCTCGAACGCCATCCTCCAGCTCTTTAATAACTTCTTCTAACGCATGACGGGTAGGGTTGCCTGTACGTGAATACTCGTATCCTTTGTGTACGCCAACCGATTCCTGCTCATACGTGCTTACTTGATAGATCGGTACACTCACTGCCCCAGTGTGTGGATCACCAACAATACCTGCATGAATCAGCTTTGTTTTGGGTCTCATTTCATTGACCTCCATTATAGATATTTTGACTTAAATACCGTTCGCTGCTATCCGGAAAAATAACGACGATGTTACTTCCCGGAGGTGCGTGAACGGCTTCGTTTAATGCGGCTTGCATCGCTGCACCTGAGGAACTTCCTACCAGTATGCCTTCCAACAAGGCCAGATCCTTGACCCGCTCAAAGGCATCTTCATCTGAGATCGTATGAATGGCATCAAAGTAACTCACATCCATAAAAGGAGATAACGTTTCGACCCCTATTCCTTCTGTACGATGTGGTCCCGATGGACCTCCTCCGAGAATCGAACCTTCGGGTTCTACGATACATGTTTTAATTAACGGTTTTTGCTCCTTCAAATAGCGAGATACTCCCATGAAAGTTCCGCCAGACCCGGCTCCGGCGATATATACATCCACCTGCCCGTTCAGATCACGCCAAATCTCAGGGCCCAGATGTTCATAATGTGCGAGTGGGTTATCCGCATTGGAGAACTGACCTGGAATATACGAGTCCGGTATTTCTTTCGCCAGCGATTCCGCCTTGCGTATGGCACCAGTGATTCCTTCGGATGTGGGTGTGTTGACGACCGTAGCACCAAGGGCTTTCATCAACTGCTGCTTCTCAACGCTGAACTTCTGAGGTACGGTGAAAATGACCTTTAAATTCAGGCCTACAGCCGCCATTGCAAGACCAATTCCTGTATTACCGGCGGTAGCTTCAATCACCGTTCCACCTGGTTTAACATCTCCTCGTGCCAAGGCCTGCTCCAATAAAAACTTGCCGATCCGGTCTTTCACACTTCCTCCAGGATTCATGAATTCCAGTTTGGCGAACAGGCGGATTCCTTCCGGTAATGGATAACGAGTTAATTCAAGCAGAGGCGTATTACCTATAAGTTCCTGTACATGCTGATAAACGGTCAAATTAACCAATCTCCTTTTGTGTGTCATTAACCATACATATTTGTTTAATTGGGAAAAGTGCGTGATAAAACCATATTTCAATAAAATGGCTTGGTATACATCCAATGTCGTATAGTGTTCGACTTGATGATAGATGGAGAGTTGACCTAGATTACCTGGTTGTGTGTCTAGAGATTGGACGTGGGTTTTTACTTCTAGTATGATAGAAGGGAATACATACACTGGAATACAAAGGAGGGTATGAACTATGGATTGCTTATTTTGCAAAATTGTAGAGGGCAGCATTCCCTCCAATAAAGTGCTTGAGAATGACCATGTTATCGTTTTTCATGACATCCAGCCCGCTGCACCGACGCATGTTCTTGTCATTCCGAAGAAACATATTGCTTCCATGAATGAAGTTACTGCAGAAGATCTGCCATTGATCGGCGAGATTCATCTGGCTGCTCAAGAAGCGGCTAAGCGTCTTGGCGTGGAGGAAACAGGATATCGCTTAATCAACAATTGTGGTAAGGATGGAGAACAAACCGTTCATCATCTGCATTACCATTTGTTGGGTGGTACCAGACTTGGCGTGTTGACAAGTCTGTCCGATTCTCACAAATAAACGAGCTAATGGGTACTAATATTGAGGATTTAGTCATATGCATTAAATCCACGAATGTGTGACCAAATGCTTATATAATGAATTCATTTCATAATACCTTTGAGTTATAAAATGGATTCAAATAAGTGATCATTACATTGAGGTTGACACCTTTATTACCTTTCGCCTATAATGAAAGATGATGAACCGTGTTATTGCTCTTGGACGGTCTGGTCGGAGGGAGGGAAAACTGGTGTCTGAAACTAAAGTTCGCAAAAACGAGACTATTGATGCTGCACTTCGTCGTTTTAAACGCTCCATCGCTAAAGATGGCGTATTGGCTGAGGTGAAGAAACGTAAGCATTATGAGAAGCCAAGCGTAAAGCGCAAGAAAAAGTCCGAGGCTGCTCGTAAGAGAAAGTTTTAGGAGGATTTTAACTACATGAATCTTAGCGAACGATTGAACGAAGATATGAAGCAAGCGATGAAGAGTAAGGACAAGTTCAGACTCTCCAACATTCGGTTGATTCGTTCGACGATCAAGAATCTTGAAATAGATTTGAAAAGAGATTTGGATGACAACGAAGTGCTTGATATCCTGAGTCGTGAAATCAAACAGCGCAAAGATGCCCTCCAAGAATTTGACAAAGCGGGCCGTGAAGATCTCGCGGCAAATGCAAAAGCGGAAATTGAAGTACTCATCCAGTACCTTCCCACACAGCTTACCGAAGAAGAAATTAAAGTTATTGTACAGCAGACCATCCAGGAAACCGGTGCTTCTTCGAAAGCCGAGATGGGGAAAGTCATGGCGGCCCTTATGCCGAAAGTTAAAGGCAAAGCGGACGGCAAACTGGTAAATCAAGCAGTTCAACAATTTCTGCAATAAAGCAAATCAATAAACACCTCCTGACTTGTCAGGAGGTGTTTTTTCCATTTATCAGAAAGCATGATGTCCTTGGGATGACGAAATTTCTTTTTAATGGTTAATATATATTATTATGGATTTTTATTCTTGCAATTGATCGAGTTTTCAAATATAATTTTAAGATTTTGAAACGAAATGTTGCATTGCACGTAATAAATACCATAAGCTGGACAGTATAACATTAATGGAAAAGGGGGGACTATTGTGAAGGGAAAGCGCCGGAAGAAGCTTACGGGGCCATTGATGCTCTTAATGCTGCTGACGCTGTTGCTTCCTGTCTGGATTGGATCACCGTCAGCGCATGCAGCTGAGAAGAGTGGTGCCGTATATATTATTCCGGTTGATAAACCAATCGAGCAGGGACTTGGCAAATTCATGGAACGCGGGTTCAAACAAGCAGAAGAGATGAATGCTGGCCTGATCGTTCTTGATATCAATACGCCGGGAGGCCGTGTCGACACTGCAGAAGCATTGGGTACCCTGATCAAGGACAGTCCGATTGAGACTGTTGCATTTGTTCGTGGAGATGCTGCTTCAGCCGGGAGTTTTCTGGCTCTGAATGCAGATAAGATCGTAATGTCACCAGGCAGTATGATTGGTGCGGCAGCAATGGTCGACAGTACGGGTAAACATGTTGATGATCCAAAACTTGTTGCATTCTGGAAAAGCAAAATGCAGGGAGCGGCAGAAATCAGTGGTCGTGATGGCAAGATTGCAGCTGGAATGACGGATGTTAACATCGTTGTTGAAATGCCAGAGATCAATAAAACCAAGCAAAAAGGTGAAATTATTGCTCTCTCGGCTGAAGAAGCGCTGAAAGTTGGTTATGCCGACCACATCAGCAACACACCGGAAGAAGCGGCAGCTTGGGCAGGTTACAGTCAGGATGACGTATTTAAGGTAGAACGAACAACAGCGGAGAATATCTCCTCTTTTCTTACCAATCCGGTTGTGATGACTGTGTTATTATTCCTCGGAATCGCGGGTGTAATCATTGAATTGATTGTTCCTGGTTTTGGAGTTCCTGGTATTGTAGGTATCGTGTGTTTCGTGTTGTATTTCTCGGGTAATTACATTGCGGGATTTGCCGGAGCAGAGACATGGGTGCTATTTACCGTCGGACTCATCATGATGATTCTGGAGATGTTTATTCCGAGCTTTGGTATTCTGGGGATTTTGGGATCAATTGCGCTTGTGGCCGGTGTTGTAAGGGCTGCTTATGATACGAGTGATGCATTTGTATCTCTGGGTATCGCTTTTGGAGCAGCACTGGTAGTCATTGCGATCATCTCAATTATCTTTAAGGATCGAGGGATATGGAATCGGTTCATATTGAGTGACAGCATGTCTGCGGATCGGGGTTATTCATCAGCCACAGAACGCAAAGAGCTGGTTGGTCTGCAAGGAATCAGTCTGACACCACTTCGTCCTTCTGGAACAGCGATGTTTGAAGGGGAACGAATTGACGTTGTGACGGACGGAGATTTTATTCCCATCGATACTCCGATTATTGTGATTAAAGCGGAAGGTACCCGGATTGTGGTTCAGCAAGCTTTGCCGGTGTAACTCGCTCTGTTGTCGAAGCGGATTAACGCTTCGGCAATGTACATAACCATTAGCTGAAGCTGCCAGCGTGGTGCATTCTTTAATTTTAGCAGCGGACTTATGAATGCCTTCTCAAATATTTTTATCAAATTCTAATTGCAAATGGAGGAAATTAAACAATGGACACATCTATGATTACGATTTTGCTCATTGCGGTAGTAGGTATTATCGTATTGAGCGTATTCTTCAGCTTTTTCCCGGTTATGCTCTGGGTTTCAGCGATTGCATCCGGCGTACGTGTAAGTATTATTACTCTGGTAGCGATGAGACTGAGACGTGTAACGCCTAGCCGTATCGTTAATCCAATGATTAAAGCAACCAAAGCCGGTCTTAAACTCTCAATGAACCAACTGGAAAGTCACTTCTTGGCCGGTGGTAATGTTGACCGTGTTGTAAACGCTCTGATTGCTGCACAACGTGCCAACATTCCACTCGAATTTGAACGTGCTGCTGCTATTGACCTCGCAGGTCGTGACGTATTACAAGCCGTACAAATGAGCGTTAACCCACGTGTTATCGAAACACCGATTGTCTCTGCGGTAGCCAAAGATGGTATTGAAGTTAAAGTTAGAGCGCGGGTTACGGTTCGTGCCAATATTGACCGTCTCGTCGGTGGTGCTGGTGAAGAAACGATCATCGCCCGTGTTGGTGAAGGTATCGTAAGTACAAACGGTTCCTCCAATTCTCACAAAGACGTCCTGGAAAACCCGGACCTGATCTCCCGTACCGTATTGTCCAAAGGTCTGGATGCAGGTACTGCTTTTGAAATCCTGTCCATTGATATTGCGGACGTTGATGTAGGTAAAAACATTGGTGCCTTCTTGCAAACAGAGCAAGCAGAAGCTGACAAACGTATCGCACAAGCGAAAGCGGAAGAGCGTCGCGCAATGGCCGTAGCCCAAGAGCAAGAGATGAAAGCGCGCGTAGTTGAAATGAGAGCACGCGTTGTTGAATCCGAATCCCAAGTACCTTTGGCAATGTCTGAAGCTCTGCGTAGTGGTAAGATTGGTGTTATGGACTATATGAACCTGAAGAATATTGAAGCGGATACTCAAATGCGTAATA
The DNA here is from genome assembly GCF_038002545.1 of Paenibacillus sp. FSL K6-2393. Lineage (NCBI taxonomy): Bacteria > Bacillati > Bacillota > Bacilli > Caryophanales > Paenibacillaceae > Paenibacillus > Paenibacillus sp. FSL K6-2393. The sequence continues at coordinate 2,105,602 of NZ_JBBOCU010000001.1, forward strand.
CATTGGGAAAACCTGGTGAAGGTTCGAATTCCAACGATCAGGGTGATTCCAAAAACGAAAGATAGGCGGTGAGTGCATATGGGCCTATTTGAATGGATTTTTGATAATCTGTATATTGTGGCCGTCATCGGTTTTGCGCTCTTCTCTTTCTTGGGGAAAGCTGCCAAATCGGCTGATCCGAACAAAAAGCGTCCTGCCAACGGGATGCCTACGTTTGGAGGCAGCGGTGATTCAGGCCGGGATGAACGCTCAAGAGACAACTCATCTCCGCAGCAGCAGTCTTCCGGACCTGCAGACCCACGTTATGATGAACAGTATGACGATCGGTATGATGACGTGCAGTATGAGAATCAGTATGATCAGCCGTACTCGGAGCCTGCTGCATCTTCTCGCCCCGCAACTGACTACAGAAGTGAGGGCACGATGAGTGCCATGGAAAATTCACTTGAGGAACAGATGAGAGGCATGGAAGAACAGCAGCGCTTGATTGAAGAACGCTTGAATCGCATCTCTTCTGCGAATCGGCCAGTTGTGTCTGATTCCAGTTGGGATGAGACCAGCATTGATGAATCGGGAGCGTCTCCGCTTCGTCCTGCTGATATTCGCACAGGTGTCCTGTGGGCAGAAGTACTGGGTTCTCCTCGTTCCAAGCAACCGTTTGGTACAAGAGGAAAACTGTAAACAGGTCAACTTATTGGACGGAAATAAAGCCGTCTCTGGTGAGCATAAAGCCGCCGGAGACGGCTTTTTCTGTGTGCGATCCTTTTTTCTCAACATTCGTCCCTAACACGCCCCGGAATTTTCATAATTTCATAAATCTGCGCATAAGTTGAACTGTAGAGGAAGGGGGAAGACCTTCGAATGACCCGGATCAGCCGCAAGCTGCGCAGATGGACCAGTGAAGTGTTGGATCTGCCGCAGGATGTGCTTTATGATATGCCACGGTTAACCCTGATCGGCAGTAAGCAACTGTATATAGAGAATCATCGCGGTGTCATCCATTTCACCCCGGATCGCATCGTGCTGGCTCTTTCCCAAGGCCAGTTGGAGATCAAAGGAACTGCCTTGGTGATACGTAACATTTTGCCGGATGAAGTAGCTGTTGAAGGAACGATTCTGGATATTCATATGAATGGAGTGGAGGGGAACGGATGAAGCAGCCCAGTCTGTACAAACTGCGGGGAGCAGTCCGAATCACGGTCACTGGGGGAGACATTGAAACATTGATCAACACGGTGGCAGAGCAGGGGCTGGAAGTGTGGAACCTGCGTGCTTACGATGGACGCGTGGCAGAGATGAACATTCTGCTGCCGCATTTTTTCAGGTTGCGTCCTGTGTTGAAACGGACAGGCTGCAGGGTGAAAGTAACCCATCGCAGCGGTTTCCCCTTTTTTGCGGCCCGTTTATTGCGGAGGAAGTTCTTTCTTGGGGGTATGCTGTTTTTTGTAGCAGCTTTGTTTGCGTTGTCGTCCATGGTATGGAGTGTGGAGGTCAAGGGTAACGTCACCATTCCCACCGACGAGGTGCTTGCAGCAGCGAAGAAAGAGGGTATATATCCTTTGCAATGGGGGTTCCGTCTGCAAAGCCAAGACAAGCTCTCCAGACAGCTTGCACTCGCTCTGCCGGATGTAACATGGATTGGCGTGAGCAAAGAGGGGACAACCATTACCATTCAGGTCGTAGAATCGGCGCAACCCAAGCGCGAACCATTGCTGAATCCCAGACATTTGATCAGCAAGTCAGATGCTGTGGTCACTCAAATCTATGCGGAGCAGGGACGCCCTGTTGTTCAAAAGGACATGCGTGTCAAAAAGGGTCAGGTATTGATCTCGGGGATTCTCGGGGATGAGGAGAACACTAAAACCATCGTTGCCAAAGGCGAAGTTCGTGGTCTGGTATGGCGTGAGTATCAGGTAGAGGTTCCGCTGGTGCAAAAACATAACACAATGACAGGTGAGAGCAAAGAACGTTTTTACATGGTGCTGGGGAAATGGGCGATCCAACTGTGGGGGTACGGAAGTACACCGTTCAGTTCATTTGATACCGAGAGTAATCATAAACCATTGACGTGGCGATCCTTTACACTTCCCATGGGTTGGCTGACAGAGAAAGATCTGGAGACCCGAGAGCATGAGCAACAACAGACGATAGAATGGGCCAGAACGAAAGGATTGGAAGGAGCAAGGAACGATATTATCGCCAAAAACGGCAAAGGAACAAAAATTATAAGTGAAAAAATTTTGCATGAGAAGAAAGAGAATGGTAAAGTTTATATGAAAGTCTTATTTGAAGTAGAAGAAAGCATTGCGGAAGAACTTCCGCTAGTCCATAGTCAAGGAGAATGAGGATATTTGTCAGAGCAAACACGCAGCATACAAATCTCCCTCCAGAGTGCGGGAGAGGGCCAATCTCTTTTTGGACCCCAAGATACTTTTCTTAAACTGATTGAATCCGAGATTCCCGCCCAGATTGCATCCCGTGAAGCGGAGATTGTGATATTTGGCAACGCACAGCAGGTGGAATCGCTTGAACAATTATTTGACGTGTTACTGCAATTGATACGCAATGGATATGTGTTAACCGAGAGAGATGTGAAGTATGCGATTGAACTTGCCAAGGATATGCGGGCAGACCAGCTATTGGATCTGTTCAAGGGTGAGATTACAACGACATACCGAGGTAAACCAATCCGTGTTAAAACCATTGGGCAGAAGCACTATGTAACTACAATTAAAAAACGTGATATTGTATTTGGCATTGGTCCTGCCGGTACGGGTAAAACCTACCTTGCTGTTGTACTGGCTGTTGCCGCAATTAAAGAAGGCAGCGTCAAACGCATTGTGCTCACACGGCCTGCTGTTGAAGCGGGAGAGAGTCTTGGTTTTTTGCCAGGTGATCTTCAAGAAAAGGTAGACCCGTATCTGAGACCGCTGTACGATGCCCTGTATGACGTTATGGGACAAGAACAGACCGCTAAGGCACTGGAGCGAGGGTTAATCGAAATCGCGCCACTCGCCTACATGCGGGGGCGTACGCTGGATGACTCCTTCATCATTCTCGATGAAGCACAGAACACAACGCCGGAACAGATGAAGATGTTTCTGACTCGTCTTGGTTTTGGCTCCAAAATGGTCATCACCGGAGACGTGACACAGATTGATTTACCGCGTGGTAAGAAATCCGGGCTTGTGGAAGCGAATACGATCTTGAATGAAGTTAACGAGATTGGATTTGTCTATTTTGCCGAGCAAGATGTTGTACGGCATTCCCTTGTCCAGAAAATTATCGTGGCTTACAACCACGCCGCAGAAAATCAAGCATAGAAAGGGATTGTCTAAAGTGACCTCGAAGGAACCGTCAAAAGGCAAATCTTTTCAGAATAAGGCTACAGGATGGAAGTATAGCGTGTGGGCACGCTATCTTCTGTTTTTGTTTCTGGTGATTCTTTTCTACGTGAGTCTGGCTTCCAAGCTGCTCCCTGAGCGGTATGATATTCAGGAAGGTACACGGAGTGAAGTGGATATTGCTGCGCCCATGCAGATTCCGAATAACAAGGCCACACTCAAAGCACAGGAAGAAGCTGCTGAACGGGTACAGCCGATATTTCAGATTGTCCAGTTACGAAATGAAAATTTGATGACTACCCTGCTTGATCGTGTAGATCGATTAAATCAGGATGATCAGATTTCAAGTCAGGACAAGATAGATATTTATCGGGATGAAATTCCGCAGCGCCAGAAGGACTTTGTGACCAACTATATCAATAATAATCGGAAAGCCGGTACATACTCCGAGACTCTTTTGGAAGAGATCAGAAATGTGGTACAGGAGCAAAGCTACCGTATTCCTGAAGAAACTTACATCAAAATCTCGCGTCTGACATCGGATGATATCCAGGAGATGAAACCGGTTGCGAGGGATATTGTTGCCCGGTTAATGACGGATCAGATCAGCGATGCAACCACTGCCCGTGCCAAAGTAGCTGAGATGGTGAGTGTCAGCTCTCTTGGTAAGCGTACGCAACGTGAGGTCGTACAAGAGCTTGCTCGCCTCGTGGTGACCGCTAACCGCTTCTACGATGAAGAGGGAACCAAGGAAGCGAAAGTGCAGGCGCGTGAGAACACGCAAACCGTCTTTATCAAGCAAGGGGACACATTAGTTGCCAAGGGTGAGATGATCACCCCGGAGATGTATACTTTGCTGGATGAAAATGATTTGCTGAAAAATGAAGTGAACTACTGGCCACAGCTTGGACTTCTTATGTTTTCCTGCCTGTTGTCGGCAGCCATTCTGATGTATATTCAGCAAGGCAGCGGAACACATTTCAAATATAATAATGCGCAGCTGTTGATGCTTGTTCTCATTTTTATTATTACGATTGTGGTTATGCATGTGACAGCGATTATCCAAACCAATGAGAGGTCTTATGTGGGCTTCCTTGCACCTGTTGCGGTAGGGGCGATGTTAATTGCGCTCTTGCTGGATACGTCGCTTGCCTTTGTATGTTCGATTTTGATCGGTATGTTGTCCAGCATCATTTTGAATACCCATCAGGGTCAGCTTTTTGACTTCGAATTAGGTTTCTTCGCTGTATTGGTTTCATTTGTTGCGATCTTTGCAACTCATAAGGCTAGCCAGCGATCAACGATCCTGAAAGGAGCCATTATGGTCTGTCTGTTCGGGTCCATAGCCGTCTTCACCTTGGCTTTGATTGACTCGGGTGATTGGAATCGAACCACGACACTGTATGGCGTTGGGTTTGCATTTGCGGGTGGCGTATTAACTGCCATACTGGTCATTGGGCTGATGCCATTTTTCGAAACTTCATTTGGCATTTTGTCAGCGCTCAAACTGGTAGAACTGTCTAATCCGAACCATCCGCTTCTACGTAAGTTGCTGACGGAGACACCGGGTACCTATCATCACAGCGTTATGGTAGGCAATCTGTCCGAAGCAGCAGCAGAAGCCATAGGAGCTAACGGATTGCTCTGCCGAGTGGGTTCGTATTATCATGATATTGGCAAGACGAAGCGCCCCATCTATTTTATTGAAAATCAGAACAATATGGAGAATCCGCATGATTCAATTGATCCGAAACTGAGCAAATCCATTATCGTAGCCCATGCGCGCGATGGGGTGGAAATGCAGAAGGATTACAAGCTGCCCAGACCTATTCGGGATATTGCGGAACAGCATCACGGCACGACATTTCTCCACTATTTCTATCACAAAGCACTGCGCCAGGCGGAAGAAGCAGGCGTTGAGCCTGATTTCATGGAAGAAGATTTCCGTTACCCTGGGCCAAAGGCTCAGTCCAAGGAATCGGCTATTGTTGGCATTGCCGATAGTGTGGAGGCTGCTGTGAGATCTTTGCGCAAACCGACAGTGGAGCAAGTGGAGTCCATGATTGAGAAGATTATTAAAGGACGATTGGACGATCATCAATTCAATGATTGTGACCTTACGATGCGTGAACTGGATATCGTCGCCAGAACATTAAAGGAAACGGTGATGGGTATCTTCCACTCCAGGATCGAATATCCGGAGGAGATTAAGAAACCAAAGCCGACTTCACCCGAAGCAGGCTAATTTAATAATAGTTCGTGTTCAAAAAGGTTGGTTTTCAGTACCGAGAAGATGGGATGAAGTTAGATAGTCTTTTTGAACAACCTCTAATATTAGTAGATAGGAGTTATGAAGGAATGAGTCTTAATCTGGCATGGAATAATGAACAACAGGATAAAGAAATTACAGACCCGATGATTGCAATGCTGGAACAGTTGCTGAACCTTGCAGGAGAAGCGGAAGGTGTTGCAGACGGGGAAGTGGCTCTGACTTTTGTAAACGATGAGCAGATCCATGAGTTGAACCGTGATTATCGCGGCATTGACCGTCCTACGGATGTACTGTCTTTTGCGATGAACGAAACGGTTGATGAAGAGCTTGATATTATCTATGAGCTGGACGAAGATGAAGAAATGGAAGAAATGCCGGATGTTCTTGGAGACATCATCATTTCCGTACCACGGACCATCCTGCAAAGTGAGGAGTATGGACATTCATTTGAACGTGAACTTGGTTTTCTGTTTGTCCATGGTTTTTTACACCTGCTCGGATATGACCATCAGGATGAAGCAAGTGAGGCTGAAATGATGGGTAAACAAGAAGCGGTATTGGCCCAGGCCGGGTTGACACGATAATGAAAAGGCGCTCCTGGGGTCTGGTATTCCGCAATGCTGCGGAAGGAATCGCATATGGGTTGCGGACTCAGCGTAATGTGAGAGTTCACACGGGAGTGGCTATTTTGATGTGTGTAGCCGGCTTTTTTTTCAGAATCTCAAGAACGGATTGGATGTTTGTGCTGACCGCTGTCTTTTTGGTGCTGGTGACTGAATTGATGAACACGGCTGTAGAGGCAGCGGTTGACTTGGCACACCCCCATATCCATCCGCTGGCAAAAGCGGCAAAGGATACCGCGGCCGGGGCAGTTCTGCTGGCAGCGGTATTCGCCGTCATCATCGGTTGTATCGTTTTCATTAAGCCGGTGATGAGCTGGCTGGGTTTGTACTGATTTTGTTTTGATTTTGATTCGTTTTGTGATTTTAATACTACACAACTTTGTAAAGTTAGACCTTTTTTAAGTTGAACTTATAGACGTTACACGATAACGAAGAGGACAGAAATAAACCTGTAGAAGCGAAGCGTTCGCCTTTATCCCCGGATTTTTACTTTGAAAAAGTGAATCAAAAAATCTGGGGATAACAGCGATCGAAGGGTTATTCTGGACTCGGAGTGGCTAGTGTAAAATTGGCTTTGGTTGAACTTAATTCGTAGGTACTAACTTTATATTGCACCCTAAGGGAGAGAATAATGATGGATAACGGTTTGTTAATGCAAGAAGCAATTAAGGCACGTACGAAGGCGTATACGCCTTACTCCCATTTTGGTGTAGGCGCGGCTTTGCTTGACAGTGAAGGTCATGTGCATCATGGTTGTAATATTGAGAATGCTGCTTATACCCCAGGTAACTGTGCTGAGCGTACAGCGATGTTCAGTGCCATTGCAGGTGGGCAGAAGCCTCGCAGCTTCAAAGCGATTGCCATTGTGGGAGACACGGATGGTCCGATTGCTCCATGTGGCGTATGTCGTCAGGTCATGTACGAACTGTGTGAACCGGATATGAAAGTTATCTTGGGGAACATGAAAGGTGATCTGCAAGAGACCACCGTTGCTGAACTGTTACCTTGGGCTTTTGGGCCTTCTGATCTGAATTCTGCCAAAAAATAAACCAATATTCCAGGCCTAGGCGCCTGAGGAGGAACATATGAAAAAACAAGCATTTAAATCCGGTTTTGTAGCTATTATTGGACGTCCAAACGTAGGTAAATCCACACTGATGAACCAGGTGATCGGACAGAAAATTGCGATCATGTCGGACAAACCACAAACCACACGTAATAAAATTCATGGTGTATATACATCCGAACATCAGCAAATCGTATTCTTGGACACACCGGGTATTCACAAACGTCAATCCAAACTTGGCGATTACATGAACCAGACTGCTCTGAACACACTTGGAGAAGTAGAAGCAGCGCTGTTCCTGATTGACGCTTCGGAAGGCATGGGTGGCGGTGACCGTTATATTGCGGAACAGTTGAAAAATATTCGTACGCCTGTCATTCTTGTCATGAATAAAATTGACAAAATTGAGCCGGAAGCGCTGCTGCCCCTTATTGAGGAGTATCGCAAACTGCATGATTTCGCTGAAATCGTGCCTGTATCTGCCATGCTCGGCAGCAATGTAAGCACCTTATTGGAACAGCTCGGCAAGTATTTGCCAGAAGGTCCACAGTACTATCCTGATGACCAGGTTACTGACCATCCGGAGCAGTTTGTATGTGCAGAGTTGATCCGTGAGAAAATTTTGCAGATGACTCGTGAAGAAGTGCCACACTCCATTGCCGTAACGATTGAGGATATGAAAGTGCAAGATAACGGTGTCGTTTATATCTCAGCTGTCATTTTTGTGGAACGGGATTCGCAAAAAGGAATCATTATCGGGAAGCAGGGTGCCCTTCTGAAAGAAGTGGGTAAACGAGCTCGACACGATATTCAGAACTTGCTCGGCTCCAAAATTTTCATGGACCTGTGGGTTAAAGTGAAAAAAGACTGGAGAAATCAGGATAGAGTTCTGCGTGACCTTGGCTTTGGCCGCGACTGATCGTCGGAATTGTATCCAGTAATTGCAACACATAGTTTACCTTGCAAGACTCCATCCTATTTGGTAGATGCAGACGTCATTTCCGAAGAGAGGATGAAATTCCGATGCGAGATTTTTCGTGGAAGGTTTTTGCGATGACGGGGGATGTAGAGTCCTATTTGTTATATACCGAGGCATGTAACTCGTTAGGACAGGAGTCGGATAACGCAAGGGAAGTGATTGAAGATGAAGAAGCCGAAGGATAATTGGCTGATTCGGGAATGGTTAGGTGACGAGGCATGCTATACAGGGTGGAAGGGATTGTCATCCGCAGCATGGACTACGGCGAAGGGAACAAAATCATTACGCTTTGCACCGAAAGCGGCGGGAAAGTAGGAGTACTCGTCCGCGGTGCCAAAAAGCCCAAGAGCCGACATGCTGCACTGGTGCAGCCGTTTACGTATGGTCAATATGTATATTTTCGAAATACAGGTTTAGGCACACTGAACGCTGGAGAAATTGTTGAATCTTATCATGAGTTGCGTGAAGATTTGGTCAAGGCCTCTTATGCCTCTTATGCGTGTGAACTATTGGATCGTGTGCTTCAGGATGAAGAGACGGGGACATTTTGGTTCAAACAGTTAAAGGCGTGTTTGCAGGCGTTGAAGGAAGAGAAAGATCCGGTTGTTATTACAAGTCTGTATGAAATGAAAATATTACAGGCATCTGGATATGGTCCACAGTTTGATGAGTGCATCTCCTGCAACCAGGAGCGACCAGATGAGCAGTTGTTTATGAGTCCCAGACTTGGTGGCGTCTTGTGTCGAGCATGCAAACATTTCGATCCTCCAGCCATGTCAGTAAGTCCAAAGGCTCTGAAGTTGTTGCGTTTGTTCGCGCAGTTGGATCTGCAGCGCTTGGGGAATATATCAGTGAGTGAGTCTACCCGTGATGAGATCAAAAAGTTGATGCGTGCCTTTATGGATCATCAGCTCGGTCTGAATCTTAAATCCCGTTCTTTCCTCGATCAGATGGAGAAGTACGGGATTTGAGGCGTTTTGGTGGAAGCGAAACTATATCTTGACTTCATACTAGATTTTATATATTATGAAATATAATTTCTCTTTATGAGACATGCATTGAACGAGAAAGTAAAAGACTGGATTTATTGCATTCATGGACACAAGTCGTTGTATAACACTTGGTAATCATGAATGAGCGAGCCGGGGATGGTGGGAGCCTGGCTGAATCGGTCTTTGAAACGGCACTCGGGAGCATGAATGGACACGGAAAAGTGGGCTGGAACGAACAGGATCATCCTGTTTGATCTAAGCCAAGTAGGGTGGAACCGCGGGAATAGCTCTCGTCCCTACGTCTGTACAACAGGCGTAGGACGGGGGCTATTTATTGTTGTCTTCACCGTCCTAAGCTTGCTAACAAACCATTGAAAAGGAGCATGATTATGAATTTTCAGCAGATGATTCTAACGCTGCAACAATTCTGGGCCGAGCATAACTGTATTATTGTCCAGCCATACGATACGGAAAAAGGGGCAGGTACGATGAACCCGATGACCTTTTTGCGCTCGCTTGGACCCGAACCTTGGAAAGTGGCCTATGTGGAGCCTTCCCGTCGTCCTTCGGACGGACGTTATGGTGAGAACCCTAACCGGCTGTACCAGCATCATCAGTTCCAGGTAATCATCAAGCCTTCACCGGACAATATTCAGGAAATTTACCTGGAAAGTCTAAAGCGTCTGGGCATTGATCCGCTCAAACATGATATTCGGTTTGTTGAAGATAACTGGGAGAATCCTTCCCTCGGTTGTGCAGGTCTTGGTTGGGAAGTATGGTTGGATGGAATGGAAATTACACAATTTACGTATTTCCAACAGGTTGGTGGAATCGAGACAAATCCGGTAGCTGTTGAAATTACGTATGGTATGGAGCGTTTGGCTTCTTACATTCAGGATAAAGAGAATGTGTTTGATCTGGAATGGGTGGAAGGTATCACTTATGGTGATGTATTCCGTCAGCCAGAATTCGAACACTCTAAATATACGTTTGAAGTATCTGATGTCAAAATGCTGTTTACACTCTTCAACATGCATGAAGAAGAAGCAAACAAGGCCATGGCGCAGCATCTGGTATTCCCGGCATATGACTATGTGCTGAAATGTTCCCACACGTTCAACCTGTTGGATGCACGTGGAGCTATCAGTGTAACGGAACGTACGGGTTACATCACACGTGTCCGTAATCTGGCTCGCCAAGTCGCTGCAACATATATGGAAGAGCGTGAGAAGCTAGGCTTCCCGCTGATCAAGAAAGGGGGAGCCGAGCATGTCTAAGGATCTGTTGTTTGAAATCGGGCTGGAAGAAGTACCTGCACGCTTTATGCGCGCAGCAATCGCACAGCTGCAAGAGCGTGTCGTGAAATGGCTTGACGCATCCCGCATTGCTTATGGTGAAGTGAATGCATATGCTACACCGCGCCGTCTGGCTGTTTTGATTCAAAATGTGGCTGAAAAACAGGAAGATATCGAGGAAGAAGTGAAAGGTCCTTCACGCAAAATTGCCCTGGATGACAGTGGCAATTGGAGCAAGGCTGCACTCGGATTCGCCCGCAGTCAAGGTGTTGAACCGGACCAGTTTACGTTCAAGGAACTGAACGGTGTCGAATATATCTATGCAACGAAGAGTAGCAAAGGTGTGGAAACGGCTTCTGTGGTTGGGGAAGGATTACTTTCTGTATTACATGCCATGACGTTCCCGAAATTCATGCGTTGGGCTTCCTATGATTTCAAATTTGTACGTCCAATCCGCTGGATTGTGGCTATGCTCGGCAGTGATGTTATCGATCTGGAAGTGACAGGTGTTAAATCGGGTAATGTAACTCGCGGACATCGTTTCCTGGGTAAGGAGGCCGTGATCTCCACTCCGTCTTCATACGTGGAAGTGTTGCGTGCAGAACATGTCATTGCTGATATCCAGGAACGTGAACAGATGATTGTATCCCAGATTCAGGCACTGGCTGCTGAGAAGAAATGGGATATCGCGATTAAGGAAGACTTGCTGGAGGAAGTCCTGTTCCTGGTGGAAACACCTACCGTATTGTTCGGGACATTTGACTCCTCATTCTTGAATATTCCACAAGAAGTATTGATTACTTCCATGCGTGAGCATCAGCGTTATTTCCCTGTACTGGACAATGAAGGACAATTGTTGCCATTCTTCGTGACGGTACGTAACGGTGGAAGTGATTCACTGGACGTTATTGCCAAAGGGAATGAGAAAGTACTGCGTGCACGTCTGTCTGATGCCAAGTTCTTCTATGAGGAAGACCAGAAACTTCAGATTAAGGATGCATTGTCGAAGCTGGAAAGTATCGTCTTCCAGGAAGAGCTGGGAACAGTTGGAGATAAAGTACGCCGCATTCGCAAGATTGCCGATGGAATTGCTGCCAAACTGCAAGTATCCGGTGATGTTGCCGAATCCGTTAGCCGCTCAGCAGATATCTGCAAATTCGATCTGGTGACACTGATGGTGGGTGAATTCCCGGAACTGCAAGGTGTAATGGGTGAGGATTACGCTCGTAAAGCTGGCGAAAAAGAAGAAGTGGCTAAAGCGGTATTTGAACACTATCAGCCACGTTTCGCTGGAGATCAATCCCCTGCTTCTCTTGTTGGTGCCATTGTGAGTGCTGCGGACAAAATGGATACAATCGTGGGTTGTTTCTCCATCAACATTATTCCAACGGGTTCTCAGGATCCGTACGCGTTGCGCCGTCAGGCTGCAGGTATTGTACAGATTTTGCTGGATCACAAGCTTCCGCTGACATTGTCAGACGTGTTCGGAGCAGCACTTCAAGTGCATGCCCAGATGAACCTGTTGAAACGTGCAGATGAAGAGATTCGTAAAGATCTGCAAGACTTCTTTGGTCTTCGTGTGAAAAAATTGTTGTCCGAAACCGTTCGCTACGACGTAGTGGATGCCGTAATTTCTTCCGGATTCGATGATATCAGCGCTGTGGTTCCAAAAGGTGAAGCGTTGATGGCGGCTGTTCTGACAGGAGACGCATTCAAAACAACGGTTGAATCGTTCAACCGTGTGGGTAACCTGGCTGCCAAAGCATCCAATGCTTCTGTACATCCAGAACTGTTCACAGAAGATGGAGAGCGTCAGTTACACGAGTCATGGAGCAGAACGAATGCAGAATATCGTCAGGCTTTGACTCAGCATCATGCTGCTGAAGCACTGGCTATTGCATCTGCCTGGAAGGATGGTATTACCTCATTCTTCGATTCGGTTATGGTTATGGCTGAAGATGAAGCTGTTCGGGCGAATCGACTTGCCTTGCTCGCAGCTATTGATCGTGACTTAAAAGGATTTGCTGATTTTTCCAAGTTGGTTTGGTAATTGGACGTATTTCATGAGTCCTTTTCCACAGACTTGGCGCAAAGCTAAAATTCAGTATTAAAGAAGGATATATGAGGGTATAAATATACGGAACGGGTTGTGAAATGTATTTTTTACAACCGCTCCGTATTTTAGCCTTTGATTTCCCTTGTTGTGCCAGAAGGATTTTGCCTGGCCGGGGTCGTATATAACAATATGCAGCTATTTTATGAAACCGGGTGGTCTGGGTTTGAGTGAGTTAAATATACGTCACATTGTTGTGGATGGTGATGCTTGCCCGGTCAAAACCGAGATTGCGCAAACCGCTCGCCTTTTCAACATCCCCGTATTGTTAGTCTCTTCATTTGATCATTTGCTTCAAGGAGGAGAAGGGGTACGAACCGTGCAAGTGGATCGCAGTGATCAGAGCGCAGACCTGTATATTGCTAATCATATTAAGCCATATGATGTGGTTATCACTCAGGACTATGGACTTGCGGCACTTGCGCTCGGCAAACGTTGTTATGTTTTATCCTTTCGTGGTCGTGAGTTCAACGATCGTGACATTGATTTCATGTTGGATTCTCGTCATACTGCGGCCAAAGCACGAAAAAGAGGCCATTACGGGAAAGGCCCAAAGCCTTTCACAGAGCAGGATCGAGAAATGTTTCAACATAAACTGACAAAACTTTTAAAAGATTTGCAGGAGAATGTGTAAGTTTATCGAATTATATTTACGTGTTGAAGAGATGAAGGTGGCCAGAGATGAGTACCGGACAAGGCGGTATACCCGAAAGTATTATTGAATCGGTGTTACAGCAGAATGATATTGTCGATACGGTGAGCCGATTTGTGCATCTGACCAAACAGGGGAAGTATATGAAGGGCCTCTGTCCTTTTCATTCCGAGAAGACGCCTTCGTTCACCGTTACACCTGAGAAACAAATTTTCTACTGCTACGGTTGCGGCACGGGTGGAAATGCCATCAAATTCAGGATGGAAATCGAAGGGTTATCCTTTCCCGAGGCTGTCAAGACGATGGCGGAAGAAAGTCACATCTCTATGGGGGACTGGCAAGGGCGTGAATCTGCTCATGTGAATCCGGAGACGGAACGTCTATTGGAGGCTTATGAGCTTACCGCGAAGCTGTATCATTTTTTGTTGAAAAATACAGAGCACGGCAAGTCAGCCATGGAGTATTTACGCTCAAGAGGTTTTGGCGACAAGTTGATCGACCAGTTTCAGATTGGTTTCGCACCAAATCGTTGGGACACACTGGTACAATTTCTCGAGAAACGTAACTATCCGCTTGAAGAGATGGAAAAGGGTGGACTTCTGTCACCGCGAAATGAAGGTCAGGGATATGTGGATCGATTCCGAGACCGGATTATGTTCCCGATTAATGGCAGGAGCGGTAAGCCGATTGCATTTGCAGGACGCATATTGGGAGATGGGCAACCGAAGTATCTAAATTCACCGGAAACCCGGTTATTTAACAAAAGCCGTGTTCTCTATAATCTGCATCATGCCAAAAATGCAATTCGCAAACAAAGACAAGCCATTTTGTTCGAGGGATATGGTGATGTCATCTCCGCATGGGATCAGGACATCCAGAATGGTGTAGCGGCAATGGGCACTGCGCTAACCGAGAATCAGGCACTGATGCTCAAAGGGATGTGTGACGAAGTCATCATATGTTATGACGGCGACAAAGCAGGACAGGCTGCTGCACTCAAAAACTTCCCCATTCTTGAGGAAGCTGGATTGCAGGTCAAAGTGGCTCTCATACCCGAGGGACTTGACCCGGATGACTTTATCCGGAAGCATGGTGGTGATCGGTTCCGAAACCAGATTGTGGATGGTGCCGTGACAACTACAAAATTTAAACTTATAAACTTGAAAAAAAGCCATATACTGCTAGAGGGTGGCGGACAAATCGCCTATTCGAAAGAAGCAGTAAAATTGATTGCACCCTTACCTTCTCCAACAGAAAGGGAAGTGTATCTTCGTGAACTGGCTGCAGAAGTGGACGTATCCTTCGAAACATTGAAGCAGGAGTGTAATGAAGAACGGGAGGCAATGAAAAATAACCTCCAGTACGGGGATAATAACCCGAAAAGGTGGAATAATGGTAGGCAACAAAATAGGCAGGTGCCTACACCGAATCTGTTACCGGCTTATCACGCTGCCGAACGCAAACTGATTGCCTGGATGTTGCAGGATGATGAGGCTGCCCAGTACGTGAATGAGCATCTTGGTGAAGCTTTTAACTTGGATGATCATGCAGCTATTGCTGCTTATCTATATGCCTACTATGCGCAAGGCAAACCGTCGGATACAAGCCGTTTTATGTCTTCACTGCATGACGATCGCTTGGAAAAAACGGTCAGTTCAATCTCGATGATGGATGGTCCAGGTGAATGGAGTATTCAAATGCTCGATGATTGCATCAGGGAAGTGCTGAAGTATCCGCGTAAAAAAGAGTACGATTTGAAAAAAGAAGAAATGATTGCTGCAGAGCGGGCAGGTGATTCTGTACGCGCGGCACAGATTGCAATTGAAATGATTGCCCTAGAGAGACAGTGAACGTCTGATGATTAGATGTTTCTAGGGAGGAGGGAGTCGAGTTATGGCGAATGATCAGCATACTGAACTAGAAACAGAATTGACACTGGATCAGGTTAAAGATCAATTGATTGAATCAGGTAAGAAAAGAGCTTCGCTGAATTACAAGGAAATTATAGAGAAACTCTCTCCTTTTGAGCAGGATGCAGAGCAAATGGATGAGTTCTATGAGCAACTGAGCGATCTGGGTATCGATGTAGTGAATGAAAATGATGAAGAGGTTACACTTCGTCCTAGTGAAGATTCCGAGAACAACACCAGAGAGGGAGAGGACGAATTTCACTTTGATGATGACCTGAGCTTGCCGCCAGGTATCAAAATCAATGACCCTGTCCGTATGTACCTCAAGGAAATTGGTCGTGTGCCACTGTTGTCGGCAGATGATGAAGTACAACTGGCTAAACGGATTGAGAACGGGGATGAAGAAGCCAAGCGTCGTCTGGCTGAAGCGAACCTTCGACTTGTAGTCAGTATCGCCAAGCGTTACGTTGGACGTGGAATGTTGTTCCTTGATTTGATTCAGGAAGGTAATATGGGTCTGATCAAAGCGGTTGAGAAGTTCGACCACAAAAAAGGATACAAGTTCAGTACGTATGCTACATGGTGGATTCGCCAAGCGATCACTCGTGCTATTGCTGACCAGGCGCGTACCATTCGTATCCCTGTACACATGGTGGAGACGATTAATAAGCTGATCCGGGTATCCCGTCAGCTGTTGCAGGAACTTGGGCGTGAACCGACACCAGAAGAAATCGCTGCTGAGATGGATCTGAGTGTAGAAAAAGTTCGTGAAATTACGAAGATTGCACAGGAACCGGTTTCTCTGGAAACACCAATTGGTGAGGAAGATGATTCCCATCTGGGTGACTTCATTGAGGATCAGGAAGCACTTGCTCCGGCGGATGCTGCTGCGTATGAGTTGCTGAAAGAACAGCTCGAAGATGTATTGGATACACTGACTGAACGTGAAGAGAATGTGCTTCGTCTACGTTTTGGTCTGGACGATGGACGGACGAGAACGCTGGAGGAAGTTGGCAAGGTATTTGGTGTTACGCGTGAGCGTATTCGTCAGATCGAAGCCAAGGCTCTTCGTAAATTGCGCCACCCGAGTCGTAGTAAACGACTCAAGGATTTCCTCGAATAATCGAACTATGGGAGACTTTCCGCAAGACGCTTTAGCGGCGGCGGGGTCTCCTTTATTTTTAATTTAAACGTCTTGATTTCTTGGTTTTGGAAATTCATCCTTGAAATGTTTTATTGGATTTTATTTTATCGCTTTTCCTTGTTCAATGCAAATCAATAAATTAAATGAATGGTGTAGGTGCTTCATGAAACTTTCGAATCGATTACAGCGAATACATGATCAAATTCCCGATGGCAGCCGTATGGCTGATATCGGTTCAGACCACGCGTTGCTGCCAGTAGCTGCTATCCGCAGTGGGAAAGCTGCGAGTGCAGTAGCCGGGGAAGTCAATCCTGGCCCTTATGATGCTGCATGCAAACAAGTCAGTGATGCTGGCCTGAAAGAAAAAATAACGGTACGCCGTGGAGACGGATTGGATGTAATCTCTGCAGGAGAAGTGGATGTCATCACCATTGCAGGCATGGGTGGTGCCCTGATTGCCTCTATTTTGGACCGAGGTTTATCCAAACTGGAAGGAGTCCAGTTACTTATTTTGCAACCAAATGTGGGAGAGGATATCCTCAGACGCTGGTTGTTGGAGCATCACTGGGTGGTTGTAGCAGAACAGTTGCTCGAAGAAGATGGAAAAATTTATGAGATTATAACGGCGATGCCACAATCTGTAAGCCCGATAGCCAATGTAGAGGTGTATCGTGCACGCCCGCTTCAAGGCGGGGCAGAATTAACGGAAGATTTGCTGCTGCGGATGGGACCTTATTTGGTGGATCGTCCATCGAATGTATTTTTTGCCAAGTGGGAAAGTGAGATCATCAAACTGCAAGGGGTTGTAAACTCGATCTCCAAATCCGATCAGGATTCTTCCCGGGACAAGGCGGCCGAGGTAGAGCGTCTTATCGCAAACTTGAAGGAGGTTTTGGCATGTTTGCCAAAGGTCAAACTGTAATTCAACTGATGGAGCAACTCGCTCCCAAACATCTGGCTGTACCGGATGACCGAATTGGTCTCCAGCTCGGCAGTTTGCAAAAAGAAATCAGTCACGTGTTAGTGGCTTTGGATGTGACGGATGAAGTGGTGGACGAAGCAATTCGTATTGGTGCCAACCTGATTATCGCTCATCACGCCATCATTTTCCGTCCGGTTAAGTCACTGAGTACAGATACACCTATGGGTAAATTGTATGAAAAGCTGATTAAGCATGATATCGCTGTCTATATCAGTCATACAAACCTGGATGTGGCCGAGGGTGGTATGAATGACTGGATGGCCGAGGCACTTGGCATCGAGAGTAAAGAATCGCTGGAAGATGTACACACAGATCATCTGTACAAGCTGGCTGTGTTTGTACCTCGTACCCATCATGAACAGGTTCTTCAAGCCATTCTGGAAGCCGGAGCGGGGAGTATCGGTCAATACAACAAGTGCAGCTTTAACACGGAAGGTACAGGAACGTTTGTACCTGGTGAAGGGACTCAACCGTTTATCGGTACCCAAGGGCAAATGGAACGTGTGGAAGAAATGCGGATTGAGACCATCGTACCCCAAAGTCTGAGAAATAAGGTCGTTCAGGCGATGCTTAAGGCTCATCCGTATGAGGAAGTGGCCTATGACCTCTATGCCATGGATTTAAAGGGCCGTACGCTTGGTTTGGGACGCTTGGGACCCCTTAGGGAACCTAAGACATTAGGTGAGCTTGTGGAGGTCGTGAAGACCCAATTCAATGTGCCTCATGTGCGTGTAGTAGGAGATCTGAACAAGCAGATCAAAAAAGCAGCGGTTCTTGGCGGCTCTGGCAGCCGTTATGCGCTCACTGCCCGCTTCAAAGGTGCGGATGTTATTGTGACCGGAGATATTGATTATCACACGGCTCATGATGCGTTAATGGCAGGTATGTGTATCATTGACCCGGGACATAATTCCGAAAAGATTATGAAACCAAAAACAGCGGATTGGCTTCGTTCCCGTTTGGAAGAAAAACGATATGATACGCAAGTCACAGCTTCAGAGGTAAATACGGAAGTATTCCAATTTATCTAAAAAGACCGTTGCTATGTGGTTTCCAGTAATATTAAGCTTGTCTGGGAACCTAAATGCCTGTATACTATGTAATGTTGTTCGGAAAGCTTGACAGACAATCGCTGGTGGCCTTTGTTGCCACGAGAGGAAAGTCCGGGCTCCACAGGGCAGGATGCTGGATAACGTCCAGTCAGCGCGAGTTGAAGGATAGTGCCACAGAAATGGACCGCCGATGGCCGGATTTTCCGGCACAGGCAAGGATGGAACCGAGGTGTAAGAGACCCCGAGGAACGCTGGTGACTTCGTTCCTGGTAAACCCCATCTGGAGCAAGACCTAATGGGACACAGCCGCCTTTTCGGAGGAGGCAACCTTAGCCCGAGGTGTGTCTAGGTTGGTCGCTTGAGCTGTGCAGCAATGCATGGCCTAGATAGATGATTGTCGCTTCTGGTGGGAGGGTAGTTCCCGTATGAACCACGAAGAGCACAGAACCCGGCTTACGGTAAGCTTTCCTAACTGCAACAACAACACCATAGCAACACAATGTAGTCCACCTATCAGTCGAGGACAACTCGTATGAATCATCCGATGGCCTGACTGATCAGAAGGACCCATGAACATCTAAAAAAACATAACTTCTGTTGATAACAGGTTCTATAAAAATAAGGCGGCAGTTCCGAGATTCTCGGGCCTGCCGCCTTATTTTTATTTCTCATATCAAGTTATTTAACCTTCATACACTAATGGAATAGCGAAGCGTTTATGACAGTTCATTACAGTGTAACAACACTGTCCGATGTTAAGGAAGCATGCCAACGTTGGATGGCGCGATCCATTCTTTCCACGGCTTCCGGAAGGAGCTCAGGGTCCGTATGAGTAAAGTTGATTCGCATGCGGTTTAACTCTGGTGTACCTGCATAGAAGGAATCACCTGGCACAATGCACACTTTCTCCTGGATACCGTAAGTGAACAGATTGCTTGCAAGCATGCCTTCAGGCAATTGCAGCCACAAGAACATGCCACCTTGTGGTGAATTCCACGAGATGCCTTCCCAAGCTTTGGCTGCCATAAGAGTCGTCAGTGTTTTCATGCGTTGTTCGTAATCCTCTGAAATATGGCGAATATGCGCATCCAGATCGAAAGATTCAAGTAGTGCATGAAGCGCTCTTTGGTCAATGCTGCTGGAGTGCAAGTCGGCACCTTGTTTGGCTCGTGCTGCCATTTTGACAATATCGGGAGCAGCCAGTATCCAGCCAGTACGAAGGCCAGGTGCTACCGTTTTGGAGAA
Organism: Paenibacillus sp. FSL K6-2393; assembly: GCF_038002545.1. Classification (NCBI taxonomy): domain Bacteria; kingdom Bacillati; phylum Bacillota; class Bacilli; order Caryophanales; family Paenibacillaceae; genus Paenibacillus; species Paenibacillus sp. FSL K6-2393. The sequence goes on from NZ_JBBOCU010000001.1 coordinate 2,125,271, forward strand.
TGTACTGGTGTAGATAACATTGGAAGGGCCGTCATAGGATGCTGCATCCAGTTCTGCGAGAGCAGGGACATCCAATTGCTCCGGATTGAACCGAATTTCACCATAGGGGTCATCTTCCAGAATGAGTACACCATACTTGCGGCACAGATCCACAGCCTGCTGTCTTCTTTCTCGGGACCATACTTTTCCCGTAGGATTGGAGAACGTGGGATTAATGTAGACAAGTTTTGGACGATGCAACTGGAGCTGTTTCTCCAGAGACTCAGGCAACATGCCGTGATCATCACAGGCTACGCCGTGAGATTCAGCCTGATAGGAATGAATGACTTGCAGAGCAGCGAGGTAGGTTGGTGATTCAACCAATACACGGTCACCCGGGTCAAGAAGGATGCGGCAAACCAAGTCAATGGATTGCTGTGAACCCGTAGTGAGAAGCATGTGATCGGGTGAAGCGGGAATGCCCTTGGATTCAAGACGTTCGGCGATTTTGGCGCGAAGAGGACGGTAACCCTCAGTCTCCGCATATTGAAGAGCGGCTGCTCCGCTCATAAATACTTTTTCATATGCAACGCGGATGGCTTCCAGCGGGAATGAAGTCTGGGCTGGTAATCCACCGGCTAGTGAGATCATTCCAGGTGCCTGAGCGGCCTGGAGCATGTCGCGAACGACAGAGGACGGGGTGTTTTGTGCCATTTTGGACCAAGGGATACTCATGTTATTCTCATCTCCTGTTATTCACTGTTATACTGATATTATAAACTATAATAGACGGACTACACTATAACAGTAAAATGAAGATCATAACAGTTGGGGGAGCACACATGCATATTGAATTAAAGCGGGGAAGCAGTACCAAATTGTACGTGCAGATTGCGCTAACGATTGCCGATCGCATCCGATCAGGACTCATTGAACCCGGAACCCGACTTCCTTCTGTTCGTAAAATGACCGCGGATTTGGGTGTCAGCCTGGTCACTGTATCCAAAGCGTATGCTGAACTTGAAGCGATTCAATTGATCACCTGCTCCCAAGGGAAAGGTTGTTATGTGAGAGGTACATTGAACGTGGATCAGACGGAGGATATGGACCGAACGCAGCGAAATAATGCCAACAGTGAATCCAGTACGTCATGGAATTGGCAGATGGCACTGGTGGATTATTTACCTCGAGCGCAGCTCTGGAGACATTTTGATACGTCACCTCAAGTGCGGTATGAACTTCATATGTCAGCGATTCAGCCGGAATTGTTGCCTACACGCGAGATTATCGACAGCGCCTACCGACTCTCCTCTGATCACACAGAGCGTATGGCAGCTTACGGATCTTTTCAGGGGGATCGGGAGCTTAGACAGATCTTTGCCGAACATTTTGCCGAGCGTGGACTACAGGCTGCACCTGAACGCATGTTAATTACAAGTGGTGCACAGCAGGGGATCGATCTTGTGGCACGGACTTTTGTCGGACCTGGGGATGTTGTATACATGGAGGCACCAAGCTATACCGGAGCCATTGATGTATTTACGAGTAGAGGCGCGAAGATCATTACGGTCCCAATGGATGACGAAGGCATGCGTATTGATCTGTTGACCCGATTATGTGACACCTATCCGCCCAAGCTGATCTATACGATCCCGACTTATCACAATCCAACAGGTATCACGATGAGTGCAAGAAGACGAGCACAGCTTCTTAATCTCGCGCAAAGCTACCACTGCCTCATTCTCGAGGATGATCCGTTTGCAGATCTTTATTTTCGGGACCCTCCCCCGGCTTCCATTAAATCGATGGATGGGACAGGTCATGTCGTATATATCAAAAGCTTCAGCAAGGTGTTGTCTCCCGGTTGCCGTATAGCCTGCGCCATCGCAGACGGAAGCGTATTGACCCGGCTTGTGGCCGCGAAATCTACTGCGGATTTGGGGAGTCCGCTGCTTACACAAAAGGCACTGCAATCTTTTATTCAGAATCAGTACGGTGCCTATGTATCCCGATTGAGGGATGAATTGTATTCTCGCTTGTGCGCAGCTTCTAAAGTGCTGGAAGAGCATGCTACTATGGGCATGCAATGGCGCTTGCCAGAGGGAGGACTGAATCTGTGGCTCCAACTTCCGAGTAACTTGGATATGCGTGAGTTGCATCATCAGTCGCTTGCTGCTGGGGTCTCTTTCCTCCCTGGTTCCGCCTGTTATGTAGGGGAGATGGATACACCAAGTCTGCGTATCTGCTTCACTGTAACAAATGTTGAGCTTTTGTGTGAAGGACTTCGTGTACTGTGCCAAGTCATTGACAGAGTAACACCTGGGCAGGGTGGGACAGTGGCGGACAGGCTACCGCTCATATAATTTTTCGGACTATGGACATACATCCAATCCACTTTCGATCTGTTGCAATAGGTTATAGTATCACCAGAAAGGGAGTTGGTTTTGAAATGAACCATTACTGTCCACCGCTTTGCCCGATTGTCTGTGACCCGATCCAGGTTGTTGAGGATTATTACATCCCACAAATCGTACCTGTAATCCACCCGATTGAAGTGATCAAAAAACATCACTGTGTTCCGATTCATCACCACATGTATCCTGTTGTTGTCAAAGAAGAAGACCCTTGTTATGTATCCAGCCATAATCCGAAGAAAAAATCCGTGAAAAAATCAAGTAAAGCCCGCACATCTTCTCGCAAGCGCTAATTGCGGCGGGTGCCCCGGGGAATTGGATGTAAACCAAAAGAGCAGCGTACGCCCCGGGGCGCAGCTGCTTTTGTATTTTTTACAGATTATCCTCATTACGATTACTGGGTATACTTTTTCATCGTATTATCCATTTGTTGTCTGACATGTTGCGGCCAGAATTGCAAAGGAGCGCTGTTGCCTGATGCGGCTTGCAGTGCCTTATAGACATCGATTTGCCCATAGCCGAAATACTTGTCGTGACCAGGATCACCGAGGTCAATAACACTTTGGCGCATCAAATCCATCACTTCCGTGTTGGTCAAGTCCGGGTTCAACGAACGAATCAAACCTGCAAGTGCGGCTACATGAGGGCTAGCCATGGACGTTCCAGATAAGGCCGCATACTGATTGTTTGGATAGGTACTGGCGATGCTGGACCCCGGAGCCATCACATCCACATAGTCCCCGTAGTTGGAATAGGAAGCTTTGCTCATATCCGGGTCCGTAGCAGATACGGCAAATACTTCCGGATAAGCAGCTGGGTATCCTGGACGCTCTGTATTATCGTTCCCCGTGGCTGCAATCAGGACGATATCCCGGTCAAAAGCGTATTTGATGGCATCATGAAGAAATTGCGCATCAGCATAATTACCCAGACTCATGTTGATCACTTTGGCTCCATGATCGGCTGCCCAGATGATGCCTTCGGCAACGGCATACGTGGTACCAGAACCTGAGTTGTCGAGTACTTTAACCGGTAGTACCTTGTTATACCAGCTCATGCCTGCCACGCCTTCATTATTGTTGACAGTAGCGCCGATAATGCCTGCGACGTGTGTCCCATGTCCCACATCATCCATCGGTTGGCTTCCCGGCTCGACCACATTATAACCCTCAAGGAGCTTGCCCTTCAGGTCAGGATGATTCATATCAACCCCCGTGTCGACCACCGCAACGATGACATCTTTGTTTCCCTTGGTAATATTCCAACCTCTGTTTGTCTCAATCGCAGGCAGGTTCCACTGATAATCGGAGAACAAAATGTCATTGGGTATCGTTACATCTGTTTGTTCAGTTACAGTATCATTGGTTAAATACATATAGTGGGGTTCCATATAGAGTGGATTCCATTTGCTTTCGAAATAACTGTGCAATTGTTTGTAACTCATGTGTTCTGACCGAAAAACATACGTGTATCCCAGCTTGCGCGCAGATTGCGCTCTCAGATCGGATTTAATGATACGCATATCCCGTTCACCGGGATCCTGGCGAAATCGGATGACGATTTCATTTTCGTAAAAATGACTGGCATTTGCATTATCATGTCCGGTCTTCACTGTGATTTCGTTAAGCGTATCCGGGTGAACAGACTCAATTTTGAATTTACCCTCACGCGGATAAGGGATCATGCGAAGATTTTTGCGCTGATGTTGTTCAACAGCATTTAATACGTTCTGGCTGAACAAGGCAATTACAGCTCTTTTGCCATCTTTGGAGGGTTGCCCCATAACAAAATATTTTTCCTTTCCCAAAGGAAAAGAAGAGGATTCAAAACTTTGACGTTTGTTTACCGCTTTTTTGGCAAGATTGAACGAATGTTGAAGCTTCTGTTGTTCCAACTTGCTTCCTTGTGTGGAGGCCTGATCAAAGGGCTTATTAAAAGAGCCATTGGTATTCATGAGATGAATGGATCTGATATGTTCATGTGAACGTTGGAGATCATTCACATATCGGCTAACCTGCGCAGCATTCATTGTGGCGGTTTTCTCCAGCATGATACTGAGATGTTGCTTGGCATCCATACGGGTCAGAAGATCGGTTGCTTTGACATCCTGCACTTTCAGACGCTGCTTACTCGTGTGCTCTTCATGAGCAGAGTCGGACAGGGCACTTGGCTTAGGTTCTGGACGATTGGATGTTGGAAGCAAGAGCGTCAGGGCGAGTGCTCCTGCACCAGCTGCAAGGGCCCAGTTAATCCATTTCGGTCTGGACATGGTGGATGGAACCTCCTTCGTTCATTTTGGACAATCATTAACAGTGCTTCGTCGTTGTCATTGGTTATATCTATCGTTAGAAAAAGCGGATATTTTTATGCAGGCGAGTTCGAGTCTAACTGCGGATAATAGGCATGTTCAACGGCAGAAGCGGAAAGCATGATTAAGGGATACCGCTCGTCATCTTTTTATGGTAGGATTATAGCTGAGAATTCAAAGGTCAGGGGAAAACCACCGTTGGCCGACCTATATGTAAGGACTTATTTAAGGGGGAGCTACCTTTATGTCAGCAGCCAATGTACAGAAAACATGTGAGTCAACTAGGGAAAAGTTAAAACCGGCTATCGATCGGATTGAAAAATTTTTGAATGAGAATGCTTTGCCTGAACTGGATCAGAATCAGACGGAAGAATCAACAGCCTTCTACAAAGGATTTCTTTCAGATCTCCGTCATTTGCTCGTTTTTTCTGAAGTTTCTTACGAAAAACTTGGCGTTGTGCTGCGTCGTGCCAACTTTGATGTCGATTTTGCCGAAAAGGCTCTTTATAATACGTATCATCAATGCGTAAACAGCTTTTTCTATCCCAAAAATGAATGTTATTCCGAAGACGGAAGATACGCTTACACAGGACAAGATGCCATTCGTTTCCGTGACAAGCCAATCCGTGCAGTACGGGATGTCATTCTTGAGGTTTCCAAAACGTACGAAGAATTGCGCGATGATCTGGCATATTATGAAAGTGATTACCTGACTCAGCGCCGTATGCAAAATCAACGGAATCACGCCTAATTAACGTTTAAACCTTAATATGAAATTGGACGAAACCGCCCTTGTGGCGGTTTTTTTGTGTTTTTAGTGAGAATCAGACGAGGTGTGATCATGTCATCATCTGGCATTTTGACGGGGAATATCAGGTTTGTGGCGGGGAGACAATAGTAGTCGAGGTGATAAAAAATGAGCCAAGACAAACCAATTGTCAAATGCAGCGTCTCCAACTGCAACTTTTGGGGAGAAAACAACTTCTGCCACGCTGATGCCATCATGATTGACATTGACCAACATGCCACCCGTCGTCTGCATGAGGAATTTGCCGGTGAGACATTTGACTCCGATCACCATGATCACGCACGCACATCCTCTGCAACATGCTGTCACACGTTCAAACCCAAGTGAGCAGTCATCCCTATTCATAACGGAGGTGCTTCCAAATGAAAAATGACGATAATAAAATCCATTCTACTGATCGCCCTGAAACCAAGGGTGACGTTGAAAAACAGCGTATGCGTGTCGATTATCCCAGAAAAGCACATCGGGAAGAATATGGGGCAGAGGTTGCTCCTCCGACTGTTGTAAGAACTGGAGGTACTGAACGGGCAGAGCCTGTACCTGAGAAACATGAGGCAGACCGGGTCATGGAATCAACAGGCAAGGTTGCGGGTTACATGGGACTTGCCTTCGGGATCGCGTCTTTGTTCATGTGGTCAATCGTACTTGGACCGGCCGCAGCCGTACTGGGTTACTATGCATATGTGAATGGTCGTAAGACAGCAGGAGCTTGGTCCATTGGACTAGGTATTGTAGCCACGCTGAGTTATTTTTTCATGATTCCATTTGCTCGCTAACGTGTAAAATGGTTCATTCAAAAGCCTTCTGTTCTCACCCAAATGTGGTGAATCACAGAAGGTTTTTTTCGTATATGTGCAAGTTATATGGAGAGATTCATATATTTTTTTGAAAACAATGGAACCTTGCTGTAAAACGATGTAGAATAAGGTCATAATACGCTTAATTATACGGGAGTGGGTATAACTCATGCAGATTGATCCAAGCGGATCGCGGCAGTTGTTGGAACTGCAACTATCCAATGTGAATAACCAAACCAGTGGATCACAATCGGATGCTGGTTCAACAGTGGATTTCGCCAATGTGATGGACGGGCTGTTAGGCACGGGTGCCAATTCGACGAGCAATACGGATTCCACCGCTACGGTCTCCAAAAGATCCAGTGATGGTTTGTTGTGGCTGCAACTCGGAAGCACGTACAATCCGGATATAAATACGGCAGGATCGTCCGCTGTCCCCAATAACATCGTTGAGTCTTTATTATCTTCATCCAATACAGGAATCGTGGATTCCGGTGCATCTGTACCTACGGATTATGAATCTTTGATTGCCGAGGCAAGTTCCAAATACGGTGTTCCTGAATCATTGATCAAGGCCGTCATTGACACAGAGTCCAATTTTAACCCAAATGTGGTGTCTTCTGCCGGTGCCAAAGGGCTCATGCAATTAATGGATGGCACGGCTGCAGGGCTGGGTGTGAGTAATTCATTTGATCCTGCCCAGAACATTGATGCGGGTACGAAGTATCTTTCCCTTCAGCTCCAGCGTTTCGGTGGAGAAGTGAAGATGGCACTTGCTGCATATAATGCAGGACCAGGTCGTGTTTCACGTCTGGGCGTGTCGAGTGATAGCGAACTGATGAGTGTACTTAACCGTTTGCCTTCCGAAACACAGAATTATATCTCCAAGGTGGAGAAGGCACAGTCGAAGTATGTGATCTAAACTCACAGATAGACATTTGCGATAACAATGATAGGCAGGACAAGATCAAATGTGGGAGCAGTAGCGCTTGAAACGCCTGTTCCCTGTTGGTCTTTTTGTGTTGTATGGGTATCGTGTTACAATGCTCACTGTAGGTTCATGAACGAAGAGATAAGGGAGGTCTAACCTCATTTGAAATATTTTGATTATGCTGCAACCACACCTCCCCATCCGGATGTAATTCGTACGATGGCCGAAATTATGGAGACACAATTCGGTAATCCGTCCTCCATCCATGGGTATGGAGAGCGTGCCCATCAGTTGCTGCGTCGTGCACGATCCGGCTGTGCTGCGGCAATCGGCGTTAAGCCTGAGGAGATTGTATTTACTTCCGGTGCGACCGAGAGCAATAATCTCGCGATAAAAGGTGTGGCATTACGTTATCAGTCACGAGGCAAACACATCATCACTACGGCTACCGAGCATGCCTCGGTGTATGAAAGTTTTATGCAATTGCAGCAGTGGGGATGGGAAGTGACATTAGTACCTGTGAATTCCGATGGAGTGGTCAACGCTCAGCAGGTTGTAGACGCGATCAGGCCCGACACGGTGCTTGTGAGTCTGATGCATGTAAATAATGAAACAGGAGCCATCCATCCGATTGCAGAAATCGGCAAACAGCTCAAAAAGAAAGCACCACGGGTGCTTTTCCATGTGGATGGTGTTCAAGGCTTTGGAAAAATGAAGGCTACACCTGCCGCTTGGGGGGCAGATCTATACAGTCTGTCTGCTCACAAGATTCGTGGACCGAAGGGAGCAGGTCTCCTGTATGTGCGAAGTGGAGTGGAGCTTACGCCACTATTGTCAGGAGGATCACAGGAGCAGGGCCTAAGAGCAGGCACAGAAAACGTGGCCTTGCTGGTAGGCATGGCAAAGGCCATGCGGATGGCAGCAGAAGGGCAGGTTGATTTTGCCCGACGTACAACGGTGCTACGCGATCGACTGATGGAAACGATACGTGCCATTCCTGAATTTGAATTGAACAGTCGCACAGAGGGGGCACCTCATATTGTGCACTTCTCCTATCCCGGGATGAAGGCAGAAGTGGCGCTGCACACCTTGGAGCAACTTGGTGTAACCATCTCGACCCAATCTGCCTGTTCTTCGCGCTCGGCTGAACCGAGTCGGGCTCTACTTGCGATGGGCAGAGATGCAGCTTGTGCTGGTGGCGGATTGCGTATTAGTCTTGGAGATGAACATACAGAAGAAGATGTAGCCTTGCTTGAACAGGCTTTACATCAGATGGTGGCGCAGTTGCGGCCCCTCGAAAGGCGGATGTAATGGATATGAAATATGATATGCTGCTTCTCCGTTTCGGAGAGTTTATGTTAAAAGGGAAAAATCGTGCCCGATTTGAAAAAACGATCATTACACAGGTGAAAGCTTTGCTTAAACCTTATCCAGGAGCGAGCCTTCGCAAAGAATATGGCCGTGTCTATGTGGATCTTGGCGGTGAATCACATACTGAACTGATTAAGGTGCTGAAGCGGGTATTCGGTGTGATGTCGATTAGTCCGGTTAAAGTTACTCCATCCGAGCTTGATGAGATTGTAAAAACAGCAGTTGCGTTTATGGACGAAAGGGAAGAAGAATTCAAAGAAGGCACCACATTTAAGGTAAATGTAAGGCGGGTATGGAAGGAGTTCCCGAACTCTTCCCATGAAATGAACCATTTGGTCGGTTCCCCGATCCTTCGGAAGTTCCAGCAATTGAGTGTTGATGTTCGCCAACCTGATATTGAGCTGCGAGTGGAAATTCGGGATCAGGGCACCTATATTTTCAACGAAACCATTCCGGCAGTAGGTGGGTTTCCGCTGGGTACAAATGGGAAAGCGATGGTACTGCTATCAGGTGGGATAGACAGCCCGGTTGCAGCCTGGTCTTCCATGCGCCGTGGACTGGAAGTGGAATGTGTACATTTTTACAGTTACCCGTTCACAAGCCAACGTGCCAAGGAAAAAGTCATTGATTTGGCGCGTGCCCTTGCTGATCATGCAGGAACAATCAAGCTGCATCTGGTTCCATTTACGGAGATCCAAACGGCATTTACCCAGCTGGGTCAGGACAACCTGATTATTACCCTGATGAGACGTTCAATGCTGCGAATTGCCTCCAAACTTGCCGAGCGTGAGCGGGCACTAGCACTGATCACCGGGGATAGCCTGGGCCAAGTAGCGAGTCAGACTCTTCCGAGTATGAATGTCATTGGTCGTGCGACAGATCTGCCACTTTTGCGACCACTGGTTATGATGGATAAACAGGAGATCATTACCCTGTCCAAACAGATCGGAACGTATGACATTTCTATTTTGCCATATGAGGATTGCTGTACTCTCTTTGTGCCAAAGTCACCTTCAACCAATCCCAATCTTCGAATTGTGGATAAAATTGAATCAACCATGAGCCATCTGCCAGAATGGGTGGATCAAGCGGTGGAACAAACTGAAACGATCACACTGCACGCCGGTGAAACTTCTGTGGTAACGAGTCAGACAGAAGATAATGGCATGAAGGATGACTGGTTCTAAAATCAATAAAAATTAGCATGGCTGACATAATAAGGGCTATGTTAACTGCAAAAAAAAGGACTGTCCGATGAAATATCGTTCAGTCCTTTGCTGTATTCAGATAAAATTTTTAGTTTAAATTAGCCTACGAATAGGAGCGCTGCTGTTCCCCGCCAGATCCCTTGTGGCTGGAACTGCTGGAGCGTTTGCGATAACCTGCAAAGACTACGCCTGCAATAACCACAACGATGAAGAGAATGCGCAATGCCGGATGTTCAGTAAAGTAAGGCAAGAGTCGCCGTTCCTCAGTGATCATATTAGAAGCCGTATACCCCAGAACAATGGCTCCGACATAGATGATCCAAGGAAAATGATTAATTAGCTTGATAAACAGGGTACTGCCCCAGACGATAATCGGTACACTAATCAGGAGTCCAAGGATGACAAGCACGAGATGCTGCTGCGCTGCTCCAGCAACTGCAATCACGTTATCGAGTCCCATGGCTGCATCTGCGATCACGATGGTACGAATAGCGGTCCACAAGGAAGTTCCCGCCTGAACATCATTGTGTTCATCTCCCTGATCCGCCAATAATTTATAGGCAATCCAGATCAGAAGTATGCCTCCCACAAGCAAGAGCCACGGAACTTTAAGCAACCATAAAACAACAACTGTTGCTAAAATTCGAATCAAAAGTGCGCCGCCAGTTCCATATAGAATCGCCTTTTTCTGCACGGAAGGGTGCAAATTTCGAGCTGCGAGACCAATGACGATGGCATTATCCCCAGCCAGAATTAGATCAATAAAGACAACGTTCAGCAAAGCCAGCCAGAATGTGGGACTAAATAGCTCCATGAGATATGTCACTCCTTATATACGGTTCAATCATTAAGAATAGCATGGACAACTCTGACATACAAGTTAATGTGGGGGGATGAGGACATGGATACGCTATGGCTGTTAACTGAAATTTTAATGATCAATCTGGTATTGAGTGGAGATAATGCGGTTGTTATTGCGCTTGCCAGCAAGGATCTTCCACCAATACAACGTAAAAAGGCGGTATGGTGGGGGGCTTTTGGTGCGGTAGTGTTACGCTGCGTATTAACCTTTGTAGCGGTATTATTGCTGGGAATTCCCTTTATCCAAGCAGCAGGTGGGCTGTTGCTACTCTGGATTGCAGTAAAGCTGCTGCTTCAAAATGATGATGAAGTACATATTCGAGAAGTTTCTACGACCTGGAAAGCCATTCAAACCATTCTGATTGCCGATTTTGTAATGAGCTTGGATAATGTTTTGGCCATAGCGGCTTTGGCAGATGGAGATTTGGCTTTGATTGTCATTGGTATTGCAATCAGTATCCCCATCGTCGTATGGGGGAGCGGGTTAATTGTTGGTTTGTTGAAGCGATTTCCGATTCTTGTATTCGCCGGAGCAGGCATCTTAGCCTTCACAGCAGGTGAGATGGTGATGAAAGACCCCAAGTTAGGAGAATGGCTGGGAGGTATGGCATCAGAGGTGCATACGCTGCTACCCGTAGCAATGGCTTGTCTTGTGGTTGCGATTGGAGGCGCACATAAATTTGTGCGGAAGAACGCATAGTTTAATTTTGGATAAAAGCTTGCACATATGACCGTCTGAACCGTCGGGTTTAGGCGGTTTTGTGTTGAGAGAATACGCTTGTAAATACAACAACCATTGGGCTGGTCATAAGTTGCACATTTTAGGGTAATACAGGTAAAGGACACACGCAGAGTGCGACATAAAGTATAGTTTTTTGCCGAAACATCGGATACACTAGAAGCAGGATTACAGGTTTGAAAATCAACAGTCAGCATGGAATGCGTATCGTTTATGAAGAAATAAAGTACATAGCCATAGTATAAGAGGTGATTGAAGATGAGGATGAGAAATGAAAAAGCGATTGGACTATTTATTGCAGCTGCGGGAATTATTATTCTTCTTGGCAAGTTTGGCGTGTTTGGATTTATTGGTCGCAATTTCTGGCCTTTGCTGATCCTGCTGCCAGGCATCGCCCTTCATGCGTTATATTATGCGCGCATTTCACCATCATGGTCACTCGTTCCTGCCGGCATACTAACGGTGTATGGTGTTTTGTTCAGTATAACGAATACATGGGGCGCTGGACTTATGAGCAGGCTGTGGCCAGCATTCTTGCTTGGGATCGCCATAGGGCTAGTCGAATATGGAATGGCTGAACGGCGAAGACCGGAATATGTGTTACCTGCAGCTTTGATCCTTGGTGCGGTGTCCATCATATTATTCGGATTTACCTTGCTGCAAACGGGAATAATCTATGTACTTGCTGTCCTTTTGATCTTGGCCGGAGTCTGGTTATTGCTTGGGCGAGGACGTCAAGGGAGAGGCTGGTAACATTCCCAGTGGTCTTTTCGTGCGAAATATCTTGATTTTTACCTATAATAAACTATAATATAAGGGATATAGACATGCGTCGGGATATCACCGACGCTTATTTTGTGAGTAACCTGCGAAATTGCGGGAAGTTTAGTAGATAAGAATTGAAATTGGAAAGGATATGGATACAAACCATGCATTCAAGAGAACACATTCGCAATATTGCGATTATTGCCCACGTCGACCACGGGAAAACTACGCTCGTCGACAAGTTGCTCCAGCAATCCGGTACTTTCCGTGATCACGAAACGGTACAGGAGCGCGCAATGGACTCCAACGATTTGGAGCGTGAACGCGGTATTACGATTTTGGCCAAAAACACGGCTATAACTTATAAAGATTACCTGATTAACATTGTGGATACACCAGGACACGCCGACTTCGGTGGTGAAGTGGAACGTATCATGAAAATGGTTGACGGCGTATTGCTCGTTGTTGATGCATATGAAGGCTGTATGCCACAAACGAAGTTTGTGCTTCGTAAAGCTCTGGAGCATAACCTGACACCAATCGTTGTTGTTAACAAAATTGACCGTCCAGCGGCTCGCCCGACTGAGGTTATTGATGAAGTATTGGACCTGTTCATTGAACTGGGTGCCAACGATCAACAACTTGAATTCCCTGTTGTATATGCTTCCGCATTGAACGGAACATCCAGCATGGATAATGATCCTGCAAAACAGGATGACAACATGATGGCGATTTACAATACCATCGTTAGTCATATCCCACACCCTACCGAAAATGTTGAAGAACCACTTCAATTCCTCGTTACTTTGATGGACTACAATGAATACCTTGGCCGTATTGCCATTGGTCGTGTTAACCGCGGTGTGATCCGTCAAGGACAATCGGTAACGGTTATTATGCGTGATGGTAAGAGCAAAACTGCACGTATCGAGAAACTGTTCGGTTTCCAGGGTCTCAAACGTATTGAGACGGAAGAAGCAGGAGCAGGCGACATCGTTGCCATTGCAGGAATCAAGGACATCAACATTGGTGAAACCATCGCTGATCCAAACAATCCAGAAGCACTTCCAGTTTTGAAAATTGATGAGCCTACACTGCAAATGACGTTCCTCGTGAACAACAGTCCATTCGCAGGTCGTGAAGGTAAATGGGTAACTTCCCGTAAACTTCGTGAGCGTTTGTTAAAAGAATTGGAAACAGACGTTTCCCTTCGTGTTGACGAAACGGATAGCCCGGATGCATTTGTCGTTTCCGGACGTGGTGAGCTTCACTTAGGTATCCTGATTGAGAATATGCGTCGTGAAGGATATGAGCTTCAAGTATCCAAACCAGAAGTTATCGTTAAAGAAGTAGACGGTAAGAAAATGGAACCTCTTGAGCGCTTGTTGATTGATATCCCTGAAGAAAGCATGGGTTCCGTAATGGAGAGCCTGGGCGCACGTAAAGCAGAGATGGTTAACATGGTCAACACAGGTAGTGGTCAAGTTCGTCTGGAGTTCCTGATTCCAGCACGTGGTTTGATCGGATATAGCACCAACTTCCTGACATTGACTCGTGGTTACGGTGTAATGAACCATGCATTTGACAGCTACGCTCCAGTAGTATCCGGTCAAGTGGGTGGACGTCACCAAGGCGTGCTGATCTCCACTGAAACGGGTACATCTACGTTCTACGGAATGATGGGCGTTGAAGATCGCGGTACGCTCTTCTTGGAGCCAGGTACTGAAATCTACGAAGGTATGATTGTTGGTGAACATACACGTGACAATGATATCGTTGTTAACATCTGCAAAGAAAAACAACTGACTAACGTTCGTTCTTCCGGTAAAGATGATACGGTTAAAATTAAAACTCCGATTATCTTCTCTTTGGAACAGGCGCTTGAATATCTGAATGAAGATGAATATTGTGAGATTACACCAAAATCTATTCGTCTTCGTAAGAAGATCCTGAATAAATCCGAGCGTGAACGTGCAGAAAAACAACGCAAAATGGCTTCGAAAGCCTAATAACAACAAAATAATATATATAAGTTAGCATTTGATGGAACACAGAAGTTAACGATGTTACGCACAGTGGAAGTAGTGAAGGGATCGGAATCGATTCTGCAGAAGCGAAGCGTTCGCCTTTATCCCCGGATTTTACCATTGAAAAATGGATCAAAAAAATCTGGGGATAACAGCGATCAAAAGAACGATCCGATACCGGAACGGTCACCTCCGATGTGTGTTTTATTCAGAGTTATCGAAAGGGTTTTACAATAGTTAACTTATATCCTAGCATGAACACGAAAGGAGCTGGCTGTGCATGCAAGCATGGTTCGCATCACACCCGATCGTAGCCTACATCGTCATCTTTGTATTGATTACTTACGTATATAACAAGGTGTTTCGGGTACGTCAGAAATTGCCACTTGGTAAGGAAATCGTTCTCTATATTTTGATGGCGATGGGCACATTCATGCTTCTTATTTTTCAGATCGACAAGCTGCCCATCATCCAATGTTTGTTGGTCGCGGTTGGTTTGATGTTGTTAGTGAGAGTGCGTTATTTTATTGAAGGTCGTCAAAAGAAAAAAGCGGAAGCTGCCGCTCGAAACTCATAAATCCTGTCTTGTACAGACCATCCGTTTTCCTTAGGGAAAGCGGTTGTCTTTTATTTAGACAAAAACAGATGTGATAAAGGTGTTGAAGATATGAACTCAAATTCGAACGGACTGCCTCCACGGAGACAGGCACCGACGCAATCCGGTGCTTCTGGATCGAAGAATGGCAAGGGCAAGCAGCCTAAGAAGAAAAAGAGAATGAATGCTTTTGGCAGGATCCTTTTAAGTCTATTGGTTATTGCCATTGTGGTAGGCGGTGGATATGCGTACTGGGTATACAATCAAGTCGTGGATACAGGCATCGATAAACCGGTACCTCCCGGGATGTCAGCCACAACCAAACCGATCACGATGCTGTTATTAGGCACAGATAACCGTCCTGAAACTGGCACATATCTCTCGGATGTTGTTATGGTGGCTTCGTTGAATCCGGAGACCAAGACGGCAACCATTGTATCTTTGCCTCGAGACACGCGTATTCAATTGGATGGGTACAAATCCAACAAGCTGAATTCCTATTATCCAAGATTCAAAGCACAAGAAAAAACCACTGGCAAAAATGCAGAGGATCAGATGAAAGAAATGATGGGCAAGTATTTGGATGTTGATATTAATTATACAACCGTCCTGAATTTCCAGGCATTCCGTGATGCTGTCAATGCCGTGGGTGGCGTGGATGTGACTGTGGATAAAAATATGTGTTATAGAGATACAGCCGATGGTACAGATATCAATCTGGTCGCAGGCGCACAACATCTCGATGGTAAAGCAGCACTAGATTTTGTTCGTTACCGCAAATCCAATTGTAATCCAAAGACTGATGAATCCAATGACTTTGATCGTAACAAACGTCAAAACCAAGTGCTGAACTCCATGCTGGATCAGATGAAATCTCTTGGGGGCATTACAAAGATCAGCAAGGTGATTGGTGCAGTTGACAAGAATATGACGACAGATGTGGAATCGGAACAAATGAAAAACTTTATCTCCACGTATTGGAATATTTCCACTTCGGATGTACATTATACTCCGGTTACCGGAGAGTGGAGAAGTCCATATGTGTATATTAATGAGACGGAACTCGCCAATGCCAAGCAGGCTTTACAAGATACACTTTCAGGTAAAGTAACGGCTTCACCTTCAGGCGAATAACCTTCATTCTTTTGGGATTGGAAGCACGTTAATCGGTATGCTATAATAACATAAACCAAGTACAAGAATTGCATAAAGAAGGTTAGGGGGCTGGTTGAATGTCCGAAGCCGTCACACAATTAACTGAATCTCTTTTACAGCAATTCAAGAATGAGACCTTTGTGCTTCTGAGCACAGTGGATGTAGAATCCGGAGGTCCGACTTCAACAGCCATCTCCTGGATTTATGCGGAGAATGCTTCTACTTTTCGTTTAGCGATTGATCATCGTTCACGTTTAGTGAATAACATGATTACTAATCCGCTCATTACGGTTACTGTCTTTGGAGAAGAGATGGTGTACGCAGTGAACGGACGTGCTGTGGTACGACAAGATCCGCTGCGGGATGTTCCATTTAATATGTGCTGTTTCGACATCACAATTGAAGCGGTGAGGAATGCTCTGTTTTACGGCGCTCAATTGTCCTCTGTGCCTCAATATGTCAAAATATATGATCAGCGTGCCGCTGAGAAATTAGATGAGCAGGTTTTTGCTGCCATGAAAAAAGCCTAGTGAGAGATCACTGGGCTTTTTGTTGTCTTTTGTCAGATGAATGCAGCTGCTGCATTTGTTGTTTTTGATTCACGTTTTCATCCGGATTTTGACGGACTTTGACGTCTTTCGGGAGTTGAGGGATAATTCGTCCCACCATGTCAGCAAGTTCTGAAGCAAAACCGGAGATGGGGTGCCCTTGACGAATATGTTCACCGATTTCTTTAATTCGTTCAGTGACATCTGCATCTGCAGTAACGATGGAATCTACACCTTCGGGGTCTTTGCGAAGTGCCTCGGCAACAGCGTACTTAATGGTACCAACCCGAGCACGTTCCAGTTCACCATCAACATCGATGCCAACTACGGCTGTATTACCGAGTATGACGCAGTTCGCATCTTCAACACCTTCCACTTGCTTGGCAAGAGCTTTAAGGTGATTGATTCGTTTTTCATTGGGCATCCGGCCACTCTTTGCATCATCCGCAATGTTGGTATCATGGACTTCACCTGTATTCTCATTGAGGCGGTCCAAACGTGAAGGATTCATCCGATCTTCCTGTGCATTGAGCATGTGAGATCCTTTCCCTTGATCTTGCTGAGTTGTTACATTTCCTCCGTAACCTTTCGCATGTGACCCTTGATTCGGCGAAGCGCTGCGTGTGGAACTGTTGCAACCTGTAAGTATAAAGATCAGAAGCAGCGTGCAAACCCATATTTTCATAAATGTTCATCCTTTCTCGGAGTTTTTCAGAATGGTTGACAATTATTTTGCCCTAGTCGAATACATTTATGTATGGGATCATGATTGTCCATGCCGCTGCTGAAAGATCACACTATCCATGCCTTTAACGACGCCGCTTTGGAGGGGATTGAATGAAAAAGATTTTTGTATTGGATACCAACGTGCTTCTGCATGACCCCAATGCCATATTTGCCTTTGAGGAACATGAGGTAATCATTCCCGCGGTTGTACTGGAGGAGATCGACTCCAAAAAAAGAAATGCCGATGAAATTGGGCGTAATGCCCGTAATGTATCCAGACTGTTAGACGGATTACGTGAGCTGGGTCACTTGCACAGTGGGGTACCTTTGGCTAATGGAGGTAACCTGAAAGTAGAGCTAAATCATCGGAGTTTCGTGAAAGTTCAGGAAATGTTTGGTGAAGTGTCCAACGATAATCGCATTTTGGCTGTCGCACTGAATTATCAGATTGAGGAGAATGAAAAGGAAGTAGTCGAACGTCAGGTCGTGCTTGTCAGTAAAGATGTACTTGTGCGTATCAAAGCGGATGTACTTGGTCTGTTCACACAGGATTACTTATCAGATCGGACGGCAGGACTCAGTGAATTATATCCAGGTTATACGGCCCTAAAAGTTCATCCGTCAGTGATTGATGAGTTTTACACATATCGTTTTTTACCGATCAAACCGTTGCAGTTGTCTTATTCGTTGTATCCAAATGAATTTGTCATTCTCAAGGATGAGATGGGAACCAATAAATCGGCTCTGCTTAAAGTCAATACAGAGGGAACAAAGCTGGAGCCGCTTTTCCTCAGTAATGATAATGTCTGGGGCATTAGCGCACGTAACGCACAACAACGCATGGCACTAGAACTCCTTTTGAATGATGACATCCCGCTTGTTACCATCACCGGTAAAGCTGGAACAGGGAAAACCTTGCTGGCACTTGCAGCAGGTCTACTAAAGGTAGAGGATGATCATAAATACAAAAAACTGTTGATTGCTCGTCCTGTCGTTCCCATGGGGAAAGATATCGGTTACTTGCCTGGTGAGAAAGAAGAAAAACTTCGTCCATGGATGCAGCCGATTTATGATAATCTGGAGTTTTTGTTTGACACCAAAAAAGCCGGAGATATCGATAAAATCCTAATGGGGCTTGGCAGTATCCAGGTGGAGGCCTTAACGTATATACGTGGAAGATCGATACCTGGACAGTTTATTATTATTGATGAAGCTCAGAACCTCTCCCGCCATGAAGTGAAGACCATTGTATCAAGGGTCGGTGAAGGCAGTAAGATTATTTTGATGGGAGACCCCGAACAGATAGACCATCCGTATCTTGATTCTGCCAGTAACGGCCTGACGTATATCGTGGAACGATTCAAACAAGAGGGAATTAGCGGACACATCATGCTCGAAAAAGGAGAACGGTCCAAGCTGGCACAGCTTGCAGCTGATTTATTGTAATATTTAGGGGATTTATTTCCCGGAAAATGTTGTTATTAAAGCCGGCTCCTGGAGCCGGCTTTTTGCTGAAAAAATAAGTAAGCGTTATTACACAGAACTCGATATGCTCGTATTATGCAAAAATCCTAAAAAGTGTTTTTCGGCAGGGTAGGACAAGAGTACTACTTATTTGTTACAATAATTGCTGCAGGAAAAAACTAGGTGAACAGGGAGGGAAGTTAATGAAGCGTAGACATCAGGTTGTTTTATTCGCGGTATTGCTGCTTTCGTTAACGATCTTGTCACCAAGTTTTGACTTTAGAGGTTCGCAGCTCAATCAGGAACGCGATCAGGAAAAGGATGCTTTTCCTGGGTCTTCGTCCCGTAATGAAGATGCTCAAGCTCCGCTGGAGGTTGTAGTGGCCATGTCGGATGAAGAGTTTCAAGCCTTTCAAAAAATAGCCAAAGAAGTTGCTGCTTCCCAGCTGGTAGAAATTAATCTTCGGAATGAGAAGCCGGATACATATAAGCATGTTTTGGATCTTGAATTTTCACTGGGGGAGAACGGTGATGTTGTTCTACTTGATAGTGAGGAAGTGCAATACTATGCCCAAAAAGGGTACCTGTATCCGTTAAACGGAACAACTTTATCGAAGTCGCTAGGAGATACGGTAGTTGGGTTACGGGGAATGACAGAGTGGAATGGTTATCAGTGGGGAATGCCTTTTGATTTTGATCCGTACATTCTGGCTGCACAATCTTCATTTCTGAAGAGAGCTGGTCTGGAGTCATTACCTCGAAATAAAGATCAGTGGGTCAAACTTACTCAACAAGCCATTGCGGAAGGCATCCCTTTAATTACAATGAACATCAATGATATGTACGGGACGAATGCGTGGCTGAATCATTTGGAACCGAGAATGGCACCAGATCAAGTTAAACGAACACAAATAGATTCGCAAACGGGGGATCTTCAGCAGGGGATTCAGTTGATGAATCAGATTCAGCCCCTTATTAGGCTTGAGTCTACCAATCCAGGGTTCTTTCCAACTGCTGACCAAAACGACACACCGATGGTTGTATCATTGTTATCTCAATTATTGAATGCGGATCAAGCGAGTACAGTTGATAAAGATTCTTTGGAGCGGATTTCTTTGGAAACCTTGGAAACTGTAAACTCCAGAAGCCTTGTCATTACTGCGGGTTCGGTTGAGGCTGAGGAGGCCAGTAGATGGATTGAAGGAATGACCTCTGCTACGACACAGCTGAAATGGTACCAACAGGTCAACCGGTTGCCCGCAAAGCAACAGGAGCTGGATTTGGAGTCTGAGAAACTCGTTGGACCTTATGACATGACAAAGGGACAATCCTGGTTCTCAACCACCCAAGATGTCCCCGCTGCAACGACCAAAAGTCATGCTCTAATAACTCGTTTTCATAAAAAAGTACAACAATTCCTAAAGGGAGAAATTACAGCGAATCAATACGTAGACAGTATTAGAACGACGAACTAACTTTAAAAGGATATAGCTAGTTTTACTTCCAGTACGCCTTCACTTGTTGAAACATCGGTTGCTTTAACAAACGACAGGATTTTCTGTGGATAGAACCCAAGGTCAAATTCTCTTTCCAGCATTCGGCGAGTGGTATCTGGTAGTTCAAGCTGGTTGAATACAAGTTTGTCCACATGAAAACGAATGGAGTTTTGAGGTTCATTCTCTATCGTATAATGTCCTTCGATGCTTAATTGCAACTGATCCCGCTGACCGGAAGCTATAATCTTATCCTGGTTAAACTGAAAGGCAAAGTCTTCAAAGATTGGATTTTGGGAACGCAGAAATGCATTAAGCTCATCCTGCCCAATTCGAATCGTATACGTTGTTCCAGTCGTGGATATACCTCCGTTTTGTTTTTGGATAAAATCGGGCAGGTTCTGCATGGCAGATGCCAATGCTTTGAAATATCGTTTCACCTCATAGATGCCGATATTCTCCCAATAAAGGGTCAGTTCATCCATCAGTTTCTGAATCGCTGCCGCATCTCCGCTGGTGGCTATTTGGGCATCCATTTCTTTTTGCAAGGTGACTACACGTTCCCGCTGGTTTTGAAGATTAGTCTTCATTTCGGTTAATTCTGTTGTAGTCTGATGAATCTGAGTGGAAGTCTGTTGCAGGGTGTGATAACGGTCCTGATACTTGTCCAGCACAGCTTGATCCCGTCCGATAATAATCTGGTAATAATCATACAGTACAAACAGGTCTTTGAATGACCTGGCTCCCAGGACCGTCATGAGGAGGCTGTCGCGTTCTCCTGTGTAGTAGGACCTTACTACAGCTCCGGCCCGATCTTGCTGAATATGTATCTGTTCTTCCTGTTCCTGAAGCTGGACGGATAATGTCTCGTATTGTTGAGCCAGCTGCTTCTGCCTTTCGACGATGCGTTCGATTTCGTGATCGATTTCAACGATGGATAGACTTTTTTGCAATATCTCACGTGTATCCTCAGGTGAAGACTCTCCATAGGCATGGGCTAAAGGTAGCTGGAGGAATAAAATGATGCATAATATAAAGGCGGCAATGCCGTATTGACGATTCACCGATCCATTCTCCTTTCCACTTCTTAAATGACAATCGTACAGGCTTGTTGTCTTCCAGACAATATATGAAACAAATACGTGAAATATCCTTAGTGGTTACATAACACCATGAACATTCATTTAATCTGAACACAACAAAAAAGCAACCCGACAGTTATCGGATCACTTTGATGCTGCAGGTGGATTAGAGCGGCAACCCCATTTCGAATACGGTCCAGTAGCTGAACCCCGTGAATGTTACGATCATATAACCCCAGAAGAGCAATATGTACGTTCGCTCGGTAAATTTCAAGTATCCCAAAATGACAAAAAACGCAGTCTGCAGGAAAAAAAGCAAAGCCATTTCGACCAGATCTCCCGCAAAAGCCATCAGGCCAATTGCAAGCGTGAAGAACCCGAGTACCCGAAACATGCGTGCCACGGTAAATCCTCCTCTCCTAAGTACGTTCATAGATTGTCTACACAACATTATACCGGGAAAGGAAAAACGTGTAAACAAATTTGGATATGAAAGCGAATTCTTTTTTTACTCAATGTAAGTATAGAGGGATATGTTTTACGTATGTCACGTATGAGCAAGCCTGAATGTGGAAATACATTTTAGTATGAAATCAATTCTATGAACTCTATGAGAGGCATAAGAATGAATGAAGCAGCTTTTATACCTAATTCACATACCGGGCTTCCGGTAATGCGGACGGTTATTTTAGGATGTTGTTAGGAGGGTATTATAGCATGACTGCAGTGAGACAGGATGCTTGGAGTACAGAGGACGATTTGATATTGGCTGAGGTTACTTTGCGTCATATTCGGGAAGGCAGTACACAATTGGCCGCTTTTGAAGAGGTGGGCGAAAAAATAGGCAGAACATCTGCCGCATGCGGTTTTCGCTGGAACAGTTGTGTACGTAAAAAGTATGATTCTGCCATCAGTAACGCCAAGGCGCAACGACAAAAACGAAGTTATCTCAGAAAGCAGCCAGCTATGCTCGGACCGCAGGTTGCAGCATTGTCTACACTGGACACTGAAGAACATCTGTACAAATCAGATGGGATCTCAGACGATTCATTATCGATGGATGCAGTAATCCGCTTCCTGCGGCAATGGAAGGGAACAGTGCAGGAGAGTAATCGTCAACTCAAGATGCTGGAGAAGGAGCTTCGCGAGAAAGAAGATGAATTGCTTGAACTACGTCTTGAGAATGACCGTCTCTCCAAGGAAGTGAATGAAGTACAGACGGATTACCGTGTGGTGAATGACGACTACAAAGCTTTGATTCAGATTATGGATCGGGCTCGCAGACTCGCATTTTTGTCCGAAGAAGAAGAGGAACTTAAGACACGTTTCAAGATGGATGCCAACGGGAATCTGGAACGAATTGAATAACAAGTTCAGACGTTTGATTTGTGAAAGTCAGGTATGAACCCGCCACACCTCCGTTACACAACGGCAGGTATGACGGGTTTTTAGTTTGGTGTTTTTGTTCTATTATAGATAATAGAAGAGCAACTACTGAAGCGGAGAGGAGTGCATCATATGATCATTGACATCGTAGGAGCGGGGGCACTGGGTCTTTTGTATGGCGGGAAACTGCTGGCGTCAGGTAACCAGGTCAGATTTTGGACGAGAACAACAGCTCAGGCTGACCTCCTCAGCCATAATGGAGTAACCATTGTGGAACGTGGCGAGGAGATACATATTCTACCGGATCAAATACAGGCGAAACCTATAAGTGAGCTGGCTGACACATGGAAGAACACACCAGGAGAATGGTTGCTGCTCATGATTAAGCAGACAAGCATTGATGATTTCATTCATGAGATCAGTCCATTACAAGATCATGTGCTGAATATCGCTTGTTTCCAAAATGGGATGGGCCATCTGGCAAAACTTCAAGCAGCTTTGCCAAAGTCGCTTCTGTGTAGTGCGGTTACAACAGAAGGTGCGAAGCGCACACAAAGTCAGGTAACTCGTGCAGGTACAGGTGAAACCAGGCTGGGGAGGTACAACATACATATAGTAGCTTCTACCTCTATAGAGAAGGAGAGAACATTTACTCTGTCGGGATCGTTGCAGCAGGCAGGATTTGACTGTACAGTGTCGAATGAAATCGATAAGCTGATATACAGGAAACTATTGATTAATTCAGTCATTAACCCGCTTACGGCACTATGGCGAATCCCTAATGGAGAACTGATCGTCAAGGAAGAACGAAAGAGGCTAATGCGCCAGTTATATGATGAAGTATTGTTAATCTACTCTGCAAGTGGAATATGTTTGGGTCAGGATATGTGGGATCAACTTATATCGGTCTGTCGTTCTACTGCCACGAATACTTCCTCCATGCTTGCAGATGTTCTCGCTGGACGTGTTACAGAAGTGAGGTCAATTAACGGTCATATTGTAAGAATGGCACAGAAGTTGGACCTTGTTGCACCTACACATGAAATACTGCTTCATCTGATTGAAGGAATGCAACCGGAAGGAGTGAATTAATGGGACTTTTTATTGTGTTGAGCATATTGCCCTTTTTTCCGTTCTTTCTTGTTTATTGGGGAATGTACGTATGGAAAAAAGACAAACGGAACGCCATGCGGATGGCAATGGATGTAACCACTTTTTTTCTTGTTTTTTCAGTATCGGCGTTATTCAACTTAACATTTGATTCGAATTTTGGTTTTTATCTGACACTATTACTCATACTACTAGCACTTGGATTCATCGGAGGTGCGCAAAATCGACTAAAGGGGAAGGTCGATGGGGGGAGAATGTTCCGGGCCGTATGGCGCATGGCCTTCATCATTATGAGTTTCGGGTATGTTTTGTTTACTTTATTTGGATTAATTAGATACTTCATGCAACAGATGTGAGGTTACATAACGCAAAAGGGCTAAAAAATGTGTCGATTTTGTCGAAAACTGAAAAAAACATTACTTTCTGAAAAAGTAATGTAGATTTTTTTGACCGGTGGTTGTATAATCTATAAACATATAAACCATATCAATTTAGGGGGAACGTGTTAGATGAAAAGGAAAAGTCTATTAGTCCTTTTGACGCTGATTTTGGCGTTCGGTACCGTACTTGCAGCGTGCGGATCGAAAAACGAAGGCACAGGTAACACCGATACTGGTTCTGCAAGCGAAGGAAATGGTCTTGCTAAAGATCAAATTCTGAAAATCAACCTGTCAGCTGAACCTCCTACGTTGGACCCGGCTCAAGCAAAAGACAGCCAAACCAACACAGTTTTGAAATTCTTGTATGAAGGTCTTGTACGCATCGATGCTGATGGTAAAGAACAAGCGGGCGTAGCTAAAGACTGGACAATCTCCGAAGATGGTTTGAAATATGTTTTCAACCTGAACCCGGATGCTAAATGGAGCAACGGTGATGCAATCACTGCCGAAGACTTTGTTCGTTCTTGGGAACGTGCTTTGAAACCGGAAACAGCTTCTCCATATGCATACCAATTGTACTATATTAAAGGCGCTGAAGGTTACAACCTCAGCAAAGATGAAACATACAAAGGTACTAAAGTCACAGATTTCTCACAAGTAGGCGTTAAAGCTACTGATGAGCACACATTGGAAGTAACGTTGGAAAACCCAACACCTTACTTCTTGGGTCTGACAGCATTCTACACGTACTACCCAGTACATGCATCTGCTGACACAAATGACAAATTCTTCACAGACTACAAAAACATGATCGTTAACGGACCATTTGTAATGGATCAATACTCCAAAGGTCAAAAAATTGTTGTGAAGAAAAACGATGGTTACCATGCAGCTGCCGATATTAAATTGGCTGAAATCGATATGTCTCTGACGAACAGCAGTGCTTCCGAACTGCAAGCTTACAAATCAGGACAATTGGACTACACTGGTGCACCTAACGGTGAAATTCCATCCGACCAAATTCCTTCTGTAAAAGCGGAATTGCCGGACGAGTTCAAAGCTACTGGTATTGCAAGTACGTACTACTATCAGTTCAACGTAAACGAAGCACCATTTAACAACGTTAAAATCCGTAAAGCATTTGCAATGGCAATTCAACGTCAGCTGATTGTTGACAAAGTTACACAAGGTGGACAAATTCCAGCATTCGGCTTTGTACCTCCAGGTATCCGTGGTGAAAACGGCGAATTCCGTGATGAGCACAAAGACGATTACTTCACAGAAAATGTGGAAGAAGCTAAAGCATTGCTTGCTGAAGGTATGAAAGAAGAAGGTTACACAACATTGCCAGCTGTTACGTTGATCTACAACACTAGTGATGGTCACGCGAAAATCGCTTTGGCGGTTGCTGACATGTGGAAACAAAATCTTGGTGTTGATGTGAAAACAGAAAACCAAGAGTGGGGCGTATTCCTTGAGAACCGTCAAAACCAAAACTTCCAAGTAGCTCGTGCAGGTTGGTCTGCTGACTACAACGATCCATACAACTTCTTGGAAATGTGGACTACTGGAAACACAAACAATGATTCCAAATTCAGCAACGAACAGTATGACAAAGATGTTAAAGACACTGTAAAATCTGCTGATCCAGCTGCACGTATGGCTGCATTTGCTGACGCTGAGAAAATCCTGATTCAAGATGAAATGGGCGTTATGCCAATCTATTACTACACTAACGTATCTTTGACCAAGCCTTACCTGAAAGGCGTACAACTTGATTTCAGTGGAGCTATTGACTTCACGCGTGCATATCTGGAAGAGAAATAAGTTGTTCTGAAGTCTAATATGAATACTTCGGGATATATATGTGGAATTCCATATATATCCCGATTTTTTGTATGTGCACCGATTTTCCTTATAATTCTTGAAATTTCCGATAAATGGATTGGACTTTATTTCTGTCTAATTCTACAATCGATTTGTATACAAAATATTGTTTGTGGAGGTGTGCAAGGGTTGGTTAAGTATGTGTTGAAAAAACTATTATTTATGCTGCTATCGCTTTTCATACTCGCATCTGCAACCTTCTTCCTGATGAAGGCTATTCCGGGTGACCCTTTTACATCCGAGAAAAAAGTATCGCCTGAAATTCGGGTTTTGCTGGAACAGAAGTATGGATTGGACAAACCGATGTATGAACAATACCTGAAGTATATGGGTGGAATCCTTAAGGGAGATTTCGGAGTCTCAATGAAATATCTCAATCGAGATGTAGCCGGAATGATCGGCGAAACATTCACCGCTTCGCTGAAGCTTGGAGTGTTTGCAATTGTTATCTCCATTATCGTGGGTGTTTTGCTGGGGCTTATTGCTGCAGTTTACCATCGTAAACTCATTGATGATATCACGATGATCCTCGCGGTTATAGGTATAGCTGTTCCGAGCTTCTTGCTTGCGTCACTATTGCAGTATCTCTTTGCTACTAAATTAGGCTGGTTTAACGTTATGGGCTTTGATGGTCCATTGGATTACGTTCTTCCGGTTGCAGCGCTATCTGCATCTCCGATTGCTTTTATCGCTCGTTTGACGCGTTCGAGCATGCTTGAAGTCTTACATGCAGATTATATCAAAACAGCTAAAGCCAAAGGTCTGAAATGGCCTGCAATTATGTTTAAACACGTTGTAAGAAACGGTATTCTACCAGTAGTAACTTATGTTGGTCCAATGACAGCGAATATCATCACAGGTTCCGTTGTAATTGAACAGATCTTTAACATCGGGGGAATTGGTAAAGTATTCGTAGAGAGTATCACAAACCGTGATTACACTATGATCATGGGGATTACAATTTTCTATGGTATCCTCCTGATGTTGGCTCGTTTCTTTACGGATATCGCTTACGTGCTGATTGATCCTAGAATTAAGCTGGAAAGCCGGAAGGGGGCATAACGTTGTCTGGCACGAATAATAAAAAGAATGAAACGGCGAACACGAACCTGACTAGTCAGGCAGCGGTAAAACCGCAAGAAAGTGTATCCCTTTTTAAAGATGCCATGTACAGACTTGCAACCAATAAGGCTGCTATGATAAGTCTGGGTGTATTGGTTCTTGTCGTGATTTTCTCTTTGATTGGTCCAACTTCTTTGTTTACAAGTTATAATTATTATTCCAATGATTTGTTGAATGCCAATGCAGCGCCGAGTGCGGAGCACTGGTTCGGTACGGACGAGCTTGGTCGTGACGTGTGGGTAAGAACTTGGGTAGGAGCACGTGTATCCCTTACTGTAGGTTTGGCCGCAGCCTTGATTGACCTTGTTATCGGGGTTATTTATGGAGCGATCATGGGTTTCTACGGTGGACGTGTAGATGGAATTATGAACAAGTTTTCCGAAATCCTCTACTCCTTGCCGTACATGCTTGTTGTAATTTTGTTGCTGGTTGTACTGGAACCAAGTCTGACAACGATTATCATTGCCCTCACCATCACAGGCTGGATCAGCATGTCATGGATTGTGCGTGGTGAGATTATGCAACTCAAAAACAGAGACTTTATTCTTGCTGCAAGGTCCATGGGAGCAAGCACAGGGCGTCAATTGTTCCGTCATTTGCTGCCCAATGCAATAGGACCGATTCTTGTAACATTGACATTGTCTATTCCAAATGCAATCTTTGCTGAAGCGTTCCTGAGCTTCCTTGGATTGGGTGTATCAGCACCAAGATCTTCACTTGGTTCTATGATCAATGATGCACTTACAGGCTGGACGCTATTCCCGTGGCGGATGTGGTTCCCAGCAGGTCTAATGGTTCTTACAATGCTTGCATTTAACTTGCTCGGAGACGGTCTGCGTGACGCACTCGATCCGAAATTACGTAAATAGAAACAGGAGGTGGGATTATGGAGCCGATTTTAACTGTCAAAGACCTGAGCGTGTCGTTCTCAACACGTTCTGGTGAATTTGATGCCGTTAAACATGTGAGTTTTGAACTTGGCAAAGGAGAGACGCTGGGGATCGTAGGTGAATCGGGTAGTGGTAAGAGTGTTACCGCCCAAACCATCATGAAATTGATTCCCTCCCCGCCTTCGAAGGTCAAAAGCGGAGAAATTACTTTTCACGGGCAAGACCTGCTGAATAAGACAGACAAACAAATGGAAGCGATTCGTGGTAAAGATATCGGTATGATCTTCCAAGATCCAATGACTTCTTTGAATCCTACCATTAAAATTGGTAAACAAATTACCGAAGTATTGCGCAAGCATCAGAACATGTCCAAACAAGCGGCGAATAAAGCGGCTTTGGAGATGCTGGAACTTGTAGGTATTAAAAATGCGGCTATTCGCATGAATCATTATCCTCACCAATTCTCTGGTGGTATGCGTCAGCGTGCCATGATTGCGATCGCGCTTGCATGTCGTCCATCCCTTCTGATTGCGGATGAGCCGACAACTGCACTTGACGTTACAATTCAGGCTCAAATTCTGGATGTCATGAAAGACATGCAGCAAAAGCTGGGAACATCGATCATGCTGATTACGCATGACCTTGGTGTCGTAGCGGGTATGTGTGACCGTGTTGTTGTTATGAAGGAAGGCGAAGTTGTTGAAACAGGAACAACTGCTGAAATCTTTAGTAACCCTCAACATCCATACACCATTAAATTGCTGAATGCTTTGCCTCGTCTGGACGAGCCCAAAAAGGAAAAACCAGCTCCTGCTGGTATTATCAAAGGCAGCAATAAGCCTCTGGTACAAGTGAAAAACTTGAAACAGTACTTTAATTTGGGTAAAGGTAACATTCTCAAAGCGGTCAATGACGTAAGCTTTGATATCTTTGAAGGTGAAACACTTGGCGTTGTAGGCGAGTCTGGCTGTGGTAAATCCACAACAGGTCGTACCATTCTGCGTCTGTATGAGCCAACTGGCGGAAATGTTAACTTTAACGGAACGGATATCTACAAGTTGTCCCCGCGTAAAATGAAAGAAATGCGTAAAGATATGCAGATGATCTTCCAAGATCCATATGCATCTCTTAACCCGCGTTTCAATGTTATGGATATTATCGGGGAGTCCCTCGATATTCATGGTCTGGCTTCCAGCTCTAAAGAGCGTAAGAGACGAGTGGAGGAACTGCTTGATCTGGTAGGTTTGAATCCAAGTCATGCTCTTCGTTATCCGCATGAATTCTCCGGTGGTCAAAGACAACGGATCGGGATTGCACGTGCACTTGCTGTAGACCCTAAATTCATCATCTGTGATGAGCCATTGTCTGCACTGGATGTATCCATTCAGGCGCAGGTCGTTAAATTGCTTGAAGAACTTCAGCAACGTCTCGGCTTGACATATCTGTTTATTGCGCATGACTTGTCGATGGTTAAACATATCAGTGACCGTGTCGCTGTAATGTACATGGGTAAAGTGGTTGAGCTCGCAGAAAGTGAAGAACTGTATGCGAACCCTGTCCACCCTTATACCAAAACATTGCTCTCAGCAATCCCTGTACCTGATCCGGAAGTGGAAGCGAACAAACGTCGCATCTTGCTGCCGGAAGAGCATATGAGCCCGATTCAGAATGGATCTGGTGGTCCTGCAAATGACCCGTACAACCTGGAAAATGCTCAATTGATTGAGGTTTCCAAAGGTCACTGGGTTGCAGAACCTTACGTATAATAGGAATATTAAAGCGATATGCTATTATTGATGTATTAAGAGCCGCCGACTCGTTCGGCGGTTTTTTTTGTATTTTAATCACTTTCTTTTGACGAAGCGGCCTTGAATTCGGTACAATCAAGAAAGGCTCTTTGAAGCAGAATAGGAGGCAGACCTCATGAACGGTATTACCGAGGCACTCCGCAGCGGATCAAGACTTGCAGAAGATTATATCTGTTCAAGAGATGCTGCGCGTGGCCTTTACGAGTATGACATTCGCTGGGAATCAGGACTTCAGGCGCGTGCCGAGTGGCTGGACCAATCGGAAAACACACGTATTGATCGTCGTGATCTGGCAGAGTATTTACGTATATATAATAAGCGGGTGAACGACCATGGAGAGGTTCATGCGTCCATCACACGTCTTGCCGAACAAGATGCACTAGTGGTTACAGGAGGACAGCAGAGCGGTCTGCTCACCGGACCACTGTTCGTCATATACAAAGCCGCCAGTGTTGTGGCAGCTGCGCGTGAAGCGGAAGAAAGACTTCAACGCCCGGTAGTCCCAGTATTTTGGATTGCCGGTGAAGACCATGACTGGGATGAGGTTAACCACACATATCTACCTGATCATCAGGGAGACATGAAGAAGGTTAAGTTACAAGGACGATTCGCAGGAAGGGATTCTGTGAGTAATGTTCATGTGGATACACAGCAGTGGGTGAATGTACTCGAACAGGTGGAACATCTGTTACCTGATACGATACATAAACCAGGACTGATGAAATGCATCACAGAGATCCATCAATCCAGTTCAAATCTGAGTGATGCATTTGCCCGCATGATATCTGCCTTGTTTGCCAGCAGTGGACTTGTTCTAATGGATGCATCGGATCCAGATTTACGCAGGTTGGAACAGCCCGTGTTTGAGCGGTTGATACGCAAAAATGAAGTGCTGCGCAACGCATACACACAAGGTGCTGCGCTGGTACAACAAGCTGGTTATGCTATGCCTGCCGAAGTAGCGGAGGATGGAGCCAATCTGTTCTACATTCATGAAGGTACGCGTTTGCTCTTGTTGTTGAAGGACGGCTTATATAGTGATCGCAAAGGTTTGGTTTCTTTCACAGAGGAACGTTTGCTACAGGAACTGGGAGAACATCCGGAGCGCTTCAGTAACAACGTATTGACACGACCATTAATGCAAGATTCCGTGCTGCCTGTAGCCGCTGTTATTTTGGGGCAAGGTGAAATTGCATATTGGGGTTTGACTCGGGAAGCATTCCGTCAGTTCGGACTGCAAATGCCCATTTTGTTGCCGCGGTTGTCTTTCACCATTATGGAAGATATTCATCACAAACATATGAAACAATATGGACTTTCTTTTCAGGATGTTCAATATCATATGGAAGAAAAGAAGGAGCAGTGGCTCGCACAACAGGAGACGTTCCAGGTAGATGAACAGTTTGACAAGGTTCAGGAAGCGTTTCTTCAACTGTACGGACCTTTGCTAGATGAGATCGCGGAGATTCATCCGGGACTGGAACGAATTGGCGATACCAATTTGAGTAAAATCAACGAGCAAATGCAGTATCTGAAACAGCAGACTCACAAAGCTATCGAAGATAAACATAATGTGAGTCTAAGGCACTGGAACGGCATTCAGAACTCCTTATTCCCAACGGGCAAACCACAGGAACGAGTACATAATGCACTCTTTTACCTGAATCGTTATGGCACCGAGTGGATCGATGAACTGATTAAGGCCTCAAGTGAATTCCTTGGAGAGCACAAGGTCATTGCACTGTAGAGCCCTTTATAATAGAAGAAACACATAAACGAGGAGGATTATGAAATGACTACACCTGCATTGCAAAACAGTATTGTTAAAGATATGGGACTCGCTTCAGAGGGTCACCTGAAAATTGATTGGGTAGAAGCGCATATGCCGGTACTGAACCGCATTCGTCGCCAGTTCGAACAGGATCTGCCCTTCAAAGGTTTGAAGGTTGCCATTTGTCTTCATCTGGAGGCGAAAACAGCTTATTTGGCAAAAGTGATCCAAGCGGGTGGTGCAGAAGTAACAATTACGCATAGCAATCCATTGTCTACACAAGATGATGTTTGCGCAGCATTGGTGGAAGACGGCGTTACGGTGTATGCGAAGTACAATCCGGAACCTGCGGAATTCAAATCACTGCAACTGCGTGCGCTTGAGGTGAAGCCTGATCTCATTATTGATGATGGTGGAGACTTTGCAACCATTATTGCATCAGAGCGCCCGGACCTAGCAGCAACAATTCGCGGAGGAGCAGAAGAAACGACAACGGGTATTATTCGTTTAAAAGCATTGGCGAAAGAAGGCCAATTGAAGTTTCCGATGGTTGCGGTTAATGACGCATACTGCAAGTATCTGTTTGACAATCGCTACGGCACTGGACAATCTGCATTCGACGGGATTATTCGTACAACTAACTTGGTTATCGCTGGTAAAAACGTAGTGGTAGCAGGTTATGGCTGGTGTGGTAAAGGGGTAGCAATGCGCGCCAAAGGTCTTGGTGCGAATGTGATCGTAACCGAGATCGATCCAATCAAAGCGGTAGAAGCACACATGGACGGATTCCGGGTCATGACGATGGTGGAAGCCGCCAAATTGGGCGATTTCTTTATCGCAGTTACAGGCAATAAGGATGTTATCACGGGTGAGCATTACGATGTAATGAAGGACGGAGCGATCCTGAGTAATGCAGGTCACTTTGATGTTGAAGTGAATAAACCTGAACTGGCCAAACGTTCGGAATCGATTCGTACAGTTCGTCGCAACATTGAGGAATATCGTTTCAAAGATGGTCGTAAAATGTACCTTCTTGCAGAAGGTCGTCTTGTGAACCTGGGTGCAGCAGATGGTCACCCTGCGGAAATCATGGATACGACATTTGCTCTACAGGCGCTTGGTCTGCGTTATGTAAGTGAGAATTATGAAAACTTGGGTGAAAACGTTGTTAATGTACCTTATGATATTGACCAGCAGGTTGCCAGCTATAAACTTGAAAGTCTGAATATTGGCATCGACTCCTTGTCAGCTGAGCAAGAGAAATACCTAGATAGCTGGAAATTTTAAGCACTATCCAATAATTACAAGCTGATGAAATGATTCAATAGGTATAGAATGGTTTATTGATGATATGGCTCATGTGCGGGTAGACATACGGTTGCCCGTTTAAGGGAAGCGTCTTTGATCCTGAGTGACAGGATCAAGGACGTTTTTTTATGCTGAAAAATTAAAAAATCAAGTCATGCAAGAAGGGTTTTGATTTTTTTGTGCGAATCTATTATGCTTAGGTGGTGGAAAGTGGGGCAAAGTGGGAGAAACGGGTGAGGAGTGAGTGGGCCAATGTTTATGGGGGAGTTCCAACATAGCATTGATGATAAGGGTCGGGTTATCATTCCGGCTAAATTCCGCGAATCTCTGGGACCGTCTTTCGTTGTCACACGGGGTTTGGACCAGTGTCTTTTCGTGTACCCCATGGAGGAGTGGGGGGTCATGGAACAGAAGCTCAAAGCACTGCCATTGATGAAATCTGATGCACGTGCGTTTACCCGGTTTTTTTTCTCGGGTGCAACCGAATGTGAACTGGACAAACAGGGCAGGGTAAATCTGCCGGGCAATTTAAGAGAGTATGCCAAGCTGGACAAGGATTGTGTTGTTCTTGGCGTGTCGAACCGGGTGGAGATTTGGAGCAAAGGCATATGGGAGAGTTATTTCAATCAATCCGAAGAAGCATTCAACGACATTGCCGAAAAGCTGGTCGATTTTAATTTTGATTTATAAAGTCAGGAGGGGTGCAGGTTGTTTCACCACATAACCGTACTCAAAGAAGAGGCAACAGAGGGATTAAACATCAAGCAGGACGGTATATACGTGGACTGCACTTTAGGCGGTGGCGGACATAGCTCCGTGATTGCTTCCAAGCTCGGTCCAGGGGGACGTCTGATCGCACTTGATCAGGATGATTGGGCTTTGGATAATGCTCGCGAGAAGCTCGCTGCTTATGGAGAACGTGTAACATTGGTGAAAACCAATTTTCGAGATCTGGAACAGGTACTCAAGGATCTGGATGTACCAATGAAGGATGGTGCACCACAGGTCGACGGTATTTTGTACGACTTGGGTGTGTCATCTCCGCAATTTGATGAAGGAGAACGTGGATTCAGTTACAATCACGATGCTCCGCTCGATATGCGAATGGACCAGGATGCAATGCTGACGGCCAAAGAGATTGTGAATGAGTGGCCAGAAGAAGAGATTGCTCGAATTTTGTATCGCTATGGTGAAGAGAAGTTTTCGAGAAGAATTGCCCGTGTTATCGTCGGAAAACGAGCGCAGTCTACCATTGAGACGACAGGTGAACTCGTGGAACTGATCAAGGAAGGCATCCCGGCGGCAGCTCGACGTACTGGTGGACATCCTGCCAAACGCAGCTTCCAGGCACTACGCATTGCCGTCAACGATGAGTTGGGCGCGTTTGAAGAAGGCTTGCATCAGGCTGTTCGTTGTCTGGCACCAGGAGGACGTGTATCTGTTATTACCTTCCACTCCCTTGAGGATCGGATATGTAAACAGATTTTCAGCAGTTATCTGGAAAAATGTACATGTCCACCCGATTTTCCGTTGTGTGTATGCGGCGGCAAGGGGGCCCTGCGTTTAGTTAACAGAAAACCGTTGATTCCAACGGAAACGGAATTGACCGAAAATTCACGTGCTCGTTCAGCCAAGCTGCGCGTAGCCGAGAAATTGTAGATCAAGAGTGGAGGAGAGAATCGGAGTATGGCATATACACGTGGTAATCTCGCTGTAAAAGAAAAAGCGTCCCAGGAACGTGTGACCCAGCAACGATACAAAGAAACCACCAAAGTGGTGACCCGTCGTACGGGTCTTCCGGCACGCGAGAAGATTTTGTATCTGATTACCGTGGTTGCAGTTATCCTTGTTGGTGGAGCCTTAATGTCTCGTTATGCTCATATCTATGATCTGAACAAACAGGCACAGTCCACTATTTCGGATATCAAGGGGTATGAAAAGACGATTGCAGACCTGCAGGTGGAAAAAGAAACATTGAACAACCAGGTCATCGAAAATGCAAAACAACTTGGTTACGTTGAAGCTTCCGGTAAAGATGTCATTTATGTACCTCGTTCAACAAGTACGAAATCAACTGGTACTGAGTCGTCCTCCAATACAGCAAGCAGTAAGTAAAGAGGTGTTCCGATGATAAAAAGAATAAAGATGCGCACGTTGCTTATAGGGGGATGTATTACCCTCTTTTTTCTTGTACTCGTAACCCGAATCTTTTTCATTCAAGTTGTGAATGGCGGTGTATGGCAGGAACGGGCGGCCGGTTTGGTAGAGCGGGAACAGACGATTAAGGCTGCACGTGGAACGATTACGGATCGAAATGGTAACATTTTGGCTACCGATTCCCCTGCGTATACGGTTTCTGTTAATCCGTTATTAATTAATGAACTCGGAATTCAGGATGTTGTTACGGAGAAGCTCTCTTCCCTTCTTGGAAAAAATGAGAGTGAGATGCGTGCACTGGTCACAGCGAAGAAAAAAGATGGTGAATTTTTTCAGCAGCGTGAAGTACGCAGTGAAGGATATAAGATAAGTCCTGAGCTTGCGGAAAAAGTCAACGAACTGCGTGAGGAATTACAAGAAGAATACAAGGCTCGTAATGCAATTGTCATGGCTCAAGAGTCGAAGCGTTTTTACCCTGAAGAAACACTTGCTTCTCATCTCTTGGGATATATGAGCCGTGATGGGAAAGCTGTAAATGGACTTGAAGTCTCATATGATGAAGCACTGACAGGTACAGATGGATATCTGAATTATCAGAAGGATGCCAAAGGCATTAAACTTCCGGATTCACAGGATAACTATCTGCCACCTCAGAATGGTAAGAACCTAACGCTGACCATCGATGATACGATCCAGTTCTACATTGAGGATGCAATGAAAGAAGCGGTTGCCAAGTA
Organism: Paenibacillus sp. FSL K6-2393; assembly: GCF_038002545.1. Classification (NCBI taxonomy): domain Bacteria; kingdom Bacillati; phylum Bacillota; class Bacilli; order Caryophanales; family Paenibacillaceae; genus Paenibacillus; species Paenibacillus sp. FSL K6-2393. The sequence continues at coordinate 2,161,098 of NZ_JBBOCU010000001.1, forward strand.
TAATCCACTGAGCATGACGGTCATTGCAGCGGACCCAAACACAATGGAGATTCTGGGGATGGCGAACTGGCCAACCTTTAACCCGAATACGTATGGAAGTACACCTGATCAAAAGAATTTTATCAACCATGCTACTCAATCTATCTATGAGCCAGGTAGTACATTTAAAATAGTTACGCTAGCAGGGGCTGTAGAAGAAAAACTCTTTGATCCCAATGCAAGTTTTGAATCCAAACGCATGTATATTGGTGGTTTCCCAATTAGTGATAATGGTCATGCCTATGGTTGGATCTCGTATCTCGAAGGTGTCAAACGGTCAAGTAACATTGCTTTTGTTAACTTGGGTTACAACATGCTTGGCGGTGAACGTCTGCGTCATTACATAGACGAATTCGGTTTCGGCAAAAAGACGGGTATTGATTTGCCAAATGAGGCAGCGTCCCCGATCAAGCCACTGGTTTACAAATCCGAGATTGCCACGGCAGCCTATGGTCATGGTCTTGTACAGGTAACACCAATTCAACAGGTCGCAGCCATCTCTGCGATTGCCAACGGCGGCAAATTGCTGGAGCCACATCTGGTGAAGGAGATCAAGAACCCGAATGATGGGACAACGGAAGTGATCAAACCTAAAGTTGTTCGTCAGGTGATTTCCAAGGAATCTTCCAAACTGGTGAGCGGTTATCTGGAACAAGTAGTTGCAGACCAAACGATTGGTACCGGTCGTAACGCCTATATTGAAGGTTACCGTGTAGCTGGTAAGACAGGTACGGCAAGAAAGGTTGTTAACGGAGCATACAGCAAGTCGAAAGACGTTGTATCGTTTATTGGATTCGCGCCCGTGAATAATCCGAAGATTGCTATACTTGTTGTCATTGACCAACCGGATGGAACCAACATTGGGGGAGGAACCGCAGCTGCCCCGGTGTTCAAAAAGATTGTCAGCCAGACTCTTCAATACATGGGAATACCCAAAGATACAGCCAAAACTCCTGACAAAAAGTCAAAAGAAGTCTCTGTCGTGCAAGCCAAGGCGCCTGACTTGAGTGGCAAGACAGCCAAACAGGCCAGAAGCCAGCTTCTAAGCGCGGGTATTGCTTATGTGACACTTGGTCAAGGTGATAATGTAATTCGGCAGTATCCGGTTGCTGGCGCCTCTATGAATCCAGGCCAACGAATCTATCTGCTAACGGAAGAAAGCAGCAAGATGAAGATTCCCGATCTAACAGGTGAATCTCTCCGTGATGCCCTTGAAGTACTTTCTCTCATGAAGGTGGGGGTTACGGTCAAGGGTGAGGGTTATGTCGTGAAGCAAACCGAGCAGGTCGCAGGTGAGCAGAGAACTGTACAGTTGAACTTGCAAACTGCCAAAGCTGCAGTGACAGGTATAGCCGATGAGGCTCCAATCTCATCTGATCCGTCGTCAGAAGCTGAAGTGAAGGAACAAGAGCCTTCGGGCGGAGAAGGTAAAACCGACGGAACAGACGAAACAGATGAAACAGATGAAACAGATAACAACAAGGCTTCTGCCAATGAATCCGAATCTTCTGATGATCCAGCCACAAACGGAGCTTCGCTTCCTTAGGGAGCTCTGACAGCTTGTTCTAACCCCCGGTTGTCCTGAATATTCATGAATGGAACGAATGTCATGATTTTGGGACGAGTGGGGGGATCTTTTCGTGAAGGGATCAAGCGTAAATCTGCGGCGCAGGTTGCTATGGAGTTTAATGATTTTAGTTTTGTTATTTTCGGCCCTGATGATCAGGCTTGCTTATGTACAGCTCGGGGAAGGCCCTGAATTGTCAGCAAAAGCAGAAGAATCCTGGCGGCGTAATATTCCTTACTCCGCCAAGCGGGGGGAGATCCTGGATCGAAATGGAACCTCTCTGGCCTATAATGTGACAACACCGACCATTATGGCCATTCCGGCTCAGGTTAAAGAAGCTGAAACGACAGCTAAAGCGTTGGCCCCATTGCTTGGGATGACGGAAGAAAAAGTGCTTGCAACCATCAAGAAACGAGAACTCATTGTAAGACTACAACCCGGCGGCCGCAAAATTACGATGGAGAAAGCTCAGCGCATCCGTGATTTAAAGCTTCCGGGTATCGTTGTTGCTGAGGACAATAAACGTTTTTATCCTTATGATGATTTGGCTGCCCATATTCTTGGTTTTACGGGCATTGATAATCAGGGCTTAACGGGTGTCGAGAAGAAGTATGATGATAAGCTGAATGGTTTGAATGGCAGTGTGTCCTACTTGTCCGATGCGGCCGGAAGGCTAATGCCGGGCTCATCCGAGAAGTATGTGGAACCGAAGGACGGCCTTAACCTCAAGCTGACCATTGATAAATCCATTCAGTCTATCATGGAGAGAGAACTGGATCAGGCCATGGTGAAGTTCCAGGCGAACTCAGCATTGGCCATAGCGATGAATCCCAAAACGGGTGAAATTTTGGGGATGTCCAGCAGGCCGGGATACGAACCTGCCGATTATCAGCAATATCCCGCGGAGATATACAATCGGAATTTACCGATCTGGATGACCTACGAGCCGGGCTCCACATTTAAGATTATTACCTTGGCAGCAGCGCTTGAAGAGAAAAAGGTCAATCTGCAACAGGATCAATTTTTTGATCCCGGATATGTTGAGGTTGGTGGAGCTCGTCTGCGTTGCTGGAAAAAGGGCGGCCACGGAAGTCAGACCTTCTTACAAGTTGTGGAGAACTCATGTAACCCGGGCTTTGTGGCTTTGGGGCAGAGGCTGGGCAAAGAATCGCTCTTCTCCTATATTAAAGACTTTGGCTTCGGTACCAAAACAGGGATCGACCTCAGTGGAGAAGCCAGTGGGATTCTGTTCAAACTGTCCAGAGTGGGGCCTGTCGAGCTTGCAACGACTGCTTTTGGTCAAGGTGTATCCGTAACACCCATTCAGCAAGTAGCAGCTGTGTCAGCGGCCATCAATGGGGGTAAACTTTACAAGCCTTATGTTACGAAGGCGTGGGTCCATCCGGTCACCGGAGAAGTCATGGAAGAAGCCAAACCGGAACTGGTTCGTCAGGTGATCTCGGAGAATACATCCAAACAAGTACGTGAAGCCCTCGAGAGTGTTGTCGCAAAAGGTACCGGGCGTCCGGCATTCATTGATGGATACCGGGTCGGTGGCAAAACAGGTACAGCCCAGAAGGTTATCAATGGACGTTATTCCTCAACAGAGCATATCGTATCCTTTATCGGATTTGCACCGGCAGATGACCCACAGATTGTGGTCTATACCGCTGTTGATAATCCCAAAGGAATTCAGTTCGGAGGTGTGGTTGCCGCCCCGATTGTGCAGAACATCCTTGAAGATGCTTTGCATTATATGAATGTACCTGTTCGGAAGGATCAGGTCGCCAAAGAATACAAGTATGGTGAAACCAAAATCGTGACAGTTCCAGACCTGACAGGAGCTACTGTTGAAGATCTGTACGAAGACCTGAACATGAATTTTATGCTGGCGAAGTCTGGCAGTGGTAAATACGTGATTAATCAGGCACCCAAACCTGGGGCGAGGGTAGATCAGGGATCAACCATCCGCATTTATATGGGGGATGTACTGAATGATGCACATGATCACACAAAGGATGAATAACAGGGCTTAGGGTTAGTTTGAGGCTTCTAGCGCAACAAAATTCATCCAAGTGCGTTTCATTATTGGGTTGTATTGACGATATTAATAAATACAGACATATGTTAAAACAGAAGTATATTTGGAAAAGTGAGGTTATTCATGTGCTTTTAAAACAATTTGCATCGATGCTGACCACCGCCCGCCTCGTGGGCGAATCAAATACAGAATGCCAAAACCTTCAGACAGATTCCCGGCAGGTAAAACCGGGTGATCTGTTTATCTGTCTTCCGGGACATACGGTAGATGGTCATGATTATGCAGAAAAAGCTGTAAATGCTGGTGCAGTTGCATTGGTGGTTGAACGGCAGCTGGATCTTCCTGTGCCACAATTGCTGGTGAAGGATAGCCGATTTGCGATGGCTGTTCTGGCAGATTTCTTTTTTGACTCGCCAAGCCAGAAGATGAATATGATTGGTGTAACCGGAACGAACGGAAAAACAACGACCACCTATTTGATTGAAAAAATCATGAGTGATTACGGACGCAAGACGGGATTGATCGGTACTATTCAAATGCGGTATGACGGTCGCACCTACCCGATGTCAGGAACGACACCAGAGGCGCTTGATCTGCAGCGTAGTCTGCATGATATGGTTCAGAAGGGTACGGACTGTTGTGTTATGGAAGTTTCTTCTCACGCATTGGAACAAGGGCGAGTAAAGGGAACAAATTTCCGTACTGCGGTATTTACTAACCTGACGCAAGATCATCTGGACTACCACCATTCCATGGAGGAATATCGCGGGGCCAAAGGATTGTTCTTTGCACGTCTGGGTAACGGTTATACAGAAGATGTTTCACAGCGTAAATTCGCTGTCATCAATGCAGATGATCCGGCTGCGGCTTATTTCATCTCTGTGACGGCGGCTGAAGTGATTACATATGGCATGGGTGAAAAGGCGGATGTACGCGCATCCCAGATCTCAATCACGTCTCAGGGAACTTCTTTCCACGTGGATACATTTGCAGGCAGCGCGGATATTCGATTGCGCATGGTAGGCAAATTCAATGTGTACAATGCAATGGCAGCAATCTCTGCAGCGCTGGTGGAAGGTATTCCGCTGGAAGAGATCAAGCGCAGTCTGGAGACGGTTCCGGGCGTGGATGGACGTGTTGAAGGAGTGGACGAAGGACAGCCATTTGCTGTTATTGTCGATTATGCCCATACACCGGATGGACTGGAGAATGTGCTGCGGACGGTGAAAGAATTTGCCGAAGGACGTGTAATTTGCGTGTTTGGCTGTGGTGGTGACAGGGACCGTACCAAACGCCCTCTCATGGGGAAAATTGCTGCGAATTATAGTGATTTTGTACTGGTTACTTCCGATAATCCACGGACAGAAGATCCGGATCTGATTCTCAAAGACATTGAACAGGGCCTGATTGAAGAATCCGTTCCTGCTGAACGTTATACGATGATTGTGGATCGACGCCAGGCGATTCATGAAGCTATTGAAATGGCAAGCCCAGCCGATGTAGTATTGATTGCGGGCAAGGGTCACGAGACCTATCAGATTATCGGCACAACCAAAACCGATTTTGATGACCGAATCATAGCCAAAGAAGCGATAAGGGGCAAATCCAATTGATAAAAAGAACATTGGCACAATTGGCCGAGATGTGTGGAGGAACATTAAGTGACGTTGCCGCTCATGGCAATGTAATGGTTGAAGGGGTGTTTACCGATTCGCGTAAACCTCTGGAAGGCAGTTTGTTTATCCCGCTAGTGGGTGAAAGGTTTGACGGACACGAATTTGTGCAAGCCTGTCTAGAGAAGAGGGCAGCAGGCGCGATCTGGCAAAAGGATCATGGTATTCCGCCACAAGGAGCTGTCATTGTTGTTGACGACACACTTGTCGCACTGCAAGCACTCGCATCTGCTTATCTCACGGAGAATAAAGCGGCTGTAGTCGGCATTACAGGCAGCAACGGCAAGACAACAACAAAGGACATCGTTGATGCCATTCTCTCAACGACTTTTAAAGTGCATAAGACGCAAGGCAACTTCAATAATCACATTGGTTTACCGCTGACTGTACTAAGCATGGACCCGGATACCGAGATTATCATTTTGGAGATGGGTATGAGTGGTCGCGGGGAAATTAACGATTTGTCAGTTATTGCTCAGCCAGATGTAGCGATTATAACCAATATTGGTGAATCTCATCTGCTTCAGCTGGGGTCCAGATTGGAGATTGCCAGAGCCAAAGCCGAGATTGCCGCGGGATTGAAGCCTGGCGGGTTACTGATCTACAACGGAGACGAGCCTTTAATTGCACAAGTCCTTGAAGAGCCCGCAACGAAACAACCCGATGGATTGCAGCGGTTTACATTTGGTCTGCAAACCGATAATGATGACTATCCTACCGGACTTATGAATGCGCAGAACGGCGTAGTTTTCACCACCAAACAGTTTGGAGAACATGCATTTACGCTACCTCTGCTGGGAACGCATAATGTCGTTAACTGTCTGGCTGCTTTGGCTGTAGCCCGTCATTTCAAAGTGACGACTGAGCAGATTGCCGCGGGATTGTCTCGCTTGAAACTGACAGGCATGCGTATTGAGGTTACTCAAGGCGTTAGTGGTCTAACCCTGCTGAATGATGCATACAATGCAAGTCCAACCTCCATGAAGGCCGCAATCGATGTACTAGAGGGTCTGAAAGGATACCGCATGAAAGTGGCTGTGCTTGGTGATATGCTTGAACTCGGTCCTCAGGAGCAGGATCTGCATCTTGGAATTGGTGAGTATATTACATCTGCCAAAATGGACATGGTGCTCGTATATGGCCCGCTATCAGCACATATTGCTGAAGGAGCAAGAAAGCATATGCCGGCAGAGGCTGTGCATGCTTTTATAGATAAAGAAGAAATGACCCGTTATCTACTGGAGAAACTACATCCCAGAGACGTTATCTTGTTCAAAGCCTCAAGAGGCATGAAGCTGGAGGACGTGGTCGAAGCATTACAAATAGCACCATTACAGAATCGAGTAGACTAGAGGGGTGAACCCATGGATTTTCAGGTATTACTGTTAACAATCGGTGTTTCATTTATTCTGGCGGTGATTGCCGCACCGCTCCTGATTCCGCTGTTACGTCGAATGAAATTCGGACAGCAGGTTAGGGAAGATGGGCCTCAGAGCCATTTGAAAAAAAGCGGAACACCTACAATGGGTGGAGTCGTCATTTTAGTTGCGTTCACATTGGCCTTTTTGAAATTTTCGGCAGTCAAGAATACAGACTTTTATGTCTTGCTCGTGGCTACGCTGGGATTCGGGCTTATAGGTTTCCTTGATGATTACATCAAAATTGTGTTCAAACGTTCGCTGGGACTGACGGCCAGACAAAAAATGCTGGGCCAATTGTTCTTCAGTGCAGTGATGTGTTTCTTGCTGATCCAGAATGGACACAGCACAGCCATCTCTATTCCGGGTACGTCATTCTCGTTTGACTGGACCGGATGGTTCTATTATCCGTTTGTTGTATTCATGATGCTTGCCATTACCAATGCGGTTAACTTTACCGACGGTCTGGATGGTTTGCTGTCAGGGGTAAGTGCTATTGCCTTTGGCGCGTTTGCCATTGTGGCGATGCAAGCCACGTCGATGCCGGCAGCCGTGTGTGCAGCAGCGATGATCGGAGCCGTACTCGGTTTTCTGGTATACAATGCACATCCGGCCAAAGTGTTTATGGGAGACACCGGTTCTCTGGGTATTGGCGGTGCGATTGGTGCGGTAGCCATTGTAACCAAAACAGAGCTTCTTTTTGTCATCATTGGTGGTATTTTTGTTATCGAGATCTTGTCTGTCATCATTCAAGTGGTATCTTTCAAGACTCGTGGCAAGCGTGTATTCAAAATGAGCCCCATTCACCATCACTTTGAATTAAGTGGTTGGTCAGAATGGCGGGTTGTTATTACCTTTTGGGCGGTAGGCGCAATTCTGGCCGCTCTTGGACTTTATCTCAACAAGGGGTTGTAGATCATGAATCATCCTGAATCATATCGCGGACAACAAGTAGTCGTGCTCGGATTGGCCAAAAGCGGTGTACAGGTCGCCAAAGTGCTGGATCGCGCCGGAGCGAAGGTTACAGTAAATGATAAAAAAGAGAGAGATCAGTGTCCCGAAGCTTCCGAATTGGAGGCTTTGGGAATTTCTGTTGTATGCGGAGGACATCCGGATGATCTGATTCACAGTGGTGTGAAGCTGGTTGTCAAAAACCCGGGTATCCCATACCATGCAGCTCCTGTGCAGCAAGCTCTGGCATTGGGCATTGAAGTGGTGACCGAAGTAGAGGTTGCTTATCATCTATGTGCTGCACCCATGATCGGGATTACGGGCTCCAACGGTAAAACAACAACCACCACTTGGGTGGGGGAAATGTTGGAACATGCCGGCCTCAACCCGATCGTTGCCGGTAATATCGGAACACCTCTCTGTGAAGCGGCAGAGCAAGCTTCTCCAGATAACTGGATGGTTGTTGAGCTTAGCAGTTTCCAGCTCAAAGGAACGGTTGATTTCCGTCCCCGGATTGCCAGCTTGCTTAACGTTGCAGAGACACATCTGGACTATCACGGGAACATGGATGATTATGTGGCTTCCAAAGCCAAACTGTTCGCCAATCAGCAGCCTGACGACGTAGCCATTCTAAATTGGGATGATGCGGTATGTCGTGGTCTGGTTCCATACATCAAAGGCAGATTGATCCCCTTCTCAGTGACAGAGAAATTGGATACAGGTGTGTATGCAGATCCTCCTTATGTGGATGGAGAAGAGGATGATGTGAAGCGTCAGATTATCTACGCGGATGAAAAGGGAAATCACCACACCATTATTGACATCGAGAACATTGGCATCGCTGGACGATTCAATGTGGAAAATGCAATGGCCGCTGTGGCCATTGCCGTAGCGGCAGGAGCTGATCCAGCAGTGCTGGCTGCTCCACTTGCAGATTTCAAGGCGGTTGAACACCGACTTGAATACGTTCTAGAGCATAATGGCTCTGCGTACTACAACAACTCCAAAGCGACCAATTCGAAAGCTACGGTTATGGCCCTGAATTCGTTCAAGGAACCGGTCGTATTAATTGCTGGAGGGTTGGATCGTGGGTCAGACATGATGGAGTTGTTACCCTTGTTCCAGGAACGGGTAAAAGCTGTCGTTGCAATTGGAGAGACACGGACAAAAATTGCCAAGGTCGCGGAACTTGCCGGATTAAAGCAAATTAAGGTCGTCGATAATGAGGAGGACGCTGCCCGGACGTTAACCGTTGCTGTGCAGGAAGCATCGAAGCTTGCCAGTGCTGGTGATGTCGTTTTGTTATCCCCGGCATGTGCAAGTTGGGACATGTTTGCTTCCTATGAAGAGCGGGGACGCATTTTTAAAGAGGCGGCGCATAACTTGTAAGTAGGGGGGTGGAAAAGCCCCTACTTCCATGCAAGGGGTGGCCTCCTGATGAAACAGACGCGACCGGCACCAGATATCTGGTTGCTGATTTGTATTTTGGCATTGCTTGCCATCGGCATTATTATGGTATATAGTGCGGGCTCGGTGCTTGCCTTTCATGACTATGGCGATTCATTTTATTTTGTAAAAAGACAGGCCCTGTTTGCGGTGCTTGGGCTTGTGGCCATGTTCGTAACTGCTAACGTAGACTACCGGGTGTGGAGGAAATATGCCAAGCCTATATTGATTGCCTGTTTTATTATGCTCATTGCGGTGCTCATTCCTGGAATCGGTGTGGTTCGCGGTGGTGCACGAAGTTGGCTGGGCATTGGTTCGTTCGGTATTCAGCCCTCAGAATTTATGAAGCTGGGCATGATTCTGTTTCTCGCTCACTGGCTGAGCAAGGAACCGGGCAAAATCAAAACCTTCACAACGGGGCTTCTGCCACCGCTGGGATTGATCGGTTTGGCTTTTGGGATTATTATGCTGCAACCTGATTTGGGGACTGGCACCGTGATGATGGGCGCATCGATGCTTATTATTTTTACAGCTGGAGCGCGAATGAAACATCTGAGCTTGCTTGCTCTTGGCGGCGTAGCGGGGTTTGCAGCTTTGATTGCAGCAGCACCCTATCGGTTGCAGCGTATCACAGCGTTTTTGGACCCGTGGTCCGATCCGCTGGGTGCCGGATATCAGATCATTCAATCCTTATACGCAATTGGTCCTGGTGGACTGGCGGGATTGGGACTGGGTATGAGCCGGCAGAAGTACAGTTATGTACCTGAACCGCAAACGGACTTTATTTTTAGTATTTTGGCCGAAGAACTCGGCTTTATAGGTGGAATGATTGTATTATTGTTGTTTCTGGTGCTGGTGTGGAGAGGAATGCGTGTAGCCATGACCGTTCCGGATGCCTTTGGCAGTCTGCTTGGTGTTGGTATCGTAGGTATGGTCGCCGTACAGGTCATTATTAACATTGGTGTTGTCATTGGCATGATGCCTGTTACGGGCATTACATTGCCTCTGATCAGTTACGGTGGATCATCATTGACCCTCATGCTCACAGCACTGGGCATTTTAGTGAATTTATCCCGTTATGCGAGGTGACTATGCGATGCGAGTCGTTCTAAGCGGTGGCGGTACGGGTGGACATATCTATCCGGCCGTTGCCATAGCAAGACAATGCGAGGCGGAGAACCCGGACTCGACATTTCTATACATCGGAGGAACCAGAGGGCTGGAAAGCAAGCTGGTTCCCCAAGAAAATATTCCTTTTAAATCCATTGATATTACGGGCTTTCGGCGGAAATTGTCCATCGACAACCTGAAAACGGTCATGCGTTTCATTCAAGGTGTACGCAAGTCCAAAAAAATGCTGAAGGAATTCAAACCGGATGTTGTGATTGGTACAGGTGGATATGTGTGTGGACCTGTGGTATATGCAGCAACAAAACTGGGGATTCCGAGTATAATTCATGAACAGAACGCCATTCCTGGTCTGACGAACAAATTTTTGATGCGTTATGTGGACACGGTTGCCGTTAGCTTTGAAGGTTCTGAAAAATCGTTTTCCGGTGCAAAAAAGGTGATCTACACTGGTAATCCGCGAGCGACTACGGTAGCACAGGCAAGCCGTGATCGTGGTTTTGCCACGTTAGGTGTACCGATGAACAGCCGTGTTGTTCTTGTGGTTGGTGGCAGTCGCGGGGCAAAAGCAATCAATCAGGCCATGGTGGACATGGCTCCATTGCTGGAACAACTGGACGATGTACACGTAGTTTACGTGACAGGGGATACCTATTTTGATGAAACGCGTGAAGCCATTCGCAGCTCATTGGGTACGATGCCAAACCACCTGCATGTCCTGCCTTACGTGCACAATATGCCTGAGGTGCTTGCCTGCACATCCTTGATTGTAAACCGCGCAGGTGCATCATTCCTTGCGGAGATCACATCACTGGGTATTCCTTCGATCCTGATTCCTTCACCTAACGTGACTAATAATCATCAGGAAGCCAATGCACGCACGCTCGAAGGTGGAGGTGCATCACTCACGATGCTGGAGAAGGATCTTACAGGCAAAGTCCTGTATGAAGCCATCGCCAAGATTATGAATGATGAATCGGGACGCAAACGAATGGCTGAAGCCTCCCGGAAACTGGGGAAACCCGATGCAGCTGAAGTGCTTGTTCATGAAATTCAGCGTCTTGCTGCACGCCGATAAAGTGTGATTGTGGGCGATTGTCACACACAAGACGGGGCTGACATAAGATACCGTATAAATCGTGACCATCGTTCCATGGCGCCAGAACACGGTCTGTATCAACAGAACATACCGTGCTCATCGGTCTTGAAGCAAAGGAGGAAGCAAACATGCATCAGTGGATATCGTTACTATCCCAGAATAATGTTGGCAGAGTTCTTGAAAACGAACCGCTAGCCAAATACACCACATGGAAGATCGGCGGTCCTGCGGATGCACTGGTCATTCCCGAGAATAAAGAGCAGATGATGAATCTCGTTCAATTGCTTCACAAGGTTCAGATTCCGTGGATGCAACTTGGACGGGGCTCAAACATGCTGGTGTCAGACAAAGGAATACGTGGTGTTGTGGTGAAACCAGGCGATGGTTTTGATTATGCCGAATTTCACGAAGGTGGTGTAACCGCCGGAGCGGCGCATTCTTTTGTTAAACTCAGTGTGGTTGCTGCCAAAAAGGAATGGACCGGTCTGGAATTCGGCAGCGGTATCCCCGGCACTGTCGGTGGAGCCGTATACATGAATGCAGGTGCTCATGGATCGGATGTGTCACGGATATTCAAATTCGCTGAGATTGTACTGGAGACAGGGGAATTGGTACGTTACAGCAAGGAGGACATGGATTTTGCCTACCGCCACTCTGTTCTACATGATCGGAGAGGCATCGTGCTGGAAGCTACATTTGAACTACAGCATGGAGAACGCAAAGTCATTTCGGAAACCATGGCGGCTTACAAAGATCGCCGGCGTTGCACACAGCCACTGCAGATGGCATGTGCAGGTAGTGTATTCCGAAATCCACCGGGTGATCATGCAGCCCGCCTGATTGAAGCAGCAGGGCTGAAAGGAATGACCCAGGGAGGCGCACAGGTATCCACCATGCATGCCAATTTCATTGTTAATACAGGCCAAGCAACAGCAGAGGACGTTATCACCCTAATGCAGCAGATACAGAGCACTATATCATCTCAAAACGGTATTAACCTGGTACCGGAAGTCTTCGTAGTGGGTGAGCGGTAAACCCCGGAGGTGATACATTGGACAAATTGGTGATTGAAGGCGGGAAACCCCTCTCAGGATCCATACGCATCCATGGAGCAAAAAATGCCGCTTTACCGATTATGGCCGCAAGTTTGTTGGCAGATGGAGAAGTTACACTGCATAACGTTCCACACTTGCTGGACATTGAAGTGATGCTGTATATCCTGGAACGGCTTGGATGCACGTGTCGGCATGAACAGGGAACAGTGACGATTAATACCTCGTCTATCCGGTCATATGATGTGCCAGAAGATCTAATGAAGCAGATGCGCTCTTCCATTTTTTTGATGGGACCATTGCTGGCTAAGTTTGGGCAAGTGTCAGTGTATCAGCCAGGCGGTTGTGCCATTGGAGAACGCAAAATTGATCTTCACCTCCGGGGCCTGGAAGCGCTCGGAGCTTTGATTGAAGAGCAGGACCAACAGATTATATGTCATGGGCACAATCTGGTGGGTACAGATATTCATTTGGATTTCCCGAGTGTGGGAGCCACCGAGAATATCATGATGGCAGCCGTTATGGCTAAAGGCACAACAACCATTTGCAACGCGGCAAGAGAACCTGAAATACAGGACCTGCAACACTTTTTGAATGCTATGGGTGCAAGTATTATTGGTGCAGGAACGGATACAATCACGATCAATGGCGTTGAGAAACTGAAGCCTTGTTCCTATGAGATTATACCGGATCGAATCGTTGCCGGAACCGTAATGATTGCAGCAGCAGCAACACGAGGCAATGTTACGCTTACACACTGCAATCCTGCTCATCTTACTTCACTTATACATGTATTGAAGCGCACTGGTGTTCAAATCACAGTCTGCAATGATATAATGACGGTGAGCTGTATGAGCCGTCCCAAATCAGTAGACCGTATTGTGACTTCTCCGTATCCTTCGTTTCCGACAGATTTGCAATCGCAAATCATGGTGCTGCTCAGTTTGGCAGACGGATTCAGTGTGATGAAGGAAACGGTATTCGAGGGCCGGTTCAAACATGTGGATGAACTGAATGTGATGGGGGCTGATATTTCAGTCGATCTGAACGCAGCATTTATCCGTGGTGTTCCCCGTCTGTACGGGGCTACAGTAGAAGCAACCGATCTTCGTGCAGGTGCAGCTCTGGTAATTGCTGGCCTGGCTGCTCAAGGCAAAACGGTTGTGGAGCAAGTGCATCATATTGACCGGGGCTACGATCAGATCGAGAAGTTATTCCAAAGTCTTGGAGCATCGGTTGAGCGACAGTCGCCCGTTTCGAAACAGTTGGATTTTGCCAATTAACGTCCTTGGCGTCCCCTTCTTGAAGGGAGGGGACCTGAGGCTTTGTGGAGCGCTACTTATGCCTAAAAGTCAAATTCCGGTTCTGAAGAAGAATCGGCCAAAAGGAAACACAAGCCGCAAAATTGTAATTATTCTCTTATTATTATTTATTGTATTGCTCGCTGTATTATTCTTTCGTTCTTCCATGAGTCGGATTTCGGCAATTGAAATTACGGGTAATGTATATACAGCAACTTCAGAACTGCTGGAGAAAAGCGGGCTGAAAGAAGGCGAACAATTTTTTGGGACAAGTACTGCCGAGGTTATTGAGCGTCTCAAGACCATCAAGGCGATTTCCACCGTTACCGTGGACAAGCAATTTCCGGGTATTATCCATATCAAGGTTCAGGAATATGCCACGGTTGCTTATGAGCTTGGTTCTGACGGTACGTTAAAAGCGATATTAGCCAGTGGGACAAGCTTGACGGTTCCGGCAACAATTGGTGTTGCTGTGGAGAAGCCCATATTGACCCAATGGAAGGCTGATGATCCACTCAAAGCCAAACTGAGCCAGACACTGGCTAAAATTCCGAATGAATTGACGACGGATATTTCGGAAATTATTCCGAATCCAACACCTTCATTTCCGGATCAGATTCGGATGTATACCAAATCACAGTTTGAAGTGATTACAACCGTCTCTCTTTTATCGGATAAAGTGGAGTATCTGAATCAGGTGATTGAGACCGAACGGCCTGGGAAAATCACCATGCTTGAGGCAGATACCTATGTCCCTTTCATCCCGGATGACCCGGAAGATGATGCTGAACTAGGAGGAACCCCCTGATCTTTGCCATTATGAGGCTGGACTGAATATGAAAGCCTAGGCAGGTCGGGGTTTGGCCCCGTCAGAGCAATGAAACTTGTTCTTTCTGAGATGAAGAAAAAATGATACACTTGAACTTATGGCACATGAGTTGCCTCCTTCTTTTTTCTTCAATGTTTTATGTCTGGCAACCAGATTTTGACACCCAAAAACATTGTAGAAAAAAGAGGGAAAGCCTGAAGTGTGTTGAATATGTTTTAAGAGTGTTTAAATTCGAACTTAATTTACTATTGGAGTCAGGAGGTGCCACAGACTTGAGCAACAATGACATCATTGTTAGTTTGGACATCGGTACATCCAAAATTCGCGCTATTATTGGGGAAATGAATAATGGAACCTTTAATATTATAGGAGTTGGATCTGCCGACTCGGAGGGAATTCGCAAAGGTGTAATCGTAGATATCGATCAGACGGTGCAGTCGATTCGCAACGCAGTGGATCATGCAGAACGTATGGTAGGTATTCAAATATCCGAAGTGTATGTTGGAATCTCGGGAAATCATATCGGACTGATGAGCAGTCACGGCGTCGTGGCTGTGTCTAACGAGGATCGTGAAATCGGAGAAGAAGACATGGAACGGGTGTTGAAAGCAGCCGAAGTCATTGCAGTTCCGCCGGAACGGGAAATTATTGATGTTGTCGCCAAGCAATATGTTGTAGATGGCTTGGAGGGCATACAGGACCCCCGTGGTATGATTGGTGTTCGTTTGGAAGTTGAAGCAACGATCATAACGGGTGCAAAAACCGCGATACATAATCTTTTGCGCTGCGTGGAAAAAGCGGGTCTGAAAGTAAGCGATCTGGTTCTCATGTCGCTTGGAGCGGGTCAACTGGCTTTGTCCAAAGATGAAAAAACGATGGGTTCAGTGCTTGTTGATATTGGAGCAGGTGCAACCACCATCGCCATTTTTGAAGAAGACAGTCTTGTTGCAACATCAACGTTGCCTATAGGTGGGGAATTCGTAACAAATGATATCGCCTATGGCTTACGCACGTTAACGGATCAGGCGGAGAAGGTGAAACTGAAATATGGTTGTGCCTGGTTGGATGATGCTGCTGCGGATGTGATGTTCAAAGTCACCCGAATTGGCAGTAATGTAGACAAGGAGTTTTCACAAGAGGATCTGGCGGCTATTATTGAACCTAGGGTTCAGGAAATATTCCAGATGATATCCCAAGAAGTGAAGCGTCTTGGTTACAACGAGCTTCCTGGAGGTTATATACTAACGGGAGGTACGGTCTCTATGCCGGGGGTTCTGCAGGTCGCTCAGCATGAGCTTGCTGCTTCGGTACGAGTTGCAGTTCCGGATTATATTGGTGTGCGTGACCCTGGGTTTACAAGCGGAGTCGGCATATTGCACAGTGTAATTCGCAGTTTGCGCATTCGTCCCTCGATCAATAACGGCGGTGGAAATAACAACAACAACAATAATAACAACAAGAAACCGACCAACCGTCCGAAGCCAAATACGGCACAGGAATCGGAGCAAAAACCCGGTCTGTTCGAACGGCTGAAGAATATGTTCAGCGAATTTATATAACAGGTTGGATCCATTTCATACATTCTTGTAAGCCGTCTGAATGCGCCGGTACTAAAATAAACGCTTTCGTTCGTCGATATATGAAATTGATTCGGTTCAAATCAAAAATTGGACGGGCCATCCATGCACATTGAGGGGGAGATGGAATAATATGTTGGAATTTGATTTCGAGATGGAGAGCTTGGCTCAAATTAAAGTCATCGGTGTAGGCGGCGGCGGAAGCAATGCAGTCAACCGTATGATTGAAAATGGTGTACAAGGTGTTGAATTTATTACGGTGAATACGGATGCGCAGGCGTTACACCTGGCGAAATCCGAGCATAAATTGCAAATCGGTGATAAATTGACTCGTGGTCTTGGTGCTGGCGCCAACCCGGATGTAGGTAAAAAAGCAGCGGAAGAGTCCCGCGATCTGATCATGAACACGTTGAAAGGTGCAGACATGGTATTTGTTACAGCCGGTATGGGCGGTGGTACAGGTACAGGTGCGGCTCCGGTTATTGCCGAAATCGCTAAAGAGTGTGGTGCACTTACAGTGGGTGTCGTAACTCGCCCATTTACATTTGAAGGACGCAAGCGTTCCAGCCATGCAGAGCAAGGTATTGAAGCTCTCAAGGAAAAAGTCGACACACTGATCGTTATTCCTAATGATCGTTTGCTCGAAATCGTAGATAAAAAGACACCTATGCTTGAAGCGTTCCGTCAAGCGGATAACGTACTTCGTCAAGCAGTACAAGGTATCTCTGATTTGATCGCTGTACCGGGTCTGATCAACCTTGACTTTGCTGACGTCAAAACGATTATGCACGAACGTGGTTCTGCACTTATGGGGATTGGTGAATCAACAGGTGAGAATCGTGCGGCAGAAGCAGCACGGAAAGCCATTATGAGTCCTTTGCTTGAAACTTCTATTGAAGGTGCTCGCGGCGTAATCATGAACATTACGGGTGGCATTAATCTGTCCCTGTATGAAGTGAACGAAGCGGCAGAGATCGTAACGTCTGCTTCCGACCCGGAAGTAAACATGATCTTTGGTGCCATCATTGACGAAGACCTGAAAGAGGAGATTAAGGTTACAGTTATTGCAACTGGTTTTGAAGATAAACCTGCTCCACCACCACCAGGACGTAAGCCAGCTCCAGCAACAGCGGAGACGACGGATACGCGTTCGCCGAACCTGCGTCCTTTCGGAAATCAGCCGAGCAATGATCAGCTGGACATTCCGACATTTTTACGCAATCGTTCACGCAATAACAACAACGATTAATACGCAAATCAATTTATTGGAAACCCGGTACTCCTTATGGAGCGACCGGGTTTTTTCTGTTTATTTAGATATCATAGCATACAGCAATGAACAAATTCTGAACAAAGGGCCTGAGCAATTCCGACAAAAAAAGTTGGAACCACACCCCCATGATTAGACAGACTTTGAACAGGGGGCTCCGTATACTTGTGAATATGCTCATGAATATCAGGATATCGGGTACCGGTATTTCGATATGTTGCGCGCAGGCAGGTGAAGACTTTGGTTGTTTATGTGGATTTAATTTTTTTGACAAACCTGTGTATTGACGGTGCACTCATCGGAATGACCGCCTGGATGCGCAAGACAAAGCTGGTTTGGTGGCGATGGTTGCTGTCAGCCATTGTGGGTGCATTATACGTGGTCATGATGTTTGTACCGGAGTTTGATTTTATGTTCACCTTTTTGATCAAGTTCGGGTTCTCGCTGGTCATGCTTACGATTGCTTTTGGTTTTAAAGGTCTGCAGGCTTTTGCGAGGACGCTCGGTACCTTCTATGTGATTAATTTTGTCGCTGCCGGAGGTATTCTGGGTGTGCATTACATGCTTCAGAGCTCCGGTGAGTTGTTTAACGGCATTTGGTTCACGGCTTCTGGCGGTATGTCATTTGATCTGAAAATTGCTTTCTGGTTCACGTTTATCGTATTTTTTGCTGTCCTGTTTTTATTCAAAGCTGTGCAGAGTTCAAAACGGAAAACGGATCGCATGACGACCTATTTGGGCAAAGTTGAGGTCTGCATCGATGAGGTAGTCATTTCTTGTACAGGCCTTCTGGATACGGGCAATCAACTTACAGATCCCTTATCGCGCATGCCGGTCATGGTGATGGAGGTTTCGTTATGGCAAGACATGTTACCTGCTTCATGGAAGGGGAGACTCAAGGACGAGGCGCCGGACAACCTTATTCTCGAGCTTGATCAGGAAAGTTTTCAGTGGCAGGATCGACTGCGGCTAGTGCCTTATCGGGGCATTAACAAAGGGACTGCGTTTATGTTGGCCATGAAGCCGGACCGGGTGAAGGTGACGATGGAGGAAACATGTTATGAGACGACAAGAGTACTCATTGGGCTGGATGGAGGTGTTTTGTCGTCGGATGGGAAATACCAGGCCGTGATTCATCCTGAACTTGTGCAAGACGCTGCTTCTGCGCAGTCTACGGCTCTCTCTGCGGGAGCAACAGAAAAGCCGCTGAATGTGGTATAGGAGGAACGTACATGCTTGTGAAATGGAAACTGGTGGCGCAGCTGCAATACTACCGTCTGTTATTTTTATTGGGACTCAAAAGCGAAGAGATCTATTATATTGGGGGAAGTGAGGCACTTCCGCCGCCATTGACAAGGGAAGAAGAAGAATTTTTACTGCAAAAATTATCCTCGGGAGACTCGGCCATTCGCGCGATGCTTATTGAGCGCAATCTGCGTCTGGTGGTGTACATCGCACGCAAATTTGAAAACACTGGAATCAATATTGAGGATTTGGTCTCCATTGGAGCCATCGGATTGATTAAGGCAGTTAATACATTTGACCCGGAAAAGAAAATCAAACTGGCAACCTACGCTTCACGTTGTATCGAAAATGAAATTTTGATGTACCTGAGACGTAATAGTAAGATCCGAACTGAAGTTTCTTTTGATGAACCGCTCAACATTGATTGGGATGGAAATGAACTATTATTATCCGATGTATTGGGTACTGAAAACGATACAATCTATCGGAATATTGAAGAGCAGGTAGACCGGAAACTTTTGCACAAGGCACTGGAAAAATTAACGGAGCGCGAGCGAATGATTATGGAGCTTCGTTTTGGCCTGACGGATGGGGAAGAAAAGACTCAAAAAGATGTAGCGGATCTCCTCGGAATCTCCCAATCCTACATCTCTCGACTCGAAAAAAGAATCATTAAAAGACTCCGCAAGGAGTTCAATAAAATGGTCTGAAATACATCTTTGGTCAGAATGGGTATTACTGGCAAGGGTGCCAAGTACGAATAAAAAAGCCTGCCCCGGAGATAATGTACATTAATGTTTCTCCTTGGGAGGTAAATCACGATGACCCGAAACAAAGTCGAGATTTGTGGCGTGGACACCGCAAAATTGCCTGTCCTCACCAACACTGAAATGCGGGAATTGTTTCATTCCCTTCAGCAACACCATGATCGCTCAGCAAGAGAGAAATTAGTGAATGGCAACCTGCGTCTGGTACTCAGTGTCATTCAGCGTTTTAACAATCGGGGGGAGTTTGTCGATGATCTGTTCCAGGTTGGTTGCATCGGCCTGATGAAAGCCATTGATAATTTTGATTTATCCCAGAATGTCAAATTTTCAACCTACGCGGTGCCGATGATTATCGGTGAAATCCGTCGATACCTGCGTGATAATAACCCAATTCGGGTATCTCGCTCCTTGAGGGACATTGCTTACAAAGCACTTCAGGTCCGTGACAGCCTGACGAATAAAAACTCCCGGGAACCGACGATATTCGAAATTGCGGAAGTATTGAATGTGCCGAAGGAAGATGTTGTTTTTGCATTGGACGCCATTCAGGACCCGGTCTCGCTCTTCGAACCGATTTATCATGATGGTGGAGATCCGATCTATGTCATGGATCAGATCAGTGATGACAGAAACAAGGATGTCTCGTGGATCGAGGAAATTGCACTGCGTGAAGCGATGCATCGTCTTGGTCAGCGGGAAAAAATGATTTTGTCGATGCGGTTTTTCGAAGGGAAAACCCAGATGGAAGTGGCTGATGAAATTGGCATTTCCCAGGCTCAGGTATCACGTCTGGAGAAATCAGCGATACAACAGATGCAGAAACATGTGAAGTCGTAACACGATGCAAGAGCAGGAGGACGATCAATCGGGGCAGTGTATACCGTTGGTCGTCTTTTTGTGTTAAGCCGTTTCCACATTCAATGAAAAACAGGACATTTTTCGCCCCTGAAACATATATTGTATAGAAGCGTGAGGAACGGGCAGAAGAGTAATAACAGGGGGCGGGAATGAATGAAAGTAAATACGAGCGAAGTAGCGGCACGAGGCATGAAAATCTCGGACTTTCAGACAAAGGATGTCATTAACATTACAGATGGTAAACGCCTCGGTCAGATCAGTGATTTGGAGCTGGATTTGAAGCAGGGACGAATTGAAGCGATTGTAGTCCCAGGGTACAGCCGTTTTATGGGTCTTTTTGGCGGGGGAACGGATCTGGTGATTCCCTGGAGAAACATTGTGAAGATTGGTTCAGATGTGATCCTGGTAAAGATGGATGAGGTGAAGGAAAATACGTATGACGAGCGTGATCGCGAAGCGCGCCTGTATGATGAACAGCAGCATAACCGGACAGAGCGTGTGGAACGCATTGAACGATCAGACCGTAATCAGCGTCGAACGATATAAATGAGACAGAATGTGGCTCATTTGGTACACTGGAAGTGGTGAGGTGAGATAATGGAACCCTTTGTATTGGATAAGGAATTACTTGAACGGACCAAGAACCCAAATTCAGATTTCAGTCCTGATCCGTTATTATTATATGTTGAGCCCTGGACACAGCAATTTGAACAGTTGTCAGTCGGTTTTACGACGAGGCATGGTGGAGTCGGAAAAGCTCCGTATGCCACGCTCAATTGTGCTTATCATGTGGGGGATGACCCTGAAGTTGTACTTAACAACCGCAGACTTGTAACCGAGAAGCTTGGCTTTGCAGCAGAAGCATGGACCTGTGGAGAGCAGGTGCATGGCAAACATGTAGCTGTAATTACCGCTGAAGATCGGAGCAGAGGATTATTTGATCGTCAATCTGCGTTGCAGGATACGGATGGATTGGTCACGAATGTGCCTGGTGTGCTGCTGACTTCTTTCTACGCAGACTGTGTTCCGCTTTATTTCTATGACCCAGTGCAGCAAGCGGTAGGTCTTGCTCATGCCGGCTGGAAAGGTACAGTTGCGGGTATCGCTGTATCCATGGTGGAGACGATGGAACGGGAGTATGGCAGCCGCAGGCAGGACATCCGGGCTGCAATCGGTCCCTCGATTGGGGATTGCTGTTATGAAGTGGATGAGGCGGTCATGCAGCATGTACGGGTTTGGTTTGATGATTCCCCGGTTAATGATGAATACAAGGATTCTGCTTCTAAACAAGCATATCGAGCCGTGAATAACGGTAAAACGATGTTAAACTTGAAAGAATGTAATCGACACATTATGATGAAAGCAGGAATAATGCCGGATCATATCGAATGTACAACATGGTGTACAAGTTGTCATCCCGAACTATTTTTCTCCTATCGGAAGGAAAATGGTGTTACAGGGCGGATGGCGAGCTGGATTGGGCTGGAAGAGAGGTGACCCTCTGTGTCATTGGAGGAGCGTATTCAACAGGTAAATCAGAAGATCGAAGACGCATGTCGGCGCAGTAACCGTCATCGTGATGATGTGAATGTGATTGCGGTCACGAAATATGTCTCACTTGAAACAACGGGATCGGTGCTGAATCATGGTCTTGAGCATATTGGAGAAAACCGGTGGCAGGATGCACAGGCCAAATGGGAAGCTTTTGGTCAGCAGGGTACCTGGCATTTTATCGGTCATTTGCAGACAAACAAGGTGAAAGACGTGATTGGCAAGTTTCGTTACATACATTCACTGGATCGTTTGTCATTGGCGAAGGAGTTGGATAAAAAAGCCGCTTCACTTGGCATCCAAGTGGAAACGTTTTTGCAGGTGAATATTTCGGGTGAAGAGAGCAAGTATGGAATACAGCCTGAACAGGCAAGTTCTTTTTTGCGTGATATTCGTTCGTTCAACAATCTCAAGGTCGTTGGCCTGATGACCATGGCACCTCATGAGGAAGATCCGGAGCTGACGCGTCCCGTATTTCGTGGCTTGCGTGAGCTGAGAGATCAATTGAATGGACAAGCCCTTACAGCAGAGCCATTGACTGAGCTGTCAATGGGGATGTCCAATGATTTTGAAGTGGCCATTGAAGAAGGTGCAACCTGGGTACGGCTAGGATCGATTCTCGTAGGAAAAGAGGAGGGTTCACGATGGGCGTAATGAATAAATTTATGAATTTCCTCGGACTTCAGGAAGAGGAAGAGATTGTGGAACGTGAACGAATGGCTGCGCAGGAGGAAAATGAGGCTGAACATCAGGAAGCTGAAACCTCCAGTCTCGATAAACGTAGAAACCAAAGGGGGAATAATGTGGTGAGCATTCATTCCCAGAAAAATGTTAAAGTTGTCCTGTATGAACCGCGTTCTTATGACGAGGCTCAGGAAATTGCCGACCATCTGCGTTCGCATCGTACCGTTGTGGTGAACTTGCAACGAATTCGCCAGGACCAAGCGCTGCGCGTTATTGATTTTTTGAGTGGCACGGTATATGCATTGGGTGGCGGTATTTCCAAAATCGGCGGAAACATTTTTCTCTGTACGCCAGATACGGTTGAAATTCAGGGCTCAATTACGGAAATACTGGCTGACAGCGAGCAAGATTATAACAGAATGAGGTGAGCCACTTTTGTATCAGATTGAAAGCGTGTTGTACACGTTATACCAGATTTACTTTTACATGGTCATTGTCTACATATTGATGTCTTGGCTTCCCAATGCGCGGGAAAGCTTCATCGGTGAATGGCTGGGCAAATTAGTGGAGCCATATCTAAGACCATTCCGTCGATTTATCCCCCCTTTGTTCGGTGTGCTGGATATTTCCCCAATTGTGGCGCTGATCGTTCTGCAACTCGCGCTTAATGGGCTGATCTCCATACTTCGGTATTTTGTATATTAGGGTAGGGTGATATAGATGAGCGGTGAAATTTACGAACATTTTAGCCATGATGAGCGGGATTTTGTAGATAAGGCTTCGGATTGGGTTGAGCGGGCAGGTAAGTATCATGACATGAAGCTAACTGACTTCCTTGATCCAAGACAGGTTTTTATCTTACAGACTCTTGCCAATCGCCGTAACGATGTTCAGATTCGTCTGGATGGTGGTTACGAGGCTGCTGAACGCAAGCGTGCGCTGGTTGCACCTGATTATATGTATCTGGATGATGAGGATATGGGGATGCAGGTGCTCAGTATCACGTCTGATGATCAGAAAATTTCGGAGCTGGAGCATGGGGACTATATGGGTTCCCTGCTCGGGCTTGGGATGAAACGTGGAAAGATCGGGGATATCCAAGTGCTGGAGGACGGTTGCCATACAGTGGTGGCGGCGGAAACCGGCGCTTTTTTATCGCTTCAACTGAATCAGGTTCATCGGTTACATGTGTTCACAGAGTTACTTCCTTTGAATCAGATGCGATGGTCAGAGAGTAAGCTGGAGACGATGGACATTACGGTCGCTTCTCTTCGTTTGGATGGAATCTGCGCAGATGTGTATCGGCTTAGTCGCAGTAAAGTGCTGGTGCCAATCAAAGCTGGGCGCTGCCGTGTGAACTGGAAGGTTGAGGAAGATCCCTCCAAATCGCTAAAAGCGGGTGATGTCGTATCCATACAGGGATTTGGCCGTTTCAAGGTTATGGAACAGGATGGGATGACCAAAAAAGGGCGCTGCAGAGTGAAAATCGGCAAATTTGCCTGAGTCTGTTGCAGGAAAATCCGCTTTCTTGTCGAAATGTTTAACATAAAGGTGTAGAAAATACGCGGTGTATCCGATATACATTAAGTCAAAGCTTTACATGAACGTTGGAGGATGCAATTCTGATCCTGCATTCCGTATACGTTGCCAAGGTTAGGCATCAACGATACGGCCCCTTGGGTGGTACCCATATGCTGCAAACCTTCTCTGGACGGGAAGGAACTTTAACAGGAGGTGGACAGCATGCCATTAACGCCGCTGGACATACACAACAAGGAATTTTCCCGACGTTTGCGCGGGTATGACGAGGATGAAGTCAATGAATTCCTGGATCAAGTCATCAAAGATTACGAAGGCGTCATTCGCGAGAACAAAGAGCTGAGCAATCAGTTGCTGTCCGTTCAGGAAAAGCTGGATCATTTTGCCACGATTGAAGAGACACTTAGCAAAACGATCATCATTGCACAGGAAGCTGCTGATGATGTGAAGAACAATGCGAAGAAAGAAGCGCAGTTGATCGTGAAGGAAGCAGAGAAAAATGCAGACCGGATCGTGAATGAATCGCTGGGAAAATCGCGTAAAATTGCTTTGGAAGTGGAAGAACTGAAAAAGCAGGCATCGATTTATCGTGCCCGTTTCCGCACGCTTGTTGAAGCGCAGCTTGAACTGTTGACTCAGGATGGTTGGGAAGTGCTGGAGAGCCGGGAGCAGGAAGTGCGTGACCGTGAGCGGGAGATGAAAGAAATTTATTAGTCTGTCGCCTGGTTGACTTTTGTCTGCAAAGAGGCTATAACTATATTCATAATGAATAGTGATTCCATGACGGGTTCAGTACGTTATGATCTCATCCCTCAGAGAGTTGGTGGTTGGTGCAAACCAATGGATGAGTTATAGCCGAATATCTCCCCGGAGAAGTGACGCTGAAGCGGTGATCTTGTTTGCCGTGTGTAAGCCGAACCGTAAGCCGTACGTTATAACGGCACCCTGCGGTAGTATAGCGGGGCATAAGCGCTGTTGATGACAGAGCATACCTAGGTTTGCCTGGATGTGGTTTGTGATGAACAGAATTAGGGTGGTAACGCGAGTATAGCCTCGTCCCTTTCCAGGGACGGGGCTTTTTTGTGTCCAAAAAAGGCGAACGCCCATGAGGCCCGAAGGGACCTCAGGGAGAGAGCCGCCTGCCGGGGGAGCGAAGCACCCGGCACACGGGTTCGCTAAGGCGAGCGTTCATGAGGCCCGAAGGGACCTCAGGGAGAGAGCCGCCCCGCCGGGAGAGCGAAGCGCCCGGCACACGGGTTTCGCTAAGGCGAACGCCCATGAGGCCCGAAGGGACCTCAAGGAGAGAGCCGCCCGCCGGGGGAGCGAAGCGCCCGGCACACGGGTTCGCCCAGGCGAACGTACATGAGGCCCGAAGGGCCCTCAAGGAGAGAGCCGCCCGCCGGGAGAGCGAAGCACCCGGCAACACCCGCCTCGCGGTAAGGCCATGCGGCGTTCACGCAGGGAACAGCCGCAAAATGGCCGCCACTACGCACATCCACCCCTCGCCCATAAGCGCCACCGATCCCCACCGATAACCCATCCCGGGTGTTCAGAGGGCGGAGCGCCTATGGGGTCCCCCTTGGCAAGGGGGATTTAGGGGGATTGAAACGCTTTTTGTGGACGGTCCACAATCCAACCAAAGAAAGGGAAGATAATCATCATGCAACGAGTTGACGTCAAAGAGAAGGCACGTGCCAGAGAATTACGCGTGTTAGATAAATGGAAAACGGAGAATACATTCAAAAGATCCATCGAAAACCGGGAGGGCAAGCCAAACTTCGTATTTTACGAGGGTCCACCAACAGCGAACGGTAAACCGCATATCGGTCATGTACTGGGACGGGTAATCAAGGATTTTGTTGGACGGTATAACACCATGAAGGGTTACCGTGTCGTTCGTAAAGCAGGCTGGGATACACATGGTCTGCCTGTAGAACTGGGTGTACAGAAGAAGCTAGGTATCTCCCACAAGTGGGAAATCGAAGATTACGGCGTGGAAAAATTCATTAACGAATGTAAAGCGAGTGTTTTCGAGTACGAGCAACAATGGCGTGATCTGACAGAAGGCATCGGATATTGGACAGATATGGATAATCCATACATCACCCTTGATAACAACTACATCGAGAGCGTATGGAACATCCTGGCGACGATCCATGAGAAAGGCCTGTTGTATCGTGGTCACCGTGTGAGCCCGTATTGTCCTTCTTGTCAGACAACACTGAGTTCCCATGAAGTTGCACAAGGGTACAAAGACGTCAAAGATCTGAGTGCTACAGCGAAATTTAAACTGAATGACAGCGGAGAATTTGTACTCGCCTGGACGACAACACCTTGGACATTGCCTTCACACGTTGCACTTGCCGTGAATCCGGATATGGACTACTCCCGAGTTCGTCAAGGTGATGAAGTGTACATCATGGCAACCAATCTGGTTGAAAAAGTGATGAAAAATACCAAAGGTGAGTATGAGATCATCGGTGCACTGAAAGGTGCCGACCTGGTTGGCAAAACGTATGATCCTCCGTTCAACTACGTACAGGCTGAGAAAGCCAACATCATTCTGGGTGCAGGCTTTGTAACGGATGCAAGTGGTACGGGTATCGTACACATGGCTCCTGCCCATGGTGAAGATGACTACCGTGTATGCCGTGAGAATGGGATCAGCTTTGTGAACATGGTGGACTTGGAAGGTAAATTTGTAGCTGAGGTTACTGACTTTGCCGGACGTTTCGTGAAGGATTGTGATATTGATATCGTGCGATATCTGTCTGAAAATGGACGTTTGTTCAGCAAAGAAAAATATGAGCACAGCTATCCGTTCTGCTGGCGTTGTGATACACCGCTTCTGTACTATGCAATGGACAGTTGGTTTATCCAAACGACAGCCATCAAGGACCAATTGATTGCCAACAATAGTGAAGTGGATTGGTACCCAGGTCACGTTCGTGAAGGTCGCTTCGGGAAATTCCTTGAGGATCTGGTGGATTGGAACATCAGCCGTGATCGTTATTGGGGAACACCGCTGAACATCTGGGTGTGCGAGGAGACTGGCGAACAATTTGCTCCACACAGCATTGCAGAATTGCGTGCTCGTGCGGTAGGTGATGTGCCTGAGAATCTTGAATTGCATAAACCGTATGTGGATGACGTTAAAGTCATGAGCTCTTGTGGCAAATATGAAATGAAACGTACACCGGAAGTGATCGATGTCTGGTTCGACAGCGGCTCCATGCCGTTTGCCCAGCAACACTATCCATTTGAAAATAAAGAAGTATTCGAACAGCAGTATCCTGCTGATATGATCTGTGAGGGAATTGACCAGACACGTGGCTGGTTCTACAGCTTGCTGGCGGTTTCTACCCTTTTGACAGGCAAAGCGCCTTACAAAGCGGTTATGGCTACAGGACACGTTCTTGATGAGAACGGACAGAAGATGTCCAAATCCAAAGGTAACGTTATCGATCCTTGGGAAGTGATTGAAGAATACGGTACAGATGCATTCCGCTGGGCTTTGTTGTCTGACAGTGCACCGTGGAACAGCAAACGTTTCTCCAAAGGTATCGTAGGCGAAGCCAAATCCAAAATGGTGGATACGCTGGTTAACACCCATGCATTCCTGACGCTTTATGCTACCATTGATGGATTTGATCCACAGGAGCACCCGTTCCAACTGTCCGCACACAAGCTGGATCGCTGGATTCTGTCGAGACTGAACAGCCTGATCCTGGTTGTAGAAAAAGCGTTGCTGGTTAACGACTATCTGAACTCTTCCAAAGCGATTGAAGCATTTGTTGATGAACTGAGTAACTGGTATATCCGTCGTTCCCGTGACCGTTTCTGGGGAAGTGGTCTGACAGAGGATAAACTGGACGCATATCGCACATTAACTGAGGTTCTGGTGACTACTGCGAAGTTGGTTGCTCCGTTCACACCGATGCTGGCAGAAGATATCTATCTGAACCTTGCAACAGGTGAGAGTGTGCACATGGAAGACTATCCGGTAGCCAATGAAGCGATGATTGATGTAGGACTGGAACAGGATATGGAGACGGCTCGCCGCGTGGTTGAACTTGCCCGTAACGTTCGTAACGAAACAGGCATCAAGACACGTCAGCCACTGTCCGAATTGATTGTTTCTCTGGATAAAGGGTTTGACCTGGCAAGTTATGAAGAGATCATTAAGGAAGAGATCAATGTAAAAGGAATCCGTACGGAGCATAATGATGCGGAATTTGTTGACTTTACATTAAAGCTGAACCTGAAAGTTGCAGGTAAGAAATACGGTAAAAACGTAGGATTCCTGCAAAACTTCTTCAAGGGAATGTCGGCTGATGAGACGCGTAAAGTGGTTTCGGAGGGTGTGCTGAACATCGTTTCACCGGAAGGCGAAGAGCTGCAAGTGACGAGCGAAGAATTATTGGTTGATAAACAGGCCAAATCAGGTTTTGCTTCAGCATCAGGTTACGGTCTGACGGTGGCGCTCAATACCGAAATCACGCCAGCATTGGAACAGGAAGGCTGGGTCCGCGAAGTGGTTCGTGCTGTGCAGGATACCCGGAAACGACTGGATCTGCCAATTGAGAAAAGAGTACGTTTGACGCTGGATGTGGATGCATCCCTTCAGGAAGCTATTCAGGCGTTTGATGATGTGTTGCGTGAAAATGTTCTCGTAACCGAAGTCACTTTTGGTTCGAATGAGTCGATGGAACGTGTTGAAGCCGGAGGCAAATCGATCGGTATTTACATCGAAGCGTAATTCGGAGCATGTCCCATCCAATTAGGACAGAATTTAGAGTATAAACCAACGAGCCGCAGAGGCAGGGACATATTCCCTGGTTCTGGGCTCGTTTGTTTTTTAAGCAAAAAGGCAATGATTCTATAGTGCAGTCAATCTATATTGATCAAAGGAACTGACCATAACATGAGCGAACATGACAAGCAACCCGCATCCACTTCACAACAATCAACATCTGACAATCTAAATTCGCATGACAAAATTGAAGAGTTACATACCCTGACGAACCGTCTGGCGAATGAACTGGAACGTTCACGAATTGCGCAATACACAGAATTGCTGAACAGGCCATGGAAGCTGATTGGACTTAACCTGTTGTCTGGAGCCGCCCGAGGTGTGGGGATTGCGATTGGGTTTACCTTTTTTGCAGCAACGATCATTTACGTTTTGCAGCTACTTGGGGCGCTTAATCTTCCCATTGTTGGAGACTACATCGCTGATATTGTGCGCATTGTCCAGCGTCAGCTTGATATGAACACCTACTAAGCGATTATCAATTAAAGGTGAAAGATATCAAAGTGCATTTAGTACATGTCATCCGTCTCCATATCCGGTTCTAACAGACCCTCGCCTTCACGGTTCTCCAGGTACTGACGATATTGCCGATTGCGCACGATGGAGACGTCATGACCATAGATGTCCGTGGCAACAAAGCTTTCGTACGCTTCAACGCAGCCTTCCACTTCATCGGTTGCTTCAATCGCCATAACATCATAGCTGTCGATATCACGTCCCTCAGCCATGGCTGGTGAGTTCGATGTGCCCCAGCTTTCAACAATCTGCCAGGTGTCTTCACCATCGAAGCCATTTTGGTCATCACGCTCGTCCAGACTGGTTCGACCAAATGCCGGGGCAAGGAATTCTTCCTCTACAGGACGGTTTTCGGAGACAACGGTTTCCGGTTGATGTTTTTTGCAGTATTTGGTGTAGGGAACAGCTTCCATGCGTTCATAAGGGATGGGTTGCTGGCAGACCGCACATGTTCCGTAATGTCCTTCTTCGATGGAGTGAAGTGCAGAATCGATTCGTTCCAATTGGAATTCATCATGTTCCAGCAGGGAAATATCTTTCTCACGTTCATACACCTCCGTAGCTATGTCGCCAGGATGGTTATCAATCGGTGATAATTCACCTGTCTGTAGTTTAAGGGAATCTCCAAGGCCATAATGTTCGTTTTCCGACAGTCTATGTTCAATATCACGCTTATCGGACATCAGTTGGGAACGTAAAAATTGCAGTTGTTTGTTAGTAAAATGTGACATGATTTTCCCCTTTCTGCGTTCATGCTGGAATCCGGATTTTGACTCTATTGTAGGATGTGCCATTAAGGGCAAGATTACAGAAGGGAAATGTTATCGTTTTTGCCATAAGCGTTGCTGATATAGCGCGTCGTGGACGATTTCCAAACAGCTGTGCTACAATAAACAAGTCTGGCGTAAGGCTGGTATCGTTTGGAAAAGACAAGAACGGAGTGACAAACAAACGTGGTGTATTATATCCTCGCTTTTATCGTATTTTTATTGGATCAGGGAACCAAGTATCTGATTGCAACCCGGATGGAACTCAGAGAAGAAATTCCGGTCATCGGCAATTTCTTTGTCATCACATCACATCGTAACTCAGGAGCAGCTTTTGGCATTCTGCAAGACCAGCGTTGGTTCTTTATCGTGGTTACGTTGATTGTGGTCGTTGCCTTGATTTGGTATTTGCAAAAGGTAAAAGATACCCCGCACAAATTGCTGCCTGTGGCGCTTAGTTTGGTGCTTGGTGGAGCAATTGGCAACTTCCTTGACCGGGCATTGACCGGAGAAGTTGTAGATTTTGTACAACTTAATTTTGGAAGTTATACGTTTCCCATTTTTAACATCGCCGATTCGGCAATCTGCATCGGTGTAGCGTTAATCATTGTGGAGACGTTGCTTGAAGGACGGCGCGAAAAAGCAGCCGCGAAGATTGAAGGGAATGAACATCATGAGTAATCCGAATAAGGAACAGATTAACGACGAAGAACTAATGAATGGCAATGAACGTATGGAATGGACCGTTGCCGCTGAACATAAAAAAGAACGAATTGACAAATATATTACGGAAGCTGTGGATAACGTATCTCGCTCCCAGGTTCAATTGTGGATCGGAGACGGGATGGTTACGGTAAATGGTGCTGTTGTCAAAGCCAATGCCAAGTTATCCGAAGGGGATCTGGTTGAGTTACAGATTCCTGAACCGGCTGCCGTTGAGATCATTGCCGAAGATATTCCGCTGGAAGTGGTATATGAAGATAGCGACTTGATCGTGATCAATAAACAACGTGGTCTTGTGGTGCATCCAGCACCAGGACATACGTCGGGCACACTCGTCAATGCACTTATGCACCACTGTAAAGACCTCTCGGGTATTAATGGGGAGTTGCGTCCTGGTATTGTGCATCGTATCGATAAGGATACATCGGGTTTGATCATGGCTGCCAAGAACGATCGTGCTCATGCATCACTGGCTGCTCAGTTGAAGGAACATACGGTGAATAGACGGTATATTGCGCTCGTTCATGGTCATCTTAACCATGATCAAGGGACCATTGATGCACCGATTGGACGGGATACCAATGACCGCAAAATGTATACGGTCACAGAACGTAACAGTAAACATGCCATTACGCATTTTACCGTTACTGAGCGGATTAATGATTACACCTTGTTGGAATTGAAACTGGAGACAGGACGTACTCACCAGATTCGGGTTCACATGAAATTTATTGGTCACCCGCTTGTAGGAGATCCAACTTATGGACGGAATAAAGGCATCAAAATGCAAGGACAGGCTCTTCATGCGGCCATTCTTGGATTTGTGCATCCAACAACGGGAGAATACCTTGAATTTTCAGCTCCGATTCCGCAAGATATGGAAGACGTGCTTGCCTCGCTACGCAGTCGTTAACAGCTCCAAGAAAGTACAAATGTTCGGATACTTTGTCCATGGCTTTGATCACGCAAATGCTTCATATTAAAGTGTAGAAATTTGCGTCAAATGAGGAGATGAACAACGTTATGAGTATCGATAAATATCAAGAAACTTACATTCAGACTAATTTTGCCGACCGTATCGGTGGCTCCAACTATGGTAAAGACACGAACATTTATAAATTCGAGAAAATCAAACGTGCCAAAGCTTCGGCCAAAAAAGATTTTCCCGATGTGGAACTGATCGACCTTGGTGTAGGTGAACCGGACGAAATGGCGGATGCAGGCATTGTGGCTGCACTCGCAGAAGAAGCTTCCAGACCTGAGAACCGTGGTTATGCCGACAATGGTATTCCTGAATTCAAGGCTGCTGCTGCTTCTTACCTGAAAAACGTATTTAACGTAGAAGGTATTGATGCAGATACTGAAATCGTACACTCCATTGGCTCCAAACCGGCTTTGGCGATGATGCCTTCATGCTTCATCAATCCGGGTGATGTGACCATCATGACCGTTCCAGGTTATCCGGTTATGGGCACACATACGAAGTATCTGGGTGGAGAAGTGTTCAACATTCAGTTGACGAAAGAGAACAACTTCCTGCCTGATCTGACGGCTATTCAGGAAGACATCGCAAAACGTGCGAAGTTGCTCTACCTGAACTACCCGAACAACCCTACAGGCGCTAGCGCGACGGTCGAGTTCTTCACTGAAGTCGTGGAGTGGGCTAAGAAATACAATGTTGTGGTTGTACATGATGCTCCATACGCAGCATTGACGTATGATGGCAAGAAACCGTTCAGCTTCCTGTCGGTACCTGGAGCGAAGGATGTCGGCGTAGAGCTGCACTCTCTATCCAAGTCATACAACATGACGGGGTGGAGAATCGGATTCGTAGCGGGTAACCCGCTTGTAGTCAAAGCATTCAGTGACGTGAAGGACAACAATGACTCCGGTCAGTTCATCGCGATTCAAAAGGCTGCCGCTTACGGATTGAATCACCCTGAAATTACGGAAAAAATTGCAGAGAAATATTCCCGTCGTCACGACATGCTCGTTGCCGCATTGAACGAACTGGGCTTCCAGGCTGAAAAACCTAAAGGTTCATTCTTCCTGTATGTTGAAGCACCAAAAGGTGTGGTTGGAGGACGTCGCTTCGAATCAGGCGAAGATTTCTCCCAATTCCTGATCCGTGAGAAACTGATCTCATCCGTACCTTGGGATGATGCGGGTAACTTTGTTCGTTTCTCCGTAACCTTTGAAGCGAAGGGTGAAGAAGAAGAGAAACGTGTTATTGCTGAGATCAAACGTCGTCTGAGCGACGTGCAATTCGAATTTTAATTGTAGTACCCTATAGATTAAACATGTGAAAACGAAGAGACCGGTAACGGTCTCTTTTTTTATGCCCATATTAGATTTTTTTCATTTACTCCCTTTACAAAATTATACAAGCAACATATGATTAGATCTTTACGTTATTTGTTATATACAGAAGTTGTTTTTGAAGGGAGTTATTACAATTGTTATCATCACGAACGAGTACGGTGTCCTCACCGGCTACAGGAACAGGCAGTACAGTGTCAGGATTATTCAGATTGTTAAGACCCAAACAGTGGACTAAAAATCTGCTGTTATTTGCTGCGTTACTATTCTCTTTTGAGGAGATTCGGACGGAAACCATTCTTGCGACGTTGCTCGGTTTTATTCTATTTAGCCTCGTTGCAGGCTGTGTGTATATTTTAAATGACTTTGTAGACCGGGACAGGGATCGACAGCATCCGGTGAAAAAGTATCGTCCTATGGCTTCTGGGCAGGTGAATCCGAGTCATGCTTTGTTGTTTGGCATTATTCTATTAATCCTTTCCGTAGGAACGGCCTTCATGATGAACCCTCTATTCGGGGTGTTATGTATCGTCTATTTCCTGTTGAATGTATCGTATTCATTTGTGCTGAAACATCTCGTTATCCTGGATATGATGACTATTGCAGCCGGGTTTGTACTTCGTGCCATTGCAGGTGGTGTGTTGATCCATGTGCCATTCACACCGTGGTTTTTGATCTGTACAATGCTGTTGTCGTTATTTCTGGCCATTGGCAAACGCAGAAATGAACTTACGTTGCTTGAGGGAAATACGGGATCACACCGTAAGGTTTTGGATAACTACTCCATTACATTACTGGATCAATTCAATACGATTGTGACGACAGCTACGATTATCAGTTATTCCCTGTTCACATTCACTTCAGATCGAACCATTCATCTCATGTGGACGATTCCATTGGTCATTTACGGCATGTTCCGTTACCTGTATCTGATCCACATGAAGAACCAGGGAGGTTCGCCCGATCGGGTGCTGTTTGAGGACAAGCCCATATTAATTACGGTTATGTTGTATGTGATAAGTGTTGTTACAATCTTTGCTATCTTTGAATAAAGGCTGAGGGGGATCAGGGTGAAAAGCACGAAAGTCGCAATTTTTGATATTGATAAAACGATCATACGCAGTGATTCCATGTTTCAATTTGTGCATTACGGTGTTCGCCGTTACCCGTGGCAGGTATGGAGATTACCTGTCATCGCATTACATACCGTGTTATTCAAGGCAGGTTTCATGACGGTTGAACAAGTCAAACGATCCTACTTTCAAGAGATTGAGCGTATGTCTGAAAAAGATCTCGAACATTTCTTTGATACTCGTTTGCGTACGTCCATTTTTGCCGAGGCCAGTGTAGAGATGCAACATCGTAAAGAAGCAGGCTATCATGTCTTACTGGTAACTGCATCTCCGCATGCCTATATGAAATACTTTAATAATTTCCCCTGGGTGGATCATGTAATTGGAACTGAACTTGTCCGTCATGAGAATGGTTACACATGCAGAGTTGATGGCAGCAATTGCAAAGGGGAAGAGAAGGTACGCCGAATTCAGGCTTATCTGAGTGAGAAGAATATGGTCATTGATTATGACCAGTCATGTTCCTACTCGGACTCCTTATCCGACCTTCCAGTCATGCAGCTAGTGAGTCAACGATACTTTATTAACAAGCGTGTTCCGGACATGGAGGCATTAACGTGGGGGAAATAAAATCGCGTCATACTGGTAAATGGTTGATGCTCGTTTCCGCATTTCTGACAGCAACGGGTCAATTGTTCTGGAAATGGGGATTAACCGAGTGGATCTACCTGGGTGTTGGTTTTCTGTGTTATGGACTTGGAGCGATTTTGATGATTAAAGCTTTTGCTCTGGAAAAACTCTCTGTTGCTTATCCTCTGATGTGTGTCAGCTACGTATTTGCCTTAATCTATGGATACTTTTTGCTTGGGGAAGAAATTACGGTGCAGAAGCTGGCAGCAGTTGTGTTGCTTGGAATCGGGGTGACATTAACCAGTGTTGATCGATAGCTGGATGGTTGCCGTATTAATTGTCATGACGTTGTGTGGTGCACTGGGCGGGGCCGGACTGAAAGCTTATGCATCCAGTCGCAATCGTCTGCATGTACTCATGGGACTTGGATTCTACGGAACGGGTGCGTTGCTGAATATTGTATTGCTAAAGTTTCTTCCATTAACCGTAGTGTTGCCTGCGAACGCATTAACATATGTTTGGACTCTCATCATAGCGCGACTGGTATTTAAAGAGATGGTGGGCCCTTTACGCTGGATAGGTGTGGCATGTATTATGGGTGGTCTACTGTTACTGGTATTTTAGAACTTATTTAATCAGGATGTGAAATGAAAGCATGAACTTTTTAGATTACTTATTTTATAATCGCAGAGCCAACTGGACAGCCTTTTACCTGTTTGCAGGATTTGCTTTGTTCTATGGTTTAATGAACGGCTCGTATATTCTGTACATTGAAAATAATGCAGAGATGCTTGGGAAGTATACTCCATTTAATACGACACTGTTTCCAATCAATTTATTCAACTTTGATCCTTCAATGTATTATGGGGACAACAGTTCTTCCGTGATCCATCCGCTGATCTCCTTTCTCGCAGTCACCCTTGCGGCTGTAGCGAAACTGCTGGGAGGCAACTGGTTCTTTCTAATCCTGCAATCGCTGATTAATGCGGGTTCAGTGGTGCTGGCGTATCTGTTCCTGAGTCAAAAAGAAGATAAACCAACCATTGTACCGCTGTTGTTCGCCTTACTGTTTGGTTTAAGCTCCTACCTGATGTATACCGCGTTGATCCCGGATTCGTATCCGTATGTACAGTTCGTTATCCTGTTCTCGGTGGTTTACATGCAGTATACTCGTGAGCGTCAGGACGTACGATATGTACCTAATGCATTGATTGCGTCCATTAACTTCGGACTAACCTCGACCAACATCGTACCGTTTGCTGCTGCCACATTCTTCAATATACATGCATGGCGCAATAAGGCAAATTTGAAAAAATACATCGGCATCATGGCACTGGCGGTTCTGATCATCGTCGTATTAACTGGTATTCAGTATGTTGCATTTGGAGGTCGAAGCTGGGTTAGTAACTGGCTATTGGGCATTCAAAATGGTGGGACTAGCTATGCTACACCATTCCAGTTCGCTGTTCACTGGAAAGCATTGACCATGCTAACCATCAATCCGATGCTGACACCGAAGATGCATTTACTGGACCCGGGCATGGCAGCCTTTGTTACGGATCTATCCCGTTCCAATCCAATCTATGTGCAGATTACAGGTATCTTTATTTTACTTTTGGCACTCATGGGCTTCATTAAGGGCATTCGTGAACGTGAAGTATGGACCCTTGTGCCATATATTATGTTTGCCTTTTTGCTTCATGTAGCCGTGGGCTTTGGATTGGCTGTATTTCAATATGATATGTACCTGTATGCGGGGCATTATCTGTTTGCGTTCTTCCTGTTGGGTGGAGGTTTTGTCATCAGCCTTCGTCCGGGATTGGGGAAAAAAGTGGTTATAGGCATAATTATGTTATGTATTATCGTTACGGCGAGTAACAACATCTATCGCCATGTCGAAACATTAACAACAATCAAGCAATCCTATGATCAATTGGAACAGGAACGCTCAGTGAAATAATCAAAGGGTATCGATTTATATAAGAAAATAAAAAAAGGCCATTGGATGGAAAGTCCAATGGTCTTTTCTTATTTAGTGTCGAGCAGATGAGTTAAGCAATAATTTTGGTCTTCTTGGCATTCTCGGCTGAACGTTTGGTGAGACTGCTGAGTGGACGTTTCAAAGCGAGAGCAACAATGAGACTCAGCGCAATGAACATACACAACCACAGAATATCCTTGATGGCAGTAGACCACAATATACCGCCGACCGACTCACGCAGCAGACTGATCGCATACGTGAAGGGCATGAACGGATTCAATGCCTGGAAAAAGGGTGATGTCATGCTGATTGGGAACGTACCGCCTGAGCTGGAGAACTGGAACACCATGAAGATGATAGCGATCCCTTTTCCGATATTCCCAAAAACGGACAGCAGGGTGTACGTTATGGTGACAAATACGGCACTCACCAGCATGGCAAACAGGACAAACCACAGTTTATCTGCGACATAGGTACCAAGGATTAAGATATCTCCCAGGGTGACGCATATCGCCTGAAGTAACCCAATGGTCAGAAAGGTAGCGAGACGTCCAAGATACAACTCATATCCCCGGAACCTGCCCTCTGGATTTTCAGCTTCGGCACGAAGCAGAGAAATCAGCAGTGTTGAGCCAACCCACAAGGACAGCACGCCATAAAATGGTGACATGGCCGATCCATAATTCGGAATTGGGTAAAGCTGTTGTTCCTTGATTTGCACCGGACTTGCAAGGAAAGCACTTTCTTCTTCGATATCGCCGCGCAAAAGTTTGGCGAGCTCGGCAAACTGGTTATTACCTTCGACTTCCCTAAGTTTGTCAGCAGCCTTACTGATGGCACTTTCTAATGCTGGCAGATCATCACGTACCAGCGTGGCAACACGATGTACTCCTTTTTCGACCTCCGGAAGCTGGTTCTGGACAAATTCGGATGCTTTGCCTATCTGTTTCTCGGCATTAGGCAGATCATTACGAACAAAATCAGCCGCTTCGTTCAGTTTGTTTCCCAGCTTGGGCAGATCGTTTCGAATTAATGAAGACACGGTGTTCAAAGCTTGGATAAAACCTTCACTTTTGTTCGCGAGTGTCTCTGATATCTCATGGATCTTAGATTGTATTTGAGGCAGGTCGCTCTGGATTTTTGTCAACTCGGTCTGCCCAAACGTAATTCCTTCTTTGGCAGATGCAAGAATGTCCGCAATATCCGGAATTCGATCTTTTGCTCCTTGTAGTGTACTTGCTGAAGTGGAGAGGATGGATCTTAGTTTATCCGCTCCAGCCGATAGAGCCGGTGATATATCACTTTCATAGGTATTTAAGATATTGCCAATCCCGCTGCTAATGTCCTTCGAGAGAGCATTTAACTGAGCGATGACGTCTGTCGGCGGAGTTGTATTGCGACGAATGGCATCACTGATAATCCCAGCCAAGCGGATTTGCAACTGAAGTTTATCTGAAACGGAGTTCAGCTGCGTAATTTTATCAGCAAGTGGATGGCTTGGAAGCAAGTTGTCTATTTTGCCCAGTAGTTCTGCCATACTGTCGACGAGTTTTAACGCAATCCCTAAACGCGAAGCAATCCGGTCGAGATCTTTTGCTGTAGGAAGGTTTTCAAGATCCGAATTTTGCAATTGTGCAAATACGTCTCCAGCAGCGTTAGTAATCTGCTGCACCAGCAGCAGATTTTGGCGGATCGCCGGGCCAATCGCCTGAAACGCTTCTTCACTGGAATCCACGAACTGATTTAATCCCTCTGCAAGCTCAATCCCGTTGCCAGCGATTTGTGATACTTTGTCCAGATCTTGTTCTGCGGCCGTTACGATAGACAGAGCTTTGTTGGTTTTAACCAGCGCCGTTTGGATGACATCTGATACCTGACCAAAGTGTTCATCCACTTCTCGAATGCGTTCTACCGCTTTTTGTATATCCGGTATCCGCCCTTGAATAGCCAGCACTTCGGAAGCCGCATCATTAATTTGTGGCCAATACTCCTGCACCTTGAGCACATACTGTGCCGCTTCATTGATTTCAGGCAGTTTTTTCTCGATATCAACGATCTTTTGAGCATCTTTTACAATCTCAGGCATGGCTTTTTCTACTTCCAGTACCTTTTGACCAGCGGCTTGAATGGCCGGGAGATTTTTCTCCAGTGTGAAAATGCCATTCTCCATCTTGCGCAAAGTTGGAAGCTGGGCATTAATTTCAACCCCGGCTTCCTTCAACTTGCTTAGAACGGCCTCACTGACAGCTTCAGTGAAGTTTTCATTGATTTGTGTTGTTATGGCAGATACACCAGAGCCTGTGATTTTAGGAGCAATGGCATTCACCTTCTCATTAACGGTATAGATCACCTCTGGGCGCTCCGGCTTTCCGTCAACGATACCTGTAATTTTGGATGAAAAGTCTCCGGGAATGAGCAGGCTTGCATAATAATCTCCAGTCTGTACACCCCGACTAGCCTCGGTCCGATCTACAAAAGTCCAGCCCAGCTTTTCATTGTGTTTGAGGCTGGATACCAGTTCGTCTCCGATATTAACATTGGTTCCTTCAATAGTTGCACCCTTGTCCTCGGTTGTCACTGCAATTTTGATCCCCTGGGTGTTACTGTACGGGTCCCATACGGACTTCACGTTGACCCAGTCATACACCCCGGGCAGTAAAATGATAGCCACAATTAAAAATATACCTGTGGGAACCTTCAGAATATGTAACCAGTCTGTTTTGTAAACGTGCCAAATGTGACGCATGACTTCCTCCTAAATGTACATAAATGTAGGGCGTATCTTATTTCTATGACGCATATTTGTGAATCTTATGTATATCGGCATTATGGTAGCATCTATGAATGGGTTCATGTTTATAAACTGTACCCATTTCAATTGGACCTAATGCAGAGCTTTCATATATTGCTTAAATGAGACTCACCGTTTCTTCTAAAAAGAAGTGTTTGTCTCTACATAAGCATAGTCAAAGGTTTATTTTGGTTATATCAAATTTCTCATTTGCCTATGGATAAATATGCAGAAATGTTGTATAATTATGAATAACCAATGAGATGTATTGTGCATGGATGTTTTTCAGCCTAACTGCTGATTCTAAGAAGAACGTAGCAGAGGGTTTTCACCTGCGATGGTGAGGTGTTGACAGGGGGTTGTCTTTCTGTCATAATTCATGAAGACAAACGGACATATTGATTACAGAACCCTGCGAGGTCCTGCAATATGAACGACATGAATAGCACCTTTAAATCAGTCCCGTGAGACTGGCAAGGTAACGTGAACGATACATCGTTTTTTTGCTGCGGCAAATGAAGCGATGCATCCCCGAGAGTAAACTTTCTTCAGAGCGGTCTGAAGTTCGGAGACTCCTTGCCAATAAACACGGCAAGGAGTCTTTTTTTTCTCCTCGTCACGGGGCCATGATGCTGAAGGGAAATCCTGAGGAGGCTGAACGCATGAGCACAGAGACACATGTCATTATGGATGAGACGGCGATCCGCCGCGCACTAACACGGATTGCCCATGAGATATTGGAGAAAAACAAAGGAATCGACGATTGTGTGCTGGTCGGTATCCGCACACGCGGGGTTTACCTCGCAGAACGGATTGCCGCCAAGATCGAAGAAATCGAAGGCGCCAAAGTCCCCTGGGGAGAACTGGATGTGACTCCTTACCGCGATGACCGCTTGGACGAAAATAAAGCGAATCGCAAGGAAAGGTTGATTATGACACCTGAATCACTTTCGATTCATAACAAAAAAGTGATTTTGTTCGATGATGTGCTCTATACCGGACGGACGATTCGCGCAGCGATGGATGCCCTGATGGACTGTGGAAGACCGCAGAACATTCAGCTGGCTGTACTCGCAGACCGCGGACACCGGGAACTTCCAATTCGACCTGATTTTATCGGCAAGAATGTGCCGACTTCCAAATCAGAGGAGATCGAAGTTGCACTCATGGAAACGGACGGACAGGACGAAGTCAAAATCACTCAGAACCGGGGGGAGCAAGCATAATGATTACAC
Source organism: Paenibacillus sp. FSL K6-2393 (assembly GCF_038002545.1). NCBI lineage: Bacteria > Bacillati > Bacillota > Bacilli > Caryophanales > Paenibacillaceae > Paenibacillus > Paenibacillus sp. FSL K6-2393. The sequence continues at coordinate 2,201,981 of NZ_JBBOCU010000001.1, forward strand.
AGACAGCATTGAGAGACCGAAGCTTGCTTGGACTGAAGGAACTTAGTCGAGGAGAAATCGAGTCCATTCTGAACAGAGCGGCTCACTGGGAAGCGCAGAAAGAGAAACTGGCTCCTGTACTGGAATCACGCTTTGTTGCGAACATGTTCTTCGAGAACAGCACACGTACCCGCTTTTCCTTCGAAATGGCAGAGAAACGCCTGGGTGCACAAGTGCTGAACTTTACGGCAGCCGCATCCAGTGTGGAAAAAGGAGAGTCCATCTACGATACGGTACGAACACTTGAGTCGATGGGCATTGATGCAGGCGTGATCCGGTTGAAACCGGCAGGCGTTCTGCAACAACTGGCTCAGAAAGTGAATGTACCACTCGTGAACGCCGGAGATGGCAACAATGAGCATCCCACACAGGCGTTGCTGGATCTCTACACAATGAGGAAAGCATTTGGCGAACTGAAGGGCTTGCGTGTCTCCATCATTGGTGACATCCTGCATAGCCGTGTAGCTCGTTCCAACCTGTGGGCACTGCAAAAGTTTGGTGCAGATGTACGCTTTTGTGCTCCGCAAACGATGCAGGCACCGGAACTCGCAGAGCATGCTCCTTATGTCGGTCTTGAAGAAGCGCTGGATGCAGATGTAGTCATGATGCTCCGTGTTCAACTGGAACGTCATCAACATGGCTTAATTACTTCAGCTGAGGATTATCGCGAACACTACGGATTGACGGAAGAACGGGCATCACGCCTAAAACCAAGCACCATTATCATGCACCCTGCTCCTGTGAATCGCAACGTCGAGGTAGATGACGCGGTTGTGGAAAGTGAAGCATCACGGATCTTCCCGCAGATGGCAAATGGCGTTCCCATCCGCATGGCGGTTATGGAACGTGCGATGAAACTGTAACAGGGTCTGGCTGTGGGTCATAGGCTGACGGTACGGTAGTTCTTATAGAGCAATAAGAGAGTACACGATAAAGAAAATCATCCGGCTTGCCTGGTAAGCTGGACAGAACCGAAGCGGAGGGCAATTATGCTACAGATTATAAAAAACGCGAACGTCTTGAACCAAAAAGGGGAACTTGAACGGAAAACCATCATTATAGATGAAGGTAAAATTAAAAAGATCGCTGGTCTGGAAGACCAAGCTGTACTGGACGCCGAAAAATCAGCGCAGAGTGTAACAGACGCATCAGGCAAACTGGTCATTCCGGGATTGATCGATATGCACGTGCATCTGCGTGAACCTGGATTCGAACACAAAGAGACGATCGAGACAGGTGCCCGTTCAGCAGCACAAGGTGGTTTTACAACAATCGCTTGCATGCCAAACACAAGACCAGTAACAGATACAGCGGAAGTTGTGAAGCTGGTACTGGATAAGGCCAAAGAAGCTGATCTGGTTAAAGTGTTGCCTTATGCTGCCATTACAAAAAATGAACTGGGTCGTGAACTTACCGATTTTGCCGCATTAAAAGAAGCAGGCGCTATTGGATTCACAGATGACGGTGTAGGCGTACAAAACGCTCAAATGATGAAAGATGCCATGAGCCTCGCAGCAAGCATGGATATGCCAGTGATCGCACACTGTGAAGATGACTCACTGGTTGTTGGTGGATATGTGACGGAAGGTGAGTTTTCGAAGCGCCACGGCATCAAAGGGATTCCAAATGAATCCGAAGCCATCCACGTTGGCCGTGATATCTTGCTCGCAGAAGCAACAGGAGTTCACTACCATGTCTGTCACGTAAGTACAGAGCAATCGGTTCGTCTGATTCGTCTAGCGAAGTCCATCGGCATTAAAGTAACTGCTGAGGTATGTCCACACCATCTGGTGTTGTCGGATGAAGATATCCCGGGCATGGATGCCAACTGGAAAATGAACCCGCCACTACGCTCACCACGCGATGTGCAGGCTTGTATTGAAGGCTTGCTAGACGGTACGCTGGATATGATCGTAACTGATCACGCGCCACACAGTGAAGAAGAGAAAGCCAAAGGCATGGAGCTGGCACCTTTCGGAATCGTAGGATTCGAAACCGCCTTCCCACTGCTGTACACCAAGTTTGTGGAAACAGGATTGTGGAGCTTGGACTTCCTGGTGAAACGTATGACAGCTGATCCGGCACGTGTATTCCGACTGGACACAGGCAAACTCGAAGAGGGAGCACCAGCCGATATCACGATGATTGACCTGAACGAGGAAAAAGCGGTTGATCCTGCAACGTTTGCAACTAAAGGAAGAAACACCCCATTCACAGGCTGGAAGCTGAAAGGCTGGGCCACACAAACATGGGTGGACGGCAAAAGCGTATGGAGCAACACTGTACAACAATAAAACGGTAACTCAGCAAATTTATAAATCAGTAATCTTTAACTCTTTATATCAGTAACAGTAATTCTTAACTTTTTTAAAACAACAAATCTTTTTAAATCTAACTCTAAAACTTAATCTACAACTTTTACACCAGTAACATCTTTTCAACTAACTCGAGGCAGATCATTGCCGAGAGTCAAATATACGAAACAAGCAAAGTTGAATGTCATGGTTTTGAACTTGGACACCAACGTAACTGCGGAGCGGACAGAAAAGACCCGAAGAAGCAAAGCGTTCGCCTTTATCACCGGATTACATCATTTGAAAAATGATAAAAAGTAATCCGGGGATAACAGCGATCAAAGGGTTTTCTGTCAGCGGAGCCGCACAATCGTAACGTCCCCCATGTTCAACCCAAATGCCATTCAACGTTGATAAACACAGAGGAGTGAAATGGGATGCAGGCACAGGCAAGATTATTGTTGGAAGACGGCACACTGTTCACCGGGAAAGCATTTGGTGCTGAAGGTGAAACTACAGGTGAGGTCGTTTTTAATACGGGAATTACAGGCTATCAAGAGGTGCTTTCGGATCCTTCCTATTGCGGTCAAATCGTAACCATGACGTATCCGCTGATCGGAAACTACGGCATTACGCGTGATGACTTTGAGTCGATTCGTCCATACGTACATGGTTTCGTTGTGCGTCGTCATGAGCCAACGCCAAGCAACTGGCGTGCGGAATACAGCGTAGACAATCTGCTCAAAGAATACGGCATCGTAGGAATCAGCGAAATTGATACACGCATGTTGACTCGCCGGATTCGTCACCACGGCACAATGAAGGGAATTCTCACAACAGGATCGAAGCCTGTGGAAGAACTGCTGGAGATGATGGGAGACACCACCATTGCCGAGCTGCGTAACCAGGTGCCAATGACTTCTACGGAGCATGTCTACAACAGCCCAGGAACGGCTGAACGTATTGTGCTTGTGGATTACGGTGCTAAAACAGGAATCTTGCGCGAACTCAGCAAACGTAACTGTGACGTTGTTGTTGTTCCACACGATGTAACAGCAGACGAGATTCGTCGCCTGAACCCGGATGGCATTCAACTGTCCAACGGCCCTGGGGACCCGAAAGACGTACCTCACGCAGTTAAGATGATCAGTGAACTGCTTGGCGAATACCCGATCTTCGGTATCTGCCTGGGTCACCAGTTGTTCGCACTTGCAGCAGGAGCAGACACCGAAAAACTTAAGTTCGGACATCGCGGAGGAAACCACCCGGTGAAAGAACTGGAGAGCGGACGTTGCTTCATCACATCCCAGAACCATGGATTTACCGTAAACGAAGAGTCTGTGAAGAGTACAGACCTGGAAGTTACACATATCAACAATAACGATAAGACCATTGAAGGTCTGAAACATAAATCATTCCCGGCATTCTCGGTTCAATATCACCCTGAAGCAGCCCCGGGTCCTTACGACAACAGCTATCTGTTCGACCGCTTCATCGAGATGATTCGCGAGCACAAGATCACTAACCCGCAAAAGCCGCGTCAAGCCGTATTGGCAGCCGCAGTGAAAGGAGCACAATAACATGCCGATTAACAAAGATCTCAAAAAAATCCTGGTGATTGGTTCCGGTCCAATCGTCATCGGTCAAGCGGCCGAGTTCGACTATGCCGGTACGCAAGCTTGCCAGGCTCTGAAAGAAGAAGGCGTGGAAGTTGTACTTATCAACAGCAACCCGGCGACCATTATGACGGATACAAACATGGCTGATAAAGTCTACATTGAGCCAATTACACTGGATTTTGTAACCCAAATCATTCGTCAGGAGCGTCCAGACGGCTTGTTGCCAACACTGGGTGGTCAGACAGGTCTGAACATGGCGGTAGAACTGGCACGTGCAGGCGTGCTGGAACGTGAAAATGTGAAATTGCTCGGAACACAGCTGACTTCCATCGAGAAAGCGGAAGATCGTGATCTGTTCCGTGACCTGATGCGTGAACTGGAACAGCCTGTACCTGAGAGTGTGATCGTAACCACACTTGAAGAATCACTTGAATTTGCAAATGAGATTGGTTATCCAATCATCGTGCGTCCAGCCTATACGCTGGGCGGAACAGGCGGCGGAATCTGTGCGAACGAAGAAGAGCTACGCGAGACCGTGGTAGCGGGAATTCGTTACAGCCCGATTGGGCAATGTCTGGTCGAGAAGAGCATTGCAGGCATGAAAGAAGTCGAGTATGAGGTTATGCGGGACAAAAATGATAACTGTATCGTTGTCTGCAACATGGAAAACTTCGACCCGGTAGGTGTTCATACAGGCGACAGTATCGTTGTAGCACCAAGCCAAACCCTGTCGGACCGTGAATATCAAATGCTGCGTTCAGCTTCCCTGAAAATCATCCGTGCCCTGAACATCGAGGGTGGATGTAACGTACAGTTTGCACTGGACCCACACAGCTTCCAATACTATGTTATCGAAGTAAATCCACGGGTAAGCCGTTCATCGGCTCTGGCTTCCAAAGCAACGGGTTATCCGATTGCCAAAATGGCTGCCAAAATTGCCATGGGTTACACGTTGGATGAAATCGTGAACCCGGTAACAGGTCAAACGTACGCTTGTTTCGAGCCTACGCTGGATTATATCGTGAGCAAAATTCCTCGCTGGCCGTTCGACAAGTTCATCTCGGCGAACCGTAAACTGGGAACTCAGATGAAAGCAACAGGCGAAGTAATGGCGATTGGCCGGACATTCGAAGAGTCGATTCACAAAGCAGTTCGTTCCCTGGAAATTGGCGTACATCGCCTCTACCTGAAGGATGCCGAAACGCTGGACGAAGCTACCTTGAACGAACGTCTGATCAAAGCAGATGATGAGCGCATCTTCCTGATTGCCGAAGCATTCCGCAGAGGTTATACGTTGCAACAGCTACAGGATTTGACCAAGATTGACTGGTGGTTCCTGGACAAAATCGAAGGTCTGATCGCATTCGAAGATCGCATTCGCGAAGAATCCGAATTGTCTTCCGACATTCTGTATCAAGCGAAACGCCTTGGATTCACAGACCGTGCCATTGCTGAACTGCGTGCGCAAGGTCAACCAGGAGGCACATTAACAACTGAAGCGGAAGTTAGAACTCGTCGGGAAGCAGAGAACCTGCGCCCAGTGTACAAAATGGTAGATACATGTGCAGCTGAGTTCGAAGCAACAACGCCATATTACTACTCAACTTACGAGACAGAGAATGAAGTGATCCCTTCAGACAAGCAAAAAGTTGTGGTGCTGGGTTCAGGACCAATCCGGATCGGTCAAGGGATTGAGTTTGACTACTCTACTGTTCACGCAGTATGGGCATTGCAAAAAGCAGGATATGAAGCAGTCATTATCAACAATAACCCGGAGACGGTGTCTACGGACTTTAATACATCCGATCGCCTGTACTTTGAACCGCTCTTCTTCGAAGATGTCATGAACGTGATTGAACAGGAGAAACCAGTAGGGGTTATCGTACAGTTCGGTGGTCAAACGGCCATCAACCTGGCAGCACCACTGCGTAATGCAGGTGTAACCATTCTCGGAACGGATCTGGAAAGCATCGATGAGGCGGAGGACCGCAAGAAGTTCGAACGTCTGCTCTCCCGTCTGGAGATTGCACAGCCAAAAGGTAAAACAGTCATTTCCGTTGATGATGCGGTAGAAACAGCTCAAAGTCTGGGCTACCCGGTATTGGTTCGTCCTTCCTATGTACTTGGCGGTCGTGCGATGGAGATTGTATACTCCGATGCTGAATTGCTGACATACATGGAACAGGCGGTTAAAATCAATCCGGAGCATCCGGTCCTGATCGACCGTTATATGATGGGTAAAGAAGTTGAGGTTGACGCCATCTGTGATGGTGAAACGGTATTGATTCCAGGAATCATGGAACATATCGAGCGTGCAGGGGTTCACTCTGGTGACTCCATCGCGGTATATCCTCCTCAACACCTGTCCCAGGATATGAAAGAGAAAATTGTAGAGATTACAATCAAAATTGCCAAAGAACTGAAAACGGTAGGTTTGGTCAACATCCAGTTTGTTATCCATGATGGCCAAGTGTACATTATCGAGGTGAACCCGCGTTCATCCCGTACCGTACCATTCCTGAGCAAAGTAACCAACATTCCGATGGCGAACCTGGCAACACAAGCCATTCTGGGTGTGAAACTGAAAGATCTTGGCTATGTCGATGGACTGTGGCCTGAATCAGATCATGTATCTGTCAAAGTTCCGGTCTTCTCCTTCGCGAAACTGCGTCGTGTTGAACCAACCCTCGGACCTGAGATGAAATCCACAGGTGAGGTTATGGGTCGTGACCCGAATTACGCTAAAGCGTTGTTCAAAGGTCTCATCGGCGCAGGAATGAAAATTCCGGCAACCGGAGCGATTGTTGTGACTGTAGCAGACAAAGACAAAGACGAAGCGGTTCCTTTGCTCGAAGGTTTCTACAGACTGGGTTACAAAATCATGGCTACCGGCGGAACAGCAGCTGCGCTTGAAGCAGCGAACATTCCGGTAACGACTGTGAACAAATTAAGTGAAGGTTCGCCAAACATTCTGGATATGATCCGCAGCGGCGAAGCAAACTTTGTCTTCAACACACTCACCAAAGGCAAAACACCGCAGCGTGATGGATTCCGTATCCGTCGTGAAGCGGTAGAAAACGGCATTGTATGTATGACTTCATTGGATACGATTCGTGCGCTGCTGATTATGCTGCAAACGATCAACTTCTCTTCGGAAGCAATGCCTGTCTTTGTAAAATAAATAACTCTCTGATGAAGGACATCAGTCAGCCTGCGGGCTGGCGGGATGTCCTTTATATCGGGCAAAAACGGAAAAAATGAGCAAGTGGAGGGGAGCGCTGGTGATGAATCAAGCGAGTTTCAATGAAATGGCTGGCCGTCTGATGGTGGCACTGGATTATCCTGGAGCGGAAGAAGCGAAAGCATTGGTACAAGCTCTTGAAGGCATTCCCTGTTATCTCAAGGTGGGTATGCAGCTGTTCTACGCAGCAGGACCTGACTTTATTCGGGAGTTGAAATCCAAAGGTTACTCCGTTTTTCTGGATGTGAAAATGCATGACATTCCCAACACCGTTCGTGGCGGTGCTGAAAGTATCACACGTCTTGGGGTAGACATGTTCAATGTACATGCAGCGGGTGGAGCCCTCATGATGCGTGCTGCACGTGAAGGTGCTGAGGCAGCAATCGCTGCCGATCCTTCCCTTAGCAAGCCCGAGATCATTGCAGTCACCCAACTCACCAGTACAAGTCTGGAAACGATGAATAACGAGATTGGCATCCCGGGAAGTGTGGAAGCTGCTGTGGTCCGTTATGCAGGACTGGCCCAAGAGGCTGGACTGGATGGGGTTGTTGCTTCTCCGCTGGAAGTACCTGCAATTCGGGCAGCGTGTGGCAGTGCTTTTCACACCGTTACACCAGGAATTCGTCCAGCGGGTAGTGGTCTGGGAGATCAGACACGCGTCTTGACGCCGGGTGAAGCCATCGCCAGAGGCAGTCATTACATTGTTGTAGGCAGACCCATTACAGGCGCTCCCAATCCGCGTGAAGCGGCAGAAACCATTTTGAAGGAGATGTTGAACGCATGATCGAACTGAATGAGATTCCGAATCATATTGCTTCCCAACTGTTGAAAATTAAAGCCGTGGCGTTACGTCCACAGCAGCCATTTACATGGACATCCGGCATCAAATCACCAATATACTGCGATAACCGCTTAACGATGTCCTATCCGGAGATTCGCAACGATATCGCTGAGGCCTTTGCAACGATTATTCGTAACCAATACCCGGATGCAGAAGTCATTGCAGGTACGGCAACCGCAGGTATCCCGCATGCTGCCTGGGTGGCTCAGAAGCTGGATCTGCCGATGGCCTACATTCGTGATAAAGCGAAAGGACACGGCAAGGAGAACTTGATCGAAGGTCTGATTACCGAAGGACAGAAAGTGGTTGTCATCGAAGATCTGATCTCTACAGGTGGAAGCTCGATCAAAGCAGCCGAAGCTGTACGCGTAGCAGGTGCAACACCGCTCGCCGTACTTGCCATCTTCAGCTACCAGCTGGATAAAGGTGTTAAAGCATTCGAAGACGCAGGAATTCCACTTCAGACGTTGTCCAATTACACGGCTCTGATGGATGTGGCTTTGGCTCAGGGAACGATTCAGGAGAGTGACTTTGAATTGCTCAAATCCTGGCGTGAAGATCCTTCTTCATTTGGTAAATAATATCATTGATACCTCGAAAAAATGTTCATGAATGAACGGTATCAAAATTGTAATGATTGCCGTCATAGCGGCAAAACCATCGAATATGCAAGAGGCATCCCGCACTTTGGGGTGCTTTTTTCGTTTGTTCATCAAAATATTAACTTTTTCCCTCTACCGTTGTAAAAAGCTTGTAACTTTTAGTTGGGATCGGTCGTTTATAATTCAGTGTAGGTTGGAACAGATTTCTAATTTTAGGTTTTTTGAAGAAATGATCGGTATATCAAGAAAGGATGAGCGTGATTGCTGGCATGAAGAATTTATTTCTCAGAAAAAGAACTGCCAAGAGCCAGTCAGGCGATGAACATCAACAGGGGGAAACACCGTTGGAGGCATCGACGGAGTCGGGGGAAAGTACATACATAAGTGAACCAGCGCACCCGACAAGTGAAGTATCTTTATCTGAAAGTGAAATCGCTTCGGATGAAGTGGCTGCAGCTGCTGTCACCACCGTTGATGAACCCCAGAAGAAGATCAAACCAAAAAAGGATATGTTACCTCCATATGATGGACCTGTACTGGAGGTGCGTAACGTGCATCGCAGTTTCCAGACAGGCAGTCGCATTATCCATGTGCTCAAAGGCATTGATATGGAAGTGAATCCGCAACAACTGGTCATGCTGAAGGGGCGATCGGGCTCAGGAAAAACAACACTGCTGAATATGCTCGGTGGACTGGATCAGCCTTCAAGTGGAGACATTCTGTTCTCTGGCCAGCCTCTTCAGGATTGGGGAGACCGGAGGCGGACCGCTTTGCGGCGTAAAGAGATCGGTTTTATTTTTCAGGCATATGCACTCATGCCCTTATTATCTGCTTGGGAAAATGTAGAACTGTCGCTGCGCATGGCGGATGTTCCGCGAGCGGAATGGAAGGACAGGGTTGGTCACTGTCTGGATCTGGTTGGACTATCCAAACGGGTGAAGCACCGACCTTTCGAGATGTCCGGGGGAGAGCAACAGCGTGTGGCTATAGCCAAGGCCATTGCACATAGACCCAGATTGTTGCTTGCGGATGAGCCTACAGCGGAATTGGATTCCAAGATGGGCGCTCAGGTCATGGCCGTATTCCGCAATATTATTGAAGTAGAACAAGTAACAATATGTATGACTACACACGATCCTACAATTTTGGAGGTTGCGGACCATGTTTATGAAATGGCGGACGGCAGATTTATCAGGTAAAGGGGCCGCTCCGAAGAGGGGGAAACGCGCAGCACTTATTGTACTTGGTGCGATAATGGTTGCAACGATGTCCGGCTGCTCATTGCTGCCGTCAGAAACAGAAGAAGAAGTGCTTCCGCCTATTACGCCGCCAACGATCTCCAAGAAACCGGAATATGAAGTCCGGACGGAAACGTTGGAGAAAAAAGTAAGTGGTAGTGGCAAGATGATGAGTCAGCGGGAAGAGAAGGTGTACTTCACGCTTGATGGCATGCATGTCAAAGAGTTAAATGTTAAACCAGGGGATAAAGTGAAAAAGGGCCAACTTCTCGCGGTGCTCGATGTGGAGAGTGTGGAGAAGGAGATCCGTGGCAAGAAACTTGCTATTCGCAAATCCGAAGTTCAAATGAAGGAAACACTCCGCAAGAAGGATGAGATGGACCCGGTGGAGTTCGAAGAAGCAACGATTGCTTTTGAAGAACTGCGCCAGGAACTCGCTGATCTGGAAGAACAACTGGGCAAAGCCACGTTGACTGCTCCGTTTGGCGGTACCGTTATTGCTGTGCAGGTAGAGAAGGGTGCAGCCGTGAAAGCGTATGATCCGATTGCTACGATTGCGGATACATCCAATCTGGTTGTGGCAGCTACCTTTGCCAAGGAAGATCTGGAGAAGTTCTCAGCTGGGATGAAGGCAGAAGTAGATATTAATGGAGCTGGTAAAGTCGCTGGCAAAATTAAAGTCATGCCTATCGCGGAAGCATCGGGAAGCGGCAGTGGCGAAGGGACGGGTGAAGGCGGTACGCCTCCAACCAAGGAAACGCTGGATAAGTATGTTATCGTTACCCTTGCAAAAATGCCAAAAGGCGTGGAACGTGGCACACCACTATCGGTCTCAATTGTAACGCAGCGTACCGAGAACGCAATTGTGATTCCTGTATCCGCTTTACGCTCCATCGGTTCAAGAACGTATGTACAAGTCGTGGAGAGTGATGGCAGCAAGCGTGAAGTGGACGTTGAAGTTGGTCAGCAGACATCGACAGATGTCGAGATTCTGAAAGGTCTGACCGTAGGCCAGAAAGTAGTGGGACGCTAATGGGGCTGCCATTGCTTCGGCTGTTGTTCCGCAAAATGTGGAACACGCGCTGGATGACCTTCAGCACACTGATCGGATTGATTGTGGCGGTAGCGTTCACCGTCAGTATTCCAATGTATGCCGATGGTGCACTGAAACGGGTTGTCGCGCAGACGCTGCAGGATAACAGTGAAGGGTTGCCAGCCGGTTCGTTGCTGATGAGTTATCAGGCACCAGGTGGCGTGAAGACAGACACTCGGGGTCTGGACGAAGTAGATCGTTATATTCGTGAGGATGTTCCTCGCGACATCGGGTTTCCTTTTCATACGTATGTGAATTCGAGATCCATTCGCAGCACAGAGGTAAGCCCGGAAGATCCAACCAAAGTGGATGCCAGCAGGGTACGCAGTATGAGTCTGGGTACGATGAGTGGGCTGGATGCACAGGTGAATTACTCTGCCGGGGTGAAACCTGGAAACCAGGTCAAAGATGACACGATCGAGGCAGTCATGTTGGAAGAGGGCATGTACCGTAACGATCTGCATATCGGTGACATTCTGGAATATCCGGTGTATAGCGGCCTTGATATTACGTTACGTGTGAAGATTACGGGGTCCTTCAAGGCAGATGATCCGAACAGCCCTTACTGGGTACAGGGATTTGACGGCATGATGAATGGACTTTATGTAAATGAATCGGTTTTTAATGATGTTTTACTGAAGGAAAAAGGGATTCCACTTCAAAATTCACGTTGGTATTATGCCTTTGATCTGAAAGAAATTCAAACCAGCCAGTTATCAGGTCTGACTTCCATGCTGGAAAGGCTGGATATCGATCTGTACCAGCGGCTGAAAGATACAAAAGTGGACATCACCTTTGGTGATCTGCTCAAGCAGTTCCGCAGTCAGAGTCTGCAATTGCAGACCATGTTGTTTACCTTGGCAGCACCGATGATTGCGATGGTCTTTTATTTCATTGCGATGAATGCCAGACAGTCATTACAAAAGCAAGAGAGTGATATTGCGGTATTGCGCAGCCGTGGAGCTTCAGCTCGGCAGATCTTCTCTCTTTACCTGCTTGAAGGCATATTTCTGGGCGCTATTGCGCTGGTTATTGGGCCGTTGCTTGGTTGGTTTATGGCCAAGAGTATCGGTTCAGCAAGTGGTTTTCTCTCGTTCGTAGATCGGAAGTCCATTCCAATCGGTGTATCAAAAGAAGCTATTCTCCTGGGCGTAGCAGCGGTCCTTGTTGCGATCATCGCATCACTTATCCCTGCGATAACCTATGCACGGGCAACCATTGTATCTGCCAAACGGCGCCAAGCACGGACAGACCGTGCTCCAGTATGGCAACGCTGGTTCCTGGACGTTGTGTTGCTGGGTCTGGCCGGATATGGATACTACCTGTTCTATGAACGTCAGATGTTGACCTTCCAGACCGGAATGACAACTGATCAGTTGCAGGTACAGCCGTTTCTGTTCTTTGTACCTGCACTCGCGATCTTTGCGCTTGGACTATTCTTCCTGCGCTTGTTCCCGTGGATATTAAAGCTTATTCAGTTGATCGGTCGCAAGTTTCTCCCGGTCCCGTTGTATCTGACATTAACACAGCTATCGCGTTCATCTTCTTCATATTATCCGCTGATGATCCTCCTTGTACTGACACTGGGACTTGGGGTTTACAACTCGGCTGCTGCTCGGACGATTGATCTGAATTCCACTGAGCGTACCTTGTACCGTTATGGTTCTGATGTGATTATGCAGACTGTGTGGGAAGGAACACCTGAGGTTAAACCCGGTGGTTCCGGACAGAATGGCGGTACGGGTGGAGGTCAACAAGGTGGTGGCAATGGAGGAGGAGGTTCTGCTGGTGGTGGTTCCGGCGGAGGCAATGGCGGTGGAGGTGCTCCAGGCGGCGGCGGTTCTTCGCAGCCATCCAAAGTCATCTACTCCGAACCTCCATTTGAAGTGTTCCGCAGATTAGACGGGGTTGAACATGCAGCACGAGTGCTGCAGACCAAAGGCAATATTATCGTCTCTGGTAAATCGGGCGGACAGGGGATGCTGGTCGGAATTGATAATGTGGACTTTGCTCAAGTGGCGTGGTTCCGCAACGATCTGTTCCCGGCACATCCCTACAAGTATCTTGACTTGCTTGGTAAATATGAAGGGGCTGTATTGATCTCTTCCAAATTTGCTGACAAATTTAAGTTGAAAACTGGAGACCTCGTCTCCATGGGTGTACAGGGACAGGCGATTGAATTCGTCGTGTTTGGGATCATTCCTTACTGGCCAGCCCAGTATCCGGATCAGATGCCATTCTTCGTGGCGAATCTGGATTATATCTATGATCAGGTGCCTCTGATTCCTTATGAGGTATGGCTGAAAATGGAACCGGATGCCAAAGTGGCTCCACTAATGGAGAAACTTGCAGCAGAAGGCATTGAGTTATCGTCTGTGCGTGACGTACGGACCGAATTGGTATCTCAGGGTAAACATCCGTCAAGAGGTGGCGTATTCGGGATTCTGAGCCTTGGTTTCCTGGTTTCGGTTATTATCTCGTTGATCGGATACGTGCTGTACTGGTTCTTCAACCTGTCTGGACGTGTTGTGCAGTTTGGTGTATTACGAGCCATGGGGTTATCACGCGCACAACTGAGCGGTATGCTGCTGCTGGAGCAGGTGTTCACAGCAGGTCTATCGATCCTGCTCGGTATCGGTATTGGTCAGGTATCCAGTCGTTTATTCCTGCCATTCCTGCAAACAACGGATAATGTATCTGCTCAGGTACCTCCGTTCCGGATTGTGTTTGAACAGCAAGATATGTTGCAACTGTATGGGGTCACCGTAGTGATGCTGGTCATTGGTGCAACGATGTTGCTCTGGCAGATTCGCAGATTGCGGGTTCACCAGGCAGTCAAAATGGGAGAGGAGAGGTAAACGTGATCCAATGCGAAGGACTTGTCAAAATTTTTAAATCCAGCGATGTGGAAGTCGTTGCCCTTCAGGGTCTCAACCTGACTGTCAATCAAGGTGAAATGATGGCCATCATCGGTAACAGCGGTAGCGGTAAATCCACGCTGCTGAATATTCTGGGCGGGCTTGATCGTCCTACAGCTGGTACGGCTGTTGTGGGAGACTGGGATTTGCTGAAAATGACAGATGCCCAATTGGTCGAATACAAACGTCATACGGTAGGTTTTATCTGGCAAAATAACGGTCGTAACTTGCTGCCTTATCTCACTGCATTGGAAAATGTAGAGACTCCCATGATTCTGGGAGGCAAGCGTGATCGTGCTTACGCGAAACAGTTGCTCGAATGGGTAGGTCTTAAGGATCGGATGCATAACAAATTGCATCAATTGTCAGGAGGAGAGCAGCAACGGGTAGCGATTGCGATCTCATTATCCAATCGTCCCAAAATTCTGCTTGCAGATGAACCAACCGGTTCGGTCGATTCCGAGACATGTGATACAATTATGGGCATTTTCCGAAGAATGAACAAGGAACTCGGCGTTACGATTGTCATCGTTACCCATGACTTGACGCTTGCTGGCAAGGTAGACCGGATCGTTGCGATTCGGGACGGCTTGACCAGTACCGAGTTTGTGAAGCGCAACCCGAATCTGGATGATGAGCATAACTTGTCCGAATCGGGTATGCCGGACATTCACGAAGCATTTGTCATTATTGACCGTGCAGGGCGGCTTCAGGTGCCAAAAGAGTATCTGGAGGCCTTATCCATTGATAACCGGGCTACATTGGAATTTGACGGTGAACGTATTGTCATTACACCGCCAAGATAATTAAGAGGGGGAACTGGGAAATGAAGAATAGTATATGGGGAAAACGTGTGCTGGCTGTCATCGCTACTGCGACGCTAGCACTGCCGCTGATTGCTGGCTGTACGGCAAGTGAGGCCAAGGATACGGAGCAGCGTGTATTACGTGTGGCTACGTTGTGGGGAGGACAGGATGACAGTTACTTCCGTCAGCAATTCACCGATGCTTTTGAATTGACACATCCCAATGTAACCATCGAAATTGTAGCTGCTGTTGATCAGAGCAGCATGTATGGTTATGGCAACACGGAAGAACAGCCGGAAGTCCCGGATACGATGGAGAGTCTGAAGAAGATTATGACTGGGGATAACCCGGTTGACGTTATCGTGGCCGATACCGCCACTGTGAAATCATTAATTCAGGAGAATCTGGTGAAACAGCTGGACCCACTGATGCAGGAAGATAAGTTTGATACCAGTGATATCGTGCCTAGTGTACTGGAGGGAATTAAGGACCTTGGGGATCAGAGCATCTATGCATTGACACCAACGTTCTCTTCATCGGCTTTGTTCTATAACAAGGGTATGTTTGAAAAAGCAGGCGTGGAACCGCCAACGGACAACATGACATGGGACGATATTTTCAATCTGGGTACCCGTCTAACGAAAGGTGAAGGTAAAGACCATGTATTTGGTTTCTCCTTCACGACATATCAGGGTGGTTCGCCGTACTACTCCATGCAGCAGTACTACAGCTCGTTGCAGCTGAAGACGTTTGATGACAAAGCAGAGAAGATGACAGTAGATTCTCCTCAATGGGAGAAAGTGTGGAGCACCATCAGCAAACTTGCGATTGACAAAGTTATTCCTAAAGGTGACGAACCACAAGATCAGAATCCGAGTGGGCGTTATGATCCAGTACAGGGTGACCTATTCCTGAGTGGCAAGTCAGCCATGGTTATTGGTGATTACAGCTATATTAATCAATTAATTGATGCTAATAAAAATGCGGATAAAATGAAAGACTTTACGAAAGTGGATTGGGATGTGGTAACACCTCCAGTTCACCCGGAAGCTCCTGAAATTGGAGGCAGCATCTATCTGAGCAACCTCATGGCGATTAATAGTGCGGCTCAGAACCCGGATGATGCGTGGGAATTGATCAAGTACATGAACAGTGAGGACTGGGCCAAGATCAAAGCACGTAGCAGCTATGAGATGGTATCACGGAAGAGCTTCATTAAGCCAAAAGATGGCCTGGATTATAACATTCAAGCATTCTATGCGCTGAAGCCGGTCCCGCCAACAAATACCAATCTGGATAAGATGTATCAAAAATCCCCAGGTTTATGGCAAGTAAATGAAAAAGGTATGGAATATTTCAACCAAGTACTAGAAAACAAAAAGACACCAAAAGAAGCACTTGGTGAGTGGGCAGCTAAAGGAAACGAGATGCTGGAGAAATTGAAAAAGGATCCTAAAGCTACGTTTCAGTGAGATTTGATGAAGTAGTCATATCATGATCAGGATATAGCCGCTGAAGATTTTAATCTTTGGCGGCTATTTTTATCAAAATGGGGTATTCTACAAAAAGCAGGAATAAATGACGACTCCGGAAAGGACGAGCGGTATGCACTGGGTATATTTCAGCAAGTTGTATGCAACCAAATTTCAGGCAGGATGTCTGGCCAAGCGTATGGAGCAGGATGGGTGGATTTACGGTCATAATGAACCGGCGGAAGTTGAAGTTTATCGATCACGTAAAGGTCGTTATGGTGTACGTTTTATTCCCTGACTTTACCCTTGACTTATAGGGTGACGATAGTGTATATTAATTAAGTCGCTGTTTTAATATTTCTTACTGACGCGGGGTGGAGCAGCCCGGTAGCTCGTCGGGCTCATAACCCGAAGGCCGCAGGTTCAAATCCTGCCCCCGCAATTTAGTTTCACTTGGATGATTCACAGCCATCATCTGCACGTTATACATTATGTCTAGGGCCCTTAGCTCAGTTGGTTAGAGCGGTCGGCTCATAACCGATTGGTCACAGGTTCGAGTCCTGTAGGGCCCATACTCTTAAAACCCTTGCCTAGCAAGGGTTTTTTTCTGTCTTCATTTAGGTGCTAGAGTCAAAAAGGTAATTTGTTAATAGTGTCTTTCTAATATGCCCTTTTTTTTGCGTAATTCAGTGTATGTCCACGCCGTACACCAAATCTCGCATATACTATCCTATCCCACACATAGGAGGTAGATTTCATGAGTCAATTTATTGATGCAAGAACCTCGCAGAATGCGAGTTTGGCTAACTCAATTGCCATACCAATCCTTGTAATTAACACGCCTCAATTATTTGGACAAATCGGTTTGATCACCACTGCTGGCATTGGAGCAAACCCGCGGGTGCAGTTCAAGGGAACTGTGTCTGTACAACTTCCTTTAGCGCTGGTTGGTATCACCATCACAATTGTCAGAGGAACTGCGCCAACAGATCCTGTTATTTATTCTGCAACTTCCACATTTAGTTTGAGCATCCTGGCACCTCAGATTATTACCTTCTCTGCCGATGACTTCAACCCACCAATTACACCTCAATTGACGTACACTGCATTTGTGAGTTCCAACTTGTTGGGTACGATCCGTGTAGGCCCCGAGAACTTCGACGGAGTCTTGTATTCCGACTAATGCTCAGCGGCCTTGCCTAAATGAATTAGATCAATATTCTTCTTGAATGAAGGACATCACAGACCTGCCCTCAAAAGCAGGTTTTTTTCTAGTTAAAGGGGAAAACTGAACTTCATCGAGTAGGCAGGGTTCTATGATATAATGCATTACAGAGACTGAATGGTATTCGAACTAAAGTAGTCCGTCAACATCTGAGAATCTTATGAAATTAGTGATAGAAAGCAGGTTTCCATTTTAATGACGTCAAATGAAAGTCAACGTTTTCGTTACAGCGAAGCTCCAGTCTGGGATTGGCAGAGAGCTTATTATGAACAAAAGGGGCTAGAGGCTTGGACAGAGAATCAGGTCCCTCAATATATTACCAGTAATCCGATGATTGCCACGGCGTATGCAGAGATGATTTTTGGCTTTCTTCAGGACCTCGCGAATAAGGGACAGATCACCGAGACCGTGACTATTCTGGAACTTGGGGCGGGTGTAGGGCGTTTGGCACACCAAATCCTGCTTAAACTGATTGAATTAAAGGATTTTGCAGGAATAGATTTACCTCCTTTCAGATATGTATTGACAGATCTCGTAGCGGAGAATGTGCGGGGTTGGAGAGAGCATCCATCCATGCAATCCTTTATTCAACAAGGTATAGTGGATTTTGCGCGTTTTGACGCTGTAGCAGATACGGAGCTAAAACTGGTCGTTGCGGGTACAGTTATTCGGCCGGGTGATCTGAAACAACCGTTGTTGTTGATTGCCAATTACTTTTTTGACAGCATTCCGCAGGAATTAATCTATATTGGGGATGGCGAGATCTACGAGTGCGATCTGCTTGTTCAGTCTCCGGATCGTCGTCATGATCTTGAACCCGCTGAGATGCTGAAGAACATGACGCTGAGTTATGAGTATCGCCGAGCGCCGGAATACAGTGCAGATAACTATCCGTATTCGGAACTGATCACATTGTACAAAGAGGAACTGGAGGATTCACACATCCTTTTTCCCGCAATTGGCTTGTCCTGTCTCGAACGGTTGAACAGGCTGTCTCAGTCAGGTTATGTGTTGATTACCGCTGATAAAGGGGATCATCGACTGGATAACTGGAAGTTCGCAGAGCCACCTGAATTCGTTCTGCACGGGAGTTTTTCTTTAACGGCTAACTACCATGCGATTCAATATGTCTTGGAACAACAGGGAGCACATACGCGATTCACAACACATCATTATAAAGATCTGAACGTTGGGTGCATGTTAATGGTGGACGAACCGATCAGTTATGTGAACACGCGACTGGCCTACCATCGATTTGTTGAACGTTTTGGGCCGGATGACTTTTTCAGTATGAAACAATGGGTAGACTCTCGAATAGAAAGTATGGAGTTGAAGCATATTTTACCGTTTTGGCGTCTGGGTGGATATGATGCTGAGTTCTTGATTCACAGTGCTACCCACATTTCCAGTCTTCTTCCTGATGCAAGTGATGAGGAAATGCTTGATATTCAGTCTGGTATTCATACGATGTGGTCCTCCTACTATGTGATGGAGCAGCAAGGAGGTCTCGCATTTCTGGCAGGGCAGCTGTTATATGAGATGTATATGTATGAGGATGCAAAACGGTTTCTGGAGATATCATTGGTTGCAGACCCGAGTAATCATAATCCAGCCGTCTTGTACGATTTGGCTGTGTGCTGTTACGAACTTGAACTGGAAGAAGAAACCCTGTCATATACCCGTAAGGTACTAGCTCTGGAACCTGATCATGAAGAGGCAGCAGCGTTGCTCCAGAGTTTCGAGTTGATCTGAACGGAACAATTGAAGTCTTGTCTCCTATATGTATCTTGGATGTAATTGGTAATGTTTATATAGAAATTGAAACCTTTAATTGAACTTCATCGTATTAATGGGATATTAAACCAATTATTTCTATAGTACATAAAGGAGACAGAGCTATGAAGAAAATGTTATCCGTTGCATTATATCCATTTGCTTGGGTGTTGGGGGCACTGAGTATTTTATCTGGAAATGCAGACAGTGTCCTATTGGTGAAAGATATCGCTACAGATCGAAGCTATGATGGACAGGCTATCTATGATAGTATTGAACGTAGAAATGCCTAACTACATATCATTCAACTGTAAAGGTAATTGTGTCGTCGAGCAATAACATGAGAAACAATTACTCTTGAAGCGAAGTGCGTTGAGCAGGAACACTGTCTGTCCGTACAACCTTTAAGCCGGTTTTGTACCTTATTCAGGTATGAACCGGCTTTTATTGATGAATGGGGGATACCAGATGAAGATTATTATTGGACAACCGAGGCTGGAACAGGATTTGCTGCAGCTTGAAGCCGAACTCAAGCAACACCCTGATGCAGATGTATTATTTTTTCCTGAAGGTTATTTGAATCAGAATGTAGAGGACGCTTGCCGCCTGGCGGCTGAATATGGGACCATGATTGTATCAGGTCATCGCAGACTGGACGAACGTCCAAAGGACCGATCCATCATCATCAATAAGGCTGGAGAGATTGTATTGGAGAAAGCTAAATATACACCTGCTGAGACGGCTCAGGAACAGGGTTGGGTAATAAGCACTTTGTTGTGTGATGAGCTGGTCCTGCAAGGATTTTGCAACGAGAATATAGGGAATGTGGACATTGTGATGCATTCCATTGGTGTGGGCATGTTCAGTGAAAAACAGTACAGTGAGTGGGTCGAAGAGGCTCGGCAGATCGCCATGAAGCATCAATGTATTGTCATGGGGACAAGCCATGCGGATGGTTCGTACCGTGATAGCGAGATCTCCATTCCAATCGCCTATTGTATAACACCTGCTGGAGAGGTTGTTCTGGCATCCCGAAGTGACACACGTACTCTTACAATCCTTCTAGACAGAGAAAATACAGACCCTTCATCTCAGGAGTCACGACAAAAACAACCGACAATCTCTATCGCTCCATACGGTTAAATCACCGATTATGAATTCCAAATGAATGGGCTAATGAACTTGCCGATTCGCCCGGTCACTTGCGCGGAATACGCATATGTTATGGCATACCTTGAAATTCAAAGGAGGCCAATCAAATGAGTCAAGTTGGATACGGTTGTGGCAATGTTGGTGGATTCGGCGGCGGATGGACTTCCACAAGTGCAATTCTCGTGCTTTTCATCCTGCTCGTGATCATCACAAAATCTTTCTGGCTGTAAGTCACTTATAGAAACTGCAAACAGTGGCTCCGCTGAGACTTCAGCGGGGCTTTTCCTATTTAAAAGAAACAACCTATGCCATTCATGACATTTGACAACTGAAAACAATGTGCTTAAAATCACATAAGAGACTATTAACAGAGATTGAAGGGATAGCAATGCCGTTTATTCGCTTTAAAGGATTCACAGGTCCTCAGCTAGAGGAAGTTGTACCCCAAATTACAGAGCAGATGGCCCTAATTACTCATATTCCAAGGGAGAGAATGAAGGCAGAGCGTCATGATGTACAAGCGCTAACACCTTCTCCGGCTTCTATAGAGATTCTGATGTTTCAACGTGACCAGGAGATTCATAATCGGATTGCATCGTCGGTGCAAGCTATTTTGGAAGAAGCATACATGCCGGATGTGCATATTTTCTTCAATATATTGTCACCTAATTTGTATTATAAAAAAGGCAGGCCGCTGACAGATTATCGATTGGATTGAGATTGTAAGGGACGAGCAGAATGTTGCTCGTCTCTTTGATTTACATATTTTTCGTATGTTTAGCAATGGGCTGGTTCCTGTGAACCCTGCTCAACGATAATGAGCATATCGCAGATACAATAAACAAGGCTCCACCGATAAGGTATACCCATTGAACGCCCAGTTGATCTGCGACTAGACCAAAGATGACTATGGATACACTCATAACCGTGGATATCAGGAAGCCATGAGTGGCGTATACCTTGGTTAAGGATTCGACAGGTACACTGTTCTGAAGCGCTGTCTGCTGAGCCACATCACGAATCTGATGAACTGGACCCATGAGTATGCATAACACCAAAGCGAGCCATGGCAGGTTGTTTAGACCATAAACGACGGTCAGCAGGCTGAAGAGGAGAGAACCCATGGTCATACTTGCGATTAGATGCTTCTGAATACGTTTGGCCAGCGCAAGAGCCAGAATACCTCCAAGCATGGTTCCAGCAGCGTAACTCGAGTTCATGAGTCCCCACCAACCTTCTCCTCGTCCCAGAGCTTCTTTTGCAAAGGCCAGTGTGACAGCTCCAATCCAGATGGAACCCGCAAGAGCCTGGGCAATGTCCATAAGCGTAATCAGTCGTAATGATGGATTGTTCCAGAGTATACTCCAGCCTAACCTCAATACATTCCACGATACAGCAGATTTCTGGGGTTGTTCTACATTCCGTGTGAGCGAGCCCATGGCAATCATGAAGATCAGAACGGCCCAGGACAGGCTTGTAGCTGCCCAGAAGGTCTGTGACGCCCCCCAGTTCATCACGGCGAATCCCGTCATGGCGTAACCGACAATGGTTACAGTCTGATTGGAGAAAGATAGTAGGCTATTTGCCTTCACGAGGTCTTCTCCTTGAACCAATCGTGGCGTTAAAGCATTCAGTAACGGAGTTTCCCATCCGTCCAATAAGGATAGTATGACCACGCCGAACAATAGAAGCGGCAGTTGTGAAATCAAGTGATTCAACGAAATGGCTATACAGGTCATGATTAATGTTTTGGCTATGGAAATGCTGATCAATAGTCTGGAGAATGGGAAACGCTTCACAAGTAATGGCAAGGTGAAACCTGCTATTATGCGTGCAGTGATCTGAATAAGTGGAAACATTGCAGCAGAGAGTACCGATCCAGTGAGACCGTATATAAACGTAGTAATGACCATGATATATATGACATTAATAAGCGAGAGCAGCGTTTTGGCGGCCCAGTACGGATAAAATGCGATGTTCATGCCAATGATGTCCTTTCCGAAACGATATATCTATATTACGGGCATTGTCATCATTACACCACAAACAAAGTTATCATTTTCCCGTCATTTCACCCACAAAAAAACTGCCCAACAGGGCAGTCATCTTCTAATGCCTATAGTTCATGCCATAGCGAGTGTAAAAGCGATAAGCAACATCAGCAGGCTGGTCGTTCTGACCATAGTCATATAAGGCCTGCTAGGTTCGGCTTCACCCCGGGAAATCCAGCCATAACGCAGATACCAGCCGAATTTTGGGAAACAGAGATTGATGATACAGAGTACCATGAATATAAAAAAGAGGGTTCTCATACCCATCTTCCTTTCTCACTTACATAACGGATCTCATCTTAACGTTTGCGTCTGGTAAAAAAGACTACAATCAAAATGATAATGATAATAATTAACAGAAATTTCATGTATGTTCCTCCTGATGAGTAGTTAGGTTATTGTGTAATGTTAGTTATCAACTATTACCCAAGAACCACATGACTTGAATAACTGTGTTACAATTAAAATATATTGATTTAATATCAACACATTCCGTTTGGTTAGTTTTCTCTCCTTATAATGTACGATTACAGAATATATAAACATTAATGTGTGTGAGATGAAGGAGGAAGGCATGAGCCAACATAATCAACTCTCATTACAATGGGAATTTATCATCTCGAAAGTGAAATCCTCCGTGACGGTGGTCGATGCTACCTTGCCTGAGCTTCCGCTCATGTATGTAAACGAACACTTTACCCAACTGACAGGATACACGTATGAAGAGTCTGTCGGACACAATTGCCGATTTTTGCAAGGGCAGGATACAGACCCCGAAACGGTAATGCAGATTCGTGATGCATTAAAGAAACAACAATCCATTAAGATTGATATTTTAAATTATACAAAAAGTGGTCAGAAGTTCTGGAACGAACTGAATATTGATCCGATTTTTAATGAATCCGGAGAGTGTTTATATTTTGTAGGCATTCAATACGATATTTCAGAACGGAAGTATGCTGAACAGCAGTTGAAGTTTGCAACTTCCATGGCTGAGATGAACAGCAGAGGGCAATTGGAATTCATCGGCAAGTTGAATCACGAGCTTCGTACTCCGCTTAACGGCATTATGGGCATGATCGAACTTGCCAGTATGGGTGAAACTACGGATGAGCAGAAAGAATATCTGGAGCTTGCACGTCAATCAGGTGAGGCGCTGCTGAACATCATCAACAATAGCCTGGATATGGCGAAACTGGGCAGAGGCAAAATGGATGTTGAAAACATTGAGTTTCAACCATTGAAGCTGATTCAACAGATTGTGAAGACACATGAACCTGCGGCACAGAATAAACAAATCCGTTTGCTCTGTCATGCTGATCTGAATGTTCCTGATGTGCTTATCGGTGATCCGTTAAGACTTCGGCAGGTACTGGATAATTTGCTGAGTAATGCGATCAAGTTCACGGAACAAGGTGAAGTGCAGTTACAGGTGGATGTGAGGCAACAACTGATGGATACCGTTGTATTGGTATTCTCTGTGCGTGATACGGGAATTGGCATTCCTCAGCATCAGATCGAACAATTGTTTGATGCATTTACCCAGACCGACATCTCCCATGCGCGCCGATTTGGCGGAAGTGGTCTTGGTCTGACCATCTGCAAAGAACTGCTGGAACTGATGAATGGTCAGATTTCGGTGGAGAGTAAAGAAGGGAAAGGCACACAGTTTGAGGTGAAACTGCCCTTGCTGCGCCAACAGGCCATTCCCAATGTAGGATAATAATCAATCAGGACAGCCGGGCGGTCTCGGCTGTTTTTTTTATTTTTTGGATTGTTTTACGAACGGGCGTTCTGTTATAATGCAAGTGTTGAATGGGGGAGACACAGCATGAGTAAGAGACGCACAAGAAGTAAACGCAAAGGTAAGCAAGGTTTCAAAAAGCAGGTACTGACGCTTGTAGTGATGCTGCTGGTAGCCCTCTATGCCTGGGCTGGGGGCGAATGGCCGGAGGAGATACCTAATCCATTCGCAGGGACTACTAAGAGTGTAGACCATACCATTACGTTCCCTTCAGAGCGTTATCCCGAAACGGCCAACCATATTAAAGCAGCTATCAAGGCAGGGCATTCGGATGTTTGCACCATTGATCGTAATGGAGCGGAAGGCAATCGGGATTTATCCCTTAAAGGTGTTCCAGTCAAAAAAGGTAAGGATCGTGACGAGTGGCCCATGGCGATGTGCGCTGAGGGAGGAACAGGTGCAGATATCCAGTACATTACCCCGAAAGATAATCGTGGTGCAGGTTCATGGGTAGGGAATCAGTTAAGTACATATCCGGATGGAACACGAGTGAAGTTTGTAGTGAAGTAACAACAGGATATGGGTGGACAGAAACAAGGATAGAGTAAGGCTTTTGTTGTGAGGTCAGTGGCAGCGTGGTACAGGAAAAGTAGAAGAGAAAAACCAGACGTGCATGCGTCTGGTTTTTTGGTATAAAGTGCTGGCATAAATAGATCTAGTTAACGTATCTATACGGGAACTGGAGTTTCTAGGATTACAGAGCCGACTAAACGAGTTGCATTCCGCTTAAATGATGAGACCGGATGCTTAACAGACGCGTAACGTGTTCAACCTCATCAAACGGTATCCACAGACTGCCGTGAACCGTACGTAAGGAGAGAATGGATGTATCAGCGGTACGCTCGGGAAAACCGGTTACCGTCTGACCGCTTGTATTACGAACCATGATCTGTTGTTTGCGCCGGATGGCAATTTCTACCTCTTTTTTCATAAGTCATTGCTCCTGATTATGAGATGTTAAATCCATATGTCAATGTTTTCAATGGTTAATTTGTCTTCTTTATCTAGTCTATCAGAACTAGGTATAGATTTCCAGAAGAGAAATCAACATTCTTCTAGGTGATTTGTCTTAGCTGTGGACGATCCGTTTTTGAATGGGGATTACGGGGTTATATTAGGGTAAAAGGAGGGGAACGGAATGACACAATTGATTATTGGGCTGGCCAGTACCGAGAACGAGGCTATAATTATGCTGAATAAGGTCAAAGAGGAAGGTATTAAGGATAAATATTTGGGAGCGGTGGCGAAGGAGCAGCTTAATCTGGAGCTGGTGAGCGAGAAGACAGGTCTGCCCAAACCGTTGAAGGGTGCCGGAACAGATGGTGCCTTTGGCGCTCTGAAAGGCATATTGGCTGGGCTGGGGAGGCGAATGGATCAGACAATGTCGATCGGAAATGCAGTGCGTAGACTCGCTGGTAATGAGATTGGGAGTGAGACTGATGATTTGGTGCTTACACTGACTGAAGCGGGGATCTCGGAGGAGGATGCGCGGTATTACGAAGATTGGCTGTTAAAGGACCATATCTTGGTTATCGTGGAGTGCAGTGAGGAAGAAGCGGCTCGTGTTCGACCTATTTTACTTTTTTAGTTTAATTTAAGGCTGATTTTAGGTTTCTTTAATGTTGGGGAGGTATTCTTATCTCACACCTCCCTTAATATAGATTGGTTTACCGGAAGTCCGGGACCGCAACTCGGACTTTCTAGGCACTGTGAGCTTACGCTTGCAGTGCCTGTTTCATTTATATAAGTTGAACTAAAGATTATTTACACTGACACTCCGATGTCAGAATAACCTTCTAATCGCTGTTATCCCCAGATTTTTTCGATTCCCTTTTCTCAAGGGAAAATCCGGTGATAGCGTATGCTTCCGATGCAGCTTTCTTTCAGAAAGCTTTTAGGCGAGCGCTTCGCTTTTTCAGTTTTTTCTGTCCTCTCCGTTATCGTGTAAATCATTAGTTAAACTTATATAGTTAGATTATTTTTATAAAAGTGTTGCAAAGTTAATTAGTTCATGGTAAGATATTTCTTGTCGCCAAGAAATACATAATCCTGCCGGGGTGGCGGAATTGGCAGACGCACAGGACTTAAAATCCTGCGGTAGGTGACTACCGTACCGGTTCGATCCCGGTCCTCGGCATCTTAAAAAGAAAGATCGTATGACGCTTGTTAACCAAGCTGCATACGATCTTTTTTTGTTTTCTTTAATATGAATGTCACTTCATAGCTGACCACTTCACAGTGCAGTTCATAAACATAAACCCTGCATAATACATATCAGAAGGTACATTTACCTGACTTTTATGAAGAGACGGAACAATGGTGTATACTATCCGTAGGCATATATTACCTTTACCTTGCTGAACGATATAAGTTCAACTACACATTTACACGATACAGCGATCGGAAGGTTATTCTGTCATCGGAATGCTCGTGTAAATAACCATATGTGAACTTATATTGAGTCACAAAATCAATAAAACAATCTTATGGACGGAGGACTCAAGTTTATGTTGAAACAGCTTAAGCCATACAAGGTGTTACAGGAGCGCAGAATCGAAGAATTGAAATCGGATGCGTATCTGTTGGAGCACCAGAAATCCGGGGCCAAAATTGTACTTTTGTCCAATCAGGACGACAACAAAGTATTCAGTATCGGTTTCCGCACACCTCCGGAAGATGATACAGGGGTAGCCCATATCCTCGAACACTCCGTGCTCTGTGGGTCCAAGAAATTTCCGGCCAAGGATTCTTTTGTTGAGTTGCTGAAAGGTTCATTGAATACATTCCTTAACGCCATGACGTATCCCGATAAGACGATTTACCCGATTGCGAGTCGTAATGATCATGACTTCCATAACCTGATGGATATATATCTGGACGCGGTATTGAATACAAATATTTATGAGAATGAAAAGATTTTTTTGCAAGAAGGCTGGAACTACAACCTGACCTCTGCTGACGATGAGTTAACCTACAACGGAGTTGTATATAACGAGATGAAAGGTGCCTTTTCTTCACCAGAACGAATGGTGCGCAGAGAAGTGTTGAACTCCCTTTTCCCGGATACCACATACTCCTCTGAGTCTGGCGGGTTCCCGGAAGCTATCCTGGATCTAACGTATCAGGGGCTGCTGGATTTCCACACGAGATACTATCATCCTTCCAACAGTTACATCTATCTCTACGGCGATATGGATATGGAAGAGAAGCTGCAATGGCTCGATGAGAACTACCTGAGTGCATATGATCGAATCGAGATTGATTCGGCCATTCAACTTCAACCTGCCTTTGCAAAACGGGTAGACACAGTTAAGACTTACTCTGCGGGAAGTACGGAATCGGAAGTGGATAACAGCTTCTTGACCTACAATGCGGTGATTGGCACAAGTCTGGACAAGGAACTGAACATTTCGTTCCAAATTCTGTTATACGCCCTGCTGAACGCTCCGGGAGCGGTATTGAAACAGGCTTTGCTGGATAAAGGAATTGCGAAGGACGTCTACGGTTCGTATGATGACAGCCTGTATCAGCCCGTGTTCACGGTTGGACTGAAGAAGAGTAATCTGGCGAGCAAAGAGGATTTCCTGGGAACGGTCAAAGAAGTGCTTGAGCGTGTGGTAAAAGAAGGCTTTGATCCTAAAGCGCTCCTTGCAGGAATTAACTCCTATGAGTTCAATCACAGAGAAGCGGACTATGGCAGAATGCCGAAAGGCCTGATCTACGGATTCTCCTCCCTGCAAAGCTGGTTATACGATGAAGAAGCACCTTTCACTCATTTGGAAGCCAATGACGTATTTGCTGAGCTGCGGACAAAAATGAACGAAGGGTACTTCGAACAATTGATCGAGAAGTATTTATTGCAAAACACACATACTTCCTTTGTAGCTCTGACACCGGACAAAGGGCTGAACTCACGCAAAGAAGAAGCGTTGAAAGAACGTCTGAAAACTATTCAAGCCGGTCTTAGCAAGGAAGAAGTCCAGACGTTGATTCAGAAAACGGAGGCACTCGCCGAGTATCAGAATACACCTTCAACCAAAGAGCAGCAGCAGGTCATTCCGACGTTATCGATTGAAGATATTGAACCGAAGGCCTCTACGTTGCATCAAACGGTGAACCAAGTCGACGGCACAACCATTCTCCATCATAACCTCTACACCAACGGAATTGGTTATCTGAGACTGCTGTTTGATATCAAAGAAGTGCCACGTTATCTCCTGCCGTATGCAGGATTGCTTAAGAATGTGCTGGGTTATGTGGACACTCAAAACTACTCGTTCAATGAACTGTCCAATGAAATTCATATTCATTCAGGCGGTATTCATAGCGGGATTGGATCTTATGCTAACGCGCATAAGCACAATGAATTCAAGGCTACCTATGAGTTCAACGCCAAAGTGTTGTATGACAAGCTTGGATTTGCCTTTGATATGATCAAAGAAATTGTGTTCACATCCCGATTCGATAATTCGAAGCGATTGTATGAGATCATCTCCCAGATGAAAGGTAACCTGCAACGTAATCTGATCAATAGCGGACACTCTGCTGGAATTGGCCGGTCTTCGTCCAAACATTCAGCGGTTGCGGATTTCAGGGAAGCTGTGAGTGGTATCGCATTTTACCAGTGGCTTGAGGATCTTCAGGCGAATTTTGAAGCTAGAAAAGAAGAGTTATCTTCCAGCCTGCAAGAGTTGACGGGGTATATTTTCAGACCGGAGAACTTGCTTGTTAGTTACACTGCGGATGAGCAGGGATATGAAGGACTGGAGCAACAGGTATCTGATCTGAAAGCGAAGCTGTTCACACATGAGGTTGCCAAGGAAGCATTCTCCTTCTCACCTGCAACTCATAAGGAAGGATTCCGATCCCCGTCAGAGGTGCAGTACGTGGTGCAAACGGGCAATTATATCGACAAAGGATATCAATACACCGGTTCACTACGGGTCTTGCAGGGAATCCTGTCTCTGGATTACTTGTGGACCAATATCCGCGCCAAAGGTGGAGCTTATGGCTGTATGTCAGGCTTCAGACGGAACGGAGACAGCTTCGTTGCATCGTATCGTGATCCGAACCTGGATAAAACGTACAAAGTATACGAAGAAATACCGCAATATTTGAAAGATTTCCGGGCAGACGAGCGGGAAATGACACGTTATATCATTGGTGCGATTCAGGATCTCGATACGCCGAGAACGCCTTATGGTGAGGGGGCATTCTCTCTGGAGTGTTATCTGTCAAATGTGACTGAAGCGGATCTGCAACAGGAACGTGACGAAGTGTTAAGCACAAAGGAAAGCGACATTATCGGTTTTGCTGAGCTCTTATCTGCCATACTTGAACAACAACAGCGCTGCGTAATCGGTAATGAGAACAAGATTGAGGAACAGAAACAAATGTTTGACGAAACGCTTGATTTAATTAAAAACTAAGCGTAAGTCTCGCTTATTCCCGGATCGAATAGGCGTCATAGCGAAAGGCACTTTTATGAGCTGGTTTCAACAGCTTATAGAAGTGCCTTTTCTAATGGGGAGGGACTGTCTCTATCCCATATGAGAATGTGTGACACGCTACGTTGTTCAAGTGACAGCGAGCATGTTGTATATTTTCAGGGTCCGCAGATCTTCCTTTGAGATTTTTAATTCATTATATAACTCCTGATTCTCGGGCAACGGGGTTCTGGAGAATAACATTTTGAGCGCGATAGGCATGAAAGGTCTGAAGGAGACACCAGCCATCAGTCCCCATTTTTTCTCTGATTCCTGAAAAGAAGCCAGAATATTAATATATAGATTCTCCAGCGGTGTAGCCTGATTTTTCAAAATCAGCGTGGTGAGTGTATCATAATGCTCGGTGTGGCCCCAATACATATTCTCGCATTCCTGATAGTTCTCAAAGTCCTTCACATTCATATACATCACGGTGCGATAACGGTTGGCATCCGACTGAGGCATCATGTCAATGACACAACGAATCAGACTGTTGTTACGCCCGTCATAGAAGTAGGAATAGAAACGAGTGGAGTTCTTGAAAAAGCTGGACGGGACCGCGTTCATCAGGGGAGATGCATGCCTAGGTTCTTGATACAAGAGTTGCTCTACCTGAATGTTTAGCGCGTTAGCAATATGATGTAACGTCACCAGATCAAGTGTAATATCTCCGCTCTCATATTTGGATAACGTGCCCTTGCTCTTGAAGATCTGATCCGCAAGCTGTTGGATGGTCAGTCCCCGCCACTTCCGAAAGTTTCGTATTTTTTTGCCAACTTCCTGATTGATATTGTTCATAATCGGTTCTCCTTATGCAATGTTTCTTGAGAGTACGTGAAAATGATGAAAGTCATTCATAAAAATGATGTTATATGAGAAATATATCACTTTTTCACGGAAATACCTATTTTGAAGAAACAATTAACTTCATTTGTTTCGTCAGGATAGATTGTATTGCATTTGATGCAATTCCGGCGTCATGAAATAATAGGTGTAATACGACATGAAACGACAATGAAAAGTAAAGCAGATAGAGGAGCAGAAGCTATGAAATATAACTTTGATGAGATTATTGATCGCACAGGAACAAATGCCATGAATACGGATGGTTTCCGTCAATATATTTTTAACGCCACAGAGGACATGACTTTTCCATTCAAAGATGAAGAGTTTATTCGCATGTGGATTGCAGATATGGAATTTGCCACACCTCCCGAGATTCTGGATGCAGTTAAGGAGCGTCTGGACCGTAGAATTATGGGTTACTCCCAGGTGTTTGATCCGGCATATTACGAAGCTGTCTCGAACTGGATGAAGAGATACTATGACTGGTCCTTCCCGAAGGAGCATTTGGAGACCTCAAACGGGATCATCCCCGCTTTGTATGAACTGGTGGAATATATCTGTCAATCGGATGAGAAAGTACTGATCGTGACTCCGTCTTATGGTTTCTTCAAGTCAGCAGCGGAGCATAATGATCTTGAACTGGTATGTTCGGATATGCTCAATGAGCAGGGACGTTACTCGATTGATTTTGAGGATTTTGAAGCCAAGGCCAAGGATGAAAAGGTAAGGGTTTGTATTTTCTGCAACCCCCATAATCCGTCTGGACGCGTCTGGACAACGGAAGAGTTACAACGTGTGGGTGAGATCTGTCTGAGGAACAATGTATGGATTATTTCGGATGAAATTCACTGTGATCTGCTGCGGACTGGCAAGAGACATACGCCACTCGCGAAGCTGTTCCCGGATACCGATCGAATCATTACATGCATGTCTCCGAGCAAAACATTCAATATGGCTGGTCTGATGTTCTCCAATGTCATCATTCCGAATAAGGCACTTCGAGACATCTGGCAGACACGCCATTATGGTTTCAAAAACCCACTGAGCATCGCTGCCACTCAAGCGGCTTACGAAACGGGTGATGAGTGGCTGAAACAATTAAAAGGTTATCTAGACGCCAATTTCGCCTGCGTAGAACAGGTTGTGAAGCAGCATCTACCACTAGCTGTTTTTCACATTCCGGAAGCAACATATCTGGCCTGGATTGATATCTCGGCATATGCTCCCCAAAATGTAAGTTTACCGTTATTCTTCGCGGAGCAAGCGGGTGTGTTGCTCGAAGATGGTCATATGTTTGTAGCCAATGGTGAGGGTTGTATTCGGTTGAATCTGGCTTGTCCCCGTGCTGTCCTTCAGGAAGGATTACGGAGAATCAGCAGTGTGCTTGTGAAAGAAGTCGAAGAGGTGCCCGTCCAAGTGTAAATTCATCAAGTCATCACGCAACAGCGAGATGACTTTTTTGTATGAGTATACGGATTGCAGTAAGAACAAGGTTTATTTTGAGGTGAACTTATACCCTGATGTGCAATTCTGGTCTGCTGTCCCCGGTTATGTTAAAATGGTGGATAGTCTATGAGTTGCATGACATGCGGCTCTCAGAAGGAAGAGCCCAGTAATTGGGCTGAAGGAAACTGCATTCACCAGGGGAAAGGAGCCTATACATATGTTTGGAAACGATTGGGACAAGGTGCTTCAGGAAGAGACGGAAGCCGAATATTTTAACAAGATTCGTTACACTCTCGCCGCTGAGTACAAAACACAGACGGTGTTTCCGCCCAAAGAAGACCTGTTCTCCGCACTGAAGCTGACGCCGTATCATCAGGTTAAGGCCGTTATTATTGGTCAGGACCCTTATCACGGAGCGGGACAGGCTCATGGCTTAAGCTTTTCGGTTAGACCGGGGGTACGTGTACCTCCTTCTCTGAAAAATATATATAAGGAACTTCATGCCGATCTGGACCTGCCAATTCCGAATCATGGATCTCTGGTTCATTGGGCGCAGCAGGGAGTCCTGCTATTAAATGCTGTTCTGACGGTCCGTGAAGGTCAACCGAACTCCCATCAGGCACTGGGCTGGCAGACGTTTACGGATGCTGTCATTCGCGCGCTGAATGAACGTTCAGAGCCGATGGTATATATGCTGTGGGGCAGTCATGCCCAGAAGAAAGGTGCATTTATTAACAGGGACAAGCATCTGGTACTGGAGTCAACACATCCCAGTCCGCTGGCTGCGCATCGCGGATTCCTCGGCAGTCGTCCCTTTTCCAAAGCCAATGACTTCTTGACCTCCAAAGGTATTGAACCGATCGATTGGAAGATACCTGAAAACTAGACAGATGGAGGTGAGAACATTGCGACATTGGATAGGACGAAAAGTAGCGGTATATCGTGCAACAGGCATACGGGAGCCATTAAAGGGAACGCTGGTCGAGTGGGATGAAGAAGCGGAATGTGTACGGATTGGACCGAAACGGATTAAGGTGTCGTTTGACAATATCGCAATGATCAGACCTCTTCCCGAAGAGAGTCTTCCCTTAAAGAAAGCACGTTCTGAAGTGCACAAGGTTGGATATGTGATGAAAAAGGCGATTCAGTTCGAAAATGCGATCTATTTCAAGTCACAGGTTATGATCTGGCGCCGGGCCAAAATTGTAGCGTTATCCACGACGATTCTGCGCCATGACGAGGATCAGGTTGAACTTGCAGATGGTCGTGTTCTTCGTAAAGACAAGCATATGTTTGTCGTACGTTCACGCCGTGGGATACGTTAGTACCACAAAGATTTAATATTCATTTCATGCAAAGATCATATGGATTTAATGTTTGGTCTGTATATTAGATAGTAACAACCCCTTCTAAATTGATGTGTATTAAAACGGGAGCCCGGCCGGCTGCAAACGGTCGGGTTTTTTTGTCCATTGATTCTGTTAACCTGTTGTACATACCCATAACATTCATGTTATATACTATTAAGATAGATCATGAGAAGGAGTGAAACCCAATGAAACGTATAGCTGTTTTTGCAGGCTCCAATCCGGGAAATCACCCCGAATATACAGAGAAGGCTGTTCAACTGGGCAAACAAATTGCTGATAGCGGGTATGCATTAGTCTATGGTGGTTCTTGTATGGGCTTGATGGGTGCGGTAGCCGATGCTGCTCTTGAGCATGGGGGAGAAGTAATTGGGGTTATG
This sequence comes from Paenibacillus sp. FSL K6-2393, assembly GCF_038002545.1. Classification (NCBI taxonomy): domain Bacteria; kingdom Bacillati; phylum Bacillota; class Bacilli; order Caryophanales; family Paenibacillaceae; genus Paenibacillus; species Paenibacillus sp. FSL K6-2393. The sequence continues at coordinate 2,235,674 of NZ_JBBOCU010000001.1, forward strand.
CCTACCGGATTGTTCCGGGGCGAGGTTGTTCATGGAGGACTGACACAACTGATTGAAGTGGGAACCATGCATGAACGGAAGGCTACGATGGCTGAATTATCCGATGGATTCATTGCACTTCCCGGCGGCATGGGTACATTTGAAGAACTATTCGAGGTACTGTGCTGGGCACAGATCGGTATTCATCGTAAGCCTGTTGGCTTATTAAATGTCAACGGATATTATGGACCGCTAATGAAGATGGTAGAACATAGCGTACAGGAAGGATTCTCCAACACTTCGCATCTCAGTCTGTGGAGTCTGGAAGCTGATCCGGCTGAACTGATCAAACAAATGTCATCCTATATTCCTGCAGAGCTGACTCAGAAGTGGTCACAACTCAACGGGAAATGAGTGCATAAGAAGACGGGCCTGTACCCAATCGTTCCTCGGGAGAATTTTCGATCTGCCCAAGCAAGTTGCGCTATCGGACATAGTCTATAGTGTACTTCGATGAAGAGGGGAGTGTCACTGATGAGCGAACTCAAAGGTACAGGTTACGGATATTGCGGAGGCTTCGGTGGTGGAGCATGGACATCGACAGGTGCAATTCTGGTATTGTTCATTCTGTTGGTTATTATCTCTCGCACATTCATTCTGTAATTCGGTCAGTATCCCGGGACGGGGATGACGCTGCAGAGGCAGCGCCCGAATAAAAAATGACCTTTCCAAAGAGACGCTGGTATATGCCGGCGTTTCAGGGGAACGGTTTTTTGACGTTTCCAGCATATGTTGAGTATTTGAAAAAGCAAAAACCTGCCCCTGAATAAGGTCAGAAGCAGGAGAGAGCCCCCTGAGCCATTAGCTGCGCAACAAGCAGCTTACACCACAACAGCAGTTTGATCCGGATTACTTAACGATTTCCAGGCGATATATAGCCCGATGGCGGCTGCAATTAAGGAGAGTATTGCTGCAACAATAGCCAGCTGATCCAGTGTGTTGGGTGAACTGGAGTTAAGAGAACGCTGATTAGCCGTCTTGCCGGATTTGTTTTTGATATGGACAGATGATCTGGAAAGCCTGGAAGCCGACTGTAACTGGGATGTGTGAGGACGCGTAGGTATCGATTTTTTCTTTGAGGGATTCAATAGTCAACCTCCTTATAACGGAGTTCAGTGCTTCCATCGTTCATACTATGTTATGTCGATTTTCAGATTGAGTTCGCAAAAATGAGTGAATCCCCAGCCCGTTAGATGTTGGGCCCGGTCGCTAGTATCAGCGAAGCAGGTAACCCATTATACGCTCTGTTAATACAGGTCTAACAAACGGTGTTTATAGTAAGGATCATAGAGTGAAGCTTGAACACAGGAGGCGCTGGAATGAGGAACATGGAGATTATTGCCCACCGTGGTGCATCTGCCGTATGCCCGGAGAATACGATGAGCGCTTTTGAACGGAGTCTGGAGCTTGGAGCGACAGGCATTGAGACCGATGTGCAGATGACGAGTGATGGCAGACTGGTACTGATTCATGATGAGACGTTAAGCCGAACTGGCGGCGCAGATGGCTGGGTTAAGGATACGACTTACGATCAATTGCGCACACGGGATGCAGGGGCCTGGTTCCATGCTGATTTTGCCGGCGAACGTATTCCTTCTCTGGAGGAGTTATTCAAGCTGGTACAGGGGAAAGGAACCCTGCTTAATCTGGAATTGAAAAATGGTATTGTGAGTTATAAGGGGATGGAAGAAAAGGTCATACAAGCGATCCGGGGCTGGAATCTGGAGCAACAGGTCGTGCTGTCCAGCTTCAATCATACTTCGCTTGTGAGATGTAAACGTCTTGCCCCGGAGATTCGTACAGCACTTCTATATATGGAAAAGTTGTATCGTCCTTATGATTATGCCGCCAAACTCGAAGCTTCAGGCCTTCATCCCTACAAGCTGGCTGTCACACAAGAAGATGTTGCTGCTGCACTGGCACATGGCGTTGTTACCTACCCATTTACGGTGAATGATCCTGCCGAGATGCAGGTCATGATTGACATGGGTGTGCAGGGGATCATTACTGATGTTCCGGATGTCTTGGCATCCTTACTTACTGTACATGCCCGTTAAACGAGTCTGTATTTTACATGTTCTACATATGCAATGATAAGGCTGTGTTCGAGCTTTTTGGCTCTTGCGCAGCCTTTTTGCGTGTAAAATTGTGTGCAAATCTTCATATATGCAATAAACATGTCCTATTTGTCCATTGCCAGAGCCCGTGGATTCACTTACAATGGTCTATGGGAATGAGAATCAATATCATTAAAGTTCGGTATTTATAGAGAGGTGATTGTTATGTACATAGGTTTGAGCAGCTCCACTCATAACGAGGGTGGGCGCGTATGAGTTCACAAGCTTCACCAGAAAAACATAATCCGGATTCACCCACAGCGAAGATACACACTCGTCCGTGGGCAGCCACACTTATTCTTACAGGGGGAGTTTTGCTACTCGCTCTGGGTATGGCGTTGTCCATTTCATTTGGTGCTGCTGATATTAAGCTTAGTGTAGTCTGGAAGGCTATCTTTGATTTTAATCCTGAGCTGACACCACATCAGATCATATGGGAGATTCGATTACCACGTATCCTTGGAGGAGCAATGGTAGGTGCATGTTTCGCTGTAGCTGGTGCGATCATGCAGGGTATGACTCGTAACCCGCTGGCCGATTCAGGTCTGCTTGGGTTAAATGCGGGAGCTGGATTTGCGCTTGCAGTTTGTTTTGCCTTCTTCCCTGGATTGCCATTTATGTATATCATCATGTATTCCTTCCTTGGGGCAGGGCTTGGTGTCCTGTTGGTGTATGGTTTTGGTGCAGCTTCCAAATCAGGCCTTACACCACTACGCCTTGTACTTGCAGGTGCGGCTGTATCAGCGATGTTGTCGGCACTCAGTGAAGGGATTGCATTATATTTCAGAATTGGACAAGATCTGGCTTTCTGGACAGCCGGTGGTGTAGCCGGAACGAAGTGGTCTCAACTTGAGGTCATGTTCCCATGGGTACTCGCGGCACTGATCGCAGGTCTTCTCATCTCCCGTTCCATTACTCTGCTTAGTCTCGGAGAAGATATTGCGGTGGGCTTGGGGCAACGTACTGGGCTGATCAAGCTCATAGGCCTGATTGTTGTACTGATTCTCGCGGGTACGGCTGTGTCCGTGGTGGGTGCGGTCGGTTTTGTTGGACTCATTATTCCCCATCTCACGCGGAAGCTGGTTGGGGTCGATTATCGCTGGATTATTCCATGTTCCGCTGTGATGGGCAGTCTGTTGCTCGTATTTGCGGATCTGGCTGCACGTATGATTAACCCGCCGTACGAGACGCCAATTGGCGCATTGGTTGCCCTCATCGGGGTACCATTCTTCCTGTATCTGGCGCGTAAAGAAAGGAGGACTCTGTAACTATGGAATCCTCAACAATAGTTGGAGCAGAGCGCAAGAAGAGAACCAAGAGTACGATTGTCCTCATTGTGCTTGCCCTATTAATTATTACGGCTTTTGTGGTGAGCATGAACACAGGTTTTACCAAGCTTTCGCCGCTTGAGGTGATGCGAACCCTGTTTGGTGGAGGCACGGCGAAACAGGAATTGATCCTGTTTGAATTCCGTCTGCCACGTATTGTAATTTCGGTGCTGGTCGGGGCCGGACTTGCGTTATCTGGTTGTATTTTGCAGGGAGTATCTCGGAATGCGTTGGCAGATCCGGGGATCCTCGGGATTAATGCAGGTGCTGGTCTGGTCGTCATGTTATTTGTTTCCTTTTTCCCGACAACGACAGCGGCGCCGGTATTTCTTTTACCAATTCTGGCCCTGATCGGTTCTGGTTTTGCTGCATTTCTGATCTACGTTCTCTCTTATAAAAAAGGAGAGGGCATCCTGCCTACGCGTATGCTGCTAACGGGGATCGGGGTAGCGGCGGGAATCAGTTCTGCCATGATCGTGCTTACGTTACGGCTTAGTCCGGAAAAGTATCAATTTGTAGCTACCTGGATGGCAGGCAGCATCTGGGGTTCGAACTGGAAATTTGTAACGGCATTGCTACCGTTTCTTATTATTCTTGTCCCGCTTGTTCTGTATAAGGCACGTGTATTGAACGTACTGAATCTGGGGGACCAGACTGCAAGCGGACTCGGGACTCCGGTTGAGCGTGAGCGACTGATTTTGCTTGCGGCTGCTGTAGGACTTGCCGGCTCATGTGTATCTGTAAGTGGGGGGATCGGTTTTGTTGGTCTGATCGGACCGCATTTGGCTCGTCGTCTGGTCGGTCCCAAACATCAATTTCTTTTACCCGCATCTGCACTGATCGGTTCATTGCTCGTACTGGTTGCAGATACGCTGGGTCGTGTCATACTACAGCCTTCGGAGATTCCTGCGGGGATCCTGGTTGCCATTATTGGTGCGCCATACTTCCTGTACCTCTTAAGCAAGACGAAATAGAACGTAATCATCATTGTGTGGTTGCATAAGGAGGACTTCAGTCCATGCTTCGCCGTTTCTTTGCCTATTATAGGCCTTACAAAAAGCTCTTTATTCTTGACTTCAGTTGTGCGATTTTAGTCGCTCTGCTGGAGCTGGCATTTCCACTGGCGGTCAACCGGGTAGTCGATGATCTGCTGCCAGGCGGCCGCTGGGACTGGATTCTATGGGCGTGTCTAGCACTGCTAGGCATCTACTTCCTGAATTCATTTCTGAACTTCGTGGTTACCTATTGGGGACACAAGCTGGGCATTAACATTGAGACGGATATGCGTAAAAGTCTGTTTAATCATGTGCAGAAGTTATCGTTCCGTTTCTTCGATAATACAAAAACAGGACACCTCGTCTCCCGCATGACTAACGACCTGATGGATATCGGTGAGATTGCCCATCATGGTCCAGAGGATGTATTTATTGCGGTAATGACGCTAATTGGTGCATTCAGTATCATGATGAGCATTAACGGAAATCTGGCGGTGTTAACCTTTATCATCGTACCGCTGATTATCTATCTCTCGCTCTACTTTGGGAGTAAAATGTCCAAGGCATTCAGCCGAATGTTCGGAGATATTGCGGACTTCAACGCCCGTGTTGAGAACAATATCACAGGTATCCGTGTTGTTCAGGCTTTTGCTAATGAAGAGCATGAAAAAGCACAATTCGCTGTGAACAACGGTCGTTTCCGTCAGACGAAACTAATCGCATATAAAATCATGGCCTGGAACTCCTCTGTCAGTTATATGCTGATGAAGCTGGTATCCCTCTTTGTCCTGGTATGCGGAACATGGTTTGTCATTAATGGCAGTATGACCTACGGTCAGTTCATTGCATTTATTATGCTGTCCAATGTGTTCCTGACACCAATTCAGAAGATCAACTCGGTTATCGAGACGTATCCCAAGGGGATTGCAGGCTTCAAACGTTATACGGAGCTGCTCGATATGGAACCGGATGTGGAAGATCGTCCAGGGGCCGTTGCGGTATCCCATTTGCGTGGAGATATTCGTTATGAGCAAGTGACCTTTGGTTATTCGGATCAGGAGCCAGTACTCAAAGGTATCGATTTAAATGTACATGCAGGGGAAACCGTGGCCCTCGTCGGTCCATCGGGTGCAGGTAAAACAACGCTGTGCAGTCTGCTACCACGATTCTATGATGTGCTGGAAGGTCGCATCACGATTGATGGTCAGGAGATACAGGACATGACACTGGACTCCTTGCGCAGCCAGATCGGTATTGTACAACAGGATGTATTCCTTTTCGATGGAACCATTCGGGAGAATATTGCCTACGGCAAGCTGGATGCATCCGAAGAAGAAATCTGGATGGCCGCCAGACGTGCACAGATGGAACCCTTGATTCAATCGATGCCGGAAGGGCTGGATACGTTAATTGGTGAACGCGGCGTGAAGCTGTCCGGTGGACAGAAACAGCGTTTGTCCATTGCCCGTATGTTCCTGAAAAACCCGCCAATTCTGATCCTGGACGAAGCCACTTCTGCTCTGGATACAGAAACGGAAGCGGCGATTCAGCAATCCCTTGCTGAATTGTCCGAGGGCCGGACCACACTGGTTATTGCTCACCGATTGGCTACGATCAAAAATGCAGACCGCATTATTGTCGTTGCTGAACAAGGTATTACGGAGCAGGGACGTCATGAAGAATTACTCGCAGCAGGTGGGGTGTACAGCCGCCTTCACTATGCGCAGTTTGGCGCGTAACCTGTTCGATGTGGATGTAACAATGTAATACGAGAAGTAACGCCATCGTTCTTGACTTGGAAGGAGTCAGGACGGTGGCGTTTTTTTCTTTTTCATGATCAAGTGTGGGTCAGGGGTACTGTGCTCTTATCTGCCTGTGATCATGGATATGGAAACGGGTAATATAGTAAAGAGAACGCTTAACGTGTAAGATATGTTCATCATCTTGCAAGATATAGGAGGTACACGATATGCAGTTGAACGATATGCTGAAGATTCTTATAACCTGTCTATTATTTATTCTGATTTGGTGGCTTCTGACTCAAGGGATTCGCAAACTTTCCAGTACTCGTGCGGGGTCTGGTTTTCCACGCTGGAGTGGATGGTCCATTGGACTTTTCATTGTTGGCGCCGTGCCACTCGGTTTTTCGCTATACACAGAGATCTTTGATAAGCGCCTGGATGCTAACATCGGGTTGGGGCTTGCCATGTTTTTTGTATGGGCTTATTGTGTGATCTTGTTGTGTGCGGCGTTGGTGGTATGGGGAAGGTATGTGAACAAGCAGCGTAGAAAGCTGTGAAGGGTTTAATAACCTGTTTACGATGGTTACATCTGTATGCTTGGACATAATGAAAGGCTCATGACCGAATTCGTATAGAGAATTCATCATGAGTCTTTTGGGTTAGTTTATGATTATACTGGAAATTCAGTTCTACAAATACGATAGATGGCCATGGAAGACTACTCAGAGGTTATTGTAAAAGAACCCAAGGTTCATGGATTCTTTTTAAGAACAAAATTAACTGTGTTATGATCTCCTGGGACTAAATCTACTAATACTATGTGTCTTGGATACCCTGTAAAGTCTGCGGCTAGTGCGACTGAACCTGCCATAGTGCGTCTGAGAATGAAGTATCCGTGAGCATCAGTCGTTGTTCTTGTAGGATTACCACTTATTATGACCCCAGGAATAGGTACCCCGTTTTCATCAACCACCTGTCCCCTTACATGTGCAGCCGCTTCTAACACTACGTCGATTTGGATCGTTTCACCTGCTCGGATGCCTAGACGATCTTCCACGTAGGGAACATAGTTGTCACTATCAACCCAAATTGCAATGTTTGCACTATAATCGTAATCAATACCCGTTACGGTATATCTGCCATTTTCATCTGTTTCGACCAGGTATGGGACACTTGTAACTTCAATTTTAGCACCAGCGATGGGCTGGCCAGTCTGGTCTTTTACCGTGCCTATGATTGTGGAAGGCTCATATAACTGGATGTCATGTTTCACCTCATCACCAGGTCTTAGCGTAAAGGTATCGTGTTTATTATATGAAATGTAGGTGATGAAACCATCTGCACTGACGTATAAATACATATCTGTAGAATCTCGTACAACAGCCTCAATATGGTAATTTCCGTTCTCATCTGCTACTGTACTATATTTCGTTATTTCTCCTAGGTGATTGAGTTCATATTCAACATTGGCGTGGGGTACCACATTTCCTCCTCTATCCGTAACCTTTCCATAAACAACAGCCGGTAGGGTGATATCGTTCTCGTAAGTAGAAGGTGATGCCGCTGAACCAGCAGCATGAGATGTTTCAGCATATGTAATGTAAAGTAAGATAGTAAAAATACATAGCATGAATGATTGAATTACCCCTTTTGGACTGTGGATCATACATGGTTTCCCCCTCATTAATTATATTACCTCATATAAATGATACGTTTTGTATCAAAAGAAAACAAGAAGAATTTTGGGTGTATTTGTAAATCAAGCACTCAAAGTTGACTCCATTGTTATGCAACAATAACCTGATCTGGGACGTTAGCAATAAGAAGCAGAAAGTGAACATTGTTAGAGGGGGAACTAAGAGGTGTCTAATCTTCGTATCGTTTGTACTATACTCTCGATCTGGATACTAGGTCTTATGGGATGTGCTGGATCAAACGAATGCAAGTCAGAACAGACTATAGCAAATTCACCGACAGAAAAGGGTTTCACTGGTTATGTGGTTGAACGCAAAGACAATTCCATTCTTGTGGTTGATCCTGCATTTCAAAATTACAGTTCCAATGGAGGAAAAAGTCGGTATTATCCGGCAAAATGGTTCTCCAATGCACCTGATCCGCAGATCGGCTCCTATGTTGAAGTCTGGACGGATGGAGGCCCGGAAAATCAACCCTATCCTGGGCAGGCCAGAGCAGAAAAGATAGCGGTATCTTGTCCAAATACTCCAGACGGTGCGCACATGACGGATGCGGATGCGATTCGTAGCGGACTGCATTCACTTGATACAGAGAACATGCATATTCCCGTCATAGAGGACACACGGTTTGATGCAGATACAGGGACATGGACCATTCAGATGCGAGATGCGAATACAGCGAATGAAGAGCAAGTAGTTCATGTGACCGTGAAGGATGAGGAGAAAGTTAAGACACAAGGCGGAGAATAAGGGGTTCATAGCTTTATGATGGTGGAGGAACACGCGTTGCACATGGATATGATTCAAATTGAAAGAAGTGACACGGGTTGGATTCATTGCAAACTATCATAATTTTGAACCGACTGTAAGTTCCCTTACTGTCCATCATGTATTATGATTTTATAAAAAGGGAAAGGACTCTTACGCGCATGGAATTATCAAGGTCTCAGCAATTAGCTCAAGAGCATGTAACCAATTATGCAAAAAGCCGCAAAAATGAGGCGGAGCAAACCATTAGAGAAATCCTTCGTATGTCCAACATCGAGCTGAAGGCATTTGAAAAAGCTATCAATAAACTAAAATCTCATGCAAGTATTGCGCTACACTTTCACCCAGATCGATTAGATCCGAATATGAAAAGCGTGGCTGAGGCACTACTTGAGCAGGGGGGTTATAAAAGTCAGTTTGAGACTTTTTTATCGAATGGAAGTGTATCCGCATTTTCAGGCGGTGAACGTGACGTTTGGGAGAATAAAATGTTTGGCGGAGCGTACCAAATAAATGGCTCAACCAATAGCGAACGGCCCAAGTATGGGGCACTCAATGTCATGTTACATCCCGATGGACCTGCTCCGCGTTTTGGATCATGTTATTTCCTTTTATCCACTGAGGTCTCTCAACGTTGCACGTATACATATTTGGATTCTCACCAAGACCCTGAGGAAAAGGGGACGTATGAGGAATTTGACCTCATTTTGGCTGCTCTCTTGAGGGATGTATTTTATAGTAATTTTGCCATTGGTGAAAGAAATCTAACGGTTCAAAAGTTAATCGATCATATGCTCGTCAATCTTGAGAAACGATTCCAAAATCCATCAAACCAAGAGCCAAACGGAAATCTTGATCATTATATCGAAGCTCAGGTTCATGGTGACATTTCCCTTGAAAAGGATGTAGAGATGCTTGTTGCCGACCCATCATTTAAAGGCACACATACAGGACGAATCTTAGAGCAGATTTGTTTAAAGTATTCCATTGATCTCTACTGGCACAGGGGCTTTACACTATTAGTTGATGACGTTCCTATGGATTTTCGAGGTCCTTCGATGCCTTCACTAGCCAAAAGAATTGCAAAAAGTGATTTGATTGATGCAAATATCATTGGTTCTGCAGCTATGGACTTGAAACGAAACCCAAGCCATTGGAGTGATAGAGGAACCTACAAAGAAGTTCTACAAGAATTAAAACTACTTTGGCATGTCTTAGTGAGATATGGAAAGCCAATGGAGTAATAGGAGAGAGATTAAATGGATATTAGGGCGTGTCTTCCCCGCGATAAGTCTGATTTTGAAGCAGTTAGCAAGTTAAATGAATTTAGTAATGAAGAGTTGAAAGGCATTATTCCAGAACTTATGGAGTGGTTGCAAGACGGGAATTGGCCTATCTCTAAGCCGGTAGAGGATCTACTATTGAGACTGGGCGAAGATTTAATTCCTCATGTTAAGGATGTATTGCAAACCCAAGATCCACAGTGGGAATATTTCATTTTGGTCGGATTAATTGATCGATTACCTATATCTCATCTAAGTATGCTACAGACGGATTTGGTAAGGATACTGGAATCTCCTACACCGAGTGAGGTACTTGAGGATTTGGATGAGGTTATCGTAGAGCTTTTGGAAAAGATGGAGGTACATCAAAGAGAGAGCAGTGGAGATGGAAGTTTGGATACATAGAACCTGCTGCTTGATGATCTGAGAAAATGGAATACGCAGCATTGCAATAAAAAATAGCTTTTTATGGAAAATACTAGATGCCTAAGAGGTGAGAAAAGTGATTAAACCGATTTTGAAAGATCTTATCATTACTGGAAATCCGAATATTCATGGCAAGTTACAATTCACGGAAACTGAAGATATTGGAGACGATTTTTACTTGTCAGGGACAGCCTGTATTGGGACGGAAGATTCTGAAGGTGAGGATAATTTTGATTTTACAATCATAACTCCGAAAGCTTTAGAAAAAGAACTTAGAGATGGAACAGATATCGTAATAGGTGCAAGGCACTTTATTGTTAATAAACTGGACTTCGAATTAATATCTCAAACAATAGATCGAATTCTTTTGAAACAGCAAGGAGAAACCTGGGAAGATGTAACTAAAAATCTTGCCCCTTATTTCAGTTGGGAATATACAGATTCTATACGTTTAAATAGTGAGGAAGAGCTCTGGCAGATGATCAACAGACATTCAATTGAAGACGCTGATTAACTTAAAAAATCGAAGTTGTCTTACCTTCAGAATCACCTTGCGGGGATTAATGATGGATAGAAGACAGCAAAGCCCTCAATACTGCGTTGACAGTATCGAGGGCTCTATTATTTTTACACATCTCCTGTACAACTTCGATTTAATCCGCAATATTCCCAGCCATCTTCAGGCGACGTGCAATTTCCTTGAAGTCTTCTTGCGATATACCTGGTGCGAATTCTTCCTCGACCGCAGGAGCTTCCGGAATCGGGAATCCTTCAGGTATCCCTTGGATGACTTCAAGAGGTTGTCCATCTTCGGGGTGAGTCCCTTTCCAGATCTGGCCGATCGCATTGAAGTCTTTATCACTATAAGTGTACAGCTTGGTGTGTACCCCTTTTTCTTCGTATTTACGAGCCTCGTTGAAGGCTTTGTTGTTCAGTGAAGGGATAGGAACCAGCTTGGTCACATTTACGCCAGTTGCAATCTCAAGTGCTTTTGCATATGCCACGACATGCACGCCGCCACGTACCAGCAGGAAACCAACCACTTCCCGGGCTGCCGGGTGATCTGTCATCTCATATACTTTCATCTTATGGGTACGAGCGCCACATTCGAGGAAGAAGTTATGCAGCAGATCCTCGACCAGATTGCCGCTGTTGAAGACGTTTGCTCCCGTCCATGGATTGCCCATAGAGTCAAAAGGCATTGCGCCTTGTGCACCTGCCAGATAGTGATACGACAGACGAGCATCTTTCACCGAACCTAGCGGCGTATCGTCGGGTTCTTTGTACTCGGTTGAACCTCTGAGGCACTTGTTAATGCCATGAGACACGAGCTCAACATGACCCAATTCTTCGGCGGTAATACTCATGACGAGGTCATAGAAGGGCTTCAGCTTTTCTTTGGATCGAAAATTAAATGATTGATAGAGGTAGTTGTTCAACGTTGACATTTCTCCGAATTTGCCGCCGAGCAATTCTTGTATGGCTGCCGCAGCATTCGGATCTGGCTTCTCGACATTGGGAATCTCAATCAGGATTTCATCCAAGCGTTTGAACATTCGGTGTAACCTCCTCAAATTGGTATGGCAGATCGTGTAGAATTTCAGATTGTGAAGTCTCTCTGTCATGGCCTATTACACGTCTATTGGATTTTTCAAACAAAAAATCAACCAAATGGGACTTAAGCATTGTATAACGTTATGTCTCAACTCTTCTTCCATTTATTATTTCCAATACGGTCAAATTTATGTATAATCAAACATTCAAACAAGTCTTCACGTACAAGAGAAATGAGTCAGTAATCCATAAAGGAGTAAGAGATGAACAAGCGTTGGATACAAATAGTTGGGATTGTGATGTTTCTAATGATTCTGATGTACATAAGCAGCGAGCCTGCCACAGCATATGTCGTTACGAACGAGGTTCAGGTGGATGAAGAAACGCGGGAGTTACTTGAAAAGAAATACGGGTTGGATCGTCCTGAGGAGCCGAAGATACAACAACACGTTTTCTCGGGTGACTGGGGAATGAGTTTCCGGACGGAGCCTCCTGATTCGTTTGACCGGCTTGTTCATGTGGTTCCTTTTTCCCTACGGCCACTGGCATGGATCTTTCGTTTATTCGTGTAAAACGAAACCCGGACGGGCAAGATAACAGAAACATATTGTCCCAAGGAGTGAGTAAAATGAGAATGCTCATCGTTACCGTCATGTCGGTAGTCCTGAGTTTGGCCGGAATGACATCAGGCACTGGCTCCGCCATCCCCGATTATGCGAAGTGGGGAATTATTGCGGTCAAAGAAACACAGACCAAGTATAATGTGGATATTTTGGACTATAAGCATATCGGTCGTACCTCTCTAACAGCGGATCAATCACGGGAACAGTTCAAGCTATGGGTTCGTGCGAAAGACGGCAAACAATTCGCAGTTTATGTGAATGTTGATTTTAATCCATCTACACAGCAATTAAAGAAAGTACAATTTTCGGAATCGGATCGACACTGATCCGTTACTGAACTAGGTCATTACAAGTCACGTAGTTATATGAGCAGCATTATTAGAGAAACCAGACTGCCTTAATCATTAAGGTGAAAGTCTGGTTTTTTTATTTTACAAAATCCTTTTTTTACTATTGAATAAAGAACTTATGTTCGCATATAATATGAAATACAAACAAATGTTCTTATCGGAGGGATGATTATGCTAGGGAAATATATTGGCCAGATGGTGGAGCTTGTCTACATGGATCGTGAAGGGCAGATAACGCAGCGACAGATTCGAATTAACAGTGTACGTGGCGGGATGATTAGAGCATCAGCGGGAAAAGAAGGCTCACCCCGAACCTTTCTGGAGCAAGGTATTCTGGCATGGCGTCCTGTTAAGGACCTGAATGGGGAGGTAAAGTATGTTGAACGATTTTGAACGCAAGATTTTACGTATTATGGTGAACTATGCAGGACAACGGCGCAGGATGCCGCGTATGGATGAACTGGAGACCAAGACGGGACGAAGCAGAGCTTACATTCATGAGTCATTGCTGGAGCTTGAACGAACCGGGCACATCGCGTGGGAGAATCGGTCTACTCTCGAAGGGATACAGATTTTGCAGGCATGGGAACAGGTACAACAGCCGATTCGCAAAAGCCAGCCTTCCGGGGAGTCCGTAAAATATTTTACGGACTACTAATTCTAATAAGAAAACGCCAACCCGGATATCCTGATCGGCGCTTACTGTGTCACACATACGACGTGTGCATCTATTTTAGAAATGGGGAAGTTGGTCCAGGTTGTTGGTTGGGTCACCGTCGGCATCGCCGCGAATGTACATTTCGCCATCCTTGCCTTTAAATACATTCACACCGGCAATAGCTCCAGCCTTTACTTCTGCAAGTGCCTGCTGATAATCCAGTACACGTCCTGCTGAAGTCTGAAATGCTGTCAGGTCACCGTCGCCATTTTTCTGTACGGCTGTGAAACTCTCGCGTGTCGTTTGATCCATGATGTCACACTCTCCTTATATGACGAGATAGGAATCTGTTTACCTGATTAGCGTATCCGAATTCCTCGGAAGTATGCACCATATGCTGATAAAGACCTGCCCACGCCGAGGGTCTACAAGCTCTTTCTCATACGAACATGCAGAATATCTGCATCATAAAAAGGTTCTTCCGAAATCACTTCATAGCCCAGTTTTTCATAGAATTTCTGTGCCTGACATTGCGCATCCAGTACAGAATAGGTTAAGCCAAGTTCACGTGCCAGCTCCTCCATCGCGAGCAGAAGCACTCGTCCATAACCAAAAGAACGATGAGATTCAAGCACCGCGATCCGCTGCATTTTGGCCGTATCTTTGCTGTAATAGATCAGACGTCCTGTGGCTACAGCTTGCCCATCCGTACTTAACAATACATGATGCACATCTGGACTGATGACATCATATTGATCAATCTCAATCTCGGCAGGCACCTGTTGCTCGATCACAAAAACGTGATGGCGAATTTCCAGGGCTTGCTTCAGTTGTTCTTCTGTCGATACATAACTAATCTCAGCTGCCAATTCCATTCCTTCTTTCTGCTCTTGCGCGACATATCAGACTGAATTATACAAAAAAATGTTTTTCCTGTATAGTGAAGTCTGGAACATATTGGGAGAGGAGGGGGTAGTGATGGGCATGGCAGGCATCATGGTCATTACATTGTTAATGTCGGCGGGAATGATTGCTCTGTTGTATTACGTGACCAAGAAAGCATACTCACGCAAGTGGGATGAAGAGGAGTAACTAACCTGTTAACCTTCACGGTAATACTTCACTGCTTCCTCGTGGAGAATATACATCTTGAATAACAGATTTGGAGTATACGTCCAGCCAGACGGGTAGAGATTCAACATTCTCATTGGGTTGATTTAACTGTTGGAATTGAACCGTATGTTCATCCCGCTCCAAGCCGCAACCGGTAACGGTTGTAGTGAGGAACACAACACCAGCAAAGAGAAAGAAGCATTTGGTAAATGTATGTTTATTGGAATTGGACCGTTTTGTTGAGTTTCTCATAGGGGATTCACCTCGTTGTGTAAATGGTAATCTTTCCTTTATTGTGCACCATTTCGGATGAATTATAACCAAATAAATCATTGACAATGAACACGGTTACTTGATATGATACTGTTACTTGATTATTACAGGGCGATAGCTCAGCGGGAGAGCATTATCTTGACAGGGTAAGGGTCGTGGGTTCGATCCCCACTCGTCCTATATGTAAAATTAAAGGCAACTTCTTTTGAGAATTATATCTCAAGAGGAGTTGTTTTTTTTATATAATAATATGGCTACCTCCAATAATATGTGTAGGTGGTTTTTGTTGATAAAAAATTTAATGGTACAGTCTCTCTCTCTTCCTCTTTTTAAACAAAACTTAAATAAAACATAAATTCAGCGTAAGGTTCGTCTTCTATACTTGGTTCTGAGGTCAATATAGAACAGGAGAAGGAGAGAACTATGAATTATTCAAAACCATTTACATCAAAGTTAGCCAGAGTAGGGATCGCGGGTACACTGGCTTTAATACTGGCAGCAAGCCCACTTGCGAACATGAGGGTTGTTACCGCGGAAGCAGACCCAGCACCTGTATCTACGAAGATACATAACACACAGAAAGATTCTCTAGAGCAGACCCCGATTCAATACCAGATCCAGGCTCGGCTGAATGAGAAGGACATGACGATCCAGGGGAGCGAGAAGGTAACGTATCACAACACAAGCAAGGATACCCTCCAGCAGCTGGTCCTTCATACATATGCTGATGCAAACCTCTCCAAGTCTACACAGGCGAGCATGTACCAACAGCATAATGAAAAGATTAGTGAAGATCACCCGGAGAAGACAGCGGAGGACTTTCTGGGTGGCATCGATATTCAGGCTGTAACAGCAGATAGTCAATCGCTGGATTTCCATAAGGAAAACCAAGCGTTGACCGTGCAGTTGAAAGAGCCCGTTCAACCAGGCGAATCGGTATCATTCCAACTGGAGTTTCAGTTGAATATACCCTATGGCTCACAGCGAGTTTCCTACTACATGGACATGATCAATGGTGCGCACTGGTTCCCGGTGATGTCTGTATACGACGAGGTTAAACATCAATGGAACAAGGCACCGTATAGTCGAACATTTGAGAGCGATTATTACACCTCATCGGACTTTGAAGTTCAATTAAATGTTCCTGATGAGTACCAGGTAGCCATGCCAGGCACGATCACCACTCAAGACAGTACAGAACATGGACGTAAGATTGTATCTGCTGTAGCCGAGAATACGAGGGAGTTTGTTTTCTTTGCAAGTCCTAATCTTCAAGTGGAACGCGCTACCCGTAACGGTCTGACGGTGGAATACTATTATTACAACGATGATCCATCCAAGAAAAAGATAGTTGACCGGTACATTAATCAGGCATTCAAGGTCATTGATTTTTATAGTGAGAAATATGGCAAGTATCCTTATCCAGAGTTCCGAATTGTCGAGACTTATGTACAAGGCGTTGCCGTGGAGTATGCGAGGCTCATCCAGATGGGACAGATTCAAAATGGTGCTATTCCAGAAGAAGACACAACATTTGTTCATGAAATAGCGCATCAGTGGTTCCATGCATTGATCGGTAATAACTCGGAGACAGAATCCTTCCTGGATGAAGGCTTTGCTGATTTCTCCATGGTGTATTTTGCCGAGAAACAGGGAGACAAGTTAAATGGGTTCAGATCCATACAGTTTGATACTGCGCCCGTAGATATGGCGATTGCGTCAACAAACGATGAAGCTGGGGATTTGGCAGGTTTGGTATATTATCAGAAGGGAAGACAAGCGATCTATCAGCTTTACCGTTCCGTCGGTGAAGAGAAATTTGACGAGTTGATGAAGACATATTTCAAACGCTACGTGTACCAGAATGCAACGGTAGAGGGGCTGCTTCATACCATTGAAGATGTGCTTAGTAAGGAAGTACGTTCAGAAATGCAGATGGCCCTATATCAGCCTAACTTTGTCTTAAAGCCGGAATACCAATTATCACAGGAAGAGACCGCCGCCTATGTACATGACATGTTACAACAACAGTATCAGGCTGTCATGGGCATGATCCCTAATCTGCCTTATGAAGTGATGAATCGATTGATGGACAAAGTCCTTCAAGGCGAGGAATTAACCATTGTGCTCAGCGATCAGGTGAGTAAGCTTGCAACTAAACAACAGGAAGATATGGTTAATCAGTTGACCGGATTCCTTGATATGACCGGTATGAGATACGACATTATACGGGATCGCAAGGAACTGAAGCAAAAGATGAAAAAAGAGATTGGCAACAGCAATCTTATTGTCATTGGCAGTGCCAAGTCAAACGGATTGGTGCAGGCTTTAAAATTTAACATTATTGATCGGACGAAACAGACGGGTTTTCCTTGGAAAAATACCATGAATCAACCTCTCGCCGCGGGTGCATATGTTATCAAACATCCCTATAACCAGAATCGATTGATGCTTCACTATTTCTGGAATGAGGATCATCTGAGTGATGCGGCATTTGAAGCTTTTAAGCTGAAAATACAGGAGTCTATCGGATTCACTAACGACCTTTACCAGTACTATGTATTGGATAACCAAGGCAAAGAGAAATCCAATAAAAAAATAGCGAATCCCATATCTTCATTTTTTGCGGAGTAATAAGTAATTGGTTTTGCAGTTTCTTCGTTTAAACAGGTTAGCCAATTCGTATTGGTTAGCCTGTTTTCTGTTTAGTCATGTTTAACATAAGCAAACGGTTAGTTATATGAAAACCAGACTGAGAATAATAGGCTGTAAGATGGGCATAATGCTTTAACACAAAGGCAACTTCATGAATATACTTATCGGGAGAAAACAATAGGAGGGATTAATATGAAGGATCAACATTATCCGGGCATGCCATGGAAAGAGACAGTCACTGATCACAACGGTAAGAAAAGCAAAGGAATGAACAAAATGAAAGCGTATTCATATAATGCAGGCATTCGCTCTATCATTCGTTTTATTCAGGGGCCGGCTGCGAATATGGGTAATGTTGTTGATCTCTCAAATCTACTAAAGGGCACATCGGAATTAGTATACTTCTCTCCATTGGACATTGTCACCCTGCATGTTAAGGAGGTTGTGTAACATGTCAATGGTTGGAAAAAATATCCAGGCAGAACAGACTGCTAATGCAGCCAACAGTGTCACTTCGCCTTATGATTATTGCGATGCAGAAACCAGACGGATGTACACACCTCAATTTGATAAAAAAATGGACAATCCTATGTATACCGCTGCAATGGCGGGTCTTCAATCGATCTATTGGTTTCGGGCGATCAAGGTAAAGGGGCTTATCCCTGATGCAAAAGCAGATTATTATGCTACGTATTCTACCAACCATAATCACATCGGAGGAATTGGACTAGCCTATTCGAACAGCCCGACAGGACCATGGACCAAACACGGACAGGTGTATCTCGATACTGTGGTTGGGAATTCAACGGAAACTCCATTTGTGATCTGGAACGATGAAGAACAATTGTTCTTTATGTATTATCAACAAAACGGACTGGGGATCAATCAATCAACGGCACTTGCGACCTCTGTAGACATGATTAACTGGACAAGAGTGGGTTTGATTTTGGACAAACCTCCCGGGTTCCCAGGTGATGGTCATACTGGTTACTTCTCGTGTTTCAGAAATGGCGGCAAATGGATCGGTTTCTCAGTGATGGGCGGCGGTGACTTTGGTCGTAAATGTATCTGGCATTCACATGACGGACGTAGCTGGTTAGCTGATCCAAGACCATTAATGGGTGGTAATGATGCCACTTTAACAGCGGGAGAAAACATTTCGAGATCCAATGCTGGTGTATTTATGTACAAAGGGAGCATGTGGTGGCTGGGCATGTTATCGGCTTATGCTTCCGGTGGGGTTACGACAGTAGCTCGACCTGCCATTGCCAAGATCAGCGCAGACTTTCGTCAACTGCTGGACAAACCTACAGATATATATTTTCCGGCATTGACTTGGGAGACGACCAACATGCAATCCTTGATGGTGTCCGTTATGGACGGTGTAGTGTACGTGTATTACAATACCGATCATAATATCGGTGTAGCCTATTCGGTGGGGGTGTAGAGATGGTTATACGTGATGCAGCGGGTCAGATCGTGCCCTTTGGAAAGGTCCACAAACAGCTTGTGGCCGATTTTCTTTACGGAACGTTACCGGATTGGGTGGAGGTGGTGGGCACCCCTACGTTTGAGCCTTTGCCCGACAGAGGAACCATAACCGTTACAACACCGACAACGGCAGGAGCCACGGCAGAGTTGAAAATGAAACATCTGATTGACAGCTCGAAAGTAACAGCAATTGCAATCACTTTGGAAGCGCTACAATTAAACGGGAACATTGGAATCTCAGTTCAGGTTGGCATTAAATCGAAGGATAGCAAGGCCGGAATCACTTTTTTTCAAAACGTAAATCAGAAGTATGGTATGGTCCGTGCCTATAAAGCAGATGGAACGTACACGGATTTTAATCAAAACATGGTGTTCTTCACTACACATGGCGTAGCAGGAGATGAAGCACAGAACCGTAAGAATCTCACTGTGCTACTCTGTACCGGATTACAGTTCTCAGCTGGACTCGAGAGACCGTCCGTATGGCTTGGTGCGGATGATCAGTATGGTGGTGTTGCTGCTGACCTTAGCGGTGGGTTGTTCCAACATGGAGAACTGCAATGTCTTTTGAAACTGACTACAAGCAAGGCAGAGGCCAAGTATTTCAAATGTGCACAGATGAAAGTGGATATCTGGAGTAACTAATTAAACTGGAGAGATGTCTGAAGATGAACTAGGTGCATGATTTGAATTGGAATGCCGAAGAGAATAAATAGATAATCTGCATGGATCGGTAAAAAGACATACGTGCAGTGATTTGGTACCTAAGCACGGACACTTTGAAAAAGAAGTGCAGTGTTTGGGTACCTTTTTTATTTAGAGAAGGTTCATGATTGTACCGCCTGCTGCACCAGCAGCGACAACGATCCACGGTGGTACTTTCCAAAAAACGAGCATTAGAAACAACATACATACCAGTGCAAAATCAACAGGAGTTAGGATCGCAGTTGTCCAAAGCGGATCGTACAACGATGCCAACAAAATACCTACAACGGCTGCATTAATTCCGATTAATGCTCCTTGAATTTTTGAACTTTTACATAAAGAATTCCAGAAGGGCAATGCTCCTACGGTCAGAAGGAACGCTGGCAAAAAGATAGCAATCGTTGCAACCAAAGTACCTGGAACCCCACGCATCATCGCACCTAAATAACTGGCAAAGGTGAACAATGGTCCAGGTACAGCTTGTGCTGCTCCATATCCCGCCAAAAAGTCGGATTTGTTCATCAGACCTGCAGGGACGAATTCACGTTCCAGTAACGGAAGTACAACATGCCCTCCACCAAATACAAGTGAGCCTGAACGGTAGAAGCTATCAAAGAATAACAGCCACCCCGAACGATCAAAGGGTGTGAGTAACGGGAGAAGAACCAGGATTCCAAAGAACGTAGCCAAACAAATGATTGCCAACTTACGACTCACAGGGACAGACAAGTCTACTGTATTAATCCCTGTCATTTTTCTAAAATAGATCATACCTATCATGCCTGCAATAACAATAAAAAGGATTGGGGTGAACGCAGTTGGCCACACAAGAGTCGCCGCTGCAGTAAAGATAGCGATGGTTGCCCTGTAACGATCAGGAGTTAGTTTCTGCCCCATACCCAATATCGCCTGAGCGACAATAGCTACAGCAACAATTTTCAGACCGTGAATCCAGCCAGTACTGCTGATATCAAATCCTTGCATAAGGAAAGCAAACAAAACTAACGCAATGACAGAAGGAAGTGTGAAACCAAGCCAAGCCATCAGTCCCCCCAGCAAACCGCCGCGGATGATGCCAATTCCAATCCCGACTTGACTGCTGGCAGGCCCGGGCAAAAATTGACATAGCGCAACTAAATCTGCATAGCTTCGTTCATTCATCCACTTTCTACGGCGAACATATTCTTCATGAAAGTAACCAAGATGAGCGATTGGTCCTCCAAATGAAGTCAGGCCAAGTTTGGTTGATACAGCCAACACCTCAGAAAGTGCTCTGACTGTATGTTTGGGCTTGTCCGGGGTTAGAAATGAATTATTCTCCAAACGTGTTATTCCTCCTTAACGGTTCGATTTAGGTTATCCGATGGATGAAAGTTAAGGAAGGATACATTTCCTCTACCGATAACTACATTATAATCCTCCTCATCGCTATTCATTTAAACGCAGCATTAAACTATATTATTTTTTTATATTAGCTATTTACATACACAATTTAATTGTGTACAATGTAATTGTTGGTGATACAAAAGAGATCGAAATGTAGTCAAAATAAATCTAATTAACTAAAGGAGTTTTCACAAATGAAAACATTATATGAAACAACAGTCATTAATACAGGCGGACGTCAAGGAATCGTACAATCCCCAGATAACGTGTTTATGTTGGATGTTGCTGCACCACCTGAACTCGGAGGACAAGTGACGACAGCTACCAATCCGGAGCAGTTGTTTGCAGCAGGGTATAGTGCTTGTTTTAACTCCGCACTGGAGTTTCAATTGAAGAAACACAAAGTTGAAATTGAAAGAAGTACAGTAGCTGCTACTGTAATGTTGGTGACGGACTCTGAGGACAACGGTGTGAAGCTTCAAGTCGATTTGGAAGTTAAGATTCTCGGTCTGGATGAGGAAACAGCACAGAAATTTGTGAAACTTGCCCATGACTACTGCCCATATTCCAAAGGAATCAAAGGGAACGTGAATGTTAACGTGGAATTGGCGTAATCATTGAAACTATTTGTTGTTATAAGAAGCCTCCGAGAAATCGGAGGTTTTTTTGTATTATTTTGCTCCATTGTAAGATGTGCTTTGCCCAGAAAAAGCAATAATAATGATTACAATATACCTATAGGGGGTATAATGAATGATACAAATAGAATTAAAGGAGTGCAAACCATGAAAAAATATTTACTGACCCTATCGACTATATTGATTACAGGCAGTTTGATTTTGAGTGGTTGTGGCAAGGAGACTCGGCAAACTATTGAAAGCAACGATGACAGTCATACAGCTACCGCAGGTGAGATGCACCATTCTGAATCGGGAGAGCTACCGGAAGGACTGCGGGAAAAAAACAATCCCACCTTCCCAGTAGGAAGCCAGGCGCTGATGAGTGCCGACCACATGTCAGGCATGAAGGGTGCAAAAGCAAAGATCGTTGGAGCATATGAAACTACGGTATATGCAGTTACGTATACACCAACAACAGGCGGAGATCCCGTGCAAAATCATAAATGGGTTATCCATGAGGAAATACAGGACCATAAGGAACAACCGTATGCGGCAGGTTCTGAGGTAGTGTTGAGCGCTGATCACATGAAAGGGATGAAGGGTGTGAAGGCCACAATTGATTCTGCTGAAGAGACAACGGTATATATGGTTGATTATACCCCGACAACAGGGGGAGATTTGATTAAGAATCACAAATGGGTCACAGAAGAAGAATTAACTGCTATCCAATAGAACCATTTGTATAAAACAGCCCTTTTTATACAGAAAAATCAATTTAATACTCAATTATGGGTTATAATGGTATTAAGATTATACAAAACTGCTGAAAGGGGAATGTACTTATGATGGATTTTAGCAAACCGCCCCATGGCTCTGAGACCGATACCCACCGTCAGCGTCATCAGGAGAATGAACAGAAATACCTGTCCGGAGGCAAGAGCATTTGGTATGAAATCAGCAACTGGCTCATTCTTGGAGGTATCCTCCTTGTCATATTTTTATTATTTAAATACGTTTTCTAAATAGACACACAACCGGGCGAATCCCCATATGATGCATTACATCAGTAAGCACTTGGGGAAATGGGGAATCCGGGATGGCAAAGGCAAAAGGAAAGAAAGCTCCCGCATTAAAGAGTGATAAAATACGTGTATCCATGAAGTTGGTCACTTCGGATGTATGTGAGAGATGTAAGACACCATGTACACGAGGCATGGATTATGCTGCACGTATGAGAATTGAAGGGGCTTTAGGCAAGGGCGTTCCTTGTATATTGACCCGGCATACTTCTTCATAACTCTTCGTATAATCCCGTGTATATAACAATTATAGATCAGGGGCATCCTTTAATGAGGATCGCCTCTTTTTGTGCATTCCAAGGGGTGGAAAAAATTCTGGATAAAAAATGAAAAATGATGAAAAACAGCGCAACTTTGTGGATGAATCTGCAGTATAAATGTACAACAGCTAGCAGCAGGGGAGGGAATATTGACGGGATGAAATGGAAACGAATATTGCTTTGTGTCACGGTATTCTCCTTGCTCGGCGGGTCTTTATTGTTTGCAGATTCGGTGAACGAGAAGATTCGTGTTCTCATTAACGGCAAGGAAGCAGCTGATGGAGGTTATCTCATTGATGGAACGACCTATGTACCTGTGAGGGAAGCCGGAGGCGTCGTCAAATGGGACAGCAGTAACAAGAGAGTAACGGTGATCAAACCGAATGTACATATTTTTCTCTTCAAGGGAGACACTGTATTTGGCAACGTTAACGTAGGTAAGCTGAAATTCAATGTATTTTCTCAAGTGGACAGTCTGACAGCAGATGTAGCTGCGGTGAAAGTAACAATTACCAATCCAAGCGGTCAGGTGAAGGATATCCAGTCACAGGAGCTTACGACACAGAAGGATAACTTCTGGTTCCGCACATACGATTTTACGTACGATTTCAGTCGTGCCGGCAAGTATCAGGTCGGCTTTCATATTAAAGAAAATGCAAACAGCAGCTACGTCCTGGTAGCGGAGAAAATCATTACAGCGCTGAACGATTGAAGCGAAAATTACCCTGTGAGTTAAATTGACCTGGGTCATTGAACATGTTACGATATGCAAGGTTACACAATTTCTATTTATAAAGCGAGGTATTTCAATGAGCGATCACACACATGAACACGGCGATGGCTGCGGATGCGGGCAAGACCACGACCACGACCACGAGCATGAAGAAGTCCTTCTCACATTAACAGACGAGAACGGCCAAGACGTGGAGATGGTTTTGGTGGAGACGTTTGACGTGGAGAAGCATGTTTATGCGCTCCTGCTGGAACGTAATAATCCTGAAGCTGACGGCATCATCCTGCGTATGGAAGAAGAAGACGAGGAAATGGTGCTCTACAATATTGAAGACGAAGAAGAGTGGAACCGCGTTGAAGCGGCTTACAACGAACTCGTTGCATCACAAGAATAGTCATTCTTTTGGAACATAACATGAAGGCTCCTTGATCTCAGGGGGCCTTTTGTTTGTTTTTTAAGAGGTATACGAGCATTTACACCACCGATTTGAACGACGAAATAGACGGGAAAATGCAAACTCGCTTGTCCCATAAAATAAAAAAGGACCAAGCTTAAGGCTTGGTCCTTTAAGTTCATCCCATTTACAGCGCAAATGGGGTTGTTTTAGAAAATGGCATCGGCTTCCACGATCACTTTAACGTTGGTTACGCTGCGATCTTCGGGTCCTTTGACGGGTAATCCAACTTCGACATGATCGATGATGTAGTCGATGTTTTCCTGGGTGATAACCTCACCCGGTAACAGGATCGGAATTCCTGGCGGATAGACATAGATGAATTCCGAGATAATACGTCCTGCGGATTCCTTAAACGGAATCACTTCGGTATCACCGTAGAATGCATCACGTGGAGTCAGCATCAACTGTGGAATGTCCGGAACTTTTACGACCAGTTCATGGGCCGGGTTCACTTGATAATAGGTACGGGAGAGATCCTGCAAAGCGTTCAGCAAGATATCCACACTGTCATCCGTATCTCCTGGCGTGATGAGACACAGAATATTGTACATATCACTAAGTTCGACCTCGATGTTGTAATGTTCACGCAGCCAGTTCTCTGTCTCATACCCTGTAATGCCCAGATGGCGAACATGGATCGTTACTTTGGTTGGATCATAGTTGAAGGTTGCTTCTGTACCCAGCAACTCTCTACCGAAGCAATACAGGCCATCCATATCATTAATCGAACGTCTGGCAAACTCAGCTAGTTCAATGGCCTTCTGTGCAATTTCACGACCGTGGAGTGCCAGGTTACGTCTTGACGTATCGAGTGAAGCAAGCAAAATGTATGAAGTTGATGTTGAGGTGAGCAGACTCAGAATCGTCTGTACACGCTGTGGATTCACGAACCCATTCTTTGTATTCAAGTTGAGTACGGAACTCTGTGTCATGGAGCCACCAAGCTTGTGAACACTGGTTGCAGCCATATCGGCACCTGCTGCCATCGCAGACAACGGCAGATCCTCATGGAAATGAATGAGTACACCGTGTGCTTCATCAACGAGGACAGGGACTTGATAGCTGTGTGCAAGCTCAACAATCTCTTTTAGATCGGTAACCACGCCGTAATAGGTCGGGTTAATTACAAGCAATGCCTTGGCATCTGGATGACGCTCAAGTGCGCGACGGATAGACTGTGTAGTCACTCCGTGGTCAATGCCCAGATTGGCATCTTGTGAAGGAGAAACAAATACGGGTTTGGCGCCTGAGAAAATAATGGCGGACAAAACTGATTTATGCACATTACGGGGCACAATAATTTTGTCACCCGGTGAACATACAGACAGAATCATGGTCATAATGGCACTGCTTGTGCCTTGTACACTAAAATAGGTATAATCGGCTCCGAAGGCATCTGCTGCCAAAATTTGTGCTTCCTGAATGACACCGGTTGGCTGATGCAGGTCATCCAACGGTGCGATGTTAATCAAATCTATGGAGAAGGCATTATCGCCAATAAATTCACGGAATTCGGTATCCGCTCCCAATCCTTTTTTATGGCCCGGAATATGAAACTGTACCGGATTGAGTGCCGCATGATTTTTTAAAGCGGTAAACAGCGGCGTACGGTGGTGATTCATCAGTGCTGTCACAACCCTTCCTAATAAAATTGGTAAACAAAGATGAGTATAGCAAATTAAGAACCGAATGCAACAGTATAATCGACAATTTTTTGAATTGCCGAGATTTGGACACATTCCCCACGGTTACACTAAGGATAGGGAATAGGCAATTGAACGGCGAAAGGGGAAAAAGAATGCAAACCGATACAAAACCAGCCAAAATTTTGCGATCACCATTTTTTATCGCGATGTGGCTGACACTTTTTCTAGTTGAAATTATCAAAGGGGCCTTGTTGGTAGCTGTTTTGCCCGTCTATATGGACAATATACTGGGTCTGTCCGCAGGCGTCATTGGTGTGGCATTTGCTCTTCAATATCTGGGAGATAATCTGTTCCGGGCGCCTTCCGGCTGGGCAGCAGAACGGATCGGGTTCCGCGCAACGATGGTTACAGCACTAATCTGTACCTTAATCGCTGTTATTATGATCCTTTTTCTCAAAAGTGCCTTTGGCCTGGCCATGGCCTGTCTCATTCTTGGCATTGGTACGTCACCACTTTGGCCTTGCGCCATGACAGGGGTGACGGCGATGTCTGGCCCACAGAACAAAAATGGTACAGCAATGGGGGCGCTGGAGATGGCTGCTCTCGGCGGAACGGGACTTGGACCAATAGGCATGAACTGGCTGCTGGAGCGCACGCATCATGATTATCGAACTATATTCCTCGTGCTGATGGGTTGTGCCATTCTCGTTATTCTGGTGGCCATGATTCTTCCCGGACGTGTCATTGTTGAAGGCGAGCATGCCGAGCAAGCGGCGAAGAATAGCGATGCGAAATATCCAGCCAAACCGAATCTGCTCACACCGTTCATCCGGCTGCAAAAGAGTGTGAAGGGCACACTGCAACGGGTACGCAGCACGCTTAATGTTAATCCACTGGTGTATCCTGCCTTGTTTATGCAGTCGTTTGTCATCGGGCTGCTCAGTCCAGTCATCACGCTATATACACGCACAGACCTGCACATCTCACCGAACCTTTACAGTTTGTTGCTGATTGCGGGTGGTGGAATAACCGTTATTGCCTTACTGCCTGTTGGTAAAATGGTAGACAGGTTTGGCACGAAACCGTTCCTGAACGTTGGTTTTTTGATGGCGGCGGCGAGTCTGTTCGCATTCTCCTCCATAACATCCATTCCGGTGGTGTTTGGTGTTGTCATGCTGGTGGGGATCAGTTATGCCATGATTTTGCCCGCCTGGAATGCTTTTGTAGCCACTCTGATTCCCAAAGGGGAGCGGGGAGCAATCTGGGGATTCTTCCTTACATTGCAGGGATCTGGCATGGTTGTAGGCCCTATTGTTTCCGGGTTGCTGTGGGACCACGTTAGCCATCCGGCCCCATTCATTGGCAGTGCCATCGTCATGGCAGGACTTGCCGTTGTGCACTTTGTGTTATCCCGCAATCCGTTTCGCACCGCTCCGGCCAAATAAGCAAAAGAAAAGGGAGTTCCACCAACCGTCTTGGTTGTGGAGCTCCCTTTTTCGCGTCCATTATATCACGATAATCGGGGGCTTGCCCCTGTGCGTCTGCGGAAAGCTGCAATCCTGCGGTCCTTTCGGTGAAAAATAGTCAAATAACCAAGTACCCTTACATAAAATGAAGTATAAAATAGGGTAAGCCGATTGAGTAGAAGCGATTGAAGACGAGGGCCGGAGTTGATCCGGTACAGATGGAGGGAGTGCCGTGAATAAGAGTTATGAAGTTGAATATTGCAATCTGGAGCTGCGGTTCAACCGTCGGCATATCCAAAATTTGATCAGAGACCTTATTCGTGAGGGATATTCACTATATTGGAGCGAGGACGAATCCTTTTTTATCCTGTCAGTCCGGACCGGCCGCAAGCTGGTAAAGCTCCGCTTTCAACAGACACGCACGGGGAACTACAAGATGACTGGAGATTATATCATTAAGGATGCAAAACTTGCAGAGTGGCTGGAGAAGCTGATTGGAGATACACGCGGGCATGCGGTTGTGAAGCGGTTCAAGGATCAGCAGATGACCGTGGAGAATATTTTATTCGGTGAAGTCATTCGGCTCGTGGAAGTTTCCGGATTCAAACAGCGTGTCATTTTTCAAAAGGAACCTGCGCCGACGGCGGAAGAGATGGAAGAAATGTTCCTCTCGCGTGAAGGCGAGGAAAGGCTCATGTTGTTGCGCATGGAAGTGGACGATGAACTGGAGCGCCTGTATACGGCTGTTCAACTGAATAATACGGAAAAGGCAAATGCCTGCCGCGAAGCATTGAAACAGTTGTCTGGACATCTGTTAATGCTGGAAGGTTGATGAATATTTCTTTTGAAAGTCATCTATACCAAAGCCCCGGCGCAAGCCAGGGCTCTATTTTTGTGCCTAACGGGCATCACGGACGACAGGGGTTGATGATGGAATATTGCGAGCTTTCAATCCAGGCATCAAATTCATCCAATCCTTTGGTGAGCAACAGGTTGGCTTCAAAAGAAGTGATGGGTACTGCCCACAGTAATGCTATCGTTTCATGACCCACATGAATCTGTTCGAGGGATTCTTTTTCTCCCCGCAATTCATCAATGAGAAAGGCATTCGCATTCCATCGGGCTGGTGCTAATTCGCTTGATTCCATCACACGGGGAACCGTCGAATCCGGCACATTTTCGATGTGATGGGAGATCAGATCGACCAGGTACGTGTTGACACGCTCCACCTCTTCACCGCCAAGATCCGGTTGCAGCGCAAGCATCCATTCAGCAGCTACAAGCTCTCCTGAGGGCCGCGTTGCCTGAGACAACCCTACCGTCACGAATCTTGCGATGCCAGATTGAATTGTGGCCGGAAAATAATAGATTTCTACATGAATGTTTCTGTCTGGCTTCGAAAGAACGATCCTGAGCTCTGGCACCCCCCATTCATTCATATACGCCCCCAGAAGAAATGTTCTTCGAATATCCAGGGAAATCCGTTCCTCTTTTGAGAGCTGCTCTAACGCCATTATGTACAATCCTCCTTTTTGTTCGAACTTCATTGGATATAATTATAACATTGTACAATACAATATTGGATTACTTTGGCATGATGTATTGCCTTCACGGTTCTATTTATGAAAATACGATGAACACCTCAGCAGATTGGGGTGTTTTATCGTTGCGTAACGGTGTCACGGGGTTCACTTCTATACATAAAACCGTTAAAATAGGAGTATTGTTGAGAATTTATTTCAATAAAATTAATTGGAGCAAAGGATGGAGGACCAGATGACAAAACAACAAATTGGCGTAATTGGCCTGGCTGTCATGGGCAAAAATTTGGCCCTTAACATTGAAAGCAAAGGTTTCTCAGTATCGGTATATAACCGTTCCCCGGAGAAAACCAATGATCTTCTGAAAGAAGCTGAAGGTAAAAACCTGACAGGCTCATTCTCCATTGAAGAGTTCGTAGCATCCCTGGAATCCCCGCGCAAAATTTTGATCATGGTACAAGCCGGCAAAGCGACCGACGCTACCATTGAACAACTGCTTCCTCACCTGGATGAGGGCGACATCATCATTGATGGAGGGAACGCATACTTCCCTGACACGCAACGTCGCAGCAAAGAGTTGGAAGACAAAGGCATTCGCTTCATCGGTACAGGTGTATCCGGTGGTGAAGAAGGCGCACTGAAAGGCCCGTCCATCATGCCTGGTGGACAGGAAAGTGCTTATAAACTGGTTGAACCGATCCTGACGGCGATCTCGGCCAAAGTCGGTGACGATCCATGTTGTACATATATTGGACCTGATGGTGCCGGACACTATGTTAAAATGGTGCATAACGGTATCGAGTACGGAGACATGCAGTTGATTGGTGAAGCGTACCACTTGCTCAAATCCGTTTTAAACGTTTCTGTTGAAGAGCTTCATGCGATCTTTACGGAATGGAATCAAGGGGAGCTGGACAGCTACCTGATCGAAATCACTGCAGATATCTTCTCCAAATACGATCCGGAAACGGGCAAACCAATGGTTGACGTTATTCTGGACGCGGCTGGACAAAAAGGAACAGGTAAATGGACAAGCCAAAGTGCGCTGGATCTCGGCGTACCATTGTCCATGATTACAGAATCCGTATTCTCCCGTTTCCTGTCTGCCATGAAGGACGAGCGTGTAGCAGCTAGCAAAATCCTGAATGGACCAGCGACTGAAGCGTTCTCCGGCGACAAAAAAGCGTTCATCGAGAGCGTGCGTAAAGCCCTCTTTGCAAGTAAAATCGTATCCTACGCACAAGGATTTGCACAAATGCGTGCAGCTTCCGACGAGTATGGCTGGGATCTGAAATACGGCAACATTGCCATGATCTTCCGTGGCGGCTGCATCATCCGTTCGCAGTTCCTGCAAAACATCAAGGAAGCTTATGATAAAGACGCAGCTCTGAAAAACTTGCTCTTGGATCCTTACTTCCAAAACATCGTTGAGTCTTATCAAGGCGCATGGCGTGAAGTCGTAGCGGCTGCTGTAAAACAAGGTGTTCCGGTACCTGGCTTCTCCAGCGCTCTTTCTTACTACGACAGCTACCGTACAGAGCGTTTGCCAGCAAACTTGCTGCAAGCTCAACGTGACTACTTCGGTGCTCACACGTTCAAACGTGTGGACAAAGAAGGCAGCTTCCACCACAACTGGATGGAGTAGTACCACATATACTACAAGGCTATTAGATTTGGCCAAAGTGCCCTTAAGCAGGAGCTTTAGCCTGCTAAGGGGCTCAAAAGAGGTTTGGCGTTCCGGTGATTGCCGGTTAACGCTGGGCCTCTTTTTTTACTTTGTTATAAGTAATAGTGTTGATGGAGACGATATGTAGCTGATTCTAGACCTAATGAACAGGAGACACTCTATTTTGGCAAAATGAGCCGGTTCAATTTTTTAACGAACTCAGAAGGCACTATTTCAATAATTCGCAGCGAGATTTCGCTGTTTTGACGGTGATTTTTTGAAATAAGCTTACTGAGATTCGTTAGAAGTTTAACTGCGCCTATTTTACGTAAATAAGTTCATTGGAGTTCGTTAGTTTCCTGGGATGGTTACTGATTGAGACGTATGTGGGCTCAAAACTGCTTAAGGTGATCTAACGTAGGCTTAGATGCCGGGAGTTACTTGATCTGTCTTGGAAGTACTTGCGGATGGTCGAAAGGAAGTCGGTAAGGAGATGGTCTTTCCCAGTCCGCAGGGCTGTGTTATGATAGGACAAAAGTGCTCACGAATTGCTTGAATTAAAGGAGTGTACACCTTGAGCAAGTCTAACAATATTATTCTCATTGGTATGATGGGAACCGGCAAATCAACCGTCGCTGACATGCTTGCACGCGAGCTTGGTTATCGATTGATTGATGTAGACGCCGCGGTGGAAAAAGAGGAAGGCTGTACGATTCCAGAATTGTTCACTGGCAAGGGAGAGACGTATTTCCGTGATGCCGAGAGCCGCATGTTGTGCTCGATGCTGGAGAAGAAGTCACAGGTCATAGCGACCGGAGGTGGCGTAGTGCTGCGTTCGGATAATTGTGACGTGATGTTGAAAAATGGATGGGTTGTTGCCTTGACTGCTGATCCGGCAGTGATTGTAGAGCGTGTTAGTGGCTGTGACAATCGTCCACTCCTCGCAGGCAATGCAGAGGAACGCATTCAGGCAATTATGGAAGAACGGAAAGACGCATATCGGTTCGCACATTATACGGTGGATACAACGGAGTTATCCGCTGCTGAAGTGACTCGTTTAATTTTAGCGCATTACCGCGTCTAAGCTTGTTATCATCGAAGTTTGATGGTTGATAGGTGGTGGCAGATATAACAAAACGGGCCATATAGGCCCGTTTCTAGAAGTGGAGCAGAGCAGAAGTCATAAGGCTACAAATGACTTCGCTTCTCTCCTAGTTTCTCTAGTCTTCCTGTTGCCACTGAAGCATACCGCCGACCATGTTTGTACAGCCTTCATATCCCAGTTGCTGCAGATATTCACAGGCACGCTCACTGCGGTAACCGCTACGACAGATGATCACGATCTCGCCTGATTTCTCAATCTCAGACAGTCGGTCCGGAATCTGTCCAAGCGGAATATGCTTGGCTCCTTCGATCATGCCTTGCGCGACTTCATCGTCCTCGCGGACGTCTATCATCTGCAGCTTCTCTCCCGCCTGTAAACGGCGGCGCAGCTCAGACGTTTCAATTTCAGCTATTTGTGTCATATTCAGGTCCTCTTTTCTGTATGGACTTAACGCTATAATGATACCCAAGCGATGCACGGAATGTCAATTTGGCCACAATATAATCAATGAAGGAGAATTTCATCCATGGACGTTATTGTTAAACCAACCCCCACTCTGAACGGGGAAATCGGGGCTCTGTCCTCCAAAAACTACACGACTCGCTATTTGCTTGCTGCTGCGCTGGCAGAAGGCACAAGTACCATTCATTTCCCGGCACACAGTGAAGACAGTGACGCGATGCGCAGATGTATTCGCGATCTGGGGGCAGTACTTGAAGAAGACGACAGCAAGATTGTGATCCAGGGATTTGGCAGTCATCCCCGTGATGTACGTGAATTGAATGTCGGGAATGCGGGTGCTGTACTTCGTTTCCTGATGGGCGTTACAGCGCTCTGCCCTGACGTTACATTTGTGAACACGTACCCTGATTCGCTAGGCAAACGCCCTCATGATGACCTGATCGATGCGCTTGGCCAATTGGGTGTAGATGTACAACACGAACAAGGACGCCTGCCGATTACAATCAAGGGTGGCAATGCCAAGGGTGGACACATTCGTGTATCCGGCTCCGTCAGCTCCCAATATCTGAGTGCATTGTTGTTTGTTACGCCGTTGCTTGCAGAAGACAGCACCATCGAAGTGCTGAATGACCTGAAGTCCAAGGTTGTTATCGGACAGACCCTGGAAGTGCTGGAGCAGGCAGGCATCGTTATCCATGCAAGTGATGATTACATGTCCTTCCGTGTACCAGGTGGACAGGCTTACCAGCCAACGACCTACACGGTTCAAGGGGACTACCCGGGCTCGGCAGCCGTTCTTGCCGCAGCAGCGGTTACACAGTCTGATGTGAAAATTCTGCGCCTGATGGAGCAGAGCAAACAGGGTGAACGTGCCATCGTTGACGTGCTGCGCATGATGGAAGTGCCATTGACACATGAGAACGATGTTGTACACGTTCAAGGTAATGGCAGACTGAAAGCGATCGAATTCGACGGGGATGCCGCGACGGACGCCGTTTTGGCTATGGTAGCCGCAGCTGTGTTTGCGGAAGGAACGTCACGGTTCTATAATGTAGAGAACCTGCGTTACAAGGAATGTGACCGAATCACCGATTACTTGAACGAACTGCGGAAGGCAGGAGCGAACGTTGAAGAGCGTCAAGCTGAGATTATCGTACACGGACGTCCAGAAGGCGTTGAAGGCGGCGTTGAGATTAACGCTCACTACGATCATCGCGTAATTATGGCGCTCACTGTTGTTGGTCTGCGTTCCAAGGAGCCGCTTCGTATTCGGGATGCACACCATGTAGCCAAGTCTTATCCGCAATATTTCGATCATTTGCAGGCGCTTGGCGCCTCGGTTCAATGGGTAAAAGAGTAAATAACTGAAAATCAGTCTTTTGAACACGCACTTTAATCAGAAAAGGATGGTGCTTGAACATGGAATTTAACAACCCTACTCGTGAAGAAATTGGACAACTTTTGCGCAAGGCAGGCAACATCGCAGTCGTCGGCTTATCAGACAAATCAGATCGCACTTCCTATATGGTGGCAGAAGCCATGCAGAGCAGAGGTTATCGCATCATCCCGGTTAATCCACAGGTGCAAGGTGAAATCCTTGGCGAGACGGTATATGCCACACTCGCGGATATTCCAGAGCCGGTAGACATTGTCAATGTGTTTCGTCGCGAAGAGTTTTGCGCGGATGTCGCTCGTGACGCCGCTGCCATCAAAGCCAATGTGCTGTGGCTGCAGCTTGGCATCCATAGTGATGAAGCGGTCCAGATTGCTGCAGAGAATGGCATGACAGCGGTAACGAATCGTTGTATCAAGGTAGAGGATTCCATCGTTCTGCGCGGCGCTGGACGCGGCTGAGAGGCTCGTTCACCTGTGATCGAATGATCTCCTGATCTGAACCAATTGAATGATTATAGGATGAATCCCGTTAACTTGAAGTTGACGGGATTTTTTCTGCTCTATTTTTGCCGTTATAATTACCAATTGGTTACTGTTTTGCTTTGACAAAACGTTGCGTAAAGCTTACCATCTAGGATAGAAAGGAGAGGTCGCCATGAATTGGCTCGGATCCTTGCAGCAGCTCGGACGAGCGGTAATGCTGCCTACAATGGTCCTGCCCGCAGCCGCAATTTTGCTCAGTGTTGGCAGTCTGCCTTGGGACGCCTGGGGATTGGATATTGTCGGTGAAGTGTCTACCGTGGCCGGACACGGTATTTTTTATTTCTTACCGTATTTGTTCGCTGTCGGTGTAGCACTGGGACTCTCCAACCAGGCCGGACAAGCGGGACTTGCTGCTCTGGCTGGTATCGTGATATATGATCAGGTGACTCGGAACTTCGGGGATGGCACCGTTCAGCCCGCTTCCTTAATCGGAATCATACTCGGCGCGCTTGCCGGTGGGATGCATAATCGGTTTAAAAGCATTAAACTGCCTGAAATTTTACAATTTTTTGGAGGTTCAAGGTTTGTTTTGCTCATCGTCGGACTCTGTTCGGCATTGTTCTCCTGTTTTATGTTATGGCTCGCTCCGATCCTACAGCATGGATTGAACGGCATTGCTACTTGGGAATACAGTCTCGGGGGTTTTGGACTGTTCATTTACGGGGTGTTATACAGGGTGCTGGTGGCTTTCGGGCTTCATCACCTGCTTAACAATGTGTTTTGGTTCCAGTTAGGGACGTTTGAAACGCCTGATGGTAACATTGTGCAAGGGGATTTGCCCCGATTTTTTGCAGGTGATCCAACGGCAGGATTCTTTATGGCGGGTTTGTTTCCCATCATGATGTTTGCCATTCCGGCAATAGCCTTTGCTATTATTCAGGAAGCCAGGGAAGATCTGAAACCAAAAATCAAGAAAACTTTTCTGACATCGGCACTCGTTTGTTTTCTAACCGGGGTATCGGAACAGATTGAGTTTGCTTTTTTGTTCGCGGCACCTTATCTGTTCATCGTGCATGCAGTGATGTCCGGCGTTGCCATGTGGATTAGTTACTGGCTTGATATCCGGCATGGATTTTCTTACTCCGCAGGTATTATTGATTACATACTCAATTTCCATCTATCGGAGAATGCTTGGAAGCTCATTCCGATTGGCATACTATATGGGCTGGTTTACTACTTCCTGTTCCGATGGGCGATTCGTACGTTCAAGATTCCAACACCAGGACGTGAAGAGGGCTCCATGCTGGAAGATTGGGTAGGTAACATTCCTTATCAAGCACCTTTAATCCTCGAAGCATTGGGTGGGAAGAGTAACATTGTACAGGTTGAAGCATGTATTACACGTCTTCGCCTGACTGTGCATGATGACCGCCTGATCGACACGGGTGCCATGAAGAGTATGGGGTCCGCTGGGCTGATCAAGTTGGGTGGCGGTAACGTACAGGTGGTATTCGGGACCTACTCGGAATTGATTCGGGAAGAAATCGCGAAGCTGCTGGAAAGAGATCTGCAACAGGTTCTGTTCTGTGCCCCCGTTCAGGGCAAAATGCTCCCAATTGAAGAGGTGCCGGATCAGATCTTTGCAGCCAAGCTTGTGGGTGATGGTGTAGCCTTTGTTCCGGAAAAGGGAGAGCTGGTCTCACCCGTGTACGGAACGATTATGCACTTGTACCCGACCATGCATGCCTTGGGTATTTCTACCCGTGAGGGGCTTGAGGTGTTACTGCATATCGGCATCGATACCTCTCAATTGAAAGGCCATTTTGAAGCTTTTGTTCAGGAGGGCGATACGGTGGAGCCAGGGCAGTTGTTAATCAAGTTTGATCTGGCAGTACTCCGCGAGCAAGCGGCGTCACTGACAACACCAATGGTAATTACGAATCCGGATCGTGTAAAATCATGGAGTTTTGCTCCATTTAAGCAAGTTAAGAAAGGTCAGGCATCCGTTATGTCCGTGGTGCTCTATGACAGGAACGTTGGAGGGGTAGAATGAAGATACAAGGCATCAACGGAGCTGCAGGCATAGCCATCGGCAAAGCATTTGTCCTGCCCAGTTGGGAATGGGATCTGCCGGATCAGAAGATGGATTCGGTAGATCTCGCCCAAGAGTTCGAACGGCTGTATGAGGGCATACGGACATCTAAGGATGAGATCGAATATATCAAAAATGAGTTCAAGGAAGTTGTTGGTCCGGAGGAGTCCAGTATTTTTGATGCACATCTTGCAATCCTCGAAGATCCAGTATTCATGAACGAAATTCGCGGCATTATCGAGCGTCAATATAAGGCAGCAGAAGTGGCGGTCAAAGAAGCCATTGATCACTTTGTCACGATGTTTGACTTGCTGGAAGACGAGTATATGAAGGAGCGGGCAATTGACATCAAGGATGTGGGTAACCGTCTGCTCAAGCATTTGCTCGGTGCACCGGAGATTACACTTCCTTCGGATACCCAGCCGTATGTGCTCGTTGCCAAAGAACTGTCGCCATCTCAACTGGCGCATCTGAATCCGACCCATGTACTAGGCATTGTGACCTTGATTGGCGGGAAAACATCACATTCTGCGATTATGGCTCGTGCCCTTGGTATTCCTCTCGTTTCCGGTCTGGAAGCGAGTCTTGGCATGCCGGTAGAGACAGGGGATATGCTTGTGGTGGATGGTGACAATGGCTTGGTATTTACGGACCCGGATCGCAAGACGATTGAACGGTATACCATGCTTCGCAGCAAACAACTGAAGAAAAAGGAACAACTTCAAGTCCTTGCTACCGTGGATGCCGTAACCAAAGATGGGGCCGTTTTGCACTTGGCTTCCAATATCAGTTCGGTGAAGGAATTGGACCTTGCTTTGAAACAAGGAGCCAAAGGTGTGGGCTTGTTCCGAACAGAGTTTTTGTATATGGACCGTGCTACGTTCCCGGGTGAGCAAGAACAGTATGAGGTGTATCGTCTTGTGGCAGAGAAAACAGCAGGACAATCTGTTGTTATTCGTACACTGGATATCGGTGGTGACAAGCAACTCGATTACTTTGAACTGCCGGAGGAAGACAATCCGTTTCTGGGGTACCGTGCCATTCGGATTAGTCTGGACCGCAAGGATCTGTTCAAAACACAGCTTACAGCCATTCTGCGTGCCAGCGCTGCTGGAAATGTCAAAATCATGTACCCGATGATCTCTTCGGTGGAGGAACTTCAGCAGGCCAATGAGATTCTCCGTGAGGCGATGTCTGATCTGGACGAGCGCGGATTATCATACGACCCTCACATTCAGGTGGGAATTATGATCGAAGTTCCTGCAGCGGTGATGATTGCTGATCTGCTCGCAGAGGAAGCTGATTTCTTCAGTATTGGTACGAACGACCTGGTTCAATATGTACTGGCAGTAGATCGAATGAATGAGCAGATTGCTCATATGTATCACCCCTATCATCCGGCTGTTCTGCGGATGCTTCGTGCGACAGCAGATGCGGCTCATACGGCTGGAATTGATGTCAGTGTGTGCGGAGAGATGGCAGGGGACGAACGCGCCATTCCGCTTTGGTTGGAGCTTGGCATTCGCCACTTGAGTATGTCTCCACAATCCCTGTTACGTGTGAAGCACAGAGTGCTGAACACAACAGCATCAGCTGCCAAAGAAGAAGCGCGAAAGTGCTTCGCCTTACGGACCAGCGGAGATATTGAGGAGCGACTGCAAGTCTTTAATGACTCCACGGGAAGTCCAGATGAACAAAGTGGTTCGAACGCATCATGATTAGGTAAAATGGATATAAATACCTTTAAGTTAATATATTTACATTTGTGATAATTATTTATTGGAAAACTTGTTATATAAAATAACCCCAATGTGCATGAGAGCACAATGGGGTTATTTTTACTTGTCAGCGAGTGCATCACAGAATGCCTTGCCATAAGGTGGAAGGTCAGGCGGACGACGTGCCGAGATGATATGTCCATCAACAAGAACCGCTTCATCTTTCCAGATCGCACCTGCATTTTCCATGTCATCCCGAATGCCTGGTGTAGAGGTTACTGT
This sequence comes from Paenibacillus sp. FSL K6-2393, assembly GCF_038002545.1. Taxonomy (NCBI): domain Bacteria; kingdom Bacillati; phylum Bacillota; class Bacilli; order Caryophanales; family Paenibacillaceae; genus Paenibacillus; species Paenibacillus sp. FSL K6-2393. Next base: position 2,273,879 of record NZ_JBBOCU010000001.1, read on the forward strand.
AACTCCGTCCAGAATTTTGGCTGAAATCAGCACCCAGCCCGCATGACAGATCTGTCCAATCGGTTTCCGGTCTGCATTCATTTCCTTCACAAGCTCCAGTACTTTGGGATAACGACGCAGCTTGTCTGGCGCCCAACCGCCTGGCACGAGAATACCATCGTAATCTGAACTGTCGAGTTCATCGAAACTGTATTCGGCTTCAGCAGGCACACCGTATTTGCCAATATAGGTTTTTCCTTTTTTCTCACCAGCAAGATGCACTTCTGCACCTTCTTCACGAACCCGATGTACAGGGTACCACAATTCTAAATCCTCGAATTCTTCATCGACCAGAGCGATGACTTTTTTACCGGTTAACCTCATGTCCATCTCTCCTTTTTGCGGTGATATATCTGTTGCGTCTTTAATTGTAACAGATTCTCCAAGGGACTTCATGGAAGTGCATATTCAGTTTGGAGGAAGCGATTACAAGTCAGTAACTGCCTGCGTTCGACAACCTTCATCTGGAGGGAGTGGTAATTTGTGCAACCTTTCGTATATAGCAGGATTTGAGCCGAAATAGGTCGAATGGTACTTATATAGAGTATAGAACGAATGAGGTGATGGTGGTGCGCAAGTCGTGCAGATGTGGACATGTAATGGAGTTGGAATTAAGAACAGTGGTATACGCCAAAAAAGTGGAGATTCGAAACGTACCCGTATTTGCGTGTACAGACTGTGTATCATACGAAGTGCTTCCGCCGGTCAAGCCGGACTTAACAGAATGCATAAACACATTGGGTGAACAGCCCGTGAAGCAAGACGTATCTTTTGGTGAACGTAATGAACTGGCAGACCTGTTTCATGAGCTACTGCTGGCCTGGCCGGATGCGACCGATCGGGAGATGGAATATCGAATGCAGCAAGCAGTGGAGGAGCGTATCAATCTGTTGCTGGACATTATGGGTTACGCAACGAAGTCTGGTGATACAGCGTGGATTGAGACCACGGAGCGCAGATTAAGTCAATTATCCGGATTTGTGTGGCAGGAGTACTTCTCAAATGCTGTCTAATTTTGACGTGTAAAATGCTTGTTTTCATGAAAATTGGCTTTTTCGCGCACTTTTTGTTAAGATATCGAAGAGTGAAAACGCTCAACATAGCGGTATTCCTGGTAAAGGGGGATGTATATCTAATGGCTGACATGACTAAAATGACAAGTATTGAACAGCTAAACTCCGCAGTGGAGGCTACCGAGGATCAACCCTTGCTTCTGTTTAAGCATAGCACGCGCTGTCCGATCAGCTCGAACGCTTATCAGGAGATGAACGATTATTTGCTTAACAATGCCAATGAACAAGTGAAATATGGCATCATCTATGTTGTGGAAGATCGCCCGGTATCCAATGAAGCAGCAGACAAGCTGGGTGTTAAGCACGAATCTCCACAGGCAATCCTGATCAAAAAGGGAATTCCTGTATGGCATACTTCCCATTCAGATATTACTAGAACCACACTTACGAATGTTTTGAGTGAGTCCTAAAGCCTATTTTAATTGATTAATGCAAAAATTTGTCGTAATATAAATCTTAATGAAAATGGTATGAAAATTTACTGGTAATGGAGAGAAGTACTGTGACGGTAACCATTTATGATGTGGCACGTGAAGCTGGAGTGTCTATGGCAACGGTATCACGGGTAGTTAATAATAACCCTAATGTCAAACCGCAAACGCGGAAAAAAGTATATGAAGCCATCGAACGGTTGGGATATCGTCCGAATGCGGTAGCCAGAGGTCTGGCAAGCAAGAAGACAACCACGGTCGGGGTCGTTATTCCAGATATTTCGAACTCAACCTTCGCGGAGATTGCCCGCGGAATTGAAGATATTGCGAATATGTATCACTACAATATTATTTTGTGTAATGCAGATAAGAAGAAAGAAAAAGAAATTCGTGTTATCAACACGTTGCTCGAAAAGCAAGTAGACGGACTGCTCTTCATGGGTGGAACAGTAACGGACGAACACATTCAGGCGTTCCAGTCTGCGGCTGTGCCGATCGTACTTTGTGCAACGAGTGATGAGAAGGGCACATTCCCTTCGGTGGATATTGACCATGAGGCGGCTGCGTTTGACGCGGTAAACACCCTGATTCGTCATGGACACAAGGAAATTGCGATGATCAGTGGTACACTGCAAGATCCGGCGAATGGATATGCCCGTTTCCAAGGTTACAAGAAAGCACTGGAAGCAGCAGGCATGGAATACCAAGAAGATCTGGTACGTATCGGTAACTATCGTTACGAATCCGGTGTGGAAGCGATGAAATATTTCCTCGGACTGAAGAAGAAACCGTCGGCGATCTTTGCTGCAACAGATGAAATGGCGATTGGTGCCATTCACAGCATTCAGGATGAAGGTCTGAAAGTACCGGATGATTTCTCCATTATTAGTGTGGATAACATCCGTATGGCTTCCATGGTGCGTCCTCAGTTGACAACAGTGGCTCAGCCAATGTACGACCTGGGTGCAGTAGCGATGCGTTTGCTGACCAAGTTGATGAAGAAAGAAAATGTGGAGAACCCACGGGTTATTTTGCCGCATGAAACGATTCTTCGTCTGTCTGTAAGTCACGCAGATGTAGTTTAATCGGGATTATATACAGTAAGGGAGAAGTCATTCTCTCTACATAGTGGATATGCGAAAGCTCCGGAGACGGAGCTTTTGTGCTGAATGAGGTTAAAAGTGAAAACAGGAGGTATCGGAAGATGCGTGAAACGATTGGGATTATCGGAGCGATGGATGAGGAAGTCGAGCTTTTGCTGGCAGGCATGAAGCAGCTTGAGACGGTCAAACAAACCGGGATTACATACGTTGCAGGCGAGTGGCTGGGCAAGCAAATTGTCGTGTGCAAATCCGGCGTAGGTAAAGTCAATGCAGCAGTTACGACGCAGATTTTGATTGATCGTTTTCAAGTTGATCGTATTATCTTCACAGGTGTTGCGGGTGCAGTTAACCCGGAGCTGAACATTGGAGATATGGTTATATCGTCTGTATGTATTCAGCACGACATGGATGTAACGCCACTGGGGTTCGCACGCGGGGTTATTCCTTACCAAGAGACATCTGCATTCCCTGCCGAGGCTTCGCTTATTACATTGGCTGAAGAAGCGTGTAAAGCTCAGGGAGCCAATTACCTGATCGGTAAAGTGTTATCGGGAGACCAATTTATTGCGAATAAAGATACGGTTAACATGTTATATACGGAAATGGACGGTGCATGTGCTGAGATGGAAGGGGCTGCAGTTGCTCAGGTCTGTTACATGAATCGTGTACCATTTGTTGTCCTGCGTGGGATGTCAGATAAAGCGGATGGTTCGGCGCATGTTAACTTTGCTGAATTTACCGTGGAATCTTCTCAGCGTTCACACCGTATTGTGGAACATATGTTAGAAAATATGTAATGGCATAAGCTTCAGTTACAAAATCCATCCAAAATCAATGAAAAACCGCCTTTCGATTAGCTGTTCCATGAAGTATGGAGCAACGCTGCGAGAGGCGGTTTTTGTTATGTATATCTTTTTTTCGAGCAGATCATCGAATTAGTACATGAACCGATGGCGAAAGCGTACACGATCAAACTGTTCTTCCGATGTGATGGGCACCTGACTTCCGATACGTACCATCAAACAGTTCGCAGGATGTGAACAGATTTCGGGGTCGTCTGTTGCATACCACGTCATGTCGATCGTTTCCATCAGCCTCTCCATCATTTTGCGATAATCCCATACGTTTAGTCCGCTGCCCTTCAGATCCCAATGCCAATAATATTCTGTGGTGAAAATAATGTAGTTCTCCATGTATTTATCTTCCAAAGAGGTAAGCAACATCTCACGTCCAATGCCAAGCGAGCGATAGTCGTCCGCAACCTCGATTGCCCCAAGCTCAATCAGATCAGTCATATTACCCTCGGACCAGCGTTCACAATCATCCGCATAGTGAAAGGTTACATAACCAATAATCGTCTCATTTTCATGTGCAATGATAATTCGACCTTCAGGTAATGCAGCGATCTCTGCGAGAGCTTCCTGCTGCTCCGTTGGGCGCCGAAAGGCATCCAGATCCGGATGGAAGGCAAGACGGGTTATCTCCTCGGCCTGCACGGGGCCTTCAACAGTAATCCGGTGGCCGGACTTGAAGATGGAACGCATGTGATGTTCTTTGATATGTTCCATGGTTCATGCTCCTCTCTCTCCTACTTATAGAGGTTGTTCAAAAAGTCCGCTATAGCAAAAATCCAAAAAATTGAAAAGCCATAGACGACAATTGAAAAGATTTGCTATAATTGCGTAGACAAAAAATGTTCACAATTCAATACAGTATAGTTAACATCTGTTTGGCCGAGCAAGTACATGATGAGAAGTTCTCTCTACTAATGTAAGCGCTAACTGGAAGTTCAGTCAACACAAAGGCAATGAGAAATGACCCCTAACGGGAATCGAAATGTCGAGTTGAAGGAGGCTGGCAAGCATGAGTCAAGCACATGGTGAGATGCTGCAAACGGTTGTGTCTGAATCTAATCTGGGCGATTACACGGAGGCGAGAAGCCGGTTCGATTGGGAATCGGTGGAAAGGCACTTTACGTGGCACGCCAGCGGAAAAGTAAACATGGCGCATGAAGCGATTGATCGTCATGTACTGGAAGGAAGGGGCGGGAAAACCGCTTTATTGTATAGCGATGCTTCACGTGAAGAGTCCTATACTTTCGCTGATCTGAGTGAACAGTCGAGTCGGTTCGGGAATGTTCTCCGCAAATATGGCATAGCCAAAGGGGAGCGAGTGTTTATTTTTATGCCTCGAAGTCCTGAGCTGTATTTTAGTCTTCTGGGCATATTGAAAGCTGGAGCCATCGCGGGCCCTTTGTTCGAAGCTTTTATGGAAACGGCTGTGAAGGATCGGCTGGAAGATAGCGGAGCAGTAGCACTCGTCACAACTCCAGAATTACTGAAACGCATCAAACGTTCCGAGTTGCCCGAACTCAAACATATATTTATCGTGGGTGGGGGCGTACAGACTGAAGAAGGACTCATCGATTTTGATGCAGAGATGTCTGCCGCTTCGGATGAGATGGAAGTAGAGTGGCTGAATCGTGAGGATGGTTTGCTTATTCATTATACCTCAGGCTCTACGGGTAAACCCAAAGGGGTGTACCATGTTCAAAATGCCATGATTCAGCACTATTATACAGGTAAGGTTGTTCTGGATTTACGTGAGGATGATGTGTACTGGTGCACTGCTGACCCTGGTTGGGTGACAGGGACTTCTTACGGTATCTTTGCTCCATGGCTCAACGGAGTGACCAATGTGATACGGGGCGGTCGTTTCAGCCCTCAAGATTGGTACAGCACCATCCAGAAGAACAAAGTCACGATCTGGTACAGTGCACCAACGGCCTTCCGTATGCTGATGGGAGCGGGAGAAGAGACCATCGCCCAGTTTGATCTGAGCAGTCTGCGTCATGTCATGTCTGTCGGTGAACCGCTCAATCCGGAGGTTGTTCGTTGGGGATGGAAAGCCTATGGTCAGCGAATTCATGATACATGGTGGATGACGGAAACAGGTGCACAGTTGATCTGTAACTATCCCGGAATGCCGATCAAGCCTGGCTCCATGGGACGACCATTGCCTGGCATCGAAGCAGCGATTATTGATGATCGCGGGCAGGAATTGCCGCCGTACAGTATGGGTAATCTGGCCATACGAGCACCTTGGCCATCCATGATGGCGAAGATCTGGAATAACCCTGTGAAATACGAGGAGTATTTCAGGCTTACGGGTTGGTATGTATCCGGTGACTCTGCTTATATGGACGAAGAAGGCTATTTCTGGTTCCAGGGACGGATTGATGATGTGATTAATTCGTCAGGCGAGCGCATCGGACCCTTTGAGGTGGAGAGCAAGCTTGTGGAGCATCCTGCGGTAGCAGAGGCGGGTGTAATCGGTAAGCCGGATGTGACACGTGGGGAGATCATCAAGGCCTTTGTGGCGCTTCGTGAAGGATATGAGGCGACACCGGAGCTGAAAGAAGAGATCTATCGTTTTGTCAAAGAGGGCTTGTCTGCCCACGCTGCTCCGCGTGAGATTGAGTTTAAGGATAAACTGCCCAAGACACGTTCTGGCAAGATCATGAGGCGTGTATTGAAAGCCTGGGAGCTTGATCTGCCAGCAGGGGATTTGTCCACCATTGAAGACTAACGCAATAGTGCCAGGATCATCAATGTGTTGGTATCGATGCCGATACAAATGAGTGTGGGGAAGAGGTTAATACTCTGCGAATCCTAATACGGTGACTCTACCAATTAAAATCGGTTGTAAAAGCCTGCTTTATGCCAATGGCATGAAAGCAGGCTTTTTTAGCTGCTGCACAACCAAATAAAAAGCCGCACCCTCAGATACGGTCTGAGGATGCGGCTTGTTTTAGATCGCTATGCCTGAATCAGGGTTGAAAATGTACGGCCGCAGAAGGTTCGGACTCACCCGCACTGTTACTGGCAGATACCTTAAACCATCCACTGGTAGACGCAGGCACTCCATAATCCATGGTAGTTCCCGACGTTGTTCCAATTTTGGTATAAGGAGCTGAGCCTGTTTCACTGTAATATACAGCATAACTATCTGCGTTTGGAGTTGACGCCCATTGAATGCGCAGTCCTTGAGTGAGAGCAGATACGCTGACTTGACCAGGTGTGCCTGGGGCTGTCGTTGTTGTATTATCGGTCTGCGTTTCTCCCGGCGTAATGACTGTGCCTGGAACTTCAATCGGCTCATTAATCTCTTCTTCCACAGGAGGAGGTACACTTCCAGCACTATTTACTGTAGCGCTAGGAGCAGACTCTCTGCCTGCAACATCCACTGCGGTTACATAGAAGGCAAAGTTGCCACCTTGCGCTGCATATGCAGAGAATGATCTGGATTCACCAGTCAGGACAACCTGACCCTGGTTCTGGAATCCTCCACCGTTTACAGAACGGTACAGACGATAACCGACGACATCATTTTCAGGTGTGGCATTAAATGTAATGACTGCTCTGTCACCTGAGGTTGAGATGCGTACGTTGCCTGGTGCATCAGGAGCTTTGCCGTTATCTGTCCTTGGATCAATCTGTGTTGGCATGTCTGCATCAGCATCTTCAGGAAGGTAATAAGCAAGTGACTCATGTCGACTCATACGTGAGAATGCATTTTGCAATTCTTTGATGAGATCCGAGATTGGTTTTTTACGCTTGATTACTGTTTTTTCCTTCAACATGTCCGAAGGTGTTCCGTCACGCGGAATATAGTTTACACCATTGTAAGTAATGTACCTGGCTTTGGCTACACCGTCATCGCTATCCTTCGGAACAAACTTGCTGTTGAAAATATCCGTAACAAATTTGTCAGTCATGGATGTTGGCAACTTGCCGCTGTATGCCGACACCGTGCGTGTTTCGATGCCAGATGGTTTTTTGAACGAATCCGTGACGAACAGATCTTTTTGCGTATCGATCACTTCGTTCAGGATTTTCGACCACAGTTGCTGCGCACGTTTTCTCTGTGATTTACTTTCCAGCGTATTCACCGGCTGTTTGTATCCAACCCACACGCCAAGTGTGACATCTGGTGTATAACCTTCAAACCAGACATCTGCGTAGTTTTGAGTGGAACCCGTTTTACCTACGATTGGTACACTCTTGGAATATTTGTAATTTTCACGTACTTTATCTGCCGTTCCTTCTGTAATAACGCTCCGCAGCATATCGGTCATCAGGTATGCTGTCTGCTCCGAGAAGGCTTGGACAGGTTCAGTATCGTGTTTATAAACGATGTTGCCTTTGGAATCTACAATTTTGCTAATCATGTAAGAATCGTTATATACACCATTATTGGCGATCGCACCATAGGCACTGGTTAATTCTTCAACGGTTACACCGTATTGGAGACCTCCGAGAACACCGGTCTGAGCCTGATAGTCTTCCTTCTGAATGGTGGTAATACCCAGTTTCTTGGCGAAGGTCCAAGCCTTCTCGATTCCTACTTCTTCATTAAACAACTTCAGAGCCGGTATATTAAGAGAATAATTCAGTGCTCTGCGGGCAGTGACCAGTCCCTGATACCGGTTATTGGCATTCTTGGCAATGTGGTAGCCGCTCGGACCATTTTTGAGAATGATCGGTGAGTCATCAATAATAGAAGCAGGTTGGACAAGACCTTCATCTAGCGCAGGAAGATAAGCGGCTATAGGTTTCATCGTTGAACCTGGCTGACGTATCATCTGCGTTGCGTAGTTCATCTGTTCATCCTGGAAATTCCGGCCCTCAATCATACCCAGAATAGCACCCGTTTTGTGATTAATCAGCATGGCAGCAGTTTGTTCTTTTCCTTTGACAGGATCATCTGCTGAGAAATTGCTGTCATCTTCCGCAATGGTACGCATCGTTTTGTAGATACTTTTGTTGATGGTCGTGTAGATACGATATCCACCTGTCCGCAGTTGCGTCTGAGCTTCCTCTAATAATGCACTGCTTTCCTTTTGAGGTGTGTCTGCATCCGTAGCTTTGTCTGTGTCTGTAGATTCACCTGTGTCGGAATTCAACTGTTTCATCAAAATCTGTGCAGCTTGTCGTTCCGTTTCCATCATAAGATATGGATAAGTGTTGTAAGCCTTGATGGTCTTCGGAGCGAGAGAGCTTTTGATATCAAAAGCAAGAGCTTTGTCATACTCGGACTGATTGATTTTGCCCAGTTCAAGCATACGACGCAGTACCAGATGCTGACGGTTGATTGCGCGGTCAAAATTCTCCTCTACAAAATCACCTTTACCGTTAAAAGCGGAGTAAGAGGAGGGGAGTTGTGGCAATCCAGCAAGATAAGCAGCTTGAGCGATGTTGATTTTATCCAGATCGTTAATATTGAACAATCCTTTGGCGGCCGCTTTGATTCCGTAAACGTTGTATCCGCTGGAACCATTACCAAAAGGAACTTTGTTCAGATAGGCTGTCATGATCTCGTCTTTGGTCAGGAAACGTTCGAGTCGGAGTGAGAGCAAAATTTCTTTCACTTTCCGATCTTCTGTGCGATCCAGATTCAAAAACACACGACGCGCCAATTGCTGAGTCAGTGTGCTACCGCCGGTTTGTACTGATTCTTTCAGCACTTTCTGTTTCACGGCACGTAGTGTTCCGCTCATGTCTACACCTTTATGTTCGTAAAAATGATTGTCTTCAATCGAAATGACAGCATCAATAACCTTCTGTGGGATCTGGTCCGTAGTGACCGGACGCCTGTCTTCTTCCGTACGTAATTGACCGATCGGACTGCCGTCGGCAAAGTAAGCAAAGCCTGTGATGGAGTTTTCGCTGACTTTTTGTTCAATCAGGGCCCTTGAACGGACAGGCTCGTCTTTCACAATGGAACTGACGTATCCCATCAAAGCACCGCCTACAAATAGTGCCCCCATAAATCCAAGGACAACCATCCATTTGACGAAACTTCCCAGTCTGCGGGCAAAGCTGCGTTTGCGTACAGGCTGTTCATCGGGCTTTTTCTTATTAACATCAACCATTCAGTGTCTTCCTCCTTTTAACAGCACTTATTATAGCATAAAAAGGCGGGTTTGCATGCCTGAGAAATACAAGTAATGGTCGAAATTTGCCATTCTGCCATGCATTATGCTATATATGATGCGATATTGAAGCACATTTCATGAGTTGTAAGCCAAAATAAGCAGGCCACCTCCATGCTGAGGTGCATAGGGTGGCCTGAATGATTTGTCGTTTTGGAGGTCTCCTACATTAGGTTTTGAAGCGTTGAATCAGTTCTAATAGTTCCTGGGTAAGATTAGCCAGTGAGGCAGATGCCGCCGTAATCTCTTCCATGGATGCGAGTTGTTCTTCAGAGGCAGAGGCAACACGAGTTGCATGATCTGCTGTCTCATGACCAATGGTTTTGAGTTGCGCTAACGTGGCATCAACCTGCTGTGATCCAGCTGACATCTGCTGCGCAATGGCTGAGACATGCTCAATCTGCTCATTAACATCTGTAATCTGTGATGAAATGGAGAGGAATAGTTCACCACTCTCATTAATCACTTCCGCTATATGGCTTACCTCGGCGTTCCCCTGTTCCATATTTTCAACGAGAGAAAGGACCTCTTGCTGAACGCTATGAATCAACGCTGCAATCTGCGCTGCTGATGTTCTGGATTGTTCAGCCAGATTACGGATCTCGGAAGCAACAACACCAAAGCCACGCCCGTGTTCACCTGCTCGTGATGCTTCAATGGAAGCATTAAGGGCAAGAAGATTAGTTTGACGGCTAACTTCCGTGATCATGCCTGTAATATGACCAATCTCTTCAGAACGTTGACGGAAATTCTCCAGTGCGGTCATGGACGTCTGCACAGAAGAGGTGGCACTATCGACCATACGCATGGCGGACTGAATCTTATCGGTTCCGACAGTTGTTCGCTCAGCCACAGCTCGCGATGAATCCGATACATCGGAGGCAGCCTTTGCAATTCTTCCGATCCCTGCAGATATTTCATTCATGGAACGGGAGGACTCTTGCAGCTCCTGCACCTGTTTACCTGCTTTATCTGCAACTTCAACTCCTGTTAATGCAATCAGTTCGGCTGCTTTACCTGTTTCTTCGGCACCTGCGGTCAATTGTTGAGAAGTGGAGCCGACAGATAAAGCATGTTCGGATATAACCGAGATGGTATGTCGCAGTGTATCCATCATCTGATTCATATGACCCGCCATGACGCCAAATTCATCTTTGGATCGTACAGGTAACTTTTGTGTCAAATCCCCGCCAGCGAGCTGTCCAGCGACAATATTGACTTGATTCAACTGCCTTACAATGGAGACGATAGTGTAGGTAACCACACCTGCAAGCAGAAGTACTGCCAGTGCGGCAATCAGAATGGACCAATTCAAGCTGTCATAGAAAGGTTGAAGGATGTGGCTCTTTGGCAGCGCCGATACAAGGTACCAGTTTGAATCCGTTCCTTGTAACCTGGCGGGCTCGGCAATAAACAGTTCTTCCCCTACTTCAGGGTCTGTAGCGTAAAACTGGGACTCGCCAGACTGTATACGCTGAATGACTGTCTTCGTTTCAGATGGAATTACGGCTCCTTCATTAGCCAGTTCCGGTTTGGAGCCATGTGCAGCAATCTGTCCTTCACTAGTAATAAGCATGGCATAACCCTGATCCGGATTAAGTGATGCTATATTTTGCTGAAAACGATCAATGGTAAAGTCGGCCCCCACAATGCCCAGAAAAGTTTTGTTTTCATCTAATAGAGGGAGGACAATCGAAACGAGCAGTGTTTCTTTACCACCAACCGTATAGGTAACAGGCTCGGACCAATAGATGGATTTGGTTTTCTTTGGTTGCTGATAGTAAGTACTAGTTTCACCGCTTCCCTCATAAGTAGGCATTGGCTCAAAATGCAGGGAGTTGCCATCGCGTATAACGTATGGAACGAATCGACCCGTAGCATCATCATATTCATTTTTGTTGACGTGATCCGCATCGTTTCCATCAAAGGCGTCAGGTTCCCAACCCGTATAAAAGCCAAAAACTTTCTCGTCCTTTTTCAGATATTGTTCAAGAAGTCTGACGATTTCTTCACGGTTGAGTGATCCGTTCTGAGCAGCATCCAATAACGTGGTACTCATGGTGTCCAACGTGTTTTTGACCTGATTAATGTCAGTCATAAACTCATTCGTAGCCCGGTTTGCTGCCTGTCCAGCAACGGTTTCGCCGTACTGGAGGCTTTTGTCGTAAATGGATTTGGTATTAAATGCAATCAGGGCTCCAATACAACAGATTAATACGATCCCGAGTAAAAGTCCAAGCTTAACAGCGAGCTTGCGGTTGCGAAAAAAATGCATGTTTTAATCCCCCTCGATGTCATTCTTGTGATGTATATATGGATGTGTGCTTCTCCTGAAGGGAGTCTATATTTTATATCGTTATTTACGTTCCTATAATGAAGATAATTAAAAAAAAGCATAGAAAAACAGCTGCCGAGAAAATCTCGACAGCTGTTTGGATTGAAACTTTAATGTGATTGCAACGATTAACGGTTGTAGAACTCGACGATTTGTTTTTCATCGATGTCTTGGGACAATTCAGCACGCTCAGGCAAGCGGATGAATTTACCTTCTACAGCTGCTTCGTTGTATTCAACGTATGCTGGAAGATGCGAACGACCTTCCAAAGCTTCTTTAACGGAAGAAAGAGCGCGGCTCTTCTCACGCAAGCCGATTACATCGCCAGTGCTTACTTGGTAAGAAGCGATATCGACTTTTTTGCCGTTTACAGTTACGTGACCGTGTGCTACCAACTGACGCGCTCCAGCGCGGGAGTTAGCAAACCCAAGGCGGTAAACGAGGTTGTCAAGGCGGCACTCAAGCAAGAACATGAAGTTCTCACCGGCAATACCTTGCATTTTTTGAGCTTTAGAGAACAGTGTGCGGAATTGTTTCTCGCCCAAACCGTACATGTGGCGCAATTTTTGTTTTTCTTGCAATTGCATACCGTAGTTGCTCATTTTTCTGCGTTGGTTAGCTCCGTGCTGACCTGGAGGGAAAGGGCGTTTCAATTCTTTGCCTGTTCCGCTAAGGGAAATGCCGAGGCGACGGCTCAATTTAAATTTAGGACCAGTGTAACGTGCCATGTTTAAAGTAGCTCCTTTTTAGTTAAAGTTCATATTAGGGCTCTGTTTGCGCTCCAATTTGTTGATGCGGGCTTGGCCTCGCATAGAACGATCAGGAAAGTTCAGCCGCTGTCCTGAAAGCAACAAAAAGAATGAGGGTGACACAACCGGTAATGCCCAAATTTAAAGACCCATTAGTAGTCTTCATCAACAATTTATATTACAGTTTAAGAGAAACAAAGTCAAGCGTAGAATAAAAGCAAAAAAACGTCTAAATTTGTCGATAGGTCATTGGGCCTAAAATAATGGGACAATTTTCTGAAATATGGATGCAAAAAAGCTTTAAACAGAGTAAAATAGATTGTATCTTAACTTTAAATCATCTTTATGTAACAAGGTTATCGCAACAAATTTGCAGGTTTGCGATAACGTCTGCAGATTAATGCATCCTTGTGGATGCAAAAACGGTGCAAAGGAGCGCCTGACATGTTAGAACATCTAAGAAGTTTACCTGCCAGCTTGAATTCACGAAGTTCGGGCGATTCCGCATCTTTTGCCGCTCCTCGTTCTCATGAAGAGCATGTGTTGTGGATGCAAAAAATGGATATCACACCTTTTGATTTTTCATATTTGGGCAGCTTGCTAGAGCAGGCATACAGTGACTGGAACTCCAGAGTGGGTTCAAGGCTGGCCAGAACATCAACCTTTTACAGCGTGTGGAACACGGAAGGTGATTGCATAGGATACGATAGCGATCATGAAGCTGATCCGGGCGTAAATGCACGCAGGCTGGTATTGGAATGTTTGGATAAGAGACAGGTCCTGTCCCTTAAAGGGACAAGCGAACACGGAGAATATCTTATAATAACACATCCCTTATTCTCCAGAACAAACAAGGATATGTTTGCCGTATTCACTGCTGTGATCTATGAATCCAATGGATATGAAACGTCTGAAGCTGTGGTTCAATCTGAGGCATTGCATTATCGCACCTGCTTTTACCGAAGATTTGAATACATATTTATGACGGACCTGTTACATGCTCATGAACAAACAGCCCGTGAGGAACACCGGAGGTCCATCCTCTTTCAGATTGTTCAGCGAATGCATGACAAAATGGATGTCGAGGCTATATTGGATGAGGTATTTGACAGTATGGACTACTTGTACCCGGCGACTTATATCAAATTGTATATGTCTCAGGATCAGAGCAACTCTGATCCACGGATTAAACCGTTGCTTGTCCACGAGCGAGGAGAAGATATTTGTGTGCGTTCATTTATGGAAGGTAAGCTGATCGTTGCTCGCTCACATGATGCAGAGAACCGCATTGTAGATGTAGGGATTCCGCTGAAAGGCAAACAAGGCATATACGGTGTGTTCCATATCGAAATGAATGAAGAGATTATGGAAGAATCGGACTTGCAATTGATTACGATGATGGTAGACACTGCAGGAACGGCCTTTGAGAACGCCAAGTTGCATGAACAATCCAATATGTTAATTCAGGAACTTCGTTTAATTAATGATCTTACACAGCGGTTGAACAAAAGCCTGCATCTTTCGGAGATTTATCAACTATCCGAGCAAGAGTTGAAGGAAATATTCCAGGCCGAAACGTGTTGCATTCTTCAACTCAATGACAGTACCAATGACTTCGAAGTCATGTCTTCTAACGTGAAAGATGTTTTTCACCAATCCTTTTCTGTAGACTACGGTATCGCAGGCTTGGTGTACCGAACAGAGGAACCGCTTATTATAGTCAATTATGCGCAATATGATAAAGTGTCCTCCTTTTTCATGGAAGATACGGGATCCATGTCACTGATTGCATCACCGATCAGAGTTAATGGTGAAGTGAAGGGTGCCATTTTGCTTGGACACAGTAGAGAGCACTACTTTTCATATGATAACTATCGGCTCTTGCAGATGTTATCCATTCATATCGGGCTTGCCCTGTCGAATGCCACACTGCATGCCGAGGTTCGGCGCTTGGCTAATCTGGATATGTTGACAGGTCTGTACGTAAGGCATTATCTGGATAGTGTTATCCACGAGCGACAGGCTCATGAATTCTGTGGCTCTCTCATTGTGGTGGATATTGATCAGTTCAAACAGGTGAATGATACATTCGGACACCAGACGGGGGATCAAGTATTGAAACAAGTGAGTGAGATCGTCACCAGCTCTGTTCGCCCGGAAGATGTCTGCGCCAGATGGGGTGGAGAAGAACTGGCGATCTACATGCCACAGGTGAGTGTAAGGCAGGCGCTGGACTATGCGGAAGTGATTCGAAAGAGAGTTGCAGAAGAGACCAGACCGCTCGTCACGGTATCCAGTGGCATCGCAGAGTGGAATTGGATGGATGAAAAGGTCAGTGTAGAGTCCTTGTTTTATCGGGCTGATATGGCTTTGTACAGCGCGAAGAATGGTGGTCGGAACAGAATCGTTGTAGAGGAACAGGATGTAACGCGTTAAGAGAGAACAATTCCAATTGCGGAGTCGTTCTCTTTTTTTCGTCGGAGATCAAGTTGTGTATAGAAGGAAGTATAAGCGTATACGGGCGGGGCAATCTATGGAGAAAGTTCATGGAAGGGTGAAGATAGATATGCTTAACCGCCATTCGGTACGTACATTGTGGTTATTTGTGAGCATCGTGATTATTGGTGTTCCGGGTTGTGGATTCATCCAGCGAGATCGAACGCCCGAAGAGGTTTTTTCCCTGGCTTTATCGGGGATAGCGGGAAAAGAAAAATTGAGTTTTGAAGGAGAGGCAGGGCTTCGACGGGAGAACAGCGGGCTGTTCGAGAATCAGTTCAAATTTGAAGGCAAGCTGGAGAATCATGATCGTCTGACCCTTCAGACCCGATTACCTGGAGAAGTGACCGCTGTGGGCACAGGCATTCAAACAACTGCCGTAAAAAATAATGGACAGCCCAGTGGGTTTAGCGCCTCTTTCGAGCGGAAACAAGGGCAATGGATGGCATTGTCAGCGCAGCATGAGCCGCTGCGTGGGTCTCTTTCTCGTTTTAATCCAATTGCCCAATTGGAGAAGATCGATGGGATGCACAAAACCATTCAATCCGAGTATGGTGCTGGTCGTCGAACCAGAACATTACGGATTGAACTTGCTCCGGAAGACGCCAAATCATGGGCTGTAGCCCAGCTAAACGACGAGATGAACGCCATTCGGGCAGAATATATGCATAAGGCAGCTACGGTGAAAGGGGCGCGTAAGGAGAAGCTTGAGAAGGATCTGGAGAAAGTTTGGAAACAGGGTGAAACAACGATGCAACAGATGATGAAACAAGCGAGCGTGCAGACGGTATATCATCTCACGGTAGATCGGAAGAGCAGTCTGCCTCTTCGCTTATCCTCTGAAAGTCAGATGAGTTACACGGACAACAACCGTAAAAGTAACAAAGAAGCCCTTGTCACCGATGTTAACTTCAAGTCATATCAATAAACGAAGTGAGGGACTGCCTGCTGACGGGATGACTGTTCGCGTGCTACAATAGTATCGTAATTTACCGTTGTTCAATTCAAGTATGGCAGATGACAGGAGGATTTTACCAAGATGAAAGACCCGAGAATTCAAAAGCTTGCAGCAAACCTGGTGGGCTATTCAGTAGATGTACAGCCTGGTGAAAATGTATTGGTTGAGATGATTGGATCGGAACGTGATCTGATTAACGCCATTATTGAAGAGGTAGGCAAAAAAGGTGGTAACGTCTTTGTACAGTTGACTGATAAAACCGTACAGCGTGCGATGCTGAAAAATGCCACAGAAGAAATGATGAAAACATGGGCAGAGATTGATCTGAACCGGATGAAACAGATGGATTGTTATATCGGTATTCGTGCGGGAGAAAATGTGAATGATCTGTCCGATGTGCCGGAAGAAAAAATGAAAATGTACAATTCATTGTACTCCCACCCGGTACATAGTGAACAACGTGTCAAACATACAAAATGGGTTGTACTTCGTTACCCTAACGCAAGTATGGCGCAACTCGCCAACACGAGTACAGAAGCGTTTGAAGATTTCTACTTCGACGTATGTAACCTGGATTACGCCAAAATGGACAAAGCGCAGGACTCGCTCGCTAACCTGATGAAGCGGACGGACAAAGTTCGTATCACCGGACCAGGAACAGAGCTGAGCTTCTCCATTAAAGATATCGGTGCAGAGAAATGTTCTGGCCAAAAAAATATCCCGGATGGCGAAGTGTACAGTGCCCCTGTGCGTAATTCCGTGAACGGAACGATTAGTTATAACTCGCCAACGCTGTATAACGGAGTGACATTTGAAAATATCAAATTCACGTTCGAGAATGGAAAAATCATTGAAGCGACAAGCAACGATACAGATCGTTTGAATGAAATCCTGAATTCGGATGAGGGTGCTCGTCATATCGGTGAGTTTGCGATTGGATTTAACCCGCATATTCTTCATCCGATGAAAGACATCCTGTTCGATGAAAAAATCGCAGGTAGCTTGCACTTTACACCGGGTCAGGCATACGAAGAAACGGACAATGGCAACCGCTCGTCCATCCACTGGGATCTGGTGTTGATCCAGCGTCCGGATTATGGCGGCGGGGAGATTTATTTTGACGATGTGCTGATTCGTAAAGACGGTATTTTTGTTATTCCTGAGCTGGAATGCCTGAATCCGGACCGTTTGAAATAGGAACAGGATTTTGCTGTTGCTAGGAAAGCGGATTCACGGTATCATGTAGTGGTAATTAATAGATGATACCAATAGTAAAAAGACGGAGGGATTCCTATGTCGAGTAATAACGCGGCTGTAGTGGAAATTGCTCAAACAGCAGGCAAGTTTACTTCTTCAATCGTGCTTCATTCGGAGAACAAGTATATCGATGTGAAAAGTATTCTCGGATTGTTTACAACGCTAATCAGCACGCACAGCTATGAACTGCATGTTCATGGTCCAGATGCAGTTGAAGCGAAAGCAGCCATGTCAGAAGTATTTGCCAAGCATGGACTGAATGTAAGCATCGCATCTGAGTAATAGCTCTCAAGAAGCACCTTTGCCTTTTTAGGCAGGGGTGTTTTTTGGCATGGAATGATCTGAATACTCGTCTGGACGTGACTGGAACAGGTGGATTAAGCTTCAACAGAAGGCTTAACTTTGCGGGCTTATTTTGGTCAGGTTCTTGTATTAGCTCTTCATTTCGTCTAATATTAGAGGTAGAACGTCTTTACGCGATTTTTGGGACATAGGGGGGAAAAATGCATGACTTCATCTGATCTGCAGGACCAGCTGAATTTGAAAGCGATCAGTCTTCTTCAAGAAGATGCAGATAAAATACAGAAGCTTATTGAAGTACAGATGGAGAATCTGGCTACCCGCTACTGCCCTCTCTATGAGGAAGTATTGGATACACAGATGTATGGGTTCTCCAAGGAAGTTGATTTTGCTGTTCGTGCAGGGCTCCTTCCAGAAGGTGCAGGTAAGCAGCTGGTTAGCGCGCTTGAGCGGAATTTGGCAATTCTATATGAAGCCTTGAACAAGAAGAATGAGCAATAGCCTGCAGATGCGCGGGTCAGAATAGAAGGCATGCAGGCGTTTATGCATGCTTTTTTTGTGCGTCTGAACGGGATGGGGATGCAAGCCAGCCGGAAGGCGTATACAAGCAAAGAGACAGCACCGAAGGTAAATTCGGGCTGCCTCTTTTGTTATATAAATTAAACTAAACATTTACACAAAACGGAGAGGACAGAAATAACCTGAAGAAGCGGAGCGTTCGCCTTTATCCCCGGATTTAACCCTTTATAAAAGGAATCAAAAAAATCTGGGGATAACAGCGATCGGAAGGTTGTTCTGTTATCGGAGTGTCCAGTGTAAATATTCTTTAGTTCAACTTATATAGCTTGGTGAGGGCCTGGTTACACCAAGAAGAAGGATACACCGAGTATGATATATACCACGAGCAGGAGTAAACCTTCGTACCAATTCGTTGAACCATCTTGGGTAATGGACTTTGCAATAAATACGGATACGCCGATGGCGACCAGTTCAATCGTTGTGAATACGATATCCATGGTTCTGCCTGTGAAGTAGCTGACAAAAATCAGAACAGGAGCGACGAAGAGCGCGATCTGCAGGCTGCTGCCAACCGCAATCTCGACGGCTGCTCCGATTTTATTTTTCATGGCAAGCATGATGGCTGCACTGTGTTCGGCCGCATTACCGATGATGGCCACAAGGAATGCACCGACAAACAGCTCGCTAAGTCCAAATTCCGAAGTGAAGACTTCGAGCGTGCCCACCAGCCATTCACTGACAAAGGCAACCATGATTGTTGCGAGCACCAGGTAGAGAATAGATTTTTTCTTGGACCATGCCGGAGCATGCTCGTGGGGTAGCTCTTCATCGCGATCCTCAGTAACGTCTGCAAGGTAGTTCTTATGCGTCACCATGGAGAATAGCAACCAAGCAATATACGCGAGAATGAGCAATCCGGCTACAATGAGACTAAGGGTATTCGTGTCTTTCTGTGTAATGGAATGTGTATTAAGAAAGACTGCCGGGATAAACAGGGCAATGATGGCAACAATCATCAGGGAACCATTCAGACCTGCAAGTGAGACATTATAATTCTGAATTTTGAACTTGAGTCCTCCGGCAAAAATACTTAACCCAAGCACTAACAGCAGATTTCCGATAATGGAACCTGTCAGACTTGCTTTGACCATGTCGAACAGTCCCTCTTTCACGAGGAAAATGGCGATGATCAATTCGGCTGCATTGCCGAAGGTTGCATTCAAGAATCCACCCAGCCGCTGTCCGGCGTAGTGGGCCACATTTTCGGTGGCTTTGCCTAAAAAACCGGCCACAAAAATAACCGAAATGGCTGATATCACGAACTGTAGAATCGAATCCCATTTCAAGTAGTGGGCGATGGCACTGAGTGCAAAGAAAGCAATCAGCAAAATGGATGAAATCCGGTTTCTCACAACAAACACCTCGGTTATAAATTATTTTGTTTTAAATTACACTGTAAATCGCTTATGAGATTATTTTCATATTTCAATATAACCAAATGGTGGTAGGTTGTAAACGCATCTTTTTGAGTTTAATTTGCTTTTTGGGGTGGAAAGGATTTAAAATACGAGTAACGAAGTGAAGGAGGATGTGGCATGGCAGAACAACTTCAACTGGAGAGCGGAAACATCCGGATTGCCGATGACGTGGTTGCAAAAATTGCCGGAATGGCTGCAATGGAAACGCCCGGAATTGCCGCAATGTCTGGAGGTTTGTCAGAGGGCTGGGCGAAGCGACTCAGCGGTAAAAACGTACAGAAAGGCGTGAGCGTTGAGGTCGGCCAGCTGGAAGCAGCCATTGACCTGCGCATCATCGTCCTGTACGAAACCCCGATTCATGAAGTTTCCCGTATGCTTCAGCAGAATGTAAGAGAAGCGGTAGAGACCATGACCGGATTACGCGTGGTTGAAGTCAATGTAAAGGTAGAAGGCGTATCTTTCAAAGGCGACGATCTGTAGAAATCGCAATCCGCAATGGAGGACAGAGTCATATTGACCTGTTCTTCATCTTGATAGACAGAATAGTACCGAGTACACAGAAAAAGGCTGCGCATCCATTAGGTGCACAGCCTTTTTTGTGTTGTTCTTTATCGAATCCGACGGATGGACTCCCGTGAACGAAGAGCAGGAGAGGTACGAGTCTGTGTCTGTACAGTCACGGACTTCGTTTTCTCTTCCTTGATCACGTCCAGATTGTTGGTGCGTGAGATACTGAGCAGAATGCCCATGGCAACCATCATCACAAAGAGTGAGGTGCCTCCATAACTGATGAACGGAAGCGTAACCCCCGTCACCGGTATGGTCTGAGTTACACCACCAATGTTGATAAATGCTTGAATCGCAATCAGTCCCATGATACCTATGCCGACCAATGTTCCGAATGGATCGGGACAGCGGAGAGAGACAATAATTCCGCGCCAGATGAAGTACAGGTAAACAAGCAGGAATAATGCACTTCCTATGAATCCAAGTTCTTCCCCAATTACGGAGAAAATAAAGTCATTATAAGCATTTGGCAAATAGTGCAGCTTCATCGTACCTTGTCCAATCCCGGAACCTGTCATACCGCCATCACCAATGGCAACAAGGGAACGGTAGAGGTTAAGACTTCCGCCATTAATATCGGATAATGGATTCAGGAAAGCTTGAATACGTCCGATCTTGTAGTTCTGCTCCGCAGTGACTGCTGTTGTAGCAGTTGTTGTGTCGGAAGGAGACATGGAAGAAAACAGAGAATTCGCTCCAAACGCCAGTGCCCCACCGAGTACAACCAGGAGAATGGAACCCAGGATATGTTTCATACTGGCTCCACCGGCATAGATCAAGAGACCACAGGTGGACACCAGGATAAAGGTGGTACCGAAGTCTGGTTGCAGCATAATCAGTCCTGCGATGAATCCAACGATGAACAAGACGGGAAAATACCCTGTCTTGAAAACCCTGAATTTCTCACCTTTTTTGGTAATAAGAGCAGAGAGATAGAGAATAATAGCAATTTTCGCGAACTCTGCAGGCTGAAGACTAAAACCGAAAATGTGAATCCAGCTTCGTGCACCGTTCAATACTGCACCTGAGATCAAAACAATCACCAGCATGACCGTAGTGAGCAGGAAAAAGGGTGCATAGAGCTTTTTGTACTTGTTGAAGCGGATATTCATGGCAAAAAACATGCCAAATAGACCGATAATCGCCCACATAAGTTGTTTTTTCGTGAAGTAAAGGGCATCATTGTTAAATTTATCGCTTGCGATTGCAATGCTGGAACTGGAGCTGAATACCATCACCAGTCCAAAGCCCACCAACAATAAAGTGAGGATTAGCAGTTGAAAATCCGGCGTGCCTCTCTTCGTTTTCGTTTGGGCCGTTTGTTGTTTCATCGTTTGGCCCAGCCTATGCTTCCAGCAGTTCTTTGAGCTGCTGTAATTTTTGGGCTGCCAGCTTCACGACTGGTTGCGGAACGGAAGAGTCATAATCCAGGCCGTGAGGGAAAGTGGCTTTGCCAAGGTATACTGCTTCAACAGCAAGAACGGTATCCGGTTTTTCCAATTTGCCTTCCACAGCGCGGGTATTAATGCGTACAAAGTATTCTGAGTTGGTTTGTTCATCTTCAATTTTGTAGTCATATGTAGCACGGTAATATTCCCATTGCCACCGGACAAATCCGACTTTCTCGGCGCTCTCATCCAGGTATGCCAAGTCGCTCTTCAAGCCATCCAAGCCTGTATTCTCAAAAATCATAAGCGTTTGATCCTCCTCATAAGCTTCCGAGTATAATTTCTCGAGTATTTCTCTAGTTCATGATAGTATGTTTCCCCTTCCCGTGCAAGCTTTCCGAAGGCGTTTCGTATCGGTTTTCTTCCAATTCTGCTACAATATACAGCAATAGGTTTGAAGAGGAAGGTTCGGGCTTGATATAAGTCCCGTTCAAGATTGAAAGGGTGGAGAGAAATGACTAATAATATATGGTGGGAAGATCTGCAGATCCACATGGTGGAATGGCGGCGTCACCTTCATCGCAATCCAGAGGTTTCCTTTCATGAGGAGAAGACATCCTCTTTTGTAGCGGATATGTTGGAGAGTTTTGGCGTGGAAGTGAGGCGTCATGTTGGTGGTCACGGGGTCATCGGTACCCTTCGTGGGGACAAGCCGGGTCCTGTCGTCATGCTGCGAGCTGATATGGACGCACTTCCAATTCAGGATGAGAAGAATATCGAGTATGCATCACAACAAGCAGGAGCGATGCATGCATGTGGCCACGATGGTCATATCTCAATCTTGCTCGGTACGGCATTGTATTTCAGCCGTCACAAGCAGGAGATTCAAGGCGAGATTCGCTTTTTGTTCCAGCCAGCAGAAGAGCTGCTTCCGGGCGGTGCAGTCCAGGTCATTGCGGATGGTGCGCTTGAAGGCGTGGATGTTATATACGGAATTCATCTGTGGACCCCGCTGCCTGTAGGTGTTGTTGCCAGTAAAGCAGGACCGATGATGGCTGCGGCGGACGATTTTTACATTGAGATCAAAGGCAAAGGTGGACATGGCGGGATGCCACAATCCACGATAGATAGTCTTATTGCGGGTTCTGCGCTTGTGATGCAGCTTCAGACCGTTGTCAGTCGTTCGGTTGATCCATTGCAACCCGCGGTGCTGACCATTGGTACAATGCAGGCGGGCTCGGCTCAGAATGTAATTGCAGAGCAATGCAAAATGAGCGGTACGGTAAGAACGTTTGATGAAGAGACCCGAAACGGGATGAAAGAGCGCGTGCTTACCATGGTAGCCCAGACAGGGGCAGCTTATGGGGCAGAGACGCAAGTGAAATATATTATGGGATATCCGCCTGTGGTGAACGATGAACAGGAGACAGCGCGTTTCTTCAGAGAAGCTACAGAATTATTTGGGACAGAACGAGTGCAAGCATCCCCCATGCTGATGCCAGCGGAAGATTTTGCGTATTATCTGCAGAAGGTGCCAGGGTGCTTTATGTTTGTTGGAGCAGGCAACCCGGATAAAAATGCGATCTATCCGCATCATCATCCGATGTTTGATTTTGATGAAGACGCGATGCAGACTGCCGTAAGATTATTTATCGCCATGGCCAAGGGTTACACAGCCGAATGACTTTATAGCTAGTTGGGCATCCTGTTCATACCGAGGTATGGGCAGGATGTTTTTTTTGTGGATTTTTATAAATGTTGTTCAAAAAGTCCATCTTCTCGGTACTGAAAACCAGACTTTTTGAACTCGCAATTATACAGGTTCATTTTCGGAAGCTGCCGGAACTGGACTTTTTTTGTGATAGGAGGAAGGCTCCAAATGGAAGGAACAGAACATATGGTAAGGACAGATGCTTGTATCGTTCAGCGAGATTTTACAGTTTTGCTGGAAGTTGGCCACCCCGGATTCGAAAGAGCAAGAGAGCAGCTTGGGATGTATTCAGAACTGGTTAAGACACCGGCAGCGTTCCATACTTACCGAATCACTCCGTTATCGCTCTGGAATGCGGCTGCGCTGGGATGGAATGCAGATCAAGTCATCGCAAGTCTGGAGCTGGTATCCCGCTGGAACGTGCCTGCTGCACTAATACAGGATGTTCGGAGAATCATGGATCAGTATGGCAAATTAAAGCTGCATTCCGAAGCAGATCACACCAGAATGCGTCTTTACAGTGAGGATGAGCGGTTGCTGGATGAATTAAGTGGATTGAAAACGATAGCTGCCTTTCGGATGGAACGCAAGGACGCTCATGAACTTCTGCTCCCAGGAGAACAGCGAGGGTTATTAAAAAGGGAATTAACACGATTGGGTTACCCTGTGCTTGATTACGTGGGGTATCGGGAGGGAACCAAACTTTCATTTGATTGGCGGTCTAATGATCCAGGGGACCACTCTGAGCGATTTGCGCTGCGTTCTTACCAGAGAGAGGCTGTAGATGCATTCGAAGGCAGTGAGGGCATGGGAGGAAGTGGTTTACTCGTACTTCCTTGCGGGGCAGGAAAAACGGTCATTGGCATGGCGGTGCTGGAGCGGCTTCAATGTGAATGCCTTATTTTGACGTCCAATACAACGTCTGTGCGACAGTGGATTCAGGAAATTCAAGACAAAACCACGATTACCAGCGAACAGATTGGTGAGTATTCAGGTCAGAAAAAACAGGTGAAACCTGTGACTGTAGCTACATATCAGATTCTTACCCACCGGAAATCAAAGAACGCTGATTTTACCCACATCAAACTGCTCAGTGAGCGGCAATGGGGGCTGATCATATATGATGAAGTACATTTGCTGCCAGCACCAGTGTTTCGTGCAACTGCGGATATTCAAGCTACGCGAAGACTGGGATTAACGGCTACATTGGTTCGAGAGGATGGCTGTGAACAGGATGTTTTCTCGTTAATTGGTCCGAAGCTCTATGATATGCCGTGGAAACAACTGGAGCAGCAAGGGTGGATTGCTGATGTACAATGCCAGGAGATACGTATCCCATTTTCCCCGGAACTAAGATCGAATTATCTGCAAGCCGAGGTTAAGCACCAATTTCGATTGGCTGCAGAGAATCCGGCGAAAGTAAGTGTAGTCAAGCGTTTGCTTGAACGTCATCGGGATTTGCCTGCACTTGTGATTGGACAATATCTGGATCAACTCGAGTTGATTGCCCGGGAAATTGAAGCACCTCTAATCTCGGGGACCATGTCACAGCAAGAGCGAATCAAGTGGTTTGCCGCTTTTCGACGAGGAGAGATTAAAACGATTGTGGTATCCAAGGTTGCCAATTTTGCTGTGGATCTGCCCGATGCTGCTGTTGCGCTTGAGATATCCGGGAGTTTCGGGTCAAGGCAGGAAGAGGCACAGCGTTTGGGGAGAATTCTGAGACCGAAAGCTGGAGAAAATAAAGCATATTTCTATGCGCTGGTATCAGAGGATAGTAAGGAACAGGAGTTTGCATTAAACCGTCAGATGTTCTTGGTGGAGCAGGGATATGAATATGCCATCGTTCATGAGAACGAATAGTCCATTTATACTCGCGAAAAGAGGAGGATTGGGATATGTCTTCATTTGAACCAATAGATGAGCCTGTGGTACTGAACCTTGATTCATGGTCAAAGCTTGCTTTGGTGGAACAAAAAGTGCTTGGTGCAATTTTTCACAAACATGCGGGTCAGCCTTTTTCCTCCCTCCTGCCGCGAGAACAGTGGGCCATTGAAGGACTAAGTGTCGCAGAAGCCAAATCTTCATTCGCCAACCTTAGGCAGCAAAGATGGATTGAATCTGTATATAAGAGTTGGGGGGAGCGATTATTCTATATTCCTGCTTCGCTGATGGAGACGTTGACGATTGCTTACGCACAAAGAGTGGGTATAACTGTTGAAAAGATGGCACAGCATGCTCATGTACTTCAGGAAGGAAAGCCGGATCTCGCTGCAGAGTTGATTCATCTGATCGCTTGGATCCCAAGAGAAGGACTTCCTTTGACAGGTAAAGGTACGATACATAAGAGAATGGTTCAAAAATTAAGTGCAATAACAGTACTATCCGCCACAGACTTTGATGGTTTGGGCATCCAATATGAACATTCGGATTTGTATCCGACCCACGTAGCTATCCTTCTCGATCTACTGCTCAGTCTGAATCTCGTTCAGAAGTCAGATGATCGAATTCAGATTGTAGATCATCGATTACAAAAATGGTTGAAGCTCTCGTGGAGACAGATGCATCGGGAAATATATCAAGCGTGTATGGAAAGATACGGAGAAGCTGAACCCGCGTTGCAGCATTTCCGTTATCAATTGGCATTGTTTGCTCCAGAAAAAAACATATGGTGCCATATAGAGAATTCGGAATTGAAACCACGGGTCAGGGGCTGGCTTTGCGCACTAGCTTGCTGGGGTTATGGTGAAGTAGGAGAAGATCAGTCGGGAGAGCTGGCATTTCGCTGGCTGATCGAACCGCAGAGCCTGTTAAATCGGGAACAAGAGATGGTAAGTGAGAGGGAGCCGTCTGGATTTTACATGCAGCCTGATTTTGAAATGTTGGTGCCGCCGGAAGCAGGGCCTGATGTGATCTGGATGCTGGAGCAATACGCAGAACGGGTGACACGTGATCGAATGTCGATCTACCGTTTGACAAGAGAACGATTCATTTCGGCCATAGCCAGAGGGTATGGGTTACCTGAAGTGATAGAGTTTCTGGATCAATATGCGCTAACAGGTATACCGGAGAATGTACGGATTGCGTTAGCAGATTGGGGCAAGGAGACGGATGCTGCACCATTGACTGTAGATAGAAGTATGGAGGTAATGGAGGAAAGTACAGGCTCCACAGATGATCCGAAGTTATTAGAAAAAGATATGTTTAGCGGTGTATATTCTTCTTTCTACACACCGGATAATCAAGGTCTGGTTGATGTCCCTGCATTTCTGCATGGGTTGGAGCGTGATCATTCTGTCATTGAGAAGAAGTTCTCTCTGTTGGGATTTGAGGAGATACCGGAGACCTGGTACAGGGAGTGGCGTCGATATCATAGTTCAACAGCGCGACAGATTGCTACCAAAGCCATTGAGTGGCAGACCAAGCTGGGGATACAACAGGAAAATCGTACGCAATACCTCATTCCACATCAGGTAGAGGGTCATGAACAATGGACTTTAAGCGGTTGGTGCATGCTGGATTCAAATGAACATACATCAGAGACGGAATGGCGTACATTCTCCCCGTCAGAGTGGGATACAATGCGTCTTATCTTGCCAGATGATGTCATAACCTGACTATTTCACGTAAATATCAGGTTGAAAGGCGAATTTTCGAGCTCCCCCTATTTCTAATTGCAGGAAAAACTCTTCTTAACTATTCATGGATATGCTATGATGAGGTAGTCTACGTTAAGTAGAACTTTATATATAGATAGGATGAATATTTCATGAGCGTAGCGGAAATGAACACGGTCGATATGGCCCAAGTGTTAACGGGCGCATATGAACTGGGCGACATGATTAACCAATCTGCCGAAGTATCGGATTATTTATATTGGAAGCAGCAAGTCGAGACTACCCCTGAGATTCAGATGGGGATTCGGAAGCTGAATGCCAAGAAGGAATTGTTTGAAGAAACACAGCGCTTCGGTCATTTTCACCCGGATTATCATGCAGCAAAAGACCAGGTGAAGGCTCTGGAACAGGAGTTGGAAAATTTCGAGGCGGTAATCCGCTTCAAACAGGCAGAGAAGTCCCTGGATGATATGTTATTCCAGATGTCAGAGACCATTGCATTCGCAGTGTCAACAACCATTAAAGTACCGAGCAATGACCCGAATCCGAAGGGCGGCTGCGGTAGTGGCGGCAAGTGTGGTTGCAGTTAAGTAATCATTATAGAAGGGCGGGGAACGATGATGTTTGCGGAAAGGACAGGATTCATTATTTGGGTCAGTGATTTGAAGGCTGCCCGTAATCTCGAAAAATATGGCACCGTGCATTATATCTCCCGCCGTATGCATTATGTAGTCATGTATGTTAATGCAGAACGGGCTGATGATACGATGAAAAATGTGAAGCGACTTTCCTATGTGCGCAAGATCGAACGCTCGTATCGTAATGAGATCAAAACCGAGTATGCCAGCAAAACGATGGACAAAACGAGCTTTTACGGAATATAGACGAGAAACTGGAGGGACCCTTTGGGGTCGCTCTTTTCTTGAATTATGCACAAATGGACTCTTATGAAAAAAAGTTAAACTTACGCCTTGAGGTTGCGGGACTAATGTTGTAATATATTTGGTAATAAATAGATAGAAAGTCCTATCTGGTGGAGAGTGATTCCCATGCGTGATAAGGTGATGCAACGTTGGAGCACCTACGAGCCGTTTTTCGTGGCTCTTGGAGACAAGAAAGTGGCCGACATCGTCATTACCCATCATGCCAAGATGCGGTATGCAGACCGTATTGAGCCTGCACGTAGTGATGATGACCATATTGCGGCGTGGTTATGGGAGTGTCTGAAGCAGGACCGTATAACACCATACTACCGTAATGAACAGGACGTCTACCTGATTGATGAGGATCTGGTGGTGGTCGCCGAATTTTCCGAACTTGAAGGAGAATATGATATTGCGGGCAACCCGCTGCACAAAATGATTGTGGTTACGTTTCTGGGACGTATGTCGGAGACCATTGAGTTGAGGGACCTGAAATCATATTATTCATGGTTAAGACATTCAAGAAGAATGACGTTGGTCAAAAATAGCCGCAAGCATAAGTAAGCCTGAGTAGATTCAATATGTTGAAATCATAGATTCAAGTATTATCGCATGCAGACAAGCTGCATGCTTTTTTTGTTGCCAAGCGGGAAATCGGCTACAATGTAGAGAGTGTAATCGAAGAGGGGCGAAGATATGAATTTTCACCAATTGCATATTTTTTATACGGTAGCAGAGAAGGGGAGTTTCTCGGCTGCTGCACAAGCATTACATATGACTCAACCGGCAGTAACGATGCAGATTCAATCATTGGAGGACTATTTTGGGACAAAGTTACTGCATCGTTCCACCAAAAAAATAGAATTATCCGAGGCTGGCCGGACTTTATTGCCTCATGCGAAACGGAGTGTAGAGCTGGTCAGACAGACGGACGAAGCGATGTCGGCGTTTACTCAGATGTTACAAGGTCGACTCCAGCTGGGAGCCAGTTTAACAATCGGGGAATATGTGCTTCCGCGCATGCTCGGACCATTTGCGCTTCAATATCCGGATATTTCAATCGTCATGAAAGTGATGAATACAACGCAAATTATGGATGATATATTAAAGCACCAGCTTAATTTTGGTCTGATTGAAGCGCCAGTGCACCACCCGGACATGATTGTAGAGCCTGTCATGCAGGACGAGCTGAAACTGATTGTACCTGCCGGGCATGATCTGGCTAAGCGTAGCAAAGTGAATATTGAGGATGTCATGAATTATCCTTTTGTGCTGCGTGAGAAGGGCTCGGGTACTCGTCAGGTGATGGAAGACCAATTGCAAAAGAAAAAGATTGATCCACAGGATATGAATGTTGTAATGGAACTTGGCAGTACAGGAGCGGTAAAATCAGCCGTGGAGGCAGGGGTAGGTATTACGATGTTATCTCCTTCTTCGGTGCAGCATGAACTGGCTCTGGGACTTGTTCATATTGTGGATATCCGCGGACTCGAATTCAAAAGGCAGTTCTATGCCATCCATCTAAAATCGTCCTTGTTGCCCCTGTCAGCAGTCGCTTTCCTGAATTATCTGCGTCAGCAGGAGCAGCCTGAGTCGGTACATAAGACGGGAAAGGCATAATAGTTGGCAACATCAATGATAGATAAGATTGAATCATAATCAATTTTACACAAAGGAGCTGTTGTTCATGGATCAGCGCCAAGGACGCTGTGATCTTCATACGCATAGTCAGGCTTCCGATGGAATGCAGCCACCTGCTGATAATGTGAAGCTTGCCAAACAAAAAGGTCTATCTGCGGTTGCCCTAACGGACCATGATACAGTAGCTGGTGTAGCGGAAGCTCAGCAAGCGGGAAAAGAGTACGATATTGATGTTGTTGCCGGAGTGGAGATCAGCACTCGGGCTGGTGGGAAAGATATTCATGTGCTCGGGTATTATGTGAATACAGAGGATGAGCAGTTCCTGCAACGGTTGCGCGGATTACGAGAAGCACGAGATGAGCGAAATCATCTGATTATTGGCAAGCTGCAGGAACTCGGGCTTGATATAAGCTGGCAGGAGGTACTCGATGAGCTAGGACGGCCGTTAGAGCCGGATGAGAGTATCGGCAGACCTCATATGGCTGATGTGTTGGTGAAGAAGGGATATGCTGTAGACATGCGGGATGCATTTGATCGATATCTTGCTGAAGGCAAGCCTGGCTTCGTATCTGTACCCCGAGTTGCACCCGAGGATGCGTGTGAGTGGATCAGAGCCGCTGGTGGAGCCGCTGTGATTGCCCATCCGGGTCTCTATAATGATGATGAATTGGTGCGACGTATCATCGAAGACTCTCGTCCAGATGGCATTGAGGTGTTTCATTCGGACCATGGCCCGGAAGAGGAACGCAGGTATGGTAAGCTGGCCAAGGAATACGACCTCATTGAAACAGGTGGATCTGATTATCATGGCAAACGGCAAGGTGTTGTTTTCCACGGGGATCTTGGTAGCAAGACCGTGACGGTTGATGTGTTGGAAAGGCTGAAGGCAGCTGCTTCACAGCAAAAAGTAGAGTAAGCGAGACGTTGCAACGCTCTATCTGACTATAATAAATTCTGTATTACTGGCTACATTTTAAGATCGAAGGAGAAAAGGACATGCAATCATGATAGGGCTGAACCTTCATGTTTGCATGTCCCTTTTTTTTGTTTTCAAAAGAGTCTACGTAATGGAATAGTTTACCCAAGCGCCACGGTTAGCCCCAAGACGTTCGAATAATTGCTGTGCCCGCTCATTGGTCACTGCTGTGATCCAAGACATATATGCACATCCATGGTCACGCGTATACTGCTGACAGTGTGCAAATAATTTGGCTTCTGCTTCGCCCTCTCTGAATGTTTCCGTAACAAATAGGTCATTCATGATGGCGACACGCTCTGCTTTCATCGTGCTGTAAGTAAAGAACAGGGTGGAAAATCCGATAAGCTTCCCGTCCTCTTCTGCCACGAATTGAGCACCGATCTGCTGATTAAGCAGGTTGTTGATCAAAAGCTGGATGGATTGATCACCAGGCCAAGGGTTGTTGTAGAATCCCACCACATAGTCATGCATTAATGCCATCAGGGGTTTCAGATCATCAGGTTGAGTTTCTCTGATATGTATGGTCATGATACACTTCCTTAACAGTAGTTTTAATTATCACAATTGAATTATTATACATATAAATGAATTAATATTCAATGAGGAAACTAAATAAGCTGAGCTTCACATAACATTGAAACAAGTAGTGAAACCACAAAAATCCCCTGAACCGTTAATGGTCAGGGGATTCTGTCTTTGTTACTGTTACATCTATATAGCCTTATCCATTTTTAATGGTTGATGGCAGACTTTTGATCAATTCATCATTTGGAGTGACAAACAAGGTCTTCTGGTGATCATAGATCACAAAACCAGGCTTCGCACCACTTGGTTTGCGCACATGACGGATAAACGTGTAATCCACAGGCACACTGCTGGACTCCTTGGCTTGGCTGAAATAGGCAGCAAGCTGTGCTGCTTCTTCCAATGTAGCTTCACCAAAGTCCGTACTGCGAATAACGACATGTGAACCTGGAATGTCTTTGGTATGCAGCCAGGTGTCGTTGGAAGAAGCAAGACGGTTGGTCACATACTCATTTTGCAGGTTGTTTTTGCCCACAAGAATATCAATTCCCTCAGAAGAGGTAAACTGGTGTACGGTCGGACGGTCACTTTTCTTCTTCTTTTTACCCTTTTTATTGCGATCACGAAGGTATCCCTGTTGCACAAGCTCATCCCGTATTTCCTCAATATCGTTCATAGATGCGATGGACAATTGCTGCAACAGGTTATCGAGATAGTCAATCTCGTCTTTGGTTTTGCCAAGCTGCTCATGAATGACAGCCAGACTGTTCTTGTATTTGTTATACCGCTTGAAATAACGTTGTGCGTTGTCAGACGGTGTGAGCAGTGGATCAAGCTGAATGGTAATGTTGGCTTGGTCTTCATCGTAGAAGTTCACAAGCTCCACGCTCTTGTCCCCTTTGTGGACCTGATGCAGGGAGGCGAATAGCAACTCACCCCATAGTCTGAACTTGTCTGCATCGTCCGCTTCCAGCAGGTCCTTGTTCAGGTTGTCCAGCTTTTTGATGTTTTTGCTTCGCTCATTCTGCAGAAAACGGAGCAGATCACTTACTCTTTGTTTTACCGTGTCCCGCTCAGCTTTGTCTCCGTAATAATCTTCCATGCACTTGCTCATCGTGTCATAGGTTTTCTCCAAGTCCTGAATGCTCTGAAGATGAACGGCCGAGAAAATCATTTTGCCTTTGGCGTTTGTTCCGGTTACAGGCGTGTAGATATGATCTCTGACAGGTCCCATCACGGCTTCAAAAGCGTTCCAGAGTGCACCAGCCTCAACTCGGCTCTCACCCTCAACCACATCTGGAGTGCTCACGGTGCCTTCAAGAGCAATCCCACGGGCAGCAATCTCTCCCGCAATTAACGGGCTAAGACCGCTAAAGGAATTCACAAGCCAGCGTGATGCCTCTTCTTCAACGGCATGATAGCTGTCCTCGAATGCTGTCCGGCTCACTTCGAGCGGATTACTTTTATGTTGTTCGGGTGGAGCGGTATACGAGAATCCAGGCATGATTACCCGGTAGCTGCTGATGGAAGGAGTCACATGATGAATGCCATCCAGAATCGTTTCTGTAACGGGATCAAGCAAAATAATGTTACTGTGACGCCCCATCAATTCAATGATGATCCGTTTAACCGATACATCCCCTAGTTCGTCACGCTGGCGCACATTGATGTGGATGATACGTTCCATGCCAATCTGACGGATCTCCTCAATGATTGCACCTTCACAGTGCTTGCGGAGCAGCATGCAGAACATGGGTGCTTCCGTAGGGTTAAGGAATGTCTTTTCCGTAAAATGCACACGGGGATAGGTTGGGCTTGCCGAAACAAGCAATTTACTATTACCGCGTTGAGCACGTAGGGTGAGAACTACGTCATGGCCATTCGGCTGATGGATTTTGCTGATGCGTCCACCAATGCAGCCTTGCAGTTCATGAACAATGGCCCGTGTTACAATGCCGTCCAATGCCATTTTTTCCACTTCCTCTCTCTATCGAGCATCTGCATTTATCATGCCAAATGCTTCATCTATATAACTGAAACCGTGCAACCAGGTATGTAAAAAAACAAGGACTGGCTGCAGATTCTTCGTTGCTTGCCTGTTGAACGCTGGAATCGGTACTGCGCAGAACATCGCAGACTTTTATTTTAGCCTATTCTGTCCATCAGGGAAAGGATTCACCTTCCGGGTGCTAATCACAGACCTGTCCGAATACATATAGAGCAGGTAGTTTGTCCGGCATAGTGTACAGCCTGTCGACCAGCACGCCGGTGAAACATGTGAGCTTATTTTTTGCAGATGAAATACAGACTGGGAGGGAAACTTGAAGCATGGAACATACCAAGTGGCATCAACTTAGTGATGAAGAGCTTCGTAACACTCTTGGCGTCAGCCCGCAGGAAGGATTGACGGATGAAGCTGTAGCAGAGAAGAGGAAAGTGGTCGGTTCGAATGAGCTGAGCGAGGGGAAACGCATATCTCCGATTACATTGCTCTTGAATCAGTTCAAGGATTTTATGGTGCTGGTGTTGATGGGAGCAACGTTGGTATCCGGATTGTTGGGTGAGTATCTGGATGCAGTAACGATTGTGGCTATTATCGTACTGAATGCGATTCTGGGGTTTGTACAGGAATTCCGGGCTGAACGATCTCTTCGTGCATTGAAACAGTTGTCTGCACCTCTTGCCAAAGTGCTTCGTTCAGGCCAGGAAGTACACCTTGCCGCCAAACAACTTGTCCCCGGGGATATTATTATGGTGGAGAGTGGGGATCGTATACCCGCTGATGTGCGCTGGCTGCAAACAAACAGTCTGGATGTTGAGGAGTCAGCACTTACCGGGGAATCGGTTCCTGTAAGCAAACATTGCCTTCCGATTGCGGACGAGGATGTTCCGCTGGGTGATCAAAAGAATATTGGTTTTATGGGTACCATGGTCACTCGTGGTACAGCCAAAGGCGTGGTTATCCGTACGGGGATGGAGACGGAGATGGGCAAAATCGCCGATCTGATCCAGAATACGGAGGAGCAGGAAACACCGTTACAGCACAGGCTGGAACAACTGGGCAAAATTCTGATTTTTGTCGCATTGGGATTAACCATTATGGTTGTCGTCGCCGGGATATTACACGGTCAACCAGCCGTTGGCATGTTTCTGGCAGGGGTTAGCCTCGCGGTGGCTGCCATACCGGAGGGTCTGCCGGCTATTGTAACCATTGCACTCGCACTTGGCGTGCAGCGTATGATCAAACGTAAAGCCATTGTACGCAAACTGCCTTCCGTCGAAACTCTGGGCTGTGCATCCGTAATATGTTCGGATAAGACTGGCACGCTCACCCAGAACAAGATGACGGTAACGGATGTGTGGCTGGAGGGACGCAGCATCAAGGTTACCGGAGATGGTTACGCACCTGAAGGGCAGATGCTGGAGAACGGTCGAACGGTGGAACTGAAGAGTGATCAATCCCTACGCAGAATGCTCCAGATCAGCGCACTTTGCAACAATGCCAGTATTGTTGAGAGTGTTGCAAGCGAGGTGGGGAGCAAGAAAAAGGGCAAGGATAATAAAAAGGACGGCAAGAAAAACACGAAAAAAGGTGATCTCCAAGAAGAAACGGTCAAGCGAGACAATGTATTCTGGCAGCTGAAAGGTGATCCGACGGAAGGGGCACTGGTCACACTGGCCTCCAAAATGGGGCTTACTCCTGCCGGACTCAAAGAGTTGTATGCCCGCCAGCAGGAATTCCCGTTTGATTCGGAGCGGAAACGCATGTCGGTCCTGGTTCATCATCAGGGGGGCCGAATGATCTACACCAAAGGTGCACCGGATGTGTTAATCGGACACTGTAGTTATATTTTGTGGGAAGGTAAGGTCGTGCCTTTCACTGGAACACTGCGACAGAAAGTGATGGCAGCTAACGAGAGCATGGCTGGAGCAGCACTGCGTGTCCTCGGAATGGCCTACCGTGAAGTGCGGCCGGAAGAAAAAGTGGCTGACGAACACGCCGCCGAAAGTCAACTTGTCTTCGTAGGACTTGCAGGTATGATAGATCCACCGCGTCGTGAAGTGCGAGATGCAATTGCCACATGCCGCAAAGCGGGCATTCGTACCGTCATGATCACAGGTGATCATGGAACAACGGCAGAAGCCATTGCTCATCAGCTGGGGATTCTTCCCCGCGGAGGCGCGTCGTTAAGTGGTCAACAACTGGCAGGCATGACAGACGAGCAACTGGATAAACAGGTAGAGGGCATCTACGTGTTCTCAAGGGTATCTCCAGAACACAAGCTTCGCATCGTAAAATCGTTACAGCGCAAAGGGCATGTCGTCGCCATGACAGGAGATGGAGTCAATGATGCTCCAGCCATTAAAGCGGCAGACATCGGGATTGCGATGGGTATTACGGGTACAGATGTCACGAAGGAAGCTTCGGCGCTGATTCTGAGTGATGATAACTTCTCAACCATTGTGGCTGCCATTGAAGAAGGCCGTAATATTTATGAGAACATTCGCAAATTTATCCGTTATTTGCTGGCATCAAACGTGGGTGAGATTTTGACGATGTTCTTTGCAATGATGATGGGCCTGCCACTGCCGCTTGTACCTATTCAGATTCTGTGGGTTAACCTGGTGACGGATGGTTTGCCTGCAATGGCGCTCGGGGTAGATCAGCCGGAAAAAGATTTGATGGAACACAAACCCCGTGGAGCCAAGGAGAATATCTTTGCCCGCAGACTGGGTTGGAAAATCGTCAGCCGGGGTGTGTTAATTGGATTATGTACACTCGGAGCATTCTGGCTTACCCTTCAGGCTGCACCGGATAATCCGGGTCAACTCATCAAGGCACAGTCTGTAGCTTTTGCTACACTCGTTTTGGCGCAGCTTATTCATGTCTTTGATTGCCGTAGTTCGCGGTCCATCTTCCACCGGAATCCTTTACAGAACAAATATCTGGTTCTTGCCGTGATTTCATCGGTTGTACTGATGCTGGTTGTCATGTACGTTGAACCGTTGCAGCCGATCTTCAAAACCGTACCACTTGGCTTGCGTGAATGGGCGATCTGCATCGTTGCAGCGGGCATTCCAACGTTCCTTATGGGCGCAGGCAGCGTCTGGGGTGGTCGTCGTAACCGCCGCCGTATGGGTGGTTCTGGCCGCTTCGTACCGAAAAGTACAAAGTTTTCGGCATAAAATCAATACCTTTTCCTGACCTATTTCGTTATGCTATCCTCAAAATGATTCGAAGCGGGAGCTTTGGCATTTTGCAGGATAGCTTTTTTGTGTAAATGTTGAATATGAATTTCTATGGTAATCCTGTAGAAGAGCAAGAATATAGCTTTGGCAGCAGACTGCCAAAAGGAGTGGGCAAGATTATGGAATTTACGAAAATGCATGGACTTGGTAACGATTTTATCGTTGTATTTGGTGAAAAGGAGCTTCCGGCAGATGCAGCAGAACTGGCTGTGAAATGGTGTAACCGTTTCTTTGGCATCGGTGCGGACGGCCTGGTTTATATACTGCCTTCGGAGAAGGCGGACTTTCTGATGCGCATCATGAATTCGGACGGTTCGGAAGCAGAGCAGTGCGGTAATGCCATTCGCTGTGTATCCAAATATGTATACGATCATGGTCACGTGAACCAGGAGCAGATCACCATTGAAACGATTGGTGCAGGGGTACAACCTGTGAGTCTCAACATTCGTGATGGTAAAGTGGAAACGGTTCGTGTCGATATGGGTGAGCCGATTCTGAACGGTCTTCAAGTGCCTACAACGGTGGATGCCAACCCAGTGGTTGATCACTACATTGAAGCGAATGGACATGCGTTCAAATTCACTGCCGTATCCATGGGTAACCCGCATGCGGTTATCTATGTTGATGATGCTGTGAATTTTGACCTCACAACTTGGGGCCCACTTCTTGAAGTACATCCGATGTTCCCGAAAAAAATCAATGTGGAATTCGCCACAGTTCGTGACCGTGGATATGTGGACATGCGTGTATGGGAACGCGGAGCTGGTCCAACACTTGCTTGCGGAACCGGAGCTTGTGCAACACTGGTATCCTCTGTCCTGAATGGACATACGGATCGTACAGCAATCATCAGCCTTAAGGGTGGGGATCTCCACATTGAGTGGAATGAAGCTGACAATCATGTATACATGACTGGACCTGCTGAAGTTGTTTTTAAGGGAATCACTTCATAAAAAGTGGAAGGTTTAACCAAAGAGGCCTGTGGGCCTCTTTTTTTGTCAAAAAGGACAGGTCGTGTCTCCTGTACAGAGACATATTGGGGGCTGTATGGCAAGAAAGTCCATATGAGCTGGATACTCATCAAAAACCTGTGTTTTTCTTCGTTTTTTAGCGTTTTTTGTGTTACATTAGTATGTAAATGATCACAGCTAGGCGGGGGGAAATGGGATGAAGGCGGATTTGCGCAAAGTTATGCAGGAACGGGTTCTCGTTGGAGATGGGGCCATGGGAACATATCTGTACCAAATGGGGTTTCCAGTGGGGATTTCATATGAAGAATTGAACTTGATTTCACCTGAAGTAGTGGCGGATGTACATCGCCGTTATCGGGATGCAGGTACAGAAATATTTGAAACAAATACGTATTCTGCCAATTACGACAAGTTGTCCAAGTTCGGTCTGGAGTCCAAGGTGGAGGACGTGAACCGTGCCGGCGTACGCATTGCCAAAGAGGTAGCTGGGGATACCGGTTATGTGCTTGGTGCAGTTGGTTCCATCCGAGGTGGCAAGCGGACGAACGTGTCAACGAGTGAACTGAAGCGCTTTTATCAACAACAGATCTCTGCACTGCTTGATGAAGGCGTGGATGGCATTTTGCTTGAGACCTTCTATGATATCGAGGAAATGGATATTGCTCTTTTGCAAGCGCGCAAGCTAAGTGATCTGCCCGTGATTGGACAGTTCGCCGTAGAGGATGTAGGGCATACACTGGACGGATATACGATGCCTGAAGCCTTCCGGATCATGCGGGAGCAGGGCGCGGACGTCATTGGTTTTAACTGTCGCTCAGGTCCAAACGGGATTATGCGTGCCATGGAAACCGTCTCCGGACGTATTGGTATTCCAATGTCTGTTTATCCAAATGCGGGTGCTGCAGATTATGTAGATGGTCAGTTCCGTTATGGTGCAACTCCGGAGTACTTTGGTCAGACGGCAGTGCAATTTGCCGAACTGGGCGCTCGTATTATCGGCGGTTGCTGTGGTACGACACCTGATCATATTACCGCTATGAAAGAGGCGCTTGCTGACTATATACCTTCGCCTATTTTGGAGCCTGATCCGTCAGAATCCAAACCGCGTATTGTGTTGCATGAACATGTGGATGAGCGTTCCGGGCGTGGAGGACAGCCTACGATCGTTGATCTGGTCAAGCAGCGTCACACGGTCATTGTTGAACTCGACCCGCCGCGTGACTTGGACATTGCCAAGTTCATGAAAGGTGCCGAGACATTAAAAGCAGCAGGAGCCGATGCCCTGACACTGGCCGATAATTCACTCGCGGTTACACGGATGAGCAACATGGCACTGGGTCACCTTGTTCAGGATCGCACGGGCCTTCGTCCACTTGTGCACATTGCCTGCCGTGACCGGAACCTGATTGGAACACAGTCCCACATGATGGGGTTTGATGCTCTGGGCATCAATCATGTACTGGCTGTAACAGGAGATCCTGCAAGATTTGGTGATCTGCCGGGTTCAAGCTCGGTATACGATCTGACTTCTTTTGAAATCATACGCATGATC
This sequence comes from Paenibacillus sp. FSL K6-2393, assembly GCF_038002545.1. Taxonomy (NCBI): domain Bacteria; kingdom Bacillati; phylum Bacillota; class Bacilli; order Caryophanales; family Paenibacillaceae; genus Paenibacillus; species Paenibacillus sp. FSL K6-2393. The sequence goes on from NZ_JBBOCU010000001.1 coordinate 2,312,735, forward strand.
AAACAGTTGAACGATGGAGTGGCTTTCTCTGGTAAACCGCTGAAGCAAAAAGCGGGTTTTGTCATCGGAGCAGCATTTAATCCTAATGTGAAATATTTGGAAAAAGCTGTACAGCGTCTGGAGAAGAAAATTGCCTCTGGTGCAGATTACATTATGACACAACCGATCTATGATCCTGAGTTGATTGTAGCGATGCACGAGGCGACCAAACATCTGGATGTGCCCATTTTTGTAGGTGTAATGCCGCTGGCGAGTGGACGGAATGCAGAGTATCTGCACAACGAGGTTCCCGGAATTCAGCTTTCGGATGAAGTGCGTTCCCGTATGGCAGGTCTGGAAGGCGAAGAAGGCCGTGCGATGGGGGTAAAAATTGCCAAAGAATTGCTGGACGTAGCAACAGCGCATTTCAAAGGCATCTATCTTATGACACCGTTTATGTTCTACGGCATGACGGCCGAACTGACTCAATACGTATGGGAGAAGTCGGAGCATCAATGTCCTACTTGTTTCAACCCTAATAATCAATTACAATAGTAAAACGGATGTGATGCCGATGTCATTCAGTATGACCGGATACGGTCAATCCGCCTTTCATTTTGGCGGCTATAAGGTACAATTAGAGATCAAATCTGTTAATCATCGTTATTGCGAAGTGATGATGCGTCTGCCAAGAGAGTGGACGTATTATGAAGACGGTTTGAGGAAAATCGTACAGAGTCGTTTGAAACGTGGGCGGATTGATGTTTATGTAATGAAAGAAAAAGAGGAAGACCAGGCTCTTCCCGCTGTTCTGAATGAACAGACGGTCAGGGCCTATCTGCAGGCTGCAGAGCAACTGGAGACCCAATATGGAATGCAGGGCAAACCAAGTATTGTGGATATGCTTGGTCTGCCGGACGTCATGGTTCATTCGGATGGGACAAGTTCCATTCCCGAAGAGCAGAAGGACGAATGGGAGCGAGTTCTGCAGGAAGGATTGAAAGAGGCTCTGTCCAGCCTTGAACAGATGCGCGCTCGCGAGGGTCTTCATCTGGCCAGTGACCTGGAACGGCGGATTACCCGTCTGGAGTCACTGCATACCGAGATGCTTGATCTTGCACCGACTGTGGTAAGTGATTATCGCAACAAGCTAAGACAAAGGCTTACGGAAATGCAGGAAGAAGGCTCTTTCCCTTTTGATGAGCATAAATTGGGTATGGAAATTGCAATGTTTGCCGATCGTTCTAACATAGAAGAGGAGCTTACGCGTCTACAGAGTCACTTTGGACAGAGCAGGGAACTGCTGAAGAGTGATGAGCCGGTAGGTCGTAAGTTGGACTTTCTAATTCAAGAGATGAATCGGGAAGTCAATACGATTGGATCAAAAGCCAACCATTTGGCTCTGGTGAATCGTGTTGTCGAGATGAAGGCGGAACTGGAGAAGATTCGCGAGCAAGCTGCGAATATCGAATGATCGGCCAAATTTCGGCAAAAGAGTCGCATGTATAGGGGGAAGAACCTGATTATGGCAATCAAACTCATTAACATTGGATTCGGTAACATCGTATCGGCGAACCGGATTATATCCATCGTGAGTCCGGAATCGGCGCCGATCAAGAGAATTATACAAGAGGCAAGAGATCGTCACATGCTGATTGATGCAACGTACGGAAGACGTACTCGTGCCGTAATTATTACGGATAGCGATCATGTCATTTTGTCTGCAGTTCAGCCTGAGACGGTCGCCCATCGTCTTTCTTCGAAAGATGATGATAACGACGAATAAAATGGAGTGTAATATGTCTAAGGGATTACTGGTAGTGTTGTCCGGCCCATCTGGGGTCGGGAAGGGTACTGTATGCAGCGCTTTGCGCAAACGGGTTCCGGAATTGATCTATTCCGTATCGGCAACAACCCGTCAGCCTCGTCTTGGTGAAGAACATGGTGTGAACTATTTCTTCAGAAGTCATGAAGAGTTCCAGAACATGATTGCTGAAGATCAATTGTTGGAACATGCGGAGTATGTTGGTAATTATTACGGAACACCGCGTGATTTTGTAGAGAAAACGATTAACGAAGGCCGCGATATCATTCTGGAGATTGAGGTTCAAGGCGCGTTAAAAGTGAAAGAGAAATTCCCGGAAGGGATCTTTGTTTTCCTGCTTCCTCCTTCATTGGACGAGCTGAAAGATCGCATTCAGGGCCGTGGTACCGAAAGCCAAGCGACCATTGATCACCGGATGTCCGTGGCGGTTGATGAGATCAGTCTGCTGGAGCAGTATGATTACGCTGTTGTTAATGATGAAATTGATTTGGCGTGCAAGAGAATAGAAAGCATCATAATCGCCGAACATTGTAAGATCAATAAATAATCCCTTTTGCCGCTGCAGAATGCGATATAAGTGGGGCAGTTGTCATATCATCTACTGAAGCACTCCTTCTCGGAATGCCCGGGTGTGAAGACATGCCACATCAGTTCTGTCAGGCGGCAACTTGCGATTATACTAATGCGAAGAGGTGTTTGTTAATATGCTGTATCCTTCTATTGATGAAATGATGAACAAAGTCGACAGCAAGTATTCCCTTGTTGTTGCTGCTTCCCGCCGGGCTAGACAGCTACGTGAAGGTGAAAAATCGGATTTAAGAGGTGCGAGATCCCATAAACAAGTGGGCGTTGCACTGGAAGAAATCTATGGAGACCTGCTCGTTGTCATCAAAGGACAGGACGAAGAAGAAGAGTAAGCCGCCTACGGCTGCTCTTCAACTGCATACGGCGCAAGCCGGATTAATTGACAACCGCGAGGTTGTTATTTTTTTACGAATAAGCATATTTTAACGGAATCTTACTTAGACGTCGTATAAATATCGGGGGAAATAAACATGTTGAACGGTAAAAAAATCGTGCTTGGTGTGACTGGCGGCATAGCCGCTTACAAAGCGGCAACATTATGCAGCAGACTGGTACAAAAGGGAGCGGATGTTCATGTAATTATGACAGCTTCCGCTACACAGTTTATTACCGAATTGACGCTGCAAACGTTGACCCGAAACACCGTATATACCGATACATTTGATGAGCGTGAACCAGCAGTCGTATCTCATATTCATCTGGCCGATCTGGCGGATCTTGTTCTGGTTGCTCCGGCAACAGCCAATGTAATTGCCAAGATGGCGCATGGCATGGCAGATGATATGCTCTCAACAACTCTTCTTGCCACGACAGCCCCTGTCATGATTGCTCCAGCGATGAATGTACATATGTATGATCATCCAGCTGTACAGCATAATATGAACCTGCTTGTTGAACGGGGCGCTATGATGATTGAACCAGGTGAAGGTCTGCTTGCGTGTGGATATGTGGGCAAGGGACGTCTGGAAGAACCGGAGAGCATTGTGGATGTGGTGGAACGTTTCTTTGAACAGCGCAAGTCTGCAGACATTAGTCGGCAGGGACAAGCTTCATTGTTACAAGGCAAGAAGGTTGTTGTTACGGCTGGCGGTACGATTGAGCGCATTGACCCAGTACGATACATTACGAACGATTCATCTGGCAAAATGGGATTTGCCATAGCCGCAGCTGCGCGTGATCTGGGGGCAGATGTGAAATTGGTTATGGGCAATACCCAAGCCAAGCCACCGGAGAACGTTGAGTTGATCCTTGTACAGTCTGCGCAGGATATGTATGAAGCCGTAACACGCGAGTGGGACGATGCTGATATCGTGGTTAAGGCGGCGGCAGTTGCCGATTATCGTCCAAAGGAAGTTTATACCGAGAAGATCAAGAAGAAAGGCGACACATTGTCGCTCGAACTTGTTAAAAATATAGATATTCTTGAAACGCTGGGCAAAGAGAAGACCCATCAGTTTTTGATTGGTTTTGCTGCAGAGACTCAGTCGGTTGAGATGTATGCACGTGAGAAATTGGAACGGAAAAACTGTGATCTGATCGTAGCCAATGATGTAACCCGCACGGGTGCAGGATTTGGAACAGACACCAACGCGGTACATATCTATGACCGGGAAGGTTTGGTGGAGGAGCTTCCAGTGATAGCCAAGGACGATGTGGCTCATCGGTTGCTCCGGATTGCGGCGGAGCGCATTGCCGGGAGGAATTAGGATATGGAGATTGCCAAGGTCATAGTCGATGTTCCCGTGAAGGAAACAGACCGGCCGTTTGATTACCTGGTACCTGAATCGATGAGGGAATGGATCGAGATTGGCAGCCGGGTGGGTGTACCTTTTGGTCATCGGACGGTGCAGGGATTCGTGATTGATCTTGTGCCGCGTACCGGAGAGGAATCATTCAAGCTTAAGCAGATTCAGGAGTTGCTGGACATTGTTCCACCGTTGTCAAAGGATTTGGTTGAGTTGGCCGAATGGATGAGTGGACGTTATGCCAGTAACCGGATTTTGTCATTGCAGGTCATGGTGCCGACGGCATTGAAAGGTAAAGCAGAGCGATACATCTCGCTGGGAGATGCACTTGATGGACAGATGGCGGGTGCACAACCGGATGATGAGGTGTTATTTGTTTGGGGAGAAGAGTCTACGACTGAGAAAGTACAGCAGGATATCATCCGTTTTGTCAAGAGTCGGGGTCAGGTACCGCTGCAACAACTGAGTCGAAAATATCCCAATCATGCTGCACTAATTAAGAAATTATTGCTTGGTGGCGTGCTGCTGGAAAGTCAGGCCATCAAGGACAAGTTAAATAAAAAAACGATGAAGTCCGTTGATCTGGCTGTAGATATTGCTGCTGCTGAGGAAGCACTTGCTTCATTCCCGGCGAAAGCACAGCGACAGAAGGAGATTCTGGCTTTTTTGCTGGAAATGAAAGAACTGCTGCCCATGCCGATGAAAGAAGTGTTATCTACACTACAGGTATCGGCTGCAACGATTAAGGGGCTTGAGGATAAGGGACTGATCGTCACCGAGGACGTTGAGGTCTTTCGTGACCCTTATCAGGGCAGGAAGTTCAAAGCGACTGAACCGCTGGTTCTGACTGATGAGCAAAAACTTGTCTACGACAATATCAATGGCCGATTGCAGGAACAACGCCACGGGGTATTTTTGTTACATGGTGTTACGGGAAGTGGCAAGACGGAAGTCTATCTTCAAACCATTCAACAATGCATCGAGCAGGATCGGCAGGCTATCGTTCTGGTTCCCGAGATTGCACTCACACCACAGATGGTAGAACGTTTTAAAGGGCGATTTGGGGACCAAGTTGCTGTTATGCACAGTCGTCTGTCTGGCGGTGAACGTTATGATGAATGGCGCAAGATTCGTGAAGGTCAGGTGAAGGTTGCGATTGGGGCGCGTTCAGCCGTATTTGCTCCATTCAGTCGGCTTGGGTTGATCATTATGGATGAAGAACACGAGACTTCCTACAAACAGGAAGAAACTCCGAAATATCATGCCCGTGATGTGGCGGTAAAAAGAGCACAGCAGCATCAGGCCGTGGTTGTTCTGGGTTCAGCGACACCTTCGCTGGAAAGTTATTATGCGGCACGCTCGCAAAGTAATGATGATTTTGCACCACTTTTACTGGAGATGCCAACACGGGCACTGGGTAACAAGTTGCCTGAAGTGCGAATCGTTGACATGCGTGAAGAGTTGAAGGATGGCAACCGCTCCATGTTCAGCAGGGCTTTGCACAAAGGGTTGGAGGAGCGCTTGGAACGTGGTGAACAGACGGTGCTTCTGCTGAATCGCCGTGGATATTCGACCTTTGTTATGTGCCGAAGTTGTGGATATGTGGCAGGTTGTCCCGAATGTGATATTTCATTAACGTACCATCAGCGCTCGAATAATCTTCGTTGTCATTACTGCGGGTATGCGGAAGCGGCTCCGGAAGTGTGTCCGGACTGTGGAAGTGAGCATATTCGATACTTTGGTACAGGTACACAGCGAGTCGAGGAAGAGCTTGCCAAGCTCTTTCCGGGTATTCGGGTCATTCGGATGGATGTGGATACAACAACGGAAAAAGGGGCTCACGAGAAGCTGCTGAAACAGTTTCGTGAGAAAAAGGCGGATGTATTGCTGGGCACCCAGATGGTTGCGAAGGGACTTGATTTCCCGGATGTAACCCTGGTTGGCGTGATAACAGCCGATTCAGCGTTGAATTTACCTGATTTCCGGGCTGCGGAAAAAACGTTTCAGTTACTAACACAGGTAGCGGGCCGAGCTGGTCGGCACCAATTGCCTGGTGAAGTGTTTGTTCAGTCCTATACGCCGGAGCACTACTCCATTGGTCATGCGAGTCAGCATGACTACGTGTCGTTTGTACGTGAGGAATTGCTGCACCGTCGCAATTTGCAATATCCGCCATACTGTCGCCTGATTCTGGTGACCTTTTCGCATGAGCAGCTTCCGGTATTGATTCGTCTTGCCGAGAACTATACGCGAATACTGAAAGAGAAGGCTAATGCGGCCGGATGGCTCGGCAGTCTGGATCGTTTCAGCAATGATGCCTTTGATGTACTGGGGCCGGTAGCATCCCCAATTCCACGGATCAAGAATAGATACAGATTCCAATGTATGATAAAATGGCGGGGGGATGTAGACGCCATAGGACTCGCTCTGGCTACGGCCCGGCGCATGGACGATGATGTTCAGGCGCAGAAATTGCTTATTAGTCTGGATGTAGACCCGCAAATGTTAATGTAAGCATTTTGCAGCAATGCGGATGTAAACAAGCGGTATAAACATAGATTAAAATGAATACCCCAAAAATACAGATATCGTCCTGAAATTATGATGAGGATTAGGAAGGTGCTTACAACATGTCGATTCGCATTATCGTGCAAGAACCAGATGAGGTGCTCCACAAGAGAGCCAAAGAAGTAACTAAAATTACACCGAACGTACAAAAATTGCTGGATGATATGGCTGATACCATGTACGATGCGGAAGGTGTAGGTCTTGCTGCGCCGCAGGTTGGAATTTTGAAACGTCTGATTGTTATCGACGCAGGTGATGAGCAAGGGCTGATCAAGATGATTAACCCGGAGATCATTGCAAGTGAGGGAGAACAATTTGGACCGGAAGGTTGTCTGAGTATCCCTGGAATTAATGGTGATGTTCGCCGTTTCGAGACCGTTACGGTTAAAGGTCTGGATCGTGAAGGCAAAGAGTTGATTATTACGGGTAGTGGCTTGCTGTCCCGTGCATTCCAGCATGAGATTGATCATCTGGATGGCGTACTCTTTACGGATGTCGCCGAGAAAGTGTACGAAATTGCAGCCGATCAAACGGGACCGCGTCGTAATTAAGGAGTGATCGATTTGAATATTGTTTTTATGGGAACACCTGAATTTGCAGTTCCTTCTCTCGATATGCTGATGGCAGAGGGATACAATGTGGTGGGTGTGGTCACTCAGCCTGATAAACCACAGGGACGCAAAAAAGTACTTACGCCAACACCGGTTAAGGCCGCGGCAGAACGCCACGGTCTGCCGGTGTTTCAACCTGTTAAATTGCGTGATCCGGAAGCCGTAGCCCGCTTGGCTGAATGGAAGCCGGATCTGATCGTGACCGCGGCCTTTGGACAGATTCTGCCCAAAGCCGTGCTGGATATGCCTGTTCGCGGTTGTGTGAACGTGCATGGCTCACTTTTGCCAAAATATCGCGGTGGAGCCCCGATCCAACGTTCTATTATTAACGGTGAATCCGTGACAGGAGTCACATTGATGTATATGGCCGAAGGCCTGGACACCGGAGATATGATCTCTCGTGTGGAACTGCCAATTACGGATGAAGATACATCAGGATCGATGTTTGATAAATTAAGTGAGGCGGGTTCCAAACTGCTTCAGGCAGAAATGCCACGATTGATTGCAGGCGAGACAACGGCTGTCCCTCAGGATGATGCCGAGGCTTCGTATGCTCGCAATCTGACTCGGGATGACGAGAAGATGGACTGGAGTCGTACTTCACGCGAATTGTTCAATCAGATCCGCGGCCTTGTACCGTTCTCCGGTGCATTTACGATGTGGGAAGATCAGGTCTTCAAAGTCTGGGCTGCGGCTAACCCCAATCAGGTGGATCAGGCAACTTCTTCGGATGCTGGACAAGCAGAGCCGGGAACCGTGCTTCAATTGGGCAAGGCAGGGATTGAAGTTCGCACAGGCGATGGGTCCCTCTGGTTGACTGAAGTGCAACCTGCAGGCAAAAAGGTGATGCAAGCTGCTGACTTTGCTCGCGGTGGTACACTTAAACCTGGAACGGTGCTGCGATGAGCGGTAACATACCAGGTCGTTCGTCAGGAAAAGGCCAGAAAGCTACTGGAAATTCATCCGGGCGTGAAGGAAACCGTCGTCCGAATTCGGGTAAATCGGATGGTGCATCTCGCTCCCAGAAACCCAAAACATCTGCTCGTGCATTGGCAGTCAAAGTTCTGAGTGCTGTTGAGCAAGATGGAGCATACAGTAATCTGGAGTTGAACCGTCGTCTGAAAGAGGCAGATTTAAGCCCCGCAGATGCTGGACTCGCTACCGAATTGGTGTATGGAACAATCGCCAGATTGAATACACTTGATTATTTTCTGGAACGTTACGTGGCCAAAGGAGTATCCAAACTGCAACCATGGGTTCGTAGCCTGCTGCGAATCAGCGTATACCAGATGATATACCTGGATCGTATTCCGGAACATGCCGTGGTGAGCGAAGCGGTTAATCTGGCGAAGAAACTGGGCCATCAGGGAATCTCGGGCATGGTGAATGGTGTACTTCGCAATATGATCCGTAATCGGGATGAACTTCGTATTCCAGAACATCTGCCCGTTGCCGAACGTATTTCACTGGAGCATTCCCACCCGTTATGGATGGTTAAACGTTGGATTGCCCAGTACGGCGAAGAGACGGCAGAAGCGATCTGTCGTGCGAATAACGAGCCGCCAGCGGTGAGTGTTCGGGTCAACACCACAATGACCACACGGGAGAAACTGATGCATGAGATGGCCAGCACAGGTGCAGTCGTTGAAGCTTCTCGCCTGAGTTCCGATGGTATTCTTGTACGTAGTGGCGGAAATATGGCTCTAACGTCCTGGTATCGGGATGGCCTGTTCTCTGTACAGGACGAAAGTTCCATGCTTGTCGCTGAAGCCGTTGCGCCGGAAGAAGACCAACTTGTATTGGATTGCTGCGCAGCTCCAGGTGGTAAAACAGCTCACATGGCGGAGAAAATGCAGGATCGCGGTCGTATTGTCGCGAATGATGTACATGCTCACAAGCGCCAGCTGATCCTGGATCAGGCGGATCGTCTCGGTCTGAGCTGCATCGATGCTGTAACTGGAGATGCTCTTGATCTGAACGAACGGTATCCGGAAGCGTCGTTTGACCGCATTTTGCTGGATGCACCATGTTCAGGTCTCGGTGTTATTCGCCGCAAGCCAGATGTGAAATGGACCAAAACTGTAGAAGATATCGAAGATATCGCAGGCTTGCAGCGTGAATTGCTTGATCAGGTTGCGCCGTTGTTAAAACCAGGGGGTATTCTGGTGTATAGCACGTGTACGATTGAGCCTGCTGAGAATGAGGATATGGTTGCAGACTTCTTGAATCGACATCCGGAATATAATCCAGCAGAAGCATCGGTCTGGTCTGAATCGGAGACAGCGAACTTGAAGGCAGTGAACGGTGGTATTCAGATTTTGCCACAATACGCTCACAGCGACGGATTTTTCATCGCACGGTTGACAAAAACAGCGAAATAACAGTTTAATAGAGCACGGAAGCATGACCGCCGAGGGGAACTTCGGCGGATTTCTTTGTGATGGGACTTCGATATAATTGTCAGAGAAAAGTGATGACAGGGTGCGATGGCAGCATTGAGGTGTTATAATGCATGAAGTACAGATATCAAGGGTATACATGGATGTAACGTGGGCTTTGTGATAGAATAGGACGAATGGAACGAAAAGAAGGAAGCCAACGAAAAGAAAAGAAGGAATAGGTGTTGACAACAAAATGAAACCTTTTATATATGATTATTCTCTGGAACAACTACAGCAATGGGCCGTTGAGAATGGGGAGCCGGCGTTTCGCGGTGGCCAAATCTTTGACTGGATTTATGTAAAACGCGTGAATGATTTCAGTGAAATGACCAATCTGTCCAAGCCATTGCGTGAAAAACTGACAGAGCAATTTGAATTCGTAACACTTAAGGAAATTACCAAGTTTGAATCCAAGGATGGAACGGTTAAATTCCTCTTTGGTCTTCATGATGATCATGCCATTGAGACGGTAATCATGAAGCATAACTACGGGAACAGCATCTGTGTAACCACTCAGGTTGGTTGCCGTATTGGTTGTACGTTCTGTGCATCCACATTGGGTGGTCTCAAGCGTAACCTTACGGCTGGGGAGATTGTTGCCCAGGTTGTGCAGGCTCAGAAAATTTTGGATGAACGCGGCGAGCGTGTCAGCAGCATTGTAATCATGGGTTCGGGTGAACCTTTCGAAAACTATGAAGCTACGATGACTTTCCTGCGCATTATGATTCATGAAAAAGGGCTGAACATCGGTCAGCGTCACATCACGGTATCCACGAGCGGAATCGTTCCGAACATCTACAAGTTTGCAGATGAAGATACACAGATTAACCTCGCCATTTCGATCCATGCACCAAATGATGCACTGCGTTCGAAATTGATGCCGGTTAACCGTCGTTTTCCTTTTGAAGACGTGATGGAGTCCCTTCGTTATTATCTGGCCAAAACAGGTCGGAGAATTACGTTCGAGTATGCACTTATTGGTGGGGTAAACGATCAGCCAGAGCATGCAGCAGAACTGGCAAGTGTGCTTAAGAACATGTTGTGCCACGTGAATCTGATTCCGGTTAACCATGTACCTGAACGCAAATATGTAAGAACATCGAGAAGTGATATTTTCAATTTTCAGAAGATTCTCTCGGAACAGGGTGTTAATGTAACCATTCGTCGTGAACAGGGACATGATATTGCTGCCGCTTGCGGTCAGCTTCGTGCAAAGCATATGGAGTTGAGGTGAGAACGTTTTGATCAAAACAGTTCATGTGAGCCATATCGGACGAGTGCGTTCGGTGAATGAAGATTCAGCCTGGATTCGTAATCTCGATACAGGATATATTCTGGGTATTGTTGCCGATGGCATGGGTGGACATCTTGCAGGGGATACGGCAAGCCGCTTGGCAGTAGAGACGTTGGTACAAGATCTGGGAACTTTGGAACCAGGTCTGTCGCATGCGTCTCTGTCTGCAGCTCTCAGCGATGCTATTTTGCATGCCAACGAAGTTATCTTCCGCACGGCATCCACAGATGACAAGTATCACAACATGGGTACAACGGTGGTTGCGGCATTATTGAACGATACGGAAGGTGTTATTGGACACATCGGTGATAGCAGAGCCTACAAAATTGCGAACAAAGCTGTGATCCAGCTAACCGAGGACCATACACTGGTGAATGAATTGTTCAAAAATGGTCAGATTAGCAAAGAGGATGTGTCCCATCATCCACGTCGCAACGTGTTAACTCGTGCGCTTGGAACAGATGCCGAGGTGAAGGTAGATCTGGATACCGTCAAGTTGGAGGAAGGCGAAGTTCTTCTCCTGTGCAGCGATGGTCTCAGTAACCTGGTCAGTAATGAGCAGATTATTCAGGTTGCCGGCAATCTGGAACTGGCATTGGAAGATCGTGCAGACCGACTGCTCCAGTTGGCTTTACTTGCTGGGGGAGACGACAATATCACGGTTGCCTTGTTTGAGTTGCAGAGGGAAGGTTCCGTGGATACGGAAACGGGGTGTGAGTCATGATTGGGCACCAGCTAGGCGGACGCTATGAAGTGATTGAGCGTGTCGGCGGTGGCGGCATGGCTCTTGTGTACAAAGCACAGGATCTTCTGTTAAACCGGAATGTAGCGATTAAAGTCCTTAGACAACAGTTTGTGCATGACGAAGAGTTTATTCGCCGTTTCCGCAGGGAAGCACAATCGGCGGCATCACTGTCTCATCCGAATGTAGTTAGCATTTATGACGTGGGGCAGGAAGATGACGTTCATTATATTGTCATGGAGTACGTGGAAGGCAAAAACCTGAATGAAATTATTAAAGAACGTGCGCCGCTGCAAGTGGACGAATCTGTCCGAATCGCTTCCCAGATTGCAGATGCTCTTGATCATGCACATCATAATCAAATTATTCATCGGGATATCAAACCCCACAATATATTAATAGGCCGGAATGGCCGTGTGAAAGTAACGGATTTCGGGATTGCCCGTGCCGTTACATCTACAACGATTACGCAGACGGGTTCTGTAGTTGGTTCTGTACATTATTTCTCACCGGAACATGCCAAAGGCATCGTTACTGGTGAAAAATCGGACTTATATTCTCTTGGTATCGTACTTTACCAAATGCTTACCGGGCAACTTCCGTTTCTGGGTGAAAGTCCAATCAGTGTGGCATTGAAACATTTGCAGGAAGAGTTCGATGAACCACGCAAATTCAATCCATTGATTCCGCAAAGTGTGGAAAATGTCATCTTAAAATCCATGCGTAAAAATCCGCAGGAACGTTATCAGTCGGCCAAAGAAATGCAGACCGATCTGGAAACTTGCCTGATGCCGGAGAGACGTAATGAAACGAAGATTGATTTTCCGGATGAGGATGATATAGACCAGACTCGCGTTATGCCAGCCATCAAGCCTGAACCTCGCGGAGTTACATCGACGGGGGCAGTGCCTGTGATGGAGTCTGACGAAGAAACTGGCAAGGGTAAGACAAAATCGAAGAGCTGGAAGAAGCCAGCTCTACTCATTTCATTAACCGTTCTTATTCTAATCGCCATGGTGGGCGTTGTATGGTATGTCAAGGGTATGCTCGTTGTACCTGAAGTAACCGTACCTAACGTGATTACCCAGACGGAAGAAAAGGCTCGTGAAATGCTTGAGGAGAAAGGACTCGTCGTCAGTGATGAGGTCATCCGTATGTACCAGGAAGGTGTTGAACCGGGTATCGTCTATGACCAGAGCAGAAAAGAAGGCGATGTCGTCAAAGAAGGTTCGGAGGTCCAGATCAGTGTTGGTGCAGAAAAAGAACTGGTGAAGATGATTGATGTCAAACAAGTAACTTATGATGAGGCTGTCAAGAAGTTGACTGCGCTTGGCATTAAGGAAGATCAGATTCAGCGGAAAGATGACTTCTCCAATGATGTGGCTTCAGGTTCTGTTATTTCCCAGACACCGGGTGTGAATGAGGAATTTGATCCTGCGACAGTTCAGATTGAGTTAACCGTAAGTAAAGGTACTGAAACGGTCAAAATGCCTGATCTGAAAAATCTTACCCGCAGTGAAGCTGAAGAAAAACTTAAATCTGCTGGACTGGAACTTGCTCAGGTGCAGGAAGAACCAAGCTATACGATAGAAAAGGGCAAAGTGACGCAGCAATGGCCTGTGGAAGCGGGCACAGAGGTGAGTCCTGGTGATAAGATTACGATCTTTATCAGTACAGGGTATCCGCCTGAAGCGCTGCAATATCCTTTTAATATCAATGTGTCACCCAAAGAAGAGGGCAAAAACAGTAAAATTCGTATCACATATGAAGATGCACGCGGCAAGAATCAGGAATGGGGAACACGCACCGTGAACTCAACCCAGACCTTGACCATTCCACTTGTGCTCGCTCCAAATGAAAATGGGGCTGTGTCCGTATATCGTGATGGACAGTTCCTGGATACGTATCTTGTCTCCTACAGTGACGCCAAAAACGGAACAGTAAATGTACCTTCCATTGACCCGGAACAAAGCACTGAGACGCCGCCAGAAAATGAGCCTGATCCAGGTGAAGGTAGCGTTGATGAAGGCAGTGTTGATCCCAATCAGGAAGGTGAACCTGAGTCCACACCGGCAGACGGTGAAGGTGACAGTGTAGATGAGGACACTTCTGCCATGAATAATGGTAAGGGGCACGGTAAGGAAAAAGAGAAGAAAAAGGAAGTCATTAACGCATCAAGCCGTCCATAAGGGCGGCTTATGCTGGCGTCTGGAGTAAATGTACCACCATCTAAAGGAGGGCGACGGAGCTATGCCAGAAGGTATCATCGTTAAAGCGCTAAGCGGTTACTATTATGTCATGCCAGTGGAAGACAACGGGGTTCCTTCGGTTGAAGGTTCCGCCGTTCAATGTCGAGCCAGAGGTATCTTCAGAAAACGGGGAACATCACCGCTTGTAGGTGACCGCGTCAGCTACATGTTGACAGAGAACGGAGAAGGAACGGTAGATGAAATCCGGAAGCGTGAGACGGAACTTATCCGTCCTCCTGTAGCCAATGTAAGTTTGGCTGTTCTCGTGTTCTCTGTGAAGGAACCGGATATGAACCTGAACCTGTTGGACAAGTTCCTTGTTCACATCGAGCAGGCGGGGCTGGATGCACTCATTGTGTTGACCAAACTGGATTTGGCTGATCCAGCCAAAGACACTGTTGCTGAAGTGAAAGCATTGTATGAACAGGTTGGTTATGAAGTGATCTCCACAAGTTCACGTACCGGTGAAGGCAGTGAACTGCTCAGAGACCGTCTGGCTGGTAAGATCAGCGTATTCTCCGGACAATCCGGTGTAGGCAAGTCTTCGATGTTAAATGCATTGATGCCGGGCCTGACGCTGGAGACAAATGCGATCAGCATGCGTCTAGGACGAGGGAAACACACCACCAGGCACGTGGAGCTTATTCCGTTGGATAATGGTGGATTTGTTGCGGATACGCCAGGATTCAGCCAACTGGACTTTTTGGAGATCGGTGTGGAGGAACTCTCCACTTGTTTCCGGGAATTCGCCCAGTTTGCAGATCAGTGCAAATTCCGAGGTTGTACCCATACACATGAACCAGGCTGTCGTGTGCTTGCGGCCAAGGAGGAAGGTCTGATCTCCGAAAGCCGATATCAGCACTATGTGCTGTTCCTGACCGAAATGAAAGATAAGAAGCGGAGGTATTAACATGATTAAAATTGCCCCATCGATATTATCAGCTGATTTTGCCCGCCTTGGTGCGGAAGTTGCAGAAGCTCAAGCTGCAGGAGGAGACTGGATTCATGTTGACGTTATGGACGGTCATTTCGTCCCTAATATTACGCTTGGACCTGCGATTGTGAAGGCAATCGCTCCACATACAAGCTTGCCGCTCGATGTGCATTTGATGATTGAGAATCCGGAGCGTTATGTTGAGGAATTTGCCAAAGCGGGTGCAGCGGTAATTACCGTTCATGCTGAGGCTTGTGTGCATCTGCACCGGGTTATTCACCTTATCAAGGAGCAGGGTGTGAAGGCAGGAGTTGCCCTTAATCCGGGAACGCCAGCGTCTGCCATTCTCGAAGTGCTGGATGATGTGGACATGGTTCTTGTTATGACGGTCAATCCTGGCTTTGGCGGACAGGCATTTATCTCGGGTACCATGAACAAAATCAAGCAGATTCGTACCTGGTTGAACGAAAAGGGACGCCATGATGTACATATCGAAGTAGATGGCGGAATTGCAGCCGATACAGCCCCGCTTGTGGTGGAAGCTGGAGCAGATGTGCTCGTTGCCGGGAGTGCCGTATTTGGCCGTGAGGATCGTGCTGCCGCGATTACTGAAATTCGCCGTAGCTACGGAGGCTGATCTATGACCCTTAAGGAGACACTGTGGACGATGGCTGCGAGTCTCGTGACGGGACTTGTGCTTGCTTTGTTTGCGGTTATTCAATCCCCGTTTAATGCCATTACGTCATTAATCGGGGTGGGCGTTGTTATTATGTATTTCCGCAAATTTGATCGTACCGGACATCGGGTTACTTTTGTTATATTCAGCATACTGTATTATGTACTGAGTGTTTTCATGATCGCTGTCTATCAATATATTCCTGCCCAAACGTAAATGACCTGATCTTCGGGCTTGTCATTGTGGAATAGGGATCGAAGGTTCCGCATAAATATGGTTACATGAGCAGGTTTCTCATGTAGCCTTTTTTGTCGTGTTTGAGGTAAAGAAGGCCTGAAGCATAGGATACGGCGGACGCATGAGCATGATGGGGAGGGTGAATTATGAAATTTTACACATTCAAACTGCCGAAGTTTTTGGGAGGGTTTGTAAAGGCGATTCTTAATACGTTTCAAAAGAACTGATCCGATTGATAAGGTAACAGGGAATACCGCCGCTTTGGCTCAGGCTTATCTGGAATTCGTACCTGCGAAGCGCCATGCGGCGGCCATTCACATGTTAATGAGCGTATTCAAGAATCCCTTTTTTGAATACCAAAAAAGCACCTGCAAGGAACAAGGTGCTTTTTGCTTACCCGATTTATAGTAGCTTTGCGTGATTATACGCGAGTCACTTTACCGGCTTTCAGTGCACGGGTGCTTACGTATACACGTTTTGGTTTGCCGTCAACGAGAATGCGGACCTTCTGAACGTTTACGCCCCAAGTACGACGGTTACGGTTGTTAGCGTGGGATACGTGGTTACCGGTGCCCGGTTTCTTACCTGTCACATAACATTTGCGAGACATAGATTACACCTCCTATCCTAAAATAACCAGTTGCCTTCAGAAACGAAAAGTCATTCCATAAGGGCTAAATTGTTCTTCCCGATCATAAAGATCAGGTTTCAGTAGCTAATGGCGTTGTTTAAGCCGGCATGAACCGGATCATTTCCATTACTTAACCTGCATAAAACAATACTTGAATATAATATCATAATTAAAAAAGCTTCGTCAACTGATCCAAAAACTTTATTTATTTCTCCTGTCTAATATAGTACAATGTTGAGTAGTCCATAATACAGTGGTGAACAGGCTGTTGCCGCGAGGAAGTCGGAGAATAAACCGTACTTAGAGGTCGGTGGTCTGCTTTTTGGCAACGCTGTGAGCTGCGGCATTCCATCATTGGCACCAGTCTCCATGCGGCATTCATGCCGGCTCTTGATACCGGTGCATATCCGTATGCCCCGAAGTTAGGGGTGCAGAGAGTGCAGGATATTGGTAGCCCGGCCGCCCAGACCGTTAATCCGGCTGACATGTTGTATTGTATGCCTGTGCCGGACAAGGTATGGACGAAGAATAACGCAGTCCGCGTTAGCGCATGAACAGACCAGACACATCTTGGTGCAAGGTGTTCGTGTATCAAGCTAGGAAGGGGAATTCTCACTTGAGTATACGTTCTTTAAATGGAACAGATTTCACCGCAATGGTACTTGCCGGAGCGGAACAACTTGGACAGCATGCAGAGCACGTCAATTCCCTGAATGTTTTCCCTGTGCCGGATGGTGACACGGGAACGAACATGAATTTGACAATGAGTGCAGGAGTTGCAGAGATTAAAAGAAAAAGTTCTGCCTCCATCGGCGAAGCTGCCGGTATTCTATCGAAAGGCCTGCTTATGGGCGCACGGGGGAATTCAGGAGTTATTCTGTCGCAATTGTTCCGTGGGTTTAGTCGTTCAGCTGCTCCCTATGAGGAACTGAATACGCTCCAATTTGCAGCAGCCCTGCAGAACGGTGTTGACGCAGCTTACAAAGCAGTCGTAAAGCCCGTTGAAGGGACCATTCTTACCGTAGCCAAGGAAGCGGCGAAACATGCCAACTACTACGCAAGACGGACGAATGATATTACTGAATTAATGAATGAAGTTTTGTTAAAAGCAAAAGAAGCACTGGCAATGACTCCGGAATTACTGCCTGTACTGAAACAGGTTGGTGTTGTGGATTCAGGTGGTCAGGGGCTTGTATATATCTACGAGGGCTTTATGGAAGTATTGCTGCAAAGTGACGGAGTAAGTCGTACTTCGCTGAACAAAGAAGTAAACCCCTCCGTGGGAGCATCTGCTTTGAAACCGGCTGCACCGGCAGAAGTGGATATCAAGAAGCCTGCACAGCAGCAGGTGATTGCGCCGGAGATGCCATTATCTGCTCAGGCGAGATTGGAAACGGAAGATATTGAATTCCTGTATGATATGGAATTCTTCATTAATCGTGAGCTTGGAGAGAACGCAGGAGTGGCATTCGATGACGAAGCATTCCGGAAAGCGTTGTCAGTTAATGGGGATTCGATCATTATCATTGCCGATGATGAAGTCATCAAAGTTCATGTCCATTCCAAGACACCAGGCGATGTATTAAACCTGGCGCTGCATTATGGTGAGATTACACAGATTCATATTCTCAATATGCGTGAACAGCACCGGGATCTCCTGACAGCAGGCATGGACATTGCTCCATCACCTGAATTGTTTGCAGAGATTCCACCTGAGGCAGCGCGCAGTATGGAAGAGGCTGTGCTTCCAGCAGATGAGATGGCACCGTATGGTTTTATTGCGGTATCCTCCGGTGACGGTATTGCAGAGATTTTCCAGAGTCTTGGCGTTGATGTAGTTCTGTCCGGTGGACAGACGATGAATCCGAGTACTGAGGATTTTGTAAAAGCCGTTCGTTCCATTGCTGCGGAGCAGGTATTTATACTCCCGAATAACTCGAATATTGTACTGGCTGCGGAGCAGGCTCGTGAACTGCTTGAAGATGAGCGCCGGATTACGGTTATACCAAGTAAGACCATTCCACAGGGGATGGCTGCTGCCTTTGCTTTCCAGGAAGATGAGTCTGCGGAAACAAACCGTGACCAAATGTTGGAAGCCATTAGCCGGGTACAGTCCGGTCAAGTGACTCATGCGGTTCGTGATACGCAATATGATGAATTGGATATTAAGGCGGGGCACTATATCGGTATTCATAACTCCAAAATTGTAGCGACAGATGAAACCATGCTTCAAGCATGTGAAGGTCTGCTCAAACAGATGATGGAGAGTGGAGATGAAGTGGTGACGATCCTTGAAGGGGACGAAGCTGACCCTGAGGTTACTGCTGCCCTCGCTGCATGGCTTGAAGTACAGTATCCTGATGCTGAGGTAGAGGTACATCTTGGAGGACAGCCGGTGTATTATTATTTGTTCTCCGTAGAGTCCTAATAGCACTCTAGCGAAGAGGAGGAGAGTCATGAGCCACAAGGTTGCGATAGTAACAGACAGTACGGCGGATATTCCCGAAGAACTCATTCGCAAATACGGGATTCACATTGTTCCGCTGCGTGTACTGTTCGGAGAAGAGACCTATGCAGATGGTATTGATCTGACTTCGGAACAGTTCTACGAAAAGTTGAAGAAAGTATCTGTGTTGCCTACAACTTCACAGCCATCTCCAACCGATTTCATGAATGTATATCAAGCTTTGCTTGATGAGAACCCGGAACGCCCGATTGTATCGATCCACCTGTCATCTGGCATGAGTGGTACCTACCAATCGGCCATGCTTGGCAAGTCTTTGCTGGAGCGTGAGGGTGACATCACCGTGCTGGATTCGAAGTCAGCATCGTATGGATACGGTCTAATGGTAGTACAGGCTGCTGAACTTGCCGAACAGGGCAAGTCAGCAGTCGAAATCACTGCTGCCATTGAAGGGATGCAACAATCTCGCAAATTGTTCTTTCTCGTGGATACCCTTGAGTATCTGCAAAAGGGCGGTCGGATTGGCAAAGCTTCAGCCATCTTGGGAACGTTGCTTAACATTAAGCCGATCCTGTCTATTGATGAAGAAGGCGTTATCTACGCAGTTGAGAAAGTCAGAGGTCATAAAAAAGCAATGGCACGCATTATTGAGCTGTTCCAGAAGGATCTTGCAGGCAAACGGGTTAACCTGGCGGTAGGTCATACCGCTGACCCGGGATCAGCGATCGCTTGTGCAGAGCAGCTGCGGGGTCATTTTACACTGAACGAAGTGATCTATACCAATATTGGAGCCGTAATAGGCAGTCATGTTGGACCTGGTGTCATTGCGATCTTTATGTGGCCTGTTCCGGAATGAGGGATTAGACATGAAATTGGAAGAAATATCAGTTAAGCAAATTAACGGCGTGAGTGCTCTCAAAGAGGGAGAGCTTCACGCCTTTGGCATCTCTACTGTTAAAGACCTGCTTGAATATTATCCGTTCCGTTACGAGGATTATCGTCTGCGTTCACTTAGTGAAGTGAAGGATGGGGACAAGATTACGGTCCAGGGACAGGTGATGGGTATTCCTGTATTACAACGATACGGTAAAAAGTCCCGTCTCACCTGTAAGATCATGACGGAAGAGTGGATGATTACAGCCACCTGGTTCAATCGCCATTTCCTCAAAGAACAACTTACCCCCAATCGGGAGATTGTGATTACGGGCAAATGGGAACAAAAACGCATGCAGATGACAGTTACTGACTCGGAGTTCCCCGATAAAGGCGATGGGCGTTCAGGCACACTGCAACCTGTATATTCGGTAACCGGCAAGTTGACGCAACAATGGATGCGGAAAACGATCAATCAGGGACTAATCCAATTCGGAGATATGATTCCTGAGATTCTGCCTCAGTCCTTGATGAAGAAATACAGCTTGATGCCTCGTAAACAAGCGATTGCTGGAATCCACCGTCCACAGGACAACCGGGAAGGTCAGCAGGCCAGACAGCGGATGGTGTACGAGGAGCTGTTTCTGTTCCAGTTGAAAATGCAGGCGTATCGTGCGCTCAACCGAAATCGCATGGATGGTGTGGTACATACAACGGACAATACGACGATCCGTGAGTTTGTACGCAGTTTACCTTTTGAATTAACAGATGCTCAGAAAAAGGTGGAGCTTGAAATTCTGCATGATATGCGTTCGCCCTATGCAATGAATCGGTTATTGCAGGGTGATGTAGGATCGGGTAAAACGGTTATTGCGGCAATTGCACTATACACGACTGTTCGATCCGGTTTCCAAGGGGCTCTGATGGTGCCTACGGAGATTCTGGCGGAGCAGCATATGCGCTCACTGCAAAAGCTGTTTGAACCGTTTGGGGTAACCGTAGGGCTGTTAACGGGCAGTGTAAATGGGCGTAAACGTAAAGATCTGATCGCCTCGTTGCAAATGGGCATGATTGATATCGTGGTAGGTACACACGCCCTGATTCAGGAAGATGTTTTCTTCCGTGATCTGGGTCTTGTGGTGACGGACGAGCAGCATCGCTTCGGGGTGAATCAGCGCAGCGTTTTACGACGCAAAGGATATAACCCGGATGTGTTAACGATGACGGCAACGCCAATTCCACGGACTCTTGCCATTACCGCTTTTGGGGATATTGAGGTATCCACGATCTCGGAACGTCCGAAAGGACGGATTCCGATCTCTACGTATTGGGTTAAGCACGATATGATGGAGCGGGTGCTCGGGTTTATCTCCAGAGAAGTGGATCAGGGCCGTCAGGCCTATCTAATCTGTCCACTCATTGAAGAGTCGGAGAAGCTGGATGTGCAGAATGCCATTGATCTGCATGTGCAGATGCAGCAGAACTTTCCGAAATATCGTGTAGGGCTGTTGCATGGCCGGATGACGGCTGCGGAGAAAGAAGAGATGATGCGCGACTTCTACAGCAATGATATTCAGTTGCTTGTCTCCACCACCGTTGTCGAGGTTGGGGTCGATGTGCCAAATGCAACGTTGATGGTCATTATGGACGCGGACCGCTTCGGTCTCTCCCAGCTGCATCAGCTTCGTGGTCGGGTCGGTCGTGGTGCACATGCTTCCTATTGTGTACTCATTGCTGATCCCAAGACGGAGGTTGGACAAGAACGTATGAAGGTCATGACGGAAACGGAGGATGGATTCGAGGTATCCCGGCGGGACCTGGATCTCCGGGGTCCGGGTGACTTCTTTGGTACCAAACAGAGCGGACTACCCGAGTTCCGTCTTGCCGATATGGTTGCTGATTTTGCTGTGCTGGAACAGGCCAGAGATGACGTGACCCACTTAATTGAGGATGCGACCTTCTGGACCTCTATGGACTATGCACCTCTGCGTGATTTCCTACAGCAACAGCAAGTATTCAAGGGTGATCTGATTGACTAATGTTTGCCATGATAGCGGTTTTTGCGTATTAACTTTGTAAAAAAAGACAAGTGTACAAGCCCTCCCGACATATGAATAAGAAGTGAGTTCATTCTTTTGGGAGGTGCTATACGTTTTGGGTTATCAACAATATGGAATTAGTCCGCAGCTGGTGGAGCGGATCAAATTAAAGATGAAAAATCCCGCTGTCAAAGAGCGTATCAAAAAGTTGATTGATGGCGTGACCAAGTCTGATCTGCAAGATAAGGCCAAGGTCAGAAGGTTGGTCAAGTCTTCAGCTGTTATTATGAATGAGAATTTCTCTCCGGCGCAGGAGGAGCAGTTTGTTGCGTTTGTACTCGCGCAGAAGATTGATCCGAACAATACGTTTCATTTGATTAAGCTGTGGGGGATGTTTAGGTAGGGATTCTATGTCATGTTGGGTGGGGTAAAATGAACTACAGGGTGTTACACATGGCCACTACGAGTGCAGTACCATCTTTCGATCGCTGTTATCCCCGGATTTTTTTGAATCACCCTTTGAAAGGGTAAAATCCGGGGATAAAGGCGAGCGCTTCGCTTCTCCAGATTGGTTCTGCACTCTTCGTTACTGTGTAGCTGGAGTTCATTTTATAAAAAACCAAATTACATCGAATGTTTATGAAGTAATTTTAGTGGGTGGGGCGTTCCATAAGTCAGGAAGATGACTTATGGAACGCCTTTTTGATTGTTATAACTAGAGACAAGCCTTGTGACATTACTCGGTTGAATATTCGTTGAAGTTATCGAACCTAGCTTGTGTTACCGCAGAAACAAAGTTTTCAATGAGTTGTTATGTTGGTTGAATCGAGCATCTTAGTAAAGTGATTGATGGAGTATGAGGCTTATATTTAATATAAATCCAAATTTATCCTTTAACGATACATAACCGTAATATCTAAAAATACTGTACCTCAACCCATAAACAAAATGTACCATTCCTCCAACTATAATGAGTGAGTACCAAATTGTAAGCGATTACAAATAAAGGAGGGGTAACATTGACTTTGACTAGAGGTTTCAAGCAGAAGATTAGCGGCAAAGTGATTGCGGTCATCACCGTGGTCAGTCTGACATGGGGGTCCTGGGGAGCCACGCCACTATCAGCATCTACGACAAGTACGTTAAAGTTCCAAACTCAGCAGGGAGGTGTCTTTGACGGGATGCCATTATTCGATGGCGTGCCAGAGCATCTGGATGCATACGTAGACACCTATTTCGAATACACTGGCCTCGAAGGCCCAGCCGTTTATGTGACGGGTTCGCGAAACCATTACACATTGAAGCAGGGGAAACATGCAGGCAAGGTCATTCCGGGAGCGTTATCCGCTGCAGATAATGTTCAGGGTGTCTCGACCGATTTTCCTGCTCTGATCGGCATGGGACAGAGCTGGAACAAAGAACTTTTGTCCGATATCGGTGAAGTGATGGGGAACGAGAAAATCAGCAAATTAAAGGTCAAGCAAGGCGAATCCAACATTCATGGGGGCAACGATCCTTCCCTCAGCGTGGCGTTCAGTGTGGTCAGTGATATGCGTATCAATCCGCTTAGCGGTCGTTTCGATGAAGGGTTCTCTGAAGATCCCAATATGGCCGGAGTCTTGATCGACAAGATGGCTTCGGGTCTTAGCGGAATTGATCAGTCCACCAGCGAAGATGGATTCTGGATGAGGGCAGCGGTGGGGACAAAGCATTACTCCGTATATAACGCGCAGTGGTTCAGGCAGACAGCGAATAACAGTGCAAGCGCGCGTTCTTTGTTTGAGTACCAAACCAGAGCCGCGCTCCCTGGATTTGAATCAGGTGCGCTGGCGGGCACAATGACATCTTATGGCCGGACTAACGGCATTCCAAACATCCTTTCCCCGTTACAATTATTGGCCAATTTGGACGCGAAATATGGTGTATACAGCTCGCCTGATTTCAATGGAGATGCAATTGTATCCAACGCGAACCAACTCGGAAATGGATATGACGACCGCTATGCCGTGGACCGCGGTCATGCAACCGTTCTCATGGCGCTTGCTCAGGCGAATGCGGGTCGGCCGTCAGGGACGACACCTGCGGATGTGACCGATCTCGTGGCGCTCGTAGAGCAAGGGGAATATGGAATTACCGAGGAAGAACTTATAGAAGCAGCCAGACCACATGTAAACCAGCTGGTACGTTTGGGGATTTTCAATGAAACTGATGAGCAGGGCATACCGAAAAACTACCCTTTTGCCCAGGAAGCAAGAGACGTCAGGACGTCTCCGCCTTCCGATTATAACCAAGTGAACCATCAGGAAATAGCACTTCAAGCGGCACAGGAGAGCGTTGTTTTGTTGAAAAATGACGGCACACTTCCGCTGGAAAAAGGAAATGACGCTGCTGTTTCTGGGGTGTATGCCGACGCACGCTTCAAGACAACGTATTCAGTTGGCACGACACCTGCGCTGGAAAACTCCGGTGAATCTCCACTGCTCTCAATCATTAAAATGAATGGTAGCAGTAACGTAAACTATGCCACAGGAAATGAAGTCATTGCACTAACCTCTAAAGCGAATCAACAAACGGTCACGGCAGACGTGTACAGCCCGAATGCTGGTATGGAAGGAGCGCAGCTCATCACAACTTCGGATGCCCCAGATGAGGCCAGTTTCTCCCACTTGTTCCGAGTTTACGATTGGGGTCAGGCGGGTTCAAGTTTATTGTCGCTGTATAACCAGCGTTGGGTGACTTCCCCTGCGACAAATCATGCCGCAGTTGGCAATACGGATCGTACCAGCCTCAATCTGACGAAAAATGATTGGAACCTTCCTGAGATGATGGGTGATACGAGTGCCATACCCCCAACATTACGAATGGAAACGAACGAGGATGGCTCAATGTCTATTGTTACCAATGGGTACCGTACCGGATTCTCTGGTGACTTTACCAACTGGTATTATGCCAACGGACGTTTTATCAAGGTAGATGATGCTGGTAAGCTCGTGACTACATCATCTCCACTGGGAAGCAAGGATAATGCTGCGAATCGCCCGGACGGGGTGAAGTTTGAGAAGGCCGTGGTGAAGAACGTGGGCGAAGAGGCGGTAGCAAGAGCCACGGAAGACGATTACGCCATCGTCTTTGTCGGAGCAATTCCACGACATAGTGCAGGAGAAGGTAACGACCGGTCTACCCTCGATATGGGCGAGGCAGATTATGAACTGGTCGACAAAGTATCTGCTGCCTTTGCAACCCAGGGCAAGAAAACCGTTGTCGTGGTTAAATCGAGCTTCCCTGTAAACATGGAGCGCATTCAGAACAACCCTAACGTCTCGGCGATCGTTTACCAGCCATATGGCGGTCAATACGATTCGTATGCTCTGGCCCAGGTATTGTACGGAGATTACGCGCCGACAGGCCGCCTGACGTCCACATGGTATGCAGGCATGGATGCATTCCCTTCCATTAGTCCATATGTTATACCAGAAGGTAACATTACTGGCCTTGACGACATCGACCCCCGATTTATGGTTGATATGACGAATGCAGACCCCATTGAATCTGAGTTGACTTATATGTATACAGATGCCACGGTGACCTATCCGTTTGGTTACGGGTTATCATATGCTGATTTTACGTACGATTCCCTGACCGTACCGTCTTCTGTAACGGGAGATGAACCATTCACGGTGTCGGTCCGCGTAACCAATACAGGAGATGTGGCCACTTCCGAGGTCGTGCAGCTGTACGCCCGTAACAGCAACTCTGCATACGGCGAACATGCACCTAAAAAGAAGCTGGTTTCATTTGAGAAGATCCATCTCACTCCGGGTGAAACAAAAGAAGTCCTGTTGCAGGTCGATCCACAAACGCTGGCATTATGGGATGTGAATCAGAGCGAATGGATCGTTGAACAGGGCAGTTATGAATTCATGATCGGAACCTCAGCTGGTGATGCAGACGTGCAAGTATCGAAGGCATTAAGCATTGGTGGGAAGTCGGTTTCGACCTTACCCCTTACCCAGCCTATAAATGTATTTGATCATGCGTTTGCTTCGAACGAGGTCGTTTACCACGAAGTATCCAAGGAACGCACGGCAGCCCAATTAAAAGCCAAAGCGATTGTTGGAGGTTATTATGCAGTTCGGTCCAAACAAAATGGATCGTGGATCGCGTTGCCTAAGGCTGACTTGACAGGTGCGCAGAAGGTGAAGGCAACTGTCGCATCTAATGTGCAGGGTGGCACGATCTCGTTGCATGCGGATGCGCTCGATACTGCACCGCTTGCTGTATGGAACGTACCGGTGACAGAACCTGACTCCTACAAGATTAGCAATGCTAACGTAACGGTCAAGGAATTAGGGTACGTTGACGTAGAGGCGGATATTTCTGCTGCCGTGAGCGGCGTACATGATCTGTATCTGGTGTTTCATGAACCGGATCTTCGGATTGACAGTTTGTCATTTACGTTGAAAGAGCTGGGAACAAATCCAGGAAGTCCAGGCACAAATCCAGGAACAAATCCAGATTCGCCAAGCACGCCTGGATCAGGTAGTGTTGGAACTCCTGTTAAGCCACCAGCATCCGGGTCCGAGACTGAAGGCGAAACGGATTCGGAGGGCAATGTTTCTGCTGTCGTGACCGTGCAAACGGGGGATGTTGCTGATCAAGCTAAGGTAGCAAGTATCCGTTCATCTGGCATCCGGGTTATCGGCGATCCATGGAATGTATCCATCAAAGATAAGCAGAACACGTATGTCATTGCAGCGCTGCCTGTTAACGATGTCGTAGCTGCAAACTCCACAACAATCGCATACGTTGGGAAAGGAGGACAACTTACGCCGGTGCCTGGCGTGTTGACCAAAGACACAAACGGAAACAAGGTATGGAAAGTACTGTTAAACCAAGGAGGCACGTACGTTGCGATTCACTCGCTCTGCGAATTTGTTGATGTTAAGCCTTCAGCTTGGTATGCCAAAGATATTGCCAAAGCCAACAGCTTGCTGTTGATCAATGGCGTATCGGAACGCCGCATGCAACCCCAAGGAACGACAACATCGGCCCAAACGTTGATGGCTGCCTTGAATGCGTTAGGAATTGAACCGATGGGAGCGGCAGCAAACGAGAAATGGTTTGATCCGATTTTACGAGCCTCCAAGGAATATGGCCTGATGGAAGAAGGGCAGTACCTGCCAAATGCCCCAATGTCACGTGAGGACATGGCAATGGTGCTCGTTCGTGCGCTGAACTTGTCTGGGGTGGATACGAAACTGCCGGAAGCAGAGGTTGAATCATGGCTGGAAGATTTTAAGGATCAGGCCCAGCTGACACCAAATAACCGGGCAGTCATGGCAACGGCCATTCAGCTTGGTATATTCCAAGGTACGCCGGATAAACTGTTACAACCACAGAGCACCCTTACACGGGCACAACTTGCAACTGTTATTGTCCGTGTGCATGAGCGGATAATAGAACGGCTGGATCACTAAGAACCAGAACAACGAAAATAAGGAACTGGGCCATCATGCATGGCCTGGTTCCTTGTTATTTGCGGTGAAGGATTTGTGTTGCTTTCGGTATTCCTCCGGAGTCCAACCGGTCAATTTTTTAAACACCCGAAAAAAATATTTTGGATTGTCGTAACCTAGCTGTTTGGCAACCCGGTAGATTTTATCGTCTGTGCTCGTTAAGAGCTGCTTGGCTTGCCTGATCCGTAGTCGGTTTACGTAATCAGTGAAGTTCTCGGATGTCTTTTCTTTAAATAAATGACTGAGGTAACTCGGGTTCAGGTAGAACAGGGACGATACCCATTCCAACGTTAAATCCTTGGTATAGTGATTATCGATATATGTCCTGACGTTGTCGATCACTTGATCTGATGCGTAGGGGTTGTCTTCCTTAAGCAGAAGAGCTGTTCCCGTCAGCACCTTTACCATGTAATGCCTAATGCACTCCATATCGAACGAGACGTTCAGGACGGCCTCCAAGCTGGAAGAGGCGCTACTGTTACCTCCATTCTGGATATAGTTACTCAGCAGCCGTTTGGTTTCCGTGATAATGTCTCTGCACTGCTCCTTCAGGTGGGCAAGCAAAGCGTCAGGCTGGCGTATGTAGAAAGCAAAGAAATCGGTGATGAGCTCTTCCACCTTCGGTACATTCCCGCTCTCTATAAAAAATAACAGTTCATACATTCGAGCCCACTTCAGTTGATGTAAAGGAATTTGCTCCCGTGAAAATACGTAACATTTTCCAAAATCGGTAATGGCTCGTTCGTCCAACGCAAGGATCGTTTGATGATGAGCTTCTCGGACCCCACCAATGCCTGTATGAGGCAAGCTGATCCCCACACAACAATCCGTAGTTTCAGATTTGGTCAAAATTATACTTGCTGTTTGTTCCGCCATTTTCTGCAAATCAAGCTGGCCTGAGCAACCCAGATCATGCATCAGGAAAAACAATAGCTGATCCGTTTGTGGATGAGGAATGTACAGGCCATTCGAAAAGGTAGGCAGTTGCTGTGCTGTAAGCGGTTGAGGACCATAAATCGTCAAGAAAATGAACTGGTCAGAAGCCATGATGGCGGCAAATTCCGCAGAGCGGAACACAGGTGTTTTGATGGATGAATGGGGAGCCAGCACATAATTCAGGAAGGCTTGCATGTCTGCATCCCTTTTCATCTGCTCCGTTTCTACTTCTCTTAGAACGACTTCCCGCTGAAGAGAGCGCTCCTGTTCGATGGCTTGGATGGCTTGGTGAAGAGTACCGTGAATCTCGTCCCGGCTAAAAGGCTTCAGCAGGTAATTTACAACTTTCGCAGAGATTGCCTCCTGCATATAATCAAAATCGGTATGTCCGCTAATGACAATTAACTTGATGCGCGGATATTGCTGGCATACTGTCCTGATCAACAGCTTGCCGTCGACCTCAGGCATGCGCATGTCCGTAAAGATAATGTCCGGCTTGAACGATTCAATCAAAGCTAGGGCATCTGCTCCGTTATCTGCTTCGCCTAAGAGTTCAAGCGAGTGCTCAAAAGTCCCGATTTTTTTCAACAAACCTTTGCGGATCAAGGGTTCATCGTCCACAACGATATACGTGTACATCTCTTTGGTCACCTCTTTTCCCAATTGGACGGAATTTCGAGTGTAATTCGAGTTCCTGTATTCAAATCGGTATGAAACGAAAGG
Source organism: Paenibacillus sp. FSL K6-2393 (assembly GCF_038002545.1). Taxonomy (NCBI): domain Bacteria; kingdom Bacillati; phylum Bacillota; class Bacilli; order Caryophanales; family Paenibacillaceae; genus Paenibacillus; species Paenibacillus sp. FSL K6-2393. The sequence continues at coordinate 2,341,803 of NZ_JBBOCU010000001.1, forward strand.
CCATAACCCTCTCCGTAATACAAAGCAATTCGTGAATGCACGTTTTTGATGCCGATGCTTTGTTTATGCCTTTGACCAACGGCGACGAATTCAGGTGGCTGCTGGAGCAATTGTCGAAGTTCTTCCGCTTGTGTTGAGGACATGCCCACGCCATCGTCCCAGATCTCGAACACGATGCTGTCCCCCTGAAACAAACCGGTAATGGTAACGGAACCCTTCCCACGTTTGTTCTCCAACCCGTGATAGATGGCATTTTCCACGAGTGGTTGCAACAGAAGTTTCAGCATGCGACGACTCCGAATTTCCGGGTCTACATTAAGGTTGAACGCGAACTTGTCACCATACCGAATCTGCTGGATGGCCATGTAGTTTTCTACATGTTGAAGTTCTTCGCTGACCGGGACCAGCTCGCTATCCGTTTTGATGCTGTAGCGGAACATGTCCCCGAGTGACTTGGTCATCACCACAATACTCTCAACTTCTTCGATCTCGGCAATGCTATTAATCGACTCCAGCGTATTGTAGAGGAAATGGGAGTTGATCTGTGCTTCCAATGCCTTCATCTGGGAGTCCAGCATGAGGATTTTATTCTGGTAACTTTCTCGGATATGCGTATCGATGTCTTTCATCATTTTGTTGAACTCATGGTAAAGTATTCCAATCTCGTCGACTTGCCTTGTTACTTGAGGCTTGATGGTCACAAAACGATGAGATTTGGTTTTGCGCATCAGTTTGGTCAATTCGATGATGGGTTTGGTGATCAGGTTGGACAAGAAAAAGGAAAGTAGAAGGAAAATGACGGAACAGCTTACGGCCACGTATAACAGCAACTTTTGTGAGATGTTGTACTCCTCATAGAGCCGATCCATAGAGATGTTGGCAATCACGTTCCAATTGCGACCGGGAACTTTCTGGATTACCGTCATCATGTTATCTTGGATTGATTTGTACTGTGAACTGTTGCCGACTTGATGCGTTGCCGCAGCCAGAGTATCGGAGAGAGGAGTGCCAACTCTACTTCCGTCGCTGGAGTACAGGATCTCGCCAGCGTCGTTCGCCAGATATAGATTGGACAAGCTTGGTGCCGGATTACGTTTTAGACCGTCAAAAATGTTCATACTGCAATCCAGCATAAACACGCCTAGGAACTCGTTGTTGTTGGGATCGTAGAGAGCTCTGGAGAAGCCAATGGATTCCTTGGCGTTAATGATGTAAGGTTTGACGCCTACTTCACCAATATACATATCGCCTTTTCGCTGGATCGTATCCAGATACCACTCATCGCGAAGTGCGACATAATCGAGGCGTAGGTCTGTGCCGCTACTGCCATAGCTTATCCATTTCCCATCAGGTGTGAAAAGGTACAAACCATTGATGTAATTGTAACCAAGCAGAATGTTTTCAAAGATCAGTTTCAATTTGCTGCGGATCATGAAGATTTCATATTGATCGTTGGTACCGTTCAACTTGATTAGTTCATCACTCACAGTGCTGTAAGCGGTTGCATTGGAAGACTGCTGAAGGAGTGTGACGGAGATCCGGTCGATGTTCTGCAAAATTTCCTCCATGCTCTTGACCGAATTGCCTATAGTTGTCGACGTCACGAGAGAGGTCTGCTCATTCACCAGCTTCGTGTAACTGCGATAGGAACTGACAGAAACAACGATAATTGGCACGATCGATACAAGGACGAGGACCAGAAAAAGTTTAGTTTTGATGTTGAACAGAATCATACGTGCTCCTCCCGCCATTTGTCAATTCTAAAAATAGTGCACCATACGAGCCAAAGCAAATGCACTTTTGCCCACCGTATGATGAGAATGTGCACAAAGCAAGAATAAACATGAATTGGGGGAATGACAAGATGAAAAAAAGAAAACGACTGTGGTCCCTAACTTTGGTACTGCTCATGATGTTTCTGAGCGCATGTAGCTCCAGTAGTCAGGAGGGGAGCGGTACGGATACCAATAACGGGAGTACAGATGAGTCAGGAAAGCCAATTACGCTGACGATGATGCTTTCGGGAAACAAGGCATCCGAGGGAGAGGATTTTGAGCTGGAGACCTTGCCGCGCCTAGTCAAAGAGAAGTTCCCGAACATTAACTTGGAAGTACAAAAGTTGCCTGATGATCAATACAATACATCTGTTCGAACCAAGCTTGCGGCTGGACAGGGACCGGACATTTTCTGGATTTTTCCGAAAAATGCGGCTGGCGGTGTCATTGATTTTGCAAAGGCAGGCTTCGCTGCGGATCTGTCAGATCTGAAGTTCTGGGACAACATCAGCCAAGGAGCGAAGGAAGATATGTCCTATGAGGGTAAACCTTACGGCGTGGCCGAAGGACTGGACTTCCTCGGCGTTTACTACAACAAGGAGTTGTTACAGCAGGCAGGATATTCCGAGTTTCCGAAGGATTGGCCTTCGTTTCTGGATTTGTGTCAAAAGTTGCAGGCAGCGGGCGTAACACCAATTGCGATGGGTGACAAGGACCCTTGGATGATCCAATTCGGTATGTATCCGATTGCAGCCAATGTCGTGTATCCGAATGAGCTGGATTTTGATGTCAAACTGCAGAACGGCGAAAAATCGCTGACTGATCCAAAGTGGGTTCAAACCATATCCAAATACAAAGAGCTCTATGATAACAACTACGTCGTCAAAAACTCGCTTGGCATTGGTAGTGCCCAATCTGCGCAGTTGTTTATCGACGGGAAAGCAGCAATGACCTTTACGGGAACATGGGATTATGCCTCCATGACGTCCAAAGGCGCTACCGATTTTACTCGCGGATTCGCTTCATTGCCAGGTAACGAGTCGGAACAGCCGGTGTTTGTATCTGCTGCAACATCTGCCGGATACGCTTTGAACGCCAAATCGGCAAACCTGGATGCAGCCAAGGAAGTACTGAACTACCTGTTTGATGGTGAATCAGATCTGTTCAAAGCATTTGTGGAAGCCAACAGTTCCATCAGCGTGTATAAGGACGTAGAACTTGAAAATGAATTGTTCAAGGAAGTGAATGACAACTATCAACAAACTGGAAATTCCGTCTACTTCAGCAACCAGATGTGGCCAGCTGGAGTATCGGACGTCATGCAGGCAAAGTTTGCCGAAATTATTGCTGGACAGAAAACAACACCAGAAGATGTGGCAAACGCCATGGAAACCAAGTTCAGAGAGCTGTGGAAAAATTAGAACAAAACGATGCTGTCTGCTGTAAAGGGGAGAATGATTGTCCTTCTTCCCTTGCCGCAGGCCCTCTTGGAAAGGATGGAGCAGGATGAGCTCTACTGTAATGAAAAAGTCCATGTACTGGTTTGCTTTGCCGGCATTGATCTTCTACCTGACCTTCTGGATCTTCCCGATCCTGCGGTTGTTCCAGTACAGTATAACGGACTATAACGGGTACGCCCAAGCCTATAACTATATCGGTTTCGACAACTATAAGGAATTGTTCCGGAGCGACATCCTAGGCATTTCTTTAAAAAATACACTGATCTATACGTTCGTCACCGTCATAGCTGGCAATATCATCGGTTTGGCAATGGCATTGCTGTTAAACATGAAAATAAGAGGAACCGGGATTTACCGTTCCCTGGCGTATATTCCCACTTTGTTCAGTGCGATTGTCGTCGGCTTTTTGTGGAGCTACGTCTATATGCCGGATTACGGGCTGATTTCTTCCTTTCTCGATAAACTGGGTATCGCAAATGAACTGAATTTCCTGGGTGATTACTCGACCGCGCTGTATTCTATTATCTTCGTGGAAATCTGGAAGACGATCGGAACGACAATGATTATCTTCCTTGCAGGACTACAGACTGTTCCGAGTGACCTTTTGGAAGCCGGACGGATTGATGGCTGCGGCTCATGGAGATTGCTGCGACATGTAAAAATTCCATTACTGGCAACAGCGATTACAATCAACGTGACGTTAAGTTTGATCAATGGACTCAAAGCGTTCGACTTCCCGTTTATCATGACGAATGGCGGTCCCGGCACGGCTACCAACACGCTGATTTATACCATCTACAAGATGGCATTTACCGAACAACTCTTTGGTAAAGCTTCGGCTCTTGGTGTCATTTCCTTTGCCGTGATCATCGTCATTACCGCTGTCTTTGTCCTGAAAATGAACAAACGGGAGGTGTCGGCATGACGCTTCGTAAAGTTTTGGGGAAAGGGTCCGTTCAGGTCGTCGTGTTGTTGGTGATGGTGTTAAATCTGATTCCATTAATTATTGCCTTTTCGACATCACTCCGCGATCCAAGCAACAACACAAATCCGCTGGTCCTGTTCCGGGAGATGTCCTTTGCAAGTTACAAGGCTGCCTTCGACCGCATGCACTTTCCGGAAGCACTATGGAACAGCGTGGTGTTAACCGGGGTATCGGTCGTGTTCGTTGTCCTGTTTGCGGCGATGGCGTCCTACCCGATGGCCCGTTTGAAGACAAAGCTAAGTAAGTTCATGTATTTGTTTTTTTTGTCCGGACTCGTGGTACCTGCGCAAATGGTATTGATACCGATTGTGCAAATGATTAATGCGCTACATATTCCAACGAATCAATATACGCCTATTTTCATGTTCATTACGTGCAGTCTGCCGTTTTCAACTTTCCTGTACACGGGCTTCATTCGAAGCGGTGTGCCTGAGGAGGTAGAAGAAGCGGCGCACATCGACGGGGCGGGATTATTCCAACGGTTCTGGACCGTCGTATTCCCTTTGCTCATTCCGGTAACGGTATCGGTCATTATTACGCAAGGTGTCTGGATCTGGAACGATTATTTCTTCAATATGATCTTTATTTCCAGCGCAGGAGATTCACCCTTACCGCTGGCCATGCTCGGATTTTTGGGCGATCAGCAAAACCCCACGCAGTGGAATGTCCTGTTTGCAGCGTGCTTTCTGTGCGCACTACCGTTGCTGCTGGCGTTTCTGTTCCTGCAAAAATATTTTATCGGTGGCATGACCGTTGGGGCGGTCAAAGGATAAGGAGGCATTGTAATGCGTGAAAAAGTGATAAACACAGCCTGGCTGGAGAAGGCCCAAGAGCTGATTCCGGAGCTTCACCAGCAAAAGGTCTATCCGGAACATATCGTGAGCGCAGTTCCGGATGCAGCGGCTTTTCAGGGATGGCGTATTGAGCCGCTTGGCCCAGCGGAGCACTTGTCCGATCAAGTGCTGTGTAAGGGAGACAGTGTTACGCTGGATTTCGGGGAGCATCTCGTCGGTTTTCTGACCTTGTCGCTACTTAACGAGCGCAGTAATGCAGATGCACCTCTCAGATTGAAGCTCACATTCGGAGAAATGCCCTGTGAGGTCGGTGAGGATTTTGCAACATATTCGGGTTGGCTTAGCCGTTCGTGGCTTCAGGATGAGATTGTGAATGTGGACGTGTTACCCAGTACGCTAACACTTAACCGTCGGTATGCCTTTCGGTATCTGAAAATCGAAGTCGTAGAAACGTCGATTCGTTACGATATTCGAATTAACGATGTATATTGCATGACGGTGACCTCAGCAGACATGAGGTCAGTACCTCGATTGCCTGAAGGTATCGACATGGAGCTGGTGGAAATGGATCGCGTGTCCGTGAAGACACTCGGGGATTGCATGCAGACGGTATTCGAAGATGGGCCGAAGCGTGATCGACGTTTATGGATTGGGGATCTTCGCCTTCAGGCCCTCGTCAATTATGAAACATTCGGCTGTAATGATCTTGTCAAGCGCTGTCTGTATCTCTTTGCCGGAACGAGATTGGAAGGCGGCCAGGTAGGAGCCTGTTTGTACGAACAACCGGAACCGTACGTGGACGATATTTACCTATATGACTATGCGTTATTCTTTATTGCGACGTTATGGGACTATTTTGAAGCTACCAAGGACAGGAAAACGCTGGAAGAACTTTGGCCGGTGGCTCGAGAACAGATTGACATTTCACTGAGTCGGCTTGATGAGCGGGGCATCGTGCAGGATGACGATACGTGGTATTGTTTTCTGGACTGGCATGAAGAATTAAATAAACAGGCTGGTGCTCAGGCAGTTCTCATCTATAGTATGAAAAGGGGAAGGTCGATTGCCAAAGAACTAGGGCTGCCGGAGTATGAGGAATGGATTAACGCATACATCAAAGACGCTGAGCAAGCAGCCCTCACATATCTGTGGGATGGTGATCAGGGGTTTTTCGTCAGTGGTGAAAAAAGACAGGTATCCTGGGCATCGCAAGTATGGATGGTTCTGGCTGAGATCATGGATGCTCCGACGGCCCGGCAATTACTTGATCGGTTAACGGGTAACGGAGAAGCTATTGGCATGACCACGCCGTACATGGTTCATCATTATGTTGATGCATTGCTTATGTGCGGGGAAGAGGAGAAGGCACTGGAGCAGATCCGAAGGTATTGGGGCGGTATGCTGAAGGATGGAGCGGACACTTTCTGGGAGCTCTACGACCCGGACGACAAAACGTATTCTCCTTATGGCAGCAATTTGGTCAACAGTTATTGCCATGCTTGGAGCTGCACACCAAGTTATTTTATCAGGCGAAATTTTTTATAATTTTGGACTTGAGGTCAACCGGGAACGTCTGGTTGGCCTTTTTGGATTAGTTTCAGGTAGCATAGAGCCTGCCATGGCCTATTGTTTTTATTTATCTGTTTTTGTTCGTACCGTTAAAAGAACGAGTGGCTATTAATGAAGCGATTAATACGAATATTAAAATAAAGTTATATGGGTTTCCTTTAAGTATGTAGACTTGAACGATGAGTGTCAGAGTTGAGATGCTTAAGATTATTCGCAGGACAATCGCCGATGAGCGATCAGGATGATGGCTTCGTTTGGAGATAAAGTACAGGGTGTACCATAGAAAACTAAAAAGCAGAAGTGAACCCAGGAGTAGAATGGCAAGCATGCATGAACACCTTTCTGTAATTAATTTCACTCAATAATTGGAATAACATGACAACTAATTATAACATAGGTTTTTCTGGAATCGCAGATTTTCATAGAAGTTAAGGGATGAACTATTGTGTGCTTGGTGCAGTCTTGTTGATGCATTTTCACAAGATGGACTTTGCTTTCCTCTGGGGGGAGCGGTAAACTGTTGCATACGAGTATAAGAGCCTTATGGTTTAATGTCCTGGATGTTCTTTCAAAAAGGCGTGGCTGTGTTGGTATGCATGTTATTTTCAGACAGATGTGGAGGAAGTACGATTGGAAATGTTTACGATGCTGCTGGGTTTGTTTGAACGGGCGGCGCTGTTGATTATATTTTTATTCTTTCTGTCGAGGGTGCCGAGATTTAGGCAGATTCTGCAAAAGGGGAAATTAAGGTGGCAGGAGTCTATTGCGGTTACCTTGTTATTCTGTGCTTTTGCCATTTTCGGGACATATACGGGCATTAATGTTGAAGGTTCACTGGTGAATGTACGGATCATCGCCGTGTTATCGGGTGGTATTTTGTTCGGAGCGCCTGTGGGTATTATTACGGGGATTGTCTCCGGGGTGCATCGGTATTTGATCGATATGGATGGCGTCACAGCCATACCTTGTCTCATTACAAGTATTCTTGCGGGTCTGGTCTCCGGATATATACATAAGTACACGCCCAAGCCCAAGCGATGGATTATCGGTATTGGTGCCGGAATGATCTGTGAAGCGCTCACGATGTTATTCATCCTGCTATTTTCCTATCCCGATCCACTGGGTGCCGACATTGTTTCGAAGATTGCGCTGCCTATGATTCTGGGTGAAGTCAACATTGGGCTGATTGTGCTCTTGGTACAGAGTGTCGAAGGGGAAAAGGAAATGATTGCAGCCCGTCAGGCGAAGCTCGCGCTGGAGATTGCAAACAAAACCTTGCCGTATTTCCGTTCGATTGACGAGGATTCTCTGCGCAAAATCTGCCGGATTATTCAGGAGGATATTCAGGCTGATGCGGTTGCAATTACGGATACCCGGAATGTACTGGCTTATGTAGGATTTGGTGAGGAACGATATCATATCGGTAATGAAATTATAAGTGAGATGACCAAGAAGACGATATCCAGCGGGGAGATTACGATCAGTAATGATGTCATTGATGAAAAAACACCCGATATCCACTCGCTGTTAATCATTCCGCTCAAAGAACGAGGAGACATTACAGGTGCGCTCAAAATCTATTATCGCAAAGCGTACAAAATTACGTATCCATTACAAACGATGGCTGTAGGTCTGTCGCAGATCATCTCAACCCAGATGGAGGTATCGCGGGTAGAGGAGATCAAGGCTGCTGCCAACAAAGCGGAGCTGCGTGCGTTACAGACAACTATTCATCCTCATTTTCTGTTTAATGCGTTAAATGCGATTGCTTCGTCCATCCGAACCAAACCGGATCGAGCACGCGAGCTGATTGTGAATCTATCCGGGTACATGCGTTACAATCTGGAGCTGTCGGATGAGTTGATCGATATTCATAAGGAACTAGAGCAGGTCCGTAATTATGTAGAGATTGAGAAAGCTCGCTTTGGTAGCCGACTTAACGTGATCTATGACATTGATGAGGTCGCGGTGCATATTCCGAGTCTTGTTATCCAACCGCTCGTCGAAAATGCAATTATTCATGGCATTCTCAAGGTCAAAGGACCCGGGACTGTTCGAATTCGGGTACAGGATTATCCGGAGTTTGTGCGAATCAGTGTCAGTGATACAGGGGCAGGCATCAGTGCAGATATTATTGAACGTGTCTACCATGACCGTATGCCTGGTAACCAGATCGGGCTATATAATGTGCATCGCCGCGTTAAGCTTATCTACGGACAAGGTGTAACCATTACAAGGCTGGAACAAGGAACTGATATTTTATTTGATGTGCCCAAAGGAGATGTCGTAACAAGGTGATGATGGATCAATGAGAGCTCTTATTGTGGAAGACGAGATTCTGGCAAGCGAGGAATTGAATTATTTAATCCAGGAACATAGTCAGATTGAGGTGGTTGACCGCCTTGAAGATGGGCTGGATGTACTGAAGTTTTTGCAGGAACAAGAAGTAGATGTTATTTTTCTCGATATCAATATTCCTTCGCTGGACGGTATGATGCTGGCCCATCATATTGGAAAGTTTGCAACGAAACCCTACATTGTATTTACTACGGCGTATAAGGAACATGCAGCGGAAGCCTTTGAGTTGGAGGCGTTTGATTATATTCTGAAGCCGTATGACGAGAAACGAATTGCTGCAATGCTCCATAAGCTGGAGATGGCTTTCAAACGTGATCATGCGCCGGTGGAGCCACATGTTGAGGATGGACCAGTTACTATGATGGACGGATCTGCTGCACAGGGAGATCTGTTACGAGAACGAGATACGAATTCCCATACGGACAGAAGAATTAATCTGCTGCGGAATGACAATATTATTGTTACGGATACGGCAGACATCTACTATGCGGAAGCGCAAGAGAAAGTGACGAAGGTATATACCAAAAATGGGGAGTTCACCATGCCAGTGAGCATATCGGATTTTCACAGCCGTCTGCCACAGGACACGTTCTTTCGCTGCCACCGTTCGTACGTTGTAAATCTGTCGCAAATCCGTGAAATAGTGCCTTGGTTTAACAATACGTATCTGCTTCGCCTGCGCGATCTGGAAGCTGAAGTACCTGTCAGTCGTGGGAAGGTCAAAGAATTCAGGCAACTCATGCGCATCTAGAAGCATTTCATTCCGCATCTGATGCAACTCATGCTCAAAACGGTGTAATGAATCCCCTTTCATGTATGATTAGCTTGTGAACGCATTCATGTATATGACATCGGCAAAGGGGAGATCACGATGAAAGCAACCATTTCATCCGTTTCATCAACACCTGAATCAACATGTGCACCTACAAAAATGAACCGCTGGCTTATTGTTTTGGGGACCATCATTGTACAAATGGGTCTTGGAACCATCTATACTTGGAGTTTATTTAATCAACCGTTGTCTGATCGTTTCGGATGGGACGTCAGCTCGGTCGCGATAACTTTTTCAATTACCAGTTTTGCTTTGGCATTTGCCACATTGTTCGCAGGACGGTTACAGGAACGTTGGGGTCTTCAGCGCCTGATCCGTGTAGCCGGGGTTGTGCTTGGGTTGGGTCTCATTTTGAGTTCTCAAGTCACCTCGTTAACACTGCTGTACATTTTGGCTGGATTTGTTGTTGGTTTTGCAGATGGTACGGCGTACATTACGTCACTGTCTAATCTGATCAAATGGTTCCCGGAGCGTAAAGGTCTGATCTCGGGGATCTCGGTCGGCGCCTTTGGTACCGGTAGTTTATTGTTCAAATATGTGAACTCGGCATTAATTGGTTCCGTTGGTCCTGCTCAGGCATTTATGTACTGGGGCATTATCGTTCTGGTTCTGGTCGTTGCGGGATCATTCCTGATCCGTGAAGCGGTTGTTCGTGAACAGGCTCCGGCAAGCAAGGAAGGATCCAAACAAGTTGTGGCACGTCATGATTACACGGTGAAAGAGATGCTGCGGACAAAAGAAGCGTACATGCTGTTTGTTATTTTCTTCACGGCGTGTATGAGCGGTTTGTATCTGATCGGTATTGTCAAAGATATCGGTGTACAGCTCGCTGGACTTGATGTAGCTACCGCTGCAAACGCAGTGGCCATGGTTGCGATCTTTAACACGGCAGGACGTATTATTCTCGGTGCGCTGTCGGATAAAGTAGGACGAATGAAGGTCATCGCTGGTGCGCTGCTGGTTACAGCCGTAGCTGTCATGACACTTAGTCTTGTTCCACTGACCTTCGGGATTTTCTTCGCCTGTGTCGCGGCCGTTGCATTCTGCTTTGGCGGTAACATTACGGTGTTCCCGGCGATTGTGGCCGATTACTTCGGACTGAAGAATCAGAGCAAAAACTATGGCGTGATCTATCAGGGATTTGGATTTGGTGCCTTGGCAGGATCATTTATCAGCGCCCTGTTGGGCGGATTCCATCTAACCTTCATCGTGATTGCTGTACTCTGCGCTGTCTCGCTGTTGCTCGCACTGATCATTACACCTCCGGGTCAAGGTCGTCGTGCACGTCAACGTGAAAAACAGATGAACCTTAACCCTTCATCACGGGCAAGCTGACACATGCACTGGAAGTACGGAACAGAGAATATTTCTTCATCTTAAAAAGCAAATTAAAAAACAAAGTAAACAAAGCGGTCTCCAGACGAGGCCGCTTTTTGGTATCTACAGTTGTCAGATTGCTGACTTGTTGGCCTAGCGGACCATCTGGCTGCCTGCGAGCGTGGTGCCCTGTGTGCATTCCATCATTCGCATCTGTTATACTCTAGATGAATTCATCAAGACTAAGACCAAGTTATGTACCCCAGAGGAGGCATATCATGAAGTTCATTAAATACACACAACCTGATTTTGATGATTATTATGCATTGGTTTCCAATATGGAAGTAATGAAACAGATTACAGAACGTGCAATACCGGAGCAAGAGGCGAGAACGCAATTTGAGTCCATGCTGGAGTTTAATGAGCGTTCCACTTGCGGACATTACCGGGTATTTAGTGAAGATGGTGCCGGTGTGGCGTATGCCAAATTGATTCCGGATCAAGAGGACCCGACCAAGGCTGAGATAGGTTACATGATCCTGCCTGAACATTGGGGCAAAGGTCAAGGCACATCCATAGCATCACGGTTGATTATTCAGGCACAAGCCGCAGGGATTGGATCACTCTATGCAGTTATCGATCCGGGTAACGCTGCTTCCCGCCGGATCTTGACCCGCCAGAATTTTGTATCCACCTGGACAGGCGATTACGATGGTCTTCCCGGCGAGATTTTGGAGTTGAATCTTCAAATGAAGCGGTAAAGGAACTGTTCTGAGGGTAATCAGATAATATATGGCATCTTGCATGATGCAGATGGGGCTCATTATCATCATGGTGCATGGGTTCAACATTTCATGCAAGATGCTTGCTTATATAGAGATGTGGAGGAGATGACATATGAGCAATTCAACCATGGAACGTCTGAATGCATTACTGCCGGAGTGGCTGGAGACCAGTCGTTTGCACACCGGTCAGGGTAAGGTGGCTTCTTATATCCCAGAGCTTGTCAAAGCCTCTCAGGATGAGCTTGGTATACATATCATGGACGCCGAAGGAAACCATGTGTCGGCAGGGGATTGCGGTGTTCCATTTACGATGCAAAGTATCTCCAAAGTATTTACCCTTATTCTGGCCCTGATGGATCATGGGGAAGAAGCGGTTTTCTTTAATGTAGGAAAAGAACCGACAGGCGACGATTACGATTCGATGATCAAGCTTGAATTGGTTGAACCCGGTATTCCGTTCAATCCATTAATCAATGCAGGTGCGATTACGGTGTCCTCGCTTGTTGGAGGAGACTGTAAGGAAGAAAAATCACGCCGCATTCTGGAGTTTTTCCGCAAACTGGCGAATAATGATCAGCTGGGCTATAACGAAGAGGTATTCCAGTCCGAATCGGAGAGCGGTCATATGAATCGTTCACTTGGCTACTTTTTGAAGCACAACGGGGTCATTAAGGATGACGTTGAAGACGTGCTTGCCGTGTATTTCCGTCATTGCTCCATTGAAGTGACGTGTGCAGATCTGTCTCGAATGTCACTCGTTCTGGCCTATAATGGAACAGATCCAATTACGGGAGAAGAACTCATCCCTCGTCGCTATGTTCAGATTGCCAAAACCTTCATGACCACCTGTGGTATGTATAATGCATCAGGCGAATTTGCCATCGAGGTCGGCTTACCCGCCAAAAGTGGAGTATCCGGAGGCATATTGACCCTTGTACCGGGACAATTCGGCATAGGTCTTGTTGGCCCGGCTCTGAATCGCAAAGGCAACAGTATTGCCGGCGTGCATCTGCTCGAGCGTCTGTCAAAGGAATTTGACTGGAGCTTTTTCTAAAAGTTTTTCAGAAAAAAGAAGCTTTACCCTTATATGTAGCCGATGAATCACTTATCTGATATTTTGCTTCTTTAGAACGAAGTGAATGGTCAGGATATGTCTCGTCGGCTGCTTTTGGTATTCACCAGGAAGTGTAGGAAGACAGTCCTGCATGGCAACGGCAATGCTGCATCTATCATGGAATATCCACAACACCGGGGTGGGTGTATACCCCTTCATTCATTGGCAAGCGCCACATCCGTAATGAGGTTCATCTGAATATCCCGGGACCCATCTTCCATCAGTAGTCTGAGGGTCCGGGCAGGACGGTCCTGCCGAAGCACCTGCCCCGTGTAACGGATATCGTCATGTTCGTGAAACAACGTAATAGTGACCCTATCTCCAAGCATCATCGAGTTGCTGAGCAAACGGGACATTTCTTCCGCGGCCTGGGCATCCAGGGATGGGCGGGTACGAGGAGCAAGTTGTTCCTGATGAAGAATGTAAGCTTCCCGGTGTTCGGGGAGCATCATGCGTGAGGACTCGAAGATACCGTTTTGCTGCAATTTTTTACTCATTTATAATGACCTCCAATTTTATGAGAACGTTCATGGGCTTGCGCGGACGAGCAGAGGGAGGATGCCCGCATGATGGCGGTATCTCCGTACCTGCGCTTGATATCATCCGTGGCACGTTCCAATTCTCTTTTACGTTCACGGTCATCAAACCAGGACAGCTGTACTTCAGAATCGGGTACAAGTCCGGTCAATGACACGCTGATGCGGCGGATGGGTAATCCGTCCCAATGGCGCAGGAACAGAGCTGCTGCCGCATCGTATACTTCATCCGTAATGTTGGTGGGTTCATTCACCTTCATCTGGCGGGAGAAACCGGTTGGCCGATCATAATCCTGTCCGCGACAACCAACCGAGACCACATGGCCCATGAGTGATTTGTCCCGGGAACGTCGACTGACGAGTTCCGCCAGTTCAAGCAGTACCACTTTGATATCTTCCCAGGAGTCATAGTCCCTGGGCAGCGTCATCTGATGTCCGATCCCCTGCTGCTGATGAGCATATGTCCCGGGTTTGACCGGGGAATCGTCAATACCGCGGGCGATACGCCACAGTACCTCACCATTCACACCCCAACGTTCTCTCAGTCGGGACAATGGGGTCTGGGCCAGATCACCGATCGTATGGACGCCCATCTTGTAGAGATGCTGTGCCATGCGGGAACCAACCATGAACATGTCTCGCACAGGCTTCTCCCAGATGGTTGAAGGCAGATCTTTGCGAGGCAGCGTGCAGATGCCTCCAGGGATTTTTTTGGCATATAGATCACAGGCCATCTTGCTAACGACCTTCGTATCACTGATACCGATCCGAATGTACACACCCGTCTCATCCATCACCCTCGATTGAATGCTACGGGCAATCGTCTCGGGACTACCGAACAGATCCAGGCTTCCGGTGACATCGAGAAACTGTTCGTCAATACTATAGGGTTCCACCAGATCGGTGTAAGACTGAAGGATACGCGTAATATGAAGGGACACCCGAATGTACTCGGCCATCCGAGGGCGAACAACAACAACATCCGGACATTTGGCAAGCGCTTCGCCTAGTCGTTCTGCTGTCGTAATTCCATAGGACTTGGCGAGTGGACAGGCCGCAAGAATAATACCCGAACGGCGCGCCGGATCTCCCGCAACAACGAGGGGGCGGTCCTTGTATTCGGGGTGTGCAGACTTCTCCACACTGGCATAGAATGACTGGCAGTCTGCCAGCATGATGACACGTCTGTCTTGGCGGGGCATAAGACTTCTCTCCTTATCCGTGATGCTAAGCTCATCTGTTAAGTATCAATGATCTTCATTTGAACATCGATAATTAACAGTTTATTTACAGTATGGAACAAGTGTTCCTGTTTTATAAGCATATCCGACAATTCGAAATGCAGCAACCGGAATTATTTTGCAAATTGGACACAATTATGGGTTAGCTATATTAGAGGCAGAAATTAGGAAATAAGATGTGCTTTTTTACATTTAATGTGAGAGATCTGTGACCTCTGGGTGATGACCGGGCGTTCATTTGGGTTTTTGTAAAAGGGTTATAAATGGGCACAGTCCTATAGAGGGGGACTGATGTCCTTTTTTGATTTTCTGCATTTTTCAGAAAACCTTGATGTGACGCGGAATATCGCTGATGCGTTATCGGACTATAGTATCAATTTTGTAATCTTTATGGTTAATACTGTAAAAAGGTCCGCAACTTTAAAATATAACTCGCGTTTAATGGGGTATGTGTTCAAACGGCAAACGTTGCCTGTACCCGCGTTGCACATAACAATAAAGGTTCCAGAAGTGCAAGATCAGCAGGGTATCTAATCCATGCGATTCCAGCAAATATTAGTGTTTGGGAAGCAGACGTATTCTGGAGGCTTTCGGATGCTAGTTGATGGCGCTTTTTACGAATTATGGGCAGAATGTTCCATTTCATGTTTGCTTCCATCAGCCTAGTTACAAATGCAGAGTCTTAGCGCTATAGTGAGAACTACACCGCTGACATCTCTACCAAGCGGACATCCGAAGCGGAATGATTCGTAAACTTCATGTTGGACCATTCGATGTTGAAGCAGGATGCATATTAGAGAGGTGAGCAATCTAAAGACATGAGCAGACAAAGACGAAGACGCTGGCTATTAACGGTGTTGACAGGAGCAGTGGTGGTGACCGGTGGGATATTTGCCGGATGGCACTATATGCAACCCAAGCTCGTTACGTACACAGCGGAGAACGGCACGGAGATGAAATTCAAGACCGATGGAGACCGGTTCATGGAATACGGGCCAGATGGAACGTGGAGGGAGATGTTCGTCAAAGGTGTCAACCTGGGCGCAACTTCACCGGGGCATTACCCGGGAGAATTCCCGCTGACCAAAGAGGATTACTTGCGGTGGTTCCAGCAGATCGAGGATCTGGGAGCCAATGTAATCCGGGTATACACGGTTCACGAACCCATTTTCTACTCCGCATTAGTCGAATATAACCGCGGCCGGGAGCAACCGTTATATTTTATACAGGGCATATGGTCACCTGAAGAAGAGTTGATTGAGAAACAGGATGCCTATGCAGCCCATATTGAGCAGACGTTCAAGCAGGAGATTGAAAAGGCCGTATCTGCTGTCTATGGCGATGCGGACATTCCTGCCAAGCAGGGAGAGTCCAGCGGCAAATACAAAACGAATGCAGGAAAATACCTGATGGCCTGGCATGTGGGGACGGAATGGGACCCGGCGATGGTAGACAACACAAACGCAAAACATGCGGACGTGCCGCAGTACAAGGGAGCTTATTTCTCGGCGAGTCCAGAAGCGTCACCGTTCGAGAACTGGCTCGCAGAGTTACTGGATCATGCGGCGGTCTTGGAGAAGAAGTATGGATGGGAACATCCGATGACCTTCACCAATTGGGTAACGACCGATGTGCTGGATCATCCCGGCGAGCCGCTGTATGAAGAGGATCTCGTCAGTGTGGATGCCCGACATATTCAGCCGGAGGCATGGCAGGGAGGTTATTTTGCAGCCTACCATGTGTACCCGTATTACCCGGATTTGTTCCATATCGATAAAACACTCCAAACGATCAAGGATGAGAACGGTGAGTACAACACGTACAAAAGTTATCTGCGCAAGCTGAAAGCCGAGTTTTCCGATATGCCTGTAATGATTACAGAGTATGGCGTACCCTCTTCTCTTGGTATTTCCCATCTGGGTATGGGAGGACGGAATCAGGGTGGACATAACGAAGTAGAGCAGGGAGATATTGACGCGTCACTGACGCAGGATATCTATGATGAAGGATACTCGGGAGCGATTGTGTTCATGTGGCAGGATGAATGGTTCAAAAAAACATGGAACACGATGCCACTGGAAATCCCGGCTGATCGCCGTGCATATTGGCTGAACGTGCTGACAAACGAGAAGATGTTTGGTCTGCTTGCCATGGACCCCGGTAAACAGGAACAGTTGACCATCGACGGATCACTGGATGACTGGAATGATCTGAAGGATGAAGAGGTCACGACCTGGCAGGGCCAAGTGGACGGCATTCAGGAAATGAAGATGACCCATGATGAAGCTTATCTGTATATTGGGCTGACCTTGGATCAACCGTTTGACCCGGCTAAGACAGTGTTACGAATTGGGACCGATACACTTGCTGGAGGCAGTCAGCCTGACAAGTTACTCCCGGGCCGGACGCTCAGTGATGGTCTTGAGACGGTGATTACACTGGGGCAGGATGAAGAATCACAGGTGGAGATTGCCAAGGATTATGACTTTAATCAGCGTCTGTACGGCAAAGAAGGATACGACATGCTGCCAGATCAGCAGTCAGACTCCGCAGATCCGTTCCACCCATGGAATCTGGCAGTCAGCCTGAGGATGACACCTCCGGATACCCGATCTGCTCAACCGTTCATGAATGAAAAGGTCGGAACATTGAAGCGGGGAACGACGGCTCCCGGTCAGCCCGATACGGATTCATTAACGGCATGGCAGTATAACGGCAATCAGGTGGAGATGCGAATTCCCTGGATGCTGCTTGGGTTCGGTGATCCGAGTTCGCTGCAAGCGATCGACTATGGGCCGCTCAAGAATGGACGTGAGTTCTCCACAGTTGCTGTGGAAGGTGTTACCCTCATTCCGTGGTTAACGGACCGCGCCACGAAGAAAGTATCTTGGCCTGGGGGTGAACAGACGACCCTGGATCTGAAGACATTGCCCGTATATAGCTGGCAGCCTTGGGAGCAGGTGCAGTATAGTGAACGCCTGAAGCTAAGCTACGAAAAAATGAAGAAGAGCTATGAAAAAATTCCTAGTTTTCAGATCGAATAAATGAGTATAAAGGAGGACCTTTTCACATGTTTCCAAGTTTGGCTTTGGCCTATCTGTTTTTGTACATCTGTATCGCACTTGTTGTTGTAGGCGTCATCGTATTGTTTGCCATGAAAATGTCCCACAATGGCAAACGACGCAAGACGGCGTTTTATGAATTGAAGCAGCGTGACTACTTCACCTATCTGCAAACGGCCTTGACCGAAAATAGTCCGCTCAAATTGCCACCAGGCAAACTGGCTCCGCTGGAACGCAGAGTCATTCAGGACAGGCTGATTGAATGGATCGACCAGTTCAAGGGTGAGTATCGTGATAAATTAATCGCACTATGCCGTGAAGCAGGATTCGTAGAGCATGATCTGAAGGAACTGGGCCGTCTGCGTTATGGTCGCCAGATTGATGCGGCTTATCGCTTGGGTGGCATGCGTTGTCCCGAAGCCGTTCCGGGTTTGATGGAATTGCTGAAGGATGAGAAACCGGGCCCGATGGCCATTATGATTGGTCGGTCCATCTCCAGATGTACGACTCGGCAAGGTGAACTGAAAGACATGCTGGCATTGCTGTTAACGAAAGGTAAGTCCATTCACCATCTGGCAGCAGATATTCTGCTCGAAACGAGTCTGGATACGAGCAGAATTCTAATTGAATTGCTGGAAGACCGGAATCCTGATTTTGTTAAAGTCGGACTGGTTGCTATGTGGGGACAAGCTGTACCTGAAGTGATGCCTGCACTCGACAGACTGGTAGGCGCAGAACATCAGGATGTACGTGCCGAAGCGGTGAAGCTGTATCTTAGCGCAAGTCCGGCGCTCCGGGATGAGACGATTCTGAAGCTGATTCAGGACCCTGACCCGGAAGTTCGCGCCGAAGTGGTACAAGCGCTTGGTTCGAAACATGCATCTGGCAGCATTCCATTACTGCGCAAAGCGCTGCGGGATGAAGACTGGAGAGTTCGCTATAACAGTGCGGAGAGTCTGAGCAAGCTCGGTGAACCGGGATTCGAAGCGCTGTGTCAGGCTGCGGTGCAAGGTACAGTTGCTGAGCGCGAGATTGCGATGCAGCAGATTGAGAGTACCATGCAGCACACGAGAACCGATGACAGAGCTGTAGAGCAGATGATTGCACATAACAAAAAAAGACTGCTGTACGATCGCTATTTTGGCCCTGTACGAGAGAACAGAACCAGCAAGAAACGTACAGGTGTCGCTACGGTAGGAGGGGATTACACTGCTTAGGGATCTACTATTAATCTACGGCATGGTCGCAATCTACTATGTTGTTTTTGTAAATACGCTCTATTTTTCCATTCTGGCTTTATCGTTCCGTAATATCTGGACGATCTTCCGACGGTCGCATTATTCCAAATACAATACATTGTCAGGCTCGGAACTGGTGCCTTCGGTCTCTCTGCTGGTACCGGCGTACAACGAGGAACTGACGATTATTGAAAATGTGAACTGTCTGATGACGCTGAATTATCCAACATATGAAGTCATTGTTGTAAATGATGGCTCCAGTGATGCGACACTGAATATCCTGTTGAAAGAATATCGTCTGAAGCCAGTACCCAATACGAAGATTCGGGGTAAGATCGCCTGTCAGAAAATTCGTGGGATCTACCACAATCCAGAGTTCCCGGATCTGTATGTCATTGACAAGGAAAACGGCGGTAAGGCCGATTCCCTCAATGCCGGGATCAACCTGTCCCATTATCCGTTGATCTCTTCCATCGATGCTGATTCGTTGCTGGAGAAGGATGCCCTGATCCGCATGGCTCGCATGTATATGGAGAATCCGGAAGAGACAGTAGCCATCGGTGGAGATGTAAGGATCGCTAATGGCTGCAAAATTGAAAACGGGGCAGTGCAAGATGTATCGCTGCCACGCAAGATCTGGCCCATGTTCCAGTCGATCGAATATCTCAAAGCCTTCCTGGGTGGACGGATTGGCTGGAGTCACATGAACGGTCTGATCATTGTCTCTGGTGCCTTCGGCATGTTCCGCAAGGACGCAGTAATCGCCGTAGGCGGATACCGGGATGGTTATCCTGGGGAAGACATGAACATCATCATTAAACTTCACCGTTACATGCTGGAAAACAAATTGAAGTATCGCATTGCCTTCTGCCCTGAGGCTGTGTGCTGGACGCAGGCACCGGATTCCTACCGGATCTTGTCCAGTCAGCGCAAGCGCTGGGGCCGTGGGAACCTGAAGAACATGCTGGAGAATCGGGGCATGCTGTTCAATCCGAAATATAAGGTTATGGGTATGGTGACCATGCCATATAACGTCCTTTTTGAAGCGTTGAACCCGTATTTCCGGATTACCGGACTTCTGGCACTCGCCGGATATGTGCTTCTGGATATGACGCAATGGCCGATTCTGGTTCTGTTCGGACTGCTGAACTTTGTGAGTGGTTATCTGCTGAGTGTAGGCGCACTTGTTCTGGAGGAGATTGCTTTCAAGCGTTACAACAAACTCTCCGATCTGGTCAAAATGCTCGTCTACTCCGCGCTGAAATTCGTGGGTTACCATCAGCTGGGCGTACTGTGGAGATTGCAGGGACATGTGCAGTTCATGCAAAACAACAACTCATGGGGTACCATGACACGGCAAAGCTGGTCCGAGGATGAGAAGAAAACAAGCGAAGCCGCTTGATTAAAGAATAATCAAAGCAATTATATGTCCAACTAGACATTTACACGATAACGGAGAGGGCAGAAAAAGCCTGAAGAAGCGAAGCGTGCACCTAAAAGCTTTCTGAAAGAAAGCTGCATCGAAAGCATACGCTTATTCCCGGATTTCCCCTTGTATAAAGGAATCAAAAAAATCTGGGGATAACAGTGATCGAAAGGTTGTTCTGTCATCGGAGTGTCAGTGTAAATAACATTTTTTGGACTTATATAGATAATCGAGGAGAAGGGTGGAAAAGAACATGCCAAATACGGCGACATTGCAGCGTGAGGCTGCCGTTAATGTGTACCGAAGTGTAGAACAGGGATTGAAGGAAACGGGTGCCGAAACATGCGGCTTAATGTTCATCCATTGTGCAGGAAACTCTCAACCTGAGCAGCAGGTCAGGACACATCTGGAGCAGACGAGCGGGACAGCCTTCCAGGTGTGGAAGGATGGGGCCACTCAGGCGATTGCCGTCCTGCTGCCAGGGTTGTCACTGGATGAAGTTCATTATGAAGGACTTCGAATCAAGCATGAACTGCAAGAGACTGTACCCGGTGCCGATCCACAGATTACACTGGCCAGTTTCCCGGAAGGGGAGCGCCCTTCGAAGGCAACTATTCAGCATATGGCTGAATCCTCGAAGCTCGTAGATTCGTCGGAGATTCATATCTACACGCTGGACAATACGGCGGACGAACCGGAACGCATTTTGATTGTGGACAACGATCCTACGGTACGCGAATTCCTGCAATTGCGGTTGAAGATGCAGGGGTACGAAACCTATGAAGCTGTCGATGGACTGGCTGCACTGGAGTTGATCGAGAAGGTTACACCAGACCTGGTGCTCACGGAGCTGAATCTGTATGGCATCGACGGTCTGCCATTCATCCATCATATCCAGAACCTGGAGATGGAGCAGCCACCCAAAATTGTCGTGTTGACCGAGCAACGTGTCGAGCAGACGATTAGTCAATGCTTCCGCAGCGGCGTGGATGATTACATGACCAAACCGTTTTCGCCTGTAGAGCTGGATGCCCGAATCAGACGCTGCCTTCATTAGAAGATAGATTAGAGCAACATTTAGAGCACAGACACTCATCTATTTATATGGATTTTAAGCACCAACAAAATACACTGCCCGGAGGGAATATCATGGAGAATCAACAATTCCACACATTACTGAATGCGATTGAAAATAAAGAAGCTGTACTCGGCGTCGTCGGGCTCGGTTACGTAGGACTTCCACTTGCCGTGGAAATGGTCAATCAAGGTTTCACGGTAATCGGAATTGATCTGGATGCGTCCAAAGTAGAAAGTATCTATCAAGGAGATTCCTATATTCACGATATTTCGTCCGATGAGTTGAAAAAAGTAATGCAAAGCGGTCGTTTCCAGCCAACGACAGATTACAGTATGCTGCGCGTGATCGACGCACTCAGTATCTGCGTACCGACACCGCTTAGTGAAAATCAGGACCCGGATACGTCTTACATCGAGACTGTTGTGGATCAGATCAAACTGCATATGAAACCAGGCATGCTGATTACGCTGGAGAGCACTACTTATCCAGGTACAACCGAAGAGCTGATCCAGGATGAGCTGGACAAAATTGGACATGAAGCAGGAAAAGATTACTTCCTGTGCTTCTCGCCTGAGCGTGTGGACCCGTCGAACGGACGTTTCACAACATTTAATACGCCGAAAGTGATTGGGGGCACGACCGAAGCTTGCTTGAAACTCGGAACAGCGTTATATAGCAAATATGTAGAAACTGTAGTACCGGTATCTTCGCCAAAAGTGGCTGAGATGTCCAAACTGCTGGAGAACACATTCCGTAGCGTGAACATTGCCTTTGTGAATGAAATGGCGATGATGTGCGACCGCATGGGAATCGATATCTGGGAAGTTATTGATGCGGCGGCAACGAAACCGTTTGGTTTCATGCCATTCTATCCGGGCCCAGGCATCGGTGGACACTGCATTCCGCTTGATCCGATGTACCTGTCATGGAAGGCCAAAGGCTTCCGTTTCTATAGCAAATTCATTGAGCTGGCGCAATCCACCAATGACAACATGCCATATTATGTGTTGAACAAAACGTCAACGATTCTGAACGAATACGCTAAATCCGTACGTAAATCCAATATTCTGCTCCTCGGTATGTCGTACAAACCGAATATTGCCGACCTGCGTGAATCACCAGGACTGGAAGTATATGAACTGTTCAAGGAAAGTGGAGCTAACGTAAGCTACTACGACCCACATGCGGATTCCTTCAAGGACAAACATGGCGAGACCGTACACAGCGAAGTGTTCAATCTGGAGCAGTTCAAAAAGTACGATTGCATCGTGCTGATCACCAACCACAGCGATTTGCCTTACTTTGATATTGCCGAGATGGGTGTGCCGATTCTGGATACACGTAATGCGTTCCGTTCGTACACACATCCACATATTTACAAGATTGGTCACTCGGTACAGCATCCTGTGCTTGAACCAAGTGAAGCGTTGCTCGTCTGAGGAAATATATGAGGCAACGGGGCAAACTGGTGGGTATGGCGAAATGGGCCATTCTGGCTGTGGTGTTGTGCCTGCTGCTTCTGTCTTGGATGTTCAAATGGTTCCAGGCGGAGGAACACAAAGCGACCTGGCTGTGGGACGCGTCCATTATTGCAGAACAGACGCCTGAGATTATTGCTTTTTCCAAAGAACAGGGCGTAGATACCATCTTCCTGCAAATCCAGGATGAGGTGCCTGATGCAACATACCGTAAATTCATTGCGGCTGCAGGGCAGGCTGAGATTGAAGTGCATGGACTTAACGGTCATGCAGACTGGGCCTATGAGGAAAAGCGGGATGAAGGGCTTGCTTTTATCGAGCGAGTACGAGCATACAATGCAGCTTCCGCCAAGCATGAACGCTTCCAGGGCATTCAACTGGATGTGGAGCCGTATCAGCTGAAACGCTGGGAGAACGAGGAGAGCAGCGTCATTGCAGAGTGGCAGAACAACATGAAGGCTTGGACAAAAGCCGGCGAGGATGCCGGACTGTACATGAGCGCTGCCATTCCGTTCTGGCTTGATGCCCGTCAGTCGGCTGAAGGTGAGGGTACATTCAGTCGCTGGGTCATTTCCCACTTCGATGCGGTAGCCATTATGGCTTACCGGGACAGCGGACAGCAGATGTATGATCTGTCCAAGGAAGAACTGGACGAAGCGGATGATCTCGGCAAGAAAGTCTGGATCGGAGCGGAACTCGCGGACACACACGAGGGGGATCACCTGACCTTTTTCCGCAAAGCGGTTAGCAATATGAATGAAGAGATGGCGAAGGTGTTTGATCTGGGTTCCTCTCATTCTTCTTTTGCAGGTGTGGCTGTGCATCATTATGAAGCATGGTATGCTAAGGAGAATGGTATTCCACTTGCACGAAAGGATGAGGAGAAGGAATAGCGTTACGTCAACGTAAAAAAAGTTCCTCGTTTCGGGTACGTGTGTCATGACTATAGTATACAAGGAAGGCAAGTCCCGGTTAGATGGGGCTTGCCTTTTTTTGTGGTAGATTTCGTAATGGATTTTGCAGCACGATGATGTGCAGGATATGAAACTCAGGAGCCAATGTAAATTGATTGAGGTGACATCTTACACAACCGCATACAAGGCGTGGTGCATGAGGCATGGATTATAGGCTGGGGAGCGAAAGGTCGCTCCCTCATTCTTTCGTGCTCTCCGCTGTACGATAGCGATTGGGCGGCAAACCGACCTGCTTTTTGAACGCTTTGGAGAAGGAGAACAAGTCCGGGTAACCTACGGAATGAGCCACTTCAGTCAAGCTTAGCGGCGTCTGCACGAGCAGACGTTTGGCCTGATTCATTTTCAATTGCTGAATATATTGTACAGGGGACAGACCATAGGCTTTGCGGAACTGTTTGGCAAAATGGGTTCGATCCACACCTGCATGAGCGGACACACCTTCCACGGAGATGCCGCCTGCAAAATGAATGTCCATGTATTCCTTGCCTTTCTGAAGCCAAGGTGTGGCCGAATCCGGTTGCAATCCTTTGGTTGCCGGGGAACGGGCTATCCGGTCAAAGAGGTTTAGAAACCGGGTGAGTCGTCCCAGATCACTCGCTCCGTCCTGTGGTTTGCGAACATCCTCCATAAATGCGCGCATCGCACTTGCGGTCTCCGGGGTAAGTACACCTGAACGGTACGGTGAGTCGGGTGTAAGTCCAATTCGGGAAAGCAGTTCCGATGCATGTGCGCCATCAAATGCAATGAATATTTTCTGCAACGTGTTCTCTGGATCAGTCCAGTACTCATGGGGAACATGTGGAAACAGACAGAATGCATCCCTGGCTCGAAGGGCATGACGCTGTCCGTTCTGTATGAATGTACCTTCCCCCTCCAGCACAAATAGCAAATAATGATAAGGCGTAGTACGCGGGCCAATATGATAGTTGGTCTTGGCTATATTGCGGCCAATGCGAATCGGCCAAGCGCCACCAGCTTTCTCGAATTCAGATGGAGTGAAGAAAATAATATCCAAAAACTCATGGTGGTCCTCCTTCATGCTCTCGGTCATCAGGAACACCTCTTTATTGTATAAGTATCGTTTGTAGATTTTAAAAGTTTCACTTATAACCTATTATACAGGTGGGTTTTATACATATTCAAGATCACGAAGACCTAAATCTGAGAAAAGACCACAAAATGACAAAATGAAATTGCCGCGAAATGACATTGCTCACAGACAAATCAATTGTTATGATGTCCATACCTATTAAACCAAGTTAATTAATCGGCATTTGAGTGTGTACTTTGAAAATGAGTTAGAAATTAGGCGCACTTTAAAAATAAATTTCAAGAGATGCCAAGTAGTGGAGGGGACGAAATCGATTCTGAAGAAGCGAAGCGGTCGCCTGAAAGCTTTCTGAAAGAAAGCTACATCTGAAGCATAAGCTATCATTGAATTTTTACCTTTAAAAAGGAGAATCAAAAAAATTCAAGGATAACAGTGATCGGAAGAACGATTCGTACCCGGAACGTCAAGGAGGCGTAACGGTAACTTTTTTAACATGAGACTTTATTTATTCATAGAAGGGATTGACTTTTGTGAGCGAACAGGAAGATATGAAGTTTGGATGGTTTTTGCCTACAGCAGGGGATGGTAAGTATGTAGGGGTTACCCCAGAGCGTGAGCCAAGTCTTGATTATCTGGTCGATGTGGCACAGACAGCGGAGAAGGCAGGATTTGAATTTGTACTGATTCCGACAGGGGGAGCCTGTCTGGACGCATGGGTGGTTGGCTCGGCTGTGATGAGTCACACGAAGACATTGCGTCCCCTTGTCGCCATTCGCCCGGGATTGGTTACACCCGTACTCGCTGCACGCATGGGAGCGGCACTGGATCAGCTCTCTGGTGGTCGCGCCATGATCAATGTGGTAACAGGCAGTTCTGTTCGAGATCTGGAGGAACTCGGCGATCCACTGGCACATGCGCATGATGAACGGTATGTCCGGGCGAGCGAGTACATGGAAGTGATGAAGCGTTCATGGACCCAATCGACGGGACTGAATCTGACGGAGTTTGCCGGAAGTGGTTCAAAATCTGGTGCAGATGCACCCAGCGATCCCAATCCTGAATTTAACGGCCAGTATTACAACTTCAAAGGACCGGTAGGCATGCCGGAGACGGTGCAAAATCCGCATCCACCATTCTATCTGGGAGGAAGTTCTCCGATTGCCAAGAAGGTCGCTGTTGAACATGCAGATACGTTCCTCATGTGGGGCGAGCCTCATGACTGGATTCAGGAGCAGATCGAAGAGATTGAGGTCATCCGTCAGCAGGTGAAAGAGGAAACGGGAAAAGATCGTCAACTCCGTTACGGCATGCGTGCTCAGGTGCTCATTCGGGACACCGAAGAAGAAGCGTGGGCAGCAGCTTGGGAGATTATTAGTAAAGTACCACCAGAAGCGATCGAGAAAGCCAAAGCCGCTTTTGCCGAAACGGATGCAACCAACCAACGCAGACAGAACGAGTTACGGGAACTGTCCGAGAAGCAGCAGTTTGTCGTAGGTCCTAACCTGTGGGCAGGCTTGTCCGTTGTACGTTCCGGCGGTGCGATCCTTATTGTAGGTACAGCCGAACAGGTCGCAGAACGTCTGATGGAATATGGAGATCTCGGCGTTACAACCTTCATTCTATCCGGTTACCCGCATCTGGAAGAGGCCGAAATCTTCGGCCGGACCGTGATGCCGATCATTCGCGAGAAATGGAAAACAAGACAGAAGCAACATTCAGTTACTACCAACTAAATAAGTTAAACTTTTTTACACGATAACGAAGCGTTCGAAACAAATCTGGAAAAGCGAAGCGATCGCCTTTATCCCCGGATTTTAACCATTGAAGAAATAGTTCAAAGAAATTCGGGGATAACAGCGATTGGAAGATTGTTCTGAACGCGTAGTGATACAGTGTAAATCATTCTTTCAACTTATATAACATCCTTCAGGAGGTCGTCTTTCATGAAAAAAAATAAAAAATTGATCCTGCCGCTCGTCAGTATGCTGGTGATGTCCATCCTGTTGTCAGCTTGCGGCGGTGGGGATAACGCGTCATCTGGAGAGAACGGCTCCTCGGGTTCAGGCAAGGTTACGATCAGCTTCATGCACTGGCGTGGAGAAGATGTGGAAGCACTGAACAAGAGCATTGACGCATTTGAAAAAGAAAACCCGAACATTAACGTGGAGATGCAGACACTGCCTTCCGATCAATATCAGTCCACCGTACAATCCAAAATCAGTGACGGTTCGGTAGGGGATGTATTTGCTTCCTTCCCGGGTGCTCAGTTCGAAGCTTTCACCAAAGCCGGCTTGTTCACGGATCTGACTGGATCCTCGTTCCTTTCGGCCTACAATTCAAAGCTGATTGAATCAGGACAGCATGATGGCAAGCAATATGCGATCCCGTATCAACTCGTATATAACGATCCTATCTATAACGTAAAACTGTTTGAACAATACGGCCTGACGCCACCGACCGATTGGGAAGGTTTCCTGGCACTTTGCCAGAAGCTAAAAGACAATGGCATCATTCCGATTGCCTTTGCCGGAGCGGACATTGGCCCAGGGCAATTCATGAATACGATGGTGATGAACAATGCACCAAGTGACGACATTTTTACCAAAGTGGAAGCTGGCGAAGCTAAACTAACGGATGAGTTCTGGGTGAAAACGTTGACTCAAATCAAGGAACTGAACGATAAAGGTTACTTCCAGCAAGATGCACTGGGCACGAAGGACCCTGCGGCTGGCGCACTGTTTATTCAAGAAAAAGCAGCGATGCTGGCAAGTGGATCGTATCAATTAGCTCAGAACAAGCAGCAGAATCCAAATCTGGAGCAAAAACTGCTTGCACCGATTACCGTAAGCGCAGATCAAGCGAAGTATGAAGGAGTGCATACGACCACATTCATGCTCGCCGTGAACAGCAAGTCAAAACATCCGGAAGAAGCGAAGAAGTTCCTCGAATTCCTTAGCAATCCCGATGTAGCGAGTGACTATGCCAACCAAACGGGACAGAATGTAACGGTGAATGATGTGAAGTACGATACGCCTGAGCTTCAGGTAGCCGGAGAATGGGCGAGCAAAAAGACCGTGTTCCAGCCACGGTTCACCATCCTGAACGGAGATAATCAAAAAGCAGTAACCAACTCCATCCAGGCTGTACTGAGCGGCACTTCTCCAGAAGAAGCAGCACAGCAGGCACAAGCGATCATTGATCAGCATATCGGGAAATAAACGATGAAAAACCGTCTTCAGCTATCCCTGTTTCTGATCCCTGGGTTGCTGCTGTACGTTGGATTGTTCGTATTTCCTACATTGACGGGGCTGTTCTATTCCTTTACGGATTGGGACGGGGTATCCCCGTCGTATGCATTTGTAGGGCTGGATAATTACAAGGACAGTCTCAGCAGCATCGTATTCCGCAAAGCCTTTGGCAACAACGTGGAGTTTATGTTAACGGTTGTTATTGCACAAACCTTTATTTCACTTGTCCTGGCCCTGCTCCTGGTACGCAATACCAAGACACGCATTGTGCTTCGGGCATTGTATTTCCTGCCTGCGATTCTGTCCTCCGTATCGGTCGGACTGATCTGGGCATTTATGTATGATCCATCCATTGGATTGATCAACTATGGACTGAATGAAGCCGGGATGAGCAGCATCGCTCGTAACTGGATTGGTGATCCCAAGATCGCCATCTATTCCATCGCTGCGGTACAAGTCTGGGCCCATGCTGGACAGATGATGATTGTATTCATCGCAGGTCTGCAAGGTATTCCGGCAGAACTTTATGAAGCGGCTCGTATGGACGGCGGCAGCAAATGGCAGGTATTCCGTACCGTGACCTGGCCGCTGCTGGCACCTTCGGCGACGATTGTTGTGGCCTACACGACCATTCAGTCGTTCAAGGCATTTGACCTCATTTTTACAATGACGGACGGAGGCCCGAACTACGCAACTGAAATTTTGACAACATATATCTATCATACCGCCTTTGGCAGCTATTCATTTGGTCTGGCTTCTGCCGGTTCCATGATCTTCCTGGTGTTGCTCGCGTTGCTGACGTTATTGCAGTTCAAGGCACTACGCGCTGACCGGGTGAGCTATTGAGGTTGATGTTGGAGCATTCATCCTGCAATCGAGGCAGAAGGGAGTTCACATGTTTTTAAAATGGTTCAATCGCCTGATCTTATTGGTGTACGCGCTGCTGATTCTGGTGCCGCTGTACTTTGTATTTGTATCCTCGTTCAAAACAAGCAGCAACTTCTTCACCAGTCCATTCAGCTGGCCGGACCCGTTTACGTGGGATAACATCACTGGCATGTTCCGCAATCAGCCGATGTGGCAATATTTCGGAAACAGTCTGGTCGTGACGCTTGGTACGGTTGCCATTGAGTTATTGCTGAGTAGCATGATTGCTTACGCCATTGTCCGCTGGGGCGGCAGTGTAGGCAAAATCGTGTTTGCTCTGTTCGTAGCCGGTCTGATCGTTCCTTCCCAGGTGAGTATGCTGCCGATCTATTCCCTTACACGTACCCTCGGCTGGTCGGACAGTCTGACAGGTTTGATTGTCGTATCCGCGGCAATGCTGATGCCAGTTTCCGTATTTATGCTGACAGGCTTCATGCGCATGCTTAATTCGGAGATTCTGGAAGCGGGCAGTATGGATGGAGCAAGTGAATGGAGGCTCTATACCCGGATTGCACTGCCACTGGCTGCACCTTCGCTGGCGGCAACAGCTACGTTCCTTCTCGTCATGGTATGGAATGACTTGCTTATTCCGATGCTGATGCTCAGCAGTAAGTCCAAGCTCACTTTACCTCTCGCGCTTATGCAGTTCCGCGGGGAATACGTGACGAACTATCCGATGATGCTTACGGGTGTGCTGGTAACGGCCATTCCGATGATCGTGCTGTTCCTTCTGCTCCAGCGTTACTTTGTTGCCGGTCTGACAGCGGGTTCACTCAAGGGGTGAGGTATCGCAGAAATCGGAAGGAAAAGCTTATTTTTCATTGATTTCTGGAGCATTCTGCATAATAATGATTTAGTGTCAGAATGACTACATAGAGATCAAGGGAGCTATAAGTGATGAGCAAACTGGAAGTATTGCGGAATCCCAAGCAGCGCAAGCTGCTGTTCAGTGCCGGCAT
This sequence comes from Paenibacillus sp. FSL K6-2393, assembly GCF_038002545.1. Classification (NCBI taxonomy): domain Bacteria; kingdom Bacillati; phylum Bacillota; class Bacilli; order Caryophanales; family Paenibacillaceae; genus Paenibacillus; species Paenibacillus sp. FSL K6-2393. Next base: position 2,372,010 of record NZ_JBBOCU010000001.1, read on the forward strand.
GAGCTGGCTGTTTGATGCCATGGAGGTTGGCATGATCTCCTTTATCGTGGCTGCACTCGCCAAGGAATGGAGTCTCAGTCCCGGACAAGTCGGCGTGCTTACGAGTATTAACTCGATTGGTATGGCGCTCGGTGCTTTGCTTGCAGGTGCACTTGCGGACCGTTTTGGACGGAAGGCCATTCTGATGTGGACCTTACTAATCTTCACGATTGCAAGCGGTCTGTCTGCACTGGCGACTGGATTCGCCGTGTTGTGTGCACTGCGTCTGGTTGCAGGTATTGGACTTGGCGGAGAGCTGCCCGTGGCATCCACACTGGTATCGGAGTCGATGCCTACAGCAGAACGTGGACGTGCCGTTGTATTATTGGAAAGTTTCTGGGCAGGGGGCTGGATTGTATCCGCGCTGATTGCGAACTTTGTCATCCCGGAGTACGGATGGAGAATTGCTTTTGCCATTGGTGCACTTCCGGCGTTCTACGCATTATATCTGCGTCGTGCCATTCAGGACCCGCCGCGGTACAAGAATCATACCAAGCTTCATAAAATCACGTTCCGTGAGAAAGTGGCTACCGTCTGGTCAGCACCACATCGCCGTACAACGTTGATGCTCTGGATTTTGTGGTTTACCGTCATTTTCTCTTATTATGGAATGTTCCTGTGGTTGCCTTCGGTCGTGATGGCAAAAGGATTTACGTTGGTTAAAAGTTTCCAATATGTGCTGATCATGACGATTGCACAGTTGCCAGGTTACTTCACCGCGGCGTACTTCATTGAACGTTACGGTCGCAAATTCGTATTGGTTGTGTATCTTACCTTGACTGCATGCAGTGCGATTGCGTTCGGACTGGCAACAACGGAAGCGACGATCTTGGCCGCAGGAATCTGTCTATCCTTCTTCAATCTGGGAGCCTGGGGTGGTCTGTACGCCTACAGCCCGGAATTGTATCCGACTTCCGTTCGTTCGACAGGTGTTGGTCTTGCCACATCAGTTGGCCGGATCGGTGGGGTACTTGCTCCATTAATGGTCGGTATGCTGGTTCAGCGTGAAGTGGCGATCAGTCTGATTTTCACGATTTTCTTCGTGACCATCCTCATTGGCGCAGCGGCTGTACTGTTCTGGGGCCGGGAAACGAAGGGTCAGGAACTGGCCGAGTAATTGTCAATAAATACAACGCAACTTTTGTACGGGTCTGCCTGCCTACGGAAATAACGGGTTGGACAAGCGGTATATGGTTGATACAAGAAGGGGCATGACCATGGTGTGACCATGGGCTCATGCCTCTTTTTGTTATGTTCGGTGTCGTTTTTTCACTGCGTCATCGGTCCGATAGACTTCATTTTTTCTATATCCTATAATGACACTCGGGATGTCCAACCGTGAGGATTCAGGAGGAAGATGTGGGATCTGGATTCAGAAAAGTGGAGGTTAATGGAATGATGAAGAATAATATTGGAATGGATCAACCGAATGAAATCAATGAAAAGAATATGATAAGTGAATTAGATAGCGTGAGTGAGATGAAAGAGATGAAGGTGGGAAGCCATATGAACAGTAATGAACGCACTACAGTTGATAGCACGAATGAGGAGTTGGGTCTGTTAACGATTACTGACACCATGGAACCTATCACTGTCAGTCGGAAAGTCACTCATGGAAAGGGGAAAATGGCTGGCAAAAGAGCAGGGCGGGTCAGCATGCTTCTCGGTGCCTGCGCATTGACTCTGGGATTGACCGTGGCAGCTCCTTCTGCGGGAGCACAGAAGTTGGAACAGGGCGTTCGTAGCGAACATGTGCTGCAATTGCAGGAGCAATTAAGCGATCTGGGCTACTTCGATGCTGGAATGACTGGATATTACGGTACCATCACCAAAGGCGCTGTCCGCAAGTTCCAGCAGGCGCAGGGACTGAGTGCAGATGGAGTTGCAGGTCCGGCGACGCTGAATAGGCTGAACAAAAAGGCCAAAGCCGAAGGTGAGACGTTACGCCAGTTGGCGAAGCTGATCCATGGTGAAGCGCGCGGGGAGTCTTTTGAAGGGCAAGTCGCTGTAGGAGCGGTTGTCATGAATCGGGTGCATTCGAATGCATTCCCGTCATCGATCTCCAAGGTCATTTTCCAGAAAGGCCAGTTCACGGCTGTAGACGATGGGCAGTTTAATACCAAGCCAACCCAGACCTCTTACAGAGCTGCTCGGAAAGCTTTAAATGGCGCTGATCCGACGAACGGAGCGCTGTATTATTACAATCCGAAGATTGCCACTTCGGTGTGGAGTAAGAGCAGGCCGACGCTGCTGACTATTGGGCAGCATGATTTTACAAGATGAGTTTAAGTAGAGATATGTAGTTTAATAATTGAAATGATAATGGTGAACCTCGGTTGTACGCTGCTGAATGCAGACGTGTACCGGGGTTTGTTTTATATTTTGGTTGTGTAGGCGAGGAGTGGCTACTCATCCTTTAACCGCCGTTGATACAAAATAACAGACACAATCGCTAATACAACCGTCCATATCAAAATAATGAGGAGAGGTTTTAAGAGGTCTCCAATTGTAAAGCCTGTATGGGGTATATTTAGCAAAGTCACAAGTTGAATGCTTGGTGTATAATCCAGCATTTTAAAAATCGGGAAATCTCCAAACAAGATTGTTGCAACAGGAGGAGCAGAAAATACCATTGCTGCAGGAATGATTGATAATGAAGCTTCAAGGACCGTTTTAGAGAATAAACCACATATCGTTCCTACTGCTGTGTATAGAATTATTGAAAGAATGATTGCAATTGCAAATGCCCATATACTAGCTGGCTCATAGCCTAATATATACGTAGCAATAGCCAGAACAATAGCAGACATGACAAAGACTAAGGTGCTTTTACCAACTAATACATCCATCGTTGTGGCTGGAGTCATCATTAATGATCGTAAGGTGTTACGTTCCTTTTCTTCCGCGATCAAACATGCTTGTGCGAAAGAGGTTAAGAGCACAAACGAAATATTTAGAAGAAAACCTATTGCCCCAGGGAGAGAAGGGCCTGCAGTGCGAAAAAGAAATGCGAATAGAATCGGAACAAGCAACATGATGGAAATGCCATAATTGCGTGAAAACTCTTTGTAGTCCTTTACAAATATTGCTCGCGCACGTTTTAACGAGATACTCATAGCAGTTCACCCTCCTGTCACTTTAATAAAGATATCGCCTAAACTTGGCTCTTTCGATTCCAATCGTTCGATTAAGCCTCGCTTCATCCAATCGGCAATTTGCTCAGCCGTTCCTTCATTCATCGGGAGCTCGTAGGTTTCCCCGTTTACCAATTCTACACAAACGACGTTTTCCCGATGCTGTTTTCTAAGCGCCTTAGGCGAGCCAATAGCTTGGATTTCTCCTTGAAACAAAATCGCTACACGGTCACATAACAATTCTGCTTCTGACATATCGTGTGTCGTTAGAAAAATTGTTGTCCCTTTCTCATTTAAGTAGCGTAGCCCTTTATAAATATGTGTGGAGTTTACCGGATCCAAAGCTGAAGTAGGTTCATCTAAAAATAATAATTCTGGCTCATGGATAATTGCGCATGCCAGCATAACACGCTGACGCATCCCTTTCGATAAGTGGATGACTTTCTTTTTGCGTTCTTCGCTTAAGTTTACAAAATGCAATACTGTATCGATCGAAGATTTAGGGAGGTCATATAATTGGCGATACAACTCCAGATTTTCATCTATCGATAATCTTTGATATAGACCACTGTTATCTGACAAAATACCAAAGCGCATCTTCTGTGCAGACTGATGCATCATCGCCACTGGCTGGTTAAATACAGTTGCCTGTCCACTTGTCGGATTTAATTGCGCAGTTAAAATCTTAATTAAAGTTGTTTTTCCAGAACCACTTGGACCCAGGAAACCCAAAATTTCACCTTTTGGAATTGAAAAAGATACTTCTGATAATGCATTCTTATTTTCAAATCTCTTTCGAATACGTTCTACTCGGATAACATCCATGCATATCACTTCCTTGGAGTTGATGACTTAAGCATATAAAGATTACATGCCTCCAACCATCGAAATCCGCCGAAATGTAGCTGTCAACGGCTGAACGGTACCATTAGTTGCTGGATTGAATCGATATTTCCCTGGAAATCAAATGTTAAGATGTGTTTTTAATTCTTGTAATTTTGAACGAGATAACGGAACAATCGCATCTTGGCCTGTATTTAATCGCAAGCTGTAGCTATTCTTCGTCCATGTAATAATCTCTCTTACCTTCTGTAGATTAACAATATAGGATCGATGACATCTAAAGAATCCGAAGTTAAACAATCTCTGCTCGAGCTCGGTTAGCGTCAGCGCACAGACAAAACTTTCTCCACCTACATGGACAAGAACTGAACCATCCATACTTTCTATGTAATCAATTTCAGGCGGGTTAAATAAAATTACTTTGTCATTTTTTTTCGTATAAATCTTCTGCAGGGTTATATTGGCTCGATCTTGTTCCTGCACTGCTTGCTTATCCTCTTCTGAATCACGAATATCCAATAGATGAAATCCGGATTCATTCAGACGATAAATTGAATCACAGGAAATCATGGCATCCTCTAGATTAGAAGTTAAAATTAAAATCTGTATTTGTTTCGAAAGATCATCTAAAATCCGTTTAAACTGGCGCCGGTCTTGTTCTTCCAAATAAAAATAGGGCTCCTCCAGTACGAGTGTAGACTGATGTGCAAAATAAACGCGCAACAACGTCACATACATCCTTTTTGATGGGCTTAGATTCTTTATTTTTACCTTCCGTTCTTCTTTCAAAGCGAAATAATCCAATAACATAGTGGCACGATCATTCCGCTCTGTTATGTTGATTAAAAATGTGATTAATTCTTCCACCGTTAATTGTGTATACTCGTTTTGTTGAGCTCGAAGTATGTAATATTGGGAACGATCCTGCAGTTGATTCATTAAAATCTGTTTTCGCTTCAAGTCTGTTATAATGCCAATCGATTGGTTACATGCCATATTTAATTCGATTTTGGGTAAAAATAGTTCCCCATCATGATACACTGGTTGAAATTGCATCTTGTCCTCCTGGTCATCACTGCTTTTGGATAATATGTAACAATTATAATGTTGAAGTTATTTTTTGTCAGCTTCAATTGAGATGATTTAGATCCTCGATCAGGCATATGAATAACGAGCCTCCAGCAATCGGTTGGACGTAGCAGCATTGCATACGAAAAGCGATTGGATACCATGAATATATAAACAAAAAACCACTCCAAATGAATGAACTGCACCCCAATTGTTAGACACAACTACCAATTGGAGGTGCAGTTCAATGAATTAGAATGGTTTTTTAGAGTAATAGTTTTGTCATATTGTGCGATGGAGCTGTGTTTACACTATTCTTGAACAGCAAAAGGAATTTTCAACAAAGTGGGCTCTACAATGGTTTTTCCAGCATCGTAGTCATAGACTTTGTTGAACACAAGTTCAATGGATTCCAACTTATCAGGGTCATCGGTATATACCAAACCGTAATTCGTATTATCAATAACTACGCCATCATACTGATTATAGACATATGATTTTCTCATAAAATTGCGATCTGCGGAGATCGGCTTTCCCGTGTTTGGATGAACGGAGTGTTATAGATCACTTTGGCAGATTGTTATACAAATGCGACAGTCTTTTTTACAATAGTATATTTGCTTGTGTCAAAGTCTGGTTCGTCCTGTGTTGCCATAACAGGATTAACATTTGAAATTCATAATAAAGGGGATTTATATGAAAAGAGTATCGTTTTTTTTGCTTTTTCTTCTTCTATTGACAGCATCCGCTTGTTCAAACAAAGTCACTTCATATACAGGAGAGAGTGAGAATTGGCGTGTTTCATGTACAGTTCAAAGTAATAGCGATGTAGCAAGCTATGAATATGAAATTAGGTACTTAGGAGATAATCCTTCATTAATTGAAAAAGTTAAAACCAAATTTATGAGCGAAAATATTCATTCTACAGGAGAAGTTCCTTTTAATACTGTGATCAGAGGAAAAGCTGAAGGGATTTCCCCATTTTTGGATGAGGATGAATTTATAGTTCAGATTGATTGGGAAGGAAACTCGGAAAAGATAGTGGTTACCAAATGATGGTGATAATAAGCGGGAATATTAATAGAATTACAAACTACAGGCTAAAGTGAGGTGAATAAAATGAGATTTCTAAAGGGAGCATTGATTGTAATTGCACTAATAGTTGTAGCTTCAGTCACATGGTATGGCTCCTATAAGAGTGATATGAAGGAGCTTGAAGATGGTTTAATAACGTATTTAATCGTTGAAAAGGGTATGGATGAACATGATATCATTAGCATCACTGCTCGTCGCAGTAAAATGCCACAGTATCCTGTAGTCGTCAAATTAAAGGACAATCCACAGGAAGTTGTATACACCTACAGAGAAGAGCAATGGATGCAACTATGGCCTGATCCATAATTCTTCAATGGTATGTTCTGATATTGTCCGGTTTTATGGAGTGTTACGTCCGGATGGAGTTTAGACAAAAAAATCAATCTTTGGATTATATCCATATACAGACTAAAGGGAAATGATTAAATGAATATAGGAGATATTGAGAAATTACCAGATAGGTTACCTACAGAAGTTTTACTGTCTTTGTTCAGGAATGTTTTAAAAGATTTTAAAAATAAGATTCTTGATAAAAAAGTTTTTCTGTCCATCCTATCCGAATTAACAGATCGACAGATCATGACTTATGAGCTTTTAGAGGATAGAACTAGAAATGAAATGGATGTCTTAATGAGAAAGTTATGGAATACTAATTCCTACGAAGATGTAGACATCATACTCTCTATTGTTGTTAACCTTGGTTTAAAGAATTGTTTTATTAAAATTAAAGAGTCTATAAGTGAAGAAGATAATATAGATTTAATAATTTTAAACGAGATTAAAGAGACAATTATGGAGGTTGGAGATCATATTTCCAATCCATATTATGATTTAGAAAGATTAAACTCACCTAAAAATGAGTTGTAAATGATAAGAAGTAGTAACCTATGATATAAATTATTAGTACTTCAAGCTCTAAACATCCTTGAAACCTAATACCAATTTACAAAGTATATATAAAGAAGGATATAATTAGTTGCTATTTATAAATTTGTACTCGGTTACATCCATAGAGGGGAGGACGAATATGCCATTTATTGGGGGAATCATTTTAATCATTATCCTAGCTTTTATTCTATGGGCATTAATGATCCCGCTATTCAATAAAATAGGTAGTAGAATTCTGAAGAAATACAATAAATTCAAACAAGAGGAGAATGTTGATGAAAAATTCAAAGACGTTTAGGGTAGGAGCGATCACGGTGGCATTGGTTATTATTGTGGGAGCGCTACTGGTGACCTTCTTTGTCACACGAATTCCTAACGGATATGTTGGGGTCGTATATTCACCCAATGGAGGGGTAAAAGATAGTACACTGAGTCAAGGGTGGAAACTGGTTGGAGCGTTTGATAAAGTAACGAAATATCCGATCCGAATTCAAACGGTGGAATACAGAGACATTCAGATTGCAACTTCTGACGGAAAAAACATCACCATTGATTTTGCTTACAACTACCAGGTAGAACCAAGTAAAGTATCTTCTATATTCAATACATTTGGGCCAATTAGCATTCAAGAAATTGAGGATACATATCTCAAAACACGTTTCCGTGACGCAGCCCGTAAAGGAATTTCCAAGTTTACAGTCATTGATGTGTATGGTGAAAAGTCATCTGAAGCAGGCGTCGATGTGCAACAACGTTTCTCTGATGACGTTAAAGAGTTAGGTTTTATTGTATCCAACGTTACTGTAGGTGTTCCTCAACCTGATGCCAAGACTCAGGAAGCAATCGATAAGCGTGTTGAAGCTTCTCAAGAACTGGAACGTAAAACGACTGAACTTGAGATCGCGAAAAAAGAAGCAGAGCGCAAGCGCGTGGAAGCGCAAGGTAATGCAGACAAACTATTGATCGAAGCAGAAGGTCAAGCTAAAGCAAACAAAGAGCTTCAACAATCATTATCGAGTCAACTCGTTGAATATGAAACCATCAAGAAATGGGATGGAGCCCTTCCATATGTAAGTGGGTCAAATACGCCAATGATTCAATTGCCGACTACAAAAACAGAGCAAAATAGCAGCGCGGGGAGCGTATCTCCCTAATAGCGGTTTGAAATGCGAGCCTTGCTTTCTCACCAATCTAATGTGTTGAATTCGAATGAACAAGCCGGTCCAATCGTGGGCTGACTTGTTCATTTTTGAGTCTTTTCAAAGGTACCATGAGGGATTTAGTTAAGCCTTGGCATTGGATTCGCCTGTCCAATCCTGTACAATGGATAACGACTAAAACAACGGTAGATTAAGGATGGATCAGCACGATGAGAATTATCATATCACCAGCTAAAAAGATGAAGATTGATACCGATCTTATGGCTATCGCGCAGATGCCGCAATTTATAAACGAGTCAGAACAGCTATTGAGTCTGCTTCAAAAGTTATCCTATGACGAACTCAAAGCGATGTGGAAGTGTAACGATGCAATCGCCGAACAGAACGTGGAGCGGATTCAGAATATGAATATAAAAGCAAATCTGACACCAGCAATCTATTCCTACGAAGGCATTCAGTATCAATATATGGCGCCAGGTGTTTTTCAAAATGAGGAACTGGCGTATCTGGAGCAGCATTTACGTATATTATCCGGTTTTTATGGCATGTTGCGGCCTTTGGATGGGGTTACACCATATCGGTTGGAGATGCAGGGCAAGCTGCAAGGTCCGGGTTTCAAAACGCTCTATCAATTTTGGGGCAGCAAACTCGCAGATCAGCTTCAGTCGGAAAGCAATTGCATTCTGAATTTGGCTTCCAAAGAATATAGCAAAAACATCACGCCTTTTCTGAGCGAGGAAACCCGCTTTATCACTTGTGTATTTGGACAAATGGTTGATGGGAAGATTGTTGAAAAGGCAACCCGGGCCAAAATGGCTAGAGGTGAGATGGTACGATATATGGCAGAGCGTAAAATTACAGATGTGAAGGATATAAGAAACTTTGATCGGTTAGAGTTTGTTTTTTCAGAAGAGAAATCGGATGAGAGTACGTATGTGTTTATATATACAGAGGAAAAGTAGTTTGTATTATGTGAGCAGATTATAATAAGAAGTGTTTTTTACTAAAAAGTCGCCATCCGGCGGCTTTTGTTGTATGCAGCAACCTTTTGGAGGATGCTCTTACGAGCATCCTTCCTACCGAAAATTGATTATTTAATCAGATTGATTCCAAATGTCATCAAAGTATAAAAGAAAATAGTCCTTATCATTGAGGACTAAATTACTATTACCGCTTTATCATTTTTCTGGTCCTATGGTTTGCGCTTGGAACCATGATGCCGACCAACGGTTACGCACTTTCGGATCCATCAACTTCCATAATAATGAACGAAAGTAGCCGTAGCGGTCTCAATACTTCTATGGAGCAGAGCGTAAAATATAGTGTGCAAATAGAAAAGGAAGACCCTTTCACAGCTTTCCCAAACCGATCTGGAGAAGTCTGTATCCGACGCATCTGATCGAATGTTTAACAAGCAAATCAAGAAATACACGAACCGGAGAGAGCAATGTAATACTACTCTTACGAAAATAAATAAGGCTCATGGCCAAACACCATGAGCTAAATAAACCAAGTATAATCGAACGTAGCAGCTAGAATAATGTTCTATAAGCAGAGCAATATCAGTGTGGAACTCCGCAGATATGCCGTTATTCACAGCGTGTTGTCTTTACATTTTTAAAGCAAATGTCCGCCAGACACTTCAATGTCCTGAGCTGTAACCCAGCCGAAATCATCGGACAATACATTCACAATTACCTTCGCAATATCTTCGGGTTGGCCTATTCTGCCAAATACAGATTGCTCAGCCAGTGGCTTGATGAATTCGGGATGCTTATCGAATACTCCATCGCCAAAATTGCTGTGCGTAGGACCGGGAGAAACGGCGTTAACCCGAATGTTGCGAGGTGCAAGTTCTTTGGCGATATAACGAGTCCATGTGGAGAAGGCTGCTTTTAACGAACCGTAGGCAGAGTAACCTGGGAATGATTGGTTTTTGGATGAACTTGTGGTATTTACGATGGCTCCAGCATCATCCATGAATTGCACGAGGTGTTGTGTTAGAAAAACCGGTCCTTTAAAGTTCGTATTAAGAATCTTGTCGAAGTACTCTTCGCTCATCTCATTGAACATCATGGGTCCGCCAATACCTCCATTATTAACTAAGTAATCAAAAGTTGTTCTATCCCAAATGTCTTTGAGACATTTCTTAACTTCCAGGGAGAAACCTTCGAATGTTGATACTTGCGTCAGATCCAACTTCAGTGCTGCAGCCCGAACTCCATTATTCTTCTCAACTTCCTTAACGACAGCTTCTGCCCGGTCCTTATAAGAATTGTATGTGAGAATCACGCTAATTCCGCGCTTGCCCAGTTCAAGAGCCGTCGCTTTACCAATGCCATTACTTCCACCTGTTACGATTGCAATTTTCATCATATCCACCCTCTCTTGTGATCGATCTGGACTTTATTGTAGTCTCCTCTGCTGAAATTATATAGATCTAATAACACCTTATAATTGCCTAAAATCACCATGTTTAATTTTATGTAATTGTAATTTCCTTTGTTTTATATATAAGAAAAGCCTAAAAGTGCCGATTCATGTCGGTGTTGTGTTGAGGGATACAGAGTCGTCTGATAAAATAGGTGTATGAATAAAATTATGGATGAAATTATAGATTTAATGAAATATGCAGGTACTCGACCGATTGCAACGGAAGTGCCGGGGCTGAGTATGATTAAGGGAGATATACCCGCACATCAGCTTGCAGCGCTATACGAGCCGATGATTGGGTTTACGGTTCAAGGAACAAAGATTCTTTCAATCGGGGAGCGCAGTATTACCTTGGGGGGACCCTCATATTATGTTCTGCCGGTACATGTTCCCGCAACGGCGAGGGTATATCCAGACCCTAATGGCGGTCCTTACATGTCCCTTGGTCTTGTGTTGAATCAGAATGTCCTTCAAAGCTTATTAAGAGATCTGCCTGAAAATCTGATACCAACGTCTTCGGAGCCGTTCGCAGCTTGTGAGATAGATATTGAATTTATGGAGGCATGGCTACGGTTATTGCGATTAACCAAGACAACAAGAGATATTCCAGCTCTTGCGCCGGCCTATGAACGCGAAATCCTATATCGTGTTCTGATGGGACCACAAGGGTGGTATTTGAGGCAACTGGGTATGCAGGAGAGTAATTTTTCGAAGATTTCTCAAATTGTAAAATGGTTTCGCGATCATTTTATGAGTCCAATAGACGTCGGCGAGATGGCAACCAAATCGGGTATGGCTATAAACACCTTTCACCGTCAGTTTAAAAGTGCAACAGGGTTAAGTCCTATTCAATTTCAAAAGCAATTAAGGCTGTTGGAGGCTAGAAACCTCATTGCATTTGAGGGTTATACAGTAGCCGGTGCCGCATATCAAGTTGGCTATCAGAGTACTTCACAGTTTAATAGAGAATACTCCCGTTTCTTCGGTTCATCTCCGGCTCGGGATACTAAGAAACTAAGGCTAATCGAAAGCGCGAGGGATTAGTTAGCTGCCTCTACTAACTTGATGGTAGTGGGGAAGCATATGGTGTATGAGAAAAGACGCAGGGATGTATATCCCTGCGCCTGATCAAGAATCAAATCCGTGTCCATCAATCCAGATTGGATAAGGGATTGAAGCCACTGCTTGTTTCCTCTGCTTTGTTCCACGCATCCTTGACTTCTTGAGACCATTCTTCAAGGTCACCTGAGAAAATGTACTAACATAATTGTTAGCAGAAGAGGGAGCTGTCACATCCAATTTAGGTGCGATCCGATTCGTATCCGAAGCTGATGAGCCTTCGGGCTTACTTACTTCCCGTATTCCTCATGATAGAACCAGGATAGCCAAGTCCTCCAATATTCAGATTACATCCTTCCTCTTAACGAACATTAATCCAAGCGGTCCACTGTGTTGGAATATTAATGGAATAGACCGTACCTACAAATTGTCCGCCTGTTGTATTAGGAGATTCATAAACCCAAGAATGGGCAAAAGCATCTACGACACGATCACCGTCCAGATCAATAGCTTCAGACCAGTTGTTTGTCATTGTATTGCCGGCGAGTGTGCCGTAGTGACTGCTGTCATAACCGATCTGGAAAGTAATACACTGAATCCAAGCCCCACCATGATCATTGGTCGTGGAGAGCGGGTTGTTATTGAAGCCGTAAATTTCTTGACCACCATTCGGAGATACGACACCATATACATTAATGTGAGATACTTTCGGAGCAGGCGCAAATAGGACTGGACCACCCGCATTATCAGCCTTCTGCGATTCAAATTCAGCCTTAGCCGCTTTCACAGCTTCACGGAATTCTTTGGAATTAATAATTTCTTCCTTTGTCATAGGTTTGGCTTGAGTCACGTCACCGTCTGCATAAGCAGCAACATTAAACGAAAGCACTAGAACAAGAATAAGAGTTAAACTAAACAATTTTCTCATAGCAATAAATTCCACCTTTCTTGTTATGGGTATTCTTTTACAAAAACATGCGGTTACGACAAATAGACCTGCTTACAAATTAAATCCTCTTGCCCTCCTCTCTTATGAAAATGGTAGAACTCTACAGGCTAGAAAACTCTATGAAGTAGGAATGTATATGTAAAATGAATGCCTGCCAATGATTATGTGTTGCAGACAAAATATAAAAACTCATTTATACGCATTGATATCTTAGTTATGTTAGGCTCTGATACCCATCTTGTTAATATAAGATTCCAAAATGAATATTTAAATTGTAATATATTCCATTTATACAAACATATAGTACACCTAATCATCCACATGAGTCAAGTTTCTTCATTAATACTATGATTTGTTAAAGTTTTCTGCTCATCGCAGTAAATTGCCACAGTATCCTTTAGTCGTCAAATTGAAGGACAATCCTCAGGAACAATATATACCTACAAAGAGATCCTATGGGGCTGAAGGACGGATATAAATCATTCTGAGCGTGGGTTCATGCAGTGAAATCAGGAGGTTAGGCGGATGTATTGTACTAATACTTCTGCTAACATAGGTTAATCATATATCAGATGAGCGGTGAAAACGGATGAGTACGATTAAGGTGAATCCTGAGCAACTACATCATGTATCCAATCAGGTGGATCAGGCCAGACAACAGTTGGAGCATATTCGCAGTGAACTGACGAGACAGATCATGTTCGTTCAGATAATGTGGATGGGGGCGACGCAGGAGCGATTCTACTATGAGTTTGAACAGTCGCGTCCTATATTGGATAAAGCACTGGAGAGTATGGTGGGCATCTCCAAGGAACTCAAGGAGATCGCTACGCGATTTGAGAATGTCGATGCTGAAAAGGTGAGTCTTGGAAGTGCTGTTGGCGCTGTGGGTGCGGGAGCAATGATGAAGACCTTGGGAAATGATGAGGGTCCGGAGGATAAAGGCTACCGGATGGCACAAGTCAATGTGTATGGGAAGCTGATGTGGATGCCTGTGAACGAGAATGGCGTTACGGATCAGGCTGCGCTCCAGGCATATAAGAAGGATCAGGGGCATTTGGATATCAATCGGATGCAGGCTACGGATGCTGAAGCGCCAGGGGAAGATATTTATGCGATGCAGATCAAAGCCTTCGAAAATGGGATTCATCCCTTCACAGGCGAGCCTGTATCCGATAAGTATGCTCAGATCATGTTGACTTCTCTGAAGTTCAGTCAGCTATTTATGGCATTTCAGATGGTTCGCGGGAGTATGCCGGGTAGCAAAGGTCCGTTTCGCTTGCCTTCTTCTCATCCAGCTGTGGCGAAGATTAAAAAGAATTTGGAAGCGGCTGAGGCAAGGAAAGGTAGTAAGATTAAGGGGACGGGTGATGTTAGACCTGTCCAAATCATTGAAAATAGATATCCAAATGAGATTCAGCAAGGAAAGAGTTTTGACTATGTTTTGAAGAATGGCCAAGTTAAGATTCGAGATGGAATTAAAGAGGTTGACTTTGTCATAGATGTAGATGGTAATTTAAATGTTGGAAGAGGACATTCTCATTTAGCAAATGGAGCTGATGTTCAAGCTGCTGGAAAACTAAAAGTCGATGCAAACGGAAATGCAAGAAGAATAACAAATGAATCAGGACACTATACACCAACAACTGAGCAAGCTAAAAAATATGAGCAGATATTCAATAGTGCTGGAATAAAGACAGAAAACGCTTGGTTAGAGATATATCAACTAGAAGTAACGAGAAGTGGTTATGTCGATATAGGGAAATTAAAGAAAGTATATTCAACTAAACTGAAATAATAGGGGGAGATATTTTGACTACTCAAATGAACGAGGTAATTTTTTCGACTAATTTATCTAAAGCCGTTGATAAGATAAAAAAGGCAAAAAACATTACGAGCGATATCGTTAAGTTTATCATAGAGCCGGTTGAGGAACAGGGGAAAATGTTAGATGGTGGCGATGAAATGATGAAACGTCTTGTGTTATCTAAAGAGAATGTTGGTGGTAAAAAACTATTGTTAGAAGATGTTGTTGGGGTTTTAGGAGGTCTTTTTCCGAAAGCTCCTATATGGATTAATGTATCTTTTATAGAAATTGAAGGAGATACCGCTATCTTCAAGCTGGAAACCAGTTTGCGTTTTAGAAAACCGACTTTATTAAGAAATGCTGAAACAGGTCATGCTCCTTTTAAAGCTATTGTATAAAGTATGTGAAGATTGTCTAATATCTTTATGGAAATTTAAGTAGAGGCTACTTAATTAGTATTGATTCATCATTCAACAAATACAGCAGATTGATCGTGGTCAATATATCACCATGATTAATCTGTTCTTTTGTTATTTTCGTTTCTTTAATAGAAGAGAAGAGTACATTGGTGAACAGAAAAGAAAAGTGTGTTTTTACATGAAAGAAGATTTTCGAAATGTTTGCGATTTTGCACAGAAGATCGAGTTCTCAAAAGAGAAGAGTTTCCAGACTACAAATTTAGTGCTACTTTTGGAGGTGAATAAGTGCATGTCAGTCAGTGCTGTAATATATGAACCACAAAATGATTTTGAACAGAGTTGTTTCTTTGTTCCCATTGCTACGGAATCGTTTTTTAAAGAATGTTGGCAACCTGCGATTGAAGCACTCGGGTTACAATGGACAGACCTCTTTTCATCAGGTGTTGATGTAGAGGAGGAAGATGTACCGTCAATAATTGAGGAACTAATTCAAATCAAAGATTGGGCGGTAAAAAACTTAACTGAGGAAAAAAGGGATAAAATGTTTGAAAGAATAACAATTCTTCAAAATAAATTGCCCATAGCATTTCAGCGCAAAGATGCTGTTGTATTTATAGGATAGATAGGGTATTAGTCATGTTACAGTTTGATGGACTACCCAGTGCAGAGTGAATCCATCATTCAATCAATAACATAATATCTGTATAACTACTTCATCAATTGAGTTGTACGCAGGAAAAGGCTCTGGTTTCATCCCTAATTAATGTTACTCTGTTACATCGAACAGGTCGATTATGGTTAGATATCACTATGATTGCTCTGTTTTTTGTTACCTTGGTTCTTCTGCGTTTTTTAAGAAATGACTTGGACACAACTGATTGGAGATACGAACATGATTAAATATAGGTATACCATTGAATATAAAGAAGATTTCAACGAAGTTATCGTGGACTTAGGCATTGATTCTTCGTTAAAGAATGGTTATCTGATTAGTAATTCTTTGGGATCGGATATATTTGGAGACTTCGCCACGATCCAGGAAGAGATCGGAAACTTAATCGAATTACTGAAAGGGGAAATAACGTTATACGAAGGTGGAGGGAATGTGAACTTAAATTACATTACATATACCTAGTTTGTTTCACTAAATGCGCGTAAGAACCAATTCATCTGCAATACTCAATGAGTTTCCCAAAGGAATAACATCAAGAGCGCGAAATTCAAAATATAAGGAATCTTAAAAGACAAAAAAAGCCTAACCCCTCAGTATCTTGAACGAGGAATTTGGCTTATGATCTTCAGCTTAAACAGCTGCATCTGATTGGTGATTAAAATGATGGTTTATTCGTCCATTTATAAGTAATGAATTTTAACATTTGGCCATTCATTTCAAATTGATTATCACTAGTTTCTGTATGCTCGAATCCGTTTTGCTCTAAAACTTTTTGAGATGCTATATTGTTGGTGGTTGTTTTTGCCTTAACTTCTTTTATATCTAAATCAACTAACGTATTAAGTAATAATTTTAATGCTTTTTTAGCAACACCTTTTCCAGTGTGGATTTGTCCCACTCTGTAGCCGAGAAATCCTATTTTATCGGAATCAATATCAACTAAATTTATTCTTCCAAGAATAGAGTTATTTTCGTCTTTTATTAGATAAAAAAGGAGAGTCCTTTGACTTGTTCATCAAGTAGAGATTCATTCCTTACTTTAAAAACCTCAGGTATGTAATAATCATCTCCTCGAGACGGTACCATTTCCTCGAAAAAAGTTCTGTTTTCAATTTCGAATTCATACAAGTTTTCAATATCTGTGACTTTTAACTTCTCAATTATTATATTCATGATTGTTTTCCTCCAATCAACTTTAATGGAATATATTGCTAATCTGCTTCTATAAACTATAATTTGTACTATGATAGTTTGTTCTAGTTCCTTATTTTGGTTATTTTGAATGAATATTGAATTTATTGCGATTAAGTTTTTGTACATCAAGTACAACATCCTGTTCCGTTATTCAACATTATAGGAGATTAATGGATATTCAAATCCCTAGTAAATTTGAGCAATCTTTGGATGAACATTATGGAAACCTAGGCTCGAAGATGTGGGCGTATATTATGGGGCTTTTTGAACACTTGAGCAATTATATGAACAATGGATCTGCAGTACTATAATTACCTAATGTTGATAAGTTGACTTCTCAATTGACCGCAAGGAAATGGTCAATGACCAGTAAGGGGAAGATATTACTTTAAAAGTAAGAAAGACATGGGTGAGAATCGTTTGAATAAAAAAGTGACCTATTTTTGACCTGATTATGGCCACATGATGGCCTTTCGTTGGACTTTTCACGTGATATATTTGTATTGTGGAAATCGGGCGAGAATGAAACGTACAGCTGCAATAGCGGCATATGACTGGGGCGTTCCGCATCTCGCTTTTTCTTATTTTCTTTGAATAGGAGATTAACATCGTATAATATGTTAAGAATGGGTTAATAAAAAGAATACGAAAGTTAGGTGTTACTTTTTGAAGAAGTTGTTATTTGTAACAGACCTTTACTATCCAGCTAAAGGCAGAAACTATTATGAAGAAGACCTGTATCTCACTTCCAAACTTAGAGAAGAGTTCGACTTGATTATTTGCCATCCGGAGGATATCGAGAGCTTCGAGGATGTTGTCGATTTAATTGTCTTTCGAAATGCAGGTCCTGTTGCCAATTTTAAAGAAAAGTATCAAGCTTTTCGTAAGAGAATAGTAGACAAGCAACTAAATACTTACAATTCATTTAATGGCAAAGCAGATATGAATGGAAAAGAGTATTTGTTGGAATTAACAAATGTGAATTTCCCGGTTATACCCACCATAGATTCCGTTGAAAATGTTAAATTTCTACCCGAGGTAGAATACTTCATTGTCAAACCAAAAGATGGCGCTGATTCCATTGGCATGAAGAAAATTTCTAAAGAAGAACTAACTAATGAAATTGATAATGAGCAGCATAGTATTCTGGTGCAACCGTTTATCCCTTTTGAATACGAGGTATCCTTTTACTTCATTGACAAGGACTATCAGTACGCATTGTATGCACCGGATAAGGATAAACGTTGGGAATTGAAAGAATATACACCTACTGAACAAGATTTATCTTTTGCACAAAAGTTTATTGATTGGAATAACATTGACTACGGTATTCAACGTGTGGATGCATGTCGCACACTATCAGGAGAACTGCTATTAGTTGAACTGGAGGACTTGAATCCTTATCTGTCTCTGTTGGAAATTTCTTCTGAAACTCGCGCCGAGTTTATTCAAAACATGAAGGAATCCTTAATAAAAGCCCTTAGTATCAATCCTTTGGGATAAATGTATATCATTCAAATGATAGTAGCGAAATGATCATAAACATGTCGACTAAAGCCCCCCTCGTGGTGCTTTTTCTTTTGCCTTCATATGACAGAATGTGAGCCATTTGTGAGCGTTGACTACAGCAAGATAAGCTTCCTTTGGTGTTTGAGGTATGAGTTTAACTTTAACTTCGACTCAATAAAAAAACACTAGCGGTTTTCCCGCTAAATCCGCATTTCATCTCTTCCCTTGAGTTACAATCTTCCTGAGGTGACCTTACCATGAAGGATAATATGTCAAACCTGATCGAAGATTTGTTTCACGGGAACCTGCGGTTGGACGAGTCGATTCATCCTGAGCAGGCTGAGTATCAAGAGATCAATCGTCAAATATCGGACATGATGCAGAACTACAAAACAAATCTCACAGATACAGAATACGATGCTTTGGAACAACTGATCGACTTGATCGGACAGTCCACGTCGATGTATGTGGAAGCGGCATTCGAGCAAGGTTTTCGTACAGGCGGCAGACTGATGATTGAGGTTTTAGCCAAAACATAAGTATTTATCTATCTACCTCATAAGCCAGCTGACAATACAAAGCAATTCAAGAATCCCCTCCTCCATTACCACCGATTAGGCTGGCATTGGGGGGAGGGGAATTGCTTTTAAATTATTCTTTTATCTTATTTACTCACATACCTACCGTGCCCCAATATTCTTACCCGCTGGCGTACCCGAACCAATCAAATCACTGCCACCCGCAAGCTTCAGGAAATTACCCAAGACAGGTGTTCCGTCGGCGCTACGTGTTACCGAAGGCACGAGGGAGACAAAGTCGGCTGCGCTGACGAGCAGGCCTTTGGCGTTCTCGCTTTTTTTGTTCTTCCACCAGACGTTGGTGCTGCTGACGTCGGTTCCGCTTGTTTTGTCACTGGCGCCGCCTTGGAAGGACAGGTTGTTGGTGAAGATGTGGGTGCCTACATCAAAGGCAAAGTTGCTTTGCCCATTGTTCCAGGAGGTGTTATTTTTCATCTGGATCGAACCGGGATTGCTGTTGTAGGTGAAGCCGTGCTTTTTATTATTAAACGCAATGCTGTTCTCAACGATATGATTCACTGCAATCTTCTCACCGCCCAGCTTGAAGCCGTTGCCATCGCTGTTGGAGGTGGAAGTGCCGTCTGATGTTGCACCGTTCGCATAGGCGATGCTGTTGCGGATCGTAACCGCGCCGATGGCACCTGTGTCCGTTTTGCTATACAGATCCCAGCCATCGTCCACGTTATAGGCCGCAATACAACCGTCGAAGACGTTGCCCGGGCCTACGGTCAGTTTGGCCGCAAAACCGTCGGCATCCTCGCCGTCATCCGGGTCATAGTTGTTGTGGGAGTAAGAACGAATCACTTCATTATATGCAGGCCATTCACTCTTGGCGGCTGTAGAAGCATAACGTCCCATTTGAATACCCGTATCCCGGTTGTGATGAGCTTCAATCTGCTCCAGACGGTTGTAACTGCCTCCGATGAAGATGCCGTTGTCGCCCGCACCCTTCACCTCAAGCCCTTTGACGAACCAGTAGTCTCCGAACATTTGCAGCCCGCGGTTGGTGGAAGCGAAGGCTTGAGTGGAGAAATCAAAGACCGGTTTTTCCGATCCATAGGCCACCAGGTTTTTGCGTTGGCTCGATGTGCCGCTGTTGCCACGTTCAATGGTAATGGTCTGGGAGAAGTTATAGGTACCGCCGCGTAGATAGATCGTTTTGCCCGGTGCGACCTGGGTTAATGCGTTAGCCAGTGACGTTGGACTGTTGATCGTACCCGGATTGCTGGCTGAGCCGTTAGGGGAGACATAGAGATCACCTGCAGCAAGTGCGATATTCGAAGTCGCCACCGATTCGGAGGGGGGTTGTAAGCTGCTCTCGATCAGCTCTTCAGCACCAGCCGATCCACCACCAATCAATAATAGAGGGAACGCGGCGCTCAGACAGATCTGGGCCATTTTCGATTTGAGGGAGCGTTCCTTCAGAGAACGTGCAGATCGTGCAGATACATGAGTGGATGTGGATGGGAATAATTTCATTACGTAAGCCTCCTTGGTTAATTGGGAATAGAATGAAGAGCATGTGGTAGCCGTGTAGCAGACCGTTACCTATGAGATAGATCATGCCGGCTGGTTAGGTGTAATCTCTAGGACACAGCTTTATGGTAAATGTTGTAAGCGTTATCATCAATAATCATCTGATCAGATGGAGGTACATGCAGGCAGGTCAGGCCTGCAAGCTTCCAATGCCTGTAATATCACGTGAATTATGTAATCTTTCCATTGTGTGATAGCTCTCATTTAACGAAGAATCATCTGAAATGAACGTAGAGAAGTACGCTTTTCAATCCTAAGAGTACCAGTTTTACTTATGATCCACTCCTATGAACTTCATTCAATCTAAAATACATAGCTGCATGCATCCTGAAGTGGAGATTACACTCCAGCTAGTCATGAAAAAGCCCTGATAGCAGCTGCAACTGGCAACTTGACGATCAGGGCTATGTTTAATTCAGAACGTAATCTGCTTACTCAACATACTCGAATGTACTAACAGTGTCAGACTTATCAGTCTAAACGCTGTCCAGCTATTTTAATATCCGTCCGTCTCACGACTGCGTTTCTCTGCTTGCTCGACACTGGGTTCATGTTTCGGTTGGACTGTGGCACTATCATCGGTTGGTACAGAGGCCAACCCTTCAGAGACGCGCCGACCGTAATCCGCATCCGCTTGGGTGAAGTAAGAGATCATGCGATCCCGGATATCCGGTTTGCATTGTGCCAACGCGCCGACCATGTTGCTGATCAGCTCATCTCGCTCCCAATCCTCGAACGCCCGGTACGTATCACCCGCTTGTCCAAAGTCATTGGTGCGCTCAATCTTCTCGCGGACAAGTCGGCCCTCCACCAGTGGTTCATGCTCCTTGCCACGAGGGGGTGCTTCCTTTAAGCCACCAAGCGAAGAAGGTTCGTAGTTCACATGCGGATTCTGACCCGGTGCACGATCCACCTGATACTGCATCTGCCCGCCGCTCTGATTCGTTGCAACCCGGTTCTTCGGTGCATTTACAGGCAATTGCAGATAGTTCGCACCCACCCGGTGACGCTGGGTATCCGAATAGGAGAAGGTGCGCCCTTGCAACAGTTTGTCATCTGAGAAATCCAGCCCGTCTACCAATACACCTGTGCCAAACGCTGCTTGCTCCACTTCATTGAAATAATCCTCGGGATTACGATTCAACGTCATTTTTCCCACAGGTAGAAAAGGGAACTGATCTTGCGGCCATAGCTTGGTTGGGTCCAGCGGGTCGAAGTCCAACTCTGGATGCTCGCCGTCCTCCATTACTTGAACGCACAGCTCCCATTCGGGATACTCCCCTTGTTCAATGGCGTGATAAAGATCCAACGTCGCATGGTTGAAATTCTGTCCCTGAATCTCGCTTGCGTCTTTTTGCAGCAGGTTGCGTATCCCTTGATTGAGCGGTTCCCAGTGGTATTTGATGAGTACGCCCTTGCCTTCCTGATTGACCCATTTGTATGTATTAACACCCGACCCTTGCATCTGCCGATAATTCGCTGGAATGCCCCATGGAGAGAAGAGGAACGTGACCATATGGGTAGCTTCAGGACTTAGCGAGACAAAATCGAAAAACCGCTCCATATCCTGTGCATTGGTCAGAGGATCTGGCTTGAAGGCATGTACCATATCCGGGAATTTGAGTGGGTCGCGAATGAAAAAGATTTTCAGATTGTTACCCACCAGATCCCAGTTGCCGTCTTCGGTATAGAATTTTACAGCAAACCCGCGCGGGTCCCGCAGGGTCTCCGGTGAATGTCCACCATGTATAACGGTAGAGAAGCGAACGAACACGGGCGTTTGTTTGCCTTTCTCCTGAAACAGACGTGCACGTGTGTACTTCGATACCGGTTCATCTCCGGCCGTTCCATACGCTTCAAATACGCCATGAGCGCCAGCGCCGCGGGCATGGACCACACGTTCAGGAATACGTTCACGGTCGAAGTGAGTAATCTTTTCGAGAAAATGATAGTTCTCCAGCGTAGTCGGTCCCCGACTGCCAACGGTTCGTACATTCTGATTGTCCGTAATGGGATGACCTTGTCGATCCGTTAATGTCTCAGGGTCTTTGTCTGAGGAATGCTCTGATTGTGAAGACTGATGATTCATGGAGTGGAGCACCGCCTTTCCTTAAAGTGGATTCCTGTATATATTTTCCCTGAAAAATGGTTCTATACATTGAACCTCGCAAATAATCTCGTAAAAAAAGCTTGTCACCCGCTTCATCGCGTGAGATAATTAACTTTTGCCCTGCGGCCTTTTTTGAACGGAAAAATGAAAGAGGACCGCGTCTAAGAATGGAGGCTGACCTAGGATTGTCTACACAACGTTATCCTTTTGCATATGATCCGGCTGAACCTTTTGTATCCCGTCTCGGGGAATGGGTTGCCGATGTTTTTTACGATATTTTGCCAGAGTCCGGCTTCGAGGTACGGGATGAACAGATTTTTATGGCGTACCAGCTCGAACGGGCCTATGGAGATAAAAAGACCATTATGGCGGAGGCCGGTGTCGGAACAGGCAAGACGTTAGTCTATCTGCTCTACGCGGTCTGTTATGCACGTTATACGGGCAAACCGGCAGTGATCGCCTGTGCCGATGAGTCCTTGATTGAACAGCTTGTGAAGCCCGGCGGAGATATTGCCAAGCTGGCTGCACATCTGGACTTGGAAGTGGACGCACGTCTGGGTAAGTCACCGGACCAATACGTCTGTCTGAACAAATTAAGTGCGATGCGATTTGCGGATGAGGATGCGCCTGTTATTGAAGAAGTGCATGAGAGTCTGCCGGATTTTGTGAACACGCCGGGTACACTTCAGGCCTTCCATCCATATGGTGACCGGAAACAGTATCCACATCTGAATGATCGTCAGTGGAACAAAATTAATTGGGACCCGTTCCAGGATTGTTTTGTATGTCCAAAACGTCAACGTTGCGGCCTGACGCTGTCGCGTGACCATTACCGTCGTTCCAAAGACATCATCATCTGTTCCCATGATTATTACATGGAGCATGTCTGGACCTATGATGCGCGCAAACGCGAGGGACAATTGCCCCTGCTGCCTGATCACAGCTCAGTTGTATTTGATGAAGGACATTTGCTGGAAGAAGCAGCACTGAACGCACTGAGCTACAAACTGAAACACCGTATCTTCGAGGAACTCGTGACTCGCCTGTTAGAAGGAGAGATTCGTGAATCCCTCGCGGAGCGTGTAGATGAAGCGATTGAGAGCAGTGAGCGACTATTTGCATTGCTGGATACGTATACGGTGGCGATTCCGGGATCGGAACGGAAAGAAGTTCGGGTAGAGCCGCCACTGCTGCGTGAGATTGAACGTCTGACGAGTGTGCTGGATGCGATCGGTGAGGAACTGGTATTTGAGAGCGGATTGTTCTCGCTGGATGGTTATCAGATGCGTGTCGTGGAAGAACATTTGGACATGATTCAGTCTGCGCTTGCCTTGTTCCGCAAGGAAGATGGTTACATCTGCTGGGCGGAAGAGAGCGAGGATGAGACGACCTTATCGATCATGCCGCGTACCGTGAAGGAAATGCTGAACGAGCGGGTGTTCAACACAGGTATTCCAATCGTGTTCTCCTCTGCAACGTTATCTGTGGATAGTTCATTCCGTTATGTAGCGGATAGCCTGGGCATTGATGATTTTGTATCGTTCTCGGTAGCTTCCCCGTATGATTATGCGGATAAAATGAAGATGAAAATTACCAATGAAGCTGTGCCGGGGCACCCGGAGAACGAAAATCGCATGCGTGATGCGGTGTCGTTACTTCAGGACAGTGGAGGACGTGCGCTGATTCTGTTCCGTACGATGGAAGAACTACGCGCGTTCAAACAGGACATCGTTCATGTACCTGAAGCAGAAGGTTTGCGCTTTATGTATGAGGGCGACCGGGAGATCAGTGATCTGATCGCGGCGTTCCAGCAGGATGAGGAGAGTGTGCTGTGCTCCGTTAATCTGTGGGAAGGACTGGACGTTCCAGGACCGTCATTATCCAATGTCATGATCTGGTCGCTTCCGTATCCACCACAGGACCCTGTCTTCAATGCAAAACGCAGTGCGTCGGCAGCACCATACGAAGAGATCGATCTTCCGTATATGCTCTTGCGTGTGAAGCAAGGTCTCGGACGTCTGATTCGGACAAGCACGGATTCCGGTTCTGCGGTCATCCTCGATGAATCACTGTATACCAAAAAGGAAGCCAAAGACCGCATTGCGGCCCTGCTTCCTGAAGGTGTGGAATGGACAACCCTGACACATTAATTAGCTTACGTTAAATATTCTTGCTTTGTTTTTGATGATAAAGTTCCTTGCCAAAATAAGTTCTTGTTCTCTGCGGATTCAACATCCGTATGGGAGCAAGAGCTTATTTTTTTATTTTGATGGTTCCTTCAATGTACGTATCTTCCCTTTTTTCGAGGGATTTTCCCTCGCTTCTCGCTACCAATCGCTCCAACATTCTAACGAACCTACCGCACCTTATTAGAGTGATAATTAAGCGATGTGAATTCTAACGAATCTCAGTAACGTTATCCCGTCGAAAATAGCTTTTAAGCCTGTAAATCGACCGAATTTGGAGAAATAACGTCGCTGTGATTCGTTACACGTCAGACCTGCGCAAATAGGAGCGAATAGCGTGTGTCAGGTTCATTAGAACCAATGACCAATGAGCGCTAATAAGGGAGGGCCTCCGTCATGCTCATGACTTATGGGACATGGAAGCCCCTTTTTGATGTGTATAGATTTTTGCTGTGTTAAAAAATACCCATGCTCAAATACCGTTCCCCGGTATCCGGCGCAATGCAGAGCACCCGGTGCCCCGGCCCCAGTTCCTTCGCGATGCGAAGGGAGGCCCACACCGAAGCCCCAGAAGAAGGGCCGAGCAACAGCCCTTCCCGGGCAGCAAGCTGCCGCATCGTATCCAGTGCGTCCTCATCGGACACCTGGATGATGGCATCCCACACGTCGGTATTCAGGATGTCCGGAATGAACCCCGGACTTGTACCGACGAGCTTATGTGGTCCGGGCTCGCCGCCGGACAACACTGGAGACCCTTTGGGCTCCACCGCATAGATGCGGATATCGGGTAACTGCTTGCGCAGTTCTTCCCCGGTTCCGGTAATGGTTCCGCCAGTTCCCGCCGTAGCGATGAAGGCATCCAGCTTGCCTTCCATCTGTTGCATAATCTCGGGAGCCGTCGTGATCCGGTGAATGTCCGGGTTCGCCTGATTCTCGAATTGCTGCGGAATGAAACTGCCCGGAATGTCTGCCTGGAGTTCTTTCGCTTTGCGAATCGCACCAGGCATCCGTTCCGCGGCAGGGGTGAGCACCACATCTGCGCCGTAGGCTTTTAGGATATTGATGCGTTCCTTGGACATATTGTCCGGCATGATCAGAATAGCTTTATATCCCTTGGCGGCGGCATTCATCGCAAGACCTATGCCCGTATTGCCACTGGTTGGTTCGATAATGGTTGCGCCGGGTAGCAAGTGACCCGCAAGTTCAGCCTGAACGATCAGATTGTATGCGGCACGGTCTTTGACGCTGCCACTCGGGTTAAAGTATTCCAGTTTCACGTATACGTCAGCGGAGTCGCTGCCTGTGAGTCGGTTCAGTTTAACGGCAGGTGTCTGGCCGATCAGTTCTGTTACATCTGCTGCAATGCCTGTATGTGCGGGTGTTTGTTTAATCGAATGGGTATTCAAATCCATGAAGTACAGCTCCTTGATTGATAAGACATTGAGAGTATATCCGGTTGAAATCAAATCATGCCTTATTGGAATGGTTGGATATCTCTTCTCCATCTTAATGAACGTAACCTTCCGTGGTCAACTTGTTTTGCTGGGGAGGGGTTCAATATTGTCAAAGTTGTATCAAGTCTGCGCCAAGTCCATCTGCAGATGCCGACTGAGTTCTTTTTTGACTTCATTGCGTGCGAATGTCCACAGCATATAGAACCGTTGCCAATACCCCCTGCACATATACAGAGTTTCGATACCCTCGGCTTCCCGTTTCTCTTCAAGTACTTTGACACCACGGGTTCTCATCTGTTTACGAAGGACCAACATCTCCTTGAGCACATTGTTCTGAATGCGGGTCAGCGACAGAATGTAGACTTCAGGCATCTTCAGCATCAGCGTATCCAGTGTACGAATATCTCGTTCAAGTACATCCAGCAAAAGCGTGCGCACAACCAGACCTTTGATCAGACGGTGGTCTTCATCCGCAGGGGATGGGGCGGAAGTTGAGGATGTCATATGTTCACTTCCTTAACCTTTAATTGGAATTTTATATTTACAGAACATGTGTTCCTATATTATAATCAATATATGTAATGGAGATACACAATACAACCGAGAAATATTGGAAGCACACATTACCGCATTTTCCTAAAGGTACAGATAATGAATGAAGCTAGGGATTTAGGGACAAGCCTGCTCCAAAATAAGGTATAATTTATGGGTTTTGCAGGAAACCTAAGGCCATAAACCAAAAAGCAATGCAGTCTGCTACAGAAGTGATTACAAGCAATGAATTACTGCAATGAATTGCAATCATGATTCAAGGATGCCTTACCTTAACACGATGGCACCGGGTCAACGAGTAGAAGCAGTTTTATTTTAGCGAAAATGAGCAACAAAAAAGCCCCTGCCTTGGGCGGCGGGGCCTATGGAATACTGCCGATTCAGCGGCAGGTTTGATGATGTGTTCAGGAATTAAGCAAGATATTGAGGCTTTTCGTAGAACGCCTCTTTTTCAAGGATGACCTTATAAGGTCTTTCCTTGCCCTTCAGGGAGGGCCCAATGGTAGTTAGCGGTACGGCCGGCTTGTGGAAACGATCTTCTTCCTTGGGTTCCGGAACCGGTCGTGATGATTCGGGCGCAGAACTGAGGCGTACCTTTTTTTCGCTGCCCCAGCGCTTGCTTATTTTTTTCGTTTCCGGTTTCATTCCGGTTCGCCTCCTAACAAATCGTTGATGGCGTTGAACAGTTGACGATTCTGTAGGTCAATCTGCTGAAATACCGCCTCATCCGCTTCAATATGTCCAATAATGTGAACGGTGATTACATACCTCTTGGCTACAGGATAGCATAGCAGATACTCTTTCTCAAGGTAATCATCATACAGGTTAATCTTGATTTTATTCTCCCGGTAAGAATCAATAACCAGGATGCGCTTGGGATCATCCGGTTGTTTGTCGTCATTAGCGGACAAGTCATACTTTCTCCCCGGTTCTCCAACATTACCACATAATTGCTCAATATAACCACTGTCATCTGTACGGTATATGGCTGTGCCACGTACAGCGAATGGAGGATGAGAGACAAAGGCAGTACGCAGGGCATCGCTCATTCGTTCCAGCATCTTGGCATCTGCTTTGCGGGTACGCAGCAATTCCCTAAAGAACCGCAGCAACTTAAGCAGTTGTAACCTTGCTTCTCCCTCAGTGCGTTTATGCTTCTCAATGATGTTCTCCAATTCTGGATCACTCCAGCGTCCTTGTTCCTCAATACTGTCTGCGATTTTGGAACATGCCACGGACACGGCTGGTGCCCACTTTCCATCAGAACGGATTTCATATACGAGTGGATTTAATCCCAGAAGATCTGTGGGCATACGCAATCCTTCGACCTTGGTTGTGTCCTTGATGTCTGTAATATCCTCAGGAAGAATGAAAAAAATACGTTTTCGTCCCAGACGACCCATAAACAGACCCATTTCCAGCATTGTATTATCCCGGACCGACGCGTAGTACTTCCCGCGAATTTTGGATATATCATCCGGATGAAAAATAAAAATGGCAAAGTCAGTCGTACGGACCTCTACTTCCAGATCGTCCATGGTATAGCTGCTTGGATTAAAAACCCCGGAATACCAAGGGGTAACTTCGGCTGAAAAACGTAAGTTTTCGTGTACTGCGGCTGCAATCGGCTTCGCTTCCAGCGAGCAGCCAATAAAGACTCTTGGCTTTAACGTTTTCATCAATCCGCCTCGCTTAAACGGTAGTGGGATTCAATTGTTATATTATACCATAAACAGCAGAGTAAGTCTGGAAACGTCTGAACTGGACAAAGAATAAGCCGATTACGTTTGCTATAGTGTATGTATGAAAGGAAAATGATTCCTTTAAAAAGCGCAAGAAAATAAAAAAAGGCCCCAATTTGTCACAGTTGGGTGACCGACAGTTATTTTTGGAAGCTTTGGTCATAGAATAAAGGAGCAGGTTGCACCATTAGCAAGCATTGCTTATCCTGGTGTTGCCGTATGACTGCTGGAGCAGTCCAAAGGCTGCTTTATGCCTGTTTTTGAGGGGTCCGCTGTTTAGACCCGGTCAAGTTGGTGTTATATAATAGAAGAACAAGCAAGTTAGCTTTGGTGTTTAAACTGAATGAACTTGCAACTGCTGTAAGTTGGGCTTACAATTTACACAGGAACGAAGAGTGCAGAGCCCATCTGTAGAAGCGAAGCGTTCGCCTGAAAGCTTTTTGAAAGAAAGCAGCTTCGGAAGCATAGGCTATCACCGGATTTTCCCCAGAGGGAAAATGGAATTCCAAAAATCCGGGGATAACAGCGATCGAAAGAGGGTACTGTAATCCAAGTGTAAGTGTACAATTAAATGTTCAAGCTTATGCATTGTAGTTATTTTTCAGTTTAACTGAGCACAGCTAACCACAACAGAACAGAAAGGATCAGGATACCATGAGTTCCCGAAGGACAATCTCCCCAAGGACGATCTGGAAACGTTACGATCTCTCATACACATAGCGCCCCTTGTAGAGTACACCAACCGGTTCAAAAAAACGGCTGACTCTGCGAAAGAGGGGATTGGAATGAATATTCGAAGGACGTACACGATGATTTCTTCCAGGCTTACCTTTTGCAGGGTACGGTCGGTCTAAAAAACCAACCTACAAACTGCGAGGGAACCTGAATGAAGAGAACATCGTTAACCTTACAACACGTTAAAACAGAGGCGATCAAATTCGCCATTATGCTGCTCGGTACATTTATTTTAGCTTTTGCCTATTATCACATTAACTTTCAGAATCATTTATCGGAGGGCGGATTTGTTGGTCTGGCCCTGCTCGGAAAATACGCAACAGGCTTATCACCTGCTATCGGTATGTTGTTACTGGACATTCCGGTCATGATCCTGGCTTGGTTCCTCAAAGGCTGGAAATTCATGATTCAGGCATTGCTTGGCGTCGGTGCATTTTCCCTATTCTATGACGGCTTTGAACGATACTCCACACTGGTATTGTCGTTTAACGGAAATCTGTGGATTCCGGCAGTTCTATCCGGTATATTGACAGGGGTAGGCGCTGGGATCGTGCTTCGATTCGGTGGAGCGACAGGCGGAGACGATATTCTTGCCGTACTGGTTAGCCGCTGGAAGGGATGGAAGCTGGGAACAGTTTTCTTTGTCAGCGATGCTTTTGTATTGGGATTGTCGCTTTTCTTTCTTCCGGTAAAAGAAACTTTATATACGATTCTGGCCGTATGGATTGCCAGTAAAGTCATCACGTACGTCGTTAGTGTTCCGGCTCGCGGAACCGTGGTTACAACTTCGGCTGTGAAATTGCCGATGCCATCGGCTGCAGCCAAGGCAGTTAACGCTGCTGCTATTTCACAACGGACTACGGTGGCTAGAGGGGTATCCAATTAACCATACGTTTCAGAACAACCATAACCTGTATGCATCATATTCAGGTCTTGATAGTTAACGTTCATATAAAATCCCTTTTGGCTGCTCTTCAGCAGCAAAAGGGATTTTATTGTTTTCCGATTCATTCAGGGCTTGATCGATGAGGCGATCTGACCATCCTGATTATGGATAATCGCTCGAATATTTTGTTTGCTACTCAGTTCTTTGGCCTTATCTACAGCTTCTGCCTTAGTATCAAATGTGGACAGATAGGTAGACTTTCCTTCTTCCTTGATCGCCCAACCGGAGTCGGTAGGTACTACATGGATGTTATCATGACTTTTGGACGAAGAAACGGGCTCCGAATGACGACGATCCGTGGAATGTGACTTTTTGTGGTCCGAATTATCGGAAGAAGATGTGGAGTCCGATCTCGAACCTTTCGGCACGGGATGATTTTCATCCCATTCTTCCGCCTTCGCTGTCGCTATTGCAATCGAACGCCCTTCCTCATACCCGTCATCGAGCAGAGCATTGGCAATCTCAATTGCTTTGTGTCTGACACGTGGTTCCAGGTTCTTCATGGATACCGGATAATCCTGTTTGTTCCAAGGCATATGAACCCCTCCTGTACAATGATGGATTAGTTGTATATTACCCTGTGAGGGGAGGGATAAACGATAAACAGCCGAGGTCGTAAGTGCATTTACCGATGATCTATATAAATTGAAATAAACATTTACACAAAACGGAGAGGACAGAAAGAACCTGAAGAAGAGGAGCTAAGAGATTTCTGTGGAAAGCTACTTCGTAAGCATAAACTCGCTTTTATCCCCTGATTTACCCCTTTCTAAAAGAAATCAGAAAATCTGGGGATAACAGCGATCGGAAGGTTGTTCTGTCATCGGAGTGTCCAGTGTAAACATTCTTTATTTCAACTTATATAAAAGGACCTCGTTCCTATACTTTTGCAAGCCAGAGGAGTATAATGCTGTCCATGTAAGAAATAAGTTCAACAAAAGGAAGATAAAGGAGTACATACACATATGTTTAGTCTTAGCCTGGCAATCCCTATGCTGTTCACCATGCTGATTCATGCCGCAGACAGCTTGTCATACGCGCTCCGCCTTGGTGGTTTACGCACTCGCAGAATCGCGCTAGCCATTTCTTTGGCAGGTATCTTGCTGTTGGTTTCTCGAACCTCGAATATGGCCCAGGGTCCAATGGTAGGTAATCTAGTGGATACTGCAACACGTGGAGCCAATCCACACTTTGCGGCGCAGCTGCACTGGTTAATGGGTGCGGCGACGATAGGAACAGCATTAGCCATATTGTGTTTCCCAACCATGGTGAAGCTCTCATCGAGAATGGTTGTGCATTTTGAAGCAGCCGGTTCCATCCCTGCGATGGTTCGCGGTATGCTGAAGCGAAGCAAGATTAGAAATGCAACGTATTACATCACCCCGCCATCCTGGAAGATGGCCAAACGATTGGTACAACATGGGATGCCAAGAAGGTTAATGCTGCTGAATGTAGCGGTAACCGCAATCTATACCACAGGTGTCCTGTCCAGCTTGTACGCAGCGTATCTTTACCCAGGGCAGGCTGTAGCTGCATCCCAATCAACCGGGCTAATTAACGGAATAGCGACTATTTTGCTAACCATCCTGATTGATCCGCGGATTTCCCTGCTCAGTGACAAATCATTACGTGGTGAGATCCGTTTGGATCGCATGAATCAGATTTATGGCTGCATGCTCGTGTCCCGTCTATTCGGTACACTGTTGGCACAGTTGTTATTGATTCCATTTGCGTATTGGATTGGTTGGATTGTAAGTATGATGTGACGACTTCTTTCCTGAATTGTAGCCAGGCACTCTCTTGTACATCTTCTGAAGTAGCAAATGAGAGGGTGCCTGTGCACTTTGAATTGACGGGGGGATTTTAGCTGTGATACTATTAGACCGAATAGTCGGTTTAATTTATGGAGGTTTTTCCAATCGAAGTCAAACGAAGAAAAGATGTTACCCAGATAAAGAAAGACATTGCACGTAATACCAAGGAACTGTTTGCCCAAAAGGGATATAGTGCAACTTCCATGGAAGACATATGTACGATTAACAATCGGAGTAAAGGCAGCATCTATTATCATTTCAAAAGCAAAGAAGAGTTATTCATGTATCTGATCAAGCTTAACAATGAAGATTGGATGGATGCTTGGCTGGACAAAGAATCCGGGTATAAGACTGCCATAGACAAACTGTACGGACTTGCTGACCATTACGTGGATGATTTGGCTAACCCGCTGAATCATGCCATTAACGAGTTTGTCTCGGGTCAGGTCGTCAGCCAGGAGATGCTTGATGAGATGCTTTCCCTGATCCGTATTCCGTATGCGACATATGAGTCCATTATTACTAAAGGCATGGAGGATGGGGAATTAAAACAGGATGACCCACAGGATGTAATGCATATTATCTACGGTCTGTTTAGCGGATTGACCACACTCTATTACGAGAAGGACCTGACGGATATTCGTCGTATTTACCACAAAGGCATGGCCGGTCTGCTGGCAGGCATTCAACAACGTTAACCATGAAAAGCTGATGTAACAGTCAGTTTTTCTTTTTAAATATTAATAAACCGGACAGTCGGTTTAAAAGAGGAGATGGAGAATGAACACATTGTTCAGGAATAAAGCTTTTTTAATCGTGACAGGGTCTGATCTGCTGCAAAATCTGGCGATATGGATCCGAAATATGGCGATCCTCTATTATGTGATGGATCGAACTCAGGGAAGTCCAATAGCCGTCTCGCTGATTACCGTACTTGAATATGCCCCGATTTTTGTTTTCTCCATTATAGGCGGTGCACTTGCTGATCGCTGGAATCCCAAACGTACGATGATACTGGGGGATATTCTGAGTGCGTTGTCTATTGTCATGATTATTGGCGTTTTATCTTCCGGGTATTGGCAGATTCTATACGTAGCCACGTTTGTATCGTCTATCGTTAGCCAGTTTTCTCAACCATCTTCTCTAAAGATTGTGAGGCGAAATGTAAAGGGAGAACATTTGCAGTCTGCAATTGCTATTACACAGAGTGGTCAATCGTTGTTTTTAATTCTCGGACCAATCGTCGGAACCTTTATCTACACTGCAATGGGAATTCAGGCATCCATGTACGCATTACTCATTCTATTCCTCATCTCTGCGCTTCTACTCACATTTCTGCCTAAAGACGCCACTCAGCGGGAAACAAATACCTCATTACTAGCGGATATCAAAGAGGGCTGGCAATATGTTGCTCGATCTCGCTCGTTGAAAATGCTTAGTCTGGTATTCATCTGTATAGGGCTTTCTGCAGGTCTGATCAGCCCACTTGGAATATTTCTGATCACCGAACGTCTGGGACTTGAAGCAACGTCGTTACAGTTTTTGTCAGGTGCATCTGGAATAGGTTTATTGATTGGAGGAGGTATTGCGGCTGCTGTAAGTGGCAAGTTGAATCAGACTTTAACTCTAATCGTAGGTGTGCTGTGTCTGGCTGTAGCCACGATGGGGGAAGTGTTATCCAGTTGGTTCTGGCTGACTCTTGTCATCAGCTTTTTGAGTTCAATCAGTTTGGCATTTATCAACGTTATCATCTCTACGTATTTGGTCACCCGGATAGATGAGCACTTGATCGGGAGGGTGAATGGCACCATCACACCTCTATTCATAGGAAGCATGCTTCTTGGATCTTCCATGGCAGGTGTACTGATGAACAGCACATCCATTTATATCGTCTACGCAATTTCGGTTACCGTGATGATGCTGGGTATTGTTCCAGCGATGCGAATTCAATTTCACAATCATCAGACGGCTTCTGCCAGCCAATTGAATTCGGAAATCTCTTCGAGCCAAACCTAATCCATGCATTCTCGTGTAACAATAGTTCGTCTATTAAAAACAAAAATGTACAACAAAAAAAGCAGCGGGATCATCCCACTGCTCTTTTTGTATCTGTATTATAACTTATTGAAAAAGGACGGCGTACTCACCGTATCCTTCTTTTTGCAAGTCTTCTTTGGGTACAAAACGAAGTGCCGCAGAGTTGATGCAATAACGCATTCCACCTGCTTCGGCAGGACCATCGTTGAAGAGGTGACCCAGATGGGAATCACCCTCACGACTTCTCACTTCGGTACGAATCATGAAATGGCTGAGATCGGTTTTTTCCTTCACGTTGTGGTCACGTAATGGACGTGTGAAGCTCGGCCAGCCGCAGCCGGAATCGTATTTGTCGGTAGAACTGAACAATGGCTCGCCAGATACGATGTCCACATAGATACCATCACCGTGGTGATCCCAGAATTCGTTATGGAATGCAGGCTCGGTCGCGCTGTTCTGCGTAACTTCATATTGAAGCGGCGTCAAACGCTCTTTTAGCCCGTCTTTATCCACGTTACCGGACCAGTTGCGTTCGATAAAGTCTACGCGTCCAGAACCTTTGCTGTAGCGTTTATAGTGCGCAGGGTTCTTCCGGTGATAATTTTGGTGATGTTCTTCCGCTTCATAGAACGGTTTCGCTGGCAAGATCGGAGTGAAGATTGGTTTGTCAAAACGTCCACTTTGTCCCAGCTCCGCTTTGGAAGCTTCCGCAATCTGGCGCTGTTCTTCGCTGTGATAGAAGATGGCCGTCTGATAGGAAGATCCACGGTCATGGAATTGTCCGCCTGTATCCGTAGGATCAATCTGCTGCCAGAACAGTTCAACCAGTTTCTTATAAGGGAAGATGGCAGGGTCGAACGTAATTTGTACAGCCTCTACATGTCCTGTTGTCTCCGAGCAGACCTCTTCATATGTTGGATTCTCGGTATGTCCTCCTGTATAACCCGATACGATCTTATGAATACCGGGCAGTTCTTCAAAGGGGGATACCATACACCAGAAGCATCCGCCTGCAAAAGTTGCTAACTCACTTGAATGTTGTTCCATGCTATAGTCACTCCATTTCTGATGAAGATTTAGCGCTCGTGTTCGAGCTCCAGCAATCTACCGTTTTATTAAACTTGTTACACAAGCATTAGGCTTGCTCTTCTATTATATCCTGAATTGGCAAGCCAACCAAGCCGGAATGAAAACAAGCTGAATCTGAACGGTTTGCGAATTCTGAATTCAGGCTTTGTTGCGTGACCGAAAGCGAAATAAGAGCAATACAATGGCCATGAACACCAGATATCCGGCAAGGATCGCCAGGCTCAGCCAGATTGAGGTTTCAGCTTGTGCACCTGCATAGGCAAATACAAAAATCGCTGGCATTTTCCCAATGGCCGTGGCAACCATGAAGACCCAGAATGGCGTGTACGTTATACCTGCGTAGATATTAACGGCCATCTGAGGCACGATCGGTAACAGTCGCATCGACATGACGCCCATGAACGGATGTGCTTCCATCCATGTGGTAAAACGGTTCAGACCCCGAATGCGTTCGAGGTACGATCTCGCCTGATGTCTGAAAATGGTTCTTGCTCCGCCATAAACGAGCATGGCTGCAAGTGTGGTGCCAAGCCAGCATATCCAGGCTGCCGTGGTAGTACCGTAACTGTAACCAAAGGCGATAATAACAAACTTATAAGGAATCACTGGCACAAGAGCAAACAATGTTGCCATGGCGAGTAACAGCGGGATGGACTGATGAAGATCGGTCCAGGCCAGCAGTTCATATCTGTAAATAAACGTGACTCCTGCAAGTAAAACATATAACAGAAGCCATAACCATTTTCGCAAAATCCCAAACGCTCCTTTCAGATCAGGCAGGTCTAGTCGTATCCCGATCTGTACTGCTGTTCCTCCTAAGTTTACCACGTTCGCCCATTGTCTGAACAATTCGAGCGAAGTCTGCTGCAATCACTGGCAAGTTGCTGTCCGAAGGGTTACACTATAGGACGTGGAAATATAGAACCGAACTGAAGGTGGAATGATCATCATGGAAACAACCCAACGTAAACGAGTTGCAATTATCGGCCTGGGCGATATTGCACGTAAAGTATATTTGCCGCTGTTAACAGCTCATCCGAACGTGGAGATTGTAGGCATTATGAACCGATCTCCGGAGCCGGTCAAAGCCGTTCAGGAGGCGTATCGATTAGAACGGGGAACAACGGATCTGAAAGAACTGTTGTCCTGGGATCTGGATGCCGTGTTTGTACATACAGCAACGGAAGCACACTTTGACATTGTCATGCAATGTCTGGAACAGGGATTAGCCGTGTACGTAGACAAGCCGTTATCCTATACGATTCGCGAGTCGGAAGAGATGACTGCTTTTGCCGAGGCACAAGGGCTGCTACTGGCAGTGGGCTTCAACCGCAGATTCGCACCGATGTACCAAAAAGCGAAAGAATGGATGCAGGGTGGAGAAGGCTTCGAGTCCCTGACAGTGACCAAACATCGTACAGGCATTCAGGATCGCCCTGCGGCAGAAACCATCTATGATGATCTCATCCATATGCTGGATCTGATGTTGTGGTACTCGGATCATAATGTGGAGTTGCTTCATCAATGGATTCGGAAGAATGATCTGGACAGACTGCTGCATGCAACCGGAACGGCCAAGCTGGGCAGAACAGCCTACGGTCGATTCGATATGGTGCGTGAAGCTGGGGCAGATCTGGAGAAGATCGAATTGCATGGTGGTGGACGATCTGTTGAAGTGGTGAACATGGACACGATCAGCTGCATGGAACAGGGGAGTCTGGAAACCAAAGAAACGTTCGGGAGCTGGGACACCGTGTTAGCACGCAGAGGTTTTAGCGGAGCAGTTGACAATTTCCTGGCTTGTCTGGACTCACCTGATGATTGCCTGATCAGTGCAAGTCACGTCATGGACAGTCATGAACTGGCTGAACAATTGATTCGCAAATAATTGCAGAATACACATACGGAGGAATACAAGTCATGGATGAATATGAAAAGGAACGTAATAAACAGATCGAGGAAGCCGTTATTGAAACTTATAAACAGGAAGAAGAGATGATGATCCTCGTATTTGCCCAGTGGTGTGTCAATAATGGTTTGGACCCGGAAGAGATGTACCGGCAAGCCTACCCGAATCAGCAGAGCAACGAGCGTTTGCAGCAGGTGCAGAAGCTGATTGTATCCAAGGAGGAAGCCGGTGAGATCCCGGATGATACGGTACTTGGCGTGTTGTCCATGTTTGGCAATGAAGATCTGGCGATGGTTGTATCCGAGGCCATAGCCGCGCGCAAATAAGTTCAACTTACGTATACTGGTATGATTACATCTGTTCCCGGTGAATGACGCGGAATTCCTTCGGGGACATGCCGAACCGGGAACGGAATACCCGATGGAAATAGGTATAGTTGTTAAAGCCGGAAGACTCAGACACTTGCTCCAGAGTCATTGGACTGAAAATAATCCGTTCCCTCGCCATGTTCAGCCTTACGTCAAGCGTGTATTGCATGATGCTTTTGCCAAACGCTTCTTTGAAGAGATGAACACCCCGTGAGACACTGATACCAATATGTGTTGCCACATCATCGAGCTTGAATAAAGAGGAAGCGTTTTCTTCAATATAATTCTTGATCTCATAAGCCACGTAATTGGTATTGGTTATCGTTGGATGCTCCGCGAGCAGACGATCCACTTCGAGACATAAAATTCGCATATAATAACTTGAAATTTCCGGATAAGGATTGGAGATGCGGCGCTGCTCCAGTACGAGCTGTCGAAACAGGACCAAGAGGCTTTCCGTCAGTTCGACTTTAATTCGGGTCGGCCGTTTGTGACGTTTCCACCACTCATCCACCCAGGAACCATTGAAGAAGATGTGATAGTCGCCACTCTCCACCAGTCGTTCTCCCATCGGATTGGTTTCATTGTCTATTCTCAGCTCATAAGGCTCGTCAGGATCAAAAAGAAGCAGATCGCCCGCATCCACCAGGGACATGTCTCCGTCTATGCGTGCGCGGCAACGTCCGTCTGTTTGCAGTCTTAACAGGTAGTTCTTCACCCCTTCAGGCTGCACCATAGCGTAGGGTTTACGATGAAATGAAAAGCCTGCTGTAAGAACTTGGCAGGAAGAATCTGTCGGCATGGGCATACTCCTTGCAATTTGAAAATTATGACCAGATAGTTCATGTTTCAATCATATTATTCATTTTAATTCAAGCTGAAACGGAATACCATAGTATTAGATTTAAGGAACAGGAAACATCCAACAAAACATATGTATCTCAACCATTCAAACGCAGATTTTCACCATGCGTAAGGAGATGAACGTCACAGTGGAGAAAATGAAAGCAGGCATCATCGGGTGTGGTAACATCAGCGCCATCTACTTGGAAAATCTCAAAAACAACCCGGTTATTGAAGTCGTGGCTGTTGCGGATTTGATTCGTGAACGCGCTCAGGAACGGGCAGATGAATTTAATATCGCAAACGTTTACAATGTAGATGAGTTGCTGCAAAATAACGAAATTGAACTTGTGTTGAACCTTACGGTTCCTGGAAGTCACGCCATGACCGATCTGGCTGCACTCGAAGCAGGCAAACATGTGTATGCCGAGAAGCCGCTGGCAATTTCTCTTGAGGATGGTCGCAAGGTTGTTGAGCTGGCTGAGGAAAAGGGATTGTATGTTGGTTCTGCACCGGACACCTTCCTTGGTTCAGGCATACAGACAGCTCGTAAGGCCATTGAAGATGGGCTGATTGGCAAGCCGGTTGCAGCGACTTCATTTTTCATGGGTGGAGGACCAGAAGCTTGGCATCCTAATCCGGAGTTCTTTTATGTTGCAGGTGGCGGACCGATGTTTGATATGGGACCTTACTATCTGACCGCTCTGATTACGTTGCTTGGACCGATACGCAGAATCAGCGCCTCGGCAGGCATACAGATTGCAGATCGCAAGATTGGCTCCGGACCGAAGGAAGGTACAGCGCTTCAAGTAGAGACGCCTACCCACTTGGCAGGAACGATTGATTTCGCAGAAGGTGCCATTGCAACCATGATTACCAGTTTCGATATTCGGGGAGCTTCGGATCTGCCACGTATTGAAATCTATGGTACAGAAGGTACGCTTAGTGTACCGGACCCCAATTATTTTAATGGGGAAGTGAAGGTGCGCAGATACGGTCAAGACACTTGGGAGACGGTCAAACCAGTCTTCGAAAGTGGACAAAACGAACGAGGCATCGGCGTAACGGAAATGGTTGAATCCATTCGTGCCGGACGGGAACACAAGGCCAGTGGCAAGCTTGCTTATCACGTACTGGAAGCCATGCATTCATTCCAGCGTTCTTCACTTGAAGGCAAGCACGTACATCTGGAGAGCAGCTATGATTCTTTTGCAGTAACTCGTACAGTTCAAACTGAGATTGAAACCGTGGAATCCCACTAGTCTGAGTAAAAAGTGTTCGAAGCTTGATGCTCTTGCGAGTGAAGCAGAATAACCAGTATTCTTACGTTCAATTTCAGGATAGAAACACTCTCGATTTTCCACACTAATCAAACAGGCATGTGATCTGAACGGTAATTGTATACAGTTCAATATTCATGAATTCAGCAATCATACGATATCTAATCCAGGGAGGAATCGCACTTGAAACTCGGCGTATTTTTGGTACTATTCGGAGGACGTAAATTGGAGGATGCTCTTGATTATGTAGCATCCAAGGGATTAAAAGCAGTAGAGATCGGAACAGGCGGACATCCAGGCAATGCACATTGTAAGCCAGATGAGTTGTTAAGCAATCCTACAGCATTGAAAAACTTCAAAAATGCAGTGGAATCACGTGGTTTGACGATCAGCGCACTCAGCTGTCACGGTAACCCGCTACATCCGCAAAAGGATATTGCCAAAGGATTCCACGATGATTTTGTTAAAACGGTAGAACTGGCTGAGAAGCTGGAAGTACCTGTAGTGAATACATTCTCCGGTTGTCCGGGAGATCATGAGGATGCCAAATATCCGAACTGGCCTGTTGCACCATGGCCAAATGACTTCCAAGAAATCCTGAAGTGGCAGTGGGAGAACAAAGTTATCCCTTACTGGACAGAGTGGGGTAAATTTGCAGCAGATCGTAACGTAAAAGTTGGATTGGAGCTGCACGGTGGATTCTCCGTTCATACTCCAGCAACGTTGCTGAGACTGCGTGAAGCAGCAGGTGAAGTGATTGGAGCCAATCTGGACCCAAGTCACATGTGGTGGCAAGGTATTGATCCGGTTCAGGCAATTCACATCTTGGGACGTGAAGGAGCCATCCATCACTTCCATGCAAAAGATACAACGATTGATCCGGTAAACGTGAACAAACACGGTGTAACGGATATGCAGGACTATACCAATATGCTGGATCGGGCTTGGCAGTTCCGCTCGGTTGGTTATGGACATGATAACAAGACTTGGGCAGATATTATAAGTGCCTTGCGTCTGGTCGGATATGATTATGTAGTAAGTATTGAGCACGAAGACGGTCTGATGTCGGTTGAAGAAGGATTCTCTAAAGCCGTGCAAAATCTCCAGCAAGTATTGATTGAAGAACCGCTGGGCGATATGTGGTGGGTTTAGAGCTACACTAGGGGGAAATTGAATATGATCAACGTCACCATTTGGAATGAATTTGTCCATGAGAAAATTCACGATGAAGTAAGGGAAGTCTACCCGGATGGTCTGCATCGAGCACTGGCTGACGGACTTGGCGGCGAAGGCTTTGCTATTCGTACAGCTACACTGGATCAGCCTGAACACGGATTAAGTGATGAAGTGCTGAATTCCACAGATGTGCTCATATGGTGGGGACATATGGCACATGAT
Organism: Paenibacillus sp. FSL K6-2393; assembly: GCF_038002545.1. Classification (NCBI taxonomy): domain Bacteria; kingdom Bacillati; phylum Bacillota; class Bacilli; order Caryophanales; family Paenibacillaceae; genus Paenibacillus; species Paenibacillus sp. FSL K6-2393. The sequence goes on from NZ_JBBOCU010000001.1 coordinate 2,412,857, forward strand.
CGCGTAAGCGATGAGATCTCACAGAAGGTTGCGCAGCGAGTGCTGAACGGGATGGGAATGATTGTGCTCCATTCAGGTCATTTCTCCAAACCATTCAAAGCGCTGATGGGAACAAGCTGCGATCTGAAATGGCGTGTAGCTGACGAGCAGGAAATTGTATGGTGTGTTAACCCATCTCATCCGATTGCGGATGGCATAGAAGGCAAGATTGTATTGGAAAAAGAAGAGATGTACGGTGAATTCTTCGATATTCCAGTACCGGATGAACTGGTGTTTGTAAGCAACTTCCAGGGTGGAGAAGTATTCCGGAGTGGATGCACGTTCCGGCGTGGTGAAGGTAAAATCTTTTATTTCCGACCAGGTCATGAGACGTATCCGACCTATTACAAGCCGGAAATATTAAGAGTGATCAGCAACGCTGTGAAATGGGCATATCCTGCCCGCAGCTTTAAGCCGGAATTTGGCAAGAGTGAACCTGTAAGACCATTTGGTGGCGTGCTGGTTTAATTCACTAACTCAATCGTGAAATGGAAATTATAGGTTTTATTCAAAAAGAACCCTTCTCCGAGTCAATGATGACTGTGGCAGTTGGGTTCTTTTTGGGTAAGATAGTACTATGGGGAAGTTATACGATATTTCCCATGGTTACGACGCAGCGTGTAATGTATACTGGGATGTATGATCCATTTTGGATGTTATGCTTCTAAAATTTAAACTTTTTAGTTGCAGGCGTTTTCTTTGAAGCTTAAATATGTTATTATGAAATATACTAACAAAATGTAAGTTGATTTGAGTGATCTCTAAAGAGGTGATTAATGTGGAAGGTCAAGACTTGCGGATGTGTCCGCGTTTTGAAACGGCGTTTTCTTTTTTGGGCAAGCGCTGGAATGGTTTAATTATTCAAACATTGATGAGTGGTTCGAAGCGATTCAAGGATATCTCCAATCTGATCCCATCCATGAGTGATAAGATGTTATCCGAACGGATGAAAGATCTGGAGAGTGAAGGTATTCTGGTTCGTCACGTCTATCCCGAGACGCCGGTTCGTATTGAATATGAACTGACGGATAAAGGTAGAGCGCTCCAGCCTGTCATGAATCAAATTCAAGACTGGGCTGAGAAGTGGGTTGACTAACGTATAAGCATCACCCACTTTCGTTGCATGAATGACATAGACTCCTGATTTCTGTGGAAATCAGGGGTTTTTGTCTTAAGTATAACGTGGATCGGCGTTTTTCTCTTGGGCTATGCACATGTTGTCATGAGTTGTAGTATAATCTATAGAAAATGGCCACAGACGGCCGGAGCGAAGGAGGCCCACTTGTCATGAGAGAAGAAAGCTTATCCCGTGAAGTACGCTACGGCAAAAAAGATATTGCAGAACTTGAGAGCGCATCCATTCAGGTACATCTGATTTACAAAAAAGCTGCGGAGTTGTTTAAGCGCACAGCATATTCCCGTTCGGTTATGGATGATCTTGCCGAAGTGAATACGCATTCTGTGAACAGCGATGGTCCGAGATTAGCTCCGGCGGTGCTGCAAAAATGGATTCAAACGTCCAGGGGCTGGAAGTGTATCGGATGTGAGCTGGGACAACCTGATTCAAAGACTTCTCAGATGGAAGATACCATCCATGGTGAGCGGTTGGTTCTGGATGTGGGAGAAGGTCGGTTGGTTCAGGCAGAAATGCTGATTCAGGCGGTTGTCTGGTCTCAATATGAGAAGATTCGAATGTTTGCACCATGGCTTGGGGATGAACCCTTTTATAGCGTGCAGGAACTGGATGTCATTGCCCGTTATATTGTGCCTACCTATTTCTCGGAACGGCCTTTGCACGAGCAAGGCAAGGTATTCAAGGTCCATCAACAATATGGGCAGATTCCGCTATATCAGGAGTATGTAGACGCACCTTCATGTTGTGTACAGGTGGATGGTGGATTACTTGAAGGTCGATTGCTGACAGGTGTATATGTATCTGAGGAGCAGTTCTTCGGGCTTAATCCATATCTGAAAGATGGCGATGGAGGACGGACATATATGCAGGCTAGTGTCCAGTGATAACGTAACCAATTCGAACATAAAAATGAATTAGATTGGAGAGCCTGTGTGCAGGCTCTCTTTCTTGTACAAGCCCTATTTGGAGGGGACACCCTATAAAAGTAACGGCTTTGACACTTTTTTTTGCCGAAAGTTGTGCCATAATAGAGGTTATGGACAACAGGGTGAATGATTTTACGCAGGGTGGTGTTACCTACATGATGAAGAAAATCCCCGGTTACATAGGTGTATGTTTGCTCCTACTGGCGATCTTGGCTGGTTGTAGTGAGACACAGCCTTCTGAGCAGCCAATTGTCAAGGAGACAGAAACAGCGAATACGATCACAGTGGCTGTAGATGGCAGTACATTTTTGCCTGATGCAACAAAGTCCATTAAGCGAGATTTTAGTGAGGGTTTGACACTCAAAAAAGCATTACTCAATAGCGGACTGGTAGATTTTACGGCAGATGGCAAACGGATTCAATCCGTCGGAGAAGTTTCTCTGGATTCTTCGCTGAGCTGGGCTGTCAAATTAAATGGCAAGGATATTGAGCAGCAAGATTGGGACATGGAGCTTCATGCCAAAGATGAAGTGATCATTTACGTGAAAGCCGCTGACAGTGGGGGGGATGGCGTTGCATATCAGACAACGTTACTCAAGGTTAGCGGTGGAAACATTATGCCAACCCTTAATCGTCAATATGCCGGCGTCTACGTTCAAGAGTGCACAGTTCGCGATGTGTTGAAGTCCAGCGGCATTGTAAGAATGTCTGAGAATAACAAAATTGTCGTTTCGGTCGAGAATGTCACGCCTCGTATGAATGAGCGGTGGGTCATTATGGTGAATGACAAAGAATTAATGGAAAATGGTCTGGACATGAAATTGAATCCACGTGATGCGGTAAAGCTTGAATTGACCAATGCATCCTAAGTATACCAAGAAGCCCAATCTCTTTTTAGAGAACTGGGCTTTTTTCATTATAATATATAAGCAATATCCGATTAACATATTCAAATATTAAATACGACAGATCTCGTTCGGGCAAAGTTCACAGTGACAGATCCCTTGCAGCATCTTCAGATCTTTGATGACAATCATGCCATTGTCATATTCAATCGCATCTTTCTTGCGCAGATCGCTTAACATGCGGTTTACACTTTCACGAGTGGCTCCAATCATATTGGACAGGTCCGTGTGGGTAATTTTTTTGTGAATAATGACATGCTCCCCATGAGGCTCACCATACGAATTCGACAACCGAATGAGGGTGGAGCAGAGTGCACCCGGTTTGCCATATAACATGAGATCCCGGAATTTGGTCTGTGTCAACCGGTGGTGGATGCCCATCCATTTCATAAAGTCGATCGCAAAGTCACAATGCTGGCAGATTAACATCTCCAAGTCTTTATGCTCCAGTACACCAATCTCACTATCCTCCAGAACTTCCGCTGAGAAGCTGTGTTTAGAGCCAAAGAAGGGATCAGCCTGGCCAATCATATCACCGGATTGATACATGTACATGATCAGTTCCTTGCCTTCATCCGTGGATTTGGTGATCTGGGCACGACCCCGTTTCATATAATAAAGTTTGTCAGAGATGTCGCCTTCCCAGTACAGATGTGTACCTTCCGGATAAGTTCTATCTTTCATGGTAACCAGCAGATGGTTGAAATTTGCTTCCGAGAAACAGTTGGTATTACCGCGCTTTTCCAGTACAGTTGTTAGTTCTCTCATAAGTCTATCTCCCCTTTATGTCCATCGGACGACCTTCTGTAGTAAGCAGTAGCCTCCGAGGTTCGCCGCAAACCGTTGCCGTCCTGATCAGGGTCATCTCGGCCGGGAGGAAGGACGGTACAAATTGCGGTGGTTCAATTTTTAAGTTCAGTATATACCTAATCTTACCGTTTGAGGGGGAAGGAAAGGGGGCAAAAATGACGAAATTTCAAACATTGTGATAAAATTCACTTTTAATGGAGAGGATGAATTTTACAGCCCTATATTTTAAATAGGAAGTGAAAATGGTCGTATGAAGGACACTACAAAACTTAAATTAAATTTGTTATACTTTGTGAAAAAAATCACATAATTAAGTTTATTGTCATGTTACGATGTGAATGTAAACGAGAGAGACAAACTAATACGAACCTTTAGGAGGATGAGGGAGATGGCTGTAAAGAACGAAGTCGCCCCAGCAAAAGAACCGACAGCAGGTCAGTATATTCAAACGTTAATTGACAAAGCGAATAAAGCACACGCCGCATTCATGAAGATGGACCAGAAGCAGATTGACCGGATTGTGCAAGCGATGGCGCTTGCGGGTCTGGATAAACACATGATGCTCGCCAAGATGGCCGTAGAAGAAACAGGCCGCGGAGTATATGAGGATAAAATCACCAAAAATATATTTGCAACAGAATATGTGTACCATAGCATCAAGTACGACAAAACCGTAGGTGTGATTGAAGACAACGAATATGAAAGCTTCCAGAAAATTGCGGAGCCGGTCGGCATTATTATGGGGATTACACCAGTAACCAATCCAACATCAACAACGATGTTTAAAGCACTGATCTCCATCAAGACGCGTAACCCAATCATCTTTGGTTTCCACCCATCTGCACAGAATTGTAGCCGGGAAGCTGCTAAAATCCTGTTGGAAGCAGCAGTGAAACATGGTGCACCAGCGGATTGTATTCAGTGGATTGATGATCCTTCCATGGATCGTACAAACGAACTGATGAATCACAATGATGTGGCTCTCATTCTGGCAACAGGCGGATCAGGCATGGTACGTGCGGCGTACAGCTGTGGTAAACCTGCACTGGGCGTAGGACCGGGTAACGTTCCTTGCTTTATCGAGAAAAGTGCTGATATCAATCAGGCAGTGACGGATTTGATCCTGTCCAAATCTTTCGATAACGGCATGATCTGTGCTTCCGAACAAGCGGTCATCATTGAAGAACCGATCTTCGATCAAGTGAAGAAAAAAATGATCGCAAATGGCTGTTACTTTGTTAACAAAGATGAAGCAGCAAAATTGACAGCAGGTGCGATTAATGCCGAGAAATGTGCGGTGAACCCGGCGATTGTTGGTCAATCTGCGGTGAGCATTGCGAAGTTGTGCGGTATTGAAGTTCCAGCAGGCACCAAAATTCTCGTGGCCGAGATTGAAGGGGTAGGTACCAAATTCCCATTGTCGGCTGAGAAATTAAGCCCGGTACTGGCTTGTTACAAAGTTAAAACGGCAGCAGAGGGCATTGAGCGTGCGGCAGAAGTGGTTGCTTTTGGCGGCATGGGTCACTCTTCGGTTATCCACTCCACAAATGAAGAAGTGATCGGCAAATTCGCAGATCGTCTGCAAACCGGACGGATTATTGTGAACTCACCATCCACACACGGTGCCATCGGGGATATCTACAACACAAACATGCCATCGTTGACACTGGGATGCGGATCATACGGACGTAACTCGACTTCTTCCAACGTAACCGCTGTGAACTTAATCAATGTGAAAAGGGTGGCTCGCCGTACCGTGAATATGCAATGGTTCAAAGTGCCAAACAAAGTCTACTTCGAAAAAGGGGCAACGCAGTATCTTGCCAAAATGCCTGATATCACACGTGTGGCGATTATTACGGATGCCATGATGGTGAAACTTGGATATGTTGAAAAGGTAGAACACTATCTGCGTCAACGCCAAATGCCAGTAGCGATCGAAGTATTCTCCGATGTTGAGCCAGATCCATCGACAACAACGGTAGACCGCGGTACAGAAATGATGCGCCGCTTCCAGCCAGACTGCATTATCGCACTCGGCGGTGGATCACCGATGGATGCTGCCAAAGCCATGTGGTTGTTCTATGAATATCCGGACACGGACTTCAACGATCTGAAACAGAAATTCATGGATATCCGTAAACGGATCTACAAATATCCACGTCTCGGCGTAAAAGCGAAATTTGTAGCAATTCCAACCACATCCGGTACAGGATCTGAAGTGACATCGTTCGCGGTTATCACAGATAAAAATCAAGGTAACACCAAATATCCATTGGCCGACTATGAGCTGACACCAGACGTAGCGATTGTTGATCCGGAGTTTGTGTACTCCCTGCCTAGAACAGCCGTTGCAGATACAGGTATGGACGTCCTGACGCATGCGATTGAAGCATATGTGTCTGTCATGGCAAATGATTACACGGATGGACTTGCGATCAAAGCAATCCAACTGGTGTTCCAATACCTGGAGCAATCGGCACTGCAAGGTGACAAACTGGCACGTGAGAAAATGCATAATGCTTCCACAATTGCCGGTATGGCATTTGCCAACGCATTCCTGGGCATTAACCACAGCTTGGCGCACAAATGGGGCGGTCAGTACCATACCGCACACGGACGCACCAATGCAATCCTGATGCCACACGTCATTCGTTACAACGCGAAAAAACCGACCAAATTTGCATCGTTCCCGAAATATTCGCACTTTGTAGCGGATGAGCGGTATGCCGAAATCGCACGGATTCTGGGATTGCCTGCACGTACGACAGAAGAAGGCGTAACCAGTCTCATCAATGCGATTCGCAAACTGAACAAAACATTGGGCATTGAAGAATCGTTCCAGGAAATCGGATTTGATGCCAAAGACTTTGAAGCACATGTGGATTATCTGGCAGACCGTGCCTTCGAAGACCAATGTACAACCGCCAATCCGAAGCTGCCGCTGGTAACTGAACTGGCCGATGTATACCGCAACGCTTTCTATGGAAAGTTTGAATAATAAATTTAGAACGAAGCGTGCCTTACGGCAAGAAGATCAGGGTTCCCCAAGAGGGGAGCCCCGATTGCCGTCTTTCACACAATAACGAGTGGGCAGAAAAACAGAAGAGCGAAGCACCTGTTTTTCAGGATTTATTCTAAGATTTGATTTGCTCCGAGCATAGAGGAGCAAAAGGGTTCTAGAGAGGTTACACGGAATCCGTGATGTGGCTGTTTGAGCCAGATGTTCAAACAATAACGAAGAGGGCAGAAAAACAGAAGAGCGAAGCATCTGTTTTTCAGGATTTATTCTAAGTTTAGTTTTGCTCCGAGCATAGAGGAGCAATGGTTCTTAAAGAGGTTACACGGAATCCGTGACGTGGCTGTTTGAGCCAGATGTTCACACAAGAACGAAGAGGGTAGAAAAACAGAAGAGCGAGCATCTGTTTTTCAGGGTTTATTCTAAGTTTTGTTTTGCTCCGAACATGGAGGAGCAAAGGTTCTTAAAGAGGTTACACGGAATCCGTGATGTGGCCGTTTGAGCCAGATGTTCACACAATAACGGAGAGGGCAGAAAAAACTGAAGAAGCGGAGCGTTCGCCTTTATCCCCGGATTTTCCCCTTTGAAAAATAAAATTGAAAAAATCCGGGGATAACAGCGATCGGAAGTTGTTCTGCCCGCGAAGTGGCTAAGTGTGAAACTAAGTAGGGTTCAATGGGACACAGCGCAGGTGGAGTGAGTTAGTTCACTGACTTTGTGACAAAAATCACAGATGATGAAAGCCCCAAGACGTATACTGAAAATGTAAGAAAAACATTCATCCCGCGGTTCCGGTTCCCAAGTAGAGAGAACATGTTCCGGTTTATGTGAAACAATTCACATTAATCGCGGCTCTGGGCACACAATGCTACGAATGAAGCAAGATGTTATGTGTCCAGAAATCCAAATTAGTGGAGGGATTAAGATGTCGGTGATTGAAAAAGATGTCAAACAACAAACAGGCTGGAGAAACTTTACCAAAGGAACATGGACCAAATCCGTAGATGTGAATGATTTTCTGGCACACAACTTGTCTCCGTATTACGGCGATGAAACATTTCTCGCAGGTGCAACCCAGAATACCAAAGAATTGTGGGAGATCGTATCTGATCTGACCAAAAAAGAACGGGATAACGGCGGTGTCCTTGACGTTGATGTGAACACACCAGCGACTATTGTTTCTCACCAACCCGGTTATCTGGATCAATCCAAAGAGCAGATCGTCGGCGTTCAGACCGATGCTCCGTTCAAACGTTCCATTCAACCAACAGGCGGAATCCGGATGATGATTGATGCATGTGAAGCATACGGCTTCGAATTGCCTCAAGGCGTCATTGATATATTTACGAACATTCGCAAAACTCATAACCAAGGTGTATTCGATGCTTATACTTCCGATATGCGTGCAGCGCGTAAAGCAGGGATTATTACAGGTCTTCCAGATGCGTATGGCCGTGGCCGGATCATCGGTGACTATCGTCGTGTAGCTTTGTACGGGGTAGACTTCCTGATTCGTAACAAAAAAGGCGAATTGAACGCACTCGAAGTTGATGTCATTGATGAAGATGTCATTCGTCTGCGGGAAGAATTGTCTGAGCAGATTCGTGCATTGCAAGAATTGAAACAATTGGGCGACATGCACGGGTTCGATATTTCCTTGCCAGCGACAACAGCAAAAGAAGCATTCCAATGGTTGTACTTCGGTTATCTCGCTGCGATCAAAGAACAGAACGGTGCTGCGATGTCACTGGGACGTGTATCTTCTTTCCTGGATATATACATTGAACGTGACCTGCAAGAAGGTATTCTGTCCGAAGAACAGGCTCAGGAATTGGTTGACCATTTTGTAATGAAACTGCGGATTGTCAAATTCCTGCGTACACCGGATTACAACGAACTGTTCAGTGGAGATCCAACATGGGTAACGGAGTCCATCGGGGGTATGTCTGTAAATGGTGAGACACGTGTAACCAAAAACAGCTTCCGTTTCCTGCATACACTGCACAACTTGGGTCCTGCACCAGAACCGAACTTGACTGTACTATGGTCCACGAAACTTCCAGAAGCTTTCAAAGATTATTGCAGTAAAGTATCCATTGAAACCAGCTCAATTCAGTATGAAAATGATGATCTGATGCGTCCAATCTACGGTGACGATTACGGTATTGCATGCTGTGTGTCGGCTATGAAGATCGGGAAACAAATGCAATTCTTCGGCGCTCGTGCCAACTTGGCAAAAGCTCTCCTGTATGCGATCAACGGTGGTCGTGACGAGAAATCCGGAGCACAAGTTGGACCTGAGTATCCTGCCATCACTAGCGAAGTGTTGGATTACAATGAGGTTATGAAACGTTTCAAACCAATGATGGAGTGGCTGGCGAAGCTGTATATGAACACCCTCAACGTCATTCACTACATGCACGACAAATACAGCTATGAGCGTATCGAGATGGCATTGCATGACCGTGACATTGTACGTACGATGGCTTGTGGTATCGCTGGTCTGTCGGTTACAGCAGATTCACTGAGTGCAATCAAATATGCCAAAGTAAAACCAATTCGTAACGAACAAGGCATCGCAGTTGATTTCGAAATCGAAGGAGACTTCCCTTGTTACGGTAACAATGAAGACAGCGTAGACAGCATTGCTGTTGAACTGGTTGAGAACTTCATGGGCATGATTCGTAAGCACAAAGCTTACCGTAACGCAGTGCCAACACAATCCGTTCTGACGATCACATCCAACGTAGTATACGGTAAGAAAACAGGGACTACACCGGATGGTCGTAAAGCAGGTGAACCATTTGCTCCAGGTGCGAACCCAATGCATGGTCGTGACAAAAAAGGTGCACTGGCATCCCTTGGATCTGTAGCCAAATTGCCTTATGAACACAGTCTTGACGGTATTTCCAATACCTTCTCCATCGTGCCAAAAGCATTGGGTAAAGAGGAGACTACACGTAAATCCAATCTGACTGCGATGATGGATGGGTACTTCGGTCAAAACGCTCATCACCTGAACGTTAACGTATTTGATCGTCAGCAATTGATTGATGCGATGGATCACCCGGAAAACTATCCGCAACTGACTGTACGGGTATCCGGATATGCGGTTAACTTCATTAAACTGACTCGTGAACAACAGTTGGATGTCATCAACCGTACGTTCCATGGCTCCATGTAAGTAATTTGCAAGTAGAAGACCGTTAGAGCAAGGCATTCCAAATCATATTAAACGCACAGCGGATGCGGATACAGAAAGGAAGAGGCAGCATGGTTAAAGGACATATTCATTCACTCGAAACTTTCGGGACGGTTGACGGCCCAGGCATCCGCTTTGTGCTTTTTATGCAAGGATGTCTACTCAAATGTCAGTATTGCCACAACCCTGATACATGGGCGCTGGATGGTGGAAAAGAAATGACACTTGAGGAGGTACTGGCTGAAATTGAGCCTTATCTATCCTACTACCGCAGCTCTGGAGGCGGACTCACGATATCTGGCGGAGAACCAACGTTACAGGCCCACTTTGTAGGGGAAATCTTCAAAGAAGTGAAGCGCCGCTGGGGATTGCATACGACACTGGACAGCAACGGATTTAACGAACCGGAACGGATTCACGATCTGTTGGATCACACAGACCTGGTTCTGCTGGACCTCAAACATATTGATGATGAGAAACACATCAAGTTGACAGGCAAATCCAACGAGAGAACGTTGAAAACGGCCAAGTGGTTATCGGAGCAGGGCCGGAAAATGTGGATACGCCACGTGTATGTGCCTGGCATTCATAACGAGGAAGAGGATCTGCTTAACCTCGGACGGTTTATTGGGACATTAAATGGCGTTGAGAAGTTCGAAATTCTTCCATACCATCAGATGGGGATTTACAAATGGGAAGCGCTCGGTAAAGTATATCCACTGGATGGTGTTCCTTCACCAAGTGAAGAAGAAGTGGAGCGGGCGTATCGCCTGATCGAACAAGGTCGCCAGGAAACGGCTGGTGTGGCTTGTTCAGGTAAGTAATCTAACCTTTATATATAGTAAAAACAATCAATCAAGCAGTCCTTGCGAACATGTTTCGCAGGGGCTGTTTTTTTGCTGATATCCATTGTAAATGCAAGATTATGGGTCCAGTGAAGGATTTTATCCCTCCATTGATGAATTGTCATCCTTACGATGTAAGCTCCGGCTTTTTATAATCAGAGTGTAAAGCCAAATGCTCAATATCTTGAGGAGGGTCAACCAGATGAAAAAAGGAATGACATTACTGCTTTCATTATTGCTTATCACTTCATGGACTTTGGCGGGATGTGCAAGCTCAAGTAACGAGCCACAGCAGGGCGCAGGCAATACACCTGTGGAGGAGACAAGTAAGGAACCGGTTGAGATGCTTCTCCGTCACACGCAGGTGGGAGCCGACAAACAGAAAAGACTGGCCATTCTGCAGGATGTTGTGGACAAAGTTGAGGGTGAGATACCCAATCTGACCTTTACGCTGGATGGTGTCGAATCCGATGTGAATCGCAAGGAGAAGCTTCGCGGGGAGATGGCGGCAGGTAACCCGCCGGATATATTTGAACTGTTCGGTAGCCCGGATTCCAAAGTTTATGCCAAGGAAGGTATGCTGCTTGATCTGACTCCGATCTTGCAAGAGCTGGGCATTCAAGACCAGTTTACATCGCTTGAACCGTTTACGTATGAAGGCAAAGTATATGGACTGCCGATTGGCGGTTCGGGCGAAGGTTTTTTCTATAATAAAGAGTACTTCGAACAAAAAGGATGGAAAGCTCCAACCACCATGGCTGAACTGGACAATATACTGGCCGAGATCAAGGCCGATGGCAAAGTGCCGCTGGCTTCTGCATCCAAGGCAGGATGGGTTCCGCTGATGTTAACCAACCACCTGTGGTCCCGGTATGCCGGACCGGAGATTACCGCAAAGTTTGCAACAGGTGAAGCGAAATGGACCGATCCGGGTGTTGTGCAAGGTTTTGCCAAACATAAGGAATGGGTCGATAAGGGTTATTTCAAAAAAGGTGAACTGGGCTTCGAGTATGCCGAATATACCACGCAATTTACAAGCGGCGAAGCGGTGTTGATGTATGACGGAACGTGGAAATCATCTGTATTCAAAGAAGGTCAGAGCGGTGAATCGCTCATTGGCAAGGTTGGATTCTTCAATATGCCTCCGGTAGAGAACGGAGCAGGTGATCAGACGTCTTTGATGCGTGATGTGAACAATGGATACGGATTCTCGGCAGCAGTGGCGGATGACCCGCAGAAGTTGGAAGCAGTGAAAGCTTTTATCAAAAATTTCTACAATGAAGATATGCAGGTCCGCGGCCTTGTGGAAGATGGTGTGTTGCCTGCGATGAAGCTGGACGAGAAAGTGCTGACCGACAGCATTACCGATGATCTGATGAAAGAAATTGTGGCTGTGCTTAATGCGTCCAAGACATCGTTCCCGGCATTTGATGCACTCGTTCAGGCCGATGTGACGACAGAGATCAGCAATCTGCAAATCCAGAAGTTGATTGGTGGGCAGACGACGCCAGAGAAAATGGCAGAAGAGCTGCAAAAGGTGCAGGAGGAAGCAAACGCTTCCGTAGAATAAATCAATCCAAGTTGAAACTGCGATCGTTGAAGTGACTGAAGGAGGCTGACTATGAATACTTCACTCCGCAGCCCGTTAATCTATACGCTGTTTGTAATGCCAGCCCTAATTCTGTTTGTAATGTTCTTCTTATATCCTATTGGTAGCTCCCTGTATTACAGTCTAACGAGTTGGAATGGGGTATCGGCTGAGCCACGTTTTGTGGGTTTATCCAATTATGTGAAGGCACTGACCGATGAACGTTTTTGGATTTCCACACGGAATAACGGCTTTTTCATCGGATTTTCGGTACTGATTCAGGTACCCCTCATCGTCCTGTTTTCGCTTCTTATTGCCAATGTGAAAAGACTAAAAGGTCTGTATAAAACCGCTGTTTTTTTACCATCCATTATGTCGACAGCCGTTATCGGTATCTTGTGGGGGTTCATCTATGAACCCAATATCGGACTATTAAACAAAATACTTCATGTGCTGGGCATCGATCCAATCTACTGGTTATCGGATAACCGATTCGCAATGTTGTCCATTTTGGTGACCAATGCCTGGCAGTGGACGGGATTTTACATTGTCATGGTGCTGGCTGCCATACTGGCGATTCCCCGTGATCTGGATGAAGCGGCTGCAATCGATGGGGCAACGGCGGTACAACGTGCAATGCGAATTACGTTGCCGCTGATCCGGCCGATCATTTCAGTGGTGATCATGTTGTCCATTGCAGGTGCCATGAAAGCCGCCGACATCGTGATTGTCATGACCAAAGGTGGGCCCGCTGGGTCCACCGAGGTTCTAGCCACATATATGATCAAATACGCGATTACCAACTTCAAATATGGCTATGGCAATACCATTGCAGTGCTGATCTTTGCTCTGACGCTTGTGCTCACTGCGGTGTATCAACTGCTGGTAGCGAGGCGGAGCGAGAAGGTGGAATATTGATGGCAAAAAGCTTAAAAAGCAGTATACCTCATGTGTTGTTAATATTGTATTTAATCGCGATTTTGTTTCCCTTTTTATTTGTAATCTTCTCTTCATTTAAGCAGGATAACAATGAAATCGCCTTGAATCCATTCGGTCTGCCTACAACATGGGAGTTTAACAATTACGTGGAGGCTTGGGTGAATGCAAAGATTGGCACATATTTCTGGAATAGCCTGTACATTTCGGTTTTATCGTCGGCGTGTACGATTGTGCTTGGTGCCATGTTTGCTTTTGCCGTAACCCGGATGAGACACCGGAGATGGAGCCTGTTTCTGTACAGCTTAATTCTGGCGGGTATGCTTATTCCCAACAATGCACTTATGCTGCCGATCTATCTGCTTGTTCGCAAAATGGGCATATTGGATACGCATCTGGCATTGATCGTGCCCTACGTGGCCAATGCGATCCCCTTTACAATTATTATACTGGCGGCTTTTATGCGTTCTCTGCCTGGAGAAATTGAGGAAGCGGCGGTCATGGACGGCTTGAGGGCCCCGGGTATCTTTGCTAAAATAGTGATACCTCTTACGGTTCCGGCTATTGTTACCGTTTTTATCGTTAATTTCCTCGGCAACTGGAACGAATTTTTACTCGCCAACTATTTCTTATCCACCGATAAATTGCGTACGCTGCCAGTGGGCATGGTCCAGTTTCGGGATCAATATCAGATGAACTATGCCCAGATGTCGGCAGGTATTGTATACAGCGTTGTACCTGTACTTGTGATCTACGCTATACTCCAGGAGAAAATTATAGAAGGAGTAACTGCGGGTGGTGTCAAAGGTTAATACCATGAACCAGTTGATAGGGAGAACGGGATATGAACTTGCGAATGAAGCTGGCCTTGGCATTTCTGCTGCTGATTATTGTACCGATGTGTGCGCTAGGCATTGGCATGTTTCTGGTCACATCACATACGATTGAGAAAAAATACAATCAACAGGCCGAATATGCGCTTCAGGCCATCAGCTACAATATCGAGAATGTATTTCAGCAGATTAACAATGTGACCGACAACGGGATAGCGACATCGGTTTTCCAAATGGCGCTGAACGCCAAAGATCCGACCAAGCAGGATCTGGGAACCGGTAATCAGTTATCTCTGAATGCCAGCCAGCGCAATTTCCGTTCCCTTCTATATAATTATCCGTTCATCAGTTATGCCTTTTTATATGATTTGCGTTCGTCTGAGAATAACCAGATTGTCTCCATTTTCACTAAAGAAAATTTTCAAGCCCTTCCTTTTCAGCAATTCAAAGTACATCCCTTATTCAACGAAATTCAGCAACTTAATGGCGTGCCTAAATGGCTCGCACCTCTGGAATATCCCGAATTAACCGGGATAGAACCTGTCTTCACCCAGATCAGACTGGTCAAAGAACTCAGTTATTTTCAAAATATCGGCGTGCTTGTTGTTCAGATCAAAAAAGGAGAGATCGACAGGATCTTCCGTCACCTGCAGATCAGCGATTCGGCACAGGATACATCTTTCCTGTTAATTAATGAAGAAGGCCTGATCGTCTATGATCCTGCTGGTATTTATAACGGTGAAAACATGCAAAATCTTGGTGCTGAATCCGGCAGTTACGGTCCTGGCTTTAGCAGTGTCAGAACGGTCTTTGACGGCAAGGAAAGTATCATTTCGCAATATCATCTGAAAAACTATAACTGGAGCCTCGTCAGTGTGACTTCATGGGAAGCCTTATCTGCGGAAACCAATGCCTTTGCAGGATGGTCTGTCATCATTATTCTGTTATGCCTGCTCGCAGCGATGATCTTTAATCTTTTTTTCATGAATCGCATTACGGGTAACATTGCTGTACTTGTAAGGTTTATGCGTCGTGTGGATGATGGTGATTTTAATGCGAGGGTGGAAGGAAAAGGATTCGATGAAATGCAGCTGCTTGCGCAAGGGTTCAATGAACTATTGGATCGGATCGGGGGATTATTCCGTCGTGTTCGGGCAGAGCAAGAGCAGAAGGCCCAAGCGGAACTACGTGTACTACAGGCCCAGATCAAACCTCATTTTCTGTTTAACACATTGGAATCCATTAATGGATTAGCGCTGCGTGGGGAGGGCCGCAAAGTAAGCGAGATGGTGACCAGACTTGGCAATATGCTTCGTATCAGCATTCAGGATCAGGAGGAGATTCCGCTGGGTGAGGAAATAAGGCATTTGCAGAGTTATCTGGAGATTCAACAGTACAGGTTCAGTGATTTGTTCACCTATGAGATTGACATTCCATCCCATCTATACAGCTCAATCCTGCTCAAGCTGACCCTCCAGCCTCTGGTGGAAAATAGCATTCAACATGGGTTTGAGGGGATCACCTATCCAGGTGTACTGCGGATAAGCGCATATGCGGAACGGGATCAACTTGTGTTATGTGTTGAGGATAATGGGATCGGTATTCCCCAGGAAATGCTCGCACGATTTGAGTATATGGCAGAAGATCCGCCGGAAGTTATGCTCGCGGAAGGGGCGGAATCATTATCGTCCATAACGGAACGCCGGGGATTGGGATTACGAAGTGTGGCAGATCGAATTCGTATTCAATACGGGGCCGGGTATGGCATATTTATATGTTCAGCACCGGGGTATGGCACAGTTATTCGATGCATCATTCCATTATATGAGCAGGAGGAAGCCGGATGAATCTGACTGCAATGCTGGTTGACGATGAGCTGCCGATTCTGGAGAATCTGAACTACATTTTACCCTGGGAAGATATGGGGATTGAAATCACAGGTACAGCGAGAAGCGGGGCAGAAGCGCTGGGGAAAGTTACAGAAAGTCATCCAGACATTCTCTTGTGTGATATTCGGATGCCGTCTATGGATGGATTGGAACTTATTCGTTTACTGCGAGAGCAGGGTGAAACGTGTGAAATTATTTTACTGACCGGTTATCAGCAGTTTGAATATGCTCGAACCGCTATTAAATATAACGTACATGAATACATATGTAAGCCAATTGATTATTTGAATCTGGAACATAAACTGCGTGAGCTTGCCGGGCAGATCCAGAAGAGACGTCTGGAAAACGAATCGCAACGTTATCGCAGCCAAGAGATGGAAAGCTGGATCAGACACAAACAGTTGATTGACCTGTTGCGAGGAGAAGCACCATTGAAGATTGCCTATCCTGCTTCTGTTCCTGAATTTATAACAACTGCTGCACCGTATACGTTGCTGCTGGTGGATGCAGTCGGTTATTTTCGCCATTCGATCGGTTGGTCCGAGCTTCAGCACCAACGATGGCATGAGACCGTAATTTCCAGACTTAGGGAAGTGGCAGAGAGAATTACGGGTGACTGTCAGATTCTTTCGACCCGCAAAGGGGAGTGGTGCATCCTGCTGGAGGCATCGGGTGAGTGGAAACGTCGCTCAGAGGAACTGGCCCATCAACTGTGTCTCGAATTAAATGTGATATTATCCTTGGATTCAGGTGTGAAGGTTAGGGTGGTTCAGGATGGTGTGCCTGTGAATCTGGAAAGTCAAATTCTGGAACGATACCGGCATTGTCAAAAAATACTGATGTCCCATTCGGAGAGTGAAGACAAGGTGCTGAAGGCGAGTTGTCCCGAAACCGCCTTATCGTATGATCATACGGCCTCCAATGGGGCTAACTCATGGATTACAAGAGAAGATCTGGAGCTTGTTACTCGGTGGATTCGTCAAGGGAACAAGCAGGGATTACGTGATGTATTGGATCGGCTTAAACAGCAAATGGGGAATTCAGGACAATCCTTCAGCAGGGTAGATGAAACCAATCTTCGGTTTATGCTTGTGCACATGCTTCGTGAACTGCGGGAAGTACAGGCCCTCGCTGAAGAGCACGAAGTGAATTTTTGGAATGCACTGCAAGGGACCGTATCCATGAGGGAACTCCTTGAATTTGCAGAGGTTGTTACCCATGCCTATCAGGGCAAACAAACGCAGCCACGTCCTTCTGTATCGGAACTGATCCTGTCTGCATGTGAGTATATGGACGCACGGCTGCAACAGGACTTAGGAATAGATGAAGTCTCAAATTGGCTCGGAATCAGCCCGGGATACTTCTGCCAACTATTTAAAACCCAAATGGGTGTTACTTTTGTGGAATATATGACGCAGAAACGGATGGAAAGTGCTGCTTTATTGTTGAGTACAACCGAATGGAGCATTACAGCGATTGGGGAAGCCACAGGGTTCAAGGAGCGCCGTTACTTCTCCAAGGTGTTTCATAAACACTTCCACATGAAACCCTCCGAGTACAGGCAGAGTAAACGATTGGGTTCGTAGTGGCAAGGGAACCGGGAGGAGAGGTCAAATGAAACTCTTAAATGATCTGACATTGGAGCAAAAGGTAGGACAATTGTTGATGTGTGGATTTCACAGTCAGCACGCAGATGAACAGATTACTCGCTTAATCCGTGACTATCACGTCGGGGGCGTCATTTATTTCCGGCGCAATGTCGAAAGTGTAGATCAATTGACGCGGCTGTCCGCCGAACTGCAAGATATGGCTGCTGAAGCGGGGGCCCTACCACTCATGATTTCGGTGGACCAGGAAGGTGGCATGGTTGCACGGATTGACAAAGAGGGAATGACCCAAGTGCCGGGTAATATGGCGCTTGGTGCGACAGGCAATCCGGATTATACCCTAGAGTGTGCTCAAATTCTGGGTCGTGAGTTAAAAAGCATCGGTATTGATATGAACCTTGCGCCAGTGGTCGACGTGAATAACAACCCGCTTAACCCGGTTATCGGTGTGCGTTCGTATGGTGAACATGCTGAAAGTGTGGCCACTCATGGCGTAGCAGCCATCACCGGATATCAATCACAGGGCATAGCTGCTACTGCCAAACATTTTCCTGGACACGGAGATACCGCCGTAGATTCTCATCTTGGTATGGTTACAGTACCTCATGATCGAAACAGGCTGGAACAGATGGAGCTGCTACCGTTCCGCCGGGCGATTGAAGCCGGCGTTGATGCTATTATGACAGCTCATGTGATGTTCCCTTCGATTGAGCCCGAGCCCATTCCGGCAACGTTGTCACATAAGGTGTTAACGGGTCTGCTACGTGAGGAAATGGGTTTTGAAGGCATTATTATTACAGACTGTCTTGAAATGCATGCAATATCCAAGCCATATGGTGTAGCTGAAGCTGCGATTCGTGCTGTGGAGGCAGGAGCAGATCTGATTCTGGTGAGTCATACGTTGCAAGATCAGGTTGCTGCGCTGGAAGCCATTGTGGAAGCAGTTCGAACGGGCCGGATCTTGGAAGAAGTTATTCATCAGGCGTTGGAACGCATTATGACATGGAAAAGAAATCGCTGCGGGCAGCAGAATAATCATCTTGTTTCGCTGAAAGCGAATGAAATGGTCGAAGCAACAGATGTTGAACCTGTTGATTGCACTGAATCTACTAAACCCACAGAGCCCAACGAATCGACGTTGTTCAAGATTGCTTCAAGCAGTATTACCATCGTTCATAATGATGGGCTGCTGCCGTTGGACCCAGAGAAGGACGTGTATGTCATCTGGCCTGAGGTTGTGCAACGGACAGAGGTGGATGAACCATGGTCTCATACAGAATCGCTGGGTATGGCGTTATCGCAGCTGCGAGGCAGAGTTCGTGAGCACAAAATTACTACTCAGCCCACTTATGATGAAGCAGATCGGATATCGGCGGATGTGTCGGAGAGTGAACAAGTTATCGTATGTACGTACACATCGGCAGGTCATCTTCCGAAAGGGCAACAGTATTTGGTTGAAAAGCTTAGTAAGAATCATTCGCTGATTGTAATTGCTCTGCGCAATCCATATGATCTGCTGGAGATTTCGAGGCCGGGAAGTTATGTGTGTACGTATGAGAATACACCCGCCGTTGTTCGGGCCCTGTCCCATGTGTTAACAGGTGGACTGCAGCCAACTGGAAGTCTGCCTGTCCGTTTGCGCTAGGCCTATTCAATCCTTAAATCTCTCTGTGATATGGTGCTGATTGACCATCTCCTGGAGAGATTTTTTTGTTGGAATTTTCTATTGGTTAATTTTGGGATATGGATGCTTAAAAGATAATTGATAGATAACTATTTTCATAGTATTTTCCTTCTATTAAAAGTTTACAATTCTCCTCTTAACTTTTTAGCAACTTTTCCCGGTTCCAAGCGTCTAATAATATGACTTTTTGAGGGGGATATTTATAAAATGGGAGCAGAAGGAGCCAAAGACAAAGAATGAATTTGAAGAAGAAATTGTCCATACTTACCGCTTTTGCTGTGTTTCAGGCGTTTGCAGTGATTCCTGCCAATGCACAATCAGCAGATCAGAGCGATACTACATCAGTGAATACAGCCAAAGTTAAATCCGTGGAGGTTGTGAAGAAAGAACAAACCATCGCGGAATCCGAAGTGAAATCCGGAACAAACACTCCAACATCAAATAATGAAACAACTGAAGAAGAGAACCCTGAGACAGTTGTTCCTACAGGAACAGACGCGACTCCTGTTGAGCCGGTAATTGAACCTACGGACGAAGAAGGTACAGCTGAGGAAACACCAGCACCTGCACCAGTTGAAGTGGAGCAACCATCTACAGGCGGTTCATCTGTTGCTGGAGGCGGGGGTGGAGACCTCACTCTTTATATGAACAGTAATAAAATGATGCAAGATGGCAAAACGTATCTTGCTGGACAGCCGATGGCTGTTAAAAATGGTGTATCCTATGTAGCGATCCGTGCTCTCGTTGATCGGGTTGGCTATGATGTCAAATATGATAACACAACCAAAGAAACGATCATTATTAGTGGTGAAGATGAGCTGCGTTTCAAAACAAACAGCAAGATCTATACCGTTAATGGTGTGTCCCGAACGATGAAGGGCGCGGCTTATCAACAAAAAAATACGTTCATGGTGCCGTTGACTTCAATTACACAGGCTCTGGACATTACGTATAAAGTAAATCAATCTGCCAAAACGGTTGTATTGAATCTGAGTACCAAACCGGTGGCAAGCTTCACGGTACAAAAAGAGGTTTTTGCCGGAGACCAGGTAACCTACACAACCAGATCCAGCTCTCCCAAGGGACTCAGCATTGTAGATGAGCGTTGGACAGGTCGTCAGGATTCATTCGACCAACCAGGTGTATACACAGTAACCTATGCGGTCCAGGATTCAAGTGGTCAATGGAGTGATCCGTATTCGGTTACGATTAAGGTTGAAAGACCAAATCTGCCACCTGTCGCAATGTTTACGACAGATAAAGAAGAATACAAAATGGGTGAGAAAATCACTTATATTGATCAAAGCACAGATGATGAGAACGCAATTGTAAAAACAGAATGGGATAACAATGCACTTGCATTCTTTGTTCCAGGACCGAAGACCGTAACGATTACAGTTACCGATAAACATGGTGCTAGCGATAGCTATACCAAGATGATCAATATTACGGGAGAAACACTTTATAGTGTGACTGACTTCAATCAATTGTTCACACCAGTCGGTGAGAAGTTCACTTTTGACGGTGGTGGAGTACCGGCATTGGAGAAAGTTCCTTTCACGTATTATGACGAACCAAGTCTGCTGATCCGCAGTAACAGCCCGGAAACCGTGAATACAGAAGGCATTGTGTACAAGGAATCTTCCTTCGGACAGACACGCTTCATGATTCACCATGTGAACAACACGGGCAAAAACGTGAAAATGTATGTTGTAGCGACAAACAACAATGCATACACGGCGTCCATTGACCAGCAAAACATGGGTTTTGCAGGACCGTCTCCTTTTGCAACGGTAGCTGGAAAGTTGTCGATTGACCGTTGGTTCCAATCCATGCAGAATGGTACCGGACAAAAGAAAGTGTACATCCAGCCAGGAGAAAGCAAGCTGATTCTTAATGATCTGAGCGTTCTTCCGATGAAACAGGGACAAGTCATTTCCTTGTATTCGGATGTATTCAGTGACTATGAACTGGATTACAACATTATTATGATTGAAGAAAACAAGGACCCAATGGAAGTGTTGTCGAGCCTGCCGGTTCTGGATCGTGATGGTGTTCACAACCGCGGAACGTACCCGAATGCAACACGGATCATTACGTACGATCAAGAATTAGGATCGAAGCCTGCACGTCTTCCACTTGGAGATAATGCAAGTGATCCAAACCTTGTGGGAACGGACCCTATGGCTTTCACTGAAGCGTCCAACGCAGGTAACTTCGGTGTATTGTACAAAATTACATTGAATAATGTTGCTCCGCGCACATTGATTTCATTCAACCCTCGTGGAGGCAGATATTCAGGTGTGGCACTCGTGAATGGACAGGTCGTTCAGATTTCCACAGGTAAATCTGTAACTGCACCTAATGAGCAAAGCGTAATGTATCGCACAGGTTCGTACGGCGAGAGTGTAACTATTCTCTTCTCGGCGGCACCAGGAAGTAACTTGCCTGTTAACCTGCTGTTCACGCCGCTTCCGGCTGAAAAGTAATATTATGAACATGCACGGACGGTTTGGAGTGAAAGCTTATATCATATATACCCGTTCACCCCAAAAGTCGCCCGAACGATTGATCATCTGAACCGTCAGGAAGGGACTCCATCAAAATGTAATGTCATTAGCTCAAGCTAGACTAATGGCAATGCATGTGTATGGAGTCCTTTTTATGTGATGTTGAAATGACCTAACCCGGTGTCTTCGTTGACTCTAATCGTAATTTGATGCATTATTAGAGGTATACAAGAAAGCGAAAGTTTTCGCTTTTGCCGAATAAACTGTCGCTCTATGAATGATGCAAAATGCTCGTATGACAGGAGGTGCTTAAGATCATGCTGTCGACAGAACAGATTATTTCGACCATGTCCTCACAGGGGCTTCGCATTACCGATCAGCGGAAAACACTGGCCCGGTTATTTGCCGAGTCCCCCGGGTATCTTACACCCAAGGACGTCTATGAATATATGGGTAAGACTTACAGCGGACTGAGTTTTGACACAGTATATCGTAATTTGCGGGTGATGCAGGAACTGGGTGTACTGGAACAGGTCATCTTCGAAGATGGCGTTAAATTCAAAGCACACTGTAGTGAAGATCATCATCACCATCATATGATCTGTCTGAAGTGTCAGAAGACATATCCTATAATTTTTTGCCCGATGCAGCTTGCGGATGCGCCTGAGCAATTTCAGGTTGTGGACCACAAGTTCGAGGTATTTGGATATTGTAAGGACTGTGCAGAGCATGCTCCGGCCAAAGCAGCGTCGGGACATCAACACGCTCATGGGAAGCACTGACCATGAAGTTATCGCGCAGAATTGCTCAGGCACCCATTCGGGTGTACCGCAACTATATCTCTCCATTAACACCGCCAACATGTCGGTTCTATCCGAGTTGTTCGGCTTACGCCATGGAGGCGATTGAAGTGCACGGTGCGCTCAAAGGTTCGTTGTTAACAGCGAAACGTATTGCCAAATGCCACCCGTTTCATCCAGGCGGTGTAGATCTGGTGCCACCAAAGGCGGAGAAATCCATGATGGTATCAGAGTAACGATGTAGCTTGAAGTATTCGGGTGGCCTGGAAGCAGACCAGGATTGACTTGAGGATGCTGTCCACTTGACAAAGGGGTCCGCATTTCAGTATATTTTTCCTATATGATTTTCCAGTGAAGGGATAAGTACAGACACACCCCCAGTGCAGAGAGCCGGATGAGCTGAGAACCGGTCTGGGAGGAGGATGGAATATGGTCCCGGAGGAACCTCTTTCGAGCGTGCAGACAGTGATTTAAGAGCTGCTGTCGTAAGGCTGAGGCGTGATCCAGCGTTAATGGGCGGTCGAAGGACCGACAGAGCCTGTGTTTTGCGAAAAACATGGGGAATTTGGGTGGTAACACGTGAGAGCAACTCTCGTCCCATAGGGGCGGGAGTTTTTTGTGTTCTTTTTTAGTTGTTTTGGACGAAGAGATCACATGAAGCAGGAACATTTGAAGGAGGAGAAGTCATTCATGGCTGACCAAAAAACATTTTATCTGACAACCCCGATTTATTATCCGAGTGACAAATTGCATATTGGGCATGCGTATACAACGGTGGCGGGAGATGCGATGGTTCGTTACAAGCGTTTACGCGGTTATGATGCTCATTATCTGACAGGAACCGATGAACATGGCCAGAAGATTGAGCGCAAGGCACAAGAGAAAGGACAGACACCGCAAGCTTTTATCGACGATATCGTTGTGGGGATCAAGGAACTGTGGAACAAGTTGGACATTTCCAATGACGACTTTATCCGTACAACCGAAGAGCGTCACAAAACCATTGTTCAGGATATCTTTGACCGTTTGCTGAAACAGGGAGATATCTACAAAGGTGAGTACGAAGGCTGGTACAGCATTCCGGATGAGACGTATTACACGGAGACTCAACTGGTGGATGTAGAGAAGAATGAGAAGGGTGAGATTATCTCGGCCAAGAGCCCGGATAGCGGACACCCGGTTGAATTGGTCAAAGAAGAATCATACTTCTTCCGTATGAGCAAATATGCAGATCGTTTGTTGAAATATTATGAAGAGAACCCGGGCTTTATTCAGCCGGAATCCCGTAAGAACGAGATGATCAACAACTTCATCAAGCCAGGTCTTGAAGATTTGGCCGTATCGCGGACTACATTTGAATGGGGCGTCAAAGTGAAAGGCGATCCAAAACACGTGGTTTACGTGTGGATTGATGCGTTGTCCAACTATATTACAGCTTTGGGCTACGGTTCATCCGATGCATCCCTTTATAACAAGTTCTGGCCTGCGGATGTACATCTGGTTGGGAAAGAAATTGTTCGTTTCCATACGATCTACTGGCCAATTATGTTGATGGCATTGGATCTGCCTTTACCGAAGAAAGTGTTTGCACATGGCTGGTTGTTGATGAAGGACGGTAAAATGTCCAAATCCAAAGGTAATGTCGTTGATCCAGTGACTCTGATTGACCGTTACGGTCTCGATGCACTGCGTTATTACCTGCTGCGTGAAGTACCGTTTGGTTCCGATGGTACGTTTACACCGGAGAGCTTCGTAGAGCGTGTTAACTCCGACCTCGCGAACGATCTGGGTAACCTGTTGAACCGTACAGTTGCCATGGTAGACAAATATTTTGAAGGCAAAGCCCCGGCGTTTGCTTCGAATGTAACGGAATTTGATGCTTCGCTGGAAGAAGCAGGCCATGCTACAGTGGAAAAAGTGGAACAGGCGATGGAAAACCTGCAGTTTTCCGTAGCACTGACAGCGATCAGCCAGTTTGTCAGCCGCACCAACAAATATATTGATGAGACGCAGCCATGGGCGCTGGCTCGTGATGAAGCAAAACGCGATGAATTGGCATCCGTTATGGCTCACCTGATCGAAAGCTTGCGAATTGGTTCCATTCTGTTGCAACCGTTCCTGACGCGTGCTCCTCATAAAATCTGGGCACAGCTGGGCATTCAGGAAGGTGAACTTACGGCTTGGGATACAGCCAAGCAATGGGGTCTGGTTCCAGCTGGAAATGCCTTGCAAAAAGGGGATCCAATCTTCCCGCGTTTGGATTCCGAACAGGAAATTGCTTATATCTCTGAAGCAATGACAGGTGGTCAAAAAGCGGAACAGCCTGAAACAAGTCAAGCAGATGCTGGAGCTTCAGCAGCTGTTGAACCGGTAACTGCACCTGAGGGTACCGAAGAGATCGGTATTGACGATTTTGCCAAAGTTGAACTGCGTGTGGCTCAAGTCATTTCCTGCGAACCTGTCAAAAAAGCGGATAAGTTGCTGAAATTGCAGCTGGATCTGGGTTATGAGCAGCGCCAGGTCGTATCTGGAATTGCGAAGTTCTATTCGCCAGAAGAGATGGTTGGACGCAAAGTCATCTGTGTGACCAACCTCAAACCGGTGAAACTTCGTGGTGAACTGTCCCAGGGTATGATCCTTGCAGCATCGCATGGCGACCAGCTTACACTGGCTACAGTACCAGACAACATGCCTAATGGTGCACAAGTAAAATAAGAATTGAGTTATGAAATTGATTCAAATACTGTCGTAACTATGACTCAAGGTGGCCCGATGTAATTCGGGCCCTTTTTTTATTGATATAATTCGTATCTGACGGGAAGAGAACAAGCATATACTGTTATGAACTCCGTACTTCAGGAAAGAATGAATAGGACGGGATAGCTTGACAAGTAGGTTCAGGTTACCTATAATTCTTTCAGTAATGTTTACGATTAAGAGATGCGGAGTGAATCATAATGACATTTTATAAAGTGCAACATCAAGTTCAGGATAACCGTACAGGAAAGACGGGCAAAAGAGGCAACATAAAGCTACTGTGGACGGGTTTGCTTATTCTCACTTTGCTGGTATTGTCAGCGTGTGGGCAGGATAGTTCCAATAGTGCGAAGATTGTGGAAGGCAAGGTAAACGTTGTGACAACATTTTATCCTGTATATGCTTTTACGACTGCAATCGGTGGTGAGGATGCCAATGTCATTAACCTGTTGCCAACGGGAGTAGAGCCACATGACTGGACTCCGAAGAGTCAGGATATCGTTAATACGTCCAAGGCACAGCTGTTTCTCTATAATGGAGCTGGACTGGAAGGATGGGTGCCGAATTTCCTGAAGTCGCTGAATAGTGATACACAGGTGAAGTCTGTTGCCGTCAGTGAAGGTGTTAAGCTGTTAACGGCTGAGGGTGATGATGGGCACGGTCATGGCGAAGAGCACGAAGACGAGCATGCGGATGAACACACAGATGAGGCTACCAGTGAAGATGTCGCTGATCATCATATTGATCCACATACGTGGGTTAGTCCGAAATCAGCCATGATCATGGCTGAAAACATCAAAAATAGTCTGGTCGAGGCAGATCCTGATCACAAAACAGGTTACGAACAACGTTATGAAGAGCTTCGTACCAAGCTTGAGACGCTGGATCAGCGTTTCACAGATGAATTGGCTACCGTACCGAACAACGAAATTGTTGTCTCGCACCAAGCGTTTGGCTACCTTGCACGTGATTATGGATTAACCCAGCATGCCATTATGGGACTTTCCCCGGATGCTGAACCGACAGGACAGGATATTGTGAAGCTTGCGAAACTGGTTAAAGATGAAGGCATTAAATACATTTTCTTTGAAGAGCTGGTATCTGACAAATTGGCGAAAACATTGGCAAGTGAAGCAGGAGTAGAGACCATGGTCCTTAATCCGGTTGAGGGATTGACCAAGGAGCAGGCAACAAATGGGGATGATTATTTCACCCTGATGGAGAAAAATTTGCAAAATCTGCTGATCGCATTAAAATAAGATAGAACGAAGAATTCAGATCGAAGAGTCTTTACCGTTCACGGTGAAGGCTCTTAGGACGCTATGGGATTCTTATATATAATGAAGGGCGGCTTTGCCATGCAGCAAATCATGCCACTATGTCATGATCCAATTATAGAGATCGAGAAACTATCATTTTCCTACGGGGACCAGCGAGTGATTGAGAATCTCGATTTTATGGCCCAGGAACGGGACTTTGTCGGGATTATCGGTTCCAATGGGGCGGGTAAAACGACATTGCTGCGCATGCTGGTAGGACTTCTTCCTCCTGCGCAGGGAGATATCAAACTATTCGGACAGTCGATCCGCAGGTTCAAGGACTGGGACCGAATCGGGTATGTACCTCAAAAGAATGCATTTAACCCGTTGTTCCCCGCGACCGTTCGTGAAGTTGTCATGTCAGGCTTGTACAATAACAAAAACATGTTCCGTCGTATGTCTCGCAAATGTCAGCAACAGTGCACGGATGCGATGCAGGTCATGCGGATCGAGGATCTGGCGAACAAACGAATTGGTCAATTGTCCGGCGGACAACAGCAGCGTGTATTTTTGGCACGGGCGCTTATCAATCACCCGGATCTGTTGATTCTGGATGAACCTACCGTAGGTATAGATGCTGAATCACAGGCCAGTTTCTTTGAACTGATTACACATATGCATGAACATCACCGCATGACTTTTCTGATGGTGTCTCATGATATGGATCGGATGGAGAGTTATTTGGGTTCTGAAGCTGCGGTAACGAATGGCAAAATTAATTTTCATGTCCGTCATTCGCATGAGGTACAGGATTGTGCTGAGACCAATCTGCAACATACCACTGCACAGGTACGCTAGCCGTATTTATGGCCCATTAGATTAGAGTAAGGCCGAAGGAGTCGTGTTTGTTTTGGAAATATTAATGAGTGATTTTTTTCAGCGTGCCCTGGCGGGTGGGTTGTTAATTGGCATTACCGCTCCGTTAATCGGACTGTTCCTGGTCTTACGGCGGTTATCCATGATCGGAGACACCTTGTCTCATGTGACCATTGCCGGTGTTGCACTTGGATTCCTGATTGAAGTGTATCCCATTGCGGTGGGCTTGATATTTGCCGTGCTTGCTTCATTTGCGATAGAGAAATTGCGCAAAGCGTACAAGAGTTACGCCGAATTATCGATTGCCATTATCATGTCCGGTGGTGTGGCTCTTGCTTCCTTGTTCTTCACGCTGGGCAAAGGATATAATGCAGATGTCATGAGTTATTTGTTCGGCAGTATATATACATTAGACGCTACGGATCTGAAGCTGGTAGGTGTGGTTACGCTGATCGTGGTGATTGTAGTGGCATTGTTACATAAGGAATTTTTCCTGCTCAGCTTTGAGGAAGATGCGGCAGCGGTTACCGGGTTGCCTGTAAGAATTCTGAACATGTTAATCACTGTGATGACAGCACTTGTCATTAGCACGGCGATCAAGATTGTTGGTGCGCTTCTGGTGTCAGCGCTATTGACCATTCCGGTAGCGGTCAGCCTGTTGATGGCCCGGAGTTTCAAATCCGCCATTATTTTGTCCGTGGTGATTGGCGAAATTGCCGTAGTCCTTGGACTGGTTGTAGCAGGCATCTGGAACCTCGCACCTGGAGCAACGATTGTATTATTGCTGATCATGATGCTGATTCTGACGATGATTGGAAAAAAAGGGTTCCGAGCCTGACGACTGAACGAGCAAGCACGTGAGCCCGGGGAAGGGAGACATCCGCTTCATGCCTGATGTTAATGTATGGATGGCTTTTGTAGCAGGTTTGGTCTCATTTATATCACCATGTTGTCTTCCGCTGTATCCATCATACCTCTCCTACATTACAGGTATGACGGTGCAACAATTGAAGGATGACCGCAATCAGCGCGAAGTCCGCTTTAAGACCATGACGCATACACTGGCGTTTATTTTAGGCTTCTCGGCTGTATTTTATTCGCTTGGCCTGGGTGCTGGACTGTTTGGCCAATTTTTCAATGATAACCGTGAATTGATTCGGCAATTGTCTGCCATTTTGATTATGCTTATGGGGTTATTTTTGCTTGGTGTGTTCAAGCCACAGTTTCTGATGAAGGAACGCAAGCTGGATATGAAATGGAAACCAGCAGGCTATCTGGGCTCTTTTATATTTGGCATCGGTTTCTCAGCAGGCTGGTCGCCGTGTATTGGCCCTATTCTAACAGCGATCATTGCGATGGCTGCAAGTGAGCCCACAACCTGGCTGGCGCTGATAACAGGTTATACGGCAGGGTTTGCAATCCCGTTCTTCATTTTGGCCTTTTTCATTGGTTCGACACGCTGGATCTTACGGTATTCGAATGTCATGATGAAAGTCGGCGGAGCATTAATGTTGTTCCTTGGAGTATTGCTTTTTACAGATCAGATGACGAAGATTACCATCTGGTTGCAGCAGATTACACCAGACTGGATGATTATTTAAACGGATGAACTGAATTTAAGTATTGTTATGTATGGCATAGCAGGCTACATGTTACCAGAGACACTCTGGGTCATGTAACCTGCTTTTTAATCGTTAGGAATGCTTATACCAGCATATCGTTAAGGGCAGTCCCGTTTTTTGTTTAGGTGAAGTAATCAATATTGGCTAGTGGAAAATGTTCAAAGATCCGTTCCGTAATGAATTCGCGCAGCGCATCTTGCTGGTCATCCTTATACACATACTTGTACTGACCCCAGCGGCCCCATTTCATCTTACGTTTCTCGATATCCATCTCCAGCTTGGTTTTGGGATAACGTTTCTCAATGGTTGCTTTGGCCGTTTTGGTAAAACGGTGCTGGATAATTTCAAAGGTAAGGTCCTTAGTTGCTTCCTCTGGAAGTGTATCTGCCAGCTTCTGCAAAAGCTCTGAGTATCCTTCTTCCCAGCCTTCATACCACATAATCGGAGCGATAATGAATCCCAGTGGATAACCAGCGTGTGCAATTTTGCCAGCAGCTTCAATGCGTTCCTCAAATCTGGAGGTAGCCGGTTCAAAGTTTTTGATGACATAATCCGAATTGACGCTAAACCGGATACGGGTGTGGCCGTTATGCTTGATGTTCAGCAACGGATCAACGTGATGATATTTGGTTACAAAGCGCAAGCGCCCGTATTCTTCATCCGCCATAAAACGAATCAGGTCACTTAAATTTTCCGTGATATGCTCAAGTCCTACGGGATCAGAAGTACAGGCGGCTTCAAATCGCGTGATTTCAGGCGCCCGTTCTTCGATGTATCCTTTTGCAGCCTGAATGATCTCCTCGGTATTAACATAGACACGGACGTAAGGTTTCGCACCAAGTGTAGTTTGAAGATAACAATAATGGCAGTGCCCCATACAGCCTGTAGAGATGGGAATGGCATATTCCGCTGAAGGTTTCGACTGGTCAAACTTGAGTGTTTTGCGCACACCAACGACCAAAGTACGCTTTGCCATCCGGTACTTTTCT
This sequence comes from Paenibacillus sp. FSL K6-2393, assembly GCF_038002545.1. Classification (NCBI taxonomy): domain Bacteria; kingdom Bacillati; phylum Bacillota; class Bacilli; order Caryophanales; family Paenibacillaceae; genus Paenibacillus; species Paenibacillus sp. FSL K6-2393. The sequence goes on from NZ_JBBOCU010000001.1 coordinate 2,443,088, forward strand.
TGTTCGGTTTCACCGGGCAGGTTTGTGATTCGGTTATGGGATGTGGTCATCTGATAAGGTATGTTTTTGGATGTCACCCACTCCATAATCCGTTTGCCTTTATCATATTCCAATGCACCGGGTTCAAAATACACCAAATCGGGAATAAAGGGTTTAGTACCTTTTGCTTTTCGAACTGGCGGTGAGGCTACACTTGTACTCACGAAATCACTCCTTTCGATGCGGAACTTTGCTTAGTTTGCCTCGTTTGGTGAGAAGTCACGCTGCCAATTACTTGTGTAACAGCGCGCTCCGAACTGTGCAGGACTTGCCAATGCGTATTGATAACATGTATCATTATAAGATAGGGACCAGGCACGAATAGGGGCCGGTCAGAGAGAAAAGAGGGAAGCAGATGCCAACGCCCAGTATGGAAGATTATTTGGAGCGTATATACAAATTAATTGATGAAAAGGGCTATGCTCGTGTGTCTGATATAGCTGAAGGACTGGAAGTACATCCTTCATCGGTGACGAAGATGATCCAAAAGCTGGACAAAGACGAGTACCTGATCTATGAGAAGTACCGCGGACTGGTGCTTACGCCAAAAGGCAAAAAGATGGGCAAACGTTTGATGGAGCGCCATCATCTGCTTGAACAATTTTTGACAACGATTGGTGTTCAGGAACAAAATATCTACAATGATGTTGAAGGCATTGAACATCACCTGAGCTGGGACTCCATTACATGCATTGAGTCCTTGGTTGAATACTTCCGTCAGGATGAGAGCCGGTTGCGTGACCTCAAAAATCTTCAGGACGTCATGAGTAATACGGAGTCTTAAGATTCAGCAGTGGAATAAACATGATGATATACAATGAATTGTATCCTGTGATCAAAGGATGCTTCTTGCCGTTTCAATGGCAGGAAGCATTTTTTTGTGTGCAATCACACCATAATTTGGAGATTTTCGCAACTAAACGAAGGGTAGAAGCGTCTATTAAACTAGTAGAATTTACCGCAAATTTATAATGATTTTGGAGGACTGCACTAATGAATGTTCGTAAAGGATTGATACTGCTGCTCATTTTTGTACTTGGATTACAGACAGCAGGCATGACGGCACAAGCGGCTGGTCAGAAGGAAATCGCTATTTTTCTAGACGGCAACCGTTTGGAATCGGATGTATCACCCTACATCTTGCCCAAAGTAAATGTAACGATGGTACCTCTGCGTGTCATTAGCGAAGGACTGGGTGCGTCTGTTTTATGGTCTCAAGCTACTCGTACCGTGACCATTCAGAAATCCGATTCGGTCATCTCTATGACGAGCGGACGCCAGCAGGCAACTGTGGATAACGCTGTAGTTGGTCTGGATGCATCGGTCGAATTGAAACAAGGTCGGGTCATGGTACCCATTCGATTCGTCAGTGAGAACCTGGGCATTCGAGTGAACTGGAATCAGTCAGCCCAGACCATTGATCTGTACACAGGAGACGAATCAGTCCCAACTCCTGAACCAACCCCGGCAACCCCAGCGGAGCCTGGAGGCACGGGCACTGTACCAGCTTCTGAAGAGATGCGGGGAGCCTGGATTTCCACTGTGAATGGAGACTGGCCTACATCCGGTGCCAAAGGAAATGTAGAGAAGCAAAAGCAGGAGTATACAAAACAGCTTGATACTTTGCAAGGTATGGGCATCAACGCAGTATTTGTCCAAGTGAGAGCCAATGGGGATGCCATCTATCCTTCAGGTCTGGTGCCTTGGAACAGCGTATTAACAGGAACACAAGGTAAAGATCCCGGTTATGATCCCCTCGCGTTTATGGTTGAGGAGGCACACAAACGAGGTCTTGAGTTCCACGCCTGGTTTAATCCGTTTAGAGCAACGAACTCAGCGAGTACATCAAACTTGGCAGCAAACCACATCTCCAAGCTTCATCCAGACTGGATTGTGAATGCATCCGGCAAAATGTACATTAACCCGGGTATCCCGGAAGCCAGACAGCATATTATCGATACGATCATGGAAGTGGTCAATCAGTATGATATTGATGGTGTACATCTGGATGATTATTTCTATCCATCCAATGTGACTTTTAATGATGATGCAGCCTTCAAAACTTACAACACATTGAATACCAAAGACCGTGCTGAATGGCGTCGGGACAATATCAATCAGTTTGTTAAGCAGCTCGGGCAGAGCATTCACAGAGTAAAAGCTAACGTTGAATATGGAATTAGTCCATTTGGTGTATGGCGTAATAAATCCGTTGATCTGACAGGTTCTGATACCAAAGCAGGAGTAACCGCGTATGACAGCATGAATGCAGATGTGCGGACATGGATTAACCAGGAGTGGATCGACTATGTCGCTCCGCAGGTGTATTGGAGTATGACACTGAGCGTAGCCCGATACGACAAAGTCGTGGACTGGTGGGCGAATGAAGTGGCTAACACAAATGTAAAATTGTATATCGGCCACTCACCTTATAAGTTAGGTACGCCAGAGATTGGCTGGCAGACATCACAGGAGATCATCGATCAACTGGACTACAACAAGAAGTATTCTTCGGTTAAAGGGGATATATTCTTCAGTTCACAATACCTGACGAAGAACCCTCTCGGCCTAATTGCCAAATTAAAAGCTTATTATGGTCTCTAAAACAATTTAACAATACGGTTATAAGACAAACCCTTGTTCTCATAGAGTGGCAGTAGAAATGTGGCTGCCTGGAGAACGGGGGTTTTTTGTTATGTTAATTAACGCGGTGTTTGAAGGTGGAGGCGTCAAAGGGATCTCGCTTGCAGGTGCTGTGCAGGGTGCTCAAGACTGCGGCATTCAGTTTAATCGAGTAGCAGGCACATCATCCGGTTCCATTGTAGCTGCTCTGCTAGCGGCCGGTTACAGGGCCGAGGAGATGAAAGTCATTATTGAGAATACCCCCTTTGTTTCATTGCTGCGTCGCTCCCCTATATTTAATACCCGATGGGTCGGACCCGCGGCAAGGCTGTTCTTGAAGAAAGGCTTGTATTCGGGGGAGGCATTGGAATCATGGATTCGCAAGATGTTGGAGCAGAAAGGGATTCGCACATTCGCTGACTTGCCGCAAGGCAAGTTGCTTATTACGGCATCCGATATATCCAATGGAACCATTCTGGTGCTGCCGGACGATATTCGACGGTTCGGCATTGATCCTGCCAAGCTGGATGTTGCAAAAGCGGTACGTATGAGTTGCAGTATCCCTTATTTTTTTGATCCCGTAGTCATACGCAAATCGCCAGTATTCTCCAAAGGACTTGCTTTTCAAGATCAGTTTGTATATGTCGTGGATGGTGGATTGCTTAGCAATTTTCCGCTGTGGCTCTTCGATGGTGATCGTTCGGAACGAGGGGGAGACGTTATTCCGGTTGTCGGTTTCAAAATGGTGGGCAAGACGGAAGTGGAGCCTGCCCGTATTAAAGGACCGCTAAGCATGCTTCAGGCCCTTGTGGAGACGATGCTCACAGCACATGATGAACGCTACATCGAACAGATTAACCGGTTTCGTACGGTGAAAATACCAACGCTTGGGATTAAACCAACGCAATTTCATTTATCGTTACAGGACAGCACGGCCTTATATCGATCAGGTGCTACCGCAGGGAGCGAATTTTTCAACGGGTGGAATATGAAAGTGTATGATGAGCAGCTGGACAAACAAAGAAAAGAATTACGTAAGAAACAAGCAGAAGCTCCGCCTCTGATACCTGTGTAAACGTGAAAAAAGCAATTCTCCGTATGTTGGGAGAACTGCTTTTTTGTATGTTCAGTACCTTTTAGTGAAATTTCGGTATATCTTCATCGCTTTTCCCTTTTTGTCCCTGAATCACTTGGAAAGGATAATCCTTACGTTTCTTAGAAGAGCTGCTGCTCTTTCTGGCACTGGACTGTGCATTGACTTTTGCCATGGTTCGTGCCGATGGCTTGATCTTTGGTGATTTGGTTTTGCTTGCCCAGCGACGAGGCGGATATTTGTACAGCAGGAATACAGCTCCGAACACGACCAGAGGAATAATGATCCTGGATGGACTAGCGTTCCCCAGCCAAGTCAAGACTCCAACAGCAGCTAGTGCGATGAACGTCCAAAATAAGATTGCCTGCTTGTTCATATCATTCACCCTTTCACAGGATCGAGTGTTGCAACAGGTACTTCTGACGTAGCAGAGACATTGGCAAGCTTGGCATCCAACTCACGCATACGGTTAAACGAAGCAATGGATACTTCTACCTGTTCGTTGGTCGGTTCTTTTGTTGTCAGCAATTGCAGCCACAATCCCGGGTATCCGAGATAACGCAGTACAGGAATATCACGTACTGAATTCGTGAGCTTTAACAGTTCAAAAGAAATGCCTAGCACAACTGGCAATAACAACAGACGCTGACCCATCCGTTCCCAGAGGTTATCGTACGTGAAGAGAGAGTATAGAAACACTCCAATAATGACAGTCAACATAATGAAACTGCTTCCGCAGCGGTAGTGCAGTCGGCTGTACTTTTGCACGTTCTCCGGTGTCAGTTCTTCACCAGCTTCATGTGCGCTGATTACTTTGTGTTCCGCTCCATGATACTGGAAGAGACGTTTAATCATCGGCGTCTGTGAGATTAACCACAGATAGGCGAGTAACAGGATCAGCTTAATGCCGCCTTCCAGTAAATTATGCAAAAACTGATTGTCGAATGCATTTTTGAATAGAAAATTCTCGATAACAACAGGAAGCAATGTGAGCACAACTTTACCAAAAAGGAATGAAAGGATGGCTACGGCAGTCACACCGATGATCATGCTTAGGCTCCAGCCCGAACCTTCTTTCTCTTTTTGCTTGGCTTTCTCTTCCGGTTCCAGTTCATCATCAGCATAGGCGTCAGCAGAATAATTGAGATGTCTGCTACCTTTGACACTTGAATCTATAATGCTGACAATTCCGCGTAATAAAGGAATCCGCCGCAATTTCGTGACCCAGGACTTGTCTTGCTTGGGAACTTCCAGATACGTAATTTCGCCGTCTTTTCTACGAACAGCTGTAACGTTGACATGTTTCCCACCGAACATTACGCCTTCAATGACAGCTTGCCCCCCATAGCTGACAGGCTTGGATTGTTGAGGCAAATTATTCACCTTCCTATTCTGTTCTAGGCCTTCGCGATCAAAGGCAGTTTAATAACCCTATTGTATCGAATTTTAAGACCAATTTCTAGTTTGTGAGTCAAACCTTGAAGGATGTTGTTAAGATTGTCCTGTTTTGAACATACTACCTCGTAGAATCAGAGCGGAAATTCGAGGCATAATGCGGGATTATCAACTGAATGAAGGAGAATATCGATGACAGAACGTAAGCATGAAGATACATCACACGATGAAGGTCAACGTCCCAATGAGCGGCAGCAAAAAGACAGGGGCAGACGCCCTACCCAGAGGCAAGGTCAAGCACACTACTACACGAATCCATTTTCCTTTGCGTTAGAGCTTGGCTTTTTTGCCGGTTTTATCTGGGGCGGGCTACATTGGCTATTCTATCTGTTGCATTTTACAATTGTACCCGTCGGATTTCTGGCCGAGCCTTTTTTCAAACATGAATATATATATACCGCAGCAGGACATTTGACAGGCTGGCTGTTTTTTATCGTCTTTTCCATCTTGGCATCCTTACTCTACACGTTCACGATTAGAAAACTGAAAGGGCCGTTACCCGGCATGGTGTATGGAATCGTCTGGTGGCTGATTCTCTTTATACTGGTCGGACCAAAACTGGGGATGATGAAACCTTTGAACGGTTTAACGTGGGATTCAATCATCACGGAACTATGTTTCTTTTTGTTATGGGGGCTGTTCATTGGTTACACGGTAGCTATGGAGTACACGGACGAACGCAAACGCGAGCCGGAGCAAGCGGGGGCATAGCGCAAAAAAGCTTCTCAATCCGGCAATGCCTGTGTTAAAATAGCAGATGGTTATTTGCAGAGAGGGTGGAGCAGCGATGAAACGAATTATTGTGATCAATGGTCCGAACCTGAACATGCTTGGTGTACGTGAACCGGGCATCTATGGAACGCTTAGTCTGAAGGATATTGAAGACAAAATTCGCAGACAGGCTGATGAACTTGGCGTCTCCATCGCTTTTTATCAATCGAACCATGAAGGGGACATCATTGACCGCATTCATGCAGCGATGGGTGAGGCAGACGGAATCATACTGAATGCCGGAGCATTTACCCATTATAGCTATGCTATACGTGATGCAATCAATGCTGTAAAAGTCCCTACGGTGGAAGTACATCTATCCAACATTCATGCACGCGAAGCGTTCAGACATCATTCAGTGATTGCAGCGGAAACAATCGGGCAGATTGCCGGATTTGGCGAAGTAAGCTATGAACTGGGATTGCTGGCTCTTGTGCGTCATCTGGACAAACAAACCTGAGCCGGGAACCCGGGAATGTGAGAGAAAGAAGGGTTACCGATGGAAAACAAACGAGTAAATAAGTTGCGTGAAGCCATGCGTGAGCATGAACTCACTGCAATGCTGATTACAAACCCGATTAACCGTCGTTATATGACGGGCTTTACAGGCTCGGCGGGATATGTGCTGATTACGGAACAGGATGCATATCTGCTGACTGATTTCCGTTATATGTCACAAGCGCCTCAGCAAGCCAAAGGATTTACCGTTGTGGAGCATGGAGCTAAGCCGATGGATACGGTGCGCGAATTGTTGACATCCGCGAATATCAAAGAATTGGGCTTCGAGCAGGATAGTGTCACATTCGGCACGCACTCCGCTTATGCTGAAGCACTGCAGTCTATTGAACTGAAAGCTGTATCCGGGATCGTGGAACAACTTCGTATGTTCAAGGATGAAGACGAGATCGCGGTCATGCAGAGAGCAGCAGATCTGGCGGATGCCACGTTCAGCCACGTTTTGCAGTTTGCAAAACCAGGTATGACGGAGCGTGAAGTGGATCTGGAGATGGAGTTTTTCATGCGCAAACATGGAGCAACGTCCTCTTCGTTTGACACCATTGTAGCATCGGGTGAACGTTCTGCTATGCCTCACGGTGTAGCGAGCAGTAAGGTCATCGGACAAAATGAGTTAATTACATTTGACTTTGGTGCACTTTTGGACGGATACTGTTCAGATCTGACACGTACCATTGCAACAGGTACACCTGTACCTGAACTGCGCAAAATTTATGACATTGTACTGGAAGCTCAGTTACATACGCTGGAGAACCTGAAACCGGGTATGACCGGACGGGAAGCAGATGCATTGGCTCGTGATATCATTGCAGGTCACGGATATGGAGATCAATTCGGACACAGCACAGGCCACGGTCTGGGTATGGAAGTTCACGAAGCTCCTCGCCTGTCCAAGCTTAGCGACGATGTATTGAAACCGGGTATGGTTGTTACCGTTGAACCGGGTATATATATTGACGGGCTTGGTGGCGTGCGTATCGAGGATGACGTAGTGATTACCGAGACGGGTATTCATATTCTCACGAAGTCGGACAAGAAGTTCACCGTAATCGGCTAAATTACAGCCACCAGGGATATAAGACGATTTTTAATGTGTTATTTAAAATGAAAAATAAGAAATTTCACCATATCGGAGAGTGCAGAACCAATCTGAAGAAGCGAAGCGTTCGCCTTTATCACCGGATTTTCCCATTGTTAATGGGATCAAAAAAATCTGGGGATAACAGCGATCGGAGGATGGTACTGCAATCGAAGTGAACGAGGTGGCCATTCTTGGGCTCATTTTACATATAACATTAACCCCTCGTCTTATATCACCTACTTTTTAACCATATCAGGAGGGGTTTTTTGTGATTTCAGTAAACGATTTTAAAACAGGCTTGACCGTGCAAGTAGATAACGATATCTATACCGTGCTTGATTTCCAACACGTTAAACCAGGTAAAGGCGCTGCCTTCGTACGTTCCAAATTGAAAAACCTGCGTAACGGTAACACCGTTGAAAAAACATTCCGTGCGGGCGAAACGATTGGTCGTGCCATCATCGAAAACCGTGGCGTATCCTACCTGTATGCAAGCGGTACAGAGCACACGTTCATGGATAACGAAACTTATGATCAGTTCACATTGACTAGTGATCAACTGGAATGGGAATTGAACTTCCTGAAAGAAAACATGGTCGTTAAGATTGTTAGCTATCAAGGTGAAATCCTCGGAATTGACTTGCCAACAAGCGTTGAGTTGAAAGTCATCGAGACTGAGCCTAGTGTTAAAGGTAACACTGCACAAGGCGCTACCAAAAATGCAAAAGTGGAAACAGGCTTGAACGTACAAGTTCCTTTGTTTATTAACGAAGGTGATGTTCTCCTGATTGACACACGTGAAGGTAAATACTCTTCCCGTGCGTAACTTTCACAAGCTGTAAGCTAATAAACGGTATTAACAACCCTTTGCCATTCCTTTGGCAGAGGGTTTTTTCGAAAAAAGATTAGCCTATCAGGCGCTTTCGTAATATACTGGGTTAAAGTCATTTCTCGTAGAGAATAATGACGATGGACATTAATTATGCATACTGCACAAGGTAGGGAGTGGATTTGCGTTGTCATTGTACGTCATGAAATTTGGGGGCAGCTCGGTCGGAGATACAGAACGCATGAAGCGTGTAGCCGGACGTGTTGTAGAAAAAGCTGATGAAGGACATCGGTGTGTAGTCGTGGTTTCGGCCATGGGGGATACAACAGATGATTTGATTGATCAGGCAAAACAATTGAATAGTGATCTGCCTGCTCGTGAGATGGATATGCTCTTAACGACAGGAGAACAGATTTCGATCTCTTTGTTATCGATGGCTATTCAAGCACTTGGACGTAAGGCAGTATCGTTTACGGGCTGGCAGGCGGGATTCCGCACAGAGCCGGTTCACGGAAAAGCACGTATTCATGATATTCAACCTGACCGCGTGAATGCAGCACTTGCCGAGGGCAACATTGTTATTGTTGCAGGCTTCCAGGGCATGACGGAAGACGGCGAGATCACAACGCTGGGTCGTGGTGGCTCGGATACAACAGCTGTAGCGCTGGCGGCAGCAATTAAGGCTGATGCGTGTGAGATCTATACGGATGTAGACGGAATCTATTCTACGGACCCGCGGATCGTTAAGGTTGCGCGCAAGCTGAAGGAAATATCCTATGACGAAATGCTGGAACTCGCTAATTTGGGAGCAGCGGTGCTGCATCCGCGTGCAGTAGAGTACGCGAAGCATTCCGGTGTACCTTTAATTGTAAGATCCAGCTTTAACCATAATGAAGGAACGGTTGTGAAGGAGGAAGCAGCAATGGAACAAGGCGTAGTGGTTAGTGGTATTGCCTATGACAAAAACGTGGCTCGCATCAGTATTCTGGGTGTGCCGGATGTACCAGGAGTTCTGGCCGAAGTATTTGGTGCGCTTGCATCCAATCAGCTGGATGTGGACATTATCGTTCAGAGCGGAGTGATGGATGGCAAAGCGGACTTCTCATTCTCTGTGGCGCTGTCTGATCGTGAGAACGCATTACGTGTCATTGAAGGCCTTCACAGCCGCTTGCCTTACCGTGAAGTCACATCTGAGGAGAACCTCGTTAAAATCTCCATTGTTGGCGCAGGCATGGTCAGTCACCCAGGTGTAGCTGCGAAGATGTTCAAAGTCATTTCCGCTGAAGGCGTGAGCATCAAGATGGTGAGCACTTCCGAGATCAAAGTATCTTGTGTTATTGACGGAGATAAGCTGCATGACGTCATTAAGGCATTGCATACAGCATATGATCTCGACACTGCCGAGCAAGCCGTTATCGGTGGACCTCAAGATCGCAGATAAGTATTTTCTGTGTGTGTAAATTAGCAAAGGTGTACTGTTGCCAACGGGCAGCAGTACACCTTTTTTTGTTTTTCTCATGGCAATTCTCACATCAACTTGAACATCTTTCCCCCGCGTATGCCTCTATAAGGTTGCATGAGGTTCCCCTCCTCCATCTCGGGAACACAATCCAGCAAGTTTAATTGAGAACAATATGAAATGTCATGAACCCTGCCTAGCTTTTCAAGCCTACGCCCGCTAACAGATCCCTGCACCAGCTCGGGGATGCTCTCTTGACATTGGGATACCGCCTGATGAAGTACTATGCCGAGATCGTTTAGTTGGAGGGGAGAACAGGATTGACGGTGCAGTTCGTCGATGATACATCCAGCACACAAGGCGTCCTCCAGTGCAAATTCATCCTGATTCCCCGCACATAACAGCAATACATCTCGTTGAAGTTGGCAAAGAACTGCTGCGACAGCCCTGACATTGAGAAATGATCCAGCTAGTACATGTTTCGCCCTGGAAGCTTTGATCAAGGCGCGGGTTCCATCGGTTGTGGTCAGTATGATTGTTTTATCTGCAATGTCCTCAGTCATATATTCATAGGGGGAATTCCCCACCTCGAATCCGGTGATTTTTTTGTCAAAACGTTCCCCGCCTCGAATGCAATCTTTCACTTCCATTTGTTTGGCTTGTGGAACGGTCTCTACAGCAATCACAGCGGAAGCGTCATACGCCAGAGCCGTAATAATCGTACTGGTCGTACACAATACATCAATGACAACTGCACTTCGCCCTGCGATATCAATAGTACGTACTTCATTCACATTGCCAACGACATCAACTCGCACTCCCCACAACTCCTTTCTTATCTGGGGATCGGTAGTTCTGTTTTGAACCGAAATGGAACTTACCTATCTGCAATTACTATATGCATGCACATCTAGACGGGTGCCTAGAACAGAAGGTGCATCTATGCTTTCAACTCTCAACCGTATTCTGAAGAATTGATAGATTTCAGCGTCATAAATTAAATGTACAGGCATAAACTTGAGATATGAACAAGCGCCAGAAGTGTGAACCAAATGATCTCAAGGTTGGAGGAGCCTACTCATGAAGGTGAACTGGAGGGAACTTTTTCCGGAACCGATCCGAACCATTCTTGGAAGAATGCCACCCGCTCTATTGGAACAAGTGGAGGAAGTACGTATACGTGAAGGCAGACCCCTGGAGATTAATGCAGGCAACACATACCACTTCCTGACACCTCAAGGTTGTCCGACCGGGATTCCTGAAGAAGCGTATGTTCCTCAGAAAGAAGTGACGCACAGGTTGTTGGACCTGATCAGTAACCATTCACTTTATACATTGGAAGAGGAACTGCGCAAAGGGTTCATCACCATACCTGGGGGACATCGAATCGGGCTTGCTGGACGAACGGTACTAAGCGGTGGGCGTGTCGAATACCTGCGTGATATCAACGGGTTTAATGTTCGGGTAGCCCGTGAGGTACATGGAGTGGCTGATCGTATCCTTCCTTATCTTCTCGATATGAAGAGCGGACAGGTCCTGCACACGTTGATCCTATCACCACCACAACAAGGGAAAACGACGTTGTTACGAGATCTGGCGAGACAAATTAGCAGTGGTACAAAGCTTACAGGGGGAACTGAACTGGTTCAGGGAATACGCCCACGTCTGAAAGTGGGCATTGTGGATGAAAGGTCCGAAATCGCTGGTAGCTACAAAGGAGTACCTGGCTTCGACGTAGGTCCCCGAACAGATGTGATGGACGGTTGTCCGAAGGCTGAGGGCATGATGATGATGCTTCGCTCCATGTCGCCCGATGTCCTGATTGTGGACGAGATCGGTCGTCCGGAGGATGCCGAGGCGGTGATGGAAGCCCTGCATGCAGGAGTCTCAGTGATTGCGACTGCGCATGGCCGTGACCTATCGGAGCTGTCGGCCAGACCTGCCCTCAGAACCTTAATTACGGAGCAGATGTTTCAACGTTATGTCCAGCTGCAACGGACGAGCCGGGGCATGACCTTTCGGCTGGCTGATGGCAAAATGCGTGGGTTGCAGCAGACCGGGGCAGGAGGTGAAGCCTTTGGTTAACATGTTTGGTGCGGTAATTATTTTGTTAGCCAGCACCCTCGCCGGATTTTACAAGGCCAGACAGTATGCATTAAGACCGAGACAGTTGCGAGAACTCATTGCAGCCCTCCAGCGACTAATGACGGAGATTAACTATGGGCTCACTCCACTTCCCGATGCCATGGGCAAGATGGGAGCACAGACCAAAGAACCTGTAAAGACGCTGTTTCTTCATGCAGCTACACAGATGGAACCTCCTCATGGACTCACTGCCCGGGAAAGTCTGCAGTCAGGCGTGGATCTGGCGTGGGGAAGATCAGCCATGAAGGCTGACGAGAAGGAAGTGATGCTGCAATTAAGCTTCAGCCTTGGCACAAGTGACCGTCAGGATCAGACCAAACATATATCGTTAGCCATTCAACAACTAATGCATGAGGAATCCCGTGCCCAGGCCGATCAAATGAAATATGAACGAATGAGCCGAAGCCTCGGGATGCTTGTCGGAGCGTTAATCGTCATTCTGATCTTCTGAAATAGCCGGGATAGTGAGGTGCCAAGGTCATGAATCTAGAAGTGAACGCAATCTTTCAAATTGCGGGTATCGGAATCATCATCGCCATGATTCACACGGTACTGAAACAAATGGGAAAGGAAGATATGGCTCACTGGGTGACCGTAATCGGATTTGTCGTTGTATTGTTCATGGTGGTCCGTATGCTGGACAGCCTGCTACAAGAGATCAAATCGATATTTCTTTTTCAATGAAAAACGGTCATGAAGCCGGATGGTGGTGACCTGTGGAAATTATCCAAGTTGTAGGTTTGGCGCTCATCGCAACAGTGCTCATTCTGGTCATTAAGGAACAGAAACCGATGTTTGCCTTTCTGATTGCTGCCGCGACTGGCATTGTCATCTTCATGTTGTTGATTGGCAAAATCGGTGCAGTCATCGAAGTGTTGAAGCGGCTCGCCGAGAATTCAGGCATGGAAAGTATTTATCTGAAAACAGTGCTGAAAATTATTGGCATAGCGTACATCGCAGAATTTGGCGCACAGATTGTCAGGGATGCAGGTCAGGAGAGCATTGCGTCCAAGATTGAACTGGCTGGTAAGGTATTGATCCTTGTACTTGCTATACCGATCATCAGCATTATTATCGAAACCGTCATGAAGCTGATGCCGGTGTAGAAAGGGCGTGCGGACTTCATATGAAATCAATGCATCATAAGCCGCAGTGGCGCCTTACGGTTGTGCTGATGCTCTGTTTTCTGTTTGGTATCCTGGGACAGGTTACTGCAACCTCGCCTTCCGGTGAGTGGATGGAGCAGCAGGCCGATCAGCTTCCCAAGGATCAGGTGGAGAAATACTGGGATCAACTGATGCAACAATACGGTGGTTTCTTCCCGGATGGGAAGACCCCTTCCTTCATGGATATGTTAATCCCCGGCAATGAAGGGTTCAGCCTGAAATCGGTGTTTGTGGCGATCGGAACCTTCATGCTGCATGAAATTTTATATAATGGCAAGCTTCTGGTCACGATTGTGATGTTAAGCGTACTCAGCATGATTCTGGAGACTCTTCAGACCGCATTTGAGAAAAATAATATTAGCAAAATCGCCTATTCCATCTGTTATATGGTCATTATCATCATTGCAATCAACAGCTTCAGTGTGGCGATTGGATACGCCAAGGATGCCATAACTGGCATGATCAACTTTATGATGGCCATGGTTCCCTTGTTATTCACACTGCTTGCGTCCATGGGTAATGTCATCACCGTCTCGGTGACACATCCACTCATCATTTTCATGATTCATCTGGTGAGTACTTTGATTCATTTGCTGGTATTCCCGTTACTCTTCTTCTCAGCTGTTCTGCATCTCGTCAGTTCATTGTCTGACAAGTACAAGCTGACACAGCTGGCAGACCTCCTGCGCAATATTAGTGTGGCACTGCTGGGTATCCTGCTGACGATGTTTTTGGGTGTAATCTCGGTTCAGGGAGCATCGGGATCGGTAGCGGATGGAGTCAGCCTGAAGGCCGCCAAATATATCGCAGGCAACTTTGTCCCTGTCGTGGGCAGAACATTTGCGGATGCGACGGATACGGTAATTACAGCTTCTTTACTTGTCAAAAATGCAATTGGACTCACCGGGGTGATCATCATTTTGTTCCTATGTGCCTTTCCGGCACTCAAGATCCTGGCTCTTGCCTTGATATACAACGTAACTGGTGCCATTATGCAACCGCTCGGAGACACCCCGATTGTAGGATGCCTGCAGGCCATCGGCAAGAGCATGATCTACGTATTTGCGGCGCTCGCAGCCGTCGGGCTCATGTTTTTCCTGGCAATTACCATCTTGCTGACCGCGGGCAATATGACTGTCATGATGCGCTGAATTGTATGTTGGCAAGAAAGGGGATGGAAAGGATGGGGTGGCTGAGCAACTGGCTCCAGGAATTGATTATGATCGTTCTGCTGGCGACTTTTGTGGATATGCTGTTGCCCAATCGATCCATGGAACGTTATGTCAAGCTTGTGCTGAGCCTTCTCATCCTGCTGACCCTTTTATCACCCATAACCAAGCTCCTCAAAAGTGATCCGGTTGGCGAACTGAAACGGGCAATGTCGGCAATGGATGCTCCATCGGATGGGAATGCAACACTCGAACAGATATTAGCTCAGGGCAAGCGGCTGCAATCCAATGAACAGGAACAATCCTTACAATGGACAGCCAAAGAACTGGCTAATGTCATGAAAGGTCAGATTGAAGAAACAACAGGTGCCAAGGTGCGGTCCGTAGAGGTACAGCTGACCATGAGTAAATATGAAACCGAGATGGAAGCTGCCTCATCAGTCGAACTGCCTGTGATCCAGCGTGTATTGGTCGAGATGGCCGGAGAGGGTGCAGAAGGAGAAGTGAAGGCAGGCCAGCAAGAAGTCGCTGCAAATACACAACCCATATTTGGAACTAACACAGAATCCGAGAAGGATGAAACACATCAAATTCAGCAGCCCATCCAGGTTGGTCAGATTGAAGTGCCTGATATTCAGATTGATGTGCCTGATATTCAGATTGATGTGAGTAGAGGGCAACGTGATGAAAATGAAGCGTCTTCCGAGCCTGTTATACGTGATCAGGCAGATGAGACGAAGCAGCAAGGTGAGACATCCACAAGGTCCGAACATGCGGTGCAGATTATTACATTGTTGACTGAAAAGTGGGATGTTGATGCAAACAACGTTCAAGTGACAGAACCAAAAAGTGCTGGAGTGCTCTGAGAAGGAGGGTGTCCGATGAAACAATGGTTCAAAAAGATGGAAACCTGGATGGGTGGCGGAGAGGGTGGGGCAAGGCGAAGTCAAACCTTCCGCTGGCTGATTATCCTTGGTTTGATCGGGGTGGGAATCATGCTGTTCAATTCCTTCGTCAATGTCAAAAAAATTGATTCCGAAAATATCGGTCGGGAACCACCGGACCCGGCAACATCCATGGCATCCATACAGAGTGATCCGTCAGAACAGAATCCTTTTCAGGCGATCGAAATTGCATTTGAAGACAAAATCAAAGGTGTGCTGGAAAACATTGTTGGTGTGGGAACGGTTGATGTGATGGTTACCGTGGATTCCACAGAAGAATTGGTCGTTCAGCGGAACGTGAAGGATTCTCAGCAACTTACCGAAGAAACCGATGCTAGCGGGGGCAAGCGACATATGACGCAATATACCCGTGATGGCGAGATTATTACGTACGAAATATCAGGGGATCAGACACCTATAGTGACCAAAAAGCTCAAACCGCAGATCCGTGGGGTGCTTGTGGTTGCGAGGGGTGCAGAGAACAAGGTTGTGAAGGACCTGATAACCGATGCTGTGGAAAAAGGACTGAATGTGGCAGCCTACCGGATCTCGGTTGTCCCGCGCAAACAAGACTAATCTGATGTGTTGAATCACAAGATTCAATTCTCATAAGATTGAAGCCAATTTGAGGAGGAAGTTCTAATGAATAACAAACGTCAAACGGTATGGCTCGTTTCCATGCTGAGTCTGATGGTCATTTTGTCCGCGTATTATCTGTTCACTGAGGATTCCGGTCCAATCAACGCGCCGGTGGCAGACAGTCAGCAAGTGGATGGAATCAAGCAAGGGGAAGCAAAGGAGACGGCAGGCATTCTTGATCCTACAGAAGGTTTGGTTGTGAATGAAGTGGTGAATAGCGGCGAAGTTGAAAGTGATCCAAGTGCGGCTGGCGCTATGGAAGAACCGGCGGCTACGGAAGGTAAAGAAGCTGGAAATACAGAGAAAACACCTGCTGTCGAACCAGGCGAGAATAAGAGTGAGGCAGGCAAAGAAACCAACAAAGAGACCGACAAAGGGGCAACAACTACACCGGAGACAGACGGTCAGACAGGCGGCACTGCAACCAAGACAGATGAGGAAGTCCTCAAGGAAATGGAAGAGCAGAATACGACAGCATCTGCGAGCAGCCAGTTCCAGAACTACCAGTGGCAACGTGAGGAAAGCAACAATCGTAAGTATGAGGAACTGATGACCGTGGCAGGTGATCTGAGCAAAACGCCAGAAGAGAATGCCAAAGCAACGGAGCAACTCCGTACACTGGAAGAAAAAGAAGCCAAAATCACTGGCATTGAGGAGACGCTCTCTCAACAGTTCGCTAATGCGATCGTTCAAGAAGATGCCGACAAGTATAAAGTTGTGGTCCTCAGTGACAAACTGGATGTAAAACAGGCGGTGTCCATCGTGGATCTGGTCATGAAAGAATTGGCGGTTTCACAGAACAAAATCAGCGTGCAATACGTCACAGAACAGTAATCCAAATCATGGAAATGCAGTCCCGGGAGCTGGTTGTACTCTCGGGCTCTTTCCATTTTTAATGATTATGATATAATACATAAAGCCATATGACCGTCCTAGTGAGACTGGCATGATGCCGAAGGAGTGAATAATGGAAATGTTTAAATTGAGTGAAATCAAAGAACTGATTAAACTGGTAGATGAAAGTTCCGTTCAAGAATTGGAAATTGAAAATGAAGGATCACGGTTATCGATCCGCAAACCGGGCAAAACGGAGTATGTTCAAGCAGCTGCTGTGCAACCACAAATGATTGCTGCTCCGCAAGTACAGCCGGCCGCAGTGGTAAGTGAAGCTGCACCGCAGGTCGATACTACAAGTCATTTACATAAAATTGTATCTCCGATGGTAGGTACTTTTTACAGAGCTTCCTCGCCGGAAGCGGGTCCTTTTGTGAGCGCTGGTGATAAAGTTGTTGAGAAAACAACGGTATGTATCATCGAAGCTATGAAGCTGATGAACGAGCTTGATGCGGACATCAAGGGAGAAATCGTTGAAGTGCTGGTTGAGAACGGACAGCTGGTCGAGTATGGGCAGCCCCTTTTCCTGGTGAAACCGGAATAACCGTTATAGCTGGTAAACAGCTAACCGCATGAGCTTCGAAGGAGGACAAAACGAAATGAAATTTCAAAAAATACTGATTGCGAACCGTGGAGAGATTGCGGTACGTATTATTCGTGCCTGCCGTGAAATCGGCATCTCAACGGTAGCCGTCTATTCGGAAGCGGACAAGGATTCTCTGCATGTTCGTCTTGCAGATGAGGCTTATTGTATCGGACCGACACTGTCTAAGGACAGTTACCTCAACTTCACAAACCTGATGAGTGTAGCCACACTGACGGAATGTGATGCAATCCACCCTGGTTACGGTTTTTTGGCGGAGAATGCTGATTTTGCGGAAATTTGTGAGTCTTGCAATATTACGTTTATTGGACCTTCTCCTGAAGCCATCACCAAAATGGGTGACAAGGCTGTTGCCAAACAGACGATGAAAGATGCAGGAGTACCTGTTATTCCTGGATCAGACGGCCTTGTTGAAAATATGGATGAAGCCATCATGATTGCTAGAGATATCGGATATCCTATCATTATCAAAGCTACTGCTGGTGGCGGAGGTAAGGGAATTCGTATTGCCGAAGATGAAGAAACGCTGATTAAGCAGATTACTGCTGCTCAGCAGGAAGCACAAAAGGCATTTGGCAATGCAGGTGTATATCTGGAGAAATTCCTGACAGGTATGAAACACGTGGAAATTCAGATCATTGCTGATAAACACGGAAATGCAGCACATTTGGGAGAGCGTGATTGCTCGGTTCAGCGTCGTCGCCAGAAATTGGTAGAGGAAGCTCCGTGTCCGATTCTCTCCGAAGATGTGCGTACACTGATGGGCGAAGCTGCGGTACGGGCTGCCCTTGCTGTGGATTACTCGGGAGCGGGTACATTGGAATTCCTGCTCAGCCCGAATGGCGAGTTCTATTTCATGGAAATGAATACGCGTATTCAGGTAGAGCACCCGGTTACTGAGATGGTTACTGGCGTGGATCTGATCCGTGAGATGATCTTGGTAGCTGAAGGCAACCCACTTTCATTCCGTCAGGAAGACGTGGTTATCAATGGCTGGTCCATTGAATGTCGTATCAATGCAGAAGATCCGGACCGTAACTTTATGCCATCACCAGGCAAAATCGGATTCTACCTTGCACCGGGAGGACCTGGCGTTCGTGTAGATAGTGCTGCTTATCCGGGTTATACCATTTCACCTTTCTATGACTCCATGATCGCAAAATTGATTGTGTGGGGAGCGAATCGTGAAGAGGCGATTGCCAAGATGAAGCGTGCGCTTGGGGAATTTGCGATTGAAGGCATATCTACAACTATTCCTTTCCATCAGAAATTGCTGGAGCACCCAACGTTCATTCGTGGGGACTTTGATATCAAATTTCTTGAGGAAAACGAGATTTAAAAGGTATATTGGGCTTGTTTGTCATAATGTAGCCCAAATGATATAGTATGTAATAATAAGAGCGCATGTCTCCTGCAAAGGATAAGCCCGCACCTCGCGGATGTTTGCAGGAGTTCCGGTAAAGCCGGACCGGAAGGGTCCTGAAGGTTGATTAACCTGAGTCCAGCGCCCTGACGGATGGCCGCAAACTTATCTCGCGAAAGGTGTGTTGAACAGTTATGAGTACACTACCGACTGAATTTGAACGAACGGATATCGGTGAAATCCAGATCGCACCTGAAGTTATTGAAGTGATTGCTGGATTGGCAACCCTTGAAGTGAAAGGTGTTGCAGGCATGAGTGGCGGATTCGCTGGCGGATTTGCTGAATTGCTTGGTCGCAAAAACCTTTCCAAAGGTGTTAAAGTTGAAGTGGGCCAACGTGAAGCTGCAGTTGATGTTTCCGTAATTATCGAGTACGGATACCGTTTGCCACAAGTAGCTACGGAGATTCAACAGAACGTGAAACGTTCCATCGAGAATATGACAGGATTGAATGTGAATGAAGTGAATGTGCACATTCATGACGTTCAGTTCAAGAGCACCGAGAAAGTGGAAGAGATCGACCTGAACAGTCAGCGCGTAAAATAAAAGAAGACAGATTCCCCCGGCATCATCTGCCGGGGGTTATCCCGTCTTGGACAGGTCTTCATTATAGCGAAAGCTAGATGAGGATCTGATTTTTTGCTAGTGAACAGGTTAAGTCATGTTAGTGAGCAAGGGAGGCTGTGCAGTTCGTGGCTAAAATACTGGATCGGCTTCTGTTGTTTATATACAGCATAAGCGTTGGAGCAATATCGGCAGCCGTCATTCTTCTGATTAGCGGTGTGCTACCTTACGAATTGAATTACCAGCAGGAACAAAACGTTATTGTTGCGTCGGTTATTGCAGCAGCGATTTTGTTTATCCTGAGTTTGCGATTTTTCTACATCTCGGTTCGGCGTGAGCGTGCATCGTTGCCGTCTGTAGATCAACGTACTGAGTTTGGTGATGTACAGATTTCGATGGAGACGATTGAGAATCTCTGTTTGAAGGCAACTTCCCGTTTCCGGGGAGTACGTGATGTCAAGGCACGCATACGTGTGGTTGAGTCAGGACTGGAGATTATGATCCGTGCAGTAGTGGATGGTGAGACACCTATTCCTGCGCTGACTTCTGATCTGCAAAAGGCGATACATGATCATGTACAAGAGATTACGGGCATCCCGGTTTCTTTTGTCACCGTGTATATCGCTAATGTAACCCAGTCGCCTAACTACAAGAGTCGAGTGGAATGAGGTGAGTTTCACTGATGCTGTGGAAAGAGATTTGGGATAGTCACAGAGGCCGAATTACCGGAATTATCGGCGGCATCTTTTTTGGATTTCTTTATGTATGGATCGGTTTTTGGGATATGTTGTTCTTTGCACTCTTGGTGTTCATCGGTTATACGTTAGGCAGACGGAGCGATTCGAAGCTGGGTTCGTCCATTCCCTGGAGGGAGTGGGGACAATGGCTTGGCGATCGCTGGCGTCCGTTTAAGTGACCTACCTGAACCCTGCAATATGTTTCTTCCGAAAATAGAGCTGTAGTTTAGGTTGCCCGTTTTTTGGAGGAAACGTATTGCAGGTTTTTTTGTGAAAAGGGATAACAATAACAATAGCGTGTAAGCCATCGATCTAACCGATACAGGATTTGATGAGATGGATGCATGGATTATAAAATAAGCATGATGACGCTCCAGACGGAGCGCTGCAGGAGGCAGGACATGAAAAGACGTTTGGCAAGGGAAATTGCAGTACAAAGTCTGTATCAGATGGAAATGAATGAGGTAGGCGCAGCAGAAGCTGTAAACATGTTGATCAATGAAGCCGCTGAAGATAATGAAACCGAAGTAGTTATCCGCGATGCAGATGTAATGCGTACTTATGTTACTGAGATTGTACAAGGAGCCTGGAATAATAAGGAAGTAATTGACGGGCTGCTTGTGGATTATTTGAAAGGATGGCAGATCAGCCGTCTGTCACGTGTAGATCGCCAGATTCTACGACTGTCAACGTATGAAATGGTATTCCGTGATGACATCCCGGCAAAGGTATCGGTCAATGAAGCGATTGAACTGTCCAAATATTTTGGTACAGAAGAATCCGGCAAGTTTGTCAATGGTGTACTTGGACGCATGATTCAGGAAGTTGACGCGATTAAAGCAAAATTATCTTAAGTTATGATTAACTATGGAGCATGTTCAAAAGGACCGGTTTTCAGTATCCTTCGTAATCAAAAGCGGTTTTTTTGAACAACCTCTAAATTTATATTCACATAAGGGAGAGAGAGTACAATGACAGCATCTATTATTAACGGTAAAGAAGTATCCCAAGAGATCCGCGCAAGCATGACAACAGAAGTGAAACAGCTTAGCGAACAGGGGGTAGTACCTGGTCTGGCTGTTGTGCTCGTCGGGGAAGATCCGGCATCCCAAGTCTATGTGCGTAATAAAGAAAAAGCATGTCACGACCTCGGTTTCTACTCCGAAGTGCATCGCTTGGATGCAGATACGTCCCAAGAAGATCTGCTTGCGCTGGTGGACAAGCTGAACAATCAACAATCCATAAACGGAATTTTGGTTCAACTCCCACTGCCAAAACATATCGAAGAGAAAGCGGTTATTGATGCAATTGCCGTGGATAAAGACGTAGATGGATTCCATCCAGTCAATGTTGGTAATCTCGTTATTGGAGACGATAGTCTGCTTCCATGTACCCCTGCTGGTGTAATCGAACTGATCAAGCGTACTGGACTGGAAATGTCCGGTAAACATGCGGTAGTCATCGGAAGAAGCAATATTGTCGGCAAACCGGTATCCCTGTTGCTCCAACGTGAGAATGCAACGGTAACCATGTGTCATTCCCGTACAGCCAACATGAAAGATATTACACGCCAGGCGGACATTCTAGTTGTAGCCATCGGCCGTGCCAATTTTGTGGATGCTGATTTTGTGAAACCGGGTGCTGTTGTTATTGATGTCGGCATGAACCGTTTGGAGAATGGTAAACTGGCAGGAGACGTTGATTTTGAGAGTGTGAAAGAAGTTTCTGGTCCAATTACACCGGTTCCTGGTGGTGTTGGCCCGATGACAATCACAATGCTGATGCAAAATACATTGATCGCTGCCAAGCGCGCTCACGGATTGGCCTAGGGTTTTGTCTGTGGCAGATCAAAAGATCTACTCCATCAAAGACCTGAACCGATATATTCGAATGAAACTGGAATCGGATCAGGTCCTGTCGGACGTTTGGCTACGCGGGGAGATTTCGAACTTCACACATCACTCCAGCGGCCATATGTATTTTACATTGAAGGACAAGGACAGCCGGATTAAGTCGATTATGTTTGCGTCCCATAACCAGCGATTACCCTTTGTACCGAAGGAGGGTGCAAGGGTTATTGCTCGTGGTAATGTCTCGGTGTATGAACGGGATGGGCAGTATCAATTCTACGCTACCCATATGCAGCCGGACGGGATTGGAAGTCTGTATCTGGCATACGAACAGCTGAAGAAAAAGCTCGAGGAAGAAGGATTGTTTTCACCTTCTCGAAAAAGACAGATCCCTCGTTATCCACAGACCATCGGGGTTGTAACTTCACCGACGGGAGCGGCGGTGCGGGACATCATGATCACACTCCAGCGCAGATACCCTTCTGCCAAAGTTGTTTTGTATCCTGTTCTGGTTCAAGGCAAGGGTGCAGCACCTTCCATCGTCAAAGCGATTGGCAACCTGAATCGGATGGGAGAAGCCGATGTACTTATCGTTGGACGTGGAGGCGGTTCACTGGAGGAATTGTGGGCGTTCAATGAGGAGATTGTGGCAAGAGCAATAGTTGCTTCGGATATTCCTATCATTTCTGCGGTTGGGCACGAAACGGACTTCACTATTGCTGATTTTGCAGCCGATTTGCGTGCGGCTACACCTACAGCAGCTGCTGAATTAGCTGTACCTAATCGAGCTGAGTTGCTTGATCAGATCGGACAACGTCAGCGCCAGTTACAGCATAGCTTGCGTCAGCGTGCTGTACATAATCGCGAACGGCTAGCAAGATTACAGCGTTCGCCGGTGCTGGTTCATCCAAGACGTACCTTGATGCAACACACCGAACGACTGGATATGATGCACCAACGGCTTTTGAGAACAGTGGATACGCGTATGAAATGGACAGGAGAGAAGCAAGAGCGTTTGCGGGCAGCACTGCAACGATTCAATCCTCGTGAGCAGGTCAATGCAGCACGCCGTGAGAATGCGGCAGCACGCAGACAACTGGAACTTGCGATCAGGTCTATAACCAGATCGAAGCAGCAACAGTGGAAATCATCTGTGCGGCATCTGGATGCGCTTAGCCCGCTTAAAGTCATGTCACGGGGATACAGCCTTGTCTATGACGAGCAGGAACAGCGATTAATCAAGTCCACGAAGGATGTACAGCCTGGAGATTCAATTAAGATTAAATTAACAGACGGACAGCTGGACTGTCAGGTTT
Source organism: Paenibacillus sp. FSL K6-2393 (assembly GCF_038002545.1). Lineage (NCBI taxonomy): Bacteria > Bacillati > Bacillota > Bacilli > Caryophanales > Paenibacillaceae > Paenibacillus > Paenibacillus sp. FSL K6-2393. Next base: position 2,466,403 of record NZ_JBBOCU010000001.1, read on the forward strand.
GGGGAATGAAGGAGGACGACAATACCCATGGCGAATGAAACGGAAATGAATTTTGAAGAGGCAATGGCGGCATTGGAAGACATCGTAGGTCAGCTGGAACATGGTGATGTTCCGTTGGAACAGGCCATCGATCTGTTTCAACGCGGGATGAAACTTTCGCAACTTTGCGGTCTGAAGCTGGAACAAGTGGAACGTAAGATCGAGATGATCGTAGAAGAAGATGGAGAGCTTCGCAAGAAGCCTTTCGGAACTGCTGACGATGAGAGCGGTGAAGTCCATGAGTAATCGTCCTTCGTTTCAAGCATATCTCGAAGAGGTCACAGCTGAGGTGACAGAAGCGTTGAAACACACGCTTCCCGATCATTGGGATGTACCCCAATCGTTGACGGATGCGATGCAGTACTCACTCATGGCCGGAGGCAAACGCCTTCGTCCTCTTCTGGTCGTTGCTGCGGCGGAAGCCTTCGGTGCACAGCGTACAGCTGCAATGCCGGTAGCCTGCGCCGTGGAGATGGTTCATACCTATTCACTGATCCACGACGACCTGCCTGCTATGGATAATGATGATTACCGCAGGGGAAAATTAACGAATCATAAGGTATATGGTGAAGCAACAGCCATATTGGCGGGCGATGCGTTGCTAACCCATGCTTTTTATAGCATAGTTCAAGCGGGTCGTCGAAGCGGTGTGACGGCAGATGCATTGCTGTCCATCGTAGAGGACATGTCCGAACTTGCTGGAGCAAGAGGCATGGTCGGCGGCCAAGTTGCGGATATGGAAGGCGAGCAAGGCATGACTGATCTTGCACAGCTTCAATATATTCATTTGCACAAAACAGGTGACCTGATTGTTTTCTCACTCATTGCTGGAGCACGAATCGGTGGAGCAACGGAAGGACAATTGGAAGCCTTACGTGTGTTTGGCCGTGATCTGGGGCTGGCGTTCCAGATTCAGGATGATATTCTCGACCTGACGGGCGACGAGCAGAAGATGGGCAAGAAAACACAGAGCGATGTGAATCAGCAGAAGGTAACATATCCTTATTTTATTGGCATGGAGGCTTCTGTAGCTGAGGTGAAATCCCTTACCCAATCTGCAAAAGACGCACTCGAAAGAGCGGAGTTACCTGATGCATCCAGATTGCTGGAAATTGCAGATTACCTGATGCGTCGAGACCATTAGATTCTGATAAAAAGTGCTGTTTCAAAATCTGTATAACCGTGTAATGAATGTAATGTCCTTTTTCCGAGTGGATGCGGGAATACATATGGAGAAGAATTTTAAATAACTTGCTGGCGAGAATGCTCGTTATCGGGAGTATAGTGCAGTAAATTATGATTCTTGTTCTTTTATGTTATAATGATTTAATGTCATTTGATTCATAATGTATATATCGATTTACAACAATAACTAAACAATCTAGGAAAGCGGGGAGATTCTCGTGCTGCTTCCACAAATTAAACAACCCAGTGATCTAAAGTCGATGTCTCAGGATGATCTTGCCCTTTTATCGGCAGAGATCCGGCAGTTTCTGATTGAGAAACTGTCTGTTACAGGTGGGCATCTCGCACCCAACTTAGGCGTGGTTGAGCTCACGGTAGCCCTGCATTACTGCTATAACAGTCCAGCAGATAAAATGATTTTTGATGTAGGGCATCAGGCTTATGTGCATAAAGTCCTGACAGGGCGTATGGATCGTTTTGATACATTGCGTCAACATAATGGCCTGTGCGGATTTGTCAAACGCAACGAAAGCGAACATGATGTATGGGAAGCTGGACACAGCAGTACTTCATTGTCCGCTGCGATGGGGATGGCCCTTGCACGTGATCTGAAGGGTGAGGACAACCAAGTTATCGCGATGATTGGTGATGGAGCGCTTACAGGTGGTATGGCTTTTGAGGCTCTGAATCATATCGGTCATGAGCAGAGAAAACTGATGGTTATTCTGAATGATAATGAAATGTCCATTGCTCCAAACGTTGGGGCCATGCATAAATATTTGAGCAAGATTCGTTCGGATCGTCATTATCTGAAAGCGAAAGATGATGTCGAGGGGATGCTCAAAAAAATCCCAGCTATTGGGGATCGTTTGGCCAAATCGGCAAGCTGGATCAAAGATAGTGTCAAATATATGATGGTACCAGGTGTTCTTTTCGAAGAACTGGGCTTCACGTATTTGGGACCGATTGATGGGCACGATATTCCCAAATTGATTGAAACCTTCAAACAGGCAGATAACGTTGATGGTCCTGTGCTCGTTCATGTGCTCACGACCAAAGGCAAAGGTTATCAGCCAGCAGAAGCCGATTCGCACAAGTGGCACGGGATTTCTCCGTACAAAATTGAATCCGGTCAAGTGCTGAAGGCAGTCGGAAAACCGATGTACACGGAAGTGTTTGGTCAAACGTTAATTGATCTTGCTAAGCAGGATAAGCGGATCGTAGCTGTAACGCCAGCAATGCCTACAGGATCAGGTCTTATTCCATTTAGTAAGGAATTTCCGGACCGCATGATTGACGTAGGGATCGCAGAACAACATGCGGCAACCATGTGTGCTGCGCTGGCTATGGAAGGCTTGAAACCGGTCTTTGCCGTGTATTCTACGTTTATGCAACGTGCATATGATCAGATTGTACATGATATTTGCCGTCATAATGCTAACGTGATGTTTGCTATTGACCGTGCCGGGTTTGTTGGTCCGGATGGGGAAACACATCAAGGGGTATACGATGTGGCATTTATGCGCCATATTCCAAATATCGTTCTGATGATGCCAAAAGACGAAAATGAATTGCGTCATATGATGAAAACGGCGCTTGATTATAATGAAGGTCCAATTGCTTACCGTTATCCACGAAACAATGTGGTGGGTGTACCTCTGGATGATGTACTTGTTCCGATTCCAATCGGATCATGGGAGCAACTGCGTCCATCAGAGGGATATGCTGTCATCGCTTCAGGGTCGATGGTGCAGCTTGCAGAAGAAGCAGCAGAGATGGTGAAGCGGGAAGGTATCACAGCAGGCGTAATCAACGCTCGCTTCCTGAAACCTCTTGATGAGCAGATGTTGCGTGAATTAGCTGTTCGAGGCACCAAATTGATTGTACTTGAAGAAACATCCCAAGCAGGTAGCATGGGTAGTGCAGTGCTGGAGTTTTATGCAGAGCAGGGACTACATGATGTTCATGTACAATTGATGGGGATTCCGGATCGCTTCATCGAGCATGGCAGTATTAAGGAACAACGTGAGGAAGTGGGTCTTACCGTTGAGAATGTATGTGCTGAACTACGCAAGATGGCTGTTCAATCATCTTACGGCATACCCAAAACACGTTTTCCTTCGTAAATTTACATGATAGGAGACAGACATGTCACTCCCGAAAGAACGAATTGATGTTCTGCTGGTTGAGCAGGGCTATTATGAAAGTCGTGAGAAGGCAAAAGCCGCAATCATGGCTGGACTGGTGTATGCCAATAATGAGCCGATCGAAAAGGCGGGCATGAAAATTCCAAGGGAAGCCGAGCTGAAAGTTAAAGGCTCGGTACATCCCTATGTCGGCAGAGGCGGATTGAAGCTCGAAAAAGCGATCCGCCATTTCGGCCTTGATATGAAAGGACTTGTCATGCTCGACATTGGTTCATCCACCGGTGGATTTACGGATTGTGCACTACAGCATGGCGCGTCTCACGTCTACGCGATTGATGTGGGTTATAATCAGCTCGATTGGTCTTTGCGTAATGATGAGCGGGTTACTGTTATGGAACGAACCAACTTTCGCTATGTGACTCCGGAAGATCTAACGGGACCAGTGCCGAACTTTGCGAGCATTGATGTGTCGTTCATTTCACTGCGAATCATATTACCGCCACTCCTGGCTCTTTTGAAACAACCTGCAGATATCGTTGCATTGATTAAACCTCAATTTGAGGCAGGACGTGAAAAAGTAGGCAAGTCCGGTGTAGTACGTGATACGAAAGTACACAAGGATGTATTGCAGACGATGCTTCATTTTGCCAGTCAACTTGGTTTGCATCTGCAGAGTTTAACTTTCTCCCCGATAACCGGTGGAGAAGGTAATATAGAATTTCTCGCTCATTGGCGTCTGGAAGAACCAGAGGCAACACAACCAGAGAACGATCCAGCTTCACTTGATGCACTTGCAGAGCAAGTTGCAAAGGAAGCAGCTCATACATTTACGGGAAACTCATCATAAGATGGGTTTCTTTTCGCTGGAAAGGTGATTGACGTAAAGGGAAATCGTTACTGAACCTCGAATATGTCTTCGAGGTGAGCGATAATGGATGGTCAATATGACACAATCGTTATAGGTATACTTGCTGTCTGTTTGATCTTGTGGCTGTTCTTTGGCTTACGTAATTGGGTGAACCGACCGATACCGGTAAGCTTGTCTGGAATGCAACTGAACGTGAAGATTCAGGATTCCCCGGCCTTGGACTTGCTTGAAGCACAGGGTTACGAAGTCATCGGTGGCAAAATGAAAGTTCCTTTGGCTTTTGAGGCCAATGAATCCGTTTATTACAGCAGATTATTCATTGATTATGTTGCAGAACGTGAGGATCTCAGATACCTGGTGAAAACGTCTCGTCGCAGGCAGCCAATTGAAATGACCGGCCCTGCGCTAAGGGATCGCTTCCTCAATTATCTGTTGTTATATCCTGGCTGTGAAGGATTGCTGTATGTTGACGTGGAGGATTCCGATATTAAGTTAATCAGGCTCATGGACTATCAGGAAGATGTGTATGATGGGGATGATCTGGACTAATATAAAAGAATAAACATTGCAGGGCAAAGTCTGCGGCGAATTACAAATGCTGCTTTATTGCAATACATTTAACTGGAGGCATGTATGAAAGGACAAAGGCACATCAAGATTCGTGAAATCATTAGTCAAAATGAAATTGAGACCCAGGATGATCTGGTTGAAGCACTACGCAAATCAGGTTTTCAGGTGACTCAGGCGACGGTATCCCGAGATATCAAGGAACTTCTGTTAATCAAGATTCCGATGGATGACGGAAGATATAAGTACTCTTTGCCAACAGATCAACGATACAATCCGATTCAAAAGTTGAAGCGTGCACTCGTTGACAACTTCTTGCACATTGATCACACAAACAATCTGGTTGTGATGAAATGTTTGCCGGGAACAGCAAACTCCATTGCAGCTTTGCTTGATAATATTGAATGGAATGAAGTCATGGGGACGATCTGTGGAGATGATACCATTCTGATTATCTGCCGGACTGAAGGTAACAGCGTGACCGTTATTGAACGCATCATGGGTTATATTGCTTAAAGCAATGGTTCAAAAACATAATTTCTGAGTTAGTCATCCGGAGGTGTTTTTGCAGATGTTAGTTACGTTATCGATTCGAAATCTGGCTGTGGTGGAAGAAGTGGACGTTGTATTCCATCCGGGATTCCATGTACTCTCAGGTGAAACGGGTGCAGGAAAGTCGATTATTATAGATGCACTTGGCTTAATTGCTGGTGGACGAAGTTCAGCTGATCTGATCCGGTACGGATGTGAGAAGGCAGAGATGGAAGCCTTGTTCGAGATGGAGCAGAGTCATCCGGTCTGGCTAACGTTAGAGAAGCTCGGTATCCACTGTGAGCCGGAAGAGCATTTGGTCATTCGACGTGAGCTGAATACTCAGGGGAAGAGTACGTCCCGCATTAATGGGCAATTGGTCAATCTGACCATGCTGCGGGAAGTAGGCGAGAAGCTGATCAATATTCATGGACAACATGAACATCAGAGTTTGCTGCGTGCAGAGAGCCATCTGGGGCTTCTCGATACTTATGGCTCGGAAGTCATCGGACCTGTCAAAGCGAAGTATCAAGAGCGTTACAGCAAGTTTATCACGGCGGAAAAAGAACTGCGTGCGCTTCAGGAGTCCAGTCAGCGGGCATACCAACTCTTGGACATGTATCGCTTTCAGCTTGAGGAGATCGCAGCAGCAAGCCTTACACGAGGCGAGGATGAATTACTCGGGGAAGAACGGGTCAAACTATCCCATAGTGAGAAAATGATGGACAGTGTTGCTGGTGCATATGATCTGCTCAGTGGTCAACGCGGACTTGAAGCTGTGAGCATTGCTCTTTCAAGAATTGAAGACATTTCTGGATATGATAGCAAAGGACTGCAACCAATCGTAGAACAGCTGCAATCCGCATTTTATCAATTGGAAGATGCAACATTTCAGTTAAGAGATTACCGGGAGAAGATTGAATTTAATCCGGCAAGGCTGGAAGAAGTGGAGCAAAGGCTGAATCTGATTTCTGGCCTCAGACGGAAATACGGGGACAGTGTTGAACTTATTCTGAGTTATTATGATCAGATTAGCCATGAAACCGACCAACTGGAGAACAAGGACGAACGGCTGGAGAAATTGCGAGCTGAACGTGACAAAATGCTTAACCTTGTGATGGAATCTGCTGAAGAACTCAGCAAGGTTCGTAAACAATGTGCCGAGGAACTTGCTGCACAGGTGGAAAGCGAGCTCAAGGATCTGCAAATGGAACGGACTACGCTTCGTGTTCAGATTACTCCTTTCGAAGATCCGAAGGGCATTGAATGGAATGGACGCCGTATTCGTCTGAATCGTCAGGGTGCGGACAATGCGGAATTCCTGATTTCGCCTAACCCGGGCGAGCCATTAAGACCACTTGGCAAGATTGCTTCAGGTGGTGAGTTGTCGAGAATGATGCTGGCGATGAAGAGTATCTTTGCACGACATGACCGGATACCTGTGTTGATTTTTGATGAAGTTGATACCGGAGTTAGTGGTAGAGCAGCTCAATCCATTGCGGAAAAACTGTTCCGTTTGTCTTCAACTTGTCAGGTTTTCTCAATAACTCACTTACCACAAGTGGCTTGTATGGCAGATCATCAGTATCTCATTGAGAAACATGTCTACGATGGACGGACGATGACGCAGGTGGAATCGCTGTCAGACGAAGGCAGAGTGAAGGAATTGGCACGTATGCTGGGCGGCGTGGAAATTACAGAAAAAACGCTGCATCACGCACAGGAAATGCTGAATTTGGCGGAAGCCAAAAAAGGGTGAAACGGACGGCTGGCGTAATGATTGACAGTAATAAAAGCCTGGGGGCGAGGTTATCTTATAGGTACGCAATTGGCGACCACCTTTCGTCAAGCGAAAGAAGCAAAGGGAGTGTGACAGCCATTGAATTCCCCCCTCAGGAAGAAATTGCTAGGTCTTTTATTTGCCTTCTTTCTTTGTGTGATTAGCCAGGCCATTCAGCCTGTGCAAAGTTATGCTTCACTGCCGGATGAATTGCAAGTGTTTGCTGGCAGGCAAGCGGATGTCCGGCTCGCTGTACCTGCTGCTTCAAGCGCCGTTGTAGATCGTCCAGATATCGTTGGTTTGGATGATCAGGCAGCGATGCATGTTACCAGGCAACAACCTTTGCATCTTCACCCTCAACAGACGGGACATGCCAAATTAACGTTGAAGTTGTGGGGTAAAATTCCGGTCAAAACAGTCCATGTGAATGTGATACCGGATTTGCGTGTTGTACCCGGGGGTCAAACGATTGGCGTCAAAGTTAAATCGGCAGGCATTCTGGTGGTAGGTCATCATCTGGTCCATTCTGGGCAGGATGAGCGTGTATCGCCAGGAGAGACGGCTGGTATTAAGCTCGGAGATCTGATTACGCATATGGATGGTAAACGTCTTGATGGCGTGGCAGGTGTCTCTGAAGCCGTTGAACTTGCAGGTAAAAGTAAAAAAGGTATTGATGTTGTGTTGAAACGTGGTAAGGAAACGGTGAAGACACGATTAACTCCGGCGTATGATTCCGAGGATCAAGCATGGAGGCTTGGATTGTACATTCGTGATTCTGCAGCCGGTGTTGGCACACTTACCTTCTATGCTCCAGATCAGGGCGTATACGGCGCACTGGGCCATGTCATTACAGATATGAACACACAAACATCTATTGTTGTGGGTAGTGGTCAGATTGTTCAGTCCAATGTGACGTCCATTTCTAAAAGTGAGACCGGTGATCCGGGTGAAAAACGTGCTCATTTCCTCAAGGAAAGCAAAATTTTGGGCAATATTGAACGTAATACGGCTTTTGGCATCTTTGGTAAAATGTCCGGAAATCCTGAGCACAGTCTGTATTCGAAAGGTATTCCCGTCGCTTTTTCTCATGAAGTCAAAGAAGGACCGGCCGAAATACTTACCGTGGTTGACGGTCAACAAGTTGAACGCTTCTCCATTGACATTGTCCATGTGGCAGATCAAACCGAGCCAGCAACAAAAGGTCTTGTACTTCGAATCACGGACCCGAAACTGCTGGATAAGACCGGAGGTATCGTTCAAGGGATGAGTGGCAGCCCCATTGTACAAAATGGTAAGTTGATCGGTGCAGTTACTCATGTATTCGTGAATGATCCAAAATCGGGTTACGGTTGCTTCATTGAATGGATGTTACAAGATGCTGGTGTGATGATGAAAAAGGAAAACGATAAGAACCTCAAGGCTAGCTAAACAGCCCTGAGGTTCTTTTTTGTCGAAAGGAAACATAATATATCGGATAATGAAATAAATTATTTATTATATAGGATCAAGAAAAAAAAATAAAGAAAAATAATTTTCGACAGGAGGAATTTAACTTGCTGTGTCGAAAATTTAACCTGTAAGGAAATGTACGAAACGATGTTTAATTTAAAGGAGGATACCGTTTTGCAAAAAATTGAGGTATTGCTGGCCGATGATAATCGTGAATTTACGAATTTGCTTGCCGAATATATATCTGAGCAGGAAGATATGGAAGTAACCGGTATTGCATACAATGGAGAAGAAGTACTGCAATTGCTGGAGCAAACTCGGGATGTGCCGGATGTATTGATTCTGGATATTATCATGCCTCATCTGGACGGTCTGGGTGTGCTTGAGCGCTTGCGCAACCTGAACCTGTCTCCACAGCCAAAAGTCATTATGCTTACGGCATTCGGACAAGAGAATATCACACAGCGTGCCGTGCAACTCGGAGCTTCTTATTATATTCTCAAGCCATTTGACATGGAAGTGCTTGCGAATCGTGTGCGTCAACTGGTTGGAACACAGACCGCGATGTCCACGAGCAGCGGATCATCCATGTTCATGAAATCCAATGTTGTGCCAATGGGCAAACACAAAAATCTGGATGCAAGCATTACGTCCATCATACATGAAATCGGCGTTCCTGCGCATATTAAAGGATATCAGTATTTGCGCGAAGCCATTACGATGGTGTATAACAATATCGAAATTTTGGGAGCCATCACCAAAACACTGTATCCGGCGATTGCCGAAAAATTCAAAACCACGCCGTCCCGCGTCGAACGTGCCATCCGTCATGCCATTGAAGTGGCATGGACTCGCGGTAACATCGACAGCATCAGCCACTTGTTTGGTTACACAATCAACATCAGCAAGTCGAAACCGACAAATTCGGAATTCATCGCGATGGTTGCAGACAAGCTGAGAATTGAGCATAAGGTAAGCTGAAAGGGTCAGGAGTAATGATTGGAGAAGAAATTTTGGATTCAGATTAGATTCTAGCCAAATGAATTTTGGGGGTCAATGTCTGAATTCGTTCATTTCAGGTCGATAAACTTCTGTAATATATGCCAACGAATACCGTCAATTATTGGATTTAAGATATCCAGTAAATGACGGTATTTTTGCATAACGAAATAACACAGAACATAGGGATAAAAATTTTATTTCATAAACTTTTACTTTCAGTTAACGCTTTTTCAAGTAGAAAGTGGTACGATGTGACCATTGACAAAGACCTACATATATATTTGAAAAGTACGGATTAGATGCTACGAACAGAGGAGTAGAATAGTATGTTTACGCAAATAGGCAAGATTGCTGAACCGATTCCTGTAGTACAATCTGATACAAAATGTGATATCGTCTATCATCTTTTCAAGTCCAATCCTAGTTTGGAAGGTATAGCTGTTATGGGGGAGAAGGGTGTGTCATTAATGATGCGGCCCCGATTCTTTCAGCAGATTGGCACCCAGTATGGCTATAATCTGTATATGGGACGTCCTGTAGAACTGGTGATGAACACGCAGGCACTGGTCGTGGATTATTCGGAACAGATTACAGATGTCAGTGTTCTAGCCATGGACCGAGATGAAGGGGAAATATATGATCTTGTGTTGGTCACGTCAGGGGAAAGTTTCTTTGGAGCTGTGAGTATTCGCCGTTTGCTGCTTGCTGTTGCTGATGTACGGGCTGAAATGGCGATTTTTATGAACCCGCTGACTGGTCTTCCAGGTAATCATATCATAAATGAAAGGCTGTCTCAGGCTCTTCAGATGGACCATTTTAGCGTACTGTACGTTGATCTCGATCAATTCAAATCCTACAATGATAGCTACGGCTTCAAAATGGGGGATCAGCTTATTCAGGCAACAGCTAACTTGCTTCGCAAACTTTTTGTTCTTCCTGAAGCGTTTCTTGGACATATTGGTGGTGATGATTTTATTACAATCCTGAATCACCATGATTACAAACATATTAGTGAGGAAGTCATCTCAGGTTTTGAGGAAATGAAAAAGACGTTTTACAACGAACATGATTGGGATAATCAATATGTTCTGGGGGAAGGACGTTCCGGGCTGAATCGGCCGATCCCTCTCGTGTCGGTATCTATCGCCGTTGTAACCAACAGCAAGCAAAAATATGAAAACATAGATCAGATTATTAATGAGGCCACACGGATCAAAAAAGGTTGTAAAGCGATTGCCGGCAGCATCATCTGTGCAAATGATACCGCCATTACTCCGTGTTAGACATAAGAAATACTCATAGTAGCTACAACTACTTACGTTAAAGATACAAGAAAAAAACCGCTACTTATCAGGAGTTAGTCACCTGTAATAGCGGTTTTTCTATCAATGGATGCGAGTCGAGTGCTGTGTTGTGAAAACACTTCAACCTCATTATGTATACATATAAGTATGTTTGAGCAAAGGGTACTCAGATTCGAATATCGACGGATGGATATGAAGCAGCAGGAGATGCAGAAGCCGGAGTTTGCGAGCCGTTTCCGGATTTCTGGTCTGTGGTTCCGCCATCTGATGGATTCTCTTTACTTTCCGTTTTCTTTCCTTCGTTTATTTCCTGATCTTCTTCTCCAGATGTTGCAGAGATAGGAGTTTGTGCTGCCTCTTTAGGTGCGGGCTGATGGATCTCTTTCACCAAATCCCCAATCTTTTGATTGACCTTGCTGAGCTGAGAATTGATGTCCTGAACAACCTCTCGTTTTGCCTGAAAGACGGTGCGCTCTGAGTTTTCCAACATCATTGATTTGCCGAGATCGAGATCATTTGTAGGAGGATTAATCTCCAGGACGAGTCGGTCGAATCGCGTCTCTCCTTCAGTGGTCTGAATGGAGCCCTGCATGCGATCACGCAAGCCGACCAGCTTACCCAATTGATCATAAGTCTGACTATGTTTGATCAGGTGATCCAGTGAAGGGGCTTGTGTCTCGTCGGTTGGTTGGGGTTGTTGCTGTTGAGTCTTTTCGGGCTGTCTTAATTTGTTCTTTTCTTGCAATTCTTCAGCTTTAATTTGGGCAATCTGGCTATCGATCTGTGATATGGAGCTTGTTAAGGATTTAATTCGCTGAGCCTTGGTTTTGGTATCCAACTCGTCATTGGTTTTTACACCTTGCATTTCTTCATTGAGCCGGATCTTCTGCTGCATGAGTCCCTGAATTTCTTTATCCCGACTGGAGACCTGATTCCCGGGGGTGAAACTGCTTTTGGTTGCAGATGAGATTGAATTCATATCCTCTGTTCTCCTTCTTCGCTTTATCATGGTTCTATTTACATATATCGGATGTTAAGAGAAGGATTTGAATAGTTCTTTTTTCGTCTGAATGGATTCATTTACATCGGTTGTATTGTGTACTTCATCATAATAATTGATAATGGTTATCAATAAGTAGTTAGATTGCAGTCACAATTTATGTAGACGGAGATGGGTTAGCAAAATGTGGAATGATTATTATATCCTCTGGAACTATGCTGCGGTGAGGATAACAGATATCCGTTACATGGAATTACAGGCATATGAAAAGGTGAAATACAAATTTCCGACAAGTACCTTTGTACTCACCATTCAGGGTGACGCTGAAGTAACGATTGACAACCAAACGTATGAAGTGAGTCGCTTTTATGTTCTCCATGGGGGAAAAGGGAGTAAGTTGGTTATTCAAGCAGGCGAATCCGGATTGCGCCTATATTACTTGATGTACAAAGCAAACCTGCCTAGTGGAGGGAGAAACGATCTGGGAAGGTTAATGGAGCGTATCAATCCGTTCCAAATGAACTATGGCTTTACCCCCGATATGCCAACCATTCTATATGAGCAATTGAAACAGATGCACTTTTTGTGGGATCAAAAGAACCCTATCCAGCACTTTCAGGCCAAGAGTTTGTTCTATGCATTTGTGGAGCAGATCTCATCACAGATTCCTCGTATATCCAATCGTTATCCAAGTATTAGGGATCAGGTCAGCAAAGTCATTGAAATTGTAGAATCTTCCTACACCCAGCCACTTACACTTCATGTTTTGGCAGAAATGATCGGCACCAGCCCAAGAAGTTTGTCACGCAAGTTCAAACAGTCGACTGGAACCAGTCCCATCGATTATCTGATTCAGTTTCGTTTGTTCAAAGCCAAGGAGATGTTGCTGCAAACGGACGCCACGTTGGATGAGATCGCTGTAGGAATCGGTTATCCGGATGGATATTATTTGGGGCGTATGTTCAAGAAACATACAGGTCTTTCTCCTCTGCAATTTAAAGAAAAGACCTCAGCACCCTTAAATTGGCCTGATCTGACATCAGGTGTGGCGCGAAATGACATTTTCAGAGGTGGAAGTGAAAGGTATGTTTATACTGATGGTGATAATCATTATCAATATAAACACGGAGGGTCAATAAATATGAACAGACAGACAAGAACGGGAATGTTGCTTAGTATTCTATTAAGTCTTACGTTACTGCTGAGTGCCTGCTCTACAGGTGTTGCCAGCAATTCAAGCGGGGATGCATCGGGAAGCAAAAGTGCATCAAGTTCCACAAACACAGTAACAGCGGATAATCAAACCAAAACATCTGAACCACGTACAATTTCAACGGTGAAGGGAGATATTACAATCCCTGCTGAACCTAAACGGATTGTGGTTGACTTGTATTTGGGAAGTCTGATCGCCCTGGGAATCAAACCTGTGGGTACACCGGAGATGAACCTGAAAAATCCTTATTTTATCGAATCACTTGATGGTGTGCAAAATATTGGCGAATATGAAACCATTTCTCTCGAAAAGGTGTTGGAACTTGAACCGGATCTCATTGTGACAGGTAATCCTGATTTATTTGATTCCTTTAGCAAAATTGCACCTACCTTGGTTGTACCTTATGGTGAATTGAAAAACACCCACGAAGAAATTGCCTATTTCGGTGAAGTGCTAAATAAAGAAAAAGAATCTGAGGCATGGTTAGCCGATTATGACGCAAGAATTGCAGATGCCAAGAAGCGCGTTCATGAGGCGATTGATCCGCAGGCCGAGGTGTCGGTCATGCAGTTCTATGATAAAGCACCGTTGGCCTTTGGTGATAATTTTGGTCGGGGAGGTCAGGCAGTCTATAGCGCGCTTGGTTTGAATCCTCCTGCAGATAAAAAAGAGATTTTAATGAAGGATCAACTGGTTGAAGTTTCATCGGAAGCGATTCCTGAATTTGCCGGAGACTACATCATTCTAACAGCAGATAATCTGACCCTGGAAGAGTTGAAATCGAAACCGGTCTGGAGTTCACTGGATGCAGTTAAAAATGATCGTGTGTTTATCTGGAGCCCGGATCGTTCATGGTACTTTGACCCGATTGCAACATTGGATCAAACAGAGGAATTGGCCGTGTGGTTTACGAAGATCTCTGAACCCAAATAAGCATAACAAGTGATAGATGAGATGAAATCCAATTCCACTCCAAATTACAGTTGATAATGAAAATTATTATCATTTATAATAAAGGTATATTAGTGAACCTCTGCTACACATATGTTATCGGATGTGTGGCAGGATGATGACCTTGTAAGGCCTTTGTTCCGGGTGAGGCTGGGATTGGAGAGTATTCGATGCAATTAGACGAACAGATGAAATGCTGGAATCATGCCGCTGTTAAGGTTCTGGATATACGCCGAATCGTTATGGAGGCAGGGGCACAACTGAGTTCTTACACACTTCCGGCAAATGGTTTTATATATACGATTCGAGGATCGGCTGTGCTTCAGTTGGATGGACAAACATACAAGGCAGAGCGGTTCTACATGCTTCATGGGGCGAAAGGATCTTCACTGGATATCCAAACCAACGAAGATTTTGAATATATTCTGCTCTATTACAGAGCATTCCTTGCCTTTCCTAGTTATCGTAAAAAGTGGTTATTGGCACAGCCGGAAGTTGCGCCGTTCTCTTTGCAATATGGATTTGCACCGAGCAGTCCGCTGGGGTTGTTACGTTACCTTGATGAGCTTGAGGGTGCATGGATTCAATCTGGGAGTCTGGATCTGCTTCATACAAAAAGTTTATTTTACCAATTCATTCATGAAATGATGGTTCAGTTGGCAGAGCAGGAGATCAAAACAGAGCTTGCTGACCCGGTGAAACAAACACTTCGTTATATACAGAACCATTATAGGGAACAGGTCACGCTTGATTTCCTGGCTGAACAATTCAACTACAGCTCCCGTCATTTATCCATGCAATTCAAACGACAGACGGGTCACAGTCCCATTGATTATTTAATTCAGACCCGAATCGCTAAGGCTCGCAATCTGCTTTTGCGATCTGATGCAACGCTGAGTGAAATTGCAGCAGAAGTAGGTTATTCGGATGTGTATTATTTTAGTCGTATCTTCAAAAAACATGTGGGGATCTCTCCGATACAGTATCAACGAAAGATGAGAGAAGAAGCGAGAACAGAGGATCGTCCATTGGTAATCTCTGAATCGTCCATTGGCCGAAGATGGAAGTCGGGATATATTGATTATGAGAATCATTATCAATATATAGACGGAGGGTCTACACCAATGAAAAGAAGAAAAACAAGTTCCAGTATGATTATGGTTGCATTATTGAGCATAACGATGCTCCTCGCAGCCTGCTCTTCAGGTACAGCAACAACACCAGCAGCTGGCGAAGGAACGGGTGCCAGTTCCAACAATAACAGCAGTACGGCAGTATCATCAGACACAGGAAGCCAGACGAACAAAGACAATGAAACACGCACGGTCTCCACGGTTAAGGGTGACGTAGTTGTTCCAGCAAATCCTAAACGGGTTGTTGTACTATATCTCCAGGGAGACGTCGTTGCGCTTGGAATTAAGCCAATTGCTACATCTGAAGTATTCAACGGGGCTGCCTACAAGAGTGAGCTTGAAGGTGTAAATTCACTAGGCACCTGGTTCGAACCGAATCCTGAAGCTGTCATTGACCTTGATCCGGATCTGATCATTGTTCCTTCAGAAGAGACGTATACGTTGTTAAAGGATATCGCACCTACGGTATATATTCCATACGAGAAAATGACAACAGAAGAAAGACTCCAGAGTATAGCGAGTATTTTTGGCAAAGAGCAGGAAGCTGAGACATTAATCAATAATCTCAATAGCAAAGTCGAAGAGAGTAAGCAAACACTAGCAGATGCAGGCATATTGGACAAAACGGTTTCCATTGTTGAGGGCGGTTTGAAAGGTATGGTCGTTGTAGAGAGCAAGCAATATGGCCGAGGATCTCAGGCACTATATGAATACTTGGGGATGAAAGCACCTGAAGTGGTACAAAAGAAAATTGATGTAGTTTCGGAAGCTGGAGGCTCCAATCTATCCATGGAAGTACTGCCTGAATATATCGGTGACTACGTGTTTCGTTCGGTGTATGAAGGGGCAGATAACCTTACGGATGATCCAATATGGAGTAGCATCCCGGCTGTTAAAGAAGGTCGCCTAATTGAGATTGATTTTGATTTCTTCTACTATTCGGATATCTATTCAATTAATAAACAACTTGATTTTGTCGTTGAAAAGCTGTTGGCGGCTCCAAGAGCGCAATAGTAAAGAACAGATGTGTTCGTAGAATTTTTGTACAAGAAATGTTTGTTTTTTAGCCATTGTATTTTGATAAGATTACCATTACACTAGGATTTAAGTGATAATGAGAATCGATATCAAATACTCGATGTTCTGGATCGAATTAACGGAGGTATTTTTAATATGAATCAGCAGTTGGAACTTTATGATGTAACCATTATCGGCGGTGGCCCTGCGGGTATGTACTCTGCCTTTTATAGCGGCATGCGAGATATGAAGACCAAGTTGATTGAGGCACGTGACAGATTGGGAGGTCGCATGCTCTTTTATCCGGAGAAAATGATCTGGGATGTCGGGGGTGTGACGCCAATTCTGTGTGAAGATCTGATCAAACAATTGGAAGAACAGGCAAGAACTTTTGAGCCTACCCTCGTATTTGAACAACAGATCGAAGGATTCGAGCGTCAACCTGATGGCACAATTCTGTTAACTTCTGCAACAGGTGAGCAACACTGGACACGTACCGTCATTATGGCAATCGGATATGGTATATATAAAATGGCCAAGCTGGAGCTTGAAGGTGCAGACCGTTACGAGGTTAGCAATCTGCACTATACCGTGCAGGAACTAGAACCATTCCGCGGTAAACGCGTGCTGATCTCGGGTGGAGGCGACTCTGCTGTGGACTGGGCGAATGAATTGGAAGCTCTGGCAGAGCAAGTTACGGTTGTGCATCGTCGTGACCGCTTTGGCGGGTTGGAGCGTAATGTACTGCGTATGAGAGAATCCTCTGTAGATGTTCGTACACCTTACGCGGTAGAGACACTGCATAGTATGAGTGGTGATGTGATTGAACAGGTGACCATCTCACACGTGGACACAGGTGAAACTGAACTGCTTGAAGTCGATGCTGTCATTGTAAACCACGGCATGAAGAGTGACTTTGGTCCAATCCGGGATTGGGGACTTGATCTTGGCGAATGGCATGTCACTACAACGGAGAGATTACAGACCAATATTCCTGGTGTTTTTGCCGCGGGTGACTTTGTAGATTATGGTAGCAAACTGTATCTGATTGCGGGTACTTTTACTGATGCAGCCCTAGCGGTAAACAGTGCAAAGCTTTACATGGACCCTGAAGCGGAAAAAGTGGCTTATGTTTCTTCCCATAACAGTCGCTTTAAGGAGAAAAATAAAGCTCTTGGTGTTGTAGAAGAATAAAGGTCTGCGATCGGTTATATTAAGATGACTTCGGGTTCATTCCGAAGTCATCTTTTTTGCATAAAATGGGTAATAAGAAGGCATAATTTTACGAGAAGCAAAGGCTGCCGAATTGTATATACACTACCAAATGTCTATAATAAGCCTGAGAAACATTAGAATGACATCAAGACACAATAATTAGATCAGAGTGGAGTGCAGCGTATGAAAAAGGGATCACAGCCACAACGAGGTTTCACCTTCATCCAGCGGTGGTTCAAACGATCTGATAAAAAAAAGATCAAATGGTCTGAAATGTATCTCGCACTGGCTGGCGCGCTTCATCGCTTGTTGGTTGAAGGGCGGCGTGAACGTTCAGCAGCCAAACGGCTGCATCAGGACTTGCCTATTAACGTGTTGGGTGAGATGAAGCTAGAGCCAGGGGATATTGTGTACACGCCAAGCTCGGAATCGACGTATTACGCCGGGCATATGGGCATTATTGGTCTCGACGGCAAGGTGTATCATGTGCACCCTTATGGGCCTGTATTTGCTGATTCATTAGAGTGGTATCTTACGCGGTTTTATGAAGGAGATCGTTTCATTGTATTCCGTTCCAGACTGAATGAG
This sequence comes from Paenibacillus sp. FSL K6-2393, assembly GCF_038002545.1. Lineage (NCBI taxonomy): Bacteria > Bacillati > Bacillota > Bacilli > Caryophanales > Paenibacillaceae > Paenibacillus > Paenibacillus sp. FSL K6-2393. Next base: position 2,484,392 of record NZ_JBBOCU010000001.1, read on the forward strand.
GCAGGCATGAAAGCAGCCGGGTGGGTACATGACCATTACAAGCAGGTAAAATTCTACCGTTTGCAGACCAATCTGCGCAGTATTGAGCGCAATTACTGCTCCAAGTTTATATATCAGGCCTATCAGTTCACATCGGGACTGGACCTGTGGAGCCGCAAATTTACCCGAATGAATCAGGGTTATATCTATCCATTTCGAATTGAGCGCTCTTCAGAGCTGGACGTTCTGGGAACTTTTTATAAATAAGGATGGAACCGACTAAAATACTGTTCTTCCGAAAATAAGGAGAGCAGGTTCTGTCGGTTTTTTTTGTATGTGTAGAGATTAAAAACAGGAAAAACGTTCAAAACGTCGAATAGATTATGAGATAGGCATGCACAACTTGGAATTGTATACATAAAAAAAGACGAGATGATTTTTAGCCCAGAGTAAAAAAATGACTACGAAGTAGACGAACAAGAAAGAGTGAAGCGAGATGAAATGGCCGGGTTTCTTACAACGATTCCGACCGAACAAAAACGTGGTTAAGCTATCGGACTATATCCCAAAAAAGGAAAGGAGGCACTACTGTTCCATATGCAAGAAAAACGTTAAATCGGTCGTGCATTATGCGGCGCCACAGGGAAATGTTTCAGGTGTATGCAGTTCTTGTAAGTCTTTGGCGGATGAACGTGGAATGTTTCCCATTTAATAAGAAGAGATGCGCTCAGGAAATAAGAATTTTTTGATTTATGCGCGTTTTTGTAGTACATTAGCAAATGTATTCGAAGGAGGATTCTAATGTACTCAGGTAGACAAGACGATACTTTATACATCATGACCTACACCTTAAACAGCGGTATCAAGGGTACGGTTCCACTGTCTAATAAGCAGATTATTGAGTGGCTGGATTGCTACAGAAATGAGAAGCGCTTCGTGACCGAAATCGGCAAGGAGTTTTTTGGATTGAATGCAGGATTGGTAGCAGACTTCAAGGTTCAAAATCATTTATCGGATTATCAGCAGACCATTATGCCTACACAGCAGCAGGATAACCTGGAACGCTTGTCCAGTGCCTATAAATCAACCGAGTTATTAATGAAGATTGATTGTAAATGTGGCACGGCTTATGTGACGGAATCCCCATACAAGCGCACAAAATGGTACTGTACAAAGTGTAAAGAGATTGTATTTTTGGATGCCAAAAAAGGAATGGTGGAAACGTCGCGTGGTGACGCTTACTACATGACCAACAAATATTTTGTTTCCCGTGACTAGCGGGAAGTGACTCTGGAAGCATCGCTGCGAAGCGGTGCTTTTTTGTGCGAATGTTTGCTCTATAACAAAAAAAGCCCCAAGGGGCCTTTTTGGAAGAAATCAAAAATCTTTTAGCAATTATGATGAGCATTCAACTTTGTGAGGAGGAATGAAGCAGCAACGACAGCGTGGCTCGTAAGCTTCTGAATCGCCAATCATGACAACCGGACCCAAGGTAACAGGCTCCCCATTGACGATACGTTGCGTAAAGGCTGCATCCGGGCTGCCACATACCGCACAGAAAGCCGAGAGTTTCTCAATGTCGTCTGCCATGGCAAGCAAACCGCCGACATATCCGAATTCCTTACCACGGTAATCCATATTAAGTCCGTCCACAATGACATGTTTGCCACAATACGCTAACTCCGAGACAAGTTCCATAATGGCACTGCTGAAAAATTGTACTTCATCAAATGCAACAACATCAGCATCTATGGTTTGGTTCAAGATCATTTCTACGGATTCCGGGGTTAATTGCCGGGGAATGGAATGGGCAGGGAGTCGATAACCAATTCGGCTTACGATCTCGTCCTGGGCAAACCGATCATCCTCGGCTGGTTTGTAGGCCACAACCTTTTTACGGCCAAATTGTATTAATTTCTGACAACGGCGAATGAGTTCACCGGATTTTTCACTGAACATGGGTCCAGTAATTACGGTAATACGTCCTGTTTGCACGGTGCTACTCCTCTCACATACGGGATTCAACAAAAAAAGCGACCTTTACAGAGTACCACAAAATCTTTGGAAAGAGCCAGAACTAATCTGCGCAGCTTTGTGTTACTATATGGATTGTTAAGGTATTGGTTACGGCAGCTAATTAACAGGAGTTGTGAAAAGAGGTGTTTAGTATGAGTGAAGCATTAACATCACTGCAAGCGCAATATGAAAGCCTGAAAGAACAGGGATCTCTAGATGAAGCGGCGCAGGTATTATTTGCAGAACTGTTCGCAGAAGCGGAGAGACTGCAGGCAAGTAACCTTACCTTGCGTAGAACGATTTTGAAGTCTTCTTCCAAAGAATCACGTATGTCTACCAAACTGCGGGATGCCCTATACGAATGACCCGGAGATTACTCCGGGTCCTCTTCTGTCTTTAATTTGCGAGGGAATAGAATACCTGCTGTAATTCTGGCAATCATGGCAAAGGTGAGACCAATGCCTGCAAACATGTAGATTACGGTAAAGGCTTTGCTGAATCCGGTGGATGGCACAAATTCAGGATGTCCCACTGTAGTCAGGGTAACTGCACAGAAGTATAACGCATCGATCCAGTACAGACCTTCAACACGAGTGTAAAACAAAGTGCCTGACAGCAACGTTGCTGCTGTTAACGCGAACAGAGCCAGAAACTTGGGGTCTTTGAACGCATGGAAAATGCCTTTGAGCAATCGTTGTAACGTGATTAGAAATGATACCATGATGATCCATCCTGTCTATGTAAAGTAGGCGGTGTGTTGTATACACACAAAAAAAGCCCGGACTCATGGAGTCCTTCCGGGCGTCTCTGCTTTTTCGGGTACACTTTTGGACCGGAAACGGGGACCTACATAATTACGCTTGCGGTCACGGAACAAGATCCAGCCTCCCAGAAAACTCATACCTGCGGCAAAAAGGACAAGTCCACCGCCAAAGGAAAGCCACTGGAACCCTGGTGAAATCAGTTCGTTCCCGTGCTCGGCATAATATAGGAACAGGGCATCTTTCATCATCAGAAAACCCTTCATTGCCATTAAACCGGGGATGACCAGAACAACAATTGCCAAAAATCGCGCAAAGACCAATCTTGTATTCATGAGCATTATACCCTTTCTGCCAAAGTCGACATTAAATAAAGGTTACGCTTACAGATCATACCTGATTCCATCATAGCTTGGAATGCATGGGCTGTCCATGTGTGATTGCTTCAAACTTTGAGTTGACCGCTCAAGGAGAGTACAATGGCATATAGAGGGTATAAGCTAAACCATGATTTAAGCCATCATAAATTATATTGAAATTTGATTCATAGAGGAGAGCATGAGAGATGCCAATTACATGTGATGTTGCAATTCTTGGAGGAGGAACTGGTGGATATGTAGCTGCGATCCGGGCTGCACAGCTGGGAAAACAGGTCGTTATCATTGAGAAGGACAAGCTTGGCGGTACCTGTCTGCATCGTGGCTGTATTCCGAGTAAGGCTTTGCTGAAAAGTGCGGAAGTATACGCCGAGATCCAGGAGAGCGAGACGTATGGTATCGAGACAGCTGGAGCTACACTTGTATTTCCCAAAGTACAGGCGCGCAAGGATGCAATTGTCGAACAGCTCCATCAGGGCGTTCAATATTTGATGAAAAAAAATAAAATCCAGGTTGTACACGCGAAAGGTCGCGTCATCGGACCATCCATCTTCTCACCGCAGAGCGGAGCAGTCGCTGTGGAGTTTGAAGATGGCGAGATGGATACGGTAGTTCCAACCAATCTCATCATTGCGACTGGTTCGCGTCCACGTGTGTTGCCGGGCCTGGAACCGGACGGCAAGTTTATTATGAGCAGTGACGAAGCCCTGCGTATGGATGAACTTCCTGCATCACTCATCATTGTCGGTGGGGGTGTGATTGGACTGGAGTGGGCATCCATGCTGAATGACTTTGGCGTAGACATCACAGTAGTAGAAGCAGCTGCTCACGTGTTGCCTGCCGAGGATGAGGATGTTGCCAAAGAAATGCAGCGATTGCTAAGCAAACGAGGTGTTCGTTTCCTGACAGGTGCCACTGTTCTAACGGAAACATATAACACGGATCAAGAGGGCATCCAGATTGATGTGCAGCTTGGTGACGATAAGCAGGAAACGCTGAGAGCGGAGAAAATGCTCGTGTCGGTTGGACGTCAGGCTAATGTCGAAAATATCGGACTCGAAAATACAGATATCAAACTGGAGCGTGGATTCATCGCTGTGAACAAACAGTTACAAACCGGCGAAGGTCACATCTACGCCATTGGTGACTGCATCGGCGGTTTGCAGCTTGCACATGCCGCAAGTCATGAAGGCATTCTCGCTGTCGATCATCTGGCGGGCGAAACGGTACATGCCGTAGAATCCCATCGCATCCCGCGCTGTGTGTATACACGTCCGGAAGCAGCAAGCATCGGATTCACCGAGCGTGAAGCCAAAGAACGTGGCTATGACATTAAAACAGGCAAGTTCCCATTTTCGGCGATTGGCAAATCGCTCATTCATGGAAGTCGGGATGGATTCGTGAAGGTGATCGCAGATGCCAAGACGAATGATATATTGGGAGTACATATGATTGGCACCCATGTGACGGAATTGATCGCTGAGGCTTCTCTGGCTCAGATGCTGGATGCCACACCTTGGGAAGTTGGACAAACCATTCATCCGCACCCTTCTCTGTCGGAAATCATGGGTGAAGCCATGCTGGCGGTCGATGGAAAGGCCATTGGAATGTAAGCCAAACAGGCTTATGAGAAAGGTTCTTTCCTTTTTTGGGTAAAAGGGATTATAATAAGGTTAAGCCAAGTCTTAGTACCAGGTTATAAGATCGGGTAGTAAGAGTGGCACAGGCTCTGATTAAAAGGAGGTACCTCATATGAGTTCACAAGGTACTGCAGACGCGGTCCATCGGCATCAACAGCTGGGACTTAGCGATGGTGAAGTATTGGATATGTACAAATACATGCTGCTCGCACGCAAGTTTGACGAGCGTTGCTTGCTCTTGCAACGGGCTGGCAAAATTAACTTTCACGTATCCGGTGTAGGACAGGAAGCTGCCCAAGTAGGCGCTGCTTTTGGTCTGGATCGGGATCACGATTATTATTTACCTTATTACCGCGATTACGGCTTTGTACTGGCGGTAGGCATGACTCCGCGTGAGTTGATGCTGTCTGCTTTTGCGAAGGCAGAAGATCCGAATAGTGGCGGTCGGCAAATGCCGGGTCACTTCGGTCACAAAAAGCTGCGGATTGTGACGGGTTCCAGCCCGGTTACAACACAGGTTCCGCACGCTGTTGGATTTGCGCTGGCTGCCAAAATGAAGAAGCAAGAATTTGTTTCTTTTGTTACCTTTGGCGAAGGATCAAGCAATCAGGGTGACTTCCACGAGGGAGCCAATTTTGCAGGTGTGCATAAATTGCCTGTCATTATTATGTGTGAGAACAATCAATATGCAATTTCGGTACCGATTCACAAACAGTTGAGCGGCAAAATATCCGATCGAGCACAAGGATACGGGTTCCCCGGACTACGTGTAGATGGTAACGATGCATTAGAAGTATATGCTGCAGTGAAGGAAGCGCGTCGCCGTGCTATAGCCGGGGAAGGCCCAACACTGATTGAAGCGATGATGTATCGGTTGTCACCTCATTCCACCTCCGATAATGATCTGGCTTACCGGACCAAAGAGGAAGTTGATGAGAACTGGAAGAAAGATGGCGTTCCTCGCATGAAGAACTACTTGATCGATTGCGGCATCTGGGACGAAGCCCGGGATGCGGATCTGGCTTCCCAGCTTGCGATGGAAATGAAAGAAGCAACTGAATATGCAGACAACGCGCCATATCCTAAACCTGAGGACACTCTGACGCACGTTTATGCGGACAGCGAAGAAGGGGGACGGTAAGTATGGCAGTGATGGAATATATTGATGCAATCCGTCTCGCGATGAAAGAAGAGATGGAACGGGATGAGAATGTTTTTATCCTTGGTGAAGACGTAGGTCTCAAAGGTGGTGTGTTTACCACAACTAAAGGGCTGCAAGATCAGTTTGGCGAAATGCGAGTGATGGACACACCATTGTCTGAATCCGCTATTGCAGGTGTTGCCATTGGTGCAGCGATGTATGGCATGAAGCCAATTGCCGAAATGCAATATTCGGACTTCATGTTGCCGGCAACCAACCAGATCATTAGTGAAGCGGCGAAGATCCGCTATCGTTCCAACAATGACTGGAGTTGTCCGATTGTTATCCGTGCGCCGATTGGTGGCGGAATCTTCGGTGGTTTGTATCACTCCCAATGTCCGGAATCGATTTTCTTTGGTACACCTGGTCTGAAAATTATAGCACCCTACTCGGCATACGATGCCAAGGGACTGCTCAAGGCGGCCATTCGCGACCCGGACCCGGTACTCTTTTTTGAAAATAAAAAATGCTACAAGCTTATCAAGGAAGATGTGCCTGAAGATGATTACATCGTTCCGATTGGTAAAGCCAACGTACTTCGTGAGGGTGCGGATATTACGGTGATCGGTTACAGTCAGCCGCTGCATTTTGTAATGCAGGCTGCTGAGGAGCTGGAACGGGAAGAAGGCATTACAGCACACGTTCTGGATCTGCGGACATTGCAGCCGTTGGATCGTGAAGCCATTATCGCTTCCGCTCGTCTGACAGGCAAGGTGCTGATTGTACACGAAGATAACAAAACCGGTGGTGTAGGTGCCGAAGTTGCCGCTATTATTAGTGAGGAATGTCTATTTGAACTGGATGCACCGATTCAGCGTCTCTGCGGACCTGACGTGCCGGCCATGCCAATTAGCCCAACATTGGAGAAATTCTACATGCTGAGCAAGGACAAAGCCAAAGCAGCAATGCGTACACTTGCCGAGTTTTAATTTCGTTTTTTGGATCGTTTAAAAGTAAAGTTTGGAGTGATAATCAAATGGCTGAACGTATGAAATGGATCGAGGTCATTATGCCGCAATTGGCGGAATCGCTGGTCTCGGCTACCATAGGCAAATGGTTGAAAAAACCGGGCGACCGTGTGGAACAGTACGAGCCGATCTGTGAAGTAATCACTGATAAAGTTAATGCCGAGATTCCATCCACTGTGGATGGAATTATGGGTGATCTTTTGGTGGAAGAGGGCACAACGATTGCTGTTGGTGAAGCAATCTGCCGCATGCAGGTCGCAGCTTCTGACGAAGAAGTGGCCGAGCAAGTAACACAAGTATCGCAGCAACAGGAGCAAGTGCAGCAACATGTCAGCCACACTCCTGTTGCCGCCTCAAATACAGCAGCACATGACCCCAACCAGCCGATGCGCAATCGATATTCCCCGGCAGTGCAATCCTTGGCAGCAGAGCATGGCTTGAACTTGCAAAGCATCCAAGGCACTGGGGCCGGTGGTCGTATTACCCGCAAAGATGTGCTGGCATTTGTTGCACAGGGAGGTAACGCGGCTGGAACGTCTGCACAAGCATCATCTGCAGCAGCACAGCATACACCTTCTGGTGTGCCGTCTGCTTCTCCATTCAGCGGAGTGAATCGTGGAAATGGAGAAATGGGTTTAACCGCTGGAGAAGCGATCTCAGCGTCCGATGCAGGTGTTCCTGTGAGACATTCAGGCATTCATCTAACCGAAAGCCCGAAAATTCCACAGATCGAAGTGGAAGGTGGCGGCCAGGGAAGATCGGAGTATTTCATCGATGTTACCCCTGTGCGTAATGCCATTGCCCGGAATATGCGTCAAAGCGTATCGGAAATCCCGCATGCATGGACAATGATCGAAGTGGACGTAACAAATCTTGTGATGCTGCGCAATAAACTCAAGGATGAGTTCAAGCGTAAGGAAGGCATCAATCTGACATATCTGTCCTTCATGATGAAGGGAGTCGTTAACGCGATTAAAGACTACCCAATCATGAACTCGGTATGGGCAGTGGACAAAATTATCGTCAAACGGGACATTAACCTGTCCATGGCGGTAGGAACCGAAGATTCCGTACTTACACCTGTAATCAAACATGCCGATCAGCGAAATATTGCAGGTCTGGCCCGTGAAGTGGATGAACTGGCTCGCAAAACACGTGAAGGTACGTTGAAGCTGGATCATATGCAAGGTGGTACGTTTACGGTAAACAACACAGGTTCATTTGGTTCGATCCTGTCCCAGCCAATCATTAACTACCCGCAGGCAGCGATTCTTACATTTGAGTCAATTGTCAAGAAACCAGTGGTTATTAATGATATGATCGCTGTTCGTTCGATGGCTAACCTGTGTCTATCACTGGATCACCGAATCCTGGATGGTGTAATCAGCGGACGTTTCTTGCAACGTGTCAAAGAAAACCTTGAAGGATATACCATGGAGAGCAAGGTGTATTAAGTAAATAGTTGACGGGAAAGTGTATGTGCCGGAGGCCGTGCACTTTTCCTGCTGTCTATGGACAAGTGCTCAATTGTACAATGAACCTGAAGCAGAAGGGTGTGGGGAATCATGAGCAAGCCGCTGGATGTTGCATACATACCAATGCTTGATTATGAAGAGGCTTGGAACCGCCAGAAAGCGATTGTGCAGCGATTGGACGAGGGCGAGGGAGCGGAGCAGATGCTGCTTTTACAACACCCGCCTACGTATACAATCGGATCACAAAATCATCCGGAGCATCTGCTTCTCAGTCCGGAAGAGTTGCGTGAGCAAGGGATTTCTTTGTTTCAAATTGACCGCGGCGGTGATATTACTTATCATGGCCCGGGCCAGTTGGTAGGTTACCCGTTATTGATTCTTGGTCGGGATGAAGACCTGGATCTGCACGGCTATTTACGGAAACTTGAGCAGGTACTTATGGATTATCTCGCAGACCAGGGCATCGAAGCCGGACGCAAAGAGGGTTACACGGGTGTGTGGATTGGCGATATGAAGATCGCTGCAATTGGCATCAAGTTTAATCGTTGCAAACACCGCCGCGGTTTTGTGACCAGTCACGGCTTTGCTTTTAATATCAGCTCAGGCATTCAACATGCAGGTTTTCAGGGGATTGTTCCTTGTGGGATTGAGCAGTATGGCGTTACCTCACTGGAGGATATAACAGGCAAGTCCTATGCGGTGGAACAGGTAGCGCAGGAGATTGTTCCGCACTTTAATCGTATTTTTCCATATGAGATTAATTGGGTCACGGAAAAAGAAGCCCTTCAACGTCTGTAAACAGTTCGTCGAAAGGCTTTAGGTTGCTATCCGAACAGCAACGGTTCGAGAGCTATGAAAAGGGTGGACCCGATCATGGCGATCAGCATGAGATAGATGATGATTTTGAACCATTTCTTTTTTTGCATGATGAGAGAACTCCTTTCAACATAAAGTGTGTGTTCAAAAAGACTGGTTTTCAGTACCAAGAAGATGGAATGAAGCTAGAAATGGAGTAGCGGAGCGTAGGAAAACTACGTGAGCAACGGACATTTCGGCTGAATTCCATATTCGATGCTGATGATGCCGCCAGGCATCCTTCGTAATCAAAAGCGGACTTTTTGAACAACCTCATAAAAAGTAAACAAGCCATAGTAATTGTATTGTACCGTATCCACGAGAGGGAGGAAAGTCCTATGATTAAACAACAACGTGTTATCGATCAGTTTATGGAACTGGTGCAGATTGATAGTGAAACGAAAAATGAACAGAACATCTCGAAGGTGTTAAAAGAACAGTTTACAGAGCTTGGTCTTCATGTCTATGAGGACGACACGATGGAGCAAACCGGACATGGCGCCGGAAACCTCGTTATTACCTGGGAAGCCGAAGGAACAGATGGAGTTGCACCGATCTTTTTCACATGTCATATGGACACCGTAACGCCAGGACAGGGAATCAAGCCTGAACTGGGTGAAGATGGCTGGATTCGCAGTGATGGAACAACGATCCTGGGAGCAGATGATAAAGCAGGGATTGCGGCATTGTTCGAAGCGATTCGTGTGATCCAGGAAAACAAGATTCCTCATGGTAAAATTCAATTTGTCATTACAGTTGGCGAAGAGTCTGGCCTGGTGGGCGCACGTGCGATGAATCCGAAGGATATCGATGCCGAGTTCGGTTATGCGCTTGACTCTAATGGAGCTGTAGGCACGATCTGTGTAGCTGCACCAGCCAGAGCTGAAATTCAAATGAGCATCTATGGTAAGTCCGCACATGCGGGCGTGAACCCGGAAGACGGGATCAGCGCCATTCAGGTAGCAGCCAAAGCAATTGCAGCGATGACACTGGGCAGAATTGATGATGAAACGACAGCAAACATTGGCAAATTCCAGGGTGGATCACCACTCAACGTGGTATGTGACTTTGTACAGCTTGAAGCGGAAGCCCGCAGTATTGTGCAGGAGAAAGTTGAATTGCAGGTTGCACAGATGCGTGACGCGCTGGAAACGACATGTCGCAAATACGGTGCAACGGCTGAATTCAGAAGTGAGATCCTCTACCCTGCATTTGGCTTCCATGATGAACACGAAGTTGTACAGCTTGCACAGCGTGCCATCCGCAGTATTGGGCTGGAGACCAGTACGTTTGCTTCCGGTGGTGGCAGTGATGCCAATATCTTTAACGGATTCGACATTCCAACAGTGAACTTGGCGGTAGGGTATGAGGATATTCATACGACCAAAGAACGCATTCGTGCCGAAGACATTGTGAAGTTGTCTCAGGTAGTCGTAGCTATTATTCAGGAAACGGCAGCTGACAAGAAATAATATAGAGCGCATGTTACCTCACATGTTGTTAGACAAAAGTCCGAACCCGGTCTGTATCGGATTCGGACTTTTTGCGAATTCATGTTATATTTCAAGGGAGAAGACTCGTTAATTTAGGGTCAAAAGGAATCAATGGATCGATGACCCATTCATTTACGTCCAGCGAGCAGATCGACTAACTTGGCATCCGGGCCCCACTCGCGCAACCATTGTTTGAGTATGAGCTGTACTTGCCGGGCTTGTCCTACCACGTGTACGGATTGAGGCGTCATATAACTGTTCATCGAAAGTCCCCCTGATTCGTTTATATTTGCTGTGAGAATTCTATACGCTCACCATATGCCCAAAATCAGAGATATATACATTAACCGAATATATAAATTGAGCTAATCCTTTACACAAGAACGGAGAGGACAGAAATAACCAAGAGAAGCGGAGCGTTCGCCTTTATAACCAAATTTTATCTATTAGAGAAAGAAATCAAAAAAATCTGGGGATAACAGCGATCGAAGGGTTGTTCTGTCATCGGAGTGGTTAGTGTAAATATTTTTAGTCCATTTATATATAATCCTACGATATGGAGTTGAAGAACAAATGAAACCAAACCAATCTGCCCAATCCATCCATGCAGCACAACCTGCCAATCCAAAACTGGATGAAGTGACCGTATCCACCAAGCCAATCTTCGAGGGCAAAGTGATTTCACTTCAAGTCGATACCGTTAAACTGCCAAACGGCCAGACGGCTACACGTGAGATAATCCGGCACCCTGGAGCGGTAGCTGTACTCGCTCTGAATGGGGATCGCATGCTTGTTGTAGATCAGTATCGTCAGGCAATGGGACGCACCGAAGTGGAGATTCCTGCGGGGAAACTGGACCCGGGTGAAGAACCAGAGGTTGCAGCAGCACGTGAATTGCGAGAAGAGACAGGATATGTAGCCAAGTCGCTACGTCATTTGCGTTCATTCTACACGTCACCGGGATTCGCAGATGAGATCATTCATCTTTACATCGCTGAAGAGTTGGTAGCAGGGGACATGGCGCTGGACGAAGACGAATTCCTTGAAGTTGCCGAAATAACTCTGGAGGAAGCCTATGCGCTTATGGACGAGAACCGTATTAGCGATGCCAAAACGATGATGGCTGTGTACGCGTGGGACCTTTACAGAACGACAGGACGGTTCTAGGCATGCAAGGCCAACTGAAAACGTCCACGATGTGGGAGCCCTGTTATACAGACCTGCATATCCATATCGGACGAACCTCTCGCGGAGAGGCCGTTAAAATCAGCGGCAGTCGCGATCTGACATTTGAGAATATCGCTCGGGAAGCATCGGATCGCAAAGGAATTCATTTGCTTGGTGTTATTGATTGTCATTCTCCGGTTGTACAGATGGATATTGAGCAATTGCTGGAGAGTGGTACCATGTCCGAGATTGAGGGCGGCGGTATTGCCTACCAGGACACTACCATTCTGCTGGGTACAGAGATTGAGCTGCGCGAGCCTGGAATGCGTGAGTTTCATATGCTGGCGTACTTCCGTGATCTGAAAACGATGAAGTCTTTCACGGACTGGATGAAACGTTATATGAAAAATGTGAACCTCAGTTCTCAGCGGGTGTACGTGCCCGCGCTAGAGATGCAGGCTGAGATTAAGGCACTTGGTGGGCTTATTGTGCCTGCACATGTATTTACACCGCATAAAGGCATCTATGGCAGTACTGCGCCCCGTATGGGCGATGTATTGGATACCCGTCTTGTGGATGCTGTCGAGTTGGGGTTAAGCTCTGATTCATCCATGGCCAGTTATATTCGGGAGTTGGATCATGTACCGTTTCTCACCAACTCGGATGCTCATTCACTCGGTAAGATTGGACGGGAGTATAACGAACTGCAAGTTGCTGCCCCTTCTTTTGATGAATTCCGTATGGCACTTCAAGGAGAAGCCGGCAGGGAAATTGCGGCCAATTATGGACTGAATCCAAGACTGGGCAAGTATCACCGTACTTACTGTGCAGCATGTGGCAGCATTATGGATGAGCGAGCGATGTCAGCAGAGCGTTGTCCGCACTGTGGCAGTCTGAAGCTGGTTCAGGGGGTGCTGGACCGCATTCTGGCGATCTCTGATCGGGAGAGTCCTCATGTCCCTGCAAACAGACCGGCCTATCATTATCAGGTACCACTGGAGTTCATCCCCGGACTTGGCAAAGCCAAACTGCGCCAGCTACTGGACCATTTTGGTACAGAAATGAATGTACTTCATCGCACGCGTGAGGAAGAGCTTGCTGCGGTTGTTGGACCTGTGCTAGCAGGCTTAATTGTGGCTGCACGGAACGGACAACTGGAGCTGTCCTCCGGAGGTGGCGGCACGTACGGTAAAGTTGCTGTTCAGGTGAAAGCTTCGGAGTGACCCGTGTAATTACTCCTAGGTTCAACTGATAAAGCTTCACTTCACGTAGAGCCAATCTGGACAAGAAGTCATACAGGTGCGTTCCGGTTCATAAGAATGACTATGAGGATGTAACTGAGAATCCTTGCAGCATGATACCGGAAAGGGGACTCGTACCTGTATGCGCTCTTCCTACTTTACATTTAAAGGTCAGACTTCGTTATATGTATTTGTGGCTGTCTTGTTTCTGGTCGGCGTCATTTTTGGTGCGCTCATGGTGAACGCATTGTCTCTTGAGCAACGTCAGGATCTGGAGGGTTATCTCGGCAATTTCTTCATGACCGTGCAGCACAGCGCACAAGTGACTGAGACCGGGGCATATTGGGACATTGCCATGCTCCATCTGAAATGGGTGGGTCTGATCTTTATTCTGGGTTTATCCGTTGTTGGACTGCCCGGTATACTGGTTCTGGATTTTTTGAAAGGTGTGCTCATTGGATTCACAGTAGGGTACCTTGTTGGGCAGTATTCCTGGAAAGGGCTGCTGTTTGCACTGGTGTCCGTGGCACCACATAATCTATTTGTCATTCCGATCCTTCTGATCTGCAGTGTGGCGGCGATGACGTTCTCGTTATACATCATTCGCAATCGTGTTTTGATGCAGCGAACACCTGGTCGACAAAGGCCTTTTGCTTCATATATAGTGTTAACTTTGGTTATGGCTGCATTGCTGCTCGGCGTGGCGTCTTTTGAAACATGGGTTACACCTGCGATGATGCGTTGGGTCACGCCAATGTTACTACCGGCCTAACGTGCACCGTATAGTGTAAAATGTTGACTTTAATTACGCACTCCCCCTATAATGAAAAGAGTGGGTTAAGTTGCAGTGTGCAGTGATTTCCTAGGGGGAGGGAGAAAATGGAAGCACGGATTGATAAAATTAAGCAGCAACTACAGTCCCAAGGATATAAATTAACGCCCCAGCGGGAAGCCACCTTAAGAGTACTTCTTGAGAATGAAGAAGATCATCTGAGTGCAGAAGACGTATTCATGCTCGTTAAAGAAAAGGCTCCCGAAATCGGTCTGGCAACCGTGTACCGTACCCTCGAACTGCTGAGTGAGCTGCATGTTGTAGAGAAAATCAACTTCGGCGACGGTGTAGCGCGTTATGATCTGCGCGGAGATACATCCAAGCATCACCATCATCACTTAATCTGTGTTCAATGCGGAAGTATGGATGAAATACGTGAAGACTGGCTTGGACCGCTTGAAGAGCGTTTGGAGCGGGAATTCAACTTTTCGGTAGTAGATCACCGACTGGACTTTCATGGAATTTGTTATCGTTGCAAAGCTAAAAATGAACAGAAACCCAAAGATGAAGAATAACATAGCATATCTTCAAGCTCTCACCGGCGGTTTTGACGGGAGAGCTTTTTTGGCAACGGACATGATCTGGAGTTTCCTCCGAATGGCATAAATCTGTGTTTATGGACATACCCTGATTCAAGGACATTACCGGATTCGAATCAGGAGGGGGACACGCCCATGATTATATCAGTGCGGAGAGGGCTCCGTTTTATTCGATTTATTATATTTTTTGCCGCATTAGTTTATCTGTTCTATCATGTTCTGGATCTGTTTAATGGCTGGATCTCACCTGTGGATCAGTATCAGATGCCGACTGGCAATGCAATCAAAGTTTTTCAGGAAACGGATTGGCCGGGTAATGGAGAAGGACGTCCTACGATGGCAGAGCGTCTCCGTTTGTTCTATTGGTACGGGGAGTAGCTTCAAACAGCCAGGGATGCAAATACGGGAGCAGTCTGCCAGAGCGGCAGATCTGTCAGTTGAGGAGCGTTGTACATGAAACAGACGATACATGCCTATGCCTTATACTTGGAAGATGATAAAGGGATGTCGAGCAGCACGCTTGAATCGTATCTCCGAGACGTGGACAAGTTCATTGAATTTGCAGAGAAGGAATATGGCATACGCGAAGCCGATCAGGTCAGACGCACACATGTCGTCCTGTTTGCAGGTCAGCTCAAACAGGCAGGACGTGCCAATGCAACCATTGCCCGCAGCATCGTATCTCTGCGCTCCTACTTTCATTTTTTGATGCGGCGGGGTGATATTATACAGGACCCTACGTTTGATGTGGAAGCTCCCAAGGCGGACAAGACGCCACCACAGGTGTTAAGTATCCAGGAGATCGAACAACTGCTGACAGCGCCTGATATTCGTTCACCGCAGGGTGTGAGAGATCGAGCGATGCTTGAACTATTATATGCTACAGGCATTCGGGTCTCTGAACTGATTGCGCTTGACATTCGGGATGTACAGCCAGGCATGCGCTTTATACGATGCGGTGGGGCGGGCAAGGAACGCATCCTTCCCATCGGTGCACCAGCTGCACATTGGGCGAGTGTATATGTGGAGGAATTCCGCAATAAGTTGCTCAAAACCGATTCGGACGAGCAGGCACTATTCGTGAATGTATCTGGCAGACGTTTAACCCGGCAGGGCTTCTGGAAGCTGCTCAAAAAAGCGGCAGTGGACGCGGGAATCTCGGAAGAAATAACGCCGCATACGCTGCGTCATTCCTTTGCGGCACACCTGATTGCCAATGGGGCGGATACACGTGCGGTTCAAGACATGCTGGGTCACGTGGAGCAGCCTGGACAACAATATGGCAATCATGGTCGCAAAACCATGAAAGAAATCTATGAAACCCATCATCCGAGGGCAAGATAGATTTTGACGCATGGCATTCACAAATAAATGCGGAACATTGGGCCGATTTAGGATAAAATAAATTGAATACATCCAAACGCCGTTATACATAAGACGGATCGTTTCAACTCAAGGAGGAACATACAACGCATGACAGCATTAAACCAACAAATGATTTCGGAAGCAGCATCTTATATTCAAAGCAAAAGCTCCATCAAGCCGGAAGTCGGTTTGATTTTGGGTTCGGGTCTTGGCGTACTGGCAGAACTGATTGAAGATGGCGTAAGTATTGCTTATCAGGATATTCCACATTTTCCGGTGTCCACAGTAGAAGGACATGAAGGTGAACTATTGGTCGGAACCATTAAAGGTCGTCCAGTCGTGATGATGAAAGGCCGTTTCCATATGTACGAAGGATATGGTCCGGAATTGACAGCTTTCCCGGTCCGGGTTATGAAAGAACTGGGTGTAAGTAGCTTGCTTGTAACCAATGCTGCAGGCGGTGTGAATACGTCGTATGAAGCTGGAGACTTGATGCTGATCTCTGACCACTTGAATCTCACAGGCAAAAATCCACTGATTGGACCAAATGACGCTGCACTGGGCGTGCGTTTCCCGGATCTGTCCGAAGCATATAGCCGCCGTTTGCGTGCGCTGGCGAAGGATACGGCCGCATCACAAGGTTTTAACGTACGTGAAGGGGTATACGCAGGTATGCTTGGTCCAAACTACGAGACACCGGCAGAGATCAGAATGCTGCGTACATTGGGCGCAGACGCAGTGGGCATGTCCACTGTATCTGAAGTGATCGTGGCACGCCACGCAGGCCTGGAAGTACTCGGTATTTCCTGTATCAGCAACATGGCTGCCGGAATTCTGGACCAGCCACTGTCACATGATGAGGTTATGGAGACAACGGAACGTGTGCGTGAGTCGTTCCTGGCGCTGGTATTGGCTGTTATTCCACAAATGTAAGCAAGATTTGAGTAGATAAGGTTACCTCTTTGAATGAGAAATCATCGGAGGTAACCTTTTTTTTGTTGTGTTAAACGTACGGTTACTCATTCGTTGAGTGCAGTGCGTTTTTTAGCTTTGACCACATTTTCAATAAAAGTTCGGGAAATCATGCTTTACATGGAATAATTTACTGGAAACGGGCCGACAATGATTAGCAGTACATGCATGGAACATGCAGTAAGCAAGTCATTTGAGGAGGTAAACTTGTGAAGAAAAGAATAATGGCATCGTTCATGACCCTTTGTATCCTGCTGTCCCTTTTGGCATCAACGGCATTAGCTGAAGAAACACCGAAGGCAGCGGGAGGAACTGATCTGGCCCCGTCGGCGCGCTCTGCGATCTTAATGGATGCAGACACGGGAACGGTCATTTATGAGAAAAACAGTCATGATCAGCTGCCTCCGGCGAGCATTACAAAAATTATGACCATGCTGCTTACGATCGAAGCGATCGACTCAGGCAAGCTGAAGCTGACGGACAAAGTAAGAGCGAGCGAATATGCAGCTTCGATGGGCGGTTCGCAGATCTTCCTGGAGCCTGGGGAAGAAATGACAGTTGATGATATGTTAAAAGGGATCGCGATGGCTTCGGGCAATGATGCCTCGGTAGCTATGGCTGAGAAGATCGCTGGCTCGGAAGAAGCCTTTGTACAGCTGATGAATGAGCGTGCGAAGGAGCTTGGCATGAAGGATACTCATTTTGCCAACTGTAACGGTCTGCCGGTCGATAATCATTATTCTTCCGCCCATGATATTGCCGTCATGAGCCGTGAACTGTTGAAACATTCCGGGATTACGAAGTACACCGGTGCATATCAGGATTACCTTCGCAAAGATACGGAAAAGCCATTCTGGCTGGTTAACACCAACAAGCTGGTTCGTTTTTATCAAGGGGCAGACGGTTTGAAAACAGGTTACACTTCCGAAGCGAAATTCTGCTTGTCTGCAACGGCGTCCAAAGATGGATTGCGTGTCGTTTCCGTGGTACTTGGTGAACCAAATACCAAAACACGGAACAGTGAGGTATCTTCGATGTTTGACTATGCGTTTAGCCAATATACGATGAAGGCGCTCTACAAGGCAGGGGATCTGCTGGGCAGTCTGAAGATCGAAAAAGGTGAAGTTGCCGAATTGCCTCTAAATGCCACGCAAAATTATAGTGTACTGATGCGCAAAGGAGCCAAATCCAACGACATCCGACATGAATTGTTGGTTGCCAAAGAATTGAAAGCTCCGATCAAGGCTGGGCAAAGTATAGGTAAACTTGTGGTTTACCAGGGCAATGACGTGATTAAGGAGTTCGATATTCAGGCTCCGCAGGATGTGAATAAGGCTGGCTGGTGGAAGCTGTTCAAGCGGACAACGTCCAACCTGTTTGACTAAACGGCGATTTCTGCGAGTTGCACGCATCCTTCGAACATATTTTGTAGTTAAATAGGGGTTTTCTTCTAGTTTTGTCGGGGGGCAGGAAAAGCCTTCGGAAGCGTAGAAATCCTTGTTCTAAGACAGGGAGGAGAGTGAGCAAACGTGAACTTGCATGTGGAAATGGAACACCATCGCGGGATTCTGATTGTACGATTATCCGGGGAGCTGGATCACCATACAGCTGACATGGTACGGATGCAGATGGATGAAGCCATCCAGCGGAGACAAAGCGAGCATCTCGTACTCAGCCTGAAAGATCTGCAATTTATGGACAGTTCGGGTCTGGGTGTCATTTTGGGAAGATACAAGCTCATTAAGAATAAAGGTGGCAAGATGGTGGTCTGTGACGTCAATTCGCCAGTGTACCGATTGCTGGAAATGTCGGGTCTGTTCAAGATTATGCCGATATACGAAAATGAGGGAACTGCTCTCTCAGGTCTGGAGGTCGTCTCATGAATGAAGGAACAGGGACAAATTTCATGAATCTGCAATTCGCGGCCAAGTCAGAGAATGAGTCGTTTGCACGGGTAACCGTTGCTGCGTTTATCTCCCAGCTTGATCCAACGATGGACGAGCTCAGTGACCTGAAGACGGTCATTTCGGAAGCCGTGACCAACAGCATCATCCACGGATACAACAACAACTCCGAAGGTGTTGTGTCTATCCAGGCCGAGATTCGGGAAGACATGATCACAATCATCGTGGAAGACCGCGGTGAAGGAATCGAAGATCTTGAACTCGCCAAGCAGCCGCTATATACGTCCAAACCCGAACTTGAGCGGTCGGGCATGGGCTTCACCATTATGGAAAACTTTATGGATGAATTCGAAGTCAGCAGTGAGCCCGGCAGAGGCACCTCCATCAAGATGAAAAAAAGGATTGAATCCAAGAAAGCATTGTATAATTAGGGGTTGGTGTTCTTATGGATGCTGAAGTGAAACCATCTTCACAGACCTATTTGGACGATGCCGAGGTCAAACGGCTGATTGCGCTCAGTCAGTCGGGTGACCATGTCTCACGGGATACGCTGGTGAACTGCAACATCAGACTCGTCTGGTCCGTCGTACAGCGTTTTATGAACAGGGGATATGATCCGGAAGATCTGTTCCAGATTGGTTGTATCGGTCTGCTCAAGTCAGTGGACAAATTTGATCTCAGTTATGACGTGAAGTTCTCAACCTACGCGGTACCGATGATCATCGGAGAAATCCAGCGATTCCTGCGGGATGACGGTACCCTGAAGGTCAGTCGTTCACTAAAAGAGATGGCGAATAAAGTCCGTAAAAAAAGGGACGAACTGTCTAAACATCTGGATCGTCTGCCAACGATTAAGGAAGTTGCCGCAGAGCTGGGGGTAACCCCGGAGGAAGTCGTATTTGCCCAGGAAGCGAACAAACCACCCACCTCCATTCATGAGACGGTATTCGAGAATGACGGTGATCCCATCACGTTAATGGATCAGATTGCCGACGAGTCTCAGGAACGTTGGTTTGACAAACTGGCCCTGAACGAAGCCATCGGTGGTCTCAGCGAGCGGGAGCGGTTAATCGTTTATCTTCGGTATTACCGGGATCAGACGCAGTCCGAGGTTGCCAGCAGGCTGGGAATATCTCAGGTACAGGTATCACGTCTGGAGAAAAAAATACTGCAATCCATCCGCGACCAGATCGCGCAGTGATTTTGTGGAGTGCAACAACAATATTGGCGCTTATGCACCAATATACGACAACTAACAACCTTCTATCGCGCATTATGGCGAGGGAGGTTATTTGTTGTTACTCCGGGGAGATCTCGAACGATTGGACTGCATGACCAGCATCATGCCAAGAATACATGCCATACCAATCCATTGATAGAGGCCAAAAGGTTCATGCAGCCATATAACGGTTGTTCCGACAGCAGCTAGGGGCTCTGCGCTCCCGAGCAGGCTAGTTTCCTTGGGTGTAAGACTTTTGAGACTCGCAATATAAAACCAAAAAGCAATCATGGTTCCAAAAAGGATCGTAAATATCAAATAACCGTAGGTTTCCAGCGTGATGCTAGCAAAATTCATTTTCCAGGGCGGGTGAATAAAACTCATTCCCAAACCAGCGATGATCATAGCCCAGCCGACCACAACAAGTGAATCGAACTTTTTAATCAGTTGCACGGCATACAGCGTATAAAATGCAGCTGAAACCCCGGATAATATGCCCCACATCACTGCGAGCCAGGAGACAGATAACTGCGTGAGTGAGCCGTTCGTCAGTAGGAGAAAACACCCACCGAGAGCCAGAACGGCGCATGCAAGGTCATTGCGTGTAAGGACAGACTGCTTACGGAGTGCGATGTAAATCATGATCATGACAGGGGACAGGTACTGCAGGAGTGTAGCTACCGCTGAATTACCGTGTTTAATGGATGCCATGTACGTATACTGGACGGTAAGCATACCGACCAATCCAAAGATGATCAGCTGTCCAGCCGTTTTTTTATTTCTCCACACATCAAAAATCTGAAATCGTCCATTAGTAAACGATTGAATAACCAGTAATAGTAACCCAGCGATCAACAATCGTACCGTGACATACCAATTGACCTCAATTCCATCCAGTTGAAACAGTTTTTGAGATACCGTACCCCCAATGCCCCAACAGATGGCTCCGGTCAGAACGAGTACGATGCCTGAAATTTTGGATTTTGCAGAAGTTGTCATTCTTGTTCGCCTCACCTTAAATATAAGAATAGTGTTATATTAAGGAGAAATGCGGTACATTAATATCAATATTACACTTAAAAATATAACTATATTGAGATGAGGGCCATGCGGAAAATCGAATTTATCATTGATCAACAATTGAAAGAAATGACGCAACACCGTACCGATACATTATCTATAGCCTGTTATGAGACAACCATTGTTCAAAATGTTCACGGACATATTCCTCTCCACTGGCATGATGAATTGCAGTTTGTTACCGTTCTTCAGGGTACGGCGTTGTTCCATATCAACGATCAAAAGATGATTTTGTCCAAAGGAGACGGGATTTTTATTAACAGTGGAGTAATGCATATGGCTGAGGATCACGGTGTGAGCGAGAACTGCATTTATTTATGTCTGAATTTGTCCCCGCATGTTATCATGCCTTCGGATTTGTATATAAAGTACGTACATCCATATGTAACAGCAACTAATTTGCCTTTTCTGTATATCGAAAGAGCTAACGCTTGGGGAGAACAGATCCTGGATGCTATTGCACGGATTAGAAAGGAGCTAGTGTACCAAGTTCCTTTTTACGAAGTGAATGTTGCTTCTGCGGTGCTGAATATGTGGAAACTGCTGATTATGAACGGATATTCCCTGGAACATGATCCATCAGAGATGAGCAGAAACAAGCGAATGAAAGACATGTTGCAATGGATTAATCTCAACTATACCGATCCAATTAAGCTGGAAGATATTGCAAAGGCCGGACAGTTAAGTCGATCGGAGACATGCCGTTATTTCAAGCAAATCCTGAAAACTACACCCATGCAATATGTGATAGAGTACCGCATCCAAAGAAGCATTGAACTATTGCAATCCTCCAAGCGTAGCATCACCGAAATTGCCTATGAGGTTGGTTTTAACAGCACGAGTTATTACATCAACCAATTCCGCAAAACAATGAATTCAACCCCTTTACGATTTAGAAGGGAATTGAACGAAAGAGAAAAAGAACATAATTTTTGAGTTATTGTACATGATCCGTGAACCTATTTACCAGTACCAAGAGTCGCCCATACGGCGACTTTTTTGATATGTAAAATAATGTTTCACACTTAGTTACGCCTCAAACCGATCACAAGGAGAGCGTATAAAAGGCTGTAGTCTAAGACGGTTCCAGAAGACAACTTCAAGAGTCATAGAATTTTGAGCAAAATAACCCCAAAAAGCTCATCTTTCAATTCCCTTCCTGCCTACTCCCCCAGCATATTTATTTCAAACGTTTGGAAACGGGAGGACGATGGGTAGCGGAGGGATGGAATCGGTCAAAAGGAGCGAAGCGTGAGGGCTCACCTAAGGATACATAAGCAACGCAGGCGGCAGATTAGACCTGAAGAAGCGAAGCGTTCGCCTTTGTCTCCAAATTTCTAACACTTAGAAATCAATCAAAAGAAATTGGAGACAACAGCGATCAGAAGGTTGGTCTGCCGTCGGAGTGTCTGCGTGTATCCTCCCCCGAGCAACAGCGACCAATGACCGATCCATCCCGCAGCGCCACCACCCACCTCCCGATCTTTTTCCAACCAATTTGTAATAAATTTGCACATTCTTCAAATACTAACCTAAATTACGCAGTAAAGGAGTGCTATGGATGTCCCAGACACCCACTCCAATGGTCTATATTCGTCTGCGCAGCCGTATTCGCATCCAGAGGGGCAGAGCAGTCAAGCTTGGAGACATTGCACATGTACTGACCTCTTCTGAAGACCAGGAGGGCAGGCTACTGGAGCTTGAACTGCTGCGCCCTGGACCGGAGGATGGCAATCTGATCCTCATTGATATATTGCAAATTATTCCCCGAATTCGGCACGTCTTGCCGGAGGTAAGTGTGGAACTGATGGGATCAGGTCATACGTTGGTTGAAGTCATTGCGGGAAATGGTCAACCTTCCAAGTCCCTGTTCATTCTGGTTTGGCTGCTGCTGTTTTTTGGATCAGCCTTAACCATTATGAATTTTCATGCCGATGTGAACATGCAGGAAGTACAGATTCGAATTGTGGAGATGCTCACTGGGCATCGGGACGAACATCCCTATCTGTTCCAAGTGGCGTATTCCATTGGCATTGGATTCGGAATGGCAGTATTTTTTAATCATTTGTTCAAGAAAAAGTGGAATGAGGAACCTACCCCGCTGGAAGTGGAGATGTTCCTATACCAGCAAAATGTAGATAAATATGTGGTGATTGAAGAAAGCGAACGGATGCACGAGCAGGAACGCAGGGAGATGAATGCGGATGAGCGTTCTTAATGGAGCAATCAGCATTGTATTGGGTATTGCAGGGGGAATTGCCGTAGGGAGCGGCGTAATTGCGCTCATTCTGGTGCTCGATATGATTCCCAGGTTGGCCCAACTTACGCAATCGTATGACAAGACTCACTGGTACGAAGGGGCGCTGATCGGTGGTTCACTGCTCGGGACGGTGGCGGATTTCTGGCACTGGAAAATGCATGGGGTGCTGCTGCTCAGTCCAATCGTTGGTTTATTCTGTGGGGTGTTCATCGGTCTGCTGGCCGCAGCGCTCACTGAGGTGCTTAATGTACTGCCCGTACTAGCCAAACGATTGGGCATGAAACCTTATTTGTTTGGATTACTGCTCGCCATGATTTTGGGCAAAATGACAGGTTCCCTGTTTGATTTTTTCATATATCAGCGGTAACTCGTGGCCATAGGAGGATGGAAGATGGATGAACAAACAGAGCACACAGGCCAGGAAAATAGTGAAGGTATAACGGAAGAGATGTTACACAAGTCTGCTTATGAGATTCAGAAGGAAGAAGAGGAGAAAGCGTACAGTAAGAAAAAACAAAATGAGATGTCCGACAGCATTGAGGAATCCGTGCAATATTGGCAGGAAAACGATGATATCTCCCCACGCATGAGTGAGAATAGATATACACTGCAACAGGTACTGGGGCTCGGAGAATCGTTTGACGTGAATATGAGAGAAATGGTCCTGGGTGGCAAGCACGTTGGATTGCTGATGATCACCGGCTTCGCCAAGGATGAGATTTTGCTTGAAGTGTTGAAAAGACTCACCTATCTCACGCCGGATGACGTGTCCGGACATGCACTCAAATCTTATTTTGAATGTTACATTCCCCATATTCAGGTGGAAAAAGTCGAGAAGATGAGTGCGGTCATCAACAAGGTTCTTACCGGTATGAGTGCAATGTTCGTTGAAGGGGACCGCTCGGTCTTAATTATGGATACCCGGAGTTATCCGGTACGTTCACCCGAAGAACCTTCATTGGAAAGGGTAGTCCGAGGTTCCAGAGACGGCTTTACCGAAACACTCCTGACCAATGTAACCTTGGTCCGCCGTAGAATTCGCGACCCAGGACTGAAATTTGAGATCATGCAGGTGGGGCGGAGAACACAAACCGATGTCTGCGTGGTGTACATTGACGATATTGTGGATAAAGTGCAGGTGGATTCCGTTCGTGAAAAAATTCAGCGAGTGGATATTGATGGTATTCCCTCCGCCGATAAACAGCTGGAAGAAGCGATTATCAATAAGGGTTGGAATCCGTTTCCACTCGTCCGGTATTCCGAACGACCGGATGTTACAGCTTCCCATTTGCTGGAAGGACGTGTTGTCATTTTCGTAGACACTTCCCCCAGTGTGATGATTCTGCCTACGACTTTCTTCGATCTGTGTGAGCATGCGGAGGAGAACAGACAGACAGCATTGATGGGGACGTATTTACGATGGGTGCGTTTTGCAGGGATTCTCATATCGTTGTTTTTGCTACCGCTATGGCTTCTCATGGTTATTGACCCTTCGATTAAACCGATGGGACTTGACTTCATTGGTCCGCAGGAAAATGTAAAGCTACCGCTGATTCTACAGTTTCTATTGATCGAACTTGGCGTCGATTTATTACGGATGGCAGCGGTCCATACGCCTACACCATTGGCATCGGCAATGGGCTTAATCGCGGCAATTCTAGTCGGGGATATCGCCGTCAAAACAGGATATTTTGTCAATGAGGTTGTACTTTATATGGCGATCGCAGCCATCGGCATGTTTGCCACGCCGAGTTACGAGCTTGGACTTGCCAACAGGCTGGTCAGGTTGGTTCTGTTAATCGCTGTTGCGATATTCAAGGTTCCGGGATTGGTGGTGGGCAGTACATTGCTCATATTGGCGCTCACCATTCACCGGTCGTACAATTCTTCGTATCTCTGGCCTTTTATACCGTTTAATGCAAAGGCCCTGGGCAACTTTTTATTCCGGCTTCCGTTGCTGGAAAATAAAAAACGTCCATCATTCAACAAAACCCGTGACAACACCAAAATGTCTGATGATCCAGACGGTGAACTGCGAAAAAGTAAAAAACACAAATGATCTTCCGAAAAATCCATTCATCTCGCTGCCTAATTTGATATACTGGTGTAAAATCATTGGAATAGCAACTGTTCCAGTATATAAAAAAGTGAGGAATGCAGATTATGTATTTACATGGTACAAGTAAAATAAACGCGCAAGGGCATCTGGAGATTGGCGGAGTTGATGCAACAGATCTGAAAGAACAATTTGGAACTCCCCTGTACGTTGTGGACGAGCAATTGGTTCGCGAGCGTTGCAGAGAGTACATGGAAGCATTCCGTGCTTCCGGATTGGGCTTCCAGGTTGCATACGCAAGTAAAGCATTCTGTGTAATGGCGATGTGTGCCCTTGCAGCTGAAGAAGGACTTTCCCTGGATGTTGTATCTGACGGTGAACTGTTTACTGCACTGCAAGCAGGATTCCCGGCTGAGCGCATTCATTTCCACGGTAACAACAAAACGCTGGAAGAGATCGAAATGGCTCTTGATGCGGAGATCGGATGCTTTGTTGTTGATAACTTCAATGAACTGCATCTG
The DNA here is from genome assembly GCF_038002545.1 of Paenibacillus sp. FSL K6-2393. Taxonomy (NCBI): domain Bacteria; kingdom Bacillati; phylum Bacillota; class Bacilli; order Caryophanales; family Paenibacillaceae; genus Paenibacillus; species Paenibacillus sp. FSL K6-2393. Next base: position 2,510,313 of record NZ_JBBOCU010000001.1, read on the forward strand.
TTGCAGGCTGTAGCAGCGGACAAAAATCGTAAAGTAAACATTTTGCTTCGTGTGACGCCTGGTGTTGAGGCCCATACGCATGAATATATTTCCACAGGTCAAACGGATTCCAAATTTGGATTCGATATCGGAAATGGTACAGCATTTGAAGCGATTGACTTGGCTTCCAAGCAGTCTAACCTGGTATTGCTCGGTGTGCATTCCCACATCGGTTCCCAGATCTTCGAAGTTGAAGGCTTCCAGATGGCTGTTCAACGTGTTGCTGAATTTGCAGCAAGTGTATATGAGCGTCTTAATGTTGCTTTCAAAGTGGTTAACCTTGGTGGTGGATTCGGAATCCGTTATATCGATGGAGATACACCGCTTGAAGTTGCGCAATACGTGAAGGCTATTACAGACGCAGTTAAAAATCATTTTGCTCAAATCGGCTATGCCGTACCTGAGATCTGGGTTGAGCCAGGCCGCAGTATCGTGGGTGAAGCGGGAACAACGCTGTATACTGTTGGAACAAGCAAAGACATCCCAGGCGTGCGTAAATACGTTGCCGTTGATGGTGGTATGACCGATAACCCACGTCCTGCTTTGTATGAATCCAAGTACGAAGCTGTGCTTGCCAACCGTGCGAATGAGGCTGCTCAGGAAACGGTATCTGTTGCGGGTAAATGCTGCGAGAGTGGCGATATGTTGATCTGGGATCTGGACCTGCCAAAAGTGGAGAGCGGCGATCTGCTCGCTGTAGCTTGTACAGGTGCATATAACTACTCCATGGCGAGCAACTACAACCGTATTCGTCGTCCGGCTGTTGTGTTTGTCAAAGACGGTCAAGGAGATGTCGTAGTACGCCGTGAGACGTATCAAGATATCATTCAGAATGACCTGGTACCAGCGCGCATTGGCAAACAGCCAGTAACTCGCTAATTCGTCAAAAAATAATGCGTTTCTGCATTATTCAGGATATAGGGATTTTAAATTTGAAGCAGATGAAAAGGGAACTTCCTTTTTCGTCTGCTTTTTGTATATTCGGACTAAATTATGAAAAAAAGTTGCCGTTTTTTTTGCGATCCAGACATTTTCGGTGTACACTAAGAAAAGTGCTGTAATGCTTGGCCCAGGGTCATGCGTTCTGGCACCATTAACGATGGTCAATACGAAAGGAGTCATTTACATATGGCGAAACAAGCGAAAATTAAATTGGCAAACGGCGGAGAAGTTCTGATCGATCTGTTCGATCAAGAAGCTCCAAACACTGTAGCAAACTTTGAGAAACTGGCTAACTCCGGTTTCTACAATGGTCTTACATTCCACCGCGTTATCCCGGGCTTTGTAGCTCAAGGCGGATGCCCTAACGGTTCCGGTGCAGGTGGCCCAGGTTACACAATCAACTGTGAAATTAACCCGAACAAACATGAGCGCGGAACACTTGCTATGGCACATGCTGGCCGTAACACAGGTGGAAGCCAGTTCTACATCTGCTACCAACCGCAACCACATCTGGATGGACAACATACTGTATTTGGTAAAGTAACTAAAGGTATGGAGTTCGTAGACGCTTTAGAAGGTAAAGACAAAATGGAAACTGTTGAAGTTGTAGAAGCTTAATACCTTCACCTTAACTGGATCCAAACATGAAGTGCTTCTTTTATAGAAGCACTTTTTTTGTTTTTTTACATACTTGAAATCGATGATTAGAAAGGATGAATAAAACCTTGGATACGGTTACTCAGCTAAGCTTGTTAAAACAAATTTATAGTGAGCGCACGTTGTGGGATGAAGAACTGCAGGCATCGCGCCATGTCGTTCCGGATAGTCTATCCGTAAAGGATCGAGAAGCGCTTGAGGCAGCGGGGCATGAACCGAATCGATTTGTACGTCCCCAACATGATGAAACGATTACTGAGCTGAAAAAAGTTGCGAATCAATGGACGCTGAATGATGCAGCACAGGCTTTTGTCGCATCGATGTGGTCAGCACCTATGCTCTGGCGGTCATTGCTTACAGGCAAGCTTATTGCGAGCAGTATGCCAAGTCATGAACATACGCCATATCCATCCTCGAACACTTGCAAGATCTGCGGATTAAGTGTAAATCAAGCAACCGACACGACGCTGCAATGGTATTGGCGCATGACCAATGGAACCCCGTTGGACGGTGATCCTTTTGGATATGTGCTGGCACTTCGAGAGTTGGCGGCAGCGCAGGAGCTTCCAATACCCAATGATTACGACCGTTGGACATTCCGTGCGGTGTTAACGGTGCTGCGCGAATTACCTCCCAAAACACGCTACAGCAAGGCAGCAGTAGCGCTCAAGAAGGAACGTCTTTTGCCTACACAGAAGGAATATGCCTACCGTGATTTGCTTGAGACGTTAGCTCTGATTGGCATATTGGATACGCCGGAACATCCTGGAATGATCACGGAATTCACCACTTACATGCAACGTGACGCACGCCCCAATGTTCGGGTTGAGGTACAGGCGCCTCTGGCGTGGTGGGACTCATCTGTAGGAATCAATGAGAACAACCTGAACAAGATATTTCATGATTTTGATCTGAATAATATATCTCTTGCGGATAAGCCTGATGAGAGTCCAGCTGTAAAGGACACGATCTTAGGAGCATTGGAGAAGAAGAGAAGTGTTCGCGGAAAAGTACCAAAGGCATCTCCTGATGCAGGTACCGGGGAGGTACAGTCTGGAGATGTGTATGCTGTTCGGGTCCGGGAAGGTGTATGGGTGACAGTATACTGTCATGAAGTCAGAGACAAGCGTGTCATCGTTGAATATTTGGATGGTGTCTTTCCAGAGATGCCGGGAAAAGCAGATTTGCATGGAACGTTTCGACCGAGAGCGAATGGACGCTGGAAATGCTCGGCTATTGCGATTGATTCCACAAGTTGGGTCAGAAGGGTGGCAAGAGAGTTCCCGCTTCCGACTTCGCCCCTGCAAGAACCTGATCGCACTCCATTCCATAATGCCAAAGAATTAAAGCATATGGCGAGCTGGTGTTTTCCTGATATGTAGAATGCTGCGATGGATGTGAAATGTGCCTCCAAACAAAAACCGTACCTCCTTGGAGGAAGCGGTTTTTTGTTGTTTCTTAGCTTATTAAAAGTTAGTATGTGACAAAAAGGAACAAAAAACAATTGATTTTTTGGCATTAAAGTGCTAACATCCAAGTAATAACGAAAGCAATCCTTCAGGGCAGGGTGCAATTCCCTACCGGCGGTGATGCAGGAAGTGTAAGGACACATGTCCAGCACTTGATGCAAAGTCCGTGACCTGTCTGCCTGTGGCAGATGGCTGATCTGGTGTAATTCCAGAACCGACAGTATAGTCTGGATGGGAGAAGGAGAGGTGCAGACCTAACAGGTTTGCATTCAGCAGGAGTATTGCTGTACAGTCTAGATTGGTAATGTCTTGCACTGTGCAGGGAAAATCCGGTTACGCCGGACAGTTCCATACATATGCCACACTATAAAAGCTCTTTACCTGTAATTGATGTTCATTAAGGTATGTGTCTATTTTCACTTGCCCGAAATGAAGTTTTGGGCAAAGTGTTGGCGTGCTGTATCCATTTCACTCCTGCTGGTGACATTTGTCTCTCATCATCCCCATCGAACTGATTGTTCGACGGGGATTTTTTAATAAACAAGACTTTAAACCGCGGGGTGAACGGATTTGGAAATGATCAATGATGAATTTTATATGGCACTGGCATTGGATATGGCGGAACGAGCACAGGGACAGACGGGGATTAATCCGGTCGTTGGATGTGTAGTTGTGAAAGAGGGTCGTATTGTAGGCCTAGGAAGCCATCTGAAACGTGGAACCGGTCATGCAGAGGTGCATGCACTTAACATGGCAGGCAATGATGCAGAAGGAAGTACGGTATACGTTACACTTGAGCCTTGTAGTCATTATGGCAAGACGCCACCTTGTAGTGAACGCCTGATTCATGAAAAGGTGAAACGTGTTGTCGTATGTTGTGAAGATCCAAATCCGCAAGTATCCGGCAGAGGCATCAGCATGCTTCGTCAACAAGGCATTGAAGTTGAAGTTGGCGTACTGCGTGAGCGTGGAAGACGCATGAATGAAAAATTCATTAAATTTATTACAACGGGTCTACCTTTTGTGACACTGAAGACGGCTACTACTTTGGATGGCAAAATTGCTACTCGCAGCGGAGACAGCAAGTGGATCTCTAACGAGCCCGCTCGTGAGATTGTGCATGCCCTTCGTCATCGTCACCAGGGAATTATGGTTGGCGTCGACACAGTGATTGCCGATAATCCGGAACTTACAACCCGTTTGCAAGTGGAAGGCATTAGTCCAGTGCGCATTGTGGTGGATTCCAAGTTACGTCTTCCCGTAGGTGCCAAAATGGTTAAGGATGGTCTTGCTCCAACATGGGTGCTGACCACAGACGAAGCCAGTCCTGAAGCTGCTGAACGTTTGGAAGCCTATGGCGTCGAAATTATACGCTGTGGTCCTGGACCACGTGTGGATCTGTTAAACGGACTTAGCAAGTTGGGTGAGCGTGAGATTGGTTCAATTTTGCTTGAAGGTGGAGGCACCTTGAATGGGGCCATGCTGGAGGCACGGTTGGTTGATCGACTGCTCATGTTTATCGCTCCGAAGATTGTAGGCGGTTATGATACACCTGGAAGCTTCCGCTTCGAGGGTGTGGAACGTATGAATCAGGCAATTCAATTGAATCAGTTGGAGATTGAACAAGTTGGAGATAATATCAGCATTGGCGGTATTCCGGTGTGGCCTGAATAAATAAATGAATTTTAAAGAAACAAGTTAGGTTCTTTATAAATTGAACAAGGGAGGCGGCAGCATGTTTACCGGTTTGGTGGAAGAAGTCGGTCAGATCCGGCGTATTGGTCGGAAAGGCGAAGCGATGGTCCTGAATATCGGAGCTTCCGCCATCATGGACGATCTGAAGATTGGCGATAGTGTAGCAGTGAACGGCGTATGCCTAACTGCGACAACGCTGGAAGGTGGAGGTTTTACCGCCGATGTAATGCCTGAAACCTATCGCCATACCAATCTCAGTCAGCTGCAATCAGGCAGTAAAGTTAATCTGGAGCGGGCCATGCAATCCGGCGGTCGTTTTGGCGGACATATTGTTCAGGGCCATGTCGATGGTACTGGAGTGATTGGCAGTATAACACGTGATCAGAATGCAATTGTGTTTGAGATCAAGCCTGATGATCACCAGTTGTTCAAATATCTGATCCCCAAAGGATCGGTTACACTGGATGGCATTAGCTTGACCGTTGTCCATACGTCGGATACCGCATTCACGGTTTCCATTATCCCGCATACCATTGGTGAAACTGTACTAAATGTGAAAAAGACAGGGGATACCATTAATATCGAATGCGATATTTTGGGCAAATATGTGGATCATCTGCTCCAGTATGGGAGAGGACATCGGGAGACGGGTGCTGGCAAGCCGCGCAGTATCAGTGAAGATTTTCTCTCCAATCACGGATTTGCATAAATAGAGAACAGAAATTAACTGGAGGTGGACCCATGTCAGAACAATCCATTCTGGACACAATAGAAGAAGCCATATACGATCTCATGCGTGGTAAACCCGTCATTGTTGTGGATGATGAAGATAGGGAGAATGAAGGCGATTTTATCGCTTTGGCCGAAAAGGCGACACCTGAAGTCATTAATTTCATGATTACTGAAGGTAGAGGTCTGGTCTGTGTTCCGATTACACAACAACGTGCGGACGAACTTAACCTGAAACCGATGGTTCAACAAAATACGGATTTCCATGGAACAGCCTTCACCGTCTCTGTGGATCACAAAGATACGACAACAGGTATTTCGGCACATGAACGCTCTATTACCGTGAAAGGTCTGATCGATCCTGAAGCGAAAGCTGGGGACTTCCGTAAACCTGGTCACATGTTCCCGCTGATTGCAAAAGATGGCGGTGTACTTCGTCGTGCTGGGCATACAGAAGCGGCGGTAGATTTGGCCATTATGTGTGGTTCATATCCCGCAGGTGTGATCTGTGAAGTGATTAAGGAAGATGGCACAATGGCCAGACTTCCGGACCTGCAGGAGATTGCCCGCAAACATGATCTGAAGCTGATCAGTATTCAGGACATGATTCGTTACCGTAACGAAAAAGAGCAGCTGGTTCAACGTGAAGTGGCTGTACGTATGCCAACGGACTTTGGCGAGTTTCAAGCGGTGGCTTATACAAATGCTGTGGACAACAAGGAGCATGTGGCGCTGGTTAAAGGCGAAATAGATGGTTCCAAACCCGTACTTGTGCGTGTGCACTCTGAATGTTTGACTGGCGATGTATTCCATTCCCATCGTTGTGACTGTGGTCCTCAGTTTGATGCGGCACTTAAACAGATTAACGAGGAAGGCAATGGCGTTCTGCTCTATATGAGACAGGAAGGTCGGGGCATTGGGCTAATCAACAAACTCAAAGCCTACAAGCTGCAAGAGGAAGGTCTGGATACTGTGGATGCAAACCTGAAGCTGGGCTTTGCTGCCGACTTGCGTGATTACGGGATTGGCGCCCAAATTTTGAAAGACCTTGGGGTTCGTCAGATCAGACTGCTAACTAACAATCCTCGTAAAATTAAAGGCCTTGAAGGATATGGACTTGAAGTTGTAGAGCGTGTTGCGATCCAGATGGAAGAGAACGAGGACAATACAGTGTATCTTCATACAAAGCAAGCCAAGCTGGGGCATATGCTCAAGTTTGATGATATTGAGCAGAACGAAGAGTAAATGCGTTTTAGATGAACAATGTTCACCATGTAATTTATGGAAGTGATTACTTAGGGATTTCCGTTACTTACATTACATTATACCGTTAGGGAGATGACTTGAATGCCACAATTTTTTGAAGGACATTTAGTATCAGAAGGATCCAGGTATGGAGTTGTTGTTGGACGTTTCAACGAATTTATCACCAGTAAATTGCTTAGCGCAGCGCTTGATGCATTCAAACGTCACGGCGTGCAGGATGATGAAGTGGATGTAGCCTGGGTTCCAGGTGCGTTCGAAATCCCTTTGATTGCGCAGAAAATGGCGGAGAGCGGCAAGTATGATGCGGTGATTACCTTGGGAACTGTCATTCGTGGATCCACTACGCATTACGATTATGTGTGCAACGAGATGGCTAAAGGGGTAGCAGCAATTAACCTGAAAACTGGCGTGCCTACGATCTTTGGACTGGTTACAACAGAAAATATTGAACAAGCGATTGAACGTGCCGGAACCAAGGCGGGTAACAAAGGTTGGGATGCAGCTACGGCGGCAATTGAGATGGCAAACTTGACGAAACAGCTAAAATAGTGCTTATTTAATAGTAGTGCCCTGCTTTGCGCAGACGAACACGGGAAACCGGATTCGGACGGCTTAGCAGGGTTTTGTATTTTTCTGGCGGGAGGATTCGTCTAGTGACGGTAGTTACATACAAACTGGAGACTTTTGAAGGGCCTTTGGATCTGCTGCTTCATCTGATTGATAAGGCTGAAATTCATATCCAGGATATTCCCATCAGCGATATTACCGATCAATACATGGCGTATCTGCATTCGATGCAGGAACTGGAACTGGATATTACGAGTGAATTTCTGGTCATGGCAGCAACATTGCTGTCGATCAAGAGCAAACTTTTATTGCCCAAACCACCGGTCATTGAGGACTTCGAGGATTATGATTTTATGGAAGAAGAAGATTATGATCCACGTGCAGAGCTGATTGCACGTCTGATAGAATATCGCAAGTACAAGGGAATTGCGCGTCATCTTCATGAACGGGAGTGGGAACGTAGTCTTATATTTTCCAAAGAGCCCGAGGATCTGCGCCCCTATATGCCCGTAGAAGCCCAATCGAACCCGGTTGAGGGTTTACACACCTCTGACCTGATTGCAGCCTTTCAGAAGGCGCTACGTAAGGCTGAGAAGCGCACAACTGTAACCCGAATCAAACGGGATGAGATTTCGGTTAAGGACCGGATACGGGATGTCATCGGCGCTTTGGAAAGTATGGGGCCGGGAGGAAGACTGTTATTCTCCAAGTTGATGGACGAGCATATCTATCGCCATGAGATTGTTGTCACTTTTCTGGCGGTGCTGGAACTGATGAAGATGAAGCAGATTGTCTGTTATCAGGAACGGATGTTTGAGGATATCGTTATGGAGTGGAGAGGGGAAACAAAGAATCATGGATTTTCCGAAATTGAAATCGATTATTGAAGGCCTGCTGTTTTTGTCCGGAGAAGAAGGTCTGAGTATCAAACAAATCGCCGAGATCGTCGACCAGCGAGTGGAGCTTGTAACGGACGCGATTGAGGAGATGATTCATGAATTCTCACAGCAGGGACGAGGTGTACAGATTCTCAAGATCGCTGGTGTAGTTCAGTTGGGAACCTTGCCTGACCACGCTGTATATTTCGAGAAACTGGCATACTCTCCCGCACGCACGTCCTTATCCCAGGCGGCTCTGGAGACGCTGGCCATTGTGGCGTATCGTCAGCCGATTACACGGGTAGAGATTGAGGAAATCCGCGGTGTAAAATCGGAGCGGGCCATTCATACGCTTGTGAATAAGGATTTGATTATTGAAGTGGGACGAGCCGAGGCGATCGGACGACCAATTCTGTACGGAACGACCAAGTCATTTCTGGATTATTTCGGACTGGCTTCAATTAAAGACCTTCCGGAACCAGGCTTGTTCGAAGATTCGGAAAACCTGGAGGAAGAGACACAACTGTTATTCAACAAACTGGATCTGCAACAACTGGAACCGGAAAGTGCTGATCCGGCGGATGATCTAAGTCATATCGACAGCGAAGATGATAGTACGGATTCTTCACTCTAATTTGCAAGCTCATACTAACCGACACCCATCAGTGGAGTCGGTTTTTTTGTGCATTGTTTTAGAAAAATGGTGGATAGAATAGTTTCTAAATAAATATGAAATGGGATTTTTAGGTCAGACGTGAATTTTTTCCTATTCAGAGTGTCATACTAGACGAGAAAAGAATTGAGGGCTTGGAGGTAAGGCCTGTGTGGATTTGGCTTGGAGGAATCGGTTTGTTGTTCGCATTGCTGATTGCCGCAGTCCTCATCTCAAATGTTCATGTACATTTTACATTCAGTAAACATAAAAGTGATGATTACGCCAATATTAATGTTCGTTTTCTCTATGGAATTGTGCGGATTAACTATGAGATCCCGAGTATTGTTTTCCGCAATATGAAGGAAGGTTTTCTGGTCAAGACCGAACAATCCATGAATCATTCGAGAGGCGAGGCCCAGGGAAGTGAGCGGGTCAACAAACGTAAAGTCAAGAAGTGGACTAAAGATGTGAAAATTATGCTTAGGGCAACGGACGCGCTCAAGCTGTGGCTTAAGCAAACACTCACACGCGTACATATGACCCAACTGTCCTGGGCAACCCACATCGGCGTTGGTGATGCAGCATATACAGCGGTGCTGACGGGCTGGGTGTGGAGCATCAAGTCCATTATTATTGGTTTTCTAACCTATCAGATCCGCTTTGATGAAACACCCGTGCTTCAGGTTATGCCGGTATGGTCCGATGAAATGGAATTTAGAACGGAGCTCGATTTCAGAGCGAAAATTCGGATTACAGCCGTTCTGATCGCTGGAGTTACACTACTCACCCGTGTGCTTCAAGTCGAAGGCGGATGGCGGATGTGGTTCAAGCTTCTTCAGGAACAGCGCCGCAGGCATAAGGAGAAACAAAAGAATAAGCTAAGTGGGACAACAGTATAAAAACCCATCATAGTCGGTCTGTTTTTGGGAATGTAAGGTTGGGGTTTGGTGAGTGTATTTAAAATGCTTATTACATAAGTCCCTTCAAGTTTGGGGATGATATGGTTAGATCAAACCTAGCTTACATTGAAACTGGAGGGAATTTAAATGTCAGATCATCCAATTCAAGGTTTAATGGAAACTGCTATGGAGAATATCAAGGCCATGGTGGATGTCAATACAATTGTTGGCGATGCAGTTGAGACACCAGATGGTACCGTGATTCTGCCAATCAGTAAGGTGGGATTCGGATTTGCTGCCGGTGGTAGTGATTTTCACGTTAATGGAGAAAGTAGTGGCAAAAGTGGTGCTACGGGTACCTCTGCAGAACATGCGAGTTCAGCTAAAGTTGCTTCTCCGTTTGGTGGCGGTAGTGGCGGCGGTGTATCCATACGTCCTATTGCGTTCCTGGTGGTAGGTAAACAGGGGGTACACATTGTACCACTTGATAACTCCACACATCTGTTTGAGAAACTCATTGACTCCACCCCTTATGTTCTGGACCGAATTCAAGGCATGTTCCAACGGAATACAACACCAACGAATACTACAGGTGTACCGGTTACACCAGATCCATCAACGTATAGCTGAATCATTTCGTCATGATCCCTCCCGCATCCAAGCGGTGAGGGATTTTTGCTGTTTGTATAGCGGATGGTGAATGTTTTTTCGGAGGTTTTTGTATTCCATGAGACTTATGTCTGTGATCCGCCTAACCTAGACATGAAATAGGTTATTGAAGGGGGAACGTTAATGCACAGAGACACCGTTTTTATGGTTTTGCTTGGCTGGCTACTATCTGCAGTCGTGTATTTGGTAGGAGGAATTGATCACCTGTTTATTGCAGTGACCATCTTTGTGGGGTTGGATTACATCACAGGGGTGCTGTCTGCATGGTATAGGAAGGAGTTATCCAGCAGGGTTGGATGGTGGGGGCTTGCTCGTAAGTCATTGACATTTGTTTTTGTCATTATTGCACATCAACTGGATATGGTTGCAGGCAATTCCAATGATTTTATGAGAGATGCAATGTTAATGTTCATTATCGGTACGGAAGGAATCAGTATATTGGAGAACCTGGGGAAACTGGGCCTGCCTGTACCGAAGTTTATCACTTCAGCTCTCTTTAAGCTTCGAGGCAATGAAGATCAAGTTGAAGACGAGGGGAAGATGTAATGTTACAGATCATCAAGGATTACATACCTGTGAATAAATACAGCCGAGCTGGACTGAAATTAAAAGCAAAACGTGGGATTGTGATGCATTATACGGCTTCTCCTGGGGCGCCCGCCAAGAACATTAGCAAGTACTTTGCAAGTCTGGCACAGCAAGATTCCAATAAAGCAGTGAAAGGTCGTTATGCAAGTGCACATTACTCGGTAGATCGAAATTCGATATATAACAGTCTCCCGGATGATGAACTAGCCTATCACTGCGGGAGTGCAACATACACGAAGGAAGCTCTAGCCGAACTTGGGACATATCCGAACAATAGTACAGTGGGCATTGAGATGTGCATTGAAAAGGATGGCAGTATCCATGAAGATACATTCAATAACGTTGTAGACCTCGCGGTATACCTAATCAGGGAACGGGGCTTTCCACCCGTCTTCTTCACACACAAAGAAGTGGTTGGATGGAAGGAATGCCCACTGCCATGGATTAAACAACCAGGTGAATATGAAAGATTTAAGCAAGCAGTACATATAAAATTAAACCCACTACAAGAAGTAGCAGTCACGGAGGATGATGATATGAATACGGTTCTGGATTATGCACAATGGGCTTGGAATGAACTTGATCAGTTCATTGGAGATGCCTACAACGACAAGGTGATTGAAGATTGGGCATGGGTAGAGAAGGTACGCAAGAAGAAGTTAACCTATGGAGAATTGTTGTTACTGAAGGTTTTAATTGATGAGCGCAGACGTAAAAAGTCCTAACCGCGAGAGCAGTGCATATTGATTAGGAGCTAAGGATGCCTGCTGGTTAACCAGGAGTTAAAGTGTGCCGGATCTTTCAAAAAATAAAAATGTTGTATAATCACGATATGATCAGGATACTCAAGTTCATATTGGGTCTGAATCGAGGATTCATCGATGACTCCAATAACCGCGAGTTGATTTGTTTCGATCACATGGGGTGTTGTGGGTGAGCTCATACAACCATCCTTTCGTTTATTAAGTCAGAGTCAACAGGGGCGATGGAGATGTCCATGGTCCCTAGATGACCTATACGAGGCAGGATGGAGAAGGTTAAGCTGATCCGGTTCAAAACGGGTTCAAACTTCTTAAATATAAAAAAGCAGAACCCCACGTCGAATGTGATGTGGGGTTCTGCTTTTTTAACTACTCTTTTGAGAAAGTGTCCAGGGCCTCATCTGTAAGATGGAGTTCTGCAAAAGCCCTGCATATCTTTTGGAAAGATCTAATCGTATTTGTCTCGTACAACATCTCAATGGGATCAAGGCCCAACATAACAAGCGAATCCACAAGTTCTGTCTGATCTACTTCCGCATGGTGGAGCGCTTCAAGCATGGTTTCAATAACTACTAAAAATAAAATGGCTTTATTCACTGTCTCGATTGGTGTCCCCTCCTTCGTAATACTACTAGAATAAGCGGAGGAGGACGGAAAATAACGAGAAAGTCCAATTTCTCAGTGATGAATCTATTCAATCTAAAAGTGTGGAGAGAATATTTGGTTGATGTAAATTAAAATCTGATGATAAGCTCTCTCCTTGTATGTAAGATTAAGCTTTTTCGTTTACTTCGTGGATAATGGAATCAATTAATTCATCATCAATCAGAGTGCTAGCTTTTTCGAGTGCCAACAGAATACCTTGTGGTTGTTCAAAAAAGACTGTTGAGAGAATAGGGGCAACCTCATCTAGATTAATCTTCTCAGCTTTGACCATACTGATCAAGGCAACTACGATCTCATGTCCCTCCACGTTACCTTCCATAAATCTTGTTCTTAGATGAGTTGCTACTATTTCGGTCTTTGACTGCGAGTACGCCATTACATTTCCCTCCAACGGTTTGAATATCTTAGCAGAGCTCCTCTTCATGCAAGTTTAAACCAGGTTAGATTAGGAGTTATCTTAACAATAATAAGGCAGATAGTTTAAATTATCAACAGCCACTAAGGAGATAAAATTCGATTAGAATAACAGTTTTATCCAGTAAAAAAGACCCGGAGAGGGTCATTTTTTGGGTCTGCCTTCCCAATAATCAGGAAATCCGTTGTAATCCCATGCGTTCAGATTTTCGCTGTCGGCTTGAATGGCAACATCTGCTCCGGAACCAAAGTCAACACCTACGGTCTGCAGTTCTTTGGCCTTAATAACCAGTACCTTACCGGGTGCACCTGCACACACCAGAGCAAGCTTCCACGGTGTCTGTTGGTAGATATGTTCCATTTGTTTGGATGCTGTGCTCACATGAGACCACGAGGGGCAGTCCACCGTTCCCACGATGCTTGTCCACCCGTATCTCCGCTCCAGAACTTCTCGATATTGCTCGGCCTTGGCTCCGCAGATCAGAATAGGCATGGTCTTGAAAGTTTCATAGAATAACTTGAATCGGGCGATGTAATTATTCTCAAAAGCATAGAAGGTCTCCTTGGGTTCAACTTTGTAATATGCAAGGCACATATCGAATAACGGTTTGAAATACCAGTGATCTGTCTGGGTCAGATGTCCGACGTAATCCGCTTTTCGCAGGCAGTGTACAATAATTTCTCTCGCACTTGCATTGGGTAAGGTTATCCCGCAATAGGTAGGATCGTTCAACCAGCCGTAATGAGACTTGATGAAATCCATAGTCAGAACGGTATCGTGGGCCAGAATGGTGTTGGAAGCATCCCCAAATCGAACAGAAGCATGGGCTTCTCCATCAGAGGCCATTTGGAACCAGTTGTGGATTAATTCTACACTCCCCAGCATGCAGGTCACCTTCTTCCGATGTGTGAATAATGGTTTCTTTGGTATACATATTCATCAACTCCTTCTGTACTAGAATAGGAAAAATGTTTCGTTCTCTCTCTTCTTTTGAGGAATCACTCCTTTTTTGTTCCACGTGCGAAGGTTATTGAGGAACAGTCTAGACTATGTAAAAAGGGAGAGGGGATGGACTGTGAAAAACGTATTTATAGGTAGCCCTGTGCGAAACCGGGCTTGGATTATGGAACGGCACTTGCAATCACTTGAGCAACAAGCAGTGCAGAAGCATTATATGTACATCCTGAATGATAGTGAAGATCAGACGGAGCATATCCTTGATTGTCATCAGATTCCTTATCTTACTCATAATCTGGGGAGAACATATGGTCATATACGTGGACAATATTCCTATCACAACCTGGCGTTGTTGAGGAATATGCTCCTGGATGAGTTTCTAAAATCGGACTGTGATTATCTGTTCTCGATTGATACGGATATCCTCGTTCCTGAGCATAGCCTGCAGCAGTTAATGGATAATGACAAGGATGTATGCGCCATGCTTATACGGAATCATCCAAAGTTGAAGGCTCATAATGCCATGATCGGCGGAAAACATATACCTGAATTCAAAGCGGGTTTGTTCCCGGTAGAACTGACAGGTGCCGTATATTTGATTAAGCGTGAAGTGATCGAAGCAGGGGTTCGATATGGTTCCCATCCAACAGGTGAAGATGCACCATTTTGTGAGCAAGCTAGAAGAATGGGGTTTGAACTGTTTGTAGATACTCGGTTGCGTCCCGTTCATGCCTATGCGGAAGGGGTGGAGTTGATTGCTCAATTGGCTACTTCGTAGAAAACAACGAGAAAATCCGGTTTTTGAAAGTATAGAAATGACCATTGTCTACCCGCCCGCACTTGACTGGAACCTCTTGTTCCAACGTCCTCAGCAATTGATGACTGCCTTTTCCAATATTCCAGGTATACGGGCTATCTTTATCAATGAAGAAACGTACAGGAAGCAGAGCCGCCCGATTGAAAAGTTAAATGAGGATCTGTTCCTTGTGCAGAAAGGTGTGAACTACGATCACCTGATCAAAGGAAAGAAGGTACTCTGGTTCTCGAATCCAGGTCAGTACAATTATTCGGATGGCCGGAAGTTTGATTTTACCGTATTTGATTACCTGGACAATTCGGCTGATGAGTTTGCTGTGTGGAAATCCTACATCCCAAAATGTTTTGACCGTGCAGATCTTATTGCGACGACTGCCAAGGTGATGTACGAGGCACATAAACATGACGGCAAACCAATCTTTATGTGCCCTAACGGGGCAGATTACCAACATTTTGAGAAAGCGCGGGCCATTCTGCCCAAACCGGCGGACTTCCCCGATGTTCATGATGGGCAAAAGATTGTGGGTTTCCACGGGGCAATGGCATCGTGGGTAGATTATTCGCTGATTACCGCTATTGCAGATAAAGGTTATCGTGTTGTTTTGATTGGAAACAATGCCCTCTATCAAAAAAACATTGTGCATTCCAATGTGACTTGCCTTCCGCACAAAGATTATAAAGTGCTTCCGGCCTACATTGCTCAATTCGATGTCTGTATCGTGCCATTCAAGCTGACAGAGATGATCCGGGGCTGCGATCCGATCAAGTATTATGAATATTTGTCTGCGGGCAAACCTGTGTTGACAACGCGTATGGAGGAAATTGTTCATAAGTACAGCGATGTAACTTACTTTATGAATCAGCATAATTGCGGGGTGATGTTGGAGAAAGCGATTCGTGAGAATAGTGCTTCCAAAATTGCGGCAAGAGTAAGGGTGGCTAAGTCTAATAGCTGGGATGGCAGGGCAATGGATGCCGTAAAGATGATTAATCAGGTCATAGGAGGTATGAGAAATGAAAAAGATATTTAAACGAATGTTTGGTAGCCAATCGACTACACCAACAATTGAGCTTGAAGAAATAGAGATTGACGCGACGGAGTTCAATGTTACGACCTACACCCCAAACACGGATACTACGATTGTATATCTTCCTGCGATCGATTTCCATAGTGAACGATTCGGGCGTCGACCACAACGGCTGTTAAAAGCACTCGCGGAAGTAGGCTACAATGTAATATATATCAACTCCAGTGATGAGTTCTATCAGGTAGATGCCTTGGAGTATCCATATCCAGAGATTCCAAACTTTGTTGTAGCCCGTGTGGGCCATAATGTCCGTACGCTGTTTCAAGGTGATCGCGTGATCTATTGGGTGAACGATAGCCGGCTGGCAAGTTCTGTCGAGACAGCCTATCCTGATCTGGTTGTATTTGATTCGTTGACCGATCCGGATCAGTACGAGAAGCACAAACACAAGATGGAAGCTGTTGCTGACGTTGTCTTCATTACACCTGAGAGAATCTATGAGCATGGCAAATACTGCTCACATGTTCATCTGGTTACTGCCGATGAATTTGAGATCAAGGAACGTGCGGAACAGGTAGCGCAAATTATTGATGCTTTGCCAAACAGAACGGCCCCTCTAATGTAGGGGTCTTTTCTTTGATCGTATATAGGCCTTTTCCTTTTGCAAAGATGACGGGGCTAATCGTGCTTCAATATATTTCGTTTACATTATCGTTAGGGAATGAAGATAGCGTTCTACACTATAAAAAGCAGAGACGGCGAACAGCCAGACGGGTTAAACGAAGGATCTCCCGATCATCAAGTCATTTAACCTGATCACGGCTTAAGCAAGTCTCCGTAGCTAAAATTAAATATTATCCTAAGGAGTGGACTGTTCAATGGCTAAAAAAATGATTATCAAAGGTGTAGGTACGTTTATGGCTAAACGCCTTCCAAAAGATCCGATGGGCGAAATTGAGGTAGTTACCCTGGGTACCCTGCAAGATCTGAAAATTGACCTTAACGTGGAGCTTGAGGACATCTTTGGTGGTGACGGTTTGTTCGCCATTGATGTACTGGTGAAGTCCAAATCGATTGAAGTGTCGGCAACAGATGCCAAATTCGATCTGGATGCGATCCAGCTGATGATGGGTTCAACGGTACAAGAGCAAGTGAAGTCTTATGTATGGGTGCTGAATGAGCAGTCTACAGTGGCTGCAGGCGTATCCAATTCTGGCTTTGCTGAAGCCAAGCCAAAATATGCAAGTAAAATCTATGGAAGCAACGGTGGCATCACGGTTCGCCTCAAAGATTCCAACACATTGCTGAAACAACTCACTTTAAAAGGAACGGCCGTGGAACCGAATGCGTTCTTCTACGACGAAGCAAATGGTGTAGTCATCCTGAATGCGGTCCATATCGATAAGGAGATTGTGCTGAACTACAAACGTGAAGAAACTGTAGACATGGTTGACCTGTTGGTTGACGAAGTACCATTCCCAATCTCTGTCGTTCATCACGGTACGTTCCAGCAAAAAGATGGTTCGTATGCAGGTGTTGAAACCGAGCTGTACATGTGCCGTGCAAAAGGGACATTCAGTATCAATGCCCAGCGCGCTGCCGCTTCTGCATCTGCAATCTCCTTGCAGATTCTTGATCCGGAACGTGCTGACGGAAAAATCGGCAGTATCAAACGTTTCAGCGCACCAAGCAAGATCTAATATCTAAATAAGGTTGATTGCTCCTGGCAAGGTATCAAACGGCATCTGTGTCCTCCCCTTCACAGAGCCTTGCCTTGCCAGGTTTTTTATTATATGGGGGAGAATGTCCTGGGGAGGTCTTTAAATTCATGGAAACAGAACAAGAAAAAGCCGAGCGTGAGCTTGCGGAAAAGCTGAATGAGGAAGCGGCGAAACGAATCAAAGATGATCCGGAAAACAAACGGGTGACTCCGGAGGAAGTGGAGGCTGCTGAGCGTGCATTCTTTGAAGATGATGAGATTATTACGCTGAGGGATCGACGGAAATATCGTATTCCGCCATGTAACCTGAAGGATGCCCGCCGTCTGATGAAGTTGCTGAAAACGGTGAATATCGATGCCATTATTCTTAACTTCATTCCGACTGAGAATGATGAACTGGATGAAAAGCGGCAGCAGGATTTATTTGATGTATTGGCAATGGCATTCAAAAACTATCCACATATCGTGACCAAAGATGAGCATGGTGAGTATATCATCAATCGAGAATATCTGGATGAGTACCTTGATCTGAACACAGCTCGCAAAGTCATTGATATGCTCATTGGACTCAATGGTTTAAAAAAGTAGAACGCACCGAGGGGGAGTCTTTGGAGGGAACCGAAATCCGTGATACGGAAACACAGGAGCCCGTTCACTGGGGAGAAATCTTCTTCACCCTCCATAAACACTGTGGGCTGAACAAGTGGGAGATTTGGGAGTACACACTCCCTCAGGTTGCGGAGCTGTGCAAGTCAGCCGAGAAATATATTCAATTTGAGGTTGAACTTATGACAGCACCTCTTCGCATGTTCGGTGGCGGTGGGGGCGAGGAAGTTGAAGAAGATGGGACCGTCAGACGGAAAAGAACCTTCAATGACGAGGATTACACAGAGATATCAGAAGATGATATCGGTATGCTTGCACAAGCGCTCGGAGGATAAGAGAGAGACATCCCGTTTTGCCTAAATGAAGGTAGAACGGGATTTATGCATAAAGGCGGTGATTCTTTTGACTGAAACAGAAGGACAAGGAGATAAACATTCCTTAACACAAGAAATATTAACAGATATGGATCAATTAACTGGACAAAATACGGCACTGAAAGGAAGCTACCTTTCGGGTGTTAACACATTGGTTAGACGTGTAGAGACAATCAGAAGTGATATGCAGTCGCAAATGATTGAAACACTGACTACCGATTTGGAGCACTTTTATCGTGGAGCGTTCAATGAAATGAAGGATGTGTCTGCAGCTGGACCACAGGAGTTGTTAGACTCCGTGATGAATACGATGAAATATATTTCAGCAGGTGAAACCAAGGGGTATTCATCAACATTACTCAAGAAATCCCTTGACTCGTCGCATCAGATGGATCAACAGATAAGCCGAGCCGACCAAAATTTGGAGCTTAGATCGTCTGGGACAACGAATGACAGTGGGCAATTCACACAAACCGGAACGGTCAAAAATCTGCAAAGAATTGCACTGCAACATGGTATGGATCAGGAAGATGTAGGTCTTGCCTATCGCATTGGTTCTCGTAATTATGATCATTCATCTGAAGCTGTCGCGTTTGCTGAAGAAGTAGCCAAGCTGCATTCAGTGAGCAATACGGATGTGGAACAGACGGCAACAAGCCTGGAAGCTGTTAATTCCGCCTCGGGAAGCAGTGGCTTTGATCTGTCCCAAGTCACAGACATGATGATCAGGGCTGCAACGATATTGAATATTGGCATTCAGGACTTAATGGATATGATGCGTGAAACTCTACCAATGGCCAGTAACCCTCATGGAACGCTTGCACCAGAGGATGTATTAGCCAACTGGATTAGCAAGGCTGGATTGTTGGTTCAGTCAAAAGGAGATCATCCTCAGCAGGGCTTTGCATCGAATCGAGTTAGATTCGATCTTCTTGCTGAACAAGTGAAGGCTACGGATGCAAACGCGTCGGTCCATCAGCGCACTGGTAGTAAAGACAACCTTCAATTCCGACAACGAGAGATCGAAATCGCATTTCAGATTGCAACACATGAGGCTATGCAAGGGTTGAAAGAGGAATTTGCCGAGCTGGGCGATTATCTTATCGCAGTCATGAGGTTAATTGGAGATCGTACGGGTGGCATTGTTGATCATATGGAATTGCTTAACCGAATTATGGATGAAGTCGGAGTTCAGGTTGCATGGGATAAGTTCGGTGAAGTAATGAATGAAGGCGATCAGAAACGATACGGTGCTACGAATGCAGATCCAGGGAAAGTCGAAAATATGGGGAGCGATGTTCCCGAGCGACTTCGAGTCACGGATGTGCAACGTGCTGGTGTAGCGCAGGAAATGGGCAGACAACAGAGTCGTCTGCAGACTCTGGAACATCACAGAACAGAAATTCAAAGTAGGGCCGCCTCCAAGCAAGATGATGTACTTCAGGCCCGGACTAACCGAGATCATCAACATAAAATGTACAGTCAGGCTATACAAGATGGGGATACAGCGGCTTCTTCCATTCATGCAGAAGAACGTGACGAAGCTGAGAAGCGAGTCAAAACGTATAGTCGAGAACTTCTTCTGTTGCGAGAAGAAATGCATTCACTCGATATTCAGATTGCAAAGACGAAGCGAAGTCTTGAGTTTCTTGGGCGAGAGCTGGATGACACGAGTAGAGCAATGATGCAACTTGAACACCAAGCTAGAGTTTTGATGATGGCGATGGATGATATGGACCTGGATGCAGTTGAACTACGAAACAAGTTGTATTTCCTTAATGCTGAGTTTACATACGGTTCAACGGATGTTCAGCGCTACGAATCCGAGATCCAAAAGCTGCGTAAACAGTCAACTCTATTGAATGATGTTCTCTCCACATTGAGAACCGAAGTCAATGAGTTAAATGCTTCTTTTAGACAAGGCATGATCGATGCTACAGCATACATTTCCAAACTGAAGGAACTTGAACAGGTTCAGCTCGCAAGTATGATGAATGGTTCAGGAGGATTACTAGTTGTTCCAGGTGCAGGAAACGGTGGATCTCCTGTGAAGGATGACAAGGAAGAATCCAAAAACAAAACCTTTGTAGCTCGTCATGAAGATCTGATCAAAGATGTCATGAAAGACGCGATAATGGATGAATTCAATCCGGGGGGCGACTCGAAAAAAGGGAGTAAAAATACACCCAAAAGAGGCCTTCTTTCTAGGTTTAAGGATATGAAAGACACAGGTAATCGCAAAGCATTTTTTGACAGCAATGCCCCAATGCGTAATAAAGATGGAAATATTCTTCGAGATAGACAAGGTAATTCGATTACTC
Source organism: Paenibacillus sp. FSL K6-2393 (assembly GCF_038002545.1). Lineage (NCBI taxonomy): Bacteria > Bacillati > Bacillota > Bacilli > Caryophanales > Paenibacillaceae > Paenibacillus > Paenibacillus sp. FSL K6-2393. The sequence continues at coordinate 2,531,030 of NZ_JBBOCU010000001.1, forward strand.
AGCGTGACATCAATGCGGAGCAAGCTGCCCGTGGGATTAAAACACCCGGAAAATTTTCGAGATTAGTCAAATCCGGCGGGAGATTATTGAGGCCTTTAAAAGCTGTACCAGCACTTGGGTTAGCGATGACCGCTATGGATGTCGTCTCTGGTCTTGTCGATCCATTGAACAATATGGGTAAGTCAGAAGCGGAGAAGCAGAGTATTCGCGCAACCAATAAAGAAGAGTTGGCCAAAGATTTCAAGGATATGGAGCAGTCATCTTTTGTAGGGAAAGTGTGGAAAGGGTTAAACCTGGGGATGGATGCCGCTGTGTCCGGCACAATGAGTTCAATATTCGGAAACAATGCTACCAATAACAAGTTCGGGGATTACTGGAAGGGATTTAAGGCGGTATGGAGCGAAGACGGCGGAGATGCAGTTGAGAAGAAACTGGGCAAGGAATACAACTACAAGCAGGAGAAAAAAGAAGCCCAGATTCAAATGGATAAAGAGTCTGGAAAACCGCCTGGGGACAACAAACAACAACAACCGCAGATACAATACATTCAACCTCAAATGCAGTATATTCCTGCTGTGGGCGGAATAGGTACCATTGCTAACGGCTATACGCCTCAGCCACAGAGCAATGGTATTGATGAAATGATCGCCAAGATTAATCGGCAGCTTAACAAGTCGACAAGTGATAACGAAACCAATTACCAAGTCACTCGATCCCGTCTATTGATTAGTGGTGTTCGCGAAGATTCTGGTCAGATGCGCGCGCTAATGGAGAAATATTTGCAAGAGAATATCAAGTTCTTCGATAAGGCTATTGCAAGTTTACAGAAGACGTACGACAAGATGGCTGAAGGTAAGGATAAAGATGAACTGGGCCTAGAGATCAATGAGAAGAAACAGCAGAAGGCACAATCAGAGCTTGAACTGAATGGTGTCAAAAACAGCCAAATTGATGAGCTTAGACGCAAGATGAATGATCAGTTTGAGTTGACGCAGTTGGATTATGATAAACGAATGTATGATCTCCTGGCGGCTAATGGAGGTAAGGAAGATGCACCAGAATTAATTGCATTGAACAAATCGCGTGCATCTGAAATGAACTCACAAATAAGTTCGATCAAGCAAGATTGGAAGAATCTGTTGAATAGTGGTGTGTTTAAACCGGGCTCGGATGAATATATGCAGATTTTTAAACAAATCCAGGCATTGGGTGTAGAACAGTCCAAAAATTTGTATGAAATTAGCAAAAAAATGGATAAACCGATTTCTTCATTCAACATTCCAGCAGGTCTTAAGGTCATGGATTACTTTGACTACATGACGACGAACAATACGCATAAAAGTGTGATGGTTGGCTCGGGGGATGTTACGGTTCATGTGAACATCGATAATATGACAGGCAGCACAAAAGATGTGGAGAGACTTACATCTACGTTGGACAAGACACTACGGCAGAACAGTCCTGGTATTGCAAACCGAATGGCCAGCAATGTTGGTGCGGGAATGGGAACTAATCATATCCCTAAATATAGTAGATAAGGAGGAAATCTGATATGACTCAGCAAAATCCGTTTGGCTTAGTTAATGACCGGTATAAAAGAAAGCTGTATGTAGATACAGGCATGAAGTTCGAGCCAGTAAACGGAAGAATTATTGATCCGTACTCATCACCTTCGCCCAATCCGCAAGTGAGGGAAATTAAAATGATAAATGCTCCCTCGCATTTTCATCAGATGGGCGTGTCTTCGTACAAGGCGATCATTAACATCCTGTTTAAAGATAAGCAATCCTATCACGACTACGCGATGTACGTAGGCTGGACACACAAATTTTATGATGAGAAGGGTAATATCTATGTTGGTGTTGTAGAGTCCATCAAAGTCGACCCTATTTTCTACCATCAGGATACGATGGATAAAGATCAGAAGGGGTACAAGGTCGAATTGACCATGACCCTGATCAAAAAAGATGGATATGACCGTAAGAGTGCAATACAGTTTCAGGATTTACAGACGACAGAAGGCAAGGACCACTGGGCAAGAGATTCTATTGAACGCTTGGCTGATTTGGGACTGACGGTTGTAACACAATTGGATGGCACACCCATTCTATTTTTCAGACCGGAAAACTTTATAACCAGAGCAGAGTTTGTCACTTTCCTGATGCGTACTAAACGTTTGCTGGAACGAACAATTCGAGAGTAGGGTGACCTACTCTCTTTTCTGTCTATTCTAAAGATAGGAGGTGTTTATCATACGAAAATGGGTTGATGTAAACGAAGGGGACTGGTTCTATAACGATGTTATGGAAGCCACGAATATGGTTTTGGAAGATGGTGAAGTCTTTGTGGCCGGGATCAACTATAACAAGTTTGAGGAAGGCAAGCCTTTTGTATATGAAGAAATCAAAGGGAAAGCGGGGCAAACCTCATTTAGTCTGCCTGTGCTGATTAAACCAACAGATGACAATCCACTGTATGTGTTTATTGATGGTGTTCAAACGATCTACCAAACGGCTGAAACTAATAGTAAAGGATTAACCGATGTAGAGTTGTATACCGGTGTGACAGCAGGACAGGTGGTGTCCTTCTGTAGTTATGGTGAACCGTTGCTGGACAGTGCTTGGAAAAGGCCGCCCGTCTCCTGGACTGGAGATCTGCCCAGAGCTGAACTTAGTGCAGCGACGACCTATTTCTACGATCCATTCAGTCGTAATCATCAGGAATATTTGTATGCAGCAGGCCAACCGCTTCGCAGACTCAGTATTCCTTCCGAGGTATGGGGTGATACCAAGGGGGATGCCGCGGCGGTAACCAAAATTGCAACAAAGGCTATTGGTTACCGAACGGATGTATATTGTGTCAGCCCGGGGGGATCGGTGTTTCTTCCTTTTAATCTGAACGGTGTCACTTGCAAGTTCAATTATTGGACGAAGAATAACAAATTCAAGAGTGAAGATATCAAAGCGACAACACTCAAACCAGCATACAACAATTGTTTTTTTCCTAATGCCATTATACAGCGGGGAGAAGCATTTCATCTGATTAACAAGTTGCGCAAAGTGTTCTATGCCAGATTTACGGACATGGAAGCACCAACGACGGAGATTAATCAGCCTATTACGGCATTTCAGGGTCAACGGGTGTTTAGACTTAATGGCAATTATCCGGCAGGTAAAAAGAAACTTAAAATTACAGTGAAATTTAAAGACGAAAAAAAAGATAACGTCCCAGAAACACCGGCTTATTCGGAAATTGACAACCACACGGTTGTATTTAATCAACCTTTTTCAGAAGGCGACGAAGTGACATTCTATTATCTCAAAGATGTGAGCGAGAGGTTCGCAGATGTCGGCAAAGCTTCAGCCATTTATTATCAAACCAAAGGTGAGCGGGTAGAACAGTCCAAGGATGCTTTCTGGAAAATAGCCGTCTCGGAAATGGAAGACGAAACATTTGCGAACAATGATCCACTAATTAATGGAATTCCTATCAATAACAAGCTGGATGGTGCAGCGATAGTAACAGATATGGGGAGACCTACAAATGGCACAGAGCAGGCAGAGCTATGGTTCCTTGGAAATTCCGCTATGACCCGGGCTGAAGCCGTAGCTTTCCTGGACCGATTCATGAAATGGACCATCGAGCGATTCAAGTAAGGGGGAGATTACAATATGATTCCAATTTCGGATGAGGTTATGAATGTGCTGTCCCAACGTCTGAAGCTGGGGGAAGGAGCACTTCCCAATATCCGTGTCGAAGTAGATCGGCTGGCCTTTATCCCGGGACGGACAGAAGAGTTCAGGCATATCGTAACCGAGCAAGTACCCATCATCAGTACAGAATCCGTTTGGGTAGATGAGTCGAGTAATGGTATATATAACGGTTCTACTCAAGCGAATGCTCAGGAGATTTGTTTTCCGATCAAGGGTAAAACGCTGATTACCACTCCTGTTACAGATGAATTTGGTGCTCCTCGTAATAGCGCGTCAAAAATTCACCGAGGCATCGATTTGTCGGAGAAGATCGGAACGCCAATTTTGGCTGCATGGGCCGGAAAAGTAGTCCGAACATCCTTGAATAAAACAGAAGGTGCCGGTAATGCCGTAAATATAAGACATGATAATGGTGTTATCACCAAATATTTTCATCTGAAAGAAATTCTCTGTTCGGTGGATGATGAAGTAGCTCAAGGGGCTGTCATTGGAACGCTGGGCAATACAGGTGGCGTGTATACCGGTGGTCATAAGGTGTCTGCGGCAGAACGTGCGGCGGGCAAGGGAAAACATCTGCATTTTGAAATTTGGGAAGGAGTCAATCCAACAACGAGAACCGGAGAGGGCGGCAAGCCAGTTGATCCTAGATTATATCTGAGCGGACAGCGCAAACTGCATGGAAATGCGAAAACAACATTTACTGATGTAAAGCCGGTTCAAGTCGAGGGATATCCCGGAGAGATTAAACTGAATGAGAAGTTCGACAAGCGAAACTGGCATGAGAAAGACGTTTATACAACCGGATTGAAATTTTCGGATTATGCCAAGATTGAATCGGGCTGGACTATGTTTGATTCAGGAGGCAAGTTACTGTATACGTTTGAAGGCAAAGCCGCCGTAGCTGAATTTGAGATTAACGTGACAAAACTGAGTATGCCCACGCAAGGGCTGCTTAGTATTGGAATGGGGACTAATTTTAGTGAAGCAGAAGGGGATTCTTTCGCGGTGGTGATTGATGGTAAAACGTATGCCTATGTGAATAAGTTTAACGGGGCATATGATCTGACCAAACTGACGGAATTGAATAATATTGTGATCCCTGCAAAAGCCAAGAGTATCAAGATTAAGGTGACGTATGGGGGGAAACAAAACCCCACTGTCCCAACCGGGTCTGTTCCTGCTTCAAGTAAGAAGTATAAAAAGTTCGCCATTGACTATATTCGCATACAAGAGTTGTCGCCTGCTCCGTTGAAGAATCAAAAGAGTGAAGAAGGGCTCGATCCATCTAAAGGATATTATCAAACGAACAGCTACACAGATTTTATCAATAATAGAAGGACAGAGACGGATGTTATTCAGGTCGGGTCTTTTGTCTATATGGACACGCAGGTTCTTCCCAATATCATTAGTGCCGAAATTGATGATCAGTTTGATTCTGAAGCCAGGGAAGCACGACTGACGATCTCCAATCCAAGAGGATTCTTCTCTCCGGATTATAATCCTGCTCATTTTCCCGAGCTTGGTGGTGTACCGTCTCCATGGTCTTATTTTGCAAACGGATTCCATATCGGGGTTCTGAGTGAAAATACACCGATACGCATATATATGGGATATGGTCAGCACATGATGCGGGTATTTACGGGACTGATTGACAAGGTGGACATCAATGGCGAAGGCTCCACTCTGGAGATTACGGCCCGAGATATGTACAAGCGCATAATCGAGAAAGTCATTTCCGAGAAAAAAGCCTATCCAGAGGTAGAAGAGATTGATAATGTGCCAGATCCGGTGCCGCCTGCAGCAGCTGGCACGGACCGGACATCATCCATAATTCAGGCTGCACAGGCCCAAGCTGCAGTGTATGGTGTGCCTGATCATAAGTTTTTGCTTGCGATATGCAGGCACGAGACCGTTCTCGGAACACAGGGGAAGGGTAAAGATGAGAACGGCAGCTTTATTCTTGGATATGGCTGTCCTAGTGAGGGACCGTGTACTGATAAATACGCAGGTATTCAGGAGCAAATGAAGCGCGGAGCAGAACGGATGTCCAAAGCACTAGCTTCCAGAGGTAAAAAAGTGACTTCAAAAGCCGATGTACTTTATTTCCACAATGGTGGAGACATTGCTCCCATGACCTGGAGTCAAGATCGGGAGAATTGGGTGGACAAGGTATGGACCTATTATCAGGAGATGCTCGCAGATCCGGCAAGCTGGACCATTACAGCAACCTCCACCCCGGCAGTTACACCAACACCCGCTCAGCCTGTAGAATTTGAAAAGCCTGCTTGGGTCAAATCAACGGTTGTACTAGATCTGGTTAAACATGCGGGTATGGTGGGTTGGCGGGCAACCAGTGAGGATCGCTCTTATCCTGACTACGTGATTGACGAGACCTATCTGATTGAAGTTAATCAAAAGACGGGCAGGGTCATTGTCCCCGTACCGGGTCAGGAAGGTGAGTTTGAAGTTAAGGACGCAAGCACGGTGCTGACACCGAACGGATGGCTTAATCCATTTATTGAGGAGTATGGCAAGACGTTTGAGCAATGGTCTGCCAAAGTTACGGAAGCTGTTCAGGAGGTGATCTCGGAGATTCCGTATCGAAGCTACTGTGACCGTTATGGTACGTACCGACTGGAGCGCTTAAATTATGACAAACCGGTCGTGGCAGAGTTTTCCGAGAATGACAATCTGATCTCCATTACCAAATCCACGGATTGGTCCAGAGGAAGAAGCCACATTGTTGTTATTGACTCGAATGATAGTCAGAGCAGTTTCGTGGACAAGGAGATTTTGCTCGAACTCAAAGGAGAAATCCGAACCATGGTCCTGGCCGTTCCTTGGGCGAAGACGGTTGAAGCCAAAAGACAGGTGGCAGAACGAGCTTTTTTTGATATGAAACGTATGTGCCGTACGTTACAGGTATCCATTCCTGCGAATCCTGCGCTTGATCTGCTCGACAACGTCATTGTGACGGATAAAACGACCACCACACGGGCTGTATATACGATTAAAAGTATTAAAACCAGTTATTCGGTCGACCGTGGCATGTTACAGGTCATTGATATGATGTGGGCAAGAAAGGGAGTGATGGTGTAATGGCCGGCATTGTGAATGAAAATATTGTATTTCCCGTGCTGGATCTAATCCACCGGGAGCTTCGCAAATATAGCAGTATCTCCAATTCAAATGTTTCTCCTCTTGAAGGTGAGCCTTCCGTTACATTATATCGGGAGCACATGCAGGACCAGGACAGAGTGACAGGGGCAGACCTCTTGTATGAATCGGCATGGAAGGTTTCGATCTGGATGAAGTTTGGCTCAGAGGATGAGGAAGACTTTCCTTCCGGGGTGGGCTATTCCCACCCGGATTATGATTATTACAAGTATTTCAGGTTAACGCAGGTGACGGCCCGTACATATGATCCGAGTGGAGAGCCGATGTTCACTTACAATATTGGTCTAAATTATGATGACGAAGGACGCTTAACTGGAACGAGCGTAAGTCGTATATAACATGTAGGAGGTGGTTCCATGGCATTTAATGTATCTTACATCGCGGGTGGCGTCATCGACAAAGTGCGCGAGCTGCCGTACCCACACTTCAGTAAAAAGACGATCCCGTTCATTCGGGGACAGATGTTGGACATTCCGGCGTCCAAGACCACCAAGTCTGATACATTCACCTTGGCGTATGACACAGAGTTCCTGAGCATTGCGTTTGCTGCGAGCCACTACTGTGTCGGCGATTACTGGGAGCTGATGATCGGGACGGAGAAGGTATGTCGTACCATCTATACGAAGGAACTTCCCGAATCAGTTTCTATGGGTAACAGTTTCGGAATTGTCTACCCGATTCCGGCGGGAACGCCCATCACGTTTGACTTCTACAACGCGGTGGCTGAAGCCAAGTCGGTCTGGTACAACATCAAATTTTTGAGATAAGGAGGGTGACGATGGCACTGCAAAAACCGCAGACGAACTTTGCCGCTTATATTGACGGAGAGTCGGAAGCACAAAAACTAATCAACACACTGGCCGATGAAATCGTAGGTGCTGATATTCCCAAAGTAGAGGGCGGGATTGACGCCAATCGCTGGGAGAAAGTCTATGAGGCAGAGCAAGATTACTGGGTAACCTATACCCCTAAAACTCGGCCTAATATCCAAGGGAAGTACCTTCATACGGATGGTAACTTGTATGATGTGGTTAAAATTCCTGACTACAGTAAACTTAAGTTTAAAGATGGAACACCAGCTGTTGAAGATGATGGTTTCCTTTATGAAGTGAGTTCGGTATATTGGGATCAAATTGTCGAAGGTGGTAGTCGTCCCACAGTTAGAGAAAAGGATTACGGTAATTACAAGACCGGCAGAAAGATTCAAGTTGTTCAGTTTTCTTATACGGATAAGACAGGAGCTAATATTTTTGTAGACGTTCCTAATCAGCTAGCTACATTGGTAACAGATCTCACTAAACCTGATGGTGTTACTGCCTACATTGTAAAGCAGAAGCAAACGCTTAGTACAGGTGACGTAGTTTACTTGGACGACTGGAATGAATTTGAGTTAGTTACGGAGCTTCCTGATGACTGGAACTACAGTCTTAAGACGGCATATCAGTGGGAATACGTTAGGTATTTTGACTATTACGGTAGTTGGACTTCTTTGAAGTCTAGTATTGTGGAACCTGGTAAATCAAAATACACGTTTACTGAGCGTTATTATACTGCTGATCCCGTTCATGATGTGCCTTCTAGAGTAGTGATTAAAGGTACGCCAACTGTACCAACTGGAGTTCCTGTGCGAGAGTACTCTGTAATGTTGGAACAACCAACTAATGATTGGAACTATATAAATATTTATTATGGTGAAGAGTTTGAAGGTATAAACACAAGTGGAGATTCAACGACCACATACAGAGGAGCTTGTGACCCAACTACGGTTAAACCGGGGTTAACACCTACAGTTATAGATCAAGCCAAGGCACAAGCCATTTACGAGATGTGGAACACAGATACGATTGTCAAAACATTCATCCCACCGTCCACGAAGTGGAAGCTGGATTATGACGGCAAGACAGAGATCGTAAGCCCGGCAGCTCGATTTTTCCACGGACGACATTCTACCACGTCATGGTTGCCTAACAAAAAACGCAGACCGGATTACCTGGTAGCTTACACTTTATCGGTAAACAATGATCGAGTAGTTCTTGTTCTGGAAGGTGATCCTTCACCGAATATTCATAGCTATTACCGCAGTTTTGGATACATAGGCAAGATCGTTCCGTTCAATGATTACGACCATGGAGGCAACTTTGGTGTCACTGTAGGTATGGGTGATCTGCGAACAGATATGACAGGTTATACGAAAAATGATATTCTCACGGATCTTAATCCAGATATCTATGCCAAATATGGTGAGTACACTTCAAATGGCATGGACTCCATGTCCATGTTGAAGACACGTAGTAATGTCTTGTTCCAGCGGTATTACCCGGCATTTATTTCGCATCTTCCGAACTATCCTTCTGTGGGTAAACTTCCCCCGGGCCTTTCTAAATTGATTGTAGATACAGATGGGTTCCAGAAATCCCTCTGGACAGGAAAGTATCACGCGAGCCCAATCTACCTTGTGCATCAGGCAGAAGGATACCGAGGTTATATGGACGGTGTAGTAGCGATATACGACCATAATTTGGTCAATCGCGATGAATTAATCGTAGATACAGAAATTCTGAAAGACCCTTCCAAACCTGCATTGGGTACGTGGACTGAGGTTTACAAGTTTTTCAGTATCAAGAGTCCGTTGAATCTATTCAAGCATTCCCCATCACCAGATGTAATTACGATTGCATTTTTGAAAGAGATAAAATAAGGAGGATTACATAATGGCAAATTTTAAATATGTAGAAACAATCACCACTTCACAGGACGTGTTAACAAAACTGAAAGAGGAAGTTACAGGGTTTAAGAGTTTCCCATTTGAATCCACTGCAGGCGAGTCTCAGGAACAAAATCTGTGGGAAGTATTTTACGAAGAAAAGGATAGTAGTGACCGTATTCAGGAACTTATTCTTCGCGGGATCATGACGATTGGAACACAAGCAACACCGATTACTAAACATTTCTATGTAAGTTTCATTAATCATGCTCTGGTACCACGCGTCGTTGCACCAGTTCCAGCCTATGAGGAGCATAGTACGTTGACTGTTCAGCTGCTTGAAGGATTGGAAGGCAGCGAACCAACTACACTACCAGTTACCACTCGTCCAACATTCAAGCTGACAGGACATCCGGTACTCTACCAATGGGCACTGGAAAACTATACACCAACGGATCGGAATAAAGAAAAACCTGTTTATATGTATGTGAATGTCATGAACAATCGATTGGCGATGGTTCTCGTTGCGGACCCAGCTGTAAACTTCCTTGATTACAAAAAATCCTTCCTGTATGCAGGTGCATTGAAACCGTTCAAATACAACCTGAATGATGTAGACGGAAACGTAATGCTGACAGCCGGAGCAGTAATCGAAGAACCGGATATCTCGCAGATTGCCACAACAGGAACGTACTACTACGGTCAATATACCTCTGCAGGTAACAACACACTTCAGATGTTGAAAACCAAATCGGGTATTGAATTCCAGCAGCACTATCCTTCCTTTATCACGCAAGCTCCACCGAAAGGTAAAGCTTATCAAGATCCTGAATTGGGGGATACGGGTTTGGAATTGGAGCCTCAAGGCTTCCAGGCATCCAAGTGGACATCCAAATATCACTTGTCTCCGATCTACGTGGTTCATCCTTACGAGGGTTACCGCGGTCAATTCGATAATTGCATTGCGGTTACGAAGCATAATATCCTTCACCTGGATGAGTTAATTATTGATGTGGAAGGCAAGTCTTGGGACCAAGAGGTTTATCGTTATTTCGATACCGATACGGCGCAGAATTTTATGAATCTGTCTGCCAACCAACGCATGGGTGTAGCTATTCTGAAGGAAGTCCGTTATACGGCGTAAGTTAAACTGAATCAAAGCTGAGTCGTATAGATTCAGTGAGAGGGAACTTTCTGAGACTCCACTCAGGGGTTCCCTTTTTTTAGTTGGAAGGGGGCAGTGACGTGAGTCAAGTAGTCAATAAGTTTGATTTCACCGTTATAGATTACACGACAACTCAGTACGGTTACCTGTTTACAGTCGGAACTACAGGAAGCAGGCCTGAGGATTATCGATTTATATACATGCCTTACAGCCGGTATCCAAGTGTCCTGATGCTTGATTTTTACATGGCAAGATCGATCTCACATGGATTTAATCATCAACTTGTGGAAGCGATTCGCAAGGATCTGGAAGGAGAAGAACGATTTATTGTCCTAAGTGATGCTAAACAGGATAAAGAAGGACTTTTACACAGTTCCATGGAAGGATCGAGCTCAGCTACCAAGCAAGGCGATGTCATGGAATTTTCGTTCGAAATGGAGCGGTCTGCTTTAATTGAAGCTTTGGAGATGGATCATCACGATGAGGGCCACAGGCCCGGAGGATTAAAGGATTCATTCATTCCTGAAGATATGTCAGAGGGCTGGCGCGTAGATAATGACAAAGAGCTAAAGATTGTCCGTAATTTGGGTCTGACTCGTAACTTTGTGAAGAATCTGGATAAGCTGGAGCCTGGAAAAATCAGTTTCAGGGTCAGTGAATTTGGGATGATTGCGGACTATGCAGATAGTGCAGAGCAAGATAGCCACTCTGAACTGGTGATTAAACAATGGATACACTCCGTTCGAAACGATAAACCGGATATGGATGTGGCAGAGGTTTTCGAAAAAGTGGAGAAGATCATTGGACGCCGGGCACAAAATGACTTTTTGTTAGAAGCCATTCAAGACCACTTCAAAAGTACAGAACTGGAGAGAAGCCTTCGATCCCGGAAGGTAAGCAAACAAGACGTGGAAATGCTATATCAGGATCTGCTAGGTTTACGTGATGGTCATAAAGAAACATTTGCTGAACAAGCTGCCATGATTGGGAAAAGGGTAGATGATCATCAGCAATTATCTATTCTCTCTGATATGTCAACTGCTTATATTCGTCGGTTTCAGGAAATAAAGTATATGCACCTTGATCGCACGTTGCCGTTAGCCCAAAGAGTGTATGACACTTCACAATTGACACTCATGCATACATTGGGAACAGCTGTGCGAGCAACAACGTTTGGTGGAACGACTACAGGCAAAATTGTTCAAGCAATCAGAGACATCGAAGAGAATATGTTTCTTTCACAACTGAATCAGGCTACGCGGGTAATTGAGAATGAAATGACAACTCATGAGAATGTACTTGCCAAACTGAAGGATCATCAGTACCCGACTGTTCTACATACCGAAATGAGAAGTACGCGAGAAGTAGACAAGCAACTATACTTTCATGATGATCTCAGTCAAAGCAGCCGTGACCAACATCGAAATGCGTTAGTCTTTCGTCCGAGTGATACCCTGTGGCATCCGCTCCAAGCTCACAGAATGATAGACAAACATCCGGCAACTACAGCATCCGGTATCATTTTGGCATCCAGAGATTTAGGGACTATTACGGATGTGGAAAGGCAGTTTCCTTGGGCAGCTCGGGATCAAGCGGAAGATATGAACGTCATAGGTGATCTGACTACGGGGCAAAGAGTTTATGTGGAGAAAATGTATATTGAGCATGAGCGTCCTAAGGCACGACGAATTTATGTGGTTCATAGTGAGGTGGACCGTCATGCAGAACAGGCTTATCGTGAAAGTAAGGAGCACGGTTTTGTTTTCAGAGATTTGCAGGAGAGCAGAAGGATCAGTAAGGTTCCTGGGTATGTAGAGAGGGAAAGTAGGTTAGGCAAACGAGTGACTGCAGAGGCTCTTGAAGTACTTAACAAGCAATCACTTGGTGAAAGGGAAAGCAAGTTCGATAGCTATATTGAGGACAAGTTCCATACTGCAAAAACAGAAAAAAGGAATTTGTTCATCCCGAACAGCGAGGAAGGCGCAGAAAGAGAAGCATCCTTTGAAAGTTATACGGCTGGTTCAACAACGGCAGAAAGAGCCTTGGCTCATGATTTGTGGTTACCTGAGTCTGAGGACCATTTGGCTGATAAAGAATTATTACGTTCTACCATGCTCGAAAAGCTAAATTCGTATGGAAAGAACGACGAACAGAAGCATGTACATCTGACAGAGAAACCACTTGTATCACATAGAGACCGTAAAAAGTTACATCTGGAAACGACCCTGAAAGCCATCCGAGATCGTAGTCGACCAACCATGATTCGGGATGAGCTTTTGGACAAATTGGTTGGTGGAGGATGGTTGGGGAATAAAGCATACCCTGGATATCTGGACGAGGAATTTATCCTAGGGGAGATCTTGGAGAACAGCCCGGCAGTCATCCTGGAAATGATGATGGAAGCTGTGAATAATGCAGACGCTTCGGTTTATTTTGATGAACCGTTTTTGGCTGGGGTTAGAGAGCGGGTAGATGCGTTAATCGATTGTGGGATCTTAACAGCTGATAAAGAAGGAAGCAGATCAGGCATCATTTCCTTTAATTTCGAAGGTGCGAAGGAATCTCAGCTTGGTGATATAGGGACGGAACTCTCAGAAGCATCCAAAGATTTGAGCATAACAGTACTTGAGGATGAATCTCGATCGGCTGAACTGAACAGACGTAATTCTACTCTAGAGACAGACGTTTTCGAGGGAGTGAAAGTAAAGGAAGATCAGCATGGCGAAATTACGGAAGTCATTTACGGCGCCGATTTTAATGCAAGACCGGCTATTATTGAGTTTGAAGATTCATTAGGTTACCTGAATCCTGGAGGGGGATTATTCCCGGATGACCCAGCGTATGAAGGAAGTCAAGTTGAACGCAGAGGACAAACCTTTGATGAGTACGGGATAGGCGCAAAATATAAACGGGACGGAATGACTCTTGACCATCATATCGTGAGTTCCAACATGAACCGTGAGAGTGTGATTCATACCGAATTTAATATGGGCGGGGTTTCCCGGTATCGATATGGAATAATTGATGATGAATACACCATGGGTGGCACGAACTTGCGCCAGATGCTTTTGAACAGCGAATATGCTATTGGAACGTCAAAGACTCGTGAGGGATACTCGTATGATCAACAACTTATGGCTACTAATCCAATAAGAGAAGGTTTAATCAGTGGTGAGTACTCCATAGGCACAGCCAAGATCAGACAGTTGTATTTGAATGAGAGCTATTCTATTGGCATGATTGAACCACGTCAGGCAGCAATTGATATAGATTACTCACTGGCGACTTTGGAATGGAGATCTGCGCTGCTCAGCGAGGATTATTCCATAAGCAGCTCGAAATATCGAGATGGAGTAGCTGAGATTGGATATACGCTTGGTTCATCGTGGGCAAGAGAAAGTGCAATGGATATTGAGTTTATTGCAGGTACGCGGCAAGCATGGGAATCCACGTTGGTAAATATTACTTCTGAAGCGATTAGGGTAGATCGATATGGATCGGTGCAAGATGAGATGTCTCTAGCCACTACTGTAATGAAATCTGCGAATCTTGACGATATGCTGACGGCCCATTCAATCATGCGCAAAGGACAATTGAACGTTGAAATCATTTCGGATAACATGAACAGATTATCTCTCATGCTTGAAGATAACCATTCTACAAGAATCGTGAAAGAGGCATCAGTCCATGAGATTGAGAGTGAAATTGTCAAGTTGCGCTTAAGTGAATTGCATGGTGAGGGTTGGTACGGTGGTAAAAATATCAGAGATACTGAATTGGTCGAACTGATCTATGATTCGATAAAGAGTAAAAAGGATTCGGCACTGGATCATGATGTGATCATTGCCTACAAGCTTACTCATGACGCTTACCTTCATGAGACAACTGATAGCACGATTGAAAAGATTGCTAATCTTGAAGAACAACTTATAGCGGATAAACCGCAAAATGGTTATCTTGACCTCACGCTACCACTAGGCGGTATAAATCTGAAATATGCAGATGTTCCAGTGGAATCCGTGGGTGGGACGGGGCTCAGTTATGGAGATATACCTGTAGAGATTGTTGGCGGAACGAATCTGAAGTACGGTGATGTTCCAGTTGAGATTGTTGGTGGAACAAACTTGAAGTACGGAACAACAGAGATTGTACTCTCAGCGGACAAACCCCAGTACGGCAATATGGAAGAGAATCTGCTCGCTGACAAACCGCAATATGGATATTTGGAAGAGAACATGTATGGTCTGAAAAATGCCAAAGATTCCACTGTTGATGAGCAAATTCATGCGTTTAAAAACGGTAAAGAAGTCGATTTGATCCAAACGCTTGAGTTAAATAAAGAGGATAGATCAGCATTCTTGCATGACAACCTTTTGGGGGTAAAAGCTGAAAGATGGGCGCATACCCATGAGACGATCAATGATGTAATGAAGCTGCGAAATGGATCGTTGGATCAGGATATGTTCTACGGAAATAAAGAATTTAATGAATCCAATTTGGACACGGAAATGGTTGGCTTCCAATATAAACAGATAGACCTGATCCAAAGCGAATATGCTTACCTTAAAACGAGAGACGTTCATATCGAAGATAACTCGTTCATGAGCTCCAGAAGTTCTTATGACGCGTATAACCATCACTTGGATTCTGGAATGAACTTGTTAAGAAGCACGACTCTCGATTCGGAGCAATTCGCAGCGGAGAAAATAGATCGATATGGTCATTCACATGAAATGGAAAGTGGCGTTGGGGGTGAGCGAGCCGGTGAGCATTTCGATGGGATATACGGGACCACACTCCAGAGGTTTGCATTCTCAGGTGACGAGTTAAGTTACGGAAATAGTCTACCATACACAAGTTACGTTGATAATGACGGCGAGAGCTTTGGCAGTAAGTTAATAGACCCGGGTTATCTCAGTGAAGATGATTTTAAAGGGATAACTGAGGAACATGAATCCAGCATAGAAAGAGAGTGGCCGACTGGAACAACGAACGCCAGATTGTCTGAAATTGAAGATCCTGATTCTCTCATGGCTTCATTTGAAGAACGCTGTTCTCAAGTCATCACAGGTTTTATTTTCGCTGAAAGACCTGAGAAACGAGCAGAGTATCTGGAACAGTTGCACGCGTTCCTTCCCGAGAGAACAGCTCATCTTATGGAAATGTATCACGAAGCCAAGATGGAACCGCGTGAGAGCTTCACACTGACTGATCATCCGGTGGCTGAACGTGAAACCGCTGATGCTTACATTCCGATGATGGACACCATGGCACAGGGTCTCATATTCGATTACTCGGAAGATCTGCTCGATCGAGGGATGGATCCTGAAGATTGGGAAGGTGGTTTGGGTGTGCCGGAGGACTATGATCCGAATGATCCATTTAATGTGTACTATCCGTATTCCAAGGATATGGATGCGCTGGAATTATCCCAGTCTGACGATTGGACTAGATTCGGTCAAGGCGATTGGGATCGGGATCCATTGCTTGGAAAGTTTTATTCCAAGGCGGATACGAAGGACATCAGCGGATGGTACCGAAATAATTTCCTGGCTGAGACGTATAAGTTCTCAATTGATTTCAAGGTGGATGCAAGTACGGATGGGAATGGTGCAGGGATTATTTTCAAATACTTCGATGAAAATAATTATTGGATGTTTATGGTTCATGGAGGAGACAGCGATAACAGTCTGGATATGAGAACGCCGATGCAGCTATATAAAATCGTTGCTGGCAATCCAACTGCAGTGGGTTCTCCGATGCAACCCTTTAAGTGGGAGAAGGATAAATGGTATACATTGTCCGTTTCTGTCATGAAAAATAAACTCCAGATATACACAGATTCGAAATTGCAATATGATCTGACGGGCACCGATTAACTCGGTGCTCTTTTTGTCGTATAGAGAGATTGGGAGGTGATTGGTATGGGTCATACATTTGGTTTGTTCTCCAAATCACAGAAAGGTGTATTGTTCGCCAATATGAGAGCGAAGATTGCGGACGAAAGTTACGGCAACCCCAATAACCCTGCGTATTTACCGCAGAGTCCCAATGCACCGAGGAGTGAAACGGACCGGCATGGCGAAGAAAATAATCCTATTCTGGGTGATCCAGGTTACGGTCAGATAGGACGATGGCAGACGGTTCAATTGGATGCACTGGAAAACAGTATTGATCAAATCATTGAGCAATATCTGAAAGATAAGTCGTGGTATGCGAGTGTACGATGCCGTGAAGCACTGTGGAATATATATCGCAGGATTGAATGGTGGGTAGAACAACAGCAGCCTCCAGATAAAACACAATATCAGCGAGTACTGCAAATGGTGAAAGACTGTATTCACAAGATTCTTGAAAACGCCCAGAAGCCTGGTGGTAGTCATCATGGTGTGTCATTGCCCGTCTGTCCGGCACCCTACTACCATCATTTTAGTGGGAATTACTTTAATCATTTTGATGCAACCGTATATGAGATCCCGCTCTTTTCTATGAAAAAGGACGTCCCGTTCTCGAATAAATTCCCTGATTTCTTCAGATATGTATCATCGACGGAGGATCAGGAATGGGTAGCTGTCCACTCCGTAGGGCGAAATGAACAATCTGGTTCAGAGATGATCTTGAAACTGGATTTAGGACTTCTGGAGATTGGCAACTCATCCAAAATTACATTTAACTGGCGTGTGAAGCGTTATGGACAGATCAGGTTCAAGTACCTGGCTAGTGCCAAGCGCGGTAATGGCATGCTGTTCTATATTAATGGGCAGCAAGTCGGAGGTGAATGGAGCGAGAACAGTGGATGGCAAGAAGCTGCATTTACGTTGCAGCCTGGACAGATGTACAAGTTCGACTGGCTGATCCGTAAAATGAGACCTGAAGTGTGGCAGAACAATGGCATCTATATCAAGGATGTTGAAGTTGTTGAGATTGTGGATACACGCAAGCCGCCTGCTCCGAAAGATTACGATCTGGATGGTGAGGACGTATATGAGTATGGTAACTGGGTTGTAAGATCACCACAAAGTGTGGCACAGGCTCATTTTAAAGGACAGTTCATTACGGATGATTTGCGTAAGAAAACCATGACGATGGATCTGGACAACGAATGTGATGGTACGGTTTCATTTGCATACAAAATGGGTGTGGATGAAGAGCCGTATCCCGATCATGATTATCAGTTGTTTTTTGATGATACAATGCTTGAACGCACTCAGCGTGGGGATGGAGATCATGGCAGTTATGCTACATCAGTACATGGTGTGGAGTGGAGACTGAATGGGGAATATTCAGAAACGGAGACTAACCAGGCTAAAATTGAATATGAGATTGTTGCAGGGCCGGATACGACGGTGGACTTGAGAGGTGCGCTCGAAGTAACTTGTCCTCCACGAGAAATTGATCATTTGGAACCGTTTCACTATGGACAAGGCATTGGGAAGTATGAATGGTATATATCGGGAAATCCAAGTTGGGTGAATCAAGGGAATGTGCTTCGTCTGGATGAACCGAAGCAGGGAGATATGATTGCTCAAACCATAATAACTTTGCCGGATGAGGGATGGTTCATATTCAGCTATAAGCATCAGCTACGGCCTACTGAAGCGTTTGAGGTTACTGTAAATGGTATGTCTGTTCATTATACAACGACGAATGGTAATGGCGAACAAGTACGCATTCCTTTGCAAGCTGGAAACAACGTAATCCAATTTCGAATCAGAGATAGTTTAACGGAGGAACCCTTTAAATATCAGTTGGACAAGTTGTTTACCTATGGCAATAACACAGGTAATACATATCGCACAACGTCTCCGCTAGGATCATATGTTGATGTGACACGTGGATGGGATGTAACCGATGCTGGAGCAACCACGGAAACGAATAACGACACAATTACATATCGTTCCGAGTTAAATCCAGGAGCGAAGCTGACGATTAAAGAACACATGCGAATCTATCCTGCGATGGACTATAATTATGATCCGGAAACGGGCGCGAATCGAGATGAAATGGTTTTTTATGAGCTGTTTAATGAAGAAGACAAAATTAGTTCAAGATTAAGATTTACAGGAAGCTGGCAATGGAAGGAGCTAATTGCTGGTGATGGTGTGATGTGGGCTCAAGGACACAACCAGGAATTCAGCTGCGAACTCGAAGCTCAGCTAAATAAGCCCGGTTATATATTCTGGCAGTATGGTGGAGATTTCGATCCCGGAGAGAAATTGGAGCTTCAAGTAGATGGCGTTACAGTCTGGACAGGGAATCAGTCCAATGGAAACGATGGAACAAACTGTATGTATCCAGTTTCCTCAGGCAGTCACCGTTTTCGCTGGATTTACCGGGATGGTAAGGCATATGTGCCTAGCGACGGTAACCCAGGTGGATCTGGCAGCGGATCTGCAAATCCAGGCGGAAACGGTACCGGAAATGGTCCGTCAAATGGTTCGACTACAAGTCCATTTGGAGAAGTATGTTTTCAAAGTGGAATGAAAAATCATGATATTCAGTATGGACAAAATTCTTATTCAGGACGGTCTGAACAGACGAGTCTGTGGGGATGGAAAAATGAAGGAGCAGCTTATGACGGTAGTCATAGACTTCTGGATGAAGGTAAATATATTACCCGGGATTTTTATGCTCCTCACATTGGTAAAATTGATTATGTTGAGACACTAAAGGTATATCCTATAAAGAAATTAAACAACACGGGTTTACGACCCATTCGAACTTCGGACATGATGAGAGAGTATTATGCAGAACCAGGTACCATCTATCAAAATAAAGAAATTAATTATTACGGATTAAATGTGAAAAGTCTATCTCCTGGGGATCCGAAAACGGAGTTTGATAGTCCACATACCAAAATGATTTATAAACGTTTTTACTGTGAAGGCGAATTTAGCATTGATTTTAGATATATTTGTTATCTGAAAGATGGGGATCAACAAAAAGCAAGATTTAGAGTTTACTTTTATCCTGAATCTGGTACAAAACGAATAATATTAAATGAAAAAAATAACAGGGGTAAGAATAACGGGAAAGTAAATTACAAAAACATAAGTGCTTCAGACTGGAACACAGCAGCGAACTTTTCTGAAACAGTCCCTAATTTGAAAGCAGGATATTACTATATCTGTATTGGCATTACGGATACTTCTGATGACAGTGATCAAGATAAAGATGGGTTTCTCTACCATG
This sequence comes from Paenibacillus sp. FSL K6-2393, assembly GCF_038002545.1. Taxonomy (NCBI): domain Bacteria; kingdom Bacillati; phylum Bacillota; class Bacilli; order Caryophanales; family Paenibacillaceae; genus Paenibacillus; species Paenibacillus sp. FSL K6-2393. The sequence goes on from NZ_JBBOCU010000001.1 coordinate 2,550,981, forward strand.
CTTCCATTAAGAATCTATCCATTAAAACAAAAGATTCTGCCGGATTGAACGGCGGCAATCTGGTTTATCCTAACAGAACGGATAGTGAGACGTATGTATTAGTTGATTTGATCGATAAAACTGCAGGTTCAACGCTTTACTCCTATCGTTACCCAGCAAGTAATGGACAGATACAGACATACAATATGGATTTTACTCCTTATACAATACCTGGTAAGGCATACACAGTTCAATACAGTTTGCATAAAGCATCAGGTGCAGCTGACGGTAGTGGCTTGGATGCTGGAGGATTTACACTTAGTGGAGGACGTTTTAGAGAAACTTGGAATGCGTACTGTACAGATTCACAGGGACGTTTGTATTTGGAAGGACAATCACCACATCCTGGGGAGGATACATGGAATCCACCTGGCCCAGGCACGACTGCACCAGATGGTGGCAGTCATGCCTGGCTCGACGTTATTCGATTGTACGAGAATAGAGACCCGGCTTGTCAAGGAACCAAAATTGTCATTGAAACTTATGAGGACGGTCAACTATTAATTCCACCACGACCAGTGACAAATCAAGATGATCAGATTATCTCCATTGAAGTCGAGAATACATCAGATCAGAAGAAAAACTACGAGGTTCGCGTTCGATTCGAGCAGGGATGCCCTGGAGATGGCGCCATGATTTGGGGCGGATCGATGCAACTTGACGATATTAGCAAATTAGATCCATCCTGGGCAGAAGTGACCCACTTCGAAGTTTGGAATAACAAACCGATCTGGATGGGCGGCTGCGATAACAGTAATATGCGCGTGAAAATTACACGTGAGGACGGAAAGGTGTTATGGGATGAAAAGTATTACGGGGATGGATATCATGGCTTCGAACTGAATGATCTGGCTCCCAAACCTTATAGCAAATATAAAGTGGAGATTACAACAGATCAGAAGGGACAGATCAGCGACTGGACAGGAAAAAGATATCTAACCACCTTCCGGCTGCATGACTTCAAAGCCTACGAACGATGGGTATGGGTACCTGAACCGTTTGATTGTCAGCTGGATTTCTTCATTGACGATGAGTTGATCAAAACATTCACCCAAGAGGGTGGATACTATACATTTTCACATCCAGTGCCCAAAGGCAAACATGAATTCAAATGGGTGTTCACGTCACTTCAGGAAGTGGGTACGCGTAGTTACGAATATGCTAATCTGGACTGGATGGAACTGACAAACTGGATATGTGATGACGTCTATGTCATTCCTTACTGCGAAGGCGGTGGGGGAGACAAGTGTGTTGAAGCACTTATTAAATGCTTGCTGGAAGTTTGGAAAGCAAGGCCTAAGATGTGTGTAATCGGTAAACGCATCTGGTTATTCACGTAAAGAAAGGAGGTTCTATATGGGTGTTGCGAGATTGAAAGAGTCAGGCAGGATTTATGAGGATGCGTTCGTAAGCTCCAACTTGGATTCCAAATGGGAAGTACTCCCTAACGATGCTACTCGCTATCAAGCGGGTAGTGGCAGCCTGGTGCTCAAACATGGTCAAGATCCGCTGTATATGTTCTATAAACCTCTGACAGATATGAAGCAATTCGTCATGGATGTGAAGAACAGTTACAATCCCGATACAGAGGGATGTTACGGTGGGATTATTGTTTTTGTAGACGAACATAATTACATGGAGATTGAAGAGTTTCTGGATGTGTCTTTGCCAACGCCTTTGTTAAAGACCTACCCTTGGATTCGTTTGATTCGAGATTACAACTATTATACGGCGTATTGGTCAGATGATGGCTTGATTTGGAACATCATTGGTTCTGTAGAACTGGCGGGAGCTCCCCAAATTGGTCTCTATTTGAAGGGTGAAGGGGAGCACCCCATGCATGTTCAGTATATTCGAATTAACAAAGGAACATCTATTGCCGTAGACAATCTAACCAAAGGAACCGTGGTTGATCTAATCGATCAAAGTGGTGTTGTACTTGAGTCCCGGGTATGCCGATCTGAAGAAACGGTTGTACATTTTAACATGGATCCATATCCATATCCGTTTGAGGGCAATTTCGGGATTAGGCTTCCGGATGGAAATCGGTTTCAGGCCATGGATTCTATAAAGTTATACAAGGGAGACCTAATGTATTTTGAGGTTACACCAGATTTATATTACAAAGAGTCGAATCCTGAAACAGGAGAAGATTTCGATGTGCTTCTTTATCCCAACACGGATCGGTTTCTAGGCTATTTAACGGCAGGTGGTTCTGCTACACAAGAAGTTCGAATGTTTGCCAAGAACCCCATGATATCAGGAGACTTTAAAAATGTAACCTTTGCGCTCACAAGCGGAACGGATAAAGTGCAGATTGCGCCCGATGTTGATGGCATTCCTGGTTCCTTCAGTTACTCGATTACCGCGTTTACCATTTTGCCAGGAGCATCCTATCGATTCTGGCTGCGAATGGAAAGAGAGGAATCTCAAGACAGGTATGCTTCTCAGGTTAAATTTTCGCTACAGATGTATTCGACATACATATGACTTAATAGTATTGAAGTAATTACGTATAGATCATGTAAGGCATGAATGGAGGTGGTCAAATGTCAGTAAGAATTAACCAGTCTCATCGATCATCCGCCAAGAGTCATAAGGAATTAAGGGATATTGGGGCGCATACGCATGATGAGATTGATTCCTATCTTGTAGAGTTGGATGAAGCAAGAGGGTCTGCTCTCAGTCTAGGTGAACGGATCACTGTCGTAGAAGAGTCTGCAAGTGATAGCCGAGATGCAGTAAAAGATCATGAACAGAGGATAGGCGATGTCGAGACTAAGGTTATTTCAAACAGCTCACGATTGGATGATGTTCAGCAGGATATTCTCACAGCAAGAGCAGATATTAATACCCTTTCCAAGAGTCAGGATGACCATGAGAAAAGATTAAGCCTCGCTGAGACGGAAATAAAAGAAGCACGTGGAGCAGAGGCATCCATAGATCATCGATTTGACACGTTGGAGAAAGCGATTGAAGTTGTAGCGAAGCAACCCATTCAGGATCTCAGTGTTACCAACCCCACGTATCTAGATACTAATAACAGTGTTCAAGTTACGATTAATGCAGGACGAGCCAGTATCAATAAGGTAATTGTGGATCAGTTTACTCAGACATTTAGCATTCCAGCCATTCTGGCAAATACGACATATTATATTTTTCTTCATGAAAATGGGGAGTACTCTTACAGTTCAGATCAAGAAGAACCCAAGGATGCCATGATCATTGGTGGACTCGATGTCGGAGTTTCTCCAACAACTTCACTCACGGCTTTGGATTTCAGATATTTCTTAACAAAGGGTTCTATTGAAAATGACATGTCTGTATTGGGAATTCGTGTAGATGATCTGGAAAAAACCGTTGGTGAGCAAACCGTAACAATTGCTTCACATCATACGGCGATCGAAGCGATGGAAGCTCAATTAGAAGCAACTGCTGAAGAGGTTGTGGTTTCAAGAGAAGATAAAAACGGAGTCGTCTATGATGCTCTCAAGGACAGGCTCGACAACATGCAGAGTCGTCTTGAACTCGCTGAGAGTCGAGGCACCATGGAGCATCAATCCGTATTCCATTTCACTTCTGCTCCTAACAGCAGGTTGTCGACGACTAGAGATTTTCAAGTGCCCCGATATGTGATTGGTTCAAATTCGGCAGAGGTATTTCTGGATGGAATACGCATGGATGCAGGAGACGATTACATTGAATATAACGATACACTTATACGATTTACTTTTGATGTACCCAAGGAAGCCCGAGTAACGGTCATTGGTCGTGGGTCAATTATTAACACCACTTCGGTAACCGAATATACCTATTATCCAGATGGAAAAGTACATACGGAGAAGATTGATGGAGGGATTAACCGCACCATTGAGCACTTCTATAGCCCGGATGGAAATCTGGAACGACAAGAGGTTACCGAGAGTAACGGGCAGATTAAGTCCATTGAGTATCAGCGTGACATTACGGGTAAAGTATTGCGTGAAATCAACAATGGTGCAGAGTATTATGTGCTTCAAGGAGGCGCTACCTACGATGACACAGACATCAGGAGGAGGCTTGTGTTTCTTGAAGGAAGTACACTTGAGCTTGATGTCATGTATAACTACTTCTCTAATGGTGACATCGAGTCAGAAGAAGTGTTCTCCGTAGAATTGACACCGCAGCTATTGAAGAAAACATCGTTCACTTACAATGCAGATGGTACCGTTAAGACCGAGACCTTGATCTATGACGGCCAGGGAGTTCAGAAGGCATTTGAATACTATGCTAGCGGTAACATCAAACAAGTAAAAATCAGAAAGGTTGTGATTTGAGATGACGAGGACCGTGCAGGATGTGAAATTTGCTCTACATACCATTATGGATAAATTAGTGGGCAATCACCCGGAGCCATACAGTACAGAGGAAATTGAAATTCTGATCTTTGCTTTTGAGAGCAATATTCTGTTTGATAATGTGGCTCATAAATTTCTGCCTTCACTTCAAAAAATTATTGAGTTCCCGTCATTAGACTCTTTAGATATGAGGGAAAGTAATAGGGGAGATACTGATCTGAAAGACGAAGTTCAATTAAGAAACACAATGGTAAAGACAATTCTCATAACAGTAATTAAAGAAAATATATTCAGAGAAATAAGCATCCGATTCGGAAGTTAAGGAGGATATAAAGTGTCTGAAAACATACTGCTGGGACCTTTACGAAGATATGAATTTTATTCATATTGCTCCAATTTTATATCTGAGTTGTACAAGACTGTAACTCAAGAATTATATGGAGATATTCATTGGGAATGGTCATATTATAACAACAATGATTTTGCCATACCGAGAAGTTGGAACTCAACAGGACGCACGGCTGCAAACCAAGGAACGATTACGGCCAAAAATGTAAAAGATCCTAGTATGTTCTTTACGATTAGTATGAATTTCTCTCGATTCTACACGACCTATGATTACGTTGATTACACTAGAAGTTATGTGTGGCGAGTAGGCCTACGTAATAATGGGGCAGATGTTAAACCAGATTTATACACCAATGTTGGTCATATGACAGAGATACCTTTGAATACTTGCATTCAGGATGGTGGAACACGAACTCATAATGCGGTTAATACTTTTTACAAATGGAATCTGTTTATTACTGATACATATATCTTCTTCTATGGAGAACCACAAGGTGGAAATCAGGCTTATCCCGTAAGACTGTATATGGGAAGGTTGAGAGCGCTTGAGCAAGAAGATCCGCTTATTGCAAATGACTTTGTTGGAATATTCGGTCACTATCCCTCTGGATTAAATAATGATGAGGATGAGCTTATGTATAGAGCCGGCCGAGGTTATGTACGTTCATCACGAAACGGACAACCTAATGCTCAGTATCATTTTGCTACAAGTTCTCAGGTTCCATCACCAGGTGTAGGGGGGAGATTTTTTATATCTCCATTTTATGTATGGCATGAAAACGAAGGCATAAGAGGAGAATTTTACGGAGTGAAAACAGCTGTTCTGAGGGATTCTAGCATGTATCCAGATGGCTCAATTCTCGATCTTGGAGACGAAAGATATTATGTCTTTCACGCCTTGTCACAACAAAATCCTTCTACTTACCAAGGATGGGTTTCAACTGCAGGAGGAGTATTCTCAGGCCAACCCTACTTCTTCGATTCCCCCTTACTTCTCGGTGGTGGGCAGCGGGTGCTGCTATTCGAAATTGAGAAGGAGGTGTAGTGCATGACCATGATTCGTAGACACGAGTTTACCAGTACGCTAAGCTTGTTTACTTCAACGCTTGTTAACACCTTGAAGGATGCACTCGATCCTTACTGGGATACCATACATACGGCCGAAACAACCTATGCCAACTGGGGAAATGCGCTGCTTACCAATAAAAAAAATACATCCATGCGGTTTACCATGTGTGTGATTGCACACGCCAGGGGAGTCAATATTCGCTGGGGACTGAAGAACCTGGGAAGCAATGTGGCATCACCAGACCTATTCGTAAATCCGCCCGTGGACACAGATAAATTCATGACGGAAACGCCATTTTTGTGTCATAACGTACAGTACAATGTGAACTATAAGTGGTCTGTAATTACGAATGAGGATATCCTGTTTATCCATGGAGAGAGTCTGAACTATCCGGAACGAGCTTACCCAGTACGAATATTCTTAGGCAAATGCCAGCCCTTAGAGCAAGAAGACCCGGCGATTGCCAATAAATTTTATGGCGTTTTCCCACACATGCCTTTATCCGCTTCGGATAACAACACATCAGATCAATACGATACACCGAGAGGTGTCGTGATGACTTCACGGAATGGAACGGAGTATGCACTGTACAATTTTGGAACAGAGTCGATTCCTTCTCCAGGCGTGGGTTCCAGATACTATGTTACGCCTTTCATGGTCTACCATCCATCTGAAGGAGCTAGGGGCGAATTCAAGGGTATGCGTTCCATTGTATTTAAAAACAGTGCGCAGCACCCGGACGGATCGATCCTCGATCTTGGCAATGATGGCAAGTACTACGTGTTTCATGTCAAAGATCAGGATTATCCGAATACTGACTATGGACGTTATTACTACAATTCGAACCAAGTTCCTGTGTATTCAAGGCCGAAGTTCTTCCATGGTGCGAGACTGCTTGGTGGCGGGCAAAGAGCGTTACTTTTCCAAATATAGGAGGTGTTTATGAGGGATGGCTAATTTCACAGGCAAAGTTAAGATGAATGAATTATTCGCGAATATTGTTCAAGGCTTTAAAACGATTGCGGGATCTCCCTGGTCTGTTTTTTACGAGACAGCGAGTGTGATCGTGCTGAAATCGGTGGGCACAACGGGCTCAGATAAACTGTTCTTCAGACTTGAGGTTGGAAACACGAAGGGAACAACGGGAAACACATTGACCGTTAGTGTGGCTGAAGATGTGATGGCAACAGATGGTAGTATACCTTTGGGAAGAGCCGAAGTAAAAAAGGACTTCCTATGTCATACGAGTGCCGTTGATACGAATCTATTAATCGATTACCAAGTTTCAGTTCAACCCAACCGTATTATTATTTATTTGCAGGGGGATGTGAACTCGGTTACCGGTATATCCAATCTGGGTTACTTCGGAATTCTGAACAGGTATGCCACAGAGACGGATTCCTCAAGTTTGAGTGTAGGTCTCAGCTACAACGGGGATAACGGGATCAGGACGTTGCGTGATAAAGATAAACAGATGGTGAATAACATTTATGATGCTTACTCTGCCATGCTTCCTGTTAATCCAGGCTGGGGGTCTCTTTATCACCTTGCTCCGGTAATTATGTGTAATGGTGTGGAAGGCCCAAGAGGCGAGCTTATTGACATCTATGCGGTACCTTCTGCCGGAGTTTCTCATGGAGATGAGATCAAAGTCGGCACCAAAACATATAAGGTATATTCTCTGTCGATTGGTGGACAGAGCTTCTTATCAGGAGCTACGGTTGCTGTCCTGATGAATTAAGGTGGTGAATGGACATGGCTATACATCAAGGGAAAGTTGTAGGGACCGCCGAGAGCGGTTCTCTTTTTACCCAGAGTAAGGCGGCAGTTTTCCATAGCATTGGATACGATCTTGATGCTGTTCCGTTAACCATTGAGGGTAAGGAAATGGTCTATACATTAGGAACGTTATCCACTACGGCTGAATTAATTGACATCTACCGTTGGGGTACATGGAGGATGCTGGACAACCATAATGATCTTTTGATTGGATACGTTACGGATAAATATATTTATGGGCCACGAACCAGAGTGGGAATTCCTAATGAAAAAAATATGATACTGAAGCATCAATTTTTGACCCAATCCAGTGGAGCAGGTTTAATTCGAGACACCATAAGAGGTTTAAAAACAAAACAAAATTTTGCGGGGCTTGATTGGTGCATTAAGGTCAAAATTCCTGTCCAGCAAGCGGGGTTAGTGGGGAAAACGTGGGGGGATTGGTCTTACAGCGGAAGTGGAAACACATCTGGCAATCATCTTCGTCCACGACGGTATCCGGATACGCATATTCCTAGAAGGAGGGAAGACTCTTGAACAGGACATGGAAACTGATGGAGGAGATGAGAAAAGTGCTATTGCCAGTATCGTTTGCCCAAAGAGTAGAGTATGTTGGCGGTGGGGCGAAGGCAATGATTGATATTCCCATGGAACATCCTCGATTCATGATCAAAACGATTAGGGTCATTCCGTCCAGAGAGACAAATGTGGAACTTCATGTATTGAACAGTGCGGGTCCGCATCCAGAGGTTCTCTATTTCAACAATGCCCAATACTCGACAGGGAATTTTATGGAAGGGATTTACGATATGATCGATTTGCCATATGAGGACGTAGATGGGACTTCAACACTTCACTTGTCGTTAAAAAATCTGGGTACAGATGTGGCCAACTTCGATATTGAGGTCGTTGGTTTGACTACGAGGTAGGAGGAGGACCAACATATGGATATTGTTTCATTCAGCAAAGCTGCCAAAGTAGAACGTGAAGTTAAACAAGCCAGGGACTCTTATCCCTCACTTGATGGCAGACTGGACGCGGTGTCAGTAGGGAACGTGGTCTCGGTCAGACTCAAAACAGAACTGCCCACCGTGGGTGAAGCAGGAAGATTATATCTAGTACGCCAAGATTCAAGCAATCAAAATGAATCAACGACCTATACATACAGCAGCGGGGAATATGTAAAGGTAGGTGGTGATCGAGTTTCGAATCATCCGGAGAATGGTACCATTAATCTTAATGGTACCAAAACGGTGATCTATAACCATCCTGTTACACACAGCGCTGATATGTTAACAGATGGAAGCCATAACGTTATCATGACGCTGGACGAACGCGAAAAATTGTCCAACATCGAGCGTGAGGCCAACCATTACACACATCCAGACACACACAGTGCTGATATGATCAGTGATGGAGAAACCCATGTTAGCATGACTTGGGGTGAACGAAAACGCCTGAATGTCATTGATCCGTGGGAATCAATCAGCGACTTGGTAGATTATACGGATGTGGTTACATACTTTGCTTTTGACATGCAGGGAAGAGTTATTCGACAAGTTGTTACAGACAATTACACCGAGCAGCTGGTTAGAGAACCTGTACTGACCCTACCAGCTTCTCCAAAAGGTTACGCGCAGGATGATTCCTTCTTGGTCATTTCCATTGGTGAGATATATCGATATGATGGTCTGGACTTCGTGCAGCTTCCTACTTTGGTTGATGTCATCTATCAGTATGATGAGGGAAGACTGGTGGCCAAGTCCATAACCAGGGTGGGAACAACACCTGTTCAAACCAACTTCCAATATATATATGACTCATACGGCAATCGCATAGCGGTTAAGAAATACTAATACGGAAGGATAGCATATGCTGTCCTTTTTTCCTTTTAACAACGAAATAATTTATGAAATCCACATCTACATATGAAGATTAGCATTAACAATTACCTGATCAAGGCGTATAGAGAAAGTAGTATGAGAACGTAATTATTCCGGGAGGTAGTGTACGATGAATATTGAACTTACTGCTCATTTCTATTTCAAGGGAAGTGGGAAAAAGAAAACGGTGAACTGGACGGAAGATAATCCAAGATTACAACAGAAAGAGAAAGATTCGGATAAGGTCGTACGCGAAATCCCGTTAACTGCGGATGAGGTTAAGCAAGAATATCGCCGACTATTCACCAAACACAAAAACGAGGGGAAATCGATCACGTTGGAAGATACAGACGATGTAGTTCATATCATTGATCTTACCGATGTGCGAAATATTGAATTGACCTCTAAGGAGGGGAATACAGATGCTGTACAGGCTGACCTTTGCAATGAATGATGAGGAAATTGTTACTACCGAGATGACCTCGGATAAGGAGGATCTGGTTGGAGCCACGGAAGAAGCGTTCGATTTGATCGAAAAAGACTATGGTGCCAATGTCGCTTTGAACCTGGTTGCGTTTAGTTTGCTCAAAATAGAGCTAACCAATGAAATGATAAATTAAGCGTTTACGCTATCTAATGTTAGCTTTTCAGCACCAAGTTTTAGTTTAATTGAATAATTATAAAATATAGTTAATAAAGTGATATACCCCAATCCTAGTTCTGGGGTCTATTCCTTTTTCATGAAAAGTTGATAGTGACTTGATTTAATGCATCCATTGAAACTTGTCTTGTACAAGCAGTTTTGATTAAACTAGGTTGAATTCATATGTTCAAGGGCAGTAGAAGGGGTCAGGATGATTGGCAAGGAGGGATGGGACATTGAGATAAAAGACTTGGAAAGAGAGCTCGCAAAGTTGGCATCCAGAATAAGAAAAGATTTTACTGAGCGCGGGCCGGTAGATACCAGAGTCTCTATCATGAATCATTTTATCATCTTAAAGTTTACAGCAAAATTCACCAAGCCTGAAGCATTCATGCTGGAACATATGCAATCACACTCAAGTCAAATTTTCGCCGAATACAAGATGAAGCTAGCACATATGATGAGAGAAGATTTCAACCCCGTTTTCTCCTATATCAACATGGGTCTGAAGATCGAAGACATCGAAACAACATTTTTTGGTCATGATTTTGCAGAGCAGATTACAGTCTTCAAGATGAACAAGGATGTTGAAGTGCTGCTGAAAAATGATGAGATTAACATGCCTTAAGACCTATTAACTAACGTTTGAATACTGGACAGGTTCTTAGGAACTAATTTTTGTTGTTGACAATATCCTACATATTTCCTTATACTACCCTTATGGCGATCGAATAGATTAATAATCTTGACGAAGCCTATAACCTTGTTAAAGAACTTGAAGGCCATATCTTCGGTAATTGGGACGAAATAGATGTCAGACCAAGACCGACACATTCCACCATTTTGGTATTTTCCAGTGGTGCGCTCTGTGTTGGTCTTTTTGTTTGTAAAAAATGCTGCTTTACCTTTCACCGTATACTTCGTATATAGTCAGTAAAAGGCATATAAGCGAACGAAATAAATAAATGTTGCGAACATTAGTTCGTATTTGTTATTCTGAATGTAATAGGATGGGAATAGGGAGGCGGATCAAAGGGAGATTTCTTGATCGTTTGTATGTAATTAGGCTTATTAGCTTCAATTCTGTGTAAATAAGACTACATAAGGTATATGAGATTTCGGGAGCAATAACGGGAATGTAGAGTAAGATCATGCTGGATAACAAATAGATTGTGAAGAAAGAATACGAACTACTAATAATTAAATAGTTAATGGGGGAAATGTATAATGTCTGCTAAAACTGCTATGGGTTTTGATGATTTATTTGAGATTGGGGATATAGACATGTTCCTGAATAAAGCTCAGGAGAAGTGTCGTCACAAGCTTAGAGGGAAAACATTTGCCGGGATGGAGAAAGAAGATGTGACCCAGGAGATTATGATCAAATTAGTTAACTCCCTGGACAAGTATGATGCAGAAAAGGCCAAAATGTCGACGTTTGTTGATCATCTTATTGAAAATAAGATCAAGGATATGTACCGCAAGTGCATGTCTGAGAAAAATCTCAGTGTAGTTAATGCTGTACAGATCATGTGCACGGATCAGGGTGGTGGCGATGAATCAGAAGGCTCAGATATCGCATTAGCGCTTGGTCATGCTGGGTTTGCTTATGAGAATTTTGAGTTTGTAACAGATATTATGGAGAATATGAAACTGAACGAACGTGAGAAGCAAATCTTTAAACTTCGGACTTCAGGATATGAATTTGTAGAGATTGCAGGAATGCTAGGTGTATCCAAGGCACGTATATCCCAGTTATGGAAAGCGATTCGTGAGAAATACGAAGCATTGTAGTCATAAGTGGCAATTAATAGCCTAAGTTTGATGAAGATAGATTCAGTAGCCTACATAGAACAGAGAGAGCACCCTTAACTGGGTGCTTTTTTATGTCGTATAGAGAGATTAGTACAGAGAGAAAGGCGGAACAAGATGCTTAGTGTGGTGGTTTTAGGATTTTCTGTGGAACGTCTAGAGGGGTATTCGGATATCGCTTGGGCAAGTCATGATTCTTCGACAGCTTCTGATTTAAGCAACAGGGAGTATGCCTTGATCATTGAGAAAGTAGTGGTACAGGCTGATGCCGTCTTGGTTAATCTGGATATGGATCATTTGACTTCTACTGATATTGTGATCATGCATCATGCTTATATACATAAAAAACCGATCTTGGGTGTAGGTTTCAGGCCATTGGAGCCTGTCATCGAAGATTTTGTCTCCAAACGAGTGGCTGATCTGGACGTGGCTGTACACCATATGCGGAAGAACTATATGGTCCTAAGCAGCGGAACCAATACTTTATCTGCGGCTCCAATTTAACTGCCGCTCCGATAACACGTATAGAGAATGTAAGGGCAAGAATATTCGCTAGACTTTAACTAATGGAGGAATAATTCAATGACACATATGATCAAAGCAAAAGATGATAAATTAACGGAAGAAATCGTAGCCAGTATGATTGGAAAGTATATCCACGCGCCGACTAATATGCATGAAATCCAGACGCCAACTGGCGCAACAACAAAAGCGAACGTATGGTTTGCTGGTCGTGTAGCTGGTTACGAAAAAGCTGTTATTGGATTCAACTACGAAGAGGGTACCTTCCATGAAGAACTACAAACATTTTATAACGTTCATTTAACGGATGGTATGGGGTACATTCTGACAAGTGCTTACGAATTGGAGATTCATGAACTGACCGAAGAGGAGTTTAATCAACTTATTGAAGAGAAAAAGGAAGAGGAACAAGAAACATCTGGTGAAGAGCAATGAAGGTGTTAAACTACGCTTCGGATTTAGCTGTAAAAACGTTTGTGTCCGCTAGCGCTACAGGTGTGGAAGAATTAATCAACGCATGGATGTTATCCAAACCACACACGTTCGTTACCGGACTGGAGTTTATCTCCACTGTTGATCCATCCAGTAACACGTTGGAATTTGCAGCAATCATTGTATATCAGCCAAGTGAACAAGACCAATCTTAACTTATGTATGAGATTATTCCTTCTATAATATAGAGGCTTTCAGTAAGGAGGTGGGCGAATCTGTTGCTCACTGTAGAAAGAGTAATAAGTATTGTTATTGCTGTTGTGATATTAGCTTCGCAATACGGGAGTCTATCAGCATTGGGAAATTACAAACCGATTGACGAAGAAGTGCTTGACTCCAAGAGATTAAAGGGAGTAACACAAGAAGAGCAGTTAAAGCAAGTAAAGCCAACGAAGCAAGAAAAACAAGAAAAGAAAGAAAAACAACATAAACAAGTTAAATCGGTTGCTCCGGCGCACATACAAATGACGGATATGCTTGAGCAGTATATAAAACTCCACCATGAGAAAAGAGTGAGCCGGGCAAAACTGCTGAAATATGTGAGGTGGGTAGTTCGATATTCGAAGGATACGGATATCGATTCCGTCTGGATTCTGGCTATGATGTGGCAAGAGAGCCGGATGTTAGAGGAAAGTGTATCATCCCATGGAGCGATTGGTTTACTTCAGATTCTTCCTAGCACAGCGAAATCGTTTGGAGTGAGTAAACAGGAGCTACATAAGCCTGAAACGAATATCAGGACAAGCATTCTATACTTGGAATATCTTATAGATAAGTACGATGGAAATCTTCGTACAGCAACCATTGCGTACAATCAGGGAGAAGGCAATGTAGCTAAGGGAAAGGCTCGCTCCTGGTACTACGATCAAGTGAAGGAACATCATAACAAGATGCTTCAAATAATCAAAAAAGGTCAATAAACATCATTTAACAATAGAGTTTGAATACTATAAGATCGTTTATCAATTTTACATAGGGAGATCCAAATGGGAAAATTTCCAGAACATATTAGCACGAATTTGCAGGCAGACAAGAAGTATTACACAATGGATGACGTAGAAAATATTGAACGTTGTAAGCTCGATGAGCATTTCCTCGGGGATTGTATTCTGGTTAATGAGAACCTGATTTGGCACTCCGTTCATAAGTATATTGGAAAGCCCGAAATGATTATTAAAAATCATTGTGTAGAGAAGGATGATATTCTTCAACTGGGCCGTCTGGGATTCATCAAAGCGATTAGGGCATTTGATACGGGGCGGGGCGTGAAATTTAGTTCGTTTGCTGTCACTGCGATTGTTAGAGAAATCCGATGTTTTCTGAGAGATAGTGCAAGCATTATTCGTCCAACTCGCACAGCTACAGAATTAATTAACCGAATCAATCGACTTGAACACGATATGGGTTATCTGCCACCAGCACATGAAATCGCATTGCTGCTGGATGAGGAAGAAGAAAAGATCAATAAAGTACTTCAAGTGGGTAAAGGTGTGAAATACCTGGATGAGCCTGTAGGTGCTGATGATCAACAAACTCAATCCGTGACGTTGATGGATACCATCTATAGCGGGGAGAATATTGAAGAAGATATTCTGGACAAGTTATACGTTGATGCGGTTATTGATTCGGTCAAGCGCAAGCTTAGTGAGAAAGAAGTGACTGTACTGAAGCATCGTGTAGAAGGATTTAATCAAACCCAGACCGCAGATATGGAAGACATTAGCCAGATGAGGGTCTCTAGAATTATGCGAAAAGTAGCTAAAATGCTGGATAAAAAGGATCAGGCTTGATTGTCGTCTCAGCCCTTCATATCTTATATAATGTCTCATACATAACGTCCCTCCCGCATCGAAGCGGTGAGGGATTTTTGCTGTTTTTGCCCTATGGGACATACTCCAAGTTGTCCGAACATAAGATAGTACAAGATTCCAAGTGACCCGGAGGAATGAATTGATGCGAAAAATAACGAAAGTTCTTGCATGCATGCTTATCCCTGTCTTCTTGCTGTCTTCATTAGGGGTTACTCAAGCCCAGGCAACCATTCAAGGTCCGTCTACACATGCGCAAAGCGCTGCTCTCATTGATGTCACATCAGGACGGATCTTATACAGCAAGGATGGGGATAAGGAACTGCGAATTGCCAGTTTGACCAAAATCATGACGGCGATCGTAGCGATTGAACACAGCAAGCTGGATGAGAAAGTGAAAGTGTCTCCCACGGCATTTGCCAAAGAAGGATCGTCTCTCTATCTGAAGTTAGGTGAAGAGATGACACTCGAGAACATGTTGTACGGGCTAATGCTCCGTTCAGGCAATGACGCGGCCTCTGCAATAGCGGAACATGTAGGTGGTTCGGAAGAAGGTTTTGTTCTGTTAATGAACAAAAAGGCAGAGCAAATCGGTCTGTCACATTCCCACTTTATGAACCCTCATGGACTGGATGCAGAAGGTCATTATTCTACAGCCAATGACTTGGCCAGATTAACGGCATATGCGTTGCACAATCCGGTGTTCAAACGCATCGTAGCCACGGAGGACAAATCCGCACCGAACCCCAATGAAAGCTGGGAATACTCTTGGCACAACAAAAATAAAATGCTGCGGATGTACGAAGGTGCAGATGGAGTGAAAACCGGTTACACCAAGAAAGCTTTCAGATGTTTGGTCAGCTCGGCTACACGCAATGGACAGCAGCTCGCCGCGGTAACGTTGAACGACGGAAACGATTGGAACGATCATGCTCGGATGCTTGATTTCGGGTTTGAATACTTCCCCTTGGTAGAGATCGCGAAGCAAGAACAGCCTGTGCAAAATACAGATGTCGTTACGGGCCGGGGATTCTGGTATCCTCTGGCCGAGAGTGAGAAAAGTTCATTGACCAAAAAGTTGATTCTGCACGAGAATCGCGCCCAGTCGGAAACGAAAGTCGAAGGCAAGGAACAATCGACAGATCCTTCGTTCGGATTGGCAGGTCGCATTGATATGCAGCTTGACGGCAAACTTGTTGGCTCAATTCCGGTGTATCGCAAAGGCAGTTATATTCCTCCTGAACCGAAGACAGAAGATGCAACGCTGGGTGGAATCGGTGATGTCTCTTCCTGGGCAGCTGCATGGCGTGCCGTGTTAAGCCACCTGTTGTCTCCTTAGCTAAATCGCCATTGAAGGGAGGATATAATCCATGATTAATCTAATTTGGCTGCTCATGATTTTAATCGGATTTGCTTTTGCAGCCGTCAACGGCAATATCGAAGTGGTCACGCAAGCCGCTTTTGATGGGGCGGCAACGGGAGTCACGGTCTGTTTTGGACTGATTAGTGTGCTTGTGTTCTGGATGGGTATGATGAAAATGGCTGAGGATGCTGGCCTCTTGGCCCGGATTGCCAAGCTGCTCGGTCCGGTTGTGGGCTTCCTATTCCCCGATGTGCCCAAAAATCATCCGGCGATGGGTTATATTCTCTCCAATATGAGTGCGAATCTGCTGGGGCTAGGAAATGCGGCTACTCCGATGGGAATTAAAGCCATGCAACAACTGCAGGAGCTTAATCCGGACAAACAAACCGCTTCTCCTGCGATGTGCACCTTACTGGCTCTGAATACGGCTAGTATTACCATTATTCCGACAACGCTGATCGCCATCCGCTTAAACTATCATTCCGCCAATGCAACAGAGATTGTGGGAACAACATTGATGGCTACCATTATCGCTACACTTGCTGCTATAATCGCCGATCGCTGGTATCGGAACAGGGCTTTACACAAACCGCCGCGCGTACCGAAAAGTGGCAATCCCGGCATGAAAGGATGAGCACCTTTGTTAACCTTCATCAACTGGATCTCCGTCTGGGCCATCCCGGTTATTATCGCGTTTGTTCCATTATATGCGTTTACCAAAAAGGTCCCGGTTTACGAATCCTTTGTTGATGGGGCCAAGGATGGTTTCTCTACTGCAATCAGTATTATTCCGCATCTCGTGGGCATGATGGTCGCAATCAGCGTATTTCGTGCCTCGGGTGCACTGGATTTTGTGATTAGCCTGTTCGCTCCGCTGGTGTCCTGGATGGGTGTTCCAGGCGAAGTGTTGCCACTCGGAATACTGCGTCCTTTAACGGGGACAGGCTCTCTGGCGTTTACAACCGATCTGATCAAAACCCATGGCCCTGACTCCATGATCGGACGTATGGCATCTACGATTCAGGGGAGTACAGACACTACGTTATATGTGCTGACTGTTTATTTTGGGGCTGTAGGTATACGGAACGGTCGATATGCACTCAAAGTAGGGTTGTTTTCCGATGTCGTTGGTTTTATTGCTGCCCTTGCCATTTGTTTGCTCGTTTTTGGTTAAAAGATATCTCCTTTCCTTCCGATATATTAGATATGCTAGAATAATAGCGGAGGAGAGTGAGACATGCAGAAGAGTTGGAAACGAATGCTCCGTGTCGGAATGTCAGGTGTGCTTGCCCTTGCCATGCTTGCAGGGTCAACGGGGCTGGCGGCGGCTCAAGCCGTTCAGACGATACATTTTACAGGTTACTTCGACAAACAGCTGCGTGCACAAATGGCAGTCACAGCGGATTCTTTTCCAGTCGTGAATGTACGTTTGGTCAAGCAGCATGAACCCGATATGGTATATTATGATGTTGGTACCTCGATACTGATCTCAAAGGATGAAGTACTCACGAATTACCATGTCGTTCAGAGTTTTGCTGAATTGTCTGATGGTGATGAAGGTACACTGACTGTTGCGAGCCCGGGTTCCTTAGGTAAGCCTGTAAAGGCAAAGATTATTAAGACAGATCCGGTGACAGACATGGCGCTGTTGAAGCTGGACAAGGAAATAGACGCCCAACCGGTCACATTTGCAAATGCGAGGGATAACCAGGTTGTCTATACGATTGGATTCCCCAAAAATCCTGCTGGTGATCTTGTCATCCTGGATGAAGATTTTCCTTCAACCTACAATACGATAGCCAAAAGTCGAGTGTTCAGTTCCCAAGCTTCGGATGTTCCAGGCAAAAAGGGAATCGGCAGTATTGTGAAATCCATGGCACAGGGTAATTCAGGTGGCCCTGTTCTGGATCAGAACAACCGGGTTATTGGTATGATGACATTTGTGTATGGTGGACGTACCTATTATATTACTTCCAAAACATTGCAGTCTTTCATTAAAGACAGCGCTACGCCTGCCAAAAAACAGGTTGCAGTTGCCGGCAAAGTTTCCAATTAAATAGTTTGAGGAAAAGGCTTATCTTTACGCCATCTGTGTTCAACAGGTCGTGTAAAGGTAGGCTTTTTTTGCGTCAATCTCAAAGAGGAAGGTGGCCTAAAGTGGGTATTCGTATCGCCAGTTTGCAAAATCCTTGGATTATCCTTGTGATTTCCTTGCGTGATGGGTATCATTAGTGTGAGGTGACATGACAAACATGGAAAGATTACAAAAAATTATCGCACAGGCAGGCATTGCATCCCGCCGCAAGAGCGAGGAACTAATCCTGTCCGGCAAAGTAGAAGTTAACGGGGAGGTCGTAACCGAACTGGGTACAAAAGCGAACCCCGAAGAGGATATGATTACGGTTAATGGAAAACCAATCCGCAGTGAGAAAAAAGTGTACTTGATGTTGAACAAGCCAAAAGGCGTAATCACAAGTGCATCTGACCCGGAAGGTCGGAAGATTGTATCCGACTACCTGAAAGGTGTTAAGGAACGTGTATATCCTGTGGGTCGTCTGGATTATGACACAGAGGGCTTATTGATCCTTACCAATGATGGTGAGTTCGCACATTTGTTGACGCATCCTAAACATCACGTACCCAAAACGTATCATGCAACGGTTAAAGGTGTGCCGCATGGTACAGCTCTGGAGAAATTAAAGACAGGCATTATGCTGGATGACGGCATGACTGCTCCTGCAGAGGTAGAGTACAAAGATGTGGATACAGCCGCTAATGAGTCGGTCATTTCCATTACGATCTATGAAGGACGTAACCGTCAGGTTAGACGCATGTTTGAGGCGATCAACCATCCGGTAACCCGTCTGAAACGGATTTCGTTTGGTGGTATTTTGCTACAAAACCTGAAACGTGGTCTGACACGTAATCTGACCAAAGAAGAAGTCAACAACCTGATTACCCTCGCACAATCAGAACCAGCCAAAAAAATGAAAAAAAGGTAATGTGAGGACACACAATTTTCATAAAACCGCCGCAGTTTTGTGACGAAATTCGCTATAATTGTTCATAGGATGTTCACAGTTGTCTTAGACCAATAAGATGCGAATGCTACAGTCACATAAAAGGGGAGCAGCACATGGGGAAATCAAGAAGAACGGTGCAAATCGTCATTTTGTTATTGATCCTGGTGTTGGGCGGATATGCGATTACCACATCGGTATCCGGCTCGAATGGCAAGCCAAAGGAAGGGGACAAGTCTCCTTCTTTTGAACTGCTGGGCCTGGATGGTCAAGTTCATACGTCTGATGAGTACAAAGGAAAAGCGATGGTGATCAATTTCTGGGGCACATGGTGTGAACCTTGTGTTAAAGAAATGCCTGCACTTCAGGCACAAGCTGACAAATGGAAGGACCAGGGAGTACAATTTGTCGGAATTAATGTTGGAGAAGACCAGATGACCGTGGATAATTTTGTACGGCAGGTTGGCGTTACGTTTCCAATCATGCTTGATCGGGAGAAAAACTCGGTTCGTGATTTTGGGATCTCTCCGATGCCAACAACATTCTTTGTATCCGACACGGGCAAAATCTCTACCATTCATATCGGTCAACTTGATTTGGACACACTTGACGCTCAAATTTCGCAACTGGCGAAGCAGCCCTGACAGGAGGTCTATTCGTGTTCCAAAATACCAAATGTGAGTGCGGACACCAGAATCCGGTAGGCACTGTACTATGTGAGGCATGTGGGAAACCGCTGCTGGAGTCTGAAGCTAAATCGGATGAAGTGTTGGAAATGCGTTATGATGGCATGGCGCGCCGTTCACAGCGCAGTAATCCCAATATCATTGACCGCATATGGAACTTTTTTTCTTCCGTTAAAATTGCCGTTTATATGATTGTTTTTACGCTGGTGGGTTCTATGCTTGGTACAATCTATCCGCAAGAAAGTACATTCTTGAATATTGATCCTTCCGTGTATTACAAAGAAACATACGGTCAGTTGGGTCACATCTATTATCTGTTGGGTTTATCTCATACATACGAATCCTGGTGGTTTATTCTACTGCTGGTGCTGATTGGGGCATCATTGGTGATATGCAGTCTGGATCGCGTCCTACCGCTCTACAAAGCACTGAATAAACAGAGAATACGTAAACATACGCAATTTTTGACAAGACAGCGTCTGGTGTACCAAGGTACCATCGAAGAGGCACCAGAAGACTGGGTTAAGAAAGCGGTTACGCCGTTGAAAAAGAAAGGATACCGCGTGCACACCCAGGGAGATGCATTACTCGCCGAGAAACAGCGATTCAGTCGATGGGGCCCATATGTCATCCATATTGGACTCATTATATTTTTGCTGGCGGTGCTCGCACGAGGACTTCCTGGTCTGAATCTGGACGAGCACGTTGCTTTTCCTGAAGGGGAGATCAAAAAGATCCCGAATACGTCGATGTATCTGAAAAATGAACAGTTTAATGTTGAATTCTACAGTGAGGAAGAAGTACCTGAGCAATTCCGTAACCTGAATAAGACCGTTCCCAAACTGTTTGAAACAAAAGTTGTTTTGTATGAATGTACAGCAGATTGTTCGGATCTCTCGAAGAAACCTCAGTTAGCTGAGGTGGCCAGACATGATGTACGCGTGAATCATCCATTGAATTATAACGGTCTGAAAGCATATCAGTTTGATTATGATCTAACACCCACCATTCGTTCCGTAACGCCTGATCTGGTCAATACAAAGACGGGTGAAGTATATGGGCCAATTAAGATTGATATGGTAGATACCCAAAGAACATTTGAAGCTGGTCTTTATAAGCTCACGGTAAAAGAAAAGTTTATGGACTTTGGATTGGATGAGAATGGTCAGCCCAAATCAAAATCGCCTTCACCTAATGCACCTGCTTTTCTCTTTCTCATCAAGGGACCGGATCTGCCCGAAGAGGGGATACAATATCTGTACTTTGCAAAGCAGATTGATAAACAACGGTTTCAACAGGATGCGATTAACCAACAGCTGATTGGAGCTGAGATTCCTTTACAGCTGGAAGTAGACAGCATGGACAAGGTCGATATTATTCAGTCCGTAAGTTATCTCAATATAAGAGTGGATAAGGCAATGCCTTTTGTGTGGGTAGGAGCCGGTATTGTTATGTTGGGTCTCGTCATGGGTTTTTATTGGCATCATCGCCGCATCTGGATTCGTTTTGATGATAAACAGCTCACATTGGGTGGACATACCAACAAAAACTGGTTTGGCTTCAGGCGTGAAGTTGCGGCCGTCTTGAAACAGATGAATCTGGAAGTGGAAGAGAAGTCGTTGGATAACGGGGGGAATCAGGCATGAGATTATTGGATTTCAGCAGCGACGCATTTATCGTATCTTTCTTTCTCTATTGTGCTGCATTCTTGTTATATGCTGTTGCAGTCATGGGCAAAAAATGGAGTAATCGTGATCCTCTGGACCATATGAATCGCTGGGGTAAAAGAGCTTTTATCGCTTCGACTGTCGCTTTAGCGGCACATATCGTATTTTTTGTAACCCGATGGGCTGGCGCAGGTCATATCCCAGTTAGTAACATGTATGAGTTTATGTCTTTTCTGTCCATGATGATCATGGTTGCATTTATTGTTGTATATGCCATATACCGCAAGTCATTACTGGGTTTGTTTGCGTTACCACTTACCATTATTATTATGGCGTACGCCGCTGTATTTCCTCAGGAGGTACAACCATTAATCCCGGCACTTCAGTCCATCTGGCTGAAAATTCACGTGACGTTGGCCGCGCTTGGTGAAGCATTCTTCGCCGTGGGTTTTGCCGCAGGGTTCATGTATTTGCTCCGTACTGTTGATTTCAGTGGTAAAGACAAATCTTCAAGACGTCAACGAGGATGGGTTGAATTCACTCTGGTTACGATCGTTGTAGTCATCGGATTCATCGGAACGGTATTTGCCTTTCGTACAGCTGGTTACGAGGCGGTTTTTGTACAGAAAACGGTCAGCATTGACACAGAGGTACAGGAAAATAGTACAATAGAGAAAGTGATTTATCGCATGCCTCCGATTTTTGCACCATATAATAGCGAAGTGGAGAGCATGACACCGTTTCTTGGCATGGAAAAACCTTTACTTGAGACGCCTTCCTGGATGAACGGGGTAAATGCCGGGCGCAAGCTGAATACGGTGGTTTGGTCACTTATTGTAGGTCTGATCCTGTATGGAATTGTACGACTTCTTGTGCGCAGACCACTTGGACAAGCGTTACAACCAATGATGGATGGAATCGATGCCGATGATCTGGATGAGATAAGTTATCGCGCGATTGCGATTGGTTTTCCGATATTTACGCTGGGAGCATTAATTTTTGCCATGATCTGGGCTCAGATTGCCTGGAGTCGCTTTTGGGGTTGGGACCCTAAAGAGGTGTGGGCATTGATTACATGGCTATATTATAGTGTGTATCTGCATTTGCGTTTATCCAGAGGTTGGCAAGGTCAGAAGTCTGCATGGCTTGCAGTTCTTGGCTTCCTGGTCGTCATGTTTACGCTAGTTGGGGTGAATTTGATCATTGCTGGATTACATTCTTACGCTGGAGCGGACTAGGACAGACTCGTAACTCAAAGGTTGAGTTTAGAAGCGGGAACACAAACGTACCTTTTTATTGAAGGGTATTCAAATATTGTTCGCCAGATCGAACATAATAGAAGTGATGAGGAGTTATTGCAAAGGGGCTGGAGAGGCATGGCTGAACATGAGAATCGAATACTGGTCGTGGATGACGAAGAGAGAATCCGCAGGCTTTTGAAAATGTATCTTGAAAAAGAAGGTTATGAAATCGATGAAGCTGAGGATGGGGAAACTGCGCTGCGTAAAGCAACAGCAGGGGACTACGGGCTGATTTTGCTTGATGTGATGTTGCCGGGTATGGATGGAGTTGAAGTGTGTACCCGTCTTCGTCAGGTGAAATCAACGCCGGTTTTGATGCTCACTGCAAAAGGTGAAGAGATCAACCGGGTTCAAGGCTTCGAAGTTGGCGCTGATGATTATGTTGTAAAACCATTCAGCCCGCGTGAAGTGATTTATCGTGTCAAAGCGATTTTGCGTCGATCTTCCGCGACTGCTTATCTCTCCAAGGAGAGTAATTCGAGTAACAACATCGTGTTCCCGCATCTGGTTATTGAGCATGATGCCCACCGGGTAACCGCTGGTGGCGAAGAGATTAGTCTTACACCAAAAGAATATGAATTACTGCACTACCTGGCAACATCTCCCGACAAAGTTTTCTCCAGAGAAGAATTGCTCAAGGATGTATGGAATTACGAATTCTTTGGCGATCTTCGTACCGTGGATACGCATGTGAAGCGTCTTCGCGAGAAACTTAACAAGGTATCGCCTGAATCGGCGGCCATGATTACGACGGTGTGGGGTGTGGGTTATAAACTGGAAGTACCGAAGTAGTTTTAGTTTCTGGAGATCACTGGTCGGGAAGTTATGGATCACTATTATCTGCCTTGTGGGTTGTGTACTTATAGCGCTGGGTCTTTTTTTGCTGCCCTACATTGATACAAACTTTGCAGAATCCGAATCCAGAGATATTAAGCGGTTGTTCACCTATATCTGTATAATCGGATTCAGTTTAACCACGTTTTTTGCATTGTTTCTATTCACCAAGATAACGCAGCCCATGCAGCAATTGATTCAGGCAGCCAATGCGATTCGCAAAGGGAACTACGGAACACGTCTCTCCCTGGTAACGAGTGATGAGATTGGTGAACTTGCCAACACATTTAATCATATGGCTGCCCAACTGGAAGATAATATTCGAAACCTTAACCATGAGAAGGAACATTTGGCGAGTGTGCTTCGAAGCATGACCGATGCGGTGGTTACATTTGATGGTGAAGGCAAAGTTATTCTGACGAATCCGCCTGGAGAAAAGATCATGCAGGCTTGGTATGATCTGGATTGGGCAAAAATGGACGAAGGAAAAGATCCTGAACAGTCCGACAAGTCCTCACGTGATGTACCTGAGCCCCTTCTTCCTTTGTTCAGAATGGTGATGGAGCAAGGTGGGGATCAGAACTCCAATGTCCACGTACAGCAAGGTGTCTGGTCTGTTCAGATGGCACCGTTGTATGCTGATAGTGTTGTCAGAGGGGCTGTGGCTGTCTTGAGAGATGTAACAGAAGAAGTGCGTCTGGAGAAAATGCGGCGTGATTTCGTGGCTAACGTATCTCATGAGATACGAACTCCGCTATCCATGATGCAAGGTTACAGTGAAGCCCTTCTGGACGGCATGGCAACCTCACCGGAAGAGAGCGAAGAACTGATCCAGGTCATTCATGATGAGTCACTGCGGATGGGCAGACTGGTTAAAGACTTGCTTGACCTTGCGCGGATGGAAGCTGGACATACGGACATGGTGATGAAGGAAGTTGACCTCGGAGAACTACTTGAACGTGTATATCGTAAGTTCTCGGTGCGTTCAAAAGAACAGGGAATTCAACTGCACTTTGAATTTGAACAACCAACCATTGAACTTCAACAGGCAGATGAGGATCGACTTGAGCAAGTATTTACGAATTTGCTGGATAATGCGTTCAGACATACGCCTACAGGCAAAAATGTAATGATCTCAGCCGAGCGTGTCACTTATCTTCGTGCTCCATTTGTCAGAGTTTCTGTGAAGGATCAGGGTGTAGGTATCCCTTCATCCGACTTGCCATTTATTTTCGAACGATTCTACAAAGCAGACAAGGCTCGTGTTCGTGGAGAAAGTGTAGGCACGGGGCTTGGTTTAGCGATTGTAAAAAATATTGTTGATGCGCATCAAGGCATGATTACCGTCAATAGTGTACTTGGCGAAGGAACCGAGTTTATTTTGCAATTTCCTTTGGATTCATCGAAATAGCCTGATTTCATACAAAAAGTGCGGAAACACCCTCTTATGGAGGGTGTTTTTTTGTTGAAGAGTACCGTTTAATCTTGTTCAACGTGGAACATGAATCGTCTTTTTATTTTGACTAAAAGGAGTGTCCAAGATAATTTTCCTTCCTATGTGACATAAGCTTGAAAAGCAAGCAAGATAGAGGAGGATTGAGCTAAGCATGTCCGATGATCGAAAAAGGGTCAATATCAAAGCTTTTCTGGAAGGCAGATCTTTTAAAGCGGGCTCTCCCTTTATTCCCATAACCACAAGAGAACTGGAGCAGTTTGAATCCATTTTGCGTTCCCTCGCTGTGACTATTCCAGCTGCAATCAGTCAGCCAACTTCAGCCAATATACTGGCATTGCAGAATGGATTACGCCAGTTACTTACATTTGTAAATCAATCGGGATTTCGTGCCGGGGTAAAAGCAGAATTACAAGCTGTATTGGAATTAACGATTGCAGGCTCAGAGATTATTCCTGTTCCCCTAATTAATCTCGCAGGTAACTTGCAAAATTTACTAGATGATTTGTTAAGTGTGACGTTACTTCTGGAATTGCCGCCTGCTGAAAAAGATAAACTTGTGGGATTAATCCGTTCGATATCGTTATCCCTAAGTCGGGCGACGACGACTTTTGGAAACGGAGGGATTACCGGACCGGCTGGCCCACAGGGAGTGCCAGGAGTTCCTGGCGTACCAGGTGTTCCAGGAGTTCCTGGGGTGATAGGCCCTACGGGACCGGCAGGAGGAATTGGACCGATCGGCCCAATAGGTCCAGTAGGACCAGTTGGCCCACAGGGAGCACAAGGTCCGGCAGGGGCACCAGGTGTAGGTTTAAACAATATTACCGGATATGATCCTGCACTTGGACCGACATATGCTCAAGGTCAGGTAGTAAGCTACGAGGGTAGTCTTTATGTTGCCAACGTAAACGGTCCTCTGGGTACACCCGGAAGTTCTCCAGACTACACTCTTTTATTGTCGGGTGGAACGACTGGTGCAACGGGGGCAACCGGAGCTGGTTTAACGGGTGCTTTAGCATTTGATCCAGCGCTCGCCCCGGGTTATCCTGCAGGTCAGGTAGTTACTTATAACGGGAGCACCTATATTACAAGTGTAGCTGGTCCATTAGGAACACCCGGTACTTCATCGGATTACACATTAATTGCAGCAGCAGGGGCAACTGGAGCAACCGGGGTAGGCTTAACCGGAATAACATCTTTTGATCCAGCTCAGTCCCCGACATACCTAGCGGGTCAGGTCGTTACTTATAACGGCAGTACTTATATTACGAATGTTGTAAGTCCGGGAGGGGTGCCAGGAAGCTCACCGGATTACACACTGCTTGCGACAGCAGGAGCGACGGGGGCAACTGGAGCCACAGGTGTAGGGTTAAATGGCATTGTACCGTTCGATCCGGCATTAGCACCAACCTATCCAGCTGGACAGATCGTCACGTTTGGTGGCAGTACCTACATTACGAATGTTGCATCACCAACGGGTACACCAGGAGGTTCTCCAGATTATACATTGTTAGCAGGATCAGGAGTTACCGGTGCGACTGGAGCTACAGGCATCGGCCTTAATGGTACAGTTCCGTTTGACCCTGCAGTAGCTCCAACGTATCCAGCAGGTCAGGTCGTAACGTTTAATGGAAGTACGTATATAACGAATGTGGCTTCTCCTACGGGTACTCCAGGGACTTCGCCAGACTATACATTGCTTGCAGGTGCAGGACCCACAGGAGCCACGGGTGCATCAGGTGTAACGGGAGCAACCGGGGCAGGTTTAACAGGCATTTTGCCATTCGATCCAGCGGTGGCTCCAACATATCCAGCGGGTCAAATTGTAACGTTTAATGGAAGCACATATATAATCGATGTAGCCTCACCAACGGGAACGCCGGGGACTTCACCAGATTACACGTTGCTTGCTGGAGCAGGAGCGACAGGTGTGACGGGAGCCACAGGAATCGGCGTAACGGGAAGTACGGGGGTTACAGGGGCATCGGGTTCAACGGGAGCGACAGGCTTGGGTTTAAGTGGTATCGTGCCATTTGATCCAGCCGTAGCCCCAACGTATCCAGCCGGCCAGGTTGTAACGTTCAACGGCAGTACGTATATAACCAATGTAGCCTCACCAACGGGAACGCCGGGTACTTCACCAGATTACACGTTGCTTGCGGGCGCAGGAGCAACAGGTGTGACTGGTGCAACCGGCGTTGGAGTAACAGGAAGTACCGGAGCATCAGGGGTAACGGGAGCGACAGGTGTAGGTTTGAGTGGTATCGTACCATTTGATCCAGCCGTAGCCCCAACGTATCCAGCCGGCCAGGTTGTAACGTTCAACGGCAGTACGTATATAACCAATGTAGCCTCACCAACGGGAACGCCGGGTACTTCACCAGATTACACATTGCTTGCGGGCGTGGGAGCCACGGGAGCGACAGGTACAACCGGAGTTGGAGTAACGGGAAGTACGGGTGCGACAGGTACACCTGGCGTAACAGGGGCAACGGGTGTAACTGGTGCGGGTTTAACAGGAGTTGTACCGTTTGATCCAGCGTTAGCCCCGACGTATCCAGTGGGTCAGGTAGTAACGTTTAGTGGCAGTGCGTATATTGCGAATGTGGCCTCACCAACGGGAACACCAGGCACCTCACCAGACTACACATTAATTGCAGGTGTAGGAGCAACAGGTGCAACGGGTGTCGGGGTTACGGGTAATACTGGAGCCACGGGCGTAACGGGTGCAGGACTCACGGGAGTAGTACCATTCGATCCAGCCGTAGCTCCCACATATCCGGCAGGTCAAGTTGTTACCTTCAACGGCAGCACGTACATTGCAAATGTGGCATCGCCGACGGGAGCACCGGGCACCTCACCAGATTACACGCTGATTGCGGTAGCAGGAGCAACGGGAGTTACTGGAGCTACAGGAATCGGTTTGAATGGTGTCGCGCCATTTGATCCAGCGGTAGCCCCCACGTATCCGGCGGGTCAGGTTGTAACATTTAATGGAAGTACGTATATAACCAATGTGGCATCACCAACAGGAACACCGGGCACCTCGCCGGATTATACACTGCTTGCAGGGGCAGGTGCTACAGGGGCCACAGGGGCATCCGGTGTAACAGGAGCGACAGGTGTAGGTTTAAGTGGTATCGTACCATTTGATCCAGCGGTAGCCCCAACGTACCCGGCGGGTCAAGTCGTAACGTTTAACGGTAGTACGTATATAGCCAATGTAGCGTCACCAACGGGTACACCAGGCACGTCACCAGATTACACGCTAATTGCAGGTGCAGGCGCAACAGGTGTAACGGGAGCAACTGGACTTGGAGTGACAGGAAGCACAGGAGCGACGGGTGTCACGGGAGCCACCGGAGTCGGCGTAACCGGAAGTACAGGATCAACAGGTGCAACTGGTGAAACGGGAGCGACGGGTCTCGTAGGTTTGACCGGTGTGACTGGAGTTACAGGAGCGACCGGAGTTGGCGTGACCGGAAGTACGGGATTAACAGGTGCCACTGGGGAAACGGGAGCGACGGGTCTCGCAGGTTTGACCGGTGCGACTGGAGTTACAGGAGCCACCGGAGTTGGCGTAACCGGAAGTACAGGATCAACAGGTGCCACTGGTGAAACGGGAGCGACGGGTCTCACAGGTTTGACCGGTGTGACTGGAGTTACAGGAGCCACCGGAGTTGGCGTAACCGGAAGTACGGGATTAACAGGTGGAACTGGTGCCACTGGTGAAACGGGAGCGACGGGTCTCGCAGGTTTGACCGGTGTGACTGGAGTTACAGGAGCGACCGGAGTTGGCGTGACCGGAAGTACGGGATTAACAGGTGCCACTGGTGAAACGGGAGCGACGGGTCTCGCAGGTTTGACCGGTGTGACTGGAGTTACAGGAGCGACCGGAGTCGGTGTAACTGGAAATACGGGTTTAACAGGTGCAACTGGGGAAACGGGAGCAACGGGTCTCGCAGGTTTGACCGGTGTGACTGGAGTTACAGGAGCCACCGGAGTTGGCGTAACCGGAAGTACAGGATCAACAGGTGCCACTGGTGAAACGGGAGCGACGGGTCTCACAGGTTTGACCGGTGTGACTGGAGTTACAGGAGCCACCGGAGTCGGCGTAACCGGAAGTACGGGATTAACAGGTGCCACTGGGGAAACGGGAGCGACGGGTCTCGCAGGTTTGACCGGTGCGACTGGACTTACAGGAGCCACCGGAGTTGGCGTAACCGGAAGTACGGGATTAACAGGTGGAACTGGTGCAACTGGGGAAACGGGAGCGACGGGTCTCACAGGTTTGACCGGAGTTACAGGAACAACCGGAGTCGGCATAACCGGAAGTACGGGATTAACAGGTGCCACTGGTGAAACAGGAGCGACGGGTCTCGCAGGTTTGACCGGTGTGACTGGAGTTACAGGAGCGACCGGAGTTGGCGTGACCGGAAGTACGGGATTAACAGGTGCAACTGGGGAAACGGGAGCGACGGGTCTCGCAGGTTTGACCGGTGCGACTGGAGTTACAGGGGCCACAGGTATAACCGGAGCCACGGGAGTGGGCGTAACGGGAAGTACTGGGACAACAGGTGTCACTGGGGAAACCGGAGCCACAGGAACTTCTGTCACAACGGCTTCATCCTACGCAGAAAATACGAATGGCACCATTCTTGTTATTTTGGGCGGAACGGTTGTTGCTCTTCCTGCGAATCAGAATATTGGAACCGGAATTACGGTAAATGGAGCGAATGATACCTTCACTCTTGCTACAGCAGGCAGATACTATATCAGTTACAAAATTAATTTGACAGCAGCACTCGCCGTACAATCACGGATATTGCTTAATGGGGCTGTAGTACCGGCGAGTGTAATCTCACCAGTGCTCTCTCTAAGCCAGTTGTCAACCGACTTTATTATCACTGCCACAGCGGGTTCGACCATTCAGCTTCAATTATTCGGTCTAATAGCCACAGCTGTTCTATCGCCGCCAGGTGCGACACTCAATATTATTCGCTTAAGCTAATCACGAAAAAAAAGAGACGGACCCTTTGGGGCTCGTCTCTTTGATCTTACTGAATGATAAGGAACTATTCCAGAACAATTTCAACAGCAGTATTGATTTCAGGCAGCGCAGCAAGCTGCACAAGCACATCTTTTGGAACAGCTTTATCTACGGTCAGAATCATGATCGCTGCACCACCAATAATTTTACGTCCAACCTGCATGGATGCGATGTTGACATCGTTTTGTCCAAGCAGGGTTCCTACACGTCCGATAATACCTGGTTTATCGTTATGGGAGATCAAAATTTGATGACTTTCCGGTGCGATATCTACCGGGAATTTGTCCAGACGAACGATACGCTCTCCATAACCTGCAAGTAATGTACCTGCTACACGACGTTCCTCAGCATCCTGAGTTGTAACCAATGTAACGGTAATCAGGTTAGTAAATCCTTTAGTTGCTGAGGTCTGGCTTACAACCACATTCAGATCACGGATTTTGGCCAGATGCATGGAGTTAACGATGTTGGCTTCCCCACCCAAATGTCTGGCGAGAATCCCTTTCACAATGTAACGAGTGAGAGGAGAAGTATCTACTTCAGAAAGTTCACCAGCATAGTCGATCCGAATCTCCTGCACTGCATTTTGTGTAATCTGTGCTGCAAAACTACCCAACGTTTCACCCAGTTTGAAATACGGCTGCAATTTGTTCATAACGGTTGGTGCAACAGCCGGCATGTTAACTGCGTTTTTAAACGGTTCGTTACGCAAAATGTGAAGTACCTGTTCCGACACATCGATAGCCACGTTCTCTTGTGCTTCTACTGTGGACGCACCAAGGTGAGGCGTAACGATAATGCTTGGGTGATTCAGGAACGGGTGATCAGCGGCTGGCGGCTCGCTTTCGAATACGTCAAATGCTGCACCAGCAACAATACCTTGATCAATGGCTTCGACAAGTGCCATCTCGTCAACTACACCACCACGAGCACAGTTGATGATACGCATGCCTTTTTTCATCACTTCGAATTGTGGACGTGAAATCATATGCCGTGTTTCCGGTGTTAATGGCGTGTGAACGGTCATGAAGTCCGCATTGCGAATAATATCATCTACACTAGCCAGCTTCACTTGCAGCTTCTCGGCACGCTCCTCCGTGAGGAACGGGTCGTAAGCAAGAATGTCCATTCCGAATGCTTTGGCGCGCTTGGCAACTTCACTACCGATCCGTCCCATACCCAGTACACCGAGCGTTTTATTTCTTAATTCCACACCCAGGAAGGTTTTACGATCCCACGTACCTTGAATAGTCTTGGCATATGCCTGAGGAATGTGTCGTGCCAATGCCATCATCATGGCAAATGTGTGCTCACAAGTTGTGATGGTATTGCCATCAGGAGCATTAATAACGATGATACCGCGCTGAGTAGCAGCTTCCAGATCAATGTTATCTACACCAACACCTGCACGTCCGATCACCTTAAGGTTGGTACCAGCCGTCATAATACGATCTGTAACACGAGTCTGGCTACGAACCAAGAGGGCATCATAATCACCAATAATGGCAACAAGTTCATCTTCACTAAGACCGGTTTTCTTCTCAACAACAACATCATTTGCATCCACCAGTTGCTGGATCCCCAGATCACTGATTGGGTCCGACACTAACACTTTGTACATGGTTTCTTCCTCCTTAGGTATGTGTATCTATATCGTCAAGGTTTGACCTCAGCGAAGAGGTATTCCTTAAAACCAGATTGATTCTTCCGCCCAACAACGCGGTGTCGCAACAGAGGGGGGAGGTGAAGCAAATAGAGTGATCCCACAGATATCCTTTAAAATAAATCAAAAAACTCTCAATCCACATACTGCTTGCGCAATAAGGGACGAGAGTTGTCGTGGTACCACCCTAATTCACCGCCGTTTCGCAACGACAGTCTTAGCGGTCAATGAAGACCGAAGAGGATAACGGGTCTAAACCGATTGCACCTACTCCAATTTCAATGCAATAACTCAGGAGCGCTCAAGACCATTTGCCTGCCACCGATTCACACCTACCATCGGCTCTCTGTAAGACGAAGCAACATCTTTTTTCCATCATCGTGTTTAACGTGACTAATTTTTCATAATGTATCATGGCTGACATGAGCATGTCAATAGGCTTAAATGTTTTAAATTGTTTTGCAGATGTCTTTAGATTGACACATAAACAGAGTCACCATAAGTAATACAGTAGTTAATATACCTACCACAAGAAGATGGAAAGTAAGCTGTTTGGTGAACTGGATTTTACTGCTTTAATGAAGTAATGGCACGGACGTATAACCAGGACTTGGGGCAGGTCTTGAACCTAATTGGTTTTTTGGCTATCATTTAGTATACTATCCGATTGGACAACGTAATTGTTATCCATCAAATTTAACTCAAGAGGACAGACGCATCCGATGAAAAAATTCAAGTTTCCCAAGTTCAAGATTCAAAAGGCTGAGCCACAGCAGCTTACCGAGCGTTTGCTTTTAATCAATCTATACTTTACACAAGGTCTGACACTGATTATCGGAGTTGTGTGGATCTTATTGCAGAAACGAAACTTGTTAGATGTACTCGCATGGCCTGACAATTACCAATTTATATGGTGGGGTCTTGGTCTTGCAGGCATTATGCTTGTTATGGACTTGGTACTGTCGTATGTTATACCTCAGGAAAGTATGGATGACGGTGGAATTAACGAGATGTTGTTCCGTGGGCGTCCGATCTGGCACATTGTATGTATAGCAGCCATTGTTGCTGTGTGTGAGGAATTATTATTCCGTGGAGCCATCCAACATGCCATCGGTCCTTACTGGACAAGTATTTTATTTGCAGTTATCCATATTCGTTATTTGCGCCACTGGATTCCAACAGGCTGGGTGTTTGTCTCAAGTTATGGATTGGGTTGGATTTACTTGCAATCCGGCACATTATGGGCGCCTATATTATGTCACTTTATTATTGATTTGGTGTCCGGATTAGCGATACGTTTTCGGAGGGGATCATGAATCAGCCATTAAGTAGAATGAAGACATATGGCAGTCAGCGCCATCGTCAATCGGATAAAAAAGAGAAATCCGAGCGTCAGGTGGCTTCTCAAGTAAGCATCGTTGTTGAAACGGCAGCAGCTGCTGAGGTTGGCGGAATCACACCAATTACTTCTGTTTCTTTACCTAGATCACAGCGCAAGCCTTATACAGAAAAGCTGGAAAGTCCAGTACTTCCTCAAAGGGCACCATCACGCTCCAAAAAAACGCCAACATCAACGGAAGAGTCGATCCCCGAAGCGGGTTCGCTTCCTACACGGACAGAATTACATCCTTCACGTCGGTTAAAATTGAGCAAGAGGTTTGTCAATTCACTCATTTTTATTTTTGTCATGTTAACGATTAGTCTGGTTTGGTGGGGGGTTGAAGGGGCACCCGCTCTGAATACGTTCCTTCCCTTACCGTGGTAATGCTTTTAATCGCAGGTTTAATCATTTTGATGGGAGTTTTACTTCTTTTTCATATGTGGCGTGAAGCCCATATTCATCAAATGATTGAAGAAGAGGTTGAAGTGCCTCATCTGCCAACATCCTTTGACGGGGCTAAGATTTTGTATGTATCCGACACGCACAAGCGCAAGCTGAAGCAGAAGGATCTGGAAAACGTTAAAAACAAGGTGGACTGGGTTCTCATCGGCGGGGATGTTGCGGAAAAAGGAATCTCATGGTCTTTAGTTAGACATAACATGAAAATTTTATCGAACATTGCTCCTTCATTTACGGTGTATGGCAACCATGACAAGAGGGCTGGTACCGCTCAACTTGCGCGAATCCTTCGGGAATCGGACGTTAAGCTCCTGCAGGATAATGTGGAATATCTGCAAAGAGGCAACGACAGATTGAGCCTGATCGGCATAGACTATCGTTCCAAACAGGGCGATGTATTACTACAACAGATCGGTAACCGTTTTTGCAAAATTGCTATCGTTCATGATCCTTTGCAGGCCCTTCGCTTGGAGGAAAATGCAGATCTTATTTTAAGCGGTCATACACATGGCGGACAATTGGTTTTACCATTTTTCGGACCTGTGTTCCTGAGCAAAGTGTATCGTCCCGTATCGAATGGTTGGTACTCCCTGAAGCGAAGTCCGGAGGAAGTTCACCAAGAAGGCAAAATGCTTGTTAGCAGAGGATACGGTACAAATCATCTTCCTCTCCGACTAGGTTGTCCTGCGGAGATGCATATCATCACGTTAAGAGTGCCCGCGGAAAAAGCACTCACAGAGAAACAGCCTTTATCCATTGGATAAAGGCTGTTTTATTTTAATGCGCAAAATTTCAATTTAACGAGCTTCCAATTCAATTGCACGCGGATCAACAAAGGAATAACCTTTCTTTTCGAGCTTGGTCAGCAACTCATCCAATGCTTCAACCGTCCATGGCAACTCGTGCATCAAAATATTGCTTCCGGGATTTAACTGGTCCAGTACATTTTGAATGACTTTTTCTGGTTTGTCTTTGGTACTTTTATCCCAATCGAGCGAACCATTAGACCAAGTCATATATAACATGCCATTTTTCTTCACAGCAGCCTTCAGTGCATCATTTCCCGACCCAAAAGGTGGACGGAAGAATTGCGGTTCCTCACCAATGGTATCCTTCACTATTTTTTGGACATCTGTAACCTGTTTTGCCGCCTCAGCGTTGGACATTTTTTTGAGATCCTCATGATCCCAGGCATGATTGCCTACAATCTGACCCCGTTCATGTATGAGTTTGAGCAATTCCGGATGGCTTTTTACCCGATATCCATTGACGAAAAATATCGCTTTAGCGTTATGTTTATCTAAAGTGTCGATCAGTGAAGTAATCATTTTTTCTTCTTTGGGTCCATCATCAAAAGTTAACAAGACCACTTTGTTTGGGCTCGCTTCATCGTTTGGTTTAATATAATAATTTTCATTCATATGATACGTCTTTTCCACTTTCTCTTCTGTAGAAACCTTCTCCGAAGATTCAGGTTCTTCTTCTGTCGCAGTTGAATCTTCCGTTGAAGGCTCGGGCACATCAGTTCCGGGTTCTGCTGTTTCAGTTGGGTTAGAGTTACCTTGCTCTTCTTGACTCGTGGTAGTCGATTCGCCCGCTGGTGCGGAATTTTCAGATGTTTTTTCTTCTGTTGTCCCACAAGCTGACAGCAGTAAACTTGCAGCAATGATCAATGCGGCGGTATGTCTGAACATGATTTCAACTCGCTTTCCTGTATTTATACGGAATGAGATCGCTCACTACCGCAAACACTAAATATGATTTTAACACTTGAAGGAGGTTGGTGTAATGAAGACGTCATCCTTTTTTTGGGGCATTGTCATTGGTGTTGCAGCCAGTTCATGGCTGTCCAAAGGCAAATTGCCCATGATGTCATCGGGTTCATCAAGAAATATGATGGATCAGGCAAAACATAAGATGATGGAAATGACTTTCCCGGGTATGGACGGGTTCACAAGTAAGCAAAATCAACATGGTGAATCCCACAAAAATCCGGCAGCAAAGACCGCAAGAGCAATCACACCGCAGGAAAAAGAAGCGAATATGAGCATGCTCAAAGATTTTATTCGCACCAATCCGGATGTTAAGCATGAAGTTGAGCAAATTTTAAGTCAAACAAACACAACAGTACCGGGTTTATAAACCAAAACCACCAATTAGAATCATCCACAGTCTAGATTGGCTGTGGATGATTCTTTTTTTGTCGATTTTACTTCGTGCATTTAGAGGTATAAAATGATAACATAACTACATAGATTTATTTTCAGCACATATTGTTTTGTGCTTCATAATCTGTTATAAGACTTGCTTATAAAGGGGAGATCCTGTATGAAAATAGAACGACTAAGTCACGATAAGATACGGATTTTCCTGACCTTTGACGATCTGAGCGAGCGCGGAATACAAAAAGAAGATATGTGGCAGGAAATACCTAAGGTTCATGAACTGTTCACTGAAATGATGGATCAGGCCTATTCCGAACTTGGATTTGATGCCACAGGTCCACTCGCTGTCGAAGTATTCGCACTTCCCGCTCAAGGGATGGTTGTCATTGTCACACGTGGAAAATATGATCCGCAACAATATGGTTCAGGTCATGAAGATGATCTTCCTGAAGAAGTATATGAAATGGAAGTTACACTCGAGCAAAGCGATTCCATCGTTTATGCATTCAAGGACTTTGAAGTGCTCATTGAAGCTGCACATATGTTGCGTCAGCATGTTACGGATGCTGGGAGACTTTATTCTTATAAAGACAAGTGGTTCTTGCATTTTGAGCCAGATGAGGTAGATTCCACCAAACATGCGGCATTGATTGCTTTGCTTGCTGAATTTGGCGAAGGCTCCTCAGTTACTCCAGCAGTTATGGAAGAGTATGGTAAGGTTGTTATTCCTGCACAAGCGATTGATGTTATCTGCACCCACTTCAAACGCCAGGATTAATCTCTAGTTGTAATCGCGTCTTTAGTCAGAGGAGGGAATTTCGGTGCTTTTGTTTTCGGTCTTAGCGGCAGCAGTTGCTCCGGGTCTCGCCTTGTTAACATACTTTTACCTGAAAGACCGTTATGATTATGAGCCACTTCATATGGTATTGCGGGTTTTCCTCATGGGGATTCTCATGGTACTGCCTGTGATGATTATTCAGCGTGGCATGATGATGTGGCTCGGGGATAATCCTTATCTTGAGGCCATTATGATCTCAGGTGGTGTGGAGGAATTCATTAAATGGTTCGTACTTTATCATATCATCTATAATCACACCGAATTTGATGAGCCGTATGACGGGATCTTATATGCAGTCGCTGTTTCACTTGGATTTGCCACTGTTGAGAATGTGTTGTATGCCTTTGCGGGGAATGCATCCGTCTCAGCCATGTTCCTTCGGGCATTGCTCCCTGTTTCAGGGCACGCTATGTTCGCAGTAATCATGGGTTATTACATGGGTAAAGCCAAGTTTATCGGTGGTAAGAAAAAGCGGTGGTATCTGGTTCTTTCTCTGGTGTTACCTTTTTTCTGGCATGCATTGTACGATGTTATCATGAACACCATGGTGAATCATTGGTTGTGGTTTATAGCGCCGCTAATGGCGGGCCTGTGGTATGGGGCAATGGGTAAAATTACACGAGCTAATAACCGTTCTCCTTTTCGTTTTGTGAAGCGGGAGGAAGAGGTTAAATTATAAAAATACGGACACACTGGTGGACATAAAGCGCATATTGCGCCTATGGCTCCGGTGTGTTTTTATTTTTACGGATAAACTCCCGGGGAATGACCAACAGAAACGGAGATCGTTGTGATGAGAATTAAAATTAAAATCAGATGCAAACAATGCGGTGAACGATTTACATTACGAGGCAAGAAAGAGCGGGGCCGGATTGAGACGGGATTCAAGCAGTGCCTCTGTGATAACAGAGACCAGTTCGAAATTGAAGAAGAGGGCATGGCAACTGGGATTCAGCTGAATTAAAATAAGGACCCAAACGGTACTTTAGCAACCTGCTTGTGTAAGGACTGGAAATCGCATGCATAAGAGATCTTTCTTCGATCCACAATAGAGGTAGTGGTTTAGAAGAAAGGAGACTCTACCGATGTATAAACGATTAAGTTCAGTTATGTTTCCGATATTTGCGGTTCTGCTGGTCGGTGCGCTCGTGTGGGGCTATCAGGAGAATCAGGAGAAGAATGCAATTCTGATCAAGGCAGAGAATCAATATCAGCGTGCCTTTCACGATTTATCTTTTCATATGGACAAATTGCATTCGGAGATTGGTAACACCTTGGCGGTTCACTCTACATCACAGGGGATGCATCGCAAAGGTCTGATGAATGTATGGCGACTCACCAGTGAAGCGCAGAATGAGATCAACCAACTGCCACTTACCATGCTGCCATTTAACGAGACAGAGGAGTTTCTCTCGCGTATTTCCAACTTTGCCTATCGGGCGTCGATGCGTGACTTGACAAACGAACCGCTAAGTGAGAAGGAAATGGGCAACCTGAAAAAGCTGTATCAGAATTCATCCGAGATTACCAAGAATCTGCAGGATGTGCAGCAGAAAGTCCTGACGGACCGATTGCGCTGGATGGATGCAGAGACTGCCATGGCAACGCAAGAGCAAACCATGGACAACACGATCGTTGATGGTTTTCGTACTGTGAACAAAAAGGTGCAGGAATACCCGGAGCTTGATTGGGGTCCTTCCGTATCCAATATCTATGCCAAACGATCAGTCAAGAAACTGGGCGGCTTACCGGTGACCAAAGAACAGATTCAGAGCAAGGCTGCAAAATTTTCTAATGCGGATAGTAGCAAAATCCAAGTGCAGGAGAACGGCAAAGGAACGGACTGGGAGTCCTACACCGCCACGATTGATCATGCCAACAATGGCAAACTGATGATGGATTTCACCCGTAATGGCGGAATGCTGATCTCTTACAGTGATACGCGTCCAATCGGAACCAAAAAAGTGTCTCGTCAGAATGCCATGGCTAAAGCGGATCAATTTCTAATGAACAAAGGCTATAAGGATATGAAGGCTGTAAACTACGATGAATATGGTAATCTGGGTAACCTTACTTATGTGCGTAAGCAAGGAGACACTTTGATCTATCCAGAGAAAATGTCAGTTCGTGTAGGTTTGGATACAGGCGAAGTAACCGGCTTTCAGGCGAGTGACTTTGTCTACGAACATAATGACAAGCGCAAAATTCCGAAAGCAACTCTTACGGAGCAACAGGCGCGGAAAAAGCTGAACTCGGAGTTCGAAGAAAATTATGTTCGCAAATCCTTGATTGAGAATGATTACAGCAAAGAAGTATTGTGTTATGAATTCGGAGGGAAAATTAACGGTTCTCGTTACCGGATATACATTAATGCAAATACAGGAATGGAAGAAGCGGTTGAAGAGATCAAACCGGTCAATGCAACCTCATAAAAAGATGGATAATCTGAATTTTAAGCTGAGCGAATAACTGCGGCAGACCACGATGTGGTCTGTTTTTTTCTTGTTCAATGTGAGAAAGGTCATGGTATAATAGTCCTTGTACATACGAAGATAAATACATAAAGTGGCGGTGAACAGCTTGTTTCCGAAAATAAATGAAATTTTATACATCCAGATTGCTTCTGCAGATGAAAAAGAGGAACACAAAGAGTACAAATCACGCATTGCAGATATGGATGACAGCAGTTTTCTGATTGAGGTCCCGATGCAACAAGGAAGCAGCCGTCTGAAAAGGCTCTTTTTTGGAGAGGAATTGTCCATTTCATATATTATGGAGGATGGGGTCCGGCATTATTTTAATACCTATGTCACGGGATTTGAGGAAGATGTGGTCCGTCTTGTCCGTATCCGCAAACCGCTTCCGAGCGATATATCCAAAATACAACGGCGCAGCTTTCTTCGTGTTCATGCAAACCTCGAATTGGCCATCCAGAGTGAAGATCTGACCCGTGCCGTCGGATTGACTGAAGATATTGGTGGCGGTGGATTGTCCATCTACGGCGAAACAGGTTTTTCAATAGCTGAAGGTCAAAAACTGAAATGCTGGTTGCTGGTTCCCTACCGGAATTCAACCATTGAACATGTGAATTTTGAAGCTGAAGTTGTGCGGATCAAAACCCTGGAAACCGGCAGACAGCTATGCATGCTGAAATTTGTGCAGATTTCAGATTCGGAGCGCCAGAAAATTATCAAGTTTTGTTTCGAACGACAATTGGACTATCGTACGAAATAGGAATGTTGTGGCATAAGAAGAAGGAACTGCGGGTACCGTAATGAAAAAAACGGAGGCATTACCATGAATCATCGTCATGCAACCCGCAGATATGAACGACTTTATTATGTTTTCTCCAGGCGAATGGAACGAAAGGTTACGATTCTGATTACAGTCCTTCTAATCCTGCTTGTGGTATATCAATTGCTGCTGTTGATACCCGGCTTCAAAAAGAATTTGACCACCATTGACCGCCTGGAAGGAACGCCAATTGAAGTGCAAACGATGAATGATTACGAACATCGTTGATTTGTCTGTTTTTGCATCCATGTGTAGAGTGTGGTATAATTTTCACGATGCAGGCAATGCCTGTTTTTTTATTGAGGTTTATCGTTTGAGGAGGAATGCCCCGTTGGCAAGCCAGAACACATCAGAGAACGGGAAAATGAACGTTGCAATTGACGGACCTGCCGGTGCCGGGAAAAGCACGGTGGCCCGATTGGTTGCAGAGGCGCTCGCGTATGTATACGTCGATACAGGCGCAATGTACCGTGCGGTAACCTTGCACATGCTTCGGAAAGATATTGCGCCGGAAGAAGTGACACAGGTACTTCAGGAAGCCCAAAAGCTGGTCATTGATTTACAACCGGATCCCGACGGACAGAAAGTGTTCTGTAATGGGGAAGAAGTAACCTCGGAAATCCGCTCCCGTGAAGTGACGGGAATCGTGTCCCGATATGCGCAAATCGAGGGGCTGCGTACGCAATTAGTGGATACTCAGCGGCAAATGGCTTTGCGCAAGGGCGTCGTCATGGATGGACGCGATATCGGAACGACAGTATTGCCCGATGCGGAAGTGAAAATCTTCATGACTGCCAGTGTCGAAGAGCGTGCACTTCGCCGCTTCAAAGAACTGGACCCCTCTGAAGGACTGACGTTGCAACAGCTGGAGCGAGACATTGCCACCCGTGACAGATTGGATGAGAATCGGGAAATTTCCCCATTGCGTTGTGCTGAGGATGCTATCGTCCTTGATACAACGGAGATGAACATTCATGAAGTGGTTGACAAAATCGTATCTTATTGCACAATGGTCAGAGGAGAGATCGGTCTATGATTTACACATTTTGCAGCACATTACTGCGGATCATTTATACCATTCTTTTCCGCTTGGAGGCCGTTGGACGGGAGAATATTCCGAAAGAAGGCGGCGTACTTTTATGTTCCAATCATATTAGTAACTTCGATCCTCCAACCGTTGGTATCAAAATTCGCCGTCAGGTGCGTTTTATGGCCAAAAGCGAATTGTTTGACATTCCGGTACTCGGCCGAATTATTAAAGCCGTGGGCGCTTTCCCCGTTAAACGTGGAGGTGTCAGCAAGGAATCCATCAAAACCTCACTCAATATTTTGCGTGATGGTCAAGTGCTTGGAATCTTCCCCTCGGGAAGCCGTCACAATGATGGAGGTATCGGCAAAAAAGGGGCAGCGAGTTTTGCTCTCCGCAGTGGCGCTACAGTTATTCCTACTGCTATTATCGGTAACTACAAAGTTTTTCGTAAGATGAAAGTTGTATATGGAGCACCAGTAAGTTTGGACGAGTTCAAGGAAGACCCATCTGGAGAAGCTCTGGAGAAGGCGACTGAAAAGATTATGTCCAAGATTAACGAAATGGTGCAAACGGGCGTGCCAAGCAAGTAATGGCTTCGTCGGTAGCTGAGTGCATGTTTCCATATTTTTGAGGGAGACTAAAGCTTAAGCACTCAGTGATGAAAGTGTTTTGAACTCTGCTACAGGCAGGTTTGAATATAATGGGGTTTTTGAATTGAGGAGGGTATTTGACATGTCGGAAGAAATG
The DNA here is from genome assembly GCF_038002545.1 of Paenibacillus sp. FSL K6-2393. Lineage (NCBI taxonomy): Bacteria > Bacillati > Bacillota > Bacilli > Caryophanales > Paenibacillaceae > Paenibacillus > Paenibacillus sp. FSL K6-2393. The sequence continues at coordinate 2,592,664 of NZ_JBBOCU010000001.1, forward strand.
AAAAATCAAGAAGCAACCCAAGATGAGTTGGATCAATTCGTTTCCTTGAAAAAAGGAGATACCGTAAAAGGAACCATCGTCAAATTGGAAGATAACCAAGCCTATGTGAGCATTGGATATAAATATGACGGTGTCATTCCAATTCGTGAACTGTCTTCATTACATGTTGACAGCGCGTCTGACGCAGTTGAAGTTGGACAAGAAGTTGAAGCTAAAGTTCTTAGCATCGACGACGAGAAAGAAAAACTCGTTCTGTCCAAACGTGCAATCGACAGCGAAAACGCATGGGATCAATTGCAAAAGCATTTTGAAGACCAAGACGTATTCGAAGTTGTTGTAGGTGATGTTGTTAAAGGCGGTCTGGTAGCAGACGTGGGCGTACGTGGATTTATCCCGGCTTCCATGGTTGAACGCCATTTCGTTGAAGACTTCAGCGACTACAAAGGACGCACACTGCGTGTTAAAGTGAAAGAGATCGACCGTGAGAACAACAAAGTGATCCTTTCCCAAAAAGACGTACTGGAGCAAGAATTCGAAGCAAACAAAGCTACAGTAATGGCTGGTTTGCAAGAAGGTCAAGTGATCGAAGGTACAGTACAACGTTTGACTCAATTCGGTGCATTCGTTGATGTGGGCGGAGTTGACGGTTTGGTTCACGTATCCGAGCTGGCTTGGACACACGTTGAAAAACCATCCGACGTTCTGTCTGAAGGTGACAAAGTTAGTGTGAAAGTGCTGAAAGTTGACCCTGAAAAAGGCAAAATCAGCCTGAGCATGAAAGCTGTTCAACCAGGTCCTTGGGAAACAGCAAGCGAAAAATTCAATTCCAGCGATATCGTAACAGGTGTTGTAAAACGTCTGGTTGACTTCGGTGCATTTGTTGAAATCGCTCCTGGTGTTGAGGGACTTGTGCATATCTCGCAAATCTCCCACAAACACATCGGCACTCCTCATGAAGTGCTGAAAGAAGGACAGGAAGTTCAAGTTAAAATCTTGGACATGAACCCTTCTGAGCAACGTGTAAGCTTGAGCATCAAAGAAACAGAAGAAGCTCCAGCTCAACCACAAAAATCAGAAAGACCTGCAAGAAACAACGCTCCGCGTGAAGAAATCAACAATCCAAACGTTTCCTTGAACAATCAAGGTATGAGCACTACGCTTGGCGAACTGTTTGGAGACAAACTCAGCAAATTCAAATAAGTTAACAATGCATGGTTCTAAGTTATATACTGCATATTTTGCTGAATAACAAAAGCAAGATCGGCGAGCCCCAGGCGGGTTCGCCGATTGTTTTTATTGCGAGTAATTTGGCATGAAACGTTAGCCAAGACATATCTTTTTTGCTATGATGAGTATCGTAAGTATGGACAGGAGGAGTGGAATGTATGGCAAGACCCGTTGTGGCAATTGTCGGACGACCGAACGTGGGTAAATCCACCATTTTCAATCGGATCATCGGCGACAGACTGGCCATTGTGGAAGACAAGCCGGGCATTACCCGTGACCGCATATACGGAATCGGTGAATGGAACGGTAAACCATTTAGTATTATTGATACAGGTGGTATCGAAATTGATGGTGAAGATGTAATCTTAAAATCGATTCGGATGCAAGCAGAGCTCGCTATTGAAGAAGCGGATGTTATTGTATTCATGTGTGATGCAAAAGCAGGTATTACGCAATCGGATGAAGAGGTAGCAGAGATGCTCTACCGCTCAGGCAAGCCTATTGTTGTAGCCGTTAACAAAGTGGATAATATCGGACGAAGTGAGCTCATTTATGAGTTTTATGGATTTGGTTTCGGTGATCCCATCGGCGTATCCGGAAGTCACGGTACAGGTGTAGGTGATTTGCTTGATGCAATTGTGGAGAAGCTGCCAGAACTTGAGGAAGAGACTTACGATGAAGATGTCATTCGTGTAGCTCTGATCGGACGTCCTAATGTGGGTAAATCTTCACTGGTGAATGCTATTCTGGGTGAAGAGCGTGTCATTGTAAGTGACGTGGCTGGAACGACCCGGGATGCAATTGATACACCTTTTGAAAAAGACGGCCAACGTTACGTGCTGATTGATACAGCAGGTATGCGTAAGCGTGGTAAAGTATATGAAACAACTGAGAAATACAGTGTAATGCGTGCGATGCGTGCGATTGAGCGTGCAGATGTTGTTCTGATTGTCATTAATGGTGAAGAAGGCATTATTGAACAGGACAAGCATATTGCAGGATATGCATTCGAAGCTGGTAAAGCGTCATTGTTTGTTGTGAACAAATGGGACGTAGTAGAGAAGCATGACAAAACGATGAAAGAGTTTGAGAGAAAAATTCGGGATCACTTCCTGTTTATGACTTATGCTCCGGTCGTATTCTTGTCAGCCCTCACAAAACAACGCTTACAAAAACTGTTGCCGGTTGTGCAACGTGTAGCAGAGCAACACTCGTTACGTGTGCAGACACATCTGCTTAACGATGTGGTGTCTGATGCGGTTGCGATTAATCCTCCGCCAACGGATAAAGGACGGAGAATGAGAATTAACTATGTGACTCAGGTTGCAGTTAAACCGCCGACCATGGTTATTTTTGTGAACGACCCTGAGTTGATGCACTTCTCATATGAGCGCTATCTGGAGAATAAAATCCGTGCAGCGTTTGATTTCGAAGGAACACCAATTCGCATATTTACTCGGAAGAAGTCCGACGAAAGTTAGGGGAGAAGTGTGTGATTTTACAAATCGCAGCGATTGTACTGAGTTATTTACTCGGTTCGATCAGCTTTAGTGTCCTCCTTGCCAAAGCGATACGGGGGATCGATATTCGTCAGCACGGAAGCGGAAACGCGGGAGCTACCAATACGTTGCGTATTTTGGGTAAAGGACCGGCAATTGCTGTTCTGTTACTTGATGTACTTAAGGGTGTTGCAGCTGTATGGATAGGAATCTGGCTGAGTGACGGATCTGTCTGGATTCCTGCACTCAGTGGTATAGCAGCCATTGCAGGACATAACTGGCCGCTTTACTTCCATTTTCGTGGAGGAAAAGGCATTGCCACAGCCATTGGTGTTCTGGTGAGTCTTGCTTTCCTACCTGCGTTATGTGCTGGGGTGATCGCCATTCTGTCTATTGTATTGACACGCTATGTTTCATTGGGGTCTCTGATTTTTGTAGCATTTACACCCATTTTTATCCTGGTATTACCCGGATATTCAATGAATATCTTCTGGGGGAGTCTGATTATTTGTCTGTTTGCGTTCTGGAGACATCGTACCAATATTGCGAAGCTCGCCAAAGGACAGGAAAATAAATTGGGATCGAAAAACCCTGGAGGGGGTAAACGAGTTGTCTAAAAAAGTTGCTGTTCTGGTCGCTGGAAGCTGGGGGACAGCTCTGGCCAGTGTACTCGCCGCCAATCAGTTGGATGTGATGATGTGGACACGTGGTGAAGACCAGGCTAACGAAATCAATAACAAGCACACCAATACTCGCTATCTTCCGGATGCGGAGCTTTCACCACGGATCCAAGCAACAACTGATATGGAAGCTGCGGTGGAAGGCGCTATAGCTGTGTTAATTGTTGCGCCTTCATCAGCCATGCGTGCAGTTACGAACCAGCTTAAGGCTTATTACAAGCCTGAGATGTTAGTCATTCATGCAACCAAAGGTTTTGAGACAGAAAGCCTCAAACGGATGTCCACAGTCATTTCAGAAGAGCTTGAATGTGAAGAAGGACGTGTGGTTGTTCTTTCTGGCCCAAGCCATGCGGAAGAAGTGGTGAAGCGTTGTCCAACGACAGTGGTTGTAGCTTCACTGGATAAGGCATCTGCCGAGTCTGCCCAAGCTTTGTTTATGAATGCCTATTTCCGGGTTTACACGAATCGGGACATGATTGGTGTTGAGCTTGCAGGCGCATTCAAAAATATCATTGCTCTTGGTGCAGGCATGTCCGATGGTCTTCAATTTGGTGATAATGCCAAAGCCGCTTTGCTAACACGAGGTCTGGCAGAGATCACACGTATTGGTGTTGAGATGGGAGCAAATCCGCTAACGTTTTCGGGACTTGCCGGCATCGGGGATCTGGTTGTAACGGCTACAAGTCAGCACAGTCGGAACTGGAGAGCAGGTTCCATGTTGGGTCAGGGACAGAAGTTGGATGATGTACTGAAGTCCATGGGCATGGTGGTAGAAGGCATTCGAACTACGCAAGCTGCCTATTTCATCTCACAAAAATACGGTGTGCAAATGCCAATTGCGGATCAGTTATATCACGTTTTATTCCAGGAGAGACAGCCGCGTGATGCGGTTGAAGCCTTGATGGGACGTGACCCGAAGACTGAAATGGAAGTCATGAAACTTGAAACCTGGGAGCAATGGCATTCCTGATTGTAATCAGCCTAAACGTACCTTGTGAAATAAGAAGCTTATTCACCTTTTCTGTAGCAGACTCATACTATACACATGAGTATTGCCGGAGGAGGGGAGACGAATGGGTAACAACATTTCCAAAGATGCACTGAATGCAATCAACAAGAAAACGGGTAAAACGATAACTGAAGGTGCCGTTAAGAAATTGGCAAGCACGGTGAAACCAACGACGATTCAGAATGAAGCTCAGTTGCGCCAATTGATCAAACAAGTATCCGCCATGGCGAAAGTTCCGGTATCTGAGGATACGGTTAAGGATATTGTGAGTGCGGTCAAGAAAAGCGGATTGAATCCGAGCAGTATGGAATCGTTAATGAAAATGATGATGAAAAAATAATAGATCACACCTGCATGTACAGGTGATCCAGTAAGACAAAAAGACGAGTCGGCTTCTGCCGGCTTGCTTTTTTGTCTTTTTTTTGGAAAGTTGAGCTGAATTTCGTGTTATAATGGTTGCAATTGTCACAGTGTCAGTGATGAATATCGGACTGAAGGGGAGACTGCTGGATTATGAGCGCAATGGACAAGATGTGGCTGTCATTGGTGGCCATCCTCATTATGGGATTATCTGTATTCCTGATTACGTTTGCTCGTGCCAAAACAAAAGGTATTGTACGGGGGATTCTTTCTCTAATTGCATTTTTGATTATGCTGATTGGCTTTTTCGGTGGAATCGCTTCTCTGACCTGATTTCCCATGCCTGAAAGATAACATCCGCATAAGCACATCATAAGAACTGACACAATGAACACGGATGAGGGGAGTGTGAGCCTATGGGGCCGCATGATACGGAGGGTCGGACAGAGCGTTATCCGGAATTACACGCGGCTTTGCTGGAAACGGCCAAAGCCTGGAACACACAGCCACAGACATGGTTACTTGGAGGAAGTTGTGGGTTGCTGCTTCAAGGGGTGGAGTTGCAACAAGCTCCAAGAGATATTGATATCTATGCGGATGTTGCTGCTGCTAAAGAACTTCACCTTAGCGCTCCGGGGGAAATGCTTGACGAGCCTACAGTGGACAAGACAGGACCGTATGCTTCTCTGCTGAGCCACTATCAGGTGGGTGAATGTGCGCTGGAATTGGTTGGTGGTTTCGAAATATGGGCTCGCAAAAGTTGGTACCGTATCGAGATTGAACATGTACTTGCTCCACATGCACCAGTAGCACAAGTAGGTTCATATACCCTGCGACTGATGCCGCTTGCGCATGAGCTGTTGTTTAATCTGCTGCGAGGTCGTGAAGATCGTTATGTACCCATTGCGACACAGATGCGTCAGCAACCACATGCACATCAACCTATAATGATGCTGTTAAGTCAACAGAATGTATGGACAGCCCGCTTCAGAGCCGAAGTGGAAGAGCTTGTTGGCTTTGCATGGCCCCAGTAGGTTGAGGGAGGAAAATGATGGAATATAAGATAACTTTTTTACCTATGAACAAATCGATAGCGCTCAAACCAGGGGCAACACTTCTGCATGCAGCACGACGTGCTGGAGTCAAGATTACGACCCGATGTGATGGTAAAGCGGCTTGCCTGATGTGCAAAGTGAACGTGGATGAAGAACATCGGGCGGAACTGTATCCACCAACAGATGCAGAAAAGCGCAAGCTGGGTTCACTGTTGGAAGCAGGTACACGACTGTCCTGTCAGGCCAAGGTGTGTGGATCTCTATCGGTTCATGTTCCAGAGGACCCGCTGAAGGCAGCCATTCGGAAACAACTGGAACGTCAACAACAGGAAGACGACTGGTTCTGAGCGTTATGAAATTGATTCTCTAATGAGTTATTCAAGGAGGACACGAATGATTAGGAACAAGCCAAATTGTGTTGAAAGAAGCAGACGGCAGCGTCTGAAACATCAGACGGGTGGTCTGCTGTTATTCCTGTTGTTTGCTTTTACAGCAAGTGGTTGTATGTATCCATCCCAGAGCAATTCGGACCCAAAGATAGCCTATCGGGAAAGCGTGAGCCGTATCCAGAGTGCGGTCGAGGCATTCCAGAAAGATGAGGGGATTCTGCCAATCATCAATGCAGATATGGAAACGCCAAAATATGAAAAGTTCAGAGTGGACCTGCCCAAGTTGAAACAACTGGGGTATCTGGATGAAATACCAGGGACTGCTTTTGAAAGTGGTGGGAGCGCTTACTTCCTTATTCAGGACGAAGAAGTGAATCCGACCATTAAAGTGATGGATCTTCTGACCGTACAGAAAGTAAACGATGTGCAACGATTGGTTAATCAATATAAGTCCGTACATAACAATAAGCTGCCAAGCGGGGAAGAACTGTATCCGGGGTTATATGCTGTGAATATGGAGCAGGCTGCACAGGCTGGCACACCTTCCATTACGCTGAATAGTGTATATTCAGGTCAGGCGTTACCTTTTATGATGGATGACGAAGGCAAAGTCTATGTAGATTATGCTTTTGACATCATGCAGGCAGTGGAAAAGTCTGACATGTCCCCAGCAGACACTGAAGATGTTCGCGATTTTCTGTTGGAACACTCCTACTTCGTACCCGTTAAATCGGTTCCCTATGCTTGGCAAAATAATGCGCCGATTGCCCAGCCCATAAAATAAGCATGGTTGCAATTCAAATGATTTAGGTGTAGGACCGCCATGGCTCTAATGGTTCAAAAAGAGATATTCCAAATAAGGGATATCTCTTTTTTCTTTTGTTAGTATCAGCAATAACCGTCATAAAAGCTTCACGGATCACATAAAGTAGATTGAAATAAAGACGCGCAGTCCGAGATCGGGGGATTCTCCTAATGTCATCACCATAAGATAAAAAAACAAAAATACGCGTCATATTGCCGCATACGGATACATAAGATGATACTAGTCCAATTGCATGTACGAGTTAACGCCGCTCTCGCCGGTTTCATCAGAATGCAACGTTCGGCGGCGGACGACTTCCGGGCACTCACAAAGGCGGCTCTACCGTTGCAGGGATTTCAGTCTTCTGATTGAAAAAACGAAGCGGATGCTCTTTAGCATTTTTCCTTCGGAGTAATTTAGGGAGGGGATTTCATTGGAGAAAGTGGACATTTTTAAGGACATAGCTGAGCGGACCGGAGGGGATATTTATCTCGGGGTTGTCGGCGCAGTCCGGACGGGAAAATCAACATTTATCAAACGATTCATGGAAACCATTGTATTGCCAAACATCACAAACGAGGCAGATCGTGGTCGAGCGGTGGATGAACTTCCACAGAGCGCAGCGGGTAAAACCATCATGACTACCGAACCGAAATTCGTACCAAATAACGCAGTCCAGATCAAGGTGGCAGAAGGGCTCGATGTCAATGTGCGCCTTGTGGATTGTGTAGGTTACGCGGTGGAAGGAGCCAAGGGATACGAGGATGAGAATGGTCCACGCATGATCTCCACGCCTTGGTTCGAGGAACCAATTCCATTCCAGGAAGCCGCCGAGATTGGTACTCGCAAAGTCATTCAGGAGCATTCTACACTGGGTGTTGTGGTAACAACAGATGGCACAATCGCCGAAATTGCCCGCAGCTCCTATGTGGAATCCGAAGAACGGGTCATTGCGGAATTGAAAGAAGTGGGTAAACCGTTTGTCCTGGTCATCAACTCCACTCGTCCTCGCAGTGAAGAAGCCCTGCAATTGCGTAGTGAGCTCGCTGCCAAATACGACATTCCGGTGATGACACTCAGTGCAGCCACGATGACGGAAGATGATGTGACGGGTGTACTTCGTGAAGTGCTCTATGAGTTCCCTGTGCATGAAGTGAATGTAAACTTGCCGAGCTGGGTTATGGTGCTCAACGAGACTCACTGGCTGCGTAGCAACTACGAAAATTCCGTACGGGATACCGTCAAGGATATTCGCAGACTTCGCGACGTGGATCGGGTTGTCGCTCAGTTCATGGAATATGAATTCATTGATCGCGCAGGCCTGAGTGGCATGAATATGGGGCAGGGTGTAGCCGAAATTGACCTGTACGCGCCGGATGAACTGTATGATCAGATTCTCGTGGAAGTGGTTGGCATCGAGATTCGCGGTAAGGATCATCTGCTGCAATTAATGCAGGAGTTCTCGCATGCGAAGAGAGAATATGACCGCTTCGCAGAAGCGCTGGAGATGGTCAAAACGACCGGATACGGCATTGCTGCTCCATCTCTTGCCGAGATGGCTCTGGATGAACCTGAGCTCATTCGTCAGGGCACCAAATTTGGCGTACGCTTGAAAGCAACGGCACCGTCCATTCACATGATCCGGGTTGATGTGGAATCGGAGTTCGCTCCAATCATTGGCACGGAGAAACAAAGTGAGGAACTGGTGAGATACCTGATGCAGGACTTCGAGAACGATCCGATCAAGGTATGGGATTCAGACATGTTTGGTCGTTCACTGCACTCCATCGTGCGAGAAGGTATCCAGGGCAAGATTGCCATGATGCCGGATAATGCAAGATACAAATTGCAAGAGACGCTGGGACGAATCATTAACGAAGGTTCGGGCGGCTTGATCGCCATCATTCTGTAAGACATCAAAAGACCGTAGGGGGTATCCCCTCGCGGTCTTTTTTGCGTGATTTCTTTATTTTGGATGAAATGGATAGGAAAAATAGTACTTTCGAAAAAACTTAGCGAGTTTTAGCTTTAAATTGCTAAAACCCATTTACATACTAGGGATTAGCCGGTATATTAATATTCAACTATTGTGATCGAGATCACAGAGAGTGGACAGGGGGAGACAGAGATGAAAAGAAAAGAGACAAAATGGGTATGGTTGAGTGTGTTATTAGTATTTACATTGGCGCTGTCCGCTTGCGGAATTAAAAAAGAACCGGCAGCAACTCCGGCTTCGGGTGCATCAGATGATACACCAAAAACGGAAGCAGTTACAGGCCCTCTAAGCGGCAAGCGGATTGCACTTATTATGGAGTTTAATACAGGTACTTTCTCGCAGCAATATGTACAGGGTGTAAAAGAAGAAATCGAAAAATTCGGTGGAGAACTGACAACGTTTGTTGCCGATAATGACAAAGCAAAGATGGTATCCTTGCTTGATAGCGCTATTAACCAGAAATTTGATGCCATTCTCACGGATCACGGTGATTCCCTATTAGAGCCAGGTGTGAAGAAGGCAGTAGAACTGAATATTCCAGTGGTCGTGTTTGACGCAGCTATCAGTGTTCCAGGAGCCACAGTCCTGTCGCAGGATGACCAGAAGATGGCTGAACTGACGCTGGAGCAAATGAAAAAAGATATCAATGGACAAGGTAATATTGTAAAGGTATGGGTAGCTGGTTTCGCACCGATGGAACGCCGTCAGATTGCATACGGTGAATTCATGAAAGCAAATCCGGACATCAAGGAAATAGCTACATTCGGTTCTGCACAGAACCCGGCGCTGGATACTCAAGCCAAAATGGAAGCTATTCTCAAGCAGTATCCAAAAGGTGAGATTACAGCTGTATGGACTGCATGGGATGAGTTCGCCAAAGGTGCAGCCCGTGCGATTCAACAAGCTGGACGTGATGAGATCAAAGTGTATGGTATTGATATGAGTGACGAGGATCTGCAAATGATTCAGGACCCGAAAAATCCTTGGGTAGCTTCTGCGGCTGTTGATCCAACGGATATTGGTCGCGTCCAAGTACGTTATGCTTATCAGAAACTGAACGGGGACGAGACCGAAGATGCAGTTGTTCTAAACCCGGTCTATGTTCAACGTGAAGCTCTGCCAGATAAACAAATCTCCACTTCGGAGCTGTCAGAGTTCGTTGAAGGTTGGGGTGGCAGCACACAAGGAATCAAGGACTGGATGAGCGAATACGGAATTACTGCTAAATAAGCAGCGTAACGGAAGCGCGCCGCAAGGCGCGCTTTTTCAAACATAATGAAGATATGTGTGGTCTGAAAAAAGGGATGCTCCCGGAAGGGAACGATTGGAGGTTAACATCATGAGCACTGCACCGATTCTGCTTCAAATGGAACATATCCACAAGCAGTTTTCAGGTATTCCTGCACTGAAGGATGTGGATTTCTCTGTAAAAGGCGGGGAAATTCACGCGCTGCTGGGTGCCAATGGTGCCGGTAAGAGCACGTTAATGAAAATTCTGTCTGGTGCCTATCCATTGGATCAGGGTACGATTCAATTGAGTGGACAAGCGCTTCACTTAAGTTCTCCGGGAGACGCGAAGGCAAGTGGGATTCACTGTGTCTATCAGGAAGTGGATGCTGCACTAGTGCCACAGCTGACGGCTGCGGAGAACATTATGTTGGATCAGTTGGCTTCATCTGCTGGAGGTTGGTGGAAAAGTCCACGAAAATTGCAACAGCGTGCGGTTGAGGCGTTGAAGCAATTAGGAGCAGACATATCTGTTCACCAAAAAGTGGCCGATCTGACACTTGCAGAGAAACAGATGATATTGCTGGCGCGGATTTTAATTCAGGATGCCAAGGTCATCATTTTTGATGAACCGACTGCACCGCTGAGCCAGGAAGAAACGGATGCATTTTTCAGGATTGTTCATCTCCTGAAGGATCGGGGCGTAGCCTGTATTTTCATTACCCATCGTCTTGCTGAAGTGACGGGTCACTGTGATCGCGTTACGGTTATGAGAGATGGGCAACACGTATTTACTGGTGAAGCAAAGGGACTTACGATCAACGATTTGGTTACACAGATGTTAGGTAAACCATTCGAAGAAGAATTTCCAAAGACGGAAGCACCCGTGGGGGAACTGCTGTTGGAGGCACGTGGGCTTCGTCGTGGAGTGAAGGTCAAAGGTGTTAACCTCTCTGTACGCCGAGGTGAAGTCCTCGCTGTGGTGGGTCTGGTAGGCGCGGGTAAAACGGAAAGCTCTCGTTTGCTGATTGGTGCAGATCGGCTGGAGGGAGGCGAGATCCGGCTTAACAACCGTAATCTCCGCCTGTCTCAGCCTGCGGATGCGGCGGCTCTGGGGATCGTTTCTGTACCGGAGGAGCGACGTAAACAGGGAATCCTGATCCAGGAGAACGTGGAACGGAATTTAAGTCTGCCTTTGCTAAGCCGTCTTAGTACATTAGGTTTCGTAAGTCGCAAGCGGGAACGTCTGAATGCAGAGTCATTGGTGAAACAGCTTGGGATTAAAACATCGTCCGTGAAACAGGAAGTGAAATATCTAAGCGGTGGTAATCAGCAGAAGGTTGCCATTGGTAAATGGCTAAATGCGGATGCGGATGTATTTATATTTGATGAGCCAACCAAAGGCGTAGATATTGGGGCAAAAAGTGACATTTTCCGCATCATCAATGAACTGGCTTTGGCGGACAAGGGTGTAATCTATTTCACCTGTGAACTGGACGAAGGCATGGGAATTGGCGACCGAATCGCTGTCATGTGCGAGGGTGTTATCGTAAAAGAGTTCAAACGAGGCGAGACTAACCAAGAACAGCTGCTATACTATGCAAGCGGTGGACAAGAGGTGCAATCATGAAGGATAAATCACTGGATTTTGCGTTCCGTTACGGGGCGATTATAGTCATAATAGGTGTTATCGCATTTTTCGGCATTAAATTGCCTTACTTCTTTACGTACAGTAACTTGACCGATATTTTGGGCTCGATCTCTATCGTTACGTTTGTAGCGATCGGTGTTACATTATCTCTCATTGTTGATGGATTTGATCTCTCGGTTGGGGCGACTGTCTCATTAACTACCGTCGTTACTGCTTCGTTAATGATTTGGTATCAACAACCACTGGCAATTGTAATTATTGTGCCACTAATCATTGGAGCTGTTATTGGTTTACTGAATGCTTTGCTCATTGTAAAATTGCGTATTCCGGATTTGCTCGCCACCCTTGCCACGATGTACATCATCGGAGGTATTCACAAAACGTATGCACAGGGATATACCATTTACAATCACATGCAGTTCCCTGATGGGAGTAAAGCTGCGGGAGAGATGGACCCGACATTCCTGCTTATAGGGCAGGGTAAATGGCTGGGTATGCCTATATCAGTTATCATGCTACTTATTGCGGTAATAGGTGTGCATATCTTTTTGACGTATACGAAATATGGTCGCCAGATGTACATTACAGGTGGTAATGAGGAAGCTGCACGGTTGTCTGGAATCAAGGTGAAAAAGGTGCGTACACTCGCCTATGTAGCCGCTGGAGTGTTTGCAGCAATCGGGGGTATCATCTATGCTTCCAAAGTAGGATCTGGTCAAATTGATGCGGGATCACCGTTGTTAATGGAATCCGTAGCTGCAGTATTTGTCGGTTTCTCTGTGTTTGGCGCGGGTAAACCAAATGTCATCGGAACCTTCATCGGTTCGGTTCTGATTGGTGTACTTGTGAACGGTTTAACAATGATGAACGTACAGTATTTCACACATGATATTGTAAAAGGTGGGGTTCTCGTGCTTGCCCTGGCGGTTACATTTTACGTCTTAAACCGCAACCGGACTTGAAATTGTGGGCTGTCTGTATTAGTATGAAATTTGTTCGGCGTCTGAAATGCCCGTGGTTTCAGACGACATTCTGCCGAAAATGACTGTTGACCGCAGGCGGAGATTTGTGTTCAGCGCTCAAGATGTACGTAGATTTTTTGCGTATGAACGTATATTTCGCTATAAAACGGAAACACAGTATAACATTCAGGACATTGATACAGGAGGTGAAAAACAAATGAACAAATCAGACTTGATTACACACGTATCTGAAGCGACTGAATTGTCCAAGAAAGATGTAACGAAAGCGGTTGATGCCGTATTCGAAGCAATCTCTGAGGCTCTTCAAAGCGGAGATAAAGTACAATTGGTTGGTTTTGGGAACTTCGAAGTTCGCGAGCGCTCTGCACGTAAAGGACGCAACCCGCAAACAGGTGAAGAAATCGAAATTCCTGCGAGCAAAATTCCTGCATTTAAACCAGGTAAAGCGCTCAAAGACGGAATTAAATAAGATTTCTACATATTCCATATGTCGACAAAAAGACCGTGACTTGTTCACGGCCTTTTCTTTTGCCCTTTAACGATGATTCTTGCGGCTATCCGAGTGCTCAGGATCCTCCGGTTGCCCGATATAAGCAACCAGAATCAGTTCTTCGCCCGCAGCTGCAGATAGATGCTGTTCGATTTCTTTTAACTGATGAATATGCTCGTCTGTAAGTGCGGCAGGGGTGTACTTCATGCAAATTCTCCTTTCTGTAGCTGTATAACTGTAGTATGACCCTAGGGTAGCCGATTCTTGCGGTTCATTCGTATAAGGCGCAGGTTGACAAATGAAACAATCTTAATCATCATTAACGCTATCGAACTAAAGAAGGGGACATGCGTGATGGATCATCCAACCGGCAATGATTATATTGTAATTAAGGCAGAGGAAAATGGTGTCCAGGTGATCGGATTAACCCGAGGTCAGGATACACGTTTTCACCACACCGAGAAATTGGACAAGGGTGAAGTGATGTTTGCCCAATTTACCACTCATACCTCAGCTATTAAAATCCGGGGCAAAGCCACGCTGATTACCAAGCATGGACAGATTGAATCGGAGTAATGGACAGATTGAATACATTCAAATGAAGATTGCAGGCATAGCCTGCTTTTTTTCATTGTACAATGAGGTATGAGCCTTTACCGGACAGACTACACTAACAGGTAAAGGCAGGGAGGCGTATATGAAACCGCGGATGATTGTTACTGCTTCAATGCTGGCAACGGTTGCGGCGGTCTTTCTGCTTGTTGCGATACAAACCTTACATATGCGTACATGGGGCGGGGACAACGTACAGCCTGCCTCTGCATCACATCATCCAGTTCAGCTAACGAATGACAATCTGGTTGATGTGCTAAGTTCCATGCAACTATCAACTCCCATTGCAAGAGTGGAATGGAAACAGTCCATTTTGACGTTGGACCTCAAAGTTAAAGGAACGGGTACAAGTTACACTGAAATCTATGAGAACATGGCAGCTGTGGCGGATCTGGGCTTTCGGAGTCTGGATAACGTGGATCAGGTGCTGCTACGTGTAATGGCAGAAGATGAATGGATGCATAAACGACATCTGTTGCTTGCTGCTGATATTCGGCGTGGAGAGTGGCCTCTGTATGCGATTGAAACATTACGGAACTGGAAAAGTGCGGCCTTTTCAGATGAATTGAAGGACTGGTTTCATTTGATGGAGACCGAACTCTGGAAGAAGCAATTCGAAATGACAAGTCAGGGGTAATAGAATAGCAGGATTCAGTGCGTGCCCGTTCAACATATGCTATAATATATAAGATTGTAGTGCAGAAATGGTTTAACAATGTTAAGGCTCGGAGGCTGAGAATGAATTCATATCGCGTACCCCAACTAGCAAAGAAATATACGGATTACGACATGATTCGACAACATACGGAAATCCCATCATTTCCGGATAGCCGGGCACGTCTGTTGCAGGTATTTGTGGGCCGCACAGACGAAAAGGTGCATCAAGAGTTATATGCTCTTGCAACTTCGCTCGTTCAGTTGGCCATGGATACGCATGATCGAATCGATACCATTTCCGGTGAGCGGAGAGAGCAGGAGATGCGTTCACGCCAGTTGAATGTACTCGCCGGGGATTATTTAAGTAGCCGTTTTTATCAATTGCTTGCCCAAGCGGGCAGAATTGAAATGATTGGCAAACTCAGTGGTGCTGTATCCGGAGTGAACGCACGCAAGATGACGCTGTATGAACGGATGAAGAAGCTTCTCGTTTCGGCTGATGAATACTTGCGTGAAACGGTACAGCTGAGGATGCAGCTGTTTCTTTCATTTACAGGCATGATTCAACATAACGAAGAGTCATTATGGAACAGCCTGTTGACCGAATTCAGCTCCTGCGAAACGATCGTGGAAGAACTGAAGCGGATGAATGACGCAAAACAATATCTTCACAGCTATGCATATTGGCACATATACGAGCATGGTAATGACGATGAGCGCAGTGTGCTACGTCAGTCTGAACCGGATGCACGTGCATGGAACGCTATGGTGCTGAAGCATAGGGTTGGCGAGGTTTTGCTGGACAAGCTTCGCGAGTGTACACACCGCATTCAACTGTTGTTGCAAGACGAGGAAGGGCGGATGGGCTTGCATGAGATACATGCAATTCTAGATCCTTACTTGGCATATTTGCAGCCTTCACATGCGGCAGTAAGGGAAGATTGAGGGGGAGACAGACGAATGGGGAGCGGAGAGACCAAACCGAAAGAAGAATATGTCCATTCGGTTTTTCAGAGTATAGCCGGAAAATATGATGTCATGAATGATATTCTAAGTTTCCGCAGGCATAAGGCTTGGCGTAAATTCACCATGAAAAAGATGAATATGTCCAAAGGCGATACCGGTCTTGATTTGTGTTGCGGCACATGTGACTGGACGCTTGCTATGGCAGAGGCAAGTGAAACGGGGCACATGCACGGACTTGATTTCAGCAGCAACATGCTGGAAGTTGGTCAGACAAAGATCAATGCGGTGCAACGTCAAAAGCAGATTACCCTGACACAGGGAAATGCCATGTCACTTCCTTATGAAGACAACTCATTTGATTATGTGACGATCGGGTTCGGGCTGCGTAATGTACCTGATCTCAGACAAGTGTTGTCTGAAATGAAACGTGTTGTCAAACCGGGCGGTATGGTTGTATGCCTGGAATTGTCCAAGCCAACATGGCAGCCGTTCAAAGGCATTTATTATTTTTATTTTGAGAAGGTTTTACCGAATCTTGCCAAAGTGTTTGCTAAAAGTTTTGAGCAGTACAAATGGCTGCCGGACTCACTGGCCATTTTTCCGGGAAGGCAGGAACTGGCAGATATTTTTGCAGAAACTGGATTACAACAAGTGCAGGCCTACCCTCTGACCGGAGGTATAGCGGCACTGCATATTGGAACCAAGGAGAATCAGCATGTTTAGGAAAATTCGCATCTTTTTAGAAATGATCAAGATTGAACACACGCTTTTTGCTTTACCTTTTGCATTTATGGGGGCCATTCTCGGCTCCATGGTAGTAAATGATACCTTCCCAAGCTGGATGCAGATCATGTGGGTATTGCTTGCGATGGTCGGCGCACGTAGTGCAGCTTTTGGTTTGAACCGAATTATTGACCAAGCGATTGATGGCAAAAATCCGCGTACCGCGATGAGAGCCATCCCGGCAGGACTGTTGAAAAATGGGGAAGTTGTTATATTTGTCATTATCTCATTTATATTGTTATTCTGGGCCTCATCCAATCTTAATGTATTATCCATGCAGCTGTTGCCTATTGCTGTGTTTATGTTGGTACTGTATTCGTACACCAAACGATTCACATGGTTATGCCACGTCGTTCTCGGAATGACGATTGGTTTGGCACCACTTGGTGGCTGGGTAGCTGTAACAGGAACGATGGATTGGACAGCGATTGTGCTGTACGTTACGATTGTGTTCTGGACAGCTGGCTTTGATATTATCTATGCATGTCAGGATCTGGAATTCGATCAGGGAGAGGGTCTTCACTCCATACCTTCCCGTTTTGGCCTGGTTAAATCCTTGCAGATCGCCAAGTTCTTCCATGTGATTACTGCAATTGGTTTTCTTGCGTTATTGTTGATGACAGATCTGAGCTGGTGGTATGGCGCAGGCATGTTGGTGACGTATGGAATTCTGTTCTATCAACACTATATCGTATCGCCTAATGATATGAGCCGTGTTCAAACGGCGTTTTTTACCATGAACAGTTTGCTTAGTATAATCGTATTTACGTTCACTCTTATTGATCTGGCGGTGAAATAAATGGTGCAGCAGCCGGACAATAAACGACTGGTTGTCGGAATTACCGGAGCGAGTGGCAGCATATATGGCATTCGATTAATTGAAACGCTGCTTGATTTGGAATATAACGTTCATCTGGTCATATCCAATGCAGGGTGGCGTGTACTGAAAGAAGAATTGGACTGGGATGTGACGAATCGGGACGCGGTGCTGGAAGAAAAATTCGGCAACCGTGCCGGTTCTCTGATCTATCATCCTGTGAGTGATATAGGGGCCTCCATTGCAAGTGGTTCTTATCTGGCCGACGGCATGATTATCATGCCATGTTCTATGGGAACTCTTTCGTCCATCGCGCAGGGATCGTCGGATAATCTGATGTCTCGCGCAGCCGATGTTATGATGAAAGAGGGAAGAACATTGATCCTCGTACCACGTGAGACGCCTCTTCATGCAATCCATCTGGAAAACATGCTGAAGCTTTCTCGTCTTGGTGTACGAATGATACCGGCTATGCCTGCTTTTTATTACAAACCTCAAACTATGGATGAGTTGATTCTATTTTTGGTGGGGAAAGTGCTGGATAGCTTGCGCATCCCACATCAACTGTTTACAAGATGGGGAGAACCGGATGAACGGGGATAACGACTGAGTTCGATACAAGGCTGTTTTTTGCCAAAGTGTTGCTCGGTTTATTTGTCCCCCGAATCCCGGGGTATTGGTGAGTGCTGATGGTGAGTCTTCATGAACCACAGTCTTGACCCATGCTCCGGCAACTTCTGTATTTTGTTTCAGAACAAGTCGCAGAGTTTAATTTTCGGGTGTCGGCTATGACATTCGGAGAAGAAAAATACGTTAGATTACCTTATAGAAAAACACAAGCAAGAACGGTAAGCCGGGTTTTTCGTAATGCCTGCAGGCCCGACTTGCTGGAGGGGAAGGTAAGCATGAATTTATGGACTGACAATACGCTGATACGGGTGAACGAATGAAACTATTGGATATTTTCGGGTTGTTAAAAAAGGACATGGATTACATTGAGAAAGAGTTGTATCGCAGTGTTCGAGGAGAACAGAAGCTGCTGAGTGAAACGTCACTTCATTTGCTCAAAGCAGGAGGAAAACGGTTACGGCCCGTTTTTGTGTTACTTGGTGGGAAATTTGGTACATACGACATTGAACGTCTGAAGCTGGTTGCGGTTCCGCTGGAACTCATTCATTCGGCATCCCTCGTTCACGATGATGTTATTGATAATGCGGAGACACGCCGAGGTAAACCTACGGTGAAGTCAAAATGGGATAATCGGATTGCCATGTACACTGGAGACTATATCTACGGTAAGGCACTTGAAATGACTGCCGGATTATCCGATCCAGCTATTCATCGTATCCTTGCCAAAGCCATGGTACAGATGTCCATTGGTGAGATGGAGCAAATTCGGGACTTTTTCAATACGGGACAAAGTGTTCGTAATTATCTACTGCGGATTCGCCGCAAAACAGCACTTCTGATTGCGGTTAGCTGTCAGTTAGGGGCATTGGCTACACGTGCGCCTGAGCATGTATCTTCCCTGCTGTATACGTACGGATACAATGTGGGGATGGCTTTTCAGATTCAAGATGATGTACTTGATCTGGTAGGTACCGAGAAACAACTTGGCAAGCCACCTGGCAGTGACATGAAGCAAGGGAATATTACTCTTCCTGTACTTTATGCTCTGGAAGAATCCGATCTGCGGGAACCTTTACTTAAGGAGATTTCCCGTGTCCAGCATGAAGAAGGACGGGCAAGTGCATCGGATGCAATTGGAATGATTCGCCAAAGTCAAGGAATTGCTAAAGCAGAAGCCCTTGCTGACCGATATATGAAGAAAGCGCTCGATGCTCTCGATCAGCTACCTAACATCAAGACGACCAAAAACCTGCGTGATATCGCTCATTTTGTGGTTAAACGTACGCATTAAACTTTGTATGACCTTCGACTCTCGGCTTGCTCATACCCAAAGATGAACAGAACTGTGAGATTCCTCATTGGGAGGATTTGGACATGTATGTTACAATCATAGGGATTGCGTTTACATAGTGATTAACTTTGAACCGTGAGTGAGGAGTGAGCTGATGGATCGTACATTTTTGATGGTGAAGCCGGATGGTGTGCAGCGTGGATTGATCGGTCGAATTATTAGCCGTCTGGAAGACAAAGGATTTAAGTTGGTGGCAGGCAAATTGGTGCAGATGTCTGAGGATCAGGCAAAACGCCATTATGCTGAACATGAGGGCAAACCGTTTTTCGATGATTTGGTTCGTTTTATCACATCTGGGCCTGTATTTGCCATGGTGTGGGAAGGCGACGATATTGTGGCGCTTGCGCGCATCGTCATCGGAAAAACCAATGTGAAGGAAGCAGCTCCGGGTACCATTCGCGGAGACTTCGCCAGCCACACACCACATAATCTGATTCATGGGGCAGATTCACCGGAAAGTGCTTCCCGTGAAGCAGCCAATTTCTTTGCTTCAGATGAACTGGTGGTATACGACAAGAGCATCGCAGCCTGGTTGTAATTATTAGCCAAAAGGGTGATACACGATGCTGGAGCAAGAACAACTACTAGACCCGGATTACACCGGATTCATTCGTAAAATCAAAGAGAGCACAGGCATTGATCTTGCTCAATACAAGGAAGGCCAGATGAAAAGAAGGCTGACCACACTTCGCAACAAAAACGGGTTTCATACATTTTCTAACTTTTTTGATGCTATGCAGAAAGATAAATCATTGTTCTACGAATTCCTTGATCGTATGACGATTAACGTGTCGGAATTCTGGCGTAATCCCAATCGTTGGGAAGTGCTGCGGGACGAGATCCTGCCTGAACTGCTGGGGTCCAAGCGTCGTGCTAAAGTTTGGAGTGCGGCCTGTTCAACAGGTGAAGAACCTTATACACTCGCCATGATTCTGGACACGATGGGTATTTTGAAGGACAGCTCCATTACGGCAAGTGATCTGGATGAAGGTGCATTGGCCAAAGCCAAGGAAGGGCGTTATATGGAACGCTCACTTAAGGATGTGCCAAAGGAAACGGCGAACCGTTACTTCAAGCAGGATGGCTTGGTATACCGTATTGATGAGCAACTCAAAAATTCGATCAAGTTCATGAAACAAAATTTGCTGGTGGACCGTTTTGACGATGGGTACGATCTGATTGTGTGCCGAAATGTCATGATCTATTTTACCGAGGAAGCCAAAAACCTGTTGTATCACAAATTTGCAGCAAGTTTGCGTCCAGGCGGTATTTTGTTTGTGGGCAGTACGGAGCAGATCTTCTCCCCGGGACAATATGGTCTGGAGACAGCAGAGACATTCTTCTATCGGAAAAAATAATGATAATGGTTGTTGAGCCGTCTGAAGCACATGTACATGTGTTCAGGCGGTTATTTGTATACCAAGTACAAGAAAGAGCCGACTTTCTTGTCAAAGCCGGTCAGCTATACTATAATAAGCAAAGAAATTATGGGATTTTAGCAATGTGAAGTTTAACAGTTTAAAGGGGGAACGTATTATGAGTTTACGCTATTTAACCGCAGGGGAGACGCACGGACCCCAATTGACCGCTATTATTGAAGGATTGCCAAGTAATTTGACAATTGATTTTGAAGAACTGAATTTCCAGCTTCACCGCCGCCAAAAGGGATATGGCCGTGGACGCCGGATGCAGATCGAGAAGGATCAGGCGAATTTCGTTGGTGGTATCCGTCATGGATATACAACAGGTGCTCCGGTAGCGCTGGTTGTTCAAAATAACGACTGGAAACATTGGCAGAATATTATGAATATTGAGCCGATTGAAGGCAGTGACGAAGAGAAACGTCGCGTTCATCGTCCTCGTCCCGGACACGCTGATCTGAACGGTGGACTCAAGTATAATCTTAAAGACTTGCGTAACGTACTGGAGCGCTCCAGTGCACGTGAGACAACGGTACGTGTGGCATGTGGTGCCATTGCACGTCAATTCCTGGCTGAATTCGGAATCAAGGTAGCAGGACGTGTACTTCGCATTGGAGAGATCGAAGCTCCGTATCAGGACCTTCCGATTGATGAACTGATCGCTGTGACAGAAGCTTCCTCTGTACGTGTTACGGATGCTGAGACAGAGAAGAAGATGGAAGCCTACATCGACCAGATTAAACAAGAAGGCGATTCCATCGGAGGAATCGTGGAATGTATCGTTGAAGGTGTACCTATTGGTCTTGGTAGTTATGTTCAATACGATCGCAAACTGGATGCACGAATCGCTCAAGGCGTAATGTCCATTAATGCATTCAAAGGTGTAGAGATTGGTATCGGATTCGAAGCCGGAGTCATTCGGGGATCACAGGTGCATGATGAAATCATGCATACGGATGAGCGCGGCTACCACCGGGCAACCAACCGTCTGGGTGGATTCGAAGGTGGTATGACAAACGGTATGCCAGTCGTTGTACGTGGTGTGATGAAGCCGATCCCAACGTTGTATAAGCCACTGCAAAGTGTTGATATTGATACAAAAGAAGCATTTACGGCTCAGGTTGAGCGCTCGGACGCTTGTGCTGTACCAGCAGCGAGTGTGGTTATGGAGCATGTTGTAGCGTGGGAAATTGCCAAAGCATTCCTGGAGAAATTCGGCGGGGATTCCATGGAAGAGATCCGTGCTAATGTTGCTAGTTATAACGCTCAACTGGAGAGTTACTAATATGCGTCAGCTGACGGTACAGTTGGAGGAACGCTCATATCCGATTCTGATTGGTAGCGGCCTATTGGCACAAGCCCCTCAATATTTTGAGCAGTATGGCTTGACCAAAAAAAGTCCGCTACTCATCATTACAGATGAAAATGTGGCTCCCAAATACTTGTCAGGTATGGAGCAAACGCTGCGTACGGCTGGTTATACAGTCGTATCTGCGGTTGTGCCCTCTGGTGAAACATCGAAATCCCTTTCGGTGTACCAGGATATGATGACCGTTGCGATCGAAGGCAAACTGGATCGGAGTTCTGCGATTCTGGCCCTAGGTGGTGGTGTCGTAGGTGATCTGGCTGGCTTTGTTGCCGCTACATATATGCGTGGAATCAAGTTTGTTCAAGTACCTACAACGATTTTGGCGCATGACAGCAGTGTAGGCGGCAAGGTGGCTGTCAATCATCCGCTGGCCAAAAATATGATCGGTGCATTCCACCAGCCCGAGCTTGTACTCTATGATGTGGACACACTTCAATCCTTGCCGCCACGAGATGTTTCGGCAGGGTTGTCAGAGATGCTGAAGCACGGGCTGATCCGTGATGAGTCTTTTGCACATTGGTGTGAGGAGCATGCGGAGGAGTTGCTTGCGCTTAATCCGGAAGCACTTGGATACGGCTTGGAGCGTGGGTGTGGCATTAAGGCAGAGATTGTATCCAGAGACGAACGTGAAAATGGAGAACGTGCGTTGTTGAACCTGGGACACACGATTGGTCATGCCATTGAAGCGATTGCCGGTTATGGAGAATTCCTGCACGGAGAGGCGATCTCGATCGGTATGGCTGGATCAGCATTGCTTGGTGAGAAGCTTGGTGCGCCAGCAGGGCTCTATGAAGATACAGTTCGCATGCTGCGTTCACTTCGCCTTCCAACAACGATGCCTGCACATCTCGACACGGAAGCATTAATGGAAGCGATGATGCATGACAAAAAATTCCGTGAAGGTCATATGGTGTTTATCATTCCTGATCGGATCGGGGCTGCAAGAATTGTGAAGGACGTACCTGTGTCGGCAGTTCGGGACGTCATTGAAATGCTCAGGAAGGGAGAATAACAGCAATGGTCACACGGGGAATTCGCGGGGCTACAACAGTCACGCAGAACAACGAAGAACAGATTTTGAAGGAAACGGCTGTATTGTTGCAGGAGATCGTGGATCGCAATGAGATCCAACCGGAAGATATCTGCAGTGTGTGGATTACGTTAACTGGTGATCTGGATGCTGCTTTCCCGGCAAAAGCTATTCGCCAACTGGATGGCTGGGAACTGGTACCACTGATGTGTGCACTGGAGGTTCCTGTTAAAGGTGCCTTGGCGCAGTGCATTCGTTTCATGGTGCATGTGAATACAAACAAAGCTCAGAATGAAATCAACCATGTGTATCTGAACGGTGCACAGGCATTACGTCCGGATTTGGCGGCACCTTCTGGCTCTTAAGTAGTGGGTTGTCAAACCGATCATAATGATGTATAGTGAGAACCAGTTGAGTAGAGTTGAGATTGAGCTGAGAGCAGCTGAGCTAGTGGAGTATATAGCAGAGTCCAGTGGGTGGTAACCGGGGCAACAGAAACCGGTCAACTGATTCACGGTACGTCGTGCTACGGAATAGGTAACAGGAACAGGGAAAACAAACGTGTCATAGGACATCGTTGTTTTGTATATTTTGGTATAAACACAATCAATGCACTCTCCTATATTTTATGAAATATTGGAATGAGAGTTGAAGTGTTATAACTGATATATTTTCCCGAATTGGATGATGTGAGATGCATCAATTCAGCGACCTGTGAATAATCCGACAGCGAAGTATAGGGACTTGTTATTTATGAAGCATCACCCTGTTAAATACAGCTTATAACCAAACCTCTACCTGATGGTAGAGGTTTTTTTGTACATATAACCTTTTCTACTACCCATATAGGTTCAACTTAACTTTTTACACACAAAAACGCAGAGGACAGAAATAACGTGAAGAAGCGGAGCGTTCACATTAATCACCGGATTTTCCCTTTTGAAAGGGAATCAAAAAAATCTGGGGATAACAGTGATCGGAAGGTTGTTCTGTCATCGAAGTGCTCAGTGTAAACATCTTTAGTTGAGCTTACCTAAATCTGAAAGGACGTGATCTGATGATAACGCCAAACGTTAATCAAGTACTGAAAATGTCGAACGAGTATAATCTGATTCCGGTAGTCAAACGGATTCTGGCAGATATGGAGACTCCGATTCGAATATTCCGCCGTTATGCTGACAACGACCGGGCATTCCTGCTGGAAAGTGTAGAGGGTGGTATTCAATGGGCGAGATACTCGTTCATCGGTACAGATCCGTTCCTGATGATTTCGGCCAAGAAGGGTCGGATCGTTGTAGAAGAAGCAGGGAAAACTCGTGAATTGCCAGGTAAACCGATTGAAGAACTGAAAGCACTGCTGCGTAAGTATCGCAGTCCAAAAGATGATGAACTGCCACCATTCACAGGTGGGGCAATTGGTTTCTTCGGATATGATCTGCTGTCCTATTATGAGAAACTTCCAGCTCACGCGCTGGATGACCTGAATATGGATGACATTCGCTTTATGTTTTGTGACCAGATTATCGTGTTTGACCATGTGAAGCAGCAGATGCTGCTCGTTGGGAATGTACACGTCAAGGACGGTGCAACGGATGACGAGATACGTCAAGCGTATGCAGTGACTTCGGAGAAGCTGGAGCAGGCCGCAGAACGTTTGCAGCAGCAAGGACCAGGGGAGAACCTGAATCCGCGTTCTATTCCGGGAGACGTGGAACTGGGGGATATTCGCTCCAACCTCACGAAGGAGCAATTTATCGGTAATGTGGAGCAAGCCAAAGATTACATTCGCGCAGGTGATATTTTTCAAGTGGTATTATCCCAGCGTTTCCACATTGATACGGAAGTTTCTCCGCTTCACGTGTATCGTGTGCTTCGGACCCTGAATCCATCACCTTATATGTATTACCTCAAAATGGATGATGAGATTATCGTGGGTACTTCGCCTGAAGCGCTGGTCAAGGTGGACGGGAATCGTGTGGAGACACGACCGATTGCAGGTACACGTCCAAGGGGGGCTACAGAAGCAGAAGATCGTGCACTCGCTGCTGATCTGCTCCAGGATGAGAAGGAACGCGCGGAGCATCTGATGCTGGTTGATCTGGGTCGTAACGATCTGGGCCGGGTATCCAGCTTCGGTAGTGTGAAGTGTGACATGTTTATGGAGATTGAACGGTACTCTCACGTGATGCACATGGTATCCAACGTTACGGGCGAGCTTAGAGAAGATAAGGATTTCTTCGATGCGTTCCTCTCATGCTTGCCAGCGGGTACCGTATCCGGCGCACCGAAACTGCGAGCAATGGAGATTATCGCGGAGCTGGAGAAAGAAGCACGGGGTGCTTATGCAGGAGCAATCGGATACCTTGGTTTCTCGGGTAACATGGACTCTTGTATTACGATTCGTACGATTATTTTCAAAAAAGGAAAAGCTTATGTACAGGCCGGAGCGGGAATCGTCTGGGATTCTGTGCCTGAGAATGAATATGAGGAAACAGTTAACAAAGCTAAAGCATTGCTCAAGGCGATTCGAACAGCAGAAGCCATGTTTCCTGCCAAAGAAAAGGACAGCACGTTGAGACTGGCGAATGCAGACTACTTTGTCACACCAGCGGCCGCTAAGAACTGAGAGAGGAGAGACCGGAGATGAACATAAACCCAATAATGAATGAGAAACCTGTAACCCCCATTGCTGAGATTACTCGTGAGGAAGGCATGAAGAATGGCCTGGCGAAGATTTTGGAGGGCAGCCATCTGGAACAAGCCGAAGCAAGAGATTTGATGTACTCGATTATGAGAGGTGAGGCAACGCCGGCTCAAATCGGAGGTTTGCTGATGGCGCTGCGGATGAAGGGGGAAACGGTGGATGAGATCACCGGTTTTGCTGAAGCCATGCGTGGTCAGGGCGGACGAATTCTAACGGATGGCAGCGGCTTGCTGGACACTTGTGGAACAGGTGGATCGGGTATTCACAAATTCAACATTTCCACAGCATCCGCCATTATTGCTTCGGCCGTCTCGGTTCGTGTCGCCAAACATGGCAACCGTTCAGCTTCAGGTAAAGCGGGTAGTGCAGATGTATTAGAGGCACTGGGTGTAAATATCCATCTGAACGGGGAGCAGGCCAGACAATGTCTGGATGATATCGGAATCTGCTTCTGTTTTGCCCAGGTATATCACCCTTCCATGCGACATGCGGCAGGACCAAGAAAAGAGCTGGGTGTTCGTACCATTTTTAATATGCTCGGACCATTAACCAATCCTGCGGGAGCAGATCGCCAATTGCTTGGCCTGTATGATCGTTCCCGGACGCCGATGATTGCTGAAGTATTGAATCGTCTTGGTCTTAAAAGAGCGTTGGTCGTGGCCAGCCATGATGGTCTGGATGAAATCAGTATCTCGGCACCGACTCAGGTATCTGAACTTCGCAATGGTGAAGTGCACACCTATGATATTGATCCACGTGATATGGGCTTGTCTCTGCATCCGCTTGAAGCGGTACTTGGAGGAGATGCGGCACAGAATGCCGAAATTATTAAAAGGATCTTCCAGGGTGAGCAGAGTGCCTATCGCGATGTCGTTCTGTTGAACGCCGGAGCGTGCATCTATGTATCCGGTCTTGCAGATAGCATTGCTGAAGGGGTGACACTTGCCGCAGAAGCGGTAGATTCGGGCAAAGCTGCCGGGAAGCTTGAACAGTTAATTCATACAACGGAGGCGTACAGTCATGTATCTTGATCGAATCGTTGCAACCAAACATAAAGAAGTTGAAGTTCTGGCACAGACATTTCGCATGGATGAAGCTATCCAAAAAATCGAAAAACTACCCGCAACCCGGGGGTTTGAACAAGCACTATCGAGCGGACGCAATCGCAAACTCGGCCTTATTGCTGAAGTGAAGAAAGCTTCGCCATCTAAAGGGTTAATTCGTCCGGATTTTCATCCGGTAGAGATTGCTGCTGCTTATGAGCGAGCGGGTGCTGACTGCATCTCTGTATTAACGGATGTGTCGTATTTTCAAGGCAGCAACGAGTACTTGCAGGCTATTCATCAGGCGGTGAACATTCCGCTGTTACGCAAGGATTTTATTATAGATGAACGACAGATTGCCGAGGCAAGATTGCTGGGTGCGGACGCGGTATTGCTGATTGCCAGCATTCTGACACCAGAACAGATTCGTCAATATCTGGAATTTGCCAAAAGTTTGGGGCTGGATGCCTTGATTGAAGTCCACGATCGAACAGAACTGGAGCAGGTATTGGAGATTCCGCAGGCAACACTTGTAGGCATCAACAATCGTAATTTGAAAACATTCGAAACCAGTCTGAACACGACACTGGATCTGATGGAATTGATTCCAAGTGGTGTTACCTTGATTAGCGAAAGTGGTATTGACGGACCAGAATCAACAGTACCTCTGATCCAGGCCGGTGTTCATGGTATTCTCGTAGGTGAGCATCTCATGCGCAAGGATGATGTCGAGGCGGCTGTATATGATCTGATGGGACCCAAATGATGAATACTTCCATACACGATGGCACAGGTGACAGTATGTCAGAACTGAGAAACCCGCTGCCAGCGGCCGTAAAAATATGTGGACTTCAGGACGTTGAAGTGCTAAAATCGATGATAAACTTGCCTGTGGATTACATTGGTGTTGTTTTTGCCAAATCACGCCGCCGAATCGAACCCGAGCAGGCTGCTGCATTAAGAACGGTGTTGTTCGAATGGTCTGCCTATGATCGGCCGAAGCTTGCGGGTGTATTTGTGAATCCTACGCTCGAAGAGCTGGAACACATTATGGAGATTGCTCACCTGGATGTTATTCAACTGCATGGACAGGAGTCTGCGGAATTTTGCCAGCAGGTGAAGCAGCGGTGGAATGCGGAAGTATTCAAGGTTTTTTCTTTTCCCAAAGATGAAACGGGTCCGGAAGCTGATGATGCAGCCATAAGGGCTCTTGATGCTTACGATAAATTCGTGGATGCGATATTGCTTGATACCCATGATCCTCTATATGGAGGGGGCTCCGGGAAAACGTTTGCCTGGGAGCGAATCCCTGCCTACGCTGAATGGGCCAAAAAGCGCGAAATTTCTCTGTTCGTTGCAGGAGGTTTGCAGCCGGACAATGTACAAGAACTAATACAGACATATGCACCTTTCGGCGTCGATGTATCCAGCGGCGTTGAGACTGAAGGTGTGAAGGAGATTGCCAAAATTACAGCATTCGTAGAAAGGGTGAAGCAGGCATGACACATCAATTGCCGGATCAACACGGGCGTTTCGGTCACTTCGGAGGCCGCTTTGTACCTGAGACACTAATGAACGCACTTATTGAGTTGGAGGAGGCATATAGCCACTTCTCTGAAGATGAGGAATTCAACAAGGAACTGAACTACCTGCTGAGCGAGTATTCCGGGCGTGAAACGCCATTGTATCATGCAGAGCAATTATCACGCCGATTGGGCGGACCAAAAATTTATCTGAAACGTGAAGATCTGAATCATACAGGCGCGCACAAAATTAATAACGCCATTGGGCAAGGTTTGCTTGCCAAACGGATGGGCAAAAAGAAAGTTATTGCCGAAACGGGTGCAGGTCAACATGGCGTTGCAACGGCAACCGTAGCCGCATTGCTTGGATTGGAATGCAAAGTATTTATGGGCGAAGAAGATACAGAGCGTCAACAGTTAAACGTATTTCGGATGAAGCTGCTCGGAGCAGAAGTGATTCCGGTTACGTCTGGAACACGGACACTGAAGGATGCTGGTAATGAAGCACTTCGCTACTGGGTCAGCAATGTGGAGGATACGTTCTATGTGCTCGGATCAGTCGTTGGTCCTCATCCATATCCGATGATGGTGCGGAATTTCCAACGTGTGATTGGTGATGAGACCCGTCGTCAGATTCAGGAGATCGAAGGGCGTTTGCCGGATGTAATTGTAGCAGCTGTTGGTGGAGGAAGTAATGCGATCGGTATGTTCTATCCATTTATCGGTGATCAGGATGTGAAGCTTGTTGGTGTTGAAGCCGCAGGCAAAGGGGTCGAAACCGAGTATCACGCTGCGACGATGACCAAAGGTACGCATGGTGTATTCCAGGGATCTATGAGTTACCTGTTGCAGGATGAGTATGGACAGGTTCAGCCAGCGCATTCCATCTCGGCCGGACTTGATTATCCGGGTGTTGGTCCGGAGCATTCCTATCTCAAGGATATTGAACGGGCAAAATATGTACCGATCACGGATCAGGAAGCACTGGATGCCCTGCAACTCCTATGTCGGACGGAGGGAATCATTCCTGCTCTGGAGTCTGCACATGCGGTAGCCCAAGTTGTCAAACTGGCGCCTGAACTTACAGCAGATGATATTGTAGTCATTTGTCTGTCGGGACGTGGAGACAAGGATGTTGAATCCATCATGAAATACACGGGAGGTGACTTGGGATGAATCTGATGGACCAGACCTTCCAGCAATTGAAGCAACAGAATCGTACGGCACTTATTCCATTCTTAACCGTGGGAGACCCGAATGTGGACACAACGATTGATATCATCAAGGAGCTTGAACAGGCTGGAGCGGATATTTTGGAATTGGGTGTTCCCTATTCCGATCCGCTTGCAGATGGCCCAGTCATTCAGCGTGCTTCCGAACGTGCGCTGAAAAGCCAGATTACCATTCGTACTGTTATGGAAACCGCAGCAAAAGCTCGTAATGCAGGTGTGAAACTGCCGTTTGTACTGTTCACCTATTATAATCCGGTATTGCAGACAGGACTGGATGTATTCTTTGATGAATTGGTCAAACACGATATTAGTGGCATGATCATTCCGGACCTGCCGATTGAGGAAGCGGAAGAGATGCGTGAACGCGCAAATCGTGCTGGTGTGCATCTGGTGCCTCTTGTTGCACCTACATCTAATGCCCGGATTGAGCGGATTGTAACGGGAGCGAGTGGCTTTATCTATTGTGTATCATCCCTTGGGGTAACCGGAGAGAGAGCTTCTTTCTTTGATGGCGTAGAGAGCTTCATTGAGACGGTGAAAAGTCTGACAGACCTCCCTGTAGCGGTAGGTTTTGGTATCTCCAGTCATGAGCAGGTGGCCCATTTCTCCAGCATCTGCGATGGCGTTGTGGTAGGTAGTGCCATTGTTCGTCAGGTGGAAGATGCGATTCCTCTGCTTGAAAATCCGGATACGCGTGCAGCGGGACTGTTGCAAATTCGCAACTTTGTGGCA
Organism: Paenibacillus sp. FSL K6-2393; assembly: GCF_038002545.1. Lineage (NCBI taxonomy): Bacteria > Bacillati > Bacillota > Bacilli > Caryophanales > Paenibacillaceae > Paenibacillus > Paenibacillus sp. FSL K6-2393. Next base: position 2,622,905 of record NZ_JBBOCU010000001.1, read on the forward strand.
CAATTAAAGGGATAGGGATGTCCTGAAAGGACATCTTTTGGACACGTGAGGTGTACGCTGATTCGTGTCTAACATTATTTCAATAACAGGAGGCGGTCGGGTTGAAACCGAAATCCCAGATTGTCAATCTGCCTGTGTACCAGCCGGGCAAACCGATTGAAGAAGTGAAACGTGAACTGGGGCTTGAACAAGTCATCAAGCTGGCCTCCAACGAAAACCCGTACGGCAGTTCTCCTGCCGCCCTGGAAGCCATTACGAGAGAAATGACGAATATAAGCATATACCCAGACGGTAGCTCGGTTGAGCTGACGGGAGTTCTTGCCAAGCATCTTGGCGTTGAACGGAACAACTTAATATTTGGTTGTGGTTCCGATGAGATTATTGCTTTGATCACAAGAGCTTTCTTCTTGCCGGGTGACGAGACCATCATGGCAGATCAGACATTCTCCGTATATAAAAGCAATGCAGATATTGAGGGGGCCGTGACCATAGAAGTGCCTCTGAAAGATGGCACGCATGATCTGAGCGCGATGCTCGCGCAAATTAACGACAAAACCAAAGCAGTATGGGTATGTAATCCCAACAATCCGACAGGTACGATTATCTCCGAGCAGGAGCTTATAGCCTTTATGGACCGTGTGCCTGCTCATGTGATGGTCATACTGGACGAAGCTTATTATGAATTCGTAACCGATGAAGCATACCCGCAGAGCGTACCATTGATCGAACGGTATCCGAACTTGGTCATACTGCGGACATTCTCCAAAATTTACGGTTTGGCTTCGCTCCGGATCGGGTACGGCATTGCACGTCCCGAAATTATTGATTTGATTAACCGTGTACGTGAACCGTTTAACACCTCCCGTTTTGGACAGGTTGCGGCAACCGCTGCACTACTGGATCAGGATTTTGTTCAAGAGTGCTCGAAGCGGAATGAAACGGATCGGGATTACCTGCAAAATGAATTTACACGGCTCGGATTGTCGTATTTCCCTTCACAGGGTAATTTCATTATGGTTGACCTGGATATGCCTTCAGCAATTGCGTTCCAATCCTTGCTCAAACAAGGCATTATCGTTCGCCCAGGATTCCACGTATACCCAACTTACATTCGTGTGTCCGTCGGAACATCAGAACAGAACCGTGCATTTGTCACGGCACTGGAGAACACGCTGGCTGAGAAGGCGGTAGCACGCCCTTAATACTGGCGATGAAAGAGTGAGGACCCATGAAACTAAAAATTGCAATGATTGGTGTAGGACTCATCGGCGGTTCACTGGCGCTCTGCTTCAAAGGCAAGCCAGATGTAACCGTGATGGGCTACGCCCACTTGGATGAACTGAAGGACAAGTACATAGCGAGCGGTGTAGTGGATGATGCTACGCTCTCTCTGGAAGAAGCGGTAGAGGATGCCGACTTTATTTTTTTGTGCGTTCCCGTAGGTTTGCTTGAATCCTATTTCGAAAAGCTCTCCAAGCTGCCATTGAAAAAAGGATGTATCATCACGGACGTAGGAAGCACTAAAGCTTCCATTGCCGCTTGTGCCGAGCATGTGCGGTTGACTGACGCTTACTTCATTGGTGGTCATCCTATGGCGGGGTCGGAGCGTGCAGGCGTAGATGCGGCCTCAGCTGTGTTGTTTGAGAATGCATACTATGTCTTAACCCCTTCAGAACATGTACCTGAGGAAGCCTACAGCAGGCTGTCTGAGCTGCTTGCGTATACACGGGCACAGATCGTGCGTGTGGAGCCTCTGCTGCACGATGACATCGTGGGGGCGATTAGTCATCTGCCACATGTTATTGCTGTTGCGCTGGTGAATCAGGTGCGTGAATATAATGAGTCGAATCCACTGTATAAAATGCTGGCTGCAGGTGGTTTCCGGGATATTACCCGGATTGCGTCCAGTGATGCGATTGTGTGGAGAGATATCTTGCTTAGCAACCGTGATGTACTGTTGGGCTTGCTTAAGGACTGGAATAGCCAGATGAAGGCCTTTACGGATATGCTGGAGCATAAGAACGGTGAAGGTATAGAGGAGGCATTCCGTCAGGCCCGCGAGTTCCGCAGTATATTACCAGAACGACGCAAAGGCATGATTTCGCCGTTATTCGATCTGTATACTGATGTCCAGGATGCACCGGGTATGATCGGTAAGATCGCAACTGAGCTTGGGGCGAATGACATCAACTTGAGCAATTTGGAGATTATCGAAAACCGGGTGGATGTGCCGGGCATTATGCGTCTGTCTTTCCGTCAGGAAGAAGATATGGAACGAGCCAAGACGTTATTGGATTCCTTAGGCTATCAAGTGTGGATATAAGACGAGAGAGGGCGAAAGCCCTCTTTTTTGTGAGGTTATATTGGAGTTATTATTTGATTTTCAGACACGGATCAAAGAGGATTTTATACAGGGTTTATACAAATATTAACATATAAATATCTTTTTAAAGACAAAAAAAAGACCGCTTACAAAAGCGGCCATTGCTCACGTGGAGCAATACAGTTATTGGATAGGAGTGGAGAGAAACCATACTGTACCCTTATTATATGTATACGTTTTCATTTTGTCAACACTTTCAGTAAAATTGCTTGAATTAATTATATCTTTCGGTAATTCAGGATAATAACTCCTTTTTTTAGGGATACCTTAGATCAAAAAAATATCACATTTTTGTAACCTTTTCGGTATGTCGTCCGTCTATATAAGCAGGGCTTACCAAAAAGGCTCAAAATGAAGTCATGAACGTGAAAATGACCGCATATGAATGACAGGTCGGGTTTTGCGGATACCAATGGATTTGCCAGGATGATGCAGACCGTTGTACAATAAATACTGTTAATGTAGAAACGTTGGGGAAATTGCCATTACATAGGGGAATTTGGCGGGAAGGCCAGTTACGGCGCTGAACGCTTTTTATATGCGGTGAGAACCGCAACTTTTTTGTGCCTGTTCGGTAATACATGGATAGAGTCGAACGGGGAGAAGCACATGGATGGGCGAGGAGGGGTCGCACTCAAATGACGGATTCCCAGTTGATTCGAGAGATCAAGGAAGGTAACCTGGAGTTATATTCCGAGCTGATGAGTCGTTATCAGCGTAAAATACTGGCTTTCGTATATCATATGTTGAAAAGTTCCAATATGGAGCTGCTTGCGGAAGATCTCTGTTCTGAGACTTTCTATAAGGCGTTCCGCAGTCTGCACTCTTTCCGTGAGGTGGATGCCTCATTCTCAACCTGGTTATATACCATTGCGAGAAATACGGTACTGAGTGAGCTTCGCAAACAGCGCAGCGGAAATGTCCCACTTGAAGAGAGCGGGATTGTTCCCGTTGCTCCTTCGGAGAATGCACCGGAGTATGCTGTACTGCGCAGCGAGCGGGTGATGCTGGTTAGGGATGCGATTAACAATTTACCGGAGAAGCAGCGTTCTGCGATTATACTCCGCGAGTATGATCAACTAGACTACCAAGAGATTGCGAATATTCTTGGGCAGAGCGTCAGTTCTGTGAAATCGCTATTATTCAGAGCAAGATCAAGCGTAAAAACTCAATTGGAACCTTATTTCTTCGAACCGGTGTACGAGCCATATGAAGGGATGAAGAACCGATGAATTGCAATGAAGCCCAGGAACTGTTTGCACTGGTCTGGGACTTGCCGGAAACTCATCCTCAGCGGATTGCATTTCATGCTCATCTCGCTGGTTGTGAAGAGTGCTCCGAGCAGTTTGAGGTCTGGGAAGAAGCTCAGATCTTGCTGCACAGCATTCCGGTTCCAGTGACAGAACAACAAGCAGAGAGAGTGAACCGTAACGTTATGGACCGGATCTACGCGGAGTCTCCATGGCTACTGCCGGAAGAGGCAAAGGTTAATCGTTTCTCTGCTGTGATCCGCAAGCATATGTCTTTGTGGATTGCCGCGTTCCTGGCTATTTTTTTATGTAGCTTTCTGTATATGGCAATGTTTAAACCAGACGTATCAGAAGCTGAGCAAACCAAAGTTGTTACTACGGGTATCCTGGAGACAGGGGTTGCCGGAAGCGGACCATCGTCCTCTGGAATGTATCAGTACAACATGACTGGAGCGGACAGAGGAAGTATCATGGAACCTTTTGTTGTGAGCATGGGACCTGCTTATCCGCAGTATTGGATGGCCCTCTCTTTACTTGCAATAGGAATGGCGTTATTTTCTCTTGGACGTATGCATCGAACAACGAATAAACGTAAACAAAGTGCGAGTGCATAGGTAATAACCTTTCGTTCGCCGTGTGGAGAAATGAGGGATGTAAGTGCGAATCGGGCTTATTCGTCACGGTCTTACAGACTGGAATGCGGCGGGCCGTATACAGGGTCAGACGGATATTCCTCTGAATGGAGAAGGCCGTGAACAGGCAGAGCGACTGGGAAGACGTCTGTTGACGGAAGAATACCAGTGGGACTATATCATCACAAGTGGATTATCGCGGGCACAGGAAACAGGGGAGATTATCTCTAAACTGTTGAATGTACCTTTGCTTGAGCCGGACGCACGGTTGAAAGAAAGGGCTTTTGGTCAGATTGAAGGTCTGACTTCAGAAGAACGGGTTGCCCGTTGGGGCAAATCCTGGGAGACATTGGACTTGGGACAGGAGCAGATAGCGGATATCCAGATTCGTGCACTGGCGTTTCTGGAAGATCTATGGTCTGCCTATCCGGACCAAAACGTGCTCATTGTCACTCACGGAGCTTTTCTGGCCAACCTGTTAACAGCCTTGTTTAAAGATCGGTACACAGAACGGATTGGAAACCTGTCACTGACAATCCTGGAAAAGGAACGTGATGACTGGAGTCCGCTGTTATATAATTGCACACGACATCTGTCTTTGGACACAGCGAAACAACCTGAGTAATCTAACTTGGGTTGTTTTTTGCGTTTTATGGGGAAATAAAGACTTTATATGATTTCAAACCTCTCATTTTTCTTCTGATTGACCAACTTGGGGCATAGTATGGTTTAAAACATAAAAGATTTCCAAAAAGAGGTTTAGATTATGGGAATTCCGTCAACGATGTTTACAAAACCAAACTATTTCAGGCTCCTAATCAGCAGTCGAAGTAGTTAACGGGCGAGGCGATGGACCCATGAATCTAGCGGATATGCTTACTTTTGCCGATATTGGCCAGCTTAATCGAATAGCAGACTATTACCAATGTGAATGCAAGCCCAATTCCAAACATGAACTCATCCAGAGTATTCTCACTACATTGGGCAGCAGACCCTTTTTTGAGCAGCAGGTACGTCAACTGAATCAAGCAGATCAGCGCTTTTTGAACAACTTGTTGTTTGATCCTCGCCAGTATTATGGTATGGAAGAACTCATTGCCATAGCCCGTCAATCGATGGACAAAAAGGAGAGTGAGGCTGGCGCGAGTCCACGTGATCTCATCGTTCGCTTTAATAAGAGTGGATGGTTGTTCAATGGGACAACGCAGCAGACCAGGTATTTGTATCAGGTACCCCAGGATCTGAAATTAAGATTCAGGGATGTGTTATCCATACATCTGCGAGCAGGGATTACCAAAACAACGGAACCACCCATGTATCGGGATGAATATCATCTCTTAGCAGATGATCTCAAGTTGTTCCTGCAGTTTGTCCAGCAGCACGATATTGCCCTTAACGCTGAAGGCATGATGTACCGTCGCTCTCAACAGCAGATTATGGAGCATCTGCACATTAGTGAGGATTTAGTGGGCAAAGGTGGATGGAGATTCGGATATGGCCGTTCCTTCAAGGATTACCCGGATCGTTTCGCACTTCTCTACGACTATACATTTCACCATCGGCTGGTTCATGAGGAGCAAGGCACGCTGAAGCTATCACCAGCTGGAGAAGACAAGCTGGGGGTAGAGAAAACAGCCGAGATGATACAGCTATTTAGGTTTTGGTTAAGATTGTATAAAGGTGCTATTCCCAATCTGTCCTCTATTGTGTACTGGACAGGCGAATGTGCCCAAGAATGGTCAACCGCCGAGTCGCTGTTTCGTCAGATCGGTCCATTCATTCAGCCGTTCTATTATGATACGGCCGCGGCCATCTATGATAACAGAATTGTTAAAATGATGCTGCATCTTGGCATGGTCCGTATTGGGGAACATGAGGAAGGCCGGACTATACAAATGACAGCCTGGGGCACGCGTCTTGCTGCATCCTGTCGCTCCATCTCAGGAGACATTACACCTATTATGTTTGACAAGTGAAGGACAAGTTGCTAAAATCACTCCCAAATTAAGGAGTGATAATAATAATGATAATTCCATACAAAGGTTTACAACCTCAGTTACACTCTTCGGTATATATGGCTGAGGGTGCAAAACTGATCGGTGATTTGAGAATGGGAGAAGAGTCTTCCGTCTGGTTCAATGCAGTCCTGCGGGCTGATTTGGCTCCTATTATCATTGGAAAGCGCTGTAATATTCAAGATAACGTTGTCGGGCATGTCAATACTGATCAACCTTTGATTGTGGGAGATGATGTTTCAGTAGGACATACAGCGATCATTCATGGTTGTTGTATTGGAACAGGATCATTAATCGGCATGGGAGCCATTCTGCTGAATGGAGCCGACATTGGCGAATATACGCTGATTGGAGCCGGTTCTGTTGTTACTGAGAATAGTAAGATTCCGCCCTATACTCTTGCTTTGGGGACACCTGCCAAAGTGATACGTGAGCTGACAGATGCCGATCTGGAGCGGATGTCCAGAACTTCACTGGGTTATGTTACCAAAGGAAAAGAATATAGGAGCTCTTAAATCCGTTTTGGAGGTGCATCCTATTGGATAAAATGAAAGTTACGTATGAAGTCATGTTGGGGCTGGCAGCTGAGATGGTGTGGGACGAAGCGCTTCGCAAACAGCGCAGCGAGAAGCTCTATTTGGAAATCGATAAAGCGTTAGCTACCGGAGACGAAGTAGCTTTCCGGAGTCTGACGGATGAACTGAGGACCATAAACTGATAGGCAAAATATATCCTTGCTGAGATAAAAGGGAATGCGCAGAGGCGTATTTCCTTTTTTGATATGTGTAATTCTGAAATGAATGTCTGGATTTATAAGATATGGTCATATATAATATGGGAATAAAATGGATAGAGAGGGGATATAGGGAATTGAAATTCAGTGAGATGACTCAAGACAGCTGGGCTGAACTGCAACTCTATCTGGATACATGCCTTATTCCATACACAGCTCTTAGCGGTGAGCAGTCGCCAGTTGAAGCTACCGAGGCATTGGAGCGGCTGCGTGATTTTCTGGATCTGGTCGAAATTCCTTTCAAAGGGAGAATCATGACTTATCCAGCCTTTCATTATGCTAATTCGGAATTGTCAATGACATTAAATTCCTTGTCCGCACAGCTTAAATCCTCAGGATTCAAATATGTGGTTATTATGTCATCAGATGGTCATTTGGATGGCGTGGACATTCCATCTGCTGATCTGATTTTGAGTCGGTCCGTGTTAACTCATGAGGTCGGAGAAGAGGGGATTGCGAGATTTATAGGGGAAAAGATACGAGAGTTGTGGAAAAAATAGTTTTTGGCGACAAATGTGACAATTTACCAACAATTTTTTAATAACGCTTACAATTGAACCTTAAAAATGTGTGACAAATTCTTGACGGTGTTCTAGGGCTACTATATGATTATGTATGTTCTAGTAAGTCGTGGAATTTATGAAAATGAAAACGTTTGAGAGAGTTGGCTGAAAAAGGGGGTTGGAGACAGTATGAGCAGTGAGCATGACCACCACGAAGCTTCATTGAAATTGCCAAGCCGCATGGAGATGTCACGCAGGCAGTTTTTGACTTACACGCTTGGTGGAGCTACAGCCTACATGGCCGCCGGTGCAATCCTTCCTATGGTCCGTTTTGCGGTGGACCCGATTTTGCAACATAAGGGAGAAGGCACCTCTGTCAAAGTAGCTGAAATCAGCAAAATTACGAATGAGCCTCAAGAATTCACCTTTGAACTTAAACAACAGGATGGTTGGTATCTGAGTAATGCATCGTTAGTGGCGTGGATTCGCAAAGACGAGCAGGGTAAAATTTATGCACTCTCACCTATCTGTAAACATCTGGGATGTACAGTAGGCTGGAATAGTGACAAGCAATACCCTGACGAGTATCATTGCCCCTGCCATGGCGCGCACTATGACAAGGAAGGGAAGAATCTTGCCGTAGCCCCCAAACCGCTGGATGAGTACGTAGTCAAGGAAGAGCAGGGTTGGGTATATCTGGGCGACATTGTTCCGAACACCCGAGTGAATTAGGAGGCGTGAACGCAGATGTTTAAAAATGTCTATGACTGGATTGACGAGCGTCTCGACATCACGCCAATCTGGCGGGACGTTGCGGATCATGAAGTTCCAGAGCATGTAAATCCGGCTCATCACTTTTCCGCATTCGTGTACTGCTTTGGTGGATTGACGTTCTTTATTACTGTTATTCAGATTCTGTCAGGCATGTTCCTGACCATGTATTATGTACCTGATATTATCAATGCCTACGCAAGTGTGGAGTACCTGCAGACCAAAGTAGCCTTCGGCCAAATTGTTCGCGGCATGCACCACTGGGGAGCCAGTCTGGTTATCGTAATGATGTTCTTACATACGATGCGTGTGTTCTTTACAGGCTCTTACAAGGCACCGCGTGAAATGAACTGGGTTGTCGGCATGCTGATCTTTTTCGTCATGTTGGGCCTGGGGCTGACAGGGTACTTGTTGCCATGGGATAACAAAGCCTATTTTGCAACAAAAGTAACATTGGAGATTGCTAACACGGTTCCATGGCTGGGACCGATTATTAAAGAATTCCTGCAAGGCGGTACGATTGTCGGTGCACAGACACTAACCCGATTCTTTGCCCTGCATGTATTCTTCCTCCCCGCTGTGCTTCTGGTGCTTCTGGTCGGACACTTTATCATGATCCGCAGACAGGGCATTTCGGGACCACTATAAACTGAGAAGGGAGGAATCGCAATGGCTCACGGACATAAGAAGGATGATGAGGAAAAGGTTATCTTTGTCGGTGATTCACGGGTCCGTAAAGGGGCGGGCTTCATTACCCCGCCTGATTACACGGCGTATCCTGGAAAATCCGAAGCCTTTATTCCCAACTTCCTGCTGAAAGAATGGATGGTTGGTGTCGTTGTATTGGTGGGGATTCTGGTACTAACGATCTCAGAACCTGCACCTTTGGGGTATCCGGCCAATCCGAGCGCATCCGTAATTCCTATGCCGGATTGGTACTTCCTTTTTCTGTATCAGTACTTGAAGTATCCATACGCATCGGGCGATTACGTTCTGCTCGGGGTACTGGGGGTCAGCGGAGTCGCTTTTGGAGCTTTGCTGCTGGCACCATTCCTGGATACAGGCAAGGAGCGGCGTTTCTATAAACGCCCAATTGCTTCATCACTGATGATTTTGTCGGTCATTTCTGTATTCTACCTGACAAATGTAGCGTGGACGCACTACGAGCATGAGTTGGAAGCAAGTGGACAGAAGCCTGAACATATTCAACGTGAAGAAGAAGCGCTGGAGAGGCGTGAACAGGGGCTCCCACCCGTTTCCAATGCACCTGGACAGCAAGAAGAAGTTGCGATCGTGGAACAGGATGATCCTGCAATGGAAACGTACAAGAAGGCCGGATGTATTGGCTGCCATGCGGCTGATATGAAGGGTGCAAGTGGACCGTCACTTCGGGGCGTGGGTGACAAGCACAGCCAGGAAGAGATTCTGACCATTATTAAAGAAGGTTATAACGAGATGCCTGCGATGTACGATCAAGCGATTGCTCAAGGCGTCACAGATGAAGAGATCACTCATCTGACCGAATGGCTTGCGAAACAGAAAGCAGAACAGTAAAATCGAAATAACCAATGAAACCTGATCGTTTATGCGGTCAGGTTTTTTGAAGTGTTTTTTGGACAGCACTTTATTGTGCGCAATATATGATGAAGGAAGGGGCAGGGAATGTGGCTTTATCGTATTTCTGGAGTAGGGAATTTCTAACCAATCGTTATTTCCTGTGGCTATTATTTTGGTGTAATGCGGTAGGAACGGTATACGGATACATCTGGTATGGAGAGCAAATGAAATTGACGCTGGCTGAGCAGCCGGTGTGGCAGATCGTATTTGTGCCAGATAGTCCAACAGCGAGTTTGTTTTTTACTTTAGCGTTGTTATGGGTTTTGTACCCACCACGGTCCATCATTATCAAACGGATCGGACATGTGATTCAGGCGCTTGCCGTAGTCACATCTGTGAAATATGGCGTGTGGGCCGTGTCCATTATTTTCGCTGGATGGATGCAAGGCGGTACACAGCACTGGCAAGACTGGATGTTGATTGCTTCGCATAGTGCGATGGCCATTGAAGCTCTTATTTATGTACGTTTTTTCGGCTTCCGCTGGGCTTCCCTTGTCGTTGCAGGTCTCTGGACGTTGTTGAACGATACGATGGATTATACATATGATATTTACCCTTGGTTACCCGCTTCCCTCTATGATCATGTAGATGGTGTGCGTAATTTCACATTCGGACTGACACTGGTGAGCATTCTGTGCGCGTGGCTGGCCTTAAGACAAGCGAGACGAACCTGATATCCGATCTTGAGCTTGTTCTAACGAACTGTCCCCCGCCATACATTGGTGGTGGGAGGGATGTCCATGAAGAGAACGTTTGGGATCAAAACTGGCTTATTGGTGGTATCGTTCATAGCTCTGCTGCTTTGGACGAACTTAGCATATCGTGTATCCGCGCAAAGTGAAGCATTGAATTCGAATTCAGATCAACAAGTGTCCACAAGCAATTCAATTGCACAACTGAATGAGGAAGCAGCCATATTGTATCGTCAGGCGCTCGAGAATAATATTGAAGAAGTGCGAGGAAGCATTCTGCGTATCAGTAAAAGTCTGGAGCATATCTCCTTTGAGGGACAAACAACGGTTGAGGGCATTCACGCCTTGTCCGAAACCATTGTTGAAGTGAAACAAGCCGTTGTGAAGGTGAAAAATGACGATGCTTCTCTTCAGCAGTCCTCTGCCAAGCTCAGACTTGCAGCCGATAGTCTCGCGAATCCAACCAAGCCTTTATGGCTTCAGTATTATAAAATCGTGAAAAACGATCTGGACGCTTTATCCGCTGCTACAAATCAAGGGCAAACTGCGGCCGTACTTGCAAACCGCTACACCGTTCTGGAGGAGCATTATGAGACGATTCGTCCTGCCGCGCTGATTCGCCGTGAACCGTATGAGATTGCTCAGATGGACGCCTGGTTATCTCATACCAAAGGGCTTACCGCTGCGAAGCAACCTGATCTGGCTCAATTAAAGAACATGGTGGGCCATGGGGAGGAACTGGTGAACCAGTTGTTTGGTCGCGAGAAGGACGAGAGTGCCTTTGTACCGTTTGTACAGGGTCCTGATCGCAGGGCAGCCGGGCTGCTCATTAGTTCGGTCATTGTGGCGACGTTAAGTTACGCCGGATATCGTAAATATCGTGCGCAGCAGCAGGGGATTTTTCCTTTTCGGCGCTAATTGAATATGAATTTGATCCTGGTCTATATGTGGTATATAAAAAAAGACCTCTTTTCACATAAACAGCCACTTTAACGGCTCTTCATGCGAAAAGAGGTTTTCTTGTAGTTTCTGTATAGTGAATCAACTTTCTTTGAAACCTTCTCCATGTACATCGTGAACATCGCTGATGATGACAAATGCTCTGGGGTCAATGGAACCTACAATCGTCTGCAGTCGCCTGAACTCTTGCCTGGAGATCACGCAGTAGGCCATGTGTTTGGCCTGTTTAGAGTACGCGCCAATGGCTGGAATAAGGGTAACTCCACGATCCATATCCCGTGTGATCTGGTCGGCAATCTCGGGTGCATGGTCACTAATGATCATAAATGCCCGGGCAGAATATGCACCTTCCTGAATAAAGTCGATGACTTTGGAGGCTATGAATACAGCTACGAGCGTATACAGAATTTTTTCTTTGGGGATGTAGATGAGAGAGAGCCCGATAATGACGAAGTCGATGCCCAGTAATACTCGGCCCATACTCCATCCATACTTTCGGTTGAGAATACGGGCAATGATGTCCGAACCGCCCGTCGTTCCGCCCCAACGAAAAACAATGCCAAGGCCGGCTCCTAGGGTGACACCTGCATATAGGGCTGCGAGCAGGAGGTCATTCTCGGTATGTAATGGTTCAATCCACCCCAGATGAATCAACTTCTCAAACAACCATAGAAAAACGGTCAGTGCCCCGATTCCGATACCCGTATAGATCATCTGTCTGCCGCCCAAAATTTTGAGCCCGATCAGAAAGAGAGGAACATTCAGAATTAAGGTTGTAAGTGAAGGTGAGATGCCAAAAGCGTAATTGATCAGCACCGTAACCCCGGTGAGGCCACCTTCCATAAGCTGGTTGGGGATTATGAAATAGAGGAGCCCAAAGGCATATAAGGCTGTACCCAGCACGATGGGAAGAACCAGTTTAACTTGAATCCAGGTTTTGGCAGTGCTCATAAGATCCCTCGCTGTAGATAAATTAGAATGAAGAAGCAATCATTCCCATCTAGTATACCTGTTTATTGATTCTTTAAAAATGATTTGTCGCTGATGATGGTGGAAGTGCATCTAAATAACTGATATTATTAGGAACAAATACGACATCATTTCTAAAGGAGAATCCGTTCTCATGGAGAAAAGCATCGCAGAAATGCAGCGTGAGGTTGATCAGTATATCTCCCAGTTCAAGGAGGGGTATTTCAGTCCTCTGGCCATGTTGGCCCGGATGTCTGAAGAGGTTGGGGAGCTTGCAAGGGAAGTGAATCATGAGTTCGGCGAAAAGCCGAAGAAATCTTCCGAAGCAGCCAATTCCATTGAACTTGAACTTGGAGATATTTTATTTATCACGATTTGTTTTGCGAACTCACTGGGAATTGATCTGGCTGAGGCGCACGATAAAGTCATGCATAAATTTAACACCCGCGATGCCAATCGGTGGACTCCCAAAAACACCGATTAGGCGTAGATTACATATGCTGTACCATCACCCGATCGGGGAGGGTCAGCTTAATGATGAAACCGGAAGAATATATGCAGCAGGCTTACCGCTGTATATTGCAAAATGATTTTGAGCAGGCGATTCGTTGGTTCGAGTCAGCCATTCGCGCTCATCCAAAACATGCGGAGTTATATTATCGCTGTTCCATTACACACGCCCGCAGCAAACATCTGGTTCCAGCGCTTGAATATGCACGTAAGGCGGTTGAATTGTCGCCAGGAACAGAAGAGTATATCTTGCATCTGCAGACGTTGGAAGCAAAAGAGTTGACCTCCAGAGCGAAGTTGCTGTTGGAGCAGGCGGGTATTGCAACACAGGAGCGGTATGTGGAAGCGTCTACGCTTCTGCAAGAAGCGGTCAAACTTGATCCGCTCTCAGTGGAAGCTCATGTTATGCTTGCCCTGGCTTACAGTGATTTGAATGAATTTGAATATGCAATTCAGGCGCTGCGTGAGGCAATTTTGCTGGACCCGCAGAATGGGCAACTGCATCAGATGTTACAGGAAATCAAGCAACGTATGAAATCCATTCAATAAGAATTCATTTTACAAAGATTTCTTTCGAGTTGAAATGGATTCTACGATATGATCCAACATAGCGAGGAGATGCAGTCAATATGAGTGAAGTAATCAGAGTTGCCGTGATCGGAGCGGCTGGCCGTATGGGCCGTGAAGTTGTGAAATTGGTACTTCAGGACCCGGAATTGGAGCTTGCAGCGGCTGTCAACCGCTCCGGAGCAGGCACGGATGCAGGAACCCTTGTTGGTTTACCAGAGTGTGGGGTGCTGGTGACTGATGATATCGAAATGGCTTTTGCCGAAACAAAACCGCAGGTTATGGTTGATTTTACAGTGCCGCAATATGCTTTTACACATACCGAGATCGCGATCCGTCATGGAGTCAGACCTGTCATGGGTGTTACCGGCTTTACGCCGGAGCAGATTGAACAGTTGGACAAGCAATGTCAGGACAAAGGAATTGGAGGGCTTATTGCCCCTAACTTCTCGATCGGTGCCATTTTGATGATGCGATTCGCAGCACAGGCTGCCAAACATATGCCAAATGTGGAGATTATCGAATATCACGGGGATCAGAAGCTGGATGCTCCTTCTGGAACAGCGATCAAAACTGCTGAACTGATTGCTGCCAATCGGGAAGAACTTCGTCAGGGTAACCCGAATGAGGAAGAAACCATTGAAGGATCACGCGGCGGTTATTACAACGGCTTCCGAATTCACAGTGTACGATTGCCTGGCGTATTCGCGCAGCAGGAAGTTGTTTTCGGAGACTATGGACAGTCACTCAAAATTCGGCATGACTCCTATGAGCGCGCAGGTTATATGCCTGGTGTTAAGATTGGTGTGCAAAAGGTTATGGAATATACAGGAATGATCTACGGATTTGACCACTTTATCGACTAAAGGAGATTGTCATGTTGAAAATAGCATTTATCGCCCATGATCGTAAAAAAGAAGAGATGGTTAACTTCGTGACGGCATATGAGCCTGTTTTTACGGACCATCAATTGTATTCTACAGGAACAACAGGCCTTCGTATTATGGAAGGAACGTCGCTGAAGATTCATCGATTCGAATCAGGCCCACTGGGCGGAGATCAGCAGATTGGAGCTTTGGTTGCGCAAAATGAGATGGATCTGATTATTTTCTTGCGTGATCCACTGATGGCACAACCTCACGAGCCGGATATTAATGCGTTGCTGCGTCTTTGTGATGTGCAGGGAATTCCACTTGCCACCAATATCGCAACCGCTGAGATTCTGGTTAAGGCTCTGGATCGTGGTGATTTTGCCTGGAGAGAGCTGGTACATAAATACAAGCCGGAGGCTGGATTGAATTCGGGTGATACCGAATGAGTCTGGATATTCTCATCTTTGGAGCACATGCAGACGATGCGGAGATTGGTATGGGTGGAACGATTGCCAAACATACCGCTGCTGGCTTGAAAGTAGGCGTGTGTGATCTGACTCGTGCTGAGATGTCTTCCAACGGAACAGTAGAGCGCAGAACCGAGGAAGCGGAGCAAGCCTCCCGCGTCCTCGGTCTTTCGTGTCGAACGAATCTGGGGCTTCCTGATCGTGGCTTGTATCTTACGCCTGACCATGTACAGGCGGTGACGGCTGAGATACGGCGTCATGCCCCTCGGATGGTGTTTGCTCCGTATTGGGAAGATCGTCATCCGGATCACGTCAATTGCAGTAAGCTTGTGCAGGAGGCTGTATTTAACGCCAAGCTTCGCAACTATATGCCGGACATGCCTGCCGTGCAGGTGAAGGAACTTTATTTTTACTTTATTAATGACATCGGGCCTACGGATTTGATTGTCGATATTACGGAACACTATGAGCAAAAAGAAGCCTCATTGCTCTCTTATCGTTCCCAATTCGAACTGGGAGACGGAGCGGTCTCGACGCCATTGAATCAAGGGTATATCGAACGTGTAAGAGCCCGTGATTCCTTGCTCGGACAACGCAGTCTCATCCCGTTTGCAGAAGGTTTTGCTACAATTACACCTTACGTGGTTCATCAATTTGGCTCGGGTGCCCAATAAACGTTTAATGAAACGAAGGGTTTCATTATTCCATTGCATTATATCAACCTGCATGAAGCGGGAGATCAAAGGAGCGTCCACAGGATGGATAAAAAGCTAAAAATCGGCATCACCTGTTATCCGTCCCTCGGCGGGTCTGGCGTTGTCGCAACGGAGCTGGGCAAATTACTTGCCGAACAGGGGCATCAGGTTCATTTTATTGCCAACAGTATCCCGTTCAGACTGGGTACGTTCCAGAAAAATATTTTTTATCACGAAGTTGAAGTAAATGATTATTATGTTTTCCGTTACCCTCCGTATGACCTGTCACTGGCAACAAAGATGGCTCAGGTGGCTAAGTCACAGCAGCTCGATCTGCTGCATGTTCACTATGCCGTGCCACACGCAGTATGCGCCTTTCTTGCGAAACAAATGGTAGGGGACGGCCTTAAAGTGGTTACCACGTTACATGGAACGGATATTACGGTTCTGGCTCAGGATGAATCTCTGAAGGATCTGATCCGTCTAGCCATTAATGAAAGTGACGCGGTTACTGCCGTATCACAAGATTTGATTCGAGAAACGGTCGAACTGCTGGATATTCAGCGCCCAATCGATCTAACCTATAATTTTATTGACAAACGAATATATTATCCGCGGGATGCTGCCAGTCTGCGAAGAGACTTCGCTGCGCCCGACGAAAAAATATTAATGCACATCTCCAATTTCCGACCGGTGAAGAGAACTCAGGATGTGGTAGAGGTCTTCCGTCAGGTACAGGAGCAGGTTCCTGCCAAACTGTTATTTGTTGGTGAAGGACCTGATTTGCCGAAGATGCAATGGAAAATTAATGATCTCGGGTTGAATGATAAAGTTCATTTCCTTGGCAAACAGGATGACATTGCTCAGGTCATTTCCATGGCAGACGTGTTGATGCTTCCATCGGAGAAGGAAAGTTTCGGACTTGTGGCGCTCGAAGCAATGGCTTGTGGCGTACCCACGATCGGTTCACAGGCCGGAGGAATTCCGGAACTGGTATTACACGGTAAGACGGGATTCTTATCCGCGATCGGGGATACACAATCCATGGCCGAGAACACAATCCGTTTGTTAACAGATGATCGTTTGGCTGCGGAGTTCAGGGAAGCGTGTCTTCAACGCGCACATCACGACTTTTGCAATGATGCCATTCGGCATGAATATGAACAGATTTATTACCGGGTGCTGGGAAGGGAAGTTCCGAACTTGAAGCCGGTTTGCGGTTAATCAATTTGTTTGACGAAATTATACTGTGCATACCACAACAGGCAAGAGAAGAGGTGATATGTGGTGGTTCAATGGACACAGGTAGATCGTGAAATGGCAATTCAAAGTGAGAATGTACTCACAACATTAAACAAACATGGCTACAAGGCATATTGGGTAGGTGGTTGCGTTCGTGACGAATTGCTGGAACGAGTTGTAGACGATATGGATATCACGACATCTGCTTCTCCTCAGCAAGTCATGGAACTGTTTGACGATTGTATTCCTACAGGTTTGCAACACGGTACGGTTACCGTTCGTTCAGGCGGTTATTATTTTGAAGTGACCACCTTTCGAACAGAATCCGAGTATCAGGATAACCGCAGACCAGCTGCGGTTCAATTTGTTCAGGATATCAAGGAAGACTTACAACGGCGTGACTTCACGATGAACGCTCTTGCTATGGACGTCACTGGGACAATCGTTGACCCGTTTGGTGGACAGGCAGATATCAAGGAAGAGCGAGTCAGGTGTGTGGGTTCTGCGATGGAACGATTTGGTGAAGATGCACTGCGGATGCTCCGCTGTGTCCGGTTTGCTTCCGTATTTGATTTCAAAATTGCTCATAACACGTGGAAGGGTCTTGTAAGGCAGAAAGACCTGCTTCAACATATAGCGATGGAACGAGTACGCACCGAGATGGTAAAAATGATGTCGGGACCCCATCCATTAAAAGGATTGGAGCTGTTATACAGAAGTGATGCGCTTGCGCACATCAAAGCGCCAGTTAGCTCGGCGCGTTTTAACAAGACGTTGTTATCCGATCTGGAACAATTGTCAGGTCAGCATGTGTTGCTTCGTTGGTCACTCATCCTGATTGCTGGCGGTTATAGTAAGGATGAAGCAGATGTATTATTACGTCAGTGGACATTCTCCAATGAACATCGTTCTCGAATAACAGGGGTCCTTCAGGTGGAACAGTTGATTCATACTTCCGTTCAGGAGCAGAAGGATACGGTCAGTCTCCGTTCCGATTGGATCGTTACTGTTCTGGCTTGTGGTGTTCAGGCGGCGGATGATTGGCTTCAAATACAGTCTACACTGCCAGCAGGATGGCGGAATCAGTCCGAACAGGCAGCAATGCAGGTTGTTTTGGTTCAAGAACTTGCAGCCAAATGGAGTCAATCGATCCCTGTGCATGACTTGAAAGAGCTGGATATCACAGGGGAACAAGTGTTACAAATGGTGCAGCGCAAAGGCGGGCCTTGGCTGGGTCAACTGATGAAACATTTGTTACGAGAAACAGCGATTGGAACGATAGAGAATCAGCATGCAGCACTAAGTGCAGAAGTGAAGCGGGTGGTTCAAGATGACCAAACATGAAGATCTGTTACATATGTTATTAAATGCAGAAGGACGATTCGTATCAGGTGAAGAGATCAGCCGTAATCTGTCCATCAGTCGGACCGCTGTGTGGAAACATGTGAACAAGTTACGAGACATGGGTTATGAGTTTGAAGCTGTATCCCGCAAAGGATACCGTCTGGTAACGAAGCCGGATAGCATTGACGCTACTGGCCTCCAATTGGCTCTGGATACAACCGTTTTTGGCCGTAAGGCTGTTTTGTTGACTTCGACCCTGTCTACGCAAGGGGATGTTCTCAAGCTAGCTGAGCAAGGGCAGGCAGAAGGTGCTGTGGTCATTGCGGAAGAACAAACAGGAGGAAGAGGACGTTTCGGTCGACAGTGGTTCTCTCCTCCGGGTAAAGGAATCTGGATGAGTGTCCTGTTACGCCCTGATCTACCACTTCAGCATACGCCGCAGTTAACTTTATTAACAGGAGTGGCTGTATGTCGTGCCGTTCGAGCTTGTTCAGGAGCTGATGCAGGCATCAAATGGCCAAATGATTTATTGATTGATGGGCGCAAGGTATGCGGCATATTGCTTGAATCCACGGTGGAAGATCATGAAGTCAGATATTGTATTGCAGGTATAGGCGTTGACGTGAATTTTGATCCCGAGGATTATCCGGAAGATCTGACCACAATCGCTACTTCGCTCAAGATGGAGACGGGTCAATCCGTTGATCGTACCAAACTAACGGCTGCCATTCTGACGGAGCTTGAACAGTTGTATTTTTTGTATCAAAAAGAAGGATTTGGTGTGATCTCAGCTCTATGGGAGGCACTGTCCGTATCGATGAATCGAGAGATTACAGTGACGAATCCTCATGGTGTCATTGAAGGGAAGGCAATTGGTCTTGACCCTTCTGGAGCACTTATCGTGGAGAAGCACGATGGAGAACATACACTAATCATCTCTGGTGAGATTTCTTGGAAATCATAAACAATTTGTCGAATTTTCACTGGTAAAATGAACATAAGACGTGAAGTTTGAGCAGAACTTTGGTATACTGTGTTCGTGAGGCGATATCGGCTAATGCAGACCGAATTGCACTCTCGTAACAGTAACCTTTGTTCTGCTTTGATGTGTTTTATATAAGCAGACCACAGTGCAAGAATGAAATACGTTTAAGTGAGTTGTTGGATTCTGCTCTGAGCCGAAGAGGACCGAGACAGAAGGGACGATCGCAAGTGACTCTTTTTTGACTTTTCGGGACTTTTTAGTGGAAAACTAAAAGGTTTTTTTGTTGCGTTTATTTGAAAAGAAGAAAGGAGCCATGAGAGAAAATGGCGAACAAACAAGCGTTGAATATTGTGAAAATGAAAAAATATAAGCAGGATGGCGTGCCGCTTAGTATGATCACGGCTTACGATTATCCAACAGCGCTCCTCGCAGAGGAAGCAGGTATCGATCTGATCCTGGTTGGTGATTCACTCGGCAATGTAGTACTGGGTTATAACTCGACGCTTCCGGTGACCATCGACGACATGGTGTACCACACACGTTCCGTAGTGCGCGGTGCTGAGAAGACGTTTATTGTGGCTGATATGCCTTTTATGACCTATCATGGCAGCGTGGATGAGACGCTTAAGGGTGTACGTCGACTGATGCAAGAGGGGCATGCCCATGCGGTTAAAATGGAAGGCGGAGTCGAGATTGCGGACACCGTTAGAGCAGTCGTGCAAGCAGGCGTACCTGTTCTTGGGCATATCGGACTGACACCTCAATCGGTTAATCAGATTGGTGGTTACCGCATTCAGGGCAAGGATGCAGCGGATGCGAAACGTTTAATGGACGAAGCCAAAGCCCTGGAAGCTGCTGGTGCGTTTGGTATCGTGCTTGAACTGGTTACGGAAGAAGTTGCACGGGCGATCTCGGAGGAACTGTCCATCCCTACCATTGGAATTGGAGCAGGTCGAGGCTGTGATGGTCAGGTACTGGTATTCCACGATGTGGTTCAATACGCCTCTCCGTATACGCCCAAACGATTTGTCAAAACCTATGGAGATGTGGGTACATTAATCAGAACGAGCATCGAAGCTTACGTGAAAGAAGTTAAAGATCGTTCGTTCCCGGCCGAAGAGCATGTATTTAATGCTGCGGATGGTGTTCTGGATCAACTGTACGGCGGACAACGCAAGGAAAAGGTGGGGAGTAACTCATGAAAGTATTACGGACAATCGCAGAGTTAAGACAGGAACTAAGCTTGAAGCGTCAAGCGATTCGGTCCAGTGCGTCCGTTGTAGGTCTGGTACCGACAATGGGTTATCTGCATCAAGGTCATGCAAGCTTGATGCAGGCAGCCAGACAACAGAGCGATATCGTGGTATTAAGCATATTCGTTAATCCGATTCAATTTGGCCCTAATGAAGATTTTGACAGTTATCCGCGGGATGAAGCCAGAGATGTGGAAACAGCACGCTCACAAGGAGTGGATATCGTATTTATTCCCTCTGTTGAAGAGATGTATCCACAGGCAACGCAAACGACGGTATCTGTCTCAAAACTGACGGAGCGCTTATGTGGCGCTTCACGTCCAGGACATTTTGACGGAGTAACAACTGTAGTCTCCAAGCTCTTCAACATCGTACAGCCGCAGCGTGCATTTTTTGGAATGAAAGACGCTCAGCAGGTTGCGGTCATTCAACAGATGGTGAATGATTTGAATATGCCTGTAGAGATTGTACCTTGTCCGATTGTTCGCGAAGAGGATGGTCTTGCCCTCAGTTCACG
The DNA here is from genome assembly GCF_038002545.1 of Paenibacillus sp. FSL K6-2393. Lineage (NCBI taxonomy): Bacteria > Bacillati > Bacillota > Bacilli > Caryophanales > Paenibacillaceae > Paenibacillus > Paenibacillus sp. FSL K6-2393. Next base: position 2,643,942 of record NZ_JBBOCU010000001.1, read on the forward strand.
TAATGTCTATCTTAGCGCTGAACAGCGTACACAGGCGTTAGTTCTGTCGAAGGCACTGCGTGCAGCTCAGGATGCCGCAGATACAGGTGCAGCTACAAACGCCGCAGATATCCGTCGTATTCTGCGCGAGCAGATTGCAAGCTCACCGCTTGCCGTTATCGACTACGCCGAGATTCAGGCTTTTCCAAGTCTGGAGCCACTCGCAGATCAGGAGGAAGTTCAAGGACGTGATGATCTGCTCATCGCACTTGCGGTGAAATTCGGAAAAACAAGATTGATTGACAATATAAGGTTGCAAAAATCGGAGGTACTGTCCCATGTTTAGAACACTGATGAAATCCAAAATTCACCGGGCTACGGTAACGGAAGCCAACTTGAACTATGTGGGTAGCATTACCATAGATGAAGACTTGATGGAAACATCCGACTTGATGGAAAACGAAAAAGTGCAAATTGTGAACAACAACAATGGTGCACGTCTGGAAACTTATGTGATTCCAGGACCACGCGGAAGCGGGGTCATATGTCTTAACGGGGCAGCTGCACGTCTGGTGCAGCCTGGAGATAACGTCATTATCATTTCTTACGCCATGATGTCGCAAGAAGAGGCAAATACTCACAAACCAACCGTTGTATTTGTAGATGGACAGAATAAACCTGTACAAACGATGAAACAGGAAGTCCACGCAACAATTATGTAATCGACTGGTAAGGAGAATGAAATCGGCCCTTGAAGCAAAAAATGAGTACAGGTCACTGCACTAATCCATTTTTTCAAGGGTGGGGATGCATCGATGTTCCAGCATGTTTTCGCAGAAATGAACGACATGTTAGATGAAATTATCAAGAGCTATCCTTCCGCTGAAGGCCTGAACAAACAGGAATTGCTGCAAAAGTGGAACTTGCTTAAGCGGATGAGTGACGGAATGCTGGATGAATGGCTGATGTTTGAAGAAAAAATGAGCCAGGTGAGGGAGCGGGAGATGGATAAGCCTGCTTCCCTTGAACCGGAACAGGAAGCTGTTACCGCTCTGCCTGAACTCCATCTGGAATGTTTCAGTCGAGGTCAGGGCTATTTCAAATTACAGATGTATCCGCAGGCGATCATGCAGTTCTCCCGGGTTGTGACCGATCATCCGGAGAGTGCATTGACTCGTTTTTACCTGGCGCTCGCGTATCTGAATTTGGAACAAATGGCGGAAGCCGGGACACATTTGCAGCAGATCATGTACCTTAAGGGTTCACCTCGCTTGAAAGGGCTTGTATGTAACGCCCTGGGCTGTATTCAAGCCAAGCTTGCGAATCCCGAAGCTGCATGTTCACTCTTTGCACAGGCCCTTCAGTATGACCCGACATTGACCGAACCACTGTACAACATGGAAGCTTGCAGGTTGAACAGGGGAAAATTGCAATATGCTAATCAGCTGACGACCCTTCATTAAGCGGGAATTCGGCGACAAAAAACGGTGTTCCCTCCTTTGGCATAGCGGCGGGGACACCGCTTTTTTGTCAGTTAATTTTCAAATCCCCTTTTTTTTGCTATGCTGTAACATAGACTGGAATGGAAGGGACCGTACATTGCAATGAAATTTGCCGTATTGGATTTCGAAACAACCGGCACGCAGTCCGACGGTGAGATTATACAGGCCGGACTTGCCATCATAGATCATGACTACAGCATAACTCAAATATATAGTTCTTATGTGAACCCTGGTGTACCGATTCCCCCGTTTATTTCGGGGTTGACGGGTATTACCGATGCAGATGTGGCGGACGCTCCTTCACTCGAAGAGATGATGATGGAGATGGTTCCGCTACTTAATGATGTGGTGCTTGTTGGACACAACGTCGCTTTTGATTTTCACTTTTTGCAGAATGCTCTTGACCGTTGCGGTTATTTGCCGTTCACTGGCCGCATTCTGGACACGATTGATTTTCTGAAGATCACATTCCCATCACTGGGTTCTTATCAACTCGGTTATGTGTCTTCCGAATTTGGATTTCAACATGATCGCCCTCACCAGGCAGACAGTGATGCACTGGCGACAGCCTATGTGCTGCTCAAGTGCCTGGATGAGTTAAAGGAATTACCGCTCATAACGATTCAGCGCCTCAGTGACCTGTTTGCACCAGAAGACAGTGACTTGGGCTGGTTCTTGGACGGAATGCGCAGTGAGAAGGAAGCAGAGCCGATTCAGGATCTGGACGGACATACCTATTATCGTCAGCTTGCTCTTAATGTAAGTGATTGGACCGATATTGGTGCACCACGCGATGAGCGGGAGGCTAACCCCCTTGATGGTGTAAGCTTCGAACAGTTTATGGACCAGGTTCGGGAGAACCTGAAGGATACGCTGGATCATTACGAAGAGCGTGAAGCGCAGACTCAGATGTTCAGCAGTGTAAGGCAAGCCCTGGATGAAGAGAAACATCTCTTGATCGAAGCAGGAACAGGCACCGGTAAATCTCTGGGTTATCTCTTGCCTGCTATTTACGAAAGTGTGAAGCAGGAACAGAAAGTTATGGTCAGCACGCATACGATCAATCTGCAGGAGCAATTGAGAGAGCGGGACATTCCGATGCTGACTCAAGTGGTTCCGTTCCCGTTTAAGGCTGCTGTATTCAAAGGACGTGGACATTACCTGTGCCTGCGCAAATTTGAACACAAAATCAATAAACGTGAATTCGCTACACCCAAAGAGGATTATTTCACAGCTGCTCAGATGATTGTCTGGCTCACGCAGACCGAAACCGGAGATGATGAGGAACTTAACCTTAGCGGACGCGGAGGGGACTTCTGGGAGACGGTACAGAGCGAATCCGAGTCCTGTCTGGGAAGATCATGTCCATGGTTCCGCAAATGTTTCTACCATCGTGCCAAACATGAGGCCGGGTTGTCTGATATTGTAATCACCAATCACTCCAAATTATTTACGGATGTGAAAGCCGCGCATCAGCTGCTGCCAGCCTATGAGAGTCTTGTGATCGATGAGGCACATCATCTGGAGGATGTCGCTGGTAAACATCTTGGAATGCATATGAAATATTTCACCTTGGTTCATACACTGACCCGCCTGTTTAAAGACAGTCGTAATGGTCAGCTGCCTATGCTTCGTTCCCAGTTATCCGGGCATGAAAATTCGGTTCAATGGGGCTCCATGGTGGATCAGATGTTCCCGCTGGCTGTTGAGGTCAAGGAACTGTGGGATCGTATGAGCGATGCCTTGTTCGGTTTGTTGCCTGAACGAAGTGATGCTTCACCGGGAGAGACGGGGCAATTTTCACTGCGTCTGAAAGCTTCTCAGAAACCTGCAAAATGGCAGGAGTTGCAGGATCTGGAGAACCAGATCTATGTGACTCTGGGCGATTTGGTTCGCAAAGGGGACAAATTGCTGCTTGAGGTGAAAGAGGATCAGGATGATTATCAATCGGATAGTCTGATCACGGACATTACAGGATTGCTGAAAGATCTGACCACATTGAAGGAGAATCTACGTTTCTTCATGCGTATGGATGATGCCAAAACGGTGTACTGGATGGAAGCCAGCGGTCAGTTCCGAAGTAAATCTCTTCAGTTGTATGCTGTACCTGTAGATGTCAGTGCACAACTTAAGGATTTATTTTTTGATAAAAAGAAAAGTGTTGTACTTACATCGGCTACGCTTTCGGTAGATAAGTCATTCCAGTTCATGATTGAACAACTTGGCTTGCAGGAAGCTTCCGAGAATAATCGGTTGTTAACTTCGATGCTGCCATCACCTTTCAACTATCGCGATCAGGCACTTCTGGTGATTCCGCGTGATTTCCCGAGTGTGAAGGGCAGTGTGGGTGATGCGCACTTTGTTAATATGCTGGTGCGATCACTCGCAGAGACGGCAATTGCCACGCGTGGACGCATGATGGTTCTGTTTACTTCATACAAGATGCTGCGACAGGTCTATGATCCGCTGAAGGAGGCACTGTCTGGTAACGACATCTCGTTGCTTGGGCAAGGCGTTGACAGTGGAAGCCGCTCCAAGCTGACTCGCAGGTTCCAAGATGCCAAAGCTACGGTACTTCTGGGTACAAGCAGCTTCTGGGAGGGTGTAGATATCCCGGGAGAGGCGCTAACCTGTCTCGCTATTGTGCGACTGCCTTTCCAGCCACCGAATCATCCGTTGGTGGAAGCCAAGAGTGAGCTGCTTCAGGAACAGAAGAAAAATCCGTTCATGAAACTGTCCGTGCCGCAAGCGGTCATTCGTTTCAAGCAGGGATTTGGCCGGTTGGTGCGTACAGCGAAGGACAGAGGAATTGTCATTGTTTATGATACACGGGTGATTGAAGCGTACTATGGTAAATTCTTTTTATATTCTTTACCTGGTCCCAAAATGGAACACATGCTCACGGAGCAGATGGTTCCACGAATTACCGAGTGGTTGGAAAAACCTGCTAATGAACAAAAATAATGGTTGTTTTGTTCGTTATATCATTGCATGACACTATCGTTTGGCGTTAAACTTTATTAGATATTTCCGTATCCGATTAAAGCAGCTGCACGTAAGAACTTATAACCTAAATTACAAGGAGCATTCTGTATAAAATGTCACGTTTATCTTTGAGTTTATACAGGATGCTCATCTTTTCATCTATTATTTTATCGTGGCCTTGGTAAGGGGGAGCAAGAATGAAATCGGATAAAATTTCAGAAGCGGTGGTACGCCGTCTGCCTGTATACTTGCGTTATTTGAACGAGTTGCATCAGCGTGAGGTGGCTACTGTTTCTTCTCAAGAGCTTGGACAGAGGCTGGATCTGAATCCGGCCCAAATTCGTAAAGACCTGGCTTACTTCGGTGATTTTGGTCGTAAAGGAATCGGGTATGATGTATCTTATTTGATTGAGAAAATTCGTCACATTCTCAAAATCGATCAGCAAATTAATGTAGCTCTGGTAGGCGCGGGTAATCTCGGTCAAGCCTTGTCCAACTACAACGCATATCTGAAAGACAACATGAAGATTGTTGCTGTATTTGATGCATATGGACCGAAGATTGGTAGCCAAATCAACAGTTTGACGGTAAAACCAATGAATGAATTGACGGAAGCGGTTAAAACGGAAAACATCCGTATCGGTATTATCACGGTTCCGGATACGGAAGCCCAAAATGTTGCGGATCAGCTTATTGAATCAGGAATTGAAGCGATCCTTAATTTTGCACCAACAATTCTAAAAACACCGCCGCATATCCGCATTCACCATGCTGACTTTACAACGGATCTGCTTAGTTTGGCCTATTACTTGGAGACTGGAAAGGACGACGAGGAAGATGACAACAAATAGATGGGTAATTCACAACGGCAAATTTGCCGTTAATGAAGGCGGCACAGCATGGAACGTGGTTCAAGGATACATGGTTGTCGAGGATGACAAGATTGTGCATATTGGTGAGACATTGCCGGATGGAGACAAAAATTGTACCAAAGTGGATGGAAAAGGACTGTTCTTCCTGCCGGGTCTGATCAATACGCATGGTCATGCAGCAATGTCGTTGCTCAGAGGGCACGGAGACGATCTTGCATTGCAAGTATGGTTGCAGGAAAAAATGTGGCCGATGGAAGCAAAAATGACTTCAGAAGATGTATATTGGGGAACTTCCCTGTCGGTGCTTGAAATGTTGAAAGGCGGAACTACAGCTTTCCTGGACATGTACGATCACATGGATCAAGTTGCCAAAGTTGTGGAGCAATCAGGCGTTAGAGCAGCACTGGCACGTGGTGTAATCGGGCTGTGCTCGGAAGAAGAGCAACTGCGGAAGCTGGAGGAGTCGGCAGCGTTTGCACGTGAGTGGAATGGACAGGCAGATGGTCGCATTACAACCGTAATCTCGCCACATGCACCATATACATGCCCTCCTGACTACATAGAGAAGCTTGTGCAGGTTGCGAACGACCTGAACCTTCCTCTCCATACACATATGTCTGAAACGCTTCGTGAAGTGGAGCAGAACGTGGCTGATTATGGACTGCGTCCTGTGGCACATCTGGAGAAACTGGGCTTTTTCTCCCGTCCATCCCTGGTTGCACATGCGGTGCATCTGAATGACGAAGAGATTGAAATTTTGGCCCGTCATGATGTGGCTGTATCCCATAACCCGGGAAGTAACCTGAAACTCGCTTCCGGTGTTGCGCGGGTACCTGCGTTACTGAAAGCAGGAGTTACCGTGTCACTCGGAACAGACGGACCGGCAAGCAACAACAACCTGGATATGTTCGAGGAAATGAGACTGGCTGCATTGATCCACAAAGGTGTATCTGGTGACCCGACGGCAGTGCCAGCAGGCGAAGCGTTACTCCTCGGAACGTCATACGGTGCCAAATCCATCTTCTTGAACAATACCGGAGCACTCCAGGTTGGCATGAAGGCTGATTTTATCGCTTTGGACATTGAACAGGCACATTTCTATCCACATACAGACCTGATCTCGCATACCATCTACTCGGCTTCTGCCAAAGATGTAGAGCACGTATGGGTGGATGGAAAACAAGTGGTGAAACACGGCGAATGTCTGACGCTGGATGAAGAGCGCATTTTGCGTGAGTCTCAATTGGCATTTGATGGTCTGCTTGCTCGTTAATTGCAGGACAGAACATCATAGGGAAAGGAAGTTCGGCTTTTGAAGAAAAAAAAGAAGTGGATATGGATTTCGCTGCTTGCACTGGTTCTGATTCTGTTTGGACTTCAGCGTTATTACGTCTATGTCACACAGGACCAACGTAAGGAAGAAGCGCTCGCCATACAAGCAGCACAGAAGCAACTGGGCATTACATCCTATGATGAATTGCGCAAGTACATCTGGGGAGACAAAGAAGGCTCTGACAACATCTACTGGACCCTGATCGGTAAAAATAAGGATAACCAGGATGTTATGGTCTGGGTTAAATTCGATGCAAACAATCAACCGGCTAAGGGTGCAAACGCTGTACACAGTGAGCTGCTGCAGAATGGCATGTCCGAAGCGCAGATCCGCAATCGCTTCAGTTCTGAAGTTCCTGCCGGCGAGATTAAGCGAATCATGCCCGGAGTTGTGAATGGAATATATGTGTGGCAAGTGTATTATAAAGACGGTACGCATAACCACTATCGCTTTTATCGTTTTAGCAACGGAGAACAGGTGGACCTGGTCTACACCCTCCCGAACAGCTAGAACAAATAGAGTGACATAACTAGAGAATTAGAGAAATAAAAGAACCGGCAGACGGATATCCGACTGAACCGGTTCTTTGTGTTGTCTGTAAACATTTTTGATTTAAATAGTTAAAATTAATAATTTATTCATATTTTCGCCTTCGAAAATGTATATACGATGTGATATACTCAGATATGTACTCAAAGTTACATTCAAAAACAAATAATCCTGTCGAAATTCTCGCAGGAGTCAATGTACACATATTCGTATATACCAATAAGCCAGTAGGTTAGGCCAAAATCTGGGAGGGGTAATTCACTTGAAGCTAAAAGTATTGCCTATTGCTTTAACTGCCGTCATTTCAGCCGTTGTGTTGTTTGGAGGTTGGTTTGTATATCGTCAGGTGGCTGTGCAGAATCCGATTGAAAAGATGGTTACCCAGTACGATGGAGTCAATGACGTTCAATTAACTATTAACCGCAATGACGTACAATTGAAACTGGATCTGCAACCTGATGTTGATTTGGGCAGACTGGTACAATATATTCACAAAGAAGGACAGACGTTAATTGGAACACGTTCACTAAAGTTGGATGTTGTGGATCATTCCAGTGAAGCACTGGAAAGTTGGTGGGGTGATGCGATGTTTACCGTAGCTCAGGCGATGGAGAACAAGCAATACACCGAGATTACACCAACGTTGTCAAAGATGGCGACGAATGGAATTAAGGTAAATACAGCGATGGATGACAACAACGTATATGTCAGTCTCAGAGACGGAGATGCCAGCAAGTTTATTATTCTGCCGCGTGTGCCCGGTCAGATAGGAGTGTGGCCTAATGCCTAAGTGGACAAAAGAAGTTGCCATCGGATTTTTTCCCGTATTGATTATTTTTCTTGCTTTTACTGGTGTTAATATTGTTCCGATTCTGATTGCAGCGGTGTTTGTCGGAGCTTTGCTGTTCATGATGCAAATGCGTGGCGGAATTACAGTAGGCGCTGCACAGGAACGTAAACGGAAGAAAAAAGGACCTTCCAAGCTTACTTTTGAAGAAATTGGCGGACAGGACAGTGCCAAGCAGGAATTGCGTGAAGCGCTTGACTTTCTTATCAAACATGAAGAAATTCGGAAGTTCGGGATTCGTCCGTTAAAAGGGATCTTGCTGACGGGCCCTCCAGGGACAGGGAAAACGTTGATGGCCAAGGCTGCTGCCCATTACACCGATTCTGTTTTTGTAGCAGCATCGGGTAGTGAGTTCGTGGAAATGTATGTTGGTGTGGGTGCCAGCAGAATTCGGGATTTGTTCAAGGACGCAAGAACCCGTGCCACCAAGGAAAATAAGGAAAACGCTATTATCTTTATCGATGAAATTGATGTCATTGGGGGTAAACGTGAAGGTGGTCAACAGCGTGAATATGATCAGACCTTGAATCAACTCCTGACGGAAATGGATGGAATCTATTCTTCCGATACACCAAGAATACTGGTTATTGCTGCAACAAACCGCAAAGAGATGCTGGATAGCGCCCTGACGCGACCGGGACGTTTTGACCGCCACATTCAAGTGGACTTGCCTGACAAAAAGGGCAGAAAGCATATTCTGGAACTGCATGCGGTGAATAAACCTCTGATGAAGGAAGTTAATCTGGAGAAAACAGCTGAAGAATCGTATGGTTTCTCCGGTGCACAGCTCGAAAGTGTTATGAACGAAGCAGCAATATACGCCATGCGGGACGGGCTGTTGAACATCGAACAGCGGCACTTGTCCCTGGCTATTGATAAAGTCATGATGGGTGAGAAGACAGACCGTGAGTCCAGTGTGGAAGAGAAGAAAAGGGTCGCCATTCATGAGTTGGGACATGCCATTATGGCTGAACTTGTGCGTCCAGGCAGTGTAAGCCAGGTAGCACTCAGTCCGCGTGGTCAAGCGCTGGGATATGTACGTCATAACCCGCAACAGGAACAGTTCCTCTATACGAAGCGCTTCCTGGAAGAGCAGATTATGATTGCACTCGGAGGAGCAGCTGCGGAGGAAATGTACTACGGTGGTCGTTCCACAGGGTCACGCAATGACTTTGATCAGGCAACCAATGTGGTACAGACCATGATGGCTTCGGGGTTGACTTCACTTGGGATTGTGAACATGGATATGGTCACAACCGAGGAACTGATGCGAGAGAATAAATTAATTCTGCAAGAACTGATGGAACAGACAAAGCGGTTGCTTGAAGAACAACGGACAATTTTCGACAATTCACTCGACATCTTGATTCGTGAGGAAGTTTTGTCTGGCGAACAATTTCGTTGTCAATTTCGTGACAGTGCCCTTCTACCAGCATAATTTATTTATGCTGGTTATTTTTTTTTACATTTCACTCGTGCTAAGATATTATTATATGTTGGGTCGAAATTTGTAATTTTCGGCGAACAGGGTACAATAGAGAAATAGAGAACCGAAAGGATGGAGCAGAACCATGTTTTTCAAAAAAATAGGAGTTGTCGGCGGCGGTACGATGGGGCAAGGTATTTCCCAGATGCTCGCAGCCAAAGGACTTGATGTGCTTCTCGTGGAGCATACAACACAAAAGCTGGATCATGCATATGACATGATCGAAACCAATCTGGATAAACAACTGGAGAAATGGGCGATTACAAAAGCGGAGAAGAAGTTGATTCTTTCCCGCATTACCAAGGTAGCTCATTTAGCTGAACTTGGAACTTGCGACATGGTCATTGAGACGATTTCAGAAGATCTGGATGCGAAAAAAGCAGTATTCAGCCAACTGGACCAAGTTTGTCCAAGCAATGTCATTCTGGCAAGTAATACATCCACGCTGAGTTTGACCGAGCTTGCAAGCTCGACCAAATACCCAGAGCGTGTTATTGGTATGCACTTTATTCACCCGGTATCCCGGGTTGATCTTGTAGAGATTATTCGTGGACTGAAAACTTCGGATACAACTTTCGAAGAGACCAGACGTTTTGTTGAAGAAGTAGCGGACAAAAAAGGAGTCATGATCTATGAATCACCTGGATTCGTAACTTCCCGCTTGATCTGCCTGCTGATTAACGAAGCGTTGCATGTATTGCAAGAAGGTGTTGCATCTGCTGAAGATATCGATGATGCAATGCGTATCGGATATAACTTCCAGCATGGACCACTCGAAATGGCTGACCGTTTCGGATTGGATTCTGTTGAAGCTGCACTCGAAAGAATGTTCCGTGAATTCGGAGAATTGAAATATCGTCCTTCTACAGTCCTGAAGAAAATGGTGCGTGCAGGACACCTGGGTGCCAAAACAGGCGAAGGATTCTTTAAGTACGACAAGGATGGTGACCGACTGTGAAAGTACTCGTAATTAATGCGGGGAGTTCCTCGCTCAAATATCAACTGTATAATATGACTGACGAATCTGTACTGGCTAAAGGTTTGGTAGAACGGATCGGAATGGATTCCTCCATTCTGACACATAAACCCACAGGCCGTGAGGATGTTACAGAAGTTAGTGAAATTCTGGAGCATACAACAGCGATCCGTAAAGTCATTGATATTTTGACTCACAAAGAAAATGGTGTACTGGATTCTGTAAGTGAAATTCAAGCTGTTGGACACCGTGTTGTTCACGGTGGTGAAGCATTTAAAGAATCTGCATTGGTAGATGATGCTGCCAAAGCTGAAATTCGTCGTTTGTTCGACTTGGCTCCACTTCATAACCCGGCAGCAATGATGGGTATTCGTGCGGCTGAAGCCAATATGCCTGGTGTGCCACAGGTTATGGTCTTTGATACAGCGTTCCATCAGACGATGCCTGAAAAAGCTTATCTGTATGCCATTCCGCGTGTACTTTACAAAAAATATAAAGTACGTCGCTACGGCGCACATGGTACTTCCCATGATTTCGTAAGCAAGGCAGCTGCTGAATACTTGGATCGTCCAGTGGAAGATCTGAAAATTATCACTTGTCACGTCGGTAACGGTGGTAGTGTAACAGCAGTTAAAGGTGGCGTATCCGTGGATACTTCGATGGGTATGACTCCGCTTGAAGGACTGATGATGGGAACGCGTTCTGGTGACCTTGACCCAGCCATCGTACCTTATGTAATGAACAAGGAAGAACTGAGCGTAAGCGAAGTAAACTCCATGTTGAACAAACACAGTGGATTGCTTGCGATCTCCGGAATCAGCAGTGACATGCGTGAGATTACGGAAGGTATGGAGAATGGCGATGCCAACTCCACGCTTGCTTTTGAGATGTACGAATACCGTCTGCGTAAATACATCGGTTCATATGCAGCTGCAATGAACGGTGTAGACGTGATCGTCTTTACGGCTGGTGTAGGTGAGAACTCTGTTGTACTTCGCCAAAAAGTATGTGAGCAGCTCACTTATCTGGGTGTTGAACTGGATGAAGCGTTGAATGCCATTCGTTCTGGCGAACCGCGCCGGATCACAACAGCGAATTCCAAAGTGGAAGTTCTCGTTGTGCCAACTAACGAAGAATTGGTCATTGCACGCGATACACACCGAATCGTATTGAATTCTCAGTAATCTAACTGTAAAGTAAATATAGAATGACAAGGAAGTGCAGAGGACAGGCATAAGCCTGCCCGCTGCATTTTCAAATTCAGGAACCAAGGGGAGATATGGGCATGAATACGAATTGTGTAATTCGTAATGTGAACGAGCATGTGGGCGAAACCGTAACAATCGGTGCCTGGATTAACAACAAACGTTCCAGCGGTAAAATTCAGTTTTTACAGCTGCGTGATGGAACCGGATATATCCAAGGGGTTGTTGTAAAAAGTGAAGTTAGTGAAGAAATCTGGAACAATGCCAAGAGCCTGACCCAAGAAAGCTCTTTGTATGTTACAGGTATTATTCGTGAAGAACCTCGCAGTGCGTCCGGTTACGAGATGACTGTTACAGGGGTTGAGATCATTCACCTGACTGAAAACTATCCAATTACGCCTAAAGAGCATGGTGTTGATTTCTTGATGGACCATCGTCATCTGTGGCTTCGTTCTACGAAGCAACGTGCGGTTATGGTGATTCGTGCAGAGATTATTCGCGCTGTTCAACAGTTCTTTGATGGTAACGGATTCACACAAGTTGATCCTCCGATTTTGACACCATCGTCTGCGGAAGGAACAACGAACCTGTTCCACATCAAATACTTTGATGAAGATGCTTATCTGACACAAAGTGGTCAATTGTATATGGAAGCCGCAGCCATGGCGCTGGGCAAGGTATATTCCTTCGGTCCAACATTCCGCGCAGAGAAGTCCAAAACACGTCGTCACTTGATTGAGTTCTGGATGATTGAGCCGGAAATGGCATTTGTAGATCACGAGGAAAGTCTGCGCGTACAAGAGAAATTTATTGCTCATGTCGTTCAATCCGTGGTGAAAAACTGCCGTGCAGAACTGGAATCTATCGGTCGTGACGTATCCAAACTCGAAGGTATCGTAGCTCCATTCCCACGAATTACGTATGATGAAGCGATTGAATTCCTGCATGGACAAGGCTTTGATATTCCTTGGGGAGAAGACTTTGGTGCACCGCACGAAACAGCAATTGCTGAGAAGTACAATACACCCGTCTTTATCACGCATTACCCTGCTGGAATCAAGGCATTCTACATGAAACCAGATCCGAATCGTCCAGAAGTTGTTCTCTGTGCTGATATGATTGCACCAGAAGGCTACGGAGAGATTATTGGCGGTTCGCAGCGTATCGATGATCCGGAATTGATGCAACAACGTTTTGAGGAGCACAATCTCTCGGATGAAGCTTACCAATGGTATCTGGATTTGCGTAAATACGGATCGGTTCCTCACTCCGGTTTCGGTCTGGGATTGGAGCGGACGGTAGCATGGATCTGTGGATTGGATCATGTACGTGAAACAATCGCATTCCCACGTATGCTCTATCGTCTGTACCCTTAATGCTTAACCGAGGAGCGTCTATGGAAGACACCACATCCAAAGCTTGGTTGGATGGAGCAGCTTATGGCATGACTTCGGGTACAGCCCATCTGCCGTATGCCTTGTTACGTTTTTATCACCAGCTTGGTCTATCAGATGCAGAAGTGCTTCTTCTGATTCAACTGCTAGGGTTCCGTCAGGCAGAGTTCAATGAGTTTCCCACGCTTGAAGAGCTTGCGGCGCGCATGGGACTTGCACCTGAAGGCATTGCCAGAATGTTGCAACGTCTGATGAGGGATGGGTATATTGCTATTGACGAGCACCGTGACGAAGAACGGGACATCCAGTACGAGCGATATGATTTACATGGATTATATGCCAAACTTGCAGCGTGCACTGCTGAAGAAGTAGCCGCATTCCGTGCGGAGCAGCATAGTAGCAATACAGCACGTCAAGATTCGAACAGTGTTCAAAAAGAAGAGGAAGAACGGAACATGTTCTCCATCTTTGAAAAAGAATTTGGACGTCCGCTCTCTCCAATGGAGTGCGAAACGATATCCGGCTGGTTGGATCAGGACCGTTATCAAGAGGAATTGATTCTAATGGCTCTGAAGGAAGCAGTTTTTGCAGGCAAAGTACATTTCCGGTATATCGATCGAATACTGCTTGAGTGGAGTCGCAATCGTGTCAAGACCGTTCAAGATGCAAAGGCGTACACACAGCGGTTTCGTAATGGTGGACGTTAATTCCAGCATAGGCGGGACAAGAAACAGGCCAGAAGTCATTCTGTGCCTGTTTTTTTTGGATTATAGATTGGATGAGTGATCAGCAACATCAACCTTTCAGGCAATGATTTCACTTTGTTTTACAAAAATTTGATAGATCACGCAGGGGTTAACGCACAAGCTGTCGTCTATTGTATTGGAGAGGAGGGGAGAGTTATTGATGAAGCGCGTGTAATCGAACAAATCCGTCAAGGAGATACATCCCAGATGCGTACTCTGATTGATAAATATAGCCAGCATGTATACCATGTGGCCTATTCCGTACTCAGGAACGATCAGGAAGCACAGGATGCAGCTCAGGAGGCGTTCATACAGATGTATAAGTCTCTCCCCGACTACCGTTCTGAAGGTTTCAAGACGTGGTTAACCCGAATTGCCTTTCACAAAGCGATTGATGCCAAACGCAAGCTGGGCAGACGAACTGCTGAGGATCTGGGTGGAGAAGAAAAAATAATCAATATTCCCGGACGGGATGAAGACGTTCTTACCCGTCTCGTTCGTGAAGAGCGTCAGGATAAACTTCGCGAACGAATTAATCAGTTGCCTGCTCAGCACCGTGACATTATCACTGCGTATTATCTAAGCGAAAAAAATTATGAGCAGATTGCCAGTGATGCACAGGTGGCTGTGAAGACCGTGGAATCCCGCTTGTATCGTGCCCGGCAGTGGATTCGAAAACATTGGAAGGAGGATGAATGGCGTGAGTAAACAGGAGAAGTATACCGCTGCGCAATGGACTGATTATATTGAAGGCCATATGAGTGAAACTCAAGCGAGCCAAATGGAACAGCTCCTGATGAAAGACCCGGATGCGATGGACATCTATTTGGAAGCGCTCGGTATCCATGGGGAACTGCCTCCGTTACATGATCCGACAGGGTTTGCGGATTCAGTCATGCATCGGATTGAGGGCATTCAATCATCCAAGGAACAACGCAAATCCCGCGCTGGACGAAACCGGCGTTGGCTTGAACATAAAGTGTTCCATTACGCGGTAGCGGCCTGTTTGACATTGATCTTCCTCTCGTCTGGACTTTTTGACAAGGTAGCACCTTATCACAAGTTCCAGGATGGTGACCACAGAGGGTCTTTTACCGAGAAATGGACGGAGGCAGCCACTTCATGGCTGGATAACCTCAAGCCTAAACCATAAATAGCTTCGCATTGCCTGAAAAGAAAGGATGACGACTGTGCACTCAGATCGTAACAAATTACTCGCATTTCTATTAAACCTGATACCCGGTCTTGGTTTTATGTATTGGGGACGGGCCGCAAGGGCTGTGATTTATCCATTGCTTTTCTTCGGAACATCTGTTGGCTCATTCATGTTAGCAATGGTCACTAATGAACAAGATTTAATGATTTTCGGTGCACTTTTTGCTGCTTTCTTCTGGGGGATCAGCATGCTGGACATGGTTATTGTTCTGCTCCGTGCGCCTTCCGGCCGAGATGCTCATTACAGGGGATATGGAGCACATTACGGACCGCAACATCCAGGAGCAGCCTATCAGGGAGCACACATGGGCCATCAAGGGCCTATGGAACATATGAATGAAGATGAGCTGCATCAGCATCCTGGTAGTGAATATGCTCACGCTGAAGGGACCTATGGTCAACCCATGTATCGAAAAGGCAGTGAGGGTGAACGCTTCTTCACCATTTTACTCTCATTTGTTCCAGGATTGGGACATCTTCATCTGGGATTGTTGCATCGTGGGTTGTCCTTCCTGATGGCGTTCTTTGGTTCATTTGCCATGATGGTTTTTGTAGCTTCGATCACCAATGAATCCGTATTTTTAATGTTCCTGCTAATACTGCCTGTAATATGGGTATACTGCATGTTTGATGCGGTGCAACATGTCCACCGTAAGCAGGCTGGTGAGGTGTTGCAGGATCGGACATTATTTGAGGAATTGGAGATGGGCAGAGTAGCCGGACGACGTAGCAAAGTGCTTGCAACGCTGCTATCCGCTTTTCCAGGTGCAGGTCATCTATATCTTGGATTGCAGAAAAGAGGCATGCAATTGATGTTCCTGTTCCTGGGCAGCATCTATGTTCTGGACCTGCTTCATTTATCGGTGTTTCTGTTCATGATTCCACTGGTCTGGTTCTACAGCTTCTTTGACGGACTACAGTGCTCCAGTCGTTATGGACGCGAGCCATTGGTTGATCAACCGATCTTCAAGGACTGGGCCCGCCATCAGCGTCTGATTGGATTCGGGATTGCCGCGCTGGGTCTATATTACCTGACGATCCGTCTTGTCATTCCACAGCTGAATGAGCTCTTCCCTAATGCATTTATGACGTATGAGATCCGTTCCTATCTAAACACCGTCATCGTATCCTTGCTGCTCATTTTTGGCGGCTTGAAACTGCTGTTTGGCAAGCAACGGGGGACGGGTATCCAAAGTGCTGCTCATCGAAATGAAGAGGGAGCAGACAGTCTCTTTTTATTCAAGGATAGGGATGATCGACTGTAATTTACGATCCAAGTTGAATTAAAGATTGTTTACACTGACACTACGATGCACAGAGCAACCTTTCAATCGCTGTTATCCCTACAACATAAAAACACGCCAAGGGCTATGTATATCAGCCTCTGGCGTGTTTTTGGGTTGAACAACTTTGATTTCGAATAAATGATTGCTATTTCGTAGCACCCTTCAACAGAAGTTGACGGTACATCACTTCGAACAGGAACTCGAACGCTTCCAGATGACGTTTTGCTTCAAAAGCATCTTTGCCCCACGCATATATACCGTGGTTCCGAAGCAAGATCCCTGGTACGTTGGCATCGAGTACATCCGGTACCAATTCAGCGATAGATGGAATATCTGCAAAGTTAGGCAGGACGGGTACACGAATCTCCGCATTTTCTTCCCAAATGTTGAAAGCCTTGATCAATTCGATTCCTTGAATCGGTACGTGTCCATCTGCTCCAAAGAATTCACTGATCAGGTTGTTAAACACGGTATGCACGTGGAATACAGCGCCACAGCCGGTCAAACGATAGATTTCGCAATGAATCAACGTTTCAGCACTTGGTTTCAACGTTGTTGTCTCAATCGCTTTGCCATGCTTGTCCACAAAAAGAAAGTCTTCCGGTGTGCGAAGAGATTTGTCTTTGCCTGAGGCGGTAACCGCAAAATAAAATTGCTCCGGATCAAAATCTCCTACACGCATCGACAGATTGCCACTTGTTCCAGGGAACCAGTTACGACTGGCGAACAACGCTTTAATATCAGCCAGTTCTTCAAGGACCTGACGTTTGTGTTCCAATGTAATCTTTTCAAAGCCCATCGTTTACAGCACTCCTTGTGTTTGCTTCTGTTTCATATCTTCGATGATATCGTAAAAGGTAGCGAATGGCACATGGTCCACACCCAGCTCAATACATTTGTCCGTTAAAATGGAGCGGGAGTAGACGAGATCGGCAATTTTGGCACCTTCAAAATCCGTCAGACTGTCTCCAATGAGAATTCGATTATATTGATCTTCCGGGAAAGTACGAATCACGGTTGTTTTACACATGCCGCAGCCGTTCTCACAAGGAGGCTGGCAAGGATTCGGCCATTCAATCTTAATGGTTTCACCCGAGAAGTCAGCTCCGTTGCAATAGACATGATCCTGCGGGATATGAAATGGTGCGAGTAACGGTTCGATAAAAAAGTCCATACCACCGCTGGTCACATTGAATTCAATCCCTTCGCTGCGAACGTAGTCAAGAAACTCGGTGAATCCTTCACGGATCCCCGCTTGTCCAAGCACAAATTCCACAATTTCATCTTTCTGCGATGCAGGCAACAGAGCAAACATGGCTCCAACGCCTTCACGCAGCGAGATGTTTTGCTCAATCGTATCTTTCATAATCGCTTCAATGCCCTCAGGTTTGAAATGTTTCATGATCGCTACGATGTTGTCCGAGAGGGTAATCGTACCGTCAAAGTCACAGAAAATGACTGTTTTTTTATCACTTCTCATCGTTCGCCACCCCACAGGTCCAATGCGCTTTTCAGCTCCGGATGCTCGGTTGCATATTGCGCGAGTGGAATGGAACGCTGAGCTGCCTCAATGGCTTGCAGGAATGCACGTCCGCCTGCCTCAGTGCCCATAGGATGTCCATGAATACCGCCACCAGCATTAACGATGACATCTGTACCAAAGTCGCGCAAAATGAGCGGTACAAGGCCTGGATGGATGCCGGCTGAAGGCACTGGCATGCTGGTTCTTACAGGCAAATCAGCTGTCAGTAATTGCTCTGTGATCGCCATATTTTCTTCCTTCGGCATCGTTACCGATCCATAAGGAGAAGGGAAGAGCACCAGATCGGCCCCCGCAAGACGCATCAGCTGGCCAAGTACAACCGAAGCCGACATGCCGTAATGTGGTGAAGGATACAATGCGCCTGCAAGTGCAGGGTGCGCCATAATTGGCACATCAATATCAGGATCACTGCTGAGTTCATGGAGGACATCATATCCGTAGGACAAGACGTTGAACAACAAGGCATTGGCTCCTGCGCCGATGGCACGTTCAGCTTGCTCTTTCAGACGAGATGTAGGCCCTGTGAGATTGGTTGCATACAGAAGTTTCTTGCCGGTCTCCTGGCGTGCCTGTTCGGCAGCTTTCATGCAGACCTCGACTCTTTTTTCGATGGGTGTCAATTTATTCTCGAACAGAATCTCATCGTCCTTGATAAGATCAACGCCCCCAAGGGCCTGACGAATAAATTGTTCACGCAGTTCATCTGCATTCAGCCCAATAACTGACTTGAAGATACTCATTAACAGTGGACGGTCGTGTACACCAAGCAGATCACGAACACCAGTCAGTCCAAACTTGGGTCCAGGGAATGCACTGAGGAAGCCATCCGAGAAACCAAGCTTTGTCAATTTGATTCGGCCATCCATTGAGATTTTGCCAAAGACCGTCACGAGCAGGGCAGGGATGTCACGACTGAAGTTCACATCAGGATATCCAATAGTAATATCGGCGTAACGCTCACCCGCAGCCATTCCATCAGCTTCATGTACTTCTACGCTTATTACTTCACCTAGATGTTTCTGCATCGCTTCACGTTGGGCTTGCGGCAACTCCGTCCAGCTGCCCACGGTCATGCCAATCGCGATGGACTGAGCTTTCTTGCGAAAGTCTGCATGGTTATCATGCAGACGATATGTGGCTGTACACATATTATTCATTTTAAATCCCCTTCCAAAGCAGCTCCCATCTCCCGTGAGCGCTCTGCACAGCGGTTGACGGCTGCGATTACATTTTCAAAGAAATCTCCTTCGTCCAGCGTTTTCAGTGCTGCCTGGGTTGCCCCTCCCGGGGATGTCACATCACTACGAAGCTTCATCGGTTCCAAACCGGTTTGTTGTACCATTCGTGACGCGCCCAGCACCGTCTGAACAGTGAGATCACGAGATTGCTGGCTGGATAAGCCACCACGAATACCTGCGGCAATCATGGCCTCCATTAAATAGTATACATAAGCAGGGCCGCTTCCGGAAATCCCTGTGAGCACTTCGAGTTTATCTTCAGGCACGATGGTCACGATACCAACCGCTTCAAACATGGTCATCACCGTACTGCGCTGATCATCCGTAATTTCCGCAGAGAAGGCAAGACCGGTTGCACCAAGTCCAATGGTACTGGATGTATTTGGCATGGTTCTCGCGATTGGCTGTTTACGACCAAGCAAGGACTGCATCGTGCGGATTGATAATCCGGCAATGACAGATACGATCAGTTGATCAGGTGATAACAGTGGACCGAGTTCGCGCAGCGCTGCGGCAGCATCTTTGGGTTTCATACAGAGTACAATGACCGGAGTGGAGGCAAGATGATCCAGAGATTGTGAGGCCGTTCCGGTATGTACTGCATAACGGGTACTGAGCTCCTCCTGACGTTTCTGGTTGCTGCGGTTCAGCATCGTAATATCCTGAGGACGAACGACTAGGCGGGAGATCAGTCCGCGCACGATGGCTTCAGCCATCGCGCCTGCTCCGTGGAAAGTAATCTTCTGTTGTAGTAACGTCTGTTGCTCTTGACTCATATTTATCGTTCCTCCTATATAACTGGTGCTGGGATATTATTGACGAATCTGTCCATTGCCTGTAATACGATATTTGGTTGATGTCAGTGCGGGCAGTCCCATCGGTCCACGTGCATGCAGTTTCTGGGTACTGATTCCGATTTCGGCTCCATAGCCAAATTCAAATCCGTCGGTGAAACGAGTGGACGCATTGTGATAGACGGCTGCTGCATCCACATCATGCATGAAGCGCTCTGCATGGGCTGTATCCCGCGTTACAATACATTCGGAATGTTTGGTTCCATAATGTGCGATGTGCTGCATTGCTTCGTCCAGGTTCTCGACCACACGGATATTTAAAATATAATCGTTATACTCGGTCGCATAGTCTTCCTCGGTTGCCTCAAGGGCAGACGGAACAAGACGACGCACCGTGTTGCAACCTTTCAAGACCACATTGGCCTCACGGAATTGCTCGGCAAGAGCAGGCAGATGCTCTTCTGCATATGCGGCATGCAGCAGCAACGTTTCCATGGAGTTACATACGGATGGACGTTGTGCCTTGGCATTGATGGCAATTTCGGCTGCCATAACTGGATCGGCTGATTCATCCACATAGGTATGGCAAATGCCCGCCCCAGTTTCGATAACAGGTACGGTTGCATTGGCAACCACATTACGAATGAGGGAAGCCCCTCCGCGTGGAATGATGACGTCCAGCAGTCCGTTCAACTTGAGCATTTCATCTACGGAAGCACGATCCGCATCCTCAACCAGTTGCAGAGCATTAGCAGGCATGTCTGTCGTTGTGAGTGCCTGATGCAGCACCTCCACAATTTTACGATTGGAGGACAGGGCAGAGGAGCCGCCGCGCAGAAGCACTGCATTACCTGTTTTGAGACATAATCCGGCTGCGTCTACAGTTACATTCGGACGAGCTTCGTAGATGATGCCAATCAGGCCAATCGGCACTCTTAATTTTTCAACATGCAATCCGTTAGGACGGGTGAATGTCTCCAATACTTCACCGACTGGATCAGGCAGATCTGCAATCTGACGTAATCCTTCAGCAATGCCAGCAATGCGCTCCTTATTAAGTGCGAGCCGATCCAGCATGGATTCCGGCGTACCTTGTTCTCTGCCGCGTTCCAGATCCTCAGCGTTTGCCGTAATAATGGAATCCGTCTCCTTAATCAAAGCATCTGCCATGACACGCAGGGCCGTATTTTTCTGTTCTGTATTCAATCGGTTCAGCTGTGGAACCGTGGCTTGGGCTTTGCTGGCTTTTTCTCTGACTTCACTCATCGTAATTCCTCCTCATATATATAAAGTTAAGTATTCCAACCACATGTTAAACTAAAGATTATTCACACAGACACTACGATGACAGAATAACCTTCCAATCGCTGTTATCCCCAGATTTTTTCGATTCCCTTTTCTAAAGGGAAAAATCCGGAGATAAGCGTATGCTTCCGATGTAGCTTTCTTTCAGAAAGCTTTTAGGCGAACGCTCCGCTTTTTCAGGTTTTTTCTGTCCTCTCCGTTACGTGTAAATGATTAGTTTAACTTAATATAGCTTCAAGTTTATTTTAAAGTAATCCATTCGTCTCTATGAATAACCTCAAGTCTATGGATGCTAGCGAGTTGTTTCATCACTTCGCCACTGGGAAGTCCGGCAATGAGTCGAAGCTGGTCATCATCATAATTGACAATACCGCGACCGAGCAAGGTTTCATCCATACCAATGACCTCTACGACGTCTCCGGCGTGGAACGTTCCTAGTACCCGCTTGACGCCTACAGGCAGAAGGCTGTGCCCCCCATGGACAAGTGCCTCTTGAGCACCATCATCCACAACGACGGTTCCCAGCGGAGTAGACATGAAGCCAAGCCACTGCTTTTTACGGGATAACGAAGCGAGTCGTGTCTCAAAGTAAGTTCCTTTACCGGTGCCATCAACCGCTTTCTGCATATCTCCGTGTTCTTTCACACTTCCCACGAATACAGGTACGCCTCCACGTGTAGCAACCTTTGCTGCATCAACTTTGGATCGCATTCCGCCTGTGCCAACCGATGATCCTGAGCCTCCGGCAAAAGCGTAGATCTCAGCCGTTATTTCGGGAATACGGTCGTAACGTACGGCAGAAGGATCTTTACGCGGATCTGCGGTGTACAGGCCGTTGGTATCGGTAAGAATGATCAGATGCTGTGCCTTCACCAGGTTTGCAACCAATGCGGACAACAGATCGTTATCACCAAACTTCAATTCGTCTACCGATACCGTATCATTCTCATTGAAAATCGGAATCACTCGCTGTTTAAGCAGCTCTTCTACGGTCATGCCTGCGTTACCCATGCGTTTACGACTGTGAAAGTCTGTACGCGTTAACAGAATTTGCGCCGTAGTAACGCGGTGCGCTGCAAAAGCCTGTTGATATGCCTGCATCAGTAATGCCTGACCAACGGCAGCTGCGGCTTGTTTCTCATGTAGCAGTTTGGGGCGCTGAGGATAACCGATCTCCCGGAATCCGGCCGCTACCGCTCCTGAGGTGACCAAGAGTACTTCATGGCCCTGATCAGCCAATGCTGCAATTTCTCCGGCAAAAAAAGTGATCGAACTGCGATCCAGACCGCCTTCTTCCGTGGTAAGCGAGCTGCTTCCAATCTTAACTACAATACGTGAAGTCATGGTTTCACTTCCTTAAACATGATTAATAAGTGCTTCTGGAGCAGTCTTTAGCGGGTACAAAAAAAACTCCCGCCCTTTAGTTAAAAAGGACGAAAGTTTGTTACTTCCGCGGTACCACCTTTATTGATGATTAGATCATCCGGCTTCATGCCCTGTAACAGAAGGCACTGTCCTGCACGTAACAGGCCGCTCAGGGGTAGGTTTCAGAGAAGAGCCGCGGTAAATTCTTTCAGCAGGGTGGAATTTACTCTCTGGGCGCGACTGATATTCTCTTACTGGTCCCGTCATCACGTTTCGTTCAATATTTCTTATAACATACCATGGAAACTTGGCATATGCAAAGGGGTTATGGTCCTGTAAATTACTTGAATAAATTCAGCTTGCCAATCCGCTCAACAGCTTCGCGTAATCGGTTTTCATCACTTAGCAGTCCCGCGCGCACATAGCCTTCGCCATGTGAACCAAAACCAATACCTGGGGCTACAGCCACCTTGGCTTCCCGCAGTAACAAGTCTGCAAATGAAGCAGAGGTATAACCTGCAGGTACAGGTAACCAGCTGAAGAATGAACCTGCGGGTTTCGAAGCTTGCCAGCCAATCGAGGAAAGAGCGTCATAAAACGCATTGCGACGGGATTCGTAACGTGAAACCAGCGAGGCAACACATTCCTGGGAGCCAGTCAGTGCTTCCGTTGCCGCAGCTTGAATCCCACCGAAGAGACTGACATAGATATGATCCTGAAGCAGATTGATTTTAGAGACAATCTCTGCATTACCTAGCGCAAATCCAACACGCCATCCAGCCATATTGTACGTTTTGGATAACGTATAGAACTCAATGCCCACTTCTTTGGCACCAGGGGCTTGTAGGAAACTTACTGGACGATGTCCATCAAATCCAATCGCACCGTAAGCAAAGTCGCTGGCAACGACGATTTGATTTTGAATGGCAAATTCAACCGTATCTTCGTAGAACGAAAGTGGAGCCGTTGCCGACGTTGGATTGTTGGGATAGTTGAGGAACATCAGCTTGGCCTTCTCCCGATCTTCGGCTGTAACAGCTTCATAATCCGGCAGGAATGCATTGGACTCCAGCAAAGGCATAAATGACATGTTTGCTTTGGCGAGTGCAACACCGGACCAGTAATCCGGGTAGCCTGGATCGGGAACAAGAACGGTGTCACCGGGGTTAAGCAGGACCTGAGGTAACTGAACCAGTCCTGTTTTGCCTCCGAACAGAATGGCTACTTCAGTCTCGGGATCCAGATCAACGTTGTAATCTTCCTTATAACGTTTGGCGACAGCTTCCTTCAGGAAAGAGTACCCTCTAAAAGGGGAGTATTTATGGTAGAGAGGATTTTCAGCCGACTCTTGCAGTGTTTTCACAATATGGGGTGGTGTAGGTGTATCCGGGTTCCCCTGACCCAGATTGATCACGTCATGTCCACTTGCGATTTCACGATTTACATTTTGAACAAGGGTAGCAAAAAATTGCGTTGGCAGCTGTGTCATCACATCAGATGTTGGTATCTTAAAGGCTGAACGAGCGGATGTATGGTCTGAATGGGTCATTATCTTCATCACTCCGGTTATTAATAATGGCAAATAGTTCTCATTAATTTATCACGCCAATCCCGAGCTGTATAGAGGGAAATCCACTTGATTAGGGAGTACATAGAAGTAAAGAGCGGAGGATTGTACAAAACTGAAAGTGCCCATATAGTTTTGTCCATTGAGCTGAGAGAAGCCTTGTTTTATGATAATATCCGATAATGATAATCAATATCATTAAATTTTATTGCACAATGCACATGATACAGGGGGAGAAATAGCAATGAAAAAGGGCATACGAAATACGGCAGTACTATTTACGATTACGTGGTTATCCATTCTGCTGCTGGCTTGTGGAAATCAGGCTACAACACCTGCTGCTGGCGCAGAGGATTCCAAAGCAGCCACAGAAACCACAGAAACCACAGAGACCACGACTGCAGCAGAAGAGACAAATGAGGGGGAGACCCGGGTATTCAAAGATTGGACTGGCCATGAGGTAGAGGTCCCTGTAAATCCGAAACGAGTCATCTATCATGGAGAAGTTACCGGGGATCTGCTGGCGCTTGGTGTTGTTCCTGTAGGCATACTTCGTCAGGATGGAACTGTATACGATGATCAGGTTGCTCAGGCAGAGGATGTAGGATTTCCGATCAGTGTGGAAAAGGCGCTAGCCTTGAATCCCGATCTGATCATTTTCTCGAACAGTGATGAGACACAATACGATCAGATCGCGAAGGTTGCACCCACGGTTACATTTGATTCGTTCGGGTCAATAGAAGATCGTATGCGTATCCTTGGCGACTTTTTGAACAAAAAGCAAGAAGCGGAGGATTGGATTACGAATCATCAAAAAGCAACAGAAGAGATGTGGAAGCAACTTCATGAGAACGGATTGAAAGAAGGGGAGACCGCTTCGGTATTCACCATGTATCCCGGGAATCGTCTGTTTGTTATGGCGGGTGCAGGATTGCCACAGTTGTTATATGGTAAAGACGGGCTGAAGCCAACCGCGGAAATTCAGAAAGTATTGGATGAAGACATGGGTTTTGTAGAGATTTCGACTGAAAAATTATCTGAATTTGCCGGTGATCGGATATTTATTCTGGATCCTGTGACCGACGATGCGAAACAATCCACCAAGGAATTGCTGGATAGTTCAATCTGGAAGAACCTGCCTGCGGTGAAAGAAGGAAAAGTATATCGTTTTAATATCGTAAAAGCTTCAAGTGATGCCCTTTCCAGGGAGTGGCTGTTACAAGAGCTGCCAAAACAGATGATTCAATAATGATGACGAGCTAGTGAGGCAGCAGTAACACCTTTGAGTAATGCAGTTATAAAAAAGTAAAAGGGGCCTTCAACATTTCGTTGAACGCTCTTTTTTGCTGATAAAGTCATATCTGGATTATTGACCATCGCTCGCTTATAATCAGACCATACAGAATGATTGATAATTATTCTCATTTTAGAAAAACGAGGTGAACCGACATGCAGGCTTTGGATGCCGATGGGGGAGCGTTGTTCTTTTCAGCATTCATGTTTCGGCTGGATCATCTGGTACGACGAATTGAACCACCTGAACAGGTGATGCTGGAAGTTGCTTGCGAGAAACATGCGTTCCTGATCTGCGAAGAAGGGGATGGGCGTTTATATATTGGACATGAACAGTTTCCGTTTACTACGGGATGTGTCTATCCGCTTTCTCCGGGAGAGGGGTACCAGATTGAACATCGTAATAACTCGGAATTGAAATATATCGTAATGGCTTTTGATGTTATTCATGTGTTGACGGGTGATCCCGAACTCTTTACCCGCCCTGTGTTTGAGCACAAAAACCAATTGAATGGTTATCCCTATGCTCCGTTAAGTGGGATGCTTGAGCAAATGTATGCCATTCGAAACTATAAAACAGATGCAGAATACAGTCATTTGAATGCGCAATTCCAAAAATGGATGGAGATGATCATTACCCGGTACACTTCTCCAAAGACGGAACAGAGTATGGAAGCAAGACTATATAGTACGATTCAGTATGTGGACGACCATTATGCTGAAGAAATCACTGTACAGAAACTGGCACGTCTTGCGGAGATCAGACCTGTACAATATACGACCCTTTTCAGACAACTCACGGGTCACAAGCCACTCGATTATGTGAATCATGTACGCATTAAACATGCCAAGGACTGGCTTCGCAAATCAAATGAACCACTTCGGGATATAGCGAACCGCGTGGGCTTTAAGGATGAGTATTATTTCAGCAGGCGTTTTCGCCAAATGACCGGATTATCTCCTCGCCAATATGACAGATCTATTCAGCAGCAGACGTTGGTACAAGATTGGTTGGGTCATGATGTGAATATTCCAGTAAACCCGGAACGAATTATGTATTACGGAGACTCCGCTGGGGATCTGCTGATGCTGGGCATTCAGATATTGGGAGATCAGACCTATGACGCGGTTGCGCCGGTTAATGTGGAAGCAGCTGTTATCATGAAGCCGGATTTGATTATTTTTGATAGCAGCAATGAACAGCAATATGAACAACTTTACCGGATTGCACCGACGCTTGCTTACAATTCACATGCCACGTTGGAAGAACGAATGCACAGATTGGGCAGCTGGTTTGGCAGACAACCGCAGGCTGAACAATGGCTAACCTCCTATGCGGAGCGTACTGAGCAGATGTGGGCGAAGATCCATACTGTGATTGAAGAGGGGGAAACGGCATCCGTATTTACATACCATCGGGGTGCAAGATTATTTGTTATGGGCAATATCGGTCTGGCGCCTATGTTATATCATCCAATGGGATTCAGGCCAGTGACCAAAGTGAAGGAAGCACTTGCGGCAGGCAGAGCCTATAAGGAAATTTCGGCTGAAGCGGTACGTCAGTACGCGGGAGATCATGTGTTTGTTATGCTGCCTGAGGAAGTTGTGGCAAGACAGGCTACAGAGATGCTGATGAAAAGTCCCAGTTGGCAGGCCCTTCCGGCTGTACAGAATGGACGGGTATACCGTGTGGAGGAGTCAATTTGGAATCTAGGTGACGCGCTCACGAGTGATCGATTGTTGACCCTGCTCCCTGAGTTGTTGTGTGTAAGTTCATAACAAAAACAGGCTTGCAGTCCTCAAGAGGATCAAGCTATGATAGCAGGTATTACGGTTCAGAGGAGTGCTTGTCATGACAGAAAAACAACAGGGAGAAATGCGTGTAGCCCTGATTCAGGGCGATATTCAACTTGGAGACCCTGAGGCCAATCATAAACATATGCAGACGTTGCTTGAGCGTGCGGTAGAACAGTATCCGGATCTGGGGCTGGCTGTGTTACCTGAGATGTGGAATACCGGATACGCTTTGACTCAAATTCATGAACTCGCTGACCCGGAAGGCCAGAAATCTCGGGAATGGCTGTCTGCTTTTGCTCAAAAACATCAAATTTCCATCGTTGGCGGTTCAATTGCCGAGAAACGGGATGGTCAAATATACAATACAATGTACGCTTATGATCGTGAAGGAAAACAGGTAACACGATACGATAAATTACATTTGTTCCGTCTAATGGACGAGGAGAAATATTTACAGCCAGGTGCGGAACCTGAAATTTTTGAATTGCAAAACGGTCTTACAGCTGGTGCTTCGATCTGTTATGATATCCGGTTCCCGGAACTTGCCCGCACACTGGCTTTAAATGGTGCCAAGGCATTAATTGTACCGGCCGAATGGCCGAACCCTCGTTTGCACCACTGGCGTACGTTGCTTACAGCACGAGCGATTGAGAATCAGATGTATGTGATCGCCTGTAACCGTGTAGGTAAAGGGGGAGAAACCGAATTTTTCGGACATTCCCTTATCATTGATCCTTGGGGTGAGATTGTGGCTGAAGGTGGCGAAGGGGAAGAGATCGTGACCGGAATTGTTCGTCCATCTCTGGTAGATGAGGTTCGCGGGCGTATTCCCGTATTTGAAGACCGTCGACCTGGCGTTTATTTTGGCAAAAAATAAAAACTGAAATAAAATTCTTCAGAAAAAGTGTTTATTTTTCCAGGGCACGGGTAATGATAACTATCCCGTCACCAAGGAGGATGATCAATCAATGGACAACCATGTGAAAGATACGCTCAGGAGACTGGAACAGGATAACACAAGGGAAGATCACTTAAGGGCATTCTTAGAGAATGGAGCAGGAGGGCTATCACCCCCTGATTCAACTGTTCAGGACGAAGGCCGTGTAATGAATCAGCAAAACAGGCTGACAAGCGATCGTAATTTGCGTAAATAAACCGCCAGACATGAAGTTTTCTTATGTACGTTTCTACGTTAACATTATAAATTAGCATTGAAGCCAAACAACTTAACAAGCAACATTGTACTGTAACCAGTTACTGTGATTGCAAAGTAAGAACTTTATCCTGCGGATGCGGGAAACGAGTATATGACAAAGGCTTGGCCCATAAGGGTCAAGCCTTTGTTTTGGTTCAGTATGAAATGTACCTAAAGAAATGTACCTATACCACAGAGCAATTTCTTAGTCTCCCTTTGACAGTTCGGCCACGGTTTGTTGAAACGTATGGATGAATGCCTCGGCTGCCTTCGACAGCACTCTGCCTTGACGATAAGCCACAACAAGTGTTCTGCTGGGAGTAGGCTCAGCAAGTGGAACATACACAGGCACGAACTCACTGCGCGGCGCACGGGCAATAAAGCGTGGAACCAGTGTAATACCCATACCTGTGGCGACCAGCGACTGAACAGTCTCAATATTTGTGCTCTCAAACACAACTTTGGGATCAAAACCGGCTTGCTCACAGAGATCAAATGTAAGTTTGCGGAAACCCTGTCCTTTTTTCAATACAACAAAGGGTTCATCCCGAAGTTCTTCAATTCGCACAGGAAGCGGATGTTCCGGATCTGCCCTGCGTGCCAGAGGGTGATTCGGGGGAACCGCCAGATCAATTCGTTCTTCTCCAATGGTTACATAAGACAAGCTTGGCTCTTGTAAAGGAAGAGATAACAGACTCAGATCAGCTTTACCGCTTGCTGTCAATTTCTCAAGTGTAAGCCCGGAGTCTTCCAATAAGGTGACTTCAATCTCGGGATACGCTTGTTGGAACGCAGGAAGCACGTGTGGTAGCAGGTGTGAGCCTGTGATTGGCATGCTGCCCACAACGACTTTACCTTTACGAAGCTGGGAGATGTCTGACATTTCCTGACGCAATAGCTCCACGGCATCTACGATCTTTTGGGCTTGTTCGACAAACGTAACACCCGCATGAGTTAACTCCACGGTACTTGTATTCCGCTGAAACAGCAGTACTCCCAATTCTTTTTCCAATTTGGATAATTGCTGGCTTAATGAAGGTTGGGCAATGTGCAGCTTCTCTGCTGCCCGGGAGAAATTGCGTTCGGCCGCGATTTGCAACGTATATTGAAGTTGTCTGAATTCCATTGTCATTGGTCATTCCTTTCGTTATGCCACCATTATATCATTACAAATGAAGAAATCATTCTCTTTGCCGGAACTACCGGTAAACTCAAATATCAGGAGAGTGCTTCTTTATTTTGTATAAAAGCATTGACAGCGAAGCAGCGGAAACGTAGTATAAGACTTATCTGATAATGATAATTGTTATCAATTGAAACCTCTGCGATGAGCAGTGGTTTATTTGTCTTTATCTCATTATAGGTTAAACCTATTACATCTATAGATATTATATCTTGGAACAATGAAGGACAGGGTGATATATTTATGTCATTCAAGAGCTTCACTTTTTAAAGGAAACACGAGGCTCTTCCAAGGACCGAACTTATAATGAGGTGAAAATGATGAGTAAAAAAACGATGTTTGAGAAAATTTGGGAAAACCACGTGATTCATCAAGAAGAAGGCAAACCAAGCATTCTGTATATCGATCTGCATCTGGTGCACGAAGTAACTTCTCCACAGGCATTTGAAGGTCTTCGTCTCAGCGGACGTAAAGTTCGTCGCCCTGAACTGACATTTGCGACAATGGACCACAACGTTCCAACGAAAGACCGTTTCAACATTACAGATCCTATCTCCAAACAACAAATTGATACACTTTCACAAAACTGCCGTGATTTCGGCGTGAAATTGTATGATCTGGACACGATTGATCAAGGCGTTGTGCACGTTATGGGACCTGAACTGGGTCTGACTCACCCGGGTAAAACGATTGTATGTGGTGACAGTCATACGTCCACACACGGTGCGTTTGGCGCACTGGCATTCGGAATCGGAACAAGTGAAGTTGAGCACGTTATGGCAACTCAATGTTTGCAACAAGCAAAAGCCAAAACGATGGAAGTTCGTTTTGTCGGTAAACGTAACCCGGGTGTAACCGCGAAAGATATGATCCTCGCAGTCATCGCCAAATACGGTACAGACTTTGCAACAGGTTATGTTATTGAGTACACAGGCGAATCCATCCGTGAGTTGAGCATGGAAGAGCGTATGACGGTCTGCAACATGTCCATCGAAGGTGGAGCAAGAGCCGGATTGATCGCTCCGGACGAAACAACATTCGAATATCTGCGTGGACGTGAATACGTACCAGCGGGTGCGAAGTTTGATGAAGCTGTAGCAGGTTGGAAACAGCTTGTAACAGATGAAGGTGCGGAGTTTGACCATGTGGTTGAAATCGATGTGGAAACATTGATTCCGCAAGTAACTTGGGGAACAAGCCCAGGTATGGGAACCGACATTTCTTCGAAAGTTCCTGTTCCGGCTGAATTGCCTACAGAAAACGAACGCAAAGCGGCTGAAAAAGCGCTTGAATATATGGGACTTGAACCGGGAACACCAATCGCCGAGATTCCAATTGATTATGTATTTATCGGTTCTTGCACGAATGGTCGGATCGAAGATCTGCGTGCAGCAGCAAAAGTGGCTAAAGGTCACACGGTATCCAGTCAGGTTACAGCAATTGTTGTACCAGGTTCAGGACGTGTTAAAATTCAGGCTGAACAAGAAGGTTTGGATAAAATCTTTACAGAAGCTGGATTTGAATGGCGTGATGCGGGATGCAGCATGTGTCTGGCGATGAACCCGGATGTATTGAAGCCAGGACAACGTTGTGCTTCGACTTCCAACCGTAACTTTGAAGGACGTCAAGGACGCGGTGGACGTACACATCTGGTATCTCCGGCAATGGCAGCAGCAGCAGCGGTTAAGGGTCACTTTGTGGACGTACGGGACTGGAACTTCAAAACGGAAGCAGCGATCTAATCTATAACAGACAGAAGGGAGAACGTTTAATATGGAAGAATTCAAAACATTACAAGGCATCGTTGCACCGGTAGACCGGGTCAATGTAGATACAGACGCAATCATTCCGAAACAGTTTCTGAAACGGATTGAACGTACCGGATTTGGACAATTTTTGTTCTACGAATGGCGTTTTGATGAAGAGGGCAACAATAATGCTTCCTTCGAAATGAACAAACCTCGTTATGAAGGGGCATCCATCCTGATTTCACGTG
The DNA here is from genome assembly GCF_038002545.1 of Paenibacillus sp. FSL K6-2393. Lineage (NCBI taxonomy): Bacteria > Bacillati > Bacillota > Bacilli > Caryophanales > Paenibacillaceae > Paenibacillus > Paenibacillus sp. FSL K6-2393. The sequence goes on from NZ_JBBOCU010000001.1 coordinate 2,675,593, forward strand.
CCAACTTTGGCTGTGGATCTTCCCGTGAGCATGCGCCATGGGCAATTATGGACTATGGATTCCGTTGTGTGATTGCTCCATCTTTTGCAGACATTTTCTATAATAACTGCTTTAAGAACGGAATCTTGCCAATCAAGTTGTCAGAAGAGCAAGTTGAAGACTTGTTCCAACGTACAGCTACACATGAAGGTTATGAGATGAATGTAAATCTGGAAAACAAAACGATTACCGATGCATACGGACTGCATATCGATTTTGATCTGGATGAGCATCGTCGTCAATTCCTGTTGCAAGGACTGGACGATATCGGTCTCACTCTTCAACATGACGATGAAATTGCTGCGTATGAGCAACGCCACGCGGCAAAACTGTTCGGTTAATCTCTAAAGTCTAAAGTATCGTATAGCAGAAAGCTTCTGCTCGCCGAAGGGATCTTGTTCCCAGCGGTGAGACAGAAGCTTTTTGTAATTTCAGAAGTACATTATCTTAATGAGTTCTCTATACATAGAAGTCCTGATCCTTCTTGGTGGAATATTTCAACACGCAATCTTGGCCATTATTCAGTTCTAGGGAGGCAACTTTGATTGGAGTATAATCCAATCGCGTCTATCTTTGAGCATAATCGTGTGAGTATTCATTTCCATCTCAAAGAGTACGTTGATCTAATGATCAGTCTTTTTTGTAATACTTCCTATTCCGATATATGTATACTTTAAAGTTACATTAATAGATGGAATTTCATCAATTTATGACATCACTGATACGAAATCGATACACATTCGTGTAAAAGAGATTATGTTCTTAAATGTGATCTGCTTTTTTATCTTATTTCCGACTGAATATGACAACGTTGTAACCGGATGAAGGGACAATATCTGATAAACTGATTAGTAGATTATGGAAGGTTACATATTGTCATTGATGTTACGCTGCAGAGAATCAGGTCGGATGTTCAAAAGACAAAAAGAATGGTGGATGAGGTATGAAAAAATGGTCGGCAGCAGTCGTTTTTCTTCTGTTCCTATGTTTATTCCCAGTCATGGCCTATGCGAACACCACTCCCTCGATTGTACTCGACGGTGTAACCATTAACCAGCAGACGGGTGCACCTGCAGAGAATATCGGGAAAACGGTCATGGTTCCAATTCGAATTGTATCCGAGAACCTGGGTTATAAGGTGAAGTGGGAGAAGGAAACTCAGTCAGTCCAGGTTCAAAAAGGAAACAGCATGATCCAAATGACGGCTGGCAAAGATGCAGCTACAGTGAATGGAAACGTGGTGAACTTGGATTCGCCCCCACTGGTCAAACAGGGAACTACGCTTGTTCCGTTACGCTTTGTTGGGGAAGGCATGGGTCTGCGTGTTGGCTGGGACAATGGAACCAAGACAGTAAGCCTATTTAGTATTCCTCCCGTAGTTGAAACGGAAAGTGACAGTGACCCCGTCGAGGCACCAGTCCCGGATGGTTTGACAGAACTTCAAGGCATCAGCTTCAGCGGAGATCGCTTGATTGTAGCAACAAACGGTAATATTAGCCCCAAAGTATCCAGTATTGGTGGGCCAGACCGAATTATTGTTGATCTGCCTTCAGCGACATTCTCTCAGGAGTTCATTCAGGGACAAGCCTCTAATCCGGATGGCAGTGGACAGATTCTCGTTATGGATTCATCAATAGTTTCCAAAGTCCGTTATGCCATGTTCAGTAAATCGCCTTCTACCGTGCGTGTCGTTCTGGATCTGAGTCAGACGGCTACAGCCAAATGGTCTGTTGGAGATAACAATGTCTTGCTCGTTGACCTGACAGCCACGAGTGGAGAACCGACAAGCCAACCGGCAGTACCTACGAATGATGGTAAAACGATTGTGGTCATTGATCCGGGACATGGTGGTCGTCAATCGGGTGCAGTGAGTTTGTCAGGTGCTTATGAGAAGGATTTCAATCTGGCTGTAGGGCTGAAGGTACAGGCAATCCTTCAACAATACAAAAATATTCAAACGGTAATTACACGCCAGGATGATACAGAACTTTCGCTCAAACAGCGTGTGGATATTGCTGAATTGAATCAGGCAGATGTTTTTGTATCCATTCATGGAAACAAATTCACTACACCGGTACCAAACGGCATTGAAACGCTCTACAGTCGTAAAGAAAGCAAGACTTTGGCTGACACTCTTCACAAATATGTGTTGCCGGTGACAGGACTCAAGGATCGTGGGGTTAAAACGGCTAGTCTGCATGTGACGCGTGAAACAACCATGCCTGCTGTGTTACTTGAACTTGGTTTTTTAAGTAACCCTACAGATGAAGCGGTTATGCTCACGGAAGAGTACCAGGACAAATGTGCACAGGCGATTGTGGACGGAATTGTTGAATTTTTGGGACTGTAAATTGAATTGTGCGCAAATATGAAGGTTAGGGTAGTACGTTGTTTAGAGATGTGTATTTGATAAATAAGGAAAAAAGAAGACATTAAAATGTAAAAAAAGCTTGATCTGACAACGTTTTTTTTCTGTTATGTTGGAATATATTCGCAACTTTTGAGAGCGAGGGGCGTCTAATAGGTGTCTGGTAATGCCCAAGCGGTCAGTCGGAGTTGGAAAATGACAACATGCGGCAAAAAAATATGAGAATGGTAGGGGTGAAGGATGAAGAAGTTCGGTTTTTTGGTACTGTTATTTGTCTTTGGGCTCGTATTCCCGGGCTATAGTCACGCAGCAACAGACACGAAAATTATCCTAGACGGAAAAGAAATCGTACAGCCATCGGACACAAAAGCGGAAATTATCAACAGCAAGGTGATGGTTCCGATCCGGGTTGTGTCTGAAAATCTTGGATATAGCGTGGAGTGGAAGCAGCAAACGCAAACGGTGACTATTAGCAAAGACAACACTGCCATGCAGATGATTGTTGGACAGAAGACGGCAACGGTGAACGGCAGTAACGTAAACCTGGATGCCCCGCCACTCGTGAAAAATGGTACTACGCTCGTACCTCTTCGATTTATTGGTGAGGAAATGGGTCTTAAGGTGGGTTGGAACAATACCACGAAGACGGTAACATTAGTTACCCAGAATTCAGGTTCCGGAAACGGGACAACCACACCTCCGAACTCTGGCAATGAAGGCGGAGGATCGGATCAAGAAGGTCTTGTACTGGTGAACGGCATCAGCTTCAGCGACAACCGCTTCATGATTGCAACAAGCGGAAGTACGAAGCCGAACGTCTTCACGATGACAGGACCAGATCGAATCGTTATAGACTTGCCGAATACCGCATTTGCTGATTCGTTCAGTGAAGGACAGGCTCTAGACAGCAACCAGAATGGACAACTCGTCGTTAGCGGCTATCCGGATGTGTCGAAGATTCGTTACTCGTTATACAGCAACAGTCCATCTACAATTCGTTTTGTAATCGATCTGTCCAGTTCAAAAGGGTACAGTGTGCAAAATGATTCCGGACTGGTTATGATTAACCTCGACAATCAAAGTGGTACACCTGCTCCTCCGGTTGGTAATAATGGCAAAAAAGTTGTCGTTATCGATGCAGGTCACGGAGATCATGATCCTGGGGCAATCGGTGTAACTGGTAAACGTGAAAAAGACTTCAATCTGGCAATGGCTCTGAAAGTGGAAGCCTTGTTGAAAAAAGAATCCAAAATTGACGTTGTGTTAACGCGCAGCGATGATACATTTTTGGCATTGAAAGAACGTGTGAAGATTGCACAAGACATAAAAGCGGATATCTTCATCTCCATTCATGCTAACAGTGGCCCTGCTGCTGCGAACGGTGTAGAGACATTCTATACACGCTCCAACAGCAAAGCACTTGCTACAGTGATGCACAAGTATCTTTTACAGTCTTCCGGACTGAAAGATCGTGGAGTGAAAACGGCAAGTCTCCATGTGACCCGTGAAACGACAATGCCAGCAGTTCTGCTGGAAGGTGGATTCCTTAGCAATAAGAGCGACGAAGCAGCCCTGTTCACTGAGAGTTTCCAGAACAGTGTTGCCAAAGGGATTGTTGCAGGAATCAAGGAGTATCTGGGAATTAAATAAGGGACAAGCCCTTATGTTGAGGAGGCGGAGTTAGAATGAACAAGAAAATATGGATTGCAGCCTTGCTGGTAACGGTTATGGCAGTTGCTGCTGGATGTGGAAGCAAGCCAACAGCTGCTCCGAATCAGACGCAAGGCGCAGGAACTGAAAACAATGTAACCGAGGTTGAAGGTGAAACAATTACCGAACCGGTAACTGCTGAGCCTGAAGAGAATACAACGCCTACAGAATCCACGGAGGAAGGCAGCTCAGAGGAAGCGACTACAACTACTCCGCCAAGCGAAACGTCTACGGAGAAGCCGGCAACTTCCGAAAGTAATGAAAAGAAAACGATCACTGTATTCTATACGGATGAAGAAGAACTGGAGTTGCACAAAGCTTCGGCAGAGATTTCATACGCATCGGATGATGCCAAATATAAAGCTGCCTTTGAATCACTGCAACAGAGCAAAGACGCTAAACTGGTTCCGCTGTGGTCTAAAGAAATTGAATTGAAGTCTGTTCAGTTCAAGGATGGAGCTCTTACGCTGGATATTCATATGCCAGATACGGCACGTCTTGGAGCAGGTGGAGAATCTTATGCGCTGGATGCTCTAAAACAAACGTTCTTCCAGTTTGATGAAGTAAAATCACTTGATTTACTTGTGGATGGTCAGCAGACGGAGAGTCTGATGGGCCATGTGGATCTTGAACATCCAATGACAAGATCCGAATAGGCTGTACAGCATGCTGTTGTACCGTGAATCCACGGAATATGGGTCGTTTTACATGAGAGAGGGGAATCATAGGTGACTTTTAAATATAACCATACATCACACTCTAAAAAAGTAGTATCAGCCGTGCTTGCAGGCATGATGGCCCTTAGCGCCGGCGGAGCTGCCATGGCAGCAGAATCAACAGAAACGGGGCAGGGTCAGACTGCTGCAATAACAAATACGGCTGCACCAACTGGTTTGTTCAGTGACATCAAGGTCGGATACTGGGCTGAAAAACATGTGTACAAACTGGCATATCAAGGTATTCTTCTCGGTAACAACGGCCTGTTCCGTCCAGGAGACGCGGTAACACAGCAAGAAGCTGTAACGATGGCAATCCGTTTTATGAATCAAGAGGGCCAGTTGAATACCAACACGGCTGCGGCATTACCGACAAACATGGAAGTGGGAAATTATTTCAAGCCATATGTCGCGCTGGCACTTCAACTGGGGCTAATTGACAAAACGGAAGAATCAACAGTGGATGTATCCAAGACCTCATGGGGTCAAAAGCCGGCTTCACGGGAATGGATTACGAAATTGTTAATCCGTTCATTGGACAAGGATGCTGAAGCGAAGGCACAAAATAATCAATCTACCGGATTTGCTGATAATGCAAGTATTTCCGAAAGTGGTAAAGGTTATGTCAATCTGGCTGTTAGCCTGGATCTGGCCAAAGGTGTGGAAGGCAACAAATTCAATCCAACCGGTTCCGTAACCCGTGCTCAACTGGCTACCTTCTTCAGTCGTGGTGAATCGTTAACGGATACAACGTACCCGAACACATCCACGGGTTATGTGACAGGATTGAAAGATGGGCAGATCACGCTGGTTGTGGACGGCAAAGCCGTTAACTTCGCAGTGAACAGCAGTACGCCTTACTTTACGAAAGACAGTGAAACTCGTGCTTCCGCCACAGATGTGAAGCTATATACGAAAGTTATGGTTGTAGGTTCGGCAGGTGGGGCTTCCTATGTGGAAGTTGTTGATGCTACACCGCAGGTGGAAAGTGTTGAAGGTACATTTGCACGTTCATTGTCTGGTAATAAAATTGGTATCTTTGTGGGCGAGAATTACGAAACGTACAGTTATGATGAGGCAACTGCATTCATCGATCAGAATGGTAATGCAATCAAACTGTCCGATATTACGGCAGATAGCATCATCGAAGTACAGCGTGAGACGTTCTCGGCTGACAAAAAAACAGTCGCTATTCGTGTGAAATCCGGCATTGTTAACAAGAGTGACAATGGCGTAATTGCTGAAGTATCCACTTCTGGCAAAACGATTAAACTTGTCAATACAGCGGGTGCTACAGAACAGTTTGCGTACAATGACAATCTGCTTATCACATATCAAAACCGTATCATGTCAGTGGCTGATCTCAAAGCCGGCAGTGCCGTGAAATACACCGTAAAGGACAGTGTTTTGCAAACTATCACATTGTCTCAAGGTGTGGAGCAATCTGTGCGCGGAACATTGGTTGAGATCGGTGGCAACCAGTCCACGTTAACGTTCAAACGTGAAGGGGGTTCCCTTGAGGCGAAATTGCTGATTGAAAAGCCGGAAGTCATCATTAATGGCATTCAGGATGCAACGTTGAATGATCTCATCACAGATGCAACGAACGGGGATCAGGTTGAGTTGTCATTAAACGCTGACGATCAGGTTACGCGTATTCAGGTGATTGGACGTCAAATGGAACCTATGAACGGGGTAACGGTTGTATCTTACAACAGCAAAACAAAGGTACTTACCGTACTGGACAACAACAAAAAACCGTTTGTATTTACATTGGACGAAAAAACCAAACTGGACTACAATACGACCAAACCTACACTCGCTGGTCTGGAGTCGATTTTAAATGATGGTCGCAAATTGGATCTGACCTATGTGGGAACACGTGCGTTGTCCGTTAAAGTGATTTACAAGTACGAAGGTACGATCAGCAACATTGACACATCGGGCAGAAAAATCAGTTTGTTGTCTGGTAATCAGACGATTACAGTGCCTTATACTACCTTACCTACGGTTGAGATCTATAACAAATCGGGCGCAAGTCTGGGAGATTTGAAGATTGGTGACAAAGTGACCGTAACGCTTGGAGCAAATCAGGATGTAGTGCAGAAGGTTGCACTGAACACTGTGGCTCAATTCGAAGTGGTTGCCTTGGAAGCAAATAGTCGTATTCGAGTAAAATCCGATCTGCTGACAAGTCAGTTCTACGTGGATCAAGCGGTACTGACAGGAGAGAGTGGTCAGACGATCACGCCTTCACAACTGACAGCAGGCAACCTGATTAATGTAACGTTTGAAGGAGCTACGCCAAAAGCGGTTCAAGTCGTGAAGCGTACGCTGGCTGAAGTTACAGCGGTGGATGCTTCATCTGTAACGCTCAAGCAGTTTAATAACGGCCAGACTGAAACCGTACCTGTTAGCGGTTCTGTTAAAGTCGTAAAATCTGGCTCCACATTAACTTCATTGACTAGTCTTACGGTCGGAGATCGTGTGGAAATGACAAAAGATACGGATAATTCCACACGCTTCAGAGTATTAACTGTCATGAGCAAACAATTCTGGTCTTATGATGGCGTTGGTAACCAGATTTTGGTTAAACGGGAAACGACAGCAGACACGAACTATCGTTTTGCACTCGGATCAAGTGTATTTGTTCACCAGGGTGACAATACTTTAAGCGTGCAATCTCTCAGAGATAATGATAATATTGTATTGTATCTCCTGAACAATGTTATTCTGGAGATTCAAAAACAGTAATCGTTTCTTTTCGAGGATCAAAAGAATGACCGTCTTGATACGGGATCTTTCCCGCATCAAGACGTTTTTTTTGCAAGCTTTTTGAGGTCCCCGCAAAGTACTCGGATGAAGCTTCGAAGTAAGGCTCCGCAGCGTGGAGTCATTTTGTGGGAGGTAGCTCTTCATGAATGCAGCGACAGTTAGACATATACTCGAAACTATGGAAGCAATGTTTCCTGATGCACATTGCGAATTAAATCACAGCAATGCATTTGAATTGACGGTAGCTGTCCTTTTGTCTGCCCAGTGCACCGATGAAACGGTGAACAAGGTAACCGCAGATTTGTTCCAGAAGTACAGAAGCCCAGCAGATTATCTGGCGGTTCCTCTCGAAGAGTTGGAACAGGATATTCGGCGAATCGGTTTGTACCGGAACAAGGCCAAGCATATTCAGAACATGTGCCGAATTTTAATAGAGCAGTATGGCGGTGATGTACCGCAGGAACATGATCAGCTTGTGACGCTACCAGGTGTCGGGCGGAAAACCGCGAATGTAGTTGTTTCCAATGCGTTTGGAGTACCGGCAATTGCGGTAGATACTCATGTTGAACGTGTATCCAAGCGGCTGGCGCTTGCAGGTTGGGATGACTCCGTACTTGAAGTCGAAAAGAAACTAATGAAGCGCGTACCCCGGGACGAGTGGACTTTAACTCACCACCGGTTTATATTTTTTGGACGCTACCATTGCAAGGCACAGAACCCTGCGTGTCATATCTGTCCATTGCTGGACATATGCAGGGAAGGGAAAAAACGTATGAAAACGTCCCAAATCAGGAAAGATAAGGAACGTGTCACCACCCGAAAACGAAAAATAAATTAATGAGCAGAAAAGGATGAATAATCATGAAATGCATTTCCGTGTACACTGACAATTTTGAGGCCTTCTCCGATATCTTTGAACAAATCGTTGAACAGGAAATGGCTGAAAATGAAGAAAAAGAAGTAGAAGGCATCACAGTAAGCCACTCTGGCGACGTGCCTGAACATTATCTGGAGCGTATGTCCGTTAAACCAGAAGTTGTTGTTATGAGAGACAAAGGCAGAGACATTACAATTCTGCAACATGGACAAGTATTTGAAATCTTGCTGCCTTCCATGGAGAACGCAGTTTCATAAGAAGTGATTACACTATGGGTTCTGTTGTATTAATGTCATGAGGATCGTTGTGGTTAAGATGATCGCATCGCATTCATGCAACAGACACTTGGCGTAAGCATTTGCTAAATACCGAGTATAAAACGTATTACAGATAAAACCGACTTGTTCGGTTTTATTTTTTTTAGATTATAGATTTATACGTTCATTTATGTATATTCAATTCCAACCGTTCAAATTCAAACTTGATAATGTTAAAATAAATGTTGTAAAAGAGATAGACGTCGAAACGGATGTCAAATTAGAGGAGCCAGGGGGAAGGCCAGTCATGTCCAGAACAGATTACCCAAAAGAAATGGCCAAACCTCTGCTTCCGCTGCGTGAAGCGATGGAGCAGACAGGGGACCATACGGCTGTACAGGCTTTAACGGATTTAATCAGCAAGGCGGAAATGAAACATCTGACGATTGCGTTCTGTGGTCATTTCTCTGCAGGCAAATCGAGTCTCATCAACAGTTTATGCGGTAAGCGGGTGTTGCCTTCAAGTCCCGTGCCAACAAGTGCAAATGTGGTATCCATACGTAATGGTAAGCCAAGAGCGCTTATTTATACTACTCCAAACGTAAGCGCTGACAATGGAGCAGGAACACTTGAAGTTTCTCCAGAGGAACTGGAGGCGTATTGCAAAAATGGTGGAGCGTACAGCTCGATTGAGGTGTGGGATGATATTCCTTTGCTGAAAGATGATGCTGTCCTGCTGGATACACCAGGTGTGGATTCAACAGATCGCGGACATAGTCTCGCAACCCATTCCGCGCTTCATCTGGCCGATGTGGTCTTCTATGTCATGGACTATAATCATGTTCAGTCCGAGACAAACCTTTCATTTGCCAAGAGTCTGTCGGATTGGGGCAAACCGTTGTTTTTGATCGTGAACCAGATCGACAAGCATCGGGAGCGTGAGCTCTCTTTTGACCAATATACCGAAGGTGTCGAAGCTATATTTGCGGCCTGGGAAGTCAGATATGACGGACTGTTGTTTACTTCCCTCCGCGACAAGCAGCATCGCTACAACCAGTGGGATGTGCTTCCGGAACTCATTGGACATATGATGCAAGAGAAGGAAGCGTTAATTACGCACAGTTTGGCAAGTTCGGCCAGTCATGTAACGGAGCAACATCTGACACGAGAAGCGGAGAAACGTGAAGACGAAGAGAATTCCCTGCTGGATGAGATTGGTGGCAAGGAAGGAATTGAACGCTTGGAACGAGAGCTGGAGCTTCTTGATCAACAAGCAGCAGACATTCGTACCGGGCCTTCGCGAGTGCGTGAGAAATTCCGGGCAGAGCTGGAACCTCTTCTGGCGAATGCAAATCTTACTCCTGCGGATATTCGTACGTCTGCTGCTGCCTATTTGGAGAGCCGCAAACCGGGCTTCAGGGTAGGTTTATTGTTCTCAGGTGGCAAAACCGAGCAGGAGAAACAACGCCGTGTTTCTGAGCTGGTAAGACTGTTACAGGATCAGGCTTCCGGACAAGTTGAGGTACATATTCGTACGATGCTTAGACAGCTGGGTGAATCCCATCAGCTATGGGGAGCGGAGTGGGAGCAAGCGCTTAATACGGAGCTGCCTGCTGTAGATGAAGCACTATTGGAGATGAAACGTAGTGCGAGTGCAGAGGTATCTCCAGAGTATGTGATTCAGTTCAGTAAAGATGTGCGGGGCGAGATTGAGGCCCGCTATCGCAAGTCGGCCATGATGCTGGCCGACCGCATGCTGGAGGCGCTGGGCGCGCGAGGCGAAGCCGCGCTCCAGGCGCTGGACGCCAGCCGCGCAGCGCTGCTGGCGCAATCCGTGGCGGCGGCGCGCTACACGGCGCTCCAGCGCAGCGCCGCCGCAGAGGCAGCAGGGCTGCGCAGCCTGCTGCCCGATGCGGGCCCCCTCCCCTCCGGGCTATTGCCGGAGGTGAAGGGCCCGCACGTGCCCGCGGTGCCTGAACCGGGCGAAACTCCCGGTTCGCATGCGGGCACGTCAACGTCTGTGGCTGCGCAGCCACAGACGCCAGAGGCACCGCCGCCGCAGCGCGCAGCCGCAGCGGCAGTGCCTGGGCCATCGGCGGCGGCTGGTGCTGAACGCCGCCGACGCCTGGACGCAGCAGCGGCACGGCTTGAAGCCGCTGCTGCGCTGGTGGAGCCGTACCCCGCCATGGGGTCGGCGGTACGGGATCTGCGTGCACGCGCGGCTTCGCTTGCGGGCGGCACGTTCACTCTGGCGCTGTTCGGAGCATTCAGCGCCGGCAAATCCTCCTTCGCCAACGCGTTGCTGGGCGAAGCTGTACTACCCGTCTCGCCGCATCCAACAACAGCGGCGATTAACCGGATTATGGCTCCTGCCGGGGGCGCGGAGCATGGTACAGCCCGGGTCCGTATGAAGACCCGTGACGCTTTCCAGGAAGATCTCGCCTATTCCTTCCGATTGCTCGGACTGGGTGAGCCTGGAGCAGAGTGGCAGAAGCGAGTACGTTCCCTATCGCCACAGGATGTACATCCGGCGGGGCGCCCGCATTACAGCTTTTTGCAGGCAGCGGCAGCTGGTTGGGAAGAAACAGCGGACCAGCTAGGGCAGGATGTGCTGGTGGATCTGGACGGTTATCGTAACTTTGTCGCAAACGAGAAGAAGTCCTGTTTTGTAGACAGTATCGATCTGTATTACAGTTGCGATGTGACTGAACAAGGCATTGTATTGGTGGACACACCAGGAGCGGACTCCGTGAATGCTCGTCATACGGGTGTAACCTTCAATTATATGAAGAATGCGGATGCCCTCATTTTTGTAACGTATTACAACCATGCTTTCTCACAAGGTGATCGCCAGTTCCTGAACCAGTTGGGACGTGTCAAAGATAGTTCTGCCATGGATCAGATGTTCTTTGTTGTCAATGCCAGTGACCTGTCTTCCTCTGAGGAAGAGCTGGAGCAGGTTCTCGATCATGTGAGCACCCAATTGCGCAGTAATGGAATTCGGGCACCACGACTCTTCCCGGTATCCAGTATACTGGCGATGGAAGGCAAGATGGCAGGTGATTCGAAGCTGCTGGAGCAATCCGGTTTTATCCGTTTTGAGGAAGAGTTCAACCAATTTGCGGGCAGAGAATTAGCCGATCTTGCCGTAGGTGGCGCTTCCGAAGAGATGGGACGTGTCATTCAGCGGCTGAAGAAGCGTGCGGAGGATGCGGCTCAAGGGGAGGAAGCTTTGCAGCAGCGGCGGGATGAACTGGAGACCATTCAGGGACAGTCACGCCAGCGCATACAGCTACTTGCAGAGCGATCCATGAAGGAAGAATTGTCACAGGAAACAGCAGAATTACTCTTCCATGTGCGGCAGCGACTTGCCTATCGCCTTGGTTTATTCATGGCAGAAGCATTCCATCCATCCGTACTTCGGGAGGATCGGGGCAATCTGAAGACGGCTTTTGCAGCCTGTGGACGTGAACTGTTACGCATGATTGCCATTGAACTGGAGCAGGAACTCCTTGCTACCACCCTCAGACTTGAACAGGCAGGTCAGACCTGGCTGATGAAGCAAGTTACGGATTGTATAGATGAGGTGAGACAGTTATCAGGGGGCGTGGATGTGTCACTGCCACTGAACGAACGCTGGAGTACACCTGTGCTTGAAGAAGTTCGTCTGGAAGAACCGTCTGGATGGAAAAGCTATTTGAATTATTTCCGCAATCCGAAACAGTTCTTCGAAGGAGATGGACGTCAGCGATTACAAGAGGCACTTGATCCTGTCCTCAAACAGATGATCATTGAAGTTCTTCCTGCTGCGCAAGACAAACTGATTCAGTTTTATGACAACCAGATTTGTCAATCATTGCAACACCAATCCCGTCAGTTGGAAGAACGTCTGGACGAGGCGGTGAGTGGAATTCAAGATACACTGGAGAGCGGAATTCCGGCGGAGCAATGGACCAGCTTGTCTAACCAACTGGAACAGATTGAACGAAGTTAGAATCACGGCATAACACGTATTCTCTGGAAGTCTTTGTAAAACAAAATGAATGATACAGCAACACATTGAAAATGTTGCGAAAACCAACCCAAAAAGGCCCCTGCCGAAAAGGCATATAGGGAGCCTTTTTTTGGTACGAACAACCTGAAATAAAGAGAATATTCAAACATTTGATTGAAAGGTGGGTATTTACCTCCGTTAATGCGTCAATAAGCTGAAAGCAGGCAGAATATGGTCTGTTATTCGCTTTGCCGCGAATGGGGTACGGTGATAAACTTCATAAATGTTCATAGTATTTTTGAACGACATAAGAGGAGGAGAAACATGGATGTTCTTAGGCAACTGCAAATCTTTTTTTGGGAAAAGCGAACGTATTTATTTGTATCAATCTTGTTCCTCGCCTTAGCGACCGCACTTGGGTTGGTGTATCCGTACATGCTGAGGATACTGATTGATGACATCATTGTTCCGCGAACTTTTGAAGACGTTCCCATAATTGCCTTGACAGTGTTAGGTGTAGTTATTTTGAAAGCGGGAATGCAGTTTTTACATGGCTTTTTTGGAGGACGCTTGGGTAACTTCCTGGCGTACAGACTTCGTAACGCATGTTATGAAAAGCTTCAATTTTTATCCTTCCGTTATTATGATACGGCCAAGACAGGTGATCTGATGTCCCGCCTCACGGGAGATTTGGAAGCCATCCGTAACTTTATCGGATTTGGTTTCGCCCAGATTCTCAACATGGTTTTGATGGTCGTATTCGGCGCAATCATGATGATGACCATGAGTTGGCAGCTTACACTGTTCACACTCATATGCATCCCATTACTTGCCTTCGTTGCGCTGAGATTCGAATCCAAAATTCACCCTGCGTTTCAGGAGATGCGGCTGGCGCTCAGTTCACTGACAACAGCGGTACAGGAGAATATCACTGGCGTACGTACGGTAAAATCCTTTGCACGTGAGCCTTATGAAGTGGAGAAATTCTCTACACGTAATGAACGTTACAAGACAAATCAGATTCATGCTGCAACATTGTGGAGTCGTTATTTTCCGATCATGGAGATTCTTGCTTCGGTGAGTATCGTGCTGTTGCTGGTGATTGGTGGAAGAATGGTTATACAGAAGACGCTGACACTCGGTGAACTCGTTGCCTTTTTCAGTTTGATCTGGTACATAATCGGTCCAATGTGGAACCTTGGGTTCCATATCAACAATTATACGCAATCCAAAGCTTCAGGTGAACGGGTGCTCGAACTGCTCAATACGCCAGTGGACGTGGAAGAAACGCAAGATCCGGTCATTGTGGAGGCAGACCAGGTGAACGGCCATGTGACATTTGAATCCGTTACCTTTGCCTACGGCAACAAGATGCCAGCGGTAACCGATATTAATTTTGATGCTGCACCCGGTTCTGTAATCGGTTTCCTCGGGGGGACAGGGTCAGGTAAATCAACCATCATTCAGCTTCTGATGCGTGCATATAACGTCAACTCGGGTACGATCAAGCTGGATGGCAAAAACATCAAAGATATAGGCATTCGCAGTTTGCGGAGTCAGATCGCTTCTGTTTTCCAGGAAACATTCCTGTTCTCATCCAGCATTCGTAATAATATTTCCTACGGACTTAAGAACGTCACCATGGATGAGATTATCCGTGCAGCCAAGCTGGCCAAGGCTCATGACTTCATTATGGAATTCCCGGACGGATATGACACGGTGGTTGGTGAGCGCGGTATGGGTTTATCGGGTGGACAGAAACAGCGGATTGCGATCGCAAGGGCTTTGCTGAAAAATCCGAAAATTCTGGTACTTGATGACGCAACAAGCGCCGTGGACATGGAGACAGAACACGAGATTCAATCCGGTTTCCAGGAAGTTATGCGCGGCAGAACGACATTTATTATTGCACACCGTATTTCTTCACTACGACATGCAGATGAGATTCTGGTGCTCGATGAAGGTCGCGTGGTACAACGTGGCAAACATACCGAACTCATTGAAGTGCCTGGACCATATCAGGATGTTTATAAAATTCAATATGCAGATTATATTGCCCGCGGTAAGCGGGAGGCTGGGGAGCAGGTGAATTCATGAGTGCCGAAACGATAGCAGACAGGCGCGAGGCCAAAGGGGCCTCTGAGAAGAAACTGAATGAACGATTTGTGTATCAGGATGATGAAATTATTGAAAAACCGTTTAACTGGAAAGAGTTCGGACGTTTATTTGCATACATGAAACCTTATGCGAAACAACTGTTACCACTTGTTATTCTAATGATGATTTTGGGTACCATTACGAAATTGTCCGTACCTTTTCTCATCAGTCTGGCGATTGACCGTGCCATCGCACCGGCAACGGGGTTGCCAAGCATGACTATGCTGTATCTTATCGCAGGCTCCATATTTGTGTTGTATCTCATTCAATGGGCTGCCAATACGTACCGGATCAAACTGACAAACATTATCGGACAGCGCGTTATTTATGATCTTCGCTCGGATCTGTTCAAGCATATCCAGAAGCTGTCCTTTAACTTTTTTGACAAAAGGCCGGCAGGTTCCGTACTGGTACGTGTTACGAATGATATTAACTCCCTTCAGGATCTATTCACGAACGGTGCAGTTAACGTCATGATCGACTGCGTACAGCTGCTCGGGATCATTGTGATCTTGCTGTTGATTAACTGGAAACTGGGCCTTGCCGTAATCATTACGGTGCCAATCATGTTTATCATCTCGACCAAACTGCGGGTGCTGATCCGTCGTGCTTGGCAGGATGTGCGCATGAAGAACTCTCGGATTAACTCCCACTTGAATGAATCCATTCAAGGAATTCGAGTGACTCAGGCCTATACCCAGGAAAAAGAGAACATGAAATACTTTGACAACATGAACCTGTCCAGCAAAAAGTCATGGGATAGAGCATCAGCGATGAACCAGGGCTTTGGACCGCTGATTGAGATTACCGGCGGATTCGGTACATTAATCCTTTTCTGGTTTGGTGCTTATCTGATTCAGGAAGGTCAATTGACTGTGGGATTACTTGTTGCTTTTGCCAACTATGTCGGCAACTTCTGGGACCCAATCAACCGTCTGGGACAGATGTACAATCAGTTGCTGGTTGCGATGGCATCATCGGAGCGTATCTTCGAATTCATGGATGAAAAACCAAGTATTGCAGATAAACCAGGTGCCAAGCCACTTCCTTCTATTAAAGGAGATATCGCATTCGAAAATGTTGTGTTCGAATACGAGAAGGGCAGACAGGCGCTCAAAGGTATCAGCTTCTCGGCGGCTGCGGGACAATCGATTGCACTTGTTGGTCATACGGGCTCAGGTAAAAGTACGATCATTAATCTGATCAGTCGTTTCTATGATATATCTGGCGGACGTCTCACCATTGACGGACAGGATGTGCGGGATGTAACGGTAGAGAGTTTACGCAGCCAGATCAGCATTGTATTACAGGATACCTTCATCTTCTCGGGTACGATTCGTGACAATATCCGATTTGGACGACTGGATGCAACGAATGAAGAGGTGGAGGACGCAGCCAAAGCAGTCAATGCACATGAGTTCATCATGAAGCTGCCTGGCGGATATGATACCGAAGTAGAGGAACGCGGGAACGTATTATCCATGGGACAGCGACAATTGTTATCCTTTGCCCGTGCGCTGCTTGCTGATCCACGCATACTGATTCTGGATGAAGCTACAGCCAGCATTGATACGGAGACAGAGCTTAAAATCCAGGAAGCATTGAAGGTGCTGTTGCAGGGAAGAACGTCCTTTATGGTCGCTCACCGTCTCTCAACCATCCGGAATGCAGATAACATTATCGTCCTGGATCATGGTGAAATTAAAGAAGAGGGTAACCATGAGCAGCTTATCCAAAAACAAGGCGTGTATAATGGATTAATAGAAGCTCAATACAGATTTTTGTGATGAAACCTTCGGACGCCTGTGAAGCGTCTGAACACATATGAACTTATAACATTCTGGCGTTCTTTAGCCTGATCTTTCAATAATAAGTGTATCTTATTCATTGAAGACAGGTTAGAGGATAGCCGGAGTGTTTTTTTTTTTCATTAGTGTGGTATGTTATATTTTTGAAGAATGAAATCAATACAATCGTTCATGGCTGGAGGGAGATCAATGCAGATGGACAACAACGAAATAAATTCAAAGCATTTGGATCACCTGGATCATATGAATTTTAGGCTCCTTCACGTGAACTATACGAGTGACCCTGCGACGGAGTGGCTTCTGAGGAAACACTTCATTGAAACATACATGTTATTATTTGTAGCCAGTGGACAAGGGTGGTTAAAGATCGATGGCAGTTTCATCGAATTGAAGGCGGGCGGACTGTATGTAGGCTTCCCGGGGCAACTGGTTGAGGCAAATGTGCATTCGTTGGATGAACGAGGCGTGTATCACATGAGTTTTGATGTCATGTACGCACTGGAGCAGGAGGGTGGAACAGCCCTTGATATGATGAAGCAACTTTTACGTAATGAAGTGAATGGCGGGGTCAGCTCATCTTCGCCCGTTGCTGTTGGCGTGATCTGTCAGATGATTTACCACCACACGTTGAAGAAGGATGGTTTGCAAAGGTACTATGGTCAGATTCGTTTTCAGGAACTATTGTATACCTTGTTTTATGACGTGGCCTGTGCCGAAAAGACGGATCTCGTTTCACCAATTGAACATGTCAAAGGCTACATGGAGCAGAATTATTCGAAGAGATTAACCATTGAGGAATTAGCAAATGTGGCACGAATGAGCCCTCGACATTTCATGCGTTTATTCAAGAAAAGGTATGGTTACAGTCCTGTGGACTATTTAACGCTATATCGAATCAAACAAGCCCAGATCTTAATGAGAAATGATCACAGTTATCGACTCAAGGATGTGGCATCGTACGTGGGTTATCAGGATGAGACGTATTTCCGGCGTAAATTCAAACAAATCTCTGGCATTCCACCAGCAGCGTTTATACGTAATAGCAAACAAAAAATTGCTGCACTTCATTCTTTGAGCATTGGTATACTGCTTGCTTTGCAGATCATTCCATGTGCCGCGCCGGCAAGTCATCCGTGGACATACTATTATAGACGTAAATATGAAACGGACAAAGTTATGCCACTCGCAGAGAGTGAGACCACCTGGCTGGAACAGCTTCGATTAGTTAAACCTGATTATATTATTACGATTGGGACGGAGTCTGAGTCTCTGCAAAGTCAGCTACAATCTATTGCTCCAGTGTGTGACCTCCCGTGGGGAAAAGGCGATTGGAGAGAACATTTGAGATATGTTGCAAGTTTTTTGGACAGGTCGGATATTGCAGAGGTATGGCTTCAAAGATATGAAGAGAAAGCAACGATCATAAAGAATCAGCTTGCGGATTTCATACGAAAAGACAGATTAGTCGTACTCAAAGTTCATGGTGAAGCGTTGCAGATGTTAGGCCCAAGGAGCATTGCTTCCGTTTTTTACGTTGATATGCAAATGGAGGGTCCCGAAGGAGTTGAGACTTATTGGGAACGGGGAACAGCGACCATTAAGGAACTATCTGTTCTCAACGTTGAAAGAATATTACTGATTGTGGGTGATGATGAGACATCCAGGCAGACATGGTCTGCTGTGCGTAAGTCTGAAGAATGGCTTGAGTTGTTAGCAGTACAGGATGGCAGAATGGATATCCTGTTGTCGAGCGTCCTGCTGGACTACACTGCGTTTACCCATGAGCTTATGTTGGATGAAATATTAAAGTTATGGCAAGATCGTCCATAGCAAAAAGTCTGAATAGTCAATATCATGCCTGAACATATTTTATTATACTACTCCTATATCGTAGTGATAATGATAATTATTATTGATTAGACATTGTCATATATTAATGACCTATAGGGGGTACATACAGAATGAGATTCAGAAGGATAACCGTAATATGCACAATGATGTTGATGCTCGTTATTTCGGCTTGTGGTGCAGCAGGCAAAGAAGCATCCTCGAGCAAGGGACAAGAAGCGGGTTCCGCCAATTCTTCAACAACAGAAGCCAGTCAGGTGAAAAAAGTGAACATGGAAATGGGAGAAGTTGAAATTCCGGTGAACCCACAAAAAATAGTTGGTTTGTCCGTTGTATATCCAGAATTTTTATATTCACTTGGCATCGTACCCATTGCTGTACAGAACTACCATGAGGATTTTCCTTCTTACTTGCAAGAGCCATTTGCAAACACGATGAAAATGGGAATAGGAAGAACGCCTAACTTTGAAGCCCTCATGGAGGCAGCTCCGGATTTAATTATCGCTCCTGACTGGTGGTCCAAAAAGGACTATGATCAGCTTACTCTGATTGCACCTACCGTACTTTTGCCACAGCGTGATGATTGGCGCGATGAACTGCGGGATATGGCCAAAGTTTTGGACAAAGAAGAACAGGCAGAAAAGGTGATCCAGGATTTGGTGGATAAGGAGAAGGTAGCTGCTGCCAAATTGGATAAGCTGATTGGTGAGCAGACTGTTCTCTACATTAGAGTGATGGAAAAAGAAATCGTACTTCATGGGGAGAACCTTGACCGAGGAAACTTTGTCCACAAACGATTGGGAATGAATCCACTTCCTAATTTCCCGAAAGATCAAACGGCCATGTCCGTATCCTTGGAAGTACTGCCTGAATACGACGCTGATCATCTGATCGTACAGCTCGATGATGAGACTAATCCGGAAATTAAAAAGAAATTTGAAGAAATGTTATCTTCATCGTTATGGAAAAATCTGAAAGCAGTCAAGCAGGACCACGTCTACATGGTGGGTGGCAAGGAATGGTTCAATCTGGGAATGTCTCCACTTGCCGATGAATATGTCATTGATGATATTGTTGCTGCTTTTGAAGCAAAAAACAAATAAAGCAAACTGGGAATGTTACTTGTATCTCGAATTCATAACTAAATAAACAAGGTGTGTTTAAAATGAATGAAGAGGATATCTATGATGTAACCATCATTGGAGGCGGCCCTGCTGGCATGTATGCGGCTTTTTATGCAGGGATGCGTGATATGAAAGTCAAAATCATTGAAGGGAAGGACCAACTTGGTGGTTTTCTGCATACCTATGCGGAAAAAACAATTTGGGATGTTGGTGGCCTGCCACCTATGAAATGTTCGAAGTTGATCGAATGGCTTGTTCAGCAAGCAAATACGTTTAATCCAACGGTTGTATTGAATTGCCAGGTAGAAAGGTTTTCCCGACTGGATAACGGAATATGGAGTATGTATACCGCTGAAGGGGAGATACACCATACGCGCACGATCATTGTTGCAGTAGGCCGCGGTATCGCAGAGATTCAGAAGCTGGAGCTTCAGGAGCCGATTGAATATGAGCAAGAGAACCTTCATTACACCGTGCAAAATCCAGAACATTTCGCTGGGAAGCGTGTACTCATTTCGGGTGGAGGCAACAGTGCTGTAGACTGGGCAATTGAACTTGCTCAACTTGCTCGCAGTGTAGTTGTAATCCACCGGAATAATGAGTTCCGCGCGATGGAACGAAATGTCAGTGAGATGAACAATATAACGGATGTGAGAACACCATACAGCATCACGCAGCTTCATAATAATGGAAATCGAATCCAGCAGGTTGTGATCACGCATATGAAAAGTCAGGACAATGTAGTGTTGGAAGTGGATGAAGTTGTCATTAGTCATGGATATAAAAGCAATTTAAGTGATCTTGCCAGTTGTGGCTTAGAAATGGACGATGGAATGGTTCTAATGAGCCACCATGCACAGACGAGTCTTCCGGGTGTTTTTGCAGCAGGGGACTGTGCCACCCACGAGAGCAAAGTTAGACTCATTGCAGGTGCCTTCAATGATGCGATCGTGGCAGTTAATAGTGCGAAACAATATATGACGCCAGACGCACCCCAGATGGCTTATGTTTCTTCCCATAATGAAATCTTCAGAGAAAAAAATCGACAAATTCCAAGTCTTTAAACTTGGGATTTGTTTGCGTATTTCGATTCGTTGGAGTATTAAAGTCTGATCTTTTAACATTTCCTTAATTTTGGGAGGAATGGAAGGAGTATCGAATCTGTAAGCGGTAATTGTAAAATTTGATCGAAAAAACACAAAAAATCTTGTAAAATTCACAAGAAAAATAGGGAGTACTCTTGCAATCTTTAACCAAAACCCCGAAAATAGAGAGACAGATATAGAAGATTTCTCTTTGGGAGGATTGGAAAGAACATGTGGGGTGCTCCTTTTACGGCTCAAGCCAAAAAAATGCTGCTACTAGGCAGTGGAGAATTGGGAAAAGAGGTCGTTATTGAGGCCCAACGACTGGGAGTAGAGACGATCGCTGTTGATCGTTATGAGAACGCACCTGCAATGCAGGTCGCGCACCGGTCTTACTGCATCGACATGCTGGATGCCGAAGCTTTGAAACAATTGATCCGTAAAGAAAAACCTCATTACATCGTACCTGAGATTGAAGCTATTGCAACAGAAGCTTTACTGGAGCTTGAGGAAGAGGGATTTTGTGTAGTACCTACTGCCCGAGCTGCACGTTTAACGATGGATCGCGAAGGCATCCGTCGGCTTGCAGCCGAACAATTGAAACTTCCGACAGCTGACTACCTTTTTGCGGACAACCTGGAACAACTTCAGGAAGCCGTACGTGAGCTTGGCACACCTTGTGTCATTAAACCATTGATGAGTTCTTCCGGCAAAGGGCAGAGTGTATGCCGTACACCGGGCGACGTGGAGGATTGCTGGAACATTGCTCTTTCGGGAGCACGTGGCAAATCTGTTCGTGTTATCGTGGAGAGCTTTGTGCAATTTGACAGTGAGATTACATTACTTACCGTTAGGTCTGTATCTGGCACCGTATTCTGTCCTCCGATCGGTCACATTCAGAAGGATGGGGATTATGTCGAATCCTGGCAACCTCATGCAATGACTCCTGAACAATGGGAGCAGGCTTGTCATATTGCCAAATCCGTCACGGATGAACTTGGCGGTTATGGACTGTTTGGAGTGGAATTGTTCCTGACTCCGGATGGTGTTGTGTTCAGCGAGGTATCGCCTCGTCCACATGACACAGGAATGGTTACAATGGTGACGCAAGACAGTTCCGAGTTTGCGCTGCATGTACGTGCAATTCTTGGTTTTCCGGTCACAGGTGTACATCTGTTGACACCGGGAGCTTCAGCAACGCTGAAGGCTAATGATGAAACATCTGACTTTACTGTAGGCGGGATAGAAGAAGCACTGGCTATTCCTCGTACTCAGATTCGTGTATTTGGCAAACCTGAGACCAAAGTAGGACGCCGAATGGCTGTAGCCTTAAGTGCTGGCCAAGATGTGGAAGAAGCTCGTAAAACAGCGGTGCAAGCCGCTAATATGCTGAAAGTGGAGGTAAATCATGTCCAATAATGTTGAGGCCCCTGTACTGATGATCCGAGAGTGTGAGCTGCGAGATGCTGAAGCGGTAACGGGACTGATGCGAGAGGTCAGCTATCCGACAACAACCAATGTCATGAAAGAACGCATTGAATGTTTGGAAACCAATCCAAACGCATGCATGCTTGTTGCCGAAGTGGATGAACAAATTATTGGTGTGATTGGCTTGCAATGTGTGCAAAGTCATGCCTATCCAGAACCTGCCGCACAAATTACTTCCCTGATTGTAGGTCAAGAACATCGTGGTGGTGGGATTGGCCGTCGTCTGATGGCTCGTGCCGAAGATTGGGGCAGACAGCAAGGTGGTAAACAACTGTTTGTCACGGGTGCTAACCGTGAAGTGACTTCAACAACGTACTCTTTTTATGAGCACATTGGTTTTCAGAAGAGAGGCTATCGGTTCAGTAAAGTTCTTCTATAGTATAAAAAAAGTTTCTTCTATTGCATGGAAATTCTCATGATATCCTGATCTGCACATTCTGGTGTGGTGAATGATAAATAGATGGTGAAGCGACATTCGACTAGCATTTTTAGTCCGAATGTCTTTTTTTTTATGGCTAAAAAATGACAAAAAAGTTACTTTTCCATATTTTATAGGTTCACAATCTCCTGTTGAATTGATATACTGCTAGAGTATTAATTACAAAGTTGTAATAACTAATCTTAAGGAGATGAATGAATTTGAAAAAGAAATGGATGAAAACTGTCGTAACGAGTAGTCTGACAGCCGTACTGGCCGTAGGGGTAATGCTTCCTGCTTCCGCGTCTGCTGCAGATTCAACATATAAGACTATCACAACGTACAAAATTACAAGTACAGACAGCTTGAAAGCTTATATTGAGAAATGGCTCAAACAAAATGGATACACCGTATCCGAGGGGCAAATTGTAGAGAAGCCTGCTACGCAGCCTGATCAAACAACGAAACCTGCTGAGCCGACAACAAAACCAACTCAACCAACAACAAAACCTGCTGAGCCTACAACTAAGCCTGAGCAACCGACTAAACCAACACAACCAGCTCAAGAAGAAAAACCGGAAACTACTCCGGCTAAAGATCCTTCAAACACAGGTAATACAGGTAACAATACAAGTAATAATGGTAGCGAAAGCACACAATCCGACTTTGCTACTCAAGTTGTAAAACTTGTGAACGCTGAGCGTGCTAAAGCAGGTCTGAACGCTCTGTCTTCAGATGCACTTCTGGACAAAGTGGCTGTTGCTAAAGTAAAAGATATGAGCAACAACAACTATTTTGATCACCAGTCACCTACGTATGGTTCTCCGTTTGATATGATGAAACAATTCGGAGTAACTTACAGCTATGCAGGTGAGAACATTGCCCAAGGACAAAAAACACCACAGGAAGTGGTTACAGCTTGGATGAATAGTGAAGGTCACCGTGCCAATATTCTGAGCAAAAACTTTACGCATATCGGTGTAGGTTTCTACAACGGATACTGGGCACAAGAGTTTATCGGTAAATAATCGATTTATAATGAAGAAAGTATGAATTTCTTTCCAAAAGGTTATGCCAGCACACAGTTCAAATCTGTGTATGGTATAACCTTTTTTCCGTAAAATGACATAAGGAAAATGAATTCTGCGAATATAGCGCCAAAATTTGCAAATTAACGACAGAACATTTATGTTATTTAGGAATAGCATCATCAGGGCGTGTCTGAAAACTCCGAAGGAAGCGGATTTTCAGACACGCCTTAATGTAAAGTCATTATAAATTATTAAGCACCCGGATTGGTGTGCATGAGCGGAGATGTGATGATGAAAAAGAAAAAAAGCCTGGATTCAGCACCATGGATCTGGAGAACCGTCAGTACAGTATCCATCTTGGCAACCTTGTTGTTGTTATTTGGATTTGGATACGCCATAAAAGACGTGATTTTCCCCGAGGGAGATTCAGCGTTAACTACAGGCCAAGAGGCAACTGCTCCATCTAAGGATAAAGAAGGAGAACCGGCTGTAGTGAAAGATGGCAAGATTCGGATGGCTGTCATCGGCGATTCCCTGGCAAGAGGTACGGGGGATGATGAAGGACTCGGTTTTGTGAGACGTGCAGGGAACCTGCTTAAAGATAAAGGATATGACGTTCAGGTTCTTAATAATCTGGGTGTAAACGGTTTGAGAACAGATGCTTTACTGGAAAAACTCGATGAGCAAGGCGTGCGTTATGTCTTACAACAGTCCAATTTTATTTTGCTCTCGATCGGCGCAAATGATTTGTTCCAGGGAGGACAAGTTCTACAGGGGGAAGATCCGCCAACAGCAGAGCAGCTGGCAGCGGCTTTGCCTGAAACGTCGAAGCGCCTTCAAGAGATATTGAAGAAAGTCAAAGAAATTAATCCCGATGCACAGATTGCGTACATAGGGCTGTACAATCCATTTGGCGATGTGAAGGAACTAGAGAAGCCGGGTAATGCAGTAGTTGCTGCATGGAACGATGCCGCACTGGCTATTTTGAACAATGAGGACAAGATGACACTTGTCCCTACATTCGATTTATTTGAAAATCATCTGGGGGAGTATCTCTCTTCAGATCATTTCCATCCCAACGGACAAGGTTATGAGCAAATTGCAGTTCGGATTGCACAGGAATTCCAGGCAGATACACCGGCAGAAGGGAGCGGAAATTAAATGGCAGAGCAGCAGTATGATTCCGTTTTGTCTGTACAGCATCTGAAGAAGCGGATCGGACGCAAGTGGATCATTAAGGACGTTACATTTGACGTAAAACCTGGTGAAATCTTTGGATTTCTCGGTCCCAACGGTGCCGGCAAAACAACAACGATACGGATGCTGGTGGATCTGATCAAACCGACAGAAGGAAAAATTAAAGTCTGTGGTTATGATGTGAATCGGGACCCTGAGCGTGCTTTGAAGTATGTAGGCTCCATTGTTGAAAATCCGGAGGTATATACATATCTGACAGGGTGGGAGAACCTGGAGCATTTTGCCCGCATGCAACCAGGTGTGGACAACGAGCGCATTCAGGAAGTTGTGGATATTGTGCGTCTGGATCAGCGGATCCACGATAAAGTCAGAACATACTCATTGGGTATGCGTCAACGGCTTGGTATTGCACAAGCGCTGCTCGGGCGACCGCGTCTGCTCATTCTGGATGAACCGACGAATGGCCTTGATCCAAAAGGCATTAAGGAACTTCGTGTCTTTATTAAGCAACTTGCCAGTGAAGGTATGGCTGTATTTGTCAGCAGTCACTTGTTAAGTGAGATCCAGCTTCTCTGTGACAGAGTAGCGATTATCAGTGCTGGGCGTGTGCTTGCCGTTGGAGGTGTAAGCGAACTGATAGAAGATCATTCCAAGTTGGCTATATGGCATGTTTCACCACTGGAACAAGGCAAAAAGATGTTACTGGATGCAGGCATTGCTCTGGTAAGTCGACCTGCGGATGTGATGGATGATACCATTGTTGCGGGCCTTGGTCCAAACGCTGTGGTTGCCGAGATGCATGAAGATCGAATCCCTGATCTGGTGCAGCAGATGGTTCAAGCTGGTATACAGGTTGAAGGGGTACAGCGAATTCAGCCTACGCTTGAACAACTATTCTTAAAAATGACAGAAGGTGAATCCATTGAGTAATATCATGCCGCTGATCCGTAATGAAACGATTAAGATGGTGAAGAAAAAACGGCTTTATATTATATTTATTGTACTTGCGGTCCTCGTACCAATGTTTACGTATGCCCAGATGAAATCTGCGGAGAATAATCGCGACAAGTTTGGTGGCGATTGGCGGCTTGAACTGCAACAGGCCATCACAGACAATCAAAATTCGCTCGGTAGCGATCGGGTACCTGAAGAGTACAAAAAATATAGAACAGTATATATCCAACAGATGCAGTATTATCTCGAAAATGACATCAATCCCAAAGAACCGGGTGGTGTTACCTTTACACGGGAGTTCATGAACAACGCAGTTGGATTGTTTATTCCACTGTTAATCATGGCTATTGCTTCAGATCTTGTTTCAGGTGAACGTACGACAGGTACGATTAAAATGCTTTTAACGCGTCCGGTTAGACGCTGGAAAGTGCTTCTGAGTAAATTAATTACGCTGATTATGTTTGTTTCAATCATAGTGGTATCAGCCTACATTATATGTTATGTCATATCGGGTGCGGTCTTTGGTTACAAAGGCTTCAACATGCCAATCTTCACAGGATTCAAAGTTGTGGGAACAGATGTTGATATGTCGGCAGTGCATGCTGTAGACCAGTGGCTGTATATGCTTATGCAGGCAGGACTGATCTGGTTTGTGAGTGTAATTGTGGCTATGCTTGCATTTATGGTATCCGTACTTGTGCGAAGTACAGCTGCAAGTATCGTTATCATGATGGCCGCTCTGATTGCTGGAACAATCTTGACCAGTATGGCTGCATCCTGGCAGACAGCGAAATATCTGTTCATGGTTAACCTCGAACTTCCTGATTATTTGTCAGGCGGATTACCGCCAATCGAGGGTATGAATTTAGGTTTTTCCCTTATTGTGCTTAGTGTTTGGGGCATTGCTTCACTCATTGTGTCATTCCTTGTCTTTACGAAACGGGATATCTTGAATTAAAATGGACAAGGATAAGAAAACATCTGTTTGCATTTTAGGCATTTTTTTAGTTGCAAGTTAAGAAGGGGGAGCATGAATGGTCGAGCAAATCGATATGTCGGCAGGTTCGACAGGCGGAGGACAGGGGTCTTCAGGCTACGACGCGGACGACATTCAAGTACTTGAAGGGTTGGTAGCGGTACGGAAACGGCCGGGGATGTACATCGGCAGCACCAGCACTTCGGGTCTACATCATTTGGTATGGGAAATTGTCGACAACGCTGTCGACGAACATCTCGCCAAATTCTGCTCCAAAATCGATATCACGCTGCATAAGGACGGTTCTATTACGGTTCAGGATAACGGAAGGGGAATTCCGACAGGTATACATAAAACAGGGATTCCTACTCCCCAGGTCGTGTTTACGATTTTGCACGCAGGCGGAAAGTTCGGTGGATCAGGATACAAAAAATCAGGCGGTTTGCACGGTGTAGGTGCGTCAGTTACAAACGCATTGTCCGAGTGGCTTGAAGTCGAGATTTTCCGTGATGGCAAGATTCATCGTCAGCGATTCGAGTATTGGAAGGACAAAAAAGGGATTGAACATGTCGGTGAACCGGTCTCCGGTCTCGAAGTGTTGGGCAATACCAATCGGACAGGTACAAAAGTTACATTTAAACCGGATATTCGGGTGTTCCAGAACGGCATTCAATTTAATTATGATACATTGGCAGAACGCCTCCAGGAGATTGCTTTTCTGAATTCAGGTCTGAGAATTGTGCTTAAGGACGAACGTTCGGGCAATCAGGATGAATACATGTATGAAGGCGGAGCAAGCCAGTTTGTTGCTTTTCTGAACGAAAATAAAGATGTGTTGCATGATGTTATTCACTTCTATGCGGAGAAGGATGACATTGAAGTCGAAGTGGCAATCCAGTATAACGCGGGTTATACAGAAACACTGGCTTCGTTCGTGAACTCGATCCCTACTCGGGGTGGCGGTACTCATGAGACCGGATTCAGGGCTGCGTATACCCGTGTAATGAATGATTACGCACGGCGTACCAGCATGATTAAGGAAAAAGACAAAAACCTCGAAGGTAATGACCTGCGTGAAGGTATGATGGCCGTCATCAGTGTCAAAATGTCAGATGTTGAGTTCGTGGGTCAGACAAAGGATCAGCTCGGCAGCGCTTCCGCTCGAAGTGCAGTGGATTCGGTCGTGTCCGAGAATATTCAAAGGTTTCTGGAAGAAAACCCGCAGGTAGCTCAAACGTTAATTCGCAAAGCGGTTCAAGCCTCCAGAGCCAGAGAAGCAGCTCGCAAAGCACGTGATGATATGCGTACAGGCAAGAAACGCAGTGAAAGTTCCAACCTGAACGGCAAGCTGACGCCGGCGCAATCAAAGGATTTTACCCGAAATGAGTTGTTTATTGTTGAAGGTGATTCCGCAGGTGGTTCTGCCAAACAGGGCCGTGACTCGAAGATCCAGGCTATTCTGCCGCTCAAGGGAAAACCGCTCAATCCGGAAAAATCGAAGCTGGCCGACATTCTCAAAAATGAAGAATACCGTGCCATTACAGCGGCGATCGGGGCGGGCATAGGAACCGAATTTGCAGTTGAAGACAGCAATTATTCCAAAATTATCATTATGACCGATGCGGATACGGATGGCGCACATATTCAGGTGCTGCTGTTGACCTTCTTTTATCGTTATATGAAGCCTTTAATTGATGCAGGCAAAGTATATATTGCTCAGCCGCCATTGTACAAACTTACTCGTAAGTCTGGTAAGCTCGCGACTGTTCGATATGCATGGACGGATGAAGAACTGGCGAATTATATGAAGGAATTCGGTAATAATGTTGAGCTTCAACGTTATAAAGGTCTTGGTGAGATGAATCCGGATCAACTGTGGGAGACAACAATGAATCCGGAAACTCGTGCGATGCTGAAGGTACAGATTGTTGATGCAGCAAAAGCAGAACGTCGTGTATCTACGCTCATGGGTGATAAGGTTGATCCGCGGAAACGCTGGATTGTAGAGAACGTCGACTTTACAGAGTACGAAGAATAGAAGGTGCTTGGAATGAGTCCATCAGAACAATTTATGCCGGCCTTTCTCGAAGAGGTCGTTGGGGACCGTTTCGGTCGCTACTCCAAATATATTATTCAGGATCGAGCCATTCCGGATGTCCGGGATGGGTTGAAGCCAGTACAACGGCGTATTCTGTACGCCATGTACGATTCAGGTAATACGCCTGACAAGACTTACCGCAAGTCTGCCAAAACCGTTGGGGACGTAATGGGTAATTATCATCCACATGGTGACTCCTCCATCTATGAGGGTATGGTGCGGATGGCTCAGCCTTGGAAAATGGGCCATATGCTCGTGGACGGTCATGGTAACTGGGGATCACAGGATGATGACCCGGCAGCGGCGATGCGGTATACGGAGGCCCGTTTGTCGCCCATCGCAATGGAGATGCTTCGCGATATCGAGAAACGGACGGTGCTGTTTAAGGATAATTTTGATAATACGGCCAAAGAACCGGTTGTATTGCCATCCCGTTATCCGAACTTGCTGGTTAATGGCGTCAGCGGTATTTCCTCGGGCTTTGCAACCGAGATTCCTACACATAATCTGCGTGAGGTCATTGATGCTTCCATCGCTGTGATGGAGAAACCGTCGATTGAGCTGGACGAGATCATGATGTTTATGAAGGGTCCTGACTTTCCAACAGGCGGATTGATTATGGGCGGTGACGGCATTCTGGATGCCTATCGCACAGGTAAAGGACGGATCTATATCCGCTCCAAAACCGAGATTGAAAACATGCGCGGTGGCAAACAGCAAATCGTCATTACCGAGATCCCTTATCAGGTCGTGAAGTCTCGTCTGGTTACAGCGATGGAGAACATCCGACTTGAGAAGAAGGTTGAAGGTATTGCCGAAGTGCGTGATGAGAGTGGACGTGAAGGTCTGCGAA
Source organism: Paenibacillus sp. FSL K6-2393 (assembly GCF_038002545.1). Classification (NCBI taxonomy): domain Bacteria; kingdom Bacillati; phylum Bacillota; class Bacilli; order Caryophanales; family Paenibacillaceae; genus Paenibacillus; species Paenibacillus sp. FSL K6-2393. The sequence goes on from NZ_JBBOCU010000001.1 coordinate 2,705,366, forward strand.
TCGTGGTTGAGCTGAAAAAAGAAGCGGACGCACAAGGTATTTTGGCTTATTTGCTGAAGAAAACCGACCTGCAGGTCACCTATAATTTCAATATGGTGGCGATTGTGAATAAAGCACCTCACCAATTAGGATTGAAATCGATCCTCGAGGCTTACATTGCCCATCAGCGGGAAGTTGTAACATTCCGTACCCGGTTTGAGCTGGAGAAGGCGCAAGACCGTGCGCATGTGCTCGAGGGCTTGGTAAAAGCACTTAACATCCTTGATGAGGTCATTGCGGCCATCAAAGCGTCGAAGAACCGTCAAGATGCTCAAAATAACCTGATGTGGATGTTTGGATTCACGGAACGCCAAGCGGATTCCATCCTTACTTTGCAATTGTACCGTTTGACTAATCTGGAGATCAATTCTCTGGAGAAGGAACTCGGTGAACTGATGAAGAAGATTGCACAACTACAATCCATTCTGGATAGTGACCGTAAGCTCATCGGAGTCATCCGCAAAGAATTGATGGAGATTCGTGAGAAATACGGCATAGACCGTCGTTCCGCGATCCAGGGTGAAGTGGAAGAACTCAAGGTTAATCTCGAAGTGCTTGTCAATGCGGAAGATGTATTTGTTACGTTATCCAAAGAGGGATACGTGAAACGTACAGGCATGCAGTCCTTTACACGTTCAGGTGGTGAACGGAGCGGAAGTGGAGTAAAAGATGGCGATTATATCGCTCAGGTTCTGGAAGTAAATACGCTTGAGAACTTGCTTGTCTTTACGAGGAAAGGGCAGTACTTCCTGTTACCTGTTCACCAGGTACCTGAATTCAAGTGGAAAGATCCAGGCACAGCCATTGTGAATGTCATTCCCCTTGCGAAAGATGACCGTATTGCAAGTGTGCTTGCTGTGAAATCCTTTGAAGAGCCAAACCACAGTCTGGTTTTCGTTACGCGAAGAGGACAGGTGAAACGAACGGAACTGAAGGATTACGTTACCAAGCGTTCCGGTGCAGTTGCGGCTTGTAAAGTGGGCAAGGACGATGAAGTGTTATCTGTACATCTAAGTACAGGTGGTCAAGATATTATGTTGATTACAAAAGAAGCCATGGCGATTCGTTTCCGAGAGGATGAGGTTAATCCAATGGGACGTGTATCCGGTGGTGTTCGTGGTATTCAGTTAAGAGATACAGATGAAGTTGTATCTGCCCTATGGGTAGAAGGAGATGAAGGTGAAGTTGCCGTGTTGTCCGATTTGGGATATGGTAAACGTTCATTACTCCTGGATTATGCTATCCAGAGCCGTGGAGGCAAGGGGCTTGCCACATTCGAGTTCAAGGAAGGCAAACGTGTGAAACCGAATGGCAGCCGTATTGTTGGAGCGTTTTATTGCAAAGAGCAACGTAAGATCACTGTAATGACCAAGGAAGGCCAAGTGCATCCGATCTCTTCGGAAGGTGTTCCGATTACTGAGCGCAAACACATTGGCAAACTGATCGTTCCTGTGGATAAACAGGACGAGATCGTTGAACTTCTGAGGGACTTCAATGAGAATCAACCAGCATCATCTTCATAAAAACAAACAAACGAGACTTTTCGCAGAACAGCTAATCCTGTCATGCGAGGAGTCTTTTTTTGTTGTTCGAAGGCGGATTAGAAGAGGTCATTCATGCGAAGTTTAACAACCTTCGTCGATTACGGTCGATCGCTAGGAAATTGAAAAAAGGCAGCAGGAATGCGGCTTTGGAGCGCGAAAACTTAAGCAGGTGAAGTGATAACCGGTTGCAGAGAGGAGCGATGGAAGATGTATAATTCCGATTTTGCCAAGTGCTGGTCCAGGTTAACGAAAGATTATAAATTGCATATGGATCAAGAGCTGGCACCCTCATTAACGGAGGCTCAGCTGGCTGTTCTGGAGGTACTTGAAGATCATCAGAAGATGAAACCTTCGGATCTGATACCTTATCTGGCGACTACGCCAGCTGCTGTAACCATGCTGCTCGATCGGATGGAGAAAAATGATCTGATTCGCAGGAATCGGGATAATCAGGATCGACGCATTGTGTGGGTATCTCTGTCAGAGAAAGGAAGAATGGAGACAGAGCGGGGAATCACCATCCGTAACGAATTCATGAACTCTGTTCTCAGTAACATTTCGATGCACAATCAACAATTGCTGGTATATCTGTTAGGCAAAATGACAACACCGAAGACCAAAGAGCCTGCCTTATCTACTTCGGTATGATACCATGCTGATTCTTCTGAATAACCATAGGAGTGCCTGCTCGTTTCATGCAGGAGCCCTATGGTTATTTTATTTACAAATTACATATGATACACACTGTGTCCAGGTTAGTTGAGTAAAGGCATGGATGTAACACAGTTAGTATGTCCTGATATTATTTTTGTGAATTCATATGTAAAGAGTTGACTATGTAAATATTTTTGTTATAATAAATAATTGTTCCCCTGATATTTCGTGTACGAAATATTATATTCCAAAAGTAAAAGGGTGAAACAATGACTGATACGTATGAAGTATTCTATATTATTAATTCGTTCCGCCAAGTGAATCAAATGCTTTTTCGAGCATTTTGGAATGAAAACAAGGAGATCGAGCTGACTTCGATCCAGTTTATGGTGTTATCCATCCTGAGGGAGCGTCCTTCCATTGGCATCAATGAAGTGGCTGAGCTATGCCATATGGGCAGCAGTTCCATGAGCGCTGTTGTGGAGCGACTGGTCAAAGGCGAGTATATCGTTCGGACACGTTCAGATGCTGACCGCCGATCCGTTAAGCTTCAGATTACGGACAAAGGGGAACAGGCCCAACAGGAAACGCACCATTTGTGGATGGAAAGAGTGTCACCCATTCTGGATATATCGAAGGAAGACCTTGAGCACCTACTTAGAATTCATAGTCAAATGATTGAAAAGTTAGAAGGAAGAGAGATGAACAACATATGAGTACGACTACTGCTGCAGCTCCATCCTCAGCGATGGACAACATCAAGAAAGGCCCGATTGTAGCGGCATTGTTAATTGGTGCCTTTGTGGCATTCCTGAACCAAACCCTGATGAACGTAGCGCTTCCTAAAATCATGGAAGACCTCGCGATCAATGCAAACAAAGCCCAATGGTTAACTACGGGTTATATGCTCGTCAACGGTGTACTGATTCCGGTTACGGCATATCTGATTGCCAAATTCTCAACGCGTCAAATTTTTATTACAGCCATGACTCTATTTACCATAGGTACATTAGTCTGTGGTCTTAGTCCAACCTTCACCATTCTGATGGTAGGTCGTGTCATTCAAGCGGCAGGTGCAGGTATCCTGATGCCTCTCATGACCGTTGTATTCCTGACCATCTTCCCGATTGAGAAACGTGGTCAGGCCATGGGAACCATGGGGATCGCGATGATTCTGGCTCCTGCGATTGGGCCTACACTTTCAGGTTATGTGGTTGAGCATTATTCCTGGAGATTGTTGTTCTACATCATCTTGCCATTTTCTATTATTGCAACGGCAATTGGTATTGCTTTTGTCAAAAACGTAACACGTCAGTCCAGACCTAAACTGGATTATCCAGGCGTTATTTTATCTACACTTGGTTTTGGTAGTTTGCTCTACGGATTTAGTGATGCGGGTACCGATGGATGGGGCAGTGCAATTGTCATTGGATGTCTCGTCGTAGGTGCGATATCCCTGATTCTGTTCGTTATTCGTCAACTGACAACAGATCATCCGCTCCTTGAGTTCCGTATTTTCAAGTACAACATGTATACATTAACCACAATTATCAATATGCTCGTGACAATGGCGATGTTTGCAGGTATGATCCTGCTTCCTATTTTCCTGCAAAACATTCGTGGATTCTCACCAATTGAATCAGGACTTCTGATGATGCCTGGTGCGATATTGATGGGGATTATGTCTCCAATTACAGGTCGCATATTTGATAAAGTGGGCGCACGCTGGCTATCGGTTGCAGGTCTTGCCATTACGGCGATTACAACTTGGGGACTGAGTCGCCTGGCAATCGATACTACTTACGGCTACATGATGTTTATCTATACGGCTCGTATGTTTGGTATGTCGATGCTGATGATGCCGATCCAGACAGCAGGTCTGAATCAACTGCCTCAGCGTCTGAACGCGCATGGTACAGCGATGTCCAACACATTGCGTACTGTTGCCGGTGCGATCGGTACAGCCATTCTCGTTACCATCATGAGTAGCAAGCTCAAAACACATCTGGCGGATGCAGTGGCTGCGGGCCAAGTTGACCCTAATAATAAGACAGCGATGTTAGCTGCTACCGCAGATGCAACAATTTACGGTGTTAACTATGCATTCATCGTGGCTACCGGAATGACCGTGGTTGCTTTGATCATGGCGTTCTTTATTCGGAAAACAAAACCAGCTGTTGAGCCTGTTACTGTAGAACAGGAAAAAGCGACGGCTACAGCATAACGAATATCAGAAAAAACCAAAAAAGAGAACTCTAGCAGTTGAAATGGGGTAACCCTAACTGCCTGAGTTCTCTTTTTTTTTGGTGTGCGCAATATGAGGAGAGTAATCTTATTATTCGGTCTGGATCGTTGGATCGAGAAGAAATACAGGATCCGGCTCATGACCGAACTGTTTGAGGTTAATGGTTCCGTTCAGTTGAAACTCCACACCTTCGCTAATCAGTTCTGTTTCCTGCATCATGCGCGAGTGTTCGTCCGGTATGGAGATTTCGCCTTTTGCGTTGACGACACGGTGCCAGGGCAGACGTTCCTTGCGGCTCATCGAGTGCAGAATACGAACGACTTGTCTCGCGGCTCTTGGACTTCCGGCATGGGCTGCAATCTGACCGTACGTCATCACTTTACCTTCGGGAATCGCCGCGATGATCGCAACGACTTGTTTGGTAAACGGGGTCATCATGATGTCTCCTTTCTATATCTTAGGTATATAGCTGAAAATATGAAAAAACGTGTCGTTCAGATACAGAATCTGAACGACACGTGATATGGACAGATCTAACCTGATCCTGTGCATTTATAGAGGTTGTTCGATAAAAATGCTTGTGATCCCATCTTCTCGTTACTGAAAACCAGTCTTTTTGAACACGTATTTATTGAGGTTGTCCAAAAGCTTTTTGGTACACGGCAGCTGGCCATTCTGCCCAGGGGAATTCTCTTGCAGGCAAAGATTGCAGAATAACTTCTTCCTTGGTAACTGGATGAGGAAAAGCTGCAATCGCAGACCAGAGAGCGATCTGTTGCCCGGGTTTATTCACGCTTGCACCGTACTTCTGATCCCCGTACAGAGGGCAGCCAATTTCTTTCATTTGCACCCGAATCTGATGAGATCTGCCGGTGTGCAGTTCGATATGAACAAGGCTGTAACGGTCCGTCTCACCAATGACCTGATAATCCAGAATGGCATCCTTACCGCCAGCCGTGCCTTTAGGCACAACAGTAACGGTATTTGTGCGTGCATCTTTCAGCAGCGTGTGTTTTAACGTTCCCTGTTGTGCAGGCAACTTGCCATGTACAACAGCCACATATATTTTACGGAAATGACGTCCCCGCACAGTCTCGGACAATCTCGAAGCTGCCTTAGAAGTCTTGGCAAAAATCATTGCCCCTCCAACAGGACGATCAAGTCGGTGTACTAACCCGAGATAAACATTGCCAGGTTTATTGTATCGTTCTTTCAGATCCTGCTTCAGCAATGTAAGCAAATCCGGATCACCTGATGAATCTTCCTGGGTAGGTACATTGACCGGTTTCGTAATGCCTAACAGATGGTTGTCTTCGAACAGAATCGGAATTGCATCGTGATCATGCCGATGTTCTGACATGATTAAGACTCCCAACGGCCCAGAATACCACAAGGCAGATCAAGACCACTACGTGTGATTGGCAGACCAATTTCACCTGCAGTAATGTCACCACCGTACTGAGCAGACATCGTCATGGTCAACATGTTGCGCAGAACCGTAGAGGAAATGCCCGTAGTGTAGGAGTTAACCAGCATGAATAATGGATTATCCGACAAGATCGTCATACATGACTTCAAGAAAGGATATAGGTTCTCTTCCAGTTTCCATGTCTCTCCATTAGGGCCTCGGCCATAAGAAGGAGGGTCCATAATAATGGCGTCGTAACGATTTCCACGACGTTGTTCCCGTTGTACAAATTTGAATACATCATCTGTAATAAAACGAACAGGGCGATCAGCCAGTCCGGATAATTGAACATTTTCCTTGGCCCATTGAACCATGCCTTTAGCAGCATCCACATGCACAACAGAAGCGCCTGCGTAAGCAGCAGCTACCGTTGCTCCGCCTGTATAGGCAAACAGGTTCAAGACAGAAATAGGGCGTCCTGCATTGGAGATTTTATCCATCATCCAGCTCCAGTTGGCGGCTTGTTCAGGGAACAGGCCAGTGTGCTTAAAGCTGGTAGGTTTAATGTGGAATTTCAGGTTTTCGTATCCGATCGTCCAGCGCTCGGGAATGGGCTTTTTCATATCCCAGTTACCGCCACCGGAAGAGCTGCGATGATAGTGACCGTGCACTTGCCGCCATTCATTGGTTTCTTGCTCAAGGGGCCAAATAATCTGTGGATCGGGTCTGCGTAAAATCACATCTCCCCAACGCTCCAGTTTCTCGCCGCCTCCTGTATCGATTACTTCATAGTCCTTCCAATTCTTAGCTACGTACATAATGATTTATCCATCCTTCAAAAGTCATTTGGATACTATTGTACAACAAAAAAGGGCTTGTACGCCAGTTGGGGGACGGGATCATTGGAGGAAGGTATTACATCTGACCTTAAAAGGGTGAGGTATTTTAGCTGTGTTGAAATCCAAGGTGTGCCATATACTGAAAAACAAAGATAACCAAAAATTTAATTTGACAATGATAATCATTATCACATATGATTTTGTTAATCCAAAATTCATTCTTTCTTCATAGAGAGAATATAACATGATCAAATTAAAGTGAGGGAAAAATAGATGGCTAAATTGTTAGTGGCTTATGCGAGCATGACAGGAAATACAGAAGAAATTGCAGAACTGATTGTGGAAGGAATTACACAGGGAGGCCACGAGGCAGACCTGAAATCCGTAACGGATTGTAATGCATCTGATGTATTGGACTATGACGGATTCATGATCGGTGTGTACACCTGGGGAGACGGGGAGTTGCCAGATGAATTCCTTGATTTCTATGAGGAGCTGGATGAACTAGACTTGAGCGGTAAGAGAGCTGCGGTGTTTGGTAGTGGTGACACCTCGTATGAGCAGTTCTGCGGTGCAGTTGATCTCGCGGCTGCCAAGCTGCAAGAGCGTGGGGCGGAGGTATCTCCAGAGATGTTGAAAATTGAATACAGTCCGCTTGAGCAGGAGAAAGAAACATGCCGTGACTTTGGCAAACGCTTCGCTGCTGCCGGATTACAGGTATCCTAAAGATCATGTTAAGACATAATGTTCAGGCAGCGATGCCGGTCGGAAGGAATGACCTTCCCGGACGTCTGCTCGAAGATTACAGATTGGAAGAAATGCTGCGCAGCCCACACCGATTCATCCGCCCTGAACCAGTGTCTGAGCAGCGTCCTCCACTGCAATGGAGGCACCGTGTACAATATGCGGTGAGCCATGCGGTCAATGCCTTTTATAGTCTCGACCCCGATGTTCGCAAAGAAGTACCTGTACAGTATTTACTTGAGAAGTGGTGGCCCAGAAAGACCGATGGTTTCGAATCTGTTCTCCATTACTGGGATGTGAAGAACAAGATCACGGATGAATTGTCACTTGCCATTGCAATGAACGATGATCTGAAACATCCAGCCATTCTTTTTGAACAGTGGAGAACGGAGTTACCTTCATTATCCATGCATTTATCGATGATATTTCAGGCGGCCTGGCAACCAGAAGGCTGGGATTCGCTGCTTATTCAGAAATATATGGTTGTCCACGATCCAAACGTAGTTGAAGCGTTTCAGCATATGGTCAGTGTATTCTGCTGGGAGGCCTTCGGAAAATTACCGGGTATGATCGAGATATACTGCTTGTTGGAAGGACGCAAAATTAGGTACATCCCTGGACGCCAGTCTCTGATACGTTCCATGGACTACATTCGCTTGATACGTGACAGCATGCCGCAAGCTGAAGTGGTGGAGTCAGAACAGTTTACGACGCGTGATAAGGCGCGCATACACGAAGAGGTAGATCGCTGGAAAACGGAAGCCGTTGAACCGAAGAAAACATGGTTGATGTGAAGGCGATTGAAGGATAACGATATATCATGCAGATAGAGGAGGGGAAGTTGCCATGTCTACCGGTCTAAGTCAAGATATAAGCAGCGGCAAGAGACGTGCAGGAACTTGCGAATTCAGTCCGTTGCCAGTACCCCAGTCGGTTATACGAAAGTTGCTTGATGAAGCAGATCCTTCATTATATGTGATGAGTTCAGAACCTTGGAGGTTTATGTTGTTTGCAGGCGAAGGGCGACAGCTATATCTGGAAGCGGTCAGACAGAGCTATCCACCCCATCTGGCTGATCGCTACGGCGATTGGGCTACATATCAATACACGGAAGCAATCCCTACCCATCTGGTTGTCGTGGCGCCTAGAAATGCCCGTGAGGATGATCTTCTGCCGGCCAAAGCCTGGAGCAAACGTTTTAGTATTCTGGCTGCGGAACAGGGTTTGAATGCTGTCTGGAAGATCAATGATTATCAACAACATCCTGTGTTTATGAATTTGATGGGTTTGACAAGTGAAGAGAAGGTGCTGGGGGTCTTCCATATCGGTTACGGAGACCAGCCTGCATTGCGGGATATGGATGCAAGCAGACCAGCCTCTGAACTGATGACGGTCTATGACCATCTGGTATAAAAAAATGATTCATTAGTTCTCTTATTTGCTGGTGTTGGACAGAAAATCACGAACGAGCTGACGATTCGTCTGATCTTTGTTGTAGACGGAGAACAATCGATTGGACACCGTAAGGACATTGCCAAAAAAGAATCGTTCGAATTGGGTCTGCCTGCCCCCGAATGATCCGGCCCCAAGCTCCCAGATCAGGCGAAACAGAGCGTTGCGTTCGTGAGAAGCCATATCGTTCCCTTTCAGATATATATTCAGTGACGGAGCGATATCGGATTGAAACTCTTCTTCCTGAGGGATCATAATCACCCCGCTCGAACCCAAGAGTTGCAGAATTTCAATCATCTCAGGATAAAGTTTCGGAAAAAGGAGATTGGCTGCCATTAATGGTTTGGGTGCAGGTAATACAAATCCTCGTCCGTCTGGTATTGCACCTGCCTCCGCGGCCAAGGCCAATGCTTTTAACGATTCAAGACCTGCGAACACACGTGCAGATTTCTCTATAACATGTGCTTCCGTATTCAGATCCAGTGTATCCGTGAGAAGCTGGATTGTACCGAGAACAAATTCCGTCTTGGCAATATAACGACACAATACCTGATGACCTGCGTGAATATGAAAGTTGCTACCACTGAAGAGACGTGAGGACATTTCCTCACTTCCTGCAAAAAATATTCGTTCATGCGGAACGAGCACCCGGTCAAAGATGACGATATTGTCCATTTCTTCATATCTGGAACTCAGAGGATAGTTGGTGTGAGATTCGGCTGCGTAAGTATCCCTGCATACCAGACTGATTCCTGGCAGATCATTGGGGACAGCAAAAGAGAATGCAAATGGATTTTCGTCATCAAATGGGGCAGGAGAAGGTGACGGATAGACAAAAATCTCATCCGAAGTGGCAGCTTGTGTAGCCATCATAAATGCTCCGCTAATAATGAGGCCTTCCTCGGTGCGATCTACGACCTTTGCGGCAATAGCATCCTCAGTGGCATCCAATTGCCCTGAGATTTTGCTGGCATATGGCTGAATGAAGGCATGGGATAGCGTAATATCATGATCACGGCAGTAGGCATAATAATTCTTGAGATTATCTGCATATTGGGGAGATAATTCGTTCAGGAGATCGGCACCTGTGTAAAAGGACATTATGGCTGTATTCATGTAATCGGGTGAGCGACCAAGAAAGCCATGATGGACATTTGCCCAGATATTCATCCCTTCCCGTCGTTTACGGAGGTCATCGGCACTCGTTGGAGGCAGGAAGGATATGCCCACAGGTTTGCCGTCTGCCGGGGAGGCATACGTCATCTTTTCCGCAAATTGAGGATCAGATTGCAGATCATACATGTACATCTGAGTCTCCATTAAACCAGCAAATGCTACATGTTCAGAGCGTTTTCCAGTAATCAGTTTACCTTTGTACCAGCAAGGGACGGACTGGGCATCAATTCGTTCGCGATACTGTGAGCCACTTTTAACAGGCATTATTATTCACCTCTTGGTTCTAATCGTTCATGGGCATACTGACTTCTTACGTAGTGTACGTAGGTCATCTGTCCAATGTGCATTTAAGAGGTGAGAAGCATTTTTACAGAATAGGGCTTGATAATAATTATCATTCTTGTTACAATAGACAAAGAAAAAAGGAACCGGTAAAGGCTCCTTTAAGTCGATTACATGAAATTACTTATTTCACTTCAAAAGTCTTACAGTCTGTTTCAGCAGACTGACTTGCTTCTTTGTTACTGTGACTCACGATGTAGATCGAAGAAGCGTTACATTTGTTTTCTTGAGCCCAGTGACGACAGGAATTAACTTCACACAATACGTCTTTTGCCATGATTGATAACCTCACTTTAATTGGATTACATTCGTTGGTATAAAGAAACCAGATACAACAAGTTGCCGCTTGCGAACCTGGAAAATTTTTGCTCTCACGAAATTTGGAGGGCTTTTTTGCGTTATACACAACGATGCATAATTAGAATAGCAAATTTTATTGAAGCTTGCAACCAAATGACTTCCTTCTGTGGCAAAATAGTGTACGTGCTGTGGTTATATTTGCAAAAAGGCAGTAGTATGTTATTATTTAATAGTAATAATTACGATTAAAGGTCTAAGTGGTTCTATATAAATTGAACTAAACATTTACACGATAACAGCGATCGGAAGGTTGTTCTGTCATCGAAGTGGTCAGTGTAAATATTCATTAGTTCAACTTATATAACTTGAATCACGGACTGACACTATAAATGAAGGAGCATATGTATACATGAGCAAAATAAACCATATGAACCGGATTCCCCGAGCAAAAGGGATCGATATGGCTGCTTTTTACACGCCAAAAGAGTGTAGACGCAAAGCCCAGCATATTGTATTTTCCGCTGAAAATGAACGCATCATTAATGAATTTATCACCATTCTGGGCATGAAAGAGAAGTTCAGAGAGCATGATGTATCAATCCCCAACAAAATGGTCATGTTCGGGCCTCCCGGCACGGGAAAAACATTAACGGCATCACATCTGGCGGAGCGTCTTGATCTGCCATTGGTTCTTGTGAGATTAGATGCGATCATTCATAGCCATCTTGGGGAGACGGGGAGTAACGTACGTAAGTTATTCGAATATGCACGAATGAATCCCTGTGTGTTATTTCTGGATGAATTTGATGCCATAGGCCGGACACGTGAGAGCAATGATGAAGTGAAAGAGATGGCTCGTGTCGTCAATACGTTATTGCAGTGTCTGGACGAATTCGATGGGGACAGCATACTGGTGGCTGCAACGAATCTGGAGACCCAACTGGATCATGCCATCTGGCGGCGTTTTGATACGAAGATGACCTATGGTATGCCTGATGATTCAAGTCGCAGATTGTATATCAGCAAGTTGGTGGGAGCATTTGAACAGGAGACCCGGCTGGAAGATTACATATGTGAACGCTTGAACGGGTGCAGTTATGCGGATATAGAGCAGATTGTTTTGAAAGCAAAGCGGAAAGCGATCATTGCCAGTAGTACACTTCATAAGCAACTGATCTCGGATGCTTACGATGAATACAAGCCACGTGTCTTAGAGTGTTGACTGCTTCTATTTTGGATAGTTTGGATAAAGCAACAAGGAACAACGCTGAAATAGCCCAGTCTCCTGAATGGAATCCTGGGCTATTTGCCATGTTAGCATGTTGCGTTACACTTTAACGGCTGCTCCGTATGCTTTTTCTGTATTCATGGCTTCTTGTGTTGCAGTCCAGCGTGGCAGACTTAATCTGAACATGCTCCCTTCCGGGCTGCTGGAGACAAGTGTTAGTTCACCGCCTTGTTCCTGAGCAAGTAGCCGGCTATATGTTAATCCTAGACCCAGGCCGCGGTTACGACGTTTCTTGAGCTCTCCACGATAGAAGCGTTCGAAGATTTTGGGTTGTTCTTCAGCTGCGATGCCTGTGCCGTTGTCCTTGACATCAACGTACAGCATCTGTTCTTCTGTACTTAGATAAATATCGAAGACAGCTTTCTGTTCAGGAGCTGTGGCATGAAGTGCGTTATTGAGCAAATTGACAATGATCTGCTGAATGCGGAGAGCATCCCCCATGGTAAAGAAGTTAATTGGAGGGGCGTGCAACTGAACCTCTGGCATTTTGTCCTCATATGCAATCTTCCACTGATAGATGATTTCACCGACCAACAGTTTCAGATCCGTCCGTTCCTTGCGAACGGCAACACTTCCTGCAGCCATGGCGTTATAGTCAAGCAAATCTGCGACCATTCGCTCCATGCGTTCAGATTCCTTCAAAGCGATATCCAAAAATTCTTTTCCTTCCTGTGGACTCACGACATCGTCACGTACTGCCATAACGAGCCCCTTGATGGAAGTTACCGGTGTCTTGAGTTCATGACTTACCCCTGCCAGCGAAAGTGTACGCCATTCTTCGAGTTGTTGGAGACGAGTGGCCATATCGCGGAATGAATTTACAAGTTCATTGATCTCACGCTCTCGAGTATTCAAGTCAAGACTCACATCATAATTGCCACCTCGAATCTGCTCAGCGGCATAGGCGACCTGACGAATGGGTCTGGATAACTTATTGGACAGGAGATAGATTGTAAACCATCCACAGAGGATTAGTCCTCCGAGGATTAGAGCCACGAGCCATATGGTCTCTGGACCAAATGTAATGGATTGTTTGGACTGCATGACCCACACTTTGCCCAAGGTTTGATCGCCTTCGGATATGTTGACCGTTACACCTGCATATTTGTTGTTTCGCGGTTCAAGATAGTCGTCTGACAGTCGATAATGCACATCTTTTTGTTCCATTTTAGGCTGGGAAAAGATCAATTGATTGTTATTGTCCAAGATCATGACACAAAAATAATGATCTGTATTAAATAGTTTCTCTCGCTTGGTTACCAGTCTATCAAGATCGGGTGGAACCCGAAGCATATTATTTTCACTGGTCACATGATCGGCAATCTCCAGACCAAGCAGTTCTGCGGTTTTGAGACTTTTCTCAATGGAAGTTGTTCGAATCCAGTAGAGTGCCCCTGCCGCAATAATCGTGAAACCAATGCACAAAATGAGAAAATATCGCAGTGTCCAGTGTGACAGAATGGATATCGTTCGTTTGGTTTTCTTCTGTTTCAGTTGGCGATCCAAAATTGATACCCCATTCCTCGCAACGTCCGAATTTCTCCTGTCTCTGGCGACCAGTGGGAGAGGGCTTGACGTAGTCGTTTAATCGATAGATCCACAGCACGGTCACTGCCATCATAGTCCATCCCCCATACCTGTTCAATAAGGTGATCCCTGGTAAACGTACGATTCGGATAATCGGACAGGAAGAACAGCAACGACAGGTCACGAGGTGTGAGTGCAACCTCTGCACCGTTCAGCAGCACCTGCTTGGCAGCAAGATCAATGACGAGATTTCCAAAGGAACGCTTCTCTTCGCCACCAGAGGTCCAATGTGGATTACGGCGCAACACCGCATTCACTCTGGCGACCACTTCTTCCGGTACAAAAGGTTTGCTCATATAATCGTCAGCACCGGCATTTAGTCCGTTGAGACGGTCTGAAATGTCATCCAGTGCGGTTAGCATGATCACGGGACAAGCACTTTTTTCACGAATAATCCGCAGCAGATCCCATCCGTCCATTCCTGGCAGCATCACATCAAGTAATACAAGGGAAGGCGTTACGGTATCAAAAAGGGTAAGTGCAGTCGGTCCATCTGCTGCATGATGAACTTCAAATTCTGCTTTTCTCAGATAAGCAGCCAGTACTCGTGCAATAGCTTGTTCATCCTCGACGATAAGTATGGATTTCAAGAAAAGCGTTCTCCTTTCGCTGAGTAAACTTGTACTGATTTTACATGAGCTAGAGCGTAAAGCCAATCCTGTATTACGGATTTGAAAAAAATATGGGACTTGTCTTATCTTGACTTCTTCCTGACACATTCAATTGATATGATTCACTCCAACAAGCAACTTAAACAATAATATACTGGAGGAAACATACAGATGAACAAGAAAGCAAAAGCATGGCTTATTACAGGTGTGGCGGCGGTTGCCGTAATCGGTGGCGGTGGTTACTATCTCGCAAATAGCTACTTGGGGAACAACGTGGAGATTGAACAGGTGCTTCCTGCCAGCACAGCAACTTCCACAACAGCTGTAGATAGCACAGGAACGGCTGTAGCCAATGAAACTGCAGGAGCAGAGCAACTGAACGGAGACTGGAACATCAGCGAAGGTTCCAAAGTATACTTCTCCGTAACCACTTCACAGGAGACGGTTAATTTTGTGGACGAGCAGGTAAAAGGGAATTGGACAATTAATGTAGATGATGCTTCTCAGATGAAGGCAAAAGGACAGATCGAGATGGACGGCATTGATTCCGGGAATGGACAGCGTGATGGTCACGTGAAGCAAGCGGATTTCTTCGACATTGCTACGTATCCACAGGCAACTTTTACAGCGACTTCATTTGAAGGGGTACCTGCGGAATGGCCTGTCGGTCAAACGGTTGATATCAAAATGAATGGTACGATTACGGTTAAAGGTATTGAAAAAGAAGTAACTTTTGACGCAAAAGCTGCTTATGAGAATAATGCAGTATTGTTGTCGGCAACATCCATGGTAACATTCGAAGATTTCGGAATGGAAAATCCACACTCCGTTGTGCTCTCAACTGAAAATGATATCCAGGTACAACTTGAATTGAAACTTTCCAAATAAGTGTAACAATGATCATATACCTGAAAATCTGTTCTGTTCTGCCTTACGGTAGACGGACAGATTTTTTTGTTTCTTTTGCAAAATAGTGTGATTAATATAGCTCAAATGTAACTGTCACAGGATCATATTGTTAAAATAACTGCTGTTTCCTTTGGATTATGCCGTGTCGCCTATCACTATTAAGCGCTTACAATGAGGAGGATTCATAACATTCATTGATCCATGCACAATCAAACACAAAAAGGGGGAGATCAAGAGTGAACAAAAGGTACATAAGCGGGTGTCTGGTATTACTGATGCTGTTCTGTGATCTGGGGTTAATGGTTCGTCCAGCGGCTGCAGAAGATGCAAAAGTGAACGTGGCACTTAACAAGGCGGTTACGGTAAGCACAGAATATTTGGAGCATTGGAGCAAAAAGGAGCACTTGGTTGATGGTAAAAGTGACACGCATTGGGCTGCTAAGGCTGGAGTGACAACGGAACAACCACAGTGGGTGATGATTGATCTGGGTGAAGACTACAATCTGTCCGGAGCGGAAATAACGTGGAGAGAAAACACGGTTGTGAAATATATGGTAGAAACATCTGCTGACCAGCAGGCATGGACCAACGTTGCTGATCAAAGTGAAAATGCAGATGCCAAACAGATCGCTGATCTGACGTTCGAGCAGAATGATGTACGATACATCAGACTGAACATTTCCTTTTTCAAGGGTGAAGGAGTCTGGCCGGAAATATTGGAGTTCAAAGTGTGGGGAGAATCAGAAGGCACTGAACCTGCCAACATTACCAAATATGATTCAATCGAAGTGAAAACGGTGACAAGAAGTGCGCCAGTTCTGCCTAATCAGGTAAAAGCATGGTACCAGAATGGAAAATCAGGAATGGTTCCAGTGGAATGGGATAGTATTGACCCTTCAGAGTACGCACATGCGGGCAGCTTTACCGTGACAGGTTCGGTATACGGTGCGCCTCCAGAGCCTCAGCTTAAAGCTAAGGTGATTGTTGAGGGATATCGTGAAGACTATGTTAGAGGTGTCGATATTTCCACGTTAACCGCCATTGAGGCTAAAGGCGGAAAATATGTGGACAGCAACGGTACACAGCGTGATTTGCTCGATATTCTCAAGGATCGTGGTGTCAATTACGTACGCCTTCGTCTATGGAATGACCCGCAGAAATCCGGGGGCTATAACGATAAGAAAGATGTAATTGAGCAAGCCGCACGGGTGAAAGCAAAAGGAATGAAAGTGCTGCTTGATTTCCATTATTCTGACGAGTGGGCTCATCCGGGACAGCAACTTCGTCCTAAAGCTTGGGAAAGTTATACTTTCGATCAATTGAAGCAGGCCGTATACGACTATACGGTTGAAGTTGTAAGTGAGATGAAAGCCGAAGACGCTATGCCTGATATGGTGCAGATCGGTAACGAGATTAACAGTGGTGTGTTGAACGGCTTGAGCAGTGACGTGGATTTCGAGCAAAATGTTGCATTGCTAAAAAGCGGAGTTGATGCTGTACGTGCAGTAGAAGGAGAGATCACCGATAACGCGGATAAGGTGAAGATTATGATCCATCTGGCTGAAGGCGGCAAGGCGGATACGTTCAAATGGTACTTTGGAGAGTTACGTAAAGGCGGACTGGACTATGACATTATCGGACTGTCGTATTACCCGTTCTGGCATGGGACGTTTGCGGATGTACAGAAAACGATGAATGAAGTGTCAGCCGAGTTTGGCAAAGATGTCATTATCGCTGAAACGTCCTATCCGTTTTCCTACAAAAACGGGGATGCACACGGTAACATCATTGGATCAGATGAAGCGCTCCATGTTGGGGGAGCAGACTTCCCCGCAACCGTTCAAGGTCAATATGATGCCATCGCTGGCATTATGGACATGATTGCGAACGTGCCGAATAATCATGGTGCAGGTTTCTTCTACTGGGAGCCAGCGTGGATTCCGGCGGGTGTAGGCTGGATTGCATCCGAAGGGAATGCATGGGAGAACCAAGCCATGTTTGATTACGACGAATTTCCGGGCAACGGCGGGCATTCGTATGAAGGCAGAGCGTTATGGTCCCTTGATGTGTACAAACGTGGATTGGGTCTTCTGCCCGCAGACCGCCAGCAACTGGATGCGGCACTTACACGAGCCAGATCATTGGTACAGACTGATTTTACTCCGGAAAGCTGGGGGACTCTGGCTCCGGCAATCTCGGCAGCGAATGATGTATACCAACAGGCATACACGCCGGGCGGGGTAACTCAAGCAGATACAGATGCAGCGACAACAGCATTGGAACGTGTGATGCAGCTGATGCAGGTTATCGCTCCGCAGCTTGACGAGCTTCGAGCCAAAATAGCGGAAGCGCGTACGTATCAGCAGGCTGACTGGTCTGCGGCCACTTGGGCGGTATTGACCAAAGCGCTGGAAGGCGCTGAGCAGGTCTTGAATGATCCTAGAGCGACACAGACGGATGCGAATACAGCGGTTAAACGTTTGCATGATGCCATTGATGGTCTATCCAATGTGGACAAAACACAACTGCACCAGTACATTCAACAAATGCAGCAGCAGACTAAATCTTCCTATACACGCCGGAGCTGGTCTGTATTGGAACAGTCTTTGCAGGCAGCGATTCAGGTCCGAGATAACAATGCTGTTGTTCAGTCTGAGGTGAATTCAGCACTGAATACGTTGAAACAAGCCTTTACTAGTCTAGTCTCTCTGGAGGCTTTAACAACGGGCAAAACGGCAACAGCTTCAAGTAGTGCAGGGACAGGAGGCAATCAAGCCAACTCTCCTGAAGGTGCAATTGACAACAATCCAAACACTTCATGGGGAACAGACCAGAGTAAGGATAGCTGGTGGCAAGTGGATTTGGGTCAGGTTGCTAACCTCCGCAAGATCGAGATGTCGATGTGGAGTGGCGGCATCAAATATACGATCGAAGTGTCCAATGATAACAAAAAATTTGTTAAAGTAGTGGACACCACAAGTGATGTTGTTGTATCAACTGCACCTAGCCATGTACTTCCAGAAGGCACGGAGGGACGTTACATTCGGGTAACAATTAAAACAGGTCCCACATGGGTAGGATTCATGGAATTTGAAGCCTACGGTACGTTCCCGGCGGACAAATCGGCACTGCAAGCTACGGTAGATACCGCTGAGAAATTAAAGCAAACCGAATACACGACTTCAAGCTGGAATGTATTTAGTAAGGCACTTTCTGAAGCGAAGGCATTCATTCTGGATGTTGAATCTTCAACGCAAGATGTAAGTACGGCTGATCGTACGTTACAAGATGCTGTAAGTAAACTTGTACGTCAAGATGTAACACCTGGCCCTGGCCAGCCATCACAACCAAGTGAACCGTCACAACCGTCCAACCCGGGAACAGCCCCTTCAACGGGGAATCCGGCTGCAACAACACCGACTGAACCTGGTAATCCGCCAGCGAAGGGTCTAATAACGGTAAAAGGAACAGCAACCGGGGATGACAAGTATTCTATTCGTCCGGATGCATCTCAATTAACTCAGGCACTGCAATCCATGGATGCAGGAAATCGTACGTTGAAACTGCTTGCAGATGTACCCGACACAGCCAAGACAGTCACATTCCAGTTGGCTGCAAGTCAACTGGCAGCATGGATTCGTTCCGAGGAAGTGAAATCCCTGGATGTAGTCGTAGGACAAACTACCGTTCGTGTTCCTCTAAAATCACTCCCGCTAACCATTGCGGAGACTGCGGGAACGTTCGACATCGTAGTGGCAAAAGGATCGACAGATACATTGTCCACATCTCAAAAAGCAGTAATCGGTAATCATGCGATTGTTGATGTAAGTTTGTTAATGAACAATAAGCCATTGCAATGGACAAACAGAGCGGTTGAAGTTGCTCTATCCAATGTGGAGCAACCTAAAAAGAATGATGTAGTTATGGTTGTACATTCCGTATCTCCAAGTGGTGAAATGAAACCTGTTACGTATTCCAAGTACGATGACAAGACAAAGACGATGGCGTTCAAACCGCTGGAATCGGGCAGTTATGTCATTGCAGAAGTTGAAGTACCATTACATGATCTGCAAAATTACAATTGGGCTCTCCAAGAAGTGCAGAACCTATACGGTAAGGGAATTATTACGGGGATGAGTGCAACACGTTTTGCCCCGCAAGGTGAACTGACCAGAGCACAATTTTTGCAAATGATTATTAAAGGTATTGGTGATGTACGCCAGCCCGATCCATCTATCTCAATCCCAACAGATGTGAAGGAAGGGCAGTGGTATGCCGATTCAGTACGACTTGGCATTGAAATGAACATTATTCAAGGCCGGGCGGATGGAAGCTTTGGAGCGAATGAACGTATTTCGCGAGAAGATATGGCCGTTATGCTGAACAGAGCACTGCAGGTTGTGCAACGTGATCAGGATGCGAACAATGCTGCACAAGGAAATACGGTATTTGTAGACAATGCCGAGATCGCCGGGTATGCAAAAGAAGCTGTAGCTTCGATGCAACAACTTGGACTGCTGAACGGCATGCCTGATGGCACGTTTGCCCCGAAAGAAACAGCGAACCGTGCACAGGGTGCTGTTGCAATCGCGAGACTGATGGAACAACTGTATTAGAAATAGTTTAAAAAGTCCGCTTTTGATTACGAAGAATGTCTGGTGGCATCATCAGTACGCATGAATAGAAAATAACAAAGCAGGTAAAGAGATCGAATCATAGGATTCGGTCTCTTTACTTTGCGAAAAAAAAGAGAGGATCAGACTTTATCCCTTTCTCTAAATAGGCATATGAATATTTTGTTAATGTCGTATTGACAATATCATTTTCTTTTGTTATCATTTCGATAATATCAAAACGACAATATTAAGAAATGGGGAATGAGCCATGTTTGGATTCCGATTTGCGAAATTTCAACCCAGTGAGTATGTCATGAAAGTGAAAAATGGTGAGATACAACGTCAAGGTGTCGGATTGTCCTTTTATTATTATGAGCCGACCACATCGGTAGTGGTTCTACCCGTGTCCTCGGTGGATGTACCATTCATGTTCGAAGAGATTACAGCGGACTATCAGACGGTTACTGTGCAAGGGCAGCTAAGCTATCGCATAGTGGATTATTTGAAAATAACCCAGAGTCTGAATTACACGTACAATTTGCGCAAAAATCGGTATATTTCCGACGACCCCGGCAAGCTGGACCAACGGGTGATCACCACAGCGAAAGTATTAACCAAGAAACATCTGGAGCAAATGCCGCTGAAGGAGGCCATTCAATCCAGTGAACGGCTGGCGAGCAGCATGAAACGCGAAGTTGTACAAAGTGAAGAGTTGGAGAAACTGGGCGTTGAGCTAATGAGTCTATCCATCCTGGCCATTCTGCCTAATAAAGAAACGATGCGTGCATTGGAAGCCCAAGCGCGGGAAGAGATTTTACGTCAGGCAGATGAAGCGCTCTATGTGCGTCGTAATGCATCTATTGAACAGGAAAGACGAGTGAAAGAGAACGAACTGAACACCGAAATTGCCGTGGAGACAAAGAAACAGCAAATTAGGGAGACCCAGTTGCAGGCAGAACGCTCGGTAAAACAGAAACAAAATGAGATGGAGCAGGAGCAGCTTCAGTTCAATACAGCGATGGAGGAACGTAAGCAGCAACTGATTGAGTTAACCATTGCCAATCACAATGCGGAAGCGGATGCCAAAGCGTATGAGATTGCTGCCGTGATGAATTCACTGCAAAATGTACAGCCAAATGTACTGCAAGCGATGGCGAACATGGGTATGAATTCCGATAAGCTGATCGCACTCGCGTTCCAGGAACTGGCTGAAAATGCAGGCAAGATCGGACAGCTTAATATCTCGCCGGATCTGTTGCAGGGATTAATGTCTCCCGCGCCGGGCAGAGATCAGGGAGGTCGAGCGAGATGAGATTAGGAAGAAGAGAGCAAGCAGAGCAGGCAGGGAAATCTGTACGTCAGCAGCCTGCGGCAGATGATCGAATGAGCGAACATAAACTGATTCTGGTGAAACGCCGGACCAGACTGGAAGAGCTGGTGGTTCGATATAACACGGTACAGCAAGCACAGTTCTATATTGAACGTCTGGGCGCAGATTTCAGTGATTATATGGAGGAAGACCGTCGTTATCGGCTATCTGTACAGCAGGCGCAGCAGCAACTGGGACAATTGGGTCGTGTACAGACCATTGATCGGGAACATGTACCCAATTTTATCTTTGGAGAGCAGGATATCGTGGTTGTGGTTGGACAGGATGGGCTTGTAGCCAATACTCTCAAGTATGTAACCGAGCAACCGCTCATTGGTGTGAATCCGGACCCGATGCGTTGGGATGGGGTATTATTACCTTTTACCGTGGAGGATCTGAGCTTTATTGTCCCTGATGTCATTCGTAGGCAACGAACCTTGAAAGAAGTCACTCTCGCTAAAGTGGAACTCAATGATGGGCAGTATCTATATGGTGTGAACGATCTGTTCATTGGTCGGAAGACGCATGTATCGGCCCGTTATGAAGTACGTTTGGGTACATCCGCAGAACAACAATCCTCCAGCGGTATCATTGTATCCACAGGCATGGGATCAACGGGCTGGTTCAAAAGTGTGCTGGCTGGAGCCACCGGAATTGTAGGGTCGGCGGCATGGCAGAACCTGAATTCTGAAGCTGAGGTTGCTACAGCATCCGCATCCATTCATGGAAGCAGGCAGGAGTTGAATCATTTTAACTGGGATGCGCCGTACTTATATTTTTCAGTACGTGAACCGTTCCCGAGCCGGACGACTGCGGCCAATCTGGTGTTTGGACAGATTCATTCAAAGCAACCATTGCACATTGTATCCCAGATGCCAGAGGATGGTGTTATATTCAGCGATGGGGTTGAGCAGGACTTTCTTGAGTTTAACTCTGGGGTGGAAGCTATCATTGGGTTGGCAGAGAAGAGGGGGCGTCTCGTGGTCTGACCCTTTATTTCCAAGCCGTTTCCGACTAGAATGGGTAACTAGATATGATACATTGACGTCAGGAAACGGAAAGAGGGTTAACGATGCAGTCGATATTGTTGGTTGAAGATGATGCCAAGCTTGCAGGATTGCTGGCGGCTTATCTGACCCGAAATGGATTTCAGGTACAGGTCACAGATGATTTCCGTCATGTATTGGATGAATTTGTGAAGATGGAACCGGATCTGGTGCTGATGGATGTGAACTTGCCTCAATATGATGGTTATTATTGGTGCAGACAGATACGCACACATTCCATATGTCCCATTTTATTCATCTCCGCTCGTGACAGTGGTATGGATCAGATTATGGCGTTGGAGCATGGGGCGGATGATTATATTACAAAACCTTTTCAATATGAAGTCGTTCTTGCCAAAGTCCGCAGTCAGCTGCGCAGAGCCTATGGTTCTTACGCTGCTGTGCAGCAGGAAGCAAAGGTGAAGAACGGTCCCATGATCCTCTATCCTGAGCGATTCGTATTGGAATATGATGAACGCTTAACAGAGCTGACACAGAAGGAAGCCATACTGGTGGAAGTGCTGATGGCGAAGGCAGGGCGGGTTGTGAGTCGGGAAAAATTGCTTGAACAGATGTGGGAAGATCAGCATTTTATTGATGATAATACGTTGAATGTATATATTACACGTGTTCGCCGGAAGTTGAAGGAGCTGGGTGCAGAAGAGATTTTGGAGACGGTTCGCGGAGCGGGTTATCGTGTGTTGGATCTGGGTTCATCCGCACAGGGGAAAGGGATATGAGACTTTTTCTGAAAGACCACCAGATGTTAGTTGGATTTTATGTGCTGCAGATGTTACTGGTTCCGTGTGTCTACTGGCTCTCTGGTGAGGGCCGTCCGATGAAAATTGTCCTCTATGGCATGCTGATCAGTACGGTGGTGCTGATGGTCTATCTGGTCGTACGTTACTTACAGCTACGAGCATATTATCATCTTCTTGAACAACCACGTAAACGGGTAAACGAGCCCTTTCAAACGCTTGGAAATTCGGTTGTGGCGGAGGCAGTCCAGCAATTGTTACATGAAATGGAGCGTAATCGGCAGAACGAGATAGGTCAGTTACGTACTAGCAAGGAGCAGCAGGTGATATTCATGAATCGCTGGGTTCATCAGATGAAGACACCGTTGTCTATTATCCAACTAACCTTGGAAGATGTGGACGATGAGACGGCTGGCAGTATTCAGGATGAGCTGGATAAGCTGCGCAAAGGACTTGAAATGGTCTTGCATTCATCCCGGCTTGAACAGTTCGAAGGGGATTTTCGTGTCGAGCTGCTGTCTCTGCATGAGGTGCTTCGAAGCAGCATTGCAGAGAACCGCCGTTTGTTTATACGCAGAGGCATTACGCCGGATATCCGTATAGAGGAAGACCTTCAGATATATAGTGACTCCAAGTGGCTGCGGTTCATGTTCACCCAAATTTTGACCAATGCCGTGAACTATTCCGATAGCAAATCAGGCAAAAAAGTGATCATTACCGGCTATAAACAGGAAGAGCGTACAATCCTGGACATTCAGGATGAGGGAATCGGCATCTCGTCCGAAGATATTCATCGCGTGTTTAATCCCTATTTTACAGGTGAACGGGGCAGACAATACCACGAATCTACGGGAATGGGATTATATCTGGTCCGTGAGATCAGTGCCCGCCTTGATAACCGTGTCGAGTTGTTTTCGGAGCCAAATGAGGGAACGTTGGTCAGATTCAGCTGGATTCATTCGAAATATCCGAAGTGAAAAGTGCTTTGCCTATGGGCGAGGTGCTTTTTTAATGGACAGAAGTGTCATAGAGCAGGCAGGGGAACAGAACCTTAAACGCGTTGTAAGAGAAGTTTAAGGTAATTCGATAGCACCGTTACGGGAGGTCAGTTAGGATAAGAATAGAATTAACGTATAAAGAATGATGGATCAGGAGGGAATTACGCATGGAAATGTTACAGGTATCAGGACTGAACAAAGTATATCAGGGCAAAGTGCAGACTCAAGCCCTTAGTGATATTCATCTGACAATCAAGCAAGGTGAGTTTGTGGGTATTATGGGCCCGTCGGGCAGTGGCAAAACCACATTGTTAAATATGGTCTCTACCATTGATGAACCCAGCTCGGGCAAGGTGCTGATTAATAGCATGAACCCGTTTGATATGAAAAAGAAAGAACTTGCCATGTTCCGACGTCGTGAACTCGGATTTGTCTTTCAGGATTTCAATCTGTTGGACACGCTGACGGTTGCTGAGAATATTGTACTTCCATTGACACTGGACAAGGTCAAACTGAAGGAGATGGAGAGCAGACTACATCGTATTACAGCCAAGCTTGGGATTGATCATATTTTGGATAAACGAGTTTACGAAATCTCGGGCGGACAGCGACAGCGCACAGCCATTGCAAGATCCATGATTAATTTGCCTTCGATTGTACTGGCGGATGAACCCACCGGCGCATTGGATTCCAGTTCATCTCAGGCCGTCATGGAGTCCCTTGAACAGATTAATCAGGAGGAGAAAACGACCATTATGTTGGTCACACATGACCCGCTTGCGGCAAGTTATTGCAACCGAATTGTATTCATCAAGGACGGGAAACTGGCAGCCGAGGTACACCGCGGAGATAATCGACAGACGTTCTTCCAGCGGATCATTGATACGTTATCCTTCTGGGGAGGGAATTCACATGAGCTTTCCTCAGTTCGCGTTTAACAATATTCGCCGGAATGGGCGAGCGTATATTGCTTTTTTTCTAAGTAGTGTGTTTATGGTCATGATTTTCTTCGCTTATGCGGTGTTCATCTATCATCCATATGTGGCAGAGTTGCCGATGGGTGACACAACTGCTACGGGGATGCAGGTGGCTTCGATCATTGTATATGTGTTTGCATTTTTCTTTGTCATGTATTCCATCAGTGCTTTTCTCAAATCACGGAACAAGGAGTTTGGCATTCTGACCATACTTGGTGCAGAGCCCGCACAAATTCGGAAATTGGTCATTCTGGAGAATATGTTGATCGGCTGCCTGTCCATTATTGCCGGTATCGGCGGAGGGATGTTGTTGTCCAAGCTGTTCCTGATGTTAACGACTCGTTTTATCGGGATGGACGATTTGCCTTTTTATTTTCCGACCAAAGCCATTCTGATTACCGTGGCAGCCTTCCTGTTATTATTCTTTTGCATTTCACTCTTCACATTGCTCTTTATCGGGAACAAACGGACGTTAGAACTCTTGACGGGTACCAGCAAACCTAAAAAGGAACCCAAAGCTTCGTGGTTCTTCTCACTTCTGGGATTGGCATTACTTACAGTCGGCTTTGTGGCAATCCGCAGCGAGTTGAATGGCGGAACGATCTTGCTTGCAGCAGTGACAGGCATAGCGGGAACGTATTTTTTCTATTCACAACTTTCCGTGCTCATCATTCGTTTATTGAAGCGTAATCGTAAAACGGTATGGCATGGTACACGTCTGTTATGGATCTCAGAGATGAGTTACAAAATGAAGGATAATGCTCGGATGCTGTTTATGGTGACCGTGGTGATTGCGATTGCTTCGATGAGTGCAGTGGTGATTTTGTCGCTGGATCAGGAGAATCGGGAGCAGTTTATCAATAATGATTTTGCAGTCCAATACAATGTATACACACCTTCGGATCAATTGGATATGAGCGCCGTTGATTCGAGACTTGAAGCCGCTGGCTTGGATTATCAGCAAGTGTATCTGGAGTACTTCTGGTCTGATGCGGATCTGAGTGCTGTCTCGGTCATGCCGCTCAGTCATTACAACCGATTCAATGCAATCCTGGGAAAGAAGACATTCCAATTGGATTCAGATTCAGCATTGTTCGTAGATTCCCGTAATGAGAAGGATCAGGCTCAGATCGATCGCAACAGGTTTCGCAATTATGCGGAAGGAGACACCATGACTCTGAATCTGGAAGCTGGTCCGATGCAAGCAAGAGTTACAGCTACGGATGTTGAGACACGGTTTGCAACCTTGATCTATTCAACTGCTGTGGTTGTCCTCCCGGATGAGAAGTTTGAAGAGATCACACAACAGCTCCAAGGAAATAGATTATCTGGCAAAGTTCTGTATCAGATTCCGGCATGGGGTCATGCTGTACCTGACCGACACTCCTCGGAAGCCATGGTTAGCGATCAGCTTCTGTCGTCCGCAGATACCATTCGAAGCGATAATGCTTCTTCTGATGAGAATTACTCCGGCTTTCTGACCACTCGATATGGAGATTTTGAGAGATACAGACAGGGTACAGCACTCTTTACCTTTCTGGGCATATTTATCGGATTAATCTTCTCCATCTCTTCCGCAAGCTTTCTGTATTTCAGACTGCATACCGATCTTGAAGCAGATGGGAAAATGGTGCATTCTCTTTCGAAAATGGGTCTCAGTTTCGACGAGATGAAACGATCATCCACCGTTCAGATTGCCATTCTGTTCTTCTTACCAATTGGGGTAGCTATCATTGAAACGTTGGTCGTGGTTAAGCCGTTCCTGTCTGAATTCGGTATTACGAATTATACGGTTCCGGTGTTGACTGTATTTGGTGCGTTTCTCCTTGCACAGACATTTTATTTCTTTGTTATCCGTTCCAGATATATATCTTCTCTGCGCAAAATGATGGTGTAATTATTCAACAAACGAATGATGATATGGATCGACCATGATCTGTTCATGGCCCGCATTTTCTTGATTAAGATCAAGGAAACGCGGGCTTTCTTGCGTTAAGATGAATGCATCAACAGATGATATTATCGAGGAGGACGATTATATGAGTATTACGTCATTGCAAGAAGTCAAAACATTTAGTGAGGACCGTTTTACGAAACGGGTTTTATTCCAACAGGGTGGTGGGGTGACCTTTGTCCTTCATTTTCTGCCAGGACAGCAGCTTCCCGTTCATAAACATCCGGGCACAGACGTTATTTTACTGGTAGTCGAAGGCACAGGCACACTTATTCTGGATGGAAAAGAACAAGCGGTGAAACAAGAGGATGTGATCCATTGCGGCGGTGAGGTGGAGTTCGCATTCCATAATACAGGAGATCAGGAGGTTCGTTTGTTCGTAGTGTTAAATAAAGTACCAGCAGCATCCTATGCAAAGGACATCTAACATCTAATATCAAGGAATCGATATAATAATTCACTGATCGGCACCAATATAAGGGGAACTCTATTCTGGAGTTTCCTTATTTATTTTTATTCAAGAATACTCGTCTCCAACATTCGTTCTTCTAGCAATCTCCGGGGTGTAGATCAAGTGTGTATTCCCATCGCAAAACAAAAAGCATACCTGGGTCTGAGAGTATCAGATCTTAAGTACGCTTCTTCGTATTCCACCAGCAATTTGTTCATTCATCCGGTCACTGTTCATTCTGCCTAGTAGTATCCCAGCATTTCTTTGGCTTCATTCGACATCAGCTGTGGAGACCATTGTGGCTCCCACACCACTTGTACATCAATATCGGTTTTATTCGTATTTTCCTGCAAAACCCATTTCACCGCACCAACAATCGTATCGTGCAGCGGGCAACCTGGTGTCGTCAGCGTCATTCGTACATGAACCCGTTCAGGCTCTTCCCTTACTTCATACACCAGACCCAGGTCAACGATATTGACACCTAATTCAGGGTCATACACTTCCTTGAGACATTCTAGCAAATGCGTGGTTTGTTCCATCATGTTCACTCTCCAGTCCACCTTATTTATGTTAACGTCTGAATACCAGAGCAATATTTGTTATATAAACGATGGAGACAAGAGACAAGATCGTCCCTCCAACCATCATGACCTCAGCCAGATTAATCAGAATTCCACTGACAAGCAACAGGCTTCCAGCGACCATGGCGAGCATACCCCAATTGACATACTGTTCACTCAGCATACCTGCCATCAGCGGTGTTCCGGGTCTGCCTGCCTGCTTGCCATATTTGTGGGTCCACCATAGAAAAGGCACGATTTTGGAGGCATAACCAAGTATGGTGAGAGACACCCAGCCCCCGAGATATACCCATCCAGAAAGCAGAACAACACGTGGATGGAGCAGCAGTTCAGTCCCTTGCGAGGAATAGATCAATAGGGCAACAGCATATACAGCCAACGCACGGCTTACATACACAGACCAGCGAATGCCCGGACCCGGGTTGCTTTTGTGCCGTTTCTCCTGAATTTGCTCCAAGTGATACACATAGAAGAGAAGGGTTGCGGTTAGAAGCAAGAGCGCAAACCAGAGTAAGCCTCCCTTCAACCCAGTCAGAAATGCGACAACGCCTGTAACTACAGCTGCATTCCATAGAACCAAGACCACTTTTTGCAGTCGAATGGAATAATCGTGGGACAAGTAGAACATCGGAAGCATTTTGTAACTGAATCCGGTAATTAACATGCCAAACCAGCCGAGTGTACCCATCCAGATATGTGCGCCGAATAAGCGTTCATGTAGACCGTTCCAATCACCAAAGGCAAAATTCAACCCCATCAGCATGCCGGATAACCCGGTTAACACAAGATAAAGACAGGCGCAGGCGGCGCTAATCGTCACAGGGTTCCATTGTGAAGCTCGGAAAAGGGTGACGGTCATGTTCCAGCCAAAGAATAATATGCCCGATAGTGCAAGTGTGGCAGAAGCGGCAATCCAGCTGACATCTGCCCGAATGAAGCCGTATAACATGCCCGTTATTCCAGTCGTGAACAAGAAGTAATGACAATAACCGAGGAACAGACTATAGATATTGGATTGCAAAATAACGTGTATCAACTGATAAACGGCACCCATACCCAGCATGGTTGCCCACCCGAGCACAAACAGATGGGCATGAAACCAGCCTTCGGGTCCTCTGAGTTCATCACCAAGCCAGCCTGTCAGCGAGAGCAGGGAGAATGCGTGATACATTACAAATCCAAAGATGCCCGTGATGATAAAAAGAAACGGCAACCTGGACATGGCTTTTGCCTCCTTACCCTTTTTCAATTCTCACTTTGGCCGTACCATCAGCTTGATCCTCAACGGTGAAAGGGCAACCGAGATTATTTAACTCTTCAATCAAGAAGACTGGCACACGGTCATTGTGAATCAGTACGACTTCCCCAGGTTTGCAACGTTCCAGTGCGGCAAGTGTTCGCATCATGGGTTGTGGCGGTTCCAATCCGCGATTGTCCAGTATCACGGTGGGCGCCTGTAGGGATTCAAAGTTTTCAATCGCAACAGCTTGCTCCTCTGGATGGCCTTTGCATGAAGCTGATTCTTCGTCTGAACCGGGCTCAGAATCGACTTCCGATCCAGATAAAACTATTGAAGATAATGCTTTGTCACCGGTTTTATTTTTTTTGTGCACAAACGTGGTAACCCAGTGATCTGAACCTTTTCGTTCCGATGTGCTGGAGTATCCTTTCAGCTTGAGAATACCGAGCAGGGGCGTTGGTTTGAATGGAGCGTGTAGTACAAATACATCTTCATGCTGAAGGCCTTTGACCGTGTCCATGATCAGTTGAAACGGCTCCAACTTTTTACTCATATGAGGACGCACATCCAATTCAACAATATGGACATCAGATGGAGACATGTGCGTTCACATCCGATCCTGCACTAGCTACATCCGCCTGCTGTACTAACTGTAGAGATGATTCATACAGTGCAGTCATTCCGCCGTACAGTGCATAGAAGAATGACTCCGGCGCATCGAGGGAGAAGGACAGATAGGCTTTCGGGTCCATGCCGAGCACACGCTCAAAAAGTCTTGCGCTGTCATAGGCGTAAAAACAGAAATGAGTGTATTCGAATACAGGCATTTTTTCGTAAATGGTGATAATCTCTTGCGCATATTCCGCTTGCTCACGCTGTGCCATTTGAACCATGGTTGTGGCGTCTTCCAGCCGTAGCGTGATGCGAAGTGTAGTATCATCAATGATTTCAACGTGCGCCATAGCGGTTCAGCTCCAATCTATAATTTGCTGATTTTGACCTGGAAGGTTGTAGGACCCTGCTCAATATACTCCCAGTTAAATCCATCGGGATGTGTGGACTGAAATTGGAATCGAAGTGGCTTAGGATCGTGATCGTTAATGAGCAGCAGGGATTCCTGTGGTTGCAACTGATCAAACGTTTCGAAAATAACTTTATGTTTCAAATGCGGTGGATACTCCGTGGCATTAATGGTTGCTGCGTATGTGTTCATGTGTCATTCCTCCAAATAGGGATAGTGTGGTGTTGCAATTTGATTATAGAAAACGTGAAGAGGGGTCTGTGTGAGCAGGGTCACACCTTTTTTAATGTCATAGACTCGCCTTATTTAAGTCAGAATCCTGAGTGGAAAGAGTGCTATGGGCAAGCCAAAGCTAACAATATCCTGATACGTATAATGTTAATTGTGCATGCGAAAGAGACCTTAACAACGATTACGGGCGTTAAGGTCTTTGTGCACACACAGTTTAATGTAATAGCGTGGGAGATGTATCTGGGTGCAGGGTGGTCACGTATCCCTTTGTTGCTTCAAAGCTTGCAAATCATGAATGATAATCCGGTTGCGATCCACTTCGAGCAAATTCTCTTTTGTAAGCTGGTTTAAAAGCCGATTTGCTGTTTCCCTTGTTGTACCAATGGAATTGGCAAACTCCTGGTGTGTCATGGGCAGGTTGATGATAATCTGGTCTCCATGCATTTGTCCGTGCTGCTCTGCGAGCATAAGAAGGAAGGAAAGCACACGATTGCGTACATCCTGACCAGAAAGCACCTGCAATTTATCCTGTAATTCTCTTATTTTGTCACCGAGTACACGCATAATTTTGATCGCAATGGAAGGTGTGCTCAGCATTAATCGTTCGAAAAGTCGGACAGGTATGGCTAGTAGTACGGTAGGGGTAATGGCTTCTGCGGTAGCCGGGTAAGGGTACGCATTAAAAAAGCCGGTGTGTGGAAACATATCTCCTGTTTTGAGGAAAGAGACGATCTGTTCATGCCCGTTCTCATCGGTTTTATAGGCCTTTACAATGCCCGTACGGATGAAAAAGACAGCTTCCTTTTCGCTTCCTTCGCTGAAAATAACTGATTTCTTCTGAATGCTTCTGGAAATGGCGATATCTTCGACTTGCTTTAATTCCTCGGGGCTAAGGTCCTGGAAGATGGGAAACTGTTGTAGAAACTCCGCTGTTGTATCTTTGTTTACCCTACTCATGAGAATCTCTCCTCTCTCTGTTCATATTTCTGAACGACGACATCATTGTATCATAGCGTGATTTTTGAACACATCAGGTGATATAGATCACCGTAAAGCCATATCACTGTTTTTGATTGCTCAACCAGGGTTAATGGAATGATAGAATATGATTGAACAAGAGAGGGGTCGGCCCGGATGTGGACTGCATTCATGTGGGGCGGCATCTCTGCCTCAGCGGTAGTCATTGGCGCACTCGCAGCATTGTTTCTGAAGATTCCCAAACGAGTCATTGGTTGGATTATGGCTTTTGGGACAGGAACATTAATTGGTGCAGCGACCTTTGAACTTCTCGGAGATGCGCTGAATGATGGAGGAATTATACCTACAGCCATTGGATTTACGGCGGGTGCTGTCGTGTACACCCTGTTTGACCTGCTCGTTTCTGCAAAGGGAGGTGCGGGGCGTAAACGATCGGCAAAGTCGGGAGACTCGAATCAAAGCGGGCTTGGAATCTTTGCAGGCACGGTAATGGATGCTATCCCGGAATCCATCATGCTTGGAGCCAGCTTGCTGGCCGGAAACGGTGTCAGTGTGGTTCTGGTAGTATCAATCTTTGTCAGCAACATTCCTGAAGGTCTGTCTAGTACGGTTGGACTACAAGGCAAGTACAGTCGTGGCAAAATCATATTGATGTGGCTGAGTGTACTGTTGATCTCCGCGCTTGCAGCACTGGGCGGATATCTGTTTCTGGAACAGCTTCCAGAGGAGATGGGTGCAGCGATTGGTGCATTTGCAGGTGGTGGAATCATTGCCATGATCTGCTCAACGATGATGCCGGAGGCATTTGAAGAGGGTGGGCCTGTAGTGGGTTTGATTGCATCCATGGGATTGCTTGTGTCGCTGTTGCTCGATCTGTAGATGAGAGAATAAGCTTCCGATGCAGCTTTCTTTCAGAAAGCTTTAAGGCGTACACTTCGCTTCTTCAGCTTATTTCTGTTTTCTCCGTTTTTGTGTAAATATGAGTTGAATTTATATAAAAAGAGTATCCGAACAGAGGGGTTTCTGATCGGATACTCTTTTTTTGCCAAAACAGCTTCCTCCGCACCTGCAAGTTTTCGTACCTAATTTATTGAATTCGGGCAGGCGGTTCCATTCTTTCCCTAAGCTGCTCCAGTTGAAGAATAAGGATGCAGTTTCCTGTAACCTGCAGCAGTCCCTGGGTTTGCATTATAGTAAGTTTGCGACTTAGTGTTTCGGGTGTAATCCCGAGCAGCAGAGCCATATCTTTTTTGAAAACAGGCAAGCGGATCTCATGTTTTGCATGATTCCGGGTATGGAAGAACAACAGCAGCTTGGCAATCTTCTGTTCCGTTGTCATCGCACTAAGCGAGCTGTTCCATTCATCAGTTTCACGGAGAAGATTGGAAATGGCAAGCAGGAAATGATAAGCAAGCTTTGGATCAAGTTCAAGTAACTGGTCGAAGTCATGTTTGTTGATGGAGCAAATGGCCGAAGGCTCCAGAACTTCAGCGTTTGCAGCATGTGGTTTTTGGTGTAACAGGGAATCTTGTCCGAAGAAATCTCCGGGAAACAGAAACCGCATAATATGTTCCTTGCCACTTTCATTGTATTTGGATAACTTCACACATCCCTGATGAACCACGTAAAGCGTATCTGAGCGTTCGCCCTCATGGACGACAACTTCACCTTTGTTATATTTGCGGGTATGCAAAAGGGAGATCAACAATTCAGCTTCGGATGGATCTAGATGCTGGAACAGAGATACTTTGGAGAAACAGGCATCATTGGGTTCGTGCTCACAGATCATCGTTTCATCACCTCGAAATTGTTCAGAATGGGTATAAACCATTATCTATTGTTATGTCTCAGTGAGACATTGCGGTTCCACCATGATCAGTACCATCCTTGGTCACACGCAGAACAGCGGCAGCTCCTTTGGCTACATGGTTGAACTGATGGGTTACAATCGCATAATCACCTTCTTCGGTCACGGTAAACTCTACGACAGCTCCACCACTTGCGGGAAGCATGACGGTCTGTATTCCATACTGGATGTTGCGTGGATTTCCATCGGTATACACACGGTCCATAATTGTACCTACAACGTGGAAGGATGAGACTTCATTGGGTCCAGCATTACTGACATAGATCCGAACCGTATCTCCTACTTTGGCTAGCAGGGGATGTTTTACTAATCCATAGTCATTGCCGTTAAATACGACATAATCCGGTTCCCCGTTCAAAAAAGCTTCGTAATCATGTTCTTTATACCATTCACTCTGAACAAGAGTATACTCACGATCTACCAAGTGATCAGAAGGGTACCCAGCCTTGGGTTCCACAATAATCATGCCGTACATCCCGTTCGCGATATGGGCAAGGACCGGTTTGGTTCCACAGTGATACATGAATACACCGGGTGAGGAGGTTGGGTAAGTGAAGGTGCCTTCCTCGCCTGGCATAACATCAATAAATTTGCTGCTTGGAGCAGCATGTACAGCGTGAAAATCCATGGAGTGAGGCAGGCTGGAATCTTTATTTTTCAACGTGAACACCAAGGTATCTCCCTCGGTCACTCGTAGGACGGGTCCGGGAACGGTACCATTAAATGTCCAAGCGTTGTAGATCACACCTTCGGAAATTTCAACATCTGTAACTTGGGCCGTCATCTCAATATATACCGTAGTACCTTCTCTACGAATGATCGGGTCCACCGGGGGTTGACTGACCGCAGAGAGGGAGACTTCATCGTGGTTAACAGGTTTAACCGTATCGGTTGAACTACAATGAGAGAGCGTTGCTGTGAATATAGCGAATACGAGTGACCATTTATATACATTCAGTAAGGAAAACATAGTTGCACAACCTTCACTCAAGTGATGTTTTTCACAATCTAAAAAGCAGGTTTTCTTTCATTTCAGTAGTTATTTAGTTATAGATTACGTTATTGAGGTGGGGACGGGTGTGATGAGGCACACACTTGGGTATGTCTTATTAGAGCCATTTTCAATAATCTGGCTTCAATTGTTGTGCTGAGGAACGGAGTTTCATATAATTTTAGAGAGATGGATTGGTAAATGTTGAGTATTTTGACGCGGGGTGTGTCGTAGTTTCAGAAGAAAGGTGGATACAGAATGAAACGTTTCGAAGATGAAGGTGCGTATAAGTATAGTTTCTATTCGGTTCTTCGACGGGGAGAGCGGATTGATGTGAAATGTCCCAAATGCAGTGGGCATGCTTCGATTGATCAACGGAATGGTCAACTGGGTTGGAAGTGTTACGAATGTTACGCTCAAGCTTTTGAAGAACCAGTATATCAATATAAAGCCAATGGGAATTGTGCTGTATGTGAACGTTGGTTTAACGTGGAAGTCACAGACGAGAAGAAGACGTCTCACCGATCAACGCATGTGGAATGTCCGCATTGTGGTGCTGTTAATCAGGTTGAATTACATGCCAAATCGACATACGGAAGGTGTTTTTCCGAGATTCGTGCAGGGAAAGATCCTGTATTTGAGCTGGAATTATACTTCCTGGATAATTTCAGAGGAAAAATAATATGGGCTGTGAATCGGGAGCACCTGAATTATCTCATTGCTTATGTTTCCGCAGATCTGCGTGAGAAACCTGGAAATATGCCTTTAAGAACAGCTTCACATAGTATTCCGGCTTATATTAAGGATGCGAAGAACAGGGATATGGTTGTGCGTACACTGTCTAAGCTTCAGCACAAGACTGGATGAGACTGAAAGCGAAGATGAAGCATTAAAGCTGCAAGGGAGAGAAGACATGAAACTACGAGTTAAACTTAGTATTTTTGCAATCATTCTGGGTATGTTGATGATTCCAGCTTATTTTATTTTACAGACTTATGGCATATTTCAAAAACAGACAGTCTTATCTGACTATGCTCTCGCCGTTGATGTGAATGGGAAGTCCTATGAAGCCTGGCCGCTTATTAACAGTTTTGCAGCGATGGATAAACAAGAGGAGAACCGTCAGTTTTATTACCGGATTGACATGAGTCATCTCCAATACCTGTTTAATCTGGCCTATCGGGAGTATGAAGTGAAGCCCGGCGGGGACAATCCGTATCTGGCTGGTACTGTAAACTATCAACATACGGATCACAACTATGTGCAGACTGAAAGAAAGTATGAGAACGCCAATGATTTTACAACGGTCTTAAATCTGTATGATCAGGATGGGCAGGTGATCTACACCTACGATAATACCGGCAAAGCGGATAACGAATTGGTGAAGTCCATCATTCATCAGGGAATGAGCCGTAATAGTGGCGGTAGTAGCGAAGCTGCCCGCGATCCGTATATCAATATTACGGCGTTATTTCGCGACAAGCTTAACATTGATGTGAAACTGACGGTGGATGAGGAACACAAAGTGGTTACCATTCGAATGAACAAATCGGAGGCGAGATGATGAATGCGTATGGTGTACAGCACGGACCTGCTTATCTGGAAGGATTAATTAGGAAGGAAGAGGACATTAAACCCGATGAAGTAGAGTGGAAAGGCAAACTTCAATCGAGTGACGGACATGATAAATTCCATATTTTTTATTATGGTGACTTGACGGAAGATGATCTGATTACCTGGCATGATTCGACACCGCTTCTTGTATATGCGGAGCATACCGTCACGGGTGAACGCTACCTGCTCATTGATGCCGCCAAGCACGGATATGATGCCATGTTATGTGAGACCTATTCGGAAGAAGCCCTACATAACAGACCACTTCGCCCTTATCTGGATGTTGAAGGAGAGGATATCTTTGAGGTAGAGTTGACTGCCTACTACAATGTGCCTTGGGATGATGAGTTTGGCGAAGATGTAGATGAGCATGGTACGTATGAACTGATTACGGGAGAGCGCATGGATTTTGATCAGGTCAAGCGTGATGGATATGATGCCTTTGCCATTCGCATTCTGAATCGTAAAGGAGTATGGACTGAAATTGTACAGGAAGAACTGGCTTAGATCTGTATACGAATGAACCAAACTGAGATGGGAGATGTCGAAAAATGTATATTGTATCCCGTGTACTTAAGCCGGTTCCAGCAGAGGAACTGGATCACTTTGAACAACAGCACGCCATCTCGCTACCTTTGTCATACCGGACCTGGATTGAACAATACGGAGAGGGTACATACACGGGATGGATGAATGTGCAGAGACCGGACCCGGAAGTGTTGAAGCCTTTTGTTGAATATGATTTTTGGATACATACGGACGATTCGCCTATAAGTCAGCAGCAACTTGAGCAGTGCATCTCCATCGGCAGTTCTGTAGATGGAGATTTCCTTGCTGTTCATCCGGAAGTTGAGGGGCTGTTGTGGCTACCCCGTCATGATGAACATATCACCTTATGGACATGCACGGAGACTGAATTTGGCGAAACGCTGGACCGGATCTATTGTGGGTATTACCATCAGGATAAACCAATAACGCCAGTTTACTTTGAGCCGTGGAATGAGTTGCGGAA
Source organism: Paenibacillus sp. FSL K6-2393 (assembly GCF_038002545.1). Lineage (NCBI taxonomy): Bacteria > Bacillati > Bacillota > Bacilli > Caryophanales > Paenibacillaceae > Paenibacillus > Paenibacillus sp. FSL K6-2393. The sequence goes on from NZ_JBBOCU010000001.1 coordinate 2,742,211, forward strand.
ACATACGTTTTACCATTTTTCAGGGACGGAACAGGGAAACTCCATGAAGGAACTCGCCGATATATGCAAAACAGAATTTAAGTGGGATGTTGTGTTGGAGAATGAGTACATGTGCAAGATGTTCATGGTGTCGATGGGAGGATATTTACGATTTAACTATGCAACCGGGAGAGAAGTTGCCCTTTTCTATGAAGAAAAGAATGGTGCGGAGGAGGGGACGGATAACGAAATCAGTTTGTTCTTGCAGGCACATCATTGTACGGCATATGAATAGAGGCAGAGTGGAGGGGAACAGATGAGTTGGTTAAAGGAAGACATCGCGGAACAATGGCGCAATGAAGGCAGGCGTTATGCAAGGGATGTCAATGCATTTGTACGGAAAGGCATGGAGGGAGAGCAACCAGATGAATCCGAGCTGAAGGAAGATGCCAGAAGCGGTATGAGTACTGAAGTATTCCATATGGTGAGACAGGCCAATCTCCACGGTGACTTGGAGATGCTACGACGTGAGCTGCCAGCAGCGACGTGGCCATTGAGCGAGGCATTTCAGGCTTCCATGCAGGCTGTCAAAGTTGTAGGTTATCTGAACGAGGAAACGGTTGTATGTCATATGGGGATTTTCACGGAGAATAGTCAGATATATACGATGGATCAGCAGGGGTGGCAGTTGATTTCTCCGTATACTTTTGCAGGTTGCTCATCAGACGGATTGGACTATGCGCTTGCAGGACCGGAAGGGATTCGTATTATTCGTCAGCCAGATCGCAGGTTGGAAGGACAGGAGATAGCGACATATCGTTGGGAAGATATTCAATCCCGGATACAGTCTTCCTTACCTCGGATTGAATCACTTGCGGATTGTGAGCATCCCGAACGGACACTTGAAGGACTTATACCTATGGATGAAGGCAAAGCACTACTCATCCATTCACGATACGGGATATATCTCGTCACACAGGCTCAGGTGACCTTGCTTCATCCCGATCTGGCAGAGATCGAAGAATATGAGCTAGAGGATACACAGTTAGACATGGGACATGCAGCGGTATCTCGGGATGGTCGATGGATTGCATTTGGTAGCCAAGGGAGCAATCATATGGTGATGGACCGCCAGCTGAACAAAACATACTCTCTCTATCCAGAATCGAGCTACCCTCATTATGCGGCATTCACCAGTAATAACCAGACCGTTTGGTTTAACGCATGTCATTTCTATAACGGAGTCACGATACAGGTTCCGCTGGAATCAATCGCAGGTAACGAAACGAAGGAAGATTGGCCAGTGATGGATGAGAATGCACGTGTGTATGCAGCAGTGGAAATAGAGGCGGGAATGGTACTTGGAGATGCATACGGTTATCTGTATTGTGTGAATGGCGAGGGGAAGGAAATGTGGCGCCATTTTGTGGGTAGTACCATCTATTCTCTCGCCGTATCGCCAGAGCAGTCCAAGCTGGCAGTGGGTACCTATGGGGGCATGCTGCATGTGATGGATCTTCGTTCCAAAGAGATGGACGAGTACGGGATCGGTACAGGCACTCTTCGTGAGCTGGAGCGATATGTGTTGTGGCGTGGAGAAGAACCTCTGCGCTGGTGAGTTAGCATTTTGACCTAGTTAGGGGTGAAGGAATGGAACGTGAAGAGGCAGTAATGTTATTAAAATGTCATTCCTTTTCCTATGATGATCTGAGTCATCCCAAGATGGAGAACGGTTTTATTGGCAGTCTGCGGCCCTTTCGAGGACATTTAATTGAGGAGAATTTTCATGAGTTGATGGAGATACTGCGGGTTCTGGCACCAGAACTTGCACGGCCTTCACTGGATCGGGAAGTCATGGCATGTCTATGGGGAATTACTCATATGGCACGCGCCTGGGCCGTTGAACCTGAGGGTATGCTTCGCAGCAACAACCTCATCTCGGACGACCAGGTGGCGTTGATGGAACAATGGCTTAATTTGTTATCTTACGCAGTCATGATTCTGATTGAAGGTGGCGGAGAGGAAGAAGCGTTTTGGGAATATCATCAATATCTACAAGAAGAGAAGGGCTGAGATAGGGAGGTGTGGTCAGCGTGGAGCGGAATGTATCATTAAACGTGTTAATGGACGAGCTGAATCACTTGTTAGATGAGAGAATACAGGATCAAGAGATTCGGCAATTGTTCGAAGAATTTCAACATCGGGAAGGTGCATCCGAGGAAAGTTTGGATCTATTCGAAAAGGAGTATGGTGTCCGGCTGCCTGGCGATTTTCGTACCTTTTACCAAGGCAAAGATGGCAGTGGTTACGGGTTACATGTGCTGTACCCAGGTGATGCCAAGGGTGGGCGTTGTACACCTTTTTATCTGATGTCATTGGAAGAGATTCGAGAGACCAAACAATACTTCTGTGAAGTAGATGAGAAGCTTGAAGAGTATTATTCTGCCGAAGAGATTAGCCAGTTGGACCTGGAGATCAAGCCATACCTGTTCCATAAACCATGGATTCCTTTTGCAACGATTGCGGGAGGTTCACTGTATCTGATGCTCGATTTTGATCCAACGGAGGAAGGGACGTATGGGCAGATTATCATGTACGTGCACGATCCAGACTTTGTTTATTACCTTACACCTACCTTCACGGATCTCCTCAGCATGTCGAACCGTAATCTGAAGATGATGGATGAGATCACGTATTAAATCCTGAACGATTAGATAATTCCTTAATAATAAAGAAGCTGCCGAAGCAGCTCCTTTATCTGAACAAGTACTTTGAATAAGTCTAATGATTACCACTGGAAGAAACGATGTCCGTGAAATCCTCCGCCGCCTGGAGATCCTCCATGTCCACCTGGACCACCCGGACCGCCAGGTCCACCTCCGTGAGGTCCACCGGGATAGCCACCTCCTGGGAAATGACCAGGGTGTCCACCGGGGTAACCACCGCCGGGATATCCACCATGCCACCAAGGACCACCGATCGGATATGGCAGTGGAACAGGAACGATGGGCGGGTATGGATAGGGATAAGGGTACGGGTACGGTGGCGGTGGTGGATAATAAGGGTAAGGATAACCCGCAGGTTGCGGGGATGATACTGAACCAGGGCCGTATGCCATGTAACAAGCCTCCAATAACTGGATTGATGATATCAGCCTATGCCACAGTGGTTTCAGATGATACAACAGATTAAAGATTAATGAATATAGTGCCATGAGGGGTGAACATATGGTAGCCGTAGCTTTTCACACGGATCCAAAAGGAACGGCCTATGAACTGTTGATTGACGAATTGATCGAGAAGACAGACCGGTTTATGCTGGTTGATAGACAAAGGTACGAAGAGAACGAGATACCGGAAGTGTTTCGTGTGTTAGAGAGATTGAAACCCTATCTTGTGGAACGTGCTACGATGGAAGAGATGATGCTGAAAAGCGGAGCCTATTATTCCGAAGGCACCTATTATACATATCGCTGTACACCGGAATCGGGTCAAGTGCTCAAAGAAGAAGCTAATCGTTTTCATGATTGGTGTTACCCGGCATTGCCGGACGATCTTTGTTTTATAACAGAAGACGGAAATGATTATTTTTTCTCTGTTGCCCATGAACATATGTACGGCATGAGGATTACATACAAAGAAGCGAGTGAACTTATGGAGCGGATTCCGGGGTTGTTCTTTGAATTGGACCGTCATAAGGAAATTGATCATCTTCTGGACGATGCGATCAGGCATCAGACCGATAAGCTGGATATCAGCTTACACGGTTTAAGTGAGCTTCCCGAACGAATTCGGGAGTTGAAGCACTTGAAGGAGCTGACGATTTTTGAGCAGAATCTGTACTCGCTCCCTGCAAGTCTTTTCGAACTGACTTCATTGGAAAGATTGGTCATTACAACGCTGGATCTGGAGCGTCTTCCGGCAGAGATCGGGAAACTCAAGCAACTTCAAGAGTTAAGAATTTATTGTGGCAGCCCTTTTGAATCTGTACCTGGTTGGAGGCCCAGACCACAATCTGAATTGGGACTAAATTGCATCCCGCCTGAGATTGGTGAATTAAGTGAACTGAAGTATCTGGAGATAGTATATTCTGGTATACGTGAACTCCCTCCGGAGCTGGAAAAACTGAAGAATCTGCGTGCTTTACTGGTAACGAATGCACTGATTGAGGGAACTCCGGATGTTGTCACAAGAATGCACTGGCTGGAGTATGTAGACTTAATGAATATTCCATTTGGTACACATTGGGAAGAAGTCTGGGAAATGAAAAAGAACATGTAATGAATAGAGCCCTGCTCGGGATGTCCGAGTCAGGGATATTTGTTATGGGATGAAAATTGGTGGAAATGTCACGTATCTGGGCGCTGGGCATAAGCTGGCATATAGGTTATGACCTAAACCGAGAGCGAAGGGCAGGCGTTTTATTTTGGCAACCTCATACATGGATTACACTTTACCAACCACCGAATTTACTTACGATTTGAGCAATAACCCGTTATTCAAGAAGGATGAGAACAACTATATTAACTCTCTTTCCATCAAGCAGTTAAACACACTGGGCAATGCTTCTTTACTGGATATTTTCCTCAACACGGGCAATGTGGTTGAACCACATACGCATCAGAATGCAACGGAGTTGGTATACTGCATCAGCGGTGCGGCAGTTGTTTCCCTCATTAATCCGTTTACCAACGAGCTGCTTCATTTCCCGATTACTCCGGGGCAGGTGGCTAACGTTCCTCAAGGCTGGTGGCACTATGAAGTGGCTACTGCAGATCATACACACTTACTGGCAGTTTTTGATGCTCCTGTTCCTGAGGCGATATTTGGCTCAGACACCTTACGTCTTACACCTGCAAAACTTTTGGCTTATACGTACTGTCTGGACGAGAAAAAAGTTCAAGAAGCGCTGGCTCCGATCCAAAAAACAGTGATCATTGGCCCGCCGGCAGATTGCCAAACTTCAACTGCTCCCGCCTCTAACAGTGCTCCAAATGTGAATCATCAGCCTTACGTAATGCCTAATGTACAACCCAATGTACAGCCAAACATGCAACCAAACATGCAACCAAACATGCAACCTTACGTGAACCGTCTTCCGTACTGGGGCACTTGGGTTGATCCACGTATTATTCATGAGCCGGGCTGTCCGTATTATAGAGAGCTTCCTGTGAATACGAATAATCAAGAGGAAAGATGAACTTTAGTAGACAAGGTTTATCTTAATACACATAGGTAACTCAGTTGAATTAGGTATAGCAAAAGAAGCGTCCGCAAAGGAACGCTTCTTTTTTTGATTAAAGGTGTCTTCAAACCTGCTGAAAGCCGATACATACCTGAACGTGTCCGAAGCATGGAGTGCTAACGAATCGTAGGCGTCTTAATCAAGGATTTGAGGCGTGTTCAGAAATCTAAAGAATCTGAGACACGTTATATCAGAATAAACAGCCGTATAAAGTGTTTTTATCGGGGATTTTGGGGAATAAAGTGTCTGATGTTCCTTACAATTTAAAAAGAGAACCTGATGGCCAAATAAGACGCCCTGTGTTCCTTAGAAAATGGTCTACCTTTCCCCAGAGTCCGCAGGATGGTACTTCAAGACTTTCTAGGCGCTGACATGCATCATTGATAACTTGCCTGAGGTTGAAGAGTACCTATATAATTTACGATGTGTAATTTCGTCCCAAGCCAAGCTCCGTTAATAATTGACGATAAGCAATCGAAGTACGGTCAGCGGGAATATGGGCTTCGGCATGCAGATCAAGGGGCAGATCCTCCGGTTTCTGTGACTCGACCATCTCGCGGTCTTCTTCAAATACCTGCAAGTTGAACTTGATTGTGTCTTCAATCGGAGCGTCTTTGTCAAAGTTGCGTGTGATTGGACAGAATAGACGTGTATAACGGGCAGAGATCGGCGAAGCACAATTCAGAATATTCAGCTTGTCGTCTCCTGGGAAATGTACCGTAAGAGAGGCCGCAAAAGGTGGGAACACTCGAAACTCGCGCAACCATTGGAAACCTTCAGGTGCAACAAGATCTTGCCCTTTGCCATAGTTACTCACCGTACTCCAATACTCGGCCAGTAACTCATTACCTTCGCGTTTCACTTTGTATTGGGGGACTTCTGTGTTGTTTCGGTCACCAAACGTTTCGGTATGCACATAGGCAAAATGGGATACATCCAGGAAACCCTCCATTTGTCGTCCAGAGGAACCAGCAATGTCAAAGTTGGGTGGCAAAATATTGATATAATCCGGATCATCCCAACCAGGGAAGGAGGGGATCTGTTCTTCCATTCCTGCCAGTGTAGTCCATATTAAGCCATAACGTTCAACTGCCGGGTACACGATAAGTTTGAGCTTAGGCGAGATCTTGGAACTTGGGTGCGCAGGTACGGCGGTACATTTGCCTTCGCAATTATATCGAAAACCGTGATAAGGGCAGACAATCTCGCCATTTTCTACCCAGCCTTTGCTAAGTGGAGCCCCGCGGTGAAAACAAAGATCCTTGGCTACCACAACCTGATCATTACTGCGATAGAGAACCAGCTTCACATCGAGTAATTGAGCAGCAAGTGGTTTGTCTGTTACTTCGGTTGCTTGGGCTATCGGATACCAATATTGGGATAAAACATGCCAGTCTTCAGCGGTGAACGTACAGCCTCTAGGCAATTCGGACGTCACATTACGGTTTGCATTGGAAGTTATCATAGGAAACACTCCTTGCCGATATGAATAAACGATTCTCTTTTTATGTTAGAAAAGTTAACTTGATTAGCCGTATGTTACTACTCTTTTGGTCGATATATCAATATAGATAACTTGTTTTTGTTTGAAATCACAAATAGCTCAGTAAAAACCGTACATGGATACGGGAAAATCCGGTTTTTTCTTACGTCAGATGTTAATTATAGAAAAGAGAACAACCTTTCAGTATGTTTTTCCTTTCCATTACTGATTATTGACTCCATGAAGGTTGTCCTGACATCAGAATCTCAGTGTGAATATTCGTTAATTGAGCAACCATTCTTGTGGGCATAAAAAGATTTTCGTAAAGAATGTCACAGATTCCGGCCGTCGTTTGTCTTCAGTATGTAAACCAAATGACGGAGGCGAATGAAAAATGAATTTAAGAACGAATTACAGAGTAGCTAGTCCAGGTGCTTTTAAAGCGATGATGGCAATGGAGCAATATATATCCGGCCAATTTGAAAATAAAGTATTGTATGAGTTGTTAAAAATCCGCGTGTCCCAGATCAATGGCTGCGCCTTTTGTCTCGATATGCATGCCAAAGATCTGATGAAACTGGGAGATTATGCGGATCATATTTTATTGCTGAGTGTGTGGCGTGAAGTGGCTTTCTTCACGGATCAAGAACGTGTTATGCTGGAGCTGGCTGAAGCGGTGACCCGAATCTCGGAACACGGTGTACCACTTGCGTTGTACGATAAGGTTCGTGAACATTTCAGTGAATCCGAACTGGTGGATCTGATCCTGGCCATTAACACGATTAACAATTGGAACCGGATTGCGATTACAACAGGGATGTATCCGGGTTGCTTTAAATAAAATACATGCACCATGCCAGAGGGGGCCATTCTTATGAATTCCAATCTCCACGCCAATGAGCCAGATGTGTCTTCTCTGGATGTTGGTGAGTTGTATATTCGTTATAAAAAATATGCATTTTCAATAGCTTACCGCATGCTGGGCAGTGTGGTAGAAGCTGAAGATATTGTGCAAGATTGCTTTGCGGGGATTCAGAGCACGTCTGCTCAGGATATTCGTAATCCCAAGTCCTACATCGCCAGATTGGTTGTGAACCGAAGCTTGAATCTGCTAAATTCCGCCCGTAATCAGCGGGAAAGTTATGTTGGTGAGTGGTTGCCAGAGCCGATGGGTGACAGTGAAGAGTCGAACATGCCAGAGGAAACGATGGAGAAAAAAGAACTGATCTCCTATGCCTATCTGGTCATGTTGGAGCGTCTATCACCCATGGAACGCGCTGTTTTTGTACTTCGTGAAGCGTTCCGATATGATTATTCCGAAATAGCGGATTGGCTGGGCAAAACGGAGAGTAACTGCCGTCAAATCTTTAGCCGCGCCAGACGGAACTTGCCTGAAAGACTTCCGCCGATCGAGCAAAGTGATGCAGATATGATAGCTAAAGGTGAATTGCTGAGCCGTTTTACATCGGCTTTCCTTCGTTATGACGTCTCTGCCATGCTGGAGTTACTGGCAGATCAGCCTGTATTTACAGCAGATGGCGGTGGCGTTGTGCATACGGTTATGAGAACAATGAACGTTCACAAAGGTGTGCTTGCACTCCTGACCTCACGGCGAGTCCTTACGCGATTGCGTGAAAGAGAATGGGTGCCCATGTGGATCAATGGTGAGCTTCAACTTGCGTTGATGAAAGAAGGACAATTGTCCGAGGTACTCTGTTTGGAGTTGGACGCTTCTGGAGAGCGGATTGAGGGCGTGTATCTCGTCGTAAATCCGAACAAACTTACATCAATAGACACTTCAACTCTTTGATCCAAACGTAAGGAGTTGAAATGAAAAAAAAGCGGCACCCTCTGTCACGAGGATTGCCGCTTTTTTTTCATTTACATTTTGTTATTCAGCATCCAATTACTCCGGAGCAAATTGTTGTTGAACATTTTCGATGATTGCTCTGACTTCAGGTGTAAGCTCATCATTGTTCTGATTGAGGACCAGCAAAATCTTTTCCATAGTGTCCAGAATAACACTCTCTGTATTGGGCTCCCGCTTAGCCAAAGCTTTCTCGTAAGCCTTTTTCACCTCAGGGTCTATGGTGCGGATTTCTTCGTCGTCCGTGTACCAATCATATGCAGGTGTGTTGTCACTTCCGTAAAACAGGTAATCCACAGATATCCACTGCTTCACTGCAGATGTACGATTGGAATTCGGGAAATTGTTCAAAAAGGCTTCTTTCTCCAATGTACGCTGAATTAATTCATTCCAGGAGATGATAATGCCACCATCTGAAGTTGTCATCTGATTGGACTCGGTAGCCATAATATCAATGTACGCGGCAATATCAGCCTTAACAAAAGGTTTGAACTTTTGGTATATCTCATAATTGATGATGGGGTAATACAAGCCTTCACTGGTTTCCAGTTTGAACCCGAGATCAGATGCTTCCTGCAGAAGTTTCTTCGCTTTCGGATCTTTAATTTCTTTGAGCAGACGACTATATGTAAGCTTCTGTTCGTAACCAATTTGTTCATGGGCTTGAGATATGGCCTGTTGAAATTGTTCCGTATACATTTGGTGATCCACATCAGCCAGCTTTACGTTCTGCATGTTCTCCAATTGCAGTGTCATTAGTGTGGCCTGCCAAGGGCTGGCTTTATCGATATGATTCATCAGGTATTTACGTGCTTTAATCAGACTTTCTGTGGACTTCACTGCTTCTGTTCGATAGGTTTGGAATTGATGATACACCGCTTTGGAAGCGGGGACAGGTGCAGCCAGTGTTGTTGAGGTCGTCAGTGTTGAGCCAATGGCAGTACAGCCAAGAGCCATAGCCAGGAAACCAAGTTTAACAGGTTGCTTCCATCTCATTTGTATACCTCCCCATTAATGAAGAAAAGCCATTTGAATTTTCTTATAACCGCATTTCACCGTATTTTATATGTATGATCCGTATGTTGAATATGTAAGTTCTGTCTTTGATTAAACCAGTTTCTGGTAAGCGAATCAAGTGTCTTCAGTAGGAAAAAGATTACATAGTTAAAGAACAGCCCCTTAAACCCGAAAGGGTTAAAGAGACTGTTCTAGGTATTTGGACTTTATTTTCTAATTAATGAAGTGGTTTATTGCTATTAGGCATCTGAGGTGCTCCGGTTGCTGGAATGTATGCCTGAAGCATCTGCTGTGTATCACTTGGAGTGAGTTGAGGTACTTGGTAATAGGCGTTTTTATTCTGGAACATGAAAATTTCATAGGCCATCTCGATAAAATGCTGGATCTGAGAAGCGATGACTCGGCGAACCGTTCCATTTGTGATCTCGCTACAGGACATGCCGAGCAGACTCGCATGTGATTTGATCAGTCCCAGCATATGACCGCTGATCCCGGCATCCTTTACATCGGCCAAGCTCTGGTTTGGTTTTTTCGGTGCTGATGGCTTAAGGCCATATACCGGTGGTACCATGTTGGGGATCATATAGGTAGCTGTCTCTTGATGAGGCTTCTGTCCGGATGCAAAACACTCTGCTGTCAGATTGTACTGGGATAATATAAAGTTGTACTGCCGGTCCAGAATGCCAATCAGTTCCTGGCTCTGTACAAATGTACGAAAGATCATGTATTGATCCAGCACGTTAATGGTGGAGGACAGAATCTCGTGCACGTCGAACATCTCATGGCCGCCATGATTCATGTTAGGGGTGACATTTGGATTAGCATTCAATGTGGGTTGTACTACATTCTGAGGGTTCATGGAATTTGGATTCATTGTAAATTTGATTCTCCTTTGGTAAATGGTATGATTCTATATAAGTTGAACGAAAGAATATTTACACTTGCCACTCCGATGACAGAACAACCTTCCGATCGCTGTTATCCCCAGATTTTTAATTCAATTTTACAAAGGTGAAAATCCGGTGATAAATGCGAACGCTTCGCTTCTTCAGGTTCTTTCTGTCCTCTGCGTTCTCGTGCCAATGTATAGTTCAACTTCTATAGTATGCTTGGAAAGTAGTAAACTTATGTAATGTGTTAGGAGTATACGCACAAATAGGAATAGGCATGGTGGTGGTTAAAGATGGAAGAGACCGATTGGGGTGTAGCAAAGGATTTGTTCGTCAAACATTACGGGAGCGCTATACAGATGCATCGAGAAGGGGTGTATGCAGAATATAAGCGATGGGACGTACCCCAAGAGCTAGAGGAACAATGGATAGGGGAGCGAATTCAACAATTAAGTTCCGAGCTGTCTATCATGAATTGGGATGCGGTGGATGAACTTGCGTTGATTTCCAAACATCGGACAGAACCATCAATTATTATGGCAATTACAGCATTTGCTTCAAGACAATTGAAGAGTGCGGACAGTATGGTTCGTCTCGTGTATGCTGAACGTCTGATTGAGCTCATTAAACGGTATGAATCTTCTCTGCCGATCGACAAGTTGCGGGAAACCTATCAATTGACGATGGACTTGCTGGTTGATGTGGCGACTAAACCGTTGGTGCTTGATCCAGGTCATGAATTACAGCAGTATGGATTAAAGGATAAACGTGGATTGAATTTGCGCGTGGAAAAGAATAAGGAAGAAATCATCCGATATTTTCAAAATTAATTGAATTTTATCAAGTGAGGTCAGAAACATTGAGAAAACTGAATTATATTCGCATATTTATTTTCCTTAGTGTGGTCACTGCAGTAACACTTGGCTTGTACTATGTAGCCGCAGATTGGCTGGATCAGCGTTATTTCCGCTTCCTGATCTGGAATCTGTTCTTGGGCTGGATTCCTTTTGTGTTCTCTTATGCAGCCTATCTTTTAAGTGATGTGAAATGGAAAGGTGCCGTATGGCTTGCAGTCGCAAGTGGGCTGCTGTGGTTGTTATTTTTCCCGAACTCTTCTTATATTGTTACGGATTTGGTTCATCTGACAGCGAGAAGTTCCCGGTATTATGGTGGGAACGGAGTGGACTACACATATTGGTACGACTTGAGTGTTGTATTAATGTTTGTCTGGACTGGACTCCTGCTTGGCTTCCTGTCAATGTATCAGCTTCAGGAAGTGATCTATCACCGAATTGGACGCTGGGCATCCTGGATCTTTGTACTGGCTGGCTGTGCTTTGGGGAGTTACGGGGTCTTGCTTGGACGTGTATATCGACTGAATAGCTGGGATGCACTGACGAATCGCGAGACGTTGATTGAACTGATGCACGAAAGTGTAAGCCGTCCGTCTCTGGCGTTTTGCCTGTTTTTTGGCACGTTTATCACTACAATCTATGCCACATTGTATTATCTGATCAATACGAGGGCTCCCCGTGAAATGAAGAAGAGTGCAGGAAGTCCCGAGTCGGACCTAAAAGCGTTACGCTAACATTTGTTTTCTTAAACCCGAACTTATTAGATCTAATCTTAAGGTACATTGCTTGAAGGGCTGTTCCAAGTCATACACATGGCTATCGGAACAGCTCTTTAACATTGGATCGAGCGCAGGATGTTCTGAAGAAAAATATCTCTACTTATCAGAGATTAGCTCAAGGATTGTTTTCACAACCAGTTCAGGTTCATCGTGAATAATCATATGCCCACTGCGGGTGGCCACAATGAGCTGACTATCCTTCGATATATTCAACATGTTCCGTTGCCCCGATTGCCATATGGATTCGAGCTTCTGCCCAATGTCAACCGAAATCCCTGCACTAGCATAGTCTTGAGGACGTCCGCGTGCAATGATACGTACAGGGATTGATCCAAGACTTTGGCCACGAATGGCATCTTCTGTTGAATGGGCGTGGAGGGCTTCTTCTTCTTTGGCGTGAAAATAGGATGGGGTAGCAATCACATTAACAAAAGTATCCCGATCTTGCTTGGCAACCAGACCATCAAGCATAAAGTCTGGAAATAATCTGAAAGCTCCAGATACCTTCAGTAAAGATAACAAGGAGGCAGGCGGGTTTCCCTGAAACTGAGCCTGTTTCAACAGAGCCTTTGTATTCCGTTCATCATCCTCAGGTCTCGCATCAATGAGGACAAGGCTCTGAACCTCATTTGTATAGGTCTGTGCAAAGAGTCTAGCATACATACCCCCAAGGGAATGACCTACCATAATGTAAGGGCCGCGGATATTCTCTTTCTCCAGAGCTGCATGTAAATCTTTGACGATATTTGCACCTGTACGTTCTGTGGGTGCAGATTCACTCCAAGCATATCCTGCACGATCATACGTGACAACCGTTGCATGTTGGGCTAGTTCCACAGGAATGTCTCTCCACGACAAACTGGTTTCACCACTTCCAGCCTCCATGAGTATGGTCGGTGAACCATTGCCTTGTTTATGAATGTGTAGTTGGTAACCGCCGACTTGAACTAACGTACCTGGAGGTGGAAAGTCCTTTTTGGCCTGCGACGAAGCAAACCACTCATAGAGGAATGCGGCACCTACCAGTAGTAGCATTGTGCAGAATAACCTTATTATGAAGGTGAAAACTCTGAATTTCTTGCGTGTTGAGGCTGGGGTAGTTGTATGCATGATCTTATGAATTCCTCTCCTACAGCTGTTTTTATATTTTAATACAATGTATTAAAAAGATTATAGCACAGTGTATTACAAAAAGAGAAGTTTGTTGTATAATGTTGTCATGCCAAAAATCGTAGATCATGAAGCTCAAAGGAAAATCGTTGCTGATGCAGCAATCCGGGTCATTCAAGTGCATGGACTGGAGCATGCTACAGTTCGGAATATAGCGAAGGAAGCGGGACTATCTGTAGGTTCCATGCGTCATTATTTCGCCACACAGGCTGAATTGTTCACCTTTTGTATGAACCTTTTTGCAGAACGGGTACAGAGAAGGGTGGAGGCGTTACAGATGAGTGGATCTGTACTGCAGGATATGAAGAATCTGCTCTTGCAATTTCTCCCGTTGGATGAAGACAGAATGATGGAAATGGAGGTCTGGTTTTCGTTTACAGCCAAATTATTGGTGTACCCCGAATTAAAAAAGTTAAGTGATCAGATGCATCAGGGGATGTATCGGTCGGTTCAATGGGTAATACAGGAGTTGCAGAAGCAGGGGATGACACATCCTGAACTGGATGCTGAGATGGAGATAGAGAAGTTATACGCTCTTGTGGATGGACTCGCCATTCATATGTTAATGCAGCCAGATAGACTTACAGTAAAACGAGTGGAACAAGTGATTGAACAGCATTTGAGCATGCTTTGTCAAACTTAATCTTACGTTGTCTGAAGAAGGGTTATTTCCTTTTATAAGGGAGTAATCCTTCTTTTTATGCAAAATTGGCAGGTATGCAGGAGATGACGAAGAATTAAGAATGAGAATGTAATGAATACATAGACAAGTAGGTGAACAACAAAATGTTGAATGCAGTAGAGCTGACAACAAAAGTAGAAGAAGTCATGGAACGCGTGAATTTTTCGGGTGTTGTATTACTCCAGCAAGCCGGGAAAACCCTTTTGAATATGAAACGTGGTTATGCGAATCGTAGTGAAGAGCTTGCTAATCAGGTGGACACACGCTTTGGAATTGCATCAGGATGTAAGATCTTCACGGCAGTGAGTATATGCCAACTAATTGAAGCGGGTAAATTGTCTACTGATTCCAAGCTGAACGATGTGTTGGATGTGGAGTTTCCACTGTGGGACGAAGGGATTACCATCCAGCAGTTGTTAACACACACGTCAGGCATTCCGGATTATTTCGATGAAGATGTGATGGAAGACTTTTCAGCATTGTGGAAAGACAGACCGGTTTACGCGATGCGGCGATTAAGTGACTTTCTGCCCATGTTTCAGCATATGCCAATGAAGTTTGCTCCGGGTGAACGTTTTCACTACAACAATGCGGGTTTCATTGTGCTGGGGCTTATCGTGGAACAGCATTCAGGACGGTCGTTTACAGATTATGTGGAAGAGCACATTTTCAAAAGTTGTAGCATGAAGGACTCCGGTTATTTCGTAACAGATCAGCTTCCGCGCAACACAGCCTTAGGGTATATCGATCATGAAGATGGCTCCTGGAACACCAATATGTTCTCCATTCCTGTCAAAGGTGGATCAGATGGTGGAGCCTATGTTACGGCACCGGATATGATTCGATTCTGGGACGCTTTGCTGGGTCACCAATTGTTGAATGAAGAGACAACACAGCAGCTATTAACTCCACACGCTCATCAAGAGGATGAAGAGTACTATGGGCAGGGTATCTGGATTGACCGCAAGGGGGAAGAAATTTTCAAATTTCATGTCATGGGCTTTGATCCAGGGGTGTCGTTCATGTCTTCCGTGTATCCGGACTATGATCTACAACTGGTTGTGATCTCTAATCAAGAGTCTGGTCCGTATCCAATAACGATTGCCATCGAAGAAGCTTTGGCATGACAAATAAACCCTCAACCAATGGTCAGGTTATGGCCACAAGGTTGGGGATTCATTGGTCAAACAGGATAAAAGGACTGCTTGCGCGTTTATAACATTTTCCATAGCTCAGGGGCGATTAACCGAGGGAAAACATCCAGCGGAGGTTTCTCTTTCTTTCGTTTGTCATTGGTTAACACCGTAACAAGTTCGAGCTCTGGGACAATATATACATACTGACCACCAAATCCTCGCGCGTAATAATAATGGAGATTGGGTTTGTCGTCTACAGAAGCAATATCTTCAGCGGCAGACTTTTCATTTGGATAAACATCCACCCACCAATGCCAAGCATAACTGCCGTGATTTGGTGGAGTGACCGTAATGAAAGGCTGCGTAGAACGGGATACGAGATCACTTGAAATGAGAGACTCACCCTCCCACATACCTTGCTGTAGAAACAGCTGACCGAATTTCAGCAGATCTACGGGTAACATCTTAAGACCGAATCCGCCAGTATGTACACCTTGAGGGTCGCTTTCCCATTCATAATCCTTAATTCCCAGCGGACCAAAAAGATAACGTTCTGCGAACTCGGCTACGTTCATACCTGCATTTTGCATCAGGATAGCGGATAGGATCTGTGATACTCCTGAATTGTATTCCATGTATGTACTCGGTTCATGACTTAGGCGCTGTTCCAACGCAAAATTCACCCAATGATCGGTGCGAGTCATGCGAGGGAATGAATTCTGCCCGCTGAACTCGTCCCAGTTGAATCCGGCTGTCATGGTAAGCAGTTGTTCCAGCGTGATCGAAGGTTTACGAGGATCAGGATCAGATGTCAACTGTGGGAAAAAGGTGGAGATTGGGGCTGATGCCTCTGGCAACAAGCCTTTATCCATTGCTATACAGATGAGTGCGGATAGCACACTCTTGGTACATGAATTGATTTTTGCGATATCAGTCGCAGCCTCTTGGTTGCGGTAGTGTTCGTACATAATCTCACCGCGTACGCTGACGAGGCAGCTTCGCAGATCCAGCGGTGGAATGATCTGTTCTAATTTGGATGACAGTGATGAAGGATTCATAGTGTCCTTTCTGTACGGTTGATTTGTTATAGGATTTTGTAGAAATAGGTGTCCATTATCTTAGCATACTCCCGAGGTAGGGCTCAACCAGCGCTACATTATTATGTCAAAGCAAGCATGTAAAATGCGATTTTCGATGTAAGCAACTTAAAACGGTTCAGAATGGATACGAGAAAGGATCAAGCCTGAGATTCCTATGGAGTCAGGCTTTTATCTCCTCAATTTAGAATCTAAAAGTCCCTCAAACGATCAAATACGTCATATAATCCTGCGTGTGCTGCCTAGATGTGGTTCAATAATGAAACGTTTCGAATTTATATTTATAAATGATCCATAATATAATCAATATTTGTAAGCGTTCTATTTTCCTGTTTACGGAAATGGGAAATTTATGATAACATATACACGAAACGTTTCGAATCCATTTGAAGGGAGAAAATTATGAAAAAAGTAAAACAATTCAGCTTCATTTTAACTTTTTGTCTGTTAGCTAATCTAGCTTTAACTCCTATGGCTTCAGCAGGTGACTCAAACAATGGATTTCGAGCAGAATTGAAAGCGATTGCATATAAGACTTATACGTTTTTTGAGGACTATACGGATCAGAACACTGGCTTGACTTATGATGAAGTACGGCATACTGAAAACGGGATAGAAGAAGCTAAACGTACCTCGCCCACGAACATCGCAATGTATATGATGAGCACCGTTTCAGCGCAACAATTGGGCATTATTTCAAAGAAAGAAGCTGTACAACGCCTGCAAACGACTATACATTCCCTCGAAAAGTTAGAAAAGTGGAACGGCCTATTTTATAACTGGTATAACACGGATGACGGTTCAGTGAAGAAAGATTGGGGACAATTTATTTCCCAAGTCGATAATGGCTGGTTATCCGCTGGTTTAATTGTTGTTGGGCAAGCCTATGAAGAACTTCATGGGGAAACAAGCAAGCTGGTTAAAAATATGAATTATACTCCGCTATATGATCCTGAAGTCGGCCAATTCCGCGGAGGTTATGATGTGGCTAAAGGCGCGCTGACGGACCACCATTATGGAATGTTTTATACGGAACCACGTGTAGGCAGCTATATTGCCATTGGGAAAGGTGATGTTCCCCAAGATCATTGGTGGAAGATGTATCGCACATTACCTCAAGAATGGGATTGGCAAGCTCAGATTCCTCAAGGCAAATCCGTTAAGTACGATGGAGTGGATGTGTTTGAAGGAAGTTATGTATACAAGGATAAAAAGTTTGTGCCAAGCTGGGGAGGCAGTATGTTTGAAGCTCTTATGCCCGGTATGGTCATAAAGGAAAAAGACCTGGGTACTCAAGCTTTGGGATTGAACAACCAGCGTCATGTCGAATTGCAGATCGAATATGCCAAAGAAAAAGGGTATGCCGCATGGGGCTTTTCACCTTCTGCAACTCCCACAGGATACAGTGAGTTTGCAGCAACGCCGTTGGGTACCTCAGGTTATAAAGACGGAGCAACGGTAACAGCACACGCAACATTCCTTGCCCTGGATTATGCCCCTGAAGCTGTTCGAAAAAACATTAAAGCTTTAAAGAACTTCAAAATGTTTGGCAAATATGGGTTCTATGACTCAGTCAATGTCGAAACGGGAGAACTTGCAAAAGCTTATCTGGCACTGGATCAAGGGATGATTATGGTGTCGATCGCCAACTATCTTCAAGATGGCGTTATACGCGATTATTTTCACAGTGATGTGATAGGGCAGACGCCAGAAGAATTATTGAAAAAAGAAGTGTTTTCGATCCAATAAAGGGCTTCTTTAGATTTTAGAGCAAGTTCACTAACGAAATGGGACGAAGATAAAAAGAGGGGCGGAACGAAGCAGGGTGTCAGCATGCTTCGTTCCGTTTTTGCGTTTACCCTTGATAATGAAGTCGCAGATGGATTAGATTATGGAATTTACGTTACAGGTGGCGAGGCCGCAGGTGCGGCTGCGGCAATTCTGACGGAGAAAGGCTCACACCAAACATGCTAGTGAGTATATGGAAATAGATCACAGATTAGTTATGCCCACCAGCTCCATAAATTGTGAGAGAGCACTTGTCATGTACGAGTCACGTCGTCTTATAAACACCGTGGGCACTTTTCCATACGATTCTGGTAATGGATGACAGCTAATTTTCCCCTGCTGTATGCGTGATTCAACCATAGACATGGGTAAAACAGTGACTCCTAGCCCGTGCTCGACACATTTAAGGACACCCTCTAGTGTGCCGTATTCCATGACCTTCATAGAAGCATAACCATTGTCCTCTAGCCATCGCTGCCAACGTCCCAAATAGATGCAATGCGCGAATGACGAAAGCAGTGGTTCATGTAAAATCGATTTTAATTGAAAGGGCTCGGGAGAGAAGCACGTAATCAAAACTAGAGATTCTTCAAAGACAGGGTATTCAACAATCTCCGGATGAAGAATTGGTCCATCCACAAATGCACCGTCTACCTTATATTCGAGAATGGTACTTACTTGATCTACGGTAGGTGCCATATATAAGCTTAATTCTACTTGTGGAAATTTCTTGTGATATTGTGTGAAGATCAATGGCAATCGTGTAGAAGCAGTTGACTCCATAGCTCCAATTCGCAAGGTCCCCCGCGGGGCAGATGAAAGCTTAACTGCCTCAATCGCTTCCTCGAAATCATAAAGCAACTTGTTTACATGCGGCAACAGCTCACGTCCTGCAGGAGTTAAGGATACCTTCTTATGATATCGATATAACAGAGGAACGCCCAATTCTTGCTCAAGACGTTGTATTCGTGCAGTAACGTTGGACTGTACATAATTCAATTTCTCAGCAGCCTTGGTGATGCTTTGTTCAATGGCTACTGCCTTAAACACTTCCAAAGACCTAATATCCAAAACAGCCCTCTCCTTTTGCATCACATATTATGATGATCTATATACTTTTATTTAATTTTACGTGATGCATCATAGGATGTAAACTTAATGAATCAGAGGGATTAACGCCATTGCCAATGGGTTGATGATCTCGTTATCGGATAATGAGGGGGGGATCTCATGATTTCAAAGATCAATATACAAGATAAATTTATGCGAATCCATGATTATTTTAATCCCAGAATAAGTGGAGAGTTGAATGATTCTTACGTAAAAATGGTGAAGATAAAGGGAGAATTCATTTGGCATCACCATGATCATGAGGACGAAATGTTCTTTGTATGGAAAGGGAGACTACTCATCCGTTTGAGAGACGGTGAAATAGCTGTTAACGAAGGAGAGTTTGTGATTATACCTAAAGGTATTGAACATCAGCCAATTGCTGAAGATGAGGTCCATTTATTATTAATCGAACCAAAAACTACACTAAATACAGGAAATATAGTGAATGAACGAACCGTTTCAATCCCTCAACACATTTGATGAATCGCCGCTTATCCATGAATTATTTATGCTTATTTTTGAATCAATAGTCTAAAGCCTTAAAGCCTCAATAAAAAGGAGTGTTTAATATGAGTTACCAACCTATTAATTTTAATGAGAAATTATCTAAGTTCAATGAACATTGGTCTCCGAAAGTTATTGGTGAAATGAATGACTATCAGTTTAAATTGGTTAAAATCGAAGGGGATTTTGTATGGCACGATCATCAAGATACCGATGAGGTGTTTATCGTGATCAAAGGGGAGATGTTTGTCTATTTCCGCGATGGCCAAGTAAAGATTTCCGAAGGAGAGATGTTCATTGTACCGAGAGGAGCCGAACACAAAACGTTTGCATACCAGGAATGTCATATCATGATGGTAGAGCCCAGGGGAGTAGTAAATACTGGGGAAACCGAGTCGGAATTAACAGCAGTCAATGATATTTGGATATAATGAAGTTGATGAAACAACACAAACATACTGGCAGGATACAATAATAATGTTCCATTGAAAGTCGCTCAGATAGCGGCTTTTTTTATTTTATCCCTACCCGTAGCTCCTTTATATTGAGGAACATGTATTATCCAGAATAGAAAAGTGCTTATTAGAATGACAAGCCAATCCACGATCAAAGAATATCCAATAAATAATCCGATCAGGACACCTCTAAAAAAGAATTCTTCAAATATACCACCTATCGCCGTTAAAGCTATACCACTTGGTCGGATCATTATTTTTTTATTCATATCTGACCCCTCAGTTTTAGGGAGTTCTGTTCTTGTTCTGGTGAATGTAATTAGAACAATCGTAGTAACAAAAAAACTAAAAATAAGACCAATGATGATTGCGGATAACATACTAATCTCGTTTGGCATGAATAAGGAAGCTATAAATGGTAATATTCCTCCCCACTTAAAAAAACAATAAAAATAAATCCAATAAATAGAAAAGCTGATTGTGTTAGTAATGCGATCAACAGTATTTTGTAATGTTCCTTTGTACGGGTCTCAGACATAATGAAAACTCCTTCTATCATATTTTTTTCATTATAGATTGTGACGTAGTGTCCCCCCGCAACAGCTTTTTTTATCAGAATATTGTTCAGTTACTAATCAGGAATTGAATGGAGAGGTCAAGAGATCCGAATCAAAGCAGAAGGTCTCGTTTCTTTTTCAGAAAGCATGCGGAGAGAGGAGGACATTCCGAATTTGTTTCGTCAGTTTGATCTGTTCGTAACAAAGTAACTTCGCCAATGGAGTCAAGGTCCTCAGGTTGTTTTGTGGAGAGCATTGACGTAGCAAATGTTTGCATTCCTGCTTGTGATCACAATATGTATCTTTTGCAGCGTGAAGAGAGGTTCGTAATTCACATATTTACAGCCTTGCTCCTTCTGCAACCATCTTCATCAGGGCTGAACGGAAAGTACCGCAGTAGCGCGATTTTACACATCCTAAACATGACAATGCAGAAGCTACATATTTACTGTGTCATCTTAGTTTCACTATACTTCGAATTGTAAGCGTTACCAAAGAGGGAGTCAGCAAGAACGCAAAGCAGCAACATCATCGTATCTAATGAAAAAGACATAGAAAGGAGTGGGAGAGTGAAGGAGAGTCACACTGTAATATCCGTAAGTCCTTCATTGAAGAAGAACGGTCTTGGCAAAAGAATTTGGAAAAACTGGGAGCTTTATCTGTTCATGCTTCCCGCGTTGTTGTATTTCCTTATTTTTCATTATGGTCCGATGTACGGCATTCAGATTGCTTTTAAGAATTTCGTACCTTCGAAAGGAATTACAGGCAGCGAATGGGTTGGTTTTGACCATTTTGAACGGTTCTTCAATTCTTATTTTTTTTGGGATCTGCTCTGGAACACATTCAGTATCAGCTTCTATGAACTTGCCATCGGATTTCCCCTGCCTATCATTCTGGCGCTGGCCTTCAACGAAGTCCGCAACGGCCCGTTCAAGAAATCGGTCCAGACAGTGACCTATGCACCCCATTTCATTTCTGTAGTTGTCATGGCAGGTATGATCATTACATTTTTATCACCTTCCAGCGGAATGATTGTCCGGTTCATCGAGTTCATTGGTCTTGAACCAGCACAATTTCTGACTGATCCCGCATGGTTTAAGACGGTGTATGTATTCTCCGGCGTCTGGCAGAGCACCGGGTGGGGAACCATTATTTATCTCGCGGCTCTGTCTGGGGTAGATCCCCAGCTCCATGAAGCGGCCATTATGGATGGAGCAAGCCGAATGAAACGGGTGCTGCATATCAATCTGCCGACGATATTACCCACGATTACGATCATGCTGATCTTAAATATGGGTAATATACTGGGCCTTGGCTTCGAGAAGATTCTGCTGCTGCAGAATTCACTCAATATGGAAGCTTCCGATGTAATATCCACCTATGTATACCGCGCCGGTTTGGTGAACGCCCAGTATAGCTTCTCAACGGCCGTGGGATTATTCAACTCGGTAGTTAACGTTATTTTACTTGTTACGGTCAACCAGATCGCCAAACGCACCAGTGAGAACAGCCTCTGGTAGAAAGGAGTTGAAGTCTATGGTTACTGCGATGAAAGAATCCAGGGGGGACAAGCTTTTTCTGATCAGCACTTATATTTATTTAGGTCTTTCACTGCTGGTTGTTCTCTATCCGCTCATCTATATTCTCAGCGCTTCAATTAGTTCACCGCAGGACGTCAATTCGGGAGCAATGTGGTTGTTTCCGAAGAATGTAACACTGGACGGCTACAAGCTTGTGTTTGAGAACCCGAAGATATGGAGTGGTTACTGGAACACAATTATTTACACTGTGGTGGGGACTCTACTCAATCTCGCCGTCACTCTGCCGGCCTCGTATGCGCTCAGCAGATCTGATTTTGTCGGGCGCCAGTTGTTCATGGGCCTCATTCTGTTCACGATGTTCTTCAGCGGCGGAATTGTACCGACGTATCTGCTGGTCAAGAATCTTGGACTCATGAACAGCATGTGGGCATTGATTCTGCCGGTGGCAGCTTCGGTCTGGAATATCGTCGTGGCCCGCACCTTTTTTCAGACGACTATCCCTAAAGAACTTCAGGAAGCAGCGCACATTGACGGCTGTACGAATCTAAAGCTGTTCATTCGCATTGTTCTACCGCTGTCGGCACCAATTGTAGCCGTTATGGCCCTGTTCTATGGGGTGAGCCACTGGAACAGCTACTTCCCGTCCCTGATCTATTTAAATGATGAAGCGAAGTATCCGCTGCAGATGGTTCTGCGTCAGATCCTTGTCCTTCAGGAAATGACGGCGGAAACTACGGGCTCATCAATCAACGGCGAAGTGGCGACCGCCATGAATAATAAGGCAGAAACGGCATCGCTGATTAAATATGGAGTCATTGTGGTCTCCACACTGCCCATCGTGGCAATCTATCCGTTCCTGCAGCGTTACTTTGTCCAAGGGGTCATGATAGGCTCTGTTAAAGGTTAAACAGTTAAAATGTGATGATAACAAGGGAGGAATTATGAATGCCGACCACACGCAAACCATGGAAGCTTCTGTTATCTTCGGCTTTAGTTCTTACACTACTGGCAGGCTGCAGCAATTCAAACGAAGGTGAAGCAAACAACAATCTCGGAAAAGTCGCTGTAAACAATGAAGGTTTCCCGATTGTTAATGAACCCGTTACTCTGTCGCTTATGGCGCCAGATGTAGGGATTCAGAACTGGGAGAACATGGCGGTGCTTCAGCAGATGCAGGAGAAGACCGGTATTACGCTGGAATACAAGAACGCACCGAAGGATAGCTTCGAAACCAAGAAAAATCTGGTGCTCGCCAGTGGGGATTACCCGGATATCCTCTATGCCGCCGGTTTGACAACTGCAGAGCAGATGAATTATGGAGAGCAGGGTATCCTCATTCCACTGGAGGATCTGATTGAAGAGTATGCTTCGAATTTCAAGGCGCTGCTGGAAGAGAATCCGGATGTCCGCAAATCGATTACTGCACCGGATGGGCATATCTATTCCTTGCCGGTAGTAGAACTTAGCCAGCACTGGTACCGCAATCCGATGTGGTATAACGGGGACTTCCTGAAGGCGCTCAATATCGATAAACTTCCCGAAACGACAGAGGAGTTGTATACCTATCTGAAACGTGTGAAAGAGGAAGATCCCAACGGTAATGGCATAGCCGATGAAATTCCAATTTCTTCGGTAACAACACCTGCTGCGAACCTCCGCGATATCCGTACATGGCTGCTTGGTGCCTTCGGCATTTATGAAGAAGAAATTTATGTGGACGATGCGGACAAGGTGCATTATACACCACTTGAAGAAGGCTACAAGGAATATCTGACCTATATGAACCGCCTGTGGTCTGAAGACCTGCTGGATCATGAGAGCTTCTCACAGACAGCGGAGCAAAAGAAGGCCAAAGCACAGAACAATCAAATTGCCCTCTTTTCGGACTGGCATGCCTACATGAGCAAAGGTGGAGAGCCTTCGACGGCAGATCCGATGTTTGCACCTGTCCACAGTGAATCAATTGCTGCTCCAGCGATTGCAAAGAACAGGGGGATTACAAGCGGCGCTTTTGCTATCACGCAGAGTAATCCTGCGCCGGAAGCCTCTATACGCTGGGTGGATTATCTCTATTCCTATGAGGGTGCCATGTTCTTTAATAAAGGTCCAGAGGGCATTCTCTGGGAGTACACCGATAAAGAGAACCGGGTCAAACAGTACTTACCGGTACCAGACGGCAAGGAAATGGAGGATTATCGGGCAACGCTGACACCTAACTACGGCATTCCCGCTCCAACCCTGTCCATGGATGATATTAATAAGGGACTAAAGACAGACTTTGACTTGTGGGTAGAGCAGGAGACCAAGCAGAAGCTTCTGGATAAAGGCGCACGAATTCCGTTCCCAACGCTGTTCCTTACCGTGGAAGAGCAGACCGAAATCAGTAGCCTGAATTCTGATTTGAAGACATATGTGAATCAGATGGAGGCGAAATTCATCACTGGAGCCGAGCCACTTACGGGCTGGGACAATTATGTGGCGACCGTCAAAAAAATGGGCGGAGAGCGTATGGTTGAAATCAACCAGGCTGCCTATGATCGCTGGAAATCCAACTAACCAGGTCCATGCGCAGAAATTTGCTGTAAAAAATGAGATATAAGCATAAAACGTGTTCCTGAACATTAAATGCAGGAGGATTAGACATGCAAATCACGAGACATCCGAATAATCCCATTGTCGTCCCGGGCAACTATGAATGGCGCAAGGTTACGGTTTTCAACCCTGCAGTTATCATCGATAACGGCAAATTTTATATGATTGAGCGCACCGCTGGTTCCCTAACGCCATGCAAAAATTACTTAGGGCTGCTAGAGAGTGAAGACGGAGTGAACTTTACCCACGTGAAGGATGAGCCAATTGTGACGCCAGACATGCTGGGATTCCCTTATGGTAGTGTACAGGACCCACGGATTGTCAAAATTGACGGGACCTTTTATCTGAACTACGCCCTTCGCCCCTGTGCCATGAGTTACTATCCTACCGGGGCAGGTGTCCCCCTTCGCTCTATTCCGAAATATCCGGATGGGTGGGGGGACGAGGAGGGACATTGGCTAACCCGGTCCTCCATTTTGAAATCAGATAATCTGCTGGATTGGGAGTATGTGGCGGACACGACACCTCTTGATATTAATGACCGGGACAACATTCTGTTCCCCGAGAAAATAGGTGGCAAATTTGTACTGCTGCGCCGCCCCGAGGAATATGTGGGAGAAGCCTACGGTACGGATAAGGCGGCCATGTGGATTACCTACTCCGAGGATCTCGTGAACTGGGAGGAGCCAAAGCTGCTCGCTACCGCCCAGAACCTTTCCTGGGAATCGCGGAAGATTGGTGGCTCTACGCCCCCGGTACGTACGGACAAGGGCTGGCTGGTGCTCTATCATGGCGTCGATAAGGACATTGTCTACCGTGTAGGGGCCATGCTGCTGGATTTGGAGCAGCCGGAGAAAATCATTGCCCGGACGCATCATTTTATTATGGAGCCGGAGACGTATTATGAGAAATTTGGGTTCCAGATCCCCAATGTCATCTTCCCGACCGGAAATGTGGTCAAAGATGGACTGCTCTATATCTATTACGGGGTAACAGATACGGCGATTGCCCTTGCAACAGTTCCTCTGGATGAGCTGGTAGAGCACATCCTCCAGGAAGGGCAGCAGCAAAATAAACCATAAAATGAAGCTGTATCTTCAAATATAAAAATGTAGAACAGAAAGGGTGCAAGCTCCACCAACTTAAACAGGTCTTTTCGTAGTAAGCCCTCTCAAGGCATGTTCCTTGCGATACTGCCCTGGCGTCAGACCGATTTCTTTTTTGAACTTGCGGATGAAATTTGGCGCATCCATATAACCGACCTGTTCGATAATTTCTTTGAGCGGCGCGCTAGTATTCTCCAGCAGTCGCATGACTTCATCCACACGACGCTGCCAGATATATTGTGAGAAATTGCTGCCGGTCTTCTCTTTGAAGCTCCGGCTTAAATAAGAAGTTGAAATGGCAAACTTAAGCGCCACATGCTCTAGACTGAGTGTGTAGTCTGCAAACTGTTGATCCACGTAAGTCAGAACGTCATCCATTAATGTAGACTCACTTGTCTTTGTATTCAGCTCCACCTGCGCGCAAATGTCAGCGGCCAGACTGAGCAAACGACTTTCCAGCTCTTCAAGTGTTTCGAAGGAAGTTAATTCCGGCATATTAGCGAACACTTCGTTCATACCAAGCTCGGAGGCGGTGCGTAGAAAAGTGTTCAGCAGATCAAAACAGATGCATCGTAGTAGATGAACCTGTAACGGCTCGTCTTTGATCGTATGAATGGTATCGGCAATCATTTGGACAGCTACTGATTCGTTGCCCTGCTTTAGACTCTGCTCCAGTTTCAGCATGGATTTGCGTGGAATCCAGAAGCTCTCGGAAGCAGATGGGTTCAGCTCTGCAAGCTGCTCGAAATAAGTGACCTGACCGCTGCGCCGGATGATCCGGTGCTCCAGAGCTGCAGCGGCTTCAATGAAGGATTGGTTAAGACGGGCTAAGTCTCTGTAGGCCATGCCGACACCGATACTTAGAGATAGCTGAGAGTGCTCGCGGATTAACGTTTGAATGGCTTCAATGACCTGCTCCAATTGGCTTTGAATCGGCTTGTCCGCATCACCGGGAAGTGAAATAATCAGGGCAAACTGGTCCTTGACCGAGAATTCTACACCGAAGATTTGAGCACCGGTACCGGGAAGACATACATTGCTGAGTATTTCCTGCAACAGATGGCGTTCCTGCCAGGACTTGCCGCCGGGCATAGTATCATCCCAGGACAGAATAGCCGAGAAATAGAGACCTTGTCCTTGAGGATGCCTAAATCCTGCGCTAAGGATCATTTGTTCGATCTCCGGATCATCCGGCTTGCCGTGTTTGAGTAACAGTAGCATACACTGATTGCGAACAAAGGGCTCCTGAAAATCAATTTTAACACTGTAATTGTGGAGGGTCTGGCGTATCCATTCCCATTCATTGCGGAGCTTGGAAGCATCATCGTCGCTACCTTTCATCTTGTCCATCAAATCCCTGATCGGATGGTACTGCCGTTTGGCTAACAACAGCGCAGCAGCTATGCCAGTAATGACGGTAATACAGAAGACGATCAGGATGAGGGTTTGGACATGGGCGACACGGCTGAAAAATTGGAAGCTTGGCATCGTGGTCACATAGGTCCAGCCATTTTCTTCAGATTGAACAGAAACAACGGAGTATTGTTCTCCATCCATCTTCAAATTATGAATACCGGGCTCAAGTGTAGCCAAATTCTCAATTTCGTCCTGGGGAAGGCTGATGCCATGGCTATTTGCGGTCAACACCTCTCCGGAGGGACTGAAAATATAACTGCTTCCTGAAAAATCACTCAAAATCGAATCCATGACCCCGGTAAGGTTGGATTCTTTCATTAAATAAACAACGGTCCCATATGGAAACGGGTCATTCGGTTTAACGGGCACAAGCATGACGAGCATCGACTCCACTCGGGAATTAACCTTCACGTTCTCAGCGGGACGGACCAGGGGCTGCCTAGTTTCATTCAAGTCCCGCCGCAACTCTTCCGGATTCCAATGCTCGAACTGATAGAGGCTATCAAAGGTGACGTCAAGATTAGCCAGACCGCGGTACGAATAGATGTTGGCATCGTTATGGAAATAGAGAAGCAGATCCTCTGCAATGCTGCTGCTAGCTTTGTAATTGGCGAGCGCCTGAATCGCCTCCAAACTGTAATAGGGATGCTGTACCATATAAGGGGTCAGGTGTTTGTCATAGGCGATTCTCCCCGCTATTTCCTGAAGCTCATTCATACGGTTATCTATAGTGCTCTTCACCTGGTTAAGCTGATTGACATTTGATTGTTCAATCTCTACACGCAATCCTTTGACAGCGTTTTCATATACAAAAATAGTTACACCTGTCAGAGGGATAAGAAATATGAGAATGTAAGAAAAGGCATATTTCAGCAGAAGCCTTGATTTGAAATGATTCCAGCTGAGCCTGAATCTGTTGAGCAAGGATGGCTTGAGTGCCGAATTTGCCATGAAGCAGTCCCTCCAGTGTTAGGATATTCGGATTAAACTTTTGAATTAGAAATCAATGTTCTCTTCTGGATTACTCTTGTGCTAGTATAAACATTATAACATTATAATCTTTAGAATAAAGTAGATCATCAGGCTTATTTTCAACTAATTAGAAGTACAGATTTCATATCATGAATCATTTTTTGAATTTTGCCTGTAAACCGGGGTTGAAAAAGGAGATGGGATGAGTGGGCACAGAGAATGTGCTGCGCAATTTGCAGCTTGTTGACGGGCGAATTATGGATATCGCCATTCAGGACGGGATCATCACCGCAATTACACCGCCAGGACAGGCTGAAGGAGAAAATGAGCTGGATTGTTCAGGGTTATATGTGTCCAGTGGGTGGATTGATATGCATGTGCATGCCGTCCAGGAGCTTGATCCCTACGGCGATGATATCGACGAAATTGGTGTGAAGCAGGGGGTAACAACGCTTGTAGATGCCGGAAGCTGCGGTGCAGATCGAATTGGAGCTTTTTATACCGCAAGACTACAGGCTGCTACACAAGTATTTGCTCTGTTGAACATTTCAAGCATCGGGCTCGAACGGACGGATGAACTGTCGCAGCTGGAATGGATTGACCGGGCCAAGGTACTGGAGGCAGCAGCGGCTTATCCTGATTTCATTGTTGGTCTGAAAGCCCGCATCAGCCAAAGTGTGGTCAAAGACAGCGGCATACAGCCACTCAAGTTGGCACGCACACTCTCGGAAGAAACGAAACTTCCGCTCATGGTTCACATCGGTTCTGCTCCGCCCGCGATCTCTGATGTGCTGGAGCTACTACAGTCGGGTGATGTAATCACCCATTATCTTAACGGCAAGTCCAACAATCTGTTTCATGCGGACGGCACACCGCTGCAAGAACTGCTGGATGCAGCTGCTCGGGGAGTTCATCTGGATGTGGGGCATGGCACAGCGAGCTTCTCCTTCCGGATTGCAGAACAGGCCAAGGTTGCAGGTATTGCGTTGAATACAATCAGTACGGACATTTACCGAGGCAACCGTATGAATGGTCCGGTATACAGTATGTCGAATGTACTGACGAAATTTCTGTACCTCGGCTACAGTCTGGAAGAGGTGATCCGTGCGGTTACAAGAAGTCCAGCGGAGTGGCTCAGTAAGCCGGAGCTCGGGCAGATTAGGGTGGGACAGCAGGCGAACCTGACTTTGTTTTCTCTGGAAGCAGGCGAAAAGCAACTTAAGGACTCGGAAGGAGATGTCCGGGTCACGCAATACTATATTGAGGCTAAAGGAGTTTATGCTAATGGGTCACTCATTACAGGCTAAATATGGATTGAAGCGTGTTATTAATGCCAGTGGAAGAATGAGCATCCTTGGCGTTTCCGCACCAACGGATTCAGTCATGGATGCGATGAAACAGGGCGGACAGCAGTACGTGGAAATTGCGGATCTTGTGAACAAATCCGGAGAATATATTGCACAGCTACTTGGTTCGGAAAGCGCGGTTGTGGTGAACTCCGCATCCAGTGGTATTGCACTGTCAGTGGCAGCCATTGTGACTGCCGGAGATCCACATCTCAGCCTTCGTCTGCACCAAGAGCCGATATTGAAAAATGAAATTATTATGCTAAAAGGCCATAATGTGCAATATGGAGCGCCGGTTGAAACCATGATATTCCTTGGCGGCGGCCGGGTAGTGGAAGTTGGATACGCCAATGAAGGCCGCAAGGAGCATATCGATCAGGCAATCGGCGAACACACTGCAGCCATTTTTTATGTTAAATCCCATCACGCTGTCCAGAAGAACATGATTTCTGTGGAAGAGGCCTGGGAGGTTGCACAGCGAAGAGGGGTGCCGCTGATTGTTGATGCGGCAGCGGAAGAGGATCTGCACAAATATATCCAACTTTCGGATCTGGCCATTTACAGCGGGTCGAAAGCTATTGAAGGCCCTACTTCCGGCATTGTCGCCGGCAAAAAGAAATACGTGGAGTGGCTTAAGGTACAGCTACACGGGATTGGCCGCAGCATGAAGATTGGCAAAGAGACCATTTTTGGGTTACTTCAAGCGCTAGAGGAATACCAGGACAAAGCGGATAATAGTGAACGAGAGAAGCAGACGCTGGAGGCTCTTCAGGCACTGGATAGACTTCCTGGTGTTTCGGTCCGCATCGTGCAGGATGAAGCCGGCAGATCGATTTTCCGGGGGCGCGTCCAGATTGATCCCTCTCTTGCCGGGGTGGATGCGAAGAAAATGAATGACCAGCTACGTGAAGGTGTAATTGCGGTATATACCCGAGACTATGGCGTCAAGCAGGGTTATTTCGATATTGATCCAAGGTCGCTGCAAGGAGATGATTTGCCGGTCATCGTCAGCAGAATACATGAAATCGTGGGAGGCAAACCAGAATGAGTCATATTCAGCAGTGTCTTTATAAGAACAGGGCCGCAATTAATGTACTGGCCGGGAGTATCGGGAACGCCAAGGATGTGTACGAAGCTGCGGAAGGATATGTACTTATTGGTGTGCTCTCCAAAAATTATGCTACGTCGGAAGAAGCTGTAGTTGCCATGACTGAATATGGTCAGGCTATTCAAGATGCCGTATCTATCGGACTTGGGGCCGGAGACAGCCGTCAGGCTGCAGTTGTGGCGGAGATTGTCGCCAGCTATCCGGGAAGCCATATCAATCAGGTATTCCCGGCAGTCGGGGCAACCCGTGCCAATCTGGGACCTAAAGATAGTTGGATTAACTGCCTGGTATCTCCGTGCGGTCAGCCAGGTTATGTAAATATATCGACTGGCCCCATCAGTTCAGTAACGACTCCGCAGGCCATTGTTCCGGTTCATGCCGCCATTGCATTGGTTCGTGACATGGGAGGGAACGCGGTCAAATATTATCCGATGCAGGGGTTGAAGCTGGAAGAGGAGTACCGTGCTGTTGCCAAGGCTTGTGGAGAAGCGGGATTTGCTCTGGAGCCTACAGGCGGAATCGATCTGGACAACTTTGGACCCATTCTAGAGATTGCACTACAGGCAGGCGTACCTCAGGTTATACCACATGTCTATTCTTCAATTATTGAGTCGCAGACCGGGAGTACAAACGTACAGGATGTCCGCAGACTGCTCGAAACAATGAAATCGCTGGTAGACCGATATGCCTAGGGTTGCTGCATTTGGTGAAGTGATGATGCGGCTGCAGGTTCCGGGCTACGAAACACTGGTCCAGAGCAGCAGGCTGGATTATTCGTTTTCCGGCAGCGGGGTGAATGTAACGGCAGCATTAGCCAGATACGGCCATAACGGTGCTCTTATTACGACCTTGCCGGAAACTCCGGTGGGCGAAGCGGCTATCGCTTATCTGCGCAAGCTGGGGGTAGATACCTCTCTTATTAGCCAGGGCGGTAGACACCTTGGGATGTACTTTCTGGAGAATGGCTTTGGAGCCCGCCCTGGCAGAGTTACTTACACAGACCGGCTGGGCAGCAGTTTCAATACCGCGGAGGCAGATAATTATGATATGAAAGATCTTGCCTCCCGAGTCGATGTTCTTCATTTATGTGGCATTACGCTGGCTATGAATGATGGCGTGCGCAAGCAGATGAAACGGCTTGCTGAGGAAGTGAGGAGTGCTGGGGGCAAGGTTGTTTTTGATTGTAATTACCGTCCTGCGTTATGGGGGACAGATGGTTATGTCAAGGCCCGCCCGCATTATGAGGAACTGCTGGGGCTGGCAGATCTGGTGTTAATGAATGAGAAGGATGCAAAGTGTATTCTTGGCATCGGAACCGGAGAATATGATAGAATAACACAGATGAAGCAAGCGATTCCTGAAGTTGCAAAGCGCTTCGGAATCGGAACGGTAGCAGGAACCCACCGTGTGATTAACGCGGACCATACGCATTCCTTGACAGGATATATCTATCATCAAGGTACGTTCGTATTTTCCCGAAGGCTGATATTCCCAGTGTATGACCGGATCGGTGCAGGGGATGTATTTGCTAGCACCATCATCCATGGGGAATTGCAGCAATACCCACACGAGTATACGGTTAATATGGCAGTGGCGGCAGCGATGCTGGCCCATACCACTCAAGGCGATACAGCGCTTTTTACCGAGAATGAGGTGCTCCGCGCGCTGTCGGACCATCCCTCAGATGTTGAAAGGTAGTGAACAGTGAGTGTCTCTGAAGCGCAAGCAAGGTCCTTTATATCAGCAAATCCAAAAAATTCTCAAAGATCGGATTCTACATGGAGTATATCCTCTTGGAAGCATCATCCCCTCTGAACCACAGCTGGAGAAAGAATTTGGCGTCAGTAAAATGACAGTCCGCGGTGCGGTCCAAGAGCTGTCGCAGGAAGGTTACGTGCAGAAGAAAAGCGGTGTTGGCACAATTGTGTTGCGCAATACCTCTCATCAGAAGCTCTCAAAGGGCAAACGGTTTACGGAGCTGCTCGTAGAAGAGGGCCATAAGCTGGAAAAGAAAGTTCTGAATTCCCGTTTACTCACCAATGATACCGGAACGGAGGAATATGGTCGCTACGGGCCGTATTGCCAGCGGATTGAAAGGCTCTACATTCTTAACGGACAACCTTATATTCATCTGATACACTTCTTGGCAGCAGCTGCATTACCCGGCGGAGGCATGGAAGAAATGAATGGAGACATCCAATCGCTGTATGACTCATTGGAGGAGAACAACATTTTGCTGGAGAGCTTCAAAGACCGTTTCTTTGTAGAGCCGGCAGCTCATGAGGTATGCCAACTACTGAAGATCCCCCCGGGGACGCATGTGCTTAAGCGCCTCCGTAACTCCTTCGACGGAGAAGGCAGATTAATTGAGCACAGTATCGGCTGTTATAACACGGAACTTCATCATTATCTGGTTAGTTACGACACTTGAGGTCGGCGGTGCAGAAAAGGGTCCTGCCATTTTCATAACAGGACCCTTTTTACGTAAACTAAAAATCCCTCAAACGATCAAATACCTCATATAATTCCTCGTGATTAACCTTAACCCAATCATCTTGACGCAGTTCCAAATGCTGCTGTAATTGATCCAGCAACTCCGTTAGAACAACATAAATCTCTTCCCGCTCAACAGTTTCAATAAAGCCGGTCTTGGCATCCATCTTGTTGAAGGTCTGTGTGTAGTTCTCAACCATGGAGACGAGCTGTTTGTGCATAGCTTCCTGATTGTTAAAATCTTGACTTAACTGACGGATTTCCTTCAAGCACTGCTTGTACAATTGCGTTGCTTTTTTGGCGTGAGCTGCCTTAATGTGGTCCCGCCCATCCCAATCCCGAAACGGATTGTTCAGGTTCTCCGCAAGCCATTCGGGTTTGCGTGCTTTGGTGATTTCCATATCAAGTCCGGCAGCAGCGAATTTTTTATATCTTGTTTTGATCGATTTGGCTGCATCAGCAGGCAGGCTGGTTAGCCACAGCGTAGTCAATTTCGGAAGTTGTTCTGGATCAGGGAATTGTCCACCATTGAAGCCGAATAGGTCATATGTAGTGAAGGTTTGCAAATTTGCCAAATGCTGAATTGATTCTATATGGGATACATTGCCGGGTTTACCCCACAATCGCAACTCTGAAAGCTCAGGATAATACTGCACAAGTGGGTCCAGATTGAGCTCCGTGATATCTCTGATATACGGACCATCAAGTCGTGAGATACCCGTAACCTGTGGCAGGTCCGATGGAACATTGAGAGTGATGCATTTACCGTCTTCATAAGCCACGATACGCAGATCAGGAGACAACTCCCCTGTGAAATTCAGACTTTTCATCTTTGTGTTCAAAATTAACTCCTTCAACCCGCTGACATCCACAATAAGTCTGGTCAGGTGACTCTTGCTGATATCGAGCATCGTTTGACCATGATGTAAGATATGAAGTTCATTAATGAACGGGTTTTCCTCTATAAATGGAAAGATCGATTCCGTATAACCATCCATTTCAATATGTGTCAGACAAGGAAGCTTTGCGAGTTCGGCTACATCTTCAGAAGATTTAGGGCTGAAATCGTGTCGAGGGACAAGAACATGAGCCGATTACCGATTAGATAAACACCTAACTAAGTTTCATGCAGTTTCATTTAACAAATGTGCAGGAAAAATAAACTAATTGTCCAGTGAAAATATAGTATTTTCTTAGTGTTAAGGTTAAAGATAGGTCCCTGTTTAAGCACTATATGCTACAAACGTAGGTTCTTTAATAGGTGATTGGAATTGGAATATATAAAGGTGGACATAACCCGCGAAGGAGCGGAGGGCAGTGCTCAGTTTTTTATGAACAAAAGAGGTATTTGTGGTATTATATGTAATTATGGGTTAATAAATAAATGGATTATTTGAAATGAAAATGGGGGAATCAAAATATGGAACGTAAAATTCAACTAATGGAAACCTACGTAAATATCAACTTTGGAAACTCACCCTTTTTAAAATTAGATAATGGGTTGCAAATTCCATACTCTTCAATCGAGGGAATAACAACAGGTAGACCAATACCAAATGCTTTTAAACTATATGGTGCTTTATTAGGAGAAATGAGAAATGGGTTATTTAGATCAAATGGTGGTTATCAACTGCACGTTTTTGAAAATGAGCTTGAAACACTTCATTTAGATTTGAATAGCTT
Organism: Paenibacillus sp. FSL K6-2393; assembly: GCF_038002545.1. Taxonomy (NCBI): domain Bacteria; kingdom Bacillati; phylum Bacillota; class Bacilli; order Caryophanales; family Paenibacillaceae; genus Paenibacillus; species Paenibacillus sp. FSL K6-2393. Next base: position 2,777,083 of record NZ_JBBOCU010000001.1, read on the forward strand.
TAAAGTTGGGAAGTTCAAAATATCAAAGTTGATCATTGGTGTTGAAAATCCTGAAGAAATAAGTAAAAATATTTCCGAAAGAGTGCAGTGATAATTTGTTGACGTGTCGAGGGACAAGAACATGATCATGAGATAGTAATATCAAAATTAAAAGCCGTACACGATTACGAAAATCCGTAAGTAAGTATAACAAGGCAGCACTAGCCATACATAAGATTAATGTCCTTTTGGCTAAACTCTACGGAGTTGAAGCGACAGTAAAGGTGTATGCCAATGTAAAAACTCCTAGCGCTGTTTTACTAAAAAATTCAATCCATAAAGACAAAAGTTTATATATTACTCGAGATGAGGCCAAAAAAATCATCTTATCGATTCAGTCCGGAACGAGATGGACTTCGGCTATAACCGAGGAGTGGGCTACAGCTTCAATAGGCAGTGTTTGTTATAAACTCAGCAGCTCAAATTCCAACTTCCAGATTATTATAGATAAATATAATGTTCTTAGTTAGGTGAAAAAAAACTACTCTACAATATCAAAATAAACCAAAAACGGAGGTCCTTATGTTTCTCTTATCTGCCATCCAAGGATGTACCTTAAAAAGATGAGCGCGGTGGGTTGAGAAGGAAATTATGCTTTTAACTGTCCAGTAGTTGAAATATCCGACTTAACTATTGTTAGAAGTCGGAGCTTCTTCTCGAATGTTTAAGCTCGCGTTGACGGTCACGGTCATGATGAACGCCACAGCTGGTGCAGCCTCACTCTCGGATATGTAGATCTCTCTTTCCGTCCTGATGTCCGCAAACGGAGCAGATCTGGATGGGAAGGGGACCATCGTCCGACAGAGTTGTCTTTATTTGTTTAGTTGCCAAAATACATTTTTCTGTGCATTAAAGAGTCCTTCTAATAGAATATCTTGTAGTTCTAAAGTATTATCTAAAACAAAACCATTTACCTACATCTTCAGATAGGATAAAATATACTAAATACCTATATTTGGAGGATTAGATGAAAAAGTTACTTATCTCATTGCTTATTATGTCAACACTATTTTCAGGATCGGCCATGGCAGCTAGTAATACAACCACAAGTAACATTAAAATCACGAGCACAACAGAACAAAAAGCAAGTAATAAAGTCAAATCTAGTATTTTTAATTTATCAGATCAGCAACTTAAAAATGCAATTGCAATAGGCAAGAAAGGATATGATGCCGTAATTGATTTCAATAATAAGCAAAAATTAAAGATTTCAATTGATAAACTTGAAATATGGCAACCAGATGTCTGGGTATCTTCCCCATATTATAATATAGTTAGAGCCTCTTTTCTAAAGTTTAACGATTATGATACATATACATTAAAAGATGCAAAAGAGTTCTTAGCACTCTACAAAGGTTTGAATAGATTAGATTTCGAGCTACGTACGTATGGCAATAGTATTACTTTTACCAAGAATCTTAAAGTGGTATTGAAACAAGGGAGTAAAGTTTATCAACCAAAAGATATAAGAGGTAAGGACAATGTCTCAATGAGCGGATCATGGCCAGAAGCTCCAGCATATGTGTCAGTCTTACATGTAAGTTTTGATAATTCAAAAATCGATTTTAGCAAGCCAGCTGAGCTAGTTTATATGTATTCAGGTAAAGAATTGTCTGTAACCTATAAAGTAGATTTCACAAAAGTTAAATAATCCCCCCTTCTGGGGGATTTTTTAATGAAAGTCCAAAAATACTACAATCTATGCATATTACAGGCATAAGTAGATTAAAAATAGATCAAGAATAAACATATGAAACTTTCTAAGGAGAATATACAATAAATTATCTGAATGTTAACGAGGAATTCAATAAAGATAATCATCTAGCTATTAGTGGAACAACGAATCTGCCGACGGATATGGAACTGATGGTCACAGTTACAAGTGAAGAGGGATATAACGCACAATCGAAGGCGTATGTAATGAACGGATTGTTCCAAAGTGAATGGTTCACTTCAGGTGGACAAGGGCTTCCAAGTGATAAGTATAATGTCGAAATAACTTCTCCTACGGCCAATGTTCAACCTCTAAATGTGAAAGAAGGGATTGGAGAACAAGGCGCTAACTTATCCGGGCCGCTTGTGAACGAGGACGAAATTCGGGGAAAGAAGAATAGTATATTCACATGAATTCAGTGGTGGGGAATGAATTGAGATGGTGTTTACGGGCCAAAGAGAATTTCAAGTGAGCGGGGCACGATAAATTTCAATAACATCGCCTCTGCTCATTCTTTTTCCAAGAGAAGGGTTCGCACGTGGATTTGTTAGTATTTGGTTCTAATATACCTATGCATAGTAAAATATTGAAAAAATTACATACGAAATTGCAATAGAATCTATATTTCAGTTGGTTGCTGAGTATAAACCTTAATGATGAGTAAAGGAATGAAAGAGATGAACAAATGGACGATGAAGGAAACATTGAAAGGAAAGACCTTTTCCATAATTATCCTAACGATTATTTTGACCATTGCCATCAATAAATTGGTCAATCGAATAATGACTCAAGAGGTGATTTTTGAGGGGGGGTTATACTCTTCTCATACAAACCATTTCTCACTTGGTATCTATGGTGTGATATTTGCAATCCCCGCTGGATTTATAAGTATTTTAGTTGTAAAGCTCTTTACGAATAAGATTAAAAGGCAGTCCAATCCCTTTGATGATGAAAAAAAATTCAAATGGCATAGTATGTATGGAACTGTTTGCGGATTTATTATTCTGTTTCTGCTACTTAATTTAACCAATACGTACGCATCTCAAATGCTAGTATCTGATGTATGGGATGGTTTCATACATCTAGCTATTTCATTCATTATTCCAATTGTCTTTGCTGTGATATCTGCAAAGTTGATCAACAAAGTTATGGTTCGTATAACAAATACAAACGGAAGATTGATTGAAGAGATAGAGGCAGGAAAATACGATAGAGAGATTCTAAGCCAGAGAGATAAAGCTAGAATGTTGAAGTTATTAAAAAAAGGAAGCGTAGCTTCCTTGAAGGGAGGAATGATGCGGCTCAAAGTCATTGATTTTTTACTTTTGGTCGGTGGTACTATTGTATTCGTTCTGCTGTTAGTACTGGATAAGGTTGTCTCATTATTTAGTAATCCAAACCATGGTACCGGATGGAGTAATGGGGAAAGTAATTTACACGAAGAGAGAGAACGATTAAAAAGTAAGGCATATGATAACGCTGAGGAAAAACGGGAACAGGCCGATTTTTCAAAAGAAATGTTTGTAAAACAAGCTAATTATAACGTTAGGTATTCGCAATCAGAATGGAATCGAGCAGTTCGAGATGAAAGAGAATATCAAAGGGCCAAACGGGATGCAGATTCGTTATAGTTATGAGTACGTAATATTTCAAGCCTATAAAAGGTCAGACAGCATACATCCTGCCAGAACAGCACTGATCAGATTATCAGTTAATATATAATTTTGCGAGGTACAATATGAAAAATCAACATTTTGTAATATTTTCAAATACGTTTGAGGAATATGAGGCATTTATTAATGAGGTATATTCTATTGGCCAAATGAACTTTTTAAATCAACACCTTACCAAAAAAACTTAAATCATATTGAACTTAAAGAAAAAGGTAGGAGATAGAATAGCCATTGTAGTAGTGATCCGCCCATAATAGTGTGAAACTTTTACGTGCAATTATTTAAGGAGGGTATCTTCACATGAAGCGTATGTCAATTTCTGAATTGAATGAAATTTTAGTAAAAGCAACACTCTCGGCCAGACAAGAGGCCAAAAGCAATGGTGTGCCCATTGTATATGAAGAAAATGAAAAAATGATCAAGGAATACCCGGATGGCAGAAAAACAGAGATTATATATGAAAAAAATGGTAACAAAAAGGAAATTGAATACCCATGAGCTGAAATAAATGAGTTGATCATTGTTCCATTAAAAGTCGCTATTTTAGCGGCTTTTTTATTTATGGTACAAGTTCTTGTCCCAAGCCTAGGACAAGAACTTGTACCGATTGCCGAATAGAGGTTGTTGGATTGATCCAAGAGATGGCTAAGCAAAAAGGATGCACGGTCTCTCAACTTGCTCTGGCCTGGTTGCTTGGAAAGGGGGAACATATCGTTCCGATCCCGGGGACTCGCAACTTGGAAAGAGTTCACGAGAACTTAGGAGCGCTACAGGTTTCGCTTACGGATGATGAGATGAACCAGATAGATCGCATATCACCCCAAGGCATTGCAGCCGGAGGCAGATTCCCTGGTCAAGTCTAGTTTGTTTATACATGATTCTAAGAAACCTAAAGTTCAGGATTAAAAACAATATATAACATGTTTCAACGGTATTATCTTTCTATTCTCCGGCATACAGTACAACAATGAGATGTATGCCCAAGGAGGAGAAATGATCGTATGATGAATCCGATTTTACAAGCCCCGAATGTTCCGCTGGCAGCCGATTCCAATGCGGTTGTGAATTATCAGAGGGATTCACGCAACTATGTAACCCAGTTGTTTGGAGAACAGCTGCCGACCATTGCGAATGGTTTCTTCAACGTGTACTTAAGCAAAGGAATCATTGTGCAGCCGCACTGGCACACCAATGTTACGGAGATGGTTGTGGTCATCACCGGTGAAGTTACAGCGTCAGTCTTCAATCCGTTTACGCGTGAACGATTGACATATCGTCTGAAACCAGGTCAGGTTGTGGTATTTCCGAAAGGCTGGTTTCACTGGTTTGTCGCTGAGACAGATGATGTATATGTATTAACTATTTTTGATCAACCAACGCCTGATATTGTGTTTGGAGCGGATTTCTTGGCAGCTACACCGCCGGAGGTGGCTCACCGCGCGTACTGTTTGGATGAAGAGGCATATGCGAGAGCTGTTGCGTCCATTAAAAATGATGCCATTCTGGGCCCTCCAATAGGGTGTGATACGCAGGTTTCTGATCAATCGACTTCACCTTCCAAGACGTCTGTGCCATCGTCCAATAAGCTGAAATCTTAATTCAAGATCCTTATTCATTATCAAAGTACACAGCCTGTAACTGGAGAATAACAGTTGCAGGCTTTTTGATGTGTAGGTGTAATGATCGTATGATAAAAATTCAAAATGCCTGAGTCAGTGTATTACGATCTCTGTTAGTATAGTATGAACATCCAAAAAAAACGGAGGACTCATGAATGAACATGTCAGAAATGAATACGCTTGAAACTGCAATGAGTTATGCACCTATTTTGATGTTTGACAGAGCCGAACCCTTTTATCCTGATTTTGTTGGCATTTCTGTGTTGCATCAATCAGGGCCTTCACCATCGTTCAGAAGGGACATAAAGTTTCCGACCGAGGCAGTACAATATGTAATTGAATATGCAATCTGGTGGGATTATGAGATTGGACATCTGTATGAAATGGAGCATGTATGGGTTTATGTGGGTCATGACGGAGAGGTAGTAGACTGTGAAGCCAGCTTTCATGGGAAAGTGCTGCGTGGATTGTTGAAGGAACGGGTCAATGTGGTTGGACATCATGTATGTCTGTACTCGCAGCCTGGCAAACATGCTTTCTCACCACTTCCGGTTGTATTTGAGTTATTGCCAAACCTGTATAGTGCAGCAGGTGCCGAAGCTGGATGTGATGGGCTACTTGTGAATGAGTTGTTTCAAGATTATTTTGAAACGAACGAACAGATCGATGCTCAGGTGGAGCGTTATCTGCAGACCAAAGCGTTTGTACCTACCATGGAGTTCGAAGAATATTTACTAAAACCGGAGATGTTCATGACGTGGGATAATCTGTTTGATATTATTCCGCACAGGATTAAGGACCGCTTGATGGAACTGGAGCAGTTATATAACACATAAGTAATTAGTTTTAAACGGGTTTTATGTTAATTTAAAGTGTGTTTTTTCGCTTCAAAACCAAACTTTGTTAATTCGGGTTTGGTTTTTTTTATGGGAAAATGGACTCAGTATGAGTAAGGATTTATTAGACTTAAGTCTTGAAATGTTGAGTATGTGCAGCAAAATACATAATTTTTACGCATGGAAAATGACATTTGTTAGACGTAAGAACTATACAACTTCTTATGTAAATATAAGAAGATCATATCACATGAAATTTTGTATGGAGATGTATTTGCAAATCAATGCAGAATGTAGATTATACATATATATGTAAGTGGAAAAAGAAATTTAATAGGTAAAAAGTATAAATTATATTAAAAAGAAGTTTCTTTATATCTGAAATAAAAATTCATAATAGTGCAAATTTATAGAAATAAAAATTTCCTATTCAGTTTTAATATATTTATGTCGAAATAGATCGTAAGTTGTCTGGAGCGCGACCTAGAGAAGGGTTTACTAAGCGTTATATACATAACTGGACACTACGATGCCTAGGAGGAGATTACATGAAGTGGTTTGGAAACTTGAAAACAGCAACAAAGATTATCTCAGCATTTTTAATTGTGTCGATAATCCTCGCGTCGCTTGGCGTCTACTCGGTAGTAACATTGAGAAGTACAAATGAACGAATGCAAGAGATGTATAACAACAATCTGATCTCAGTTAGGGAACTGTCCTCTGCTCAGGTTGATTATCAGAGATTGCGAGTTAACGTGCGAGATTTGAATTATGAAACGGTAGCAGCAGAACAGACCAGAGTTACGGAAAATATCGCTACAATTCGTCAATCCATGGAGGAGCGACTTGCTACGTATCGTCCTCTTGCTACTACCCCGGAAGAAGCGGAATTGCTTCGTAAGTTAGATACCCAATATACCAGCTATATGAAACTTTATGATCAAGGCGTCACTATGGCGGTATCAGATGATGATGCAGCTTTCATTACATTCCTGAAATCAACATTGAAACCTCCGGGTGATGAGGTTGTAAAAACGCTCGCAGACCTGGTGGATCTCAATGTAACATTGGCAGATCAGGCTAACACGAAGTCTGAAGAAGCCTACACAACTTCCTTTGCAGTAACAATTGTTATGGTCGTTGCATCCGTACTCTTCAGTGTCCTCATTGGATACATTATCTCTCGCTCCATTTCGAAGCCACTCATGGCCATGGTGGGTCTAGCTACGGAAGTTGCCAACGGAAATCTGACCCTTAAATCAGACATCTCTAGCAAAGACGAAGTGGGTCAACTGGCTGCGGCATTGAATCGTATGGTCGACAACCTGAAAGAGTTAATCAATAATATCGTGATGAACTCTCAAAGTGTTGCCGCTTCTTCGGAACAGATCTCAGCTAGCACACAGGAAATTGCAAGTACCAGCACAAGCCAATCCAGTGAGGCAGGAAACATCTCCGAATTGTTCAAGGAGCTTTCGCTTGCCATTAACTCTGTCGCTGCAAGTGCGGAAGAAGCTGCTGAGTTGTCCAACGATACCGTGAAGACTGCACGTGAAGGTGGACTTGTTGTACAGACTTCATTGGAAGGTATGCAAGCTGTTAATACAAAAATGACCAAGCTTGAAGATGATTCTCGTAAAATTGGTGACATCATCGAAGTGATTGACGATATCGCTGAGCAGACCAATCTGCTCGCGCTGAATGCTGCTATTGAAGCGGCACGTGCGGGAGAACAAGGACGAGGATTCGCCGTAGTCGCAGATGAAGTCCGGAAGCTTGCAGAACGAAGTGGTGAGGCGACCAAAGAAATTACAGCCATCATCAAAGCGATGCAGGAAAACACGAGACAGAGTGTACAGGCAGTAGCAGCCAGTGTTGAGCAGTCTTCCATGACTGGACAGGCGTTTGATCAGATCATTGATATGGTCAATAACTCTTCGCAGAAAGTAAACGAAATTGCAGCTGCATGTGAGGAAGAGGCAGCTCAAGCGGCGGAGGTAATGAGTTCTGTTGAATCCATCTCGGCTTCCAGTGAGGAATCCGCGGCTGCGTCAGAAGAGACTGCAGCAACCTGTCAGTCTTTGGCACACCTGGCGGAAGAGCTGGCGATTTCGGCAGCTGCCTTCAAAACCCAATAAAACATTGAATTGAGGGTGAATTGATGTCTTCACTTCAGAAGGAACAATATATTGAGCTGTCTGTAGGTGCAGAGACCTGCGCCATTCGAATCGAAGAAATTCACGAAATTATTAAAATGCTCAGCATTACAGATATCCCATTCAGTCGCCCAGAGATCAAAGGGGTAGTTAATCTGCGTGGCAAGGTTGTATGTGTGATGAGTCTGCGTAACCTGCTGGGTATGCCGGATGAACCGGACACCAGAGCGACGCGTATTATCGTAGTTCGACATCAGGAGGAATATATTGGCTTGATCGTGGATCGCGTGAACAAGGTAACCACATATTCGGAAATACATCCGCCAACCGGCGGATATGGTCGTAACCGTGAAGGTTTATTCCATGGTGTGGGTCAACAGGAAGACAAGCTTGTGGGCATTTTGAAACTGGACGAAATATTGGGCGGTTAGGGAGGTATATACGAATGATGGATTTGTCTGCCTACCGTGACATCTTTATCGAAGAACTGAATGATCAATTGGAACGTATGGATCAGTCTTTACTGGCATTGGAGCTTTCGCCTTCTGTAGAACTGGTTCAGACGCTGTTTCGGGCAGCCCATACCATCAAGGGATCGGCATCCACAATGGATTTCCGTGAATTAAGCGACCTCACGCATGAAGTGGAGTATGCTCTTGAATGGGTCCGGGAGAAAAAACCGGAGATGACTTCGGAGCTAATTGATACGTTGTTTCGCTCTTTGGACGCCATGAAGGTGCTTCGTGATCAGTACATTCGTGGGGAAGCTTATGCAGACTTTCGAGCAGTAGTACGAGAAATAAAAGATTTAATTCAAACCCCGGCAGTAGTTGGGCAACTTAAAGTACCTCAATTGCAACCAGCAGAATCGATTGTGGCACAGGTGGCTATAGTGTCAGGCAAGCAGTTATTGTCCATTCATATCGTGCTGGAGCAGAAGTGCATGATGAAAGCGGCCAGATATCATATTTTACGACAACGCATTGAGGAGATCTGTGGTACGGTTGTCGCTAGTTCGATCATGGAGAGTCAACCGGGCGCGCAGAATGAAGATGATCATTATGGTCAGTTCATCATCATCGTAGCAACGTCAAAGGACACACAGCAGCTTAAGGCAGAGCTGTCTTCAGACTCGGATATTCATATGCTGGAGATTGATCCATATCTGTTGGAATCCAATGAGGTTGCAGCGACGTCTGCACCAATTGAATTAATCTCTGAAACAGAGCAAACGAAACAAAGCTTGCCTACCGTGAATACAACTGGCCCGGATGAGAAAGTGAAAGCTGCTCAACCTACGGTTCGTGTGAGTGTTGAACGTCTGGACCATTTGATGAATTTGGTCGGTGAACTGTTAATTGATCAAACATCCCTTGCAGATCTTAGTGGATCGGGTGCGCGTAAGGAGTCATCACCACTAATCCGGAGTATTAGTGGTGTATCCGATCATATGGGCAGGGTGATCAAGGAACTTCAAGAAGGTGTAATGAAGACACGGATGTTACCCATTGATCAACTATTCAGTCGCTTCCCGAGATTGGTTCGTGACCTATCACAGAAGCTGGGTAAGGATCTGGAACTGGTTATTCAAGGTGGAGAGACTGAGCTTGACCGGATGATTATTGAAGAACTGAGTGACCCGCTGATCCATCTCATCCGCAACAGTGCAGATCATGGCATTGAAAGTGCAGAGGTTCGGGCGGAGAACGGTAAGCCGTCCAAAGGACGTATTACCTTAACTTCGTTTCATGAAGAAAATCATGTTGTCATTCGTTATTCAGATGATGGTAAAGGTATCGATGGTGAGAAGATCAAAGCTTCCGCTTTGGGTAAAGGTATCATTAGTGAGGAACAGGCTGCACGCCTAACAACACAGGAAGCTGTCCATCTCATATTTGAGCCTGGTTTCTCCACGGCTTCTTCTGTCAGTGAAGTATCAGGACGCGGCGTTGGAATGGACATCGTGCGTAGTCAGATCGGGCGGCTCAACGGTATCATTGATATTGATACGGAGGTTGGTGTGGGTACCACGTTTACGATTCGTCTACCACTCACACTGGCGATTATTAAAGGTCTGTTAGTCAAAGTATCGGGCCGTGTGCTGATCTTGCCGATGTATAATGTTGCTGAGATTGTTCGAATTTCACCTGAAGATATTCAGATGATTCAGGGGCAACAAGCGATTCTGAATCATGGACGAATTGTACCTTTTCACCGACTGTGCGACAGGCTCAACTATCCACGAACAGACCGTAAATCCAAGACCATTCCACTGGTGATCGTGCGTTCCGTTGACAAAATTGCAGCATACGCAGTAGATGAGATTATAGGAAATCAGGAAGTTGTTATTAAGACGCTTGGTACGTATCTGGGAGCGATGAACCATCTATCTGGTGCAACGATCCTCGGTAATGGTAAGGTTGCCCTTATCTTGGACGCGTCCTATCTGGTGAGTCTTTAATCGTTAGATAAACACATAAATTATGCACGCCTAAGAGCCTCATCGTCCATGACTGGATGGTGGGGCTCTTTGTTGTACCTTTTGACATTGTGACCACTCAGGATTTGAAAATGAGATCCATAAACCGGTTGGCAGCCAGAGAGATTGGCATATTGCGTTTGGTCATAATCCCCACATGGGAAGGGGGGAGCGGGACATCAAGCTGAATTTCGAAGAGAGAACCTTCCTCCAGCTCTTTGGATATAAATTCACGTGTGACATAGGAAATTCCCAGTCCTCGACGCGCAAACTCAATCAACAGATCAACGCTACCAACCTCAATCTCAGGTTTCAACGTGTAATTATAGCTGTTAAACAACTCGGTAATAGCCATCCGAACCCGGCTGTTCCGGGAGAAGAGGATCAGTTGATGCTCCAGAAGCATCTCAAGTGTCATGACTTTACCCTTCAACTGAGCATAACGTTCTCCAGCTACAAAACAGTCCTTCAACTGAATACTTTCCCTGACTTCTAGCTGTGGATCAACAATGGGCATCCGAACAACACCAAGATCAATCTTGCCTTCTTTCAGAAAGGTGATGACTTCCGGCGTAGTTCCATGACTCAGATGCAGCTTGATGTTAGGGTACAAGGTGTGGAATTCCTCTAGATACGCCAGCATGTAATGCTTGAACAGGGAGTCACTGCCACCAATCCGGAGTTCACCATTGTCGAGATTCTTCAGTGCGGCCATTTTTTCTTCCGCAAGTGAGATCAGAATCTGGGATTGTTCAATATAGGAGTATAGACTGGCACCTTCCTGTGTCAACGCTACACCCTTGGAATTTCGATAAAACAAGGTAAGACCAAAGCTCTCTTCCAATTGCTTAATGGCATGACTGACGCTGGGTTGAGTGATATACAGTGCTTTTGCAGCCTGTGTCAAACTGCCCGTTTTGGCGGCCCAATAAAAGACTTTATATAGTTCGTAATTTGTTGTCATAGATGTGGTCTATAGCTCCTGTGAAATATATTAATTACTTGTATAGCTATAAAACGTATTATAGTGTAACTACAACAAAGAAACCAGAGTTACTTGGAAGGAGAACGGTAAGATGGAACCAACTACCATTGTTTTATTTGGTGCTACTGGCGATTTAGCCAAAAGAAAAATATATCCTGCCTTATATAACTTATATCTTGAGCAGAAGCTTCCGGAAACCTTCTCATTGATTGGTCTGGGGCGTAGAGAATGGTCTGATGAATTCTTTCAGGCACAAGTGGAAAAATCATTAAATGAATTTTCCAGACGCCAGGCTGATCCTGAAGTTGTGAAGTCATTTGTGAAAGCTTTTCGCTACAGTGTATTGAATATAAGCCATAAGGAAGATTATATAAAGCTGTTGGGATTAGTTGAACAAAGAGAAGCTGAGCTTGGCATTCCGTCCAATCGCTTGTTTTATCTCTCGGTTGGTCCGGAATTCTTCGAACCGATTGCCGAGAATATTCAACAAAGTGGGCTAGGTTCCACAGAGGGCTGGAAGCGTCTCGTCATCGAGAAGCCATTTGGTCACGATCTGCAATCCGCCCGAGACCTTAATCGCAAATTAAGCGAATCGTTCACGGAGGAAGAGATTTATCGGATTGACCACTATTTGGGCAAACCGATGGTACAGCGTCTGGAGACGTTGCATCAAAGTAACCCAATCATGAAGGCGTTATGGAACAATCGTTACATCTCCAATGTGCAAATTACGGCGAATGAGACTGTAGGTGTCGAAGAACGTGCATCCTATTATGATCATGTAGGCGCTGTGCGAGACATGTTCCAGAATCATATGTTGCAATTGCTCATGATGATGGCGATTCAGCTTCCTTACAACAGTACTTCCGAAAAAGTTGGATTGAAGAAAAAGCACATCATGGAATCGATCCAGCCGTTACAAAAACAAACTGTGGGCGCAAACATCATCCGTGGACAGTATGCAGCAGGCAACATTCAAGGCAAACCGGTTAATGCTTATGTTGCTGAACCGGGTGTAGCCGAGAATACGATGAATGACACATTCATTGCTGCCAAATTGCAAATTGATGATTTCTTCTGGCGTGGTGTTCCGTTTTACATTCGCACGGGTAAAAGAATGAAGGAGAAATCAACACGTATCGTGATTGAATTCAAAGAACCTTCAGGACAGACAAATGTGCTGAAAAACAAGGGTTCCAAACCAAACCTGCTCGTCATTGAGATGAGTCCGGATCAGAGCATGACATTGCAACTGAATGCAAGTGATCCTGAGAATAAAGGTGAATTCAAACCGGTTCATATTGATCTTTCTCCGGACAAAGGTGACCTCGCGGAAGCTTACGAGAATCTGATTCGTGATGCTTTGCTGGGTGACCCAACATTCTTTGCCCACTGGGATGAAGTAGAATTGTCATGGGCATGGGTGCAGCCAATTCTGGATGCATTCCAGGAAAATCTCTTGCCACTTCACCTGTATCCTGCGGGTAGTTATGGACCGGCTGAATCAGATGTTATGCTTGAAGAAGATGGTCACCACTGGTGGTTTGATGAGCCGGCGGATCAGGAGTCTGTAGTTACAAATAGCATACCCTTGGCGGTTAATGCAAATCTCTAAACCAAAATAAAAAATATATCTGGAGGTAATTTAATCATGAAATTTTTTATCGATACAGCTAACGTGGAAGATATCCAAAAAGCATACAAAATCGGCGTATTGTCTGGTGTAACAACTAACCCATCTTTGGTAGCCAAAGAAGGCGTGAAATTCGAAGATCGTATTGAAGAAATCTTGCGTTTGGTACCTGAAGTGGAGTCCGTTTCTGCGGAAGTGACACCAGATGCCCTTACTGCTGAAGAAATGATCGCGCAAGCAGAAGAATTGATCAAAATTAACAACAGTGACAAAAACATTACGATCAAATTGCCAATGACACTTGCAGGACTTGAAGCTTGCCGTTACTTGACCAAAAAAGGCGTGAAAACCAACGTAACGTTGATCTTCACTGTGAACCAGGCGCTTCTGGCTGCTCGTGCTGGTGCGACATATGTATCTCCATTCCTGGGACGTCTTGATGATATCTCCGAAGATGGCGTACAACTGGTTACCAAAATTGCTGAATTGTTCCGTACACATAACCTGGATGCACAGATTATTGCGGCTTCTGTAAGACATCCGGATCACGTTACACGTGTAGCGATGGCTGGAGCACATATTGCAACTGTTCCATTCTCCGTCATTGAACAGATCTCCAAACACCCGCTGACAGATCAAGGTATGGACAAATTTGCAGCTGACTGGAAAAAAACAGTACAATAATCACTGAAAATATATTCGTTTCAACTTACAATAAATACGTGTTCAAAAAGGTCGGTTTTCAGTATCGAGAAGATGGAATGAAGCTAGAAATGGAGTAGCGGAGCGTAGGAAACTACGTGAGCAACGGACATTTCGGCTGAATTCCATATTCGATGCTGATGATGCCTTTAGGCATTCTTCGTAATCAAAAGCGGACTTTTTGAACACCCTCTATAAAACTATATAAATCATGGAGCATTGGGAGGACATAATGAGTAAACAACAGATTGGTGTTATTGGATTGGCAGTAATGGGTAAAAACCTGGCTTTGAATATTGAAAGCAAAGGTTTCTCGGTATCGGTATTTAACCGTTCCCCTGAGAAAACGAACGATCTTCTGAAAGAAGCAGAAGGTAAAAACCTGACAGGTGCGTTCACCATTGAAGAATTCGTGGAATCCCTGGAGTCTCCGCGTAAAATTCTGATCATGGTGCAAGCAGGTAAAGCAACAGATGCAACGATCGAGCAACTGCTTCCTCATCTAGATCAAGGCGACATTATTATCGATGGAGGTAATGCTTACTTCCCTGACACACAACGTCGCAGTAAAGAACTGGAAGAAAAAGGTTTCCGATTCATCGGAGCAGGTGTATCCGGTGGTGAAGAAGGCGCACTGAAAGGCCCGGCAATCATGCCAGGCGGTCAGGAAAGTGCTTATCAGTTGGTAGAACCGATCCTGACAGCGATCTCCGCTAAAGTTGGCGATGACGCTTGCAGCACATATATCGGACCAGACGGTGCCGGACACTATGTGAAAATGGTGCATAACGGTATCGAGTACGGAGATATGCAGTTGATTGGTGAAGCTTATCACTTGCTCAAATCCGTATTGAACGTTTCCGTTGAAGAGTTGCATGAGATCTTCACTGAGTGGAATCAAGGGGAGCTGGACAGCTACCTGATTGAAATCACTGCAGATATCTTCTCCAAATACGATCCTGAAACGGGTAAACCAATGGTTGACGTTATTCTGGACGCGGCTGGACAAAAAGGAACAGGTAAATGGACAAGCCAAAGCGCGCTGGATCTCGGCGTACCATTGTCCATGATTACAGAATCCGTATTCTCCCGTTTCCTGTCTGCCATGAAGGACGAGCGTGTAGCAGCTAGCAAAATCCTGAATGGACCAGCAACTGAAGCATTCTCTGGCGACAAAAAAGCGTTCATCGAGAACGTTCGTAAAGCGCTGTTTGCAAGTAAAATCGTTTCCTACGCTCAAGGATTTGCACAAATGCGTGCAGCTTCCGATGAGTATGGTTGGGATCTGAAATATGGCAACATTGCCATGATCTTCCGCGGCGGATGTATCATCCGTTCGCAATTCCTGCAAAACATCAAAGAAGCTTATGATAAGGATGCAGCTCTGAAAAACCTGCTTTTGGATCCTTACTTCCAAAACATCGTTGAGTCTTATCAAGGTGCATGGCGTGAAGTTATAGCAGCTGCTGTAAAACAAGGTATTCCGGTACCAGGCTTCTCCAGCGCTCTTTCTTACTACGACAGCTACCGTACAGAGCGTTTGCCAGCAAACTTGCTGCAAGCACAACGTGACTACTTCGGTGCTCACACATTCAAACGTGTGGACAAAGAAGGTTCATTCCACTTCCAGTGGATGGACACTAACGAGTAATATCAGTTCCGAATATATAGCATTCTTGCAGTCGTTCATGAATTTAACTTCATGGTACCTGCAAGGATGCTTTTTCTCGTTAATGGTTCGAATTTGAATATCATCAAATTGTAATAAAATGTACGAATCTGGGTTTGGCAAACAGATGATCTGACTCATCAACTACGTTATACTTGTTCAGACGGACCTGTGTCCGTGTTGAAAATTCAGAATACAACTTATTGACGTGGAGGTTAGACCGGGCATGTTTGTATTAGCGGGTATATTGTTTTTGGTCGTATACGGTTTATTAGTGTTCTACATAGGCTGGAGCGGTTGGAGTTGGATGAAACCAGTTGTGTCCGCCAGATTTCGATGGTTTTATATTATAGCGCTTGTATTCCTGGCCGTTTCCTTCATTTTGGCACGATTATTTGGAAGCATCTCGTTCCTCAGTATCATCGGTTCTTACTGGCTGGCAATCTTCTCGTTATTATTACTGATCCTGCCCGTCGTTCACCTCACGGTGTGGTTGCTGAGATTGACCCGTATTCCTAGACATCACACACAGAAATGGGCTGGGGTCGTTACGTTGGTGCTGTTAGTGTCCACATTAGGTTATGGAATTTTTAACGCTTACAGCCCGGTAGTCAGAACATATAATATCCAGATTGATAAAAAAGTAGAAGGTGTAGACAAGCTCAACATTGTCATGGCTGCCGATATGCACTTCGGACTTCTGTCTGGCCCTGCACATGCCAAACGCATGGTGGAGGAGATTAATGCTTTGAAGCCAGACCTGGTGCTGTATCCTGGAGATATTATTGATGACAATCTGGATATGTACCTCAATAGCGGAATTGCCGATATTATCAGTGATATTCAGGCCCCATACGGCGTCTATGCTTCTCTCGGGAATCACGATAAGTTCGATGGCCCGATTGAAGATCTGATTGCTGCGCTGGAGAAGAGCAACATGCAAGTTTTGTACGATGACAAGATTGTACTGGACGACAAGATCACCCTCATTGGTCGGAAAGACCGAACAGAGAAGGATCGTGCAGAAGTAGCTACTTTAATGCAAGGTACTGACTTGAATCAACCGGTATTTATGATGGATCACCAGCCGTATGATCTGGATATTGCGGAGCAGAACAATGTAGATCTAGTCGTATCCGGTCACACCCACCGTGGTCAGATTGCGCCTGCTCAGTTCATCACACAGGCTATTTACGAGAATGATTGGGGTTATCTGCAAAAAGGTTCTATGCACTCTATCGTAACCTCAGGATTTGGCTTCTGGGGACCTCCAATTCGTACTAGTAGTCGTTCGGAGATTGTACAGATTAATGTGACGTTCCAGCAATGATGAAAGGCCCTTCGAGAGGAGGGCTGCCTTATAAGCACGTCAAGCGTAGATTGATGATACCGGCTCCGCTTTTATGATGACAAGATCAAATCTACTGTCGTCATAAAGCGGAGTATTTCTTATGCAATTTTAAATCGGCGCTTCAAGCCGCCTGTTTTTTATTATGTAAGTTAGTTTCTTACCCCTTTTGAAGGAATGGCTTCAAACGAATAAAATGCGCCTTTTGTATTGATTTTACCAATAAGCGTTGTGGCTCCTTTTTTTGTAAAGGTGTATTCGTTTTCTTGGATACGAACGGAATAACCTTTTAGCTCAATACCAAATATAGATCTGACTGTGGGTATAGCGATGGATAGTGCTTTGTTTTTGCTGAGCTTGGGCTTGGCAAAAGACTTTTTGAAATCAGCATCATTTTTCCAGTTGATACCTAGTTCGTTGGTGATTTTCCATACCTTTCCGGTCTTGCTGCCGATATGTACGTAATTTAGATTGTCGTCATCCCTATACTGCCATAACATATCTTTTCCTTCTACGGTAAATAAGGTGTAATCAAAAGCTTTTACTGAGGGTATTCCAAGTGTTTTGAGTGAATTTCGTGCTATGTTTGTCATCCAGGCATAGGAATCATCGATTTTATATTGCAGAATTGCCGACATTTGATTACCTTTGTCCACATCGATGTAAAGTTGTTGACTTGGTCCAAAGATGACCCAGTAGTTTTGAAGTAAATGTCCATGTTCTGGATCATTGGCTTTGAAACGCCAGAAACCACCTTTAATGAAGATATCTTCATCTTCAAACGTTTTTAAGAAGGCATCAAGCTTCAGGCGCAGCGCATTATCCATGACTTTATTCAAATCAGCGTTATCATACATGATATGGGTGGACGCGACACGATTTGTATCAGGATCGTATGTTTGTGTGAAATAGGCGAACCCGGTTCCATCAATAGTTCCGTTAATGACCCACGGATCAAATGATCTGTCTATTGTGGTGAATTGAATGCTCTGTTTCCCCACGAGTTTAACTAGTTCATCACTCAAAAGTTGTTGTGTCTTCCGATCCAGCTGGTCAGCAGACTCTTGATTCTCAATCAACGAGAGGTCATTGGAGTTTGCGGCCAAGGTGAGTGGCGCAGATAATAAGAGTGACATGGCAGCAATGAATACAGTCATTGAAACGATTTTTTTCAAAATGAATCCTCCTGTTTAGTTTAGGCCATACTAAATAATGCTTACATATCTTTTAATGTAACATAAAAGTAAAATGTTGCATAAACATAATAACCCAAACATCGGTTTCCTGTTGACACCGTTTTCAGGTTATGATAAATTAGATCCGAGGCTTGTTACCGGTAATGCGGGCAAAACCACTATGGAAATGATTTTATTATTTCTGTTTTGGTTTTGCCCTTTTTTATTCCTCAAAAAAAACCAGGTGGGTCCATAATGATTATTAAACAGATATTTAATAACAATATTGTCAGTACCGTGGATGACAAAAATCAGGAACTACTGATCCTCGGCCGGGGTATCGGATTTAAGTTCAAAGCAGGCGATGAGATTGATGAAGAGCGGATTGAGAAGATATTTCGTCTTCAGGATGCATCGATTTATGAGAAATTCAAATCCATCGTAGCTGAAGTGCCGATTGAGATTCTGCAGGCAACAGATGATATTGTGACACTGGCACGAACGCAATTGAACAAAACCATCAGTGACGGGATCTATGTCTCGCTGTCTGATCACATTCACTTTGCCGTTCAACGCTTGGAAAAAGGAATGATTACTCGTAATCCACTTTCTTGGGAAGTTCAGCATTTCTATAAGGCGGAGTATGATGTGGCCAGAGAAGCACTGACCTTGCTGAAGGAAAGACTGGATATTGAGTTTCCCAAAGATGAAATCTGTAATATTGCCTTACATTTCATCAATGCGGAAGTCAATGATTCCATGAACGATGTCACTCATCTGATGCAGCTGTTGCAGGAGATTATGAATATCATCAAATATCACTTCAACGTCGAATTGGATGAAGATAGCGTCAACTATTTCCGCTTCATCACCCATTTGAAATATTTCTGTCAGCGTGTCATTACCCATTCTTCACATGATGATGCCGAGGAGTATTTATATGAAGTGGTTCGGAAAAACTATCCGGAGACGTTCAAATGTATTGGCAAGATCGAGACTTTTATCCATAAGAACTATCAGTATGACATGACTCACTCTGAGCAGTTATATCTAACGCTCCATCTGGAACGTCTGATGAAAACCAAGCGGGACGAGAAGTCCACGCAATAGAATCAAATTACAACTGGATATCCTATGGGCTTGTTACTGTTCAATCAGGCAATACCCGAATGAGATGGCGCCATCAATATGCGCTAGATTCGTTCGGGTATTTTTTATTGGAAAAATGAGGAGGAAAACATCATGAAACATCAGGAAACGGCACAGGAAATCATTAAAGCCGTTGGGGGAACAAACAATATTAACTCGGTGTATCACTGCGTTACTCGACTGCGCTTTGATCTGAAAGACAACGATAAAGTTGATAACGGCTCACTCAAAAAACTGGATAAAGTCATGGGAACGAATATTTCGGGCGATCAATTCCAGGTCATTATCGGTAATGACGTGTCGAAAGTATTCGATGCTATGGTGAAGGAAAATCCCGCAATCCAGCAAACTACAGAAAATAAAGAGCCAAAGTCGGATAAAAAACAAAATGTAGTGCTGAAAATTTTTGAAACAATCGCAGGTGTCTTTGCTCCGATGCTTCCAGCGATTACTGCGGCAGGTATGCTCAAGGGATTACTTGCACTATTTGTGTCCGTAGGTTGGATGTCTGCTGGAACTGATACGTACCGTATTCTTTCGGCCATCGGTGACGGTGTGTTCCATTACCTGCCTTTACTGATCGCAGTCAGCGCTGCTCGTAAATTCGGCAGTAACCCGTTTGTTGCGATTGCACTAGGTACGGCACTGATGTATCCAGACATGACAGCATTGTTATCTAGCGGTGAATCGGTTGGATTTTTGGGAATTCCGGTTACGGCTGTAAGTTATGCTTCATCGGTTATCCCGATTCTTCTTGCAGTATGGTTGATGTCTTATGTTGAGAAATGGGTTGACCGTGTTATCCCAGCTGCACTCAAACTATTGCTTGTGCCATTGATTACCTTGCTTGTTATGGTTCCGGTAACGCTGATTGCAATTGGTCCATTGGGTACATTTGTAGGTAGCGGATTGTCTGGCGGTATCAACTGGCTGTTGAATGAAGGCGGATTGATTGCAGGTATTGTTCTTGGCGGCGCGATGGCGCTCATTATTATGACAGGAATGCACTATGCACTTGTGCCGATCATTCTGAGTAATATCGCTACACTGGGCTTTGATAAATTCTTGCCATTGACCTTTATCTCCAATATGGGTCAGGCTGGTGCAACACTCGGCGTATTCTTCCGGGCAAAAGATAAAAAACTTAAAACCGTGGCATTGTCAACGAGCTTCACCGCACTCATGGGTGTAACGGAGCCGGCTATGTACGGGGTTAACATGAAGTATAAAAAACCATTTGCCGCAGCGATGATTGGTAGTGCAGTGGGTGGCGGATTCGCCCTTGCTTTTGGCGCGAAAGCATATGTACTTGCGGGTAACGGTGGTCTCCCAGGACTTCCTTCCCTAATCGGACAGACCTTCTGGTACTCCTTTGGGGGCATGATTTTGGCCTTTATCGTGGGTGCAATCATGTCTACGATATTTGGTATCAAAGAAGAAGAAGGAGACGCTGAGGCGTTAGCTCAATTCTCACCGGGTGCTTCTACAGCACCAGCGAAAGTTGTTTCCAACGAAGCTGCAACCGTAAATGTGGACGACATGGGCGACCCAACACCAACGAGTGATGCAGTAGCTGTTGCACCGATGACAGGTAAATCCATCCCGCTCAAAGAAGTCAACGATCCAACATTTGGTGATGAATTGATGGGTAAAGGTGTGGCATTTGTTCCAACGGTGGGCGAATTGGTTTCTCCAGTGACAGGTACCATCATGAATGTCTTCAAAACGAAACATGCGATCGTTGTCCGCAGTGATAACGGAATGGAATTGTTGATTCATGTTGGAATTAACACGGTGAAGCTGCGTGGACAGTATTTTGATGCACATGTTACTACAGGAGCACGTGTTCAGGCTGGAGACAAGTTACTTACATTTGAACTGGCCGAGATTGCAAAAGAATACGACATCACAACCGCTATGGTTGTTACCAATACGGCTGATTACAAGCAGGTTCTACCTGTGAAATTGGGCGAAATCACGATGGGTGAAGACGTATTGAAAGCTGAGATCTAAACTGTCCGTCTTAGGACTAACAATATCAACAAAAGAAGGAGAGATACGAATGATTAATCGACAAGGGTTCCCGGAAGGTTTTCTATGGGGCGGCGCTATTGCCGCTAACCAGGCTGAAGGTGGATTTGACGCTGGTGGCAAAGGATGGTCGACAGCCGACATGGTTCCTTATTTTGAAAAAAAGGACTACACCAACCTTAGAGAACTGATGCATGTTACCAGTGCAACGGTTGAGAAAGCAATGGCACATCATAGTGCGGAAGGTTATCCGAAGCGTTACGGGATTGATTTTTACCATCGTTTCAAAGAAGATATTGCGCTCTTCGCCGAGCTGGGCTTCAAGACATTCCGTCTGTCCATCAACTGGCCGCGTATTTTCCCGAATGGTTATGATGCCGAGCCAAATGAAGAAGGACTGCGTTTCTATGACGAAGTGTTCGATGAACTCCGGAAATACGATATCGAACCACTGGTAACCCTCTCGCATTACGAGATGCCTATGGCACTTGTTCTGAAATATAATGGCTGGGCTGGCCGCGAAGTGATTGGACATTTTGTAAGATATGCGGAAACCGTGATGACCCGATATAAGGACAAAGTCAAATACTGGTTGACGTTTAATGAGATTAACACAACGATTATTGAACCGTTCACAGGCGGCGGTATTATTGAAGATCGGGTTGAAAACACGATGCAGGCTTCTTATCAGGCACTTCATCATCAATTTGTAGCCAGCAGCCTGGTGACAGAGAAAGCACGTCAGATTAACCCGAACTTCCAGATCGGATGTATGCTTGCACGTATGATTCACTACCCGGCGACGTCGAAGCCAGAGGATGTACTGCAAGCACAGATTGATAACCAGCTGAACCTGCTGCATACGGATGTACAAGTTCGTGGTAGTTATCCAACGTTCATGGCTCGGTACTGGGCAGAGAACGGGATTATGATTGCCATGGAACCAGGAGATGAGCAAATCCTGCGTGAGCATACGGTTGATTTCATCTCATTCAGTTATTACACATCCTTGGTGTCCGCAGTGAACCCAGAGGAATATGGAGTAACTGGAGGTAACCTGTACAGTACGATCAAGAACCCGAATCTGGAGCGTACGGAGTGGGGCTGGCAGCTTGATCCGATCGGTCTGCGCGTTGCATTGAAAGAGCTGTATGACCGTTATCAGCTGCCACTGTTTGTGGTGGAGAACGGCCTTGGCGCGAAAGATACGGTTGAAGCAGACGGTTCCATCAACGATGATTACCGTATTGATTATCTGAGAAAACATATCACACAAATGAAAGAAGCCGTTATGGATGGTGTGGACCTGATGGGATATACCAACTGGGGAGCGATTGATATCATCAGTGCATCCACTTCGGAAATGTCCAAGCGTTATGGCGTAATCTACGTGGATCAGGATGACAACGGACAAGGCACATTGAATCGGTATAAGAAAAAGAGCTTTGGCTGGTACCAAAAAGTTATTGCCTCAAATGGCGAGAACTTGGAATAGATCAACCTATATAGGCACCCCGGGCGTAGCTGGTATTACGGCGCCGGGGCGCCTTTTTAATATAATCAGGTGGAATTCTCATCAACGCTATTGGCATTTTAAGGTAAAAAAGATGACTACATAACATTCTGGATGGTATACTGTGATCGTATTGGGGGAGGGATAACCATGAAGAAGCCTATTATTGCTGTAGATATGGATGACACGATATGTCATCTGGTCAAGCGGGCTATATATCACAACAACCTCAACTTCCCGACCCATCCGTTGCGCTATGAGGATATGATTCATTGGGATACATCCCATTTGCGTCATCCAGAGAGCACGCATGATGTATTTTATGGTCGGCCGGGTCTGTTCGAGGAATTGGAGTTATACGACGAATATGTTGTAGATGAGATGCGAAAGCTGAACGATGCTTATGATGTTATTGTTGTGACGGCAGCAGAACCAAGAACAGTTGTTGAGAAGTGGAACTGGCTTCAGCAGCACATGCCTTTTATAACCGCAGAACAGTTTATTACATGCAAAAGAAAAAATCTGCTCGCTTTTGATTTGCTTATTGATGATGGGGCACATAATTTGATTCCCGCGCATGAGGATGGCAAAAAGGTCATCTGTATCCCGCATCCATGGAATATACAGGAGCGTGAGCGATACAACTTTCCGTTGATGTCTTCATGGAAAGAGGCCAAGGCATACATAGATGAAGTGTTACAGGTTGTTGGTGTCTGAAAGTTACGAACCTTATTGTCCAGAGTGCTGTGCTCTGGATTTTTTGCGATAGGCGAGAGGTGTTTCACCTGTTATTTTTTTGAATGCAGCATAAAATGAATCCATATCCCGATATCCGACCAGCTCGGCAATCAGGCTGACTTTGTGCTGTGATTTCTTTAGAAGTTCGCAGCTTTTTTGTATACGCAGGTGTTGCAGGTGGCCGCTAAAGGTCTGTCCGGTATGTCGCAAAAACATTCGCCCAATCTGTTTTTCACTCCAGCCTGATATACGGACCAGATCAGACATCCGAATACGATTGCTTACGTGCTCCTTGATATAGTGAAGGATGTAATCAAAACCGGTGGAATGATTCTCTTCATCATGTTCCTTTTGATAAAGTTGTCTGTAGGTCATCAATACCAACTGGCTCACCAGGGTGTATAACATGGTAGACGAACCGATTCCCGGAACGGAGGATTCACGGTACAGCTTCACCATTAGTTCTTCAATCCGATCGTTGTGATCCACAACGGAAATATAAGGAACCTGATTTTGTGCCAGATCCATCAGATGTTGAATGATTTCTTTTTCCTGAATGATCGCTGTCAGCGTGTTGATCAATTCAGCATGAAATAAGCAATTATATAGAATTAACGGATGTTCGGTTACGTTTGTACTCACAGGACGAAAGACATGAGGAACGCCGACAGGAATGACAAACAGCATCCCCTTTGTCACCGGAATGACATCTTCACCGATATGATGAAAGCCCTTTCCTTCGGCAACATAACTATACTCAATAAAATCATGTGCGTGAAAAGGAAGCACAAAATCTTCAGAGCAACGATTGACGAAAAGTTGCAGATGATTATGCAGAAAGTATTCGCTTTTCATGAGTTGTACAGATGAATTCACAAGCAACCTCCTCGCACAAATGGCTGAATCACCGGATGAAATAGTCCTGATTACCGGGTATTTAGGGCAACAGGATCGATATAATTATATCGTAACCCCGAATGGGAAGCCAAGATGGAAAGGACGATCTGCTAATGTTCAACGTGAGTCACCTTCGCTGTGAGTATAGAATCAACCCGATTGGTCTCGATGTAAAATCACCGAGATTAAGCTGGCAGTTGCAGTCCGATCGTCGGAACTGTATGCAATCTGCTTACCAGGTACAGCTGTCCCTGACGGAAGATTTTGATGGGATTACATGGGATTCTGGTGAGATAAGCACGGATCAATCCATACATGTGGAACTAAACCATTTTCAGCCTTCTCCGGTAACGCGATACTATTACCGGATTAGGGCATGGGATGATACAGGAAGTGATTCGGACTGGTCCGAAACGGCCTATTTCGAGATGGGACTTATGGATCGTCATAACAAGTGGAAAGCAGAATGGATCACAGCTCAACCAATAGATGATGGAGATACGTCATGCCCGCGTATGCGCAGGCAGTTTAATGTAAAACAGCCAGTTACGTCTGCCAGAATATATGTGACAGCACTTGGATTATACGAGTTGCATATGAACAACACAAGAGTAGGAGAAGATTATTTTACACCTGGTTGGACCTCTTATCGTAAGCGATTACAATATCAAACCTATGATGTAACTCATCTACTTCAGGATGGGCAGAACATATTAGGCGCTTATCTGGGTGATGGCTGGTACCGAGGGTATCTCGGCTGGAACAAAGAACGGGAGATATATGGTTCAACGTCCGCATTGCTGCTGGAACTGCATATGAAATACGCAGATGGATCGGAGGAATGGATTTTATCTGGTGGGGATTGGACCGCTGCTCCTAGTGCGATTCGTATGTCGGACATCTATATGGGGGAGACGTATGATGCACAAATGGAGTCTGATTGGTCGGATTCATCTCAGACGAATTGGGCACCTGTGAACGTACTGGATCATCCCAAAGATATCATCGTTGCGCAGGAGAACGTACCCGTCACCCAAGTAGAACAGCTACAGCCAATCGCTTTGTTAACAACCCCACAGGGAGATCGTGTAATAGATATGGGGCAGAATATGGTGGGATGGGTGAGATTCAGCATTCAAGGTAAGGAGGGTCAGACGGTTGAGCTGCACCATGCTGAGATATTGGATCATCAAGGCAACTTCTACACCAATAATCTTCGCGCCGCCAAGCAGTGTATTCGCTACACTTGCAAGGGGGATGGAGTGGAAACATTTGAGCCGCATTTTACGTTCCAAGGGTTCCGATATGTGAAGCTGGTTGGCTTCCCGGAACACGTTTGTCTGGATGAATTCACCGGAATAGTGCTGCACTCGAATATGGAGCAAATAGGTCAGTTCTCATGCTCCAGTCCACTGGTGAACCAACTGCATCACAATATATTGTGGGGGCAAAAGGGGAATTTCCTTGATGTGCCGACAGACTGTCCACAGAGGGATGAACGGCTCGGATGGACCGGGGATGCACAGATGTTTATCCGCACGTCCTCCTACCTGATGAATACGGCTCCCTTCTTCACCAAATGGCTGCGGGATCTGGAAGCGGATCAGGGAGAAGATGGCGGTATTCCATTCTTTGTTCCGGATCTGAGAAGTTCCACCTCAGAAGGGTGGGGAGACACCAGTCATTCCTCCGCCGCTTGGGGTGATGCAGCAGTCATCTGTCCTTGGACCATCTATGAGATGTATGGGGATGCCAGATTGCTGGCCGAACAATATGAGAGTATGAAGCGGTGGGTTGAGTATATTCACGCGCAGGGTGACAATCCGTACCTGTGGAACACGGGATTCCACTTTGGCGATTGGCTGGGACTGGACTCCAAGCCCGATAGTTATGTCGGCGCAACGGACACGGATTATGTGGCAACTGCATTCTATGCCTATTCGGTTTCGTTAACACAAAAAGCGGCTGAGGTACTTGGAAAGACAGACGATGCAGAATATTACAAGCAGTTGCATACAAACATTGTTCATGCGTTTCGAAATGAATTCGTGACTCCAGCTGGCAAAATTGCTGTTCCTACGCAAACAGCACATGTTCTTGCGCTCCAATTTGACCTGCTGGACGCCACTGCCCGAACTCGTGCTGTTGATCAATTGGCGAAACTCGTGAAAGAGGCGGGGAATCATCTTACTACAGGCTTCGTGGGCACACCTTATCTAAATCCGGTGCTGAGTGATGTGGGACTTCACGACCTGGCTTATACATTACTTTTTCAAGAGGATTATCCATCCTGGCTATATCAGGTGACTCAAGGCGCAACGACTGTCTGGGAACATTGGGATGGGATCAAAGAGGATGGAAGTCTCTGGAGTGCTGATATGAACTCATTTAACCACTATGCGTACGGTGCGATTGGAGAATGGTTGTATCGGTATGTTGCTGGCATTCGGTCCGATGAACATCAGCCAGGATTCCGAATGGTGCATATCGAGCCGCAACCCGGGCCTGGACTGGATTGGGTAGAAGCGAGTCTGGAGACGATGTATGGTCAAGTTGCTTCAAGCTGGCACCGGCTGGCGGAGGGTGAAATGGAGATTCGGGTGCATATTCCCGCCAACACAAGAGGTACGGTACGTCTTCCTGGAGCAGGTGCACAGATCGTTCTGGAGCAAGGGAACCCGTTGGATCAGGTAAGTGAAGTCGAGAATATTCAAAGTATTGGAGACGATGTTGAAGTCACACTTGGATCTGGGAGTTACCAATTCACGTACAAAGACACGGATACGAAGAATGAACGGGGTGTTCAGGAGGCAACATTGACAGAGTCCGTATAATGATAGAAAAAGCGATAAGAGGTACACTTGAAGAGGATCTGCACACACGCAGGTCCTTTTTGGAACTTGTCTGAGAGTGAATTTGTAGTATTTGAACAATGAAAGGAGCATGACCATGGCAGAACCTGCATTCAAAGATGTACCTTTGCGCCGCGATATAGAGGATTTGGCTAAGCAACAAGATCACCATACATTGGCCTGTTGGGCTACGGAGTCTGCGGCACGTGTCTTGCCTATATTTGAGGCGTACCAGTTGGAGGATCTCCGCGCCCGTGATGCCATTAATGCAGGAAGAGGTTGGATCCGTGGAGAGGTTACCATGGTTGATGCTCGAAAGGCCGCTTTTGCAGCTCATGCTGCTGCACGGGAAGCCGATAATATCGCTGCCTCTAGTGCATCTCGTGCGGCGGGACACGCAGCTGCAACGGCCCATGTCAAAGGCCATGCGGTGCATGCCGCAACGTATGCAGTGAAAGCTATCTTTTATGACTGTTTGATGGAAGAGCAAGAACGTCGTGTCCTGGAAGAGAGAACGTGGCAATATCAATATCTGTTGGGAGGAAATACGGGTCATGGGGAAAGAACACGTTAGATTAATTAAACCATCACAAGCATATAAGGATGCGTATTTGGCATTTTATGAAGACTGGATCAGAAGTGGAGAATTGATGGTACCTTGGGTCATTTCCAAAGAACCTTATGCGTTCGATGAGATGTTGGCGTTTTTGCAGCGCAATGAACAAGGGATTGACATCCCGGAAGGCTGGGTCAAAGACAGTACATACTGGCTGGTCACGGAGAGTCAACAAATCGTGGGTGCCGTCAATATAAGGCATGAGCTTAACGACAAATTGTTCAACAGTGGAGGGCATATTGGATATGGTATTCGTCCAGGAGAGCGGCAAAGTGGCTATGGTTCCGAAATACTCAGGCTTTCTTTGGAGAAAACGAGAGAGCTTGGAATTACCAAAGTATTGATCGTATGCGATGCGGTTAATGAGCCTTCCAGAAGGGTTATCCTTCGAAATGGTGGCATTCGGGATGAAGACTATGTGGAGTCAAATGGCAACATTGTTGAACGATTCTGGATAGAAAATGTCGAATAATGCAGAATAATGATGTGATATAACGAAAATAATATGGATTATGATTGTATTACCCTCGTGTGCTGATTAAAATGAAGCATAGAATCTGGATTGCGGCCGGAAACTATCATCCCATATCAGGCACAAGTGAGGTTATCTTTATGAATCAACCGGTTTATCGGCCCCGGCGAATTGAGTACCTGGATCTCTATCGTGCGTTTGCCATCATGGCAGTGGTAGCTATTCATGCAACTTCAACTGCAGTTGCGCATTACCCCAAGCATACATTAGATCATGATGTGTATTATTTTTGGAACACGTTTTTGCAATTTGCTGTTCCAGCGTTTCTGTTCCTTTCATCCCTTGTCTTGTTCTACAACTACAGCTCCAAGGTGAATGAGAAGGGTTGGATGCTCGCTTTTTATAAGAAGCGTTTATTTAATGTATTTGTACCCTATGTGGTGTGGTCCCTTATCTACTTTGCTATTAAACAGTTGCTTGCGGGCAAAGAACCTTTGACCCATGGTGTTCAATTTGCCAAACAATTAGTGATGGGAACCGCTCATACGCACTTGTACTTTTTTTTGATTATTCTTCAATTCTATATCGTTTTTCCATGGCTTCTGTCCCTTACACGCCATCGTTTGTTTAATCGTTATTTGCCATTATTTTTTATTGCTGGCCAAGCGATCTTCTATGCACTACATTTGCAGTTTCACTTCGAACGGACAGGAAGTTTGTTACCCAGTTATCTGATCGTGATTGGATTTGGCGCATGGGTTGGGTTGAACTTTGAGTGGGCATTGAAGAAACTATATGCTCACCGTTATGTGCTTATAGTTGCATTGTTGAGCGGAGGTGCCATTTTTATATATGGTAATGCTTATATCAAAACCGCTTTCGCTGCATACCCGGTTATTATCTATACCGTGCTGTTCCTGTTCCGAAATCTGTTTACGCTGTCAGCCTGCTTGCTCCTTCTGATCTTTACTGAACGAATCGGCACAGGAAAACATACCGAAGTTCGTAAAGCTACGCATGTTTTGGACTCCTTGGGTACCGTTGCATTTGGTGTATTTTTAATGCATCCACTCGTACTGCTCTTCTGGAGACGTGAATTCACAGATGAACTGGCTCGGCACTTCAGCGTAGGCATCATACTATCTTATGTTGTAGCGCTCCTAATCTCATGGATCTGCGCGATGGGATTGCGCCGGATGAAGTGGGGATGGGTACTGATTGGACGTTAAGTTAAAATAAACATATGTCATTTAAGATAAGAGATTTCAAGCCCTCACGCGTTGAGGGAATCACTTGAAACCTCTTTTTTATTTGCCCTAAAGAAGGTATTATAGAGTTTAATGTCCATAAAATTGAATTAATGGAATGAACACTACCTTGTCAGGAGTGATCGAAATGAAATTGGTGATTATTTTTGGTCCGCAGGCTGTGGGCAAAATGACGGTTGGGCAAGAACTGGAGAAGATAACAAAGCTTAAATTGTTTCATAACCATATGACCATTGAATTGGTGTCTCCTTATTTCAGCTATGGTACACCACAAGGCAAAAGACTGGTGAGCCTGTTCCGGCAGGAGATTTTTGAAGAAGTGGCAAAGAGTGATTTGCCGGGTCTGATTTTTACTTTTGTATGGGCGTTTGATTTGGCGAAAGACGGAGAGTACATCCGTCAAATCAGGGAGTTATTCGAATCTAATGGAGGACAGGTCTGTTATGTGGAACTGGAAGCCGATGCATCGGAAAGATTGGAGCGCAATAAAAGTCCGCATCGCCTGTTACATAAGCCAACAAAGCGAGA
Source organism: Paenibacillus sp. FSL K6-2393 (assembly GCF_038002545.1). Lineage (NCBI taxonomy): Bacteria > Bacillati > Bacillota > Bacilli > Caryophanales > Paenibacillaceae > Paenibacillus > Paenibacillus sp. FSL K6-2393. The sequence continues at coordinate 2,807,175 of NZ_JBBOCU010000001.1, forward strand.
CATCGCGTGGTCTGAGCGAGATTTACTAGATACGATGAAGCATTATCGACTGAATTCGGAACCTGGAGAAATCACGCATGAGCACTACATACGGATTGATAACACACACAAGAGCCCGGATGAGGTGGCAAAGTTAATTCAGGAACGATTTAATTTGTAATCTATCAAACGTTTATCTTAGCAGAGTAGATATTTTATATGAGAGGGGGCATTACATATGTATTTCGTTATTTTTTTGCTCATTGGACTTGTTTTATGTTATCTGATCCCATTTGGTCCGATAGTGGCCGGGGGCATTATTTTTGCACTTGTTGTAGACCAATACCGCCACACGATGCATATGCGTGAAGATATCCGAGACATCAAGAATCATCTGGGGCTAATGAACAAAGGCGAGGCGCAAGAGTACGAGTTGGATAAAGAATACACTCAAGTTGATCGTTTGGATGCAGAAGAAATGAACATGATTAATCGAAGAATTGAAGCCGAACTGGAGAAAGGAAGCAAAAACAATAAACCGTGAATCCTTGTAAAATAATTCTTGTTTTGCACACTCCTGTGAGTATATTTACCTAGATCAGGAGTCATGTTAATACGATATTAACTTTTTGTTGCACTGTGTAGAAATTTGTAATATTATGAGGGAAGCGCGTACAACATATCGGGTTGTAACTGTTGAATCAGGCAAAGCCGTATACCTTGAGAAAAGGGATTGGTTTGTCTTTTTCTGTATATTGGAGTGATAAAGTGAAAATCGAGAAGGTGCTGAACAATAATGCTGTAGTTGCAATGAATGACGAACAGGAAGTTATTATCATTGGCCGGGGGATTGCTTATCAGAAGCGGGCGGGTGATATGGTTTCCGAGCAGCATATCGATAAGATATTTACTTTACAGAATGAAGATATTCAGGAAAACTTCAAGGCATTAATCTCAAGCATTCCTCTGGAATACATGAAAGTATCTGAGGAAATCATCGCTTACGCCAAATTAAAACTTGGCAAGAAATTAAATGAGAGCATTTACTTACATCTCACAGACCATATTCACTTTGCCATTGAGCGGTATCGCAAGAATCTGCCCATACGCAACGGGTTAATCTGGGAGACAAAGCAGTTATACAAAGAGGAATATGAAGTCGGAATGGAAGCGCTCAATATGATCTGTGATCAGTTTGGTGTGATCTTGCCCGAGGACGAAGCCGGTTTTATGGCACTTCACTTTGTGAATGCAGCTTTGAACGAGGAAATGCCCAACATCAAGAGTATGACGCAGGTCATGCAAGAAATCTTGACAATCATCAAGTATCATTTCAAGATTGATTTTGATGAGAACTCACTAACATTTTATCGCTTTGTGACGCATTTGAAGTTTTTCGCTCAACGTTTGGTGAAGGGAAAACATTACAAGAGCAACAACGATGATGAACTGTTCCTGATGATTCAGAAAAAGTATCCGGCAGCACACAAGTGCTCGGAGAAAATTAAGAAATTCATTGAAAGCAACTACACGTATCAACTAACTGACGAAGAATTGATGTACTTAACGATCCATATTGAGAGAGTTGTGAATGCAACTTCTGAATAATCCCATAGATCAGCTTGCAGGGTTGCAACCACTAGGGCAAAACCTGAACGCTTGAATGACAGAACATACCGTTAACCGGATGTTCCATACATTCAGATGTTCAGGTTTTTTTATTCTCTCCAATAATGCTTTGAATCCGTGTCTAGCCAGAAAGGAAGAAAAGACTTCATGAAACACGAGCAATTAGCCAAAGACATTCTGTCTGGCGTTGGTGGTAAACAGAACATTAACAGTGTGGTGCACTGTGCGACCAGACTTCGTTTCAAATTAAAAAATGACAATAATGCCAAAACAGACGAACTCAAAAATTTACCTGGAGTCATAACAGTAATGCAAAGTGGGGGGCAATACCAGGTAGTTGTGGGTAACGAAGTGTCTGATGTATATAAAACCTTGTTACAGGTGGGTAATATGAATGCGGATGAACCGGTCTCAAGTGATGAGTCAGAATCTTCCGGTAAAAAAGAGAGTCTTTTGGGTCAGTTTATCGACTTGATCTCAGGTGTATTTACACCAATTCTCGGATTGCTAGCTGCAACAGGGATGATCAAAGGTTTCCTGTCCATGTTCACTTCTCTCGAATGGCTGGACCCGGCTTCAGGAACATATCAATTGTTGAATGCTGCAGGAGACTGTCTGTTCTACTTCTTCCCAATCTTCCTGGGTTACACAGCTATGAAAAAATTCGGTGGATCTCCATTCCTCGGGATGGCCATCGGAGCATCACTTGTATATCCGACCTTATCCGGTCTTAGTGGTGGGGAACCGCTCTATACGCTGTTTGCAGGCACATTGTTTGAATCACCGATTCATATCACGTTCCTGGGTATTCCCGTTATCTTGATGAGTTATTCCTCATCCGTTATTCCGATTATTATTGCTGCTTATTTTGGGGCAAAGGTAGAAGCGTTCTTCAAAAAGATCATTCCATCTGTTGTGAGAACGTTCCTCACGCCATTCTTTACGATTCTGATTGTTGTACCTGTAACATTCCTCTTGATTGGTCCAATCGCGACATGGGCAAGTCAGCTGATTGGTGCCGGGGTATCGGGTATTTATGACTTGAGTCCGTTGGTGACTGGTATTGTTGTTGGTGGATTGTGGCAAGTATTGGTTATCTTCGGGTTACACTGGGGTATCGTACCAATCATGTTGCTCAATCTGTCCACTCTGAAAGCAGATCCGATTCTGGCGATGATGTTTGCTGCTTCTTTTGCTCAGATTGGTGCCGTTCTTGGCGTTATGCTTAAAACAAAAAATACCAAACTCAAATCACTGGGTGTTCCTGCTTTTGTGTCCGGGATTTTTGGTGTAACTGAGCCTGCTATTTATGGTCTTACTTTGCCATTGAAAAAACCATTTATTATGAGTTGTATTGCTTCTGCAACTGCTGGTGGTATTATTGGCTTCGCAGGTTCCAAAATGTTTGTATTTGCTTCAGGAATCTTTGGTGTTCCAGCGCTGATTAGTCCTACAGAAGGGATCAACTATGAATTTTGGATGGCCATGATTGCCACTATCATTGCTTTTGTACTAGGCTTTGTTCTCGTTTATTTTGTAGGATTCAGAGATCCTGCTAATCCAGAGGCTGCCAAACAGGCTCCAGAGCCAGTAAAAGAAGAGAAGGCTTCACTTGAGCCTAATCCAAACAATCGTTACGAAATTGCCAGCCCGATGACGGGTGAGGTGGTTCCTTTGCAAGAAATTAACGATGCTACATTTGCTGGTGAACATATGGGTAAAGGAATTGCCATTCGTCCAACCAGTGGGAGAGTTGTATCCCCGATTAATGGTGTGGTACAGACGATTTACCGTACCAAACATGCAATTGGACTTGTAGATGATCAAGGTGTAGAGATTCTGATCCATATCGGTCAGGATACGGTACAGCTCAAAGGTCAACATTTCACTGCCCATGTGAAAGATGGAGATCGTGTGAGTGTTGGCGATCTGATTGTTGAATTCGATCTGCAGGCCATTATTGAGGCGGGTTATGAGACCGTAACACCGATTATTGTGACCAATACGGCTGATTATTTGGACGTAGTTGCTACAACAAATCGTGAAGTGCAAGAAAAGGATAAATTGGTTACCGTTATTGGTTAATTCTGCTTCAGTGCGTATTATAAATGTGGACATTATGCTATAAAGGGGCCCTTTTGATGCTTTCCGAAGGGTCTCTTTATAGCATTTTTGGTCACTTAAATGCATTTGTGAATTTAATAAAAATAAGTGTTGCAAACGTAGTTCAGATGTACTATGATGAGTTCAAGAAGTAAGCGCATACATCAATCGGGTTGTAACTGTTCAATCAGGCAATTCCGACCATCCTCAGTTAGAGGATATGGAATGCAACTTACTTTCGTTATCCAAATAATTAAATACCAATGTGTACAGCCTTACAGGGTTGCAACCGTTAAGGGCAAAACCTGAATTGCTGAATAACACGACTGATTTCCGGACGATCCGGTAAGTTGTGTATGTTCAGTGGTTCAGGTTTTATTTGTTTCAAAAGTCATGGGGAGTCTACTTAGAGAGGGAGAATTACAATGAGCAACTACGATCAATTAGCTAAAGACATTCTGTCACGTGTAGGTGGTCGCGAGAATGTAAACAGTGTATTCCATTGCGTAACAAGACTGCGGTTTAAACTAAAAAATGAAAGCGTAGCCAAAACGGAAGAACTTAAAAATCTGCCAGGTGTTATTACTGTCATGCAAAGTGGTGGACAATATCAAGTTGTTATCGGCAACGAAGTACCGGATGTATATAAAGCAGTCGTTAAAGTAGGGAATTTCCCAAGTGAAGGACAAGTTGAAGAAGAAACGGACAACTCAGGCAAAAAAGTAGGGTTGTTCAGTCGATTTATCGACATGATCTCCGGTGTGTTCACACCGTTACTCGGTTTGCTGGCTGCAACAGGTATGATCAAAGGTTTTACAGCCATGTTTTTATCCTTTGGATGGATTACGGAAGCTTCTGGAACGTACCAACTGTTGAATGCAACGGGTGACTGTCTGTTCTACTTCTTCCCAATCTTCCTTGGTTATACGGCAATCAAGAAATTTGGCGGTTCACCGTTCCTGGGAATGGCGATAGGTGCTTCGTTAGTTTATCCTTCGCTGTCCGGTTTGACTGCTGGAGATCCATTGTACACCCTGTTTGCAGGTACGTTAATTGAATCACCGATTCACATTACGTTCCTGGGTATTCCAGTTATTCTGATGAGTTATTCAACATCGGTTATTCCAATCATTATTGCTACATTCTTCGCAGTTAAAATTGAAAGATTCTTTAAAAATATTATTCCTAAAGTTGTTAGCACGTTCCTTGTTCCATTCTTTACATTGCTCGTTATCGTTCCGGCAACGTTCATACTGATTGGTCCAGTATCCACTTGGGCAGGCCAGTTGATTGGTGCAGGAGCAACAGGCATCTACGATCTAAGTCCAGTGGTTACAGGTTTGCTTATCGGTGGATTGTGGCAAGTGTTTGTACTGTTTGGACTCCACTGGGGACTCGTGCCAGTCATGCTTCTTAACTTGAGTACTTCTGGGGCTGATCCGGTAATTGCAATGTCTTTTGCTGCCTCCTTTGCTCAAATCGGTGCTGTACTTGCCGTTATACTGAAAACCAAAAATACGAAATTGAAATCTTTAGGTATTCCGGCCTTCATCTCTGGGATCTTCGGTGTAACCGAGCCAGCTATCTACGGTCTGACACTTCCACTGAAAAAACCATTTATCATGAGCTGTATTGCTGGTGGTATCGGTGGTGGTATCTTGGGACTGGCCGGGTCGAAATTGTACATCTTTGGTGGACTGGGCGTGTTCGGATTCCCAAGTTTCATTAATAAAGCAACAGGTGTTGATTCTGGTTTCTATATGGCTCTGGTTGCATGTGGTATCGCATTTATCCTTGGTTTTATTCTGACGTACGTGGTTGGATTCAAAGACAAAGTGGAAGTTACACCAGCTCCAGCACCTGTACTTGATCCTAATCCGAACAGCAGATACGAAATTGTAAGCCCAATGGCTGGTGAAGTTGTTGCATTGAACGAAATTAATGACATAACGTTTGCAGGAGAGCACATGGGTAAAGGGATTGCAATTCGTCCAACCAGTGGCAGAGTGGTATCTCCGATCACAGGTGTCGTTCAAACCGTATATCGTACCAAACACGCTATTGGTCTTGTAAGCGATGATGGTGTAGAGATGCTGATCCATATTGGACAGGATACGGTAAAGCTGAAAGGGGAACATTTTACAACCCATGTGAAGGACGGAGACCGCGTTAACGCTGGTGACCTGATTGTTGAGTTTGATCTGCAAGCGATTAAGGATGCAGGTTATGAGACGGTTACACCGATCATTGTCACGAATACTTCAAATTATCTGGACGTTGTAGGAACAAAAGATGCATCCGTTCATGAGAAAGATAAATTGATCACGGTATTAAGCTAATTGAAATCACAGATGGTTTAGGAGGAATGCCTCAATGAATGAAAAAATTACAGCCTTCCCGGAGAATTTTCTCTGGGGAGGAGCAACTGCAGCGAATCAATTGGAAGGTGCTTATCTGGAAGGTGGCAAAGGTTTAACAACGGTAGATCTGATTCCGATTGGTGCCAATCGATGGAATATTGCTCTGGGTAACCTGGATTCGTATGAGCCAAAAGCAGGGGAATTTTATCCTTCACATGAAGCCATCGACTTCTATCATCGATATAAGGAAGATATTGCGTTATTTGCTGAAATGGGATTTAAGTGCCTCAGGCTTTCCGTAGCCTGGGCACGGATTTTCCCTAATGGCGATGAAGCGGAACCAAACGAAGCAGGCTTACAATTTTATGATGATGTCTTTGATGAGTTATTGAAATACAACATTGAACCTGTCGTGACGATCTGCCATTTCGATGTACCTGTACATCTGGTCAAGACTTACGGCGGTTGGAAGAACCGCAAGATGATTGGTTTCTTTGAGAAATATGCAACGACTTTGTTCAATCGATACAAGAATAAAGTGAAATACTGGATGACGTTTAATGAAATCAATATGTTGCTGCATCTCCCGTACATTGGAGCGGGTATTGTTCTACAGGATGGTGAAAACAAAGAACAGGTTCTATATCAGGCAGCACATCATGAATTGGTAGCGAGTGCACTTGCTGTTAAGGCTTGTCATGATATCATTCCGGGTGCACTGATTGGTTGTATGTTAGCCGCTGGAATGGTGTATCCATACAGCTCTAATCCAAATGACGTGTGGAAGGCGATGGAGAAAGACCGTGAATCGTTCTTCTTCATCGACGTGCAATCGAAGGGAGCATATCCGGGTTATACTAAAAGATTTTTCAGGGAAAATGATATTCGAATTGAAATGCATCCGGAAGATGCGGAGATTTTGATGCAGAATACGGTTGATTATATCGGTTTTAGCTACTATGCAAGCCGCTGTACAAGTACGGACCCTGAGATTTTGAAAGATTCGACAGAAGGCAATGTATTTGGTTCGGTGAAGAATCCATATCTTCAAGCATCTGAGTGGGGATGGACCATTGATCCTAAGGGGCTTCGAATTACGCTTAATCAACTGCATGACCGCTATGGCAAACCGTTGTTTATCGTAGAAAATGGACTTGGGGCAACCGATGTGTTGTTAGACAATGACTCCGTTGAAGATGACTATCGCATCGAATATTTGAATAGTCATTTTGCCGAGATGGCTGAAGCGATTCAAGACGGTGTAGAGCTCATAGGTTATACAAGCTGGGGACCGATTGACCTGGTCAGTGCGGGTACCGGAGAGATGAAGAAACGTTATGGCTATATCTATGTAGACAGAAATAATGATGGCACGGGCACACTTCGCAGAGTGAAAAAGAAGAGTTTTCACTGGTACAAAGATGTCATTGCGAGTAACGGCGCACAATATTTCTGATACAAGGTGTCCGACGCTATAGAATAGACAAAGAGCAGTCTCGTTATTACGGGATTGCTCTTTGTTTATGAGGGGATGAATTTGACCCATGATGTAGCTTTTAGATATAATAAAAAAATCAAGAGAATCTTGTCACTTAAGAAAGGGGAGCATTCACTCATGAAGAAAAAATCACTTGCATTTATATCTTCGGGATATGGATACTCCACTGCTGTCTTTTTCTAGAATCTATTCCAAGGGTGAAGTCTGCCCAAAATCGGAAGAAAACTAGGAAATAACGCAGAAAAATCTTAAGAATGATGAGGTAATCCAGATGAATATTGACAAAATTACTAGAAAAAATCCAGAAAATATGCCAGCTCCTGTAGGTCAGTACACGCATATTACCAGAATCCCGAGGAATGCAGAGTTATTTGTGACTTCGGGTCAAATTGGAGCAGATCGTAGTGGACTCTTTCCAGAGAGTCTGAATGAGCAAGTCACTAATACATTTAATAATATTAAAACGGTGCTCGAATCGGAGCATTTAGATGCTGAACATATTATCAAAGTGAACGTATGGGCAACCGAGAAAATCGATTGGGATTTCTTATATGCGGAGTGGGGACAATTATTTAGTACGGATTATCCTGCAATGACGATTGGATATATTACGGCGTTAGGTCTACCAGAGATTAAAATTGAAATAGAGCTTTGGGCAGCAAAGGTGTAACATCGAATACTTTTTAACCAAAAGAAGGAGCATCTCACTTACAGATGCCCCTTCTTTTTTTTATTCGTGAAAAATGGAAAGGATATGCCTTTGAGCAATCATGAGCGATAGTAAGTGTATTATGGCACCTGCAAGCTCTGATAGGCATTCAGTCGACCATACGTCCAATAGATCCCGGAGCCTGATACCGGATCAGAAGCGAAACACAGCGCATCACGGATCTGGGCATTTGTTTTCCCACGTGCAGCAAGAAGGGCAGCGACTCCAGCCACATGAGGAGCAGCCATGGAAGTCCCGCTAAGGTAGGCATAGGAACCACCCAGGTATGTGGATAGAATGGTATCACCCGGGGCAGCCATATCAACCCAGGAACCATAGTTGGAGAAATTGGATTTGAGATCGGAGGTGTTGGTTGAAGCGACAGCAATCACGTTGGGATACGATGCAGGTACAATAGGGAATGAAGTGTTGTCGTTACCGGCTGCAGCAATAATCACAGCTCCCCGATCCCAAGCATACTGTACCGCAGCTTGAAGGAAAGCATCTCCCATCGGACCACCGAGGCTCAGGTTAACAACCTGTACACCGTTATTGGCCGCATAGACAAGCCCGTTACCGACATTACCTACCGTTCCTTGCCCGTTGTTATCCAGTACCCGGAGCGGAACGATGGATGCGAGTGGTGCAACACCTGCGATACCCACACCATTGTTGGTAACGGAGGCAGCGATCCCGGCTACATGGGTGCCGTGACCGTTCCCGTCCTCAGGGATGTTATCATAATCAACATAATCATAACCGGGGAGAAGCTTGGAGGCCAATTCTGGGTGGTTCAACTGTACACCGGTATCGATAATGGCGATTTTGACAGAGCTGTTACTTTGAGTAATGTCCCATGCGGTGGGTGCATTAATTTTGGACAGGTTATACTGGTAAGGAAAGAACGGATCATTAGGGGTGAAGGATGCCTCAACGAGGTAATTCGGCTCAGCATGTTCAATCAGCTCATGATCTTTGTAATGTTTAAGCATCCGGTGCATTTTTTTGCGGGATTCCACACGGTACCATCCTAAATCTTCATAGGTCTCAGCGACCTTACATCTCCCTTTTTTGTGAAGGGTGTGCATCTCATCCTCCGTTGTACCTTCCTTGAATTTGACTAAGAGCTGCTTGGGAGCATGAGGGTGAAACTTGCTCTCGGCACGTCGGTCCAGATAACGATACACGAACACGATTATTGCTAGCAAAATGAAACCAAAAACACCTAACCATAACCACATGAGCGTTTCTCCCTCCAATATGGATTGTGACACGCCTTATCGTATGCGAACTCTATCAGACTGCGTGGGCACTCTTTCAATTTGGTTAGTAGTGTAGATAGATTGATAGGAAGGGATAAATTCGGTAAGATGATATGAAGAGAGCCGATCTGGCATGAACAAGATTCAAGAAGGGCCAAGAAGTAGCTCCTAATACAGAGGATAAGGAATGTGGATTTATTGACACAACTTCAGAGTATACCGACAGTCACACCAGTTCAGGCACACCAGATTCATGATGCCATTGATTTTGCCATGCGTGTACGCAGAGAAGTGTTTCCGATGCTGGATCATACGAGATTACCTGTGGACTTCGAGCAGTTCAGAGAACATTATCTGGATTCCGATGGTTCGGTCTTTCTTGTAGCAATGATGGGGGAAGCGGGTATCGTCGGAACGATTGGAATATTACCATATGATGGACGTATTCAGGCCGTAGACGGTCGATATGCAGCCCAATCCGCAGCCGAAATTGTGAAATGTTATGTAGATCCTGCGTATCGCAGATATGGCATTGGTTCCATGCTGGTAAAAGAACTGGAGAATGTGGTGAAGGATATGCGCTATACTACACTCTACTTGCATACACATCGCTTCTTGCCAGGAGCCGTAGATTTCTGGAAACGTCAAGAGTTTACGGTTATTGCTGAGGAAAATGATGACTGGCAAACTGTACATATGGACAAGTTGGGATGAAGGTAATCATAACTCAATGACATTACAATGGTATTGGAGGAGATCTATCCATGTATTCAAGTCTGATTGAGAAACTGGAACATACCGAGGCTATACGCTGGTTCCCGAACCATCAAGTTCAAGAGAGCTGGATTGTTGAAGTTGAACAAGAGTTGGGCTTTTCGTTACCCCCATCCTATCGCTGGTGGCTTCTGAATTATGGTCAAGCGCTGTTAAGCGGGACAGAAATTCTGACGATTACGTCTTCGGAACACCGAGAGTATACCGATGCTGACATTTTGTATAGATACCGACTTGCCGATGAAGACGCAAAGAAGGAAGGGAAGCTGGAGCTGTTTGTACCGGACGAGGATGAACATTACTACTTTGATACGCAGACGGCTGATCACCTTGGGGAGTATAAAGTGATGCGTTTGGATTACTTTAATGGGGAACCTGAGGTATACGCGGATTCTTTTGCCGGATTTTTGGAGAAGTTGATCGATCAGCGAACACCACGAAATAGGTAATTTTATATCAGGAAAATGCCTGTCGGCACTCGCTAAGTTAGACATAGACAACATTACATGACAGGGGCATAAGCAGATGCAAGAAATGAAGCGGAAAATTGTATTTATTGATATTGATGGCACATTGGTAGATGATGACGGAAACATTCCGTTGTCAGCACAGAAGGCTTGCAAACAGGCCAGAGAAAATGGACATTTGCTCTATTTATGTACAGGCCGGTCCAAGGCGGAAATCTATGATTCCATCTGGGATGTAGGGTTCGATGGCCTGATTGGTGCAGGTGGAGGTTATGTGGAGTTTGGCAAGGACGTGTTGTATCACAAAAGGGTAACAGCGGAAGACGTACGTCATATGGTTGATTTCTTCAACGAAAACGGCATTGACTTCTACCTTGAATCCAATTCGGCTCTGTATGCGAGTAGTAATCTGCAACCTCATTTGGAACGCCGTATCTATGGTGATGTGGAGAATGATCCTGTAGCCAGAGAGAAGAAGGAACTGAAGCCACACCCTTTTATTGCTGGATTGACTTATGGAGAGGCCGACCTGTACAAGGATGACGTGAACAAAGTATGTTTCTTGGAGAGCTCGGTCATCCCGTTTGAGCGAATCAAGCAGGAGTTCGAAGGCAAATTTGAAGTCATTCAGTGCACGGTGCCGATTTTTGGTGAAGGAAGTGGCGAGCTGATGATCCCAGGCATTCACAAAGCCATTGCAATCGCCGATCTGCTGAAGCATCTGGGCATGTCCCAAGAAGATACATTTGCCATCGGTGATGGCATGAATGATGCCGAGATGCTGGAGTTTTGTCACGTCGGCATTGCGATGGGTAATGCAAAGCCAGGTCTGAAAGCCATTGCAGACGATATTACTGGAACCGTTGAGGAAGATGGATTGTATCATAGTTTTGTGAAGTATGGATTGATCACTTGATAAAGAAAACAAGGTGAGAGATAAAAACGGTTAATACGTACACCCTTTGTCCCAAACCTTATTTTAGACCCTGCATATATTATTGCAGGGTCTTTATTTTGGTTTAAACAGATCAATTTATATTTTTACAAAAGGGTTCTAATCAAACCATAACATCTAAGTGAAGGAGAGAATCGAAATGGCCATTCTATCAACCGGACCCATTGAGAATAATGCCGTCAGTGATGTAAGGCCAACACAACAAGTTACCGTTAAAATTGATAACAGGAATTCTCTGGATGAATCCGTTGTTTTGATACAAGGGTATAATTTGACCGCTACGAGGACTTTATATGTCAGCGAGCAGATTTCACTTGCCCCGGATCAGGTAGTGACAAGATCTTATTTTGCCAATCTTGATGCATTTGAATTTGTCTTTACAGTTGAAGGTGTAGCCGTAGAGCAGACGGAGATTTCCGTGTGGGGCAAAAATGAAATCGGCCAGCTTGTTGCTGCACATCGATTAGTTTCTTCCGAACTTGAAATAGAGGGGGATAATACGTCAGTCAACCGCATATATGTAGCCAATTTTAATAGTAACGATGTTTCCGTCATTAATGGCGAAACGAATACGGTGATTGCTACCGTTCCTGTGGGGACGAATCCTGCAGGGATTGATGTCAATCCACTAACGAGTCGTGTTTATGTCGCAAACAGAGGCAGCAATACCATTTCCGTCATTAATAGTTTAACCAACGCAGTGATTGCTTCTGTTCCGGTTGGGAGTGAGGCAGGTGACGTAGGGGTCGATATAGCGACCAATGCTATTTATACGGCAAATTTTAATTCATTGGATACAACTGAAGATGTAACCGTTATTGATGGATTGACCAACACGGTGATTGATACTATTACTATTCCGGGACTCATTTTTTTAACGGGTATAGGCGTCAATTCCTTAACCAATCGGATCTATGCAGTAAATTTTAATTCTGATGCTGTGTCTGTGATCGATGGAATAACCAATACAGTGATTGCTACGATACCCGTTCAGGTTAATCCATTCCGCGTAGGGGTCAATCCAGCCACCAACCGTATTTATGTATCGAATTTTACCAGTAATACAGTTTCCGTTATTGATGGTGTGACGAATACCGTAATTGATACCATTCCGGTCGGCGTTACGCCAGCTGAAGTAGCGGTTAATACCTCCACAAACGCCATTTACGTACCAAATCGAGATACGGATAATGTTTCAGTAATTAGTGGATTAACCAATACGGTGATTGCTACTGTTCCTGTCGGAATTAATCCAAACGGAGCGGGCGCCAATCCGTTAACCAATCGAGTTTATATAAGCAATCAAGATGACAATACCATTTCTGTGATCGATGGCGAAACCAATACGGTGATTGCTACCATTCCGGTGGGGGCACGTCCGTTCGCAGTAGGTGTAAATCCGTAGAAAGGTGAGGGGATTCGTATGAAAGAAGTTATAATGGCATCAGACTTAATGGAGCAGCTGATCACCATGAACAAAGAAAATTCTGTATGCCAAGTTAGGATTCCAGGTAAGGGAATATATGCAATTGTATTACAGGGCGATTATTCAACTGTACCATTTTCAGATCAAATGTTGAGTGATACAGAGAACGAAGTGAGCGAAAAAATCAGATCAGAAAGGAACAGGCATCTCTTCAATGGAGGTGTCTATTTGCATAGTACTCAGACTACAGACAAGATCCAGTAAAGAACAACACTAAATGTTCCAACACAGAGGACAACAAGGAGCCCAAATAGAATGACGAATTTTTTTCCGTTCATAGAAATAGATGACCCTCCTTTTGACTTTATTATTGCATAACTCCTAATGAAAGTTTATTATAAATTTTGCAAACAAGGAATTTATTGGTTTTCAGTTGTCGAAGTGCATGAAATATAAAGTTGATACATGGAGGATGCTGGATGAGTAATGTAGCTCTGTTGTTTCCTGGACAAGGTTCTCAGATGGTTGGGATGGGTAGAGACTTTTGGAATAACTTTGATGTGGCTAAGAAGTTATTTGAAGAAGCCAGTGATGCCATTTCTTTCGATTTGAGAAAGTTATGTTTTGAAGGTAGCATGGCTGATTTGACAATGACAATGAACGCTCAGCCTGCACTTTTGACTGTTAGTATCATAGCATATCAGGTGTATATGCAAGAAATAGGGATGGAACCTGCTTATTTGGCTGGGCATAGTTTGGGAGAATATTCGGCTCTGGTATGCGCAGGTGTGCTCTCATTTCATGACGCCATTAAACTGGTAAGACAACGAGGTATCATTATGCACAATGCAGACCCGGATCAGAAAGGTACCATGGCCGCCATTTCAGGTATTCATTTAGATACACTTCAAAACATATGCGAACAAGTTTCCACGATCGAGCGTCCTGCTTGTGTGGCTTGTATGAACGCTGACCAGCAGTTTGTCATTTCGGGACATCGGCACTCTATACAAGAAATTATTAAAAGGACAGAAACCCTAGGAACGAAACATTCTTATATCAATGTAAGTGGTCCCTATCATTCTCCCATGATGCAAACCGCAGCAGAACAATTCAAAGTTGAATTGGATCAATATCAATATGCCCATGCAATAACCCCGATTATTTCCAATGTTACAGCAGCACCCTATGAGTCTGATCGATCTGTCGTTGAATATTTAAACATGCAGATGACGATGCCTGTAAGATGGTCAGAGTCTATGCTCTATCTGGTTGCAAATGGGGTTACTGAAGTTATAGAGTTGGGTTCTAAACATGTGTTAGTTAGTCTTATGAGTAAAATAACGAAGCGTATTCTACCTTACTCGCTAAGTCAGACTTCCGATTTAATAATACTTACAAATACACAAGAAAGGAAAAATAAGCGGTTAACGATTCGTAAAAAGTTGTTATCAGAACTAATAGTAACCGCACTCATTTCACGGAATTATAACCCAGATTCGATATCATATACCCAAACGGTTGCCCCCTTATTTCATCATTTACAACGGGTACAGGAACAAATGCACAAGAATGGATACGAACTCAGCGAAGAAGAGATAAATGATGCTCTACAGGTATGTCATTCCATTATTATAGCAAAAAAAATTCCATTGGATGGAGCCGCGTTGATTGATGCAATCTAGTACCCGATCTGTTCTTTTGCAAGATCTATTTTACAGCGAAAGGCTACCTTTTTATAAGGTAGTCTTTTTGTCCTTTAATGCATCTGAACTTGTTGAAGCTTCAGATGTTTTGTAATAAATATGTCAATAACTCACGAATCAATCTCTATTTTTTACCATATAGTAACAATAAATTGATTGATTTTACATATATTTCTATGGTAAAATTTTGCTTGAAAATATGTGTAAATAATTAGATAAGCATGTTAGAGATGATTCATTTGGAGGAGAGATATGTATACTAATCAGTTTCAAACACTAGTGGATGTTATCCGCGACAGAGGTAAAATAACGGACCGCGGTATTCGTTTTATCGATGCGGACAAACGTGAAACTTTTATATCTTATCATCAATTATTTACTGAGGCACAAGGGTATTTAGGTTATCTACAAGCCATCGGAATTAAACCTAAACAAGAGATTATTTTTCAGATTCAAGAAAACAAACGGTTTTTAGTCGCATTCTGGGCTTGTATACTCGGTGGAATGATCCCTATCCCTGTAAGTATTGGTGAAGATGAAGAACAAAACTTGAAAGTATGCCGTATTTGGAATTTGCTAAATAACCCTTTCATGATTGTATCTGAGAATGTGCTGGATAAAATGAAGAGATTTGTTTTGGAACATGACATGCTTGATTTCCATCATCAATTAGAAGTCAGAACGGATATGATCCAAGACACCATATATCATTATGAATCTAATAATAATTTAGTTGAACCTCAGTCTGATGACTTGGCATTTATTCAATTCTCTTCTGGATCAACCGGTGATCCCAAAGGCGTAATGCTCACCCATCGAAACCTGATTTATAATACTTGTGCTGCTATTAATGGCACACAAATTAGCTCAAACGATAGTTTTCTCTCCTGGATGCCCCTTACCCATGATATGGGTTTGATTGGATTTCATCTCGTACCCCTCGTGGCAGGAATTCATCAGTACTTGCTCCCAACGGAATTATTTATTCGCAAACCGATTCTATGGATGAAAAAAGTAAATGAACACAAAGCAACCATACTGTCTTCTCCTAACTTTGGTTATAAATACTTCCTGAATTTCTTTCGCGAAGACAAAGCGGAGGGATGGGATCTGTCATCTGTCAGAGTCATTTATAATGGGGCGGAACCTATATTACCCGAAGTGTGTGATGAATTCCTAAATGTATTGTCAGCATATCACTTAAAGAAAACAGCCATGTTTACCGTATATGGATTAGCAGAGGCCTCTGTTGCTGTCTCCTTTCCCAAGGTAGATGAAGAATTTACTGCGGTGTACGTTCACCGGGATCATCTGAACTTGGGGGAGCGTGTCATTGAAGTCGAGAAACATGCTGAACATGTAGCATCATTTGTTGCCGTTGGCGAAGCAATTGATTATTGCCATGTTAGAATTTGCGATGAGGAAATGAACAGTGTTCCCGATTTGGTTATTGGAAAAATTCAAATCAAGGGGGATAACGTCACCCAAGGTTATTATAATAATTCACTTGCAACGGAGAAGTTATTAACGCACGACGGGTGGGTGAATACAGGAGATCTGGGTTTTATCATGAACGGAAAACTGGTTGTAACAGGGCGGGAAAAAGACATTATCTTTATCAATGGTAAAAATGTATATCCCCATGACATTGAACGTGTCGCCATACAATTAGATGATATTGAACTCGGAAGAGTTGCTGCTTGTGGTGTGTATGATACGAATAGTCAAAGTGAAGAAATTATTGTGTTTGTCGTGTACAAAAAAAAGATTGAACACTTCTTGCCGCATGTTAAAGAAATCAAAAGACATCTATACAAACATGGGGGATGGAGTGTCAAAGAGGTACTGCCCATCAAAAAATTACCCAAAACAACAAGTGGGAAAATCCAGCGGTATCAGTTAGCCAAGCAGTATGAAGCAGGCAAATTCTCAACAGAATCTGCATTCATCCATGACTGGATCAAGAATGACAATGACAAGGCAAAAGAAAAGGCTGCTGTTTCGGTTCGAGTCATAGAACGTGAATTAACTTCACTATTTTCTGAAGTGCTGGTTGGGAAGAAGGTAGAACTTGAGGATAGCTATTTTGATATGGGTGCAACTTCATTACAGCTGGCCCAAATCGCTGAACGTATAGAACAAAAATACGGAGAAGAGCTTGCTGTTACGGACCTCTTTACCTATCCCTCGATAACTGAATTGGCAGCATATCTGGCTAGAGGATACAGTGAGACCATGCAAGTCAACAAAACTCAAGAGGATCATACGCCATCCAAAGATATTGCTATTATCGGTATGTCTTTGAATCTCCCTGGTGCATCAAATGCAAGCGATTTTTGGCGTGTTTTGGAAAATGGAACGCATAACATTCGGGACTACCCGGAAAGTCGGATAAAAGACGCAGCGGATTATATACAATCCATGCGAACCGAAATGAGCGAAGTTCAATGGATCAAGGGTGGTTACTTGGATCAAATTGATCAATTCGACTATTCTTTCTTTGGCATAACCCCAAAAACTGCACAATTTATGGACCCGAATCAAAGGATGTTCTTGCAAACGGCATGGCATACGATTGAAGATGCCGGGTATGCAGGGGAAGGAATAAATGGAAGAAATGTAGGCGTATACGTGGGATATTCCAAAGTTGGGTATGATTACGAACGGCTCGTGACGGCGAGTTACCCTACAGAACTCAAAAATTATATCATTGGAAATTTACCATCTGTACTGGCGAGCAGAATTGCATATTTCTTGAATTTAAAAGGCCCGGCCTTAACGATTGATACCGCTTGTTCCTCCTCACTTGTTGCTGTTCACATGGCATGTAAAGGATTGCTCGCTGGAGACTGTGAAATGGCAATCGCAGGAGGCATTCGAACGGCATTATTACCGATAAGTATCGGACTGGATATGGAATCTCCAGATGCATTGACGAGAACGTTTAGCGAAGATGCCAACGGCACGGGATTTGGCGAAGGTGTTGGGTCGGTCATGTTGAAGCCAATGCAGCAAGCGATTAAGGACGGGGATCATATCTATGGTGTGATTAAGGGAAGTGCGATTAATCAGGATGGCAAGACGGTAGGAATCACAGCACCTAACCCGGAGTCACAAACCAATGTGATCGAACAGGCTTGGAAGGAAGCCGGTATTTCTCCTGATACGCTTAACTTTATTGAAGCACATGGAACAGGGACAAAATTAGGTGATCCGGTTGAGTTCAATGCTTTGCGTAAAGCTTTTGAGAAATATACGGATCGGAAACAATTTTGTGCAATCGGATCTGCCAAAGCTAACATTGGACATGGCTTTGAAGCGGCGGGGATCGCTGGATTAATTAAATCTATTCTTATGTTTCAACATAGAAAGATTCCACCATTGGTTCACTTTGACAAGCCTAATCCTCTGCTTAAGTTTGAAGCTTCACCTTTTTATGTGAATCAGGAATTAATGGCTTTTGGTGAAGTAGAGGGTCCATTAAGAAGCGGGGTTAGTTCTTTTGGTTTCAGTGGTACCAATGCGCATGTGGTTCTCGAAGAATATGTTCCTTCCCCAACCGTAGATAAAAGAATGTCCCAAGAGCCTAATTTATTTGTTCTGTCTGCTGCCACGGAACGGGCGCTGGATGAATTGGTCGGAACGTATCATGAATATCTAACTGATCACACGGATGTTTCCATACAACAAATCTGTTATACAGCCAGTATGGGAAGGGCTAATCTGGATTATCGGCTTGCCATCGTAGTCACGAGTACACAAGAATTACATGAAAAATTGAAACGAATTGCAAGCGGAGAGGGTAAAATGCCAAATGTTTATTTTGGTTATGCCAAAAAAGACAAAACGCTTGTTAGCGATCATCTCTATGCTGGGGGAAAGGCAGAATCTTTAAATGAACTCGGTCAGTTATTTACACTGGGGGCAGTGATTGATTGGGAAAGGTTTTATAATCATGAAGTCATTCGGAAAATTCCATTGCCTCTATATCCATTTGAGCAGAAGCGGTGTTGGATTGAAGTCAAACATACGATACCAGCGGGACATAGGTCAGAGAGGAATGAGGTTCAAATGGAGATGAATACAAACGATATTGAATTAAAGATTAAAACAAGCATCAGTCGTGCATCTGGTTTGAAGTTGGAAGAGCTGGATCATCAAGCTCATTTTCTCCAAATGGGATTGGATTCCATCATTCTTGTGCAAATTCAGAAGGAGATCTCAGAGCTGTTCCGTTTGAATATCCCGATGGAAATGTTTTTTGAAACCCTTACAAATATTAATTCCTTAGTTAAATATGTGTCAGAGAATATAATGCATAATGATGTATCTGAAAATATAAACAATCAAACAGTTCAGGAGCATACTGAACAACGAAATCTGGCATCTGTAAACAATATAAACACGGCAAAATCATCAGGGAATGTGTCGGAACAAATTGTGATGTCTGCCATTCAGCTCATGGAATCCCAATTAAAAAGTTTGAATGTGCTGTTAGGCGAGCAAATGACTGCTGTTCAATCGCCTCTTTTGGAGATGAAACAGCATGAAACCAAACCAACCAAAGAGATCCAACCCAATTCGGAATCGAAGGAAGCCAAACCTTTTATACCGTATCAATCGTTGAAAATTCATGAAGAGAGTGGATTCTCAGCGCTTCAGAACCAGTATGTTGAACAATTTATAGCCAAGTATACCACAAAGACAAAAAGCTCCAAATATAAAACGAGCCAAACTCGTTATGCCCATGCGAATAATCGCAATGTGTCCGGATTCCGTTCGTATTGGAAGGAAATGGTGTATCCTATCATTTCAACTCGTGCAGAGGGATCTAAGATATGGGATATGGACGGGAACGAGTATTTGGATCTGACGATGGGATTTGGTGTGAATCTATTTGGCCATAATCCAGCATTTATTCAAAATGTAATAGCAGACAGCCTCCAGGAACAGTTGCCTCCATTGGGCCCTATGTCAGACTTGGCAGGAGATGTCGCAGCTAAAATTTCCGAGCTAACGGGTGTAGAGCGTGTCGCATTTTATAATTCAGGAACAGAAGCTGTCATGGTTGCACTTCGTTTAGCGAGGGCAGCAACGGGGCGTTCCAAAGTTGTATTATTTTCAGGATCTTATCACGGTACACATGACGGCGTGTTGGGTATAGCGAATCCTGGGGATGCTTTATCGTCTGCGCTGCCTATGGCTCCTGGTATTGTAAATAGCGCTATGGAAGATTTGATTATTCTTAATTATAACCATCCACAATCCCTGGATATGATTCAGAACCTGGGTGATGAATTGGCTGCTGTGCTTGTAGAGCCGGTGCAAAGTCGAAGACCTGATATGCAGCCAACACAATTCTTACGGGAACTTAGAGAAATAACAAATCAATTTGGGATTGCACTTATTTTCGATGAGGTCATCACTGGATTCAGAATCGGTCTGGGTGGAGCACAGGATTGGTTTGGGGTTCAAGCCGATTTGGTTACGTATGGGAAAGTGGTCGGTGGCGGGCTGCCTATTGGCATAGTCGCGGGTAAAGCTGAATTTATGAATCCGGTAGATGGTGGAACCTGGAACTTTGGTGATGATTCTTACCCTTCCGATGCAGATAAGAAAACGTTTGTCGGTGGAACCTTCTGTACACACCCTCTTACGATGAGAGTGACGTTAACGGTACTGCAGTATCTTCAATCCGAAGCAGGAACTTTATATAAGGAATTAAATGAAAAAACAGATTATCTTGTTAAAGAATTAAATGCGATTTTCAAAACAGCGAATGTACCGATGCAAATGGTGAACTATGGATCTTTATTTCGATTTATATCATTTGGAGATATGGAATTATTCTTCTACCATTTAATTTATAAAGGTTTATATATTTGGGAAGGCCGTAACTGTTTTATATCGACTGTTCATTCCATGGGTGACATGGATACGATAATCAGAATCGTGAAAGAGACGATCCATGAACTACGCGAGTGGGGGTTTATCCCTGGTGAATCGCCTGTTTCGGAATATCCGCTCTCTTTAGAGCAAAAACAATTATTGTTAACTTCATTACATGGGGA
The DNA here is from genome assembly GCF_038002545.1 of Paenibacillus sp. FSL K6-2393. Lineage (NCBI taxonomy): Bacteria > Bacillati > Bacillota > Bacilli > Caryophanales > Paenibacillaceae > Paenibacillus > Paenibacillus sp. FSL K6-2393. The sequence continues at coordinate 2,828,114 of NZ_JBBOCU010000001.1, forward strand.
AGATGCGAATGCTGCATTAAATCAGAGTGTTATTTTAAAAATGACAGGTGGAATAAAGCCTTCCACACTGGATCAGGCCGTGAATCAGATCGCACAGCGTCATGAAGCCCTGAGAACAGTCATTCATGCCGATCGTGAAACACAACAAATCAGATCCGTAATGGAATTTCAATGTACATGGTTGGATTTCTCGGCATATGCAGGTGAGGATCAAGAACGGGAAATTTCCAATTGGTTATCTGCCGATGCAAATGAAGCCTTCGATTTACAGTCTGGGGAACCTCTATTTAGAATCACCTTGCTTAAAAAGGCAGCCGATCAACACCTTATGGTGCTGACATTTCATCATATTATTGTAGATGGCTGGTCGATTGCTGTATTCATTCAAGAGTTGGAACATACCTATTCTGCTCTGGTCCGAGGAGTTCCGATTCAATTACCTGAAGCCACTCCATTCCGTGAGTATTTAAGATGGCAACGCCTTGAACATGAAAAAGGCTCATTTACCGAAGGAGTCCAGTTCTGGAAAGAACAATTTTCCTTATCCTATCCCAACATTTCACTTCCAACGGTACAGTCCGATGATGTGCCCAGGGGATATTCTGGTGAAAGGTATTCCATCAAGTTGGATCATCAATTAACAGAGTCTTTGCGAACGTTAAGTATAAATAATAAGAGCAGTTTGTTTGTAACGATGTTTGCAGCGTTTCATTTATATTTGCATCAACTAACAGGGCAGTCTCACCTTGTCATCGGCGTGCCTACAGCGGGTCAGTCTCATATGGGAAAAAATGCGCTGATTGGCAACTGTGTCAACATTGTACCTGTTCATCATGCCTTGTTAACGAAGCAGTCCGTCGTAGAGCATGTTCTTCAACTCAAGGAAACGCTGGCTCTTGTCATGAAGCATCAGCATGTCCCACTGACTCTCGTATCCGAACAGCTTGCTCATATGACTGCACCGGATACCCGGATTTTATTCAATATGGACAGAACGATTCATCATCTTCAATTTGAAAATATCAAGACTGAATTCATGTCGTATCCGATCAAACATATTTCTTACGATTTATTTCTTAATATTACGGATGTTAGCCATGAATTGTATCTGGATTTTGATTACAATACCGATCTCATTGGACCTGAGATGATGAAATTGTGGTCCGAAGGATTTAAGGGTTTACTGCAAAATATGGTGAGTCATCCAGAGGCTGAAATTTCGTCTTTGACGTTGTTCTCATCCGAGCAACAGGATCAATTACAAGAGATGTACAATCGATTTGTTACGGAGCGTCTTCCTCACGTTAATCATGCAGCCATATTCGAGCCTCCAGTCAATGTAGTGGAGAAAAAGCTGGCTTTGATCTGGGTAGACGTATTATCCCTCGATCAAGTGGGGAGACATGATCACTTTTTTGATCTCGGAGGAAACTCGCTCAAGGCGACTGTAATGCTATCCAAGGTACATGAGCAGTTTCAACATAAAATTTCAATCGTTCAATTCTTCCAAAACCAACGTCTGAAAGAGCTTGCCAGTCTGATTACAGGCGAGAGCGAGGAAACATTCATTCCAATCAAGGCATTGGACGTGAAGGAGTTCTATGAGACGTCAGCTGCACAACAGCGAATCTACTTTCTGGATCAATTTGAGCCTAATAGTGTGTTTCAGAACATGTGCGGCCATATCACGGTCACAGGAAATATCGATGAAGCTAAACTAATTTCGTCATTGGAACAAATCGTGCACCGTCACGAAGCTTTTCGCACCAGTTTCCATCTGATGGATGGAGAGCTTTACCAGCGTATTGCTCCAACGATTGATTTTGAAGTAAAACAATCTCAGGAAAGCTCTGCTTCATTCGAACAACATGTTAAGGCGTTTGCAAAACCATTTGATTGCTCCAAAGCGCCATTAATACGTGCCGAATTCATTCGTATAAACGATGATCATGCAGAGATTCTCATCGAGATGCATCATATTATATCGGACGGATATTCCGTTGGCATTCTTGCGAATGAACTGATCGATGTGTATGACGGAAGAAACATGCCGGAAATTGAGATTGAATACAAAGACTTTGCAGCTTGGCAGAAAGAATTTCTGGCGGGGGAGTCTTATAAGCAGCAAGAAAAATATTGGCTGGATCAATTCAAAGGAGAACTCCCGAACCTTAATCTGCCTACTGATTTTGTTCGGACACCTCTTTTGACTTCGGCAGGTTCAAGATTGTCATTTGTGTTGGACGCACACTTGAAGCAGTCGCTGGAGAAGCTTGCGAAACAAACGGGAACTACGATGTTTATGGTGTTATTGGCAGCGTATAATGTGCTGCTTCATCAATATACGGATCAAGAAGACTTGATTGTAGGTACACCAACATCAGGAAGAAACCATCGGGATGTCGAGAATATGATAGGTGTCTTTATCCAGACGGTAGCGATTCGATCACAGCCAGTGGGGAATAAGTCATTTCGATCCTATCTCGAGGAAATAAAAAAACAATCCCTGGATGCATTGGATAACCAGGACTATCTTTTTGACAATCTTGTAGAGAAATTAAACACACATCGTGATACCACTGGGACAGCACTTTTTAATACGATGTATATCTTCTTAAATACCGCGTTGAATCAACGGCAAGAACAGGATTGCAGCTTTAAAGTTAGAGAATTAAATGTCGGTGTATCGTTGTATGATCTGATGTTCATCGTTGAGGATGATAACGAGTGTCTGGAAATGCACTTTAATTACAAGACGGAGCTGTTTGAAAGGGATACCATCGACAGAATGAAAACACATCTGTTTAACATCCTCAGAGAGATTGTGATCGAACCTGATATTGCCTTATCCGATATTCAAATGCTGTCTGAACATGAGCAGAACGTTCTTTTATATGACTTTAATGATGCCAACATAGAATATTCCCGGGATCAGGCCATCCAGGAATTATTCGAAGCACAGGTGGAACGGACACCCGATCAATTAGCCGTCGCTTTTGGAGATGAGCAATGGACGTATCATCAATTGAATGAACGGGCGAATCAGTTGGCATATACGCTTAGAGCTGAGGGAGTGCAGCAGGATCAATTTGTAGGTATTCTGACAGATCGTTCGATTGATATGATCGTTGGCATCTTTGGCATTCTAAAAGCAGGCGGGGCGTATGTACCGATTGATCCGGATTCTCCTGAAGAGCGTATCCGCTATATCCTGCATGATTCCGGGGCAACGTTGTTAGTTACGCAAAAGCATTTGAAGCAGTTGGTATCGTTTAATGGAAAAATGATTGATTTGGACGATGAAGAAACCTATGCAGCTAATCTGTCGAATCTGGAACCGGCAGGGAATTCAGAGCAGTTGGCTTATGTGATCTATACTTCAGGCACAACAGGCATGCCAAAAGGTGTGATGATCGAACATCGTCAGGTTCATCATTTGGTTAAAGCGTTGTACAGTCAAGTTATAGATGATCAGCATAGCGGTTTGCATGTCGCTTTACTTGCGCCTTACTATTTCGATGCATCTGTGAAGCAGATTTTTGGCGCACTGCTGTCAGGACATGCCTTGTTTATTGTAGACAAGGACACGGTACTGGATGGACAAGATTTGATGAATTATTATCAGCACCACCAAATTGATTTGACGGACGGAACACCTGCACACCTGAAATTACTTTCGAAGGCAAAAAACGTTCAAGGCATATCGCTAAAATATATGCTCATTGGCGGTGAAGCTCTTTCTCAGCAAAGTGTAAATGAAATCACATCATTATTTGCTCTCAATCATATAACGCCTCCAACCATAATTAATGTGTACGGTCCAACAGAATGTTGTGTGGATGTTGCGACATACCGTGTACTTCCAGAATACCTGGATACAGCGAATCAACGAGCTCACCTACCGATTGGTCGAACATTAGGAAATAATCGTCTGTATGTATTGAACAAACATGGCAAAGTTCAGCCTGTAGGCGTCGTAGGGGAATTATGTATCTCTGGCGATGGGGTTGGTAGAGGATACTTGAATTTACCTGAGCTGACAGCAGAAAAATTTGTACGTGATCCGTATGTCCAGGGAGCGACAATGTACAAAACGGGAGATTTGGTGAAATGGCTTCCCGATGGCCATATCGAGTATTTGGGAAGAATGGATCACCAGATTAAAATTCGCGGATACCGGATCGAAGTAGGGGAAGTCGAAGCAGCACTGTTAAAAATAGAGTGTGTGAAAGAAGTTATCGTTATGGCACATGAGGATGATCACGGGGACAAATCGTTATGTGCATACTTTACAGCGGATTCCACGCTGACGGTGGGAGAGTTAAAACAAATCCTCTCTAAGGTGTTGCCGAATTACATGGTTCCAGCCTACTTTATACAATTGGATCACATGCCTTTGACATCGAACGGGAAAATCGATCGCAAATCGCTTCCGAGTCCAGAAGAAAACATACAAACGGGAAGTGAATATATAGAACCCCAAACGGGGGTGGAAAAACAGTTGCTGCCTATTTGGCAGGATGTGCTTGCGGTGAAAAAAATCAGTGTAAAAGATCTTTTTTTTGATGTAGGAGGCAACTCTTTACGTGCGACCAAGCTGGCCGCCAAAATCAATCAAAAGCTGAATATCCGCATATCGGTAAGAAACGTCTTTGAATGGCAGACCATCGAACAGATGGCTCAATCTATTGAACAAATGGAACAGGATGAATTAGTGTCCATTCCTCAGGTAGAGGAAAAAGAATATTATCCTATTTCTTCGGCGCAAATGAGAATGTACATTATGAGCATCAAAGCCGGCAAGGAACTCATGTACAACATGTCAGGTATGTTTATGTTGGAAGGATCGCTTGATCGGATCAGATTGGAAGAAGCATTCCATCAATTGATTCATCGTCATGAATCGCTTCGGACTGGATTCAAAGTCATACACGGAGAACCGAAACAGATCGTATACCCTAAAGTGAACTTTGGAATTGAATTGATCGAGTCAACCGAAGTAGAGATCGAAGATCGAATTGAACAGTTTGTTCGCACATTTGATCTCGGGCAAGCACCTCTTATGAGGGTGGGACTTATTGAACTTCAGCAGGAGCGTCATGTTTTGCTGGTAGATCTCCACCATATCATTGCAGACGGACTATCTGTACAGCTTCTAATGACTGAACTTAGCCAGTTCTATAAGGGAGAGGAGTTATCTCCTCTTCGAATTCAATATAAGGACTATGCTGAATGGCAGCAAATACAGCTTCATAGTGAGTGGATGAAAAAGCAGGAGAAGTATTGGCTTACTGTGTTTGGTGAAAGTATCCCACTATTGGATCTGCCAACAGACTACGAAAGACCTGAAACGCTAAGGTATGCGGGAGATGTATTGGACATTGTTGTGCAGGAAGACCTCCTTCCAGGCTTGAGAAAAATGGAAGCTTTGACAGGAACAACGCTATACATGATTCTATTAGCCGCCTATACCATTCTGTTGTCTAAATACAGCGGACAAGAAGATATCATCGTGGGCACGCCGATTGCAGGCAGGACACATGCTGAGCTGGAGCCGGTCATGGGGATGTTCGTGAACACATTGGCTATTCGAAATTATCCTGCAGGAGATAAAACTTTTACGGAGTATCTGATGGAAGTCAAAGAAAATATGTTGAACGCATATGAGAATCAGGATTATCCGTTTGAAGAATTGATTGAGAAAGTAAATGTAACCAAAGATGCTCGGAGGAATCCGTTGTTTGACACCATGTTTGTATTGCAGAATACAGATGCTTCAGAGATTCAGATGGATGGAGTAACCTGTAAGCCTTATGCTCCAAATACGAGAGTATCCAAATTCGATTTAACGCTATATGTTACCGAATTGCAACACAAGTTAGAAGTGGCCTTTGAATACAGTACGATTTTATTTGAGAAAACAACGATTGAAGCGATGTCACAAAATCTGTTGGTCATATTAACAACCATTGCCAACGACCCTCATATTGAGATCAACAAGATTCAATTGGTTGAAGAATTAATAGATGGGGATACGCTGGCTGATCTAATTGAAGTAGATTTCTAAAATAACTAAAAATATAAATGTGATCGGGGTGCCGTATGTCTATTTTTAAGAAACAGGAATCGTATTGGGCAAGCCGATTTGAAGATGATGATCATCTTGTTCATTTGCCTTATTGCAAGACAACCTCCAAACACCCAGACGATACGCAGCACCAGAATGATATATATAAGTCTTTATCAGCCGATGTCTCATATAAAATCAAGTCCATGTCGCGCAATGCTCCTATGGCGATATATACGATCTTATTAACGGGAGTTCAGTGTCTGTTATATAAATACTCGAATGAAACCAAGATGATTATTGGCATACCAACGATGGAAGAAAAGAACAATGATCTATCGCTCTCGAATAAGGTTCTTGTCTTAAAAAATAATATCAATCATGTGATGTCATTCAAATCCTTATTTAATCAAGTGAAGACCAGTTTAACCGAAGCCATTCAGCATCAACGAATCCCTTTCAGAAAAATGGTTGAACGTTTAAATGTTCAGTATGATTCGAACCATGTACCTCTAATTCATACCTTGGTTTCGTTGAATGAAATTCATCCTGCCCTTGATGAAAATAACGTAAAAGCGGCGACAATGTTCCACTTTGATCTGGAGAACGACTCCATTCAGTTAAGATTAGTTTATGATGATGATCGTTATGATCGAGAGTATATGGTTCAAGTTGTAGAACATCTTGACCAATTGTTATCCGTTGTGCTGTACCAACCTGATCTGGAGTTAAGTCATGTCGATATGTTATCGGAGTTTCATCGAAACAAGCTGTTATTTGACTTTAACGATACAAGGGTGGGGTATCCACAGAACAAGACGATGCATCAATTATTTGAAGAACAGGTGGAACGAACACCGGACCATCCGGCAGTCGTATTTGAGAATAGACAGTTAACGTACAGAGAGTTAAATCAAAAATCCAACCAATTGGCCCGATTGCTTCAAGCTAAGGGGGTGCAGGCGGGTCAGTTCGTTGGCATTATGGCAGAGCGCTCACTTGAGATGATCATAGGTTTATTCGGTATTCTAAAAGCTGGCGGGGCATATGTCCCAATCGATCCGGAATATCCGCCAGATCGTATTCACTATATCCTTGAGGATTCAAAAGTTGCTTGGTTGCTGCATCAAGGTCATATACAGAAGCCGGAACATTATGCAGGGACATGTGTCATTCTGGATTCTGAAATAAATCACCATGATCATCATTTAAATTTGGTAGATGGAGCGATCTCCAGTGATTTGGCATACATGATCTACACGTCTGGAACAACAGGTTATCCCAAAGGCGTAATGATTGAACATGCCAGCATTGTGAATTCCCTGCAATGGAAATCGGATTTTTATCATTTTACCGGAGATGATCGGGTATTAATGCTGAATCCTTTCGTTTTTGATTCATTTATTACTCATTTCTTTGGTCCGATGATATCTGGCTCGACAGTGTACTTGTTAAACCAGCAACAGTGTAAAGATGCTGTAGCCATCAATACGATGATCAAAAAACAGGAGATCACGCACATTCAAAGTCCACCCAGTTTCTTGATGACACTGTTGGAACAAGTAAGCGCGGAAGATTGGAGATCCATGAAAAATGTGGTGGCTGCGGGAGAGAAGATTGTTCCTGCCTTAATACACAAATTACAGCGCATCAATCCACGCATCGAAGTGTGTAATGAATACGGTCCAACTGAAAATAGTGTTGTATCCACAGTTCTGTCGATCAAGTCGGCAGATCAAAATATCTCAATCGGGAAGCCTATAGCGAACAATAGAGTCTATATTTTAGGAGAACGGAATGAATTGCAGCCTATTGGAGTTCAGGGAGAATTATGTGTAGGAGGAGCAGGGCTCTCCAAAGGTTATTTGAACCGTCCAGATCTGACGGCGGAGAAATTCGTAGATGATCCATTTGTTTCGGGAGCAAAAATGTACAAGACAGGTGACTTCGCAAGATGGCTGCCCGATGGGAACTTAGAGTATATAGGAAGGGTAGATCATCAAGAGAAAATTCGTGGACACCGGATTGAACTTGGTGAAGTGGAGACGTCTCTTCTAAATAGTACCCAGATAAAAGAGGCCATCGTCATAGCCAGAGAAGATGAAACGGGAACGAAACAATTATGTGCGTACCTGGTAGGAGAGGATGCAATCACGATCGGGGAACTGCGGGGGGCGCTGTCCCAGCAGCTGCCAAACTACATGATTCCGACCTATTTTGTACAGCTGGATCAGATGCCGCTCACGTCTAACGGGAAAATCGATCGCAAAGCTTTGCCTGCTCCCAAAGAACATATGTTGAAGGGCATGGAGTACGAAGCACCCCGAACGATGGTGGAACAACAACTTGTATCGATCTGGGAAGAGGTACTTGGGGTAGAGAACATTGGGATTTTGGATAATTTCTTCGAGCTTGGAGGAGATTCGATTAAATCCATTCAAGTTTCTTCGAGGTTATATCAAGCAGGTTACCAGGTGCAGATGGATCATCTGTTTAAAAATCCAACCATAGCAAGATTGATTCCCTATGTTCAACCCATAAGTACCCTGTCAGAACAGGGAATCATCACTGGAAAAGTGATGCTGACTCCAATTCAACATTGGTTTTTTGAGCAATACAAGGTGGACGCCCATCATTATAATCAGTCCGTGATGTTGTATCGGAAAGAAGGTTTTCATGAAGCCACACTTCGCCATGTATTCGATAAACTGAGTGAGCATCATGATGCACTTCGTATGGTATATCGCCATACGGAGCGGGGGTATGAAGCGTGGAATGAAGGGCAGGAAAAGGAATCCTTATATACACTTGAAGTGATGGACTTTAAGTCATTAGCAGATCCGTCTCAAGAAATCGAGAAGAAAGCAAATGAAATGCAAAGCACGTTTAACGTGGAACGTGGACCCTTGATGAAGCTGGGCGTATTTCAATGTGCAGACGGAGATCATTTACTAATCGTTATTCATCATCTAGTCATCGACGGAGTTTCATGGCGAATTTTGATCGAAGACCTATCGAGGGGTTATGAACAATTAAGTGATGGCGAACCCATTCAACTACCGCAAAAAACGGCTTCCTTTCAATTATGGGCAGAACAGCTCCAGTTGTATGCGAACAGTGATGCGATAACGCAAGAGATTGCATATTGGAATGAGATTGAAAAAGCAACCTATAAGCCGTTACCTACAGATTTTAAAGCGGATCATGCACTGGAAAAAGACAGCGAAGAAATCACGATGGAATGGTCAGCGGCAGAAACGGAGCAATTATTAAAACAAGCGAATCGTGCTTATAAAACGGAGATTAGCGATTTGCTGCTCAATGCACTAGGCATGTCTATTCACCAATGGACAGGCATGGATAAAGTGCTGGTCAATCTGGAGGGACATGGAAGAGAACAAATTTTACCGGATCTCGATATTACACGAACGATCGGATGGTTTACAAGCCAGTATCCGGTTGTACTTGATATGGAAACAAGTTTAAATATGTCTCTTTTCATCAAAACAAACAAAGAAATGATTCGTCAAATCCCTAAAAAAGGGATTGGTTATGGTATTTTACGATATTTAAGTGCACATCAGCAAGAAACGCCCTTTACCTCGAATCCTGAAATTAGTTTTAACTATTTGGGACAATTTGATCAGGATCTTCAGAATAGTGGGATGCAGATCTCTCCCTATCCAGGCGGAGCAACAGCAAGCGACAATCACAGAAGAAATGTTCTTATCGATATGAATGCCTTAATTGTGGAAGGCAAATTGACGTTGTCACTTCGGTATAGTCGCACCCAATATCAAAAAGAAACGATGGAGCGAGTGGTAACATATTTTAGAGATCATCTGCAAGAAATAGTGATGCATTGTGTGACAAAAGAGAAGCCGGAATGTACACCAAGTGATCTAACGTTAAAAGGAATTACGATTGAAGAATTAGAAGGATTTGTTCAAGAATCGGAACACATTGGTGAAATCGAAGATATATATGCTTTGTCACCGATGCAAAATGGGATGTTCTTTCATCATTTGCTTCATTCAAAATCGGAAGCGTATTTCCTTCAAACCACGCTGGATCTTCATGGTCCGTTAGACGTGGAAGCTTTTACGAAGAGTCTGGATCAGTTGATGCAGCGAAATTCGATTCTCAGAACAAATTTTCATAGCAAATGGAAGAATGGACCTCTGCAAGTGGTATACCGTCATAAACGGAATGGGCTAATATACGAAGATTTGCGTGAGATGAACGAAAAAGATCGTGAAGCATACGTGGCAGAATATACAAGAGCAGATAAAATGAAAGGTTTCGACCTGTCTCAGGATGTGTTAATGCGTATTTCGATCTTGCAAACGCATGACCAAACCTATCGTTTCATTTGGAATTATCATCATATTTTGATGGATGGCTGGTGCCTGTCTCTTGTAATCCAGGAGTTGTTTGATGGATACTTTGCTATTCAGGAACAACGAAAACTGGAGGCAAAGGGTACGATTCCATACAAACACTATATTGAATGGCTGGACAACCAAGATCATGAAGAGTCCCTGAAATACTGGAGTGACTATTTGCAAGGTTATGATGAGCAGACCACTTTGCCAAAAGAACATTCAATTACGAAGAGTGATGAATATCATTCAGAGCATATAATTTGTGCACTTAGTCAGGAATTAACCGGACAAATCGCACAAGTGGCCAGTCAGAATCAGGTGACGCTGAATACGTTCATGCAGACAGCTTGGGGAATGTTGCTACAGATATATAACGGCAGTGAGGATGTTGTATTCGGAAGCGTGGTGTCGGGCAGACCTGCGGCGATTGTCGGAGTTGAGCGAATCATTGGTTTATTCATCAATACCATTCCTGTACGCGTTCAGACTCAAGGTAACGAGACATTTGCAGCGGTTATGAAACGGAATCAGGAACAAGCTGTGGCTTCGCATCCACATGACACGTATCCGTTATACGAGATTCAAGCGGAAACATCGCAAAAGCAAAATTTGATTGATCATATCCTGATATTCGAGAATTATCCTGTACAGGGCATTATGGAACAGTTTGGGGATCAGGAGGAGACAGCTCTTCGGATTACGAATGTAGAAGCAGATGAACAAACGAATTATGACTTTAACCTGATTATCAAACCAGGCCAATCCATAAAATGCATGTTCTATTACAATGCTAACACCTATGATCGGGCAAGCGTAGAACGTATTCAAGGTCATTTGATTCAGATGTTGAAGCAAGTGGTCAACAATCCGAATATTCCGATCCATGAAATCGACGTGACCACAACACAGGAGAAAACACAAATTTTGGAACAGTTTAATGATTCTATGGCTGAATATCCAATGGAGAAGACGATTCATGGACTGTTTGAGGAGCAGGCGGCAAGGACTCCTGAACACGTTGCGGTTGTATTTGAGGCTCAACATTTGACCTATCAAGCGCTGAACGAGAAAGCCAACCAATTGGCAAGAACGTTGAAGGCTAAAGGCATTCAAAATGATCAGTTAATAGGGATCATCGCTGATCGTTCGCTAGACATGGTTGTAGGAATCCTTGCGATTTTGAAAGCCGGTGGCGCATACGTGCCGATTGATCCTGAATATCCAGAGGATCGTATAAACTACATGCTTGAGGATTCGGGTGTACATGTATTATTAGTGCAAAGTCATTTGAAAGAACGCATCTCTTTTGCAGGAGAGGTCGTTTGCCTGGATCTACCTGAGTCCTATCATGAAGATCATTCCAACTTGGGAGTGACTGCTGCACCAACAGGCTTGGCATATGTAATTTATACCTCAGGAACGACAGGTAAACCAAAAGGGACATGTATTGAACATAAAAATGTGGTTCGATTGTTGTTCAACAGTAAAAATTTGTTTGATTTTAATACATCAGATACATGGACCTTATTCCATTCTTTTTGCTTTGATTTTTCGGTATGGGAAATGTATGGGGCATTGCTCTATGGCGGAAAACTGGTTATTGTACCTCAAATGACGGCAAAAAGTCCGGAACAATTTCTACAATTGTTAAAAGACGAGCAAGTGACGATATTGAATCAAACGCCAACGTATTTCTATCATCTTCTTCAGGAAGAACTGGGAGGTCATGCAGCAGATCTGAAATTAAGAAAAGTGATTTTTGGAGGAGAAGCCCTCAATCCCGTGTTATTGAAGGATTGGAAGCTGAAATATCCATTTATCCAGTTAATTAATATGTATGGGATAACCGAAACAACGGTTCATGTAACGTATAAGGAAATAACCGACATTGAAATACATGCTGGAAAGAGCAATATTGGAAAACCAATCCCGACGTTGCAGACCTATATTCTGGATAAACATCAACGCATTCAACCGATCGGTGTTCAGGGAGAATTAGTTGTAGCAGGTGAGGGCCTTGCCAGAGGTTATCTGAACCGGCCTGATTTAACCGCAGAGAAATTTGTTGATCACCCCTGGATTACAGAAGGGAAAATGTATCGCACAGGAGATGCCGCAAGATGGTTGCCGGATGGAAATATTGAATATCTGGGACGAATCGATCATCAAGTGAAAATTCGCGGTTACCGAATTGAGCTTGGCGAAGTGGAAACTGCGCTTTTGCAAATAGACTTCATTCAGGAAGCAGTCGTTATTGCCCGTGAGCATGAGGATGGTTCGAAGCAGTTGTGTGCGTATTGGAAAGGCCACAGCTCACTGACAGCGAAGAAAATCAGAATGGCATTATCTCATGAAATTCCGGATTATATGATCCCGTCTTATTTTGTTCAATTAGAGCATATACCGTTAACTTCCAATGGAAAGGTTGACCGAAAGGCATTGCCATCTCCACAAGAACATATGCAAAAAGGGACCGAGTATATGGCGCCGCAGAACGCTGTAGAACAAGCGATCGTCTCTGCCTGGGAAGCTGTGCTTGGTGTTCAAAAGATTAGCACATCAGATCATTTCTTTGAACTCGGGGGCGATTCGATTAAATGTATTCAAGTTTCCTCACGACTGCTTCAAGCAGGGTATAAAGTGGAAATGAAGCATTTCTTCACCTATCCAACAGTAGCAGAGTTGAGTGAACACGTTACATCTGTGAGTACTATTTCTGACCAAGGGGAAGTTAGGGGACAAGTGATGCTGACACCTGTTCAGCGCTGGTTCTTTGATCAAAATATGGTGGACGCACATCATTACAATCAGGAAATGATGTTCTTTCGTGAAAAAGGGTTTGATGTCCGCTTTATTCACAGCATCATGGATAAGATCGTTAAACAGCATGATGCTCTCCGCATCCTTTATCGTCAAGCGCCTGAAGGTGGATATGAAGCGTGGAATCGAGGGGCAGACGAAGATGGATTATACAGCCTTGAAATCGTTGATCTCAAAACAGAAGCAGATCCTGCATCGTTCATTGAAAATAAAGCAAAAGAAATTCAGAGCGGTATGGATCTGTCTCACGGGCCTTTGATCAAACTTGGGTTGTTCCAATGTGCTGTAGGGGATCACCTGCTTATTGCCATCCATCATTTGTTGGTAGACGGGGTTTCATGGCGTATTTTATATGAAGATATTCAGACAGGACATGATCAGTTCTTGAGAGGCCAAGAAATCCAGCTTCCTCAAAAAACGACCTCGTTTAAACAATGGGCAGAACAATTGTCTACGTTTGCAGATAGCCCGGCGATGAAGCAAGAGAATCCATACTGGAGTCGTGTGGAGCAGGCCCAGCTAAGCCCGCTGCCAAAAGATATGGATTGTGATGAGACGATTGGCAAAGATAGTGAAACGATCACCATTCATTGGACAGCAGCGGAAACGGAGCAATTATTAAAGCAGACACATCATGCGTACAATACGGAAATTAATGATATATTGCTAACGGCATTGGGAATGGCAGTTCATGATTGGACAGGCATGGGAGAAATTCTTGTAAATCTGGAAGGGCACGGTAGAGAAGACATCCTGCCAGAGCTGGACATTACGCGTACAGTGGGATGGTTTACGAGCATGTACCCCGTTATGATTACGATGGAGTCCGGGGCTGACTTATCAAGGAGGATTAAGACCGTCAAGGAAAGACTGCGTCAGATCCCAACTAAAGGCATTGGTTACGGGATTTCGAGGTATTTGTCACATGGAAATGAAGGATTCAAGTTAGAGAAAAATCCCGAAATTAGTTTCAACTATATGGGACAGGTGAATCAGGATTCGGGCCAAGATGGCATTAAATTCTCGCATTATTCCAGCGGACCATCCGTAAGTGAAAACAACAAGAGACCTTTTGTACTTAATATGAATGGCATTGTTACAGAGGGTCGGTTGTCGCTGTCCATTAACTATAGTCAAAAACAATATCGCCGGGAAACGATGGAGCAATTGGCTTGTCTCTATAAGGAAGGTCTTAATAGAGTCGTTGAACATTGTGTAACGAAGGAACAAACCGAGCTTACGCCAAGTGATATTTCATGCAAGTCATTAACCATTGATCAATTGGATCAAATCGTGGAACAAACTGGGCACATCGGTCGAATCGAAAATGTGTACCCACTTACACCATTACAGAAGGAAATGTTGTACGAAAGTGAACGGAATCCAATTTCGGGCGCTTACTTTGTACAAATCATGTTTGATATGCGTGGTGATTTCGATGTTGCCTCTTTTGCGCAAAGTTTGGATCAATTAATGCAAAGGCATGCGATATTAAGAACTAATTTTTACAGTGATTTCGTGGACATCCCTCTTCAAATTGTGTATCAAGAGAAGGAATTTGAATTTATCTATGAAGATGTAGCTGGCACAAGTGAGCTGCAACGTAAAACGTATGTTGACGAGTATATTGAGCAGGACAAGGCAAGAGGATTTGACTTACAACGAGATTCGCTAATACGCATGTCTGTTTTACGAACAAAGCATGAGGAATACCGCGTCATATGGAGTTTTCACCATATTTTGATGGACGGCTGGTGTATGTCTCTGGTAAGCAAAGAGATATTTGAAAATTATTTTGCGATTCGGGAAAATAGAAAGCCTCAAGTGACTCTATTAACACCGTATAGTCAATTCATTGAATGGCTGGAACAGCAAGATCATCAAGGTGCAATAACCTATTGGAGTCATTACCTGGAAGGTTATGAAGGGCAAACGAAATTGCCTGGAGAAAAAATCAAACCGAAACATGAAAGACAGGATTCCAGAACGCTAAACTGTTATTTGGATGATGTACTAATCGAACAAATGAAACAGATTGCGGAACAGCAGCATGTAACGCTCTATACGTTAGTTCAGACTGCTTGGGGTGTATTGTTGCAGCAATACAATGAAAGCAATGATGTTGTATTCGGAAGTGTTGTATCGGGCAGACCGCCTGTTATTCCTGGGATCGAAAGCATGATTGGATTATTTATTAATGCGATTCCGGTTCGTATGCAGGCTCAGGCCGATGAGTCATTTATATCTTTAATGAAAAGGAATCAGGCACAAGCTGTGGATTCACATGCGTATGATACGTATTCGTTATATGATATTCAAAATCTGACCAAGCAAAAACAATCTCTAATTAACCATGTTGTTGTGTATCAGAACTTCCCGGTAGAGCATCGAATGGAGAGTTTGGGTCAAAAAGGCGAAATACCGCTTGAAATTATGAATGTTGGGGGTACAGAACACAATAGTTTTGATTTTACTTTGATCGTCAAGCCCCATGAGAACATGAAGATCATATTGATGTATAATGCCAATGTGTATGACCTATCTACCGTTGAACAGATTCAAAAACACTTTATTTCCATATTTCAACAAGTGGTAAGTAACCCGGAAGTTAAAATAAACGAACTTGCGTTGAGTACGTCGAACATTTATTAATGGAAAAGTAATGGGCCTCTCCAAAAGTGAGTTTCCTCCTCACTCAAAGCGCTAACGAATCTGACGCGTCTTAAGAGGTAGATTCGATGTGAACGGCAAACTTAAACGAACCTCAGTAACGTTATTTCATCATATCAGGGTGTCAGAACCTAAAAAACGACCCAATCGACGAAATAACGTCTCTGTGATTCGTTACACCATAGACTTGTGCAAATCAGAGCGAATAGCGTGTGCCAGGTTCATTAGAATAAAATAACTTTTATAAGGGATGTCCTCAGTCATGCTCATGACTTATGGCATCCCCTTTTTATGCTCCGTTAATGATGCAAGGAACTGCCTGAAGCTGAGGGTGGTTATGATTGATTGGAATGGATTTTCGTATACATTTTGATCGACCTTTTAACAAATCCTCCCTTGTGACCGATATATAATAAGTACATCTATGTAATCAGAAAGTGAAAGGAGTGCAGAACATGGATATTGCAGCATTATCAATGGCGATGAGCCAAGCTTCAGTAGTGCAGTCGGCAAGCTTGCAAGTGATGTCGATTACGAAAGACATGGCACAGCAGCAAGGCCAGCAGATGGCGGAAATGTTGAAGTCAGTGCCTGCTCCTCATCCCAATCTGGGTGGAAGTCTCGATCTTTCGGTTTAGTTGAAATTACAGCATGTGTTCTTATGTAACACCCATTGCAGCAAGCAAACCCAAACAGCTCCAATTCAAATGAATTGAAGCCGTTTGGGTGTTTTTTTTAAATACATTCCGAAATTCCGATCTTCTCAGCGAAACTTTGACAAACTTGGCAATCTGCCTTCAAAGGGCAGTGTGTCCTTCAATGTCCATAACTCATCGTAACTGGAAATCTGAAGATCGGCTTTGGACAAGTCCTGATTGCCTGATCCCGGATTACGATATCCGATACAGCGCATGCCTGCACTTTTGGCGGCCTGAACACCATTGCGCGAGTCCTCGATCACCAGACAATTCGAAGGAGATGCACCAATCATTTCAGCGGTGGTCAGGAAAATGTCTGGTGCCGGCTTGCCGTTTGTAACTTCCTCACCTGTCATTCGCACCTCAAAGTATTGTCCAAGACCGGTCTTGTCCATGATCAGATCAATCAGTGCACGTGGAGAGGAAGAAGCAACGGCTATGGGTACGTGCTGCTCATGCAGCCAGCTTAACCAGCGTTCCACGGAAGGCATTGCCGTCAGATTCGGATGGGCAAGCATCGTTTGCATCACATTATGCTGATGATAAGCAAATATTTCTTCCAGCGTAGCTGTCAGCTGATGTTTGTCCAATACTTGCTGCCACATGGATTCCAGCGTAACTCCAACATAGGTATGATGTTCTTCATCAGTCACCACAGCGCCAAAATGGGTAAAAGAGCTGCGCTCAATCTCGAAATAAATCGGTTCGCTGTCAATCAGTACACCATCCATGTCAAAAATGACTGCTTGAATGCTGTCATCATCGGCCGCTTCCAGTCCGCCAAACTCTTGGTTTGCTACCATGTTGTATTCCTCCTCCAGGATTGTGTATACATATATCTCTAATGTAATCCATTCATGGTTAACCTTCCACTTTAGAAACTGGAACCGCTGGATTGCAGCACAACTTTAATGGCATGTGAAGAGGCTTGAAGTGTGCGTCCCTGAATATCACAGCCAAGTGTACGGAATGCCTCTTCGTAATCCTCCAACGGGAAGGAGTGGGTGATGATTTTTTTTGCCGGAATAATCCCTTGTTCAATCATATAATGTGCGGTAGCAAATGTCCCCAGAGAATCGATGGAACCAATAATTTTTAGACTGCGGTCCACAACTTCCTTGGGATTGAAGGATGTGTTTCCATCTCTCAGACCAACCAGCATCAGATAACCGCCACTGGCGAGCTGGGAAAGCACTTGTGTGCCCACAACACCTGTTGTATCCACGATCATATCGACCTGATGGGTTGCGGGTGACAGCGATTCGATTGCACTTTCGAAGGATGAATGAACTTCCCAACGATCGGGTGCAATGGAACCGGCAATGGCTAAGCGTTCTTCGGAGATGTCGACCAGACAGCCGGTGACCCCTTTAGAAGCGAGCGCGTAGCTGTACAGAATGCCAATCGGGCCTGCGCCGAGGATGATCGTTCTGAAATTCGGCAATAAATGAATCTGATTAATCCCCGTCAGCATACAGCTGAGCGGTTCCGTCAAAGTTGCTTCTTCATAGCTCACATGGTCCTTCAATTTGTACAAAAAACGATCCTCGGTCACATAATAATCTGTAAATGTTCCGTCAGCGCTCACACCTGTCTCGGTAACAGACTTGTGTGTGCAATGATTTTGTCTGCCTGTTCTGCACATGTCACATTGTCCGCAATAGTAGGTGGGGTCGATCACAACACGGTCGCCCGGTTGTAATGTCGTTACCGCAGAGCCAACAGCAATGACTTCCCCGGCAGACTCATGACCGAGAATGACAGAAGGAACCGCATGATATTTACCGCTGACGATGCCTAAGTCGGTACCACATACTCCGGTTGCTCGAATACGAACCAACACCTGATTATCTCTTGTAATTTCCGGGACAGGCCGTTCCTCAAGCGCCACATCCCAAGCCGATTTGTATACCAATGCAAGCATGATATAACCTCCTTGTAATTATATAAAATATAAATATAGCGATTCATCTTAAAACAGTTTCGGACAAGATACGAAAGTAGTGAAGGGGACGAAATCGATTCTGGAGAAGCGAAGCGTTCGCCTTTATCCACGGATTTTTCCCTCGTGAAAGGGAAATCAAGAAAATCCGTGGATAACAGTGATCATAAGAACGATTCGTAACCGAAACGACCACTTCGAACAGTTGCATTGAAATGTTTTAATGAACGCTGGCAAGCACTGAATCCAGCCGCTCCACAATCTCAACCAGTTCGTCTTCGGTTGTGGTAAGGGAAGGCCGGACCTTAACAACGTTGCCGAAGCCATATCTTGAACTTCTCAAGATCAGATGCTCATCTGTAAAAGCACGGTCAACAATGGCATTGGTTTTTAGTGTATCCGGTTCATTACCGTCACCTACGATCTCCAACCCCCACATTAACCCGACGCCACGAGCTTCCCCGATACTTGGGTATTTCATAGCCAATTCATGCAGCAATTCACCCAGAATTTCACCTTTGCGTTTTACCGCATCCAGAAATCCGGGTTCGGATACCACTTCCAAGGTGGATTTGGCAGCGGTTACGGAGATCAGATTACTTCCTGAGGTGAAGGAGTGTTCGTGCTTTTCGAGCACATTCAGCCGGGAATGCATTAATACAGCAGCAACAGGTACGCCGATTCCGCCAAGACCCTTTGCAAGGGTAATCATGTCAGGCTGGATATCAAACAGTTCGCTGGCAAACATGGTTCCCGTACGACCGATTCCTGTCTGCACTTCGTCGGCAATAAGAATAATATTGTACTCGTCACACAGTTTACGCAGACGTTTGAAATATCCGGGTGGAGGAATGATATTGCCACCATTTCCGAGAATGGGTTCAATAATCATGCAGGCGACTGAGCCGGAACTTGCATATTCTATTGCATCAGATATAGCTTCAACACATTGATAGCCGCAGTCTCCATTTGAGGATTTGAATGGGCAGCGATAACAGTATGGGGCAGGTACATGGACAGCGTTAGCCACAGCCGAATTGGGGAAGCGTTTCCGCCTGAAGGCATTCCCCGAAATCCCGGTGGCAAATTGGGTCTGCCCATGATGGGACAGATACAGGCTGATGATGTCTGTCGATTCGGTATACTTCTGTGCGATTTTGGTCGCACATTCGTTGGCAGTTGAACCAGTAATATCCCGCATCCATCCGGCATTAATGTCGTTTGGAGCATATTCGATTAAGTGATCAAGTACTTCATTTACGTATGGTTCAGTGAAGGAGGAAGACATATGCGTCAGATTGCCGACTTGTTCCTGAATTTTGCTGACTACATGTGGGTGATTATAGCCCAGTGACAGATTAAACGTGCCTGACACGCCATCGAGGTATTCAACACCTGAATCGTCAATCAACTTAATCCCTTTTCCGGCTATGAAGCGGTTGTTGGTTAAAGTTTGCATACGATTTCCTCCAATATAATGGTGTACTAGCTCGAACAAAGCTCAACAATCCCGGATGATGCGGGCATCACCTCCCTTAAGAAACGATGTTTACATTTCCTTGCTATGTTGTGCGAGAGCATGTGCGAGAGCAGCACGTACTGCATTATTTTTTACAGTCCATAGATGAGAGACCATCAATGTGAGCAGCAGGATCAGACAGAATCCGGCCAAAATCCAGATCGTATTCACAACAGGCCAGGTACTCATACTCCATCCAGTCACATACTGCAAGATGGCTCCTCCAATACCACCCGATGCGATCAGGATACTGGTTGTCCGCTCGGTCATACCGGGAATCAGAACATTTGCGTAGACCAGTGCGATACAGAACAGCCCAGACATGAACAGACCGGTTCCGAAGATGAGCACATACGTTGCCCACTGTCCAGTTACAAATACCATAGCGACCGTAAACAAAAGCGTGCCAACCGTACTCCAGATCAGGAAAGGCATATAGTTGACGGCTTCCGCTATTTTCCCCGAGAAAAGACGGCCGATGATCATCGCAATCCACAGGATGGAGACACTTAGCGATGCGACAGATTCCTGAAGCTGCAATCGTTCTACGAGAATGGAGGGCAGGAAGTTCATTAATCCCAGTTCCAGTCCCATGTAGATGAAAAAGAAGATGACAAAGATCGTCAGCAGACCCAGCTGTTTTCTAGAATATCGGGCTTTACCTGCTGAGTGTGCCACTGTATTCTCGCCAGCCTGTTCCAGATACAGTGCGGCTGAACGGGGCATGGTGATCCACAGTAGCATGAGAACGAGTGACAACACGGCCACTGTATAAAAAGTAAGATGCCACAGATCCATCCAGATAAATAAAGCAGCGACAGCGGGGATGAGAAGTGCTCCAAGAGCAAAGAACACATCAAGCTTGGACATCGCTACGGCTTTCTGATTCTCAGTGAATTCGATCGTGAATGCTCCAACGGAAGGCTCAATAATGCCTGAGCCAAAGCCGATGAGAATAGTAAGTAGAAGAACACTAGTCCAAGATGGCAAAAATCCGAGAACAGCATAAGCCGCTACAATACAGACCAGTGCAATCAGTAGCATAACTTTTCTTCCGATCCGGGCAGTCATTGAAGGAGCGACAAGAACCCCGACAAGAAATCCAAGGAACTGCAGAAATAACAAAAATCCGCCATCACTATAACCGCGCTCATAATATGTCAATAAAACAGGGAGAAGGGCGCCGAGCACAACGCTGGTTATGCCGATTAACAGATAAAAACCGCAGCTTAGAGCGAATATTCTTTTCATAAGTCTGCCTCCTAGTTGGATAAAAATTTTATATTATGTAATTAATGTTTATTTCATATATAACTTATACCATAAATGCACAAATGTACATGCTTTTTGTTGTAAAATAATGTTAAATTTTGATGAGGAGAAATATTTCTCGTGCTAAGTTTCATCTAAAACGATTTCGTGTCGAAAGGATAAATATGATCCAATCCATATGACCTTTTAACAGGGTTTGGCATTTGTATTGATCGAGGATAGTAACACGTGCATATATAAAAAACGTTCCCTGTCTGAGTAGACGGGAAACGTTCTGATTAGCCCTTTTATATGATGTTACCTGACCTCAACGTATCGCCATTAAGCAGTCTGTACAAAGAATATTCCATCGAATGGCGCGTGAGCAGACGCGGGACCCCTTCGCAAAAATAAATAACCGTTTGCATCGGGAAGACCCAATATATCCCGATAAGGCTCAGGAAAATCTCCGGAATATATTTGACACACCAGTTGATGTTCCTCTACCAAATGGTCAATTCCTTTCACACCATTTGGTAACGTGGGAGAGAAAAATGAGAATGCAGGGAATGCCTGATCGTCTAACTCCATTTCAATCAAACGTACGCCGCTTAACGGAATGGGTGGAACGGGACATACGGAAGTGAGTGGATGCGAAGATACCGAGACATAAGTGCACCCGGCGAGAATATTCTCGTTCCATTCCAGCTCATCTCCCGTATAGGTTACCTGATCCAGAAAATATTCGGAGGCGGAGTAGGTCGAGAAGACCGAGATATATTTATCTTGTGGTAAAGAAGGGATATGGACCTGCTGTGAAAGTGTATTACAATTAATGGAGAACAGATGCAATAAAGGCTGCCCCTCGGGGTTGAGAGGCCAGTCGGAAACGTATGCAGTTTCTCCACCAATCCACATGCCAGAGTCTTGGTTTGGATCATCGGGGTCAACTGTAAATCGAGTAACTTTGTACATGAGAAACTCCTTCCAGCGTGTATTTTGGCATTCCTATGTAACGTTGTATGTGTTTTTATATAACCATTCATTGCTTCGTTTCAGTATAAATGAGATGATGTGGAATGAAAATCAGTACAAGGTACTAACTCATTGCACGAAGCGAATGAACGTACCAGCACTCTAAGAACCAGTGGCAATACTATAGATGAGAAGTGGTGACACATGTTAATTAACAAATACATAAGTGAAACGGGATTCTGCTCCCGCAGGGAAACGAACCGTTTAATTGCAGCTGGACGCATAACGATCAATGGCAGGGTATGTGAAAAAGGGGCGGAAGTTGAACCTCATGATGTGGTACTCATTGATGGCAAGGAGATTCCTCGTAATGACAGTGAACCTGTCTACATTGCTCTGAACAAACCCATCGGTATTGTCTGCACAGCAGCAGCACATGTGGAAGGGAATATCATTCAATATATGAATTATCCTTCTCGCATATTTGCGATAGGCAGGCTGGATAAGGCATCTGAGGGGTTGATTTTGCTTACGAATGATGGAGGCATTGTGAACAAGATGATGCGTTCGGAGCATAACCATGATAAAGAATATGTAGTGACTGTAGACAAACCCATAACAGATCAATTTGTAAAGTCCATGTCTGAAGGCGTTGAAATTCTGGACGTGGTGACCAAGCCCTGCGAAGTGTATAGGCAAAGTGAAGATGTATTTCGTATTATTCTGACACAGGGTCTCAACCTGCAGATCCGTAGAATGTGCAAAGCCTTGGGGTACCGAGTGTTGAAGCTGGAACGCATCCGAATTATGAATATTAGGCTGGATCAACTGGAGCGGGGGCAATGGCGTCATCTGGAGCAAGAGGAACTGGAGATTCTGCTGTCTCAATTAAGCGAGATAAAATGAATGACTTCTGCGCATGTCAACGGTGGTCAACCACGATGTCCAGTTTTATCAGTAAAAAATGAAGCAAACACTAACCCCTATGCGGATTAGTGTTTTTGTTGTTAAGCTTGTGTCCTTTTCGTTCTGAAATGTAAGAGCCAAATAGGGTTAAGAACGCACCGAGAACAATCACCCAGGTTATCTGCTCTTGAAGAATCAGTGCAGATGACACAACTGTAATGACAGGCACCAGATAGATATATACACTCGTTTGGATAGCTCCGAGAAGATTCACGGCCCGGTTCCAGGTCACGAAACACAATGCGGAGGCACCCAGACCGAGGTAGAGAACATTAGAAAGGTTGGTCATACTTGTGAAGCGTCCGAGTTCCCAATGGAATTCAAACAGGAACAGAGCTGGCAGCATGAAGATCAGGCCATAGAAGAACACTTTGCGAGTCGCACCAATGGTGTGATAACGAAGCTGGCCAATTTTCCGCATTAACACAGAGTAGATCGCCCATACCGCAGGTGCTATAAAAGCAAGCAGATCACCTACCGGATTCAATTGCAGAACGAAACTGCCGTTCAGTGCGATGAGTAGGATGCCGCTCAAGGCAATCCCAAATCCGATAAGAAAGCGGCGCGTTAACTTCTCACCATCCAGGAAGAAATTGGCGAGCACGGCAGTGAAGAACGGGGCAATGGAGACAATAACACCCACGTTGGAAGCGGTTGTGTACAGCAGGGCAATATTTTCAATGAGAAAATATAGAGTCACTCCACATATTCCTGCTCCGATAAATAACCATTCTTCTCTGAATGAGGCGATCCGCAGTGAACCCGGATAGATTAGCAACAGTACCAAATACCCGATCAGGAAACGGAAAAATAGAATCTCCACTGGAGTGAAATCAATCAACAAGACCTTTGTTGAGACAAACGTAGTTCCCCAGATCAATATGGTAAATAAGGCGAGCAAATGTCCGGTAGCAGCATTAGTGTCATGATGACTCGTCATACGAGGTTATCGATGGTTCGTTTCAACTCCGTATCATGGTTGAAGATACGTTTGTATTGCTTCGGCGTCAGCCCGATTAGTTTTTTGAAAAAATTCGTGAAATGGCTCTGGTCACTGAATCCTGTCTGTGCGGCTACTTCAATGGGAAGCAGGCCTTGTTCCAGCAGACGTTTGGCTTGATTAATGCGAATCGTTTCCAGATAGCGGTAAGGTGATATGCCTTTCTGGCGAGTGAATAAACGCAGCAGGTGATACTTACTCATCTCCGTCAGATCGGCTAACTCGTTCAGCGAGATGCTCTCCATGTAATGAGCTTCTATGTAATCACATATGCGTCTGATCTCTGCGGTAACATCCTGCGTGGATACAGGCGGTTCAGCATCCGCATAATCTCGCATTAATTGATCCAGCAGAAAGAGTAACAATTCTTCTTTGCAGAAATCCGATTGCTCCTCCAGAATCATCTGATGAAGCTCGTGCAGGGAACCCACAAGTTCACTCTGATAGAGAACGGGGGATGTGAACCGTGGCAAGTATGCTTGTCCAGTAATCTCTTTTGCATACTCTCGCATAACCTCAGGCTGGACGTTGATACAGCGATAATCGAGGGTTCTGCCATCGACCTGTTCGCAGGCATGAGGATCATGTGGATTAAAGACAATCATGTCGCCACTATTCAGAATGTATTCTTCGTTGTTGCAGACGAGGTGACGCTTGCCTTGCTCAATAAATCCAATGACGTAATAGTCATGAAAATGATTGGGAAATTTCTGCATAATGCCTTCAAATTGATAAGCTTCTAGCTGTAGATCGGTATCAAATACCACAGTCCGGACTTCCCGAGTCATGATGCACCTTCTTTCTGGTATGTTAAGGTCATTATAGGTTGCAAAGAAGGAATTTTCTTGAACGATATTGCTATTGCTCGAAGTGTTTGATCGCACAGATAGCTCCAAAAACAAAATACCCGCAATCCCGGAGGGAAAGCGAGCCCTTTGCATAGTATAGTTGATTCATGAGTTCGAACCTATATATAGGGGAGAAAAAATGTCTGGAACAATTAGTAATTGTTCTTAGTGTAACGTAGCCAGTGCTTCAGGTGTAAAAGCCTGAATCTCAGATACGCGGCCTTCGCGTATTTTGGCAGCCCATGCCGGATCACCAAGGAGTGCACGTCCAACAGCCACCAGATCAAATTCCTGTTGCTCATATCGCTTCATAAGTTCGCTCATCCCCGGATGTTTTACTTCATTGCCTTCTGCTTCAGGCTCATCTGCCATACCTACAGAACCGACCGTTATCGTGGTTTGACCACTTAGCTTCCGCACCCACCCTGCAAATCCAAGATCAGATCCTTCAAACTCGGGCTCCCAGAAGCGTCGTGTCGAGCAGTGGAAGATATCTACACCTGCATCAACCAGCAAACGAAGGAATTGTTCCAGTTCTTCCGGTGTGTCGAACAGTCTGGCTTGATAATCATTCATCTTCCATTGAGAAATCCGCATTGCAATAGGGAAATCAGGACCTACCGCAGCACGAACTGCCATGACAAGTTCAACCGCGAATTGAGTTCGTTTCTGTAGGTCACCACCATAGCGGTCCGTTCTCCTATTCGTTGTTTTCCAGAAAAACTGATCGATTAGAAAACCGTGTGCACCGTGAAGTTCAATTCCGTCAAAACCAATACTTTGCGCATTGGCTGCTGCATCTGCATAGGCTTGAATCACAGTTGCGATCTCTGCCTCCGTCATGGGCGCACCTACTTGAGTACCTTCCATATCAACTCCCGATGGACTCAGTGATGCAGCTTCCGGGTGTGGGTCAGATCCTGAAGGACGAACGATTCCCATGTGTAAAATCTGCGGAAAAATCTTGCCGCCGGCTTCATGGACTTGTTCGACCACTTCAGCCCAGCCTTGAAGAGCTGCTTCTCCATACATATGAGGGATTCTAGGTTCACTTGATGCAGAGGGATGCTCAATGGTTGCACCTTCGGTAATAATAAGTCCAACACCATGCTCGGCACGTCGACGATAATATGCGGCTACGTCTGAGCCAGGGACACCGCCCGGGGAAAAAGCACGAGCCATGGGGGACATGACGATGCGTGAGGACAGGGTTAGCTTTGAAACAGTGTATGGTTGAAACAAACGCTCTGTAGAAATAATGTTATATTGTGGATTACTCAAAATATACACCTCCATTATGTTGTACCTCTCAGTGGGTACGAGTGCAATGTTAACAAGGTCTATAGGCATGCTCAACCAACAATCGGAGCATTTTGTTGCTTAAGCGAAAGACACGGATTATTGTATGGTGTCTTTGCACTTACTTTCACTTGTTGAACAAATAACACTTATCTATAATGAAGGAGTCTAACCAAATATTTTGTGTACAAAGGAGGATTGGGGCATGTCTGGTGTATTGTCTCCAAACTCGAATGATCCGCGTGTAATCCGCACGCGTCAATTAATTCTTGATGCGTTTTTAAACCAATTGAATCTTAAAAATTTCAACAGCATTACCATTCAAAACATTACGGAACAGGCCACAATTAACAGAGCCACATTTTACGCCCATTTTCAGGATAAATATGCACTCCTTGAATCCTTGTTATCGGATGCTTTTATGGAATATGTAACAAAAAGGGTAGACCCGGATGCACGGTTATCAGCGGAAACCATACAGCAGCTTATATTTTCATTATGTGATTATCACGTCTCAAGTAATGAGTGCATCAAGAAATATGAGACGGTTGCACCAATCATTGAAGAGAACATCAAGACTCAACTGGAACAATTCCTTCTTGAATTAATGAGCAAAGTGGCGAAGGATGTAGATCCCAAAACGCTAAAAATGACTGCAACCATGCTAAGCTGGTCGATCTATGGAATGACGTATCGATGGAATGTGGATGGAAGACAGGAATCCCCTGCTGAGTTAGCTCAACGAGTTGTCCCCTATATGATGGGCGGATTGGAATTGTTGAATTAAATTGATTTGAATGAGTGAATCAATCAAAGTCATGAGAAAAAGAGCAGATGATCTGCTCTTTTTTGGTATTCGCACTAACCGAATTTACTTATACAGCTTCATCGGAAGGTTTGTTAAGGACTGCCCAGCGGCAGATGGAGTCAGGTTTTCTTCCAGGATGAACCCTTGAACAGGTTCAATTTTGGTGAATGTCTTTAGGAATGCGGTTAATACGATCTTCGCTTCCAGGCGCGCCAGAGGAGCCCCAAGACAGAAGTGAGTACCGAAACCAAACGCAAGCTGTTTGTTATTGTTCGAACGATGAATATTCAGTGTGAATGGATCTTCGAACATGTTCTTGTCCATATTGGCTGCACTCATCCACGCCACGATGGCATCTCCTTTATTTAACTTAACCCCAAGAAGATCGTTATCCTCTTTGACCATGCGGTCCATTTTACTGATGTGAAAACGATATCTCAGCATTTCTTCTACCGCGGCTGGAACAAGTTCAGGGTGATCTCTGAGTTCGGCATACAATTCCGGTTGGTCATATAGAAGGGAGTAGAACGAGTTGGCCAGCAGATTACTGGTCGTTTCGATGCCAGCTCCCAGAATAAACATGGTGGTTCGCACAATCTCTTCATCTGTAAAAAATTCGCCATCCAACTCAACCTGAATCAGGTCTGATATGATATCTTCTCCCAGATTGGATCGTTTGGACACAACGAAGGGATACAAGTACTTGAAGTATTCTTCACCGGCAATCTTTTTCAATTGGTTAATCTGTTCAAAGGTTGCATCGGTAGTAGGCATAAACATGGTGTCCACCCAATCCTTGAATAGATTACGATCTTTGGAAGGAATACCGAGCAGGTCAGACATGATAATGACAGGAAACATACTCGTATATGCTTCAACAATATCCACTTCAGGTTGATGTTCAAATGCGCTGATTAATTCTTCGGCCACGGCCTCAATTCTTGGTTCCCAGAGCTTGAGACTTCTTGGTGTAAATGCACTGGCGAGTAAGGATCTCCGCTTGCGATGTTCCGGGGGATCTACGTTGTGAATATCCAGCTTGTCCGGCATATGGTGCTCGTTCCCCGAACCTTCTTCTTCATTCGAATATCCTACGTTAACAATCGATCTTTTTCTCACACTGGAGAAGTGCTCGTGATCATTAAGCACCGTTTTGACAAGATCATACCTGAACACATGCCAGGAATCGGTTTCTTCGTTGTAGACGACAGGTTCCTGATTCAACATGCTGCGATACCAACGGTAGGGACTGAATTCTTCTTCTTTCGATTGAAAATTCGTGATTTCAGATAGAGAAATTATAGCGCTCTTCTTCATTCGTTTCGCCTCCTTGGTTGGTCTCATTGACAAATATACCAAACAAGAGTACTTTAATTCAAGTAGTTTATATTATAACAAACAAGGTGGAGTAGACAGTGAAGAACATACTGAAGCATGGCGGAGTCAAAGCAGGCATATTCATGATTGTTTTTTATCAGATCGTAATGTTGATCGTTTTTATGTCAGGGTATAGTGCCATCCCGAAAAATGTAACGAATCTTACCGTGGCTATTGTCAACGAAGACCAGCAATCCGGTACGGAATTTGTACAAAAATTGCAAGAGCAATTGCCGTTTAACGTGGTAATGGATGAATCGTTGCAACAGGCGAAGACAGGACTTGAAGACCGGGATATTCATATGATCATTCGTATACCGGGTGATTTTACGGAGAAACTGTCTGAACAGGGCGGGAAAGCGCAGCTCCAGTACCTGATTAATGAATCGAACCCAACAACAATTACAAGCACCATGAAAAATGTAGCTGCTGAAATTACTGCGCAGATGGGAACTCAGATTCAGGCACAGAGCTTCGAGGGGGTGCTGAGCAGTATGCAGGTTCCAGCGGAGCAATCGAAGCAGATTGTGGAATCCACTATGGGAAAAGTGTCATCTGACATCGTTCTGAGTAACCCGCAACCAGCAGGCATGCAGAATCAGATGGCACCGATGTTCATCACCATGGCGCTGTATGTCGGGGCTATGATCTATGCGATGCAAAGCATTGGCGGAATGCAGCATCTTCAAGGACAGATGGGGAAATGGAAAGCATTCTTTGCAATGCGAGGAGCCAACCTGCTTATTTCCATCCTTGCTCCACTTGTAGGGATCGGCATTTATTTTATGGTGCAGGGGTATGGGGTGGAAGTGTTTTTGAAAATGTGGATGGTACACAGCTTGCAGCTGTTTGTGTCGATTGAGTTCACAAGTATCTTTATCATGCTTCTCGGTCAAGGTGGAATGCTGATCAATATGATCTTTGTACTCAGCCAATCCATTGCGAACGGGACGTCCATGTCACCGGAGATGATGCCAGGATATTTCAAATTCGTAAGTCAGATTACACCGATGTTCCATTCAACACATCTGGATTATAATATTCTCTTCGGCGGAGGGAAAACAGTAGAATATGCGGTCGGACTGGCACTGGTGGGTGTGGGAGCCTTTATTATCAATACGGCCATCCATCATTTCAAAAAAGCCAAACAGATCGATACAACACAGGAGCCTGTACAACAGCCCGTTATGATATAAAATAGAAGTTATGAGGGTAGGCGATTAGGACCAAGCTGTACCCTTGGATGAGCAGAATGGGGGCAGTCACAATGTCGATTCAAATATTTATACTCGGTGCACTAAGTGAAGGGAATTATTACCCTTATGATATTAAGAAGCGTATTGGTAAACATCTGGATCAAACCGACGCCAAAATTACTGAAGGCACTATCTACTATAATTTTGAAGTGTTGCTGAAGAAGGGCCTGATCGAGAAGGTAGAAACGATACAGACTGAAAATCGACCGGACAAAACGACATATGGAATCACCGAAAAAGGGCGACAGTCACTTGAAGAAAGCATATATAAGGTCTTCCAGAAGTTTACGAATGTGCAGTCACTGTACGCTGCGTTGGTCAACCTGGATAAGGTGGACAATCAGAAGATTGCTTACCTGATTGAGGATATTATCGAAAAGATGAAAAAGAAAATAGAGTATATTGAGCTTCATACCCCAGAACAGATGGATACTAAAGGGGAGCTGAAAGATGCTCTGTTATTAATGAGAGATCATGCTTATCAGAGTATTCAAAGCGATATCAACTGGTTGGAGAAACTGCGAAAACATGTTGAAAATAGAGTAGCAAAGAATTAACAGAGGAGGAATAACAAGATGTTTGAACATTTAGTTGTTTTTAAATTTAACGGTAAAACCACGCTAGCCAAACAACAGGAATGGGTGGCTCAATTGCTCGCACTACAGGAACAAATCCCGGGAATTGTCACGCTGACCGCAGGAATCAATACAACGGAAGAAACGGACCGTATTCAAGGTTATACGATTGGATTGAGAGTGACGTTTGAAGATCAGGACGCATTGCGCGCTTATGGACCACATCCTGCTCATCAGGCATTTGTAGCTTCCCTGGATGGTTGGGTGGAAGATGTCATTGTAGTTGATTATGCGATATAAAGCCACGTTATCAGAGGGTTAACGAATATAGGAGTTGAAGATTCCCATGTGTTTAATTTTATTTGCTTACAACATGCATCCAAAGTATCCGTTTATTCTGGGATCAAATAGGGATGAATTCTATCACAGACCTACGGCTCAAGCACACTATTGGGAAGACTATCCTCATATATTGGCTGGCCGGGATTTGTCGAAAATGGGAACCTGGATGGGGGTAACAACAGGTGGGCGTCTGGCTGCTGTTACGAATTATCGTGATCCAAATGAAGAGGTACAGGCCAAGGGCTCAAGAGGAGATCTGGTTGCTGACTTTTTAAAAGGAACGTCCACACCTGAGCAATTTATACAACATGCGGAGCAAAGTCGCAATGATTATCCTGGCTACAATTTGTTAGTGGGTGATCCTGACGACCTCTATTATTATTCTAATGTGGGTAATGTTGTGATGAAGTTGAAACCGGGAATATACGGGATTAGTAATCACTTGATTAATACAGATTGGCCCAAGGTGAAACGTGGAAAAGAAGGGCTGGAGAAAATCATCCAAGGGGAAGACGAAGATACCCTGACAGAACAAATATTAGGTTTGCTGCAAATTGCAGATCCTTCAGTGGATGAACTTTTGCCTCATACAGGCGTTCCATTGGAGTGGGAACGTTTGTTATCACCCATCTTCGTTAGAAGTGAGAAATTCGACTATGGGACCAGAGCTTCATCCGTTGTTCTGATGAACAGAGAAGAAGTGTTTTTTACGGAGATGGTTCACCAGAACGGAGAGGTAATCGAGCAACGTTTTAACATTAATCCTCTCAACTGGACAAGCTGAGAATATGAAATAAATGATGTTCAGACCTTATGCATTAATGTGTCAACTTATATAACGCGACATAAACGGTATGAGAATACCTTTTGTATAACATGCCCAATTTTAGTTGGGCTCTTTATCTCTTATCACAATTCTATGTTATGAATCATGGAACTTCCCTGAATAGTTTATATAATGTGAATCAACATAACATGATTTTGCAGTGGTTCAGTTGATTCTAATTTCAGGGGGGCAACGTGGGATGAAAGAAACCAAAAAGATGAGAGTTTTTTCACTCGGGATTCAGCACGTATTAGCGATGTATGCGGGAGCAATTCTGGTGCCTTTGCTTGTGGGCAG
Source organism: Paenibacillus sp. FSL K6-2393 (assembly GCF_038002545.1). Taxonomy (NCBI): domain Bacteria; kingdom Bacillati; phylum Bacillota; class Bacilli; order Caryophanales; family Paenibacillaceae; genus Paenibacillus; species Paenibacillus sp. FSL K6-2393. The sequence goes on from NZ_JBBOCU010000001.1 coordinate 2,860,035, forward strand.
AGCACTAAATCTGACTGCAGAGCAGTTGGCGTATCTGGTTTCCATTGACCTGTTAACGTGTGGGATTGCAACGTGGCTTCAGGCTCGGAAAGGCAAGTACTTGGGTATTGGTCTGCCAGCGGTGCTCGGAAGTTCTTTTGTAGCGGTGACACCCATGATAGCGATTGGATCGCAATACGGAATTCCTGCCATATATGGGTCGATCATTGCAGCGGGTTTATTTATCGTCATCTTTGCTGTGTTTTTCAGCAAAATCGTCAAATTGTTTCCGCCAGTTGTGATTGGTACAGTGGTAACGATCATCGGTCTTGCGTTAATTCCAACCGGTATTAAAAATATGGCTGGTGGAGCAAACAGCGAGAATTTCGGAAGTTTGGACAATTTGGCGCTTTCATTTGGTGTATTACTGTTCATTCTAATCCTGAATCGATATGCTCGCGGTTTTGTTAAATCTCTGGCTGTTCTCCTTGGTATTATCGTGGGGACCCTCATCGCAGCCTTCATGGGAAAAGTAAATTTTGCCGCTGTACAGGAAGCCTCTTGGTTCCATTTACCTCAACCCTTTTACTTTGGTTGGCCTACCTTCGAAATCGGCCCAATCATTACAATGATTATTGTAGGTACAGTCGTTATCATCGAATCAACAGGTGTATTTATGGCTTTGAGCAAAATCTGTGATCAACCGATCAACGAAAAAGATCTGGCACGGGGATATCGCGCAGAAGGTCTCGCGTTTGTCCTGGGCGGCATATTTAATGCTTTTCCATACAATACATTTGCACAGAATGTTGGTTTGGTTCAGCTCTCCAAAGTGAAAACGACCAATGTTGTTGTTGCAGCCGGAGGTATCCTGGTCTTTCTGGGACTCATTCCAAAGGTAGCTGCTTTTGCAACCATTATTCCAAGTGCTGTCCTCGGAGGAGCGACTGTTGTCCTGTTTGGAATGGTCGTCTCATCCGGGATCAAAATGCTGCAAAACGTTGATTTTGGAAAACAATCCAATCTATTAATCGTGGCTTGCTCCGTTTCGCTTGGGCTCGGTGTTACTGCTGTACCCGATCTGTTTGCCCAGCTTCCTCAGAGTATTCGGATTATTGTTAGCGATGGTATTATCACGGGAAGCCTGTCAGCGATCCTGCTTAATGTCTTCTTTAACCTCGCTTTGAAAAAAGAGAGCTTGCCAGTACAGCCTATACAGGCTCAAGAAGCACACACGTAATCCTTGTAATAACAGACGTGTCATCTGGTAGTAAGTGGAATAGATCCAAGATGGTTTTCTGGGAAGTGGAATGAAAGACAATGATTCCACTTGGCAAAGAAACCTCTTGGATTTTTTTTGCTTACGATTCATGAGGAATGCAAAAGGCATGCAAATATGCTAAAGTTTCATCAAGAACATTTAATATGTTCGTTTAAGTCAACATCCTCTTGAATTGAATTTCCATGCGACTACATAAATGAGCATCGGTTCACAAGGCTACAATATAACCAAGGGATATCCCTTGTGCAGAAAAGGAGTTGTGATCACATGCAACAAGAAACATTGAACAAAGGGTGGAACTTGGAGAATAGTTATGCGGAGTTACCGCAACCCTTCTATACAAGTCAGGGCGCAGTGCCTGTTCAATCACCAAAGCTAATCATTTTTAATAGACTGCTTGCTTCCAGCTTGGGACTGGATGTGGAGTCTCTTGACAGTGAGGAAGGAGCACAAATTTTTGCAGGTAACCTGATTCCGGAAGGAGCTGAGCCTCTGGCTCAGGCCTATGCAGGACATCAATTCGGAAATTTCAACATGCTTGGTGATGGACGTGCTTTGCTGCTGGGTGAACAGATTACGCCACAGGGCGAGCGAGTGGATATCCAGCTGAAAGGTTCAGGAAGAACACCGTACTCTCGTGGAGGAGATGGACGTGCTGCTGTAGGGCCCATGTTGCGAGAGTATATTATTAGTGAAGCGATGTATGCACTGGGTATCCCAACGACACGCAGTCTGGCGGTGGTATCAACAGGAGAAAACATTATCCGCGAAACAGAGCGGCCTGGGGCTATATTAACCCGGGTGGCTTCCAGTCACATCCGGGTAGCAACCTTTCAGTACGCAGCAAGGTGGGGATCTATTGAAGATCTCCGGGCGTTGGCTGATTACACATTGAATCGACATTATCCTGAGGTTGCTCACGTCGAAAATCGTTATCTTCTGCTCCTTCAGGAAGTGATTAAGCGGCAGGCGGCTCTCATTGCCCAGTGGCAGCATGTTGGATTCATTCATGGCGTGATGAACACGGATAACATGGCCATTAGTGGTGAGACCATCGATTATGGTCCGTGCGCCTTTATGGATGCTTACAATCCTTCAACCGTATTCAGCTCCATTGACAGGCAAGGTCGCTATGCTTATGGTAATCAACCGTATATTGCCGGGTGGAATTTGGCTCGTTTTGCCGAGACACTTCTGCCGTTGTTGCATGAAGATGAAGAACAGGCGGTGCAACTCGCTCAGGATGCTATGGCACAATTTTCTGAATTGTACCATCATCATTGGCTCAAGGGAATGCGTGCCAAATTGGGCTTGTTGGATGAAGAGGCCGAAGATGAAGCGCTGATCAAGGATCTTCTTGAACTTATGGAGAAGCATAGTGCAGATTACAACAATACGTTCCTGGCTTTGACCTTTGATAGGTTGGAAGGGACAGCTTTGTTTGGCACGCCAGAATTTGCTGAATGGCATGAGCGGTGGCAAGCAAGATTGGACAGACAGCAAGAGGAGAAGGAAGTCTCTCAACAGTTGATGAGAACAAGCAATCCAGCCGTCATTCCCCGAAATCATCGGGTCGAGGAAGCCCTTGAGCAAGCGGAGAACCACGGAGATCTTAGCGTAATGCAGAAGCTTTTGGTAGTTCTTTCAGACCCGTTCGCTCACTCACCTGAGCAGGCTGAATATGCCGAATTGCCAGCACAGTGCAATACTTCGTATCAGACTTTTTGTGGAACCTGATTGAACAGTATGGAATGAAGAGGCTGCCTTGGGCAGCTTTTTCATTTTTCATTCTGTCTTCGACGTTAGAATCCAACGAGGGTATTGAATTTGGAGAATGTCATGCAATAATTAGAGAAGTAGAGATTTACTTTTACAGAGGCAGGTGCATTCATGTCCAACATGTTAAGCAAACAACAATTGGCAGACATCCTTTTACAGCTTTTAGAGCGTACATCTTTCCCTAGGGAACAGATGCAGAACTATGTTAACCGCTTGTTTGAGAGCTTTAAATGGGATGGTGTGCCCTATGTAGAGAGTGGAGAAGATACGTATATCGTTCGAATATACGAACGTGGTCTTGTCTCATTGGAGAAACGGGTGAAACAGCCGGATGAAGTCATCTATTGGTTGCTGGCAGATATTATTTTCACTGCGACGCATGTAGGGTTGTTGGAAAGACATGGCGTGGATAATAAAGAGACGCATTTGAACTATACAAATGATGTGATGAAGGACCTGAACAGGGGGGTTCTGGAAGCCTTCCAGCAGATCGGTAATCCGTATTTACATTGGCATCAGACGGGTAAACGTCAGGAGTTAAAGAGCATGGCATAAAGAAAAGTGAGGTGTGTAACGTGAGTGAGCAAGATATTAATGATGTATGGTATGACTATGCTGTGTTATTTGTCGAGAAAAAGAATGAATCTGAACATGGCTGGGCTTCGTTGACTTCGAACGAGCAGGACATTGCTGCTTTATGGCTGTTAGAGGCGGATATCTTTAATGGCGGTTTTATACAGTTTTTCTGTAACTGGGGGGAAGAGGTGTACCGTTACGCGTTGCGGGCATTACATATCATTGGTGCGACTCAAGTCGTGGAGATCATAACGTCAGCATACGGCTGCATTGAGCACTTGAAAGAGGATGAAAGGCTTACTGAGCTGTGGGATATTCCTAAATCCCTGAAAAAGGAACAAGAGCAGCAGTTAGATGCGCTGGACCAGCAGTTTTGGAAAAATGAGGATCAGATCGCGGAGAAAGCCCATGGTTATTATCACGGAAAATTGAACATGATGATTATATAATCTGGTTTCAACTATGCATCCGTTGTTCTGTTCAATGATTAATACTTGGTCTTGCAATGACTGAAACGTTCGGCTATACTTGCTATAAATTGAATACATGAATCACGTTGATAGAGCGCAGTAGCGGCTTTGTCCCTGTTACAGAAAGTCAGGGGTTGATGGAACCTGATACATACAAGGGCTGCGAATTACACTCTGGAGTACTTGGGTAATGCCAAGCGGATGGGCAAACGATATATTGCCAAAAGTGGTATGGATAACGTGTTAAGGTCACGTGTTGTCCATGCAATTTGGGTGGTACCACGGTTATGATAATCGTCCCTGTGTCTAATGAAGACAAGGAGGCGATTTTTTTGTGTCCAAAAAAGCCGTTCCAGCGTGTTATTTCGTAATTTAACGTAGATCATGACTGAATCTTGAGGATAGAAAAGGGGTTATACGAATGAATATTATTGATGAACTACAGTGGCGTGACGCCATTAACCAGCAGACGGATGCAGAGGGACTGCGTGAGTTGACCGAAACCAAATCAGTTTCATTGTACTGTGGCGTTGACCCTACGGGGGATAGCATGCATATCGGACATCTCATTCCCTTCATGATGCTGAAACGGTTTCAACTGGCAGGACATCGTCCAGTCATTCTGATTGGTGGAGCTACAGGCACGATTGGTGATCCAAGTGGTCGTCAGGCAGAACGTTCTTTGCAAACGATGGAGCAAGTGCAGGAGAATGTGGATGCACTGACAGCACAGATGAAGAAGTTGTTTGTAACAGACGGTGATAATCAGGTTCGCATGGTGAACAACTACGATTGGACGCACAAGATCAATGTCATTGAATTCTTGCGTGACTACGGCAAAAACTTTAACCTCAACACCATGCTGGCTAAGGATGTAGTTGCGAGCAGACTGGAAGGCGGAATTTCGTTTACCGAGTTTTCCTACCAGATCCTTCAATCACTCGACTACCTGCACCTGTTCCAGAACGAAGATGTACAGCTTCAAATCGGCGGTTCTGATCAATGGGGGAATATCACGAGTGGTCTTGATCTGATTCGTAAAAAAGAAGGATCTGAAGCGAAGGCGTACGGTCTGACTATTCCGCTCATGCTCAAATCCGACGGTACGAAATTTGGTAAAACAGCTGGCGGAGCAATCTGGCTTGATCCGAACAAAACGACACCATTTGAATTCTACCAGTTCTGGGCGAATACAGATGACCGTGATGTGATCAAATACCTGAAATACTTTACCTTCCTGAGCAAAGAAGAAATTGAAGCTTTGGCTGAAAAGGTAGAGACAGAGCCGCACAGACGTGAAGCACAGAAAGCACTCGCGGAAGAAATGACAAAATTCGTTCACGGCGAAGAAATGCTGGAACAGGCTAAACGTATTACAGCGGCGCTGTTCAGTGGTGATATCCGTTCCCTGACGGCGGATGAAATCGAGCAGGGATTCAAGGAAATGCCAACATTCGAGACGGACGGCGAAGCGAAAAATATCGTGGACTGGCTCGTAGATCTGGGCCTGGAGCCATCCAAACGCCAGGCGCGTGAGGATGTCACCAAAGGTGCGATCTCCATGAATGGTGAGAAAATCACGGAGCTTGAATTCACAGTGTCGGCAGAACACGCCATTGGCGGTAAATTCATCATTATCCGTAAAGGTAAGAAGAACTACAGCTTGGTCAAACTTCAATCGTAGTTTCCAAGAAATAGTACGTAACACAGGCACGTATAGAGACTAGAATAGACACACAAATAAAGATACAAATACAGAAACAAAAAGACCGTCTTCCATCTCTGTCAGGCGACAGAAGGGAGACGGTCTTTAGTATAAGAGGTCATTACTTGACCTATAGTTTATTGATTAACGATCGCTGTGATTTCTTCATCCAGATCAAGTCGTACATTCTCACGGTACGCCCGGATGTTGTATTCACTGTGCAGGTAGCGAAGAATCGCTTCAATCATATTGGACTCGACCAGATATTGACTGCGTCCTTGGATCCAAACTTCAGCGGAATAACCTGTATCTTCTTCCCAGCTCAGTTCTACATTCACATCGGTTGGACGTACACCCTTACGTTCTGCCATATGAATACAGATTGCATTCACAATTTCATCCATGCTCAGAACCATAGAGATTAGTACCGTCCGTTTCTGTTACGGTCATCATCACGATCATTGCGACGGTCATAACGACCATCCGCTGCAGGTTTGCGGCGATTGGAGATGGCTCTGAAGAGTGCCATAGCCAGCATAACAATCAACATAATTGCTGCAACGTTCACGAGCAATCCAAGGATGTTACCCAGGGCGCCCATGCCACCGAACAGTCCGCCGAACATCATACCAGCAAGACCACCAAGCATCATGCCTTTCATGAAGCCTCCGCCACCGCCGAAGAATCCACCACCACGGGTTGCAGCTGCACCAGTACCGGAGTTATTACCGGAATTGGATTGATTCACGTTGTTGTTGGAGTCGGATTTCTTAGGAGTGTTGGTATAACTTTTTGTACCGGATTTGAATCCGCCACCACGTCTTGCATCTGCAGAATCCGGATTCGTTACTCCCACTGTTGCGAACAATAATGTAAAGGCCATAAATACCATCATTAGATGTTTAACTCCAAATTTTTTCTTCATTGTAAAGATCGTAACCCCCCGATTAATTTGTTTGAATCGCCCAAAAATGGGCCTTACTCATGTAATACGGTCAACTTGCAGGAACGTTTCAAATTTTATTAAATTTCTGAAACGCTTGGACTTGGGTCTTGAATTGCAGCTTGGCCATCAAGCAATTGGGTAACCCAATGACACCATTCCAGGCCTGTTTGTGCATGCATCAACCCTTTTTGTACCAGGATGTAGCTTCCAAAATCTCGGTTGCCTACACGAAGATTATCCTGAGGTATACGTGACTTCAGATCCTCGAAATAACGTATGCGTTCCATAAACCAGCTTTTACGCTCGTTAAGAATGCGTCTCATGCTTCCGTCTTCCGCTATGCCAACACACAAAATACGCAAATTAAATTCATCGCGTGTAACCGGTGCGGTAACAGGAGTAATCATCCATTCCAAGAGCTTTTCAATGCCTTTTTCCGTAACTGCGTACATTTTCTTGTCCGGTTTGTCAGACTGTTGTACCCAGCGGGAGGCCAATAACTCATCGTTTTCCATCTTGGACAGGAGTGGGTAGATCTGGCTGTGTTTCGCCTGCCAATGCGGCTGGATCTTCAGCATCAGATCATAGCCCGATGACTCCTCGCGGGTAAGCAGCCCGAGCAATCCGTAGGAAAGTATGTTCATGCACATGTCTCCTTAATATTAGGGCTAGGTCAGAGAGAACAATCGTTTTTACTTTCTTTGACCGCTTTCATAAAAAGTGTACACTGAAACTGTATGGTTTGACAACCTGACAGAACAACTGCCTTAATTTAGACAAAAAAAAGTGCGAACCATAAGGTCCGCACTCCAAACCATTTAGAGAGATGCCTGTTGTCCATACCCCTCAGCGACAAGATCAAGCTCACCTGTGGCAGAATCGATAACCATGCCGTGGACGGGTACATTGGGAGGAAGTAAAGGATGCTTCTTGATCACTTCCACAGTATGTTTTACCCCTTCTTCGACGCTGTCAAACCCACGCAACCATTTTTGCAAACGGATGCCCGAATTCTCCAGAGTAGTCATGACTTCTTCCGATACACCACGCTCTACCATATGTCCAATCATGGTCTCAGCGTGAAGGGAAGCCATACCACATTCCGTATGACCCACTACCAGGACTTCATCTGCACCCAGTTCATAGATGGCGACAAGCACACTACGCATTACACTCCCGAAAGGCTGAGATATAATTGCGCCTGCGTTTTTGATGATTTTCACATCACCGTTTTTCAGGTTCATGGCCTTGGGCAGCATTTCCACCAGACGTGTATCCATACAAGTGATGATAACCATCTTTTTGGTTGGAAACTTGCCAGCCGTATACTTTTCGTATTCTTTGGTCTCGACAAATGATTTGTTGTAAGCCAAAATCTCTTGAATGTTGTTCATGTCCATTGCCTCCTGTTATCCAATACGACGAGCACGGCCACTTGCATATGATGCAGCTTGTCCTACACGCCTTTGCTTTAATAGTATTTCACGGTCAGCAGATGGCATTACTCCAACCCTTTAGAGGTTGTTCAAAAAGTCCACTTTTGATTACAAATCATGCCTGAGGGCATCATCGGCATCGAAGTTGAACGCCATTTCCATCTTCTCGGTAATGAAAACCAGACTTTTTGAACACGTATCTTTAGGAGAACAATGCAATTTTCATCTGTTAAAAGTTGATTATACGCAATGCAAAAAGTATCATCAATAGGGTATAACATTTTTTTTGAAGAGGTGAACGATAACAATGGATAAACAAACACAGGAACATTTGGAATCCTTCCGTAATCTGGCTCGTAAAATTAAGAGCTATCATGAAGCCATTGGTTTGCTTCACTGGGATCTGCGCACAGGTGCGCCGAAAAAAGGCGTTCCGACTCGTTCGGAGACGCTGGGTATGTTGTCCACCGAAGCATTCAAGCTGCAAACCTCAGCTGACATGAAGACTTACCTGGATGCGTTAACGACTCCAGCGGTATTGGAACAGCTCCAAGATATAGATCGTCGTCTGGTTGAAGATTGCAAGAAAGAATATGATCGCAGTCAATCCGTACCACCGGAAAAAGTACAAGCTTATACCGTGCTCACAGCCAAGTCGGAAACGGCATGGGAAGATGCCAAGCATAACAGTGATTTTGCAGGATTCTCCCCATATCTGACAGATATCGTTAAGCTCAAACAGGAGTTTATTGATTACTGGGGTGTAAAGGATACGCGTTATGATACGCTGCTTGATATGTATGAACCGGATCTGACCGTTGAGAAAGTGGATGCTGTATTTGCCCGCCTCAAAGCACGTTTGGTGCCTCTGCAAGAGAAGATTAATGCTTCAGAAAACAAGCCAAATACAGAGTTTCTGAATCAGTTGTTTGACACCAAACAGCAGGAGAAGTTCAGTCTGTTCATTTTGGAACAAATGGGCTATGACTTTGAAGCTGGACGATTGGACGAGAGTGTGCATCCATTTGCAACGGGTCTTAACCCGGGTGATGTGCGAATTACAACACATTATCTGCAAGATGATGTAGCAAGCGCAGTCTTCAGTTCACTGCATGAGGGCGGACATGCCCTGTACGAGCAAAATATTGATGACAGTCTGGCGGGTACCCTTCTTGCCGAAGGAACGTCCATGGGGATTCATGAGTCACAGTCTCGTCTTTGGGAAAACATGATTGGTCGCAGCCTGCCATTCTGGACACGTTATTACAAAGATTTGCAGCAGCATTTCCCTCAATTGAGCGAGGTTGAGCTGGAAGATTTCTATCGTGCAATCAATCGGGTGGAGAGTTCACTCATTCGGATTGAAGCGGATGAACTGACCTATAACCTGCATATTATTATCCGGTATGAGATCGAGAAAATGTTATTCAACGATGGTCTGGAAGTGAAAGACCTGCCGGAGACCTGGAATGCAAAATACAAGGAATACCTCGGTATTATGCCAACGAATGATGGAGACGGCGTTCTTCAGGATGTTCACTGGTCTGGTGGTGACTTTGGTTACTTTGCTTCGTATTCTCTGGGTAATATGTATGCAGCTCAAATTCTACATACATTGCGCAAGGAAATGCCGGAGTTTGATACCCTTATTGCTGAAGGTAATCTGATTCCAATTAAGGAATGGCTTACAGACAAGATCTATCGGTATGGTAAAAGTCGCACACCTTCGGAATTGATTGTTGCCGTAACGGGTGAAGAATTGAACCCGGATTATCTGGCCGATTATCTGGAAGCCAAATATGCCGAGATTTACAAGCTGTAGATATCCTATAAATAACATATTGAATAACATTTCGAAGAGCTGAAGAGTCGGGCATGATTGCCCGGCTCTTTTTTGCATTTAAGTTCTTAACCTTTTGTTGGGCATCGGCATATCCATAATAGAGAGAAACTGCTGAAACCAGTGAAGGAGGGAAACAACATGAAATACACGCCATGGTTCGTCCGGGGCATCGTTATTCTGCTGATTATCATTGTGGCGCTCACCAGCTGTAACAAGGAAGAGAATGAAGCCAAGATTACGATTGGCGAAGTGACTCGTTCGGTATTTTACGCACCGGAGTATGTGGCTGTGGCTCAAGGTTTTTTTGAAGAGCAGGGACTTGAGGTGGATATTCAGACGACTGCTGGCGGTGACAAAACGATGGCAGCATTACTCGCAGGTTCAGTGGATATCGCACTGGTAGGAGCGGAGACGTCCATATATGTCTATCAGCAGGGAGCGGAAGATCCGGTCATTAACTTTGCCCAGCTCACCCAGACGGATGGTACATTTCTGTTCGCTCGTAACACAGAAGGTAGCTTCGATTGGGAGCAACTGAGGGATTCCACATTTCTCGGTCAGCGCAAAGGCGGCATGCCGCAAATGGCAGGGGAGTTCGCACTGAACAAACATGGCATTGATCCGCAAAGTGATCTGGAGCTGATACAGAATGTGGACTTTGCCAACATTGCGTCTGCTTTTGCCTCAGGCACGGGAGATTATGTTCAACTGTTTGAACCCCAGGCATCCATCTTTGAACAAGAAGGTCGGGGCAAGGTTGTTGCATCGTTTGGAACAGAAAGTGGTCGTCTGCCTTACACGGTCTTCATGACGAAACAGAGTTATCTTAACGACAATAAGGATATCGTCCAGAAGTTTACAAATGGTCTGCACAAAGCGCAGACATGGGTGGATTCCCATACGGCTGAAGAGATTGCTGAAGTCATTTCTCCTTTTTTCAAAGACATCGATCCAGCCATTTTGGTAAGCAGTGTGAACCGTTATAAGGAACAGGGCAGCTATGCAACGGACCCGATCATTGATGAGGAAGAGTGGAACAATCTGCTTGATGTCATGAGTGCCGCCGGCGAGTTGAAAGAACGCGTGGATCTGAGTGCAATTGTGGATAATGCCTATGCGGAAGAAGCTACGAAATCAAAGTGATGGGTATTCAGGAAAGGAAGTGAGCAGAATGCCTGAATCCGAAAGTGTGATCCGACTGGAGGGGATCTCTCAAGTATACGTCAGCGAGCGGGAAGCTTCATTGGTGATTGAAGACTTGAGTCTGGAGATCCAAAAAGGAGAGTTCGTCAGTCTGGTTGGACCGAGCGGATGCGGTAAAACGACATTGTTGTCGATCATCGCCGGGCTGCTCACACCCACCCGAGGAGAGGTTAAGGTTAAAGGAAAACTCGTTGGCGGCCCCTCAGCACAGATTGGTTATATGCTTCAACAAGACTATCTGTTTCCATGGCGGACCATTCTGGATAATGCATTGATCGGTCTTGAACTGACAGGCAGACTGGATGAACGGAGCCGTGAGCGTGTGCGTGAACTGCTGGTAAGTATGGGTTTGGCCGGAACGGAGAATCAGTACCCATCAGAGCTTTCAGGGGGTATGAGACAGCGAGTGGCTCTGGTGCGCACGTTAGCAACCGATCCGGGAATTTTATTGTTGGATGAACCATTCTCAGCACTTGATTATCAAACCAAGCTGCAACTGGAGGATCTGGTCTCGGATACGTTAAAACAGTTTGGCAAAACATCCGTTCTCGTCACCCATGATTTGTCTGAAGCCATTGCGGTCAGTGACCGCGTCATTGTGCTTGATCGCAATCCCGGCCGCATCCGCCGTGAGTTTATTATCCCTGATGGTATTCGGAAGGCTCAGCCGTTTCATGCCAGGGAGCAAGAAGGATTCAATGCGTTGTTTCAGGCGTTGTGGAGTGAACTGGATCAGTCCGGGGGAGGTGAGGAAGACGCGTGAATCCAATGAATCCGAAGCAGGAAAAGCGTGACGAATGGATGGGGCAGCTGCATCGGAATCATATTCAGCAGGTGGCCAGATGGCGACATCAAGTACTTGCCGTACAGTTATCTATGCTGGTATGTATGTTTTTGCTATGGGAAGTGGCAGGCAGACTCCGTTGGATTGATGTACTGTTATTCAGTTATCCGAGTAAGATTTTTGCCCAGATTGGCAAGGACATCGCTAGCGGCGAATTATGGGCACATGTTGGGGTAACCGTAGGGGAGACGGCAGTTGGTTTTTTACTGGGAACACTCGTTGGAACCTTGCTTGCGGTTTTAATTTGGTGGTCTCCTTTTTTGTCCAAAGTGCTTGACCCCTATATGGTTGTGTTCAACAGTATGCCAAAGGTAGCGCTTGGCCCGATCTTTATCGTTATGTTTGGCGCTGGTTTTACGGCAATTGTTATGACTACGTTGTCCATCACGGTCATTATTACAACGTTAGTGGTGTATAACAGCTTCAATGAAGTGGATCCCAATTATATTAAAGTGATTCGTACGTTTGGTGGAGAACGTTCCGAGATTTTTACCAAAGTTGTATTGCCAGCTTCTTTTCCGGCGATTGTATCTACTTTGAAAGTGAACGTAGGCATGGCCTGGGTGGGTGTAATTGTGGGTGAGTTTCTTGTCGCTAAACAAGGGCTCGGTTATCTGATTATCTACGGATTCCAGGTATTCAACTTCACACTTGTATTATCGAGTCTGTTAATTATTGCTGCAGTTGCAACAGCCATGTATCAACTTGTTGTCTATGCAGAACGTAAAATGCTGGCTGGCCGCAGGTGATTCGGACGTGTTTTACTCGTAATGTGACCGGGTATGATATGTATACAATTTCACAAGGGGTGTCACGTTGCCCGATACCGTAAAATCAAGTACCATATTTAGTATGAATATTCCGCGCAGATCCGGAATGAATGCGATGATTGGAGAAGAGGGCCTTGAGGTTCTGTCGCAACGATCTAACTTGCCAGCGTCCCTCATTCGGGGCGTGTTGCTGTGACCGGCATGCATGCGCATGTCGGTTGATGTCGTCTAGTTTACATTTGGATGAGACATACTAGTCATGATAAATGAATGAGGCGACGAGCTGGCTAAGAATTTTTTTGCAGCTTAGAGGAGATGGAATGTTAAATGGGTTTTAGGGTAATTAAAACCGCAATCGCCGCATTAATGGCCGTGCTGATTGCGGACTGGTGCGGCTTGCCAGGACCGACATCAGCGGGATTGCTTGCCATTCTCGGGGTGGATGTAACGAGAAAACGAAGTATTCGTACCATATCGGCTCGATTTTTTGCTTCAGTAGTTGGACTTTTATTTGCAAGTGTACTTTTTCACTTTCTAGGCTTCCATTACTGGGTACTGGCCGTATACATATTGATCGCATTTCCGGTTATTGTCCGGGTTGGCTTCAAGGAAGGTATTGTAACAGGTTCGGTCGTGGTATTTCGGGTGTTCGGCGGCGGGGAGATGGACGTGCATGTCGTCCTCGTGCAAATTGCTTTGCTTCTGATTGGTCTTGGTTCCGCAATGGCGGTTAATCTGGCCTATATGCCGGCAGCGGATCCACAGATGCTGCGCATTCGCAAACGAATCGATGAACTCTTTTCGAAGATTTTCAAGGAATTCGCGGCCACGCTGCGTAATCCCAATGAAGCGTGGGCAGGGAGAGAGCTGATTGAAGCGGATAAAGCGATTCTGGGCGGTATTGATGCAGCCAAGCGTTCTCTGGAGAATCAGGTGATTCATCCGAATGAGGAATGGAGTGTCTACTTCTATATGCGCAAAACGCAGCTCGACTCCATCCAGCACATGATGCATCTGGTGTCCCAGATCTATCAGAAGATGCCACATGCGGAAATGGTATCGGAGCTGTTCGATCAGCTTAGTCAGGATGTACTTACTGAATCCTACACCGGACGAACTGAAAAACTTCTTGCGGATGTGCAAGAAGAATTCAAACGTATGGAGCTGCCAGATACAAGGGAAGAATTCGAGATTCGTTCCGCAATTCTCCAGCTGTGCCGCGAACTCGCGCTGTATCTGAAAGTCGCGAAGAAGGACAAAGCACCGTCCCCAATCTCGGACCGGTCCCAATCTACAAACGAATAATAGAAAATAGTTGTCACCCTAGACGAATGCCCTGCATACACTTGTAGTGAATGATTGTATGGAGGAGGTTTAAAGATGTCATTGAGTCATAAACATCAATGTAGAGAGATTATCACGAAGGCGATCTGCGGCAAAGGTCGTAAGTTCTCTACCGTAACACATACCGTGACTCCGCCAAATGGTCCGACAAGTATTTTGGGGGCTTGGATTATCAACCACCAATATGAAGCCGTATCAGCGGGTGACGGAATTGAAGTTATTGGTACTTACGATATCAACATTTGGTATTCCTATGACAAGAATTCGCAAACGGATGTAGCCAAAGAAACGGTCTCGTATGTAGAACATGTGCCTTTGTCCTATCTGGACCCGAAACACCGGACTTCCACAGTGGAGGTATCTGCGGATGCAACGCAGGAACCTAGCTGTGTGGAAGCCACAGTATCAGCAGGTGGAAGCAGTGTAATTATCCGGGTAGAACGGGAATTCGCTGTGGAACTCGTTGCCGAAACCAAAGTTTGTGTGAAGGTCTGCACAGATGGTTGCGGTGATTACGAAGACAAGGACTATGACTTTGGCAGTGGCGATGGAGATTATGACGATCTCGATCCCGATCTGCTCGACGATGAGCTGTGAGTTTGATTCATCTTGTATTTGTTAACCTAAGGTATCATATGCGCCAGAAGGCGCGGTGAAGAGGGCGTAAGCCCTCTTTCTTCTTAAATATTGAAAAATGGGTGTTAACGAGCCTCGCAATATGCCTGTAATACCTTTCACGGGAAGGCTCCGCATTGCGGGGTTATTTTTATTTTAGTTGCATGCTCCGGGAGGGGGGACGTCATGAATGTGTTAGAACAAGCGGAGGAGGCATTACTCCGATATGAAAGGATGACTTCTGGAGAACGTACAGAACGGTTAAAACAGGCAGGCATTGAAGTATTGTCACTGCACGATCGGCGCAAACGCGAACCAGGCTTGCGTGTACGCTATGATGTAGAGATAAGTTGTCTGCAGGCGATCCGGATCAAGCGCAAGGATACTAGTGGCATGGGAGGGGCACAGGAAACTCTGTTGGAGCGTGAAGTGAGTTCAACCTTGTTCAAGCGCATAGAACGACTTGCGATCAAAACGCTGTATACGCTAGGACTGGATCATGGAGCTGTCCGAATGGAATCCTCAGGGAACGGCGGTTGTGCAGTCATTTCGATCGATCCGAGTCCATGGAAAGGGGTGACCAACCTTGCTGCTAGTTACAAGGAAAGCTGGAAGCAGCATCAGGAACTGCTGGATGAGGAGCAGAGTCACAGACCTATTCCCATCCTCGGCATGGATCCTGAGTTTCTTCTAGTGCAGATGCCAGAATCCAAAATCGTACCCGCCTCCAGATTTCTTGAACGTACCGGAATGGCAGGCTGTGATTCTGTGACGATTGGTGGCCGGCGCATATATCCGGTTGCCGAATTGCGACCCGCTCCCAGCTCCGAACCAAGAGAGCTATTGGCTCATCTGATGAGGGCATTTGCAGCAGCTTCCCGCAGCATTAGTGATCACTCGCTCATCTGGCAGGCGGGAGGGATGCCACAGCGTGGGTTACCTCTGGGCGGTCATATTCATTTTAGCGGCGTGAATCTTACCGGGGAGCTGCTCCGCGCACTGGACAATTATCTGGCATTGCCGCTGGCATTTCTTCAAGACCCGCGTGGATCGGGAAGACGCCCCCGTTATGGAGCACTTGGTGATTTTCGCCTGAAATCCTACGGTGGGTTTGAGTATCGTACGTTACCCAGCTTTCTTGTGTCGCCCCTTGTTGCGAAGGGTGTTGTGGCCTTGGCGGGTCTAATCGCGAGCGGGTATACTGAACTACGGCAGCGTCCGTTGGAGAAAGCGGAGGTTCATACCGCTTTTTATGAAGGAAATCGCGAAGTGATCAAGGAACACATTCCAGCTCTGGTAGATGATCTGAAGAGGTTGGATGGATATGCGCGTTATGAACGGTATGCGTCTCCGTTACTCCTTCAATTAAAACTGGGAAGAACCTGGGATGAGAGCCGAGATATCCGTAAACTCTGGAATATTCGGGCAGGTTCATGAAGAACGGACGTTTTTTTGATATAATAAGAAACAAGTCTTTTTTTAAGTAGTAGCTACGGAAGATATGGAGCAGCAACCTTTGAAGGAAGTGGCGAATAGCCAAAACATAAGGCGGAGGCGCAAACACAGTGCCTGACCGTCTTATTGTCCTTCCAGGACGCGTTTCTTCCTGACATTATAGGAATGGGATGGAGGATATTCATCATGGCTCAGTATACGCCAATGATTCAACAATATTTGCAAGTGAAGGCCGAAGCACAAGATGCTTTTTTATTTTTTAGACTGGGTGACTTCTATGAAATGTTCTTCGAGGATGCGATTAATGCTGCTCGTGAACTTGAGATCACGCTGACCGCACGTAACGGAGGCACGGATGACAAAATTCCGATGTGCGGTGTACCTTATCATTCGGCTGACAATTACATACAGCGTCTGATTGAAAAAGGATATAAAGTTGCGATATGTGAACAGATGGAAGATGCGAGTGTAACCAAAGGCATGGTACGACGCGAAATTGTACGTGTGGTTACACCCGGAACGGTGATGGAAGGCAAAACGCTGGGGGATAAATCCAACAACTACATGGTGTGTCTTACAGGTAATCAAAATACGCTGGCGCTTGCGGCCTGTGATCTGTCAACGGGTGAGTTGTATGTGACATCCGTACCCTATTCCAAGGAATGGCTTAAGGATGAAATCGGCATCTACGAACCATCCGAGCTGGTGGGGGATGCAGCGCTGCTTGAAACGGTAGAAGCCGAGGCGTCTCCAATCGGTCGCCCTGTGGTCTACACGTCGTGGACAAAGAATAAGGAAGATCTGGTCCGTCAGCAGTTTGGCGAGGCTGTCTGGGCAAGATTAGAGCCTGAACGTCAAGCGTGCATTGCACGACTTTTCTCCTATCTTAGTGAGACACAGAAACGTTCTCTTGGGCAATTAACTCAAATCTCAACCTATGAGCCGGATCATTATATGATCTTGGACCCGTTTACCCGCCGGAACCTGGAATTGGTGGAAACCGTGCGTGAACGCTCCAAAAAAGGTTCATTACTCTGGTTGCTTGATAGGACGGAGACTTCCATGGGTGCAAGAATGCTGCGTCGCTGGGTCGATAAGCCATTATTGCAAAAAGGGAAGATTAATGAGCGTCTTGAAGCAGTGGATACGCTGTACAACCAGTTTATATTGCGTGAGGACCTGCGGGCAGAACTCAAAGACATCTATGATCTGGAGCGCTTGGTAGGCCGGATTGCGTTTGGTAATGCCAATGGTCGTGACCTGAATGCGCTCAAATCATCCCTGGAGAAAATTCCAGGACTTCGTCAACATTGCGCTGGATCATCTTCCGCAACATTGCAGCATATTGCCGAAACGATGGATGATTGCAATGATCTGCGTGAAGCTATCGGGCAAGCCATTGTGGACGAGCCGCCTGTATCGGTAAGGGACGGAGGTCTGATTCGTGAAGGGTACCATGAACGTCTGGATGAATTACGTGAGGCTTCGGTCAACGGGAAACAGTGGATTGCAGAGTTGGAAGCGCGAGAGCGTGAGGCGACAGGCATTCGATCGCTGAAGATTGGATATAACAAAGTGTTTGGTTATTATATCGAGATCACCAAGTCCAATCTGTCCGCATTGCCAGAGGGACGTTATGAACGTAAACAGACACTTGCCAATGCAGAACGTTACATTACGCCGGAGTTGAAGGAAAAAGAGACGCTGATTCTCGAAGCTCAGGACAAAATGGTTGATATTGAGTATGGACTTTTTGCGGAACTTCGCGAGCGGTTGAACAAAGAGATTGCAAGATTGCAAAAGCTGGCCGAACAGGTAGCCGAAATTGACGTGTATCAATCTTTTGCGGTGATTAGTGCTGAGCGAAACTTTGTACGGCCTACGTTGACCGACGGTTATGATCTGGTTGTGGAAGAAGGACGCCATCCGGTTGTCGAGGCGGTCATGCGAGATGGCGCATTTATTGCCAATCACACAGCAATGACCAAGGAAGAGGCACGTATTCTGCTGATTACTGGTCCAAATATGGCTGGTAAGAGTACGTATATGCGACAGGTCGCTTTAATCTCCATTTTGGCGCAAGTAGGTTGTTTTGTACCTGCGGGTCAGGCGGAAGTGCCGATCATGGATCGCATTTTCACACGGATCGGTGCCGCGGATGATCTCATTGGTGGACAAAGCACATTCATGGTGGAGATGGCCGACATTCAGGTTATGACAGACAAAGCCACACCACGCAGTCTGATTATTATCGATGAACTGGGACGGGGAACGTCAACCAGCGAAGGTATGGCGATTGCACAGTCTGTTATTGAATATGTACATGATATTATCGGATGTAAAGCCCTTGTATCAACTCATTTCCATGAACTTGCTCATCTGGAGGAGAGCCTGGACAAGCTGGCCAACTACTCGATGGCGGTGCAGGAGAGCGGGGACAAGGTGAATTTCCTGCGCAAATTGATTGCCGGAGCAGCCAGCAGCAGTTATGGTATCTATTGTGCACGCCTTGCAGGTCTGCCTGATAGCATTATTGAGCGGGCGAATGGACTATTGCATGGGTTCGAACATGCGGCCGCGCAAGTAGCTGTGGGCAGTGAATATATCGGAAACGAGAAGCAGGAAGCAGGCTTGAAATTAAAAGGTGGAGAGCTCCAGCATACGGATTCAGCACCATTGATCCGGGAGCGCGAGATTGCGGAGAGTGCAGAGTACAGACCTTCTATTGAAGATTCGGCCGGAAAGCAACATGCCAAGAAATCAATCAGTAAAGCACAGTCCGGTGCAACCCATTCAGATGTGGTTCAACTGTCCATCTTTGGGGATGATGAGCCGAATGTGGCAACGAAACCGGATGTGGTTGCGGAGGATAAGCCAGCGCGAGAATTCATTCGTACGATGAAAGATATCGATGTCATGAATATGACGCCTCTTCAGGCGATGCAGATATTAAATGATCTCAAATTGAAGGCACAGCAATTATCCTGAATATAAGGGAGGGGAAAACCTGTGGCGAAAATACATGTGCTTGATGAACATATTGCCAACCAGATTGCGGCGGGTGAAGTGGTCGAACGGCCTGCTTCGGTTGTCAAAGAGTTGCTCGAAAACTCGGTGGATGCAGGCGCTACCAAGATTGAAGTAACGGTGGAAGAGGGCGGACTCCTCAGTATTCGTGTCAAAGACAATGGTTCAGGTATCGAGCCAGAGGATATGGAAACTGCCTTTTATCGTCATGCGACCAGCAAAATAGCCCATGGCCGAGATCTGTTTCAGATCAAAAGTCTTGGATTCCGTGGAGAAGCCTTGGCGAGTATTGCTGCAGTATCCAAGGTAGAGGTATTATCGGCAAGTGACAATGACGGGCGGGGGCGCCGCATTGTAATTGAAGGTGGGAACCTTGTCTCTCATGAAGATGCAACCTCACCCCAAGGTACAGATTTTGCAGTGAGAGAACTATTTTACAATACACCAGCCAGACTCAAATATATGAAAACGATCCAGACGGAACTGGGACATATATCAGATGTTCTTTACCGGATGGCGATGTCTCACCCCAATATTTCGTTCAGACTGCGACATAATGAGAATGTGTTGCTTCAGACGTTGGGCAACGGCGATCTGCTGCAAGTGGTTGCAGCGATCTATGGTACAAGTGCAGCGAAGGCGATGCTTCCCATCCAAGGAGAAAGTCTGGATTACCGCGTGAGCGGGCTGATCAGCCTGCCAGAATGGACACGAGCGAATCGTGGTGGTATGTCTACGATTGTTAATGGGCGATTTGTTCGCAATTACGGTCTCAATCAGGCGATTCTTAAAGCCTACCATACCTTGCTGCCCATTAATCGTTTCCCACTTGTCGTGGTGCAGTTGGAGATGCACCCATCTCTTGTGGATGTGAACGTGCATCCGGCCAAGTTGGAGGTTCGCTTCAGCAAGGAACCAGAATTGTATGAATTTATAGAAACGACGTTGCGAGGGATACTCCGGCAGGAGGTATTGATTCCACAGGTCAAAAAACAACAGATCCGGCGTGGAGATGATAGTTCCTTTATTCAGGAACAATTCCTCTTTCCACGTGGTCCGCTGAAAGATTCAACTGATGCAGAAGGATACGGACAACAAGGCCCACTAGGGAAACCTGCCAGTGCATTGTTAAAGTTGATTGCAGAAGATGATGATCTGGATTTGGATGCTCCGGCGGATGTGTCTACAGCACAGTTGGTATCTGAACATGGTCACTCAGTGCCGTTGCCCGAAGCTCCACCTGAGGTTACACAGCCCCCGGAGCAGTTAGAAAGTTGGAACGGGGATATTTTGCAGAAGATTGCTAGTTATGACGGGGGACAGGCATCCGCTAACGTGCAAGAAGGCACTAAGAATGTAAGTGCTAGTTCTACCGAAACTGTTCCCAAATCTGACCTCTCTTCTCAAGATGGTGGGGATCGTGGAGCAACAGAAAAACCGCTGGCTGAAAGCAAACCAGCTACGTATCGCTCCGACTCTGTATATTCACCGATTAAAGAAGCTCGTTCATCGTATAATCCGTCTTCGGCTATGCGAAGTGAACGGACGTGGAAAACTTCAGGTCTGCCTGATGCTACTAAACTTGCTGCTGCCATTAAATCGGATGCATCCATGCCCGCATTTCCGGAGCTGAGTCTGATCGGACAGCATCATGGTACGTATTTGATCGCGCAGAATGACCAAGGTTTATATTTGATTGATCAGCATGCCGCTCATGAACGCGTGAATTATGAGTACTATTACGAGAAGTTTGGTAATCCTGCCCAGGCCTCACAAGAGTTACTACTGCCGATTACGCTGGAGTTTACACCTTCGGAGACGGAAAAACTGAAAACAAGACTGGCCTGGTTCGAGCAGGCGGGTGTATATTTGGAGCATTTCGGTGGACAAACGTTCCGCGTGCGTTCCCATCCGTTCTGGTTCCCCAAAGGGGACGAGAAAGACATTATCGAAGAAATGTCCGAGTGGGTACTTAGCGAACGCAGCATAGATGTGGCCAAGATGCGGGAAGCTGCATCTATTATGTGCTCCTGCAAGGCGTCCATCAAAGCGAACCAAAAGCTGACGGATCAGGAAGCAGAAGTTCTGATTCAGCGTCTGGGTTCATGTCGTCAGCCCTACACTTGTCCACATGGGCGGCCGATTGTGGTTTCATTTTCAACGTATGATCTGGAAAAATTATTTAAACGAGTGATGTAGCTATTTAGGGGGACATTATGTACATTACAACCGGTGACAAGGAGATTGCCTCTCAGGTGGAGCGTGCGCGTAAGCTCGCCGAAACAACAGGAGGCACCTACGTACCGCGCAATAGAACGTCTTTACCCAAAATGATTGAACATTATGGTATCAACGAAATACTGGTCGTGCTCAATGGCAGAGCCCGCTTGTTTCGCAAGGATGCAACGGAGCTTGAGTTTCACCCCAGTATGGGATTTGTTCGCGCTAAACGTGTTGTAAGAGGTGAAGCCGATCCTATGCTGGAAGCTGGTGCAGTACTCGAAGGGGACACCATTGTTGATTGTACCGCTGGACTCGGTTCAGATGCGCTGGTATTTTCGGTTGCGGCTGGGAAGAATGGACAAGTCATTGCCTGTGAAAGTTCTCAACCGCTCTATACCCTGCTGCTGGAGGGCATGTCTCATTATAAGAGCAATCAGCCCTTGGTGGATGAGGCTTTCCGGCGCATAGATCTGCGGCATGTGGATCATCTTGAGTTGCTGCGTTCCATGCCAGATCGAAGCTGTGACACCGTATATTTTGACCCCATGTTCCGTGAGCCAATGATGGATTCAAGTGCTATACAGCCCTTGCGAGATTATGCAAATGCTCACGCGCTGGATGAACAGAGCATTATGGAAGCAAAACGAGTTGCCCGTAAACGGGTAGTCATGAAAGAAAAGCGCGGCAGCGCGGAGTTTGACAGGCTCGGATTTGAAATAATTGATCGGGCGAATGCAAAAACCCTGTACGGAGTGATTAATGTTGAAAGTGGAAGTTAAACCAAAACCAAAACTGCTTGTGTTGGTTGGACCAACAGCAGTAGGCAAAACAAGAATGAGCATCGAGCTGGCCCAAGCTTTCAATTGTGAGATTATCTCAGGGGATTCGATGCAGGTATATCGTGAAATGGATATCGGAACTGCCAAGATTACCTCTGAAGAAATGAAGGGTGTACCCCATCATCTCATTGATATCCATGAACCGGAGTATCCGTATTCTGTGGCCGAGTTTCAGGAGAGTTGCACACGATTGATTAGTGAAATTCACGAACGCGATAAAATGCCTTTTATTGTAGGTGGCACCGGTCTATATGTGGAATCGGTATGTTATGGCTTCCAATTCTCGGATAGCGGTTCAGATGAAGGGTTCAGAGAGGAACAATTCAGCTATGCTGAGCTAAATGGAGCTCAGGCTCTTCATGATCGATTGAGGGAAGTTGATCCCGTTAGTGCGGATCGTCTGCATCTAAATGACCAGCGGCGAATTGTACGTGCGCTTGAGATCCATCACCTGACAGGCGAGAAGTGGTCTGATCAGCTGGCAGTACAGAAGAAAGAGTCGCCTTATGACCTTCTTATTGTTGGTTTGACAATGGATCGGCAGAAGTTGTACGCCCGGGTAGAAGAGCGGATTGATCTGATGATCGAACAAGGTCTGGTGGATGAAGTGAAGTCCCTGTTGGAACGTGGAGTGGCCAGAGGTCATATTTCCATGCAAGGACTAGGGTATAAGGAGATTGCAGCGTTCTTGCAAGGGGAAGTGAGTTGGGAAGCTGCGGTTGAGTGGTTAAAGAGGGATACACGTCGGTTTGCCAAACGGCAGCTTTCCTGGTTCCGCCATATGAAGGATATTGAATGGGTGGACATGACGGATACCCAGGATTTTGAAGGGAAATACAAGCAGATAAGTGAATTGATTACACGGAAATTTGATTGATTTGAGCGATTATTAGTATCTTTCTGACAGGCATCGATTAGATCAAGATATGTAAACCTCTACCTTTTTGTCTTCAAAAGGATAGAGGTTTTTACTTATCACTAGAACAGATGGTAGAGATCAATCATTCGCCAAACAACGATTAAATGTGCTTTAAAATGAAGATTTTGTCCCTCTTTTGCAAAACAGACAAGCGGTGTATAATGGATAAGTCTTCTATTTGTTCACCTCGCCAAGAATGGGTGTAAAATAGCAGACAAGGGGTTTTTGTGGATTATATGAAACTGTTCATGATATAATAGCACGAAAGCTACTCAGCGATATTGAATATTACTTGAACACGAATTCAAATGAACCAATGGGGGTACGGCTAATGAACAAGTCCATCAACATCCAAGATACGTTCTTGAACCAACTGCGGAAAGAGAATATTCCTGCTACGGTCTATCTGACCAACGGCTTCCAAATCCGCGGGACGATCAAGGCATTTGACAATTTTACGATCGTCATTGACAGCGACGGACGCCAGCAAATGGTCTACAAGCATGCCATCTCCACGTTCACGCCGCAACGCAGCGTATCGCTGATGCAGCAAGATAACAGCGGCGAAGCTTAAAAAAATTTACGAAACCTTTTCACCAACCATTTCGTCTACAAGTATAGGTATTGAAACAGAGCAACCTGAATAAAGGGTTGTTCTTTTCATTCCGGGCAAAATATGTTTAATATATGCCTGAGCCTACAGACGGATAGAAATTATGCAACCGAAAGGGAGTCAGGAGGTAACATGCCAAACGATCCGTTGTCGAGGTCTAACAATCGCAACAACAATAACAAGTCACCCAAAAAAGCGAAGCCAAAGACCTCTAAAAAGAAAAAAATTACGGGTAAACGCGTTGGATGGACACTGTTTTTCACAATGGCAATCGCCATATTCTGTGCACTAGGCGGATATTTATTTATTATGGTGAGTGGTGAAAATCTGCTCAAAGCCAACAAGGACAAAACCACAATTAATGAAACTTCAAAAGTATATGATCGCAATGGCCAATTAATGGGGGAGCTATCCATTCAGAAGCTAGAACCCGTTAAAGAAGATGATATTCCTGAGCTGGTGAAGCAAGCCTTTGTTGCAACGGAGGATAAACGCTTCTACGATCATCAGGGCGTGGATATCTGGTCCATAGGGCGTGCGGCGGTTAAGGACGTCATGGCTCGTTCCATGGTGGAAGGTGGTAGTACACTAACCCAACAGCTTGCCAAGAACATGTTCTTGTCCCGTGACAAAACGTTCTTCCGTAAAGCAACGGAAGTATCGATTGCCATGGCATTAGAGCGCAAGTACACAAAAGACGAGATTCTGACGATGTACCTGAACCGGATTTTCTTCGGTCATCAGCGTTACGGGATTAAAGCAGCATCTGAATTTTACTTTGGAGTTACTGATCTCAAGAGGTTGAAGTTGTGGCAAATTGCTACATTGGCAGCTATGCCGAAAGGGCCTTCTGCCTATAATCCGGTGAGCAATCCAAACGACTCAAAAGCACGTCGAGGTGTGGTATTGCAGCTGATGTATGAACAAGGCTACATTACCAAGGCGGAGATGGACGAAGCAAAAGAGATTAACTATAACTACAAGCGACCAGAGAAAGACAGGAAGTATCAAGGTTTTATAGATTATGTGCTCCGTGAAGCTGAACGAGTAACAGGTAAAACGGAAGATGATCTGAATATCGGCGGATACAAAATCTATACAACTATGGATGCTCAGGCTCAAACAGCCATGGAAACTGCGTTCACAGATGATAGTCTGTTCGAGGCAAGTAAAGATGATCAACAGGTTCAAGGCTCCATGGTTATTATGAACCATGAGAATGGTAGCCTCGTTGCCCTCCTGGGTGGACGGGATTATCAGACTAAAGGTTATAGCCGTGTAACGCAGAGTCGAAGACAACCAGGTTCAGCTTTTAAACCGATTGTGTCTTATGCACCGGCACTTGAATCAGGAAATTACAGTGCCAATTCGTCGCTGAGTAATGCGAAGCAATGTTTTGGTAACTATTGTCCTGGTAACTTGCATGGATATTCTTCAACGATCAGTATGACGGATGCCATTACGAAGTCGGAAAATATCCCTGCGGTTTGGCTGCTTGATAAAATAGGCGTTAACACAGGCATTAATTTTGCCAAGAGTGTAGGTATACAGCTGACAGATGAAGACAAAAACTTGGCGATTGCCCTCGGTGGTCTAAGTAAAGGTACAAATACACTGGAAATGGCGCAAGCCTATAGTGCATTTGCCAACCTCGGAGAATACCGTCAAGCCTATTCGATTAAGGAAATTAAGGATAGCGCAGGCAAAACAACGTACAAACACGATAACTCGGACACAACGCGTGTCATGAGCGAGCAAAATGCGTATCAGCTTACACAGATGCTGCAGAACGTTGTTAATGACGGTACGGGACGTTCAGCACGTCTGGATCGCCCCGTAGCGGGTAAAACAGGAACTGTTCAAAGTGGTATCTCTGGCAACAGTGCCAACCGTGATGTATGGTTTGTTGGATACACACCGGAATGGACTGCCGCAGTCTGGATGGGCTATGACAATCCGGATGCCAATCACATGCTTAAGAACAGCAGTAAGCTGTCGGCAGCTTTCTTTGCCAAAGTCATGGGAGATGCTTTAAAAGGCGTTCCAGTGAAGCAATTCAAAGCACCAGCTGGAGGGCAGGCACCTCCGCCAGTAGAAGAACCAGAAAAGCCGGCTCTGTCCGTTAGTGGGCTGAGTGGATCATACGATCCAAATGCACAAACCGTCTCCCTAAGTTGGACTGGAACGGGTGACGCGAGTACGCAATATCGGATTTATCGGAAAGAAACATCGGAAGCCCAGTTCACTCATCTCATTGATGCAATAGGAGCGACCAATGCACAAGATTTAAGTGCGTTGCCTGGTCTAACCTATGAGTACTATGTGACAGCTTACGACTTGGCATCAGGACTTGAGACGGATCCTTCCAACACCATTTCCTTGATGATTGAAGCACAGGAAATGCCGCCGGAGGAACCTGATCCTGGTATAGACCCTGGAACAGAGATAGATCCTGAGCAGCCAGGTACGGAGAATCCGGACAATGGTTCACCGGATAATGGCAACTCGAACGGTAATAACGGTAATGGTAATGGGAATGAAAATGGCAACAACGGAAATGGTAATGGTAATAACGGAAACAATGGCAACGGTGGTAATAACGGTGGACCCGGCCAAGGAAACGGTCAACCTGGGGGAGGAAACACGACCCCACCTGGCCAGGGGACAACAGAGCCAGGCGGTACCGGTGAAGGCTCCGATGATGGGGCCGTAACGACGCCGGGCGAGGTTGTAACTCCGGACAGCGGAACGAGTGGGGATACTGGAGGAACAGATGCACCTGCAGATTCTCAAGCTGGAACCGGCGGTTAAGCCAATGAATCACTAAATAGCTACATTAAAAAACTGCTTCCCGGAATTTCGGTGAAGCAGTTTTTTTGTTATACGGAACCAACTGTAATAGCAGCTGATTTGATGAATAGGTGGGACAAAGCTTCATTTTGAGTGTAAACCTTAAATATGGTAAGCTGTAACTATTCGTAATACGTTGTGCAAGAGCGGGCCCAGAGCGCTGGAATCCATCAGGCGGACGTTATTACATTGTTCACCAATAACATCAGAGCAGGTCACGGACCTGTAGTCGGCAAAGAGGGGTTCGTATGAAACGGAAATTCGGGGACCGCGCGAACTGGCGCCGGATTACGAACCGACAATTCACATGCCGGTTCGTTCAATCCAAAATTTTCACAGGTTATATTACGTTGTACACCATACAGGATTTGAAAGAACCTTTGTGGAAAACTTATGGAGGCAGTACCTTCTGTATCGCAGATAAAGGTTATTCCTGGCTGCAATACTATCCGAAGGGAGAGCACTTTGTTGTTACGGCGATGTTTGACGATCAGGAACGGATTGTAGAGTGGTACATTGATACATGTCGTAGTCAGGGGATAACCGATCAGGGCGTTCCTTGGTTTGATGACCTGTATCTGGATGTCGTTGTACTGAAAGATGGAGAAGTATTTTTGCTGGATGAAGATGAGCTTGAAGATGCACTGTCACGGAAGCATATTACTACAGGCGATTATGACTTGGCTAACAAGACGGCAAAGGAACTGCTGCATGCCATTGATGCACATGTATTCCCATACTTTCAGTTATCACTGAAGCATAGGAAGAGTTTGTTTGAGAACGGAGAGTTTCGAAAAAACATTCAGATTTGAGACATCTACTTATCCGTAGAATTCTTCATGATCCTTCTAATATTGGAGCACCTGATAGAATACATTAATAATCAGGAGAGTTCAGCCCGATAAAATAGAGGTGATGGCGAATGAACGGACGGGTCATGGCTGCAGGAGAGCAACCAGGAGGCAGACCATCCAGACAAATTAATATTGTGTTGCGTAACCAGGAACCTCAGATGTTGGTCAAAGATGAAGCAGCGGCAGTACAGGCAGCCAAGAGTATAACCAAACATGCTCATTTCCAGGAGATACAGGGTGAATTGGAGCAACTGGTTGGACTTGAAAATATCAAAGACTTGGTATTTGAAATTTATGCTTTCCTACAGATTGCTCAGATGCGCACTGAAGCAGGCCTACTTAGTGGTGCGCACGTGTATCATATGATCTTCAAAGGCAATCCGGGAACTGGTAAGACCACCGTGGCGAGGATCGTTGCCAAACTCTTTCAGAAGATGGGGGTGTTGAGTAAAGGTCATCTTATTGAAGTAGAGCGTGCGGATCTGGTTGGAGAATACATTGGTCACACGGCGCAGAAAACAAGAGATTTGGTCAAGAAGGCACTCGGTGGGATATTGTTCATTGATGAAGCTTACAGTTTGGCCCGCGGGGGAGAGAAAGATTTTGGAAAGGAAGCTATTGATACGCTTGTTAAGTCCATGGAAGATAACAAAAATCAGTTTATACTAATTCTTGCCGGGTACTCGGAAGAGATTGATTTTTTTCTCCAGACGAATCCTGGATTACCTTCTCGCTTTCCCATTCAAGTGGAGTTTCCAGACTATAGCATTGATCAGTTGATTCAAATCTCTGAGATTATGGCCAAAGAGCGTGATTATATTCTAATGCCTCAGACCATACTCAAACTTAAGCAGCATTTGCTTCAGGAAAAAAATGATTCGCTGCATGCGTTCAGTAACGCCAGATACGTTCGTAATGCCATTGAGCGTTCGATCAGGCATCAGGCGGTTCGTTTGTTGGAACAATACTCGGAAGGCAGTCCAGGAAAACTGGAGCTGATGACAATCCGTACAGAGGATTTGAACTTTGAGCGAAAGTAAGCGATAATATAGTTTTTACACCAGCCGGCCGGGCCAACCGGTTCGGCTTAAGGCATGCCATGGCATATTCGTGGTAATGAATATCAACAGAATAGTAATTAGAGGGAGTGAACATATACATGACAAATGGCACACATGATACAGATATGGTCAAAAAAGATCGCGCCGTCTTGGTGAGTCTTGTTACGGATGATGTAAAACGTACAGGTATCAACCCTGAGTACTCTTTAGAGGAACTGGTGAAACTTGCCGAGACAGCTGGAGTGGAAGTGCTAAGTGTACTTTCCCAGAACAGGGAAAAACGTGATACCAAATGGTTCATTGGTAAAGGTAAGGTGGAAGAGCTTCGTGCGATTGCAGAGGAACTCGGAGCAACTACAGCTATTTTTGATCAGGAATTGTCAGGTGCACAGGTTCGTAACCTGGAAGAAACCCTCGATCTCAAAATTATTGACCGTACCCAATTGATTTTGGACATCTTTGCACAACGTGCCAACACTAGAGAAGGTATTATTCAAGTGGAATTGGCTCAACATAGCTACTTGCTGCCACGTTTGTCGGGTCATGGCAAGAACCTGTCCAGACTCGGGGGCGGAATCGGAACAAGAGGCCCAGGTGAAAGCAAGTTGGAGACAGACCGCCGTCACATCCGTGGTCGTATCGATGATCTGAAGCGTCATCTGGAAGAATTGACTCGTCATCGCAAGTTGCATCGTGAACGCCGCAAAAAGACAGGTATTGTTCAGGTGGCCCTCGTTGGTTATACCAATGCTGGAAAATCAACCTTGCTCAAACAGTTGACGGCTGCAGATGTGTATATTCAAGATCAGCTGTTCGCTACTCTGGATCCAACATCACGTACGATGGAACTTCCAAGTGGGAAAGAGATCGTACTTACCGATACGGTTGGTTTTATTCAAAATCTCCCGCATGATCTGATTGCAGCATTCCGGGCAACGCTGGAGGAAGTGAATGAAGCAGACCTGATCCTGCATGTTGTGGACGCCTCATCAGCTATGCGTGAAGATCAGATGCGGACGGTTAATACGATTCTGCAAGAACTTGGTTCAGGGGACAAGCCGCAGTTAGTCCTGTATAACAAAAAAGATGCGTGCACACCAGAGCAGCTTGAGATGCTTCCATTGGATAAAGGTCATATTAAGGTAAGCGCATTAGACTCTGAGGATCTGCTTAAAATCCGTGAATTAATTCAGACAGAGCTGACAGGTGATACGAAACGCTTCCGTATTCCGGCAGAACGTGGTGATCTTACGTCGGTACTCTACAAAATTGGTGATGTAGTGGATACCAGCTTTGAAGAGAATGATGTAATTTATGAAGTTGAATTGCAAAAAGGTGAATATGAGAAATTTGGTTATATGCTTGAAGAATTCATTGAATTGTAATATTCATGACACATTGATGTGATAAGTTACACGATAATGGATATTCAACGTCAGATTCGTGCTATGAAGGGGAATGAAGTAAGATGGTAAGCTTTGATTCAGAAATATCTGAACTTCAACGTCAAGTGGAGCGTCAGATTGAAGGACAACTGCAACAGATTGATCGGATCACAGATCACAATCAATGGAAGGTGATTAATGCTTTCCAACAGCGAAAAGTAAGTGATTTTCACTTTGCAGGTTCAACAGGTTATGCCTATAACGATCGTGGGCGTGAAGTGCTTGATGAAGTATATGCTGATGTTTTCGGCGCGGAAGCCGCGCTGGTGCGTCCTCATTTTGCTTCAGGTACTCATACGATTAGTACAGCTCTCTTTGGAGTTTTGCGTCCAGGTGACGAATTATTGTACATCACGGGTAAGCCTTACGACACATTGCATAAAGTTATTGGCAAACCCGGTGATGGTACAGGTTCATTACGCGATTTTGGCATCGGTTACCGTGAGACGGCCTTAACTGATGAAGGTGGAGTGGACTGGGCAGCAGTTGAAAAAAGCATTACACCGGCTACAAAAGTTATTGGGATTCAACGTTCACGTGGTTATGACTGGCGCTCCTCCTTCTGCGTTGCTGAGATCGCTGACATGGTTACGCGTGTTAAAGCGCTGAAGGAGGATGTCATCGTATTCGTAGATAATTGTTACGGTGAATTCACAGAGGAACGTGAACCGACAGAAGTCGGAGTTGATCTGATGGCCGGATCACTGATCAAGAATCCTGGTGGAGGCATTGCGGAAACCGGTGGATACATATGCGGGAAGGAACAATACGTACATCTGGCAGCTTATCGTCTAACAGCCCCTGGAATCGGGGGAGAGGTGGGAGCGATGCTGGGGACAACACGTGGCATCTACCAAGGACTTTACATGGCACCGACAATTGTAGGACAAGCTATCAAAGGAAGTACGTTTGCTGCTGCGATGTTTGCTGAATCTGGATTTGTAACCAAACCCGCCTGGAATGAAGCTCGCACAGATCTGATCCAGGCTGTTCAGTTTAGCTCTGCTGAGCATCTGATCGCCTTCGTGCAGGGGATTCAGCGTGCAGCAGCTGTGGATAGTCATGTGGTTCCTGAACCTTGGGATATGCCTGGTTATGAGCACCCTGTCATTATGGCGGCAGGTACGTTCATTCAGGGTGGAAGTCTGGAATTATCAGCCGACGCGCCTATTCGGGAGCCGTATATCGGGTATATGCAAGGCGGATTAACGTACTCTCATGTCAAATATGGCGTTTTGATGGCGTTACAGACTATGAAAGATCGTAAATTATTGTGAGTTTATCTAACACGTCATTGACACTTGGTAATAACTAAATGTACAATAGGGTGAAGAATAGATGACTGGAAGGTTGATGAACATGGGTGATGAAATTCGCAGAAATATGGCCTTATTCCCGATTGGTATTGTAATGAAACTTACGGATCTGTCTGCACGTCAGATTCGTTATTATGAGCAGCACAGCTTGATCGTTCCTGCGAGAACGTCAGGTAATCAACGTTTATTCTCTTTTAATGACGTAGAGAGATTGCTAGAGATCAAGGCTTTGATTGAAAAAGGAGTTAACATCGCGGGGATCAAACAAGTGATGAATCCTGTTTCGAAAGAATCCGAGGAAGCTACAGTTATCACGCCAGACACTGAAGTTAAACGCAGAGAGTTGTCCGATACGCAGTTGCACCGCTTGCTGAAGCAGCAGCTTGTATCAGGTAAGAGACCTGGACAAGTATCTCTCATTCAGGGAGAGCTTTCCCGATTCTTTAATAAAAAGTAAATTCGTATAACTTGGCGAGTGAGGGGAAAACATGCACTTTTGGTGTGAGACTCCTTGACCCGTGGAACTTTCTAATGTACAAATATAACAGGCAAGCCAAATACGCAGATAAGAAAGGGAGAGGTTATAGTGAGTTATACAAAAGAAGACATTCTCCGCATTTCGAAAGAAGAAAACGTACGATTCATTCGATTGCAATTTACTGATTTGCTTGGAGCTATCAAAAACGTTGAGATTCCTGTGAGTCAGTTGACTAAGGCTCTGGATAACAAAATGATGTTTGATGGATCTTCCATTGAAGGTTATGTACGTATTGAAGAGTCCGACATGTACCTCTATCCAGATCTAGATTCTTGGCTTATTTTCCCATGGGTTGCAGAGAACCGTGTTGCACGCCTGATTTGCGACGTATATCTTCCGGATGGTAATCCGTTCCCAGGAGATCCACGTGGCATCTTGAAACGAAACCTGAAGGAAGCCCAAGATATGGGATTCACTTCCTTCAACGTTGGTCCTGAACCAGAGTTCTTCTTGTTCAAAACTGACGAAAAAGGAAACCCAACTAACGAACTGAATGACCAAGGTGGTTATTTCGACCTTGCGCCTACGGATCTTGGTGAAAACTGTCGTCGTGACATCGTTATCACACTTGAAGAAATGGGCTTTGAGATCGAAGCTTCCCACCATGAGGTAGCTCCAGGTCAGCATGAGATCGACTTCAAATATGCTGATGCTCTGAAAGCTGCTGACCAGATCCAAACGTTCAAACTCGTTGTTAAAACGATTGCACGTCAGCATGGTTTACATGCTACATTCATGCCGAAACCGCTGTTTGGTATGAACGGATCCGGTATGCACTGTAACCAATCCTTGTTCAAAGGCAATGAGAACGCATTTGTTGATGAGTCGGACGAGTTGGGTCTGAGCAAAACTGCTCGTCACTTCATGGCTGGAACTCTGAAGCACGCGCGTGCGTTTGCAGCAATTACTAACCCAACTGTGAACTCATACAAACGTCTTGTACCAGGTTATGAAGCACCTTGTTATGTAGCATGGTCTGCTAGTAACCGTAGCCCAATGATTCGTATTCCAGCTTCCCGTGGTCTGAGTACACGTGTTGAAGTTCGTAACCCGGATCCGGCTGCTAACCCTTACCTAGCTTTGGCTGTTTTGTTGAAAGCAGGTCTGGACGGAATCAAACGTGAGCTTTCCTTACCAGCTCCAATTGACCGTAACATCTACATCATGTCAGAAGAAGAGCGTGTGGAAGAAGGTATTCCAAGCTTGCCAGCTGACTTGAAAGAAGCTTTGAATGAATTGATCCGCAGCGAAGTCATCTGTGACGCTCTCGGCGACCATGCCTTGGCTCACTTCTATGAGCTGAAAGAAATTGAGTGGGATATGTATAGAACACAAGTCCACCAATGGGAACGCGATCAATATATTACTTTGTACTAATTGAAAAAACCTTGTAACTACGGGGTTTTGAAGTATCTAGCCGGGGGACGTTTTGAGGAGATTGCACTTCTATTGAGGTTGCGTCCCCCAAATGTCCCCCGGTTTTTGATTTTCTGATCCAAAAATACGGGAAGTGTACTCTTCATATTTATCAATGTTCCGCTTCTCTAGCTTTTTAGAAATATGAGCATACACATCGGATGTAATTTGCACACTGCCATGCCCAAGTTGCTCTTGTACAAATTTTATGTCTGCCCCAGCTTCAAGCATGACCACGGCATAGGTATGTCTCAAGGAGTGAATTGTTAATTCCTCACTCAAACCAGCCTTTCTCAAAATCCTCTTCGAAGCATTAAAGAGACTAGATTTAGGCATCGGACTACCGTCGTTTTTGCACAAGACTAGGTTCAAATCGTGTCTGTACATTGACTCTCCTAAATTGATCTTATTTTGATTCTGCCATGAAGCATGATATCTTAAATCATTAATAATTCCGTTACTTACACTAATTGTGCGGGTAGAATTTCGCGTTTTTGTATCTCCGAAAAGTTCGTCCTCGTCTCCGGCTTGAAAATCGAGTGTTTCATCCACGCGGATCGTCTTTTCTTTGAAATTGATATCCGACCACCTGAGAGCGGCAGCTTCACCTTTTCGTAAACCCGTTTCAATGAGCACTTTGAAGAAAATCCAATAAATGTACGCGTCACCTCGAGCCGTATGAAGAAATTTGGGAATGTCCTCTGAATCAATGAATTGGATCGTCTTCTTTTTGTGCTCTCCTTTAATAATTGAACCTTTACATGGATTGCGTAATATTTTCCCTTGAATCAATGCATGCTCTATGGCTGAGTATACTGTTGAGTTAATGATCTCGACCGTTCGTTTACTGAGTCCCTTTTTAAATAGAGAGTCCAAAAAGACTTGATACATATCTGGTTTTAAATCCTGGAGCATCAGACGCTTAAAATAAGGTTTGATATGGGTGTTAAGATTGTTATCATGTAGTTTGATTGTGTTCTTTCTTACAACACCTTTTTTGTAATTATCAATCCAATTACGAATGTAATCGACCAAAGGAATGTCCGTCTGTTCGAACCCTTGCTTTAGCTGCCTTAAAAATTCAGCAGCAGCTAGTTCAGCCTCTGGTTTAGTTCGAAAGCCAGCCTCGGATTTCTCCTTTTGTTGTTGAGTGAACGGATCGGTGTACTTTAACCGATACCTCCAGCCGCTTTTTAATTTCTTAAAAATTGCCAATTTCATTCCTCCTACTAGAACGTTAGTTCTTTTTATGTGTATGTAAAATCGCCTCACGGCGATGCAAGCGCAAGTTAATCAATTTGAGGCGAGCAGTGAAATGTTTTTGTTGAAAGATGAAAAAGGAAGAACTTCGAATAAGAGTCGGAAAAAGATATTTTAAAAAAAATCATCAAAAAACGAGCCTTCGGTAACTAAGGCTCGTTTGTGCAGGAGTCATATTTGGCTCCAATAACTATGTTTGGATTAGTGCAGAAGTTTCTTGCGGAAAAGTAACTAAAACAATTCTACCCTATTTCACAGGATTTGACCATACTTTAGCTTTAAAGCTCGAGACCAGAAATTGTACCGATTGCCGAAAAGGACAAGGAAATGATCTGATTACCGATTAGATAAGTATTTAACTACTTGTCACTGCTCTAATTCATTAAGCTAGCGGGCAGTTTAGTTTAAGATTAAACTGCGGTGAACCATATCATCGCTAGTGATAAAGCAGAGAATTGAACTGGATATCGCATCGGCAACGCTGAGTTTGCAGGAAGGAGCTTAAAGTATTCACGTACTCGATACATGTGGAGTGTCTAATATTGATGGTTCGTAAGGAATAGATGAGATATGACAGTTTAGCTCAAACGACTTAATTGTATAGTGTTGACACTTCGCCCACTTGGAGTAATATGTTACTATTGAGATAGCATTCTATTTCCGATGAAGACATATTTTAGTTTGAATGTTATTTAGGAAGGAGAGACACTATGACAATGTTCGAGATATGTTCTATGCAAAGTCTATTTTATGAACAACGGCGGTTGTTTGTATAGAGCTAATAATATGTAACCGCTTAAATCTGGATAGTGATAATTGTTATAGTGTAGACTTTGTTACCTTAAAATTCAACTATTTTAAGGAGCGGCTATCATGAGATATGTAAATGCCGACATCATCTTTCCGGAAGAATTACTAAATGAAATACAAAAGTATATGAACGGTGAATTGGTTTACGTCCCTAAATCAAAAGGTTTGCGTAAAAAATTGGGGTGAAAATTCAGGCAGCAGAAAAATTATAATCTTAGAAATGATGAAATCCGGCGAAAGTTTCTCGATGGTGACACTATCGAGAAACTTTCAGATCGATTTTGCCTTTCAAGCGATACTATTAAAAAGATCGTTTATACAAAATAATAGCTTAACAAAAGTCGCATTGGAAGAAATTCCAATGTGACTTTTTTGTGTATAGTATAGTTTAAATTGTTTATTACATATTTTCAAGCTTTTACTATCGTTATAATAACATATAAGAGAAGTAGTTGATTTACTTCATAAAAACTGCAGGGGGATAACAAATGAATGATTTTTTTAGATTTGATACTGATGAAGAACGGCGGGCGTTATTAATCAGAGCAAGGAAAGTCGCTTTATCTGCAATTCGAAAGTATGACTTAGAATGGGATAACATCCAGTTTATTCAACTATCCGGCGATACGATCACGTATAAAATTGAAACCAGTACAGATAACAATTATTTACTTCGCATTCATTCGGACCGATTAAGCAGAGAGGAAATTCGTTCGGAACTCCTACTGTTACAAGCACTGAACAAATCGAAAGATCTAAAAGTACCAGAAGGGATGGCAAATTGTGATGGTATTTATGTATTGGAGATCGAAACAGAGACAGGATATAGGCGCCCTTATATAACGATGATGCGATGGATAGAGGGTGAAAAAGCAGCAGGTGAATTTACAGATAGTCAAGCATATAATATGGGTGTATTGATGAGCAGGCTCCATGAAGCAGCAAAGGATTTCAATCCACCTTCTGATTTTGTAAGACCTACTTGGGGAGTAGAAAGTTTTAAACGTGAAATGGCTAAGTTGGAACGTTACTATGAGCGTTTTTTATCCGAAGAGGGATGGAAGCTGTATCAAGATGCAGCTGAGAAGGTTGTATCCCAACTTACCACGATGCATCCAAGTGAACATAACTATGGACTCATTCATGCTGATTTACATACCGGTAATATGGTATTTGAGGATAATCAACCCTATCCGATTGATTTTGGAAGATGTGGGTACGGATATTATCTCTACGATATGGCAGGCACCATATTGGAGCTTTGGCCAAAGCATCGATGGATGCTTATCCAAGGTTATGAGAGTATTAGGAAGTTGGAAACGGACTATATTCGGGATCTGGAATGTTTTTTTGTCATGTTCATGATCGAGAACTCCTGCCATCACTCCTCTGATCCAAGAGAAACAACCAGTTTAATCGATGAACAAAAGTATGCCCAAGCATACATAAGAGAATATTTAAATGGTAATCCATTTTTATTCGAAGTGATCGAGCCTGTAAATGTGGATTAATACTAACCGATACCGGGCTAAAATAATGATATCTTATGGTGATGATTTACAATAGGTCGCTGTTTAGAGTGTTTGTTCGTATCATCTAGTTTTAAAAACGTGAGCTATGACTTCGAGTTTATATAAGATCTACTTGTGTACTTAGCGCTGAAACTTTTCTGTTTATTATAAAGATTTATACTTATTCATGAAGTTTGTCCGATCCAGTTGTTCTTCAGCTTCTCTAGTTCCCCCTTCATTTTGGGGGTATATTTTGACGGAGCTGTTTGGGTCGTTTCGTGATTTTTTAAACTGGCATTGAGTTGGAATGAAGGCGACTCGAATTGGTGGGTCGTCTTTTTTCTTTTCTAGGGGCTTGATGGTTTGCGCCGGATGTTCAGGTCAGCGAGATGCCAAATACGGTTGAGGCATTATGGAAGATCGAGCTTTTATATGGAAAGCATCCGTCCTATACGGAGAGTACGTATGCGGTAAAGTTAACAACAAAGCTGGAGGGGGAGCTTCGAAGTGCTCCTTGGTCAGCGATTTGAGGGATAAGTTCGATGAGTTCCTCAGAGATTTTAATGTTTTTGGAAGTATGGAGAAGGCAGAGCTGCATCAAACCATTGATTATGTGAAGCTTTAAACTTCATATTCTGCAGAATTAGCATAATGTATTTATTAAGAACCCCTTTTATATCTTTAAAGCCTCCTAATCCAATTGGACACTCGAAGCCACCTCAGATACACTAAATGAAATGAGGAGAGCGTCCATGAAAAGATGGAAACGGGGAGGTTACAGTCCCATCACACACGTTGAAAACAGCATTAATCAATCCTCAGTATGATCCTTTACAGACTTACGTTTCTCGGTTGGAGCGTCCAGAATGGGTAGCTGTAGGAATGATGGGAAAACTTCTGATAAGAGATGATGGCACATGTCGAGAGAACGGGTACTGTATAGAACGTTAGTTCTTTTTTTGTGTATGTAAAACCGCCTTACAGCGGTGTAAGCGCAAGTTAATCAAAGTATCGAACAGAGCAGTAAAATGTTGTTGTTGAAAGATGTAAAAAGGAAAA
Organism: Paenibacillus sp. FSL K6-2393; assembly: GCF_038002545.1. NCBI lineage: Bacteria > Bacillati > Bacillota > Bacilli > Caryophanales > Paenibacillaceae > Paenibacillus > Paenibacillus sp. FSL K6-2393. The sequence continues at coordinate 2,898,023 of NZ_JBBOCU010000001.1, forward strand.
TCTTCGAATTAGTAACAGAAAAGATATTTTACAAGATACATCAAAAAACGAGCCTTTGTATATAAGGCTCGTTTGTGCAGGAGTCATATTTGGCTCCGAAAGTTATGTTTAGTCTACTACATTTGTTTTATCGCTGAGAAAGTAACTATAACAATTCTACCCTATTTCAGAGAATTTGACCATACTTTAGCTTTATAGTTCATGTCCTTAGTTCGAGACCAGAACTTGTACCTTGTACCAAGTGTCGGAATAGAGATGTGTCTAATCATTGTGCGTTTAACTGAAAATATCATTTAGTATCCTAGCGCATGAGAAGTTACATATTATTATATAGCAACTGAAACGCTGAGATAGGGAGTCAGATATTAAAAAAACGAAATATAGTACTGAAAATAGCTGTTGAGCAAAGGGGATTATACTGGTTAAAGCTATCATCATAAATATTATTTAAAAACTTTAAGGTATATAAGAGAAATTTTACCAAATTTATGTTATAATATTTTTGAGTTGGAAATACAATACTTGATTCTGTGAACAAGAGGTGAGAGCAACTATGAAAAATAGAAACATAACAGGTATTGTATTGGCTATAATCTATTGCATTGTTCTTTACTTTATTTTAACAGATTCTCCGCCTGGTGAAGCTCCAAATAATCCGTTCTGGGTTTATTTGTTTATTCCAATTGGGGCTATTGTGATTACATCTTTGTTTGATTACGTAATCAAATTCGATTTTTTTAGAAAAAAGAAAGATTAGAATTGAATGGAGGACTAAAATGATACAAACAATGAAAATTGCTAAAACATTTTTAGCCGGAGTCATGCTTTCTACATCTATCTCAATTCCAGCATTCGCTCAAGATCAGGCAAATTCTTTACCAGCACTTCAAGTGGAAAATAGCCTTTTAGAACTAGTCGAAAGTACAACCGATAATTCCATCACTTTTAAAGACGGTTCTACATTAATTCAATATGACAGCTATTATATTGCAACAGATTTAAATGGTAAAGATGAGTTAAAAATTACAAAAGTTGATGAGACTAAAGTAAAGTATGAAAATCTTCAAACTGGCGAAGTGAATTATGCTACAAACGAAATAAAACCTATTCACGAAGATCTCAGTTTCTCGCCACAAGCATTAGCAGACGGTTATGTATATAAAGGCAAAGTAGAAAATTCCACAGAGATAATATATGCAACTGCTTCTGCAATAGCAGGTATACTTGCTTCCTTTATAGGAGGACCTGTAGGTGGTAGAATAGCGGGCATACTTGTAAGCATCGGTGGTTATTATCTTTCTAAGGATGCACCCAGAGCCTATTGGGTAACAAAAACATATACTAGAGATGTTAAGCATAGTGATTTTAATGCGACTTTATTCATCAGGAAAGACCATCATTATTACAAATATCATGATTATACCGGTTTTATTGATACCGCTTCGACAATCCAGACTTGCCAACCTTTTGGTTGTGGTCCAGTGAACGAATATTAAATCTATTTATGTCGGATAGAAAATATCCCATTAAAGTCGCTATTATAGCGGCTTTTTTGTTTTATTCGTACAAGTTCATTTTTCGATTACCGATTAGATAAATATTTAACTACTTAGCAGAAACTAAATAAATTGATAGAGTGGTCTTACGAAAAAGCAAAGCTCAACCGATAAAGCAATTGATGCTTTAATCCGTTGGCAAAACATTAAAGGAGTAACAAGCAGGTTTCTAACTGGCGTAGGTGGTGTTGTCACTCTTCCAGTAGCTAAACCAGCTGATTAATGTACGTGCAAATACGAGTGATAGCTGCCATTGCTCACATGCGTGGTTATAATCCAAAAGATGATGAAGTTAAAACGTTGGTTTTTTCGTGTCTTACCAGACAAGCTGCTACAGATATTTTGAAGGCTGGTATAAAACCGGGCAGTATACCTGTAAAGAATGCGATTAAAAAGATTCCAAACGTAGCAATTAAGACTATAAATCAAGTTTGGTGAAAAAGGTATTATGTTTTCTTTCCAATTAAGTGTAGCCCAGCGGAATTAGACTTAAAAATAGTTTTAAGATAACGGACAGGATAGTGTAATTATTACGCGAATTATCCTAGGGAGTTGCATAAAGAAGGAAAAACCTATCTAGATAAACAAAAAAACTTCTTAGTGAGACTGGTGGAAAGTGTGCAAACCCGGGATGTTTAAGAATAGAGCCTGTTGATTACCATCAAATCAAGGTATGGGCAATTCATAAAAAACACGAAACTAGGCACATGATTGCGTGGAAAACTTAAAATAACTGATGATGAGTTATATAGATGGAAGCAGATAAAAGGGTCACCAAAGAAGCCTATGTTTGTCTGTAACCATGGCTTACTTTTAACATGATGTATTCGTTCACCGATATATAATCGTAAAGCTCTCTTTTCATTAATGAAAGGGGAGTTTTTTATATGTGGTAACTAAACATTTCTATTTTGAAGAAATGTATCAATTCATGTTAGTAACAGCGCAAAAACCATTGTCATTATCTAGTAACCCATTAAAGAGAAACTGAAATTAGAATTCTTTCTTACAGTGCATTAAACTGTCTGAAACAAAAGATTTAAATCAAACTTCCTTAGAAATTCTGATAGCCACGAAATAGAAAGGAATACTAACATTCACTCTTTTAAAATTCAAACCATCATTCCAATATATACAAATGGATGTTTCATTTGTATGTTGAAAGTTTCATATAGAAGAGGTATACTTTAATTAAATTTTGAGCAATTTAATTTTAAATAATTAATTGGAGATGTTAATATGGATCAAGCAAAACAACTAGTGACAGAACAACGTACATTTTTTTATACAGGACAAACTAAAAATATCGAGTATCGAATTAATGCTCTTCAACAGCTTAGAAAAGGAATTGAAAAGTATCAGCAACGGATTCAAGATGCACTTCGGGCAGATTTGAACAAATCTGAGGCGGAAGCTTACGGTTCCGAGATTCGCATTGTTCTGGGTGAACTGGATTTTGCATTAGAACATCTGCAGGAATGGGCTGCACCCAAACAAGTTCCAACCAATTCGGCTATGCCGGATGGGGTGAGCACCATTTACCCTGAACCATACGGAGTGGCTCTTATAATTGCACCTTGGAACTATCCTTTCCAACTGGCCTTTGGTCCACTGATTGGAGCAATTGCAGCCGGTAACTGTGCAGTTATCAAGCCTTCTGAATTAACACCAGCCGTATCTCGTCTGACGTATGATCTGATTCAGGAGATATTCCCTCAGGAGTATATTGCCGTTATGGAAGGGGAAGTTGAAGCCAGCACAGTATTGTTGAAAGAGAAGTTTGATTATATTTTCTTCACAGGAAGCACAGGTGTTGGTCGCATTGTTATGAAGGCAGCTGCTGAGCACCTGACTCCTGTAACTCTTGAGTTGGGCGGTAAAAGTCCTGCTATTGTCCATAGTGATGCAGATCTGAAGCTGGTGGCTCAGCGTATTGTTCGTGGTAAGTTCCTGAATACAGGGCAAACTTGCGTTGCTCCGGATTACTTGCTTGTACATGAACAAGTTCATGATGAATTGATCAATCTGATTGGCGCAGAGATCAAATATAAATTTGGGGACGATGTGTTACAGAACGCTGATTTCCCGCACATTGTCAATGCGCGTAACTTTGATCGGTTGTCGGGGTTCCTTACAGATGGCAAAACGCTGATTGGTGGACGTTCTGTACGTGAGCAGTTGCTCATTGAGCCGACTGTACTTGGCGATGTGAACTGGGAATCAGCTGTCATGCAAGAAGAGATTTTCGGTCCGATTCTTCCTGTATTTACGTACAGTGACCTGGATCCTATGCTGGATGAGATTGTTCGCCGGCCAAAACCATTGGCGTTATATCTCTTCACACAGGATGAGCAACTGCAGGATCAGGTTCTGAATCAAGTATCCTTCGGTGGGGGATGTATTAATGACACACTTTCTCATATGACTTCACACTATCTCCCGTTTGGTGGTGTAGGAGAGAGCGGTATGGGCTCATATCACGGACAACAGAGCTTTGATGTGTTCTCGCATCACAAGAGTGTTCTGAAACGCAGTGAATAATTAGCCGCTAAAATAACATAAACATGAAAAAAAGAGGTTGTCCTGTTGATCAGGACAACCTCTTTCGTATTTCATTACATCTAGTTTTGTTACTCAAGTTAAATATTAATGAATATCTCGGAAAAGGCCAATGACTTTACCCAGAATACTAACATGTTTCAAACGTAAAGGTTCGAAGGTCGCATTCTCCGGTTGAAGGCGAATATGATCTTTTTCTTTATAGAACGTTTTCACTGTAGCTTCATCGTCTTCAGTCATTGCAACGACGATATCACCGTTATCAGCAGTTTGCTGTTGACGGACAATAACATAATCTCCGTTAACGATTCCAGCTTCCACCATACTATCTCCGACTACTGAAAGCATAAACACTTTCTGTTCGCCTACATAATGTGTAGGAAGAGGGAAGTAGTCTTCAATGTTCTCAGTTGCAGTGATTGGAACCCCTGCTGTAACCTTACCAACGACAGGAATACGTGCAACGCTATGAGCAAATTGATGAGAATGCTCAGATTCTTCCTGGCTCAAAAGCTCAATGGCTCTTGGCTTGGTAGGGTCGCGTCGGATCAAACCTTTTTTCTCCAAACGATCCAAATGTCCATGTACTGTTGAGCTGGAAGCCAGTCCAACCGCTTCACCAATTTCCCGTACGGAAGGAGGATACCCCTTCAACCGGACTTCATTTCGTATAAACTCCAGAATAGCCTGCTGCCTGCTGGATATCTTCGACATACCGTATCAACCCCATTTTAGTAACGTTTGGGAAAATTATAACATAGAACCTCCGTTCGTACAAACATAAGTTCTAAATAAAATGGCATTAAATCAGTGTTTTTTAACTTTTAGAACCGAATTTGTCCAAAAGGCAGAGCATAATACTGCAAATGCTTTGCAAAAGAACTTCAATTAAGAAATTTCTCCTTCAAAAAAGAAGCGAACAATTGTTCTAAAAATCTATTGAACAAAACAAGTGTTCGTGTTATATTGATTTCAACAGATAGGAACAAACGTTTGGAGGCGGGTATTTAATGAGATATTCTACTTATCAAAGCATTTATGAACCAATGAATTCGGAACTGGTGAAGACTAAAATAGGGAACTACAAGAATGTTTTAGCGCGTTTCAAGATTTCTTCATGGATGTTAAAGGTAGCCATTACCTCTTTGATTATATTTATTGGATGTAGCACCGTTTTAACTGTATTTGCTGGCAATGAGAATGATGTTCTGCCTGGAGGAAAGATAGCTATTTCACAAGGGGAAACATTATGGAGTATTTCTTTGGAACATAAACCGACGAATATGGATACACGTATTTATATAGAAGCAATTAAGAAAGTGAATCAACTTCATACAACTTCCATCCAAGTGGGACAAGTACTAGCTCTACCGCAATTTGCAGAATAAAATGCACATCAATGAGTGTTAACGCGTGTCAGCTTGACAAGCTGCCTTTATAATGGCAAAGTTAATATGACTTTGTATTTTTGGAGGGGACAAGCTTGGATATAGATAGTCTGGTAGCACGCATTAACGAATTGGCTCGTAAGCAAAAGTCCACTGGATTGTCGGAGGAAGAACTTGCTGAACGTGCCGAGCTAAGAGAGATTTATTTGAGCAATATTCGCAGCAATTTCAGACAACAACTGGATACCATTGAGATTGTTGATGATGAGAATGACAAAGGCCACCAAGGCAAACTCAAACACTAACGAAACCTAATGATATCATTATGATATTTAGGTTTCTTCCTGTTATTTTGAGTGTGCAATTTATAGGGGGAAATGTTGGTTTGCAATTATGTAAGCCGATACAAAGACACATAAGGGGGATTCTCATGTCGCGTTCGTTCGAGAGAACGGTTAAGAAAAATTCCAAGCAGTTAAATCAGCAACGCAAAAAAAGTGGTCAACCAATCACAGGTACACCAGGTGAAGAAGTCTTTAAGGGGCGCAGCCTGTTGTTCCCTATATTTTTGATCGGTCTCGCCTTTTTGTATCTGTTTATGAGCACGTTCCTTGTGCAAGCTCCGATGACAACCTGGGACTGGGTGACGATGCTGCTTTACGTATTTTTGGCAGTCATCTTCATGCTTCGCCGTCCATACATCAAGATTAGCAGTAATCGGATTATCACGACGAAGGGTAATCGTGAACGTTCAATCGGGGTTGACGATATTGTCAAATTCAGAATTGAACCAGGTACAGTTGTTATCGAACATAACAGTCGCGGGAAAAGATGGGTGTTCACCAAGTTATTGAACCGTTACGATACAGATGCGATTGCAGAACGTTTGCTGAAGTTTGCAAAAGCACACCAGATCACCGTGGAAACCGTCGAAAAGTAATTATTGCATAAAGGGGTAGATGATCGGAATGGCGTTAAAAGCGATTTTGTTCGACCTAGATGATACTTTATTGTGGGATGAGCGTAGTGTTCGAGAAGCTTTTCATGAGACTTGTCTAATTGCAGCGCAAGAGACTGGGGTCAAACCAGAAGAACTTGAAGAAGCTGTTCGTAATGAGGCACGTGGACTGTATGAATCATATGAAACCTTTCCTTTTACCAAAATGATTGGAATCAATCCGTTTGAAGGCCTATGGGCGAACTTTACTGGTGGGGATCAACCTGAGTTCCGTCAGTTGGAACAACTTGCTCCAGTTTACCGTAAAGAATCCTGGCGTCGTGGCTTGTTGAAGTTGAGTATAGATCGGGAAGATCTTGCTGAACAGTTGGCCGCGCAGTTTGGAGTAGAACGGAGATCCAGACCTCATGTATACGAAGAAACGATGGACACCTTGCGCCAGTTACAAGGAAAGTACAAACTGTTGTTGTTAACGAACGGTTGTCCTGCTTTGCAACAAGAGAAGTTGGATGGTGTACCTGAATTGACTCCTTTCTTTGATGAGATTATTATCTCGGGTAACTTCGGAAAAGGAAAACCAGATCCGTCGATATTTGAACATGCTTTGAATAAACTGGGTGTTAAACCCGAAGAGAGCATGATGGTTGGAGACAAGTTAACGACTGATATTCGTGGTGCTTTATCATCTGGCATCCAATCCGTATGGATTAACCGTGAGCATAAGACCAACAATGAAACGTATGCGCCAGACCATGAAATAACGCATTTATCGGAATTAAATCAGCTTATTGCTAATTTCTAAGCAGATCAGCTATAACATCTTTCCTCAGCACCCTGAGACATTGGAAGCTTCTATGAACGATGATGTCGTTCTTGAAGTTACCAATGTTTTTTTATTTGAGCTTGTTGACTAAATTACCTTGTTAAAAGAGATCTCCATTTTTTTTACTAAAAGTTATTGAAATTAGGGGGAAGCTGGATTAGAATATAACTAACATACTAGTATGACTAGTATTTAGATTGTCCTAAAGCAATTTCTTTTTGACTTACTTCATTAAAATGGAAGCAGGGAGTTATTGCTAATTATTTTCTATTGATTGTAAGCGCTTAATATTTTGAAAAAGCTTATTTCGATTTGGAGATCACACCACTTAGTAAGTGCTAATTAATGATGTGAAGCACCTTGGATTGTGTGATTTTACATAATACATCAAATTGATATCGCTTACATTTGGCATTTATCTATTTCGTAGTGGGGGTGAAGTTGAAGGATTGGTTGTCTTCTACAAGAGGAGAAACGATGGGAGTTGTACATGAATTACTCTTACTTATCAAGTCCTGGATCGGAGTGAAAACACATGGAGTCGGAAACCGCTAAAACAACGTTAACCATGACATCTTTACGTAAAGAGAGCAGATTACGAACGGCAGCAACTTTGTTCCGCAAAGACTGGCAGCTGTATTCACTATTAATCCTTCCCATCATCTATCTCCTTATTTTTAAATATGGGCCGATGATTGGTAATGTGATTGCGTTCAGACGTTTTGTTCCCGGGGGAAGTATATTTGGAGAAACGTGGGTTGGATTAAGGTACTTCAAAATGTTTATTGAGGACCCTACCTTCTGGAGAGTATTCGGTAATACGCTGATGTTAGGCGGACTTGCGTTACTCTTTACATTCCCGGTTCCAATCATTTTTGCCTTGATGCTTAACGAAGTGAAGAGTAAACGATTCAAAAAGTTTGTACAGACCGCGTCATATTTGCCTCATTTTCTGTCCATCGTTATCGTTGCGGGTATGATCCTGCAGCTGACAGCAGTGAATGGTTCCATTAATGGGCTGGTGGCTTTCTTTACCGGAGACAATATTCCTTTTATGCAGCGGGCTGAATGGTTCAGAACAATCTATATCACTTCTGAGGTATGGCAGGGTATGGGTTGGGGAGCAATTCTGTATCTGGCTGCACTGACAACCATTGATGATTCTTTGTATGAAGCTGCGCGTATCGATGGTGCCAATCGGTGGAAGCAAACGATTCATGTAACAATACCAGGGATCTTGCCAACGATTGTGACGTTATTGATTTTGAACATGGGTAATTTCCTGGCTGTTGGATTTGAAAAAATCTTACTCTTGTACAACCCGTTGATCTACGAGACATCTGATGTGATCTCCACTTACCTTTATCGGGTCGGATTGGAATCCAGTAACTTCAGTTATGCTACCGCAATTGGCTTGTTCGAATCGCTGATCGGTCTGATCCTGGTGTTCTCCGTAAATGCCATCTCACGCAGACTGACACAAAGAAGCTTATGGTAAAGGAGGAGCATCATGCAGGAATCCAGATCTTACAAGGTATTTAAAGTATTCAATGTCATCTTTCTGCTGTTCGTGGTATTCATAACACTCTATCCATTCTTAAATGTCGTGGCACAATCCTTCAGTAGTGAGTCCTATATTAATTCCGGTAAGGTTAGTTTGTTTCCAAGAGGATTCAATGTGGAGACATACAAGACCATCTCGCGTGACAGCATGTTCTGGACCAATTATAAAAATACGATTATCTACACTGTAGTAGGTACGTTAATCTCCATGTTCATGACGACTATTTTCGCATATGCTCTGTCCAAAAAGAGGTTGATGGGTCGCAAGTTTCTGACGATGTTCGCCGTATTCACGATGTTCTTCAGTGGTGGATTGATTCCAAACTATGTCTTGATTAATTCCCTTGGGTTCAACAACACCATGTGGGCACTTGTTGTTCCTGGCGCAATTAGCATATACAACATGCTGATCATGAAGTCATTTTTTGAAAATATGCCTGAAGAACTGGAGGAAGCTGCCTCCATAGACGGTTTGAACACCTACGGGATCTTGTTACGCATTATTTTGCCGCTTAGTAAAGCAGTTATGGCAACCATGGTGTTGTTCTACGCAGTAGGTCATTGGAATTCCTGGTTCCCAGCCTTTCTGTATTTGGACAAAAAAGAACTGTTCCCGGTCACCATTTATTTGCGCAATATGATTGCAGGAGCGACAAGCGGGGCATCTGCCGGTGCAACCTCAGCTGATAACCTGACACAGATTGCTGCCAATATTAAGTCAGTAACGATGGTATTAACCATCTTGCCGATACTCACCATCTATCCATTTGTCCAAAGATACTTTGTAACCGGTATCATGTTAGGGTCTGTTAAACAGTAATACGCAGCATCTATATAAATTGAACTAAAGATGATTTACACGGAACACTCCGATGACAGAATAACCTTTCAATCGCTGTTATCCCCAGATTTTTTCGATTCCCTTTTTAAAAGGGAAAATCCGGTGATAGCATATGCTTCCGATGAAGCTTTCTTTCAGAAAGCTTTAAGGCGAGCGCTTCGCTTTTTCAGGTTTTTTCTGTCCTCTCCGTTTTATGTAAATGAATAGTTCAATTTATATAGAAAGATTCACATGATTACTTTTAGTGATTGATTAAAAAGTTTTAAGGCAAGGTCAACCTAAACCAAATTCAGGGGGATAACCTAAATGAATCAAAAGCCACGTAAGTTTGTTGGTAAAATGGTGTTGGCAACAATGATGACCGTTGTTCTGGCAGCATGTAGCAGCGGTACCGGAGCTGGAGGTGACATCACAGAAGTTCAAACCAAGGCAGCGATGGAGACGTACAATGTAGGGGATACATTCAAGGCGACTGAGCCATTTAATCTCTCCATACTATATAGTGATCAACCTAGTTATCCATACAAAAAAGACTGGTTACTTTTTAATAAAATTACCGAACTGACGGGTGTTACGCTTGAGCCAACGATTGTACCCATGAGTGATTACCCTCAGAAGAGATCTCTGTTGATTAGCTCTGGTGATGCACCACTGGTTATTCCGAAAACGTACCCTGGTGAAGAGTCTGCATTTGTATCATCCGGTGCGATCTTGCCAATTAGTGATTATATTGATTTGATGCCAAATTTCAAGGATAAAGTGGAAAAATGGGGTCTAGAAGATGAACTTGAAGGACTTCGACAGGAAGATGGAAAGTACTATGTACTCCCGGGTCTGCATGAAGAAGTATGGCCAGATTACACACTACTCGTAAGAACGGATGTTTTTGAAGAAAATAACATTGCCATCCCGACCACATGGGACGAATTGTATGATGCAGCGAAGAAACTGAAAGAGATTTATCCGGATTCCATTCCGTTTTCGGACCGATTCCAATTTAATAGTACGTTGAACATCGCTGCTACTGGCTTTGGTACCAAGGCTGGATGGGGTTTTGGTAACGGATTGACGTATAAGGAAGATCAGGATGAGTTTGTGTACACGGCTACAACACCAGAATACAAAGAGATGCTAACGTATTTTAACAAGTTGGTATCCGAAGGGCTGCTCGATAAGGAGAGCTTTACACAGGATGATGATCAGGCTGTACAGAAATTTGTATCCGGCAAATCATTCATGATTAATGGTAATTCCCAAACGGTGGTGCTGCACCGAAATGATATGAACAAAACGCTGGGAGAAGGTAAATACTCAGTTGCAAAGATTACAGTACCTGGTGGACCAAAAGGGCAATTAATGTCCGGCTCCAGACTTGAAAACGGTGTTATGATCTCCGGGAAAATTCAAAAAAGCGAAAACTTCAAAGCTATTATGCAATTTATTGATTGGTTATACTACAGCGATGAGGGTCAAGAGTTTGCCAAATGGGGCGTTGAAGGCGAAACATTTACCAAAGAGGGCGGAACACGTAAATTGGTAGAAGACGTGAACTACAATGGCTTGAATCCGAAAGGAACGAAAGACTTGCGTATTGACTATGGATTCTCTGGTGGAGTATTTGCCTACGGGGGTACCACAGATCTGCTGCAATCGATGTTTAGTGAAGAAGAGTTGAAATTCCAGCAAGACATGAAGGATACCAAGGAAGTGATCCCGGCAGAACCACCGATTCCTTACTCTTCAGAGGACCGTGAACGGGTGACACTTCTGAGTACACCACTGAAAGACTATTCGGATCAAAATACACTTAAATTTATTTTGGGTGAGCGGAACTTGTCTGAATTCGATACATTTGCCAAAGAGCTGGAGAGTCAAGGTTTATCTAATTATCTGAAGCTGGCAAATGATACGTACAAAGCCTACAAAGAAAACAAGCAATAATATAGTTGATGTTGGCCAGATTACCGTTTCACACCGATATATAAGTGGAACGGTAATTTGTGCTAAGATGAATGAATACGGCTGATAGAAAGAGGTCTAGGCATGTCACTTAATCAAAAAATTAGAGGCTCGACCCGGGCATATTCATATAACCTGTTAAAAGAACGAATTCTTCATCTGGAACTTAAGCCGGGTACCAAGATTTCAGAGAAAGAGATTGCAGATGAACTGCAGGTGAGCAGAACACCCGTGCGAGAAGCATTCATGAAGCTTGCTGAAGAAGAACTGCTGGACATTATTCCCCAGAGTGGAACGATCGTCTCTCATATTAATCTGGAGCATGTGGAAGAAGGCAGGTTTATGCGGGAGAAGATGGAGAAGGAAATCGTGACTTTGGCTTGTGTTTCTTTTCCTGAAGAGTTCAGATTTCGACTTGAAACCAACATTGCAATGCAGGAAGTCTGTATAGGAAAAAACAATTTCTATCGGCTTTTTGAACTGGATGAAGAGTTTCATCAGATTTTGTTCCAGGGCACGGGGAAGCTGAGAACATGGAAAATGTTGCAACAACTGAATATTCCGTTTAATCGGTTGCGTTTATTACGTCTAGCGGAGGACTCCAACCTGGAGGTCATTATTTCCCAACACAAAGAGATTTATCGGCTTATCACAGAGCGGCAGACTGAGCAAGCTGTTCAGGTGATGGAAGCTCATCTTAGACTAGTTGTTATTGAACAGGAATCGATTAAGGCGAAATACCCGCATTATTTTATATAATGCAACGATGTTGTATAATACTCTCCATATGCATATGCGAAAACCCCTGTTCAATTGAACAGGGGTTTTGGTTAAGCAAGTTGTAACACGAGAGTGTTAGGCTTGTTTGATAAAAGTAGGATCAGGGTATGGATCTGCAATCCAGCCATCTTTTTCGATGAACAGACGTACAGCAATAATTTGTTTATTCTCCATTAAAGTGAAGAAGTGCGGTGTATTCTCAGGTACAGAGATAACGTCTCCTGGAGACAATTCTACATTAAAGTAGCCTACATCGTCTGTAGCTTTGATAACAAAGATTCCTTTACCAGCGACAATTGCACGAATCTCATCTTCAGCGTGGGTGTGGATCTCTTCGAACTTGGCCAGCTTTTCTTCGATATCTGGTGTTTGTTCGGACAGCGTGATGACATCCCAGATCTGGTATCCACGACGTGCAGCCAAATCTCTGATTTCATAATCGTAAGTTTCCAAAACCTCAGTTTTCTGTTCATCAGTTAATCCAAAGTTATTTTGCAGATCAGTGTTCAGTTTGGATGCGTCCCACTTCTCGTATAATACTTCGTATTTGTTCAAGAAATTTCGAACATTTTCGTCACCAGTGATGCGTTCGTTCGTATTTCGGATAACAATTTCAGCCATGTTCTTTCCCTCTTTTCCACTTGGTTTAATTGAATTATATCGGATTGCTTTGTTTTTGTCGATTCTCAAATTCCGTTCATATTCGTGCAAACCCGCCATCTTTCGGGATCAAACCCGATCTTTCACATTAAGTTAGTTTCTGTTAAACTAAGATTTAACGTTTTGCGGGGGTGAAGATATTGGATAAGATTAGTCTACACGATGCATTAAAACAACGAATATTAATCCTCGACGGTGCAATGGGGACCATGATTCAACAAGTTGATCTGACTGGCGAAGATTTTGGCGGCGAAGATTTGGATGGATGTAATGAAATGTTAGTGCTTACTCGTCCAGAGCTGATCCAGCGCATTCATGAAGAATATCTGGAGGCTGGAGCCGATTTAATCGAAACCAATACATTTGGTGCCACATCCGTTGTACTTGCTGAGTACGATATTCAGGATCGGGCACGTGAGATCAACCTGGAAGCAGCCAGAATTGCGAAAGCGGCGGTTGATCGTTTCTCTACACCTGAATCTCCACGTTATGTGGTAGGTGCGATGGGACCAACAACCAAAACACTGTCTGTAACTGGGGGAGTAACGTTCCAGGAACTTATCGACAGTTATTTGGAGCAAGCGCTTGCTTTAATAGAGGGAGGCGTTGATGCGCTACTACTCGAAACCTCACAGGATACCCTCAATGTAAAAGCAGGCAGCATTGGAATTCAGCAGGCCTTCGAACAGAGTGGCGTTACACTGCCCCTGATGATATCAGGAACGATAGAACCGATGGGTACGACCCTTGCGGGTCAGAACATCGAATCCTTTTATATATCCTTAGAACACCTTAACCCAATTTCGGTAGGACTAAACTGTGCTACGGGTCCTGAGTTCATGCGTGATCACATTCGCTCGCTTTCTGGAATGGCATCGGTTGCCGTTAGTTGTTACCCGAACGCGGGTCTTCCGGATGAGAACGGTAATTACCATGAGTCACCAGACTCGCTTGCTCAGAAGATTGGTGCTTTTGCCGAACAGGGCTGGTTGAATATTGCTGGTGGATGTTGCGGGACAACCCCTGCACATATTCGGGCGATGCGCGATACACTTGCCCAGTACCCCCCAAGAGAAATGAACGGAACACATCCACCGGCATTGTCTGGTATAGAACCAATCTACATTGAACAGGACAATCGTCCGTACATGGTTGGTGAGCGTACGAACGTGCTGGGATCACGGAAATTCAAACGACTCATTGTAGAAGGCAAATATGAAGAAGCTTCGGAAATTGCTCGTGCTCAAGTGAAAAATGGAGCGCACATTGTTGACGTGTGTGTACAAGATCCGGACCGTGAAGAGTCTGAAGACATGGTGAAGTTCCTTGAACTGGTTGTGAAAAAAGTTAAGGTTCCTCTCATGATTGATACGACGGATGCTTCAGTAATTGATCTGGCCCTTCAGTACTCACAAGGTAAAGCGATAATTAACTCCATTAACCTTGAGGATGGCGAAGAGAAATTTGAGTTGATTACGCCGTTGCTTCATAAATATGGTGGTGCGGTTGTTGTCGGAACGATTGACGAACGAGGTCAGGCGATTAGTCGGGAAGACAAGCTTGACGTAGCCAAGCGCTCTTACGATTTGCTAGTGAACAAATATGGACTCAAACCAGAAGACCTGATTTTTGATACGTTGGTGTTCCCGGTTGGTACCGGAGATGAACAGTACATCGGTTCAGCCAAAGAAACCATTGAAGGTATAAGAGTTATTAAGGAAGCGATGCCTGAATGTCATACGATACTCGGTATCAGTAACATTTCATTCGGACTGCCTGAAGCAGGTCGTGAAGTGCTGAACTCTGTGTTCTTGTATGAATGTACCAAAGCAGGTCTCGACTATGCCATCGTGAACACAGAGAAACTGGAGCGTTATGCGTCCATTCCAGAAGAAGAACGCAGGCTCTCGGAAGAGCTTTTATATAACACGAATGATGACACACTGGCGGCGTTCGTAGCGGCGTTCCGTAACAAAAAGGTTGAGAAGAAGGAAAAAATCTCGAACCTTTCATTAGAAGAGCGTCTCGCTTCATATGTAGTAGAAGGAAGTAAAGAAGGATTGCTGCCAGATCTCGAACAGGCACTTGCCAAATACACAGCACTTCAAGTGATTAACGGTCCACTGATGCGGGGGATGGAGGAAGTAGGTCGTCTCTTTAACAACAATGAGTTAATTGTAGCTGAGGTGTTGCAGAGTGCGGAGGTTATGAAGGCTTCTGTAGCATATCTGGAGCAATTCATGGAGAAGAACGAGACTTCGGTTAAAGGCAAGATCATTCTGGCCACGGTCAAGGGCGATGTGCATGACATCGGTAAAAACCTGGTTGAAATCATCCTGTCTAATAACGGTTACCGGATCATTAATTTGGGTATAAAAGTACCACCAGAACGTATCATTGAGGCGTACCGAGAAGAAAAAGTCGATGCGATTGGCCTCTCAGGGCTATTGGTAAAATCAGCGCAGCAGATGATTCTGACCGCTCAGGATTTGCGAACAGCAGGTATTGATGTACCTATTATGGTTGGTGGCGCGGCGCTAACACGTAAATTCACCAAAAATCGTATTCGTCCTGAATATAACGGAATGGTTGTATACGCTAAAGACGCGATGGACGGTCTGGATCTGGCGAACAAATTGATGAATCCCGTTTCACGTGAAGCGATGCAACTGGAGATGGAAGCAGAAAAAGAAGCTGATGCTTCAGGTGCTGTAGCTGTTCAGACTCTTCCAGAGCTTACGCGAGTGGAACGTTCGGATATTGCTGTAGATCATCCGGTTCTTGTCCCGCCTGATCTGGAGCGGCATACAATGCGTAACTACCCACTATCACATATCCTGCCATATGTGAACATGCAGATGTTACTTGGACATCATCTGGGATTGCGCGGTTCGGTAGAACAACTGCTTGCTTCAGGTGATAAGAAGGCTACCGACCTGAAAGCAGTCGTGGATGATATTATGCAAGAGGCTGTGCGTGACGGGATTATTCAGGCGCATGCCATGTATCGTTTCTTCCCTGCTCAGTCCAGTGGTAACAGCATCATCATCTATGATCCAAAGGACACCAGCAATATCTTGCATACCTTTACGTTCCCACGTCAAAAAGTCGAGCCGTTCCTGTGCCTGTCCGACTTCCTGAAACCTGTTGAATCCGGTCAAATCGATTACGTTGGTTTTATGGTTGTTACGGCCGGACACGGCGTGCGTGAACTATCCACTGCGTGGAAAGATCAAGGGGATTACCTTCGCTCGCATGCTCTGCAATCCGTAGCGCTTGAAGTAGCAGAGGGATTAGCTGAGCGTGTGCATCATATGATGAGAGATATCTGGGGATTCCCTGATTCTGCTCAGATGACCATGAAACAACGTCATGGGGCACGTTATCAGGGAATCAGGGTATCCTTTGGATATCCGGCTTGTCCGGATCTGGAAGATCAAGGGCCGTTGTTCAAGTTGCTGCAGCCTGAGGATATCGGTGTGGAATTGACGGAAGGTTTCATGATGGAACCTGAAGCATCTGTATCAGCGATGGTGTTCAGCCATCCGCAAGCCAAGTATTTTAACGTAGAAAAGGCATAAATCAGTAGAGTGTCAGGCAAAGCCCTCCGCAATGTCGGAGGTTTTTTGCTGGCAACAGAAAGAGGTGCGATCCAGAATGGAACTATATTTCCTGGGAACTAATGCTGGTGTACCTACGCTTCAACGGAATGTAACTTCCATTGGGCTACGCATGTTGGATGAGCGCAGAGCTTTGTGGTTGTTTGACTGCGGGGAAGGAACGCAGCACCAGATTTTAAGTTCTCCGCTTAAACTGAGCAAATTGGAGAAAATATTCATTACTCACCTGCATGGTGATCATGTATTTGGACTTCCAGGACTGCTTTCGAGCAGAGCCTATCAAGGTGGCACCACACCATTAACCGTATATGGTCCGCCAGGTACGGAACGAATGATCAGTACAACAATGGAGCTTAGCCAATCCCGGGTGAACTATGATTTGAATATCGTGGAACATACGGGCGGCGTCCTGTTCGAGGATGACAGTTTTATCGTGGAAGCTGCTTTGCTTGAGCATCGGATTGACAGCTATGGATACCGGATTACGGAAAAAGATCGTCCAGGAAGCCTGGACCCAGCCAAACTGGCGGAATACGGTTTGAAACCAGGCCCATTGTTCGGCCGGCTGAAACGTGGAGAAACCATTACGCTGGATAACGGTGATTCGCTTCGTCCAGAAGATGTATTGGGAGCGCCAAAACGAGGCATGGTGATCACCATATTAGGTGATACACGTCCATGTGACAACGTACAGCCACTTTCCATCAATGCAGATGTACTTGTGCATGAAGCTACATTCATGCATGATTTGGCCGATACAGCGCATGAGTACTATCATAGTACTTCTAAACAAGCGGCAGAAGCGGCTAGAGCAGCCAATGTAGGGCAACTAATCATGACTCACTTCAGTTCACGCTATAAGGATGAGGATCAACTTCAGCCACTTTTGGAAGAGGCGCAGTCCGTATTCCCGAATACCAGACTTGCAAACGAACACCAGCTTATTCCTGTCGTGCATCGCAAGCAAGAATCTTAACCCTGATTGCGTACCAGTGCACGGCTAAACACGTCATATAAAGATCCGGGTAATTGCACGGGACTGAGGGAGAGGAACTCCCGCGGTCCCTTTTGCAATCTGGTCAGAAAGCGTGTAGGATGGGCAATATGAAGAGGGAAATGATTCAAATTATTTTCCGGGAAAGCGCAGGAAATGACAAGCTTGTACAGAAGACGCGCGAGTTAAACCGTCGGTGTTCGATCCGGTTCGACTTGTTGCGTGCATATGTCAGCAAGCCATTATTTTTTGCCTGAATACATAGGTTCGCGGTCAAGTTCGAGGTAAATGATTAAGGACATGAAATGTTAATGGAATGAAGAAAGGAAGTGCTGTGTGTGATTAAGGCCTATCTGATTGACTTGGATGGTACGCTCTATCATGGCAGACATCGTATCGAAGGAGCCGATCAGCTTATTCGAACACTGCAAGAGCTAGGAAAGCCGTATTTATTCGTAACAAATAATTCTTCCCGTACACCACAAGGTGTGGCAGATCATCTGAACGGGATGGGCATACCTGCCGACGCGTCTCAAGTATGTACTTCTGCTGTGGCTGCTGCTGAATATGTTGCTGAAGAGTCCCCTGGTGCAAAAGTGGCATGTATTGGAGAAGCAGGACTGCTGGAAGCCATTGAAAAAGCAGGACTACAGCTGACGGAAGATGCACCAGATTACGTGATACAGGGGATTGATCGTGAATTTTCCTACCATAAACTGACCAAGGCGCTAAGGTGGATTAATGCGGGATCAAAATTCATCATGACCAACCCGGATCTGCAGCTTCCTTCCGATGATGGACTGACACCTGGGGCGGGGACTATTGGAGCAGCAATTGAAGCAGCAACCGGAGTTCATCCTACCGTTATTGGCAAGCCATCGAGTGTTATAATGAAGTCGGCCATTAGCCGGCTAAACCTGGCGTCTCATGAAGTGGCAGTGATCGGAGATAATATGCGAACCGATATTGCAGCTGGAGTGGCAGCAGGGTGTGAGACGCTGTTGGTACTTACCGGTGTGACCACACGGGATAATATGGATGGACACATTCAAGCAGCCAAGGCTCGACCTGATCATGTGTTTGAAGATTTGCATAAATTGATGGAGTGGCTGTCGCAAGAGACAGACCAAGCTTCCAAAAAGGGGTAATGTACGATGCCGGAACTACCGGAAATGGAAAATTACCGGACCTTGCTGTCCGAGAAAATACTTGATCTACTGATTACAGGTGTTGTAATTAACCGCGATAAAACGATAAATACGGAGCCTGATCTGTTCATCAATGAACTTACAGGTAATCGCATCATATTTGTTGAGCGCCGAGCGAAGCATCTGATTTTCCACTTAGCTAATGGCAAACGTCTGGTGCTGCATCTCATGTTGGGCGGTATGATTTTCTGGGGCACGGAAGAGGAACGCCCTGATCGTTCCACACAAGTGGAAATCCAGTTTGGCGATCACATTTTATTCTTTATTGGACTGCGCTTGGGTTATTTACATCTGCTTACTTCGAAAGAAACCGAAGAGGCGATGTCTGATCTTGGACCTGAACCATTGGATCGACGGATGAACGTGGAACGTTTTGCTTCTCTGTTGAAAGGTCGTCGGGGTACACTTAAGACAACGTTGGTAAACCAGCATATCATTGCAGGGATTGGCAACTGTTATTCGGATGAGATTGCTTTTGCTGCTGGTCTGAGACCAAGCTCCAAAACGCAGAACATCGCGACTTCACCTGAGCTGACGGAGCGCTTGTTCCATTCGATGCAGTCCGTGTTGCGTGAAGCGGCTTCTGAGGGTGGTTATATGGAAATGCCACTGATGCAAGGCGATACGAAGACAGGAAGTTTTGACGAGCAATGTCGAGTGTACGATCGGGAAGGCGAGACTTGTCCGCGCTGCGGGGGAACAATTGAACGAGTGGAAATTACGGGCAAGAAGGCGTTCTTCTGTCCGAAATGCCAGCATGAGGCCTAAAACCGGTATCGGGGCACATGTTAGCACCAGAGGTGGATTTCTTCAGGCAGCCAAGAGAGCGTATGAGATGGGGGCAACGGCGTTTCAGTATTTTCCGAAAAACCCGCGCAGTCTCAGCCTGAAAAGTCTGGATCTAAAGGATGCTGAGCAGTGCAGGGATTGGTGTGAACAGCATGGACTGGCTTCGATTGCACATTCACCCTATCCTACGAATCCGGCGTTGGGCGTGACCCGTGGAGAGGCGGGGTTTCATGCTACAATAGCTTCTATTCGTAATGATCTTGAAATTTCGAATGCTTGCGGTTCTGTTGGGACGGTGGTCCATTTTGGACATATCAAAACAAACGATCCGCTGGAGGGTTATCAGAACCTCATTCATTGTCTGGATACCGCCTTGGAGAATTGGAATGGACATTCAAAGGTGCTGATTGAAAATCAGGCAGGTGATCATGGCCCGATGGGCACGACAATGGAAGAAATGATACAGATTCGCAAATTGAGCCGATATCCGGAGCATATTGCTTTTTGTTTTGACACATGCCATGCTTTTGCTTCAGGTATGTGGGCGTCAGGCAACGAAGCTGCGATGCTTGATAAGGGCAGGAAGCTCGGATACTGGGATAATGTTGCTGCTGTACATTTTAATGATTCCAAATATGCGTCTGGTTCGTGTAAGGATAGACATGCGAGAATCGGACAGGGATATATCGGAAATGAATCAATGAAAGCATTGTTAACTGCGCCTGAGTTCCAAAAAGCGGTTGTTGTGCTTGAGACAGAAACGGGCGAAGATGGAACGCACCGTGATGATATTGTGCTCATGCGTTCCTGGTTATAGTGGGGAGAGGAGCGATTGTATGCATGTTTTTTTGGATGACTATCGGGCATGTCCGAAAGGGTTTGTTCTGGCAACGAATGCAGAAGAGTGCCTGATGCTGCTAAGAGAAGGTGACGTGGACATTTTGTCTCTGGATTATGAGCTTGGTCCGGATTCGCCTAATGGCGGAGAGGTTGCGGCATCCATTGTACGAGAAGGTTTATTTCCGCGTGAGATCTATTTGCATACGTCCAGTATGTTTGGGAAACGCCAGATGTACGAGATGTTATATAGCAATAAACCGGATTCGGTAACCATTCATAATGGTCCAATGACGGGTGAGGTCATGCTGCGTGTTGCTGCGGGAGAAGAACGTTAATGAAGCCAATTACATCCAAAATGTTAATGCGCGGCGTATGGGAAGGCATGCCACAGGCTGTATTTATATATACCCCTTTATGTGGGACATGTGCGGCAGCACGGCGTATGTTGGAGGTAGTGGAGCACATGCTGCCAGAAGGTATTTTATCCGAAATGAACATCCATGACATTCCTGAACTTGTGCAACAATTTCAAATTTCAAGCGTACCAGCAGTGATGCTGTTTGATGGCAAGCAAGATGTTCCAAAAATGGTTTATCGGATGAGCTCTGTGGAGCATTTACTCTCGGAGATCCGGAAGGCGGTGCTGAAATGAGTATAATCTCGATGGAACATGTCTCACTTCGACGAGAAGAGAATCAAATCTTGGATGACGTACATTTGTGCATCGAACAAGGCGAACATTGGGTTATTCTGGGTCGGAATGGTTCTGGCAAAACAACGTTGCTGGAAATGATGAACGGATATATGTTTCCAAGCCAGGGACGCATTGAAGTACTCGGTAATTTGTATGGACAATGTGACGTCAGGGAAGTACGTAAGGAAATCGGTTATATCAGCCAAACGTTGATTGAGAAACTCACACCCAGAGATCCGGTATGGGAGGTCGTCGCTACAGGAGCTTATGCTTTTTTGCGTTTTTATCAGACAATTCCTGATGAAGTAAAAGCAAAGGCAATGAGTTTGTTAGATGACATGGGCTTTGCCAACTTGGCCAACAACCCGCTTGGAACGTTATCCCAAGGGGAGCGTAAAAAAGTCATGCTTGCTCGTTCATTAATGGCTGAGCCAAAATTGCTGATTATGGACGAGCCTTGTGCCGGACTAGACTTATATGAACGTGAGAAAATGCTGGCTGAGATTGATCGTCTGCGCCGGCGTAACATTACAGTTGTGTATGTAACACATCATGTTGAAGAGATCGTACCTTTATTTACGCATGTGGCCTTGATCCGCGATGGACGTATTGCGGCAGCTGGCCCCAAGCATGAAGTTTTGACACAAGATACAATTAAGCATACGTACGATGTGCCGGTCGATATCCAGTGGGATAATGGTCGTCCGTGGATACGCGTACGTTCTGGAGGGTAACACAATTTGAGTACACAATCGTCTTGGGAAGAAGGCAACTTCTCCCGTTTTATCTGCACGGCCAATCATGGCTTTGCCCCTTATGCTCAGGAAGAGTTGCGTCGTACGTTTGGTGCGGTGAAGAGCACGGTACTCGTACCAGGAGAAATATTGCTTGCGGGTCTGCCTGTAGCGGAGGAAGAAGTTGCAGATAAGCTGTGGGCAGAGTATCCAACGTTTTTACGTCATATTCAACCTGTTCAGTTTCAGGAGAATACAGAAGATTCGGAACAATCTATCGAGAAATTGATTGCATTTGTGCTGAATCATAAGGAACTGACTGGTACCCCTGTCGTGCTGCAGGTACGGAAGACAGAAGGGTCCTTTTGGCAAGAAAATGCGGCCTCATTGAAGCAATTGCTGACAGAAAAGCTGGATGAACTAGGCTGTGAATGGGTTGTACGTGATGCTGAATATGTCATTTCCGTATTTGCTGCGAATGATATGTTGTATGCTGGCGTATCCAGACCTGAACAGAACCTGTCAGACTGGAGCGGGGGAGCCGTACGTTTTCAAAAAGAAGATGGACAGATTTCGCGTGCTAAGTTCAAATTGCTTGAAGCCGAGCAGACGTTTGGCATTGACTTTACTTCATTTCATAAAGCACTTGATATCGGTGCAGCACCAGGTGGATGGACCTCGTTCCTGCTTGAACGTGGGCTTGAAGTTACGGCGGTAGATCCGGCGAAGATGGATGCAACGCTGCTGGCATCACCAAAACTGACTTTCTTGAAGAAAAACGCAGGGGATGTTCGTTTCCGCGAAGGAGAATTCGACCTGCTCGTATGTGATATGAGTTGGAGTCCCAAGCTGATGAGCCGACTTGTATCAGACCTTCTATATAGTCTGCAACCCGGGGGAACAGCGATTGTTACCGTGAAGTTATTGCATAAAAAGCCGCTCGCACTCATTAAAGATGTGATTGGTACGTTTGAGCGTTCGCGGATGCAGATTCAACGTTCCAAGCAGTTGTTCCATAACCGGGAAGAGATTACACTTTATATGGTCAAATATTAAGAGATCTAGCCTTGATTAAAGCAGCTAAAGGCATTATGAAATTGATTCGATTAAGCTCATTAAATTTTGTGCTTTACAATCTATTCCTGCCTGTACTATAATGATACCAATATTAACCATAACAAACCTGAGGGAAAGCATCCCGAAGTGAACGAAACCGGATATCCGGTCTGTTCTACTTCGGTGAAGCTTTCCCTTTTTTGTTGTGTAATGAAGGAGGAATTGATATGAGACATCCGGCCAGGCTGGAACGCGGAAGCCTGCTGGGAGGTAGATATCGTATCGTATCCATTCTGGGAACAGGCGGAATGAGCCATGTATACGAGGCGGAGGATCTCAAGTTGCCGGGCAAGATATGGGCAATTAAAGAAAGCGTAACGATTATGCCATATGAAGGCAGTATGGAGACGGAGGCCGCTCTTCTGACATCACTTCGCCATCCCAGATTGCCGCAAATTGTTGATTTTTTTGTCCCGGATGAAGATGGGTACACGTACTTGGTGATGGAATACATCGACGGGTTAACGCTCAGTGAGTATTTCAAGCAGTGTCGTGGGAAGATCCCGATGGAGCAGTTGACGGAGCTTGTACTTCAATTGCTCGATGTGTTGAGTTATTTGCATAATCTGAATCCACCTGTGATCTATAGGGATCTGAAACCATCAAACATCATGATCACTCCGGAACATGAAGTAAGATTAATCGATTTTGGCATCGCCAGAAGTTACAAACCGCAAAGTGCCGAAGATACCGTCAAGTTGGGAACTGCTGGTTTCGCCGCTCCAGAACAATATGGCTCGGGTCAGACCGATGCTCGTTCAGATCTATATGGACTCGGAGCATTGCTGCTGTATCTTATGACAAGTGGGGCCTATACGGAATGGATTCAGGGTGTGGAAAGTTCTATCCGGAGCGATGTTCCACGGACGTACATCCCTGTGGCAAGAAGATTGTTAAGATATAATGCCGAGGAGCGATTCCAATCTGCCGATGAGGTGCGAAAGGAACTGCTCCGAATACCCGGTGGAATAACGCCTGGTGGAGATGCAACCATGACCTTGAATGGCGGAACAAGAGTTATTGCCTTGACTGGTGCTTCATCTGGTGTAGGGGTTACCCACACGGCTATAGCTATCAGTCATTATCTCGAAAGGCAAAACTTCAAAGTAGCTGTGATTGAAATGTCACCTCGCTCTCAATCCTTTGCAAGAATTCAACAAATCGCTCAAGCGGGTAAACCGGTGCCAGCAGGCAGACAGTTTGCAGTGGATGGTGTGCATTATTGGAAACAATCCGGGCGAGCGGATATTTTGTCTTTGCTTGGGGGGAGTTATCAATTCATCGTGATGGATCTCGGTAGTGGTCAGGACCAGAACCGGCTGGAAGAATTCCTGCGTGCAGATCTGCCGATTGTGATAGGCTCAGGTGCCGAATGGCGACAGGCGGAGATTGGCGCTTTTGTTCGATCACATCATCGGTATCCACAAGAGAAATGGATATATTGTCTGCCTCTGGCAGCAAGTGAAGCAGTTCAGCGCATTCGTAAAGCTCTGGATACATCGAGTGTATATGGTCTGCCGTTACATATTGATCCTTTTGACAAGGATGGACAGATGGATAAAGTGTTTTCTCATATTTTAACGCATATGATGGCACAACAACCCAAGAAACGGTCATTCTTTTCACGAAGGAAAGTACATGATTAGAAGAGATTACGAAAGGAGAGCCTCTTTTGTCTAAATTAAGAAAACAAAGCCGTCAACTGATCTATGCCGGACTTATCGGAGCAGGAGCTGTAGGGTTGGTGTTCGGAGGATATGTTATCTACAATGTCAAAACGATGGGGGATGTCAGGTCAGCCGTAGAAGCCCGGTATTTATCGGCATATGAGGAAAAGGAAGCTGAATTAAAGCAACAATGGGATTCGGGAGCACAAGGATGGGTTACGATTCGGGATATTGAAGCAGGTGAACCGATATTACCGGAGGATCTGAAGCTCATTGCTGTTCCAGATGCACAAGCACCGCGAAATCTCTGGTCCAGTACCAAGCAGATGGAAGGCCAAGTGGCCAAAATAGAGTTGAAAAAAGGAACAGCCATTACCACCGAGATGGTGTATGAGGATGCACCGGCTCCGCCCGATTTAAGAAATCGAGAGCTGCAAGTTGTATTACTGCCGTCCTCACTTGTTAAGGGAGATATTATTGATGTTCGTATCCAATTCCCTACCGGACAAGACTATGTTCTTTTATCGAAGAAGAAAGTGGAACGACTCAATGCAGCTACCTTATGGATTACGATGACGGAGGAAGAGATTCTGTCACTCTCAAGTGCAATTGTAGATGCCTATTTACATAAAGCTTCAATCTATGCCTTAACCTATGTAGAACCACAGTTTCAGACACCTGCAATCGCGACGTATCCTGCCAATTCAGAAGTGTTAAAACTGCTGGAAAGTGATCCGAATATTGTTCGACGAGCCGAACAGGAGTTATCCAGACAGGTGCGAAGTTCGCTTGAAAGTTCACTGGCCGCCTCCGTGACAGCACCGTCAAAAGGAGTGGAACAGGATGTGGCACAATCCTCAGTTACCTATAACAGTCGTCCATCAGCCAATAATTCGGCAACGTCGGATGGAGTGATGTGGAATGATGGTTCAGGAAACGGGGCAGGAGCTAATTCTGGAAGCGTAAATAATCCTGCTGAAGCTTCACAAACAGAACAGCAGAGTTTGCTAACGGGTGGAGAGTAGAGATTAATCTAAGGTTTTCACATTAAAATAATTCAGATAACAGAGGTTTAAAGAAATAGAAAGGGGTGTAACATCTATGCATACATGGATCTTCGCGGGTTTATGTGAGAAGAATGATCTGATGTTGTATCTTTGCAAGATACTAGCTTCGACAGGCAAAAAGGTCTTGCTCGTAGATGGAACCTTACAACAGAAGTATGGGTACGGTGTAGGTGACAGTCAGCAGTCTTTGCGAATTACGGAATTTGAAGGATTTGATATCGCTTGTCATTTTGTCACTTCAGCAGCTGTAGAGAATCATCTTGAAGTAAATGGAGAGCGATTGGACAGTTATGACTATGTGTTATATGACATGGAGACCTCACACTTTGCTTCCCGTAGTCTCTGGCTAACCGCTGATGTAAGAGTCTGGGTGAGTGATTATGAGCGTTACAATCTGGAACGTGGCAAGGGTTGGTTGAAGCGGTTGCTTGATGAACAATCTTTGCCTGGTGAGCTGTCATTTCAAAGGCTCTTCATTAACGGGGTTGACTGCAAGCTTGAAGCTCGTTATCTGTGGGCGTATCTGGAGGGCAGTCCGTTTGTGTGGACAGGAGAATCCTTAGTGCTTCCGTGGGATGAGTTAACAGCGGCGGTTAAGCTTGAGAATGAGCATCATCGCCGAGTTCATCTAGGACCTTTGTCACGAAACTACAAAAAATCGTTGTGTCGTGTGGTCCAACAGTTAACAGGTTGGGAAAGTGTCCGTAGTCGCCGTGCGATGAAAGAAGCAGAGAGGATGAGAGCATGAGCACCATTACATTTTGGAGCCCTTTTGCAGGAACGGGTTGCACTTCAAGCACATTAATTAGTGCTTATGCGATGGCACTTCACTACAGGACAAGAGTGTTACTTGTTAATGCAGGCCTTGCCGGAACTGGCACAGAAGCTGCCCTACCATCCAAAGATACGGATACAGCGGATTTTATGTTCTCCTTCGAAGAGGGTGGCTGGGATGCGATTGAACGGCTGCATTCGAGCGGAAGTCTGAATAAGCACAATCTCAGGGATTATACCAAGCCACTTCTTAAGGAAAGACTTGATTTCCTAACAGGAAGAATGGATGAGATGGAACGTTCCCCGCAGGAACATGGTGAGACTGTCAAAAAGCTGCTAAATGTAGCTAACGAGTATTATGATCTGGTTCTTCTGGATGCGGATCATGCTGGTGTTGATTCACAGCACAAGCTGCAACAGGCGGACTATGTTGTAATTAATCTCGATCAAAATATGCGAAATCTGGAGTTGTTCTTTGAAGAGATCCTGCCAGAACAAATGAACAATAAGAATATACATGTTGTCATTAACAAATACGATTTGCATTCCCGTGCAACGCTTTCCAATATTCGGCGCCAGTTCAAATACAAAGGCACGATATCAGCGATCCCATACACAACCGGATACCTGGATGCAATGAATCGGCGAGATGTCGCTAGGTACTTGCAGTTGGAAAGTTT
This sequence comes from Paenibacillus sp. FSL K6-2393, assembly GCF_038002545.1. NCBI lineage: Bacteria > Bacillati > Bacillota > Bacilli > Caryophanales > Paenibacillaceae > Paenibacillus > Paenibacillus sp. FSL K6-2393. The sequence goes on from NZ_JBBOCU010000001.1 coordinate 2,925,293, forward strand.
GACTGAGGATAAGGATATTCGTAAAGGGAGCTTTACTGCAAGCATGAGCGAACTCGCTCGCCTGATTATGGACGGTGCAGGTATGCGCACAGTTCTGAAGAGGCTGGAAAGGGGAGCCTGAACCTCCGATGCTCTGGAATACCATAGGGATAAGTTTAATTTTGATTCTGTGTCTGACTTATATCTGGTTCAAGTATAAAACGTTTCTGCGTGAAAAGAATGCTCGTGTTCCTGAACAGGAATCATTCACGATTGACATGTTGATTGAGAAGGTGAAGAACTCACTTCATGAGCTTAGTCATAGTCAACTCGCGGACGCGGGTCTGCACGAAGAAGAATATCGTCGAAGAATCAATCAACGTGCCGAGATGAGAAAAGCGCTGAAGGGCTGTGTCTCAGGCAGTATCAGCGACAAAACGTATGTCAAAAATCTGATAGGGGATCTGCTGACCCGAAGCATAGGTCTGAACAAATCCAATGTAAATGAAGTTATTTTGTTTGCAGAACCAGATTTGTTGTCGATCCAGGACCGATTCGAAATTGTGTTTTATCTGTACCGACAGCAATTCGGTGTGGATGCACTTTCCCGATTGATTGATACCTACGATCTGGGAAGGCTGAGAATGGAGGATGGTACGGACGACGGAGGGAGTTATTATATATCCGAGGAAGACATTCACTATGTTTTCGAGTGCGAATATCGAGAGCTTGGATTCAGAGAAAAGATAGATATCATCGTGCAGCGTATCTACCAACATTACAAAGGGTTCTCGGTTGTTGATGAGATAAGGGACCAACGTATTGATGGCGTTAGTGGTGGTGTCAGCGGTATGCTTGATGCTGTTCATAATATGGGGCTTCAAAAACCGGCATCATGGAATGATTTGCTGGATCAAGGACTGGAGGATGATACACATGAAGAACCGCTTAGCGGTATGGAAAGTGTCTGGATTTTTTATAAAGGTAAGTCCATTCATCTATCCTTTCTTTCATTCGGCAGCATCCGTGAACTGAAAAGGGTATGCCAGAATATATACAAATACAATTATCCCGGACAGTTGTCGGAAGCAAGTGGATACAAGGTGAATGAGATGAAAGACGGCTCTCGTGTCGTAGTTGTTCGTCCTCCTTTTGCAGAATCGTGGGCATTCTTTGTCCGGAAGTTTGATATTCCGAATGCTTCACTAGAACAGTTGATTACAGGTAACAACGCAAATCTGCCAATTGAATTGCTTCAATACCTGATGAAAGGAAGCCGGATCACAGCTGTAACCGGGGCCCAAGGTTCTGGTAAAACAACGTTGCTTATGGCTATGGTCAAACACATCTATGCATCGTACACCCTTCGGGTGCAGGAGATGGCGTTTGAACTTCAATTAAGACGGATCTACAGCCGACGTAATATTTTGAGTTTCCGAGAGACTGAACACATTTCAGGTCAACAAGGACTTGATTTGCAGAAAAAAACGGATGGTACCGTCAATATTCTCGGTGAGGTTGCGAGTGATGAGGTGGCCGCATGGATGATTCAAATGTCTCAGGTTGCCAGTCTGTTCACCCTGTTTACCCACCATGCCAAAACGTTTCGTGATCTGGTCTTCTCCCTCCGAAATTCCTTGCTCAAGACAGGTATGTTCCAGCATGAGCATATTGCTGAGGAGCAGGTTGTGAGTGTCATCAATTTCGATGTTCATATGAAGAAAGATGCTGAGGGACGAAGATATATTGAGCGTATTACGGAGTGTCTTCCTCGTGCGAATCAAGGTGATAGCGTGGAAGAGAGGGCAGGTTTTACATTTCATAATGTTGTGGAATACAGAGATGGAGTGTATGTTGCAACAGCTCCAATCTCCTCTGGAAGCATGGTGGATATGCGAGACCAGATGACATTACAGGATGCCGAGAAATTTGAACAGTTTATGAAGCAACACTGGGGTGATTCAGCATGACAATTAAATGGATTCTGCTCCTCGTATTAAGTATTTGTGCAGGAGGGCTGCTGATCACACTTCTGGTTCTAAGTATGTTACGTCACAGAGGAGGTGGTTCACCAAGTCAGCCCGGCGTTATTCTTGCTCCTAGCGGGAAGGGACTCAAGGGAGTCGGATCAATCTTGTTGCAATCCTACCGTCTTGGAATGAAGGTCCCACTGTTATCAGCGTATATTTTACAGGTGCAGAAGCGTATTTCATTCCGCCATGTTGGGGATGAGCCTTCACTTCGCAGGCTGACGATGACAGTGGTTCTGATTATTCTTGGAGGTTATGGAGGCATTAGTGTTATTCTGTTTTTTCTACAGCCGGGCATCGCTTTTGTAATACTATCCGTCCTCTGTGCTGTGGTGTTAAACAGCCTGGTATTGGATATGTGCCTCAGTCGTATGGAGAAAAGGTTGCTGGTGCAGATGTTGGATCTCTTTGCAGATGTAAGGCATCGGTATCATCAGCATGGCATGGTTGAGGAAGCGCTATATGAAGCCGCTGAAGCAGGTACAGGAGAAGCAGCAGAACAGGCAAGACTGATCTACGAAGCTCTAACTTCTCCAGATCCAAATGAAGCACTTGAGCGTTATTATGAAGTGGCTCCCAACCGTTTTCTCAAAGGATTCGCCGGCGTTTCCTATATGGTCATGGAGTTTGGGGATAAGGACAGAGCCCAAGGCTCTATTTATCTTAAAGGACTGGGTAACCTGACTCAGGAGATTCATCTGGAGATTTTGCGGCGGGATAAATTGGATTACCTGCTCAAAGGACTTAATATCATCACGCTAGCTCCGGTATTGTTCACCGCTCCAATCGAACGCTGGGCTAGAGTCAGTTTTCCAACGATGGATGAATTTTACCGCAGCAAAATCGGTTTTGTTACCAAAATATCGATCTATGTCATCATCATCCTTGCTTATTTGCTTCTGCAAAGGCTCCAGCAATACGATGAAACTCGTTACCGGTCAGGACATAAGCATTCATGGTTGGATCAGTTGCTGTACAGGCAGACCTTCATACGGAAATTGGCGATGTTGTTTGCAGCGAAACCTGGCAGTGCACAGTACAGTCAAACGATACGGCTCATGAGGGAGAGCAGCTCAGAGTTGAAATACGAATGGCTTGCCATTCGACGAGTGATGTTATTCGCAGGTTGTTTGGTCCTTACAATGGTGTGCATCTTGCTGTTGCACCAGGTTGAACGTAATCACATCTTGTATGATCCAATCCGCGATGATCGAATGTTTGGTGCAATGGCTGAAGCGGATCTCAGGAAAGCTGAGGAAAAAACAGCGTTGGATCAATCTGTGTTGGAAAGTGTAGAAATGAATCGAGGAGCTACATACGAAGAAGTCTCCAAAGCGTTACAGCAGTTATCTCCAGTTCAGTTAGACCATGATACCCAGAATGAGACCATCACGCGCATTATGCAGAAACTTGAGGTGTACAACAAGCAATATGTACGCTGGTGGGAAATGATTATAGCCATTCTTATGGGTGTAGCAGGGTATTACATGCCGGTATGGCTCATGTTATTTCAACGGAAAATGCGAAGATTGGATATGCGACATGAAATCTATCAATTCCAGACAGTGATTTCCATTCTACGTGAGATGGACCGAATGTCAGTCGAGGAGATATTGGAATGGCTTAATCGATTTGCCGTCATTTTCAAGCGTCCGCTACAAAAATGTTTGTTGCATTTTGAACATGGGCCAGAGCTTGCACTTGAACAATTAAAGGAAGAGGCGGGCTTGCCCGAGTTCCAGCGACTGGTTGATAAGTTACTGCTTGCCCTTGGCAAAATATCAATACGTGAAGCCTTCGATGATCTTGAGAGCATGATGGCATTCTATTTTGAACAACGCAAGCAGGAGTACAGCAAAATGATAGATGTCAAAGCATCATGGGGGAGAACCATTGGATTTACACCTATGTACGCCCTTATCTTTTTGTATCTGGTTATTCCATTGGTCGGTATGAGTTTCTTGCAGATGAACATTTATTATGAGCAGATTCAGAAACTGTAGCACAATTCATCTGTGTGACAGTCTGAAATAGTTTAATAACTTATAACTTGGGAGGATTTATCATGAACAATGCATCAAGCGCTTTAAAGGTGGCAGCAGGGATTTTCTTAACAATCGCTTTGATCACAATTGTAGTTCTGTTGTTTATTTCGGCTCAGGAGGCAACCAAGACGGCCCAGAACAATTTTGCTGATATCCAAACCGAGTTGTCCCAGGCTGCATTTACGGTATATGACGGAACAACCATCAGTGGATCGCAGGTAACGAATGCGCTGCGTAAATATGCGGACAAGGATCAGTTCGGTATTCAAGTTATTACAGGTAAAAATAAAGCGGGTCAATGGTACGGCAATCAACTAAACATTTCACAGGATCTCAATAATGCGGACTACGGCTCGGTTATTGCACCCGACGATAAAGTGGGGATTATTAACCAGACCATGAGTGAAAAAGACAATCAATATGTAAATCCAAGTGGTAAATTCAAAGCCATTATCGTAAAAGACCGATCCAACGTGGTAAGAGGGCTGATCTTCCAGCAATCCTGACAGGAGTTGGTTTAACATGTCCCGGAATACACAGCATCTCATGTTGTTTTGTACGGCGGTTGTCCTGTTTGTGACAGCCTGCCTGTACGGGCAACAGAATGTTAAGATTTTATCAGCGGCCTTGAACGACAGAGTACAGACAACAGCAGGCATGGAAGGTCGGCTGACAACAACACTGCATACCACCAATCCGTCCCGGTATAGTGGTGCGGAAGTGTTGCATACCGTGAGACAGATGACAGGCACAGGCATTCCTGTAGAGGTAGACGGAACTTCCAATGTGATCGACCCACTTGTCAGCAAAACAGCGACTATTCCTGTCCAGCTCTATGTTACCTACAGACCAGAGTTTATACGAAATGAAACTGGAGAACTGCTCAAGATTGTTTTTTGGAAGGAGACCAGTGTGAATTGATTAATGACGCATCCAAGCTGCTTGCCGTATTGCTCGCAGTCCTTCTGCTCTATGTGTACCCAACTGCTGAAACAGCTGATCGGCAGGATGATATAACACGTATGACGGCTGTTCAGAATGTAACACGTTTTGTTGATGCTGTCCGAACGAAAGGATATATTTCACCTCGAATGTTGGCTGAGTTTGAGGAGCAACTGGCCCAGACGGGCAATCTGTATGAGGTGTCGATGGAACATTTACATAAGAAATATGTACCTCATTATACAGACCCGATGGACAATAACAGTTTTACCGGGACCTATGAGGTAGTGCAGGATGGATATTATGAAGCTCAGATTCGAGAAAGACTATTCCCATCCTCAGGTGTGATACCGGTTGATGATCCTGGCCGAAGATATACGTTGACGACAGGGGATTTTTTCACCGTGACGCTCCAAAATACAAATCGTACACCTTCCATGCTCATTCGTGAATGGTTGAGTGGCACGGCTCAGGCTTCAGCAGTATTTGTAACATACGGAGGTATGGTCCTCAATGAAGATTACTGAGCTATCCATTGTATTTGTGCTGATCTTCTTCCCGCTCTTCTGGATCATCTCACTCCATACCCAAGATGCCGAAGAGGCTCAATATCTTGGTCAACGATACAGATCTGCACTTCAAACCGCAGTCATGGATGCAGGTGCAGTCATGCATCAGAATGAGAAACAAAATGATGAAGCAGGTTATGATTTAACCAAATTTGTTAAAGCGGATAAAGAGCTTGCCTTGTTAACATTTACTCAGACGATGGCTTTGAATATGGGGATTCAGGATGATCCCGCAGCTATTCAAAACATGTTTAATTACATTCCTGCCGTGGTTATTCTGGATTATGATGGCTATTATATGTTGTCCACAGAAACAGAGATGACGGGTAACCGTGAAGATTCTTTCAGGCAAGTGTGGAGCCCCAAGAAACCTTATACATATTCAGATTCTAATGGTAACAGTATTAACTTTACACTGGACGACTACGTATATGCCTATGACGCAAACGCAGGGAAATGGATTGAAGGATTTCAAAAAGAACTGGCCTCAAGCACACAGATTCCTTTACTTCAGAATACCAGCGTATTTGAACAAGTTAGACAAAGCCGGATTGTGACTACTGTGCAGGATGATCTGGCTGATGTGATTAACCGCCATAATGAGTTTGCCAGAAAGAACGGTATTTCCTATACGTTCACGATGCCCCTGGTTGCGCAGGAAGATTGGTACAACTCCATTAACGATACAGGGATTATGGCCTTTATCCAAGGTATAGGTGTGGGTGACCAGAAGATCAACAATTATGCGATCGGTGGAGGCAGACTTGTGAAGAAAACGGCCATCGTAGGTGGGGTAGATCCTTTAACGGGTATCAGGTACTATTACCCCTCCACATGTGGTAATGGTTACCGTGCTGAAGAGGTGTTCACAGACGCAAGACAAGCAGCTGCGCAAGGCTATTTCGAATATAAATGCTCTAATCGTTAGGGTAGCCTGTATGACAAAATCATGTAAGAGGTTCTTGAACTGTTTACATTACTTTCAGAAAAGACGGGACCTGTGCTAGAATAGGGTTTCGGAACAATAACAAAAGTAATGTCTAATAGATAGGAGCAACCTCATCTTATGAGTTTATTGTCAGTAGAGAACGTAAGTCACAATTTTGGAGATCGCACGTTATTTAAAAATGTATCATTTCGTTTACTTGCCGGAGAGCGCGTAGGACTTGTTGGTGCCAATGGTGTGGGTAAATCCACATTAATGAACATCCTTACCGGTAAATTGCTTAAAGATAGTGGAAAAGTGGAATGGACACCTAAGGTCCGTTATGGATATCTGGATCAGCACACGAAGCTTACCCCAGGCAAAACCATTCGTGACGTGCTTAAGGATGCATTCCTTCCGTTGCTTGAATTGGAAAAAGAAATGATGAATATTACGGACCAGATGGCAGATGCAGATCCAGATAAGCTCGAGCAGTTGCTGGAAGAGATGGGCAATATTCAGGAACAACTGGAACAGGGCGATTTTTATCTGATTGACGTAAAAGTGGAAGAGATGGCCAATGGTCTTGGTTTGTCCGCAATTGGTCTTGATCGGGATGTCGCAGCTCTAAGTGGTGGACAACGTACCAAGGTGCTTCTTGCCAAGCTTCTGCTAGAGAAACCTACAGCTCTTTTGCTGGATGAGCCGACCAACTATCTGGATGTAGAGCACATTGAATGGCTGTCACGTTACCTGAAGGACTACCCGCACGCGTTTCTCTTAATCTCCCATGACACGGAATTCATGAATGAAGTCGTAAATGTCATTTATCATTTGGAATTTGCCAAATTAACGAGATATGCAGCGAACTATAACAAGTTCCTCGAGATGGCTGATATGAATAAAGCCCAGCATATTGATGCATATGAGAAGCAGCAAGAGTACATCAAGAAGCAGGAAGATTTCATTCAGCGTAACAAGGCACGTGCTTCAACTTCAGGTCGAGCGAAGAGCCGTGAGAAACAGCTGGACAGAATTGAACGTATTGATCGTCCAGATGAAGCAGCCAAACCAACGTTCAAATTCAAGGATGCCCGCGCGAGCAGCAAAACGGTCTTTGAGGGCATTGATTTTGAAATTGGATATACGTATCCTTTGCTGCCTAAGATGACAATGACAATCGAACGTGGTGAGAAAATTGCCATCGTAGGTTGTAATGGTGTGGGTAAATCGACGCTGTTGAAAACCATCCTGGGCAAAATATCTCCACTCAGTGGAAAGACCTTTTTGGGAGATTATCTCGAAACGGCCTATTTTGAGCAGGAAGTTCGTGCTGGGAATATCACGCCGATTGAGGATGTCTGGAATGAGTTTTCACATTTGACCCAGAATGAGGTCCGGGGTCATCTCGCTCGCTGCGGGTTGAAAAATGAGCACATTACCCGTCCGCTTAACATGCTGAGTGGTGGAGAGCAAGCCAAGGTTCGTTTATGCAAACTCTTGATGCGTGAAAGCAACTGGATTTTATTCGATGAGCCGACAAACCATCTCGATGTCACAGCCAAAGCGGAGTTGCAGCGTGCTTTGCAAGAATTCAAGGGAACGGTGTTACTGGTATCTCATGAACCTGATTTCTACGAGGGTTGGGTCACCAAAACATGGAATGTCGAAGAGTGGTCTGAGAAAAACTAGATGATCTAAGACAATGTTTAACAGAAATGACGGTGACAAAAAAATCCGTCTATGGTAACATAGGCTACAACTTCATATGAACACTAGGGGGGCCGCACGATGCGGCTGAGATGGAAGAATGCGATTCCGGACCCTTTGCACCTGATCTGGATCATACCAGCGTAGGGAAGTGGCGAGCGCGTTTCAGTGAATGACGTGAGCAAACGGCAACTCTTAAGGATTTCAACCGTCTGCTTAACGAATTGAAACATGCAGTTGCGTGTATAACGTTATGGCTATAAGGTCTATAGCTTTATTGCACGAAATGAACTGTATGTATCAGTCAGTCATCTGGTTCTATAATTAATACGCAGCCACTCCCCTACGGGAGTGGCTTTTTTGTGTTTTCATAGCATTCAAGTTTGGAAGGAGATGAACAGTACGGTAATTTCTCATGAACATGTTCAAGAATCATTTGAATTGCATGTTGTATCTACGGGTGCAGGGGATCAGGCAGCTTTTGTAAAAGCTGCAAAGGACGTTTGGCCTTTGGTGGACTATATTCAAATACGAGAAAAACAACTCACATGGCAAGACAAGATCGGTTGGGCTCAAAGTCTGCGTAGCGTTGGCATTCCATCTTGCCGCATTGTTATCAATAGTTCAGAACTGCCTCCACAGAATGACATTTATGGCGGTGTACATTGGGGGCAAGATGCGATACGAAATTATAACCCTGCTGTTATAAGCAATGTGCAGCGCCTTCGTCTGGGTGTATCTGTTCATTCAATCGATGAGGCAAAAATCGCTGAAGAACGGGGAGCCGATTATCTTTTCTTCGGGCATGTCTACTCAACCAACAGTAAGCCTGATCTTGACCCCAGAGGATTACATGCTCTTGCTGAAGTGTGCAGGCGTGTCTCCATTCCTGTCATGGCGATTGGGGGTATCGGACCGGGAAACATTCACGCTATTCGCTCTGCAGGGGCACAGGGAGTCGCCGTGATCTCGAATGTATGGGCGAGCGAGTCACCGGATCGGGCGGCTGCATTATTAAGGCAGGCTATCGTTGCTACAGAAAGTCTGAGTCCCTGAATCAAGGAGATGAGAGGATGAAAGAGATCGTTATTGATAAACCAGATAAGTTTCATGCAGAAACGATTATTGTAGGTGGAGGCGTTGTTGGTTGTGCTATCGCTTATGAGCTTGCTTCCCGTGGACAGGATGTGCTGTTGCTGGAGCGTTCGGCGATTGCAGGAGGCACTTCTTGCGCGGCGGCTGGAATGCTGGCGGCAGACAGTGAGGATTTTGCTCATCCTTTGATGGCTAAGCTTGCCAGACAGAGTAGACAGTTACTTATCGAGCAACAGGTGCTAATGGCTACACTCAGTGAGGTAGAGACTGGCCTGCAACGCCAGGGATTCCTAACTCCTTTTCGTTCATACAGTGAATTAAGTAGTTATAAGGACAATCGGAAGTCTGCGTTGTCTGCTTCTGCTGATGAGGTATGGTGGGATCGTTCCGTTGTGCAACAGGAGGCATCATGGCTTAACAGAGATACGTATGGAGCCTACTACAGACCTTACGAGAGTGAGATTCTTCCAGTCCATCTAACGAAGGCATATGCTGAATCCGCTCAAGCATTGGGAGCACGGGTTATGGAGGACATACAGGATATACGTGTGCAAGCAAACGAACTTGGCGTGCAGGGAATCACCACATCGATCGGTGAGATGAGATGCAAACATGTCATTATAGCGGCTGGATTACAGAGTGAAGAGTTAATGAGACATGTGAATCTGAGCATGCCTGTGTGGTCGGTAAAAGGAGAAATAGCCGCCGTTCAGTTCTCAGATGAACATGCAGGGTACAGACCTGACAGAACGGTGTATGCAGAGGATATCTATATTGTTCCCAAAGCCAATGGCGAAGTTTGGCTCGGGGCAACCAGTCTGCCAGGCAGAACGGATCTTAACGTTTCTGTACAGGGTGTCCAGAAGCTGCTAACAGCGGCTACCCACTGGGTACCTGGGATGAAAGAAGCACAATTTATGCGAGCGTGGGCAGGCGTAAGACCGGCAACTCCAGATGGACTGCCTTATATAGGTGCTTGCAAGAGTATACCAGGGCTGTTCGCCGCCTTTGGGCATTACCGCAACGGTATCTTGCTTAGTGCGATAACAGGCAGGCTTATCGCTGAGTTGCTCGCTGGCAAAAGCTCAGAAGAACTCGGAATTGAGGCGCTGAGTCCGGAGCGATTGAACAGAAAGGGAGTGGTGCAGTGAATATCATCGTTAATGGTCAACGGATGGAGATTGAAGACAGATTGAATCGTGTGGATAAACTGCTTAAATCTTTTGATCTGCAAGTCAAGACTGTAGTTGTAGAGCTGAACAAGCATATTTTAACCCGTGAGTATCATGAGTCAACGGCATTAAGAGAAGGCGATCGAATTGAGATTGTACATTTTGTAGGAGGCGGTTGATGATGTTGAATATTGGTAAATATACGTTTGAGTCCAGATTGTTGCTTGGAACAGGCAAGTTTTCGGATCTGGAAGTGCAAAGTCAGGCTGTGGAAGCATCTGAAACGGAAGTTTTAACCTTTGCTGTTCGTCGTCTGAATCTGGAGGAGCGCAACCAGAAGCATTTCCTGGATACGTTGGATCTGGACAAATACACTCTTCTTCCGAATACGGCTGGAGCTTCCAATGCGGAAGAGGCGGTGCGAATTGCCGAGCTTGCGCGGGCTTCAGGACTTTGTGATATGATAAAAGTCGAAGTCATCGGAGATGGAATGACGTTACTCCCAGATCCGATTGAAACGTACAAGGCTTGCGAAATTTTGCTTGAAAAGGGCTTCACGGTATTGCCTTATATTTCGGATGATGTCATTCTGGCCAAAAGGCTACAATTGCTTGGCGTACATGCTGTAATGCCTGGCGCTTCTCCTATCGGAGCTGGCAGAGGCATCATCAATCCCTATAACCTTGAGATCATCATTGAGCAGGCTGTTGTACCTGTAATTGTGGATGCAGGATTACGCTCCCCAAAAGATGCTGCTTATGCGATGGAACTTGGTGCAGATGGCGTATTGTTAAATACAGCCGTATCCGGATCAGGGGATCCAGTGAGCATGGCTAAAGCGATGCGATTGGGGGTAGAAGCGGGTAGATTGGCATATGAGGCAGGCATGATTCCCGTAAAGCGTTATGCAGCAGCCAGTAGTCCGGTGGAAGGAATGGTTCATACATGACAGATCAAATAACATCTTCCGAGCAGGCCGATCGTTATTCCAGACAGGAACGTTACGCGCCACTTGGCAAGGAAGGCCAGGCCAGATTAAAGGGCAGCAGAGTTTTAATTGTAGGCGCTGGCGCACTCGGAACAGGAATTGCAGAAACGTTAGTTCGTTCAGGAGTTGGACACTTAACAATTGTGGATCGTGATTATGTGGAGTGGAGTAACCTGCAGCGACAGCAATTATATGTAGAACAGGACGCGATTGAACGGATGCCGAAGGCGATGGCAGCGGAAAAACGGTTATCTGCCATTAATTCCACGGTTCATGTGGAAGGGAAAGTGTTGGATGTCAGAGTAGATGAATTGGAAGAACTCGTTCAGCATACCGACTTGATCATGGATGCAACGGATAACTTTGATACGCGATTACTCATTAACGATATGGCACAGAAACACCGTATTCCCTGGATTTATGGTGGATGCGTAGGTAGTTACGGCATCACCTATACGTTTATGCCTGGAGATACGCCATGTTTAAATTGTTTGCTGGGTGAAGTCCCTCTGGGAGGAGATACATGTGATACGTCTGGTATCATACCTCAAGCGGTACAGATGGTAACGGCAAATCAGACAGCAGAAGCGATGAAGTTACTTAGTGGCAATGCCAATGCATTGAGACGTAAGTTATTGTCATTTGACGTGTGGAGGAACGAATACATATCCATCAATGTGGATGGTGCGAAAAAGCAAGACTGTCCTTCCTGCGGCACTTCGGCAACATATCCATATCTTTCTGCGTCCAATCTGGAGAAAACCGATGTGTTATGTGGCAGGGACACCGTTCAGATCCGACCTGCACGGCGTATGAATCTGGATCTTCAACATACGGCGGAACGTCTGAACAGGCTTCAAGAAGGAAAAGTGGAATCCAATCCGTTTCTGGTTTCTTTTACAACAGGAGTCCATAGAATGGTTATTTTCCAAGATGGACGTGTCCTCGTACACGGAACAAAAGACACAGCTGAAGCACGTACGCTCGTCCATCGCTACTTTGGTTAAAGCAAGAAAGAAGCAAAGTCTGTTCCCTTGAGGGAATGGACTTTTTCATTTTACGGCATGCTATCTGTACCAACCATTGCTGCGAGCAGTGGGGATAGAGACAGGCCGGGTGAAAAAGAGTGAAAACAGTCATTTTGCTGATTGGAGCAGGAGAACAGGTCAGCCTAATTCAGGATATTTTATGTAGCGAAGGGTATGAGGTGCAACGAATGAAGTGGTCCCAACTAAACCAATCCGTCGAGCCTTCGTTGCTGCATATTAAACTGATCATCCTGGTAGACCGGGAAGAGGGAAATGAACATTGTGGCCAGGATCAGAAATTAGAGTTAAAACGATGGGTAGATAAGGGTCAGGTTATACCTCTACTGGTTATTACTTCAAATGCATCTCCTCAGTTCATCGTGGAATGGCTGGATTACGGAGCTAATGACGTGATGGAGGAACCGATCCACTTAACCGTGATGCTTGCCAGAATACGAAATTTATTGCGTGTTTTTGCGAATGCAACACCAGAGGGTGAGGAAGTAATTGTAGTTCATGATCTTAAAGTCAATTTGCGTTCAAGAAGGGTAAGTCGTACGGGTGAATACCTGACATTAACGCCAAAAGAGTACGAATTGCTGGAATTCCTGGCCCTGCATGTAAATGAAGCATGTACCCGGAGTGATATTTTGCGGGAAGTATGGGGATATGAGTATGCGATGGATACCAACGTTGTGGATGTGTATATCAAACATCTAAGGGTTAAGGTGGATAAGGGAAGAAGTGTGAAACTGATTCATACGGTGCGTGGGATCGGTTACATGCTTCATGATAAAAATTAGATGTATCACCGAATTCCATGAAACTCCAGTTTAGACTGTGGCGAAAAAAGGGTAAATAAAAAGACCGGAACATATCGTCCGGCCTTTACTTATTAGCAATATATAATTCTAAAGTACACGACGAGCTTTAACATACGTTCTCTTCCAAGTACCAGAGTCCAGATCAGAGAGGGTTACGCCTGGAGATCCATACGTATGCAGAATCTTACCATTTCCCGCATAAACGCCTACGTGAGTGACATTAGAACCGGTAGACCGGCTACCACTTGAGAAGAATACCAGATCTCCGACACGCAGATTAGCTTTAGTCACAGCTTTACCTTCTTTGGATTGTTTCACGGAAGTGCGCGGCAAATCTACACCATACTTTTTGAAAATATATTTCATAAAAGAAGAACAGTCAAAAACTTTGGTTGTTGATGTTGAAGCACCAAATTTATATGGAGTTCCAGTAAATTGTTTACCATAGTTAACAATCTGTTGACCTGTGGATACAGAAGCAGTTGCTGCCTGTGCAACAGGTGCGTTAGTCATTAATACAGCTCCAAAACCTAGTGTAGCGCACAACCCGACGGTTACGGCCTTTTGGACAAAGATGTTTGTTTTCATGTTAGTTAGTACCTCCAAAATTCGTTTTCGTTAAGTTGCTAGAGCGAGTATAACAGCTTTGTAACAGCCTAGAAATTGGATAGGGAAGTGTAATCCCTTGCGCCACAATGGTTTGGGTATGTTTATTAAAATATGATTAAAAATGTCAAAAAATTAATCATTGACGGACGAAGAATAAAGATGAAACAACAAAGACCCTTGAATATCAAGGGTCTTTGTTATGTGTGAACCTATTTTCTTCATTCAATCACTGGTTACAAAAACGTAATAAATAACTATGAAGCATTCGAATAGATTCAATCTTTGCTCTGAATTATCAGTAATAAGCCACTATCAATAGTGACTGTACCGGAGGAGCCTAAGAGCTTGTTGCTTACACCCAAGGATTGTCCCATGCGAATGGTGGCTTGATCTAGCGGATACATAAAACCATCTAGAGTTATTCCTGCAACTTCATGAGTCAAGGGCAGCAGAGAAACATATTTATAGTCTCGGTGTTCAACCACAGCTTTGGATGTGGTCAGTGTCATGTAGTTGTGTTTGTCCTGAATGGCACAGGAGATATGATGTTGCATCGCGCGAACCATGATATGTACATTAGCGAGAGTGTGATCCATACGTGTACCTGTAGCACCTAACATTAAGATGTGAGAAGGTTCGTAATCTAGCGCTGTCTCAAAAGCCATTTCTGTATCAGTAAGATCCTTATGAACAGGGTCACATGTAATGAACCGAATGCTATTGTTGCTTACAATGATACGTTCCTCTTCAGTAATGGAGTCGAAGTCTCCAACTGCAATGTGAGGCTGAATGCCGTGTTCAATTAAAAATAATGCACCGCGATCGGCCGCGATGATCATATCATCTTCTCGTATTTCCTGAAGTAATTCTACAGATAAGTTTCCGCCTGTAAAAATAACTATCCGTTTCACCGTCATTTTATTTCATCCTTCCTAATTCAGAGAAAAATAGTTCATTGTTCAAATATAATGTTGGAACCTGTACAAATATATTCACCAAACCAGTATAATCCACAAAATGTGGTTGCACAATTTCAGTGCTCGCGGATACAATGGGTAGAGCGACATGGAGATGACTTGAAAAGTGAGGTTTGAACAGGTTGGACTTACACATTTTTGAAGTATTCAGCATTATAGGCACTATCGCATTTGCAATGTCCGGTGCCTTCGTAGCAATGGAAGAGGAGTATGACATTCTGGGTGTACTAGTGCTTGGACTTGTCACGGCATTCGGAGGCGGGATTATCCGGAATGTACTTATAGGTATACCTGTAACGACACTGTGGAGTCAGGGATCACTTATTATGTTAGCCTTAGTATCTGTAGCGATTGCGTTTATATTGCCTCTCAAGTGGATAAGTCACTGGAAGCGAACAGAGGCGTTGTTTGATGCAATCGGACTCGCAGCATTTGCAATTCAAGGGGCGCTGTACGCGGCGAACATGGGACATCCTATTAGCGCAGTTATCGTTGCAGCAGTAATGACCGGTATTGGTGGAGGCGTTATTCGTGATGTGCTTGCGGGACGTAAACCGCTTGTATTGCGTGACGAAATTTATGCTGTATGGGCAATGACAGCCGGTTTTGTTATAGGTATGGGTTGGTTAACAACGAATGCCGGATTATTATTTTGTTTCGCGGCCGTTGTGTTCTTCCGGATGTGTTCTGTACATTATAAATGGAAACTGCCACGTCGTTCGTTGGTGCCATCTGAGACCGGGAACGTCACTCCTCAGCCGGAGAGCATTGTGACACAGCCAACATCGTCGGTACTGCAAGGTACGTTAAGCAAGGGGGATTAATATGATTAATGTTTTGTTTGTATGTCTGGGCAATATATGTAGATCACCAATGGCTGAAGCCGTTTTGCGTCACAAAGTCCTGGAGAAGGGGCTTGAACACCAGATTCGTGTGGACTCAGCGGGTACAGGGGACTGGCATGTTGGTAAACCTCCGCATGAAGGGACTCGAAAATTGCTGGATTCGTACCAGATTTCTTATGCCAACATGGCAGCAAGACAGTTCGCCAGCGAAGACTTTACTCAATTTGATTACATTGTGTGTATGGACAATTCCAATGCAGATAATGTGCGCAACGTTCCAGGCGGAGCTGAGGCGGACATCATCAAGTTCATGGACATGCTTCCCAAGGAAAAACTCAGAGAAGTACCTGACCCGTATTACACAGGCAATTTTGAAGAGGTGTACGAGCTGGTTAACGCAGGCTGCGATGTTCTGTTGAGAAAGATTGAAGTGGAACATTCCTTAGCTTAAAAAGTAAACGAAATTCATGCTTAATTTGTAATCGGGCAAAGAAGCAGGATTAGAGCACTTAAAGCAAGCAGGATATCCTGCTTCTTTTTCAGATTACAATTGTAAGCGGTATCATTAAAATGAAAAACAATAGCGGCATTTCAGCCGCCTGTTAATGTGGTCCTTTTATCTCTCCTGGAGAAAATAAAGTAATGCTTCGGGCAATTCCTTCTGCCAAAAGCCCCATTGGTGTTTTCCGTCTTTCTCTTGATAGGAGACGAGGGCACCACGTTTTTCCAGCAATTCTCGAGTATCCCGGTTTAATTGAACAAAATCATACGTACCGGTATCTGCCTTAAAGGCAGTTTCCTGTAAACCAACGATCATCCAGATCGAGAGCCAAGACAGATCTTCAGCTGCGGCATAGATTTCTTGTGAAGCAGAGTAGAAGGCACCAGACATGCTGATGACACGTGTGAACAGATCCGGATATAACAGAGCAAGATGAAGCGAAACACTGCCACCAAGCGAGTCTCCGGCAAGAATGCGTTCCTGCGGAGAACGGCGCACAGGATATTTCTCTTCTATATAGGGAATAATCTCTTCAGCGAAGCAAGCGGTATATGCCTTGAACCGATCTCCGAATGGAGCATATTCCTGCGTTCTCACAGACACATCGACCTGAACCCCTACAATAATGAAAGGTTCGGCTCCTTCGTCCAGAATAATTTGGTTAGCTGTTGTAGCAATTCGTCCGAAATTAAAAAATTCTTCGCCATCCTGACAATATACGACAGGGTAGCTAAGTAATTCGTTATAGCCCGGAGGGAGGTAAATACGGAGCGTTCGCTTCTCTCCGAGATAGCGACTTTCAATCTCTTCCTTCACAATCGTGCGTTTCAAATAGCGGGAATCCGTCATAAAACGTCACCTTTCTCGGTTAATTTTTTGCATTCGACCGCGCAATACGGTAAGATTACCCTTGTGCGGGGTTAGGTCAAACACGCAATCATGTATTATGCTGTTATACCAATATTAATCCCCTGTTATACATACAATCCGGCAGGAAACATAAAAAAATTACGGATTTCTTTGACGTATGGAGTGAAACAGGTGTATAATAATATTATAACAGCGGAACTTGATATTCAAATTTTTTGTTGAGGTGAAGAAAAAAATGAGCAAGGTTCCTTATGAAGTGTATACAGAGGATGTAGAAGCTCTGTCCGTGCTGTCTCCTGACGGCGAAATTGTTAACAAAGACATGATGCCTACACTTTCCGATGATCAATTAAAAGAAATTATGTACCGCATGGTATTTACCCGTACTTGGGATGACCGTGCAGTAAACCTGGGCCGTCAAGGTCGTCTTGGTTTCTATGCTCCAGTATCTGGTCAAGAAGCTACAATGGTTGGTAGTGAATTTGCAATTGAAAAAGAAGACTTTGTATGTCCTGGCTATCGTGACATTCCGCAACTCGTATGGCATGGACTTCCTCTTTATCAAGCATTCTTGTACTCCCGTGGACACCAACATGGTGGACAAATTCCAGATGGCGTTAATGTATTGATGCCACAAATCATCATTGGTGCACAAATTCTGCATGCAATGGGTATCGCTATGGGTTACAAATTGAAGAAACAAAAACAAGTTGTTATCACGTACACAGGTGATGGCGGTTCTTCTGAAGGTGACTTCTATGAAGGTCTGAACTACGCTGGTGTATACAAACTGCCTGTTATCTTCTTCGTACAAAACAATGGTTATGCCATCACAACTCCTTTTGCTAAACAAACAGCAGCTCTGTCCATCGCTCACAAAGCGGTAGCAGCAGGTATCAAAGGTGTTAAAGTTGACGGTATGGACATCTTCGCTGTTATCAAAGCTGTTCAGGAAGCTGCTGAGCGCGGACGTAACGGAGAAGGCGCAACATTGATCGAAGCAGTAACATACCGTTTCCGTCCTCACTCCCTTTCGGATGATGCTTCCAAGTATCGTACAAAAGAAGAAGAGGCAGAATGGTCTGCTAAAGATCCTATCGCACGTTTCGCTAAATATCTGGAGAAAAAAGGTCTTTGGACTGAAGAAGATACAGCACGTGTGAAAGAAGAAGCAAAAGCTAAAGTAAATGAAGAGATCAAAAAAGCGGAAAAAACCGAGAAAATGACGATTTCAGGCTTGATCGACAGCATGTTCGAACAAACGCCTAAGCACTTGGAAGAGCAAAAAGCTGATTTCCAATAAGTTTTTTCCGATAAAGCATAAACATCCGTGACTTTAATGTCCCGGTATACATGTACGAATTCAAATGTGAACTGTCAATGTTTAAGGAGGAAATGAAGCAAATGGCACAAATGAACATGAAAGAAGCAATCCGTGATGCGCTTCGCGTGGAGTTGAAACGTGATCCTAACGTTCTGCTTTTCGGTGAAGACGTAGGTAATGTAGGCGGCGTTTTCCGTGTAACGGAAGGTCTGCAAAAAGAGTTTGGCGAAGAGCGTGTATTTGATACACCACTGGCTGAGTCCGCTATTGGTGGTCTGGCTGTAGGTCTGGGTGTACAAGGCTTCCGTCCGGTTGCTGAGATCCAATTCGTTGGTTTTATCTTCGAAGCCCTTGACCAAATGGTAGTGCAAGCTGCTCGTATGCGTTTCCGCTCCGGTGGAAAATACAATTCTCCAATCGTATTCCGTACACCATTCGGTGGCGGTGTAAAAGCGGCAGAATTGCATACAGATTCCCTGGAAGGTCTGCTCACGCAAACACCAGGTATCAAAGTCGTTGTTCCTTCTAACCCTTACGATGCAAAAGGACTGATGATCGCTTCTATTCGCGATAACGATCCTGTATTCTTCATGGAGCACTTGAACTTGTACCATGCTTTCCGTGCAGAAGTGCCTGAAGAAGATTACGTTGTTGAGTTGGGTAAAGCGAACGTTGTTCGTGAAGGTTCTGATGTAACAATCATTACTTACGGTATGATGGTTCACACTTCTGTGAAAGCAGCAGATGAACTCGAAAAACAAGGAATCAAAGTTGAAGTTATCGACCTTCGTACGGTTAGCCCGATCGACATCGATACTATCGTTGCTTCCGTTAAGAAAACAAACCGTGCAATTGTTGTACAGGAAGCTCAAAAGAGCGCAGGTGTTGCAGCTGAAGTCATTGCCCAAATCAATGAAAAAGCAATCCTGCACTTGGAAGCACCGGTTCTGCGTGTAGCTGGTCCGGACACTGTATATCCATTTGCACAAATCGAAGATACATGGCTGCCTAACCCGGCACGTATCGTTGCTGCGGTTAACAAAGTCGTAAATTTCTAATTTAATCATCTGACATGCCGCAAGGCGCAGTATGGTGATTCACACCGCAGCGCAAGCTGCACTGTAAACAGCCATTAGCCCCTTGAGTAACAGTTATTTGCATTAGCAGTAACAGTTGTTTCTTGGAGTTAAGGGTTGTTTTCAGGATTGAGCACATAATCAAGGAGGTTTTTCAGTTGGCTAAATTTGAATATAAATTCCCTGAATTGGGCGAAGGCCTGCACGAAGGCGAAATCATCAAGATGCACATCAAAGTCGGTGACAAAGTAACTGACGACGACATCATCATGGAAGTACAGAACGACAAAGCGGTTGTAGAAGTACCTTGCCCGGTTAACGGAACAGTTACAGAAGTATTCGCTAAAGACGGTCAAGTCTGCCACGTTGGTGAAGTTGTAGCGATCATCGATGCAGAAGGCGAACTTCCTGAGCAAGACGACGCTCCTGCTGGTGATCAAGGCGAGCAAGAGAAAGATGCAGCTCAAGGCGGAGCTGACACAAGCGGTTCTTCTGCAGCAGCTTCCAGCTCTGATGCAGCTAAAGAAGGCGGCAACAACAGCGTTCCGGCAGTACCTGCCAAAGACGTTCTGGCAACACCAAGCGTGCGTAAATTTGCTCGCGAACAAGGTGTAGACATCGCACAGGTTAACGGCACTGGCAACAACGGTAAAGTAACCAAAGAAGATGTTGAATCCTTCAAAAACGGTGGCGGTTCTTCCGCAGCGGCATCTTCCGAAGCTCCGGCTCAAGAAGAGAAAAAATCCGCAGCACCAGCAGCGGCTGCAGCTGATCAATACCTTGAAGAAGAGCGCGTACCATTCAAAGGTATCCGTAAAGCAATCTCTAATGCGATGGTTAAATCGGCTTACACAGCACCTCACGTTACAATCATGGACGAAGTGGACGTAACTGAATTGGTTGCTTTCCGTACTCGCATGAAACCAATTGCAGAGAAAAAAGGAACAAAAGTTACTTATCTCCCATTCATCGTTAAAGCACTGGTTGCGGCTTCCCGCCAATTCCCGGCTCTGAACGCTATGATTGATGAAGAAGCTAACGAAATTGTTTACAAAAAATACTACAACATCGGTATCGCTACAGATACAGACAACGGCTTGATCGTTCCTGTTATCAAAGATGCTGATCGTAAATCCATCTGGATGATCGCTGATTCTATCCGTGATCTGGCTGCTCGTGGTCGTGACGGCAAATTGAGCGCGAATGAAATGAGAGGAAGCACAATCTCCATCAGTAACATTGGTTCTGCTGGCGGTATGTTCTTCACTCCAATCATCAACTTCCCTGAAGTTGCTATTCTCGGAACAGGACGCATCAGCGAAAAAGCAGTGATCAAAAACGGCGAAGTAGTTGCAGCACCTGTAATGGCTCTTTCCCTGAGCTTTGACCACCGTATCATCGATGGCGCAACAGCACAAAACTTTATGAATTACATTAAACAGCTGCTCGCTAACCCTGAGCTGCTTGTTATGGAGGTGTAAGATATGGTAGTAGGCGACGCTTCTCTCAATATCGACACATTAGTAATTGGTGCGGGTCCTGGTGGCTATGTAGCTGCCATCCGCGCTGCTCAACTGGGCCAAAGCGTATTGATCGTAGACAAATCCGAACTGGGCGGTGTTTGTTTGAACCGTGGATGCATTCCATCCAAAGCCCTGATCTCTGCTGCACACCAATATGAGTCTGCACTTCACGGTGAAGCTTTTGGTATCTCTGCTGAGAACGTAAAAGTGGACTTCAGCAAAACTCAAGAATTCAAAAACGGCGTTGTTAAGAAAATGACTGGCGGCGTAGCTGGTTTGCTCAAAGGCAACAAAGTTGAAGTTTTCAACGGTGAGTGCATGTTCATCAACGAAAACGAAGCTCGTGTATTTAATGACCACGAGTCTCCACGTTACAAATTTAAAAATGCAATTATTGCAACAGGTTCCCGTCCAATCGAACTGAAACCTTTCCCGTTTGGCGGACGCATTCTGTCTTCAACAGAAGCTCTGAACTTGCCTGAAGTACCAAAAAGCATGATCGTTATCGGTGGCGGATATATCGGTGCTGAGCTTGGTCAAATGTACTCCAAATTCGGTGCAAAAGTAACAATCATCGAAGGTCTGGATACAGTACTGCCAGGTTTCGATAAAGACATGACTAGCCTCGTGGCTAAAAACATGAAGAAAACAGGCATCGAAATCGTAACGGGTGCAAAAGCTGAAAGTGCTGAGCAAACGGATAAAGATGTAACTGTTAAGTACTCTGTAAATGGTGAGTCCAAAGAAGTAACTGCAGATTACCTGCTGGTAACTGTTGGACGTCGTCCAAACACAGATGGAGAACTGGGTCTCGACATGATTGGTGTTGACGTTGACGAGCGTGGATTTGTCAAAGTTGACCACCAAGGTCGTACCAGCATTCCTCACATCTTTGCTATCGGTGACATCGTATCTGGTCTGGCTCTGGCACACAAAGCTTCTTATGAAGGTAAAGTGGCTGCTGAAGCAATCGCAGGACAACCATCTGTAGTTGACTACAAATGTATGCCAGCTGTTGTGTTCACAGATCCAGAGTGTTCCAGCGTAGGTTACACTGAAAAAGAAGCTAAAGAAAAAGGTTACAAAGTAAAAGCAGGTAAATTCCCTTATGCGGGTAACGGCCGTGCTGTATCTTTGAACCACGCTGAAGGCTTCGTGAAAATCGTAGCTGACGAAGAAAGCGGCCTTGTATTGGGTTGCCAAATCGTAGGTCTGGAAGCTTCCAACCTGATTGCTGAGCTTGGTTTGGCAATTGAAATGGGCGCTACTTTGGAAGATCTGGCTCTCACAATTCACGCTCACCCAACTTTGGGCGAAATCGTGATGGAAGCTGCGGAATTGGTTATGGGTCACCCGATCCACATCATCTCCCGTTAAGATCATCTAGGCTTCGGACCCGTCCGGCATTATACGTATATCAGAAGAGACGAATGACGTTAACGCGTTATTCGTCTCTTTTTTCTGAGCAAGAGCCGAAAAATTTAAGATACTCGTGTATGTGATATGATGAAAATTTACACGCTCACAAGTTTTAGTGAATTGATTTTATCCAACAACACAATTGTGGTAGACTGTAGTAATGATCAGTTATGATGTGGCTCCAAGCCAATCACGGTCTATGTAATTAGTATTGAAGTTAAACTAATCTTTTACACGAGAACGTAGAGGACAGAAAGAACCTGAAGAAGCGGAGTGTTCGCCTTTATCCCCAGATTTTACCTTTGGAAAAGGAAATCAAAAAAATCTGGGGATAACAGCGATCGGAAGGTTGTTCTGTCATCGGAGTGGTAAGTGTAAATATTCTTTAGTGAGGGGATATCAACATGAAAAACTATCTCGATTTATTACAGGATATTCTGAACAACGGCGTGCATAAAGGAGACCGTACAGGAACAGGAACACAATCTGTATTTGGCAGACAGCTTCGTTATGATCTGTCCGAAGGGTTTCCGCTGGTAACAACCAAACGAATTCATCTCAAATCGGTTATTCATGAACTGTTGTGGTTTTTGAGTGGCGATACCAATATATCTTATCTGAAAGAAAACGGTGTGAAGATCTGGGACGACTGGGCGGACGAAAATGGAGATCTTGGACCGGTATATGGCTCGCAGTGGCGCACATGGGAAGCACCAAACGGAGAAAAAATTGATCAGATCGCCGCAGTGATTGATTCGATCAAAAATAATCCGGATTCACGTCGTCACCTTGTCAGCGCATGGAATGTGGCTGAGATTAATAATATGAAGCTTCCACCTTGTCATTTTGCGTTTCAGTTTTACGTTGCAGAGGGTAAATTATCATGTATGCTTACGATGCGTTCCGTGGATACGTTCCTCGGGTTACCGTTTAACATCGCGAGTTATGCGCTCTTAACTCATATGATCGCTCAGCAATGTAATCTTGAGGTGGGTGACTTCATTTGGTCTGGAGGGGATGTTCACATCTACTCTAACCATGTTGATCAGGTTAAAACTCAGCTGGAGCGTGAACCTTATGCTTTACCTAAGCTGGTAATCAAGCGTAAGCCGGATTCTATTTTTGATTATAAGTTTGAAGATTTTGAGTTTGAGAACTACCAGCATCATCCGGGCATTAAAGCTCCAATTGCAGTCTAATTATGTGTTCAATCTCGATAAGAGACTTGGATTGAAGGAGTGTATTACCCTTGAGTATTGAATTGGTATGGGCAATGGGGGAGAACGGTGTGATCGGATTAAACAATTCGATTCCATGGCGTTTACCCAAGGATATGGCCTTTTTCAAACAACGTACGTTAAATAAAACGATTATCATGGGACGTAATACGTGGGAATCCTTTGGTGGTAAGCCCCTTCCTCAGCGCCGTAATATTGTGGTGACTAGAGATCTGAACTACAAGGTGGAACAGGCTGAAATCGTACATACGATTGAAGAGGGTCTGAGTGTAACCAAAGGTGAGGAACTGTGTGTAATTGGGGGTTCCCAAGTGTATCGTGAGTTCTTGCCACTTGCAGATCGTCTAGTAGTGACCAAAATTCATGAGAATTTTGAGGGAGATACGTTTTTCCCCGAAGTGGATTGGTCCGAATGGCAACTGATTGAACAGATTGAAGGCGAACAGGATGAAAAAAATGTTCATGCGTATACATTCGAATTTTATGAACGTAAACGGTAAATATGGCATAAGAAATTCCTGACTTCGGTCGTATTTGTATGATAAGAGACGCTGATTGCGAAATATTCGTGAACAGCGTCTTTTTTTATATAAAAAAAATGAGTCACTTGTTTAGATTGGAATACATATAACATAAATATAACATTAGTAATTGGTATTTATGTATAATATACATGTGGGCAAGCATTAAACAGTAAAAAAGTGTAAAAGTTTTGAGGTTTTAACGTTGTGAAGCCCTAAAACAAGTCTGATATTCGGAATTAAGAACGATTTATAGCAGAATATGTTGGATTTCATGACAAATTATCTAACATTTACTTAACGTTTCGACCTTTTATTTCTTTAACACACACCAGATTTCGCAGTTCAAAACCACATTTAACACCAAAATAAGGGTATTGACCATGGGTAGACTTGAAAGATATGATGTATAAAATACAAATAATTATGCGGATAATCCATTTAATATTCAGTACAGTAAATGCTACTATAATTGAAATATCTTCGAGAAGATTTTGTGATACAATAGACAAAAACTCAAGTAATGAGTAATCCATTTCATATAGAACCATGCACATGAAGGGATTAAGACAAGAACGGATGGGGGAAAACGTAAGATGTCTACACCTACTGGATTTATGGAATACAAACGTCAACTGCCAGCAGATCGTGAGCCAGCGGAGCGGATTAAGGATTGGGAAGAGTTTCATAAACATATGGCTGAAGAAGAGCTCAGAACACAAGGTGCACGATGCATGGATTGTGGTACCCCGTATTGCCATACAGGTATAGATATGATTGGCGGCACGTCAGGTTGCCCCGTGCATAACCTGATTCCAGAATGGAATAATCTTGTATATCGCGGACTGTGGAGAGAAGCACTTGAGCGCCTTCACAAAACGAATAATTTCCCAGAGTTTACAGGTCGCGTCTGTCCAGCTCCTTGCGAAGGATCTTGTACAGTTGGCTTAATCGGTCAGCCTGTAACCATCAAAACGATTGAAGAAGCAATTATTGAAAAAGGTTTCGAAGAAGGATGGGTAGTTCCCCAACCTCCTGAAAAACGTACGGGTAAACGTGTAGCTGTGGTAGGTTCAGGTCCAGCGGGATTGGCTACTGCGGCTCAGTTGAATAAAGCAGGCCACTTGGTAACCGTATATGAGCGTTCGGACCGTGTCGGTGGATTGTTGATGTACGGTATCCCAACGATGAAATTGGATAAAAAGGTAGTTCAACGTCGTGTTGATCTGCTTGAAGCAGAAGGCGTTCAATTCATCACGAATACCGAGATCGGTAAGGATATTGCAGCACAACAACTCGTAGATGATTATGATGCTGTTGTATTGTGTGGTGGTGCAACGAAGCCGCGTGAATTCAATATTGAAGGCAGCGACTTGAAAGGCGTTCATTACGCCATGGATTTCCTGAATGGTAGCATTAAGAGTTATCTGGATTCCAATCTGGAAGATGGTCAATATCTGTCCGCTAAGGATAAAGATATTATCGTCATTGGTGGTGGTGATACAGGATCTGACTGTGTAGCTACATCGCTGCGTCATGGTTGTCGCACGATTACTCAATTCGGTACGCATACACAAGCGCCTATGGAACGTGATCGCATTAACAACCCTTGGCCGCAATTCCCGAACGTATACACACTTGATTATGCGCAAGAGGAAGCCAAAGCGTTGTTTGGTCAAGATCCGCGTGAGTTCTCCATCATGACAACAAAATTTGTCGGAGACGATGAGGGGAACCTCAAAGAATTGCATACCGTACAGATCGAGCGTATTGTGGATGAGACCGGTCGCAAGATTTATCAGCCGATTCCAGGTACAGAGCGTGTATTCCCGGCTCAGATGGCAATGATTGCCATTGGTTTTGATGGACCGGAACAAACGTTGGTAGAGCAACTGGGACTTGCAACAGATCGTCGCACAAATGTTAAGGCACGTTACGGCAAATACAACACCAATGTGGATAAAGTATTTGCAGCAGGTGACATGCGTCGTGGTCAAAGCTTGGTTGTATGGGCAATTAATGAAGGCCGTGAGGCTGCTCGTGAAGTGGACAAATACTTGATGGGTGCTTCGGTTCTGGTGTAAAAGTATAGAACAAGATATAAACGACAACCTTCGCGATCAGCGAGGGTTGTTTGCTGTTATTTTAACCAATTTGACTACATATTTCATGTAAGTGTGAGCAATATCATTGCTTTTTAAGTGATAAAGATTTATTATTATATTATAATAATTATAAATAAGGATTAACTGAAACCATGAATCCGTACGATAAAAGTAAATTTCAATGAATATAAATCGGAGGTGCGACCTGCTATGGCAAGTAACCGGGACAAGTCCATTTCAGAACAGATCTTTCACATTAAAAATCAATTGGTTGAAAAAGGATATAAGTTAACACAACAACGGGAAGTTACTGTACGTGTATTACTTGAACATGAAAAGGATCATTTTAGCGCAGAGGAAGTATTTCTCCTGGTTAAGGAGCAGTTCCCTGAGATTGGATTGGCTACCGTATACCGTACTCTCGAACTGCTGAGTGACCTTCAGGTCGTTGAAAAAATTAACTTTGGTGACGGCGCTGCGCGCTTTGATCTGCGAAGTACAGACGGTTCCCATCACCACCATCATTTGATCTGTACAGAATGTGGTAAAGTGGAAGAGATTATGGAAGATGGGCTGCTTCGTTTGGAACAACAAATCGAGCGTCAGTATGGCTTTGCTGTTACGGATCATCGTCTGGATTTCCAGGGTGTATGCAAAGAGTGCAGACAAAAACATGTATTAAAGGAACAGGCAGCAGGATAATTCATTTCGGGAAGGTGCTCCCGAATCCAAAATCTGATATAATGAGTTTCAGAAGCAAGGGGCTTCCGTCGGCGGAATGCCCCTTTTTGCCGTCATGCGGACGGTGAAGGAGGAGAGATGGACGGATGAAGACACTGGTTATAGCGGAAAAACCCGACATGGGTCGAACCATTGCCGCCGTCATAGAACCAAAGGCCAAGAACAATCGCACGTATCTGGAGGGTGAGCATTACATCATCACTTGGGCGATAGGGCATTTGCTTGGACTGGCTGAACCGGATGCCTATGATACAAAGTACAAGCGCTGGAATATAGCGGACCTGCCGATCATACCCGATCAGTTCAAGATTGTACCCAATCCGAGGACTAAAGATCAGCTCAAAATGATTGGAGAACTAGCAAAACGGGCTTCAGCGATCGTTAATGCTTGCGATGCAGGGAGAGAAGGTCAGTACATCTTCGCCCTCATACAACAGCAATTGAAGCTGCGTCAGCCTGTAAAGCGATTATGGATATCGGATTTGACGGCAGAGAGCATTAGACGTGGTTTTGATGGTCTGAAGGATGCCTCTGAATTTGAAAATTTGACCCATGCTGCTCGCGCCAGAAGTGAAGCTGATTGGCTGATCGGTATGAATGCCTCGCGGGCGTTTACAACCCGCCATAATGCATTGTTGTCCGTAGGTCGTGTGCAGACGCCGGTACTCGCGCTAATCTACGATCGGGAAATAGAGATTGAAGCGTTCCAGTCACAGACCTTTTATGAAGTAGCCGCCTGGTTTCGGCAGGAAGGTGTCGAGTACCGGGGACTGCGTCAGGGAGATAAGTTGACCGATGCGGAGGCAGCAGAGGCCATTGCAGCCAGTGTGAAGGGCAAGACAGGGCAGATTACCAAATACGAAGCAAAGCAGACGAAGGAGTATCCGTATCGTTTGTATGACCTGACCCTTTTACAGCGTGAAGCCAATGCCAAGTTCGGATATGGTGCCAAAAAAACACTGGATATTGCACAGGCCTTGTATGAAAAACACAAGGTGATTTCGTATCCGCGGACAAACTCTAATTATGTTACTGAACAGAATATTGAAGGTATGCACAAAACACTAAACCTGCTTAAAAATGGTAACTATAGTGAGCTTGCGCAAGGGGCCAAGCCAGAGCTTGTTCATAAGAATAATAAAGGGGTATGTAACCCGAGCAGGGTTGAGGATCACCACGCGATCCTACCTACTTTGAAGCGACCAGGTACTTTATCCAAGGATGAGCAGAACATCTATGATTTGATTGTAAGACGTTTCTTGTCTCACTTTTATCCTCCGGCGGAGTATAAGCAACATACCGTGCTCACCGAAGTGGAGAAACATCAGTTTAAGACATCTGTCAAAGAACTGCTGTCCCTCGGATGGAAAGTGGTTCTCGGTTCTGGAGATCAGGAACAGGGCGGTGCAGGTAAGAAGAAGACTAAGAAAAACGGCAATGAGGAAGAGGAAGCTGAAGAGTGGACGGACAAGGCTTTTGCTGTACAACCCGACTTGCCTGTTCAATGTACGAAGAGTGAGTTTAAGGAGAAGGCGACCCAGCCTCCCAAAAGTTATACCGAGGGAACATTGCTGAAAGCGATGGAGAGTGCAGGCAAGCAGATCGAGAATGAAGAGCTGCGAGATGCGATGAAAGATAGTGGTCTGGGTACTCCGGCTACACGTGCGGCTACAATTGAACGCCTCAAAAACGTGGGTTACATTACGCTGCAAGGGAAGAAAATGCAGTTAACGCTCAAAGGCAGAACAGCTATTGAGTTGATTCGCCGTGCGGGTGTAGATCTGTTAACTTCACCTGAGATGACCGGGCAATGGGAAAGAAGGTTATATCAGATTTCCAAAGGTGAGGCGGGTCAGGACAAGTTCATGGAGAACGTCAAGAAATTCACCTTGTCCATCATTGAGAAAGTGCGTGTACAAGCTCCTGCTCCAGCAGATGCTTTTGGAGAAGATTCACGGGCAGGCAGGGGGAAAGGTAAAGGAGCAAGAACCCAGGCCGGCAATACAAGGACATCTGCCAAGACAGCTAGTGGCGGTTCGACTGTAAAAACGTCCCATCAGACTTCGGCATCTTCATCGAGAGCCGGCAGTGGGAAAAGTGCGACCACCAAGGCGCCGTCTTCTAGTGCGAGTCCATCGGGAGTGAGAGAGATACTGGCACCTTGTCCTTCTCCCGGCTGCACGGGTCAGATTATAGAGGGCAAGAAGGGTTATGGATGCTCACGTTTCAAGGAAGGCTGTTCGTTTGTAGTTTGGAAAGAGTATGCGGGCAAAAAAATCACCAGTACGATGTTAAAATCGCTGATTGAGAAGGGTAGTACCCAGGTACTGTCGTTCAAACGAAAAGACGGGAGTACAGTGAAGGCACGTATTATTTTGCAAGATGTGGTAACAGGCAAGTTATCTGGTGAGAAACAGGATGCTTGATGTTAGTCATCATAAAGTAAAAGGACCCTTATCCAAGGGTCCTTTTTTGTTGCTGCTGTTGTATATTTTCGTGTATGACTTTTGGTACCTCTTCCAGTGCAGTGATGGTATACATCGATGTTTCCGGATTAGGTTGAAGTTCTACGATGTTGTATTGCCATTCATTTGGTTGTTTGATATATATGCTGTGAATTCCGGCTTTTACCGCGGGCATAATGTCTGTCCGCAGTGAGTTACCGATCATCCACGTTGCACGACGATCAAACGGACCATTAGACAGAATGCCTTCCAGTGCCTCAACGTTTTTGTGTTGTCGGATATAGATCCGATCATCAAAATAAGCCGAGAGTTTCATCTGATCAATCTTGCGCTGCTGAATCACGGTTTCGCCGCCGGTATATAAGTAGAGGGAATGTCCAGCACCTTTGAGGTTCTCAAGCGTTTCAACCATATGAGGGTAGGGTTCAACCTCCTGGTCGTACACACTCATACCCAACTTGCTCAGATAAGACTCTTCTCTGGGAGAGGTTAATCTGGCGAACTTGCCGGAGAAATAACGATAGGTATCAATCAGGGATTGCGGGAAATGATGACTTGCAAAACCAAGCTTGTTTACTCCGGTTACATCGATCTCCAGCTGTTTTTCCCGAATCTCTTGTGTTGTCAGAGAATGTCCATCAAACCACTCTTGCATATTCTCAAAGAATTCTCCCAAAATCAGGTTGAAGTACTTGTTGCAATATACAAGTGTATCATCAAGGTCAAACAAAATATGTTGTTTCATTATTTTCATGATCTAACTCACTCCTTGTAGCCAGTAACTCCACAATGGTTCAACTAAATTAAATGCGAATGTAGGATTCCAAGAACATATTCAATTCAGATACGCCATCCGGCCGAATACTGTATTTCTCTTTGCGGTTACTTCCGAGCAGATGGGTCCGTAGCAGACCTGCGATGCGTAGCGCCATAACCTGGTCTTTGACCGTGTCTTCGTCTTTACCCAATTCTTCACACATCTCAGCGAGGGATTTGGGTTCATCCGATACGTAACGAAGCAGGCGAAGTCTTTCGGGATCAGCCAATGCATGGGTAAAACGTAAAAGGCATGTTGGCGGCTGGTCTTCGTTCTCTTCAGGTGCATCTACGGGATACTGCATAATCATCATCCCCTCATAGAAGCAGTACATATTAATAGGGCGATTGTGCACCGTTGGAAACAGGATGACTTCATTCAATCCAGGCATTGGTTCAACAAGAACTCCTGCTGTAGCATATTCAATAAGCAGTTCAGGGCCCATTTTATCAAGCAAAATGCGTTTTTCTTCGGCATCTTCTTCCAGCCACACACGCTGATCTTCGCTCATATTCTGACAGTAGTGTTCATCCCATAGTCGCAATAATGGGACATAACTGTTCCGAATGCGCGTAGATTCTTCTATTGTAAGAGCGGGCAGAAGAGGAGACACACGTGCAAACAGGTCTTCCGCTGTCATTCCGGCAAGCATGTCCAGAAATTCACGATTTTCCTGCGTATCATTTTGATACGCAGCCCATGCAAACAGGACATCAAAATCATCAAAAGGCCAAGTGGCAGCAGGCGCGAGCGCAGCTCGTACATTGGAACTTAGTTTGCCTTCCACTTCCAGAATCCATTCAGGACCAATATCCAGATGCTGAATCCATTTTTTCGTAACATAAACCAGAAAGCTGTTGAGCATTTCATATATCGGTGAAACATCAATTTTAACATGATAAGCCATATTGTTGCAGAATCCTCCCGTCACATCTAAATGTACGCAGCGACTTAAGTACGATTAGTGCGTGTTCAAAAAGTCTGGTTTTCAGTACCAAGAAGATGGAATGAAGATAGAAATGGAGTAGCGGAGCGTAGGAAAACTACGTGAGCAACGGACATTTCGGCTGAATTTCATCTTCGAAGCTGATGATGCCACTAGGCATGATTCGTAATCAAAAGTGAACTTTTTGAACAACCTCTATTATGGCTTGTTTTGCAGGGCGTTGTCCACTATAATGTTCAAGTCCGGGGCAAAGCCCTGATTCAAGAATAGCAGTTTAAAACCATATGTATACCATACAAAAGTCGTCAGCGATGGCGATTTTTCTTTGTGTGTTCGCAGGAGGAATGAATTCGTGTCATCGATTACTCGCCCCAAACTATCACACTCGACAGCCAATTATCTGATTTTGATTACGGTTATTGTGGTAGCTGGAATTAGTCAGGGCCTTTTGCTGCCTGTGCTTTCGATTTTTTTGGAGCAAAAAGGGGTTTCACCAGGTTTAAACGGATTAAACGCTGCTGCATTGTACATTGGCTCTTTTGCCATGACTCTAGTTGCGGAACGACTATTAGGAGCACTCGGCTTCAAAAAACTGATTGTGGGTGGCCTGATATTGGTCATGGTCCCTTTAATACTATTTCCGTATTTACCAGATATTAAAATATGGTTCAT
Organism: Paenibacillus sp. FSL K6-2393; assembly: GCF_038002545.1. NCBI lineage: Bacteria > Bacillati > Bacillota > Bacilli > Caryophanales > Paenibacillaceae > Paenibacillus > Paenibacillus sp. FSL K6-2393. The sequence goes on from NZ_JBBOCU010000001.1 coordinate 2,957,250, forward strand.
ATTGCGCCTGATCGTTGGAATAGGAGACAGCGCACTGCATTATGCGGCTCAGCTCTGGGTGCTGCTTGTTACGGCACCTGAAAAACGTGGTCGCTACATATCGTTATATGGCATGTCCTACGGTCTGGGATTCAGCATTGGTCCACTAGGAATCAAGCTGCTTGGCTTCGGTGATGCTGTCCCTTTCTGGGTATTGTTCGTATGTATGGCAGCAGTACTTATACTGGTATTAATGAAGCTTCCGAATACGAAGCCGGAAAAAGCAGAGCATGGCCAGCTCCCTGAACGGCGCTTCCGTCGTAGTCTGGCATGGGCTTGGTACGCACTGTTACCTGCTCTTTTGTACGGATATATGGAGGCCGGTATGAATAGTAACTTCCCCGTGTATGGCCTGCGTATTGGGTTCGACACCGATCAGATTTCGTCGTTGCTTCCCTTTATCGGGATTGGAGGTTTGTTCCTTCAATTGCCTCTGGGGATGTTGAGTGACCGATACGGGCGTAAAAAGATATTGATGTCTGCGGGCATAAGCGGGGGAATCATCTTCATGCTGGTTCCAGTCGCAGGTACGCATTTCTGGTGGACGCTTGTATTGTTAACGATCGCTGGTGGCCTGGTCGGCTCCTTTTTCTCATTGGGCCTTGCCTACGCCGCAGACATTTTGCCTAAAGTGTTGCTGCCTGCAGCCAATGTTGTGGCATCCTTTCATTTCACGATTGGAAGTATTATTGGACCGAATCTGGGAGGTCAGATGATCAATTGGATTTCACCCGGAAGCATGTTCACCTTGCTCGGAATCATGTACCTTCTTTTCGGCTTGGCAGGTATATTATTTCGTCGTAAACCTGAGTTCGAATCTGTGTTAAAATAGAAGCTGGTGTTCGCATGGAAATTGATGTCCATTTCCGAGTACACTAGTGGTAGGGAAAAACATGGACAAGAGGAGACATCGCGATGATCAGAGTAGAGAACTTGAGTAAATCCGTTGGCGTGGACCGCGTTCCCGTTCTACGGGATATTCGATTTGATATGCAACAAGGTGAGATGATAGCTGTAGTTGGTTCAAGTGGTAGCGGAAAAAGCATGCTGCTCAAATGTCTGGCTATGATGGAGAAATGGGATTCCGGCCGGTTTACGGTGGATGGCGCCGAGATTTTGAAAGAAGGCTGGTCCGGAAAACGGAAAATTAAACGGGAATGGGCTTACTTGGAACAGAATCCAGAATTATTTCCCAGACGTACGGCTCTTAAAAATGTATTAATCGGACGATCGGGTCAGACTCCCGTATGGAGAATGGTAACCGGTATGGTACGTTCCGATGATTATATGGGTGCTATGGATTATCTCGAAGGATTGGGATTACTTGATAAAGCACATCAAATAGCAGAGAAGCTCAGTGGTGGCGAGAAGCAGCGTGTTGCCATTGCAAGAGCACTTGCTCATGGTGCCAAAGTTGTTTTGGCCGATGAACCAGTGATTGGTCTTGACCCTCACACAGCAGATTCGGTGCTCGAAACGCTGCGCAAATTATGTGAAGAAGAACGTGCAACAGTCATTGCAGTACTGCCTATTGAACTTGCTGAGAAACATGCCACACGGATCTGGGGATTGGCAGAAGGCAAGATTGCTTTTGATATTCGTGGACGAAGACTGACACAGCAAGAAAAAAACCAGATTTAAACTATTGAAAAGAGTGATGAGATTGTTTAATTCACGGTGGGGACGCTTTGTAGCAGCAGGAACTATGGCAATTATGCTTGGTTCTGTTCTAAGCGGATGTACAGTCATAAGTGACCCCAAGGGTTTGATGAGAAAACCAATGATGTCCACCGATAAGGAGAAACTGTACAACGTGGTTCAGGTTAAATTGCCGCCAGAGAGTACATTGATTCGTCCCAAGGATATGAATAATACCAGCATGATTCGGGTGGAAGACCTGAACGGGGATGGAACTCGGGAAGCGATTGTTTTTTATGAGACACCAAATGAGAATGTGCGAATCCATGGCATGATTTTGGAAGAGCAGGGAGGCACATGGGTTAAAAAGCTTACATTTGATGTGCCGGGAAATGAGCTGCAATCCTTTAAAGTATTGGATATTACGAATGACGGAAATCCGGATATTATTCTTGGTGTAAGTCTGCAGGAGCAGAAGGCCCTGACTGCATATTCCTACAAGGGCGGGGCACTGGAGCAGGTCTTGGGTGGAGTTCCGTATAATCAATATATCATTGATGATGCGCAGGGGAACACGCTGGATTTGAGCGGAGATGGTAAGAGTGATTTTGTTATCATTTCGCTGAACAACAGCGGTTTTGCAACGATTGCGTTATACCAGTACGAAGATGGCAGCTTCAAGGAAGTTGATCGGGTGCAGACCGATTATACCGTTAAAGAAGTTTATAATGCTCTGGGCGGAGAGATCGCGGAAGGACAGATGGGCATTGTACTGGATGCCGAGCTGGATGATCGGAGTTCCTTCTCGCAAATTATGTATGTTAAAGATAACAAGTTAGTCAATGCTTTCAAATCACCGGATCAAACGTATAGAGATGACAAAATTTTAAGCGGTGATGTTGATAATGATGGTATTATTGAGTTTGGACTTAAAGAGACTCCGAAAGGCTGGGAGCATTACGTATTTGACTCTCGGTTGTGGTTCTACACCTATTATCAGTGGGATGGCAAAGACAGCAAGAAATTTGTCTCATTCCAATTCCGGGATGATGCTGATTTATTTCATCTAAATCTCAAACCAGAGTGGTACGGTAAGATCACTATTGACACCAAATCGGAAAAGGAAAAATATATTCGATTTAAAATGATTGATACGGACGAAACCGTGGCAGAGATCAAATATTTCACCCTTTCCAAGTGGGAACAGGAGAAGGGTAAAAGCTGGAAGGAAATTACGCGTACCAAAGATCGGGTTATTGCTTCACGAGTAGCACAATCAGAGGCGGGTAAAGATGCACTGAGCAATACTTCCCAGCTGAATAGAAAGGGAGAACTTAATGAGTAAAGTACTTATTCTTGAGGATGAAGAATCCATCCGCAGTTTTATAGTAATTAATTTAAAGAGAAACGGATTCGAAGTGCTTGAAGCGGGTGACGGTCATGAAGCGCTTCGCATACTGCAAACGGTACCGGATATTGATCTGGCTCTGCTGGATGTCATGGTACCTGGTATTGATGGATTCGAGGTGTGTCGACGGATCCGTGAGACCAATGAACGCTTGGGTATCATCTTTTTAACCGCAAAAGTGCAGGAACAGGACAAAGTGTATGCACTTTCCGTTGGTGCAGATGATCATGTAAGCAAGCCTTTCAGCCCTACAGAGTTGATTGCACGTATTCAGTCTTTATTACGCCGTGTGAACGTGCATCGGGAAACCGCGGCAAAGGTTACGTTCCAGTCTGGTCCATTTTCACTGGATCTGATCTCGAAGCAATTCAAGAAACAGAATGAAGCCATTGAATTGACTCCAACGGAGTTTTCCTTGATTCAGTTTTTCCTGGAAAAAGAAAATACACCGCTCAGCCGCGATGTGTTGTTAGATCATGTATGGGGAAAAGAGTACATGGGTGATCCCAAAATTGTGGATGTCAACATTCGTCGTCTGCGTCAAAAAATTGAGAACAATCCTTCCGAGCCCGAATACCTGCAGACAGTATGGGGTCACGGGTACAAATGGAAGGGCCGGGAGCAATGATTAAAAAAGGCATTACTCGGCAGATCGTACTACATTATTTCTTTGTAGTTTTTCTCGCTCTGCTGTTGGTCGAATTCGTATTTATGTTGGCAGTTCAAAGGTATTATTATGAAAGTATCTACAATACGATTAGTACCCACATTTCTAATTCAAAGGACTTTTTCGAGCCGATCGCTCGTGAGAATACTACGGAGGATGGCAATAATCTGTCCAGATTGATTGTGAATTTGGCCTTATCCAACACTGAATTGGAAATTTTGGATCTGAACGGGCGCGTATTGGCGAGTTCAACTGCTTTTGAATCCGACCGTGCTGTGCTGCAAACCAGTGATATTATGCAGGCTCTGAATGGGGATATGGGACGCTGGATTGGAAGACAACCAGGTACTGGAGAATCCGTCATGGCCGTTTCACACAAGTTTGATCTGGGCGGCGAAAATACTTATGTTATTCGTTATCTGACTTCACTCGAAGATGTAAATTCAAAGCTGTTGAATATGGGACTACTCGCCGCTGCGGTCGGTGTTGGCGTGCTTGCTATAGTGTTAATCATCAGCATTGGTATGGCAAATTCCATTGTACGTCCAATTAACAACATCACCGCAGTATCTGCCCAAATGGCCAGAGGACGGCTGGATGTCAGGGTTAAGGGGAATTATAAGCACGAACTGGGTGAATTGGCATCAACACTTAACTTCATGGCACATGAGATTGTGCGCAGTAATCAGATCAAAGATGATTTTATCTCTTCGATCTCACATGAGTTAAGAACACCTCTGACCAGCATTAAGGGCTGGAGCGAGACACTGGACTCAGGTGGTTATGATCCGGAAGAGACCCGTATCGGGATGGGCATCATTTCTAAGGAGACCGAACGACTGATTGGACTTGTTGAAGAGATGCTGGATTTCTCCAAATTGCAGCAGAATCAGATGAAGCTGGTCAAAGGAACGGTCAACATTCGTGAAATTGTACAGGAAACGATGTTGAATGTCTGGGCCAAAGCGGAACAAAAACAGGTCCATCTCAAGTTGGAAACGGACGAAACTCGTGCTTATAATGTCCATGGAGACGGCAACAGATTGAAACAAGTCTTCTTAAACATTGTTGATAATGCGATCAAATTTTCACATGAGAATTCCTGGATCTTCTTGTCTGTCAAAGAGGAGAATGGTCAGATCATTGCAGCAGTTCAGGACACCGGTATCGGAATTAGTGAAGAACACCTAATCAAAGTACGGGACCGTTTCTTCCAGGTAAATCATCAAAATGGGGGAACCGGATTGGGTCTTGCGATTACGCAAGAACTGGTAGAACTGCACGAGGGGACGATCACGATGCAGAGTGAACTTGGATCTGGTACAACCGTTACGGTTACATTACCGGCTGTGTCTGAGGAGATGGGTACAGAAGAATCTGAAACCGCGTCTGTTGATGCTGAATTCACAGATGAGCGAACAGCAAGCGATACAAAATCGCATATAGAAAAGTCTTAAGATTTTAAAAGATAAGAGACTTTTCTACCTGACGATCGAGCATGTACGCTTTATAACATCCATATCAACAGAAAAAAAGGTGAGCCATCCAAGGCTCACCTTTTTTGCATATTATTATGAAGAAAGTTCACCAGTGCGCAGGCGCCCACTTTTTTCATATACTTCTTTCAACATACGAACAGGTTGCGTACGGACAGCCGGTTTGGCAGAGATGATCTCGTTAGGTCCAACGACCACAATTTCATCCGCCGTACCTTTAACGATTGCACCGTCCTTGATTATTGCACCTTCACCAATGATGGCGCGTTCGATGTGAACCCCACGGCCTATGCGTGCGTTAGGCATAACGACACTGTCTTTAACCTCAGAGCCTTTACCTACTTCTGCACCGCAGAAGATAACGGAACGTTCTGAACGACCTTCGATTGCACAAGAGTCGTGAATCATGGAAGTAACATGTTCGATCTTTGTATGTCTTGCTTTGTAAGCACTTGGCTTGGAGCGCCAGTCGCGAGTAAACATCGGCCAGTTTTCTTTTTGCAGACTCCAGTCTTCCTCGTTGTGTAACAGATCCATATGTGCATCCCAAAGGCTCTTAACCGTACCTACGTCTTTCCAATAACCATTAAAGTTATAGACAAAGAGGGGATTATTTTCGTTCAACATTTGAGGAATAACATCTTTACCGAAGTCATGGCTGGATTCAGGGTTAGCGGCATCTTCCAAGAGATGGCGTTTCAGATAATCCCATTTGAACATGTAGATGCCCATTGAAGCCAGATTACTTTTTGGTTCAGCCGGTTTCTCGGCAAACTCGGTTACACGCAAATCCGCATCAGCAGCCATAATCCCAAAGCGATGTGCTTCATCCCATGGAACTTCCATAACTGAAATCGTTGCTGCGGCGTTATTAGCCTGATGAGCCTCCAACATATCACGATAATTCATATGATAAATATGGTCACCCGACAAAATTAGAACATTTTCGGGGTTTTGTTGGTCAATATAGTCGATATTTTTATAAATAGCATCCGCGGTTCCCAAGTATTCGTCATTTCCTGTATGATAAGATGGAAGCAAGGAGATTCCTGCCTCACTTGAGTTGCCATGTCCCCATGGTTCTCCTCCACCGATATGATCGTGTAACGATTCCGCTTGGTACTGCGTCAATACTCCTACAGTATCGATCCCTGAGTTTACGCAGTTACTGAGAGGAAAATCGATGATCCGGTAGTGCCCGCCAAACGGTACAGCGGGTTTTGCGATACTTGAGGTTAAAGGGGCTAATCGCTTCCCTTCTCCTCCCGCCAACAGCATAGCGATGCAATCTTTATTAAACATAATCGTTTCCCTCCCAAAATATTGTGCATTGTAGTACATCATTAACGCAAAGTAGAGCAAATGAAACGATTGTTACTGTAAAAATTCTGAAAATGTACAACATTTTCTAATTCACCGCATTTTTCTTTTCAACTTGGCTAGAATGGGGTAATGGTTACTGTTATATCTATTTTCTTGAGAAGAAGGTGATCTCTTGGCCATTCAACCGTTAGCACACCCGGATATATTGCCGGAGCATATTTATTTATTTCATGAAGGTAACCTTCATCACAGTTATCGAATGTTGGGCGCGCAGCCTGAGACTTGCGATGGCCTTCAGGGGTATCGCTTTACCGTGTGGGCACCAAATGCCGTAGAAGTGGGACTGGCTCTGGACCGCAATGAATGGAAAGGCGAAAAGGAACCTTTATATAAGATACCCGAATCAGGATTTTGGAGTCGTTTTTTTCCGGAAATCAGCGAAGGAACTTTATACAAGTTCCGTATATTAACGGAAGATGGAACAGAATTGCTCAAAGCGGACCCATATGCGTTTCAAGCAGAGGTTCGACCACAGACAGCCTCTGTCACCAGTTCAATCGAAGGGTACAAATGGAATGATGGAGCCTGGAGACGCAAACAACGTGCCATGTATAACAAACCTCTACATATTTACGAAATGCACATGGGAACCTGGAAGCGCAAAGAAGACGGAAGCCTCTATAGTTATCGCGAGATGGCTGATTTGCTTGTTCCTTACTTATTAGAAATGAAATATACACATGTTGAAATGATGCCCCTTAGTGAGCACCCATATGACCTTTCGTGGGGCTACCAAAACACAGGGTTTTATGCGCCTACCAGTCGTTATGGGCATCCAAAAGATCTGATGTATCTAGTGGATACACTACATCAGGCTGGGATTGGCGTATTGCTGGATTGGGTTCCTGCACATTTTGCCAAAGACGCTCATGGGTTGCGTATGTTTGATGGTACGCCTTTATATGAGTATGCAGATCCGATGTTAGCAGAGAAGCCGGGTTGGGGTACACTCAGCTTTGACTACTCGAAACCTGAGATTCGTTCATTTCTGATCTCCAATGCATTATATTGGATGGAGATGTATCATTTTGACGGACTCCGTGTTGATGCGGTTACGAGTATGCTTCGGCTTGATTTTGAGAAGCAGCCAGGACAATATCGTACCAATGATGAAGGCGGTCTTGAGAACAAGGAAGCTGTAGCCTTTTTGCAGCAGCTGAATGAAACGGTGTTCAAGTATTTCCCTTATGCATTGATGATGGCTGAAGAATCTAGTGCATGGCCAATGGTGACTTTACCTGTAGATGAAGGTGGTCTGGGTTTCAACTACAAATGGAACATGGGCTGGATGAACGATACGCTTGATTACATGGAATCTGATTTTCATGAGCGTCCTTCCAAACATCATTTGCTGACTTTCCCGGTCGTATACTCCTTTGCTGAAAATTATGTGCTACCTCTGTCACATGACGAGGTTGTTCATGGCAAAAAGTCGCTCCTCGACAAGATGCCAGGAACCTATGAGCAGAAATTTGCCGGCATGCGTGCTTTTCTGGGCTATTTTATGACTTTCCCAGGGAAAAAGCTGTTGTTTATGGGTGGAGAATTTGGCCAGTTCATCGAATGGAAAGATGAGGATCAACTGGACTGGTTCTTGCTGGATTATGACAGTCACCGCAATTTGCATAAGTTTGAGCGTGAGCTGTCTAACCTGTACTTGAGTGAAAAAGCTTTGTGGGAGCTTGATCATTCCTTGGACGGTTATGAATGGATCACTCCGGATGATCAGGACCAGAGTGTCATCTCATACGTACGCAAAGGAAAAAAACCTGCGGATACACTCCTTGTGCTCATTAACTTTCAGCCGGTCAAGCGGGAGCGTTACCGGATTGGTGTCATGCGTCCCGGTATGTATACCGAAGTACTGAACAGTGACCATTCCGTTTACGGCGGTTCAGGCATTACTAATGATATGCAACTGCCTACCGAAAAGATTCCTTTTCATGGGCATCCGCATAGTCTTGAATTGGTATTGCCTCCGCTGAGCATCGTGATTCTAAAAAAGAATACGCGTCGGAAAACGGATGAATCACCTGCGAGTATCACTTCCGTCAGTTCAAAAACGAAGAATAAAAATGAAAGCAACACGCTCAAACCGAAGAGGAGGACAAAGGCATGAATATTCTTTTTGCTGCTGCTGAAGTACATCCATTTATCAAAACAGGAGGCCTTGCTGACGTAATCGGTGCTCTCCCGTTTGCATTGAAGAAGAGCGGGGCAGATGTGCGGGTGATTATGCCTAAGTACAAGGGGATTCCCGATGAGTATAAAGACGCGTTACAGCCCGTAATTACAACGGATGTGCCTCTTGGCTGGCGCAGACCCTACTGTGGAATAGAAATGCTGGTTCATGATGGGATTCCAGTATATTTTGTGGATAATGAGTATTATTTTGGGCGTGATGGAGTGTACGGTTATATGGATGATGGCGAGCGTTTCGCCTTCTTCAACCGTGCAGTGCTCGAGGTGTTGCCACAGATTGAGTTCAAGCCTGACGTGCTGCACAGTCATGACTGGCATGCAGGAATGATTCCTTTGGTGCTTGAAGCCCATTACAGACATGATTCATTCTACAGTGATATTCGTACGGTATTCACCATACATAACTTGTTGTACCAAGGGGTATTCCCGCATGAGTTATTCAGTGAAATCCTTGAGCTGGACGATCGATATTTCACCGTGGATGGAGCCGAATATTACGGTAACGTCAATTTCTTGAAAGCCGGAATTGTGTATGCTGACCATGTGACAACCGTAAGCCCAACATACGCACAGGAAGTGCAAACGTCTTATTATGGATATGGCCTCGACGGACTGCTCAGTTCACTTGGAGATCGTTTCAGCGGGATTGTGAACGGGATTGATACCAAGAGTTACAACCCGGCAACCGACACCAAAATTCCAGTGAAATACAGAACAAGTCTGTCCAAGAAAACGGAGAACAAAATTGAGCTGCAAAAGGAACTTGGACTTCCTGTTCGTCCTGATGTACCACTTATGGTGATGGTGACAAGACTCGTGGACTCTAAGGGGCTTGATCTCGTCTGCCGTATCCTGGATGAATTGCTGTACTATGATGACATTCAATTTGCGGTACTGGGAACAGGAGAGCCTATGTATGAACACTGGTTCCGTGAAGCCGCGAATCGTTATCCGCTCAAAATGTCTGCCCAGATCACGTTTAACGATGGGTTATCCCGACGTTTCTATGCTGGCAGTGATATCTTCCTGATGCCATCGAGGTTCGAACCATGTGGTATTAGTCAGCTACTGGCTCTGCGGTACGGTAGTGTGCCTCTCGTAAGGGAAACAGGCGGTCTGAACGATACTGTGCATGCATACAATGAGTTTACTGGAGAAGGGAATGGCTTCTCATTCACGAGTTTTAATGCACATGACATGATGAATACCATTCGGCGTGCTGAGGAGATCTACAAACAGCCAGAACACTGGAAGAAAATTGTGAAAAATGCAATGGGCGGAGAATACAGCTGGAATGTCTCAGCTGAAGAATATATGGATATTTATCGTCGGATCACACTTGATCCAGTAAACTGATGCAATCCTGAATGAGTCACAGCATTTCTGCTGTGACTTTTTTTTATCAAATAAACAAAACACTTCCAAAGTTCAGAATGAAGTATCATCTGTGACGGTGGAAGTGTTTTTCTTTTCTTTTATATGACTGTTCAGAATTTAAACCTCAGTAGTGTTGGATGGTTGCCGGATCAAGCTGTCTGTACAAAATGCGGTACCCATAGGGGTCAAGCTTAATATTCATCATTCCATCGGTTGGAAACACAGGCTCTTCAGTTAATGCATCCTTCCAGTCTTTTGTTTCCATAGGATGAGAAAGCGTTTGATCTTGAGGTGTATTGTTCATCCATACGGTAAAATGAAGGTTGTCATCCACACGCTCGTACACGATACAGGGATCATTGTGATCAGCCTTGAGAAATCGGAAGCGTCCTTTGCGCAGGGCTTCATTGCTTTTGCGTAAATCGATCATCAGACGATAGAAATCATACAATTCTCTGTCCTGCTTGGCCGGGTCCCATTCCATACATTTTCGACAATCCGGGTCAGCATCACCACTAATTCCCACCTCATCGCCGTAGAAGATACAAGGTGTACCGATATAGGTGAAAAGAAATACAACAGACAATTTTAAACGGCGTTTGTCTTCTCCTAACCGGGTTAGCAGTCGTGGGGTATCGTGGCTGCAGAGCATATTAAAGATCACTTCGTTGGTCTGTTGCGGATAGCGCATAATCAGTGAACCCATCTCGTTGGCAAAATGATAACCATCCATTGAACCACAGAAGAACTGAAGCACTTTGTCAGCAAATGGATAATTCATGACCGAATCAAATTGATCTCCCATAAGCCAGGTCAAGGAGTCGCTCCATACTTCACCAACAATATAGGCTTCAGGATTCGCTGCCTTAACAACCTTGCGAAAATCACGCCAGAAATGGTTGTCCACCTCATTTGCTACATCCAGACGCCAGCCATCCAACTTGATTTCCTTAATCCAGTACTCTGCTACATCAAGTAGATATGCCTTAACCTCAGGGTTGGCTGTATTGAACTTGGGCATGTTGCCGTAGAACCCAAATGTATCGTAGGTTGGTATACCATCCTTGATTTGAATCGGATATTCATTGATGTGGAACCAATCGGCATACTTAGAGTTTTTTCCATTCTGGAGAACGTCTTGAAAAGGAGGGAAGTCTTCGCTGCAATGGTTAAACACCGCGTCAAGCATGACACGTATACCCAGGCGATGACATTCTTCTGTCAATTGTTTGAGCAGGGCATTATCACCGAAATGGGGGTCGACTTTTTTATAGTCAATCGTGTCGTATTTGTGGTAGGAATTGGCCTGGAATAACGGGGTAAAGTAAATGGCGTTCACGCCAAGTTCAGTTAGGTCATACAGATGATCCAGCACACCTTGCAGATCTCCACCAAAATAATTGTCCAACTCAGGTTTGCCACCCCAGTCATGCGTTTCTTTTGGATTCAGCTTGGGATCTCCATTAGCAAACCGTTCAGTCATGATCTGATAAAAGACGGCTTCTTTGGCCCACTCGGGCACCTTAAACACATCAATTTCATGTATATACGAGAACTCATAATATCCTCCAGTTGGATAGGGGGTCTCATAATGAATTCCATTATCCGCTAGAAAAACATCTTCTGAACCGGCAGTTATCCGAAATATATAGGTGAGACGTTTGAATTGTGGCTTGACGGCAGCCTCCCAATAATCAAACATGTTATCCGAAGCAGACTTCTCCAATTGAATTTCCTTGTACGTTCCATTCCAATCGTACTTATCTCCGGTCAGTGCAGTCACGTATTGCACATCATTACGTTTGGTTCGTACGCGCAGATGTATGGTAGACGAATTATAGGCATAAGCCCACTTGTCACGAGGAACATGATACATGGCTTCGAGCAGCATGACAGCACCTCCTGAATATAGGATAAGTTATAGAGGTTGTTCAAAAGCCCGCTTCTGATTACAAGTGATGCCTATCGGCATCATTGGCATCGAATATGGAATTCAGCCGAAATGTCCGTTGCTCACGTAGTTTTGCCTACGCTCCGCTACTCCATTTCTAGCTTCATCCCATCTTCTCGGTACTGAAAACCGCTCTTTTGAACACGCACTTATAGTTATAATTAACCAAGTTAGCCAGCAAATGAATCACATTTACTGTAATAAAATGTATTGTTTTCATCGTTTTCAAAGGTTTCTTTCACAGCATCTCCAGCTTCTTGCTGAATATACTTACAGCTAAATCAAGAAAAGGGTGCCTTGAACAAGCTTGGATTTCAAGTTTGTTCAAGGCACCCTATATAACATGTTGAAAGTGAATCTTAGCGAATAGATTGCTCGAACTCTGTACGGATGGTTCGAAGCAGCTCTGGCTGGCTCAGTACGTCATAGGCTGTTGTAGCAAGTGCCTTGGCTCCCAGAATCATGCCATCCAGCGCGCGCTCCTGAAGTGCAAGGTCACGGAAGGCTATGGAGTGCAGGGTATGAACCTCATCCACAACACGGATGTACGGATGGATTGCAGGACATTTCAAGGAAACATTACCGATGTCCATGGAGCCATGATCATTACCACTTACAATCTCTTCTTGCGGGATGCCGAGTTCCATGAGATTTTGACTAAACGCAGCTGAGAATGCTTCATTGGTAACCATCTCGTCATAGGACGTTTCATAGTTGGATGTCACCAGCTTGCAACCTGTCTGGAGAGCAGATCCTTCAGCAATCTGAATTACACGTTCTGTGAGGATATTCAGTTCTTTGCGAGTTGCTGCCCGTACATAAAACTGCGCAGAAGCATAGTCAGGAATGATATTTGCTGCCTGACCTCCGTTGTTGATCACACCATGAATCCGAACGGTGCTTTTCACTTGTTGCCGGAATGCATTGATTCCGTTGAACGTTTGAATGACGGCATCAAGTGCATTAATACCTTCGTGCGGACTTGCAGCAGCATGTGAAGATCGGCCATGGAATTCAAATTGCACAGCGTCAATCGCCAGCGAGCTGCCTGACTTTTCATAGGCATAATACGGATGCGCCATAAGGGCAACATCACAGTCATCGAACAAGCCTGCTTCCGCCATCGGAACTTTGGCACCACGTGTCTCTTCTGCGGGTGTACCAAATACTTTAATCGTTCCACCTACTTCGTCCAGAATGGATTTCAGCCCAACAGCAGCTCCAAGACTCATCATACAGATCAGATGGTGACCACAAGCGTGACCGATCTCCGGCAAGGCGTCATATTCACACAATAACGCAATGGTAGGGCCGGGTTTTGCGGCTGAATAGGTTCCGATAAAGGCTGTCTCCAGTCCAAGGATTGGAGCCTCTACAGTGAAACCGTGATAGACCAGTTCTTCTTTTAGACGAGCAGAAGCAAGGAACTCTTCATTTCCCAGTTCGGGATTGGCACCGATATATGATGAAATGGCTTTAAAACGGGAAGCATATTGATCAATAACCGTCAGTATCTGTGATTTGTTAGATGTCATTAGTAAACTCCTTATGCAAAAATGAAAATAATTCATTGATTATATCATGTTTGCTTCAATTTTTCAGAAACAAGTCAAGATTTGTAATGTCAAAATGCATTGCATAATCATGCATTGTACTTTATAATGACTCAGTCATCAACATGAGAAGCATACAAAGTATTGTAAGGGGAGAGAACAAGGTTGAAATTAATAAGTCGTTACACCATGATGCTGTTGACCTTTGTTATTCTGCTGACGACTGCCGTTCCTGTGGCATTTGCAAGTGGAACTACAGATAATTCAAGCAGTAAAAAGCTGGTGCTCGGTACAAGTGCCGATTTTGCACCATATGAATTCCATAAAGTGATTAATGGCAAAGATGAAATCGTCGGCTTCGATATTGAGATCGCCAAAGAGATTGCCAAAGATCTTGGCGCTGAGCTTGTGATTGAGGATATGGGCTTTGACGGTCTTCTGCCTTCGTTGCAGAGCGGGCGTGTTGATCTGGTGATTTCAGGTATGACGCCGACGGATGAGCGGAAGAAAAGTATCGATTTTTCCGACACCTATTATAAATCAAAACAAGTGATTATGGTTCGCAATGTGGATAAAGACAAATATCCAACTATGGCAGAACTTGAAAATGCGAAGATTGGCGTTCAGAAAGGCTCCATTCAGGAAACGATCGGACAGAGTATTCCAGGAGCGAAGCTTACTGCGCTTGATAAAATCTCGGATATCGTGCTTCAACTGCAAACAAAACGCATTGACGCGGCAATCGTTGAAGATACCGTTGCTGCAGGTTATCTGGACGATATCATTGGACTTGCTGCTGCTGTTCCGGACGAAGAGCAAGCAGAAGCGGCAATCGGGATTCGTAAAGGTAATACCGAGCTGCTGGCTGCAGTAAATGGAACACTGGAACGATTGAAAAGTGAAGATAAAATCAATCAGATGGTGACGGACGCCAGCCTCTTGATGGCGGATAAAGCGAACAAATCACAGAATATTTTCCAAGTATTCTGGGAGTACAAAAGTTTCTATGCTACAGGAGTAGGATACACACTTCTGTTGTCCGCACTGGGTGTTATCTTCGGTGTAATTATTGGATTGATCATCTGTTTGTTCCGTCTGCATGACGCTGCAATCTTGCGCTGGATTGGTACAGCTTACGTTGAAGTGATTCGTGGCACACCGATGCTGGTACAATTAATGATTATTTACTATGGTTTTTCTCTGAGCTTTGGCATTAACTTTACTGCACTTCAGGCAGGTATCATTACACTTTCAATCAATAGTGGTGCCTATCTGGCGGAGATTTTCCGTGCAGGTATCCAAGGTGTGGATCGTGGTCAGTTGGAGGCAGCGCGTTCCCTCGGAATGGGCAGAGGTGCAGCAATGCGTTACATTATATTGCCACAAGCCTTCAAAGCTGTATTACCAGCGATCGGTAATGAATTTATAACTATCATCAAAGAATCCTCCATTATCTCAGTTATCGGTATGGTGGATATTATGTATCAGGCAAGTGTAGTCAAAAACATTACGTATCAAGGCTTGAGTCCATTTTTGATTGCAGCAGCCATCTACTTTGTAATGACGTTCATTTTGTCCAAGCTGCTGGGACGACTGGAAAGGAAGTTGAGTGCAAGTGATAGACGTTAGACAATTACACAAATCTTATGGAAATAACGATGTGCTTAAAGGCATTAACGTGACAATTGGCAAAGGTGAGGTTGTCGTAGTCATCGGCCCTTCCGGTTCAGGTAAAAGTACTTTCTTACGTTGTCTGAATCTGTTGGAACAGCCTACCTCGGGTGAGATTGATTTTGAAGGCGTGTCAATCACTGATCCGAAGCACAACATTAATGCAACTCGGGAAAAAATGGGCATGGTGTTCCAGCATTTCAACCTGTTCCCACACAAAACGGTACAGCAAAACATCACGATTGCTCCAATTAAAGTGAAGAAACAATCCACTCAGGAAGCGGAGAAAATTGCTGCTGGATTGCTTAACACGGTGGGCTTGTACGATAAAAAAGATACATTCCCGAATCAGCTGTCTGGTGGACAGAAGCAGCGGATCGCCATTGCTAGAGCATTGGCCATGCAGCCGCATGTGATGCTGTTTGACGAGCCTACTTCGGCACTGGACCCCGAGATGGTCGGTGAAGTGTTGGATGTCATGAAACGTCTTGCAGAAGGCGGGATGACGATGGTCATCGTAACACATGAGATGGGTTTTGCACGTGAAGTGGGAGACCGGATCCTGTTCATGGATGGCGGGGTTATTGTAGAAGAGGGAACACCTGATGAGGTGTTTGGAGCACCAAAAAATTCACGTACACGTGATTTTCTTGCGAAAGTACTCTAAACGAAGTGATCAAATAGCGTTACTGACTTCGAGTCGGTAACGCTATTTTTTATGGATAATAATCACGTATGAATTCGAAAAAGTAACTATTCTGTTACCAAATGTAAAGTATCGGATCTCCCAACTTTTCTAAAGTATCCAGTATTCTTAATTATGCTTACATGCTAAAAAACCATTTGGTAAGAATTACTACAAGTTCAGGTTACAAAATTGTGATATATTGAACTCTGCCGAAACTTCCGGACAGGGAGTGCGGGGGATGTAACGATGCAGATTGTGCAGGGGGAAGATCTACAGCACACTGCTTGGGGTGAATTAGGGGTACATAACGTTTTAAATGTAATGAAGAACCTATAGGGTGGGCTCCTCATCCGAATCCGACAACTAACTTCGCAGGCACAATGAGGGAGGAAGACCATGATTAACAAGAAACGTATAGCCAAAACAGCAGTAGCATTATTGACAACAGCAATGCTCATACAAGCCGTTCCGGCTCACGCCGATTCAGTTCATGTGGCCAAAGAAGGGGATACCTTCTACACCTTATCAAAACAATATGGAGTAGCAATGAACACGTTGGTTAAAGCAAATAACGACATTTCACCTTACAATATTTATGGTGGTTTGAAAATTACGATTCCCGGTAAGGCAAACAATGTAGCTGCCGCGGCGACGGAGAGCAAGACCCAAGCCAAAACGGTTACCACAGCAAGCTTGGACGTTAACGCAGATAACAAAGTGGTTCAAGCCTGGGGTAAAACATTTGATTACAGCAAAGCTGTGAACGTGAAAGCAACGGCATACTCTGCAGATCCGTCTGAAAATGGAGGATGGGGTGCAGTCGATTATTTCGGAAATGACCTTGAACTGGGTACGATTGCAGTTGATCCAAGTGTAATTCCACTCGGAACCAAAGTACTGGTAACTGGTCATAGCCATCCAGGATTGCCAAAACAGGCTTTTGTAGCCACAGCGCGTGATGTGGGCGGTGCAATCAAGGGTCACCGGATTGATATCTTTATCCCGGGTAGCAAACAGTCCGTAAGCACATTTGGATTTCAGGATATCGAGCTGTACATTCTTAAGTAGAAAGTAAATTACATCTAACGAATTCAAACAGGGTGTCTGCCAGTCGCTAATTTGCGATTGAACAGCACCCTTTTAATATTGCATTTATTTGCTATCGCAGTCATCTTAATCTTTGGCCTTTGGCAATCCCAACATCTCGTCCAAGGTGACCAGTTCATACCCCCGGTTACGCATTTCTTCAATTATTTCAGGCAATGCCTCAATCGTACCGTTCAGGTTAGATCCCACACCGCCTCCTGCATGTTGCAGAACGATGGAGCCAGGTTTCACGGCAGATAGGATGTTATCCTTCACCTCTTCCTTGGAGAGGCCTTTCCAGTCCAGTGAGTCAACGTTCCAGTTTACAATGCTATAGTGTTGTCTAGCAGCCCATTGCAGCTGTTCTTCATTAATGTCTCCATAAGGTGGCCGAATTATCTTGGGCGTATATCCCGCCAAATGTCGAATAATATCCCCGGTATGTAAAATTTGTTTGCGAAAGGCATTCATCGACAGCTTACTGAATTCAGGATGATTGTAGCTGTGATTACCAACCATATGCCCTGCCTTAACGATGCGTTTCACCAGATCCGGATGTTTCTCAGCACGACTACCCACGATGAAGAATGTAGCTCTGACATTGTATTTCTTCAATACATCCAGCACTTGTGGAGTAAACCGTGGATCAGGTACATCATCAAAAGTCAGTGCAACCTTCTTTGTTGAAGGACCATTGGTTTTGAACGTATCGGCATATTTTTGACGTAACTGTCCCAATGTCAGTTGTTCTTCTTCCGCAGAATCTGAACCTGATACTGATTCACTTGACGGGCTTGAAACATCCCGCGATGAAACTGGAGCATGATATCCTCCGAGAAAAATAACGATAACCATCAGCATAATGAGGCGTACGCGCATAATAACGGCCTCCTTTTCCAAAATGACGTTCTCCTTGGTATGCCCGGGGGTTTCATAAAATATGCGTAGTGTGAGAAGTTTCATTGCGGATTTAGCTTATGACAGCCATAATTCCTCCATATATAACATATAGAAAAGGATAGGTGGATAGGATATGAGTACATATGATTTGAAATCCATACGTTTACAGGTGATTGAAGCA
The DNA here is from genome assembly GCF_038002545.1 of Paenibacillus sp. FSL K6-2393. Classification (NCBI taxonomy): domain Bacteria; kingdom Bacillati; phylum Bacillota; class Bacilli; order Caryophanales; family Paenibacillaceae; genus Paenibacillus; species Paenibacillus sp. FSL K6-2393. The sequence goes on from NZ_JBBOCU010000001.1 coordinate 2,975,490, forward strand.
GGAGAGGATAAGGTTTTTCTCGTTACCGGAGGAAAGGCGCATATTGGCGCCGTAGCCACGTTCTACGTGGATCATGAGCGCGTCAGCGGGACGACGGTACATATTCCTGGGCATAAGGAACAAGAACTGTGTGAGCGGCTTGCCAGAAAGGCTGCCCTGCAGCTGAAAGTAACCGTTACGGTGATCATGGGTATCCATTTTGATTCCATCACGCGGATGCAGATCGACGAAATCGTGCAGACTGCAGAGAGGCTGATGGAGGATCATCTGAACAAAGATAAACGATCTTCCTGACATAAGAGCCATCGAATGTTTTGATTTTATTTGCTAAAATTGAAACGAGTTGTAGATTGTTACGTATGTATGTTTATATACGATGTAATATCGACTAGGAGGAATAACATAATGTCCATTTTCAAACGTTTGCGTGATCTAACCATGTCTAACATCAATGCCATTATTGACAAGGCGGAAGATCCAATCAAGATGACAGACCAATATATCCGTGACATGCAAGAGGATCTGGAAGATGCGGAGAAAGCAGTAGCTCAACAGATCGCCATTGAGAAGAAATTCAAGCAGTTATTCGAAGAGCAGGAAGCTCTTGTGAAGAAACGTGAAGAGCAGGCGCATACGGCGGCACGTGCTCAGAATCTGGATTTGGCTCGACGTGCTCTGGAAGAGAAAAAGGCTGCTGAAGAGAAGATGGCTGAGTACAAAACCAGCTATGACCAAAACAAGGCTTCTGCAGATAACCTGCGTGGCAAGCTCGACGAGATGCGTAAGCAACTGACTCAAATGAAGAACAAACGCGAAACACTGGTAGCCCGCTACAATGCAGCAAAAGCCCAAACGGAAATCAACAAAGCGTTGAATGGGTTTGGTTCTGATACTGCAAGTGCTGGTATGAAGCGTATGGAAGAGAAAATGATGCAGATGGAAGCACAGGCGGAAGCAAGTAACGAAATGTCTTCCAAAGGCAAGTCTTTGGATGAAGAGTTCGAGAAGTTGGGTAAAGATCAGGCTGTTGAAGACGAACTCGCAGCATTGATGAAACAGTACGATAATAAGAACTAATACCTTGGTTGTCAGCAGGGTTAACCAGCGGAGGAGAAGAGTATTTCTCCTTCGCTTTTAAATGCGGTTCATGTTGATATGTGGGGGCTGTGTAAATGGATTTGAATATTTTGGCGATGCTGGTCTGGACCGGATCTGGTTCGGTTTTGCTGTTTGTCTTGATGTATGTAGATTCACTGTTTACGAAATATAAGGATTTTGCTGAAGTTAAGGCGGGCAATATGGCCGTTACTACACGAATGGTTATGAAGTTATTTGCACAAGGATATGTACTCGCTACGTCCATTTCTACGGCTGGTCATCTTGGAGAAGCATTGTTGGTCTCCGTTGTATCCTTTATCATTTTGTTGATTCTGGAGAGTGTTGTACACTTTATGATTCGCAAGTGGGCCAATCTGGATCTGGATACGGGAATTCAGCAAGGGAAGACAGGATACGGGTTGTTCTCTGGCGCTTTACATATCGTGGGCGCACTGATTATTGCAGCTTGTTTATAAGATAAGGAACAGGAGTAATTCTCATGAGTGTATGGAAACGAATTAAAGGAATACTAACAAAACCTGAACCACCGCAGGCAGAGAAAACGATGCTTCAGCTTGCACCTGGTGATATCTGTGAGGTTTCTCTGGTCACTTATGAAGTCGTTGGTCGGGTACAAAATCGCGCTAGAAATGCAGTTGTGCTCACGCTGCAGGATGGTACCGCATTTCGATATTTGCATATCGAAGAACGGGAACTCACACGTTACGCTCTATATACACCAATTGATGGCAGGCTTGATGCACCTGATGAGGTGCCCACATTGCTGGACCTGGATGGACGCGCATTTCATCTGGAGGAAGAGTATGGAGGCATGGTATCAACGGCAGGTAGAACTCCATATGGCCAGGCTGGAGAACAATTGGTATGGCAGTATCAGTCGGATGATAATATGCTTCTTCGGGTGGAGTGGCAAGACAGAAGATTTACACTGTATGAGGGTGAGTCCATTCTTCCTGCGGATATCAAAGTAATTCGTTCGAGCTAGGAGAGGTTCCCAATGAAAAAACGCTTGGCACATGGATTAAAATTAATGCTGGTCCTCAGCCTTGTGATGTCTCTGTTGTCCGCGTGCGGAGCACCTTCTGTTCAGGACACATATCCGCTTGAATCGGTTAACGGCAGTGGTAACTCAACGTCCTATGTGTACCGGGCTTCAGACCGTACCGTTCCGGAAGTGGCTCAGGAATTGTCTGACCAAAGGCAACCGGATCAGATCTCGGCAGAGAACACAGAGCGTATGTTCCTCGTGTATCAGGACGAGTATTATCACCTGCAACAAGACCCGAATAAGCCGGAGGATACCTTAGTAGAGGTGGACTCCAAGGAATATGTTCGGCAGAACTACGATTCATCTTTTTTACAAGGTTACCTCACCGCTACATTAATTGGTAATCTGTTCGATTCTTTTGGCGGGCGAGGGTATGGCAACTATCGGGGATATACCAATAAAGATACGTATAAACCGAGTGCAGGATCTTATCGTGCACCAACAAGTAATGACAAGAAGCTTGCTCCACCTATTACTGTTGATCGGAAAGGTACGATTACAAGGCGCGGAAGCGATAAAGATTCAAGCGTGGGATCTGGCGGAGGATTATTCAACCGCAACAAGGATCAGAGCAAGGGAACCATTGATCGTAACAAGAGCAGTGGCGGGTTGTTTGATTCACCTAAGAAATCCTACAAAAAACCAAAAACCAGAGTGGGCGGCGGCCGAATTAAGAGGCGAAGATAATAAACATCTAATCATAAGGATGGCTGCCAATCGCATAGTTCATTTAAGAACAGTGACAAGGGAAGGCGGATTCACCTCGCCGGCACATGACCTTGGAGCTGTTCTTTTTCGTTTACGATTTGCGAACATGATTTGACTTGCGTACACGGGGAATCGTTGAAGCAGGCTGTTTGCGAATCCAGCGGATAAATGGAATCATTCGTTCATCCTGTCTCAGGGATTGCAGATCCGTGAGACCAAGGGTTACAATGTCGCGATTAGTGTATAGCGAATGAATCTGTTTGTGACAGGGGATGCACAGGTTGGCTGTTGGCAGAAATGTTCCTCCCATTTCTTTCGGTGTCAGATGATGAACGGTCGTGTTTACAGGTTCTCTGCCGCATAATTCACATCGTTTACTCATGATCATCGCCTCCCTTTGTCAATTATATTATGGGCAGACAAGTTGCCTTTCATGTTGAATATAGGTCAAGGAATGTTACACCTGTATGAAATAAGATTTTGTCACAGTATTCAATACGTGATGTACTTGTTATCTTACAGTATTCGGGCTACACTTTCTTAAAAGATGAATGTCTCTAGGAGGTAAGAATACTTTTGAAACTGAACTCACATTCACATGATATGACAACTGCCAAATTCAATCGTACAGCTGTACAGGTGCCGGATGCCCAAGCCAAAATCGCTGCAAGAGTTACTTTAGGCTCCATAGAGAAAGTTCACCTTGAATCTGCTCATGGCCGTACACTTGCAGAGACTATTCAAGCACCTCATCCGTATCCATTCTTCCGGAGATCGGGTATGGATGGATTCGCAATTATAAGTACAGATACCATAGATGCATCGAGTGATCATCAAGTTTGGTTTCGAGTCATTGATGAAATTCCTTGCGGGTACACCTCGGACCACAACATTGTTTCAGGTACGACGGCTCGAATAATGACCGGTGCACAGGTTCCAGAAGGTGCAGATGCGGTAGTCATGATGGAGATGACCGAGAGCAAGGTAGAGAACGGAGAACAATGGATTGCATTGAAACGGCACATATTGTCGGGTGCTAACATCACCCCAATCGGATTGGAAGTCCAAGAGGGACAGCAACTGCTCGAAGCAGGAACGATCATCAGGGCAGGAGAGCAGTCCGTGTTAGCTACTTTTGGCATAGCAGAAGTTCCCGTATTTCAACGTCCAAAGGTGGCGATATTCGCAACCGGCACGGAATTGCTTGATGTAGATGAGCCATTGCAACCAGGTCGGATTCGAAACAGCAATAGTTACATGCTGCGCTCTCTGGTTGTTGAAGCAGGAGGAGAGCCTGTGATGTATGGTTCCATTGCAGACGATGTGAATACGGCAAGGGCCAAACTGGAAGAAGCCATTCAAGATAATGATATCGTGGTGACCACAGGTGGTGTATCTGTCGGGGATTATGATATTATGGGCGAACTTGTGCTGGAAGAACATGTGGAGATGTTGTTTAACAAAGTGACGATGCGACCAGGCAGTGTGACCACAGCTGCTGTATATAAAGATAAATTGCTATTTGCACTTTCCGGTAACCCTGGGGCTTGTTTTGTGGGCTTTAGTTTGTTTGTTCGTCCAACCATTCGTTCCATGCAGGCGGATGCTCATCCTTATTTGGAAGAATGGACTGCGATCTTGGAAGAAGAGTACACCAAAGTGAACAATTTTACACGATTCGTTCGTGGACGCACAGAGATCCGCAACGGCATGGTGTACGCGATACCGGCTGCCGCCCGTGTAGATGAATCCAGCGTGATGATCACCATTAAGGACAGTGATTGCCTGATTGTTGTTCCACCTGAGAAAAAAGGTATTCCTGCGGGTGAGCAGGTACGTATTATTAAACTTCCCACAGGTCATGTGAGGTAGTTGATAGATGACTACAATGAGTGATACAAAACCACATATCATACAGATTGTTGGATACAAAAACACGGGCAAGACAACCCTGACAGCCGCGCTGATCAGGCACTTTTCTTCCTTGAGACTTAAGGTAGCTGCGATTAAGCATGATGGACATGACCATTTTGAGATGGATCAAGAAGGAACGGATTCGTATCAATTTGGAGAGGCTGGGGCCTCGGCGGTGGTTGTCATGTCAGAGAAACGTACTGCGATTATGGAGCGACAGGCAACCAAGTTGGAGGATATGTTAAGTCATCTGTCCGGTTATGATTGGATTGTCATTGAAGGATTCAAGGATGCTTCTTATCCCAAATTCGTGATGGTTCGAGAAGAGGAAGATCTGACCTTGGTTGATCAGCTTAAAGGGGTAGTTGGTATGATCTCATGGTTACCTTCAGAGCAGTTTATAGAGCGGAGCACCGTAAGCAGAGATATAACATGGTACTCGGTTCATGAAACGGAGGATATAGCCAAAGCGTTGTTACAGATGGTTGAGAGCAAGTGAAGACAGAATGGTGAATTCGAATCGTGGAAACGTCAAGAAGTGGGATATTATGGTGGCTTCACATGATTGAATGTACAGAGAGCGTGATTGATTCTTTTTTAAATATAACGTAATATTTATTATGTAAACTATAATTATTTCTACTTATGCTCTTCTTCTTGAATGATGCAAAAAAACAAAAAAGCAGCAGACCTTTCTCGGATCGAAATCCTTGATGTGGCTTGCTGCTTTTATTCTGTTCGGGATGTTACATCCCGTCATCAGTACGACGTTCGATGGCTTCGGACATCGTTTTGTCGGTAAGGTGAGCATAGATCTCGGTCGTTTCCGTAGAAGCGTGTCCAAGCTGCTCTTTCGTTTTGTAAATATCATTTTGCAAATAATAGTCGGTTGCGAATGAATGGCGTAATTTGTGCACAGTCAAGTATGGTTTGCCAAAGCGCTTGGCGTATTTCATAATCATGGCCTGGATCGCTCTTTTGGTCATTCGACTTCCTTCTGAATCTCCGTTACGCAAAGCAATGAACAGACCTTTCTCACGCTTGGGCGTACGGTAACGTGATTGCCGCAGGTTCATATAAGTTGCGAGTTCATCCTTGGCCTGTTCCCTGAAATAAACGGGTGTTTTGTACGTCTCATCATTGTTACCTTTGCGATAAACATACAAGAGTTTGTTGTTCAGATCGAGATCATCAACGTTCAGGTTCACGACCTCCGACACCCGTAAACCTGAATTGAGGATCAGGCTGGCAATGCAGGCGTCCCGTTCTTTGTTGAGCTCATGGGAATACAGTGCCTGTTTGTTCTTTTCCATATCAACAGCGTACCCTTCAAGGATATAGCCGATAAATTCCAGCAGTTCCTCTTCCTCCAGAATTTTACCTTTGAGTTTGGCAGCGGTGTCCTTGGGTTTATGGGTTCGTTTGATCTCGATTTTGGCCATAATGTTCCGCTTCAGCAAAGGATAAAAGTCTTCATCTTCCGCAATCTGGCTCAAATAATGGAAAAGGGAACGAAGGGAAGAGAGTTTGCGAGATACGGTAATTCTGGAATTGGTTCCTTCCCGTTTGGTTGTGAGAAATAACCGATAGGCGGTAACCGAATCCATGCGAAGGACTTCCAGTTCATTCAAAGTTACTTCTTTATTAGAGCTTGCCTCGGACAGCCCTTCTGCTCGCAACCATCCGAAGAAAGCTTCGTAATCTCTCAGATATTCGAGCAGGGTAGAGGGGGACAGGTCAGGTAGCTTGTAGTCCATGAATTGCTGAACGAACCAAGGCATGGAAGGTAGTTTGTCATCCAGCTTGCGTCGATCAATCTCTTTTTGCACGTTGGTCAAGTTCGACACCTCCATGTGAAAAACATATAAGATTAATATTCAATTTAATAGTATTCTATGCTCTAGTGTACCATAATTTACATGCTCACAGCTTGTTCACCAAAGCAGGCAGTAAGTAGAGGATGCTTCCTTGCCCTTCGGCGCGTAAACCATTAAAGTAATTAGTATACGTAAAGCAGAGGAGGTGAACCGGATGAATATGAAAATAGAACTGGTTCCCCGGGAACGCAGTCAGGTGATTCGGCATTTAATGCAATTTTATCTATATGATTTTACCAAATATCTGAATATTGATGTGGACAGTAACGGCATTTTTCCGGAGTATCCGGGTCTGGAAGCATTCTGGACAGAAGAGGACCGTAAGTTTCCTTTTTTGATTACAAGTGATGGGGCACCTGCAGGGTTTGCTCTGGTGGAGAAGTTGGAGCCTGGAAGTAAGGATAACGACTACTATTTGACTGAGTTTTTTGTGATGCAAAAATATCGGCGCAGTGGAGTGGGCACTCGGGCAGCCTATGAGCTGTTCAAACGTTTTCCAGGAAGATGGAAAGTGACCCAGGTTCGTAACAATGTTATTGCGCAGGCGTTCTGGCGAAAAATTATAGGGGAGTATACTGGAGGCCGCTTTCGAGAGAAGTTCCATCCGGAACTGGGCAATCCAAGCCAATATTTTGTAACCTGATTCCAATCGGGACTTCACTTACATATAAAGCATTCTGTTTGAATGCAGAAATTAAAAAACTAATGAAGGGGTGAGTAACATGAACGTACCCACATTCCATCTTGATGGACAGACAGCACTGGTGACAGGTGCAGGGAGAGGGATCGGAAAAGCAATTGCGATTGGACTTGCCCAGTCAGGCAGTGACGTTGTACTTGTATCCCGAACGATGAAAGAAATTGAGGAGACAGCCACCTACATCTATGAACAGACAGGGCGTAAAGCGCTCGCTCTGACTGCGGATGTGACATCAAAAGGACAACTGGAAGAGACGTTTCAAGAGGCAATCTCGGAGATGGGTAGTCTGGACATTCTGGTGAATAACGCAGGTATGAACATACGGACTCCAGCACTTGAAGTAACGGACGAGCAGTGGGAGACCATCATGCAGACAAACTTAAAATCGGCTTTCTTCGCTTCGCAGTTGGCGGGTCAGCATATGAAAGAACGTGGGACTGGGAAGATCATCAACATCTCTTCGGTAGGTGGGCATACGGCTTTGCGGACAGGGGTTGTATATGGTGCGACCAAAGCTGCATTAATTCATATGACCAAAGTTCTCGCACTGGAATGGGGCAAGTATGGAATCCGTGTCAATTCAGTAGGGCCATGGTATTTCCGAACACCTTTGACTGAAAAGCTACTGGATGATCCCCAGTATTTGCAGGAAATTGTAAGCCGCACACCGCTTCAGCGAGTGGGAGAACTGGAAGAAGTGGTAGGGCCAGTTGTATTCCTGGCATCAGATGCAGCGGGATACATAACGGGTCAGACGTTATTGGTTGACGGTGGAATGTCCATTTATGGCTTCTAAATAAATGAAGTTGGTTGTAGTTTAGAAAAGTGGGTGGCATAACCAACTCATGGGTAATAACATAGGGAAAGTTAATCATTTCTATTTATCTGTACCCAATTCACTGAACTTGGAGGAAGATAACCATGGAAACGCGCAAGTACGGTAATACTGGCATGAACGTAAGTACACTTGGATTTGGCGGAGCGGAAATAGGCAAAAATGTATCCAAAACGGATGTAGCGACATTGCTGAATAGTGCCCTCGATGCAGGATTAAACGTAATTGACACAGCTGAATGTTACGGGGACAGCGAGGAATTAATCGGTGAGGTGCTGTCACATCGGCGTGATGACTACTATTTGTTCACCAAATGTGGACATGCTGCCGGGATCGAAGGTCCAGATTGGGATGCCAAAGTACTGGAGCAAACGATTGACCGCAGTCTGAAAAGGCTGAAAACGGACTATGTGGATGTTATCCATTTGCATAGCTGCTCTGAAGAAGTACTCCGACAAGGAGCAGTAATCGAAGTGCTACAGCGTGCCAAGGAAGCAGGAAAGACCAGATTTATCGGATACAGTGGGGATACAACAGATGCGCTATATGCGATTCAGACCGGAGTATTTGACAGCCTGGAGACTTCATTAAATATAGCAGATCAGGAAGCAATTGATCTTACGTTGCCTGAGGCAAGAAAAAGAAACATGGGTGTAATCGCGAAAAGACCAATTGCCAATGCGGCCTGGACGTATGAAACACTTTCGGAAGAGGCTTATCCATTTATATACTGGAAGCGCTTAAGTGAACTGAACTATGGTTTTCTGGGTGAAGATGCCCAGGCAGCGGTGGAAACAGCACTGCGTTTTACGCTAAGTACCGAAGGTGTAGACACAGCTATTGTAGGAACAGCTAAGCCAAATCGCTGGCAGCAAAATGCTGATCTTGTGGCTAAAGGGCCACTTCCGCAGGAACTGTATGATGAGATTAGAGCACGATGGAAAGAAATCGCCGGAATAGACTGGACTGGCCGGACTTAAAAAATGAAGAATATTAGCGAAGCCGCCATTATGGCGGCTTTTTTATGACCAACATAAAATATTTTCAATATATGAAAAATTCACAATAGTATTCGGAACAGAGGCTGCGAAAAACTTTAGGGGATAATGTCAATACATCAGCCTAGTCCGAAAACCGGTGAAAAAGGATAAAAAGGAAAAATCCCAGGAAGTAGCCCTTCTTATAAACAACTAAATTTATAAAAAACGACGAAGCTATTAAGAAAATACGAAAAAGAGGCAGTCTACGTTCATTTAAAAGAAATAACGACTTATTTTATAAAATTTCAACATATGAAAAATTCAAAATAGAAAGATCATTTCTCACCTTAGTTACCATCTCTCATATAGCCACATTGACGCACCACCAAGTTTAAAAGGAAAACCATTCTAAGCGATTGAAGTCAACCACTTTTTTTGCGGATTTAAATAGAATTGAAAATATATCTTTATTCTGATGCTTAAAAAGCATACAGCTTGAATTTATCATCAGAATAAATTGAACATATTAAATATTATGTAAACTAATAATAATTCTTTTGGCAATACAGACATAAAACCTCCATGACCTGTAAATCGTAAGGGGATAAGGCAGAAGGAGGAGCTTCATGAAAAGTCAGCAACACCGTAAAAACGACGACGAAAAACTAAGTTGGGTCAGCCTATCCTTGTTTGGCGCGGGTTGCACACTGGGAACGGGATTTTTTCTAGGGACCAGTCTGGCGATTCATTGGGCTGGGATATCCGTACTTATATTGTTGGTGCTGGCGGCGGCAGGTACTTACTTTGTATTTGGTGCACTGGCACAGATGACCGCAGAAGATCCAAAGGAAGGTGCTTTTCGAACGTATGCAGGCGAAGCATTCGGACCTTGGGCTGGTTTTGGTAGTGGATGGATGTACTGGTTCTCTGAAATGCTCATCATGGGCAGCTCATTAACGGCACTTGGGCTGTTCTCTCAATTCTGGTTTCCCAAGTTTCCGCTTTGGGCATTTGTTGCGATCTATGCCGCTATAGGTTTGTTCATTGCTGCATTGGGAGCGAAGGGATTAACCAAAACGGAGAATATTCTTGCTGTAATCAAACTTGCTGCAACGGTTGCATTTATAGCTATAGCAGGAGCGGCTTGTCTGGGTTGGTTACCTGTAAAAGTGACACCAGAGCAATTGAAGAATGAATGGTTCCCGCATGGAGGTAAAGGGGTATGGACCGGTTTCATCTATGCATTCTTTGCCTTTGCCGGGATCGAGGTCATGGGCTTGATGGCAGCCAATCTGAAAGAGCCAAAAGATGCAGTGAAATCAGGTCGAGTAATGTTATTATCGGTGAGTACACTCTATGTGATTTCAATTGCGTTGATCCTGTTGCTTGTGCCTTCAGCTCAGTTAACTCCAGATGAAAGTCCGCTTGTCAAAGCCATGTCAACCATTGGATTAACCGTTGTGGTCCACATTCTCAACGGAATTCTGATTATAGCCGGATTTTCGACGATGGTGGCTTCGTTATATGCCATTACGTCCATGTTGGTGAAACTCGCAGAAGATGGAGATGCACCAAAGCTGTTCACAAAGACCTGGGGTAAAAAGGACATGCCAATTCAGGCATTGTGTTGCACAGCGGCTGGATTAGTCCTGTCTACGTTGATGGCATTATGGATGCCCAAGAGTTTGTTTGAATATGTGACGACAGCAGGTAGTCTGGTATTAATGTATACATGGCTGCTCATCTGCATCACGTACATTAAGAAAATGAAGCCCGTGAAGTGGAATCGCATAAAAGTATGGATTGCCATAGTATTCATTGTGGCTGCTGTGGCTGGGACAGCGATGGAAAAAGCCAGCAGAACAGGTCTGCTGGCAAGTGTGGGACTTGTGGTGTTCCTTGGGATTATCACATATGTTGTTCATAAGGTACGTGGCTCGAAACCACCGCAGTCAGCACCATCCAAACCATAAGCAAGTTTCAGCAACTTTCGTGGAAGTTGCACAACGAATTAATGAGTGCTTTAAAATTATTTCGTCAACTTGCCTAGGGCTTGCTTCATCCGCATAAAGGGACATTTGGAAGGTGTCTGCTCATCATCAGGCAGAAAATACTGTTTCCATTCCAGATTATCCTGCTGACCATACCACATCAGCGAAGGGTGAGCAGGGACAGCATCATACGAAGCGAGACGTTTGCGAATTAAGGTTTTCATTTTACGGCCAAGAGGGGTGTTGTCATTAATGGATTCGAATACCCACCGCGGTTGAAAAGCAAACATGAGATAAGGAAAATGCCGGCTGGCTCGGAGTTCATGTGCAGGAGTTGCACAGAAACAAAAGTAAGGCTCTCCGCCAAAGCAAAACTCCCATGATGAATCATGAGGATCGGTTGATATATGTTCCGGCCACGGCTCGGTATCGTGTGAACTTACCCGATTAAGCATTTGCCAGAATAACGTCTGATATTGCTCTACCGTTGTATGATCTTTCAGATCACTTGGCGTCTCACAGATCACAACCATGGAAGCGTAATGGCCAGTGTCTCTGGAGACAGGACCATATTGTCTAAGCAGATCGGCCATATCTTCGGCAGCCTGTTCTGATCGGGGGTCACACGTAAAGCCGTACCTCAAATGTCCTGACAGAAATCCCATTCGTCCAGGTACACATGGATACGTATTATCTTCATCGGCGATCATTTTACCAAATTGCGAATAAGCGTCCTGCTGCCAACATGGAAGACGCTCAAACAAGGTGTTTATTTCGTCGGCACTATACAGCTCCGCCATTGATTCCCAACTCCATTCCACATGATACCGTTACAGTATTAATGTGGGGGAAGTTGGGTGACTGTCCAGTCTGATTTTATTGTCAGAAAAAAATGGAACGTACAGCTTCGTACCCAAAATACAAACCAAATCCGATCAGGCAGATTCCCGAAATGATGGAGATCCAGCGTAATACATTTTCACTGCTATGTTTGTGGAATCGACTGGCCATTCCAGCCATAATGACATCCCACACCAGGATACCAATGAATATGCCTGAACTGTAGAGCAGCAAATGAGCCATGTCCGTGTGCTTCACAGTTGTCGCGAGAATAGAGCCATAGATCCCAAGCCAAAATAAAATGTTCAGTGGATTGGACAGGGCCATTAAAAAGCCGGAAATAAAGGATTTTCGAACAGTCGCTTCCGCAGTAGATGTACCTTGAATCCCCTGTTTCAGCTTCGAGAGCGTTTCCACTCCCGTGTAAATCAGAATAAAACTGCCAAATGACCAGAGAAAAGAGCGCATGAACGGCGTGTCCAGAAAATGGGCAACTCCAAAATAAATCAGCAGCATATACACCAAGTCTGCAAACATAGCTCCGAGTCCTAGAATCCAGGCATGCATGAATCCATGTCGAGCTCCACGGTCCAGTTGAGCTGCATTAATCGGACCGATTGGAGCTGACAATGATATTCCCAGAATAATATAACTGAACAGTACAGACATAAACACGTTCACTCCTTAACGGGTTCGACGAATTGTACCAGTAGTCACATAAAATGGGTACAAGTCATCGTATTCCCGCAAGGAGTGAATTAGAACAAACTGTGAGGATATAACACTTTAAACAGCAGGCGACTCCACATCGAGTTGAACAGGTGTACAATGATAGCCATTGCAAGAACTTTCCTCGCATGGACAAGCTGATAAACCGATGATCAGATCCATCAAAGCTTCCATTTCAACATAATCCCCTGCACATGATTCGGGAGCGATAACATCAATTTTGCCTTCACCATCTACTACGGAATTCATAAACAGATTGAAAGGATAATGTTGATCAGGGGGAGAGATACCGAAAGGTTCAAGAGCAGTATTCAGATTATTATAACAACTGGGATGGTCCTTTTTATCATATAAGACCTCATACATTTCCGGACGACAGGCCGAATTGAAAAAATCATGAATGCCTACAGTTTCACTGACAATGGAAATGAGAGGTTTATAACGGTTGGAATACAGGCATTGCCCCGGTTTAATTCTGTAATTGCGCAGGACATCGAGGGTTACCCCGGGATCAAGCCGATTATTAATATTCTGTGCATCATAAGCGACAAAGTCAACCACTTGCTGCCCCTCCAGATCAGTTATACGGATCAGTGAGCCTTTTTTCACTTTAAGAGCGTAGCCTGTCTTGGCAGGAATGTGAATAGATTGCTTATGAGATTCCGTTGAATTCATCACTGTCTCCTCCGAGGTCTTTTTACTTCAGTATGCGGAGATGACATTGCTTTCATGCACTATAGCAAGTAATGTAGGCATGCGAATATGAAGAATAAGAATAGGGTGCATGAAAGATTACTCATCAAAAACGTGTGAAATATTGCGTTTATGCTGGGAACAGCGGATTACCTTTCATCCCAATCCAGAGGTCTGATTGTTCAAGCTGTCCAGCCAGATGTAACAACCAATCTTCGCGTCCCTTGGTTGCCATCACTTGAACGCCCATTGGCAAACCTTCAGGTGTCACATGCAGAGGTACACTTATCGCAGGCTGGCCTGTCAGATTTGCAAGCTGGGTGAACGGTGTATACGTAAGACTTGGCTCAAACATTTCATAGATGAGTTGCTGCTGCTGGGTCTTGTCCAATTCACTGATTCGCATCAGATTACGGATCTGTTCGTCATGAGGTGTTAATTCCCCAATCTTAGGCGCAGGAAAAGCATTAACAGGTGTGACGTAGAAGTCATAACGCTCAAATAAGGTGGACATCTGAGCTGCAGCTACATCCCATTCAGCTAAGCTATGTACAAATTCCGCAGCGGACACCTTTTTGCCTGCTTCAGCCAGAACCCAGGATTCAATCTCCATATCATCGGAGGTCAGAGCCCGGCCCATGGACCGTTCCATGGAAGAGATCATCGCGGCCATCTCACCACTGTTCATCATGTAATAGTTCTCCATCAACCGAACTCCATTGACTGGACTCAGTTTTTCCTCAACATGATGACCTTGATCTTCCAACCAGCGAACGAGCTTGTATACAGACTCTTTGGCTTCTGCGCAGACAGGTGTACCCACGGGCGAATCCGTTGTGTATGCAATTTTCAGTTTGCGTTGATGTGGATAGCTCATATCTGCCAAGTAACTGCCTGGAAAGAGTGGAGCATGGAACGCAGCTTCGGGCTGAATGACTTGTAACGTATCAAGCAATGCAGCACTGTCCCGAACCGAGCGAGAGAGGGCAAAATCAATCGATGCGCCTTGCCATTGACGACCAACTCCCGGTCCTACAGGTGTGCGCCCGCGTGTTGGCTTCAATCCAAACAATCCGCTAAAGGAAGCCGGGATACGAATCGAACCACCTCCGTCACTGGCTCCAGCGAGAGGAACAATACCCGAAGCTACAGCCGCGGCAGCTCCACCGCTTGAACCACCTGGAGTGTGATTTATATTCCATGGATTGCGAGTTGGACCATGGAGGCGGGGCTCTGTGATATTTTTCAAGCCAAATTCAGGCGTATTGGTATGTCCTATGAAGATAAAGCCTGCATCACGGAGTCGAGTGACAAAATTGGAATTGCGTAATGCACGATGCTCGCTGAACAAACGTGAGCCTGAAGTCAGAAATTCGCCTTCCAAGGATTGCGAGATATCTTTCAGGAGCAGGGGAACACCGGCAAAAGGTTGTTCTCCAGGGCGAACCAAACCGGCTTCCTCACGTGCGCGATTTTCATATGTACGAATAACCGCATTAAGTTGCGGATTCACTTCTTCAAGGCGTGCAAACGCCGCTTCCAGCATTTCAACCGGGGATACCTCCCGGGATCGGATCAGTTCAGCCAAACCTACGGCGTCGTAGGAGGTATATGAGAATGAAGACATCATGATCGTTCCTCTCTGAATATAATTATCTGTTTATTCCATATGTCATCGTACCACCGGATTGGATAAAAGACAAAACATAGAAGAGACTTAGCGCGATGATTTTGATATTCGGTATGAGAGGAGAGAATAGAGGGGCATTTGCGATATAGAAATAAAGCACAGGGTTAATAGCTCATATTGCAAATTGAGAAAATGATCGAGTAATATCGAGTAAATTGAGTAATGGAAATAAAAAACCACTGCTCATCTAATTTGATGTGCAATGGTTTTATTTTATATTTGACTATTTGTTTATATGTGAACCTCAGATATATCTACTTAATCTGTACGCAGCTTCGGTGCAGCATCGGCCGCAGTTGATGATCTTTCCTGCTGTCTGGAAATGGCGAAGAGGGCCACCCAGATCAGGATAAAACCAAGCAGCTGCTCCCATGTAATCAGTGTACGGAAAGCAATCCAGTTCACCAACACACCCGCCATCGGGAAGCTAAGTTCCGCGAGTGTTGCAACAGATGCTTTGGTTGACGACAGACCTTTGTAATACAACAGAAGACTTAGCAAACCTGGTAACAATGCCTGACCGAGAATATTGAGGATGACAGCAGTCTGTTCACCCGTTCCGGACGGAAATGTCCATGCCGCACCTTCGTTCCACGTCATAAAAATCAGGAGCGGGAGAGCAACGACAAAGCGAAGGGAGGTGACCGTTTCATAACGCGCCTGTCCCAGCATCAATCGGCCCATAACGGTTGAACCTCCCCATAAGGCAGCAGCCCCAAGGGATAACAAGCTTCCAGCATGAATCCAGTTGTCCCAGTTACCTAATGGCAATGTGAAGCCAAATGTAAGCAGGTAGGTTCCTGCTAATGCAATGAAGAACAATCCACCGAAGCGACGAGGCAACGTTTCTTTCAGTAACAGTTTAGCCAGAACGATAGCGAAGAGTGGTTGCATTTTTTGCAATAAAAGCACCGTATTCGGATCGTTATGTGTTAGTGCCATGGTGAACAATACCGTTGCGAGTGCTGATCCTCCCCATGAAATAAAAATCACGGCAATCCAGTGGCGAGCGCGTAGGTTTTTCAGATCAGCCCGAAATTTCCACAGCACGGGTATGGCAATAAGACTGACGATGATGTGTTCCACCAGTACAATCTGCGTGGATGTCATCGTGTTTAGCAAAATAATGCGGAAGAGTGGGTCGACACCCCATAAGGCGGCGCCGAGAACTACAAGCCAGAATCCAGTATTACTTCGTTCCTTGCGGTAAACAGGTGATGCTGCTGATGTCTTTTCCATATTCAGGACTCCTTCGTCAGAACACGGAATCTTCAGTTGGCAAAATCGACAAAAGCCCCCGTTTTGGTATATACCAAATAAACGGGGGCTCATCCAAAGACATGCGTCAGGAAAGAGGCCTTCCCGAGAACGGCATGTCAATGTGTTGATCTTCTCTCATCCGGACTGTACCGTCGGCCTTGGATTCACACCAAGTCAGTCGCTAGATGTCCTTCGTTAAGAACTAATAGCGAGTCGCGGGCTGGTTCCGAAGAACATCACCGCCGGTTGGGAATTGCACCCTACCCCGAAGATCCTATTCAATTATATAGTGTGTTGAACAAGCTGTAACATTAATAAGTTCATCTTATTCCTGTAAGCGCTAGCAGTTCAAGCATTTTTTTTAGAAAACGATTTTCCAGCTTCCTTGCTGTCTGCGAAGGAGCACGATCTGACCTGCGTGATACGCATCATGGAGTACCCAGCGAGCTAGTTCGTGTGCCCATTTCTCTTCGGAGTCCATATATGCGGCTTCAAGATCTGACTCTTGTAGTGCAGCCAATTGATCTCGCAACTGCTGGGCTAATCGAGTTGTACCCTGTAGCAGTGTATTCCATCCAGCTGCATCCGTCGGATCTCCGGAATTCCCAAACGTGTATTCATTGGAGTCTACAGCAGGAAGGGTAGGCTCCTTACCTTGCATGCGACATAATAAGCGATGGTTGTAATAATACATATGGTTAACCAACTGCCAGATGCTTAATCCCCCTGAGGGTGGAATCCAGGCTGCTTGTTCTGCTGTAAGACCCTCCAAGGATTTCGACAAAGGTACAATCCAATTACATTGATCCCAAGTATCATCCTTTTGAATAAGTAACACATCTAGTGCTGTTGTTTTTGTCATTGCCTTTTCCTCCTTGCGTATAATTGTGATTTGTGATGTAACTAGCTAAAACTGATTAATGAGGTTACACTTAATATAACACATCAAAGATGAGTTGTAACCTTCTTTATTTACTTAGATGGTTACGATAAACGGAGGTATATATGGACAGGTTATGGACCGATTTTGTAAACAGCGATTATCACGACTGGCGTGGGGGAGATCGATCGGAGGACAGACTAGGGAAGGCGAGCTGGCAGCAAGATTTTCTGGAACGATGGCAACTTAACGCTTCTGTCCCTTCATCTCCAGAAGATGAGTTGTCGATGAGAAATTTCAGGAATGAATTGATGGATCTTGGAGCCCGCTTGTCTTCTGGAGAATCATTAACGGATATAGAAAAACAATGGTTGAATGGCGTTATGGAAGCAGGGCATGTGAGAAGAAAATTGACTACAATTGATCAGGGACTGAAACTCCAACTGGTAGCTGTAGAAACGGGTTGGCATCAGGTTATGGCTGAGGTAGCTGCTGATTTTGCTACGACTTTGGTAGCGGGAGAAGGCGGCAGGATTCGGATCTGTGATAATTCGGATTGTCGCTGGATGTTTTATGATGATACCCGAAGCAGAACACAGAAGTACTGTGATGATAAGATGTGTGGAAATCTGATGAAGGTCAGAAGATTTCGGGCGAAACGTAAATCCCAAAATTGATAAATACTAACAATAACTATATAATATATATATACTAGCGAAACAATAGTCAAAAGCAGTACGGATTCGTAAGCAGGATATGATCGTCTTTCAAACCAAATCAGATGGGAGATGTGTCTTGTGCGGACAAGTTATCTGTTGAAAAATGGCTGTGTGTTGTCGATGGATGCTCGAATTGGACAGTATAAGAGGGCGGACGTTCTGATTCAGGATTCACTGATCATGGCGATCCAGCCCGACCTGGATATTCCAGATGCGGAGATCATTGATGCTTCATCGATGATTATTATGCCTGGGCTGGTGGACACACATCGGCATGTGTGGGAATCACTGGTCAAAACAGCGGGAACCAACTGGTCCTTGCCAGTCTATTTGCAAAATCTCTATTATGGTGCGATGGGAAGCAAGCTCCGTCCAGAAGATAGTTATATTGCCAACTTACTCGGTTCCTTGGAAGCGCTTAATGCAGGAGTGACAACGGTGTTGGATTGGAGCATGCCGTATTCACCTGACCATACGGATGAACTGATTCGTGGACTTCAGGATGCTGGCATTCGGGCGGTATTTGCTCACGGAGTCCCTGGTGAGACGAACTACTGGAATCGGGATAGCCAACTCACGTATTCGAATAATGATGTGAGAAGAGTCAAAGAACGTTATTTTTCATCACGGGATCAATTACTTACCTATGGGCTTGCCATTCGTGGTCCAGAGTTCAGTCATTGGGATACAACCGTGAAGGAGATCGAACTTGCTCAAGAGCTGGATGTGATCTGTTCCATGCATGCCGGATTTGGCAGTTGGGGATCTGTGGATCGTTCGATTAGTCACTTGTACGAAGCGGGACTGTTAAGTCCACGAGTGAATATCGTTCATGGTAATACCATGGGCATGGATGAATACAAAATGCTGGCAGATAGCGGTGCTTCCTTGTCGGTCACACCTGAGGTTGAGATGATGATGGGTCATGGATATCCGGCCACCGGCTATTTTCTTGAACATGGGGGAACCCCTACACTTGGTGTAGATGTGGTGACTTCCACAGGCGGAGATATGTTCTCGCAGATGAAGTTTGCACTTCAAGCTGAACGATCCAGAGCCAACGAACAACTTTTGCAGCAGGGTGAGATGCCTGGTGAGTTGAACTTGCAGTCCAGCCAAGTACTGAGATTTGCAACTTCGGCTGGTGCCCAAGCATTGGGATTGGAGAAGAAGGTGGGTACGTTGACCCCAGGGAAGGAAGCAGATCTGATCATGATTCGTACCACCGATCTGAATCTGTTCCCCATCCATGATCCAATCGGCGCTGTCGTGCAATTTGCCAATCCATCCAATGTGGATACGGTCTTTGTGGCAGGTAGACTCGTGAAGCGAGAGGGTAAGCTGTTGCATGTTGATTTGGATGCGATTCGTCATATGGCGATGCAGAGCAAAGAGTATTTGTTATCCCAATACCGGATGTCAGATGCAGAGAGAATTGCTTTCTCGTGAACCCATAGTAAGAAAGAAAGGGCCGCATAATGATATGTGGCTCTTTTACATGCCTTCATATCGTCGAATTAGACAGGATAAGAGAGGAAGGGACAGCGGAAAAAGACGAAAAGAGCTCTCATTTTTTTAACTTCAGATAACAAGGGATATAAGGTGTTTTTCACGAAAATTAAGGCTCATAAAAACTGCGCATAATATAAATTATACGCAGTTTTGTTTTAAATCGATTTTCATATTTGTCCACGTGAAACAGTTCATGATAATTTTCGCGAAAAAAGAACAAAATAAGTGATCCTTAAAAATAAATTTAACCAAGCAACGCGATAACGTGTAGAATTCGATAGGTTTTTATAGGTGATCGATAAGATAGAACAAATGACTTTTTCATAGAACAGATGGGAAGCCATCCAATCGCTGCTACATCCATAGCACATATTGCACATTCAAGATTCATGACGAGAGGAACATGACTATGCGTGAGAACGAACAACGATCTTCATTATTTCGTAAAAAACCAATTGCCTCGGAGGGCGATAACAGCAGTGCATTGAAACGGGCGCTTGGTCCGTTGGACTTAACCACACTTGGCGTAGGAGCTATTATTGGTACCGGGATTTTTGTGCTGACCGGTGTAGCTGCCGCAACGTATGCTGGCCCTGGCCTTGTACTGTCATTTTTGCTGGCAGGTATCATATGTGCATTCGCGGCATTGTGTTACTCGGAATTTGCCTCAAGCATACCGGCATCGGGTAGTGCGTACACGTATAGTTATACGGCTTTTGGTGAAGTGATTGCCTGGATTCTGGGATGGGATTTGATATTGGAGTATGGATTCGCGAGTGCAGCGGTAGCCAGCGGATGGTCTGGATATTTCCAGACGTTATTGTCTGGATTTGGATTGGAGTTACCACATGCGCTGACGAGTGCGTTCAGCCCGGAAAAGGGAACCTATTTTGACATCACGGCTGCGGTCATTACGTTAATTATCACCTTCCTGCTTACTCGAGGGGTGAAGGAAGCCGCTCGTGCGAACGGCATCATGGTAGCGATTAAGATTATCGTGGTGTTGATCTTCATTGGTGTAGGTGTTTTCTATGTAGAGCCAACAAACTGGCAACCATTCTTGCCCTTTGGTATCTCAGGCGTAACTGCGGGAGCAGCAACCGTATTCTTTGCTTACATCGGATTTGATGCGGTCTCCACAGCAGCAGAAGAGGTCAAGCGGCCACAACGGGATTTGCCGATTGGAATTATTGCGTCACTGGCGATCTGTACTGTTCTCTACATTGTTGTATCGTTGATCCTCACAGGGATCGTGCCTTATAACATGTTGAATGTAAGTGATCCGGTTGCGTTTGCATTTGAATTTGTTCAATTGAAGGGATTGTCCTGGATTGTATCTCTTGGAGCGATTGCCGGCATTACGACCGTATTGCTGGTCATGATGTATGGTCAGACACGTTTGCTCTATTCCATGTCTCGTGACGGACTGCTGTCTCCGGTCTTTTCCAAGGTTAGTGGCAAGAGTCAGACACCAGCGGTAGGGACATGGGTTGCAGGCATTATCGTGGCTCTGTTCTCCGGGTTCATCTCGTTGGGACATTTGGCGGAGCTTACGAACATCGGAACGTTGTTTGCTTTTGCAGTTGTAAGTCTTGGCATTATTGTGTTGCGTAAAAATAACCCTGATCTCAAACGCGGCTTTCGCGTTCCACTTGTGCCACTGATTCCGATTCTGAGTGCCTTGGGTTGTGTATACTTAATGACACGCCTTGCAGCGCTGACATGGATTACGTTTTTTGCTTGGTTGATTATCGGATTGATTATCTACTTTGCGTATGGACGTCATTACAGTCATCTGAATCCGGCACGCCGGATCTCCAGTGCTTTCAGAGCGAAGGATAAATAGATTAGTTGAGAACGTCTTTAACCGAGAACATCTTCATTTTTCCTCATTTCGTATCGCTTAGGCGAAGCGGGATGGGGATTTTTTTATATAGAAAGATAAAGGAAGATAACAGCAGGGGAAGGTTGGAATTTTCTTCATATATGGGTAAGTAATTAGGGACGTGACGAACTTAATCACGGGGGCGGGGTTGCGGCTAAGCCAAATATGAAATATATTTGGGGATGTGACATGCCATCAGACATAAGAGAGGGGATGTATCATGAACACACCATTACATACGAATTCAGATCATCAAAATGTAGCTTTTGGATTTGCACTCGCTGACTCAGCTGTACTTGCAGAGGCGCAATTAATTGTTTCACAATTAGAGGATTCACAAACCTTACAGTTGGATATTGATCCACAGCGTCTTCTGAAGGATGGACGTAAGGTATCTGTCATTGCACAACAGTTGGATTCACCCGTCAATCGTCAGGATGCCAATATCATCTATGGTCAGGAGTTAGCATACGTGCAGTATGCTGTTAACCTGAAACCGGATAGCTCGATCTCCATTGCTTCTATTGAAGGCGTTGAACAGTCTGTTAATCTTGGTTGGGCAGCATTTCAGGAGGGGGAATACGAACTTCGAATCTCCCTGCATATGAAAACACCTCGTATTGCTGAAGGTACACTCGAACCTGAACAACTTGCAATGGTTAAGTATGCGCAAGTTATCACCGTATATATATCGCTTTTCCCGGCAGAAGCAGCGTCGTTGAGTTCACCATCTCAAGCTGTGTGGAGCAGAAACCATCATGTGTTTGACTCCTACGGGAGAGGAGGATTTATTCTCGCTGACCTGCCTCGACTCGCTAAGCGTGTGGAGGAACTGATTGGACCAGGTAACCATAATCTGATCGAACAATTTGCGGAAGGGGAACTGTCGGATACGTTGCTGGAAGAGGGGTTGATGGCGATCGCCTGGGGCGTGACTCCTTGGTGTTATTCACTCTATTCCGCACCAGATGAGCAGTCTGCTGGAATACTTGCCGTGGACAAGCTGGGCGATGAACCTGAACGGCAAGGGATCTACCGTATTGATCCGTCCATTCAACAATTAAGTATCGTACCTGCGAATGAGCTGGCTTATTGGCCTGCCTGCGTTCAGAACGATTGGCCTGTCATTGATGTGGCGGGTGAAGGCGAGACGTTGCACATGAATTTATATACTCAGATCTGTGAATCCGTGAATGGGCTGCACGAGAATCCATTGCCATCGTTTGTACTTACCCGTAGTCAAGGCAAACCCGAAGCGATCATTCCGCTGATTGACGTTGTCATTGTGGATGAAGCATAGGATCACTGGTCAACTTATAAGAACCGAATCGAGGTGACGTAGACAGATGATGACTGAGGAGATCCAGGAGCAATATGCGGACGAGCTAGAAGCTTTTCACATATGGATGAAGGATGCCGGATATACAGGCCATACGGTAAAATCATACACGGGTGACGTGGTGGAATTCCTGGTCTCCATTCAAGGAAAGTCACTGGAGCAGGTCAAAAAGCTGCATGTGTTGTCATTTCTGTCCCGCGCTCGGGAGCGTGGGGTTAGTGATGCCACGAGAAATCGCAAACATGCGGCGGTGAACTGTTTTTACAAGTCCCTCATTGAACTCGAATTGTTAACAAATAATCCGGCGTTTGGGATCAAGAAATCCAAAACCGAAAAAAACCGTGCGCCCGTTTTCCTTGATGAAAGTGGGCTGACACGTTTTCTGGAGTCGGTAGAAGGCAAGTATCGCACACGTAATCTGGCTGTTTTTCTACTGATGGGATATATGGGATTACGGGTGGGAGAAGTGCACGCGTTGGATTGCAAAGACTATAATGCGGAGCGGCGTACATTGGATGTATTTGGTAAAGGTCGTAAATGGCGCTCGCTCCCTGTACCGGAGACTGTGGCAAAAGTACTGTCTCAAGCGATGGCTGAGCGCTTGGAACCTTGGCGACCAAAAGAGGAAGCATTATTTGTCTCGCAAAAAGGGAAGAGATTGTCGATTCGCAGCATCCAGCTCATATCTACGGAAACCTTTGAACGCTTCCAGCAGGAATCACCAGCCAATCAACGTCAAAATTACTCCAGTCATAAGCTGCGTCACTCCTTCGCGACCATGATGTTACGGCGTGGAGCCGACTTGCGTACGGTTCAGGAACTGCTTGGTCATGCATCGATACAAACGACAACCGTGTACACACACGTAACCAGCCGGGAGAAAGAAGAGGCTATGGCTTTGCTGGACGTTAAACTTCCGTCATATTAGAAGAAAAAAACCAATATTTAATCCAAAAAGGAGTCTGTCCAAGTGACAGGCTTTTTTTGTTATTGATTTGATGAAGGAGAATTAAACATAATTAATATTATGTAAACTAATATCTGGTATCTAAATACTCATATAAATAGAAGTCAAACCAAAGAACCATTCGCTTCTTCTCTCTGGAAGAAACAATGGTTCTTTTAGCTAGCACAGATATTTTAATTCACAACGGTTAATATGTTTAATCGTTCACGGTATGAATGATTATGTGGTCGGATTACTCCAATCCAGCGATTTGTTCTTTTAATTTGTTAGCAGATGCTTGGAAAGCCACTTTCTCGGTTTCATTCAACGGAAGAGGCAGAATCTCGCGCACACCGTTGCGATCAACAACGCATGGAACGCCTAGGTAAACATCCGATACGCCATTGTAATCTTCAAGCAATGTGGACACGTTCAGAACGGAGCCCTCGTTGCCGAGAATTGCAGCTACAATGCGGTCCAGAGCGAGGGCGATTGCATAGGAAGTCGCTCCTTTGGCATTAATAATCTCATACGCTGCATTTTTGGTACGGTCGAAGATATCCTGTTGTGTTTCTTCATCCAATTCCAGATCTGTTCCTGCAACGTTAGCCAGGCTCCATACCGGTACTTCGGAATCTCCATGCTCACCAATAATGTGTGCGTGAATACTACGCGGGTCGATTCCTTTATTTTTACCAATCAAGTAACGGAAACGTGCGCTATCGAGCAATGTACCTGAACCGATGACACGAGAAGCAGGCCATCCACTTTGTTTCCATGAAGTATAGGACAAAATATCTACAGGATTGGTTGCAATCAGCAAAATACCATGAGAATTCACTTCAGTAATACGCTCGATAATATCTTTGAAAATGCTTGCATTTTTCTTCAGCAGATCAATCCGAGTTTCGCCCGGTTTTTGGGAAGCACCCGCTGTGATAATAATGATATCTGCATCTTTGCAGTCGGAATAATCGCCAGCCCATACTTTCACGCCTCCCGTAAATGGAAGACCGTGGTTCATATCCAGCATTTCGCCGGTTGCTTTATCATGATTCACATCCACAAATACCAACTCGGACGAACGCTGTCTCAACATTAGCGTGTATCCCGTTGTTGTTCCCACCGCACCCATGCCTACAATCACGACACGACTTGGTTTCAGAGCTGCACTATTTGTCATGTTCATATCCTCTCCTTTTTGGGTTATACTCCCATCCATATTAAGGGATTAGAGAGTATAAAGCGAGTGTTGTCTATAAAATAGTTCACATTTCATGTCTTTTTACCAATTATTCCGTCGAAAAACAGTTTAGGATGAAATTAATGGTAATAAATGTGCGACATATTGCCCAGAGCATCAGCTTGAAAAAGGGAGCGGGCCGACCATGAGTGGGCAATGAGCCTTTTACATAAGGTTTGTGGTAGAATAGGAGCAGTGGATTCTGATGAATCGTAAATAAAACGCCATAGGACAGGCATGCGCGCCTGTATATTGGATGAGAGAGGTGGAACCCACTTGCGTTCGCAATGGATTAAAATCGCGCAGACAGCATTGCTGTCTATAGGTATAGCAGCTGTATTGGCTGCATGCACCGACTCAGATCAACCTCCGGTAGCAGAACCTCCGCAGCAGCAGGAGGACGCCGGGAATACAGGGCAGACATTAACTGTCGTTCCCCCTGTGAACAGTACAGAATCTGCAGATATGGCCAAGTACCAGATACAGACTCGTTTGACCGATTTTCAGTTGCTCAATGACAACGGAGGATTGGCGTGGGGTGTGACGCGGAATGCGCTGCGCCTGTACTACACTCAGGATCAGGGAAAGACCTGGACTAATATTTCACCTTCGGAAAATGTACAGTTTCCGGCTAACCCTAAATATGGACAAAGCATTTATTTTGTAGATCGTGCACATGGTTGGATTGTTCGTGAAGGCATGGGTGGAACAGATACCATGGTGCTTCGCACCAACAATGGGGGCGTAACTTGGAGCCTGTCTTCTCTGTCCAAGACGGATAAAGTGACTGCGATCTCATTTGTATCTCCTGAAAAAGGCTGGATTCTCACCACGGTTGATACCGCTATTGGTAAACAGGACAAGAAACTTTACTTCACCGAGGACGGTGGAATTACCTGGAATCGGATGTCATCCAGTGATGAAGATGGTAAACAGGAAGCAGAAGAGATTTCCAAACGTGGATACACCACGGGGATGACTTTCTCGGATCCAAAGCATGGTTTCTTAACAGCGCTGGAGTTCGGCACACCGAAGTTGTATGTAACATCAGACGGCGGAGAGAACTGGAATACTGGACCATCTTTCTTTGATCGAAACAAATTCAACGGGTGTGGTAATTTCAGTGTTAGTTCACCACAATTTTTTGGACGTGAAGCGCAATCAGCCTGGATGTCAATGTCCTGTTCTCAAGGCGAGAACACGACATTCAATGGATTCTTTACCACCGATGGCGGAAAGAGCTGGAAGCTGTCCAATTTCACTTTAAACAAACAAAAGGGTCCGAATCGTAACCTTTCACCGGTATTTCTAAACGCATCGGAAGGTTGGGCGATGCAAAAGGGCATAACCTACCACACCAAGGATGCGGGCAAAACGTGGAGCGCTCTTCCTGCAAGCAGTGTACTGGAGAAAATTCTCGAAGATTATCCGGAAATTGTGAAGATTCAGATGGTTAACCCCGAGCTTGGCTGGATATTGGTTGAAAATACAGATGCCAAAAGATCGTTGTTATTGCAAACGGTAGATGGCGGTGTACATTGGAAAGTACTATAAACGTAGAGTGTTATCGATGTGAATAGATAGGAGAAAGGAGAGGAGCCTAAGGGTTTCTTTTCTTTTTTTGCTTAGTTTGTGAAATAAATCACAAATAAATCCACTAAAAGGTGATATATTTAACTCAACAAGAGAAGGAGTGATGAAGATGAGAACCAACGGTCAAACTCAATTCACGCAGGCGGATGAATTAACCAGATATATGCTTCAATTATGCTACACATGTGACGATGCTAATCGTTGTACGACAGAGGAAGCAGTGAAGGCTTGCATGGCAGAACACGCACAGACAGACCAGCCCGAACCAGCCGAAGGTGGAGAAGTAACTCGCGGGTTTATGGACCTAATGTACGCTTAGTTATCAAGACTGATCAAAAAAAGGCTGTTATATCAACGTTTTGCCCCCAACAGGGGGCTTTCTTATTTTGAAAAATCACTAAAAAAATCACATATCCTGCAGTACACTCATGTTCAACACTTCAGCAAAATGTTTTTTTAACTTCTGGTCAGCATTATTTTGCATTTTCTGAGTGACATGAGTATATATGCCGAGAGTTATTTTTTCATCCCGATGCCCTACTCGTTGCATAATCGTTATTAAATCAACACCCGCCTCAGCGAGCATGCTGATATAAGTATGTCTGAAAATATGAGGTGTAGCATGCTTCTTTATAGTTGTTTTCTTCATAAGTTGTTGCATTCTTGTAAGAATGTACTTCTGATGTATAGGATATCCGTCGGGTTTTCTAAAAACAAAGTTCTCATCGTGGTAATGCTTATACATTTTTTTATGTTGAAGATAACTACTATCAGATTGTTCCTGAAAATTCTTCAACATATTCATTATAGATTCGTCTATAGGTACGACTCTTATTGACGAAGTTGTTTTCGGTGGTGTTAATTCATAATTAATAAAGCTTTTCGCATGAAGAGTTTTGGTTATTCTAATATGATTTGCTTCAAAATCAATGTCTGGCCATTTAAGTGCACATAGTTCACCAGATCGAAATCCAGAGAATGCTAAGAGGTTAAATATCTCTTTGTCTAAGTATATTCCATAAATATTTATGACGTTGAAAAAGTTTATTAGCTCAACTCGATCTAAATATTTTTCTTCAACAAGTTGATCCTTATTTTCTATTTCAGCTACAGTAAGCATCTTAACTGGAATAATAGAGTCCGTAGTTGGATTATCAAGAATGTATTTGTTTTTAATAGCATATTTAAAGATCATGTTCGCAGTGGTTTTAAAACCGCTTATAGTATTGAAAGAATATCCTTGTTCAAACAACTGATAAAGACACTCTTGAAAATTTCTATGAGTAATAGTAGAGATCTTTCTTTTTGCAAAGTGTTTGTTTAAATTCTTGATTTCAACTCCTCTGGTTATAATGCTTCGTTTTTTCACCTTACCTTTAGAATAAACTCTAAACCATTCTTCAGCCACATCTTCAAAAAGTAAACTCTTATTCTTCTTAGCATTAATACCTCTTAATAATAGATCATACACAGCTTGAGCACGAGCGAATGCTTCCTTTTGAGTATCACCTCTTCGAGGTATCTGTTTCCGCTTTCCAGTTAAAGGATCAGGAGGACCCTCTAAAGTACATATCCACTTGTATCCTTGTTTATTGTTAGCCTTAATCTTTGTATAAGATGCCATGATGATCAGCTCCTCAAATTAACTAGTTTGATTTTTTAATTGTTGGAGAAGACGTCTTGTTTCACTTGAAGTCTGTCTTGGTTTTGTTGAGCGAAACAGGTTGACTGCCATTTGAATTTTACCTTTCATAAGTTCAACATCTTCACGGTAGCTGTGGTATTCTTCGTGTAATCTGGAGGCAATCTGTTCAGCACGGTCTGCAGCCAACTCAATAGGGACTCTAAACTCTTCTGATAGAAGTCCAATATATTCAGCCCAAGTCATATCTAAGGGTGTAGGGAGCAAGTAGTAGGGCATAGAAGCTATTAATCTAAAGTTTGTTGCCTGGATCTCTTGAAGATCTACAAAAAGCTTAGGAAGTTCATCCTGGTTGCCCTCATGACGAACGATGTGAGCCAGCTCGTGAAAGAAACCTGCCCTTTGTTGTATGAGAGAAGTATCTTTATTTAGAAAAATAACACTTCCCCAATCTTCCCAATGAGATTTCGGTTTTCCATTGTAGTAAATGATGTCTGCACCCCATATAGAGGCAATAAGGTCGATATCTAGTTCATGCGGATGATTAATTCCAAACACTTGATACAAATCGCAGATCAACAGTTCTGTATCCGTTGGTTCATAATATGGAAGCATTATGCCATTTCCCCTTGTAAAATAGTACATATGTTCGGTTTTTGTTTTGAAAGAAAAGCCCAAAAGGGCTTGGTGGAATTACTTTGCTGCTGTGATACCAAATGTAGAGATGTTATTGTCTTGGATTTTGAATCGATATTTAAAACCATTCCTAACAGTCGCTCCATCGAAATCATTCAGGTTTATGTCGCTATCGAGTAAACCTATATCTTTTATAACATCTTGCGCATCGTTATATGTGTATTCGTCATTACTTGTCATGATCAATGTGGCAATAGCTGTCATGAGTGTTCCGCCAGTTTGTTCGCTGAAACCACCTGATCCTATAAGAATAACTTGCTGTACCTGATCTTCGGAATTTAGCGTACCCATCATACTTAAATCATCACTAAAAATATACTGGAAAGTTTTATTGTTACTATTTTCAGCATCATCAATTTTAAATTGAGTGATTCCAAGATCGTTTAATCTGTATTTGCCAACTATAGCGTTAAACTTATTTTTGAAATCATCCGTAGACATGCTGAATAGAGCAGGCATTGGCATTGACGACTTGACATTTTCCTGTGTATTTACTGCTAAGGCTTCGGTTGGAGAATCTTCACTTTGCGTCTTTGTTACTTTTGAATCAACTGTATCTTGCGTCTGAGCCTGATTAGAACACCCTGTAACAGCAAATACCACAATTAAAGCTAAGATTATTCTTTTCAACTTTGTTCGTCCTTTTAATGACCCATCGGCTGGGAAATTTGCTATAAAATTATGCAATTAATTATCGTTCGATTCCACCTGTTTCTTCTTCATTTCTCTCCAAGCTTGTATTGCTGCATTCGCTACTTCTTTTTCTTCATCAGTCCAGCCCTTACCACCGTCCATATAAGCACTACCACCTGAAGGTAGGCGAGAAACTGAACGTCCTTGCAAGTAATCCAAGGAAACTTCAAAAAGATCAGCGATCTTGTTCAATGTATCCAAAGGAGGTTCTTTTGTTCCATTTTCATAGGCAGTGTACGTAGGACGTGCTACTCCAATAATATCGGCCACATATCCTTGGGTCCATTTAGATTCAGAAGCCTTTTTACGTTCTCTTTCAGACTTTAGTCTTTTAGAGAATACCTTTTCCATATTAGACACCAACTTTATTAAGGATACATTTATTATAATGTTCCTTAAAGAAACTTTAAACAAATGTTCCTAATAGTATAACTTTATGTTGACTTGTTCCTTTTAGTAACATATAATTCGGGTATAAAGTTACTTAAAGGAACATTTCGGGAGGTGAGCATATGAGAATATGGCTGAAAGAGTTTCGTGAGACTGCCAATAAAACACAAGTAGTAGTTGCTGATGAGGCAGAAATCTCACGTAGTTATTATACTAACATCGAAAATGGGAATAAAACACCGTCCGTAAATACAGCTAAATCAATTGCAAAAGTACTACATTTTCAATGGGAACTTTTTTTTGATGATAAATGTTCCTTTAAAGAACAAAACGTTCAAATTATCACTGATAAAGAAGTTGTTTGATTACACAAACATCTAAACCATAAAAGAAAGGAGACTTAACATGTTCAAAATTGAAGTTAATCCAAGTGAATTGGAACAAATGATCATGTCGGCAGTTCACAAAGCAATTGAACAATCAGCGTTTGCTTCTTCACAAACACATCCAACCCTGATGGACAAGAAGCAATTAATGGAGTTGCTACAGATCGGCGCTACGAAAGCAGCAGAGCTCCTGAACAGAGAGGATTTCCCAGTGATTAGAGAGTTCGGTCACCCACGAGTACCTTTTCATTCATTAATGATTTGGATTGACGAACACACTGAGTGGGTGAAATCGAATGCCAAAGGCTACTGGGAGCAGCGAGGGGGCACTGCTTAATGCGACTACACTGGTATCGCGAATCTTCTCCAGCCGCATGCGTCGCAGGAGCAACTATAAGAGTTTTACTTCAAGGCATTGAGCCTGATGAAGCTCTCCAGCAAACGTTATATAACGGTCGTCATACTGACAACCCGGAAGAGATTACGTTTGACGCACTTAATTCATTGAGGGAAACAACCCAAGCTCACCTTGAACAAATAAGAAAATCCGCCGGAGCTGTACCGGCTGCCGGCGGACGATGAAGGGATCAGGGGAAGACCTTACAACACAATATTACATCAAACCTCTGTCCAAATTCATCACACTAAAACGGACAAAGGAGATCTAACAGATATGACAATTGGACATTTTCCTGGTGCCTTGGGTGAAGTTATCAAACGCACCGGTGATACTCTGGCAAAGGCTGGAGAAGCAGTTCACATGGATGGTTCACAGATAGGCAAAGTGCTTAAGGGCACTCGCAATCCATCGAAGGAGCTTATGCGTAATGCTGCTGAACATTACGATGATGGTCAGTTATACATTGCTGCAGCTGGGGAAGTCACAGGCGGCGCTTTTGCTCCCTGGCTGGACAATGTGGATCTACATAGAGCAAGTGTACTTTTTAAAACGGTGGAAGAAATGAAGGAAGTTCTGGAGTTGACATCTGAAGCACCGATCAGCAAAACTGCTGACCAACTCACGGATGCCGATCGCATCATTATGAAGCGACTACTGATGGAAACAGTCGAAGCGATAACTGCGCTGACGCACTTCGCGGCGGTGTTGTGCAAAGAATATTCGTTCTCCTGGTTTGGCACTTGGAAAGAACACCGTGCGGATCTGAAAGCTAAAAAATATATGAAGTGAGGTTGATTGAATGTCTCGTAAACAGTTGGCATACGAAGCATTGCAGGCTGGAAGAAACTCGAAGCACAACTTGGAACTGATTCGCAAACAGCCTGAGAAATTGTTGCCTGGGAAGATGAATGAAGCGGAGCATTATCTTAATATGATGATCCAGTTCGCGGAAGTAGAAATGAAAAATGCCCGCCTGGCAGGGCGGACACTTGGTTTGAGAACTCGACTAAAGTCTCTTGTGCTGCACATTTTACAGTCTCCCGAGCAAAAGCGCAAGGGGGAGTCTGTATGAACAATCAGATGGCCATCCAAATCATCATCAATTATACGGAATCTGCCAAGGCTCTACGCGAGAACACGGCGGCTGTTATGTCCTTCAATGGATCGGTTCAGGGAACTGACTTCGAAGCTCTTTGGCAGGAACGAGATATGATTTATCACCGCTGGCAGAATGCTGCCGCAAGCCTTCGTGAGCTACCTACGGAATATATGTCACTTGCGGTTAGAGCAATCGACGAGATTTAGAACACATAAGAAAAGAACAAGACAAGCCAAGTCGGCCTTGTCTTCCGGCGTCGGACGGTTTCATAACCAACTCCCGTACGGCGTCGGAAGATGCGGCTGACGCATCAATACAGATGAAAGGAGTAACAGGTATATGACGATTCATGAATCAGTAGGAAAGATCCTGAATCTGCTCAGCAGTCTGGCAGATGACACAAATGATGCTATTAATAACACACCGTACATCCTTCGCAGATTAGCGGAATTTACTGATGGTGAGCTCAATGATGTGATTTCTCAACTTGAAGCAATTAGAGATCAGGCAGAAGAGTTGGAAGAAGCACACGAGAAGATTCAAGAAGAAGTTGCGAAGTTGGAAGAAGAATTAAACGAAAAATAGCCCGTTGCAGCGGGCTATCTCAGAACATTGAAAATTAAATATGGATACACGGTCATCTTACCATGGGTGACCTTCCCAAACAAGGAGGATGCGCATGTCTGAATTGCTTGAGTCCCAGGAAAGTGAATGTTCAGAGGAACACGATTCTGATTATCCTACGATTCACGAAGAACTCGCTGATAGGGGTATGAGCATTCACGATTTCATTTAAGGGAGGAACTATCATGGCAATGAATATTGCAGCCAGTACAAAGAACATGGCTCGAGAGGAATGGCTGAAGATCCGCCGGAGAGGTATCGGTGGTTCGGATGCATCTGCTGTCGCTGGCCTGAATCGCTATAAATCACCCGTTGGAGTGTTTCTGGATAAGACAGGTCAAATCGAGCCTGACGAAGCTGGAGAAGCGGCCTACTGGGGCAACGTGCTTGAAGATGTTGTAGCAAGGGAGTTCACGATTCAAACCGGACTACGGGTTCAACGTAGCAACAAGCTTTATCAGCATCCTGCACATAAATTCATGCTTGGTAACGTGGACCGCTTGATCTTGGATAAAGGCGGTCGTGGACTCGGCATCCTGGAGTGTAAAACGGCCAGCGCCTACAAACTCGGTGAGTGGGAAGATGATCAGGTTCCTGATGAGTATGCGATCCAACTGCAGCATTACATGGCTGTTCTGGGCGTGGATTACGGGTACTTTGCGGTTCTTATCGGTGGTCAACGTTTCCAATACAAGTTGGTGGAACGCAATGACAAGATCATTGACTCACTTGTGCAGATCGAGGATGAGTTTTGGAACCGGCATGTCGTGCCTGGTATTCCGCCAATGATTGACGGGAGTGACGCTTCAGCAAATCTGTTGAATCAGCTCTACCCCATATCCGCGCCAGCAAGCGAAGTCATCTTGGATGATAAGCAAGCCGGAATCGTTCGTCAGCTTCAGGCGGCAAAGGAAGAAGCTGCCGTTGCTACGGAACAGGTCAAACGTTACGAAAACGAGTTGAAATCAATCATGGGCGAGAATGAGCTGGCTATCCATAACGGTGACACTTTGGTGTCCTGGAAGTCGAATGATACTTCTCGGATTGACAGTAAACGATTGAAGAAAGAGCAACCCGAGCTATATGAAAAATACTCAAACACCTCGTCTTCAAGACGGTTCTTGGTGAAATAAGGAGGCCCTATGGCACGAGCAAACGGAGCATCACTCGAAGGAAAATTACAAAATAAGGCAGCGGGGGCGAACAACGCTCCTGCTGTTAATCCATCGCAAACCGTTGCCGCTTATCTGAAGAAAATGGAATCTCAGATAGCTGAGGCAATGCCGAAGCATATGAACATCGAACGTTTAAGTCGTATCGCACTCACTACAATTCGGACAAATCCAAAGCTTTTGGAATGTTCAATTCCTTCACTGATGGCCGCGGTTATGCAATCGGCTCAGTTAGGACTTGAGCCAGGACTGATTGGTCATTGCTACATCATTCCTTACGGCAAGGAAGCCACGTTCATTATCGGTTATAAAGGCATGATTGATCTGGCCCGGCGTTCTGGTAATATTCAATCCATTTCCGCGCATGAAGTCTATGAAAATGACTTCATAGAGTTGATATATGGACTTGAAGAGAATCTGAAACATGTTCCTTGGTTCCTACGGAAAGATGAAAAGCCAACTGAGTCAGGTAAGGTAGTCGGAGCTTACATGGTCGCCAAGTTCAATGACGGCGGTCATTTCATCCATTACATGCCTATCAGCGAGATTGAGGCGCACCGGAAACGTTCAAAGGCATCGAATAACGGCCCCTGGGTCACGGATTATACGGAAATGTGCAAAAAGACGGTCGTTCGTTCCGGATGGAAATGGTTGCCGATCAGCGTGGAGATTGCTTCTGCTGTAACGCAGGATGAAACCACAAGGAAAGATATTACACCTTCGGATGAACCGTTCATCGATATCACCCCATCTGCAGGTACTGACGATCCACCACCTGCTCAACAAGGCGATGGTGGATCTGAACAGGTCGAATTTGAATAATGAACCAAATAGATTCCATTACCGATCAGCCGCTTCTACGCAGTATGATCGGTGATCGGATATGGCGACTGATGGATTCAGATCCTTCGCTTTTCAAGCAAGAGGTTCGGGATTACTTCGCACGAGGCTATCCTGGATGGCTGGTTGTTCGTGCGAAGTACCCGCACATTTATTTACGTGATAATAGGAGGCGTGATGTATGAATACGAAACAGAGCAGAAAGGCAGTGTTCAACCAGTTGCAACAAATGTTTGAAGACGCCGCGATGGAAGGGCCGGAGGTTCTCCAGTCCCATTTAAGAGACGTTGCTTTCTCGCTGGGAGCACAGGCGGCAGCATCGTCAGATCCTGCTCATATGCCGCAAGCGATTAATGATTTGATTACTCAATTCGGTCGTGGAATTCAGACGATTACTCGTGAGATCACAGGAAATGAAAGCAAGTTCGATGTCGCCGTTTACGCAGTAAGTAGCTCACAGCATTAAAAAGGGGATGAGCAACATGCCCGATGGCAGTTACCCGTTTCCGATTTACTCCGGCATCTTGGAGCCAGACCACTACAAGAACATAGGCAACGCGATATGGCTTTTCCTCTGGTGCATCAGTTCAACTACGAAGGAGATTGAGGAGGAGGAAACTGTCTGGGGCGTTGTCCTCGGCGGCAAGCCAATGAAGCTGTCTGAGATTGCTGGATACTTCGGAGTCAATGATAAGACCGTCAGCAGATGGATGGATGCACTTGAACAGCATCAGTACATTAATGTTACCAGGGCACCAAGAGGACTGATCCTGAAGGTTCGAAATTCAAAAAAGAGATCAGACAGAAATGTCCGATCAGTCGAAAGTGAACGGACAAAAGTGTCCGATCATGAAGTCAGTGATAAGACAAATATGTCCGATCACAATCAAAGTGATCAGACAATATTGTCCGATCAGTCGCCTAGTGATCAGACAGAAATGTCCGATCACACAGCAAATTTGGGTAGTGATCAGACAAAACTGTCCGATCTAAAAGATAGTACTACTACTACTGCTACTACTAGTGAATCATGGGATGACATATTGAATCCTGTTCCTTCTGGAGACGGTGGAATGATTGAAATATTGGATGCTTATTGCAAGATGCACAACAAACTGGATTTTAATGTTTCTCAAAAAGAACGTTTAGCCATGGGTAAGATGGTCGCCGGAGGTACGCCTAACCCTTTTACCATCCAAACTATGGCAAGCCTGCTTCAGGCAAAACGCATTCGTGAGGGAAATAGCTTCAAGCTTCCCAAGAGTTTTTTATACTACGTCGAAGGCATCGAGGAAGCTTGGAAAATTCATCAAGCACCGGGACAGCAGCCATTTAAACCTGTTTTGGTTCCAAACACACAAGCGACAGCGGTCACTCAGCCGCGGAGGTTAAACCGTCAACAGCAAAAGAGAGAGAATCTAAAGCAGAGACTGAGGGAGGAGGAAGCCCGTGGAAAGAGCTGATGTCCTGAGGTTATTCGTTTTGATAACCGATGAATATCCGAATTTTGATGACAGTGACGAAAACGTGGATCGCCATCTCAAGGCGCTGAAAGATTTCTCTTTTGAAACGGCTGTACAAAACGTTGAACGGCACATCGAGACAAACAGTTTTTACCCCAAGATCTCTGAGATACGGGGATTCGCCGCTGATCAGTCAGCCCGAGAACGAGAGTTAGCAGAAACCAGGGCTTACTTGGATCAACGAGCAGCAAGCCGGGTGAAGGCAACGCTACCGCCTCCTGGATGGAAGGATGA
Organism: Paenibacillus sp. FSL K6-2393; assembly: GCF_038002545.1. NCBI lineage: Bacteria > Bacillati > Bacillota > Bacilli > Caryophanales > Paenibacillaceae > Paenibacillus > Paenibacillus sp. FSL K6-2393. The sequence goes on from NZ_JBBOCU010000001.1 coordinate 3,011,690, forward strand.
GTTACTTGCAAAGCTTCGACATACAAAATAATCTTCCGCACAGCATGGAATTTGAACAATCCACACTTGGAGCAATGCTGTTAAACCCTGATGAGGTTATGGAACTGGCTGAAGGACTCTCAGACGATGCGTTTTACGATAAGGCCCATCGCTTGATTTATATAGCCATAGCTGATCTGAAAAAATCTCAACAGCCTATTGATCTGGTGACGTTGACTTCACGTTTAAAGGCTAACGGAGAACTTCAAGACATTGGCGGTGTTAGCTATCTGGCCAATTTGGTTCGCGCTGTACCAACGACTGCTAATGCTGGCTATTACATCGAGCAGTTGCAAGACATGGCTATTCGCAGGGAGTTCATTCAAACAAGTCTTCTGCAGATCCAACAAGCTGCCAGTGGAACAAAGGTTCCGCAGTTACTCGCCAGTGCATCAGCAGCACAAGCCAAGATCGCTGACCGTGCCGCTCCAAAAGAGGACTTCAAGCCAATCAAAGGTATCATGATGCAACTTGTTGATGACGTGGATACTCGTGCATACAACGTGAAGCATGGCATCGTCAATGGCATTCATACCGGATTCATTGACTTGGACAGCATCACCGGCGGACTCCAACGTAGTGACTTAATTATTGTGGCAGCTCGTCCTTCCGTCGGGAAGACTGCATTTGCCCTTAACATCACTCAGAACGTTGCGAAGAAAACTGACGATGCAGTAGCTGTTTTCAGTTTGGAGATGTCCGCAGGGCAATTTGCACAACGGATGGTCAGCTCAGAAGGAAACGTAGAAGCTACCGCAATGAAGATGGGCGAAATGGAGGACCAAGATTGGATCAACATGACCAAAGCCGTTGGGATTTTGGCTGAAACCAATATTTATGTCGATGATTCTGCAGGAATCACCATTCAGGACATTTGTTCCAAATGCCGTCGTCTCAAGAAGGAAAAGGGATTGGCTATGATCATGATCGATTATCTGCAGCTTATCGAAGTTGCTGGAGGAAAAGGTAAATCGGGTGAGAATCGGCAGCAAGAAGTTTCCTACATCAGTCGGACATTGAAGCATTTAGCTCGTGAACTGGACGTTCCAGTTATCGCATTATCCCAGCTCAGTCGGGCAGTCGAGCAACGCCAGGACAAACGCCCAATGATGTCCGACTTGAGAGAATCCGGCTCCATTGAGCAGGATGCCGACATTGTATCGTTCTTGTACCGGGACGACTACTACAACCAGGAGTCGGAGAAGAAGAACATCATCGAGATCATCATCGGTAAGCAGCGGAATGGTCCAGTAGGCACGGTTGAACTGGTCTTCCTGAAACAGTTCAATAAATTCGTCAATTACCAACGCACTCATAACGATTCATTCGGACCAAAACCGCCACAACAGCCCCAAAACATTGAACAACGCCAGTGGGCGTAAGGAGGAAACGGACATGAAGCAAGGGAAGCGGGCGACAAAGCGGCAAAAGATTGAGATTAAGGCTAATGGCTTGAATGCGGAGAACTGGTTGGTTGAAAGGGATTTGCCAGACCAAATGGTCATTGTTCACCGCTTCTCAGGTAAGCCAAGAACTATTCGGCGTGGAGCATGATGAACAACGCTTATAACAGATGGTCCGTTTCGGAGTACATGAGGCATCGGTTCATGCGAACCGGACAGGTTCCTGATCGGGATGAGCTGCAGGCCGAATTTGCGGGGATTGATCAAACTGAGCTCCACGAAGGGATCGCTGAGTTTGATGCAATTGCTGGCGAATGGCCGGAACTGGAGGTGCAGTGTGCGAAAGCTGATTGATCCGCACCATCAGACACATTTGAGTTACGTTGTTCGCGGGGATGATGGCCGTAAACTGGCCGAGGTGTTTGTCATTAAGCGGGACATGCTGCCAGCGAAACAACGAAGGAAGGAAAGGAAGCGTGCCAGACGATGAAGATTATGGGCATTGATCATGGAACCAATTATGCGGGATGGGCAACGATGACGAAGGGTAAACCAATTGATTTCGGTTTAAAGGACTATTCCAAAATACAGATGCCTAAGGTCTTGAACACCATTTACCAAGACACCTACGACATGATTCAATTCCAGAAGCCTGATGTGGTGATTATGGAACGTCCTGTACATTTCAAAAATGCCAAAACCGTTGTTGCTTTGGTTGGTGCGTATTCTATGGTTACTTTGGCTGCACTTCACAATCGTGTACGTTTTGCTGAAATACGTCCCTCGGAACTCAAGATGTTCACTGGCAAAGGTAACGCGGATAAAGAAACAGTTGCTGTTGAGATGCAAATGTTATTCGACCTTGATTTGGACGAAATTGCTTTACCTGTTTACTACAAGAAAAATGATCCAAAAGGAAAATTCAAGATCGGTGATCTACAGCAACGGATGTATGACCCTTCAGACGCTCTTGCCTTGTGCTGGGCTTACTATCAAAAACATATCAAAGGAGTTGCATAGACATGACAAATGGAATGGTGAAATTTTCGGCAGAGGTAGCAAAAGGAATCAGTGTTGGTACAAAGAACGTAACAATCAAGTTGCTCATCCCGCTTGCTGCAGTCGAATCAAGATTATCTGCTTTAGCGAAGATGCAAGAAAAAGAGGTCATGGTATACCTGGGTGATCCGCAAGGATCGTTTGACTTCGATGATGAAGAGCGCGACCCAATGTATGACACTTGGCAAGGTCGCCGTGTAACAACCGATGCATCAGGTGTGGTAACCAGAGTTGAAGGCACTGGCGAACCTGAGCGGGACGAGAATCAGGCTCAATTGTTTGGACCAGTTGAAGCGCCGATTGATCAAGAACAGCCAAGTGGAGACGGTCAAGAAACGGATGATGGTGACGGCCAGCCAACTGTTCCACCAACAGGCGACGATGATTCGGGTAACGATCCGAACGATCCATACGGCGACGATGACGGCACTCCTTCCTGGATTAACGATGGCGGGAGTGATCAGTCCGGATCAAAGGAAATGAAGGACTTTAGTTCTGGTGATTCAGAAGGTGACCAGCCGCCGAGCGATCCCCAACACGTAACACAAGAAGATCTGCCTGCAGGTGATAAAGCCAATCCACCTGCCGAGATCGGTAAGGAAGAACTTGAGATGTTCATTCTCAATAAACGGCCGATCTTTGATGATATCAAACTTGCTGACGCTCCTGCCGATTTCCCTGCCTTGTTGCAACAGCGTAACTCCGGCAAAACGTGGATGGAGATCTCCAAAGAGATCAATGTCCCAAGTGGTCAGATCAGTACCAAATATGGCTTGTACAAAAAGCGTGTTACTAAAATGATGCAGGATGGCGTAGCAGTCTAAGCATTATTCATTTAGAAGTATCCCCCGGTCGATCGTTGGCCGGGGTGACCAGCTGCATTCAATAAACAGAACATATGTACTAAATCTTTAATCTTCGGTGATCTTCAAGTCAATAGTATGTCTACAGTTGGGACATTTTTTTGTAGCAGTGTAAGTTTTGTTTTGATTGATTTCGAGAAGGGATAGCAGCTGAACTAATAAATTTGGTAGTGAAACCAGAGCAAGCAACAAAGTGATTGTACTCATTGCGGCGGTATCAATTAATGCTTTCTGATCCTGAAGCATTCCAGCCATAAAAAAACCTAGGATTATGACAAATACTACAACAAAGCCTATGTACAGTAGTCCCCAACTAATCTTTGTCCACTTCCATATTGTTTTTATTTTCATTTTTTCACCTCGATACCTATTACGTCTATTGAGATCAAAAGATTCAATATTTGATGCTGAATTGGTGCCTTATCGCACATGGACTGTCGTATCGCTGCAACTGAAAATTAAAGGAGCTGATGAAATGGCCATCTCACCGAAGGTAATTCAACTGATCGATCAGAAGCTTACACCGTTAATTCGAACCGGCTGCCGCATCGGTCAGATCAAAATGGTGTGTGGTGCAGGTGCGGAACTGGTGAAACAAGGGTCCGTCCAGACGGAATCGGAGTATTGAAGGTGGAAGCAGATCCTGTATGCTTTGAAGAGGAAGCACCTTCCCAATACATACAGGATCTACTAAACGTTAGGCATCTCAGAGTGTTTCACAAAAACATTTGTTTGTAAAGAATTTCAAATGGTTACAGACAATGAAAATGATCGAGGCTCTAATTCTGATACTAAAGTTAATCAGGAATATTAAGGTGCTACGCTACTAATAATTACAATTTTTTCTGCATTAACATCATGTGCTACTCTGACACCTGGATTACCGTTGCTGTCATATCCAACATAAGCGAAGGTAACGTACTCTTCTCCATTTAAAAGTGTAACAGCATTATGGATAAAGATTCGGTCACCCCAGACAATTCCGTCTACAGTGGCAGTAACAATTGTTCCAACGTAATCTTTGAATCTCCCGCCAGGTTGACGAGTTTCACTACGGGTAAAATTGTTTTTCGCCCAATTTTTCAATAGTTGATCTTTGTTCATAGTTATTACCTCCAAATTATAATGTCAAATTCCTTACCTAATGTATGACAATTAAATAATTTGGTGTCATTTTCTAAGGGGGTTTTTAATATTGGAATTTATCCTTACATCTGCCTGGCAGCTCGACGACGTTGTTCATCTGCAGGAACCAGTGCCAGCGAAAGGCCAACTGAGTTTATGGAACTGGGAGGAAACAAAATGACTACATCAGCAACATTGGACAAGCCACTCAGCCGACGACAAAGGGATGTTTACGACTATGTACGGATGTTCATTGAAGATAACGGGTACAGCCCGACAATCAGGGAAATTGCAGATGGGATTATGTTGTCATCTGCTTCAACGGTCCACTCACATGTGAATTCACTTATTCGGAAAGGGTATCTGACCCATTCTTCCGGTGGGGTTCGCACCCTGGCATTGACCAAGAAAGGCAAACGGCCAAAGGTGGTAACTCAGGCCGGCATCATGAGATGGATTCAAGATCAAGGAATTGAGAAAACACATGATGCCAACGTCTATAACTTGTTGGCTGATCTACAGGAAAGCATTCAATCGGGGAGGATCTGCTAATGATCGATTATCGTAAAGTGAAAACAGTAGTGTGGACACCGGAGCAGATAGCAAATCATTTGAAGGCAATTGGGGCTGAGCATCCACCTAAACCGCCCGACAAGTTGCAAAAGGCTGTCACTGCTCCACAACAGCATAACGGCAACAGCAGGTACTACAAACGTGGAGGTGAATGGTAGGTTTGCAAAGAGATCATAGAGCATTGTTGTTAAAATACGGTTATCCGGAGGACTTGGTAAGTGGATGGAGTGCTGAAGACTGTGAAGCGGAGTGGGACCAGTTTTGCAGTAAGGTCATTCAGGAATAACAAATATCCCCCGCAAGCTTGCCGGCACGGCGGGGGACACATCGAATAAACCTCACCAAAAATTATAACACGGTGAGGGGATCAAAATGGGGAAACGCCGAAAAAACAACTTACAACTGACTTTTAACATACTTCCAATCGACGAGAAAGCTACCCGCCGCGCTGTGGAAGAATATTTAGAAACCGTTCGGCAGTACCGGCAGATCGGTTTCGTGAGACGCGAGGCAGCAGTCACGCAGGCTTATGTATATAGAGAACATCAATCTACTAATGCAATCAGCAAACAGACTGAACGGATTGCAATTTATAATGTTGATAAAGAAGCTGAACTGAAGGAAAAGGATCGGTTACTTAGTTTGGCAATGGAGAGGCTATCTTCTGTGCAACGCGAAGTCATTCAACGGAGCTATCTTGATAACGAAGGGGAATTTGATTATATCAGTTGTGGGGAAATGGGAATTAGTGATAGTACGTATCGGCGTGAGAAAAATGAAGCGATCAGTATCTTGGGGACTGCGTTGAGGTTGGAAAAGTTTAATGGAATCGGGGTAGGCTGAAGCCTACCTCGTTTTTGTCGAAAACGTAAAAAAAAAGGGAAAATTTGAAGGAGAAAATCTCGTGTGTGTTGAAATATTACATGTAAACCAAAAAGATACAAGCGGAGGTGGAGTTTTGAAAAAAATAGTATTTGTTGGGGGAATTCACGGTGTTGGAAAGACTTATTTGTGTAATGAAATTAATCAAGAACTAGATACTCCTCACTTTTCAGCGAGTGAACTGATTCGAAAACAGAAGGAAGAGGAGGCAAGAACGGTAAAGAACGTAACAGATGTTAAAGGAAATCAAGACGCCTTAATTATGGCTATAAACAATTATGTTACTGATATTCCTATTTTTCTCTTAGACGGGCACTTTTGCATCCTAAACAAAGAAGGAGAAATAGAAAGAATACCTCATGACACATTTGAACGAATGGAGATTGCATGTTTATTGGTGCTGACCGACGATCCCAATGAAATTCATATGCGACTGAAGAATCGCGACTCTAGAGAATATCCTATTGATTTACTCGATAAGTTCCAAACCGAGGAACTCTCTTATGCAAAACAACTCTCGGAGACTTTAATGCTCCCACTACTTGTACATAAGAACGGTGAAGATAAGAAGAAGTTGTATGATTTTCTAAATAAGCACATCTAATTTTAGGAGGATTTTTTATGAATGATTACTTGGTGAAACAACGATTTGGAGACATTAACTTAGCCGATCCTTTTTTTGATTCTCTTAAGGCAGACTATCAAGAGTTTGAAGATTGGTTTAACCGGAAGAGTGATTCTGAGGCATACCTGCACTACAACGACGGTTTAGTTGATGGATTCCTTTATTACAAGTGTGAGGAAGGACCGGTTGAAGATATTCAGCCTGCATTAGATTGTGCTTCTGCTCTTAAAATTGGTACCTTTAAGATTATTCCGCACGGGACAAGATTAGGCGAACGCTTCATTAAGAAGGCACTTGACTATGCGATTGTAAATAATGTCGAATCTTGCTATGTTACAATATTTGATAAGGAAGAAACTGCTGCTTTAATTTATTTGTTAAAGAAATATGGTTTTTATGTTCATGGTACTAAAGCTACACAGAACGGTAACGAATTGGTCTTAGTGAAAAGTTTAACAGAAATTCAAAATGATATTCTGAAGGATTATCCTTTAATTAACACAACCGATCGAGACAAGTATTTATTAGCTATTTATCCTCAATATCATTCAATTATGTTTCCTGATTCAATTTTGAATAATGAAAGTGTCGATATACTGGAGGACGTAACGTATACTAATGGTATTCATAAGATATATGTCACAACAATGCCTGTTAACAGAACTTCACCTGGCGATATATTAGTCATGTACAGAACCAAGACACCGAATCAATCAGCAGAATACACGTCAGTAGCAACATCAATCTGTATTGTCGAAGAAGTAAAATCACAATCCGAATTTAAGGATTTTGAGGCATTTTACAAATACGCAAGTACTTATAGTGTTTTTGATAAAAATGATTTAAGAGACTGGTATAATAAAGGTGGTTGTTATACTATAAAAATGACGTATAATGCAGCTTTAAGCAAAAGATTAATCAGACGTAAATTGATCGAAGGAATTGGTATCGATAGGCAACGTAAACTAAGGTGGTCCTTTTTCAGTCTAAGCGATGATCAGTTTAGTCAAATACTCAAAGAAGGTGGAGTAAGTGAAAGTATTATTATCGATTAAACCAGAGTTCGTCGAGAAGATATTCAGCGAAGAAAAGCGGTATGAGTATCGTAAAATTATCTTTAAGCAAAAAGTAGATTCTGTTGTTATCTACTCGACAATGCCTGAAGGAAGAATCGTAGGGGAATTCAGCATAGATAAGATTTTGAGCGACGATCCAGATAGCATATGGAACTTGACCAATCGATACTCAGGAATTACGCACAATTTTTTCAAGAAATACTTCAGTAATAAAGAAAATGCATATGCTATCAAAATTGGTGAAATCGAGCGGTATGATGAGCCTATAAATCCCAAGGATTTTGATTTTCCCTTTACGGCACCTCAGTCATTTTTTTACGTGGATGACGACTTTCGTCCACTCTCACAGAGAACAGAACTCATTGAACCTGTACTATTTTGACTGATTTCTGACTGCTAATAGAGAGTTTGTTGGACTTTCTAAGTGTTATATTTGTATTGTGGAACTCGAGCGAGAATGAAACGCACAGCTGCACATGTGGCATATGACTGGGGCGTTCCTCTTCTCGCTTTTTCCAATTTTCAGGATTATCATTCCGTGAGCTTCAACTATATGATCATGTCGAGGTAATACTCGTTATGGTCCAAATGCGAAATAGCAAGTAATCAGCAGGAAACGACGGGTTTGTTCCAGTTCATCGGGACTCACTCGTTTTCTGTTCCTTGACTCGCATTTGGTAGCTTCAGTAAAATGGTCTCATTCTTCCTCTATAGTTACAAAGCACGTATGCTTTTAAAGCAAAGAGCGCAGCGTTTTTGCAGCGACCGTTTTGGGCGCATGCTTTTAGGACGTAACACCAACATCATACATAACACATTAAAGTCGTTCCTTGCGGATCGGCTTTTTTTATTGGAGGTATTGAAGTGATCAGCAGCAGAAGACGGAAGAAACAGCGTATCCGTCCCAACAAGCAGCCGGAGAAATGCAAAGGTTGTGTATGGGGAAGATGGGATGAGGTGAAGCAGTTCTGTAGTAGACCAGTTTGTATTAAAAATAGTTGATTGTCACATATTGTATCATTTTGGAAATCCGGTTATTATTGTTCAGGGGAGTTGAGAAATGTGAACAATAAAAGCAAAGTTCAGAATCCACTTACAATTATAGCGATCTTTGCGGGCATTGCAGAAATAGCAGGAACAGGAGTACTGTTAGGTTTACCTTTAGAGATACAAAGAACATTTATATGGTTTGTCATGTTGTTCCCGGTTGGACTGGTTGCAGCTTTCTTTTTGGTTTTGTTATTTAAGCACAATGTTCTTTATGCTCCGAGTGATTTTGTAGATGAGAACAATTTTATGAACCTACTTCAAAATAAGAAGGTCATAGAGGTTGTAGATTTATTGGAACAAACTAAAGAAGATGACACAAACGATCAAACAAAGGAGAAAATTGATGAGGCTCTTAGCAAATTAGACCAAATTTCTCTCTACAACGATCTACTTATTAAAAAGAAAGAATACAACAATATTATTCTTACAAAGAGTGATTACGACAATTTCACAAAGAAGTATAATATCGACAACAAAGAACTGCTTTCTTCACTCAAAACATATGATTCAACAAACGAAGATGTATTAGAGAACCAAGTTTTTCAGTTACTCGAACTTCTAAGAGAAGGTCTTACATTATCACAGTTATCAAGTGCGCTACCTACAGCGAATAAGAGGATATTAAAATATCATTTAGAAAAGTGGGTAACAGCAGGTCTTTTAAAGAAGGATGATAATGAAAGATATTCGATAAATTAAAAGCGCCTGTCGTGGTGCTTTTTCTTTTGCTCTCTTATGACAGAATGTGAGCCGTTTTAAGCTTGTTTATATGAGAACGTCCGTTTGCAAGGATCAGTCCATTGAAGAGCGGAGAACAGCGTCTGAGTGAGCCTACGCATGCATATGATGGTCACCCAAACGTTGAAACCAACTCAACACAAACGAATAAAAGGATTTCTCTTAATTACGTCGAAAATCGACATTAAAGGGGGAATCTTGATGGGGTTTGATTGGGGAAGCTTTACAGGTGGTATAGTGGGGACGTTAGGAGCTATAGGGGCTGTTAAGTATTCTATGCATCTACAAGAAAAGAAAGAGAAACCAAATAAAATTAAGCAACAAGTACAAATTATTGATATTCTAATAGGCATCTTTGAGCGCCATTGGGTTGAAATTAATAAGGAACCTTTAGATACTTATGAGAATGCTTTCGAAAAGACAATTACTATTGTGAATACTCTAAGACAGTATTTAACGGTTGCTTTAGATAGCGACAGAGAACTTGTTTCTTTCCTATTGGGTGCTATTGATGAATTTAATAAAACCGGTAATGATTTTTCGCAACGAGAGAGATCCAGGGATGAGTTGTGGAGATTCCAAACAGCGATTCTAACTGTTATTGGTTTTAAACAATCTGATTTAAGAAAAATGAAAGAAAAACTATTTTCAGAGTATAAGTAATCTTAATTTCAGACGCCAAAGAGCGTCTTTTTTATTGGAGGTAGAGTTCATGAACATCAGAATCGTGCCAATCGAACAGATCAATTCAGCAACCGACAACCCCCGTGTTGAGCTTCAGCCTGGGGATTGGAGTATGAGAAGCTTCGCCGCAGCATTGAGGAGTTTGACTATGTGGAGCCGATTGTCTGGAACGAACGTACTGGGCATATGGTCGGTGGCCATCAACGGACTAATCAAAATAAAGCCACCTCTCAAAAGCAAGGATTTTGACGTTGTTTGTCGAAAGATTAACTTGAGGTGATTAGTTGTGAATGAATTAATTAGCAGAATTACAGCATTTAGAGATGAACGAAACTGGGGACAATTTCATAATCCGAAGGATCTTGCAATCTCTTTAAATCTGGAGGCGAGTGAGTTGCTCGAGCTCTTTCAGTGGAAGAGCAGTGAAGAAGCAATCGAGCAAAATAAAGACAAGCTTCAGGACGAACTAGCAGATGTACTCTATTACGTGCTGTTGATGTGCAATGATCTTAATATAGATCCGAAGGAAGCCCTGCTTAATAAGCTACAGAAAAATGCCGATAAGTACCCTGTAGAGAAGTCTTATGGCTCAAATAAGAAATATACAGAATTACAGGGGGATAGCAATGAGTAAGGTGATTTTACAGCCATCAGGAAACAAAGATGCTCGAAAACATTATGAGGATACAATTCAGAATCCAGTACCTATCGAAGTATTATCGGAATATCTACCTGAGGAAACTTTAGACCAAGTAAAAACTTTTTACCTAGACGGATTAGTTCCAACTTGGGGAGTAACTCCGGGCAAAAACAATGTTAACGTCTCAAAATGGGGAAAGATTCAAACGGGCGATGTTACAGTATTTTCAGCAAACGGGCAGATATTCGCCTCTGGTGTTGTTGTAATGAAATTACGACACAAAGAACTGGCTGAAAAGTTGTGGGGTTACGATGGATCGGGTCAAACATGGGAATATGTTTATTTTCTCGATGAGATCAAGCAACATAATATCCCCTACATAGATTTCAATAGAACCGTTGGATATGCAGACAACTATATTATTCAGGGATTCAATGTACTAAGAGAAGAATTAAGCGAACGAATGTTATTATCATTTGATATGAAAAGTGCAATCTATCTACCAGATGTTTCTCCAGAAGAATATGAAGAGGAAGTACTCCTGTTTGAAGATCATGATTCTCTTGACACACATCGCACGGGCAAAGGAAGAAAAGAACAATCTTTCCTCAGGAAACAGCTATTCAAGAACAAAAAAGTAGGGTCATGTGGCATATGTGGGAATCAATATCCCGTTGATCTCTTAGTTGCAGCACATATCAAAAAGAGATCAAAGTGTTCTAGGGAAGAGCGTCTAGATTACAAGAATATTGTTTTACCAATGTGTAAATTTGGCTGTGATGACTTGTTTGAGAAGGGATATATTATAGTTGTTGATGGCAAGGTACTTAGAAACTCTAAAAAGATTTATACTCCGCATTTATTGGAGAAGATTGTTCACATTGAAAATAAAGAGTGCCAACATTGGAATGACAGCACTCGTAAATACTTCGAATGGCATCAAGTACAGTAACTATAAACTTATATCCATCCAATCAGAGGCGTTCAAGAGGGGCTAACTATGATAAAAACGGAAGTGATGATCTGTTATCATTGTGGAAATAAAACTTCAATGGAACATTTATTCGAAGCAAAAAAAAGTGAAAAGGAATTCTTCAACGTTTCTGGTAGCACGTATGATATAGAATTTTTTAGATTTTGGAATCTGTATTTATGTCCAGTTTGCGAAGGGGTAACTTTAGTGAAAACGACTAAAAACACAGAAGATGTGGACATAGAAAACTTAACTTTAACTCCTACAATCACAATTCTGTATCCTGATGCTACTGTGAAGGAGGCCGGTGTTCCGAAAAATGTAAGAAATTCATTTGAGGCAGCACTCCGAATTAAGCATATAGAAGGTACTCTATGTGCAATTGGAATTCGTAGAACTCTAGAGATGATATGCAAAGATAAAGAGGCGTCTGGAAGGACGCTATTTAATAAATTAGAAGATCTTTCTGAAAAGGGAATCCTTCCTCCAATTGTCGCGGGTATGGCTACTGTAATCAAGGATTTAGGGAACGCTGCTGCACATGGAGATGATAGAGAATTCTCAGAGGAAGTTATCGAATCTATAATTAAGTTTACACATGTTATTCTTGATTATGTTTATAACCTACCAGATGAGTTATCTCGGATCCAAAATGAACTAAGTAGACAATCTGTTGCAGAGAATGCTAGAGATAGTTAATACAAGTAAAAGGCGCCCAAGGGCGTCTTTTTTATTGAAATATTAATAAGAGCAAAAAGTGATGTTCAGTAAGTTTGTTTTGCAATAAGCAAAAAAACATTGAGCAGTCCACAACTATTTCCCAGGATAAACCGATAGATAGTGCGAGTAAGTATAGAGGCTATTGGTCATAAGGGTTCATACATGATTTTTAACTTTTGTAGTAGATTCCTATCACGACAGTTAAGGTTGGCCCTCCTATTCTTATAATGTCATCGGAAGCCTTGTTGGCTTTACATTACAACGTGAGGAATGAGTTTAATGCATAAGAGAGAAGTATCAAACTTTATGGTTATTGACCAGGACAGAAGATTGTTCAATGTGATTGAATCCGAAAGCGGCCATGAGTGGTGGAAGGAAAAGGTTTTGGAGCAACAGGAGAAAGGTAGGAAGCTATTGGGGCTCCCTTCTTCAAAAGATGCAGATGTGCTCAAAAAAGAATATCAAGACCAGTTTGGTTACACTTATACGAAGGATTCAGTTCTGCTTCCATTCAGTTGACTGACTGTAAACTTCGATTAATGGGGGTGGTGGTGATGTAATGGCGCGTGAACGCAGTCCCGAGCGGGACAAGGCTAAACTGATGTGGCTAAAGAGCGGCGGGAAGATGATGCTTAAGGACATCGCCGCCGCTCTTTCTGTTCCCGAGTCCAGGATACGCAAATGGAAATCCATGGACCGTTGGGAGGATGAACTCAATGGGAGCGTTTCGGGGGATTCCAAAGGGAGCGTTCCAAATGGAACGAATGGGAGCGTTCCGAAATCAAGGGGAGCGCCCAAAGGCAATAAGAATGCATCTGGTAATCGAGGCGGTGCTCCACCCGGGAATAAAAATGCCGTTGGGAACAGTGGTGGTCCAGGTGGACCATACCGGAATAAAAAGGCGTTGAAGACAGGCATGTATGAAACGATCTTCTTGGATGCTTTGGAACCTGACGAACAGGATATGTTTGATCAGATCGATACGGACCCCCTCGCACAGCTCAATGAACAGTTGATCATGTTGTCATTGCAAGAGCGGCGGCACATGAAGCGGGTCAAGCTGCTTGAAGATGGGCTGACTGACGAAGAGCGTAAGACTAAACAAGAGCTCATGCAGCGGAAGGACAAGGTGCCATACACCAGCCCAAAAAGCGGGAAGGCAGTTCAAATACCTGTTGTCACTGAAGGCATGAAGGTAACGGAGATTACGACCGTTGTCACGTCCAAGCTGGACAAGATACTTAAGCAAGAGGAAGCCTTGGTCAAGACACGGGATAAGAAGCTTCGGGTCATCAATTTGATCGCCAGCTTGCAGCAAGAAGAAGAGAAATTAAGAATCGCCCGGGAACGTCTTGAGCTGGATAAATATAAGGCGCTGGGTCACGGGGATGAAAGCGGGGGCGGAAATGATGTAGACGATGAAGATGACGATGGGGATGATTTAGATTGGTAATCGCACTGGCAAAGGAACACCGCCGTCGGATCAAGCGAAAACTGCAACAACGACCGGACAAGTTGGCCGAACTAAAAGCGATCTTGTTAGACTTCGAACAGTTTTGTTACCGGATGCTCAAGATCAAGGACAAGTCCGGTGCTATGGTGCGGTTGATCCTCAATGATGCCCAGCGGCGTTATGCTGCAAAGGTGTTTGAGGATCTGGCAGCGGGGAAACCTGTTCGGATCATCATTCTGAAAGCTCGGCAAATGGGCTTTTCAACGGTGACTGAAGCATTGATTTACTATTTCACCTCATTACAGGAAGCAAAGAATGCCTTTATCGTTGCCCAGTCTTCAGATGCTTCCAGCAATTTGTTCGATATGTTCCAGTTGTATTATGAGCGGGTACCGTCGGTCATACAGCCAATGACCCGTAAGAACAATGCCAAGAAGCTGACTTTTGAGAATCCGGCGATCCGGACGGCAGACCGTCGAAGGAATCCAGGCTTAAAGTCAAAGATCACCGTACAAACAGCAGAAAGCCGGGTGCTTGCCCGTTCAGATACGATTCATTACCTGCATGCTTCCGAAGTGGCATTCTGGCCAGCCAAAAAGAAGAAACGGCATTTGCTGTCTCTCTTGGCGGCACTGTCCAAGGAAGCGGGAAGCATCGGTATTATCGAATCCACAGCCAACGGCATGGAAGAGTTCAAGCAAATATGGGATGCAGCCGTGAAGGGCGAGAATGATTTTTCTCCGCTCTTTTTTGCATGGTTCGAAATGCCAGACTATCGCAAGCCCATTCCTCCTGGCTTTGAACTGACTGAAGATGAACTGGAGCTGAAGGCAAAATACGGGCTGGATGATGAACAGCTTCAATGGCGGCGTTACACGATCCGAAACGATTGCGGTGGCGATTCACGACAATTTGAACAGGAGTATCCTTCTGAACCTGACGAAGCGTTCCTGTTATCAGGTGAAAGTATCTTTGATAACAAATTCATTAAGCGCCTGAAGGAAGCAATTAAACTGAAAGGTGCTATTCATGAAATTGATTTTGTTAAAGAACAGTTTATTCCGGCTCATGCGGGGGAACTGGTCGTCTATCACTTTCCAGAGCAAGGGAAGCGATATATTTTATCTGCAGATACAGCAAAGGGCACCGAAGATGGCGACTATGACGCTGCTTATGTGATCGATGCGCGTACAGGCGAAATGTGCGCGGCTCTGCATGGCAAGTGGGACACTGACTTGTTCGGGAAAAAGCTGAACACGTTGGGACTGTATTACAACACAGCATTGCTGGCAGTGGAAAACAACAACACTGGTGAATCAGTGCTTAACACTTTGTTCAATACTTGTCATTACCCGCTGCTGTTCCTTCATAAGAAGGGCAAACTTGGATGGGAAACCAATAAGGCAACCCGTCCTGTGATGATCAGTGATTTCAAAGAAGCCATTCGTGATGAGCTTTATGATATTTACTGTCCTGATCTGTACGGCGAGTGTATGACGTTCATTGATAACAAGGGCAAAGCGGAAGCAGACAGCGGTTGTCATGATGACCGAATCATGGCATATTCAATCGCCCTGCAGGTGCGTCAGGTAGCCGACAAGTGGTTCGAATGGTTTAAGAAAAAACAACAGCAACGGGAGGAATCGAAGCATGAAGAAAACAATGGGGGAGCGGGGTGGATTTAATTGAGTGAAGGCAATGCATCATGGGTTCCATTTGCGAAAGAAGAAGGTAAGCACATTCCATCCAGTGCCCAACTTCCCGATGTATTCGACAGCTTATACGATCATCACGGGCTGTTACCATTTGAATCAGGCAACGATCCTACTTCCTGCAGGTTGCTTGTCAAAAACAGCAATATCATTCCTCAGTGCATCGAGGCATATAAGCGGAACATTGCTGGCCACGGTATTGCTTTGGAATATGTGTCTGGTGAAGATGACAACTCGGCCAAGGAAGAATGGAACCGTGCTGAACGCTTTTTGGAGACTTGTAACCTCGAAGATAATCCTGAAGAGATCATAGGCCAGCTTATTGAGGACTTGGAAAGCACAGGGATGGCCAACATGGAAGTTGCTTGGCCCGCAGGTAGCGAGTTTCCGACGATCTTCCGTATGGATCCGAAGTACGTCCGTTATACCAAGGAAAGTAATCCAGCGACTATCAAACGCAAACGGCGGATCAGTTCCACAAAGACAGTTGAGGAATTCACTCAACAGATTTACGCACGTCGTTATGCAATGAAGCGGGGAACTTCGGTTGTATGGTTCCGTTTATTTGGTACCGAAGGTACCGAGAATCAGGTCATTCCGTTGAAGGTTGGCAATGACGGTGCCTACGGTGAACCCCGCTGGTTTGGGAACGCGCCTGGTGTGGTCGGGTCCCGAGAAGCCGAGGAATTGAACGTATCCTATTTCTCAAATGGTCGGATGCTCTCCATGATTCTGACTGTAACCAATGGACGACTCACTCAACAATCCATGGAGCTATTGAGTAAGGTCAAGGGATCTCAGTCCCAGGGCGGTATTCTCTACCTTGAAGCCAAAGGCCAAGAAACAGGCGGGCCACTGGACGAGAAGGTCGAGAAAGTATCTATCCAAATGGACAAACTGAACGACTTACTGCAGCAGGATGCACTTTTCCTGGAGTATGGAAAGGAAAAGAAGGCTGATATTTTGTCATCCTTCCGCTTACCGCCAATTCTTGTTGGCCAAAGTTCAGACTATAACCGTGCTACAGCTCAAGCAGCATTGCAGTTTGCAGAAGAACAGGTATTTGAGCCTTACCGCAAGTGGATCATGAACGAGATCTTTAACAAGCGGTTGTTCCCAGCCATGGGAATCTTCCGAGTTAAGGCGGTGCTTCGAGCACCAAGCATTATTGATCCCGAAGATCGCAAGGCAATGCTGGACTTTATTGCTGACCGCGGCATTATGTTGGTCCGTGACCTGATCCCGATTGCTGAGGATGTTCTGGGTACGACGATTGATGAAGGTAAGTTCAGTCAGGAATACCTGGACACGCCTATTATACAATTAGCAGGAAGCCAACCGACTATTCTCGATCCGGAAGAAAACAGTGATGTCGACGACCTGCAAGAGCGTGTATCGATCATCGCCAAACGGTTGCTTCGGAAGGGATCAGCTGAGGTGGGCGCTCATGTGTGAAGCTTGTTGGGAACTGATTGTCAAAGCTGATGATGATGAGTTTCTTGATAGTCTTGAGCTGACATATGTGGAACGCAAGTTGCTTGAAGAGTTGTACAAGCAGGGTGAAGACCGGATTATGGAGAACCTTGAGCTTCAGGGAGAAGCCCTTAAGGAAGCTATCGCTGAACTGAGCGAGGAATCTCTTGGTGATATCGGTGAGTTGGGTAAGGTCATGATTGCTTTACACACATCCGAAGTCTTCGGGGATCTGTTTGAACAAGCGGTACAAGATGCATTCGAACCGTTGTTCAATCTGGCGGGAGAGTCTGAGCTGCTTGAGCTTGATGATGAAAAGGTTTGGAGTACTAAGAATAAGGCGGCCAAGAAATTTGTTAAGGAGATCCGCAGCCTGGTACCCGATATGAACCAGTCTTCAACGGATACACTCTTGCGAAGCTTCGAAAAGGCGATTGATGAAGGGAATACTCCTTCAGAACGGGCTTTGCTTGTTCAAGAGATCAGTGCTCTTGCCGCTACGGGTGAAGATGGACCTTTCAGCATGGTACGAGCGCAGCGGGTGTCACGAACGATGAGCACGGCAGCGGCAAATGGCGGCAAGCTTGAAGGGTGGAAGCAGTCCGAGATTGCCAAGGGTAAGAAATGGCGTTCGGCTGCCGGTACAAGAACCCGAAAAACCCACCGGAAGGCAAATGGCCAGATTGTTGCGCTGGACAAGCCTTTCAAAGTGGGGTCAAGCAAACTTATGTATCCGGGTGATCCTTCAGGTGAAGCTAAAGAAATAGTCAATTGTCGATGTACAATGCAATTGGTATTGGATTAAAGTTTGAGGCAACTAGCCCATGCATACTCATCACCTTGATTGGGTGGAATTTCTCCACTAGCTATTTTATCCATATGTTTAATGTGTTGGATAACCGCATCATGCGGTTCAGAAACATTATTATTTATTCTTGCTGTTAGAATCCCGAATACATCGTTATTCACAAGATTTTGAGCACAGATCTTAGCGGCTGAACTATCGCTATTATTCTGTTTGTACAATCTGTAATCGGGCAGTATTCCTACAATTTTAGCATTTTCAATGGGGGTCCAAGTAGCCATGAAATCACTCCTTATTTATTTTGGGATATTATATCATGTTTCTCTGAGAGGAGGTGAGATGAGAAATGACCTACAAAATGAAGGATGCAAAGATTACGCACTTGTCGCTGGTAGATAAGGGCGCTAATGGTGTGCCATTTGCCATCATTAAAGCCGCTGGGAAAAACGCTATTCAAAAGCAAGTCCAAATCGCCAAAGTGGATGACACACAACACATCGTTATTGGTGTGGTATATCAGCCAGATGTCGAAGATGTCCATGGCGACATGATGGACGCTGTGGAGATTGAGAAAGCGGCGCACCTGTTCATGGAGAACCAACATACCTACAACATCGATAAGCAACACGATCTGGACGCTGACAAAGGATACGTTGTTGAATCCTACATTGCCCCGTGTGATATGGAGATAGGTGACCAAGTGATTGCAAAAGGGTCGTGGGTTGCTGGTGTGAAGGTCACTGACGACGGTGCCTGGGAAGAAATCCAAAAGGGTGACATTACAGGATTTTCAATGTTTGGCGTGGGTAAGCGTGAGGAAGTCGAGGATGAAGAGGAAGTTTCCAAGGGATTGCTTCACAACATCAAGAAAGCTATCAATGCAGCCTTGTCTCCGATCGTCAAAGGGGCTGTAGCCGACAAATACAATAAGAACCGGAAGAACCGTGAGTTTTGGGCAGCGCAGGACGCCTTAAACGCGGTTCTTTTTCGTTGGGACTCCTGGGAATCCGGGATGGAGACAGACGCCGAAATCATTCGCGAGGCCTTGCAAGATTTTGTTGAAATTGCCCAAGACGTATTGGTGCAGGAAGATATCGTGAAGGCGATAGGTAAACCGCCTGAAGCCATTGTCAAAGCTGGCAAAAAGATTTCTGCCAGCAACCTGAAACACATTGATGATGCGATTACTACATTGACCGACCTTAAAAATAAAACGGCTCCTGAAGAAGAGCCTGAGGAGGAAGACGATTTGAAACCAGAAGATATTGCAAAAGCCTTTCAGGCTGCTGTTGGTCCTATTGTTAAACAAATGGAGGGACTGGCAGCTGATGTCACTGAACTGAAGAAACAGGATGGCGAAGATGATCCAGATCCAGACGCTGGAACATCGGGTGCGGGAACAGGCACTAATCCAGAAGCAGATGCTGTTACAGATGCCATTGCCAAGGCTCTCGCTCCATTGACTGAGCAAATGACTACGTTAGCTGCTGATGTGCAGATCGTTAAAAACAGCCGCGGTGGATCTGCTCAAGGTGGCGCAGAAGAAACTCAAATTCAGAAAGCATCTGGCACTTCTACGCTGGCCCGCTTCGTTTAATTTAAAAGGAGGAATATAAAACTATGAGAAATAACGGACAAATTGCAAACAACAGCATTAGAAAAGGTACAATTCATACAGGACTTGACCCGGCAGCCATGAACTATGAGGAAGTTGATGCATTTCTACAGATGGCATATGAATCTACAGAATTTTTGAAGGGTATTCGTACTGAAACGCGCGACAGTTCAAAGGGTACTATTGACAAGATTGGAGTAACAGGGCGAAACCTACGCAAAAAAAGAGAGGGGAATCCCGCTGGTAAGCAAACTGAACCTGTGTATCAACAAGTTCCTTATTCTGTTGTTCCTGTAACTCTCCAATATGAGATTACAGAAGAAAAGATTCGGATGGAACAGCGGGTTCGGAAACAGAACATTGAAGAAATCATCATGGGTGGCATGACCCGAAACTTTGGCGAAAACATGCAGGACTTGGGCTTTAATGGTGATATGAGCACTCTGAACACTGATCCTGATTATGACTTCCTGAGCATTGCTGATGGCTGGTTGAAAAAGGCTCGTAGCACAGGGAATTTCACGGATTGGTCTACACTTGACGCAGCTGGTAAGCTCGGTATTTTCTTCAGACTAGAACGTTCTGTGCCAACAAGATTGCGTAGTGCGGGACAGTTCAAATATTTCATGCATCCCAATACATTCTCGGAGCGCTTGGAACAATTGGCTTTGAAAGATACTAGTGCTTCGATTCAAATTCAAATCTTAGGGGCGCAAAAGAGAATCAACAACTACGATGTGGAAGAAGTACCACATATGCCTGAGGGTGCAGTTCTATTCACGTATAAACCAAACTTTGTCATTGTAAATACTTATGACATGATTATCCGTAAGACAACTGAAGGTAAAGCGGCTGTAACAGAGGACAAACGATTCTATGCTACGCACGCAGACGGGGATTTCATTTTCGAGGAGCCAGGTGCTGTTGCAATGGCAGAAGGGGTGCAATTCTAATGAAAAAGATTACCTTTAAAGGTAGTAATACTTCACTAACAAAGTATGGCATTCGTTTTGAGCCTAACAAGCCGATCATGATTGCTGATGAGATTGCAGATAAACTGGCGCAGGAGCAGGAGTTCACGGTTGAAGAAACTCATGATGAACCTGCTCCAAGGGCAGACGATAACGGCAAAGATGATGGTCCTTCCCTTCAGGAATTGAAGGAGCAAGCCAAGGCTGAAGGCATCAAAGGGTTTTCATCCATGAATAAGCAAGAACTGACCGTTGCACTGGCAGCACTGCCGCAGAAGGACGATCCTTATGCTAACGCCCCAACTTCTTAAAACTCGTAGCCGAGTCTCTCCAATCCAAGAAGCTGAAACGGAACAGTTGGAACAGTACATCGATGATGCTCAAGTGCGTATTGAATTGTATTTACCCATTCCTTTCCCTGAAGAAGTGGATCGGCAGCTCATGCTCGCATGGGTGAAGCTGGCTGAAGGGCTTGCCCTACAGGACAGTGAGGAATATTTGGCTGCTGTCGCTCGGAACTATGCTTCAGAGAGCGATGGGGCTTGGACATACACCCGACAAGCGATTGCAGGCATGACTACGGGTAACCCGGACGTGGACGCAATCTTGTTCCTTTGGGTGAAGAAACAACAGGAAGGGCCGGACGATGGAAACATCACGGCCTATTTGTTGTGAATCATCGGTTTAAAACGCCGCTTGCCGTTTACCGGGTAGGCAGCAAGCGGGATGGTGATGATCTGTTCAATGATCGGAAGAGCGGCAAAATTGCGGATCTCAAATGCCATGTTATCAAGACGGAGACATCCGACAAGGCTGATGCAAAACCCGTGATGTACATCGTGAAGAAAACGATTGGCGTGGCCAAAACGGCTGATGTGAGAATCAGCGATGAAATTGTATTGTTCGGTCGTCGTTATCTCGTCATCGATGCGAATCCTCGCCGCTATTGGATGGAGCTGCTGATGACATGTGAGGTGAAAGGCAATGATCGTTAATGACTTTGATGGGTTGGCACGTAGATTCAGAAAACTGGCTGATCAAGGGATGAAGCGGGTTCTGACCAACATTGCCGAAGCTTTGGGAGAGACGTTGTTAAACCACATCATTGACGAAATCGATAGGCAAGGCCTTATTGATACAGGCTTGATGTGGAACTCATTTACCCGTGGTGGCGACGGAAACGTATGGGAATGGGATGTTGACAGGAATTCTATCACATTGGAAGTCGGATCTGATCTCGGGTCCGGTTCAAACGATCAGGGAGCATGGGGATACCCGCGTTTGATTAATGACGGTTACACGATTCACAAAGCCCATTGGGTACCAGGTTACTGGAACAGCGGTGGATCATTTGTGTATGACCGAAATGCCAAAACTGGCTTCATGGCAAAACCGCGTAGCTTCATTGGCCGCCGATACTTTGACATTGCTGTTACCCAATTCGAAGGCGGCATGAACAGGCTCATCATAAGACGGCTTGAAATTGAGTTGGAAAGGGTGCTGCGCTGATGGATGCAGGATTAAAAGCATGGGCTGAGATTGTGCGAGGCGTTTACCCTGATCTGACGATTTTGCGTGACCGGACGCAATGGCTGGCTGGGAATTTCGATACACCTTCCGTTTTTATTGAAACGGATCTTGTGTCTGATAAGACACATACCCCGCGTGCTGACCGGGTCGTAGAGGATGTAGGACTTGTCTTCCATTTTGATAAGGAGCGAGTAACGGAAGAAGACGAGGGGGAACCAATCCCCTTTGATCTGGCGCCGTTGTTCACATTCTTACGGCAACAACGGTTTTGCTACGCTTCAAAACGCTTCGGTGTGGCATTGGTGATGGAACCACCGCGTAACCGACCAGAGAAGGATCGGATTGAAGTCACCTGTAGGTATTCGTATCTTCTGGCAGTGCCGAAGGTTCCGGTACCGAAGATCAATGAATTCCACATTGGATATGGAAAGGAGCTCACACCATGAGTACACCACGCAAGGAAAGGCTTGCTGCCGCTGTCCAGGAGGATCTGAACAAGCGTACCAAGCAAGAATGGATTGAGGGTGCAGTTGCCTTGAAGCATGAACGCTTTGAGGTGGCGGGCGCCCTTTTTGATTGCAAAGCTGATACCCTGCTATCCCAGCAGGAAGTACAAAACCGACTGGAAGCATATTTGCAACCAATGGTAACGAAGGAGGAAACGCAGAATGTCGATTCAGAGAGTTAGACCTGGCGGATATGTGGAATTGATCGCGTTGGCCAAAGCAAGGGTAGTCCCAGTAACTGGCCGTGTACTGATCCCTTACCAAGCGGAATGGGGGGCGGCCAACCAAGCTATTGACATGGCAGACATGTCCGAACGTTTGAAGGAAAGCGGCCTGCAGACTGATGAATTGGAGCTGGCTTCGGAAACGGGGGCAACGGTGGTTGGTTACCGTGTCACCAGTGGTTTGGAAAAGGTTGCTTCCGTATCTGTTACGGACAGTTACATGATTGAGGCACGTTATCCAGGATTACGCGGTAATGATTTTGAATACATGATTCGTGCCAGCTTGGTCGATGCCACCAAAAAGGAAATCATCGTCCGCGATACCAAAGGAATTTATGACACAGAGACGTTCACAGTGTCCGATAAGGCTTCTGCAGAAGAAGCCCTGAAGAAGTCAAATATGGTCCGGTTCAAATCGACAGGGGTTGTTGCTTGGGCGGACGTGGCATACACGGCGCTCACGGGAGCAGTATCTGGTTCAGCGACAATCACGGCGTCAGACTGGAGTCGGATCTTTAACCGGGTGGACGGTCTGACCTTCGATGTGTTCTATTTACCTTCAACGGAAGCGGCCGTCCAAGCTGCGGCAAAACAATGGTTGCTTGATCGTCGCATGAAGGCCCGTAGGCTCGCTCAGTTGGTCGTTGCTGGCCCTCCACTGGATGATACCGACATTGATAAGCATAATGCTCGTAGCCGGGCTATGAACGCGCGGTACATCGTCAACTGTTCACTAGCTGGGACACATACCAACGGGAAAACGTACAACTCGGTGCAGTGGGGAGCATGGTTGGCTGGTCTGATGGCTGGTACACCTGCGAATAAGTCCTTTACAGGGGTTAAGGTCCCAATGACACAGGCTGCGATCGATTGGAGCCATAGCGAAGTTATTAAAGGGTTGGCCGAGGGTACAATCATGGCCACGCGCGACGGTTACGACTACATCATTGAGTCAGCAGTGAACACGCTGACCACAATGGGTACTGGAGAACGTGAGGACTTTGGTAAGATTCGTGTTTCTATGACAATCGACCAAGTTCTGAACGACATCTATTCCACGGCTAAGAAATGGAAAGCAAAGCTCGACAACGACAAGGATGGCCGAGGCATGTTTATTGCGGCTGTGCTTGAATACCTGGCGATCCGCAGGAGCCAAAAGGCGATCGATGAAGGTTATACCTTCACAGAAGATCCGAACAATGTGAGTGACTTCGATTACGCTTATTTCAAACTGTTCGCCAAACCGCTTGATGCCATCGAAGCATTCTATATTACATGGGAGGTGGCATAGTAGATGGAGCGCGAACTAATTGGCCGTAATCTTTCAGTTGAAGACGATAACGGGGATGCAGTTCAGACAATCAAGGAAATTGAAGTCACACTGAATCCAGAAACATTGGATGTTGTCCGAGCTCGTAGAATGGCCAAAACCAAACAAATCGTGGGATATGAGATCCCAGTTAAAATTGTTATGTCCAAACTGGAATCCAGGCTGCGTTATCGTCTGTTGGAGGACTTTAAAAAAGGTAAGACCATGTTCCTTGATCGCATCACTGGTTCCTTGGAAGATATGCAAACAGGCAATACAGAACGGGTCCTTCTGACAGGGATTCATATCCACGGGAATATGGATATCTTGGTTGCTCAGATCGACAGTAATACTGGTATTGATATCACGTTGGAAGGGACAGCTACGGACTTCGACTTTGTAGAACAGTTCCCGGACTACATGGCGTAGGGGCGCATTAGCGCTCCTTTTTCATTTTCACAAATAAATAAATTATTGGAGGAATAACAATGAGCGACAAATTACAAAAATATCTTGCGGCTGGTACGGCTGCAGAACAGCCCGAACAGATGGAAGTACCAGTAGACGGTGAAAAATGGTCCGTTCGTCGACTGACCACGATTGATATTCGTCGGTGTTATGATGTGGCGTTCAACGACGATGGAACTGCAAAGGAAACATTCAACGAGATTGATGCAATGATTGTACGAGCAACAGAACATGATTTTCCATGGAATAATAAAGAATTGTTGTTGGCTTACAAGTGTACGAACAAAAATGAACTCCCACCCCGCATTCTGAATGATCCTGATCACTATGCAGTACTGTCCAAGGCTGTTCGGAACTTTCAGGAAACAAAGGATGCGTTGCTCAAAGAAGCAAAAAACTCATCCGGCGAGACGGAGAAGCAAGCTGGATAGCATCCTTTTGGATTAATCAAAAGAAGCTGCCTGCCGAAGTCTTGCCGTATGAAGTTAATCGGAACAGACAGTATCATTTCTGTCTTGCCGCATCGATGCTGGCTGAGGAAGAGGTGAAGAAGCTTAACAAAAAATAGGCCGGGAAGGGGGTGCATACTATGGCAATGGCTAACCGGGTGACAGTGCCATTTGAAGCTAGAGATTTAATATCTGGTGCTGTGCGAAATATGCGCAGTTTGATCCAAAGAGCCACAGATGACGTGAGAGAGTTTCGACGCATTGCGGGTAGCATGGGCGATGATATAGTTTCCAGCAGCCGCAGGGCTAGAGATGCAGCTGATGATTTGGGTAGACGAATACATGGTGCGGCCGATGAAGTACGAGATTTCAATCGTGTTCAACTGGATGATATTTTTCGTCGTTCGCGAGCTGGGGCCGATGATTTAAGGCGCTCTGCTAGCCGTGCTGATGCGGAGATCCGCGGGATAAGAGATGCTCACGTTCGACTGAGAGCAAATGATGAGATTAGCCCATTAGTAGATGGCATTTCTGCAAAGATAGCAGCACTGGCGACTGTAGCTGGTGGGCTTGTACTCGGTGGCGGCGTGTCAGATACGCTGTTTGGTGGTGTAACAGACTATTACTCGGAAGCAGCGCGCAGCGCACCTTATATGCCTGCTCAGGAACGACAGAAAGCACTCGCAATAAATGATGATCTCGTTTCTCAAGCGATTGTTTCAGATCGCGCAACTGGTGCAAGAAACTTGGCTGACATCGCACCAATGTTTCCTGATAAATCCATGATCGGGGAAGCAGTAACGGCTTCATCAAAGATTCAATACATTCGTCCTGATTCCGGGCCCGAGGAGATCAATCGTGCGTTAGCTCAAGCAAGTAATGCATTTAAGGAGACGCCTACCCAAATCGCAGATAGCATGATGTATGCCTATCAAAGTGTGGGCGATCGTCAGCAGGACTTGTTCGATACATTCTGGGAGTATAGTCCTTATTTTGCTAGTAGTGGGACGGATTCTGCTCAGATGAGTAATTTTTTATCAAAAACAGTCCAAGGTGGGGCCTTCAATTTCGACAAGCCAGGTGATTTCTTTAAAGAAACATTTGGAGTAAAAGCCCTGAATGCTGATGACATGGCTAATTATTTCGTTAGCAGGGGTTCAGGTAAAAAAGATGCAGCTAGTCAAGCTCAAGCATTTACAGAAGACATTAACTCAGGGGATAAGCAAAAAGCACAGGGAGCTATAGCGGCATTAGTTGCTGATTTAGCCAGTCAAAGTCGAAGTGATTTAAAACAATCGCTTGTAACTCTTGGTGCAGCTGCTGCCGAGGACAATTCAGATTCAATTTTGAGTACGTATGGCCTACCCTTCCAAAAAGCGCCCGATATGTCTGGAACAACAGATCGGTTGGTTGCAACTCAACAGGCAGCTGATCCAATGACTGAATACCTACAAGTTCGAAATCAAATGCAAATTCAAATGCAAGATATCGGCGGAAACATCATGCAGGCTTCATTGCCGGCGCTCGAAGAATTTAACACCTTAATCACTGAAAACAAAGATAGCATTGAAGCTTTTGGAGTGGGAGTCGCAAACGCCATTACGAAAGTGACCAGTGTTTATAAAGAAAATACAGGATTAATCAATGGTGCTTTGATTGGTTTGGCTAGTGTGCTTGTGGTAAAAGGACTGGTTTCTTTCGGTCAGGGAGTGCGTCAACTTAATTCAGATCTTGCTGGAGCTGCTGGATGGGTAGGACAAAAAGGTAAGAATATCGTTTCCGGTGCGGGTCAAGGGCTGAAAAACGGCTGGGATCGCATTCGGGGCAGATCATCCGGACCAACACCTGGACCAACGGAGGAAACACCTGCCGAACGTGCTAATCGTATCCGTAATCAAGTAGGTGACCGTCGAATCAGGGGTGACTTAGGTCGTAATCGAAACAGCTCAGGTAACCCGTTGGGTGGAGTTCGTAGCTCATCCACGATGACGATT
Organism: Paenibacillus sp. FSL K6-2393; assembly: GCF_038002545.1. Lineage (NCBI taxonomy): Bacteria > Bacillati > Bacillota > Bacilli > Caryophanales > Paenibacillaceae > Paenibacillus > Paenibacillus sp. FSL K6-2393. The sequence continues at coordinate 3,038,649 of NZ_JBBOCU010000001.1, forward strand.
AATGCAAATCGGGTGAATGTGTATGGATCTTCATCTGGTGGTAGAGGTAATGGTCGAAATCGTGGAAGAGGTGGCGGCGGGAATAACCGAGGTTCAGGGGGAAACCATAACCGTAATAGAAACAATCCTCCTGATACACGTGACCCGAACAGACGCGGGACGCGTGAAAATCCATATCGTGTGCGTCGACCAAATCCGCCAACCCCTCCACCAACTCCTGACGTGCCAAACGGGGGAAAGATAGGCAATTTCCTCAAATCGAATGCGAAAATGCTGAAAGCTGGCGGGATCATCGGGGCCGCTACATCCTTGGGTTTTGGAGCATATGATTTATATCAGACTGCCAAGGAAACCGGTTGGAAGGAAGCCATCTCTTCGTCAGGTGGTTCAGTTGCTGGTGGTGCCATTGGAGGTACGTTGGGTGGTATTGTCGGATCGTTAGCCGGTCCGCTCGGAACTGCTGCAGGTGCTTACTTTGGGAACTGGGCAGGCGAGAAGCTCGGCGCACTTGCTGATTCAAGCGGTATTACTCGTGACATCGTGGATGGTGTTTCATCTCTTACAGACTCTATCAAGGGTTGGATGGGTTTTGGTCCAAAAGAAGAGCCTAAGCCGGTTATGCCTCAGTTACCCAAAGAAGCATTTGTCACTACAACGGCTTCTACAACCAAGGAAGGCGAGCAAAAAATCAAGGAAACGATGGAAAGTGTCGTTTCTAATGTTCAGAAAAGTGGACTGAAGCAAGGCCTTACAGATGCAATGAACGAGAGCGGCATCACTCAAGCCGCAGATCATATTAAGGATAAGTTAGTGGGTATGTTCAAGGGTTCTGAGTCCAAAGAAGCTGAGAGTAATGTCAAGGCTGTTGGGACAGCAACCAAGGAAACCGAACAGAAAGCCAAAGATCTGGGAGTTACTACGAAGAATAGCACCAGGGATATTATCAGTGGCAACGGCCAAGCTGCTTTGAGTTTTAGTGGTGTGAGCTCATCCGCCAAAAGTGCAATTGATCTTACTCGACAACATCTTGAATCGCTGTCTACTGTATCAAGCAAAGGAAGCACCTGGGGTAGCAATCTGATCAGTATGATGGCAGCGGGAATGCAAAGTAAATTCCCGACATTGACAAGTATCGTTTCCAAAGCTGCAGGTGTGATCAAGGATTACCTTGGTTTTAGTTCCCCGACCAAAGAAGGCCCTGCCAGTAAGTCAGATCGATGGGCGGGAAACTTCGTATCCATGTTTTCGGATGGATTACGGCCAGATTCGATTCGAGAACGCATGAACCAGATTGCTGGGACAATGCGGGACGGTGTGGATGGCATTGAAGGTCCGAATTTGTCCGGCAGTGCCATTCCCGTCCGGACGACTCCGTTTTCTGCGCAAGTAACCAGTGGAAGCAAGTCTGTAACGATAGGCAATGTCACTATCGATCTCGGAGGGATTGCAGCGGGCATAACAGACTTCCAATCCTTTGCCAAGGCTCTTACAAGCCCTGAGGGGCGCGCACTGATCCGTGATGTAGCAGGTGAAGAAATATACAAAGCATTGGAGACGGGGGGTTAACTCATGCTTGCAATGTCTCAAGGAGCGATTCGGTTGACCTTCCCGATCACTCCAGCAGAGGTAAAAATTACAACCGGTAATGACGTGGACACTTTTAACGTCATTACCGGACAAGAGCGGACAGGGAAACCCACTGCCAAGTTGCAGCGGGTTTCTTTTACGGCAATTTTGCCCCGCGAGTGGCGCGAACTGTGGGAAACGGACAAGAAACAGACCGTCACTTACAAACGGCCAGAAACCACGTGGCAACTGCTGGAGAAGTGGAAGCCTAAGCCGGTCGTGATCAACTTTGAAGAATTATTTTCTCAGACTATGTTGATTGAGAACATGGAGATCGTTTATAAAGATGGCCAAGGTAATATTCACATCACAATAAGCTTGGTAGAGCATAAACCTGTCAAAATCATTTCATATAGTAACACGAAGCAACTCCTGAAGCCTGGCGTGATCATCACTAAATCTAGTAAGAGTAGGCCCAACACGACCAGCAAGAAAGACAAAAAGGATAAGACAAAGAAGTCTAAAGATAAGAAGAAGTCAGAGGATAAAAAGAAAAGTACTGCTGCTGCCAAAGATGCTGCCGATAATGCAACAGGTGCATTTGACTATAGAGGGCAAAAAAACAAAATATCTGCAGCGGTAAACAAAGCGAAGTAAGGAGGGCAGTCATGGATAAATTTGCAGTCATATACGGTAAACAGGATGCCAGGTCTGCCTTGACTCCTGCTATAACCGACATTTCTTGGTCATCCCAAAGGGGCGAAATCGCGCGAAGCATGACTGTGCGGCTGCGTGATATCCCTACGGTTAGTGTGGCCGGTATGCTGATGTGCTTTTCCCACCGGATCGGCAAGGCACTCCTTCATCACAAAAATCAGTTCTTTCATGGTCCAATCATTGACTATGAACAAGATGAATTTACACGGGCTTGGGAAATCAAAGCCCGTGAGATTGGATGGTACCTTGCGAAGAATAAAGGTGTGCGACCATATCTGAAGGGTGAAGCAGGGGCTGAGCTACAGAAATACATTCAGACGACGGGTGTTGATTTCCGTTGTCCTAAACTCGGCTTTAACCTGGATGAAAGATATGGCACTATGGCACATTCCGAAATCATCCTGGATGTGCTCCAAAAAGCATATGAGCGTAGCGGCTACCGGTATCATGTGGATGCTATCCGGACGGAAACAAATTTTTACCTGCAGGTCGTTCGTGAAGGGACAAACGAGCGGGTACCCATTTTTGTTCCCGAGCAAATGGAAGCCAGCAGCGCAGGATACAACATGGAAGACACTTACACCGTTGTCACAGCCCAGAAGTACAAGGATGACAAACTATCAGCATCTGTCACTAAAATTGATGCTAGCGCATTAAAGACTTTTGGACGTATGGAAGAAATCATCGAAGTTGAAGAAGAAGAGAACCCGTCGACAGTTGCAACTCAAAGGTTGAAGGCGATGGCCAAGCCCAAGCAGAATAAGAAGATCACTGTTCGTCATGAGGATCATACTTTGTCGGGACTACGGGCTGGGTGGGTGCTGATCAAGACAACCGTCGTCACTAAATGGATCGTGGAGAGTGCCGACACAAGCTGGAGTAATGGGATATTCACGGTCAAGATGGTTTTGGAAAGGAGGGAAGCGTGATGATGGTTGATGCTATCAAGCTTTTAAAAGAGAAAGTGGCGGGGCACATCGATGCACGGGATACCGAACGTGCTACCCTTCTAAGCTGGCCAACTGCCAAGATTGAGGTGGATGGAGATCCTCATCCCTATGAGTCGGCAAGTTTAGTTTTTGCGGATTATCTGCAGGAACAAGAAATTGAAGTCACCTTTGATGTCTTGGAACCAGAACCTTCGGTATTGAAAGGCAAAATAATCATTCCAAGTCCCCTGCAGGTGGGTGATCGACTCCTGGTATCGCGTATGACAGGACAACGTTATTACGTGTTGGGAAAGGAGCGTTGACCCATGGAAGAAGATGAAACGTTATTCCCTGAAATAGAGTTGGAAGAGGTCGATGTCACAGACCTGATGGATAACATCCCTTCAGCGACTAAATGGACATACAAAATAGATTACCGTAACCGCAGGGCTGTCCTGGATGAGTCGGGGCGTCCAGTCCGGACAACCAGTTATGAGGAATTTCTTGTTGAAACCGCCATGAAGATCCTTTGCACCGAGCGATTCCAATATGTTGTATACGGCGCTGACATGGGCGTTGAAAAATCTGAGTGGCCAGGTTGGGAAGACACTGAAATTATCCGAGATATTGAAGAAGCGTTGACCGCTCACCCGGAGATAGAGCAAGCCGAGGTTACGTCAATGACACGAGTTGATCGGGGCATGGATCTGACCATCCAAATTACGGGTCTTGTAGGCGTGGCTGAATTGAATGAGGTGATCGATACATGAGCTTAACGATTAATGATTTGCCTAAATTCCCTGTTGTCCCTGTACTTGAAGAAACCCCAGATATGATTTATCAACGATGGGTCAACCGGGCTATTACGATGGCCAACGAAAGAGGGCTGCCACCGCCTCCTGTGGGTGAGGGGGAATACTTTTACGACCTTTGGTATCCGATTGCTCAGGAGCTGGCCGAGCAACAGGAATTGTGGGGTTATGGCGTGTTGCAATCGACACCAATCTGGGCAGATGATGAATTCTTGGATGCTCATGGATGGGCTGATGGGATGGTCAGGAAAGATGGTGAATCCAACGATGATTACCGATTGCGGATTCTTGACCGGGCCTTTACCGAGGAAGGGAATGGACGTCGCAAGGACTATGAGTTGTGGGCCAAGGAGATTCAGGGCGTAGGTGGGGCCGTTGCAGTCGAAAAGGAACGTCATGACAATTCCATTGATCTGTATTTGACAGACATGAAAGGCCAGCCGATCATAGCCGAATTTGCGGAGACAGTCAAAACCTTAATGTGGGAGGACTATCGTATTGCTGGCCATGACTTGGCTGTGCATCCCGCTCCGATTTTCCTTGTTACCGTTAAGGCCACGTTGGAAACAACTGAAGACCTGCAACAGCTGACCGAACTGATCCGTCAGCGTGTGACCGCGTACGCCAACGGTCGCAATAAGTTGTTGTACAACTATATCGCGGCTCTCCTGCTCGTACCAGGCGTGGAGAATTACAGTAACTTTACCCTGAATGATGACGTTGAGGACATTTATGTGCCGCCTGTCTCATTCCTGCAGGTTGAGGTGATGCTGTTATGATTCCCGTTCGGTACCGCGAGGTACTTGCGCCGTACTGGTATGAGAACGAGGTAGCAGGCTGGCACTTTGGTGTGATGGAAGAAGAAATTGATCTGCGATCAGAGAAAATGAGCGAACTCGTGAATCAATTTTTACTGCAGCGGTCAACCTGGGGCTTGAATCTGTGGGAATGGATCTACTTCCGGACGGAACAGGTAGGTTCATTGGCTAACCGTCGAGAATCGATCCGAAGGAAGCGCCTGGCCAAAAAGCCGTTCAAGCTGCCTATTCTACGACAGATCGGTTCGCAATATGGAAAACTTTTGAAAGTGACGGAAGAGTTCTTGACCAAAGAGATCCACTTCGAGTATGACAGTAGCTCGTCTATCAACATGGAGGGGCTATTTACAGATTTTGAATACATTCGACCTGTTCATATTAACCGAGCTGTTCCCGTGATAAAGACGACGACCACAGGGATCACACTCGATGGAAATGTCTATCATCATGCGGTAGATTTTCCGATTTGTGGTCTGGAAATGCCCCTAGAATTGGGGGTAAGTGGGAGTTTGGTTTCTCAAAGTATTACAATCGTTACTACCGCGATGCATGCTCGGATTGACAGTCCGATAACAGGATTGGAATTACCAATGAAAGGAGGGGCACTGTAATGGCAGAAGTTATTCAACCATTAATGCTTGATTATGCAGTAACTGATGCAAATTCACATTTTGATCACGCGCTTGTCAATGTGGGTGGTGAGTTGATTCAATACCCCATCTACAACACTGTTATTTCTGGACGAACGATCCTCAAGTACATCTATTTGAAAGATACAGAAATAGTAGGTAAACAGATCCTTGGTGCATCACTTATGGATAATCAAGGAAGGACATTGGCGAATCGGGCTTTGAACATCATTAAGAACGATCGGGGATTTTTAATCGGATTTGAGTTCAGTATCAAATTGGAGGCGAAGGCAATTGTATAATAAACAAGAATGGAAGGATGAAATTCCTGATTTGACCAAGCCGATTATGGATCAATCAACCGGAAAACAAAAGACTGATCCACAGACTGGTCGTCCTTTGTTTGATCTAGTTCAAGAAGGAACGCGCATTACCTCATCAAGATTGAATACCATGGAAGGAGGGATTGAGGCAGCCCACACGCTTGTAGAAAAGCTGGGCAAAGAGACAGCCGGGAACTTTGTTGCTGTAATAAACGGCGTGATGGGGTTGTCTTGTAGTGCCCAAGGGTTAAAAGTGACATGGACAACGGGGGTAGCTTACGTCGGTGGGCGACGATATGAGGTTACTGCTGGAGAGATGGCATTGAATCCCACTCAAGGTCAATATGTATATGTGGACAATAATGGGGTAGTCAACAAGACTACTTCGCAAGCGACAGCCAAGGCAGGCTTGTCGCTTTTTTATGTTTCCACAGACACCAGCGGTGTTATTTCTTCCGAGGATCGTCGAGTAAATCTGAACATAGAAGAACTTCGAAAGCGGATTGCAAGTGTGGAAACTGACATTATCACGAAAACAAGTAGTGCCGAAAGAAATGCAAAAAACTACACAGATGAACGGATAGGTCCACTTACTGACCTCAAAACAAATGCTAAAGGAAATGCTGTTCTAGCAATTAATGAGCTTTTTACATCTGTCAGTAACGGTAAGGAAGTTTTGGCCAATGCGATTACTGACATGGGACAAACAACATTGGTTTCTGCTTCTTTCTCTGTAATGGCAAACAACATTACGAAACTGTCTACCTCTACTCTCCTTAAGGAGTGGAGACAGATTGGACCTATGGACTATGCTCCTGGCGTACTTACTCATGTAATCTCTGGTAATGGTGTATATGTGGCTATAGGGAGTACTGCAGGAGAGCTGCAGTTTTCAAATAACGGCCTATCTTGGAGGCCAGCTATATTGCCTGCAGGTTTTGTTAACAGTGGCTTCGTCGACATCCTTTTCTCAGATCTTCAGTTCGTAGCAGTTGGTTACGGGAAGAACATTTTCACTTCGAACAACGGACTGAACTGGACGCAGATTTCTGGATTCCCTAGTGATACTATTATCAGCCAGATTCCTTGGACCGCTGCTGCATATACGAATGGCCGTTACTGTATCATGGATGGTGTCTCCACATTGACATCTATAGATGGTGTTTCGTGGAGCTTCCACGAGAACAGCATTGTAGGTGTAGGTGAAGAAGGTTCTCGAGGTTTGCATGGAGGGAACGGAACATTCCTTACTATGGTTGACACAACAGATGTTCTGAATAAGCTACTCTATTCAGATGATGGAATTAACTGGTATAGTGCAACTTCTGATGTGGGGAGCTTTACCTTCATCACAGCGTTTGCATATGGTGACCAGGGTTGGATTGGTATTACTGCAACAGAGATTTACAAGTCTCAAAACGGTATTCAATGGAGCCGTAGCTTCCACGGTATCAGTATCACAGGTATCTCAGCAGGTAAGGCAATTTATGCTGAAGGTGTCTACATGGTCGTCGGTAACTCGCGAAATCCTGCCAATGCCAATCGTGCTTCAGTATTTACCTCAGAGGATGGTTTTAATTGGAAGCGTGCTTGGTATACCGAAACAGCTGCTACAGCATTTATGACCTTCGTGCACTCACCGGGATTGTTCCTTTATTATTATACTTCAGGTAAGGCCGGGGCATTCACTGGTACTATGGACCCTGTAAAGGCGTTCGACTGGATGGTTAATAATCTGTCTGATCTCAGATCGACCTTCTCCTCTACTTTAAGCAATCAGCTAGTCACGACACCTACTTCTGTTGGGTTTGACGTAATGGTTAGCAACATTGCTCGAATCCCTAGGAACTTAGCTGCGACGGACTGGATCGCTCGTAACTATGGATCACCTGCACGAACGGTTATGGCGGTGGTCTTTGGGAAGGGGAGGTTTGTTGCAGTAGGGAGAGCATCTGGCAATACAGGTACAGTGTTGATATCTACTGATGTAGGTAACTCCTTCTCCTTTGTCTCAGCACCTAACGTCGACTTCTCTGCAGTGGCATACAACGACGCTGGTCTGTTCTTGGCAGTTGGAAATGGATCTTCACAGAGCTTCGCTGCAGCATATAGTACCAATGGCGGTCTCTCGTGGTCAACTGTTTCTCCCTCCGTAATTGCTGCAAGTACTGAGTTTGTAACAGCCACTTGGACAGGTACGGAGTTCATGTGTATTACGAGAAGTGGATTGGTATACACCACGCCAAACGGCACATCATGGACTTTAAAAGGAAACATCCCTGGACTTTCCTCCAGCGTTGTAGAGGCTGCTTATGGTCCTGCAGGTTTAGTTGTAATTACTGAGTCGGATGTATACTTCACATCAGATATTACTAAATGGACAAAAACACTCAAGATTAACGGTGGACGTATGAGAGGGGTAGCCTATGGAAATGGGCGGTTCGTAATCGTAACGATGTCTCCTACTATTGTGAATAATGAAGACGGCACTACTGACATGAACAAGCGAGGAGAAGCTCTAGTGTCTACGGACAATGGCTTGACCTGGAAGTACGTGATGATGAGCGGTGCTGGAGGGTTTAACTCCACAAACAGAAGCTTCACGGACATTATCTTCTACCAAGGGCTATTCATTGCAAGTTCTTCTGCTTCTCAGGGCCCTACGTTCGCTGTGTCGCACAACGGAGATGCTTGGTCTGCAAGAACGAAGGCAAGTTCGTCCGGTACGAACGTTGGATTGGTAGCAGCAGGCGGGGGTGTGATCTTAGCCTTCCAGGCGACCTCAGATGTTAACTACATGACATCAGGCACTGTTGACAAGGATGTATACAACCTTATTCGAGGCAACTAAACTCTCAGATAAAAGAGGGTCAAGGCCATTTTGAATGCTTTTACATTTTTGAGCTTTAAGTGAAAAAAGTATACAAAGATTGTGCGCCAAATTAGGCGCTATTTTTATGCCCTTATGATTTATAAAAGGGTCATTTACATTAATTTGATGGGGGATATGATTTTGGAGAACGTAGGGAAATGGGTTCTGGCCTTAGGGAGCTGGTTAGTGTCTTATTTATTTGGGGGTTGGTCTGGAGTGTTGGGAGTATTACTGTTCTTCGTTATTTTGGATTATTTGACGGGTGTTGTAGCTGCCGGATCTATTGGAGGCTTAAAAAGCAAAATTGGCCTTATCGGGATCGCCCGTAAGGTCTTTATTTTTGCCATGGTAGCGGTGGGACACTTAGTGGATGGCATTCTTGGTGATGGACACTTATTCAGGGATACGGTAGCGTTTTTCTACATTGCTAATGAGCTACTTTCAATCACTGAAAATGGTGGGAAAATGGGTGCACCTATTCCGTCTGTGATCAAGCAAGCAATCGAAGTGCTGAAGGGTAAAGGAGGTAACGACAATGATAAAGGAGCTGGTACAGGTGCAAGCACGTAAGGAGAACAATGTACAAGGCATCGATGTTTCCCGTTACCAGGGCAAGATTGATTGGCTTCAGGTGAAGGCAGACAAGCGGGAATTCGTATTTATCAAAGCTACTGAAGGTCAGACATACACTGATCCGAATTTCACGGCCAACGTTAAGGGGGCGTTGTCGGCGGGGTTGCTGGTTGGTACGTATCACTTCCTGAAGGCTACAAGAGCAGCTGCAGCAAAAGCCGAGGCAGCTCATTATGCAAAATCCCTCGAGGAGATCGGTGGGGCCAAAGCATTGCAGTTACCGCCTGTGATGGACTATGAGAACAATCCTGAAGGGATCAGCAAGGCACAGATAAACATTGTGGCCAAAGCTTTCTTGACTGAACTGGAGCGGCTGACAGGGATCAAACCGATCTTCTATACGGGCAACTCATTCGCAAGCAATTTTGATACTGGCCTTTCCGATTATGATCTTTGGATTGCACGTTATAGTAACACTCGTGTCCCGGATGATCAGCCCGCATGGAAGACCTGGACCATATGGCAATATAGCGATTCAGGCAAAATACCAGGCATTGCCGGCAACGTGGATCTGAATGAGTTCAATGGATCGTTAGCGGATCTCAAGAAACGATATGGAAGGGAGCCAAACATGAGTAATCCATTTGAAGGATACCGGCTCACAAGTCCGTTCGGAATGCGGACACATCCGGTGTCAGGAGAGAAGAAGTTTCATAGGGGTGTGGATCTCGTTGTCACACCTGAGGATGGACCCATCTATGCTTTTGAAGCTGGAGAGGTCATTCACGCTAAAATGGGCGTGTCTGGATCCGGCTTCGGTAATTATGGGATTGTTGTGGCCATCAAAGATGACAAGGCTTATTTGCATGTCTATGCCCATCTTTTATCTGCAGGCGTCAAAGTTGGCCAACAAGTCAAACGTGGTCAACTGATCGGTAAGCAAGGCAGTACCGGCATCAGTAGTGGGGCACACCTTCATTATGAAGTGCGTAAAGCTTACACACCTCAGTTTGGTTACACTGCCACCGAAGCGGGCGTTGTGGAGCCGACACAATACTTAATCAACTATTATGGGCAAACGCCCGTTAAGGAGGACAAGCCAGTGACGGTAAGGGATATCAATGTGCCGAGCAAGTGGGCAGAAGCGGCATGGGCAGAGGTTACAGCCAATGGGTATTTTGACGGGACACGTCCAGGAGCGGTGATTACACGAGAGGAATCCGCAATCGTGATAAATAGACTCAGGAAAAATATCCTGAAACTGATTGCGGGGGTTAACGGTGATGTGAAGGAGCTTGGTGAGAGTCTCCGAAAAATAGAATCGGAGTAGATTAATACAGTCTTATTATCGACTAAAATCAGACTTTTTTCATCCGAAAGATTGTCTTCGTCTGTTTTTAGAATCGGTATAGTGATCTATAGGTTCTATATCAAGTGATTCTGGTAATAAATATAATTAATTGGAGGTGTCACTGTGGGCGAAAAAGAAGAGGATGTAACATATACGTTAGTATCGGTTTCCCCGAATAATAAGTATGTTATGATACGTTCAAGTGCAGAACCAGAGACAGATAAGGTTATTTTAAAAAATGAGTTTGAGGATCAATACGTTTCTATTGGAGGATTAGAATACAGCAAAAGGCCACTCAAGTAGTGGCCTTTTGCTGTTAAAGTAGTGAGAGGGTGCTAGCCACTTTGAATAAATTATCTAATTCCTGATCCCAGAGTCCTTCAGATTTAAGAATATCAACGACTTCTGTAAAATTACTATCACACATAATATCAGTTGCTACTGATGCTGCATATTCAGCTTGGGGTGAAGCTTCCTCTAAGATGTTTTTTGTTGTTTGAACAATCCTATTTCGGAGTCTTGTAGTTTTTTCTCCAGATGAGAAAGTTTTACACTTCTCACAGAGCTCTTCAATCTTCTCATGGACAAGTTGAGATATTTCAAAGCGTTTTTTCACGACCTTGCTTGTGTCGTTAAGCATCAGAACTTCAATTGTTTCCTTACCAACGATTGTTTTTGCATGTAGTCTATAATATTTCATTAATAAGTGTTCTTTGGGGTCCATGGTAGCTGGGTTTATTATAGGGTCTTTAACAGTATTATGACCGTGTTTTCTCCCATTACATCTCTTACAACTCGGCAACAGGTTATCCCATGCTACTACCTGATCTGGAAAGGAACTTTTATCGTGGTAATGTTCAACTTCCATATACTTTGATTCAATGTTTAACTTGCACTCACAATAGGCGCATTTAGAATGAGAGCTTTCTAACAAAGCGTCTTCAATGAAAGGTTTTTTCCAAACTGATTTGCCTGTTTTTTTATATTCATCAGTTAATTCGAAAACTAATTGATCTGTTAACTCAAGAGGACGAGAGGACTTTTTTATCCTAATCATTGATTACACTTCCTAATGATGCAAGTTGGATTTTTAAAAGTTTGCGTAGAGTGTTTTCTGGATGCAGCATTTCATTGAGTTCATTATAAGCGTTCTGTGCAGAATTGAAATTTTCTTTATCTAATGCTAACTCAAATTGTTCCATTGCTTCTACAAATAGTAGAGAGCGAGTCTCTTGAAGCCCCATGACATCTGTTAGTATTTCTTCAACAGTCCATCCTTTAAAACCGTAATTGGAAGATTCCAAATCCCTCTGATATACCAAGCCATGGTTATTTCTAGCCAATGAAATTATCTGATTGGGATCAGAAGCTTGGATTATGTGTGCACTGTGAGTGGTTGTAATAAACTGTGCTTTTGGGAAAATTTCGTTGAGAACTGATAGGATGCTAGTTTGCCATTGAGGATGTAGATGTAAGTCTAATTCATCAATTAAAACCACTCCATCAAAGTCCTCTATCTCCAAATTATCATTTGAAAATCTGTGTTCAATTTCCTTAATTAAACCCAAAAGAATGAATATGACGGCTTTATAGCCCGAGGATAAGTATTCAAAGTAAATTTCGGTTCCATCATGTTGCTTTAAAAGAATATCGTTGGTTCCTCCCTTCACTCTTGAAAAGGATATTCCAGGGTCTGTCTTATTAAAAATCGATTTTGCAGCTTGAAGATTATGGATTTGGGCAGTGGTGAGAGCATCATTATGCGCAGACCAAAGGTGACGACTTACAAACCAGTTCTTGGCATCTGTTATCGGCATCCCTGTTAACAACATCCTTTCATCTTCGTTTATATCACGAATATCACTAGTTATTGAAGTGAGCTGTATATAATCAAAAGAGCGTTGTGTTTTTATGTAGATAATGTTTTTGGCTTTCTTATAACCAATGCGTGGTTCTTGAATTGATTGATCTTCATTAGGGTGAAAATTAGTTTTTTGAACAGAGTAGACTTCTCCGTCTGTAGTACTTAATTCCCATGACCCTCTTTCATGATCAGCTTTTTTTCTTACATAAGTAAGGCTGTTAAATGTGAAAGACTGAGCAATACATTCGAGAATAGTTGTTTTACCAATACCATTTGGACCGCAAATGATATTCATATTAGAGTTGAAATTGAGAACCAAATCCTCTATTCCCCCAATGCCTGAAATACTTAAACTCTTCATTTTCATTAATTAACCCTCCCTGAAAAAATATTATTTAAATAGTCTATCAGACCTAAGAAAATGTTTCTAGATTATTTTGAAACAATTTACAAAACTGTGGTAATAGGTTAAAATAATAAACAAATCCGAAGGCATCGGTTAAAAGGGCACTGCTGGCATAATGCTGGCAGTGTCTTTTTTTATTTCCACTATGCAATTATATTGAAGGGTAGATGATAATTTTTATGAATACAATTTGGACAATATTAGTTAGTATCGGTGGGACATCAATAGTTACAATTGGGATCGTAAAGTGGTTGAGTGGGTTAGTGCAAAGTAAAATCCAAATGAGTTGGGACCATACTTATAAAAAAGAACTTGAAATCATTAAAGCAAACCTTACAAGCAATCAGGAAACTGTTAAATTGGCTTTTTCAAACCTTTCGTCAAACAATCAAAAACTTTTAGAAAAACAAATTGTTGCAGTTGAAGAAATTTGGAATCATATTATCAAACTACGAGAGGGATTATCACCTGTTAGAATGTATCTTTCCTCGATACCGCCTCAAGAATATAACGAGCCTAATGAAGATTACTTTAAGTTGTTTAGTTATAAAGAACTGGATGAGAATGAGATGAATGAGTATAAAAGAGAGCATAAGAGAATTGAGATTCATCGATTATACGTGGGTGAATATATATATAATCTATTTGGAATCTATCGTGGGTTTATTCTAAGGCTACGAATTAAGTTTGATAATCATAAGAAAGCGAACAATATTACTGAATGGCATACCGATCAACACCTAATTAGCATTGTTGATCACATTCTTGGTGATCAAATCAGGGATATTAACATTGCATCTCCAGGCTCGTTAAATAATTGCATTGATATGATAGAAACAAAGATTCTCTTTGAAATTGAGAAACTAATATCTGGCTCAGAATCTACGGAAAAGAATTACATAAAGGCAAGAAAGTTAATGGAATTAAATTTTGAAGAAAGAGATAATGCGTTAAAAAAATAATAGTACATTGACACTACTAAATAACACATTAAAGAGCAGGAGGGATAACCTCACTGCTCTTTTTGTCCTATCGGATTTCTTTTATCAGATCTTCACTGTTATTATGCACATTGCCTACATCCTTTGGCACTTCGTAAGCTCGCATCTCAGATGCTTGATATGGCTTGAGCAGACTGAGCAGTGACTCAAGATCTTCATTATCTCTTCCAAGCCATTCAGCCTCATCATCGGGGCGCAGAATAACCGGCATACGGTTATGGATGTCTTCCATGAGATTATTGGGTTGGGTCGTAATAATGGTGCAAGTACTCAGTTTGTTTCCATCTGGATCTGTCCAGGTATCATAAAGTCCGGCAAGCGAGAACAAGCGGTCATCCTTCATTAGAATCCGCATCGGCTGCTTAGCAGATCCTTCTTTCTTCCACTCGTAAAATCCGTTTGTCGGAATAATACAACGCTTAGAACTAATCAGCCGTTTAAAGGCTGGTTTCTCTGCCAGTGTCTCGGCCCGGGCATTAATCATTTTGTTTCCTATTTTATCATCCTTAGCCCATACGGGTACCAGGCCCCAGCGGAGCGAACCCAATCGATTACCATTTTTACTACCGATAATCGTTGGAATGTGTTGCATAGGCGCTACATTGTAATTAGGCTTGTACTCAAAGCCATCATTTATAGATGCATAATACCTGTCCATTATTGCGTCTAAGGGGTCAGTGATTGTAAATCTACCACACATACAAAACACCTCCTATATTGTCTTTACAATATATAATCGCACACTAAATTGATCAAACACGGGTATGCTCAGCAAGCGAAATATTGTCCAATTCCTCATCTTCATTCTAGCGTGTAACTTTGGTTTCAATTACACATAATCCTTATCTTGTTACGAGCTGCTGGTATACACAGCGAAATGCCTGCTTATGCTTTTGATTCGGGCAGTGCTCAATTATTCCTGCTGGTCGCAGACTGATGGACAGATCGGGCATAGCAGCTAGCCGAACTTCGCCTTTTTGTATCCAGTGTTGAACACCGTATAGCGCCTCTCCTGTGCCTTCAATATATGGAATAATACCAAAGTTAGAGGACCCATAAGAGGGAAAGGTGATTATGTTAAATGTGGAAATATTAACAAATTGACTCATACACATAAAATTTAAATAATTTCCATTTATAAGTAATTTAATGTGATGTAAATTATTTGTTAAACCAAAGAATATTTATTGAATTGAAAAAAATGTTTAATTATTTTGAAAGTTAATGTAGTATTTACAGTAACTTCTTAAATATACATGATTGGAGAGAAAGTTATGGATGCACTGAAGACTTGGTTCAGCACAATGACATTTGATTCTCAACATTGTTTTTTGTGTGGAGTTTCCTTAAACGGAAGTAATAGTACTGTAGAGCATGTTTTCCCCAAATGGCTGCAGCATAAACATAATCTTTGGGATCAAACGATGGGACTTCCGAATAAGAGTTTAATAAAATATCGGCAATTAGTGGTTCCTTGTTGTAAAGAATGCAATAATGGCTATCTAGCAAATTTAGAAGACACGATGAAAAATGCATTTTCTAAAGGGGTCGAACACATTAGAGAACTTGATTCCACAATTATTTATCGATGGTTGATGAAGATTCTGTACTGTCTTATGTATAAAGACCTCTCTTTATCATGGAACAGGAAAGATAAAGAAAGTGGTACGATCTTAACTCCAGAATTTCTTTCTGAACATAAATTAATGTTTGATTGTATGCAGAGCATTAGGGGAAACATTGCTTTAGATCCTAATTATGCTTCTATTTTTATTTTTGAAGTGCACAAGCATATTAGTAACGATAAAAATAAAGATTTCTTTTATGCTGATGACCTCATACAAGCTCAAATAGTAATTCAGTCAGGTGAAATTGGAATAGTTTGTTGTTTTGGTGATAATAAAGCAATAGAACGTAGACTATCGAGGTATTTAAAGCCATTTAAGAAAATCAAACTGCATCAAATCCAATTTAGGCAAATTATTGCCGACGTTTACTATAATCGTACTTTGTTAAAAGGAGGATCTACAGGTATCTTGACTAAAGATCAAGTTCTTTTTATCCCTCCATATAAAAATACATATGATGAGTATAATTACAAAAATTATGCAATAGTTCTATACTATTTCTTAAGAGATTTTGATATAGAATTTGAAAAAATTTATTCTGAAGAAGTAGATGCCGTTTTAAATCTATTAATTAATAATGACAAAAGAATAATTATTTATGATGATCAAAATAATTATTCTTTAGGCGATATTCATAATGAATATAGTGGAGAGCTCTTTGAAAATAAAAATGAGGTTAACTCAGCTAGGTATAATTAAACAACATTGAAACCCAGGGCAATTACTTTGGGTTTTTTTTCTCGTTGTATAAAGAACGTATGTTCGCATATAATACAAACAAATGTTCTTATTGGAGGGATGAACATGCCAGTGAAATACTTGGGTTGGTTAGTTGAGATAATTTATGAGGATCAAAGTGGAAAGATCACGAAACGCCGTATCCAGGTCAAAAGCATACGATCCGGGATGATCAAAGCTGATGATCTATTGTCAGGGCAGCCGCGGACATTTAAGGAATCCGGTTTACTGGCATGTCATCCGATCATGACGACAGTACAGGGGGCATAAACATGTTGACTGATTACGAACGGAAAGTACTAAGGATCTTGTTTAATTACAGTAGCGGCCGCAGACGATTACCAACGATCCATGAACTTACGGTTAAGACTGGTAAGGGGAAGCCGGATGTTATGGCTGCTCTGGACGTTCTTGTGGCTGCGGAATACATACATTGGGAAGACAGGTCAGACACGGCCAATATAGTGATCCTTGAAGGTTGGGAACGCGAGGCGGAACGTCCTAAGGTTGATTATAGGCCAGCGCCATCTAACAACACTAACATTGACTACTGGACTCAATATTAAGGAGTACTTTTCCATATTATAACAATGTAGCAGCCCTTTATACGCCGAAAGTAAGTTTAAGAAGTTGAGAAATAAAATCATGGACGCAATCAACAACGAGATTTTACGGCGATGGTAGGGGAATTCCGACTTATGGAAGAGTTCCCTCCGTTGTTTCACATAATTGAGAATCCTTTAAGAAATAATAATTCCGAGCAAAAAACTATTTAAAAGGAGTGTATTTTTATGTCATTTAGAATAAGAGTACCTAACCCTATTGATGAGGCCCGTAGAGCCGCTGATCGTATTGCACGAGAGGCGGCAGAGGCTGAACGTAGGCTTAGAGAAGCCGCAGCGGAAGCGGAACGTAAGACTAGAGAAGAGGCTGAACGTGTGGCAGCGGAGGCTGAACGTAGGCTTAGAGAAGCCGCAGCGGAAGCGGAACGTAAGGCTAGAGAAGAGGCTGAACGTGTGGCGGCGGAGGCTGAACGTTTGGCTAAAGAAGCCGCAGCGGAAGCGGAACGTAAGGCTAGAGAAGAGGTTGAACGTTTGGCTAGAGAAGCCGCAGCGGAAGCGGAACGTAAGCTTAAAGAAGTTGAAGATACCAAAAATAAAATCTTAGACGCAATCAACAACGGTGCTAAAAATCTCGATCCAAAAGATGTAGTAGTAGCATTAAATTACTTTAAAGATCATATTCCACCGGAAATCACCGAAAAAGGTAAAGCGTATATAGCTAAAATTGAAGAAATAAAACAGCAAATTGAACAATTACAAGATGCGTTAGATATAAACAAACTAAAAAGAGATGTATTAGGAAAAGCGGAAGAATTCTGTGAAGAATACCTTAAAGAAAAATTATTCTTCCTTACAGCAATTGAATTAAAAGGAGTGCCGCGAGTCCACTTAGATTTTAACGGTAAACAAATTAGTGCAGACATTAATGTATTTGTCCTGCTGAAAGACACACAGGAAAGTAAATTTGAACAAGCTTGGTTAGCTCGATTATCCGTTAATGCAGTTCAGGATATTGCAAAATTAGTATTACCTGACCTACAGATAAAAATTGAGCCTAATCAGAATTTCCTGAATGACAAGTTTGAAGAAATCAAGAAAGAAATTGAGGCTAAAAAAGAAGAATTAATCGCAAAACTGATTATGGATATTCTGCAGGATTATGTTCCTCCACTAAGAGCATTAAATGAAGTAATTAAAATATTTGGATAATTTTTAACCAAACGCAAACGAGACTTAAATTAAACTCTCGAAACGCATACGGATTAAAATTGAGGAGTTTATTTCTGCAAACATATAAATTGTGCCCTGATCTTGATTGGGGCACTTCTTCTTGTTGTATATTTTTTTAGATAATACAAACATAGCAAATGAGATATCACAAAAATCACATTAAAAATAACAATCTCTGCGAATAAGGGTGGATAAAATGGACACCTGTTAAATAAGAAAACTAGTAATATATCAATTTTCAAACCTTCACAAACATAAGCGCATGCAGGTGAAAGTCATGACAAGATGGACCTAATGTACGCTTAGGCTAATGATACACGGATCAATCACGGAGAACGCTCCTGCGGGAGAGTTCTTTTTGATTTGTAGAGAAATGTATGCGCTTTTAAATGTACTACGCAAATATTGCAGTATGGGTTATTATAGAAATAATTAAGGTAAATTACTCAAAATGTGGAATTGTTTTATTGACTCTTAGTTTGGAGGAAGGTGACTTGGATAAACGTAGTATTCATGAAACCAATAGCCTGTCCTGGGATACAAAAGGAAATGATGTTTTAGGAGCGACAGCACTTCCGCTTTATGGAGGACGGATCTATCGGAGAATCAAATTGAAAAAACAAAACAACTTTTGTCATCCACAAATGTGTTGCTGCAGAAGAGGAGAGACTTGTTTTAGCATTTTGATCGTAAACTATCAACTTATGTAAATGCGTTAGCAAAAGCGGGATTTGCCATTGAGCAGTTCATTGAGGAATCTGATGATGAATTGATGCAACTGCAAAATGATGATTTTGCCAATAAAGCAAAAATGCTCCCTGTAACCTTTGTGATAAAGGCACGAAAACTATAGTAGAACAATAAGGGGATAGCTAATGAAGATGAATCGAAAATATTATTATGTTAATAAAGTAATCGCTTGTGTTCTGGTACTTGCATTCATCATTATGACATGTGCGGAACCTGTGCACGCTGAGGTAGAGCAGATGGAGACAACACCCTCCAGAATTGCGTTGTCTTCTCTAGAGGAAACGATTGATTCATATGTGGCCACGAATCAGAAGAATACCGCTGCCGTTTCGGTTGTAGCTATCAAGAACGGTGAGGCCATTGTGAATAAGGCCTATGGATACGCAGATCTTGAGCAACAGAGAAAGGCAGACATCTCTACTGTATTTGAATGGGGTTCAACTTCTAAACTATTGGTCTGGACGAGTGTTATGCAGCTTGTAGAACAGGGGAAGCTTGATTTGGATACCGATATTCAGGACTATTTGCCGGAAGGATTTCTAAAGAAGCTTGAATACGATGCTCCCATTACCCTAATGAACCTTATGCATCATAACGCAGGATGGGAGGATAGATTGATCGATTTATGGTATTCATCCGAGAGTGATATTGTGGAGTTAGGTGAAGCTTTACAAAAATTTGAACCAAGGCAGATCGATAAACCTGGGAGTGTTGTTGCTTATTCAAACTATGGTACTGCTCTGGCCGCCTACATCGTTGAAGTGCAAAGCGGACAACCCTTTTACAAATATGTCAACGAACATATATTTAAACCACTGAACATGAAAGACACATCGATTCACCCATCACAATATGATAATCTAAACGTCTTGAAACGAAGAAATGAGATTCAAGGTTACACTACGAATCTGAAACTAATTCCTAAGAACAGAGCATACATAAGCTTGTACCCTGCGGCAGGGGCCATTGGCACAGCAGAGGATGCAGCTAAATTTCTCGCAGCCTTGATGCCTATGGATCGTAGTAATTTATTATTTGAGAACAATGACACCTTAGACGAGATGCTGTCAACAAGTCTATATTACGATGGGACTTCAACTCCTCGTATTGCACATGGTTTCTTTGAAGTAGAGTACTGGGTGCCTGCACTGGAACACGCTGGAAGTACGGCTGGATTTACAAGTAAATTTGTTTTTGATCCGGAGTCTAAGTTTGGATTCGCGGTCATGACAAACCAGTCAAATGAAATGGCTTATAACGTTGGTCTTGTCCAGAAGGTGTTTGGAAGTAGTTTCAGCACGAATTCAGTTGAATCTGAGAGTGGAGGATATTATCTGCCTGCGCGACGGGTTGTTTCCGGTTTTACGAAGGCATATTCAATGTTAAGTCTGCAGAAGTATACAACATTTGACCTTAGTAACTTTGCAAATGTTGTTGAGCGTAACGGAACAGTTGAGAAGGTCTCCATTTCTTATAATGACTTTTTGCCCGTATCCAATTTAACGATAAACTTGATCAAAGCATCTTGTATTGCTCTTCCAGTAGCCATCCTACTCAGTTTGAGAGCGATAATTGGTTATTTTATTCGGTTATCCAAATACAGATTAAAAAACTGGGAAAGACCCGGCACAGGATTTGATAAATATCATATTGCCATTAATATTGCCAGTCTGGCATTAATTTTAAATACGATCCTATTGTTTATGCGCGCCTTAGGCTTTTCCCCCTATTCTTCATTACGCATCCATCTCATTTTGAACCTGGTTTATGTGATTCTAGCTGTGGCGTATCTTGTTTTGTTGTTCTACAAACTGCTGAAAAGAAGCTATAGTAAAAAGCAAAAGGCGGTATACATCATGTCTGGCATGTCTGCTTTCCTATTTGCTGGTTTTATTATGGGATGGGATTTGTACTTTTAGAGCAGTAGAAAGGATGAAACCATGAATATTCAGGATCTTCCAATTGAAATAAAAGAATATATAGGGAAAGTTCAGAAAATCACTTTTCCTAAGCAAGGTCATACTTCTACTGTGGCTATTCTGGATACGTTCGACCAAAAGTACATCATCAAAAAGACAGAAAACGATCTTTATAATGAATGGTTATTAGATGAATATAAGGTGCTTCAATACCTTTACCAAACGGGACTCCCTGTTCCAAAGGTATATTTATTTCATACTGAGGAGACATCAAGATGGCTTCTGATGGATTATATTGATGGAATAAGTTTAAGAGAATTTCTTTCTAAGATGCCTGACCTCCAGAGTAAAGAAAAAGCGATTTTTAACTTTGGGCTTTGTCTAAAGAAAATACATGAATGCTCTTGTCCTGTTGAATTATTGAACAATGACACTCCTTGGTTAGATACAATGCTTAATAAAGCAGAATATAATCTAACTCACTTTGCTGTAGACGGATCAGAAGAACTACTTCAACAGCTGAAAGAAGGAAGACCAAAACCAATAGAGAACACTTTCATTCATGGAGATTTTACTATAGATAATGTGCTAGTTAATGATTGTAATATTGTTGGAGTTATTGACTGGGCAGGTGCCGCTTATGGCGATCCAAGATATGATGTAGCATTAGCCATTAGACCGAAACATAATGCGTTTGATAATGAAAGAGATAGAGAAATATTTTATAACGGGTATGGAAAGTCAAGAATAACGGATGAAGAATATAATTATTTTGAAGACGGGATATATAACTTCTTTTAGTCTGGCTATAAATTGTTCTTCAAATGCATATCCAATCTCTTTAGAAGGAGTAAAACAAATGAGCCCTCCAAAACATATCTTATCTGCCGCTGCAATCGTGATAAACGACAAAAATGAATTATTACTTATTAGAGGACCCCGAAGAGGATGGGAAATGCCAGGTGGTCAAGTGGAAGAAGGAGAATCTCTAAGTCAAGCTGCGATCAGAGAAACAAAAGAGGAGTCCGGAATCGACATCAAAATCATCAAATTCTGTGGAATATTTCAAAATATCGAGAATTCAATATGTAACACATTATTTCTAGCCAGACCAATAGGAGGAGAATTAATCACATCAACGGAGAGCTTAGAGTCTGGTTTCTTTCCGATCGAAGAAGCCATTTTAAAAGTCGAATGGAAAAACTTCAGAGAAAGAATAGAGTATTGCTTAAACCCTGAGATGCAACCTTTTTGCATTGAATTCAGTGATAAGAATAATATTTAAAACTTTCCCAGAAGCGTAGCACATATTACAGCGTATCCTCTATTATTACTTTTGATCGCAGATTCATCATAGACATGGGTCTAGGAATAAAGCCGAATATGGCCTATTCAGGAAAGGTAAGGAGGCTAAAGTTTGAATTCGGGAAAGAAATTTAAACGGCTGGACACTGTTCGTAATCTCGTTCATGAAATGCTTCTTGAGGAAAGTGTTAACAAGGAATGTATGTTGGTCCATCTTTATGGGGTTTCTAACTTTGCTTCCAAGCTTGCTATGAAAAGAGTAAAGGATTCGGAAATTACTGCGATTGCAGGGTTACTCCACGGTTTTTATTTCTACAAAACAGGAATTGAAAACTTTCCTGGTCCTAATAGTGCGGATGCTGTTAGACCGATATTACGCAGTGCTGAAATTTTTACGACAGAGGAACTGTCTATCATACTTAAATCAATCTTTTATCAGGAAGATACACATCTAGTTCATGGCCCATATGAAGAGATTATTAAAGATGCCATACTGTTTCAGATGTACTTCCAGAATCCAGGTAGAAGCCTATCAAAGATAGAGATAAGTAGATTAGAGAATGTATTTACTGAATTGGGGATATCGAAGGAGAAAATAAAAGCAGACGTTAATGTTAATGTGCAAACTGTTAACATAAATATTGAAGATCGGCGTTCCAAGTTAGCTGATTTAGCAGAAACGCTGGCAAGGCAAAATATTATTGGTACTCCAGGGGATAAACGATATCAGGAAATTTGCAGGTATTGGCCGGATTCTGATATCTATAAAGTACTTGAAGCCAACTGGTGTGCCGCATTTGTATATCATTGTTGTATGAAAGTTGGAATAAAACTCCCTATTCGATATCCTAATCGAATGTATCGATTAGCTGGGGTAGGTGCTTGGTTAGACTGGGCTCAGCTTGCTGAAACAGTATTCTTTTATAGGGATATGCAAGAAGGGTTTGAACCAGAGCGTGGTGATATAGTCATTTATGAGAAGCTCTTAACCGATAATTCTCACGATCACATTGGAATTGTTTTGGCCTGTGACGGTGATCAATTATTGGTTGCAGAAGGGAACACAGACAATAAAAACTACTCTAGCATTTTATACAGAGAAAGAGGACATTGTATTCTCGGATATATCCGTGTAGATGACAGCTATCAATTTAATTTTCAAGGAGAGTATAGACCAGTTTAGGTGATATACATGGGTGTGCCAGTTTATGTATCTTGAGGTTATGAACTTTATATCAAAAACATAGGAAGGTCAATTCCGGAAAGGAAGTTCAATCTATGAAACGAGTCGATGTAGTTTACTCACTACTAACCAATCCATCCAAATCTAAAGTGCTTGCCGTAAGAAATGTAGGGCGTTCAAGCTGGTCGCTGCCTGGCGGAGCTGTTGAAGCCGATGAATCATGGGAACAAGCAGCAATCAGGGAAGCCAAAGAAGAAACAGGACTTGATGTTGGCGTCCACGGTATTGTAGCAATAAACGAGTGTAAATTTGAAGAAATTAAAGAACATGCCATTTTTATCACATTCAGAGCGGAAATCGTCGGAGGGAATGAGGAGATATCAAGACCAGATGAAATCTCTGAGATTGCATGGTTGGATATAACACAGGCAGATGTACTTATGCCTTACTACAAGAACGGCTTTAAAAGCTTACTTAATGGAAATGAGATTACATATTTCAACGAAGGTAACAAGTGATGTTCTGGATGTAGTGTTGTGATTAAAGCAAGAAAACGATTATTTAATGAAATGAATCGGAGAGTGGACTATGTTTAAATATCAAATGGATGCCGCTACCCATATATCGCTATTGGCGATGAAAGATGCACCCCAATTATATAATTTGATTGATCGAAACAGGGATCATATAGGAGCGTGGTTAAAGTTCCCCAATATGACATTAACAGAAGAGGATTCAAGCACTTTCATCAAGAGAACTCGTATACGATATGCTCAAGATGATGGTTATTGGTTAGGAATCTGGTGTGGAGACGAGCTTGCTGGCTCTATTGGATACTTATACATTGATCAAGAAAACAAGAAGACCGAAATAGGATATTGGCTAGGTCAGGAATATGAGGGTAGAGGACTTATTACAAAATCGATTAAAGTTCTAATTGATTACGCATTTAATGAACTTAAATTAAATAAAGTTGAAATTGGCATAGCAACAGACAACTTCAAAAGCCGCGCAATTCCTGAAAAATTAGGCTTTCAACGTGAAGGTGAATTAAGAGATTACGAATATATTAACGGTGCATATTTAAACAGGATTATTTATGGTTTGAAAGCAGATCAATGGAGAACGTAATAAATCAAATTTTATTTTAACTTAAGGAGCTAGTTATGAGAAAATTACCGCTTTTTGTAGTGACAGGCGCAAGTGGAACAGGAAAAACAACGATCTCTTCACATGTTCGCAAGCAACTTCCCGAATTTGACGTCTTTGATATGGATATCATCGATAACGTGGATTGGCAGATTGCCAAAGAGAATTGGTTGAGGATTGCGTATAACATATCGCTAAGTGGACGAGGGACTGTTTTATGTGGAACGATGGTGCCGGAAAACATTGCATCGTCCGATTACATAGATCGATTTGATCGAATTCTATATATGAATTTGCATTGTGACAATGTTACTCGCGAGACGCGTTTAAGAGTTCGTGGGTGGGACGAGAACCTGATAGAAGATCACAAGAATTTTGCAAATTGGTTACTCCAGAATTCGGAAACTGCGTTTGACCCGCCAATGCAAACAATTGATACGACAGAACTTACAGCAGTGGGAGTAGCTGAACAAGTTAAAGAATGGGTTTTAAAGAACTGGTGCGAGGAATGAACACCTAAAATAACCTGATAGTTAGATTGAGTGGAGGAACATGATGCTGCCTTTTCAAGTGAATGAATCTATTGTATTAAAGCTGATCCAATCTCGAGATAGAGATGAGTTGTATGCGTTAATTGATGAGAATAGAAAGTACTTGAGAGCGTGGTTACTCTGGGTTGATAAACGACAATCGCCCAGCGATTTAGATTCTGTAATAGATGTATGGACACATAATTATGAAGAGAGGAACGGTTTTGATTCCGGAATATGGTTCAATGAACAATTGGTTGGGATGTTAGGATTGCATTATATTGATTGGAACAATAGAGCAACGAGCATTGGATATTTTTTAGCTGAGTCAGCACAGAGCAAAGGAATCATTACCAAATCAATAGAACAATTGCTTAAATATCTCTTTAACGAGTTGAAGTTAAATCGTGTCATTATTCAATGTGCAGAAAACAACTTTAAAAGCAGGGCTATACCTGAGAAAATCGGATTTTCAAATGAGGGCACATCCAGAGAAGCTCAATGGGTTTACGATCATTACGAGAATATAGTGACGTATAGTTTGTTGTCTAGTGAATGGCTACTTAAAAGGTAGAGTATATCATCTTGATGAGACGAAGGAGGTCACGTATTGTTTCTCAATGTATTACTTTGGTTGATTATCCTCTGGGTGATCTCCCTTTATTTCAGTTTTCCTAAGAAAGATCACATGTACACAGTCAATGTGCCAAGTACATATTACATTCAATCTTCAAATCGGTTGGATATTCAGAAAAACTACGAATGCGCTGCATTTTCCAGTGCTTTTGTCTTGAGACATTTCGGTTTGGAGTCCAACGGAACAAAGATTTGTGAAACCTATCCTCGCAAATTACTGGATGGGACAGTATATCCCAAAGCGGTCGTTGTTTTTTTCAGGAAGCTAGGATATCAGGCAATGTACTTACGTGGAAATGTGAATACGTTGAAGAAACAGATCAGCCAAGGGGTGCCTGTTATATTATTTATTAGAGTACATCCCAAACAACGTTATTTGCATTTTGTTCCCGTCGTTGGTTATGATGAAACGCATTTTTACTTGGCAGAATCGTTAGAACACAAGATCAATTGTGATGAAGAATATTACAATCGAAAAATCAGCATAAGTGAACTCAACACGTTATGGAGGTCATGGTTGCCCTTTTGTCAAAACTCATATATCGTTGTACACCCGACGCAGATGTAAGACGGCCCTCTTTCAAGGGACAGGATATATTGGCTTTGAACGAACTAATCGGTATTATTCGGAACGTCTGTGTGGTTAAATCATGAAACTCATGCCCAAATGGCATGAGTTTTTTGGTGAACCAATCTCCTCACGTAAACCAGTTCACTTTAATCGATGGTTATAAACAAAATAGATTAAACATATAGGCAGTTGCTACCGATTTTATTGTTTTACCTGATAATCAGCGGAGTTTTTTAATTAAATTGGTTGTTCGTCCACGCATCTATTCATCTGCATACGTACGTTAAACTATGTCTATAGGGAGGTGTCCACACTGTGAGTTATTCAGAAGTGAAGAAACGTATGAAGAGAAAAAAGGCAACATTACATCCATGTAAAGTTAAAAGAAAAGACCGCCGACTGAAAGTGGTTAAAAAATTCGTTCAAGTAAAATGTCCGCCTCCAGAAGTGAACATATCTAACCCTACTGTTGTTGGCCCAACAGGACCACAAGGTATACAAGGCGTACAAGGCTTACAAGGTATTCCAGGTAAACAAGGGGTAGAAGGGCCACCTGGAGCTCAAGGACCAGCAGGAGGGCCACCTGGACCACAAGGACCTCAGGGACAGCCAGGTCCTGCTGGAGCGGTAGGCGCTCAAGGTCCGGTGGGACCTGCTGGCCCCGTGGGAGCACAGGGGATTCCGGGAGAAGCAGGGGCTGTAGGACCACAAGGTCCGCAGGGTAATCCCGGACCTGCCGGAGCGATTGGACCTCAAGGTTTTCCCGGAGCTGTTGGGCCGACGGGTGCGACAGGAGCTGCAGGAGCTGTAGGCCCGGCAGGCCCAGCCGGTGCAGCAGGAGCTGTAGGTCCTGCAGGAGCAGTAGGAGCTGTAGGCCCCGCTGGAGCAGTAGGCCCGGCAGGCCCAGCTGGTGCAACAGGAGCCGTGGGTCCTGCTGGAGCAGTAGGTCCGACAGGTGCAACGGGAGTAGCGGGTCCCGCTGGGGCAACAGGATCTACAGGTGCAACAGGAGTAGCCGGAAGCGTACTGGGATTCGCTGACTTTTTCGCACTGATGCCACCTGATAATGCAGCAACGGTTGCTCCCGGTACAGATGTAAGCTTTCCTCAGGATGGGCCAACAAGTGGAACAACTATCGCCCGCACGGGGCCTAGTGCATTCAATCTAGCAGCCATTGGTACGTATCAGATTTTATTCCAGGTGAGCATCAATGAAGCAGGTCAACTAATCTTAACTCTCAATGGGGCAGATTTGGCTCCTACTGTAGTTGGGCGAGCAACGGGAACGTCTCAGATTGTTGGTATGGCTTTGGTGCAGACAACCGTGATTAATTCTATTCTGACCGTGCGGAACCCGGCTGGTAATGCTACAGCATTAACAATCACGCCACTTGCGGGCGGAACTAGACCTGTATCCGCACATCTTGTGATCACACAATTAGCATGAGTACGTTATTAACCTAGGCTAATTGTCCATTGCTTTATTAAATATGCATCCACAATGGTAACATTGGTTTGCTTGAACTGAGATAGCAGTGCTTTACTCAAGGCTGTTATCTCAGTTGGAGCTGATGTTGTACATAGCTTGGTTATATATGATGACCAGAAATAATATCGGCAATGTTTCGGTAGCGGACGAGAGTCATTCAATGAAGCGCAACATATTTATTCACTCATTCTTTGATTTTATTGCTCAAATATTTAATCGGATTAACAAGTTCCGTGTTCGTCCGCATATACATTACAGGAGACGGGTCAAGACTCCGGCTGTCCTAAGTTGTATGAACGGAGGGAGAGACATGGGCATTGAATCATCCTGGATGTTTGATTTGTTTGGAACCGTCTTTCCGGTTGTATTTGTTCTGATTATAGGTATAGTCCTTCTGTCGATGGGAAAGGAGGTATGGAGGTGGGGACGCAACAACTCGGAGCCGCTATTGACCGTGCCTTCACGAATCACCAGCAGACGGATGAAGATGAGTCAGTCGCAATCTGAACCGGGCAGTACAGCACGAACGTTATACTACGTCACCTTTGAAGTAGAAAGTGGAGATCGGCTTGAATTCAAAGTCAATGGCGAAGAGTATGGTTTGTGCGCTGAGGGGGATGAAGGACGGCTCTCGTTCAAAGGAACACGTTATGTAGGCTTCGAGCGATATAATCGCGTATATTCTGAACGCCTACGTGGTTAAACTGAGCAGCTTGCGCCAAGATGGCGTGAGCTTTTTTTGATTATTTACTGGACAAGCGTTTCTTAATGGCCCTGACGTGTATTTATATAAGAAGAGGCATAATGAAATTATGATCAAAGGATCATTACCATAGAGGAGGCAATGAATATGTCATTTACAGATCAGGTTGTTGTTGTAACTGGTGCCGCTCAGGGAATCGGACGGAGTGTGGCTGAGGCTTATGCGGTCGCTGGGGCCAAAGTTGTACTTGCTGACTACAAGGAAGCGGAGGGGGCGGCAGCAGCAGCTTCCATTCGTAATGAAGGCGGAGAAGCCATCTTTGTTCAATGTGATGTTCGGAGCGAGCAGGATATTACGAATCTTTTTCGTACAACCGTGGAAGAATTCAAGCAAATCGATGTTCTAGTGAATAATGCAGGACTCGCCAAGTGGAAGTCACCCTATGAGCTAACGCTGGAAGAATGGGACGATGTACTCAATACCAATGTGAGAAGTTGCTTTTTGGCGAGTCGGGAAGCAGCCAAACATATGAAAAGCAATGAACATGGAGGTGCCATTATCAACATGGCTTCTACCCGTGCGCTGATGTCTGAGCCGGATACCGAAGCTTATGCCGCATCCAAAGGAGCGATTGTAGCTCTAACGCATGCGCTGGCGGTCTCACTGGGCAAGGACCAAATTCGGGTCAATTGTATCAGTCCGGGATGGATTGAGACAGGTGACGCGCAGAAATTGAAAAAGGAGGATCATGAACAGCATCCCTCCGGTCGTGTGGGTGTTCCTTCGGATATCTCCCGTGCTTGTCTATATTTATCTGATCCAAGCAATACCTTTGTCACAGGGACCAACCTCGTTATTGATGGAGGCATGACCCGAAAAATGATATATGAGGACTAGAACCGGGATTGAGCCGGGCGAGCCCTAAGCTATCCCAACTTAAGAGCAATAAGCCCAAGTTAAGCACTTGGGCTTATTTGTTTTTAATAACTCGGTTGCTATAATAAATGTGATTTTACAACAGTAGAGGAATGGAGGGAGTATATGTTCGGGAAACAATCCCGGAAGGTATTTTGGCTGTTACTGCTGATCGGAGGGATGATAATGATAGGGAATGAGTCACCTGCTGAAGCTGACGGCGCAGATATACGGGCGGCCTGGGTATGGCAGGCACTGTCTGTTAGCAACGGAGATGAGCTGTTGGCCAATGCAGCTAAACATAAGATAAACAGACTGTACGTGAATGTAGACATGACGATGCCCAAGGAGGTATACCAGACGTTCATAGCCAAAGCCAGTCGTGCGGGTATTGCGGTTGAAGCTTTGGGAGGCGATCCATCCTGGGCAATCAGTGGTCGTGAAGGTCCCATGCTCAGATTAGCCTCGTGGGTAAGTGATTACAATCAAGCTGCTGAGACCAACGAGCAATTTGATGCCATACATCTGGATATCAAGCCCTATGTGTTACCAGCCTGGAAAGAAGATGCTAAGCCACTGGTACAATCCTGGGTAGCCAATATGAATCTGTTATTTGAGCAAGTGAGACAGGATGGCGCAGTTGCAGTGAATATTGACCTGCCATTTTGGCTGGATTCCTACACCGTCACAGGAAATAGAGTTTCTGAGGATGCAGATAACGAACCATTGTCACGTTGGTTCATTGAACGAGTGGAGCATGTCACTTTACTCGCTTACCGTGATAACGCGCAAGGGAACAATGGTATTATACGTTTAATTGAACAGGAAATGAACTGGGCCGATACTAGCAATGTGAGCGTTACGGTTGGGTTGAACACCAAGCCAATGCCTGGCGAGGAGTTCACGACATTTGCCGGTAAAGGTGCAGCACAACTGGAAAGCGTTATTGAAGAAGTTGCCTCCGCATTCAGCGAACATAGTTCCTACGCAGGTTCTGCTGTACATGACATCGTATACTGGGGACAACTGGAGCCATCAGAACTGCCATCACCGGAGATTCCATCCAATCAACCAGAGATTCGGGGAACGTATATCTGGGAGGCCTCTCAGGTGACAAATGACGGGGGAGAGCACATACTAGCGTTTGCTAGAGAGCAGAATATTAACTGGTTGTATGTCCGTTTGGACCTGGATCAACCCTATTCCAGTTACCGCAGTTTTGTGAAACGGGCAAAAGCGCAGGGCATTGAGATCCATGCGATGGGTGGACACCCCATCTGGGGCAAAAAGGAGAATCGTCCACGCATTAAGCGATTGATTGATTATGTGAAAAACTATAATGCTGAATCCGAGCCGGATGAACGATTTGAAGGCATCCATCTGGATATTGAGCCGTACACTTTGCCAGAGTGGGAGAATAGTCGGGACACCCTGTTGATCGAATGGGCTGCCAACATTACATTTTTCCAGGAAGAAACGAAGAAGGACAGTGATCTCGAAACAAGCGCAGACCTTGCTGTATGGCTGGATAGCTTCGCGTTGCCAGGAAAGGATACATCTGTGGCTGAATTTATGATCCGTACACTCGATCATGTGTCGCTGATGGCTTTCCGTAACAACGCCGAAGGTTCCAATGGGATTGCTGCTGTTGTGAGCCAGGAGATGGAGATCGCGGATCGTTTGGGAAAAAGGTTAATGATTTCGGTAGAAATGAAGCAGAACCACGAAGGTCCTCATATTTCTTTTTATGAAAAAGGGGCAGCGGAGATGGAACTTCAGCTTGCCAAGCTTCCGGATCTGCTGGCCGAACATCAGGCTTACCAAGGCAACATTGTTCATGCTTACGATTATTGGATTGAAGCCAAGCCTTAAACAAGCGAGTATTATAAGAAACGAGTTGCTTCGGGACTTCACCTTGGGTGAGGTTCCGGGCTTTTTTTTGTGGAAAAAAGATGGAATCGTGTCACCGAATGGGCTCCTGCACAATACGATGTACGGTGATGAACAGCTGAAACAAGGGAGGAAACAGACTATGGCTGTTATTAAAGCCAACTCAGAGGACGTCAAGCTGCTGGCTAGGCTCATGAGGGCAGAGGCTGAAGGTGACGGCGAACAGGGTATGTTGCTTGTGGGCAATGTAGGTGTGAACCGGGTGCTGGTGGATTGTCTGGACTTCAAGGATATTCGCGATATCAATCGTATGGTATTCCAGAATCCAGGAGGCTACGAGTCAACACAGAAGGGGTACTTTTACCAACGGGCAAGACAGTCCGAGATTCGTCTCGCACAACGGGTGATCAATGGAGAGCGCATCTGGCCAGCGAGCAATTCATTGTGGTTTTTCCGACCTGTGGGCGACTGCCCACCAACATGGTATGACCAGCAAAATACAGGACGTTTCAAAGCGCATTGTTTCTTCAGTCCGACAGGCGATGACTGTCCGGAAGTATATTAAATTTTGGGAGGAATCACTATGATTAATCAGCCTTATCAACCAACGACTCAAACACTGGGTCAGCAAGCCAATTCTGTGTTGGGTCAACAAGCCAATTCTCAGGTTCAAGGTACGTCTTACAAAATTGGTAACGGAATGCCTGCCATGTCACCAACGCCAGGGATGGTATCACCAAGCTCGACAAGTGTACCCCCACTCGTATCCAGTGGAAGCCCAATGACACCAACGGGTGCAGTGATTACAACAACGGCTCCACAGTTTGAGCAGTCATACATTGAGAATATTTTACGTCTGAATCTTGGTAAATTCGGTACGTTCTACATGACATATGAAGGAAATAAAGAATGGAACGCTCGCATATTCCAAGGTATTATTGAAGCAGCGGGACGTGACCATATTATCATCAGTGACCCGAAGACAGGAAGACGGATCATGCTGTTGATGGTCAACTTTGACTATGCTACATTTGATGAGCCGTTGTTGTATCAATATCCAGGAGTGGTAGGCAATTACCCGCAAGCTCCAAGCAGATAATCATTGGCCCTCATCATTTTGATTGATAACTGACATGTCTAACACATACTGATATACTTCGCTGTCCTGAATGTGGAGGTAATCCGCAGACAGGACAGCTTTTTACATAAACATATATACGAAGGTTACTATAGGTTTAGAGTCATACGTAACCTTTTGGCGATAACATGGCACTTATACATGAATAGAACAAGCAGCATGCTTATATGAAGGGAGTCCATAGCATTGAATTCATGGATTGAAGGAGCGATGAAGGGCGAACCCGAAGCTTACGCACAACTGATGTCTCAATATCGCGGGATGGCACTTGCTGTTGCCTACCACCGACTGGGGGATACATTTTGGGCAGAAGATGTCGTGCAGGAGGCGTTTACTGAAGCCTTTGGCAATCTGTCCAAGCTGGAAGCTCCTGAGGCTTTTCCCGGGTGGTTCAAGGTGATCGTGGAGAGGCAGTGTTATCGCTGGCTAAGACGCAAGCAGCATACCATGATTCCAGTTCAGGAGCTGGAGCATGTATTCCATGAAGAGGATCAGGCGCATAATCCGGAAAAACAAGCGGTGCAAAATGAAATGCATCGTACGCTTCGTGATTCCATTGCAATACTGCCATCATCGATGCGGATTGCTGTTGAACTGTTTTATTTGGAAGGATACTCGCTCAAGGAAATATCGGATTTCCTCGGGGTCAAGGTACCTGCATTAAAGAAAAGGCTGTTCGATGCCCGATCCAAACTCAAGCGTTCTATGCCTGTAAGGGATCTGGTCTCTGTATTCAGTGACTTGTATGAAGGGGGAAAAGGATTGTTACACATTATGAATGGGGATCACGCTGCCAATCGTTTAAGAGAGAGTGGAATTCAGGGAGACATCCTGGTATGGAGAGAGTTGTATACGTTCGGCCCGGTAGCCAAAGAGATGGGAGATACGCAGGAGCGGCAGAATCGGGCATCCGTGTTAGAGCAGCAGTTGGGCATTCCACAGGCGGAATACTTGAAGATTGAGGAGCTTGAACGCAAGTTGCATTCGTTTCAACAATACAAGGAAATTGTCTTATGGTTCGAATACGATCTCTATGATCAGACGATGTTATCGTATCTGTTACATTATTTCAAAGGACAAGCACTCCAGAATACGAAACTGAATCTGCTCTGTATTGACTCGTATCCAGAGATTGAGCACTTTAGAGGACTGGGACAGCTTACCTCCACACAGATTGAACGGCTGTCAGGCAGTTGGCATGTGATTGAGAAAAACGAGTTACAAGCCGGTGCACAGTTCTGGGAAGCCTATACGTCGACTGATTTCCGGCATCATCTGGATTACTTGCAGGCAGACACTTCTGCGCTACCCTTTGCAAAAGCTGCCTTTAAGGCACATTTGTCCCGTCTGCCATCTGTATCGAACGGTCTGGGGCTCATTGAGCAGACAACACTAGAGACCATTAGAGCAGGTGTGGAGCATCCGTATCCATTATTTCGCGAGGTAGGGGACAAGTTGCATATTCTCGGGATGGGTGATCTTGAATACTGGGCACATCTGAAGCGGATGACAGAAGGACCTCATGCCCTGCTTCAGATGAGCGGTGCAACCACTTTCCCTAATTTCAAGCAGCATGATGAAAAATTCCGTGACGGTGTCCTGTCGCTAACGGAACTCGGAATTAAGGTGTTGAATGAAGAAGTCGATTGGGCACTGCTGAAGCAGGATGAATTCTGGATCGGTGGATTGCATAACGCAAGCGGGAAACAAGCCAAGTGGCGCTGGAACCCCGCTTCGGAAACCGTAGTGGAGATTGAGTCGACATCGTAATTAGCGGATAGAATCTGAGAAAATAACAGTATTACAAAAAGAGAGTATCCAGCCATGCGTAAACATGAGCGAGGATGCTCTCTTTGGTTAGTTAAGAATTAGTTGTGATTCTCAAAATGATTTTTCCTTTTTTAATAGTTGTTTGACTAGATGCATACCTATACAGTAAACTGTACATATTACAGTTTACTGTATAGGTATAAACTAAAGTTTAAAGGAGTGAGTTTATGAATCAGTACACTGCAAAGCGTATCTCAGAAATTCTTCAAGAAGATGATACTAAGATGAATCTGAGGACGGTTCGGTACTATACACAAATAGGCATGATTCCTCCGTTAGAGTTGGTAGGAAATAAAAGAGTATACACCGATAAACACATTCATTATTTTCGAGCAATTATAACTTTATCTAGAACTGGTGAGAACTTAGCATCCATCCAAGAAAAATTAAATTCTCTTTCTTTAGAGGAAGTGGAAAAAATCGGCCAATTGATGAGTTTATATAGTCCAGACCGTGTCTTGGAAAACGAAACTCTAACAATAACAGATGATGTTTCAATTACATTAAGTCCTCGAGTTTCAGCCGAATTAAAACAGAAGGTAATTGATTCTGTTTCACAGGTTTTGAAGGGGGGAATTTAATGATGCTTAATTTACGGCTGGCTAAAAAAAAGATGGAAAAAGAAGAAGGAATGAATCATTTATGGATTGAGCTCACCCATACCAATAAATTATTTGAAAATGCAATATTACGTATTCACCTCCCAAATGGTCTTTATCGAGGATTAAATTTGAATGGGAATTTTGAAACAGAAACAGGTGAAATAAAATTAGTGTCACAAGATAAAGACGTATTTATTGAGTTTTATACACAGTCCAGAATAGATTGTGATGAGGCATTGATTAATGTGGAATTATGTTATCAAAGTAGTCATCTAAATTGGAAAGGAATAAAACAGGACATAACAGTTCGCTTTGTAGACGAGGAAGATGTAGATGATGAGCATATCGATCATCAAGTCATTGAACGAGTGATGAGACTCGAAATTAATTCGTCTAGCAAGGCTGGCTCAGATAAGGAATTATTAGTTATCAGACCAAGAACGTATCAAACAAGAGACAGTGAATATGCTTATCTTGAAAAGGACTATCGAATAAACTACTAGTGGAAGAGAGCGCTCAACGTATTTTACGAATGCGTAAACTTATTGATAATGTGATTGTAAAGCACAATAACAATGGGCAGGTGATTAAAAATGGACCGAGAGGCAATCGAATATTCCGTAGAATTCCAAGATTCTTATGGAATCATATACACTCGAGAATTGAGAGCTGAAAGTATAGCTGAAGCCAAAATTATCAT
Organism: Paenibacillus sp. FSL K6-2393; assembly: GCF_038002545.1. Taxonomy (NCBI): domain Bacteria; kingdom Bacillati; phylum Bacillota; class Bacilli; order Caryophanales; family Paenibacillaceae; genus Paenibacillus; species Paenibacillus sp. FSL K6-2393. The sequence goes on from NZ_JBBOCU010000001.1 coordinate 3,073,978, forward strand.
TCAGAATAACTATCCTGATGTTATAGTTCGAGCAGTCACACGTATTACAGAAAATGAAAAGGAATAACTATCTGATGATCTGGAATTTAATCATTTATCAATACAAATACACACGTTGCAGAGGATTCAACTAGTGTAAAAATAAGAAGCATAACGGCGTATTTAGTAAAAATTATTTCCGTGAAAACAGCGTAATCGAGACTTTTGTTAAAGAAAAAAGGCGTTTGTGCCATTTCGTTGTCATAGGACACGGATTGACTGTGTAGTGTAGAATTATATAATAAAAGAAGCATATCTTTGTTATTCGACAGAACAAGGTGGAGGTGGAAGCATTGGGAAGTTGAAATTGCATATGAGCGGCAGAATGGCTAATATCCTACATTTTCGAAGGAGGTGGACCTATTTGCCGAAGAATGACGGCGAATAGGATGAAAATTTGAGTGACCCCTTACCGAGTATTTTAAATTTAGTATTAATTGGTTTACTTGTATTAATGAATGGTTTCTTTGTGTCGGCGGAATTTGCGATGGTGAAAGTTCGTGGAAGTCGGATTGAGGCTTTGGTGGAAACAGGCAACAAAAATGCCATCTATGCTTCCAATATCGTACGTAATCTGGATGCATATCTGTCAGCTTGCCAACTAGGTATAACTTTGGCTTCACTGGGACTCGGGTGGCTGGGAGAACCGGCAATTGCACACCTGTTAGAGCCCGTGTTTACCGCATTTGGACTGGGACCAGTCTACGTTCATGGAATCTCTATTGCCATTGCATTTGTGATTATTACGATCTTGCACATTGTACTGGGAGAACTTGCTCCCAAAACGATGGCGATTCGAAAGTCTGAGACGATCACGTTGTGGTCTGCGGCTTTGCTAACGTTCTTCTACAAGTTAATGTATCCATTCATATGGGCACTGAACGGTATGGCTAACGGCTTGTTGAGACTGTTCCGAATGGCACCAGCTTCGGAGATGGACGACGCGCATAGTGAAGATGAATTACGTATTCTCATGAAAGAAAGCAATAAGAGCGGTTTAATTGATAACACTGAATTAGCACTTGTTGATAATATATTTGATTTTACGGATACAACCGCCCGTGAAATTATGATTCCGCGGACGGAGATGATCTGTCTGAATGCCAATGAGTCCATGCTGGAGAATCTGGAGATTGCCAGCGAAAGTATGCGAACAAGGTATCCGGTGTATAACGGAGACAAGGATCATATTATCGGCTTTATTCACATTAAGGATCTAATGCGATCCCAACTCACGGATACCATCTCCGTAATCCGGCCCATCCTGGCTGTGCCAGACACCACGCTGATCAGTGATCTGCTCAAGCGTATGCAGCGTAGCAAGACACAGATTGCGATTCTGATTGATGAATACGGCGGAACCTCCGGGCTTGTCACACTTGAAGATATCATGGAAGAGATCGTAGGCGAGATTCAGGATGAATTCGACCAAGAACGTCCTGCCATTGAGCAAGTGGATGAGATGGAATACTCCATTGATGGATTGATGCTGATTGAAGAAGTCAGTGAACGATTTGGACTGGAGATGGACCGTGCTGATTACGATACCATTGGAGGCTGGTTATACTCCAGAGTAGATGCCATTCCACCTGAGGTCGGTCAATCGGTTGAGTATGGGGGTTATGTATTTGTCATTCAAGAGACAGAGCATAAGCGAATTTCCCGAGTAAATGTGATTAAGCTGGAACTGTTGGTTGAAGAAGAAGGCGCGTAAGCCGGATCGAAATTGTAACGAATGAAGCTGTATGGTGACGTAATGGTCATCGTACAGCTTCTTTGCATGCTCATGATTCTTTGGGTGCATGAATGACAACATCAGCGTAACGGTTCTCCGTGACCAAGCTATTTTTGATATAAATTCGCTTATAAGTGACATAAACATTCTCTCCAGGAGCGAGATCATGCTGGATATTCAGCTTTTTTCGAGTGGATTGGGTTGTTGTCGGTGTCTTAAAGGTGATGATGTCGTACATATCGACGAAAGTAACCTCGTAAGAATTGTAGTCCCCCACCTTAGTAGTGGATAACACCGGATTTTGCTTATATTGGGTTAGGTGATCATTCATCATACTGAGTGTTGCTGGTAACACATAAAACAGAAGTACCAGAGGCAGAAGGCAGAAAGCAATCCCGAAAACACGTAAAAATTTGACATGGGAAAGGGTTCGGCCACTCTGCTTGAGAAAAAGAAAAGCAAGGATGGGGGACAGTACAAGTCCCCAGATCATAAAGGGCAATACATAGCGGTCTATCCCCATGCTTATCCAGCTTTCACGGGCTGTAGCCAATAAATATATTAAGGTCCCTGCGGTAAGCGCACTCACCAAGATAACAAGCCAACGTTTGAACGAGCCGGAAACTTCGATGTGTAGTTCATTCGGATTGGAGCTTTGACGATGCCTTTTGGATTTGGATTGAAGTTTACTCAAGTTATACACCTCATTTGCAAATCTTGTTGGTTAATATGATTTCGTGTATCCATTACCCAATACATACGGGCTGGAATAATTTAGGTTTCAATCATGCTGGAGATGCAAGCAAGACAAAAGACGCTGCCGACTGAAACATCGGAGCGTCTAATTTTTTTTGAAACCTGTCACCCGATCCGTCCGTTTATACCCTTACACAAAATCAAGTATGGAAGCGGAGGATGGATCAATATGCGGAAAATGAAAACGAAGAGTGCAGGATCTATACTAAAAATAATGCTTGTTGCCTTGTTAATGGTGCCAACAATCCTGGCTTTACCTACGTCCGAACCGGCCGTTGCAAGCCCAATGATCAATGTGTCCTCTGGTGCTCTTACACCCCCGCCACCGCCGGAACCATTCATCCATTCACTTGCTACCATTTCCGAACGTGGACATATTTATCAAGCGGTCGGAGCAGTCATCCCTGGGGGTGGACTATCGGCTATCGTCAATACCAAGACCACGACATATACAGCAATGAAGACACTTTCCGTAGATTATCGACTTGAGCGCTGGACAGGAACAGCATGGGTAACTTTCAAAACCAATTCCAACAATGCAACGAATACAAACTTACTGAATGCCACATCGGATTGGACCGTTATGCCAGGATATTATTATCGCGTTACGAGTATTCATACAGCGTATGATGGAAGTACCACGGATACAAGCAAACATGTCTCTGGCACCGTGTTATTTTGATCTTATCAGCGGGTGCTACCGGGAAACTTCTGCTCTTGAAAATCGTTGGCAATAGCAGTCATTTCTTCTTCCGAAAGGGTGCCAAACAGACTCATATTGTTGGAACCCATCATCCACTGAAAGGAGTTATAGGGTGGGCCGATATACATCAGTGCTTCCGAGCCATCCGCCAGCTTTACGGTGCTCATATCACGAAGCATGGCCCCTTCAATTTTCTCCCCAGGCATGACATAGACATAATCAAACTGGATGATCTCATCCTCTATGCTCTTGCCTTCACTGGTATATTGAACTCTCATTTGTGTGGACTCATAATAATCGTCTGGATTCACAGGGTTTTCAGTATCAAGCACGAGTTCGAATTTGACCTTGTTGAATCGCTCGGGAATGGCATTGGATAACAGAAAGTCACCCATGAACCCTTCGCGTGCGATCTCTTCCGTAACAAGTACTGGACGAAGCAGGTGGCTAGATAACTCATACGAAGGTGTATTAAGAGCTTCTTCTTCTTGTACTTTAAGAATGTCGTCTAAGCTGGTTTCCGGTGGTGGAGGCGTTTTGGCTGTTGACGGATCAGCCCCCAGATGGGTCGTGCGATCCTCAATGATAATGGATTTCATGCCATTGCCCCAATCCTTGATGGATTGTACAAAAGGGGATACCGCTTGCGTACCGGACGGCAGGCTGAAGATTACGGCTCCGATGGTCACGGACGCGGCTACGACAACTGAAAGTCGCAAGGTACGTATTCTTTTTTTACGTAAACCGATTCTGTTAATTTCCCTGTGTACCTTCTGCCAGGATTGCTGCATGGATTCGGTATGGGAGGCGGAAGGGGCAGAGACGGCCTGATGGAAAGCTTCATCAAAAGCCAGGTCAAACGCAGCGTCGAAATATTCGTCTTCCAGCTCTGAATCGAATCGCTCCACGTTTTTATCGGACTTGCCTTTGCTCAATGCTTCCACCCCATTCCTTATGTAATTTCTTCTTGATACTGCCACGGGCTCTGAACAAACGTTGCTTCACAATGTCTTCGGAGGTATCCAGCAGTTCGGCCATCTCTCGGTAGGAGAGACCTTTTTTCCACCGTAACTCCACCAGTACACGATATTCCGGTTTGAGCTGTCTGAGATAATATTCAATGGACTCTTCCATCATCTGCGTTTCTACCATGCTTTCCACGGAAGCTGCCGTCTGATTCATCGTCTCCATATCTATAAAAACACTATCCGTATCCAATTGGTTACGGTTATTTTTATTTTTTCTCAGATAATTAATAGCTGTGTTTCGTGTGACGACCTTGAGCCAGGCTTTCAGTTTGACCTCGTCTTCAAAGATAGGTTTGTTTTTAATGATTTTGATAAAAGCTTCCTGAATAATATCTTCTGCTGCAGCACGCTCCTTGATGATATAAACAATAAGACCATGTACCATATTATAATATTCATAATACACTTCTTCCTGAAGTGCAGAGCCTAAATTATGGAAATCTGAGGCTAGTAATAACTGGAGCCGATTGGCCATGATGTTCTCCTTTCTGGTGAACAATCCACAAACATTGGTATCATTACATTTTACAACATAATATGGAAACGATACAATGGGAGGTTGGTCCGGGAAAAACCAGATGAGGGAAGTGTGTATAACATGCGGGAAAGTTTGCTGAAAATTAATAAAAGGCCGTCTCACCAACCATGAATACATGGTTGCAAGACAGCCTTTTCTACTGTTTAGTGAAAATACATTACGGGAGATAACTCTCCGTGATCAGTTAGAAAGCCCAGTCTCCCTTAAGGAAGATGGCTTCACGTTCGCCGTTTGCCGTAATACCGTAAATGTCCGTCTCAGGCGAGCCCATCATGAAGTCCACATGGGTGATACTGCTGTTCATGCCACGGGCTGCAAGCTCTTCAGGAGACATCGTTTTGCCACCTTCGATATTAAATGCATAGGAACTGCCGATCGCAAGATGGCACGACGCATTCTCATCATACAATGTAGTGTAATACAGGATACCACTCTCAGAGATCGGTGAATGGAAGGGGACCAAAGCGACTTCGCCGAGGTAATGAGATCCTTCATCCATGGAAATGAGTCTTTCCAGCGTATCCTGACCTTCTTCGGCATGAAAATCAATGATACGTCCGTTCTCAAATGTGAGTGAAAAACGATCAATGATACTGCCGCCATAGCTGAGAGGTTTGGTGCTGGACACCTTGCCATTAACGCCATGTTTGGCTGGAGCGGTGAATACTTCCTCTGTCGGGATATTCGCGACAAAAGGGGTGCCTTGCTCATTCACGCTACCTGCCTGCGCCCAGATATGACCTTCTGGAAGCTCGACAGTAAGATCCGTCCCTGGGGAGAGGAAATGTAATGCTCGATACTTCTTGTTGTTCAGGGCAACGGCTTTGGTCTCCAGTCGCTCAATATGTTGTTCCCAAGCCGCTACAGGGTCCTCCAAATCGGCTCTCACCGCAGCAAAAATGGCTTCCCACAGCTGGCTAACCTGCTCAGCTGCCGGGAGATCCGGGAATACTTTGGCTGCCCAATCGGGGGAAGGACAAGCCACACCCGTCCAACTCATTTTATCCGCCTGTTGATACTGACGGTACTTGGCCATCGCCTGACCAAATGTACGCTGATGGGTGGAAATCCGCTCCGGGTCAATACCTTTCATCAGGTCTGGACTGGATGACAATACGGTTAGAAAGGCTGCATTATTGGACGCTAGTTCTTCAAGCTCCGCTGCATGCCATTTCGGCGGCTCTTGGAAGGATTCCTCTGGGGCCATCTCAAACCGCAATCGATTGACGGTTTCATCTCCGTATTTTACAATCACCTGCTTGGCGCCAGCTTCATATCCCTTGCGTACCAGCAAACGTACGAATTCAGAGGTATCAATCATCGCACTGATAACAAATACTTGCCCTGGTTGTACGTTAGCACCTACTTTTACAGCAAGTTCAGCGTAACGATCCAGTTTTTGTTCAAAACTTAACATATGAGTTCCCTCCAATTGTTGAATTGTTGACCTGTTGACACAGGAAAAGAGAGGAGTAATCTCCCCTCTCCTAAATCACATCAAACGGTATTAAAATGCCCAGTTTCCTTGCAGGAAGATCGGCTCTTCCGCACCTTCGGAGGTCACGCCGTGAATGTTCATTTCTCCGGATCCAATCATGAAGTCTACATGAGTGAGACTGGAGTTCATGCCACGTTCAATCAGCTCTTCTTTGGACATCGTTTTACCACCTTCCAGACAGAAGGCATAGGCATTACCAATCGCCAAATGGTTGGAGGCATTTTCGTCAAAGAGTGTATTGTAGAACAAAATATTCGTATCCGAAATTGGTGACTGATGTGGAACGAGAGCAACTTCACCCAGGTAGTGTGCACCTTCATCCATCTCGATCAGGTTTTTGAGTGCATCCAGTCCCTGCTCAGCGGTGTAATCTACGATTCGACCGTTCTCAAATGTAAGGGAGAATCCGTCAATCAGGTTGCCGCCGTAGCTCAGTGGTTTCGTGCTGTGCACTGTACCGTTAACACCCGTTTTCAGCGGAGCCGTGAATACTTCTTCGGTAGGCATATTGGCAATAAAGACATGTCCTTGCTCATTCACACTTCCACCGGATACCCAGATATGGCCTTCTGGAAGTTCAATGGTCAAGTCTGTGCCTGGAGCTGTATAGTGAAGCTTCTTGTATTTTTTGTTGTTCAGCAGATCAGCGCGGGAATCAAGGTTTTGCAAATGGGTTTTCCATTCGGCAACAGCATCCTGCTCACCGATCCGTACTGTTTTGAAAATGACGTCCCACAGGCGATCCACTTGTTGTGCTTCTGGAAGATCCGGGAACACTTTAGCTGCCCATTCTGGAGAAGGAACGGCCACGATAGACCAGCTGAATTTGTCAGCCATCTGATAAGAACGATATTTTTCGAGCGCTTTGCCGCGCACTTTTTGGCTAGTAACAATCCGTTCCTGAGCTACACCGTTCAGCAGATCCGGATTTTCAGCGATGACGTGCAGAATAGCGGCACCTTCTTCAACGAGTTCAGTCATTTCAGCTGCAAACCATTTCGGTTCAATGGAGAAGGCTTCATCAGGTGCAAGATCGTAATGAAGACGTGTAACGGTTTCATCACTCCAGTTTACTTTGACCAATTTGGCACCTTTACCGTAAGCTGCTTTGACAATCAGTCGTACAAAATGTGCTGCCGAGATTGGAGCGTTAACCACGAGTGTCTGCCCAGGATGGACATTGACACCGACTTGTACAGCCAGTTCAGCATATTGCTGAAGATTCGTTTCAAAAGTATTCATGCTATTTTTTCCTCCAATGTGATAATAATATCGTAGCTTGTTGGCTAATATAGATGTTGTTCAAACACGTATTATAATCCTCATTACAACTATGTAAGGACTCAGAATGGTTCCTTCATTGAATAAGGTATACGTTGCTACGTTATATATTGTACAATTAACCAATAATAATTACCAAACTAGGTTTACCAGAAATGTTGGAGACCTGCTGTAAATGAAAGATTAAAGGAGAGAATGATTGTGAATATTGAAATTATAAGTGCTGAAATGCGCCGTGAAGGTGAAAAAGGATACGTAGGAAATACCGTTTACCGCACAGAAGGCGAAAAGTCAGTATATGAGATTACCTTCATGAGCAAGAATGGAAAAGATTGGGACTATAGCTTGCATTTCACGGAGCAATCCGGTGATGAAGAAGAGTTACTTCGTATGGACGAGTTGCTTGAGAATGATGACGATCTGTACAATCAATTGCTCGATGCTGCCTTGGAGGCATTTCCGGCTTAACTGGCCGAGATGTTCTTGTTCTATTGTGTTGTGTCGATGACTATACTAGACGGTGTATGCCCGAAACAGGGTGTATGCCGTCTGTTTTATTGGAATTGTTGAATAGATGATCCAGAAAAGGGAAGTCTACGAGATGAATGGAACCAGAGAGACAATCCGCCTAATGGGAGGTAACCGTGAATGGCATCTGACAATCTGATTACAGAAGGGTTGACGGGACTTGAAGAAGTCGCGCCCGATATTCTCAGTCTACGTACACTATTCGTTAATGTCGTGTTCATCGGAGAGCCAGGAAGCAGGAACTGGGTCCTCGTGGACACCGGAATGGCGAGGTTCACAAATCATATTGTTCAGGTTGCAACAGAACGATTTCAAGGTCCGCCGTCTGCGATCATATTGACGCATGGTCACTTCGACCATGTAGGAACCGTTATTGAGCTGGAACAATTCTGGGGTGTGCCAGTGTATGCTCATCCGCTTGAAATTCCGTATTTAACGGGATTAAAAGATTACCCCCCAGCGGACCCTTCTGTAGGTGGAGGTTTAATGTCCAGGTTGTCATTCGCTTATCCTAATGAGGCAATCAATCTGGATGATCGGATATTCAGTTTACCCAAAGATCATTCCGTTCCAGGTCTATCAGAATGGGAGTGGGTGCACACGCCAGGTCATACGCCTGGACATGTGTCGCTGTTTCGGGAAGCAGACCGTTTGTTAATTGCGGGAGACGCGATCATTACAGTGAAGCAGGAGTCGCTGTGGAGTGTGTTGCTTCAGGACAAACAGTTGCATGGCCCGCCTTCCTATTTTACAACCGATTGGCAGGCTGCTCATCAATCTGTACAGCATATAAGGCATCTGGAGCCGAAACTTGCGATTACCGGGCATGGGCATGCCTTGAGCGGAGATATGCTGAGTGAATCCTTAAAGCGGCTTGATCTGGACTTTGAAGAGAACGCTGTGCCGGATCACGGCAAATATGTGGATTAATTGAACCATCATATGAAAGACAGCAGAGACAGCCGTAACGTATTGCAGCTGTCTTTTTCCTGTCTTTTTTGTCTTTCTATTATGAATTTGTTCTCTATCATAGATTGGTATTTTGCGCTCGGGCATGATATAGTCGAGCCGTATAATATAACCTTAGTATGCAGGAGGTACATATAACGATGACACAGCAAAATGCAGCATTTGAAGAACAATTTGGAGGGATTCCGGCCATTTGGCTTCGTTTTAATCAGTTTGAAGCGGCAGTTATTCCAAGCGTGGGTGCCAACCTCGTTGCTTTCCGTGATACAGAAAAGGGTTTCCGTTATTTGAGAGAGCCGAATCAGGATCAGATGGATGAGTTTATGGCTGCACCTGCGGTCTATGGAATTCCGATTCTTTCTCCACCGAACCGATATGAGGATGGGCGTTTCCCGTGGAATGGTAAAGTCTATCAGTTGCCTGTGAACGAACCGGCTACAGGTAACCATTTGCATGGATTTTTACATGATGCCGAATGGAAGGTCGAGGGATACGGTTCTGATCAGCTGGAGAGCTATGTGTTGCTTAGCCAGGACGTGAAAGAAGGGCATACATTCCATCAGTACCTGCCGTTTACGTTCACAGTGACGCTCCGTTATTCTTTGAGCAGCCAAGGACTTCAGCAGCAATTGATCGTCCGCAACAACGGGACTGAATATATGCCGAATTTGTTTGCATTCCACACGGCGATTGCAGTACCTTTTGCACCGGACAGTCAGGCCTCGGATTACACGGCCAAAGTTACGATTGGACAACGTCGTGAATTGAATGAGCGTTCTCTGCCAACAGGACAATTTCAACCGCTTACACCTGAGGAAGAACAATTGAAAAAAGACGGGGTTAGTCCGTTTTTTGCAGCCATGGATAATCATTACACTGCGGAGCCGCAGAATGGACGTAACTATATGGAACTTACGGATCACCGTACTGGAGACAAACTGGTATACGATGTGGGTACTTCGTACAAACACTGGATGATCTGGAACAATAACATGGGTGGCGAATTCTTCTGTCCTGAACCACAGATGAACCTGGTTAATGCTCCTAATGTTGAAGGCATTCCGGCAGAAGAAATCGGATTGATCGGTTTGGAACCAGGTGAACTATTCGAACAAAGCAGCCGATTGTATCCAATTGCATCACAAAAATAATTCACGCTCGTTTTGCGCTACGCTTACAATTTTGTCGAAAAGGTGAAAACCTGCTCGCAAATCATGTATAATATGACGAGATACACAAGCTTTGTAGAGACCCAAACCATCTTTTTGGAGGAGGACAAGCAAGTGGAATACCGCATTGAGAGAGATACGTTAGGCGAAATGAAAGTACCAGCCGACAGGCTGTGGGGAGCTCAGACGCAGCGCAGCAAGGAGAATTTCCCGATTGGCAGTGAACATATGCCGATGGAAGTGATCCGTGCTCTTGCCATTTTGAAAAAAAGTGCTGCGGCCAGTAACCATAAATTAGGTAAATTATCTGCGGCTAAGTCCGATGCCATCGCTTATGCAGCAGACGAGATTATTGCAGGCCGAATTGATGACCATTTCCCACTGGTAGTGTGGCAGACTGGTAGCGGAACACAATCCAATATGAACGTGAACGAAGTGATTGCGAATCTGGGGAACCAACTGCTGGAGCAAAAGGGCAAGGAAGAGCGTCTGCATCCGAATGATGACGTGAACATGTCCCAGAGCTCCAACGATACATTCCCAACGGCTCTGCATGTCGCAGGTGTTCTGGCTGTTGAGGATCAACTCTTGCCGGCCATTGCGGTATTAAAAGCCACTTTTGCAGACAAGTCGGAGGCATTCAAGGATATTATCAAGATTGGACGTACTCACCTCCAGGATGCAACACCAATTACGCTTGGTCAGGAGATCAGTGGTTGGGAAGCCATGCTGGGCAAGAGTGAGCGTATGATCCGTGAAAGTGTACAGTACCTGAAGGAGCTCGCGATCGGCGGTACAGCTGTCGGAACGGGCATTAATGCGCATCCGGATTTTGGGGACTTCACTGCCAAGGAGATTGGCAAACATTCGGGGAAAGATTTTGTATCTGCACCAAACAAATTCCACGCACTTACAAGTCATGATGAAGTTGTATATGCGCACGGTGCTGTTAAAGCGCTTGCAGCTGATTTGATGAAAATTGCCAATGATGTCCGCTGGTTGGCCAGTGGTCCTCGTAGTGGATTGGGCGAGATCCGTATTCCTGAGAATGAGCCAGGCAGCTCTATTATGCCGGGTAAAGTCAACCCAACTCAGAGCGAGGCCATTACTATGGTGGTTACGCAGGTCATGGGTAATGATGCAGCGATTGGTTTCGCGGCAAGTCAGGGTAATTTTGAACTGAATGTATTCAAACCGGTTATCATCTATAACTTCTTGCAATCCGTGCAGCTCCTGGCGGACTCCATTATTGCGTTTAATGACAAATGTGCCGTAGGCATTGAGCCTAACTTGGATCAGATTGAACATAATCTGAACAACTCGCTTATGCTGGTTACAGCGCTCAATCCGCATATTGGTTATGAGAATGCAGCCAAAATTGCGAAGCTTGCACATAAAGAAGGCTTGTCTTTGAAACAGGCGACGTTACAAACGGGTCTGCTTACCGAAGAGCAATTTGATCAATATGTCGATCCAGCCAAAATGATCGCTCCAAAGGCCTAAAATCAGCTAAAATGAGAAATATAGATCAATGATGAGGACGACCTGCTGAAGTAGGTCGTTTTTCTTATGCTTATCGATGAACTTAAAGCTTGTCAGACTATACGTATACATATAAACTACATATGCACCGTTTTAATTTAATTGAATGGATTCGTATATATTTGGAGGTTTCCGCGTTGTCAAAAACGAGAAGATTTACGATACGCTCCAAAATTTTATTGGGCTATCTTGTGGTTGTGCTTTTGTTTGGTGCTGTTCTGCTAGTGCTTACGGCCCAAATTAATGTGTTACAGAAGGAAAATGATTTTATCTCCCATCATGATCTGGAAGTACATAATCTGACCAACGCGATTGAAAAAAATGTCTTGAACATGGAGACAGGACAGCGTGGATTCATGATTACAGGCAATGAAAGTTACTTGGAGCCTTACTCCCAAGGCCTATCCCAGTGGAGTTCCAACTATGATCAGTTGAATGCTCTCATTAGCGATAATCCTTCACAACAGCAGAGTCTGCAAAACATCAAAGCTCATATTACACGCTGGATTGAGATTGCTGGGGAGCCGTCGGTGGACTTGAAAAAGCAAGGGGATCAAGCGAAAGTTGTTGCATTCTTTCAATCTGATCCGGGTAAAACTGAAATTGATCTACTGCGCTCTCAACTTACAACCTTCCGTAACACAGAGATCTCTCTGACCGAGGCGAGGGTTACTGAACTTGCCAGACGCAGTTCCACACTGCTGACGATTATGTACACGCTGTGGGGTATTATTGCAGCATTATCCATTGCAGCTGCGATTGTGATATCAGGAAATATCGTCAAAACGTTGCGAGATGTTATGCAAACCATCAGTGATATCTCCAAAGGTGGAAACCTGAAGCAGCGGATTCAGGTTCGGACACATGATGAAGTGGGAGACCTGGGCCACGAAACCAACAAATTACTGGATGAAGTACAGGAACAGAATCGGGTCAAGGACCAGATCACAGGCATTGCCACACTCTTACAGAACCCGACCAATCTGGAGGGATTGTCCCGCTTGTTCCTGAACGAGCTTGCCAAGTTGTTTGAAGTTCCCTATAGCGTTTTATATTACTGGAAAGACAATCGACTGCTGCGCGTGGCTGCATATGCTGGGGATGGAGAGAAAGAACGTTCGCTCGGTAAAGTGTCGCTTGCCCCGGGTGAGGGGCTTGTAGGTCAAAGTGCTGTAGAGAAGCGAGTTCTACGCATGAATGATCTGCCCCAGAACTATATCCGAATCTCTTCGGGGCTCGGGTATACATCTGCCACATCACTTACTGTAGTACCGATCCTGTTCGAAGGCAGAACGATTGCGGTTATCGAGCTTGCTTCGATGAAGCCATTGCAAGAGAATGATATGAAGCTGATGCAAGAACTGACGGACATTTTTGGTGTTTCACTACACTCGACCGTCACCCGCATGGAATTACAGCAATTATATGATGAGTCACAAGTTTTGAATGAAGAATTACAGGCACAATCGGAGAAACTTCAGGCTCAGACCGAAGAGATGCTGTCTCAGACGGAAGAACTGCAAATGCAGACTGAAGAGCTTCATATGCTTAATGATCGCCTGGAAATACAGAAGAGTGCTGCTGAGACATCAGCCAATGAACTTGCAGTTGTGGCGGATCAGTTACGAACAAGCTCGGGATACAAATCCGAATTCTTGGCGAACATGTCTCATGAACTGCGGACACCGCTCAACAGCATGCTGATTTTATCCGAAATCTTGTCTGAAAATAAAAATCAACACTTGAATAGTGAAGAGCAGAACTATGCTTCGGTCATTCACAAGTCAGGTAAAGACCTGCTGAATCTGATCAATGATATTCTTGATTTATCCAAGGTAGAGGCCGGGCAGATGAAAGTGGATTTTGATGATGTTTACCTGAGCAGTCTGCCTGAAGTCATGAACCAGTATTTCCTGAAAACAGCGGAACAGAAAAAAATAGATTTCCGAATTCAGCTCCAAAGCCCTTTACCGGAAACCATCGTGACTGACGAGATGAGAATGCATCAGATTCTCCGAAATCTGCTCTCGAACGCATTCAAGTTCACCAGTGAGGGTGAAGTTGCCTTAACGATCTCCAGAATGAGTCTGGCTCATCCTGAGGTGAAAGATCAAGAGACCGACGTGATTGCTTTCTCCGTCAGTGATACAGGGATTGGCATAGCGGAAAACAAACTTCTACAGATCTTTGATGCATTCAAACAGGCGGATGGGGCTACGGCACGTAAATATGGCGGAACAGGGCTTGGCCTGTCGATCTCTCAATCGCTTGCAACTTTGCTGGGTGGGTCAATCTCGGCAACAAGTCGTGAAGGACATGGCAGTGTGTTCACGCTGTTCCTGCCACTGCGAAGAGATGAACCAGAGACTATGAATGTATCGCGGTTGTTCTTGAATGAGGTGGCAAGCACTACACCTGAGATCAATAAACTTCCTTCAATGACTTCCGAACAATCGGATATTTTATTGACACCTCTGGAAGAGTCTTTGCTCAGTGGTCGTCAAGTGCTAGTCGTTGATGATGATATTCGAAATGTATATGCGCTGGCTAACGCTCTGGAGCAATACGGCATGAATGTCATCTCAGCTCAGAATGGGTACGAGTGTCTGGAATTGCTGGAGCGTGGAGGAGTCAAGCCTGATATCATCATGATGGATATTATGATGCCGGAACTGGATGGGTATGAGACGACTCGCCAGATTCGTGAACGGCTTGGCATGACTCAGCTTCCGATTATTGCACTGACAGCCAAGGCCATGAAAGAGGATCGGGAGAAATGTATTGCTGCAGGTGCTTCGGACTATCTCAGCAAACCGCTGAATATCAAAGATGTGTTATCCCGTATGAAATTATGGATGGATCACGAAACCATGGAAATCTGATTGTAGTTGAACTAAAGATTATTTACACGGACACTACGATGACAGAACAACCCTCCAATCGCTGTTATCCCCAGATTTTTTCGATTCCCTTTTTCAAAGGGGAAAATCCGGGGATAAAGGCGAACGCTTCGCTTTTTCAGGTTTTTTCTGCCCTCTCCGTTATCGTGTAAATGGATTACTTCAACATTATGTGGATCATAGTAACTTATAAAACTTATGCCAATTACAGGGAATTGCGCTGTAATTAGGTCATAGGTTTTATTTTTTTGCCATGTAAGCTTTATTCAGAAAAATGATGTTATAATACTTAACAACAAATAAAAGTTAAACGACTGAATATGGATTTAATTCGAAAAATAATGCGAAATTTAGTTATAGTAATCAGAATGACATAATATCGTGTTATATATATGGGAGGTAGTGTCCATGCAACTTACGGTTAAAGAGGCTTTACAGGTATACCCGTTGTCAGAGGCTAAACTGGTTGCGGGTGGAGAAGGGACTTCACGGATGATGAAATCCGTTAACGTCATGGACGCTCCTGATATCGCGGATTGGATCAAATCCGGAGAAATGTTGTTCACGACCGCTTTTATTATGAAAGACAGTGAAACAGATGCACTGCGTTTGATGCGACGCTTGAATGAACGTGGCTGTGCAGGACTCGGCATCAAGCTGGGACGTTTCTGGCAGTCCATTCCCCAAGGCATTGTTGAGGAAGCTGATCGGCTTCGTTTACCGCTGCTTGAGCTCCCCTTCCAATTCACCTTCTCCGACCAGATGAATGCCTTGTTCAAGGCTGAACATGAACGTAGTAACCGATTGCTGCATGAGGTTGTGCAGAAACAGAAAAAATTAATGCAGTTTGCACTGCAACAGCAGCCACATCGGAATGTGTTTGCCGAGCTTGCCACGGTGCTGAACTATCCGCTTGCCGTCATTGGTTCGCGTGGGCATGTGCTCTATGGGAGTGAAGGCATTGCAGGGGATGCTGTAACCCAAGGCTGGCCGTGGAAATCCGTCATGCACCGAGTGAAATGGAATCAGGGAAGTTGTCATCGCGTACCCATCAAGCAGAATGATGAAGAATACGGATCGTTGCTTGTGTTTACCGATTCAGCCTTATCCCTTCGAGCGGAGGAAGAGCTGTTCCAACAGGCTGCGGATGTACTGGCATTTTATATGGATATGACTTATCGCGAGCATATTAATCCGACTGTGCAAGATGAGATGCGTACATTGCTTTCACAGTATCTGGATAACAAAATGACCATCCAGGAATTGACCACTTTGAGTGAAAACAAAGGTGTACATCTGTTCCAGGGCACCTATCAGTGCGTATTGATTACACTTGAACCAACTCTGTTTGCCGAGGGAAAGCTGCTTAAACAGATTCATCGCGAGTTGCAATACAATCCGCTGATGCAATTCACGGCCTCACAGCATTTTCAGATCGAAGATGGCATTCTGTCCATCTACACCTGCCCAACAGGGCGAGATTATGGAGAGGAGCTGTCAAGTTTTCTCTTGAGCCGTTTCGGTGATGTTCTGGCAGCGCAAGAAGCGAAAGGAGCACCAGCTCCGCGTTTCTGGATCAGCAAAATGAAACACGAACCCAAATCGCTCCGTGAAGCGTATCAGGAGTGTCTGGACACACGGCAACTGGCTCGTCGATTCGGCATGAAAGACCGTGCTTTGCAATTTGAAATGCTCGAATTTGCTTACGTTTTTCAACATGTACCGGATAACATTATGGAGAATTACTGCAATAAAGTACTTGAACCGTTACTTGCCAGGGATGGTGATCCCAATCAAGTGCTGATGAATACGTTGGAGTCCTTTATCGAGAATGATGGACTGATCAATGAAGCTGCCAAGCAGCTGTTTGTGCATCGTAACACGGTCACTTATCGGATGGAGAAAGTCGGCAGCTTGCTGCAAATGGACTTTAAGAAAACGAATGATCTGCTCAAATTAAAGCTGGTATTCACCTTCCGCAAGTTTGTTCGGGACAAAACAGCTTCAAGACCGCACAATGTCCAACTCTAGACCGCACATTGTGCAACATGACAATGCTACCGGGTCATACCCCCAAGAACCGCATTCCCTTGATGGAGTGCGGTTTTTTAATGTTTAAGGACCACAAAAACTGAATTTCCCGTGCACAGCAAACAAATCGCAACTCTGATGTTATGTTATATTACAAAATTGCGTAAATATTGTTGTCGCGACATTGAACGACACTTAGAATGAAGAACAATAATCCACAACAGACCGGAGGTTTTAACATGAGCGACTTAATTAAACTTGTTAACAACTGGTCTATCACACAGTTTGTGCATACGTTTGGCGGCTTATTTGAGGAATCACCATGGGTGGCTGAGCGGGCCGGGCTTTTACGACCTTTTGATTCATTTGAACAGATGATGAAAGTGATGAAAAACGTGGTTCAGGCATCGGATGACCAGGTGAAGTTACAGTTACTTCGAAATCACCCGGATCTTGGAGCGCGAATCAGCATGAGCAGCAACTCCGTTCAGGAGCAGGCTGGTGCAGGACTTGATTCCCTCTCACAAAAGCAATACAACGAACTTCAACAATTAAACAAAGCATATACAAGCCAATTTGGCTTTCCTTTCATATTGGCCGTTAAAGGCCATACCGCAAGCTCCATCCTTGAATCCATGAGGCAACGTCATCGCCGAGGCAGGGAAGAAGAATTCGAGACTGCATTGAAGGAAGTCTTCAAAATTGCGGGCATTCGCTTGGAGCAGTGGCTTGCACAGATCGGTCATGAACATGAGTTTGTGAGCAAGCCAGCCGCAGTGCAGCAGCGGACGATGTATTACGGCAAAGGGGATGTGTGGATGTACCGTTCCTACGCCAAACCGTTGACCGGTGTACAGTCCATTCCGGAATCTCCGTTCATGGGACGCAGCAATATTCTGTTTGGATTAAACATTAAGGTCGCTGTGCAGGGCGATGAATTCTTGCCTTCTTTTGCAGAAGGAGATAATTCGCTGGTGGTCGCAACCGATTCGATGAAAAATTTTATTCTCAAACATGCAGCGGATTACACAGGGGCGACGGTGGAAGGATTTCTTGCACTGGTAAGTCGGCGTTTCCTGGAGACGTATCCGCAGATGAGCAAGGTTCAGATGACAGCGGACCAAATTCCTTTTGAAGATATACCGATTGGATTGGAAGGAAGTTATCGACCGAGTGCGCTCGTATTTCGTTATTCGCAGAATGATCGTGCAACAGCTGCCGTGGAAGCAGAACGAACAGGAGACTCGATTGAACTAAGCAACCATTTCAGTGGTGTAGCCGATCTGAGACTGATCAAGGTCAAAGGCAGTGAATTTGCCGGATTTATGCAGGATGAATATACCACTCTTCCAGAGACATGGGATCGACCGTTATTTATTTTCCTGAACATTAATTGGCGTTATGAAGATCCGAGAGATGGTATGGATGATCAGCGTGGAAGGTATGTAGCGGCGGAACAGGTTAGAGACTTGGCTGCTGCGGTATTTCATGAGTGTCGATCCGCTTCCATTCAACATCTGATCTACCAGATTGGACGAAGGTTGTTAAGCCGATTTGAGCAACTGAGTGAGGTTTCATTTGAATCCAACAATCGGACGTGGGAGACAGTGCTGGAGGAAGTGAAAGAAGGAGAAGGCAAAGTATTTACCGAGCCGAGACCACCTTATGGATTCCAGGGTTTCTCGATGACAAGGGATGATATGGCAACAGACGGCCGTGACTCCGGGAAAGAAGGTGACGTCTGATGTCGATATCTGGTGGACGAATTACAACACATGTGCTGGATACATCCAAAGGTGTCCCAGCTGCGGGTGTTCGGATCGAACTGTATACCCTGAAGAGGAATGGAGAACAGGAAAGCAAGATAAAAGTGGCTGAGTCGTTGACCAATGCGGATGGGCGTTTGGATGCACCGCTGCTGGATGAAGGCAAGTTGGAGCCAGCCATATATGAGCTTCAATTCCATGTCGAGAGTTATTACGCACAGCGTTCGTTGGAGGAGCTGGGGCAGGCATTATGGACGATTGTTCCGATTCGTTTTGCCGTATCTGATGCCTCAAGCCATTACCATATTCCATTATTAATTGCTCCAGGAGGTTACAGTACATACCGGGGAAGCTGAATATGCACACATCCGGTTC
Organism: Paenibacillus sp. FSL K6-2393; assembly: GCF_038002545.1. Classification (NCBI taxonomy): domain Bacteria; kingdom Bacillati; phylum Bacillota; class Bacilli; order Caryophanales; family Paenibacillaceae; genus Paenibacillus; species Paenibacillus sp. FSL K6-2393. The sequence continues at coordinate 3,092,836 of NZ_JBBOCU010000001.1, forward strand.
TGATTCAGGGGGAGGGTCATCCACATGACAACATTTGATACCATCATCCGGGGGGCCCGGGTGGTGCTGAGAGATCGGGTAGAACAACTGGATATTGGCATTACTGGTGAGAAAATAACGGAACTATCCACGCGGCTGACTGCTGGTGAAGCGACTTGCATCATAGAAGCTGAGGGGCTTACAGTGATGCCGGGTGTCGTGGATATTCATGTACACTTCAATGAACCTGGACTCGCCAGTTGGGAGGGGTTCCGATCAGGTTCGGCAGCCCTTGCCGCAGGGGGAATCACCACCTATGTCGATATGCCACTTAACGGCGTACCACCAACCACGAGACCGGAAGCATGGGAAATGAAAATGAAAGCAGCGGCAGACCAATCGTATGTTGATTATGCCTTCTGGGGAGGCTTGGTTCCCGGTAACCGTGAGGAACTTGCTCCACTGGCAGGGTTGGGTGCTGCCGGATTCAAGGCATTTATGTCCGAGCCGGGAGGCGAAGGGGAAGACATCTTTGCCAGAGCTGATGACCATACACTGTTGGACGGGATGCATGCAATTGCAAAAATAAACCGTGTGCTGGCACTTCATGCAGAGGACGAAGGCATCGTTGCCGAACTCGGCGCGAAAAGCATTGCGGAGGGAAAGACTGGACCGATGGATTATATCCGGTCGCGTCCTGTGGAAGCTGAAGTCGTCGCAGTTGCCCGAGCGTTGAAATATGGTGAACAGACCGGGTGTGCGCTGCATTTTGTGCATATTAGTACCCGGGAAGCGCTGGATCTGATTGCAGAAGCCAAGCGGCGTGGGCAGGATGTCACTTCGGAGACTTGCCCTCATTATCTGACACTGACCGAGCAGGATGTGGTCCGATTGGGTGCTGTAGCGAAATGTGCTCCACCTCTTCGCAGCTCTTCCGAGCAGGAGCAGTTGTGGGATGCACTGACGTCAGGATTGATTGATGTTATTGCCTCAGACCATTCTCCATGTCCGCCATCCATGAAACAATCTGATAACTTCTTCGAAATCTGGGGAGGCATATCGGGGGCACAAAGCACGCTGCTAATCATGCTGGAGGATGGACATCTTCAGCGTAATATCGACCTCCCGTTGCTCGGAAGAGTTCTCTCCTTGCAACCTGCCAAAAGGCTTGGTCTGGAGAGTAAAGGGGAGATTGCCATTGGCAAGGATGCAGATCTGGTCCTGATTGACTGGGAGAAGAGCACAATCCTGAACACGGAGGATCTGCTCTATACGCATAAACAGAGTCCTTATGTGGGACGTACATTTAAGTGTCGCATTGCAGAAGTATTCTGTCGTGGGCAACGGGTATATAACTCGGAATCCGGATTATCTCCTGAACCGATCGGGCAGCACATTACAGCCCACTCCTTTAGTCCCATCGAAGCGGGAACGGAGGAGACGTCATGAATGAGTCTGGAGTATACCGGTCATCCGGTACAAATAACGCACCTCTTCCTTTGCCAAATGTGGAACAGGTGGAGCTGCAAGCCATGCTTGACTGGCTGTCGACCTATGGTGCGGATGCACAGGGCGGCGTCACACGACTGTTGTATGACTCGGCTTGGTGTGAAGCACAAGGTGCTCTTGCTGCCAAAATGCAGGAGAAAGGGCTGTCTCCCGAATTTGACCAGTCCGGTAATCTGTATGGCACACTCAAGAGCGAGAGTAAGGAATCAGCGACTGGTGCTGAAGAATTACCGATTGTGACCGGATCACATATTGATACTGTGGTGTATGGTGGCAAGTATGATGGTGCTTACGGTGTGGTGGCGGGTGTCCTTGCTTTGGAGTATTTGCAGAAGCATTTCGGAGCACCTAAGCGCACACTTCAAGTGGTATCGTTATGCGAAGAAGAGGGAAGCCGATTCCCTTTTGCGTATTGGGGTTCACGCAGTATAACAGGAATAACGTCTCTGGAAGATGTAGATCATTTGAAGGATCAAAACGGCGTTACCTTTGCACAAGCGATCCGGGATGCGGGCTTTGGACCCGATAGTGCATATAGACCTGCCGCGAAAAATTACGGTGCCTTTATTGAGCTTCACATTGAGCAAGGTCAGGTTCTGGAACGTCTCGGACATTCGATTGGAGTTGTATCCGACATTGTAGGTCAGAAGCGGTTCAGTATTACCGTAAGTGGAGAAGCGAATCACGCAGGAACGACACCGATGTCTTGGCGCAAAGACGCACTTGCAGGAGCAGCCGAGATGATTACTGCAGTAAGGAATATCGCATTGGAAGCAGGAGAACCGCTGGTAGCCACGGTTGGGCGAATCACAGCCGATCCGGGTGTTGGAAATGTGGTTGCAGCACGGGCGGTGTTTTCATTGGATATCCGCCATATCCGGCAGGAGAGTATTGATCGGTGCTGGCAGGATATGCTTCAGGCTTTTAGTCGAATCGCAGCCGAGCAGCAGCTCGGACTGGACTGGGAAGAACATCTGTCGGTAACGCCTATTCCTATGAATGCAGAGATGATCTCAGACATTCAGGATACCTGTGAGCAGGAGCGGTTGTCCTATTGGCTAATGCCAAGCGGCGCGGGACATGATTCGCAGATTTTTCAGCCGGCTTGTCCAACAGCCATGATATTTGTGCCGAGTCAGGACGGTATCAGTCATAATCCACTTGAATATACAGCTGAAGCAGACCTGATGCACGGTTTTCGGGTTCTGGTACGGCTACTCTATAAATACGGTTACGGGAGTTGAATGAAGATGTCCACCTATAAAGAGTTATCTCCGTCCTTGCGGACCATTATGACCCCGGGGCCGGTTGAAGTTGATCCACGTGTTCTTAGAGCATTATCCTTTCCGATCCTGGGGCAGTTTGACCCGGAGTTCACATCCTTAATGAACGAGACGATGGCGATGCTGCGTGAGTTATTTATGACAGATAACGAGTGGTGTTATCCAGTCGATGGTACATCCCGTTCAGGCATTGAAGCTGTGTTGGTTAGTCTGATCCAGCCCGGTGACAAAGTTCTCGTTCCGATCTACGGACGATTTGGACATCTGCTGGTTGAGATCTCGGAACGCTGCGGTGCAGAGGTTGTCTTTTTTGAAACAGAATGGGGAACGGTATTTGATCCCGAAGAGGTGATCAAGGCGATTCATACCCATAAACCAAGTCTGGTTGCGATGGTTCACGGTGAGACTTCCACCGGTCAGATGCAGCCCCTTGCCGAGATTGGCAAAGCCTGTCGCGACCTTGATATCTTACTCGTCGTGGATGCTGTAGCAACCATTGGCGGGACTCCGGTGGAGACGGATGCCTGGCATCTGGATGCGGTGATGGGTGGCACGCAGAAATGCCTGTCCGTTCCTTCAGGGATGGCACCTCTCACGTACAACAGTCGTGTGGAACAGAAACTGATGAGCCGCAAAACAGTTGAACGCGGACTCCGAGATGCAACCAGTGCGCGGGCAGAAGGCCGCACCATTGCCAGCAATTATTTTGACCTGAGCCAATTGCAGGATTACTGGAGTTCAGCACGGTTGAACCACCATACGGAGGCAACCTCCATGCTCTATGGTCTTCACGAAGGCCTGCGCATACTGCTGCAAGAAGGGTTGGAGGCCAGGTTCCAGAGACATCTGGTCAATGAACGTGCGTTGGTCGCTGGAATTCAGGGAATGGGACTACAGTTGTATGGGGATATGTCCAGTAAACTTCCGGTGGTCACTTGTATCACGATTCCGGAGGGGATTGATGGTGAGTCGGTGCGCAGCATGTTGCTGAACGATTTCAGCATTGAGATTGCCAGTTCATTCGGCCCGTTGAAAGGGCAGATCTGGCGGATCGGTACAATGGGATTCAGCTGCCAACGCAAGAACGTACTTCATGTGCTAGGGGCGTTGGAAGCTGTTCTTCTCCGTCATCGTCATGTACTACCTGCCGGTGAAGCAGTGCAGGCCGCATTGGATGTGTATGCAGGGAAGGAGGGCGCTTTATGTTAAACCAGATGCCAATCTCAAGGGAGGTCATGGTCACCACTCCTCATTATCTGGCGAGTGCAGTAGGAAGCTCCATCCTCCAGCAAGGCGGGAATGCTTATGATGCGGCTATTGCGGTCAGTGCAGCACTAGGTGTGGTATATCCGCATATGACCGGACTTGGCGGGGATGCCTTCTTCCTGATTCATGACGGAGCCAGCGGTGAGATTACCGCTTATAACGGAAGTGGTCGCTCAGCAGCAGGCATTCATGCGGAGACGTTCAAAGCGATGGGCATGAGTGCGATCCCTCAGCGTGGTGTGCTTAGTGCCATCACGGTTCCGGGAGTGGTGGATGCCTGGTGGGAAGTCTGGTCCCGGTACGGGAAGTTACCGTGGGAGCAACTGCTTGAACCTGCCGCGCAGTATGCGGAAAAAGGATGCCCTGTATCCCGGAATCTCCGCCTGTGGATGGAAAGGGATGAAGATTTCATTATGGGGCATACACCGCTGCGAGCGGTATTTGCGCCTTTGGGTAGACTTTTGCAGGAGGGCGAGCTGCTGATCCAACCTGATCTTGCTGCCTCCATTCGTCTGATTCAGACGGGAGGGCGAGATGCTTTTTATACAGGAGAACTTGCGGATCGTCTGACTTCGGCTATTCGTGAGGATGGGGGCATGCTTGCACCAGCAGACTTTGCAGGGCATCGGGGCGAGTGGGTGAAACCCGTTAGCACGGAGTATCGTGGCTATGAAGTTCATCAGATGCCGCCCAACTCGCAGGGATTCTCGATGCTGATGATGTTAAATATGCTGGAGCATACGGATCTGTCCTCTGTAGCACGTACCTCACCGGAATTCTATCATCTGATGGCGGAAGTGGTGAAAAAGGCGTTTCGTGATCGTGACCGTTATCTGACGGACCCGGATTTCAGGGACATTCCGCTGGATCTTCTGTTATCCAAGAGTTACGGAGACCAATTGTGGAATGAGATTCAGTCTGCTCCACCTGTGGCACAACCGTTTTTGTCTAAAACAATAGGCCAGGACACGGCGTATGCTGCGGTTGTTGATAGCGAAGGCAATGCCGTTTCCTTCATTCAAAGCCTGTATTTTGACTTCGGTGCAGCGTATGTACCAGGGGATACGGGGGTCATTATGCAGAACCGGGGGTCGTTTTTCTCCCTAGATTCGAGAGATGCCAACGTGCTGGAACCGAACAAACGCTCATTCCACACCCTCATGCCGGGCCTTGTTACACGAGATGGCAAACCATATATGCTTGTAGGTACACAGGGGGGAGAAGGGCAGCCTCAGACACAATTATCGGTGCTTACCGGAGTGCTTGATTACGGGCTCAACATCCAGGAAGCGATCAGCCTGCCGCGTTGGGTGTACGGACGTACCTGGGGCGAAGAAGGTGATACGATGCGTGTGGAGAACCGATATCATGATGACGTATGTGCAACCCTTGCCCAGTGGGGACATAACGTTGAAGCGAGAGCGCCGTGGGACGGTATTATGGGACAGTCGCAAGGCATTGTCATTCGTGAGGACGGCATGATTAGCGGCGCCGCAGATCCCAGAGGCGATGGTATGGCTATTGGGTGGTAACAGCTACATGAACATATAAGTTCAACTAGATATTTACATGATAACAGCGATCGGAAGGTTAGTCTGTCATTGGAGTGAGAGTGTAAATATGTATGAGTTGTACTATATAGACAGACACAGATAGGGGAGATTGGCATGGGAACGATCCTGCTGAAAGGCGCACAGCTTGTGACGATGAATGCAGAAGAGGAAGTGTTCATCGGAGATCTGTTAATAGAGGATAACAAAATCAAGGAGATTGCAGCGCACATCGACGTGCAAGCTGACCAAGTCATTGATGCTCGCGGCAAAGTGTTGTTGCCAGGTTTCATCCAGACGCATATTCATCTGTGTCAGACCTTGTTCCGTGGACGTGCGGACGATCTGGAACTAATGGATTGGCTCCGTCAACGTATCTGGCCGCTGGAAGCAGCACATGACGAGGAGTCTGTATATTATTCAGCGATGCTCGGATTGGGTGAATTAATCTCCAGTGGAACCACGACCATTCTGGATATGGAGACGGTACATCACACAGACTCGGCGTTTCAGGCGATGGCACAGAGCGGCATCCGGGTCATCTCCGGCAAGGTGATGATGGATCATGGAGACGAGGTTCCGGAACCTCTGCGTGAGGATACAGCAACTTCGTTGCAACAGAGTGTGGATCTGCTGGAAAAATGGAACGGGTTTGGCGGAGGTCGCATTCAGTATGCTTTCTGTCCACGCTTCGTTGTATCGTGTACCGAAGAATTGCTGGTGGAGGTACGCGACCTGTCTAATAAATATCATGTCAAAGTCCACACCCATGCCTCCGAGAATCGTGGAGAGATCGAACTGGTAGAACACGAACGCGGGATGCGTAACATCGTATACCTCGATCATATCGGTCTGGCTACCCCAAGATTGGTGCTGGCCCACTGTGTATGGCTGAGTGAGGAAGAGAAGGAAATCATCCGCAAACGTGGTGTCAAAGTCACTCACTGTCCTGGATCAAATATGAAGCTTTCTTCCGGGGTAGCGGATATTCCGGATCTGCTGAATCGTCAGATCGCGGTTGGGATTGGTGCTGATGGTGCAGCGTGCAACAACAATCTGGATATGTTTCAGGAGATGCGCCTCACAGCGCTGATGCAGAAGATTCCTCATGGACCAACGGTGATGGATGCCCGGACCGTATTACGCATGGCTACCATGGGCGGTGCAGAGGTGCTTGGCTTGTCGAAGGAAATTGGCAGTCTCGAAGTGGGCAAAAAGGCAGATATGCTACTGCTGGATCTGGATGATTTCCACACGTATCCTTCCTATGAGACGGATGTCTATTCCCGCGTAGTGTATTCCGCAACACGCAGCTGTGTGGATACCGTTATTATTGATGGCAGCATTGTACTCAAGAATCGCAAGATTCAGACGATTGATCGTGGCATTGTGCTGCGTGAGTCGGATAAAAGCATTGCGAGATTGATGAAGCGCATCTGATCGAAGGAAGCTTATGCGATTCCAGAAAGGATGGAGACCGATATGGAAATGCATGATCTGTGTGCAATTGCAGCCCGTGATACGCGCTGCGTGCTCGCAACAGCGATCAAGGTAGAGGGTCATGCTTACCGTAAGCAGGGAGTCTCTATGCTGTTGACCGAGGATGGGCAAATGTATGGCAGTATCAGTCCGGGATGCCTGGAGAGTGATCTTCAGGCCCGGGTGAGCCATGTGCTGGATACAATGCAGATGGAATTTGCGGAGTACGACATGCGTCCCGAGGATGATCTGTCCTGGGGGGCGACGATTGGCTGTGGCGGACTTGTTGTTGTGCTGCTTGAACCTGTGTGTGGTGAACTCCGATCTACTTTGCAGAAAATGCATGCGTGTTTGCAATCCGGCTCTGCGATAGTGTTAACCCGAACATTTCAGGATGAGTATACAAGGGTTCGATATGACTGGAAACGGATTGAGCCAACAGATACCCGGCGCGAGCCGATCTTGCGTCCTTCGCTCGTCCCTCCTCATGATCGCGTGACGAACAATAATCCAGCTTCATTGCAGGTTGATGTCCAGCACAGCAGTGGGGATATCAAGCATGAACATACGGCATCAACACAACATTCTTCCGATATACCTCGCCTTACGCTTGTGCCTGAAGTGGCACCTGTTACGTCAAACGGATCTCATTCTTCCCATTTATCTGGTGATTCACAACATATCTCTGAGTCTGATGCTGAAATATTGACAAACGATAAGTTTTCAACGAATTCCTGGGACCTCCCGCAGCAACTTACTTCGCTGTACACACCTAAACCACGTCTGATTATCATCGGAGCCGGGAATGATGTTATTCCTGTTGCAAAACTCGCCCAATCCGCAGGATTCCGTGTTGTGATAGCCGATTGGCGAGAGTCCTTATGCACCTCGGAAAGGTTCCCTGAAGCTGAACTAGAAACGGGTTTCCCGCGTGAGATTATGCCTTTGTTAAACGTGCACAAAGGAGATTATTTGATTTTGATGAGTCACAACTTTCCTCGCGAACGTGAACTGCTGGAGATGTTAGTGGACTGTGAGTATACGTATCTTGGCATCATGGGTTCCAAAACACGAACAGCCCGTCTGCTGGATGGCTTACCACCGTTGAAATATGTACATTCTCCCGTTGGTTTGAGCATCGGAGCAGACGGTCCCGAACAGATCGCCATCAGTATTGCAGCGGAATTGATCGCATGTAAACATAAGGTTTCTTCCTTGAGTTCTGAGGCGCAGAAGGGGAGCGTTGCACATGCGAATGACGGGTATAGTTCTGGCAGCAGGTAAGAGTTGTCGCCTTGGTCGGGATAAACTCTCGGTTGTCATGCCAGACGGGAGGTCACTGGCTGCTTGGTCGCTGGAAGCTGCGCTGAATTCGGAGCTGGATCAAGTGGTCTGTGTAGTCAAACCGGAAGATTCATTGGCATGGCTGCCTGTAAAATGGATTGATTCAGCCGCATATGCTTACCATCCCACAGCGCGACTTCGAATTGTGGCCTGTGCAGACTATGCTTGCGGCATGGCCAATTCTCTTCATTCTGGCGTATTGTCGGCCATGGAGTACAAACCGGAGGGCATTCTCATGTTACTGGGTGATCAGCCTTTGTTAAAAACGCAGGATATTAATCGGGTGACGACAGCACTGGCTACCCACAAGCTGTGTGACTATGTCGCAGCTACCGACGGTGAGGGAGGCAAGCCGCCCGTTGCTTTTCGCTCCCATATGTTCGGACCTCTGTTGTCCTTGCATGGAGATGAGGGGGCACGCAAGATTATGCGCAGCGCTAACTATTCAGGTGTACATGTACCACTGTCTGAGACTAGTTTCTGGGATGCGGATACGGAACCGGAATTGGAACGCATTTTGAATCATGTATATGAATCGGAGCAGACAGACTCATGAACAGGAGAAGATGAAAAATTATGTTTAATTTAATGACATGAACAGGTCAGCCAGGCAGTCTGGTTGGCCTGTTTGTCTTCTTTTATCATGTGATGAAAGAGAGTCTGTGTTAGCTTTCGATAGATCATGATGCATCAAGCACAAATGGAACGCAGGTTTTATACATTTATCCAAAACGATGTAAAGGTAATTGACGTTGCTGCCGAACTCTCATATGATTTGAAGAATTATCTGGATCAGACGGTTGAATTTCCTGCCCAAGGAAGAGAGAGAAAGGGGATGCAGCGATGGTCACACCGGCATACGGTTCTGGAGCATTGCCATCGGTATGGCAGCCTGAGAACCTGCAAGAACTCCAAGCGTTAAGAAGTAGACTCAAGGGAATATGTTGTTTTACGGCAGGCGGAACATTGCTGCGAACCCAGTGGGAGGGTGGCTTGGTTCAAGCGCCTGAACACATGATTAGTCTGGCTTGTATTCCTGAAATGAGTGGTATATCTAATCGTGGAAATGAGATAGTCATTGGCGCAATGACCCGATTAAAGAAATGTGCTTCACAAGCGTTGTTGCATCAACTGCCGATCCTGCAAGAAGCGGTGAATGCAATTGCTGCCCCTTCCATTCGTAATGTGGCAACCATTGGCGGAAATATTGTGTCCGGAGTAGGCGATACGCTGCCTGCTTTGCTTGTATATGATGCGAAGCTGCACTGGTTGACGGACAGCGGAATTGAGATCCGCAGTGTGTCTTCCTGGCTTCAGGGTGGACGGGATGGCAGCCGTAATCCCGGGGATGTATTAATCTCTATTCATATCCCGATGAGACCGTCCTCTCTGCTTAATGTGGACAGTGGGCATAGGCCTGCTGTACGAGAAGTTTCCTTTTACCGCAAGTTGGGTCGACGGGAGACGTTCAGTGCATCGCTGGTGACGGTTGCGTTGTATGGAGAAATTGATTCGGATAACCGCTGGACCAAGATTGCGATTGCTGCGGGCGGGGGTTCAGGCATGGCGATGCGACTTCTGGAGTCGGAACAACAGCTTCTTGGTAGTGAAGCTACTGTCATGCAAGCGGCGACTCTTGCAACTGCTGTGGCTGCCGAATTTACGACTTATGGCGATACATTTGCAACAGAACATTATCGCAAACAGACCGCAGGCAATATGCTTGGCGCTGGGCTATGGGAGGCACTTCACGAATAAATGAATGGGATCAAGCAAAGGGGGAGAGGGATCATGCTGCTGAATCGGAAACAGAGCGGGAAACGCTGGCACTTGCGGCCAGATGGGGCACCCAAAGTAACAGGGCAGCTTCAATATCTGACGGATATGACGCTACCTGACATGATTCATGGCAGAGTATTGCGAAGCGAATATCCTTATGCTCGCATATTGTCTATAGATACTTCGGAAGCTGAGGCGTTGGATGGCGTCTATGCGGTTCTGACTTCCAAAGATGTACCTGGTCTGAATCGTTTTGGCATAGCGACCCCGGATCAGCCTGTGTTCTGCGAGGATATTGTACGTTATGTTGGGGATGCCATAGCAGCAGTTGCTGCGGATTCTCCGGAACGTGCGGCACTTGCGCTGGATGCGATTCGCGTAGAGTATGAGGAACTCGCTCCACTGAATAGTACAGACGCTGCCTTGGCTCCCGGAGCACCAGAGTTGCATGAGCATGGTCCAGGTAATGTGCTGCATCGCACGGAGATCAAACGTGGAGATACCGAGCAAGCTTTTGCCACTTGTGATCATATCGTGACTGAGACGTATTATACGCCTCGCCAGATGCATGCTTACATGGAGACAGAAGGTGGCCTGTTTGTCCCGGATGAAGAGGGAAGGCTGAATGTATACGCGGCAACGCAACATGGCTATAAAGACCGGATGCAGCTTGCGCGTATTATTGGCTGTCCTGAAGAAGATATTCGGGTGGTGTCTTCACCGATTGGTGGTTCATTTGGCGGAAAAGATGAACTCAACGTACAGCCCTATGGTGCATTACTGGCCTTGAGATGCTGGCGTCCTGTAAAAATGCATAATTCACGTAAAGAATCTGTACGTGCAGGATTGAAACGGCACCCAATGAAGATTGAAATGAAGACCGGTATGAGCCAGGAAGGTATCATCCAAGCGCATCGTGTCCGTATTACAGCAGATACGGGAGCGTATGCCACATTGGGTGCACCGGTGCTGAATTTCTGTACCGAGCATTGTCTAGGACCATACGCCATCCCTCATGTGGATGTGGAAGGTGTGTCTGTGTATACGAATAACGGACTGTCAGGTGAGTTTCGCGGATTTGGCGGGAACCAGGCGATTTTTGCCATGGAAGGCCAGATGGATCGGCTTGCGGATATCATGAACATGGACCCTTGGGAGTTCCGCAGACGTAATATGAGGGAAAAGAATGATCCCGGCCCGCTGAATCAACGCATTCTGGTCACGGATGGACTGTCCCAAGTATGGGAGGCATTGGATCGCTCCGAACTGTGGCAAAAACATCAGCAACCCCCGGCAGATCCTTCTCTGCCGCCATGGATCAAGCGTGGAGTCGGAGCAGCCATCGCCATGCACGGTGCAGGGCTGGGATACGGGATTCCGGACCCTGCGGGAGGCCGTCTGTCCCTGAATAACGAAGGAAAGATTGAGGTGGCGTTCAGCTACGAGGAATTCGGTCAAGGGCTAATTGCAACGCTGGAAATTATGTTATGTGATCTATTCCTATGCAGTACATCGGATCTCAGTATCATCATTGGAGATACGGATCGTGTGCCACACAGCGGATCAAGTACAGCTTCACGTTCAACAACGATGGCATGGATGGCTCTTCAACGACTGCAGACTCCATTTCGTTCCCGTGTTCTCGCTGTCGCGTCTGAAATGTCCGGCGTTCCGGCAGATGAACTGGTGACAGGGCCTGGTGGTATATGGCGTAAAGGCCAGCTTCCTGCCGAAAGTTCAGAAGCGGAAACACCAGAAAAGGCTGAAAGAATTGAAGTGGCTGAGATCGTTGCTGAAGGGACTGGAAGTACTCAAATTGCTGAAAGTTATTTAGGTGCATCTCAATACTTGGCGAAAGAGGAAGCCCCTTCAGGCTTAGTTATCTCGTATGCTGAACTCGCGATGCAGAGTGAAGCCGATGAATGGATTTTCGATACAAAGTTTGATTACCCAACTACGCCAGACAATGTGGTAGGCGGGCATTATTTATATACGTATGCGGCGGTTGCGGCAGAGGTGGAAGTGAATACTTTGACCGGAGAAACCAAGCTTCTTGATACACGCCATGTTGTTGCGGCAGGCCCGGTGATCAACCCTATGGGCTTTATCGGACAGATTGAAGGCGGCAGTGTCATGGCACTTGGATTCACGTTGACCGAGGATGCGGTCATGCAGGACAGCCGTTATGTAACCACTAATCTCGATACGTATCTGATCCCAACCATTCAGGATATTCATACCAATCTGGAGGTTGAAGCTATTGAAGACTTGCCCGAAGGTGATTCATTCGGCCCTAGGGGGATCGGTGAGATTGGCTCCGTAGCGCTTGCGCCGGCCATTACAGCCGCAATTCACCAGGCGACAGGTGTATGGGTTAACCGTCTTCCTGTACCGAGGGAACAACTGGTCAGACCTTTAAATGTACCTTTGCAGGAAGGAGTGAGCCCATCATGAGTAAACCACTTGAGAATCACTGGACAGCCGTTGTGAATGGCGAAGAAAAACATCTGGAGATCGCGCAAACGACCCGACTTGTCGATATGCTTCGGACTCATTTGCAACTAACGGGTACCAAAGTATCCTGCGAAGTTGGTCGCTGCGGCGCATGTATGGTTCTGATGGATGGAGAGCCCGTAAACTCCTGTCTTGTCATGGCTTATCAATGTGCAGGCAGTGACATTACGACCATTGAAGGCCTGCACGGCGAGGAGAAAGGCACTCTGCATCCGATCCAACAAGCTTTTGTGGAGGAAGGTGGCTTCCAGTGCGGCTACTGCACTCCGGGCATGGTGATCTCAACCAAGGCATTACTGGATGCACATCCTGAGCCTTCTCAAGAACAGATTGAATCGGGATTGTGCGGGAATCTGTGTCGTTGTACCGGCTACGGTGGCATTATTCGGGCGGTACGCAAGGCAGGGGAACGTTGTGCGGTAAAGGAAAAATCAGCCGAGGAAACCGTAAGTTGAGGCGGGACGCAGACATAAGCAAGGGCAATTGAAGAAACATACGTGAAAAAGCATCCGAATAGGAATGCTTTTTTTGTTGTTTATCAGTTTTTCTTTCAAGTACACATCTAATGTGAGATGAAGTTTCATACGCTAAATTGATTAGATTATGAACCGTTTTCGTCAATTATCAAGTCGGATGAGAGAAAGGAAATATAATGTTCAAAGTACTGGTACAAAAGAATTTCAAACATTCTCATTCACCATATATTTACAAAAATTGATGCGCATGCTATGTTTAAAATGAAAGCGCCATCATGAATGGGTTCATTGACATTTCATTATCATATTTCACTTGGGAAGGAAGATGGAATTGATGAAAAATTTGCTCAAAAAGGCAACCGCAATGATGCTGGCATTGGCCCTACTGATTGGATTAATGACAGCGCCCGTTCATGCAGACACACCATTGTTCACCATCGAAAGCGAAGATGCGCAGCTCACCCCGGATCTTCAAGTGGTTACTTCAATCTATGGGCAACCCAAGCCCGGATTCTCAGGTGCCGGATTTGTCTGGATGCAGAACTCTGGCACATTAACCTTCACAGTTACTGTCCCGGAAACCGGCATGTACGCGATCTCCACACGATATATGCAGGAGCTCAGTGCAGATGGCAGGTCACAAAATTTAATCGTGAATGGTGTTACGAAAGGGGCGTATATGCTGCCTTACACAACAACATGGTCAGACTTCGATTTTGGCTTTCACAAGTTGAATCAGGGTGCCAACACGATTGAGCTGAAGGCTGGCTGGGGCTTCGCGTATTTTGATACTTTTACAGTGGATCATGCTGATCTGGATCCCCTGAATGTGCAGCCAGTTCTCACTGATCCTGAAGCTACACCGGAAACTCAAATTTTGATGAATTATTTAACGGAGGTATACGGAAACAACATTATTTCTGGTCAGCAAGAGATCTATGGAGGAGGGAATGACGGAGATACAGAGCTTGAATTCGAATGGATTCATGATCTGACTGGAAAGTATCCGGCAATCCGTGGCTTTGATCTGATGAACTATAATCCGTTGTATGGTTGGGAGGACGGTACAACCGATCGCATGATTGATTGGGTGAATAACCGTGAAGGTATTGCAACAGCTTCCTGGCATATCAATGTGCCTCGTAATTTCAATACGTATGAGCTCGGGGACTTTGTGGATTGGAAAGAGGCTACCTACAAGCCAACAGAAACGAATTTTAATACAGCCAATGCGGTAATTCCCGGTACGAAAGAGCATCAATACGTGATGATGACCATTGAGGATCTGGCAGAACAACTGTTAATTTTGCAGGACAACAACGTGCCGGTTCTGTTCCGTCCATATCATGAAGCAGAAGGCAACGGCGGACTGAACGGGGAAGGTGCATGGTTCTGGTGGGCTTCGGCAGGCGCAGAAGTGTACAAAGAGCTATGGGATCTGCTTTATACCGAATTGACCGAGACGTATGGCTTGCATAATCTGATCTGGACATACAACAGCTACGTATACAGCACTTCTCCTGCCTGGTATCCGGGTGATGATCAGGTAGATCTGGTGGGATATGATAAATACAATACGATCTACAACCGTTATGACGGTTTGTCTGGCGTACCGAATGAGGATGCGATTACCTCGATTTTCTATAAGCTTGTTGAGTTGACAGGTGGTACGAAAATGGTAGCCATGACGGAGAACGACACGATTCCAAGCGTGAAAAATCTGACCGAGGAGAAATCAGGATGGCTGTACTTCTGCCCTTGGTATGGCGAGCATCTGATGAGTTCAGCTTTTAATTACCCGGCAACATTGAAAACGCTTTATCAAAGTGATTATGTCATTACGTTGGATGAGCTGCCAAATCTAAAGGTTAACAATCCCAACCCCAGTGCATCCATCACACCTGGAAACGTTGAATTTGACAAATACACACCCAATCAAAGCGATAAAACCGTAACCGTGAATGCAAACGGCAATACGCTAATTGCTCTCCGGGCAGGCAACAATGCATTGACCGCAACGACAGACTATACCTTGAACGGAAGCACATTGCTGTTGAAAAAAGCTTATCTGGCAACCCTGCCAGTTGGTGAGCATTCGATTGTTCTGGATTTTAATCAAGGTCAGGACCCTGTGTTAAAAATCAAAATTGTGGATTCAACATCGAGTACCAATGCTGTGATTTCTCCTGTGAATGCAACATTTGATAAAGCAACGAATCCCGCACAGGATATTTCCGTATCTCTCACCTTAAACGGCCGTCAGCTTACAAGCATCACAAAGGAGAATGTTACACTTGTAGCGGGTCAGAATTATACAGCATCCAGCTCTGCTGTTGTTCTGAACAAATCCTATCTTGCCACGCTTCCGCTGGGCCAGAACGTATTGACCTTTCACTTCAATGGAGGAAATGACGCTGTGCTAACGGTGAACGTCGTAGACAGCACCGTTACTGTGCCAGCAGGGGATTTGACGATTCAAGCATTTAACGGCAATACAAGTGCATCCACCAACGGCGTCTCACCCAAGTTCAAATTGGTCAACTCAGGTAATTCGGCTATTCCGTTAAGTGATGTAAAACTCCGGTATTACTATACAATTGACGGGGAAGATGCTCAGAGTTTCTGGTCCGACTGGGCCAGTATGGGCAGTGCGAATGTAACGAGTCAATTTGTTAAACTGGCGACTCCAGTTGCCGGAGCGGATCATTATCTTGAAGTGGGCTTTACAAGTGCGGCGGGATCACTGAATGCGGGCCAGAGCGCAGAGGTTCAAGCACGCTTTTCCAAAAACAATTGGTCGAATTACACACAGACTAACGATTACTCGTTCAAGGCATCCGGTAGTCAGTTCGCAAACCACGATAAGGTTACCGGGTATGTGAATGGTCAGCTGGTATGGGGAATTGAGCCCTAAGGAATAATGAACGGTTGATGGGCTGGATCAGGGGTTAAACCTCTGATTCAGCCTTTTTATGGTGTAGAAGGTGTACACCGATTAGACGGAATGTTCTTTTTCACTTCTAGTATGTGACGATGTGTCCATGTCTGTTAATATGCGATCTATTATCCTTTTCGTATGGCCCATGATTAACTGAAGAAGCACACCTGCACAACATACGGTTATCAACGTTCCAAGCCCGATCGGTCCACTGAGCAGAAACGCCAGAATTAAAAATACAAGGTAAATGAATGTTCTCGATACAAATAAGGGAGTTCGAGTGATTTCATGCAAGATTAATGTTAAGCGGTCAATCGGAATGGGTGCAAAATTGGTCTGTAAATAAATTGCCGTGCCGATACTTATGATCACTAAACCAATGACAAAAGTCATTAATTTGCTGTACCAAACTTCGGGTGTGATCAAGGAATCAGATACATAAAGCCAGATATCAATCCCCACACCAGTAATGAATGCGGTGATGAGCCCCAGAAACTCGGGTTTTTGCTGCTTCAAAAGCGAATTACATCCAATTAATAGGAAAGCAATGATGACCTCCCAGCTACCTACACTAAGTCCTACATGATGTGACAGCCCTACCAGAAGTGCATCAAACGGAGAGGTACCCAGTTCAGATTGGATGGTAAGGGAAATGCCAAGTGTTAAGATTAGAATACCTGCGACAAAAAGTACATATTTCAATTCATTCGACCTCTTTTTTAGAAATTATGTTGCAAATACAACAAAATTGAGCTAAATTCAATGTAACCCTTTTTTAGTGCATTTGCAACAAACGATTAACTTGTTAAAGGAATGTGAATATAGATGACGATTCGTATAGAGATATGTACCATTGAACATGTATGTGAACTGCAGGAGATTAGTTATGAGACGTTTAATGAAACGTTTAAAGCGCAAAATTCACCCGAAAATATGAAAGCTTATCTGGAAAAGGCGTTTAATCGGGAGCAATTGGAAACGGAACTGTCCGTTGCGGATTCACAATTTCTTTTTATTTATGTCAACCATAAAGTGGCAGGGTACATGAAGGTAAATATCAATGATGCTCAGTCTGAGAAGATGGGCGTGGAATCCCTTGAGATCGAGCGGGTGTACATCAAGAAAGAGTTCCAAAAACATGGCCTTGGTAAAGTGCTACTCCATAAAGCCATAGAGATGGCAACAGAACATCACAAAACGAATATTTGGTTAGGCGTGTGGGAGAAAAATGAAAATGCCATCGCATTTTATGAAAAGATGGGGTTTGTACAGACAGGAGCCCATGCGTTTTACATGGGAGATGAGGAACAGATTGATTTTATAATGACCAAAACGATACTGTAACTGGATCATCGAGGGGAAAGCTTGAAAGAAAAATGCTATTGAGCAGAATTCTTTCGGGCTTTTTTATGTTTTGCCAGAACCGTTGAATCATTAAATGAAGAAATCGACGAAAAAATAATACATAATAAATATTATGTAAACTTATTATTTTCGATGCCCCTCATAAGCTGCATCTATGGCTTTAGCAAAAGTTAAAGGCCTGATTAATACATAATTGACTGTATAAATTAGCTCAATAACCGTCAAGGGAGCAGGCTGATCTCAAGGATTATCATTGCAGTTTATTAGTTTATTTCTGCGTTTGGGCCGCCAGTCGAAAATCGTTTTCGTTTGTAGGCTATTAGATAGCGTTACGTTCTTAATAATCCGTATATAAGTTGTATATACCTCATGTTAAAAGAACTTTTTGCACATGAAACGGACGTGTTAATCCACCATGTTGAATTATTTAGTTTTAGAGCGGAAAATGGAAAATAAAATTAATATTTCAAGTAATAAATCAGGAGGATTGGACTCTTAAAACCAGCCGAAAAAAAAGTGAAATTGATCAAAATATTAATTGGATAAATAAGGTATAAATCGTTCGAAAGGCGCTACTACGCCTTTTATAGATCAATTTCATATGGATTTGCGATGGATTTAGTACCGCTTTCACGTTATGCTTTTGGAAATTGGAAAGGAAGTGGGAAAAATGGAACGCGAACTGGCGTTGGAAATTGTCAGAGTAACAGAATTGGCTGCGTTAGCTTCAGCACCCTGGATGGGACGAGGCGACAAGAACAGTGCAGATGAAGCGGCTACTTTGGCCATGCGCGCCATGTTCGATTCCGTGTCCATTCGCGGCACGGTGGTAATCGGTGAAGGAGAAATGGATGAAGCACCCATGTTGTACATCGGCGAGGAAGTGGGCAACGCTGAGGGGCCTGAGGTTGACGTGGCTGTAGACCCGCTCGAAGGTACAGAAATCGTAGCCAAAGGACTAAACAACGCTCTATCGGTTATTGCAGTGGCGGGAAAAGGTAACCTGCTCCACGCACCGGACATGTATATGGAGAAACTGGCGGTAGGGCCTGCACTTGTAGGCAAAGTTAGCATTGAAGACCCGGTTGAAGTCACACTGGAGAAAGCCGCTGCCGCATTGAACAAAAACATCTCGGATCTCACTGTGATGATTCTGGATCGTGTACGACATGAGAGCACAATTAAGACCCTGCGCAAGGTTGGCGTGCGGATCAAGTTCCTCAGTGACGGTGATGTTGCGGGTGCGATGGCACCGGCCTTCCCCGAGGCGGGTATTGATCTCTATGTCGGATCTGGAGGAGCGCCAGAAGGTGTGCTGGCTGCCGCAGCGCTATCTTGCCTTGGGGGTGAGATTCAAGGTCGCCTGATGCCTGCCAACGCGGACGAATTCCAGCGCTGCCTGCAGATGGGGATTGATAATCCTTACAAAGTGTTAACGATGCAGGATATGATCGGTACGGAGGACGTCATTTTTGCCGCAACAGGTGTGACACCAGGTGAGATCTTGGGAGGGGTACGGTATCTTGCGGATGATCGTGCCGAGACGGATTCGATTGTTATGCGTGCCAAAACCAAAACAATTCGGTTTATTCGTTCCCAACACTTCCTTCCTAACAAAGAAGTTCTGCACAAAGTAAGACAGCTCCAATCCACGCCAGAACCCTCGGATCGCATTCCGAGTCATGTGAAAACAATGGAACAGGCTGAATTTAGTCAATCCTCCGTTGATCTTGGCGTTACAACGACGTTGTGAGCTGAACTTTCTATTAATTGATCAAATAGGGTCAACTGAAATCGCTGTAGTGAGTTTGATAAGTACCTTGAACCCCTAAGATTAATGGGGCACGGATTCAATGAAAGTACCATCTCTGGCAAGATCATAATGAGGGCTTGGATTAACTCAAGCCCTCATTGTTTTTTTTTGTTTTAAAGCATTGACAACGGTTACATGGCATGAGAAAATGTACGCGCGTACATAAATATTGATTTTTAATTATTACATCATTAATAGGTGAGCTAGAAAGGGTTGAAATTCATGGCATCTCGTAAAGAAGTGGCTGATCTTGCGGGTGTTTCCGAGGCGACGGTCTCCCGGGTGCTTAATGGGGTAGGTCCTATTAAAGAAGAGACACGCCGCAAGGTTCTTGAAGCTTCCGAACAGTTAGGCTATGTGCCCAGCGCTCTTGCTCGCAGTTTTGCCAGAAGTAAAAGCGGGAACCTTGGCGTAGTATTGCCTTATGTTCCGAAGGCGCATCTGTTCTCGGCGTATTTTTTCTCGGAAATGCTGAGTGGGATTGGAAGCAAAGCCAGAGACAATGGCATGGACCTGCTGGTTATGTTCCGGACACCCGGTGAAGTGATGAATTATACGGATCTGTTCCGGCGTCAGAAAGTGGACGCCTGTATTATCCTTGGTGCCCGAGATGATCATGAAGAACTGGCGGCCATGCAGCAGCTTCATCAGGAAGGACACCCATTCTGTGTCATGAATCAGCATTTTGAGGGCCAATCGTTCACGGAAGTGGATGCGGATCATGTGGAAGGAAGCAGGCTTGCCATACGTCATCTTACGGATCAGGGATATCGCAAAATCGCTTTTCTCAATGGTCCGGACAGCTATTCCAACAGCCAGGAGCGAATGGAAGGTGTCCGTCTTGGCTTACAAGAAGCAGGTATGGAGCTGGACCCGAGTCTATTGCTTGAAGGGAATTATAGTAGACGGAGTGGCATTGAGGCGGCAGCGATTGTAGCAGATCGCCTACATGAGATTGATGCTGTATTTGCGGCCAATGACCGGATGGCTATTGGGGTCATGCATGGTTTGCGTGAGCGGGGAATCCGGGTGGAGGATTTTCCGGCATTTGTAGGTTATGACGACTCTGATGCCGCCGAGATGGCGGTTCCGCCGCTGAGCAGCGTCAGGGTTCCATTTTTTGAGATGGGTGAACTTGCAGCATCGAAGCTTATGCATGGGTCTGTGGGTGACACACATAAAGCGAATAACTCTGTTGTAGCGGTAACCGAATCAGCGAGAGCGTTGTTGCCTACCGAACTGATCATCCGTGCTTCTTCTATCCGTCAATAGTTTATTGGTACACATATTGAAAGACTTTTTATTATTCCAAAGGAGGAAATGACCATGTCAAATCGTCTTCGTGTCGGAATGGTTGGATACAAGTTTATGGGGAAGGCCCACAGTAATGCCTATCGCAGTCTGCCGATGTTTTTCCCGTCTGCTCCGCTGCAGCCTGAGATGTCTGTGATCTGCGGACGTAACGAGCAGGGAGTACAGGAGGCAGCGAATCAGTTCGGCTGGTCCGAAAGTGTGACTGATTGGCGTGAACTAGTGAAGCGGGATGATATCGATCTGATTGATATTAACGCACCAAGTGATGCCCATAAGGAAATTGCGTTGGAAGCGGCTCGTCAGGGCAAACATCTGTTTTGTGAGAAACCACTTGCCCTATCGCTTGCGGATTCGCGCGAGATGCTTCAGGCAGCAGAGGATGCTGGAGTCGCACATATGGTCGGGTTCAATTATCGTTTCTCACCAGCGGTGCAGTTGGCCAAAGATCTGGTGGAGAGTGGTCGACTGGGTAAAATCTATCATTTCCGTGCGTTTTTCCTTCAAGACTGGATCATGGACCCTTCGTTCCCGCTGGTATGGCGTTTGCAAAAAGAAGTAGCTGGCTCCGGTTCCCACGGGGATCTGGGCGCGCATTTAATCGACCTGGCTCGTTTCCTTGTTGGTGAATTCCAGGAAGTCATCGGCATGAGCGAAACATTTATCAAAGAACGACCACTTGCAGCAGAGATGACCGGACTGAGTGCAAAGGGCAGTTCGAATGCGGATGCACCCAAAGGAGAAGTGACCGTCGACGACGCTACGCTGTTCCTGGCACGATTCGCAGGAGGTGCGCTGGGCAGCTTCGAGGCTACACGTTTTGCAGCGGGGCATCGGAGTACAAACTCGTTTGAGATTAACGGCAGTCTCGGCAGTGTACGATTTGATTTTGAACGGATGAATGAACTGGAAGTGTATTTTACAAAGGATGAAGAGGACGTACAGGGATTCCGCCGTGTACTGGCAACCGATCCGGCACATAAATATGCTGAAGCTTGGTGGCCTGCCGGACATACGATTGGATTCGAGCACACGTTCACCCATGAAATGCTGGAGCTGGTGACAGCGATCTCTGAAGGACGACAACCATCACCGAGTTTCCACGATGGGGTCGCTTGTCAGGCTGTACTGGAAGCGGTAGAACGTTCGGTAACAGAACGGCGCTGGGTGACGCTTGAAGAGATGTGAGCAAGCAAGACAGTGACGTCAGAAATAAGGTTGAACACAACTAAACTAGGCGAAAGCGAGTGAATAAACGATGAGTAAAGCACTGATTGTATGGGGCGGCTGGGATGGACATGAACCGGAGCAGGTAGCAGCGATTTTTGAACGTATTTTGAAGGAAGAGCAGTTCGAGGTTGAAGTCTCAAATACGTTGGAGTCTTATGCGGATGCAGAGAAGCTGATGGGTCTGGATCTGATCGTGCCGTTGTGGACAATGGGACAGATTGAGCAAGAACTCGTCAATAACGTATCAGCGGCTGTTCAGAGCGGTGTGGGCTTGGCTGGTCTTCATGGCGGGATGTGTGATGCCTTCCGAAATAACGTAGACTGGCAGTTTATGACGGGTGGACAATGGGTTGCTCATCCAGGCAATGATGGTGTGGAGTACATGGTAAACATGAAGCGTGGCTCTAGCCCGTTATTGGATCATATTGAAGATTTTCAGGTAAAAAGTGAACAGTACTACCTGCACGTAGACCCGGCAGTGGAAGTGTTGGCAACAACTCGTTTCCCAGTGGTGACTGGTCCGCATGCGGCGAATGGCCCCGTAGATATGCCTGTTGTCTGGACGAAACGCTGGGGCGCAGGACGGGTATTCTACAACTCCCTGGGACACCATGCAGACATTGTAGACATGAAACCCGTGACTGAAATGATGCGCAGTGGATTCAAATGGACAGCAGCAGGTAAAGAACTTGCCAAGAGTCGAGTAAGTTCAGCAACCGAAGTGTACACAGGTATGGCGGACAACCAGAACTAATGAGATTGTAGTTTGATTGCAAACGTAACTTCAGTGTTAACCATTCATCCTCAATGGATAAACCATTTCTGATCCACGGCGAAGGGAGCCACAGGCATGAAAACAATGAAAGTAGGCATTATTGGCTGCGGTAAAATCAGCGGTATTTATATGGAAAACTGTCACCGGTTCGAGGTGCTGGAACTTGTTGCTGTTGCGGATCTTGATCGGAAACGTGCCGAAGAGCAGGCTGCTGCCTATAACGTGCCTAACGTATACAGCGTCGACGAAATCTTGGCTGATCCCGAGATTGAGCTGATCATCAACTTGACGATTCCTTCCGTTCATGCGGATGTATGCTTGCGGGCACTTGAATCTGGCAAACATGTTTATGTAGAAAAACCGCTTGCTGTTACCCGTGAAGAAGGGCAGGCCGTGCTCGAAACAGCAAAGCGTAAGGGACTGCTGGTGGGCTGCGCGCCAGAAACGTTCTTCGGTTCGGGTATCCAGACTTCACTTCAATTGGTGGAGGAAGGGGTCATCGGCAAACCGGTGGCGGCGACCGCATTTATGATGAGCCGTGGTCATGAGCACTGGCATCCCGATCCTGAGTTTTATTACGCCTCTGGTGGTGGACCAATGTTTGACATGGGTCCGTACTATCTCACGGCATTGGTTCAACTGATGGGCCCAATCAAGTCCATTGCGGGTATGACAGGTAAAGCGATGGAAGAGCGCACGATTACGAGTGAGAAAAAGAGAGGCCAGACGGTTCCCGTCGAAATTCCAACTCACGTTACCGGTCTGTTACAGTTTGAACAGGGGGCTATTGGCACACTGATTACGAGTTTTGACGTATTTGGCGGAAGTACATTGCCACCGATTGAGATATATGGCACGCACGGTACATTACAGGTGCCTGACCCCAATACCTTTGGCGGTCCCGTTCGTTACCGTTTGTTAGGTGAGCATGAATGGACGGAAGTTCCGCTTCTCCCAGGGTATCAGGAAAATACACGCGGGATTGGTGTGGCAGATATGGCCTATGCAGCTAATAGCGGACGTGCACACCGGGCAAGTGGGGAACTGGCATACCATGTTCTTGAGGCCATGTGGGCATTCCATGATTCATCAGATGAACAGACATTCTACCAGATGAAAAGTTCATGTCAGCGCCCGGCTGCGTTGCCGGTGGACCTGCCATTGTATACATTGGATAAATAAGATAGCCATCATGGCTTATGTCATGATAAATAGCCCCTTTTCCTTTGAACAAGGAAAGGGGCTATTTTTTATTAAATCAAAAAAATTGGGATAAACAGCGATTGGAAGGTTGTTCTGTCATCGGAATGACCAGTGTAAATATTCTTTAGTTCAACTTATATAACCAATTAAGGCTCAAATCCCGCCTGACTGATCCAGATTTCATCCTCGGCAAAATAGTCTTTCATCCGCTGAACCACAGTCTGATACGCATCTGGATGATACCAGTGCTCCATCCCTACTTGCTGATAGAGCGACTCCATACCGAGTCGACGGGTGCGCTTGCCCTCGCTACCATCACCCATGAAATAATCGTCAATGCATACACGCTGAACCAGAGGTCTCAAGATGGCTGCAAACTGTTCACTGCTGGGTAATACGGGAGCAATCGCAACCTGCGTGGGTATTCCGGCATCCCGCAACTGTTCCAATGCACGTAAGCGACCTGCAATCGGGGGAGCGGAAGGACTGAAATGCTTGCGCATATCGTCCAGATCCGTCTCCACCGTCATGCTGACCCGAACCCGGTCACCTAACTTCTGTAGCAGATCTATATCTCGGGTAACGAGTGGGCTGCGGGTCTGGACTAATACGAAATCAGGAGGATACTGCACCATCGTTTCAAGCAATGAACGCGTGATACACTCCTTGTATTCGGCGGGTTGATACGGGTCTGTACTGGATGACATGAACAGAGTGACTTTCCCTTTCATTAAGGCACGCTGCAATTCTTTGGCGAATATTCGAGAAGCCTCCTGTTTCACATCCACCCAACTCCCCCAATCCTCTTTACGAAATAAGGAGACAGGCATCTGTCTGACATAACAATAGGAACAACCAAAGGCGCAGCCTGTGTAAGGATTCAGTGTATGTGTATATCCATTAAGGAACCCTGTCCCCTTGTTGAGTAACGTTTTGGGTACTTTGTAAGTAAGATTCGTCTTCATAAGTTCTCATGCCTTTCGCGGTAGTGTGCAGGTGTGAGACCTGTGTGTTTGCGAAATACAGTAATGAAATAAGCTGAGTTAGGTATACCGACATGGCGGCCAATCTCGGTGACGGTGTGTCTGGTATGTTCAAGCAGCTTCCGGGCTTCGGTGATTCGTTTTTCCTGTATATATTGAACCGGTGTGCGGCCTGTAATTCGCTTGAACACACGATGCAGATGATAAGGACTGCCATGACTTACAGTGGCAAGGACATCCAAGGTTAGAGGTTCGGCGTAATGATGTTCGATGTAATCCGTGATTCCGTATATCCACTCCTGATCAGGTACCCGCTCGCCTGTTGGTTTACAACGTTTGCAGGGTCTGAACTTTCGCGCCAATGCTTCTTCAACATGTTGAAATATCAGCACATTTTCAGCTTTGGGTGCTCTGGACTTACAGGAAGGTCGGCAAAAGATCCCCGTTGTCTGCACACCGTAAAAGAACGTTCCATCATAAGAATTATCGTTGTGGATGATGGCATGCCAGTATTTTTCATCTATAGAATTAGGCAGTATGCGATCTTGATCTGGACTTTCCACGGTGATCACCTCATCTCTAATTATACCCCTGATTCCAAGGGATGGACGAAGTTTCAACTTAAAAAGCAAGATATCAATATCTGGGATAAAGTACCTTCCTTCAATCTGAACGAAATATGAGCTACAATATACAGGATGGTATAAAGGTTATATAGGTTCAACTAAAACTTTCTACACGAGAACGGAGAGGACAGAAATAACGTGAAGAAGCGAAGCGTTCGCCTTTATCCCCGGATTTACCCCATTATAAAAGGAATCAAAAAAATCTGGGGATAACAGCGATCGGAAGGTTGTTCTGTCATCGGAGTGGTAAGTGTAAATATTCTTTAGTTGAACTCATATAGAACTCAAATGAAATTTATAGATGAAAGAGGTAGGTAAGCATGGTTCGTTTTGGCGTAGTGGGTACCAACTGGATTACAGAAAGGCTTCTTGAAGCCGCAGCACAGGTTGAAGGTTTTAAATTAACCGCCGTGTATTCAAGAACTGAAGATAAGGCTAATGCATTCGCAGATAAATATGATGTTGAACACCGCTTCACCGATCTGGAAGAGTTGGCGGCAAGTGATGTGATTGATGCAGTCTACATTGCAACACCGAATACGGTTCATGCAGAGCAGGCTGAGCTTTTTCTGAGAAACGGTAAACACGTATTGTGCGAGAAACCTCTGGCTGCAAATAGCGCCGAAGTTCGGAGTATTATCGATACAGCACGAGAACATCAGGTTCTGCTCATGGAAGCGATGAAATCTACTCTTGTTCCCCAGTTCAAAATGGTGCAGTCTAACCTGCATAAAATCGGTCCTGTCCGCAAATACGTAGCAGGATACTCTCAGTATTCTTCGCGTTACGACAAGTACAAAGAAGGCATCGTCCTGAACGCGTTCAAACCTGAACTCGCTAATGGGGCGTTAATGGATCTCGGTGTGTATTGTCTCTATCCATTGATTACATTGTTCGGTGCACCTAACCGGGTTCAGTCCCAAGCGATGATGCTGGAATCCGGCGTGGATGGACAAGGCAGTGTGCTGCTGGACTATGATGGGATGGATGCGGTCGTTACATACTCCAAAATCTCCAACTCTCATGTACCAAGCGAAATTATGGGGG
Organism: Paenibacillus sp. FSL K6-2393; assembly: GCF_038002545.1. Lineage (NCBI taxonomy): Bacteria > Bacillati > Bacillota > Bacilli > Caryophanales > Paenibacillaceae > Paenibacillus > Paenibacillus sp. FSL K6-2393. The sequence goes on from NZ_JBBOCU010000001.1 coordinate 3,119,306, forward strand.
AACTGGGCAGCATCATCATTGACAAGATTGGCTCACCGGAACATGCAGAGATACGTTACAATGACGGTACGGTGGAGCAGCTCACAGTCGAACAATCCCATCCGGCGATGTATTATGAAGTGGAGGAGTTCGTGAATCTGGTTCAGGAAGGCAAAAAGGAGTCTGACATGAACACATATGAACGCTCCTATGTTACGATGCAGGTCATGGATCAGATTCGGAAGCAGATTGGGCTTGTGTTCCCTAACGATTGATTCAAGCGCAGGAAAGGAAGCTGAGACGAGATGAGTAGAGATGAGCAGAGCAACAGTAGAGAGTGTCAGAAGAACAGCCGAGAAGATCAGGAGTTCAATGATTCTGGTGGTTTGGAAATGAAACAAATTGTTTTCATAGGAAGAACCTTCGAGGAATATATGAAGATGTTCAACCTGACTGTGGAGGATCTTACAGGCAAGTCCATTCTGGATTGTCCAGGTGGAGCGTGTTCGTTCAGTAGCCAGGCGCGCAAGTTGGGTGCTGATCCCGTGGCCGTGGATATGGCCTACAAATACGAGATCGACGAGCTTGAAGTAAAGGGATTTCAGGACATTGAGCATACGATGAAACAGATGGAACCGGTGCAAGGCATATATGTGTGGGATCAATTTGGATCAATCCAGGGGTTAAAGGAAGAGCGAACTCGTGCCATTACAGATTGCGTCGCAGATATGAGAATGTTTCCTGACCGTTATGTGGCGTCTGTGCTCCCGAATCTACCCTTTGCGGATGAACAATTCGATCTGACGTTATCCGCCCATTTCCTGTTTACGTATGCGGATCGATTGGAGGTTGATTTTCATCTTGCAACCGTGATGGAACTACTGCGTGTGAGCAAACGAGAAGTTCGCATTTTTCCAACAGTGGATCTGTCTGGCGAACGTTACAAACACATGGATGAATTAAAATTAATACTCGAAGAGCTTGGGTACACGGTATCCGAAGAACCAACAGCATATGAGTTTCAACGGAACGCTCACACCATGCTTCAAATTGTTAAACATAATCGAACAAGATAGGAGGTTTTTTGGATGAATAAAGTTCTTATACTTGGGGGTACACGTTTTTTTGGTAAACGTCTGGTGGATCACTTGCTGTGGGAAGGGAAGTCTCAGATCACAGTCGCAACTCGTGGTAAAACGGATGTTGACTTCGGACCCGAAGTAAACCGAATCAAGATGGATCGTGAAGACCCGGAATCTCTGGCAGAGGTTGCGCAGACAGACATGTGGGATGTTGTGTACGACAATATCTGTTATTCACCGGATGCAGCGAAAGCGGCATGTGAAGCTTTTGCAGGTCGCACCAAAAGATACGTTCTGACATCCACACTCTCGGTGTACGGTGATCCCAGACCTGGATTTAAGGAAACGGATTTTGACCCGTATACATATCCATTACAGTATGGGAGTGCGGCGGATTTTTCGTATGGAGAAGGCAAACGGCTTGCGGAGGCTGTATTTTTCCAGGAAGCGGATTTCCCGGTTGTGGCGATGCGCATTCCCATTGTACTCGGGATTGATGATTATACGAGAAGACTTCATTTTCATATTGAACATGTGCAAAAAGGAAAACCGATTGGCATGCCAAATCCGGATGCGGAGATTGGATTTATCAATTCCACAGAAGCGGCAAGATTTCTCGCTTGGCTTGGACACTCGTCCATTACCGGTCCGGTGAATGCAGCTTCCAAGGGTGCGATTACGCTGTCAGCCATGATACATCTGATCGAGACAGTCACGGGTATGCAGTCCCAGATCCTCACGGAAACGGTGAAAGAGGACATGTCCCCCTTCGGAATTGAGCAATCATGGACGATGGAGACGACCAAGGCAGAACAAGCAGGTTATACGTTCGAACCTCTGATGGAATGGTTCCCGGGACTCGTTCGTGAGGTCGCTCTTGCATTACAGTCGGAGCGGTAGAATATCGGCTCGGATGGAACCAAAATGAAACTGAATGAACCTGACGAACCAATCGGTTCGGACGAACGGGTCATTCTAACGAATGAACATCAAACAGGGTGCAACCAGAGCGTAATCTCCGGTGCACCCTGTTTATGTTGTACATTTTTCGAATTTGAACGGGAACTAATCTAGATAAGTGGGACTAATCATTTACACGATAATATTTAGTCAACTCACGTGCTTAACTCTATTCTTGCTCACGTGGAGCAGTAGCTGAAGCCCGTATGCGCAGTTCTGACGGTAGAATGACGGTTTGGGCTTCGGAAGGGGCCTTGCCTTCAATCCGGTCAATCAGCATCTGTACTCCCTGAAACCCAAATTCATATGCTGGCTGTGCAGCTACAGTCAGAAAAGGATCAAAGGCAGAAGCCAGATCCAGATCGTCGAAACACACGACGGAGATGTCTTCTGGCACACGCAATCCTCGTTTGAGCAAAAGCCGAATGACCCCAATCGCCAGCATGTTGTTGGCGGCAAAAATGGCTGTTGGTTGATCCGGTTGAGAGAGTAGTCCATCCAGTCCTTCTTCATCGCTGAAATCCCGGTACCCGGTTCGAAGCACAAGCTCGGGATCGATATCAGCTCCGGCCTCACGTAAACCCGCTACATAACCTTCCTCCCGCAGTCTGGCGGTAGAAACCTCCGAAGAACCATTGACCAGTGCAATGCGCCGGTGCCCCAATTGCACCAGGTAGCGGATCAGCTCAATCGCGCCTTCCCGGCTATCTCCGGCAATCATATCTGACGTAATGCCAGGTACGGTGCGATCAAGAAAGACAAACGGAATGTGACGTTCCTGCAGCTGTTTCAGATGAGGAAGAGAACGATCCCCCGCCGGAGCATAGAGTACACCATCCACACGAGTAGACAGAATCGCATCCACGTAATCCTTTTCTTTGTTGTAATCCTCGTCACTATTGCCAAATAAAAGACGGTACCCACGAAGATGGGCTGCATCTTCAGCACCACGGGCCAGTGTTGTATAAAAAGGGTTGGTAATATCTGTAATAAGCAGGGAGAGCATCTGGGTTCGTTGAAGCACAAGGCTGCGCGCATTGGAGTTCGGGATGTATCCGAGTTCGTCGATCACCTGTTGCACACGTTCACGTGTCGCGGAACTTATGCGGCCCGTATGATTAATGACCTTTGAGACCGTCATGGCGGAGACGTTGGCTTTTTTGGCAATATCGTAAATGGTAATCATTAGAATCTAACCTTTCCGCAACATAGTCTTACCATTCTATAGGATAATGCCAATTGACAGCAAGATAGGCTCATGCTATGTTAGGGTTACCGATAACCCTAAAGGGTTCTGAACGTATTTACTACATAAACCATTTCGTTGAATTCGCTCATGCACGTTCCATTTTCTGAATAGAGGAACTACATACATAGCTAATTGATGAAGTGGTTTATTGTTATTTTAAAAATATGTAAACGCATTCAACACTCAAGTAGAGCTCTTGATAATCTGTGTATGTAGCTCTTGTGTGCCACTCGGGTATCGGTTGTATTTCCGTCATTATCTCATTCCAATCAATGCATATGGATCAGACAGAAGGTTTCTCAATTCAACCCAAACTCTATGAAACGAATTGAAGGAGGACATTCCAGTATGACACATCAGGATTATCGTTATAAGCAGGCTTTCCCCAAGATTGGTATTCGTCCCACGATTGATGGAAGACGCAAGGGTGTTCGGGAGTCACTGGAAGAGCAAACGATGCGGATGGCGACATCTGTTGCGGAACTGCTTGCAGCCGAACTGCGTTATCCTGACGGGTCCGCGGTGGAATGTGTTGTGGCCGAGACCTGTATTGGCGGAGTGGCCGAAGCGGCCGCAGCATCAGAACTGTTTAGCCGTTCCAACGTGGGCGTAACGATCACCGTGACACCGTGCTGGTGTTATGGTACGGAAACGATGGACATGTCACCATCCATTCCTACAGCTATCTGGGGTTTTAACGGGACTGAACGTCCGGGTGCTGTATATCTGGCGGCAGTTCTCTCTGCCCATGCACAGAAGGGGATTCCGGCCTTTGGGATCTATGGAGAGGATGTGCAGGACGGAGGGGATACAACCATTCCCGATGATGTGCGTGAGAAATTGCTCCGGTTCAGCCGTGCGGGGCTTGCTGCCGCTACCTTGAAAGGGCAAGCGTATCTGTCCATTGGATCGGTATCCATGGGGATCGCAGGCTCGATTGTGAACGATTCATTTTTCCAGGAGTATCTGGGCATGCGCAATGAATACGTGGATATGAGCGAACTCACTCGCCGGATCGAAGAAGAAATCTACGATCCTGAGGAGTATAAGCTCGCACTGGCCTGGGTGAAGGAGAATTGTAGCGAAGGTCCGGACAACAACGCTGCCCATCTGCAAACAGATCGTAAACGCAAAGAGTACGAATGGGAAACGGTTGTGAAAATGACCCAAATCGTGCGTGACTTGATGGCTGGCAATCCAAGATTGGCAGAGCTTGGTTTTACAGAGGAATCGATGGGTCACCACGCAATTGTATCCGGCTTCCAGGGACAACGGCAGTGGACGGATCATTCTCCGAACGGAGATTTTCTGGAGTCGATATTAAATTCTTCCTTTGACTGGAATGGCAAACGTGCGCCTTATCTGGTTGCAACGGAGAATGACAGCCTGAACGGGGTATCGATGTTATTCGGTTCGCTGCTGACACATACGGCACAGATCTTCGCTGATGTGCGTACGTATTGGAGCCCGGATTCAGTACAGCGTGTGACGGGGCACCAGTTGGAAGGAAACGCGAAGGATGGCATTCTGCATCTGATTAACTCCGGTTCCGCAGCTTTGGATGGCACAGGACAACAGTCCAGAGACGGGAAGCCTGTCCTTAAGCCTTTCTGGGAAATTACAGATGAGGAAGTTCAGGGCTGCCTGAAAGCTACATCGTGGAGACCGGCATCCGTAGAGTATTTCCGCGGTGGCGGCTATTCAGCGGATTTCCTGACCAAAGGTGGCATGCCTGTAACGATGACACGCCTGAATCTGGTCAAAGGACTGGGACCAGTGCTGCAAATCGCTCAGGGTTACACGGTCGATCTGCCTGAAGATGTGCATGATACGCTGGATCAGCGGACAGATCCAACCTGGCCATCTACCTGGTTTGCGCCTATTCTAACCGGATCGGGAGCGTTTACTTCCGTATACGAGGTCATGAATCAATGGGGCGCCAACCATGGCTCCATCTCGTACGGACACATCGGTGCTGATCTGATTACACTTGCTTCCATGCTTCGCATTCCGGTAAATATGCATAATGTACCTGAAACGGAAATTTTCCGTCCCCGTGCATGGGGATTGTTCGGCACAAGTGAGCCGGAGAGTGCAGACTACCGTGCTTGCAGTGTGTTTGGCCCGTTGTATCGTTAAAATAAAGTTCCATTCCTGTCAAACGCCATGTTCCTTATGAAATGAAGGTAACATGGCGTTCTCTTGAAGGCTGTGTTCAGATCTCGAATACGGCTTATCGCGTAGAGTTAAGGAGGCTTGGTAGAATGGGCAATCAAGCAACACATGTGCTTGCTGCCGACTATGGCGCTGGTAGTGGACGCGTTGTCCGGGGTTCTTTTGATGGAAGCAAACTCTCGTTACAAGAAGTGCATCGATTTAACAACGAACCTGTGCAGCTGAGGGACGGATTGTATTGGGATTTCTTGCGACTTTTTCATGAATTAAAACAAGGAATTGTGAAAGGGACGCAAGGCATCTCTCCATCGGTCCGTTCTATAGCTGTGGATACGTGGGGAGTGGACTATGGACTGGTGGATGGGGCGGGAAGATTATGCTCGAATCCGCGTCACTATCGGGAAGCACGTAATGCGCAGTGGATGGAAGAAGTTCTGCACATGGTGAAAGAGGAAGAACTGTATGCCATGTCCGGCGTTCTGCCGCAACAAATCAATACGGTATTCCAACTGTTAGGCAGTGTACGAGAGCAGGCCGAAGGTTTGCGTCCGGATGTGCGCATGTTATTTATGCCGGATTTATTTCACTATTATCTATCCGGTCAGCAGGCTTGTGAGTATACGATTGCAAGTACGAGTGGGCTGTTGCATGCAGGCGAGGCGCGTTGGAATGAACATCTGATCGGGCGTCTCGGTATACCGGAAACATTATTTCCAAAACTCGTTCAGCCCGGTACCGTGCTGGGCAATTTAACGAATGAGTTGTGCGCGGAGTTACGGACTGGACCGATGCAGGTAGTCTCTGTGGGATCACATGATACGGCATCTGCCTTGGCAGCGATTCCTGCGATGGATTCGGATTTCGCTTTTATCAGCTGTGGAACCTGGTCTCTTATGGGGGTGGAGCGTGATACGCCTGTATTGGATGACCGAAGTCGTGCATTAGGATTCACCAATGAAGGGACCGTGAATGGCAAAGTACGTACCCTGAAAAATCGTTCAGGCCTGTGGCTGCTACAGGAATGCAAACGACAGTTGGAGCGGGAGAATCAACTTTTTACACATGAAGAACTGATTCAATTGGCTACCTTGGCAACGCCGCATCAAAGTTATGTATCGCCGGGAGATGGCGTGTATTTGGCGCCAGGAAATATGGCTGAACGAATACGGCAACAATGCAGTCTCACCGGACAGACTGTACCCAAAACGACTGGAGCGATTGTACGCTGCATTCTGGAAAGTCTTGCACTGGAATTCAGACAAACGCTGGATGAACTGCAGTTGATTACAGGTACAAGACCTCGTGTCATTCATATGGTTGGTGGCGGTGTGCACAATCGACTATTGTGCCAGTTTACAGCCAATGCAGCCGGTGTACCGGTGGTGGCAGGGCCGGCAGAGGCGACTTCAGCGGGAAATTGCATGCTGCAATTCCTTGCGCATGGAGAAGTGCGTAGTTTGGCCGAGGTACGGGAGGTCATGGCTGCTTCCTTTTCCCCCGAGACCTATGAACCTGAGGATACAGAGCTTTGGCAAGAAGCTTATGAAAACTACCAAAGTCTGAATCAAATCAAAAGGTAATGAACCGATTTAATGCAATGAGCATTAACGCAAAATGCTAAAAAGAAAAGTATGAGGAGTGGTGAGCAACATGTCTGAACAGCAAATAAGGGAAGAGTTGACGAAATATGCCCGCAGAGCAGTTGCCCAAGGGTTGGTGGTAGGACCGGGTGGGAATCTGAGCGCTCGTTCTGGGGGAACGATGTTGTTGTCTCCAAGTGGTTATGCACTTGAAGACCTGGAACCGGACGAGTGGATCGCTATTGATATCGAGACAGGGGAAACTAGCGCAGGATCAACACGTCCATCTTCCGAAGTATTAATGCATCTGTATAGTTATCGTGTGAATCCTGATATCCAAGCCATTGTGCATACGCATCCGGCATATACGATCGCACTCAGTCTTGTTTTCGATGAATTGCCACACTTGTTCCCTGATCAGTCTGCATTGGTGGGCGATATCGGGTTCGTTCCATATGTTCTGCCAACAACGAAGCAACTTGCCGATGCAGTCTCAGCCAAGGTAGAAGAACATACGGCACTCATTCTCGTCAATCACGGATTGGTTACGACCGGTAAAAACCTCCGCGAAGCCTATTACCGCACTCAGGTGGTGGAAGAAAGCGCGAAGGTATATATGATCGCCAAGGCAGCCGGGGAACCCAAAGTGTTAACTGCTGAAGAATATAAGGAAATTCAATCCCTTGAAAGTGAAGCCTACCGTGTGCAGTTATTGCAACAACTCAAGTCCTGAAAAGATTGCTATATTAAGGGCAGATTGCATCCTTCAGTTAAACGCTGGAATAAAGGATGTGAAATGCTCTTTTTTAATTTTAATTTTGATTTGAAAAAGCGCAGAGTATAGCTGAGGAAATAATTCGTACTAATTTGATGAGAATTGTTGAAATTGTGATGCCTGCAAGGTATACTAACGTTAATCATCAGTGAGTAACAACTACGAAGAAGATTAAAAAACAATTAAGTATCTAAGAGGGGTGAAATCAGTGGGTCCTGAGCTAAACGAAATGGAGTTGGAATACGAACTGCTAAAGCAGCTTCGAGACGCTAATGCTCCCATCGGGGCCAGTACGTTGGTTCATACTTTGGGCAAAACGTATGGTCTGAGTCAGGCAACCATCGGAAGAAGACTTATGGAGATGGATGTTGAAGGTTTTACAGTTCTGGAAGGTCGCAAGGGAAGGACTTTGACCGAACAGGGTCTGGATCGAATGAAGACGTTGGAAAAAGATTTGCAGCAACAAAGCGTGAATTCACAGTTAATTCAGATGCTGAACCATTCCGGGGAAAAGGCTCTGCTAGATGTTCTCGTTGCCAGAAGGGCGCTTGAGCGGGAGATCGCTTCCCTGGCAGCACAACGTGCCTCGAAAGAATACATAGTACTGTTGCAAGCATCTATTGCCAACCAGCATGAATTGCTTTCCAAGAATATTATACCATACGAGGAGGACCGGGAGTTTCACAGATTGCTGGCTTATGCTGCGCAAAACCAAATTCTTCTGCACGCGGTTGAACTGGTATGGGAGACAAGCCGCGATTTTCTGGAAACCGCGTATATTCGCCGGAGAGTAGGAAGTGAATTAGTTGTGGATCATCAGCAGATTCTGGATGCTATAGTAGCAGGCTCTCCGGAGCAGGCTGAAGCGGCAATGGTGAATCATATCAACCAAATGATCGATGATGTCAAACGTTATTTCGCCATGCAAAACCAATAACTTACCTTAGAATGAGACCCTGTGATAAAGGAGTTGAGCTTGTGGACACAATCTACCGTTTAGGCATAGATATCGGAGGTACTTTCACGGATGCGCTGGTGATGGACCATCAGGGCAGCGTGATTGCGGCGCTCAAGACGCCATCGATTGCAACAGCTCCGGAACAGGCGATTTTTAACGCACTTGATCAACTCAAGGCGAATGGTGTGAACATTCGTGAGATTGATCTATTTGTGCATGGAACAACACTTGGCGTCAACACGTTAATCGAACGAAATGGTGCGGTTACAGGTCTGCTGGTCACTAAAGGATTCCGCGATATTCTTGAAATCCGGCGGTTGCGACTTGAGGATACAACCAATCTGTACGGTGACAAGACAGATGCGTTAGTACCGAGACATCGTGTCAAGGAAGTTGATGAACGGGTGATTGCAAGTGGGGGGATACTTCAGCCACTGAATCAGGAACAGCTGCTGCAAGCGGTGGATGAGCTGGTAGAAGATGGCGTTACTGCTTTGGCGATCAGTTTTTTACATGCTTATGTGAATCCTGCTCATGAGCAGCTTGCGGAAGATCTGATCAGGGAACGTTATCCGCAACTGTTCATCTGCCGAAGCAGCGCCATCTGGCCACAACAGCGTGAGTTCGAACGAACACTCGCAACGGCCATGAATGCTTATGTAGGTGAACGAATGGGGTCTTACTTCCTGCGTCTGCAAGAAGGGATTCAGGCATACGGCCTCAAAGCCAACTTGCTGTCGACCATGTCCAACGGTGGAATTATGACGGCTGCCAGAGCGGCCAATGAGCCGGTACGCACGCTCCTATCCGGGCCTGCTTCCGGTGTAATCGCCGCGACCCATATCGCTGAACGAGCTGGGATTCATCAGGTCATCACATTTGACATGGGTGGGACAAGCGTGGATGTTGCTCTCATTGACAAAGAACCAGCCTATTCATCCGAGAACAAAGTTGGTGATTTTCCTGTTATCATTCCTGCTGTTGATGTAACGGCTATAGGAGCAGGTGGTGGTTCAATTGCCTGGCTTGATTCCGTAGGCGTACTCAAGGTGGGGCCACGCAGCGCGGGAGCCAACCCCGGTCCAGCCTGTTATCAGCGTGGGGGAGAAGAGCCGACAACCACAGATGCTTATCTACAGCTCGGTATCCTGCACGCTGACCGTTTCCTTGGGGGACAAATGCGTCTGTATCCCGAACTTGCAGAGCGTACTCTGGGCAATCTGGGAGAGAAGCTTGGACTGAATGCCGAACAGACTGCACAAGCCATTCTTGATGTGGCAACTGCCAATATGTACGCCCAGTTTTCTCCCCTCATGGCTCGCAAGGGTGTTGATCCCCGCGATTTTACGTTGCTCGCATATGGTGGAGCTGGTCCGATGCATGCTTTTTTGATGGCACGCGAGGTAGGTATCGGCAGAGTACTGATCCCGCCATCTCCGGGAACATTGTGTGCCATGGGCTGCACGGTTGCCAATCTTCGCAATGATTTCGTTCATACGTTACACAAAAGTACCCAGACTCTGGAGTCTGGTGAATTAAGATCTCTTTTCACTGAATTGGAAAACCAGGGACGTAGCTGGGTCGATGAGGAAGCCCGTGGTGGTGTCAAGCTGGACAATATTTATTGCCTATACAGTGCGGATATGCGATATGAGGGACAGGCCTTTGATCTCGAGGTCACGCTGACATTGGAAGAAATTGAAGATCCCAAGAAGGCAGGGATTAAATTCCATACGTCTTACCAAAACGTGTTTGGCATTAGTCAGCCAGAGGCAGAGGTTATGTTTGTAAGTCTCAGAGCGACCATTGTTGGTGTTTTGCCTACCCATAACACGGTAGCTCCGGCAGATTTGCCATTCGATGAGAGTACAGCAGAAGAAAGGATCATAACCTTTGACCATGTACAGCAGACAGCCAAGGTACTGAAAAGGGGACAGATTCCATCGGTGGATGCTCCCATCCCTGGGCCCGTTATTGTGGAGGAATATGATACAACGATCTTTATCCCGCCTGGATATAAAGTATACCGGGATGGCCACGGGAACGTGATTGGGGAGGTGGAAGCATGATCGGCGACAAGGTCTTTCTTGAGATTTTTAACAACCGGATTCAAGCTGCCGTGGAAGAAATGGCGAATGTTGTTCTGCGCACAGGATTCACCGCTTTTGTCAAAGAAACGGGCGATTTTGGAACCTACCTCTTATCTCCATCCGGGGAAACGTTCGGGTCACCGCTGGAGACGGGTTACAATCTGTCCCTGGGCATCCCTGCTGCTGCGACCATTAACAGCATAGAAGACTGGAAAGAAGGGGATCTCGTCATATGTAATGATCCTTATTCCACTAAAGGCATGGTCACACACCTTCCAGACATTCATCTCATCAAGCCTTATTTTCACGAAGGGCGAATCATCGCTTACGGCATGTGCTTTGTTCATTCATCCGATGTGGGCGGCAAGGTACCGGGGAGCGTATCTCCCAGCGCCTACGATATTCATATGGAAGGCATTCGAATCGCACCAGTCAAGCTGTATGAAGCTGGTGTTCTGAACGAGCAGATCCTGAGCATGTTTCTGGACAACAGCCGAATTCCGGAGCAAAATCTCGGTGATCTCAAAGCACTTATGGCTGCATTGAATCGGGGAGAGCAGCGGCTTGAGGAACTCATTGCACGTTATGGCATGAAAAAAATTCAGCAGGGCATCGAACAATTGCTGGAATACGCCGAGTTGAAGGCACGTGCTATCGTGCAGGATATCCCGGACGGTTCCTATGACTTCTGGGACTACCTGGAGAAAGGACCAGGGGGATATCCTATCCGGTTACGCTGCAAAATGACGATCGCAGGCAGTGACATTCATCTGGACTTTAGCGGCACCGATCCTCAGGTCAGGGCTTCATTCAACATTCCCACCCACAACCAACAGGGGCATTACATGCTGGTGCCCGCACTTATTCGTTATTTCCGTACGCTCGATCCGACCATTCCTTGGAATTCGGGCATGATTCGCATGGTGCGAAATTACGCGCCGCCTGCTTCCGTACTTAACCCGGAGCCGATGGCAGCAGTTGGGGCACGTGCTGCGACCTTTATCCGGCTTATGGACGTCATCACGGGTGCTTTGGGAAAAGCTCAGGGCAGTATGGTTCCCGCGGCAGGAGCTGGACAAGCCTGCATCGTCATGATGGCGATGACAGATGCATCCGATGGCAAGAAAAAGGTTGGTGTGATTCAGCCGATCTGCGGAGGTTCGGGAGCTAGGCCGATGAAAGACGGCATTGATGGCATGGATTTTGCGGTCGGTCATCTTCGGAATATTCCTGTGGAAACGGTGGAATCCGAGATGCCTGTGTTGATCGAACATTATGGTCTTCGTGCCGACTCGGCAGGTGCAGGAACCTTCCGCGGTGGAAGTGGGATTGATTTATGTGTCAGAATTCTAACACCGGATACGGTGATGACGGCCAGAAACATGGAACGTATGGAGTTTCAGCCTTGGGGCAGGCTCGGTGGTGGCGTAGGTTCACATGGAGAAGCGATTCTCAATGCTGGACGTGCAAGTGAGGATCATCTGGGAAGAATTGATGAGCTGTTGCTTCAACCTGGAGAAACGGTTACGTTCTTGTCGCAAGGCGGAGGCGGATATGGTGATCCACTTGAACGTGACCCACGCCTAGTTCTGGAGGATGTAAGAAGGGGGCTAGTATCCCCGGAGAAAGCCCTTGAGTTATACGGTGTTGTGATTGACGGCCTGGAGCTGAACGAGAGCGATACCGAACTAATGCGAGCCAAGCGACCACGGCAGCAGGAGGAATTCGCCTATGGCAAAGCGCGGGAGCAATTTGAAGACATATGGAGCGATGAGATGCAGGTAACGCTGAATCAGGCCTTGCTGAATGTTCCGCTGGCACTGAGAGACTACCTGAAGCGTCAGACCATGGGCGTTGTAGAGGAGAAGTATAAGGATTCCCTATCTGTAGATCCACGGGAGATATCCGACATTATGGAAGGTTTACGCCAGCAAATAGGGTTGCATTGATCAAGGGTATGGAGACTATCTAGTTCTGTCATATCGGTAAAACCAACTACATGGATGGGGGAATTTGCATGTTCAAATCCAATAAAAAACGCTTTCTCAGCCTCGCCTCTCTGACACTGGCCGGTACATTGGTGCTTTCGGCCTGCGGTGGAGCAGGCAGCTCAAGTAATACTGCCGGAGAGAGCGACTCTTCAGGAGCAAGCGGAGACAAAGTTAAGCTGACGATGTTTATCTGGGCTGGCTCCAATCAGGATGTTGTACCCAAAGAAGTGGTTGCCGAGTATGTGAAAGAACATCCCAACGTTGAAGTCACCTTTGAGGAATCCTCCAATTCGGTAATGTACCCAAAAATGGTCGCAGGCAAGCAGGCTGATGCAAACAATCCGGTGGTTAACTTCGGTTACTTCAATGCAGATGCGACGGCAAAAGGATTGAATGATGACATGTGGGAGCCGCTGGATACAAGTATCGTGACCAATATCAAGGATATCCCGGAATCCTTCCACAAGCCTGATAATAAAGGTGTGGTCTGGGGCGTTTCGAGCTTTGCCCTGGTGTATAACAAAGACCTGGTGAAAACGCCGCCTACCAGCTGGAACGATCTATGGGATAACGAGGAGTTCAAAGGAAAAACTGCGCTTTGGGACTACATGTTCTATTCCTATATCTCTCCACTGATTGCTACCAAAGGTCAAGAGATTGGCGCATCCTATGATAATCCCGAGCCAGCCTTCCAGTTCTGGGCAGATCGCAGTGACCAGATTGGCACATTGGTTTCATCCAATGATCAGCTGAAGGCACTGCTGGAGTCAGGTGATGCTCTCATTGCCCCATTCAGTGCACAGGTTGCACAGACATGGATTGATGGCGGTTCTCCACTCGCCGTAGCATATCCGAGTGAAGGTGCCATCTCTTTCCCGTATACACTTCAGGTAGTGAAAGGCTCAACACCAGAGCAGACACGTGTTGCAAACGAAATTATTAACGAATTGTTGAGCGCAGAGGCGCTGTCACAATACGCAGAAGCAACGGGTACACCAGTAACCAGTACGACAGCTGCAGTTCCGGACAAGTACAAGGATGATCCTTCATTCTCCGTCGAAACGCAAAGTAACGGCATTAATCCAGACTGGGATGTGCTTGCACAGAACAGTTCTTCCTGGAAAGAACTATGGGATCGACTCGTGAAAACAAAGCTTCAATAAAAGGATTGTTGCCAGGCACACAACGATTCCGGGTTCTGTTATGAACCTGGAATGGATGGGAGGGAATCAGAGATGAGCAGCGGACAAGAGACCATATCCATTGAAACAAGGGAAGTCACGAAGACTTATGGTAAGCGAGCCGCCGTTGATCAAGTAACACTCCAAGTGAAAAAGGGTGAATTCGTTTCCTTACTTGGTCCGAGTGGCTGTGGCAAAACCACACTGCTGCGCATGCTTGGCGGACTTGAGCAGCCGGATCAGGGCACCATTATGCTGGGAGGCCGGGATGTTACCGGCATCCCGGCCTATGGACGCAACAGCAACATGATTTTTCAGCAGCTTGCGTTGTTCCCTCATATGGATGTATTCAACAACATTGCCTATGGACTAAAGGTGAGGAAGTTACCAAAAGCCGATATCCAACGACAGGTAGGTGAAATGCTTGATCTGGTCCAGCTCGGAGACTATGGCAGGCGTGCGGTATCTGAGCTGTCCGGGGGGCAGGCCCAACGCGTCGCCATTGCTCGCGCACTGATTAACAGACCTGAAGTGCTGCTGCTTGACGAACCTCTCTCTGCATTGGACATGCAGCTGCGTCTAGATATGCAGCGTGAACTGAAACGGATACAGCGTGAATTTGGCGGAACGTTTATCTTTGTAACGCATGATCAGAGCGAAGCCATGAATATGTCTGACCGAATTGGCGTCATGCGCGCCGGAAAGCTGCTTCAATATGCAACCCCTGATGAAATCTATGAAAGACCAGCTGATAGCTTCGTAGCCAAGTTTATTGGAGATACCAATCTCTTTGAGACGGAAGTGTTAGGACATGAGGTGAATGGAATTCGGGTGGAATGCTTCGGCAAGCCATTACTGGTGAAAGTCAGTGATGGAAATGCTGTACCGAAAGCGGGAGCACGACATTCCTTATCGATCCGCAATGAGTATATTCGACTTGGAGAAGATGCAACTCACTGCCTGAACAAGCTGGATGGACATGTGATTGAAGCGGTGTATGGCGGAGCAAATATTCGATACAGTGTGCAGATTGCTGAGGGTTTTCTAGTTCAGGCCAGTATGCTGCATCAGCGGGGAGCTTCACGTTACAGTCCAGGTGAGCTAATACAAATCGGCTTTGACCCAGAGAACGCGCTCTTGTTATCCGAACCCATTGATGACCGTGTACAGGGGGCAAGAATATGAACCGGATCGCGGAACGGATCGTGAATCTGTATTCCTTTGGAAACCGCACATGGGTAACCCGGTTGCTGCTTCTGTTGCCTGCGCTTGCTCTGATGGGCATCGTGTATCTGGGCGGGTTGATGATCTTTGGCAGATATAGCTTTGATATGTATGAGAATGGAAAGCTTATTCGGGGCTGGGATTTAGGAGCTTATCGTGCTTTTCTGTCCGACCCTTATTATTGGAAGCTGATTGGCACAACGTTTCGCATTGCCTTCAAGGTTACGCTATGGAGTCTTCTGCTTGCCTATCCGCTGGCCTATTGCATTGCGGGTCTAAAGAAACCTGGCATGAAGCAATTGTTGCTGCTGCTCACGTTTCTTCCGCTACTGGTCAGTGCGGTTGTGCGTTCTTACGGATGGCAGCTTTTGTTGTCCAAACAGGGCTTCATGAACTGGCTGTTCATCCGTCTGGGGCTAACCGAGGAAGGATTCAGCATGATATACAACGAGACAGGTGTTGTGGTGGCCCTTGTCCATATTTTCCTGCCATTTATGGTCTTTCCGATCCTGAATGTACTGTCCCAAAGTGACGCTTCCTTAAAGGCAGCTGCTCAGGATCTGGGGGCGGGCAGCTGGAGAACATTCCTGACCATTACCCTGCCTTTATCGGCAAGAGGTATTGCAAGCGGGGTACAGATTGTGTTCACGCTATGCCTCACCGCGTTCACCACACCACAACTGATCGGCGGGGGAAGAGTCATGACACTTCCGGTATTTATATACCAGCGAACCTTGGACACCAACTGGCCGATGGCTGCGGTTGCCAGCCTGTTTTTACTTGTGTCTTCCATTGTTGTTTCGTTGCTTGTGAATAAAGGAGCAGAAACGTTGATGTTCCGTCGTTCCCGTAAGGGAGGTCAGGCGTATGGTTAAGTCGAACAGGGGCACCAAGCTGTTACTCTACATCTTTGTGGGTGCCGTAGCGATTTATTTGCTGCTGCCACTGCTGATGATTATGTTGACATCTGTAGGCTCAGGTTCAGCCAGCAAATTTCCCCCGGAAGGTCTCACCTTGAAGTGGTATGCCAATCTGAGTGAGCAGACCCAGTTTCTCGATGCATTCAAGAACAGCCTTATTGCTTCTACAGGGGCGGTTCTGCTGGCTTTGATTACAGGTACGCTTGCTGCGCTAGCAATCGTGCAATACCCTTTCCCGGGCTCGGGTATCTTAAGGGCATTTTTTGTATCTCCGATGGTTATGCCAAAAATTACGCTGGGTATTGCATACCTGATTTTATTCTCAAAAATGCATATTGCAGGCGGACTGTTTGCACTTATTTTGGGTGAAGCGGTCATTGTACTTCCATTTGTGCTCACTATTGTGGGCAGTGCGTTAGCCAATCTGCACCCGGCTCATCGGGAAGCTGCCGCGGACCTTGGCGCAGGGCCGATGCGCATTTTTTTCACAATTACGCTGCCACAGCTCCGACTATCCCTGCTTCTGTCAGGGTCAATCGCTTTTGTCTTCACTTTCGATCAGGTTGAGGCTGCACTGCTGTTGCTCCGTCAGGACAGCTACACGCTGCCAATACAGCTATTCCTGTATATGGAGAAATGGCAGGACCCAACGATAGCCGTGGTGTCTGTTGTATTGATCGCGTTTGCGCTGGCTCTGTTTATGACGATTAAACTAGTGCTGCGCTCTGTACCAGGACTTGAAAGTTTGTTTGGTCGCAGGAAAATAAAAGGAGGTCTGGATCAAAATGAATAATTCACAGCATCTATCCCATAGCTCAGGTCTGAACCGGGACCGGGCGGAAGAAGTGATGAAAACTAAGGGGCTAAGCGCCCTGATCGCAACTACTCCGGAGAACATTCACTATGTCATCGGGTCCCAGCTGCGTGCAAGCAACTGGACCATGCAGATTTATGCGGTTCTGCCTGCCGACAGATCTGCTAAGCCGTGTATCATCATTCCAACGAATCGGTTGGGCGTTGTGGCCCAGTTCGGTATTACGGGGGTAGATATATTTGCCTACAGTGATTTCTTCGTGGAAGGTTCAATTGAAGGCAAACCTTCCACTGACGACATTGATCTCTTTTATTCTCTCCTGCAAACGACGGTTATTCATCCAGGTCCTGTTGAAGCACTCAAGGCAGCGTTAAAACAGCTTGAGATCGAAGATCAGCCGATTGGAATCGATGAGATGCGGATCGCTCCCGATATTCTGACGAGAATCAAGGAGGAGGTTCCTGACAGACCGGTAATTCCTGCATATAAGTTGTTCCGAGAAATCCGCTTGGTCAAGACACCTTTTGAAATCGAGCAACTTCGTCAGGCTGCCCAATTAAATGAACGGATTGAGCAGGAACTAATTGACCTGATTGCCGCAGGTATTCATGAGAAGCAACTTGCCGATCATTATCGTCTGGCTGTGATGCGAGCAGGTGGAACTCCAGCAATGACAGCGGTAGGGGCAGGGCCACGCAGTGCGTTGCCACTCATTGAAAATTATTTTCATACGATTGAGACCGGAGATCAGATCCGTTTCGATCTTTGCCTACAGCTGGAAGGTTACTGGGGAGATACGGGCCGCACGGTTGTTGCAGGGGAGCCTACCGCCTGGATGATAAAGCATTTTGCTGCGGTCAAAAGTGGATGGGAGACAGCACTTGAAACCGTGCGCCCTGGCGTCAGGGCGTCGGAAGTATTCCATGCTGCAGTGTCTCGCGTACAGCGTGAGGGGATTCCGCATTACCGACGTCAGCATGTCGGACATGCCATCGGGTTGGAACTGTACGACGATATAACCCTCTCCCCGGGTGACCAGCGGATACTGGAGCCCGGTATGGTGTTATGTGTTGAGATACCATATTACGAGCTAGGTGCTGGTGGATTCCAAATCGAAGATACAATTGTTGTAACGCCAGATGGTTATGAGTTTCTGACCCATATGGAGCGGAAACTGTTCACTAAATAACGATAAATGGAAGGCTTCACTGACCGGCGATCAGACCACAGTCGATCCAAGAAGCTTTCTTACTGAGAAAGTTGGAACATCCATGATTCAGCAGGGAACTAAGACGTTTCGTAACATTAGCCTTGCACTGTTCGCCGGAGGTTTTGTCACTTTTGCTTTGCTCTACAGCCTCCAGCCCCTGATGCCTGAGATTAGCGACGCATTCTCCATTACGCCGGCACACGCCAGTCTTACGCTATCGGTAACAACGATCGCCATGGCACTGACGATGCTGTTCATCGGGTCCTTGTCTGATTCTGTGGGCCGACGCTTTATTATGACAGCGGCACTGGTGATATCTTCTGTTATTGCTTTACTGAGCGCATTCAGCTTGGGATATACGGAGCTTCTTCTGCTTCGTATTCTTCAGGGGGTGGCACTCGCGGGGTTGCCAGCGATAGCCATGACATATCTGTCAGAAGAAATTGAACCTAGAAGTCTTGGTTATGCCATGGGCCTATATATCAGTGGCAATTCGATAGGTGGCATGGCCGGCCGTTTCATCAGCGGTGTGGTGACAGACTGGTTCAGTTGGCGCGCTGCAGTGGGTTTCATTGGTATTCTTGGACTGTGTGCAGCCGTTATTTTTTGGCTTGTCATCCCGCCATCCCGTCATTTTGTCAAAGCTGCACCCGGATTCAAAAATCCAATACCTTTTTTGTGG
The DNA here is from genome assembly GCF_038002545.1 of Paenibacillus sp. FSL K6-2393. Taxonomy (NCBI): domain Bacteria; kingdom Bacillati; phylum Bacillota; class Bacilli; order Caryophanales; family Paenibacillaceae; genus Paenibacillus; species Paenibacillus sp. FSL K6-2393. The sequence continues at coordinate 3,138,176 of NZ_JBBOCU010000001.1, forward strand.
TCACAATGTCGCAATCCAAGGCTGTTATGCCTGTATGGACTCGGTTTTCTCCTGATGGGGGGATTCGTGACCCTGTTCAACTATATTGGTTTTGAATTAACGGGTGAACCCTATCATCTTAGCCAGTCTATCGTTGGAAGTCTTTTTGTGGTATATCTGATGGGCACGGTAAGCAGCACCTGGATGGGCAGGCTGGCAGATCGGTACGGCAGGTCACATGTGCTTGGAATCGCGCTGGGAATTATTCTGGCTGGTGCAGTCTGTACCGTTCATCCAGCGCTTTGGGTCAAAATTATCGGACTCGCCCTGTTTGCCTTTGGTTTCTTTGGCGGTCATTCCATCGCAAGCAGCTGGGTTGGACTCGTGGCTAATCAGCACAAATCCCAGGCCAATGCGTTGTATTTATTTTTCTACTATCTTGGTTCAAGCATAAGTGGAACAGGAGGTGGACTGCTTTACAGTCATCTGGGATGGATAGGCATTGTGGGGATGATCGGTGTGTATGTTTTGATCGGTTTTGTCTTGTGTAATTTGCTTGTTCACAGGTTGAAGGGACAGGCTACATAAATCAACTTTTTCCGACAGCTATTGCATATCCTGAAATACCGAGTATAATACTTGGTAAATAGACGAAAAGGGGATGCAATAAACGATGAAAACACATGCTGAATTGAACTCACTTCTTGTTGACGATTATCTGGATCTCCTGAACATTGCGAAACAGCTAGGTGATGACGAATGGAAAGATGCTATTCTGCAAGCATTGAAGGAAGAAGTCGATGCGAATCATCATCTGGATTCCAAAGAGGTAAGACAGGATTTATGGATTCAATTTGAAGGCATTAATGAACAAATGCATGATCTGTTAATGCAACTGAAGCATGCCGACAGTCCTGAGGAGAAAGAGCAGATTATTGAAATGATCTGGGGATTAAAAGTAGACCGTCATGCGATCACACGTAAACTTGAAACCATGAGCCGTGCCAGCGCTGGACATCAATAAGCTCTAGGTTGATTATACATTGAAAACCCGCGTGTATCCTGGGAATATCTCCTTGGATGCACGCGGGTTTTGTTTTTGTTTTGATTGTTTACTACACTGCTGATGATGCCACTAGGCATAATTTGTAATCAAATGCGGACTTTTTGAACTACCTCTCTTAAAACTGTTTTGCGAAAGTGCGTGCTTGCTCTATAGCTTGTTGCTTAATCTCATCTGCACGATCTTTATATTGATTGTGCCCCTCAACAAAAATGCCATCAAGCTTCGGCACACCGAGGAATGACATGATAATGCTTAAGTAACGATGACCGGATTCCATCTGAGCCGCTGGGCCTTCGGAATAAATGCCACCGCGAGCCTGAATATGCAACGCTTTTTTGTCGGACAACAGTCCAACAGGACCTTGTTCGGTATAACGAAATGTTTTGCCAGCTACGCAGATCGAGTCCACATAAGCCTTCAGAATTGGAGGGAACGAGAAGTTCCACATCGGGGTTACAAAAACATATTTATCTGCTGCGGCAAATTGATCCGACAGTTCATTCAAACGGCTTACTTTGGTCTGCTCTTCGGCAGTCAGGTCACTACCCGATTGCAGTTTGCCCCAACCACTGAAGACATCCGCGTCGATATGCGGAATATCCGAACGATACAGATCGAGGTGAACAACCTCATCAGAAGGGTGACTTTCACGATAAGCATCAATAAATGCTTTGCCCGTAGCCATGCTGAAGGAGGTTTCATGATCATGAGGATGGGCAGTAATATACAATAAGGTAGACATACAATTCTTCCTCTCTGTGCGATTAATGGGGTGAAGCGATCTTGGCAATGATGAAGCGACCGCAGTAGTATGCATCGTTTCCCCCATTTTATACGTCAGAAAGGGATATGAATGGATCGATCATGATACTGAATTGGATGCTATATGGTGACCAGATACTCAATCCATGTATAATATACAGGACGAGTATTTATTTTCCAAAGACAATAGGATGAGTGAGATGAGCGCACATGGGAATGGACCTGGAGAAGCAACGATTAAGCATTGAAGCAGCGAAATTGTATTATCAGTCCGATTATAGCCAGCAGGATATTGCCGCAAGGCTGGGCGTGTCGCGTCCAACGGTGTCAAGATTACTTCAGTACGCTAAAGATCGTGGATACGTCCGGATTGAAATTATGGACCCGCTGGAGGATATCGACATCATTGCCGGAGAACTTAAGTCGAAATATGATCTGGATACGGCACTTGTGTGTTTTGCCCCGTTGAAGAGTGATGAGGAAATACAGAAGCATATCAGCAAACGAGCAGCAGACTACCTTCAAGAGACGGTTCAGGATGCGGATATCATCGGGGTGACTTGGGGAACAACCATGCATGCTGTAGCACGCCAACTTCGTCCCAAGCAGGTTAAAGGTGTCGAAGTCGTGCAATTGAAGGGGGGCGTAAGCCACTCCCATGTCAATACGTATGCAGCTGAGATTGTTCATTTGTTCGCTGAGGCATTCCATACGGTACCAAGGTATTTGCCACTGCCCGTTATTTTCGACAACATTGAAGTAAAGAACATGGTGGAAGCCGATCGGCATATTGGCAGAATCGTAGAGCTTGGCAGACAGGCCAACATTGCTTTGTTTACCGTGGGTACTGTGAAGGAAGATGCGTTACTGTTCAGGCTCGGTTACTTCAATGAAGAAGAGCAACAATTGCTGATGAACTCCGGTGCAGGTGACATTTGTTCACGCTTTTTCGACGCGGAAGGTCAGTTGATCAGTGAAGAGATTAACAGCAGAACTGTTGGAATTGATCTAGCCGAGTTGAGAAATAAGGAAAAATCAATTCTTGTTGCCGGGGGGCAACGCAAAATTGAAGCCATTCATGCGGCTCTTAAAGGTCATTACGCAAATATTCTGGTCACGGACCAGTACACAGCGCAGGCATTACTTCGATTTTAATTTCAAATGGATATGGATGACAACATCTGCCACGCAAAAAGGGCGGATGTTTTGCTTTTTTAGGAAGAAAATATAACGAAGAAGAAATGTAAGTGTAACTGTGAACAAAAGTTCAAGTTGATTTTTACATATGTTCATGTTAGTGTAAGGGTATAGAAAATAACTAGTTCAGATAAGGGAGAGATTCAATTGACTACACCACAATTAGCTAAAATGATCGACCATACGTTGCTTCGTGCGGACGCAACGCAAAGTGAAATGGCCAAGTTAACCGAAGAAGCAAAGCAATATCAGTTTGCTTCCGTATGTGTTAACCCAGGCTGGGTTGCTTATGCTGCTGAGCAGTTGCAGGGTTCTGGCGTAGATATCTGCACCGTTATTGGTTTCCCTCTGGGAGCATCTACATCGGAGACAAAAGCTTTCGAAACGAAAGATGCGATTGCTAAAGGTGCAACTGAAGTCGATATGGTCATCAACATCAGTGCTTTGAAAGATGGCAAAGATGATTTCGTTGAACAAGATATTCGTGCTGTTGTTGAAGCGGCTGCGGGTAAAGCTTTGGTGAAAGTTATTATTGAAACTTGTCTGTTGACGGATGAAGAGAAAGTACGTGCTTGTCAGGCAGCTGTGCGAGCTGGAGCTGATTTTGTTAAAACTTCTACAGGTTTCTCCACAGGTGGAGCAACGCCAGAAGATATCGCTTTGATGCGTCGTACTGTAGGTCCTGATGTTGGCGTTAAAGCTTCCGGTGGCGTACGTAGCCTGGAAGATATGCAGAAAATGATCGAAGCGGGTGCAACTCGGATCGGTGCAAGTTCTGGCGTGAAGATTATGCAGGGTGGTCAGTCTACATCTTCTTATTAAGCAAAAGCATCTATCAAGAAAAAGCTTAATAAATAAAAGTAATGTTATATTCTCTGTACTTGGGCGTTCGACTCAGGTACAGGGAATACAACTTACACTTATATTTTAATTAACGGAACTTATTGTAAGCGCTTCATAAGTTTTCTGAAAGATTACTGATAAAAATGCTTAAGAACCCTTTGAGCTGAATTTCCACATCCGGCTTAACTACCTTCAAAGGAGAGATCAAATGAAATTTCTAATTGCCCTTCTTGGTTTACTCGTTGTTTTTGGACTGGCTTATATCGCAAGCAACGGTAAAAAGAAGATTCGCTACCGGCCACTGGCCGTAATGGTTGTTTTACAGGTGATCCTGGCGTATGCCTTGCTGAATACAGGGGTCGGGACATGGCTGATTGGCGGCTTCGCCACCGTATTTAAAAGTTTGCTTGATTATGCAAATGAAGGAATTGCGTTTGTATTTGGTGATTTGACGAAGGTTGAAGACGCAACTGGCGGGGTCCCATTCTTCCTGAACGTTCTGATGCCGATTGTTGTCATCTCTGCCCTCATTGGGATATTGCAGTATATCCGAATCTTACCTTTTGTTATAAAATATATTGGTCTGGTATTAAGCAAAATCAACGGAATGGGCAAACTGGAATCATATAACGCGGTTGCTTCGGCTGTATTGGGGCAATCTGAAGTGTTCATTTCTGTGAAAAAACAAATTGGGTTGTTGCCAAAACATCGGCTGTACACCTTGTGTGCTTCGGCGATGTCCACGGTATCGATGTCGATTGTCGGTGCCTATATGTCCATGATTGATCCGAAATATGTGGTTACGGCACTTGTGCTAAACCTGTTTGGCGGTTTTATCATTGCTTCCATTGTGAATCCTTATGAGGTTACAGAGGAAGAAGATATATTGGAAGTACAGGAAGAGGAGAAACAGTCCTTCTTCGAAATGCTTGGCGAATACATTCTGGATGGATTCAAAGTTGCCATCATCGTAGCTGCGATGTTAATCGGATTTGTTGCCTTGATTGCACTTGTTAATGGAATTTTCAGCGCGGTGCTTGGCATTTCATTCCAGGAGCTGCTTGGTTATGTGTTTGCACCATTAGCCTTTATTATGGGTGTTCCTTGGAAGGAAGCGATTCAGGCGGGAAGTATTATGGCAACCAAAATGGTATCCAACGAATTCGTTGCCATGCTTGCTCTAGCGAAGGAGACCTTATTGTCTGCCAGAACAACAGGGATCGTATCCGTCTTTCTCGTATCGTTCGCTAACTTCTCCTCCATTGGTATTATTGCCGGTGCGGTGAAGGGACTTCATGAGAAACAAGGTAATGTGGTAGCCCGCTTCGGTCTGAAACTGCTTTACGGTGCATCGCTTGTCAGTGTATTGTCAGCGATCATCGCCGGACTGTTCTTGTAAACCGGATTATTGGAAGGAGTGCTTAGGTTATGTCAACATTCAAAAGAGTACATCTGATCGTTATGGATTCTGTAGGGATCGGCGAAGCGCCGGATGCAGCAGAATTTGATGATTTTGATGTAGATACCTTCGGTCACATTGCACGTGAACGCGGAGGTCTGAAAATGCCTCACATGGCCAGTCTCGGACTGTCCAACATCAAAGAAATCGAGGGTGTCCCTGTAGCGGATGCACCTAAAGCGTATTACACCAAGATGCAGGAAGCATCCAGAGGCAAAGACACAATGACAGGTCACTGGGAGCTGATGGGTCTTTACATTGATACACCTTTCCGTGTGTTCGAGAATGGTTTTCCCGATGAGTTGATTCAGCGCATTGAAGAGAAAACAGGCCGCAAAGTAATTGGTAACAAACCGGCCAGCGGCACGGAAATTCTGGATGAGCTGGGTGCAGAACATGTTGAAACTGGCGCGCTCATCGTTTACACATCCGCGGATTCGGTTCTGCAAATTGCAGCACATGAGGACGTTGTCCCATTGAAGGAACTGTATGAAATCTGTGAGTTCTGCCGTGAAATTACACTTGAAGATCCGTACATGCTGGGCCGCATTATTGCACGTCCATTTGTAGGTGAAGCGGGTAACTGGAAACGTACTGCGAATCGTCATGACTATGCACTCAAACCTTTTGGTCGTACTGTTATGAATGAACTGCAAGATGGCGGATTTGATGTGATTGCCTTGGGTAAAATCGCAGATATCTATGATGGCGAAGGTGTGACCAAGGCTGTTCGTACCGTCTCCAACATGGATGGTATGGACAAGTTGTCCGAAACGATGGATGAAGAGTTCACTGGACTCAGCTTCCTGAACCTGGTTGATTTTGATGCCCTGTACGGTCACCGTCGTGATCCGCAAGGTTATGCTCAGGCACTTGAAGACTACGATGCAAGACTGCCAGAGATTTTTGCCAAAATGACCAATGATGACCTGTTGCTGATCACAGCTGACCATGGTAACGATCCAACATACCGAGGTACAGACCATACACGTGAATATGTACCACTGCTTGCCTACTCTCCGCGCTTCAGCGAGGGCAAAAAGCTTGATCTGCGCAGCACATTTGCTGACCTTGGCGCAACCGTAGCAGAGAACTTTGGAGTGAAAATGCCGGAATACGGCACCAGCTTCCTGAAGGATTTGAAATAAGTTTTTCAAAAAATGGATAGGGGAGGTCGGAGTAGCTTGGGCTGCTCCGGTCCTGCCATCATAATAGACTAATTTGTATAACTGGAGGAGATTCATTCATGAGTACACATATTGGAGCAAAACCCGGGGATATCGCAGAAACGATCCTATTGCCAGGAGACCCATTGCGCGCGAAATATATCGCAGATACGTACCTCGAAGATGTTGTATGTTACAACGAAGTTCGTGGAATGCTCGGTTACACAGGTACATATCAAGGACACCGGATTTCGGTGCAAGGTTCAGGGATGGGTATTCCGTCCTTCGCCATCTATGCTAACGAATTGATCAGCGAATATGGCGTAAAAAACCTGATTCGTGTTGGTACTTGTGGCGGTATGCAGGAGCATGTACGTGTACGTGACGTCATCCTTGCACAAGCAGCATGTACAGATTCCAGCATGAACAAACACGTATTCGGTGGTTATGACTTCTCACCAATCGCTACGTTCTCCCTGCTGAAAGAGGCATATGACCGTGCAACAGCTAAAGGTATGAAGATTCACGTCGGTAACGTATTCAGCTCCGATTCTTTCTACCGCGATGACCGTTCCGTAACCGAGAAGTTGATGAAACACGGCGTACTGGGCGTAGAGATGGAAACAACAGCACTGTACACCATCGCTGCCAAGTTTGGTGTTAACGCACTGACCATCCTGACGGTAAGTGACCACTTGCTGACAGGCGAAGAAACATCTGCCGAAGAGCGTCAAAAAACGTTCAACGACATGATGGTAGTGGCTCTGGACACAGCAATTACATTGTAATAGTTGTATTTAATATTCAATATCAATTTTGATTTGGATCGAAACTTTTGTTCTAAGCACGGAGTGAAGGACTCGGAATCGATTCTGAAGAAGCGTTAGCGTTCGCCTTTGTCTCCGAGTTTTCTCCATTGCAAAATGGATCAAAAAAACTTGGAGACAACAGCGATCAAAAGAACGATCCGGAGCCGGAACGAATTAACATCAAAATGTTGTATAAGATGACAACGGATGTTCTTGTATTTTATATACAATAATCATTTGATTTTAATCGAAACTTTTGTTTGAAGCACGGAGTGAAGGACCCGGAATCGATTCTGAAGAAGCGTTAGCGTTCGCCTTTGTCTCCGAGTTTTCTCCATTGCCAAATGGATCAGAAAAACTTGGAGACAACAGCGATCGAAGGAACGATCCGGAGTCGGAACGGTCCCAGTACAAAGTGTTCTATACAAATCATTTACCCGAGGAGAGATCATCATGAGAATGGTAGACATTATTGCTAAGAAACGCGACGGAAAAGAACTGACAACAGCTGAGATTGATTTTGTTGTTCAAGGATACACACAAGGAGAAATCCCGGATTATCAAGTCAGCGCTTGGGCGATGGCAGTATTCTTCAAAGATATGACAGACAAGGAACGCGCTGATCTGACGATGTCGATGGTGAATTCCGGTGAAACGATCGATCTGTCCGCTATCGAAGGCATCAAAGTAGACAAGCATTCCACAGGTGGTGTGGGCGATACAACAACACTGGTACTCGCTCCACTCGTTGCTGCATTGGATGTCCCTGTTGCCAAAATGTCCGGACGTGGACTTGGTCATACGGGTGGTACAACAGACAAACTGGAATCCGTTGCTGGTTTCCACGTAGAACTTGAAAAAGAAGAATTCATTCGTCTCGTAAACGAACATAAGGTTGCAGTTATCGGACAAAGTGGTAACTTAACGCCTGCAGACAAAAAGCTCTATGCACTGCGTGACGTAACAGCTACCGTTAACTCCATTCCACTGATCGCCAGCTCCATCATGAGTAAGAAAATTGCAGCAGGTGCTGATGCAATCGTATTGGATGTTAAAACGGGTGCTGGTGCATTCATGAAAACAACGGAAGATGCTAAAGAATTGGCACATGCCATGGTAAGCATCGGTAACAATGTTGGCCGTAAAACGATGGCTGTTATCTCCGATATGTCCCAACCACTGGGTCTGGCGATTGGTAACGCACTTGAAGTGAAAGAAGCCATCCTCACCCTGCAAGGTAAAGGTCCAAAAGATCTGGAAGAACTGTGTCTGGCACTTGGACGTCAGATGGTATTCCTTGCTGGCAAGGCAGATTCCTTGGAGCACGCTGAGGAGAAATTGAAAGAAGTGATCCAGAACGGTAAAGCACTGGAGAAATTCAAAGATTTCCTGGCAAACCAAGGCGGAGACGCTTCGGTTGTGGATCATCCAGATCGTTTGCCACAAGCACAATATCTGGTTGAAGTCCCGGCAGACAAAGACGGCTATGTTGCCGGAATCGTCGCTGACGAAATCGGAACTGCAGCAATGCTGCTCGGCGCAGGCCGTGCAACAAAAGAGTCCGAGATCGATCTCGCTGTTGGTTTGATGTTGAACAAAAAAGTGGGTGACCCAGTCAAAGCTGGTGAGTCCCTCGTAACGATTCATGCCAATCGTGAAGACGTAACAGACGTCATCGCGAAGATCAAAGAAAACATTACAATTGCGGATCATGCCGATGCTCCTGTATTGGTTCATGATATCGTAACGGAATAATACAATCAGAGCAGACGAGATGTAATCTCATGTCTGACTGAACATGAAAGCCCCAAAGCGATGTAATCCATAGCTTTGGGGCTTTTTGTCGTTGAAAAGTACGCTGTTGGTTATTGCGAGCAACTACGGGCTCTTTATTTTCTCATACGCCATCACTGAGTCCGCATTGGTATAAATATAAGGCGTGGATGGCTCAGCTACACGTGTCACCTTTGTTGCCCGAATTTCAATCGTATCCTTACCATTCACCTGTGCTGAGCCGATGCTACCATCGATTTGCACCCAGCTATCTGTAGGAAAGCTATCCGCTTCTGGAATGTGAATCATCACGCCAAAGGGAGCCGCATCCGCGGGGCAACACATGACGAGAAATCGTCCCAGTGCAAAATGTGATTCATGATCCATGCTTTTATCACGGTAGACAAACCCGGTTAAGGAGATATCTTTGCCTGCAAATTGTCGCTGGAACATATCAATCGTGCCGAGGGTTTCAGAGAAGATCTCGGGATAGACTCGGATGACCTGTTCTGCATACAACTTCTCCGCCAGTTCAGCGAATTCGCGGCTATACTCGTCTGGAGGAACGAATTGTACTTTGGTAGCCGTTGCAGGCTGAACGGTCGTTGGTTTTTGCTTGAGATCTTGTACATTTAATTGCGTTGCCGGATCAGGTAAAGGCTCTTTCCGACGAATCTCGGGAGGGGTATAAGTGAGAGACATGCCTTTCTGACTGGCCATGGAGCTGCCGAGCGCCCGATCAGGTAACAAAAATCCTAGCAACAAGGGTATGGCAATCAGACCATATACCATTGAGCTACGAAGGAAGCCCGAGGGTGGTGGATGTTCACAGTCGCAATGAACCTCGTTTCTGCCGAACAGTCCATGCCAGGCCATGATAACAGCAATAAACAATAAGGGAACAGGGCAGCATAACAGCAGTTTTTGCATGGTAGGAGCCAAATAATAATGAAGCGAATCACTTGAATTCAAATGAATAATGTATACCGCAAGACCGCCGATCCAGACCGCACGGATCAGGTTATGCCATTGAATGATGTGTGACCTTGGAACAGGAGGTTGGGTCATCGTATAGATAGTGTGGTTCATATCATCACCTCATTTCTATTAATCATCAGGATGAAAGTTCATAGGATTAACCATTTAAGTCATGAAGTATTTTGCTCAACCTTTATACCAGCAGATTAATCAACCATGAGCCAGCGAAGACAAGCGTAATAATGGCTAGACTTAGACCAATAACAAACCGGGTACGGAAGGTCGAGAGCAGCATCAGGGTGCTTTTGAAATCCAGCATTGGACCAAGCACTAGGAATGATACCAGCGGCCCCAGTGCAAACGTATGTGAGAACGCAGAAGCCACAAAAGCATCAGAAGTGGAGCAGAGAGACAATACATAAGCAAATCCCATCATGAATACATAGGAGGCAACAGGACCATTGCCAAGTGAGATCAGATCGCTGCGGCTAATGAATGTCTGGATGCAGGCTGTAATCAGGGCACCGATCACCAGATATTTGCTCATATCGACAAATTCATCTCCGGCGTGAATGAAGAAGCTGCGCCAGTTTTTTACATGGTTATGATCATGTGCATTCGCATGTGCATGAGGTTGCGCCATTTTAAACCCAGGATGTGTCTTGACCTCTGTTCCTGCGACCTTTGGCATCCGAAGGGGATTTCGACGAACGAACAGATACACGAGCATACCTATGGAAGCAGCTACGGCAAAGGCCAGTCCCATGCGGGCAATGGTAATCTCAGGATGGGAGGGAAAGGCGAGCAAAGTTGCGGTAAATACGATGGGATTGACTACGGGACCACTCAAGATGAACGTCACTGCGATATAGGCAGGCATACCTTTGTGCATTAACCGTCTAACTACTGGGATCATGCCACATTCGCAGATGGGAAAAATAATACCGAGCAACCCTGCAACCAGCACACCGCCGATCGGATTCTTGGGCGTGAGTTTGCGGACCATTTCTTCGGATACGAACCACTGCATGAGCGAGGACAATAACACACCCATGAGCAGAAAAGGTGCGGCTTCAAGGAAAATACCTATGAATACGGTTTTCATATTTTGCAAAGCTTCACTGTTCCATGCTTCCTTCAAGTCTGGAGCCATTGTGATCAACACGGGAACAAGAAATGCACAAGGGATCAGGAAGGACAGGAGCTTCAGATTGGCTGCCATTTTCATGAAACAGACCTCCACAACTAGGACTTTGCTAAAATATATGCTTGTACGTGCGGCAACATACATCATTCCTATGTTTTAATCAACATTTTTACGATTAATCAAGATTTTTCATCATATTAGAGTTGACAACCGAGAGAAAACTGCGGTATAGTTCGGATTGCATCTTTAATAGTAATAATTACGATTAAAGTTAAAACTTAAACAGAGTGGAGGAAGCAGAAATGTCAGATCAACAGGTTCAACAGCGGGTTCCAGTAACCGTACTTAGTGGATATTTGGGTGCAGGCAAAACGACACTTCTCAATCATGTGCTTCATAACCGCGAGGGGATGCGGGTTGCTGTTATCGTTAATGATCTCAGTGAGGTTAACATCGATGCAGGTTTAATACGAGATGGTGGAGGATTATCACGTATTGATGAGAAACTGGTAGAGATGTCCAATGGTTGCATCTGCTGCACCTTACGGGAGGATCTGCTGAAAGAAGTCGAGCGGCTTGCGCTGGATGGTTCTTTTGACTACATACTGATTGAATCTACGGGTATTGGTGAGCCGGTACCTGTTGCGCAGACGTTTACGTATATCGATGAGGAACTCGGCATTGATTTGACGAAGTTCACTCGTCTCGACACGATGGTTACGGTTGTTGATGCTGCCCAGTTCTGGCGTGATTTTTATTCCAAAGAAACACTGAAGGATCGTGGACAGGAAGCGGGGGAGGACGATGTTCGCGGAATCGTTCATCTGCTGACGGATCAAGTGGAATTTTGTGATGTACTGATTCTGAACAAATGTGATCTGGTGTCGGAGGAAGAACTTTCGAAGCTTGAGAAGGCGTTACACGCCATGCAGCCAGAAGCTAAGCTTATTCGAACAACACATGGGCATATTGATCCAAGAGAGATATTGAACACAGGACGTTTTGATTTTGAAAAAGCAAGCCAGTCAGCGGGTTGGATCCGCGAATTAATGAAAGAGGAACATACCCCGGAGACTGAAGAATATGGAATTCATTCATTTGTCTATCATCGTAAACGTCCATTCCACCCGGAACGGTTGCTGCGTTGGATTGCGAAATGGCCAGATAATATCGTGCGATCCAAAGGCCTGATGTGGCTGGCAACAAGGAACCATATGGCGATCTCTTTCAGTCATGCAGGCACATCAAAGCAGCTTGCGCCAGCAGGAATATGGGTAGGTGCGATGAGTGAGGAGGAAAGGCAACTTCATTTTGGCGACACGCTGCCAAGCATACCGGACTGGGATGATGAGTGGGGTGACCGGGTGACGAAATTGGTATTCATCGGCATTGACATGGACCGGGCGGAGATTGAACGTACATTGGATGAGACCCTTCTTACGGAGGAAGAGATGTTGATGAACTGGCGTGAACTGAAAGATCCTTTTCCAGAGTGGAGTTGAAGTGAAAAGAAAAGATCTTCAAGTGCAATAGTGCCCCTGAAGATCAATGATTATATTGTATTAAGGACTTTAGCTAAAGTACAAATCGCCAAGATAAAAATCACCGTTGCCGCTTTTTTGCGGACTAAACACAAAGGTAAGGTACACTCCATAGGAACCCGTCCATCCTTGTGGATAATAAATGGCTTTGTAACTGTGTCTTGTTTTGGTTTTATCGTTCATTGCAATCACTTTAAAATCAGCTGATTTGATGTTAATCAACTGATCTGCATATTTAGTCAGCGTTTTTTTATCATTTGCTGCAATGATACCTTTGACTGTAGTCTTAAATTTATCTTTCTGGGATTGCTTACCCAGATCAAAAATGTCGATCTCGGGATTTTCAATAACTTTAGCATCTATGTATTTATCAAATTCACTAGTGCTACCTGTTTTAAGTGCTTTACCATACATTTTGATCAATGTTAAAGATTCTTTTTGCAATTTGACTATCATCTGAGCGTCAGTTCCAGTCATCTTGATTGAGCCAGAAGTGCTTGAGTTACTTGAACTACTTGGTTTACTTGAATCTTCAGAACCTTTGGCACCTGTACTGCTGTTATTACTACTCGAACTGCTTGGCTTACCGCTACCTGAATTAGTGATACTTACAACTTTGTTGCTAACATTCAGAGATACGTTGGCTCCCAGTGCTTCTGCTGTGGTACTTACAGGCAAGTAAACATCACCGTCATATACCAGTGCATTCAGTTTGTCTCCAGCTTCATTCTTGGGTGTCCAAGACAAACCGTTTACTTTAAAGCTAATGTTGCTGTCGAGTGCCGCTTCAATATCTTGAATTCCGTTTGAAGCTGCTACACCCAGGGCACCGAAAGCCAAACTGCATGCTACCAATGACCCAATAAAAGTTGATTTTTTGATCTTCATCTAGTTCCTCCGTAGGTAAAGTATAATGATACCAAAGCAGTATATCATATGAAATTATATTATGCATACAAAATTTTACTGTAACAGATATGGAGTTGACAAAAGAAAAGCTATAGACTAATATCATTAAATAGTAATAATTACGATTAAATAAGAGGAGGCAACAACCATGAGAGTCATTGTAACCTTAGCCTGTACCGAGTGCGGGGACCGCAACTATACAACAACCAAGAACAAACGTAACCATCCAGAGAGACTTGAGATGAAGAAGTACTCCCCACGTTTGAAGAAAATGACGATCCACCGGGAAACCAGATAAAAATTTTTTGTTATTTTTAAATCGTAATATTTACGAAAAGAGGGAGAGGCATGATACTATCCTCCATGCGTGATGTTGTATTTGGATATGGCAAAGAGCCGGTCATTGATCAACTGTCACTGGATATCCATGTGGGAGAGTTCATAGGCATCACAGGTCCCAACGGTTCTGCCAAAACGACCCTGTTAAAGCTGCTACTAGGGCTATTGAAGCCCTGGAGTGGCACGATACATATGAATCCGCAGTTGAAACGTGGGAACAAGTCCAATATCGGTTATGTGCCCCAGCAGGTGGCATCGTTTAATAGTGGATTTCCCAGTACGGTGAATGAACTGGTCCGGTCCGGGTGTTACACCAGGTTGGGATTATTCCGCAGATTCACAGCAACGCAGGATGCCATCGTTGAACGCAGTCTGCGGGAAGTTGGCATGTGGGAATATCGGAATACACGCGTCGGTGAGCTGTCCGGTGGACAGAAGCAGCGGATCTGTATTGCAAGAGCTATGGCTGGGCAACCGCAGGTTCTGGTACTGGATGAGCCAACAACGGGGATGGACCGCCACAGCCGTGAAGGATTTTACAATCTGATGCGCCACTATGTTGATGCTCATGGGATAACTATTATTATGGTTACTCATGGACTGGAAGAGATGGGAGATCGATTGGACCGAACGATTACTCTGGAGCTGCAAGAAAGTGAGGAATGGCAGTGTTTGAGTACGAATTCATGCAACGTGCCTTCTGGGCAGGTGGACTGATTGGAGTCATCGCTCCAATTCTCGGGGTCTATCTGATGCTCAGGCGGCAGGTACTAATGGCAGACACGTTATCCCATGTCTCACTTGCAGGGGTTGCGCTCGGTTCGGTCATGAATCTTAACCCGGTGATCTGCGGATTCGCCATTGCAATTATCGGTGCATTACTGGTTGAACAACTGCGTCGAAGTTACCGAACCTACAGCGAGGTACCTGTGGCAATCATCATGACTTCGGGGCTGGCTCTTGCTGTAGTGTTGATGAGTCTCAAAACCAATCTGTCCAAGACATTCAGCTCATACTTATTCGGATCTATTGTTGCGGTTAGCGATATACAGTTGTGGATGATGGCAGGAGTATGTGTCATGGGTTTACTTTTTTTCATCCTGCTCCGAAGACCGCTCTATAGCTTTACGTTTGATGAAGAGACAGCTTCCATTGGGGGCGTTCAGGTAAAAGGTTTATCGTTTGCATTTGCCATTCTGACAGGAATGACTGTAGCTTCAGCCATGCCGATCGTCGGTGTGTTGCTGGTGTCTGCTCTCATTGTATTACCTGCTGCCTTGGCACTGAGAGTGTCTCGCAGTTTTACAGCAGCCATCATTGTTGCGGTAATTACAGGATTAATCGGTATTTTTAGCGGGCTTACAACATCTTACCATCTAAATACACCACCGGGAGGAACAATTGCACTCATCCTGTTGGTCATCCTATTGACTGGAATATCAGCGCAAAAGCTGATTGCACGATATAACCGCAAGCGTCATAGCAAAGAAACGAAATCACAGCACGTCATTCTGGTCAACCATTCTAGGAGGAATACATCACATGAAATTCAGTAAAAAAGCTACGCTCGGATTGTTGTTTAGTCTTACACTTATCGTCGCAGGCTGCGGACAAAAATCCGCTTCTGATGCAAATACAGCTTCGACAGGCACTTCTGTTCCAGTCGAGACGAAAACGGCAAAATTAAACGTGCAGGTCAGCTTCTACCCGATGTATGAGTTCACCAAAAATGTGGCAGGTGATCTCGCTGAGGTGCATACCCTCGTTCCAGCGGGGATGGAGCCCCATGATTGGGAGCCCACACCACAAGATATTGCCAGCATTGAAAAAGCGGATGTGCTTGTATACAACGGTGCGGGTATGGAATCATGGATGGATCAGGTCACCGGAAGTCTAAGCAACGCTTCACTCATTCAGGTGGAAGCAAGCAAGGGCATCAACCTGCTTGAAGGTGGAGAGCATGATCACCATCATGAAGATTCAGAGGCAACAGAACATGACCACGATCATGACCATGCGAATGAAGCGACTACAGAAGAACATGATCACGATCATGCGGATGAAGCGACTACTGAAGAACACGACCACGATCATGCGGATGAAGCGA
The DNA here is from genome assembly GCF_038002545.1 of Paenibacillus sp. FSL K6-2393. Classification (NCBI taxonomy): domain Bacteria; kingdom Bacillati; phylum Bacillota; class Bacilli; order Caryophanales; family Paenibacillaceae; genus Paenibacillus; species Paenibacillus sp. FSL K6-2393. The sequence goes on from NZ_JBBOCU010000001.1 coordinate 3,154,251, forward strand.
CTACTGAAGAACACGACCACGATCATGACGCCGAGGCAGAAGCAGGACATGATCACGATCACGGTGGACTCGATCCCCACGTATGGCTGTCACCTGCATTGGCTGTCAAAGAAGTACGTAATATTGAAGCGGGATTAGCGCAGGCTGCTCCAGAACACGCTGAACAGTTCAAGCAAAATGCAGATGCCTATGTTGCTCAACTGGAGTCACTGGATCAAGACTTCAAGGCGGCTGTGACGGATAGCAAACGTAAGGATTTCATCACACAACACGCTGCATTTGGCTACCTTGCACAGGAATACGGATTGCAACAGGTGCCCATCGCAGGATTGTCTCCTGAGCAAGAACCCTCGGCAGCACAGATGGCATCCGTTATTGATTTTGCAAAAGAGCATCAAGTGAAGACAATTTTCTTCGAAACACTGGTTTCATCCAAAGTGTCTGAGACGATTGCAAGTGAAGTGGGAGCCAAGACGGCTGTATTGAACCCGATTGAGGGACTCACCGAGGAAGAAATTGCGGCGGGAATGGACTACATTAGCGTGATGAGACAGAATCTGGAGGCTCTAAAACTGGCGCTGAACGAATAATAAAAGATCAGTTTGATGCCTTTCACCGAAAAAGGTACAATAATACAACATGCTGAGGAATGGATCGCCATTCCTTTGCCTTTTTGCAAAGCAGAGAGCACAGGGATGTGCTCTCTCTTTGTTGAATAAGGGACCGGATCAAGGATAACAGGAGGACGCATTAGATGAATTTAAATGAGGAACATGAAGTGCTGTTAAGTGAACAGCCTGCCCATCTATGGAGACGGCGGAAGCTGGAGCTGATGCACTGGACGGAACGTGATAAACATACGGTATCCGCGAAGAAAACAGAGATTTGGAACGGTGTTGAAGTTGATGCTGAGCTTGTGAACGCATTGTCCATACTTCAGAGTGTGGGCGTGAGGACGGAATTTTCATGTGCAGGGGTGAGTCCGCTTGATGAACCTGTCGATCATTCCCTTTATGCTTATGTTACCCTGATACAAAGTGAGGTTGCAGATCAATTCGTGCACTATGCTCTCCGTCGGATGCGGAATCGACTGCTCGTTACACTAGAGGCTGAAAAAGGCCGATATGACCTATCTTCTTTTTTCATTGGACACAATCGGAGCTTCTGCTGGTGGATGGAGCACTGCGCCTTACAGTTCGGAAGCCGAAACGAATCGAGTGAAAAAAGCGTAGTATAAAGAATAGGCTTGTTTACTTGAAGGTAAAGGAGGTATGGCACGATTGAATAAGTGGGTCAAAACGATACTGTTCCTACTAGGCTCCGTCTTTCTTACACGATTCATCCCATTTTCGTCCTTGTTCCGTAACCTGGATACGATGATCCATGAATTCGGTCATGCACTAATGACACTGGTATTGTCAGGTAAAGTGTTGCGCATTGAATTGTACGCTGATCATAGTGGTGTAACTTACTCTTCCATGCTGACGCCAGGCAGATCGATCCTGGTTTCTCTGGCGGGATATATCAGTGCATCACTGTTCGCCTGGCTGTTGTTTTACTTATACCGCAAAGGCTTGCACATGTGGGGACTCGGTATTATGACGGCTGTCGCTCTGGTGTCGCTCCTGTTATATGTAAGAGGAGAGTTCGGTATGTTATGGCTGACCGGGTTTATCGTTCTGAATGTGGTCATTATGATTTTTGGCGCCAAGATCGTGAAGTTCTATTATCTGTTACTGGCGTTTCTTACACTGGAAGAGTCGGTTGTTAGTGCGGTATACGTTGGATTTATGTCCTGGACTCAGCCTTCACGGGCAGGGGATGCAGCGAATCTCGCTCAACAGACATTCCTTCCCGCACTGTTCTGGGGAACGCTGTTTGCTCTATTTGCGCTGTGGTGTGCCAAGGGAGCACTCGGTCTCTTTTTCCGCAAAGAAAGCACTTCGCGATCGTCACGGTCTCGGGGATTACGAAGAGCGTAATGGTTATAAAGGTATACAAAGCAAAAAAAGGCACTTCCTTTCTTCATGAAAGGAGAGTGCCTTTTAATTTTGGACGTACATCTGATATTAGAGTCTGATATTGAACACATGGAACCTAATCTCCAAGATTATCCCATAACACATAAAAGTAATAAATCTCTTCCATAATCGCCTTATCATCCTCTGCCGCAACGCCGCCCTTGATCCGAGCAAGCGTGCCCAGAATATCATATATCGTTTCACGCTCTACACTGAACTGAATGCGGTTAACGACCTTATCCCAAGCTTGCATTGCGTAATTAACTTGAGACTTGGCTTCAGTCCATTGTTTTCCCTCAACCTGTTTCTCTAACGTTTGTATAGATTCAAGCAAGCGATCATCGTTGCCAAAGGGCTTTTTGAGAAAGGCTCCGCTAGCCATAATCGCAACGAATACAAGAATGAGGAAGATCGGAAGCACATATAGCAGCCAGAAACGCGTTTTCATTCAACCGCCTCCTTCATGTAAAGAGTTTAGAAAGGCCCCTCATAATCGCCCATATCGATTTTTTCGGTGATCTTATCCTTGAACAGGTCCACATACAATTTGTCATTGGGTAATATGGCGGCAAAAGCGATATCCTGTATCGTAATGTTTTGCTTTTTCAGCTGTTCACTGAGCCAATTAATATCTTTGTGTCTTTCCTCAAGATTTTGCTTAATCAGCAGGCCATCAATGATAATCTCGGTCATCAGCTTGCTCTTCGGCGGGTGCATATGCATGTCTTTTGCGGTTACCGGTTGATTCTCAGGTTTCAAAACAACCGAGAGGCTGCCATCCGGTTCCAGAATCGCATAATCTAACGTCGTAATATCAAATACATCCTTTTGCCGCAGCATCATGGTCAATTCATCAAATTTGACTCGCATTTTACTCAGGTTCTGTTCGAGAATTTTACCGTTCTGGATGATCAATGTGGGATCTGAGTCCATTAATTTGGAGATGGTGCGATTCTTCAGCGTAATATACTGAAAGATGATCGTAATGATTGTGAAAATGGTCAAGGCCACAAAATGAATCCAGGCCTTGGACGAGAGATCGGTTGCAAACGTACCTGCAATGGAACCGATTGTGATGCCGTTAATGTAATCAAAATACGTCAAGTTACCCATCTGCTGTTTGCCCAGCACCCTTGTATAGATGATCAGGGTCAGAAAGGCAATAATAGACCGTACGGCAACAACCCATGTTTCTTCCATCATATATGTATCACCTTCCTTTATTTCACCGTAGCTGTATTATGAGGTTGTTTAAAAAGTTTGCTTTTGAACATGCATTATAACAAGCTTCTCCTATGCTGGATGATCTTATGCTTGAACGCAAAAAACCGAAACCTGGGTATGTATCCCAAGCTTCGGTCTCTATAAATTCTCTATATTAGTTGAACTGATTCATTTGCACGTAACGGAGAGGAAAGAAAAAACCTGAAAAAGCGAAGCGCTCGCCTTTATTCCCGGATTTCTCCTTCGGAGAAGTGAATCGATAAAATCTGGGGATAACAGCGATTGGAAGGTTGTTCTTTCATCGGAGTGTCTGTGTAAGAAATCGTTAAACACCGGAATATGCCATAAATCCGCCATCTACCGGAATGACTGTGCCAGTGACAAAGCCGGACTGTCTTTCATCCGCAAGCCACATTAATGTGCCAAGCAGGTCTTCCGGTTTGCCAAAGCGGCGCATGGGTGTATGCGCAATAATTTTACTGGAACGTTCCGTTGGTGAGCCGTCTGGTTGCAGTAATAGATTACGGTTTTGCTCGGTCAGGAAAAATCCGGGTGCAATAGCGTTGACACGAATACCGGATTCGGCCAGATGAACGGCGAGCCACTGCGTGAAGTTGTTAATGGCTGCCTTCGCAGCGCTGTAAGCTGGAACTTTCGTCATGGGAGATGGGGCGCTCATGGAAGAAATGTTTATGACAGTAGCGGGAACATCGCGCTCTATCATATGTTTTGCAAAGATCTGAGTGGGGATGAGAGAACCGACAAAATTCAGATCCATCACCTGACGAAATCCCTCTACACTTACATCGAAAAATGTAGTGACATCGCTCTTTTCCAGATCTTCCAATCTAAAAATTTCATTGGTGGTGTTGGCACTGGCGTTATTGCCACCGGCGCCATTAATCAGAATGTCGCATGGTCCAAGCTGTTCCAGTACAGCATCTGCCGCCGCTTGTACACTATCGGCCTGGGTTACGTCACAGGCAATAGCAATCGCTCTGCCACCGGCAGCTTCAATCGCAGCTACAACTTCCTGCCCCTTGGACACGGTGCGGTTCAGGATGGCTACACTTGCACCGTGCCGAGCGAGTTCTTCCGCCATGGAGCGGCATAGTACTCCAGCACCTCCGGTGATTACAGCCGTTCTGCCTTCGAGACGAGATGAGCGTTCATATTGACGTTCACTCATGCTTTTGCCCTCCTTTGCAGGGAATCCCAGACGCCCCAGAGATACATGATCCCCAAAGCCCGGTCATAGAGTCCATAGCCAGGTCGGCACTGTTCTCCCCAGAGATGACGACCGTGATCGGGTCTTGCATAACCTTCATAACCGATATCGTGATAAGCCTCAACAACCCCTGCAATATCAACACTGCCATCCTGACTGCGATGTGAGGTTTCAATAAAGTCGCCGTTATCGTATATTTTTACATTACGAATGTGGGCAAATGGAATCCGATCCTTGAACTCGTGTATCATCCCGATAATGTCATTATCAGCATTTGCTCCCAAAGAGCCACTGCATAACGTCACGCTGTTGTAAGGGCTATCATAAAGATTCAAATATTTCCGAACATTCTCCTGATTCGTAATAATCTTTGGTAATCCAAAGATTGGCCATGGCGGGTCATCCGGATGGATGGCCATTCGAATCCCCAGCCGTTCGGCTGTAGGCATAATCTCTTGCAGGAAATAACGTGCGTGCTCCCACATGTGATCCTCGGTTACATCCTTGTAGGCTTCGAACAAACCTGTTAAATACTGCAATCGTTCCGGTTCCCAACCTGGCATGGTGAGTGCGGAGTTTTCCGTAATGCGTCGAACGAGTTCCAGAGGTTCTATATCTGCGAGTTTACTGTGCTCATAGAAGAGGGCAGTTGAGCCATCCTCCATTTCCTTGTGCATATCCGTGCGAAGCCAGTCGAAGATGGGCATAAAGTTATAACAGATGACCTTCACACCAACCTGGGCAAGTTTCTCCATCGTTTTAATATAGTTCGCAATGTATTTATCCCTTGATGGCAAGCCCAACTTGATATCCTCATGGATGTTCACACTCTCAACGACATCCAGATGTAATCCGGCCTTGTCCGCTGCTGTTTTGACAGCGAGTATTTTGTCCATCGGCCATTCCTCGCCAGCAGGAACATCGTGCAGTGCCCACACAATACCTTCAACACCCGGAATCTGCCGGATATGATCCAGCGTTACCGTATCATTGCCTTCGCCAAACCAGCGAAAAACCATTCTCATCACGTTCACCTCATCATGAATAGTAGGAAGAAAAATTCAGTCATTGAAAATAGGAAGGATATGTATCCTGCAGGACAGCCAAATCGGTGACAGTTAAATGCAAATGTTCCTGCATCAGTCGCTCTGCTGTGTCGGCATCATGCTGCTGAATGGCCTTGACCATAGACCGGTGCTGTTCAATTAGGTGATCCCATTGGTGGTCCGAGGACAGGCGTAACATGCGACTTCGATTCAAATGTACATTCATCTGCTGGATAACAGTCCAGGTGTTGCTTTTGTTGCAGCCTGCAAAAAGAGTGCTATGGAATTCCTCATCCAATTGAAACATTCGTTCATCATCCGGTTTGACCCTGCATTCCTGTTGCCACGCAAGGTTCTGTTCAAGAGCTACCATATGTTCGTTCGGAAAGTTCTCGCAGGCGAGCCTGATTACGGCTCGTTCGAGCTGTTCACGCATGAACCGTGCTTCCTCAACGAGATCGACTTGAATCAGAGAGACGTATGTGCCACGCTGTGGATACACTTCCAGCAGACCTTCCTGAGCAAGCCTTACAAAACTTTCTCGAACAGGTGTCCGGCTGACCTGGAACTCAAGCGAAATTTCCTTCTCGGAAATAGCTGTTCCCGGAGGCATTTTTAGACTCAAAATGAGTTGTTTCAGCGTGAAGTAAACGACATCTCGCGTTGAGTAAGATTGCTTATTATTCATGGAAGACATACTGCTCGCAACAGGCAACAAACCGGCTTTGGATGATAACTTTGGGGTATATTCCACAACTTCAACTCCTTCATTGATATACTACCATACTTGTATGGTAGTATGGAAGCGCTTTATCCACATTATATTAAATTTAGTTGAAGGTTCACTTGCAGTTCAAGTGATTGAAGAGTACAATTCAGTTATTAGGTTCGAATGTTTAAACCAACAGACATCAAACAGAGAAAATATACGTAGAATAATGAAGAAGAAATAGTATAGAGGTGAACACCATGGGACAAAAAGCGATCAGCGTTTTTCAAACCTGTATCCCGTTATTTCAAGTATTAAGTGACAACCATCGTCAATCTATTTTGCTGACACTTACCGAGAAGGGCAGAATGACGGTGAATGAAATTACCGAACACTCCAGCCTATCCCGGCCAGCCATATCTCATCATCTCAAGCTGTTATTAGAGAAGGGGCTCATATCTGTGGAACAGAAGGGCACACAGCGATATTATTCGGCTTCATTGAATGCATCGGTGGAACTGCTGAAGGAACTGGTAGCTGCTTTGGAAGAAGAGTGTCTGTAGATTAATAGTGATAAAACATGCTTTTGCATGTGCCTTATAGGTTCGTAAGTTTAAACGCTTGATCAATAATGAATAGAGGAGTATGTATATATGACAACGACTATACAGGAAGTAACCAGTCAGGAAGTTGAACAGATTTTGGAGCAGCAACGACAATTCTTTCGTTCCGGGGCCACACGATCGGCAGAAGCTCGAATTGCCCGTCTGAACCAACTCAAGCAGGCGATTCAAAAGTATGAGACCAGACTGACTGAAGCTCTCTATCAGGATTTGGGCAAAAGTGAGTTTGAATCCTACACAACCGAGATCGGATTTATGATGGACAGCATCACACACACCATTCGTAAAGTGAATAAATGGGTGAAGCCCGTTAAAGTGAAAACGCAAATGGCACTCCTTGGTTCGAAAAGTTATATCATACCCGAACCCTACGGGGCAGTTCTCATTATCGGACCGTTTAATTATCCATTTCAACTCTTAATCGAACCATTGGTAGGTGCTATTGCGGCAGGCAACACAGCCGTGCTCAAAGCGTCAGAGAATACACCTGCGGTGTCCGCTGTTGTACGTGAAATGATTGCGAGCGTGTTCGAACCGGCATACGTACAAGTGCTTGACGGTGCTAAAGATACAACAACAGCACTGATTAACGCGCCATTCGACTATATCTTTTTTACAGGCAGTGTACCGGTAGGCAAGATTGTAATGGAGGCAGCTGCCAAAAATCTCGTTCCCGTTACGTTGGAACTGGGCGGTAAGAGTCCGGTCATTGTTGATGAACAGGCGGATATCAAAGTAGCAGCTGAGCGCATTATATGGGGCAAACTGCTCAATACAGGACAGACCTGTATCGCACCCGATTATTTACTCGTGCATGAGCGCGTGAAGGAAGCGTTAATTACGGAGATGAAAGCAGCGATTGTGTCCTTCTTTGGTTCGGATATCCAGCACAACAAGGACTATGGGCGAATCGTGAACAAGGGACATTTTAAACGGCTGACGACTTTGATTGAGCGGGATCAGGCCAAAGTGATATATGGGGGAGCTTCGGATGAGGAAGATCGCTTTATTGAACCTACACTGATTGATGCGGAGTCCTGGGATGCAGCAACGATGGAAGATGAGATTTTTGGACCAATTCTTCCGATCATTAGCTACCGTAACGTTGATGAAGCTATTGTAGAGATCGTAAAGCGGCCGAAACCACTCGCCTTGTATCTGTTTACTTCCGACACCCGGGTTCAGGACAAAGTGCTGCGCGAAGTTTCTTTTGGAGGCGGCTGCATTAACGATACCATCACGCATGTAGCGAATCCGCGTCTGCCGTTTGGCGGTGTTGGTCATTCCGGTGTTGGCTCGTATCATGGGCAGTACAGCTTCGAAACCTTCTCTCATCTCAAAAGTGTACTGAAAAAAAGCACCAAGTTGAATCTGCCGATTCTATATCCACCGTATGATAACAAGCTCAAGTTGATTAAGCGTTTGTTGAAATAAATAAGAAAGACAAAAAGCCTGCTACTGGACCTTATTCCAGAGCAGGCTGTTCCTGTCGGTAACGGGATGGTGACATGCCGGACCAGCGCTTGAATTGACGACTGAAATGAGCAATATCCTTATAACCAAGCATGACGGCAATATTCTGAACAGACAGCTTCGGATTGCCCAGAAGAAGCTTCGCTTCATGCAAAACCAACTGGGACAATACAGCACGGGGAGACTGACCGAACACCTGCTTGAACACGCGATTACAGTGAGAAGAACTGATGCCCAGCTCTGCTGCAATATCATCAATGCCATAGTGAGCGTTGGATTCGTGTCCCTGTTTGAATTGCTGACTCATCAGGCCTTGCAATCGATTACGAATCTGGTGGGCGAGTTCAATCTTCTCGTGTCCGTCGGTAAACCATTGTGCTGCCTCTTGCGATACCGCCTCCCACAGATGGCCAAATAGTTCAAATACCGCAGATTGCAGCTGCATACGCTGTACCATCGTATTTGCTGTTTCATCATCCGCAGATGACATCAATTTGCGCAAAACCGGCTCAATCTGCTGTGTAACCGGACTATCCGCACTGAATCGCACTTGTTTGATGCGTGCCAGCAACGATAGGAACAACTGATCATCAATGTCAAAATGCATGCAAAAATACGTAAATCCCTTGCCGTTATGGCTCTGGCTGGAATGAATGCTTCCCGGAGGAATCAGGAGCAGTTCGCCAGCCTTTTGAATGTATAGGGTACCATTCACCATCATGCGTTGCTCGCCTTCCGTGACATAATTCAATTCATATTGAGGGTGCTCATGCGCCGGATAATCCCAGTCCGTACCGACACTGCGTAAATGAATGGCGAACAGATTAACCGTTGTTTGCACATCTGGATAAAAAACTTCATGGACACTTTCTCCCAAAGTAGGAGGCAAATACGTTGAAGACATGGAAGATCCCCCTTTATTTAGAGGTTGTTCAAAAAGTGCGATTTTGAACACGCACTTATATCAAATGGAATGGTTTTGTGTAACCGCTTTAATCCATTATAGTCTATCAGCTTGATTTGGGTAAATATCCGATTGATTTGATCATGGTCTGAGGTGAAACCACGTGTTAGGATGGGGCTAATGAAAACGCATGCAAACCATTTTGAGAGGGGTTATGATTCGTGAGCACATCCAAATCCATCTTTTATAATGCACATCACGCACCGATTGGTGCTTTTGCGAGTTTTACACTGGGATACAAAGGAGCCAAAGGCGGGCTGGGTCTTGAACTTGGCAAGCCGGCAGACCAGAATGTATATATTGGATTACAATCTCGCGATGGCGACAATTATCAGGCACTTCCTTTTTATGAAGCTTCCCAGGATGAGAGCAGCCGCTATGATGTAGAGAAGTTGGAGAATGGGGACCCGGCGTCGACAACAGCATCCAAAGTTCCACAACCTCTTATTACAGCTTTTCGCGATGAAGATATTACCCGTGAATTCACCTCAGGTACGGATACGTGGACTGCTGGAGATCTGACGTTCCGTATCTACTCGCCTGTACGTCCAGTACCTGATCCAACGAATGGGGATCGCGAAGAATTAATGGATGCACTCGTACCTGCCGTATTGGTTGAGATGACGATTGACAATACGCAAGGTCAACAACCACGCAAAGCCTACTTTGGCTATCAGGGCAATGATCCGTACTCTGCGATGCGTCTGATTGGGGGACCGGAAGGTGGCTCCATCACAGGTGTGGGACAAGGTCGACTTACAGCAATTATGTCAGCAGATGACGGACTGTGGCCCGCACGCGGATTTACGTTGGAGAAGCTCTTGCAGGAGAAACATCGGGAGAATTTGGCATTTGGACTTGGCTCAACCGCTGCACTACTGATGGAGGTGCCGGCTGGAGAGAAACGTACGTATCAATTCGCAGTATGTTTCTATCGTGGGGGCATTGTGACGACTGGAATGGACACAACGTATTGGTATACGCGGTACTTCTCCGATATTCAGGCAGCAGGAGAGTATGCACTACAACGCTTCAGTGAGTTGACCGCATCCTGTGGAGAGGTTGAACAGCGCCTTGGATCGGCTGCTTTGACCGAAGATCAATCATTCATGCTGGCTCATTCCATTCACAGCTATTATGCCAGTACTCAACTGCTGGATGCCGATGGTGAGCCACTCTGGGTGGTGAACGAAGGGGAGTATCGGATGATGAACACACTTGATCTGACAGCTGATCAGTTGTACTTCGAGCTTGCCTTGAATCCATGGACGGTGCGTAATGAGCTGGAGTGGTTTGTGAAAAGATACAGTTATACGGATCAGGTTCGTTTCCCGGGGGAAGAAAAGTTATATCCGGGGGGAATTACCTTTACCCATGATATTGGTGTTGCCAATGTGTTCTCACGCCCTGGACACTCGGCATATGAACTGGTTGGCATTGACGACTGCTTCTCACAGATGAGTCACGAAGAACTGGTGAACTGGCTCTGCTGCGCGACAGTGTACATTGAACAGACACAGGATCAAGCTTTTGTGAAAAACATGTTGCCTGTTATCCAGGATTGCTTCGAAAGTATGCTTAATCGTGACCATCCCGACGCTGAGCAGCGTAACGGTCTGATGGGTCTGGATAGCAGCCGTACTCAAGGTGGAGCGGAGATTACAACCTACGACAGCCTGGATGTGTCACTTGGACAGTCTCGCAACAATATCTATCTGGCGGGCAAATGCTGGGCGGTCTATGTTGCATTGGAGAAGTTGTTCGCAACGGAGAAGTTGGCCGATCTGTCACATCAAGCAGGTCTTCAAGCGGATCGCTGCGCTGCCAGTATTGCTGCACAGTTGACTGATGGCGGCTACATTCCAGCTGTTATTGCAGAAAATAATGATTCTCGAATCATTCCGGCAATTGAAGGTCTGGTGTTCCCGTACTTTACAGGCTGTGAAGCAGCACTGGATGTCAATGGTCGGTTTGGACCTTATCTGAAAGCACTCCAAACTCATCTGAAGACGGTTCTTGTACCGGGAACATGCCTGTTCGAAGATGGAGGCTGGAAACTGTCCTCAACAAGTAATAACTCGTGGTTAAGCAAAATCTATTTGTCCCAGTTTATCGCTAGAGAGCTGCTAGATGTGGAATGGGATGAGACAGGCAAGGCAGCAGACGCGGCGCATGTCAACTGGCTGCTGCATCCGGAGGAATCTTACTGGTGCTGGAGCGACCAGATCCTGTCAGGTGTGGCGGTTGGCAGCAAGTACTATCCGCGTGGTGTAACGTCGATTCTATGGTTACTCGAAGGAAAAGGGAATCACCTTACGCAGATCTATGCCAGTAAGGAGGCGGTACAATGAACCAATCCGTCGTTCAAACTGCCTTGTCAGGTCCACAGTACGATGCGTGGCTGGGGTATCACTCCGAATTGCCAAGAGCGAATGGACTTGCCCAAAAGACGGCTCCTGCGTGGAGCAAGCTGATACTCGCGGAAGAGAACCATGGAGTAATCACAACAGCTCTGACCGAACTTTCACGAGGACTGGAGAAGTTGTATGGCGTGAAACCGTCGGTCAGTCATCTGTCTGATACTCAGCAAAGTGAGCGGGACAATAACGCTTCCGCTCCCGCGATACGAATCGGTACTTGGACAGGAAGCAATTCGGTGGCTGGTTCGTTCAGTGAGAAAGAGCGTTCAACTGTTCAAGGAGAAGGGTACATCATTCGTGAGAACGAGACCGAGGGTGTACTGGTCATTGGTTCAGAGACTCCCCAAGGTGTGTTGTATGGTGCATTTCATCTGCTTCGGGAACTGACAATGGATCAAGGAATTGCAAGTAAGGCGGATGACGCTGTGAGTAAGTGGAGCTTCATTACAGAGCAGCCTACCAATGCACTACGGATGATTAATCAGTGGGATAACGTGGACGGCAGCATTGAACGTGGTTACGCAGGAGAATCCATTTTCTATGATAACGGGGAATTTACGCTGGACTTGGGACGTATCAGAGATTATGCACGCCTGCTTGCTTCGACGGGTATCAATGCCATATCGATCAACAACGTCAATGTACACCGCCGTGAGAGTCTGTTTCTGACCGAACGTTATCTTAGTGATGTGGCGAAAGTTGCCGCTGAATTCAGAGCATATGGCATTCGATTGTTCCTGAGCGCCAACTACGCGAGTCCGATTGAGATTGGTGGATTACGTACGGCTGATCCGCTGGATGCGCAGGTACGGGAATGGTGGAACATTCAAACGGCCAAGGTGTACGCAGCGATTCCGGATTTTGGTGGTTACCTGATCAAAGCAGACTCCGAGAATCGTCCGGGACCATTCACGTATAACCGTGATCATGCCGATGGTGCGAACATGTTGGCTGAAGCCCTTCGGCCATTCGGTGGATTGGTCATCTGGCGTTGCTTTGTCTATAACTGCAAGCAGGACTGGCGGGATCGTTCCACTGACCGTGCACGTGCAGCATATGACCACTTTACGCCGCTGGATGGACGTTTTGCCGACAATGTCATTTTGCAGATCAAAAACGGGCCGATGGACTTTCAGGTGAGAGAGGCGGTATCCCCGCTGTTCGGCGCCATGGAAAATACCAATCAGGTGATTGAATTTCAAATTACACAGGAGTATACCGGGCAACAACGTCATCTCTGTTATCTGGTTCCCCAGTGGAAAGAAGTATTGGACTTTGACACATACGCCAAAGGCGAAGGTTCAGAGATCAAGCGAATCGCGGACGGTTCTCTGTATAAACGACCATACAGTGGCTTCGCCGCAGTATCCAATATTGGTGCAGATGCCTGTTGGACAGGACATCCACTCGCGCAGGCGAATCTATATGGATACGGAAGACTTGCGTGGAACCCGGAGCTGTCCGCGGAAGAGATTGCCGATGAGTGGGTGAGACTCACATTTGGACATGAAGACGAAGTTGTGCGGCAGGTTACGGGCATGCTTTTGACTTCACTAGATATCTATGAGAATTATACGGCGCCTCTCGGTGTAGGTTGGATGGTTAATCCGGAACATCATTACGGGCCGAATGTAGATGGATACGAGTATTCCAAATGGGGAACGTATCACTTTGCCGATTGTCATGGTATTGGTGTAGATCGAACCGTGAACAGCGGTACAGGATACACTTCACAGTATCACCCTGAGAATGCTGATCGTTATGAGTCCGTAGACACCTGTCCGGATGAGCTGATCTTATTTTTCCATCACGTGCCGTACACCCATGTTCTGCATTCGGGTAAAACGGTCATTCAGCATATTTATGATACACACTTTGAAGGTGTTGCGCAGGCAGAGGCCTTAGCCGAGACATGGAGAGGGCTGGAGGGTAAAATCGACCCGGTTATTTTCAGTAAAGTTGCTTCATTACAGGACAGTCAGGCCGAACATGCGAAGGAATGGCGAGACATGATCAATACGTACTTCTATCGGAAGAGCGGCATTGCGGATGAACAAGGTCGAACAATCTATTGATTGGTGATATGAAGATAGAAGATACCTTGTTTTCTTTGTTGTAGAATAGACAGCATGGACATACATGAGGAGGAGAACCGTATGGGACAACATCAACTGCCCGAGACCATGAAAGCTGCTGTCATGACAGAGCCAGGACACATCATTATTGAGGAACAACCCGTCCCGCAACCGGCAGCAAATGAGGTGTTAATCCAGGTGATGGCTGTTGGGGTGTGTGGCTCGGATGTGCATTATTTTGAACATGGACGTATTGGCAGATTTGTGGTGGAGAAACCGATCATTCTGGGTCATGAGTGTGCGGGGATCATTGCTGCTGTTGGCTCGAACGTATCACGTCTGAAAACAGGGGATCGGGTTGCTATTGAGCCTGGGGTGACTTGCGGGCGTTGCTCGGCATGCAAGGAAGGTCGTTATAACCTGTGTCCGGATGTACAATTTCTAGCGACCCCTCCGGTGGATGGGGCATTTGTACAATACATGGTGATACGTGAAGATATGGTATTCCCGATCCCGGATCATCTGTCTTATGAGGAAGCAGCTATGAACGAGCCATTCTCTGTTGGTATTCACGCTGCACGCCGCAGCAAACTGGCTCCGGGTACAACCCTGGCGATTATGGGTATGGGTCCCGTTGGACTCATGGCCGTGGCTGCTGCCAAATCTTTCGGTGTAGAGAAGATCATTGTAACCGATCTGGAGGAAGTTAGGCTGGAAGCCGCTCGCCGCATGGGTGCCACTCATACCATTAATGTGCGTAATGAAGATGCGCTGGCTGTGATTCGCGAGTTAACAGGTGGTGTGGGTGTGGATACCGCATGGGAAACAGCGGGGAATCCAAAGGCGCTACAATCTGCTCTGTATTCACTTCGACGTGGAGGCAAACTTGCGATTGTGGGCCTGCCTGCACAGGACGAGATCGCACTCAATGTTCCATTTATTGCGGACAATGAAGTTGATATCTATGGCATATTCCGTTATGCCAATACGTATCCGGCAGGAATTGAGTTCCTGAGCTCCGGTCAGCATGACGTGATGTCCCTGATTACAGATCGTTATTCACTCGAAGAGACACAGCAAGCGATGGAGCGCGCATTACACAATAAAAGCGGCAGTCTGAAGGTCATGGTATATCCAAACGGTATGTAAGAACAGCCTGGAAAGAGTCCTGCGGTTCAGGACTCTTTTTTTGTTTTTTTGCAAAAAAGTATGGGTCAAGCTCCCATAACATGGTATAATTCATGAAGATTTTAATATATAAATGGATACACACCATATTGGTGAATAAGTACTTAGCGAAAGGAACTGAAGGTTGTGAGAGTACATGAATTTATGATACACGCTGATTTTCATCGGGATGATCTGATGTCGGTATCTTCTCAAGCGTCACGTTTTTCCTCGGATATTATTTTGTCGTATATGGAGTCTGAGCATGAGCATCGTGTAGATGTCAAAAGCCTGCTTGGAATGGCGTTACTTCCCATTCGATATGGTAGTGTTGTCAGATTACAGACAAGGGGCAGGGATGAACTGGAGGCTTTGGAGTACATGTTGAATGTACTGGAGAAAGGGACGGCGTAACACCTGATTAGGTGCAAAATCACAGATATCATATTTTTTTTAGCTATTCCTCAAATCCTGCTGGTACTTTGTCCAAAAAAAGAGTATAATAAAATTTAGTTTGATTCTAAAGAAGTACCCATATTAAAGGAGTGTAAATAGATTATGCCAAAAGTTGACATCCATCCAAAGACACAACTCGTAATTTTTTACGATGCAAGTGCTGATTTCAAATTCCTGAGTTCTTCCACGAAGTTCTCTAACGAAACTATGGAATGGGAAGACGGTAACTCTTACCCAGTAATCCGTGTGGACACTAGTTCCGCATCCCACCCGTTCTTCACTGGTAAACAAAGAAACGTGGATATCGGTGGCCGTGTTGATAAATTTAACCGTAAATACAACATCAACAAATAAGTTTGTCCATACATTACAAAAAACCTCGGGATTTGTCCTGAGGTTTTTTTGTGTATATATTCAGGGTAAAGGCTAGTGAATTTTACTTGAAATTAATATTTGTAACTATATAAATTGAGATAAAATTTACACAAAACGGAGAGGACAGAAAGAAACTGAAGAAGCGGAGCTAAAAGCTTTCTATGGAAAGCTACTTCGTAAGCATAAACTCGCCTTTATCCCCGGATTTAACCTTTATAGAAGGAATCGAAAAAATCTGGGGATAACAGCGATCGGAAGGTTGTTCTGTCATCGAAGTGACCAGTGTAAATATTCCTTAGTTCAATTTATATAGAAATATCCATTTCATAAAAATTAATTCAGCCAATTATTGCGCTTACAACACATTCGGATGTACACTAGGAAACAGAGTAAGAACATATTGGAGGAGGAAATAGAGATGAGCAGCATCACACATATGGTAACGTTTACACTTTACGCGGGTAAAGATACACCGGAGGCAGAAGCCTTTTTAAAGGAAAGTTCGGATGCACTGGCTGTCATTCCTGGGGTAGAGCAATTTCAGGTTCTGAGACAGGTAAGTGAAAAGAATGAGTTTGACTACAGCTTCTCGATGGTCTTTGCAGATCAGGCTGCGTATGATGCATACAACAATCACCCGGTTCACCGTCAATATGTAGAAGATCGTTGGGAAAAGGAAGTCAGTCGCTTCCAGGAAATTGATCTCATTCAACATCATAATTAATAGTCTCCACATATAGGAAAAAGGTTGAACTACCATATACAGCATTGAACAATGCTGTATATCCCTCTGAATAATGCGTAATTAATAAACAAAAATAACACATTTCGAAATCGTTTTCGACTATTTCGACCAAATGAATTCTAGGAGGTTTTCGCTGTTATGCAATTGGATCTCTCAGGAAAAACGGCTCTGGTTACAGGCGCAACCGGACAACTGGGGAGAGTCATCGCCCGCACGTTGGCAGCCTGTGGCGCCAATCTGGCTCTACATTACATAAATAATGATACCAAGGCTCGGGAGCTTCAAGGTGAGATTGAAGCACTCGGTCGTAAGGCTGTAATTGTACAGGGGGATATTACAAAGCAGGATACAGCATTTCGGATGCGTGATGAAATTCAGTCTGTCCTCGGCGGAGTGGATATCGTTGTTGCCAATGCAGTCATTCAATATGAATGGACAACGGTGTTGGAACAGTCTCCTGAAGATTACTTGAGCCAGTTCGAATCCTGTGTCATGCAGAGTGTGTATCTTGCCAAAGCTTTCATTCCACATATGCAAAGTATCAGAGCCGGTCGCTTCATTGGTATCAATACGGAATGTGCAATGCAAAACTTCGCTCACCAATCGGCCTACACCGCTGGTAAGCGTGGAATGGATGGCGTGTATCGCGTACTTGCCAAGGAGGTTGGCGAGTATCAGATTACCGTAAACCAGGTTGCACCTGGATGGACAATTAGTGAACGTGATCGGTCCAGTGAGCCTGGACATGATGAGGCATATACGCGTACCGTGCCGCTGAAGCGCAGGGGTGAAGATCAAGAAATTGCCAATGCGGTAGCTTTTCTCGCTTCGGATCTGTCGTCATTTATTACGGGTGCCTACATCCCTGTAAGTGGTGGCAATGTGATGCCTGCTATCTAGTGTCTAATTTGGATTCGGGAATCCACATGAAATAACAATAAACCTAGTTTAACCGTAATCCGTTTGTCATTCGACAAGCGGATTTTTTGGCATTTTGCTAACAATGAAATAACGGTTCAAGGGGCAGTTTTTTGTTTCATATATCCAGACATACATATGAGTTGGTTCGGTTTTCGAAAGATTGGGGTATAAGAATAGGTATATTAACAGAGTGGAAACATAATCAAAATGAGCAATTAAAGGAGACCCATCACTTATGAAAAAAACAGTCGCGGACGTTCTGGTTGAATCCTTATTGAACGCTGGCATCAAACGCATATATGGCATTGTTGGAGACTCCTTGAATGCGGTACTCGACTCCATTCGTCGTTCGGGCAAGATCGAGTGGATTCATGTACGTCATGAAGAAGTAGCTGCATTTGCTGCTGGGGCGGACGCTCAGGTCAGTGGAAGTATCGCTGTCTGCGCAGGTAGCAGTGGTCCTGGTAATATGCATCTGATTAATGGTCTGTACGACTGTCACCGCAATCGTGTTCCTGTACTCGCTATCGCTGCACATATCCCAAGTGACGAGATTGGCAGTGAATATTTTCAGGCGACGCATCCGGAGTATCTGTTTCAGGAATGTAGTGATTATTGTGAAGTCATTACAACAGCAAAACAGATGCCGCGTTCTCTGACGATGGCCATTCAGACAGCAGTCGCACGTTCAGGTGTGTCCGTCGTTGTATTGCCGGGGGATGTAGCAGGACTTGAAGCAGCGGATCTTCCTGTGCCTGAGCATGTGTATCACGCAACCAACCCCGTGGTACATCCTTCTGAGCCGGAACTCGTGAAACTGGCGGAGTATCTGAATCAAGGCAAAAAAATTACGTTATTGTGCGGTGCAGGCTGCGCGGGCGCTCGGGAGCCCCTTATGCAGCTCTGTGATCGCTTGAAATCCCCGATGGTTATTGCACTACGAGGCAAGGAATATTTGGAGTATGACAACCCCTATTCCGTGGGTCTTACGGGTCTAATTGGGTATTCATCCGGTTATCATGCCATGATGGACTGTGATGTACTACTGATGCTGGGAACGGATTTCCCATATCGTCAATTCTATCCCGAAGATGCGAAAGTCCTTCAGGTCGACATTCAATCTTCCCATCTGGGTCGGCGCACGAAGCTGGATTACGGCGTATGTGGGGATGTGAAAGCGACCATTGAAACTTTGCTTCCTTATCTGACAGAGGAACACAGTGACAAACATTTGCGTAAAAGTGTGGATCGTTATGTGAAAGTACGCAAAGATCTGGACGAGCTGGCCGTTGGAAAACCGGGTAAAAAGCCCATCCATCCGCAGTACCTGACCAAGGTTATTAGTGATGCCGCAGCTGAAAATGCCATCTTCACCTGTGATGTCGGTACTCCGACAGTATGGGCGGCCCGTTATATCGAGATGAGCCGCAACCGCAGGCTGCTTGGTTCATTCAGTCATGGTACGATGGCCAATGCCCTTCCACAAGCAATTGGTGCTCAGGTCGCTGATCCAGGCAGACAAGTCATCTCGTTATCGGGTGATGGTGGTATTACGATGCTGATGGGTGATCTGTTGACACTGAAACAGCATAATCTGCCGATCAAAGTTGTGGTGTTTAATAATGGAGCACTCGGTTTTGTTGAGTTGGAGATGAAAGCTGCCGGATTCCTGGAATCGGGAACAGAGCTTGTAAATCCCAACTTTGCGATGGTTGCTCAAGCCATGGGCATGGAAGGTATTCGGGTTGAAGATCCGGGTGAACTTGAAGGAGCTGTGCAGCGTGCGCTTCAGCATGATGGTCCTGTACTGATTGATGTGGTGGTGAACCGTCAGGAATTGTCTTTACCTCCGAAGATTGATATCAAACAGGCTGAAGGATTCACGTTATGGATGATGAAAGCCGTGCTGAACGGACGCGGGGACGAAATTATTGAATTAGCAAAAACCAATCTGCTAAGATAGCCGTTTCGATAAAGCGGAAATGCACCGTGTGAAGTTGTAGAGATACCGACTTTCAAAGTATTGTTTATGTAAAAGAGGTAAAAGAGGAGCACGTGACAAGACATTATCGTTGCGTGCTTCTTGAATAGAATGCTGAAAATGTGACATGTAATATAGTATGAATACATATTATATGATTTGTTTTTATGTCGAAAGTCTATTAGAATAGGTAAAGTCAGGAAGGTTTTATGCCATTTTTGACCTACATATTGCATCATTGCATGTACGTACGTTTCATATCGTATTCATCGATCCAATCACAAGATGACACACACACATGGAGGAGATCAACATGAGTCACGCAGGAAAAGTAGCCATTATTACTGGAGCAGGAAGTGGATTGGGCCAAGCAGCAGCGCTAAAGCTGGCTGAGAAGGGCGCATCCATTGTCGTTGTGGATCTTGTCGAAGAGACAGGTCTTGAAACCGTTAAGCAGATTGAGAAGCTGGGAAGTAAAGCTATTTTTGTACAAGCAGATGTGAGTAAAGCACCTGAAGTTGAGAATTATGTGAAAAAAGCAGTCGAAGAGTTCGGACGAATCGACATGTTCTTTAATAATGCAGGGATTGCAGGTCCTGGGATCAAGCTGATTGAACATACGATTGAGCAGTTTGACCAGATTATTGATATTAACCTGAGAAGTGTATTCTACGGGTTGAAGTATGTAATTACTGAAATGCTCAAAACAGGTGGAGGTTCCATTCTAAATACAGCCTCCACAGCCGGTATTGTTGGTGTACCCGCGGTTGCACCTTACGCAGCAACCAAACATGGCGTGGTGGGTTTGACCCGCACAGCTGCAATTGAATATGGCAAGGACAACATTCGTGTAAATGCGATTGCTCCAGGTACAATTGAGACGCCGATGGTTGTTCAGTTTGGTAAAGACAACCCTGAAGTGTTCAAGGCAACCGTTGATAGCATTCCATCTGGACGCCTTGGCAGACCGGAAGAGATCGCTAACCTGGTTTCCTTCCTGCTTGGAGATGAAGCGCCGTATATTAATGGTGCAGTATATCCGATCGATGGTGCAGTTACGGCCCAATAAGAGTTCAGCTTATCGGCAATAAAATAGCTGTTAAAATGTTTAAAGAGAGGTCACTGTATGCGTACAGAGCCTCTCTTTTTAATTTCTCTTTTATACTACGCATAGTACTGCGAATCCATATCAGGCAACGTTGTGTGATGCATTGGTTTGTTTACTTTTCGTAGATGCTGAACGGTACGAACTTATGACGATGATAACGGCAATAACGACCCCGACAGCCCCAATCCAGGTGATGGATGACAATGAGACGCTGCTTACTGCGATGCCACCAATCCCTGCTCCGGCGGCCATAGCTAATTGCATGACCGAACTATTCAGACTAAGCATAATACCTGAGGATTCGGGA
The DNA here is from genome assembly GCF_038002545.1 of Paenibacillus sp. FSL K6-2393. Taxonomy (NCBI): domain Bacteria; kingdom Bacillati; phylum Bacillota; class Bacilli; order Caryophanales; family Paenibacillaceae; genus Paenibacillus; species Paenibacillus sp. FSL K6-2393. The sequence goes on from NZ_JBBOCU010000001.1 coordinate 3,175,094, forward strand.
GCCATAGTCACGAGGTTATACTGCTGAGTTGGACCCGAGGACCACGCGGCAAAAGACCACAAAATCAGAACAAGCAAGACAGCGAGATGAGAGCTTGCCGTTATATTCAACAGAAGCAGACTCACGATATGCAACGTCATGCCTGTGATCAGTGTTCGTTTGACACCCCATCTGTCAGCGCTGAATCCTCCAACTTTTGAACCGATCAGACTTGCTATGCCAAATGCGAGTAAAGCTGAACTGAGTAGTGCTTCGCTCATTCTTGAAATGGATACAAGGTAAGGTGAAATATACGTGTAGGCAATGGAATACCCACCTAACCAGAAAAAGGTCACCAGCAGTGCCAGTACAATTCGTGGCTGTTTGAGCAAAGACAGTTGATTCTTCAGCGGAACAGGCGCTTCTGCTTTGGAAGGCGGAATGGCGGCCGCGATCACCAGCATGGCGAGAATGCCAAGAACGGCGATACCGGCAAAAACGAGCTTCCAATCCCAAGATGCAGCCACAAGCCTTCCGAGAGGAACGCCAACAATCAAAGAAGCCGTAAATCCAGTGATTACTGTGGCGATTGCACTAGCTTGTTTGCCCTCAGCCGCTATTTGGGAAGCAACCGTTAATGCCGTGACAACAACAACGCCCGCCCCTAAAGCCATCAACACGCGTGCTGCGACGAACAGTCCATAACCCGGCAACAGATAGGCAAGAACATTAGCCACAACGAATAGACCGAGGAAGTATAGCAACAGCTTGCGACGGTCCCAGCGCGAAGTCAGTGCAATAATGACAGGTGTACCTAGCGCATATACGAGTGAAAAAATCGTAATGAGCTGTCCGGCAGCGATTAAAGAGATATTCATGGTATCTGCAATGCGATCCAAAATGCCGGCAATGACATATTCGGACGTTCCTACAAGGAAGCTGACCAAGGCAAGAACATAGATTTTGAGCGTAGAAGAAGACATGGAAACATAACCTCTTTCTAATTGTAATTATTATATTTTTAGAAATATAGAAATAAAGACGATAGAACAAGAAATGAACTCTCTGAATGCACCCTATCTGCGCGAATGGTAATGTTACAACCTAGATAATGAATATTTGATATAAGCGTAAACTTAGGTGACCTAGTGCTACTAATAAATGTTAAGGTACTGTTTCAATATTTCTAATTATATAGAAATATAACTCAAATTTTTTATTTATTTAGCAGATAGGGAACAAACTTTTGTGCAGTCTCCGTGTTTAGGCTGTAGTAGATATACGTACCTTTCTTCTGCGATGTAAGCAGGCCACAATCCGATAGCTGTTTCAGGTGATGAGACAGAGTCGATAGGGCAACCGTAACAAGGCGGCTCTCCAGATCGGCGGGACACAGGTTGCTTTCGCTCGATAAAATCTGAATGATTTTGTAGCGTGTTTGCTCGCCCAGCGCTTTATGAATTTTGACGACTTGTTCAATCTCATTCGAGTTTGATTGCATCATGATCCGTCCTTTCGTCTTTATTTCTTATTTCTAGTAATATAGAAATAACAGTAGCATATGTCGTTAGAAAAGTAAACTCTCGGTGAAGATTCCACACTTTCTACTGCGTCTGTGTTAACAGCCGAAAGTCTGGAGTAACTTCCCCGGAGAGTTATGTGAGTTGTATATTACCGATCTAGGGAATCAACATAGTCTTTGGCTTCCTTCAACGAAAGACCTCGGGCTTCACGCAGTCGTTTGATCGCCATAATTTTTTTCCCTTGTTGTATAAGTGTAAGCAGTTCCTGATCCAGATCCGATTGGGCTGGTTGGCTTGTGTGAGATGTTTCCTTCGGCGACAATGTGTAATTGAAGTCAGAGCGGGCGCTGACTGTTGAACCGTTCTCCAGACGCTCCACATCACTTTTCAATTCATTTAATTGGCGTTGCAGACTGGTGACTCTGACCAGTAACACAAGGATCAGAAGCAGCAGAACGATCCATACCAAGGTGTTCATTTCCATGATGTCATGTGCCTCGCTTTCATTTATTCATATTTAGCTATTATTTAAGTTGAACCGGGATTTCCTTGACACCACGAACAATCATGCCAGGTCTCCATTCCAGTTCATTCACATCTGCCTGAAGCTGTATATTTGGAAAACGATTCAGAAGTGTGCTGACTGCAATCTCACCTTCCAGACGAGCGAGCGGTGCTCCCAGGCAGAGATGAATGCCTTTGCCAAAAGCCAGATGCGAACTTTTTTCGCGGGTAATGTCGAAGATATCAGCATCCTTAAACTGCTGTTCGTCCCGGTTGGCGGAACCAAGCGCAACAATGACAAGTTCACCTTGAGCGATATGCTCTCCACGGAATTCAATATCTTCCAGAGCCCAGCGAGATGTGCTGAACTCCAAAGGCCCGTTATAACGAAGCATCTCTTCAATGGCATTGTGAATAAGCTCAGGCTGCTTGATGAGCAGTTCGCGTTGCTCTGGATGCTCCAGTAGGGCGAGAATCCCATTGCCGATGAGATTAACAGTTGTTTCATGACCGGCAATGATTAATAAGGAGACCACGCCAAGCAGTTCTTGTTCAGTTAACTGCTGCCCGGATTCTTCTGCAATGACAAGCTGGCTGATCAGATCAGTGCCGGGATCTCGGCGAACTTTCGCAAACCAGGCCGTAAGGTAATCCGTAAACTCCCTTGCATGCTGCTCAAACAGCTCAGCGCTCTCGGCTGTGGAAGCATCGATTACCGTATTGGACCACAAGCGGAATTTGTCACGATCCTCAAGAGGTACTCCCAGAATTTCACTAATGACAATGATAGGCAGCGGGAAGGCAAAGTCATCGATCAGATTCATTTTTTCCTGTGACGGGAGGTTGTCCAGCAGTTCATCAGCAATGTCCCGAATATGGCTTCGCATGTCTGCGACCAGTTTGGGTGTGAATGCTTTCTGCACAAGTCCCCGAAGACGTCTATGATCTGGCGGATCGGAGAACAACATATTATTCGAGAAGATGCTTTGATTGTCAGCGCCGTAACGTCGGACCATGTCTTTGCTGAATCGAGGATCTTTCAGAATCTGGACTGCATCCTCGTATCGGGTAATAATCCAGCCGAATTCCCCATGAGGAAACATGACTCTGAAAACGGGCTCATCTTTTCTTAACTTTTCATACACCGGGTAAGGGTTATGCGTGAATTCTTTCGTGAAAAACGCTGGCTTTGAGGACTCGTTGAGTTCATTCGGGTTCAAATGTAATATCTCCTCTCATATTCCTGCATAATACCTGCACCCTCTATATATTCAATACACAAGCTTTTGAAACCTTGTTTTTTCTTCATATGGATGATAGAGCAGGAAAATAGAGGAAGATGGAAGAAGACATGGTAGAGAGAATCGATTATTATGCTTGCTAAAAATGAAAATGAGGTGAAGGCTGACATGTCTTACGCACAACTTCCTTTGCATCACCACCAGATTCCGGCAAGTCGAATGGTTCTTGGCTGTATGCGGTTTGGGGGTGAATGGGATGGGCTCCCCATTACTTCCGATCTTGTCGTAGAAGGTCATCGAGCGGTAGAAGCAGCTATCGAAATCGGCATTAATCACTTTGATCTGGCGGATATTTACACACGTGGTAAGGCAGAGCATGTCTTGGGGCGAGTTTTATCCGAAACTCCCGGCTTGCGTGAGCAGATCATTATACAGTCGAAGTGTGGTATACGTCTTGTGGGTGATGATGAAGGACCGCAGCGTTATGACACCTCAGGTGCACATATCCTGGCGAGTGTGGACGGTATCCTGGAACGGCTCGGCATCGATTATCTGGATATTTTGCTGTTACATCGTCCTGATCCACTTGCCCATCCGCAAGAGATTGGAGACGCACTGGCTGAGCTGCATCATTCCGGTAAAGTGCGCCATTTTGGAGTGTCCAACATGGGTTCTGAACAGATTCGTTTTCTTCAGCTTCATAGTAAAGTACCTCTGATTGTGAATCAGCTGGAGATGAGTCTGGATAAAATCGGATTCGTAGAAGCCGGTGTGACAGTTAATCGGCCGCAAGCCAGAGACAACGTATTTCCTTATGGCACGATGGAATATTGTCAGGCAGAGCATATTCAACTGCAGGCTTGGGGTCCACTTGCTCAAGGACGATTTACTGGCAGGGTAGTTGAGGGACAGCGTCCTGAAATTGAGCATACGGCTCAATTGGTTGATCGAATGGCTAAGGAGCGTGGAGTTACACCGGAGTCTATTGTACTGGCTTGGTTAATGAAGCATCCAGCAGGGATACAACCTGTCATTGGTTCGATTCGACCAGAACGTATTCTGGCCTGTCGTGATGCAATAAATATTGAGCTTACCCGTTATGAGTGGTACGAGCTGTATTCCGCCTCATGCGGGCGTAGAATGTAAGTAGGGAATTCTGAGAGAGTGGTTCGTTTCGATCAAAATTCATAGATATTGGGTGAAATTTGAACATATAAGAAGACACAAGCTGCTGATGGCCTGTGTCTTCTTTGTAATAATGGGCTTCATTTGGTTGAAACACATGATCGAAAGTGTAATGAATCCTAAGGTCATATGGCCTACAATGCGTTTGCATGGGTAATAAGCATGCTGATTCGGAGCCGAAAACAGTGTTTAGGCACGGTTGTAAGGATAATTCACCTTCATATTTGTGCTAGAGACTATGTCCATGGACTTAGGAAGAGTGCTGATAAGAAGGACGTTTCAACCATTTTTATCGTTTTACCGGGTAGTTGTTCGAGGGCTGTGATAAAATGATAGGAATAAGAACATACGATCTGTTTACGTGAGAGGAGACACCTTGACGATGGAGATGCTTAAACCACCCGCCGAGACATTATACGAGGTTGAATTACGTGCGCTGCGAGAGGAAGATCAGGGGAAACGTCCCCCGAACTGGCTGTTATCTCCCGCCTATGTGCGCGATTTTATTATAGGCAGGGATAAGCCTGCGTTATTAAATGGAGAAGAGATCACGATTACCCGCAAATTCTATGGCAATGACGTGTTAATTGAACGTGCCGTGGTTACTCTGGCAGGCAATCGAGGATTAATGCTCGTGGGAGAACCCGGGACAGCCAAGACCATGCTTAGCGAACTGCTGACCGCAGCGATCTCCGGTACCAGTCTAAACACGATTCAAGGTACAGCAGGCACGACGGAAGACATGATCAAGTACTCATGGAATTACGCCATGCTGCTTGATAAAGGCCCTTCGGAAGCTGCGCTTGTGCCATCACCGTTATATAACGGCATGAAGAAAGGAATTCTTACCCGTTTTGAAGAGATTACACGTTGTCCGGCTGAAGCGCAGGATAGTCTGATCAGTATTCTCAGTGACAAGGTCATGAGCATCCCGGAACTGGATGGCGGTGTGCTGTTTGCCCAACCGGGATTTAACGTCATTGCTACAGCCAATATTCGCGATAAAGGTGTTAACGAAATGAGTGGTGCATTGAAACGCCGGTTCAATTTTGAAACGATCAAGCCCATTCATAACGTAAAGATGGAAGCCAAAATTATTGAGTCCCAGGCACGAAGCCTGTTATTACATAGTGGAATTGATATTGACATTAACCCGGACGTGGTTGAATTGCTGGCTACAACATTTATGGAACTGCGCACCGGCATGACACGCGAAGGCTACAAACTTGACACCCCTCAAGCATCCATGAGTACGGCGGAAGCGGTGTCTGTCTATGTTCAGAGTGCGATGACTTCCTATTATTACGAAGATAAGGCTATTGCGCTGGATCGGCTGGTGCAGAACATGCTGGGGACCATTGCAAAGGAAAACGACAAGGATCTTTCCATTCTCAAAACCTATTTCTCTAAGGTCGTAAAAGAGCGTTCCAGAGAAGAGGGAATGTGGAAGAACTATTATGAGGAGAGAAAATGGATCGGTTAACAGCGGTACTGGACTCTGATGTTGAGCAGTTACAATCCTTGTTCGAATCCCAGGTATATAACCTGAGTAATCATACGGTCTATTATCCTATTAGACACCATAGCCCTGCATGTTCGTATCACTTGTTACGATTAATTGAGGAGTACAAGCCAGATATCATTTTGATTGAAGGACCGGAGAGCGGTAATCCATTAATTTCGGTGCTGAGTGATGAGGCAACCTTACCTCCTGTCAGTCTGTACTATACCTATGAGAGTGAATTGGAGAGAGAAGCCTGCTATTATCCGATGCTTCGGTATTCACCTGAATATGTAGCTTTGAAAGAAGCAAAACGCCTGAACATTCCGGCGAAGTTTATTGATTTGGACTATCAACACTTCTCCACTCGTGCATCCAAATCCGGCCAGACAGAACAAAAGGAGATCTCCATTCAGGACGAAACCTTGCTTGCGGGCTCTGACTTCATTAACCGTTTGTGTCAAAAAACAAACTGCCGCAGTTTTGATGAATTGTGGGAAAAGGTGTTTGAGATCGGTGGCCTGGAGAAGTCTACTGAGGAATTCGTGCAGGATGTATTCACGTATTGTACCTTATCCCGAATGTGTTATTCCACGGAACGATTACAGTCTTCAGGTGATCTGGCAAGAGAAGCATATATGAAACAACATATTAATCAAGCGGTGCAGGAGCATGACCGTGTGCTTGTCATTACCGGTGGATTTCATACGTATGGACTGTTGATGTCAGAGAAACATGAATCGGAATTGGAACAGCCAGAAATGGATAAACGGCATACAGACCGACGTTTGGATGGACAAGGTAAACCAGGAACGTCTCAACAAAGTGCGGTTAATCCAGACACGGTTCACCAACAAATGTACCCGATGGTCTATACCTTTGCTGAAGCGGATCGGCTCAATGGATATGCGAGCGGCATGCCTTATGTAAATTATTACGATCAGATCTGGAACCAGCTGCTTCGCAAAAAGAGTACACCGTATAATCTAACGGCTCTGGACTTGTTATCCCGGCTGATGCGCCAATTAAGGGATGGTCACGAACATGTATCAACGAGTGATGCGATTGAGGCGTACAGCATGATTCAAGGTCTTGCCGGGCTTCGGGGTAAAAGGGAAGGCGGCGTCTATGAGTTGATGGATGCAGCACTCTCTTCCTTTGTGAAGGGGGAGCTTACCTTGGCGACCGATAAACCGCTGCAAGAGCTGCAGCAGTTATTGACTGGAGACGTCATTGGAAGCGTGGCTCCCAATTCATTCAGTATTCCCATCGTGGAGGACTTCAAGGCGCGTTGTACAGAGTACAAACTGCAGATTCGTACAACAGGTCAACACAAGAAAGTTCTGGATCTGTATGCGAAACCGGAGCATCGTCAGATAAGCCAATTGATTCAATGCATCACCTATCTGGTTCCGGAATTTGCGAAACGGCAATCGGGGCCGGACTGGATCGCAGAGCGTGATATGAATCTTGTTCGCGAAACCTGGATTTATATGTACTCATCCCGTATTGAAGCCAGATTGATAGAAAACTCTCTTTATGGCGGAACGCTTGCTGGAGCGGCTACACGCAAAATGGAAGAACAGATGCAAGAAATACCGGATCATCATAGCGGTGAACTTGCCCGACTCATGCTTCAAGCGTTACTCATGGGGCTTCAGGACACTGCGATGAAACTCTATGAACAGGTGCGCTCGGCGCTGAGAACCGACGGGAATTTCCTATCCTTATGTAACAGCCTGCATGTCTTGAACCGAATTCATCAACACCGCAGGTTGCTGGGATTATCTGACGAGCAACATCTCCCTGACCTGGTATCCGAAGCTTATAGGAACGCCGTGGACAAGTTGTTACAGCTCTCCAGAGCTAACCCGGATGAACATGAAGCCATTATTCAAGGATTGAAGCTGCTAGCCATGCTCGCAGAGTCATCGGAGGGGTATTTTCAGGATGAGACATTCCGAATACAGCTGAATGAGCTTCTGTCGGATCACCAGCTTCCGGCTCAGCTGGAGGGTGTATGTGTGGCTATTTCCTCAGGGCTCGGTGACAGGCCCAGAGATGAGATTGTTGATCGTGCTCGTGGTTATATCCATGGTACACCGGATCAGACCCGTCAAACCGCACTTTTTTTACAGGGAGTATTCACTGTAGCACGTGACGCTTTTTTATATGAAGATCAGCTGTTGTCCGAGTTGAATTATCTGATTGAACAGCTTTCATACGACGACTTCATCAGTATGGTACCGGAATTGCGGTTGGCATTCACCTACTTTACACCAATGGAAACGGGCTTGATTGCCGAACGGGTGGCGAGTCTGCATCAGGTTGAGCCAGAGGAAATGTTGAGGCCTGCGGTTGATGAGCAGATGCTGACTCAGTCCAAAGCATGGGACGAAGCGCTTCGAAAGGAGTTTGCCGCATGGAAGCTAATATGAATGAAGCGAATCGGAGAACGGACGATATCAGAGAAATCAATGAAAGTTCCAATCCGGATGGAAGCAACCGAGGGGATCAACATTCTGCTGAAACCTTAAATCGATGGCGTCTGATTCTTGGTGAATCGTCCGAAGAAGGGTTGTGTAATACAGACCAATATACGTCGGCTGAATTTCAATATACGGAAATCGATGAGATTCTGGGGTATCTGTATAACCGTGAATACGGTGAAGAACAAGGTTACCGAAAAGAGGGAGGACGCGGTGCATCTAATCTGACTGTACCAAAATGGCTGCACAAAGTCAGGGACCTATTCCCCAAACCAACGGTAGAAATATTGGAGAAACAGGCGCTTGACCGCTATGGGCTGACAGAATTGTTAACAGACAAAAAGTTGCTTGAATCCCTTGAACCCAACATGAATCTGCTCAAGAACATTATGCAGTTCAAAGGACGGATGAAAGGTGAGGTGTTAAAGAGCGCCAAGGAGATCGTGCGAACCGTGGTTGAAGAGCTACGCAGCAAGCTGGAGTCTCAGACCCGAGCGAGTATCATGGGCAAGCGCAGTCGCTATACCTCGAGTTCAGTTCGATCCTTGCGCAATCTGAATTTCAAGCGAACTATCACCAAGAATTTGAAGAATTACGATAAAAACAAGCGCAGGTTTGTGATTGATCGTCTGTATTTCGACGGGAATATACAGCCCCATAACAAGTGGAACATCATCATTGGTGTAGACGAAAGTGGCAGTATGCTGGATTCAGTCATCTACAGTTCGGTGATGGCCAGCATCTTCTATCGCTTGAATGCGTTGCGCACGAAATTATTCATATTTGATACGCAGGTTGTTGATCTGAGCGACAGACTGGAAGACCCCGTAGACGTGCTCATGAATGTACAGCTCGGTGGGGGGACACATATTACCAAAGCGTTGCGATATGGCGAGACGTTAATCGATAATCCGGGCAAAACCATCTTTATTCTGGTCAGTGATCTGGAGGAAGGGTACCCGATCGCGCAGATGTACAAAGCCTGTAAAGATATCATCGATGCAGGATGCAAATTGCTGGTTCTCACCGCGCTCGATTTTTACGGGGATTCAGTCTATAACAAACATGCCGCACAGACATTAACCAATATGGGGGCACATGTAGCAGCAATTACGCCTAACGAACTCGCGGATTGGATTGGCGAGATTATCACTTAAATTCAAGGAGGAATGTGTAATGCTTACCGCAGACCGCGCAGTTGAAACTTTGGTGGAGAAATTCGCAGTAACCTGTTCAAACGAGTATTCATTAAAAACAGATCGCAGCTCCGAAATTATCGATTATGTCTTGGGAACGACAGACAAGTTTCCGGATATGATGGGAAATTCGAGTCATTATGTGTATCAAACGATTGATCTGCTCATGAAGCTTGCCAAAAAAGACGATGGAGATATCTTTTACCGTGCCGGGGCTATTGTGATATATCTGGAATCCAATTATTCCAAAAGAAGTTCATGGAGAACGGATGCCTTTACTGTCTGTATGGGAAATGATTCAGAAGCCTACGGATTGAGCGGGAAGAGCAAAAGCGCTGATCGCATGGATGGATTGTTGTCCCGGTTGGAGAAGATCAAACAGTTTGCGGGCGAGAACGAAATTTCGGCTGAATTAAAGAGCAAATTAAAGCGTGCCCAGTGGCTTTTTGATTCCAAAAAGGCTGACACCCAGGGGGATTATCGAGATGTAATCAATGCGTTAATGCTGCTGCAACTATATTCAAGACTCAGTGACACGGCTTCTCATCTTGCAGAGGTTCAATCTTCTGTTCAATCGTTACCCGTGTTGTTTCAACATGTGATGGCTAATGATCCAGATAAGTTGCGGGACGAGCTACATACGTTGATTGAACCTGTAGTGGTCAGTAATATTCAAGGGAAACATAACGGATCATCCCAAGAATTGAAGGATGAATTCCTCAAGGAGAAGCGTAGTCAGCTCGTAGCTGAGCTGTATCCCAATACATCGTTCTCTTCAAAAGAGCAATGTTCAAACACCGTATTCCATCAAACTATGGTACTGGTGAGTGGCGCTTTGCTGTACTTGATTAACATTAGTGGGGGTAAACAACGGTTCCTTGATACAAATAGTGAGATTGGGCATGTTTTGCTTCACACAATACATCAATTACATGAGATTTATCCACTTGAAGTTCGTCGTTACTTGCTGAGTATGGACCCTAGAGCAAAGAGTCCAAATGATCTGCTTGCTGGACTTGTGCCTCTGGATGAGCCTTATCAGTTGGTTGAAATGTTGCGGGACGAGCTTAATTCGTACACGGTATCCTGGAACATGTTACAATCCGCGATCGCGAATCGTCCTGAACAAGCGATTCGAGCATACGAGATTATAAAACCGCCATTCCTGAAACTCTGCATTCAGAAATTCATGAAGGATCAAGGATTGACATTGCCTAATGCGGAGGGCTCACTGGAGCAAGCGGTATTTAACGCTCTTCGGCATCCTTTGGACGGGGGACGTCAAGGACTTGTGATTGCAAGATACTTAGGTGGAGAAAACACCCTGGAGGAATATTGGGAGGACCCGAATAGTCGCGGGTTGTTTAATCAACTGAATCGGGATAAGAAGCGTGTTCACAACCTCATTAGTATTAGTTTTCTGCCCTTGGACTCGGAGGCGATGCGCAGGTTCGCAATCCTCACCACTCATCCCGATTGGACATTGGATATTATCTCGGACATGTACAATTCATACGCGTTTAGTGGAGAGCAGCTGCTTCAACGTTATGGGCAAGATCCTGAGGTGCAACGTGAGAAATTGCTAACCAGCCTGATCTCACTCAATGGCATGACCGACTATAGATACAAATCCATGCCGCATGACGAATACCGCCGAATCATTCAGCAGAATCTGGACTATGCACTGACACAGTACAAGAAACTGCCAACGGATACGCGCATTTTAATTCTGGAGATAACCTTTGAACAGCGTGATGAGTTATCGAAGAAAATATTGGCTGAAGCGATTCGTGCCGGATTGCAGGATTCGTCCAAGAAGGCCAACGGCGTGGCGTTAGCGGAATTCAATCGAATTCCTGATCAGGACTTGTATACGCTCGTATACCTCTCCGAGAAAAAAGTGGGAATCAAAGAGATGGCTCTGACCGCAATCCGCAGTCTGGAAAACAGCAAGGAGCTGTATGGTGAGCTTTTGAAGAAAGAGAAGTCCGATGAGTGGAAGAGCTTGATCCAAATTCTGCTGGATACCGCAGATCTAAGTCCAGAGTATGCCCATGCTGCACTCGCTGATCAGGCGGATGCCAAAAAGTTGTCGAGACTGAGCTGGTTGTCCTTGAAAGATCTCCCTTCACTGATACGTATTGAAGACAATCAGCCTTTAGATGACCGGATTAAACAGTATGCTTTGGTCCAATCATTGGATCATACATCCGGTCCTAATGAACGGTTGAATGAATTACGAGATTACGTAAGTGAGGTATCTCTCGCTCGTTTTGCAAGTGAAATGCTTCAGGTCTGGATTCAGGAAGGTGCTCCTGCAAAAGAGAAATGGGTGATGTATGTATCAGCACTCTTTGGCGATATTCAGATTGTAAATATTTTAGCTCCGCAAATTAAGGAATGGACAGAAAATAGTCGTGGCGCGATTGCAGCAGATGCTGTAAAAGTGCTCGCTTATCTGAAAGATCCATCCGCTCTAATGGCGATTGATAAAATCAAACGTGGTGTGAAGAACCGTCAGGTGAAAGGTGCAGCAGAAGAAGCATTGCAACTTGCAGCCGATAATATGGGACTTACCTCGGAACAACTGGAGGATCGGTTAGTCACCACGCTTGGTTTTGATGAAAAAGGAACCATGCAGCTGAGTTACGGAGAGCGTTCCTTCCTGGTTAAGGTCAATGGAGACTTACAAGTCGTTGTCTTAAATGAAGAAACGGGCAAAGCCGTGAAGAGTCTGCCTGCTCCTGCACAGAAAGATGATCCTGAATTGGCAGCCCAGTCCAAGGCACGTTTCACACAGCTGAAAAAAGATCTCAAATCCATGGTTAACATTCAGGCGCAGCGTCTGGAAGAGTCATTGTCCAAGCAACGTCTGTGGTCTGCCGATGAGTGGAAAGCACTGTTTGTACAAAATGTAATCATGCAAAAATTCGCTGTTGGTCTGATCTGGGGAACGTATGAGGATGGCGCTCTGATCAGCACGTTCCGTTATATGGAGGACGGCACCTTCAATTCCGTGGATGAAGACGAGGTTGATCTGCCTTCAGGTGCACAAGTGGGACTTATACACCCGCTGGAACTGGATCAGGCGACGCTTGAAGGTTGGACAACGCAGTTGGAGGATTACGAGATCAAGCAGCCGTTTGAACAACTGAATCGTGAAATCCATCAGCCTGAAGATGAGGACAAGGCGAAGAATGAATACGATCGTCTGCCCGAGTCTGATTTCTCACCAACGTCTTTCCCCAAAGCACTGGAGAAATACGGCTGGATCAAAGGGCCGGCACAGGACGGCGGCTGGTATCATGAATTTTATAAAGAGTACGGAGATCTTGTTGCGGAATTACAATTCAGTGGTACGAGTATTACGTATTACGAGGGATTGGATGACATTACCCTGGATTCCCTACATTTCTTCAAACCAAATAACAAGCAATATTATTACTATGGTGACAACAAACCCATTGCTCTAGGCAACGTTCCAGGTCGAGTATTCAGTGAAACGATCTACGACATTCTGAGAGCAACGGGGCGTTGATGACGTGAGTGGATTCAAGGAGAAATTCCGGATTTTTTCGAAGCTGTGTACGGAGGATTATTTGATTCGGTATGCCAACAAGGGGTTGTACAAAAGGTCTTTGAAAGAGTTGGACAATGGTGTAAGTGTAACGTACACATGGAATGAATCATCTGTGAGTTGCCAGTTAAGTGACGGGACACACTGTACGCTTGAAGATACACTGGATCATTGGGAATGCTCCTGCCCGGCCGATCATATCTGCAAGCATGTGCTGATTGCAATTCTGTATGATCAACGGGAATATACGGCAGAGGATTCAATGAATGCAGACGAGAAGCATGCGCTGGATAAGTACTCAGGGATATCGGATAATGATCCGTTGGACGTACCCAAAGACGTATCAGTAAAAGAATCAGTATCAAACTTAGTATTAAACGTGGACGATCCAAGCGAAGATCCACATTCAGTGTCTCTTGAGATCGAGTCTCGCTTCCGCTGGATGACGGAGTCTGATCTTACCGTGTTAATTAAATCGTATAGTTCTTCCATGATTGAGGAAGTTGTTTTCCGACTGAGGTACCCAGAGGAAATTAAGATCATTGAAGATTCACTTCTTACGGTTCATCTGACCACCCAGAATATCGAGGTGTCTTTTACCGAGGAGGCGAGCCTTGCAAAAGCACTATGTAAGGTGCAGCAGACAGCTGGGAAAATGGCCAAGCTTGAAGCTTTGCTACGATATCGGAACCTAAAAGGCCTGCATGACACGGATGCATTAAGTGGAAGGGTGTACGAAGCCAAGTTCTCTCTGCAGACGGTGCAGGAATGTCGCATTATGCTGGCAGGATTGTTGAAGACAGGACTGGCCCGTATTCCTCAGTCCTATATGGCACAACTGGAGACCTTGGCAATCGCTGCTCATAGTGGCAACCTGCCTGACATAGAACGCAGTTTGCGAGGGATTCAAGGGGAACTACAGTTGTTTTTCAACAGACATATACGTTTCTCCATGCAATCCATGTTGGATCGGGTAAGCAAGCTGTATCTTGCACTCCAGGTTCTTGAAGAAGAAAAGGTATCTGTCATTCAGCAGAGTCAGCTCATTGGCAGTTTTCGAAGTAAATACTTTACGGTGCCTTCACTTCACCTGTATGGACTGGGAGCTGATGCGTGGGAGACACGATCCGGTTTCCGTGGAATCACCTATTATTTCTATTGCTTCGATGATGAGGAAATCTACACCTATAGCGATGTACGTGCTGTATATTATGGTGATCAGCAGTTCTCATATACAGAGCATTACGGTGCATTCACACCATGGCTGCCTAATCTGACCTTTCGCCAGTTCGTGGGTGAAGAAGTTCAATTCCATTCCGTTAAAGTGAATGAAGAACGCCGGATCTCTTCCGGCGAAGGTGCCAAGCTTGCGATTTTGCCACGAACGGGTGTGAAAACGTTGAATCTGGGCAAAACCATGCAAGACGTAACGTCTGTACTTCAAGAGGAATCGCGAACATTCGACTTGTTTGCTGCTCCCAAAGAACGATTGGCTGTGATCAAAGTTGCTCGAATCGTGGACCATAACTTTGTCAAACAAACGCAGGATCTTGTCCTGACGGTTGAGGGTGCCGAAGGAGAACGTTTGGCACTTACTCTCCCGTATTCAACTGATTGGCAAACGATGATCCAAAGACTGGAGTCAGGATATGGTTCCCAATCACTTGAACACTTCTATGCCTTTGTGCGTGTGGAACCAAAACGGATTAGCCCAATCAGTTTCCTGAAGGGTCAAACGGTGCTCAGTCTGAAACTGGATATCGGTAATGGAAGGATGGGCAGACTTGGAAGAATATAATCAGTTTATGCAGAGAATTAACGGCTGGTCAGAAGAGTTGCTCCTGCGTGGGTTATCTCAGTTTACGACCCGGGATATTGAGGTACTTGAGCAGCTCACAGCGGAATCCTTGCGGTTGCAGATGAGTTTCCTGCATGAGTTGTTGAATCACCTCATCAAAGAAGGGCGTAGCGTGGCTCTTGGACAAGGTAATGAAGAGTTGCTGTTATTTCAGTATTGTCGTCTCACCCAATATGTGCAATTGAGTGTGCAAGAAGAGGCGTAATATTGGTTAGTATTCCAAGCGAAGGCACATGAAGCGATATGATGTAATAAATAAGATGTATTATAGAATATAAGAAGATTTGCAGAAGACCATAAGGTCACTGCAAATCTTTTTTTATCGTGGAGTAAGTAAAAGTCATTTGTTAAACGAATATAGGTAGGTAGCACGGATCAACACGAGCATTCGTGATTATATGAGCATGGAAGGGAGGGTGCATGTAATCGTGGAAGAAGAACAGATACGGAAGGCAGTAGCGAATCGTGATCCTGAGGCCATGGAATGGGTGATGAACCACTACGCAGGTTTGTTATGGAAGATTGCTCATTCCATCTTATATCATGCATCGGCAGAAGAGATTGAAGAATGCGTAGCAGATACATTTTTTGCTTTTTGGCAGAATCCGGATGCATTCCAGTCTTGGCGAAGTAGCCTGAAAAATTACCTTGCAACAATCACAAAACATAAAGCGATTGATCGCTACCGGAAACTTAATCGAAGAACTGAGCTTACATATGAAGAGGAGATTCATTCGGTGAAAACGGATGATTTGTTGGTTCAGATGATCAGTAAAGAGACATATACGGAACTTAATCAAATGATTGAATCTTTTCCAGAACCGGAACGTGAGATTATGAAACGTCGGTTTTATGAAGGACAGAGACCCCATGAGATATCAGAAGCATTGTCCCTACACGTTAGGCAAGTCCATAACAAGCTTTATCGCTCCAGGCAACGATTGAGGACATGGTGGATGAACAGGAAATAAAGGAGGCGATCAAATGCGAAAATCCGAGAAAGAATTCACTGAGCAGAACCTCTTTAATATTAAAAAGTTGTTCTATGATAAATTGGCGCTGAATGAACCACCAACCGTTACGAGATCAGATTCATCATTTTATCCACCTGTATTATATCCATCCGCACAGACCAAGAAGTCCATGAATAAAAGAAAAAGGTATCGCAAAGCCATCTATATTCCTGTAACCGCTGCGTTATCGTTATGTCTGGTTACAGGGGCAGCTGCATCAGTTGGGATCATTGATCTGTCTACTGTTCTTCATTTTATAGGTGCAGATCGGATTGGCATTCTTCAGCCTGTTCACCAGGTGAGTGAAGATCAAGGGATTCGAATGGAGGTTATAGGTGCTGTCAGGGACGGAGATACAACGGAAATCTATGTTTCATTATCCGATCTGACGGGTCATCGCATTGACGATACAATGGATGTATATGATTACAGGGTAACCGGTGGTAATGCAAACAACGCTCAGATTATTCATTATGATGATGCTAACAAAACGGCTATTGTCCGATTCCTCATTCAAGGAAAAGTCAGCAAAAATCGAATTACCGTTCAGATCAATACGCTGATGTCAGGTACATCTCTTCAAGATGGTTACAACGTACAGGTGGACTGGGAGCAGTTGCTACAAGAAAAGCAAAACAATAACTATGATATTCTGGATCAAGATCGTATAAGTGGCTTGGGAGGTAAAACCGATATTCAAATGGAAACCGATCCAATTCCGGTATTGCATCAGGATGTAACGAATATCCCTGTTGAGGGTATTGATTGGATGCATATTTCCAATATGGGTTTTGTGGATGGCAAGTTACACATTCAGATTAATCCGGATAATGAGATTGGCGAGTATAATCATGGATACTTCTACTTCACGGATGAGCAAGGTAAAAAGCTTGATATACCTGAATATTCCATTAGTTATGGACACTATATGAAAGGTCAGGTTAGGTTTGGAGGAGATTACATTGAGCATGTGTATGATCTGTCCACTGTTGACCAATTAGATAAGCTTAGACTTCAAGGCAGTTTTACGAGCATTAGTGAAGTTGTAAAGGGAAATTGGAAAACGACCTTTAACTTGAGTGAAAATGGTTTGAGCAAAACAGGAAACGTTCAGCTTGATGCAAATGGAGCCTCACGGGCAAATGTATCTCTTTCCGCAGTTGGCGTCACGCTTACAGGTGAGGCACTGAGCAAGATTCGGGTGGAGGACTTGAGTATTGAAGTTCACCTGAAGGGTGGTACAAATTTGTCTGGCGCATCCGGTTTCCTCCAGCTGGATCAGGATCTCATTAAGTGGATATCCCCTAAGACCATTCCGGTGAATGATGTGAGCTACCTGCTAATCAATGGAGAGAAAGTAACTTTGCAAGATAGATAATATAAAAAGTTAATCAAAGAATCGGGGGATAAGTGCAATCAGAAGGTTGTTCTGTCATCGTAGTGGTAAGTGTGAATATTCTTTAGTTCAACTTATATAAAATGAATTACATGTCATATCCCGATTTATGACGCATACCATTAGGCGAATGCGGTCATAAGGGAGGAAACTGAGATGTCCATGAGCGAACCGCTGTTAACGCAGATTGTGAATCAACATATTCCGGCTGGTGCAACGGTCGTCACTATTGATAAACCTGTTCAACATCCAGCGATCTATGCGGCAGATCTTACCGGTGACGGTATGCCGGAGATTGCTGCAGTCTATCAGTTGAACGGTGAGCTGTATTTGCTCATTCTGAAATTTGTTCAAGGACACTGGATCAAGATGGCACTAATTAAGGGATTGGGGTATGGGGTGACTTTAATGACTGCAGCCCCTGTAACTTCAACGGCAAGGAACAATCTTATTATTGGTTGGCGGATTGGTTCTATTTGGTCTAAGCTTGCCGTATATGAGTGGACGGAATCAGGGCTCAAAGATTTGGCGCCTGACGATCTATACTATAGCTATGCAGAGATTATAGATATGCCTGGTCCGCATGGTCGAGATGGGAAAGTGGAGATTGCACTCTGGATACATGACACAGGTGAAGCCTATCGTGTGGAGATTATCCGATGGCAGAATGGGAAATGGGTTCCTGCACCGGACGTATATGCAACCTATTATCCAAAAGTGGTGCAATATTACGAGCAACTAACCCAGCAATATCCTGATTATATCTTTTACTGGTATTACCTTGCGGATGCTCAGTACCATGCGGGCCAGTATCCGGCAGCACTTGCTTCCGTTCAGAAGGCACTCAGTTTCCCGGAAGCTTATCCTTCCAGAGAGGTACTACAGGAGCTGGAAAAGAAAATAAAGCAGGCGATGGTCCCTATAAGCCATGCCCGGGTAACGACATGGTTATATCCAATCTCCGTTCGAACCACGAGTGGGACGCGTTGGGGGTATATGGATGCACAAGGCCACATTCGGCTTGAGCCGGTACTGGATGACGCGCAAGAGTTTCAGCCCAATGGATTGGCTGTGGTTGTGAAGGATGGTCGAGCCGGCGTTATTAATCTTCAGGGGCAGTATGTTGTTCAGCCTGTATACAATTCCATCAATTCCTTTTCCGAAGAACGGGCGATAACCATTGATTCTCAAGGATTTAAGATGATTAATGAACAAGGTACGGTCCTGACCAAACGGGCATACCCGTATATCTCGAATATGAAGGATGGCCGAGCGTTGTTTTACGATTCTAATCCTGGTCAGGCAGATGGATCGGTGAGTCGGTATGGTTATTTGGATGCGTCGGGCAATGAGGTGATACCTGCACAGTTCGCTTCGGCGAATGATTTTCAAGATGGCAAAGCGGTTGTGCAGATTAAGGACAATGAGTATGCACTCATTAATCGCAATGGACATCGGCTCGCGACGTATCCATTTGCCTATGTGGGACCGTTAGGGGATGGATTGCTCGCTTTTCAAAAAGAGGCCTCGGGCAAATATGGGTACATCGACGAACGGGGTAATATTCGCATTCAGCCCAAATTTTCATCGGCATTTCCTTTCAGCGGCGGGCAAGCGATTGTTAATACAGCAGAGGACTACAAATCGAACTATGGTGTCATTAATACGGAGGGATCGTTTATCATTCAACCCGCGTATAATGACATCCGCGAACTAGGCGAGCATCGTTATGCGCTGGGGCAAGCAATTAATCCGGAGCAGCCGTATATTGGCTCTGTATACGCGATTGCAGATACCAGTGGCAGAAGACTTACGGAGTTCCTATATCGCGAAGTAGGCAATTACAAAAACGGCCTGGCTTCTGCATCGGACGGAAGACAAACCTATCTGCTGGATCTGAGTGGAAGACCTGCCGCTGGGTATCCGCATGTAGAAGGTTCGGGTACGCTGGAGGTCGTGGCACCAGATCTGATTAAGGCCTATCTAGACCAGCGCTTATCGTATGTGAATCGGGCCGGACAGATCATCTGGCGGCAAAATACAATCGTTCCACTTCATCCGCCGTACCGTGTACGCGAAGTGAAGTACAAACCAAACAGGGACTATCTCGTATATTATCCGCAGGTGGAGGGATTGACGAACCAAGCGGAGCAGCTTGCACTGAATGCCAAGTTGAAGCAACTCTCCCAGGTTAAACCGATTCCTGCTGATCAACAGCTGGATTACACGTATACAGGGGATTTTGATATTACGTTCTATCAGCAGCAATTGCTGCAACTGCAACTCACAGGTTATAACTACCCGGCAGGTGCAGCGCATGGTATGCCTACGATGATCTATGCGATCATTAATCTGACGAATGGTCAGTTGTATGAGCTGAAGGATTTATTTAAACCGGATAGTGACTACGTAAAAGTGTTAAGCCAGATTGTGGGGGATCAGATCAAAAATGATCCTCAATACTCGTATGTGTTTCCGGACACCTATACGGGGATTAGTGCGGATCAGCCGTTTTATGTCACAGCGGATGCTCTGCATCTCTACTTCAATCCATATGACATCGCGCCCTATGCGGCAGGGTTTCCAACGTTTACAATTCCGTTTGTTCAGATCAAGGATATCATTAATACAGAAGGTTCGTTCTGGAGAGCTTTTCATGAGTGAGTGTCTTCTTACAATCCAACAGATTCAGAGTATGAGGCCATATGTCCAATATGGCTTCTTTGAATTAGATTCACTTATAATCCGTATTGAGGTATTTTTGCTCCGGATTGGGGTAGCGGTTGCCCGCGTACCTGTGAGATATTAATGTGCGTATGTAGCACTGCACTATATTGAGAATGATTATGAGATGAACAACACATCTGAAGTGTCCGGGTTAATGCAAGTGACGAAGGAGCGTAAAGGTCTGCTGATTACAGCAAGTATCTTCTCGACCCTTTCGAGACTGTTGCAGATTGTTCCTTTTGTCGGAGTGTATAAGATTGTCGAGGAACTGCTAACGCATACGAGCCAACTATCTGCCATGGACAAAGATCTGTTGATCTATTGGGGGATCGTCGCATTCGTAGCCCTGATTGCAGGGCTTGTTGCGCTCTATATCGGGGGGATGTGCTCACACATTGCTGCGTTCAACATTTTGTACCAGCTCAGAGTTAGACTTGCTGAGCATGTTGCCAAAGTACCGATAGGGTATCACACCCGGACGGCAACCGGTGAGCTGAAAAAGATCATCGAAGTCAGTGTGGAGAAAATTGAGAAGTTTATTGCCCATCAGTTGCCGGATCTGGTGAGTAGCGATCGTCATTCCACTGATGTTGCTGGGATATCTTTTCTGGCTCGATTACCGCATGGCGCTGACGCTTTTGGTTCCGATTGGAATCGGGTTATGGCTCCAAAGCCGTCTCTTCCGCAGAGAACGAGGCCGTCAGGCTTATCGTGATTTTCAGCTTTCTGTTGAAGAGATGAATGCGACGGGGGTTGAATACGTGAGAGGTATGCCGGCGGTGAAAGTATTTGGGATTACAGCTGATTCGTTTCTGACGTTTAAACAGGCGGTGACGCGTTATCGGGATATTTCGTTGATAATAACAGATTTGTGTAAAACATCCTACGGGCTGTTTTTTGTAATCATGATCTCGTTGTTTACCTTCATCGTTCCGGTGGGTATTCTGCTGTCGAGTGGACAGCGATGGGAAGAATGGAGCTTATGGACCGCCTGGGTACGATGATTCTGGAAGGGCAAAGGTAATGTTCAATTATAGCAATTCATGATAGATTAACTTTAACTTTTAACAGAACCTAACGGAGGCCTATCTGTAATTGTGTAATTTGTTCGAAATCATGTAACTTGAGCGGCTCTGGCTGCGTTTAGACATTGGGGTGATCTGATGTTGGTGAACGCGGTTCAACGGTACATGGTATTAGGATTTATATTTATCGGGATCTTCTTTACAGCACTCATCGTTCTTGAAAGGGTTGAAGGGTACCATATTACAACGACAGAGTATTACGGTTTACGTAATTTAGGGGGCTTGATATATATATTGTCGCTCATCCTGGGATTCGGTCACTATTTAATCGCTTTTTATGTTGTTATTATAAGCCCGATCTCATGGTTGCTGCGGAAATATGTGTGTTCTCCTATGGTGAGGATTTTCATCTACATGGTTGGGTTTGGATGGGGCGGGCTGTGGGTTTTTGATCTCATGTACAATCCATATTTCGTGAATGGATACCATCTGAACCGAATGACATCGATATGGATATTTGCCATCGCCGGTTTAGTCTATGCCATTGTGGAGAATAAGATTTGGCGAAGAGGGCAGATGCAGAACGAACAGAAAGCTACTTAACAAATGTTGAGTAGCTCTTTTGGTTTACATAATTATTATGGTGTTTTCATTGGAGATTCAGAAGCTAAATACAATATTAGAAAGGATTATGTAAGAGGAAGTAATGAACATGAACTAAGTTAATTCGATAGTTTGTTATAAAATTTACAAAGGGTACAAGTGAGAAGAAATAGGAGTTATATCGTGAATAAGTAAAATTTTCTGATATACTACCTGAGTTGCGTACATAGAGTTAGATATTTTATGAAGGGAGCTCATGAAGTAAATTAGCCGTTTAGTTTAAAAACGTAGTTTGGAGGAAAATTTTTTTGTATAAAGCAGGTTTTCGGATCAGATTCGGGGCAGGATTGTTGGATGGCATTATTATCACATTTCCTTTAATAATTATTGCAGGGTTGATATGGTCGAACAATCGGTAAGCGCATCTGCGGGATTCGGATTCGGAAATACGATTCACATGAATCACCAAGGCTGGGTACAATGTTACTACGAGAGTTGTTGGACTTTTGTATTTTATAACTTTTGGCATTGGTTTCATTGTAAGTGTCATCATGGTTGCTGTACGAGAAGACAAACGTGCAATACATGATTTTATCGCAGGTACCGAAGTCGTTTGGGACTAAAAAGGAGAAGGTAAGCCCTGGGGTAATATATTCGTTATAATCCAATTCGCTCATACTCACCCACGTTACAGACTATGAACAGTGTTCATGGTCTTTTTTTTTGTGATCTCAGAAGTACAGTCACAAACCCGCGCCAACACAGCAAATT
This sequence comes from Paenibacillus sp. FSL K6-2393, assembly GCF_038002545.1. Taxonomy (NCBI): domain Bacteria; kingdom Bacillati; phylum Bacillota; class Bacilli; order Caryophanales; family Paenibacillaceae; genus Paenibacillus; species Paenibacillus sp. FSL K6-2393. The sequence goes on from NZ_JBBOCU010000001.1 coordinate 3,197,682, forward strand.
CAAGGCATTGCAGTTGATTATATAAAGAATTCGTCTATCGTTTTGGCTAAATGATCATTTTGTTCTGACGAAATCAACATGTCATTTCATCTTTTGCGAATATCGCTACAGTGCCCTCTCCCTTAATCTGAGGTAGAGCACAGACATTCCCAAAAGGTGGAGGATAAGGTCCATGAGAAGAAAAGTGTTATCTACGAGTTTGATGATCCTGTTATTAGGTACGACGATCCTTGGGTGTTCGTCCGGAGAAAGTAAAACGGGCGATGCTGATAAAGGGACACCAAGCGGATCAACGGAAGCAACAACCTATCCGATTCAAACGGATAAGACGCTTACGTATTGGGGTGAAATTAACGGCAACCTGATCGGGGTCAAAAATTCGCACAGCGAAATTCCATTCTTTCAAAAGTGGCAGGAAAAAACCGGCGTACCACTCAAATTCACGGCACCACCGACAGGGCAGGTCAGAGAATCCTTCAACGTGATGCTGGCATCCGGGGATTTGCCGGACATGCTGGAATACAATTTCATCGGAGATTTCCCCGGTGGACCGGAGAAAGCCATCAATGATGGTTACATCCTAAAGCTGAACGATCTGATTGACCAGTATGCTCCGAATCTGAAGAAATACCTGCAGGACAATCCAGACATCGACAAGATGGTCAAAACGGATAGCGGCAGCTATTATGTATTCCCGTTCATTCGGGGAGATGAGTATCTCCGTGTCTTCCAGGGTCCAATCATTCGTAAGGATTGGCTGGATGAGCTGGGACTACCGGTTCCGGAAACGATTGATGAGTGGACTACAACCCTGAGAGCTTTTAAAGAGAAAAAAGGCGCATCCGCTCCGTTCTCTGTTGTAAGTAAGCCCCGATTCTTTAACGATTCCGGTAATGGTGCTTTCCTTGGTGCCTTCGGTGTAAACCGTGGATTCTATCAGGAAGAAGGACAGGTCAAATTTGGTCCTGCGGAAGAAGGCTTCAAAGAATACTTGAAGTTATTCCAGGAATGGTACAAAGAAGGTTTGATTGATAAAAACATCTCAACAGCGGATACCAAATCCGTTGACGGTAACCTCGCTTCGGGTGCTACTGGCGCTAGTGTTGGTAACGCAGGCGGAGGTATCGGCAAATGGCAACCGCTCGTAGAAGCAAATGATCCGGATGCCGTTCTGGTCGCCGCACCATATCCGGTGTTTAAAAAAGGTGATATTCCTAAATTCGGTCAGCTTAACCAGGGTTATGCCTCGGAAGGCACTGTTGCCATCACGACGGCAGCCAAAGACCCGGAACTTGCTGTTCGCATGCTGGATTACGGCTACAGTGAGGAAGGGCACATGTTCTTCAACTTCGGAGAAGAGGGTGTCAGCTATAACATGGAAGGCGATTATCCGAAATTCACAGATTTGCTGCTGAAGAACCCGGATAAACTCGCTCCTGCACAAGCGATTTCACTATATGCCCGCAGCAGCTATAACGGTCCATTTGTTCAAGACAAACGGTATGCCGAGCAGTTCTTTGCACTACAGACTCAGCGCGATGCCATTGATGTATGGAAGAACACACAGGCCGCCAAATATAATCTGCCTTCAATCACACCTACACCTGAAGAGAGCTCCGAATACGCGACCATCATGAATGATATCAACACACTCGTCGATGAGATGACCATCAAGATCATTCTGGGCAACGAACCGGTGGATCAATTCGAGAGCTATGTCGCGAAAATGAAATCGTTACATCTGGATCGAGCGATTGAAATCCAAACCGCAGCACTCGAACGCTACAACAATCGGTAATTGTAAAAGGGGAGGGCGCTAACCCTCCCGATTGAAAAGAGGTGAAAAGGTACATCATGAGCAATCGTCAATCCTTTAAAAGCCGGTTCGTGCGGGACTTCATGATGAACAAGTATTTATATATCATGATGATTCCCGTTATTGGATATTATTTAATATTTCATTACGGTCCGATGTACGGCGCAATTATTGCCTTTAAAGATTATTCTCCGATGAAGGGCATTTTGGGTAGTGATTGGGTTGGGCTGAAGCACTTTGAAGAGTTTTTCAACAGTTATTATTTCTTACGTGTGCTGAAGAACACTCTTCTTATCAGTTTGTACACGCTGGTCTTTGAATTCCCTGCACCGATTATTCTGGCGCTGCTCATCAATGAAGTACGCAAGCGCACGTTCAAGCGGGTCGTTCAGACGATAACGTATATGCCTTATTTCATCTCTCTCGTCGTCATATGCGGTATTATTACGGACTTCACGAACGCGGATGGTTTAATCAACCGCCTTATCATGATGCTTGGATATGACGGTCAGGCGATGCTGCAAAAGCCGGAGCTGTTCCGTCCAATCTATGTTCTGTCTGAAATATGGCAACGGATCGGTTGGGAATCCATTATCTATATCGCTGCGTTGATGAGCATCGACCTGGAGCAGTATGAAGCGGCGAAGATAGACGGAGCGAGCCGTCTCAAGCAAATGTTTCACATTACGCTGCCCGGATTGCTGCCAATTATTACGATCATGTTCATTCTCCGGATGGGTAATATGCTGAATGTCGGCTTCGAGAAAATCATTCTCCTTTATAATCCGGTGACCTATGAAACAGCTGATGTCATCTCTTCCTTCGTATATCGAAAGGGATTGTTGGAGTTCGGATGGAGTTACAGCTCGGCAGTCGGTCTATTTAACTCGGTGATCAATCTCGTTCTTCTGATTTCGGCGAACTATATCAGCCGCAGAGTGAGTCAAAACAGCTTATGGTGAGGTGGTAACTTTGATTAAGGAAAGTGGTTGGTTTGACCGAATCTTTACGATTTTAAATTATACATTTTTAATCCTGCTTGTCATCGTCACATTGTACCCGCTGCTCTACGTGTTATTTGCATCCTTAAGTGATTCGGCGCAGCTGTTAGCAAACAAGGGGCTCCTGTGGAAGCCGGTCGGCTTTAGTCTGGAAGCTTACAAGAGCGTACTTGCCAATCCAGGTATAGCCACAGGTTTCCGCAATACATTATTTATTCTTGTGTTCGGCGTTATCGTCAACCTGTTCATGACTGCGCTTGGTGCGTATGTGCTATCCCGTAAAAATGTGATGTGGAACAAGGTGTTCATGTTCTTTATCGTGTTCACGATGTTCTTTGGCGGCGGCTTGATTCCACTGTACCTGGTTGTAAAAGGCGTTGGCCTGTTAGATACACTGTGGTCGACCATTCTTCCTTTTGCCATCAGCACGTTTAACCTGATCATCATGCGAACGTCATTTATGGGCATTCCGGACAGCCTGGAAGAGTCGGCCAAGATTGATGGAGCGAATCACTTCACCATTTTGTTCCGTATTATTATCCCGTTGTCCATGCCAGTCATTGCCGTGATGATCCTGTATTACGCAGTTGATAAGTGGAATGGATGGTTCTATGCATCGGTGTTTATCAAAAGCCGAGAGCTGTTCCCGCTGCAATTGGTGCTGCGTGAGATTCTGATTGCCAATTCCACCGAGAGCATGTCGGCTGGTGCATCGGCTGGGGATCGCTTCCAGATCGGGGAAACCATCAAGTATGCAACGATTATGGTAGCGACGATACCGATCCTGTGCATCTATCCATTTTTGCAGCGCTTTTTCGTGAAAGGTGTCATGGTTGGTTCATTGAAGGGTTAAACCAGAGAATTGAAGAACGGTAAGGAGGTATGATGTTACATGAGCGTATTAAATGAAGTGAACAAGGACGTGTGGGATCAGATTAAAAGTAAAGCCGATCAGATGCTAGCAGCCATAGGTGAAAAGTCTCCGCATGTCGCTGGAGCAAATGGCATCTATGACGACATGAGAATCGATTGGTGGACCTCAGGATTCTGGCCGGGCATGTTATGGATTGTGTACGATATGACGGGTGATGAGAAATATAAAGAAGCTGCATGGAATTGGGATGAGCGGCTATCGGAACGGTTTCTCGAAAACAACTACTTTGATCACGATGTGGGCTTTCATTTCCTGCCTACGGCCGTCGTCAAATACAAGCTCACCGGAGATGCCGATGCCGCAAGGCGTGCCTTATTTGCCGCGAACTTCCTGGCTGGACGCTTTAATACCAAAGGCAGCTTCATCCGGGCCTGGAATGGCGACATGCTGGGCTGGTCGATCATAGACACCATGATGAACCTGTCCTTGCTCTTCTGGGCGTCTGAGGAGAGCGGTGATCCACGTTTCGGCCATATCGCCAAAGCTCATGCGGATATGGTCATGAAGCAATTTGTCCGGGAAGATGGCTCGGTGCATCATATCATTCGATTTGATCCCGAAACAGGTGAACGCGCAGAAGCGATAGGTGGACAGGGAGCGGGACCGGATTCGGCATGGAGCCGGGGAGCGGCGTGGGCTTTATATGGATTAACGAATACGTATCGGTATACAGAGGACCTGGCATATCTTGATGCTGCTCAGCGCGTGGCGAACTTCTTCATTTCCAGACTGCCTGAGGATCACGTTCCGCATTGGGATTTCCGTGCAGAGTCCGAAGAAGAGGAGGAAGTTCCACGAGACAGCTCTGCTGGTGCAATTGCAGCTTCCGGATTGCTTGAGCTTGCAGATGTACTTCCTGATCCGGAGGGCAGACTCTATGCTACCGTTGCCAAACGTATCCTGAGTTCCCTGCGGAATCATTATGGAACATGGGATCTTCCTGAGCACGAAGGTATGCTCCTGGAGGGAACCGGTCATAAACCGGCAGGTCAGAACGTGAACGTCTCACTCATATACGGTGACTATTTTTACGTTGAGGCGAGTGCCAAATTAAACGGATGGAAGCATCGCATTTTCTAAAAATGCTCTGAGAAAATTTCCGAAAACATTCTCATCTATTCAAAAATGAATTCAAATGAATACGCGTTTTGATACCGAATGCCCGATAGACGAAAGTGGTCTATTCGGGCTATTTGTGCTTGATTTAACGGGGGAAATCGGTGCTTGCGCACCTTTTTGTCAATTGAATTGAACTTTTTATCTATATCCCAATCGCGCTCTTGACGTTATAATAAATTCCTGATCCAAACATCGATAATCTACGAAGAGTTGGGTGATGAACTGTTGCTAAACATTCGATATTTGTGGCAAAAACGAGAAAGCATAATCGTGACCTGGCTTGTCTCCTACAGTGCTGTTTTAATTGTGCCGATTCTGATCAGTCTGGTTATTTACATGCAAGCGAATGAGACATTGAAGAGTGAAATACATCGGGCGAACGATTCCTTATTGAAGCAGATGCGTTATACGATCGATACACAAGTTGATCTCATGAAACGGTTAAACATGGAGATGACATGGAGCCCGAATCTGCAAACGCTGATGTACTCCAATCAACCTGCCAAAGAGGCGCCTTATACGGCCTACCAACTGGTGAAGGAACTTCGTCTCTATAAAACATCATACGCGTCCATCGATGAATTCTACGTTGTGTGGAAAAAAGACCAATCCATTCTCCGTTCAGGCAATATTCGGGATATGCGGACGGCATTTCATACCCTACATAACACAGGTGCAATGTCTTTCGAAACGTGGCGGGATCAAGTTCTGGGTGCAGAGACGAATCAATTCGTCATTCTGCCGCATCAGAATGCAGCTCCGGCGGAGTCTTCCATTGCGTACATTACACGTCTGCCTGATGATTTGAATGGTCAGGAGACCGGTACGGTTGTCGTCATGGCGGATACGCGAAGATTCCAGAAAGCGATTGAGAGCATTTCGGGTTTTAGTGATGCCACGCTGCTGATTCTGAACCAGAATAACGAGATTCTGATGAGCAATCATCCCGGATCGGAGGAATTGAAGCCATTCATGAATGGCAATCAGGTTCAGTTGGATAACGCCAGGGTTGGCAAGTCGGAGATGTTCTACATGGACTCCGCGGTATCCGATCTGAAGTACGCATTGATTATTCCCAGCAGCCTTTATTGGGAAAAGGCAGTGTATGTCCGCAATTTTACGTATATCAGTATCGTGGTGAGTCTCATTAGTGCGGGTGTACTGACTTGGTTCTTCATGCGCCGGAATTACTCCCCAATCCAACAGCTCGTGGAATCACTAAAAGACAAAAATAGTCAGAACGAACCCGCTGATCGGAACGAACTTCGGTTTATTCAGAAGGTCATCATGAACACACGATCAGAAAAAAACGAGATTGCCCAGCAACTGCAGAAACATCAGCAGGTACTGCGCTCCAATATGATTAATCGGCTTCTGAAAGGCAAACAGGATACGCTCGTGCCCTATGAAGATGCATTCCGTTCCTTCCATATGCCGCTCTATTCAAGTGAATTTGCTGTTATCTTATTTGTAATCGAAAATGAAGAGAATCTCTATGGAAAGCTGCCGGGTATTGATATCAATGAACGAAACAAATTGATCCATCTCATTATTTCAAATGTTGTTGAAGAACTGGCTTCAGAGCGTCAGCACGTCGGATATGTAGCAGAAGTTGATGATATGATGGTCTGCCTTGTAAATATGAAAGCGGATTCTTCGGATTGGAATCATGATCTTCATCACATTGCGGCAGAAGCGCAGCGCTTCCTGGAAAGCTATGATATGGAATTGACGATCTCTATCAGTGGACGCCACACGTCATGGATTGGCATCGCCGAAGCATACCAGGAAGCAGTAGACGCGATGGAATACAAAATGGTGCTTGGCAAGAAAGGCATCATTACCTATGGCGATGTCCGCAGCGATGCGATGGCGGATGCCCCATTTGGCTACTACTATCCGCTTCAAGTGGAACAGCAACTTCTTAATTTCATCAAAGCGGGAGATACCGACCAAGCCAGCGCTTATATGAACGAGATTACAGAGCGAAATTTTGATAAACCGATTATGTCGCTCACACTTGCACGTTGCCTGATTTTCAACCTGGTAGGTACGATGATAAAGGCTATTAATGATCTGGGGGACAGGGATAACCATACGCTAATCCAATACCCGCATCGGATTGAGGACATTATTGCCGGGGATACCATCCAGGAGATGCAGGAGGCTTTGCAGAACTTGCTTGAGGAGGTATGTTCCTATGCCGCTGACAAGCGCGCAACGAATGTATCACAAGAACGTGAGGATTCCCTGCGTCATCTCAGCACCCAAGTCACACAGTATATTGAGAGTAACTATACGGACGTGAATTTGAACGTCAACGCAATTGGTGAGCATTTTGAGCTTAAGGGCAGTTACTTGTCCAAACTCTTCAAGAATCAGACCGGTGAGGGTCTGCTGGACTGCATTCATAAGTGCCGTATCCGACAGGCTAAAGAAATGATTGAGCATAAACAGGAATCCATTACAGAAATATCTCGATTGGTCGGGTATAACGATGCAGCAACTTTCATCCGGGTATTCAAGAAATACGAAGGCATTACACCTGGTAAATATAAAGAAATCAGTTGATTTGAAAGGAGACCGGAACATGAACGTAAAGAGGAAGTTGGCATTCATAGCAAAGGTGACAGGGCTCATCCTGCTGCTTGGCATGCTGACTGCTTGCGATCAGAACGGGACAGATTCGGATGCCAAGCTGGATGAACGTTCCGGCTCATCAGAGTACCAGACCGTCTCAATTGCTTCACCCAATGACGGTGGGAAATTAACCTACTGGGCAGAATTGAATGGCAATGCAGCGAGCATTAAGTCCAGCTTCAATGAAGTGCCTTTTTTTCAGGAATGGCAGCGGAGAACCGGAGTCAACCTTCAATTCATCCGGCCACCCGCCAATCAGGCCAAAGAAGCGATTAATGTGCTGCTTACATCCGGGGAACTGCCGGATATGATTGAATATGAGTGGAGCAATTATCCCGGTGGGCCGGAGAAAGCGATCAAAGACGGATATATTCTGCGATTAAACGATGTTATTGATCAATACACACCTCATCTGAAGCAGTACCTGAACGAGCATCCAGACATTGATATGCAGATTCGCACAGCGAACGGAAGTTATTACGCGTTTCCTTTTATTCAAGGAGATGATAAGCTTCGAACCTATCAAGGACCGATTATCCGGAAGGACTGGCTGGACGAGCTTGGACTTGATGTGCCAACCACGATTGACGAATGGCATACGATGCTTCAGGCATTTAAGGACAAAAAGGGAGCTGACGCCCCGCTTACTTTTCTAGGTGTTCCGAATCCGTTGTTTGGTATCGAAGGCGGCGGTTTTATTGGCGCTTTTGGTATTAAAAAAGGGTTTTACGTGGAAGATGGCCAAATTAAGTTTGGGGCACAGGAACCTGAATATAAGGCATTTCTATCCTTATTTCGTGAATGGTATGCGGAGGGACTCATTGACAAGAATCTGGCTGCCGTAGATTCGGAGACTCAGGATACAAACATGACAACAGGACGCAGCGGCGCGAGTATCTGGAATGCTGGGGCGGGGATCGGTACATGGCTACCCATCTTGCGGGAGACGGATCCCCATGCAAAGCTTGTGCCAGCGCCATATCCTGTTATGAACAAAGGAGATCGTCCGAAATTTGGTCAACTTGCTCCCGCTATCGGTTCCAGTGGGGTCGCCATATCCAACAACAGTCATCATGTAGAAGAAGCAGCACGGATGCTGGACTACGGGTATGGGCCTGAGGGACACTTGCTGTTCAACTTTGGCATTGAAGGTGTCAGTTTTGAGATGAAGGACGGGTATCCGACGTATACCGAGACTATTTTGAAAAACCCTGATAAGTGGTCGCCGGCTCAAGCACTAGCGATGTACACCAGAGCGAGTTATTTCGGTCCATTTGTGCAGGATACGCGATACATGGAGCAATATTATATTTTACCGGAACAGAAAGAGGCGGTGCAGTTATGGTCCAGCACGGATGCTGTTCTCCATCAGGTACCGACCCTGCCCAAAACCGAGAAAGAGAGCACGGAGATGTCAGTCATCATGCAGGAAGTGAACAAAGTGGTGGACGAGATGTCGCTTAAAATCATTTTTGGCATTGAGCCGGTGGATGCTTTCGATACGTACGTCAAGCAAATCAAGTCATTACAGATTGATCGTGCGATTGAGATTCAGCAGCAAGCGTTAGAGCGGTATAATCGCGCTATATCCTCTAAATAAATCCTTATATTGTATAAAATAGGCATTGGAGTGTCGTTTTTGTTGATGTAATTTCGTTCCCTCGTGCTCTACAATCGGTTATGACATGCTGAGATGGCATGCAAATGACTCTTGCTTGAGCAGGGTTGGAGGTGACTATAGGGTTTCTTGAAACCGCTCACATACTCTGAAATCCAAAAGGAGGAGAACGAAAGCATGCGGAGAAAGTGGCCTTTTTTATTGTTGGCATTTACGTTGACTGTTGGATTGTCTGTACCTGGAACCCAGGAGGTTCGAGCGTCAGAGGGCGACTCACAGCCATCTATTGATCGTGCCGGTGAGAATCTGTCTCTGGGTACGGATGGCAGAAGCAGGCTCTATCCAAACGATTGGTATCCAGGATTTAAAGATGAACAGGGAAGGTTTCTGCATGACTTTTCTTATGCCGGTTATCGGCGTGGGGAGACAGAATTGCCTAAAACGCCTAAAAACAAACTTATCGACGTTACGAAAGCACCGTATTTTGCCGATCCTTCAGGGAGCCGTGATGCAACGCAGGCTATTCAAAGGGCAATTGATGCCGCTGTGACGCGGGGTGGAGGTGTCGTGTATCTTCCCAAGGGTACATATCAGGTTAACCCTCAGGACGGCAAGGATTATTCACTAAACATTCCTGCAAGTCGTATGGTCCTGAAAGGTGACGGGATGAACAAGACTCATATCTATAATGCACAGCAAAATATGAAAAACAAGGATATTATCCGGATCGGTAACGGAGATTGGAAGAAAACCGGGATTTCTACGAAACTTCGCAAATCCGTTACCGATCCAACCGTCCTGCTGTCCGTTGAGGATACAAGCGGGTTTGCAGTGAATGATTACGTGGTCATTTCATTCGAAACGACGCCAGGATTCTTACGTGAGCTTGGCATGCAAAACAAGTGGTCATCACGTCTTGGTAAAGTAGAACCGTTATTCTACCGCCAAATCGTGGGCGTAGATCCGGATAATAAAACGATTACATTAGACATTCCGACGCGTTATCCAATGAAGCTGCGCGATGATATTACGATTAGTCAGACTGCAGATCCAATTGTCGAAGTCGGTTTAGAGGATTTTTCGATCGCAAACATTCAAAATGTGAAGTCGGGGCTTGGTGAGGATGACTTCAAAGTCGTTGGGACTGCTGGATATGAAGCCGATAATGCCAAAGCGGTCAATGTGATTGCAGTGGCCAACAGCTGGATTCGAAATATTAACACTTATAAACCAGCTGGCAATACAGATTATCATCTGTTATCCAAGGGTATTATTCTGGATCGTACGAAGAACGTCACTGTGGATCATGTAACCATGCAGTACCCGCAGTATCGTGGAGCGAACGGGAACGGTTATTTATATCAATTTATAGGTAATGATAATCTCATTAAGAATAGTAAGGCTATAGGAGCTAGACATAGCTTCACATATGCCAACTTCTCTGCGAACGGAAATGTCCTGCAAGGTTCGTATTCTGAGAAACCTTCATTATTGACTGATTTTCATATGTATTTGAGCATGGCGAACCTGATCGACAACCTGGTAGTTAATGGGGACGGGATCTCTGCCATTACACGGGATTATGGATCATCAGAAACGAATCGTCATGGGGTGGTGACCACTGAAAGTGTCTTCTGGAATACGACCGGTCAGGCGGCACACCCTAGTAAATCCGGTGTTATTGTAGAATCAGAACAATTCGGGAATGGATATGTCATTGGAACAAAAGGAAAGGACACCGGCGTGAACGTCGACATTGTTGGTTCCATTCCGGATGCTGATACGCAGCCATTTGATATGGCGGAAGGCATTGGGGAGGGCGATCGTTTATCCCCGCAAAGTTTATATCAGGATCAGAGCAAGAAGCGAATCAAAGATATTCATCTGGGGCTTCAATCCCTGTTGGTGAATGGCGAAGTCATAGGGGGTATGCAGTTCTTAAGAACGGATTACGTTCACACTTTGCCTTATGGCACAACCGAAACGCCTATCATCTCTGCAAAACCTTTTGCGAAGGATGGGAAGGTTAAAATTAAGCAACCGCAAGGGACAAATGGAACTGGAGAGATCACTGTATCATATCGGGACCACAAACAGAACGTGCGAGTGAAGTTTAAGGTAGCTGATACACCGGTACTTCCAGAGAACATCTCCATAAGTCCCAATAAAGCGGTACCCGGCTGGAGAGTCGCAGGTAATGCGATTAGCGCAGGAGGAAGCGGAGAATTATCTTCGTTTCTAACATTAGATAATGGGGAGATCGTAAACATTGCAGAATTGAACGTTCCTGTCACGTACACAACGAGTGATGATACGATCGGATATACGGAAGGAACTACATTCCATGCAATAAAAGCTGGAAATGTCGACATCATCGTGAGCTGCGTCTTTAATGGAGTAACGGTCGAGGCACGGGAGAAATTTGAAGTCAAGGAGCCTATGGCCGAGCCGGAAGGACCGTTCGCTGTCGTAACCAAGGTTACGGCAAGTGCAGATGATGGCAATCTGCCGATCCATACGATCGACCGCGATCCAGACTCCAGATGGTCTGCAGATGGAAAGGGACAGTACCTGCAGTTAGAGCTTGAGCAACAAACCCAAGTAGGGCAGGTAAGCATTCAATTCTATAATGGGCATACGCGATCCAATTATTTTGATTTGGAGATATCAAAAGATGGTACTAATTACCAAAATGTATTAAGTAACGTCACCAGTCAAAAACAGGCTGCCTATGATACATTTGAATTTGAACCGGTTCAAGCCAAATTCATTCGTTATATTGGGCAAGGAAATGAATCCAACACCTGGAACAGCATAATTGAGTTTTGGGTGCACGGGGATTAAAAATGACGTAGGATCAGATTAAAAGAATTCGATTCAGATTTAGTATCCAATATAATATGTGCTCATTTTAAAACTAAAATGGGTGCATATTATATTGGGATAGATTGGATAGCTGAATTGTGAAGATGCGATATTAGATCACATATTTATCCATATGAAATTGAAAAATTCTCAGGGGTTATAAATTTAAAAAGCTACATTTATCCATATGAATGGATCGAACACGGTTTGATTGTAGTAATCAAAAAGAAGATGACAAAGTTAAAAAAGAAGTTAATACCCAGTACAGTACAGTGCACAGTCAGTGAGTTAATTAACTAACTAGGGTTATGAAACTTAAAATTATACAATACTGTTTCACAAAACTCGTATTTTGTACATATGTATGGATTGTTCATGGCCCCTTTGCAAACAAAGTTCTAGTGTACATTGACACAAAGTTCCCTACCAAAATGACACAAAGTACCCTACTATCATGCATTTATGCCCTTTGTTAAAATTAACGGAGCAAATTTGGAACTTGGTAGGCAACTTTATGATGTCATTCTCCAGTCTGGTAGGCAACTTTGTGTCACTCCCTCCAAATTATTTATCCATGTTGTTTACAGCATTTTTCATTTGATCATCTGTTAAGTGCGTATAAATCATTGTAGTTTGTATTGAAGAATGTCCTAATTGATTTTTTAATTTTGGGACATCATTATTCTCAATATGATAACGTGTGGCAAATGAATGCCTCAAAGAATGAACCGTCAAAGCCGGCTTTCCAAAGGCTGTTGCATATTTCTCAACAAGTTTTTCTATAGAACGTTGTGTTAAACGTCTATTTTTACCTTTGCGTCCTACAGGTGCTGCAATAAACAAATATTTTTCATTTTTTTCTGGGGTATATCTTGTTTCCCTTACCTGCAGGTAATTCTCAATATCTAGGGATGCTTGGCTGCTAAAGTAAACATATTGCTCTTTTCCCCCTTTTCGAGTTACTCTTACAGATGATTTTGTCAGGTCTAAATCCTCAAGATTGATTCCGGAAACTTCCGATAATCTAAGTCCTGATCCTAAGATTAATGAAATTATTGCCGTATCTCGTTGACGATTAAACTGATGGAAATTCATGATACGTTTATTTGTTTTGTTTAATTCGCCATAATCGTATGCTACAAACACTCTAAAAGCTTCAAAATCATTTTCTCTCAGTATTTTCCCTTCCATACGATTCGCGATCGTTTCCTGACTTTCTTTTACTGCATTCAAGTCCATTTTAGCCATAACATTTCGTTGTATATAAGGCTTTAAATCAATTGTTTCGGCTTTATTCTGTAAGTAATCAAATAAGGACTTAAGAGAAGAAAGCTTACGGTTTATTGTTAGCTTATTATTCCCAAGTTGATACTCCAAAAAAGACAAAAAGCTTTCTGTTTCACGTATCGTTAATGTTTCTAGCGTGGATAATTCAATTTCTGTTCTTTTTTGAGCTGTGGTAAAGTTCTCTGTAATCAGCCAATCAAAAAAGATAATATAATCGTGGCAGTAATTAAGAAGTGTTGAGGCAGAAAGCTTACGCTTCTTACTGTCAATAAATTCAGTAACATACCAAGGTAATTCACTTAACTTATCGTCAATTCGACCCATAAGGTGTAATTTAGCTTGTTTATCCAAAAGCAACCACCCCCAAATGAATATAACTTCTAAGTAATTATTCGTCAAATTATTATTTTACGTAATTATAATTTTCTCACACATAAGCCTCAACTGATTTAACGGGAATATTAATCGGATTCTTTCTAAAGTTTTATTTTGATACCGCTACTACAATAATAGCGACTGCAAGGTGGTGCTTATCTCTTTCTTCACCATTGATACATCATACAAACTTATTCATTAAAAAATGTAATCTAAAATCTCTGCACTCTCTTAATTGTTGGGCAATTTTTTTGTGATGGTTTTGTTGTAGAGCAACTTCTAAATATAGTGGAATAGGATTTATAACGGGATATTTCAAAATCCATTCTCCTTTGTCACAAATATAATAAAAAAGTGTATAATCTTCGTTATCCGCGTTGAACTCATAAACACGAAACGACAATTTACCGTTGGTAAATGTCTCGCCTTTCTCTGTTCTCGTACTGTCATAAGACGTGCAATTATCACACATGGGCAGAACATCTCCTTTTAATAAAATAAGACCGCCACGAGGAACGGTCTAATCTCTGATATTTGAAAGGATCTTAGGTAACATATTTTCTGTTATCCTGCGTTCCACCTCTATCGCACTATATAGTATACCATGATTTTCCTATGAACATAAGAAGTCAATATGATAGAGTTTATACAAAAAAAGGTGAATGTGTACCACATTAGTGGGCCATTCACCTTTATAATAGATTACCCTTTGGTATTTAAATGATATTCTCCAATACGATGAAAATGAGTTAGTGCAGTATCAAGAGACTCAATTAGATCATAGATCATTTTACTATTTTCAATAATAGCAATCATCAATTCATAATCCATTACTTCCTTGTAATCACCACCCATAAAGTCTTGTTTCACTAGTAGGTGGAAAAAATCTTGACGTGAGCTATATAGTTGTTTATACGCAACACTACTGACTATATAATTGCATTTTTTCACAGGCGGTAAAGAACTATAAGAACGGTAGTCTTCATTTTTGGGATCATGAAAAGATTGTAGTACACTTTCAAATGTAACATCACCTAATTCTAATTCAAAGAGATCTTGTAAAATCATTCCTAACTTATCGTAAACACTATACATACGAATTAAGGCACTATGAATAAAGTACCGATAGTTCATGCCATTAAACCTTACCCAATGTTTATCACGATCTTGATACGATTGTAACATTGCGGTACGAGACATTTCAGCTGCATAACCAATACTTCTCGCACTCTCATGTATTCTTACCGTTACATCTATGAGTTTATAGTAAATCCTATTCAAAGGGGGGGGTTGAAAAGTTAACCTTCCAATTTATTACCTCTTCTAACCTTTGATTAGCCCATTTAATATATCCTACTGAGAGATCATTAAAATCTGTAATGTCACTATAACTAAAGTTTTTCCTCACCTTCTGAAGCTTTTTCTTTAACAATTTTGGTTCACTGAGAACATTATTTTTAAATCCGTATTTTTGGACTTGATTTTTGGTAACTAATCTTATTCTATTCTTTAACAAAGCAATAGCTTCTTCGATTCCGTTGTAAATAGCATTAAGATTATCAAGAATATCTTCTGCTATTTTACTTTGACTTATAACATTATTTCCACTCAAGTGAAATGATAAGTTATGGTCATTGTTCTTTCGCGCTTCATCTACAGAAGAGAATTTATTATGACTCCTAAGGATTCTATAATCGTTGAATAATTGGGTGTCTTTGAAGCCTGACTTGTTAATTTTTTTCTTCAGGCGATCTAATGAGTTCTTTTTTGGGTCAGTGTTCAATGGAACTTCATGATATATACAGTGAAAGCGTATAATTTTCTCCCATGCACCGATTGTTTTTATAATACTGTTAGTCAAGAAATAACGTTCAGAAAAAAAGTGGCTCTCTGCCTCTTCAAACATCTGACAAAATAGATAACATTCGAAAACAATTCGGAAATAAACATGGTCAAGATTCTCTACAAAAGTTCACTGACTAAAACTCTGTCAAGTAATAGGTTTAATAAAGCTAAATGATCGAACTATTCAGTATCTTTAAAAGATACCAAAGAAAGTCGCCAACTCAATTATTTGCCCCTTCCTATCTGTTAATATGTCTTCCACCTTACATCATTCTGTAGATGAACTAAACCCGCATGATAAAAACTCCCGGGAGATACGTAACGAGCACCTCGGGAGCCAAATTTCGGATATGATTTCCTTGACTCTAACCGATACTGGGAGTGGAAAGATATTTTTTCAGAAAAGCCAATAGAGTGTTAATACCCTCAGCCGTATCTTCTAAGACTAATCTCTTACCCAATATTATCCTGGGTAAAGAGGTCATTTTTTAAACATACTTTGGAGTAACTCTGTTTTATATTGTTCACCCGCATCGGTATTTTCGATATCAACTTCACTAACAGTTTCTCCGTTATCATCTTACTAATCAAATTATTTTCCTGACTCGGCAAGACATGCAGACATCTTTTTTCCTCATCTCATTTGAAAAGCTCGAATGCAAAAACGCTTGACGCCGGAAGTGTCCAGCGTCAAGCTGTTTTTACGTTAAGTAAATATTGTTTATCTATAAAAAACGACGCTAAATTTACTTCCTCTAGCCTGCTCGCTTTGTACGATAATATCGCCATTGCAAAGTTCTATTATACGTTTTACAAGAGGAAGCCCAAGCCCGTATCCTTTTTTGGCATGAGAAGCATCCCCCTGAAAAAACTTATCAAAAAGATGAGCCTTCGTATGTTCATCCATGCCAACCCCGTGATCCTGGATACTAAAATGAATCTCTTCATTGAAGATGGCAAGGGTGACTTCAATCAAGCCATCTGTGTGGGAAAACTTAATTGCATTATCCAAAAGATTGATCCAAATCTGCTGTATCACTTCTTCATTGCCACTGTAAACTACTTCTTCTAAATTCAAATTAATGGTTATGGCCTTAGCTGACCACTTAGGTTCCATTAATATGATAGTTCTTCTGATCTGTTCGTCCAGCCTAAACGGATTTTTATCCATTAGAATTTCAAGATTCTCATATTTCGCCAAAGTAAGTACATTGGTGGAGAGCGTAGCTAAACGCTCAGATTCCTTAATGATAATGTCAAGGTATTCTTGTCTGTCTTCCTCAGATAAAGGATTCTCTTTTAAAATTTTGGCAAAACCACGAACCGAAACAATAGGTGTTTTAAATTCATGGGAAAAGTTGTTGATAAAATCATTTCTTAGGGTCTCAATACCTGCCAATTCTTTCGTCATTTTATTAAAGCTTTCCGATAATTCTTCCAACTCTCCAATCCCTTTCAAATTGACCTTAACGCTAAAATCACCAGCTGCAACCCTGTGGATTGAGTCAATGACCTTGCGTATGGGGTTCAATGCTTTTTTGCTGAGAAAGGCAGTAAGTGAAGTTCCTATTAATACACATAGACCAAAAAGAAAAAGAATTGAGAGCATACGTTCACCTAATCCTTGATTCGGGGAGGGAGCAAGTGAAATAACACCAAGATACTGTAAGAGAATGCCACCGCCAATTAGCAGTAAGAATGTAGCCACCAACACACCGAAAACAAACATTACTAAGGTGATCGTGAGACTTATTCGTTTGCGAAAAAAATCTCTCATTTTGCTTGAATCACCGCCTTATAACCGAGTCCTCTAACCGCGATAATCTCAAACTCATTCCATTCTCGGAAACGGTTCCGCAAACGATTAATATGAACTGTAAGTGTGTGGTCATCTGTTGACGATTCCATACCCCAGATTTCATCCATTAGCTGCAGACGAGTGAATATCATGTTTGGATATGAAAGTAATTTAAATAACAGGTAAAACTCCTTCGCTGGAAGGATGCTAACTTCATCTACGCATGTTACTGCCAGCTTATCATAGTCGAGTACGACGTTCCCGATGGTTAGCTTTTGTTCACTGGCAATCCTTGCTCTACGTAGGAGCGCTTTAATCCGAAGAACCAGCTCCTCTTCATCTACTGGTTTTATCATGTAGTCATCAGTACCAGCAAGAAATCCCTGCCTTTTGTCTTTCGGCTCCTGTTTGGCTGTTACCATCAGGATCGGGAGGTGTTCCGAGAATATCCGAAGTTGACGTGTCAATTCATAACCGTCCATATTCGGCATCATTAAATCAAGCACCACTAAATCTATATGCTGACTCTCAATAATCTCTAGCGCTTTTATCCCGTCTTCCGCCCAGTATGTTGTGAATCCTCTCGTTTGTAAGACCACACACATTAACTTTCTGGTACTTTCGTCATCCTCTACCACTAATATATTTAACATAGAAATATCTCCTTCTGTTACTAATAAGATGTCTCATTTTATCGTTGAAAGGTAAATTGAACATAAACATATGCAGTTGAGTTTCAGTTTACATTGTACAGCTACACTAGTGCTGATTCCACATATAGCGACCTATGAAAAATTCAAGGAGGAAAGCTATTTATTGAAAAAGATAAAGATACGGCTATAGCTATATAAGAAGCAAATCAATTTCAAAAATAAACTTACAGAAAAGGAAGGTTAAAATGAGTAATAAAATCAAACAGAAAAAAATGAAAAAGAGATGGAAAATATCAGCCTTAGTTTTAGGAATTCTGGCAGTTATTGGTGTTGTCAGTTATGTAGGATTACAAAATTTTCTGAAATGGAAAGCACCAGAATTAAGTGGTGAACCAAAAGTAGGAGAGTGGTATCGTATAACTCCAGAAGGAACTAAGTCAGCAAACGGCAAGGATTGGCATAGTTTGATAAAAGTAGGAAAAGAAAACAAAGTAATAGTGTATTTCTTTGGTGGTGGATTAGCAGTAGATGAATACACAGCTGCAAGACCTTTAAATGATGACGGCGGTTTTTATGCAGATTATGCTGACGTTGACTTTAGTGTTAAATTTGGAATAGCAAGTAATAATAAAGAAAATCCTTTCAAAGATTGGACAATATTAGCAATACCTTATTCAACAGGAGATCTTCATGCAGGAAGTGGCGAATATGAATATACAGACTTAAATGGTAATAAACAAATTCTTTATCATAATGGATATATTAACTACACTTCTTTTATGAAAAAAGCGATGAAATATATACCTAATCCAGATACACTACTTATCGCAGGTTTTAGTGCAGGAGGATTTGGTACCTCATTACTTGCAGATGATATTATTACACAGTATTTTCCTCAAGTAAATAATGTAACAGTAGCTGTAGATAGTTCATTACTTTTAACGGATACTTGGCATGATGTCGCTGAACATATGTGGCAAACGCCAAAAGAGATTTCAGATAGATTAGTAAGTGATAATATTATCTTAGACAGTTTAACCAGCCTATCAAAAAAATATGGTAATAAATTAAAAATTCTCTTTGGTAGTTCTTTAAGAGATGAAGCATTAAGCACATACCAATCTTATTTTAGAAATGGAATTTTATCCACAACAAATGAAAATGGCGATATCTATGAAAAAGACCTTGTAAAAATGGTAGCTGATTTACAAGACAACCTTCCTAATGTCGGAATTTATATTTGGAATGAGATAGAGAAAAATAAAGATGGAAAAAATTTAACTCCGCATACCATCTTACCTTCTCCTAATTTTTATGGTAAGAAATATTCAGAAGATAAAAGTATAGCTGACTGGATTATTAATGCAATAAATGGAAATATTAATAGTTATGGACTAGATTTATTAGATAAATAGTTCAATGTTGTAAACGGGGATTTGGAGTCACTTATTCACTTCGCGGTATCTCCAAAATGATGCAATGACAGCATTATTCCAATCTGATGAAAAAAACCATGAATATAGCAATGTTATTGCACATCAAGAGGTTGTCAAGGAGGTTACATTTTGTCAAAAAGGTCGAAAAGTATAGATCTTCTACTTTGTTTATTTTTGGGTGTATTTGGAATACACCGGTTTTATGAAGGGAAAATAGTTACTGGCATATTATATCTTTTTACAGTTGGTTTTTTAGGGCTGGGTGTTTTAATTGATTTGCTCCAGATCATTTTTGGTTGTAGGACTGATAAAAACAAGCTTCCCATTGGGAAACCCAATAAGAAGCTTGGTACTATAGCTATAGTACTTTCAGTTCTCATTGCAACACTTTTATGGCTACTGTTCGGTTTTTTAATTTTCAAGCAGATTCTGAATCAACCTATGATTGAAAAGGAGTATTACAATAAAGTTGATGCTGCCTACCCCATTGAAAAAAAATATACCAGACTTGGAGAATTCAAAACTAGCGACATTGAATTTAAAAGTGATGAAAAATTATTCGATAAGTTTAAAGTATGGTATCCCTCATTACTTGAGCAAAGCTCTGAAAAACACCCTATCGTAGTTATAGCCAATGGTACCGGTGTACCATTTTCGAAATTTAGTGAAGTCTTTAAACATCTGGCTTCTTGGGGATTTGTCGTTATAGGAAATGATGATGATAGCTCGTGGTCGGGACAGTCATCTTCCGACGCTTTAAAATTTATTTTAGGCTTGAATAGTGATACAGATAGTATCTTTTATGATAGGTTAGATACAAATAACATTGGCATATCTGGACATTCACAAGGAGGAGTTGGAGCCATCAATGCGGTAACTAGATTCAGCAACAGTGATATGTTTACGTCGATCTATACTGCCAGCACGCCGGGGTTGGAACTTGCTAAATCCTTAAAATGGGACTACGACGTTACCCAAATAAAAATACCATATTTCATGTTAGCAAGCACAGGCGAATCGGATGCGGAACTCATTTCACCTTACAAATCATTATATGAGAACTATTCCGATCTAAGTAAAGGCATACCTGCTGTCATGGCAAGAAGGAAAAATGTCGAGCATGGTCACACTCTTTCTCACGCAGATGGATATATGACAGCTTGGTTTCGTTATACTCTGATGAATGATAATGAAGCAAGTAAGGTATTTCGTGGGAACGCTCCGGAAATCATGAAGAATACAACAAATTGGGAAAAAGTAAGAGTTAAAAATTTGGATTAGAAATAACAATTTAATATGAAATATAAAAAATCTGAACAACCGCTCCCTGGTTTAATTGGGAGCGGTTGTTTTTTTGTATAAATTTCCTAGAGATTGAGACCTTTCATACTATTCTCATCGTATCTCCCCCCTTGAACGGCTGTTTCAGGGCTAACAGCTTCAATTCGTGTCAAGTCATCTGATGTCAACGTGATATCCGCAGCACCAGCATTCTCCTCTAAATAATGGACTCGTCTTGTACCCGGTATTGGCAGCGCACCTTTAGCGATTGTCCAAGCTAATGCCAACTGTGAAGGTGTACATCCTTTTTCTTTAGCAATTATTGTAATCTCATCTGTAATGTCTACATTCTTTTGAAAATTATCTGGTTGAAAACGTGGTAAATATCTGCGAACATCATCAGCTGCAAGATCCTCAAATTTTCGTATTTCCCCCGAAATAAATCCACGACTTAAAGGGCTGTAAGCAACAAACGTAATACCTAGTTCATTAATAACTGGCAGAATTTCATTCTCTACGTCTCTGCTCCAAAGGGAGTATTCCGTTTGAAGAGCAGAAATAGGATGTACAGAATGAGCACGTCTTATCGTTTGTGCTGATGCTTCGGATAACCCGAGAAAACGAACTTTCCCTTCCTTAACTAGGTCTGCCATAGCTCCAACTGTTTCTTCGATTGGAACATTTGGATCCACGCGATGTTGATAATAGAGATCAATATAATCGAGATCTAGTCTGCGCAGGCTATCCTCTATTGCTTTTCTTACATAGTCTGGATGCCCATTAACCCCTTGAAAATTAGGACCGATTGCAAACTTCGTAGCAACAATTGCTTGATCTCTACGCCCTTTCAGTGCTCGACCGAGCAATTCTTCATTATGCCCGTTTCCATACACATCAGCAGTATCTAACAAATTTACACCTATGTCCACAGCTCTTTGTATTGTTTTGATTGATTGCTCATCATTACTCTGTCCATATACCCCAGACATACCCATAAGACCTAACCCGATAGAAGATACTGTAACATCACTATTGCCTAATTTTCTTGTTTTCAATGCGCTCTCTCCTTTGTGATTGGAATCGAGATAAGCATACCATTGTTAAACGAACTTTACAACTTTTATATTTAGTGTTAACTAAGTAAGGTTTATAAAATGTTTATTTTCAGTTATACTATTTACATAAGGGGGTGACTAATTTGAAGGATGAGCAAAAAAAAATGCAGAAGTTTCTTCAAACCCAGGAAAAATTACTTTTTAGATTATTACCATCTATACGAAAGAGTGGATTTCATTCTTTGAGTATGGATGAGATAGCAAAAATCATGAATATCAGTAGAGTTACTTTATATAAGTATTTCTCAACAAAAGAAGAGATTATTCAGATCGTTACCAATACAATTATTGATTACTTTAAAGAGGTGGTTATTGGGGAACCACCAGAAGAAGAAAGTTTATATGCTGTGCGCTTTCAGCAGCTATTTGAACAATCTGTTTCTTTAACGATGTTTGTTACTGAGGAGTATAAACATGATCTTTTTAGTGTTTACCCAGAAATTTACGAACAATTATTAGTCGTCACACAAGAAAGAGAAAAACAATTGCTCACCTTTTATCATGAGGGTATGAGAAATAGTGTATTCAATGAATTAAACGGACAAGTACTAATTCTGCAGGACCAATTATTAAATACGATGTTAGATACTAAATATCTGTTGATGAATGGTTTGACTATCGAACAAGTACTTTATGATTTTTACAAATTGAAAAAGTTACAGTTATTCAGACCTGAAAAGCTCCATTTGGTGGATGATAATCTCATCGTTCCTCATATCGATTATTTAACCCAAAAAATTTCAAAAACTTTATTTGATACTAGACAATAATTTCTATTTTGTGAGGCATTCGGATAAGAATGAGTCTAGGCTGTTTTGCATAAACCATCATGCTACTAATTACTCCTTTTCTCTGAAGAGGGAGTAGTTCTTCTTATAGACTTAGTTTCAACGGGGATTTTGGGTGAGCTAAACATAAAGTGAACTCTAACAACGAAAGGATACTCAATCATGTATAGTATCAGCGAGATCGAAAGAATTACCGGCCTTCGACCCTCTACTCTTCGCTATTATGAGCAGGAAGGTATATTGCCTCATGTACAGAGAGGTACATCAGGTAGGAGAGAATATTCGGATGAGGTACTCGAATGGCTGGAGTTGGTCATTGCTCTGAAAGACACTGGAATGTCCATTGAGGATATAAAGGCATACACAGAGTTGATTCGGCAAGGTGACGTATCGCTGGATGCCAGAAAGTATTTCTTGTTGGAGCACAAGGCCAAGGTCGAACAGTCTGTAGCACAGACGCAATTCCATTTGGAAAAGATCATTCGCAAGATCGCGATCTACGATGTATTAATGTTTAAAAAGATGAAATAAAAGCTTTGTAAAAAAAATATTGACTTCAAGTTAACTTTAACATTTAAAGTATGGTTATCAACTTGAAGGAGTGATTATATTGTCTCAACAAGATAAGGTTTGGTTTATTACTGGATGCTCAACAGGGTTTGGACGTCAGATCGCTGAACAAGCGATTCGTGCTGGATATAAAGTGGTCGTAACTGCTCGTAATGTGGAGCAGATCACAGATATTACCGCAGGCCATGAAGAAAGTACGCTCATGCTCCCGTTGGATGTGACCAGTCCAGATCAAATTCGTACGGCTATTGATCAAACGATTGAAAAGTTTAATCGTATTGATGTCTTAGTGAACAATGCGGGCATCGGATATTTCAGTTCAGTAGAAGAAAGTATTGAAGAGGAGACTCGCCGCATGTTCGAAATCAACTTTTGGGGGCTGATGCATGTAACAAATGCCGTACTTCCTCACATGCGCAATCAAAAAAGTGGACATATTATCAACTTTTCTTCCATTGGTGGTCTGACTTCATTCCCGACACTTGGATATTATCACGCTACAAAATACGCAGTTGAAGGGATTTCGGAAAGTCTTGCGCAAGAACTTGCTCCTTTTAATATTCATGTGTCTTTGATTGAGCCAAGTAGCTTCCGCACAGATTGGGGCGGTCGCTCTTCTGTGAAGACCGAGACATCCATACCTGAATACAAAGAATCCATTGTGGGTCAAATGTTGCAAGGGGTTCAACTTGGGGCTGGTCAAGAAGCCGGCGATCCTGTTAAATTAGCCGAGGCACTCATTCGTATTGTTGAAATTCCCGCCCCCCCTCTCCGTTTGCTTCTGGGGCAACAAGCTTATCAAGCGGCCAAACACAAATTTACCCTCCTGCTTGAAAGCATGGAAGAATGGAAAGAAACAACCATTGATGCGGATTACAAAGATTAAGGCTAATGGATAAAATAAGATGATAGGTGAAACCTCTTGTCATCTTATAAATGCTAAAATATCGAGCATACAACATGGGCTTCAACATCTAAGTTGCCAGACTTAAAGAAAACACAAAATGCCGCTAACTTTAGCGGCATTTTGTGTTTTCTATTATAAAAATTAAAACTTTTTCATTGTTACTCCTTGCTATCTACTTGTCTATGCTATTTTATGATCTCGTGATTTCAATCCCTCCGTAATCAAACCAATCAAAATCAACAGTAGAATTTTTAATATCTGAGCAACCGACCATTCGCATATTTTACTAAAACTTCCCAATCGTTTACCATTCCCCACCAAGAGCGGCTTGATCCAAGCGTTGTCGCATCGTAGGTGCAGAGGTCATCTTTCAGATCCCTAAAGCTTTTGGAAAAAGTGATCCTTTCGATAGACTCGATATGAGCCATGTCACTCTTGCCTTAACACAGCAGACCGAGATAAGCACGAACGTTATCCGCGTGAGAGATGAGGCACTTTGACGTCATCAATGACCGTGTGATTCAAGCGTTTGTTCTGTTGAGTTAGATAGATCTAACATCTAACCATCAATTACAAGTCCTGCCCGCGATATAAGAAAGTCGCTGGACGCTTCAAGGGTAAATTTAGGAGTCATGAACATTCGCCTCTGTGCTACAAATTAAAGAATGGTAGAAAACACAACATTTTCTTCATTGTACGTTCATTAGCTCTATGAATCTAGAGCTAACACATGGCAAGCATCACGGATTTAGGGATATTTAACCTTAAAAATTCATTTTTTATTTTTTTGTCTCATTATTTATGAAATCTATAAGTCTATGGAATGCTTTCATAGAAATTTCATCATTTCGTAAATTTGCAACAAATCCGTGTTGTTTTTCAATTCCATATTCAACTAACGGATCTACTAACTCATTTTCTACATCTACCTTTTCAAGTGCCTCGTGTAATGTAAGCATATCTTTACGATATTCACTCCCTAATAAGAAAGTTGCTGGATATTCACTAGTTATATGGTAAATGTTGTTGTATTTTTTAATTTCATCATCGCTTAAATAAATCGATCCAGAAACATAGTTCCCTACTAACATTTTTGTTCCTAGTGGAAAATTCTTATAATCTAGTGGTGCATCGTCAATTACGAGTGCCTTTACTTTATCTTTTTCAATACTTGGTACTATGCCTAGCAAACTTGCATAATGTTCATTCGTAAGAATGCTTCCATATTGAGATGTCATAATTCCTCCTGCCGAAGAACCCATTAAAACAACATTGTTCACATTAAGATTATATTCTTTAGCGTGTTGTTTAATATATGCTATTGCCTGATTCATTTGCACTAACGGAGTTGGAAAATGATAATCAGGTACTAAAGCATAATCTACATTAACCACATTATATCCCTTAGCTACAATATCATCGATTAAATAAGTAGCCTCACTTTCAGCAAGAGGGTCTCCCATATTTTTACTTCCCCCAAAAAATCCTCCTCCGTGAAAATAGAAAAGAGTGGGACGATCTACTTCAGTATTATTATCAGTGTAAATAATATCAAGATAACTATTTGGATATTCTTCACTGTATTTAATTTCACTGATTAAGTATTGACCATTTTCTTTGAGACCTTTATACGCTTCATTTAACGGTTCAAAACTACTGGGATTCGCTTCTTTATATATTCCTTTTTGAATGATACCTACTACTAATTGTGGGTTATTTGTAACTGTTATATAACCTACCATACCCATACAAAGTAAAATTCCTATAAACCACCCTAAAAATTTTAGAATTTTATTTTTTTTCATTTTGCATTCTCCTTTAATCATCACTATTCGTGGGCAATTCGATATTTACAGAGCTCATGACCATTGTCTTGGAAAATAACCTTTGAGCCACAGGAGAAACGGTTAGCGCATTCACCAAAATCGCACCGGCAGATTTCCCTATAACGGTAACATTGTAAGGATCTCCTCCAAATTGCGCTATACTATTTTGCACCATTTCAACGCCTGAATTTGGTCTCCAATGAACCAAAATTTGACGAGTTTCAGCTGTCCGATTCGGCGGAGAGTTCTTCCGAAGCGAGAAAACCAAAAATTCCAAGGAGGTAGATAATGCTGATATATACCGTATCTTGTCTCACAATAAATTCACCGGCATATACCTCTGCAGAAGAGCCCCCGCTGACAAAAGCCCCTCCATGAATATATACAATGACAGTTTTATTTCGATTATCATTATTATTGGCCCAAACATTCAGATAGAGGCTGTCCTCGGACTACCCGATATCATCATTAATGAACTCCTTGGTGTACCGTGAATATGGAGCCTGTTGTGGTTGAATTGCGCTTACACTCCAAGCTATTGTATCTCGTACACCGCTCTATGGTTCTACTGGCAGCGGAGCTTTCCAACGTAATTTGTCGGTAGACGGGGCAGTGTATGGAATTCCCTTATATATTTCGATTCAATTTAATGACATGACGACTTTCTTCTTCAACTCCTAACATCTCCTTTAGGTTTATTATTTTCTCCTTGATATGCTGCTTGCATTACCATATGGACAATTGGAATAAAACGATCACCTCCTGGATGCTAAGAAATAAGTAAGATCGATGCGCCCCTTCCAACGTAATTAACGATGTGGCAGCCTTCAGACACGAATCCGCTATGGTTCCGTCTTCGGCTTAACTTAATACGCATTTTATTCGGCCAGTTTAAATACTATCTGACAAAACTAAACTAAAAATAAACTAAGTGAAATCTGGAGCAAGAATTCAGGAATCTCCATACCATCAGTGTCATATGACCGCATAGAAATGCTTGAATGCAAAAACAGTTGGCAGCCGGAATTATCCGGCTGCCAACTGTTTTTACGTTAAACAAGTCCAATTTATCTATAGAAAAGGACACTAAATTTACTGTCTCTCCCCCGCTCGCTCTGTGCGATTATATCGCCATTGCAAAGTTCTACTATCCCATGATCCTGTATGCCAAAATGAATCTCAATCAAGCTATCTATGTGGGGAAATTTAATTGTATTATCCAAAAGAGTGATCCAAATCTGTTGTAACAATTCTTCATTGCCACTGTAAACCACTTTTTGAAATTACTTTTAACTTGAGTTATCTGCATTGCTTCTTTAGTTATAGATATAGTTAAATATTATCCCAATTTTCTATTAGTGTGTAAAATTAAGGGCGGTTTCTCTAAGATCGTCGGGGGCGTAAAAACCTGAGAAAGACACGAAACTACGCTAATCTGCTCATTAGTTTTAATTAATTTACGGGGAGAATAATAATTAGATATAAGTCTAATCGGCAAAAGGGATATGTTCTTGTCCAGTACGGTAATCGGTTCAACTTCTTGTCCATAACAATGACAAATCAGAACAAAGTGCAATATCTGCATATGTTTCCCCTTCCTTGATCTAAAATTACATTCAGCTTCCTCCCCTTTTCTTTGCTAAAGTGCTTTATTAAGGAGCTTATTTTATCCATTTCAAATGGGATTACAGTTCCAGTGGAAATACCTCCTAGCGTTGAAGCAGGTATCTTGATCATAATCCATCTTGTGGTCTGTTAGTCGCTCAAAAGATACCCAATTCTCACACTTAGATATTCATCTAATCGGAAATGGGAACATGTTCTTGTCCATCTCGGCAATCGGTACAAGTTCTTGTCCTTGGCTCGGGACAAGAACTTGTACCGATAAAATAAAAAAAAGCCGCTAAAATAGCGACTTCAATGGGAATAAGTTCTTGTCCCTCGACAAAAAGAGTTGCATAAGAGTTCAAAATCATGCCTACCTTCTTCTATTCTCTGAAACAAATTATTCAACGATTGGTTTTCGTGACTTCAATCGCAAACGGGAGCCGATCTCCTATAGATACAAATACTCTTCTGTACGAGTATTTGTATCTAATTTAGACAGTGGAATCCCTCCCGGATTCTCCTACTTGATAACGATCTTAAGATATTGAACCTATTTACTGATGTCTCATCAGGACTACTCCTCCCTAATTTGTCAGAGTCCATCTCTCACTTTCTCTAAACGAATAAAAAAACTTTTTTAACTCTGTATTCACAGCCTCTTGTGCTCAAAATGATTTTATCACATAAGAAAAAATAAATAAAGTTGAGTTACTTGACTTTAGATTATTATCGTCTTATATTTATCCTTGTAAGTATCTTGCGATGGAGGTTTTAACATGACTAGACTTAATGGTAAACGAGCACTTATTACGGGTGGCACCAGTGGAATTGGCTTGGAGACAGCCAAACAATTTCTGGCTGAAGGTGCTGAATTGATTGTCACCGGAGTAACTCCGGCAAATGTAGAAAAAACGCAAAAGGAACTTGGAAATCAAGTCCTTGTGCTTCAGGCAGATTCCCGAGACCTCAATGCCCAACGTCAACTGGCTGATCGAGTTGAACAACATTTTGGCAAACTGGATATTGCCTTTTTAAACGCAGGTGTATCTGACTGGCGTCCATTCGAGCAAATCGATGAGGAAGCCTTTGACCGATTGTTTGCCATCAACGTAAAAGCTCCATTTTTCTTAATGCAGGCACTAACTTCTGTTATGGCGAACCCCTCTTCTGTCGTTTTAATGGGATCGAGCAGCTCTCATGCCGGATATGCACATTCCAACGCTTATGCGGCTACTAAAGGTGCCATTTCCACCCTGACCAAAGCCTGGAATTCCGACTTATTATCGTCTAACGGAATTCGCTTCAATACGGTGAGTCCTGGACCGATTGATACCCCGCTTTACGATAAGAACAAGCTAGGCGTGTCTGACGAAATTCGTGAGATGGTTATTAACCGCATTCGTGACGGGATTCCGGCTGGACGCATGGGTACTGCCGAAGAGATTGCCAAAGCTGTTGTTTATCTGGCTTCGGATGAGTCACGCTTCACCATTGGCGTTGACTTGGTTCTGGATGGCGCTCAAACGATTCTCTAATATGTTAGCCCTATTGCTGCTTAAGCCCTCCGAGGGTGCTTAGGCAGCTTTTTCTTTTAGAACACGATCAACTGTTGTATAGTAGAGAAGAGGGTGCTATCCCTCTGATAAGACTTAAATCCAACTTTGGAGTGGAATTATGGGAACTAAATCAACTTACCATGAACGTATAAAGGAAGAAAAAAGGGCGTG
The DNA here is from genome assembly GCF_038002545.1 of Paenibacillus sp. FSL K6-2393. Taxonomy (NCBI): domain Bacteria; kingdom Bacillati; phylum Bacillota; class Bacilli; order Caryophanales; family Paenibacillaceae; genus Paenibacillus; species Paenibacillus sp. FSL K6-2393. The sequence continues at coordinate 3,226,891 of NZ_JBBOCU010000001.1, forward strand.
CGCGATTGCCGCTGCACAAGAACTGTTTTTTGAAAAAGGGTATGCGCGGACTACTTTAGCTCAGATTTCAAAACTTGCTGGTCTCTCTACAGGTACACTTTTCAATCATTTCCCGACGAAGGAATTGATTTTTGAAACCATCGTCAAGCATTTTTGGGAGCTTGATCCCGAATGGGACTTTCCACCGGAGCTCGGCTCTCCCCTGCAAGGATTAATAAAGTTCGGACGAGACTACGCATGCGTGCTGACTCGTGATGGAATGGCTCCTTTATTCCGGGTCGTCATTGCAGAAGCCAAGCAATTCCCCGAGCTCAGTCTTTTTCATTATGAACTGGGCGAAGGCGCCGTGCATCAGAAATTGACGCAATATTTAGTAGATGAAGTTCAATTGGGTAATATAAATCTGCCGGATGCGTCAAAAACGGCCAATGAATTTATGAGTCTAATTGCTGGGCAGGTGCTATGGCCCAAAATGTTGCTGCTTGATTTCAGTATTTCACGAGAGCAGGCTTTTCAAATAGCGGATGAGGCTGCTCATACGATTATAAACAAGTATGCTGACTAAAAAGACGAATACGAGAGATCTCCCAATATGAGACTCCCTCGTATTCGTTTATTTACATTCTTTGTAGAAATGAAGAACCATCAGGGTTTATTGATTATCACCGTATTTTTAGAGCGACTTTTGCTTCAGAGAACTCACCTCTATGTGTGCGGTTTTTGTTATTTTGTTATTGCTGCGTGCTCTGGTTAGGCTGCGATACGTTTCTCCATGCTGAACCATACCAATGAGAATACGAGCTAGCTGTCCAATAAGTTTAACATAGATTGCATCTTGCCCATCCCCCTTTTTCACATTCTGCTTATACCAGCGCTTGAAGTCCGGTTGGTGACGCGCAAGCTGGAGCAACGCCAAAAACAAATACTTTCGCAGCATGCTGTCCCCGCGCAATATTACGGTTGAACGCAAAGGCCGCTTCTCTGGCTTTCTCAAAAACTCCATCGCTCTTCCTGCATGATCTCGCTCGATGACCTTGTATACACGGGACGGTGGATAGGAAGAAAGGATGGGATCGTCCTTCCATAAGGAACCATCGATGGGCATTCTGGAATGGACACCAACTTCCTTCCAATGCTGTTCTACGTCCGCAGGCTTTTGAATGCCTTCCAGCCCTTAGTTTCGGGCTAGATGTTTCTGTTTGTCAGTAAAAAGTATTTTCGTATAACTTCCCCGTATGCGCATCAAGCACTTCGGGCGTCCGCTCGTGCTCGCTACCAATCATTCGATACACTAGTTCGTACTTCGCCTCTACCGCCCTAGCATTGTGCATCCGTTCCCATTGCAGACGCAGCTTGGCCTGTGCCGTCCATCGGAGGATGGCTGTCTGGGAATCAAATGAACGCACGGTCTCCAGCTTCTTTAACTGTTCTGGCCTTATGGAGGGGGACATCAAACTTTTGACCCTCCCATTAGAGCGGTCAACAGCTAGTTGATAGCATTCATCCCTGACAGATACGTCTTGAACATATACACCAAAGCGAATGATTTCCAAACGATCTTCGTCGTCGGTCTCTTCAGTTAGAAGCTTGAGATACGGCAACATTTCGGCTGCTAGTCCTCGGACATAGTCCATAGCTACTTTTATACATGCGTCTCGATCCCAGGTTAATGGAGCTAGTTGATCTGGCTTACCATGCGAAACAAAGTCAATCAGTTGTCCGGTTTGGCTGTCTACTCGCGCCTTGACCGCTCCCTCCATCTGATCAGCCCAATAGGCCTTCCAAGACCAGTCATTCTTGGCTGGACGCTCTTCATTCTGTTGCTTCCACACCATCAACTTGGTGTTCGAGCCAATATTGTCGTCTTGTACTAACTGAAATTGGTCGTTGTCTACGCCAATCCACTTTTCTAGGCTTCGTGCGGGCGGGAACTCACCTGGCCACTCGTCCAGAGTTCTTGGGTCAGAGGGGACAGCTTCTGCCCTATAGGCTGTCGGAACTTCCTCCTGTGATGATGCAGTATAGATTAGTCCTCTACTTCGGGGGGCGTAAACAAGATGGACCTGATCGTCACCATCCGTGTACACGGCTTTGTCCAATACGCAATATTCCACATGTAGCAAAAAATTCGCCTTTATACACGCCATCTGTTCCTCTTCTGGTGTGATCATGGTTGGGAGTGCTGGCCCTGGAACGGTTCCGTAGTACCTAAATCCGACCACGCGACCGCTGGGGTGAACCATAATCAGGCATCCCGTCTCAGGAAGCGGCAGCCCCATCGCCTTCTGCTGTCGTGTGTACCCAAACATCCCTTCCATCCACTCCATCTCACAATACGGAAAATCACGCAGTGCGCCGGGATAATGATCTTCCAGGAATTGCTCTGCCTGCTGTTTGAGCTCCTCCTCAGATAGCCGTGTCTCGTTGTCCAATGAGGCCCAGGAAATGGCATAGTCTAGCAAGTTGCCGTCCCTGGAGAGCGTGGCAGAAACGGCGTCATCACTCCCCGTTTTAACCCATAAGAAGCCCGCTTCTCCCTTCCCTGTTCCCCTCATGGTGTTTTCTTGATAGTCATTGACGATCAGATCATAATCCGGTGAAACGGCAAACTGGTGCTCTGCTTGTTGTCTTAACTGCAGGCGTAATGTATCCAGGTCTCGTTCGAGAAAATCTTGAGCCATTTCGTTGCGCAAATGTTCCAGCCCCTTCCGTAATTGTGTTTTTACAGTACCTAATGGCATATCCAGGAGATGGGCGATTTGCTGCTGGGTCAGGTCCTTCTTATATTTTAAGAACAGGAGCTGACGCAGCTTCGGATTCAGACTGGCCAATGCACGCTCCAGATCCAGGGTTTGATCGATATCATTAACGACTAATGGCTCTTGCGCCTGCGGGTCTTCGCTCAGGTGAACACGCTTGGATTTCTCCAAATGATTGAGCGCCCGGTTCACCACGATTCTGGTAAGCCAGCTCTCAAACGCTTCGGCTTGCTGCAGCGTTTGCAGTGACTCATAAGCCTTAACCAGGGCATCCTGAACGATATCCTCCGCATCTTTGGACTCCCGTACATAATGGCGAGCCACTCGGTGCAGCTTATCCGTTCGATCCTTTATAAGAGAAACGAAGGCATCGTGATCTCCGTTTTGTGCGGCGTTGATTTGTTGCTGTGCATCGATCATTGTCGTTCACCTCCTGTTATATAGACAGCTAACTCGGGGGTTTGGATTTAATTAATGTAACATTATTCTGGAACTGACCGATCAAATTTCTACGACACGTTATCATGTTCATAGAGATCCACCATGAATCCAGCCATTTCTTTAGCAGTGTTCAACGGCAAGACCTTCTGTAAAGGCACTAATATAGTATTTCGATGCGGAATATGCCACCCTCTCACTGCAATTGCATATCCAAGTGTATGTTTTCATTGGTATATTTTCTTTGTTTAGGTATACATCTAATCGGCAATCGGACGATGTTCTTGCCCATTCCGGCAATCGGTACAAATTCTTGTCCCTCGACGGATTCTATTTGATCAATTCTAGCATAACGATACTCCGTAGTTGGGCTTCTTTGTGCCATATTTACGCCTAAGGTGTTTTGCCGTTGGTTCAAGTTCGCTAGGTAGCTTTTTATTCAACTCCGTTCCCCTTCCAGTTCTGCCAGCTTCGCTATCTCGTAAGCTAAAAGACGCTCTGTTTACCTGCACTCGTTCCTCTGCTCCCTTAATTGCTTTACCTGCTGGCAGTAGCCCCTTATTTCCTCCATCAACTGCTCATAATCTGCTTGAGCCTGGGCAATTGAATGCACCGTTTTTCTTCCTGTTCACGTTTTGCCATTGTCTGTTCATCTCCTTAGATTTTTTGCACGCAAAAAGGGCTCATTCCATCTTCAACAAGTGGAATAAGCCTTCTAAGTGTGGGTTCAAGTTTATAGTATCAAGGTTGTATTAGCACTGTGTACAACGTACAGTGTACGACCCATTCCTATAGAAGTAAACCCAGCGATTATAATTTAGTCAAAATTAAAGTTGTTGACTGGCAACGGGCATTACACGGTCAGGTTAATTGAATTCGCACTTAAGAAGGGAAAATGCTGAGTTGGACACCACCGGAAATTCCGGTCAAGTGAACGTTATCAGCTGTTTCTAAATACCTCCTCAAGCATATTTAAATAACCACTCTTAATAGTCTTCTTATCTTTTAGTTTTAACAACAATTGATAAAAACCTGTTCTATAATCGGAATAGTGGGAGATGTTCGCTTTTTCCATCATTGTTGCAAATCGTTTTTCAAACTGTGGTGCATCACGCAGCATATACTTGAAATTCATCACCCAGAGCTTCATCAAATGAATCCATGGGTCATTTTCAAACTGTGTTTTGTCATAGACCAAATTCTTATCACTGTTTAGGATACTGACATCATAAAATGCGAAGGGATTGTCTCCTCCAATAAATGTTGATACTAAAAATTTATCAGGCATCAGGCTGTTTGCAAAATCATACCACACCGGTTGGAACTTCGCTTTTACACTTTCGGTCACTTCGAACAATGCGATATCTGGAGTAACATCTTTAATTGTTAGCAATAAATCTACATCCGAGTAAGCGTCTGAGGTTTGTTCAACACGACTTCCAATTACATCTATTCGGGTAATAAAATCCAACCCATTTAAATGTTCTATCAACTGTTGGGTCAAACCTTCACTAGTCGACGTTCCCACTATATCCCCTCCGCTAAACTCCTGTTTGTCTTGTCTACGTTACTATATAAATAATGCTATTATAACATACTGGTCGTATCCTGAAGGATAACCTCGACAGCTTCCTTACGACGCGCCCTCATAACCTTTGCTCCAAAATACGTAAGGTGTTGGGTCATTCAGGCAGGTTCTCAGCAACAATTTGGGCAATCGCTTTATCAGACGCATTGTATTTTGACAAAAGCTAAAATGGAGGTAAAGGCATTAGAGCCCTTACCTCCTTACTATTTTGCCACTTCTATTTACATTTACTGCTGCTTGTATAGGTCTGCCTTTCCCCGGCAGGAGAGACGAAGCTTCTCCAAATCAAGCGCAGGCTCACTGGGAAACCAGAAGAATAAAGAAGTTACGCTGCTTGACGTATAGGAACCGGTCCACATCCCTAGTATAGCCTCAATCATATTCTGCTTCAGAGCCTCCTCTTCCAGTCTGTCCGCCTTAATCCGATCGTGGATCTGTTTATAGAACACGTTGAATTTTTGCGAAAGTACCTGCTGTCTCTGCTCGTTAGCAACAGTCAGTTCTTTGGCGACCTTAGCAAGGATATCCTGCATGGATTGCATACTCATGGATAACTTGAGAATATATCCGCTCGCCCCGTACTCAAGCGCCTGCTGGGCATATTTGAACTCATTCATACAATTAAGCATAACAAACCGGCTTATCATCTCGTTAGACCGGGCATTTCTCAACAGTTCAATCCCATCCATACCGGGCACGGCGGAGATGCTCATCTGCTAGAACGTGCAATCAGCAACTTGTTGGATAATGCCGTCAGATACACGCCTGATTTCGGAGAAATTAAAATAGATTGCAGCAGCGTAACCGACCAAGTTAGGTTTGCAATCCGCGATACCGGTCCAGGATTTGCAGAGAATGAAATAGATAGGGTATTCGAACCTTTATTTCGAGGAGAGATGTCCCGGAACCGCTTGACTGGTGGCAGCGGGTCTGGGCATGACCATATCCGAACGCATCATCCGGCGGCATGGGGGCGAACTTGTGGCCGACAACAGTAACCTCGGCGGAGCGCTCTTGTCGGGATGGATTCCATCCGTGAAAGATTCGAGTAGGAGGTAATTTTGCATGTGAAAAATTAAAAGAGGGTATTAATTATCCTTTAAAATTATTCTTTCCGACACTATAAAAGGTAATCCCTTTTTTATATATTGTTCTGCTGAAAGAGAACTATTATTTTCCAATCCACAGATGCTCCATAAATTCCCCAACTAAAAATAGTTGAAACAATTTTCAAATCTTCCGAACTCATATTATGTTGTTGTTTTAATAATAGAGAATGAAATAATTCTCCCAATTCTTTTTTTATTTTCTGTTCAATTATTGAATTAAAGGGTTCCATACTCTTTCTACATTGTGGGCGATATATTCTGTTTTTTTTGTATGAAACTCAGTTAATGTTAAAAAGATAGGATGTCATAATCTAGTTGAATCACGAAGCGGGAGCATTCGATACTCAGGTAATGATGAAGCAGCTCCACTTCCTTATCCAATGCATTATAGGTCTCACCTTTGTCCAGAGCTAGCCGATAATAACGTGCGGACAATTTGGAGATTCGTTCAGTCTCCTGGGCCTTCTCCTTTCGTGCATTCCATGAGATCAGCACCAGCGTATTATATAGAAAATGCTGACGCAAAGGCCCCAGCTCCGCTTTACGTTTGAGTTGTTCGATCTCTCAAATCGTTTGAATCGAATCATCGATTCTGCCCATCATGCGTTATCTCCTACCATTGTTCAATATTATTTCAAAGGAATAATATAAAAGGTTATGTTGGAAAGTTGATTAACTAACCTGCCATTTACCAATTTATCGGAAAATTCCTTCAGTTTCACTCAGTATTAGTACCATTTTGCTGTATTTATATTGTTCGACATGAATCCTTTTGTAATCACAGTCGCTAATAAAAAAATAAAACAAATTCATTACTCCGAGTAATACAGTGCTTAGTAAACAAAACAATATAATCTTATTCTTCAAAGACAGACCCTCCATTTAACTATTCCATAAAAATGAGACCTTCTTCCTTTTGTTATAGTTCTAATAGAAATATGATTGAATTGCGGTCAGGATAATCATATTTAATTGGCAAATCCTCTTTGTCAATCTCTTTAAATCCAACCTTTTTATAGAAACTGTGAGACCGAGTGGCTTTAGATGGGGTATCTAAAATGATCTTTGACAAACCTTGTTCCTTAGCAAAATCAAGCAGAACTTCATAAAGCTTTTTTCCTATTCCAAATTCTTTGCCTCGGTAGTCTTTATAAACAAAAAATTTCTTTAATACAGCAACCTCGTTATTTTTCTTTTGCAAACCAATTGAACCTACGACCTCTCCGTTATCATTTAAGGCTATCCAAAAATTACCGCCATCATTTATATAATTTGAATGAATGTCTAGAATGTCTGGTTGTTCTTTAACACTTATACCCACTTCATATTCGACATTCTGTACATGCAATATTAATTTAATGACTTCTTCTTTATATCTATCATTGTAAACTGTAATCATTTATTAACTCCCCCAACCGTTTTATTAAATGAATGCTATTATAGTGACCGTATTTGCCAAATTTCCTTAAGATTAACCCGAAACTAATGATTAGTAAAATTGAATTTATAGAAGTTATCCATTGATTTTTTTGATACTATAGAGTGAGATTGCATGGAAAGTTGGTGAACTGATGGAAATACGTCATTTTATTACATTTAGAAAAGTTATTCAATTGGGCAGCTTTACACAAGCAGCAGAACATTTAGGTTACACTCAATCCACTGTCACTTCTCATATTCAAGCACTTGAAGAACATTTGGGTGCATCTCTATTTGATCGAATGGGTCGAAAGGTAAGATTGACTGATATAGGCAAGAAATTATTGCACTATACTCAAGAAATTCTGGATACTTACGAGAAAATCGAAAGCATTACAAATGATGGTGATGATATAAGAGGCGAGTTAAGGATTGCGGCTCCTGAATCTTTAACGGTTTATCGACTTGAACCTATATTAAGAGAATATAGAAATAAGTTCCCCCATGTGAGCATCATTTTAAGTAACGCTACTTGCGGAGATAACAAGAGAGCAATACTTCATGGAAGTGCAGATATTGCATTTCTTATGATGCCAACGTTTCAGGATTCAGATTTCATCGTACATTCTTTAATGGACGAGCCTATTGTCCTTGTTGGAAGTCATGACAACCCGCTGAATGTTTTAGATCAAAGCTATGAAAACCAAAAGTTAAACGAGTGTCTGATCACGAATGAGAAAGAATGCAGTTATCGAACCATGTTTGAAGGATATCTTCGAGAAAGAGGAATCGTACTTTCCAACACGATGGAACTTTGGAGTATTGAGGCGATAAAACGTTGCGTAATGAGTGGGCTGGGTATTGCTTGTTTACCATTAATAACTGTAAATAATGAAATCAAGGATGGAAGATTAAAAGTTATTCCTTGCGAAGGTGATCATAAACCGATCTCAGCCCAAATGGTTTATCATAAAAACAAGTGGGTCTCCCCCGCGCTATCAAAGTTTATCGATATAACATTGAAACACACAAGAGACTGGTCATGTGAGTAAATTATTTTTAAGGCAAGATGAAGATGAACTGGTATCTTAATTTTATAATGCGATGTAACCTCTCGAATTAACACAAAAGGAAGAAATCCTGCAGCCATTTTCCAAAGCATACAGGGTGATGGCTGTACATTTCTTTCTTCCGATGTCTTATTGATGTTCAGGATGATAAGTTGATGGTTTCTCCAGGTTTAAGGACGACCCCTACTCCTTCCTTAAGGAGCGAGGCGAAGTACTGCGGGTCTTGTTGAATGAACGGGAACGTGTTGAAGTGGATCGGCACAACTTGTTTGGCTTGAAGCCAATCTGTGGCTACGGCGGCGTCTTCCGGTCCCATCGTATGGTTGTCTCCAATCGGGATAAAAGCCAGATCAATGTCGTTGCGTTCCCCAATCACTTTCATGTCGTAGAAAAGGCCCGTGTCACCTGCATGGTATATCGTTTTCCCTTCGGCTGTGAACAGAATTCCGGTAGGCATTCCCGTGTAGATGATGGTTCGGGTCTCCGAGTTAATATAACTAGAGCTATGGAAAGCCTGAGTCAGCTTCACTTTTCCAAAGTCGAAGGTGTACGCCCCGCCAATACTCATGGCATGGGTTCTTACCCCTTCCCATCCGAGCACATCTGCCAGCTCTGCCGAGGCAACGACCAATGCGTTGTTTCGTTTCGCGATGTCTACCGTATCTCCTACATGATCCCCGTGACCGTGGGTCAACAGGATTACGTCTGCTTGTATACTGGCCGCGTCCAGATCGGTACTTGCGTTGCCTGTAATAAAGGGATCAATCAGGATGGTAGTGCCGTTTGTTTCGATTTTCACAACAGAATGTCCATGATAGGATACTTTCATTTTTATTCCCCCTTTGATCGAATTGCTGATGTCGGGTTTCTTCGGATTAACGTGAGGTAACAAATAACTGCGGCGGTCCGGCTGCCAATTGCCCGAACGAGAGTCCCAACATACATGCAGTCAAGCTAATCTGGGCCATAGAAGGTGATGTCTGCAAATCGCTGGCTAGTGCCGGCAGCGCGGGCAAATACATGTCCAGGGAGAACGGGGCGAGCGAAGCCAAGGCACCCAATATGAGCGCCGCCCCTGCTCTTTTACCTGCCTTCAGCCCTGCTTGTGGCTGAAGCTGGGTCATGCTCTATCCCTCCTTGAATTCACCAAATATGCCTTCGATACGAAAGCACATGAACACTTCCATGAGCGCCCATCCAATGCTCGTATTTCGGAAGCTATGGATGGGCAGAATGTTGTGAAGCATATTCAGTGTGTTAGCTAAATGTAGTCTTAAAAGTTTTTGGCGGCTATGCGTGCTTTCTCAATCGCATCCGCTTTGATTTGTGGAGCGCGATCTCCTGCAGTGGATACGCCTTCTATAAACAGATTATCGAAGTCGGTAATGCCTACGAAGTTCAGGACGGTTTTCAAATGACGGCTGCTGTTCTCCCGATCCGCCACAGGTCCTTCCGAGTAAATTCCGCCGGTAGCTTGGATATGGAAGGCTTTTTTGTTTTCAAGCAGGCCAACGGGACCGTTCTCTGTGTATTTGAAGGTTTTAGCTCTGACGCAGAAGGAATCAATGTATGCCTTCATTACCGGAGGGTAGGAGAAGTTCCACATCGGTGTTACGAACACATACTTGTCTGCAGCAACGAATTCATCAAGTAATGTATTCAACTGAGTCAATTTTTGTTGTTGTGCGGCAGCTAATTGATCGAACGAACCACCATTCTGAAGGGTTCCCCATGCTTCCCATACGTCAACGTCAATGTGGGGAATGTCGCGTTGATACAAGTCTACATGGACTACTTCATCTCCCGGATTACTCTCTTTGTAAGCTTGTACGAATTGCTCTCCGACGGAAAGGCTGTAAGATGCCTGAAGGTTGCCGGGATGGGCAGTAATATAAAGTAAAGTTGACATAATTAAAACTTCCCCTCTAAATAAGTATAGTTTGTGTATTACACGATGAACGGAGCGATGCCGTTACCGTAAGACCAGTTTTCTTTGGTGACCTCAACCAGATTGATGAACACATCCTCCACTCTAATGTTGCACTGCTGATGCAGCTGCTCGGCTAAAGCATCATAGAACTCTTTCTTCACTTCGGCTGACCGGCCGGCATTTAGAGTGATCTGAACGATTAGAAAACCGTCACTTCTATCAATATCCAGGCAATTCGGATCAAAGCTTAAATTCTCGCGGTCAAGTTCTTCTGTAATCAGAAAGCGATCGTTCTGGGGGACGTGCAGCTTGTCTACAATCGTCTGCAAGACGACCTCGCCAATAAGGGCTTTCTCTTCGCTGGAGCGACCTTTCAATGTGGTAATGCGAGTCAATGGCATGTATGTTACCTCCTTGTTATTGTTACTGTTGTTGTTGATATGGCTAATTATATCTGTTAGAATCCAGAACACGAATGTACATGAGTTCGGGTTTGTTCGTGTGAAGCAGCGGAAACTATGGAATTCAGGTGATAGGATGGAAGACGGGAAATTGTCAAAAGATTGGCCTCATGAATGGATCAAAAAAATTCGTTCAAGACCTGCCAGGCACGGCTTATCCAAGCGGATGCGGCAAGTGGACTTGGCACGGCGGATCGGCGTTGATCCGCGAACCGTGCAGCAATGGGAGAATGGAGACCGGCTCCCAAGTGTGGGTAGTCTCAAAGGAATGATCCAAGCGTTTTGCGAAGAAGGACTTCTCTTGGAAGCGGATCCGCGTCAAGAGGCGGAGGATCTCTGGGATACTGTAAAGCGCTTCTCGGAAGCGCGATCAGCGACCTCGCGGGAGTTTCCGGATTTCGACGCTGCCTGGTTCGACACATTGGTTACTCTGGAAGGGATAACACCGAAACCAACAATTATCACACCGCGTGCTTCAATCGCGGCAACACAACAACTGCCAAAGCTCCCTACACTCTTCGTTGGACGAAGTCTGGCCATGGCTGACTTGGAGGAACGGCTGGATATTCACTCTTTGGTCTCTGTCGTGGGTCCCGGGGGAATAGGCAAGACGTCTCTTGCTGTTCAGGTGGCTTCAACGCTTGGGGGAACGTACCCGCAAGGGATATGGATGTTTGAGTTCGGCTCTATCAAAGAACCGCAAGACTTGGATCAGTTGCTCATGTCCACACTAAGACTGCAGAACCAAGCACACCGGACCGACCTTCAAACGATACTGGAGGCCTTGTCCGACCAGAAAATGCTCTTTATTTTTGATAACTGCGAACATGTCATTGACGCAAGCGCATCTTTGGTTGAATCACTTCTTGCATTCGCGCCGGGACTGACAATCCTCGCCACTAGCCGGGAACCTCTCAATATCCCGGGGGAACTTGTCTACCGGCTTCCTCCGTTATCTTTTCCTGCGGATGAGCATTTACTAGAGGAAATACCTGAACAGGAGATTATAGCCTTTGAATCTGTGCAGCTGTTTTTGGAGCGGGCGCATAGTACTGCGCCCCAGTTTCAGCCCACGTTGCCCAATCTTAGGCTTGTTGGCGCTATTTGCAAGAAGCTGGAGGGAATCCCGTTAGCCATTGAGTTAGCGGTTGCCCGAATGAACATGCTGACACTGGAACAAATCAAGGAACGTCTGGGAAATCTGTTGACTTTGCTGACAGCAGGCAAACGAACGGCTGCGACCCGGCAGCAAACGCTCAAATCCACAATAAATTGGAGTTATGAATTGCTGACCGGCAAGGAACGTCTGCTGTTGAGGCGGCTTAGCGTATTTGCGGGAGGGTTTACTTTGGAGGCGGTGGAAGAGATCTGTATCTGTGAGCCTGGAATGTCAGAGCAGCAAGATCGCATCGCCCGCGAAGACGTGCTCGACCTGTTATCCGGCCTGGTCAACAAGTCTCTCGTATCTATTGAGATCAGCAAGGATTACCGCTTCATCCGCTATTTCATACTGGAAGCTATCAAGGAATACGCAGGCGAGAAGCTGCAGAACGAAACTGACAAACATAAGAGCCACCAGCTTTCTGAACGCCATGTTCGTTATTACAGTCAATGTTTGGTCCGTGCGGAGCCCAAGTTCAGGACTCGTGAACGCGAAGCGTGTATTGATGAAGTACGGCGGGAATATGCGAATCTTCGTTCTGCCCTGGAATGGTCATACTCCAATCCGCATGCCCATTCATTCGGGCTTCACATGGTCTCGAACCTCTATTGGTTTTGGCTGCACGAAGGCAGGCTGAAGGAAGGAATGTTCTGGCTGGATCGCTTTCTGGATAACGAAACACACGAAGGACAGCCTGGCACCGATTCCGCAAAGGCCTTACATGGAAGTGGTGTCATTCAATTTATCCGTGGAGATGTTGAAGGTGCCATGAATTCGGCGATCAGAAGCGTTGAACTCGCTCGCGATTTGGGAGAAAGCTCTCTCCTTGCCTCCTCCCTTCGGCTGCTCGCGTTTCTTCACATCAAACAGAAACGCCTTGGGGAAGCCGAGCCATTGGTACAGATGAGCGTTAATATTGCCAGAACCACGGGCGATTTGTGGAATTTAGCTTCCTCATTGCATGCTTACGGGAAGCTCCGATTAGGGCAGAATAATTATCTTGAAGCGTCTAAGCTCCTGAATGAGAGTGTACATTTCTTCGAAGCCGTCCAGGATCAATGGGAAGTATCCGGTCCGTACGAAAGTCTGGGGTATTCCGCCCTGAAGCTTGAGCAGATTGCGGCTTCTATTGAATATTTCAAAAAATGCATCGCCGCAAGCCAGATCTACAGAGGTTCTTGGATTCTATCGCGCGGTATTGAAGGATTAGCCATTGCGTTGTGTGCTAAAAAAGCCTTCACCGAAGCTGCAATCCTTCTCGGAGCTGCTGAGAAAGGCCGCCAAAACTCTGGCGGGGAGGACATGCCCAATTTTCCCGCAGAGCATGAAGAGGTCATTTTTGATCTTCAGCATGTTTTTTCTGAGCAGGAATTGCAGGAATTGTGGAGTAAAGGCACATCAATGACACGATCACAGGTGCTTGCGTATTCACTGGAAATTTAGGCGATAAGCAATAATAAGTGACGACTGTTTATGGTTTATCAATGATTATCGCCAGTAGGTGGGTTAATCAAGGAAACGGAGCCATCCTGTTCCTGGCGATAATCCAGATTACCTAGGGTTAAGGCAAAGGAGTAAATCACTGACTTTTTGCCTGTCGGCTTTTTGTTGAGTTTAAGCTCTTCTTTGAGTCTGTTTTTTCCCAGGGTATAGATTAAATCAGTGTCTGGGCTGGAGGATGAAAATAGAAGCTGCAACAAAAGGTCCGTGTAACGCCAAACCTCTTGATGCAGCTTCTTTTGTATATCTACTCGCTTTGCACAGCGAATTCATAATAACTTTAAGCCTTGCGAAGCATTTGTCTCTCGCTTAGCTGTGAAAGCATATCCTTCGTCATGGCCTTCAGGTCGTAGCAAGTATGAAATCCCCATTCTGTTTTCGCTGCCGTTGCATCAATGGAATGCGGCCAGCTATCGGCAATCGCCTGTCTCTTCGGATCAACGTCATAATCGAGGATAAAGCCGGGAAGCTCATCCCGAATCGCTGCAGCGATCGCCTCCGGATCCACGCTCATTGCGGTGACATTAAATGAATTTCGGTGTATCAACCGGGATGAATCCGCTTCCATCAAATCGATGATAGCGTTCAGGGCATCCGGCATATACATCATGTCCATGTTTGAGTCCTTGGCGATATAAGATGTATATCGGCCAGCCGTCACGGCTGCGTAATAAATTTCCACGGCGTAATCCGTCGTTCCTCCGCCGGGAGGCGTCATATAAGATATCAAACCCGGGAATCGCAGCCCCCTAGTATCCAGGCCATATTTGTGAAAATAATAATCACAAAGCAGTTCGCCGGACACTTTGTTCACGCCGTACATCGTATTTGGCCTCTGGATCGTATCCTGAGGGGTATTGTCTTTCGGAGTCAAAGGACCAAAAGATCCAATGGAGCTTGGAGTGAAAAATTGGCAGCCGAGTTCCCTGGATATTTCAAGTGCATTCATCAATCCGCCCATATTCAAATTCCAGGCAAGCAGCGGTTTCTCCTCTGCGGTAGCCGACAGCAGCGCAGCCAGATGGATGACGGTATCAACGTCGTACCTCTTGGCAATTTCGAACATCGCCTTATCATTCGTCACATCCAGCAGCTCGAATGGCCCAGATCGGGTAATTTCGTGGGCTGATGACCTGAGATCCGTAGCAACGACGTGATCCGCACCATAAATTTCACGTAATTTAACAACTAACTCAGAACCGATTTGGCCTAGTGCTCCGGTCACCAAAATCTTGTTCATAAGACATTCCTCCCGAAATGTACTCCCGCGAATGCAGCTAAATCAGCTTCATGTCCTTGCCAACTTTCTCATACACGTAGATCACTTGGTCGAGCATCTCCTTGGTATGGGCAGCTGTTGGCATGTTGCGTATTCTTCCAGTTCCTTTCGGAACCGTCGGAAACAGGATTGCCTTGGCGTAAACGCCTTCTTCATAAAGCCGTTTGCTGAACTGTTGGGTGGTTACCTCATCGCCAATGATGCAAGGTGTGATCGGCGTTTCGCTTTGGCCTACATCATATCCAAGCCGGCTCAAGCCATTTTTCAAATCATTGCCGTTCTCCCACAGCTTCTCGATCAGCTCTTTGTCATTCATCAAAATGTCGACAGAAGCGCTGCAAGAAGCGATTGCAGCCGGTGGTAGAGATGTCGAGAACAGAAACGGACGGCTTCTCAGCTTCAACCATTCGATCAGTTGTTTTTTACCCGCCACATATCCGCCGACAACGCCAATCGCCTTGGAAAGAGTACCAATTTGAAAGTCAATGCGGTTGGACAATCCAAAATGCTTCACGGTTCCCGCACCTGCTCCGAGAACTCCCGAACCGTGGGCATCATCCACATAAGTAATCAGATCGAATTCTTCTGCTATTTTCACGATTTCGGGCAGCTTTGCTATATCACCATCCATGGAGAAAACCCCGTCGGTGATGACCATAATTTTATGGTACTGACCGGATTCCTTGGCATCTTTCGCCTGCTGTCTTAAATCATTCATATCCGAATGCTTAAAGCGAATCACCTTGGCTCTCGACAGGCGGCAGCCATCAATAATCGAAGCGTGGTTCAGCTCATCTGATAAAATCGCATCATGCTGGTCCATTACCGCGGATATAGCAGCCATATTGCAGTTAAATCCCGATTGATACACGATAACGGCTTCCGTTTTTTTGAAACGGGCCAGTTTTTCTTCAAGCTCAATATGAAGATCCATCGTACCATTAATTGTTCTCACAGCCCCTGCGCCTGCCCCGTATGTCTGCGACGCCTTAACTGAAGCATCAATCAGGCGGTAATCTGTTGCCAGTCCCAAATAGTTATTGGAAGACAAATTGATTAGGGATTTTCCGTCGATACGAATAACAGGACCATTTGCACCCTGCAGCGTATCGATGACGTTATATAGACCTTTAGTTTTTAGATCTTCGATGTTCGATTTTAAAAATTGGTCCAATGCTTGACTTGACATTCCATTCCCTCCTCAACATACGCATGTCCTTGTACAGGAGACATATAATTATCTGGGAAAAACCTGTTATAAAAAGGGTTAGATTGATTTTAATGTATCATCTTTTTATTTTTTTGTACACATGTGGCGGACAAAAAATAAAAAAATCCGCAAAAAAAACATACCGATTGCTTCCCCCATTCTCGGAAGCAATCGCTACTAAATCTTTGCTTATATATTTTGCTGCTCGGTAGTTTGCGATACCATGCCGATTAGATACACGACTAATCGGTAATAGGAACAGGTTCTTGTCCAATACGGTAATCGGTACAAGTTCTTGTCTTCGGCTCGGGACACGAACTTGTACCGATAAAATTAAAAAGCTGCTAAAATAGCGACTTCAATGGGAATATGTTCTTGTCCCTCGACACTTTCTTCTAGATGATAAAACTCAATTGAGCTTGATAAAGAATTTTTTCATAAATATTTTATTGCTATGTTTTGGAAACTGTTATCTCTTATTTGTTCAATTACGTTCCATTGAGGTACACTTACTTATACACTTCTTTCTCCTGCAATTCTCAATCAATAAAAAAAAGGTTGCGCTAAATTGAGCTACAATCTTTTCTAATATCCAGAATAATGCGTTCTTATCAATCCCCCTTCACTTCTCATTTGATGACTAACGATTTGGGCTGCAAAATATTCTAAGTGATCTCTTATGTTTAATGGTCCTCTTTAAATAAAAAATTATGTTGATCCAATTTACGTTTGAGTGACACAATTGATCCTCCTATCAAAAAAGCAGCCCCTTCAGGAGCTGTCTCATGTTATGCCTTATCTTGTAATCTTATCTGTTACGGCTAACCCGCCAGCTACTCGGCACCTGGATAAGGATTGATCTTCTGGATCGTTCCGTCTTCGTTGTATTTCAGCTCGGAATATTTAACGCAGCGCTTATGGTTGCGCCTTCCGACAGGGAGCTGTCGTGATAGAACAGATACCACTTGTCTTCAACTTGCACAATGGAGTGGTGGGTTGTCCAGCCGATAACCGGAGAGAGAATCTCGCCCTTGAACGTGAATGGTCCCATCGGGTTCTTGCCGATCGCATATACGAGCTTATGCGTGGTTCCTGTAGAGTAGGACAGGTACTTGGCGTATTTAAATAAATCAACAAAGCTTATGACTGAGACAAAATTCCTTTTACAAACAATGAGACACTGTGCTTGTAAAAATCTTCCTCGGTGACGAGTTGGGACTGATATTGCCGGTGAATCAGCTCGCTCATCTGAAATCCGTAGCACATCGAGAGAAAAGACATGGCGGCAAGGCGCTCATCCTGTCTGGCTATAACTTTTTTCTTCTGCAGGCGTTCAAAATATTCAACCAGCAAGGAGTGCAGCTTCACCGGCGGATCGGACAGCACTCTGTCCAATTCGGGAAACATTCCTTTGTCGCGGATGCCAATCAAAATGATGTCCGCATTTTTATGAAAAAACAATCGATACTGCTGACTTACATTCAGCAGATCGACTTCCGGATTGTCGGTCGCGTCCTCTTTTAACAGCTTCTCAAATTGCGGGATATCCGAATGTCTTTCAATGATGGCTTCCAATATGCCTTGCTTACTTCCGAATTGCCGGAAAATCGTAGATTCATTGACTTTAGCTTCCGTTGCAATGGTTTTGGTGCTTACTCCCCGATAGCCATTCTTTTTGATGAGCCGTGTCGCGGCTTCAATGATTCTGTCTGAAGTTTGCATTGTATTTCTCCTTTTGCATATGTTAACCCTATTCTACTACAAGTTTTGCAGATGAAGCAGATTCAGAGTTCATCATTTTGATAAACGTTTATTTAAGGTAAATCGCTTCTTCTTTCCCAGCGGCTTGGTTCCGTAATCTTGACATGATCAGGCACCAATTGCGTGAGCGTGCCTAATTTATCAAATGTAATCTGGATTCGGTCAGAGGGCAACAGCCATTCTTCGGTCTCGATTGCGCAGCAATCCGGTATCGTCCCCATTCCTATAATCGTGCCAGGGAGTGGCGTGAAAACTTTGAGAACCTCCTCCATCACTTTTGCAGGGTGTGCAGAATACTCGGATGTGCTTCCCTTCCAGTGCAGTCTCTCCCCGATGCGTACATCCACATCCAATGCCAGCGGGTTGTCGATTTCATCCGGCGTTACCAGAAATGGTCCTATTCCTTTGCTACGATCGAAATCTTTGCAGCGCGTCGGTCCGGTCATCGCCTGGAAATCCGGCCACTGCACATCGCGGACAGTACTGTCGTTAAAAATAACATAACCTGCAATGCAGTTCTCCTTTCCTGTAACAAAGGCCAGCTCCGGCTCGATATCCAGGTAGGAAGAGTACGAAGGCCAATGAATCGTATCCCCATCGCCAATTAATGCATTATGATTACACTTATAATAACTGAAAGTTACTTTATTCAAATCTTGCTGGAATTTTTCGGAAATTTTACGTGTGAGCTCTTCTCTTTCCGGCCCTGTATATTCTCTTTGCAGCAGATTTACGCCAGCATTTCTCAGATGTCTTGGCGTCAGCCCGAAATCGATAAGCGCAGCCGGATTCGGAACCGGCGGTAGCAGGTTTACCGCTGCAATCGGGCTGATTTCATTTTCATTGAATTGGTGTAACTGTTCGACAGCATATTGCATCAATTCCTTAGCGGCATCATAACTTTCCGGCAAATAATGAAGATAGCTGTCCATACTTTCAAGACTATCAACGAATGTTCCCTGCTTTTTCATAATTGCGGCAAAAGACACGACAAATTTCTCGTTAATTACAAGCCCAAAAAAAGGTTCTTGCGATGTATTGGTTTGAAAGGTTATTAGTTTCATGTTGCAGCGCCTCCATCAATGTAGTGTGATGTTGTTCTGTTAGTAGCATACAGTATGGAGTTAATGCATGCAAGTGCATGCTTGCATTTCTGTTTTCCATTTTCTATAATGAGGACATAGTCAGTATGACTTACCCAAAAACATATACGCAAAGGAGAATTTTTATGAAGTATGGACGTATTATCCAAAAACCTCGCGTTAAATTTTTTGAAGTTGCACATGGCGTCTTTGCTGGTATTTCGCCGTATCGCGGGATCAGTTGGGCCAATGCCGGGTTCATCAACAAAGGTGAGGGGTTGGTGTATGACACGTTTTTCGATTTGTTCCATGCGCGGGAAATGCGGGAGGCTTTTAAGGAAGTAAGCAACGGCGGCTCTCCCGCATATGTGGTGAACTCGCACTATAATAGCGACCATGCCTGGGGAAACAAAGTGTTTGAAGATGCTTGCATTATTATGCACAAGGAAGCGTCCAGAGAGCGTCTTACCGAAAATATCGCCTGGATGGACAGCGTCATCAGAAGAGGAAAGGATTCTCCGGATTCTACTTCGGGCGAGCGGTTTTTTGCAGCGGAATTTGAAGGATTCGACCTGGAAGGCGTAGAATGGTTGCTCCCGAATGTTGAGATAAAGGACGATATCAACATCCGCCTTGGCGATACGGAAGTCATGATTTACAACGTAGCTCCGGCCCACTCTGACAGTGACTTGCTGCTGTGGATGCCAAAAGAAAAAGTGCTGTTCGCCGGCGATGTCGTGTTTAACGGGTGTACGGCATACAGCGAAGAGGGAACCCTCAATTGGGTTAAAGTGCTTGACCGCATTATTGATGAAATTAAACCCGAAATCATTATTCCAGGACATGGCGCTATTTGCGGCCTGGACTTCGTGAAGGAGCAGAGAGACTACCTCCTGAACCTGATCAGCGAGTTCAACAAGCATTACAATGACGAAATTGATGCCTTGTCCCTGACCAAGCAAATTGATATTTCCCGCTTCCTTCATTGGATTCAGCCAGAACGCTTGTATGTTACAGTGGACATCCTATTGAAAAGTAAACGAGGGTTACCACCCCTTCCAATTTGGAACGAGGTGCCTGCTAAACTGGAAGACATGAAAGTTTTTTTGGCCGGAAAATATGGTAATCAAATCAAGCCATGGGACCCTATGAGTGTTTGGCAAGAATGAATAGCAATTTGAAGCTAGCCTACGAAAAACAAAAATCGGCCCTGTCGCAAACGATGCGAACAGCGGCCGTTTTTTTGAATTGTTCCACGGAATTAAAATGGAGTTGGACTTATGACTTACTTTTCCGATAATTTAATAACACAAAGATCTATCAATAATTACAGTTCATTAGATTCAATCGAATTTATGTACATTTTAGCTTTTATGCTAAGACACCCAATGGTATATAAATAATTTAACATTAATATAATGTAAAGGCTGTTGACTAAGTTTACTTAAGGGGGCATTTAATATTGATTAAATTCCAGAATGAGCGTCAGATGATACCGCATCCAATTCTTTTGGAAGCAAAACAGAGTGCAGCAAATCAAATTCTAATTACGTATGATCAGCGGACAGATTTAGGATCAGCAACACATATTTCAAACTACTGGATTAGGAGTACTATGGAACACCTACCGGTATTGCAACTGTGGGAATGAGTGATGCACTGATGTCTTCAAACTCAATACGTCGGGAACTTGAAGGATAAACACAATTAACGTAACGATTAAAAATTATAACTCCAAGAGCGTAACCTAAAATGTAGGCGTTGTTCTTCATATAAATCCCTATTCACTTACCAAGTTCGAAATGTGCTCATTCACTACATTGGTATGGGTCTGTTTCTATGTCCAATGATCGATCGAATCCACAAATTCCTACAGATACTCTGTTTGCTGTGTAGACCTAGCCTAATAAAATATCAGTTATTAGACATACACCCATTAGAATAAATTACATAAACTGGACTGCATAACTAAGAAGGTAAACCATGATTACTGAGCAAACGAATGTAAACTCTTCTTCAAACCTTTGCAAGCTATGCATTTACAGGTATCTGATAACAGGAGCTTTTTATTGTAAGGTGATACCGCTTAATGAAGAGTGTCCCCCAATGTTTGAGTATGAAGAGTTAGGAAGCATAATAATAAGCTGTCCTGTATTGCAATCAGACAACTCTTCAGCTTTAGTTCCCCCACTTCCGATTGAGGTTACAGATGTACCAGCAGATATAAGACAGCGTGATACCATATTAAAGAGCTATAATCAGGGCGAGCTAAAGCACTATGCTGATCAGGTAGCGAACGGACAGCAACCAGATGATCCACTGGATGTCCCTCCTTTGCGCTCCGTACCAATATCAAGTCTCTTGGGCTGTGAAGGAAAATGGGTCAATCTTCTTATAGGTAACGTATTTGCTTTTATCCCAGTTGTGTTCAAATTTAATCGTCTTTTACAGCAGCCGAATGGATACTATCTCGAAGGATGGATGGAACTACCTGATGGAACTTGGCAGCAGTTTGGCACTGTAACGCTTCCCTACCCTGCATCAAATATTCAAGTTATATGGTGCTAAATTATTTAACAGAGACAGTGACCTCAGATTGTAGTTACGTCCAGCTGATCGACACCTGAAGGCTTGAAGAATCAATAACTCCAATCACTTACATCAACGATAATAAGGTTTCATAATAATTCGGTCAGGTCATTCTTTATAGTTTACTTAAAAAACCCCTGAATCTCTCATAATGAGAAATTCAGGGGTTTCTTTTCTATACTTATTGCACGTGTTGTGGACGGCAACTACCAGTCCTAGCATTAATATTTGCGTAGTGAACAATCATTGTATTTGTACTTAACAACTGGAGTTTAGTTTCACATATCAGTGCTGCCGCATATCTTGTGTTCTTCAGTAAAACAGAACTAATGTCTAAAGAGCCTTGTTTATTCCTTTGTTGTTTGGAACACTAATGAGATGTAACCATCTCTTCAGCTATTTTGATCAGATCCTCTTTACTTAGATTGCTGTCCGCATTATTGGATATTTCATATAACAAATGATTGTGATCGTCCCTCCATCCAATCCGATGGTAAGTAACGGAATTAGTTTCTCTATCTCTGGTATCGGATTGAATATAATAGACCTCATTACCTTGAATGTTCAGCTTCTCGGATTTAGCCTCATCGTTCTGGAATATGGTCACTTTGGAGTCAGGGAGTATTTTTGTTGCCGTTACAGTTACAATGTTCTTCCCATTGACATAGCGTGCCAAAGAGAAGTCAGCCTTGTTCCAATTCAGTTTTTGAATATACACCCGTTGCCCATCCGAAGAAGATTCAGCTTGTTTTTTCAGGTCGTCTGTTAACTTCAGGTAAGCAGGATCTGCGAGATGATTTGTATACAGATCGGCAGGATAAACGTATCCGTAATCAAACCGGTACCCTTGAGGAAGGTGCGTTATTGATTTTAAAACGGGAGCCTGCGTCCGCTTAATTTCAGCTTGTAAACTGCTGAAATTAGAATATTTGATCCATTTATATTCAAATTTTACGGGATTTGATTTATCCGCGTTATTAATTAACTCATCTTTGACATAATAGGCTACGTAATCCCCAGGTTGCAATTGTTCTTTGATCTGATTTGTGTAAAAGCCCAGTCTTTTTGTGTAATTTGTAACAAAGTCAGTAGGCTCTTTGGCGGCGGCAGTGTTTAGTACCACCTCGCCTTTATGGTTAAGGAATTCAATATATTGTGAGGCCGCATACCCTGTCACTGATACTCCAAGAACGAACATTGCTGTTAGCCCGGGAACCACGACTCTTTGACGAACGCGTGCTCTGGCATGCAAGCCTCGCTTGTGAACTGCCAGCTTATGGACCCGAGTCATGACTTTGTCAGTGACATCAAAATTCTGAAACTCCTCTTCGATTAAGAGATCCATTTCTTTCAGATTTTCGTTTTGAGAAGTACGTTGTAATTTTGGCATAGTTCTTCCTCCTTTGGGCTCATCCATTTTTTGAGTTTGATTTTGGTTCTGGCAAATTTTTTCTTGACGGCATCGGGACTTTTATTCAAAATTTCAGCTATTTCTGCAAACGATTTTTCTTCAAAAACGCGTAGAATCAGTAGGTTCCGTTCAGCTACATTTAGTTTTGCAAACGCGCGGCTTAGTGGTTCGTTAAAGAGTTGGCTATCCAGCATTTCTGCAGGACTAATGGCAGATTGATCTTGAGCTATTAGTCTGAATTTCCATTTCTGTTGCATTTTTTTTCGACGGATTATGTTTATGCAGTGATGATAAGCCATTTTGTAGAGCCAAGCGGAGAAATTCACCTCAGGCTTATAGAGATTTATTTTCTCATAGGCCTTAACCAGAACGTCCTGAACAGCATCCTCGGCTTCCTGTTTGTTTGATATAAGTCTCCAGCAATACATAAATATCTGTTTTTGGTATTTTTGAACGATATAAACGTAGTCCTGAATTTCGCCCGCTTGTACTCTTTTAATTCTGTATTCAGTTTCCTCATCCATGTTTCTTTAAGGCACCTCCCAGGTATTCGCGATGAAGTTTATATATGTATAACAAACGAGGTAGTTCTAAAGGGACATTTTTTAGAAAAGTCTCTAGATTGTTGTTCAACCATACTCTATACCAATCAAAACTCAAACACTGTAAGAGCAAATTCAACATCTAATCTTCCAATATTAAATAATACATCCTTTGATCCCTGTGGTGAAACTCTTCTCGGCAATCAGTAATCGGACTATGTTCTTGTCCCTCGATGCTTCAACCTGTATGTTTAATCTCCCATATGATTGTTATTAATTAGGTTTGAACTTAAAAATTTGGAGGCGTCGACACGGCGCTAAGATATGAACTTGCAAGTGTATACCGATCGGTTTATAATGATGCAAACGGTATAGAAAGTGAGGCGATCTATGAACAAGCCCCATTCATGTTTCTGAGCCAAATAGCTTATGTATAAATAAAAAATATACTAACTAATGGAGGTATTTTCCATGTCTAAAGTAAATGTAGGCTCTGAGAATGAACAACCAATTGAACTGTATTATGAAGATCATGGTGCGGGAAAACCAATTATTCTGATTCATGGCTGGCCTTTAAGTGGACGATCCTGGGAGAAGCAAGTTCCTGCCCTGATTGAAGCGGGTTACCGTGTTATCACATATGACCGTCGTGGATTTGGTCAGTCTTCCCAACCTTGGGATGGTTATGACTATGATACTTTCGCTTCAGATTTGCATAAATTGATTCTGCACCTTGATCTGCGCGATGCCACATTAGTCGGATTCTCCATGGGTGGCGGCGAAGTTGCACGCTACGTGGGAACTTACGGAACTGAGCGCGTTTCTAAAGCTGTATTTGCAGGAGCGGTTCCTCCCTATCTCTATATAACCGAAGACAACCCTCAAGGAGGATTGGATGATGCAACGATTGCAGAATTCCAAAACGGGGTAAAAGCGGATCGTTTAGCTTTCCTGGATGGTTTCACAAACAACTTTTTCGCTGCTGGAGACCGTACAGACCTTGTGAGCGAACCATTCCGTATCTATAATCGGGATATTGCAGCTCTGGCTTCACCTAAAGGCACCTTGGA
Organism: Paenibacillus sp. FSL K6-2393; assembly: GCF_038002545.1. Classification (NCBI taxonomy): domain Bacteria; kingdom Bacillati; phylum Bacillota; class Bacilli; order Caryophanales; family Paenibacillaceae; genus Paenibacillus; species Paenibacillus sp. FSL K6-2393. The sequence continues at coordinate 3,251,271 of NZ_JBBOCU010000001.1, forward strand.
TTGTATTGCTGCCTTTGCCCTTACTGATTTCCGTCAGGATCTGGAGAAGTTCAACATTCCAACACTGGTTATCCATGGCGATTCAGATGCTATCGTGCCTTTGGAGGTAAGCGGACAGCGTACTCATGAATCCATCCCTGGCAGCCGTCTGGTCGTTGTTGAAGGTGGACCACACGGATTTAATGCGACCCATTCTGAACAATTTAATGCAGCATTGATCGAATTTTTGCAAGGTTAAATTTAATTCGATTAATGATTTTAGCTAAAAGAACAAAATGAGAGAAAAAGTAGAACGCCTCCTATAGAGGAGACGTCCTGCTTTTTCATTATTTCATAGGATATGCATATAAAGAATGAACACCCTCTTGATCATTGGTAATACACAAAAAGAGCCACTACGCATAAGATTGATGGCTACTTGGTACATTATGAGTATGAACCGATTCGACATTTGTATTGAATTTCGGATGTAAACTTGCACTTATAAACCGATCGGTTTATATTAATACAAACGGTATAGAAAGTGAGGAAGATTTAATGAATAATTTAACTCCCCCATTCACTCGTGAGACAGCAATTCAAAAAACACGTATGGCAGAAGACAGCTGGAATAGCCGAGACCCTCAGCGCGTCTCCCTTGTGTATACTGAGGATTGTTATTGGAGAAATCGGAGCGAATTTATAACAGGCCGCCAAGAAATTGTGTCTTTACTAACTCGAAAATGGGCCAAAGAACTGGACTACCGCCTTATTAAGGAGCTTTGGTCATTTACGGATAACCGTATTGCTGTTAGATTCGCATATGAATGGCATGATGATAGTGGCAATTGGTTCAGATCGTATGGGAATGAGAATTGGGAATTCGCTGACGACGGCTTGATGAAGCGTAGATTTGCTTCGATTAATGATATGCCGATTAAGGAAGAAGAACGAAAATTTCATTGGTCTCTCGGCACACGCCCTGCTGAACACCCAAGCCTCAGTGAGTTAAACCTATGACTCGCACTGTCTTTGAAAAATCCGATGTCATTCCTCTCGTGACTGAGGTATTTCGTGAATTAGGTTATGAGGGCGCATCTTTGAGTAAAATTACAGCCCGTACGCGTCTATCTAAAGGTAGCTTATATTATTTCTTCCCGGGTGGAAAAGATGAGATGGCTGCTGAAATTCTTACTCATATTGATCAATGGTTTATCAAGAACATTTTTGAACCGCTCGAAAAGAATGAACCCCGGGCAGCCATTGATCATATGTGGCAAGAGGTCGATATTTATTTTCAATCCGGTCAGCGGATATGCCTTGTTGGTGCATTCGCTTTGGACGAAACAAGGGATCGATTCGCTGCTGTAATTCGGCAATATTTTATAAGATGGATTGAAGCATTAAGTGCGGCACTAGTTCGAACAGGCATCTCTAAAGAGACTGCTGACCAAATTTCAGAGGAAACCATTGCTAGTATTCAAGGGGGATTAATTCTGAGTAGAGCAATTCATGATGAATCCTATTTTGAACGTATGTTGGCAAATCTGTCACAACGAGTCTCAACTTATGTTTCTGAAAGCAACTCTGGTCACTGACACAAAAGTGTTTTTAGTAAACTGGCGGAATTTCTTCACACGAAAAACAAGTGATTTTTTCTTTTAGCGACTTTATGGGAGGTCAATAACATGAGCAATTTTGTCGCAGATCAATGGGGATTTGTTCGCCGCCAGACAATTGATTATGTGAGGAATATAAATGACTCTGCCTCAGAAATAATTCCAACAGGTTTGAAAAACAATATAAAATGGAATCTAGGCCACATGTATGTTATACATGAGAAGTTCGCTTTCCAACTTACTGGGCAAGAAACCAGATATCCTGCTAATTTTGGTAAGTTGTTTGCTCCAGGAACTAAACCACTTGACTGGAATATAGAGCCTCCAACGATGCCTCAGATAATCGACTTGTTAACCGAACAAATTGAAAGGGTTGAAGCGGTACTTTTAAGCAAATTGAAAGAAGAAATCAATCCTCATTACAAGTCTTCTACAGGACTTATCTTTACAAATGTAGAACAATTACTGGGTTTTCTGATTTACCATGAAGCAATGCACTTTGCAACAATTAAAAATATCAAGAGCATAATTGACAGTTAGGATTAGTAAAAAATTTTCAAAACCAATGTCTCGCCATGAAATATTGCGTTATTTTGATTACATTATTAGTAGTGTCTCTTCACTAAAAGGAACATTCAGAAATCGGACTATGTTCTTGTCCCTCGATATATGTGCATGTAATTTAAAGGCCATCCTTTGTAGGACGGCCCCTTCCTTTTGTTTGAACTGCCTGTCTACACGCTGTTCTAAAATACTTTGTAATTGTTCTCGACAATACTTTCATAATATCTCTGTCTTACAAATGGCTTTACTTATTGTGTAGCTTCATCTGAATGCACTTCGTTAGCGTATTTGGATGGATCATAGAGAACTGCCATTGACTCGTCCCTATTCATTCCGATTGATTCTGCAAAATCTGCTAATGTATCATGATCGCTAATTAGCTTGGCGTCCATGTAATAAGAATAGAACAGCTTCTCTGCTAATTCCTTATCTTTACCAATAGATTTGGCATATTGGGTTAAACGATGAGCATCCAACGTATTGGTGGGCTTCACTTGGTCAATATTATACGAATTTGATGCATATTTTTGCCTGAGTACATCGATCCTTGCGGATTAAGTTCAAAGCTTTTATATTCAATAACCACTTCATTCGGATGGGCGAACTGCTCGAGTGCAGACTCTAATCGTCGTTTCCCAATATAATAAAATGGTACTCCAATATATCGCATCTACTTTTATGGGCATTGTAAAATGGTGTCAAACAATTTTGTAGGGAACACAGACTGTGCTGTAGGAGACAGTTATTCGTTATGTTGATCTTATTAAGGTTTGAGTGACACAACTGATCCTCCTATTAAAAAAGCAGCCCCTTCAGGAGCTGCCTCATGTTATGCCTTATCTTGTAATCTTATCTGTTTCCGCTAACCACGCCAGCTTACTCGGCACCCGGATAAGGATTGATCTTCTGGATCGTTCCGTCTTCGTTGTATTTCAGCTCGGAATATTTAACGCAGCGCTTGTGGTTGACGCCTTCCGACAGGGAGCTGTCGTGATAGAACAGATACCACTTGTCTTCAACTTGCACAATGGAGTGGTGGGTTGTCCAGCCGATAACCGGAGAGAGAATCTCGCCTTTGAACGTGAATGGTCCCATCGGGTTCTTGCCTATCGCATATACGAGCTTATGCGTGGTTCCTGTAGAGTAGGACAGGTAGTAATAGTCGTTATATTTATGCATCCATGGGCCTTCAAAATATCTCCGTTCCTCATCCCCGGCCAGAATCGGATTCCCGTCTTCATCGACAATTGATATCTCGGCAGGCTTGCCCTGGAAGGACAGCATATCGTCACTAAGCAGTGCAACTTGCGGTCCAAGCGCTGGCTGGTCAGGAGCCGGTCCTTCTGCATCTGGCACGAAGCTGCCGGTCTGCCATTTCTCCAGCTGGCCGCCCCAAAGTCCGCCGAAATAGATGTATGACTGATTGTCGTCATCGACCAGTACGGCCGGATCGATACTGAAGCTGCCTTCCATATAATTTGGTTGCGGCGTGAACGGGCCTGCCGGAGACTCTGATGTTGCCACACCCAGACGGAAGATGCCGTCATGATCCCGTGCCGGGAAGAACAGGTAATAAATATTGTCCTTATAAGCGGCATCCGGTGCCCAGAGCTGCTTCGAGGCCCACGGAATATCTCTCAGATGCAACGCTTCGCCGTGATCGACCACCGGGGAATCGAAGTTGTTCATCGAGAGGACATGATAGTCTTCCATTTTATACTGGTCGCCGTTATCGTTGCTCGGCTCGTCATGATCGAGGTCATGGGAAGGATAGATGTAAATTTTTCCCTCGTAGACATGGGCGGACGGGTCCGCAGTGAAGATGTGGGTTACGAGCGGCTGGTGGGGCTTAGGTAGTTGTTGTTGATTCATAAGGCATCTCCTTTGGTATTGGAATAATAGAATCCTTCATAATTAAGGCTGGTGTTCTCTGTACCGTTGCCCAAGGCGCGCAGCCCCAGGTAGACGCCGGTGAAGCAGCTGGCTGAGGCAAGCGAACAAGGGAGGCGCTTCATCGTCCAGCATGTAGGTATGTCTGCGGTCCAGGAATAGCGCTCAAATATCCGGCGATTTACGGTAATTCTTTGATTGCATCCTCAGAATTCGAAGCAAGCGTTTACAATCTCTAATGTTATTGTATAAGCACCGCTTATTCTTTCCTATACACATAATAAAGATCTTTCCCCGAAAAAATGTACAATTCCCGCCCATCTCATAATTCTTATATTCTAAATAAGACTACTTTAATGAAGTGATCTTTTTTGCGTTGTCTTGTCACACATATTACTTCTTCTCCTCTGGATCGCAACCATTCTACGAATTAATTTTTTTGGTGGCATTTTCACTTTAAGAAAACAGCGTTCGGCTCCTTTAAACTATCCTGCCCGTTAGCTTAATCTTTACAGTAGGTTATATTGAACACCACCTAGTTCAGCAACCTCGCGCAGGCGGTGAAAAGATTTACTGTATACTCACACGAGTCTATGGTAGGTTTAGGCAAGCATTTGGCACGAATGTTATATTGTTTGTGTTGTCATCTAGTACATAATAAAGATGTACGATTGATTCTATTCAGCCATGAATATGAGCGTTTATTAGCTTCCCAAAGTGGATGTGAAGCATTCACCAGTAAAATGCAATTAGACGAGATAAAGCAAGGTCATGTATGGTGATTACACAACAACAAATTCTGAGGAGTAATTTTACACTATGATCAATCGATTCATCAGCTTATTTTCCATTCCTTCGTATGCTTTACTCTTTATGTGTATGGCACTACAGGGAATGGGCATTTCACTCAGTACCCCCTTTTTATCTATTTATTTCACGGAACAGCTTGGCGTATCTATTGGTATGTTTGGTCTTTATCTAGCCGTTACACTAATTGCAGGAATATGGATCAGTACACTAATCGGAAGACGTTCTGACCTCGGCTTGAATCGGAAGAGCGTTTATCTTTTCTCTACTCTCTCCAATGTTCTGGCCTTTAGTGGATACTTGTTTATTCAAGATTTTCCGATTTTGTTCATTTACATGACTGTGTTTACTGCCCTTGGTGCACCAGGAATGCCCCAGTTGTTCGCTATTTCTAGAGAAGCAGTGATAAAGAGTCATTTTACGGAGCGTGCGTTTGCTAATTCTACCTTGCGTTCTGCTTTCTCTCTCGGCTTTATTACAGGTCCTTTAATCGGCACTTTATTACTCGCTGCTATTGGATTTAAGGGGATTTTTTGGGGAACGATCGGAGCTTTCCTACTCGTTGCTCTGCTTGTTTTCCTGTTTCTCAAATCAAACACAGAAATGAAGAGCAGTAATGCTGAAGCGAATATAAAAAGTTTCCGACTGGCTCAAAACCGGGATATTCTAATTCCTTTTCTCATTATGATACTCATGTATACGGCTCATTGGATGAGCAGTATAAACACGGCTCTCTTTATTACAAACAATCTTGGCGGAACGACAAGTCATGTCGGTTTAGTCAGCAGTATATGTGCTGCGCTGGAAATTCCCTTTATGATTGTACTCGGTCTACTTAGTGCAAAGTATAGTAACCGAATCTTGGTGTTTTGCGGGGCTATTTTTGGAGGAGCTTATTATTTCGTTATCCTTATCTCGAACGAGATGTGGCAAATGCTTGCAGCACAAATTTTGCTCGCTGTTTTTGTCGCCGTCATTTCTGCGATTGGAATTAGCTACATTCAGGACCTGCTGCCTAGTATGCCGGGATATGCTTCCACACTCTATTCGAATTCATCCACAATCGGCAGGCTGATTGGTAGTCTTGTTGGTGGTGGAGTAGCCAGCATTGTGGGTTACCGATACTCATTTATCTTCTGCTTTATACTTATTATTGTTGCTGCAATTATGCTTGTGGTAAGTGGAAGACAGCCTGTAGATGAACCGCAAATTTCAACCTAACTACGCCGATTCAATGGGATAATGTAGATTTTTAAACTTTTCCAGGTATGGGGTAATTAACATTGGGCACGGCATCATGCTTGATGCACTCCCTAAAAAAGAAACCGACCTTGGTCCTGCAGAAACAGGACCAAGGTCGGTTTCTTTAATTATAGCTGCGAGAAAATCTTATACAGAACTTGAGCAGCTTCTGCTCTGGTTGTCGTTCCGCCAGGACTCAGGGTGACATTGCTTCGCCCGTTTATGAAACCCATTCTAACCATTCCAGCCATGTCATCAATTGCGTACTTTGCTACATTTGCCGCATCTGTAAATCTCTTGAGATCCTCAGCTGTACGGGTCTGCTCGGTTTTCCCAACTGCCCGCAAAGCCCGCATGGTCAGCACAGCCAAATCTTGTCTAGCAATTTCCATTTCCGGATAGAAGCTGCCGTTTGAACCCATGGCGATCCCGAGTGCTTTGGCGATTCCGATTTCCTCATAATAGAGGTCTGTTCGCTTCATATCACTGAAGGTGGTGTTTAACTCTGTTTTGAGATCCAGTGTCCTTACCAACCAAGCTAGATACTCACCTCTTGTGACCTTTTGCTCGGGACTAAAGCTTGTTGCTGATGTCCCGTCGATGAATCCTTTGGACGCCATTGTTTCAACCGCTGGTGCGTACCACGAATCCTTGATGACATCATTGAAGAACTTCTTCGTATAAACAACTGCATATTGACCTGTATTTGCCGCTGGAAAAACCATGGCTTGTAGAGCACTGTCGTATTTGCCATTCAGTAGCTGAACAAATGTACTATTTGCAGCCTCGTACGAAACTGTAAGGTATTTGGAATTGGCCAATTCTTCAACATCAGGAGTATAAGGCAGTCTGATTTCAACCGGTGCATTCAAGGTTGCCATTTCTTCTCCATCTAATTGCACAGAGAATGCAATAACAGGTCTGCTGGCTATCACTGATTTTACATCTGAATGAAGCTTTACAGTATCTAGCCGGCTCAGTGACAGTTCCACATTTTTGGCACCTGATACATACTTCAGCAAATTAGAAGATACTGCAACGGTTCCAAATTCCGTATTAATCTCGATCTTGATGTTGGCATGCGCTGCGGTTAGTGCAGCTGCAGGAAGCTCAACCGCATAGGAATGGGCTCCCTCTGCTTTCGGAATGTCCACCATGATTGTTTTAATTTTACTGCTATTCGCCTTTACATGCTCCAGAGCCTTATTAAGGTCTTCCTGACGGATGGGTGCTCCTTTAGCTTTACCGGTTTTGGTATCCGTCTTTGGTGCCACAATCTTAATCCAATTCCCTTCGACTTTGATGTTTTCAGGAACCGGTGAAGGTGTGGTGACTGACACAGGTGCATCCGTTGACGAGGGTGTTTCCGTAGGCTTCGGATTGATGACTGGATTGCTGATAACGACAGTAAGGGATTGGCTCGCATAATGAGTTGCCGTCTCTTTATATCTTACTTCATAGATTCCGTTGCCAAGACCTGCAACCTCTGTGCCTGTGATCGCATTCCAGCTGCCAGCGTCCATTCCTACTAGCCGATATTCCATTGCAGGACTTACACCTGTGATCTTACCATCCTTGGCCCCAGCTGCACTGACATTTACAGCCTTGACCTCTGCACTGGACGGCGGACTTTGCTCCTGCTTGGTTCCGTCAGGCACAACGATCAGGATAGCAGGACTTGGATTGCTCATATCCGTCCCGGCGTACCGGAGCTCATAGCTGCCCACCTCTAGGCCTTCAATGCTGGATCCACTAACCGGCATGTAACCACCTTGATCCACCTTTCGGTACTCCATATCGACAGTCACATTTTCAATTCTGCCATCATTCCCGCCTGCCGCTGTAGGCGGTGTAATGACGAGTCCTTCCACTGTTGGTGCCTCTCTATCTGCCTTGGTTTCATTACGAATGTCCACGGTTACCGGCGGACTTGCCTTTAGGCTGTCTGTGGCTGCATACCGGATCTGATAGCTGCCAGGCTCCAGATCGTTGATACTTGAACCTGTAACAGGTGTGTAGTCCTCTTCGCCCAGCTTCCGGTATTCCATCGTATCATTCAAACCCTCAATTATGCCTTTTATGCCGGTATCCGAATTGGCGTGTGAGATCACCCACCCACTCGCATCGGGTGCAGCCTGCTCCTGTGTCTGCCCTTCCGGAATAACGACTTCCTTATCCAGGCTGACGCTCAGCGAACCGGTCTTCATATACCGGACATAATATTTACCGGCGGTGAGACCTGTGACCTCAATTCCTGCAATTGCAATATATTCTTCTTCGCCTTCCTTCTTATACTCCATTTCTGTTGTCACACCGATCAGTTTGCCGTCATCTCCATCAGGAATGGACGGTGCCACACCTGCCGGTGTTACTGGAGCCTCACGATCAGGAATGGGTATGGCCTGGTGAACTTCCCATTCCCATAGGCCTACACCGTTATCGCCTGCCCGCGATTGTTTAGTCAGGGTAACCCGCAGTGCTTTTACATTCAGCACCGAGTCAAACGTGTACGGATTGGAGGATTCCGCTGGAGTATGTTCAACCACTTTGATTCCCTCCGTAACCGTTCCCGCTGTTATCCATTCATCAGTTCCGCTATCCGCCGGGATGTAGGAATATACAATTTGGGTAGGCGGCTTGATTCCGCCGCCATCTGACCACAGCACCAGATTCGAACTCCGGATAGATGCACCCTGCGGCCATTCATATTGCACCCACTCCTCTGCGCCTTCATGACCCCAGGTTCCCCAATGCGAAATGTTGTTGCCATCTTTCTTTCCGTCGTTTACTGCCGCCAAACTCTCCCAAGGTGAGGTGTAGCTGGAAGAAGCATTCGCGAGGAAAGCCATATTGCCGTCATTCGGACTCAGCAGACGCAAATCCGTCAGCAACTTCTTGAGCGCTAGGGCAATTTCCTCGTCTGTGGCATTCATATTCTTGATCACAGCAGATGCTTCTGTCTTCGCTGCTTCGATTGGCGCAAGACCAGGATCTGCAAGGTTCGAAGCATTTAATGTATTTACATAGTTATAGACCTTGATCAGTTCTGACTTATCTACCGCTCCGGTATAGCCGTATACCTTCCATTCCAGAATACCGCTGCCATTAACGGAAGGCTTCATGTCCATACGAACACCTGTAATATAGGTGGGCTCAAAGGTAGTTGTATTGTATTTATTAAGTTCATTGCCCAATCCCTTTATGGCCCGTGGGGTGTACCATTTCCCATCTTCGTCGCGAAGCATTAGCTGCATATCCTTCGGACGGAAGTTCCCGCCGCCGTCCTGGAAGACATATACATCCATAGAAGAGGCCAGGAATGGCTGATCCCATTCATACATCACCCATGCTGGATCTCCTTCTCTACCCCAGTTATGCCATGCACTGTTGGGGGCACCGCGGTTCGGCGAGAAATCTGCCGAGCTTTTAGGTTCAATGCCGTTATTCATCGCTTCCGGATATCCGTCGCCACCAGAGAAGCTAGCGGAAGCCTTGGCTGTCAGCGCCGCATTTTGTAGCTCAGTATTCACGACATGTACGGTAGCCCAAACCTCCAAAGCACTTCCATTGACCTTTCCTCTGGCTTCAAATTGGCCTACACTAGCATAGCTGCTTGGATCTATAGCATCCCAAGTGATTTCCTGCTCTAGATACCCTTCCTCTGACAGAATATAGATTTGTCTAGGAAGTTCTGGTTCAATATCCTTTTTGGTGACAACGCTGAGTGCCCGGTAAACGTCAACGGTATCTTCCTTAATCTCTATCGTTATATCCTTGCTGGCCTTCTTGTCTCCGTCTGCCGCACTGAAGGTAAACGTGTAGGTGCCTGCCGTGCTTACACGCGCATAGGCTGCTGCTTTGTCACCATCCACAAATGAAATGTCCGCTGAACCTTCAGGCTTTTGCTTGACGGCCCAAGTGTACTTCAACTGGGGTTCTTCTGCCTCGCTATGCACAGGGTCAGGAATGGCCTCCCCGGATAATACTACGATACTGTTATTGGCAACATCCTGAACCGCTGTTACTTGGCCAATTGCTGGAGGCTGTTTATCCGGCGGTGAAGCCAGTTCGAAGATTACCTGGCCGGAGCCAGTCAGTTGTCCATCACTTGCGCTAAGCTTAACTGTATATGAGCCTGCTTTGGTACCCGTAGCCTGTGTAATACTTGCTTTTGGGTGAGTAAAGGTTAGCATGGCGCCTTCCGGGGCACTGACCACTTCCCATTGATAAGACAGAGTCCCTTTCGGCGCGCCATCATCGGTTACAATCCCATTCAGCATAAATGGAATCAACGCCTGTGAATGTTGTGTCGCCAGCTCTACAGTAATTTGCGGAGCTTCATTTTCGCCGCCGGCTGACTTTTCAATGATCAATTCAGCACGCTGCACGCTACCCATCTGAAACATGGCAACGCCTTCATTGTCCTGAACATAGAACTGTCCGGCAGCTGCACCATTCAGCTTCATGGTATAGTAGCCATTCTCGATCCCCACTCCATCAAACAAAATCCGTGAAGTATGCTCTTTTCCTGATGGATTCAGGAGCTGAAGTGTAAAACCCTTACCATCTTTTTGAATTTGAGCGCTTTCTACTTTATCACTTTCCAGCTCCAAATAGATTTTCTCATCGATCAGATTGATCCGTTTGCCGAAACCGTCTTTCGGCGTAATGTTGTAGCTGTCTCCTTCGTCACTCACCAGCGCTCCATAACCGAACAACCCGAATATCGGATCTGTAACAATATCAGAGCTGATGCTGAGAAGGGAACCATAGAGGCCTTCTTCCGATTCGCCCGAAAAATCATTCCAGCCGTTACTCATGACGCGAGAGCCGCCATCGTATACGTCCTTCGTACCTGTGCCTCCCTTATACATCGAATATCTCCAAGAGGTACTGCCAACTGAATTAGCCGAAATCTGTCCCATATTGACGGCATTGAAGTTCGAAATCTTCGCGGCATAATTTCGCTGCTGTGCAATGGCCTTCTGCTCCACCGATCTGCCATCATTCTCATACCTTAACCAGTCATCCATAATGTATCCTGCCAAAGACGCAGTATATTGGAAATTCCACCAGCCTTCACCGCCGCGGAAAACGGGCACGGAATAATGGAACCAGGTAGGCTGAATACCGCGCATGGCACGTGTTTTCCAATCGGCCATTTCCATACTTTTCTCAGCTGCACCTGTAAGTGCGTCTGCTGGATAGTACGTGCGCAGTGCTTTCGCTGCTGCATAAGCCCCTTCTTCGCCAGTATTGTCATATTCAAATTCCGACCCGTAAGGATAAGTGGCTCTAGTCATATTCCGTCCCTTGTCGAGGGCGAACTTTTTCTGCAGATTGGCTGACTCGGTCTGCATCCCCTCTTCCTTCAGTGCTTCAATCATATGCGGGACTTGCTGCTCGCCATAGAATCCGATGGCCCCGGTGGAAACACGCTTATAGTAGATGTTATAAGCTTTCTCCAGATAAAACTGAGGCGATTCCCGGTACTCGATCAGATTAGGATAAGCCTTCTGAATCCGGTACATGTTGAAAAATCCGGTAGCTTCCATGATTTCGGAGAACGTACGTGTATAAGGTTTATCTTTGTCAGTGTACGCTCCAGAATCTTTCAGCCAGTTCGCAACGATGTAGCTATCCTGCGTATTCTTCATGTATCGTTCCCACATGAAGTCGATCAGGTATGTCTCGATAGAGCGAATTTCATCGGGACTTGGAGCCAGATAGTTCTTCATCGTCATGAAGTTGATGTTGTCATGGCTCCAGTCATCTCCCCAATGGCTTGTATTGAGATCCATGCCGCTTGAAAGATACCAGTCGAAATAGTTCCCGTAGGTGGGACTTTCCGGATCCTTATCCTGTGTTTGCTGAACCATGAATTCGGAATGGGCATCCGAGATTGCATCCAGCTCGGCTAGAACATTGAATTCAAATTGAGTGAATTTATCCACCCATTCGTTGCCGTCCTTCAGCTTATATTCGATACGCACGCTGTTATTGCCGATCGAATCAAACTGAAGCGAATAGATGTGATGCTGTTCCCCATTTAAGATCTTGGTCTCCACAAACTCAACCGACTCGTTGTAGCCAGGGTTTCCGCCAGGCAGTCCACGTCCAGCCCGCGAGTTGTCAACCATTTCCTTTCTGCTCTTCCCAGGCTTGATAACCGGAATATGCGCTTCGTCAAACGGATCATTCTCTGCCACATTTTGAATATCGATGGTTTGTACATCAACGATACTGTCGTCATAGTGCAGGTCTAGCTTGACAGGCATATTGATCGCTGTCTGGAAGCCCGGCACCGCTACTGCATCAATCATGCCTGATTTATATAGGATGGACCGCAGATTGGCTTCACGGTCTTCCATCGAGGTCGAACTGTTATTTGGGCTTTGGGCGCTTTCCTGCGGCGTATTGTCGCCTCCACGGACTGCTGAGAATTTAAACTTATACGTCTTGGACTCATCCGGGCCTAGGACGAGGCTGGAAGCATCAGTAAAGTATCCGCGTCCCGTTTTTTGGATTTCTTTGGAGTGAATATAGAGCACGTTCAGCCCCGGATACCAGCCGCCACTATCTCCTGTCCAGTTCTTAAAGGTGTCTGCAGCACGCCGCTCTCCTGCTTCATGCATCCAATAATCCACATACTCGATTCGAGCGCCGCTCTCCGGCACCGGAGTGAAGAGCATGAAGTTCCCCTCACCACTGGTGCGGATGGCATAAGAATACCCACTGTCAGCACCTGCGAAATTATGCACCGTCACACGGTCATCATAGGTATCGGATAAGCTCTGGTATTTGTTGTTCCAAGGCATCGGCAAGCCGATATCCCCGAATTCGATATACTGATTGCTTTTGTTCTTCACCGTAATTTCCCAAAGCATTGAACCATCATCGGTCTCCATATCAAAAACGGATTTCACATCGAAGCCCTTCATTACCCGCTGGTCTGTAGAATTTAGGTTCTGTCCAATAAAGCTGACTTCTACCTTCTTGCCGTCTGCTGATGCGGTCTTGTTCATATAGGGGTTATCCGGATTAATGGTCGAATATTGTGTAGATCCACCGGCAGCCAATGTTTTATTGGTATCAACTTCTACAAAGCCGTCCCTGTTATCAGGGAATTGTCCATTGGCACCCGTGCGGTAAGAGAAGATCATTCCCCCCATCCATTGGTGCTGAGTACCATTCTGCGGCGATGTAGTATTAGGCAGGACGAAATTGATTGGCTTCCCCTGTTTATTGGTAGGATTGTTGTTGATATAAAGCTCCTCAATCTGACCTAAGTCGCCAACTTTGGCCGACAGGCTGGCATTGGAGATACCGGTCTTTACCGCAGCCGTCGCGGCCGCAGGCAAAGCGCTAACCTGCAGCGGCAGACTTGAAAATGCCAGGAGCAGCGCGATCATGAGCGGCTTCCACTTCTTCGAAATCATTGTCATTATAACCTCCTGTATATATGTGATCATATCCATTAGGGGTTTAATTCTCTTAAACCGGCAAGTATAGTTTCTTCTACGAAATACCTTTGACCGATCCATCGAAAATGACGTTCATTCTTTCGTCTAAAGTAGAATCTCTAAAGAGTGAAGATAAGGTTCTAAACCTGAATCCGTTGAAGGTTAAAACTGAATTTCGTAAGCGCTTTATTTTCTATGTTACTTGCTGTATCATAAAAAATAAATGCTCGATGCCAACATGAATTTTAAATATTTCAACCTGTTCGGAGGTGCCGGATTGGACTCGCCCATCCTTCATTTCATCACCCCGCCCATTCCCTATTTTATTGATTGCGGCCGTGCTTGTTACGAAGCCGGTGAATATCACATTAGCCGGAGTGACATCGGTGTCTTTGATCTAATTGTTGTTACACGCGGTTCGCTCGCCATTAGCGAGAACGGGACAGAATGGCTTCTGAACCAAGGAGAAGCACTGATCCTTAAGCCGGATGGACATCATTACGGCAGCGCAGCCTGTAAGGCGGAAACGGAAATGATCTGGATTCATTTTCAAACCTTTGGCAGCTGGAGAGAGTCTGCCAACATGGACGAATGTCTCGCCAATCAAGCCGAACTAATTGAGACACATAAGGTGAGCGCATATCTGAACCACTGTGATGTCTGTTCCATCTTCATTCCCAAACATTTGCACATTGCAATCAAAGATATGGAACTTCTGGAGCATTTCTCTCAGCTTGATCAGGAGCCTCAGTCCATGCGCAATTGGAAACGACAGGCGACCTTCCAGCAATTTATGCAGCATCTGGATCTTGGGCTGTCTTCACTGTCAGACGTTGCCGCAATCCGGATTGCCGAGAAAGTTGAACTCTACATCCGCCACAATTACCCGCTACCCATTTCCAATCCGATGCTGCAAAAGGAACTCAACTACCATCCAAACTATCTCGCACGCAGCATGCTGAAAGTGTATGGCATGACACCCATGGAATATCTGCTGCATTACAGAATCGAACAGGCCAAAAAGCTGCTGTTGCAAACCGCCTGGTCCGTTGCTCGCATCGCCGAAGAGATCGGCTTCAATCATGTATCCTACTTCTCTTCCTGTTTCTCGAAAAAAGAGGGCATCTCTCCTTCCAACTTCCGCAGCAAGTTTACCAACTCAGATAAATAAACTGACTCAATCAGAACTGATGCCGTGAAAAAAGTGTCCGCTCACCAAAGATCACGTTATCCTACAGCGCGTATTTTGGGTCTATCGGGCGCTTTCCTTTTGTATACCTTTTTACAGCAGCACTAGTAGACTTCTTTTTATTCGCTTTCGCGAATCCAAACACTCATTTCTCCTTCATCCCGATTGGCCCAAGTGAAGTAAGGAATGAACCGAAGCTCGGCAGGCTGTGTATCCCAGTGAACATCACTGCGATACAGATGTATTCCCCAGTCTTCTTGGGATACGATTCTCTGCCCAATGGTTGTAAGAGCCGGGACCCCCAGAGGCATCTGTTCCCCGCTACCGATGTGAAACTCGGCATCCCGGGGCAGCTGAATGCGATGCAATCCGCGGGCATTGTCGACTTCTTCGAGACAGTACATAAACGGTCCCCGCTGGATGGCTACTTTTCCGAAAGTGGCTTTGATGTGATCATGTCCTTTCATCCGCAGCAACTCCATAGGGAAGTGAAGTTTAATTTCATCACCGGCTTTCCACAAACGGGTCACCTTTATGTAACCGTATTCAAAAGTAAAACCATCTTGTTCGCTCTTCTCCCCATTAATCCACAGCTCGGGAATCTTGCACCAGTCCGGCTTTCTCAGAGCTATCGTAAACTGCATTCCCTCTGGGGAATCAGGCCGAACGATCAGCTTCACATCTCCAGTGGAGGTATAGTCAGAGTCCATGGTTACGGCTGCTCTCCTACCCTCAAGTGTGAATTCCCCATCCCCTCCGATGTACAATTGTACATACAACGTAGCCTG
The DNA here is from genome assembly GCF_038002545.1 of Paenibacillus sp. FSL K6-2393. NCBI lineage: Bacteria > Bacillati > Bacillota > Bacilli > Caryophanales > Paenibacillaceae > Paenibacillus > Paenibacillus sp. FSL K6-2393. The sequence continues at coordinate 3,266,812 of NZ_JBBOCU010000001.1, forward strand.
TTCCACGGCCGGGGTATATACATATTGATCCAATGAGGCAATTAATCGCGCAATGTTCGGCGGACAGCAAGCACAACCAAACCACCCTTGCCGGCGTGTTCGCACGTGGGCATAATTAGGATTCACACGTTGCATCTTCGGATCGACTTCAAGCGGATTCACATAGAAGAAACGTTGACCATCCAGAGACATTCCACTAATCACCGTGTTGTACAGGGCTCGCTCCATAACGTCTGCGTACCGGCTATCCTGCTCCATCTGCAGCATGCGCTTCGCCCAAAAGATCAGGCCAATTGAGGCACAGGTCTCTGCGTAGGCGGTATCTCCAGGCAGATCATAATCGCCTGTAAATGCTTCTTCTTTGGCTGATGAACCAATGCTTCCCGTAATGTACATTCGCTTGCTTACGATGTTGCTCCACAACCGTTCACAGGCTTCTTTCAGCGATGTATCCTCCTTCTTCGCAGCTACATCTGCCATAGCGGCGCACATGTACACCAGTCGAACCGAATGGCCTTCTGCTGTCGACTGCTCCCTAATAGGCAGATGGGACTGGGAGTACGTGTGTCGGTGAACCATATCCAACTCTCCAAAATGTATGGTACGGCCCCTTTTCTCCCATTCCTCTACAAAAAAATGCGGACTCGCTCCCCGCTGATCCAGAAAATAACGGCTCAGTTCCAGATATTTCTCTTCTTTTGTCGTCTCATACAATTTGAAGAGTGCAAGTTCAATCTCCTGATGTCCATCATAACCTGGCAATTGTCCCGGCTCTGTACCAAACACGGTGCCCATATGATCCGCCAGGCGAATAACCACATCCAGCAGCGTGCGTTTGCCCGTGGCATGATAGTACGCTACACCAGCCTCAATCATATGTCCTGCACAATAAAGTTCATGACACTCGGCGAGGTTCGTCCATCGCGCCCCAGGTTCACGCAAGGTGAAGTACGTGTTCAAATAACCATCGGCTTGCTGTGCCCGAGCTATGGTCTCAATAACAGAATCCACGAGGACTTCCAGTTCCGCGTCGGGCTTCGCGGAGAGCAGGTACGAAGCTGCTTCAATCCATTTCGCAACATCGCTATCCTGAAAAACCATGCCATAATGAACGCCCTCTTCATCCCCAGCAGCAATGCGGAAATTCCGAATGGCCCGGCTTGGTTCAGCTCCTTCGATACGGTCATTGAGCGCTTCCCATTGATAAGGAACAACTACGTTGCGGACCAGTTCAATATAATGCGACCAGAATGGATCATTGATTTTATGGCTATAACCTGATATCTGTGGATGGTGCGGGACGTCTGGCTTTGTCATGGGAACCTCTCCTAGTTCTTTTTTGATAAGCTTATTTTACAAATCATTACATCAGGTTGAAATCATCATTTCCAACTGAAATTTACATAATTACAACCTTGTTCATATGCTGACCTTGTAACAAATCAGAAACTTGCCCGTTACAGTTCCTCTCGCTGTAAGTGACTCAAAGCCCGTTTTTGTATCTTATCGAGTTGTTTGTCCCATAAGAAATTTGAAAACTGTGCAGAATTTATGCTGCCTGTTAAGATTTAAATTACATCTTATTCTTTAGATGTACTTCTTAACGGTAATAGGACAATGTTCTTGTCCATTCCGGCAATCGATAGAAGCTCTTGTCCTTGGCACGGAATAAAACTCGTACCGATAACATAAAAAAAGCCGCCGATCCTATTGATCAGCGACTTTTTTTGTTTTTTTGATATGATTTTCCGGGATAACTGGAGCGGCAAGTTTTAAGGCAACTTACCACTAATTGTATTACGGTTCGACGTATTATCTGTTGAACGAAGTCGAAGGCACCCAGTAAGGTGCCTTCGATGTTTTAAATCTCTCTCTTTGGCAAGTTGGATAAACGAACTCAAATCCATCAACCAACCTTGCTGGGACACTCGTTCACTGTACAGAACGTGCAAGTGCTGCAACAGAGCCGCGGAAATCGGGTTTGCCGTCAGCCGTCCACAAAAGCTCCGTCACAAATGTATGGCGATTCGGATCGTACAGCGGATCTCCTATAATGTTCTTGTACGTTCTTGCGTGGAACACAAATAACGTCTTTTCGTCGACCTCTGACACCGTGAAGGAATTATGACCGGGACCATACATTGAGATGCTCTCATCTGTCGAGAGAACCGCTGTTTGCGACTTGCGCCATGAGGTGGCATCGAGCAAATCAGCATCCGCATCGGCTTCAAGCAGGCCCATGCAATAATTGAAATCGGTGGCGCTAGCCGAGTAAGAGAGGAATACCCGATTACCCTTGCGAAGAAATGCCGCGCCTTCGTTCACTTTATAACCAATGATTTCCCAGTCATATTCCGGCAGCGAAATCATCGTTTGCGGTCCAGTCAGCGTCCATGGATTGCTCATTTTGGATATATACAGATTAGAATTACCTTCGATATTCGGATCCTTTTGTGCCCATACGTAATAACGGCTGCCATTATGCTCAAAGGTAGTGGCATCGAGGGCGAAGCTTTCCCATTCGGTACGAACCTGCCCTCTTTCCATCCAACTGCCTTCGAGCGGATTGGCATTTTCATTCTCTAGCACGTACATCCGATGGTCGAACAAGCCTTCATTCGTTTCCGTCGTGTGTGCGGCAGCGAAATACACGTACCATTTGTCATCAATAAAATGCAGTTCGGGTGCCCAAATATTGGCACTAAGGATACCAGTCTCGCGCTTTCTCCAGATCACTACAGGAGTTGATGTAACAAGCCCCTCAAGGTTCTGGGCTCTACGGATTTCAATCCGATCATACTCCGGAACGGATGCTACGAAGTAATAATAACCGTCCGAATGTCGGTAAATAAAAGGATCAGCTCTCTGCTCAATTAATGGTTGAATGACGTGTGAAGCTCGTTGTTGAATTTCCATCTTATCACCTGTTTCATCATAATATATACTACCCCTTAACAGCACCTGCAGTCATACCGTCTATGAAATATTTCTGGAAAGCAATAAATAGTATGAAAATTGGAATGATGGAGAAGAAGGAGCCCACAATCAATAGGTCATAGTTATTGCCATAAGGAGTTAACAACGTTTTCAAACCGATTGGAAGTGTATATTTACTCTGATCTCCGAGCACCATGAATGGCCACAATAGATTATTCCAGCTATTCATACCATTCAGAATGGCCATTGCTGCAAAGGATGGCTTCATAATCGGCATAATTAGTCTGAAATAAATCGCATACTCGTTTGCGCCATCAACCCGCCCAGATTGAATAATCTCTTTGGGTATGCTTCGTAGATACTGCCTGAAGAAAAATATCGTCGCGGCATTGGCTATACCGGGCAGAATGATTGCCGAATAGCTATTCACCATTCCCAAATCATTAATTAGGCTGTACAAAGGAACCAGCAGTATTTCGAAAGGCACCATCATAATGAGCAAAACACATATAAAGAGGAAGTTCTTACCTTTAAAATGATATGCTGCAAAACCATATCCAACAAATGCGCTTACAAAAAGTGTTAAAACCACTTGAACGATTGTTAAAATCATACTGTTCCAAAACCACACAAAATAATCATGTTGTCCAGTAAACAGATAGATGAAATTATCAAAACTCATGATTTCAAAATCCAAACTTAGGTTAAGACCATATCTAACTAATGATTCACCGGGTTTAAAGGAAGATAGGGCCACTGCGTAGAATGGGATCATAATTATAACGAATAGTATAATGAATAAACAAATAATTACTATTCTAGAGATGAAATCACTCCTCGTCTGACTTCTGCCCACTTTAATCCTCCTCCTTTTTGAACATTCCACTAAATTTCAACTGCGTTAAATTGATAACCATAGCAATGACTAACAGAACGATTCCAACTGCAGCTGCGTAACCCAGCTTATTCTGCTCAATCCCTTGTCTATACAGGTATCCAACAATGGTTAAGCCAATATTTTTGGGTGAATTGTTACCGTTAAACATCATCAGGCTCTCGGTAAACATGGCTAAACCTGCATAAACACTAATTGTCGTAACATATACCGTGGTCGGCTTCAATAATGGCATTGTGATTGTTCTAAACTTCTGCCAAGCAGATGCCCCGTCAATTGAAGCAGCCTCATAATACTCATTGTCAATGCTTTTCAAACCGGATAGATAGTAAAGCATATTAACACCCGTCCATCTCCAACATGCGAGGATTAACAGTGCTGCCATACTCCAATTTCCGTCTTTCAAAAATTTAATAGGCTCTATACCAAATAGACCTAGGAAACTATTCATTAATGAACCTTCCATTTCACCGAATGTAAGGCGGAAAATGGTACCTGCAACTGCGACAGAAGTCAGTGCAGGGAGAAAGAACGAAGATTTGAAAAATTCTCTTCCCTTCATTAACTTACTGTTGATCATAACGGCGAATAACATTGGAAAAGGAATTAACAGCACTAAGGTTCCTAACATGTACACAACGCTATTTTTAATAGATGTCAAAAACACTTTATCAGTAAGTAATTTCGAATAATTCGCTTCACCAATCCATTTAGGATCCTGTCCTAACATTCTATCTTGAAAGCTCATTACGAATGAATTTACAAGTGGAAAAAACCAGAATATCAAAAATATAAGTATAAATGGCAATACAAAAACATAAGGCGCAACTTTTTGAGAGTATACAAATTTCTTTATCATATTCTCAATCTCCCTTGACTAAGGTTAAACCTGCCGACTACTATACCTGCCGACAGGTTTAATCAAATCATTTACTTATTATATTTATTTCAATTCTTGTTCAATTGCTGCTTGTGCTTCATCCAAAGCTTCCTTCACGTCTTGGCCATCTTCAAAGATAGCATTCAAAGTTACCGTATTGAATATATTGCCGATGGTTGGTGAGGCTTTAACGGACTTAATCGCTCTAATTTCGTCCTTGATTTCATTCAAAGTATCAAATGCATTTGTTTTAAAGTATTGGACGTATTCATTATCAGGGTTTTTCGTAACTGCATCATCTTTCCATACTTCCATGTTAATTGGGTCAAATCCAAGTGTATTCCAGATTTCAGTAGTAGCTTCTTTCGAAAGCTTAGCAAAGGCTACAAATTCTTTTGCCAACTGAACGTCTTTACCATTCTTAGTAACAACTGTGCCAGTACCGCCTAAGCCAACGGAACGAGGATTACCTTCTTCAAATACAGGCAATGGAGCTATTGCATACTTACCTTTAAGGTCTTTCATTTCGTTTACAAAGCGGGACATGTACCATTCAGGCATCAATGCACTTGCGTAGTTGCCTTTGTTGTATTCGCCTTTTGCTTCTTCTGTGTCGGGTTGTCCGCCAGGGATCGTATGAATAACATTGTTCTTCTGCAGATCGACTAACATTTCATACGCTTTAATCATTTCAGGCGAGTTAACTTTTGGATTACCATTTTCATCTGTAAAATCAGCGTTTTGCTGAGCTAGTAGCAGCGATGCTTGCCACGTAGCTGATGTATCAGCAGTACCTAAGTACTTGCCAGTCTTTTCATAAACCTTGATACCTGCTTGTTTGTAATCTTCCCACGTTTTAATTGTCTTGTAGTCAACACCTGCTTGCTCGAGAATTTCAGTATTGTAGAAAGCAAGCGTCGCACCTACGTGATAATCGAATCCATAAACCTGTTCGGCTTTGGAATAAATCTCGACACGTGAAGGAACAACAACGTCTTTGTATGGTGTAAATACATCATTCAAAGATTCCAGTGGAACGTTGTCACCTTCCAAGAATTTAGGAAATTGACCAAGCTCAATATCCGCGATATCAGGAGCACCTTTTCCGCTTGTAACTGCCAATAAGAGCTTGTTGTGCATATCATCGTAAGGCATAACCGTTACATTCAACTTAATCTGTTTGTCTGGGTTCTGTTGGTTCCATAACCCCAGCATTTTATCCAAATGCTTGCCGTGCAAATCTACGAATGTCCAAAATGATAATTCTGTTGCATTCTCACCGGCATTAGCGCCTAATTGCTGCGTTTCCGTTTTTGAACCGGAAGGATTACCACATGCAGTAAAAACAAGTGACATAATAAGGAGTGTAACGATGGAGATTAAAGCACTGCGTTTTTTCATTTGTTCGTCATCCTCTCTTTTTTTGTTATGCATTTGAAAAGTCGGCTGACTAGTTAGTTCTGTTAATTTAAGCGGTTTCAATACACCTCGGCACCACCATCCTTAACATAATTCTAACCTTTCAAAGAAAAGACCCCTTCGCAACAATTTCTCAGATTCCATATTGTAAGCGCTTTACATGCCGTATTATAATATATATGAAATAAGCTTTATATAACCAATTGATTATAAAATCATAAAGTTTATGGGGAGATGCTACTCTTTGAAAAAGCTGGCGCTCTACAAACAAATTCGAGAAAACATTATACAGAAAATTAAATCAGGGCAACTTCGGCCAACGGATCGCATTCCTTCTGAGCAAGAACTAATGGACGAATTCAGAGTAAGTAAAATTACCGTCAAGAACGCCCTAACCCTACTAGCTGACGAAGGATTAATTATACGCGTACAAGGCAAAGGCTCATTCGTCTCTTCTAGTCTTGTTGTTTCTAGTATCAATTTCTCGCCATCCCCATGCAGCGCGTCCTCCATACCGCTCATTGGCTTTATCATTCCGACGATGAGAACCCGTGTCATTCAGAAGCTCGTTGACTACACGGAACACTTCCTGCAAGAAGCCGGCCTCAGCATGGTACTAAGCATCACGCGCGAGTCCTCCTCTATCGAATCAAACGTCATTCGTACACTAACGGAGCTCGGTGTGAAGGGGCTGATCGTTTTTCCAACAGAAGATGAGAAGTACAACGAATCATTACTGCGTCTGTCGCTCGATAAATTCCCGTGTGTGTTCATCGACCGCTATCTGCGCAACATTGAGACGTACACCATTACATCCGACAATTACGGCGGTGCGTATAAGGCTGTATCCCATTTACTATCCAAGAGTCATCAACAGATTGCGCTCATCTCACCTGAAAATGCCAATACAGCCGTCGAGGACCGCACGCTCGGCTTCGAGCAGGCGTACACAGATCAAGGCATCTCGATTGACAAGAGCTTGTGGTGTCACATTCCTCTCGACATTCTACGCAGCGAGCAAGCATTGGACTATGTAAGCAACTTCTTGCAGAACCACAGTGGAATTTCGGCAGCCTTCTCCTTGACTGAAGAAACAGCACGCCTTACATCCGCCGCGATCAGTCTTCTGAACGATCACTCAAATATCGATTTACTATCTTTCGATAATCCACATCTTTCAGGCGTAGCTTATGTGCAGCAGGATGAACAGGAAATGGCACGAATAGCCGTCAAGCTGTTATGTGAACAGATGGAAGATATTTATTCTCCTAAGAACGCCGTCATCCCCGTGGAACTCATCTTCCCTTGACACTAATCTAAACTCAACTCTTTGCTTTTATGTTTAAATCAGGTCTTATTTTTTTGTTGTAATGCACTAAACTGAGATCTGAGGATTTAATTTCAGTCCTATATTTTGCTTTTAAACTTCAATCCTTTTATGGCGTTTATCTCTATGACCTTTGAATTAGAGAATAAAAAAAGATGTCGATCTTTATCAGACCAACATCTTCTAGCTCGCTTCTATCCCAAGAATCCCATCATCACTAAACCATATGTTCATGAAGACATTGCTGTCGCTTTTGAGAACGTGAAGCGGGATGATGATTATGCCATTAAGCTTGGTTGGACTCACATCATCATCGCGCGTCTAATATGCGAAATTGAATTTGAACAAGTACAGCAACTTCCCGTACAGGACTTATCCAAGAAGCTGATGGAATACTTAGCAACACATTTCACCGAACCCATCACCCTAATGCTGGTCAAGAAGCTGAAGATCCTCTAAAGGCTGCTGAATCAGCTTCTAGCATTAAAAATATTTTTATACTGAACAAGTATCTTGACTCTAAAATGGTTATGAGCATATTTGTTTACAAGCGGTACAGCACTAAGCAGATAACCTGCAGTTAATTGTGGGTTTCCAACTCCGTTGTGTAAGGCTGGAACACATAGTATAACAATAAACATGTACTAAGAGAAAAACAGCCAGCGTATAATCAAAAATTCATATGGCAAGGAGTGTATCTATATTCCGTTCCTCAGTTAATATGAGTATAGTCACTGGCAACAAGAACTTGTACCGATAAAACAAAAAAAAGCCGCTAATATAGCGACTTTAATGGGAAAATGTCTTATCCCTCGAAATCGTCTAATAAACTCAGTATTAGCCCATTATTAAACAAAAAAACCCCCGTTAATTTTCAAATAATGAAACTAACGGGGGTATAAAAATTTAATCTTTACAAAAAGTATTCTTTATTTGTTTATTCCATCAAATCTGTTACTGCCCCTTTGGAAGCGGAGGAAACTAATTTAGCATATTTGGCAAGTACACCGGATTTCACTTTCAGTGGCGGTTGTACCCAAGCTTGCGCTCGAGCGGCCAACTCTTCTTCTGGCACTTCAACCTTAATTTCCTGAATGTCGCTATTAATGGTGATAATATCTCCATTTTGGAGCAAAGAGATCGGTCCACCTACTTGTGCCTCAGGGGATACATGGCCGACTACAAATCCATGCGAGCCACCCGAGAACCTACCATCTGTTATGAGAGCAACTTTCCCACCGAGACCTTTCCCTACAATGAGTGCTGTAACGGAAAGCATCTCAGGCATACCTGGTCCACCCTTCGGTCCACAATAGCGTATGACCAATACGTCCCCTTCTTGAATTTCATCATTCATGATCGCTTCTGTCGCTTCATCTTCGCTATCGTACACCTTTGTCGGTCCGGAAAACTGTTGTATCTTCATGCCTGACATTTTGGCAACAGCGCCTTCAGGAGCTAGGTTTCCTCGAAGCACAACCAGTGGTCCATTTGGTTTAAGCGGATTATTGAGTGGACGTATAATCTCTTGATCATTCTGAAGTGGAGCAGCTTCCGCTAAATTCTCCGCCAACGTTTTACCAGTTACGGTGAGGCAATCCCCATGAAGTAATCCCTCATCGAGCAATAGCTTCATTACCCCGGAAACACCACCAATATCATTCAAATCCTGCATGACATACTGACCACTTGGCTTCAGATCTGCCAAATGAGGAACACGCAAGCGAATTCGTTCAAAATCATCCAAGGTTAAATCCACTTCTACGGAGTGTGCAATAGCTAGCAGATGGAGAAATGCGTTGGTTGATCCCCCTAGAGCCATAACAACGGTGATCGCATTCTCAAATGCTTTCTTCGTCATAATGTCTCTTGGGTAGATTTCCTGTTCAAGAAGTGAGATGACCTGCTTACCGGCTGCTTCGCATTCCAATGCTTTATCCGCTGAGATAGCTGATGTCGAAGAAGAACCAGGCAAACACATACCCATTGCTTCTGCAGCTGCGGCCATCGTATTAGCGGTATACATCCCCCCACAAGCCCCTGGACCTGGACAAACACTGCATTCGACCTTATGCAATTGTTCATCTGTTATTTTTCCATCTTGATATTGTCCAACGGCTTCAAAAGCTGAAACGATATCCACTTTTTTACCGTCGAGATTACCAGGTTGAATGGTTCCTCCATATACATAAACGGAAGGAATATTCATCCGTCCAATAGCCATCAAACATGCAGGCGTATTCTTGTCACACCCACCGATTGCAACAACGCCGTCAAAACGCTCCGCTCCGGTCACAATTTCAATCGAATCAGCTATAGCTTCCCGACTTGGTAGCGAGAACAACATCCCGCCATGTCCCATCGAGATCCCATCAGAAACGGTAATCGTATTAAAAATTAGTGGAGCACCGCCGTTATTACGTGCGCCCTGCTTAGCTTGCACCGCTAAATCATTGATGTGCATATTGCACGGTGTTACTTCACTCCACGTACTTGCTATTCCGATCATTGGCTTTTTAAAATCCTCATCTTGAAATCCAACTGCACGCAGCATCGCTCTGTTCGGTACCCGGTTAGCACCTTCACTGATTACCTTGCTTCGAATGCGAAGATCTTTTTTATTTTCCATGTTTCTTCCCTCATTTCAAAGTATTTCGTTCAGTTCCTGCATCGGTCGAATAAAATTTTGTTTCATTAAATTATGGGCATCGTTGCTATTTTTGCCTTCAAAAGCTTTAATAATCTGATCATGTTCTTCAACTGAAGCTAGTGTAGCCGTAATAGGTTGTTTTAAAAATACGTATTTAAATCGCCTAATGTGAATCTGAAGAGATGTATTAAATGTAGCTACATAAGGATTATCTGAGAGCTCCACAATATAATTATGAAATTGCTCATCCACCTCCATAGCCTGATAAACTTGTCCATTTTTAATAGAACTTGCGAATTCCAAATTTATGGATCTTAGTTTCTCGATCTGTTCTGGAATAATAGTTTGGGCGGTGATTTCAGCAGCTAAGGCCTGAAGAGCAGCCATCGTTGAATACATCTTAAAAATATCGTTTTTCTCAATATTCGTTACTTTTGTTTCTTTTCCTGGATGCATGGACACGAGGCCTTGAACTTCGAGTAACTGAAATGCCTCCCGAATCGGTGTCCGGCTGACTCCAAGCGATTCAGCCATTTCCGCATCAATAAGCTTTTCACCTGGTTGCAGTGTTCCATCAATGATCCATCGCTGAATCTGAGAAAACGCTCTTTCTTTTGCGGACATACGGACTGGTAGGGAAAAATCTTTAGGAATTGGCATTGTTTTCATCCTCATTACAATTATTCTTATATGCAATATATCGCATACACAATCGAGAAGCAATTATTATTTCATTTTTTACTCACTCCATTAAGGACAAAAAAACATTGCATTGCCTTACCCCATCTATTTTATCCCAATAAAAACCCGTTAATCTCATCAAATCACAGATTAACGGGTTTAAGAAAACTTAGGTTTTCTGATATAAGCGTTTATTTATAAGTTGATTTCCAATTATTTCGAAGACCACAGCTCCATACGCTGAGCATATTTCTCGTTGATGATCTCTTCCACTTTCTCATCGCCAGCCTTTTTCATATCCTCCAGCATCTTGTCGAACACGGAATTGGCTTCGGCCTCACTTGGAGCAATAATGGCTCTCGTAATGCTCTGATCCATGATATCCTTCACCTTCTGGGCCGTCAGTGCTTGAGGTGTTCCCCCATCCGGATTCAGGTTGTCATACTGTGCTGTATCCCATACGGAATCGCCCAGACTCTTAATGGCCAGTTCGTCCACTTCACTGCGCTGGAATTTAACCGCCATGTCATACGGCTGTCCGTTCGGGTCCAGACCATTTTTGATAAACCATAACCATTTGCGAACGCCGCTTTTCTTCACCGTATCATCCCAATTATCCTTGAAGCTTTGCAGGAATTCAGGTTTCGGTTGTCGCTTGCCATCCACCATGGTGTACTGTTCGCCTTCCTTGCCCCACAGCAGCAAATGCTGTCCTTCATCACTCGCTAGATAATTAAACAGCTTTATCGTTTCTTCCGGGTGTTTGTTGTTTTTGGTAATCGCGATCGCATCCCATCCAAGCGAACTTCTTGGGCCAAACGTCGTTTGAGCCGGATCTACACCTGGAGCAACAACTTTGTAAGCAAAGAGTTGATTCTTTTCCCCGCCGTCCTTCTTCAGGGCCGCATTCCCGTTCCCCGGGTCCCAATATGCACCTGGGGTAGCGAATACCGCTCCAGTCGTCAGCTTTTGAATCCAGGTCTGTGTTTTGCTGATGGCAAATTCCTTTTCAATCAGACCTTCTCTATATAAGCGATTCATATATAACAGCATTTCGCGATATTTAGGGTCCTTGACATCATATTGCAGACGTCCGTTGTTGTCATAATACGTTTTTAAGCCCCACATGCCTTTGAATGTTCCCAGATTTGCGCCCATGTTCTCCCCGTTCATCGTCATCGGAATGGACTCTTTGCCATCAATCGTATTGTATTTCTCTTTAAAATTTTTCAGGAGTGCTTCGAATTCATCTGTTGTGAGAGGCTTTGAACCATCTGCTTTGTCCGGAAGAAATTCTTCCAACAGGCTTTGTCTCATCAACATACCGAAGACCGGATCACTGTCGAGTCCATACCAGTTGGCCAGATAGTAGTTCTTCCCGTCGGTATTACGTGTTTTGGTCAAGGTATCTCCGTACATTTCCTTCAGATCAGAACCATATTTCTCAATTAACTCATCCAGTGGAATGAATGCCCCGCTTGAAATGTATTTGTCGAGGGAAGCATCTCCCCGGCTCATGACTACCACATCCGGATAGTCGCCACTGGCGAGCATCAGGCTCAGTTTTTCCGTTGGATTACCTGTTGGCTGCTGGATGGAGATCTCTATGCCCGTCTTTTTGGTAATTTCCTGGGCAACTGCATCGGTAAATGGTTCTCCTTTGGTATTACCATCAAACCAGGTCAGCGTAATCGGGCCTTGTTCCCCATCTTTACCTGCTGTTTTGTTCTCCCCATCGTTAGAGGAGCAGCCCGCTAACAAACCAACGACTAATGCAGCAGTCATACCCATCGTAATCCATTTTTTTGTCTTTATCATTGACACCCTAATTCCTCCCAATGAATAAATTCCTAAAGTGCATGATCGAGCAATTACAAAACAATCTTGGCCCACCCCCTTTCAGGAGAGGTCGCAGGACGAGTCCGTCCCACAACCGGATCATGGAATCGCTTAACTCTTTACCGCTCCCAAAGTCATACCTTTAACAAAGTACTTTTGCAGGAACGGATACACCATCACGATCGGTAATGTGGCTACCATCGTAGCAGCCATTCGAATGGTATCGCTGGAAACGGCATTTCGTTTGGCTGAGTTGGCCAGCATTTGTGTTTGCGAAATCATGCCACCGGTCTGAAACTGATTTAATATTTTCACGAGCACGGCTTGCAGAGTCTTCAGATCCGAACTATAGGTGAACGCATAGGAATCAAACCACGCATTCCAATGCCCGATCGCTTGAAAAAGTCCAACTGTTGCAAGTACAGGTGTTGTCAGCGGCATCACAATTCGGAAGAAAATGGTCAGATCGTTAGCCCCGTCTACCCTCGCCGATTCTTCAATCTCATGGGGTAGCTGTTCCATGAAAGTACGGACAATGATCATATAGAAGACATTCATCAAACTTGGCAAGATGAACACCGAAAAGGTATCAATCATATTCAGCGCCTTAAGCACCATGTAGAACGGAATCAACCCGCCACTGAAATACATGGTAAAAATAAAGTACAGGTTCCAGCCTTTGCGACCAATTAGATTCCGCCGACTTAGCGGATACGCAAGCATCGTAATGACGAGAACCGATAGCGGTGCGCCAATCAGCGTTCGTTTGACGGTTACCCACAGCCCGTTTAAAATCTCGCTATCTTTCAAAATCTGCTGATAGCTGTCCAGTGTCAGATCTCTGGGCCACAGATAAACGCCGCCTCGCACCGTATCCTCCGCGCTGTTCAATGAAAGAACGAGTATATTCCAAAATGGAAGAAATGTAACCAGTAATACGAGAATAAGAATGAAATATACAATAATTTTGAAAATACGATCCCCGAATCGGTTCAGAATCATTACAAGCGCTCCCCTCTGTCTTTTGTAGTTAGAACAACGCCTGGTCGTTCACTTTTCTGGAAATCCGGTTCACGATAAGGACAAGAATGAAGGCAACAACGGATTTGAACATTCCCACAGCAGCACCATAAGAGAACATGCTGTTTTGTAGTCCGTATTTGTAAGCATAAATATCAATAACTTCGGAGTATTCAAGCACGGTATTATTTTGCAGCAGGTATTGCTGTTCAAATCCTGCATTCAAAATGCCTCCGACCGCGAGAATAGCCAATATGACAATTGTAGGACGCATGGATGGCAGCGTTATATGCCACATTTGCTTGAATCGGCTGGCTCCGTCCACCCTGGCCGCTTCGTAGAGCTCCGGATTAATGGAAGCGATTGCGGCCAGATACATAATGGCACTGAACCCCATCTCTTTCCACATGTTCGACAATGCGATAATCCACCAGAACAGAGGCCCGTTTTGCAAAAATGCAACTGGTTCTTTGACAATGCCCAGCAGAACCAGAATATTGTTAAGCATTCCATCCGAAGCCAGCAGCGTAATCACAATGTTGGCTGCAATAACCCATGAGATAAAATGCGGCAGATAAGAAACCGTCTGTACAAAACGTTTGAAAAATCCCTGTCTCGCTTCATTCAGTACAAGCGCAAGGATGATTGGAGCAGGAAATCCGAAGAACAGTGTCAGCAAGCTTGTCGCAAGCGTATTACGCATAACCCGATAGAAATCCCCTGTAGTAAAGAAATACTCAAACCACTGGAAACCTACAAATTCGGCATGGAAGAACTGATGTAAGAACGATCCCCCACCCGGCTGATAGTTTGTAAACGCCATATATAGTCCAAACATCGGACCATAGGAAAATAGCAATGTCGCAATGAAGGCAGGAAGCATAAGCACGAATAACCATTTTTGCTCTTTTAGTCTGCTTATCAGATTATTGCTCCTGACTGTTTTGATAGCGCTTACCTTATGCATTAAGTACCCTCCCTTTTTCTATACAGCAGCATGGCCGGCCATATCTTGATTCAACTTCTCTCCTATTCATCATAAATTTGACACGGATTACTCGCCATAGTTGAATTCTCCGAAAGATACCGCTTTTTAAAGATGTTTTTGTGCAAAGAGAGGATTGGATTTCCATATTCACTCTGCTATGATGAACTGTGCAACGAATATTCAGTCAAGAGAGGGCTTCCGGATGCGCCAATTTTATAGAAGATTTATGTACATGCCTTTTGTAAACCTGAGTTTTCGTTCCAAACTGTTTATGGTATTTGTTCTGGTCACGATCATTCCGATGATGCTGTTGGTTTATTTTTCCTATGAGCTCACCAAAACGAAGCTTACTGAGCAGATCTACATCAACATGACAAACTCAACGGCTCAGATCACTAAAAATCTGGAGAACAAACTGGATAGCTACGAACACATTTCCGCCTCCATTTATTTGGATAACCGCCTTGCCAATTACCTCACAAACGAGTATCAGGATGATCCATCTTATCTGGATGTCTATAATTATATTGGCAATCGAATCGACACCGTGATGGCTGCCTACCCTGATTTTGATAGCGCATTCATTTATTCGGATAATCCGTCGCTGCCCAAAGACAATTATTATATTCGGCCGATCACACCGGAAGTTCAGGACACGGAACTGTTTCACAAGCTGCAGCAATCCTATGGGAACATTATTCATCTCTCCACGCCGCAGACAGAGAACGGACCTGCCATGTTTACACTCGCCCGGCTGCTGAACAACAATAGTAATCAGTACCCCTACGGGATGCTGGTCTTTCAAATTTCTGAGTCGGTCATCTATTCTCTCATGGAAAAAGAAGCAGGTGGCAAAGATATTTTTATTATCAATGACAAGGGTATGATTCTGTCTTCAGCGGACAAACAGTTAATCAATACAAGTCTGCCCGAATTGCTTCATCAGAATTTGGACGAGACGCCTTCAGGCAGATTTGATACAACATATCAAGGCGTGAAGGCTCTAGCCGTCTATAACACGCTCAAAAATGGCTGGAGAACGGTGTCCATTTTCCCGTATGACAGTATTATCAAGGATGCTAAATCCCTCTCTCAGCTCATTATCAAAATTTCTCTGGGCTTCATCGGCGTGGCGCTGCTGCTCATCTATATTACTGCTTCGCTGTTTAGCAATCGCATCAGGACGTTAATTCGGATGATTCGGCGGATTGAGCGGGGGGATTTCAACCCTACTCATGAGGAGCAAATGGGCAGTGATGAGATCGGACAGCTTCACTTTGCATTCGAACAGATGACAACTCGGTTGAAAAGTCTGGTTACAGAAGTCTACCAGAAAGAGCTGCAGAGCAAGGAAGCCGAACTGGACCTGCTTCAAGCTCAGATCAATCCTCACTTTCTGTATAATACACTCGGTTCGATCTCTTCTCTGGCCGTGAAGCATCAGGATCCACAGATTCAGGATATGGTTCTTCATCTGGCCAAGTTTTATCGGATATCCCTGAACAAAGGAAAGAGCATCCTGACCATCAATGAGGAGCTGAAACTGACCAAGAGTTATAATGCCATTCAACTTATACGGTTTAAGGGCAAGCTGAACATCATCTACACGATAGATCAATCGATCCTGCCTTACTCGACCGTGAAGCTTGCGCTGCAGCCTTTTGTGGAGAATGCAGTGATTCACGCTCTTTGGAATCAGGATCGGCCTCTAAATATCCATATCAAGGGTGTCATCGAGAACAATAGTATCATCTTATCGGTTATAGACGACGGAATGGGCATGCGGCGAGAGAAGCTTGAGGCTTTGTTTGAAGAGAAAGAAGGACGGGGTTATGGCATTTCAAATGTGGATCGGCGGATTAAGCTGAAATTTGGTGAATACTACGGTGTTAAAGTGTATAGCAAACTTGGTATGGGAACTACCGTACAGATCCGTTTGCCACAAAAAGAGATCCAATAAAAAAGGAGTGCGATGCAGCCGTTATCGGCCTGCAAAGCGCTCCTTTTAAACCGTTCTACAACATCCTATTATACCTGCTCACGAATACGATACACCAGGCTGTCGAAATCGCCGCGCAGAGGCAGCTCCACCCCGATGTTCATCAGCGCACGGCCACTGACCGTTAATCCCAGTTCTTCAATGAGATAGGTCTTGTCAGCTTGAAGGCCTGCCAAACGGAGTCTAGGCAACGGTTCACCCAGCTTCTGCGAGTGAAGAAAAGCGAACAGCACATGGTCACTTGCGGCGGCATCACTGTACTGGACAGCAGTAACCCCCTTATGGCGAAGCGAAGTCAGGCGGAATTGTCTGCCGAATTGCACCAGGTGGCGAATGGATTTGTACTGACAGATGAATTCCCCGGACTGTTCAATCCATTCATCACTCCACTCGTTCAGATTGGAGCCGACACCAAGCGTGCCCATCATTGCACTGTGGAAACGATACTTCAGCGAGACGTTTCGACCGTTCATTCCTGTAGGTGACTCGGTTACCCAACAGGTCATCATACGTGGTGTGTATGTATACGAGAAACCTTCCTGAATGCTTAGGCGGTCGAACGCATCCGTGTTATCACTCGGCCAGGACTGATCGGCATAACGGAAGATGCCCAGATCAATCCTTGAGCCGCCTCCTGCGCATGTCTCAAACTCTACATCCGGGAACTTGGCTCGGAGCCGTGCCCAGATATCATAGAGACTCTGGACATGCCTTACCCATACTTCTTTCTGGCGGTTATTGGGGTGACCCTTCATGCCCGGCTCCGTGATCGTCCGGTTCATGTCCCATTTAATGAACTTAATCTCATGATTACCAAGCAGTTCGGTCATAAAATCGATAATGTATTGCTTGACCTCCGGCTTGGAAATGTTCAGCAGCAGCTGATTGCGAAGCTCCGTCCGTCCCCGGGTCTCAAAATGATATACCCAGTCCGGATGTGCTCTATAGAGATCACTATCCGGGTTAACCGACTCCGGCTCCACCCATATGCCGAATTCCATCTCAAGTCCGTGAACCCGGTCAATCAGCTCAACAAGTCCGTTCGGGAACTTCTCTTTGTTCACGTTCCAGTCGCCCAACCCCGCACGGTCGGAATGCCGCTGCCCAAACCAGCCATCATCCACAACGAATAGTTCCACACCCATTTTGGCTGCCCTTTCGGCAAGTGCCATTTGGTCCTGGGCGTTAACATCGAAATAAGTAGCTTCCCAGGAGTTGTACAGCACTTTTCCGATTTCACTGCGCGGCAGTATGTAATTGTATTGGTACTGATGCAAGCGATGGCTCATGCCGCCAAAGCCCTCAGGGCTGAATCCGCCGACAAAGACAGGCGTCTCAAACGTCTCGCCCGCACCCAGCAACCATTCATTGTCAAAATCATGGATGCCACCTGTCACCCTCACATGTGTGAATGGCGTCTTCTCTGCAACAATCTTCCAGTTACCGCTCCAAGCCAGTGCCCCAAACCATACTCCGCCACCTGTTTCGGTTGAAAGACCATCATCAATCGCAAACCATGGGTTGGCATGACCGTCAGTGAAACCTCTCCGCGATTCAAGTACCTTTTTTCCCTCTGTCAAAATGGTATTGCGCAGTTGGAATTCACCTGACCATTTCCCCGTAACATGGGTCAGGCGGTAATCCTGGAGATATGGCAAGGTCCAAGCTGCGGATTGCATGCTTTCCAGCACGATATCCTCCTGTCCCTTATTTACGATATTAGCGTACCGCTCCACCAGGTCGAATTCCGGGATGACCCGATATACCAGCTGTGTTTCAAGTGCATACACCTGATCCTTCAACGTAATAATCAGCGTCTGTCTGCCATCCTGTTCAATGATCTCGTGACAGTCATATCTAACCTGAAGATCGCGGACACCATCAGACATGCGCAGTTTCAGAGATGGCTCTGTATAAGATGCGCCTCCCCAGAAGCTGTACTCCTCCACCTCTCCTTCCACTTCCGCGTCAAAAGAGCTGTGGGATTGTAGATGGAGCAAAGGGACACTGTCCTCGATACTCACTGGATCTCCCCAATACAGATGCTGAAGGTGCTCTCTCTCATTAATTCCGAAAATATAGGATGAATGTTGTGTCTGTATTGCAAATATACGCAATTGTTCATGATATTGAATCGTCATGTTTACCCCTTTCAGGTTCCGGTTATGGTACCTATATGCTGTGTGTTGTGAACATACATATTATTGTAGGAAGCAGCAGGCGGATTAGCCATATCGCAATCTTACAATCCATAGGGGAAATCATCTGTCATCTCAAAGTTATGAAAATAAGGCTGCGATATAATTCGCAGCCTTAAAGCTTACTTCAAAATCAGGTTATAAATGACCTGAGCCGCTTCTGCCCGGGAAGCAATCCCTTTAGGCACAAACTGTCCCTGTCTTTGGCCTTGGACCAGTCCCAATCGGGCTGCATCCTTCACCGAAGCCGTTGCCCATGAAGAAACCTGATCCATATCGGTAAACAAGATATCTGTAGAACCAACAGGCGGTACTTTCCCAACATTCCGCTCATAAGCTTTCATCAGCATCACCGTAATTTCTTCACGAGTAATCTGTGCGTCCGGTTGGAAACGGGCTGCGCTTCGGCCGTTTACAATACCAGCTTGGATCGCAATCGAGATGGGTTCCGCGTACCAGGCATCTGTCGCTACATCTGTAAAGTGTACTTCCCCTGCTACAGTCAGTCCCAGGGAATGAACGAGCATAGTGGTGAATTCAGCGCGGGTGACAGCGCGTCCTGGCTCAAATTGATCTACATGTGTGCCTTCAACATAGCCCTTTGCTGCCAACTCCTTGATTACAGTGCTGGCCCAATGATTGGCGGGAACATCGGTAAACGTCCGATCCAGTTCCAGAACGGCATACTTGCTGAAGTGGCTCACTTTAGTCGTTAATACGCCATTCACGTTATCTGATTTGAGAAATTCCAATGTCCCATTTTCGTTAATATAATATATTCCTCCCTGCTTAACGTTGAAGCCTTCAGCCGCTGCCAGGCTCAGCGTAACCGGGTGATTGAACGAAGAAAGTATTTCGGTTGTACCTGATTTGGTTGTTGCCGAAAGGCTGAATTCAACGATTTCTCCCTTAAGGGAAACCGTTGACCGGGAGGAAGATTTCACTGCAGCAATGACCTCCTGGGCCTTGCTTCCAAGGGCAAGCATTTTCAAGGAAATCGTACTATCTTCCCGTTGCCCAGCTGGTAGCTTGCTCAACAGCTGTTGGAACAAACTTGCAGGTATTTGTAGGGTTAGCTTTACTGATTTTACTTCCAGTGTATGGTTGCCGAGTTGGCGTAAGACAGCTGATGACAGTTGCAGCTCCTGAGTACCAGCCTCGATGTCTATAACGACTTTCCCTGCCCCACTGTCCACCTTCAGCATATCGGCTGTGATGACCCGTGTTGCTGTATCGTTCTGCGGAGTCGCGCTGTTGCCCGAGTTCCCACTCCCGCTAGTATTACTGTTATTACCATTGTTGCCATTGTTGCCAGGATTACCTGGATTGCTTGGATTACTTGGGTTGCCTGGATTTTCTGGATTGACTGGTTTTTCGGTCACTTTAACCAATTTCGATTCAGCCGGTCCCAGCGAGATGGACCATGCACCCGTGGCTGACGAAGATTCACCTGTCCACAAGTCTTTTAACGTGTAGGTTTTGGATTCATTCAATCCGGCACGACCCAGATTAATCGTTTTGTTCGCTGAACTATTGGCGCTGTAATTAAATACGGCGAGGTAATAATCATTGCCGTCTTTCAGAACAAACGTATCTGCGGCATTTGCATTCGTATTTCCTTCAAGCGGCTTGAATACTTTGCCTTTCAGCGCCACCTGAAGAACATCCGTGTTATTGTACAATGCTGTCATGTATTCCTGTGCCTTGGGATCGTTCACATCATCGGAATCCATCATCACCGTGCCGGCAATTACACCGGAATTCACCCGGCTGCGGGCTTCCTCCAAGCTTGAAGCACGGCTTAATACCAAATGATCTGGGTCTGTATAAGAATAGATCGTTCCATTTTGCCAGAAGCCATAGGTCAGTGAATTGAGCATATACTCCGTTTCATTGATTTTGCCATAGGTGTCGCAGGAGATCCGTCTGCTGTGCGCATATTGGCTCGGAAAGATCGGTGCAATGGACGCACTAATAAACATTTTTCCATCCAATCGCTCTTCGACATAACGCATCCCTTCATTGTAAGCCTGGATTCCTGTTGTCACGGTAGTGTCATAGTGTTGACCTTCCAGTGAGCCATGGGTCAGGAAATCCAGTTTGATGAACGTGAAGCCAAGCTCCTTAAACTTATCCAGAAAATATTTCATGCGCATTTGACTCCCCGGATGTGTCACATCCAGTGCATATGCTCCATCCAGTGTCGGCAGAGGTTTACCCTCAGCATCCTTGAGCACAATATCACCATACGTATATTGTCCGTTGGTACCATCTACTTTTTGGCTCATATCGTTGCC
The DNA here is from genome assembly GCF_038002545.1 of Paenibacillus sp. FSL K6-2393. NCBI lineage: Bacteria > Bacillati > Bacillota > Bacilli > Caryophanales > Paenibacillaceae > Paenibacillus > Paenibacillus sp. FSL K6-2393. The sequence goes on from NZ_JBBOCU010000001.1 coordinate 3,287,942, forward strand.
CCAATACACAAATGGTCCCCAATAGATGCCTGCATGCTGACCATTGTCCTTAATGACAGATACGGCTTGGGCAAGCTCAGCATCACTTAGATTGTCCCAGTAGGAATCCATATTAATGAATACATTGCCGTTATTGTTGAACTTCTTAAGATTGTTCTTGAAATAATTGGACACATCCACTACGTTCTGATACGAAAGCCCGCTATCATAAGCTCCCCAGCTATTCCAACCTACTGGAACACCTTGTGGTAGCTCCGGATTCAACGCCAGCGGAGGAGTAATAATCGCATTGGCTTTACCGTATTCTTCAAGTCCTATACGGTAGTCACTGAAACCACCTACCATAATCAGTGGTGAGGACAGTTCAGTACCAGTCAGGCTGCCATGTGACTGAGTATCGCGAGTAACGTCACTCGCTGCACCACCATACACAGCAAATTCATTCAGACGATTAGCTGAGCCTTTCCAGTCAATACCGGTCTTCCAGGTGTCATGGGTTACTGAACCGATCACCAGACCGTTACGTGTCGAGTTATTGAATACCGTTGTCATCTCATAGCTGGTATCCGCCCGGTTCATCGTTTGAGATTTGTAGCGAATCCAAGCGTCATTGTCAAATGGCACTGTCAGTACACGATTATCCGAGCTGACGCCGATATCCACACCGCCCGTATTTTTAACCGTAATTGGTGACATGTAATTACTCTGGATCTCTGTATCACTGATGGTGTCCAGACGGTTGAGGAAATACGATTTATCATCATAAAACCGATAGACCTGCTTCATGGTTGGTTTGCCAGTTGACGTATGAACAAAGCTCAACTCAATGCCTTTGCCGAATCCATCCTGAATCTCCAGCGGTGCTCCACCGCTCGCATGACTCTCATAACCTTTGGTTTCCACAAGACTCTCACCAAGTTTAATGCTGCTGAAAATCCCCCGCATCTTCTGTCCTTCTGCCCAGCTATAGCCGACGAATCCAGTCTGGGTATTATAAGACACTTCGTATTGTCCGTTCGATACCAAAAGACCATGAGTGTAATCAGTCACCGTAATTTCCCCGTATCGTTGCGAGTCACCCGGTGTTCCCAGATCGTCATCTCCTTCACCTGGATTTTCGGGTTCTGTCTCTATCGCAGGCTCTACGATAATCCGGTCCAGATCGGGAGAATAGCCATTGTTGTCTGAAAAGGTAATCGTATTCTCGCCTTCAGTTAATGGGAGTGTAAGATCATACGTACCTACCGTATCCCAATCCGGTGTTTTGGGCAGGTCGTGAAACTGCTCTTCCCCGTTATTTGCGCGGACATAGAAACTGCGCGGATCACCGGAAAAATAGGCAACCGTAACACGGTAATTACCTGTCATCGGGGCTATAATCTTATTGAATGTTAAGGAGCTCCCGCCATTCAGATATCCGACCTTTTTGCCACCTGATGCTGAGGGGCTGTCCGTTACACGCGCTTCACCAGTCAGCGTATTGTCCGAATCTTCGGCTTCATAACTAATTGTATACGGAATCACTTCAATTCGGTCCAAATCAGGGGAGTACCAGTCATGATCCGAGAACGTGATGGTATTGACACCCTTATGAAGAGATACCTCCACATCATACGTGCCAATCGTGTCCCAGCTTGCCGTTTTGGGCAGATCAATCATCTCGTCCGTGTCATTGTTCACCTGCATATATACAGGTCGCTGATCACCAGAAATATAAGATATTCGGATCAAATATGTACCATCTGCTGGTACGTTGATATTCGTAAATTGCAGTGAACTGTTTTTGTTCAGATCGGTTACTTTCTTCCCACCCGAACTAATGCTGCTGTCCACCACCTTGGCATTGCCTTTCAAAATATTGTCGGCCGCTTCTGCCTCAATAATTGCACCATGCAAATCTTTCTTCCAGTCGTCTCCGCCTCCTTCCTCTGGAGGACTACTGTCCAAACCGCGGATCACGATCTTGTCGATGTCGGGAGAATACCAGTTGTTGTCATCAATCAGGATTGTGTTGGTTCCAGCGTTCAACGGAAGGGTCACATCATAGGTTCCCACCGTATCCCAGTCGATTGTCTTGGACGGTTCTTCAAATTGTTTCTCCCCGCCGTTCGCACTAATATTGAATGGCCGCGAATCACCTGAAATGTAGTAAACGGAAATTTTATAATATCCTGTTTCACTTACAGTGACATTGTTAAATTGCAAGGAACTGCCTTGGTACATGCCTCCGACCTTTTTGCCGCCTGAAGCTGCCGGGCTATCAGAGATTTGCGCGTTGCCAAGCAAAATATTCCCCGCGGCCTCGGCTTCATAGGTATTCATATCATCGGCGTGAGCTGTTCGGGCGAACTGGCCTCCGCCAAATACCAAGCAAAAAATGATAAAGAACACAAATCCTTTTTTCATCATCCGTCCCAACATAACATGCCTCCATTTTCTAATGATTGAGTTAGATCTCCCTATGCCTATTCCTGCAGTGGTTCACAGCCATTGTCTGTAATCGCTTTCATAAAGAGCTGTTAAATCCCCTCTCTCCTCCTTTCTTTCCTATATGGTTAATTGTAAAAAGGAGGAGGGGGATGTTCCATACCACAATGTTACTATTCATACAGGAAAGCCTCTTTCATTTGCCATATCACAGGTTAGTAAGAGGGAGCCTATTCAAATCATGTTCAAGGAAAACAGAGCATCAATATCATCATTACCAGACAGTCTCTATCGTCACATACTTTTCCTGTATTCGTTGGGTGTTACGCCCTGTGTCTTCAGGAATAGAGAAATAAAATAGGATGTACTCTCATAGCCCACGGTCTGCGCGATATCGTGAATCTTGAGCGAGCCGTCTGCCAGTAGTTCCCTGGCTTTATCCAATCTGATGCGTGTCAGATAATCGTGAATTGTCATCCCTGTTTTGTCCTTAAAAATGGATCTCAAATAGTTCGGTGACAAATAGACCTGATCAGACAGGCTGTTGATGGTAATTGGCTGATTGTAATTCTGGTCGATGAGGGTACGGACCTTGTGAATCAATTTTGCATTTTTGTCCATAAACCGCTCGCCCAGCATGCTCACCGCATCTTCCGCAGTACCGAGAATCAGATCCTCGATCTCATGCAGAGTCAGCGCATTATAGATGGAATGATACAGCTCAGCCCGCTTCGGAACAGGTTTGTGAAGCTGCTCCAGCAGTTCATTCACGAGATCTATCGACCAGTCGCAGATGATTTTTTTCTTGACTCTCAGTGTTGCCAATCCCTCAATATACCCGTGCAGCTTCTGTGCCGCCCATTCAAAATCCAGTCGGTTAATGGAATCGAACCATTCCTTTTGGTCAAAAGGGGGCATATGCTCTGTATAAAACTGATTCGAAACGGTCCCAGCATGAATAATTGTGCCTGTACCTTCATAGAAACGCTCATTCAAGATGGTTCGTGTCTCTTCGTACAGACAGTGAATATGGGATAACGCGGTCTCTTGTCCGCCTACAGCAGCCGTCACCGTAAAATCCAGGGCACTACGGATAGCCTCAGCCAAGTCCTCCCACGCATAATGTCCCGGCTGCTGGGCCGCTTCCATAAATACACCGGTCTCTCCTTCCTTGTAATCCACAAAGATCGCTTTCAGGTTCTTCGCCTTGAAGAAGTGATCGAGAAAAGACACCAGACGACCTGTACATTCCTCCAGACTTTGCTGTTCTCCTTCGGCCTCCTTGGGATCGATACTAAACAAGGCCATTGCATATCGGGTGGTCTCAGGTTGCCGGGTTAGACGGCTGAAACTAAAAGCGAGATCCATGGCACGATCCTCATTTTTTTCGTAAGATAACTCCTTCAGGATATTGGCTTTGGCCGCCTCCATGGAACGGTTCTTAATTCCAACTTCGTCACAGCGCTGTTTAACTTTACTGACAACGCTTTCAATTTCGTTTAAATCCAGAGGTTTTAGCATATATCCCACGGCGCCTACGTTGATAGCCGATTTTACATATTGAAATTCATCGTGTCCGGTCAAAAACATCACCTGGATCGAGTCGTAGCTCTCATGTATCTTTCTCGCCAGATCAATACCGTTCATGATCGGCATCTGAACATCGGTAAGAACGATATCAGGCTGGGTGGCCTCAATTTTCTCCATGGCCTCCCTGCCGTTACTCGCCGTTCCCATGATATAGATACCCATCTCTTCCCAACGGATATAATCCCTCATCATCTCAAGTCCCAGTTCTTCATCGTCTACCAAAAAAATACTGTACATCAACGTCCCCTCCCTTTGTATCTTTCTGTCTCTATTATATGTTTTTCCCTCCGTGGGACCATGGTCCATATAAATGAAAGTTATTTTCAAGTATAGATCGTTATTTTACCAACTGTAGCTCGCTATTGAAATAGTAACTTTCGCCTGCTTCGGCATGAAGGATCGTTCTATGTTTGCCCCAACAAATGGTGAACGTTCCTGCAGAGAAAGTATGAATGTTCGTAGAAATTAACTGTCCGTTCTCCCAAACGATATCAACCTCGGCATTCCCTTTTGCTCTCAGCCCGGTTATCGAGCCTGTGCTCCATGCCTGTGGCAGCGCTGGGAGAAGGTGAATCTCGCCCGCATAACTTTGCAGCAGCATCTCCGCTACGACAGCTGTACCGCCGAAATTTCCATCAACGACAAAAATATTACTCTCTGCTCCAGCAATTCCGGATTTGGAATAGGTGAACAGATTATCGAAGCACAGGCCGCCAATCAAATGTGAGAGGTGTTTATAAGCCGTCTCCCCATCATGCAATCTCGCAAAACCCAGTCCCAACAAAGCAGCTGTAAATTCAACATCCTCCAACTCTTCCTGGACCATGCGGTTCTCCAACGTTATCCGTACTGCCGCACTGAGTTCCGGTGTATGGTCAGGTGTAATCTGATTGTCTGGATATAGCGCATACATATGAGACAAATGCCGATGCTCCGGCTGCGCCTCCTCATAATCCTCAAGCCACTCTTGTAACTGCCCTTTCTTGCCGATCTGTAGAGGTGGAAGCTTGCCAATTGCTTCTTCCAGCTTGCGTCCGAGTTCTTTGTCTTTGTTCAAAAGTTCAACTGATTTAAGACAAAATTCAAAGAGCCTGCGCACCAGCATCTGGTCCATTGTTGTTCCCATAGACAGCTGCTGTACCCCCTCTCTCGAATTATCGGGATAAAAATGATTCTCCGGCGAATTGGAAGGACCCGTCACCAGCCAACCGTTCCGAGGATGCTCACACATGTAATCCAGATAGAAGGCCGCGGATTCTTTAATTACAGGATAAGCCACATTCTCAAGGAAAACACGATCCTGACTGTACTCATAATGCTCAATCAGGTGTGCAGCCAGCCATAATCCGCCTGTAACGTTCAGCCCCCACGAGGTTTCCCATCCAGGCAGCGTAAAGCCCCATACATTGGAGAAGACATGAGCGACCCATCCGTCGCATCCATACACATGACGAGCCGTTTCCCTGCCCGCCTGTGCCAGATCCTCAACATACCGAAACAACGGAAGATGACTCTTCCCCAGGTTTGTAATCTCTGTAGGGAAATAATTCATCTGAGTATTCACATCAAGGTGATAGTCACAGCTCCAGCCCATTCGGCACGCTTCACCATCATTCCAGATTCCCTGGAGATGGAGTGGCAATGGAGAGTTCTCGCGAGACCCCGCGATGGTCAGATACCGTCCATATTGGAAAAACAAGGCGAACAGCTGCGGATCTTCATCTCCACCACTCTGTTCCAACAAACGAATACGCTGATCTGTAGTGAGGCCGGATTTCCCCGTGACCCCGAGCTGAATATCTATCTTGTCAAATTGCTCACAGTAATCGCGGATATGATCCTCTCTCAGTGAGGTATAACCTTTATTTAAAGCTTTCACTAGCGTATAATTGCTCTCTGTTTTCCAATCCGAATCTGTACGACGATAATCCGTGCTTACACTAAAATAAATCCAAGCCTCATCCGCTCCGGTCACGGTCAATCGGTTTCCATCTTTCCTAGCGATTGTCCCCCCGGATACAATCAACTTCAACAGGCCCTTGGCCCATACGCCGCAAGTTCCATCACTATGTACATTTTCCGTTGCCTGTCCTTGGAATTCAAGCGTGTTGTCATCTAAGGCTGCAACCTTGAATGATTCCGTTCCCCCTTCCAAACCTAGCGTAAAGGATACGCCACCAGGAGCTTCACTCCAAATTCGGGAGGCCAGTATATCATCGGCGTGAGAAGCGAAAACTTCACGTCGAATCGTGGTGTCGTCATCTTTCCAGAACGCCCCAGCCAGTGCATGAGTCAGATCCAGCTCACGTTGGAAGCTTCCAGCTTCATCAGAACCCGGATTCCTCTTCTCAAAATCAATAACAACTTCACATAATCCAAGATGGGTGCCGAAATTACGCTTCTTTGGCTGCAGATGCTGTTTGGCAAGACGATCCCCTTCATCATAATCACCCGAGAAAAAATAGCTGCGCATCTCTTCCAAAGCAGCCTTGCCTCCCGCCGGAGGATACTCCGGGTCAATCTGTCCTGACCAGTAGGTAACCTCGCTCATACTCCACACCTCACGATGCGAAGACGCCATAACCACTGCTCCTATTCTACCATTGCCCAGCGGCAGGCCTTGAGACCAATCCGTAGCAGGAGTTGAATACCATAAAGTAAAATCGTTCATATCATGTCCTCCAGTCCCCAAACAAATAAACGCGCGATCTGTGAGATACAAAAGCGCGCGTTTGACTTTGTTTTTATTTTAAAATCGATCATGGTTCCGCTTAATTATTTGACTCCGATCCGTTTTCCTTCACGGTCAATCTAAAGATTTTGGATTCCGCCGGTTCCAGCGAGACAATAAGCTCTCCAGACGTTTCCCCTTGTGAGCCTTCCCACAGATCTTGCACATTGTATAGGGCATTGGCGTTTAGCCCGGCCCGTTTCAGCGAGATGGATTTCTCCGCAGCCTGTGCAGAATCAAAATTGAAGACGGCGAGATAGAAACTCTTTTCTTCCGGCGATTCCAGGACAAACACGTCAGAAGACAGCTTCCCAAAATCGCTTTCAACTGGACGGAAGGTTTTGCCCATACGAGCAACGTTCAAAATATCCGTGTTACCAAGCCAAGCTCTTGCTCGTTCGGCAGCTTCCTCTTTACGGAAGTCATCCCCGAGCAGGAGCACCGTTCCAGCAATAACTGAAGCGGTCAGGCGGCTGCGTCCTTCATGCCAGCAGGTAGCTTCCTGGTTGAAGCTCTTGTATAACACCGAATGATCCGGATCATTGTAGCGATAGAGCGTATTGCTCATCCACCAGCCGTGTGTCAACGAGTTCAACAGATATTCCGTATCCGCAAGTGTACCGAAGACATCACAGGAAATACGGCGGCTGTGGGCAAAAGCATATGGAAATAATGGAGCGATGGACAAGTTTATGAAAAATGGTCGTCCGATTACTTCTGGCGAGAGTTTATGCTGCAAATAAGACATGCCATAGTGATAAGCTGCTATCCCTGTTGTAATACCCGAATTGTGGTGCTGTCCTTCCAACGAGCCATGTGCCAAGAAATCCAGTTTGATATATTCGAAACCTTCGGAGATGAATTTGTTCGTGAACCAGTCGATTCTTTGCAGGTTGCCAGGATGTGTCGGGTCTATCGCCAGACCACCGTCTACATCTGGCAGAATTTCGCCCTCACTGTCACGCAGCAGAATATCTGCATAGGTGTATTTGCCGTTCGTTCCTTCGACCGCCTGACCGAACTGATCGGGCCCTCCCCAGAAGGCAAATGGAGTCCAGTACGTTCCGGCTCTATGCCCGTTTTGCTGCACCCGGTCCAGCGCATTCTTCATTTCTTCCGGCGTAAAGTTGTCCCAGAACGCATCAAAGTTGATGTATAACGTTTCCTCATTCTCGAATCCAAGCGGTTGTACTTCATTTTTCAGAAAATCGCTGGTCGCTGTATACAAATCATAGTCCAGATCACTCATGGCTGCGGACCAGCTGTTCCATCCAACTGGGACACCGCCCTCCCACGGTAACTGAGCCTCAATCCAGGTATTCGCCTGACCGTAAGCTTCAAGACCTTCACGGTAGTCTTCATAGAATCCGATGAATACCAGGGGGGATTCAACTCTCGTTCCCTTCACATAACCATGAGGCTGGGAATCACGAGTCAGTTCACTTACGGCACCGCCGTACAGATCAAGTCCCTCGATATGTCCACTTTGTTCGCTTTGCATACGGATCCCTGTTTTCCAAACCTTATGCGTAAGGGAACCCATCACAATTCCCATGCGGCTGTCGGGCGCGAACAAGGCAGTCACCTCGTAACTCTCCACATCCAGTGGCGGCTTGACCACCGTATATCTGACCCATTTGTCGTTATCAAAAGGTACGCGCAGAATGCTCGGTTCATCCTGGCCGGATTCTCCACCGATTGATATGGTTTTGGATTGGATCACAGCCATCCGGTTCGCCTTAAGCTCTTCATCCCCGACTATAGCGGTCTGCACCAGTACAACCGGTGAGGATTCATATATATAGAAATGCTGCTCCAGTTGCGGCAGCAACGAGGCTGTATGCAGAACAACCAAGCGGATGCCTTTTCCAAATCCTTCTCGAACAATATCTTCCTGTTCCTTCAGCTCATGGTTCTGATAATGATCCGTGCTGTATTCCCGGCCCTGCCAGCGAAAAGCACTTCGAATGCCCTTCACATGGGAAGAATGCTTGCCGATGCAGGACACTTCACCATTTTCAAGATTGATCTCCAGGCTCACGTGCCCATTTGTAACGCTTACAAGATTAACATTCTGTTGCTGCACTTGTACGGCTGTATCGCTAGTTAGCATCATATGCCTCCTTATTGTTGCATGCTGTGCCCTGAGCGGAGCTGGTTATGTCTCTCCTGCCCAAGTCTGCCCTCATTATAAAGACCGAATAGAGCATTTTCCATGCAACGATCTTCCGATCCATAACGCGATTTAATTCAATTTAACCTTCTAGGGATGGTTGAACCCGGACTGACCGCTGTTACGCCTTCCGCTGTCCGGAATTTATGCTCCGATGAACCAAATTATCAAGTATAAATTTAAACAACCGATTCCCAGGTAGAAATATCGGGAATCGGTCGTAAGCCAATTTTAGAGTATGAGATTTCAGGTTCTCCGGTTTGCCCAGCATCTGTTCCATCTGCTCTTCATTCGCTCTACGCGAAATCGCAAATTACTGTTCTTTATACACTCGTACATAATCCACTTGCATAGTCGCAGGGATATCAGAGGCGTTCGGAGTACGACCACCGTCAAAGTTTCCGCCGATTGCCAAGTTCATAATAAGGTAGAACGGCTCATCGAAAGGTGCATTCGGATTATTCGGTGCAGCTGCGGAATACCACTGCTCGTTAGTGACTTTATAGAAAAACTTGCCGTCTACATACCATTTAATGTTGTCCTCTTCCCAGACTACTGAGTATACATGATAATCATTGGCAAAAGTTTGCCCCGCCGGGAAGTGATAATCACCGCCCGAATACTGGTTCCCTGGCCATTGTCCACCAAAGTGTATGGTACCACTTACTGATCCAGGCAGACGGCCTCTCGCTTCCATAACATCAATCTCTCCTGATGCAGCCCAAGTGCCGTATACCGAATCTTTTGGAAGCATCCACAGTGCTGGCCATACACCATCACCTGTAGGAAGCTTGGCACGAAAATCTACTCTGCCGTACTTCAAGGAGAGTTTATCCTTGGTGTTAATCTTTCCTGAAGAATACTGTGCATACCGATTTGGATCCTGCGGGAAAGATTTACTGTCGTTCATGGCTTTGATATTCAGCTTTCCGTCCTGTACATATACATTTTGAGTGCTGTTTGTGTAGTGCTGCAGTTCTGCATTTCCCCATCCCCAAGTAGCGGGATCGTTGTTGAGATAATATCCTGTTTCATAGTTCCATTTGCTTGTATCCAGCGTAGTTCCGTTAAATTCATCTTGCCAAATGAGGTTCATGCCCGCGATTGCCGGGTCGGTTGGCGTCCCGATTGAGATATCCTCTTGATCGGATACATCCGGACGCGGGGCATTTGGATTGCCGATGAAGGTATAGTTGACGAAGTTGTTGCCAATATTTCCACCCGTCTGTCCATTCAGCGGATATCCAATACGGATCTGCATATTTTCTTGGATTGGCTGGAACCAAAGACCATAGACATAATCGGCCCAGTAACCCCACTGGTTGGCATCGGACATATTGTTATACCCATTACCGGAGTATACAAATTTGCTCTGGCTGGAGTTACTCAAATCAACCCACTGCCCATTGATGTTAATTTGGTATACAAAATTGCCCAGTTCCTTGGCGATTGGTGCCCCCCCATCAATTTTGGGAAGCGGAACCCCAATGGAACCATTCGCATCTGCTGTGAAAGTTGTTCCTTCGTATGGCGTAATGACATATGAATTTCTTGTAGGTTCATTAAACGTAATGGTATAAACAAGATTAGCCGAAGAAGTCTGTGATTCCAATTTGACATTGATCGACTCCGTTACGTTAAACCAGTACCCGCCGCCGCCATCCGTGAATTGACCAAAATTGTGATCGTAGATCCAGCCGCTGGCTGCGTTATTGTCAATATCAATCCAGGTGCTACTGTTTACAGGTTTGACATACACCTTCAAATCATCCGCAACAGCTTCATAAGTGACCGCAGGATTATTGTTGAACGTTGGATATGTAAAGCCTGCACCGCCTGTGAAACTTGCTGTGATTTGTGGACCTTGTGTCGGATTCATCGCTGTGATGGTTGTTTTGTTGATGTTTTGGAATACAAGTTGATACTCCAACTTAACACCATTCGCTTTGGAGTACAGTTGAATCTCGGTTGTTGCGGAGAGGGTGAACCAATAGCCATTGAAGCCGCCATCGCTCCAGTGCCCCCAGTTTTGGTTATAGATATAACCGCCTGCCTGGTCGATATCAACCCAGTTGTTGCCCACTTTTACATTAACGCCTACATCACTGTAAACATCATTCCATGTCACGGAGCCTCCATTGAACTTAGGCATAACAAATCCGTAGCTGGCCTTGCCAACCCCTGATTTTGAAATAACAGGCCCGTCTGCTGGTGAGAAGTACTCCATTGAGGTTACGGTAGTTCCCGCTGCCTGAACCTTTGAAGCTGGCAGTATGCCAATACTAGCTAGCATCACAACTACAAGTAACATACCGAGTACCTTTTGCATAAACTTTTTTGCCGTAAAGTGAGATGGTTTCATAATTGCCCTCCTTTAATAGAATAATAGCTTCTCCCAATCCATGCGCATTAAGGAAATCGCTTACAAGTGGGAATATCTTTATTCTATCGAATAGGTTAATTTGCTGAAAAGGTACAATTGTTTTTGTGGTATCCCATTTTTTTGGCTTTTGATTCAATTGGCATATTTAACAAGGGAGATGGTCCGTTTGATTATGCTGTTTCATGGTATAGCGTTATAGGAATGAGCTTTGTGCTCTGCCTTCTGCCGCATCATCTGTCGGTACTCTGTGGGTTGGATCTGCATCACAAGTCGGAACGCGCGTGTAAAGCTTTTGTAGCTTTCATAGCCAACCATAGCAGCCACCTCCACAATTTTATGGTCGGTTTCGGCGAGAAGCCGCCGCGCTTTATCCAGACGCACATCTCGTAGGTATTCAGCAAAACCTTTACCAATATTCTTCTTAAACAGATTTGAAAAATAAGCATAATTAAGCGATATATGATTGGATACCATCGCGAGGTCCAGCGGTTTGTGGTAACTCTCGTGTATAAAACGAATGGCTTCATTTAGATCCTGCGAATGGCGATAGCTGCACTTATAGTCATAATATAACTGATTTAGCCGAAGCAGCTGCTGTTGCAGTGCTTGTATATACTCACGCATCCCTGGATAATCAAAGAGGTTACGCAATGATTCAAGGTCAAGCTTTTCTTCCCCCATATAAGGGCGGATAACCCGTTCGTATTCCTCCATCATCTGAATAGTGGCGGCGCAGAGCTGTTGAGTATAGCGAATGGGATAACGTTGCAGCACCTTTTTGTGAAATATTGCAGAAATACCCTTCGTTATTGTTCCACTGTTATCTGTTCCAACCGACTGGAACAGTTCATATAAGTCTTCATAGGGAAGTTGCCACTGCTGTTCCATATGCTCAATATGCGCTGGGAAGATACTGGACTGATCAGGAAACAGGTAACTGTGCCGATAGAGCTCAAGCACTTGGTTATAGCTGTCGGGTAGTTCTTTTAACCCCTGAATCGGGTTCGTCATGGCCGTTATGGCATCGATCTTTCCTTCCTTGAGCGCTGCAGGCAAAACACTTGGATCTATGGACGCATCCACCGCAAGAATCAGGTATGGGCGATGTTGCAGGCAAATACAACCTTGTCTACCAAACACACGATAAGCAATGGCTTCCATGCTATGGGCGCTGCTGGTTCCGGGCTGGTTCATGCAAACTTCTTCCCGCAGCAGGGCTAGGCGATAATTACGCCATAACGCATCATTTTGTTCCTCAATCTGAAGAATCCATGCGTCATCACTTAACGCACCTTGCATAAACATTCTTAATTCTTTACGATCGGTCTCTTGGGCGAGACGGGATACACGCTGCATATTATGCGTAAGTGCCTGCCGTGTCTGGATCTCTTGCCATACATGCTCCAGGGAATTTTGCAGATCCTCTCGCTTCAAAGGTTTGAGCAAGTAGCCCTTTGCCCCAAGCCCGATAGCTTTTTGGGCATATGTAAAATCACTATAACCGCTGATAATGAGGTATTCCACATCCATGTATTCCTCTTTGGATTGAGCCATGAGTGCCAACCCATCCATATCCGGCATCATAATATCGGTAATAACGATGTGAATGCAATGCTGCCGCAATAGGCACAGCGCCTCAATCCCGCTCGCGGCACAGTATATGTTGCTCAGCTCCAGAGGAAATTGATGCAGCATGGCCTGCAGGCCGTCACGAATGTGTTTTTGATCGTCCACAATCAGGAGATTAATCATGCTCTACCACCCTCCAAGATTTACATTTTCCCAAGGCAAGCGTATCGTTACGCAGGTATATGCACCTTGCACACTATCAATCCAAAGACCACAATTCTTGCCATAATGAAGCTGCAACCGCTTATTCACGTTTTCCAAACCAAGTCCGCTCCTGCTAGTAACCATCGGTGTATCCGATTCGCTCCGCAGTACTGCCTGAAGACGGTGTAACATCTCAGGCTCTAACCCCTTTCCGTCATCTCTTATGTTAATGAAAAGCAGACTGTCATTCTCCACAGAAAAGGTAATCTCTATAGTTACCCTGCCGCCTGAAGGCGCCCCGTGATGAACTGCATTTTCAACGATGGGCTGCATACACATCTTGGGAATGGCGTAGCGAAGTATCTCCTGAGGAAGATCCGCCGTCATAACGATACTGCCGCCTTCCATAAAGTTGATAAATTCAATATAACTTTGGATATTGGCAAGCTCCTCACGAAAAGCAACGGTATCGCTACGCCACTGCATGCTGTAACGTAGCTGGGAGCCCAACGACACCAATGAATTGGCTATAGCAGGCTGCCTCTGTACCTCTGCCACCATACGGATCGATTCCAGGGCGTTATATAAAAAATGAGAATTAATCTGCGAATGCAGGGAGTGCAACTGTGCGTTTTTGGCAATTAACTGCTTATCCACGACCTGTGTCATTAGACGTTTGACCTCATGTAACATTTTATTGTAATTCACCGCCACCTCATCGATTTCATCCCCTCTTTCGTTCTCATCAAGGCCTGTATCAATCATTGCATCCAGCTCGCCTTTCCGTACCTGACGCATGGATACCAGTACGCTGTCCAACCGCCGGAAAATACGCTGCGTCGTTTGGGATACGAGTAGCATAATCAGCAGCAATACACATAATGTAATCGTTACCACAAATGCATACCAACTGCGTGGCCCCTTCATCAATGCCTGATGGGAAGCAATATCAACCACATAAGTGTTCAACGGGGCGATGTATCGATACAATGCATAGAAGCTCTGATCTCCCACCTTAACCTGAAGCGGGTGTTTCTGTGGCAATATATCCAGCTGGCGATGAATACTGCCAAGGATCTCTTCCATCCCCTGCCCGTACTTCTCAGAAAACTCATGCTGGGGATTGTAAACATACTCGGGAGGATCGCTTGCGTTCATCAACACCGAAAAGAAGTCCCCCTTGCTCTCCTGGAGCAGGTCGCTGAAAAACATGCTGTGCGGGACTCGCACTTCCATAATACTAGGGCGTTTTTGTTCCTGCCCTTGAAGACGAACCAGACGATAGTAGGATAAAGTGTGTTCACCCTCCCTAAAAGAAAATAAACGGTAAGCCGCACCACCTTCGTCCCGAAGCTTTACCCAATAATCCTGCGGCCAAAATTTCTTATAATGATAGATTTCAGGCCAGATTTCATACAAGTTTGGGTTATCGACGTAAAAGCTAAGCTCACTGATCATCGCATTGCTTTGAATGATATTAAGCATTTGCTCAAACTGGTTTTGCTTAAACTTCACCAGACGTAATCCATCTACAAGCATATTGGAATGAATAAAATCCACAAATGACTTTTGAGTAAGGGCTGTATTGGAAGCGTTCTCAATCATGTCCATTCTTCTGCGTAATTGTTCATTCAGCCATGAAACGTGGCTGTTGCCCGTTGCCATAGCGTCCTTATATAGCTGGGTTTCTTGCATGCGGATATACACAAAGGATATCAAAATAACAGGTATGGCAATCATCAGGCTAAATGCCAGAAACAGCTTTTGGGATATACGGGCATTGCGATAAAGCTTCCTCAATCTCGTTAGCAGGTATTTCATTCTGATGTATTCACCACCTTTGTTATACCATATATTACTAGTTAGCTGTTAGTTAACAATGTAGTAGGGAATGCTTATCTGGCTATCTTGGCTTTCCGCAGTTCCAGTTCATTCTGGCGATATTCCATCACCTGGTTAAAGCCGTAATTCACACGACGTATCAGAAAATTTTCAAAAATTTTGTCAAAGGCAGCTTCATCCTTCGCTGTAATCAGTTCTGGCAGCACTTCTTCCCAATTCTGAGAAATACGTGACCAGGCTAACGCGATATCGGAATCCCCTATAGGATCTAGTCCCTTATAGATGCCGCTGTCCAGATCGGCCTGTTGGTTGGCGAACTCCTCCATTTGCTTAATGGATGGAGCATTCTCAGGTCTCCACTTGTTAACAAAAGCAGGGTTTCGCAGCATCCAGTAGGTATCCATAATGCCATATTCCTTTTCCAGCCGCTCCCTATCCGTGTCATGCAACTGGACCATTGCCGCCGTCAACTGCGGTTTGCCGTTCTTCATCGCCCAGGTTTCACCTTCTTTGCCCAAAAATAAATCCCGTTGGCCTTCTTCACTGGCCAGATAGGTCAAAAATCGGATGGCTCGTTCAGGGTTTTCCGTGGATCTGCTAATCATCGTAACCATCCAGCCATCCATGCTGCCGGGAAACAGTTTGGCGGATTCTCCCCTGCTGCTCCGGGGTCCATCTACAGCAATATAGTATGAACTCTGATTCGTAAGGACTTCCAATTTCGAATTGAGGTCCGATATGTCTGTCCATTCCCGAATCATCATAAAATATTGGGCATGGTTGGTTTTTTCCTGAACCTGTACACTGGAGTCGACCAGAAAATCAACATTAATCAGGCCCTGCTCGTAAGCGATACGAAATGTTTTCAGCCACTCAATATAATCGGGATCTGTCATTCGGTCGTATACTTTACCATTCTGTTCATGGGGGATCGCAAGCAGATTTTGCAAATATTCGGTCATCCCATAGGATGCATTCCCCTGTGCCCAAAACGGACTGATCAGCTGGCCTTTATAAACAGAATATTGATTCTTCAGCAATTGCAATGCATTTAGAAAACCTTTCGGTGTGGTAAGGTCCGGTTTGCCCATCGACTCATACAGATCTTTACGTACGAGAAAGGTTTGGTTCGCTCCCGTCAAGCCGGTTGAACGCATTTGTTCGGGACTGTACGCATCATTGGGGATGACATAGGTATGGCCGTCTTCCTGCCGATACCATTGTAGAGCACCATCACCTGCTACCTTGTAAAAGTAAGGATCATACTGGTTGGCTAGCTCATCCAGGGCATAGATGTTATTACTCTCCCGAAGTTTGTTAACCGCACTCTCCCAGGAGCCGATGGTTATCAAATCCGGCAGACTACCGGTCGTCAACATCCGTGATAAGATCTCGCTTGGTTCACCAGTGGATACTTCAAATTCGATATTGACTCCTGTTTTTTGAGTGACATATTTGGAAGTCAGGCTCTCACCCCAAGTGTGCCCGTACCATTCGGCTCCAACGAACCACGTTAGATTCACGGGGGTGGTATCCATTCTCCATGCCGGTTCTTCCAGATTCAGATTAAGGCTCTGTATCTGCTCCGTGAAGTCAGCCTTTGTCGAAGCACCCTTATCTTCCGATTGCTCTGACTCAGAACAAGCAGTCAAGCCTGACATCAGACACATCATCAACAAGGCTAAAATAAAAGGACTTCGAAACATGAACACCTGAGCGCCTCCTTTCTATACTGGCCATCTCCATCCCCATCTGCACCACATTCATACGAGTGGTGGTACAACCGATTTTACTACCCTTGGATTAAAATGGAAATGGTTTAGTGGTCGATTCGCAGATGATCCGCAACATTCCCCCTAACGAAACATAACTTGTAATAAATCAATGGAAGGGAGACCAATTCGTGTATCTAATCTGGATACTTATTGTCGGTGGGTTAATTGGCTGGTTAAGCGGAAATCTGATTGGACGGGATGTGCCGGGAGGCGTACTCGGAAATATCATTGCTGGCTTTGTTGGATCATGGTTAGGGTATGAACTGTTGGGACCGAGGGGGCCGGTGGTGGGTGGATTTCATATCATACCCGCGATCGTCGGGTCGATCATTGCTCTCTTGATTTTCTATGCTCTGGCACGCGGTGGAGCGTTCCGAAGACGTTAACAGGCGGAGACGACAAGTTTTTCCCAATTGATTAGATATTGACGTAAAGCTTCTTTCGCCACCTTTGTATAATCTTCTTCACAAAGCATAATTTTCACCCGGTAGTCGAATAAAGCCGCCGATCCTATTGATCGGCGGCCTCCTTTGGTTTTATGGAACATTGTTTCCCGTTAGCTTGATGAATTAAAGTGCAAAATAACGAATACACCTATTCGGTAATAGGAACATGTTCTTGTCCCTCGACATCTTTAATCAATCTTACATGGTCTAAAAGTTTCATGTGTAGCTTCATACTCTTCTATTAATCGGATTTTATTTCCATCAAATCTAATCATTGATATCCCATCAAATGAATAAAGTTGTTTTTCTTTTGCTTTAAAATACCATTCTACAAAAAATAAGGTTTCATTTACTTGATGAATATTTTTAATCTTCCATTTTAAAACAACTTGCTTGAGTAACATTTTTTTGATCCACAAATGGACTTCCTCTATACCCACATACATTGCTCCATAACATTCGCGGTAGATAATATCATCAGAAAAATACATATCTAAAAACGTAAAATCTCTAGTTACCCACATAGAGAAATATTTTTTTATAATTTCTTCTTTCATAAGTTACTCCTCTATTTTTTAATTAAGCGAAGTTCTTGACGAGTGTTTTGAATCTATTATATTAAATGAATTAATTCAGAAAAAAAGAGAATGAATAAACAAGAAAAAAACGAACGACTATAAACTAATTAATGATAATCGTTCATCCTGTGCATGGCAAAATAAACATAAGCCGCCACGTTCAGCCAGCTCCACCCTATCGTAAAACAACCACAAAAAAAGCCAACCAGTACGCCACCGATTACCTCTGCCTGCCCGTCTGTTATATGCGTTCATTAATTTTGATCAGTAATTTCTTTAAGATTTGCTTCTCCTCGTCATTAAGGGCTTGAACGATTTCATCCTCCACTTTTTGAAATGAGTTATTGAAGTCTTCAATTAAGTCAACCGCTTTTGGTAATACATAAATATTTTTTTGCCGTTCATTATTGGCCGGGATTTTACGTTCGATGAAACCTTTTTGCTCTAAACCTTGAAGCATGCTTGTAACGCTTGCCCCACGCAAATGAAACCGATCTGCAAGATCCTTTTGAATAATATGATTGTCTTGATTCTCATAAATATAATCGATTACTTTTCCTTGTTGAGAACTTAATCCTAGCTCTTTTATACTCTCATCCGCTCTTTTCTTTAACTTAAGACCGATAATTTGAAACAAATCCATATAAGGCGTATCTTCTCGGGAATGCATGACCGTCCATCGTCCCCTCTGTAATTGTTAGGAATCTAATTGTAAGTAGCTAAAATATACAGTGATCCCAGTAGGCTTGTCAAACAAAAGTTAGACTATTGACTGTTAGATATCTAACAGTTATACTCCGAAGTGTTGAATCACAAACACATTAGGAGGAGTTATGATGGAGAAATTAAATCAGAATGCTGGGTTAGAAAAAATTACGGCGATTACAAATGTACGAATCTTTGATGGATATCAAGTTATTGTTCCCAGACATATTGTCATTAAAGGGGTGTCCATTATTTCAGTGGGCGGAGACATCCCAAGCGACGCAACAATTATCGATGGAGAAAATGCGACATTAATACCTGGTCTGATTGATGCACATGTTCATACCTCAATTGGCGGATTACGAGATGCCTTAAAATTCGGTGTTACAACAGAACTCGAAATGAACGGCGATTTTACTAAAAGAGGGCGCGAAATTCAGCTAAAAAATGTCGATGACATCGCAGACGTCCGATCTGCTGGTACAGCGATTACCGCTCCTGGTGGGCACCCAGATGAATTACTGCCTGATGGAGATGAAATACCTGAATTCGTATTAAAGGAACTAGAGCAGTTATCGGAGGGAGACCGGGAAGCAATGTTGGCCGCTTACGCTCACGATCACGACGAAATACCTCAAGTGACGACGGTTGAAGAAGCGATCAAACATGTGCATACCCAATTGGAGAATGGATCTGACTATATTAAGATCATGATTGAAGAGGGAACGGTTATGGGTGCACCCGGCCTGCCTGTTCTAAGTGATGAGATTCTAAAAACAGCCGTTACTGAAGCCCACAAGTTCGATAAGTTGGTCATTGCCCACGTTTTGACGGCTCTTTCATCGAAAGCAGCCATCGATTTTGGAGTCGACGGTTTGGGCCACTTGTTTATCGACAGACCCGAGTACACGTCCGAATTGGTTAAATCCATAGCTGATTCTGGAGCTTTTGTTACACCGTGCTTGGTTTTGAATTCATCAATTATTGGTAATCCGGCATCGGAATTGGCTAATGATCCACGAGTTCATTCCAAATTAAGTCCGGATTGGATCGATATTTTGAACTCAAGCTTCAATACATTCCCACAAGGCAATATGGAGAACAGCTTTAAAAATGTGATGGATCTTCACCGTGCCGGAGTTGATATTCTTGTAGGGACGGATGTCGCACCGGTACCCGTTCCGAACCTTGGTGGCCTTGCTCATGGAGCCAGTGTTCACCACGAAATGCAGCTGCTGGTGAAGGCTGGGTTCACTCCGATCGAAGCTCTTCAGTCGGCTACTTCCAAACCGGCCCGTTGCTTTGGTCTACATGATCGTGGCCGGATTACCGAAGGTGCTCGTGCTGATCTTATTCTCATAAACGGTGATCCAATCACTAATATTTCAGATACCTTGTCAATCCAATCCGTGTGGTTCAATGGTTCGCAAAAACTAGGCTAAAACTAGTAGATTATATTTCCTAATTGTAAAATCACTAAGAAGAGGGAGTGCAAAATGCATTCCCTCTTCGACTTTAATCTATTTATCCAACTCCCAATTTTTTAGGAACGATGCCCAGATCAATGAGATGTAATTATGCTTTTGGAATTGCCCCTATTTGTTGAAGCAAGCCAAGCATATCGGGTTGACCATACTCTTCAATAATTTGGCCATTAGAGATCCGATAAAAATTCATTGCATTTACTTCGATTTTTTTGCTCGTTGGTGGAAACCCGAGAAACTCTCCGTCTTGTGTGCCCTTCATGACAAAATGAGCTGCTATTAGATCCTCTTCTGCTACCAGCTCCTTAACAGTCCATTGTATATCGGAAAAACCAGATCTCATCATATGAATTATGGAGAGATAACCACTTGGACCATTCATTGGTTCTTTTTGCATAGGTACATAAAAAACAGCATCTGGAGCAATCAACTCTTCAGCAAGTTCTTTGCTTGCCGTATTAATGAAGTTCGTGAAACGATACATCAATTGTTTGTTTTCTGTAATCGTCATATTTAAACCCCTTTCTATTTTCGTGAGCATATGCCTTCACTTAAATTTTATCTCTACTTTAGATAATTGGTAAGTAGGCACCTTAATGTTGCATAGGAACCTTTTTGTAACTATTATTTTATCTTTAGGTTGCAGAGAAGTTATCCCTTGTACAGATTCAAGTAAAGACATGGACACACCTTGTAACCCGGATACTGTATTCATTAGGTCCCATTTCTCGGAACGACCGTATGTAGTTGATAAGGTACCTAATGTAACTCCGATAAGTGTAGAACCCATCAATGCCAATAAACTGATCTTTAAATGCTGTCTCCAAGAATTCAAGAACGTTAACATATGATTCAAAAATATTCACTCAGTTGCATCCATAAACTCTCTTGCAAACTCCCTCCTCCCTTCATTCATTCTCATTTGATTTTTCATCGACAGAATTATAATATAAGCAATGTATTGTTTTGAAAGTAGGCACCTTTTTGTTATATAGGAACCTAATAGTAACTATTGGAGGTGATAATGTAGTGATTTCAAAAAAAGAGTTGCCGTTGTGTCCCGTCGCTACGACAGTTGGATTGATAGGTAACAAGTGGAAGTTATTGGTTATGAGGGATCTTTTGAAGGGAACTCATCGATTCGGAGAACTTCGTAAAAGTATACCTGAGATCAGTCAAAAGGTTCTCACTGAAAATTTACGTTCTATGGAAGAGGATGGAATTGTCATTCGTACTGTTTTTGCAGAAGTCCCTCCGAGAGTCGAATACAGCTTAAGTGATTTAGGAAATTCACTGAAACCAATTATATTCTCTATGGAAACATGGGGACTCGGGTACCAGAAACTCAATGATGAACTTCCAAACGATATTCATCAGAGTGAATGATGTCAAATTGTTACTCCACGGTCATTTCAAAATAGAATAAATTCCTCTACATCTTCAAGTTAAGTCAATGGAGGACTCATGCGTCCTCCATTGATTCGTAAGAGAAAGTTGATCTTCGAACACCAGTTGCAATATTTCTATTGCATGAAGAAAAATGGGCACGATCCTCATAAAATGAATGGCTAGTTAAAATCAAAATGGATATGCGCTGTTTTTGGATACATGAATTATTTCAGATGGAAACCTCGCCTTAAAATATTTTTCGACTTTCAGATGAATACTTTTCTCGTACCATCTGTCCCAGCCGTTCACATCAAATAATTGTGGCATCCCTAACCGCTCAGATCTCATCCCCATTTGACCATCACCAATCAGTAGCGTATCAATCCAAATTCGATCAGTTATGCCTTGTAACATGTTAGCGAAATTAGGTGAAAAAGGTAGCACAGGGGAGATAGATACTTGTGTATGTATCCCTGCATCATTTATCTTTTTCAAGGCTTTAACTCTTAAATTTATTCCAGGAGCATAGGGCGAAAAAATTCGTTTCACGTCTTCGCGATCTGTCTCGATTGTCATGGAAACCATAATTCTACATTTTTCCTTTAATTTCAGTAGTATATCAAGGTCTCTGGCAACCAGCGGGCTTCTAGTTTGAATTTGAAGTGAATCTGGTGGGTTTTTATCCATTTCTTCCAAGAGGCTTCTTGTAATGCTTGCCCTCTGCTCTACAGGTTGATAAGGATCTGTGGCTGATGACATGAATATACTTATGGGTTTATTTTTACGTCTTAGAAGAGAGACTTCCTTTAGATAGTTTTCTGCTGCATTTTTCTTGACATCCACCCACGATCCCCAAGGGATATCCTTAAACTTTTGAATAGGCATTTCTCTGACGTAACAGTATTCGCAAGCAAATGCACAACCCGTATAGGGATTTAGTGAATGAGTAAAACCAATATCTAGATAACCTTTTACTTCACTTAATATTTTCTTAGACACAATGTCTTTAATTTCAATTGGCATGACGCTACCATCCCCTCAATTACTTTTCAATCTATCATCTTGGCGATCACTTCTCCTCTTGAGTTTTATCTTAAAATTTCTCATGCTACTTGAAAAGTAGGCACATTTTTATTAGATAGGAACCAGAATGTAACTATTGGGTGTTAACAACAAAACAACCGTTTCAACTCGATTATTCTACTGCTCCAGTGGCGCCGATTCGAAGATCAACTTCCACATCAAAATGTGCTCGGGACAGCTCTTTCCCCCAGTCGGCCTGTGCTTCCTTGTATAAGGGATACTGATATGCCCTGGCATAAAAACCATACCCGAAAGGATCGATATTATAGTTTTGGCACTTTTTAATAAGCGCCTCCATGCTTTTTTTCATTTCCTTGCTTAATTTATTTGCCATTTCCTCGGAATTTCCCAAAAGCTCAAATTCAAGAAACTTTTCAGTTATGCTTACGATCGACTTCACTTTAATGTTGAATTGAAATCTGCCATTTTCATGAGAGGATTTCGTTTTTACCGATATGTCACCTAAAGAAAAACTCACTTTGTCGATGTTAAATGGCAGTGATTGTTGTAAATCATCAACAGGAAAAGTGAGACTGACCCCTGGTTCAGCTTCATTTTTCAAAATGTGAAGAAGTGATGTCTCCTGATAGGTCAGGGAAGTTTTGTACTCCCCTTTTCGGGATAAAAGAGTTGTTCCTTTTAACATGATTTTATTATTTTCAATCTTGATTTCCGAGATGGAAGGCGTCATCGCTCGATCATACAATTGTCTATGTAGCTCCTGCGCGGTTGTTTTTACCGTAGCTGAACTTTTGCTTCCTGAATCGACAATCGCTTTTATAAATAAAGGTAACGGCGGTTGATCTTTGGCTTGAAAATTGAAAATATCCGCCATAGGACCGTCAAAAGCAATGATGCGGTCGGTAATCGTATTGCGAGGATCGCGGAACATGACATCAAGTACTTTAAACCAATCCTTATATTGAAGCAATTGTTTCCCTACAATGATGACTTGAAAATTACGTCCCGCAAGCGAACCGGGAAATTGGGCATCCTGGTGATTTCTCGACTGTCTTAAACCTTCTGCTATCCCTCCCCCTTCGCGGCTTTTCTTTTGAATGTCTTTACTGAATACAGGGGCAGATATATAATAATGGAGCTTTTTATCTTTGACATCCAATCCAAGAGCCAAAGGAACCGTTGCGTCTTCCAAATTGGTTTTGTCATTGGCGCAACCTACGAGCGCAGCCAATAAAATACAGGACACACCCGAGATAATGAATTTCCCGACCCATCTCATGTGCGTTGCCCCCCTCCCATCTTTTTGCGGATTGTTACATACAGAAGAACGCCTGCGGGCAGAACAAACTCCATCATAAATCCAATGTAATTGAGTGCGTAGTTTACTTGGGCAGATTCGATAAAGCTGGGCCGATAGAGGAAAAAGCTAATCTCAATGACAATACACCACACTGCAAGATGGTATCTTTCCTGACCTTTTCCTACCAGCGACGCGGAGCACCTCGAGACAAGATACATGGAGGGAATCCATATGCAAGAGAAAACGAACAGATAAAATGCGATAAATACCACTTCTACGCGCTCAATAAACTGAAATTCAATGGACTTCATAATGCTAATCACGGGGTCATTATACTCCCCGATCTCATCAGGACTAAAGTACACGTAACAAATCAGGGTGATTCCCAAGTAAACGATGCAAGTGAGCGTGTTGGAGATGATCATGGCAGGCAATGCTCTTTTTTTGTTTACTAGTTGGGGATAGAGGAACAAAACCAGGCCGATGCCGAGCATCGGATAGATCATAAATTGGATGGATGAAAGAACTGGGAACCATCCCTCTTTAAAGATGGGCAATAAATAGAGCCAATGGGCACGACTTAACGTAGACACATAAATGAACGGAATCCATATGGAGAGTATGGTGACTATTTCGCTGTATCGCCCGATGGCCTGAAACCCATGCTGCGCAATCTGAAATGTGGGGATGAGCAGCAGCAGGACTAGAATATAAATATACGTACTTGGCAATAACCATAATTTAATGACAAGTGAAGCAATCATATAACCGTCATACGCCAGAAGCAAATAATAGGACATAAATATTAAAGCAGCTAATTTTGCTGCCCATACGCCGATATAACGCTGAATCAAATCGAGTATTGAACTGTTTGGACTATATTTCATCAACTTGACGATCGCTATGGAGGCTAACGTTGCCAGCCCCCATCCTAAGAAAATGACCATCCAGCCATCTGTTCCCGCATGCCTCGCCAGCTCTCTGGGAATAGACAAAAAAGCAACGCTGATTTGGAAAGAAGAAATAATAAGAATGAATTGAAGCATCGTTACCGGGCGTAATGACTTCATGTTCTATTTATTCTCCTTCCATCCTCTGCTTTTACCCTGTCTTTTTGACTGGCGTGAATTCGTGCTTGCGGGGCGGTTGTTCATCATCCACAACGGTACCCGCAGTAAGGTATCCTTCCAATCCATGGCCCTAAATGGAGCTATAGGTGTGCTATAGGAGGCACCGAGCGAGTTTAATGTTATTAGTCGACCGATGAAGCTCATCATGCCCACCACCAGTCCAACAAACCCGAACCAAGTAGCTAGTACCATCATCATGAACCGCATGATGCGTACAGCTGCCATCATGTCTTGATTGGGAATAATAAAAGATGAAATAGCTGTAAAAGCCACTACGATAACCATTACATTGCTGATCAACCCTGCCTCCACAACTGCCTGACCAATGACAATACCGCCAACGATTCCTACAGTTTGTCCTACTGGAGCTGGAAGGCGAACTCCCGCTTCCCTTAACATCTCAAGTGTTATTTCCATAATAATCGCCTCTACAAATGGCGGGAACGGAACTTGCCCCCGTGACTCACCAAGCGTTAATAGGAGCTTCAAAGGTATAATCTCAAAATGAAACGAAATGACGGCTATAAAAATTCCAGGCAAAAAAATAGCAATGAAAAAGGCAAAGATGCGCAATATTCTGAGGAATGACGAAATGGACCATCGGGAACTGTAATCATCAACCGTCTGAAAAAAAGACATGAACGTAGCTGGCGCAACCAGAACACTTGGCGAACCATCGACTACAACGACACAACGGCCTTGCAGTATTTGAGAAGCTGCCGTATCCGGTCTTTCTGTCGTAATCATTTGGGGAAGCAACGCAAGTGGTTGGTCCTCAATAAATTCAGCCAATTCTCCGGTGTTAATGATGGCATCCACATCAATGGATTGAATCCGTTCTTCCAGTGCTTTAATGATGTCCGGCTGGATCACATCTTCCAAATAAAGCAAAGATACTGGCGTTTGTCCCCGCTGCCCAACAATATACCGCTTCACCTTTAACTCTTTGTCCGCAATATAACGACGGATCATGGCTATATTTTGAGAACCTGTCTCTATAAATCCTTGATGAGCCCCTTTCAGTGAGGGCTCCTGCTGAGGATCCTCAACAGCGCGTTGCGGAAATCCTTTTGTATCTAATGCGTATGCAGTACTTCTTCCTTCAATAAATAACACGCTGTAGCCGAGTATAATGGAAAGTCTGAGCTCTTCCCACTTGGAGTGAGGTTTTACATAACCCACTGTTGTAATGAAATCTCCGGAAGGATTTCCGGTTTCTAGTTGAAGCGGAGCAAGAACATTTTGATTAAGTGACGCTTTATCTGTCAATTCTTCCATATAGATTATAGCGGCTAGTTCTCCGGTCTGTTTTATGCTTAACTTTCGGATGATTAAGTCGGGAGTATTCGTAAAGATTTCTTCAATTCTACCCAAGGATTCGTTCAAACTTTTGGTGATATTTTCCTCTTTTGTGTTCATGGCAGATTGATCATCCACTACCCTTACCTCCCTTCTTACAGCAACATTTCCTTATTATGACGATTATTCTTCTTGATATACATCGCGGCTTGTTCGCAGGTACATCTTATTTTCTATGTTCATTTGAGCAAATCAGTAATATCAACGTTCATATGTTCAGTAAGCATTAAGGTTACATCCACTTTTACTTTGCTCCATAATAATGTCATTTTATGAATGTAACCTCTCACCGAATAATCTACCGTTAAACTCAGCTCAGATCTCACTTCATCTATGATTTTAATATGATGTTCCTTTAGCCTTTGTTTTGATTTGTACATCTCTAAAGCAATTTTCTTTTGGGTACCGTCCAGGTAGTCAACATACACAGATTTCATTTTGAAGTTTGAAGCGTATATTTTATGCTTATCTACCTCCAGAGCACCTAAAAGATAAGGGAGCTCCACCACCCTCTTCACGAGTGAAAGTTCCTCGAAAGTCTGTCGCATTTTATACGCCTCCTTCTTCAAGTTTTACAGCGACCAATTGATCAAAATCGACCCATTCAAATCCATTTTCCATTTCAATTTTGATTTTCTTCCCAAAGGTACTGACTGAAGTGACGATCCCGTGTATATACCGATTGCCTGACTCAGTAAATATTTCAAAGGTGGCTTGCAATGTATAATTGAGCGACATATCTATATTCTGAGTAATAATCTCCCACTCATCTTCATGGATCAGTGGTTTCGCTTGATAATGAATTTGAGTTCGATGCTGTATAATTCGTTCTTTATGTTGAGGAAGCATCATGCGGCTCGATTCCCATAATCCATTGGCCTCCAGTTTTTTGCTCATTTATATTGCCCCCCAATTTTAGATGCTCGATCGATCGCTTGACCCGCAGCCGTAATGGAGCTCGCTCGTAGAATGGCAATGTCGCCAAATCGATCCTTAATGTCGTCCATCACCTGATCAATGGCCCGTTTCTGCTCTTGATCATCAAAAAAAGATAGTTGATATGTATCCGCGTTGGATAATTGAGACAGGGATACGCCTACACGGCGCACAGGTTGCCCATCCCAGTGTTGATGGAATATGCGTTTGGCTATCTTGCATACATCAACGGTTATGTTTGTAGGATCAGACAGTTTAACCTGCCTGTGAAAACCAGTGGGGTGGTCAAAATCCGCTCCAGACACACTTACGGATACGACACTACCCATCAGTCCCTTTTGCCGGGCTCTTCTGCATACTTCTGTACAGATATCGAGAATAACCACTTCGATCTCCCAAGCCTCTGTGAAATCTCTAGGCAGGGTCATTCCGTTTCCGATATCTTTTTGTGTACTGTGCGTATTGACGGTTACCGGCGAATTGTCGAGTCCATTTGCGACTCGCCAGATGACTTCTCCATTAACACCCCACTTACTTCTTAATTTGGAAAGAGGCGTATTCGCCAGGTCTCTAATGGTTCGGATGCCCATCTTCCACAGATGTTTTTCCATTCTTGAGCCTATCCCCCACATATCGCGGATGGGCTTATCTCCAATATGGAGGTGTAACTCCTCTTTTTTTAAGTGGAAAATGCCCCCCTCTGCTTTTTTAGCGATCATATCGCAGCATAATTTACTGATGATTTTGTTTTCACCAATGCCAGCTCTCGCGTATACGCCTGTTTCATTATAGATTTTGTCTTGAATTTGCTTGGCCAAATCGACTGGATCATTACCAAATAGATGCATAGACCCTGTAAAATCAGCGAATAATTCGTCTATACTGTAAGGTTCGACCAGATCGGTGAACTCCTCAATAATGGACATGATTTGAGTGGATACTTCGATGTATTCTTGCATGTGTGGTCTCACAATGATCAGTTCAGGGCACTTCTGAAGAGACTGCCAGAGTGGTTCCGCGGTAGATACACCCTTCGCTTTGGCTAGTGGACAAGCGGCAAGGATAATTCCAGAACGTCTTGCGGGGTCTCCCGCGACAGCTAATGGTCTATTTTTGTATTGAGGCATTTTTGCCTTTTCGACTGAAGCATAAAAGCTCTGCATATCAATGAGCATAATGGTTCGTTGCTTAGTCAACACTGAAATCACTCCTGTACTTTTAAGAACGTATGTTTGTATATATTATAAACCGAACACATGTTCTTTATGCAAGAGGTAAATATTTATATTTAGGCTACGACGAAGTGATGGATTCAAATCATACTAAGTCACACCAGCTGCTCCATCATTTGAACTCCCACCTGTAAACACAGTTTTCATTTTCCTGACTTAAATGCGAAAATACTTGAATATGTAATTAAGGGTGCTATTCAAAAGCCAATGCACAAAAAGCCGCTAAATTAGCGACTTCAATTGGACCATGTTCTTGTCCCGCGACAAATAATAAAAGCAGCCGACATCAGCTGCTGCTTTTTTAGTATTTTATTGTTGGATGCTACTCCATCCGCTTACATCACATTGTCCATAATCATTATCACCCACAGCAACCATCGTACCATCCGATTTCAGTCCAATTGTATAGGCACACCCCGCAGAAATAGATCTAATTTCGTGCCAGCCACTTACATCACATTGGTGATGCTTATTCGAACCCACAGCAACCATCGTCCCGTCAGACTTAAGACCAACGGTATGATAACTCCCAGCTGCAACTGCTACAATATCGCGCCAACCGCTTACGTCGCATTCCCCTTCATTATTTCTACCCACAGCCACTACCGTGCCATCCCATCTAAGCCCAACAGTATGAAAATACCCCGCCGAAACAGCTAATATGTCGCCCCAGTCGTTTACGCTACATTGGTTATACTTATTGTTACCAACGGCTGTTACCGTTCCGTCTATTTTTAGACCAACTGTATGCCAGTCACCCGTCGTGACCGATACAATATCATGCCAGCTGCTCACGTCGCATTCCCCTTCATTATTTCGCCCCACCGCAACCACGGTGCCATCTGATTTAACCCCAACAGTACGGCACCAACCTGCCGAAACGGTTACTATATCGCGCCATTCGCTTACATTGCATTGGTCATGCGTATTCCAACCGATAGCTGTTACAGTACCATCGGATTTAAGACCAACTGTATGTGCATTACCGGTGTTCGTAGCCATATGAACATTACCAGCCGCAACTGCGACGATATGGCACCAATCGCTTACCTTACATTGACCGTATTTATTATCACCCACAGCTATTACTGTTCCATCAGATTTAAGAGCAACGGTATGACGACGACCTGCCGCTATGGTACAGTTACGGACCCGTTTCGCCTCAAACACTGCTTCCTTCCGTGAATTGTAGCCCATATCTTCCTCCTCTCCACCAATTGAAAATCCTCGGTTAGTTCAACTGTAAGTCATAAAGTTTGTTGTTACATCGTACTGTTACAAAAGAAAGGCTCGCACAGACAGGGGATTCTTACTTCCCTGCCCAATACGAGCGTTTACTTCAAATGCACTCAAACGGTTGATCCAGGTGTGTATTTTTAGCAATCGTTTCATTTCATGTAGCGATATTCTAATAGATCCTTCAAGTTTGAGATTTTCCGCAGCAGCTTCTCCCCGACATTGGTTTCCCTCACCAGCTTCCGCTCCAGTTCTTTGTCCACCAATCTTTTTAGAGATAACACGTCTGTTCCGTTACATAACACATCTTCTTTTGAATTAAATTTCTGATGGGCGACGAGCTGCATGCCAAAAGAATTGTACAGCAAGGTATATCCGGCAATGCCCGTTGTGGACTGATAGGCTTTGGAAAAACCGCCGTCAATCACGATCATTTTTCCGTTTGCTTTAACAGGGCTCTCTCCACGACTTTCTTTGACTGGCGTATGACCGTTAATGACATGTCCATGATCTGGATTCAAATCAAACTCCTGCAAAATTTTTCGAGTGATCTCTTCATTTTCACGTAAATGGTAGTAAGGGTTCTTTCTCTCCTTATGTGCTTCTTTATCTTGGATAAAGTACCGTTCAAAAGTGGTCATTTCTCTCTTTCCAAAGAGCGAGGAGCATTCCCCTGTCCAGATGTACCATACCATATCCGTCGCCAGATCTTCTGTCTCTTCCGGATGTGCAAAGGCGTAACGTAAATAATCCTCAAAAACATCAAGCAATTGACGGCCGGCATATGTCTTGTCTTCAATCTGCATTTCTTCCATATTTCCTTCTTCATCCAAAGGAATACAGCCGTGGATTAACAAATTCCCGTTGTATTTTAAATAAAGACTACCCTTTTTCATAAGAAAATTCATATGTCTGGCCATCTTTTCGGAATGCTGAACGGAAAACAGCAGCTTTTCCATCACCTGGCGTTCTTCCTCCAGCAATTGTTCAGGCTTCTGCGGATTTATGGTTGCAAAACAGGTGTTTTCCAGCAGGTATGTTTTACCGCAGATGTTGATTTCATTTTTGTCGTAATCAATCTGCTCCAGCAAAAGTCTTTCAGACATATTAAAGTATGGGCGTCTCTTGATAATCGGGATTTCAAGTTTAAACTGAATCATGGCAATGGCTTGGTGAATTTTCGTGATCTGCAGAATTTCCTGCTCCGTTAGGTTATGACCAGCCTGTAGCTTAGGTCTGAAAGATGGATTGTCCTCATAGTATTTCTCCGCCAGGTTTAGCAGTGGGTGCAGATTGATTCCGTATACATCTTCGATGATATCCAGATTGTCGTATCTGGCGCAGATCCGAATAATATTCGCAAGGCAGGCCAGAGAACCCGCGTAGGCTCCGATCCAGAGGACATCATGGTTACCCCACTGAATGTCTACAGAATGGTAGTTGATCAGTGTATCCATAATTTTATCGGGGTACGGCCCCCGGTCATAGATATCTCCAACCACATGAAGATGGTCAACCACCAGGCGTTGAGTCGTATAAGCAAGGCCGATAATGAGATTGTCCGCCTGGCCCAAGGATATAATTTGCCGATATATTTCCTCGTAATAAGGATCCTTATTGTTGGTCGAATCCGTCTTGTATAAAAGCTCTTCTACAATATATACATATTGCTCCGGCAGAGCTTTACGCAATTTCGAGCGCGTATATTTTGAAGAGGCATAAGAAATAAGCTTAAGCATGTGTTCAATCGTTAGTCTATACCACTGGTTCAAAGCCTGTTTATTGCTCAGTTCCCCTATAACCAGCTGTATTTTTTCTTCCGGGTAATAAACCAATGCCGCAAAATCATTGATTTCTTGATCCGTCCAAACCTTCCGGAATAATTCTTTGATTTTCTCTTTGACGGTACCCGAACCGTTTCTTAGTACATGCTGAAAAGCCTGGAACTCCCCATGCAAATCACTGACAAAATGCTCGGTTCCCTTCGGGAGATTGGAGATCGCTTCAAGGTTGATGATCTCTGTTATGATTTTTTCTTCCGTATCATATTTCTCGGCCAATAAATCTAGAAACTGCTCATCCAAAACAGATGTCCCCCTTCAAGGAAGTATGGTGTTGTATAGCCGGGTCCAAAAGCTTTAGACCTACATAAAATTACTCTATACTTGGCATTGATTATATGGTAATTATCAGCATCGCCTTCCCCCATCATACTCCAGTTCATCATATATGAACAAATTTCATTGAATGGATTTTGAACGAAACAATGTTTTGGAGTTATAAAATAAAAAAGCCGCTAAAATAGCGACTTTCAGTGGGATCATGTTTTTGTCCCTCGACATTTTTTAACTAACTGCTATTTTACACAATGAAAAATAAACGATCTATTCTCAGAATTTGCTTCTTTAAACTCCCAATCACCATATGTTTCAATTTTTGAAAAACCGATTTGTTTCAGCGACTCATCGAATTCTTCTTGATTTCGAAACCTCAGCTGCATTTTTTCATGAACTAACACTTCATCTGTTTTTGTATTTTTTACCATTTCGTAGAAAGTGTAAATATCTCCCTCAAACCCTTCATATTCTGTATAGATTTCTAAAGGATCTCCGTTTAGTCTATCTTTAGCTAAGTCAGGAGTTTTGTCCTTCTCCCATTCTTCCCATACTTTTACCAAAGGGTTTCTTGTATCAAAAATAAAGTGACCCCCATTTTTTAGGGATCGGAATACGTCTGAGATTACTCGCTTCCAACTATCATCTGTAAGAAATACCTGTGCAACATTGGCTGTCATAATTACCGCATCATAGGTATTGGTTTGTAAATCCGCACTATCACCTATAATCCAATTCACATTTCCAGAATTATCTTTACTTCGCGCCATTTCAATCGCTTCTTCATTGGGATCTATAGCGGTAATTTTATAACCGCACTGAACAAGATGAGTAGTCCATCTTCCTGTTCCACAGCCCAGATCAGCTATGAATTCTACTTTTAATCTCTTTAACAATGCAAGGAAAAATTCATCATCTTTTCCCCAATGGTTAATCTGGTCGTATACTAATGGAATCATATATAATGTCTCCCCACTTTCAACAGCGTTTACTGTGCTCAACAGTTTGATGCCTCATACATAAACTATACAGTTTTAGTCTCATTCAGTGAACCAATAACTTCCCTGGTTGCTTCTATGAAAGATAACATGATTGGTGAAAGCGACTTGTCTTTATGCCACAACATCTGTGTATCTACCTGCAAGTCCGGAATTTGCCATGGGAGGACAACAAGTTCTCCACGTTCAACTTCAGATTTCGCGACGATCTCAGGAAGAAAGGCAATACCGATTCCTGAAATTGCACATTGTTTAATGGCTTCAGCACTTTGAAACTCTAAGTATGTAATGCTATCAATGCCCTCTTTCTCAAATGATCGATCAAACATCGTTCGATATGGACAACCCTTCTCATTTGTCAGGAACACTTCATCATGAAAATCTTCCAATTGCAGCACAGTTCGTTTGGCGAGTGGGTGATCTGGAGCAGTTAACAATCGGAAATGTTCTTCCAGCAAAGGTTCCACGGAAAGTCCACTCGAACGAATGGGTTCATCCAACATATAAACAATATCCGTGGTTCCCTCAAAGAGCGTTTGCTTGAGTTCTTGGTTCGGCACTGAGCGGAAGATTAGACGAACTCCCGGATGCTGCGAACGAAACCGTTGGAAGACAGGTGGAAGCCGATAGGAGCAAATAACCTCATTCGCACTTATCGTTAAGGTACCACTTAGTATTTCATTATCATGGACAGCACTGCGAGCTTCGTCCATTTTTTCAAGAACGCCCTGGGCGTGTGTTAAAAAGCGTTTACCCGCAGTTGTGAGCGCGAGTTGCTTGCCCAACCGATCAAAGAGGCGAACACCCAGCTCATCTTCCAATGCTTTGATTTGCATCGTGACGTTGGAAGGAACGTAGCTCAGTGCTTCTGCAGCCCGCGTGAAATTCAATGTTGTTGCAACCGTACAAAACGTATTCAGTTGACGCAATTCCATCTGATGATCCCCCCTTCATCTTTCAATTTTATTGAATGCTATTATGAATTCTATTCACTTTTATTGAGAGTATCACAGCTCTATACTGAGTACAAGAGATCACAGGGAACCTGTGGTTTTTCATTTTGAAGGGAGCGACTATACGATGGATTATGAAATTTTTAATTTGCGTGATGTACTCTTACAATCGGGAGTGTCGTTACCAAATGCTTTTCTTGCTTACAAAACATACGGAAAATTAAATGAACAGAAGGATAATGTTATTGTCTATCCAACGGCTTTTGGGGATCAACATGTTCAGAATGAATGGCTTATTGGCAGTGGGATGGCACTGGATCCAGAGAAATATTTTATTATCGTTCCCAATTTGCTGGGCAATGGACTCTCTTCCTCTCCCAGTAACACGCCTCCTCCATTTGATCGGGCTAACTTTCCACAGGTAACCATCTATGATAATGTTCGATTCCAGTACCAACTGCTGACCGAAAAATTCGGTATTCAAAAGATTGCTCTCGTCGTCGGGTGGTCAATGGGCGGCATTCAGGCATTTCAATGGGGGGCAAGTTACCCGGAGATGGTTGAACGAATCGCTCCTTTCGGAGGCATCGCCAAACCTTGGCCTCACACATTTGTGGTGCTGGAAGGCGTGAAGGCTTCGCTGCTATCTGCAGTCGGCTTAGACTCAAGTAAATTAAACCAACTAAGTTCTGCAGACATGCGTGCCGTTGGTCGGGTGTATGCAGGATGGGGACTATCACATGCATTTTATAGAGAAGAGCTATACCGTGAGATGGGATTTGACACATTGGAGGATTTTGTAGCTGGTGTCTGGGAAAATAGCTTTATGAATATGGATCCGCATAATGTTCTGGCCATGTTATGGACAGGCCAATATGCAGATATTAGTGCAAACCCCTCCTATAACGGAGACTTTGATAATGCACTTCAAAGCATAAAAGCTTATGCCTGTATCATGCCGGGAAGCACGGATCTCTTCTGCACAGCGGAAGATAATGAATACGAGGCTAAGCGTATACCTAATGCTGTCTTGAAACCAATCCAATCGATCTGGGGCCATTTTGCCGGTCGTGGAATCAACAGTGCCGATAATCAATGTATTGATGACAATCTAAAACACTTGTTGTCACTTAACACTAATGAATAGATCGTCATCTGCATTGGATGTCTGTCAGGCCTAGCAAGATTCTGTGTTCTTTAGCCCGGTTATTTCTCTCATGATTTCATAACCTGACTGATCGTATTTGAGGTCACCAGTACTTACTGGTTCGACCTCTTTATTCTGCGATCGTACTTCCTTTGACGAATTCTGCGAATTCTGAAGACCGTAGCATGTCTTTAATCTTAAAAGTTAAACTTATGTTTTATCGTTTGCATACCTGGCGTATATTCACAAAATTCATCTATCCTGCCCGTTAGCGTTATAAAGCATTAACTTTTAATATCTTCTTTAGCCTTTTGTCTATATCGAATTATGGAAAGAGGTAAATTAACTATTCCAAGAGTAAAAGAAGAGCCAATAGATATCCATTGAGATATTGAAGGATAATTCTGTTTTCCGTCTCCTACAGGTCCTATTTTGGGTTGGTGGCTATCCCACAAAACATATAAGAGACCAACAGCAGGTAACAATATGCAAATTACACTTGCAACTATATGTAACACATACTTGTTCAATCCTACCCCTCCATTATTGTATTCATGTCTTGAACTCTGTTTATATTATAACGTTAACTAAAATGGGAAATTACACTAACCTGACCCTTAGTTTAACAAAAATTTTTCTCCTTTAAGATATTTCCTAAAATAGTTTTGAATAACTGATGGAAAATTTGCCGCTAAGGATTGTTGTTCAAAAGTGGTGGATATATCATCTTGAAGAAGATGTTACGGCAGAACAGATGGATGAGTATTACTATCAGATGGTTAACGAGAAAATCATGTTAGATTAGCACGAGGCTCACTCTACGCTACACACCTAGCCAAGTTATCCAGCCT
Source organism: Paenibacillus sp. FSL K6-2393 (assembly GCF_038002545.1). Taxonomy (NCBI): domain Bacteria; kingdom Bacillati; phylum Bacillota; class Bacilli; order Caryophanales; family Paenibacillaceae; genus Paenibacillus; species Paenibacillus sp. FSL K6-2393. Next base: position 3,323,538 of record NZ_JBBOCU010000001.1, read on the forward strand.
GACCTATTTTCACCAGAATAAGAAGGTATCTTATTGTTGAGATAAAATAAAAACCGATGGGCATTTACAAATGTAAAGTTCCATCGGTTTCTTTAGTTTTAGGATAGTTCGGTTGAAGGCCACAAATGCTGTGAATCTAAAATATAAGTCGATAAAATTATGCCTACTGATCAAAAAAATGGGTTACTATGTAGCAAATCAGCAATTGTTGCTTACCAGAGGCCTATGAAGTAACAACCACCTATATTCATCTTACGAGTTATATTCATTGTAAGCATCTTCAGTCGTCTGCACGTTCTTCATATACATAATCTTTCCCTCTTCATTTAAACGCATAATATCTATACCTTCTTTGGTGAAAACCGTGCCATCTACTGCTTGACCGCATACTGCCCAGTTAGTTCGATAACTGCCGTCGGGCTGAAGTACCCATGCATCCCACATATGTTTAATGTCTTTGTTGTATTCATAAATAGTCTTAATAACTACTTCGAATCCTGTTCGGCTGCTACCGTTCGAAATAACTTCGACATCCTCCGTAAATAAGGATAACAAGTCCTTCATAGCCCGATCGTCAGTGCGAGATGCATCAAACAAGCGAAAATAATTATTTAACATCGTGATGTTTGCATCGGTTTTCAGAGAGTTAGTAGTATTGCCAGCGGTTGCTGTATTGGACATGTTATTACCTCCTGTATTTTCTATACTGTCTTACGTAGTATAGTTTTCAGTTCGAATATTTTCGAACTGTTTGGCCTGAAAAGAAATATATCACACTTCCCACATAGCTGCAATACATAATTCGAAAATTTTCGAACAATAAAAAAGAGGTTGAAAATGCTAGTATCTATCTTATGAGAACTTTAAGAATCCATACAGGTTCGGAGAGAGGTCTTCAGAGAAGAAATCTCGTTTGGTAGTGAAATGTACAAACTTCATAAATTCCTTCGTTTTTATACCACTCCTTCTTCATTTGAGTCCTGTAGTATGACTTACATCGGGATAACAAAGGAGCAGAACGAATGAAGAAAACGATGATGTTAAGCTTACTCATAGTCATTACGGCAGGAATGATCTGGTGCAACTGGGGGCTTGTTAGGACAGGTCAGAATCAGCTGGAATCTACAGCTGGCACCAGCGACTGGCAGGAAAATAGGCTTATTGCACATGCATTTGGTGGAGTTAACGGGGCTAGTTACACCAATTCTTATGAGGCATTTATAACCAATTACAATAGAGGGTACCGTTTGTTCGAGGTTGATCTTGTGCAGACGACGGACGGGAAGCTTGTAGCCAGACATGATTGGTCGCAGAGGCTACAGCCGGATTTGGCGGCTCATCGCGGACGAAACGTAACAAGGATTCAATTTGCAAAGTCGCTTATCATGGGAAGATTCCACCCTCTTACACTGCCAGACATACTGCAGCTGATGCAGCAATATCCTGATTTTGACTTAATTGTGGATACGAAAGCAGGCAGCAAAGAGCAAATTCAGCAGCAGTTTGCGCATCTAGTCAATGAGGTTCGACGTACGGATCCTGCACTGCTCAACCGGATTATACCTGAAATTTTCAGCCCGGAAATGTATGACGCGGTTATGGGAATCCACCCCTTTCCAAACAAAATATATTCACTTTACAAAACTGGCGCCTCCGCCGAAAGTATTGTAGAATTCGTTAGGGACAAACAACTGACAGCGGTTGCCATGCCTGTATACCGCGTGTATCTAAACCCCAATTTAGTTCCAACACTACATAAGTTTGGGGTGAAAAGTTATGTTCACACCGTCAACAGCAGACCGGTTATGCAGATTCTGTCCAGGTTCGGGGTGCATGGATTTTACACGGATCAGGAAGAATCACCAGAGGAGCTGATGCTTGCAGACGCTCTCCCCGGCCATGTTGAATTTTCTGGATACATGAGTTCCGGATTAGTAAGTATAAGAAATATCGTGATGAAGGTGAGAAATAATGGCTATAAATAACATTCTTGTTGTAGACGATGAACCGGAAATTCGAGAAGCGCTCGTTATTTATTTGAAAAGCGAAGATGTGGATGTATTAACTGCCTCTAACGGATTGGAGGCGCTGGAAATTCTTGAACAAGAAACCATTCATCTTATTATCATGGACAACATGATGCCACAGCTCGATGGAATTAAAACGACATTTAAAATTCGTGAAAACAAAAATATACCGATCATTATGCTTTCCGCCAAGTCAGAAGATAACGACAAGATTTTGGGACTCAACGTTGGGGCTGATGACTATATTACGAAGCCGTTCAATCCTCTTGAGCTGATCGCTAGAGTCCGATCTCAGCTGCGCCGGTTTACGAATTTAGGTTCCTTCCAGTCAAACGGGGATGAGCTCATTCAAGTAAGAGGACTCGTGCTGAACAAAAGCTCGAAGACTGTTGAGATAGATGGAGAGGACGTCAGATTGACCCCGAAAGAATACAAAATTTTGGAGCTGCTGATGGAGAATAAGGGTAGGGTTTTCTCAATCGAAGAGATTTATGAGCGCGTGTGGAATGAACTGATCTTCACTTCAGACAATACGGTTGCCGTACATGTGAGAAACATTCGTGAAAAAATTGAAATCAATCCCAAAGACCCAAAATATTTAAAGGTGGTATGGGGAATTGGATACAAAATCGAGAAAAAATAAAGCCGATCGGAAGGTTCCAATCGACCTTATTGTCATCATTGTCGCCGCGATTTTATGGAGCCTCGTACTCATAAACAGGTATTCATACACGGGGTTGAGTCTGAGCTATTCAACCTCAAGTTACATCCAGACACTGCTTGCCTTAATTATTCTTTGCCTGCTGGCAAGCAGACTGGTTTTTTATTTTAAGGCACCCCATAGTAGGCGTTCCTTCTGGCATGGCAGTCTGCTGATGGATTACTTTCATATTTGGAGAACCTGTCTTAGAGCCAGTTTACAAAACTGGAGACTAACGTTTGGCCTCATCATGATGCTTTTGCTAACCGCGATAGCCGGCATTTGTATTTGGCAGGCAGTCACATATTACGGACAGGGGTGGCTTCTACTTTATTTGTTGCTCTACGTGTTGTTCTTGGTTCCATATATACTTTCCAAGCTTAGAAGATTCATCGCCATTATCAACGGGAGCAAAGAGATTGCCGAAGGGAACATTCAGAACACAATTCAGGATACCGGCAAGGATGATCTATCCAAGCTTGCTGGCTATATTAAAAATATGAAGGCCGGGTATCAAAGCGCGCTGGAGAATCAGATGAAGAGCGAACGGTTAAAAACAGAGCTGATTACCAACGTATCACATGATTTGAAAACCCCGCTTACTTCTATTATCAACTATGTTGATTTATTAAAAAAAGAAGATCTGTCTAGTGAGACCACCCGAGCCTATATTGAAACCCTGGACCGGAAGGCGCTACGGATGAAGCTGTTGATTGAAGACCTGTTCGAAATCTCAAAGATGGCCAGCGGTACAGTAGAGCTGGATATTGAGTACGTCGATGTCGCGACATTGTTGACACAGGCGATTGCCGAGTCCAACACCAGTATGGGACAAGCGTCGCCTGTGATTCGGGAGAGGATTGCGAAATTCCCGATCCATGCACATTTGGACGGCAATAAAATTTGGCGTGTATTCGAAAATTTAATTGGCAACGCGCAGAAATATTCGCTTCCGGGAACCAGAATCTATATTTATTTGGATGAGTCTGATGATCTGGTGCTATTCAAAATTCAAAACACTGCTGCTTATGAGATTGATTTTGCTGCGGAAGAGTTGTTCGAACGGTTCAAAAGAGCAGATGAATCTCGCCAGACAGAAGGCTCCGGCCTAGGGATGTCCATTGTGAAAAGTATCGTTGAGCTGCACGGCGGGGAGATCAAAATCGAAATTCATGGTGATCAATTCAACGTTATTATGCATTTGCCCAAGCAGCGCTTAATTTAAAGGTCCTAAAACTACGTTAACCCTCAATGCTCCTTTTCAGGAGTATGAGGGTTAACTTTTCATTGTTATTCAGGTGTTAAAGGTGAATCGTATGAATGGCTTACCAACATCGATTCCTAAATATTAGTCCAGAAGGCTGTAGATCTGAATGCTCTCCACCTTGGCATCCTTGATATGAAACGACATCACATCCACATAATTGGATGGCTCGTAACGGAAGTCATCCTCCTCATCTGGAGCTCCATCACCAAGCAGTTTCCCCTCAGGGTAGGCGTTTTTGAGTGTATCCAGGCTGTCTCCTGCTTTAATGTTTCGGACTGTCGCATACTTGGGGTCTGTGATTTCAATATGAAAGATGGAGTCTTGTTTCCCCTCCGGTATACTGATTGTTTTAATCTCCAGACCAGGATACGTGTACACTTTTTCTGTAAAACCGATTAACGTATCCATGTTTGTTCCATCGTCGGCACTGTACGTATGAGATTTCAGGTTATCGGGTTTGCCCAGCATCTGTTCCATCTGATCTTCATTCGCTGTATCCGAAATCGCAATGGTGTGCTCATTATAGACAAAAGCAAGCTCCTTCAGCACCACATTGCCTTCCTTTTCCATCGAACCTTCCTTAATCGCTTCAGTACCCTTTTCTTCCGAATTTTCTGAAGCAGGCGCAGTAGAATTGGTTGCTCCTTCGCCTTTGCTTTGTTCATTCGTTGTGTTCTGTCCGGTTGTTGGGGGCGTAGCATCACTGGACTGACAGCCCGTTAATGCCACCGTTAGTAAAGCACCTAGTACGATAAAACCTGCAGCTTTCTTTGTTAACTTCATCATGATCCCTCCATAAATGTGTGATTTGTTCTTATGAAGTGATTATAAATAAAACATTTGTTAGTCTCATAACAGAAATGTACCAATCTTGTAACGTTACCTATTCAGGCTTGGGTTTAGATGCAGGTCTACGCACGAGGCAAAACAATCGTAACGGTTGTACCTTCCCCAATTTGACTTTCCATGTCGATATATCCATTAAACCGCTCTACAATCTCTTTGCAAATGGAAAGTCCAAGACCTGAACCGTTCGCTGTGCTTGCATTTTTCGCCCGGTAAAAACGTTCCTGCACTCTCTCCAGCTCATCGCCCGCGATGCCGATCCCTTGATCACGTATACGTATAACCACCTCACTTGGCGTATGCTCCATCTCTACTTTAATCTGTGAGTGACTTCCTGAGTATTTGATGGCATTGTCCACAAGGTTGGCGATTGCATGGGACATCAACATTGGATTGACCTCGGCGTAGACTCTTGTCAGACCTCCATCTGCCGATCCTCCCTCCACTTTACTAACTTTGATCTCGATCCCTTTATCCTTAGCCTTGGCTCCCATATTCATTGTGACTTCCTGAATCAGTTCATTCATTTCCGTCTTTTCAACTTCCAGTTCGCTGGAACCAGCTTTGTCGAATCGGGATAACAACAACAGTTCATTAATCAAGCGCGTCAGCCGATCTGATTCCTGCAGCAGATGAGCATAGATTTTTTGCAGTTCCTTGTTCTCAGTCTCCCCTTCAACCAAGTATTGAGAGAAACCACGAATGGCTGCCAATGGTGTTTTTAACTCGTGAGATACGTTGGAGACAAATTGTTTCTGGTACTGAATGTAATCATGAAGCTGCCGCCCCATGGAATCCAGCCCATCTGCCAGCATGCCCAGCTCATCCTTCCGGTTTAGTTGGACTCTCCGAAACTCCTGTCTAGAGAAACTTTGCGCAGCGCCAAGCAACAGTTTAATCGGCTTGGTTGTGTTGCGGGCAATCCACAGACTGGATAATGTAATCAGTATAATAAATCCGCCTGCGCCGACAAACAGGATATAACGGATTTGATCCATAATTGCATAAAAGTAGGAAATGTCCTCCACGAACTCATACACATAAGCGTTCTCGTAGAATTGATCCTGAATGGGTGTCGCAAAATAAAGCAGATGATTTTCCGTAACGGTGTAGGCATAACTGCCGCTCAGTGCTTTCTCAATATTTTTGTCAAAAATAAGCGGTTTGCCATCATTAATGATGATGCCATCCACAGCCAGGCCCAGCAATTGCTTGGAGCTGTCATAGATACGTACTTCCTTGCCTGAAGCTTTCAGTTTCTCCAGAGCAAGTCTGGCAATTTCCTTCGTCTGGGGCTCTCCTGACGATGACCTATGCTGTGCCAACACCTCACGGAAGGACAACTCCGACAGATCTGCCTTCTCCATCATCTGTTTCTCAATGGTAATGAAGCTGTAGTAATCGATGGCTTTATTCACCGCAAAAATGATGATGCCAAAGGAGAGCACGGAGAAAAATAAATAATTCAGCAGTAACCGGGTTGCATACTTCAGGCCTCGCCACCTCCAAGTTGATAGCCAAATCCATAGATCGTCCTGACATACTTCGGTTCGTCCGCGTTATCCTCGAGCTTCTTCCGTAATCTCATGATGGTCATATCCACACTGCGACTGTCTCCCATAAAGTCATATCCCCATCCGATCTGCAGCAGTTCGTCCCGGGTAAAGATTTTTTCTGGCCTTTTCAGTAACGTTTCCAGAATTTTAAACTCTTTGGCCGTTAAAGACACGGGTACACCGTTTTTCAGCACTCTTCGGCTCTCCAGGTCAAAAGTCAGCTCTTCATGAATGATACGTGTCGATTGCACTTCTGTCCCTTCACTTGTGTCCTCCCTGCTCTCGTTTCTTCTCAGAATAACCTTGATCCGAGCGAGCAATTCACGATTGTCAAAGGGTTTGGTCATGTAATCTTCCGCCCCTAGCTCTAGTCCCAACACCTTGTCGATTACCTCATTTTTGGCAGAGAGCATGATCACTGGAATGGCACGCTTTCCGGTTATTTCCTTACACAAGTCATATCCAGAGCAGTCTGGCAGCATCAGATCAAGTACGACTAAATCGGGTTGAAAAGAGTCAAGCAGCTGCAAGCCCGTTTTGCCGTCCTCTGCGGTCTGCACATCGTAGTTTTCTCGCCTTAGCACCAGCTCAATTAAATCTCGAATTGCGATTTCATCATCAATGACTAGGATTTTCTTCAACTGTACACCCCTATCTAGCCTTGTTTTCACCAGCTTTAATCAATTATTAACCCATCTTAGCACAGGCGCTTTAGTTTCCTCCACCAACTGGAAGGTGAGGTATATTCCACTCAGCCCAACATAACTTGTAATAAACCCGAAGAAAGGAGAACAATCCATGGATCTGCTCTGGGTACTCATTGTTGGTGGACTTATTGGCTGGTTAAGCGGCAACTTGATTGGACGGGACGTACCGGGCGGTGTACTTGGGAACATTATTGCGGGTTTTATCGGTTCTTGGTTAGGAACGGAATTGCTGGGACCAAGGGGACCGGTGATTGGCGGATTTCATATTATTCCAGCCATTGTTGGCTCGATTATTGCCCTACTAATCTTCTTCGCTCTGGCACGCGGCGGAGCCTTCCGAAGACGTTAACCAAGAGAGGCGGAAACCGATACCGTCGTTCATTAGTACAGGATAAACATAAAAGGACCGAAAGCATTCATCGATGGAAGATGAACATTTACGGTCCTTTTTTTATTTTTGAACAAAAACGCAATCCGTATGATGGTTGATTTTCGTTTTAAACGGTACGAGGTGCATAAGCACAAAGAAAGACGCGTACGCCTTCAGTGATGATACGTTTGATTTGTTGCTCTTCCAATGCCTCTGTTTTTCTAGGTTGATTAAATACCAATAAAAACGTTAATGCAGCGAAGTGCTTTGTAGCCATTTCAGGATCGGGCACATGGAGCAATCCGGTATGTCCAAACTCTGTAAACCTCCTGATAATCCCCTCTTCAGTTGCGTTATCCAGCCTTTCAAAAAACGAGTCTGGCAGATTGGCGGCTTCCACCATAACCAGACGGATCAAAGCCATGTAATCGGACGAACCGTTCGCAGAAGCTACGATTTGTTCGCAAAATAAGATGAGCGCCTGTTTCAGATCCTCGAATTCCAAGAGGTGATCTGAAATTCCTTGCTCAATCATGTCTAGAACCGCCAAACTGGATTCTTCAACAACGGCAAGCAGTAGGTTCTGTTTGTCGCCATAATAATCATAAACTGTCCGTTTGGAAACTCCCGCTTTAGCTGCGACCGCATCGACGCTAGATCGATCAAACCCATCGGAAAGAAACAGGTCTCGTGCTGCCGCAATAATTTTAGCTCTTTTGTCTGAAGAGCCTTTGCGGATTTTCTTGTTTTCCGTATGATCCATTCTTACGTTGCCCCCTTATAGGTATACCATCAGAAATTGATTAGAGTTCTGTTCTGTTTACAAACTACACTGCACGGTGTAGTATAACGAATGTAGCATATCAAATCAATGATCAAGGAGGATTCTATTCATGAATACCAAGCCGTCTTTTGTTGATGTTCTCATTGTTGGGGCCGGACCTACAGGGCTTACACTTGCCTGTGATCTGGCTCGTCGAAACGTCGACCATCGTATTATTGAACGAAGCTCCTTATATCACGTTGCTTCTCGCGCCAAAGGCATCCAGCCTCGCTCGCTTGAAGTCGTCGATGATTTGGAGGCCGTCCACTACATTATTGACACAGGTGTTGTGGATTTGCCTGTTCGTTATTATACCGCAGATGGAAGGAGTGTGGACAAACCGGCTATTACCGTTGCAGCCAGCCCCGAACTTGAAACACCCTATCGTGATCCGGTCTGGATTGCTCAATATGATGTAGAAAAAGCTTTGCGCGACCAATATGCAGTGCTTGGCGGTCAAGTTGAGTTGGGCATGGAAGCTGTAGAGCTTGTTCAGGATGTGGATGGTGTAACGGTAACCGTAAATTCACCACAAGGAGAAGAGAAAATTCGCGCGCGTTATGTCGTCGGCGCTGACGGGGGCAAAAGCAATATCCGCAAGTTTATTCACTTACCGCTGGTTGGGGAAACACATGATCATGAGCGTTGGTATCTTGGCGATGTACGATTGGAAGGGTTAGATCGTGACCATATCCATATCTGGACATCTTCGGAGGGGATGGTTGGGGTGACCCCGCTGCCAAAATCCGATATTTGGCAACTGCAGGCTACAATTCCGCAAGAGATCGAAGAACCAGAGAAACCGTCGTTAGAGGCGTATCAAGCCATGTTTGACCGCCGCGCCGGGGCCGGACGTGTTCGGCTGACGGATGCTTCCTGGCTGTCCATCTACCGGGTCAACGTTCGTATGGTTGAATGTTACCGCAACGGCCGGGTCTTCCTTGCCGGCGATGCTGCTCATGTTCATTCGCCGGCCGGTGGTCAAGGCATGAATACGGGGATGCAGGACGCGTACAATCTCGGCTGGAAGCTGGCGGCTGTGATACGGGGAGCGGACACCTCCTTACTCGACACGTACGATGAGGAGCGCCGCCCAGTGGCTCAAGCCGTGCTTGAGGACAGCACGAAGAAGATGGGAGTGGTCATAGGAACGGCGACTGAAGGCGGAGGATTGTCCCAATCCTTGAGCACCATATCCGACGATCTAACGAGTGGGCTTCTCATTTCCTATCGCTCAAGTTCGCTTACCCGTCGTTCTGCTCGAACCAATGCTACCCGTTCATTTCCTGGGGATCGTGCTCCTAATGCTACGGGCTTGCAAGGCACCGGATTTGCAGGAAGTCTCTTTGACCTATTGCGAGGCCCACACTGGACGCTTTTGGCTTTTGCAAACAGCATCCATCCTTCGCTGAAGAACTTCACCAACAACGAACTCCATATACATTATATCCTGCCATCCAACGTGGAGGGGGCGGCGGAAGGTTTAATAGATACAGCAGGTAATGCCTATCGAATTTACGATGTAACAAGTAAAGAACTTGTATTGATTCGTCCCGACGGATACATTGCAATGCGTACCTCCATTGATGATACTTCATCGATTTCGAATTACTTGAATTCCATTTATCGGGCGAACTGATTTGGACAAGGTCAGCGGGAAATAAGATAAATTCAAGAGGAAATCAAAGAAGGGCAACTTTTGTCACCAAAAGCGGCCCCTCTCCTTTTACTTCAATCCATTTTTTAAATCTACGCAATGTTACAATCCAGACTACTGAAAAATCGTTCAACAAAAACATCACCGTATATTTTCTTCATATGCGCTGTGTTAAAAATATATTGTTCCATAGGCTCAAGCCTGCGCAGACTGCGTACCAGTACTTTCCGATCATCATCAGATAGATTAGGGTCATCGTCTATCTTCGTCAGAGCATTTTTCACACGAGCGGATACCTGTTCAACATACACATGGTTTTTGGATTTTGGCGGAATACATTGCGTCAGGTCACAGCTTACAAAACGAACACCGTCAAGGATGCAGTTTTCAAAATTGGCGATTAGCTTTTGTTTGCCATTTCCCTCAAACGTAATATCCACTAGCTTGCCGGTAAAGGAACAATTGACGATATTCGCCGCTCGTAAAATCCGGTCATTGAATCTACATTTAACAAAAGTACAGTCGATAAACGTAGCGTTCTCCAATGTCATCCCTCTCATATCACAGGAGGAAAATTCGCAATTGGTGAAAACAGCCTCGTCTCTGGCAATACCAACAGAGCGCAAGTCGGAACGAATAAATGTACAACGATCAATTGTACTACCGGCAAAAAATCTCACATTTGTAAGATCGCAGGTATCAAATATAAGATGCTGCAGGTCACAGCTCCAAAATATGGGTGAACCAACATTTGAGTTGATTATGGTCGTTCCACTTATCGTTTCGTGTTCATACCTGACAATATCAGAAAATAATTCGTTGTTTACTGACATACCAGACTCAAGTCTTCTCATCCCTATCACCCTATCATTTCTTCAGAATCTTTTTCAATTTATAATAACCTTATGTTGGAGTTGAATTCTCTTTGGAATCTACTTCTCATTTCACTCTAAAATGGTTTTGAGCATATTTGGTTACGAGAAGGACAGCACTGGATAGATAGGCTAAAGTCAACACCATGATAACAGCGGTTAATCCCCATAGTGTAGGACCTAGAAACATCGCCACAATAAAACTCAATGAAATAAGGCCGTTTACGAATGAGAAAAGAGGACTATTGGTTTCAAACTCCGTTGTGTAGGGTTGAATTACATAGTATAACAACAGATGATGTATTGAGAAAAATACAGCAAGTGCAATGGTTATAACCCAGATAGGAAGTAGCAAACTTATATCCTCTCCTCCAGTTAATACAAGTATAGATACACTTAGCACAGCTGCTAAACAAGAACCTAACTTTAGATTTATGCTTAATATACTTCTAAATCTTAACAGAAAATGCTTCTTTGCATGCTGGCGATAAAATGGATAGCGCATCAGCGGCTTATCACAATGGCAAAATAGAGCCTTACAAATCTGGCTACCTACTGTCAGATTTAGCATGACCATAATGATAAAAGGTGAGAATCTATCAATTGAATTTAGTGAAAGATGATCTTTGAAAATGAGTACCAACAAAGGTAGGAGTATGCCCATGATCATAATAGCCAATAAACGTCTGTGGAACGGTGCACGGAGGAGAGTGGTATGCCTGGTAACAAAAATTTCGTGTAATTGTTCGTATCCCTTTTTTTCAAATGCGCTCTGCTCGTTGACATGAAGGTTAGATGAGGAAGGCCTGGCAAGATCATGATCCTTTGACTGAACCATTCTCTGTTGAAGATCAGCAATCCGTATTTCTGGATTTAACAATGGATCGGCATGGTTTGTTACTGCGCACACTGCAGATGTGAAATCTGTATATTTTAGTAAAACATAACCACACATAACCCCGGACAACGATATCAGTGTCATAAGCCATGGTTGATCCAATATCACAGACCCAAATAGAGGAAGGTTTAGTTTTGTGAAGGGAAGGTATGCAAAAGTAAGTGCCAGCAACATGCTCAAACTCGTAGCCCATGTTTTCTGTACAAGAACAATCCCCTTCCATTTAAATAATGCCAAATGTAAAAATTCACATATCAATCGCCAAAAAGTCATCATTCCCACAATCAGCAATGCATGAGGAATTGAAAATTTAAAAAGTACCGCAACCAGAGTCATAGCAATCCCTTGATAGATGAAAAATGTCGTATACCGATAAAATAGCGTAGCTCGCATATATTTGGTTGGGTTTATCCGCATAAGTCGGATAGATGTATACTTCATTTTGTTTGATTCCAACACTTTTGTACTCGTTACCCCAGCCATTACACCACTTATGCAAAAATACATGTGAAGAAGAAGGTTAAAATGCTCCGTACGATTAACATTTTCCGTCCATAAGAGCATGGGCAATGCAAACATTCCCCCGAAATATAATAAGCTTTCCAATAAACCAGCGACAAATAATAAAATAACCGCAATTGCACCGATGGTACGTTTAGTCCGAAAAGCAGCATAAGTTTGTGCACTGATTAAATTGCCTGCAAACGGTAACTTTTGCGTGAAATAGATTAAACGGTTGACCAGCGTAATCATCTGTAACTGCCACATGCGAGAAATTGTACTAAAGATTCCCGTCATAGGCGTTCTCCTTCGTACTTCCATTTTGGCTTTCATTCCGTAATAATTCAATTACCTGCTCTTCAAAGTCGGGCTGAGTAAGAATTTCGGGTGAAATCTGTGTTAAACTCCCGTGATTTAAAATAATTAACTCATCACACAGATCCGTGGCCAATTGCAATATATGGGTCGAGAAAATTAGGATATGATCTTTTTTTAAATCACGCAACAATTGTTTCATCTCACTCGCAACGATAACATCAAAGGAAGTTAAAGGTTCGTCCAACAGAATCACTGCAGGTTTTATGAGTAAAAATAACAACATTTGAACTTTATTTTTCATTCCATGCGAGTAATGTTTAATGAGCTTATGTCGGTCATCCTGCGCAATGTGCATCATATCAAGAGAGCATCAATATTGTTACCTCGTTCTTCAATTACATCTACGTTAACATCGATGAAAAAACGTACAAATTCATATCCTGTCAGAAATTCTGGTAACAGTGGCAGTGAATAAACGTATCCTACATCACCCATTTCCAAGTCACGCGATTTTGATCCGTTGACGAGTTTCATTTTGCCGCCATCTACTTGGATCTCGCCACCTAAACAATTGAATAACGTTGTTTTTCCGGCGCCATTGCGCCCAAGAAGACCATAGATTTTTCCCTTTTCAAATTGAAAACTTAAATTGGCTAATACTTTTTTTTCACCAAAACTCTTCTCTACATTTTGCAACACCAATTCCATTTATTTGTTCCTCGCTTTCAAACCATTTCGTTTTTTGTTTAACTGAGAATTCAATAGTTACATGCATGCCATTTTTCACGTTTTTATTCATATCTAATAATTGTTTAGTTTTCATCCGTATCAATCCCTTCAATTTTTTTGATAAAAGGATAAGAATTAATATCCCTTTAATAGGTGAATCGTCTCACTTGACCAATATAACTGATCTTGGAAATAGACAATCACTCTAAACTGGTATTCTATTTTGAACGTTATAATTCCTTGTATTTACATATAAAAGTCTATTTGATACAACAAAAAAGCCGCTATAATAGCGACTTTCCATAGGAATTCGTTCTTTACATAGATAATTATGCTCAGATTCCGGATTAATACAAATATCCTAATAAATCTTGAATCTTTGTCGCTAATTCCCCACTAAAAAAGGGAACGAATAAACCGACGGGTGTTTCATTACATGGCGGTTTGTTTTAATTTATCAACAGCTAGCTTTCCGAAATATTACAGGTCGGACTAGCACATACTAAGACATAGTTGGCTGAAGCTTACATAACGGAGGTCTCATCATGGTATTTACAATCACAATTATCATCGTTGCACTGTTTGCAATATGGGGAGCCGTCGCTCCTGATCAGCTGGCGGATGTGGCTAATGTTGCCTACAACTTCTCTATTCAGAATTTTGGCTGGTTTTATTTGCTAGCGACACTGTTCTTCCTGATCTTTGCTTTCTATCTGGCGTTCAGCCGATTTGGCGGTATTAGGCTTGGGGATGACGATGATGAGCCGGAGTATTCTACGGTTTCCTGGCTGTCCATGCTGTTTAGCGCTGGTATGGGCATAGGGCTGGTTTTCTGGGGAGTTGCTGAACCGCTGTCCCACTATTTATCTGCCCCTGAGGGGGCGGTACCCGAAACAACGCAAGCAGCCATACTTTCAATGCGTTATTCCTTTTTCCACTGGGGGCTGCATCCTTGGGCTATCTATACCGTCATCGGCCTAGCGCTTGCTTACTTCCAGTTCCGGAAAGGATACAAAGGGCTGATCAGTTCCACCTTTATTCCTCTGATAGGTGAGCGTCTTGCTTCAGGCTGGCTTGGTAAGGTCATTGATATTCTGGCGGTCATTTCCACCATCTTTGGTGTTGCGACCTCGCTTGGATTGGGTGCACTTCAGATCGGCGGAGGTCTGAATCACTTATTCGGTATTCCTAACTCGACTTTGACTCAGGTTGTCATTATCACAGTTGTAACCGTACTGTTTTTAATCTCGGCAACCTCCGGCCTGGATAAAGGTATTAAGATTCTGAGCAACGTCAACCTCGTTATAGCTGTGCTATTGATGTTGTTTGTATTGGTGACTGGACCAACTTCTTTTATATTTGACACATTCACAACAACCTTGGGCAGTTACATGCAGAATATTATTAACATGAGTTTGAGACTGACGCCGTTCTCAAGAGAAACCTGGATTGGAGCATGGACGTTATTTTACTGGGCATGGTGGATCTCATGGGCTCCTTTTGTCGGCACTTTTATCGCAAGGGTATCCAGAGGAAGAACCATAAAGGAATTTGTAATTTACGTCATGGTTATTCCAAGTCTTTTCGGTTTTATCTGGTTCTCCGTCTTCGGCGGAACAGGACTTCACATGGAATTGTTCAATGCCGCTCATCTGGCGGAGGCCGTCATGGAAGATACGACAACCGCTTTATTCCTTATGCTGGAGCAGCTGCCTTTGGGCACAATCGTGGCATTCATCGCCACAATCCTGATCATGATCTTCTTTATTACGTCAGCTGATTCAGCTACCTTTGTACTGGGCATGCTCACTTCAGATGGCAAGTTGGACCCGAGTACAAGAGTGAAATTAACCTGGGGGATCATGCAGTCCGCCATCGCGGTAGTACTGCTAATCAGCGGGGGGTTAACTGGCCTCCAGACGGCATCCATTGTAACCGCATTGCCGTTCGCTATTGTCCTTATCGGTATGTGTTTCTCCCTGCTCAAGGCTCTAAAGGCTGAGGACAAAGAGCGCCGTCAGAAGGAAAAACGACAGCGCCAAAAGCTGAAACGACTGCTGGAGGAACAAGAAATCTCGCTGAATGAAATTTCTGGCAGGTAATGTATACTTTTCTCTATAGAAATACTTCTGTAATATGACATCTTTATGCACAAAAGCTGATTATGTAGTTTGCAGCTTTCATGTTTTTGAACTAACCTGCCTTTTAACGTAATGAAGCTGCCGGTCCAATACAGGCAGCTTCATTTTTGTCGTTTATTCAGTTATTGTTTCACGTTAGTTTAATTCGCTGTTCAATACCCAGTTATTAATTATGTTTTTTAAGGAATTGAACCATCATTTTTCCTATTTCCTTAGCGTGTGTTTCTAATGCAAAATGACCCGTATCCAATAAGTGAATCTCTGCATTGGGAAGATCCCTTTTAAAAGCCTCAGCACCTGCAGGTATAAAAGATACATCATTTCTCCCCCAAACAGCTAATAAAGGAGGTTGATATTGCTGAAGATATTGCTGAAACAGTGGATACATTCTCACATTTGTTTGGTAATCGTATATTAAATCCAATTGCTTTTCAGCGTTTCCTGGTCGATTCATATAAGCACGATCTAGAGTGTAGCCATCGGGAGAAACCAAATTATTTTTCGTTCCGTCCACATATTGATGTTTAATGGTATCTTGTGCAAAGGCTGTTCGATAACTGTCTCTCTTCTCCAATGTTGGATTCTGCCAATACTCTTCTCTCGCAGCCCACTTTGTCCCCAAGCCCTCACGGTACACGTTACCATTTTGACTTATGATCGCTGTAATATGTTCTGGATTACGCATTGCAATCCGGAAACCAATGGGTGCTCCGTAGTCAAAAACAAATAATGCGTACTTAGTAAGGTTCAGCTTAGCGATAAAACGTTCGATGATATTCGTGATATTATCAAATGTATATTCAAAATCAGTACGTTCAGGTGATGATGAGTTTCCAAACCCTGGGTAATCCGGAGCAATTAAATGAAAGTGCTCTTCTAATACAGGAATTAGTTCCCTAAACATATGACTCGCGCTTGGAAAACCATGTAGTAAAATAAGTACCGGTTTGTCTGCTGATCCCGATTGACGATAAAAGATTTCAATCCCATCTACATCCACTATATGGTAAGTTGTCACGTGTAGTAATCATCTCCTATTTCTAAAAAAATATCTTATAATTTTTTATTCAAAAACTGTTTGATACGGACGGTGCTCATGAAATTAGTGTATTAAATCAAGATTTTTCTAGCATCTGTAACTATTTGGTTAATAATATCGCCTGCTGCTTGATCAGCTGTAAGCATTCTTGTTCCTTGTCCTGCCCAAAGTGCCATATATTCAGCATTATTCTGACGAGCAGAAACATTTCTAATTTCTCGTGTTAAAGTATTCTGTGTAGGAAACCGAAGGGGCTCAATCCGACTCGTTTCCCAGTGTTGTATAAACGTATTATGAATTCCTCGTGCTGGTCTTCCCGAAAATGCGTTTGTGATCACTGTACTTTCCTCAGTACTTTCAAGTAATGCACGTTTATAGACTGGATGTGCGCCCGACTCTGTCGACGTTAGGAATCTTGTTCCCATTTGTACACCTTGTGCGCCTAAAGCAAGTGAGGCTACGAGACCCCTACCATCCATAATTCCACCAGCAGCAAGAACCGGAGTCTCTACGTGATCGACAATCTGTGGCACAAGTGCCATTGTTCCAATATTCGCTCCGGAGGGTCGAGATGACGTATCAAATGTCCCGCGATGTCCTCCAGCTTCACTACCCTGAGCAACGATAACGTCACATCCCCGGCTTTCGGCCTGGATCGCCTCATCTACAGTAGTTACTTTATTTATAATCTTGATTCCTAATGATTTGGCTTGTTGCACTTGATAATCAGATAATAGGCCGAAAGTTGTACTAATAACTGGGATCCTTTCCTCTAATAGAACATGAAATTGTTCATCAAAGCGATCAGGTGTCCATATCTCTTGTTTATCAGGAGATAGTATCCCTAATGATTCACGAATGATGTTCAATTCTTTGTTAACCGCATCAAAGTTTTCATAATTATCTGGACCTACGTTAGAAAAAATATTCACGGCAAAAGGGGCATCAGTTCGCTTCCTAATGGCTTGTATAGCATCCTTTATTTCTTCAGGTGTCATGTAAGCAGCTCCCAAGGTCCCAAGACCGCCTGCATTAGAAACTGCGGACACAAGCTGAACCATATGAGGAATCCCGGCCATACCTGCAAGTACAATGGGATAACGAATATCTAAAAGTTCACACAATTTGTTGGTTAGTTGTATAGAAATGGCTATTCCCTCCTTTATTTATCTTGCTTCATTGTTTAGTTTACATCCGTTCTTTCCATCATGTATAATTCGAAAACATGATCTTATCTATCTTGATTTCAGATACTTTAATTTTAGTGGAGGCTTTATGGACATTCATTTGTTAGAGATTTTTATTCAAGCAGCTCGTGAAGGCAGCATTTCTAAAACTGCCAAAAAGTTAAACTATGCTCAGTCCAATGTCACAAACAAGGTACAGCAATTGGAAGCTGAGCTTCAGACAACATTGTTTTATCGCCATAAAAAAGGAATTACCCTTACTCCTTCTGGAGAAGTTTTGGTATCTTATACCGAAAAGATTTTAAACATGATGGATGAAGCAAGAGCGGCAGTCGGAAATGCTTCTATTCCTTCCGGCCCTCTTACCATTGGTTCTATGGAAACCACAGCAGCAGTTCGGTTACCCACAGTTATTGCTAAATATCATTTAAAATATCCTGCTGTAGACTTTTCTCTTATTACCGGACCAACGGAAAAGCTGCTTCAGGCAGTTCTTCATTATGAACTTCACGGAGCATTTGTCTCTGGACCTATCCAACATCCTGATTTATCACAGGAAAAAGTTTTTGAAGAGACACTTGTACTCGTAACGTCCCCTTCACATCCTTGGGTTGATTCTATCCATGAATTACAAAATCATACCATGTTGGTATTTCCTAAAGGATGTACATATCGTGCCAAGCTTAATTCTGTTTTACAAGATGAAGGTTTACTACCCGCCAAACTAATGGAATTCGGAACTCTTGAAACAATTCTTGCTTGTGTAAGTGCAGGGTTAGGGATTACTTTACTCCCATACTCAATAATTGCCGATTATGAGGATCGAGGAAAGGTAATCAGTCATCCACTTCCCGCTAAGCTTTCTTCTGTAACAACCATGTTTGTAAAGCGTAAAGACACCTTAACTACACCGGCATTATCTGCTTTTTTAGTCGAAGTGAATAATAATCTCTCCGAAAAACTTCACTAATCTTAACCAAGTTTTTTTCACAACTTGTATCGAAAAAAGTCGCTAAACCGGCTGTGTATTGCGCCAATTAAACTATACTGCCCGTTATTTAAAACAAAAGCAACCAATCTTAAATGATTGGCTGCTTGTTATTTTGATTAGGATATCGTTTTCCGTTAGTTAAATGAGAGTTACAGATTGCAGTTAACTAATTAAAGACTATAAGAAATACTCTACTGTTACTTCACATTGAATCCATCATGGATTCAACCACGTTTTCTGTCTGTCTAGAAGCAGCACTTGATAAATTTTTGTGTTTTTCTCCCCAGATTTTCATTTCCATAATGATCGGCACTAATGTGCGTCCGAATTCCGATAGCGAATATTCCACTTTGGGAGGAACTTGCGGGTACACTTCACGGTGCACGATCCCGTCTTCTTCAAGCTCTCGAAGCTGTAGAGTCAGCATCCTCTGCGTAATGGTCGGACATATTCTGCGAAACTCATTAAATCGTACGGGACCTTCGATCATATGATACAGAAGTAGACCCTTCCACTTGCCGCCAATGACATCCAACGTATACTCGACGGGACAACCTTCTTCATTCGGGCATTGGCCATATCCCGATTTGCGGTCACGCATGTATTTATCCTCCTTATTTAACAGTATACAAATTGATACTACATCACACTATTGTGCGTACTATTCATGATTGTTAATATACGTTATATTACAACCAGAAAGCAATAAGTGATGTACATTCAAGGAGGAATCGACAATGTCAAACCGACAAATGAAAGCCATCGGCTTGCTGAAGTATTTACCCATTAATCAACCTGAGAGCTTGCTGGACGTTATGATGGATATACCTGAACCTACAGGGAGAGACTTGCTGATCCGAGTCAAAGCCATTTCAGTCAATCCCGTCGACGTCAAAGTGCGCGCTCCCAAAGATCGGACCGAAAACACGCCAAAGGTTCTCGGTTGGGACGTTGCAGGTGTCGTCGAACAAGTTGGACCGGAATCTTCGCTGTTCAAACCCGGCGATGAAGTGTATTATGCCGGTAGCATTGCCCGTCCTGGGGGGAACAGCGAACTTCATCTCGTCGATGAGAGAATCGTCGGTTTTAAACCGGCAACACTGGATTTTGCGCATGCAGCAGCTCTGCCATTAACCGCTATCACCGCTTGGGAAGGATTATTTGATCGTTTGGGCGTGTCTGCTGCCACAGAGCGCAACGAAGGCAAGACGATTTTGATCATCGGCGCTGCGGGCGGTGTTGGTTCCATTGCGACACAACTGGCCAAACACGCTGGTATGACCGTCATAGGCACGGCTTCCCGACCGAAATCGGCTGAGTGGGCTAAAAACATGGGTGCTGACCACATCATCAATCATTACGAAGCATTTCTCCCTCAGCTGAAAGCGCTGGGTTTAGAGCATGTTGATTATATTTTCTGCCTGAATAGTACGGAGAAACATTGGGTCAATATGGCCGAGGCCATTGCTCCCCAAGGGAAAATCTGTTCCATTGTGGAGACGGATGAGCTGCTCGATCTGACCTTGCTGAAAAACAAAAGCGTAACTTTTGCTTGGGAGCTGATGTTCACCAGACCTTTGTTCCAGACTGCGGATATGATTGAACAACACAACCTGTTAAATGAAGTTTCCCGTATGATCGATGAAGGTCGCTTACGCACTACGGTTGCCCAGATCCTCTCTCCCATCAATGCTGCCAATTTGCGTAAAGCACATACGATACTGGAAGAAGGACGTATGACAGGTAAGATTGTAATTGAGAATTTCGAGTAATAGCTATATTTGTTCCTGCCCTGCTGAATTGCTAATAAGGGTGGGAACGTTTTTTTTCGAGACTAATTTACCTCATAAGAAGTCTTCGCAAATGGATTATATGTCTTCACCTCGCGTCGAGATCTTATCCCTTCGAATTGCTGCCCAAAAACAGCCGACTACGTTGATCGTACCTAAAATTGAGCTACTATCTTTTCTAACCTGACAATTTGTTCTATGTAATCTCTTATGATCTTTGACCTTATAGTAAGAATTATTATCATACTTACTTAAACATTATATTGCCCCCGCTTACCACAGCGGGGGCACAACAAAACCTGTATACGAGGGGTTCCTTTATACAAATGCAAATACAAATACAAATACATACTTCTGCACTATAAATTATCTAACGACTTGTCCCATTGAATGTCAGAGTCAGTAGAGATTTAAGCCTCAACTGCTTCTGGTCTCTTCACCTGAAGAGGGGGAGGAATAAGCCACCCTTTTTCTTTGCTCATTTGAAGAATACGAAGGCCTAAAGCCGTTTTAGTAACGTGATATTTCGCAAATAAGGCGCCAATATCCTCTCTAATGGATTGGCCCATAACTTGACTACACGCCACTAATCCCATTGAAGTATCAGAAGCAATACTTGCTGCTATTTCCGGATCCGTAAATCTTGCACCAACAGGAATGTCTTCAAGCTTTACTGGAGGTCTTTCTGGTAATACTGGTGTTGAAGCAATTCCGTTATCTGTCAGCAGGGTATCGCACTCTTTAATTTCTAATTTAGCTTGATCAATTAGTGCTTCGAGTATTTTTTTCAGATCCTTATCTCCTGCGTGATTCAAAAAGGCTTGGTAGAAGGAAAGAGCTCCCTTTGCAACCGTTGAACATTGCCATACGCTGAAGATTTCACCATAATGCATAGGTTCATTTTTTGGATTACCACTTAATATTCCCACCATAACAGCTCCTTTTTTATTTTATTTCCCACCAAAAGTATAGTTCCATATTCATGAACAACATATTCAAAAGTAATAAAATACCAATGGAATAAGGAACTGATTTTTGGAGAAATTAACTTAATCACACATACAGGAGGGAACTCTTATGAAGAAAAAAATAACAACTGTTGTTGTATCCATTTGTCTATTAGGTGCCTTGGCTGTTCCTGCATCTGCTCAAGGTGTAAATGAAGCAGCCCAAGATGGACGAGGCATTAACACCTACCAAAACAATAGTTCTAATTATCAAACAAACAGTGTAAGGGCAAATGCGACCGATAACGATAATGATATGGACTGGGGATGGCTGGGTCTACTTGGATTATTAGGTTTAGCGGGAATGCGTAAAAGAGTATCCGATCATTCCACTCGATAACAGGTTATGTTTTTGATCTCCCTACGTCTTTGATGGAAAAAGGAACCCTGGTTTTATGGGTTCCTTTTTTGTTTCTTACCTTTTTACGTTTTATTTAAGTATTTAAATCATGTAAGCCTGGGCTATGCTCATTTGGAAGCTCCGGCATATACGGGAGTGGGAATCCCTGAGGAGGTTCCGTGACTTGTAGCTCACCACCATTACGACTAGGTGTTTGACCGCTGAATACTTCAGCGATTCGTGTATTGTCCAAACGGAAGTTAAATTGGGCATTGTGCAAGCCGAGGTCAACATATTTCTGACACTCTGGATATTTGTTGATATCGTAATTGGGAACAGGAAATACTTTGCCCCAATTTACGCCTAATGTCTCCAGCGCCTTCGCGAATGCATTTTGGTGAGCGTTGTCACGAACGATTAGAAATGCCAAAGTTTCACGGAACGCTTTGTTGTTACTCATTTCATAGATTCGTGTTTTTTGTAATACCCCGGTTGATTCCAGTACAACGTTATCAAGCAGATTGCTTACCAAGTTGCCATGATCATATACATAGTTCCCGAGCCATGGATTACCGGCAGCATCTACAGGTAGGGAACTTTGAGCGCCCATAATATAATGATGTGGGTTGGCATGTTTAATAGCTTCGTCCAGCGGAGCCCCATCAATGCCTGCATTTCCTACTCCCTCGGCTCCAGCTCCGGTCAGCAATTGATTTATTGTTTGTTGTACCAGTTCAACATGACTTAATTCCTCCATAAATACACCACGAATTAAGTCTCTATACTGCTTCTCTTTCCCACGGAAATTACTACTCTGAAAAAAATACTGCATCATAGTTCGCATTTCACCAAATTGTCCGCCAAGGGTTTCCTGTAACACTTTTGCGGCAGCCGGATCGGGCTTGTCCGGGACGATCATGTTGATCAGATCTTCTCGATAAAAAAACATGGTTGTCCTCCATTCAAGTAAATTACAACTTTTGGTATTTAATTCACCCTTGATTTTATGTAAATGTGTGATTAACCAATTGTTGGTACTCTATCATTTGCAGTGTTCCTTTGATTTTCTTCCAATAAGCCGCTTGTATAGCGACATGAATGCAAAATGCGCCTATTCTTGTCAATCGACTGTTTTTTACAAATCAACCTGTGGAGTCTGTGGAAGTCGGATAATTTTTAACTTCTGGGTATACTACAGCAAGTCAATTCAACAAATCAAGGAGGATGAGTAATGAATCAAGAATTGAATTACGGTACAGATTACAAGTTCGTCCCCGTAACTTCAGTAGGAAATGGTGTGGGGATTGAAATATTACCTGATTTATTTTGCTACACTATCCAAATCGTCAATATCTGTCTAGTGGGTAAACCGGAATCTGACGAGTTCGTTTTAGTAGATGCGGGAATGCCAAAGTCAGCAAATGAAATAATCTCTGTCATTGAGGAGCGTTTCGGTGTAAACAGCCGCCCCAAAGCGGTAATCTTGACCCATGGACACTTTGATCATGTCGGAGGGGTGATCGAACTTGTCAAACACTGGGGAATTCCGGTTTATGCGCATCCGTTGGAGCTCCCCTTCCTCACAGGGGTGAAAAACTACCCGGAACCAGATCCTACAGTTGAAGGTGGTTTGGTAGCGAAGATGTCCCCATCGTTTCCGAATGAACCAATAAACCTTGGAAGCCATGTACAAACGTTACCTCCTGACGGAACTGTACCCCACATGCCAGGATTTAGATGGATTCATACGCCAGGACATTCTCCAGGGCATATTTCTTTGTTTCGGGAAAGTGATGGAGCGTTAATCGCAGGTGATGCTTTCGCTACTGTAAAACAGGAGTATATGTATAAAGTATTTACTCAGGAATTGGAGATAAGTGGCCCCCCTCGCTATTTGACAACAGATTGGGAAGCTGCAAAGCATTCTGTTGTTAAACTTGAGAATTTAAAGCCCTTGGTTGCTGTAACTGGCCATGGATTACCCATGTCGGGGAACTTGCTGACAACAAGCCTGAAAAAACTGGTTGATGAGTTTGACCAAATTGCCGTACCGGATTATGGAAAGTATGTTAACTAATTTTGTTCCCTTCGAGCATAGTGGTTGAACATCCGATCAAAGCCCTTCTTGTTGCATAAGAAGGGCTTTACTTAGGGTTAGCCGTTTTTTTGCGTTAATATAGAATATGGTTTTTCATCTTTAGCGTCAGCATGTGAGCAACTATAGGAATATAGAAACAGCGGCATTGTAGGACACTAATATCCTGGAGTGCCGCTGGTTGATTCATACTACAAACGTTCCCCAGTTCCTGGAGGAGTTAATGTACAATGAGGACTGGGCAACTTGATAGCTGTGAAACCTTGTGGCTGACACTTCCAAGCATCATTTCTTTAATGCCCCTTAGCCCACGGCTTCCGATAATAATAAGTTGCTGCTCGGTATCCTTTGCATAATTCAATAGTTCATGCGCAGGATCTCCCTTAAGATGAACAGTTTCCGCGTTAATCCCCGCAGACTTTAATTTAGATTTCGCTTGATGCAACTGTTCCAAACTCTCTTTCTCCATTTCGTTCAGTATGTCTTCCAAAAAATTCTCTGGTACATATGTCATGCCATTTGACACATAATCCTGGCTGACATTAACCAAGGTAACTTGAGCTTGTTTATTTTGGGCTATTTCAACGGTTGCATCAAGGAGTTTGTTCGTTATTTCAGATTTATCAATGGCCACCATAATTTTGTCAAACATAGTTATCACCCTTTCCGTGGCAATTCGTAACCATTTCGACTACCTACAACACGATTACTTGCTGCTCCGATACCAACTATAAAGAGTAACACGGAAGCCCCAAGTAGAATGAAAAGTGGCAGGTTCCAACTATTTGTTGCATCGTGCAGATATCCTATAAGGGCTGGACCGATTGCGGCAAGAAGATATCCGATCGATTGGGCCATGCCAGATAGTTCCGCTGCTTGATGCGCATTTTCAGTGCGTAACCCGAAAAACATCATAGCCAAACTAAAGGCGAAGCCTCCACCAATTCCGAGTATGACGATCCACAACAGAATGACATTAGAACTTCCGTAAAGAAGTCCGAGCGTCCCCGTCAAAAGCAAAATGGTTGTGATGACCACTAACAAACGTTGGTTAGACATACGCCCAGCAATAACAGGAACAATAAAGGTAAATGGAAGCATCGCTAACTGCATGATCGAGAGGTACCATCCAGATTGGTTGGAGTCAATTCCTTGCTGCTTTAAAATTTCAGGCAACCATGCGATCAATACATAGAAAACCATAGACTGTATACCCATGAACAAGGTTACTTGCCAGGCAAGCGGGGATCGCCATACATTCACATCATTACTGACCATTTGTTGACTTGTCTTGGCTGTTTGTTTCGTTTGATTTCTTAATTGAGCTAACCAACAGAGGATCGATACAAAGCTTAGAATCCCCCATACTCCCAATGCTCCCTGCCATTTTAGCCCTGCGTTCATGGCTAGCGGTACACTGATTCCCGATGCGATTGCTCCACATAAATTCATCGAAATGGAGTAAACTCCTGTCATGGAGCCAATTTTATTTGGGAAATCCCTTTTGATTATACTTGGCAATAATACATTACATATGGCAATGGCGAATCCAAGAACTGCTGTTCCAATAAACAGATTAACTGCGCCAGATAAAGATCGTATTACAATACCAACAGTCAAAAAGATTAGGGCAATCAAAATGATACGCTCAACCCCATACCTCCGTCCTAATTTTGGTACAAGAGGCGATAATAAAGCAAAGGCTAGCAAGGGTACCGTTGTGATCAGGCCTGCTAATGTATTTGAAATATGAACGTCATCCCTTATAAAACCCACTAAAGGACCAACTGAGGTTAAGGGAGTACGTAAATTAGCTGCAATAACAATAATGCCGAGAATGATCAGCGCTACAGAGGATGGCACGAATTTATTATTTTGTTTATTCGGCATTCTTCATTTCTCCTTCCTGATTCTTAAGTCTAATATTTGCTTCTTGTTGGCTGAAAAACTTTGCTATAACATCCGCGCGAATAATAAAAGTATAGTATAATATACTTTTATAAACAATAATTATTTTATAACATACTAAAATTGATTAAAAAAATACAACTCTGAATTCCCGTCATGGAATTCGGAGTTGTATTTAATAAGTGGATTTTCGGCTTTTAGAAGCCATACTTTAAGGATATATGGAGCACTGTTTCGTTATTCGTATGATTGGTATAAGCGTGAGGATAATCTGCACGAAAACTGATCGTATCATATTGATTCAATGTGTAAATCTCTCCATTGACTTGTAACTCAATGGAACCAGTCATTACTGTCGCAATTTCAGTTGTATTCACATGATGACCTTCAGGGTAATATGAGCTATTAGGCTGTAAGTATGCCCGACACATTTCAATATCGTTGCTTTTAAAGACGGGTTCAATGATCCAATTTTTTTCATCATTAGAAAACCGCAGTCCCTCCCCTGCTCGATACAAACTAACAGGTTTCTCTGATGTGAACAAAGCCAATAGCGGTAAGGATATTCCTTTTGAAATTTTCCATATAATTGCTAAAGTTGGATTTGTCTCGCCACGTTCGATATTCCCCAGAGTAAGTTTGCTTACGCCCGTTAATTCTGATAAGTCGTCTAAGGTCATATTTTTTTCTTTTCTATACTTTTTTAATGCACCGCCGATTTGTAATACAATTTGTTTTGACTCATCAATTTCATCCATTTGATATTCACCTCAACAAAAAAACTATATAGCTAGTATATTGTTTATCTAGATTCTTTTCCATTCCGGTTCAATAGAACGTGATGAGATTTTCTTGATAAAATTGAATTAAAAGGATACAATGACGAGCATCAAACGGTTTTATTCGAAGAATGGTAGCTTATGAAAGGTGGTTTAGCAATGAAGATTCTCATCGTTGGCTATTTTAGCGAAACCTCAAAATCAAATATTGCAAGGTGTTTTCCGCAAGACTGGAACGTTGTAATTGTTCCGCCAGGAAAAGAAATGCTGCATCATATTGAAGATTGCCAGGTAATCATTCCTGAACATATTAAAGTGGACCACAGCCTGCTTTCTAACGCAAAAAAATTAAAATTGGTACAGACGGGTGCAGGATTTGATAATGTAGATGTCCCTGCCTGTACACAGCTCGGCATTTGGGTGGCCAATGCTGCAGGGGTGAATGCACAGGCAGTGGCCGAGCACGTAATGGCACTGATAATGTCTTATTATAAAAACATACCGTTTCTTGATACTTTCATGAAAAACAAGATGGATGAAAATCAATTGGACTATACAGGTAGTGAATTAAAGGGCAAAACGATTGGGATTATCGGTTTGGGTGCTATTGGAAAAAAAGTTGCTGCGTTTTGCAGGGTTTTTGATATGCATGTGCTGGCGTATGCGAGAAATGCCACTGTACAATCGGACGGTTTTGTGAAAATGACGGATTTCGATACTCTTGTAAGCACATCGGATATAGTCAGTGTACATGTACCCTTGAATGAGCAAACCAAACAGCTGATCAACAAAACGGCATTCAAAAAAATGAAAAACACCTCTCTTTTTATCAATACAGCCCGCGGCGGCATTATCAACGAAAGAGACTTAATTGATGCATTAAAAAACGGGGATATTTCAGGCGCATGCCTGGATGTGTTTGAATCTGAACCGCTTCCTATTGATAGTGAGCTCCGGAATCTGGGTAATGTGATACTTACTCCCCATACAGCGGGAATGCCTGATGGTCGGAAATTTCATAAAACAAGATATGATTTCTTTATAAAGAATATAAAACGTGTAGAAAATGGTGAGGAGCCTGAAAGCAAGCTCAATCAGTTATGATGTTTTGGTGCAATAAAAATTGATCGCCACCCTACAGAAGTTCAAAATGAAGTTGAGTCTCAGGTAACTCAGTATTCCCTTTCCACTGATTTGCACCGTATCCCAATTCCAGAACCGCAGCAATGTGCTCGTTACTCTGTACACCAAACATTTCAGTACGGCTCGGGTCGTACATCCAGTCATGCAAGGTACAGCGCACACCCAGACTTTGCTCATGAGCCAGCAAGCGAAAATTCTGAATTAGGCAGCAGACAGCCGCAAAGTCCTCTTCTCGCTTATGTTGATCCGCCTCTTCCTTCATCAAGACCAGAAGATATGCAGGGGCAGGCTCCTGTAATCCCTGCATGATGTCCCCATACCGGTTATCGGCGAAGATGAATCGCCACGGCTCTCGGAGGCCATCATTTGGCGCCCATACGGCATGATTAAGCAATTCAAGGATTAGATCCTGCGATACCGATTGTTCCAAAAACTCACTCGGACCGGCCATGTCTCCTTCCAGATCTGACAATTTCATTTTTACATCCTCCTCTTCTATGTAGACTGTCCTCGCAATACGGTCCACTTCTGCTCAGCTGGTGTCCTTTTCCGACTTCTTGGCGCTTTGTCGTAATATCCTATATGAAGAATACCAACAAATCTTTCATTCTCACGTAAGCCAATTCCATTGAAGAACCCTTCATGCTGAATCATGGACTCTGTATCCCACAACATTCCTAACCCTCGTTCCCAGCCCAGCAGTTGGAAGCTCTGCATCACCCCGCAGGCAGCCGCATAATTACGGTCATTGGTCAGACGATTCGGTCCTACAGTCGACATAACAATGACGTGGGCAGGAATATCGGTAAATCTCTTTTTAAAAACATCCAGAAGTTTCCCTGGAATCAGCTTGCCGAGCTTGCTTTGTGACATCTGTTCCAGCATGCAGTCCACCAACCGTTTGCGTGCTTCTGGCGTTCCGGCATATACTACACGCCACGAGCCAGACTCGACAAATGGTTGAAGCCTTATAGCCTTACGCAGTAATTCTACAATTAACTCTTGGTCCACCGGCGTAGAGTTACATTTACGAATACTCCTGCGCTCCCTGATCAATTCCGCCAGACTCAAATGCCTCACTCTCCTTTGTTCTATCTGGATTCAATATTTATACTGCTGTCTTGAAGAAATTGATGGATTACTTTTAGCTCCGTTTCCGAATATTTGTCGAGAGTACGATAGAAGCGCTCAGCCTCATGTATATGCAGACGTTCATGCAGTTCAAAGATTTTTTTGCCTTGCGGTGACAACCGGAAATAGCTCTCCTTTTTGTTGTCGTTCATTTTTGTACGTTTGACGAATCCTTCCTCCAGCAGTTTGTTGCCAATTTTGGTGATACTTGCTTTGGACAAATTCATCGCCTCGGCAATACCCGTGTTGTTAATAGGCTCATGCTTTCCTATGCAGTCTATCATATGAACCGCGGTCAAATGCTGAGGGATTTTCTCGATGCTTTCTCGCTGGGCGATACTTAGGAAATGCTCGATTTCTGTATCCTTGTGGTTCTCATACACATGTAAAAAACGGATAAATTGGTCATAAAGCAATTGTTTTGTTCGATCTTTTGAGATCATCCTGGATCGCTCCTTATTTACTTGTAAACAAAAATATCATTTAAATAATTGGGTTTTTCTAAATATTTTCTTATATTTAGTTTACTTGTGAACAATATAACATGAATGATAATGCTTATCAACTATATTCTATGGCATTACAACATTACTCTATAATCCAGGCCAGAGACCTGCCTTGAACGGATTATCTTTTAACCTGCTCGTTAGTTAAACAAAAGCAGCCGATCACGCTGATCGGCTGCTTTCTTAAACTTGGGTTATTGGACTCAGTATCATTCTCTCTACTTAAATTATACCGTTATTTTTTATTTTTTATAGACTGTTTTTTTTAGAATTCCTACACTATACTGCTAGATACAAAACTAAAAAAGAAGAGGTGGATCAGTATGGATGACAAAAAAGTGATCATAGATCAAGGTCCTTTTTTTCATGGTACAAAAGCAGAACTGCAAATTGGTGATTTATTAGAACCACAGTTCTTATCAAATTATCAAGAGAAAAATTCTAACCATATATACTTTACTGCAACATTAAATGCTGCCAAATGGGGTGCTGAATTGGCAAGATCTAATGCAAAAGAAAGAATCTACATTGTAGAACCATTAGGAGATTTTGAAAGTGATCCAAACGTAACTGATAAAAAGTTTCCTGGAAATCCAACACGTTCATATCGATCTAAATCGCCACTTAAAATAATAGCTGAATTAGCTTCATGGGAAAGACACTCTGAAGAAGAGATTAATCACATGATTACATCATTAAGAAAACTAAGTGAAGAAGGAAAAAATATAATATATGATTGATTCCTCTCGTTAGCTGAATAAAAGCAGCCGATCATTGGATCAGCTGCTTTCTTAAAATGATTGATTTATCGTTTCCTGTCACTTTAAATTAACTTTTTCTGTATATCAAAAAGCTTAGAAATGCGGGGAAATAGACGAAAGGCATTGCCATAAGCGATCGCCTTCGCGTTTTCTTCGCTGATCTGCTGTGCTTCATGGAATACCGACTCCCGCTGTATACGAAGGACGCTGTCCGCAGGCCAAGGTATGTCCGCTCCGAAGAGAATCCGATCAGGCGCAATCAACTTTTGGATTGTGCCGAGGTTCAACGTGGAATCATAATAAAGGTGGTCCAGTTTGGCTATTTCAGCTTGAAATTGTTCCGGTGTTGTTTCAACCTGAATCGAATCTTGCCCGATGGCGGCAAGCGCAATTCTCCATTTGATATAAGGAACCATGCCCCCGGTATGGGGAAGAATGAACTGAATGGATGGATATTGGTCGAAAATGCGATGAACAGCCATCGTAGTGACGGCCCGCGTCGTATCGAAGGTGCCCTCAAGCAATGCAGGACTAAGTCCAGCGATTTTTTGTGGTATAAGGATGGGATGCAGAAACACAACAGCACTGCGTCGATCCAATTCGGTTAACAATTCGGTGTAATCCGGATGGCTTAAATATTTCCCCTGATAACTTGTCAGCATTGCAACACCATCCATCCCGAGAACATCTAGTGCATACAAGGTTTCTTCCATGGCTGCTGCGGGATCCGGGAGTGGAAGCGTTGCAAACGCACCATACCGCTCAGGATGAAGTTGAGCATACGATGCGAGCTCTTCATTCATTTTACGTGCCAATGTGTTGGCAGAAGATTGGTCGATGAACGTCAGGTCTGACGGGGCTGAAAGGAATGAAAACGAGATGTCACATACATCCATTTTTTGCATCCCAATCTCGGGCGTCCACTTCGGCATAAAACTTGGAATCTCCATTCCCAGCTCCCGCTGTTTTCGTTGTATTTCTTTAGAGATGATATGGTGGTGAACATCAATGACAGGATTAAACATGCGTGATCAGCTCCTTCTATTTATTTTCAAGCCATTGGTTTAACTGGTTTTGCTTCTCCGTCAATATTTTCTCTACGCCTGCATTCTTTAGTTTGTCGATATAAGCACCCAGTTCTGACGGATCAAAAGTTCCTGTCTGAAAGCCTGCATCATACTGGTTTTGGACGTTGGCCACCGAGGTAATTTGTGTTTTAACCGGATTGATGTCGAAGCTGAATCCCATCGCCCTTGATTTTACGGCACTCTCGTTTTCGCCCCTCAACTGCTTCCACATGTCAGGATCATTCCCTTCCCATATATAGGACAGGAAATTGTTCCCCACGGCATATTGGTTTGAATCGTATCCTGTTGCAGTGACACCTTCCGGTTTGCCGATCAGGTCATTATCCCGCTTAACATAATGCTTGCCCTCAATTCCATTGGTAAACAGATTAATGACTGCTTCGTCCAAGTAAAACAGTTCCAATACTTGAATCGCCTTATCCGGCTGCTCACTGTTCCTTGCCAAAGACATCATGTTGGAAGCTACGCTATTTCGCGTCATATACGAGTCCTCAAGAGGTACGCATACAAGTTCAGTCCCAGCCGCAAGTGATTCCGAGTAACACTCATTGATATTCCGGATATACGAGAAGGCTTTGCCTGCCTTGATCAGATTGGACCCCGTTTCCTGTGACGTTGCGACGTCTTTGCTGAAATAACCTTTTTGATACCAATCACGCATCAGGTCAGCCATTGTGGAGAACCGCGAAGTCTCAAAAAGGTTCTGCACGGTGAAGTCCTCCCCGCCAAAATCCAGTACGCCAGGTGCTGTTCCCAATGGATCAAAATTCAGCATGGCTTGTCCGGGTGTTTCCTGCGAGGTATAGCTGACAATCGGCGTGACACCTGGCTCATTGTCCTTGATAAGCTGCAATACAGCAGAGATATCATTCCAGGTTTTTATGGCGTTAAGGTCAATATCATGCTTATCGGCAAGCTCTTTGTCCATCACAAAACTAGGGGAAAGTGCCCAAGCTTTAATGCTGGGAACGCCATATGTTTCACCATTCATCTTACCGGCTTCTGCGGCTTCCTCCGGAACAGCCTCCAGTATCTTTTTACCAAATTCATTCAACGATTCGTCCATGGGCAGTAACTGTCCCCTGCCGATTTGGGATTCAAGGCCGAACCAAACGCTGGTATACACCAGATCCAGTTTCTCGCTGCCCGCCAACATCAAGTTCATTTGATTGGCATAGTTCGATCCATTAACAGGCAAGAGCTTCACGGTGGCGCCTACCTTCTCCGCTGTAATATCGCTGATGGCTTCCTGAATTTCCTTAACATCCGTTACATCCCCAAAAGCCGGATACGTCATGACCACTTCATACATATCTGTTGCTGAAGCTTTCCCAGGTTCTGCTCCCTCCTTACTGTCTGGATTTCCGCATGCCGTCAACAATAGAGGGGCCGCACAAATTAAGGACATTACCGTTATGAAACCCGCAGGTAATCTTTTTCTGAACATCTTCATTCACTCCCCGTGTTTGCTTTTGGATGAGACATCTTGGATACGAAGCAATGACTAACCTTTTACGGCACCAATGGTCAATCCCTTGACGAAGAACTTCTGGAAAAACGGATACGCTGCGATCAGTGGCAACACGCCGATTACGGCAATAGCCATTCTCACACTGCCAAGAGGTACGGATGAGACAACAGCCGTCTGGCCAGACAAACTGTTTTGCTGTAAGTACTGGACATCAGACAACATTCGATTAAGCAGGTTTTGAATGCTGTAGAGGCTTCCGTCATTGATGAAGATTAGACCGTTAAACCAATCGTTCCAATACGAAATCATGAGCATCAGACCAATGGTTGCCAGGCTTGGGAGAGTAAGCGGGAGAACGATTTTGCAATAAATAATCCATTCGTTGGCTCCATCCACATAGGCTGACTCCACGACTTCGCCGGGAATTGATGTGGAAAAGAAACTGCGCATCAACAAAATGTAGAACCCGTTGGTCAATAAATTCGGGATGATTAGCGACCAAATGGTATCTTTCAAATGGAAGAGGTCCGTATAAACCAAGTACATCGGCACCAGCCCCCCATTGAAAAGCAGGGTGAAAAATACGAAGAATGACAGGAACGAACGAAATGGAAGCACATTTCTGGATAGCGGATAAGCGACCAGGGTTGTGATCAACAACCCAACGATCGTGCCCACGACCGTGATGAACGTCGTAATTCCATACGACCGCAGAATCAACGAATACTGATTAAACAGATACACATAAGCATCGAAGCTGAATTGAGTCGGTAACAAACGATAACCATCCCTGATAATGGCTTGTTCCTCGGTTAGGGAAGCGGATATCAGAAGTATAAACGGAAACACTGCAGCGATTCCCATCATGATGAGCACGAGGTGAACAGCCATTTGATATATCCTATTTGAATACATGTTGTCCTCCCCCTTAGCTAAAACAGCGCCAAATCCCGGTTTTTGCGACGAACAATCGCATTGGTCGTCAATACTAACAGAAAACCGACTATGGACTGATAAAGTCCGGCAGCGGATGACATTCCGAAATCCCCAAAAGTCATCAATCCACGATAAACGTATGTGTCAATGACATCGGTAGTCGTTTGCAGTGCACCCGAATTCAGCGGAACCTGATAGAACAATCCGAAATCGGAATTGAAAATGCGTCCCACTGCAAGAAGCACCATAATGACTATCGTGGGTTTAAGCAGAGGAAGGG
This sequence comes from Paenibacillus sp. FSL K6-2393, assembly GCF_038002545.1. Classification (NCBI taxonomy): domain Bacteria; kingdom Bacillati; phylum Bacillota; class Bacilli; order Caryophanales; family Paenibacillaceae; genus Paenibacillus; species Paenibacillus sp. FSL K6-2393. Next base: position 3,357,402 of record NZ_JBBOCU010000001.1, read on the forward strand.
TAATGCTCCAGACTTGCCTCCACTTGGATGCTCCGTCCAGCGTAGCGGATTCATAATATTCTTGGCTGATGCCTACGATTGAGGCCAGATAAACAATGCATGTATAACCGACGTTTTTCCACAGATATACGACACTTAATATAAAGGGCCATTTACCGGAATCCGCATACCACGACACGGGATCAATTCCCAGCAAAGGAAGCACGTAATGGTTGACGAATCCGTTTTCCTCGTTGAGCAATGCCAGAACCAAGTAAGCGACAATGACCATCGAGATCAGATAGGGCAGCAAAATGATGCTTTGGTACAGTTGGGAGGCAAATCGCTTTTTTACCTCGTTCAACAATACGGCCACAGCTATGGAGAGCACTGTTCCAAGCACGATAAATGCGCCGTTGTAGAGTAACGTGTTTCGGGTAATCACCCAAGCATCCTGCGTTTGGAACAGATAGGCGAAATTATCGAAGCCTACCCAGTCACTTCCCCAGATTCCTTTTGCAAAATTGATATCTTTGAACGCAATCACAATGCCGAACATGGGCAAGTAATTGTTGATGAACAGATAGACGATGCCTGGCAAAATCATGACCAATAACAGCCCATGCTTTCTGATGTTTTGGATGCGGTTTGCATGGAAACCTCGACGCATGTCTCTCTCCCCCTGTTCTTAACAATGATGTTTGGTTTGTGTAACTCCTCCAATATCCCTCCTATTCTGTTAATGTCAGTTTATATGACTCAAAAATGTTCTTATATGAATAATACGATGTAAGGAAGCCTCAGTCATTGGTGTGATTCACTAAAAAAAATGATTTCATTTGGATTATTACACCAAAAGAAAAGCCTGTTTAAATTAAAGCGTCATGTATTATGACATTCACTGCATTAAGCAACGTTTTATACGTCATGTGATCAGCCTTTTCATGCCAAAAAGCAACGCACCTGAAAAAGGATGCGCTGCTTCATGTATGATTAAAGATTGTTACGAATGGATGGCTGCCATCTGTCTGCTGTTCGGAAACATTCGACCACCAACAAGCACACCACCCGAAAATACAGCTTCGCGTGGAGGTGCTGCAGCCAACGCATGCATCGCATTTATGGCATTTACCAAAGAGAAAGCGCCTCGTTCACCCACTTTTGGAGTTAATGGCGCATTGGAAATAAGCTTGTACGTTTCTAACAACCAGAAGTCTTCCACCCAACCGGATACTTCAGCGAGACGTGAACCACGGGAGAGCATATCGCCATTACCAAATGGGCTCCACGAATCCAAAATGTTATCGGAACCGATATGCACGGACACTCCCGTTTCCATCAACAGTTTGATGGGGGGCATGGGTCTGTCAATGGGCACGCTCGTCATGATGGCTACGCCGGTCGCACACAACCTTTCCGCGAGTGAGCGCACCTCTGTTTCCCCAACCTGGCCCAAACAGTAGGCATGGCTTACCGCGGTACGGCCGGACATACCGGCTTGTTCTGTCAGTTCGGCGAAGCGGCTGATCGTGTATATTCCGAGATGACTCGGGTCATGCAGATGTAAGTCGATGCCCGCAGAGAATTCTGTCGCAAGTTCAAACATGGCTTCCAGACTGGCATCCACCCGGCGGTCCAGTCCGGCCGGATCCACACCACCAACATAGTTGGCTCCAGCACGAAGCGCTTGCCGCATGACGGAAATGGAGTCAGACCGAAGCAGGCCTTGCTGGGGAAACGCCACAATTTCCATATCGATGCGTCCTTGGTACATCTTACGCACTTCCAAGACCTCCTCAAGATGAGAGAGACCAATTTGCGGATCCACGTCAACGTGTGTGCGGATTGCCGTTGTACCTTGGGCTAGCATTAAATCCAACATTCGTTTCGCACGTTCTCCCGCCCCGGTTGGTAGTTCTCCCAACATACTTTTCTCAAATTCCAACTGTCCGGGCAGCGTGACAAACGGCTGCAAAGACTTCCACGGCTCTCCAATAAAATGCTTGTCCAGATGGGTATGCATATCTGCCATTGGTGGTACATAGTGGAGCCCATCCGCGTCAATGACGGTTGTCGCCCTACCGGCAATATTTACAGATGTGAGATCCGCATCAGTTCCGGCAGTCTCAATGCTGACAATAAGTCCAGTTGCTTGATCAATCGTTAGATCAAACAGGTTTTCCGACCATTTGACATTTTTTACGAGTGTTAATCCTTTCTCCATAACTCCATCCCCTTACTTCATAATTAGATTGTTTCCATCCCATCCGTCAACCACGGTAATTCCAAAAGTTTTGAGTCGGTACAAGCTACCTGTAATCCCGATTTCCAGACCGTACGGGCCTCCGGTTTATTAAGCAGCACTTCCCTTTCCGACCGCTCTTCGAACAATACCATATCAGCCGGAGCGCCAACCTTAACTCCATAATTATCAATGCCTAACGCCTGTGCCGCGTTATGCGTCAGCATGTTGGTCAAGATGAGCGCATCCCGTTTGCCGCCCATGTACGAAGTAATCGCCAATAGCCAGGCAGCCTCAATCGGGTCTGCCTTGCCAAACGGCGTGAATGGGTTGCGCACATTATTGACGCCAATCACCACATTCACTCCACAATCCTGCAGCAGTTTCACAGGAGTCAGACCTCTATGATAACCTTCGGAGCCTTCCCTTCCATTCAAAAAGAGGTCGGTCATCGGCAGCGTAATGACGCTGATTCCGGCAAGACACAGAAGCTCTCCGATAGCCGAAGCTTCGTGTTCAATGAGGGAACCGAGCGAGGTTACATGTCCCGCGGCTACATGCCCCTGCATTCCTGCAGCAATTGTCCTTTTTGCAATTTCCACAACGGCACGGTCGTTGGAATCGACCGAGAAATCCGCGTGGAAATCCAACGGTTTTCCGTACTTCCCGGCCAGACCAAATGCAAAATCCAAGTGTTCCCCCAGGTTTGCATCCTGATAAGTGATTCCTCCAATCACATCGGCTCCCATACGAATGGCCTCTTCCATCAGCTCAGCAGTCCCAGGACTCTTAAAGACCCCTTCTTGCGGAAAGGCAACTACCTGTAAATTCAGTTGATGTTTTAAGGATTGTTTGAGACGAAGAGCAGATTCGACAGCTTTGAGTCCAAGGACCGGATCAACCTCTGCATGGCAACGCATATGGGTTACACCATTCCTGACGGCTTTTCGAATGACAACCAGCGAGCGACGATACATGTCCTCCCTCGTGAACGAACTTTTAAGTTTGGATGTTATCCGAATCGCGTCCTGGATAGACTCCGCCTCCCGATCCATGGAATCCAGCAAATATGCTTTTTCCAAATGAATATGCGGCTCGACCAATCCGGGCAGCAATAAACCCCCTTTGCCCTGCACTACACGAGACGCTTCGGTTTTCCTCTCCCCGCATGGCGTGACAAATGCAATCTTGCCTGAGGATATCCCGACATCCATTCGCCTTTCATCCCCGGAAATCACCGTATCTGTGATAAGTAGATCAATCATTACATCCTCCGTTCATGTACGCTTTTATTACACACAAGAAACACTTTAAGCATAATTCACTCCTTACGAGAAATCATTGGATGAAAAGGATAAAAATAATTAGCATTATTGGATGATCAAACCAAAGATATTTACTCTACATGATCGTAGTGTTATATTACTTAACAATAAAATAACTTGTTCCAGAAAGGGATGGGTCGATGTGCTGCTGACAGATTTGCTGAAAAACGGCATTTACGATGATGCCAGAGTGATTACGGGGCATAAGGGTCTAGTACGTGAGGTTCAAACGGTCAATATTATGGACTGTCCAGATATCATTCGGTTTCTAAGGCCAAATGAGCTCTTGCTGACCAACGGCTTTTTCATGAAGCAGCAGCCAGATATGTTTATTCATCTCATCAGGGACATGCAGCGGCTTCATTGCTCGGGATTGGCCATCAAAACCAAGCGCTTTGAATTGCCGATCCCTGATGAAATACTTTGGGAAGCGGATCAGAACGAATTTCCCATCATCGAAATTTCCGATGTGCGTCTATCCCTCGGCGAAATTTTGCAGCGATCGACCAGTGTGATTCTGAATAACAAGAGCGACGAACTGCAATATGCACTCAGCATCCACAAAAAGTTCTCCGAGATGATCATGCGCGGCAAAGGAATTTCCAGCATTATCGATTCTCTATCCAAACTGTTCTCATCCCCAGTCATCCTGTTAAACTACAAATGGCAAACCATCTCCGCTTCCAGCCAGAATACAAGTATTGCTGAACTCACTGCAGCCGCTGTGAATACACTTCAAGACTTGTCCGATATTTCTAGTCCTACTTCGTTGTGCTTCATCAACACATCAGTCCGAGAGCGTTACTGCATGTTAATATATCCGGTGAAAACTTACCGCCACGAAGGCTATTTGCTATCCTTTCATTCTCCGGATGAATGGACTGGCCTTTTTGGTCTGACGCTTGAGCAGGCCTCCAACGTCATTGGAATGGAGCTGACCAAATCACAGGCTGTCAAAGAGCGCTCTCGCAGGCACAAAAACGAATTCTTTTCCGATCTGATTGAGGGATATATCACTTCTGAGCAGGAGGCGCTGAACCGTGGCAAGAGATGCGGGCTTATCAAGGGGCGTGCAAGTGTCGTGCTGACCATGCGTAATGACGAGGTGCATCACATGCATCAAAGATTTCCTAATCACGAAGGTTCGGCGTTTCCGAAAGGAGATAATATCACGGAGCAAGAGGAGCAATACGAGCACATCAAACGTGTTTTTGGTGGGTTAGATCATTCCTTCGTCATGTTTACCAAACATGATACCTACTGTCTTCTGCTATCTATCCCTGAGTCGGGGTGGGATGAGGCGAAAATCACCGAGCAGCTGTCAGGAATGCTGAAAGTGCTGCATCATGAGACTGGACTGAGTCTGTCTATCGGCATGGGCAAACCTGCAACAAATGTACTTGGCGTTCGTCATTCTTATACAGAAGCGGTTAATGCATTGCAATTCGGCTACTGGCTAAAACGAAAGCAATTTGTCCAATCTTACCAAGCCAAGGACATCGGATATTTATTCCACATGCTTCCCCACAACGAACTGAAACAATTTTACGACGCGACCTTAAACGGATTGCTGTACATTGCAGACGAACATGAAAAAAAAGAGTTGCTGCGCACCTTGAACGCTTTTTACGATACCCAATGCCAGCTTGTCGAAACATCCAAGCAACTTTTCGTTCATCGAAATACGGTGGTCTATAGACTGGAAAAGTGTGAAAAACTCTTGGGTGTGAAACTCAAAGATCCAACTGAAAGCTTACGAATCCGCATAGCGATAGCCATCGAACCTCTGCTACTGCAATAAGACTAAGTGAGAAATCTTCTTGTAAGGCTCTATTCCCACACAAAGTTATTCCGAGCGTTTAATCTACCTTACATCACCGGAACAAAAGTACTGTTATCAGCAATATGAGCACGGTTATCAGTAGAGCGTCCTTGTCCGTTCTGCAGAAACATGGGGAGTATAATCGCGAGCGACAGGCCATTCAGCATACTCGACGCATCATAAGCAGGCTGACATTGTACATCCAATATTCGCCGTATGTTTCAATTTTCGAAAAACCTATTTGTTTTAGCGACTCATCAAATTCTTCTTGAGTTCGGACTTTAGCTACATTTTTTCAATACATCATGATAATATAAAAAACCTCAGCTGAGTTAACCGAGCTGGGGTTAAAAAATTAAATATTTTTGTGTTTTCTTTATTTGATTCTGTTGAATACTTGAGTCGCATCTAGCTTCTTCATTTAATAACTTCAACCTTTTTATCCCCTGCTGATTTCGCTACCTCTAACGTTGTGTTACCTTGGATAGCGACTATCACGCCAGTAGCCAGCATAGAAACGATTAAAGCTGCGCTGAGGGCTGTGGAAGTTTTCTTCTTCACCATAACCATACCTCCGATATCGTTTGCTTAGACTCACTGATAAATTGAAATATTTAACTTTTTTGATGGGTAATCCACCTGGTGATTGTATTATAACGTACTGACAATGATTGTAAAAGGTTTTTCCTTGTGCAGCTAAGTTAGCGGCTTGGAATTTGCGCAGTGTTTAGCTTTTTGACCATTCGATATGAAGGTAAGTCTACCAAGGCAATTATTTAAAATCTTGCATTAAATCATGGATGACTGTTTCTACAGTTCTAATCTCTTTAATTGGTGTGATTCCTGTGCCAACAGTGACATAGCCATCATCTGTATTGCCTTCTAGCATTCCGATACGCATTCCAATTGATCCACGCATCAATTTTGCTGTTTCTTCACGACTGGCACCTTGTTTATCCATTTCGACTAGTTTATTCGCCAATTTAGTAGGTAAAGAACGATAGTATGCTGGTAAAGTACGAAACATTTGTAAGTCTTCTGCTGTGGCATCAACAATCATTTGCTTTACATTTTGAGCTGTCGGATTTTCTTTTGTCGGAATAAAGACACTGCCAGCAAACACACCTTCAGCACCTAAAGCAAATGCGGCACGCACTCCTCTAACGTCTCCAATACCACCAGCTGCCATTACAGGAATATTTATAGCATCAACAATCATTGGAACAATCGAAAATGTTCCAATAACTCGTTCTGGAACTGTACCACCTTCATCAAATCCAGTCGCTACATAAACATCTATTCCAAATTTTTCTGCAGCTTTTGCATTTTCAATAGTAGGCGTAAGGGGTCTATAAACAATTTTAATGTTGTTTTCTTTTAATGGTTTAAAGATCCTTTCATCCAGTGTATCATTCACCAGAACAACAGGAACTTTCTCGTCAATAACTGTTTCTATAAGTGGCCATGTGTAAGCTAAATCACGATTCACGATCACTGGAATTCCAAATGGCTTATTCGTTAAAGTTTTTGTTTTTTGTATTTCAGTTCTCATTCTTTCCGCACTTATTTCTGGTGAGCGAGTTATATCAACCTGACCGGCATTTGGACCTAGAAATCCTAATCCACCTGCATTGCTTATTGCTGCAACAAATTCGGCATTAGCAACCCAAGACATTGGTCCTTGTATAATTGGCTTTTTAATATCTAATATTTCACATACTCTGTTAGTCATTTTATTTGTTTCCCCCTTGTTAAATGAATTTTATATTATTACTTCGTATAATTATTTTCTGGGTAAGGTAAACCTAAATTTCCCCGAAGTGTGTCGTCCTCATATTCATTACGGAATATGCCTCTATCTTGCAAGATAGGAACAACCAATTGGATAAAGTCCTTAAATCCTGCAGGATGATCTTGTCTAATCAGCAAGATATCCATGACGCCTTCTCGATACCAATGTTCAATTTGTTCGGCAACCTGCTCTGCCGATCCTATCAATCCAGGTTTCGGCATTCGATAACCTTTAGGCATCCATGATTCAATTTCCCTTAGCTTTTCAAGGGCTTCTTTTTCCGTTCTACCAACGATCGGGTTATGAGAAGGCATCATCAACAGGTCATATGGTGAACGCCCTTGATTTTGAACTTTACGTTTAAGTTCATTAGTAAATGCCTTGAGATATTCCGAATCATGTCCAGGTGCCATGATGACTTCGGCATGCTCTGCAGCAATATCCATGAACTCCGGTGAAGTGCCCGCTTGAAAGACCACTGGTCTTCCTTGCCTCGATCGACTGATGTTTAAGGGTCCCTCCACGGAAAAGTAATTCCCGGTATAATCTAGTGGATGCATTTTACGCGGGTCATAAAATACCCCACGTTCCTTATCACGTATAAAGGCATCATCTTCATACGAGTCCCAGAGTCCTTCAACAATCTCCAAAAACTCTTTTTTCATGGGATAAAGATCTGCTTTCTTCAGATGGGACCGACTGTAATTGGCTAACCCTCCAGGATTGGAGGTGATTGCATTCCACCCTGCTCTGCCCTTGCTAATCTTATCAAGGGAAGCAATTTGCCTAGCAACCGTAAAGGGATCAGCATATGAAGTCGCTATCGTAGCGGTTAAACCAATAGAATGAGTTACCATACTCAATGCAGATAAAATGGATACACCCTCAAACATGCTTAGATAGTGCGGGATCATGCCAGGTCCGATATGACTTACGTCTGCTAAAAAGATGAGATCGAACTTCCCCTGTTCAAGTTGTATAGCTTTCTGTACGTAATACTCAATATTTTCACTGGCATCTGCTGGAATATGTGGGTGTCTCCAACCCGTGTAATTCCATCCCACGCCATCAATAATTCCTCCTAGTTTAAGCTTTCTTTCTTCCATAATTGAAAGATCCCCTTTTCATGAGTTCACTTACTTTCCTTGTAATACACCTAATTCCTTAGCCAATAATTTATGCCCTTTTTTCCGACTCTCTTGATTTGGATAGAAGTCAGCAATCCGTTACTCCTTGCCCTCTTAAGTTTATTATTTAGCTTGCTAACTATTAGGAGTGAAAATATTTGGTTGTGAGCCAATCTTAAGCGTAATCGTTTCGTTTGCAAAGAGGGCAATTTAAATGAACATAGTACATCTTTTTGTACGTATAGAAGGGAGTGGTTTGAAGATTAGACTCTATTTTAAATAATGAGTCTGTCTTTCAAACCCAAAAGGCCATCCTTTTTTGGATGGCCGTGTGTGCTTTGATATAAACCTCCAGTTGTCGTCCCCTTTGAGTCTATCCCAACCAATATAATTGGAATATCTATGAGATACGCCGTCATGGAATAAATTTTGATTATTTCGTTAATATCCATTTTTGTCGATCAAGTGATGGATCCAGTTCACTTAGCAAGAGTTCGGTCCCATCTTCCGATACTTCTAATGCTTTTTGATGATGAGCTGAAGTAATATGAACTGATCCGTCTTTGTTCTGGTGAAGGACCCAACGCTGGTTATTGTACCCTAAGTAATGATATAGCTGAAGTTTATTTTGCCCTATATCCAGATCAAGCGTCTGACCGGCCGTAGTACGAATCGAATACGAACCTGCTTCGTCGCCTGTCGGAACAAATATCCACTTCTGTACGGAAGCTGCACTTGCATCTTGCAAGGTAACCGGCTCCCCGTTGACAAGGTTAACTGTATAAATGAATTTCTGTGTTGTGGCATTTACAAGGCTGGACTTAATGAGGTTCGCAGGTTCGCTGTTGCTCATATTGACGTTCTGATAAGATGCGGAGCCGCCAAATACATGGAGTCCAAAGTGGCCTTCTGCAAAAGTACCATCCATGATATCTATGACTTTTTGACTGTCCACGTGAACGACAATATGCGGACCATTCGCTTCTATTTTCACCTTATACGTATGGCCTGGCTGAATGAAAGTTGGTACTTTTGCAAGAACCTGCCGTTCTTCAAATCCTCCATTGATTTTATAGAACAGACGGATTGCCTTCATGTTAGGGTCTAGATTCAGATAATAACCACTGCGACCATCCTCGCTAGCCCTGAACAAAATAGAACCTGCCCCTCCTGTTTCACCAAGCATCATGTCTGCTTCATACGTAAAATTCCCAGCCTTCTCTTTGGCAATATAATTCGAATCGCTAAAATATTTACCACGAATCCCATGTTCACTAACTAACCATGAAGCAGCAGACAGATCTTTAGTCCATCCACTCAGGTTTGTCCGGAACTCGCCACCTGAGACTTTAACGAGCACACTACTGGAAGCTTTACCATTCGGTGTAGATACAGTGACTGTGGACTCCCCTTCTTTTTTTGCCTTAATAACTGCATGTGAATTGTCTACCAACTCTATGGCTATTACTTCGTTATTACTGGAATTCCACTTAAGTGGTTGAACGCCTGGACCTGGTCCATACTCGACCATGGCCTGCAGTGTATCCGACTCGCCTACCCCCAGTTCCCGAACGCTCGTATCCATCTTTATTTGAACTTTTGAAGGAATGTCCTCGTTCCAGACAGATTGAAGTTGATGCACTTTCAAGGAAACAACGTTCACCTTCCCACCTTTCACGTAAAAACTCATCGCTCTACTAGCAGGATCAGGAAATATAACATCTGAAAAGACAACTTTGCCGTCGTTACCAAAGGCTTCAACAGAAGACTCATCCACAAGAATACGCATCTTGATCCGATTATTCTCCATTTGCGTAGACGCTTCATGTTTCTTACTGAAAAGGTTAGAAAAATCCGTTTCACCGGATGCAGTTCGGTCCACAAACATACGACTATCACTTGCCTTATAACCCACGACCGTCTTCTGATTTGCACCCTCACGAATGTTAAAGCCAAACTCGGTCACCGTGCTGGCTTCAGGGATTTCAATTTCAGCTTCAATTTCGTAAGCACCTGAAATAATACCTTTTAGCAGATTCCCGGAAGAAGGACTCACCGACTTGTTGGAAGCAGAATACAAAGGTTTACGCAGTGATTCCAATTCTTTGATTGGACTTTGCACCATTCGAATTCCATCTTCGGTTGTTACCAATGATACTTCTCTCGGAATGGTTAGTTCACCTTTCCAATTGGACGTTGGGAAAGCGAACGGATAATCCCAATTCGTCATCCACGCCATCATCACTGTGCGATGATCAGGCATGTTAGCAAAAGACATCGAAGCGTAAAATTCTTTACCAAAATCTGTTCTTAACACCTTACCCGCCGGATTATCGTTCACGAATTTACCATCAGCTGTTAAATGACCGATAAAATACTCGGCATCTGATCCGCCTGTTTTGGGATTCGCTCCTGTACTGATCATCATAACCCACTTCTTCTGTGACGTTCCGTCTACCGGAAGCTGGAACAAATCAGGGCATTCCCATACTCCTCCGCGGACGTAATCCCCATATCCCCAATTATCTGTCAATGTCCAGTCAAGTAAATTCGTTGACGTATAGAAACGAATATGATCTCCTCCGGACACAACCATAACCCATCGGTTATTCTCATCATCACGGATCACTTTCGGATCGCGGAAATCCCAATTCCCAACTTCATTTCCGCTCTTACCCGGGTTCTCGATCACAATCGGGCGTTCCTTCGAATACTCCCAAGTACGACCTTGGTCTTTACTGTAAGCCAGACCTATACGCTGGTTCCCATTCGGGCTATCCGGATTAAAGGAAGTGTAGTATGCAATAAGGCCCTTGCCTCCTGAATCTCCGAATAAACCAGATGCATTTGTCATATCCGCAACAGCCGACCCAGACCAGACATGTCCGTGATCATTCCAGGGAAGTGCAATCGGAAGCCGTTTCCAGTTCAGCATATCTTTACTTACAGCATGCGCCCATGTTCCTCCATCCTGATGGAAGAGATGATATTCTCCTTCGAAGTAGACAAGTCCATTCGGATCACTCGCTGAACCACGTATTGGCGTGTAGTGATATTGTGGACGATATATCTCATTGTAATATTGGCTCAATTCCGTCACATAAGTATCATTGAAGTAAGCCGTCCCCTTTTTTACGACGATTCCGGTACTTCCACTCCTGTAGGTTGTATCTTTCACGTCAATCGCGGCCGTAGTGTATCCGTCCAGGAAGACCTGAATTCGATCTCCCTTTGCCTTGATTTCCACATGATGTTTGGCTCCCATCTGACTCGGATAAGAACGTTGCGAACTTGCAATTACTGTTCCTTTTGTATTCGTCAAACTTACACGAACCTGATCCCCTTCCTTCGTAAGAGTAGCTTCATATCCTTCCGCTCCATCGGTTGAAGATCGAAATGCGAGAGCTGCAATAGAATCAGGACGAAGGGTAATATTCCCTTCATAGACCATATCAGTCGCCTCTTTATTATAGATTTGCTGTGCTGTGCTCTCCTGTTCTACCGTCCCTCTTTTGCCGTTGATATCAGGCTGCCATTTTCCCTTGCTAGAAAGCACTGTACCCAAATTACCTTTCAGATCGCTCACCACGATGTTCGAAAACAAGGCGGATCCATCCCATACATGGAGTCCGAGCCTTCCGCTTTGATACGAAATGTCTTGAACATCAATTAATGGTTTATATTGATTGCCCCAATATACTTTTAGCGAGGAACCCACTGCCTTCACTTTGAGATGATAGATTTGCCCCATTTCAACAGAAACTTTACGCTCCTCCTTTAATCTCCCATCTCCATTTCTTGCATCTCTTAACCGAACCAGACCTGCGTCCGGAACGATTTGCAGCATGTACGAGCTAAAGCCATCCTCATTAGATCGAAACAACAATGTGGCATCTGCCTTCGTATCCCTGATCATGACATCAGCTTCATAAATAAAATCATCGGACACTGTCTCTGAGATGGCCATTACATTTTCTTTAGGTTGTGAAGTTAGCAAGATTCCTTTTGAAGTATCCTCTAATCCCCCTTTTCCTTTCACTTGCCAGCCTATCAGATTGGTGCTTGGTTTGGATGCGCTTTCAAAAATATCAAGCTCCTCCTTTGCCTGTTTATTTGTTTCCTGATCAGCGAGCACAGCACTAGCCGCAACTGAGTTAGATGTAAAAATACCGTTTGAAGTCAGAGCTAATCCCGTTGCCATCAGAAGACATATTGCGAATTTAGATTTATCGTTCATTCCTTACCCTCTTTTCTAATGGAATTGTAAAGTCGGTTCAAATTTAATTGGTTTTGGACACCCAGTTCAGTTCAGTTCGGTTGCCCAAAACCGCGCAGTAGCCATTATGTCGAATCCAGCCATTGCTAAAGTCTAAACACTCTCATTTCCCCAAATGCTTACGAGATCATTGATTTGAAGCGACACGACCTTTAGTTCTCCGCCAATGGCATAGAGTTCTAGTCCTCTACTTCCCAAGTCGGGGAAAATCGTGTCTGAAATGATAGTTGTTCCATTGTTGCCAAAGATCTCTACACTTGACCAATCAACATAGATGCTCAACTGTATCCGTTTATGCTGTGGCTTCATGGGGGCCTTGTGTTTTGCACCAAAATCGGGATGGAAATCAACAGTGTTTGACTTCGTCCGATCGACGAACAACTCCTCATTCAAGACATTATATCCGATGACTGTCTCCTGGTTGGAAGAGGAAGACTTTCGCACCTTGAACCCAAATTCTATTGCATTACCGATTTCAAATTCCGCAATAATTTCCATCTTTGCAGCAGAAACAGCAGACAAAACGTTCATATCTGGTTTAATTGTAATGTCTTGTAGAGACAGAATTGATCTTCTAAGTTGATTTAACTCAGTTATGGGTGCTTGAATTAAGCGAAGTCCTTCCGAATACGTCCTAAGCTGAATCTCTCGTGGGATTGACATATGGCCACGCCATTCTTTAGAAGGAAGAGTGGAAGCATAACGCCAATTATTCATCCAGCCGACCCAAATCTTTCGCCCATCCTCATTCGGCATACCATCCCAGGTCACGGCCGCGTAAAAGTCAGATCCGTAATCTATCCATTTGATTGTATCGAATGATTCCAATGGTTCATCTAGTGTAAAAACCTTACCATCAAAGTGACCTATAAAATACATCATGCCAGAACCGCCTGCGGGTGGTTCTGAATCGTTTGGATTTACGCCATTTCTATCTCCGACACTTAGTGTCAGAATCCATTTAGTGGTATTAGGGTCCTCATCCACTTGGAGTTTAAAAACATCAGGACATTCAAATATTCCACGATGGATGCCCGGAATATCAGAACCGAAACCGCTTGCAAAAGACCAATCCTTAAGATTCGAAGATGTGTAAAATTCTACACGATCGCTTACAGCAAGAACCATTACCCAGTTTGAAGATTCTTCATGCCAGAATACCTTTGGGTCTCGAAAGTCTAGCGTCTCCATGGGGAATAAAACAGGGTTACCTTCATATTTCGTCCAGGTTCTACCTTTGTCTTTGCTGTAAGCGATGCTTTGAACCTGCGGTTTACCGGGTTGAGCGCTGTTACCATTATTAGTATAAATTGCAACCAATCCTGATCCTGCTTCGTTGAAGAATCCGCTTGTATTGTTCTTATCGACTACCGCACTTCCCGAAAAGATCGCTCCATCTTCCCCAGGTGAGATGGCTGGTGTAAGTTCATCCCAATGTACTAAATCGTTACTTACTGCATGCCCCCAATGCATTCTGCCGAAGTCAGGCTGCGTATCATGAGGAGTATACTGGTAGAAAAGGTGATATTCTCCTTCATAATAAACCATTCCGTTAGGATCGTTAATCCAGTTTCCCTTAGGGGAATAATGTATTTGCGGTCTGTATTCATTTTTATAAATAAAGTTTTCCGGACCTTTGCTGATACTATTTTCTTCAGCTGATAGAAGTGTTTTTTTGATTTTATTCACGCTCCTTTAAGGCTATTTAGAATCTAAAAGAAGAAATAAGCATTCCTTATTAACAAAATAATCCACCTGTTTTCATTTGTCAAAGTATTTTTGTATAAATGAACATTATTTTTTATGTATATACCTGTTTTAGTTTACATTTGCACATTTTATGCCTGATTATAGAAAATACCAATTTTTATTTAAGTCGACCTAATCATTTTTTTTATTGTTTCAAACCTAATGGTTTACAAATGTAAAAAAGGTTACATCTAAACTTCTCTTTACTTGTTCAACAAAATATCGTTAGTATTAAACCCAATTTTACCGATAAAACAAAAAAAGCCGCTAAAATAGCGACTTCAATAGGAATATGTTCTTGTCTCTTGAAATGTTCTAAACAAATTAACGTCTCTTATGCTTTAACCACTTCAACCTTTTTATCCCCTGCTGACTTCGCTACCTCTAACGTTGTGTTACCTTGGATAGTGACTATTAGACCAGTAGCCAGCATAGAAACAATTAAAGCTGCGCTGAGGGCTGTGGAAATTTTCTTCTTGACCATAATCATACCTCCGATATCTATTATGTTGTAATAAGCGACTCAAAGAACTATGACGAGCCGAGTGTGACTGGATATTACAATATTTCACTTTTTTGTTGGGTAATCTACCTGGTGATTGTATTATAACGTACTGCCAATCATTGTAAAAGTTTTTTTTCCTTGTTTTCAAATAAAATAAAGTATGAACTGGCAGCATGTGCTATTGAGTTACTGTTCTTGTTAAATGAGGATTCTTGGCAGGAACATTGTCACTGACGAACAGGTGGTGCAAAGACTGGAGCCAATCTAGACGGATGTACCTTTTCCCCGATACCATAAAACTCACAAAAGTTCATTATTAGCGGATTCCACTTATCTGGATCGATATAATTTTCTTCTCCATCCATCAATATCTGCTCGTTAATGTGCGACTTCACAATGTTAACTTCGATAGCAGCTAGTGTACTTGGATCCTCTCCAAAATCATGAACATGTTTGACAATTGCTTCAAGTTGCACGGGGCACTCCTTAACACAGGAAGGTTTTACTATATCTGATGGTGTTTGAGTTAATTGGGCGGCACCAAATTTGTCTGGTTCGTACCTATACCCCTGTCGTACTTTGTAATTCACGTTCACGCAGAATATTTTGCACGGTTGAGATCGGTTACTTATTCCAAGCATAAATGACTGATTTAGCGACCATGCAGATGAAATAGGAGCTAAATTTACCGAATGATCCTCGTTTAGAGTGCTGATAAGTACGACTGGAGTTCCAAAATACAATTTTATGCATAGATATGCTCCTTCGCATTCAATTTTACTCATTGATTATAACAAGGGAGCAATTTCGAAATCTTTGTCTTATTCAAAAAACTTTAGGGATTGTATTCTCAGATTCTTTTCAAAACTAAAAATTTGGCGGTCATTCTCCTTGATGTAAAGTATCCACATATTCAATAAACCTTTTCGCTGCTGGGGAAATATTATGATCATCTCTCCACTTTAATCCTATTTCCCAGTACCATCCTTCATCAATGATAGGGATCCAGACCAATTCATCTAACATCAACCCCAGCGTCTTAGGCAGCACTGATACACCTAGACCCGACTTTATAAAACCGGCTACAGTGATCAGGTCCTCCGCTTCATAAGCCGAAGCAAGAAAAAATCCGGTATTTCGGAACCGGGATATAATCGTTGCTTTTAACCCACAGTTGTTTTTCAATCCAATAAATGGCTCTCCAGACAGCTCTGCCAAACTAAGAGCGCTGCAATCTGCATAACGATGTTGGGAGGGAACAACAATGTATAAAGGAACATTTTGAATAGTCTTCCAGTGATGATTATCCATAGTAGATTCCCTCGATGTAATCATAACATCCGAAAATCCTTGCTCCAGATGTTCATCAATATCCCCTAAGTTCCCTTGTGTCAATTCGAACCGAACTTTGGGATACTTCGATTGATAACTTCGAATTAGGCTAGGGATCAATTCAACCCCGAGAATGTTTAGATAAGACAACGTAATCACACCAGTATCCGGATTGGACCACTCTTCAATTTCCCTTAGGCCATTTTCAATATTATGTAGGGCTCTACCAATCCATTTAAAGAACATAGTACCGTTTCGGTTGAGCTTTATATTTCGTCCATTTCGCTCAAATAAAGGAGCTCCTATTTCGTTTTCAAGCTTGGCAATTGCATGACTTAACGCTGGCTGAGTAATACCGAGTTTTTTGGAGGCTAAGGTCATATGTTCAAGCTGTGCAACGGTCATAAAGTATTCCAATTGTGTAAGTTCCATTAAAACACCCCTCCATATATTAATAATATTCATCATTTTTATTATTATAATAAATTGGACGTTATGAAAGTAGCAAGTGTAGTATTAGTTCTAGCTCCTCTCGAACTACACATTAAGGTTTAGAGACAGAGCACTTTCAAATTAATCATTGAATACCATCACTAGGAGGAATAGTTATGCATAAAGAATTTGAGTTCTCTGTATCAGAATTTGAAGGTAAAAAGGTGCTTGTAACCGGAGGAACAAAGGGAATGGGACAAGCAGTTGTAAAAAGACTTGCAAAAGGCGGAGCTACAGTCCTTACTACTGCCCGTTCTCTATCTACTGACTTGCCCAATTCGGTCAAATTTGTGCAAGCAGATGTCGCCACACCTGAAGGTGTAGAGCAAATAATTACAGCAGTAAAAGAGCAACTTGGAGGTATCGATATTATTGTCCATTGCGTAGGTGGATCAACGACACCACCAGGAGGCGCACTTGTATTGAGTGATGAGGATTGGCTTCATACATTAAATTGGAATTTACTCGCAGCAGTTCGACTTGATCGTGGCTTAATTCCACTTATGTTAGAAAATAATTCAGGCGTTATTCTTCATTTCACTTCCATCCAGAGACGTTTGCCTTTATATGAAACTACACTGGCTTATGCATCTGCCAAAGCCGCGCTGACTAATTATAGCAAGGGATTATCGAATGAATTTTCCCCTCAAGGAATTCGCATCAATACATTGTCTCCCGGATTTATTCAGACAGCAGCAGCTGACGCATTAATTGATCGGATCGCAACGGAAACCGGAAGTCGAGAAAGTGCGCTCGAACAACTTATGACTTCACTCGGAGGTATTCCAATTGGCCGGCCAGGATTTCCTGAAGAAGTCGCTGAGCTGGTCTCATTTCTGGTCTCAGACCGAGCAGCATCTATTACAGGTAGTGAATATGTCATAGATGGGGGAACGATCCCTACCGTCTAAAAATTAATTAATAAAGGGAGAGAACAATATGGATCTCAGTCATTTACCGTCTGTAATTGGCAAATACATTACTGCATCTAACAAGCCAGACCCAGTAGTATTTGTAGATTGTTTCTCAGAAAAAGCTGTCGTGTTGGATGAAGGGAAAAAGCGAAATGGCAAACAGGCGATTCGGGAATGGAGTGATCAAAACCATTTCGCGGCGAATGTAACGTTAGAGCCAACAAAAGCAAAAAAAATAGGTGATGAAATTGTGTTAACATGCAAGCTGGATGGTACCTACGACAAGACTGGTCTACCCGATCCACTATTATTGGATTATCATTTTGTTATTGTTGACGATAAAATCGTCAGACTTTCCATTTTCTAAACGTATCTAAATGTAAAAACAATGTTTTCCGTGGGCTTATTACCAACTGGGATAGTAAGGTCAATGATTCATATAATGGGTATATAGTTGCTCGAAGGTTGTAAAATGTTCGACTTTTCTACCGACCTTATCATACTCTTCTAGATAATCATCCATCACTTCAAGGAGCTTCTCTTTCATAACTGGTAAATTACTTGCATCAAAGTACTGCATAAGATCAAATTTCTTGGTTCCTTTCTCCATGGCCATTTCATCAAGATATCCATGTGCTCCAAAGGCCGAAAGAAAGACGTAGGAAGGATCGTTCGTTGCAACACTCTTCAAAATTTTATTACGGTAGTTGCACCACAATTCTTCGTATGTCCCTCTCAGATTATCAAAGGTCGGAGCCGGTTTAACAATGAAGTTATCACACATTGTGTTATGTAACCTCGTAACGCTATTCAACATATTAAAGGATGTTATTCGAATATCTTCAATGGTATGAGCTTCGATGATTGACATGTATAAGGATTCGAGATTATCCGGAACATAGCGAAACGAACGTATCTCTTCCAAATATCGCTTGATCCCTCGTTTGATGCACGTGTTATTCATACTCACCAAGGCATTGACTAGATTGTACAGAACCTCAGCAGATGCATATCGCACTGAACCGATATCTTCACTAAGCATCGTATCGCTGTATGCTTGCTTAGCCAGGTCGATCCATTTATTTGCTCGATTAAGACACGCTTCTCCTATCGGTTTTGCAAGTGCATCAAGAGCTTTTTGCCGGAAGACGTTCAATTTCTCCAAATCCTCAGGCTTTGCATAGTAGAGTATTTTGAGCTCGGTTAGGCTCGATACGTTGGGACTCTCCAAGTTGGATTGCTCTTGTATTCTTGAATCCCATGGCGTGCAATAGATATCATATCCAACGTCGTCCAAGATGAAGCAATCGGATATTTCCCATCCCTTTTCTGTATTATTAATGATAATTAAATCAAGATCGCTCTTCTCGTGAAAGTCATCGGTGCTAAATGAACCAGTAAGCCCAATAATGGCGATATCATCTAGAAAATCTCTTTTTACGCGTTCAATCACCATATTAATTAGCAGTTCATTTTTGTCCAGCAGCTTCTTCTTTATGATTTCGTTCATTCGTTACACCTCTTTGTATGATCCGGCCGTCCTTCATCACAACAACCTTAACTTGAGTCTATCGATTTAGAGGTACGGTTACTATGTATAAGTTCATTTAAGTCATCTTTGCACAAAATCCGCTAAACCGTCGAAACGACGAGTTAGCGGATTTCATTAGTTCCTTGATTAGTTCTTTGTATAGACTATTTTCTTTATGCTTTCGCAGGACAAGAAATACCGACCCGCCAACTCCTCTATCCTGACTCCATTGCGGAATAAGGATTTAATCTCAGCGTTTCGAGCAGAGACCTTACTCTTGCTCTCTGTTTTCTCGCCCCATTTTAGGTGCGCCTCTTTGGGTTTGGGGATATAAACCAATTCGCCTTGAACGTATTCTTGAATGATACGTAGCAATTCTTCCGGAAAAATAGACTCGGCTTTTGAATATTTCATGGGCCTCACTCCTTATTTAATAGATCAATAAGGTGCAAAGCCAGTTAGTAGAATATTACGATTCGTCGTTGGCAATGTGATTCTTCCCAGGCTCTATGCAAAGCATTGCCATATCCTTCACTGGCTTTGCATAGAGCTGTGCATGTAAGAATCCTACCCCGATTGTTTTCAATAGCCTCACCTCCATAGAAAATAGATAGTTGCTATTTGCTTATTATATCAGGGCTTGTTGTTGAAATGTATAATCATGTCTTTTGGGGCTGACACGATTGTACGCTTACTGGATCATGTATAGAAAAATAAAATACATTTCTACGTAAATAAAAATCCGCTTTGTAAAGTGGGATGTATATCAAAAGGTAGGAGCAGGTAATTCATCAATTTTCATGCGTAGTAAACTATAGGGTTTTTGTCGCAGGTCTCTTCCATAATGAAATCTCGCCTGCCTATGTAATTGGTTCACAATTACATATAAGTATTGATCCGGACCAATAGAAAACGTATCTGGCCATAAAATTCGGGGATCATGGGCGATGGTTTCCATGATTCCATTTGGCAATATCTTTCGAATACTATCGTTTTCATAATCTCCAGCATAAACGTTTCCTTTTGCGTCCGTGATCATCCCATCAGATGCACCCTTCTCTCCCCAATACTGCACAAGATCACTTAACTTAAAATCCGGTATCGTTCTGTCTCTTAACGATTCTGTTGAGATCGAGTATAGCTGGCGACTGGTTAATGGACAATAGAATAACATTTTTCCATCAGGGGAAATGGCTATACCATCAGAGGCCAATCGAAAGGGCGATGTTGAACCATCCGCGTTTCGATTCATCAAAATTTTACCTTCCACTTTCGGCACAAAATATGGATCGGGTGAGGTCGAGCTTGCTCCATGCAACCGTCTATACGCATTTCCGTTTTCTAAATTCACGACGATAATAGCGCCTGGACCATTGGAAGAAGAATCCGTTATATATGCGAAACCTGCTTTTCCTACACGAAAGTCAAATCGGACATCATTCAGATACGTTGTCGGCAAGACTACATCATCAGCAAATGTATATACTTTTCTTATTGTATTTGTTTCTAAATCTACCGCGACTAATTTTGCCCCTCCTTTAATTGGCTCAGAAAAATTTGGTGCAGCCGTGTCCAGTACCCACAAGGTTCCCCTTCCATCTGCAACAACACTTTGGACACTGATGAAGGACATAACGATATTCAATGGGTTGATCAAATTCGTTTCTACATTAGGATAAGGTTGCATCTGACCCTCAACAATTTCCGCTACCGTAAATCTAACGTCATCTCCCCATTTTGGAAAGCAAATAAAGATACGCCCGGTTTCGGATACACTAACGCCTGTAGGCATAGCCCCGTAAAAGGAATGAACGAGTTCTAACTTACCAAAATATTCTTCCATAGGTAACATAGGCTGTATGATGTCCTCCTCAACATAGTTGAATAGATATTACCTATAATTATGTTCGAGACTTTTTCTAATGCCTGGCCCTTAATCATTCTTTTTCAACCTCGATTTTGAAAATGTCCGATACATCTAAAAATACAAAAAACTTCGGCGTAAGCCGAAGCATGTTGACTGTAACTATATGTGTTCTAGGAAAAATGCTTCCTCCGATCGTCAACGCAGGGTAATTCCCCCATGCAGAGAGTATCGGAGAAAATTCGGAAAAGAAGGAAAAACTCTGCCAAGCTTATCAGTACCAAAACCGTTTTATTGTTGGTCCGGCAGACGTAATGCGTTGGCTGAAGTTTGCGCTTGATCTAAAAATTCATCTGCTCGGGTCAATTGCTGCCGGGCAATCTCCAACGCTTGTGAATTTGTTGCATTAGATTCATTTAACGAGCTTATTGCCTGATTTAAAGCCGTCTGCACCTCAGAAACCGCGTTAGATGCATGCTGCTCCAGCGTATTACCACTCGAGTTAAGTGCACCTTCTGCCGGTTTTCTTGCATTTTCGGTGGCTAGATCAATTTTGTTTTTATTGGGCACCGTGACTCCTCCTTCCTTGAGTAAGATCATTCATTTAAACAGAAATAAGTATGGGATTGAGATTTTGTTTATATCCCTGCGAGTACATGGGAATATTCGGATCTTACCTCTCCGGTGATCCATATTAGTATAAGATCCGATGCATTGGAAAATCTAATCTTGATGAAAAAGGAGGTGATCATTTCTGAATGGCTAATCCAACGCTAGCGCCGCACGAATCGATGGAACTGCATGAAGCGTTAAACTTCAAAACGCTCTGCATCGCTAAGTCGAAACTTATGCAAGGCCTGGTCTTTGACCAAGAGCTAAAAGCCTTAATGCAGAAAGACGTAACTCAATCCATACAACAGATCGCTGAGCTGCAAGCAATCTACGCAAGAGCTCCTTTCCAAGCACCCGTTCCAAATAATCCGACACCTATAACACATTAAGGGGAACTCAGATGAATACCGATTATTTAGATCCGATTAATTCATTGAATATGCCGGAAATGGCAGATATGACTTTTGCCATGGACTTCCTTCTTCGTGCCAAGGAGGGTGTACGTAATTTGTCCATCGCCCTGACGGAAACGGCTTCACCGGATGTAAGAGCCCTGCTGCATACTCATCTTAAGCAGGGGATTGCAATGCACCAAGAAATCTCGGAGCTCATGATGCGCAAAAAGTGGTTTCATCCTTATGAGTTGAACGAACAGTACCAACTCGATCAGCTTTCGGCGAAAAATACGGTGATGATCGGGCAGATGAATCTGTTCCCGGGTGATACGTCACGTAAAGGGATGTTTGATCGGACCCCAGATGAACATATTGGAGGACATAAAGCATGAAGGCGGTAACGTATCAAGGGGTTAAAAATGTCGTGGTCAAAGAGGTGCCGGATGCGAAGATTGTGAAACCGGACGATATGATCGTAAAGATCACCAGTACCGCCATTTGCGGTTCTGACCTTCATCTTATTCACGGGATGATCCCTAACCTTCAGGAGAACTATGTCATCGGGCATGAGCCGATGGGGATCGTAGAAGAAGTAGGTCCTGGCGTGACCAAGGTAAAAAAAGGTGACCGTGTGATCATTCCGTTTAACATCGCATGCGGAGAATGCTTTTTTTGCAAAAATCAGCTGGAAAGCCAATGTGACAATTCAAACGAACACGGGGATATGGGCGCATATTTCGGCTACTCCGGAACGACCGGCGGATATCCCGGCGGGCAAGCCGAATATTTACGGGTCCCGTTTGCCAATTTTACCCACTTTAAGATCCCTGAAAACTGCGAACAACCGGACGAAAAGCTAAGCTTGATCGCCGATGCCATGACGACGGCATTCTGGAGCGTAGATAACGCCGGCGTTAAGAATGGTGATACAGTCATCGTGCTCGGCTGCGGTCCGGTCGGACTCCTGGCCCAGAAGTTCTGCTGGCTGAAAGGTGCTAAGCGGGTCATAGCCGTCGACTATGTCGATTACCGCTTAAAGCATGCAAAGCGAACAAACAATGTGGAAATCGTAAACTTCGAACAGGATAAGAATATTGGGAACACTCTCAAGGAAATGACCAAAGGCGGCGCCGATGTCGTGATTGATGCGGTAGGAATGGACGGTAAGATGAGCGATCTTGAATTTCTAGCCAGCGGTATGAAACTGCAAGGCGGCACCATGAGCGCATTTATCATTGCATCTCAGGCTGTCCGCAAAGGTGGCACCATTCAAGTCACTGGTGTATACGGCGGACGTTATAACGGATTCCCGCTCGGTGACATCATGCAGCGAAACGTGAATATCCGTTCCGGACAAGCTCCGGTCATTCACTACATGCCATACATGTACGAGTTGGTTACGTCTGGCAAAGTGGACCCTGGGGACATTGTTACGCACGTCATTCCGCTCAGCGAGGCCAAGCGGGGCTATGAAGTGTTCGATACAAAAACGGACGATTGCATTAAAGTCATCTTAAAGCCTTAAATATGAATTGATACATGGGAGGACAATCTGAATGGATTCCACATACGCTTTGCATGAGATGCTCGAGGTGCATGAAATAGCTGCGTTCAAGACGGTTTGCATGACAAAATCCAAGACCATGCAAGCTCTGGTAACCGACCCGGAGCTCAAGCAAATTTTGCAACAAGATGCGACATTATCACAACAGCAGCTTCAGGAGCTCGGTGGAGTGCTGTCTAAAGCGACTGTATAGGAGATAAAAAAATGAACCCAATATTAGAACACATGACTGGTCTTAATACGCTGACCGATGACGTGATCGCAATGGATTTTTTGATGAACGCCAAGAGCGGCGTCAGAAACTACGCCATGGCTGTAACCGAATGTGCCACCCCCGAAATCAAACAAATTTTGATGAAACAGCTCGATGAAGCCATAGACTCTCATGAAAAGATATCAAATTACATGGTGCAGCATGGCTTATACCACCCTTACCATATTGCAGAGCAAATTCAGCTCGATCTGAAAAACATTCAGACTGCTATGAACATTCCGTCCTGACACCCTTTTTGATTTTAGCCAGAGACTTCAGAGTACAAAATGTTCCTGAGTTAAGAATTTCAACAATGAAAAAGGCGGATACACTCCGCCCTTTTTTTGGCATCGGCACGAAACACGCTTATACAAGCTTTCCTTTACGTAAATCTACTTATTTTCCATTCTGAGACTGATTACCCTTTGCAACTCCACGACCGCGACCTTTAATTAACTACCAGTGAGCTCAAGCCTCCAGCCTCCATGACATCTCCCAAAAATCAAGTTCAAAGCGACTGCACATCACGAAAATATCTTCCATCCGTTGGTACGTTACCTCGCTACAGCCTTCTAATAGCTTATCCGTTAACGCGACAAGGGATTGGTTGTTGCTGTTGTATTCAGAGGAAGCATATCCTGTGATCCATTCTCCATAAAAGGGATGATCAGCTGCACCTGGCTTTTGGGAAAGAACTTGACCAATCTCTGCATAGCTCCATGAGCAGGCCAGAATGGATACAAGTACTTCTGCTATGCCGCCCGCATGGGAAACAGAGAGCATATAGTTAGTATACGCTGCATTCTTCAGTGCAGGTTTTACCTGAAAAACATGATCCTCTGTAATTCCTAATCGCTCCATATAAGAACGATGAATTTTCATTTCACCATTCAGGATGTTATCTACGTTTTTACTAAAAAACTGCATCAATTTGGGGTCGTGCGACTTGACAATACCTAGTGCAAATACACGGGCATAATCGTACAGGTACAAGTAGTCTTGCAGCAAATAATAACGAAATTGTTCAACCTGTAAAGAACCATCTCCGATCCCTTTAACAAAAGGATGCTCAAGACATTCCTTCCACACAGGCTGTGCTGCCTGATATAGTCTCTCTGAAATAGTCAACATGTGTTCCTCCAATTCATAATGTACGTATTTAAAAACAAAAAAACGAAACATCCGTAGGATGTTTCGCAGACAAATACACTAAAACAAGGGGGGTCGCATGAGCTACCCAAGTACAGTGTTTCATCGTTGCATCCCTACGTTGGCATTATCCAAATCAGGTAAGGTCGGTTTAACACCCTCTCAGCCGGTTAAGGCTCCCTTGCAAACGGTTGTATGTAGTTGATTACTTTCTTATCCGCATAAAAGAAAAAATAACATCCATTTAGTATATCAAGGGCTGTTAAATATAGTCAAGGCAGTTTGTATCCCACCTCATCAGCTTGAGAGACGTATTTAAACGACGGAAACCATCACAACAATGGTTGAGTTTTAGCTACTGTTATGATGGTTTCTATTCTTTGAACTACTGCCAATGATTTAATGCCCGAGTTTGTTCTTTCCGACAAAAGTGAGTATTCCGTACTGGGAAGTGTTTCTCCAGCTCTCATTGGTCGTATCATTCCACTTAGCTACGTTCTGTTTACCTCCGCCCTGATTGTCGTTAATTTGAAGATCGAAACCGAGAACATTTCCTGCTTTGGGCGTCAGTGAATGTAACTGGATTCGGGCTTCTACGAGATATCCTTTATTTGTTTTCTTCACAGCACTTACAAGGCGTCCGGGTGAGGCACCCCCTGCAAAGGTTCCTACATTGTCTGCACTGATTCTGAACTGGGCATCATCATATTGAAAATACGGTGTGCGCTGGTGATTCTCATCCAGGAAAATCTCAATCGAATCCTGATCCCATGGGTTGATGCTATCTGTGATGATGTTTGGATCAGTGACGTCAATCAGCAGATATAGATACTCCCCTGACCACATTGCGCGAGCCACTGCCTCTGCACCTTCGGTCTCATTCAACCTTTTTACTTCAAATGGTACAGCCTTATTCCATAGGGCGTCTTTCTTCCCATCAATCTGAACAATCCCTTGCACAGCTTGTGCAGATTTGGGCATAGGGGCAAGCTGAATCACGCCGTATTTGCTTGTATCTTGTTCCTGAGATTGTGTTCGATCATTCCAGTATAGTGGATTATGAGGCTCTGTCCCACTTGCACCGCCATCAGTCACACGGATATCCAAGCCAACTTCATATTCTGAACCGGCTTGGATACCATCCCATGGAATGGACAATTCAACCTGATATCCAGCTTTTGTCTCGCGTACACGATATGAACGCCGCTCCGCGCCCTCAGCTTTGCCCGACCGCTTAATAATTACGTGTCGGTCATCTGCTTCATATGAGGTGGTCTTGCCATTATTGAGGTCAACAAAGAGTTCTACTCTGTCATTCACATCTGACTTCGCATCCTGAACATCCACGAGGATATACAGGTTACTTTGATCCCATAAGGTTCTGAAACTGGCTGATCCCGAAGAGTCACCCTTCAGTGGAGTAGACACCGCTTTGTTCCAGAGCGGATCTTGTGACTGTTTTTTGATATCCGGTTTACCCGAAAGTGAGACGGCTCTCTGTGTCAACACAGGCAAGCTGGATTCATCCACGAGTCCCCAGTATGCTTTTTTGGCCTTCAGGGCTGAATCAAACAGCATCGCCTGGTTGTTGTAAGACTTCTCATCTTGGAGTCCCCATAAGGTAACTGAAGAAATGTGATCTTTGTGTTTTTGGTACAAATCCAACAGTTCCTTATATCGATACGCCTGTTTTACCGCAACTTCATCCGACATCTCTTCACCATATGGAATTCCGCTATCCACATCCAGTTCCGTGATCTGAATATCCAATCCAAGTTCGACGAACATGTTGATCGTTTTTTCAATTTCCTCGATGGGCGGGGATTCCAGGTTATAGTGGGATTGCAAACCCACACCATCGATGAGTCCCTTCTCTTTCAGTCGTTTGACCAACTGAAACATATGCTCTCTTTTCTCAGGGATTTCCGTGAAGTATTCGTTGTAGTATAATTTGGCATCCGGATCGGCTGCACGAGCGAATTCATAGGTTTTTTCAATGTAATCCGGACCGATTAGTTCATAAAAGGGACTTTTACGTAAACCGTTGGCATCACCATTGCTATCCGCAATCGCCTCGTTTACCACATCCCAGGCATAGATCTTACCTTTGTATCGGGTCATGACGGTTTCGACATAATCCTGAATCCGGGCAAGCAGTAATTCTCGACTCGCAGGGTTACCCTGAGGATCCTTGAACATCCACTCTGCAGCATCAATATGCCACAACAACGCATGTGCGCGTACGCCCATACCATGCTCCTCAGCGAACTGAACATATTGATCGGCTGCCTCGAACTCATAAACACCTTCGGAAGGAGACATGTACTTCGGTTTCATCTCATAGGTTGCGGTCAAGCTGTTAAAATGCTTTGTGAGCAGTTGTCCGTATGCGCCTTCCAACTGCCAGCGATACACCGCTGCACCAATGGGGAAATCATCTTGATACAGGTCCTCCAGAGACAGAATCCCTTCTTCAATCTCCAGTTGCTCGGCCAGAGTAAATGATACATCATCCACATAGAACGATAACATATCTACGCTATCTTCAGAGATGTAGGGTGTTTCGATGAACAAATTCAATTCAGTGGGATCATCGCTATACTGAAATTTTCCGGTGATCTTGTGCCATGTATTCCATTCTGCTTTGGCAATTTTCACGCTACCGATCGGGTTCCAGCTTTCGGCCGTTGTTTTTTTATATGTGGTGAGCTGTAGTGTTTGATCCGTGGTAGGCTGCTGGGTAAGTCTTACATATGCCGTAATTTCGTACTCTTGGTTACGCCCAAGCAGATCCTTCATGGATAACATCGGTCCATGATAGGAACGCTCACGGTTGGTGACCAGCATACTGGACTGACCTTCGTGTGCCTCCTGCTGTGTCACTGTCAGCCTTTCGTTACCGATACGTGGAGTCCATCCCTGAAGTGTACCATCTTCAAAGTTTGTGCTCAAATGACCTCCCTCCACTTCCGTAACTGCCTTGGCTGCATGTGAGACATTCGAAAATGGAAGCATGGCGAGTACCAGCACAAGAACCAAGGCTGTTATATTCCATTGACCTAACCGTTTCATACAATTCCTCCTCTTGATTTGGTCTAAGTATTTCTGAACGGATTAACATCCAGATAAATAGATTATAGTGCTTTGGATAGCGCTTACATATAACAAATTTCCAATAATTATAATAAAAAGTTATCGTTTGGTAATTGTGAGTTTAGGAAGCTGGAGTTCGTTCGCGTGGAATATCAAAAAAGCCGCTACATATTTGCAAAAATAAAAGACCGTTTCCCGATAAAATACGAGAAAACGGTCATAGTTAAAAAGTATGTTTTTTCCTGTCTGCTAACAGGCATATAAACTTTGTTTTATAATCGTCCCTCGTCACCCTGTTCCTCCTGCACAATTCGTGCAATGTGAATCATCAAATATAATAATTCCTCGTTCGATATGGAGATGTCCAGCATATTCTGCACGTAGGTTTTGATCATCTCCGCGCATTTGTATTCAAGCGGATGCTCCTTCACCATGTGTTGAAATATAAAATCTTTCGCCGAATTGCCCAGACGCCCTTCTTGTAAACGCTGGATGAAGAATTGCAGATGTGTGACGAGTCTCACATAATGGATAGAATTTTTGTTCAATTGCATATCAAAGGTGTATTGAATCAGGTTAAAAATATCTTTTAACATCTTAACGGATTGCATCGTGCGCTCCATATTCTGTTCATGCGTTTGGGCATTCACGAAATGAAAAGCGATATTCCCTGCTTCTTCTTCCGGCAGTTCAATACCCAATTCTAGATTCAGCATCTGAACGGCTTCAAGGCCCAGTTCGAATTCGACAGGATGAAACCTCTGTATCTCCCATAACATGCGATTCTGTAATGCTACACCTTTTTTCCATCGTTCAATGGCAAACGACAAGTGATCCATTAGCGTAAAGAAGATTTGGTCGTCAAGAGACAGCTTTTCTTTTGCATTGGTAATCAGTTTGTTTATGACATTCACATGTTTTTCTGGCATGTTTTCGATGGTTCGTACGTAAGCCTGGGCAGACGGATTATTTTGCAGAATGAATCGTTTCTGGATATGCTCCTCATCGAGTCGCTCGCCGACTTTGCCTTTGAATGCCAACCCTTTTCCCATGACAATCATCTCTTGTCCCTGTTCATCTTTGGTCAGAAGCAAGCTGTTATTTAATATTTTGATTACTCTCATGAATTCATCACGATCCTTTATTCTTTCGTGACCGCCTGATCCGAATTTCCGATACATCTGCCATTCTGTTTAATGACCTCTTGATACCACGAGAAGCTTTTCTTCTTCAAACGCTTCAAGTCTTTCAGATCCTGTTCACCGCGGTTTACATAGATCATTCCATAACGTTTCCCATACCCCTGATGTGTGCTTACCACGTCAATAACGGACCAAGGGCAATAACCAATCACATCTACTCCATCCGTTAGAGCCAGTCTGATCTGTTCCAGATGTTTCTCGATAAAATCAATCCGGTACGTATCGTTAATCGTGTAATCTGCCTCCAGTACATCTGGGGCTCCTATACCATTTTCCGTAATTAAAATCGGGAGACCATATCGTTCACATACCTTACGCAATGTCAGCCTTAGGCCAACCGGGTCAATGACCCAGCCATATTTCGTTTTTTCCGTATAAGGATTCTCCGCGGCCCGGTATACTCCCTGCTCGCCAAGCATAATTTGCTGATCACCCGCACGAGCTGTAACATCCGACGCATCGCCCATACTGGCGGCAATGGTTGCCGTCGAGTAGTAGTTGATTGCTACCAGATCGGGGCGGCCAGACTGGATATCTTCCATGTCACCCTGCTCAATAACCGGCTCGATGCCGCGTTCCTGTAAATAACTCCAGAATAATGGATTATACCGTCCCCACACCGATAAGTCGAGAAAACCCCATCCGCGAATCGTCTCCCAGTTATGTGCAGCGATTGCATCTGCTGGTCTGGAGGTTGCCTGGTACATGGATGTCATGTTTAATGCAGGACCAATCTTGCCTTGCGGGAGCATATCATGAAATAGTCGCATCGTTCTGCCTTGAGCTACAAACATGTGATGATTTTGCTGATACAGTTCCTTACTGGAAGGCAGACGTCCGTCTTTTGGTGTACCAATGGCACCTGGATGGAGAATCATCGTATTTTGCTCATTAATGGTCAACCAATATTTCACTTTATGCCCGTAATGCTCAAACAAGATACGCCCATACTCGACAAAGGCATCGATCGTCCCCCGGTTGTTCCATCCTCCGGTTTTCTCAAGCTCGTAGGGTAAGTCGAAATGGTACATGGTCACAACGGGTTCAATACCATGGAGCAGCAATTCGTCAATTAATTGGTGATAAAAATCGAGTCCCTTCTCATTAACAGCCCCTGTGCCTGAAGGCAAGATTCGAGTCCATGCAATTGAAAAACGATATGCTTTGAGGCCCAGCTCTGCAAAAAGCTTCACGTCATCTCTGAATCGGTGATAGTGATCGCTCGCAACTGTGAAATCGGCGGTTCCAGCCGGATGATCACACATATCGATGACGGACAGGCCTTTGCCATCTTCGTTCCAAGCTCCCTCCACTTGATAGGCCGAGGTAGAGCCTCCCCACAGAAATTCATTGGGGAATGGTTTGATGTGTTGATATAACATCTCAAACACTCCTTCATTTTAAATGTTGATCAAGATATGTGACGGACCATATTACGGTTGTTACGAAAGTTGGATAATCGTCGCTCCAACCTCCACAGGGCTCTGCTTCTCCAGCTTAATGTCCGGGAAACGATCCGAATTGGCGATAATGATCGGGGTTATGACTTCATACCCTTCCGCCTTTATGGCATCGATATCAAAGCGGATCAACAAGTCACCCTGTTTTACGCGATCCCCTACTTTAATGGAAGAGTCGAAATGTCGCCCCTTCAGGTTGACGGTATCCACTCCAATATGAATGAGCACCTCTTCTCCATCATAACCATTTAATTTGACCGCATGTTTGGAGTCCATGAAAGCCGTAACTTCACCTGCGATTGGTGCATACAGTTCTCCTTTTGAAGGAATGATTGCAGCGCCCTTACCCAGCAATCCCAAAGAGAAGACATCGTCTGGTACACGGTCAAGGTGGACTAATTCTCCTTGCATCGGGCTGGCGATTGTAAGTGGGCGTAATTCATTTTGGCTCGGCCCATTTGCATTTGTTGTTGTAGAAGACTTAGTGTCTGTGCTGTTGTCTTGAACAGGCTGCCCGGAAATTGTCTTGTCATCGTTAACATTGGTATTTCCTTCTTCTTCATCGTCCACTGGATCCTCAAAACCAATGATCCATGTCAGAGCAAAGGTAACGATAAAAGCGATCAGACAAGTCACAATGGCATGAACGATGTTCATCGGATTGCTTCCAATGAAGGCAGGTAACGCGGCAAGACCCGGAGAAACGAAGGCATAACGTACTAATCCAGTCAGACCAGCATATATCCCTGCTACACCACCACCAATCATTGCGGCAATTAAGGGTTTCTTCAGTTTCAAAGTTACACCGTACAAGGATGGTTCCGTGATGCCCAGTACGGCGGTGAAACCGGATGAAGCAGCGAGCTGTTTCAGTTTTTTGTTTTTTGTTTTCAATGCTACAGCAAGGGTGGCCCCACCTTGAGCAATATTGGACGCGAGCATTCCCGGACCGTTGATCATTTCATATCCATTTTTGGTTAGTTGGCTAGTTGCAATCGGCGTCATCGCCCATGCAGTGCCTGTTACGATCAGGAATGGTTGCAAAGTTCCCATTAACAAAGGAATCAGCCAACTGGCTCTGGCATTAATCGCTTCTGCACCCATGGCAACCAGATCATTCAGGTACGTTCCGAAAGGTCCAATCGCCACCAATGCAAGTGGTGCTGTAATCAACAGCACAATCATTGGTTTCGTGAAAAATTTGATCATTGAAGGCGATACCCGATCCGCGAAACGTTCAATATAGGACATGAGCCAAACGACGATAATAATCGGCAGCACGGAGCCCGCGTAATCGGTTAGTCGAACTGGAACACCGATGAAAAACACGTCTTTTCCTTCCGCCATAAGGGCGCTCCATCCCGGGTGTAACAACACGCCGGCAACTGTCATCGCCAGAATGGGACTAGTTTCAAATTTAATGGAAGCTCCATAAGCCAGCAGAATA
This sequence comes from Paenibacillus sp. FSL K6-2393, assembly GCF_038002545.1. NCBI lineage: Bacteria > Bacillati > Bacillota > Bacilli > Caryophanales > Paenibacillaceae > Paenibacillus > Paenibacillus sp. FSL K6-2393. The sequence continues at coordinate 3,389,527 of NZ_JBBOCU010000001.1, forward strand.
GGCATGAAATAAAAAGCCGCGTCCGCAATGGTATTAAGGATATAGTAGTTTTGGCTTTCCGTCGTTACAAGGCCTGTCAGCACAAGTACGGCTAATATCGCTTTGATCATACCCGCGCCAATGATTGCCGGAATTACCGGAGTAAATGTTGTTGAGATCACGCTGATGAATCTGGAGATCCAGCTCTGTTTTTGCTTTGGTCCGTTATTTTTGCCAGAATCCGATTTGGATTCCGCACTTCGGGTAGCCGAACCCATCTGCTGAGTGATAACTCGGTAGACCTGCTGCACCTCATTGCCCACAACGACCTGGTATTGTCCACCATTGTTCACAACAGTAATGACACCTGGAAGTGCTTTGAGTTTTTCTGTCTCCGCTTTGGAGATATCGTGCAGTTCGAACCGAAGTCGGGTTGCGCAGTGCGTAAGCCGAGCGATGTTATCCTTCTTTCCAACCAATTCCGTAATCTCTTGTCCCAACTTGCGATAATCCATACCTTTGCCTCATTTCTGAATTTGGATATAAAAAAAGACCAAAACGATATGCCTTCCCCTACTCACATAAGGAAAATGCAAAATCATTTTGGTCATGCCTGCTTTACCAGTAACAGCCAAAAACTGCAATATTCAATTCGTTATCGATGTAAACGTTTACTGGATCATAATATCACACAATAAATTAGTTAGCAATCACTTTATTCGACATTTTTCTGCAATTTAATTTGCTTGATTCGACTTGATTATTAGCGGCCTTCTATAGGCTTCCACCCATTCCCCTTCTCAATTGCCTACATACAATACATTAGACTAATGAACAGGAGTGATGTGATATGACATTTTTACCTCCTTTTGGACCTGGTGGAGGGTTTGGCGGACCTGGGGGTCCCGGAGGACCAGGAGGACCCGGAGGACCCGGAGGATTTCCTGGTCCTCCATCGTTCCCCGGGGGTGGAGGCGGCGGACCACAAGGCGTGCAGGCACCTACAGGGCCGCCACCATCATTCATTCCACAGCAACCCGCTTCGTTATATGCGGTAGATCCAAGAGCCATATCCGGCTGTCTGTTTCGCTACACATATATTTGGCCGGATCGTGGTCCCGGCTTCTGGATGTATCCGGTATTTGTAGGTAGAAATTCGGTAGCTGGCTTCCGTTGGAATGGCTTCTTCTGGCTATACACCGGCATTGATCTGCAGCGAATCAGCTCGTTTAGCTGTTTCTAGAAGTAATCTCCCCTGTATGCGGATCAATCCGCATACAGGGGGATTTACATGTAAATAAATAGACGTTAGCTACTCAACCATTGAGGATCGAAAATAGGCCATATATTTTCAACCGGTTACTACTTTTTTTAAAAATCGAACTTGATCACATAATCAAAAAAAGACGTAATTACAATAGCGCCAAGAGGAATCAATAAATAAACCCAAAGTGGATTATTAGGAGCTTCACCAGGAGCTGTTCTCCACTTGATATCACACTATTTTTTCAGCATTTCCCTTCGGAATAGTGACCCCACAGAACTCATACAAAATATCAGCCATGTATGTATCACTTTCTTTCATGCCATTTAACGCCCATTCGATTAAAACGCAATAAAATCCACCTACATAAAACTTAGCAATATAGTTTTCTTTGACAGAATCGTCGTAGGTTTTAACTACAATTCTTGTGGCTAATTTGTGTAGGTATTCATTACACTTGGCTAGCAATAAGTAACTAACGTTGGACTTTACCAGATTTTCTACTAAGATTTTCTCATTCCTGAAACATCTGAAAAATAATAGTGTTGAATAATAATTATCAAAGTTCTCCCCTGCCAATGCCTGATCAAAAAAGTCAGTAAACACTTGATCAATGCGTTCCACGATTACATCCTCAATGATGTTGTAATTTCTATAGAACCCCATGCGTGAAACACCAGCTTTTGTACACACCTCAGTAATAGATATGTTATTTAGATTTTTGGTTTGCATTAATATCATGAGTGCATTGAAAATCCATTCTTTCGTCAGTGCACTTCTGACTTGATTAGATGGGTTTGACATTACAACATCTCCTTTTATGTCACACTTGCCTTGAAATGCATTGATAACTTTATGTTATACACATTATACTGAGCTCAACAAGACGTTACAACAGTAACATCTTAGCGTTTAGCGAATAAAATTTGAGGAGGAATATAACATGTTTAAAAAATTGCAAGATACGGTGGCGTTGGTAACTGGAGCAAGTAGTGGAATCGGTGAAGCCACTGCCAAAAGGCTCGCTGCTCAAGGAGCAACCGTTGTCCTTGTCGCACGTCGTAAAGATCGATTGGAGAATCTGGCTTCCGAGCTAAAAAACCTTGGAGGTGAGGTTCTTGTAATAGAAACAGATATAACAGATAAGAAGCAAGCGGAACATGCAGTTCAGCAGGTTATAGATAAATATGGACGTTTGGACACCGTTATAAATAATGCAGGACTCATGTTAATCGGGGGTGTGGCAGAGGCGCCCTCAATCGAATGGGAACGAATGATATCCGTGAATATAAATGGGTTGTTATACATATCCCATGCTGCACTACCGTATCTAATCCAATCAGCCTTGACTTCCGACCGGAAAGTTACTGATTTAATTAATATTAGTTCAGTATCTGGACGCAGACCATCGGCAGGGCAAGCGGTATATAGTCTCACGAAATCTGGTGTTGCAGCGTTTACTGAAGCACTGCGGCAAGAGACGGCCGGGCTTAACGTTCGTGTGGCTGTTTTAGAGCCAGGTGCAGTGGGAACGGAACTAGGCAATCACTTACGTGAAGACGTGCGTGAGCAACTTTCCAATATTCTGAGCCATATTGAAGTTCTTGAAGCAGAAGATATTGCAGAAACGATTGAATTTATTGTAACTCGCCCACGTCGCGTTGCGGTCAACGAGATTTTAGTTCGTCCAACGGATCAAGCAATGTGATCTGATCCGATTCTTATTAGATACAGTTGCGATGTATTAAGCATAAACATGATTGACCTTCGATTGGACTACTAAACAAAAAAAGTCGCTAAGATAGCGACTTTTTTCTGGTCTATCATTTCAATCAAAGCGTTGTAACTTAAAGCAACTTAATCAGCTTTTCTAGCTCATCAACCAAACTCTTTGCAAGTTCAAAATTAGTATCTTTTAAAGCCAATTCGATTTTCATTTCAACAGACTTTTTCTTTTGTTCATTTTCTAGATAGTTTTCATCAAAATGACTCGTATAAATCATCTCTCTAAATTCTTCTATACTCATTTTACTAATCGTTTTGTCCCCAATAATTAAAACATAATCCATACCATTTACAACCGAATAGAAATCATGAGAAATCATGAGAATCGCACCTTTGTAGTCCTCAATAGCTTTCTCCAATGCGATTTGGCTATAGATGTCTAAATGGCTTGTCGGTTCATCCAGAAGCAATACGTTGGCTTGACTGGCAGACACTTTAGCCAATTGAAGCATATTTTTTTCTCCGCCAGATAACGATTCAATCTTTTGATCAAGGATTTCTCCTTCAAAGCCATAGTTTGGAAGATACGATCTAATCTCGTCATACGTTTGAAACCCTGAATCAATGAATTCATTTAGTATGGTATTCGAATCTTTTAGCATTTCGCCTTGAACCTGAGATAAATAAGCCACATTAACATCAGCATTGATTTCAATGGAATCCTGATTGTTTTTAAAGATTTCTCGGAGTAAAGTCGTTTTCCCGGTACCGTTAGGACCGATCAGGGCTACTTTATCTGTCGATTTGATCTCAAAGTTCACATTTTCCAAAAGCAACTCGTCAAAGGAAACGCTATAGTTATTGACGTTAACCACAACGCTGTCTTCCATTTCCTTATCGATCCCAAAACGGATATTCGGCTGTTTGATATCGACAAATGGCTCTTTTATTCGACGTGCTTCCAATCTCTCTTGAAACTTGACTCTGGCTTTTAACGCTCTGCCTCTGGAGGCTTCCGAATTATACGTGGCGATCTCTCTAAGATTGTCGATGATGTGATCGTATCTCTCAATTTCTTCAGCTTCAGCAACCGCGATTTCTTGCAGCTCAATCTTCGTCTGAAGCAGCGAGAAGTTGTAATCGATATATCGCCCGTCAAACTCTTGGAGCTCTGTGTTTTCGAGGTGTATGATTTTGTTGAAACAATGGTTCAACAGATATCGGTTGTGCGTAACAACGAGCAGCATTCCCTTGTGTGTGTTAATCAATTTTTTAAGCGCGTTCAGGTTTTCAAAGTCTAAAAATACATCAGGTTCATCCATAATCATGAAGTCTGGACGATTCAGCATTTCCTTCATCACTTGAATAAGTTTGAATTCCCCGCCGCTTACGGCGGATATACTAAGATCTTTGAGCTTCATGAGGTTGGCAAGGTTTAACTGTTTATTGATGTTTTTTTCGTAATTATCCCCATCCATCGCTTCGAAGGCATCCAAAGCCAATTGAAGCTTTTCCATCAGGGAATCCATATCCGATGTGGTGGCCATCTCCGCATAAATCGCTGTAATTTCATCTTGTATCTTGATGAATTCTTCTGCGATATATTCAAAAACGGTCACTTCTTTTGTTTTGTCTACTTGCAAAAACTGACTCACATACCCGATTCTGCAATCGGGGTCTATCTCTAACTTGCCCTCGAACAAATATCGTTCCGGATCCATCAGGATATCGATCAATGTACTTTTTCCACTTCCGCTTGTTCCGATAAAAGCACAGTGTTGTGCCTCTTCAAACGTAAATGAAATGTTTTTATATAATTCCTTTTGTGGAAATGAGAAGGATAGGTTTTCAACTTTTATCATAGTGTTACCTTTCTTTATAGCTAAATTGGTGGCTAGTATTAAATATATTGTCGAACACAGACTTTTAGAGTAACACTGTTTACCACCAAGTACAATCGATTTTTAGCCCTTACCCTCACTTCGAAATTTTAGTACGTTGCTTTCCTAGTGATTAGAGGGATGGATTTTATGAATAAGTAATATTCCATCATACTGATCGCGAGGTATCATCTTTTCGTCTAAAACTCCCCATGCTTTGGCAATTCGAGGTGTATACATCCACTCCGTTGTTGGACTTAACTCCTCGTCCTTCATATTGATGAACCGGGCTGGGCCCATTTCAGTTCCCACAATATCTTCAAGACTACCTTTTTTATGAGGCTGGACTTGCTCTTCCTCTCCATTGTTTTTATAGGCGCTTCCTTCATATGCATACAAACCTATAACATAACCAGCTTGCTTGAGTGAGTATGGAAGCATCTCACCCATGGTTGGATATGGATTATTATCATAATCGTATCCGTTATGCTCTGTGATCATTGTGGAATTATTCTTACGTATATGATAATTGTGTCCCCATAAAATAATTTTTTCCTCAGGATAAACTGTTTCTGCAAGCCATTCTACATTATCCGCCATCACGCGATCTCGTTCATAACTTCCCAATTTCAAATGCTTCTCAGGGTCTACTCCTGCTAGCAGATTTACAATATGAGGATGGTAGTTATCCAACATGTCTAACCTATTTTGTAAGACGCGATCTACCAGAGATATCAGATTGAGTTGCTCCTTCTGATTCCTACTTAATTCAGCTTTGTTGTCTCTTACAAACTTTTGGAGAGTAATATATTTTTCTTTTATTTTCTTCTTTTGAATATTAAAATCGTCTACTTTGTTAACCATGTTAAGCTTTAAATACCAGCGTTCCGTTTGTGCAAATGCTGTAGCTTTATTCTTGTCGACCTTAGCAAACCACGCCTCAACGAATTTAATAAAAGACTCCGACGTGCCTTGTGAATCAAATCCAGTTAATATAAGCGGATGATCTGTGTTGCTTTGTTGTGCAATGTATTCAAATAAAGGTAAGTTCTCTTCAACCTGCCACACGCCATAGACGGAGCTTTTCATCAATTCCTCTGGTGTTGTATTATGTATTTGAGCATATGCAGCAGTAGTATCGGCTAGATTGGATTCAAATGCAATGACATCATATCCGAGTTCTTCATGCAAAAATTTTACGAGTCTTACTTTCATTGAATTGTATTCTGACGTTCCATGCGATGCTTCTCCCAAGCTAACGATTCGTTTATGCGTTAAAATAGGCTTTAGAAACATCAAATCAGAGTACTGATCATTTTTTTCTGCTTTAATGGATGTAATCGTATTTGCATTTGAGCGAACGCTCTCTTTCCAAATTAATTCTGAAGATATCCTATTCTTCTTGTCTACTAAAGTTGATCCAGACATATATGCCACCTGACCAATGGACATCACACTGAAACTGCACACCACTGTAGACAATAACACTTTTCTGAACAACTGATTCATTAGGCTGACACTCCTCTGTTTTTATGTATATCAGCTTAACATCTGGAGTTTAAAACCAATGCACGTTGCGTTTAAGATTTGTTTAAAAATGTATCTAGTACTATAGGATTTAGCTCTATAACGCTCTGTAAATGTATACAAAAAATCGTCTGCATTTCTGCAACGATTCCGAAAAAAGCCGACAACTGCGATTCTGCTCGCGGTCATCGGCTCTGCACTTTACGTCTGGCTCTGAGATAATTGAAGTTTTCCACCGCTGGTTATGCCTCATAATTCTTTACGGCTTAGCCATCTAGGGCATATGATCCATGAGAGTATATATACGACAACACTAAACGCAGCTACTACTCCGTACAATAAAAGTAGATTTTCTTCTATATTCATATAGTAGCCTAGCAATGTTCTTAATCCTGCAATGGCAAGGGCAGTAACTACATAAGAAAGGATTATTCCGGCAATACTTTTTTCTCCATCGAGTAAAAAAGAACTAGGGATATTCACACTAGCTGGCAGAAATGCAAGAATAAGCGCAAAGGATACATTCACATATACAGCAGATAACTCAAAGCTCGATAATATCATAGAAGCAATAACACAAATTATCGTGGCAACCAAAATTCCAAATAGACTAAGCAGCACATACAAACCGTATTTGCTTGAAGCACTTTGAATCCTTGAGACGGGAAGCGTAGCGCAAAATTTATCCCACTGCGCTGTTTTGTCACTTTGAATGCTCATTACCGCCATCATTCCAAATGAGGTTCCTGCGATCACAATCAAAAGCCAAGGAGAGCTTACGACGGACAAAACGACTCCAATGACGACCATTAATATTAGGGGGATAAGCAACGCATCCTTAATAGCATAGAAATCTTTCAGCATAAGCCCTCTCATGTTCTCTCCCCCTTTATATACAACAGCATAATATCATCAATTGTGGCAGGATCAATTACTGCATTCGGGTATTTTTTTTGCGCCAAATCTTTATCGGCAACTAATACTTCCCAAGCGTAATCCTGCTTCCGGTAAGCGATTATATCTTGTTCGTCAAGGGCATCATACTGTGCTGTACCACATTTAATGATCCCGTACTTATACCGCAATTCATCCTTTGGTTTGTTAAAAATAACCTTACCGTTATGAATGAATACGATATAATCAGCAACTTTTTCCAAATCACTTGTGATATGTGAGGATACCAGGATAGAGTTGCTTTCGTCCTGAACAAAATCCAAAAACATATCTAAAATATCATCACGAACAACAGGATCAAGCCCGCTCGTCGCTTCATCCAGGATCAGAAGTTTGGAACCGTGAGAAAGTGCGACAGCGATAGACAGCTTCATTTTCATCCCTTTAGAAAACTCTTTGATCTTTTTGTTTGCAGGTAAGGATAGTTCATTTAGCAAAGAATAGTATTTCTCTTCATCCCAAGCAGCAAAGATATTTTGGAAGACACGGTTTAGTTTTTTGGGTGATAATCCTTCCGGGAAATTACTGCCGTCCAACACAACACCAATCTGATTGCGAACAGCATTATCAATTTCCTGATCCTGCTTGCCCAAAATCGTCACCGTGCCGGAATCCTTGTTTTTCAATCCAAGAATCGAATTGATGGTTGTGCTCTTTCCTGCACCGTTTTGGCCAATCAACCCCACAATCGACCCGCGCGGTACATGAAATGATACATTGTCCAGAACAAAGTCGTGATACGCCTTTGTCAGTCCATTTACAGTCAAAGCATGATTCATGATCATTACTCCTCCTCATAGAACAGCTTTAATAACTCGATGAGTTTTTCGACAGGAATACCATTTGTGCGCCCAATATCTGCGGCTTCCTGCAATAGTCCCTCAGCTTTGCGCTGGATTTCTTCTTGATAGAAATTTTTGTTTTGCGCGGATACAAAACTTCCCCGTCCTACGGTAGTCTCTATAAAACCGTCCCTCTGCAAATCCTCATAGGCCTTTTGAACAGTAATCACACTGACATGAATCGATTTTGCCATGGATCGCATTGATGGAATGGGGTCGCCAGTCTTTAATTCACCGCTCATAATCATCGCTTTGATCTGTGATGTAATTTGTTCATAGATGGGCTTACTTGTATTGCTGCTTATGATAATCTCCATATTAGTACTCCAATTAGATTATTTTTTTAGTAAAGGTTTGCCCTCTTGAAATATGCTGCACTCCAAATCTGGTTTCTTTTTTCATCATTCTCCTCCTTGCTTTTCGTTTAAACACCGTTTTTCTGTTAAAAATTCAGCGATGCCTGTGTACTATATTGTACTTATGCAACAAGTACAATATAGTACACAGGAGTACAATTGTCAATTATTCTTATAAAGTCTTTAGTGCTTCCCCATCAATGCTATAACCGGCCACTGTGAGATCCCTCCCCGCGTTATCGTTTCTCGTTAGTTCAATCCGATCATTTTTATTCTATGGTTAATTCATAAAACACTACTGACATACCGTTGTCAGTAGTGTTTTTGTATAGTCGGAGTAAGTAATCGTAATACTTATTATAGGAAGGATGATATCTCGTGAATTTTGCTTCTGTGCGCATCATTACTGATGACGTGAATCGTCTCGTCGAATTCTATGAGAAAATTACGGGTGTTTCAGCAGAACGCCCTGCACCTGTCTTTGCCGAACTCGTTATGCCGTCGTGCACTCTAGCGATCGGCCACTCCCAGACGGTGCAACTGTTTGGTGCTGGTTCCGCTGTGGCGGCCAACAATCGTACTGTCATTATTGAGTTCCACGTCCACGATGTTGATGCCGAATACGAGCGCTTGAAGCCGTTTGTCGATGAGTGGGTAAAGGAACCTACCACAATGCCGTGGGGGAATCGTGCTTTGCTGTTTCGCGATCCTGACGGTAATCTGGTTAATCTCTTCACGCCGGTGACCGAGGAAGCAATCCAACGGTTCAGTGGTAGGTTATAAAGGACAGTTGAAATAAGTAAGGCAATTTTTTATTAATTTTTATGACCAGCAGAAAGAGACCATAGCGATGAGCTATAGTCTCTTCATTTTTGTATAAAACGGAAGAAGTAATTTAACGGGAAATTAACAGAAGACACTCTTCTCATTTCTTACCAGAGGGAGGCATGCTTTCTAACGATCTCAATAAATGCTTCTACTTGGGGAGAGATCCACTTGTTTTTGGGATACAGCAACTGCGTAGCTAGATTTTGTTTGTACTGCTGACCTGAAAGTTTTTCTTCCTTCAGCTCCTTCTCTACCGTAATTCGAGGTAACAAGGATATGCCCATACCGCTCAATATCGACTGTTTCACAGCTTCAATACTCCAGAATTCAATATTGGAAGTAATCCCAATCTGATACTCTTCAATGCATTGTTCAAACAATGTGCGATAACCACAACCTCTTTCGGTAAAAAGTAAATTGCTTCTCACAATGTCTCGTTGTAGCTCAAATGAATTGGGGTACAGCAGCATCATGGGCTCCTCAGCCAATTTCTCACTGTACAGATTGGGATCATGCACCTCTGTCCCCAGCATGAAGGAAATATCACTTTTACCTTGCATCAAATTCTCTTTATAATGTACGGAATCTAATTGGTGCCACTCGATATTGACATGAGGATGCAATTTTTTGAACTCTTCAATAATAGGTGGAAAACGATAGATCAACAACGTTTCCCCAATACTGATCACGATATTACCCGTTAATTCACCTTGTGCAGCAGTCACTTCCTTAATCATGTGATACAGGTCAAGCATTTTTTTGGCATGTGGCAACAATTTTTTCCCAGTCTCCGTTAAAATAACCCGCTTACCAATTCGATCAAATAAAGGGTAGTTAATCTCCTCTTCCAACGCCTTGATATGCAATGTAATTGTAGATTGCGCGTATCCAAGATGCTCAGCAGCTTTGGTAAATCCCTCGTGTTCCACAATTGTAATAAATGTGACCAAATGACGTATTTCCATCATTGGCTCCCTTCTTTTTAACATCATTAAAACTGATCGTTTACATACAAACTATCAATTTCACTAATGGAAAGCAATCGTTTATATTCAATCTAGCTCATTAAGAGCCCATTTCATTTTTAATCGCAATCGTTTATGGAAGGGAGTAATCACTATGCAAACAGCAGCAACGTCATCCATCTTGATTAGTGGATATCGAATCGCTTATGAACAATATGGAGAAGGCTCTCCCATATGGCTCCTTCATGGAACACCCTCTTATAGCTATGAATGGAGAAAAGTAATACCCTCTCTGGTTCAAAAAGGGTATAAAGTCTACGTTCATGACCTTCTTGGATATGGAGCATCCGAAAGACCACTTGAAGCAGATACTTCTGTGGCAGCACAATATAGGATTTTCAGTCAGCTTTTAGACGAACTTGGAATAGATCGTTTACATGTCGCAGCCCACGATCTGGGTGGAGTTGTTGGCCTCCAACTGGCTCAGGAACAACCTGAGCGTATACAATCGCTTACGTTACTTAACATGCCCAGCTATGATTCGTGGCCCTCACCAACCTGGAAGAAAATTATCGAAGAACAGCTAGAACAGTTTGAACAAATGCCCCGTGCTGATTTTGATACCATGCTAAAGAAACAATTACCCATGGCAGTGTATAATAAAGAGCTTATGACTGGAGATACACTGGGTGCATATCTGGAACCCCATGCAGGTTCACTGGGGAAAGCCTCATTTTTCTCCCATCAGGTAGCCCACTATAATGCAAAATATACTGAATCCTATGGAACAAATTTACCCAAGCTGAAAGTCCCCGTTCAAATTATATGGGGGGAAGAAGATGAATGGCAGCCCCTCGATTATGCAAAGAGGCTTGTCCAGGATATTCCCCATGCCTGCCTACATGTCATTCCCAAAGCTGGTCATTTCGTTATGGAAGATGAACCTGGGCAATGTTCTGATTATATCGACCGTTTCTGCAATAAACATCCGTGAGTATGTTTGTATATTGAACAGAATGTCTTAGAGAAAAATTAAGTGCTCCACTGGCATAAAGCTGGTGGAGCCTTTTTTGGTTAATGACAACGTTTCTTGATGCAAGACGTAACTTCAACATTCGGTTTGAATGCACTGGCACCACAAATGATCACATTCCCCAACGTATATGTATATACAAATTTAGTGTTAGTCTTCATTTCCCCCTTCAATATTACGATAAATAGTATGGGGTTATACGAATAACCATATTTACTTTATTACATCCAAGGGGGAACCGAACGTGAGACAGACTCGCAAAAAGAAGATGGATTTAAGGTTCAAACTGTATTTGATTATTCTGGTTCCGCTACTGGCCATGGGCGGTCTAATCATGTGGGCCACTATCGACTCCAGTGAAAATGCATCATTAATGACCATGCAGCATAACAATCAGCAGCTGGCTGTGAATACCGCCTCTCAACTAGGTCAGGAATCGGAATTAATTAAGACATTATCTTCTACTGCTTCAGAGGAGAGCAACGAATATAAAAGTCTTAGGGACGAACTCGTTAAAGTTAGGCTTCAATCGGGAGCCTTGTATGTTTATATGTATAACAAAACTTCGGACGGGTGGTTCTACACCGTAGATGGAGCGGATTGGAATGATACGGAATATAGCCCTTACGGGACTGCAATGGAATTCAATCCCCAGATTCAGGAACGCTTGTTACGCGGTGAAGTCGTCACAACAGGCATTGTAGACGATCCGACCTGGGGCCAGCTATTGTCCTCCTTTACACCAATCAAGGATTCGCAAGGCGTTGTTATTGGTTATCTGGGCATTGATATTTCTGCTGGAGCAGTGAATCAAGTCTCCGCGACATCTGTGAATAATGCCTATCAGACCATTATCCCGATTTTTGTGGTTGTACTGATTCTTTCTTTGGTCATGATGTTATTCGTAGTACGAGGTATTCTTAAACAAGTACGCGATATTAAGTCAAGCCTCGAGCAGGTTGCTGATGGGAATCTTAAAGTCGTATCCACACATATGACCAATGATCAACTCGGTGACATCAGTGATTTGATTAACATCATGGTTGCCCAATTGACGAACATTCTGATGGGAATACAGCAAGGATCAAATACGTTACAGCAGTCATCAAAAGATATTTCGGAAACCGCTCAGACGAACCAGCGTCAGAGCGAAGAACTTTCCAGAGCGATTGAGGAAATTGCCATAGGTTCAATGAAACAGGCTGAAGAGACAGAACACTCCGTCCAGCATTCAGAGAATCTCGGCAAAATAATGGATGAAGTAGGTTCATATGTGAAACAGTTTACTTATACTTCAGAGCAGCTATCTTCTGTTCAAGTACAAGTTACACGTGAACATGAGGTTCTGCTTGAGAAGGGCCGAGAGAATGCCAAGCGTGTTGAGCATCAACAGGATATTTCCAGGTCTCTGACGACTCAATCCGAACTCGCTTCCTCTATTAGCGGTCAAATTCACAACATTTTAAAACAAACTCAAATTCTATCCCTGAATGCTTCAATTGAAGCAGCCCGAGCTGGAGAAGCGGGTAAAGGCTTTGCAGTCGTTGCTGGGGAAATGGGACAGCTCGCTCAACAATCCGAACGTTCGATCCAGGAGATTGATGAGATCCTGGGTTCATTTGTTCAAGAGATACATCGGATGGGCAGTCATTTTGATGCGAATATGGTAGCTGTTAAGGAACAGGAGAAACAGATCGCGGATTGTCTCCAGGCATTTGGACAGGTTAGCCGCTTATCGACCGAAGTGCATGAGTTGGCTCAGAGTTTAGACAGCCGGACGATGGATATGCACTCTATTCGTCAGGAGTTGGAACAAAACCTCAGTTATATTGCTTCCGCAACCGAGGAAACTTCAGCCATGGCCGAAGAAGTCACGGCTAGTGCTGTGGAGCAGCAGCGTTCGGCGAGCGAACTGTCGAACATCTCCGGGGAACTCGCCGGTCTTGCAGGCAACCTGAAATCATATTCCGATCAATTTCAGATCGAAATCACTAAATAAGTGCCCAATCTCATTAAGACTGTTGTTAGATGACAACTTAGAATCGCCGGAAACATAACTTTCTTGGAGCGTTAATGTTTCGGAGGGCCCAGGGTTATGATCAGCACATAGAATGACCGTGTTCTTCTCCTGTGTCACGTTGACTTATTAACGATTCCTCATTTATAATTCGGACATTAAGAGCCTTGCTGACATGGCTTACCATGGCTGCCTGGAGTATGGACCTGTAAACAAACTCAAACTCAAAAGTGAAAGATGTGAATACATTATGGTTAAAGAGAAATTATATTACGGTAAAGATATCGAGGTCATGTTTAATTCGGATGTCTGCATTCATTCCGGTATTTGCGTAAAGGGCCTCCCTGCTGTTTTTAATTTAAGCAACCGTCCCTGGGTTGATCCTGATGGTGACACTTCGGAGGCCATTGCCCGGCATATTGACACATGTCCAAGCGGAGCATTGACGTATAAGCTTCTGGACGGTGAATATTCAACAAAGAAAGAGGATGAACATGCATAACGTAGAACATGAACCTGCCAATAAAAGATTCCTTATTCAAGATAACGGTGACATTGCTGCGGTGATGACCTATGTAATCTCGAGTCCAGAGCTATACATAATTGATCACACTTTAGTGGAAAATGCTTACCGAGGACAAGGGCTTGGCGATGAACTTATCAAAGCTATGGTGGAATACGCGCGGGAAAACGGTATTAAGATTCTACCTTTATGCCCGTTTGCCAAGGGACGTTTCGAACGTATCTCTGAATACGCGGATGTTCTCCATCAATAACTAATATTCGCAGCTGATTTCATGTGGTTGCACAACAATAAAAGGCGTCTATATCATTCAGAAAATGATATAGACGCCTTTTGCCTTTTTTTACGTATCCTACTCAAACTTTATCGCTTAATCCAACAATGGTTTCAAACGGTCGCAACACCAGTGGCAGCATGCCATTCTCATAATTGGTAAGCCAGATCTCTGAGAAGTTGAGGCAAAGCTCATCTTCCTCAAGCTCCACCATGTGTTCAGTAAGATTGATTACTACCAGCACCTGTTCGTCTGCCAGTGTACGTGTATATGCATATACACTCGGATGATCCGGCATATGAAGCTCATAGATCCCATAAGTCAACGTATCGTGCTCTTTTCGCAGCTGAATCATTTGTTTATAAAATTGAAGAATGGAACCAGGTTCCTGAAGTTGTTTCTCTACATTAATATGGACGTAATTGTCATTCACCTTTAACCATGGCGCACCCGTGGTAAACCCGGCCTCTTTGGCCGAAGACCATTGCATCGGCGTTCTGGAGTTATCGCGACTCGAAGCCCAAATGATGTTCATGATCTCCTCATGCGACATCCCCTCTTCGCGTTTGATCTGATATAAATTCCGATCGGCTATGTCGTTATAGTCCTCTATGGAAGGGTAAGCCACGTTTGTCATGCCTATCTCTTGCCCCTGATATATAAAAGGTGTGCCTTGCATGAAAAAGTACATGGCTCCAAGTGCTGTAGCACTCTCATACCAATACTCTGTATCATTTCCCCAAGATGAAACTTTGCGAGGCTGATCATGATTTTCAATAAACAAAGCATTCCAGCCTATGCCTTCCAATGATTTTTGCCACTTGGTCAAGACGTTTTTCAATTTGGGAACATCCAGTTGCCTGTCCGTACTGTTTTTCCAAAGGTCCAGGTGTTCGAATTGAAAGACCATATTAAATTTCCCTCTGACTTCACAGATCCAATCCAGCAGATCTTCTTGGTCCTCTACTTTAACTCCATTCGCTTCCCCAACAGTCACGACGTCATATCTGGATAATGTGTTCTCTTTCATTTCTTGCAGATAACTCTGGATTCCCTTGACATTCATATGCTTTTCAAAAGAAGAGATGTACTTGACACCTTCTCTGATTGGCATGTCCAAGAGGCCCTCTTCTTTGTGAATATGGCTGATTGCATCCACACGGAAACCATCAATCCCTTTATCCAGCCACCAATTCATCATTTCATATATGGATTTCCGAACCTCCTGATTTGCCCAATTCAAGTCTGGTTGTTTCTTGGAGAACAGGTGGAGATAGTACTGTCCGGAGACTTCATCATATTCCCAAGCAGAACCGCCAAATATGCTTTCCCAGTTATTCGGTTCGTCTCCGTTCTTCCCATCTCTCCAGATGTACCAATCTCGTTTGGGGTTATCCAGCGAAGCTCTGGATTCAATAAACCACGGGTGCTCGTCACTTGTATGATTAATCACCAAGTCCATAATAAGTTTCATGCCGCGGTGATGCACTTCATGCAGTAATTGATCAAAGTCCGCCATCGTGCCGAATTCATCCATAATGGAACAGTAATCACTGATGTCATAACCATTATCATCGTTGGGTGACTTATACATCGGACAGATCCATATCAGATCAATACCGAGATCTTGAATATAATCCAGTTTGGATAGAATCCCATTGATGTCACCAACCCCATCTCCGTTGGAATCCATGAAACTTCTCGGATAGATTTGATAGGCTACTGCTTCTTTCCACCATACTCTTTTCATTGAATATAATCCTTCTTTCTTGAGAACTGAACATTATATAACATATTACGTATTATGCTTTAATTATGAATAAGGTACATTCTTGCTTCATATGGACGTAATTTGCTCTCGGAGAGTTCACCTGTATAATTGGATATCAATAGCTGGTTCGACCCTGTTAATTGCGCCTGAAGCGGGAGTTCGGTCGTATATCCTTGGAAATTGCATACCACAAGAATCGTAGAACCATTCAGCGTTCGGGTATATGCAAACACGTCTGGGTTCTCTGGAAAGATC
This sequence comes from Paenibacillus sp. FSL K6-2393, assembly GCF_038002545.1. Classification (NCBI taxonomy): domain Bacteria; kingdom Bacillati; phylum Bacillota; class Bacilli; order Caryophanales; family Paenibacillaceae; genus Paenibacillus; species Paenibacillus sp. FSL K6-2393. Next base: position 3,405,720 of record NZ_JBBOCU010000001.1, read on the forward strand.
AGCTCATAATCACCATATACAATGACTTCATGATCTTTTCTAAGTTGAATCAACTTCCGGTAATAATGGAATATGGATTCGGGATTACTCAAACTTTCCTCGGCATGGATATGCTTATAATTCGGATTCACCTTAATCCAAGGTTCCCCTTGTGTAAAACCTGTGTTATCGGAAGTATCCCATTGCATAGGTGTGCGTGCATTATCACGTCCCTTGGCGTAGATCGACTCCATCACGCTTTGTTCAGGATAACCATTCCCCATTCTTTCCTTATAAAAGTTGAGCAATTCAATATCCCGATAATCCTCGATCGAATATTGAACATTCGTCATACCCAGCTCTTCACCCTGATATATGTATGGCGTACCTTGCATGCCATGAAGAAGGGTAGCCAACATTTTAGCCGATTCAACTCTGAATTCTCCATCATTTCCCCAACGTGACACGATTCGAGGCAAGTCATGGTTGTTCCAGAACAGACTGTTCCAAGCATCACCTTTGAGCTCCGTTTGCCACTTGGACAGCACTTTTTTTAATGCCATCACATCCAAAGGTTTAAGATCCCACTTTCCTTTGCCTTCTTGTTCATCCAAACTGATGTGTTCAAATTGGAAGACCATTGAAAACTCACTGCCGTCTGGATTGCTGTACAGTTTGGCGATTTCCGGAGTGGCGCCCCATGTTTCTCCAACCGTAAGCAAGTCTTCCGCTTTTTGAAACGTCTCCATGCTCAGTTCCCTGATATATTGATGCAGATTAGGTCCATTTCCCGTAATCTTCGAATCCGGTTCTTTACCGATTAAGTCGATCACGTCAAGTCGAAAACCACCAACACCCTTGTCGATCCACCAATTAATCATGTTGTATATCTCCTGCCGGACTTTGGGGTTTTCCCAGTTGAGATCGGGCTGTTTTATGGAAAAGAGATGCAAATAATATTGCCCGATCTCAGGCACCCATTCCCAGGCTGAACCACCAAAGGTGGAACCCAAGTCGTTCGGAGGTGTTCCTTCAACACCATCTCTCCAAACATAGTAGTCATGGTACGGATTGTCTTTGCCTTTTTTGGCTTCATGAAACCAGGGGTGTTCATCCGATGTATGGTTCAACACCAAATCCATGATGATCCGAATGTCTCTTTTCTTGGCTTCAAGTATTAACGTTTCCATATCTTCCAAAGACCCAAACATCGGATCGATATCCTGATAATCTGAAATATCATATCCGTAATCATCTTGAGGAGACTTGCAAACAGGGGATAACCAGATCGCACCAATGCCGAGTTCCTGCAAATAATCCAATCGGGATACAATGCCCTTTAAGTCGCCGATGCCATCTCCGTTACGATCTTGAAAGCTCCGTGGATATATTTGATATACAACGGTTTCTTTCCACCATTTTTTATTTTCCATGTTCCATTCAACCTTTCTAAGGTTATTCTTTGACCGATCCTACAACAATGCCAGTCACAAAGTATTTTTGCAGCAAGGGATAAATCAGCAATAGCGGGATAACAGCAACTACGATTTTGGCTGCATTCAGGTTTTTGTTCGAAATTTCAGTCAGGTTGCTGAGTTCACTGGAATTTGTGCCAGCTTGAAGCAAATCGGCAATATTCACGTTAAGGGACTGAATATAGGTCATTAGCGGATAATTGCTGACTTTGGTCATATAGATCAAACCGCTGAAGAAGTCATTCCATGTACCCACGATACTGAATAAGGCAACTGTCGCCAGTGCAGGAATGGACACGGGAACATACACTTTGAACAAAACCTGAAGCGGATTCGCTCCATCGATGAATGCTGCCTCTTCAAGCGCTTTAGGTACAGCGGAGAAGAAATTCATCACGAGGATGACACTGAATATCGGGACAGCGCCTGGCAGAACCAGTGCCCATATCGTATTCAGCATATCCAGGTTTTTGATCAGCAGGTAACTCGGAATCATGCCTCCACTGAACAACATGGCAAAAATCATGATATTCATATAAATGTTTCTGCCTTTAAAATCCCTCTTTGATTTGGATAACGGATAAGCCATCAAAATAATCAGAATCATATTAAGCGCAAGGGTAAGCGCGACACGTAAAATGGAGATGCCAAAGGAACGCCAGAACTGTGCATCATCGATAATTTTGGTATACGCTGCTGTTGTAAAATTGACCGGAACGAGACCTACTGCATTTGCGGATACCGCCTCGCTGCTGCTGAATGATATGGCAACGATATTCCATAACGGAAGAAGGCAGACCAATGCCAGCAGAATGACGATGGCATAGATGACAAACCGGCCAATTCGTTCTTTGAAGTTTGCAGAATAGGACACAGGTTTGGCCTCCTTAGAATATTTTTCGATCCGTATATTTTTTGGCCAACTGGTTGGCAGACATAAGCAATACAATGCCGATTACGGACTTGAACAAACCAACAGCCGTACCGAAGCTATACTGTCGTCCAACGAGACCGATCCGATAGACGTATGTATCCAGAATATCGCCCGACTCATAAACAACCGGGTTATACAAGTTATAAATTTGATCAAAACCAGCGCTCAAAATGTTGGTCAGGCTCATTACGCCCATGAGCAGAATAATAGGCAGCATGCCTGGCAATGTAATATGCCACACTTTTCTCCACCAACTGGCTCCATCCATTCCTGCCGCTTCATATAGACCGGGATCAATCGACGTAATCGCCGCCAAATAGACGATAGAGCTGTAGCCAAACTCTTTCCATACGTCTGTACCTATAATCAGTGGCTGGAACCAGGTGTTGCTGCCAAGGAAATTAATATTCTCCAGGCCAAAGAACGCGAGCATTTGGTTCACAATGCCGTCCAAACTGAACATGTTGACAACGACGGATGCGAGTACAACCCAGGATAGAAAGTGCGGCAGATAAACAATCGTCTGCACGGACTTTTTAACGTATTTGATACGAATTTCATTTAATAAAACGGAAAAAATGATGGCCATCATCGTTCCAAGCAAAATCTTGCCAATCGCAATCACCAGCGTATTGCTGACGACCTGCGCGATATCCGGCAGCTTGAACATATACATAAAATGCTTCAGTCCTACAAATTCGGAGCCAAACATCCCCTTCGCCGGAACATAGTCCTGAAAAGCTGTGATGACGCCGACCATTGGAATATAGCTGAATACAAGCAAAAACAAAATGCCCGGCAGCATCATCATATGGTACATGGCACCTGGGCCGAGCCGCCCTCTCGCTTTCAAATTCCCCTGTTTCATGGATGAACCCCTTTCGTTGAAGAAAGGCTGCGTATCGCAGCCCTGCTACTGTTCATGAATATTATTGTTTCGATGCGATCTCGTCTTCAATTTCCTGAATGACTTGATCACCACCCTGTTTCTTCCAGTTACTGACGAATGTATCGAAGTAATCAAGCGGTTCTGAACCCGTTATGATTTTGATAAACGACTCCTGCTCCAACTTCGTCAGATTGGCCCACGTCTGTTTCATGCTTGGTGTAGTGCCAGAAAAGGCAGGTGTCATCCATACAAATTTGTTTTCCTGTGTCAGTTTGTCGATCAGTCCCACTCCGTTGATCCGTGAATGATATTTTGACCAAGCAGTCACATCATCCGTATCCATGTCGCTTAAATAGGTTTTGATGCTTCCGATGTTGTTCTTAGATTCGGTAGTGCGAACCTCATCCAGGGAAATTTCTCCTTTGATTCCTCGAACCACGTCAGAGTAATCATCCAGCAGTGATGTAGCCGAGTTGACTTCGATATTAAAAGGTCTCGTAGATCCGTCTACCCCGGTCTCCTGATACTTGGCAGCTTCCGGCATGGTTGTTGCGGCATCTTTATCATTGGCCAGTTTATCGTAGAACAGGTTAAGAATCTTAACGGCCAGTTCAGGGTGTTCGTATCCCTTTCTCACCACGATAAACTGATTGGATGGATTGGCATGCGCCACGTTGACCTTGCCGTCTGCATCCTCCAGTGTATAAGCCGAGAATTTCGCGTTTTTATCCATCTGTTTTGCACTGATCAGTCCCCAGTCAGGGATATGCCACGGTCCAAAGGCGATGCCGCTTTGGCCATTGGCGTAGAGTGCGGTAATATCGTCAAACGTGCGGGTTCCAAATTGCGGGTCAATGATACCATTCTTGAACCAATCGGCCATGATGCCCAGCATCTGCTTCGTTTCTTCTGTCGTGGAACCATACACGATTTTGCCGTCTTCACCATTCATCCAATATTGCGGGAAGGCTCCCTCGGTTGAGGCCACACCCAGCATCGTATAAGCAGAGCCATTATAATCTGTTGTGTTCATCGTGTTCACAAATGGAATACCTACCGGGTTTCCGGATTGGCCAGGATCTCTTTTCAGGAATTCCTGTGTGGTCTTCTCCACTTCATCCAGTGAAATGGCGCCGTCACCATCTGCATCAAGTTGAATCCCCAGCAGATCCAGCCAATCTTGACGGACCCAAACCATCGTTGGTGCGGAATCCAGAGAAGTCGCCGGAAGTCCCATCAAACGTCCATCAATCGTTGCATTTTCTAATGCACGTCCATCATAGGAATCGTACATCTGCTTGATGTTATCCGTAGCATATTGATCATAAATGGTGGTCAGATCCTCAATCAGATCGTTATCCACCAGTTCTTTCAGTTCATCTTTGGAATCAACACGCATCATGTCAGGCAATTCCCCGGATGCGATGGCAAGCGATACTTGACGACTATAATCTTCACCATTGGCTTCAAATTGATCTGTAATCTGAGCGTTAAACGTGTCTTTGACCAGCCGAGTATATGCGTTGTTCTCATAGGTATCACCAGCCGGCAGTTTTGGGTTGGCTGTGGTTACCCGTCCCATGGTTACGGTGATTTCGTCTTTATAGGCACTGAACGGATCTCCAGGCGTTACCTCATATTTGCCTGCTTCCTCTGCAGTAGGAGGATTGGAAGAGTCTCCACATGCCGCTAGGGCTGCAACCATCAAGGCGGACATGGACAGCACGGCCAGACGCTTTGTCACCCGTTTGCTTTTCATAGACCATTTTGTTCTCATCTAGTTCGATTCCCCTTTATTCTGATGTTCAATATATTTGTTTGCGCTTTCATTATAAAATGAAGTGAAGGCCAATCGAGATAGGGATTACACGTCCGTTTGGATAGAGAAATGGTTACAATTTTCAGTCCGTAGTATGAAGTATGGTTAACTTGTGATCATTTACCCTACCTACTGACCAACATTCGTCTATCTACCCCTATTCTCGATCAAAAACAAAAGCCGGCAGCTCCTAAAACAGGAAGCTGTCGGCTATTTATTTCCTCTACCTAGCTGCCGATATTCGCTTGGCAGAAGACCTGTCAGTTCGCGGAAAATCCGGCTGAAATATTTTTCATCCGTATAACCCACTCGCTCCGCAATCCAGAAAATTGTGTTGTTTGTATTGAGCAAGTACTCTTTGGATTTCTCTACCCGAATGAACCGGGAGTACTCATTAAAGGTTTTCCCCATCAGATCTTTGAAACATTGACTGAAATAACTTCGGCTGATATTGAGTTGTTGGGAGAGACCTGAAGCTGTATAGGCCTGTTCCAAATCATGCTGCACGATTATCACTGCTTTTTTCACGGCATCGATGATTTCCTGTGAATACGAAGTCTGTTCATCAGCCTTTCGAATGCTTACAGCAGTCTGTTTGATCCATTCTTCAACCTCGTACCAAGACTCGAAAGAATGGATCATCGAGATTCTTCCAAGCGTAGTTTGAGCAAAAAGGTGGTTCCATTCCATCACGATCGAGTACAGCAATCCCATCAACTGACCTTTATGTAATCGTAAGGATATAAACTGATCAATGAGTTGATTGTAGTAACTGTCGTGGTGGGTCCATGGGGTCTGGAACCAACTTTGCTTAATCCGATCAAGGTCCTCATCCTGCGGTTCTTTTGAACATGTGTCTTCCTCATTCATCGAAACGGCAATGACTTGGTTATTGGGGTTGTAGGCATAGAATAAAGACGTCTCTGTATAATTTATAATCCAGTTTTTGATTTGCGACCATGTTCGGTCTTGCACATCAGACAAAACCAACAACGTACTCTGGGGAACTTGATGCAGGGATTCCTTCAATTGATAAAATAGTTGATCTTCTTCGGACGGGGGTGCAGCCCACATGCAGCTATTACGCTCAACCTCCCATCTTATCTCATCTTCATGCGCAGTTAGCTCCATTGGCCATTGATGCTCTGATTTGCGATCCTGTGACACAAGGGCATACACATTTTGATAATGGACATTGACTTCATTCTGCGAAGGCATCTTTCTTATCGTGCTTGTCAACCCGTTAATTCGGGTATGTATCCGTTGCAGAACATGTTCAAATTGCTCTTTCTCCAGCTGGACTTTGGCTATATAATCGATGGCTCCGAGTCTTAGCGCTTCCTGGATATAATCGAAATCCTGATGCAGTGTTAACACAACGATATGAAGTTCTGGATAGAGCTGCCTCGCAGCTCGCATCAGTTCAATTCCTGACATGACGGGCATTGCAAGATCCGTCAGCATCAGATCGACCGGTTGGGTTTCCAGGAAATCCAGTGCTTTCGCCCCGTTGCTGGCCTCTCCTACAACCTCCATATTGAACTCGTTCCATGGCATCGCTGAGCTAATGCCTTTGCGTACCAACTTATCATCATCTACAATCAATACCTTAATCATGCCGAGATATCTTCTCCTTTAATAGGCAATACAAGCAGTATGCTTGTCCCTGTTCCCAATTCACTCTCGATCACCAGCTGTGCTTGGTCCCCGTACTGTGCCTTCAACATGCGGTGAACGTAATTGAGTCCGATGCCCATCCCAACTTTTTGTTGTTCAGCTTCACGATTGTTCAGCAGATTATGAATGGTTTCTTCAGTCATACCTGCGCCATTATCTTGAATCATAATGTTCAACGTTGCAGTGCATGTCACTTCAATCTGAATAAAACCTTCGTCACTCAATCCATGATATAGCGAATTTTCAACCAGCGGTTGCAGAATAAAGCGGGGCACAGGAATTTGAAGCACTTGCTCATCTGCAGTAATGCGGACGTCAAATTCAAAGTCATAGCGAATTTGCTGCAAAATCAGATACTGTCTTAACGCATCAATCTCTTCTTCCATGGTGGATACTTGCCCTAATTTGCCCAGATTGTAATAGAGCAGCTTGTTCAAGGACTGTACCAGCTTGTCGATCTCCCCTTGTCCGTTCATGACGGCCAGCCAGTGCACCGTATCCAGCGTATTCATCAGAAAGTGTGGGTTGATCTGATAGAGCAGCTTTTCCACTTCCAGGTCTGCACGTATCTTCTCTTTCTGCTGCACTTCCCTGAAGAGGTCACCAATTTGATGCTGCATATTCGAAAATTCACTGAGCAGAAAATCAAATTCTGGAATTTGAGTGCGAGCTCGGCTCCCTGTCATTTGTGGATTTTTGGACATCCCGTTGATTTCCGAATGGAACAGGCCGAGTGGTTTGTAGACCATTTTCCACAGAAGCCAAGCAAGAAACACGGTAAAGCCGAGGAAAAATAAAGCGACCAGCAATATTTGAAGCAACCACTGGTTTTTCTCCTGTTGATATTGAGCCTGCGAAATGACAGATACGACGCTCCATTTCTGTGAGGAATCCTCCTTGAACCAGTGATACCCACGGGATATTCCGTCCTTGGCAGGATCGACCGTTAAGCTGGAGAAATTCTCCCCGACCTTCATGGCCTCCGGTATTTCACTGTACACAATGTTTCCTGTACCATCCAGAATGAGATGAGATAATGCTCCGTTGTATTGATTGTAACCCAAGATATCCTGTGTAAGGCGAAATCCGGATTCTACGTATATGTACACGTCGTCCCTTTTGGGCAGTTGTACTTTTCGCATGGCAGACAGAACGAGTTGGTCATCAAACCGGTTCATGCTGATATGGGGACCATAATACTTAATGCCATAGGTTTGGAAGAGCACTGGCAAAGATTCAGGAGAAAAATGATCCTTAATCGGAAAGTTGCCGAACTGCGTCGTGCCTTCTTTCTGGAAATAATATAAGGTCAATCCGATATTCGGATTGGTAAACGTGACCACACTTAACTCGCTCTTTAATTCGTCCCTGGCCTCGATTAATTCGAAGATATCGGAGGACGGATTCAAAAATTCATCCAACCTTTTGCCTACAGTACCACCGTAAGATAATTGCTGTGTAACGTGATTCAGATTGGTGATGGAATTCTCCAATGAAGATGTCACCTGTTGTAAATTGCTACGGATGCCATCATCGATCTTATTTGCGAAAATGGAGTCGATCGTATAATAAGAAATCGCAAATATACTGATAAAGGGGATAAACGCACTGAGAAAGAACAGTAAAAAGATTCTTTTTTTAAGTGTCATGGGAACCTATTCTCCTTCTGAAAATGAAACAGCAAGCCTCCTGCGTATGGAAGCTTGCTCTGAATAAACATATAGGTATGCCGATTATTGTTTATCCATAGGCCTCGGCCCATTTTGAAGCTCGTCGGCATTTCTAATTCATTCAAGCGGACACGCTGTCTGTATCCTGTCCAAGTCCAATTTCCTTTCATCATTATAGATTGATATTCAAATAAGTCAAACGCTTTCATACTGTGCGCATATAAAAAGTGCTACTCCTCAAAATGATGAGGAATAGCACTTTTATATGCGTGCCTTACTTCAGTTGTAATTACTTCTTGTTAATGGAATGCTCAAAAATTTCAATCTACTCTCGTACCGTCACATTTAATTTGTGTGATCTGGTTTCCCCTGAAGAATTACGAAGTACAGCTTCATACTCGTAGATTCCAGGTAACCTTCCAGAGATTGCGGTAACCGCAGACTGTGCACCAGGCGAATGAGATTGCAGTGATTGTGTGTCAATCAATACACCATTTTCGTAAAGTTCGTATTCGGTTGCGTTTGTTCCCCACCACAGATTCATGGTGATATTATAGTTGCCGTCACCGTCCCAGTTGTCGTTCGACAGAACAGCTTGCCCCGGGGAAGCATCCATGACGATGACTGTCAGCGGAACACTCATGGTTGAACCTAGTGCATTGATCAATTCTCCAGTATAGATATAGGTGCCATTTTTCTTTCCAGTAATATCAACTTGAACGGATTGGGCGGACGGGGATTGATCGACCAGAGAAATTTCCTTAATCAATTCACCATTCTCATACAGCTTGAACTGATTGCCGTTATTCCCCCACCACAGATTCATCGTGATTGTATAGTCTCCGTCCTTGAGCCCTGTGTCGTAACCATTATTATCAGATAACACCGGAGTGCCAGGGGCACCGTTTGCTAGTGGCGTTGTCTGATGGAGCCATTCTTCCCACTTAATCAGCACACTTGCTTGCTCATCCGGTAATACGGTTCCTCTAGCTGCTTGAACGTCATTACCGTAGGATGCAAGCAATTGACGCGCTTTTGCTCCTTCACGATCGTTTGCTGCCTGTTTGGCCTGCTTTAACGTGTTTGTAAGCTGATCAGCAAGAGCGCCGGCAGTAGGATCGGTCGATTCATCAGCAAAGGCGTTGGTCAGATTGATCAGGCTGTCGAATGTGGCAATAACGCCAAAATTATATTCTACCGTCTGTTCCCAGCCTGCCAAATCGGAGACGGTTGCCGTAACCTGGTTCAGGCCGGGTTCCAGTGCATACGCCGGAGTGTCCAGGAGCACACCTTCCGGTTCTGCCACACCGGATACCATATCGGAAGCTGTATAGCCAATTTCCACGTGCTGATCAATGGTGTATTCGGTTTGACCATGAATTTCAATGGTTGGAGGTACGAGATCAATGGATATGGACAAAGATTGTTCGCTCTCTTTGTTACCGTCAACATCGACGCTCCAGTAGGTGATAGTATGTGTACCTTCTTCAGTTAGGGTCAACTGTGTGCCACTCACCGTTTCGCCACCATTGATTTGATAATAAGTCCCTTCGATTTCGGAATCTTCATCGCTTGCTGTGAAGGTTACTTGTGCCGGAGAAGTATACCAGCCGTTCTGCAATTCTCCTTCCACAGTTGCCTTGGTATGCGGGGCTTCCTGCTCCGGAGTTTCTCCTTCCAACGTAACAAAATCAGATAGCGGAATATTTAATTCCTTCACAAGTCGTGCCACGAGTTCAGAAACCTTGATTGCGCCATTCATCTGCAAATGTGTATTGTCTTCCGTTGTGCCTACCCACATGAATATCGATTTGGTTCCTTCTGTGCCAAGCTCCTGGAAATGCTCCCAACTAGCTTGGTTCAGATCGATGATAAGCGTTTCCGTTTCCTGCGCCGTTTCTTTCATCGCCTGTACGTATTCCGGGAAGCTTTTGTTCAGCACCTCTCCGGTAAAATCACGACGATTCACTGGCGTGACCAGAACCGGAATCGCACCTCTCTGCAGAGCGCCGTTAATGTATTCTTTCAAATATATCTTGAACTGCTCGGGCGTGAGATAACGCTCTGGACGTGAAGGTGTGGAATCATTATGAGACCACTGCATGAACAGATAATCGCCTTCTTGAATGTCGAGTAAAATATCGTTGAGATATCCACCGACCAGGAAGGTTTTGCTGCTCAAACCTCCAACTGCCCGGTTATCAATACTGACTTCATTTGGATCAAAATATCCACCCAATGTTTCTCCCCAGCCTGCTTGCGGACGATAGTTCTCCGCGTAATTGGCCACAGTCGAATCGCTGGCCAGATAAATAACCGGTTTATCGCTTGCACTGTGATCTGGCAGGCGCTCCAGCTTCAGCGCATTGATCTTCGGTGCATTTCCGGTGAAATTGAAGTTAAATACCCCATCGATCAGGGCAATGTCATATGTGATTTCTTTGAATTCGCCCTTGGTAATGCTTGTGAGCGGCAGCTTTGTCATCTGCTCTACAACAACATTTGCGCTGGTTGATTCCTCCGCATCCCCGATGGTCATCGTTACCCGGTAATTCGCCGGCTCCATTTCCGCGAGGAAAGAGGTACCGTTTACTCGTGTGAAATCTTCTTTGAGCAAATCTCCGGTTTCCCGGTTCTCATCTTTGGTCAGCGCAGTATCAGCAAAGCCGTACCCATTGCCTTCAATGTACGCTCTTTTGGCATCTACCTTGATGTATCCGTCGGCTGCGCCGCCGGAACCAAAGTCAAATTTGTATTCGTTTATCCCTTCGCCCGGTTCACTTGTCAATGAATCCTTCGCGACAGTTAACATATTAAACACATGGTCAACTTGAGCTTGGGTAGCTTCCGTATTGAAAATGGCTTCCGCAGCTGCCAAAGCCCGGTTCACCACGGCCTTCGATGCATCTGTATAATCCGACAGATCTAGTGCTTTGATCTCATCATACATAGCGATCAATGCAGTCTGATCGCCACCCTCCGAAGAGAGCTGAGTGCCTTCAATTCGCACGTTATCGATCTGGGTAGTCCAGTTCAACGTGCCTCCACCACCTTTTCTGGTGCCTAAGAACCGCATGGATCTGACGTTGTCCGCATATGCGGCGGAACTCAGTGGGATACCTTGAATCGTTTGTGTAAGTGTCGGATTCGCTAGGTTCGTTAATGTCAGATCAAGTGTTTTCTCGGCAAAATTAACGGTAGCATCCACATTGACCCACTGGTTCTTGGAAATATCTGTAGCCGTTCCCCCTTCAGGTATGGCTGTATCCCCTGTGCCGTAGTCTGGGTTATACGCACCGACAAAATAATGAATTTTGGTGCTTCCAGTTTTCGTAAACAGCGTGAAAAGGGCATTTTCGTTCGAATCCTGGACCGTGAGATGACCTTCTGACGGATAGGCACTTACATTACCGGATTGCCAGTCAAAGTTCACATTCACCTGATCGCCGTTTACTGCATCAAACAGACGGAACACCTTGGCTCGATTGCCCGATCCGGACCCTGTGACGGACAGTACCTTATTTCCGGACTGTTCAACTACCGTTCCCGCCATGGTTCCTGCGATACCCGTAGCATTGACCATCGCATACTGGTAGTTGGCAGCGTCGCCTTCAAAATCCTCCTCATAGAGCTGGGTTTCTGGCTCTGGTTCTGGCTCGGTAATATCTGGGTCAATGACCAGCGATGAGATACTCAGCTCCATGTCTTTGACTGCACCAGCAACGAGTCCGGCAATTTTCTGTGCACCATAGCTGCTGAAATGGGTATTATCGTTGATTCCATTCGGGTATTTCGGATATTCACCCGGATTAGCGTATAGGAATACTTTTTCAGTAGCTGTATTACCAATTTTGTCGTAGTACGCAATACTTAACTTGCTCAGATCAATCAGCGGCACGTCAAGCTCTTCTGCCACTTCTTTGGCAGCCTGCACGTATGCTGGGAAGCTGACGTTGAACTCCTGAGTCACCGTGTTGAAATCTCTGCGTCCAACCGGAGTGAGCAATACGGGTGTAGCGCCGCGCTGTTTGGCACCGTTTACATAACGAGTTAAGTAGATCTTATAATCCTCAGGGGATGCATACCGGTCCGGTATCCCTGCACTAGCGTCGTTATGACCAAAGGAAATGAAGAAGAAGTCCCCCGGCTTAATTCGTTGCAGGATTGTATCCAAACGACCGTCTACCATAAAGGATTTACTGCTTCGGCCACCGATCGCATCGTTCACGACGACTGCCCCATTGGAGAAATAACGTCCGAACTGCTGGCCCCATCCTTCTTGAGGAGCCTGCGCTTCACTATAAGATTGCATGGTTGAATCACCAGCCATATAGATCGTTGTTGCCGCACCAGCCGCTTTCTCTGGATATTTCTCGATGATGACGTCTTGGATGTCTATGGATGTACCCGTGAATATAAGATCGAGCTGTCCATCCACCACAGCAATATCATAGGAATACTCCAGTGGTGCTCCTGCTGTCACATTGGTTACGGCGAGCTTCTGGACGAATTCGGATTTGACTCCAACGTTCGAGTCATTTGCATCATTGCCCAATCGCAGCGTCACCTTATAGTTTGAATTGGGCAGATCAACGGCAAATGTCGTGCCTGCCGCGACCGAAACCTGGTTTGCCCCTACCGTAACACCACTTGTATCCTTGAAGCCGTATCCCGGATCTTGTGCGTAGAGCGTATCCTGTATGTTTGTACTTCCTGACGCAGTCTCTGTACCGAAATTAAAGCGGTAGATCGGCTCCGGCATTTCAGCTTCGCGAGTCAGCGCCAGATCGGCTTTAGGGAATGCTGTAGCTTCCGCTCCAAGATAAAAGCCGGTATGAGGCGGCTGGTTGTAGGCTACATTTTGCCAGGCTACGCCAAGTCGATACACAGGGTCCTGCATCAGCGTAGGGATGCGATAGTCTGAAGGAATGGTCGTTGTGTAGAGACGATACTCCGAACTATCTTCGCTCCGCAGCAAAAGCTCCTCACGCCAGTCGCCCAGAATGTCCGCCTGAAGTGCCGGATTGCCTTTGGTATGGTTGTTCGTTAACGTACCGGTTGCCCGGAAGATTTCATTCAGCTTTTTGTTTTGGTAATCCCACTTATAGATGAGCGGAATTCCTTTGGCTGTGCTATTATCCCACTCATGGTCCAATAGCTCCCGCTGAAGATCTCCATCCCACCAGATGGCGAAATTGGCGGTTTTGGGCCCTTCGTCCACAGTGTAGATAGCTTCTCCGGCAGCTGAATAAGTATTGGTTACAGGGACACTTTGCCCGTTGGTAACGGTCGTGGCCCATGATTCGTAACCCGGATAGTTCGGATCAATGTCCGCCGACATCCCGCGACCGGTGTCAAAACCTGTTTTCTCACCCCAAAGGATTTCACCTGTTGCCGCATCGCGCATCTCCAGTCCGTATGCTGCATCCGAATGCTCATGCACACTTACGACCTGATAGCCCTCCCGGTTCGGATTGAGCTGGCCGGCATGCATAGCATCACCGTGTCCGAGTCCGGTGCTGTACAGCAAGCTGCCGTCATCGTCAATGGCCAAGGCGCCAAACATAATTTCGTCCTTGCCGTCCTTGTCGACATCCAGCACACTTAGATTATGGTTGCCCTGTGATTGATATTGTGATCCTGCTTCGTTTGTGTCGAACGTCCAGCGCTTAACGAGTTCCCCGCCAACATAATCATAAGCAACAAGCACTGTGCGGGTATAATAACCCCGGCTCATCACGACACTTGGCTTCGTGCCGTCCAGATAAGCAATCGCGCCAAGAAAACGGTCTACACGATTGCCATAGCCGTCACCCCAATCACTGACGTTTCCTCTTGGCGGATCATAATTCACGGTGGATACAGCCGCGCCAGTCTCACCGTTAAACAGTGTGAGATATTCCGGTCCTGACAGTATGTATCCGCCGTCGTTGCGATAATCTTTCGTGCCGTCACCAATGACCGTGCCTTGGCCATCCTTTGTGCCGTCCGCCGTCTTGACAACAACCTCGGCCTTTCCGTTGCCATCGAGGTCATACACCATTAACTGCGTATAATGCGCTCCGGCGCGGATGTTGACTCCCAGGTCAATCCTCCACAGCTTTGTGCCATCCAGTTTGATGGCGTCGATATAGACATTTCCCGTATAACCGGCCTGCGAATTGTCCTTGGAGTTGCTCGGACTCCACAGGAAGACGATTTCATATTCGCCATCCCCGTCCAAATCAGCTACGGAAGCGTCACCTGCATAATAGGAGTAGGTTCCACCGTCCTTAGTCCGTCCGTCGGCTGGTTTATCGAGCGGAATAGGCAAATAATCGTTATGCCAGACCGATACAACCTCCGGTTGCATTTGCTCTTTGCCTGCAATAACGGTGGAGATCTGATATTGTGAGCTGTCGAAACCAGTCGTGTCCACAAAGTTCGTCACATCGCTTATGGGTGATGCGTTCACTTTGGTTCCATTTTTATATATATTGAAAGCGATATCATCTGGGTCGTTGTTTAAATACCTCCAGCTTAAAAAAACGCCGTTGTCTACAAGAACCGCAACCAAACCCCGGTTCAGGTATTCTGCTTGGCGACCCGGCAGGCCGTTTGATGATGACTCTGCACGCATCGGTGCCGGAGGAACAGCCAGTGAAATAACCATAAGGAGTGCTAAAAAACATACAAACATCGATTTCTGGATGGAAACAGTTCTTCGGATCATTCGATTAACTCCTCCTTATCTAAGAATTCATTTTTAGAATCATCAGTTCGATCCTGCCCTGTTTGTTGTCAAATGAACACAATTTACAGCCACCTCCTCTTTATGTTACCGCTTACATTTATCTTACAGGTCTAAAAAAAGACAGACAATCTAAAAAATGTGACGTATTATATAAAATAATTGACTTTTTTAGGAAGGAGATGAAACGATGGTTCATACGGTTTCTTATGCTTTTCGTAATGACGATACATCAATCATGACACTTGACTCTATTGGATGGCAGATCGTTTCAAGCGAGGAATATCGTTGTCCAAGTGATGATAGACCGGACCCGGGGCACGTTGTTTTTCAATACACACTTAATGGTCAGGGTTATCTGGATATTGAAAATCAAACGATTCCTTTACCAAAGGGGCATGCCCTACTTGTTAAAATCTCCGGAGAACATTGCTATTACTATAAACAAGAGAACAACGAACCGTGGGAATTTATATGGATCAATATTCGCGGGGATGAAGCCAACCGAATTTGGGATATGATCCATGATAATGAGGGACATGTCATTCGACGAAACGCGGACTCTCCCTTGATTCAAGAGTTATGGCAAATTATCCATTTGATTCATCAAGAGAAAGTTACGGACAAGTATCGCTTGTCCATGCAAGTCTATCGGTGGTTGCTTATCTTGGTACAGACGAGTCGGGATGCGGAGAAGGATATCGGTGCCCTATCCATAACAACGATTGAGAAATGTAAAAAGTTCATTCGAGAGAATTATGCCTCCCCTTTGACACTGGATCTGCTGGCCAGTCATTGTGATATCAATAAACACTACTTGTGCAGGTTATTTCAGAAATCCGAAAAAACATCACCGCTAGCCTATCTCAAAGACAGACGCATTGAGGTTGCAATCCGGCTACTCCGCACAACGGAACTTCCGATTTCTCAAATTGGCCAACATTGCGGCTTTGAGAGTCCCAGCTACTTCGGCAAAGTTTTTCGTCAATATATGTCCATGTCGCCCAAAGAATATCGCTTGAATAAGTTAGAGTTTCCTTATGAGGCTATCTATTATGAGTAACCAAACCGCCGTTTGCTAGTCGTCTTTATCTCATGAGATATACTTTTTATCATAAAATAAAAAAAGCCACTATAATAATAGCGACTTTTAATGGAACTATGTTCTTTGTGTGCTTCGATAATTGCTGCAATTATTGAGCGGTGTATCCTCCGTCTATGATCAGGCTATTTCCTGTCATATATGAAGAATCGTCACTAGCTAGGAACAGAACGGCTTTCGCCATCTCTTCTGCTTGACCCAGACGTTTCATTGGTGTTGCCGCTGAAAGTGCTTGTTTGCTCTCTTCTGGGATAATTGGTGTATCGATGAAGCCAGGGCAAAGGGAGTTCACCCGAATATTCTGCTCAGCATACTCCAGCGCGAGGGAACGAGTCAGATTCACAACGCCGCCTTTAGCTGCATTGTAGGCTGCTGAACCAGGCGAACCAACCCATCCGTACATGGAAGCCGTGTTGACGATTGTACCTCCGCCAATTTTGAGCATTTCGCGAATCGATTCTCGAGCAACCAAGAATACGCCGTCCAGATCAACATTGACTGTATTGCGCCATTCGGCATAATCAAGCTCATGCGTCGGATGAACACGTCCGATTCCCGCATTGTTGAATACGATATCCACTTGACCAAATGTTTCTACGGTTTGTTTGAAAATCTCAGAAACCTCTTCTTCACTTGTTATGTTTGCTTTAATAAAGAGAGCCTCTGCTTTAAGCGCTTTCAGTTCCTGCTCAAACGCCTTGCCTTTTTCCTCATTCAGATCCACCAAGACCACTTTTGCTCCCTCGGAAACGAATAAGCGAGCTGTCGCTGCACCAATCCCGGATGCTCCTCCTGTGATGACTGCAACTTTATCTTGAAGTTTGCCCATGAATAAATCCCCCAGTATAATATTTTGAATAGCGCCTATATAAATAGTGCTATATGATGTTTACAAAACTAATTCTATGCTTAAAATTGTAACAATCCAATCATTAAGATGTGACCAAGTGTCTACCTCGTAGACACTTTATAAAACTATGTCTATATTTATAGGAGTTTTTTTGAATGAATAATGAACTTATTGTGACATCTCAACATCGTAATCGAACCAAGGAGCACCTGAAAACTGCTCTGATTCAGCTCATTAAGAAAAAAGGATTCCATGGTGTTTCTGTCAAAGACATCGTTGATCAGGCCGGTTATAATCGCAGCACGTTTTACTTACACTACCAAGATAAATATATTCTCGCCGAAGAGTTGTTGAGTATGACACTCGAAGGATTGAGGGGCGCAGTAGGTAAACCCTATTGGCACGGTCAAAAGGTTTCAACAAACAAGCTGGATGCCGAATCTTTTCAAATCGTGGATTATATCTACGAACACCGTGACTTCTTCGAACTGATTCAATACGATGATACGTTACCTGGTTTACATACAGGCTTTCCACAAACCATACTCAAAATCTATCAGGAGCAATTTGTCTTTGAGACGATCAACAACTCGCCAGTTAACATGGACTATTTCAAATACTATACCGCCTACGGTTTTTTTGGACTGTTGAACAATTGGATATTAAGCGGATATCGTGAGTCACGCGAGGCATTTATCAAAAACGTGATTGAACTCACCAGAACGCATATTCACTCTTTTCATTATGTCGGTAACACGTTTGAATCATGATCTCGAGTAAGTTGATTTGAAAATCATGATGAACGATATGTCTGCTTTAGATAACAGGCCAGTTGCAGATGGAGCAGATGCTCCTGATTACTCAGGGACATGCCCAGAATCTCTTCGATTTTATGAATACGCTGATACAAAGTATTGATATGAATATGAAGTGCTGACGCAGCTTGGACTGCAGAACCTCCGCACGCCATATACGTCATGAGAGTTTCCTCTAGTCCGCTGGTCTGCCCTTTGGCAGGCCGAAGCGGCTCAAATATCTCTGCCATAAATGCATTTAAATCCTCAGCCGGTTGTCGGATAAACAACCGGTTAACACCAATATCCGTATATCGGATCGTCCCCTGTTCTCCTCTTGTCTTCTGGTATGCAAGCGCCTTGTCCGCTTCCTGGTATCCCGTATTAATGGCATCGACCCCAGACCGCACTGAACTTAATCCTCCCAACAATTTCACATGATTACGATGTTCCCACTCCGGCAGTAATGCGCTGAACTGTTGTTCCAGTTTGCCTGGCTTGTGCGACTCGTTTAGCATAAGCAGTATTGTAATTCGTCTTTCATTGCCAAACGCAATGGGCAGCGCTCCTGCTGGCATTTTGTCTCTTAGATAAGCTACCAATTGAACAGACAACGCGCTAAGCGTAGAAGGGTTGACCCACTCCGCAAACTCCAGCAGTCCCACCACGATGGAGGTTGAAGGAACGATTCCGATCTCCCCGGACTTCTGCCAATAATCCTCAGAATCCTGACTGAGCCTCAAATCGTTGAAAAATTGCTGTGTTTTTTTAAAATAAAATTCGGCCAGGGACTGTTTGCGCATCAATTCCAGGGCCAAAATGGAGCTTCCCTGCTCCAGCGCAATCAACTGCAATGGTTCAAGCTTTGTGTTCATCTGGATAATGAGATAACCAAGGCACTGATTGGCTGAAGCGATTGGATACAGATATTGATACGATCGGTCGGCTTCTCCCTCGATACACGTCAGATAATCTGGATGATGCAAGGATTCGTATAAGCTGCGAAGACTTTCTGTATTCCAGCCATTCATGATTTTGCTGCGTTTCGGAATCCATTCGTTGTCGATAAAATCCACAAAGGTCATCGGTACGCCAATAACACGTGTCAGTTCGTTAACAATAGATACCACGCCCTTATTTTGCAGCGAAAGCCGCATAAGCGAGGAGTGAATCTCATCCCGTTTCATGAGTGTCTCGTTCTGTTTGCTCAGATTCTCGTAAAGTTTGGCATTTGTGATCGCAATCGAAACCTGATCTGCAAAGCTTTGCAGCAGTCGCACATCCGACTCCGTGAATAGCGGGACCCTTCCTTTTTGATAAACGATTAACACACAATCCGATTGACCTTCTACCTTGATAGGCACCGAAATAATTGAACCTATATTTTGAAAATTGTACGCTGAATTCAGATGATATTTGTTGTCCGATGTCATATTGCCAAAGTCGTCTTCTACTGTAGATAAACCGTTGTAGAGCTTTGGTGTACCTCGCTTAAAGGTGTTCCCAATGATCCCTTCACCTGGTTTCAGTTTCATTCTCAGCATGCCTTCACCCATCTCCCCTGCTCTTGCCTTGACCGTCAACGCGTCGATCGCAGGGTCATATCTCCACAACACACCTATGCACTCATAAGGGATAACCGATAGTGCACTTACCAAAATCCGTCCAAGCAACTCGTTTAGATCCAGAAGTTGAGTCACATCCCTGATGCTGTTCATGATTTCATTCAAGGCTCGTTCATTCTTGCTTGCCACAGCTTCCGTATAGTATGGGTAAAGCAAAGACGACAGTGTAACTAAATCTTCCGCAGAAAACTCCCAATTCTTAAATACCCGGATAGCCACACATATATTGTTATTGTATGGAAGAAAAACTAACATATTTTCTTCTGATTCCCGTTCTACTTTGGGATGTTGCAGTGGAAGCTGTTCCGCAAAACAAGGCGGTGTACTTTCTCTTCTGCCTATCGCTTCGATCAGTACCCAATCCGCCCAGTTACTGCTGATCCACACCTCATAATCACAGTACCCCAAGCGTTCTTGCAGGATTTTATGTAAGATTCCATTCAACGCAGCCGCCTCCTGTCAATGTAGGTTTTCACATTATGATTCAGATAATTATACAGAGATATACATTGTCTTGAAACCCCTACATCATGTAACTTTAAAGCAACACAGAAATTTAGTTAACATTCGATGAGAAGGAAGGTAACGCGATGTCTAAAATCATGCACAGTAAACACTTCAAGTACATTGTTCTCACTCTCTTGTTTCTCGGCTGGTGTCTTGGCAACCTGGATCGTTTCGTCATCAACTATGCCATTGTTGGCATTACTCAGGATCTGGGCCTAAGTGCTTCTGCACAAGGAATCATCCTCAGCAGCTTTTTTCTCGGATATGCCATTATGCAAATTCCAGGCGGAGCACTCGCCGACCGTTTCGGTTATCGGAAAGTTATTCTCGTTTCCTTATTCTCCTGGTCTGTGTTCACTATTCTTACGGGTTCAGCCTGGTCGCTGTTCTCTCTCATCTTTGTTCGTTTCCTGTTTGGGATCGGAGAAGGCAGCTTCTTCCCTTCCGGTTCCAAAGCGATTGCCACAAACTTTCCCATTAATCAGCGCAGTGGAGCCATGTCCATTATGCTGTCATCCGCAGCCATTATGGGGGTAATTACTCCGATTCTTACCGGACACGCCCTTGTGACCATTGGCTGGCGCAACCTGTTCTATATCATTGGTGCGGTAGGGATCCTCATCACAGCCTTGATGTTCTTTTTATTAAAAGAACCCGCCAAGCCTGCACTTGCGACCTCCGGCTCGGGCCAACAACCCAAAACATCACTGAAAACCGTCCTGAAGACGCCCATGATCTGGAATTTGTTCATCAGCTACTTCAGCATTTATGCAGTGAACTGGGGGCTTCAATCCTGGATGCCGACGTACATGGTCAATGTCCGGGGATTGGATATGACTCAAATGGGATTGCTCGCCGCCATTCCGGCTTTGGTCAGCATTTTCACCATGATTCTCAGCGGATATGTGCTTGACCGTATCCCGGCAGGCAAAGATCGAATTATCGCTTCTGTGTTCGGTGTACTTGTGGCCTTGTTCCTGTATCTGATGGGCTCCGCGGGCAGCATCACCACATTCATTACGTACATGACAATCGTTACGGCAATGGCCGGATTTATCTCAACACTGATCATTTCGAAGTCCCTTAAAACGATGCCCGAATCTGTCGTCGCAACAGCCAATGGATTCATTAACACAGGAGCTCAGCTTGCAGGTTTTCTGACTCCGATGCTGATCGGATTCCTGGTTGAAGCTTCCGGGGGGTCTTATGCCACCGCCTTTATGATGCTGATTGCTTTCGCTCTGATCTGCTCCATTACCTTGATGTTCTCTCGTCGTTCGAATTCGGATCAGGATAACATAACTGAGATGCAAGCAAAAGCTGTATAAACAATTTCTCTGCAATTCATAAATAAGAGTTTGCCGCCACATGTTACTTCGACATTTAGTTCATGTTCTATACGACAATACAACCATTTTAACGAATAAGAGGTGCTATGAATTATGACAACAACTGTAGATTTGACTCAATTTATCTCGGAAGCCATTGAAGGAAAACGCGATATGTTCACCAATGCCAGTGACCGAGTCTGGGGCTTTGCAGAGACACGTTTCGATGAATTTCAATCAGCAGAGCTGCTTATGGGGATGCTGGAATCCGAAGGCTTCACGATTGAGAAAGGTGTGGCAGGATTGGAAACCGGTTTTTACGCTTCCTATGGTTCGGGGTTGCCCGTTATTGCTCTATTGGGCGAATACGATGCCCTGGCTGATCTCAGCCAGGAAGCCGGAATCAGCACATATCAACCTGTTCAGCCGCGTGGAAACGGTCATGGATGCGGGCATAATCTGCTCGGCATTGGTGCATTGGCTGCTGCAGTTGCGGTCAAAGACTATCTTCAGGAACATCCGGAAAACCCAGGAACGGTGCGCTTTTACGGATGTCCTGCCGAGGAAAGTGGATATGGTAAAACCTATCTGGCTCGCGAAGGTTATTTTAAAGATGTAGATGCCGCTCTCTCCTGGCATCCTCATTCCTTGAATGCCGTTATGCATGGAAGCTCCAATGCTGTCATTCACGGCACATTTACCTTTAAAGGCATTAGTGCTCATGCCGCTGCCGCTCCTCACCTGGGACGTAGTGCTCTCGATGCGGTTGAGCTGATGAATATCGGTTCGAACTATATGCGTGAACATATGATTGATCAGGCCAGAATTCATTATGCGATCACGAACTCAGGCGGCTTGGCTCCCAATGTAGTGCAAGCGGAAGCCGAGGTCACTTATCTCGTTCGAGCTCCCAAGAGCGCACAGGTACGTAGTCTGTTTGAACGTCTGGTGAAAGTGGCCGAAGGGGCTGCCCTGATGACCGAAACAACGATGGACTTCAAATATGAAGGCGCCTGCGCCAACCTGATTCCGAACAGTACGCTTGAAAAAATAATGCATCAACATCTCGTTGCCTTCGGCGCACCTGAGTATGAAGAGGATGAATACAATTATGCCAAAGCGATCTATGAGACGCTGCCCCTACAGAACCAACAGGAAGCTGGCGCGTTAGTTGGCCCTGAGCTTGCGCCGCTTTTGGCTGAACGCCCCCTACCAAATTTTATTGCTCCATATTCGGATGAGCGGGAAACGTTCATGGGTGGTTCAACCGATGTAGCAGATGTTAGCTGGAATGTGCCGACAGCACAATGTATCACGACCACGATGGCCTTTGGCACGCCGCTTCACGCATGGCAAACCGTTGCTCAGGGCAAGAGCAGCTTTGCTCACAAAGGCATGTTGCTCGCAGCTAAAGCGATGGCGGCTACGGCCATTGAATCCATTTTACATCCAGAGATCGTCAAGGAAGCGCAGCAGGAATTACTGGACAGACTCGGTGGGGAATCCTACGACTGTCTCGTTCCGGCAGATGTGCAACCTCCGAAACGGGGAGAATAAGACCGTGAGGTTCAAAGACGTATTTTCTATTATTGGTCCAGCCATGGTTGGACCTTCAAGCTCCCATACCGCTGGAGCAGCACGGATTGGACGTACAGCTAGACATCTGTTCGGGGAGTGTCCCTCACATGCTGAGATCCTCATGTTTGGTTCTTTTGCCGCAACGTACAAAGGACATGGAACCGACACCGCCATCGTGGGTGGTCTGCTGGACATGGACACGGATGACCCCGGACTGCCTGATGCATTTGCCCATGCAGACACTGCTGGTATGGAAACCATCATCCGTCCGGGGACGGGGCTGTACCCTCATCCGAACACGGCCGAGATTGCATTAACCAACGCTGCGGGAAATCGTACATTGAATATGGTAGGCACATCGATCGGTGGAGGAAATATCGAAATCGTCCGGATCAACGGCTACAACCTGAAATTGACGGCGCTCTATCCTACACTCATCATCCGTCACAGCGATGAACCGGGCGTCATTGCCATCGTCACTCGGTTGCTCGTGGATAATCACATTAATATTGGACACATGTCCGTGGATCGAAAGAATCGGCGCGGTGAAGCTATGATGGTACTAGAATGTGATGGCAAGATGGATCCTGTCGTGGTCCACCAGATTGAGGTGCTCCCGGAAGTCCATGATGTCACTCTACTCTGTCTATAGCTTAAATATCTGACTTCAGCTTTCTTAAAAAAGGAGTTTCGCCAATGAATTTTCAAACGTTAAAACAACTTGCTGAACTGGCGGAGACCCGTAATCTCACCCTCGGTCAGCTCATGCTGGAAGAGCAATGTCATGAATCGGGCGAAGACAAGGATGCTGTCTTCAAACAAATGCAAGAATACTATGAAATTATGAAAAGTGCGGTGCATCAAGGTCTGCATACCGATACTACTTCCAACAGCGGCTTGACTGGCGGAGATGCCCGCAAACTGATGGGTTACCGCGCAGATGGACAATCCTTACTTGGCGACCATGCCAGTCTGTCGATGAGTTACGCCCTTGCAGTTTCTGAGGTCAACGCCTCGATGGGTCGAATTATTGCTACACCGACGGCGGGTTCCTGCGGCATCATTCCCGGTGTATTTATTAGCAGCCAGGAACGGTTTGGGTGGTCCGATGAACAAATGGTTTACGGCCTGTTCGCGTCTGGAGCCATTGGTTACGTCATCGCCAACAATTCGTTCATCTCTGGTGCGGAAGGAGGTTGTCAAGCCGAAGTGGGTTCTGCCATCGGGATGGCAGCCGGGGCGTTGGTGGATATCCGGGGCGGGTCCCCTTCTCAGGCGATTCATGCCGTTGGACTTGCTCTGAAAAACACCCTGGGCCTGATCTGTGATCCGGTAGCTGGATTGGTCGAGATACCATGCATCGTGCGCAATGGCTTTGGTGCAATTACTGCTCTGGGAGCCGCCGATATTGCTCTTGCTGGCGTACGCAGCATCATCCCTTCGGATGAGGTAGTGCAGGTCATGTTGGAGGTTGGATCAGCCATGCCTGAATCTCTTCGCGAAACAGCCGGCGGCGGCCTCGCCCAGACACCAACGGGACGTAAAATTACAAGGGATTTACAGTACAAATAAAAAACAGGCATGTCATTTATACGAGAGGAATAAAAACCTCAAGGTAAATGCATGCCTAATAATAAAAGAGACCATGACACCAGCTGGACAATGTTTTCTAGAGGCAAAATAATTAATGTTCTAGGGTTGCAGAAAATTTTTCAGTGCCTGTTTTATTAATTAAAGCAACTTCAAAATCAGATACCCATGTAAGTTCACCTAGATGTCTATCATAGGCAAATTCATCTGGTTGTTCTGATATGACCTTCTCTAAAAGTACTTGCGTACCATCTCGTTGTAAAATAGATAGGAATATGTCCATGCTATCTACATTATGGTGGCAAATGACTCTAGCATTGTGCTTCTTATTAGGGCTCTTCAAGTCTTTTTTCCAAGTCCATTCATTTACATAATCTAACGCCTCTATTTGCAAAGCTATCTCCCTAAATGGATCAACCTCCCAATTATTACGTAGAGCAAGTTTCTCTATACCTTCCATTAACAGTCGAAGTGTAGTTTTTTTTTTCTCCAACTCATTTTTTTCATTAAAGTCATTCAAACTAAATTGGATTGGTACCGAACACACACCAGAAACGTTAACAATCCGTTCATCCGTAATGTTTTCTACACATTCTATTAGTACTTTCCGACAATCTTTCGTATTGTATTTCCCAAATAGACGTTCATACATCGCTGTAATACAGCGAGTTTCCAAACTAAAAGAGCGTCTTTTCCATTTCCAATTCAACGCATAATCTAATTTTGTTGCTTCGTTGTACTCACAATTTTGTTTTTTCATTATAAATTCAATAGTTTCATCATCTACAACATACGGTAAATCCAAATTAAATTCTTTTAGATACATATGGTTCTCTCCTTAGATTACTCCCGATGGTTAGTGCATTATTAACTTCTATCCAAACTTGAAGCCCAATCTTTAAAGCAAAGAAGCATCTCTTCTAAATTTTTTGCTCCCCCTGCACTGTGAAACACTCCATCTCTCACGATACAGTAGAACCAATCTTGTTCATTTCTCTCTTCTTCAATCGAATCAAATGGCACATCTTCTAAATATGTATCCGTCAAATCGATTTCGACAGACCAACCAGGATTATCTACAGTATCAATTCGCACACCGTATGAATGTTCCCAATCACCGTCACAGTTTTCATAATACCAGCTTTGAATCCATTTTAGGGTATCCATCATTGTGACCTCTTTTTAGTTTTTTCTACTCTAGGAACTTATAATTTAAAGGAATCCTCATGCCATATGTCATACTTTTTACGTATCAATTACTTTTTACGTATCAATTACTTTTTAGTAATAATTTGCTTTTTTTACGTAGGGTATACTTAAAAGCAAGGGGAAAACTTTATTTCAAATCAAGGAGGTTATTATGAAGAAAATAGTATTGTTTATCTTCATTAGTATGATTATACTTGCGGGCTGTTCTAACAAGGATGAGAAAGAGAATTATCCAGTTTTCGAGGGCACTGTAGTATTTAAAACAGATGAAAATGACAAGTACAAATTTCTTGTACTACAAAATATAAGTAAGGAAGACCTGGAGAATGGAAATCTTGAGGATTTTATAGAACTAGCACAAGACCAGGAAGCTTCGTATTATTTGGTCGATAGAGAAACATATGAAACATTTGAAGTAGGGCAAAGAGTAAGGATCACTGCTGGCTTTGACCAACTAGAACCCTCGCCACCCATTAGAACGGTTGTGAGTATTGAACAAATAGGCTAAGAATTCTTCGATTGCCCAAAAGATAAAAAGACCTTAACGTTTCCACGAACGTAAGGTCTTTTATCTTTTTGGTTTTAAGAGTTCGGAGTTAAATCTCGCAGGGTTAAATCCGTCCCCCTCTTCTCTCGTTACCCCTTCTGAAAACTTCAGGCAAATCAATACTAAGGCTTTTGAGGTTTCTTAATCATCTCTACGCCGTCAAAGGTAAGGCTGTCAATATCCGTATCCTTTTTCAACATATATTTATCAAAGAACGCCTTTGTATAAGAAGTGATGATGTTGCGCTGTTCCATCGCGTCTCGGGTTCCTCTGGATTTTTTATCCGTAGTTGTAAACAAGGAATCGGAGAAGTCACCATGGACTACATTATCAATAATGGCAAAGTAGGTGTCCTTACTGTTGGATTCAAGAAGAAATGCATTTGTATTATAGGCTAGCACGGTGCTAAGCTGCATGAAAGGTTTCTTAAAATCGCTATCTAAGGCACCTAACATATTACCGTCAAGGTTTACAGCGCCGACAAATCGGTCATCGTCACGGCTAACAATTGCCGCTGTCGTTCCTCCAAAAGAATGTCCGAACACACCCATACCGAGATCAAGCTGTAATCTGCCTTTAAACATGGATTCCATGTCACCTGTATTCATTTTGTACAAGTTATCTGCAACATATCGAATATCCTCGCTCTGTAAAACGGCATATTTTGCAAACTTGACTGCTTCAGGCGCCGAAGTTAATTTGCGAGCAATCTCAATAGCTTCTTCTTCCTCAAGCTTCTCTGTCACAATTTCAGGTGGAGTTAGGGTGGCCGCTTCCATTCCGTATTTCGTTACTTCGTCCATAAATTTCTCTGACAACCCAACCGTTCGTCCATCTTTAAGTTTGTACACACCACTTTCGGCATGTCCGATGGATACCACAATATAGCCAGCGCTTGCCAGGTCTTGAGCGAACAAAGTACCTTGCTGCGGGTATGCGCCTGCGCCATGAACAAAGAATAAAACCGGATATTGTTTTTCCTTTTCAGACAAGGCCAGATCGTCGTAAGACCACGTTTTGAAATTGGAATCAAAAAGCTGCTCACCACCCGCTGTGCCCCCTAATCTAACCAAAAGCTTATCCCTCAGTGAATGAAACTCCGGAAATGCATATTCTGCCGTCGGCTTGCCCTCATTACTGTCGGACGGATAGAAAAATAATGCCGTCAGTTCTCTTTCTGAATGGTCTGATGCTGTGTACTTGAAGTCCATCTGTGTACGCCCGACCGTATAACTTCCCATCGGTTTCGGAAACTCATTCTGTGCGGAAGCAACGCTATTTTCAGGTTTCGGAATTTCCTCCTGTGTGGAAGTCCCGCTACTAGTGCTACTGCAGGCGGATAGCATGGTCAGTGAGATAACAGTTGCCAGAATCGTTGTCAGTCTTTTTTTCATCATTTTTCCTCCAATTTGTATTCATGCAACTATCATAAACGGAGGAGAAAAATAAAAAATCGTACAAAAGGGCAAGTCCCCAGTGTACGATCGGGCAAATCTATGAAATGTTAGATTATAAATGCAATATTCCACGCTCCACCGCGACGGCGACGGCCTGCGGTCTCGAATCCACACCCAATTTATTGTAGATACTCGTTAAATGAGTCTTTACAGTCCGTTCGGATATGCCCATATCAAAGCCGATTTCTTTACTTCGAGAGCCACGGGCAATTGCTTGAAGCACGATTAGCTCTTTGTCTGTGAGAGATATCCTCGTCGAGGATGATTCTTTCGCCTTTTCTGATGTCTTGTGAGCAAATACTTTCTCGCTGATCTCTGGAAGTAGCAACGTTTCTCCCCGCATCGCTGCATCAATCGAGCGAAATATCATCTCTCTTCCCGTGTCCTTTAGCAAATACCCTTTAGCACCTAAAGCCAGCCCGCGGATCATCATTTCATCCTCGTTATATGTAGTCAAAATAATGATCGGTATATCCATTCCTTTAGCTCTGAGCGCTGTCATGGTATCAAGGCCACCCATTTCAGGCATGTTTAGATCCAATAGAATAATGTCCGGCTTGTAAGTATCTACCCGTCGAATCGCTTCCATACCGTTAGATGCTTCTGCAACTACCTCGTACCTTTGATTGGTTTCCAGGATCAGCTTAAGTCCCTCCCGAACGACGAAATGGTCGTCCACGATAAGAATCTTGATTGTCATACGTTGATGTCCTCCTGTTGTAATGGGATGCGAACAGAAACTTGGGTTCCTTGCTTCCCGCTTTCAATTTCGATCTCCCCGCCCATAATTCGGGTTCGTTCATATAAGCCAATTAGACCATAACTACCGGATTGTTTCTCGATGAGGTTGGTATCGAACCCTATTCCGTCATCCGTTATGCTTAGCTCGATTTCGTTTTCCCGCGCAGCAACCACGACTTCTACATTCGTAGCATTAGCATATTTAGCTGTATTGGCCAAGCATTCTCGGATGATATGTAAGCTATGTTCGAAGATCAACTTCGGCACCACCAGATGGGGCATCGATAACCGAGTGACAATACGAATCCCTGTCATATGTGAGAAATGTTCAGCCTCTTCCTTCACTGCTTTAGAAATATCTATGACCTCTGCAGAATACGAACGCAAGTCGTCAATTGCGCTTCTCGCTTCTGAAAGCGTGCGCTTGGCTTGGGCTTTTGACAACTGAACAATCTCGTGGGCACGGTGGTTATTATCATTTTCTAAATGCGCATCTACGGCATCAAGCTGCATGATGAGACCTGCCAGCCCTTGTGCCAAGGTATCATGTAAATCACGGGCCATCCTTTGACGTTCATTGGCAATCGTTAGCTCCTCAACTTTCCTGTGCGCTCGTTCCAACTCACGTAAAAACGACTGGGTCCGTAATTTGGCACGAACTTGTTTATAGAACAAAGCAGCATAGCCGATTACGAAAAACATGATAAAGAAGAGCGATGGTACTGTAGATGGCAAATCCTCGGTAGTCCCGAGCCAAACCAGGGAGACAGAAAACAAGGTACAGTAAAAGGTACATACCAGAAGCACCTTCATCCGTTGAGCGTATACGCCAATACTCTGACCGGCCAAAGCCGTCAATAGACTTACAAAGATGAGAGAATGAGCATTAGGCATGAATAACGCACACCCCCAGACAATACATCCTTGTGTCACAAAATAAATCCAGGGTCTTCGATCGACAACGTATCCGGCATACCAATGCAGCAGAATGTGAACCAGAATGAGAGCTGTAAACATCATAAATTCAAACCATGTGGGCAACATCGGTAGCTGGGAATACAATGCAGAAAAATAAATCAATATGCCCCAGATCAAAGCAGGCAAACGAGAATCACGCAGAACATTTTGAATATCAGATCGGGAGCTTGCATACGGTTGGTTTATCGAATAATTACTCATGCTTGATCACCTCTATCAGGTACTATCTCAAAACAATCTTCCTAAACACAAAAAAACGGTACATTACTGTACCGATCATTATCTCACTCCATCTATGTTAATGTACGAAGTGTCTCGAAGTCCAGCCCCAGCAGAATCGTCATGATCACACTCAGCCTTCCTGCTCCGCACTATGCCCTGTTCCTTTACTTCTGCGAGCATATATTCCTCTATTCTTGCTGCTTTACTTTCCATGTTCATTTCATGCTGGTTTCCATTATTGTCCCTAACGATATCAACTGATTTATATGGAATAATGTGCCTTTTCAAAGACCGTCACATGTTTTCCAATACACCTGCTGCATGCTTTGTTTCTTTATACATAAAGTAATCAAAATCGGCATGTTTGCGGGTTCCACCAAGATCCTGCACACAAAGACCAATATAGGTTCCCGTAAACCGGATATACTCCGGAGATTCATCGGACAGATGTGTGATATCAACCCACTCGCCTGCTGTATTCCAGGATGAATCACTATTTATCGCATAGTAAAAGCGGGCGCGATCTTGATCCACCACAGCCTTTAAACGGAGCGTGCTCACCGACTCTAGCGGAATATCCTGAAGCAGTTCGTCGTATAGCCCGTATTTGGACTGAATAATCCCCAAGCAAGGTCCCTTGTCTTCATGATAAGTTACACGTAAGTAGAGATAGTCCTGGGTATCGTAGTACAAAATCAATCCTGCCATTTGCTGTGGATGGTCCGGCGCAAATTCCAGACACGTCTCGGCTTCGCACTCCAAGGCCTGAAGTCTGCGTGCGATCATGCTCTGCCTGTGCGTTGAACTCATCGACTCCATGCCGTGCAAGCGCAAGTAACCGGGACGTTCCGTTAAGCTGACCCATGTCGAATCGGGTGGAATGCGTAGTGTATTCCAATCATGCCGAAGCTCAAAGTGATCGAAATGATCCATTTCAGCAATCGGCTCAAACGGATGGGGCTGGATCATTGGTGCAGGCACCTGAACCTCCGGATATCGGTCACCGCTCGCAAGTCTCAACCAGCCGTCCTCGCTCCATGTACACGGCTGAAGTGCGGTCTCACGTCCAAGAATGCAATATTTGTGATGAACGGGTCGTCCGACTAGATGAGCCATATACCACTCGCCGGTGTGCGTTTCGACGAGACTGCCGTGACCCGCTTTTTGTAGAGCTAAATCTGGTCTGCCGTATGAAGTGAGGATCGGATTGGCAGGATCGACCTCGTAAGGGCCTTGTAACGTACGAGAACGTGCTGCTGTAACCGCATGCTCATAACCGGTTCCTCCTTCAGCAGTAATCAGATAATAATAACCCTTGTTTTTATAAAGGTGGGGTGCTTCGGTCAACCCTAATTCTGTTCCCTTAAAAATGTTAACGGCCGGTCCGATCAGCTTATGTTCCTGGACGGAATATTCCTGAAGAACGATGCCTGCAAACCGATTTTTGCCCTTACGGTGATCCCATATCATATTGACCAGCCACTTGCGCCCGTCTTCATCATGAAACAGGGAAGGATCAAAACCACTGCTGTTCAGATACACCGGCTCGGACCAAGGGCCCTCGATATCCGTTGCTGTCACAAGGTAATTGTGGGTATCTTTAAAAGCGCCTACCCGGCTTTTGACATCGGTGTAAATCAGGTAAAACACACCGTTGTCGTAACTAAGACAGGGTGCCCATACGCCTCCGGAATTAATGTTGCCCTCCATGTTCAACTGCGTTACACGAGTCAGCGGAGAAGCAATTGGCCGCCAATTGACCAGATCCCGGGAATGGTGAATTCGTACACCAGGGAACCATTCAAAGGTGGAAGTGGCGATATAATAATCCTCCCCTGCTCGGCATATGGACGGATCGGGATGGAAACCGGGCAGGATGGGATTGGTGATCATTTTCTTGATCTTATTCATGGAAGAAACCTCCGGTATGAAAGTAATGATCTGTACAACAGCAGATTCACAAAAGGTGGATATCAGTACCAGCCCAGCGCTTTTTTGCCGGCTTCCAGGGCGGTTATGATCCGCTCTACATCATATACATTCCCTCTCCAAGTCCCACCGCTGACCGATTGCAATGCAGCCCAGAGCTTTGTATCATCCGGCAAAGCTTCATCAGGCCTCATATCTGGATGAAAGGGCCTTTGTGCCAGGATGAGTGCACCTTCTTCCGGCGAAAACTCCAGCTCTCCTTCTCCGACAAAGTTAATGCTGCCCTCCAGTGTGTTACGATCAACCGCGATGTCAATCAGGTCTCCGTTACGCAGCTTGCCAATCGGTCCGCCTGCCAGCGCTTCGGGGCCAACATGACCAATACACGCTCCGGTGGAAACACCGGAGAACCGGGCATCCGTAATTAGAGACACGTATTTGCCAAAAGGCAAATGTTTAAGCGCTGATGTAAGCTGGTACGTCTCCTCCATTCCGGTTCCCGATGGACCTCGCCCGAGAAGCACAACAACGTCGCCAGCCAGAATTCCTCCGGTCTTAATCGCATGGATCGCCTCACGTTCGGTGGTAAACACCTTTGCTCTGCCACGATGACGGTATACGCCATGCTCATCCAGCACAGCAGGATCAATAGAGGTGGATTTGATGACAGAACCTTCCGGAGCGATATTCCCGGTTGGAAATGTTACGGTCGATGAGATTCCAAGCCGCTGAGCGTGTTCTACACTCATGATGACACTGTCTGGATCAATGCCGTCCTGCTCTTTTAACTGCTTCCGCATGAGATGACGGCGTTCCGACGATTCCCACCAGTCCAATACCTGACCCAGTGAAGTACCTGTAACCGTTGGTACAGACTCATCCAACAGACCCAGCTGTCTGAGGTGAAGCATGACCTCTGGTACCCCTCCAGCCTGAAAGACACGTATGGTCGGATAAAAGATCGGTCCGTTTGGCAGGGCACTCACCAGTCTTGGAACATTCTTGTTGACTTGTATCCAGTCCTGTACCGTAGGCACGGTTAAACCAGCCGCATGGGCAATTGCCGGTATGTGAAGAAGCAGATTGGTCGATCCGCCAAACGCAGCATGGACGGTCATCGCATTGCGAATGGATGCATCCGTGACAATGTCTGCCATCCTCATCCCCTGTGATTCCATATGGATGAGTGCACGTGACGATTGGCGCGCCATTTCAAACCAGATCGGCTGCCCGGAAGGTGCAAGCGCGGCATGTGGCACTGTCATACCCATTGCCTCGGCTACAACCTGGGCTGTAGCCGCGGTACCTAGAAACTGACAGCCTCCTCCCGGTGTAGCACAAGCTCGGCATCCTAAATCCGACGCCATTTCCAGAGAAAGTTCCCCGTTGACGTACCGTGCACCGATGGTCTGAATTTTACCGGCATCCTCTCCATCGGTAGGCGGAAGTGTGACGCCACCGGGAACGATTACACCAGGCAATTGCGGCATGCCGGCAAGCGCGAGCATCATCGCCGGAAGGCCTTTGTCACAAGTGGCGATACCAAGCACGCCTTTACGTGTTGGCAGCGAGCGAATCAGTCTGCGAAATACCATAGCGGCATCGTTCCGGTACGGAAGCGAGTCAAACATGCCGGTTGTCCCCTGAGATCTGCCGTCACACGGATCGCTGACATATCCAGCAAACGGGATTCCTCCCCGGCTCGACAGTTCTTCTGCGGCAGCCTTCATCAGCAGGCCGACCTCCCAGTGACCCGTATGGTAACCGAGTGCTGCCGGGCTGCCATCTTCATTGCGTATGCCACCTTGCGTACTCAAGATCAGATATTGTTTTCCGTTCAATTCCCCGGGCTTCCAGCCCATTCCAACATTCTGGGACATGCCAAACAAGTCGCCGCTTGGAGCATTCCGCAGCAAATCATCCGTTAAAGGCAGACGTCCGGCAGCCCCTGGAGCATGTGCTATGATATCGAAGCAGTTGGACGCGGTCTCTCCCATAATCGACGTAATCTGTTCGTACATGATAGCCTCCCACAGTTTATGACTTCACAAAGACCGTTTTGATGGCCGTGAAAAACTCGATAGCCGCTTGCCCCTGTTCTCTTGAATGTGAACTTGACATCTTCATTCCGCCGAACGGAGCCTGCAGCTCTACGCCGGCCGTTTCTGCATTAATTCTGACCAGTCCCGCATCCATGTCCCGGATGAAAGACAACATGGCTCCGACGTTCTGTGTATAGATGGAAGCACTTAAGCCGTAATCGCTGTCATTAGCCGCTTCGATCGCTTCCTCCAGGGAATCTACCGCAATCAAGGCCAGGACCGGGCCAAAGATTTCTTCTCGGGCGATGGACATATGGGATTCGACCCCTTCAAATACGGTCGGCTGCACATAGAATCCCTCTTCGAGTCCCGGACCGTCCCCTCTTTTTCCGCCAGCGAGCAGAACGGCACCTTCATCCTGACCTTTTTGAATATAACTCAGCACGGTATTGAGCTGTCCTTCGCTTGCACATGGACCCATCCAGCTTCCAGCAGACATGCCGTCACCGAGCCGGATTTCCTGGATTTGCGAGAGCAGCTTTTCTTTGAAGGCATCGTATACTTTTCGTTCAATAATGACCTTGCTGGTGGCCGTACATTTTTGCCCGGTCGATTTCAACCCACCGCTGATCGTGGCTTCCACAGCCAAATCCAGGTCAGCGTCAGCCGCGATAATAATCGGGTTTTTCCCACCCATTTCAAGTTGATACTTGGCCCCACGTGCCAGTGCTGCGCCGCCGACCCGTTTGCCCACTTCATTGGAGCCTGTGAACGTTATTCCGCCCACATCCGGATGCTCAGCAAGTGCAGATCCGATCACTGAGCCTCTGCCGCATACCAGATTAAGAACGCCTGCCGGAATGCCCGCCTCTGCAAAACACTCCATTACTTTAGCCGCAGTGACCGCAGTTTCCTGAGCAGGCTTTAACACAACCGTATTGCCGTAGATCAAGGCCGGAGCCGTTTTCCATATAGGAATGGCTACTGGGAAATTCCAAGGAGCAATAACCCCTACAACGCCAAGGGGTACACGGGTCGTAAACATCAGCGCTTCGCTGTCCGTTGATGGAATGACATCACCGGTTTTTCGCATGCCTTCTCCAGCGTAATACCTTAAGATTGCGACACCGCGCAGTGTCTCTCCTTTGGCTTCAGGGAGTGTTTTGCCCATTTCCCTGGTCATCGCCTCTGCAACTTCATCGGCCCGGCGTTCCAGCACATTGGCTGCCTGAAATAAATAGTTGCCGCGTTCCGCACCCGATAACCTCCGCCAATCTTTTGCTGCTTCCTTCGCCGCTGCGACAGCCCGGTTCAGATCCTCTACGCCGGAGGTGGGGACATAGCCAACTACCTCCTTCCGCTTCGCCGGGTTGATGCTCGGTTCTGTTTCACCGGATGTCGCCTTCACCCATTCTCCGTTAATGTAATTGCTGTATGTCTGCTCTACCTGAAATGTGGTCATCACATTCATCCTCCTTGTACATTAGTTTGAAATGACTGGATTAATAAGTGTCCCGATATCGCTAATGGATATTTCAATGCGGTCCCCGGGTGCAAGTGTAAAATCATTGGGTGGCACGATGCTAGTGCCTGTCAATAACACCGTACCGTCAAACAGATCGTTATCTCTGGCCAGAAAAGAAACCAGCTCATCGAGTTTTCGGTTTAACTCACTCGTGCTTGCCTCGCTTTTGACGACCAAATCTCCTTCACGATATATTTCGCAGACGATGCTGAACGCATATGGATTCTGCACCGTTTCCGCTAGACGAATGGCCGGACCTATGGAGCAGGAATTGCGCCACATTTTTGCTTGCGGCAGATACAGCGGGTTTTCCCCTTCAATATCGCGGCAACTCATGTCATTGCCAACGATGTATCCCACAATGCTGCCATCCGCGGCAAGCACCAACCCCAGCTCAGGCTCCGGGATCTGCCAATTGGAATCGCTGCGAAGCGTGACTGCCTCAAGCGGTCCTATAGTGCGGGCTGCTGTGGATTTAAAAAAGATCTCCGGTCTTTCGGCATCATAAACTTTATCGTAAAAGGTCTTTGCATCCAGCTTGCCTTCCGTTGCTTCATAATTTCGCGCTTCGCGGCTGCGCTGATAAGTCACACCCGCCGCCCATACTTCCGGAGCTTCCAATGGAGTGATTAGATGCAAGGAAGTCCAATCGTCAGTTAACTTGTTCAACGGTTTAAAAGCGCTTTCAACAAGGTGAACTGGAGAAATCCCCTGCTTTCTTGCTTGATAGATCAAAGTCATAAAATCTGCTTGCGGCAAACGATAGGCTTGTTCATCATCCGTAACGGCTGCCAGCCACTTCTGTTGTCCGTCCAGAAATCGAATAATTCTCATTCAAGCTTGCCTCCATTTTCCCCCATCGGGTTGATAATACTACCATAGCACCCGCTATGGTTCATGACGATGTTCTAATCACTCCGACGATTTACCCTTTTCACGCATTTTTTTTCTGTTAAGATGAGGTTAGATCCGTTGAACTAAAGA
Organism: Paenibacillus sp. FSL K6-2393; assembly: GCF_038002545.1. Taxonomy (NCBI): domain Bacteria; kingdom Bacillati; phylum Bacillota; class Bacilli; order Caryophanales; family Paenibacillaceae; genus Paenibacillus; species Paenibacillus sp. FSL K6-2393. The sequence continues at coordinate 3,441,901 of NZ_JBBOCU010000001.1, forward strand.
TGATTTACGAGGACACTCCGATGACAGGATGTTGGTATATAGAATAGTACAAGGGGGTTGGCTTGCTGTGACCAAGCTTTCGGATGCTGTGTATTTAGGTCGTCTGCCCGATGTTCGCATGTCTTTTCAACTATTGGGGCTGCACGCAAGAAAAGTAGATTCCAGCTGGACTTATCCGTCTCACGAACATTCAATGTATGAAGTCCACTGGATGATGGACGGGCAGATGAACATGGTTGTCAACGGGCAGTCTTATCATCAGTCGGTTGGCGACCTTCTGTTCATCCGGCCTGGTATAACCCATTCTTGCACCGGAGCCGGACCAGAGGGTTTCACTTATTTCTCGGTGCATTTCAGCATACACGATACGTCCTTTTGCAGGGAACTTAACCGTTGCAAAGACATCTATTATCCGGCAAATTCGAATTTGGCTCTGGGGCTGTCCTCTTCCCTGTCTACCTTGTATGGTTTGGCCACAGAGAATTTGTCGAGTTCGCTATCTTCTTCCAAACAGATGAAGGTACATGCCGCTGTGTTTGAACTGCTCGGCTCCTTGGTCGGCCAGTTATCTCAGCAAGCCTCCGTTACATTGTCGAGAAAAGAAACCATTGCCCATCAGATTGCCGAGCACATTGAGGATTCGGTAAGATATATCCATCTTCACGGGGAAATTCAAGAGAGTGAGCGAACCTGGATTCAGGACATTGCCAAATCGCTGAGCATTAGCCCGTCACAGGTTAATCGTATTTTTCGGCAGGTATATGGCATCGCTCCACGCAAGTTTCTATCCGAAACCCTTCTGAACGAAGCGCAGCGCTTGTTAAAACAAACGGACCTGAACATAGACCATATTGCGATGATGCTGGGGTATAAGACCAATGCGCATTTTAGCCGCCAGTTCAAGCGGTGGACAGGCATCGCGCCAAGTGAATTTCGCAGTCATTCACAGCAGGCCGGAGAAGCCAACCATCCAGATTGACTATACTTAACTTTTTGAGATTCCTGAGAGAATCTCTGTAATCCCAGAGCCACCTGACCATTGCAGTAAGAGTGTTACGACCATGAGATGCAGCAATCTCTGAGCCGCAGGAAGCTAACCAATACAAAAAGCAGCTGCTGGATGTCCAGTAGCTGCTCTATCTTTCTCAGGGGGACTATGTTCCTCTGTTATACTTACGCTAAAATAAATGCAGCGAGGCTCGCACTTCCCGAACCCCGATATGTAAAATACAACGCCTGTACGCCATCAGGAATAATAATCTCGGCTGTATAGGGTTTCCAATGATTTGTAAAATGCACCGGGATTGTACCCAGTGCTGGGCCGTCCCATGCTGTTTTGACCTCGAATAACCCGTTACAATATCCGCGCACCTTGATTGAGACTTCGCGAATTCCTTTGCAATCAAAATACTTAAATCCTGCAGTTGCGGATTCAACCATATTGGCAATATAACCAGTCTCTTCATCACCGTCTCTACCATCCTGGGTGATCTTCGGAAAGCGGCTGTCCAGCCAGGCTCCTGCTCCGAAACCTCCAGTATAGCTCTGATCATCCTGGGTAAAAAGATTGCATGCAAGATATGCAGGGTACTCACCTTTTCCTTCTAACGGTCTACCATTTGGGCCGCAGGAGGTCATTTCCACCTGAAGAATTCTTCCGTCCTCCTGAAAAAATATCTTCTCGATACAGCCCTGCCGGTTGAATGCGTCCCCATTGGTATGACGGTGATAAAAGATATACCAGTCTCCATTGATCTCGACTATGCTGCCATGGTTGTTGCCCCCATAATACATGGGCTTGTCGGCAGGTTTGTACGAGTCGATATGGAGATCGCAGTTGCTTACGATAACGCCCTGATATTGGAATCCTTTGTTTGGAAACTGACTTGTGGCATAACATAATTCATGCATAACGATAGAGGAATATACGAGGTAGTAGGTGTCGCCTCTCTTTCGGATGGAAGGCGCCTCAAAAAATGCATGTCCCTCATAACCACTGCCTTCGCTGTAAGATTGACTAGGTATCACAAATACGGGTTCCTCCATAATCGTCAGCATGTCTGAACTGAGTATCGTAGCCATCGCGCCATGTCTGGATTGGTCTCCAGGTGCACAAAAACCGGTATACAGATAGGTATGTTGTCCTTCAGTCATCACGCCGGGATCGAACTGCGGCTCATCCCCATCTCTTTCGCCCAGACGAGTGCCGTCGGCATATTGTACATACCCATGGAATTCAAATTTGCCAGCAGGTGTGTCACATACAGCCACCGAAACTACGGGTACTTTATCCAGCACGTAATACAGATAATACCGTCCATCGGGACCTAGCGTAACATCTGGTGCATACAGACACATATCGCCATCCGGATTCAGCGGATCATCTGTTTTCCGGTAGATCACGCCCTCATTTCTCCAATTCCCAAGGTCATTTACGGGTGCAGACCAGCATACATAATCGTTCAGACAGAAGGCATGTCCGTTAAAACGGTCATGTGAACCGTACACATATACTCTGTCATTAAATACGTAAGGCTCGCCGTCAGGGACATATTCCCAGGATGGAAGGTATGGATTCAAACCTTGTTTATTCATTCAACGTACACTCCTCATACAATCGTAATAGTACATTCGTTCTATGAAATAAAGATAACTCTCGTATAATAGAAAATAGCTTAAGTAGTGTAGTGACTATTCATTTCTACAAATTAAAGAGAAAGGAGAAGAACCATGACCTCTATTTTTTACGTGGAATGTGACGCGGTACATCAGAACCATTTTGTTTTTGATATCCCTGAAGGGCATGATGCCTGGCTATTGGTCATTACAAAGACCCCTGCCCAGTTTTGGGTTGATGGACAACTTAAGGATTACCCGGCTCATTGTGCCGTACTTTTCAAACCGTATCAAAAAATATATTATCGGGCTTGTTCAGAACGCTATATTAATGATTGGATTCGTTTTGAAAGTGATGAAACGTTTGTAACCGATACCTCCCTTCCATCAGGCACACCTTTCCCGCTGGATGATCCGGAATATTGTCATAAGCTGTTCCAATTGCTTGTTGCAGAGCATTCTTTTCAGAACGATTACCGGGAATCGTCCATCAATTGCCTGCTGCGAACCTTGTTCAATAAATTGCTTGAGTCTTGTGTCCAAGAGGATATTAATCCTCAGCACTATCCTCTGTTGAAGCTTCGAACGGCAATTCATAACCATCCCAGCCATCCTTGGACAGTATCAGAAATGGCGAAGACCATAAACGTCAGTCCGGGATACCTGCAATTGATGTACAAGAAATCCTTTGGTCTCTCGTGTATGGAGGATGTTATTCATAGCCGAATACGTTTGGCCAAAGAATATCTCAGACATCACACATATACGGTTGCAGAGATTGCCGATCGATGCGGTTACCGTAATGTCGAGCATTTTTGCAGGCAATTCAAAAAAATGACCGGTTCCTCGCCTAAACAGTTTCATAAACGACATGAAGAGCCCGGCTGACATAACAGAATGGAGAGATAAATCTCACTCATCCACTCTGTCCAATGGGCGTTTACACATAACCTAGTCGTCCAATTGATATAAACGTCATCGAGCTTGTTAGCGTTCTCTGCTGTCATTTTAAGTTAAGGTTTTAGACTGTATGTTGCAATGACATATTCTCAAGCATAATTGATCAATTATCATATTGTGATACTTTATAATGATATTTTGTTTTTGGCATATGCAGCCGCACCAATCATTCCTGCTTGCCCACCTAATTTCGCTTGCACTATTTTACATGCACGGGATGAAAGCTTTAACGCATGTTTCTCAACAGTCTCACGTACTGTATTCAGTAATCGATCACCCGCTGCCGACATTCCTCCAGCAACAATAATTACTTCTGGATTGAACATATTGATTACATTGGAAAGACCAAACCCGAGAATCTTTCCGGTCTCATGCATAACCTCAATAGCAAGTGAATCCCCAAGATCATATGCTTCCGAGATCATACGTGCAGTAATTGTCGTGCAATCCTCCCCTACCCATTCCAGAATCATACTTGATCGGCCTGCCTCCAGCTTGTCTGTAAAGGTTTTGACGATTCCTATCGCAGACACGTATCTCCCCAGACAGCCCGAACTTCCACAACGACAAGGCCGACCCTCCCGGTACATATTCATATGACCGAGTTCGCCTGCACTTGATGTAGTACCGTAGAGAACCTTTCCGTTATTAACAATACCAGATCCCAGACCGGTACCTAACGTAATCAATATCAGGTTTTTATAGTCGGTGCCTGCACCAAACTGCCATTCACCATACAGATTTACACGAACATCATTGTCGATGTAAACGGGAAATTCAAAATGATTTTTCATATAGTTCACGACATGGATGTTTTCCCAGTCTGAAAAATTAGGTGAAAATATGGATAGTCCCTGCTCCGGATCTAATAATCCAGGAATGCCCATACCCATGCACAGAATAGAAGCTGGCTGGATTCCCTCGGAAGATAGCATCTCTTGAATAATGTCTACGATTCGGTTTAATACATGAAACGGTCCTTTTGCTGCCTCTGTAAGGTCGCATCTTTCGTGAATTTTTTGAAACTCCAGGTTGAAAATGGAGGACTTAATATTGGTTCCACCCAAGTCAATTCCAATTATGTATTTTCGCATAATAATCTCCGCTCTCATTTATTTGGATACCGAGGAACGTTACCCTACTTGATTCACTGGATCATCCAACTCTACATATGCTCAAGCTGCTCCATAACTCAATCATCTTGTCAGAGTGACTCACTATAGTATAGGTTCAGAGCTCGAAATTGAACAAGCGCCTCCAGACAAAAAGAAGCCACTACATTAGTGACTTCTTGGGACATAAAGTTTACAATTATCAATTTACTTTAAGTGTAAGGTTCCGATGACTACTCCTTATTCAAGGGTTCTATTGGGATGAAGTGCACGAGCCATTGCATCCATATAACCCTGAACAGCGCGCTGACTCACTTCTGTTTCTGGAGCAAGAATTTCAAAAAGGTGGAAACAACCTGGATAGAGTTGAAATTCAACATCCACACCTGCTTGTGCTAGTCGTGCCACGTACTCCATCGTCTCATCCCGGAATAGATCGAGCTGACCTACACAAGTATAGGCTGGCGGCAATCCGGCCAAGTTCTCTGCTCTCGAAGGTACTGCATAAGAAGAACTTCCATTGACATCGTTCTCCTCACCAAGGTACATATTCCAAGCAGCCACGTTGTCCGTTCGGTTCCAGATTGAACCCTCTTCTGTAATCTCATGACTAGATGGCGTGATGTTGCGATTATCTAACATCGGGTACAATGGCATTTGGAAGATAATAGACGGACCTCCTTTATCACGTGCCATCAGCGCGAGTGCTGCTGTCAGTCCTCCACCACCGCTAGCACCGGCAATTGCAACCCGATTCACATCAATGCCAAGCATTGCTGCTTCCTCCGTCATCCATACCAATCCAGCATAACAATCTTCAATCCCCGCAGGATAAGGATGCTCAGGAGCGAGCCTATAATCGACTGATACGACAATACATTCTGCTGTCTGAACAAAACGTTCGCACAATTTGTCGTCCATATCGGGATGTCCTAACACGTACCCACCCCCATGAATCCATAACATGGCTGGTAGTAAATCATTCGTTCGTTCGGCCGGCTCATAAATTTTGACCAGCATCTCACCTCCATCCCTCGGAATTTTCCGACTAGTTGTGTTTACATGCTCTGAATTTTTCACCGATGCAGCCGATACTAAGTTTCTGCTCCACTCTAAATTTTTCTCCAACTCAAACCCTGGAAATTGTGAATAAACCTCTCTTAATTCTGGTAATATACGTGTCTCAATACTCATGATAATTCCTCCAAATATAATAATGAATTCGATCGTGTACGTTTTTTCAGTTAATTCTTATCTCATTTCAGCTTCCCACTTGGAAATTTCCTCTCGTACTCGCGGTGCAACCTCTTTACCGAGCAATTCTATAGCCCGCATTACCAACTCATGTGGCATCGTGCTTAAGGGAACATACATCATGAAACGTGTAATTCCTACATGCTTGCGCAGATGAATGATTTTTTGAGCAACAGTTTCTGGATCCCCTACATACAACGCACCATCAGAGCTGCGGGCAGCGTCATAGCTGGAACGATCGTAATATGCCCACCCCCGCTCTTTGCCGAGTTTATTCATGCCGTACTGAGTGGACGGGAAAAAGAGTTCTGCGGCTTTTTCCGTATCTTCTGCAACAAATCCGATAGAATGAGAACCTACCCGAAGCTGTGACACATCATGACCAGCATGAGTTGCCGCCTTTTTATACAGTTCTACAAGTGGCGCAAATTTTGTTGGATTTCCACCGATAATTGCCAGAACTAGTGGCAGACCTAGAATTCCAGCACGTATGGCAGACTCCTGAGTACCTCCGCTACCGATCCATACAGGTATAGAATTCTGAACAGGACGCGGGTATACCCCCAGATTATGTATCGCTGGACGATGGCCTCCACTCCATGTTACTTTCTCGGATTCCCGTAATTTAAGAAGCAGTTCAATGTTTTCATTAAATAAATCCTCGTAGTCATTCAGGTTATAACCAAACAGTGGAAAGGACTCAATGAAGGAACCCCGACCCGCTATAATCTCGGCACGTCCATTGGAGAGACCGTCAAGCGTTGCAAAATCCTGAAACACACGGACAGGATCAGCTGAAGATAGGACCGTCACAGCACTTGTTAAACGAATCCGTTTTGTGAGGGGCGCCGCAGCGGACAACACCATTGCTGGTGAAGATGCTGCATAATCATCACGATGATGCTCACCTATGCCAAACACATCAAGTCCTACCTGATCTGCAAGGACAATTTCTTCCACAACTTCTCGCAATCGCTGAGCGTGACTCATCACAACTCCGGTCTTAGTATCAGGCTTTGTTTCTACGAATGAAGTAACACCTATTTCCATAATTAATCTCTCCTTATATTTTCTTTCCTTAAGAGGAATGCTCAAGACAACGGATTAAAGCCGTCCAATCCAACTCACCATAACCATGGGTAATTCCTTCAGAGAGGTGTTGATGAATAAGCTGACCTAAAGGAAGTGGAGCTTGAACTGACTTGGCTGCCTCGATAGCTAATGCAACATCCTTTAACCCAAGCTTCATTTTAAAACCGGCTGGTTCAAAGCGCTGTTCGGTCATGATCGCACCATAGTTCTGATATACCGGAGATTGAAAAAGAGCATTCACAACATCCATATATCGGGACGGCTTAATGCCGTGCTTTTCAACCATGAGCTGCGCTTCCGACAAAGCTTCCAGCATTGAAGCAATCAGAAAGTTAACGCCTATTTTGACAATGTTACCTTCTTCGCCATGATCCCCAATCTCAAATATCTCTTGACTTAGTGCTGTTAACATGGGAAGTACTCGTTGTCTTGCATGTTCCGGACCAGCTAAAATAATGCGCAATGTAGCTGCTTTCGCGGCATCCGGACGACCCATTACGGTGGCAGACACAAAGTGCTGGTGTCTCTCCGCATGCAAAGCGGATAATTTCCGAGCCAGATCTACGCTGATCGTACTGGCAGATACGTGAATTCCATTTTCAGATAATCCGTTCAGAACGCCAGTTGGTCCCTCAACAATCTCTCTCAAAGCAGCATCATCAGATAACATGGTAATTACAAGATTGCTTTCTTTCGCTGCCTCTAGTGGTGTTTGGACATACCGTGCTCCCTGTTTTATTAATGGTTCAGCTTTTTCAGGGGTCCGATTAAAGATGACTACGTCATAACCCGCTTTCAACAGGTTTTGTGCCATTGGAAGGCCCATATTTCCAAGTCCAATAAACGATACCTTCATTGGTTGCATCTCCTTATTGTTGATGGATTGTTTCGATAACGGAATGAATGTTCCAGAATGATCAAAAAAAATTATGGTCTTACAGATACTCTTCAAATGACACCTTCAAAATATGAGGAATATAATAACGGAACAATCATTCCGATATTGCTAAAAAAAATTATATCCCTGCAATTACAAAGCTAATCATCTCTTTTGCACGTTCTGGATTTTGACCTGTTTTGGCCATAATATTTATGCTTTGATGTAAATTCAGCAATAAATAAGACAATGTTTTGATATCTGTTGTTTTATCTATCTCTCCCGATTGTTGGCCCTTCTCCAAAAGCTCGCAAAATGCTTGTTCCAAATCCGAAAAACTAGTCTGTATCAAGACATTTATCTGTTCATCTGGTGACTCCAATGTTGTAGCTGTATTCGTTACAAAACATCCGCCCGGTAGGCTCGTATCGTATGCTGAAGCAATATGATATTCAAAAAATTGAAGAATTCCATCTCTTACGTTTGATGCTTGTTCAAGAATGGTCTGCTTATTGGAACTCCCTTTTTTATAATGCTCCAGGGCATCTCTGTACAAGGTTTGCTTGTCGGAAAACGTATCATAAAGGCTGGATCGGCTAATGCCCATCACTTCCAGTAAATCCGGTATGCTAGCAGCCTCGTATCCTTTTTTCCAAAACAACAGCATTGCTTCGTGTAACGCTTGATTTTTGTCAAATTCTTTAGTCCTGGCGATAAGTAACACCTCCCGTTTCAGAAATATAACATATCTGAACCGATCAGTCCAGAAAAGAATTTCGCAGATCGTCGATCCTTATTGAAAATTTATCCATTAAAGAAATATATATGCTATATTTGACAGGTAACTTAAAACATATTGAGGAAAAGAGGATGTTCTATGAAAAAAGTCTTTTTATCTTGCCTTGCCATGTTTATGTTTTTGATTTCATTTTCATCCGCAACTTCCGCTGCCAGTGGAGATCGACTGATTTATGACATTATGTATAATGTCGCAGGTGGAGGGTTAGTGTCAAACAATAACAGGTTCTCGTTTCAATTTGATAATTATGGGGATGCACAGATCTGGGACGTCAAGTCACGTAAAATGATATGGCACAGCAACACTAAAGACACAAGAATACATAAACTCCAGATTAATTATTTCAGCGGAAAGTTGGTCATATCAGATCCGCAAAACACACCTTATTGGACATCGGATAACCTGGCGTGGGCTAAGGAATGGTACGGAGCAGACAATGTGCCAGCCAATCTTAGAGGCAATGTGCTGATCATGCAAACTGACGGCAATCTGGTGCTGTACAACAATGAAAATCCGGCCTTGGGCTGGTATCCTGTCTGGGCTTCGAATACAGGTGGACATTAAAACATATAACAGTAATTTGTTAATGGATTCATACTCTATTCTGTCATGATGATGTAATGTGATTCTCATTATTACTTTGTTAAACGCCAAAAAGATCTCTTCTGCAGTGAATGCTGAAGAGATCTTTTTTTATTTTACATATAACGGTCAATTGCAACTCAAAAATTACACTGGATCTGGCGTTCCAGTCCTGCTTCTCGATTTCTTAAATAGTAAGATGGCAAGAAGTAAAGCTACGCTTACAGCTCCAAAACCCAACCAATTCAAATACATGACAGATGTATGATTGATTACAAGCCCGCCTAATCCAGATCCCAATGCAAAACCAAATTGGATAAACGACGTATTTACGCTAAGGGCAATGTCAGGATTACGAGGTGCCAGTGTAACCAGATATAGTTGCTGGGCCGGAGATATACTCCACGTTGCCAACATAAAAATCATTAAAACCAAGATTAACATCATAAGATTAACTCCAGCTAGAGCAAACAAAAGAAGAGTTATGCCTTGTAACAGAAGGCCTAGACAAATTGTAAACTTTGATCCCTTTGCATCTGCCAATTGTCCGCCCACTTTTGATCCCACAAAGCTGCAAATTCCCGCGAGAAACAGAACACCGCTTATCTCGGTCATGGAAAGAGAAGACGTAGCTTGTAAGAAAGGCGTAATGTACGTGAACAGTGTCGAATAGCCGCCGATATACAATAACGTAATAAGCAAGGCAGTCAGAATGATTGGATTTTTCAAAATGGAGAGCTGCATTCGGAGGGTGATCTTTTCTTCCTCTTTGATTGCCGGAACCTTTTTGTAGATAATAAGTAATGGAAGAACACTTAACAATCCAATGATTACAAATAGAACTCTCCATCCAAACATTTCACTAAAAAATGTGCCCAATGGGACACCGAGCACTAGCGAACTGCTTAGCCCCATCAAAATGATGCCGATGGCATTGCCCCTTTTTTCTTTTTCAACCAGTCGTGTCGATACGGCCATCGCTACTACGGTAGCGATTCCTCCGCTCGCCCCTTGAATAATTCGGACCCATAGTAATGTTTCGTAAGAAAGGTTTACAAGCATAAGTCCGTTACTGGCTATAAACACACTGAGGGTGGACACCAGTAACATCTTGCGATCTATATTTATTGTAAATGCAATGAGAATCGGGGCGATAATGGCCGCTGCTAGAGCAAACACAGTCACCAGCAAACCCACTTCGGAAGTAGATACGCTTAAGTCTGCGGCGATCATTTCAATGACTCCCGTAATAATGTATTCAATGGTTCCGATCAGAAAAACAGCCAATGCCAAGATATATATGATCCATTTATTTTTCACTTTACTCCACTCCATCTTCTTCAGTTATCTATTTAGTATTGGAATTTGTATTTCTATGAATTGGGCATCTTGTTCTTGTGATAAGGGTAAATATAGTTCCCTACCAGCTCCGTTCTCCTTGATCTGATAGTTATTCTTCTCAATCCATGTAGCTAGATGAACACAGGCTTTACAGGCAAATGTGGCATTGGAACGATAAGCTATGGTGGCCATCATGGGTTCAGCAGGAAGAGTCCGCAATTGAAATGGGTCGGGAGGTGATCGCAGCTCACAGGTTAAGAAGTAACCTATCTCAAACTCGAACTCTTCCTCTTGTCCAGCGATTTCTCTCCACAAAACAACCTGTGGTCCGTGGATTAGTTGGCGCATTTCTTTTGTTAATGACTGATCAAACTGATGAAATAAACTCGGGATCTCCTCTTCCCTCCCGCACCCTGTCTGAAAAAGAAACTGCCGAGCACCTTCCTCTTTGATTCGTATTTCTTGCCCGGTTTCGACATGCCCCTCTTCCTCTATAAGCTGCATGCGTTCCTCAATTCGGACGAGTTTAGCTTGTTCCGTATCGATAATCTGCTGAATTTCGCTTCTTTTAAGCTTAAACATGCCTTGAATATTCTCCAATGTAATATGTTCCTGTAGCAGCTGTGTGATTTGTGGCAACGTAAACCCCAATTCTTTATAAATGAAGATTCGGTTGAGCTCGAGAAGCTGATCTGCGGAATAGTAACGGTAACCCGTATCTTGATCTACCTTTCTCGGCTTAAGTATGCCAATCTGGTCATAATAACGCAGTGTTTTTAATGAGACCCTGCTTAGCCTGGAAAACGCACTGATTTTGAACAATATATCATCTCCAATCAATTAACATAATGCGAGTATATAGTTTCCCGTACAGGGGAAAGTCAAGGGTATATATGCTTCTCACTTTTATAGGTAAAATCAAATACCGTCCTTGTCATTACTCTATGTTGCTGTTATGGGTAAGTCAAAGAACCGTTTCTGAATGAAACGTTCATTTTTTTTGAACAAAAAAAATGCCACTCATCGTGGCATTCTCTCGGTATTCATTAAATTGTCCTGCTCAGGCAGGTTTGTACTATTTTCCAGTTTCAGCAAATGTTTTAATGCGTTCCCCGATCTGGTCACGAACCCTTTGGAATACGGCCCATTTCTCTTGATCTGACCCTTGCGCTTTGGCAGGATCATCAAATCCCCAGTGTTCCCGCTTCACATGTGGAGGCGTCATTGGACATTTATCTGCGGCATCCCCACACAACGTGACTACGAAATCAGCATTGTTCAACAACTCTGAATCAATGATGTCCGAGGTTTGAGTCGAAATATCCAGATCAACTTCGTTCATGGCTGCAACCGCTTTTGGATTCAGACCGTGGGCCTCAATTCCTGCACTATAGATATTCCAGTCCTCACTCAGATATTTCTTGGCCCAGCCTTCGGCCATTTGACTCCGGCAAGAATTACCTGTGCATAGGAAGTACATTGTTTTTTTACTCATGTTCATCGTCTCCTCGTTACTTGAATTATAGATTGCTTTTATAAAATGCTTAACCACAGATACAGACCCACTAGCGTAATAAACAGAGTCGGAATCGTGATTATGATACCTGTCTTGAAGTAAGTACCCCATGAGATTTTGACACCTTTCGTGCTAAGCACATGAAGCCAGAGCAGCGTCGCCAGTGAACCAATCGGGGTAATCTTGGGACCCAAGTCTGATCCAATAATATTGGCGTAAATGAGCGCCTCCCGAACCGTTCCTGTAGCCGTTGTTGCATCAATGGCAAGCGCATCAATTAACACGGTAGGCATATTGTTCATCAGGGATGAAATGATTGCCGCGATAAAGCCCATACCCATTGTTGCAGCAAACAATCCTTGATCAGCCACAGCCTGAATGACTACGGCCAGCAGATCGGTCAAACCTACGTTACGTAGACCATAAATCACGACATACATACCGATGGAGAAAAATACGATGGCCCAAGGTGCTTCTTTGACAACTAATGCAGTCGGTACAGCAGAACTCCGGGAAGCCATGATCAGGAAGAATATCGCGACGATACCTGCCACAAGAGATACGGGAATTCCGATAAATTCACTGGTAAAGTATCCAATGAGAAGAACCCCTAATACCACCCATGACAACCGAAACATCTTCATATCCTTAATGGCAGTTACCGGAGGTTTTAATTCACTGGCATCAAATCGTTTGGGAATACTCTTGCGGAAAAAGAGATACAGTACACCGATACTCGCCGCCAGTGAGAACAGATTTGGAACAAACATCCTTCCTGCGTACTCCATAAACGTAATACCAAAGAAATCGGCAGACACAATGTTGACCAGGTTACTTACAACCAGCGGCAATGAAGTTGTATCCGCAATAAATCCGCTGGCGATAATGAATGGAAATACTTTTTTCTCATCGAAATTCAGTGCACGTACCATGGCTAGAACAATCGGTGTCAGAATCAGTGCGCCCCCGTCATTGGCAAAGAAGGCAGAAACCACCGCTCCCAGGATGGAGACGTAAACAAACATCCGTACACCATTGCCATGAGCGGCTTTGGCCATATGTAAGGCAGCCCATTCAAAAAAGCCGATACGATCCAGAATTAATGAGATCAGAATGATTGCAACAAAAGCAAGCGTGGCATTCCATACGATTTGTGTCACATCCCATACATCTTCCAAATTGACCACACCCACAAGTAAAGCAAGGATTGCTCCTCCGCAAGCAGACCAACCAATGGACAGGTTTTTAGGCTGCCAAATAACGAGTACAAGTGTAATCAAAAAGATGATGCAGGCTAACAGCGTAGAAAACAAAACCATATACCCCCTTTCAGTTCATCTTAATTTACATTGGTATATAATGATATGCTTATATATCGATCAAAAATTAATTACAAACAGATGTAAAGTTTTCTTTATTTAACGATTTAAGAATAGTTGCTGTATCCGGCATCAATTCCAGGACAGATGTAATATAGGGTGTATTCTCTACATTTAAAGAGTAGTATACCCACTGACCACGTTTACTTTCTTTAACCAAGCCTTGATCCTTCAGTTTGCGCAAATGTTGACTAATTCCAGGTTGTGACATGTCTAAAATCTCTACAAATTCACACACGCACCATTCACGTTCTTTGAGAAGTGTAAGGATCGTAAGGCGTGTTTTATCACCCAGCAATTTAAGCTTATCCGCTATCTCTTGCATAGAATCCATAGCACTTCCTCCTTCAATAACATATAAGTGTATGCTTATATTATAATATCAAAAAAATGAAGTCAATGTTTACTTTATGATTAAGTCCAAAAAAGCGTTGGTTCGAATTCGAATCAACGCTTTTTTGAGTTTGTGATAAATTATTAAATAAACAGATTATGATTGGCTTGTGATGCTTGTCCAAGATAATAACCGACACCACCAATTTTAACTTGGTCTATTAATTCTTCACGCTGAATTCCCATTAAATCCATGGACATTTGGCAGGCAACGATCTCTACTCCTTGTGCAATTGCGCTCTCAATTAATTCCTCCAACGAAGGCACATGATGTTTTTTCATCAAACCACGAATCATCTTCGGGCCTGCTCCGAGCATATTCATTTTGGACATGCCAAGCTTCTGGCTGCCGCGAGGTAACATCATATCAAACATACGACCGATCATGGTTTTGGATAACTTCTGCGGTTGCGGCTTACGAATAATACTCAATCCCCAAAATGTGAAAAAAAGGGTTACTTTCCGTCCACTCGCTGCTGCCCCATTTGCAATAATGAGTGAGGCGATCGCTTTATCCAGATCACCACTGAAAACAACCATCGTGCTGGCAGGATCGCTGATGGGGGAATCTGATACGGGTTGTGCTGTATTTTTAACAATGACGGACTCAATGGTACCGCCTTTCATTCTTTCCAACTGCAAGATTGTGGAACCCGACATTGTGGCCCATGCTTTGACATCTTCATAGAAGCCTGGATCGGAAGCTTTCACGCGAAGGGTTTCCCCGTTCGAGAGTTGATCCATTTTCTGCTTCACTTGTATTAGCGGACCAGGACAACTTAATCCGCATACGTTCAACTCATGATCAATACGTTGCGGCTGTGTTGAGTCAGTGGGAATAGACTTTTTTTCCTTAACGTTCACCGTAGGATCATGATGATCTTGTTTTGCAGCAGTAAAGGGAGCAGGCTTAAACTGGGCTTGACGGTATGTTTTATAACCACCACTCAAGTTTTTTACGCTAAAACCATGCTGGCGCAAAATTTGCGAAGCAGTGTAACCACGTAAGCCGACTTGACAGTATAGCCAGATTTCTTTGGATGGGTCTAATTCATCTAAACGTTGACGAAGCTCATCAACTGGAATGGAGAGTGAACCCGGTATATGACCATTTTGATGCTCGATTTCACTGCGAACATCCAGAAGTATCGACTGCTCCGGCTGACGATCAGCCAGCTGTTTATAGGTGAACGTCTGAACACGTCCAGTGATCATATTCTCTGCTGCATATCCAGCCATATTTACGGGATCTTTGGCAGAAGAATATGGTGGCGCGTAACTCAGTTCAAGTTCTGTCAAATCCCTGACATGTCCTCCGAAATGAATGGCTACAGCAATATCATCAATTCGTTTATCCACTCCATCATAACCGACTGCTTGTGCGCCTAAAATTTTACCTTGCGGAGTAAACAGCAGTTTAAGAGTAATTGCGCTTGAACCCGGATAATACGATGCATGAGAAGCAGGGTGTACGATAACGGTTTGATATTCCACGCCGAGACGCTGTAGTGTTTTCTCATTACTGCCTGTCGTGGCTGCCGTCATTCCAAATACTTTGATAATGGACGTACCTTGTGTTCCTTTATAGGTAGAAGGAAGCCCGGCGATACGGTCGGCAACAATACGACCTTGTTTGTTGGCAGGTCCGGCAAGTGGAATCGTTGCCTTCGTACCATGAATGGTTTCCGTTACTTCGATGGCATCCCCAACAGCATAGATATGTGGCACACTGCTTTCTAAAGCTTCATTTACGATAATATGTCCACGTGCACCCAGCGAAACGCCGCTATCTTTCAAAAAATAGGTGTCCGGCGTTACGCCTATCGCAAGAATAACCATGTCAGCAGTCAGCGTATGACCATCGGCAAGTTCAACCCCTATGCCCTGCTCTAGGGAATGGAATCCCTGAACACGTTTGGAAAACAGCAGATTCACACCGTGGTTCTCCATTTCCTGTGCCAATGCGGCTGCTAACTCGGGATCATATGGGGTGAGTACTTGTGCGTTCCCCTCAATCAGCGTTACATCCAGACCAGCTTCCTTTAGATTCTCAGCCATTTCTACGCCTATAAATCCACCACCTATGACGATCGAAGACTTGTTGTTAGAAGAACTCACCTGTTCTTTGATCCGATCAATATCCGGAATACTTCGCACGGTGTAAATTAGCGGATTGTCCTTACCCGGCAGATCGGGAATGATCGGTTTTGCACCTGGTGACAATATCAACTCGTCATAGCTTTCTTCATATGCACCGCGCTCCTGAGACTGTATCTTAACCACTCGCTTCTGCGAATCAATAGCTACGACCTCACTTCTTGTACGCACATCGATACAAAAGCGATCTGCCATCCCTTTTGGCGTCTGCACCAGCAGACGCTCTCGATCATCGATTGTGCCACCTATATAATAAGGTAAACCACAATTGGCAAATGAGATATAGGGTCCCTTCTCAAAGATAATAATTTCGGCATGTTCATCCAGACGGCGAAGACGTGCAGCTGCAGAAGCACCTCCAGCTACACCGCCAACAATAAGTACTTTTTTGCTCATGATTCACAATCATCCTTTTCAAACAAAGTTTTAATAATCTGTTCAACCCGTTGATCGGCAAGCACATAGTTCACTTCAAGACCATTCCGCTCCGTAGCAACAATACCTGCACTACGAAGCTTCTGGAGGTGTTGTGACACTGTAGATTGGGGAAGATCCAGACATTCCTGCATGTAAGAAACATTACATTTCTTTTTTTGCATCAATCCCCGCACAATGCATAAACGAATGGGGTGAGACAAAGCTTTCAGCAGATTAGCAGGTTCATCGAACTGTTTAATGTTATTGCTGTCAAAAGCGGGAGTGTTCACAAGTATTCCTCCTAAATCGTTATATCGTAATAATACGATTTATTGATTTGTATGTCAAATGTACTCTGGATTAATGTATTCAATTAGTCGCATACCCGCTCAAACCTAAGGTTTTGCTTGTTCCAGGTGGAAGATAAAAATGATAAAATGCCTGCCAAAACCGCTAAAAGCGACATTTGACAGACATTCATGTTGTATCAGGCCTTTATAGATAGCGATTTAATTAAACGTCTTATATTAGAGTATAACAAGCTGAATCAGTCCGTCCTTACCAAACAGAAGCGGGTCCATACATATTTCGCGGTGATAACCCTTTCCAGAGGAAAATCTGGATAGTGGCGTGACAAAACGGTGATAGGCAATCTGGTATTGACCCGTTTCGGAATCATTAAATATACAGTGATGACCTGTGCCCAGCATGCCCTTCTCGACATTTTTGCTCAGAATCGGGTATTGATAGGTAATAGGACCGTATAATTGCTCTGACGTACCGTAATTCACATGATAGTCTTCGCTGCCTGTATCATCACAGGACCACGTAAAGTGGTATAGTCCGCCCTGCTTTAACACGGTTACCGCCTCACGAAAATCATGCAAGCCTGCCAGATTGCTCATTGTGTCCTCCACTACACTTATCATGTCTTCACCAAGCTCCACAATGGCAGCATGTCCATTGCCAAATAGCAGATACGGTTTTCCATCATCTTCGACATAGACGGAGGGATCAATAGCTTGGCCCATGGTAATGCCCAGGCGTTTCAACTGCTCCATTGTGATTAAAGGCTGTGGCTCGGCCAGGAATGGACCAATTGGTGTATCTGCAACAGCAACGCCGATGGCACTCTCTCCATTCCGCATTTTGCCACAGAAATAAAAATAGAACTTTCCGCTTCGGCTGGCAATTGCCGGTGCCCAGGCATTACCGGTTGCCCAGGCGACATCCTCTGTTCCCAGATCAAGGATCATGCCTTCGTCTTGCCAATGCTTCAGGTCTGAAGAAGAAAACACCTTGAATTGTGTTCCCGACCACCCCTCAAACCCATCTGTTGTTGGATACATATAGTAACGATCCCCAAACTGTGCGACATCAGGATCGGCATATTGTCCAGGAAGCACCTGATGACCATCTCCGAAAGCCACGAGAAGCCGGCTGCACTCCTCAGCTGTGATTGGCAGGACACTTCCATGACGCTTTTGATTCGTTCCCATATCAAAATCATCATCAGGGACAATTCGGAATTCTCCGCTTCCCAGATCTGTAGTCAACAGAGGAAGATAACCCTTGCCTTCAGCAAATCGATCAACAATCAGGCACCATTCCTCCCGGTCATTGAATTTAAAGATTTGAGGTCCCTCCACACCTGCCACAGCCTCCAGTACCGGGGCTTGCAGCGTAACAAACGCCTCTTTGTCGAGAGAGTCTCCTTTTTCTACCCGTATGTTTTTGGTTGTTTCATCCTTGGAGTATCGATAATAAGCTCCATCCGCAGGAAGAATCGTTGTATCTATAATGTGATTATCCCGCTCAATGTATTTTTTCGATGCAGAAAACGTACGAAAGTCTTTTGTACGAGCGCTGTATATTTTTTGCTTTCTTTCTTGCTCTTGAGGTTCCTGCGTCGCAGAAGCCCAGAATACAAGAAACTCATCTGCCATTTCATCATACACAGCTTCTGGTGCCCAGACACATCCAGCGCCCTCGACACCTAGTGTAACGTTCCATGGGGATGACCAGTATACGAGATCGCTGGATTCCCATACAATTACGTCACGGCTCCCGGCATTAACGGCTTGAGTCCATCCTTTGCCGCTTGCGATGCGGAGATCCGTAGCAATCAGATAAAATTTATTATCCTTGACTGAACGAACCAGAAACGGGTCCCGTACCCCCTTTTCTCCAAGGTCGGAAAACAGCACAGGTGAGCCGCCATTAAGGTCCTTCCAGTGAAGACCATCCTCGCTATAAGAGAAATAAACCTGCTCTCCATCTGGTTGTTCGCCAATAAAATGTACAAAGAGATACCCATCATAATTTGGAGTTGTTTTGGTCAATGGTAAAGAGCCTCCTGAAAATGAAATTGATTTTATATTAACAGTAATATAAAAATGAAAGCGTTCTACTTATGTTGTATCATACTTCAAAAACAGCGGGATGAGTATATTTTTGTAAATTCGCATG
This sequence comes from Paenibacillus sp. FSL K6-2393, assembly GCF_038002545.1. Taxonomy (NCBI): domain Bacteria; kingdom Bacillati; phylum Bacillota; class Bacilli; order Caryophanales; family Paenibacillaceae; genus Paenibacillus; species Paenibacillus sp. FSL K6-2393. The sequence goes on from NZ_JBBOCU010000001.1 coordinate 3,460,865, forward strand.
TTGCAGATCATGTGAATTTTTCCCCGGAACCATATTGTTCTGATTGCGATGTTTGACTTGCTCCTCATGCAAAGAAATTAAAGTTATCGCCGTATTTGTTTATTTTACCTCAGGTATACAAAATTCTTGGTTTTCATTTACAAATAAATGCTAATCTTCTTAATGATGAACAAATGAATATAGATTCATGCATTCATTTTTGTTGTTGAGATATTATGAGGAGGAATCATTGTGAAATTATCCAAAAGAGTATTACCAGCGGTAGCGCTGACTCTGGCTGTATCGGCTTCCACTCTCTTGTCTGCCGGACAAGCAAGTGCTGTTCAAGCTGTAAGTGTGGAGAAAAAACAAATTAAGAACATCATCTTCCTCATTGGGGATGGCATGGGGACCTCTTATACTTCCGCCTACCGTTACATGAAAGATGATCCTTCAACGAAGGGCATGGACAAAACTGTATTTGACCCTTATCTGGTTGGGGCACAAATGACCTATCCGGATGATGATAAACAAAATGTGACGGATTCCGCTTCGGCAGCAACAGCCATGTCGGCAGGTGTGAAAACCTACAATGCGGCCATTGCGGTTGACCCTGAGCAGAAGGAAGTCAAAACCGTACTTGAGCAAGCCAAAGAAAACGGCAAGTCCACCGGACTCGTGGCTACATCGGAGATCACTCATGCCACACCAGCTGCATTCGGTGCCCATGATATCAGTCGAAAAAATATGGATGCAATTGCGGACGATTATTATGATGAGCTGATTAATGGCAAGCATAAGGTGGATGTACTTCTTGGTGGAGGGAAATCCAATTTTGTACGCGAGGGTCGTGACCTGACGAAGGAGTTCCAGAAGGCCGGATTTAGCTATGTCACGGATCGTTCCTCTCTCCTTGCTGATAAGAATCAACAAGTTCTTGGACTGTTTGCGGACGGAGGTCTGGACAAGTTGATTGATCGTACTGCTGACACTCCATCATTGGCTGAGATGACCAATACAGCGATTGATCGTCTCAGTTCGAACGACAAAGGATTCTTTCTAATGGTCGAAGGCAGCCAGATCGACTGGGCAGGACATGATAATGATATCGTTGGTGCGATGAGTGAAATGGAAGATTTCGCAGCAGCATTTCAGGCAGCTATTGATTTTGCCAAAAAAGACGGTGAAACACTTGTCGTAGCTACTGCTGACCACTCCACGGGTGGACTTACGCTTGGAAAAGACGGAGAATACAACTTCTTCGTAGACCCAATCAAAGCTGCACTTCGCACGCCAGACTTCATGGCAACACAAATTGCAAAAGGTGCTTCGGTTGAAGAAACACTGAAAAGTTATCTGAAACTGGAGTTGAAGCCGGAAGAGATTCAATCAGTGAAAGAAGCAGCCAAAAGTGCGGACGTAACAAAGATTGATAATGCCATTGAAGCAATTATTGATAACCGTTCATTTACGGGCTGGACAACAGGTGGACATACAGGTGAAGATGTTCCGGTCTATGCCTACGGTCCGGCAAGTCATCGCTTCGCCGGTTTGATCGACAACACAGATAATGCCAATATCATATTTGATATTCTCAGCAAGCACCAATAATTCGACAATAATTCAGTAGTATACGATCATCCCTTCTCTTCTTTCATCCGAAGAGAAGGGATTTTTTTCATAAAATCCTTATTGATATGCCACTCTACCTTTTTATGAACATCCTCAACCGTAGCTGTTCTATACTTGGCTTTTTTCATGACCGAAACTTGTCCATTCACTTCGAGTAAGGCGTATGCCTATTCCGAATTTGCTGATATGCATTATATCCCATGGATTTGGTTACCTTATACAAAACCACTTGCATTGAAGGGAGAGAAATCCGATTAATGCAGTTAACGATTGGTTAAGGCAGCTTGCCCACAATTATATTCTCATTGTCATTGCTGCGGTGCTCTTTTTTGCAGTCAAAGCAGTCATTGGATTCTATACGTACAAGCATTATGATAAAAAATTGGATGCACTTACAGATAAGGTGGATCGCCTTCTGGAAGAGAAGACAACGGAGTGATGCGGCTTATGGTTAAACTACAGAAGTAACAAAGCTTTGGAGGAGAATTGCATGTTAGGAAACATTCTGCTGGGTATGGTCATTCCCATTATATTGGGTGTATGGATTCTGCGTCGGAACTTTACAATCCTTATTCTATATTATCCACTTGGTGTGGCTGTAGCAGCATGCATTAACAATATCGGGTTTAATTACTTCTGGAATATTCTTCCGAATACTCATAATCAATCCTTTGCTGCTCTTCCAATGGATCTTGGAGTCTATCCGATCGCCGGCTGTCTGATGATGTATACGATTTTAGAAAAAGGCGCCAAGCCATGGTTGGCGATCCTTGTTGCATCCTTGTCGCTGACATTAATCGAATGGCTTGCCAAAATAATGGGGCATGTCATTTACTTTAATGGATGGAACATTCTTTGGACCTTTTTGTCATACCTCCTGCCATTTGTTATTGCTTATGGTTACAGTAAAATATTGAGGTATACCAAGTGAAGTTTCACTGAAACTTTCGACTAAATAAGGCCGGACATATGATATGGGTTAACGCTGATGGGCATACGTGCATATCTTAACTCATATTTGTCATGGAGGGATTCGTAATGTATGTGGCATATCCTTATGGTTACAGGTACACTTTTACTCCGGTATGGGCAACATCATCAGCCGAAGCACTTGAATTAATCAAAACGGCTGTACAGGGAGAACGAAACGATGAGATGTTCTATGATTCACTGATTCAGTTGTCACCCGATGCTACTCAGGCTGCCATCATCACGAGCATCCGCAATGATGAACGAGGACATAATCAAATGTTCCGCCAAATGTACAAGGATCTGACAGGTCAGGAGATTTCGGGTGTAAGCAGTGAGCCAGTTGAGACGGTCCCCTCTTATCTTTCCGGATTGCAAAAGGCGTTTCAGGGTGAATTGGTGGCCGTGGAAAAGTATAGAAAAATATGGTTTGGTCTCCCTTATGGCATATATAAAGACACGGTGTGGGGAATCATCCTGGACGAACAGAAACATGCGGATAAATATAACAATCTGATTACCTATAATTTGCCAAGATAGTCATGTATGGGATATATAAAGCGCGGATTCTTTTTAAGATGAAAATTGAAATCAACAAAAACCAGTGAATAAGTAAAGCTCACTGGTTTTTTTGTTTTGCCGAGTCTCTCTTAATATAAGCTTGCTATCCAATGCACTCTTTCAAAATATCAGGTTCCACATGAACGTGAACAGTGTACACGTCATGCTCCTCCATCAACTCGTTCTCCACGTCTGTACAGATATCGTGTGCTTGTTGAAGATCCAGCTCAGCATGGACTGTTATGACAACGTCTACTACAACGTTATTGCCATAGTTCCGCGCTCTCACGTCTTTAACTGTCTCTACGCTATCAATTCCGGCAATCGTTTTTTTGTACTCCTGAATCAGTTCAACATCAAAACCGTCCGTCAGATGATGTGTGGCTTCCTTGAAAATGTCCCAAGCGGTCTTGCAGATCAGGAAACCTACAATGACAGCCGTTACAGGGTCCAGCCATGGGAGGCCGAACTGGGAACCCACGATCCCAATGACAGTACCGGTGCTCACCCAGGCATCGGAAATGTTATCACGAGCTGCAGCCATGACCGCCTGACTTTTAATACGTGTAGCAAGTCTCTTGTTATAGCGATAGACCACATACATGACAACCGCGCAGAAAATGCCTGTATACGCAGCGATGATATCCGGAGATTCATATGTACCCTGAAACACTGAACCAATGGCTTCAATCAGTACTTGTAAACCTACTGCCATCATAATGAAAGAAGCAACAAGTGACGCAACGGTCTCTGCTCTCCAGTGACCATATGTATGATCTGTGTCGGCTGGGCGTTGGGCAAGCTTCAAACCGATCAGTACAGCTATTGAGGCCACAATATCGGTGGCATTGTTTAATCCATCCGCCTTGAGCGCTTCTGATCCGGCCATATTGCCAACGATCAGTTTTAATACGGTCAAACATATGTAGGCGATAATGCTGATGATAGCTCCGCGCTCCCCCAGCTTTAGATTATCGTATTTAAGTTGATCCACATGATATCCTCCTGCAATCTTCAATTCAAGCACGTGTATGATGGTACCATTGAAGATTTGTGTGGGTCTAGAGAAACGTTTTGAGTGTGACGAAACATAATCTGAAAGCGGCAATTTTTTTACGAGCATCCAAAAAAGTTGGATTTGGCAAACTTAAGTGATCAATGGGTGGTAAGAGGAAGTTGGCCGACTGCCTTCCCTTGTAACCAAACTTTCTTGCACTTAGACATAAAGAGCCGAATGGATCGTTTTGATCCACTCGGCTCTTGGTGTTATTTTGCAATCATTTGTATAACATCACTTACCGTTGTTCCACTTCCATTCATAAATCACTGCCCTTATTCAGAAAGTGTCGGTTCATCTGGTGCTTCATTGGCAAGCAGTTCCGAATCACCAGAATGCCGTTCGAACATAACAGCGTCAACCCTCGTATAGATCATATCCGCAGGAAGCGTTGGCGGGTCTACCGTTGTAGGCGTAACCCTGGTTAATCGGACATACTCGCTGCCGTCACCCGTAAAGTCGAACATTCCCAGATTAACCCAACCTGATGAGCCGACCGTTGCATCCATATAGATGACCTCGGTACCCGTTTTATGCTTCACTTCCACTTTGACATTATTATCGTTTCCCGTCGTATGGACAAGTTTGTAGATCGAGACCGTATATTTCCCTTCTGGAAACTCGCCTTTCCACGTGGCTGATGATCCTTGAACTGTTGAATAGCGGGATTTAACCCCAATTTTGTATCCGGCTAAATTGCTTTGGCTCCAAGACCCTTCTGTCGTGTATAACCCTGTTGTATTTGTACTATCGACGATAACCGTTAGGTCCCTGATCGTGATGGTCAAAGGCGGTGTGGTTAAGGTCACTCCGTCAATCGTGACAGTAGCCCATACCTCAATGTGATCCGTGTCTCCATCAAGATTAAGAAGGGTCAACACCCCACTGCTATTCACTTCAGCCAGATCCGTACGATCAACGAAATACTGCACATCAGCCTGTGTAAGATCACCGATCAAACCGTTATCTAAATAACCGGTTACGCTCAGTTGTGCGGTTTGAGTCATCTGCAGCTCGTTCCGATCGGACATGATCACAGCAGACTCCAATTGCGGTATCCTGTTTGGGTCCACCCACATGATTGCATCGGCAACGACTCTGGATTTGTTGGCCTTATTGGTTAATTCCACGTACCCGCTATCGCCTGCAGCAAAAGGATAATCTCCCAGGTGCACCCAAGTACCATTCGCTGTTGTCTCATCAACTGTCACCGTTTCGGAGCCGCCGCTGTGATAAACGGTAAATGAGGCATTTGTTGCCCAATTTTCACTCGTTGCAGTTATCTGTGGAAGCTTGTAATACACACTGTAAGTGACACTTTCCGGCAGCTCAGGCCGCCATCTCATTTTGCTTGTCGCTGTGCCGGTCGTAGATTTGGCATACACATAGTTATCATAATAATAATCGTTAGCCGTCGTATCCCTTATCCAGACGCCTTCTGTCTCCGCCTCCGTATTATCCACAATGATGGTTGAACTATCCTGCCCATCGGGTTGGACTGGAGTTTCCGATACCTGATCCGGCAGATAGAGTGTCCGCTTACGGGTCTGTTTCCCCTCCGATTCCACGTAATACGTAAAGGTTTGGGATAATTCATTCACCCGTATCGACCATTCCATCGGATAGATCGTATCTGGGACGCTCGTATACGTGGCCCCGCCATCCAAGGAATAATGGATTGTCGCTGGTTTTGTCGTTTTGGCCTGCACATAAGCATCATAAACCGTTTCGTCAGGCTTAACGATCAGCATGCCTTTAACCGCATCAATTGGACTGTGTGTATCAAAGAAATAACTTGCATCCGATGTATCTGCCGTTCTGACCTGATGCAGCGGTACATCAATATCAAGTCCCTCTACAATGATCGCAGTGATTCCCTTGCCTGAAACCGTAGCTTGAATGATTCCGCCACTCATAACTGCTTGCTCTGGTGTACCATTGTCGCGGATGATCGATACGGTATAATCCTGTGCCGGGTTGAATCCAATGATTTGTTCATTTAATTCAATTGGGGTCTGAACTTCATCTGACGATGCGTTGCTTAACCCGATGTAGAATTTATCCCCGCTCTCACCCGTTATCCAATTCAATTGAGGATGGTTGGTCTTAATAATCCCCTTGGGCATCCATAGCCAAACGTCGGAGTTACCATAAAATTGACCTGGTTTATTCCCATAAAGGTGATATTTGAACCATAAAAAATTCGTTTCAAAAACGGAAGGAAACGTAATGCTCCCGTTTGATTTCAATGATTGTTCGCTGATCAAATAATCCATCGTTTGCCCGAGTTGCCCCGGAATATGGTGATAATAGATGGATGTAGCCCCGCTTGGGCCTTCCAGAGGAAAGTCCGGTTCAAGTTGGCTAACGGCGAAGCCTTTATAATAATAACCTGGATAACTGGAATATCGTCCAATAACCGCATTATGAGCAATATCCTGCAGCAGTTCATCCCCTGTATAAAGCGACAATCTCAGCATGAATGGAGCTTCCTGAGCATTCATCCGATAATAACCGGTTGTACTTCCTGCTTCAAACGTCAGTCCGCTCGGTGAAACAAGCCAACGCTCCGCTTGAACGCCTCCGGCAATATCTTCGGGAAGCTTAAGCCTAGGATATTGAAATTTACCACTTTCCGGCCAATGGAACGACTCCGCGTAATTATATGTCTCCGGCTGAGGAATCGTAACGTTACCTTCAGGAACTGGACGAGCAACAAACATGGTTGCATACCGTTTGGCTTCCTTATAGGCGGCATCCAAGTATTTGGGATCCTGCGTTTCCTCATATAGCTCCAAGATCTCCATCCACAGCTTGCTATAATAATAAATGAACTCATTTTTACTCACATCGACAGATGCAGGCGTATCGATATGTTGCGTGATATAGCTGTCGGCTGCATCCTTCGCAGCTTGCAAATACTTCGCATCTCCCGTCATCCGATACATCATCAGGGGTTGAATGACAGGCCCCCTGTCTTTCTGATCCGGGTCACGCACAAGGTACTCTTCCTGAGCGAGTGCACCAATTCCTGCCGAAGTGCCCATCATCTGATTGACAGCGGCTACGCTTGAAACATCGAACGGCAGAGTAGCCATTTTCCATAACGAAGGCACACCGTATACTTTTTTCTGCGTTGGCGACCAACCGATACCATTTCGCGATATGCCATACTGGACGGACGGCAGTGCTCTCGTATCGTATAGCTGGTCATCTCCAGTCAAATAGTAAGCTCCCAAAAGAACCGCATTTGAGCTTGTTCGGACGCTATCTTCGTTTTCGATATCGATAAAACCCTTGGCACGGCTCCACCACCCGCTGGGTGATGGGACATAATTCACAGAGTCGTCCCCTTGCGGCTCAATTTTAAGTAGATCAATCATATTAAACATCGCGTCAGTAAGCGATTTATTTGAAACATTTTCCCGGTATGCTGAATAATCGTATTCATTGCGAAGAATATCCACGTAGGACTCATACAGATTGCTTTTTTGAGCGATTAGCCCCATATGAAATTGATAGGTGTTTTCTGCGGTCATCTGCGAGTAAGTCCCCAACTGAGGGGCGTAAAGGATTGGCTGTACGCTGCCTTCGTTGTTAACAAGGCTCATACCCAGCCGTTGTTTTGTAACGCCTCCCGTCGGCTCAAATTCAACTGGTAACTCTTCCGAAGGTACAAATACCCCATACGTCAATGGATTTCCCGCACTATCATTCTTCTCAACCAGACTCATCGGAGCGCTCAGCTCTCTCAAGCTTGTTGATTCCACTGTACCTACCATTTTGGCATGTGACCTGAATCCATTTAACACTTCATTGATGCCCGAGGCGGACTCTGTCGTGAAGGACTGATATCCAATCACATAATTGCCGTCGCGGCGAGGTGTAAAGGCAAAGGAAACATCGGGTTTATCCCCTGCCATGGACCAGTTCACTTCAAAATCGTAATCACTGCCATGTGTAGAGTCGGTTAATACCGCGGTCTGGCTGTCGGGAAAATGGACCCCGTCGAATGTAATCCAGCGTTTGTTCATCGTATCATAGTAATTGGTTCGGCTCCCCGCATTCCCGTCCAATAAAACCCATTGTTCCTCAAGTCTTTCCGATTCATTATTGATTGGAACCCAGTTCCCTGTCTCCGTGTTTTTGTAGAACATGTCACGAACGATAGATTTACCTTCATCCCATGCTGCCTCATAAAAGGTTGCCTTGTAATTAGCATTTTCGATGCTGCCTTTCTCTGTGTAACTGAGATTCGCTAAGGTACGGCTTCTTAGCGGGGGCAGCGGTGGTGCTTGTTGCCGGATATTCCCCTCGAACTTGACTGCATCGGCCCGCGTAATAATTGTACCCGTAGAAGGCTGCGTTCGAGTCAGCCTGACAAATTCGCTATCATCACCACTAAACTCATACTCCCCCAGATCCACCCATCCAACCGATGGACCTGACGAAGGTCTAAGATCCATAAACTTAACATCCGTAACCCCGTTATGAACAATCTCAATTTTCACATTACTATCTGCTTTATCCGCCCAATCCAGCTTATAGAACGATATTCTCGCCGTCCCTGCTTCCAAGCGTGGATTCCAGGTGATGCTTCTACCTACAGCGTCTGTAAATTTGGAACTGGAATTATTGTATCCCTTCACTCCTGCACTTGTCGTCCAATAAGGAGCGGAGAACCCGTTACTGACGTTTCCTGAATCAACAGTGACGACATTATCAATTGTGAGGCTCCCATCATCAATGATAATTGTCTTATGTGGCTCTTTCTGCTTTATATTCCCTTCGAACTTGACCGCATCCGCGCGCGTAAGGATTGTGTTTGTGGTGCCGGTAGACCGGGTCAATTGAACAAATTCTTCGCCAACTCCAGAAAAATAGTACTCTCCCAAATCAACCCACCCTGCTGGAGCACCAGATGAGGGTCTTAGATCCATAAAGACTACATCCGTTGTTCCATTATGAACGATCTCAATTTTCACATTGCTATCTGCTTTATCTGCCCAGTCCAGCTTATAGAACGATATTTTCGCCGTTCCTTCTTCCAAGCGTGGATTCCATGTTATCGTCCTGCCTGCTGTACTTGTATATTTGGTGCTGGAAAGATCATACCCTCTCACCCCTGTGCTTGTGGTCCAATTAGGAGCCGAATATCCATTGTTCTCGTTACCTGCATCAGGTGTCACATCATCATTGATCTTGATACTCCCGTCATCGATAATAATTGTCTGATAAGGTAAGGTCTCCGCATAAGCGGCCCTTATTCCGATCAGGCTGAAAGGGACTACGATCGTCAACATGAAAACAATGAAGAAAAACAGCTTCCTTTTGACCATACAATTCACAGCCTCTCCTCGTAATGATAACGCTTCCATAAATGCATTGCCTTTTGCTCGAATGATCGTGAAAAGCACTTAACCTTATCCTTCTGCCTAAATCCCGTTCTGTCGTTTTCATCTTAGCATGTTACGTCACGGTGAAATTTCTTTCATTTTAAGAATTTCTTATACGATTTTAAGTAAAGTAAAAAAAGAGACCTACATCCTAATTGATTGCTCAGTTGCAGCCAAATAGAATATAGGTCTTCCAAGTGTTCCAAGTGAACCAATCAATTATAATGGCGGCTGCACCAATAACAACTTTCCAAGCTGAATGACCGTTTGATCATACCAAGCAGGATGCTGCCGAACATGTTCCATACTTCGTTCATTGCCACTTGCCTCAAACACGGCCGCTTTGTCAGTTTTCTCGTGATCGATCTCGAAGCGAACGGTATGTTTCCCATTTGGTAGCTCTGGCAAGAAAACATATTGATTTCGATTATGATCGTTATATGGTGTGAATCGATCAACAAGGAAGGGTTCCCTTCCATCCACCGACACCTTCAATCGGCCAGAATCCGGCCCCCCGATATCAAATAAGCCGATGTGGGTTCCCTCAAACTCCACTGTGAACGCCTCTCCGGGATCAACTGCTCGCCATAGACCGGGGAACAACCAATCATACTCACGCACTAAAGGAAAATCATCAGAGGTCATGTAAGACCACCCTGCGGAAAAATGAGTAAGACGAGCCAGTGGCAGCATGGTTGCATACACCCAAGGATTGGCCGGGACCAAGGGGTCCTGCGGCAAGTGATGTTCGACCTTTCCCACGTGATCTCGAAGCTCTCTCATTTTCTCAAAAGACCGAATGATTGTATCTGTGTAAATCTGATGTCCTTCGGGAATCGTTGGATGGATCGAATCATGCGTGAAAATAACAGCTCCGGGAATGGCCACGTCTGCCCTTGAGGTGAAAATGAGCTTTCCATCCGAAACCAATTGACTGACCGCTACGCCCAGATGAATGGAAGGAATACCGTAATAGTCGGCGATTTCCTCTTGCATAAGAGCGCCCTTCTGGTATTCGCCGGATTGAAATGAGGTCAAATCCCGCTCCTTAACCGTATATACAAACAGGATATCGGTAAACCGGTTCCGCTTGCGAATCTGTCGGACAATGCCTTCGATCCGCGCCTTGGATTCGGGAACTCCGCCATCGTTGCCAACAAATTCAACAAACACGAGATCAGGCTGATGACGAAGCACATCTGTCTCCAAACGGGCGCAGCCGAGGTCCGATCCTGTCCCATCAATGCCTGCATTCACAGCGCGGATATCGGCATGGGGATATTGCCCTCGCAGCCAATCCGCCGTCATGACCCTATATCCTACGGAACGTGTATTACTGCCGCCGAAATAAACGATGGTCACGCCTTCTCCATTTTCCAACTTCTGAATGACATTAGGCAGCCCTCTTCGTGGGAAAAATTCCTTCATCACGACTTCACCCGCCCTCACTTAGCGTTTTTAGGAGCAAAAAGTTTTACAGCAAACACTTCATAATAAGGCGAACTATACGTTGCACAGAAATCAAACCGGATTTGAGTTACACCTTTTGCAAACACCTGATGTTTGTTCAACGAAAGATAATTCCCACGGACTTTAATTTCACTCTCGGTTCCGTCTTCCAAAGTTAAGGTCACATCATAATCTTGGATCAGTGGCTCGATCGGATCGTCGAAATGTTCCAAATTCAGTTGTGAATTAAAAACAAGATGGATTTCATCCAGATTTTTAGGGCTTGCAAAACCAAATTCCAACCATTCCTGTCCTTCCGTACGTTCCGAAATCCAGCTGTTCGGCAAACCATAAGGTCTGGAAAAACCGTTGACGACATTTGCGGGATTATACATATCCTGGGATGGTATCAGGTCTTTGAAGCAAATGCTCTTATTAAGTTTCTTCAGCTTGGATGGCTCTTCCGGTCTATAAAGGAAGCTAACCGCTCCAGTCATTTTCTCTTCATTGCTGTGTACAGTGAGGTCCGCCGTACCTTCCAATACGATGTAGATTTTGTCGTCTTCTGGCTTCTTGCAGCTGAGGTCCAGTGTAATCCAGTCATCGTGACCCGCTGAAATCACCAAGTTGTAGCCCTTCAGCTCGCTGGTGGGAATATAGTTTTCCTTCCGATCACCGCCATACAGCTTCACTTGCAACGTTTCGGAATGCTCGGATCTATTTTTAATTTTGATCTGCACACTCTCAACCACAGATGTCTGAATCGGCAAGACCAAACATAGTGCTTTGTCCAAGGAGACCTCTTCGGTTGGATGAAGTTGTTCATAGCTTCGCTGAGACGAGGCACGAATCGTTAATCCGTCTGCGAAATAAGGGTCCAACGGCTCTTGAAGGCCTACAATCGTTTGCCCGTCTCGAAGCAGCTGCGCCTGAAGCTCACCCATATGCGCTTTGACTATGGATGCGGGGTCTGTCTCATATTTTGCGCATAACGCAGCAGCCGTTCCTACCGCCTGCCCCATACAACCACAGGTTGCCATGACCCTTGTAGACCCAAAAGCCACATGAGTAGCGCTTATATTACGGCCAGCGAACATGAGATTAGGAATATTGCGTGAAAATAAGCTGCGGAACGGGATATTATACAATCCCGGCACAAAATTCCACGCGGTAGCCGGACCCTCATCGTAGATGCCTTTATTCGCATGGAGATCCATATACCAGCCTCCGACGGATACCGCATCTTCGAAATGAGGCTTTGCTGTAAGATCATTCTGAGACAGCATGTGCTCCCCTATAAACCGCCTCGACTCCCGCTTTCCCGGGATCGGGCATACATGATCCAGGATGAGATTGTCTACATCATCAAACTCACCGCTATTTTTGATATAATCCCATATCCCGTATACCAATTTCCGCAGTTCCAAGGCGATGTCTTCATTATTCTTGATAATATCCATATGTCCGCCGTATTCCAGCCACCACAATCCGCCAAGCCCGTTGATTTTCCTTGGAAAAGATCGATGGTTTAATCCTTTTCTGATACTATCAAAAAAATCCAGCTTCGTAATATCATACGCAAAGCCTGGCCTTTTGTAAGGAACGGGATAGTCTACGTCACGGGCTTGAAACAGAATCGTATCGCCCATGGTGTAATGATCCGCCACTTCTGGAGCGAGCTCCTCCTTGTATTCATGCTTCGCCTCTCTTCCCCATCGGAAGTGAGCACCTGCTTGGTACCCAACAATTCCATCCCCGGAGCAATCGATATAGGTAGGGCTTTCAAAACGAAATTTTCTCTCTGAAGCCAATTGAAGGCCCTCCACCCATTTGATTCTGCCGTTCTCCATGCCCGTTTCATGCACACATGTATTCAGGAATAGAGAAATGTTAGGCTCATCATACACCATGTCGAGCAAAACCGTATCCGAAAGCGAAAGCATAAGTTTTTTGTTGTATAACGGATTATAATGAAAGATCTTCAGCTTGAGTTCTTCCACCAACCCGCCTTCGCGAGCATAATAGGATGGACTGTTTCCAAGATATGCCGACCCGTTGATATGAACTCTGACCTCGCTGCTCGCATTTCCCCCAAGCACCGGCCGATCATTGATAAGTGAAACCTGTAGCCCTTGGCGTGCGGCAGCAATGGCAGCACATATCCCGGCAATTCCTCCACCTATGACGGTTACATCTGCTTTCATAAGCTCCATTTTGATAACCTCCATGATTAGATACTCCTATCATGGTAATGGTTTTGGTCTGTTTTTTTTTACAGGATTTCGCGAAAAAATCATACATTTTTTGCATCCTTAGTTGGATTCCTACCGTGTCATTTTTATCCGATATTGTTTAGGTGTATCCCCCGTATATTCTTTAAACAGTTTGCAAAAATACCCTTCATTGACGATGCCTACTTCCTCGCACAATTCCAATAAAGAATAATCCCGAACGTTTAACAACTCGAGGGCGAGATGGATTTTTTTACGGTTGATGTAGCTGATCACGCCTTCATTCATTGTTTTTTTGAATAAGCTGCTAAAATACGATGGCGCTAAATTCACTTCCTCCGCAATGGTCTCCAACGTTAAACGTTGTTTCAAGTTTTTCTCTATAAAATGCATAGCACTCATAATTTCTGCACGATGTAACAGTTGGCCCGCATGCACATATTCGAATGTGAAGTCGCCAATATAGGCGAGCTGCTCCTGAAAAGCCATAAATTCCATGGGGAAGTCTGGAACTTCCGTGGCCATCTTATTCCCCGACTTAAATTTCACGGTAATGTCTCTGTACAAGTCTCTAATCATTGGCACCATGATGGACTTGTGGATTTTATGGTCCGTAACAAATTGCGACAGATCGGCAAGTGCATTATCCAGCTCTTCCTTGGAAATCTTCCTTTTAAGCCGTATAAGAAAATCAGCCAGCTTCTGCTGAAAGTCTGCTTTTTTGTCATTATGGTATTGGAACCGATGCATCGGTGTTTTTACGACTTTCTCGGTATGATAATAGAAATCCTCACTCACATTTTTAGCTTCCGTATACGCCTGTTTGATCGATTCCCAGCCCCTGTGCGGACTTCCAAAAGCAACCGATACCTTTTTATTCAAATATTGATGCAAATGAGAGACAATCTGCCCTCCCAAGGATAGGCAAGCATATTCCGTTTCCATATCACTGCGGTTATTTTCCCAGGATAAAAAGCCAATAAAACGATTATCCGACAGATCCGCAGCTACCCCACTACTACCATTCATCACCGTTTCTTCGATGATATTTGTAATCGCATACTTCAAGATGTTTTGATCTGCGGCCGCGTATTCGTTTCGGAAACTTTCATACGTATTCATCTCAACGATGAAGCAGCAATAGTTCGCTTGAAAGAAATGAAACTGCATGCGATTAGCAAAATCCGATGCCCGATGAGAAGGAATTTCACCTCGGATCAATTCGTTAAAAAATTGCTTGCGGACTCTGTATTTATTTTCAAGCACGGATACGTTTAACGAGTGAAATTCCGCTTCTTTTTTCTCAAACTCATTTAAAATTCCGGCTGCCTTATCCAACGCTCGATTCAAATCGGCTTCCCTCAGCGGAACCTTTACAATGTACTCCAATACGTTGGCTTGAATCGCTCGCTGAGCGTATTCGAAGGATGAATAGGCGGTCAGAAGTATGTATTGGGTATGGGGGAGCTCCGCCTTGAGCTGCTCAATCATGGAGATGCCATCCATTCGCGGCATTACAATATCAGATATAACGATATCGGGTTTAAGTTTTATGATCTCCTCGATCCCATTCAACCCATTATTCGCTTTGCCCACCAGAACAAAACGTCTATCCCTATGAGAGAGTTCATTAAAAAACAATTCCAATCGTTGAATGATCAGGTCTTCATCGTCAACAATGAAGCAGGTATAGTCTCTCCCCATTATGCATCTCCTTTTGGCAATTCTGCCGGGAATACAGCGCGTATACGGGTTATTTCCTTAGGTATGCTTATGATATCCAGCCCGAATTGATCTCCGTAGTGAAGTCTTATTCGACCATGAATATTGTTCAGCCCAATTCTTTTCCTTTTCAATTCCTCTTCACTTGGTTCTGAGATTAAAATATGTTTTATTTTATCAGCTGCAATTCCCTCACCTTGATCAACAACTTCGATGATGACGATGTCGTCCTCCCTGTACGCATGAATCGTAATAGGCCCCTCAATTCCCCCTCCGTTATAACCATGGAAGATACTATTCTCCACAAGGGGCTGCAGCAGCATTCGGAAAACCGGAAAATCCATTAACCCTGCTTCGATATCTTCAATCAAGTTGAAGTTTCGGTTATACCGAATGTTCTGGATCTCGATATAGTCCGCTACATTGCGTAATTCCTGGCGTAGGGAAACCTTCTCAGAAGCATCGTCTATCCCGTACTCCAATAATGAAATAAGCGACCCGATCACCACATCTACTTTCTCTATTTGTCCGAGACGTATCACATTGCTGATCGAACCAAGTGTGTTATACAGAAAATGTGGGTTAATTTGAGACTGTAACACCTGGATTTCCAGCTTCCGCTCAAGTTCATTATGAAGCTCGGCTCGGCGAATCAGTTCAACAATCTGCTGAAGCATACGATCGAATGCTCGTGAAAGATCACCAAACTCATCGTTTCGATTAATCGTTATTGTCGTTGTGAGGATACCTTGTTCCACCTGCTTCATTTTTGTTTTGAGCGTATAGAGTGGTTTTCTTATATATTTGGCAACCAAAAAAGAAATGAACAAACTTAAGAGAAGACCTGCAGCAAGAAGCTCAATATAATAGGTTTCCAATCTGGACAATGCTGCTTTTAAGCGTGATTCATCGTTAATCGAGATGATGGTCCAGTTGAATTTCTCCGTTGGTTTTTTTAAAAGGGAAACCGGAGTACCATCGTTGGTATACAGTTGAAGGTTTGTTTCTGTTGTATCCAGAATTTCTTCCGCTGACGTCTCTCCGATCGAAAAAGAATGATCTTGAATATTCAGAGGTCCTTTATTTTCAGAAAATCCGGCAATGATCTTACCTGACGCAGTCATCAGAGCCAGATTCATTTGTTCCTGTTTATTAATCTTGAACAAGGTTTCTTCAATGGCATTTAGATCCAAATCAACTGCAATGGCCATAGGAAACGGAGCACCGTTCAGATATCGAACCATCGTAACGGTCCAGCCGGAATACTTCGATTTGTAAGGTTCACTAACAAAGGTAGTCCTTCTATTCTTGTCAGCCGCATCAAATAAAGGTGCTCTTTCAGATAAAGGTTCATCGAATATTCGAGTAGGTGTACTTCCACCCAGAATGGATAAATCGTTTTTGATCAAATAAATATTACTGACATAAATACTGTTGAGTTCATACAGCTCTCTTAATTGCTTTTTAATCACTTCGGTATTGTTAATGTTGGCTTTCACTGATGTTTCAACTGAGAAGAGAATCGTCTGGAAGGAGGAAAAATTAACGGTGAAATACTGGTCTACCTTGTCTAATATTTGATTGGTGTAAAAAATGTCATTGGTTCTTATTTCCTTTTGCACATAGCGATAAGACAATTGGCTTATCAAGATGATGCAGCCTAATACAAAGGCAAACACGATAAAAAATAATTTTAAAGGCAAGCTGATTCTTCTTCGCATCGATCATCTTCCTTTTAGTTCCGTTTTAAACTAAGAATAGCATATGCTAATAAAGAGAGGGGCTACGAATAGCCACTCTCTCTTCGTTTATTTTTACTTGATAAGGCCGGCTTCTTTAAATTGCTGGATTGCTGTTTCCTTATATTTCTGCATGTCAAACTTGGTATCCAGCGTCTGGAGGAAATTGTCCCAGTTGGAAAGAGGCTCTTTGCCTGTCATAAATTTAACCAAGCTTTCATTAATGAAACGTGTGCGGTCAGCATCCAAGGTATCGCTTGGGTCAGGGGTCAATAAATTTCCGGGCAACGTTGGCCCCACATATTGCTGATTGTCCTTGAAAGCTTCCGCCGTCTTCGGATTCTGGAAGCTGAAGTACTCCGCATCATCACCACGGCGCGGCATTCTATAATGATCGACCCATAGGTACTTCTCTTTCATTTCCTTTGATAACTCGGAGGTTTTATTTTTGATCTTGCCGTCTACGACATCCCAATGGATGCCTTTAATTCCGTATGCAAAGTTTGGATAAGCTTCTTCATCCGTAAAGAGATAATTTAGCATGGACAAGATCCGAATGATTTTGTCCTCGTCCGCTTTTGCGGATATGGCCCATGAATTGCCCTGGAATGATTTTCTCTCTACAATTTGATCCCCGTAAGGACCTTTCATCGGAGGGATGACAATCCATTCCGGAACTTCTCCACTAATTTCTTTCATTTTCTGTTGATAATCCGGTTCCAGTCTGCGAGCATCTCTGATCATAAAGCCAACTTTACCCTTAAACATCTTTTGGTCCAACAAATCAGGCGAATTCATCGTCACCCAGTCTGGGTCAACCACCTTGGCTGCCATCATTTTATTAATGTAAGCAAGTGCCTCTTTCATTTTGGGATCGATAAACAGGAATACCGGTTCATTATCTTTTATCTCAACGGCCGAAGGAGGATTAACGCCAAACATCCACATCAAGCTATCAAAGCCGTAGGTTTGCAGATTGCCTTCTTTATTCATACCGCCAATGAATCCGTACGTATCATTTTTGCCATTACCGTCCGGATCTTTCTCTGTAAAGGCTTTCATAACTTCGAACAACTCGTCAGGTGTCGTTGGTACCTCCATATTTAGCTTTTTCAGCCAATCGTTACGGATGAAGAAGCTTCGACTGATACCGTTTACATTATCATAACCTGGAACTCCAATGGTTTTTCCTTGATAGGACATTGCCTCCCATGAGTCGGTGCCAAATCGTTTCTGTAGTTCAGGGAATTGGTCCATATACGGTGTCAAATCCGCAAGAACACCTTGGTCGTAATATTGCGCGAGATCAGCACGGCTCTTCAAGAAGATCAAGTCTGGAATATCCCCGCCTGCAATGAGTGTATTCAGTTTGGTTGTTGCTTGACCCGCTTGAGGAATCATCATATCCAAGTCGATGTTCATCTCTTCTTCCAACATTTGGCGTTGAATATCTTCATCACGTGGAGGTACTGGAGCAGCAGCATTAAAAGTACCTTGGTTAAACATTGAGATTTTCATTTTGGTTGCAAACTGGCCTTGAGAATTAATCGAAGTTGTCGATGTAATTTCTTCATTTCCCCCACATCCTGACAATAGCGTTCCAAGCCCTAAAATTGCCGACAGAATAGCAAATGAAATCTTTTTACGCTGCATATTGACCTCTCCTTTGCTTGTATATTATCACGGTTTCCCCGTAATAAGTTAGGTTGGAACACCTTTTAACCTTTAACGGATCCCAGGAGTACACCTTTGGTAAAATGCTTTTGCAAAAATGGATAAACGATTAATATCGGGACTGTAGTTACAACAACTGTAGCCATCTGCACAGCGAACGTACTGACAGCCCCGGAATTGGCGAGCGAATCAGCGCTTTGAGTTGCGACGTTAAGCAGGATGTTGCGCAATATCACTTGAAGTGGCATGTAGTTGGAATCATTGATATATACAATGGCATCAAAATAACTGTTCCAATGCCCGACTGCGTAAAATAGGGAAATGGTAGAAAGTACGGGTAAGGACAAGGGTAAAATGATCCGCCATAACGTCTGAAGCTCACTCGCACCGTCTACCCTCGCTGATTCCTCGATTTCACCAGGTAATTGCTCAAAAAAGCCTTTGATGATCACCAGATTAA
The DNA here is from genome assembly GCF_038002545.1 of Paenibacillus sp. FSL K6-2393. Lineage (NCBI taxonomy): Bacteria > Bacillati > Bacillota > Bacilli > Caryophanales > Paenibacillaceae > Paenibacillus > Paenibacillus sp. FSL K6-2393. The sequence continues at coordinate 3,479,734 of NZ_JBBOCU010000001.1, forward strand.
ATGCACTAATGAGATTTGGAATGATCAATACCCAAGGACTGTTTAACAATCCCAGAGAGCGGATTAGTAAATATGTCGGAATTAACCCTCCACTGAACATCATGGTAAACACAATGAAGAGTAAAAACGGACTTCTTCCGGGCAAATATTTTTTGGATAACGGATAGGCCGCGATTACCGTAAAAAACACATTTAACGCCGTGCCTACAATGGTTCGAAACAACGTAATTTTATACGCCTGCCAGATCCCATGAGAAATGAATACTTCTTTATAGGCCAGAAAGGTAAAGGATTCTGGTATAATCACAATCCCTCTTCTTAATACTTCCGATTCTGGTGTTACGGAGACAGCAACCACGTATAGAAAGGGTAGCACGCAAAGTAGGGATAATAAAATAAGAATTACATAAACGACGGTTTGCCAGACTTTTTCCCCGATTGTCAAATGGATCATTCTAAAGACCACCTCACCAAATTTGCCCATCGAATTTTTTGGCAAGCTTATTCGCTGCCAACACTAAAGCAAATCCGATGACAGCTTTAAACAATCCTACAGCAGTAGCCAAGCCAATCTTAAGACGCTCCAACCCTTCCCGGTATACCCATGTGTCGATAATATCGATCTTCTCCTGGTTAAAGGTGTTGGCAAACATGAATATTTGGTCAAAACCTGCATCCAGGATATGACTTAATTTCAGAATCAGCATCAGAATAATGACTCCTCGAATGCCAGGTAACGTGATATGCCAGAGCTGTCTCCATTTGGAAGCGCCATCTATTCGAGCCGCTTCATATAAGCTTGGATCGATTCCTGCCAAGGCGGCAAGGTACAAAATCGCCCCCCATCCAATATCCTTCCATACTTCAGATAAGATGATCAGCATTCTGCCCCAGGCAGGTTCCGTTAGAAACGAGATGGGTTCAACACCAAAATCCTTTAAAATCATGTTAAAGAGACCGTCGCCTGGGGCTAGTAATGCTACCATAATTCCATAAACGATGACCCATGACAGAAAATGAGGCAAATAAGTGATTGTCTGTACGATTTTTTTAAACCATTGGCTATACACTTCATTGAGGAGTAAAGCTAGTACGATGGGAGCGGAGAAACCGAACAATAGCTTATAAAGCGATATGATGATCGTATTTTTCATGATGTCCCAGAAATAAACGCCGTTCATAAAATCCGTAAAATTCTTGAATCCTACCCATGGGCTATCCCATAGTCCCAAAGCCAGGTTGTAGTTTTTAAAAGCAATCATGATTCCCGCCATAGGAATGTATTTGAATACCGCAAAGTAAATTAAGGCTGGTAATAAGAGAGCATACATCACTTTATACTTTTGTATCGTCCTTATCCATGTCTTTCGCTTTTTGGAGATGGGAATGGCGTCCGCTGCCAACTTTGCTTGCATTTCATCACCTCGTCTTTGTTTGTATTTGTATAATAGCACCCGCCTTTCGGATAAATTTCTGAAATATCAAGAATTTCTTATAAGATTTTAAGGAAGTGTGCCTGGGCTCGTTCCAACAGCTAATCCCGGCAAGTGAGACAAGAACTTGTTCCACTAAAATAAAAAAAAGCCGCTATAGTAGCGACTTTCAATGCCGTATTTATACTTCTCCCCAAAAAATCTCAGTTTCATAATCGAAATGAACAGTACCCACTTGATTATTTTTATCAAATAAATTCCGCAGTTCCGTCATCATTGGATCGTAATTTGCATGCCCGGGTACAGGGCTGTAAGAAGATGATAACAAACGGCCTTTCAATCCTTCGAAATCGAACTCCTGACTCATTCTGAATCGCATTTCATGCATTGAACCTTCCTTGAAAAAAGAGAGCAACATCGTCTGAGAAATATTTTTATGATTAACTTTTTCATAGTCGGTTCCATATGTATGGAGCAGTTGATTGTACTCTTCACGAAATGGAGTACCGTCTGTAAGACGTGAATTCCAGATGAGTATTACTCTCCCACCTGGCCGCAGAATTCTGCGAAACTCGATTTGGGCTGCAGAGCGATCAAACCAGTGAAATGCCTGAGCGCAGACAATAAAATCAACCGACTGATCAGGTAATCCAGTAGATTCTGCGGAACCTGCTATACTCTGGAATTGCGGATTACTTTCTAACATTTGCTCGGCGGCCTCCCGCATTGCCTGATTTGGCTCGACCGCAATTACATAACTTCCTCGTTCCAGAAGTAGTTTTGAGATGATGCCAGTACCTGAACCGATGTCTGCTATATTACTGTTCACATGTAAACCAACGACGTCGTACAAATAGTAAATAGCCTCTTTTGGATAACTCGGGCGGTATTTCAAATACGAATCGACCCGGCTCGAAAACCGTTCTCTATTGTTCATCGATTGTCACGCTCCCATTACTATTTTGACATCCTATATACTGGCCTCAGTAACAGCTTCAAAATCTTACTGCCCCAAAAAGCAAATACCGTCGTTCCGGTCCATGAGCTGCGCTTATCTTGGCTGTATTGATCGTTGATCATATAAGTCCGAGTCGAAATAGGACTCTTCAGACCGAACTGTTCCCATTTCTCGGGATCATTCGAACCTCCGAGTTTTCTAAGCATATTCGCCGATTCATGATCTATTTTAGCAGAAATTTGCTCGAATGCTTGGGTAATTTGCGCATGGAATTCATCGATCGGGTTGCGACTGGTAATGCTCTCGAGATGAATGCTTTCGCGAATGTAAGAAACGAATGCCAGATGGTCAGCCCAGAACTCGTCGATATAAAAAAGCCGTACCCGCTGCTCCGATGGGCTCATCGGTCTCTCGCCTTTCAATATTCCGAGCCGTTCCTCGTATAGAATTCGCCTCTGATCCTCCACCATATCCGAATAACAGTTCAATTCCCGCTGAATATCGAAGTTTTGGCCTATAATAACGCGCTGAATGTGCTCGATTTTGCTGTGGAGCGCCGGATCATCAAGAACCTCGTCCTGATTGGGAGCGCGAAACAGTTTATGAATGCCAAACCGAAGCATCAACTCGTCTTCCAGGCTAATATAAAATACGGAAGCTCCAGGGTCACCTTGGCGGCCGCAACGTCCGCGCAGCTGGTCATCAATCCGCATACTTTCGTTCACATATGTACCTATTACGTATAATCCGCCAAGCTTGGCAATTACTTCTGCCTGCGCGGGATTACCGCCGCCGAGACGAATGTCGACGCCGCGCCCTGCCATATTCGTAGATACCGTTACCGCGCCTATTTCTCCCGCTTTAGCGATGATTTCGGCTTCTTTTGCATCGTTTTTTGCATTCAGAACCTGGCAAGGTACGCCAGCAGCGGCAAGCTCCTCCGCTAGCATATCAGATTCCTCGACGCTTGACGTACCAATAAGAATGGGGCGTCCCACCCTATGGACGGAAGAGATTTCTTGTACAAGCGCCTTATATTTGGCTTCTTTATGGGTGTAAATTCGGTGCTTGTGGTCGATCCGTATGTTTGGCTGGTTTGGCGGTATTTGCACGACCTGTAACGCATAGATATCCTCAAATTCCATTGCTGAAGCGTGCGCCGTAGCCGTCATTCCGCAAATTCCCGAATACAGGCTAATAAAGTGCTGAATCGTGATCGTGCCGAGAATTCTACCACCGGCCTTCCACTGCAACCCTTCTTTGGCCACAAGGGCAGCTTGCAACCCGTCCGGCAAATATCTGTTCTCGGCCACACGGCCGGTGTGTTCTTCGATTAGCTCAATTACACCGTCCCGGACGATGTAATCGACGTCTTTTTTTAATAACGATTCCACATGCAGCGCACAATTCAATGACGTTAACCAATGACTGTTATGGCTATCGTACAAATTGCCGCATCCCAGCAGCAACTCCGCTTTTGCAGCACCGGCTTCATTCAAGTAAACGTTCCGTTGGAACTCGTCAAAATCGTAATGCTCACCTGGCTGCAGCTGCCGGGCCACTTCTGCGAAAAGATTGCCATCACTCTTGGAAGCACTCGAATCGCCACTAATGACTAGCGGCACCCGCGCTTCATCAAGAAGCAATGAATCCGCTTCGTCAACGATGACGTAGTGGAAAGGACGGTGTACGGTATCAGCCTCATTGAATGTTATTGTGTCACGCAAATAATCGAACCCTGCTTCTTTAGCCGTAACATAGGTTATATCCTTGGCGTAAGCTTCCCGTTTCTCGAACAGGCTCATGCCCGCTTGAACCGAGCTTACCGTTAACCCAAGAAAGCGATAGATCGGGCCCATCCACTCGGCATCTCGATTTGCCAAGTAGTCGTTAAAAGTAAGCACATGAACGCCTTTGCCTGTCAAAGCGTTGAGATAAACAGGCATAACGGCAGAGAGTGTTTTTCCTTCACCGGTATGCTGCTCGATCAAGAATCTCTCGTGCAAAGCAATCGCAGCCATAATTTGCACATCGTAAGGCTGTAATCCGAGTGTTCTCTTCGCAACCTCGCAGACTAGAGCATAAGCATCAACAAGCAGATCATCCAAAGGCGTGCCTGATCTTGCTTCTTCTTGCAGTCGAAGAGATTCTGCTTGCAGGCGCTGATCATCCCAAACTTCCAAATTCCGTTTCCTGATAAGCCCCACTCTGTCTCGATAATCTTTCAACAAACGCCGGGTATCCCGCTCTTTGAATTCACGTATCAACTTGACGACTACATTCATCGGAATTTGATTCCTCCTTAGTAGAATAAGTAGTGAAAAGAAAAGACTCCATACGGAGTCTTTTCTGTCGATGATTAACGCGCCACTCAAACTATTCGTTATAAGAGACAACTAGATTACTTCTCCGATGGGAGTGGTGTAAAGAGCAGATTCACCGGCAGGTTGCTTCCTGGTGCGGCAGAGAATAGAATGGTTACGCTCTCTCCAGTTGAACCGGTGCGGTAAAGCACGCTTTGTTCACTTGAATTGGCAACCGCAACGTTACCCTCGGCAATCGATACCAACTGATTGTTCACCAGAGCTACTCCGGAGTACTTCCCTCCACGAGGGTTAAAGGAGATAAGTGTACGCGGTGCAACATTGGTCAGCGTGATTTTGTATAATACGCCGAAATTACCCGCATTGGATGCGTCTGTGTAAGCCATCGGATCTGTTCCTACCAGATTGGGATCGCTTGAATTGTCACCAAGTGGCAGACGGGCAGGTTTGATTCCCACGTGCTCATCGTACTTTATAATGCGAGTCGCATTCGGGTACGTACCACGGTTGTGTACTCCGTCACGATCAAGCACAGGTAACAATGGCAGAGCCTCAAACGGATCTTTATTTTCTTCCACCAGGATAACGTTATAGTCTAGGGAATAATCACTATAAGCGTCCGAATAGAGAGAAATGACTTGTCCTTCTTTCATTGGCGTTTTATTAAGTTCTGTCAAAATCAGTTTGCTTTCCCCAGGTTGAAGGTACTCTTTCTTTTGATCCGCTCCAGTCTGAATTGACTTGAACCATTTATCAATAGACAATTTCCCAGCTACGGTAGCATACGGTGTAGGGCCGGCAAAGCCCATATTCTGTTGTTCAAATACTGCCGGATTTGGATTGTTATTGGTTGCAATCACATACATTTTTACTCTTTTGCCTGTATTGTTCACGTGGTGAATCATGAAACGGGTCTGCCCCGAAGATGATTCTTTATATACAATGCCTTCCGTATTCACAGTTTCCGGACTGTTACTGCGGATCAGCAAACTTGGCTCATCCATGTACGTATACGGGACTTTCTCCATCGTAGTCACTTCGCCGCCGTTAAAGGTGAATTTCTGTCCTACCGGCGTGAAAAGTAAATTGAAGTCGGTAAATGAATATAAGGTCTCATTCGTTATGGTAATGACTTTGGAATACGTGTTCGTAGCGCCGTGATTGTCAGTAACCGTAAGTGTCACCGTTTTTGGACCCGGTTCAAAGAACGCAAGTGAATTGTTCTCCCATACCGCTTTAACAATATTATTTTCATCATCTGTACTTTGGTCTGTGTATGTTATTTTTTCGCCCATTTTATACTGTTCTTTATCTGTGGCGAACATGGCTACAGGAGGAAGATTAGGACTCAATACTTCAATGGTAACGGAATAGGGATCACTCCATTGGCCGTTGGAATCCTGTACTTGATATGAAATCGTATATGTACCTGCTTGATCAAATGAATCCTGGCGACCAGTCCAGCGTTCGTCAACGATATCCATTCCATTGGGTGAACTGTTAGAAGTCACGTAGTCCACTTGATCACCCGCAAAGATTTCCTTTTGGGAAATGGTGAAACTTGCAACAGGTTTTGTATTTAGATTCAACACAACCGTTTTAGCCGACTGATTCACTTTATAGGTGATGTTCAGAGCTTGAGTAATGGAAGTTAACGGCACCATGAATGTACTTTTTTGCTGATACGCAGGGCCTTTCATCGTTCTGGTCTCTCCATTTACCGTATAGTCTTTGCTGTTAGTCTTGAATCGGAGTTCATCCTCACCACTAATAATGATGGTTTCCTTGGTTTTGTTATCGTATTTTACGCCGTATCCCACTCGGTCTACCAGTGCACGAATTGCAACATAGGATACACCGTTTTTTACAGCCATTGGCTGGCCCGCAAGATACGTTTTTCCATCCTGCTCCATTTTGTTGCTATTCATGTACAACGTCAGATTCCCACCTGCTGCTACAGGAGACGTTCCATCAATGGATGGTTGCTCTATTTGAGCAGGTGTAGCTGGCGTTTCCTCCTCAGGTGTTTCCTCTTGAACTACAGGTTTCGTACCCGTTTCGTTTGCAGTGCTCTCTCCCCCATCCAATGCAGGTTTTTCGCTATCTGTTTTAGGTGTTGCCTCAGTGCCGGTCGAGGTCTGAGTGTCCTTGGCTTCAGCGGGCGGAGTATTGGTAGATTTGTTATTGCTCTCCGTCTTCACTTCACGCTCTGCAATCGGCTGCTCTTGCTTTAACACCTCAACTGATTCTACATTGGCCGTGTTTACTGACGCGGTGTCACCTTGCGGTGCTGATTGCGCATTCACAGAACCGACTGCAAATGCTTGAAAAACGGCTAAAGCGGTAAAAATAGATAATTTCTTTTTCATATTCATGCGTTGTCTTTGGCTCCTTCTACTCTCTAGTAATTTATAACCCCTCAAAAAGTCATAATATTAGACGCTAGTTTTAGGAAAAAGTTTCTAATTGAATTGTAAATTATGGATTTTAGTACAGCTATTTTTTCAATGTTTGGTTATAAGTTCTTTGAATAAGAAGCGCCTATTGAATAATAGTCTTGATTTTGCACAAGATAATCCATGTCGCATTTTATAAAGAGGTGGATCAATGACCCCAACCAATCAGGCTTTCTCTGAATTAAAAATGAATATTTCTTATGTGGAACAGTCCCTCTACTGTACTGACGATTTGAAACAACAATTGCTTCTACTTAATGGTGTACACAGTGTGCTTCTCTATATCGATTCACTTGTAGATCAGGAGATCATTCAAACACATGTCTTAACCGCACTAAATGAGCAAGCCCATTCGGAAATCTACCCATCGTTCACCACAGTAGAAAATCGAAAAGATACGGATCTGCAACGTGGAATAGTCTCACTTATTCAAGGGAAATGTCTTTACATAATCGACGGGTACCCGGAGTTTTACATTCTCTCTACCGAGAAAATGTATGTCCGTAGCACAACCGAACCGGAAAACGAAGGTGTTATTCGAGGTCCGCACAATGGATTCGTAGAGCAGCTTTCGGTTAATTTGAATCTGATCCGCAGACAAATTATCAGTCCATCCTTAATCGTTCGATATTTTAACGTCGGCGAGAAGACACATACCAAAATTGCAGTTGTATATCTTCAGGACTTGGCCAATCCGGAGTTGGTGAACGAAGTCAAAGAGCGAATCACATCCATATCTTCAGATATGGTGCTCGCTCCAGGTTTTATTGAAGAATTTGTGGAGGATAACCCCTTCTCTCTGTTTCCCCAGCAGCTCAATACAGAAAGACCTGACCGGGTTATTGCCAACTTGATGGAAGGACGCGTCGCCATACTTGCCGAAGGAAGTCCGTCAGCTCTTATTGCTCCAGTTACGTTTTTTGCTTTTTATCAAAGTCCGGATGATTATCATGGTCGCTGGATTGTCAGTTCTTTTTTACGGTTAATTCGCATGATGAGTTTTGTCATTGCTTTTACATTACCTGCTGTTTATATTGCAACGATCTCTTTTCACTCCGCCATTTTACCGATCGAGCTGGCACACACAATCAAGAAATCATTGCAGAACATCCCCTTTCCTGCACTTGTAGAGGCAATGTTGCTTGAACTGATCTTTGAAGTATTAAGAGAAGCCGGGGTCCGACTTCCCAGCCGAGTGGGCCAGACCATCGGCATCGTTGGCGGTTTGGTTATCGGAGATGCTATCGTTCGTGCGGGGCTTGTATCCTATACAATGATTATTGTGGTATCGCTAACTGCTATCTCGTCGTTTTTGGTGCCTTCGCATGAGATGAGTTCGGCAGTCCGTATTCTCCGCTTTCCAATGATGATTGGAGCGGCGCTTTTTGGATATATCGGCATCGCATTTGGTCTGGTGATTCTAACCATTCACCTCTGTAAGATGGAAAACTTCGGATCGCCTTATTTTGCTCCAGTGGCCCCTTTCCGATTAGCTGACATGAAGGATGTATGGATTCGATTTCCCATTTGGGCGCTTCGCGGGCGTCCTCATGATGCCCGCCCACGGCGGCTGAATCAGCAGAAGTTCTCTAGGAGTTGGAAAAAACGTGAATAAGGAAACGACAATCACTCAGGGACAATTATTCTTGCTCATTTTGAAATTTGAAATTGGTGTAGATATTCTGTCCCTCCCTTACCGGATACATCTTCTCTCTAAAGGCGGTGGGTGGATCTCTGTTTTCCTTGGAGGGTTCCTGATCCAACTTGTCATACTGTTGTGCTGGCTTTTGATGCGAAGATTCCCGAGTTCGTCCATTTATCATATTGTAACGCTGATTACGGGTAAATGGATTGGCAAGTTGCTGATCATTGCCTATGTTGGATATTTCCTCTTGATGGGCACTTCTGTTCTGGTGAACGCTTACGGTGTGATTAACCGTTGGATGCTGCAGGATACGCCTCGGTGGGCTATATTAGCCCTCTTTTTGTTCAGCAGTATCTATTTGGTTCGGCAAAAATTACGAATCATTGCCCGAGTACTTGTACTCATCTCCTTTTTGGTCTTGCCCATGATGGTATTGATCAGTTATGGACTCAAGGAGATCAATCTGTTATATCTTTTGCCTTTAACCGAAGCAGGATGGTCCAATATCATTAGTGGATCAACCGAAACATTAATGGCCATGTTCGGATTCGAGTTTTTTCTCGTTGTATTTCCTATGGTTGAAGGTAGCAGCGGTGGCAAACTCAAGTCTGTTGCTTTAGCAAGTGCTGTAGTCGTGGTGTTGTATGCATTCACCGTGTTCATTTGTTCAACGGCGTTCAGCCCCCAGCAACTTGACCTAATGCCTGAACCGGTCATTTATCTGCTCCGCTCGATCCCACTCGGGACAATGGATCGGGCCGATTTCCTGTTCCTCCCTATCTGGTTAATTTCAATTTTCGGGGCCATATGTGGTTATTACTATACGGCATCCTATGGTATAAGTTATCTCTTCAAACAAAAACACCATAAAAAAGCTGTGCCTTATGTCGTTCTTGCTTCTTGTGTACTTGCTTATCTGCCACAACAGCGGGAAAAACTGGAGTTGATTAGTACGATAGCCAACAGATCGGCTTACTTTTTTCTGATGATCCTGCCTCTGCTCCTGTTGGTTCTATCTTATATAATGAAACGAAAAGAGAAGATAATATGAGTAAACGAGGCAAAATCCTCATCCTGCTGACCCTGCTCATGGTGATGACGGGATGTTGGGATCAGGATAGTTTAAAAGATGCAAGACTGGCTAATGCTTCGGCGTTTGACATCACCTCAGAGGGTGAAATTAAACAGACGCTTGAAATTGTCGATGATTCTGAGAGTCAACAAGGGGGCAGCGGTAATGAAGTCCACTCAGGCACCGGGAGATCCGTCCGTCAAAGCACGGATAGAATTCGCGCTAAAGTGACTGGTGATATCCGGTTTTTCAAATATGGGATGATCTTATACGGCAACAAACTCGCACAAAATGATATCTACCCATACCTGGACGTCTTATATCGGGAACCGGATTACCCAACCTCACATGTGAAAATTGCGATTGTGGATGGCGATGCCGGAGATCTGTTACACCATAAAAAAGTGGGCAGCATATTGATTGGTGATTTTATTACCAAAAAAATTAAGAGTCTGGAGGAATTATGTATTTTTCCGGAAATGACGTTAGAGACCCTTCTCCCTCCCATGCTCGATCCGGGACAGGATTTTACGCTGCCTTATCTACATAAGGATGGAGAGGAAATTGATGCTCGGGGAATCGCCCTGTTTCATGGGCAAAGGTTCAGTGGCAGTCTTAATACCGAACAGGCTCCCTTATACATTATTATGAGTGGTAAATGGAATGAAGCAGCGCGTTTTGTCAAAAAGATTCACCCTGGGCCTTCTAACAACCCGCGGAACTATGTCACTTACGAAGCGAATATCGAACAAATTAAGCGCAAACTCGCGGTAAAGGTGGCAAACGATAGCCAAATTGATGTGAATCTCCATATCGAACTTCCAGTAACGATCGTTGAGTATGCAATGAATCATCTTCAGGAAAAAGACACGATTGAACGTCTGAACCGCAAGTTATCCGATGACATGAGTCAGGACGCAGAACAAATTATCAAGACACTTCAGCAAAGTGGTTGTGATTCCTTCGGTATAGGCAGACATTTAATTGCCCATTACCCTGACTTGTGGAAAAGCCTAGACTGGAATAAACAATATGCCCAAGTTCGTTTTCACCCGGAAGTAAAGGTTACAATAGTCGGCAGCGGCGTTTTAAATTAATAACATGCTGTCGTGCAATTGGGAAAGCTCTCTTCCATTTGGAAGAGAGCATTATCCTTCATATTCAACTCAAAAGTCTTCAGATCTCCACGTCTTATCCATTCCTTACAACAGGAATCCACATTTCACCATATACCAAACCGTTTTTCTCTCCCATTTCAACTGTTGTATTCGGACCGCCAACATAGGCATAATCCTTTTCTACGGGGAGGGCTTGACCAAAGGCAACGCCAGTAAGCATATTACTGAGCGCATCAGCCGTCTCTGCTTCACCCTTCACAACAAGGTATTCTCCCTTAGGAAATTGGATTACTCTCGTTGCTTCTGGCAGAGATTGTTCTGTCATAACGCCAGCATAATGCATCATCTTGTTATTCACTGCTTCGTTTACAGCAAAAATGTAGTCATTAGTAGCTAGGGACTTTAATGTGTCCAGGCTTCCATCCTCTTTCATAGTGGACCAAAAATCCGCCTTCTCCTTGCTGATGCCAGCATAGTCTGTGTAGTCGCTTTTAAGCTCTGTTCCAATACCTAAAACGATAAAACTGTCTTTTTCTTCGAAATGATAATTACTCATGGTTTACACCGTCCTCTTTAAATTTTCAATTGATTTGTGTTTTCACTTGATAGGTTTATAATAACCTTAAATCATGTCAGAATATGATACTGTTTAGGGGGCCCAATGAAGAAAGTTGAACGCATAAATATCATCACGCGGTATATCAATAACCGTGCACATTTTACCATCTCTGAAATCATGCGAGAATTTAACATTTCTCGTTCAACAGCCATTAGAGATATCAGAGAAATTGAAGCCATGGGAATGCCACTTGTCGCTGAAGTTGGGCGGGACGGGGGTTATTTTGTCATGAACAACTCCCTCCTGCCCACGGTCCGGTTTACCGATAATGAAATCAAAGCGTTATTCATTGCCTTTATGGCGACTAGAAATCAACAACTTCCTTATCTGAAGAGTCGTCAATCTTTGGCTGAAAAATTATTGGGCCTTATCTCAGAAAATCAGCAAGATGACCTTGTGCATTTGAATCAAATATTGCTATTTGAAGGGACCAATCCCCATAATCCAGACTTGCTTGATCTGTCAGACCTGCCTCACCCTACCTTGGAAAAACTCATCCAAATTCTGCTTATAGAACGTTATTTGTTAGTTACTGTCCAAGAAGAGAAGAAAACAAAGTCCTATCCTATCGTTCTCTTGCACCTTCATCATCAAAAAGGACATTGGATCATTGAAGGTCTTGACTTGGAGGAAGAAAAAAGACGAATCGTATCAGTTGACAACATCATCCATGTCGAAGCATACCCGGCGAAAAAAAGACTGAGTACAAAAAAGATTGTAGAACAACTCAAACGAAATACACAGGAAGAAGTGATCAACCTTGTCCTGGAACTTGGTCCAAAGGCAATTGCGCAATTCAAAAAATACCATCCTTTAAAATTTTCAATGGCCTATACGAATCCATACCAGACTACGGCTCTCCTAAAGGCATTTATGAATGTTCATAACTCAGAAGAGTTAACCGAAATCACTAATTGGTTGCTTTTTCTAGGAGAAGATATCAAGGTGAAGGAGATTCCGAAAGAAGTCCTGGATGCTGTACAAGAGAGATTAAGCTTATATCAAATGAAGCAGTGAGCAGCCCCTCCTACCTAGTCTCTCCATTATCTAACAATGCCTTACCGGAATTCAGGCTGAGCGTTCAGTAAGAAAACCAAAAAAAGCCGCTATTTGAGCGACTTATAATGGAATCATATTCATATTCATTCATGTCTCACGCCATTGCTTGACGAGCTGTTCCTTCTATACTAAAAGTCAGCATTAGACTGGGCATGATTAGGTGTATGTTCCGAGATTTTTTTGACGAGTAGAAAATAAGTAACAATCGCAACAATACTGGTCATTAATAAAGTGAGTCCTAACGGGACGGCAGTGTCCTCACCTGCGATACCGACCAGAGGAGCAACCAGTGCACCGAGAAGAAAAGGAACAACGCCGAGCAATGCTGCTGCACTTCCGGCCATCTTAGCTTGACTCTCCATGGCAAGCGGGAATGCCGCTGTAGACGTAATGCCGATCGAGCATACGAAGAAGAACAACGGAATGACCAAAGCGAAAAGCGGACCATGAGCCAGGGTTACGACCAAAGCAGCCACACTTGCTATTATAGCAAGCCATAGTCCCGATAATAGCAGCGTCTGCTCAGGGATACGTTTGGCCAATCGACCCACGATTTGAGATCCGATGATCAAGCTGATGCCATTCGAAGCAAATAATATAGCAAATACCGTGGGTGTAACTCCATATATATTTTGGTAAATGAATGGGGTTCCCGCCACATAAGCAAAGACCCCTGCCGTCATGATCCCCTGTGCCAGCATGTAGCCTACAAATTTGCGGTCACGCAGAAGCATTCTGTAATTACCCAATTGCTGTTTGAAGTCGGGAACCATACGTCTTTCGACGGGGTGTGTTTCTTTTAAGCTCCATTTTGTCATGATTAATAAGAAAATCCCCAAGAATGAAAGGCAGATAAATACGCCAATCCAGGTTGTGAATGAAAGAACCCCACTTCCCGCGATGGGTGCTGCCAAAGGCCCCAAATTCCCTACAAGCAACAGCAAAGAGAAAAATTTAGTGAGTTCATGTCCACTATACAGATCTCTAGCTATCGCACGGGAAATGACAATTCCAGCCGAAGCGGCAAATCCTTGCGTGAAACGAAACAAAATCAATAGTCCGATATTCGGAGCAAAAGCACATGCCAAGGAACAAATAATGTAAGCTGCCATACAGATCAACAATGGTCTACGTCTACCGTACGCGTCACTCAAAGGACCCATAACCAGTTGTCCTACACCGAGTCCTAATAAACAAGCAGTAAGGCTAAATTGTACAAGTGATGCCGTTGTATTCATATTTTGTGCAATCTCCGGAAAAGCCGGTAAATACATATCAATCGTAAATGGACCTAATGTAGAAAATAAACCTAGTAGTATTGCGAGTCCAAAAACATTCCAATTCGTGCTCTTCGCCATAATAAATAAAATCTCCAATTCCTTATATAATTTGCAAGCCTAATCGGAGTATAAGACATAGAGTTAACTGTAGGTCAAGTCTTAAGACCATTAAAACCAAAAAAAGCCGCTTATTAAGCGACTTTGAATGGAAAACCATTAAATTGTGTAACTTTTCCGATCTGAACCCATATGACTCATAATCATTTCGGCAGCTCGCTTGTAACCGCCTGCCTGCCTTAGAGATTCACCAATGAGGTAAGCCTGCCGTCTATAAAGTGAATTGTGTAGTACTTCTGTTAATGCCTCTCTCAAATTAGTTGCACTGAGGTTATGTTTATTTAAAGTAATACCCGCGCCGAGCTCCTGTACCCGATTGGCGACAAGAGGCTGATCCGATGTTAATGGAATCATCACCATCGGAACGTTGTAATATAACGCCTCACTTGTGCTGTTCATTCCAGCATGTGTAATAAAAACATCGGTATGCTGCAGCATGTCCAACTGGGCAATGTATGGCTTGACGATAAAATTAGGAGGTATTTGATCAGCCAGTGGCCCCATATCCGTGTATTTTCCTGAAGATAAAACAACATTCACGGGTAGAACCCCTAATGCTTCAAAGCAAAGCTGATAGAAATCCAAATTCTTATTTAAGATCGTACCCATAGCAATGTACACGGTTTGCGGGTACCGTTCACGAAGCAGCTCAAACGAGAAGGTTGGAGCATCTTGACGTGTTATGATCGAAGGACCCGTGAAAATAAAACGATCATCCAGCTTTTCTGCCTGCGGCTGAAAATAACGGCTGGTGTACACAAGCTTTAACTGACCTGTATGTGCCGGAATCTCTTCCATGGCTGGAATACTCACTTGAAACTCTTCTGCTAACTCCGTTGTAATCTTCATTGTAGCCTCATAAAGCTCCTTCGTCTCCATCTCATTCAGAACTGAGCTAGACCCCAGAGGCTCCACAAAAGCAAAGGACGCAATCGAGCACACCGCAGGAATTCCCAGTTTTTCTGCAACAATAGTCCCTCCCCATCCCATCAGGGAATCAAAGATCATATAATCAAACTTTTGATCCTCGACCACCTTCAGCACATTGGGGATGATCCTCCGAATAATACTTACCATCATATAAATGAACTGATACGGATGCTTGTATTCCTGGGGTTTCAACACCGGATCATGAGAGAAGGCATCTTGTGGAAACGGATAGGTAATGATCTGGGCACCGGTTTGTTCAATTCGGGAACGGTACTCCTCCGTGCACACATAGATGACTTCCTCACCATTGTCTATCAACTGAGTAACTAATCCTAACGATGGATTCACATGTCCTTCAGCTGGAGTAATGACTACTAATACACGTGCCATCTTACCCACCTCCCAATGCAATTAGTCCCCCCGTTCTTCGTGATGTATTTTACGACGCGGTCGTCATCCGTTACATGGAGATGTTGTCCTTCACTTGGTTGATTGGATGATGTTCTTGATGAACGAGTTTGGTAATTCGTAGTGATGCCAAGAAACTTAACAAGACCCATAATAATTGCAGTGTTAACACGATCAAAACACCTGTCGATATGCCCCACTGTAACGTTTCGGACAAGGCAATCAGAGCGCCACCAACGCCAATGCTTACTCCCATATAGAAGGAATCCACAAATTGCAGATTCGCGGACATTTCGCCCTCTTTCCTGGGCAAGGCATGTTGTAAAGCAATGGCTGCCGTTGTAGGGTTGGCCAATCCAACACCAAACCCTGTAATCATTTGTGAGAGAAGAATGAGTATAATCCCGCCGTCCGTCAAAATAAGAGCCAGGATCACAAGTACAGTTCCAACGATCATAATCCCAATGCCCGTCATGACCCTGCCCTTTCGGGCACGACCTTGATCTCGTGCATCAAGCTTGGCTTGCAACCACGCTGCGGCGGACCAGCTCAGGGAACCTGCTGCTACAATGAGGCCAGCAAGGTCAGCTGATAACCCCTTCACTTCGGTTAGTGCCAAGATCACAAAACTTTCCGTTGTAAAATAACAAGCAACATATAGCCCTCTCGATACCAAAGTAGCAGGCAATCCTTTTTTTACCGAAAACGTCCCCACAGGCAGCAATTTACGCATTGGTGGAATCATGACAACTAATCCACCCAAAGTGAGTACAATACCTTTCCAATCGGTAATCATACCAAATCCTGTGAGTAATAGCCCCGTTCCAACGGCAAGCAGAATCGCATACATAATCTTTGAGTCGGTTGCTCGCGCTGGACCTGTGAGATCTTGCTGAAGCTGCAAATTACGGAAAGAACGGAATGTGAGACTGAGCGCTATTCCGATCAAGGGTAAAACAATCCAGAAAACATATCGCCACGAGATGTAGGAAGCAATAAGGCCTGCTGCATAAGGTCCGATTAAGGTAGGCAGGACAAATGCCATAGAGAATGCGGCCAGGATTTGAGTACGAAGTGTATCTGGATAATGTAACGTCACACAGGTATAAACACATGTGATCAGGGCCCCCGCTCCAAAACCTTGAAGGGCTCTTCCGGCAATAAGCATGTGCATATCGAAAGAGACAGCGGAGACTACAGTTCCTAACACAAAAACACTAAAAGATATCAGCATGGATGTAAAAACGCCGCGCTTGTCAATCTGCTGACCCATAACCAAAGTTCCAATGAGCTGAGATAACAAAAATGCGCTGAAGATCCAACCGTATAAATGAATGCCCTCTAAACTTTGTGCCATTTTCGCGGCAATCGTTGTGATAGCCAGTCCTTCGAAAGCTACGGTTGACAGAACCAGCATAATCCCAATTGTAGGCGCCCTGTACTGAGCATCAAAAATCCCAATCTGATTGTTGTTTGTCTTCTACACCTCCATAACTTGATGGATAATATGGTAAAATAAACCTTTAAATTCTTCCTGAATATACATCAAGTTTCATACTTTGTAAATTTAGATGTTTAAAAAGTAAGATCATGATTTAGAATAGAATTCCCATGTTCAATAGGAGATTTTGCTTGAAAATATGCCATTTTAATCACATTTTTTCACTTCACCACGATGATTGGCCATTCTGAAACTGGCCCCGCATCCACACGAAACTTTGGCATTTGGATTATTCATGGTGAATCCACCTAACATTCCACTCTCTTCATAGTCAATCTCAAGACCATCAATATATGGAATACTGTTTGCGTGAACCAATATCTTAAATTGCTTTTTATTTAACACAATGTCTTCTTCTGCCTGCTGTTCATCCACGATAAGGGTATAAGATAAACCACTGCATCCCCCTTCATCAACGCCTACTCTAAGGAAGGCATTTTGGATATCCGCACTTGATAAGATCTCAACGATTTTGTCCGATGCTATATCACTGACCTCAATGATCATCTTTATTCCTCCCGGTGGTATCATTTTGAAATTTGGTATCCCAGTCCATTAGACAGGGTATGAATGCAGCAAGAGCAGCTCCTTTTGGCGTAAGTTCATAAATAATTTGTGTAGGGCGTGTCAGTATTGTTCTTTTGACCAAATGATCATGTTGAAGACCCTTTAAACGTCTGGAGAGGATCATTTCGGAAATGGAAGGAATACTTTCGAATATTTCACCGAATCTCTTCGGGCCTTGAGACAGAGCACATAAAATATGGATCGTCCATTTCGTTCCGATGATACGATAAGCCGTAAATAGTTTATTCGGATCTTCAGTGAGCAATGGTCTGTACACCCACTTTCTTATTCATCCGCGTGGTGAGATCCGAGTGCTGGCAATGATACTCATGACGATCAACAAGAGATGGAAACCCATGGCTACAATTAAGCCGGATTGAAGTGACATCCCGCCTGCCTGACACACGACAAGAATGGAACCACCAATGCCAATCACTACGCCAGGTGTAAAAGAATCTGCAAATTGCAGATTGGCTGAGGTTTGGCCCACACCTTCTTCCCCCGTTTGAGAAAATGCGACAACACCGCTAATCGGATGTGCCAATCCAATACCAACTCCTGCAATGATCTGACCAATAACTGCAATGGTTACGGTCACAACAGGTACCCAAAATACGATGGCAATCCCTATCGCAAGCAGCAATACCCCCAGAATGATTCTCATATGACGTCCACTGCCCTGATCTGCCGCATCCCATCGTCCTTGCAGATACGCAATGATACACCAACTTAATGCAGCACTCGCGACAATTAATCCGGCCTGTGAAGGTGTAATTCCTTTCACGTCGATTAGAGCTAATACCAGGAAATTTTGTGTGCTGGTATAGGCAGCAAAGAACAACCCACGTGTTGCCAGAATTGCTGGCATACCTCTTCGCAACGTAAGTGTTCCCTTCGGAAGCAATTTACGGAGCGGAAATAACATCAATACCAGGCCAATCACAACTAAAACAAATCCCATAATGCTCGGTAACATACTTAGACCAACCAGGAAAATCCCTGTACCTAACGTTAAGAGTAACGCCATCCAAGTGGATGAAGATCCGCTCTCCCCTCCCGTCTTCTGCACTTTTAATTTCCTGAAGGCAGGTAAACTGAGCAACGCTGAAACCACCAGCACGGGTAAGATCCCCCAGAAAACAAAGCGCCAGGACCACTGATCTGCGATAAGACCGGCTACATATGGACCAAGCATGGACGGAAGAACATAGGCTGTACCAAATGCTCCAAGTATTTTGGCACGTAACTCATCCGGGTAACTTAAGGATATAGCCGTATACACACAAGTCATCATAGCTCCGGCACCCAAACCCTGCAGAGCCCGTGATCCTATCATGGTATACATATCGCCTGCGGTTGCGGCAGCGATCAGCCCTACGATAAACAACAGAAGTGCAAAAGTGAACGGTGCTGCAGGTCCTCTTTTATCAATGATCCGACCGACGACCAGCGTCCCGATAATCTGCGCAAGCAGATAGGTACTGAATATCCACCCGAACAGGCTAAGACCGTTTAAGTCACCAGCAATTGAAGGAGCAATGGTGGTGACGGATAGACCTTCAAATCCAACGGCCATCACTGACAAAATAATTCCTATGGACAATGCAAAATAATGCGGGCTGAAAATACTTTGATGATTAGACGACATGAAATGTGACCTCCAAGAAAATTGGTATGTATACATCGTATCCGGATACTTAGTAAACATTTTTGTTTATAATGTCTAAGCTACAGTTCGACTTTGACTTTGTCAACATTTTTGTTTAAAATGTAGTTAGTCATGTAGATTCAGTTGCGTCACAAGGAGGTGCACCATGAGCGGAAATCAAACTAAAAAGGATGTCTCGACCAGTACCCGGAGAGCAATTATTAATTTGTTAAAAGAGCGCGGAGGAATGGATGTTGTCACTCTCTCCTCTCAGTTTTCGTTATCCGGAATGGCTATTCGTCAACATCTAAATGCGCTAAAAGGAGAAGGATTGGTTACCACTGTGGAAGAGGCCCGTCCCATGGGTCGCCCCACCAAGCTATGGATACTAACTCCCGCGGCTAATCGTTTTTTCCCAAGTGGATATTCCGATTTATCCGTCAGCCTCATCAATTCAATGAAAGAAGCTTTTGGTCATGAAGGGCTGGACAAGCTGCTGGATGTTCGAAATAAAAATATGCAAGAACAATATCTTCAGCATCTTGGCGATGCATCAGGGGTTAGAGAGAGATTGGAGAAATTGGCCGAAATTCGTACGAATGAAGGTTATATGGCCGAGGTTAAGGAGCAGGATGATGGCAGTCTCCTACTCATTGAGAAGCATTGCCCCATCTGTGAAGCGGCCGCGGTATGTACCGGGTTATGCAAGAATGAGTTACATTTATTCAAAACAGTTCTAGGCGATAATGTTCATATTGAACGGGGAGAATACATTCTAGCGGGAGGAAGAAACTGCGTATACAGCGTTAGGCAAAATAAGCCATGACCAAAAGAGCAACCTCATTGGAGATTGCTCTTTTGTTTTGGATTCTGAACTGATTTGAACGATTCGGATTTCATTTCTCTAAATCATCCTTCATTATATTAGTTATTTCTAACTCTCACATAATCGTATATACCCGATTATGTAATTTTGAATTTAGGTAGAGTATAGTAAGAGTGTCAAAAATATACTCTAGGAGGCTACTGCCATGTCACAAAAAATCTGGATGAACCTGCCGGTGAAAGATGTTGTGAAATCCACTACCTTTTTCAATGAGATTGGATTCCATGGGGAGAATGTTGGCAACGAGAGAGCTCAGCTTGTCATAGGCTCAACAACGATTCTCCTGTTTCCGGACGCAACATTTGAGAAATTTACAGGTGCCAAAACCGCAGATACTTCCCATAGCGCAGAAGTGATATTTTCCATTGGTGCTGACAGCAGAGAAGAAGTTGATGCTTTTATTGAAAAAGTCGAGTTAGCTGGAGGAACCATCTTTGGCAAGCCGGGTGAAATAGACGGCTGGATGTACGGCGCGGGATTTGCCGACCTGGACGGTCACCGCTGGAACCTGCTATACATGGATGAGAGCAAAATGCCTAAGAACTAATATTAAAACGCCGGTCCTTGTTTAAGGTCACTGGCGTTTTTCTATAGTCTCTGTTATCTCAGTATCATCTTCTTGAGTTGCGAAACTCTTTTGGTGTTTTTTCCTCGTGCTTTTTAAAAGACTGAATAAAGTGGTTCACGTGATTAAAGCCTACTTTCTGAGCGATCTCGGTTATTGAATCATTTGTTGATGTTAAGAGAACTTTACTCTTATTAATCCGATATTTGATTAGATACTCGTATGGCGTCATATGAGCCATTTTCTTAAAACATCTGGTGCACTCTGAAATGCTCAAATGCGCAACATCAGCAATCTCACGAAGTGTAACCGGATGAGCGTAATTTTGGTGAATGAAACTGAGCATTAACTGTAGTCTTTCCTGCTGACGCTTCTCGCTTCTTGGGGTTTCCTCGGAAGGGATCGAAATGTTGGATATCAATATAAACCATAGTTGTACCGTTTTAATTGAAATTTCATATTGCCATCCCCATGTTTTCTCTGAATTAAACATCTCCCTCATTGCCCAAAGCATGTCTAATATCTGCGTTTCCCACTCCGAATCTCTTCTAATCACGAGCGAAACCAAAGAAGAATTCGTATAAGGAAGTACATAATTTTTTTCCATTGCACTGTCTACATGAAAGGCTAATAGCTTTTCGGGAAAATTGAAACTAACATATTCACCATCATGTGTCAGCTCTGTTGTGATATGAAGAATTCTCTTGTTGATCAGGATCGCCTGACCCGTTTCCAATGTATGATCAATTCCATTTATCTGAATAACCAGCTTCCCTTTTGTGACTAAAGTGATCTGTAGATCCTCGTGCCAATGCAGATCGTTGAACCCTCTGCCTTCGGGGATGCTTGTATGACGTGTATGTGTGTACATGATATAAGGAAACGAAAGATCGGAATACAAAATATCCTCATAAAGTTGCTTCACCATGCTATGAACTTCCTTTCTTTGACGATATATCTATATTAAAGAGTGATTTAATTGCACGAAATTCTCAAAAATAATGATATTATTATATCAAATCTTTGACTTATCACAAGAGCCTGTGCACAGACGACCGGATAAGAACTTTTGGAGGCTTATATGTGAAAGAAACTAAATCATCGCTGCTTTTTCATCCTTATGTATTGCTGTTTATTGCCATTTTGTCGGTATCCGTCTCTTCAATCATGATCAAGTCTTCCGATACTCCGACTGCTATAGCCGGTATGTACAGGCTGTATATATCAGCCATTATTATGCTTCCTTTTGTCCCCTGGAAAACGATCCGATACTTAAAAATGGATTTGAGGGATTGGAGCACAGTATTTCTGGCTGGCCTGCTTCTTGGTCTATATTTCTTGTTCTGGATGGAATCGCTGGTGTATACTTCAGTGGCCAGTTCCATGGTCATTCTGGCGCTGCAACCTTTGTTTGTGATGATCGGGTCATACTTTATGTTTAAGGAAAGAGCGAGTATACGTACCATTCTATGTTTGATTACCGCCCTATTCGGTTCGGTGATTATCGCCTGGGGTGATATAGGCGTTTCAAGAGAGGCTCTGATCGGTGACGCGCTGTCACTGGTAGGAACCATTCTGGTGTCGGCGTATATGCTGGTGGGACAGAAAGTGAGTCGGAAAATCGACGCGAATATATACAGTGTTGTTGTTTTTATTATTGGCGGAAGTGTCCTTTTGGTCTACAGTTTATTGAATAACTTTTCTTTAATCAATTACGAATCATCCGATTGGCTGTATTTCCTCCTACTTGCGATCATACCCACCATTTTTGGTCAGTACATTTTCAATCTGCTGCTCAAATCCATTGGTGCAACAACGGTTTCTGTAGGCATTATCGGTGAACCCGTTTTGGCCATTATGCTGGCTTATCTATTGTTGGGAGAAACCATCTCTGCTTTTCAATTTATAGGCGGATTAATTACCTTGTCAGGCATGCTGATGTACTTTGCCCTGAAATCCTACAATATCCAACGGCCTAAGTTCCTTCGCTTCAATCGATTCAGGAAATTAGGATAAAATGAACGTGCTGATTAAGAAGAAACCCACCGGAGTTTAATTCTCGGTGGGTTTCTTTATCACTTGTTCAATTCCCAACAAAATCAGCTTCAAGCCAAACTCGAAAGCTCCGTCGGTTCCCATCACCTCAAACATACCGTTCTTATACATCCTGCTGAACAGACCAGCTTCCTTCTCACTCATAGAATCCAGAAGATGTATCATCTCTTCACCCTGAAGTGCTTCCTGGTCCTTAAGGACGGCTGATATATTGCGCTGATGCTGATAATCGTCCAGTACGAAATAGAATACATAGTTGACAAGTGTAAGAACGGCCTGTAATTTCTGCTCTTGCTCTAGTGGTGTTGATTCCATGCAGAGCAACATGCGGTTGGTGAAGCGGATCATGTCCGGCTCGTGGGGCAGCGTCATCATCATGAGCTGTGTGGAGCACGGGTATCTGCTGAGCACACTCCGTACCGTCACCGCAAGCCCCTCCATCTGCTCCTTCCAGTCCCCTTCAGTGTGAAACTCGTCCAGAATAATTTTAGATATCTGGTTGGCGAGACGCTGGTACAGTGTCTGCTTGCTCTTAAAGTACCAGTATAGAGATGGAGCCTGAATCCCCAGTTTGTCTGCCAATCGTCTCATGCTGAATTTCTCGATGCCCTCTTCTCCAAGAAGCTCCCACGAAATTTCCAAAATCTTATCTTCCGAAATCTGAGGCTGTTGTTTTTTCATCGGTATCCACCCTTTTATCTAACAGTGTAAGTTTGCGCTTTACAGGTTCATAAGTTCATGATAACATCTAACACTGTAAGGTTCAATCTAACGATGTTAGATTGGATCAATATTAACGAAGAAAGTAGTGACCCACATGGATGCAGAAAACCTCCATTACTTTGAAAAAGCACCAATCGCCAAAGCCGTAGCTCACTTTGCTGTCCCAATGATGCTAGGCACGTCAATGAGTGTTATTTACTCCATCTTGAATGCCTATTTCCTTGGCACATTGGGTAATACGGCAATGTTAACTGCACTCGCACTAACTTTACCGTTATTTGCGGTTATTATGGCGTTAGGCAACTTAATTGGTATAGGTAGCGGTACATTCATCTCTCGTTTGCTGGGAGAGAAAAAAGTCGATGATTTGAAGCATGTATCTTCATTTGCCTTTTACAGTAGTTTAGTTCTCGGAATTATTGTGATGGCCGTTGGGCTCCCGCTGATCGAACCAATCGTTCATGGGCTGGGGGCAACGCCAGAGTCCTTTGGATTTACGAAAGAGTATGTCACGATTATGCTTATTGGTTCACCCTTCGTCATCTTATTCTTCACGCTGGAGAATATAGTGCGCTCAGAAGGTTCAGCAATCACCTCAATGATTGGTATGATTCTCAGTGTTGTTATAAATATTATCCTCGATGCGCTATTCATTTTTGTCTTCCATTGGGGTGTGATCGGGGTTGCATCTGCTACTGTTATCTCCAACTTGGTTGCGAGTACATTTTACGCTTTCCATATGAGTTATAAGAGTCAATTCTTAACCATCTCCTTGAAATGGTTCAAGGTGACCAAGGACATCCTGAGCAATGTATTGAAAATTGGAGTTCCCGTCTTTGTTATGAGTGTCTTCTTGGGTGCAATGTCGCTTATTCTTAATCTTTTTCTTGTTGAATATGGAGATCAGGCTGTTGCGGGGTATGGAATCTCATCACGTTTATTGCAATTTCCTGAGTTTATTCTGATGGGCTTGTGCGAGGGAGTTGTGCCGTTGATTGCCTTCTCATTCACAGCGAATAAATTACGCATGAAACAAACCATTGGATTCACGATCAAATCTATTTTGGCGTTAGCCGTCCTGTTTGGGGTTGTCGTCTATCTGATCTCTGACCACTTGATTGGTTTATTTACGACTGACCCGCAATTAATTGAAATGGGTAGCTACATTCTCCATGTGACCTTCTTATCCTTGTTTATTACAGGAATGACTTCTTTGTTTATGGGGATCTTCCAAGCAACAGCCCAAGGAACCGCGGCGTTTGTTATGTCCATCATTCAAGGGATTACACTAATTCCTGTCTTGTATATCGCTAATCAAATGAACGGCTTTCATGGAGTGATCTGGTCGCTCGTTATTGCGGATGCCGTGGCGTTCCTAGTTGGGGCCATCATGTTATATGCTTTGCGGACAAAATTGCAGCCGGATCTGGAACATTTGGCACAGTAATTTCGCAAATAGTTTTCAGAAAAATAACACTGCCCCAAGTTTGCTACCTATTTTCCCATCTTCGTCTCCTTTGATCGCTGTTTGCATAAATTAGCATCATAAGTAACAAGGGTCTTGGAGGGACGAACAATGAATGAAATATGCAAAAATGTTAAATCGACAGACACCAATCCGAATAAGTTCGGTTTTTATAGAGACATTATGGAATGGATTACTTCCGTTTCTCCCGGCGGCGAAGAAAAACTTGACCCTTTTGATTTTGGCGGAGCCGCTGAATTCAAGCTCCCCAAAACCCTTGAACCGGAGATTCACCGTTATTTGATGCCTTATACCCTGCAACCCCAAGGTGGGTATATTGCATATATATCGAATGGGCATGTTTGGGGAACATCAGGTGCTATCCTGGCATCCGACGGAAAACTGATCTTCGACCTTTCCCCGGAATATGATGTACGAAAAAATAGAATGATGACATTGGAAGAACACCCCGCTTTGCATCGCGAGATTTCTCCAGAACCTCGACATATCCAGGGGACTTCTGCCGTTTTAACTTTTTGCGGAAGTCATAATTATTTTCATTGGTTATATGATGTTTTGCCACGACTGGGTATGCTTCGGATGCTGAATATTCCTTTTGAATCTCTGGTCATGAATCCGAATCCTCATGGTTCTTTTGTGAAAGAAACGTTAGCAATGTTTGGCGTCTCGGATTCGGCCGTGATTCGTACTAGAGATGATCTGGAAATTCAGGCCGATCGGTTGGTTGTGCCTTCCCTGATGATGAATTCCCACTATCCGCCTTGGGCCACAACTATCCTTCGGACATTTATGCTACCCGGACGCGACACAACACTCCATTCCCCCGTTCGCATTTTCATATCTCGGTGCAAAGCCTCTGCCCGACGAATAGCTAATGAAGATGAAGTCATCCGCCGTTTAGAGGCGTACGGATTTATTCCAGTTTGCCTGGAGGATTGGACCATATCCCAACAAGTCCAGCTTTTTGCTTCCGCAAAAGCAATCGTTTCACCCCATGGAGCCGGACTGGCCAATCTTGCTTTTTGTACGAAGGGAACTCGTGTTGTCGAAATTTTTCATATCCGGCATGTTGTACCTACTTACTGGATGATCAGTAACCATAATCAACTTGATTATTACATGATGTATGGGCAAGAAGACGGGACAACACAGGAGCGTTTTCCGGGGTTGGAGGACTTCTACGTGGATCTGGATCGGCTGGAACAGACGCTTCGTTTAGCTGGACTAACTGAACATAGCTAAGTTTCTACACCAAAGCTAAAGGATGATCATATGTGTTTTAACTTGTTGGCTGTTCTGATAACAAAAAAACCACGGCACCAAGTTTGGCACCGCAGTATAAGGATCATTATGCTATTGGATTTGTTTCATGTAAGATTTGAATTCCTCGGCGATTTCTTTGTATTTCGTATGATGCAGGTAATGTGAACCTTCCATTGGGATCATTTTGCCCTGCGCGGATTGTTTCACTTGCTCCTCATGCAGCGGAATCCACTGCGGATTTTTCTCGTTATTGGAAAGAACAAAGAGAAGTACTGGCAGATCACGAGGATACGTGAGTTTTTCTCCATTTTTGAAATTGGAACCCAGATGTTTAAGCTCATCTACTAATGTCGGATTTGTCGAGACTTGATTCGAAATCAATTTCATCTGTTCTTTGGTATGTTCATCGTATGCGAGTGATGCATATGAATCACCACTCACTTTATTGAGTACTCTCATTAAGCCTGATTTTTGAAGGAATTTCATTAAGTTCAAAGGTAATTTAACATCCATGCCAGGTTGATTCGGAACACTGCTATCGATCCCCACAAAAGCAGAAACTTCATCCGGATACGTGTTCACATAAGTCGCCGCGTACAGTCCCGTGATGGAATGCCCCATCAGAATATAACGATCTATACCGAGCTGCTGTACAGCTTCATGAATTTCACTAACAATATTCTCGGTGGTTCTCTCCGTTTCGGTTTGGTCGCTTAACCCATAACCGAAAGGCTCAATTGCCACAACTTTGTAATCAGGCGTCAATTCATCGATTAACAATTTGAAATCAAGTACTGGCGACGGGGTCCCTTGTCCGGGAAGTAGCACGATGGTTTGTTCGCCGCTGCCTTGAATGGATACATTCATATTCTTCCCATCAACATTGACATATTGGCCGTACGATTCGATTTTCTTTTTCTCGGCCCCATTACTTATCGTATGAACGACAAACGTGATGCCCATGAACAGCACCAGCGCGCCGACTATACCACCTATAATTTTTAACCATAAGTTCCGTTTTTTACGGCCCTTAGTCCCCGTTGTTGTTACTTCCACTGTTTTTTCCAAATCAATCTTCTCCTGTCCTATATATCTGCAGAGTCGCTCTTGCGACATAGATATAGTGTAACCATGGAAGATGTCCCCTTCATGACGGGAATATGAACGGAGTATGAACAAGCAAAAATTATGTTGAGGCGCATAGACTACTGTGGATGTCACATTTCATGATTTTATAACGATTTACCAGTAAGTGATACTCGAAGTTCCTTCTCCTGAGACCTGGTTGTATAGTTCCAAACGTATAGCTCTAAATCTGATTTCTTAAAATCTTTATACACGTCCATATGTTTGTTCCCTAACTCTGAGAAAAAGTGGGGTACTAAGTAATGTTTTTCTTCTCCTTCAAGGAAGTAGGTTTGGTTAACCCCTCCAAATGTATTATCCGGGCTTTCTGACTCTACGTACAGATTACCGTCCTTGATATAATAGGTCCAGATGATAGGAAACCCTTCGTAATCGCTCGCAATAGTTTTTGGTTCAGTGGATATATCAGTTAGATGAATGGATGCACGACTACCTGCATGTTCATCTACCCTTTTCTTTGCGATTAAAGTCATTGGTTTGTCTACTAATGACTTAACATCCATGAGAAAATTGGATTGTTCAAAGCGCAATTCTGTTTGATTTGCATTCATTTTTCCATCAAACGATATCAAGCCATCCATGACCTTGCCGTCCACTTGAAGTTGATAAGTCCGGTACGGCAATCTGAAATATTCTTCATCATGATCGATCGTTAAGCGAATTTGTGTTGGTGTTACTACCATACCACTTATGCTTGCCTCATCAGCTAAAGAATGTATTGGAATATTCAGTTCTTTCTTAAAGGTGCCCGTATCCATTTCTTGACGAGATAAGAGTAGATTCAGGTTCCATGTGCCTTCTGTCCGTTGTTTTTCATGAGTGTATGTGAAGGTGAAGCGATCCCCTTCTTTGAACTGCTGCTCGTTATACATTTGTCTGCTGAAATAGTCACCGGATACTCCCTCCATGCCATACTCAGGATTCTCCGTTTCTTTAATAACCTCTTGTTGAGTATCATAAGCTCTGATTCCAGCCCAAGATTGTTCCTTCACCTCAGAATTAGAGAAGGTAACCTCAGAATTAATCATGATTTCGCCTTTAGCATATTTGAAGGACTGTACTTCTATTTTGTCGATACCATTCTTTTGTATATTAAACTGCTGCGTACTTGAATCTTTAGGATCAAGACGAATCTCTTGCTCAAGGTCTTCTAAGTAAAGAACATCAGAAATGGAGAACTGAAGATCTGATTGTTTCTCTTGCATAACCCAGTCTGTCTCAAAATATCCCTGATAAACGCCTTGTTCAGCATTCCATTTCTGATAATAGTGCCCTTCAATAGGTTGCCCATTACTATCTTTTAAGAGCATTTGATTATATCTGATTTCTTGTTTCTCAGTTTCCAATTCTGGCTTGATTGTGTATAGTAACACGGTCCGGTTGTCATCCACAAATGCATTATGCACCGTTAATGTAACTCCGTGGGCTGTTACGCTTTGTTCAATGAGCTGGCCATAACCAGCTTTAAGGGCCGACTCAATCCCTGATTTATTGGACAAGACATCGCTCCAATCATATTGTAAGGCTGCATATACAGGAGTGGCCATGACGGCTAAGGAAATACCCAGGACAATAGCTGCCTTCGTTTTCTGCCTTTGGGGTCTGTTATGAACATCATTAACTACTCGCAATTCTCCCGTTTGAATGCTATTAAACATCTTTTCAAAGTCTGGATACTCCACCTGTTCTGAGTGTATCAAATGATTCTTAACCTTGTATTCTACTGACTTCATAAGTGTTAACTCCTTTCATGTTAACTTTTTCGTAGAATTCAATTTTTTTTCGCATTAGCTTTAGAGCTTTGTATAATCTCGTTCGAACTGTCCCTTGTCGAATGTTTAAAGTCTCTGCAATTTCAGCTACGGAAAGATCACCAATATATCGGAGAGTCACGACACTGAGAAGCTTGTCCGGCAATTTCTGGAGCTGCTGCTCGAGTTCAGCAAAGGAAAGCTTAGCCATAACAGTAGTGTCAACCGGATCATTAGATAACACTTCTTGTTTATGCAGTAACTGCATTTTGTTTTGCTTCTCGCCCTTAACTTTGTTTCTTCTAATAATATTCAGACATTGATTCATGGCAATACGCATGATCCAGGTCCTTAGATGTGACACATTTCTCCAGTCTTGGCGGAACACGACAACAAAAACATCATGGCATACATCTTCTGCATCCTGCACGTTTTTGAGCATATACAGACATGTGCGATATACGTCTTTGTTGTACGTATGGAATAGTTCATGCTCGGTCACTTCCGGCACTCCTTTCTTGTTGGGATATAATATAGACAAAGCAGAGTCGGAATTTATTCACTTTTTCTTTGAGTAGTTGTACTTTGATTACAAGAATCATCTGTTTAACGGAAATAAAGCAGCTGCCACTCGGCAACTGCTCCTTTCCAAGCGTTTTTTTTGATGCAAAAAAGGAGAACTGCCATTACACAAGCAGTTCTCCTTAGGATAAGACAGTTTCTTAGTGGTCCAGGAACACAAGCTGAATGAAGAACAATACCGCAAAAATGTAGAAGATTGGATGAACATCTTTACCTTTTCCACGAAGCAGCTTAAGTACCGGATAAAAGATGAAACCTACGCCGATGCCTGTCGCGATACTATGCGTCAATGGAGTAAGGATGATAATCAGGAAGGCAGGAAATGCTTCTTCGAGATCATCCCATTTGATTTTGCTGATAACGTTAATCATAAAGTATCCAACAATGATCAGTGCCGGAGAAGTGATCGCCGGAATGCTTGATATTACACTTACGATCGGTGTGAAGAACAAGGTCAGCGCAAGCAGCACACTTACCGTTACCGCGGTCAGTCCCGTTCGTCCTCCTGCAGCTACCCCTGTGCTGGATTCGATGTAAGCCGATGTTGGGCTTGTTCCGAGCAAAGCACCACTGGTTGTTCCTACAGCATCTGCCAATAATGCGCCACGCGAGCGTGGAAATTTACCATCCTTAAGCAATCCTGCTTGTTCAGCAACGCCGAGCATCGTGCCCGTCGTATCAAACAGCGTGATCAGCAGGAACGTAAATATGATCGTATACAAACCATTCGAGAATACACCTGCCAGATCCAGTTGCAAAGCCGTTGACGCGAGGCCTTGCGGCATGGATACAATCGATTCCGGCATTTGGAATAGTCCCATGATCCAGGCAAGTATCGCTGTTACCACCATGCCGATGAAAAGGTAACCTTTCACATTATAAGCCATCAGCACAACGGTAATAATCAATCCGATAATGGTCAGATAAGCCATCGGCTCAGCCAAGTTCCCGATCGTAATCAAATTCGATTCTGAATCGGCAATAATGCCGGCATTTTGCAGACCTACCGTTGTAATAAACAATCCAATCCCTGCGGTTATGGCATGTTTTAAGCTAGCAGGAATTGCATCAAGCAACATGTAACGGAATGAAGTCAGTGATAAAATAATAAACAAGATCCCTGCTATAAATACGGCTCCCAGTGCAACCTGCCAAGACACACCATACCCTGCAACTACGCTATAGGCAAAGAATGCATTCAGGCCCATACCCGGCGCGATGACGATTGGATAATTGGACCATATTCCCATAATCAGAGTTCCCACAATACTAGCCAGTACCGTTGCTATGAATACCCCGTTAAAGTCCATGCCTGTGCTGCTGAGTATTCCTGGGTTTACGATAACTATGTATACCATTGTAAAGAATGTTGTAACCCCTGCGATAATTTCTGTGGGGATGGTCGTGCCTCGTTCTTTAAGTTTGAACCATTTGTCCATGGTAAAGCCAGCCTCCAACTTTCAAATTATACTCCAAAGCTAAAAACAAAAAATCCTAATCTTCATATAGGATTGTAATATTGTCGCTCCTATATTCGTTGTTAGGATTTAAAGATTCAACAGCTAAGCTCTAAACTAAACATAAAGATACTCATATCTGTTTTCAACCTGAAGTCCATTTCGTATTCTAATTAAAATTACATGCAATGTCAATGAATTAACGATTTGTTCACAGTTATTTACGAACTATACAGGCATTATATCTTGTGTTCATTCGTTTTTAGAATAATGTATATACGTAAGGCTCAATGTCTGCACATATAAAGAAAGACTGCCAGCAATGTTCACTGACAGTCTTTTGCTTAATTCGTAGTAGGTTTCTCTTCATATTCGCTGGATAATTCTTTAAGCGATTTGATTTTGCCATGGGGATGCTGTTCTTGCTTTCGTGACTTCCAGGCAGCTTCTTTTCGTTTCTTCTGGTCAGCCATACAAGATATCCTCCTCTGGAAACTGAGATGTATACTACTTCTTTATGATGTCATTCCTGGACAACTTTATTCTGCATGCATAGCTAATAAGAGAATTAGGCAAGCATATAAGACAAATTAGATATCGGTTTTTAGAGCAGGAATGCAATAATATAGACATGCCACAACTGGAGGTTAATATATGAACAAAGTAATTTTAAATAATGGTGTTGAGATGCCTATTCTCGGCTTTGGTGTGTTTCAGATTGCAGATGCAAACGAATGTGAACAAAGTGTTATGGATGCCATATCGGCTGGGTATC
Organism: Paenibacillus sp. FSL K6-2393; assembly: GCF_038002545.1. Classification (NCBI taxonomy): domain Bacteria; kingdom Bacillati; phylum Bacillota; class Bacilli; order Caryophanales; family Paenibacillaceae; genus Paenibacillus; species Paenibacillus sp. FSL K6-2393. The sequence continues at coordinate 3,511,558 of NZ_JBBOCU010000001.1, forward strand.
GTCTCATTGATACAGCTGCCTCTTATCTAAACGAGGAAGCTGTAGGCAGAGCGATTAAACGCAGTGCCGTGGCTAGAGAAGAATTATTTGTCACGACAAAACTTTGGGTTCAGGATACGGGTTATGAACGTACCAAACAAGCATTTGAAAAATCCTTGGAACGATTGCAATTGGACTATTTGGATTTATATTTAATTCATCAACCTTTTGGAGATGTACATGGTTCTTGGCGTGCAATGGAGGAGTTGTATCGTGAAGGAAAAGTACGTGCAATCGGAGTGAGTAACTTCCAGCCGGATCGTCTGATCGATTTGATTCTGCAAAACGAAGTAACCCCTGCTGTAAACCAGGTCGAAACTCATCCCTTCAACCAGCAGATCTTAACTGGACAATTCATGAAAGAAAATAATGTTCAGATCGAGTCTTGGGCACCATTTGCTGAAGGGAAAAATGACTTGTTCCAAAATGAGGTATTGCTATCTATAGGTGAAAAGTACAACAAATCGGTTGCTCAAGTGGTTTTGCGTTGGTTGACACAACGTGAAGTCGTTGTTATTCCAAAATCGGTGCGTAAAGAAAGAATCATTGAAAACTTCAATATTTTTGATTTTGAATTAAGCCAAGCAGATATTGAGTCGATTACTGCGCTAGATACCAAACAGAGCCTATTCTTCTCCCATAACGATCCTGAAATGGTGAAATGGATCAGTAATCGCAAACTAGATATTTAATCCTATCTATCCAATTTAACTATCTATTCCTTCTCTTCACGGAGAGGTCAAAAAATCCGATTCCGGCATCACGGAATCGGATTCTTCATTTATTGAGAGAATTCAGAAGCTAATTGGCAGGACCCAGATTAATCAAGCTGACCTCGGATAATGAGACGGTTGTGTTGCCATCTTGCACACCATCAATGTTACCCAGATCAAATGAAATTCGAGTATTCGCATAACTGGCTTCTGTTGCATCAAATGTAAAACTGAACTCCTGTTCTTCTGGAGTCAAATCAACTCGTGCCCCAAAGAAACCATGCCATTCATAGTTGGCAGCTGCGTCGACCCATCCAATTCCCAATCCCACTTTTCTGGACTTCTCCGCTTTGGCTTTAAACGTCAATTTGTATTTAAAACCTTGCTGTATGCCAAATCCTTCATTGATGACTTGACGATCCCATGCATTCTGTCCTGCATTACCAATCTTGGCATGAAGCTGTTGATTGCTAACTTGCATCTCAAGGTCCGCTGCATTACCGTCCGCATGGGTAAACCAGCCTTCCTTACCTTTGGAGAAGTCTCCATTGGAAATAAGATTAACATGAGCTGGTTGCCCTCCTTGATCTGCATTCGGATTAACTTCATATAACTGAATGTTATGGATGTTAATCGCGTGTTCACCTGTAGATAGTGGATATCCTAATCCAAATGCAAGCATAGCTGCCGAATCTAAGGTATCTCCCATGGTGAAGGTATAACTATACGACTTTTGATCTGCGGTTAATTCCACTTCTTCTTCAAAATACTTCACAAAATCCCCTGCATTCTGAGAAAGAACCGCTTGCATGGATTTAGGACTTGAAGCAGATGCCTCGAAGGTAAGTCGGTATGATTTATTTGCATCCAGTTTGATCTGACCTTGTTGCAACAAAGCATCCCACCAATGTTCACTTGTACCTGGCAAGTTGATCGTTAATCCTTCGCCCTCGTCATGTGAAGCTGTCAGATGATCAGGAATCAGCTCCCAATGATTCAGATCCGTTGCAAGCTGGCTGTTCTGAACTTTGTTTCGTGAAATATCCACCCAGCGTGTATTATAATCTGCTCCTTCAAAATTCACATAATAGGATTTGCCTGCTGCCAAGTTGACCCCTGGGAAATACACGGTTTTGTATGTTTGCCATCCCCCCGTGTCTCCCAGACTCAGTTCGGATTGAGCAACGATTGTCCCTTGTTCATCCTGAATACTGAACCGTACCTCAGAATCACTTTTCCCACTAGCCATTCGGGCAGACAGAACATATTCTCCCTCTTGGGCTACATCGATTTTATATTGCAGCAGATCTCCCTGATCCATGTAACTGACATGTTTTCCACCTTCTGCGGAGTCCTCCAGTTGTAAGCCCTGCATCTCCCAGGCTTCGGTTGCAGGGACATGTGCGTAGCCATTCACCAAAAGAGGTTTTCCGCGTTTTGTCAGTCGAACATTGTCTACATATACCTTACCTTCTGAACTGCCGAATAACAGTTTTAGCTCGGACTGGGCTATGGAGGTCCCATCTCCAATAACAATCTCTCCAGTATATGTCTTCATTTCTTGGCCCAAGGAAAGGTTTTTCCCCTGATGAATCTGCACGGAATGTCCATTGCTGCTGACCAGATCAATATCCATACTTCGCGGAGTATCTGCCTTGGCTTCTAAGGAGAAGCCGTACGTTGTATTCGCTTCCAGCTTCAACTCCGGCTGGTTCACAGACACCTGCTGTGGCTCACCATTCGTTTGAGTAACATCAACAACGAGTTGGCGTTCCATAATTGGGAATTTCAAAAAGTTGTTTACGCTGATCTGAGCCTTTGCACCTTCTTGAATGCTGCTTGACCAGAATCCCAGACGTTCTTTACCTTGATCAAACGTTCCATTGTAAATGAAGTTGCCATCAGGTAACGCGTTGCGTTCAACCGTTAGCGGATCAGCCTCACCCACCTCGATCAGCCTGACATTGGCAAACCAAACGCTTGTATCATCCAGCCCCAGATTAAATTCAAATCTGGCATTGTTATCCGATCCATCCCGCATATTGAAGGTATAGTCATAGGATTGCCAATCCGTCGTGAGTGCAAAGGTGTTATCACCGGAATAATTCGTCCAGTTTTTTTCATATTGATTCACTTTGGACATGATTGTACGGTTAGCAGATGCCTTCGCATCAAATTGTATCTTGTACTTTTTGTTTTTCTTGATGTACATCGGCATCTGAGTCAGTTGAACCGAGTAGTTTTCAGTACCCGATGCATCAATGGTAACTTCTGCTGCTTTCCCTTTCTGCTCATCCGTTACAACTTTGACACTGCCAGCTCCATCAGCATTTGTAATGAATTTCCACTGAAGAGGCACTCCATTGTCTGCAGACCCTTCCGAAAAACGATCATTGTAGATTTGATTGCCATCGGCTTGTAGTTCCCGCTGTTGCGCAGGCTCGATGGGATTTGTTGTTACATCAGGCCATGTGTCTAGATTTTTGTAAGAATATACACGCACAAAATCAACATTCATCTTTTCGGAAGTGAAGTTGCTTTCAGGTGAGCCCGGCCAGTCTCCGCCAACCGCCAGATTCAGAATCAGATAGAATGGACGATCAAATGGTGCAGGGAACGTATAATACTCGGGTTGACCCGCGGCCTTCGTTTGCCAGTTAGTCACTTCATGATGCAGTTTACCGTCTACATAGAAACGAATCATACCCGGCAACCATTCCACCTGGAAATCATGATAATCGTCAGCAAACGTTTCTCCCTTCGGAAGAGTAAGGCTTCCCTGATCGTGTCCATGGGAGCCGTCAGGCTTCACACTGTCATAATGCAATGTGCTATATACCTTGTTATTACTCTCTTTGCCACCAATTAGCTCCATAATATCGATTTCTCCAGAGGCAGGCCATCCACCATAATGTACTTCATCTGTTGGCATCATCCATATGGCAGGCCACATGCCTTTTTCAATAGGAAGCTTCGCACGTACAACTACTTTACCGTAGGTCCAGTCGCCCTTTCCCATGGAGATCAGTTTGCCTGAGCTGTAATCTTTACCGTTTTTCTCTCCTTTTTTCGCTTCAATCTGCAGTACACTTCGATTCTGATCTTTCGTAATCCGAGTGTTGTCCGGGCTGTAATATTGCATTTCATTGTTATAAACGAGTCCTGTATCCTGCACGGTCCATTTGGAAGAATCAATCGAAGGCCCGTTAAACTCATCATTCCAGACCAGCTCCCATTGATCATGCGGAATCGTTGTAGCAGGAACCGGTTTTTCACCCGCAGGATTGCTTGGTGTCGATGGGTTCGATGGTGTCTGCCCTCCTGGAGTAGATTGCGTTGGCGTGTTTGCCGCACTTGTTGAACCCCCAGGCTGTGACGATGCAGGTTGCTGAACTTCCCCTGTCATGGATGTACGCAGACCTTGTTTTGCTTTCTCTCCATTAATAACAACATCATTCGCATCAACACTTAATTGTTGGATCGTACCTTTGCTATCCACTCGGGTCTGGTTCGCACCTGCGAGAATATTCATGGTATCAATCAGACTATTAGAGGAGATATCCAGAATGGATTGTTGCATGACAACGATCTCCTGAATAGTACTTTCTTCCGTGATGGCAACTCTAACGGGTTCCCCACGTTTGTCAACGACTACTCGATTCAGCTTGGAGTTGCTAATGTCGATGGAATGACTGCCCCCGCCTTTAATAATGACACTTCCTGTAACTGTTACGCCCTGAAGAACAACAGATCCCTCACCAATGCCTTCTGCCAGCAGCAGATTTCCATTAACAATCATATTTTTTAACGTGACATCCGTTGAATTAATAATCAAGTTGCCATCTACCCGGGACTCATAAATACCAGGAGCACTTTTCACATCTGCAATCATCGCCGACAACATTGTCGCCGTCTCTGCTCGTGTAATCGGGGATTTGGGATTTAATTTCCCCTGAAAACCTTTGATGATGTTCTCGTTCACTAGATAGGTAAGCGCTTTCTTTGCATAGCTGGAAATATCATCTGCATCCTGAAATTTCAATTGTTCACTATCTTCATCTGTAGCCGCTGAAAGTTGAAAAGCTCGATCTACCATAACCGCTGCATCTTGGCGTGTAATCGGTTGTTGCGGTGACAGATGTTCACGGTCTGTTCCTTCGATGATGCCAGTACCATTCGCTCGTACCATCACGTCATAGTACCAATCGTCTGAAGTCATATCCGCATATGAGCCAGTCGCAGCATTACCGGTGAAACCAAACGCCCGATCCAGAATCATCACGAATTCAGCTCGGCTAATGACCTGATTGGGCTTAAATGTGCCGTCCGTATAACCTTTCAATAGATTCAAGTCCTGTATATGTGTAACTGCGGATTGTGACCAATGCCCGGTAAGGTCATTATAGGGAACAGAGGAGTGCAGGCTTTTCGCCTGCACATTTCCTACCTCCACTTGATTCTGTACACTTTCTGCCCCAGCAGTTGCTGGATAAACGAGGGTAGCCATTAAACTCCATGCCACCATACATGCCAATCCTCTTCTCATCTTACTTCCTCCCTCAGCTCGGTTATCCTTGCGTTGCATAGCCTATTCTTTGACTGCTCCAATAACAATTCCCTTTACGAAGAAACGTTGTAAAAACGGGTATACCATCAAAATTGGAAGTGCACCAATAAAGATCTGTGCTGCGCGTACGGTTCGCTGCGAGATATTCTCCAACATGGAAGGATCGACGTTGATTTTGCTGAGATCTTGCTGAACGATAATGGTCTGTAACAGAGAAGCAAGTGGATAATTTTTAATATCAGACATATAGATCATGCCGTCGAACCAGGAGTTCCACTGATACACCATCGTAAATAAGGACAAGGTTGCGATCGCTGGAAGCGATAGTGGTACGTAAACCAGGATCAATGTTTTGATATGACCTGCTCCATCCAAATAGGCGGCTTCTTCAAGCTCTTTGGGCAGACCACGGAAGAAGTTCATCATGAGAATAACGTTCCACACGGACAGTGCTCCAGGCAGAATAAGTGCCCAGATGGTATTCATCAAGCCAAGCTTCTGGATCAGGATGTAACTTGGAATCAAACCGCCACTGAACAATATGGTGAAAACAAAGAACCATGTATACAACGAACGACCTTTAAAACTGATATCTTCTTTCGATAACGGAAATGCGGTTATGAGCATGATGACCATACCAATGATCGTTGCAATTACAGTCCTTTTAAGTGATACGATCAAGGAGTTGATGAAGTTTGAATTCCCGAATGTTTTCACATATGCGTCGGTTGTGAACCCGATAGGCCAGAAGGTAACCAGGTTTGATGATGCTGGCGCCATACTGCTGAATGAAACAGCCAATATATGAATAATTGGTAAAATGCAGAGTATCGATAATATCCCAAGAAAAGTATAGTTAGCGATGCTGAATATGCGGTATCCTTTTGTTTTATAATACAAGCCCTTTTCTCCTCTCTAGAAAACTCGATAATTGGCCAGTTTGTAAGCCATTCTGTACGATATAACAATCAAAATGGTAGCTACCACTGATTTGAATAACCCCACTGCTGTCGCGAAGCTCATCTTCCCGTTCAGAATTCCGAGTCGATATACAAAGGTGTCAATGATGTCGCCTTTGTCATACACAAGTGGATTGTACAAGTTGAATACCTGATCAAAACCGGCGTTCAGGATATTGCCGATAGAGAGTGTCATCAGTACGATTGTAATCGGCATTAATGCCGGAATCGTAATGTGCAGCGTCTGTTTAAACCGGTTGGCCCCATCCACCTCGGCAGCCTCGTAAAGTGCAGGATTAATTCCTGAGAGAGAAGCCAGAAATACGATCGTACCAAAACCAAATTCTTTCCACACATCACTGAGGATCAGCGTTATTCGAAACCATGTACCGTCTCCCAGGAAGAAGATCGGTTCTCCTCCAAAGGCTACGACAAGCTGGTTGACCATGCCGCCCTGAGGAGACAGGATATCGAGCAGAATCCCCCCGAGAATAACCCATGATAGGAAATGCGGTAGATACACAAGCGTTTGACTCACTCTCTTGAATGCCGTCAAGCGCACTTCATTGAGCAAAATGGCAAACAGGAATGGAGCGAACAGACCTGCGATGATTTTGAAAAATGCAATGACCAGCGTATTCCAGATCACCTGACCTACGTCCGGATATAAAAATAAATATCGAAAATTATCCCAACCAACCCATTTGGATTCAGAAAATCCCAAGTATGGCTTAAAATCCTGAAAAGCAATTACAATGCCGCCCATCGGTATGTACTGAAACACCAGTGCCAGCAATACGGCTGGAACGAGCATCATATGCAAGGTCCAGTTCCGTTGCATATTCCAGCGCTGTTTAACCCTGGTGGAGCGCCGTTTATGCGGCGTTTCTAACGTATGTTCCTTCACTCCTGCATCCCCCATGTTCTAAATTTTGTATTTTACAAGTCATCGTGAACTTGTATATTAAAATTATAGCAATGGAAATTTGTGATCTATATCCTAATATTGCAACAACGATATCAATATTTTAATAAGATTAAGGAGGTTGGACTTTGTTCACACGCTTGAATGTCTTTACCAAAATTACTCTGTTGTTTGTGATGCTGCTTATTCTGGTGCTGTTTCTTTATACATACTCGAACCGGGAAAGCGTGCGTGTTATCGAACACGAGATTCAGAACAATACGATGAATCATCTCTCAACATTTGCTGATTCAGTAGAATCCAACATTTACCAATTATCGTTGTATGGGATGTCTATTGGGCAAGATTCGAGTATTCAGGAGTATCAACGCCCCGACTACAAGGACATTCCCTATGAACGTGTGAAAGTTGGAAGTGCTATTCTGGAAAAGATGAATCTGTACAACGCAGCAAGCAAATGGCATTCGACCATCACACTATACTTCCCAAGGATGCAAAAAGTGATATCAACGGATTATTATGCTTACATTCCGTACAGGGATGATGAGTTTAAGGAGCCTCTCTCGCAATCCTGGACCTATGCCGACAATCAATTTATCTGGTACACTACCGATCCAACGACAGCGATGGCGAGACCTGGCAAAGCCAGATTGATTACCAAAATCAGTTTTCCAGTTCACCACTTAACTGCACTTCTTAATCAAAACAAATTAAATAATAAAGGTGACCCGTTCATGTTCCATCCCGATTATGGATTAATCAGCAATAGTTCTGGAAAGGAAACCTTGAACGCAATCCTGCCTTCCCTGAAAGAAGCAAAACTGCAGGCCAGCGGTGGATTCAGTACAACGTTGAACAAAACGGAATATTATGTCTCCTACATTCAATCCAAGAGCCTCGGCTGGTATTATGTTGACTATGTGCCTATGCAGCAAATTTTGAAACCGATTACGAGCAGCCGGAATCTCTTCTACGCTTCAATTGCCGTTCTGATCGTGATGAGCGTTGTTGTATTATATACACTCTACCGAAGTGTGCAGCTTCCACTCTTACAGTTAGTGAAAGGGACGAATCGCTTGTCCACCGGGGACTTTTCCGTTCGGCTTCATCATTCTGCACGCAATGAGTTCAGCCTGTTATTTGCACGTTTCAACATCATGGCTCAACGAATTCAAGAATTAATCGAGAATGTATATGAGGAGAAATTACGAAGTCGGGAAGCCACACTCAAACAGTTGCAATCGCAGATTAATCCGCATTTTCTATATAACTGTCTGTTCTATATCAAGAACATGGCCCGAATGAAAAATGAAAAGGCCGTGGTAGCCATGGCACTGAATCTGGGGGAGTATTACCGATACATAACCAGGTCCGAAAAGGATCAAGCCACACTTCGTGAAGAGCTGACGATGGTCAAAAATTATTTGGAAATCCAGTCACTTCGTCTGGAACGAATGCATTTTACAATCGACGTGCCCCATGATATTTTAGATAAAACAGTTCCCAGACTAACCCTTCAGCCTATTATTGAGAACGCTATTATTCATGGTCTGGAGCCCAAATCGGTGGATGGTCAGATTAAAATCTATGCGGACTGCGAGGATGATGTGTACACGATTATCGTGGAGGACAGCGGGCTGGGCATGTCTGAGAAACAGCTTGATCATCTGAGGGATAATCTTCTTAAACCGCTGGATGAGAATATGGGATGTGGTACATGGAATGTCCATCAGCGTTTGTCTTTTCTGTACGGTGAAGGATCTGGACTATCCTATGAACAGTCTTCAATGGGTGGAATTAAAGTTAACATCACATGGCACGACAATACAGACAAGTAGGTGAACGACCCATGCTGCAAATATTACTAGTTGACGATGAACGTTCCGTCGTGGAAACGCTGGCAGAGACCATTCCGTGGGAAAGCTGCGGGATCGGTACAGTTCATGAAGCCTTGTCCGGTGCAGTGGCGCTGGAAATTATGGACAACCACGACATTGACATTGTAATTACGGATATACGTATGCCCGAAATGTCAGGCATTGCACTGATTACAGCGATTCATGAAAAGTGGCCGCATGTGCAGACGATTCTGTTATCAGGTCATGCCGACTTTGAATATGCGAAACAGGCCATTGCACAGGAAAGCTTTGATTACTTGCTGAAACCTGTTAGTGATGAAGATCTCATCGAATCCGTGCAACGTCTTGTTCATCGAATTAAAGAAAAGTGGGAAACCGCAGCATCTCATCAAAGAGCCTTACACGCCTTTCAGGATCATCTGCCATTGCTTCAATCCACGATGCTGCATGAGTTGCTGACTGGAAAAGTCTATGATCAGAAGACGCTGGCAGACAAGCTTGATCTGCTGGAGCTTCCCTACTCCGTAGGAGAAGATCTCGGCATGCTGATTATTCGTATGGAGAAACATCTATCCGATATGGCGCACGGTGACCTGGCCCTAATGGAATATGCGATATGTAATATTATAAGTGAAGTGATGCATAATCATTTTCATATCTGGCATACACGTGACGTGCACGATTACATTGTTGTTCTGGTAAGCATGAAACATTCCACAACGATGAGTTACAGCAGGAGTGAGACACCTCAGACATTGCTTGAACAGTATGCTGCCCAGATTCAAACCAATGTTCAGTTATACCTGAAAGGTGCAATCTCCATTTCCGTCTCCAGTTGGGGGAAGTTTCCCCACGAAATTGGAGAACTCTATGAGCGAACGGTTATGTCCATGCGTAAACGGATGGGTCAGGTGCAAGGTTTGTTTGTCACCGCTTCCGATGAAACGGATGCCAATCCTCTACATACGATCAGGTCACTGTATCAGCCACCAACGTTGATTAGCCTGCTCGAAGCTGGTCGCTTTGAGGATGTGGAACAGAAAATCGAACACATTTTTGAGGAACTGCTGCATTCCAATGAACATCATGATATTGCCGAGTCAACCTTTGAGGTGTATTTTGCTATTGCGGGCGCGTTTGCGTACATCATTCATAAAAATGGCAAACAAATCTCTTCTTTGATTCCAGCAGAGTCCTATCGTTACTTTCAAGCTCCCAGCTATTCCACTGCGCAGCAGCTACAGGACTGGTCGGTGCGTACACTTCATTACATACGAGATGATGCTGAACAAGAGCTTAGAGACAATCACAGCACCATTGTGCGCAGCGTCAAAAGTTTTGTCGACCTTCATCTGGCTGGTGATGTATCACTGCCTGCAATTGCTGACCATGTGCATCTGCATCCAGTGTACTTATCCAAGGTATACAAGGCGGAGACAGGTGAAGCACTTACTGCCTATGTGTACCGGTTAAGAATGGAGAAAGCAGCCTATCATTTGCGAACATCAACCGCCAAAGTGTTTGAGATTGCAGAACTTGTCGGTTACAACAATACCGCATATTTCATTCGAGTTTTCAAGAAATTTTATGATCTTACACCGCAAGAATATCGGGAAAATCTGCCGGTTTAAGAGAGTACACAGACTAGACTTGACGTTCTGGTATCTCTCTGGTTTCCCCTTCTCCATATCAAATACAAAAAGGCATTGCCGGAGATCTTCTCCTGCAATGCCTTTTTGGTGCTTATGTGGCCGCGATGATTCAATTCAGCCAGCCCTGCGTCATCCTATTTTCCGCTTTTCACGGAATCATACCACTCGTTAACTTCTTTCGTAATCTGATCCCCACCTGAAGACTTCCACTTCTCAACAAATGAGTCGAACGCATCAACAGAGGTTTTGCCATATACAATTTGAGAGAAGGTGTCTTTCTCCATCTTTGTCAAAATGTCATTGTTCATCTGCATTGTCATTGAAGGTGCACCGGTAAACATTTGATTGAACACGATATCCTTTTGATCCAAAACAATCTTGGCTGCATCAAGCATAGGTACTGGTACACCTGATTTGATTTTTTTCTCAAACGGTGTAGTTGCTTCTTCACCGCTTGCCAGCTTGGCAAGTGTTGTCATACTTAGATTGGGAATACGCGCTCCATCAAAAGTCAAAGTGTACTTCTCGGGAGCATAACCGCCCGTAAGACTTGCATCGGTTGATGGTTTCCCATCTACCATAACCCAATCGTATCCTTCCGCAAATCCATGCTCAAACTCATCGCCCTCTTTAGGATTTGCATAGTGATCAAAGAGATAGTTCTGATAGGTGAAAAAGGCTTCCGGATTTTTCATGTCTTTGTTAATTAGAACTACGCCATTTCCGTTTGACGTACCATGTCTTCCTGCTTGACCATTTGGACCGGAAGGAATGGGATACGCCTTGTATTCAGCCTCAGGATTGTTTTTCTTCACATCCTCCAGCGGCCAGGATGGCATCCAGTGAGGACCAACCACAATACCTGCTTTTCCGGCAGTAAATTCTTCTGCTGCTTTTGTCTCGTCATACACGCCGGCTTCTTCCGGGATATACCCTTTGCTCATCCAGCTCTGTAATTTGGCCAAAGCCTGTTTTGCACCAGGTGTAACGGAACCGTATTCAAGTTTTCCGTCTGCCGTCAGATTCCATTGGTTTGGCATTGTACCATAAGCGCCAAATACCCATCCAGCTTCTGACATCCATGTGTTCAGCCAGTTCTTGAAGCCAATGGTGAGTCCGTAAGTGTCCTGCTTCCCATTGCCATCCGGATCTTGATTCGTAAACGTTTCCATAATGACTTCAAGATCATCTATAGTTTTAGGTGCTTCCAGATTGAATTTCTTCATCCAGTCTTCGCGGATCCACATGACAGGATCACCATTATAGGAATAGTCCAGAATCGGAATACCGATCTTTTTGCCATCTTGCATGTATGGATACCATACGGAAGGATCTTCGTTTACGGCTGCTTTCCATGTGTCGCTGGCATATTTGTCAAACAACTCACCCGCATCGACAAATTTTCCGGACTCAATCAATTCACGCACCAGATTGAATTCGCCGCGATACGAAATAATGTCGGGCATGTCCGCATTGGAAGCCAGTGACAGGCGCAGTTTCGTCTCAAACGCATTATTGGTAGAAGGAGATATCCACTGGTTTTTCAACTCAATCCCGAGTTTCTCCTTGGCCCATTTTGTATGGACGTTGTTATCCTGATCCTCGCCTGACTTAAACTTCACGTCTGGACCCCATGGTCGTAAATACGTAATGGATACTGGTGGATCATACTTTCCATCTTTGAGCTCCAACGTTGTCGCTGGTGTACTCGATTCTGTTTTCTTGTCGCTCCCGTTACTACACCCACTCAAGGCTGCAGATAGGGCCAATACACCGATCATGACCAAACTGCCTACTCGTCTCTTTTTACTTGTGTCCAACTTCGTTCCCCCAGTCTATGTAATGTTGCTTACAGGTTAATCATAATGAATGTTTGATATTTATGCCCATACTAATATTGCAACATTTATTGCATTAATTTAGGATATTGGATATTGAATACATATATTGAATAAATACAATGCCAGAATATAGAAAAAGCAGCCGCTAACGGCTGCTTCAGTCTGCTTAATTACTCGTATATTTGACCCAATCGTACTCTGCATAGAGCGGATTGGCCCCGTTATAAGGACCGAGCCAGCTATCTACTCCTGTTCCATTCCAGAGGTTCATCATGATTTTTCCGGGTGTTTTAGGAATATTGCTGGTTGCCGTGTGTTTCAGTACACCATCAACATACCATTTGATATGTCCGGGCTGCCAATCAAATGCATACGTATGGAAACCTTGGGATGCATCAAAACCTAGATTGATAATCTTCTCATGATTACCAACTCCATTGGTGTAATAATTAAACTGCACTTTGGTTGTGTCTTTTCCTAAAAATTCGATATCAATCTCATCCCATTGGGTGCCATGTGCAGGGCCTGTGTATGTGAAAAATGAGGAAACTACACCTGTGTTCTTGGCAGGTTTCATACTGACTTCATACAAGCCGTACCCATACGTATTTGTGGTACGATACTCTCCGCAATCAAACTTGTTCTGTGCAGAGCTGGTCAAACCAAGCTTAAGCTTGCCGTCACTTGTGAAATTAACATTGTTAGCCCTCCACGTACAGTTAAACATGCTCCCATTGGAATACCCATCTGCTTTTTGCCACGTACTTGCGTTAAAATAGGTTAGAGGTTCCCAGAAAACATAACCCGCGAAAGCGCTTACTGAAAAAAACAAAGAGATGACACCAGTTACTACCAAAGTATACCAAGACTTCCTCTTCATCATACACCTCCATGAATGATTCCAACATGTACAAGCAGTACAATAATAGATAACGCTTACATGGTTGGTATTTCCATTTTATCTGGAAGTATAGTGGTACACTATAGCAAACTTCAAAGCAGAGATATTCAATTTTTAAGATCCTCGTTCTTGTATCTAATCATGTCATGTTAAGACTATGCCAGTTTCATGAACGGAAGATTATTGAATGAAGCGCCTGCCCTTCAGCATAGAAGGAATCAGGCGCTCCATCAAAACCATTTTTACATATATCTCAACATGTTTGTTAATTTATTCACCTAATAGGGTTTTATTTCGCACCAGCTCGTACCAAAATGTCTTCAATTTCTTCAAAGCCTTTATTTTTCGCATGACTGAGCGGTGATACGCCATCACGATCCGCTATGTTCACGTCTGCTCCGTGATCAATGAGTAATTGTATCGTCTCCTGCTGCTGAGTATTGCCATCGTTAAGAATGATCGCTTCGAGTAGTGCTGTCCATCCCAATTGATTCACATGGTCCACATCCACCGAAGTTTGAGTCAGTAATTCTTGCACTACATCCACATATCCATGCTCCGAAGCTGGAATAAGTGCAGTCCCTCCATATCGATTCGTTATCGCTGGGTCCGCTCCCGCCTCAACTGTCAGCTTCAAAATATCCAAGTATCCTTCAGCGCCAGCATACAGAAACGGGGTATTTTGCATATCGTCCTGTATATTCACATCTGCCCCCGCTTCAATTAACACTTTAGCCGATGTTAGATCATTATTGTAAGTTGCAATCATTGTAGCGGTTCGTCCACTCTGATCTTGAGCATTGATATTGGCACCTGCTTGAATCATTTGTTCGATGCGTTCAGTATCGCTGTCCTCTACTGCCTTGAACAGCTGCTCATCTGCTGAAGTCATGGCCTTTTCCTCCACGTTGGAGTCGTTTCTCATTTCAGGCACGCAGCCTTGAACGATCAACATACTGCTTATCAGGACAACGATAATCAGCGATTTACTCATACTGCCTCCTTTACTCCAGTGTCAAGGTGACCGAAGAAGCGATACTCCAATCCCCAACTGGGTTTATTGTATACGTAGTACCCAGAGTTAACTTCCCATCATTTGTTAGGTCGAACACACCCGTCGCACCTTTTCGACTTGAATATTTATAAATGGCCGTCAGAACATCCCCGCTAGGTGAAGTTAACGTTACACTTCGACCAGAGAACAGTTCATCCCCAGGGTCCTGGTCAAGCGTAATTTCAATGGAGGTTTCGCTCACTGCTTGAGCACTTGCAAACACCAACGAATCAAACGATTTCGCTGTAAATGAAGCATTTTCTAGGTTCGCCCAATCCGAAGTAACCGTATATGTGACACCTGATTTCAGCGTTTGACCCTCAGGCAAACGGAACTTCGGTTCTTGTTTACCATCTGTGGATTGTGTGAACGGAACATATCTGGCAACGATAGGCTCGCCACCTTCTGGCGTAATTACAACTTGTCTTGCTTGCATGGAAGAGATGATTTGATACGTTTTGCCTCCTGCTTGCTCTTGATCATTCAGCACAAATGCATTAGCTCCTCGACCACCGCTGTAAGCCGAAATGATGTAACCGTAATCCACTACACCGTTCACTTGCAGTGCTTCAATCTCGAATGTATCATTCGTTACTTGACTAGCCGTTGTCATGTTTATTTTCGTGCCACTACCTTCAAAGGACCCAGCGTCTTGCCCTTTGTAAGTCAGGTTGTACACTTCACCAGCATCTTGTACGGACGTTGGAACGATGTAAGTCGCAATTGACCCTGTTTTCAAACGGGGCATATTGGTTAACGTCAGCCCGCCACTAAACGCAAAGTCCGTTTGTGCCTTGGCAAAAGCTTCATTCGCTGCTGTCAGCGGTTTGTCAAAAGTTACAATTAACGTAATGGCATTCAGTGATCTAACGCTCTTGATTTGAGCTTGCTCCGAAGGAATAGCTTGGTGTGCGGTTTGTAACAACACTGCTGTTTCGCCACGCGTTGCTGAACCGTTCTCGGAGTAGAACACGCTCATCCAATGGTGAACGGACTTTACATCACGTTGCATTGCTTTAGATACGACTTGTTCGAGTTCAGCATCCGACACTTGAGTCTGCGGATTGAATTGTCCATCGTTAGCTTGCATGATGCCGAGTTCAACAAGCTTTGACGCATATGGCGCATACCATGCATTGGGATTTACATCCGTTAATTCTACGGCTTCTCCCGTCTTGCTCTCCAAATTAAATGTTTTGAAAACCAATGAAGCTAACTCCGCACGGGTAATTGCTCGATGTTCACCCATAGATTGATCTGCATATCCGTTCATGATCCCCAAGCTATTCAGATCCTTGATAGCAGTTTCAATCTGTTGTTGGGTAAGCTGTGTGGTTGTTGCCGCAATGTTAGTAACGTATGTAGCTGCATGTACTTGATTCGCAGTTAACGGGAACACTGCTGTACCTAATGCAGTTATGGTTAGAAATGTAGCGATTTTGCGGGTTGTAGAATTCATAGTTGAATTCCTCCTCTATAGGTTGTAGTTGCCTGTATCTATAGAATAGAGGACAAAAAGAAACTCCCAAGGACAAAGTTATTAACAAAATATAAACTGGGTCTAAATTTTCACGAAACTTATGCAGTAAACCGATAGCCCGCGCCCCAGACGGTTTCGATATACTCTGGATTTTTGGGGTCTGTCTCCAGCTTCCCACGCAGTTTGCGAATATGGACGGTTACCGTTGCAATGTCTCCGGTGGAATCCATGCCCCAGATCCGCTCGAACAGATCAGATTTGCTGAATACACGATTGGGATGACTCGCAAGAAATACAAGTAACTCGAATTCCTTGGTTGTAATCGCCACCTCTTCTCCATTAACAAAAACGCGGCGTGATCCTTTATCAATGTGAAGCCCGCGAATGTGGATTTCATCCTGCTCAGCTGGTTTGTTTTTACCAAGTAGTCTCTCGTATCGGGTCAAATGAGCCTTTGCTCGTGCAACTAATTCACTTGGGCTGAACGGTTTTGTAATAAAGTCATCAACTCCCAGATTAAATGTCCTGATCTTATCGATTTCTTCCTTTTTCGCGGAAACGACAAGGATGGGCACCTCCTTCACCTCGCGAATGCGCCTGCAACATTCGAAGCCGTCGAGTCCCGGAAGCATCAGATCAACAATGATCAGATTATAGTCCCCCTCCAGTGCCTGTTTCAGGCCTTCATCTCCAGTATGGCAGAGATCCACAGAAAATCCGTTGAGCTCAAAATAATCCCGTTCCAGTTCCGCGATCGTTGTTTCATCTTCAATGATCAAAATGTTTGCCATTACTCATTAGTCCCTCTCTTCATTCAGCCGTTTCAGCTTGATATATATGCTCGTGCCATCATTGGGCTGGCTTTCTGCCCAGATGAAGCCCCCATGTCCATCAATTATTTGGCGGGCTATTGCCAGTCCAAGTCCACTTCCGCCCGTTGAGGAATTGCGGGATTGTTCTGCACGATAAAAGCGTTCAAATATATAAGGCAGTGCCTCTTCGGGTATTCCCCTGCCATTATCTTTAAAGCCCATTGTAATCCATTTCTCATCAGCTTGAAGTGTAATCTCGAACCGTTTGTGTTCATTCTCCATGTATTTGAGTGCATTATCCACCACATTAACAACGGTACGTTTTAACTTCTCTGGATCCACAGCAGCCATGGCGGGACCAAACACCTGGTTAATCCAATCCAGGGCAACATCTTTATCCTCCAGATCATATCTCAGCTCTTCGATGCTATCTTCAAGGAAATCAGCGAGATCAACTGTCTTGAACAGGAAAGGTTCTTGGTTCAAGTCGAGCTTGGAATACAAAAACAGTTCATCCACCAGCTTATCCATGCTAACTGCTTTGGAGTGAATGATATTAACGTAACTCTCCATTTTCTCCGGAGTATTAGCCACTCCGTCACGAATACCCTCAATATACCCTTTGATATTGGTAATCGGCGTACGGAGATCATGCGAAATGTTGGAGATGAGCTCTTTGCGGTTTACTTCGTCCTGCTCTCGTAATGCATAGGAGAGCTGTAATTGATTCCGCATGCTCTCAAACGCTTCGCTGAGTTGACCAACCTCGTCATTGGAGTTTAGCTGAAGCTTAAAGGATAGATTGCCATCTTTAATATGTTCGGCTGAACTTCGTAGTTGATTCAATGGCTTAATGAAGCTGCGCGTGATCCAGCGGAACAGGAGTAGATTTGCAATGATGAGGACGCCAATAAGCAGGAATGACATCACAGGTAGCAGTTTGCGAGTAAGCTCCGCAAAAGGGCTTCTCTCGCGAATGACAAAGATACTCCCTCGTTCCCCGTCTGAATACTGAAAATCAAATTTTGCATACGCGTAAAATCGCTCACCAATATTGAAGGTGCTCCGAATCTGGTAATTGTTAAGATCATAGGAAGGAAGTGCTTGCTTCAGCTCTGGCTGGTTGAAGGTCAGCGATTCGAATATCTGGCTATTCTCACGTCTGACGTAGAGCCCTGACTTCTCAGCTCGAAGCTTCATATCATATTCACGCAGCAAAACCTTGTTCTGCAGGTCGTCCGGGTCATTTTTGGCCAGGAACTTCATCTCTTGAAAGATCGATTCTCCCTGTTCAGTCAGGGGGTTGATCTGATAATGTACCTTGTATATATCACGGAAACTCTGTAGATCCCCTGTGGCCGCAATCGTATACAGACTTGCCGTAAGCAGGATGAACAGTAGACTTATAACGAGCATGCCCGTGAAAGACAGCAGCATTTTTATTCGAATTGACATGGGTTCCCCTTCTCAAGCAAGCAATTGGATTAGTTAGTGCACATGTTAACACAAGATGGATTCTATTGCCCATATGTAAAAAAGAGCTTTCTTTATCATTATATATGTTGACAGTGATAATCGTTATCAATAATGTTGGAGTAAGGTGCACAACGATTTATCTTAGAATGACCGGCAAACACTTTTGAAATGAGGTACGTAATGTGAAAGTAGACGTTAATCAGTTAGCAGCGCATTTTGCACACATTCCTTTTCAAGTAGAAGGAGTATATCGATATGCTAGAAATCCAGGGGTTCCCCCGGCTGACTATACCGATTCTTTTCCTGGATTTGTATTTCCTCTTACAGGAAAAATACAATTTCAATTTGATGGTACGCCCTATATCTTTTCACCAGGAAAAGTTGTACATGGGGGCGCGAAAATGAAACTGGATCAAACCGTGTTTCATAGAACGGACTGGGAATACATCCTCGTTTTATACCGGATATGTAGTTCGGACCTCGAAGAGACAAGCTTTTCCCATCAGCATTTTGAATTATCAACGGGTCAGTCCCCACGTCTGATCGAATTAATCACGCGTCTTTGGCATGTGTATAATCAGCGTGGAGGTATTTCAAAGTTTCAGACCGAGATGCTGTTTCGCGATGTACTGAATGAGACTTTAATATGTGTTGATCATAGGCAAAATAGTGGTGAATCAGATGTTTTATTCGAACGGGTCTCTACCTATATCCAAGAAAACTATGATCAAAGTCTGACTGTCGCATCGCTTGCAGAACAAAATAACGTTAATCGAAATCGACTTTCCTACGTGTTTAGAAGACATGCGGGTATGGGTCCGGCAGAATATATATTGAAATATCGTATAAATATGGCACAGCAAATGTTATTGGCAAGTGATGCGTCTGTACAACAGATTGCCGAGACCGTTGGCATTGCTGACCCCTTTTATTTTAGCAGAGTGTTCAAGAAACAATGTGGTATTTCTCCTACGGAGTATCGTCTGAAGTTCATCAATAATCCATCCTGATTTCAATAGGCATCCATGTTATACAAAAGCTTAGATCAGTATACTGAAACTATAGGATTAATACACAGGAGGAATGACGATGCACTATCAAGCTATTCAATTGAATGAGGAATTCTCGAAATTAAACGATCTTTGGTCTCCCAAACTCATTGGTGAAATGAATGACTATCAATTTAAGATCGTTAAGATTGCTGGAGATTTTGAGTGGCATGTTCATGAGGAGACCGATAAGTTATTTTTTGTGCTCGAAGGGGAAATGATAATTGATTTTCGTGATGGGCATGTGAAGATTTCCAAGGGTGAGATGTATATTGTCCCTAAGGGAGTCGAGATCAAGCCTTCCGCCGAAAAGGAATGTCATATCATGTTGATGGAACCTGGAAGCAAAGTAAACACTGACTGGACTAAGGCCGAATAAGCGTCAGTTATTGGAACCAGGATGTCAATTTGCAATATCAGAGTCAGAGAGCCGATAACCGCGTAATAGGGTTATCGGCTCTGCGTCTGTACGGCTAGTTCTTTGACATGTATTAATTGACATATATTAATCAGTAGTCTCTCGGTTATGTCACTTGTTGCTGGTCTTCCTGATCAATTCCACACCATCGTATGCCAGGCTTTCCAAACTTGCTGCCTTCTGCAGTATGTAATGATCAAAAAAGTTCTTCGCATAGTCTGTAACAATATTTCGCATCTCCATAGCATCCCGTTCACCTCTGAGTTCCTCATTAAAACTGGTAAACACGATGTCACAGTAATCCAAATGTGCAACACGATCAACTGAGAAATAATAGGTCTCCATGCTATTGTTAGCGCCAATAATCGCATTCATATTATAGTTAGGTTCACAAAACAGTAGCAAGAAGGGTTTCTTAAGATCGCTGTCAAGAAGTCCAAACGCACCGCTATCCAAGCCAATCCCGCAGGCGAACCGGTCGTCATCCCGGCAAACCATCGCCGTCGTAGGCCCTCCATAAGAATGTCCGACTATACCCATGCCGATGTCAAGCAGCAATCTGCCCTTAAAGATGGAATTCAGCTCTCCAGAGTCCAGTTTGTAAAGATAATCGGCTACATACCTTACATCTGCTGCCTGTGATTCACTATACTCTGTTATCTTGGAAAGTATCGGTAGTGCAAGCACGTTACGGCACATCTCAATGGCAGTTTCATCGTCAGGACGCATCTCCATCTTACCAGCCAACGCCAGCATCTCCGGATCTTCACCAAACGCTGTAATGACATCCGAAAAATCCTTGGATACATTAAACAGGCGCCCATCTTTACGTTTATACATCGTGCTATTCTGATGGCCGATGCTTACCACAACATACCCCATGCTTGCCAAGTCTGTACAGAGCACTGTACCCCATTCTGGAGAACCGCCTCCACCGCAAACATAGAATAACACTGGATAGCGCTTTTCCTTCCCGGAGAGAGCAAGGTCGTCGTAACACTGGGTCTTGATATCTATAGAGAAAACATCCTTCAACGCAGTGACAAGTGGCTGCTCATTAAACATCCCGTAGACTTCAGGAAACATGTACGTTGATGTAGTTTTACCTTCGCTACTGTCAGACGGATAATACACAAAAGCGGTCAGTTCTCTTTTGGAGTAATCTGATGCCGTGTACTCAAAATCCATCTGGGTTCGACCGACAGTATAGCCGCCAATTGGTTCTGGAAATACGTCATAGGTTTTCATTTTCTTTCCCCCTTGAGATCGTTAACCATTTCAGAATATTTATGATCTTCAAGCAGTCCATGGCCCATAAATTCAGCAAAGTATTTGCTGATCTTATGTTGCAGCTTAGAGTCCTTAATATCGAATTCTCTAAAAAACAAGATTAAATTAAGCTGCATTGACTCAAACATAAAAGAAATCAGGTCGTCGTCAACATCCGGTCGGAGATATCCATCAACCCTCATTCGGCGTAAAATGTCCTTGATCATGGGGAATGACTCGCCCTTTAACACATTCACATATACTTTAAGCAAAATGTCCTCAGGAATATATGAAAATGTTTTAGTCAGTTTGATTTCCAACTCATTCAGCGGCTCGGTCACCATGCCATTAACGTTACCAAATAAGCCAGTGAGGAAATAGCTGTAAAGGGAATCTTCATTACTGTTACTAAAATATGCAGCTCTTTTCTGGGTCACATTACGTATTAATTGACAATAAAGGTCATCTTTGTCTTCAAAATATCGATAAAATGTTCCGGGGTGCATGGACAAACTATCCAAAAGCATCTTCATAGTTATATCCTCGTAAAGGTTATTAACAAAAAGATGCATAGCGCTATTCGATATTTCCTCGCGCCTTGCTTCATCTAAACGAAAGAAAGAATTTTTTGGCATAGATTACTCCTTAATGTGAAGTGTGAACTGATTCACACTATACTGATAATATATTCACAAGTCAAGCTGTCTTGAAAGATTAATATCACTATAAAAAGATTCAGGAAGAAATATGCTAGAGCCGCTGATCATCGTGATCAGCGGCTCTTTGAGATGTTTGTATTATTGTTCTTTAATTGGTGACGTATGAATATCGGATCAGATATATATTCAGCGAGGAAGCACTTCAAGCACCTTACCGCTTCCATCATCGATAATACGTATCTTATTGTCATCTATGAGTTGAATACTACCATCTGAATTCAAAATTTCATGCGGCTCCATTACCCCATGAGCAATGGATTTGCGAATCAGACCTTTATTTTTGAATACCAACGTGTAAAGATCGTAGTCTTCTGTTTTTCGATTAGTGTGTTCAATGATGACAATAAGTAGATTTTGGGGACTCCTCTTAAAATTTATCTTGAGATCATGAGTATTCACATTAATGTCCTTTATACCTAACGGAATTGAGCTCTTTTGTCCAGTAGAAGCATTCGTAATTTCAAGATCTCCTTTTGTAGCGCGAATGACATAGGTGTAACCCATGTCGCTACCATAAAAAGTATCGGTATAATTGCTCAGCCCAGTCACGGTTATCTTATTCGTCTTCGTATCTCGATGAGTCACTTCCCCGTCCAAAGCAGATGCAAGAAATCTAATGGGCACATAAAGGTGACTAATATACGACACAGGTTCTGTGCCCATATCTACTTTTTGACCATCCACTTCGGCAATTCTGCTTCCCAAGTGCACAACAATATGCTTCTCACTGCTCTTCAGTACGGCCGTCTTATCATCTTCCATCCCCCACACTAGGCCTGCCTTAATACCAAGTGAGAAAAAGCTTCCATACGTGACTCCATCCTTGATTAACGTCTCAACATGGTTAATACTACCGTCTGCCCACTGAATTTCCAAATCAACGTATTTGGATGCCGCTTCAGATTTTTGAGGCCCCAGTGGTAATAACACCGACATCACTAATGCAACGGCAACTACTTTTCTCATATGCTTCATCTTCACAGCGGCTCACCCATTCCATGTAATTTTTAACTATACAATAGTAACGTTAGATTCCAATAAAAGTTTGATCAGCTTGGAACAAAAATTGGGTCCCTGATAACAAAAAAAGCCGCTAAAATAGCGACTTTTAATGGTACTCATTTATAACCCGAGATCATCAGCGAGTCCTTCAACTCCTGTGAAGATGGAATCCCCGTAACCCCAGAAGTTGTTGAAATCGATAATGTAGATTTTTTTGTTTTTAACTGCGTTAATGTTTTGTACCTGTTTGTTGGCAAGCAGCTTTTCAATCGTCTGCTCAGGATCAATGCCACCTGCATACCTCGAAATAATCATTGCATCCGGATTAATCTCGATTAACTTCTCCAGACTGAGTGTGCCAGTTTCATTAATAAGCATATTATGCATATTGATTAATGACATTGCACTTTCAATAAACGTATCACCATTTCCGTTGTAGATTCCAATAGTTCCATCACCATTATCCGAAAATGATGCATAGTTGATCGTTTCAGAGCTAGCTCGGGCCGACAAGGCATTCTCGCGTGCTTTAAGCGTCTCAATATATGCCGCTGCATTGGCTTGTACGTTGAATATCTCACCTAATTCAGTAATATCCTGATACAGACTATCTAACGATGCATCAGGAACACTGGTGCTTTGTACGTACGTTTTAATCCCCATATCATTCAAGCTGCTTACTGTACCAACACCCCAGTCCGCATCCTCAAACAATCCACCACGCCCTACAACCAGGTCAGGCGTAGCCCCTATCGTCACTTCCTTACCTACATAGCCTTCAGCAAGCACAGGAATTTGTTTAAACTCGTCAGCAATATCTTCAGGTACACTACCAAACAACGCAGCTACACCTACAAGTTTGTCTGTCAAACCAAGGCGAATCATCAGCTCGGCTGCACCTTGGGTATTGGCAACTACTCGTTCAGGTGCCTTGTCAAACGTTTGATCCTTCTTCACCCATGTGCCGTTCTCTGTTGTATAATTTGAAACGGTTACCGGGTAAGTTGTTTCAGCAGGTGCAGAAGCGTCTGCGTCGGTTTGTTCCCCATTTGTTGCTGCATTCGTGGCGCTGCTCTCCGCAGCTTGTTGTGAGTTGCCATTTGCATCTTCGCTGCCACCATTGTTACTTGAACACGCTGCGAGCACCAGGATCATTGCAGTAATTAAACAAAGAAACATCCCTTTTTTAACGGATACCAACATGTAAATAATCTCTCCCTTTTGAATTCTATCTTGTCGTTTAGACCAATATGTAAAATAACTATTGTCAGTATACAGTAAATGTCGAAGCATGTAAATGAGAACAATAATCAATATCATTTGTCTGATGAATTAAAAGAGACCCTCATATGGTGCCTCTTATTTTGGGCTCACAGAAAAACCAAGTTCATCTCCCCTGTACGGGATTGAACTTGGTTCCTCTTTTACTTAACTATTCATTACGTGCCTGGTTAACCTTGGCGATAAGTTCATTAATAATTTCATCAGGTGAACGCTCATTCATCCATTGTTGGCCGAACATTTGGAACACTTTGATCATCGGGAAATCTGCCCAGAATCCCACAAACTCCTCGTTAAGATATACCTTGTCCGTAACGTGCTCGTTCATTTCATTCAGGCAATGCTCCAATTCCTTTTTCGCCACAGGATCACTCATCCACTCACTGAGCAGACTGAATTTGTGGAACGTGATTTCTTCCTTACCAAAGTCACAATGTAGACGTTCCGTAATTCGGAGATCTTTGGACGAGCTGCCAAGTGAAATTTGGAAAAACCCGGTCTCTGCCACCCAACGGTTATACTTGGTGTTGTAATATGAGAAATCTCTCTCTTCCAGTTCAAAAGTAATCTTGCGTTTTTCACCCGGCTCCAGTTCAACTTTGGCAAAAGCTTTCAATTCTTTCTCTGGACGGGTCCATGTGCACTCTTCATCGTGAACATACAATTGAACAACTTCTTTTCCCTTGCGCTTTCCGGTATTTTTCAATTGGAAGGACACAGTCACACCGTTATGGGTCTGAGCCACTTCCAGATCCGTATAGGAGAACGATGTGTAAGACAATCCGTGTCCAAACGGGAATTGAGGTGCCAGTTCTTTCCGGTCATAATATCGATAACCCACGAACAGGCCTTCGCGATAATACAGCTTGCCGTTCTCCCCGCGAATTCGCATGTGTGAAGGGGTGTCCGACAGTTTGACAGGGAATGTCTCAGAGAGTTTGCCCGAAGGATTTGTCTGTCCGAATAATACATCTGCAATCACTTTACCCATGCCTTGACCCGACAACCAAGAATGAATCACACCAGGTACATGCTGTACCCATGGACGCATCGCCAGCGCGGAACCGCTGCTCGTTACGACAATACACTTGGGCTGAACTGAGGCTACCGCAAGAATCAATTTCACTTGATGCTCGGGAAGATCAATGCCTTGCAAATCATGCATCTCCGATTCCGCATATTCTGGTTGGCCAACAAATAATACAGCAACATCGGAATTCATGGCTAATGACACGCTTTCCTTGATTAGCTCATCATTGATGGAGTCATCCTCCGGGTACCCTTCTGCATAATTCATGGTCATGGCATCGCCAGCCAGATTTTTTATCTCGTCCCAAGGAATATCGACTTTTGTAGGCGTTACCTTCGCACTGCCCGCTCCCTGAATTCTCGGTTTTTTGGCAAACCGTCCGATCACGGCAACTGACGAAATGGACTCCTGCCCTAGCGGGAGAATCGCGTTCTCATTTTTCAGAAGCACAATACTCTCGGCCGCCGCTTTACGCGCGAGTGCATGATAGTCCGAATCTGGAGAAGAATCCAAGTCTTTCTTACCCGTTACTCGCTCAACCAGTTTCAAAATCCGGCCCACGCTGCGATCCAACTGTTCTTGAGAAAGGCTTCCGTTCTGAACCGCTTCAATGATCGCTTTGGCATTGTAATGGGCGGGACCCGGCATCTCCAGATCAAGCCCGGCCTTCAGTCCGCGTATACGATCATTGACAGCTGTCCAGTCGGATAGAACAACACCTTCATAACCCCACTCTTCTCTCAAAATGTCATTCAGCAAATGTTCGTTCTCACTTGTATACGTTCCATTCAATAAATTATAAGAACACATAACCGTCCAAGGATCGGATTTCTTAATAATACGTTCAAAGGCGCTCAGGTAAATCTCGCGGAGCGTTCGCTCATCGATTTCCGAACTGGTTACCATCTTCTCGAACTCCTGGTTGTTACCCGCAAAGTGTTTGACAGAAGCGCCCACGCCTTCGCTTTGGATCCCGTTTATAAACGCCGCTCCAAGTTCCCCCGTCAAGTATGGGTCTTCCGAGTAGTATTCGAAGTTTCTTCCGCCAAGCGGCGTTCTTTTCATATTGACACCAGGTCCAAGCAGCAGCTCAACGTCCATGGTTTTGGATTCACGTCCCAGTGCCACACCGACTTCATACAATAAATCCGTATTCCACGAAGAACCGATGGCTGAACCCGTAGGGTAACAGGTTGCGGGTACATTTTCCGTTGTAATCCCCATTTCTTCATCGCTGTTTGTTTTACGGATGCCGTTTGTCCCATCGTACATATGAACTGGCGGAATGTTTAACCGCTCGATTCCTTTTGTCATCCACATATTCAATCCTGCGCAGAGTGAAGCTTTCTCGGCCAGCGTTAATGCCGTCAACAATTCATTGATTGATTTATCCATAGTACTCACCCTTCTAATATCAATTTTGTTCCTGTTCTTTCTTCAGTTCCTGTGCATCATACAGTTTGAAAAACGGAAACCAGACAATAAATACAATCACCAGGACGACCGCCAGCAAGATAAGCCCATTGAGTCCGGACATAATGTAGGTGGACAGGCCGATTGGCGTGTACCATAGCTGGAAGATCTGGCTCGGGATCCGTACCCAACCCCAGTCGAGAGCCAAGTACACAATCACCGGCGTGATAAGTGAGTTAATCCACATCGGCACCATGAGTAACGGATTAAAGGCAATCGGTGCTCCGTACACGACAGGTTCATTAATGTTGAACAAGGACGGGATAATCGTCGCCTTGCCGACAGATTTCAGTTTTTTCGAACGTGCCATCAGGAACCAAACAACTAACGGCAAAGTCGCACCCATACCGCCAATACCCAGCCAGCCGGAGAAAAAGGTTTCAAATGTGTTAATATTGACCGGATCTTGTCCCGCTGCGACAAGAGCTGCATTTTCTTCGATTGCAGGTATCCAGATTGCGTACCAGATCGGTGTCATGACCCACGGGCTTACGCCGAAAGAATACAGTACAACGCCAATGAAATTGAACAATAAAAATCCGGTTAAGCTTTGTCCAACGGCATTGATCGGCTCAAATACGTTCACGATCAGTCCAAAAATATCAAAATGAAGCTGATATACAAGCAACCATCCTGTTGTTAATACCAGGGCGATCGGGACGAGAAAATCGAACCAGTCCATAATGAATTCGGGAAGTGAAGACCCTTTTTTGAAGAACGAAAATTTGTTGCACATGATCATTACAAGAGCGACAAATACACCTACCAACAGTGCTGTAATCATCCCCGAGGGTCCAAATCGTTCAAGGATGAACTGAATGGTACCGTCTTCGTTTACTGTCGGGTTAAGCAGCATAACGAACAGAGATATCCCCGTCATTCCCGCCAGCAACTTGATTTTGTGTCGTTCTCTTTTTTCCATCACGACATAAGGCGTCAAAAAAGCAATAAACAACCCCAGCAAACCGAAACTGAATGTCGTGATGGGTGTCAGGTCCGGCATTCCCGGAATGAAATCCTGCAAAATCGAAATCAATGTAATAATCGAACCGATGAAAATCATCGGAATGGCGACCATGATGGCTTCTTGAATCGAAGAAACCCAAATATTGTTCGTAAACGCCTCCAATCTTGGCGCAAACGAATCTGTCATCCATTTCATGAAACGCTTCATCCAAAACTCCCCCTGTCTTCCTCTAAGCTGCCACAACCATAGTATATCGATTTGTGTTAACGCTTTCTTGTTGGAACTTGCCGCATCATGGTTCGTTTTTTGCCCAATCCATCACTATAGTTCTAGCTTGCCAGCCTGAACAAGAAATAAACAACAAAAAACATCCCTTCACTACTGAAAGGATGTCTTAAGAGCCTTTTTTTAATATTGCCTATCCAAAATGAGCAGCATTACCCCATGCGGTGGAAGAAAAATCTCTCTGCGCCAACTTTCATCTCTTATCATCTCTGTCCCCATCACGGGTCCACTCCTGCCGTTTAGATAGGCGATTTCTTCTTCCGTCAAGGAATATGGCGATCCCATGCGGGTCCACTCATCAAATACCGATCCATGCTCCCGATCCAGTTGATAACTGGTGCATTTATAAGGCCCCTCGAGATTGCTCAGGGTAAGTGCATAAGCTTTGCTGCCTTTTTCCTCAAATACGTCATAGCGGGTTGAACTGGATAATTCCGACCAATCTCCACTTGCAAACAGCTGGTCTACGTGAACATAGTGATAGAACAAAAATTGCATGCTTCCATCCCTTTTTCGGGTTCCGACATAACCGTCTCCCTTGACCATCAGCTCATCCCCAAGCTTTTGCATAAGCTCAAATGCATAATAGCTGGGTTTCTTCAGCCCATCTCGGTTAATCAGGCCAAAACCTCCGTAGAAAGGAGAAGCGGGAACGATACTTTCTTCGAATACATCAGTAAAGGACCAGAAAGCCATCGCTTTCACGTCACCAAGTGTGTTCATGGTGTGGTAAATGACAAACGGAGCCATGAACATGGTATCGTGCAGCAAGTTACGGTCATAAAGTGAAAAGTTCCATTCTGTGACATGAAGTTCAACATGACCGTACGATGACGCATTCATTTTTTGCCGCATAAGTGCAATACTCTCTTTATAAAAAGCAGGCGGCATGATTTGCGTTAAACGATCGTCTTCAACTTTTAGCTTGGGATACTCCGAATAGATGTGAAACGAATAAAAGTCGAGAGCCACTTCCCGCTTGCGGCAATAGGACAAAAATTCCTCAGCCCAGGTATCGTTCCAGAGAGATCCGTAACCCATAGCTGGCCCACCCACCTTCAGTTCCGGCAAAATCGATTTGATGGCATGAACGGTCGATTCGTAAAACGTAAAGTATTCTTCCTTGCTTCCTGCCCAACAAACACCCGCCAGGTCAGGCTCGTTCCATACTTCGAAATACCACTGCCTCACTTCTTCCGCCCCATAACGATTCAAACAATGGCGAACGAATTCACCAACAAGCGCCTGCCACTTGGCAGGGTCGGATGGCGGGCTAATATTCCCTCTCCACCAAAACAGCGTTTCTTTGGATCTCGCCAACTGGCTCGGCATAAAGCTTAATTCCACAAATGGCCGAACACCCTGATCCAGCAGGAAATCATACAACTTGTCCACATAAGACCAATTATAGAGGGGAGTGCCCTGCTCGTTCTCGCTGTACACCATCATCTCGTCATTGAAGATGCCGTGAAATCGAATATATTGAAAAGGTACTTTTACTTTCAGCGCGGAGAGCTGCTTCCGCCAATCTTCACGTAAACCTTCAATGGCTCTCCCAGCCGTCATGGTCATATTCCAGTGCTTTTCGTAGACAGACGACGTCTGATCCGCACGAATTTCAATATAAGTTTGGTCTGACAGATGTACAGACGGTATAGGAAGCGTGTCTTGATCAGCGTCAACCTTAACATCCAGATATCGATACAGTAAGCTAATCGCATTCAACGTTTCCATCTCGTAATAATCTCCGCTTGAAGACTCCTCATATGTTTTGGGTTTGCGGTTCACATTCAACTGATGGAGTTCCGGTGTACGAGAAGCTTCCCGATAGGAACCGGGCGTACAGCCGTACTTTTCCTTGAAGTATTTGTTAAACAGCTTCACATTGGCAAATCCGCAATCCAGCGCAATCTCCGAGATATTTTTATCGTTTGCTGCCAGCTGAGCCTGAGCCTTCTCCAAGCGAATGAGCGTCAAATACTTTTGGAAAGGTATCCCGATTTTGTCGGTGAAGAAGTGGGAGAAATAATGCAAACTTAAATGTTCGGAATGCGCCATATCCTGCAGTGTAATCTTCTCATTGTAGT
This sequence comes from Paenibacillus sp. FSL K6-2393, assembly GCF_038002545.1. Classification (NCBI taxonomy): domain Bacteria; kingdom Bacillati; phylum Bacillota; class Bacilli; order Caryophanales; family Paenibacillaceae; genus Paenibacillus; species Paenibacillus sp. FSL K6-2393. The sequence continues at coordinate 3,541,416 of NZ_JBBOCU010000001.1, forward strand.
GTAAATCAATATATGTGAGGACCCTGTTCAGTCTTTTATAGTCATAATCCCTGCTACCGTCTTCCAATGCGGAATTCGTTCCACTGGAAAAATACCTCTGCAGGCATCCGCATAACATCTGTAATCTGCCCATTGTGAAATTTTGATAACCCGGCGTTTTTTTGTTGATCTCCCATACCATTTGCGCAAGATATTGTTTAATACTTTGCAGGCGAGGAGCGTTTTGTTCCACGATCATAGCAGAGTTACAGGAGATAAACGCATTATTGTTCATCAACTCGGGACCGAACTGCAATGTTAATAACACATTGTCCTGATTGGTTCGTTCGATCTTGTGGACGGACATACTGTTAACCACAATCACATCATCTTCATGCAGTGTATATTGCTGCTGGTCCAGATACATGATGATTGAACCGTGGAGAACATATACAACTTCCACTTCCTTGTGCCAATGGAAATCAATATGTTTTACCGAGTTCACGAAGAGTTTCATAGGCAGATCGTCCTGATGTTGAATAAACTCATATAGATAGCGAATTGTCTGCACCTTCCTTCATACCGATTATTATAGCCACAGCATTTTGAAGATATCAACAAGCTAAACAGTAAGAACAAAAAAGCCGATCAATTAAGGTTCAATTGATCGGCTCTTCTATATAAATGTTCAAACTACCTATTCAACTAGATGGACTGCTATCTTACCAACCGCGGTTGGACATGCGCTCTTCTGGAGCCAATTTAGAAATTTCGATCCCTTTCATCGGGGCGCCCAAGTTTTTGGATACTTCGGCAATCAGTTTGTAATCTGTGTAATGTGTTGTAGCTTCAACGATTGCACGAGCGAATTTCTCAGGGCTATCGGATTTGAAAATACCTGATCCTACAAACACACCGTCTGCTCCCAGGTGCATCATTAATGCTGCGTCTGCCGGAGTAGCTACACCGCCTGCTGCAAAGTTAACGACAGGAAGTTTGCCGTTTTCATGAACTTCACGCAGTAACTCATAAGCTACACCCAGATTTTTTGCTTCAGCGTACAGCTCGTCCTTGGACATGTTTTGCACTTTGCGGAGCTGGCTGTTAATTAGACGCATATGACGAACTGCCTCAACAATGTTGCCCGTTCCAGGCTCACCTTTTGTACGAATCATCGATGCACCCTCACCAATACGGCGAAGAGCTTCTCCCAAATCTTTGGCTCCACATACAAATGGTACAGTAAACTCATGTTTATCGATATGGAACACTTCGTCTGCAGGAGTAAGAACTTCACTTTCATCGAGATAGTCCACACCTAGGGATTCAAGCACTTTGGCTTCTATGTAATGACCGATACGTGCTTTGGCCATAACTGGGATAGATACAACCTTCATAACCTCTTCAACGATGGTAGGATCTGCCATGCGAGCTACACCGCCTGCTGCACGAATATCAGATGGTACCCGCTCAAGAGCCATAACAGCTGTTGCCCCTGCCGCCTCAGCAATTTTAGCTTGCTCTGCATTCATAACGTCCATGATGACGCCACCTTTTTGCATCTCAGCCATTCCTCTTTTTACACGATCTGTACCTGTTTGCATGATTGTAGTCCTCCTAATTAACTTTTGGGTGGTTTTCAATAAAGGCATCGCTCTAATCTATGATTTAGTATAGAATGAGAATGGTCATATAAAAAGATCCAATATTTTTGGTTTTTATTGTACCACTTCAATGATAACTCTGGAGGTCCTATGCAATTTCATGTAGCTTACAGTTCATATTTGAACCGAAAATATACGAAGATGAAAGCTCTATATCATGCCATTCGTGATGCAATTCATGAAGGCAATCTTATACATGGTGAGAAGTTACCTTCAACTAGAGAGTTAGCTGCAACGTATCACATTTCCAGGGGAACCGTGAATCAGGTCTATGATACGTTGACTGCTCAAGGTTACATTCATTCAGAGCATGGAAGAGGAACCTTTGTTGCTTACCAGTTGGATTTGAACAATAATGCGTCCACCGTGAAAGCTTGTACGCATCACTTATCCGCCTGGGGAAATCGTATTCAGCAGTTTGAACAGCATTCGATTCAAAGAAATGCACCAGCCAATGCTCATACACATGATTTCAGAATGAATAGCGACGAAGTGATCGACTTTAGCAAATATCAACCTGATTTCTCCAAGTTTCCTTACGATGAATGGAATAATCGATTGTATGCAGAGATAAGGCAGCGTGAGCATCACCTGAAAACAACTTCTGCCATGGTTAGTTCAACCGGGGATCCAAAATTGAGAGAAGCCATTGCTGCCTATCTTCGAAGGATGCGGGGCATTCAAGTCGATCCGGATCATATTGCAGTAACTGCAGGCTCCATGCAAGCTATAGCTCTACTCACTCAATTACTTGCAGATCCTGGGGATTATGTAGTGACAGAAAGTCCTTGTTATGTCGGAATTTCTAAAGCCATATTGGCTGCGGGTGCAAAGTTGATTGAAGCTAATCTCGATGGTCAGGGCGTTGTGCCCCAAGACTGGGAAGCACGTATGTTGTTTGTCACGCCGTCACGACAATTTCCTACTGGTGAAATGCTCAGTCTGGAACGCAGACAAACCTTGCTGGACTGGGCACAGCGAAATGATGCCATGATTGTTGAGGATGATTATGATAGTGAATTCCGATATCGAGGAATGCATGTTGAACCACTGAAAACACTCGATAAAGCAGGACGTGTAATCTACCTGGGTAGCTTTACAAAAACCTTGCCTTTAGAAGTACGACTTGGTTATGTGGTTCTTCCCCCTACCTTGGCTGACACCTTTAGAAAGGCACAGGCATTATATGAGCCAAGACCCGTCAACCTGATCGAACAACGGGCATTAGCTGCATTCATGACAAGCGGTCAATATGAGCGTCATCTGCGCAGAATGAATCGATTATACAGTCGCAAATTCCATCTGTTACTCAAACTTTTGAACAAACACCTCTCTACATGGTTTGATTGGGTGGAGAATGAAGCGGGTCTACACGTGTTTGGTTGGTGGCGAGGTAATGTGACCACTTATGAAGCCTTTCGGGAATCAGCTAGGTCACAAGGTGTGGTATACTCAGAAGTCAGCAGTTCAACGTCTGTTGGTACGAAGTATGGTATCTATTTGTCTTTTGCACATTTGTCAGATGAACAATTACAGGAAGGCGTATCCAGATTAAAAAATGCCGTTACAACTGCATTGTGAGGTAAATCGTCTCCAAAGTGAGTACAAGAAGATCATCATTCGGAAGAGGGGCGATCATTATGAATTGGTTAAATGAACTTTACAAAATTAATAAGCAGGAACCGGACAAGGAAATCGAACGTTCTTTGGTTAACGCCATCTTCCGAATATATGACCGGTTCCCCCGAATCGGCCTTAGAGAGCGGATCGGACAGCAAGAAATGTCTCTCGATATCGCCGATGCTTATATCCATGGACATAATGCCATGATTGAAGCTGGTGTCGGAATTGGTAAGTCTTTTGCGTACCTGATCCCAAGCCTGCTCACGAATCAAATGTCTCAGAAACCAGTCATTATAGCTACCTCCTCCATTCAGCTCTCGGAACAGATACATAAAGATTTAAGGATCATTGGTAGTCGGTTGGGATTCTCAACGGTTCGCTCCGTCGTGGGAAAAGGCATGGGTCAGTATGCCTGCCGAAGTAGAGCAGCGGAATGGATCAGTCTTGATGATGCTAACTCCTCCGTGTCTACCCTTGCACAGCGCATATTAGATTATGAAATTGATGAAAGAGCCGATATTAAAGCTGGAATTAGTGATGCTGAATGGTCCCACGTTTCCGTGAATGATTGCAAATTTGAACGTTGTCATCATAAAACTGCATGTTTGTTTTACGATATGAGAGCGAAATTAAATGCAAAAGCTCACGAGATTGATTTTATTATCGTGAACCAGGACTTGCTCATACGGGATTTGATGAAGAAAAAAGAAGGAACCAAAAGCATCATCTCGGAACAGCCTGCTCTGATCGTCATTGATGAAGCGCATAATCTGGAAACTAAAGTTCGGGATGCCAGAACACTTGAGTTCACTTATCGGGGAATTTGCCGTATTCTGGATACCACGGTGCAGCTTCTCACGAAACAGTCCGGGGATAAAAGTCTCTTCTCACAATCCAAGTTCATCAAAAACTGCGCTGAGCGCATCTTCAAACAGGTAAACGCGGATCTGCTCCACCATGCCAAGCAGGATAACGACCGAATTAAAGTGTCAGAGATCAAAGGAATACCGTTGAACCAGGTCTCGAACGAATTAAAAGATCTCAGTCTACGCCTTTCCATTTTGACCTCACGCCACGAGCGGGAGATCGATGACGCTTTTGAAGCCATCAATGGGCTCATTACGCTCATCCATGTCTTGGCTGAAATAGAGGACAACTATCTCAGATGGGCAAGCAGTCCCCTGGGAGTAACCACAATCAGCATCTGTCCCAAAGATATAAGCCAATTTCTGAAATACGCTTTGTTTAATGGCAAGGTACCTGTAATCCTAACATCAGCAACGCTGTGCCAAGGCGGGGATACGCTGGAGGAACAATATTCTTATATGACGCACTCCCTCGGTTATAAGGGAGATTTCCTAGAGCGCCAACCCTCCCCTTTTGACTACACCAACCATGCCATGATGTATATTTCGAACAAAGTTCCCTATTATCACCACGATCAGCGCGAAAACTATCTTGAAGCAGCGTACAAGGAAGTGGTTCAACTCTGTAATCTAACTCAGGGAAGAACAATCATCCTTTTTTCAGCAAAAGAGGACATGAAGTACATTCACAAAAAGTTGATCTCAAGGGCTAATGAATATACATGGGCACTCCATGTTCAAAAAGAGGGATCTTCCCAGGACAGTGTTATCGCTGAATTCAGGAAAAGCAAAGGTGTACTCCTGGGTACAGGTGTATTCTGGGAAGGTGTGAATATCGAGGGGTCTGACCTGTCACAGGTCATTATTTTCCGTCTGCCCTTCCCTGTTCCATCGGATCCTGTTTATGAATATAAGGCATCTGTAACGGAGAATCCGTTCATGGAGGTGTTTGTACCGGACATGCTTCTTCGGTTACGGCAAGGAACGGGACGCTTGATCCGTAGTGAAACGGACCTTGGCATACTCAGCATACTTGACTCCCGTCTTAGCGCAGCGGCTAAAAAGAATTACCGGGAACAGGTGCTGAACACGTTGCCGTTCAAAAAAGTGACGGAGGATTTTGCGGTTTTGGAGAAATTTGTTCAAAATAAGGGGATACGACGAACGGATTAAAAAGTGTTACAACCAAACGATATAAACTGTTCAAATCACATGAAACGGCCCTTCCGCTCATAAAGTGGAGGGGCTAATTTCATGCTGTAGGATTTATGCTACAATATATTCCAGATCTACGATCACAAAGGAGGCATTACCATGGTTGAAAGACCAACTACAGATGAATATGCAGCTTATTATGAAGGGTACATCCAGCTTGTTCCTGAAGGAAACATCATTGAAATGTTGGAGCAGCAGGCCAACATCTTACAAAATTTGCTCTCTTCATTGACAGAGGAGCAAGCAAATTATCGGTACGCCGAAGACAAATGGAGCGTAAAAGAGGTCATCGGCCACCTTTTGGATAACGAACGCATCATGAGCAGTCGATTGCTTCGCATCGCCAGAGGTGACCAAGCGAATCATCCTGGCTACGATCAGGACGTGCTTATGCAGACCCACCCTTTCAATGCGTATACCCTGGCCGATTTGAGCGAAGAATATACCGTCACACGTCGCTCAACCATTCTTATGCTCCGTCGCCTCACCCCGGAAGCATGGCTCTGTAAAGGGATCGTCAGTGATAACACTGCTTCAGCTCGATCGATTGCATTTGTTATGGCTGGACATGAGCTCCATCATTTATCAGTACTTCGCGATCGCTATTCGTTAGATTTGAAATTATAAAATTCATTCAAAAAGACTTTGAACCTACATTCTCAGTAGGATCGAAGTCTTTTCTCATCAGTCGTTTTATCGTTCAAATTATCGTTCAAAATGAATCAGATGTGTATCCTCTCCCAAAGATAATGTGGAATAATGATTCAGAATAGGAATGTCTCCATTGAATTCAATGGGCAGGACCACATAGCTGGATTGGAAGTAATCCGATCCGTTCCAGCGATCTGCAAAGTATAGATACTCCTCTTCTGATCGCTTCAGCACAAATGCTGGTTGCGTTTGGTACGTCGTTTCATCGCCAAAATCGCTTAGCATCCCCCATGGTCCATCCATCGTATCCGCCATCGCGTATTTCCCTTGATTGGGGGCCCAGCCTGTGCAAAATGAGGTCAGCATATAATATTTACCGTTCCGCTTGAAGACGGCTGGCGCCTCTCGATATTCCCCCTGCCACAGCTTTCCGACAAGACTTTCAACATTAAGGTAATCTTCCTGCAGGCGATAGATGTGCAGGTCCGCATTGTCTCTGGCAGCCGAAATAAAATATGCTGTCCCGTCATCGTCCTGAAAGAGCGTGCAGTCACGTGACATATACCCGTACGGATTAAAGCTGCCATGATACACGAAATGGCTATCCGGATAATCTGATGTGGCTATGGCACATGCAGCATCATTGTAATTGTCACCATTCTCATAGTGAACCCAGAGGACAAACTTTTTTGTCACCGCGTTGAACAGCACTTTAGGCCGTTCGAGATTTACTTTTCCACCTTTATCGTTCACTAATCTCAGATTCGTCCGAACTCGAATGGGTGCAGCTGGCGTAGAGGTCGTCAAGATATGGTTCCGAAACTCCCAGTTGAATAGATCTTTGGAACGGTAACAACTCACATATATATCTTCTCTACGATCTTCACCATACCAGTAATAATAATCGTCATGAAACAACATATGTCCACCATGGGCATGGATCGGCTGACCACTTAAATCATTCCAGATGCCACCATTGGTTAGTTGATTATTCACACCGTTACCTCTCTTCTTTTAAGAACATCGTTAATTGGTGTCCGATCCAAATACCTTCACTTCCCAAAGTCTTGGCGTGTACCAATTGTTGGGATTGTTATGAAGTGCCGCATTTTGCATATTAATTCGTACATACCTGGCAGCAGTGCTCGATAGAGTATCTGATGTGAAACCGTAAGATGTATTATTGGTTCTATCCAATGCCACGGTCCAGTTTACATTATCCGTACTAGTCTCGATTTTATATTTGTAATAACCTTCGGAGCCTTTTTGCATCCACCAGGAGATTTGCACATTATTCAATTGCTGAACGGAACCAAGGTCGACCTTCCACCAATGTGGCCAGGAGCTGCCTGTGCCGATCCATTCGGTTTGATAGTTACCATCATTAGCATAACTTGCCGGGTTTGTGCCAGTAGCCGTTTGGGCTGTTGCCGGTTTACCTTGTGACAGCAGTTTCCCATTTTGAACGGGAACGACGACATCATCACTTGTGTTGTACAGGACTTGATCAAAATAATCATAAAATGCGTAACCATCGGAGAACCAAACGGGAAGCAAACGTTCCTCCGTTGTTCCATTTTGCGTGCCTGCCCAGCCGAACATCCAGCGATACGCAACCATAACCACGTTGTTACCCGTATCTGGCTTCACCCGCATGACGGAACCCGACTGCGCCGAGAAGGTTGACGTGTTGCCAATTGTCCGTAATTCAGACCAATTTCCGTCTATGCTATTTGCTGATGAATACAAGGGTATACTCGGGTACCAACCTGCCGCTTGGGAAGAGAACAAATAATAAATGCCATCTTTTTTGATCATCTTGGGCAGTTCCCTGTGTTGATTTTGATAAATAACAGAAACTTGGTGATCCACATCCAGCCAATCGGAGGTTAACTTATATAAGATGGTGTCCGAATTATTATTGGCCGTAGAGATCAGATACGCCGAATCATCGTCATCTTTGAAAATGGAGATATCCCGGGATTGGTTCCCTTCCGGCCGAAAGCTTTTGTGAAATGTAAAGTCTTCTCCAGGTGTAGCTGAAGCCACAGATACTCTGGCAAGCGTGTAATCTGTACTATTTTCATAGTGAGCCCAAAAAACGAATTTGTTTGTGGGCGCATGGTATAGAATATTAATCCCCTCAAATTTGGAGTTCGCCAGATCGGGATGATCCGTGTAGGACAGGACCACTTTGTCGTTACCGTAGGTGATATCATCTGTTGATGTCTGTTGAATCATTTCTCCAAATCCACCTGATGGCTTTTGAACAAAATTAAACCTGTAGTAGGTATCCCCAACTTTAAGTTCATTCGGGAGCATAAGCGTTGATTGCGTTGTGTTATCAAAAGTTGTGAGGTCTTCTGGAAGGCTGTAAGGGGTATATTCTGGCGAGACAGCGGAGGTTAACAAGGAAGTTCCGCCATATGCCTTCACTTGATACTTGTATGTGTTACCTATATTGAGTTCATAATCATCCGTCGTTGTACCGGTTAAGGTCTGTAATAACGTATAAGGCGCATTGTTCTCGGATCTGTATAACTCGTATGCAGTCGCTCCCTGGACAGGTGCCCAATGAATTTTGGCATTGGATACTTTGGATTCATTCTTCAGGACAAACAGTGTTGCAGCGATCTTGGTCTCTTCACCAGCAGTAGCGTGAACGGTTTGAGTTGAGGACGTTAAATGTACTGTTAACAACATCAATGCAATGACGATAGCCATCCACGATTTACCTTTGATCATGTCTCATCATCTCCTTTTTTTAGAAGACCAACCTCCCTGTTGCCGGAAGGCTGGTTCAGGTGAAACTAGACTTTATTTCAAATTCATCAGTGTCATTACATCCGTCTCGCTGGCTTGGTTGTACCATTCGTTAACTTCTTCGATAACGGTGTCTCCGCCTTTTTCATGCCACTGTTTCACAAAGGTATCAAATGCTTCAAGCGGCTCATTGCCATATATGATTTTGGTGAACGTCTCTTGTTCCATGGTAGTCAACTGTTCCCACACATTTTGCATCGTTGGTGTTGGTGGACCGTTAAACTCATTTGGCAGTAAAACATCTCTGTTTTCATACGAAATCCGATATCCATCCTGTGTCGTTTGATCTTTTGAAGCGCTTTGAATGAGGACGCCCGTGTCGGCTTTAACTCCATTCGCCAGATCGTAGTACGATTGGCCAGGACCATCAACACTCGGTGTATTTTTGGTAAATGCCATTTTCCCAACGCCCTGCACAGCCTCTAATGGCGTATTAAATTTCGTTGGATCAAAAGTGACTTCGTCGTTGACGATATCGTAATCGTATCCCTGCGCGTAGCCGTATTTAAAATCTCCCGTGCTGAACGCCGCGTCGTACATTTTATCGTAGTACAAGAAGAAGGCTTCCATGTTCTGAAAATCCTTGTTAAACATGAACACACCATCGTTCAACTGGGCGGATTGATAGGTCTTATCACCGTTCACACCTTGAATGGTCGGATAAGCACTGATTTTTGCACCCTCCACATTTTTCTCTACGTCCTTCACACTGTCGTAAAGCCAAGGACGACCAATGATGATACCAGCTTTCCCCTCCGTAAAATCGGACAGTGCATCCCATGCACCTTGGGTGGCCAATTCTTTGTTCAAGTACCCTTTTGCATACCAATCGCGTAACTTGGCAAGTGCCTCTTTGTTGCCAGGAGCCACAGATCCATACGTGAGTTTGCCATTGTCGTTATGCCATTGCCTTGGAAGATGTTTGCCCGTGTATGCGCTGAATATCATGACCGGATCGCTGACCCAGCCCGTATTGTAGGAATCTTTACCTGAAAAAGTAAAGCCGTATGTGTCTTTCTTGCCGTTCCCATCTGGGTCCTCGTTAGTGAACGCCGCGATGACTTGTTCAAACTCCTCAATCGTTGTTGGCGCTTTCAAGTTTAAACTGTCCAACCAGTCCTGGCGGATCAACATGACTTCACCTTCCGTCAAATTCGGCGCAATGGCCATCCCGTAGACCTTGCCCTCCCTAACCACTGGATTGAAGGTGGTCGGGTATTGTTTGTATATTTCTTTTATCCGGTCAGGCATGTAGGTTGAGATGTCTTCTGTAATCTCCTTGACTTGCCCCGACTCAATCAGATCATTGACCAGCATGGTGTCATAGACGGGCAGAACGTCTGGCAGCTTCTCGGAACCCGTCAACGCCAGCCGCAGCTTGGTATTGTATTGTGAAGCATCACCTCCCAGCAGGGTGGTTTGAATTTTGATACCCAGGTTTTGTTCGCCCCAGCGGGTCAATACATTGTCATTCAACGTCTCACCGTTGATGTACTTTCCAGCATTTTCATCCTGTTGTTTGGCGATGGTGATCGTAAACGGTGGATCATATTTTCCGTCCTTAAGCACCGATGCCGGTGCGGTCTCGGAAGCACTCTCCCCTTTGCTACAGCCAGCCATAAGAACAGCCGACAGCATAACCATACTTACCATTTTCCATAAATCGGTTCGTTTCTTCACGGAAACATGCCCCCTTCACTCATACTCAATTTGTTTTCTATATAAGCTCAACTAATTTCATATTTACACTGACACTCCGATGACAGAACAACCTTCCGATCGCTGTTATCGTGTAAATTTTAGTTGATCATATATAGATCGAATTTTTCGTCACAACAACTATTCTTTGACGGCTCCAAGTACAATCCCCTTCACGAAATATCGTTGTAAAAAAGGATAGACCAAAATGATCGGTAGTGTGCTGACGAAAATTTGAGCTGCTTTGATACTTTGTTCCGACATTGCAGCGACTTCAGACTGGCTCATCGCCATATTCTGCATATTGCTCTGCACAACGACCGTCTGTAAGAACGAAGCCAACGGATACTTACTTGCATCCGACATGTACAATATCCCGTCAAACCAGGAGTTCCAGTGCCCTACCATAATGAACAAGGATACGGTCGCGATGCCAGGTAGAGATAATGGTAAATATATTTTGCTGAGAATTACGAAAAAGGACGCTCCGTCTATGAAAGCTGCTTCTTCCAAGGCTTTTGGAATCGTTTTGAAAAAATTGACGAGAAGAATCAGATTATAAGCACCGAAAGCGCCCGGTAGCACAAGAGCCCATATGGTATCCTTTAATCCAAGGGCGGTGATCAATATGTAAGAAGGTATCAATCCCCCCGAGAAGAGCATGGTAAAGATAAAAAACCACATGAGCACGTTGCGTCCCCGGAATTCCTTAGACAGGGCATATCCTGCACAGGTAAGAATAAACATGCTGATGGTTGTACCTAATACGGTTCGAGTGATTGATGTTAGCATGGCACCGTTGAAATTAGAATTGTTGAACGTTTTTACATAGGCGTCCACATTGAACCCGACCGGCCAAAATGAAACCATATTACCGCTAATGGCCGCTTTGCTGCTGAGCGATTGTGCCAACAGATGAAGCAGTGGTAGAAAACACGCCAGCCCCGCCAGTATCATGAACGCGTAATTAAAATAGGAGAATACTCTATAACCTGTCGTCTTATGGTACATGATCCCTCTCCCTCCTTGTTAGAATATTTTGTAATTGGCATACTTATAGGCCAGCCTGTAAGAGACAACGATCAAGATCAAGCTAATCCCCGATTTGAACAGTCCTACAGCGGTTCCGAAGCCGTATTGCCCGTTTAACAAGGATGAACGGTAGACATAGGTGTCAATGATATCTCCCGTACTGTAGACAAGCGGATTGTACAGATTGAAGACTTGATCAAAGCCCGCATCCAGAATATTGCCCAGACTCAGCGTAGAAATGACGATAATCATGGGCAACATGCTAGGCAAGGTAACGTATCGAATTTGCTGCCTGCGTGTGGCCCCATCGATCTCGGCCGCTTCGTAATAAGATGGATTAATCCCTGCAATGGTCGCCAGATAAACAATCATGCCAAAGCCGAAGCTCTTCCACACATCGCTGATCACAACCGTGAATCGAAACAGATCAGGATCACCTAAGAAGTAAATGGGATCGTTCCCGAAAATCTGGGTCAAGATGTGATTGATTCCTCCGTCTAATCCGAGAATGTCGATCATCAACCCCGCGACCGTTACCCAGGACAAGAAATGCGGCAGATACACTAGTGTCTGTATACTTTTCTTAATGCCCATATTTCGGATCTCACTCAGCAGGATAGCCATAACGATTGGAACGATAATACCAACGATAATTTTAGAAACGGCGATAATTAACGTATTAACGATCGCTTGTGTGGCTTCTTTGTACTGGAAAATTCGTTCGAAATTATCTAACCCGATCCACCGGGAACCTCCGATGCCCAGCCATGGTTTGTAGTCCTGAAATGCCATGAGCAAACCTACCATTGGGCCATAAGAAAAGATGCATACAAACACAAATGCGGGAATACACAGTACGTACAAAGGCCAGCTTTTCTTGATTTCCTTTTTGAATGAACTTCGCTGGGAAATCTTTGTTTTTGTTTTTTTCGCGGATCTGGCGGGCACAATTTCGTTAATGTTGCATACCTCCTCTATGATGGCTCTTCGAAAGCGATCCTTGAAGATAAGCTTAACAAAAGCGCTTTCATTCCAAAATGCCAAAATTTCAAGATCATAACCCCGCCCTGAAGCAATTTAAAACCGCTTTCATTTATCACCGATGCTGCCCTTCCGCTTTTCGAAGGTTTGGCTTATATTAAAGTTAATCCGATCTGGAGTTTGAACTTCTACGTTTGGCGATATGAAAGGAAACACATATGATCAGAAAAATGTATATGAAGCGATTCATCTATTTCTTTGTTTTTTTTCTGCTGCTGACGTTAAGTTTGTTTTTCGTGATGAACCGATTGAGCTCCAAGACACTTGAAGAAAATCTGATTGGCGCTTCCAAAAACCAGCTTGATTATGTGAAAGGCATTCTTGACGGGATTATATACGAAGCTAACATGTACGGGGTTCAGTATGCGGCAGACAGTGATGTCCGGTTTTACCAGAGGCATGTTAACGAGCTGAGCAATTACGATTCCCAAATGAAGAAAAACGAAATCGTTGATCGCTTGCGGCAAACGCTCCTATCCAGTCGATCGATTGAATCGATCGGCATTTACTGGAAGTCTGAAGAAACGTTTCTGTCCACGAACAATACACCGGAAGCGAGACTTCCGTTCAAGGATGTTCATCAACGGGGATGGCAAATTGTCGGCAATAGCTTGTATTATTTTGCCCTCTACCCTTACACCCAAAAATCCGGACAAAATGAACCGACTCAGTACGTCGTTGGTGTAAAGCTGAATACCGATTATTTGAGAAATCTGCTGAAAAAGGCTGTGAACAACGACAGCTCAAACGCTTTTTTTTGGTTTAATTCCCATCAGTTATGGAGTGAGAAAGAAGTCGACAACGATCTATTGAAAGCGATTACTGAAATGCTTTCTCCACAGCCGGAGATCACTTTAAAATATGATTATCACACCAATTCGGACGATTACTATGTTCTTTCCCGATATATTGAATCAATCGACGCCTACCTGATTACATATACACAGACAAATGATTTTCTGCAACCGATTGACCGTAACCGTAAAGTATTTTTTGCCAGCATTTTAGCCGTTTTCACGCTTGGTTTGGTTGTAATCTTTACGTTTTACCGGAACTATTACCGTAATATTCGTTTGTTGGAAAGGAAGTTTTCACAGGTCGAACAAGGCAATCACAATACACGTATTACCGAAAATACGGATAGAGAGTTTTACAGCTTGTTTAGAAGTTTTAATCATATGGTTACCGAGATCCAGGATCTGTTTGTATCCTTGAAGACTGAAACGGAACTAAGACGAAGTGCGGAACTTCAACAACTTCAAGCTCAGATTAATCCTCATTTTTTGTACAACAGTTTGTTTTTCATCATGTCGGTGGCTCAGTTTTCACCTGATTCTGTCATGCGCATGAGCAAACATCTGGCTGAATATTATCGTTATTTAACCAAGTTGGACCGGCATGAAGTTACGCTGGAAAGCGAGCTTCAGTTTGCGGAACATTTCCTGATCATTATGGCTCTCAGCAAAAAAATGGAGTACAGCATTGATCTGCCACCAGAACTGGCCTCGCTTCCCCTTATGCCGTTGATCATCCAGCCAGTGGTGGAAAATGCGATTCAACATGGAATTGAAGGACAACAAGGTGCGCATCGGGTAACAATTGATGTCAAACAGACAGAGACTGCAATAACGATCAAGATCTCCGATGACGGAAAAGGTCTTTCGCTCGATAATATCCGCAGCCTGGAGGCTCGGCTTGAGAGTGATACCCCGCCTGAAGGAATTAAAGGCGTAGGGCTCTGGAATGTAAATCGACGTCTGAAAAATACGTATGGCGAACTTAGCGGGCTACATTTTACTACCAATGATTGGGGCGGCTTGTCCGTCCTGCTGCTCATCAGCATTCCCGAGGTGAAAGGAGATAGCTAATGCGATTATTAATTGTGGATGACGGTCATTATGTCGTTGAGTATATGAAGCACTTGCTCGATTGGAACACCTTTGGCATTGATCAGATCGAGACGATGACCAATTCGATTGAAGCAAGGGACATGTTGACTCAAAACCATATCGATATTCTGATCACTGACATCCGAATGCCTGAGGTCTCTGGTATTGATCTGCTTCAACATATCCACCAACATAACTTATCAACCAAAGTCATCATCCTTTCGGGCTATTCCGAGTTCGAATATGCGCAACAAGGAATCCGTTTAGGTGCGCTCGACTACCTGCTCAAACCTGTCGACAAAAATGACGTTGAGAAAGCCATGTCTAAAGCCATCAACAATATTACAAAGACACGTCCCGCTCAATTGATCGCATGGGAGAACTTTGATGGATTGGCGTTTCTGCTATCGTTGCTTGGTCATAACGAGACATTAAGTAAGGAATATGAGGCTTATACCAAATTTTTAGAGAAACGCCGTTTTTGCTGCTTTAAGCTGGAGGGTTTTACACAGGAACATGAGGATGTTATAAAACATGCTGTCGGAGACAAATTGGATCGTCTCGTTTGGAATGCGGGAACGCGACTGTTCGGTCTTGTTCCGGAAGAAGCTGCTGGGGAACTGACCATCAAACTGGAGCACTCGGTCGTGTCCCCTCCCTTTTCATTGACTGATCGAAACGTGACCCGTCAGATGTTCTACAGGTTCTTCCTTAATGAGGATGTACACTCAGAAGACTTCATAGGCATATTCAACCATTCTCCATCATGCGGTGATTGGGAGTCAGCCGGAAATATCATTAAAAAATATGATCAAATCCGTCTCCGAAAACAAAAAATAATCTTTCTCATGGAGACCATTCGATATGTATATCTGACGGATAAGGATCGCGATACCTATGAGACCGTGAATTGGATGTTCAACCAGTTACGGCATCCTGATGAACTATCGTCAACTCTCATGGATCGGGTCAGTCGGATCAGAAACAACAAACAGATGTCCATTCAAACCATCGTTGACAAAGTGCAAACCTATATCGAAGAGCATCTGTCACATGGCCTTAGCCTGGATGAACTGGGGAAAGTTGCACATCTCCATCCCGTCTACTTTTCCAAACTGTTTAAACAGGAGACGGGCGAAAATGTGTCAAACTACATATCCAGGAAAAGGTTGGAGAAGGCTTCTCAACTGCTTCAAGATTCGGAACTCCGTGTCCACGATATAGCGCAGATGGTTGGTTACCGAAAAAATCAATATTTTATCCAGTTGTTCAAAGTGGAATACGGAGTTACGCCCTATCAGTACCGCAGAAATATGTTCCATCAATGAAACTCTATAGATGCTGATATGATTTAGCTATACTGTCTGCTCTGTTCTTCAAGAGCAGATGTGGTCATTCACCAGGGCGAAACTAATTCTTGTCTTCAGCAGAGGACAAGAATTAGTACTCCTTGATCGATTCTAACGATCCTTTAATCTTGCCAGTCAACCAAAGCACAGCAGGAAACATAATGCCGAAAATCATGGCATAATAAGGCCATACTTGATTTAACTCGATTATGAATGAAATGTTTGGCCATATGAAATTGGTCATGGCTAATATGATCAGGATCAGGGGAATCAACAGAGAGTTAGCGTTACGAAGACGAAAAGCATCCGCGAGCCCTTGTGCGGAAATATACAGAAGTAGCACAAGGCGGAAAAAAATAGTAACGAACCAGACGATTGCCAGGATGATTTCGAATCGCTGAAGAAACTCGCCAATATTAATGGTTCGGTCAATAAAAAATGTAGGGAATGTCAAATCCGCTATTACACCAGCGCTGATGACTGTGATGATTTGCAGCATCATGAAAAAGTACATACTGCCGCTAATCAGAGCACTCACAATGACCGACTTTCTCCATTGTTTTGTATCCGAGAAGTGATGAACAAAAAAAAGATAGAGGATCGCTTCTGCATAAGGAAAAGCAAATAAATTGATGGATGCAAGAACGACAGGTTTCAAACCGTTTTCCAAAATAGGAAGAAGATTTTTTAGCTCGGCCTCAGGAAGAAGAGTGATTCTGACCAATAGATACAGGACTAGAAAGAAAAAGAACAAAACTTCTGCACACCGCCCAATAACGATTGGACCCGAGCGGACAGCGAGATATACGGCTATGAGCATAATGAAATATATGGCGTCATAAGGTGTTTCGGGCATTATAGATGTCGTCACAAAGTCGCCTAGATTTCGAAGTGTCATGATACACTCAAGAAAGGGAAAGGAAAAAATGAAAACTATGGCAATAGTACCGCCCAGAGGGCCGAAGAGGCAACGTAGATACTCCACAAAAGTTCTCCCTTTCATGTGCCTGGCGATAGAGGTATACAACGGTATCAACATCAGATGAAAGGCCAAGGAAATGGGAATGGAAAGCCAAGCATCCTGTTTAGCAACAGAGGTAATAGCCGCTGGCAGCACTAAGTATGCACTTCCTATTTGATACAGAGCAAACCATGTAATGGCCTGGCGAACAGTCAGCTTGGTATTCACTCCGAAGTCCCCTTCTATGATAATATTGTTGTAATGAACTCGCTTAATGGTTGGAATAGAATCCGAATTCCTACCAGTGGACTCGGCAGTTCAATATGCGCTATCCTCAGAACGTTTAATATAACTCCAACAGCAAAGAGTACCATGCCACATACGATTTCACGTATGTAGTGCTTCTCCTTCAATGCTCGAAATTCAATAACCATTGCGACAAAAGATCCTACAAGTATTACATATAACATATACATCCACTCCTAATTGTTCTGATAGGAATCGACGGAATTGGTAATTTTCCCGACACGGTTCAAACGATAACGAAGATTAACATCGACCTGGAGATGTTGAAATTTTCTGGTCCAGTCCTCTTTCCATTTATGCCACTCAGATGGGTACTTTCGATGAAAAGCCTCCCCGAACCCGAATATATCGGAACCGATATGCTGTGCATTTTGAATGCCTTCCTTTAAGATTTTTTCCTGTTCTTCTCTGCCTGCCACTTGAAACTCATTAAACGTCTTTTCATCCTTCAGGTCAGCATTACACGTAACCTCTCCGATGTTGGCTTCTGTATCCACTACAAGAGTAATGTGTGGCTCATTGTTTTTTATTTTTGGAATGATCTTTACGTTGTTATGAATGACTTCAAAAGCAAACTTCCCTTTGGAATTCGGACAGCCAACGGAAGCAACTGTACTGGAAACTCGATTGGATATGTAGGTAAAAGCCTTACTCTTGGATTCTTCTATCCAGCCAGTCAAACGGTCACCCTGAAAAACGCCAATTCCGGTAAATAAATAATTCACATGTTGAGGTGATTTTTTCACGTTATCGATGGTAAGACCTTTATTCAGATTGTTCAATCGAATGCCTGTAAGAACAGGCTCGATGCCCTCTTTCGTTAAACGCTGAAGAAGATCTTTGACATCGACCGCGGAGGTGGGTGCCCATGTTTTCTCAGATACTTTCAAAGCCTTATACATATCCATTGCAGGTAAAACCTCGGTTGGAGCTACAAAAGAAACGGCATCCTTCGCTGAACTTCCCCTGACAATGGCCAAATGGAAATCAGGCCGAACTTCATGATCCCGGAACAGAAAATCCAATGGCTTCTTAATGCCTTTTCTTGCTGTGTTCTCGTCAAAGATTACAAACTTCAAGTGTGACATGTACATTTTCCGAGATGATTCGGTTGTGAGTTTGCGAAGGGCTTCAAATAGCGTGTCAGCACGGCTGGAAAAAACGATTGTTGGCGACCGTTCCATAGCCCGATTACGAGACATTTGAGAAGGGTCAACAACTTGCAGACTGATCTCATATTGATCATCCACTGTATCAATACCCAAAGCTATCACGACGGAAATTTCGTTCAGCTCCTTACTGTTCCAACAACCCGTAACAACGACCATCAGCAATATGTAAATAAGAGGTTTTAAAATTCTGGATCGGTACGAGATCATGGGGCCTACTCCTTTTGTTTTTTGTGTTGCTTTGTTTTATTCCTGAATGGAAAACGTAATACGGCATCACTTTGCTTTAACGAATTGTAATTCGCCGAAGGACTCATATACGGCACACCTAATGAATGAAGGCTATTCAGATGTACAAAGAGTATGAGCATACCCACAGTCAAACCATACACTCCGTAGATCGCGGCTAACCCGATAAACACAAATCGCAATATCCGGATTGGAATGGCCATGGTGTAAGAGGGTATGACAAAGCTTGAAATAGCTGTAATGGCAACGACAATGACCATAACAGGTGAAACAATGTTTGCTTCTACGGCAGCTTGGCCAATAACGATGGAACCGACAATGGAAACTGCCTGCCCGACTGTTCTTGGCATTCGCAGGCCTGCCTCTCTCAGAATTTCAAAAATCACTTCCATGATTATTGCCTCTACAAATGCCGGAAAAGGTACTCCTTCACGCTGCGCGGATAAACTTAATAACAGTACCGTTGGAATCATATCCTGATGGAACGTTGTCAACGCAACATATATGGCTGGAGCCAACATACATATTCCCAGGGAGATGTATCTTAATATTCGAATAATACTGCTGTAAATATAAGATTGATAATAATCCTCTGCAGATTGAATGAAATCAACAAACACCGCAGGGGCAAGGATAACGAAGGGAGTTCCATCTACAAATATCGCAATTTTGCCATCCATGACTCCTGCTGCAATAGAATCTGGACGATCCGAATTATAGAAAATCGGAAATATAGTAAACTGTTTCTTCTCTGTGAGGGATTCTTCGAGATATTCGCCTTCAAGCACACGATCTACGCTTATGCTTTTTAATCTGGATATCAAGTTCAGAACCATGTCCTGATCAGCGATCCCGTCCATATACATGACCGATATGTCCGTCTTGGTTTTTTCACCAACTTTGACGTTGGTTAGTCGCACTCTTGTATCTTTAACCCTGCGGCGAACCATTGTTGTATTTGTGCGTAACGTTTCCGTAAACGATTCTTGCGGACCTCTGATAACAGGCTGTGCCTTCGATTCTGTAATGCTGCGTTCTTCCCATCCTGGCAAAGAAATAACTAATCCTTCATCGATCCCATCCAGTAACAATAGAACTCCGCCTGAAAGGATTTGATCCAACGCATCTTCAAAGCTCTGAACCAAACTTGCTTCGCCGACATCCAGAATGCTATTTTTCAAAAATGGTAAAGACATCTCATCGCTATCAGAATAGGCGAATTCATGCAATGGACGAATCACATTGTCTTGTACCTTCTGCATGTCAACCATGCCATCCAAATAAAACAGAGCGGCGTGATTCCTTCCAATAGTGATCTCACGAACAACAAAATCAGAACTGTTTCCCATGAAGTCACAGATAAGATCGATATTGCGAACGATTTGTTTGGAAAAATTGGGTTGCAACTTCATTTCACAATCCCCCTTGATTATGTATTATTGGTACTAATTCGAAATATAATCATTGAGTTGTAAGTGCAATGTCCTTCTCTGACTGAATTAAACCCGAAAAAGAAGTCGCAAATTTTGCGACTTCTCTTACTAAACATTATTTGATTGCCACAGATGGCAAAAGCAAATAAGCGACTATATAATCGGTTCTTCTTGATGGATTAACCGTGGACTTGCTGTTTATGGCTTACTAAAACAGTTGGCCCAGAAAGTCCCAGATGCTCTCGTAGCGTCATCCCCTCGTACTCTTCACGGAACAAGCCGCGACGCTGAAGCTCAGGAACGACGTGCTCAACAAAGTCATCGAGATCACCTGGCAGAACCGGCGGCATGATATTGAAGCCATCGCAGCCGTATCCATTGAACCACTCTTCCATGAGGTCGGCAAGCTGCTCCGGCGTTCCTACGAATTGCATATGACCACGGGCACCGAGAAGCCTCCGTCCGAGTTCGGCAATGGATAATTGCTCTTCACGTGCAAGGTCCATAATGAGTTGGACGCGACTTTTCATTCCGTTGCTTGCTTCGACCAGATCTGAAATGTCCGGTAGTGGACCGTCGGCAGGATATCCGCTGAGGTCTGTTTGAAGTATGCCAGACAGCATCATTACCGCTTCTTGGGGATCGATGAGATCTAGCAACTCCCGTTCCTTGTGTCGGGCCTCCTCTACAGTTGAACCGAGGATCGGCGACAACCCCGGCATAATGAGCAAGCTGCCACGCTCACGTCCAACAGCCAGAAGCTTCTCGTTCACCGTGCGATAGAAATCTTGCGCAGCAGTGAGTGACGTCTGTGCCGTGAAGATCACCTCTCCAACTTTTGCAGCGAAATCCTGACCTGGATCCGAGGAACCGGCCTGAATAAGGACGGGGTAACCTTGCGGTGGACTTGGCACGTTCAAAAGCCCTTGCGTCGAGTACCATTTCCCTTGATAATCTGCGATACGCAGCTTGGATTCATCGACGAACGTACCTGATGCCCGATTCATAACGATTGAATCCTGTGGCCAGCTGTCCCATAATGCCGTAACGACGTCAACAAATTCCTGCGCCATCTCGTAACGTGTTCCGTGTTCAGGATGCTTATCTCGTCCGAAGTTCCGAGCTTCCGTGTCAACTTGGGACGTGACGATATTCCATCCGGTCCTTCCCCCGCTTATGTGGTCGAGCGTAGATAAACGGCGCGCGGCATTGAACGGCTCGTTATAGGTCGTCGACAGGGTTGCTGTCAACCCGATTTTATCGGTTACCATGGAAAGTGCAGAGAGTAGAGACACCGGGTCCAGCATGCCTGCAGCAGCCCGGCTGGGGTAGATCAAGTGCAGCAAGTCCGCAAAAAAAATCATATCAAACTTGCCTTTCTCAGCTGTCTGGGCAATCCGCTTATACCAATCGATATCGAACATCTTCTCTACCCCTGATTCCGGATGACGCCATCCGGCATGATGATGTCCAGTAAAATATATAAATGCACCAAGATGAAGCTGGCCCTGTCGTTTTTTCGTCATATCCGTTCCTCCGCTTTCATTCTAGATATCTATAATCAGCCTTTATATGTGTTATTCCATCGAAGGAATCTTCTTTCTACTAGTCTGACTGCCGAATCCGAGAGTTTACCAACCAAGGCGAACAGAATTATACCCACGAAGACAACATCCGTCTGTGCATATACACGTGCGTCTTGTATCATATAGCCGACTCCTGCGCTTGAACCCATCATCTCTGCCACGGCAAGCAATAACCAGGAGGCACCAACAGATAACCGAATGCCAAGCAGAATGTTTGGCAATGCCGAGGGAATAATTAACCTGCATAAAAGCCTGAACTTAGAATATTGCAAGATGCGGGTAACCTCATAAAGCTTTCGATCCGCACTGCGGACCCCCAAATGTGTATGGAAATAGAGCGGAAAAAACGATCCGATTGCAATGAGCAGTACTTTGGATAATTCCCCTACACCGAACCACAGAATGAACAACGGAATAACAGCTAACAACGGAACCGTCCGAAGCATCTGTATCGTCGGGTCAAGCGTCTGTTCAGCCCATTTGCCTAGACCAGTAAACACACCAAGTATTAATCCTGTAGCGGCTCCAAGTAAGAATCCTCCGCTTGCCCGAATAGTGCTGGTTGTGAGATGCTGCGTCATATCGCCGGTTACGCACAGTTGCCAAAATGTCCGCGCAATGCGGGATGGAGCTGGCAGTGCCGAGTCAGACAACAGTCCAAGAGCAGATCCCACCTCCCATAAAGCTAATATAATAACCGGTAACACCCAACCATACAGCCAATTCGGCATTCTCCAGTGGCGTTCCCTTCCCATCCCCATTTCTTTCTCATTAGCCTTCGATTGTAATGTCACATCGTTCAAACTCATAATCTGTTATCCATCTCCCTCTATGGAATCCTGCCAACGCAGCGATTTTTTCTCTGCCAACCTGACCAGTGAATCGGTCACTTTGCCAACAATCGCAAAAACAATAATGCCGACAAAGATGACAGACGTTAGCGAGAAGGAGCGTGCGTCATTGATGATGTAGCCGATCCCGGAGCTTGAACCCATCATCTCTGCGACAACCAGCCCAAGCCAGCTAACTGCAATCGAAAGACGTACGCCTAAAAACAGTGAAGGTAGTGAGGCAGGAATAATCAGCTTGGTAATGGTTTGAAATTTCGTGAATTCCAACACACGTGCTACTTCGAACAATTGACGATCCACCGAGCGAACACCCAAAAAGGCATTCACATATAAAGGAAAGAATGCTCCCTTGGCAATGAGTACGATCTTTGAAGTCTCGCCAAATCCGAACCACAGAATGAACAATGGCGCAACAGCCAAGTAAGGCAGTGTCCGAAGCAGCTGAAGCGACGGATCTAGCAATCGTTCTGCCTTTAACGAAAACCCGACCCATAATCCTGCGGCTAATCCCAGGCCACCGCCAAACAAGAACCCTAGTGCCGCTCTACCCGTCGAGATGCGCAGATTGGTCAGCAGTTCTCCCGACGAGATCATGCGTCCGAACTCAGCTACGATGTCCTTCGGAGGCGGAATTAACACCGTATTTACCCACCCACTCGAGGATGCAATCTGCCAAATGATTAATATCGCTGCCGGTACCAACATCCCGATCAGGAGATGAATAGTCCGAAAAATAAACTTGTTTCCCGATATTTGCATAACCGCACCCCTACTTTTATTTAAGAGCTTCTTCAATGTATTGGTTGTCGAACACGTCAGCCACGTTGATTTCCTTGCGGATTGTACCTAATTCAAATTGAAAGTTTGCAGTGTTCTGCTGATCCGCGATTGTTTCGTCACTTACCGGGATATTGATCATTGCCGCCCGTGATTGCATGCCCTTCACCAGCTCAATCGGAATGTTTCGTTCGTCGGCATAGCGCTGAAACGCTTCCTCTTGATGACTAGCTTCCCACTGGCGGGCCTTCTCGAATGTTTTTAAATATAGCGTAACAAGCTCCGGATGCTCATTCGCAAAATCCGAACGGACCAATTGGAAAGATGGAGATAGTACACCTTCGCTCTCCCCATCAGCCAGCACTTTTCCTTTGCCGCTTAGTGCATTCAGGGTAATGTATGGGTCCCAGACGGCCCAGGCATCCAATTTTCCACTTTCGAAGGAAGGCTGGGTTTCATCAGGTTGTAATTGAATTTCTTGAATATCGGAGTTTCCTAAACCAGCCTTTTCGAGTACTAGATAAAGGAAGTTGTAGGCGTTGCTGCCCTTCGTGACGGCGACCTTCTTGCCCTTGAGATCCGCAATGTTTTTGATCGGACTATCCTTCGGCACAATGATCGCTACATTGTTCTTGCCATCAAGTAGCTGTGAGATGATTTTGAAGTCGATACCAGCTGCTTGTGCAGAGATTGGGGGCATATTGCCCATGCCAGCAAAGTCCAGATGATTAGAGGCCATCGCTTCAATCATTGGAGGACCGCTCTGGAACTCCAACCACTCCACTTTTACCCCCAGCTCTCCAAATGCATCCTCAAACCACTTCTGTTCTTGTGCTTTACCGAACAAGCCGCCCTTGCCCTGTACACCAATCTTCACCGTGACATCATCATCGGATGCATTCGATTTCGAATTATCTTCAACTAGCTTGGCATTCTTGCCATTGCTGGCGTTGTTATTTTCATTGCCGCATCCCGATACAACCAGTATCAGAACAAGTATGGCTGCAAACCAACCCAATTTTTTAATCATCTATTCGCATCCCCTTTTATGAAAGTAGATTCGTTAATACGTATCCAATTAAATGCCAGCGCCCTTGTCTATCAAGGGAGAATGTTCCACTTTTTCGAACTCGCCTAGAACGCGGGAGCGAAGTTCCTGGAATGAACTCCCACTGCGTTTACGCGGATAGGGAAGGTCTACATGAATTACATTGCGGATATGACCTGGGCGAGGGTTCATAATGACGACTTTCTCTCCAAGAAATACCGCTTCGTCCAAGTCATGCGTAACGAACAACATTGTCGTCCGGCTGTTCTGCCAGATATCCAGCAGCGCTTCTTGCATGTGTGTGCGAGTGAAGGCATCGAGTGCTCCAAAAGGCTCGTCGAGCAGCAGAATCTCCGGTTTGCGCAACAAAGCCCTTGCAATAGCCACCCGTTGAGCCATTCCTCCGGACAACTCCTTCGGATATGCTTTCTCGAATCCCTTTAGACGAACCAATTCAATTAGCTCTTGAACTCGATGGCGAACCTGAGCATTGCGAAGCGAGAGATTGGCCGCGATATTCTTCTCGACCGTCATCCAAGGGAACAAACGTGGCTCCTGAAAAATAAACCCTTTATCAACGCTTGGTCCCGTAATGGCCATTCCGTTCAGTTCCACTTTTCCCTCATATGTCGTATCCAACCCGGCCACAATCTTGAGCAATGTACTTTTGCCGCAGCCACTGGGTCCGATAAAAGTAATAAATTGTCCCCGCTCAACCTGCAACCCTATATTGCTAAGCGCTAGAATCGGCCCGGTAGGAGCAGCGAACGTTTTGTTCAACCGCTCAATATTCAGCATCAGATGTAACCTCCAATTTAAAATAATTTTTCGGATCTATTTACTTGGTTTTATGGTTATAAAAAAAGGCCTTCTGCTTGTATATCTTTCCCCACGAACGATCTCTGGTTATCCAGTCGAACTCTCGTTCACAAACCGAGCAACCACTCGGTTTGTTGGGGAAATTGTAGCAGTGGCCTGTATCTGTTGTCAATCATTTCTTTTGGAGACTTTTGGAATTATGTAGAGATCACGCATATTTTCATATTCGAAACCTTGTTCGCTTGTGATCCCGAACCCTTTACCCCTCATGTCTTGCAGTAAATAAAGAGACGATGGAACGCGCTTGCGCACGAATCGGAACTTCAGCGCCGGGCATTTTTTGCAGCGTCAGTCCTTGAATTAAACTTACAAAATAATAGGCAAGCTCCAAGGGGACACCACTGACGATGAGCCCTTCCTTTTGCCCCTGTTCCATTATGTTCGCGACAGGACCAAGGTTATTCGTGAAACGTTCTGTAACTTCTCTTCGAATCTCTTCGGAGGAAGATTCCGAAAGCCGCGCTGTGTGGATAAGAATCGTGTAAGCCCAATTGTTTTCCAGCGCGAGCCATGACTCAGACAATAGTAAAAGTTTATTTAGAGCATCACCTGATTGCTCAGCGAGTTGGGAGACATGTTCGCCGTAACGCGTCTGACCTCTTCTGAGAATTTCGCTGATAATCTCGTCTTTGGACTTAAAGTAGTGATACATGTTCCCAATGCTCATGTCTGCTGCCGCTGCGATGTGGTTGATGCTTACTGAACCGATTCCTTTGAATGCAATGATTTCCAAAGCGGAATCAAGGATGTGATTGATTCTTTTTTCCCGTTGTTGTTGGTCTTTCTCTATGTTTCTAGGTGACATTAACGTTGCAACCCCTTTCTGAATTTCATTATAGCATAGCCGTTTTACAGGCTGGATTCATCCGGGAAGCTTTCAGAGCATCTTCGGTCGTGTTGTGAAAGATATGTCCGATCACTCAGGACCGCAGAAATGTGATCCGTCAATGAAAAAACCCAACTTCCACTCTTAGTTCACAGAGTGTGTTGGGTCTTTTTAGCGCAATTAATGGGTTAAGTCAATCACTTTATCAAAGCAATATGAATCTCTGTCATAGCCGTTATGCTCATAAAAAGCATGAGCGTTGGTTCGCTTCATTCCGCTACATAAAATAATACTTGATATTCCCCGTTCTTTAGCATAATTTTCAGTCTGTCTTAGTAGTTTTGTGCCTATCCCTCTATTTTGCAGCTCTCTTTTAACAGCAAGAGCTTGAATATGTAGATAACCTATTGGAACTCCTACAGATAATGACTGTACAATAGTTACAAAACCCACGACATCATTATCTATTAGTGCAACAAATGTTTTGTAATTCCCGGCCTTATTCATCTCTTCCATAGTCACTCGGAAGTCTGCATCATTAACATTACGAATTTCAAGTACATCATTCCATAAAAAAACAACTTCAGCATAATCATCTAATATAATTTCTCGTATTTTAATATTCATACTAAACCCCCTCAAGATAAAATAATCGGACAATCTCCCCTATACCCTATTGGTGATAAGGTTCTCCGCGCTGTCTGTAACGGCAAGTTTTAGGGCCATCCTTTGTGGGGATGACCTTATATTATAATCTAAATTTTTTCAGTTGTCTTCTTCGTTAACGCCTGCATTCCACTCGTATTGAAGCATTATTTTTTCTTCACGGGTATCCAGATTTCTCCTGAAACATTCCCATGCCGTGCCATTCCATAATACATTTCGAAAGTAGGGCCCTCAACCTGTTCGTATTCAGATGTCGGAAACCACTCAGAATAGATTCGTACCCATAGTTTTTGCATATCACACTGCGGCTCCGGGAAAATCGCCCACGTTAATGCTGGGACAGCAAGTTTTGTGAATCTTTCCGGAATCTCAAGTCCCTTAGGTACATGATAACAGATCATGTATTTGAAAGATTCTTTAGTGTGATCATAAAGGGCCGCATGTAACATGGTATCACCAAAACGTCCCAATAAGTCGTTCATATGATCAACGCTGCCATCATCATCACATTTTATACGAAATTGAGGTACTTCACATAATGCCATGAAGATTTTTAAAGGCCCGTGCAAACGCCTCCGGCGAATCATATCCATATTTCATTGCTACATCAATAACCTTTGAATCTGTTGTCTGCAGTTCGAATGCTGCCAACGTCAACCGTCGACGTCGAATATACTCCGATAACGATACGCCAGTAATAAATGGAAACATCCTTTGAAAATGATAGGTAGAGCAACAGGCTCTCTGTGCGATTTTATCAAATGAAATAGTGTCCGCTAGATTTGTTTCGATATATTCCATGGCACTATTCATCCGGACCAACCAATCCATCGTATTCCCTCCCGTCAAGGTAATTTTATGGGAAATAAATAATGAATACCTTGCAATTTCTGCACGAAAAAGTCAGTAAAAAACTTGCCCCTAACTTATGATACGGTTCACCGGGTCATCACTGGAGTAATCAAGAACAAACTAGACATGAGCGAATCATCTGGAAGTACAACGATGGGACTGGTTTTCCCGGTGTATCTTATTCGGACGCTCGCGCAATCCATGTTGCGAAGTATATCAAAAAAGAACTTTCCATTTAGTGATATCATAAATTCTTCCCCACACATCTCTAACAATGGAATTTCATTCTGAATATCTCCAACATCAGCTGTTTTGGACAATAGTTTCAATGTGGCTGCATTTGCTACTAGTCTAATCACTTGTGCACTAGCCATTACAGTCACACATTCAACTGCTCTCAACAGACATGCTTTATCAACTGAGATTTCACACATATAAGATTGAGGAATTACATTCTTTATGGATGGAAACATTCCCTCAATAAGAACAGATTCCACCTTCAGTCCATTTGTCATGAATTTAACTAGGTTATTACTCACTTCGATTTCGGTCGTTTCATCTGCTTTGTTTAACATTTTTGATATTTCATAGAGATTTTTCGCTGGAAGACAGCGTGTGAAATGTCCGCTAGAACTGCATAATCCTGACAAAGGGCTGTACCCTGTCATGCTCATGACTCACAGGAGAGCCCCTATAAAACAATTACGTATAGACACCTTTTTTATATATTCAACTGGATTTCGGGAATCGAAGTTTCGCTTTATGCTCGGGAAGAAAGAAGCTTTTAGGGAACGACCACCAAATTGAGTACTCGGTTGTTGTCCAAAGTTGAATACGGAGTTACGCCCTACCAGTACCGTAGAAATATGATCCATCAATGAGAGCGAATAAATAGTTTCATCAAATTGATATAAATCGGGTTGACCATGTAGCCATTCGGACTTACGGAATATCTCTTACCCGTGTCCAATCGTCGTATTTGTTCCATTTCCTTCTCATTCAACTCAAAGTCGAATATTTCATTGTTCTCTTTTATCCTTTGAGGATTCGATGATTTGGGGATGACAATAATTCCACGTTGCAGATGCCAGCGCAAAATGACTTGTGCAACCGATTTCTGATGACAAAGGGCAATTGCCGCCAGCTCCGGATGCTCCAGCAGCGCTTTGCTTCCCTGCCCCAACGGTCCCCAAGCCTCATGCAGAATCCGATGTCGAACCATATAATCATGCAATTCGTGTTGTGGAAATTCCGGATGGGTCTCGATCTGATTTACCATCGGCGAAATCCGGGAATGTTTCTTCAGATGCTCCAGATGCCGGATCTCGAAATTGGCTACACCTATAACTTTGATTTTACCTGCGTCGTATAACTCTTCCATCGCCTTCCAGGCGTTCACGTATTGAGGACCGGCAAAATGAATCAAATACATATCGAGATATGTTACGTTCAGCTTCTGGCAAGTCTGCTCGAACACCTTTTTCGTCGCACGGTACCCCAGGTCTGTCGTCCATACCTTGGAGGTGATGAAGAACTCCTCCCTGGGAATGCCGCTGTTTTGGATGACCCGACCTAGCGCCGCTTCATTACCATAAATTTTGGCCGTATCGAAATGGCGATAACCCATTCGAATAGCCTCCTCGACAGTCCTCTCGAAGGTCCCCCCGTCTTTGATCTTATATAGGCCGAACCCGAGTTGAGGAATGCCCACTCCGTTTGCCGCTACGACTGTCTGATTCATTCGGAACTCCCCCTCCCCGTGTTTCCTATTTGTTGTTCCGATGCTTGTTCTTCGCATTGTGCTAGCAACTTTTCTATTTGGTTCACCAGGTTTTTCAACAATTTCAACTTGCTACCGGAGTCAAGGCTGTAATAGTTGAGAGTTCCTTCTTTACGAACACTTATTATCTGTGATTCTTTCAATATTTTCAGATGATGTGATACGGTCGGTCGGGAAAGGTGAGTCTTCATCCTGATCTCTCCTACGCGCATGCCGGGTTTTTGCGGCCCTTGAATCAAGGCTATGAGGATGGCTTGCCGAGTCTCGTCTCCGATCGCATTCAACACCTTCTGATTGTTCTTAAATTCGATAGCAATCGTGGTCGCAAGTTCCTGATCCAAGTAAAATATCCCCTTCCATTTAGAACGTGTAATACTTTTGTAGATACAGCCTATCA
Source organism: Paenibacillus sp. FSL K6-2393 (assembly GCF_038002545.1). NCBI lineage: Bacteria > Bacillati > Bacillota > Bacilli > Caryophanales > Paenibacillaceae > Paenibacillus > Paenibacillus sp. FSL K6-2393. Next base: position 3,571,026 of record NZ_JBBOCU010000001.1, read on the forward strand.
CAATCTCGGATTCGGCTGTACATCGGGAAAGAAATTCAAGAACCTATTTTTCCCATGACTTAAGACAAACGATATATGTCCAGATGGAAACTGTTCCAATGTAATGCTTTAGCTGCCTCTCGGTTCTCCGAAAAAATGTGCTCCTAGTTATGATGCTGTTTGAACATTAGCAAAAGAAGAAGCCCCCCAGACGAATGGAGTGGCTTCTATAAATTGAACTTATTTATTCTTCTGTGCAATGATGATATAGACAGGTTGGTTAGCAACTTGCGTCGGTGAGTGGATCGTATTAATAATTGAGAAACCTGCCTTAATGATTTCCTCCTCCATTTCCTTCGATGAAACTCTTGAACCAGTAGGCATTTGTCTTTTAATACTCTGTGAATTTCACCCAGTACGAAGGAATCTAATTACATAAATCATTATTGAAATAAGTTCGTTCCCCTCAACCCTTAAGATAGGAAATTACATGGATAAAACAAAAAGCCGCTGCTTTAGCGACTTTGAATGATATTATAAAACCAACGATCCAAACTCTTGAATACCTCATCTCCAGCAGAGTATCCTAAGCAAAATATTTCCCTGAGTGCAAATCTTCTATTTCTTGAGAAAGTCTTCTAGTATGTAACTTCATATAACATTGAGCTTTTTGCAAAATATCTGTATGCCCACCTAGATCATACAAAATTGTAGTAGATAACACTTGTACAATATAAAGGCTTGTTTGAGTTGCCATCCATTCAAAAAAATTGAAAAACTTCTCAATTTGCTCTTTGTCATCATTTTTACGAAGTAATCCATCAACATAAGTAGCCACTTCATCACCAAAAAACACATGTCCTAGAAACTCTTGATTTAATTCCAAATGTTCTATATAACAATCGTGGAATTCAGGAAAAAGTTTTAAGAATTGATTGATTAAATTGTCACTGTCCATTCTCCAACCTCCATACTTACCCGTAATCACTGTTCTTTTGGTTTAAAAAACATCTTGCCAACCATAAGTCCCATAGCAGTTGAACAGATCAGATATCCAAAGAACAAGAAAAGTAAATAAACACCATGAAGATCTGCGGGAATCTGTTTTAAACCTTCAAACCATGCAAAACGAAAAGGATAAAAAATGACTACCCAAATGATCAGCAAGAAAAGAAGAAAATTAATTATTTTTAGCACAATAATGATCCTTTCAAGCTTGAGTGGAAACAGTTGAATGTATATGCTTCATCTTTCATTTCGCATTACCTTACCACAGTCCGCACTATATTAGTTAGCTTATGTATTAGGGTTGATATATGTTGGATCTATAAATAATTACTAATTATAACAGGAAACATTAGGGGGATAGCTTATTCTTCAGTCCAACGTTAAGTGTATAATTCCTGTCTTGATTTAATTTTAGGAAGATGATTAGGAAGATGATCGTTACGGCATAAAGAAGCCCTCTCTTTTGGTAGAACGAGCTTCTTTTTGCGTTTCACGATAACACTTTATGCTTACTGGACACCAGGCGCGTTTTCATGCGTAACTAAGTTCGATCTTTTCTTCTTTCTTGGCTGCCCTTTCCAGGACAGATAAGTCCAAATCCGTAGGATATACTCGACAGGACCATTGCTAAATTTCTTGAGATATAGCGGACTGAGCCACATTTGAATGCCGTAGACAGCAAGCGCAATAATTGCTCCGATAAACACACCAGCACGACCAAACAGTCCCAGGCCGTATCCATAGAAAATTGTCGTACAGATTACGCTCTGCATCAGGTAATTCGTCAACGAGAGACGGCCAACCGCCTCAAATCTGTACATCAGGCTGGAACGGCGACTTCCCGCATACAACAGTGCAAATGCATAAATGTATCCGAGTGCAAGCAACGTTCCTCCAAGCGTCCCCCCGATTCCGATACCGAGCCAACCTTCCGCACCCAATTGTGGCGCCAATACACCGTATGCTTTGAGTATCAAACCTACTGGAATTAATAACGAGGCACGGCGAAGATACATAGTCCGCTTCGTTTGGGGATCGCTAAACGTGCCGCTTCTGGCAGCGTGCATGCCGAGCAAGAACATCGGTACTGTCATGAGTGGGGCTAACAGCAGGATCAATAGGGCAAATGACACCTCCAAATCCCCGCCGAATGGATCGCCGTTATTACTGAAATTCCTGATTTCCGCGTATGTGCCGCTACCGTATACATCCTGACTTTGAATGATGTAGTTCTCCATATGAATGGACTCAATCGCCAGCGGGTTCATCGGATTAGATGCCGGGAGGCCAAGTATGCCCGCTCCCATGAGTAGCAGTACCGACCAAATGAGCAGCGTTTTGGGCTTCCGATTAAGGAACATGAGCAGGAAGAAACCGAGTACACCATAAAATGTCAGGATATCCCCTTCCCACAGATAGATGATGTGCAGTAAACCGATTCCAAACAGTAGTAGAAAACGGCGTGCCAGATGACACTTTGGTCGTAAATCTCGTGATTTTAGGCTTTCTGAGAGCTTAACCATTCCAAAGCCAAACATAAATGCAAAAATCGGCATAAAACTGCCCACTACAGTGATCAGCAGGAATGAGAGGAAAGCCTGATCTGCTCCGCCAATCCCGAACAGTTGGGGTTTACTCTGGCCATACATTCCATATTGGAAAGCCAGCATATTCGCCAGCACAATGCCGGCCAGACTGAATCCACGCAGTCCATCAATGACTTGAACGCGCTTTTTTGATGTGCTCAATCAATCACCTCTGTCTATAACATAAAGATCAGATCTAAATATACGTTAAATCCTTCCATAATTTCAACATAAATTAATAAGCGAACGTTTATATTTTGATTTACTTTGACGTACCAATAAAACAAAAACAAAAAAAGTCGCTAAATTTAGCGACTTTCAGTTTGAACACCTTAAAGAGTGACAATAATCGGACCATTTTTAGTAAGAATAATGGTATGTTCTATTTGAGCTACATAGCTGTTTTTAGTAACAAAGGTCCAGCCATCACCTGTTTGTTCTACTTCTTCTTCTGAAGTTGAGATAAACGGCTCGAATGCAATAACCATACCTTCTTTTAACAATTCATCATCCGATGGATCATTATAATTGTAGATGTGGTCAGGTGCTTCATGTATTCCACGTCCAACACCATGTCCTGTAAGGTTTTTAATAACCGTTAATTCATGCTGTCTGGCAGTTTGAAATACGGCTTTTCCGATTCCGCTTTTTTTGGAGCCTGGTTTTGCTTTTTTAAGACCTGCTTCAAATGCCAGTTTAACAACGTCGCATATTTTCGTTAAGACTTCTTCACCTTCGCCTACGACAAACGAGAGTCCCGTATCTGCAAAATAACTGTTCTTGGAGCCAGACACATCAATATTGACGATGTCCCCTTCTTGAATAATCCGATCTCCCGGAATACCATGCGCCACTTCTTCATTAACACTAATACAAGTAAATCCCGGGAAATTATATTCACTTTTTGGAGCAGAAACTGCGCCAGCTTTCTCAAAAAGCTCTCCTGCCAAATCATCAAGTTCTTTAGTCGTTATGCCTGGGATGGTTCTTTGAACCAATTCATCTCTAATAGAAGCTACAATTTTGCCAATTTCCTTCAAGCCATTAAAATCTTCTTCTGTTTTTGCGATCATTTTTTCTACCTCACTATCTTTTATCACTAATTGATTACATAAGTATTTTTTTGATTGAACATTAGATAATCATATCCAAAGCTGCAAAGCTTCGCAACTTTTTTATGCGGAGGTACCAGCCAGAGTCGAATACAGCTTGAGCGATTTAGGTAATACGCTGAGGCCCATCATTAGTGTGATGGAAACATGGGGAATGGATTATAAGAAGCTCAATGAGGATACTTCGACCGTACAGACGTATAGGATTACGGACAGTAGAAAACGAGCGCATCCATGTTCAGGGTGCGCTCGTTTTCTTGATGGTGCCTTTTGTGGAATTGTAAAAGTACATCCTTACTTCCTCTTTAATAGCGTAGCCACACGCTCATCTCACCAGCCAGACGATTACCCCACAGATAATAGGGTATGGCCTTGAATCGTACAGCCTTTGTCTGCTTAATATAAGAACGGTACAGCTTCTCATCTGACCATGAAGAGCTGTCGTCAGTCACGAAACCATCCCCTTCTACCACGATACAACCACCTAGCAAATCTGGATCAGCATACGCGGTTAATTGTGGCTCCGAAGCCAACGCGAGCGAAGTTAGCGGTGCCCCGTTGTCTGCTTCTTCTACGCAATAAACGAGCGGGCCGCGTTGAATCGCCACCTTGCCTGCATCTGCCCGAATTAAAGGGTGCGCAGCAACTAACTTCGGCTCAATCGGAAGCAGCCACTCCACTGTATTTCCATCTGACCAGCTGCGATTTATTTTCGCGTAACCATTCTCAACATGAATATCTTGCTTTTCACCATTCACTTTCAAGGTGGGCTGTCCGTTCTGGAACCAATCCGGTATACGCAGTGCAAGCTCGAACTCCGCACATTCGCTATCCTTGGGAAGCTGAACCGAAAATTCAACGTGGCCGTTCCAAGGCAGCTCGGAGCGTTGATGCAATGTTATTGTGGTGTCGGCAAGCTCGAACGAGGCTTTACTTCCAATATACAAATGGGTATAGATCGTTCTGCCATCCTCAGACACGTCGTAAATATAATCGTCTAACGAACCTAGCAACCGTGCAACATTTGGAGGACAACAGGAGCAACCAAACCATTTTTGTCGGACGGGCTTTACGTGATGTTTATCTGGATTTTTGAGACTTGCTTCTGGCCAAACTTCAAGTGGATTGACATAAAAGAAGTGTTTCCCATCCATAGACATGCTACCCAGCACGTTGTTGTATAGCGCTCTCTCCAACACATCCGCATATTCACTTTTAACTTCCAATTGAAGCATGCGTCGTGCCCAGAAAATCAAACCAATTGAAGCACAGGTCTCCGCATAAACGGAATCATTCGGAAGATCGTAGTCAAACGTAAAGGCTTCCCCGAGGTGTGTAGAACCAATGCCTCCGGTAATATACATTTGTTTGCCTGTTGTATTCGACCAAAGTCGTTCACACGCCGCCTTCAGTCCCTCGTCACCTGTTAGTCGCGCAAGATCAGCCATCGCCGTGTACATATATACTGCCCGAACGGAGTGTCCAACAGCTACCTTTTGCTCACGAACAGGAAGATGAGATTGATAGACCTCAAGATTAGGCGCTCCCAGTGACCAGATGTTTGTTCGGCTTCCGCGTTCCCATTCCTCGATAAAATAGTTGGGCTGCTTACCCCGTTCATCTATGAAGTATTGGCTTAGATTCAAATAACGTTCTTCTCCCGTAACACCGTATAGCTTAACCAGAGCCAATTCAATTTCCTGATGACCGCAGTAAGCCCTTATCTGTCCCGGCTTGGTTCCGAACATACGATCAATCAGATCAGCGAATCGGCATGAGATGTCTAGTAACTTACGCTTCCCCGTAGCCTGGTAATACGCAACTGCCGCTTCAATTAAATGACCCGCACAATACAGCTCATGAGCTTCATAAAGATTGGTCCATTGTTTCCCAGGTTCTTGGATCGTGAAGTAGGTATTCAGATAACCATCGTCATGTTGGGCTTGGCGGATCAATTCGATGGATTCATCAGCGATCTTCTCTAACCTCTGATCTGGATGATGACGGAGCGAATAAGCAACGGCCTCTAACCACTTGTAAAGATCACTGTCCTGAAATACCCATCCGCCAAACTCTCCTTGCTCCAAGCCTGCAGCAATACGGAAATTTCGAATGGCATGACTAGGCTCAGCGTCCTCTACCCTATCGTTCAGAGCTTCCCATTGATAGGGAATAACCGTTTCTCTTACAAGATCGGAATATGTATTCCAAAATTGGTCTTGAATTTGGATCTGGTTCTGTCCCATTATACACACCTCAAAAGTATAAAATTTGACTCTTTTCAAAGTCGAGTATATGCTTTTTCTTAAAGTGAGAATAGGAATGGAATGAGCATTTTTCTATACAAAATGACACTAAAAAATGAGGTTGATTCATTGAATGAAGAATTAATTATTGCCTTACAAACCCCACCTCTTCCATATTACTGGGAATCTGGTCGTTCAACGTTCCGTGCAGGCGACCGTCATCCTAATCGAAGAAATTTCGGTCTGTTTGATGTATTGCTCGTGGTTGATGGGGAACTACATATCGGTGAGAATGGGACGGAATGGACACTTGGTACAGGTGATGCACTGGTATTACTACCTGAAGGTGAGCATTACTCGTTTAGGCCCTGCGAACAGGAAACAACATTTTACTGGGTTCATTTTGAGCATGGGAACTGGCATCAGATTCCCTTAATCGAAGAATGGGAAGCGGTAATTCCGTTATCGCCATTCGATAAGCCAAAATCAATACGGATTCCTAAGAAAACTACGGTGCTAAGTCCCCAACTCGCATTCGATCTAATGCAGAAGCTGTTGGAACTGCCGGTAGGTGATTCCTTCTGGGAGAAGCAGCAACTGTTATTCCGCTTTCTGGCTACACTTGAAAATGGCATCTCAGATATGGCCAAAACACCTGCTTCACGGCTTGCCGAGAACGTAGCTGTTTTCATCCAGCAACACTACCAAGAAGAGATCACCAATGAAACACTCTCATCAGCGCTACACTTCCACCCTAGCTACATCGTTCGCTGTATGAAAATGAAATACGGTGTCACACCGGTTCATTACTTATTACAATTTAGGATTGAGCGGGCCAAGCAGCTTATGGTTTCGACGGAATGGTCGATAGATCGTATAGCCGCTGAAGTGGGTTTTCAATATTCCCCTTACTTTTCTACCTGCTTCAAGCGAAGTGTTGGAATATCTCCCCTCCAGTTTCGCAAGAAATATCTGAACTAGCTGTTCACGGAGACGCTTTTGGCCCACTCAGCGACTCGCCGACTACTTTCTTCTTCCGATAAATCTTCAATCCGGGTCAGAATAGACCAGCGTACACCAAAAGGGTCTAGTATACTTCCGAATCGATCACCAGACGCAAAGTTAATAATCTCTTCTCTTACTTTCGCCCCTCTGGATACGGCGGTTGCAATGGTTTCATCCACATTAATGACATAAATCCCTAAAGAATAACATGCATGATCTTGATCTGGGGGCAAAGCCAATTGATATGCCGGGTTCGCTGCTCCCAGCTGTAAAAAACCATTTCCAAAATCTAATTCGGCATGAACAATAAACGTATCACCATTTCCATCTGGATGCTCAGTGATATCCTTCACCCTTGCATTGAAAACAATTTTATAGAAATGAATTGCTTCAGAAGGATCCTTCACTGTTATAAATGGGGTAATCGATGTAACGCCGTTAGGTGTACCCTTCTTTGTATATTTTCCTGAAACTGCCTTGTGTTTTGTCTGTTCACTCATATGTCTACTCCGCCTTCCTTCTCAGTAATCCGAGATTGTCATCATTATAAAACAACTTCACTGACATCTACTGTCAGTGAAGTTGTTAAAGTTGATAGTATTCCATTAACTCGGATACAACAGCAACAAGTCGGTCCTTCACACGCTGTGGTTCGATGACTTGAATGGATTTCCCATAGGATAGGAGAAAATAGGGGACGTATGTATCAATTGATTTTTCATCAAATAAAAAGATGGCTTGATTAGAAGTCCGCTCTTTCAGATAATGTCCCATAAACCAATGCAGCCCCAAGTCATCCAATGCCTCTGATCGGCCTTTGATAACCAAGGAAATTAACCCCTCTTTTCCCCCTACATCAGGTAACAAATTTTGCAGAAAAAATTCACGGGCTGAAAAAGCTTGCGAACGCTTAAAGCGGATCGGAGTAAGCTTGATTTGCAGAATACGATCTGCCCGAAAGCTGCGGAACTCATTTCTCAAGTGGCAAAACGCAATGGTATACCATTTATTATTCCAGTAAACCATTCCATACGGGTCTATTACTCTATTCTTGGGTTGTTCATCACGGCTTCTGCGATAATCAATTTCGACAGACCAATCATTAGCCACGGCTTGCTCCAATTCCGCCAAGATCGGCTGAATGGATGGGTCTCCCATACGATTGATAACGTTAAATCCGGCTAAATGACGACGAAGTGTGTTTTCCTGATCCTGATTTGAATACATTTTCAATTTGGATGTTGCATTGTCCAATGCCTCACTCAAAGGGTATCCAGCTTCTTTTGCAAACACAGCAGCTTGGAGGAGTGCCTTTTTTTCTTCAATATCAAATAAAAGAGGTGCTTTGATATGCTGATTCAGCAAGCTATACCCGCCGTTGTGACCTGTATCGGAAATGATCGGAACTCCACTGGCACATAATGCATCAATATATCGATATACGGTTCTTATATTGATTTCTAACTTTTCGGACATTTGTTTTGCAGTTACTTTGGTGCCTGAATTCAGCATCCATAGAATGGCTAACATATTATCGTTCTTTGGCATAACCTACATCCTCATCTTCAAATCATTATTGGATATCTCTACATTATATCAGTACAGCATATTTTACATAAAACATCTGCGTTGGGCGATACTACCTAGAAATATATTCTCCGGTTTGGAGCGAAGGCCAAATGAAGCAAGCCACATCTAATATTAATACCTCCGAGGTAATTATTGTAGTTATCAATTCAATACTCGGAGCTGGAATTCTAACACTCCCTCGCACAATTAGTAAAGCAGTAGGAACACCAGATGTATGGATTTCTGTCATTTTATCAGGATTAATTGTAACCACAATCAGCATCCTCCTTGTAACCTTGTGTCGTAGATTCCCCGGTAAAACGGTATTCGAATTTATACCCGAAATCACAGGTCAGTGGATTGCTTATCTATTGGGACTTTTAATTATCGTATATTTTGTTGTTCTTTGTTCATTCGAAGTTAGAGTCATGGCCGAAATTACAAGTATGTACATCCTTGAGCGCACGCCTACTTGGGTCACTATTATGGTCAGTCTGTGGATTGGTATTTATATGTTAACGGGTGGTCTTAAGGTCATCATCCGGGTCTTTTCAATCGTGTTGCCCGTTACGCTTGTGTTGTTAGCGCTGGTTTTCCTTTTAAGCACCAAGATGTTTGAACTTAACAACCTAAGACCACTCCTGGGCGATGGATTCATGCCTGTGTTGAAGGGTCTTAAACCTTCGTGTCTGTCCTATTCTGGATATGAAGTTTTACTCATCATCACAGCTTACATGGTGGACGTGAAAGCGAGCAATAAAGCTGCTATATACAGCATACTTAGTTGTACGATCATATATTTGGTCACGATTGTCACCGTTGTAGGAAATTTATCTTTGCCAGGAATTCAAACACGAATGTGGCCAACGTTCGACATGGTTCGAAGTTTTGAAATCGAGGGATTTCTTTTTGAGCGTTATGAATCGCTGTTCATTGTGTTTTGGCTGATGCAGATCTTTGCAACCTATGCTTTTAAACACTATTTTGCGGCAATCGGGATCCGAGATTTGTTTCGTCTCAAAAATATTACGAGCATACAATTCGCGATGTTGCCAGTCTTGTATGTAATTGCTTACTTGCCTAAAAACCTGGAGGAAACGTTAGCCTTGGGTGATTTTCTTGGCAATATGTCCATTTTTTTATTTGGCTTGTTACCACTGCTACTGCTGATCATTAGTTTTGTTCGTAAAAAAGGCGGGAAGCAGGCTTCTAGTGAAGCACTTAAGGCAAGCTGAATGTTTGGTTTTTATTGTATGTAGACAGTAAAAACAAGCAAAAAAGCCGCTAAAATAGCGACTTTTAATGGGAGTATATTTTCTACATTATTTATTAAAAGTAACCTTTTCTGTTCCGCCTTCAAAAATGATGGATGTGTCTCGCGGCTTCGATTCCGCAACTTTACGGCCGCCTCTGTAGGAATAAAGTACGCTGGCTTGTTTGCGAACAGCCTCATATTCGTTCTCTGCTTCAAGTACGATGAAGTTAGCAGGTTTACCTTCTTCAATACCGTATACATCCTCAATGTGTAACGTTCTTGCGCTGTTTTTCGTAATGAGGTCAATTGAATTCACGATCTGGTCGTAACCAAGCAACTGCGAAGCATGAATCCCCATGTGCAGTACTTGCAGCATGTTGCCTGTACCGAGCGGATACCATGGATCGAAGATGTCATCGTGACCAAAGCACACATTCAGACCTGCTTCCTGCAACTCTTTGACACGCGTCAGCCCTCTTCTTTTTGGATACGTGTCGAAGCGTCCTTGCAGGTGAATGTTAACCAGCGGATTGGAGACAAAGTTCAGATCTGCCATCTTCAGCAAACGGAACAACTTGTACGTATAAGCGTCATTATATGACCCCATCGCGGTTGTATGACTTGCCGTTGTGCGTGAACCCAGTCCACGTTCATAAGCTTCCTTGGCTACAACTTCAACGAAACGGGATTGCTCGTCATCAATTTCATCGCAATGGATATCGATAAGACGATCGTATTTTTCAGCCAGATCAAACGCAACTTTCATTGAATCAACGCCATATTCCCGTGTGAATTCGAAGTGTGGAATGCCGCCGACCACGTCAACGCCCATTTTCAGTGACTCTTCCAGCAATTCTGCCCCGTTTGGATAAGAGTGAATGCCTTCCTGTGGAAAAGCAACAAGCTGGATGTCCATATATGGAGCCATTTCTTCTTTTACTTCAAGCATCGCTTTAACGGCGATCAAGCTTGGATCGGTAACGTCCACATGAGTCCGTACATGCTGGATACCTTGTGCCAACTGCCACTTGAGTGCTGTTTTGGAGCGTGTTTTGACATCTTCATGTGTCAAGAAAGCCTTGCGCTCTGACCAGCGTTGAATGCCTTCGAACAGCGTTCCGCTTAGATTCCATTCCGGCTCGCCTGCGGTGAGCGTTGTATCGAGATGAATATGCGGCTCAATGAACGGTGGCAGCACAAGCGATCCGTTGACATCCAGGACTTCCTCATTGTCGGTCACTTCCAGCGATTGTGTGATTCGCTCAAACTTCCCGTCTTTCACAACAATATTCCATAGTCCTTCTTTACCCCGCAATTTTGCGTTCTGTATAATCATTTATTTTCCCCATTTCTTTGGATTCTTTGGCTGGAACAATCAGCATCAAGACGATATAGGCTACTCCTGTACCAAGCAGTGCGTTCAATGGTGTTACGCCAGGAGCCAGTTGGGCGAATGCCACGCCGATGGCCCATGCGACCATCGCTACCCAGTTTACATTTTTGAATGACATGTCAGCAAATGGCTTATAGTTTCTACGTTTTACAATGAAGTAATCTGCGATAATAATAGCCCCGATGGATGGTACCGCCGCGCCCAGTACGTTTAGGAAACTGACGAAGTTGTTGTACATCCACATGGCGAATACGGTACCCACAATGCCGTTTACGATGACGAAAAATTTCTTTGAGATTTTGGTGATGTTCGCAAAACCAAGACCCGAAGCGTACAGTGCATTATCGTTGGTCGTCCAGATATTAAGCCCCAGAACGATGATTGCCGGGATGATCAATCCTTGCAGGAACATGACCTCCGAGATATCGGCCAGGTTATAGGCCATCGCACCAACTGCACCGAACAGAAACATGAGTGAGTTACCCAGGAAGAATGCAATCACTGTTGCGGTAACTGCCTGTTTCGATGTTCGGGAAAACCGGGCAAAATCGGGTGTCAGCGTTCCGCCGCTTATGAATGATCCAATACAGATCGTTAATGCCGCCGCCGCGGTAAGCGACTGAGTCGGCGTGTAATCAAGCAAGCCTTGCAGACCACCCAGCGAACCTGCACCTTCGAACATGGAGTAACCACCGAGAATGGCAATCGCAGGAACCGCGATATATCCGAGAATGACGAGTGACTTCATGCCGAAAATGGCTGATGCTGTCATGGCAAGTCCGAACACGATAATTAACAGGTACACGTTCCAGTCCATGGCTTTGGCGACCGGAATCGCGAACATGGCTACGCCTACTCCGAACCATCCGACCTGTGTGAAGCCTAGCAGGAACGAAGGTAGATACGACCCTTTTGCACCGAACGCATATTTAGCGAGCAAATGTGTGGACAGGCCCGTTTTGGCGGCGATATGTGCCAGTGCCCCTGTGTAGATACCGAGCACCAGATTACCTGCAAGTACGATGCCAATAAACTCCATGAACGTCAAGCTGACGCCCAACGTGCCTCCTGCCAGCATGCTTGCAGAGAAGAAAGTGAAACCGAGCATGACGGATAACGTCTTCCAAAAGTGGTTTCTTTGCGCTTTCGGCACAGCTTGCCATGAAAACTCTTGATCTTGTTTGCTCATCAGAATACCCCCAACATAAAGTGTATCTGATACCAAAAAAAGCAGAAAAAAGAGGCTACTCGTCAAGTTATATACACTGACAAGTAGCCTCTTTTTGCATCATAACCCGCGCGAAGACACAGAGCATCCCATGACGGAATAAGCCCTTGATTCTCGCGTGATTATGAAATCCGCTGCCCTTGCCAGCCTCTCTGGACTGAATTAAAGGTACCAGTATTCAATTACATACTATTATTTTGGAAAACTCTGCAGTTGTCAATGTCATTATTATCCAACGATTATTAATTCCTTATACAGCAAGCTGTTTTTGATCACGCATACTCCGATGACAGCACACCTGCGGATTGAAAATAATGCAACGAACAAATAGATGCACGCATTGACATTTGTACAAATAAATTCACTGCGTTTTTTTCATTGTAAGCCCCGGAAATGGCACCTATAATTACATGTAATTGATAATGGTTATCAATGAGAAAAAGAGAACTCAGGGGGAAACAATGATGAACAGTGCAATTAAGAAACACCTATTGATATGGGGAGCATGCTTTCTTCTTCTATTCGTCCTTGCAGCATGCAGCCGTTCGGAAAGCGCTCCTTCACAAGAACCTGTGAAGACCAACGAGCAAACGACAAAAAGTTATACAACCCAAACAGACGAAGTGATTGAAATACCCACTCAACCACAACGAGTTATCTATCTTGGTTCAACACTTGGAGATCTCCTTGCAATGGACATCCCCATCGTTGGAGCCAATCTGATTCATGCTTCAAAAAGCTATATTGTAGACCGATTAGAAGGTATTGAGGATGTCGGGAACCCTGGTGATTTGGAGGTAATAACGGCTTTGCAGCCTGACTTGATTTTGAATGGTTATAACCAAGATGCTGACCGGAACGCCGCTTTTTCAAAGATTGCGCCTACGATTCCGTTCAACTCGGCGTTACCATTTACAGAACGCGTACGCGAGCTTGGCAACATTTTTGGCAAACAGGATGAGGCAGAGCAATGGATCAGCAGATTTGATACAAAAGCGGAAGCGATGTGGGACAAGCTGAATGTGGCAGAGGGCGAGACAGCGACCATCTTCTTGCAGTTGGGTAAACAGCTTTATGTGATGGGGAATCGTTCCTTGGGTGTAGTCATGTATCGCGAGCACGGATTTGCAATTCCGCCAGCAATTCAGCAAAACATTATCGACAAGGACCTAACATTCGTCGAACTTTCGGAAGAACTAATGCCGGACTATGCAGGAGATCACCTCTTTGTCCTTACGCTGGATAATGACGAAAGCCGAGCTGAATCTGAGCGCTTGTTACAAAGCACTTTGTGGAAAACGTTGCCTGCCGTTCAGCAAGGACGTGTCTATACAGCATCTGCCGATTGGAATACCGACAACCTGCTGGCACTGGAGCAATTGCTTGATGAATTGCCAAAATGGATGAATCGATAATAACGCATTGATGATGGCGTCAAAATCCTCCAAACCCTTTGGGCTGTGGAGGATTTTTTGATTCTGTAAACTTATACTGCGTGTAATAAGGTCTGTAACGAAACATTCTCTAACGTGTAAAATGTGGTAAACTAGTGATTGAGAATTATTATCACTAGATCGGAGTGCTCCAGAATGCAAATGGCTTCCCTATACATCCAACTGCAGCAGCATGATCTGCTTCAGCTCACACCACTGCAGGAAACCAATCATCATAATCCATCAACCAAGAGCAAGGCTGCCAATGAATATACATTGCTTATTGCTCTGGATCATGGAATTCGGCTGTTAACAAACAACATCTCCCAAGATCTGAGCCAAGGCAGTTGTATTCTGCTCCCTACTCAGCAATCCTACATTCTCAAAACGAAAAAAGAGCAAACGCATGTAGCCCGGTTTGTCTTTCTTGCTTTTCAAGTGGATCAATCGAATCTGCTTCCGGCTTGCCCCCCTCTTATTCTGGGCTTTTCTTACAGGCTATCTCTTTCTACTATAAAACTTGCGTTGGCAGGCGAGGACTGGATCTCTCCTTCTCCTTTGCAATCCAACAAGAAAAATCGGTTGCAGGAGAAGAAATATCCCCCTACGCATCGATCAAAATTAGCAGTTACTCAGGCACGGCTGCAACTGATACTTGGCCTGATGGCTCAGCTTGAAAACGTCCCTCCGCCAGTACAAAATGATCAAGCGGTACAGCTTACACTCAGCTATATGGAGCAGCACTACAACGAAGATCTAACCGTAGAGTTCTTGGCCGAAATGGCCGGCATGGTTCGATGGCAATATAGCAATTTGTTTAAGGTGATGACTGGTAAGAAACCAACGGATTACCTGGCAGAGCTTAGAGTCCAGCATGCCAAAAAGCTACTGTCCAGTTCTACCGATACCTTGCGTGAGATATCCAGACAAGTCGGTTTTAAGGATGAGTATTATTTCAGTCGGCGTTTTCATCAGCTCACAGGACACCCTCCACGGGAATACGCGAATATACTAAGACGGACCAGGCAAAGAACGATAACCGATTCCCTCGGCAGGCAGATTTCCCTCCCCAATGAGGCTATGCGTATCGTGGCCACAGGTACCAATACCCTTGGAGAGTTGCTTGCTATAGGTATCCGTCCAGTCGGTGCGGGTATAACTACAATGAAATCACAAGTCATATATCGGAACAAACTGCTTCAGATCTCTGACATTGGACTGCAAGCCGCACCGGAACAAGTCTCCCTGCTGAAGCCTGATCTTATACTGTTAGGCAACTATAGTGAGCAGCAGTTACCTCGACTGGATGCCATTGCACCTACCATCGTTTATCACGAATCAACCAGCACTTTTGAGCGTCTTCGTTATATTGCGGATCTTTTCGATCGAAGCAGAACGGCTGAACAGTGGATTGACCGCTATGAGGAAAGTGTCAGGAGGATACGGCGACAATTGGCGGATGATTATATTGCAGGAGAACGAGCAACTGTCTATCTGGTGCTGGGTAAAAACATATATGTTATGGGACAGACGGGATTTGCCGCTACCGTGTATGAATCACTTGGCTTTCGACCCACTGAATCCGTAAATCAACTGATCATTAATGGCAGACCTTGGATACAAATTGATTACAATAAAATCACACAATACGGTGGAGACCGAAACTTCGTGATGGTACCTCAGGAGGAGATGAATGTAAATATACCTTCTCCGCTACAAAGTTTGGTTGGCATGTTGGCACCCAGTAAAGTACATATAGTAGAAGCTGGCTGGAACTACGATGATCCCCTTACCCGTGAGAGGTTATTGACGATTCTACCCTCTATTTTTGCTAAGGATGGACTCACACCTATGCTAGTAAATGAAAAAAAATAAACCGTGAAGCACGGTTTATTTTTTCAAAACATTTTCTCCATCTTACGATATGTGTCCAACAACCTCTGGTAATACTCTTTCGTATTCCTTATATAAAACATAACGATTAACACCTCTGGAAGAGTTAAGTGCTTCATGCGCGTGCTGAATAGCGGTATCACGGTTTTCTGCTTTGAGTTCAATACCCGCGAGCAATGTTGATCGCATCCACTGTTTTTTAATGGATTGAAGTCTTTCACGCGCATCTTCACTTTTCCCGTCTTCCAAGAGTAGAATGGTTTCGTAATATGTACGGTAGTCCGATAAGCCGATATGAGGTACAGCTTGCCGAATGGCAAACATATCCTTGCGATATAATCCGTAAGCTGCCTTGAACTGTGCTTGTGTTGTTCTTCGCTTATATTTCTGCATAATTTGCTCCATAACTAGTTCTACCTCATCATCAAGTCTGTTTGCAAGAACATAAATAATGTATGTCCCAGGTGTATTTTGCTGCTTGGATAAAAAGGACTCTAAACGATCTATACGCTTATCAAATACTAAAGGATAAAAAACATGCTTAATAAATGCGATAAGAATGGTAACGACTACAACCCCCACAATCAGAAATAGAGGATATTCGTTTATTTGCATAAACAAGACAAGCATCAATACAACCAAATAAAACCCGAATTCCCACCAAGAGTACCTCATAATGAATCTCCTTCTAATAGAAAAATAACCAGCAAGTCTATATTATATCAAATTTAATTCCCCTTTTTGTATAATCTTAGGAAACAAAAATCACGAAGAATATTCTATCTGTCGCAAAATCAAGCCTGACTAGATTTACTGATACAACAAAAAAGCCGCTGTATTATCGACTTTCAGTTGAAATAATTGAATTTATTTTTTTGCACGTAATAGTTCTTCAAAAGCTTTTATATTCGTGTCAAAATCAGGAACGGTTTGAGTTTCTTCAGCAGATTTGACCAGTTTTACAACCAAATCATTATAAGGCGTCGCAATTCCGGTGCCTTCTGCTCTGCTTGAAACAACCCCGTTAATATAATCAATTTCCGTTTTGCGGTTCTTCTCCAGATCTTGAAGCATACTTGCTTTGAGCAATCTGGAGGGCTCCATCCCGTAACGTAATGTTTTCACCCGTTCAGGGATATCTTCTTCGCTGTTCAGTTCGAGTGAACTGATGTCGAATCCATTCATTTTAACCAATGTGACCCCATTGGCACGAGCAACTTTAATCGTCTCGTCCGCAATGTGAGCTGCACTTACAATGCCGGCTTCATGATCGATGATCTCCCCATATTCACCATTTAATGCAGCAGACAAACCACTGAATGCATTGTTGATCAGCAATTTGGACCATTTGGTTCCAACCAGGTTATCGGAAATATGTGTTCCACCCACAAGATCCAACACCGATTTCACGCGTTGAATTCGTTCGGTGATTTCACCATTTAATTCGCCAATCTGAAAAGCATACTGTTTAAATTGAGTGTACTCGATTGTAAGACTTGATACACCTGGTCTAATAAACGTAGCGCCAAATTCAACGGAGCCTGCAATGACGCGTTTTTCACCAACAATAGACGCGACTTTTTCTTCCGGAATCCCGTTCTGCAAAGAACACACCATACTGTCTTCTTTCAAGAATGGAAGTAATTCCTGAAGAATGGAATCGTTGTAGAGTTGTTTGGTTAAAAGTAAAACGAGGTCATATTGTCCTGATTTCTGATCAGGAGTAATTGCTTTTACTTTGGCCTGAAACTCTGTGGTACCCGTCACTTTAGCACCCGCTTGATTCAAAGCATCTACATGTTCCTGATATGCATCAATTAACTCAACGTCCATTCCGCCATCCGCAAGGTATGCGCCTACGATGGTTCCCAAAGATCCTGCTCCTACAATTGCAATTCTCATTATATTTTTCCTCCTTATTTCTCTTCCAGGTAGTTGTATACAGGTTGTGCAGCGTTTAAGGTTAAGTTGGTAAGAATATGAGAAGCGGACACAACTTCCAACACAGGCAGATCTGCAAGAGGTGCCAATGCATGTTCGAACAATTGAAGCCGGGCAGGTCCTGTCCAAGCTTCTTTCACTTCGATGTCCGTAATTTGAGTACGGGTCAGATCACATATTCTTAAATTCCCGGTATAGTCCGTAGCAATCTTAATCATAAAATTAGGTCGGCATATTTCACGTTTGGCGATATCCTTATCCATCTCCACGTGTTTATAGCCCATCGTAGCCGTGGCTACACGCAGTGTTCCATAATCAAGTGTGCCAACAAGTGTATCTGAATCGGTATACAACTTGGGTGCACCCAGCTTTTTCGGATAGGCGGTGAGCTCTCGACCACTGGCTATTGCGGGGAAATTGTCTACGTACATCGAATGCACATAATCGCCTTCCTCCCCATTGAATTGCACAGGGATAACTTGTCCAGCTTCGGTATAGGCACCCAATCCAGAAACATCCGGCATCCACATCACTTCGAATTTAACCAAAGGTTCCGTAATTTCCAGTGGTTCTGGTACGGCTGCCCGCAACGCTTTTTCATCGGTTCGGTAAATAATATTCAAGTATTCACGATTCACGAATTTGTACGGTGGCATCGGGTATGCCGGTGCCGTTAGTGGTGTATTCAGATTTTTAGTTATGTTATTCACATCGATTTTCATCAAAGACACCTACCTCATAAATTTAGTTAAGTTTTGTTATATAAAAATTTGATCTGTATCTCATAAAAAAATTCTACATCAATATTTAAATTTAATATAATACATAATAAGTACTATATATATTTATCAGAATAAATAAGGAGTGCGCTTGAATGGAATTGCTTCAACTCAAATACTTTCAGACCGTTGCCTATACTGAACATATCTCCAAGGCAGCTGCACAATTGAATATCGCTCAACCTTCCCTAAGCTTGACGATTAAAAGACTTGAGGATGAACTGGCTACCCCCCTATTTCATAGGAGAGGACGAAACATTCAATTGAATTCCTCAGGTGAGATTTTATTGAAGCATGTAAACCGGATTTTTATTGAAATTGAAAATGCAGAGATGGAGATTAAAGCGGAGGAACAGCAAATATCCAATACAATCAAGATCTCAATTACGAATACCCGATTTCTCACTGGCCTCATTAGTGACTATATTAACGCTTCCCCCGAAACCAAGCTTCATCAGGGTATTGGAACCCGCAGTGAAATTATTACAGGTTTGAAGAAAGGGGACACGCATCTGGGGATTACGGGGCATCCGATTCAGGATGAGGAGATTGAGAGTGTTGTCCTGGTTGAGGAGGATATTGTTCTGGTTGTGCCCACGGACCATGCATACGGTGGAAAGACAAGCATTTCATTAAGTGTTGTTGCAAATGATCCCTTTATTTCCCTTGCCGATAATAAGGAGTACAGCCGATTTACCACCATGCTCTGTGAAAAAGCAGGCTTCCTCCCCAATCATGCATTTGAGGTCGATTCTCATACGCTGCTTGAAATTATCAGCCTTAATCAGGGTGTTGCATTAATTCCGATCTCCGTATGTAGAACACTAGGGTTACGTTATGTAAAAATTGCAGATGATTCAGCTATATATCCCATTAGCCTATCCTGGGTCAAACAAAAATGGTTATCTCCTGCTGTAAGAGAATTTCGTAATTTTATTACTTCGTATTATGAAGACCATGCTGGCTTGTTTAAAGTGGAATAGGATTTCTTTATACATGACAAACGATAAAAACAAAGACCAGGTTAGTTCCTTGGAAGGAACCGACATGGTCTTTTGTCGTTATCGTTCTTAGCTATACTGCAGTCTATCCTTGTACCAAACGTCCGGAATCATCTTACGCTCCAGTTCCAACAATTCATGGATGATCTTGTCCGCGTCACTGATGGAACTTACCAGCGGGTCGGTGAGCATCGCCCTTCTCAGCTTCTCGTAGCTCTGTTCCAGAACAGCTTCAACCGTAAGCTCATGCGTATCCAGTACAAGTTCTTGCATACCTCTAATTCCGCGAGGCATCTCGCCTACATGGAGTGGCTTCACTCCATCCATATCTACATCGCACAGTAGTTCCAGGAACGAATCGTTATTCATATTGGTTACAGCGCCTTGATTGAGCGTATTGATAAAGAACTTTTTGCCCAAATTCCCCACCATATTTTCGATGATATCTGTCGCATGATCCGGTCCGAAGGTGCTCATGTAATTGGCAATCGGGATGTTTCCTGTAAGGAAGTCATCGACTTGCTGCCACATTTCATCGTGACGCTCATATCTGTCCTCTGTCTCCCAGATCGATAATGGCGGGATGGTGTCCGCAGTTTTGCCAAGACCCTGCCAATACCGAACGTATTCCTTCGTATGCGCCGTACAAGTGGGAATGATTCCAAAAATATCATACAGTTCATAGGTGATCGCATCGTTAAAAAGAGCTTTTGCGCCGCGATCACCGCCGTTATTCTCGTCACCTGCCATCTTGCGCATGGCTTCTGCGATCGTGGGCATCACATTTTTTCCTTCATACTCGGCTTTGAGCAGCCAAGTGAAATGATTGACACCCGCGATTCGAAAATCGAATTTCTGGTTGATCTCCTCAGTGAACTGGCTATTGTCTCCAATGATACCCGCTCTTACGGCGTAATAGGCTTTCTTATGCGGCATATGATGACTATCGCACAGCGCAAACGATTTAAGCTTCGGAGCATATCGATGTAATGCGATGCCATGAACGGTAGACGGGTTAATATAATTGATCACCCAAGCATCCGGACACAACTCCTCAATGTCTGTGGCGCATTCCATAATAACCGGCAGTTCCCGCATCGCGCGAAAGATTCCGCCCGGGCCAATCGTATCGCCAGAACACATGCGAATCCCATACTTTAGAGAAACCTGGCAGTCGATGCCCCGATATTTCACCGATTCTTCCGCAAAGCTGAGCACAACGAAGTCGGCTCCCGGAAGCACCTGTCTTCGGTCCACTGAACCCTCAATCTTTAGGGAGACGTTGTTCTCCTTGGCGACCATTTCCGCTAGTTTTACCATTTTCGAGAGCCGTTCCTCGTCCGTATCCACCAAACCCAACGTTCCCTGATTCAAATATGGGGAGTGTACCATCTGCCAGATGGACTGCCGACCAAAAAACAGGCTGCCCGCCCCAATAACAACTACCTTTGGATGCTGTGTACTTGTAGCATTCATCAATAACCCCTCCTCGTAACGATATAAATTCATTATAGGTGAGTGGGCTGGAATCGGAATGTGTGATAGTTTTCAATACATGTCATATCGTACGGTAGTTAACAAGAGATAATTCCTTTGATATGATAGTGAAAAATAAAGGATGTCATAAAGTAGAGAGGAATGAGTTGGGTTAGATGCATGCCGGAACTGTAAATATGAGTGTAATCGACGAACTTTCAGAGTATATCACACTTCGCATGAGCTCTTATTTGGAACAAACGCACGACAGTAATTGGACAGAGCACAAGTCTCATTCCGATTATGATCTGTGGTTCATTACAGCAGGCTCCGTCCAGATTACCATCGATGAAATCGAGCATATGGCAGAACCGGGTGACGTGGTGTTTTTTTATCCGGATATGCCCTATATGGCTTCCACGACCGGAGAGTTTTGCCGATTCGTTTACATGCACTTTGATTTCAGCATCGCTGAGCAAAAAAGAATTCTCGGCGAGTTTCAGCTCCCGGGCATTGTACCTGGTAATCTGATTCGAGAGGAATCAACGCTGTTCACCTCGTCCTATCGAAGATTCAAGCAGAGCAGCGGCGCTTCCGCCAGTCCACTTTACTTGAAAGCCTCTCTGCTTCTCGTCATCGCCAAAATTTTGGAATTACACGGGCAAGGCTTATATCACGGTGAGTTTCTGAAAGACCGGAAACTGAGGAAAATCGAAGGAAGTCTGGAGGTTCTACAGAATGTGTTCTCATACGTGGATGAGAATCTGCATCGTGCCATCCGAGTTAACGAACTTGCAGATATTGCCGGCGTCTCTGAGAAATATTTTATTTCTTTGTTCAAAAAAATTCTCGGTATAACACCTGGGCAGTATATCAATCAGATCAAAATGAACCGGGCCAGAGACTATCTGTACGAGAAAAAATATACGATCCAGCAAATTGCCGGATTTCTGGGTTATCCCGATCCCTTTACGTTCTCCAAAGCATTCAAAAAATTCTACAACGTGCCTCCTTCCAAATTTGAATAACATGCCGCAGTCAAACAAAGAGGCAACCGGTCGATCCGGCTGCCTCCATACTTGATGAATCATTGGTTATTCAGGGTTTAGTTTACGTACAGGTCCCTTCAGCGTCCCTCATACTCAAAAGGAGCTTCAGTGGAATACATCTCATGGAAAAATCCTTTATACGGTATATCCTCTTCCAGACATTTAATGAGATACAACAGTGCTTCGTCAGCTTCCGGTTCTTCGCCAGCACGCTGCATTTCCTCAAATTGACCTAGAATATTCTCCAAGAGAGTAACTTGAATAAATAAAGGCAGCTTCTCCAACATCGAATCTTCGATCTTGGTCTCGGAAGTATATCCAGCGAGGGCATTTTGAAAATAGTCATCCATGAACTGTCTGCGTTTATCCGCATCCGGCTCAAATTGAACCCAGCCGACTCCGTGTGTCCATAGATCGGCCAGATCATACATATACCAACCAAAGCATGAATTATCAAAATCATACACGGTGATCTGACCGGTATCAAAATCGATCGAGTAATTTCCATCGTTATAATCAAAATGGATCATGCCAAATGTCTCTTGGTTTGTATCCAAACCTTGTAAGGTATTCAGGAGCTCAACCATCTTCTCCTTAAGCAGAGGGAATGATTCAGGTACCAGGTTATCGATATATTCACCGCTGTAATTGTCAATCAAATGATGCCGGCGATGAACGGGAGTGTACCCTTTCGATAGCTGATGCATTTTCCCCAGAACTTTACCGCTATTATAATAGTATTCGGTAAGTGGGACCCCTTCACGATACTGATAATGGTTCTCTACCAGCAACTTTCCCTTGGCCTTCACAAACATACAGACAAAGAATGTATGCTCATCATAAGTGATCTCTTCTAACAAAAAGCCCTTTTTCGAGCTAACTACATTCGAGACACTTGCACCGTGCTCAAAGAGATACCGGACATACTCCAGTTCGGCAATGTAATCTTCCCGCTTTCTGTCAGGCAAAAAAGACACCCGTAGAATTAGCGATTCACGCCCCTCTTGCTCGCATGTGTAAACGACATTACGTCCACCCTCATGAGGCGGAATAAGCTGAATATTGTAACCCTCCAGGTCAAACAACTCGGATACCAATGCCAGTACATGCGTATTGCTGATGATAACAGCTTCGTTAAAATTAATAATAATCTCCTCCAGTAAACATTGTTTGGACGGTTTCCCGCACTGCAATGTCCACAAAAGGAATCTCTGTAACGCAAATATCCTTTTGTGAACCTAAAGCATAATCACCTTGTTAGACATTGAATTCACTCCTCTTGTTTGAATAAAACAATTTTACATAATTATCCCTTATTTGACTAGTACAAAATAAAGACCGCCCATATGGGCGGCGTGTAAAATTTTTTTATAATTACAGCGTTTCTCCGTTTGTTTCAATAACTTGTTTGTACCAGTGGAAGGAGTCTTTGCGAGTTCTTTCAAGCGAACCTTTGCCAGCATTGTCTTGATCTACATATATGAAACCATAACGTTTGCCCATTTCAGAAGTCGAGCAGCTAATGATATCGATAGGCCCCCAGCTAGTGAAACCCATCAATTCCACGCCGTCCGCGACAGCTTCTTTCATCTGCTCAATGTGGCTACGCAAGTAATTGATGCGATAAGGGTCATGGACTGCCCCGTCCTCTTCCGGTGTGTCGATAGCACCCAGCCCGTTCTCAACGATGAAGAGCGGCATACGGTAACGATCATACAATCGGTTCAGGGCGACGCGAAGACCAATCGGATCAATAGGCCATCCCCATTCGGTAGCTTTCAGATGAGGGTTTTTGATCTGACTTACCAGCATACCAGAGTTGCTGTTGTCATTGGGGTCATATTTTCCGATATACGTCATGTAATAACTGAAAGCAATAAAGTCCACGGTATTATCCCGAATAATGGCATCGTCGTTAGGAGCTTTAACCAGTTCAATGCCGTTTTCCTCAAAATATCTTTGCATATAGGATGGGTATTCGCCTCGTGCCTGCACCTCTGGGTAGAACAGGTTCATCTGATCTTCCTTCATCGTCTGCAACACATCTTCCGGTTTGCTAGAAGCAGCATACGTTTCCAGACGGCAGATCATGCAACCAATCTGAGCATTTGGCATCTTCTCTTTACCACTTTTGACAGCCAGTGAGCTTGCTACAAATTGATGATGAGTTGCCTGATAGGCTACTTGCTCTGGTGTACCCTTAATTTTATCTTCCAGAATGCCGCCGCCAGTATACAGACTTGTCAGCATCATATTCATTTCATTGAAGGTAATCCAGTATTTCACTTTGTCTTTGTAACGGTCAAACAGCGTATTGGCAAATTTCAGATACAGATCGATCATCTCGCGGCTTTCCCAGCCGTTGTACTTGCGGGTTAACTCTACGGGCATCTCGTAGTGAGAGATCGTTACAAGCGGCTCAATGCCGTATTTCAAGAGTTCGTCAAGCACGTTATCATAGAAGGCAAGACCAGCTTCATTGGGAACGGCTTCTTCTCCTGTAGGGAAGATCCGTGTCCAGGCGATCGAAAGACGAAACACTTTGAAGCCCATCTCCGCAAACAAGGCAATGTCTTCTTTGTAGCGGTGGTAGAAATCCACGCCGTTCCGTTTCGGGAAATATACGTTGGTGTTACCGCTCAGATATTCTTCTAATTGAACAGAATCCACGTCGAAGGTGAAATCCTTGCCATTGCGCTCCTCATGAGGAACGAATGGAGCCATGTCTGAGGTAGAGAGTCCTTTGCCGTCTGCGTCATATGCACCTTCCAGCTGATTGGCAGCGGTAGCTCCGCCCCATAAAAATCCTTTAGGAAATGAGTGTTTAATTGTTTTTGTCATGTTGTTTCTCTCCTTTTTTTTGTAAATGGTATTCATGAAGCTGTTAACGAACGGTGAGGAGAAGCAATTCATTCATTGGAATCACCCCCTTCACCTGAACAGGTACTACATCGAGGTAATCCGGCGTATTGGTTACGATGACTGGTGTCACAAGGTCAATACCCGCACCCTGAATGCCATCCATATCAAATTCCAGAAGTAAATCACCCTTCTTCACTTCTTGTCCGGCAACAACCTTCACGTCAAAAAATTTCCCTTTGAGCGATACACTGTTTAGTCCAACATGAATGAGAATGTCAATTCCACTGGATGAGGTCAGCATAATCGCATGTTTACTTTTGGCAACCAACGTGACGGTTCCGTCAAAAGGAGCTGTAACACGTCCATCCTGCGGACGAATTGCAATACCTTTCCCGGTCATTTCCTCAGCAAACGTTTGATCCGGAAGCTCTGAGAGCGGCACCAATTCACCAGTGAGCGGGCTGAACACCTCCCCCTTCTTTTCCTCGATGGAATGTACTGTGACAGGTGTCACCGTTTCTTGAGAAAAGGCAGTAGTTGTATTCAGTTCCTGTTCGGTTAATGTTTGTGCTGAGTCGGACATGGCGGAATTGCGTGTATTTGGCTCTTCCCACTTGAGCAGCAAAGTCACTACGAAAGAAACGCTAAAGCTGATGCCAATTCCGATTAATGCATACCAGAAATTAGACATGCCACCATTCGGGCCAATATATAACGGAAGTGAAAGCAATCCTGGTACAGCAAAACCGAAGCATTTCAGACCCACTGCGGTAATAAAGCCACCTCCTGCTGCCCCACCAATGAGTGAAGCGTAAAACGGTTTTTTCAGCTTCAAGGTGACACCATACAGTGCGGGTTCAGTAATACCAAGCAAGGCTGATATGCCACTGGATAAAGCAATGGATTTCATTTTTTTATCTTTGGTCTTGAGGAAAACAGCCGTGACTGCACCAGCCTGACTCATATTGGTTATCAGGTTGATCGGTAGCAAAAGCACGTCATATCCAAGTTTGCTCAGATTCTGCAATGTGCCTGGGAAGAACGCATAATGCATACCCGTCATAACAATCAGAGGCATGAGGCCGCCGAGAATAATGCCGGTTAACGGACCTGAATGGGCAAAGAGCCAGGAAGTACCCATTTCCAGATAGATGCCCATGTAATTCCCTAGGGGGCCAATCGCAATTAATAGAATTGGCACCGTGATGACTAGCACAATCATCGAGGTAAAGATGACTTTGACAGGACCGGGAATAAAACGATCGACCCAGCGATGTACATAACTCAGAAGCCACACACCCAGAATAATGGGAATAACGGACTGGGTATAATTCACAATGGACACGGGCAGCGAGAGAAAACGAATTGGTTCAAGCTGGTTTGCCAGATACGCATTCAGAATCGTTGGATACAATAAAGTACCTGCAAGCGTCAGGGCGATATATTCATTCACTTTGAACTTGCGGGCAGATGATAGAGCCAGAAGGAAAGGCAAGAAATAAAAGGCCGCATTAGCGATTGAGGACAGAACTTGATACTCACCGCTTTTCTCCTGTATCGCGCCAAGTGTAACGAGCAGTGCCAGAATCCCCTTTAACATCCCGGTACCTACGATGGCAGGCAGAATCGGAGTAAAAATGCCGGAGATTGTATCCAAAACAGCATTAATCCCTTTAGAGCGCGGCGCGTCTGTTTCAGGCTTTGATATGCCACTATGCTTCATCTGATCCTCGATCTGCTCATATACGGCTGCAACCTGGTTACCAATTACCACTTGAAACTGATCGTTCTGAAACTGTGCACCGAGCACGCCATCGAGTGCTTTGATCTGTTCCAATTGAACTTTGTTTTGCTCTCGAACATTGAAGCGAAGTCGTGTGATACAATGCCAAGCTTGCGTAATATTTTCCTGTCCGCCCGTTAATCGAATAATTTCTTTGGACAACTCCCGGTGATTCATGATGCTTCCTCCTTTTTTGGCGAAAAAAAACCAAATGTATTACCGGCCCGCCGCAGATGCGGAGTCGGAAACATTTGGTGGTGCCTGATCGAATCAGTAACACTCCATATTCAATTCATATTGATGATGGTATAACTTCAAACAGGTTGTATTGAGATTAATCCATATCGGTACGGGATGTCACTCTCTCGATGTGTATCATGAGATATACCATCTCATCGGGAGTAATCACGAATCCGCGTTGCCTCTCCATCGCCTCCTTTATTTTGAGTGCGCATTGGAAGCTGATAGGATATCGCTCCGACAATACATCATATAGAAATTGCTGATCTTTAAAAGAGAGCACTTCCCGGTTCAACTGACGTACAATGAAGTATCTCAGATGGGTGATGAACCTGGAAAAATCAGCAGATTCCTGATTCAGTACCATTCCGAAATGTTCCGTCATGATCCCTATAATGTCGTTAATCATCTGTGTAATTTTAATTGTTTGGTTCATGCTGCCCGAGTCGAATTGAGAGTTCACGAAATGAAGGGCAATAGAGCTTGATTCACCAGATGGCAGTGAGACCAGAAAAGCTTCATTGATTTTTTGAACTGCCCATTCTCCGGCACGGTATTCGGCAGGATATAGATGGCGAATGTCCCAGTGAAGCGGATTTTGCACATCCACGCCTTTTTTGAAACGATCCAGCGCAAAATGAATATGGTCCGCCAGTGTTAACAGGATCGAGTCATTCAGCTTTTTTCCAATCAGCGTCTTGCCTTCTTCAATAATCTGATCCGTAATGTCGATGACTTGCAGAGGGATATCGCTGAGAAATTGCTCGACTCGCTGATATTTGTCATTCGAGCCGATTCTGAACATTTTCTGGATCTGGCTCTGCTCAATCGGCTGTCCTTTCACTTTTTTGAAGCCAACACCCGTTCCGATGACAATGACTTCGCAACCTTCCGTGTCTTCCGCCAGGGCGATGTTATTGTTTAACGATTTTTTGAACCTCATGATGTTCTCACCCCCAATATACAAAAAGCACCACCATGATCCAGAACACAAGTCAAACAAACTTGTGAAATCCAGATTGTGGTGGTGCCTGATCGAATCAGTGACACTCCTTATTTAGCTGTATTCTATACCAGCCATGTAATCGTTGTCAATACCATTACTCTGGAATTGTTATGCACTTCGTTCATATGGAGATTACCTCTATATAAACTAACATGAAATCGCATATCCTATTCATCCGAAGTTTGGTTTTCCTGAGCATTATAATAGTACCGAATCAGGATATCCTGATCATAGTTGCCAAAACCTTTGCCAAACAGGGTAAGCCCACCTCGGCCAGCTACTCCCTCTTCCGGCTTCAATCCAAACGTCCAGTAGGTGGAAGAATCCAGTTGCAGATCATGGATACGCACATCCGAGATGCGCTGGCCATCCATAAACGTCCCTTCTCCGTTAATGCGCAGTACTTTCAGTACACCATACTGGTTGACGTCCAATTTCCACCATAGCGGTGTATGCTTGCCTTTCCGATCCCCAAAGTCCCCTGGGCTTGTCCATGTTCCCAAGTGATTGCCATTAAGTGAGAAGCGAATGTCGGAAGGCCAGTTTTCATTGACTTGGGGTGCTTCCGAACTGAGTTCGAGTGAAATTTCAATTTCCTGGAGATGCTGTTCTGTATTGAGATAATTGGGAATCTTATATTCCAGAAAACCTCGTGCCATCCAAAGGATTCCCGCGTTCACCCGATCCGGATCCATGAAGCAGGCTGGTGTGTCATATTGTCCAATCATTTGCGTTGTTGTTGCAATGCCACAGGTGGGCCAAGCTTCGTAATCCGTATACTGACCAACCGGAATAGAGACTTCATGGTAAGGAGCATCTACTGGGTCAGGAGAAAGATTGATAGTCATAAATTCTTGCAGAATAAAGCAGTATTTATACGTTCCACCGTTCTCGCGCTTCATGCGGCTGCCTACGATGCCCGCTTTCTGCAATTTGCTTACATGTGTACTAACGATGGCTTTGCTCAGGTACAGCTCTTTGGCAAGCGCATTAATATGCATCTCCCTGTTTTGCAATAATAAACGAACGATATTTAAACGGGCCTCGCTGGCGAGCGCCTCATATATGATCAAGGACGGGGCATCCGTGCCAAGCATCATGACCTTCACTTCCTTATCTCTATAGAATTCAATATATTATTGATTTAGGATTCGTTTTTTAGCGAACCCTGCGAAATGAACTTGCTCAATATAATAGCATTATGATACACATTAGATAATAAATCAATCCGTTGATTTTGCTTTTATGCGAACTCATCTCGAAATAAAGTTTATTACACACCTAAAATTAATTCTATGGAGGTTTTCCCATTGCTTACATCCAAAATGCTTATTGATAAAGACTTTCAGATTGCTGAAGTAGATCCACGTGTCTATGGTTCATTTATAGAACATCTGGGACGGGCCGTATACGGCGGTATTTATGATCCAGGTCATCCCACGGCAGATGCTCAAGGTTTCCGTCAGGACGCCATTGAAGCGATCAAGGCTCTGAACGTACCCATCGTTCGGTATCCGGGCGGCAATTTCGTATCCGGTTACAATTGGGAGGACGGCGTCGGTCCGGTAGCGGAGCGTAAACGCAGACTTGAACTGGCATGGTGGACGATTGAAACAAATGCGGTAGGAACAAACGAATTTGCAGATTGGGCCAAACTGGTTGGAACCGAAGTCATGATGGCTGTAAATCTGGGTACTCGCGGCATTGATGCGGCCAGAAACCTGGTCGAATACACCAACCACCCATCTGGCACATACTGGAGTGATCTGCGTATTTCTCATGGTTACAAGGAGCCGCATAAATTCAAAACGTGGTGTCTAGGCAACGAAATGGATGGCCCTTGGCAGATTGGTGCGATGACCGCACATGAATATGGACGTATTGCCAATGAGACCGCTAAAGCGATGAAATGGGTAGACCCGGATATCGAGCTTGTGGCCTGCGGCAGTTCCAGCCGTGACATGAGTACATTTGCAGATTGGGAAGCAACCGTGCTGGATCTCACCTATGAAAATGTGGACTACTTGTCCCTGCATCAGTATTACAACAACAACAAAGACAACACGTATGACTTCCTGGCGACATCGCTGGATTTGGATCAATTTATTGATAGTGTTGCTTCGATCTGTGATTTTGTACAAGCCAAAAAACGCAGTAAGAAAAAATTGATGCTGTCCCTGGATGAATGGAATGTCTGGAAATCCATTGGCACAAGCCGTATGGAAGAACGCTGGCAGATTGCTCCTCCTGAATTTGAAGATGTATACACGCATGAAGATGCACTAGCCGTGGGCTGTTATCTGATTACCATACTCAAGCACGCCGACCGTGTAAAAATGGCTTGCCTTGCTCAGTTGATTAACACCATTGCACCAATCATGACCGAGAACAACGGAGCGATCTGGTTCCAGACGACCTATTTCCCGTTCATGCATGCATCCAACTTCGGACGTGGTACGGTGTTGCGATCCATCACAACTTCACCTAAATATGATTCCAAAGACTTTACAGATGTGCCTTATCTCGAAGCAATCAGTGTGCATGATGAAGAGAACGGCACAATCACAATCTTTGCGGTGAATAGACATCTGGATGAGCAAATGGAACTGAATGTGGACCTGCGTTCCTTCGGAGAAACGACATTTGTGGAGCATATCGTACTGGAGAACAACGACTTGAAAGCCACTAATACCAAAGAAAACCCACGTAACGTTGTTCCTCACAACGGCGGATATACAACGGTTGACCAGGGTAAAGTGCAAGCAGTCTTGAACAAAGCATCATGGAACGTGATTCGCCTCAAAACCAAACAGGCATAAAGGCTTAATAACATCGGAATAGAATCGGTTTCCACTCTGCAATACAGCATTTCTTTTCGCACCGCGTGCAGCTCCCTGCGCGCGGTGCTTTTTGCTGCATGAGGGTAGTCGGCCCAACTACATAGTTGCAAAGTTAGACGTTTGGCGCGTATTGGAAACCTCAGTTTTTATTCCTCGCAACGAACGAATTTAACGAAAACAGGAGAAGCTATGCTGCAGAATCAGCCCCTTTTTCACACTATATCTTACATTTTGCAGCGAATAGGGTTTGTCATGTTCGTTAGAATTTTAATGGCATGATATTGACCCGAATAAGGTTTCTGAGGTTCGTTAGCACTGAGCAAGCATGCGAAATCGAGCTGGTTCGAACCTCATATACAGCATAAGGAAATAAGCCACCCTCCGTTTGCCGTACGGAGAGCAGCTTGCAGTTAAGCATCTAGCGAAGAAGCTGAAACAGAACAGAGAAGAAGATAAGGAACAGAACAGAAAGAGATCAGATCACCCATTACACTAGCAATCCTTCCTTCCCAAATGCAACGAAGGTTGTTTTCTATTTCACGAATTCATTTCAAGTATTAACCTTGTTGTGCTTCCTCTTCACCTTCGGCTTCTGCCGCAGCTTGGCTTGCTGGAGTCATCAATCCTTGAACTGCCCCCATAAATGGCTGAATCTGCTTAATCATGCCATACCCCATTTTGACCACAGGTGTAAATTTCTGGATCATGCCAAACAACCGCATACCACCGCCTAACATACCTCCAATCGAGCCTGCACCGCCAAAGCCACCTAACAATGAACCTAGCATAGGCATGAAAGATGATACCTGGGCTTGCCTAGACGTTGAACGAGACATCGACCGGGATCGCACCTGCGACTTACGAGTGCTGTTCCCCCGTTTACGGTTCCGAGAGGATGCTGTTTTTCTCGTAGCCCCTGCTTTAGGTTTGGTTTTGCGAGCACTGCCTTCAGATGAGGGTGCTGTGATTGCGGCCTGAGTAAGCTTTCCGCCCCCGGTAAGCAGTACGCCTTCGCTGTTAACGCCAGAGATGTACCCGACGTACGTTTCGCCATTATGAAGAGTCACGCAGACTGGGCGATCCTTGAGCCGTTTCACCCGGACGTGTATTTCACTGGTTTTAGCCATGGAATTCACCTCACTTGACTTGATCTACTTCAGTCTACGCAATGGGTGGACGACTTGCCTGTGCGAATAGTACATCCGTGTGCCGAAATTGAAAAATGACCAGCGCTTCATTGGATAGAAATACACAGCAACGAGATAATGCTGGAAATTTTTAGATTGGAGTAATTATTGATGGGAAAATTGCTTTGTGGAACCTTTGCCATCTCCTACCTCAACCTCCGTATATGCTCCGTTCTCTCATTATTTCATTTAATTCAGTCGCACGTAATTTAGCCGGTGCAGACTTCGCTTTGTTTTTTGAGTCCAAATCGTTTCTCCACAAGCCACAATGTGTGATTCAAATGTATTCTATCTTCATTCATCGTGATCCGGTGACGTATGTATGATAAGTTCAGGTGCGGCGTTATATCTTTCCTACTCTTTAACCAGCATATAACGCTCGACGTCGTTCGAGGCATTCACAGCTTCCTGAGCATACTGAATTGCTCGCTCGCGATGACCCAATCTGCGTTCAATTTCTGCAAGCAGCGCATATCGCATCCATTGCTTTTTAATCAAAAGCAGGTGTTCCCTGGCCTGTTCAATCTGCCCGTCTTCATTGTGAAATAGTTTGAGGGGCCTAACTCTTTCGGTAAGCAACCTTGTGAAAAGCATTGATATAACGAAACAGTGCCTCACCATCATCAGGCACATGCGTTCTTCTGTCCAGTGGCAGCATCATTGCCTGATATGGTTCTGGCACCATTCTATATTGATGGACATAGGAGGTCAGGATGAATCCGTTGCGTTGCCAGAACTGAATGCGTTCCTGATGAGCCCCCGTTGTCCCGGACTCCGCCTCGATAATTATCCCTTTGATCTCATGTTCCCTTAATGCCCAGGCTCTGAGCTGCTCCAGCATCCAGGTTCCTATGCCCAACCCGCGCAGCTTCTGATCAACTGCGAGGTAGTCAATGATCAGAATGCGGTCCACAGCCTTCCCCTCCAGTCCAGTAACAGCCATTGCAACCACTTTTCCCTGATGCACGCCCGTGTGTAAATAACCAACCCCTCGGTCCAGCATACTGCGCAGAATCACTTTTGTCTTCGCACCGCTTTGAAAGGCCTCATGATAGATCCGCTCCATCCGTGCCCACATTGCTTCATCCCACTCCTCTATAGTAGTAAACTCTAATTCCAGCATCTCGTTCGCCTCCAGAATTTTATTATACTGACTTCAAGACATGTAAGAGATATTCCTTCCGATTGAATCGGATGCGGCGAGAACAGAATTTCAGTCGTTCCATTGGAAGGAATACCGATATCATCGCCAACCAAACCTTTAACATCGAATGAAATGAATAAAAGAACGCGATAATAGCGACTTGAATATAAAATCGGTGCTCAACCTGTTCTCTTTATAACGCCAATTTGGTCAGGAATTGTTCAATCTCGTCCATATACCCAGCGGTGGTAATACTTCTTGGAGCAAACAGGAATCTCAGCCCTATTCTCCATTCCGAGCCTGCAATGGATGTAGGAAGCATCGAATGCTCCGTATTTTGAAAAATCTTCTTGTGAAGCAAGTACGACGGCTTGACTTCCTGACGATATGCACGCTCGGTATCCTTGATATCGACATTGACGTCATCTTCTCCAAGCAATAGCAGGACTGGTGTTTTGAAATTGTGCAAATCCTCCGTTGCATCCACTGTGAAGTTTTTACTCACAAAGTTCCAACGATCCTTGATCATCTGCTCCTCACCTTGACGTGCAAGCCTAATGTATTCCTCATAAGAACCATGACGTTTCAACACATCATTGATCTTGTTATCGTAATCCACCTGTGCTTGTATCTCATTGGCCGAAAATCCATCCTGGGCCATTTGACTCCGTGTGTTGTATTCTCCCTGTCTCAGCCAATTGATCGCTGGAGAAACAAGAATACTAAATGCGAGATTTTCCTTGCCTGCAAGCTTGGGAATGACCCACCCCGCCTGACTCGCTCCCCATACACCAATTTTGGAAGCATCAATCATCGGTTGCTCTTTCGCCCAAGCGATAGCCTGCTCGGCTTCAACTACGCGATCATCGATGCTTTGATTCAGCCAGTTGCCTTCGGAACCACCTATGCCGCGTTTGTCCAGCGACAACGAAGCGTATCCTATGGAAGCAAGGCGCTCCCACAATGGCTTATATCCATCACTATGTGTCGAATCAATCGGACCATCACCATGGATGAAAAGCACGAGTCCCAACTTGCCTGATTCGTTCTCAGGCAGAGACAGTGTGCCTGTCAGTTTGCCTTGTGGGGTTTGAATTTCGATGTGTTGTTCGACCATACTGTAGTCCTGTTGCACAATAATGTACGTTCCTGTACCAACAATTAATAAAATGAAGACGAGTAGTGAAATCCAGATTCTTTTACGTTGAAGCATGATATTCTCCTTTGCGGGTCATATAATTCCACTGTTGTTCACCGAGAAGCATGCCGGTCATCCAGCTTTTTGTACTGTTTTGTGTGTGAAACTGCAGACGTTCGTACATCTGAATGGCTTTCAGGTTGTGACTTGCCACATGCAGACTGAGATACGACATCTGCGGGGATTGCAGCATGTATTGCTGCGCCCATGCGAGTAATTGTCTGCCGATTCCCTTGCTCTGATGTTGTGGATGCACAACGATATCCTCGATGTAACATTCCTGCGTCACAGGTTCGTGTTTCAGCAAATGAATTCCCGTTAACATCAGAAGGCGTCTCCAAGCGCCGATGTGATTGCAAGCGTACCACACCTGGGAAGCTCTCACCTTTCCAGCGATCTGTTCATGAGAGTCTGACTTCCACTTCAACGACATCGTGCCCACAATAACATCGTCTTCTCGTGCGACCACGCGCAGATTTCCAGTATCTTGGGGAACATGATGCAGCATCTGCTCAAAGGCTGTGGCCAGATCTGACAAAGACATTGAAGTGGACCTCTGGAATTTATGTCCAAATCCATAAGCCATTAGTTCGCTGGCTATTTTGTAACGATCAGGCTGGATGCGTTCAATCTGAACGAGATGTGTCATAAGGCAACCTCCTGTTCTGTTGTGATCTGTGACAGTAATTCATAATGAAGCTTGTCGGGTGTGAACAACGATAAATACGATTTTTCCACCATGAGTAGTGGCCCCTGACAGACATATCCCACCTCTTCGGCGTTAGCATAAAAATGCTGAATGTGAGCAACCAGTTGTTCTTCATTTTCCACAAAAAGATGACAGGAGAGATACGTACCCGCTGGCAGCATCAGATGATGCATTCCTTCCTGAGTGGGAGTGTACATGCCTATGAGGCCGGACGAATCGTAGACATAATGGAGATCTACTTCAAACAGATTGGTGATCTTGCCTTTGTGCTGTACAAGTGTCTGCGCATTCAGCGTGGCAGTAGCCTCCATCTCAAACCATAGCGATAGCGGCGTGGCTTCGCGCTGAATGATGTTATATGCTGTCTCCACCGGATCTGCAAGATGTGCTTTTTCCTCCAATAACTTCTCCATAAAATGCTTGGTCTCCTGAAGTTTCTTAATCTCGGCTTCGGTATCGGTCAATGCCTGATGAAAGAGCAGTGTGATCTCTTCGGGAGTCAGACGTGTAAGACATTCTTTGATCACTTGAACGGACAGCCCCATCTTACGCAGCAATAAAATATGGGCAAGCCTGTACACTTCATCCATGCCATACATTCGGTACTGATTATCAGCTGTGTAAGCTGGATGCAACACTCCCTTTTCCTCAAAATAACGAATTTGATGTACCGATACGTGCATCAGCTTGGCCAATTCGCTAATTGTAATTTCAGCATTCACTGTCATCTCCACCTTCGCTGTTCTTTCTGTACATAGCATAAACCTTAGGTCAGACCCAAGGTCAAGCCTCGTTTTCAATTCAAATCAGTTTTTTCGCAGATGTACAAAAAAAGCAAGTCATATCGCTGACCTGCTTTGGATTTGATTTCTATTTTCGAGGCGGTATTACAATGAATGTAATCATATTATTGGGGGGGGATGAAGTGAATTAGAAGATTTTCTCTTCTTACTTATAATATTGCCGTTCCTGTAAGCGTTAATCAGCATAGGGATTGCAATCAGTAAACTGACGATCATCGGTACGATGGAGGCTTCAAGCCCGAAGCTTCCTCCAGTCAGAAGTGTTGAACCTGTCATTTGAACTTCAAATAAACCGTCCAATGCCATGCCCGAAACTGGAATACCTAACATGCCCTCAAACGCATTCCAGGCAAAATGGAGTCCCATGACAAACCACAGGTTTCGCCGCCACAGGAATCCTGCCCCCAGTAACACACCTGCCTCTATGAATATCGCAATAGAGCTCCAGATAGTGGCTCCAGGGTTAGCGAGATGGGCTAAACCAAAAAAGAGCGAAGTTACGGCCAACGCGATCCAGCTTCCGATCAGTCTTTCCATCGCTTGCAGGAACAAACCACGGAACACCAACTCTTCTACAATAGCCGCACTAATCGCCAAAGCGAATATGGGCGTGATGGAATGTTCGGTAGACCATGTGAACGTATATCCCCCAAGCAAAACAATGACACCGACAGAAACCCCAATAAAAATCAGTCCAACAAACGCACCAAAAATGGTCTCGGTTCCTGCCCTTTTTCTATGTATTTCTTCAACATTGCGCTGACCTGCTAGAAATCTCATGATAAGCCAGTATATAGCGATGGAAAGAACACCTCCAGCCAGTGCCAGCACAATAGATATGAAGCCATCCGAACCAATAAATATTCTGCTAAATATTGAGCCAAACACTACCAAAATAAATGCTCCTGCAAACATCCATACCAACGGAAACTGAATAATTTTCCTCATCTGAGGTCCAACACTCCTTACTTGAATGGTTTGAAGTCTCGTGATCAAGTCTCCCTATAGCTTATGATGTGCTTATTAGTATCAGCTCTGGTCTAGGTCAAAAGTAAGTTTAGTTTAAACTTATTTATTACTCAATGATACACAAAACGGGCAAGCCACATATGTGACCTGCCCGTTAGATTCACTCCATATAGCCTGCGAATATTTAAATCGCACTGGATCAAGGCTCATCTCAATATTGATAATACTCTTTCCGTAAAAATGTGCTAATTCAATTTCTTGTTATTTCCTCAGATATGCTCAATATACATCTCATTCAAAATATGACCCACACGATATGTGTGCTCTGCCAATTCAGATTTCACATATGATTCAACATCAGTCTTTTCGATATTGTACATGACCTCCATTTCTCTAGAAAAAAGAAGGTGTCCCTCATTGATTTTCTGCTCCAACGAAGTTATCTGTTTTGGTTTCAGATCAACATCCAGCACCTGCTGAAGTGCTTGCACATATGTTTCAAGAGAACGCGCTCCGACAATTTTCAACCCTTGGTTCTCTTCATTCACAATGATAATTGATGGGAAACCTCTAACTCCCAAACTAGCGACACTCTCAAAGTCTTCCTCTAATAACTCTTGTACAGATTGCTCTGCAGCCGCCTCAACCACTTCTTTTCCATTCAAACCCAGTTGATTGACGATATCCGTCAGCACATCATCTTCTCCAATATTTCGATTAAATACAAACACGGCTTCACGCGCACGTCTTAAGAAGTCCTGCTCTTTACCAGGGTGCGTACTCTGAATGACCTTAAATACGCGAGATGGCGGATAGGAAGAAAGTATTGGATTATCGTGCCATAAGGAACCGTCGATGGGCATGCGTGAATGTTCACCCACTTCCTTCCAATGCTCTGCAACATCTGAAGGTTTCTGAATCCCGTTAGCGCCATCCGAGAAACCATTCCAGTTAGCCAGTAGCCCACCCATTTTAATTTGCAGCGTAAAATAATGACCGTATTCCTCAATAAACCGATGAAGCACAGGCTCAAGCGCCCAGCAGTGAGAGCAGATCGGATCTGTTGCGTAATAAAGAGTTATCCTTTTCTCAACGTGATTCAGATTGATTTCTTGCATCGCCTCTTCTTCGCTCACACCACACACGCCTGTTTCCAGATCACACATCATAGATTCGTTACTCACGTGTATCCCGCCTTTATCTTGTCTTATGAATTGATTTTCTTGTGTTAGTTTGATTATAATGTCTACAATCTTCTGAACAAGTACAATTCTTTTTCTGACTTAGTATCAAAAAGTATACTATTGGAGGGTATCAAGTGAAATACGAGTTTAATTTCGATCAGTTATGTCCAGCGACTTATGCATTTCAGGTCATTGGAGGCAAGTGGAATCTTCCGATCCTGGCAATCCTCAGTGAAAATGACTGTATACGTTACAATGAATTAAAAAGAAGACTGCCTGGCATTACCGGAACGATGTTAACGAACTGTTTGAAGGATTTGATTCATTACGGCATCGTGCATCGGGAGCAATATAACGAGGTGCCACCGAGAGTGGAGTATTCGCTCACAGAATCAGGCAAGGAATTGGTTCCTTTAATTGAATCCATGGTAATATGGGGTCAGAAAAATATGACAGCAGGCGTGAAGCAACAAGATATATAACTCCTGGCCTAATTTAACCCCTTACCATAGATGTTCATTTTTGAATCGCTCTGTACACTTTGTTCAACGGTAAAAAGGCTATTTCACTGGACTATCATGTCCTTTGAAATAGCCTTTCCTTTATAAATACAAGACGGCCGCTTGTTTACGACGTGTACACATCTAACTATTCAGGTCGTCATCTTCCTCATTTCCTAAATACATAACCGTTTTTTCTCCCTCAACCAATCTAATGATCTGCTTTCGTAATTTTGAAGGAAATAAAGGTAGTTCGTTTATATTTTTAATCTCGAGCCATTCATATTCCACTTGATTTTCGTCACTTGGCAGAATAGAACTATCTTGGTCCATCAAACCTATGTACTCGCATAAAAAAACAAAATCTACACGATGAAGAGCTTCACCGTATACCCCTTCAATGACAAATTCGAGTGATAACGGTTCTACATCTATTCCGATTTCTTCCGCAACTTCACGCTTCACAGCATCCGTCAGGGTTTCACCTGCATTCTGGCTCCCACCAGGCAGGATGTAGATGACTTCATCATTATCATCCTGCTTCATTGCAAGCATTCTCCCGTCTTTAATGATCAATGCTTTTGCAGAATTTCTAATCTTTCTTTCCATTGCTAATCCCCCATATATATCTGTATCATGTTGTTGAAGGTTGACTCCATTTAACTCCTCGATCTCCATGAAGAATATTTTAACACATACATCTAAACAAATTCTGAACAATCAAATCAACTCACTCTTGGCGACCTCCATGAAAGCAGCCATAGACGGAGAGATCCATTTTTCCCGATGCCAGAGCATTTGCGCA
This sequence comes from Paenibacillus sp. FSL K6-2393, assembly GCF_038002545.1. Taxonomy (NCBI): domain Bacteria; kingdom Bacillati; phylum Bacillota; class Bacilli; order Caryophanales; family Paenibacillaceae; genus Paenibacillus; species Paenibacillus sp. FSL K6-2393. Next base: position 3,610,209 of record NZ_JBBOCU010000001.1, read on the forward strand.
GAAAAAGATACATCTGATAAATCCCACGGCAGAGCAACCAATTCCCCATCGCTCAACTCTTTCTTCAAAGCCATTTCAGGTAATAAAGCGATCCCTAGACCAGCCACAACACATTGTTTAATGGCTTCTACACTATGAAACTCCAGCTCTGTCAGAGCATCCGCACCTTTCTTCGTTATGGATTGGTCAAAATGAGTGCGATACGAACAGTTCTTTTCGGTCAGTAAAAAATGCTGTTTGTGGAAGTCATCAATGACCAACGCGGAACGCGATGCTAACATATGATCGGGAGAAACCACCATTTGAAAGGTCTCATCCTTTAAAAACTCTGACTGAAGGTCTTTGGAATTCATAGGCTCATCCAATACAAAAACGACATCGGCATGCCCTTCTCTCAGACTCGATTTAAGCTCTTGCCCAGACAGGGGGCGGAACAATAACCGCACACCAGGATAGTCCGCTCGGAAGCGTTTGAACAAGGCTGGAAGAAGATATGCACACAGCACTTCATCTGCTCCGATCACAACCGTTCCCGCCAATTCTCCGTGCTGACTGGATATGCACTTTGCTTCCTCTACATCGTTTAATATCTTAGTGGCGTAAGGCAGAAACTGTTGGCCAGCATCCGTTAACACGACCTTTTTGCCTAATCGATCCAGCAATTTCACCCCAAGCTCTTCTTCCAGCGATTTGATTTGCATGGTTATGGTAGAGGGTACATAGCTCAATAATTCAGCAGTTTGACTAAAGCTGCAGGTCGATGCAAGTGTCCAAAAGGTTTTTAGCTGGCGTATTTCCATGAATCAGGCACCTCCTAAGTTCAAAATAAATGAATGATATGTTCGATAACGTTTCGTTGAATTGATAATAGACGTATTGTAGAGTGAAATCAAGTTATTACTATTTTATAAGGAGAATCAATCTATGAACAATTATGAAACATATAACCTTGGAGATACATTACTTCTATCGGGACAACAGCTCCCTCAAGCCTTTATCGCTTACAAGACCTATGGAAACTTAAATGCGGCAAAGGACAATGTTATTGTTGTCCCAACATGGTTTGCTGGAATTCACACAGATAATGAATGGTTAATTGGAACAGACAAGGCACTGGACCCCAGTCGTCATTTTATCGTTGTGCCCAATATGTTGGGTAACGGATTATCGTCCTCTCCAAGTAATACCCCTGCCCCATACGATAAGGACAACTTTCCCCTCATCTCCATGTATGACAATGTGCGCGCCCAACATCAACTCATCACTCAAAAATTTGGTATCTCCAAAATTAAACTTGTTGTGGGCTGGTCTCTGGGAGCCATGCAGGTTTATCAATGGGCAACCAGTTATCCTGAGATGGTCGAACGTATTGCCCCCTTCGGAGGAACGGCAAAGAGCAGACCGCATACACAGTTGGTATTCGAAGCAATGATCGCGGCGTTACAGGCAGATTCAAATTATGAAAATGGTAGATATGAGCGCCCTCCGGTTGCCGGTCTCGCAGCGATGGGAAGAGCTTATGCTCCATGGGGGTTCTCGCAGGCGTACTATTTGGAGAAATTGTACCAATCTGAGGGTTACGACACCTTGAAATCTTATGTAGAAGATTACTGGGATCAGGTATTTCTTCCCTTCGATGCTAACGACTTGATTACCATGTTGCGTACAGGAATATATGGAGACATTAGCGATAATCCCGTAGATGACGGCAACTTCGAACAGGCATTAAGCAAGATCACTTCTCCTGCACTCGTTATGCCAGGATCAAGTGACTTGTTCTTCACACCAGAAGATAGTGCGTATGATGCTCAGCATATGCCAAACGCTGTGTATCAACCTATAGAGTCCAAGTGGGGACACTGCTTTGGAATCGGAGCAAACGAAGAGGATTCAATCGTTATCGATCGTCATTTAAAGCAATTTTTGGAGACATGAGTAAAAAAAGAAGGAGTACAAAGTAAAAAAAGTGCACAAAGCTCATTTATCTTTTCTCCGCTACGACTCAAAAGTAAAAAAAGATACCGCTTCTCGTCAATAACCTTTATATCCCGTTCCCCCTTTCTCGTTTAGAATATTTTCAAGAAAGCGTTATTGAAATATGACTGATAAGGGGGAAAAGAAATGAACAAGAAAACGAAAGCCTTAGTCTTGTCTGTGTGCATGTCAACCTTATTACTCGCAGCCTGTAGCAATGGAAGCGGTGCTGATAAAGGTTCAACGACGGACACGGATTCCAACGAGGCTGGGACGACAACCATTCATACCGTAACATCAGAATACTCTTCTGCAAAATATCCAAAGGGCGACGATATCACCAACAATGTATGGATTAAGCGATACAAAGAGAAGTTTAATATCAACGTCAAAACAGACTGGGTTAGCGATGAGTACGATACCAAATTGAATTTGGCTATCGCATCGAACGATCTTCCTGATGTATTCAGAGTTAATCCATCACAACTGAGACAGTTAGTCGAAGCAGATATGGTCATGGACCTTTCCGAGGTCTTTGATCAACACGCTTCAGATCGTCTCAAAGGTTACATGGAAGCAGATGCAGACAGTTACGAGTCTGGAAAGAAGGACGGTAAGCTGTACGGGATACCACAGATGCACTGGGGATTAATTGAACAACCAGACTTCATCTGGATCCGGAACGACTGGAAAGAAGAATTGGGAGTCCAAGATCCGAAATCTGTGGAAGACATCAAAAATATCGCATTAAAATTCATGGATAAGCATGGCGGTTATGGTATAGCGGTAGACCAATCGTTGGATTACCTCAACCTGCTCGCCATTGCATGGAATGCGCATCCGGATATGTGGATGGAGGATAGCAATGGAAAACTCGTGTACGGCTCCGTGCAGCCTGAGATGAAAAATGCGCTGGCTGAGTGGTCAGAATGGTACAAGCGAGGCATCATTGATCCGGAATTTGCAATCAAAGACTTTAATGCGATGAACGCGGACATTGTAGCCGGCAAAGTGGGCATGCAGCCTTATTACCAGTGGTGGGGTTATAATCCGGGTGTCGATACGGTATCCAATCTGGGTAAGGACGCCATCTTCTACCCTTATATCATCCCTACTGTTGATGGGAAAGAAGCCAAACAATCCATTTTCTTCGCCAACAACAATTATATCGTCATGAAAAAGGGATTTAAGAGCCCTGAAGAAGTGATCAAAATTTTGAACGACTATGCTTATATTGTGGATGAAGGCAATGGCAAGGAATCCACAGAAACGTTATCCGCCTTGCTGGACAACGATATTGCCCATGTTGTTGGAGCGTTCCGTGTACTTAATCCGAATTCCGATTACGAGCAATTTGAGGCGGTCTCCGCTGCCCTTCAATCCAAGGATACCAGTGGGCTCACGACGTCGGGTATGTGGCAAAAATATAACAACAGTGTGGAATTCATGGAGAATGCAACCCCAGGAGCAGTTGGTGATTATTTGCAACAAGGGGCTCCAAAGAATGCGTATGGTCTTGCCAAGAAAGTACTGGACAGCGAGAACTATACAAAGACGGCCCTATGGGGTGTTACGCCAGAAATACTTTCAAGCTACGGCACAACCTTGGATGATATCCTGACCGAAGGTTTCACCAAGATCATTATGGGTAGCGAAAGTATCGATTATTTCGATGTTATTGTCCAGAATTGGCGCGCAGCCGGGGGCGATAATGCAACCCTGGCAGTTAATGAAGCCTACGGGAAGAAATAATCTCGTTTGTCACAAAGAGGGGATGAGGGGATCTCTCCCCTTTATTTGATAGCGATTACATTTGGCGTACGATGAACGGAGGAATATGAATGTTGAGAAAATGGAAGCAGCAGAGTCCTTACCATCTCATGTTGATTCCAAGCCTGGTCTTGGTCTTCATCTTTTGTTACATCCCTTTCTATGGACTTATTATTGCATTTCAGAAGTACAATCCGGGTCTCGGCTTTAACTCGCCATGGGTAGGATGGGATAATTTCACCCACATATTTAATCAGCCGAACTTCGTAAGAACGATCTGGAATACATTGTACATGTCTGTCTTTAAGATTATCGGTGGTATAATCGTACCCGTAATTTTCGCATTACTGCTTAACGAGGTACTCCACAGTGGAATCAAACGTACATTTCAAACACTTGTCTACATTCCGAACTTCCTCTCTTGGGTCATTATGGCCGGCATCATGCTGGATATCCTTAGCTCCGACGGCATTATCAATACATTTCTAAGTGTATTTGGTATTGCACCGATCTCCTTTCTTGGCACACCTTCTATTTTTCCTTGGACGATGATTGTCAGTGACATATGGAAAGGTTTCGGGTTTGGCACGGTTGTTTATTTGGCAGCCTTGACCAGTATTGATCCGGGGCTTTACGAGGCCGCGGTGATCGACGGAGCGAAACGGTGGAAGCAGACCATCTACATTACGTTGCCTCTCCTCATGCCAACCATTGTTTTAATGACCGTACTTTCACTTGGAAACGTACTCAATGCTGGCTTTGACCAGATCTATAATCTCTACTCCCCTGTTGTCTATCAGACCGGTGATATTATTGATACCTATGTCTACCGTCTGGGAATTCAGCAGGCACAGTATTCAATTGGTACCGCTGTCGGGTTATTCAAATCGATCATTTCCAGTGTTCTGGTTGCCGTATCGTATATCTTGGCTTACAGAGTGGCTGGTTATCGTATCTTCTAAGAAGGAGGAACTCACATTATGATCTATGATAAAAGTATGAGCAGGCGTGTATTTCTTATCATAAACTACACCATATTGCTTCTAATCTCTCTCCTATGTATCCTGCCGTTTATCAACCTGCTGGCTGTTTCATTCAGCAGCAGCGCGGCTGTATCTGCGGGGAGTGTTACGTTCTGGCCTGTGGAATTTACGACAAAAGCCTATGAATTTGCATTAACTGGAGGATCATTTTTCTCCTCTCTCTGGGTAGCCATTCAACGAACCGTTATCGGAACGTTGGTGAATCTGGTTCTGATCGTACTCACAGCTTATCCCCTCTCCAAATCCAAACAAAAATTGATGGGGCGTAATATCTATATGGGATTTTTCATAATAACCATGTTATTCAGTGGAGGACTAATTCCAACCTATCTCGTGGTTGTCAAAATGGGACTAATCGATTCCATCTGGTCTCTGATACTGCCTGGGGCCCTCCCCGTATTCAGTATGATTATCCTCATGAATTTCATTCGGGGGCTGCCCGAGGAAATTGAAGAATCAGCAATTATCGATGGTGCTGGGCCTGTACAGGTATTGCTTCGTATTCTACTACCACTTCTCAAGCCCGCTCTCGCTACGGTTGGTTTGTTCAGTATCGTTGCCCACTGGAATTCGTGGTTCGATGGCATTATCTATATGAACAATCCAGACAATTATCCATTGCAAAGCTACCTCCAGACCCTCCTGCAAAGTTTTGAGCAAATCATGCTGAAATCTGGGTCAGATTATACGCAGCTGTTGTCCATGATGAACGCCAGAACGGGGCGCGCCGCTCAGATGTTCTTGGGTGCCATTCCGATTTTACTCGTGTATCCGTTTTTACAAAAATATTTTACCAAAGGTTTGGTGCTAGGTAGCGTCAAAGGGTGAACAAAAGGGCTTGCAGTTCATACTGCGAGCCCTTTGTTTATATCTAAACTTATTTTTATGATCGTTGTACCGCATTATGAGATGCTTAAATGAAAGCATGAATGACTATTTGGCTTCTATGATGGCAGGCAGCAGAATGGAGAAAATGGTACCTTCACCTATTTTACTCTCCACCTGTATTCCATAGGGTTTCCCAAAATGGAGTTGAATCCGCCGCTGTACATTATGCAATCCAATCCCATTCGTTCCCGTACTTGCACCGGGCTTCTCTTCCAATAGATTCTGCATCGTATGATGATCCATACCAACGCCATTATCGCAGATTTCGATTACAACTGTATCCACCCGCAGTTGAATCCGAATGGTAATGATTCCGTCTTCCTCAAGCTCGGCCAGACCATGAAAAATCGCGTTCTCCACAATGGGCTGCAGGATCATTTTGGGCATGTGATAATCCAACACTTTATCCTCAATCTCATACCTCATCTGAATACAATCATAGTACCTGACATTCTGGATCGTTACGTAATTCGTTATATTATCGAGTTCCTCACGAATGGTTACGAGGGTTCCATCGGATTTTGTTGCATAGCGGAGCATCGAGATTAGTGCATCGGTCATTTCCACGATTTTATCAGCCTGCTGCATCGAGGCAATCCATTTCACCGACCCAAGGGTGTTATACAGAAAATGAGGCTTGATCTGGTCATGGAGCGCACGCATCTCGGCCTTGGCTTTCTCTATTTCTTCCTGCTGCATCCGCTCGACCATTCGCTTCAATTCGTGTGACATTCTGTTAAATCGAATGGATAAATGTCCAATCTCATCTCTGGAGCCAATAGGTTCAACTTGTTCAAACTGCCCTTTCTCGACTAGAGCGATATTCCGTAGCAGTTTTTTAATGGGAGTTGTGATCACGTGAGATAAAAAGATGGATATGACGGCAGCAAAAAGAACAATGACTATGGCAAGCGTCACCAGATTACGGCCCAATATTTTGCCATCAGCAGTCAGCTCATCCAAAGGCATATATAAGTAAGTTGTCCATTTTTGCTGACTAAGGGGACTGGTCACCACAACATTTAGTGATTCAGGCGGACGAACGTTGTCCCGGAACAGTGTCCCGATTAATCGTTCGTTCACGTTGTATACGATTTTGTCATCCTCATCAACGATCATGAATCTGGAGCGCAGTCCTTCCTGCAAGTTTCGGTTGACGATTTCAATGAATTTGATATCAATGCTGACAACAATCACGCCAAGCAGTTTTCCACTAGTCACATCATGAATTTTGCGAGCGTGTGACACTGCCAGTATTTTATTCTCCAATTGCTCATCGATTCGTGTTGTGAGGGTAATGGTTCGATCCTTATCATGCATGAACTTTTTAAACCACAATTCGTTTGCTACTTTGAAGTTTGGATCAATTGGTTGATGTGGACTGACAAAAAGGTCTTGCCCCCCGTTCATATTGTAGAGGTAAATGGAGAATACGCGATCTTTCATCATGATGTAATTCATCAGAATATTGTATGCGGCAATCTCATGTTGTTCATCACCCTCTCGCAGGAAATCCTGGATCGGAAAACTCCCTTCATGAGTCGCAGACAGATTGTCACTAAGCCCATTGCTGGCTAGCAGCGAAATTTTCTCAATCTCCTTGAGGAACTCGTCAATGCGAATATTCGTCTGTTTGGCCAGATCGTTTAGCAACGTTGTATAGTTCTGTGCCAACAACCGCTCTGAGGAGTAATACGAATTGATTGTCATCACCAATACCGGAAGGATAATGACCGTCATACAGATCACCATAATTTTGTACTTGATTCGGAAGGGCCGAACATGCTTCATATGCTGCACCTCTATTCACCGATTACATTCATCCCTGCTGTAATTCTCGATATTCCTCCGGAGTGACACCTACCGATTTTTTGAAAATCTTACTGAAGTACGTGTAATTATGGTAGCCCACCTTTTCTGCGATTTCATACACTTTCATTCCTCTGCTCATTAGATACGCCTTCGCATGTTCAATTCGAACTCGGGTCAAGTACGTGATAAAGTTCTCTCCTCGTTCCTGTTTGAACACGCGGCTGAGATAAGACGGATTCACACTGATTTGGCTAGCGATACTTTGCAGTGAGATATCTTCCGCATAATACTTGTCGATCAATTCAGTGGCGAGATCGGTGTAAGTGCTTTCCTGTTTGATTTGGGAATCGGTATGGAAGTAATACGCAATATGAGCAAGCATATCTTGGTGGATATCCTCCCAATACTCCCCCTTTAGAACAATTTCATAGGGTGATTTCTCTGTTAAAGAAGGTGCACCTCTTTCCGTAGCTCGGGATAGATGGGAATGTATCGTTTCCATTACCATGATATATTGCTTGCGAATGCTATTCTCATCTGCTCGTAGCTGTTCCAGATTGGATCGGATTCCTTCAAGGAACTCTTCCGCCTTTTGGTTGTCTTTGCTTACCCACAACTTCAACAAATCTCGTTCTTGTTGCGGGCTCAAAGCCCCCTTAACTTCATGTCGATCTGGGGATTGAACCATATGCTCGTAATACAATACCTGGTTGCTACCTGTGAAGAAACCTTGTTGTAGAGCCATTTCCGCCTCTTGGCAGGCCTTCCTGATGTGAAGGAAACCGGAAGTCATTCTACTTACCCCAGCCGTGAGCGACAGATTCATAAAATCCTTGATCGAAGACAGCAATTTATTACATAGTTTATTCAAGTCGGCGTGTACAGATTGGCTCTCAGGAAGTACATTAACGATCACCCAATATTCAGAGGAACTTTCAACAAAAATCTCTTTCTCCCACTTCGATGGAATGATCTCTTCCATAATATTAAGAATTGAAAATCGGAGCAGCTTTTCCCCCTTCTCTACATATTTCCGCTTTGCATCCTCGTAATAATTCACGATGAACTTCATGACAACCAACTGGTCCGAACGTATACGAAAATGCAATTCTTCCGCTTTGGTGACGATATCTTCCTCACTGATGAATCCGCTTACAATATCTTGGAAGAAACTATCCTTTAGATATCTTAGGCTCTTGGAATAGTCCTGTGTTATAGAGGGTGTGTTGGTTGGGTGAACATGTTCACTTTGCAGTTTCTGTCCAACAGTGCTCAGGAGGTCAATAAGGGAGGATTCGGTGATCTCGCTTTTAATCAAATAATCTGAAGCACCAAGTTTTAGTGCCTCTTTCACATAATGAAATTCGTCAAAATTACTCAGGATGACATACTTACAGGTTTTCAGTACGCAGGAGGCCTCTTGTATAAGCTGCAGCCCATCCATAATCGGCATCTTGATATCCGTAATGATTAGATCAGGCATCACTTCAAGCGCAAGGCTTAATGCCTCTTTCCCATTTCCCGCTTCACCAACAACATAGAAATTGTACTCTTCCCAATTCAGCATGGAACGAATTCCAACCCGCATGAGCAATTCATCATCTACGATCATCAGTTTATACATGATATCCCCCAACATGAACCATTTTTAGATATTTTACCATTAAACGAACTCTTGCAAAGATGTCTAGCGAACCTTATTGCATTGCGGGTATCATAAATATCACTTTTACAGAACGTATGTTCCTGTTATAATCAGATTATCGTATTTGATGTAGCATAAAATGACCGTATGGAAAGGATACATATCATGAATTTATACAAGTTTGAATTAACGGTGAACGGATATCTATTACGTGTTCATTTCAGCGCATCTGAAGAAAGTGGGTTAAAATGGTGCAAACGAGTTGCTTCTGAATTCCAGAATAACGTTGCCAATCTGGAGATCAAGGTTGATATACATAAAAAGCAGAAACAAAAGCATGCACGGGAATATCAAGGAAAGCCATATCTGTATGATAGGACACTAAGGAAAAAGCCGCTTGCGAAGAAAAATAAAACGGCTGAATCATCTGTTGTTATGTAAAGGGGACTAAAAGACTTTAAGATTCTCATACTCTTGTCCTTCCTATCCTTCAAGACTAAAGATAAAAGCCTGCTCCTATGTGGAACAAGCTTTTATCCGTGTCAGTTGTACTATAATGCCAAGAAAGATTTTTGTTCAACGTTTAGGGCGTGTCTGAAAACTCCGAAGGAAGCAGATTTTGCCGAATTTTCGTTCCAAGCCAGAAAGTTTTCCGCAGGCGTGCCGGGGCACGTCAAGGGAAAGTGACGCAGCAGGGGGCGAAAAGGCGATAAAAGATGCACTTCAGCGAGTTTTGAGACACGCCCTAGTATCTCTCTAATTCCTTAAATATCATATAACGATGGACACCTCTGACAGCATGCATTGCTTCGTGTAATTGCTGAATCGCAGTCTCGCGTTGTCCCGCTTTTAGTTCGATCGCTGCAAGAAGCGAAGATCTCATCCAGACCTTGTTAATGGATTTCAAGTGTTCCCTCGCCTGCTCGCTTCTTCCTTCTTCCATAAGCAAATACGTTTCATAATATGTACGATAATCCGATCTACGCATATTCTGCACCGCAGTACGAACAGCTACCAAGTCGTTGTGATAGGAGCCGTAAGCTGCATTATATACTGCTTGTGTCCTTTTATTCGTGTCCTCATTTCTGATGCGCTCTATTGTGTGTTCCAATTCATCATCAAGTCTGTTTGCAAGAGCGTAATAGATATAAAGCTTTGGGGTATTCTCCTGTCTGCGTAGAAAAGCCTCCACGCGCTCCATGCGTGTTTCCCAACCAAGAGGATAAAAAATACGAATGGTAAACATGATCAGAGTAGCGGTGAGAACGACCCCAAGTATCCAAAACAGAGATTGGTCATTCATCTTCATGTACACAACAATTAAAAATACGGCCAAATAAAAAACAATATCCCACTTATATTTTCCCATCATCCATCTCCTTCATAGACATAAAAAAACTATTATATCAAAACAAACCCCAAGGAGTATATGTACTGCATCCTTTGGGGTTTAGTTAAATTTATAAAAATTGATTTATTGAAATTTTCTTCATTAACGACAACCGACAGCATTGTCTACTCAATAGACTGAAATTCCTTTCACGCCCCGGCGTCTCCAATCATTTGTCGTTCAATTTGTTTCATTTCATAAAAATAGCCTTTTTGCTCCATCAGCTCGGAGAAGGAACCCGATTCCACAATCATGCCTTGGTCCATGACCACAATCCGATCCATCTCTTCCAATCCCGTCAGCCGATGGCAGATCAGGAGAAGTGTATCTTCGGAGGCCTGTGCAAAAAGATGCTGGAGCACACGTTGTTCTGTGACGTAATCCAGTGAGGACGTCGGTTCGTCCAGCAGCCATAACCGTCCTTTGCGTAGCATCGCCCGTGCCAGAGCCAGCCGCTGCTTCTCGCCATCTGACAGGTTCTCCCCTTTTTCATACACCATATCGGTCAACAACTTATTCGGCAGTTGCACTTTCTCCAGCACAGCCGATATTTGTTCATCCGAATGTTCTTCTCCATTCAGCAGCAGATTATCCCGGATGGTTCCCCGGAAGAAATGACTTTGCTGCAACACTACATTCGCTCTTTGCCAAATGCTCTCTTCATTCAGTTCCTTCACCGGAACATCGTTTAACCGTATATCGCCAGACGTTGGTATACGCAGCTTGAGTAACAAATCGATAATTGTTGACTTACCTGACCCGCTCGGCCCGACAATCGCTGTTTTGGAGCCTGCTGCAAGTTGCAGGGAGAGCTCCCTCAGCGCCGGTCTCCATTCCCCTTCATATTGGAAGTTAACACCGGATAGTTCAATCGAAACCGCCTGATCGGCTGACACTTCACCGCTTGGCTGTACAGGTTGCACATCGGAGCTTGGCACCGTTTCCGCCAGTCGCTGAGCGGCGTGTTCACTGTCCTGCTTATATAGAGGTAATATAGCCATTGCCGCAGCTTCTTCGAACACGGTCTGCGTGGCCAGGATCAGCATGGCGAGAAATACACCGGCAAATGCTCCATTCACAATTAAAAAGGCGCTCAGTGCCAGCACTCCCCATGTAACAAGATACGTCACAAAAACGTGCATGGATTGCCCGCGCAGCAAGTGCGAAGCGGCTTGCCTCTGTTCCGTTGCCAATGCAGCGGAAGCCCGCTGAAGCTGCTGCTCACGCTGTTCCAATTGGCCGTATACTTTCAAATCCCTGAAACCATACAATACTTCGGTTACTTCCGTGGACAGCAAGGCACGTTGCTGGCGGACACGTCCGTGTATTTTTCGCTGACCTAACAAGACAATACCTGGTACAACAAATGCCGTGATCAGCATACCTAGTACTAACAAACACGCAATCCAGATCGAAAAGGCCGAAGTGAACAGCATGGTAGCCAAAAACACCATAACGACCATGATGGGTGGATACGCGACCCGCAAAAAGTAATTTTGCAAGCTTTCCACATCACCCACGATCCGCGCAAGCAGATCCCCGCTTCTGTTTTTGTTCAATATACCTGGCGTTACCGGGATCAGTTTGGCAAAAAAGGACGTCCGCAAGCGGCTCAGCATGGAGAATGTTGCCCTGTGGGAATACAAGCGTTCTCCGTAGCGGCTCGCCGCTCGAAGGAAACCAAGCAGTTTGACCATGGAGGTGAGTACAATTAAGGTGTACAACGGTGGCGCAAATACCGTTTGCGATATCATGTAACCACTCGCGGAAAAGAGAGCTACACCTGCTATGCCGGCGATAAATCCGCCCAATATCGAAAGCAGAATATCCTTGCGCTCCTGAATCATCGCTTTTGACAGAATCGTCAGCTCATTCATACTAACCCTCCTTTCCGTTGTACATCCACCATCTCCGCATATTGAGGCAGGCGCGCCAGAAGCGCTTCATGATGTCCTGAATCCACCAACACCCCATTGTCCATAAACAAAATGTTGTCTGCATGTTGAATTGTATATAAACGGTGCGCCACCGTAATCATCGTTGCCGTTTTGGCTAATGCCGCAATGGATTGTTGCAATACCCGCTCGGTGTGCAGATCCAGTCCTACGGTGGGTTCATCGAACAAAATGACAGCTGGTCGCTTCAGAAAAGCACGTGCCAAAGCAAGTCTTTGCTTTTCCCCACCAGATAATCCCCGGCCACCTTCACCAACAAACGTATCCAACCCCTGCTCCAATTGTGCAACAACGCCAGCAAGTCCTGCTTCCTCTGCTGCCTGCTCAATTTCAACTCTGGAGACGTTCCGACCCGCGCCAATCGCGATATTTTCGGCAAAAGTACCTGTAAAAATATACGGATGCTGTGTAATGTAGCTAACACGTTCAAACCATGCAGCCTCATCATGTTGCAAAAGCTGGCTTCCGTTAACCAGAACTGCTCCCGAATCTGGTTTCAGCAAACCAGCAATGAGATGGAGCAGCGTGGTTTTACCTGATCCACTTTTGCCTACAATAGCGATCTGTTCTCCCGGTCCAATCGAGATCTGTCCTGTCTCAAGTCCAAAGGAATCAGGGGTGTATTGGAATCGGAGATGGTCCAGTTCAATGGTTGGTGGCATTGGAATCAACTCGGCACGAGCTGTACGAAGCTCTTCCGTCTTTGCAATTGCATCGACATCGGTTAATTCGCTTTGATCCGATCCATCTTCAGGCTCCGTTTGTGTGCTCTTGATATTTGTTTCTTCAAGCATTTGTTCCACCTTGCGAATGGCCCCCATGCTGGTTCGCCCGCTGTGAAAAGCCGTTCCCGTATTCTTCAACAAACTGTAAAACTCAGGGACGAGTAACAACACGAGAAATGCCGTGTGGAAGCTCATCGATTTGAAAACCAGTAATTGAATAGCCAGTTCAAGCGCGACAATACCAATGCTTAACATCACGATCGATTCCAGCATAAACGTATTTGTAAATGCAATCTTCAAAATGCCCATGGTAGCATCACGATACCCCAGACTGCTGCGTTCAATTTCCTGTTGCTGACGTTTAGCCCGTCCGAATATTTTTAACGTAACCAGTCCCTGAAGTGAATCCAGAAATGTACCGGAAAACTCAGCCAGTTGCGCGTATTTTTCTTCTGATTTGTTCTTCGTTTGGAGCCCAACCAAGATCATGAACAGCGGGATAAACGGTGCCGTAAACAGCATAATCCAGCCTGTGTTGGCGTGCTGCGTAAATGTAACAACCAGAATCAGAATCGGGATCATCGCGGCTTCCATCATACGCGGCATGTACTGACTGAAATAACTGTCGGCTTCATCCACAGCATCCAAAGCAACACTGACCTTTCCTCCCGTCTGTCCACTCAGGGTTGAAGGCATGGAAGCGCGGGTCAGGTTCTGCAACACAGATGCTCGCATATTCGTCTTGGCGCGTGCTGCCATATGCAAGCCCACTTTCCCATTACCATACGACAACAGTGAGCGTACAGCCATAACAACCAGTAATAGGACAAGCAACAGGACCACTGATGAAAAGGAAGCTTTCTCTACAAAGATTCGCTGGACTGCTTCAGCCACCAAGGTGGCCTGGCTTACAATAGCTACACCAAGGGCCAGCGAAATGATCGCAAGGAGAAGCCTGTTTTTTCGTTGTAAAGACATTTGCTGCGAGATCAGATTGAATTTGGCTCTCCTCTTCATTGAACGCTCCTCCTTTATTTTTTCCCTTTCACATAATCCGCATCAAACAGAAACAATTTGAAGACCAGAATCAGAGAAGGAATTAACAGGCACAGACCACCGATAAACACAACGACGAGTGCAAAGCCCATTGCAGGTGATGTGGCGCTGCTCTGAATGGTGATGAATGGATCCAGAATGTAAGGATATTGCCCAATCCCGTAAGCGAAAAAGGCTGTGAAAAATTGCAGCATGATGCATATAAAAGCTAAACCGTAACGCCGTCCGTTATATAACAGCCACATGGCAATCATGAAAAACGCAACGGAAAGCGCCAGCAGCCACCATAAATCCATCATATTTTGAAAATGACGCTCATTGTGTTGACCCAAATATATAAATGCAGTCAGCGCGAGAATAATGGTCGGTGTGCTCCAGAACAAAGCATAGTTCCGCATCAGCTTCAATGCCGAATGGTCCTCTGCGCGAGAAGCGTAAAATGTGAGAAATGATCCGCTAATGAACAATACGGACACGATGGCTAGACCAACGATGCTCCACGATAATGGATTCGTAAACAGCGCCCAGTAATCCAGGGAAACGGTATCCCCTTGCTTCAAAATAAAGCCACCTTCTGAGAGGGTCAGTGCCACTGACAATGACGCTGGAATAAGCAACCCGGTAGCCCCGTATAAAAACAGATATACGACGTTATTTTTGGAACCATAATTCTCGAAAGCATAGAACGACCCACGAATAGCAAGTAAAATGACGGCAATACTTCCCGGAACAAGCAGCGCGGAGCCATAATAGTAAGCAGTATCCGGAAAGAATCCAACGATGCCAATATAGAAAAAGACAAAAAATACATTGGTGATCTCCCAGACCGGTGATAGATAACGGGAGATCAGACGATTAATCAGGTGATCCTGCTTTGTCAGGCGTGCATAAAAGGCGAAGAAACCTGCTCCAAAATCAATAGAAGCTACAATAAGATAGCCGTACAAGAACAGCCAGAGTACGGATATACCAATCAATTCATAACTCATCAGGCCTGATCCCCTTTCTTGGCTGATTGATCATGCTTCTGTTCCAACCATTTCTCCATCTCAAGCTCCGCAGGATTATTATTGAACAGACGTCTCAATACGAGAACACAGATGACGCCGAGCACGATGTATAGAAGCAAGAAGACGAAAAATAAAATTCTTACACTCGGTGAAGAAGTAGCAGCCTCTTCCACTCGCATATAACCTCGGATGATCCATGGCTGCCGCCCGATCTCTGCATAGAACCAGCCCATTTCAACAGCCAGAAAAGCAAGCGGTGCACTAAGTGCAACCATACGAAGCATCCACTTGTTAAACTGATTACGTTTCTTCCAAAACACAAACAGGAAGTACAGACTTGATATAGCAAGTAGAGCAAATCCAATTCCAGCCATTAGATCAAACAAATAATGCACAAGTAAGGGCGGGTGTTCATCTGGTGGAAATTCATTCAGCCCGGTAACCTCGGCGTTAAAGTCTCCAAAGGCAAGGAAACTGAGCAGTTTCGGCAAATGAAGAGCGCCTATAATTTCATGTTCTGCATTCAGCCATCCCAAAAAAATCAAATCCGCTCCGCTTTCCGTCTCGAAATGCCACTCGGCAGCTGCGAGCTTCTCCGGCTGATGCTCAGCCAAAAACTTGGCAGACACATCTCCAGCTAAAGAATTTAATAAACTGAATACCAGCACAACGGCCATCATGAGATTCAAGCCTTTTTTGTGGTAGGCCGACACTCCTTTTCTCAGCATCGCAAAGGCTGCTATTCCGGCTAACAGAGCAGCTCCTGTCAGATAAGCCGAGCTTAATACATGGAATACTTTGGAGAACGTCGCCGTATTCAACATCGCTTGCACGGGGTTCACTGCCATGAATTGACCTGCTTCCATGACAAAACCTTCAGGCTGGTTCATGAATCCGTTCACTGTTGTAATAAAAACAGCAGACATGCCTGCCCCGGCGACAATCGGAATAGTCAGCAACCAGTGGATATACGGATTTTTGAACCGATCCCACGTGTACAGATAAATGCCCAGGAATATCGCTTCAAAAAAGAATGCGAACACTTCCATAAATAGTGGCAGTGCAATGACATTCCCAGCCAGCTTCATAAAATTCGGCCATACCAAGGCCAACTGCAGTGATATCGCTGTGCCTGTCACGACACCTACCGCGACAGAAATGACAAACCCTCGTGACCACCTCTTTGCCATAAGTATGTAATGGTGATCCTTCTTCCGAATGCCGATGAACTCTGCAATAGCAATCATCAAAGGTACACCGACACCCAGCGTTGCAAAAATCACGTGGAATCCCAGCGTCAAACCAGTCACTAGCCTGCTCCATAACACCGTATCAATAGCCATTCTTTGTGTTGCCTCCTTTCAAACTCTGTTCATTTTTTTAACATTCAATATCAGCTTCGGCCAAGCTCAATGCAGAGTTGCGAAAAATTTCACAAAGTTAGGTATGACGATATCTTGCCACACCTTTATTGCGTTTACTCCTGTTGGCTCCAGCATTGGATGCCTATTAAAATCTGATATTGATGCACTTAAAGTACTAACCAAGCCTATTAATCAAAATTATTATATCTTTATTTTTACCTAATTCAATCAAAGACACGTCTTCTACCCTAAACGTTCAAGAAAGGATCAACTCTTTCTGACAACTTGGTGAAAAACAAAAAATACACCCAATGGAGCTATTGATTCATTGGGTGTAAACGTGCTATTGCACGGCAGATTCGCTATTTTACTTGCTTACTTGCTCCGGACTCTCCGCACCTGCTTCGCGATGTACGCTCATGATGATCAGTGATGCAGCTAATATCGTAAGGATGATTCCAAGCATCTGAAATCCTGTCACATTGAATGTATCCCCCATGACAATCCCAATTAATAACGACGATAAGATGGTTCCCAGGTAGCGTGATGTATTAAAAATACCCGATGCGACTCCGATCATTTCTTTGGGTGTGCTTTTGAACAGAGCTGCTTGCATGCCGACCGCGTTTAGGCCGTTACTTATTCCAAATAAAGCTAAGGCAACAATGACAATGAAGATTGGAGAAGTTTCGTTCATAATAACGATCAATATAGAGCCAAATGTCATTAAAGAAGCGGATACGATTAGAGCTGGCCGTGATCCTGATCTGTCAATCCAGCGCCCTGCGATCGGTGCAATAATGACTGAACATAACCCCAAAGCTAGCATGCTCATTCCTGTATGAACTTCATTGAGATGACGTACCTGCTTCAAAAACGTAGGAACTCCAAAAAAAAGTGCGTAAAACAGGATGTTCACCAGCATGTATTGCACATTCACCCAAGTCATCTCGGGATATGAGGCAAACGTGCGCAGAGGGATAAAAGGCGTGCCTGCTTTTAATTCATGTCGGATGAACATGACGAGTACGATTAACCCGATCCCCCCTGTCAGCAGATGCCATGTTGAAATATCTCCTGTGGAACTTACTGAAAGTAAACCGATGAGCAGAGTCACCAAAGCTACCGTAAACATCAGGATACCTGGTGCGTCAATTAACGCAAGCCATTGCCGAATGGACATGTGACCAGAGATAGACGGAGATTGCTCGTCCTTCGGGATTGTTTTCCAGGCGAACCAAAAGCTTGCCATGACAAACGGAATATTAACGAAGAATATGCTCTGCCAGTCCCACCAATGAATCAATACTCCACCAACAAAAGGTCCAACTGCAGCCGCTCCTGAAAGGAATATAGCCAAGGTGGACAAGGCGGAGGCTTGTTTTTCAGTCACGTTCATTCTGACAATCGCCATTCCAACGGCCACCATCATGCTTGTGCCAATCGATTGAACGATCCGGAATACGATGAGCCACGAAAAACTGGGAGACCACGGAGCTAGCATGGACGATACAAAAACAATAACAAGACCCATGAGGAAGATCTTCCTGCGGCCAAACAAATCACTACACTTGCCCATAACGGGTTGAGCGACAGCACTGGCAATGTAAAATGATAAAATAATCCACGAAACGGCTGTAAAATTAAGTTGATACACTTGTTGTAGCCTGGAGATTGCCACCGAAATCATGGAGGAATTCAACGGATTCAACATAATTCCAAGTCCAACAGCTAACATCAATCCTTTATTTCGAACGTTCATTGGTGCACCTCTCTCTCTCTTCTGCTGTTATCTTACTTGAACGTATTCATTTATTCCAACGCATTATATGTTATGATTTGATGAACTAGAAGGAATGAAGGAATGGTGCAAATGGAACTTCTTCAACTAAACTATTTCCTGACGGTGGCCCGATGCGAACATGTTACGGAAGCTGCGGGAAAGCTTCATGTCACGCAATCCTCCCTGAGCAAAACGATACAACGATTAGAGGACGACCTTGGAGTCCCTTTATTTGATCGAATCGGGAGAAAGCTGCGACTAAACGACTTTGGAAGAACATTTCTTCAACGAACTGAAAAAGCCTTATTTGAATTGGAACAAGGAAAGCGGGAAATCGCTGACCTCTCCAACCCGGATCAGGGTACACTGCAATTGGCGGTGACTACGGCAAGCACATTGCCAGGCATACTGCGGGAATTCCGAAAAAACAAGCCGGATATTCAGTTCCATGTGCAAATGGTTTCGTTAGAAAACATGTCCAGACTTCTACATCGAGGCGAGGTGGACTTTTGTCTCTCCTCCCCTCCGATTCAAGGTGACGATATCGAATGTCAGTTATTATATGACGATCCGATTGTAGTCGCTGTTCCTATGGGTCATCGATATGCAGACCGAACCAGCATTCAATTAACCGAGCTTAAGGACGAGTGGTTTGTTGGGGTGAAGCAAGGGTATGGGGTTCGTGATATGGTAGATTCCGTATGTCAATCCGTTGGTTTTGTACCGAAGTATGTGTATGAAGGTGATGAGCCTGCAAGATTAACAGCCCTTGTTGAAGCGGAGATCGGTCTCGCGTTTATACCTAGCACAGCCAGAAACCCGCATGAGCGCATTAGATATCTTCAGGTAGAGGAACATCAACTCGTTCGGGAAATCGCTCTACTTTCGCACAAAAACAGGTATATTTCCAAAGCCGCTTTAGAGTTTCGCAGCGTAGTTATGGACTATTTCAATGCTATGCCACGAGCATAAATTCAATCCAGAGGAGATGTCATTTTGATATTAAAACCAGAAAAATTTGATCATATTTCAGAGACAGAACGATTAATAATCAGACCACTACAGAAAGACGATTATGAGAATTGGTTGAATGAATTTGAAAATCGCTTGCCCTCCCAGCACCGCCATGATAAAGGGAAAATGGATATGAGTGAATGTACACCGGATTGGTTTCACGATCTGGTCGATCGACACCAGGAGTTAGCGCGTACAGATGCCGTTTATGTATTTGGTGTCTTTAGAAAAGAAGACGGTACACATCTGAGTATGATTGATATTGCTACCTTGGCAAGAGATCATTTTCAATGGGGAAGCTTCGGATACACGATCCATAATCAGTATTGGCGAAAAGGTTATGGGAAAGAAGCAGTGAATGAAGCACTTCATATTGCATTCGAACATTTGAAGTTCCACCGCATAGAAGCCCATATCAATTTGGATAATACCCCTTCAGTAAAGTTAGCTGAAAGCGTGGGTATGGAATTTGAATGTGTACGTAAAGGTTTCATACATGAAAATAATGAATGGACCGATCACTTGGTGTATTACAAAAATTCTATTTAATCTAATCCGACCGATAATCAAAAAGCGAACAAAGCACTTGCGTGCCCTGTTCGCTCTTTTGGTGCAGCCAGATTGCTGTCTTCGCCTTACTCGCCCAAGCTGTTCCAGAATGATTGGAACGCGCCTTTCTCCACTTCCAGGAATGCCGGAACATTACCGTAACGCACCAGACCATCACCAAACAGAACCAGTGGGACCTGCGTTTTGTCTTCCAGTGTGAGATAGATGATCTTGCGATCCTCCTTGCCGTAGAGGTTCTCTTCCAACTCCGGGCTCGTTGCGATCGGTTTGGCAGCATTTAGCGATGAGATAAAGCTGTCCAGTGCTTCATCCGCTGCTAACGGTTGAAGCTGCTGCAATCCATTATTCCAGCTATTAAACGTCTCCCATTGCGCCGAGGCGATGTTGCCTTCGAGATGAAGCTTGCCGATCAGGTCGGCACCAGTACCAATGGTGATCCCGTTGTTCTTGTCAAATAGTTGAGCATACACCTGACCATCAATCTCGGTGTATGACATGATGCGGAAGTCCTTATCGTAGCCATTGACCGCATAGATGTCTGCTTCGCCAATGTTGGAAGCAAGCTCCGTGTATTTATCCTGACCGCTCAGCTCATTGATACCGCCAGTTGTTGTACCCAGTTTATCGCCGCGCAGGCTGAGCGCATTGGTGCTGTCAAGCAATGTTGGGGACTGTGTATATACATTTCCTCCATAAACAACCAGTTGCATCATATCAGCCATCGCGCCTTTACCTTGTGAATCCGGCAGCTCCATCTTCGGAATCACAATCGGATCGAACGACGCGCCTGGAGTCACCGCTGCCACCTGTGGTGTGGGTGCGGCTGGCCCATTGAATTGTTGCCATACACTTGGCGCAGCCAATCCAATGCTGGCAGCGATAACAACACTTGCTGCAATGTATAGTGATTTACGTTGACGTTTTGGTCCCTGATGTTGCGTGTTTAAGGATTGCTCTACCCGTTTTTTCATTTGCTCGTTTGTTTTCATATGATCCACCGCTTTCTTGTAGTTTTGTTTGAATTGTTCTTCGTTCATTCCAGTTCCTCTCCTTCCAGCTCCAGTTTTAACAGCTGTCTTCCTCGTTTTAATCTCATTTTCACTGCTGATTCGCTAATCTCCAGGATCTCGCTGATTTCTCGGATCGGATAATCTTCGTAATAATACAGATGAACCACCGATCTATACTTGACGGGCAGTGACAGCACAAGTTCGATCAGCGCGTGATCTTCAGGGTTGTCTGTTGTAAGAGGATCTACTCCCTCCAGCTTGACCTCCCGTTTGCGCCAGCCTCTGCCTAATAAGGATTTGCAATGATTGGTGATGACCCGGATCAACCATGCTTTCTGGTGCTCCGCATCGTTGAACGTAGGGGCTTTTTCTATTAGTTTGATGAAGGTATCCTGAGTGGCTTCCTCCGCGTCTTCCCGTCTGCCGAGGTGCACCATGGCAATCCGGAACAGCGTATCTGCGTATGTCTCATAAACTTTCATCACATGATCGCCCAGCTGGGGCACTGATCGCTGCATGGTTGTTATGCCCTCCTTTATACCTCTAACACTCTTACGGACGGCATTTGGTCACATTTTGTTTTAGGATTTTTTTATTGATCCATTTCATTCAAAATGCAAAAAAAGAAAGCAGCTCCATGGAGAGGAGTTGCTTTCTTCATCTTCGTCTTTATTTTCATATAAAATGCATATCGTATCCCCAACTAGAATTTCTTCTGTAAAAGTTCGATATTATCTTCCAAGCTGCTATCTAGCTCTACGCCTACCTTCTGCAGTTTGTTTTGGTAATATGTCTTCACATCATCCCATTTATAGTACGGATAGGTCTTTGTTTCAATCGGGAACGCAATTTCTTCTTCATTTCTAAGCATCTTTACAAGAACATCCTTACCATTGGAATACAGAATCCATTGGATGTTTGCTCCCATCGGTGAGATGACCGATCCGTTCCAGTTTTTGGTTACCTCCTGCGGTTTGTCGATACTAACATTAGCTCCGGCGATATCCAGAAATGAAGATAGTGGAATAATGGTTTCTGCATGAGCAAAACGAAATACACCAGCCGTGTCTTTCTGCTGAATGGACTGGTCGGTAGACACGATCAACTCTTTGACCAGAGG
Organism: Paenibacillus sp. FSL K6-2393; assembly: GCF_038002545.1. Lineage (NCBI taxonomy): Bacteria > Bacillati > Bacillota > Bacilli > Caryophanales > Paenibacillaceae > Paenibacillus > Paenibacillus sp. FSL K6-2393. The sequence goes on from NZ_JBBOCU010000001.1 coordinate 3,632,338, forward strand.
TGCAATGATATTTTGCGGCAGATCCGTTGACGTTAAAGATGGACCTTTTTCATAAAAGCCATTGATATTATCAACGCTCTCGTACCATTTCAACTGATTAGCCGTGAAATACCGCCCGAATTCGAAGTCACCTTCTCCTTTAATATTCGAAGAAATGATGTAGAGTTCATATAGATTAGAAGCAGCCTCGGTTGGGTTGCTGAGCTTCACTTTTCCTTTCTCATCCTTCAATTCAAACTCTCCAGAATTCAGCCGTTGATAGAAGTTTTCAGAGAAAAATTGCAAAAGGACCTCTTTTGCATAACGCGTTCCAGTGTTCTGTGTGACATAATCCTCATATAATTTAACCCAGTCTCCATCTTCTACATACTCGTTATACTTCGTAGCCAAGTCGTAGGGCCGTAGATAGGGGTCTTTCCCTTCTTCAAAGGCTGAAGCCAGAATGTCTACCTTGTTATCTCCCAAGCTTTCCTTTAACCCGTCAATAAACTGATCTCTGCTCTGCGGCGTTCGATCTTTGAAGGTTGCCTGAGCAATCACTTTTTTATCCGATGTAAATAGTTCTTTGAAATTCTGCCCAACTCTGGCCCCTATTCCTTTCAGTTCTTCTCCACCCGTAGTGGATAACAATCCATAATGATCTTTTTCAACCTTCATCAGATTGCCAATTTCCTTCTTCAGCTCTTTGCCCAGATTAGTGATCTGCCCGTCCTTTTCAGCGATGTCGAGCAGTTCAAAGAGTGTCTTGTCGTACTTGGAACTGGATAGATGTCTGGAACCATGTCTCCCTATGTAGTTAATAAATATGGGTTCATATCCACTAGGAGCTTTTGTATAACTTGTTTCCTTAAAAGGATATGGCGTTTTGGTACCGCGGTATCCCTGCTGATCGTTCATTTTTTGTCCAACAAACACCGATTGGGTGTTGTTATCCCAGTCTACCTCTTGCCCCAAGGCTTCCCCAATCGCTCTTGCAGGTACATAAGTGACTCCATTGTAGAGAAACGATTCGCCTTCCACCCTTTGACCGTTCACAACCACGTTAGCCGATTGTTCGGACACTTCGATCATGCGTTTGGAGCCTGCGCCATATACGTCAAACACACTTACAGACGTTAAAATGGCGAGTGATGCTACTGAAATCCCGATTTTTTTGATCATCATAATGAATAGTCTTCTCCTTATTTCGCCTGATATTGGTTTATTTTCGCTCATCATACTATAGGTGAGAAGTGTCTGCGCAGTATCCATCCTATGTTAATTGATTGTAAAAGAATACATATAAATATTGAAGCAAAGTCTCATACGACAAAAAAGAGCCGCTTATTTAGCGACTCTGAATCAACATCACAGGCTATCTTGCTCCGAGACACATGAACAAAATAGTCATCACATGTCTCGCATTATCATAGCGCCCTGTATATTTTTATATCTATCCCTGACTCCGTCGGATGACCTTCTCCAATAAGTGTCTCACGGTTCAAGAAGGATAAGGCTTTGCTGTCTGTAATCATTTTGGGGGAAGTACGAAATAAAGCAGTTTTCAGCGTTTTATCAATATTTCCGTTGTTTTCGATATAAATTTTGCAGGAATGCCCTGTGTAATCCTTGCCTTGGATCATGTATCTTGCCGATAGAGTATGCGGATCACCATCCTTCCCGATGATCTGCGTATCCACTCCTCCACCCAGCACAGTTCCCTCAAAGTACTTTCCGGTTACGCTGCCTGTAAAAGTAATCATAACAACCGAATCATCTTCGCTATTCTGTAAATCAAATGATTTCTCAATGTTCACATGTACCGTAAACAATTCCTCTAATTTCACGTGTTCCCACCTCCATGTGAATTCAATTATAACTCTACTCACTAAAAAAAAGATTTACATATTTCCTTCAAATCATTTAAAATGATTTACACAATGTAAAGGTTAACAAGATGTAAATGAAGGGGTTAATGACGTACATGAGTACATTACCAAAATCAGTTCGCTTTCCACTGTTCATTCTGATGTTAAATCTGTTTATCGCTTTATTGGGGCAAGGGATGCTCATCCCCATATTGCCGGAGTATTTGAAGCTTTTTCATGCGGGAGGCACAGTAGCAGGATTTTTAGTTGCAGCCTTTGGTGCCGCTCAATTCTTCTTTTCACCTCTCGGAGGACAACTGTCTGATCGATTTGGACGCAAAAAGTTGATCATCGCCGGTATGTTTCTGTCTGTCATTTCAGATATCATATTTGCGCTGTCGACGTCATTACCGTTCCTCTATGTCGCACGGTTTATCGGTGGAATCAGTCTCGGTTTAATGGTTCCTGCCAACCTCGCATATGTCGCCGATATTACAACGCCAGAGACACGTGCAAAAGGCATGGGCTATTTCGGCGCAGCTATGAACTTGGGGATGGTGCTGGGACCTGGTCTGGGCGGTCTCATCGCCGAGATGGGTATTCGCATGCCCTATTTCTTCGCAGCGGGTCTGGGACTGATTGCGGCACTGATGACGCTGCTATTGCCTGAGACACTTCCACCGGAGAAACGAAACGTCTCCATCCGTCTTCAAAAAGGAGATCACTTGGGCAAGAAAATCTGGAGTTCATTTAAAGTCCCCTATTTCAAATACTTGATTGTGCTGCTCGTTATGACCTTTGGCCTTATGAGTTATGAGACGGTATTTGCTCTTTTTGCAGAGCAAAAATACGGATTCGACGCAGCTACGATCTCCATCATTATTACCTTGGGTGCGATTATCGGTATCATTGTGCAGATCTGGCTTTTAGATTGGTTCGTACAGAGAATCGGTGAAGTTAAGTTGATCCGTCTCTCCTTAATAGTCACACCCATAGCTTTATTGTTAATGTTAATTAAGGTCAACCTAGTTTTTCTGCTGTTCTCTTCTGCCTTATTCTTTGCCTTTAATTCGTTTTTGCGGCCTTCGGTCAGCACGTTAATATCCAAAAATGCAGGAGATCGGCAAGGTTATGCATCGGGTCTGAATACTACATTTTCCAGTCTCGGAACGGTGATTGGCCCGCTGATCGCAGGGCTATTGTTTGACAAAAACATAAACTTCCCGTATATTTTTGGTGCAATTATGCTACTCGCTTCTCTCGGACTGACCTTGAACGCATTTCGTTCGAAGAAAGGACAATTGTATACAAGTGAATGAAAACTGGCATCAACAATTGGGAAACAAACATCGTGATGATTTGATTGCAGCAGGTAAGGAGCTTTTTTTGAAATATGGATTGCTTCAGGTGAAGATTAAGGATGTATGTACAAAAGCTGAACTTAGTAGAGTGACCTTTTATAAACATTTTCAGTCTATGGATGAGCTTCTTCTAGCCATTCAGATGCAACTGATCGAACATTTAACGGATGAGGTTAGCCGTGCTTCAACGAAGGACTTGAACGGGCGGGAACAACTCACGGTTATGTTGAATGCATGGGTTGTTTATGCCGAGAATCATCCAGACTACATCCGGTTTATTCAATTATTTGATATCAACTATGAGATGTATGATTTTAGTCCTGAATTAAGAGAAGAGTATGATAAGTTCAACCAGAACGGGAAAGAAAAACATTTCCTGATGGGCGCTTTATCCCAAGGTGTTGTTGACGGCAGTATTAAGAATCCGTCCCCTCCGTTGGATCTGGCTCAGTTTATCTTCACAACGATGATGGGCATGCTCCAGCGCATGGTAACTATTCGTGCTGCTCATGATAATTCATTGGATATGCGAATGACGGAGCAATTTGTGAAGATGCTGCTCCATTTTGTTTGTAGTGAAGAAATACCTGAGTAATGGCATGGTAGATGGATCGATAAAACAAAAGTTTGAAATAAAAAACGGATTCCGTATGCTGGAATCCGTTTTTTATTCATTAATTAAGCGTTAATCCTTTAGTACGGGCAATTGTCCTCCAGCTTTCAGTTGACCAAGCAATACTTTGATCCCGGCAGACGTATTGGGCTCCTGCTTTCCATACACAGCAATTCCTGAGCGCACGTTTTGCAAATAGATCGTTTCGTAAGGGTTACCGAGTGAGAACAGCGTGTATCGCTGATTACTCTTGTTCATCGCATTAATCAAGGTTTGATAATCACTCCAACCGAACTGGCTGGCCACGTTACGGAATTGGTAAGAAGCAAGAATGACATAATTCGCCTTGCCAATTGCCTGGAGCGTTTCATTCATTTTGCCTTGACCAACAAGTGATATTTCAGTTTTTAACGACAGATTATTAGCGGCTTGCAACAGTTGCTTCTCCAGCTGTTTCGCCTGTTCCTGCTCAGCTGCAACAATAACAACCCGGTCGCCTTGTTTAATTGGATCAGGAAGCACACCTTCGCGACTGCTGAGTACAGTGACCGCCCGCTCTGCGATTGTCTGCTCCACTGCTCGGTGTGCCTTCGATCCGATGATACCGTTAAGCTGAGTTAGCTTTTGCGCAAGAGTTTTACTGTCTTCAAACAAACCATATTTCGCTTTCATCTCCAAGATTCGTTTCACAGATGCATGTATGGTTTCATCCTTGATCGTTCCATTGTTCACCGCGTTCACCAGTGTTTGATGGGCCGCTGCTGAATCTTTTGGCATAAGGATGATATCAACACCTGCGGAAACGGCGCGTTCTACCGATTGATTCTCCCCAAAATGCTCCGCAATTGCATTCATGGTAAAGGCATCCGACACGATGAGTCCTTCATATCCCAGTTCTCCGCGAAGAAGTCCTGTCAGTACCTTTTTCGATAAGGTGGCAGGAATCGGCACACGTTCACCATCTTTGAGCGAAGTAACATGTTCGTTGTCTATGGCAGGGAAAGCAATATGCGCGGTCATAATCATCTCTACACCATTTTTGATTGCAGCCCGAAACGGTTTTAATTCTACCGCATCAAGCCGTTCTCGGTTATGGGCCAACACAGGCATACCAAGATGGGAATCTACTGTTGTATCTCCATGTCCCGGAAAGTGCTTAACTGCCGCCATCACCCCTGATTGCTGGAGCCCTTTAATCGTTGCGAGACCAAGCCGTGTCACCAAATCCGCATCCGAGCCAAAAGACCGTATACCAATGATGGGGTTATCGGGATTGCTGTTGATGTCCAGCACTGGCGCAAAATTGATCTGCAATCCCAGTGCCTTCAGCTCCTCCCCAGTTAGCTGACCAGCTGCTTCGGCTAGCGTTGCATCTCCAGTTGCGCCAAGCGCCATTTGACCTGGCAGGTTCGTGCCGCCTGGTATTCGCTTAATAACGCCTCCTTCTTGGTCGATGCTAAGAAATAGAGGAATGTCACCTGCTTCTCTTTGTATATCATGTGTGAACGTTGTAAGCTGCCTCGCGTCAACAATATTTTTGTCAAAAAGAATAAGCCCGCCCAAATCTTGATCATGGATACTGCGTTTCAGCCCTTCATTAACGGTCGTCGTCGCTTTACCATTCCATTGCCTAATGTCAGGCATAAGCATCTGACCAACTTGCTCGCTTACCGTCATATAGGATATCAGCTTATCCCAATCTTGTGTCCGAATGGCCGCTTCACGTTCGAAGCGAATTACTCTGGCCATAAATACGGCATATTCAGCGCGCGTGACAGCTTGATTCGGACGGAAGGTGGCATCTGAATAACCGCCGACCAAGCCGTTTGAACTCATAATAAGAATGGGTGCTGCTGCCCAATGCTTGTCCGTATCTGTCCATTTTGCGGGGTTCTTACCTTCCACGAGTGCATATGCCCGTGTAAGGAAGGCCGCAGTCTCTGCGCGGCTAAGTGGTGCGTCCGGACGGAAGGTTCCGTTAGGAAAACCACTTGCAAGTCCATTTTTAGCAGCTATCATGATTTCTCGATGGAAAGGGTGTGTCGTTGGAACATCCGAATAGGTTGTGCCTTCCACTGCTCTCTGAAGCTGATCTGGATAAAGCTCCCGCACCATAAAAGTGACGGCTTGTGCCCGTGTCACAAGTGCCTCAGGCTTGAAAATCCCATTGCCGTATCCAGCCACTGTTCCCCGTTTCGCCATATACGTGATGCCATCCTCTGCCCACTTTGAATACTTTAGATCAACAAACGTTTCTTCTGCAGCTGCCGTTCCCACCCCTATAAGCATAGAGCCGACAACGGCACCAATAATCGTCATCCATTTTACATGCATTTGTTTCACTCCTGTTGTATTCTATGGATGAATAGACGCTACTACGATACAGTTTGTTGCGTTTTCATACTTCTATGAAATGATGAAACTTTACGTTGAAGGATTTTTTGTCCCCCATGTTAATGCTGATCAGTATCCGTCATGTACTTGACTATCCCTTCACACCGCCAATTGTCATGCCCTGTACAAAGTATTTCTGCAAGAACGGATACACCATCAGAATAGGAACGCTTGCAATAATGGTCATGGTCGCTCGAATTGATGTTGGCGTAACCGCCGTTGCATTGCTCTCGGCAGACTGATAAGCATCACTTGCTGACGAAGTCGCTGAGGTCGTTGAAGTTTGCAGAATCTTCATCAATTCATATTGCAACGTGCTTAATTCTTTATTGGAAGAGTTGTACAGGAATACATCGAACCAAGAATTCCATTGTCCCACAGCTACAAAGAGTGATACGGTTGCCATTGCAGGAATCGTTAGCGGCAGGACAACGCGGATAAATGTTGTGAACTCCCCTGCCCCGTCAATACGGGCTGACTCTAGAATGCCTTCAGGAAGACCTTCAATAAAAGAACGGATGACAATCATATTGAAGACACCAATTACACCCGGAATGATATATACCCAGAAGGAACCGATCAATCCAAGGTCCCGAATCAGCAGATAACCGGGGATTAACCCCCCGCTGAAGTACATGGTGAATACAAAAAACATCGTAACAAACTTGCGAAGTACAAATTCCTGACGACTAACCGTATACGCGAGCATGGCTGTACAGAAGACGGACACCACGGTTCCAATGACCGTACGCAGCGCCGAGATCAGAGTGGCGTGATAAATATCGGATTCGCCAAAAATGTATTTGTAGTTGTCCAGTGTCCATACACGAGGCCATAGATATATTCCACCTCGAATGGCATCGTTTGCATTATTGAAGGATACGGCAATCATATTAACAAAGGGATAGATCGTCACAATCATCAGACATACCATGAAGATCATGTTAATGGTGTCAAACGCTCGATCCCCGGTGCTGCTATTCCGCAAGCGGGATGTGTTTCCTTTTCGCATGGCATAGGCCTCCTTTTAGAATAGTCTGCTCTCTCCCATTTTTTTCGCTATATAGTTCGCTGAGAAAAGGAAGATGAAGCTGACCACAGTTTTGAATATGCCGGCTGCTGTACCTAAGGAAAAGTTCCCCATCCCTAATCCATATTTCAGTACAAAGATGTCCAGATTCTCCGAATAGTCCATATTCATCCCGTTACCCAGCAAATATTGTGGTTCGAATCCGGATTCAAGAATACTTCCCATGTTCATGATCAACAAGATCACAATAACCGGTTTCAAGCCAGGCAGGGTGATATATAACATCCGTTTGAAGCGACTGGCGCCATCAATCTCGGCAGCCTCATATTGCGCAGGATCAATTGCCGTAATCGCTGCCAGATAGATAATGGTGTTCCAACCGACATCTTTCCAGACCTCAGTTGCCCCCAGAATACCCCAGAAGTATTCACCTTTCCCCATCCATAGTACCGGACTGTCAATCAAGTGAAGCTTCATCAGCAACAGATTAATAATTCCGTCTGGTGACAGGACGGTTAATACAATGCTGGAGGCAACAACCCACGAGATAAAGTGAGGCAGATAACTGACAGTTTGCACAAAACGTTTAAATATGACATTTTTAAGCTCATTTAATAAAAGGGCCAGTGTAATTGCTGTCACAAATCCCAACACCAGTTTAATGGAACTCATGACGAGTGTATTTCGCAGTACCCGGTAGAAGGTATTATCTTCAAATAACGTACTAAAATGGTGCCAGCCTACCCACTGCTGATCGGAGAAGGACCTCGCTGGTTTGAAATTCTGAAAAGCCATGGTCCATCCCCATAACGGCAGGTACTTGAAGATAAAAGCCCAGATGACAAACGGTATACACATCCAGGCAAGTGTTCGTTGTTGCACAAGACGTTTGAAGAACGAATGTGCTCTGGTTCCCTTCGAATTCGAGGCTGGCGGCATCGAGTTAAGGGAGACATTAGGTTTCTCCACGGTGAACCTGCTCCTTTCCTATGCTGTTCATCATGCGAGGAGAAAGCGGAGTTTATGCTCTTTCGTCTCTCCTGCGCAAGTAACAGTTTGTTTTAAAGAGATTGTTCAAAAAGTCCGCTTTTGAACACGCATTTAAAGTGTTCGTATTACCATTTTCCTGCTACACGATCCTTCACAACTTTGGTAATGGTCGCTTCATAACCAGCTTTGTCCAATTTGTTCAATTCGGCCATGTAGGCATCCCACAGCTTATCAAAATTCGATGGTGCTCCCAAGATCATTTCCGGTAAGTATTTACGTTGTAGATCATCCGATTTGGTGGTGAAGATCTGTTCAGGTGATCCTTGTTCAAGGGCGATGGACCATGCGGGGAACCATGGCCGCTCTTCCGGTTTGTTAAATAATTCACTAAAGGTTTGGATACCGTAGGCTTCAAGGAACTTCTTGTCTCCCTCGGTGTAAGATGCAGCGGCTACTTCTGGCTGGTTGCCAGGGCTATAAGCGTTACCATCGGTAAGTGTAGATTCACCGCCATATCGAGGCCAGTCTGATCCGAAGTAAGTGAACCCGAATTTACGGCTCAGCTCCAGATCATCATGGGCTTTGCGTTGATCCTCATTTGCAAAATAAAATCTGCCCTTATCATCCACACTGTACGTCTCGTCCTTGATTCCCCATTGCACCAGCACCTGATTCTCTTCCTTCAGCAAATTATCGAAATATTTAATGATACGAACAGGGTCTTTGGCATTCACCGAGATGCCTGTTGCATAGTTGTTGACAAAGCCCGGAGGATCAACATACTGATCCTTAATTCCTTCATCAAACACAATCGGAAGTGGTGCATAACGTTTCTCATCAATGCCTGCCGAGAGCAGGTTTTTCGACGCGTCTCCAACCTGCCAGCCATAATTGAAGTATCCTAACACACGACCCGAAGTCAGTTTGGCCAAATACTGGTCTTTATTCATCGTAAAGGATTCCGGATCAAGCATGCCTTGAGCATTGATTTCATTCAACTTCTGAATCCATTTTTTCTGGGCATCTGTTCCGGCGACAACTTTTGCCTCATGGTTAGTCATGTCCACCATGACACTGCCATCGTTCGGATAACCGGCAAGATGCATCGCTGGATTTTGCAGCGTGAAGAAGTTATTAGCCACACCCGCAAGTGACACAAATCCGATTGTCTCTGCACCGTCGACAGTTGGATGTTTTTCCTTATAATCCTGAATTAGATCAAAATATTCATCCAGTGTAGTGATCTTGGGATAATCAAACTCTTTGAGCACAGATCGCTGAATCCAGAAAGCTCCTCCGCCAACATTTGGACTACCTGAATACTCACCCTGATTAGCCGTATAAGGCAGCGCATAGATTTTTCCGTCTTCGGCATTTTTCATTTTATCGAAGTATGGTCCATACACCCTTTTGATATTAGGGCCGTATTCCTCAATTAGATCATCCAGCGGAATATAGGCACCGGCATCCAGTAACTTGGACATCTCACCACTGGAGCTAATGACATCAGGATAGTCTCCACTGGCAATCATGACACCGGCTTTTGTAGCACTATCACCTACCAGATATTCCATCTTCCAGTCCACACCCGTCTGCTCTTGCAACGCTTTACCGATGGTTGTTTCGCTTGCCAGAACATCCTTCTTGCCTGGAGAGAACATGTAATACGAGAACGTGACTGGACTGTTCTCATCATCACCTGTGGTTGAAGGCGCTGATGACGAACTGTTCTGACTGCACCCAGCCAGCAAAGCTGTTAGTAATACAGCTAAACCCGCTGTTCTAAATTTTGGTTTTAACATGTGAATATTCCCCCGTTCCGTGTTTTCTCTTATGGATTACACTCACCATTTGCCAGCTACACGATCCTTAACTGCCTGTGTTATCGTAGCTTCGTATGTTTTCTTGTCGAGTTGATTCAATTGACTCATATATTCATTCCATGTGTTCTCGAATGTGGAAGGCGAATCCATAATCATTTTGGGTAAATATTTCTTCTGGAGGTCTTCTGCCTTGGTGATAAAAATCTGTTCAGGAGAGCCTTGCTCCAATGCAATGGACCAAGCAGGAGACCAAGGACGCTCATCCGGTGTGCTGAATAGTTCTGTGAATGTCTCCACACCATATTTCTCTAACAACAGCTTGTCACCGTCCGTGTAACTAAAGGTAGCCACTTCTGGTTGATTGCCTGGTCCATAGGCGTTGCCATCCTCCAGTACGGAGTTATTACCGTAACGAGGCCAGCTGTAATTAAAATAGTCAAAGCCGAACTTACGACTTAATTCCGGATCTTCATGTGCCTTGCGTTGGTCATCATTTTTAAAGTAAAAGCGGCCCTCATCATTCACACTATACGTCTCGTTCTCAACACCCCATTGAACCAGAATCTGGTTTTCTTCCTTGAGCAAATTATCAAAATATTTAATAATTCGCACGGGATCTTTGGCATTTACCGTAATTCCGACACCATAGTTGTTCACAAAACCTGGTGGGTCCACAAACTGGTCTTTGACACTGTCATCAAATACGATCGGTAGAGATACATATCGTTTATCGTCAATACCAGCCTTCTTGAGGTTATTCGTTGCGTCTCCAACCTGCCAGGAGTAACTGAAGTATCCCAGCACCCGACCGGATGTCAGCTTGGCGAGATACTGATCCTGGTTCATTGTGAAGGATTCGGGATCAAACATCCCCTGTGCGTTAACCTCGTTCAGCTTCTGAATCCATTGTTTTTGATAATCAGATCCGGCTACCAGTTTGGCTTCATGACTCTGCATATCCACCATCACACTGCCATCGTTTGGATAACCTGCAAGATGCATGGCCGGATTTAGCAGGGTGAAGAAGCTGCCCGACTCACCCGCAAGTGTGGCGAAGCCGATGGTTTCTTTTCCATCGATCTGCGGATGCTTTTGCTTGTATTGCTCAATCAAGTCAAAATATTCGTCCAGCGTTTTGATCTTGGGATAGTTGAACTCTTTTAACACAGCACGCTGAATATAAAAGCCGGTCTGGAAGTTAGGCTCTGACACATAACCGATGTTGGCAGTATATGGCAAGAAATATATCTTTCCATCCTCCTGTCTGAATTTGTCCATATAAGGCCCGTATACCCGCTTGATGTTAGGCCCGTATTGATCGATCAGTTCATCCAGCGGGATAAAAGAGCCCGCATCCATCAATTTGGCCATTTCACCACTGGAGTCGATGATGTCGGGGTAATCCCCACTCGCAATCATTACACCTGCCTTGGTTGCACCGTCGCCGACCAGATATTCCATCTTCCAGTCAACGCCCGTTTGTTCCTGTAACTTCTTGCCAATGGTCGTGCTGCTTGCCAGAATGTCCTTCTTGCCACCGCCAAACGTGAAATATTTAAAGGTGACCGGGGTGTTGTCATTACTGTCAGGATAAGAGGCTTCCGGGCTGGCTTTATTACAACCTGCCAGGGTTACAGCCAGTAAAATGGCCAGACCTGTTATAATGTTTCTTTTTCTAAACATGTAGCAAATGCCCCCTTAAAGTAATGTTTTTGTCTTTAAGCCTTCTCAATATATCAAGATAGCGCTTTCAAAGTTACCCATGAAAGTGTACCTCCTACTTTGAAAAGTATATCCTTCATATTTAGTCGCCTGGCATGGCTGATGGATCAAGTGGAAGCTTAATTTGGATACGCGTACCTTCTCCTTCCCATGTCTGGATGTCGAATGTAAAGTGATTTTTATAACAAAGTTTTAAGCGACTATACGCATTTTTCATGCCAACATGCTCTCCCATATCGGTGTTTTGATCCAGGTAACTTAGCAACTCTTCCAATTTTGCTTGTGACATCCCTATACCGTTATCCGTTAGTCTGATATGGAGCTGGTCATTTTCCATTGAAACAAAGAGTTGAATGATGCCTACACCCGGAGATGACTCAATTCCATGAATACTTGCATTCTCAACAAAGGGGAGGATAACCATCTTGGGGATTCGGTACATCAGTACCGCAGGATCTGCCTCAATGGTATATTGGAGTTTTTCGCCAAAGCGGTATTTCTGAATTTGCAAAAAACTCTCGATGAGTTCCAATTCTTCCTTCACTGTCACATCATTCTGATTCCAACTAATCGACTTGCGAAACATCTTGGCCATGTTATGCACGATTTTGGCAGTCTCTTTCTCGCCTTTTATGAGGCTCCGCATACGTACCGACTCAAGGGTATTAAACAAAAAATGAGGGTTGATCTGACTATGAAGTGCATGAAGCTGCGCTTGCTGCTGCTTTAACTCCAGGTCTTTCTTTTGGATGTCAGCGAGATATACCTCATGAATCAGGTTATGGATCGTCTCGGTCATTCGATTAAATTCCATCGTAAGTTGACCTATTTCATCTCTTGCATCTTCAGGCGGAATCGTCTGGAAATTTTGTGTTTTTACTTTTTTCATATGTTTCAGAATACGTACCAGCCTGACATGGATGGATCTGGACATCGCCGCGATGATAATAGAAGGCAGGACAAAATTAATGCAAGCCAGCCATACTACGAAGGAACGGGACTTTCGCACCTCCTTCAACACAATTTCTTCATCCATTACTCCATGTAGGGACCAACCTTCCAGATAGTTAATGCCTGTATACGTAAGTTCAAAGGGAATCATTTTGTTCGGAAACTGGATCTCGCTGTAACGTTTCCCTATCTGAGCTTCTGCTGTAGGATCATTTGAAAATTGGATGTGTCCCCCCGGATCAAGAAGATACACTTTTCCATCAAATCCGCTGTTGTGAAAATACTGCTTGATCATATCCATATTCAGGTCAATTTTAAGTAACTGCTCTCTCCCCCCTGTGTCCAGATTGTCGAGCCGTTGAACCAGACTTATCATCTGATCCGATGAGATCAGTGCTGGATAAGGGGCGGTGTATGCCTGAAATTGAACGTACCAGTTAGAGCTTCGGACCACGTCAGTTAAACGATCAATATAACCGGAAGATAGAATGGTAGAATTATCGGTATACACTTGATACCAGCGAATTCCCTGATTCAATTGACCGGAGAATTGCCCTTTTAGATAGGAATTATAAGCGTCAATGTACTCAAAATGACTTTGAAATGAACGGGAGATGGTGTCATTGAATACAGGGTCAGTATATAACGAATAAGAGAGGCCGACGCCCTGATCAATGGTTACCCGCAGGTCGTTCTTCAGATTGTTCAAGGCCATGCCGGCATCACGAGTTTTCTGACTGCGAATATTGGCGGATGTGACATTGTAGAACACCACATTGGTAACAACGATGGGAATAAACACAGATAAGACATACATGAGCAGTAACTTATCTCGAAGCTTCATGTAATTCAGGTTCCATCTTGGCATTGTGCACCTCGCTCCTCATTTGCCATAAGGAGATTGCGATACTCTGTAGGCGATAACTTAACCAATTTCTCAAACTGGGTTACAAAATAATCCGCATTCTGAAATCCTACGCGTGCAGCGACCTCGTACATTCTCAGATCCGTCTGGCGCAATAACTTCTTCGCTTCATGAATCCGCAGGTTCAGCAGATAGTCATTGAAATATTGATTGTAGCTTTTGCGGAATAACCGCCCAAGATAAACGGGATTCATGTAGAAGAGCGCAGCAATGCTTTTGAGATTGATGTTCTCGGTATAATTTGCATCAATATATCGTTTGATTTTGCTGATATCCCCTTTGGATTGCTCCATCCGCAAATGAGAGACATATTCCTCGGCTTCCTCCAGGGCGATAAGAAAAGCATTCTTCAATAGTCGTAAATTCCAACCTTCATGACTTTGTTGTGCCAACTCCTTTAGCTGCTGCAACCCTTCATCATTCCCACCCATTTCGTGGACCACAGCGAGAATACCCGTTATACAACGCAATAGAGAACCCGATACAGCCTGAGGAGAAAATCGATTCATATGGAACCGTTTGAATTTCTCTTCTACAATGTTGTGGTAAGCAGGCCTATTACCCTCTTCCAGGCTCAAAATTAATTGATCCACCTCGTCCTGGTATACATTGAAAACAAACAGCGGTTTGTCTTTGATCTCCGTATAACGCACGATACCACCAGTTTCAGCATATTTATGCTTGGCTGCTTCTTCAGCCGCCATAAGGGATTTCGGGACATCGCCAATTTCTTTGACGAGTGTTCCTGCGTAAAGGCCGATGTCCAGATTGAGCTTTTTGCTCAGTGTTATATGAATACTATGCAGCTTATCCTGTAACGCCGAGCCTCCTTGATCGTGTTGAGGCCACAACAGTAATAAAGCAAACATGCCGCGTTGTTGCTCACTGATGAACATTTTGCATATATTACTTTCCAGAGCATGTACTGCTTCACGTAGCTGTTCGATGGTGATTTTAATTTCGCCTAATCCTGTCTGAAGTTCAATCAACGTCATAAGCAGACTGGAGCTACGATTGATCCCGAGCATCTCGGCATATCGATGTTCATCCTCCTTCTGTACATGGCCTTTGATCATATCCTCCAGCATGATGTTACTGGCTTGTCCCTCACCCAAGAGGATATGTTTTCTTTTATTGCAAATGAGTTTAGCTGACTTCTGCAACGTCGCTGTCAGTTCTTCATCATCAATAGGCTTCAGGATATAGTCATGAACACCGTACCGGATTGCCTGCTGTGCATATTTGAAGTCATGATAACCACTAATGATAATGAACACAGGTTCCAGATGTGGCATTTTCTCTACGGCACGTATAAGTTCCAGTCCATCCAGGATTGGCATACGGATATCTGTTATAATCACGTCTGGTTGCAGGCATTCAATCAGATTTAATGCTTCTACACCGTTCTCTGCCTCTCCGATAATCTCCATATTAAGATCCATCCAATTTATGAGTTCATACAGCCCCTTTCGTACATACATCTCGTCATCTACCAGTAATACTTTTAACATCCGTGTGTCCCCTTTCCTCCAACGAAAATAAACCGCCGCTAGCATGTCTCCCTATCGGCGGCATCTAATATGGTGACTGTTGTAGTTATTGCATAATAAATTCATTCATGGCGCGCATAATCCCAATAGTCGCCAACGAGGCCTTCAATGATCGATCCACTGGCCCATGGCATCAGGCAAAACCAGGTGCTGGCTGGCGTACCATCCGCATATTTTTCAGTGACCGGTCCTTCCGAATGACAGAAGCGTTCTACTTCGCGCCGTGAAAATCAGATCCATCTTTTCCTCCAATCGCGTTGCACACACCCGATTGTAAACGCTTGCAATTATGTATCCATCATGCTAGGATGGTTACATTTTATAGGTTCACGTCTGCAATTTCATTGCATAAACAGCTATATTTATTGCGCGAAACGACAAGGAGGTCATATATCTGATATGAATGAGACTTCAGAATACCTGTTTGATAAATTTTATTTGCATTGAGCAAAAACACGCCAACTCTTGCCTATATCTTATCTCAGCCAAGAAAAAGAGCGAAGACCGGCAATTTTGTCAGCCGGTCTTCGCTCAGGTAAACGTTAACGCCCTATTAATTATTCCAGTTATTTCCTTTTAATTCAATCAAAGTATTGGGGCCTGGAAAGGTTAATTCTATCTTTTGGTCCAGATAGGATACGGTTACTCTTGATTCTGCAATAGAGCGAATTCTGGTATTGAATAGACGACCATTTTCCCATTCCAGATCTATTTCAAATCCGCCACGAGCCCGAATACCACGAATATATCCTTTTGGCCACGCTGCCGGCAAAGCAGGTAACAATCTGATTACTTCGTTATGACTCTGGAGAAGCATCTCTGCTATACCTGCAGTACCTCCAAAGTTCCCATCAATTTGAAATGGAGGATGGTCACAAAACAGATTGGGTAATGTGGAGGAACGTAGAAGTTCCACGATGTTATCGTGTGCAAGTTCCGACTCCTCTAATCGTGCCCACATGTTGAGAATCCACGCCCTGCTCCATCCTGTGTGTCCACCACCGTGTTCCAGTCTTCTGTCGAGTGTTACACGAGCTGCCTTGGCCAGATCAGGCGTTGATAGCAACGTAATTTGCGTTCCAGGATGCAAAGCGAATAAATGGGAAATATGTCTGTGTCCAGGTTCCATTTCATCATAATCGTTACTCCACTCTTGGATCTGGCCATGTTTGCCAATGGAGGTCTCCGGTATTTTGGTTAAAGCACTACGGAGCACATCTCCAAATTCCTGATCTTCTTGCAAGATCCGGGTACTTTCAATGCAACGCGTGAAGAGTTCTCTAATAATCTGATTGTCCATTGAAGCACCAAAACATAAAGCTCCCGACTCTCCATTATCTAATATATAGCGATTTTCCGGTGAGGATGAAGGACATATCACCCAATTACCGGAAGGATCCTCTATTAGATAATCCAGAATAAACATAGCCGCATCTTTCATCGTGGAGTAGACTTTTTTGAGAAACTGAACATCCTTATTGTATTCGTAGTGGTCCCATAGATGTAATGAAAGCCATGCTCCTCCCATGGTCCAAAACGTCGATGTCATGCATACATCCTGCGGAGCAGCGTCTGCCCAGATATCCGAGTTGTGATGAGCAACAAACCCCTTGCATCCGTACATGGTTCTAGCGGTTTCCTTTCCCCGGACTTGCAGTCGATCTATAAAATCAAACAATGGAACGTGACATTCAGACAGATTGCAGCTTTCTGCAGGCCAGTAGTTCATCTGTGTATTAATATTAATCGTATATTTGCTATCCCATACAGGAAGCATGTCTTTATTCCAGATCCCTTGAAGGTTTGCCGGTAAAGAACCTGGACGGCTGCTTGAGATAAGCAGATAGCGACCAAATTGAAAGTATAGACCCATCAGTTCCGGATCATGCTTACCAGCTCTAAGCCGCTCAAGGCGCTGATCGATTGGAAGTTCGGAACATATCACATCTTTATTTTTATCTTCGAGATGTATATCCATCTTTTCGAATAAGGATTGATAGTCCAAGACATGATCAGCGAGCAGTTCGCTATATGGTTTTGCGGAAGCAGCATCAATTCTGCGGAGGCACTCCACTTCGAGTTGTTCCTTGGGTACTCGGAAATCCGTGCAAGCCGTGATTAGAATAGTCGCTGAATTACCATCCTTCAGAGAAAGCTGACCGCTTGAATAATGAACCTGCCCCCCTTCAGATATAAGGCGAATCCCGCAACAAAATCGAATTCCTTCTTCTCCCCCACTTCTTCCCCGGATGATCAAGTCATGCGTTCCACGCTTCTCGATCCGGTCCAGATAGGATTGGAAACCAACAGGATGCTTAAGAATATCGGAATAGGGTGTTGATTCCAGAACGGTTCCCCTGCCAAAAATAGTGGAGAAAGATAACTTTCCAGGCACGCTAGATTTGAGATGAACAACGAGCACTTGATCCGGGTAGCTAGAAAAATAATCACGGCTGTACATGGATTGATCTGCGGTATAATTCACGTTTACCTTGCCTTGTTCCAGATCGAGATGTCTTTGATATCCATTCGGTTCATGTTCACTGTGATCCATAGCGATATAGAAGTCCCCTAATGGCTCATAATGCCTTTGCCCGTCAGGAACACCCACCAGCGTATCTGCTGCGAGTTCTTCTGCTTCCCTAATCTTACCGTCAAAAATCAGGCTTCTGATCTGAGATAAAGATTCAAGTGCTTGAGGATTATTCCGCTGCATCGGTCCACCATACCACAGACTATCTTCATTAAGCTGAATTCTCTCGATCTGTGTTTTCCCAAAAATCATGCCTCCAAGAGTTCCATTTCCGATAGGCAATGCCTCTTCCCATGTTCCAGCAGGTTGATTAAACCAGATATTTTTGGTCTTCACGTTAAAACCTCCAACGAATTATAATTCCTCACATTTTTCATGTTTAGTGTGTTCCGTTTGTATGTTCTTTCAGTGTACTGTAATCTCTTAAGCATCTAAATGAACAAAATTAACTTGAATTATCACAATCTTATCCCAGCATTAGAGGTGTAATCGTAAATTCCGAAACTGACAGTACAAATTCTTTGTTCTGGACAAGGACATATAGCTATTGGCAATAAAAAAAGCCGCTATAATAGCGGCTCTGTTTCGTTCATTTCAGCTAGTTTACATGAAGCTTGGCATAAGTTATAAGATATTTCGCTCCATTTGTTGCATGAATTGCCTCAATATCAGCCGATCTTCCGAAGAAATGGATTGAAGGAGTTTCTCTTGCTGCTCTTTCCATTTATACTCAACCGGTTTTTCTAATTCTTTGCCCTTATCGGTTAGAAAGATACGCATGATCCTTGCATCCTGTACATCACGTTTGCGATATATAAATCCGTTCTGTTCCAGTGATTTGACCATGTTTGTAACCGTTGGTGGTTCGCATTTCATATGTTCACTTAGTTGCATCTGTGTTACCCCATCACCCAACCACAGCCGATACAACAAATTATCTTGTCCTACATAGAGATTAAGTTCCCGAAGAGATTCACTATAATTTCGTCGCATTTGGGAGGAAATTCGGTCTAAAGACTGTCGAATTTCACAATCTACTGTATCTGTCATGAACGATCCCTCCCTAACATCCGAATTATATTTAGCAGACTAAATGTATCATGGAGATATATAGGTGTCAATTCACCTTAGTTTCGTCTTTAAAAGGGGCTTTTCCTATCCAAGTTTCACCCAAAAGATTGGTTTAGTCCTTATTTTTTGGCAAAACCTTGCTTGTTCAAATAGGCCATCATTTGCGGTTGAATACTTCTCTCGAGGTGATCCTGGATATGGTCACTCCATCCTTTTACTTTTTTTACGGTGAAAGGAGCTCTCGTCGGACGATTCTCATAATACTTCAGCATGGTCTCATCATAGATTGCTAATTTCTCTTGATCCATTGGTTGGTATTGATTATCAAGCAATACCATGGATTGAGGGAGCCGAGGTTTCAGTTCCGGCTTATCTCCAGCTGGATTCCCGATACATAATCCCACCAGAGGGATAACATATTTAGGTAAATTCAATACGTCAGATAGTTCGCTTATATTGGCTCTGACCCCACCAATGAACACTCCGCCAAGTCCCATCGATTCAGCCGCAGTTAACGCATTTTGTGCCATCAGGCCGGCATCGAATGAACCAATCAACAGAAATTCAATATATTCAATATCCACATCCGGAGCGATTTCATGATTTCGGTTGAAATCAGCACAGAAGACCCAGAATTCTGCCGCTTCTTCAATATAGGGTTGATCGACACAGAGATGTCTGAGTTTTTTTCGAAGTACTGGATCTGTGATGCGAATAATAGATACCGCCTGAAGAAGACTGAACGATGAAGTTTGATTCGCTGCCTGAAATATTGCATCTATTTGTTCCCCAGTTAGGGGTTGAGATGTGTAAGAACGAAACGATGTATGGTTATGAAGCAATTCGATTGTGTTATTCATTAAAAACCTCTCCTTTATTCGTTGATTCCATTTTCCTGCAATCCGTATTCGTAAGGAACGCCCATATTCTCGCGTAGTGTTTTTCCTTCATATTCCTTATGGAACAAACCGCGTTCCTGCAAGATAGGTACTACCTGATTCACAAAATCTGCAACGCCATCAAAAGATACATCGGGCACGACTGAGAATCCGTCACATGCTTCAGCCAAAAACCATTCTTCCAAGAAGTCAGCAACCTGTGTCGGGGTGCCCGCAACGACCGGATGATAATTGATGACCCCGTGAGCGAGAACATCCCTTACAGAGAGTCCTTCTTTTAATAACTTTAAGGCTCTCGGAGAACGTGGGTCCATGGGATTGGCATATGCATTTTTCAACAAATCTCCCGCTAAAGGTTGATCTATATCTACGGAGTTTACCGATAAGGGTAAACCAACCATGGATCCGAGGTAACTTACCCTGCTGGGGATTTCCTGAGGATTGAAGCTCATAAGCTGTTTCCGACGATCCAGAGCTTCTTCCTCCGTTGAAGCCAGAGAAAACATAAAACCTGCAAACATTTTGATATCATCGGGGTTTCGACCGAAACGTGCAGCACTTTGCCTTATGGCTTGTCTGTGTTCACGGGCAGACGTAATATCATAAGGATTAGCGTACACTCCCGAAGCATATTTCCCAGCTAATTCTAATCCTTCACCTCCTCCTCCTGCCTGGAAAATCACTGGCTGCCCTTGCTCAGAGGGCGGAATGGGCAAAGGACCACGAGATGCATAATAATGACCCTGAAGGTTTATAGGCTGGATTTTGTCCATATCCGCAAATTCCCCTCCTTCTACATTTAACGTCCAAGCGTCTTGTTCCCAACTCCCCCACAAGGCCTGAACAATTTGTATGCTTTCATGTGCCTTGTCATAGCGTTCTTGGCGATTTTCAACCCGGGCACCGAAATTAGCCGCCGCTAGGGGGTCGGATGTGGTAACTGCATTCCATCCCACACGTCCATGACTGATAACATCCAGTGCTTTGAACTGACGTGCAATGTTGTAGGGATAATTAAATGTTGTAGAGAGGGTAGCAACAAGCCCGATGTGTTGTGTCTCTCTTGCTACTGCCATCAGTGCCAACATGGGGTCCATAGGGGACATAGGCGTCTGTGGGCCTAAATTGTTGGATAATCCTGGAGTGTCAGCGATGAAAATCATTTGAAATTTTCCTTGTTCAGCTAATTTAGCCCGTTCTACATAACTATCCATATTGGTGTAAGCTGCAGGATCCGTGCCAGGCATTCTCCATGCGCTAAATTCGGCTCCATAACCCGAAACCATCTGTAAAGCCAGTTGCATTTCACTTCTTTTTTTCATAACGATTTTCTCCTTCGTTCTGGACAGGCACAGATATGTGTGACCTTTCTATAGTGTGAAAAAAATTTAGCTTGCTAAATATATTTATGGATCAATTTGTTCCGTTTAGTGAGGGTTATAGATATTGACGTTCACCTGTCTGAGCTGATTTCTCGACGGCATCCAGTAACTGATGAAGTTTCACCGCATCCGCGAAAGTAGGTGCTAAGGTAGTGCCTTCTTGAATATCTTTGGCAAACTTACGATAAGCCTGCGCCATGTTCAGAACAAATCCGGAGTCGTTATATAGAGAATGTGGAGCCGAGTAATAGGCATCGGGAATGGTTAGTTCACGAAGCTCGTTGTCCGTAGATCCTGCACCGCGTAATTGATGTGATCCGAATTGAATGGATGCAGGGGCGCTCAGCACAATCGTGCCGTTGTCTCCGAAAATTTCAAGTGTGAGTCCTGTCTGATGTTTGACTCCACCTTGAATATGAACACTGGCTGCTGCCCCATTAGTCAATTTTCCTGTAATCATGATCTGATCATCCGTTGTTTTCTTGATGACTTTCTGAATATCTACCAATTCTACTTCTGGAAACTGTTGAGCTGTGGTGGCAGACAATTCTGTAAAGTCCCCAAGCATGTATGTGAAGGCATCCAGATTATGTCCCCCTACAATGGTCAGCAAGTTCCCTCCAACTTTCCGGTCATACAAGTACGCACTCGACTTGTCACCAACGCCCCCCATACCATCAATGGAGATCTTCAGGTTGGCAGATAACACTTTACCCACATAACCTTCTGCCAATAAATTTTTTACATATTGAACGGCCGGGGCTTGTCTAGCCTGTAATCCAATCGCATTTGGCAGTTGTGCGGACGCTATCCATTCCTGCATTTCCAAGGCTTCATCTGTATTTGACCCCAGTGGCCATTCACAATAGATTGGTTTGCCAGCAGGCACGATGATTTTAACGGCATTATAATGTTCCTTGACGTTAATACTGACAACGACCATATCCACATCAGGATGCTGAGCCAACTCCTCCATATTATCAAAGCCGTGATCTGCATAGAAAGCTTCTGCGCTTTTCTTTGCACTCACCATATTACTTGTCCCAACCGCTGTAAGCTCGAACTCATCCAGGTGCTCAATAGCTGGAATATGTGTGCCACTCGCCCATCCGTTATTAATTGAAGCACCTATGATACCTGTACGAATTTTTTTATTCATTGTTAAACATCTCCCTTGTTAAAATTTACAGTATGATCGAATATCGGTTTGTCTCCAACCCTTATCAGTCACTCATTTCTATGATATATTTATTTAGCTTGCTAACTATTTAATCGAGATAACATTCTTATTCTTTCACATTTTAGGTAAACTAAAATTGTTTTGGTGTTGACACCATCATAGGTGTATTTGTTTTGTTAGCAAAGAGGGCAATTTAAATGAACATAGTACATCTTTTTGTACCTTTGGATCAGGAGTGATATGAATGAGAGTTTGCAATGAAGGATTTGAACAAGAGTTTATAGATGGGAAAAGTGACATGTACGCCATAGCTTTTACTCAGAATGTCCTTTCTGGGCGTTGGAAATATTTTATCTTATGGTACCTAAAAGACGAAACACGGCGATATACGGATATCAAAAAATTCCTTGGAGATCTGTCTCAAGGCTCCCTTACAAAGCAGCTTAAAGAGTTAGAGAATGATGGTGTTATTCAACGCGATGTATATCCGGAAGTTCCTCCGCGAGTTGAGTATTCGTTAACAGACAAGGGAATGAAGTTACTACCGATCCTTGAAAAGATGGAGGACTTTGGCAAAGAATACGGCTAAGCAACTTAAACTAGGCTTCCATATCACTTATCTTTGTTAAAGGGGGGATGATATGTTTTTCTTCTTTTTCTTTCTGTTGCTTGGAATGGTTGGTTTTTCCTTTGGGGTTAGAGCACTGAGACGACCGAATTCATGGCCTTTTAATCGTACGAAGGATGAACTCCATGAATACGATAGGATTGGCATCAAGTTTAGAGGTATTTTTCTCCTTGCTTTTGGCACTGTTCTGACTATCGCCTCTTTCAGACTTCTACTTATTTAATAAAATCCAAAAAAAGCCGCTAATATAGCGGCTCTCAATCGAATATAAAATACCCCACTATGATTAAGATAATCGACATCCCGTACAGTAATAGAGGAAAAAACGTATTTTTTCTTATGTTAATTGTATAGACAAATAAAGTTGCTATTGTAGCAACTTTATTAAAAGACATTTTTAGATTTCTTAAACATTTTCAGGCTCATATATTCCGTAACCATTCTTGCCATTCTTTTTAATCTTGTACATGGCTCCATCCGCATGCCTCAGAAGTTCGGAAGGCTCCTGTCCATGCTTGGGAAATAGGCTGATACCAATACTCATCGAAAGGTTGATATAGTTTCCAGCAATTTTGAAATGGGTACTGAATGCAGCTTCCAATCTTTTGGCGATGACTTCAGCATCGTGATCATCTTTCAGATGGCTTAAAATGATGAATTCGTCCCCGCCAAGCCTAGCTACAGTGTCCGCACTTGGAATTGTTTCGCTTAATCGTTTTGCCATTTCAAGCAACACTTGATCACCAACATGGTGTCCATATGTATCATTCACTTGTTTAAACCCATCAGCATCCACAAACATGACGGCTAATTTGTTATGGTTTCTTTTGGCATTACTGATGGCCCAGGCAAGACGGTCATTATAAGCAAGACGATTAGGGAGACCTGTAAGTGGATCATGCAAAGACAAATGTTTGCTGATTTTCTCGGAGATTTTGATTTTGGCGTACTCCGTCTCCAGTTCTTTGATCAGATTTTTAAGTTTATATACCCTGGTATTGGTGTTTGTCATGTCAGTAATCTGAATAAGGGCATAACTCCGATCTTCATGATAGAGCGGTTCAACATGCATATTTTGTCTGAATAAGTGTTCATCCTCTTCTTCATTAGGAAGAATGAAGGCCTTATGTAACGCGCTTGAGCAAAATCTGCTCTGTCCATGATACAGCGCATTTTGCAAAATATTTAAATACATGTTCGACTTAAACCGTGGGCAGACCTCAAGCAGATTCAAGCCTATTACCTCTTCTACATTCTTGCCAGTAAAGCGCTCCAACCAGGCATTCCACACAACAACTTTCAAATGCCTGTCCACGATCATTATTCCCATATGGGCTTTGTTCAAAGCTTGTGAAATAAGATTATCCATTGTCCGCCTCCAACAAAGCGTCCATTTTGGCCAGCAGGCTCGATATGGAGTTCATACTTAATGCTATGACAATGATACCTGTCACATCCGTATCGGCAAGTAAAAACGAGGTATGTAAAACCAGGACATAAACTTCATTTTGAAGCAATATTTGTTGATCGGAATTGGTGACATAGATCAGTTCAATATCAGGCAGGACGTATTCCAGTTTGATCTCCAGGAAATTACCGAATTCTCCAATAATGGCGTTAAGCAGGACATTGCTAACTTCCTTCAAAACGTCCAAATCCGTGTCCATCAGGTTCGGATCGTTCGGTATAACGCTCTCACCCAGTTCTCCAAGACAGATGTTTGCCAATACTTTAGCCTGCTCAACAGGAAACATCAGAAATGCTTTTCCCTGAAATTCATATCCAAACTGTAAGGATGACCTAAACAGGTGACCTTCACTAAAGAAAATGTTGTATCTTCGATCTCCAGGATCAACATCGGATATAGAGATTAGTTCCACTTCTGGAATATTCAAAACGATACGCTTGTCTACAATCTCTGACAACATGTTAGCCGCTTGTCCCACGTAAACGTTCACTAGTTCAGTTAGCAAATCCTTCTGTAAATCATTCAGCATGATAGGCCGCCTGAATCAGTTGAATCATGGTAGTTGCCTTCTCGGCGGTTAAAGGTTTATTCAAAAAACCAGAAATGCCTAACATTTCAACTTCATCCCTAGTTGTCTTCTGAATATCTGCAGATAAGATAATAATTTTGACATTGCTATCCGTTTCTCGAATCATTCGCAGCATTTCTTGTCCGTTCAAACCAGGCATTAGCAGGTCGGTGGTTATAAAATCAGGTTGAAATTCCTTGAATAGGTTGTATCCTTGCTCTCCATTGTTAGCAATCTGAATCTCGCATTCTGGAATATGATCAACAATCAGCTTTGTAAGTAATTTCTGTACGAAAATGGAGTCTTCCACAATTAATACTTTCATTTTCTCTTCAGTCTCCTTGATAAAATGGTAAGAGCTCGGGATGGTCAGGCGCTGTGGACAGTTCTTGATATAGGGCTTTCGCGCGCAGTGGCACCCTGAAAAGAGACTGACTGGTGAATCAAGTAAATATAAATTATAGTAACTTTAATTTAATTGTCAACAACATTATTGAATAAGTTAGATTCGTGTACAATTGACATACTACGGTCCGCCGTTTAAAAAACATGAAAAAACGGTCACCTAGTGACCGTTTTTGATCGGTTATCTGGAACTGCATTAAGTTTACTCTTTTACCCCTCCAAGCTGCAAGCCATGAACGAAATACTTCTGCAAAAATGGATATACAACTAAGATGGGTAATGCGGCAACAATCGTAATCGCTGCCCGAATAGATACAGGTGTGACCATGTTGCGCGCAGCGCCAAGATCTGCA
Organism: Paenibacillus sp. FSL K6-2393; assembly: GCF_038002545.1. Lineage (NCBI taxonomy): Bacteria > Bacillati > Bacillota > Bacilli > Caryophanales > Paenibacillaceae > Paenibacillus > Paenibacillus sp. FSL K6-2393. The sequence goes on from NZ_JBBOCU010000001.1 coordinate 3,658,031, forward strand.
CCATTGGCGACGGCTGCACTGCTGTTGGAATTCATAGAAGATGATAATAGTTTCATCAACTCATATTGCAGCGTGCTTAGGTTTTGTTTGGAAGATGCATACAGAAACGTATCAAACCAAGAATTCCATTGACCCACTGCAATGAACAGTGCAACAGTAGCCAGAACCGGTTGGCACAGCGGTAGAATAATGGAAATGAATGTTCTGAAATCTCCAGCACCATCAATTTTGGCGGATTCGATCAATCCCTCGGGTAGTGTCTGGATATAGGTTCGAATAACAATCATATTAAAGGCACTGATCAGCCCAGGAATAATGTACACCAGGAAGTTGTTTAACAAATGCAAATCTTTCATGAGGAAGTAAGTTGGAATAAGACCTGCACTAAAATACATCGTAAGAACAACTGTAATGGTAATGGGCTTTCGTAATATATAATCTTTTCGGCTTAGTGTGTAAGCCAGCATGGAGGTTAAGAATAGACTTAACACTGTCCCCAAAACCGTTCTCGCCACAGATATACCAAAGGCGCTGAAGATGGTCCCTCCTGCAAATACTGCTCTGTAGTTCTGATCTGTCCATACCCGAGGCCACAGATAAATCCCACCCCGGATGGTGTCATTACCGGCATTGAATGATACGGCGAGTGTATTCACAAACGGATACAGGGTAACAATCGCGATTGCGATCATCAGTATACCATTTAACGTATGGAAGACAATCGGTTCAAGCCGAGATTTATTGATTCCCATCTCTAGTCCCCCTTATATTAATCGGTCTTCCCCGAGCCGTTTGGAAATTGAATTCGCCGCAAAGATCAGCGTGATACTAACTACTGTTTTGAAGATACCTGCCGCAGTAGCCAAAGAATAATTCCCGATCTGTAGTCCGTATTTCAGGACAAATATATCTATCGTCTGTGACCAGTCGACAACCACACCATTACCTAACAGATACTGAACCTCGAATCCAGCTTCCAAAATCCAGCCCATATTCATGATCAGCAAAATGATAACAATGGATTTGATTCCGGGTAAGGTCACATACAGCATTTTCTTATATCGGTTCGCACCATCAATCTCTGCCGCTTCATAGAGGGAAGGATCGATAGACGTGATGGCCGCCAAATAAATAATGGCATTCCAGCCAACTTCTTTCCATACATGGGATGCGCCTACAATGCCCCAGAAGTATTCCGGAACGCTAAGCCACATGATAGGTTCTTGAATGATATTCAGCTTCATGAGTACCACATTCACAATCCCACCATCTACAGATAGTGAACTTGCTACGATACCTGTCACAATAATCCATGAGAGAAAGTGAGGTAAATACGATATTGTTTGAATGGTTCGTTTATATAACTTATGTTTGATCTCATTAAGTAAAATGGCAAATATAATTGCTGTCGCAAATCCGAGTACCATATTGATTACGCTCATCGCAATGGTATTACGAAGCACGTTAAGAAATGCATCGTCTGTTAGCAAAAACTTAAAGTGTTTGAGTCCGACCCATTCCTGCTGGGTGAAACTCTTGGCAGGACTGTAATTCTGAAAGGCCATAACCCAGCCCCAAATGGGATAATACGAGAATACAAGAATGTACGCAACGATGGGCAATGACATGAACATGAGTTGTCTTTGTCCGCGCAATCGTTTTAACAGTGGTGCTTTGGTAACGACTGTACGGGTGGTTTGCTCTGGTATGGCTCCAGGCGTGTTCGCCATCTTTCACTCCTCCTATTGGCTTGCAGCGACTTTATGCATGATGTCCTCGGAAGGCACTCACCTGAGTAATCCTTTGGTTGATACCTTCCGAGAGAATCATTGCCGCATTTTTTTTATTTAACAGACCAGTTCTCGATTCTCCATTTCAGTTGTTCATTAATCCGGTCTTCATAGGATTTGACATCGATTTTCTTGTAAGCGTCTACATATTCAGTCCAAATGTTATCGAACTCATCCGGTTTTGACATGATCGCCTTAGGCAAGAATTTCAACGAAGTGTCTGTCATTTGTTTGTTCGCTACCGCAGCATCAGAGCCTTCTTTCAGATCGACCTGCCATGCTGGATAGTACACTGGATTTTCTGGTGCAGGAGAGAAGAAGTCGCTCCACGTTTTGAAGCCATATGCATCCAGAAGTTCTTTATCTTCCGGTTTGAGGTTGTCATAGAATTCCTCAGGTTGGTTGATCGCTCCAATTGCATTGCCATCTTCAAATGTTCCTTCGAGCTTTGGTGCAGCAGCGTAGAAACCTTCAGCTTTGTTAACCAATCTCCATGCCGGATCATCCTGCTCTGTCCGTTGCTCTGGTGTACGATAGAATCTTCCCTCTTCATTCACTTGATAGTCTACACCCTCTTCACCCCATGACAAGAGCTTCTGGTACTTCTCGTCCATAAGCTTATCGAGGAATTTGATGAGTGCGACTGGGTCTTCGGCATCTTTACTGATACCAAAACCATTGTTCAAGTTAATGACCGGACGATCCAGATAATGATCTGTGATACTTGTATCATAGACAAGCGGGAAGCCTACGTATGTCTGGCCAATTTTCCCCTGCGCTACGAGTGGGTCTTCGCCGGCTTGGAAATTCCAGTGCTGGTCGAACATACTAAGCACACGTCCCGAAGAAATTTTGGCCAGATATTGATCGTAGTTCTGAACAAAGGCTTCTTTATCCAGCAATCCCTCGTTATACAGATTGTTTAGTTCTTTATAATACCGTTTGGAGATATCTTTGTCGGCAAAAACGGTTGCGACTCCACTATCATCTACAACTACGCCCCCGTCATTGGGGTGACCCGTAAGATGTTCAGGTGGGTTAAGCAAAGGGAACGTCCGCCAGTCTGAAGCCAATGTAGTGAAACCAATCGTCGGTTGACCATCAATAGTTGGATTCTTGGCTGCATAATCACGGATCAACTTTGTGAAATCATCCAACGTTTTAGGAGTCGGGTACCCGGCATCCTTCAGTATGGACTTTTGAATCCAGAATGCAGGACCAGAATAATAGTTACTAATGAACTCCCCTGTATACACACCATAGTTAGGCAACCAGTAAATATGTCCATCACTGGAGTCTTTCATCCGGTTCCAGTCTTTACCGAAATGTTTCTTCAGATTAGGTGCATGCTCTTCAATGAGATCTTCGAGCGGAATAACCGCACCGGCTGATACCAATTTGGTATCTGCTGTGATCAAGTCAGGGAAATCGCCACCGGCAATCATAACGCCGAGCTTCTGTTGAAGATCACCCACAAGAAACTCCATCTCAAGATTGACGCCGAGTTCATCCTGGATCTTCTTGTAAATTCGGTTATCTTTAGCTGGCGCCTGATTTGGCGTTCCGATAAAGGCCGTGATGTTCAGTACCTCTTTCCCATCCTTTGTAGTCGTTTTCTCATTGTCACCGCTGCATCCTGCAAGTGCCAAACTCAAAGCCAGAACGAGTGATACGGAACCCCAAAGCTTCTTTTTCTTAAGTCCCCCCATGTACTTGCCCTCCTTGGAAGTGGTATGTCTTACTGTTTTTAGTATGAAGAAATGTATGCGGTTACAAAATATATACATTTAAGGTCTACCCCCCTGTAATTGTAGGTCTTATTCAGGAGGGGTTCTTCTTTTTCATGGATCAATTCGCATACTTTTGCCTGTATTCTACTGGTTTCATGGCTGTTCGTTTTTCGAAGTGTCTGAGAAAATGCTGGTAACTGCGGTACCCAACTTGCTCCGCAATCGCACTTGATGTTTGATTCGTCTGCTGGAGCAGACGCTTCGCTTCTTCCATTCTTAGATCATGTACTACCTCGATTACACCCTTACCATACTTTCGCAAAAAGGATTGCCCTAAATGGACAGGATTCACGTAGAATCGTTCTGCGAGCTCCTGGATCGTAAATGTCTCCCTGTAATGCATCTGCACATATTCAGCAACTGTTGCCTGGATGCCGCCCATTTGCCTCTCCCGGAAAATAGCGAGTTCTGACTTGCATTGCAAACAGAAATGTTCCAGATTGTTAGCAACCTCTTCTATATTTCGATGGCCCTTCTCCAGAATTCCACTCGCCAATTCGTTCATTAGAGCATTAGGTTCTCCTCCTAATTCTCTACACAGGGACAATCCGCGGAATATAATATGGGTAGAGAAAATATGTACAATCTCTGGCGCAGCCTTCATCTGTATAAACAGTTCAAAAGCACTCCGAATCGCAGACGAGAGTTCCTCTACAGAACCGTTTTCAAGCAAATCGCAAATGTGGTCCACTTCTGATAGTGTTTCCGGATCAAACTGCCAATTCTCCAGCTGAATATCTTCGGCAAACAAAAGACGCTCTTGATTAAAAAACCAATAACGCCCAACTTCCTGAGCGGAGCGGAAGGATTCAGATAAATGCTCCAGTTTGTTGACCGTTAATCCAACCGCGATATGAATATCTTCGCAGCCGTTATGTTGCATGTTGTTCATCAAACGCTGGGTAAAAGCTTTAACTGCTTCAAATGTCTCATTCCTATCATTCGTTTCCTCCCCCCATACAAGTCCCAATGAGTCTCTTGTTCTGTCTATCACATAACAGCAAGTTGTTTCTTCAGCCGTTTGTTCGGCTACTGAACAGACTTCCTGAATATCTCCCTGAAAGGCTATCCGCAGGTATGCCCAATGGGACTTGTTTAAACGAGGAAGGATCTCTGACATCTCTTGCTCCGATATATTTTGCTTATCCTTAATCAATGCAGACAAAAACGCTTTGATCCTTTGCTCGTTTGCATGTTCCCGAATACGCTCCTGGTTTTCACGCTCCTGCAATTGCATACGGAGACGGACCAACATATCCTCTGCTTCTGTACTGTCAACCGGTTTGGTTAGATAGTTGGAGACACCTAATCGAATAGCTTGTCTGGCATAATTAAAGTCACTGTATCCACTCGTGATGACAAACAGCACAGACTCATGTTCCAATCGTCGTGCTTCTTCTACAAGTTCCAGCCCATTCATCACAGGCATACGAATGTCTGTCACCACGAGATCAGGTCGATCTTGTTCCATCATACGAATGGCTTCCTCACCGTTGGCGCACACGCCTCTGATTTCAAAACCATACTTTTCCCAATTGATCAGAAGCTGTAACCCTTCAATGGCATAAGGTTCATCATCGACTAACAGTACTTTGTACATGAGAGTTTACCTCCTATTTCCTCTGTTCCAGCTTGGAGATCGGTATCCGGTACCCTGCAATAGTTTCCTTTCCAGGTACACTGCTTAGATCAAATATCGCATTTCCTTCATAAAAGAGTTCCAACCTGCGGTAGACATTGCGGAGTCCTACATGCTCGCCGTTCCTGGGTCTTTCAGAACGGATATCTCGCAGGAGCTCGGTTAGTCTCCCTGCATCCATACCGATTCCATTATCGATCACTTGAATAACCAGTTCAGACGTGTTTCGTCTCGCCGTTATCTTGATCTCCCTTCCATTTTTCCGCGCCTGCAAGCCGTGTTTGCAGGCATTTTCGACGAGCGGTTGAATACTCATTCGTGGAATAAGCAACGAAGCTGCATCAGGATCAACCTCGAAGGTGTAATCAAACAGCTCTCCAAAGCGAAACTTCTCAATCTGGAGATAAAGATTCGTAAATTGCAGCTCTTCTTGCAAAGGAATCAGATTGTCAGAATGACTGAGCAACTGTCTCATCAGTTTGGACAGACTTTTAATAATCTCAATTACTTCTGTATATCCATTCTTCGTACTAACGACCAGCAAGGCATTTAATGTGTTAAATAAAAAATGGGGATTCATCTGACTCTGGAGCATGGACAATTCTGTCCTCACTTGATCCAGCTCCAGATCTTTTTGACGGATTTCCAGTTTATATACGTCATTAATCAGCGTATGAATTTTACCAATCATGATGTTAAATGTACGAATAAGCCCGCCAATTTCGTCGCGGCCTTCGTGAATTTCAATCAGATCGAATCGTTCGTTACGAACCTTCTCCATATGTCTGGATAGCTTGCGAATCCGATAGTGGTAGGAACGCAAAATAATATAGATCAATACAGAGGGGACCACGATACTTAATGCGAGTAACCCCAAAATTGATTTAAAGGCTTCTTGCAGCAGGTGGTCAAGGTGACGCGTATCAGCAACTCCAATCAATTTCCAACCCTTTAGGTAGGCTAGATTCCCCAACGATTTTTCGAGCGTGTAAGCAGAATCCCCAGATTCCTTGAGCATTGATTCATTATCAGGGGGGGATAAGTCGGTTTCGCTGAACTCTCCACTTGAAACGACAGTTCGATTGTTGCTGTCCACCAGACGCAGCTGAAGACTGTCTGATTCACGATTTAAAATGCTATACACCCGGCTAAGTTCCAGATCAATCTTGGAATACTTGTTGTAATTTGCATAGGAAGTATAGGTGTCCATTTTGCCAATCACACTGATTCTTCTTCCCGCGTTAAATCCGGATGGCTCAATATAATCAACGACAAGAATGCCTCCACTGGTGGATTTCAGCTGTTTCAATCCAGGGAGTACATTCTTGTCTTTCATTACAATATAATGACTGCCCGTCTGAATGGTATCGTTATCCGTATAAATACGCACCTCCAGAATATTCGCTGACATATACCGTGTTAATTTATCACGCAGGAATGCATGGTAGACGTTGTAATAATCAACGGGGGAGTGATAGGTCCGATCCAGTGCCTCATAGAGCGAATCGTCTGCTGCAATAATTCGACTCAGGGCAACGCTCTCATCAATCATGCCAAGCAGTTCCCCCGCAGCCCTGTCGATGGATTTACGCAGATTTTCCTGTTCTCTAATCTTGATATCCGCAGAGGTGCGTTGATAAAAGAAGATATTAATCGTTATTACAGGAAGGAGAATACTAAGTACATAAATAAGCAGAAATTTGGATCGGAGAGGAATATCATTAACCTTACTGAACATCCAGAATTTATGACGCATATGATCACCCTTGGTTTTTGTTTTTATAGACTGACGGAAGCTCCCCTGTATGCGCTCTGAACTTTTGGGTGAAATATTCAGCATCATGATATCCTAGCCTGAATGCAATGTCAGTGATCTTCATATTGGTACGTCGCAGGAGTTTACGGGCCTCCTCAACACGAAGCTGGTGTACATAGTCACTGAAACTGACCCCCATCTCCCGCTTGAACTGTTGACCCAGATAGGCAGAATTCACGTGAATACGATTAGCTACATCTTGTAATTTAATTTTACTTCGATAGTGTTGCTTCAATTCATTCACTGCTTCTGCAACCAGCCCTCCCGTACCCGTCTTTTGCTTCAATTCAGACTGGGAAAGTTGCTTGGACAGTCGAACACACAGGTCTTGCAATGTGCCGGAAGACCAACTCGCAGCCTCATGCCATTCTTTTTCACAGAGTATTTCTCTGCAACCCTCTCTTTTTCCATATTTACGTAGCAACTCCCCATGGATATATCGAATGACATGATGTATCCATTCCAACGAAACCTCTGCTTTCTCACTCTTCTCTAACAGTGCACTCACTGCAATATCGATAGAATACGTATTTTCTGATTCAATCAACGCCAAGATCTCTTTGGAGATGTTCATCATTTGCTCTAAATCATATTCTTCGCTTATCCGATATTCATTAAGATGATTCTCATCGGTTTCATCTGTAACCATGACTCCATTTTGCTGTTTTTGCTCATTTCTGCGTTTGTCCAGAGGTTCAATCATTTCCATAAGGATTTGGTGAATTTCCTCGGGAACAAGAGGTTTAAGCACATACTGATCGACCTGATACCGTATGGCTTGCTTCGCGTAATTAAAATCCGAGTATCCTGTAACGATAACAATTTTAGAGGTATAGGCGAGATCTTCTCGCAAGGTGTGAATCAAACCAAGACCATCCATAACAGGCATTTGAATATCAGTGACGACAAGATCCGGTTCAACCGAGTTGAATAAAGCAAGCGCTTCCTCCCCATCCGTTGCCGTTCCGCAGAGTTCATATCCACAAGCTCGCCAGTCAATCATCGTTCTCCATCCTTCTAGCATAAACGGTTCATCATCTGCGACAATGACCTTGTACATTAGCTCACCTCTCTTTTATCCTTGATCAGCTGCATGTATTTTATCTATATCTATAGGTAGATTCCAGTTGTTCTAGAAACGCTAAACAGCAGAACAACAGCAGGATTGTTGTCTGCTCGTACAACTTGGAGTACAAAATTTCCACCAGACCGTACTATAAAAACGCTCCGATTGTAGCGAAGCGTCGGGATAACAATTCAAGTGTAACGCTTACATTTTGGTACAACAACCTGTTAAACTATAGGTTTTCACCCGACAAATTATAGGTTTAGCTCAGAAGTAATCTATTGTCAGGAAAAAGATTTTTCATTCTCCACGTACAATACGGAATCCTTGATCGGGACCAAAACCATTTGCATCAAATTTGCCTCGAAATGATATTTCATTGTTATTGACACCGCCAATCCAGCCTCCGCCTTTTACAACTCGCCAGGATTGATTGGGACTTTCCGAATCACTGTACCAGTCCCAGCACCATTCTCTCACATTCCCAGACATATCATAGATTCCTAACTCATTTGCCTTCTGAGTTCCGACTTTTTTGGTTTGATTACGGTTGCTCTCAATAGCGGGCCAGCTCCAGTCACCCGTCAGAATCTTCTCGCCGGCATTTACCCAGTACCAAGCAACTTCATCAGGATTATTACTTCCGCTGTATGTGTAATTTAAGCTCTTTTGACCCCCGCTTGCAGCGTATTCCCATTCCGCCTCTGTGGGTAAACGGTAACCGTTGGCGTCCTCGTTGATCGTTACAGTCCATTTTATATTGTCGTTTTCGTTGTGGTTATTCGTGTCCTGATTGTCTTTGTCTATATTGTAATAAGGTTTCAGGTTTTCTTTTATACTTTTTTGATTACAGTATTCCACTGCGTCATACCAGCTGACCATTTCAACAGGCAGGTCATCTCCCTTGAAGCCAGAAGGGTTTTCCCCCATAACCTCCATCCATTCTTTTTGAGTTACTTCGTATTTGCCAATATAGAAGGAATCCAGCGTTTCATTTTTATCAATCTGACTCGGCTTACTACTCTTGAAGGCTCCCCCTTCGACAAATACCAAGTCATCGTTTAATTTGGTATTACTTGCTGAACAAGCACTTAGACTAACAACTATAGCGATTAAAATTAACCATACCAGCTTCCTCATTCAATTATTCTCCTTTACTAAGCTTAAATCCGGCAACGTCGAGGTCGGTTAGTCTAGAGAATAACGTTACTCAACGCTACCGGAAAATTGAATTCAAATGCAGGTGCAGACGTTGAACTGCATCACATCATTTTTACCAAACCGTCACGTTTGCGCTTCCGCTGCTTTGATAACCTTCTGTTGCCATCACCTGATAGGACCAGCTGTTGCCTAAGTACATCCCTTTGCTCGCCCATGCATTCACATGATTACTGAACGTGATGGTAGAATTGACTCCGATCGGTCTCTTGGACTGTCTTACACTCCAATATTGAGGGAAAGTCTGCGTACCATCAATGGAAGGTGCATTATATCTCATCGTTGTATAAATGTCGTATGTGCCACCATCACTAGTCATTGAGCCCTTGTACGTGCCAGTCGGACGATATGTTCCCCAGCTATCCACCACGTAGTATTCAATGAGTGCGCCTCTTGTCCAACCATAGAAGGTCAGATATCCGTTACCTGATGGAGAAAATACACCAGCATTGTAATTGACTACTCGATTAGGTGTACCGTATGTCCACCCTTTCCCGACAACAAAGTTCCCGGTATTTTGCCAATTCACGCTGTAATTCCCGCCCGATCCATTCACGGCGTTGACCGTTCCTCCGCCATCTGTCCAATTTTGCCAATAATCTGTTGCTGCGCTCGATGTTGCTGCGAAGACACCAAAACTCATGGAAGCTGCAAGAACAACGGTTAACAATTTTTTGCTAAATTTGAACATAGATAATACCTCCTGATATTTTAATAGATTAGGTTGATGCTACAATCCGATATGAATGTTCTTCAGCAAATTCACTTGAAAAGACGTTGCGAAAACAGATACAGATCGTTCTTCCATACGGGCCAATCATGTCCTCCACTTTCCTCATGCCAAATGTGAGGGACTCCGTGTTGCGCCAAATATTGGTGAACCCCAAGACTAATCTCTATAAGATTGTCCTGTTCACCGCAAGAGATCCATAACAGCGAGAGTAATGAAGGCGCTTTCGAAAGATCAGGGACAAGTAGCTCCGGACTTCTGGTGTTTGGGGCTGCGGAGAAAGCACCGATCCATGCAAAATGGTCTAGATTACTTAATCCGATATTTAAGGATTGACCTCCACCCATGGATAAACCAGCAATCGCCCTTTTATCCCGGCTTTTATGCAAAGGGTAGTTCGACTCCATGTAAGGTATCAAATCGTTGAGCAGATCGGATTCAAACCGTTTAAATGCTTTGATTTTCTCAGGTTCAAACAGGTCTCCTTCAGCTCGGTCATTCGACATTGCACGACCGTTGGGGAAAACAATAACCATTGGCTCAAGCAAGTTATCGTTGTACAGATTATCGAGAATAATTTGGGGAGAACCATGAGTATGCCATTCGGTTTCGTCTCCACCAATACCATGCAAAAGAAAAAGTACAGGATACATCGTTGTCGAAGAAAATTCTGGTGGGGTGTACACCATCGCTTTACGGGAAGTGCCAACCGTGGTGGAAGGATACTCTACCGTCTCCATGACTCCACGTGGTATATTCTCCCGATACTGGTCATATCCCGTTACTGCTGGTGAGATCAATTCCATTCTCTTTTCCTCCGAACATATGAGTGACTATCAGTCTTCAGTTAATCCACATAGCCAAAACCCAGAATGGTGAAGCATTTATGTTCATGACCTTCCGCCATTTCGATCTCGATGGAGTGCTCCCCCACATGCTCTTCGTTAAGCAGAAGTATGGCATGGCAATGGGTCCAGTTCACTTGACGCGGATCGACTTTTTGGACGAATACCCCATCTACCTTGATATGTGCAGTTCCGAATTCGTCGTTACCAGAATCCTTGAAGATCAGAATGAGGCTTTTGCACTGCAAACTTATCCGAAAGCTGCTCTGATCCTCTTTTTCCTCTCCTGTACGCATCCAGTTATGGGGGAACTGAGGTGTACCATAGTCATGAGCATCCATCTCAGCCATCTGCAAATCCGTGTCTGTTTTACAAAAAGAGCCTGCATCGATTCGGGCAATGTGATTGCCGGTTTTCCGATCCAACAGCTTCACATTAACAAATTCATTTCCAATTAGCGGAGCTTTTTCAATATCATGATCTTTCTCATCCCACTCAGAACGATTCGTCACGTCGAACAAATATTCCAAACAATCGGCCATAATTCGATGCCCTATGTTAGTTGGATGATATATATCATGGAAAAATTGCTTTTTGGAAATAACGTTGCCTTCACCTTTTGTCTTGTTGAACTGATCTACGACAGCATCTTTCACACTTACCATTGGCAGATCATAATGCCAGCCTACCGGAGCGAGACGATCCTGTAGATTCCAGTCATTTTCGAATACACTGAATAACAAGATGACCGCTGGCTTGTTATCGGCAGTAAGTGCTTTGAGTACCAGACTCTCGTAACATTTACCTTGGGTTTCATCATCTGCGTCATTGACTGCGAATTCGATTATGACAATATCCGGCTGAACGGCACCTCCCCTCAGCACATCACGATCATAACGTACAATCCCCAGTTCTGATGGAGTTCCACCCACACCTGCTTTAATCAGATGAATCGGACTATCCTTTGAAAGCGCAAACATAAATTTGAACGACTCATACGACCGATAAGCGTAACTTTGGAGATGAATAGGTACTGCACCAGCACCATGGGTAATGGAGCCTCCAATATAAGCGATAACGACAGGTTCGCCGTTTTTTGCCTTCTCAATGGCTCGTTTTAATCTGACATTATTTCCTTTGTTCAGAAGAGATCGGCCAATCATGTCGCGATATCTATGTGACTCAAAATCAATTGCGGGCTTGACTGCCGACGCTTTCACTCCAACTGGATCGCGCGGTGCAGTGAATTCCGTGTTTTCACCTGCATCTCCTGAATCCGGGAGCATAAATCACCATCACATCCTTCCGGTTAGATTCTGACCATCCTCAAACAACATTTAAAGGATCACAGCTTGTATTATTATTAGATCAGATGTGATCCTTCTCCCAAAGTGTATCCCTTACATAATTTTACAACAACCTGACAAAGTATAGGATTTTAACCAATATATCATTTTAAGTTGAGTACAATGACATGCAGATCAGAACACCTATAATTTTTCATGTAAACGCTTTAATTTGTATACTATTTCCATGTTATAATTTTGAAAAACCGCATTGATGAAGGAGGATACTCATGAATATCACGGGTCAAGGCGCGTGGGATACGGGTACATATACAAATCTGTTTTTGAAGCTAGGTTACGATGAGAATGAGATCACGAACAGATTGGAAGAAACATGGAACGAGCTGTTTTATGGCGATGAAAATACTCGAATATATTACCCCATGGGTGAGGACAAAGGATATTTGCTGGATACCGGTAATCTCGATGTTCGCTCTGAAGGTATGTCTTATGGCATGATGATGGCTGTTCAGATGGACAGAAAGGAAGAATTTGATCGACTCTGGAATTTCTCACACACGTTTATGCAACATAAAGAGGGACGTTATAAAGATTATTTTGCCTGGCATTGCAAGCCTGACGGAACCCGACTCTCGCAAGGTCCTGCTCCTGATGGTGAGGAGTTTTTTGCCATGGCGCTTTTTTTTGCCTCCAACCGCTGGGGCGATGGCGCTGAACCTTATGATTACAAGGCACAAGCCCGCAAGATCCTTCGTGCATGTATACATCAGGGCGAAGACGGCGAAGGCGATCCCATGTGGGACCCGGAAACAAAACTGATCAAATTCATACCAGAAACACCGTTTAGCGATCCCTCCTACCATCTGCCTCATTTTTATGAACTATTCGCGAAATATGCGGATGAAGAAGATCAGAGCTTCTGGAAAGAAGCGGCGGCCGCCAGTCGTGCTTACCTTCATACAGCCTGCCATCCCGTAACCGGACTTTCACCTGAATATGCGAACTATGACGGCTCTCCGGCTCCAATACAGCCGCATGGTGATTTCAGACATTTCTACAGTGATGCCTACCGTGTTGCTGCAAATGTAGCGCTGGACTGGGAATGGTTCCGCAAGGATCACTGGCAGATCGAACAATCCAATCGGATTCAGTCCTTCTTCAGTGATATTGAAATGTCCGATTATCGTCGTTATACAATAGAAGGTGAACCTTTCGACGAACCTTCACTGCATCCTGTAGGTTTGCTGGCTACCAATGCCATGGCTTCACTGGCTGCGGACGGTCCACATGCTGACACATTCGTTCGCAAGTTCTGGAACACCCCTCTGCGTCAGGGAGAGCGACGTTATTACGACAATTGCTTGTATTTTTTCAGCATGCTGGCTCTAAGCGGAAGATATCGCATGTACTAAACCAAGGGAATGTGCGCGAACCGTTGAATCTGTCCTGTGAATATTTGGCTTGCAGGACAGGTTCAATCATAGAATTTTAAGAAGGATGCATTGAAATTTACGATTTAATCTATATCAATAAAAAACGTTCCCGGCTCGCATATATTGATTGCGAACCGGGAACGTTTGGGTGTGCAAATACAGACATTAACTTTTCCCGCTCTGTATGATTCAGATACTTTAATTATTTGGAAACAGAAGAAGTATCATAGGAAGACTGCATAATCTCCAGATATCGATTAATGTTCAGTCCCTCCAGCCCTTTCACATATTCATCCCAATCCTTATCCAGATTTTTGGCGCCTGTAATAAATTGCAGGGCGTTCTGATCGATGTAATCCTTGAGATTGGTCTGCATCATGCTGGCTTCATCAGCAAGGGACGGATCTACCCACAATGCCCAATGAGGGAAAACCTCTTTCGGTTCCTTGCCCTCCATTAACAATGTCGCCTCATAGAGCCGTCGCTCATAACCATCATTGGCATAGATGTCTGTCCCCTGTACTTCGGCGTCCCGATATGCACGGTGATGATTGTACTGACTTAATGCAGCCCAACTGTCATTACGAGGTTCTTCTCCAGAAGGAAGCGGAATGGCTTTATATAACGGCTCAATCTGATCATTGAGCGCCACTTCTCCTTCTTGTGGTTTGCGCCAGCTTACGCCCTCTTCTCCCAGATATGATGCCATGGTCCCTTCTTGGGTATAGAAATAATCCAGCAGCTTTATGGCCGCGATCTGCGTTTCCTCACTGGCTTTGTTTGTCAGTACAAAGGACGCTCCGGGATCAATCGGATAGTTGTACGTAGCATAAGCAGCATTGGGTCCCTTCAATGGAGGGATGGGATTGTAATCATTCCCGTAAGGTGAACCTTCGGCAGTCGTTACGAATAACGATGGATGCATGGCTGCCCCGGCACCCAGAAGCTGTGCGTCGGCGTTATCGCCAATTTTTTTGAAGGCCCCGACATTTTGGGTAAAAGCCCCTGGATCAATCAACCCTTCATCGTACAGGGATTTAATATAGGCAAGTCCTTCTTTCCACTCCGGTTTGTTCACTACGGTCTCCACTTTCCCCTGATTGACAATCAGATAATTCCGATCGTCGTCATAGATAAAACCGTTCATCAAGTACGGAATAATGTGCACACCGAAATTTTCAGTCGAACCGCTTAGCGGTACTTCGTCGGCTTTACCGTTCCCGTTCGGGTCTTTCGTTTTAAATGCCCGAAGCATTTCCTTAAATTCTTCTGTCGTCGTGGGTTCGGTCAGGCCCAGTTGTTCCATCCATTTGGTGTTGACCCACATCTTGTTCGGGTATGAACAGTGAAAACATTCATTTAGACCCGTCAAACCATAGATATTTCCGTCGGGAGCAGTGTTCATGGCCCGATAATAGTCATTGCTTTCAAGCACTTTTTTAATATTAGGAGCATGCTCCTCAATCAGATCATTCAGCGGCAAAATAACCCCCTGCTGACCAAACTTCAACAAGTCTGTCTGGGAGAATCGATCTACCCAAGGGATGAGCAGATACAAGTCCGGATAATCACCGGAAGCCAGTGAAATCTGTCTTTTCTCCGCTGCACCGTCGAATGGAACCGTAGTCCAGTTGAACTGAATATCAAACTTCTCTTCCATTTTCTTCGTGAATTTGTTAGTGGACAGGTTGGTATCCGAACCCTGGTGAGCAAACACATTAATGGCTGTCTTGCCTGACGGGTCGCTGCCTTCCCCGTTCCCCTTATCAGAACTTGAACATCCGGCAAGTACCAACGAGGTAAACAGCATAAAGGTAAGAATGATGAATCCCGCTTTTTTCAATACAATCCTCTCCCTCATGAATAGATAGAAAAAATGAACTTATCCTTTAACTGAGCCAATCAACATGCCTTGCACGAAATACCGTTGAACAAAAGGATAGATGATTAGCACCGGCAAGCTGGCCATCACAATTAACGAATACTTCATGAGTTCAGCCATCTGCTGCTGTTTGATCATTTCCGATGCATCCATGTTCCCCGTACTGCTGTTCAGAATAAGAATACTGCGCAATATCAGCTGTAGCGGATAGAGCGACTGTGATTTCAGGTAGATGAGGGCGTCAAAGTATGCATTCCACTGACCGACAGCGTACATAAGTGACAACACGGCGATAATCGGTTTGGCGAGTGGCAGGATAATACTGAAGATAAACCGGATGTCACTGCAGCCATCGATATCTGCTGCTTCGGACAATTCTTCCGGTATCGAGTTCTGAAAAAAGGTACGGGCAATGATGACTTGCCATACCCAGACGGCATTGGGAATCAGCAACGCCCAGCGGGTATCAATCAGTCCCATGGTTTTCACCACTAGATAGGTAGGGATCAAACCTCCCGAGAACAACATGGTGAAGGTAATAAACATCATTAACGAGCTGCGACCAACAAACGTTTTTTTGGATAATGGATAAGCAATCATAATGGTCAGTGCCACGCTGATGAAGGTGCCGCAGGCTGTATAGAAAAGGGAATTGGCATAACCGGTAAGGACTTGATCATTCCGCAATACAGACTTGTAACCGTCGAACGTCAGGTCAATGGGCCACAACCAGACTTTTCCCGAGGAGACGGCAGCAGGGCTGCTAAGCGAAGAACTCACAATATAGATCAAGGGATACAGCACGGCAATGAGCACGACTGTCAACATGAAATAAACAACTGTTATAAATACGCGGTCTCCCCAGGATTCACGAATTGTACTGCTGCTCTTGATCCGCGAACGACCTGCATTTGTCTGTGTGTTAGACATGGGTTGGTTCTCCTCCTTTCGCTCCCGTTACCATAAGCTTGTATTGGACAGTCGCTTGGCGACCGCGTTTACGATTAATAGAAGAATCAGGTTAATCACCGAGTTGAACAGGCCAACCGCAGTAGCGAAGCTGTAATTGGCATTCAGCAATCCTATTTTATAGACATACGTGGAGATGATCTCCGAAGCAGACAGGTTGAGCGGATTTTGCAACAAATATATTTTTTCGAACCCAACAGCCATGATATTCCCTACACTCAAGATCAGAATGATGACGGCTGCCGGAAGTAGTCCAGGCAGATCAACATTAATGATTTTCTGTATACGGTTGGCTCCGTCCACTTTGGCCGCTTCATATAGGGATGGATCAACACCTGCCAGAGCAGCCAGATATATCACAGCGGAGTACCCCATCCCCTGCCACACATCGGAGAATACGTAGATGGATCTAAACAGTCCGGGCTCACCCAGAAAATTCACCGCTTCGAACCCAAGGGCACCGGCAATCGTGTTGACAATACCCAGCCTAGGAGACAGAAAGAGCATAATGATGGAGACCATAACAACCGTAGAGATGAAATATGGAGCATACGTCACCATTTGTACTGTTTTTTTGAATCGTATGTTTTTGATTTCGTTCAGCGCCAGCGCCAGTAATATAGGAATTGGGAAACCAACGATCAGGCTGTAAAACGAAATGTAGAGCGTGTTCTTGATCAGCATGACAAACGCCGGATTTTTGAAAAGTAATTCGAAATACTTGGTTCCGGCCCACGGACTGCCCCAGATCCCCTTGATGACGTTGTAATCTTTAAATGCCAAGACCGCATTCACCATGGGTATATACTTGAAAATAATAAAGTAAGCAATCGGTGGCAGGATCAGCAGATACAGCTGCCAATGTCGCCTCCAGCTTCTGGATAATGCTTGCTTCAAGGCAAACGGTTTACTTGGTTTCTCTACGGACTTTGATTCACTGGTCATTGTGGTTCTCAGAATCATCCCCCCATTCTTGGCTCCAAATCGTGCTGAACTGCAACTCGTCTTGGTAGCGCTTACTTTTTGAGTAATCATAAGATTGCGCTGGGGATGCGTAAAGGTACAGTTACGCTGAGAAAGTACAAAAGGCGAATATAGTTCTCGAGAAACAACCTACATTAACCGCTATGAACGTCCATTTTCCGAAACACACTCGGAGAAATGCCGCGTACCCGCTTGAAAGCTCGGCGGAATGAATGTGCACTATTATACCCGGTGGCCACCGCGATCTCGTCAATGGTCTGACAGGTGGAGTGCAACAAGTTCGAGGCAGCATCAATGCGTACCCGTTCTACATAATCGGAAAGATTCTCTCCCGTATGTTCTTTGAACAGTTGGGATATAAACTTCTCGGACTTGCTCATGTGCTCGGCAATCCGATAGATCGTCAAGTTTGCATCCCCATAATTATGTTGGATAAAACAAATCATTTCGTTTACAGTATCCGCATGTGCTCCTGCTCTTCTTCTCTGGAAATCACCACAGATATCTTCTGTTAACCGTTTGAATTTTGCACGCAGCGAAGTAATCGTTTCTGTCATCTGAATGGATATCACCCGAGTTTTATATTCCTCCAGCAGGGAGGCATCCAGCTTGAATTTTGGTTCGTCCAACTTCAGAAAAGTCCCCTTCAGCTCCATGATGAACTGCTGTGTCATCTCGTAGGACAGTTCTCGCTCCTCTAAATTACGAAGAAACAATTGCTCCAGAATGCGTATCGCCTCTTCAGGCTCCCCGACTTTGATTGTGTTCAGCAGTCGCTGTTCAGACTCAATCGGATAATAGAACATTTCATTTTCCTTCATCGTATCTTCAAATCTCACCAGATGATCTGTTCCCATATGAATGGCATAATCCAGAGCTTGTTTGGCTTCGTCAAAGGAGCGCCCTGCATCATTCCAGACCTCGTAAGCTGCACCTGTGCCAATTGTTGTGGATATCCGATGCTCCCGGTAGATCACTTCCATCAACGTGTTCAGCTCTTTTTCACATCTCCCAACAGCTTCATTCAATGGGTTTTCATCCAATGGACAGGCAAAAGCGATCTGGTCAGTTCCCCAATCCGTGATCAGCAGTTGCCCATTCCACTCTGTAAGTACTTGTTTGACGAGCAGCCTTGCAACACCCAGTTCATGAATAATTTCTTCACTGTCTGGATTGGCATATCCGTTTACCTTCACTAAGCCTGCCAAGCCCTGGCTGCTATGAAGAGAAATGTGCGCCTGAGATGAGATAACCTCCAGCTCAAGTGAGGTATAAACTTCTCCGGTTAACAAACGTTTGATAAAACCGTCTCTCAATAACGGAATCTGCTCATTCATGGCGTTTTTAAGTGAGTCATTATTTGCAATCAGATTGTTAATATGGCTTGCCAAAAAATCATATTCATTGCCCCGTCTGCCTGGCGAATCGGTGATTTGTTCCCGAAAAGAGGCCAATAATCTGTAAACGGGTGCACTATTTCGATAGGCCAGAACCAGCCCAATTAACAGACCCAAGGCAATGGTTGCCAAAGTAAACGCCAGCGTGACTTGTTTGATTTGGTCCGCTTTTGTCATGAGTGCTTTCTCCGGAATCCCTGCCATGTAATTCCATCCATTTTGACTGGACTGTATCGATATCAGCAGCCGACCATCACTTCCAGGCTGTACATTCTGCACGTTCAGCTCCGTTTCCGCAGCGTTAGCTTCTCTCTGGCGACTCTGTGCCATTTGCTCGGCTTCGGCTTGTTCAATGCCAAGGGAGAAAATGATCCGCCCTTCCGCATCGGTGACGAGAGTCCAGCCGCCATATTGATCCACAATATTTTGAGTAAGACTGGCCATCTGATTCTGATCAATCATGACACCAATCGTCGCTTGCGGTTTGTTAAAGCTGTTCAAAGGCAGAGACTGCAGAAACGTAATGGCGGGAACGTCTGCAAGCACAGTGCCGAGTATTTCACGTTTATAGTTTCGAAGCGGTATGATTTCATTAAAGTGTGGTTGTTTGAGAATTTGGTCATGCCATTGTTCAAACGTCATACCGTCCAGCTGATTGGCAGCATAATAATGCTCTGGACGATAATACACGGTTCTTGGTGTGATGATGGCATTGTAGTTGGGAATGTGAATGAAGAAATGGGACAAGTAATCATTGGTACTGCTGTACATGGAGAGGCTCCGCTGCATACGGTTCATACCGTAGACATTGTAGAGATCATGCGGCTTTGGGCCAGCAATTAAATTTTGCAAATCGGGATTGGCGGCAAGCTGTCTGGTAAAAGCTTCGACTTGAAGAAGATTTCGCTCAATGATCTCTTTGCCAAGACTCAGTGACTTCAAGCTGTTCTCAATGGAGCTGGAACGAGCCGCTTCAATGGAAGCTTGGTAAGAGGCATATCCCGCGATTTGAGGAATCATCAGGATGATGAGATACGAAATAAGGAATCGGCGGAACACGGGTGAAAATTTGGACCATAGGAGCTGCATATGTACCCTCCCTTTTTTATCAAGCGCTTACATTTCTCTGTGATAAGGTAGCTGTTCCATGATACACCGGGCATTTCTTCCTGGTGAAGGTACAACTTCTTCCTTATGGTACATTTACATACTGCAGCGTACAATGCTTGCATGAAAATAATTGTCACTCTGCGGGTTAGCGCACAAATATAGTTGTATTTTACCTTCGCATGACATCCATCCCAAAGTATCAAAAATAAACGCAAAAAACCTCCCCAAGACATGAAATGACTTGGGGAGGTTTTGTTTAACATTGTGCTTATTAATTGCTAACGGCAACAAATTTCCATTGTTGGTTTGTAGCACCTGTGTAGGTGTTCTGCTGCAGCTTGGCACCATCCGAAGTAGAAGCGTTTGCCACTTCAATCGCTTTGTTGCTGTTCACGTTGATGATACTCCAGTACCCGTTACCAAGATCGTTGACCTTAAAATGCTGAGCGGTTGTGTTCAGATTGCTCATGAGCTGGACCACTTCCCCATTGGTGTTGGTACCGTTGCGAATGTCGATAACTTTGTCCGGTGAGTTCACACTTGTCAGTGTATAGTTGCCGTTACCGATCGAAGTCAGAACCCACTTCTGGGGGTTACCGCCCAGATCGCTCCATTGCTGGAGCTGAAGATTGTTTTCGTTTAGACCACCTGGGACATCAATAACCTTGTTGGAATGCCGGGCTACAATTTTATAGGTTGCTCCGGATACAAGACCTGTTGTTGGTCCACCTGTTCCACTGCCCGGGTAAGTCTGAGCACGTTCATGGTACCAGTTAAACAGGAATCGTCCCATGGCACTCCGTGAAGCATCTCCATCCCATTTCAGTCCAGCCGTTGGGTCGGCAAAGGAGCTTCGTGGTCCTTCACTTAGAATGAATCCGTTCATATGAGCTGCAATGCTGACATTGCCTGCGGCGTTGAAGATTGTTTTGGTATTGGTACCAAAACCTTCATTGCTGCCATTAAACAAGTTCCAATAGGCCGAATCGCCAGGTTTGTTTTTGAACCAGGTTACCTCGGTAATGTTAATCGGATATTTGTCAGCGGCTGCCTTCACGTTGGTATTCCACTGGTCTTGCAGGATAGAGAAGTTGTCATATGCGCCATAACCAGGGTACCAGTGAACCGCATATCCATAGTTATTGAGCGGATCAGTCAATGGATGGCTTGCCGTCAAGCTGTAAAATTGGTTGTATCCCAGACCTGCCGCCCAGATGACATTGTCCGCACCTTTGCTGCGAATTGTTGAAATCATGGAATTTTGGAAATTACGCAAGTCATTCCAGTGATCCACAAAGTCATTTTCCCCGTTGTATCCACCCCAATGTCCATTGGCATAGGATTTCACCGGTTCGTTGATCAGTTCGAAGTGAACGTTGTCTGCACTTTTGATCTCCGGGCGTGAAGCGAGATAACCCCAGATTTCGTTGAATTTTTGCAGGTTGGCAGGTGTTGTTGCCTGATCATCCTTCAATGTGAAGTCCAGTCCCAAGACAACATAGACACCTTTTGTTTTGGCATATTGAATGTACGGAATAATTACATTTTGCGTAACGGTCTGCACACCGGCAAAGTTATATGTACCAGCAGCCACATCTCCCATGTCCTGACGATCGATGAACAGACGTACCTGATTCATATTCCAGCCATGATTGCTTCCGTACTTCGCGCTGGTGTCAGCAAAAGTATCGGTAATGTCTTTCAGATAAGCCAGTGTAGCTGCATGACGGTTATTGCCGTGCAGATTGAGATAATAATTGCTGTCCTGATATGTCCAGTAGGCACCTGAGGGTTGATGCCAACCGTTCAGTAGCACAGGCTGGTTGTTGCTGTTCACCAGGTTTTTGCCGTTTACGTGAAGCTTGCCCATCGGCATGCCCACCCATGCTTCGGCACGGCTGCCTCCCCATGGAGCAATTGTGATCAATAAAGCCAGAATGAGTACAAGTTTACAAGATGTCATGAACTTCTTCACTTTAATTCCTCCTGATCTGATATATTGCCTTGCAATAATGCGAGGTAAGCTCCGTCAGAATATCTCTGATCAAACAGATCGCTCAGGTCGGCGCCCGCTCCCGCAGCCCGTTCCACACCAGCAGGGGGATCCTGCGCAGGGAAGGATCGCGGTTCGGCTGTGAGCAGACGCTCATGAGGTCGTTACATGCCCCCTTTTCACAGATGGAATGTTGCATGAAGTTCCTCCTTCCTCTTCCAGACTGATCCCACTCCAAACGTACAGGAGAAATTAACTTAACCCACGATTCCCGTACGCTCTACACTCTCTACGAAATATCGTTGCACAAACAAATAGATGACGATCAAAGGCAGAATGGCAAGAAGGATTCCTGTATCCTGGATCATGCTCAGATAGAACGGATCGGCCTGGGAAGCTGCACCGTCAGTAACCTGCTGGGCCAGATTATACGGAAGGGACGATAACTGGGTCGACATGACTTTACTTGAAGTCAGATAAGTCGTCGTATAAAAGCTGTCGTTCCACTGCCATACGAAGGAAAACAGCATGACTGTTACCATGGACGGAATGGCATTGGGCAGCATGATTCTTGAAAATGTTCGCCCGATGCCCGCGCCGTCCACATAGGCCGCCTCCTCCACTTCCTTCGGAATACCTCTGAAGAATTGCCGGAAGATAAAGATGTACAAGCCGGCCTTAAGTGAATTGGCCGTAATCGCCGTCAGAATAAACGGCCAATAGGTGTTTAGCAAATTAACGGGTTTGCCGGCTATAAGCGTCATAAGCCCCATGAGATCAAAGCTTTTCAGATTCAGGTATACCGGAATGAGAATGGTCGTTGGCGGTACAAGAATCGTCAGAATTACACCAGCAAACAGCAAGTTGCTTCCCCTGAATTTCAGTCTGGCGAATCCGTATCCTGCAAGTGCACAGGACGCTGTAGTCAGCAGTGTAGTCGTTGCAGACAGGGCAAACGTATTAAACAGCGTTGCCCAGTAATCCATGACGCGTATCGCCTCTTTGAAATTGTCGATGGAGAAGTTCTGTGGAATCCACACCACCACTGCCGAATACAGATCACCTTTAGCTTTGATGGATGTGGAAACCTTCTGAAATATGGGAAACAGGATAACGAAGGAAAGCCCGGTAATCAGAACAAATCGGATCATGGCCCACAGCCAGCCTTTCCAATGCTCCAGCGATAATAATCGTGATGTTGTCACGTGGGACACCCTCCTTTCTAATCTTGATAGAAGACTCGCTTCGAGAAAATGATGGATACGATAACCAGAATGATGGCAATGGCCAGAAAGTAGACCCATGCCATGGCAGAACTTAATCCAAAGTCAAATTTGACGAAGCCGGTATCCCGGATCAGTTCCGTCATGGCGTTATTGGCAAACGAATCAATGATCGTATAGATCGCATTGACAAAAATAAGCGGGCTGACCATCGGGAACGTAATTTTCCAAAAAGCTTCATAACCCGTCGCCCCTTCCATCTTCGAAGCCTCATACAGTTGAGGGGAAATCGTCTGGATCCCTGCCAAAAAGATCAAAATCTGTACACCGGATTGACTGACGATCTGATAGATCCGATCTACGGCGCTGCTCAGATACGTGACGATCCAATCGCTCACTCCGGCGTTAACCATCAGATTTTCGAGTTCAAATGTCCCGAGTGAGCTTCCACCTGTGCTGCTCTGATTAACTGCTTCAATCAGGCTGGTGCTCTCCAGTGTCATAATCACTCCCGATGCCAGAATAACGGGCAGGAAAAAGATCGACCGTGCTACAGCCCGGCCCCTGAACTTCTGATTCAGGATGACGGCAAGGAACAGACTGAATATAACGATAAGCGGTACGTTGATGAGAACGTCTGTAATCGCCTCAATTAACGCACGGTTAAAGCTTGTATTGACGGTTAGCGCCTGAATGTAATTCGCAACACCGTTGAACTGAATCGCTATGCCTTCCGCGTTAGCTTGAATTGTACTCATGCTGTATCGCAGAGAGGCTAACAGCGGGATGAAGAAAAACAACACAAAACCAATGAGCCAGGGAAGCACGTAGATTACGCCCCACATGGCTTTCTGCTGAGCATACGTACGACTTCCCCATTTCCATTTCAGGAGCGTCTTCATATTTGCTCACCACCAGTCACATAGCTTTGGGCTTCCACTGTATCGTTGTTAACTTCTACAGGGAAGTCGTTATAATTGACGATTACGAACCCGCCACCTTCATATGTTGTCCGGAAGACGCCCTCCTCCAGGGATTCATGAGATATCATGGAACGCCCGGCAAACGGTTGGTTCACCTGGTTCACCTCGTTGTAGATTTCGGCAGCCAGATCGATCCATTGTTCATAATTCGCCGCGTAGAGATCATCATAATCCGTTTCTTTCACAACATGGTTTGGCGCATTGAACCATGCAAAGTAAGGGCTGGCTCCATATTCAATCAGCTTCAGCACATATTGCCTTGCATTGGTATATGTGGAGAGATTGTATGGCGTCCCCGTATAACCGATGCTGCCGTGTACAACGAGCTGATAGAACGGAATCTCTTCATCCTCCAGCTTGAAACGACTGCTGGTCATAGGTGCATCTGTCAGACCAGTTACATACGGCAGGGCATAAGCGTTCCCGCCTTCAGCAACAAGCGAGCCAGCCTGCTGCCCGATCTGTTCCAGTGCCTTCTTCACGGAGCCGAGCGCTTGTGTTCGGTCCACCAGCTTTTTCGGATTCATATCGCTGTTTAACTGAGCTGCCAGATCATTCAGGCTTAGCGACAGTCCATCCTTTTGAAGGGACCTCAGCTCATCTAACATGTCTGCCGTCACGTCCTCCAGCATGTTGGGCGAAAGCACATAGGATGGTGAACGATCCCGGTCCCGCCTCTGGATGGCCTGGTTCATCGGATACAAGACCGCCGGTTCCTGAGTTAATGTGCGTGAAGCTTCTTTGGACGGTTTAAACCCTTTTTTGGATTGCACATTCAGCAGAGCAATATCGGGATAGAAACCGATGCCCGCTTCTTGTGTGTATGCGCTGAATTCCCGCAATCCCTTTTTCCCGCCTACCGCGCCGTCTACTTGGATGGAATCCGGCAGTCGATGATGAAGTCCGCCGTTAAGCCATCCTGCATAGCGCACCTGAATATTGGATACATTCTTCTCCGTCAAGGCGGAGAGAATGTTTTTGGCTTCATCAAATGTGGTCAAAGCCTCCGTTGAATCATACGGTATGCCCAACATATGCTGTCTTGTTGTCATGCCACCGAACAGTTGCAGATAAAAGGGAACGTTACTCTGCTCCTTGCTGGCGTTCAACTCGGGAAGTCCGCCGTTTTGCATCAGATAATCCCGATAGAGAGATGCAAGCCCGGAGTACGAGGCCTTATCCGCCCCCACAAAAGCATATCGAACGACGAAATCAGACACAGTCGGTTTCTTCTGGAATTTCGGAAGTGTACGAACCATATCACTTGCCTGAAGCGTCACATCGCTCTTGTTCACCACATAGAAGCTGGGATATACGTTGTTGTAGCTGTTCAGTTTGCCGCTGATATCGGCATTCACAACTGCAACGGCATCCCCTTCTTCAATAATGCCCAGGAAAGCTCCCTCTTTCCGAATCAGTCCAAATACCGGCAACCTGGCTCTGGCTTCATTCGAACTTGCTTCCCGTAGTTTCATGGTCATATCCGGTCCGTATATATCTTGTTGATAGGCAGGATACTGCAGCTTGCCATTGTTAAAATGGATCAGCGCTCCCGAACCGTCCGGCACCAGTATGGAGCCCTCTTCTTCTGAACCCCCGGCCCCGAAGTAATCCATTACAGATATGCTGTTGATCGGATATTCCTCCGGAAAATGAATGCCTGAGGACGGAACACGCACGAGCAGATCCTCTCCATCCAGCTCATATTCCATCGTAAGCATAAACAGCCGTGGTCCACTTCGTTCCTCTTCAATGCCAAACTCGGCATGATCCTGAGCCAGATCCTCCGATGTGTAACCGGCTGTGTCAAAAGCCTTCAAGGCCCGTGACAATTGCAATCCTTGCATCGCCTTATCAATCCGGACGTAAGCGCCTTCATCCTTATCTTCCGCATAACCGACCTTCAAGGCCCGCTGCCCGGCCTTATCTAGCTGTGCAAGCAGCTTTTGTTCAAATCGCTCCTTGCTGATCTTCATCGGCAAGTCTTCTATGGATCGCTCAGTGCTTCCAAACTGGTAGTGGACCCGCACGCCGCTTGGCAGCACCTCGTAGCTTATCTGCTTGTGTGCAACACTATCCGTGAAGGAATTCACGGTGCTGCTCTGTCCAAGGCTGTTGAAGAAGCTGAGCTTCGTTTGTGATGACAAAAGGTCTTTGTTTATCCCGGCCGCAACCCCATCCTGCTCACGATCTGCAGGATTGCTGCGCCAGATCTGGCCGCTCTGCGTGTGAATCACTGCAATCTCGGCAGTCTCTTCGTTAATGAACAACTGCAGCGCAGCATTCTGCGCAATGCCTACCATGCCGGGAAGGCGGACATCGCTGAAAGATGATTTCAGTTTCTCTCCGGGAGGCAGGGAGGGAAAGTCCGTCGGATCAGCGGCAGTCACTGTCTCGTGAGCGAGCGGTGTTGGCGAGAATTGACAACCGCCAAGAAGCAGACTGCCCGCGAGCAGCATTCCTGTTATTTTTTTGGCTACGGTATAATTCATAACAATTTCCTCCTCCCTTAGCCCCGAAGCACTAATTCCTGATAGATGGTTACGACAAACGATACAATCTGCTGTACAAGACTGAAGAATAACAGGCACAGAAATGCCATAAATGCCATTGCTACAAGTGTCAGCAGCATCGTGAGCACCGTTTTGGCTGGTGTGTACTGATGAACCGTCATATTCCCCACAAATAACAGATATACTGTCCACGCAACGGCGAGTGCATTGGAGAAATAATAAAAGGCAGTTTCCTGCGCAGAGATCACAAGACTCAGCCAGATCCATGGGAAATGAATGAGGAACAACGGTACCAGTGCAAAACACGTTGACATGAAAATTTCGGAGAACTTGCCTTCCCCGTCCATCAATGTGGTTAACGACCAGTTAGCCACACACCAAAACAGTACCGGTATAATGACATATAGCATTTCGAGCAGACTGTTCAGGTACTTTGGATTACTGAGATTAATGAGAAAACCGCTGTACTGGGCATGCAAAATTTTGGTGATGACCAGAAGCACCAGGATCATGAAAGCAATCAGCAGTGAGTTTCTCTGGTTCCGTTCATATTTCAATTCCCAGTATCCGTCAAACGGATGAAAAATCAGATGCAGCGGGTACTGGTATAGTTGCTTACTTGATGCCTGCATTCGTAGTCCTCCTTTTCTGCCTGCGAACGATGACGACGGTGACAATCGCAGCGACAGCCAGGAATATACCGGACATCATCCATGAAAAATGCTCACGCATCAGCTCTTTGCGGTACAAAAGAAAAGCTTTGGAATACCCTTTGGGCTCCATGCTGCGCTTGAAATATTTCGCAGACTCGGCGTATTCCTTCTGACGAAGCAATGCTTTGCCAATTCCCGCATACGCATATTCCAAGTTAGCGTTCATCTCGGCAGCTTGGGCAAACAGCACCGAAGACTGATCTTCATCACCGTTATAGTAGCTGCGCACCGCTTCGTGGAGCGTACGTCCGTATTCAGTTGTTTGAAAGACGGTGATTTCACCCAGCGCTTTATCCAGAACTAACATCCGGTCTCCCGCACGTTCCAGAGCAACAGGTGTATTAAATTGGCCCAGCCGGTTCCCGATGCCGCCATAAATATGGAGCAGGTATCCGTCTCCATTGTAGGTGAAGATTCGGCCCTTGCTGGAATCCAGTACGGAATACATGTCACTGTCACCCACATCGACATCAATCAGGCGGGATGGTCCTGCTTCCTGGGTATACAGCAAATCCCCCTGCGGAGTCTGATAGCCTTCTCTGCGCAAAATGTCTGTACCCTGGGCATTCAGCTTCTTGACCGGATCTTTACCGCGATCCCCGCTAGTGGCGTAGATAAAGCCCTCTTCATCCATATCCAGATTGGTAAATTCCGTTGGAGTGAACATCACCATCTGACTGCGCTGCTCCCGTGTTGCAAACCGTTTCCACAGATATTCCACCGGGTCCACCTGAACTCTGTTCGCTCCAATGAAGGAAGAGAACGTACCGTCGGCGCTGAACTCCATGAATCCATCAAATACGCCTTCGGCCATGACGTAGATACGCTCCCCTTTGTCCATAACAATCCGCATCGGTTTAAACTGGAAGTCTGCTTTTAACAGATCCGATTTTGGTTCAGACACGATCTTGACCAGCTTCCCCTGTTCATCCAGATGTACCACCCGGTGATTATCCGAATCAGCGACCAGCAGATGGCCTTTTTCCGTGACGTACAATCCCTGTGGATTTTTAAAATGATCTTCCTTGCCTTCCTGCTCAAATGAATCAATCGTCCGTACCAGCTTGAAGTTGCGATCCATCTCAATGATGCGGCCATTGCCCGAATCGAGCACAAAGACGTGCTGATTGGAGGTAACATGCATGTCGCTTGGCTCTTTCATGGGAGTTGTGTTCAGCTTCTTACCGGTGATAATGGTTGTTGCCTCATATGCCGCCGGTGCCGGAACTGCGTCACCCCAGAATGAATAATGATACGCATCCGTTTTACCGTCTGCACTCACGTAGGGCGCCTCTTGAACGAACAACAGGAGGCAGATCATGCCCATGATGATCGATTTACGTTTTTTCCATGTGCTTCTCCGCACCTCGCTGCCTCCTTTCTACTCTTTCATGCCCGAAGTGGCCATCGTCTGCATAACACTGCTCTGAGAGATGATAAACAGGGTGATCGGTACGATCATCAGCAGCAAGGCAACAGCCGCACCTACACCGGCTCTTGCAATCCCTCCCTGCACAATCTGACTGAGCGCATAATGCAGCGTTTTGAGATTTTCACTGTAAATGAAACTCCCACCATCCGTTCCCCATAACGCTGGAAACTGCAGGATCATGAGCGTGAGCCATGCCGGCTTCACATTGGGCATCACAATGCTCCAGAATATCCGGTATTCATTGGCTCCGTCGATTTTGGCTGCCTCCAGCAAAGCATCAGGAATCTGCTCCATGAACTGTTTCATCAGAAAAAGTCCCAGCGAGAACGCAAGTGATGGCACAATAATGGAGGCATGAGTGTTAATCCAGCCAAGCCAGGACATGACCATGTAGTTCGGAATCGCCGTAACATGCGGCGAGAACATCAGGGACAGAATGACAATGGTGAACAACACTTTGGAACCCGGAAAACGATACTTCGCCAGCGGATAAGCCGCTGCAGATGCAAGAAGGATATGCCCCGCTGTGCCAAGTATCGTAATGAGCAATGTGTTGGCAATATAGCGGGATAACGGCACCCACGAATTGCCCATGAGGTTGATCAGATCGGCAAAATTCTCCGTTGTCGGATTGTTCACCCAGAATCGTGGTGGGAAAATAAACAGCTCATCAAGCGGCTTGAATGCATTGTTGACAGCATAGATGAGCGGAAGCACCATAAAGGAGCCGAACACGCCCAGCAATGCAAATAACATCAGGCTGACGGTAAATGACCGATTAAGCCTTTTTGGCATGCCAAACACGGCACGTACTTTGCTGGTCATCGTCATTCACCTATCTTTCTAAGCATTTTTTGCGTGAGAACGTTTGTACCCAGCATCAGGGCAAACAGGACCGTTGCAATGGCCGAGGCATACCCCATCTCGAAACGAATGGTTCCGAAGTCCATCAGATGCGTGACAACTGTGTGTGCCGCATAGTTTACGCTCGGGAAACCTGCCAGTGCGATGGAGATCTCAGCTACGGCGAAGGAAGCAGTAATCTGCATTACCGCACCAAACATCAGCTGCGGTCTCATCGAAGGCAAGGTGATGTACCAGAGCTCCTGCCAGCGGTTTTTGATCCCGTCTACGGTTCCTGCTTCAACCAGAGAACGATCAATGGTTTGCAGTCCTGCAATAAAGGCCAGGAAGCTGGTTCCCAGGCTCAGCCACAGCTGTACAATAATGACGATTGCCAGTACATACTTCTCATCTGCGAGCCATTGGATCGGTTCCAGTACGACGCCAAGGTGCATCAGGAAGCCGTTCATATACCCGTAGCTGTCACCAGAGAAGATGATCAGCCAGATGAAAAAGACGTTGCCCGATATGGATGGAGCATAGAAAACCAACGTCATGACCGCCC
The DNA here is from genome assembly GCF_038002545.1 of Paenibacillus sp. FSL K6-2393. Classification (NCBI taxonomy): domain Bacteria; kingdom Bacillati; phylum Bacillota; class Bacilli; order Caryophanales; family Paenibacillaceae; genus Paenibacillus; species Paenibacillus sp. FSL K6-2393. The sequence continues at coordinate 3,688,272 of NZ_JBBOCU010000001.1, forward strand.
GAATTTTAGGAGACAGCTCATTGATGATCCACGCAAACAAAAAGCAGGCAATATAACTGATAGGGCCTGTAATTACGGCAAAAAGGAGCGTGTTTTTGAGCGCGATCAGAAATACGTCATCGTTCAGGAAAAGCCGGGAATAGTTCTGCCAGCCGACAAATCGCGGCAGCTCCAGCATATTGAAGTGAAAAAAGCTGAGCCCGAGTGAAATGCCGACCGGAATGACAGTAAACATGAAAAAAATCAGCATAAACGGTGCCATCAATACATAATAATGCCTGCTGAGATACAGATCCCGCTTCAATAGGGACCACCAGCCGACCTGGCGGGTATGGACGGCAGGAGCGGCGGCTGTCTTGGTAGTTTTAGCTTGCAACCGTTACCCTCCCTTTCCTCTATTTCAGATTAAATTCCTTGCGTTTTAACTCAATTTCATCATCAATGTACAACACATAGTCCGATAAGGCTTCACGCGGATTTTCATTTGCATTGACCACCTTGCGGAAGGCGTTGTCCAGATGTCGTCCCGTGAAATAACCTCCAGGAAGCTGCGGGATTCCCTGCACCCATTCCCATTGTTTCTCCAGATTTTGATAATCCTTCACAGGCCAAGGCAATTGCTTCAAGGCTTCGATATTGGCCGTCGGGTAACGGGCAGCCGCTCCCATAAGACCTTCCATTTCTCTCCCGTATTCAATCTGGGTCTGATCATCAGTCCACCACTTCATGAACTTCCACGCCGCTTCCTTGTTGTCGGCATTTTCGAGCATCATCACCGCACTCGTAGCGCTGGCCACTTCATGCCGTATGGACCCATCCGGAAGCTGTGTACCCGGAACAATCGTAAAGTCCCAGAGATTGCGGATTTCCGGAGCCATAACCGTCAGCATGTTATACGTGGTGTAATCAGCAATCCCGATCGGCATTTCCCCGGTACGGAAGCGGTTCGGAAAGTCGGCTTTGAGCGGAAACTTGTAATTGGTATAAAATTGCGTCCAGCGTTTGAACGCGTCCATTGAAATCTCCGAATCCAGCGCACTTTTCTTCTGGTCTTCGGTATAGAACGTTCCGTCATTCTGATATAACAACATCGCAAAGGTTGAATTCGGAACCAGGTTGGCATTGTTCAGCGTATCCTCTATCGGCAGATAAAACTCCATGTTATGCTTCTGCAGCACGGCGATGGCGTTATATACGTCTTGCCACGTTTTCGGCGGTTCGAGGCCCAGTTCATTCAGAATATCTTTGCGGTAAAAGAGCATTGGAAAATGCTGCTGCTCCGGAAGGGCATATACCCCGTCGTTGTAGCGGTAAGGCGTCAATCCGCTTTCGCGGAACCTGCCCGAAATTTCCTCGAAATCGGGGAACTGGCTCAGATCCGCTGTTGCATTCCTCATCGCATAGTTCACCGGAATGTCTTCGCCCATCTGCATGGCAACATCCGGTCCTTCCCCCGAAAGTGTTGCGGGCAGCAAAATATTAGGCGGAACGAGACGTAACTGCACGGACACATCCGTATCCGGGGTAAACGAATCGTCGATCATACCTTTCAGTACTTGGGCCTGATCTCGTCCGGTTGTGATCCATACGGTGATGGCATCCTTCTTTTGTTCCACGTTACCAATGCTGTCGTAATCTTCGGTATACGAGGCAACATATGCACCCAGTTCGTGCTTCACCTGCTGGATGGTGCTCGCTTCCGCTTTTGGCAGCGATTCACCCGGCGGAGATACGACAAGGTAATCCAACGTAATCGGCTGTTCACGTACCGATAGAATCCATGTGCCGAGACCGCCTACGTTAATTTTGAACGTATCCAGCCGTTTGGGAACCGTCTCTGGTCTGGCCGCCATATCTTCAAGCTGCAATACCATGGCGTGCAGTACAGCCACTTTGTCACTTTGCTCACCCGTGGCCTTTTCCAGGTAATCTGCAACGGAGCGCAAGGTGTCAGCTTGTCGTTCAAACACCTCCGTCATCTCCGGAATACGCCGTTCCAGCTGGTAATCCCGCAGTGGGTCCGGACTGTTGGAGGTGATCATTAATATTTTGCGATACATCTCATTCAGTTCCAGCACGCTGGATTCAACGGTCCGCAGCAGCGGAGCGATGTCGCCAAGTGTAACCGTCATTCGGATTCGGTGTTTTCCTTTTTCCAGATGAAACTGATATGGCTGATCTTCTCCCGATCCCAACACCTGAGTTTGCCAGGCAGGGCTGTAGTTAAATCGAATGCGTTTCATTTCCTTAAACGGAACTTCGCCGTTAATCGTCAGACTGCGGGTGGCATAGATGCCACGCAATTGATCCTGCTTCACCTTAAGCGCCAGTTGATACAGTCCGTCTTCAGGCACGTCAATTTCCCATTCAATCCATTCGCCCGGCAGTTTCCAGTTAATGCCCCCGATGGCGTTCATCCGAATTTTCGATACATTATAAGGCTCCAGTGAAGGACTTGATCGGTCCGAGATTGGTGCCAGTGTAGGGGATGATTTGCTGACAGCTTCCTCCCCCTGTACTTTCAGCATGACAGGAGCCGCTTGTTTCAAGCCAAGTGAGGCATAGGTCTGCTCCAACTCTGCATAGGAAGGAACTTCGCCTTCTTGGTACAGCTCGATATAATCAATCGCCATGCTCTCTCTTAATGAAGTGAGCGATAACTGCTGACTGCCTTTTTCAAAATAAAACTGAAACGGTTCCTCGAAGTACCCTGCACTGTCCTTGAAGGAAGTCAGTTGCCATTCGGGCTGTTCCACTTGTCTTGGTCTAAGCTCGTTGCCACGATCGTCCTGCCGGACGTTATCCTCGCGATTCCCCCATACCCTGTCAAACAGAAGAATATCGGCCCCTCTGAACGGGACCTTACCGTTAAGCTCAAGCCTGCGTTCGATCCCGGAGCTTTTGCCTTCTACGGGATAATAGTGAATGCGAATGTTGTACAAACCGCTCACTTGAACGGGAACATCCCAGCGAATGGTTCCAGTTTCCGGCGTAATTACGGCACTTCCGTCTAATCCGGCGTACCCTTGCACAATTTCAAATTCCCCATCCTCTGCCTGAACATAAGATTCGCCTTCGATGCGTACAATTTCATCCGGTTTGGCCGTATTGTCATGAGCAGTCAGATAATGCTCATAACTGAATGAATCCTCGGTTCCCGATACCGCCTCAAAGTCCTCAAGCGCATGTACGGTTCCCGGATTACGATCCCGCGATGGATATAGTGTCCATATGGAGAGCACCAAGGCCAGGACAAGCACCAGGATTAGTCCCTTTTTCTTACGTGACCGCATGTTTGAATGTATCCCCTTTCCTGTAAGCGTTGAGAGAACTGAACGATTGACTAACCCGGACAGACCGCACCTTCACTGGTGCGTTCTGCCCGTGTAAAGTAATACTTATTTGTAAACCTCATCAATCGCAGCCTGGAAAGGAGCCTTGTATTTCTCGATCAGCGTAGATACGGACACCCCTTCTTTGAGTTCCCCATCAAAGTCCCAGAACGGCAAGGACGGGAATGTGTTATGGTCGAGAACCAACATACCTTCCGCGACCTCTCTGGCGTTGTTGATATCTGCTTCATCGGTCAGATGTGTCTCCAGTGTGGATTGTCCCGGATACTCATAGATCGAATCGATCTCGTTAATTTTCTCCCAGATGTACATCAGTTGTTCCGGATTCTCGACCGCTTTTGGAATTGTTATAGCCTGGTAACGTGACTCACCGGAGTGATACGCTGTTGCACTTGGACCTTTTGGAAACGGTACAAAACCAATATCGTAGTCCTGCATATCCGTCATAATACCTTCGACTTCGTACATAGCACCTGAATACATCAAGGTGTTGCCTTGACGGAAGAACGTGGATGGCTCTGTCCAATCGCCGCCCTCAGAAGCTCTGCCGACCTTCTCGGTAGCCAGTTTGGACAGGAAGTTCAACGCTTCTTTTGTTTTTGGATCTTCCAGGTTCTGCTTATCTTCTTTGGTCAGAGAAGCCTCGTTGGAATACAGAATCGGTTCCAGCAAGCCCGTTTGAGCGAGTCCCCAAGTATCCAGCTTGCCATCATTGTTTCGATCCTTGTTCGCTTGCTTGGCAACACTGATGAATGTATCCCAGTTCCATTCATCGGCATCTACATACTCTTGAAGTGGCTTCAAGCCGAGTTCTTGCATGAGTGTGCGATTATAGAAAATTCCGTTGATAAACGAGGACTGGTCCTCAGTAAAGCCGTAACCTTTACCTTCATACTGCATGTATTCCTTGGTTGTTTTCTGGTTGAATACCTTGTCGTTTTTAATATAATCATCCACCGGCCATAACAGATCCTGTTTGGTCAATGCCGGAATCGCATAGTTTTTGCCCAGTCTCACCAGATCGCCAAGCGGTTCACCGGCCATCAGGGAAGCAACTACTTTTTCCTGATATTCACCGAAATCGATGGAAACATATTCAATATTAAAGTTGTGTTTTTTCTTCAGCGCTTCGAGATTCTCAAGGCGTTGAATGTTGTCCGGGTTGTTCCCCTGTATTTCCATGTCCCACCAAGCAACAACCTTGATGGTTCTGCCGCCCATGTCAAAGTCCATTTCTGGCGTGGAGTTTTCATTCTTTGGCTCGGTTTCCGCGGGTTTTTGTTCCTCCTGTGGTGTTGTCTTTTCCGGCTCGGGTTGAGCGGTAGGTGCAGAACTGCATGCAGCAATCACCAACAAGACCGCAAATACCAGGCTTAGTAGCATGAACTTGTTTTTTCTCATCGTCTTCCCCCCTGATTGTCGTTTGCTATCACAGTGTATCGTCCAAATGAAAGCGCAAACAACCTGCCAGAATACAGATGTTTACCCGGGCTGAATATAGATTTGCGTAATTTTACTCAAGCAAATTGCATTATAGGTTTTAATTGGTAAAGAAATGCACTGTCTACAAAAATATGCACATTGTATGCGCTTTCTTTTATTACCATAATGAAATTAAGTCAAATTTCAGTTAACCTAGCGCATTACAATTCAGCAGAAGGTGAGGTATTGCTTCATGTATGATATTTTACTTGTGGATTTCAGCCGTCGTTTGTGCGGGGAGTTGCAACAGATGTTGCTACGGAGCAAAGCTCAATATACTATCGCAAATTGTGTGTTCTCATCGGCCGAGGCTTTGACCGCATTGTCAGAACGAGACTTTTCCCTTGTTATGGTACATACAGAGAGGTTTGATACCGCGGGGCTCTGGTTATGCAACGACATTCGAAAAAAAAGTCAGATACCTATTCTCCTTATGGGTGGAAGAGATCACTTCAGGTTCGTACGCAAAGCCTTGACGTATCAGGTAAATGATTATCTCCCGTATCCTGTTAGTCCCTCTTCTTTACTTAACAGTCTGCATGCACTTAGATCTCACCTTGAAACCGACCCGGCACACAAAACGTCGTCGTTCTTCAAAACACCCGTTCAAATGAATGGTAAACCCATGCACTCCAGTCATGTTATTCGTATCGTCAAGGCCTATGTACGGGATCATTTGAGTGATGAAATCACGCTGAAGAAGATCTCTGACATGCTTCATTTTAACTGTGCGTACCTTGGACAGAAGTTCAAGCTGGAAGAGAAGATGTCTTTCAATGATTATATGCTCCAGCAACGTATGGAAAAGGCCCAGCAGTTGTTGTCTTCTACGAATTTGCGAATATATGAGATTGCTATTGAGGTAGGTTATAAGGATATTGACTGGTTCTATAAAAAGTTCAAAGCGTATGCCGGATCGAGTCCCAATGCTTATAGAAGACAAAAAATCCACACGGCCTAAAGGTGGATTGCCAAATCGGTTTGTTTATTAATTAGATAATAACCACAAAAAAACGCAGGATGTATTCTTCTTCCTGCGTTTTTTTGTGGTTGTTTGGGTTTGGTCAATTCCAGAGTATTCACCATTAACGTACCAAAAGGGATTCCCGGTATTCTTGGGGAGTCATTCCCGTTATTTTCTTAAAAAGTCGGGTAAACGAATGTGCAGCCTCATACCCCACTTGAAGTGCGACCTCACGTACCATAAGATTTGTGTTCTGAAGCAATTCTTTGGCTTTCCGTATTCGGCAGTCGTCAATGAACTCTGACACATTTATTCCCATTTCCTGCTTAAAAAATCGTGACAGATAGGATGGATTAAAATGATGAAGTTCTGCCAATCTCACCAGAGAAAGATCTTTCTCCAGGTTCTCCTTGACGTAACTGCATAAGGAATGAATTACAACGTTAGCGCGTTCCTGTTCATTTGATCTTTTGTAGCGTACCAGTTCATCGGCAGCACGATATAGAAATTGTACTGCATCCTTCATGCATGTATACTCCCCTAAGTGCAACAAGCTTCGTTGATCCGGGATCTTCTGTTGAAGACCCCAGCGATTGATCGTTGAATGCAATAATAAGGCCAGATTGTAGTATGTCTCCATAGCACGTTCCATCGTAATATCCTGTTGCAGCAGTTCGCCTGCAAGCTCCTCAAATATATCGTAAAATGGCTGAATTCTTCCCGTTTCCAAATATCCTGACATAATCTCGATCCGGTTTGAGATCCGCATGGATTCTTTGGGTACATCAGATGAGAGATCATTGCGATGATCCGTGAGTACCATGGATACACCATCCCCAATTTTCATCCACTGGAGTAATCGCAGACGTTCATATTGTTTGGTTAACTCGGACCAATTGCAGCTTCGACTACTTAATGAAAAAGCAATGGATACGCCAAGTGATACCATGCATGCTTCCTGTACCAGTTCCAGTGTACCTTCTAGAAATCGCACAAGTTTATCATTTGGCAACTCTTCCTCCTGCTTCGGCTGAAGCAGCCAGATCGTATCCCCATAATGGTCCGTTACACTTGCGCACACTGTACGTTCATTCATCAGAGAAGAGCCGATAATGCGCACAGATTCTTGAACTTGTGAGAGGTCCGAACCTTTTTCTGGCAGATTATTGAACCGACCCAGTATGAGATAAACAGGCGAGTTGATCTGTAATCTTATATCTCGTTTGGATAATTCGTCCTGCATATCCATAGTAGAATCTATAACCGCTGTACAATCTTGAAGTAACTTCCGCAAATACTCTTTTTGCTGTATCAGTGCAAGCTGTGAGTTGACTTTATGAGAATGTTCCAACAACTCAACCATGCTGTGACTTCGCCGGATCTCTTCCATCACATCTTCTACAACAGACATCACCTTGTCATAACCTTCCGTTTTGAGCAAGTAACGCACGTTAGCCATCTGAAAAGCTTGATATGCATAATCAAAATCGCTGTGTCCTGTCAGAAAAATGACGCGACAATTCGGCCAACTGGCTTGAATCCGCTCTGTCAGTTCCAAGCCACTCATGCCCGGCATGCGGATGTCCGTTAGAACAATGTCAATTCTCGAACGCTGCATCCAGGACAATGCTTCTGTTGCAGAGTAGGCTTTACATACGTCAAGCTGGTCGGGTATATGTCTGGCGAACGTTTCATAGAGACTATCCGTAATAATCTCCTCGTCATCTACAATTAAAAGTCGATACATTCGTTCTCTCCTTCTTTCCACTGGATTCGAATTGTGACTTTTAACCCTTGCAGTTCACTTCTGGATAGGAAAAGGCCACTTCCTTCTCCATACGTCAGGATCAGACGCCGATGAATATTTATTAACGCGGTCATTTCGTCTGTACCTCCGTCCTTATGCAAGCGTTGTTGAAGAGTTTGAATGTGTTGCTCTTCCAACTCATTACCATTATCCTCTACGGTGATCTCGGCATATGAACCTTCCATATTAAACCCAATAATTAGAAGTCCGGAGTCCGTATTCTTTTCAAGGCTGTGTTCGTAGGCATTCTCAATAATGGGTTGAATAATGAGTCTGGGAACTTTAATATGTTCCATCTCAGCAGGTAGTGACCCAAAATCAACTTTGATTCGTCTGGAGAATCGTAATTGTTGAATCTCTGTATAGATTCGTGAATGCTCAACTTCCACTTTCAACTTCACATGATCGGTTTCATTCCGGGTAATGAACCTGAAATACTCTCCGAGCATATTCGTGAATTGCTCAATACGTTCGGTTTCTCCTGTCCTTGCGAGTGAATTCAGAATAAAGAAGCTATTGTACAGAAAATGAGGATTAATCTGCGATTGGAGCTGTTTCAACTCGGCCCGCTGCATCATCAGCGTTTTCTTAAAATCACGGTCGATAAGGGATTGAAGATTTTCAATCATTAGATTGAAACGGGTGTAGAGGAAGCCAAATTCATCCTTTCGGTTATGCGCAATGGGGACATCAAGCATGCCTCCCTCCATTTTTTTGAATCTTTTCACCAACAACAGTAACGGGATATGAATCAACTTGTAACTTGAATAGAGATACGCCGTGATGGCAACAAATGATGTAATTGCAAACAGCCAAGCCCAATGATAGAACTTGCTAAGTGGCTTGGTAACAATTGCCTCAGGTAGATATGTAGCTACGGATAAGCCCAGGGAGTCCATATGCAACTGACTAACATGGTACATGGTGTCCCCCACCTTCATCCGAAAGCCATCAAGTGTACCCTTTACACTGTGCTCACGGTAATTCGCGAGAATAACACTAGCTTGATGTTTATCTGTGATGGCATGCCCCGTTTTGTCCTCAATCAGAAAAGTTGAACTCTCCGGGTACAAATTAAGCCGTGTGAGTTCATTCTGAAAATGGTATGTATCCAGCTCCACCTGAATGACAAAAAGCGGGGGTTCTCCTCTCGTGCCTGTCAATCTGACGGCACTTAAGTTCAAGGCGTCCTCTTTCACAGTGAAACGTGTACCTTTTCCTTGCATGCCTGAACTGAAATATAGATATGAACTTTTATTGAAATCATCGATGCCTTGGATCGCGGATATACTCTTGCCAACAGAAGGGATATGTACATGAACGTTTTTGATATAAGCAGTGCTATTCTTGAATGAAGCGAGTCGTTCAGTCAGGTAATTTAATGTATCACGCCGCTCAACCTGATCCATCATGTCCCAGAGAATGGCCAAACGATTGAGTTTTCGATCCTCAACGATATCAAACTGCTGTAATTCCATCCATTCTATCTCTCTGTTTAATTCCACCACATATTGGTTCAACCGTCTTTCCGTTGACAACGATATTTCCTGGCTTGCATTGTCATAACTCCAATGATACAGATACACGCCAAGAAGAATAAGGGGGAGCACAAATACCAGATAGGTGATTATTAATCGCGCAAATATACTGTTAAACCATGATTTAGCAGGGATCTTGATCAATGCATTCACCTCCAATGCCAAAGGCTGAGTGGGTTCCTTGTAAGAATAAAGTGAACATTAGCGCTCCTTTGGCTTGCTGGTGCGAAACCACGCGTTAACCTCCGATGTGATCTGATCTCCCCCCAGCTTGCGCCAGTTCTCAACGAATTGATCAAACTCATCTATCGACCTGCCTAGAATAATGTTCATATAGGCTTCAAGCTGAAGATCCCGAAGAATAATTTGTCGATCAACCATCGTGTCCGTAATTCCGCCCGTGAATTGATCATAGAGAAGTTGGCCGTTCTTCTCGTAAGAATCTGCAATGCTAAAAGCACCCGAAGGCCCATAGGTTTGTTCCCAGCCCCATCCGCTCTCTACATCTTCCAATTCATAGGCCACAATGCGTTTGTGAATGGCGAGAGCTTCATTCTGCAGAGCCGAGAAGTCTCCTGTATTTCTGGCATCCCGAATTTGTTTGTATGCATCTATATTTTTATTACCGGGAAAAGGAGTTACTGGTGAAAGCATCCACACAGCTCGGGAGTCGTCATTGTAGTATGTTTCATACTGTGCCTGATCCCCCCAGTTGATGTCCAGATGCAGATTCATGAGCTTTACAACAACTTCCGGATTAGAGAAGCCCTTTTTTACAGCAAAGTATTGCCCCGTGTTGGAACGTAGCGGTACGAACAGACTCCGGTCCGACTTGGCAACAATGGGATATGCCTGCCATTCTACATCTATACCTGTATCACGGGTGCTCTGAAGCATAAAGGATGTCCACTGTTCGCCGTAGAGCATCCCTATTTTTCCATCCTGAACTAAACGAAACGCCTTGCTTCCACTTTTATAGCCAAAATCCGGATCAAGTTGGCCTTCACGATACAACGTTTGCAGTGCTTTCAGAGCCTCTCGAACTTCAGGCTGTATACCTCCATAAGTGAGGTTTCCTTCTGCATCTTTAACCCATATATTAGGGTAGGCACCGTAGCCTGACATCAAGCCTGCAGCTCCCATAACTGGATCCCAAAGATGGTTCGTTAGCGCAAGTCCGTACGTATCCTGCTCTCCGTTCCCGTCGGGATCCCCTTCTGTAAACGCTTTCGAAACCTGGAGAAGTTCTTCCATCGTTTCAGGCGGCCGTAGCCCCAAATGCTCCAACCAATCGGTTCTAATCCACAGGTACTGCGCAGTCTCAATCGAGGAAGATGATTCGGGAATAGCCATGAGTTTGCCATCAATGGTTGCCGCATCAAATGCTCCTCTTCCCTCCGCCTCCAATATACTCTTTGTAAGTGGGGAAGCATACTCTTGGTACACATGGGTTAAATCTTCGATCATTCCAGCGTTGCTCAGTTGTCTAAGTTGATATGGATTAACTTTCACTACATCTGGAAAACGTCCTGCAGCAAGGGAGACACCCAACTTCTGATTGTATACATCTCCATTAGCAATCCAGTCATAGTGAATTTGAATACCTAGCTCTTTCTCGTACAAACGAGTCCAGCGATTATCCAGTATCGTCTCACCGGGTAACTGACTAATCATGCGCTCAAGGTCATCTCCGGTTTCCCTGACAAAAGAGACTACGATGGGAGGAGAATACTTTTCATACGTAGCGGGAAATTGAATCTGCTGCCCCTCTTGCTGCGGATGATGTTGTTTGGTATTACCTTCGGTATGACCTGCTGGTATGGACACAGCAAGGAACAGAATGAAGGTCCATCTTGTTATGTCCAGACATCTCTTATACATGACGACATGCCCCCAGTTCGGTTTGAACAACTCTCTTCTCTCTGTCAATTATGAATCCATATCATTGTACAACAACTTGTACTCATTGAATACGAAAAGCCGCCGTTGGGCGGCTTTTACATATTTCATTGTTTCTCATCAGGATGAATCACACGATATTCGAAATTCGAAAAGTCAGCTGTTCCTCCAGCTAATTCAGTTGAATATACAAACAACCCCGTTCGGCAACCCATAAAATGATCCAGTTTATATATCATTTTGTGGACAATCCCTATATTTCTCCATTCAACCCCATCGAAATAGGCAAAAGAGCACTCATCCAGATTGTTCTCAAAATTTCCGAATGCTTTCAGTTTAACGACTGGATCGGATACCGGGATACGTTCATGTTCAGTGGCTGGCTTCTGGTCGATCAGATTGCCAAATATGGTTGAATCCTCACTATCTCTGGCATGCATGACCAAGTAAAACTTGCTATCCTGCTTCGTAAGAGCGATCATACCGTAGGAACCGATTAGAAAGCACAAGCCGGCATAATCCCCATCATTCAGACGACTGCCGTCAAGCGTAACCATTGCTTCGCAAGCGGGCCCCATTGAACGCTGGGTTAGTGTGTTTACCGCAAATGTCAGATTTGGGCTGATCTGTCCCGTTCGAACACGATACACCCCCGGTTTCTCTGTAACGGACCAGAGTTCATGATTAGGTGTATGATTCCATTGCCAAAAATCACGGAGTCGGATGTTTCCATCTTCTTCGGGTTGATAATTGAAACTGTCGCTACCTACTAACGGGTTATAACGGTGCTCTGGTCTTGTGCTTGGGATATCAATCTGTTTCGGCGCTTTGCTTGCAAAGACCGGTTTACCTTGATCAAAGTGTAGCGGAACCAAAACAGGAACCCGGCCAACAGCCCCATGATCCTGAAACAGCATGGCATACCAGTCTCCATCCGGCGTATCTACAATCCCGCCCTGAGCAACACCTGAATTGAAATAATCCATATCGTCATTAAATACTTCTCCACCAGTGAAGACATCTTCCAGAGAGTCTGCCATATAAAACGCCTGTGTTCTCCGTCCGGAAGCTTTCGTTATATGAATTAGGAACACAATATATTTACCATTGATCTTGTAAAAATGTGCTCCTTCATAACCAAGGTGATGAGGCTGCTCGTCTTTTACGATCAAGCGATGCACTCCACCAGGTTTGGGCCCGGACAGATCAGAGCTTAATTCGGTCAGATAGATCTCGGTATTACCGTACACGAGATATGCTCGTTCATCATCGTCAAAGAATAAGGAGCAATCATGGTAGAACCCTTCCACGATCTGCTTCTTCCAAACTCCCGAGATGGAGGTCGATGTATACAAGTATGTCTTACGAGTATCATTCGCAACAAAGATCACATAGAACATCCCTTGATGATAGCGGAGCGATGCAGCCCACATGCCTTTACTGTAAACGTGATGACCATCCACCAGCCGTTGTGCAGGCGTATCGTCCAATGTGTCGTATACATATGTGGCTACTTCCCAATGGATCAGGTCATATGAACGCAGGATGACACATCCCGGCATCATGTGCATGGTTGTACTGACCATATAATATGTGTCCTCTACACGAATAACGTCAAGATCCGGGTAATCGGCCCAAATAATCGGATTCGGATACATGCTTCAATTACACCTCATTTTTTCTATTAAACTTCCATTCTCTTAAAAGGATGGTTGGGCTGTCTGTTGAACTTTTAAGCTTAATATACAAGTCTTGCACACCTTTCGCACCCGTAACATTAGTTGTTAGTTCCATCCATTGAAGGGATTCGGTCGCAGGCGGAACAATGATTTCTCCAATTAACAGTCCGTCTGCACGATCAAGTCGAAGTTCTAACGTACCTTCGGTTCCTTGATTCGCAATCGTGGCTGTGAAGGTTGTGGGTCCTTCACTTTCAAAGTCCACCTTGGATATAGCTATCCAACTGTCATTCTGCAGCTTAGCGGGCATGATATTCGAATCGGATGCAGAACTCTCAGCAGAGTCAAGATATTGCTCTGTTGTTACTCTGCTGCTCCAGCCAATCGTCGAACCACTTACCCGCTCATAGGGATTGAAGCACTTGATCTGATCTACGCCCTGATAATCTGCATGTACCTTCTGAATCCTACCCGTGGCCTCATCATGCTCAACTCGATTCAGATGTGTTGAACGGTAACCATCGGGAATATTCATGGCCTGACTTAATGTCTGAGCATGATAGGCAATGTACCACTGATCGGCCAGTTGGAATATAGCATGATGGTTATTGCCGCCAACATCAAAAAAGTGGCCTGGATTCTGGAGCAACGTCCCCTGATATGTCCATGGCCCCATCGGCTGAACACTGGTCATATATGCAATTTCACCAGGTGGTGGGCTGCCCTCTGGCCGATTACCTTCCACAAAATTGGAGCAATACGTAAAGTAGTAACTATTATTATATTTATGTATCCCAGCATCTTCAAACATATAAGGCGCCTGAATCACCTTTGCTATGCCAACAACGCTGATCATATCGTCTCCCAATCTCATCACTCTTGCCGTATCAGGTCTTTCTGCTTTTCCCTGCGGAATACCACCACCAAAGTATATGTAGGCCTGATGATCATCATCTACAATGACAGCCGGATCGAATAACCAGGTTACTTCCTCCACTCCCGGTGTTTCTCTTGTAATAAGTGCTTTTCCTATAGGGTCTATCCATGGACCTACAGGTGTCGGTGCAGACAGTACACCTATTCCACTGGCATTGTTGGCGAAATAAAGAAAGAAACAGTCCTTGCCATCCAGTATTCGATGAGCAGCTGCCGGGGCCCAGGATTGTGAAGCCCATGTTGCTGCGCCTTGAGGTCCAGCAACTCTGATCTCCCCATGATCGGTCCAGTTGATTAAGTCATCCGAAGAAATGACCGTAATCCGGTTGATTGAACTGTAGCTGTTTTTCTGAGGAAGACCGTCCTTATCATATTCCAGCTTATCACTAGTCATATATAAGTAGACTCGATTGTTAAATACCAAAGCATAGGGATCGGCTCCGAATTTGTGGGCCACCAGAGGGTTACCGTTGGGACGAAGCTTTCCAATCTCCCCTGGAATATTCTCCAGATTGGCAGCTTGGTCTTGCTTTTGTTCACCAGCATGTGGTGTAGAATGATGATTCATGGAAAGAATCCCCCTATAATCGTTTTTAGTTGTGCCTTTTGACAAGAAAGCGTTTGCAATACAAAAGATATCATGATAGGATGATTACATTTTAAGGTAAGCTGAGTACAATTTCATTGCGTTAACCGCTCTATTTATTGCGTGAAATGACGGGAGGTACTTCATGAGTGGATCCTCTGAGTGTTTTTATGATCCCATCCAGCCTGAGCTCTTATATCTACACAGCATAACGACGTATAAGCTGGAAACGATCTATCATCGCCATAATGCATACGAGATCTACCTGTTTCTTCGTGGCAACGTTCACTTTTATGTAGAAAATCGATGTTACCATGTACAGCGGGGGGATTTGCTCGTGATGTCACCCGAGGAGATGCACCGCGCCTTTATTCTGGATGAATCTGACTATGAGCGAATTACCATTAATCTCAAAAAAACCTACCTTTATCAGCTGTCTACACCATCAACCAATCTGCTGTCATGTTTTGATCATCGCCCCAAAGGAACAGGCAATATCATACATTTGGACGATCATAGCTTGAACCTGATGATGCAATGGACCAACGAACTGGAAGGATTGCTTGCTTCGGATGCTTATGGTACGGACATCAAAATTAATGCAGCCGTAGCCCAATTGTTGGTCCTAATTAACGTCTGGTTTCACAACAATTCTTTTGTTCCCAATGACATCATGCCTGAGCTGGTTCGTGAAACGATGGATTATATTGAAATACATCTCAATCAAGATATTACACTTCGCAAACTCGCCGAAGTGTTCTACATGAACAGTACTTATATCAGCCGTCAGTTCAAAAAGCATACTGGATTGACCATCCGTTCCTACATTTTGGGTCGTCGTATTGAACGGGCCAAATTCCACCTGTCAGAAGGAATGAGTATTACGGATGCATGCTTTCAATCGGGCTTTAGTGACTATGCCAATTTTATTCGCAGTTTTACCAAAATGGTCGGCATCTCCCCCGGTAGATATATCAAACAAAGACGTGATGCAATGGAAGCTTTGCCAAAATAATGATGAGCTTATTCAATGTAAATTAAAAAACATCAAGCCATCTTGCATAGCTCGATGTTTTTTAAGTTCTTGATATACTTCAGATCTGCAAACAGTGCATTACTGTGATTATATCCGCAAGTTAATTGATCTCTTTACCTGTCCACAATCGAACGCGATCTTTAATCCACTCCGTATACTGCTGTTCCATGCCTACTGCACCTGCATTATCAAGTTCGGTAATCATATTGTCGTATATGCCTTCAAAGGCACTTGGAGAGGATGTAATCGCTTCGGCGATCCGTTTCTGAATAATATCCTGCGTTTTCTGGTACACAACGTTATAATCGCCGCTATCCGAAGGAATCGGCATATTGTAAGCAGCGCCCCACTCTTTCACCGGGAACTCCTCTTCGGAAGGGAACAAGTCCTTCCATGTCGTGATGCCATAACCTTTCAAAGCTTCTTTCTCCTCATCAGAATAACTTTGCTGAATCTGTTCTGGATAATTCGTTGTATAGTAATTATCCGTTGAATCTTTAACGCCATCCCCGTAGTGAGCACCAAAAATGTAATACAAGCCTACTCCGGTTTCTTTGGTGAATGTGTTATTGTCTTTGTTTTTACGTTCCTGTACATCGGCCGGGATGGTGCGAACACCGTCTTCCACGTTATATTGCTCGCCTTCAACGCCCCAGTTTCTCAATACTTGCCCTTCTTCAGAAGACATCCAATCCAAAAATTTGATGGCACGGACAGGATCTTCACAATCGACTGTTATGCCAATGCCATAACCATCAAAGCCGATATTTTGGAAATCTTTCCGCTGAAAACTCTCATCTAACGTTACCGGATAGAATCCGTAGGTCATATCGTCTTTTCCTGCGCTTTTCAAAGCATTTTCCGCATCACTGAATCCCCAGCTTGGATCAAGCAAGGATAACACGCGACCACTGGCGATTTTGGACTTATACTGGTCATCCTTCTGAACAAAACTGTCCTTGTCCAGCAAGCCTTCATTGTACATCTTGTTCAACCACCGGAAATATTCCTTCTCCTCGGGACGTTTGTAATGCAGAACGGCTTCGTAGGTATCCGGATTGATGAAATATTCACCATCTCCAGGTCCTCCAGTAGACATGACAGCGGGATCAGTAACTGTGATCATTCGCCGCCAGCCATCTGCACTAAGCGTCAGCGGAATTGTGGGTTGGCCATCATCTGTGGTCGGATGTTTCTTGTAATATTCACGTAGCACTTTTTCGAAATCGTTTAAGGTTTTGATCTCAGGATACCCGAGTTCCTTGACTACACGATGTTGAATGGCAGTACCATTCGTCGCATCGAAGCTGACTTGATCGATCGCACCATTCGTTGGAATCCAATAGATTGAAGGATCGTCATTGCTGTATTTCAACCGATTGAAGTGCTCACCGTAAATCTTTTTCAAATTGGGGGCGTGTTCTTCGATCAGATCCGTCAAATCAATCATTGCCCCGGCATCAACGAGTCTGGTCAAGTTACCTTTGGGGAAAATCAAATCCGGATAATCGCCGCTGGCAGCCATCAGGGAAATGCGGTCGTTTCCGCCTCCGCTCGAAATATCGAATTCTGCATCAATACTTACACCGGTTTCTTCCGTAATTTTCTTCCCTACAGCATCCTGCATTTTGTTCCAGTTGGGACTTGCATCTGCGCCGAAGAAGGTAAATGTGATCGGGCTGTTGGGGTCACTCGTATTTGATTCGGAATTCTCTCCAGCGTTTCCGCAACCGGCGGAAACTAACACAACACTTGTTACGAGACATGCTCCTAGCATTTTTGAAATAGCTCTCATTATTTTTCTGCCCCCTAAATGGTGTTAGTCGTAATAACCAATCCAGACATTACGATGGTTCACTTTGAAATAGTATACGCTTACATATTCGACCGTTAATAAACGATTACAATCCTGCCTACCCTATTCCATGTTTAAAGTATAAGGAAGTCTAATAACCCCAACCTTGATTATTAAGCCATGAAAATAGCATGATCTAGACATAAGTCTCAGTAAAAATGTGAAGACCAAAAAAGCGATGGTTGCCCATCGCCTCATAAAGCCAAACCTACATTTCAATAATATAATTCCAACGTAAATCCTTGGATCTCACCTTCCACATCCCGCAACAATTCCATGAGTTGGTCAGCGTAATCTCCAAGAATCTCTTTGCTTTTCTCAAAACCAATCCATTGAACAGTAAGCGGCATGCTTACAGCCCCAGTCAAGACATCCCATAGTGCGTCCAAATTGCCTCCATAGCTCTCGTCTAACTCAAGCTGGTTTTGCAAAATTTGATGAAGCTCTTCCTTGCTGTGAAAGTCGTTTCCGTTAATCTGAATGATGCTCATATCATTTCCTCCGTTTATTTTAACTGTTCAAATGACTTGTAATGATCTGTCGTCTGGTAGATTAAACCGTCATTCGAGTATAGAATTCGGTCGCTTCCGCGCCGTCCTCCTGAGTAATTTATATCCGCTTCGTACCATATCCGGCCTTTTTTGTTGGGGAGTAATCCTTCCCGGTTCCTGAACACGTCGCCGCCGATGCTTTTGCCTGGAGCGACTTCATGTAAATTCCCTTCACTTGGTTCCCAGCCCAATTCTCTGGCCTCTTTCTTGGTAATGTAATTTGGCGGGAGTTCATTGTGCTCCGAGATATAATTGGCAACCTCATCAAATCCCATATCCTCCGAAACTTGAGGTGATCCGAGATCAAGCACCGACTCTGACGTACAACCTGAGAACAATAATGCAGCGAGGATGATCACTAATGTGTAAGCAAATTTTCTGAAAAACATAATCTTTTCTCCTTTTGATGTTCTTGCTCTTGCTGCCTTCCGTTTTGCTGCTATTTCGATGACAACGCTTCTAATGTTAACGATTTGTGGTAATTAAAGCAATTCTATAAGTCTATTATGGAGTTGAAATTCAATCATTAAAGGCTGTTACCCTGCTCCATTGAAGCATTACTCTTATTCTACAACAAAAAAAGTCGCTAAAATAGCGACTTTAATCGTACCACGATCATTACCATTCAATACATTCATTTAATACATTATTTTAATTTGCCCATCCAGTTCTCAAGGGCTATAACTACCTCTTCCAACTGCTTTTCTTCCGTAATTGCAGGTTGATTATCTCCTTTTTGCATGCCATATGAGCCAAATTGACCGTGATTTCCACCCTCAATACTCACATATGTCGTGTCTTCCGGAAGATTTGCTTTGGAGTTCTCCCAGTCTTCCCTGTTAAGCACTCCGTCATCCGAGCCTGTAATCTGTAAGATAGACAAGTCCGTATTCTTCAAGCTACCTCCTTCATCTGCATAAGAAGCCAAGAAAAAGACGCCTTCCAACTTCTCATTGTGCTCCGCAGCATATCGTGATGCAAATGATCCACCCAATGAATGGCCGCCAATTACAAATGCTTCATTGGGATGTTCTTCGATAAAGGAATCAGCCTTGTTCTGACCGAAAATCGCCAAGTTTATTGGCATGTTCGCGATATATACACGGTGTCCCTGTTCTGCCATTTCTCTGGCAAGTGGAGAATAACTTTCAGGTTCAACCAGACCACCTGGATAAAAAATAATATTCGGTTTGGTTATCTCTGTACCCACGGGTTCAAATCGGTAACCGTCCTTAATCTTAGTGACATTAACCTGAGCATCACTTGTCATCGCCGTTTCCGCTTGTTCAGAAGGACTATACGTAACCGAATTGAGATATACGAAAACGCCGGCCACGATGATAACGATGGACAGGATCGTCCACATGATTATCTTTTTCCATTTGTTTGTACGTTGTGCTGTTTTCAACCTTAAAACCACCTTAGTATGAGGATAATGATATGTCTTTTTTAACTCTTCATAATTATACTTACCGGTAAGTATAATTACAAGTTGATTTTGCTTACTATCGTTATTTGTCATAAAATATTCATGGAGGGAAGTCTAATGACAGAAAAATCACACAAACGATTGCCTGGAAGACCCAAACATGGCAACGACGATATCTCAATTCAGCAAACCATTATTCAAACTGCTTCAAAGTTATTCATGGAGTATGGCTACGAAACAGTCACGCTTCAGCAGATTGGCAAAACATGTAGCGTATCAAAACCAACCATTTATTATCATTTCACCAGCAAACCAGAGCTTTTTAAGGTTGCTTTTACAACAATGCTACAGAATGTGAGCCGGTTAACCTCGCATATCCTTGATCAAGCCGAGAATCTGGAGTCGGGGCTTGTGCGATTGGCAGAGGCCAGACTGGGCAATCCACATGCGGAGATTGAAACCATGCTCAGAGAAGCTGAGCCTTTTCTTGAACCAGCTCAAATTCAGGATATACGAAACGCGGAGCATCAGATTCACGAAGTGTTAGCCTCCCATTTCCAACGGGCAATGGATGAAAACAGACTGCGGACGGACGATCCGTTTTTCCTGGCAGAGACCTTCTCGACTATGATGTTAATGGGGAATCGGGAAGATAACCTGCATAAATATGGTTCCAACTTTTCGCTTGGCCAGAAGCTAGTAGATATTTTCATTCGCGGAGCGCAGTAAAAATTTCAGGGCAATAAGGAGAGCTGACATGAATATCCCTAGAGGAACCTATGGGTTTCGATTCGCCGAAGACAAGGAGCTCCAACTGTGTGTACTGTACGCGGCTGGATGTGATTCAATAACCGATCCTTCTTATCATTGGGATGGACTCGAACGTTCGGACGGGCCTCTCCTGTTATTCCAATATACAATCTCGGGTGAAGGTGTATTTGAGTCGAACAATCGCATTCATCATGTTACCGCAGGACAAGCTTTTTTGGCAGAAATTCCAGGAGTTCATCGCTATTACTACCATTCAGCATCAAAAGAACCTTGGGCGTTTCTGTTCCTGCTGTTCAGGCCCACTCTTATTCTGCCCCATTGGCGAAAATTTCTTCGGGAAGCTGGAGAAGTTCCCTATCTTCCCGCTGATTGTACACCTATCCGACTGTTGCGGATGATCGTGACTGATGCGGCGGCAGGCAGAATCACCGATCCTCTGATCGCATCATCCAGCGTATATCAGTTCATGACAGAATTAACCCGATTACAGAAAACAACGTTGCGCAACAGGGAGAATTGGTCTGAAAACATTCAAATAGCCGTTGAATACATAGAAAACAACTACTCCAAGATGATCAGTATCGATCACCTTGCGGAGCATGTTTCCCTTTCCAAATATCACTTTATACGTCGCTTTTCCTCCAGTACAGGTTTGACGCCTGGTGCTTATCTGACCCGTGTACGTACCGAGAAAGCAATGGAACTGCTGCGCGGAACTACGCTTAGCATTGAAGTCATCGCCGAGCAAGTCGGTTATTCCAGCGGAAGTTATTTTATCAAAGCCTTTCGCAGCATAACCGGCGTTACGCCAGGTGAATTTCGTAGTGGCGGAGAAAGCCTTGTGTACCGTAAATTGTTCTTCGACTAACCGCAATATTTTGCTATTTTATACTCAACATTACTGTAGATATTAATAAAATCCTTTATTATGATGAATTGAGCGAGAGCAATAATTAATCCATAAAGGAGCATTCCCATGAATCATACGCTTGCAGCATCAACTCCACCGCTTGGCTGGAACAGCTGGGATTGTTACGGCGCGGCCGTTACGGAAGACGAAATTCGTGGCAACGCCGAGTACATGGCAGAACATCTTAAAGACTTCGGCTGGAGTTATATTACGGTCGACATTCAATGGTACGAGCCTTTGGCCAATTCTTCGCAATATCGTCCGTTCGTTCCACTCATCATGGATGAATATTCGCGGCTTATGCCTGCCGAGAATCGGTTTCCCTCCGCTGCAGGTGGACAGGGATTTAAGCCATTAGCCGACTACGTTCATAGTCTTGGGCTGCAATTTGGCATTCACATCATGCGCGGTATTCCACGTCAAGCTGCACATGCGGCTACTCCGATTCTGGGTACAACCGCCACTGCGCGCGATATTGCTCATCCAAATTCCATCTGTCCGTGGAATACGGATATGTACGGTGTTGATAGCTCAAAAGAAGGCGCACAAGCCTACTACGATTCGCTTTTTGAACTGTATGCACAATGGGGCGTTGACTTGGTGAAGGTGGACGATATTGCTGCTTCAAGGCTCTATGACACCCATCAGCCTGAGATCGAAATGATATCCAAAGCGATTGAGCGCTCCGGTCGGCCCATGGTACTAAGTCTCTCTCCTGGCCCTGCCCCGGTGGAATACTCAGAATTCTTAGCTGATCATGCCAACATGTGGCGTGTCACCGACGATTTCTGGGACCTTTGGCCGCTGTTATTGGATATGTTCGACCGCTGCCGGACGTGGCAGGGCGTTCCCCAAGCAGGTTGCTGGCCAGACTGTGATATGTTGCCTTTGGGTCATATCGGTATCCGTTCTGTAGACGGTGGTGGAGCAGATCGTTGGACTCGGTTCACGCCTGATGAGCAATTGACGATGATGTCACTGTGGAGTATCTTCCGCTCCCCGCTCATTTTTGGTGGTGAACTGCGAGATAATGATGACTGGACACTATCCCTGTTGACCAATCGTGAGGTTCTGCGAATGCATCGCGAGAGTTATGGAGCCAAAGAAGCCTTACGTAAAGAAGATCTTATTGTGTGGACTGCCCAGCATGCGGATGGTTCCTCTTACGTCGCTGTATTCAACATCGGTGAGAATGCTCTACCTGTGGATCTATCCATTGATGAGGTCGGACTGTCCAGCATTACCGAAGGTACCGAATTGTGGAGCCGAGAAGCAGCTGAATTTACAGAGAATTCCTTAGTTACTACTGTACCTGCGCACGGCGTGCGTCTCTATCGGTTTTCCTAAGTTTGCAAAAGAAAAAGAGAGGTCTGTCGTTCATTAGACAGGCCTCTCTCTCATTTCATGTTCATCGTTAAGATGCACTCGAATGATGAACAGTTTTGGACTTACGCCCAAATTGCAGCATATATAGCATGGTCATCGCAATAACAAACAAAGCGAGCACAATAAAAATATTACTGTAAACAAAAGCTGTCTTATCTTGAATCAAAGGGTTCAGTTGAAGCGTGGTTTTTCCCCCGTCAAGCACCTTTCCTAGGGCAGCAGTAGACACAGACACTGCAATGAAGTTAAACATGGATAGCAACCCCATCCCGATTCCAATTTGCTCTTTGGGAAGCGTCTGAGCAATGGTATTTGAGATCGCAATTTGCATATAAGACTGACCCAGAACACCAAAAACAAGAAAAAAGGAAATCAAGACAGGTGTAGCACCTACAACTAATGATAGGCTTATGAAACCAACAACAAGTAGTGAAGATGCCGTATACAGTAGAAAAGGATTCCCTTTTTCATCCGCAAGCCTTCCACCTTTGCGTCCGAGGAGTGCAGCTACGAGCGCAGAAGGTAGCATAATGACACCTGTCAATGCTGGGGATAGACCATGTACTTCCGAGAGCAATTGTGGCGTAGTAAATGGAATAGCAGGACTGATTGCGATCAGAAGGAATGCAATTCCCATTCCAGCTGAATATGCTTTGTTTTGAAAAACAGCGGGTTTCACAAACGGCACTTCCGCATAACGAATGCGCATGATGAACAGTATTAATAAGACCATCCCGATTAATAGGAACCATGCATTAGATTGGGTTAATGCGAGCAAAAGTGTAGCAACCGTTCCTGCTAATAACGCTCCGCCCAAATAATCCATTTTTTCACTGCCGCCTCTTTCATCATCCATGTATTTTCGATAAAAAGGTAGCGCAGCAAGAGAAAGCAATGGGATTACAAAAAGAAATTGCCAACTTAAAGCACTCGATACAAATCCGGCTACGATCGGAGCAAGAGCATTTCCAAGAGCGATACCAATGGCGGAGGTACCCAACGCTTGCCCGCGTTTCTCCGGTGCGAAGTATCGAACGGGAATAATCATGGCCAATGCAGGTATGACCGCTGCACCAGCAGCTTGTACGATCCGTGCAACAATAACCATCCAATACTCTGTAGCCACAATCCCCAGAAGAGAGCCTGCTGCCAATATCCAAAGACCAAATGAAATTAGACCCTTTATGCTGTATTTATCGGTAAGTTTCCCGTAAGTAACTGTACCTATCGCATATACAATCAAATACCCTGTAACGATCCAACTCGCTTGAGAAGCAGTAAGTTGGAACTCTTTGCCAATCACAGGTAATACAACATTAAACATCATTCCATTCATGACTGATATGATCAGTGTGAAAACAAGAACACGGAGCAATAACGCTTCTTTATTGGTGTTCATCATACTCTCCTCAATTCTTTTGAAAATAAATTGTCTGTCAGTACTTACTGTCATTAAAAACTTTAAAAAAACTAGGGAGTTAATGCCCTAGTAAACGTCCACACACTCTCTGTAATGATGCCTTCCAATGAGAGCCCTGGAAAAAGCACATCTTCTTCGAGATTATTTATGAATACGCCATAATTCAATGACATGAATGAAAAAGCTTGCAGTTCAGGATTGATTTGAACCAACTTTCCTTTATCAAACATGATATTAAAGTAATTGGTTAGAATCTCCAAAAGTTGTTGAGGATGCTTTACCGTTCTCTCTCTATAACCGGGTAGATGCTCTACTTCCTTCAGGCTAATCATAAACAATTTGCGGTTACGGTTCATGATAGTATGATATGTCTTGCTGATCAGCAACAAATCTGTATACAGATCCCATACGAGTTTTTCATTGAAGATCCTTGTCATCTCTTCTGCATAATGATATTGGTCAAAGGCAGTCTCTAACAAGTTTTGTTTGGTTCCAAAGTGCCGAAACAAGGTTTTTTCACTTAGTCCGGCTGTTGTAGCTATTTCCTGTGTCGTCACACTTTTATAGCCTTTTTTTGAAATTAAATCGATGGCCGTCAACATTAATTTTTCTTTACTGCTTAGATTGCTGCTAATGGACATGTCTATATCCCCTCCTTCCTGAATGTCAGTAACCACTGTCATTGATGCAATAATAACTAAAGAGTTTTTTGTTGTCAAGGTACGAATCGACAAGCTACCTTCATGATGCCCTTCTGTTCATACTTCCGTTTTCTTGATGGAGACGACGGCTTTTCCTTTCACACGACCTTCTCCAATATCCCGAATGGCTTGAGCCGCTTCACTTAATGCGTACTCCCGATAAACAATCGGCACGACTTGGCCTGATTCAACAAGTTCTTTCCATACCTCTTGATCCTCATGATTCGGTTTATGAATGAGAAGTATTATTTGCTTATAATTAAGCCTGGCAACAATAGGAGCTGACATCAGATTGAGAAGAATTTGCCACATTTGACCTCCAATCATCACATATCTGCCCCCCTTAACTAATGCACGTTTCACAGCAAAAACCGAATGCTTGCCAATAACATCCAGAATCAGGTCGTATTGCACTCCTTTTGCAGTGAAATCAGCTTTCCTATAATCCAACACATAGTCAGCTCCCACAGCGAGTAACATATCGAGCTTTTCAGCACTGTCAACGCCAGTCACCTCAGCCCCAAGCAATTTGGCATATTGGATGGCAAATGTTCCGACTCCGCCACCGGCGCCATTAATCAGAACACGCTGTCCCTTTTGCAGCTCCCCCCGATCACGTAGACCTTGCAAAGCCAGAACGGCTGCCTGAGGAATAGCTGCTGCCTGCACATAGTTGATACCCGCAGGTTTGGGTGTCAAGGCATTCTCAGCCGCACATACATATTCCGCGAATCCACCCCAGCCGCAACCGGAAAGATCTCCGAACACCTTGTCTCCTGGTTTGAACCGTGTAGCTGAAGCTCCAACGGCGATTACACGCCCTGCGACATCTGCGCCAAGAATTCGATAACGAGGCTGTCGGACCGCGCCGATGCGGTTAACGAATGGCTTCCCATGAAGGAGATCCCAGTCCCAGGAGTTTACCGAAGTGGCATGGACCTCAATTAACACTTCATGATCCTTGGGCATAGGGATGGCTAGTTTTTCTAATCGAAGGACTTCTGGTGTTCCGTAGGTATCATATACCAATGCATTCATGGTGTTATTTCCCCGTTCTTGGGGTAATCCAGCATTATTCGTTTTTTCGCCCATGATCAGTCTCCATTCGATAGACATATGTGTATCCATGGTCCATTACGCATACCCAATCTTCCTGTCGAACAACGGATACGTTGAATATATTCAGCGGTTTCATTTGTTGAAGATTTAGAATGTTGAAATGATTAAATTGCGAGATCATCCATGGCTTGAACAGCTAGCCGGAAGGCTTTAATCCTTCTCTCCAGTAGAGTCTTTTGAGGGCTACCTTCTTTGGACTTGAGATACATGCTCTCAAGGGATGGAAACAATCCAATCAAGACAAGGCGGGCTTCTGCTATATCTTCCTTGGTGTATGAATGAGCTTTTTGATTCCAGACATTTTCCAATAACGCTGCGCCGATACGCAGAGCTTTGAGGCGTTTTTGTAATAAGGTAGTATTTGAACTTTTCTGGATCATATTTGCTAGAGCATTTTCCGATTTGCGGATGGTTGATTGAAAGGCTTTGATGGATTCCAGTTGAACTTCTTGTGACACATTTTCCATGGAGTACAGACCTCGCTTTCTTCGCTTATTTGGTTGATCTTTTAAGAAAGGAGCGCTACCTATAATATCACCTCATAAATATAACAAAAAAAGCCGCTTAAAATAGCGACTTTCAATGTGTTCATTCTCGATTCAGTTCTAGAGTACCTTCTCCAAAAAGCTGATCG
Organism: Paenibacillus sp. FSL K6-2393; assembly: GCF_038002545.1. NCBI lineage: Bacteria > Bacillati > Bacillota > Bacilli > Caryophanales > Paenibacillaceae > Paenibacillus > Paenibacillus sp. FSL K6-2393. The sequence continues at coordinate 3,714,328 of NZ_JBBOCU010000001.1, forward strand.
TCCGTTCATTCTTCGGATTTCCAAATATCTCTTCCGGAGTGCCCTGCTCGACGATATAACCACCGTCCATGAAGATCACACGATCAGCTACTTCGCGGGCAAAACCCATCTCATGGGTAACGATCATCATCGTCATGCCTTCGCTCGCGAGGTCTTTCATAACACCAAGCACTTCTCCTACCATCTCAGGGTCGAGCGCCGAAGTTGGTTCATCAAATAACATAACGTCCGGATTCATGGCAAGCGCACGAGCGATAGCTACACGTTGTTTTTGTCCACCTGACAGTTGTGTTGGGAAGCTCTCTGCTTTATCAGACAGACCCACACGCTCAAGTAATTTGAGTGCTGTATCACGCGCCTGCTGGGCATTTAATATCCCGAGTTCTCTGGGCGCAAACATGATGTTTTTAAGTACACTAAAATGAGGGAACAAGTTAAAATGTTGAAATACCATGCCAATATTTTCACGAGCCTTGTTCAGGTTGGTTTTAGGGTCATTCAGATCCTGATCATCCACGATAACCCGGCCTGCCGTAATGGCATCTAATTGATTGATACAGCGCAAGAAGGTACTTTTTCCCGAACCGGAAGGCCCGATGACACAGACAACTTCTCCTTCGTTGACCGCCACATCAATTCCCTTGAGAACCTGATTTGTGCCGAAACTTTTCTTCAAACCTTCAACTTTTATTTTAGCCACGACGAACCTTCACCTCCAGATAATCAGCAATTTTGGTCAATGTGATGATAACAATCAGGTACATAACCGCAACCGTTAACCAAATATCAAAAGAGGAGAACGTTCTTGCAATAACAATTTTACCCGATTGTGTCAACTCTACGAGACCAATAACGGACAAGATTGACGTATCCTTCAACGTGATAACCATCTGGTTAATGAAGGACGGAATCATAACCCGCACTGCCTGCGGAATGACGATCTTTATCATCGCTTTGCGATAAGGAAGGCCCAATGAACGAGCAGCTTCCATCTGACCACGATCAATCGATTGAATCCCGCCTCGGATAATCTCGGTTACGTACGCCCCTGCATTCAGACTAAGTGTCAGAATCGCCGCCAGGAACAATGGCATCGTGAAGCCCATCGCCTGTGGAATCCCGAAATAGATAAAGAATGCCAGGACAATCAGCGGAATGCCGCGGAAGATATCTACAAATACAGTGGCAACACCACGAAGGAATTTGTTCTGTCCCACCTTCATAAATCCGAAAATCAAACCAATGATAAACGCAAAGAACAGGGACACAATCGTGTATAAAAGTGTGTTTCCCAGACCTTTAAAAAGTGCAGGAAGAGATTTCTGGATTAGCTCCCAGCGACCTTGATTAGCAACAGTCGGAGCGTTCTCACCAAGATATGTCTCGGTAATGCGTTTATACTCACCGTTAGCTTTGATATTGGCGAGACCTGTATTAAACATCTCCAGAAGCTCCTGGTTTTTCCCCTTGCTTACTGCAAAACCATAAGGAGCGCCATCTTCTTTGTCGGTAACAATTTTCAAACCGTTGTTCTGATTAACCCCATAGGCCAGTACAGGATAATCTTCAAAACAGGCTACGGAATTACCGGTTTTTACATCCTCATACATTTGGTATGACTCATCGAACGGAACGATCGTAAATCCATACTCTGAAGCAATGGACTCTGCAAAACTAAACCCTTCTGTTCCGGTTTTCACGGCTACCTTCTGCCCACGAAGGTCTTCATAACTCTTAATTGTGTCATTGTTGGCACTAACACCCATAACGACACCTGATTCAAAATAAGTATCAGAAAAATCAAATTTTGCTTTTCGCTCATCCGTAATACTCATCCCTGCGATCACACCATCGACTTGATTCGCCTCAAGTGCCTGTACAGCTGCGTTAAATCCCAGGGATTTGATTTGATACTTGAAATTTTGATCTTTGGCGATGGCATCCAGCAAATCCATGTCGATACCAACAAAATCACCATTCTCATCTTCATATTCGAATGGAGCAAATGTGACATCAGTTCCGATAACATAGGTTTTACCGGAATCGGACGCTGCTGCAGCGTTCCCTACCCATCCTGATAGACCGCTCACCAGGAGCAGCATCAGTGAAAGTATAAAAAATGAGATCTTCGTTGTTTTCATGTGTCCTCCCCGTCTCGGTGTTGTCCGAATAATCATTATTTTCTTTGGAATCGGTATTACTGTTATGCTTTTTGTCGTTCTTCTGCCCATTTGATTGTTATTATTTACTGTATATTAACAATCAATGCTTTGCCTTTCCACTTGCAACATTTTCCTCCATCATTTTTTTCCAACCAGTAAAAGTCCTCTTAATACTTACCCTTTAGGTAAGCTTTACGAAACCCAATATTACATTGTGAATCTGAAAAAAGGTACATTTACTTTAAAACGTATTATTTAAAATTTAAAACTCAAAAAAAGCCGCGATTTCCGCGACTTTTTATTGTACAGTTTTTTATCATCTATTAATTTGATCTGGTTGTCAATACAATCTCGAACTTCGAACCCACTTCACCCGCGAACACAATGGTTCCGTTCTCAGGCAGTACAATTTCGTTTTGTCCACTGACCACTGTATGATTCATCCCTACACCCGCTTGGTTGTATACAGAAAATGCGCTGTTTGCAGGCATCTTGACGGTCATTTCTTTACCTGCAGCTGATGCTGGAATCGAATACCATGTGGCATGACCATTCGCCTGAATCGTTGTCTTCGATTGTTTTCCCGCATAGATCGGTTTGATGATGTCTTGAGCAGCATAAACGTTGCCTCCAGCTGTAACATATTCCACGCCATTTTCCTCATAGAAATTAAACTCCATCGTGTCACGGCCCGCTAATCCAGGAATTTGCAATTGGTTCACGGCTTGGTTAGCTCCAACAATTTTGTTGGTGTAGATATAACCAGGCAGCTCATTAAAAGTATGAATGGGAATCATCGGCATCGCTGCGTTGTACAGTGTTGATGTGTATTTTTCATTGACCAACACGTAGGCTTTGCCTTCCCGTTTCTGCCATGCGGCCTTTACTTCTGCAGACAATTCATTGGTTTCAAGCTTTTCTGCTTTATATTCCGACGAAGCAACTTGTCCAAGTCCAGGAATAGACTGATACAAGCGAGACCACAAATATGTGTTCCCATTGACTTCCTGAACGAACTTCAGCTTTTCCGTAGCCGCATCATTAACAAATGAGCCATCATTGGTGTACGTATAGGTCTGATCAGGACTGTTAGGAGAGGACAGATTAGATAGCGTTAATTGCCCATCATCTTTTACGTCCATCTTCATTAACATGTTTGCCCCACCAGCGTATATGCCAGTGTGCTGTGTAAGTTCCTTCGGCATGGTTGTTTTCACCGGTGCATCATAAGACTTCTCCGGCTTACGCTCTGGAATGATATTTTTCTCCTCAAGCGCGCCAAGCAACAGCTCAGTTGCCAGCAATTGATCCGTTGAGCTATGACCACCCGAAGAGGTTACCGCAGCAGCCATATTATACTCCGGAAGTACAATCAAGGAGGAATGATAGGTTATGGTATTGCCGCCTTTGCTTACTGCCTGGATGCCGTAATCATTAAAAGGAAACAGGTTCACGCTATCCCAGCCCAGGCCGTAACCAATAGACGAATCGCCTTCTTCCGGCCACATACCTCTCTTGTATTCTTCTTGCTCCATGGCCTCTACGGATTCCTCCGAAAGAACACCTTTAACCTCACCTGTAAAGATTTTCGAGAACTGAACCAGATCTTCAGCAGTGGAATAGATGCCTCCCGAGGCAATCATATTTGTAGTCTCTAATGGGAGTTGCTCCTCATGCAAAGGGGCATATGTTGCTGCCATCTGGCTAAGGTCCACAATATCCTGCGGTGTTTTGGTATGCGCCATACCAAGAGGTTCGGTTATGTACCGGTGCATGAAAGTTGTGAAGCTCATGTCACTAACCCGCTCAACCAGAATCTCAGCTAATGTAAAACCGTCATTACTATACACCGAGTATGCGCCAGGATCGGCCTTCAAATGTTGCGTCGCCAATTGTTCCAGTAACGTATCATGCGCGTAGGTATCATTATCTCCAAACAGTATTGCACTGTTACTTGACGTTCCGAGAAGTCCGGATGAATGATTCAGTAACATGCGTGGTGTAATCTGTTGGTAACGCTTGTCTTTCATTTTAAAGTCTGGAATATACTTCACGACAGGCTCATCAAGATCGATCTTGCCCTGATCAACGAGCTTCATTACGGCGGTGGTGAGCACCATTTTACTGGTTGAACCAATGCCATACATGGTATCTGAAGAAAGCGGGATGTTGTTTTTCAGATCATTTTTGCCTGCCTGACCGGAGATCACAATCTCGCCATCATCCATCAGCGCGTACTGCACACTTGTCGTAGCGTATGATTCAGTGAGTACCTTGGCCTTTGCACTTACTGCTTTTTTAGTTAGATCATACGTAGGGCTACTACCGTTACTGGTAGCGGGTGTGGCCATGGCCGACATTGGGGACATCATTGCAAACACCAAAGTTATGGCGGCGATAGAAGTTCGTTTCTTTCGTGTCAATCTCATCTTCTCCTGTCTAGTCTATGGATTAGGAATCTCTGTGTTCGTACTCCCGTAGTGTAACCGAAGAAGATGAACTGTCTGTGGCTTGAATATGAATCGAGTATGAACCAAGCAGGACCAACCCAAATAGGTTGGACACACGGTAAAAATCGCTTTAGTCCAGCTTTTTTTGTTTGCAAATTAAACTTTTGCTATAATGGTATATCAATCAATGGAGTGCCAATAACATGGCTAAGTACATAAATAAATGCAGTCCATAATTCAGCATGAGTAATGGAGTTGAAGCAATGCTAAAAGTTAATCGGAATGACCAACGCCCGATCTGGCAGCAACTTTTGGATCAAGCGATTCATAATATCACAACCGGGAAATGGCAACCAGGCGAATTGCTACTCCCCTCACGCGAACTTGCTCAATTAATTGGTGTTTCACGCTCAACCATACAGATTGTGTACGAGGAATTATTCAGTCGAGGGTATACGGTAACCTCCCGACGAGCCGGGACAAGAGTTAGTGATTGGACATATGCACCTCGTTCATCAGAAGACGTCACGATGCAAGGGCCTATTCCGCCCGAACTGCCTACACTAAACGAATCGATTGGTCATCTGCATAGTTGGTTTGGCAATAGAGACAATCGCAAAATAGAAATTGATTTTAATCCCCACGAGCCTTATCTGGATGAAAGTTTCACAAAAGCCTGGAGGCAATCCTTTTTACAAGCTTCCACTGAACCTAATCTGGATCTTTGGGCTTATGGTGATGCCAGAGGGTTACTGGCGTTAAGAGGACAGATTCAGCGTTATTTGTCACTTGAACGAGGCATTCATATCGATGTTAATCAAATCTTGTTAACCTCAGGTGCACAACATAGTATTGATTTAATTGCCCAGGCACTCTTAAGTGAGGGAGACAGAGTTTCCGTAGAAGATCCCGGCTTCCCTGCCGCTTGGATGGCGATGAAATACCGAGGGATGCAAGTCGACCCCGTTCCGGTTGATGAGTATGGATTATGTGTAGATCGTATTCACCCACAGACAAAACTCGTATTTGTCACACCTTCTCATCAATGCGCCGTTGGTGTTATTATGTCGGAGCCACGCAGGCAACAATTGATGCACTTGGCAGCTCATCATCGATATTGGATTGTTGAGGATGATTACGATAGCGAATTTAGGTACCGTGGAGATCCGCTTCCGACTATATTTAGTCAGCAACCTCAGAATACGCTTTATATGATGAGTTTTTCCAAAATGGTTGCACCAGGCATTCGACTATCCGCTATCATTGGCCCCAAAATAGCTATCGATCGCCTTACTCAAGTTCATGAATTAACCTATCGTCATCTGCCGATTATGGAACAATTAACGCTAACTCATTTTATTGAACGTGGTCATTTCATGCGCCATATGAGAAGAGTTCGGAACATATATCGACGCAGACACGAAGTCATGACCAAAGCCATTGTTGCTTCTGGGCTAGGCTCACGATTTACATTAAGTGGTGTGGAAACGGGATTACATATGCTTCTTGAATCTGAAACGTCATTTGACGAAGAAGCGCTGACGAATGCTGCCCTCGATCAAGGTGTACGCGTGTATCCGCTTAGTAAATATTGCTTGGATAGTCACCGAAAAGGATGGATATTAGGTTTTGCGAAAGTGGATGAGAAGCAGATTGAGGAAGGCATACACCGGCTTGCAAAGATTGTACTATGATGGAGAACATGCTCTCCACTCGGATTCGAAAGGATGTTTTTGTAATGAAAATTTTAGTATTGGGAGCCACCGGACGGGTTGGAAGTCATTTCGTCTCTAATGCCCTACGTTCCAATCATCATGTAACTGCACTGGTTAGAAGCCCGGAAAAGGTACAAATCAGCGATGACAATTTTGTTCTGCATCAAGGAAACGCTTTAGTCAAAGAGGATATTCATCACGCCATACAGGGTGTGGATCTCGTTGTTAGTTCCTTAAGTACCGACGGAACGACTACATTATCGCAATCCATGGGACATATTGTTGAGGTTATGGCTCAGGAGCGTATCAAAAGAATCATTACCATTGGTACAGCAGGAATATTGGAAAGTCGAACGGATTCTGGCTTGCTACGTTTTCAATCCCCTGAGTCCAAACGTAAGTCCACGCGAGCCGCTGAGGAGCATCTGGAGATGTACAACATTCTCAAGGCTTCAGAGTTAGAATGGACCATCGTGTGTCCTACCTACTTATTTGATGGAGAATCTCTCGGTAAATACCGGGTTGAGCGTGACTATTTGCCTGACGGCGGAACTTCTATATCTGTAATCGATACTGCGGAGTTTGCTTATCAGCAATTAATGTCTGATGACTATGTACAGTCTCGTGTAGGTATAGCCTACTAAAGAGCGTGTCCTAAATCTCACTTATGGTACATCTCTACTGTTCAAAAAAGTAAGTTTTAATCTAAGCAAGCAAAATAAGAGCCTGCAATTGTTATCCAGTGGTAACAATTGCAGGCTCTATCTGTGTCTGCTGTTGAGCTATTTAAGCCCTTCATATAAAGGGAATTGCGAAGTCATTTCGCGGACACTGCCTAATATTTGATTTTTTACATCCGAGTTCTTTGGATTTTTAAAAGCAAGCCCTATCAGCTGAGCAATTTCTTTCATTTCCCTGGATCCAAGCCCTCTTGAAGTCATAGCCGGAGTTCCAAAACGAATACCGCTTGTAACCAAAGGACTTGCCGTATCGTGAGGGATTGCATTTTTATTCGCCGTAATCCCTACTTCATCCAGTAAAGCTTCGGCTTCTTTGCCTGTAAGGCCCATAGTTCGTAAGTCAACCAACACGATATGATTATCTGTTCCTCCAGATACAAGAGTGAGCCCTTCATTCATCAAAGTTTCTGCCAATACATTGGCGTTATTCAGAACACCTTCAATATATGTTGTGAAATCGGATTGCAATGCCTCGCCTAATGCCACCGCTTTCCCCGCGATAACGTGCATGAATGGCCCACCCTGGGTTCCCGGGAATACAGCTTTGTCGATCGCCTTTGCCCACGACTCCCGGCACAAAATGGCTCCCCCTCGTGGTCCTCGTAAGGTCTTATGTGTGGTAGTTGAAACAAAATGTGCATGTGGTACCGGGTTAGGATGCAAACCTGCCGCAACAATTCCTGCTATATGCGCCATATCTACAAAGAAAAGAGCTCCCACTTCGGCGGCAATCTGGGCGAATAATTCAAACTCAATGGTCCGCGGGTATGCACTTCCACCTGCAACAATCATGCGTGGACGATACTTATAAGCAAGTTTACGTACTTCGTCAAAGTCAATGCGGCCCGTCTGTGCATCGACACCATATGGAACAAAATTGTAAAACCTACCTGAAAAATTAACAGTACTTCCGTGTGTTAGATGACCACCTTGGGATAGATTCATGCCAAGTATTGTGTCCCCAATCTCAACCGAGGCAAAATATACTGCCATGTTGGCCTGAGAACCGGAGTGAGGCTGCACATTCGCATGTTCAGCGCCAAAAAGTGATTTAAGGCGGCTATTTGCTATTTCTTCGACTGTATCGACATGCTCACACCCGCCATAATATCTTCGGCCAGGATACCCCTCCACATATTTATTGGTCAATACCGAACCTGTTGCTTCCATCACAGCTTGACTTACAAAATTCTCTGAAGCAATCAGTTCTATCGTATCCCGCTGCCTTGCAAGCTCTTGCTGGATAGCATTTCCTACGACTTTATCGTGCTTCTCCAAATGTTTCATGAACATCTTCCTCTCAATATTACGGTTATCTATTCGTTCCAAATTGTTTTTTGGGAAATTTACTATTCATCAGTAGATGTGCCATCATTCCTGCAAACAGTCCCCAAAATGCACCACCAACACCAAGCAAAGTCACATTCGCTGCTGTCGCCAAAAAAGTAATCAATGCAGTTTCACGTCCCTTAGGGTCCGTTAATGCATTGGCAAGACTGCCACCGATGGTTCCAAGTAAGGCCAATCCCGCTAATGTTGCAATAAAGGTAGCAGGAAGAATCAAAAACAGAGCAGCCAATGTTACGCCAAAAATACCGACAAAAATATAAAAAACACCACAGGCAATACCTGCAATATACCGCTTCGTTGAATCCTCATGTGCATCTTTCCCTGTACAAATCGCTGCTGTAATAGCTGCCACATTAAAAGCATGTGATCCAAATGGGGCTGCTAGAAGCGAACCCAAACCTGTTACAGCTAAAATGGGATTGGCACTTGTCTTGAATCCATCATTACGCAGAACAAGCATTCCGGGCATATACTGCCCTGTCAAGGTAATAATGAACAGCGGTAGCGCAACGCCAAGTAAAGCATTTAACGAAAATGCTGGAACAACAAATACAGGCGATGCTACAGCCAATTGGATTGTACTGAAATCTGTTTTCCCCATGCATATCAAATAAATCAAACCGACCGCCAATATGCCAACAATCGCGTAACGGGAAGTAAACCTTCTTAGCACGATATAGGCTGCAAACAGTACAATCACAAGCGAAGGATCTACCTTCGCCCCTCCAAAGGCCGATATTCCAAACTGTAGTAAAATACCTGCTAACAATCCGGAGGCGATGCCTGGGGGAATCAATCGAACGAAACGTTCAAACATGCCTGACAAACCTAAAATAATAAATCCGACTGCTGCAATCATGTAAGCGCCAATAGCTTCTGGATAAGGGGTTACCGCTAATGCTGAAACGAGGAACGCCACACCCGGCGTAGACCAAGCTGTAATAATCGGTTCCTTGTATCGATAACTGAGCCAAATTCCTGTTACTCCTACCCCAATCGAGATGGACCAAATCCAGGAAGCGGTCATTTCCGGGCTTAAACCAGCCACTTTTGCAGCTTGAAACACAAGAATAAATGTACCGCCATAATTAACAATTACGGATATTAAAGCGGCGATCACCGGCGATATCAGATCGCGACCACGTATCGAAGGGGATACTGTCTTCATATTTAACACTACCTCTCACTTAATCATCGATGCGTGTGTTTTCATTCCAGTAATACTCGTCCGGTAAGTAACGTTGACCAAATACACTTGTCCCTACACGTATCATTGTAGCTCCTTCTTCAATGGCGACTTGGAAGTCACCAGACATACCCATCGATAAAATATCCATTTCTACGCGTGGAATATTTTTCTCTTTAATCTGTGTACGGATCTGGTTTAACAATCGAAAACAATGTCGTGTTTCTTCGTTTGTCGCATTCAGTTTTCCAATGGTCATTAAACCTTTCACATTTAATGTCTCGAATTGAGACAACTGTTCTACAAGCTTGACGGCTGTTTCTGGAGAGGCACCAAATTTACTTTCTTCGTAGGACGTATTAATTTGCACAAGAATGTCTAAGGTCTTATTCTCTTTGAGAAGCTGGTTATGTAACGCTTGACCCAGTTTCAGACGATCTACGGAATGGATGAGCGTAACATATTTAACAACGTCCTTTACTTTATTAGTTTGCAGATGTCCGATAAAATGCCATTCCACCTGCTTGCTTTGTTCCATGAGTGGGAATTTGTCTCGGAGTTCTTGAGCTTTGTTTTCTCCAAACAGGACCTCACCTGCTTGAATAGCTATTTGTAATTTCTCTAGCGGTACCGTTTTGGTCGCGAGCAACAACTTGATGTCCTCTATGTTGCGACCTGAAGCTTGGCAGGCCAATGCCATTTGCTGTCTTACAGTTTGAAGATTTTCTCCTACTAGATGTTTCATGTCAGCCACCTTCTTTCTATTCCAAACAGGAATGAATAATTGAGATTAGCTCCTCCTTATGTATTGCGAAGACTGTGTGGAACGTCATGCTAGTATAGCAACGCATGGATTGGATATAAATATCCAAAAACGCTACTTTTGAGCAGTCCAAAACGACAAAGTGGACATTAATTCAATTGGGCTTCCTTTAATATGCTTTTAAAAGTCAATAATCTGATTGATGTGATGCCCGCACGCTTCTTCTGAAATGAAAAAAGCCGCTAATTTAGCGGCTTGGTTTAGTCCTATGTTCATGTTCAAAACGAAGATACATGTTTTATGATGATTTACTCATTCACATTTTCCTTGGTTACCAGCTTCAATTCAGCGGGAATGGAAGACTCCACCTGCTTGCCACTGAGCACATCCAGAGCTGCTTGCAGCGCCAGTTGGCCAATCAGCACAGGCTGCTGAGCGACTGTTGCCGTCAATTTCCCATCCTTAATGGATTTGATTGCATCATCATTGCCGTCGAATCCGATGACCGGAATGTCTTTACCTGAGCTTTGAATCGCTTCAATCGCACCAAGTGCCATCTCATCATTATGGGCAAATACTGCCTGCACGTCAGGATTACCCTGAAGCAGATTCTCCATGACATTTAATCCTTTGGACCGATCGAAATCAGCAGATTGTTTGGAAACTACATCAAGTTGCTTGTCAGCCACTTCATGGAAACCTTTACCCCGTTCTCTTGTTGCGGAAGCGCCAGGTACACCCTCAAGTTCAATGACTTTTGCTCCCTCACCCAGTTGTTCAACAAAGTATTCAGCTGCCATGCGTCCACCTTTAACGTTATCAGATGCCACTAGTGCCGCCACTTCGCCTTTATCTGCGGAGCGATCCAGCGTGATTACAGGAATGCCCACACTATTAGCGGATTGAACCGCTGTGGAGATCGCTGCAGAGTCCGCAGGGTTAATCAGAAGTGCACTAACGCCTTGCTGAATGAGATCATCCACATCATTGGTTTGTTTGGCCGAATCATTCTGCGCATCCACCACGATGACCTGTACTCCCTGTTTTTTGGCTTCAGCCATGACTCCATCCTTCAGTGATACAAAGAATGGATTGTTAAGTGTAGATATCGACAAACCTATTTTCTTCTGTCCGTTACTTTTGTTTGGGTTAGGTTTGGCCCATTCCGGTGGCTCCAGAGAGCACCCGGCCAGAACGATGATCATCAGCATACTTATGAGTGTTACAGTCCACTTTTTCATATTCGCTTCTCTCCTTATGCTGTTTTCTTGCGGTCCAGCAGGACGGCAATGGCAATGACGATACCTTTTACAACCATTTGATAAAATGAGTTTACTTCAAGCAAGTTCAATCCATTATTCAACACGCCGATAATCAGAACACCGATCAGTGTACCAACGATGCGTCCGCGTCCTCCAGCAAGACTTGTACCACCCAATACAACTGCTGCGATTGCATCCAGCTCATAGGATGTACCTGCTGTTGGTTGCGCTGAATTCAAGCGTGATGTCAAAATTGCACCTGCCAGAGCAGCCAGCATACCTGTCAGGGAGTAGATCATAATTTTCACGCGATTAACTTTGATACCTGAGATAATAGAAGCTTTCTCATTACCGCCGATGGCGTACGTTTTGCGGCCAAAAGCCGTTTTATGCAAAACAATCCATAGAATCATGAAGGTAATCAGCATCGTGATTGCAGGCACCGGAATGCCTAGCAGGTAACCACGGCCGAACAGTTGGAACAACAGATTATCCCCGAGTCCTGTAATTGGATTACCATTCGTGTACACCAACGTCAGTCCTCTAAATATCGTCATCGTTGCCAATGTAGCGATAAACGGAGCCATTCTGCCTTTGGTAATCATCAGTCCGTTCACCATACCCATGACACCACCGAGTGCTACACCGATAATGATGGACAAGATCGGGTCCAGGCCGGACAACATCATGTTTGCTACAAAAGCACTGGATAAAGCCAGGATCGAGCCGACCGACAGATCGATTCCACCCGTCAGGATAACAAACGTCATACCGAAAGCAATCAGCGCATTAATCGAGACTTGACGCAATAAATTTAAGATATTAAGCGGTTCCAAGAAACTTGGATTCAACACCGATACGATGAGAATAAGAATGATTAAACCGAGCAGCGGTCCTAATTTTTGTATCACACTTGAGAAACGGAAGCCGCTTTTAGCCGTTTTGTTTTCCTGCATTGTTGTCATATCACTGTCCCCCTGTGGCCAATGTCATAATGTGTTCTTGTGTTGCTACTTCCCTTGCAACCTCGCCACTGATGTGTCCTTCATGCACAACTGCGATTCGATCGCTCATGCCAAGCACTTCAGGTAGCTCCGACGATACCATGATGATTGCAACACCGCGGTCTGTCAGTTCATTCATCAATTCATAGATTTCGCGCTTCGCTCCGACATCCACTCCGCGTGTGGGTTCATCCAGGATAAGTACGCTTGGACCTATACCAACCCATTTCGCGATAACCACCTTTTGCTGGTTACCCCCGGATAGATTCCTTGCTGCCGTTTCGGAGGATTGTGTTTTGATCTGTAGACGTTTGATCAATGTATCTACGAAGTCTTGTTCTTTCGAAGCTGAAATGAAACCTTTGTTTGAGAAACTGAACAGATTCGTCAACGCCATATTCTCTCGAATAGAAAAGTCTAACACCAGCCCCTCATCCTTGCGGTCTTCTGTAATAAACCCGATTCCATGTTTCACTGCATCTGCCGGTTTACGAATGTTTACTTTTTTCCCGCGGATGAAGATTTCACCGCTATCCAACGTATCCAGACCAAAGATGGTTCTCATGATCTCTGTTCGTCCCGAACCCATAAGTCCTGAGAAACCGAGGATCTCCCCCGCTCTCACGGTGAAGTTAATATTCTCGAACAACCCTTTGCTGCTTGCATTCCTTACTTCCAGGACAACTTCACCATAAGAAGGATTCCGGACAGGGTAACGCTCGGTAAGTTCACGACCTACCATTTTCCGAACGACTTCATCAAAGCTTGTCTGTGGAATGGCTTGGGTGTCTACCGTTCTTCCGTCACGCATGATGGTAATCCGGTCACAGATCGTGAATATCTCCTCCATTCGGTGAGAAATATACACGATGGATACGCCTTCCTTCTTCAGCGAGCTGATTACACCAAACAACTTCTGGATCTCGCGCTCCGTAAGTGCTGCTGTTGGCTCGTCCATAATGATGACCTTGGCATCAGTCATTAGTGCTTTGGCAATCTCGATCATCTGTTGCTGCCCGACAGAGCACTCTCCCGCAGGACGTTCCAGTGGTATGTCTACAGAAAGTTTAGCGAACTGTTCTTTGGCGAGCGCTTTCATTTGTCTTGTATTAAGCAACCCGATGGATGATGTCAGTTCCTTACCGATAAAGAGATTATCCAGCACCGTCATTTCAGGCCATACGTTCAGCTCCTGATGTATGAATGTGATACCCAGTTTCTCGGCTTCCTTTGGACTTGCAAAATAGTTTTCTTCTCCGTCTATGGTGATGATTCCCTGATCACGCTGATGAAGACCAATCAGAATGTTCATCAGCGTGGATTTGCCGGCTCCATTCTCCCCCATCAGGGCATGAACCTCACCATCTTTTAGTTCAAAATCCACTCCGCTCAGCACCTGATTCGTTCCAAACGCTTTATGAATGTCTTGCATCTGAATGTGCATTACGTAACCTCCTTTTAACCGAAATGGACTCCCGATTGTAAAATGCAATTGGCATAGGGTGTGGCTTCACCTGTGCGGATGACCGCTTTCACCTGCCGAGTTAATGCTTTGAATTGTTCATGGCTGACGGAAGCATCGATGGCTTCTTCACCGAATTTCTCCGTGATGAATTGCATAGCTGCGGGATTGCCTTCGCGAATTTCTTCTGCCACAATAACTTTCTCAATAACCATATCTTCTGCGATAACCTCTACCACTTCGCGAAAACTTGGTGTTCCCAATTTAAGGGCTAGATCGATTTTGATTACCCCGTCAGGTACTGGTAGACCTGCATCCGCAATCGCAATCATGTCCGTATGGCCCAGATCAGACAAAATCTTGGAAATGTGACTATTCAACATGCCATTTCTTTTCATTACAAGCTCTCCTCTACTTCATCACGCGTTGGCATACCGCCCTGCGCTCCGAACTTGGTGACGGACAACGATGCAGCCCGATTAGCGAAGCGTATACTCTCTTGCAACGCTTTTCCTTCAGCTAAAGCAACTGCAAATGCGGCGTTGAACGTATCTCCTGCCCCAGTAGTATCGATAGCCTCAACTTTATAAGTTGGGACTAGAATTTCCGCTGTGCCATCAAAGTAACGTACACCTTTACTACCCTCCGTGATGAACAACTTGTTAGGATACTGACGCAATGCCTGTGCCGGACTCATGCCCTGAAACAAAATCTCGGCTTCATGCTCGTTCGGCGTGATATATGCGGCATTGTCGATCACTTCTTGCGGTAATGTTCTCGCCGGTGCGGGATTAAGCAACAGCGGTGTTCCGAATTCTGCACATAATGTACTTACATGAACAACCGTTTCCTCCGGAATTTCCTGCTGAATCAGCACGATATCTGCGTTTCGAATTACTTCAGCTGCCTCATCGACATATGCAGGAGTGACTTCTCGATTGGCCGCTTCAACCACTACGATACTATTATCACCTTCTGCCAGAATGATATGAGCCGTTCCGCTTTCTAAATGTGTAACCGGTTTCACATTTTGCGTATTTACAGCATTTGCTCTAAAGTTCTCTAAAATATCTTTGCCAAAAGCATCGTCGCCTACCCGGCCGATCATCGCAACCTCGGCACCCAGTCGTGCAGCGGCAACAGCCTGATTGGCTCCCTTACCGCCAGGGACCGTTTTGAAGCTGTCGCCAAGAACGGTTTCACCCGCCCCCGGCCGTCTTGACGAAGTAACAACCAGATCCATTGAACTGCTTCCTATTACACATATTTTAGCCATCTGATTTCACCTTTCTCGTAGTGCCCCGTTCGATGAAACTTACGGGCAACTGTATGTTTTTGTTCTCTATTGCAGCTTGTTCGACAAGCTGGATAAGTAATCCCGCCGCTTCTCTTCCCATCTCGTATGCTGGCTGATGGATGGTGGACAATGCCGGCGATAACAGGCTGCTCATCGGAATATCATCGAAACCAATCACTTGTACGTCATCAGGAACTTTTTTTCCGATTCGTGATGCCTCATGCAGTACTGCCATGGCTGCGATGTCATTGCTGGCAATGACCCCGTCTGTGTCCGCGTACTTCCTGAATAATTCTTCAGCCCATACACCCGCCTCGTTAATTGAAAATGAGGTTGTCTGGATTACCTGGTAGTCTAACCCAGCATCACGGATGATTTCAATCGCTCCTTCAAAGCGATCTTGAGCGGGTCTGATCTGTGACGGTCCTTGCATAACCGTGATTCGGCGACTGCCGCGTTTGATTATCTCCCTTGCAGCTAGTCTTCCACCTTCCCTGCCGTCCGCATACACGGATGGACGATCGAGTGAAGTTCTGTCCAGAAACACAACGGGAATCTTCAGGTTTTCATATATTGAAGAATGAGGATAGTTCGTTGAAGAGATTACACCGACCACATTGTTCTGGATAAACGTCTGGATGTAATCCTGCTCCTTCCGTTCATCCTCATCACTATTTCCAAATATCAGTCTGTAATCCTGTTCCTGCATCCTGTCCTCTACACCGCGGGCCAACTGCGGGAAGTAAGGGTTCGCAATATCCGGCAACAACAGGCCTATCAGTTTGGACTTGCGCTTATATAATGAGCGGGCCACTTCATTTGGCGAAAAGTTAAGCGCCTTCACAGCATCTTCCACTTTCTTGCGTGTGTCGGCATGAACATAACCTCTATCATTAATGACTCTGGATACGGTGGCAACAGATACGCCAGCCAGTTGAGCTACGTCTTTAATTGTTGTCATAAGTTGCTCTCCTCTATGTGTAACCGGTTACAGACATTAAATTATCATATTATTTTCAATTTGACAAGCGTTTTCATTCTGGAAATTTCTCCAAGTATACATGAATGTGCACTGGAATCCATCTGTATCATGGTTTCTTCCTGTTCTGGAGGAGCGGTTTATTAATTATCATTACAAACATTAGCGATATGTGATATGGTCAGTGAGGATATTAATAGATTCATACATACATATGTACATGAAATGTGAGGAGAAGATCGAAAGTGATAGAGAGAAATACCCTTGAGAAACCGAGTAAATTTAGTGATCCTATTTTTGTCATGCTCGTTGCAAGCCTGTGTTGTTTGTTATGGGGAAGTGCGTACCCATCCATCAAACTTGGATATATCGCGTTTAACATTCTTCCGGAAGATATTGCTTCCAAGTATGTATTTGCAGGATACCGATTTACACTGGCGGGCTTGCTGCTCTTGCTCCTGTCTCGTATCGTTAGAAAAGAGAAGCTCCAATTGTCCAGACCACAGTGGACAAGCCTCATCATGCTAGGTATATTGCAAACCGGTTTGCAATATATGTTTTTTTACGTTGGTGTAGCCAATACAACGGGTGTCAAAGGCTCCATTATGAATGCAACGACGACCTTTTTTAGTGTTGTTCTGGCCCATTTCATCTATAAAAACGACAAGTTAAGCAGAAATAAAATCGTTGGCTGCTTGCTTGGATTTGTCGGTGTGATCATCGTAAACTTCCATACGGATCTGCTTGCTTTTTCCTTTTCGTTCACAGGTGAAGGGTTTGTTATTATAGCTGCACTTGTTTTTTCCGTTACGGCCCTTTACGCAAAACGTCTCACTGCTACGATCGATGTTCTGATTATCACAGGTGTCAGCTTATTCGTCGGGGGATTGGTACTTACGCTATTAGGTCTCTTACTCGGTGGTCGGGTTACCCATTTCACCCTGGAATCCACCAGTAACTTGATTTACTTGGCCTTGCTGTCATCCGTTGCATTTTGTCTATGGAATCTGCTTCTCAAATACAATAAGGTCGGAAGAGTGTCTGTATACAACTTCCTTATCCCTGTGTTTGGAGCATTATTATCGGCTTTATTCTTAGGCGAAACGATTTTCGAGCTAAAAAACCTGGCTGCATTACTGTTCGTGTCGGTCGGCATTTATTTAGTCAATCGTGTGCGTTCTGTGCAAAGCTCTAATAACACTCCAATAAAATAGACTACAGTCCATCTCATGGAAATCAAAAAAGCCGCTATTTAGCGGCTTTTTTTGTAAATAAGAATACGACACACTTTTGTTTCTTGCGATGTTATAGCTTAATATATACTCGTAAAGTCAATCAAGTCCTCTTCTTCCTCATAATTGAATACAATGGCGTGATTACCCAATTGGTATACCATCTCATAACCACCAACGACTTCATTGTAATACTCTGAGGAAGGTTTCCCCATCCATATTTTCACATTCCATGGTGACAGATTCTGCTTCTCATTGTACAAATCAAAAACGGCAATACGTGATTTATTGGTAAGCTCGTGCATGTATGAATCAAATCCGACGCCGAATTTAGAATAATAATAGAACGCTCCCCATTCCTCATTTGAACGAGAGGTTGGTTTCCCCAGCTTTTTTTGCGCATTTTGAAGCGTCATGCCAATCTTGATGTCCGTCCGGCCTGGTAATGCACCCTTTAAAGCAGCATCCTTCAAGCTTTTCAGGTAAGCGCGATCGCCAACACCCGAGTTCGGCCAAGCTTTTGAACGGAGGTTACGCGTATCTTCCAGACGCAATTCCAATTTGTTCACATTCAGCTTAAACGTATTAACTCCATAGACAAATTGCAGGTTGTTGTAATTTTTGAACTGTACTCGGGCACCTGAAAGAGTACGAATTCCATCATCTCTGCTTGCAGAGTAGGAATCGTCGATTTTTTTACCCTTATTATCAACATATGTTACACGGCGCAATTCCCCGGAACGAACAATATAGGTTTTCACTTCATTAAAATTAGAAGTTCCCCAATCGGTAATCATCAGCATGTCTGGTGTACTAGCCTCTTTACTCTTCACAACGAAGTTCCAGGTTTGAGGCAAAATAATCGTATTCAGATCCAGTTTTGCTGCTTGGACTGTTCCGTATGCTGCACCTTTTTTCAGCAAGGCTGCACGATACGTTCCTGAATAACTCTTGTCGCCTTTTTTATTGTTTGTCCAACCATTTTCTTCGGTCAGCGTGCTCTTCTGTTCATCATAAGCGAAAATATAAACGGTGTAAGCCGTTTGCTTGGCATCACGAAGTGTAAATGAAAGCCGGCTCATACTTGCGAGCTGTTTGGCAGAGATTTGTTCTCCCTTGGCAGCAGCATTGGGTGGTAACAGGAGCAATGCGCTCAGAACATAGCCGATTAAGGTAAGTAAGGCCAGAGAAGCCCATTTTGCGTTGTGTTTAGGGTGTATCATCGTTGACTCTCCTTTTAGTAAAAAAATAAAAATCTAGCAGCTCTTTTCTAATTTTAAATCGTATACCATCTCAACTTTCAAACAGGTACTTGCTAGAGTCCTAATCTTGATCAAGCTATGTAATTAATATAAGTTAATGTTCAATAAGCATATCCTCCTACTAGTACTATTTTCCTAAGAATGATAACATACCCTTTCTAATAAAGAAATATATAACAATCTAAATCAATAGTTTTCGATCTATATAACATAAAAAAGCCGCTAATATAGCGGCTCTTCAAGTAACTACGAATACGATATGAGTTATAGGCAGGAGTATACCACATTACGTAAGCGTCGTTGAACATATGGTTCCTGACTGTTGAGCAGATGCTGGGCATACATGACCGTAAGCTCTGAATCCGGATCAATAATGGCCATACAACCAGCAGCACCACTCCATCCAAATTCACCCAGTGGGCTCAGCGAACCACTGCCTGCTTTGGAGATATGTGTACGAACACCTAGTCCATAGCCGTATCCATACATATGATCCCACGAATAATCACCGCGAGTCATCTCGTTCAGGTGATCCGTTCGCATCAGTTCCACTGAAGCTTGTGACAAAATGCGTACACCTTCAGGACTTGTACCAAACCCAGTAAGTGCCTTCAGAAAACGTGCATAATCACTAACGGTTGACAATAACCCAGCACCGCCGCTCTCCAGCTCGGTACCCACACGGAATCCATTACCATCCATACGTACAGCCTTTTCAAGCTCATCATTATAAGCATACTGCGGAATCAGGCGCTTCTGCTGCTCATCGTTCAGATTAAACGCTGTATCATTCATACCCAGTGGTCCGGTGATTTCGTCCCGGAGATACGTACCAAAGCTTTTACCACTGACCACTTCAATCAAGGCTCCCAGCACATCATGGCACATGCTGTAATTCCAGTGTGTTCCTGGTTCAAACAGCAGTGGTTCTTTCGCAAGCGCTCTCGCAAAGTCACGTGTCGGCAATGTTCCGTCGGTTCTTTTGACGGCTTCCTGAATGCTTGGATTACCCACGTCATAAGAGAAACCGGCAGTCATGGTGAACAAATCGCGCACTGTAATGGCTCTTGTCGCCTTTTCCAGCCGAATCTCACCGTTCGCCATCGTTTTCTTCACCGTCATATCAGCATACTCTGGCAGATAATCGGACAGTGGATCACTTAACAGCATTTCACCTCTTTCCACCAGTTGCAAGCCTGCAACGCAGGTCATGATTTTGGTCATGGAGTATAGATTGAAGATCGCTCCATCACCAATGGGCGTTTTCTCCTCCAGATTGGCGTAACCATTACGATAATGGAAAACGGTATCATTTCGATGCATCACCAGCACCTCTGCCCACGGTATACGCCAGGATGTAATGCGGTCAATAAATGAAGCAAGCGGTTTAAAGTCCATTTTTTCCCGTCCTTCTATGTAAAATCGTTTATCATATTGCGATGTGGTCCATATTCAATCCCACAATCGACATATTAATAATATACGACCTTTTACAACGATTGACCACCACCTATATACTCTCCTATGTGCAATTACAATACATATTCTTTGTGCATCACACTGCTCCACACGAATAAACCGATCCATGAAAGGATCGGCTTATGTTGTAACGTTTTAGACTTCGCCGCGTCTGTTCTCAACCGATTTCATACGGTTTTGATCATCTGGTACCCGGTCAACACTGAACTCTTGACCAGCTTCAACCTCACCATGACCAGAAATATTCCGCGAAAAATTAGTGAACTGTCTTTTTTGTTCATCCAGCTCGTGTTTTTGCTTCAAAAGCTCTTGCGGGTCTTGTTTTGTCACTATGCTAACCTCCCATACATGAAATCATGCATTGTATCCGCACTATAGAAGTTTTCCATAAGAGAGCTGTACTTATGCATGAAATACCGATTCCTTTCATAATATGAGTCCATACATTCACCAAACATTATATAGAAACTGTGTGACATAAAGGAGAGAACAACAGATGAAGCGGATCCTCTTGTCCTATCCTCTTAGTGTAAATACTCCCGTTTATAAAGATAACCCTCCTGTTGAGATTCAGCAGCAGTCCAGCATAGATCAAGGAGATCTGTATAACCAATTTATCATCACATCTCTCGACCATAATGGAACTCATATTGACGGGCCTTGGCATTTCAATCCGCAAGGTCTAAAAATAAGCGAGATTCCAATAGACTACTTTATCTTTACTCATCCAACAATCCTCGATATTCCCAAAGGAGATGATGAACTTATTACAAAAGCTGACTTGGAGCCGTATGAACACCAGATCGCTGGCTCTGATCTACTGCTCATACGCACAGGTTTTGGAAATTTTCGATCATCTGACCCTGTTCGTTATAGTGATCATAACCCAGGGTTTGCAGCAGATGCTGCAAGTTACCTGATGGTTTTTGATTCATTGAGAGCAGTTGGAATGGATATGATCTCTTCTGGGTCTGTGATTCATGTGGATGAAGCTATCACTTTTCATCAGATTATGCTCGGGAAAGGTCGGGTTGATGGCAAGTTCATTCTACTTATAGAGGATATGAATTTAAACCATGATTTATCTGGAATTGAAAAGGTATATGCTGTTCCATTGTATATTGAAGGTGTTGACAGTAGCTTCAGTACAGTTTTTACGGAAGCTTGATTTTTTTTATATACATATGGTAAAACAAAAACGCGCTGGCAAGAGTATTCCTCCTGTCAGCGCGTTTTTGTATGTTAGTGAATATCTTTCTTTTTGAAATTACCACCTCTTACTTCAGCTACATCGTATACGACTACAAAAGCAGTTGGGTCAATTTCGTGAATGATATCTTTAATTTTACTCTCTTCCATCCGGTTAATGACACAAGTAATTTCCTTGAATTGCTCATTAGAGTAGCCACCGTAAGCCTCAGTATACGTTGCTCCACGGCCTAAGCGGTCCCGAATGGTTTCAACCATAATCTCAGGTTGATTCGTAATAATTTTAAACGTTTTGGAGCCGCTCAAGCCCTCTTCAACAATATGTATTACTTTAGAAGCAATAAAATACGCAAGTCCTGACAAGATCGCACCTTGCAGACCAAACACGGTAGAAACGACAATAAATACAAACATGTTGAGGAACAGAATGAGATCACTGGTTCCAAAAGGTACTTTTCGCGAAAGGAGTACAGCCAGCATATCTATGCCATCCAATGCGCCACCATTACGTAATGCAAGTCCCATACCAAAACCGATAATAATCCCGCCGACAACCGTAACAAGCAAGGTATCACCTTCAATGATAGTTGGTACATGGTGCATCAGACTCGTACTGATTGCCAGTGAAGCAATACCGATGATCGAATATAACGCAAAGCTTTTTCCGATTTGCTTGTACCCGAGCCACACAAATGGAATGTTAATAATCCCGATGAGCATCCCCAGTGGTAATCCGAACAGCTGTGATCCTACGATACTCAGACCTGTGACACCACCATCTGAGACATTATTCGGGATCAATATGGCTTCCAGGCCATATGCCGTTATAAATCCCCCAATGATAATCAATAATACTTTGGAGAGAATCTTTAACTTGTTTGACTTTTGTTTTCTGTTTTGATGCATTGCATTTCCCCCTTGATGAACAACCGATAAAAAACAGTCTATAATAAAAATCACTGTTTTGGCAATAGAACGTCATTTGTGTGTGTTAGTTCATTGTCCGATGAGCGTTCGATACGACGAAATTTTATGCTCAAGCATCTCATCTGCTGTGTTAAGTATGTGCATCTGTTTTTGAATCGACTCTTTATGCTCCTCCAGCAGCTTTAAACGATCCGCCGCCGTATGCTCCCCTTCCTGAAACAAGGACGCATATTTCTTAATGATAGCAATGGGCATTTGAGTCTCTTTTAATTTGATCACAAATTGTAGCCACTTCAGGTGTGACTCGTTGTATCGCCTGTCTCCACTGGCATCTCGGAGAGGAGTTACAATCTGTTCCTTCTCATAATAACGCAACGTATGTGCACTGATATGGAGTAATTCTGCCACTTCACCTATGGTATGCATGGTTAACCTCCCCTCCATTTTCCCGCTTGACTTAGAGTAAGCTCTAATCAGTATAATCAACTCGTGGTCACATCACAATAAAAAATGAAATCAGATTCAGGAGGAATTCCCATGAAATATACAGTGATTACCGGTGCCAGTTCAGGCATTGGATATGAAGCGGCTTTAGCTTTTGCAGCTCGTGGCAAAAATATGATCCTGGCTGCACGCAGAACCGATGAATTGGACAAATTAAAAGCAAAAGTAGCTGAAATCAATCCAGATCTGGATGTTGTCATTCGTACAGTGGATCTGTCTATTGCCGCTAATGTGCATGAATTCTATGAAAGTCTTCAGGCTTATTCCATTGAGACTTGGATCAACAACGCCGGATTCGGGAATTTCGCTTCCGTTGGCGAACAACACCTGCCAAAGATTGAGCAGATGCTTCATCTTAATATAGAAGCTCTTACGATTCTTTCTTCCCTGTATGTACGTGATTATGCAAATGTTGATGGCACACAGATCATTAATATCTCCTCTGGTGGTGGATATACGATTGTAGCCGATGCAGTAACCTACTGCGCAACCAAGTTCTATGTTAGTGCCTTTACGGAAGGACTTGCGCAAGAGTTAAAAGGTAAGAACGCAGCGATGCAGGCCAAAGTCCTCGCTCCGGCTGCAACCGAGACGGAATTTGCGAAACATTCCTTTAATGTAGATGAGTTTGAATATGAAGGCAGGGTTCCCAAGTTCCATACGGCGGAACAAATGGCTGGATTTTTGCTGGAGTTGTATGACAGTGAGAGTGTAGTGGGCATTGTGGATGGGTTAACATATGACTTTGAACTAAGAGAACCGATCTTTCCGTACGCTGCGAGAGCAGCCTCGAAACCACAACATTAACCCGAAAACTGAAGTCGAAGCTAAGTCGGCTCAATACCAGTAAACATTCATCTAACCTCGATGATAAACATCATTAAATCTAATCATTAAACATCATTTAACGTTAAAAAGGGAACCTGTCTCCAGGTCCCCTTCTTTGTTTTATTTTCAATTCTATATTAATGTTTACTATATAATGAAGTAATTATGCCAGCCTCATTTTGAAATCCTGATATCCGAATTCGCGAACAACTTCGCAATCGCCGTCTTTTCTTTTGACTGCAATCGCTGGAAGCGGCATGCCGTTGAACGTATTGGTTTTCACCATGGAGTAAATCGCCATGTCCTCGAATACCAGACGGTCGCCTTCCTGCAAAGGCTGATCGAATGAGTAATCCCCAATCACGTCACCAGACAGACAGGTTTGTCCACCTAGGCGATACAGATGAGCCTTCTCACCCACTTCTCCCGAACCGATCAGCGGCGGGCGATATGGCATTTCCAACACATCCGGCATATGACACGTAGCTGAAGTATCCAGAATAGCGATGTCCATACCGTTTTTATGGAAGTCAAGCACAGAGGTCACCAGATAACCCGCGTTCAGCGCAACAGCTTCTCCCGGCTCCAGATATACTTCTAGGCCATAGTCGTTCTGCATACGCTTGATGCATGCTTCCAGTCTTGGAATATCATAATCTTCACGTGTGATATGGTGCCCACCACCGAAGTTGATCCATTCCATTTGTGGCAGCCATTGTCCGAACTTCTCAACAACTGCGTTCAGCGTAGTCTCCAGATCATCTGAATTTTGCTGACACAGTGTGTGGAAGTGCAGTCCGGAGACACCTTCCAACAGATCTGCTTGGAAATCCTCTTGTTTCGCGCCAAAACGCGAACCCGGAGAACACGGATCGTAGATCTCGTGTCCTTCTTGAGTAGAGCATTCAGGATTGACGCGCAAGCCGACCTTACGGCCAGCTTGAAGCGCCTTATCCTTGAATTTTGCAAGCTGTGAAAAAGAATTAAAAATAATATGGTCGCAGATGGAGAGAATCTCGTCGATCTCTTCTGCGCGATATGCCGGAGCAAAGACATGGTTCTCTTTGCCCATTTCCTCGTGGCCCAGGCGTGCTTCATACAAACCACTCGCCGTAGCGCCGCTCAGGTATTCTCCAATCAGCGGATACATCGCAGTCATGGAAAATGCTTTTTGAGCGAGCACGATTTTGGCACCTGTACGCTGCATAACACCGTTCAGGATTTTCAGGTTTCTCTCGATAAGCGCCTCGTCAACAACAAAACATGGGGTCGGTAATTGCTCGAACCGCATTTTAACGAACAAGCTCCGATTCTTTAACTTCTTCTGGCAGCTCATCAACGAGTACCGGGTTGAAGTCTTCTACCCATGGGAGGCCCCATTTGTTCAACTCTTCCATGAATGGATCTGGGTTGAACTCTTCTACATTGTATACGCCTGGTTTGTTCCATTTGCCTGTCATGACCATTGCTGCACCGATCATAGCTGGAACGCCTGTTGTGTAAGAGATCGCTTGGGAACCCACTTCTTTGTAACACTCTTGGTGATCACAGATATTGTATACATAATATGTTTTGTCTTGACCATCTTTTTTACCTTTGAAAATACAACCGATGTTTGTTTTACCTACAGTACGTGGTCCAAGGGATGCTGGATCAGGCAGTACTGCTTTCAGGAATTGCAGTGGAATAATTTGTTTACCTTCATATTCAATAGGCTCGATTGAAGTCATGCCTACATTTTCAAGAGCTTTTAAGTGAGTCAGGTAGCTTTGACCAAATGTCATGAAGAAACGGATACGTTTCAGACCTGGCATGTTTTTTGCCAAAGATTCCAGTTCCTCATGGTACAACAGGTACATGTCTTTCTCGCCAACTTCTTTGAAGTCGTAGACACGTTTGATTTCCATCGGTTTTGTTTCAATCCATTCACCATTCTCCCAGTATCTTCCGTTCGCAGATACTTCGCGAATGTTGATCTCAGGGTTGAAGTTGGTTGCGAACGGATAGCCATGGTCGCCGCCATTGCAGTCCAAAATGTCGATGTACTCAATTTCGTCAAAGTAGTGCTTCAGGGCATAAGCGGAGAATACGCCTGTCACGCCTGGGTCAAATCCACTACCGAGCAATGCAGTAATGCCTGCTTGTTCAAAACGCTCTTTGTAATCCCATTGCCAGCTGTATTCAAACTTCGCTGTATCATGTGGCTCATAGTTTGCTGTGTCCATGTAATTTGTTTTAGTTGCAAGGCAAGCATCCATGATTGTCAGATCTTGATACGGCAAAGCAAGGTTCATTACGATATCCGGTTTAACTTCGTTGATCAGAGCGATCAGTTCGTCAACATTATCAGCATCTACTTGTGCTGTCGTGATTTTTGTTTTTCCGCCGTCCAGCTTGGCTTTGAGCTCATCACATTTGGATTTTGTACGACTCGCGATGCAGATTTCCTCAAAAACTTCGCTGTTTTGAACGCATTTGTGTACTGCCACGGAAGCAACGCCGCCGGCGCCGATGATTAGTGCTTTTCCCATTTTACATTCTCCTATCCCAATATGTATTTTTTTTTATTGGTTTAATACGATGACAACAACAAGACAACAAAAAAAGCAAGGTGAAAAATGCCCGCAATCGCGCATCATCACACTTGCTTATCGATATACATCATAAAAAAGACGTGAAGTCTCCATGACCAAAAAAGTTCACAAGAACTCCTTTGGCGGAAAGCTCCTTCATGTATATCAATATTGGATCAGAGTCTATATAGCAAATAATTCGCCTTTACCACTCTTATTGACCGTTTCACAAGTTGATGTGCAATTGCACTGGTTGTAAAGTAACCAACTTATAAAATTTGAGCTTTGAACTCAATCAATAAAGCAACGTAAGTTGCCAATCGGCGTTTGACCCGGCTGTCCGTATGGCCTTAACTTCCTGGTGAAGTGGTCAAAATTATCTGCTGGAAAGCTCTAATTCATATTGATAAATTAACTTCCCAAAATCACAGGTCTTACACTATCAGACGTTGAAAAAAAAATCAAGCAATTATCAAAAATTATTTTTTTGACCGGATTACGACTTGGAATGAAATTGATATCCCTCGAAGACTTTCAAGCCCTCTGTATTAAGTAATTCCCCTGTTACTTCAGGCTTTTGAGGACTTTTGTCAAATACTCCTTCACACGCGATCATGATGTTGCCACCAGCAATTTCCGCTAATTGATCATGGGCCGAATGGTTCGTTTCCTTCTTTGCGAGCTTGCAGAGCAATCTCAATGGTTTTATGCATAAAAAACTCATCTTTATTCATATAGTTTACCTCTACAACAAAAAATTATGTACTCATTTTATCCTTCACATTAAGGATCGTTCAATGACACGGCTAACCTCTATTCATTCCATTCTATCATCAATACAAATAAAGAGTATGACGAAAATTCGTCATACTCAGTGAGTCATACTAAGTTCATCTATTAAAATTTAACAGGCAAAGATGCCAATCCTTGTGATGACAAAGCAGAGTGCCAATGAATCTCTTCCTGAGGAATGCTGAGCTGAAGATCCGGTAGTCGACGTAAAAGCGTAGTAAACGCCACGTCCCCCTCCACACGAGCAAGAGGAGCGCCAAGACACATATGGATGCCGTGTCCAAAGGCCAAATGCCGTTTTATTTTGCGTTCAATATCCAATTCTTCCGGATCAGTGAATTGCTGTTCGTCCCGATTCGCTGATTTCAGGAGGGGAATCACAACATCTCCTTTTT
Source organism: Paenibacillus sp. FSL K6-2393 (assembly GCF_038002545.1). Lineage (NCBI taxonomy): Bacteria > Bacillati > Bacillota > Bacilli > Caryophanales > Paenibacillaceae > Paenibacillus > Paenibacillus sp. FSL K6-2393. The sequence goes on from NZ_JBBOCU010000001.1 coordinate 3,741,899, forward strand.
GAATCAATTGTCCATCCAACTCCGTGTCCTGTGTTGCATAACGAGGACCTGAAGAAGTGGCGGGTCCGTTATATCGTAACAACTCCTCCACCGCAGAAGGAACCAGATTAAGATCTCGTTTCAGTTGTTTCAGTTGTTCGGGATGTGTCAGAAGAAGATAAGAGCCGGTTGCAATCAGATTGGACGTTGTCTCATGTCCAGCAAATATTAATAACGTGATCATGGATATTAATTCATCTTCATTCAATCGATCCCCCTCCTCCTCAATCGCAATTAATTGACTGATGAGGTCATCAGAAGGTTCTACTCGTTTGTTCGCCACAAGCTGTGAGGTGTACTCTGCAAATGATCGCAAGTGCTGCGCTACTGCAGGGTCCTGTTTACCAAAACCAAGACCTTTTGCAATGGCTTCAGACCATACATGGATTTGAGGTCGGTCTTCCTGAGGTATACCCAACATCTCGGAAATAACGTTGATTGGGAAAGGATAGGCATAGTCTTTTACAAGATCCATCTCTCCTTTTCCTTCGAATTGGTCAATCAACTCATCGGCAATTTCCTGGACGCGTGGACGCAGGCTTTCCATATATCTTGGAGTGAATGCTTTGGAAACCAGGCTACGCAGTCTACGGTGATCCGGTTCATCAACAAAGAGCATCGACTTTCCGGTAAAAAAAGTCTGGGGTTCCGACGAACCAAGCTCGCCTGAGAGATTCTTTCGAATATCATTGCCACTATCAATAGAGTTCATATCTACCGTAAATCGAGAGTGATCTTTCAGCACTTCCATGGCAACGTCCATCCGAGTTACAATCCAGGTTCGCCCTGCTCCACCCATTGGATTAGGTATAGGAACAACGGAACCTTTGGCACGCATCTGTGCAAACATGGCAAATGGATCTTTACTATTTTCTTCGCTAAATAAATTAAATTCTACTTTTTCTGAGGTCTGGTTATTCGAATGATTCATTATAATCTTCCTTTCGAAGTGAAGTTATTCAAATCTATGGAAATATATGTTCATTTCGATTATATACTACTAGTCTATTTATTTTCAAATATTATAGATTTAACGGCAGTAAACAACTGTTATAACACTATTTCATTTATATACGATTAGTATAATATTTATAATTACAAGCATAAAAAGTATAAAAAAAGAGGTCGGCTATTAGCCAACCCCCATATTAATTACGTTGTTTCACCAGTTCCAAATACCACCAACAGGCTTCACTCACTCTATTGGCTTCCGATTGAAACGCACTGGATTTGTACTCTTTGTGAAACGCTTGAAGTACCACTTCGATTACAGGAATATTTAAATCCTCTTGATCCTGTAATAACGCTAAAAGCCCCTTCGAAAGTTGCTTCAATGCTGCAGATTCCTTGGATTTTTGAACACGGTTGTTGAACTCATCAAATTCGATCAATACATTATCGATGTCCAGACCCATATCATGGTTACGCTCATCGGCATTCAGGAAATAGAGAGACTGAAAGTCGAAAATATGTTCATTTCTCTGGTGCATTGTTCTTAGGATCACTTCAATGTACGTTAGTACTTTTGGAACCACTTCGCTCCATACCGGTTTTTGCGTATTTAGACTTCTTGATGTGTTGGCAATCTGATGTAATATGCCATAGCACAATATTGCCCCTTCGTTGGCATATAAGCTAATATCGTTTCCGTACACCTGAATCAAGCGTGTGGACAGCCATTTTAGGTGAACTGTAGCCAGTTTGGCTGAGTTGATCTCCCCGGAATAAAAGCCCGTCCAATATAATTCCCATACTCGCTCTTTATTAGGTACAGACATAGGAATCGCAATCTGGTCTACGAGCAGATCATAATCCGATGTATAGTGATTTTGTTCAAGTTCTTTGCGAATGAAAACATCCTCTTGCATGCGCTGATCAATAATCGAATATAAACAGTCTTCTTTGGAACTGAAGAATTTGTAGAATGTGCCTTTGGATACACCTGATTGATCCAGGATCATCTGGATTGTTGTATTTGCATAGCTATGCTCTAAAAATAGTGCAAGTGCTGTTTCCAATAAACTTTGTTTACGACTACTCATGTCTCGTTATCGCCCCAAGTTTTTCTATTGATTTTAACACTCATTCCTCAGGAGTTGAAGTATTGATTCGCACTATAGCCGTCATATAAAATAATTGCACAATGAGTAAATTTGCACAATGGGCAACTTGTTGATATGATAAACCTCACAAAGTGCATATTCAGTAAGTGTGCTCTTCTTAAAAAGAATTAAACCATAGTCATTGGTATTGGAGGTGAACGCATAAGCGGAGAATGATGATTAAAAGAAACTTGCGACATTTGAAGAAAGAAGCCACTGAAAAAGCACTTGCTAGTGCTGCATTTGAACTAACCCTTGAACATGGGCTTGATGGCTTTACGGTCGAAGATATCGTACATCAGGTGGGTTGTTCACGTAGAACATTTGCAAACTACTTCACATGTAAAGAAGAAGCCGTAGCAAGAGGTGCAATATCCGTTCAGAATACAACGGAACTCGAAGAGTTACTTACCGAAATGCCCGACAATGTCTCCTTGCTTGACGTACTGTATAACCTGATCAAGATGCAGCTTACAACAGAACTAATTGGAAGACTTCATCAGCTGCTCTCGCTATCCCAGACTTATCCCGTGCTTGAACCGCATTACCTTGGAGCCATGCACCGGATGCAGACGCAGGCACAAGATACCTTATTAGACTTATCTAACGGGAAGTATGACGAGATCTATACTTATCTTTTGATCAACGCACTATATGGAACAATACTGCCATTAATTGATGGAAGACTCAATGTGTTGCTGCCCGGACAAGTCATTACTGAAGATACCAAGCCCGGCGCTTTAACCTTCGATCAATTTTTGGAAACCACGTTTAATCATTTACGGGCAGGATTCGAACATGCCAACCATCCACATTCATCATAGAGGGAGTGTAAAATAGAGAAATGTCTACATTATTATACAGAGTGGGGAAAACCGCTTTTAGCAAACCTGCCTACTTCATCATTGGCTGGGTTTTAATTCTGGGAATTGTCATCTCCATGATCAGCATCAATGGTATTCACATCAGTTCTGAAATGAAGATTGAAGGCACAGAGTCACAGAAGGTTTTGGATCAATTGGCAAAAGAACTGCCAGCCGCCTCCGGCGGTCAAGGAAGTGTTGTGTTCAAAGCTCCAGACAACGAGCGTTTGGATACGCCTGAACGTTTGGCGGCCATGATGAAAGGTGTTAATGAAGTTTACGGATTAGACAAAGTCATTAACCCTGCGGACTATGCAGCTGAAGCAGGTAATTCGGGTGCTCAGGCGGAAATGGCTCAGAATGCTCAGGCTACTGATACGGCGCAATCCGCAACAACCACGCCTCCTCCCTATGGACCTTTGATGGTGGATGGTGTTCCTGTACCTGGAATGCTGATCTCTTCGGACGGCAGCATTGCACTGTTCCAGTTCCAATTTACAATTGAGCAGTCTGCCATAACACAGGATGTATTTGATTCCGTTATTCAATCTGTTATGACGGTAGAGCAAGGAACCAATATTAAGGTGCTGCCGGGCGAAACGCTCAAAACGGTATCGATTGGAGTCGGCTCGGCAGAGATTGTCGGACTGGTCATTGCTGTCATTGTATTGCTGATCACCCTTGGCTCCGTTGTTGCAGCAGGTCTACCTCTGATCACTGCACTCCTCGGTGTTGCCATTGGAGTTGGTGGTGCGTTCTCCATCTCCAAATTCATCGAAATGCCTAGTGTCACTTCCGTCCTAGCTCTCATGGTTGGATTGGCTGTCGGAATCGATTACGCTCTCTTCATTGTTAATCGTCAACGTCGAATGATTATTGATCAGGGCTTGAGTGCAAAAGAAGCAACAGCAAGAGCCATTGGCACATCGGGCAGCGCAGTATTTTTTGCCGGATTAACCGTCATTATTGCACTGTGCGGTATGCTTGTCATCGGTCTCACATTCTTGTCTACGATGGCTTTGGTCGCAGCTGCCACCGTACTCATCAACGTATTTGTTGCTTTAACCCTGTTGCCAGCTTTACTCGGATTGGTAGGAGAACGCATCTGTTCCGCCAAAGCTCGTGAGAAAAGCACGAAACATCCTAAATCCACTAGCCGCGGAGTCGCGGACAGATGGGTGAAATTCGTTATCAAAAATCGTTGGGCTACCATTATCGCCATCATCGTCATTCTTGGTTTTGCCGCGACGCCGATTACCAAAATGGAAATGGGTATCCCTGGCGCTTCCTCAGCGAATCTGGATACAACAGCAAGACAAAGCTATGATGCCATCTCCGAAGGCTTCGGAGAAGGATTTAACGGGCCACTTATTCTGGTCGCAGAGCCTAATCAATCATCCGCAAAAGTTACACCGGAACTCTTGGGCGGTCTGGTGATGGAACTCCAAGGACAGAATAACGTTGCACAAGTCACACCGCTTGGTATGACAGAAGATTTAGCTATTTTCAGTCTCATTCCAAAAACGGGTCCTAACGATAATCTCACTAAAACACTGGTCACTGATCTACGCGCGGCTGATTCCAGCATCGCACAGACCTATGATGTGAAACTTGGAGTTACTGGACTTACAGCTGTAAACATCGATATGTCAGCCAAACTGGCGCAGGTGTTCCCTATTTATGTAGGTATCATAATCTTGCTCTCGCTGATCATCCTGTTACTCGTTTTCCGTTCGATCATCGTTCCCATCAAAGCAACAATTGGTTTCCTGCTTAGTATCCTGGCTACATTCGGGATCACAACTGCTGTATTCCAATGGGGCTGGCTGCATTCGCTCTTTGGTTTCGATACAGGCGGCCCGCTGCTGAGCTTTATGCCGATCATCGTGACAGGTATCCTGTATGGCCTGGCGATGGACTATCAAGTCTTCCTTGTTAGCTCCATGCGGGAATCCTATGTGCATGGTCATCGCGGGACCGAATCCGTTGTTCATGGATACAATCAGGTAAGTCGCGTGGTTGTTGCCGCAGCAGTGATTATGGTCTCTGTATTTGCAGGATTTATCTTCACTGATGATGTCATGATCAAGCAGATTGGTTTCACTTTGGCTGTAGGCATTCTGATTGATGCTTTCATCATCCGTATGGGCTTGGTCCCTGCCATCATGGCTATTTTCGGAGACAAAGCTTGGGCACTTCCAAAATGGCTGGATCGCATTCTGCCAAACCTGGATGTTGAAGGCGAGAAGCTGATTGCTTCCCTGAATGCTGAAGAGCATGCCAACACGAAGTCTGGATTAAAATAATCATTCCACTACAATCATAATGGTAATACCACGTTTACTCATCACGACTACATTCACCAATACAAAGACCTCCTCTGTTTTTATAAACAGGAGGTCTTTTTTCTTTTTCACATTTTATGCGGTTATGTCTTCAATATGGATAGTATAGGACGGGGATTTAGAAGCATTAACAAACGCCGCAAATAACTTTTGACTATAGTCATCTACTTTGTAGCTGTACTCTGGATGCCATTGCACAGCCAAAACAAATGAACGGTTTGGCATGACCACGGATTCGATGAGTCCATCTTCAGCGACAGCCACGGCAGTTAACTTATCCGACAACACCTTGATTCCCTGATGGTGATAACTGTTCACTTTTATCGTATCTGTTAGCAAAATATCGTATAGGATATTATTTTTCTCAATATGTACATCATGTACAAGATTCGTATACGGCGGACTTTGCTTATGATTAACGAACTTGTTCCCATGAAGTTGAAGACTAGTCGGAATGTCTTGATACAACGTTCCACCCAAAATAACGTTAAATAGCTGTAGTCCACGGCATATGCCAAAGGCAGGCTTATCAAGCTCAATTACCTTTTGTAATAATATCGACTCCATCATATCGCGTTCAATACATAATTCTCCACAGGTAACCTCCGCACGCTCATGATACAGCTCAGGATTGAGATCATGTCCCCCGGTAAACAGGAACCCATCGAACTCATTAGCCAACCTTGCTATGATCTCGGTATCTGTTGTCAAAGGCAGCATCATTGGAATTCCACCTGCTCCCTCTATGGCGTTCATATAATCTGGAAGCATCCAGTAACTTTTTTTGTCAGTATCATATAAAGGCAGTACACCAATCATCGGATTTTTCATGGCTTTACCTCCCAGCTTTTCATTCATTTTATCAGATCTCTTCCTATACAAATTCACTGAATTATTGCATTATCCTACCTCTATCATCTGCGAAGACGTTTCATCCCGAATGCTGGAAAACTAAAAAACAAACAAAGCCGCTATAACAGCGACTCTGTTTGTACTTCGAATACCACGAAAATGGATTCATCTGATTAGTTTAAACATCATCTCATCTAAGCGGCTTTTACTGTGGATGTTTCGTCTGTATTCACTTGGATTGAACGTTGGCATATCAGGGTAACGACAAAAGCCAGCAAAGCAAGCATCACAGCAACTGGAGGCACCCACTGGACACCACCCATATTGACGGCGATTCCCCCAACGCCGGAGCCTAACGCTATACCCACGTTCGCTGCCACAGGCAGGAGTGTAGATGCAAATGCTTTTGACCCCGGCGCGATCGTTCCAGACACATCAAACAAATATAACTGGGATGCCGCGCTCATGGAGGATGACAGACAACCAACCAGGAACAGGAATGTCAAACCCATCCACAGATTGGAAACGGTAAAACTCAGCCCTAGGAAGATGATGGCTTGAATTACGAAAAGTCGCTTGAGCTTGGGCAGGAAGTCACCCTTGGCTATTTTGGCACCAATCCAGTTACTCAGGATACTGCAGGCTCCATAGATCAGGAGTATGGCACTAATCCATTGTACTGGCACACCCATCGTCTCACTCAGGAGTGGCGTAATGTACGTAAAAACGACGAAAATACAGCTGTTTCCCAGTACAGGGATCAGACAGGCAAGCAATATGCGTGGCTTCACAAAGAGAGACATCTGATCACTGAACGAACCGGCAATCGTAGTTGTTTGGCGTGGCAGAATACGGAACATGAACAGCAATGGTACAACACCTATGCACGCCGTAACAACAAACGTCATGGACCAGCTTAGATGTTGTCCGATAAATGTACCGAGTGGAACACCTAGCACATTTGCAATTGAAAATCCGCCCAAAATCCAGGCAATAGCTTCCCCTCTTCGCTCCCGGTTCACTGCGTCACTTACGATTGAGATCGAGAGTGATATCGTAAGTCCACAAGCAACAGCCGAAACAATACGAATGGCCATTAGAGAATAAAACGTTGTTGAGAACACGGTCAACAGATTTAATGCTAGGACGATTGCAAATCCAATCAATATGGAACTTCTTCTGGATATTTTGGCCAAGAAGGCTACAGCAAACGGTGTACCCACCGCGTATGCAATCGCAAAACCGGAGACAAGCATACCCGCGGCAGCAAGCGATATCTTCATGTAACTTTCAATTTCTTTCAACACACCCACAATGACATACTCGGTTGTTCCCAGTACAAAGCTAACAAGCGTAAGCGTTAAAATAAGCAGGTTCTCTCTATTTCTAGTCATAAATCAATTCTCACTAATCCTTTCCAATGTTGCAAGCGCTTCAATTCTGTCTACGATCATTAATTCATGTATTTTCTGCTTTCCCATCCCTCCACTTTCGATATATAGTACATTTTGGATAGTGAAATTGTACTGTCAGATACGCCATGCCGACAATCAAGGTTGTTGTGGTTTTGTTCCAAAACATTATATATGTTGTCATTTCAGCACAGACTTTCATTACATATTTTGAAGGGAAGACATAGATGAATACACATCACGAACCCGTCCAACTGCATCCAAATCGAGATTGCACCATTATTTATGTAGGCAAACTGGCCGACAATCCCCATTGGAGCTTTCCGACTCATAAACATGACGATCTGCATGAGATTATCTACGTAACTGAAGGCAAAGGATTGTTCACCATTGACGGCACCAAACACTGGGCTCAAAAAGGTGACATGCTCATTTATAATAAGGGTACTCTTCACGAGGAAAAGTCCAATCCTGAATTCCCGTTATCCACCTTTTATTGCGGCTTTCGTTTTACAGAAGGCACTCACACCCTTGGGGATTGGGTCATCCCTCCCTCTAACAAACCGATCATTCGAGCAAACCGATATTCCGATGAGCTCCATTCGTTAATGCAGACTCTCTTCAATGAATTTTCAATCCGGGAACATGGTTATGAATCTATCTCTGGGCATGTCCTGAAAGCCATACTTCTGATCATCGATCGGCAGTCCCGTCAACAGCATCCTATTGGGGAGCGTAATGGGAGTAACAACCTTGCTGAGAGCATTAAAGACTATTTGGATACCAACTATCGTCAAAACATTAAACTTAAAGAATTAGCAGATCAATTTCATATCGATTTTTATTACTTAATTCATATGTATAAAAATCACTATGGCACTTCTCCCTATCATTACCTGATTCAACGAAGAATGGGGGAAGCTACCCGATTATTAGTATCAACCAACAAAAAAATATGGGAAATCGCCAAACTGGTCGGTTACGATAACCCCAATTACTTTACAATTTTATTTACCAAAACGGTTGGTGAATCACCACGAAGTTTCCGAAAAAAGAATCAAAAGGATATGTTCGGGGATGAGGCCTCACATTCTTACTAATCTCTCTAGTCTCTCTAAGCGCAGAAAGGCGCTCCATTTGGGGAGCGCCTCTAGGCCTTGCACATCTCTTACATATCTCTTTACACATTTACTTATTTCTACTCTAGAGCTTAAATCGGCGAACCAACTCTTGCATGTTCTCAGCTGTTTTGGATAGCTGTGCAGAGGATGCAGATATCTCCTCCATTGCCGCCATTTGCTCTTGGGCTGCTGCTGAAGTCGTCTGAGCGCTATCTGCCGACACTTTAGAGATATGACTCATCGCGGCAACTGTAGCCGAAACTTCTTCCGTGCTGGCTGACAACTGTTCGGAGACAGCGGAAATATCCTGAATTTGATCCACGATATGCGTTGTATATTGTTCAATGTTGGATATGGTTGCGGAAGCTTCTTGGCTGATCCGCATGCCTTCACCAACTTGATTGCGAACTTTATCATTCATAAGAGATGTGGATTTGGCAATCAGATCGAGCATTTTGCCAATGGTAGCGCCAATGTCGTCCGCACTCTGTTTGGATTGCATCGATAGCGTGCGCACCTCACCAGCAACGACAGCAAAACCTTTACCGTGTTCCCCTGCTCTTGAAGCTTCAATAGAGGCATTCAGTGATAGAAGGTTGGTTTGCCGAGAGATATCCGCAATCGCTTCATTCATTCGATTGGCTTCGGCGGACAGACTGGACAGCTCATTAATCAATGCCGAGGTTTCTTCAACAGCTCCGAGAATATGTTCCATTTGTTCTCCGACCTGGTTTATGGTTTTCCCACCCTTAGCAACAGCGCGCTCCGTCTCTTCAGCCGAATCAACTATGGCACTCGCAGATTCTGCAATTGTACTGATGCCTCTCGCCATCTCTTCTACGGCATTTGCGGTTTGTTCCGAATTTTCCGCCCCAACGATAGCTGATTCCGCAGTCTGCTGCATGGTTTCAGCCACATGTTGAACCGATTGGGTGGTTTGTTCTGTACTTTCCTGAATCATTTGGGAAGAGTGGCTTAACAACGATGACGTCTGATGAAGTTCAGCAACCACCGATTGAAGGGAACTGGTCATTTGGTCAAAATCATTTGCCAATATACCAAATTCGTTTTCGGTTTTAAGATTCACTCGTTCCGACAGATTCCCTTCGCTTACACTGCGGGTGGCCTTTCGCAGTTTTTGCATAGGTACAATAAAAGATCTCAGAATGAAGAAAATAATTACACCGGCAATCAATACAGATACAGCAATGACCGTTAGACTCGACACCATGATGGGTTTCGCTGCGGCGATAAAATCTTCATGGCCCATCAAAGCAATGACATTCCAACCCGTCAAAGCATTAACACCGTTATATACCTCCAGATCATACGCCAGATCCGTTCTGACAAATTGGGAATATGCCATCGGTTCATCGGAACTTGAAGCCGTATTTGGATGGACTGGAATTCCCTCGATGAGTGCTCCGCCGAGCTCTCCTCCCCCACCTTTTACAATGGCACCAGACCAAGCTGCGATGGTTCGATTGGAGTCAACCACAATGAGGCTCCCATTACCTCCTACATCCACATAAGATATTTCTTTTGCTAATCGCTCCAGATCAAGTTTAATACTTGCTACACCTTGTTGATTTGAAAGAGCCTTTGAAATTTCTACATAAATCTTCCCGGATACCGGATCTTTCATAATACTCGAAAAATAGAGTGATCCATTGTTACTTATACCATTGGTGTACCATTCTGTGCTGCGTGGATCAAATGTTGCATCCTCTACTGCTGGAGAAGATATAACACTGCCTTGGTCGTTGCTTACGGTAATGGCAAGAATATCAGGATATGTATCAGCTAACTGGTCGATTCCTACTTGTAGTGCTTCGTTGTTCGCCTGACTGGGATCGGAGCCATACATACTGTCTATATAACTCAATAATGCTGCTTTTTCCCCTACCAGATTGTTAATATGCTGTCCTGCCATCGTTAATATGGTATTGATGGGCTCTGTCATTTTTTGTTGCACCTGATCTTTGGCACTATGATACGAGAAATAACCGATAAGTGCAGTGGGGATAATAAGCACCGCAAGGAAAGCTGCAATGAGTCTAGTACTCATTAATCGTAAACTGGCTCCTCCTTTCCTATAAAATGACCTTTTTTTCTTTTTCTTTTCCAAAGTGAATCTTCCTCTCTTTATCCATTTTTGGTAGAATCAATCGGCAAGTAAACGCAAAAAAACCCATATATATGCACACCCAAAGAAACTTTGAGCGTAAATATACATAGGTATTGCCTGAATGAATTCAGTAACAAGCCGTATTTGTTTAGTATTATAACATAAATAAAAAGGGTTTGTTAACTATGATTGGGTCTTTATACCAGACATCTGTTGTTTATAATCCGTAGGACTTAGCCCCGTATACTCTTTGAACACCTTCGAGAAATAGTGCTGATCGCTAAACGACAGCAAATCGGATACTTCCTTAAATTTCATGTCCGGTTGACTTTCCATCAGTCTGCAGGCTTCCTGAATGCGAAGCTGGGTGTAATACTGAACAAACGTGATTTGCGTTGCATTTTTGATCACTCTGCTGACGTACGACGGGCTAACGTGAAACTTCATGGCAATGTCGTTGATAGACAATGGAGAGTATTTATTTAGTTTTACGTAATCGTCAATCTGTTCGAACAGGATCGCCTTGCTTTTTCGAACGTGGGATTGCAGCATATCAAAGCACTGTCCCGTCCATTCCGTCAGTTCCCGGCAAAAATCGGCATAGGACTGTGCCTGAGCGAATTGTCTTGACCGAAGCTCCAGCCCCAATCTCATGCCCGAGCCCTGTTCCTCGTATAGATGTGCAAACGTGTCTACAATCAATCCGATAAACCGCTCCACCTCGGTCATATGTACATTTTCCTCTGCCCATCGATTCAGCAATTCGGATAATTTAAGAGCAAATCGTTCTTTCTGCCGAGCCTGTATCATCTGTACAAAAGCAGATTCCTGCACGGGATCCAGACAGCCTGTCTCAGATCTGGCCATCGACACCGGATTCCCGGTATCCAGCACTATTCCTTGTTTCAACCGTTGCTGCTCAGACAAAATGGACGACATGCGGTGATAGAGCTCCGGCAGATTACCAGACTCAGCGAATAGAAGTTGTCCTCCAATGATTGCATCGATGTCATGCGCAACCAAATGCCGTCGCAACGATTCAAGACATTCATGTACGGAAGAGTACACCTCAAGTGCACTCTTGTTAACAAAAGCAACAAATTGATATGGGGTTTGACTGGTGTACACACGACAAGGATGGAATGCAAAAAAATCCTGCACTATACCCTCAAGTTCCACCTCCACCCATCGTTCATGCCCTGCGGTAAAAGGCTGTTTGCTCATAATGATCATCATCTGGCTGAATAAAGGCGGAAACTCCTCCCCCTGTTTCGGCGTAGTCTCACATTGGGGATGAATGATTTCCTGCAAATCCAGCAGTTCCTTGGACATCTGTTGATCAAGTTGGTCAATTACCCGACCCATGACTTCTTCAAGCGCCTCTCGCTCGACAGGTTTTAACAAATAGTCAAACACTTGCAGGTTCAATGCTTTTCTTGTGTATTCAAAATCGCTGTACCCACTAATTAGAATGACCTTCAGATCCGGGTTGGCAAGCTTGGCTTGCTCAATCAGGGACAGGCCATCCATTTTTGGCATTCGAATATCTGTCAACAGCAGATCAATCGGTTCCTGCTTTAACGCTGCCAAGGCTTCCTCTCCATTCGTTGCCGTAGCCGCTACACGAATCGGGAAGTTGAGCGTTTCCAGGAGCATTTTAATATTACGTAATATCGGTTTGCTATCCTCAACGATCATAACGTTATACATCGCCTATGCCTCCTAGTTAGTAAAAATCCTTTGTCAGTGAGCCGATGATTTGAATCGTTGCTCCATGTTGCTCTTCCGCATGATTGTTAAATATATTAATGAAGAGCCGGTTGTTATACATTAGTTTGAGTCGATTGACGCTATTGATAATCCCCATGTTACCAAGGGCTGTGGCACGATTGGCCGTCTGGTTCATTCCGGAATCCGATGCCTGAATACTGGCTAAAATCTCCTGGATCTTATCCGGTGGAAACCCCTCTCCGTTATCCTTAATTTCCAAAGCCCATAATCCGTTATATTGCTTCACGGTAATCTGGATACGCCAAGGCGGCGCGGTGTTGGCAAAGGCATGTTCAATGCAGTTTTCCACAAACGGCTGAATGACCAACCGTGGCAACCGGATTTCGTTCGCCAGCTCGTCTGCATGGATATCCCACTCCAGATCCTCTTCGTACTTTTGTTGTACAAGGGATAGATAATGTCTTGTATGTTGGAGCTCCTCAGCCAAAGTCACATGCGCGTATGGTGAAGAGACAATATAACGCAGACTGTCCGAAAGATGTTTGCACATATCCGATACAACTTTGGTCTTCCCCTCTTGGGCGGCAATACTGATCAGGTATAGAACATTATGAATAAAATGAGGTGCAATCTGGGCTTGCAGCGCCGAATTACGCGCCTTTACTTCTTCATGAAGCGCCGACTTTTCCCGGTCAATCGATTGCTGCAGCCTCTCCATCAGATCCTGAAAGGCTTCATTCAGCAATAAGAGATCGTTATTCTTCGGCGTTTCATCCACTTTCAGATTCATATTGCTGTAATTCATGCGCCAGATCTGACCGCGCAGCTTGCGGATAGGCAGCAGCAGGTTACGTGTCGACAGGAAGATATACACAAACGAAACCAGCATCAGTGCTGTAATCAGCAGAATGGACATCGTCTGAACCGAATGGATCGAACCCAGGACAGATTTTTTGGGCGTTATGATATACGTGATCCAACCTGTACTGGGTGAAGTGGAATGCGTGATATAATTGTCGTTTTTGTCCACATCCAGTCCCTCGTCTGATGAAGGCTTTGTCCAATTGGCAAATATCACACCCGCTTCCGAGCCCGTCATCTGCTCCCCTTGTTCATTCAGAATATAGACATCGCCAGCGGTAATACCCTCCGTTAGATTCTGTATATAGGCCTGTTCCATCTGGATGCTAAGATAACCGTACACCTTGCCGTTCTGATCATTGATCGTGCGCACAAAGGAGATCGTATCGTCTTGACGCAGCAGAACAAAACCACTTTCCGTCCAATCTCGTCCGATCTGACTACTCTCCATCATGGTGTTCAGGATTGCGGGAGGATTGTCCGAACCCAGATATGATGTCAGGAGAACCCCGTGATTGTCGTAGATGGACATGTCCTTGATATTCATACTCGGCCCGATGGCCTGAAACATGATGTCTTTGATGATCCGAATCTGCTTCAGCCTTTCATAATTACTATGCGCTGAGGAGCTCTTGTCCATGGCTGCAAATATATTTTTGCTGGATAATATTCGCTGTGACATCTGGTTCTGTTGTTCTACGTAGAGATCAACTTGCTCTCTTACCTTCGTAGCTGTAACGAGCGTATCCTGCTCTGTTTTCAGTTTGAGCGGGCGGACAACGATCACATTCACATAAACGATAAAACAGCCCAGCACGAACAAAAGCAGAGCCAGAAATGTCAAAAACACCTTTGTTTGCAAACTGAATTGAGTTGCTTTATGTATGAGCTTTGCCATTCTCAGAGATGCCCTCCTGTTCTGACATGATGTGAAATCCCTTACATTCATGTCTACTCTATCACGGTATTTCATGAAATGATAGCGATTTCAAGTTCAGGATTTTACACATCAACGTTCAAGCACAGACATGTACCGGGGCGAGAAAAGAATCTATAATCGGACTTGTAAACGGATTCACTAAACGTTTTAGAGGGGGATTTGCATTGAAAACAATAAAAAGAAAAAAGGCGATTTCTATTATTCTGGCCAGTTTATTATCGGTCTCATTAACGGCATGTGGATCAGGAGGTACGGATTCCGGCACAGCTGCTGGCGGGGACAGCAAGAGTGGCAAAGTTACATTGGAGCTGGCCATCTCTAAAAGTTCTCAGGACTCTGCTTTCATCCAGCAGGACATTCTTGATGCATTCGAAAAACAAACGAACATTCGTGTCAATTTGCAGCTGATTCCAGCGGAACAAACAACAACGGTACTGCAAACCAAACTGGCTGTAGATGAAACGCCTGACATTATTCAGTACAATCTGGCGAGCGCAGTCACAGACCTAAACCTTGAACGTAACTTCGAGATTCTGGATAACGAGCCTTGGGCGAGCAGAATTGTGAACAAAGACGTCCTCTCTTCTGGTGGTCATCTCTACAGCTTCCATGTCAGCCAAGATACGGGGATGCAAGGGGTCGTTTATAACAAACAAATCTTTGAAGAACTCGGGTTATCGATTCCAACCAACTACGAAGAATTCCTGGCAATCTGTGAAAAAATCAAAGCAAGTGGCATTACACCTGTATTCATGCCTTATAAAGATGCCTGGGCTGCCAACATCTGGCCTGCTGCAGCTTTTGCCGATTTTGTAGCCAAAAATGAACCGACTTTTTTTGATGAGTTGAACAGCAATAAGAAAATATGGTCTGATATCCCGGAATTCAAAACATTCCTGGAACAACAATACGAGATTTACACCAAAGGGTACACCAACACGGATGTGCTTAGTGACAGCTATGACATGGCCGTAGGTAAATTCCTGAACAAGGAAGTTGCCATGATGTTTATGGGCGATTGGTTAATTGAAGGCGTTGCCGAGCAGGATCCAAACATGGAACTGGGCGTATTCCCGATTCCATCGTCGGATAATGCCAGTCTGGGTGCAAGTCCACTGGGCGGACAACTGTTCATTCCGAAGAAATCCAAACATCTGGATGAAGCCAAACAGTTCCTGGACTATATTGCTTCCAAGGATGTCGCACAACAGATCGTCGATTCCAAAGGATACGTATCCAATTTCAGTGACGTCACCACACCAGAATTGCCGGCTTACAAGCAGGATATTGTAGACAACTATATTACGCCGAAGAAAACCGTGCTGACAACGGATGCTTTCATGCTGGTTGATCGCAGCGAACTGTACCGATTGTTGCAGGATCAATTTGCAGGCGGATTGTCACCTGAAGAAGTACTGAAATCCTGGGATGAGAAGTTCAGTCAGCTAATGCAGGATAAAGGTGTAGAAGGTTTCTAAAGAGTGAAATATAAGGCAGCATAACAGATCGACCGTTATGCTGCCTGGTTATAACGGAGTGTGAGACATGAAAAGGACTAAAAATCTGTACTCGTATTATATGATATTTCCCGCACTGATTATCTACTCCATCTTTTTCGTTGTGCCTGCTCTCGCCGCTTTCTATTATTCATTCACGGATTGGCGGCTGGATCGGCTGGAGCTGAAGTTCATTGGGTGGGATAATTTCCAGAAAATTTTCTCGGACAAAACGCTTATTCTGGCGCTGAAAAACACGGCGATATTTGCAATTGTCACCGTTGTTGGCAAAAATGTCATCGGCTTATTGCTGGCTGTAGGACTTAACATGCGATTAAGAACAAAGAACCTGCTGCGTGCGATCTTCTACTCCCCTTCCATTCTCAGCATCCTTGTGATCAGTATTCTGTTCACTCCCATGTTGCGTACCGAAGGTACAATCAACAATTTGTTGGAATCTGTAGGGTTACATTCATTAAGCCAAGCTTGGCTTACTAACCCATCGATTGTTATCTGGACAATTGCCATCGTATCAATCTGGCAGAGCGCCGGGTTTCAGATGGCTATCTATCTGGCTGGTCTGCAGTCCATTTCTCAAGAATATTACGAAGCCGCCAAGATTGATGGCGCAAGTTCGTGGAGAAGTTTTTTCAAAATCACACTCCCACTCTTGCTGCCCGCGATTAACATTAACCTGATGCTGACATTGATCGGTGGACTCAAAGTGTTCTCCGAAGTATATGTCATGACCGGTGGTGGCCCGGGTAACGCTTCCCAGGTCGTAGGTACGATCATTCTGCGATCTTTCGGCGAAGGAAACTGGGGACTCGGTACCGCGGTCAACACACTTCTCTTCGTGGTCGTTACCATTATTGCTATACCGCTATTGATCTTCATGCGGCGTAAGGAGGTTACGGAATAACATGGGCTATACACGCAAACTCGCCATCCGCAACTATATCGTGGAAGGTTTCCTGATTCTGGCCTCTCTTATCGTTCTGTTGCCGCTTGTCATTCTGATCTTTGGTTCTTTCAAAACCAGCGCCGAAGTGCTCAGTTTTTCCCTGAGTTTCCCGGAAACATGGCAGTTCTCGAACTATGTTCGTGTCTTCCAGGAAGGTGGACTGTCGCGAGCGTTCTTCAACAGCATTTTGATTACTGGCGTATCTTCCATCATTAATATCGTTGCTTCTTCGGCAGCGGCATTCATTCTGGCACGTCGGGAAACCAAATTATCCGGCACGATCTACATGTATTTCTTCATGGGATTGATTGCGCCAATGTCGATTATTACGACCATACGTGTTGTACAGGGATTGGGATTCTACGGCAGCATCACAAGTGTTATCCTAATCTACGCCGCGTTAAATACAGCCTTCAGTGTATTCTTGTATAGTGGATTCATCAAAACCATTCCACGAGCACTGGACGAAGTGGCATTTCTGGAAGGAGCAAGTGTGTTCGGGGTGTTCTTCCGCATCGTCACACCGCTCATTCTGCCCGTTAACGCAACGGTAGCCATCATGGTGTTCATGTCCGTCTGGAATGACATCACGATTCCGGTATACTTCCTGACAGACAGTTCCACATGGACGATGCCACTGTCGATCTACAATTTCTACGGCAAATATAGCCGGGACTGGAACCTGATCTTTGCCAATCTCGTGCTCACTTCGTTGCCTGTATTCATTCTGTATCTATTTGGGCAAAAATATATTGTCAGCGGCCTCACAGCCGGTGCAGTTAAAGGCTAAACCTTAATTGTCACCGTTCTTGAGGGAATAGAATTGGAGTATTCATGACGTACTCAACCCCCACCATATCTGGTGGGGGTTGTTTATTTATAGCGAGAAAATGTATCTACACCTCTCTATTTTTGAAACAATTGTGGGTAAAGGGCTGCAACACCACCAGCAAGACCCTGTTGTACATTCCGACTGGTATCATCAGCAAGAATCTCGTAGAGATCCGCTTCGATGGAATCTATTGCAATTTTGGCAATATCCGTTGGGCTCGTTTTTGGTGCGTCGATACCTGCCGTCATATCCGTATCCATGAACGCTACGTGCAATCCGGCAACGCTAACGTTCTTAGGGGCTAATTCCAGACGTAATGCATTCGTAATTCCCCACTGAGCGGATTTTGCAGCTGAATATGCACCTGAGTTACCAAGGCTGAGCCAAGATAGAGCGGACAGGATATTCAGTATCGACCCTCCCCCATTCTTCTCTATCACCGGTGCAAACGCACGAATCATTGAAAGCGTCCCGAATACATGTGTATTGAATTCCAAGTGAATATCGTTCAGCTCACCCGTGAGCAGAGAAGCACCCGTAGCGGAACCAGCATTATTGATTAGAAGGGTTACATCACTAGCTACCTCAGCTGCAGCCATGACAGATTGTGAATCAGTAATATCGAGTTGCAGTGGAATAACCCCCGGCAGATCAATGGATTCAGGGTTTCGTGCGCCAGCATACACTTTGGTTCCCCTCGCCAGCAGTTCAAGAGCAAGTTCCTTGCCCAACCCTCGATTAGCCCCACTTACTATAGCAACTTGTTTGGAAATATTCATTTATTATTACTCCCTCTCATTGAGAATGTATTCATTTTTGAGCTGTTATGGGAATGATCATTCTCATAACTCTCAATAACAATCTATCACATCGGGAACGATCAGTAAAGAATAACTTTTATGTTTCATGTCTTTATAAAAAGAAGATGCCCGATAACCTTTGAAATAAGGCTCCGAGCATCTTTCTTTGGTCCTTCATTGAGAACGGATTTACATATGGATTATGATTTTATGTCATACAGATTCGCAGGTAACGCCTGCACAAATGGTGACCAGTCACTCACTGTATATAGATGAAGTCGGTGCATGGCCCGTGTGCATGCCGTATACAGAAGCTTGCGATCATATTCCTGGCTGTAAGCAACGGGTGAAGCATCATAGATCAGGACAGCATCGAACTCAACGCCTTTGGCGAGATACACAGGAATAACCATGATTCCTTTTTCAAAAATCTGTGTGTCCTTGGTTATGAGTTGTATCCCTTCGCCGCCTTGACTTTGCAACCTTTCATAGGCATCACGACTTTCAGCCGCGGTTTTCGTAATCACAGCGATGGAATCAAACCCCTCCGCCTTAAGCGCGGCGATGTCTGCGAGAATCTGTGTACCACGCAGATTTTCGTCCTTCAATTTTGTTAAAAGAGGCTTCTGATCTCCCCTTTCAAACGGTCTTATCTCTTCTCCCCCTGGTAACATCTGTCTCGTGAATTCAACAATCTCTTTGGTTGAACGATAACTGCGTACAAGGCGTATCAATGTAGTTTCGCCTTCTCCGTAAAGGTGAACCAGTGGCGAGTTGGATGCTGCCAAATCCGTAGCCTGCATAAAGATCGCTTGCCCGAAATCCCCCAGCACCGTCATGCGGGCACGAGGAAACAGCTTTTTAAGATATTCATATTGAAACGCCGAATAATCCTGGCCTTCATCAACAAAGACATAACGAATCTCTGTGTTCGTCCGGACGCCTTCGATCATCTCTTTTACATATAAATACGGAGTAGCATCCTCATGGAACAGCTTGTTCTGAAGGATCATGGCCTTGGTCTGTTTACAAATCTCAGGCCAGTGCTGTGGGGGGATTGCCCCATTCGTTTGTTCTCGATAAGCGGCTTCATCTACAAATAGTTGTTCGTATATGCCTTTCACATCCACGAACTGGAATTTCCGCACACTCTTTCTTAAAGGTTTAAACATGTCTTTCACCAGTTTCTGACGAAGCAACTCCTCTTCCTGCACTGCAAAGTTAAAGGCACCCTCATCTTGCACTGCCTTGTTATTCCCGTTATCTCGTGCTGCGTATTTTTCCGCCACATCAAACACAGGCTTTTCTTTATGCAACATGCGGAAAGCTTCCGCGTACTCTTCTGTGTCCAGATAATTCAACTCCTCCAGAACCCAGTCTGCTTCCCGTTCCAGACGTTCCAGAGAAACGAGTTCTCTCAGCAACCATTCCTGCAAAAGAAGAATACGGTTGGACATGGTAAGATTTTGATCCAAACTGTAAAATTGAGTCTTAATTCGGTCCGCAGTGATAAATTCACGTCCCCGAAATTGAATGCCGTTGAACCGCATGCCCTTCCGCCCCAGCCACTTACCGTAGTTTTGGAGCACTTGCAGGAATGTCTCGGAAGCTTTGTACTTAATCGCCTCCAGACGAGCTTCATATCCCGGATCTTCTTGGGCTGTCAGCACATATTCAATCTGATCAAAGGCATCCTCTGGTCGTAAGGAGGAATCCAGCCAATAATTCAGATATTCCTGGAAAGTCGTCTGCTGCATATTTTCTTCGCCAAGTTCCGGGAGCACGGTGGAAGTATAACTGGTAAACATCGGATTCGGGGAGAAAAGTACAATCTGATCTGCTTTGACGGTCTGGCGGTGTTTGTATAGTAAGTAGGCCACTCGCTGTAACGCAGCGGACGTCTTGCCACTGCCAGCTGCCCCTTGAACGATAAGCATTCGGCTTCGGTCATCACGAATAATGGCGTTTTGTTCCTTCTGGATCGTTGCTACAATGCTCTTCATTTGTGAGTCTGCACCCTTGGCGAGCACTTGCTGCAACAATTCGTCACCAATCGTCTCAGTTGAATCAAACATGCTATGAAGCTTCCCCTGTTGAATCTGGAATTGACGCTTGAGCTCCATCTTTCCTTCAATTCGTCCTGAAGGTGTGTCATAACTTGCTGGCCCAGGAGAGTGGTCATAGTACAGACTCGCAATTGGCGTACGCCAGTCATAGATTAGAAAGTTCAATCCATCTTCATCCATGAAGGATGATACGCCGATGTAGATCTGTTCAGTCAATGTCATGCCTTTTTCCTTATAGTCGAAACGGCCAAAATACGGCGTTGGAAGCAGTCTCTTTGTATTTTTCCATTGTTGTGTTAACAGCTTGTGCCCGCGCTCCCTCTCGGCCAACACTCTGGACTGCTGATTAATGGTATAGAATGCATCTTCAAAATCACTGTACGAACTCGTATTGATCGTCACTTCTTCCCAGAACCGTTTACGAATTTCGGCAGCCTGTTCATGCAGTCCGGCAACCTTCGGTTCTAACTCGTCGAGTCTTGCCTGAAGCTTGTTCCTCACCTGTACTAATCTTTCCTCTTCCAACTTCCAATCGTTTGTTTTATCCATGAATAAGTCCACTCCCTTTTCCATTTATTAGGACTAAAAAAAGAGCATTGACAAATCGGAATGTCGGATGTAAAATTAAATTAGGAGAAATAATGATTCACCCTTTATATTCAATAGAATTGTCAATTGCGCTATAGATTATATCATGGCTTTTTTTCACGTTCAATGCTTTTTTTCTGTTCTGTCTGAGTTGAAAAATAATTTATATTAAATAGATGTCCCTTGAGCTACACTGGGGGCATCTTTTTTTATGTCCTCTATCTAACAGATTCTAGGATTGGATTCTGATAGGATTAGGCAAAACTTTGATAGAAATGTGGTACACGCTGGTTCATTCGTTATGACATAATAATGTGTAAATAGATCACCATACAGGTGGCAATAATAAACATTAGAAAGGATTTGAACATAACATGGAATATACGAAACTTGGTAACACAGGCTTGGACGTATCTCGATTTTGCTTGGGATGTATGGGATTTGGGGACGCCAGTAAATGGGTTCATGAATGGGTATTGAATGAAGAAAATTCTCGCCCCGTGATCAAAAAAGCGTTGGATCTAGGCATTAATTTCTTTGATACAGCGAATATATATTCTCTGGGTACAAGCGAGGAGTATCTTGGTCGGGCGTTAAAAGATTATGCAAATCGGGATGAGGTTGTCATTGCTACCAAAGTACACGGACAAATGCATAAAGGACCCAACGGTTCTGGCCTTTCCAGAAAAGCCATCCTGAGTGAGATTGATAAAAGCCTTAAACGATTGGAAACCGATTATGTGGATCTCTATATCATTCATCGTTGGGACTACAATACGCCTATTGAAGAAACCATGGAAGCCTTACATGATGTGGTGAAGTCGGGTAAAGTGAGATATATTGGCGCTTCAGCCATGTTTGCATGGCAGTTCCAAAAAGCATTACATGTAGCAGAGAAACACGGTTGGACCAAGTTTGTCTCCATGCAAAACCACTTGAACCTCATCTACCGTGAAGAGGAACGTGAAATGTTGCCTTTATGCAAGGAAGAAAAGATTGGTGTAACTCCCTACAGTCCTCTTGCTTCAGGCAGATTAACCCGTGACTGGTCCGTATCCACGCTTCGATCCGAGACAGACCAAATTCAGAAATCCAAGTACAATGCGACCAGTGATGCAGATCGACTTGTTGTTGAACGAGTTGCATCCATTGCAGAAAAATACGGTGTCCCTCGCACACACATTGCACTTGCGTGGTTGCTACAAAAAGACACTGTAGCGGCTCCAATTATCGGTGCCACCAAAATATCGCATTTGGAAAATGCGGTAGGCGCTCTTTCCGTTAATCTGACCTCAGAAGATGTTACGTTCCTTGAAGAGCCCTATGTACCTCACCCTGTTGTAGGTGCTCAATAATCGCTTTTGCTTAAAATATAGAAGACCTCATCTTTCCGTATCCGGAAGTTGGGGTCTTCTTTTTATCGCGATTTATTTACGCCAAAATGTTGAACATTCTGCCTTATCCGCTATATTGAACTCAATCATTCTCTCAAGTAACTCAAAATCAATCTCCTGTTTCCACTTCATCCGTATCAATTCTTTGGTATGATCGTAACCCGCCTGCGTGATCTCTTCCGAAAAACGATTAATTCCTGCCTTCTCGGGAGCAACAGCCAAATGTTGCTTGGATACACTAAAACCAATGATGAAGGTCTCATGGTCGGTAAACATCGGTTGGTTCCAGGCTATTTTTTGTTTTAAATTCGGGAATTTTTCAGTGACCCAGTTCAAGACTTCTTCCGTTCGTGCCTGGTGTTCCGGGTTATCGATGCGTGCTATAAATTCTGCAAAGGTCTCCATTGGTTCCCCCTATATCATGAAATATACTATTTAATTTGCCCCATTCAAACTCATTCTATCATGAATATCAAATTCAAAAACCCTTATCTGCCCGATAACTCAACAAAAAATGAGCAGCCTGCTAGACTTTAAATGTTTTCCTTTATCCAAGAACGCAACTTATTCGCATAGAAAGCGCGTTCATCTGGATCGGACTGAGAACCATTTGACAGATACAGTTGATCATTCACGTATCTAGGATAAACATGCAGATGATAATGCCACACGTCTTGATTGCCAGCAGGTTCATTATGTTGCCGTGTCGAAATCCCATCACATCCATATGTACTTTTCATTGCAAATGCTGTAAGCTGAGCCGCGCGGTGAATTTCAACAGCGTATTCCGCGGGGAGTTCAAAGATGTTTTCGAAATGTTGATTCGGAATAATAAGAACATGTCCTTTATTGTTTGGCCACCATTTGCCTGCTATAAATGCCGTTACCTTTTCATTCTGATAGATGATATCCCTTTGTTTAGTTCCCTGATCAGGTCGCTCGATACCCCAAATACGACAAAATGGACATTCGTACCCTTCAGGCTGATGTGAAAATGATGCTGTCATCTTTCTCATTCCACTCCTTTCATATTTTTCCAACTTGTTATTAGACGCAGGTATCTTCTGTTCGTTGCGATATTCTGCCCGTTAGTTTAACGTCCTGTTTTAAACATGTATAACTTACTTGGTAAATTGTACAGATGGATCTATTCCCTTTTTTTATGATAATATTTCTAATGTTGTTTACATAACAAAACATTATGGGGGTTTATTTTAATTGCAGAAAAAGACAGTTTTAATTTCATTGAAAGAACTATTAATTCTCGTAGCTGCAGAATTTCACTTCACTGTTGCAAACGAAAATCAAATCAACGTTGCACGATGAAGAAAAAAGATTCTAAAATCATCGTTATCGTTGTCGTTTTATTGATTATTGCTTCAACTTTTGTTTTAATTGAGAACTCAATCATCAAGAAAGAAAATGAGGTTAATTCGAATTATTATACTGGTTTTGTTTCGAGAGTTCAGAAATTGTATGATACACTTTCTCAAACCAGTGAGGTAGAGTCTAATGGAGAAATTGAGCAAATGTTTGATGTTTATGCTTCCATTATTTTAGTGAATGACCGATTAACTCTTCTAAAAGAAAATGCTAAAAACTTCTCTGAACTAAATCTTCTTATCAATGACTTTTTAATATTTAGAAATGAATATGGTTATCTTGTAAAGGATCAATTAAAAGGTAATCGTGCAGATTCTGAAGTACTTATAAAAGTGGTCAAACAGATCAAATTATTCCTGAATGACTTGCCAATAGAGTACCAGAATTCCAAGGAATTTTCTGATAAATTTAATGCAGCTACTGATCATATTAAGCCTTTATTACATCTTAATTTTTAATCTATTTGAGCCGCCGTTGCGGCTCTTTTTCTGCTTATAAATATAATTTTAAAAGAATTGTTAAGATTAAATATGAACTTTCACCAAGAAGGCGAGCTATAAAGCGCCCCTACAATTAACAAAACAGAAAAGCAGCTGACCTTATCGGCAGCTGCTTACTTCTATCTTTTAACTAGCACACTCACACTTACATGGTGCTAATATCAATAACAAAGCGATATTTCACGTCGGAAGCCAGTACACGCTTGTAAGCTTCGTCAATCTGGTTAGCGGAGATGACCTCAATGTTAGGCGCAATATCATGTTCTGCACAGAAATCGAGCATTTCCTGCGTCTCACGAATGCCACCAATCATGGATCCTGCGAATGAACGGCGATGACCAATAAGAGAAAATACATTAACAGCTAAAGGCTCTGCAGGAGCACCCACGTTCACGAGTGTACCATCCAGCGTGAGCAATGAGAAATAAGCGTTAATGTCAATATTCGCACTTACTGTGTTAATCATCAGATCAAATGTGCCTGCAAGTTTCTCGAATGTTTCCGGTTCACTTGTGGCAAAGTAGTGATCTGCACCAAATTGCAGTCCATCTTCTTTTTTGCTCAAGGATTGGGAGAGAACCGTTACTTCGGCACCCATCGCATGTGCAATTTTGACAGCCATATGACCAAGACCACCCATACCTACAACGGCAACCTTCTTACCTGGGCCAGCTCCCCAGTGATGAAGTGGTGAATACGTCGTAATACCGGCACACAGCAAAGGTGCAGCAGCATCAAGTGCAATGTTATCAGGGATGCGAACGACGAAATCCTCTACGACAACAATATGAGTTGAATATCCACCTTGCGTAGGCTCACCGTATTTGTCTACTCCAGCGTAAGTTTGAATATTTCCTTTGAGACAGTATTGCTCTTCACCTTTGCGACAGTTAACGCATTCACCACAAGAGTCCACCATACATCCGACCCCTACTCGGTCACCGACCTTGTATTTGGATACTCCGGTTCCTACATCCGTTACAATCCCGGCAATTTCGTGTCCAGGAACGAGTGGATAATTCACAGGACCCCATTCACCGTGGGCAGTATGGATGTCTGAATGGCAGATACCGGCATATTTAATCTCGATTAATACATCATTGGTATCCAGATCACGTCGTTTAATTTCAGCACTTCTGAATTGTTGGTCTGGTCCGTCAACGGCTCTGGCTTTAGCTATAATCAATGGGATAACCTCCTAGTAATTTAAAGTTCAAAGTTATCTTACCCCCTCTAGTTAACTCTAGGTCAAATGTTTATCTTATTTTTTTATCTCCAACGTACTTTGACATCCAGTTATCCAACATGTTAGAATTCACTCGGATCAATCCTAGAGTTAACTCGAGGTCTACCCCAAGTAGAAAGGAATTCATTCTAAATGCCCTATTCAATCGGTGAAGTTGCCAAAAAATTAGACCTTACGGTATATACATTGCGTTACTATGATAAGGAAGGACTCATGCCTTTTGTAGAACGTACTACGAGCGGAACACGGTTGTTCAAAGATTCAGACATCGACTTTCTAAAGATCATTCAATGTCTGAAGCTGACCGGGATGCCTATTAAAGACATTAAGGACTTCATTGTATGGTGCTCTGAAGGGGACTCCACACTGAAGCAAAGATATGACATGTTTACGGAGCGAAAAGCTATTGTGGAAGCACAAATGGAGGAACTAAGAAGAACCATGGAAGTCATCGAGCACAAACGCTCCTACTATGAAACAGCTTTGGAGGCTGGGACCGAAGAGATTCATAAAATTAAACCGATAGAAAATGCCATCACCAATTGATGGTTTAAGCTTTCTCTTTTCTAAAATTAGCGCAAAAAAAAGGAGCTTGAAGTCCTCTAACGGATTTCAAGCTACTTTTATGGGTACGTCTCTGCTCATCTTTTCTCCAAAATTTTCATCGATACACCGATAATCCGGTTTAATTTTTCCTTATCGGTCGAGGTTCTCGCCATGGCTCTGATGCCAACGGAAATATTGTGCAGGTACTCTGCCATTTCCTTCGCATCATGATCAGAGGAGAATTCTCCCTCCCGCTGTCCCCATTGAATAATCTGCTCGAACATTCGCTCAGCTTCGCTAAAAGATTCAAGAGATCGGATGTCCACGTCCGGATCACGTGTGCCTAACTCTACCGCCGAGTTCACGATCAAGCAACCCGATGGTGTATCCTCTGCTTCACTGATCATAACATCGAAAATTTTATGCAGTGCTTCCACTGCCGTCTTGGATGCCTTGATTTCTGCAAGTAATGTGGTGCTGACCTTACCGCTGTAACGATCCATTGCCTGCAAGAACAGCGAATGTTTGTCGTCAAATGTATCATATATACTTCTGCGATGAATTCCCATATGCTCAACCAGGTCACTCATCGACGTTTTCTCGTAACCTTGTTCCCAGAAGATCTTCATTGCTTTATCCAACACTTCGTTCACTTCAAACTCTTTACTTCTAGCCATTCGACTTCCCTCCTAAAATCAATCTAACACATCGGGAACGATCAGTAAATAAAAGATGCAGATACCTCTTTTCATTCTCATCTGATCATGTATTAGCTGATCCGTAAGTGTATATCTTCTGTACTTGTTGTATATCATGACCTGTGTACTTGTGAATATGTAACCAACAATCAGCATGTCTTATCCATTCACATCAAATGTTTGCCTATTCCTATCCGTTTTCTACCGCCCAGGGTCTATATACGATAGAATGTAACTTATTATGTTGTGTCGAAAAAGGAGAACTACGTATGTCTGATCAAATACACGAACAACAAAACGAATTAGCCACACTCATTGACCGTTTGTCTGACAAGGACGGGGTGCACCCTACGGCTATCCCCTCATTATTTTTAATCCGCGAATCCGTTGTTACTGAACCTATATTTAGAGTGAATGAACCATCCTTTTGCATTATCGTACAGGGTGAGAAAGAGGTCCTGCTGGGACAGGATCGTTTCCGATATGGTCCAGGAAGTTATATCGTGGCAACCGTTGACTTGCCGGTTAGTGGACAAGTGATTCAAGCCTCGTCTGAGGCTCCCTATCTGGCCCTGAAACTTGAATTCACATCCAGTGAGATTCTGGAAGTATTGAACCATTCTGATTTCCCGGCAAGACCGCGGAAAACGACGAGACGTGCGATGTTTGTCAGCCAAGCTGAGCCGTCTTTGCTGGATGCAGTCGTCAGGTTAGCCCGTTTGTTGGAAGATCATTCGGAAGATATCCCACTACTCGCTCCTTTGTTCAAAAAGGAGATTCTCTATAAAGTTCTGAAAGGCCCACATGGGATTGCCCTGGAACAAGCTACCATGGAGGGAAGCCACACCTATCGAATCAGAGACGTTATTGAATATATTATGAATCACTCTGATAAGAATTTTCGGGTTGAGGATCTGGCGGATTTGGCGAATATGAGTACTGCTTCGCTGCACAGACACTTTAAAGAAGTGACTGCTATGAGTCCGATTCAGTTTCAAAAACAACTGAGACTGCAAGAAGCTCGGCGCTTGTTATTATCCAAGTCCACCGATGCAGCAGATGTAGCATTTCAGGTAGGTTACGAGAGTCCTTCCCAATTCAGTCGTGAATATTCTCGTATGTTCGGATATCCGCCCAGAGAAGATATTAAACGCTTGAGAGGCAGAGCCGATGAAACGACTACCATCTCTTGACTGGTTACTGGTTAGTATCGTTCCTTCATCTTGCTTGGGTTAACCGCAGAAAGGACTCCTTCTGTTTTGTCAGAGGAGTCCTTTCTTATTCATGTATTAATGAAGATCATTAATCGTTAAATTATCAATAATTAAAAACCAGTCGTATATTGTTTTGGAACTTCCGTTGTCTTGCGCAAAGCAGTCGCAGCTTCCAAGGCCCAGTAAGGATTTCTTAACAGACCTCTGCCAACTGCAACGAGATCAGCTTCTTCATTGCCGATGACTGCATTTGCCAACGTAGGATCATCGAGTCTTCCAACAGCAATCACAGGCACATCAAGAGCCTCTTTGATTGCTTTAGCGAGAGGTACTTGATAAGCCGCGTGAGTTCCTGGTCTGCCCCATGCAGCAATAGGTCCCTCGCCACCAGATGAGATGTCAAATACGTCAACGCCTGCCTGTTTATATGCTTTGGCAAACTCGGAACTTTCGTTAATGCCATAACCACCTTCTACATATTCTTTGGCTGAAATACGCATCATCAAGGGCATATCCTCGGGCATCTCTGCCTTCGCAGCCTGAATAATCTCCCGGCCGAATAAAGTTAAATCTTGACCATATTCATCTTCTCGCTTGTTTGTTAGTGGAGAATGGAATTGATGAATTAAGTAACCATGTGCACCATGAATCTCAATTGTATCAAAGCCCGCTTTTACAGCACGAGCTACAGCACTCCGGAATTTTTCAACCATTCCTTTAACTTCATCCGTTGTGAGCGCTCTAGGTTGCTTGGAATTCTCATCAAAGGCGATCGCGGATGGAGCAACTGGAACTTCGGCATCTTCTGCTTTGCGGCCCGCATGAGCAATCTGAATACCGACCTTGGCACCATAACTGTGACACGCATCGACGATCCGCTTCAGAGCTGGGATCTGTTCATCCGACCACAGTCCAAGATCATAATCTGAGATCCGGCCATCCGGTTCCACATCTGTCATTTCAATGATAATGAGACCTGTTCCTCCCACGGCACGACTAACGTAGTGCATATAATGCCAATCTGTTGCAATACCATCTTTTTGCTCAACTGAATATTGGCACATTGGAGCCATTACGACACGGTTTTTAAGCTCTAGGCTTTTAAAAGAATATGGACTAAACAAATCTGTCATCAAAATAAAACTCCCCTTTTCATGAATCACGTATAATAAAAATGCATGCGCAAGCATCGAATCAATGCCTACAATTAATAACTCCGTATGATTTAGAACTCACATTTAACTTTTACTTCATCACATAAAGACATTCAAATCCATGCTTTCGCAAAATACGGACAGCCTTTTTGGATTGAAGCATACCAGGTGACATTATAATTACGTTATCTTCTCGAAGAAGGTATTTTTCCCATGTGAAAGCAAGCCGTCCCAATGAGATGTTAATCGTATCCGGAGTAGGATTAGCCATATAATCCGTCGCATCTCGAATATCAATCACTTTATACTGCCGAAAATCACGCTCATGTCTGAGAAATACTTCATAATCTATATATTCAAGATTGCGCAATGGCCAAATTTGACGTACAACGATGAAGATACCTAATATGAAGGTCAAAAGCATCAACATAATCATTGTAAAGCCCTCTCTTAACTCTTCTCATATCGTCGAAAATTTTGTTTTGCATCAAAGCCTAATCAATGCCTCAGATATTGTATCCTCACCAGCGATTAGATCAAATGAACGCTTGTAGGTATTCTTCTCACTCAAACTGGCCAAAATCACATGAGCTACATCTTCACGAGCAATGTTACCGGTTGTGATATTCTCGGCAGCAGAAATTTTACCTGTTCCTGGTTCATTCATTAGAATCCCTGGACGTATAATGGTATATGTTAATCCACTGATCTCTAACAATTTATCAGCATAGTGCTTCGCTGCATAATATGGAAGGGTGTTATCATGCCAGTTCTCACGATTATTGGCTTGGATCGCACTCACCATAATAAATCGATCAATACCCGCTTTTTGAGCCGCTTCAATAGTTTTCCCGGCACCATCCAGATCAATGAGGAGTGTTTTATCATATCCCGTTGTACCACCAGAGCCAGCTGCAAATACAATTGCGTCACAACCCGTTGCAGCAGCTGCAAGTGAGTCAACCTTACCTTCCAAGTTGGCAAGCACCGTTTCCACACCCTGTGCTGCAAATGAATCTACCTGTTCTTGTTTTCGTACCATGGCAAGAACGGTGTGTTCTTCACTATTCTTCAAAAGATGAATAAGCTGTTGACCAATCTGTCCATTTGATCCAACGACGAATACCTTCATGTTCAAATACCCCCTTTATACATGAATCACCGCATCCACATTAAATTCATGCGCATGCATTTAATTTAATGGATATTTTAATGAGTGTCAAGTCTTCTTATAGGGTAAATGATTACATTACCCTATATTCACCCTAGCCTTAGAACAATTCTTTAGTGAGGTTCTCTAATCGAGTCTCAAATCCATCCTGTTCCAATTCAGTTTGCAAGACCTGATTAAACGTTTGAAGTGCTTTCTTGTATTTATTCTCTCCAAGCTCCGTAATACGAGTGTAAATGCCACGCCGGTCATCTTCACATGCATGTCTTTCCAGAGCCCCACAGTCTTTGGCTTCCATCCTAACGACGAGCCTGGAAGTAGCACTTTGGCTCAACCCCACTAGTTCTTGAAGTTGCTGTAGGCGTAATTCCTTACCCTCCGCATTATATATGAAGTTTAACACATAAAATTCCTTCAAAGATAAGTCATATTGTTGAAGCAGAGCTTGTTCCAGCTTCTCGTTCAGATGGGTATGAATGTTAGAGAAAGCCAACCAAACATTCAAACGTTCACTCTTTTGCTGCAATCTGGATCACCCCACTTGATATTTAATGTTCATCAGCTGTTATCCTATTGTATCAAGCTTAATTACATTGGTCAAAATCCATCCAAGATCGACGTATATAACATTCTAATCTCATAAGAAGAGCATTTCCCCATCTTGTAACGATTTTTGGAAATGCTCCAGTATTACCATTTATGCAGTAATCTTACTTCGCGGTAAGCAGGCTATCGGAAATAAATTGCAGCTGACCTTCCAACGTTAATGGATCGTTGTATGAGTCTGAGGTCGGGTCAAGCTGGAACACATGATTTGCCTTCACCGCAGGCAAGTTCTTCCATAATGTATTGTCATATACAATCTTGGGATCAGTTTTATCTCCCGACCACGGGCTGGTAAAGATGATATCACCTGCATACTCCGGTAATAGTTCCATGGAGATTGAAGCCCATCCAGTTCCGCTGTCAATCGCTTCAGCTTGGGCCTTGGCTGGTGCCTTGAGACCAAACTCCCCGTAAATAATTTCACCGCCTCGACCATAGTTATGACCGAATACAAATAATCCTTTGGCGTATGGATTCAGTATGGAAACGGTGCGATCGCCTACAGCTTCCTGGACCTTGGGCTTCAGTTCGTTGATCTTCGCTTCCCATTTAGCATTCCAAGCTTTAGCTGCGTCTTCTCTATTAGTGAGCTTACCCATTTCAAGCATTAGATCCTTGAAATTGCGCTTACCATATGCAATCTGTACAACAGGCGCAATCTGCTCCAGCTTGTCGATGCCCTCTGTTCCAGTGTACACGATAAATAAGTCCGGTTTTAAACTGATTAGTTTCTCTGGTGTAGGCTCTTCACCCAGATCGCTGGTGCCCGCTGCTGCAAGTTGATCCTTGATATATTTGTTGTTCATCGCTCCTGATAAAGCGCCAACTACCGGTGCATCCAGGGCAACAAAGTAGCCTGTCGAAAATGATGTCAAATCAATAATGCGCTTAGGATTCTTCGGTACCTGTACTTCGCCTGCATCCGATTGATATGTAACAAGTTCCTCTTCGGCAGTTGCCGCTTTATCAGCTGAAGAAGCTGAATCCGAGTTCGTCTTGGTTTCAGTCTCCGCAGCTGTATTCGTGCTATCACCGGTTGTACTATCGGTCGTCGCAGACTGACCACATGCACTAAGTACAATCAGCAAGATAAGTGCCATCATGATCCATATTGATTTTATCTGTTTACGCAAAATAAACCCACCTTTTCGTTGATATTGATAATCGTTATCAACGATATCATGCTCTGCAGGATTTGACAAGCTATGTTTATTTCCCTCTCTCTATGAACTCTAACTTGCAAGTCACCAAGTTAAACAGCTATCATCAATAGAGTAGACAAGTCACTTTTATTAAAAAGAGAGATCATTGGAAAGCCAATGAAACGTATTCAAGGAGGACAACATGGAAGAGATTATATTGTGGTTAAAGTATTTATTTTTAGGTATTGTTCAAGGTGCAACGGAGCCGATTCCCGTCTCCTCAAGCGGTCATCTGATCATCGCCCAGAAACTGATGGGCATCAAGCAGAATGGATTGTCATTTGAGATTTTAACAAACACAGCATCACTTATCGCTATTATTTTTATTTTCCGGGAAGATATCAAAAAGTTGATTATTGGTGCATTGGGTTACCTGCGTACTCGTAAAGAAGAATATCGAGCAGACTTCATGTTTTGCTTATACATAATTATTGGTACGATCCCTGCTGCGGTCGTTGCGGTCCTGTTCAAAGATCGGATTGAAGAAATTTTTTCATCCGTATATACCGTTTCCATCGCGCTATTAATCACCGGGGTTGCCTTGTGGCTTATTCGTAATCTTCGTGGTCGCAAGCAAGATGGTGATCTGTCTACGAAAGATGCATTGTTGGTAGGACTGGCTCAGGCGGTCGCTCTTATTCCGGGCATAAGCCGCTCAGGGGCAACTGTAATTGCGTCCATCGCTGTCGGCATGAAACAGGAAACCGCTTTGAAGTTCTCCTTTATGCTGTACATTCCCATAAGTATTGGTGGACTCATTATGGGTGTATCCGACATTGCCAATGATCCGAATCGATCACAACTCGCTATTCCTTATCTGATCGCATTCATCACGACACTTTTTGTCACCTATTTCTCCATGAGATGGTTTATGGGCATTATGGCCAAAGGCAACCTGAAATACTTTTCGTATTACTGTTTTGCCGCAGGAACATTGTTACTAATCTTCTTATAAAAATAGACTTCTCACACCAAAAGGAACAACCAGCGATGGTTGTTCCTTTGTTGTATAGTGGCAGAGCCTTAATGACCTATAGCAAGAGCTAGACGGTCAAGCGCGTAGCCTTGTTACTTCTGTTAACCAGCTCTGTAGCCACGAACATGACACTGAACAGAATCAGCAGGATCAGGGGTACCATTGACATTCCCCATTGGCTGGCTATGAGTCCCATACCTAACGGGATGAGTGTTGAACCTGTATAGGCACTGGCCATTTCAAGTCCAATTACACTTGGGGATGCCTTCTCACCGAAGCGTTCCGGT
Organism: Paenibacillus sp. FSL K6-2393; assembly: GCF_038002545.1. Taxonomy (NCBI): domain Bacteria; kingdom Bacillati; phylum Bacillota; class Bacilli; order Caryophanales; family Paenibacillaceae; genus Paenibacillus; species Paenibacillus sp. FSL K6-2393. Next base: position 3,775,416 of record NZ_JBBOCU010000001.1, read on the forward strand.
GTCGCATGAACAATGCTTGGGTAGATCGGTGCTCCGCCCAATCCCACGATAAATAAAGCACCTGCGGCAACCCAGTACGGTACCGGCATAACCAGGATAACCAATCCGAAGCATCCAACGATTCCACCATATCTAATGAGATTTTTGCTGGATACATGAGTCGAAAGAAAACCTGAGATTACACGGCCCAAGATAATGCCAATGAAAAATAGAGAGGAAAGTGCTGCGGCAGTACCTGGAGAAACTCCTTTGCTAACAATGAAGAAAGAAGCCATCCACAGACCGGCAGCAGTTTCGGAACCATTGTAACAGAGCATCGCAAGCATCGACATTTTCACGCCGGGGATACGTATGGCCTCACGGTTGCTTACTCGTTTCTTCTCATCACCTGAACCATCTACTCTTCCCTTCTCAAAAATCTTCCATAGAGACAAAGTTGATAATAAGATCACCACGATCCCAAGCAAAATCAACCCCACAGTAACGTATCCTGCACGCCAGTTGTTTGCTTGATTCAGCCAATATGCCATAACGAGTGGGCCTGTCACTGCGCCAATTCCCCAGAAACAATGCAACCAGTTCATATGCTTGGCTTTGAAATGCAAGGCTACATAACTACTTAGTGCCGCATCCACCGAACCTGCACCTAAGCCGAGAGGGATCGCCAGAATCAGTAAAAACACAAAATTCTCAGAGAATGAGAATCCCAACAGCGCGATCGTTGTTGAGAGGATACTGAATAATGTGACTTTACCCGTTCCGAACCGGTGTAACAATCGGCTGGCGGACAGACTGGACACTACTGTACTAAATGAAATGATTAGCGATATGTAACCAGCCATTTCTGTTGTCGCATGTATATCGTTTTTCATAACGGACCAGGCACTGCCAAGTAAAGCATCAGGTAATCCCAGCCCTATAAATGCGAGATAAATAATGATTAACAATAACGTGACCATCTGGGTGTCTCTCCTCAGTTTGTTTAATTTCTGATTCGCTTTGAACCACCCATATAATAATATTGATATTTTTATCTGTAATCTTCCTATATTTTGACTCGTTATATCAGTATTCTGATATATTTTTGTTATCCTACATCACTGGTTCAAAATAGGAATTTCTCCAAGCAAATTCTTCAAGTTAATGACATCCCACGGCATATGCTCAGTTATCCCTAATCCCACCACATCTGTTTCTTTAGACAGTTCTTTGATCAGATGAAGCAAGTGAGGTAATTGCATGGTTCCCGCCGGTGAAAACACATAAGGTTCCCCTGGTTTGGCGAATAACAATGAACGGAACATGTTGGGATCAAGCACATCCAGATCAAGGTGAATTGCCAGATGTTTGAACCCAGTCTCTTTAATCCACTTCTTAATCGAATCCATGCCATGGGTTAATTCTTCAGTTCCAGCCGTTCGGATACCCAATCTTTGAATTACTTCGGTTTCCTGTTCCGTAGGGGTTGTCAACCCGGCCATGAAGACATGTTCAGGCTTCAAGGGGACACTCACATGTTTGGCAAACTCCGGATCGCCTTCCCCAAGAAGGTTCCCAAGCGGTAAAGTATGACCGTTGTCATAGCCCTCGTATCTAACCAAATCACCATGTGCATCAATCCATATCAAACCAAGTTCTCCGCCATATCGTTCATTTAAATAAGCAAACGGGGCTTGTTCAACCAAACAGTCACCGCCAAACATGACAATGCGATCGGGCTGGTGAGCTTGAATAATATGCTGGGCAGCCTGCAATTGCTGAAGTAGCTGTGTTCTGCCTTTTATCCCGTTCTCGCTTACCAGAGATGTTCCATCATAAGCCTCAACAGGAACATGAATGAGAGGTTGATCATTGTCAGGTGCAAGCCATGCAAGCAGCTCAGCTCCAAAAGAGTAGTTAGGATTATCTCCACCTTGCCATTGTGGCATAAGTAAACGTATTGTTTTTTGAGTCATCGTAAATCCCCTTTACTTCAAAGTAAGGTTAGTATAAACTGAGCCCAAACAAATAAATAGTACGGTCTTTTAGGATAGGTACTACCCGGAAGGATAGTGTGAATGATGAGTATGGCTGAATACCACGGTAAAGTTTAAAAATATTCAAGATACCCCTTTTGGATACACGTTGTCCGTTATTGGTGGCAAATGGAAAATGGTGATTATGTATCTTCTGGCTGATAACCAGCCTGTCCGCTTCAATGAACTTAAAAGACAGATCGGCGCCATCACGTATAAAACGCTGAGTTCACAGCTCAAAGAATTGGAAGCAGATGGTATGGTGGAGCGGAAAGAATATCCCCAAGTCCCTCCTAAAGTCGAGTACCGTCTGACAGCCAAAGCTGAAACGTTATTGCCCGTTTTGGAAGGACTATGCGAATGGGGTGTCCAACACCAAGAACCTTCGATCAATAATAGCGCAACGGATTAAACGCTTTTGTCTGTATTTTCAGATGAGATAATTGGAGTAAATGCAGTATGTTAAAATGCAAAAAGTCGCCAATCGGCGACTTTTTTACTTTTATCTTGTGTTCCTCTGTCCGTTCAGCAAATAAAAGCTGTAATTCGTAGAATTATACTTTTTCGTGTACCAGATCTTTCTGGTAGGCCAACACTCTGTCCCAATTTCCACTGAAAACAGGAATTCGGTAATACCCTACACGCTCATACAGCGCTGCAGCTTCTGGTTGCAAGGGACCTGTTTGCAGTTTCAGATTGGTATAACCAAGTTCGTTTGCAAGACGCTCTGCCTCGGCCAATATCGCCTGGGCAATCCCTTTACGGCGGTAACCACTGCGTGTATACATGCGTTTAACTTCTACAGATGTTTCATCAAGGGGTCTAAGTGCTCCGCAACCAACCGGATACCCGTCGATCCTGGCAACGATAAAGGCCGCACGTGGCACCTCAACGTCTGACAGTTGAAATCCCGCAGTTCCATCACCGCCATATAACAAACCGAGTTCTTCACTCAGTTCCTTGATCAATAGTAGCGAATCCTCGCTCCGAATATCTTCAGCTGCTGCATGCACGATATGTGTCATCCCACATACCCCCTTTATCTTATTGGACTTATTGGTTTAAATGATATATCTAAATTATCATTCCCAACAGCAAGCGTCAATTCCCCCATTCATTGAATATTTCTATAAGTACACCCTATAAATACCCGAACGTATCTTATTGCCGTCTTTATTCGTTTACATAAGAAATATAACGAGCAATGATGTATATGAATTTCAACTCTCGGAGGTCTGATATTATGGAAATTTCAAAGGGAATAACGATGCTTCAGCTTAATTTCGAGGGGAATATAATTCACCCTGTTCTGATATGGGATGAAGAAATGGTTGTGTTAATTGATACCGGATTCCCTGGACAATATGACGATTTGCGTATCACACTCGAAAAGATTGGTGTGCCGATCAGCCGACTTAAAGCAGTGATTTTGACGCATCAGGATGTGGACCATATCGGGTGTCTTCCCGAGATTTTGCAGGAGTGTGGCTCACAAGTCAAGATATATGCGCATGCGCTGGATAAGCCATATATTGAGGGACAGCTCCCTCTTCTCAAAGACGGTCACCTTGAGCATCCTCCAATGGGCAAAGTAGATGAAACGGTAACTGATGGTCAGGAACTGCCGTTTTGCGGCGGAATTCGTGTTATTCATACACCTGGTCATACACCAGGTCATATCAGTCTATATTTGATGGGCAGCAAGACGCTCATCGCCGGAGATTCAATGTATAGTGTAGACGGCAGGCTTGGAGGCATTCATGAACCTACTACGCTGGATATCGAAACGGCTCGTTGCTCCTTGAAAAAGTATATGGAACTCGACATTTCATCTGTGATTTGTTACCACGGTGGACGAAGTCATGTGAATGTAAATGAACAGATCTCAGAACTTACTCAAGGGTTATAAATAGTAAATTTGCTGATCCGCGAATGGTTACCGTCTAAACCCAGAAACCATTCTTAGCATAGTCTTCCTATTGTTTGGCATACTGCAAAATGGCTGTAGCCGCACGAATTCGCAGCTCTTCTTCTTCACTGTGTAACGCTTCTCTCAGCACCTGGAGAGCTGTCTGAATCGTGGCTTCATCTACCCCTGTTGAGAGAGAGTTGGTTGCTTCGGCTGCTATACTGACTGCAAGACCTCGATCCAGCTGTGCTTGTGATATGGGATACTCAAACTTCGCAAGGATGGCTGAATCATTTTGCAGTGCCTGCACTTTGTCATTCAGCTCAGCGAGAGGAATACGACCCAACCATGTAACTCCCCGACGGTGACAGATCAAGTCGTTTTCTGTGCCAGCGGAATCGTCGTAATAATAATCCCCGATATCCCCAACATACGTCCATTCATCATCGCTAATTAATACATAATCTCCATCCTGCATGAGGTTAGCAAACATATGTAGTGTCGCGTGTGTGCTCGCCAATTCTGCTTCATCCAAGCTATAGTGTTGAACTAACTGTTCCTTCCATAACTCCGGGGGCGTTTGCTCCAGATCCCCTGTACCTGACCAAGCAATACCAATATAATTGTCTTCCAGAAATGATGCTACTCTGTTGATCCCATGCACAGTCGACTGGATATGATACAGGTTCATGCGTACCGCCTTCCTTTCAATCATTCGTATGAACATAGTTAACCATTGTAACATTAGTGGTGTCTATTTCAAACGTAATGATCTCTTTCCCATATGGGGGGTTATGTGGACCGTAGAAAGTTCTGACTTCCAGAACGGTTCGAAAGTTATAACCACCTTGTGTGCGCCTTTTAAGTTCCAATACGTGGATATCATATAGCCGGTAGCTAGGTACCGGCATATGATTTTCCTGATAATAGTTGGTAATCTCACAGGCAATTTACCATACTCATCCACCTTTTTACTTTCTATTATCCCGAGCGAATGCAAAAGCATACAAAATATGATTACGATCTATTAATTATCCTTAGCTGAGTTGGAAGGTTATTCTGTCATCGGAGTGGCAAGTGTAAATACTCGTTAATTCAACTTATGAAGCATACACCTTTGGATATAGCCTCAGGCTATAACTAGGTATAATTTAATGGAATTACATTATAACTCTGAATCTGTGATAAATTTTGTGTAACATAAAAGCAGAGGGGTTTTAAACGATGACAAAAAGCAGTGTATTGGGATATCCGCGTATTGGTGCTGATCGGGAATGGAAGAAAGCGTTGGAAGCGTTCTGGGCAGGTAAGCTGGAGGAAACAGAATTTCACGCACGTTTGCAGGAGATTCGTATCGATCATTTGCGCAAGCAACAAGCGAAAGGCATCGACATCATTCCGGTTAATGACTTTAGCTATTATGATCATATCCTGGATACGGCTGTGATGTTTGGCATTATTCCTAAACGTTTTGCTTATGATGGTGGCTCGGTTCCGTTGTCCGTATATTATGGCATTGCCCGGGGAACGAAAGATGCCGCAGCAAGTGAAATGACAAAATGGTTTAACACCAACTATCACTACATAGTACCTGAACTGGACGGGGCTTCCCCAACTCTGACGGAAAACAAACCACTTCTCGCTTATCGTGAAGCAAAACAAAAACTCGGCATTGAAGGTAAACCGGTTATTGTTGGACCGCTAACCTTCCTGAAGCTCTCCAAAGGTTATGATAAATCCGAGACAGATGCTTGGTTGGACCGCTTGCTGCCACTTTACACTCAATTGCTTCAAGAACTTGCAAGCGAAGGCGTTCAGTGGGTGCAGATCGATGAACCTATCCTGGTAACCAAATTAAGCAATGAAGACGTACAGCGTCTGAATAAAATATATAAAACATTTGCCGCAGCCGTTCCAGGCCTGAATATTATGTTGCAAACGTACTTTGAATCTGTCGAAAACTACAACGATATTGTTGCACTGCCAGTTCAAGGTGTAGGACTTGATTTTGTACACGGACTCTCTGGTAACACACAATCCATTCGGACAACCGGTTTCCCGGCAGACAAAGTGTTGGGTGCAGGTATTATTGATGGACGTGGGATCTGGAAAGCTTCCCTTCAAGCAAAACTGAACTTGCTGAATGAATTAACTGAGTTCGTGACACCTGAACGTATCATCGTGCAATCATCTTGCAGCCTTCTGCATGTGCCAGTTACAACAGAACGTGAGGTAAAACTTACATCTGAACTGAAGAATGCTCTTGCATTTGCAGATGAAAAGCTGGATGAGATTGTTCTTTTGACTACAGCCTTATCTTCACCAAGTGCAGAGATTACCGCCAAAATAGACGAAGCTGAGCTTACCCTTCAAGCGCTTCAGCAATCCGAAGATCGGAACCGTATCGCTGTACAGAAAGCCGTTGCTTCTATCAGTGTTCAACAGCCAGAGCGCTCCCGTCCTTTTGCAGAGCGTCATGAAGCCCAACAGGCCAAATGGCAATTGCCACTCTTCCCGACAACAACGATTGGTAGTTTCCCACAATCTGCTGAAGTCAGAAAAGCACGTCAGTTGTGGCGCAAGGGTGAGTTGAACAACGAACAGTATGCTGCCTTCATCCGGGATCAGATTGATATCTGGATCAAGATTCAGGAAGAGATCGGAATTGACGTACTGGTGCATGGTGAGTTTGAGCGTACCGACATGGTTGAATTCTTTGGCGAGAAACTTGCCGGTTTTGCCTTTACACAGTTCGGCTGGGTACAATCATATGGTTCCCGTTGCGTGAAGCCACCTATCATCTTCGGAGATGTTGCGTTTACTGGTGAAATGACGGTTGAAGAAACGAAATATGCCCAATCGCAGACTGAGCGTCCTGTCAAAGGCATGTTGACTGGCCCGATTACCATCATGAACTGGTCATTCGTACGCGAAGACATTGCTCGTGAGCAGATTGCCTATCAATTGGCGTATGCGTTGAGACAGGAAGTCGAAGCACTTGAACAGGCAGGCATTGGTATGATCCAGGTTGACGAGCCGGCTGTTCGTGAAGGGCTTCCTTTGAAAGAAAATGAACAAGCTGATTACCTGGCTTGGGCAGTCAAAGCGTTTCGTATCTCCACGTGCACGGTGCATGAAACGACTCAAATTCATACACATATGTGCTATTGCGAATTCCATGACATGATTGATTCCATTGAAGCTATGGATGCGGATGTTATCTCCATTGAGACATCCCGTAGTCACGGTGAACTGATTCATAGTTTTGAAGAAAATACGTATGAGCTCGGTATCGGTCTTGGCGTATATGATATCCATAGTCCACGTGTTCCGAGTGTAGATGAAATGAGCAGCATGATTGAACGTGCCCTGCGTGTTCTTGATCCGAAGCTGTTCTGGATTAACCCGGACTGCGGATTGAAAACCCGTGGACAAGAAGAAACGGTTGCTTCTCTGCGCAACATGGTTGATGCAACCAGAATCGCTCGTACCAATCACGCTTCAGCTGCTGTATTGTAATCGGCTGCAAAGCAGCATATCTTCAAAAGCAAAAGTAGCAAAGGCGGACACCCCTTCGTTAGATGGGTGTCCGCCTTTTTATGTTATATTTTTGTAGTTACTTTTAACATACATTCATCTACTCCAAATTTGGGCGATCTCTAGCGTTCCTGCCCCTTTTATCACCATCCAACGCTTACGACTAGATACTCTCTTCCAGCCATTGCTGCAATGGTATATCTTCGGTCAGTTCACCGAGCAGTATGTGACGGAACTCCCCATCCCTATCAATGACCATTGTTGCGGGCAAACCCGTTATACGATACATACCTGATATGTTGCCCGTCACATCAATGATCACCGGAAAATCAAACGCCTGCTTATCCATAAACTCACGGATCGTGCCCTTCGATTCCCCCACGTTAACAAACAGGGTTTCCACGTCGTTCTGATAGTCCTGAGCGATCTGGTGAACGAGCGGCATCTCCCTTACACAAGGTGTGCACCATGAAGCCCAAAAGTTAATCATCACGGCTTTGCCCCGATAATCCGACAGCTTGACTTGTTCTCCTGCTGAATTAACCGCTGTGAACTCAGGAGCCACGGCACCAGCTTCAATGGCGTTACCTCGCCGAGATTCGGGTGTCGATACATTTTCGAAAATGGCCCATGTACCTGCTAACAATGCGATCACACCAATCAAAATTGTAAGTGTACGTCTGCTTTTAAAACTCTTTTTCTGCAATATACTCACCTTCACTTTAAACCAAGACTTTGATGAAATGCTGCTGGGAGCGAACCGAATTGATCACAAAAGTCATGAGTGGAGCCCTCTCCAACATTACGTCCATGGTTCATGAATATTACCTGATCCGCAATATCGTCTGCAATCTCCAGCTGATGAGTCGAGAACACGACCATGTGACCATCCTGTTTTATTCCCTTGAGCAGCTGAGCTAATTCCTGCATCCAAAATGGGTCCAATCCATTTGTTGGCTCATCCATGATGAGCAGTGGTGGTTTGGACAGTACAGCCTGGGCAAATAACACACGTTGGCGCATGCCTTTGGAGAAAGTCGTAACCCGGTTTTTCTTTTGATTTTCCAAACCTACCATGGTCAGTACTTCCTGTACTCTCTCCTTGGGAACTTTCCTCAGAGAAGCCCAGAACAGAAGCATCTCCTCCGCACTCAGTCCTTGATTAAATTGATAATCATCCGGCATATATCCAATCTGCTCTGAATAACGCTTGCGCTCCTTCAACCATCGCACATTGTTCACCGCAACCTCACCGGAGGTAGGCCGAAGAATTCCAGCGATCATACGCAGCACCGTGCTCTTTCCTGCGCCATTCCCTCCACAGAGGGCTAGCACTTGGCCTGAAGTAATGCGAAAGGAGATATCCTCAACAATCGGTTGCTTTTTAATGGATTTGCACAATCCCATCACTTCGAGTCCCACTTTATCCATGAGAACGCCCCCTCTCCCAGATCGCATATACCGCCAGGACAGAGAAGGTTATCCAGAATAGGCATATCCCGATGAAGATCCAACTGCCACTTGGTTGCTGCACCCACTCCACCCATCGATAATATTCTGGTCCAAGAATGGAGCCGCCTCCAAGTTTGATCACGACATACAAGCGCACCAGCTCGGCCGGATTGATGAGCGTTAGTATAACCAGCAGCGGTTTTACCCACAGATAAGGCATCAGTCCCAGCACAGAAAGCAATAATGTTGGCCACCCAATGACAGCGAAAAACCATACGGTCACGGCGATCGTCAAAGCCTGCCACCGATTGCGCGACAACGAACCGATAAATAGCGCCAGCGTTAGGAATAACAACACCAGTCCACAGGAAAATGCCACAAAAAGAAGATATGTCACGGCATCCAGTGGATTCCCGATTACTCCGCTAATGACCCCCATCAGGCCGTATCCAAACGCAACAATGGTGATCAAAACAATCGACAGCCCGAGATACTTGCCCACAATAAAAGACATCGTGCCGATGGGATACGTGGATAGCAGCTGCCAGCTACCGTCTTCCTTTTCCGATGTTAATGAAAAGGAACCGAGGAATAGCGTCATTAATGGCAAAAGGTAGAGAATGAGATTTAACATCGAACCTGTTGTTCCCGAATATCCTTCAACCAGATTCTGTGAATTTAGAAGTAACAAGCTTAAGCTAAATGTGCAAAAAAGAATCAGAAACGAATATGCCCAAGGATTGCGAAATCCCATTTTCACTTCTCGTCTTGCAATCTGTATCATATCTGACATCATTAATCACCATTTTCTATTGTCATTCCTAGTGGCCTGACTCTTCTTTCATCTCACCTTCCTGATGCATCTCATTACCGTCTCCTTCTTCACCATGTCCGTGCTCACCATGCCCATGTTCACCCATCATGTCCATATTCTCTGTGTTCTGTTTCCAGTCATGGGAGGCAAGATCCTCAGCGGTCATAATGGTTCCGACACCTTGCTCTGCAATGAAAGCTTCAGCCGAAGGCTTGTCCTTAAAGTTAAGAATTCCATAAGCCATAGGCGTACGCAATGAAGCGTCGTACACATACGTGGCTTTACTGTATTCAATCCATTCCTTGTCATTATAATCACGTACATAGTCCATGCCGATGTTATCTGTGCCATTTTCTGTTTTCCACTGGTTCATGCAGCCGATGTCATCGAACTTGTAATTTTGGCCGTCTTTCGTAGTGAGCTGTGTTGCATATGCATCGTCCTTCACCTGCATTTTACAGATCGCACAGATATCCACGTCTTCATTGATCGGCAATGCCGCGTATTTTGTTCCGCAAGCGGTTAACAATACCATGCCAAACATAAGTACCATAACCATGGACCATCTTCTGTTCAAGCTTTTGTTCATTTTCGTAATACCCCCATATAGATGATTATAAAAGTAGCCATACCCAACAGAACTAACCCGAGCATCCACACCACATTGGAACCTGCTACCCTTTCCACTGACATGTTCAGATCAGATCCCGTATCCATGCTCATTCGTGGCGAGTCGTCGGTAGTCCATTGTTCTCTGCCTTCTGTAAACAACTCACTCAGAAAGACCATACCCGGTGATTGGAAAAAGAGCTGATACGCTGAATTCCGACTGACCAGTTGCTCATAAAAAGGATTGATGGCATAGGATATTTCACTGATCCCATCCTGATTCAGATCGAGCCCCTGAAAGGAATCCCAGTAATTCTCCATCATGATATTATTCGGGCTATCCAGCGCTGAAGCTTCAATAACATTGGATACCAATTGGTTACCTGTAAACTTATTAGCTTCTGCCAGAACAAGCTGGATGCCAACAAAATTCCGAAGCACCGCATTGCCACGGATTTCATTGCCCGATGACTCTGCAATATTCATGCCGACACGATTACCCTCCACCACATTGTTATGAATTGAGGATTGATGCACGTCATACAATAAAATCCCTTGGGAATGAACATTAGTACTCTGTTTGCGAAAAGAATTGCCCGAGATTACCGTATTCTTGACGCCCATAATCATGGCACCTGTCATGTTCTCTTCTCCGGTATTATCCATGACAGAAGAGCCGTCAATGTACATACAGTGGATGCCATACCTTGTATGTAACAGCCTGTTATTTTGCACGATAGACTTGCGACTGTTCTCCAGATAGATTCCATCCCTCATGCCGGTGATCTCATTGGCTTCAATGTAGCTATCATGGGAGTTGTACAGATCAATGCCATTTCCCTTCTGGCCACTGGAAGCAGAATCAGCCCCCATCCAAGTAATGTTGTTCCGCTGAATCGTTGCATGACTCGAATTTCGGATGATCATCCCGTACCCCTGGGTCTGAATATGCAGATCCGTGATCTCACTGTCTTTCCCTTCAATCTGAATGGCTGCAGTCTGTTCATTCGTATCATGTTCAATTGTAAAACCGCTCAATTTCACCCGATCCGAGCGAATCATTATCGTAGAGGTGGCTTCCGCATTAACAACTATGACCGTAGGATCACCCTGAATGGTGATGTTCTTGTCAATCGTCACGGGTCCAGAATAACGACCTGATGCAAGTTCAATGACTTCTCCAGGTGCAGAACGGTCAATCATAGGTTGAAGGGGAATGAGATCACGATGTCCCGAAGAGGCCATGATTGCACCGTGCGGAAGAGATAGTAGGAGCATCATCATTCCGCTTAGAAAAATTAAACCCGTAACCCAACTCTTCTTACAACTGTTGAATGCACCCAATCCTGCCCAAGGATTACTCATGATTCAAACCATGCAATTCAGGCTTCTTGTTCAAGTTGCTTATTGCTGTGGCAATGTATTCAACGGGTCTTACGTTAATCCAAAATATACGTTGGTTGTACACACCATCCCTCCATTCCACTTAAAATCAACTCTCCATGTTCCTCATCCATTGAAGCAACGTAATAAATGAAGCGTTATCACAATCCTGATCACAGTGTACTTAAAATGATATTTATTCCATATAGCTCAATTAGGCTATAGACGCTACATTTTTGTGTCGATATTGTGATGTAAATCAAAAAAAAGCCGCCATATAGGCGACTTCTAAGTAACATATTATTCAAATGGATAGGTCCAAAATGTTTCTCTGCCAAAACGTTTCTTGATTTCTTCATTATTCAGCTCACGATTTCCTACAAGCTCTGCTGCCTGGAATTGTGAACGATGGGCACGAATGGACGCCATTTTCCGATCCAAAAATTCGGATACGTCAACAAATACATCCGGTTTGCCAATGTACTGTTCCTGATTATTAGCGAACGCAACGCAGTGAACAATCGGACGTTCATCCACAGGAAGTTTAGCGATTGTACGTATAACAGCGGCTCCTGTTGCATCATGATCAGGATGAACACTGTACCCTGGATAGAACGTAATGACCAGCGTGGGGTTTAACTCTTTAAGTAGCGACATGATGGTGTCTTCCAGTAACTGTGGGTCTTCGAACTCCAGCATTTTATCGTGGAAACCGAGCATCCTGAGGTCCTGAATACCAATCGCTTCAGAAGCTTCGATGAGTTCCTGTTTACGGATGGCAGGCAACGTCACTCGGTTGGCAAATGGAGGAATCCCCATGTTGCGCCCCATCTCGCCAAGGGTTAGACAAGCATAGGTTACATGGGCACCGCCATCTATGTATTTGGCTAACGTTCCCGATACAGAGAAAGCTTCATCATCTGGATGTGGATATACCACCAAGATGCGCTCATGCTCATTGTGTGTAGTATTCATGGTTATTCAATCCTCCGCTTTCATCAGAACATCTCTCGGCTTAATTGTAACGCCACAACTAGTTTACCTTGGCTGTCGTGACCGGCAAGAATCAGTCTTTCTTGTTCCTGCTCATCAATATGTGTAAGACCTTCGGCGTAAAGCCATCCCTGCGTTGTTTTCAGACCAACACGGTATGGACCTGTACCTGAAATGGACCCCTGCGTATATCGTATGGCCGCATTAGTAATGAATGCCGATGCTGGATGTTTTGTACTGTCCATGTGTTGTGCGTAAGCACCTGACGTAAGTTCTAGATGTACGTATAAGTCCTGATCAGCAAAATTATTGATCCGGAGCTGAATATCTTGAGGTTTAATTGGTTGCATAGCGGCCTCCTTGTCTAATGTAATTGTACGAATTTCATTTTAACATAACCTGAAGAGAATATACATGGAGTGACCCTGTCGCCTCTTATAGAACATTCTCATGATGATTCAGGTTTGAAAACAAGAACAGATTTGCCCGTTTTTTTCTCTTTTTATTCATGGACCATATCTATATTATGAAGTGTAGGCAAAAACGCCCGTGATGAAGAACCTTTAATCTTAAATGAATCTTGCTCCAACATGTTTGGAAAGGAGTTAAACTCGACTTGAAATCTCTAATACAACTACTTCATTTTGGCTATCATCAAGCAATGAGTTGCATATTTCCCGTAGCGATCTTTGGAACACTGGCCCTGTCCAGCGTAATTCCTATTCCTTTCCTTCATCGATATGATGCCATTCTGCTCGTATTATTTGCTGTGCAATACCTGATGTATCGAAGCGGCTTGGAAACCCGAGATGAAATCAAGGTCATCTGTGTATTTCACATTATTGGCTTGGTGCTGGAGATTTATAAAGTATGGATGGGATCCTGGTCTTACCCTGAGCCAGCTTACACCAAAATCCTGGGTGTCCCTCTGTATAGTGGATTCATGTATGCAAGTGTAGCCAGTTTTATGTGTCAGGTGTGGCGAAGACTGCGAATGGACATGACCGGATGGCCTGGTTTTGTACCTTCCATGCTGCTCGGAGCAGCCATCTATATTAACTTTTTCACTCATCATTTTATTCCCGATTTTCGCTGGTGGTTGACGGCGCTTGTATTTATTGTCTTCTGGAAAACCTGGATTATTTACCGAGTACGAGCAACGACCTATCGAATGCCGTTATCGCTGGCTTTTATCATTGTTGGTTTCTTCATCTGGACTGCTGAGAACATCGCTACATTTTTCAATGCCTGGAAATACCCTGATCAGCATGATGCCTGGCAACTGGTTAGCTTTAGCAAAATCAGTTCGTGGTTCCTGCTGGTCATCATCAGTGTCATCATCGTTGCGCAGCTCAAATATGTGAAGGCCAATCGAACCGCAGATGATCCAAAATCCAGTTAACTATTTATTCTCTAACCGTAAAACAGCAGCAATCTTAGACTCGTACATAAAGTCTTCGAATGCCGCTGTTTTTTACTGTGCCAATGCAACTGGAGATATACATTACATATGTCCCCCACCTGATCGGTAACACTTTCATTTGACAAAAGCGACATTGGTGTCATAAAATGATCCAAAAGCGACATTGGTGTCACTTTTTTTGATTCTATTACATCGGGAGGAAGCTATGACTCAGAAATCGTTGTCCAAAAAAATGATGATCCTTGCAGGTGCACATCAGGTATTTGTGCGAAAAGGATTCCATGCTGTCACGATGACAGATATTGTGGAGCAATGCGGAATTAGCCGCGGCGGTCTCTACCGATATTTCAACTCTACAGAGGAGATATTCAGAGCCTTACTGATGGAGAACAACAAACAGACGCAAGAAGCTTTCTCAGCTCAGATGAAAGCACATATGCCATTTCAGCAGATCATGGATGCATTCTGGACAAGTCAACGGATCGAGCTAACTGAAATCCATGACAGTATTATGACCGCTGCGTACGAGTTTTTCTTGTCACACTGCAATGCAGAGGATCGTGAGTTGCTGCACCGCCAACAGGATCATAGCATCACGGAGCTCAGTCGACTGATCGACTATGGGGTCCAACGTGGTGAAATACAGGTTGAGGCAAGCCGCACGGCTGCTGCTCATATTGTTATTTTCCTGGAGGGACTACGAGTGCTTGCCCTGTCTACCGATCTAACTGAAGATTTTATTCGCGAACAGCTTGATTTCATCCAAATTCATCTTTATGAAAGAAGTGTGTAAGATGAACATTGCCATCTCCGTTCAGAACGTAACGAAACATTTTAAGAAAAATGAAATCATACTAGGCGAAATCAGTCTGGATCTCGCTGAAGGTGAGTTTACAGCCATCATTGGCCCAAGTGGCTCCGGAAAATCCACGCTGCTAAATCTAATGTCAGGACTGCTCAGACCCTCGAACGGTCACGTCTTCATCAATAACCAGGACATTACTGAACTGAACGAGGATGCACTTGCCGATTTTCGCAGACTGCATCTGGGGCACATTTTCCAACACTACCATCTGCTCTCTCATCTTACGGTTCGAGAAAATATATACATTGGGCTCTCTGGAACTAGTGAACACCACACGGTTGAGGAGCTTGCTGCACTTCTGGGGATTGAGGGCATACTGAATCAGTTTCCCGGTCAACTGTCTGGTGGGCAACAGCAGCGGGTAGCCATCGCACGTGCATTAATTAAAAGGCCTCGTATCTTGTTCTGCGACGAAGCCACGGGTGCATTGGATGAGACGAACAGCAAAAATGTGATAACCCTTCTTCATCTTGCTCGGCAGCAATATGGAGTGACCATTGTGTTCATCACCCATAACCCTGAAATTGCCAAGACTGCTCAGCGCGTAATTACAATCAAGAACGGCTCCATCTATCAGGATCGTTTGAATGAGCACCCCATTACTGCTTCGCAGATGCATTGGGCATAGATATACTCACAATGGGAAGGCGGAAGACTAATGCGCTATCTTAACAAGCATGTGTACCGTGTATTGAAGCAAAACCGTGGATACACCATCCTCTTGTTTCTCATGGTAGTGCTGACTTCGTTTATGTATTTTTTTGTGGAATTCTCGGTGGATCGTAATCAGGTTCATATTCAAGAATACGCTGAGACACAACATTTGGAGGATTTCCGCTTCCAATTGCAAGAAGATGCAGATCGTTTACATGTTTTAGAGGAGATACATACAGAAGCTATTATCGAAGAAAAAAGATTCAAAAAAGTTACACAAGACAGTACAAATTATTATCTACTATCTCCACCCAAGAAGCTTAATGTACCTTATCTATCGGAAGGCCGACTACCGGTAGCTTCTACGGAAATTGCCCTAATGCCGCAGTATATGGATAAGCATGCCCTGACTATAGGAGATTCGATTACCATTAAAAACCGTGATCTCACTATTGTTGGTTCCATGTTTTTGCCAGACTATCAATCGTTTATTCCTTTTAATGACCTGAAACAGGATTACAATCAAGCGACATTTGGAGTCGTTACTCCTGATGTGTACCATGAGATAAACGGACAGGAAGAGCGCTATTATGCAGCTCAGTTCAAACCAGATGTGGACTCCGGCTCAGCTGAAGTGCGTATAAGTAGTGATCCCGCCTTCTCATATTTGGCTTTCGATTCTGGACTTGAGAGCAGCACCGAACCACTGACCGCAATCGATTCCAATCAAAGTCTGGCCCAGAGCTTTCTCTTCTTGTTTACACTCATTACTTTGTTTATCTTCTACATGTTCTACACCCGTTTCGTCCGTCTTCACCGTCAAGATTTCGGTTGCTTCAAGGCAATGGGATATACGGCAAGACAGATCAGCCACGCATTACTCGTTTATTCACTGATCCTATCGACAGCAGGAGGACTCGTCGGGATGGTTTTGGCTTTCTTCGGTTCCTCTGTCCTAATCCATATGTATGCTCAAATGTACTCCTTCCCCTTCTGGGAACGAGGCCTTGAACTCCGTTCTATCTTGTTTGGGCTTTTGATTCCTATCATCGGAACGGTGCTGGTCACCTGGATGTCTATCGTTCCTTTTTTGCGCCAAGAGACCTTTCATGTCATGCATAACAAGATTAAGCCTCTTCCGAATGGAAGATTAACCACAGCTCTTCAATCCGTAATTAGCCTTTTGCCGGAACGATTAAGGCTTCCTCTGCGCGTCGTGCTTCGCAAATGGAACGCCATTTTCTTAAGTGCAGCAGCAATTTTTCTGATGACCTTGTTATTTATCATGAGTTCTTCGTTGTATCAATCAAGTGGTGCCGCCCTGGAATCACAGACGACAGGCATGCACTACAGGTACGATATCCGTTATCCCAATCTGAAGGAAGATGAAGTAACATCGCATAGGTCCAGCATGTACTACCTCAGACAGTCCGTACAGCTCGTGGAAGTTGATGGACAAAAACTCTCAGGAGAGTTGGTCGGCATGGATGATCAGGGAACACAGGTGCAACTTATGAATCATGACAACACCCCCATTCTGCCTGCTGAGCTGGATGGTATCGTGGTGAGTGAGGCGACCAGTTCGTTGTATGACATCCAATCCGGAGATACCGTTCAACTGATTATTAATCATCACCCCCATAACGTCTCAGTCCGTGAGATTAGCCGAAATGGTGAAGCAGATACGATCTATACATCCAAAACACAATTAGCGAGGTGGATGAACGTTAGCCCCTCCATGCATAACGGGGAATACAGTAACGATAGTTCTCAGGATTCAAATGCACGAGTGGTCACTGCCGAGGACAAGTTAGCTGCTCTGCGTAGCGATGCAGTATCGAGCCAATCCAGTGCTGTCATTAATCAAGTGGCAGGGATTCTTGTCGGTTTCCTGCTGATATATCTAGTCATTCTGCTTAACGTTCAGGATAGCCATAAGGATATGCATATCCTTCGATTGCTTGGATACAACCATCGAGACATTAATCGTATGCTCATTGATGTATACAAACCGCTATTTGTCCTGCTGTATCTGATTGCTGTGCCCGTTGCGATCCTGGCAGCACGCGCAATCTTGCGCATGATCTCATTACAGACCGGGGATTATATCCCGTTCCAGATTCACTGGTGGATTCTTATCCTGATTCTCATACTGATATTGCTTCAATATCAGTTGGTCGTCTCCTTATTTAAAAGAAAAATGTTCCAGCAGTCGCGAGTCATGGAGTTCGCCGATAGCCTTGGCAGTTATTAGATTGGTTAGATCCCTATGAAAAATGCCGCCAGATGGCGGCATTTTATTCATTATTTATCCCAAACATTTTTCTCTCCAGAGTGAGTTCCCCACCAACTTCAATTTCAAGCTCATAGATGCCATTATCATCAAGTTCACATAAGCAGGCACTTCTGCTGATCATCTCGCATCCGTTCACCCATTCAGGAATATGAAGCTTCGTATTGATCCGCCGGTCCGCGACAAGTTCTGCCCGGAAGAAGCCCGAGCTCCGGTTCCATGTACAGGACATTCGACCTCCTGGTATGCACCAGTCATGAATGGAACCCCGTACCCACCGTTCTGGCAATGCCGGCAGTAACTTGATCCACTGTTCTGACACATAGAGCAGCATTTCCTGTACTGCATTAACCCAGCCCATATTGGCATCCAGCTGAATCGGAGCAGCGGGCATGGACATACATACCCCCATATTACGCCAGTCATTATGCAAGGTATACCCATTACTCAGTACACAGGAGCGCGCAAGAATATCGAGACTTTCCAGCGCCCGCTCACCATTGCCAAGTCGAGCATATATAGACGACATATGTGCAAGGGACCAACCACTCTGAGCACCAAGCCTTCTCTGATCAACTGCTGTCTCGAACGCTTGGAAAAGTTCTGGCTGTTCTTCACGGGTGACCTCCTGTCCTGGAAAAACAGGATACAGGTGTGAAAGATGACGATGATCACGTCGATCTTCAAACGCAGGATGCAGCCATTCTTTCACAGCTCCCTCCGCTTCAATTAGATAGTCGGGCATATGCTCCAGCATGGCTTCCCAGCACGGAATCTTAGTCGCATGCACTCCAGTTAGTCGACTGGCTGCAATGACATGCTGTAGCAGTTCTTTAATAATGGCAATGTCCATGGTGGCGTTAATGGCTGTAGGCATAGGGTGGGTCAGTGGCTGTCCATGCTTAGGCATAAAATTCTCAGGTGTATTCTCTGGCGAAACAGACGGGTATATCTTATATTTGCCGTCTTCACCCAGCACCAGAAAATCTTCATAGAACTGAAGGGCCTCCTTCATGAAGGGCAAGGCTTCCTCCAGCAGAAACTGCTTATCCCCAGTAAACTGATAATGTGCATAATAATGTCTGGCGATCCATCCTGCTGCTCCCGTCCAGTTCATGATTACGGGAACAATCTGGTTAGGCACCCCGATACCCGGTGTTGTTCCAGCGGGAATGTAGATTCCTCGGCAGCCATATAACTTGCGAGCATTGTCCCGAAAGTCATCCATTAATCCGTTGTAATAGCGGAACAACGAACGATTCAGATTGGATAAACCACCTACGTCAGTGTGCCAATACATCATTTGCACATTCTCATTCGCCATATTGTGGCCCCAGATCAAGCGATAATCACCACCCCACAAGCCGTATAATCCAAATGGCAATCCGCTATGTTCAGAGGTTCCGCTGATAAACAGATACCGACCATAGGCCCACATCTTGCGCACGAACCCTGTAGGTGCTTCACCTTCATAGGCTTCCAGAAGCAAGTCTTCATTACAGCGTCCGTCATCTGTTTTATCATCCAGATCAAGCTCAGCGGACCGAAACAGCGGTTGATGCAGTGAGATATGCCGATCCAGCAACGTATTGTAGTCGCTCTCAAGCGATGCGAGTTCCTGCTTCAACCGTGTCCATTCCTGCGCTCGTCTGCCCGTAGTAAACATTTTAACAAGCACAAGCACTTTTCCAGAGGTCTGGAAATGAAGTTGCCTGCTAAGCATGTCTTTGTTAGTTTCGCTTTCCTTTTGTTGATCATGACTCGCACCAGGTATTTCGTTCAATTGGATCAGTCGCAGCACCGCTCCGTAGTCCTGCCCATCGTCATTTCGTCCCCCATAGCACAGATAGTCTCCACTATCATCCCGATCAATTCTTATCGTTATAGACGACTTTAGTATGTTGAACTCGTCATCTTCTCTTACCCGGTCGCCCTGCGGGAATTGAAGGCCTATCGTCCCCGACATCAATGAATGCTCAGCCGAACCTGTTCCCTGCGCATTTGCTCCATCTTTCACTCTATGAGTCTCGATCTCATAGACAACACAATCGTCTGCACGCGAGACGAACAGACTTCTTGTATAGTTGTCACTTCCGTCCTGCCAGCGCACATGAACTTCCCCTGTGTCCATATCCAGTTGCCGCCGGTATTTGCGAAAAGCGTTATTACACTTCATTTTCACCGTCATTGTAGCCAGTGGATATCGGGAAGACAACTTGGACGCGTAACCTTCTGCTTGCAGTGTACGGGTCAGATGCCAGCTTGCCTCTAAATATCGTTCCTCATCCATTAACTTACGAGTTTCTAATAAGGTATGACTGACATCGGGCAGCTCATCTTTGCGCCCCCAATGCCATAATTCACTGTGCTGCAAGAGCACAGTTTCAGTCTGAATTCCACCTTGCACTGAAGCACCAAGCTTACCGTTTCCGGAAGGAAGCGCTTCTCGCCACAACCCTTGCCACCAGGAAGAAGGATATTTCAGCAACATCTTGTTCCTGTCCGGCCGTATGCCTGTAGTGTCTGTGTGATCAGTGTGTTGGTTCACGCTTTTTCCGCCCCAAGTCTCTCCATCTCAATACTGGCTAGCAAGAACGGGGCTACGCCCATCTGCACATCGCTAACGACCTGTTCACTGATGTAATATTCATAAGAACCGTCCCGATACTTCTTCCCACCGAGTCCGGCACCATGACAGATGTGGTGAAGATGCACCCCTTTTTCATCTTCAGTGACTAACTGCTTCAATATTCCAGCATAGGCATGATCAACGACTTCACGGTCCAGTTCAGCCAGATAATGTAACCGGAGGCCTTTCGCGAGTGCATAGGTCAACATACAGGAAGCAGAGGCTTCCAGATAATTGCCGGCTCTTCCGTTCTGATCCATCACTTGGTACCAGAGTCCACTATCATGATCCTGAGCATGGGCAATCGCGTATGCCATTCGTTCAAATATGCCCATAATCTGTCCGCGCTGTGGGTGATCCACTGGAAAGTGCTCCAGTGTATCTACCACGGCCATTGCATACCATCCCATGGCCCGGCCCCAAACATGAACGGATCGACCAGTATCTTGAGCGCACCAGCGTTGTTCCCTGCTCTCATCCCAGGCATGGTGTAGTAAGCCATTACGCGGATTACGGGTCTTTCGCTCGATCAACAAAATCTGTCGTGCCACTTCATCGAAGCTCTCGGGATGATCGAAGGTGCTCGCATATTCCGCCAAAAAAGGTGAAGACATATAAATGCCATCCAACCACATCTGAAATGGATATATTTTCTTATGCCAGAATCCACCTTCACTTGTCCGTGGTTGTCCTTTAAGCTGGTCAACCAGGTGCAAAATTGCTTTAGCATATTTTTCATTGCCGGAATTCTTCCACTGGTTGAACAGATTTTTGCCTTCATTGATCATATCCAGGTTGTAATCATTTAACTGGTAGGTCCGAATGGTGCCGTCATTCTCGATGAGGTCATCCATGTGACGCTGAACAAGTTCCGCGTAGCGGGATTCTTGATTCCATTCGGCGGCGCGTTCCAGTGCCATCAACGTCATCCCGCCCACATAGCCCCATTTGCCTGCAATCTTGGGATGATTGCCATTCTGGCATTCGGAAAGCAAGGTATCTGCTATTTTGACAGACATTCTCCGTTCTTGTGTCACTGACTTTGTCGAAGTTCCAACCATATCGAAATCCTCCTTCTGATGGATTATGCCATCTGTACCGTTCAATCGGGGTTCAACGTTCTGATGATTACATCAAAGGATTAAGACCTTCCCACTTCACAGTCCAGCTACCATCCCGTGGAAATCCCGGATTCACTTGTTCTCCCGCTCCTGCCCAGCCGGCGGCCATCATGGCGACAGCGGTTAGGAGACCACCGTTCCCGGGAAGATATGCCCACAACCCTGATCTCTGATAGTTGTGTCCATTAGGCAAATACGTGTTCTTCGTGGCATCCATCATCAGGAGATCCACTGCAAGCTCTGGTTCATTCAATCTGGCTGCTGTCATCGCGCACATCGGAAAATCCCAACCCCAGGCGGATTCCCAGTCCCAGCATTCTTTGACCCTGAGCAACGTATTTCTCATGATCTCCGGATCGATTAATGAACCTGGCAATAGTCCAAGTGCTCCAACCATCGAGGGATGATCATGGTTTTTAACGGTGTAAGTGTCCAGACAATTCTCGTGTGCGAGATAAACTCCGTTCTCATGTCGAGGTTTAGCCATGTGCGAAGCCACTCTTCGCCAGTCTGGATTGGCTGGATGATTCAAACGCTCTGCCCAAAGGATGGCTATCTCCAGACCGAATTTCCAGTACTCCAGTTCATAGGGCGGATTCAAACTATCGTTCATGGCGTGATTCTCCTGCGCAGGAATAAGCGGCGGACCTAACACATACGCTTGCCTTTTCCCATCCCAATGGGCATAGGACACCATAAAGTCAGCCGCTTCAAATACGATATCCTTATACCGTGTTAACATGGCAGGATCAGGCCGCGACAGATAACACATCTCAGCTAGTGCCATGGGATGTGGTTGCTGCCAGATCAATCCCGGAGCTACTGGCGACGGAGTCTGATGCCCGTTATAGCCCACCATTTTGGGCCATCGCGCACCGACATAACCTTGAGAGCGTGCCAGTTCGCGTGCTTCTGGCAGGATGGTCAGGTACCAGTCCATACTCTTGCACAACAGATCGGTCCGATTCCAGAGCGGAAAATGCGCTGCATGCCACCAATGCATCTCCAGATGCATTTTTCCGAACCAGCTGTTGTACATATATCCAGTCTCTTGTGGTGGCATGGACCCACCACTGTGCACCGCACTCAGAAACTGGGATAGGACCACTCTACGCTCCAGTTCAGCGGCACGCGGATCTGAACTGCCTTCAAAATCAATCACTCCGCCATCATTCCAGAACTGATTCCAGTGGACCGAGCTTGATCGCAATACTGTATCTGCTGGCAAGGTTTCCGGCTTATGTGCAGCAAAAGATACACTGCACGACCAGATGTCCGAGTCTGGTGCGGCCTTGGGAGATAGTGTGAATTCATGAGTTCCCGTCTGTTCCAGTTGGCCTGCGTCCCAGATCCATTCCAATGTATACTCATCTTCATCCAGCACACGTTTTAATGATGCGGAAGTCGAAGTGGCCGATGTCAGCACAGTAGAATGTCTGTCATGTTGCTTCCAGTCGGGGAATACTGATTTTGACCAGCTCCGGTGTGTCATATCGGGCGCTGGAAATACAACAAACAGTTGCAGACGCTGCTTACGGATTAATTCGGATTGTACACAAATGGCGATACAATCGAGCCGTGGGTCACAGGCTGTCTCTACACTCACTTCTTCCCCCTGCACGGTAAATTCACTGTGCAGAATTCCGGTCCATAGATTCAATTCCTGACGTACCGGGACGACATGGGTGACGTCCGTCTCCTGACCATCTTCTCCTAGCAAACGAAATGAAATGCGTCCAAGCTGAAGTCGATGCGGGTTCTGCCTAAGCCAGTGATAGGCTTCTTCCTTGTCTTCGGGCTTCATGGGGTATGGCACTTTGCGGCCATATGTCTCAAATGCCTGATAGACAATATCCTCATCTCCGAATACATGATGACCACCCGTATAATGCCAACCCCAGTTGGATTGTGTACCAAGAGGTATTTCATACAGATCTGGATACGTTTGAAGTCCCGTAAAATCAGCACTGAATGCAAATTCTCCATTACCTACAGATAAAGGCGATCTGGGCTCAAGCTGTGTTAATACCGGATGATTCCTGGTGATGACCGATTGTCGATCCATCAATGGCTCTGCCTCCTTGTCATTCTATGGGTTCAAGTATGGATCAAGATTCCTGTAGTACACCCCTGCGGCTTCGCATTATCTCCCTGTACTTTCCCGGTGTAATGTCTTTGTATTTTCGATACACACGAATAAAACTGTTCTCATGCTGATAACCCACCATCGTTGCGATCTCGGAAATTCTATAATCCGTATCCAGCAATAGTTCACAGGCACGTTCCATGCGAAGCTTAGTGAAATATCCGTGGATGGTATCGCCCATTTCCTGCTTGAACAACTGACTTGCCAAACTGCTTCCGATCCCAGCATGCTCGGCAATCTCCTGAATGCTTACCGAGTCTTCCAGATGGTTGTTCATAAATGCAATCATCTGTTGGCACAGTATGAAATCCTTGCTAAGCATAAGGCTACCGAACCAATCAGCCAAACCTTCGATCTGGCTTCGCAGCACTTCACAGACAGCCTCCAGATGCATGGTCTGCATATCCACCATTTCGAGTCCGCAACCTTCTGTCTCGCTCTTCAGGCGAGTTCGTTCAAGTGTAGCTGCAACAGCTTCAAGAAAGGCCAGCGCTGATGAAGGGTGCCATTGCTCGTGCGTCATTCGACCAACTATCTTGTCAAAAGTCCTCAGGGCTTCTTCACCCCTGCCTGCTTCGACGGTCTCCGTCAGTTGAGTCATGAATTCAAGTTCTTCCAATGTATTCTCGGTCGGTTGCAGACCCGAGATCTCTTCAAACGAAATAACTCGTTCATACCCCAAGTAGAATCTGTAATCCAGCGCACTCTCCGCCTCATACATGGCTCGCTGAAGTCGCATGAATCCGTCGTGCCCCCCGCTTACGCCGCTCGACACCTGAAACTTGAGCAAGCGAGGAATCATGCCAATCGTCTCTCGTATTGCTGTCGCTACGCTCTTGCTACCGCCAGAATGAATCGGTTGCAGCATCACGAGCATCCGGTCTCTGCCCAGATCGGCTGATAACACCCGCCATTGTCCAGACAACAGTTCAGCTATGATATTACCAATGGCAAATTTCAGCAGGGAGTGATCTGACTTCTTAAAACGCTCACACCAGGCCTTATAATTATCAATCGACAACATGGCAATAGAGAGTGGCTCATCGCTCCAATCCTTGAAATAACGGCACCATTTCTCGCTAATTTCCCGACTTCCTGTCATATGTCCGTTATAGATATCCGTCAGAAATTTGGATGAAGCTTCCGGAAGGGTCTGCCTGAGATTGATGGCCTGCTGAGCATGATCCGTTAGCAGTTGCCCCGTTATTTTCTCCAGATCAATCTGCTCCGGATGGATTCTCTCCTGGTCGTACCCGCTGAGCAGTTGTCTCATGCGTCTTACCGGTCTAAAAGCAGCTGCATTGTAAACTGTGATCGTAACCGCTCCTGCTACAAGAGCCAACAAAGATACGATAAAAACAATATTGCGGATCTTCTGTGCATTAGCGAGGAGACTGTCTTGTGATATCACGGACAGATAACGCCATCCGGTGTACGGTGAAATGGTCTGTGAAGCCAGTAAAAGCTTACCTTCATGTTTAAACTCGCCAAGCTTTTCACCATCCAATTGGGCGAGTACATGACTGACCGCTTCCTCTCCGACGGCATAATTGCCGAGATCATATAAAGGCTGGTTGTTGGTGTCGAGGATGAAACGATGGCTGTCAAGGTCGGAGACGGATGAGAGCAGCATGTGCTCGAACATCTTCTCTGTCTTGAAATTAACTGCGATAATCCCTTTCAACTCGCCAGCGATCATTATTTTTCGATAAAGTGTAATTTGCGGCATGGACACACCAGACGATGTGGAAATCTCACGTTGCTTGACCAGCATGGGACGATCTTCAAGTTCATCGGCAACGCTAACCCAATCCGAATCCGGGAAATTAACTTTGCTGGAGCTGTAGCCTTGTGGGAACGCAACAATGCTCTCCCGATTCATATCAAAAATGTAAGCGCTCTTAATAAAGGACGTACTACTGATTAAGGTTTCCAGAAATTGTACCAGTTCCGTAATATTGCGGTATGATCCCTGTACTTCATTGGTGAGAAATCGGTATACATTACTGTTCAGTGCAATTTTCACCGCAATCTGATCACTTTCCCGGATCACTTCATCAATATCATTCATGCTGATACGCAGCATCTGGTGTTGCGGCTCACTTAATTCCTGCTGTAACACCGATTTGGAAGAATAATACGTCGTCATCCCCACCCCAATAATAATCATGAAGACAACAACAGTCAGAATCAGCAGCAGCCGGGTCTGGGTATTGGTGACATTGAATTTTAGCCACTTTAAGAAGGAAAGGGTCACAATTATCCCACCTCATATGCAATATACCGATATTATACCGTTCCCATATGCCCAATACGACCCGGTCCAACAGCCTATTTTCTCCCTCTAAAAAGATGATTTCTCCAATTTCTCGGGTGTTCCGACCCTTTCCGTAGCGAAAACCGGCGTGTTTGTCTGCCATTCTTGCATGGCAATAGTTTCAAGCCCAGCAAGAAGTACAATGCCGATCCCATGGGTATCATTCAGATTCCAACCCAGTTCATGCTTATAATAGTGATTCGTGAAGGAGTAGCTGGAGCCACGACATACGCCGTATACATTGCCTCTTTTATCAATTGTGCGTTCTGAAAGCCCCTTCCACCCTCGCTCCACCGCTTGTGCATAGGGTTTCGGATCTAACAGCCAGCCCATTCGAACACCCCGGGCATACGCATAGATGAACATGGAGGTACAGGATGTTTCCTCATATGATTCGGGGTCCGTTAATACCTGATGCCACAATCCGTTTCTGCCCTGCAATGGCAAGTACCCTTCACACAATTCCCTGTAGAACTGAATGAGAACTGTATAGGATGGATGCTCATGAGGAAGGGCCGTCAGCAGCTCCGATATGGAGAACAGCACCCAGCCGTTGCCTCGGCCCCAAGGGGTCCGTGTTGGCTCACCTCGCTCCACATCGAATACATGTGACATAATTTGCAGCTCTGGAATGTACAGATACTTTTTATACAAAAGAACCTGTCTTGCCGCTTCATCCAGCAGCTTATCGTCACCCGACCATTCGGCGTATCTACACAGGAACGGGATGCTCATATACAGATCATCACACCACATCGTGTTATCCATTGATCTGGAGACACCAATCTTGCGGTATAAAGTGCCATCTTCCAGACGGGACTGTTGATGCAAAATATAGTCAGCGATATGAGCTGCCGTCTCTGAAACGCCGTCCAACTTGCGTTCCCGATCGGCAAGCAGCATGGTGGCGCCGAAAGATCCACAGTCGTCCAGGCTGTCGATATGGGAGAGCTGATTATTCAGCCCAGCTGCACCATAATGTTCTCTGTCCCATAAGGAGTAGCTGAAACGTGAAGAGGCAAATTCAATGTGATTCAGCACGTAATCTCGAATATCCGATCGTTGACCCACTTTGCCAAGCTGAAGCAATCCGTATAACGTGACGCCCAGGGGATAGTTCCATCGGCCGAACCATTCATTTTCCAGAAATGGACGTACCTCTCCGTATGGCAGCTCTGTTCGCCAGTATACGTCTTCACCTGTTCCGCTACGAGTAGTCCGCTTCATCTTCTGGCAGGAAGCCAGATCAATCTCCTGTTCCGCTTGAAAAGGACCCAGGTACAGCCACTTGCCTCTATGCCCTTTCACATCCAGTGCGGGTGTCAACATCTCATCTGTAGTTGCATCCATACGGAATCCCCAATCCCGGTCTCCACATACACAGTTCGCTGTCAGATCTTGCACAGCAGCAGATAATGGCAGTTCGAAACGGAAAAGTCCGGCTTGCTCTTGATGGAATACTACCTTACCCTCCACCCAGAATTCAATCGGGCTGTAGGCCTCACCGGAGATCAGCACAGTCTCCTTCCCACAATTGGTACCATTTATCTTCGTCCATGCATACGCAGACATGCCGCTGGTCAGTCCATACATCCGTGCCAACTGCCCATAAGGCGATGCCTTCTCGGGGTCTTCCTCCCGAGGCAACCAGTTAACGCCAGTGGCCTTCTCTCGCATGGGGCCAGAAGGAATTTCCTGCAACGGAAAATCCAACGACTCGCTGTAGAGCCAGCCTTCTTCCCCATCTCGTTCGAGCGAAGGTACAATGAAGTGAAGTGGTTTGTTCTTCCGGGAGCCAGTGCCAAACTGGCCACCTCCCCCATTTTCGCCTGATTTGAATTCAAGAACGAAGTGATTCCAGCCTCTGACCAGCCCACATTTCAGTTTCAGAACAGGTATCGCTGGATATTCCTCTTCAGGTGCAGAACCATAGATCAGCACGCCATTATGAAACAACCTAACAGGTCCGAAGCAGGTGATATGAAAAACAAATTCCTGATCACTGTCACTCCACAGTTTGGCCCATGCATAGACCTGTTGTCCTTTGCTCATGTGGGGAAATAAATCGCCCAGCGGGAAGACGTAGCGGTGATCATCGGACTTGCGCACAAGTCCTGGCCTACTCACTCTGTAGACCGGGGGATGCGGAGGATTGGCGCCAATATACCTTCCCGCAATGCTCATCAGGGCGTGCATATCGTCTTCACCACTGTGATAAGCCATACTCTCCTCCGGTTCAAAATACACAGGTCTGCTCATGTCACTTCTCCCTCCCTTTGTGTGTGGGCACTCTGCTGTTCCAACCACCCAGCACTTCATCTATGGAAATAGGCCGATGCTCTTCCACAGATCGCCACACTGCTTCTCCAGCGGCAACGGAATAAGCGCCGTCTTCAGCGCCAGACAGAATTCGGTAAGGGCGTTTCTTATCTTCGCCGAGGAAAATATCCTCCAGCAGCAGTGGATCTCCTCCTCCATGTCCGCCTTCACGATGAACAACATGGATCGTTTCTTTTGAACCAAAGAGCGGAAAGTAATCGATCGTCTGGACGGGTGTGGGAAAAGGCGTCCGGGCCGGCATATGATACTCCAATGTTTCTAGCCTGCCCTTCGTACCATTTATCGCCAAACGGTACCCTTCGTAAGGAAGTGAGAAATTGACCGAATAACTCATCAGCGCGCCGCCGCTATATTTCACGGTTGCGGCATACGTGTCTTCAATCTCAATCGTGGAATCGAAGATACACTGGTCGGGACGGTATGAAGTGTACGGAAACTCCTGCTGGCTTGTTGTACCGAGCTGGTTCAGATGGTCATCCGGTACCCGGATCTGACGACTGCGGGACGTCCAGCGGGAATAATAGGCACAATCTTCTGAGACATGACATGTTCGGCAATGTCTTCCGTCCTCCTGTGCCGGATTCCATTCACCTTCAGCCCCGTAATAGTTCAGTGCTCCATAGGCAAAAACTTCAACTGGCTTTTGATTGATCCACCACTGGACCAGATCAAAGTGGTGGGTACTTTTATGGACCGACAGACCGCCCGAGAATGCCCGTTCACGGTTCCACCGTTTAAAATAACTGGAGCCGTGATGGGTATCGATATACCAGTTAAGGTCGATGGAAGTGACGCGACCGAGTTTCCCCTCCTGAATTAATTCCTTGATACGCATGTGGATCGGCATATACCGATAATTGAACGTTACGGTAACGTTGCCCTTACTCCTTGCTTCTGCTTCCAGAATGCGTCTGGCATCAGCGCCTGTAGTCGTCATCGGCTTTTCGGTGATAACATCGAGATCCCGCTCCAACGCGGCGACAATATAGTGGGCATGAGTATCGTCCCTGCCAGCCACGATGATACAGTCAGGCCGAGTCTCATCGACCATGACCCCAAAATCCGAAGCGCCATATACCGCTACTTCTGTGTGCTCAGGAAAACGGTCGCGATAGACTTCAAACCGTGCAGGATCGCTATCCAGCAGGGCGACAACCTCTGAATTATGAGAGAATAGCTCATGAATTGGTTTTGCAAATTGTCCCAATGCTCTGCCGCTGACCCCGCATAGGGCATATCTCTTTTTCATTTTCTCACCTTCTCATACCATTCCTGTACACGCTGGGTGACCACTTCGCCCCCGGAAGCATTCCATTTCTTCACATATTCATCATAAGCCTCGATCGGCAGCTCGCCGATGACAATCTTGGTCAATACCTCTTGAAACAACTTGTGAGACTGGATATCAGGAAAACCTTCATACACAGAGGCTGGCAGACCGTCACCGGCAATTTGCCGCGCATCAGCAGTGCTGACTTCGAACATGTCTTTGACCATTTGCTGCTGATCTTCCGGATATGTCTCTTCAATCCGCTTGTTCATGTCTTCTGCTGTGGTCAGATTCTTCATACCCAAGGCAAGCGGTTTGTTGTCAGCAGGTGGAAGAATGACTTTGCGTCCATCCTTGACTTCATGCTGCTCACCTTCAAGACCAAAGCGACCGAACTCATCATTTTCAGGATTGTAGAAGAAATCCAGCAGTTTCAGCGCATTTGGCGCATTATCCTGTTTGGTGGCTGGGATCATCCATTCCGGTTCACCCATGCTTTTCTGGGTGACAAAAGCTTCAAACCCTTCGGCTTTGGGCAACGGCATTGCTGCAATGTAGGCATCTGGAGCCTGGGTCAGCATCGCATTGTACCGATCTCGCACATTTGCAGGCAAATGGTACCAGCTGCCTACGAGGTTATTATTGATTTTGGCCTGCCACACTTCCCCTTTGTTCAGGAAGGTTTCATTGTCCAGCAGTTTTTCCACATATAACATGCGAATGAACTTGATTGCTTCCCGCATATTGTCGGTAGTCCCTGCGTACTGGATTTTTCCATCGTATTCATCCCATTCGGGATACCCTTCCCACATCGCTACCCCGTACATCGCAAACAGATGGTCCATCCATCTGCCGAATTCCCTCCCGCTTGTTGGCAGTTCATCCGGTTTGCCGTTGCCATTCGGGTCCTTGTCACGGAAAGCTGTGAGCAGCTCGACATATTCATCAGTGGTCTTTGGCATCTCCATGCCCACCTTATCCACCCAATCCTGACGAATTAATGGTGCACGTTCAGGCACAAGGAATACCTTGGGCACATAATAGATTTTGCCGTCAGGGGAAGCGGAGCGTACGATATCCCAAGCTTCCTGAGGAATACTTTCCCACACATGCGGTGCATATTCAGGTAGCAGTTCATCCAGTGGTAACGCGCCTCCCTGCTGAATCAGTGTCTGCTCAATGCCTCCAATCGGACGCAGGATATCTGGCAGTTCATCCGAGGCAATCATCAGGTTTAAGTATTCGGATGGCTCCGAACCGGGAGGCGTTGTAATGAGTTCATACTGGACTCCCGTCTTTTCAGCAATGTATTTCACATGTGGATTATCCGCAGTTGGCAAGCTGCCAACGCCCATATGGCTTTTGAATACTTTGACTTTTACAGCTCCACCACTGCCTTCGCCGTTACCAACGTCATTTCCGGAACTTGTAGTAGCAGAGCCACAACCAGCGACCAACAGCATGGCTAGACTGAGCATTAGCGGCATCATCTTGCGACTCAGTTGTTTTCTCATGGAATCATCCCCCTGAACATGGTTTATTCTTTCAGTGATCCGAGCAATGAACCTTTCACAAAATACTTCTGTAGATAAGGATACACCAAAATAATGGGAACGCTTGCAAAAAGTATCGTCGCTGCCTTTAACGTGGTTGTATTGAAGTTGTAATCCCCAAGAAACATATTTACTTGGGCCAGTTCCTCCGGGCTGGTTAAATACGCTCGTAGCTTCATCTGCAAAGGCCAGAGCCCTGGATCACGTAGAAACAGTACCGCCCGCTGGAACGTGTTCCAGTATCCCACCGCATAGAACAGACTGACCGTAGCCAGAACCGGCTTGGATAGCGGCAAATAAATCTGAAACAGGATCCGGAAGTCATGGCAACCGTCGATTCGGGCCGTGTCATCAAGTTCTTTGGGCAAGCTCATGAAAAAGGTACGCAGAATGACCATATTAAATGTGCCAATTACACCAGGAATAATCAGGGACCAGATGGAATTCATCATGCCCAGCT
Organism: Paenibacillus sp. FSL K6-2393; assembly: GCF_038002545.1. NCBI lineage: Bacteria > Bacillati > Bacillota > Bacilli > Caryophanales > Paenibacillaceae > Paenibacillus > Paenibacillus sp. FSL K6-2393. The sequence goes on from NZ_JBBOCU010000001.1 coordinate 3,807,199, forward strand.
CCCTTACCGTCAGAAAGAATGGAATCATCGGGGCATTGAAAATCATCGTAATTACGATGCCCAGCATCACTTGTTTGCGAATCATGAATTCTCTGCGCGATAACGGAAAAGCGGTCAACACTGAAAACAACATACTAAGCGCAGTACCCACTACCGTAATGAATACGGTTACACCGAACGATTGCCATAAGCCTGAGCTTTGTAGAATGTGTTTCCATGACGCGAAAGTAAAGCCGACGGGCCACAGAAATACTTCTTTGGAGTCTGCCGCAACCGGCGAACTCAGGGAAACGGCAAGCAGATGTAGCAATGGAAGGAGCATCGTAAAGGCCGCAAGCGTCAGGAAAATGTAGTTGGCGGTTTGGAACAGCTTTTCTCCAATCGTCTGCTTGATCATTACCACAACCCCTCTCCTGATTTTCTCGCTAGCCGATTGAAGACCCAGAGCAGAATAAAGCCAATCACCGACTGAAATAGACCAATCGCTGTTGTTACGCTATATTGCCCTTGCAGGACACCAGAGCGGTATACGTACGTTTCAATGATATCCCCTACCGAGTAGGTCATCGGTGTCAGCAGGTTATAGATCTGATCAAAGCCAAGTTCCAGGAAATTGCCGATATTCAGCAGGAACAGGGTTAAGATCGTCGGGAACAACGCAGGCAATGTAATGTAGATCGTTTGCTTCCAGCGGTTCGCTCCGTCCATCACTGCCGCTTCATATTGCGTGGGATCAATGCCACTTACCGCAGCGAGATATATAATCGTTCCCCACCCTACCTCTTTCCAGATGGAGGACAGGACAACAATAGGTCGGAAATATTGCTCCTGCTGCATATACAGGATCGGCTCGAACCCGAACCATCCACGGACAGCGTTTACAAAACCACCCGAGGCTAGCACCTCAAACACGATCCCCCCGACAACAACCCAGGAGAGAAAATGAGGCAGATAAAACAGACTCTGCAAAAAGCGTTTGGCAAGCATTTTTCTCACTTCGTTGAACAATAGCGCTAGCAGGATGGGAGCAGGAAATCCGATCACCAGTTTGTATAAGGCAATCAGAGCTGTATTCCGAAGCACGTGATAGAAATCCTGATACGTAAAAATAAATTTGAAGTTATCCAGGCCAACCCATGGACTACTCCATATACCTTTCATAATCTGAAAGTTCTGAAATGCAATCACGCTTCCGCCCAGTGGAATGTACTTGAAAATAATATAGAACAAAATGCCGGGCAGGATCATGACATACAACATCCAGTGTTTTCGAATGTTACGCAGATAACTTGGTTTGACGGGTTTGTTGACTGTAACCCCGGGTTGCAACGTTGATGTTTCGGACAGCTCAGCCATACGATCGCGGGCCCCCTTTGACAGAATGATGGTGAATGACGAGCAGGCTCCTCTGTTCACATGTTAAGGGAGAGCGGGGTCAGCAACAATCGTTCAATCAGCCATAGCATGAGCCAATCGCTTGCGTGACGCGGGTTTGCAGGATCGGTTCATTCACTGGCGGAATGGTTGGTACTACATTGGCAACAAAAAAAAGCCGCCAAGGGCGACCTCTGAAGCGATTATGGTGTTGTTTACTTTTCACTTTATGTCCTTAATAGTCCATATCTCATTTCCCCAGAGTTAACGATCCGCTGTCATTGGCATCTTTAATTTGTTCATGGGTAATGAGTTTCCCTTCTTCGTTAAATCCCTTAATAATATATGGGATAGCCGCTGACGGAGGAAGGAAAACATACCAGATTAGATGTCCATGACTCACCTCAACCAGTTTCGCTTCGGTCTCAATCACTTTTCCACCTTCCTCAGTCTCTACATATAAACGTTTAATGGATGAATCTTTAATATTACCAAATAACATCGGAAACGGTGCCGATACTTTTTCCAACTTCGGTATGCTCATATAATGCAACGCATACTTGGATTCATCTGATTCATTAATGGAATATCCTCCACCCCATACCCATTTCCATCCGAAAATGTTCTTGCGGGTATACTCCATCTGAAGATTACTGTTGTTTTCCCGATCCTTTTTTTGTGTGAACAAAATCATGCCACCGTTTACAGCCTCCTGATGAATGAATTGGGAGGTATAAAACTCACCTCTAAATTCCTGAACTGCCCTCTCAGGACTGTTCGCTATAGGAATATGTATAGGTTCACTTAATCCCCAAACCTTGGATATCCGTTGATCGGCTAGCCCGCCAGCACGTTCATTCATATACATATATGCCAAGATTGACAGGGGCGATAGTAAAATTACCATTGCAGTGATTAGCAGAATTCTCCTGTTACGCTTGAACATCTCCATGTACACTCCTTATGATAACGATGAAATATTAAATACAATCACTCTGATATTACCATAATTAGCATGTGAGTTCTTGTTTGAGTATAATTCGTACAATTAAAAAAGGCCGCCAAGGGCGACCTTTCAAGTCATTCATCGAAGCTATTCTCCCAGAAAGATTACTTCGGTTTCCAATTCAACTTGGAACGTATCATATACTTTCTGCTGAATAAATTGGATCAGATCCATATAATCCTGGGCAGTGGCGTGATCCACATTTACGATAAAACCTGCATGCTTCATGGAAATTTCAGCGCCTCCGATGCGCGTGCCCTGCAAGTTACAATCCTGAATCAGTTTACCGGCAAAATGCCCTTCGGGTCGTTTAAATACACTTCCACAAGAAGGGAACTCAAGCGGCTGCTTGGATTCTCTCAGGAACGTTAATTCCTTCATTTTGCTCGCAATATCTTCCTTGTTTCCTTTTTTGAGCCCGAATTCGGCCTCCAGTATGATATAGTGATCCATCTTGAAGAGACTATTTCGATAACCAAACTTCATCTCTTCTCGCGGGATCTCCAACACCGCGCCATCTTTGGTGATCACAGTTGCACGTTCAACAACATCTGCGATCTGACCGCCATAAGCACCGGCATTCATGTAAAGTGCGCCCCCCGTGCTGCCGGGAATACCACAAGCAAACTCCAAACCGGTCAAGCTATGCTCCAAAGCAAGTCTGGATACATCAATGATATCAACGCCGCTTTGCGCAATCATGCTGTCCTCACTCACTTTAATTTGATTGAAGTGGCTAAGAGAAATCGTTACTCCCCGGATGCCCCCGTCTTTAATAATGACGTTTGAGCCTTTTCCAATGACCGTCAGAGGTAACTGATGTAAGTTGGCAATTTCCACGATTTTAGTGATTTCGTCTATCGTTGTTGGATGGATGAGAATATCTGCGTTGCCACCTATTTTAATAAACGTGTGATTTTTTAGCGGTTCATTGAATTTCACTTTTTCCAAAGGTATCTGATGCTCAAAAATATTCATGATTTTCTCTCCCTGAATTCATAAAGAAATGATTGCACCATCGCGAAAATGAGATGCTCCTTCTTTATTATATGCTAAATAGGAGATTTTGTTTGAAATTATGTTGTTTTCATTATAATTAATCGCATTCTCTTTAGATTTTGAAATTTTCCGTAAGTTCCTGAAGACGTTATGCCATGCGGGCCAGATAAGAAGAAGATGAGCTGATCTCCTGCATGGAAGCAAGCTGTTGCTCTGTTGCCGCAACTACATGATTATGAGAGTTCTATGTCTGTTTGAGTCAGCTTGACCGATAGATCCCATAAACGAAGAGCTTGCTCAGGGTCGATAGCATACTTCTTGACCCCATAGAAACCTCCATCCTCTGGAGCCAATTCACTGATGTCACAATCCTCACAGTAGACACCGCCTTTTCCCTCAAGCTGAGGTGAAGTTGCTGCCCAGACTTGCGTCGCTGCCCCCTGCTCAGGTGTTTTGAAAGCAGGATTGGCCACTTGTCCAGATTCATCAATCCAGCCCAGAGCAATCATTTCCTCTTTTGGCATATGACGCTGTAGTGGTGTCATAATTCCGCCTGGATGAACTGAGAAAGCCCGTACTCCGTGCTCTGCACCTCGACGATCCAGCTCAACGCTGAATAAAATCGTTGCTGTTTTGGACTGTCCATAGGCAGGGAATTTCTCATAGCCATGTTCAAATTGGATGTCATCCCAACGAATCGGTGAGAAATGATGTCCCGCTGATGCCAAGGAAACAACACGTGCTCCCCCCTGACTTGCCAGTGCTGGCCATAACAGATTAGTCAGGGCAAAGTGGCCCAGATGATTGGTTGCAAATTGTGCTTCCCAGCCAGGACCAACCCGCGTCTCCGGGCAAGCCATGATGCCCGCATTAAGAATCAGCATGTCAATGTTCCGATCACTCGCCAGAAATCGCTCGGCAAAAGTACGAACGCTGGATAAATCAGCGAGGTCCAATGCATCTATTTCAACACCTTCCAGACCAGAAAGTGCTTCCTTCGCAACCGCTGGACGACGTGCAGTCACCACTACACGGGCCCCCGCATTAACAAGCGCACGTGTCGTCTCCAACCCGAGACCCGAATATCCACCCGTTACAATAGCAAGCTGTCCTGACAAGTCCAGATCTCTCAATACATCCTCCGCTGTACTGTTATGATTGAAGCCAGAGTCCATTTTATGTTGTAAAGTTCTAATATTATTTTCCTGTGTCATTCTATTCATCTCCTTGGCAATATTTCTTCTTCTTCAAAGTCTACACCCTAGAGCGTACTCTAAGTCAAATGGAAGTGAATACATCACCTCGCAACTTCTCCGTGCAATCTGCAAAAGTAAAAAAAGCCGCCAGTTGGCGACTTTCGTTGAAAAGATTATGGTCATCTAAGTTACGAATCACCCTGAACGGTGGATAACGAAACAAGGACCGGGCTGGCGAAATCAGAAGCCTCTTCTCCTTTTGGATTATGAAGACGGAATAGAAATGCATCCCCTTCTTCTGATTTCCAGACCATATAATCGCTAATGCCTTTTTCACCAGAGGCCTGAAGATAGAGCTCGGCATAACCAAGCGGGTGTTCTACCAGTTCTCCACTATAATCGGATACCTTACCGGCTTTTTCTAATTCTTCTTTACCCGCTGTCTCCAGTTCTGCCAGATTATACTCCGAAGGCAGTGGTTCAATATCCACATAATAGTCAGCGTTACTAGTCAGTGACAGACGGCCTTGAGCAGCATCAAATGTGAATTTCTCAAATACGTACAAGGAAAATCCTTCTCCTTGTTGCAAGGTCGCTTCTAGTGATTGATTGCCATCTGCGGTCAACATTTCAAAACTTTCGGACTGTGGGCGCTCTGTTTCATTCGCTTCTTCTGTTCCATCTGTTTCAGATGGTTGTTCATTTCCTGTTGAAGGTGCTGGAGCAGATTCACCTACTGGCATTGATGGTTGAGGGCTAGGCAAAGGTCCATTACTACCAGAGCAAGCTGCAAGTGTTAGAACTATAACGATTAACGAGATACTCATCATAATAGAACGTGGTTGAAACATCAGGTTCATTCCTCCCTGTCTATATTCTGCGCTTACATGTTATTACCCATGGCAGAGACTCGGAACCCATAGGTCCAACCTATGAGTTTATCCATAATCAGTATTTCCCTTGATCCCTTCCAGTTTGTAAAATATGGAGAAAACCTCAAGGAGTGATGAGCACATGGAATTCTCAGTAAAGCAGCTGTTTGATAAGGTAGCCCAAGATTATGATGTGCAGCGAAAGCAGCTTATCCCTTGTTTTGATGATTTTTATGGAATGGCCCTGGATCTAATGGAAAGCCCGCTCGATTCTCCACGTATTCTTGATCTGGGTGCAGGAACGGGACTGCTCTCCGGATTGGTCCTGCAAAAGTATCCCAACGCGCGATTAACCCTGATCGATATTAGTGATCAAATGCTTGAAGCAGCACGTCGAAGATTTGCTGATGCAAACCAAGTACAGTATGTGATCGGGGATTACTCCAAGTACGATTTCACCAGTTCCTACGATATGATTATTTCCTCCCTGTCTATTCACCATCTGACCCACGCTGACAAGAAAAAGGTGTTTGAAACTGTACATAGGCTGTTAGAACCAGGTGGATGCTTCATCAACGCAGATCAGGTTCAGGGAAGAACCCTCGATACGGACACCTATTACCGCCAGCGCTGGTTAGAATCGATTCATCAAAGTGGTTTGTCTAAGGAAGCCATCTCGGCTTCGATCGAAAGACGCAAGGTGGATATCAATGCCACACTGGAGGATCAATTGATGTGGTTGGAGGAAGCGGGGTTTCGTGTGGCAGATTGCATGTACAAATACTTGGACTTTGCAGTGTTTTATGCGCAAAAATAAAAAAAGACCGGATTATGAGCAAGTTATGCCTTGATCCGGTCTTCATACATATTTTTCATTCTGAATCACTTATTTCAGCGATGCTGGCAGCTTAACGCCGAGAAGTTTGCCTTCGGCTTGGATGATGATCATTCCGTTTGTCTTCAATGTCGTGTTATGCAAATCTCCCCCGGTAGCGACTCGTAAAGCTGGCTGACCCGTCATCATGTTGAGGGCAAGCAGGGTGCCGTTACGTTGCGCTCGATACATTCCTTTACCGTAAACATCAATCTGAGAAACCGGGGCATCACCATGCCACTGAACCTCCTGACCATTAGCCAGCTTAATGCCTTATAAACATAACGTGTGGTGGGGCCAAACAGTTACCAGATTGTTAAATTATTCTAAAAAAATCAAAAAAAAGCCGCCATAAGGCGACTTTCTGAATACGACATTATTTATATGACAAGTTATGAATGTGATTTTGTAACGCAGTCCCTGCTTTACTTTAATTCAATCTGGAATACATCACCGGCATCCCCACCAAAAACGATAAAACCACTTTTCGGAAGCTTCGTCGATTCCTGATTGGTTGCTACAGAGAAGTCAACCATTTCCCCTTTATCATTATACACTGCGTAACCTCCGGTCTTCGGAGAATCCACCGTGATGGATTTGTTACTCGATCTGGCGTCGATCGCATACCACCGGGCTTGACCGTTTGCCGGAATAGTTGTAATTCCTTTTTTCCCACCAAAGATTGGAGTAATCGCATCCTCGGCAATGTATTCTTGCCCATCCTGGATCAAAATCTCGGCGCCATTCTTCGTGTAAAATTGCAGATCAAACGCGTCTCTTCCGTTCATCACAGGAATCTGGGCGATATTCTCTGCGTTGTTTGCATCCATGATTTGCGTGCCATTAGCATAGCCATTTTTGGCATCAACAGACAGGTTCTTGATCAGCATCGATGGAAGCAGATAAAAGATCGACGTTATTTTTTCATCCAGTGCATAATACTTCGAGCCGTCACGAGCTGTCCATTTCTCTTTCGTTGCTGCGTCAAGCGCATTATGATCCAGTTTTTGATAATCATACGTGTTCATTGCCGTTTGACCTATGCCGGGTAACGTAATCATACCCTGAACTTTAACATATACCTTGTCATTACGTTCCTTCACAAAACTAGCTTTCACACTGCCATCCGCACTTGTAAAATGTTCGTCGCCTGTGTACACATAGTTCTGCTCAGGAATAATTCCTCCCAGCAAAGCAGGCAGTTGCATCTCACCATCCTTAATCGCTATATCCAATGTCTCTCCTACCGTACCATAGAGACCGGAGTACGAATTTAATTCTGTTGGCATCTTCACTTTGACAGGTGGTGAGAATTTCTGATCAGGCTGAACATCGTCGATGATGCCCTGATCCTCGAGAACGTCCAGCAGCACTTTGCTGGCAAACATCTGATTGTAGACGGAAGATCCGCCAGATGATAGAACCGCCATTGAAATATCATGTTCGGGTATAGTGATTAACACGGCGTGGTACAACATGGTATCCCCGCCTTTGGCAAGCGCGGTAATCCCATAATCACTGAAAGGTGCAAGGTCAACCGAATCCCACCCCAAGCCATAATTGATCGTATTTTGCTCATCAGATACCCATATGCCATTACGATATTCATGAGATTGCATAGCCTTCACAGCAGATTCGGACAGAATATCCGGTCTGTTCCCCATTAAAACCTCTCCGAATTGACTCAATTCTTCTGCGGTAGAGTACACTCCGCCTGTGCCGATAATGTTTGCATTTTCGGTAGGCATCTTCATCTCAAGTGTAGGCCAATAGGTTTCGGATAATTGCGCTCTGTCAAAGGAATCTAGTGGTGTCTTCGTTGATTCCAACTTCAACGGCTCACTGATGTACTTGGCGATATATTCGCTGTAGCTTAATCCACTCACCCGTTCAACCAGGATTTCAAGCAATTGAAAACCGTCATTGGCGTAGACGGAATATTCGCCAGGTTTGGATTTCAGTTTTTCGGACTGAAGTTTAAGCAATAACTCATCATGATTGCGGGTGTCATTATCGTCAAACAACATGCTGTTTCCATAATGTGTACCGTAAAGACCGGATGAATGATTCATCAACATGCGCGGTGTGATTTGAGTATAGCGCGCATCTGCCATTTTAAAGTCCTTGATATACGAAGTAAGCGGCTCATCCAGATCTACTTTACCGGAATCGACAAGCTTCATGGCGGCTGCCGTAACAACCATTTTGCTAACCGAGCCTATGCCATACATGCTATCCTTGTCTACTGGCTTCTGTGATGCCTTATCGTGCAGTCCTACACTATCTGATAAAATGTATTCTCCTTCATCCATGATCGCATATTGCACACTGGTGACACCGTACGTTTGCACCATCTCCTTGGCGATCTGCTCCGCCCGTGCCTCAATCGTTGTACTGTTATTCGCCTCTGCGCTGACATCTGCCAGCGGTGTAATTACAAGCACCGCTGTACATAAAAGACTAATTAATTTTTTCATCCCATGTCCTCCCTCAAATGTTCTTATGAATGAATTCATCATATCCGGGAAGAGACTGTTCGAACGTAAACGGACCCTGAATGGAAAAAAACAACCCCTGAACGGCAGGTTCAGGGATTGTCGGTGTGGAACGGAAGCACGACCATGTTGTTAAACTTCCGATGCTGTTGCTCTATACTCATATGTCCACCATATTTCTCGCACATTCTCGATATATTGGTTAGACCGATTCCATGGTACTCCGGATTAGGCTTTTCACTTTTCAAGTCAACTATCGGCTGCTCCACATGATTCATAATCTGGATGACAAGTGCAGATGATGTGGAGTGAATGGCAATGAGGATATATCGATCCTCGGCCTGTCTAACCTTCTTGGAGGCTTCAATTGCGTTATCAAGCATGTTACCCAGCACCACACACAGATCATATCGATCGATCTGGATATGTTGCGAGTGGAGCTGGATTTTGGTGTCAATTTTGATCCCGTTTGCCTGCCCCATAGCCAAGGTATTTGTAACGAGTGCATCAATGACCAGATTGCCGGAGTTCACCCGCTGATACGCACCTTCAATGGTATTTAATGTAGACTTGATATGGTCACCTGCCGCCGCCAGTTCGTTACGTTGGATACATTCATCAATATACAGAAACTGCTGATTGATATCATGGATGATGGATTTAATGTTTTTGAAACTGTGAACGGTCTTCTCATAGTTGGCATCCTGGTAGTCCATCTGACGCTGTAACTGGGTGTTTTCATGCGCAAGCTGTACCTTTTCCACCATATTATCGAATACATATACAATGAACACGTTGAGAAATAGAGAGCCTAGTACAGAAAAGACGTAGAATATGTTTTTTTCACTATATATGGAGGCCACATTGATCTGATAGATTGTAATAATGGGTACGATAAGAAACAGCAAATAATAACGATAATGCACGGCAAAACTTCTGCGTTTAGCCACTAAACGCACAATTTGAATAACAATGAACATCATACTGCAACCAACCAGCATCACCTTGGAGAGAATCCAGTGGTTTTCTCCGTTGAACTGTTCCCATGAAATGAATTCTGTGGATTCCAAAACTCCGAGAATATATACAGCTATCGTATTTGCCATTGTAATCAGAACCGCATACAGGATGGTAAAAACAAGCTTGATTTTGAACTCCACTTCATAGGATTGTGCCAGACTGAAGATTAATAACAGAGCAACAGCAGTAGAAACGATGTCAGAGAAGGAAGAAACCAAATAAAAATAATCCAATAAGATAAAAACGATGAAATAGATCGCTCTGCGCGGCTTTCGCCTGGACTTGCCCAACACAGAATCAAAATAAAAATTCGCCTGAAATGCCATAAGTAAGGTCACAAAGATGATGGAAAAGATCATATAGCTATCCATATCACTGAATCCTCATGATCATATATTTGGTGTAGGCATCCTTGATTTCTTTTACCTTGGATCGACCTATGGGCAGTTCCGTTCCATTCAACATAACGACTTGAGTGCCGGAAAACTTCTGAACATGCATCAGGTTGATAATAATCGAGCGATGAATCTGTAAGAAACCATGGTCTTTCAAACCAGTAGCATAGCTGGATAAAATGCCTTTGGTCTCATGTACATTTTCCTGTGTCACAAAATTCAACTTGTTCTTGATTGTTAAACTTTTGACGACCTCAATCCAGAGAATATCATCATATTTCAGCAGCAGTTCATCATAGTCTGATTTGATTAGTACATACTTTTTGTCCAATGCCTGAAAATATTGACACAGCTTAATCATCTTTTCCTCGAAAACTTGCGGCTGGATTGGCTTGATCAGATATTGAAAGGTGATGACATCAAAGCTCTCCACCATATATTCCGGGTAACTGGTCAGAAACATAATCTGTACATCCAGAAACTTCATGTTTCTGATCTCTTTAGCGGTCTGAATCCCGTTCATTCCGCCCATCTCCACATCCAAGATGAGAATATTGAATGTGTCCCCAACCTCTCTGTAGTGCGAGAGCAGTTGTTCACCAGATGTGAATAGGCTAATTTGAAAATCAAAATTGGTTTTTAGAGATAAGGAGACCAGCATCGTTTTCACACGTTCTCGTTGCTGCTCCTCATCATCACAGATTGCAATATTGAACATGGGGAACATCCGCCTTTCATCGACATCGACTCTGAATTTCACTCTCGAATATACTATTTTAGCATAGGTTTCGGAGTCGAATTGGGATGAAATGCAATATTCCGACCCTAAAACGCAGATCAACAAAAAAAGTCGCCACATTGGCGACTCTTGAGCTTGAAACCTTCTCCAGCGAGACCTATGAAAAGTCCGGTCTGTTATTCTGTTTTTTTGGGCATAGCATGGCGGTAATATCGTATTACCTTGCGATACATCGTCTTGTCCTTTAATTGATTGAATATATATGGGTCAGGTTTGACATTCACTTCAATAATCCAGGGTTTCAGACTGTGGTCAAGGCCGATATCTACACCAATTTGCTTTAGATACGGGTACTTTTTTTTCATATGACGAGCTATGCGCAGGCTAAGCTCATTCATCTCATGAACCAGTTCATTCCTGCGTTTTGTTGATGCATGTGATTGTAATAGCTTGTGAATATCCATCGGTGTACCACCACTATGATAATTGGTTACGATTTTCTTTGGATGACCCAGTCGGCCGATGATTCCGGTCGCTTCCCAATGTTTGGTCGGGCTTAGCTGTATCATGACTCGGATGTCAAAACGTCTGTTATTGTGCTTAAGAAGATGGATTCCTCTCTGTATCAGATAACTTCTTTTATTCACCAAACGAGTCAGACTGTTATAAAACGATTCAAAGCTGTCAAACGTCAGGCGTTTTTGCTCTATCTGATAGACAAAATGTTGATGACTTTCCATCTCGGCCTTAATAACACCCATCCCGAAAGTACCTCTCTCGGGTTTGACATAGACCATTCCATATTTGCTGATCATGGATTTCAGATTCGTTTTATTATATTTCTGTGTGTCGGGTATAAACGGTTTAATTAATTCATTATTAATGATCAATTTTGTTTTTAACCACTTGCTTCTTAACGGCTGCAATTTATCAACTCCCATGCGTAAACTCTCCCTTCAGCAACCGCATCGTAGCCCGCTGTTTGATCAAGATCCTGCATGCATTATATGTATTACCGATAAAGGAGCCCTCAACAAAAGCCCCTATTCGTAAAAATGTATATTTGCACATGCCCTGACCAAAACACTTTTGCACACATACCATATACTGAGTCATCACGATTTGTGCAAGGAGTGAGAAGATGTCCGTCCAGCCTGGAATCCGGTTGAATAATGCACCTAAGATTGATGTTCTTATACCAGCGATCGAGAAAGATTTGGCTACCCTTCCCCTCGTCATTGATAACATTCGCCGTTATGTAAAACATCCCATTGGAAGCATATATATTGTTTCTCCGGTCAGCACCAAAATCAGAAAACTTTGTTCCCTTAAAAACTGCATTTTTGTTAATGAGCGATCCGTCCTGCCTATAACCAAAAACGACATACACTACCAGTCCTCCCGATGGAATCGGTCAGGCTGGTTATATCAGCAGTTGCTCAAAATGAACGGAGATTCCATTGTGAAGGCAAAGTACTTTCTAGTCATGGATGCGGATACCGTACTGATTAAACCTCATTCATTTCTTGTAGAAGGCAAAACAGTATTTTACTGCCGTGACTGGAGCCAGCCGGAATATTTCAATACCTACCGCAAGTTGTTAGGCATGAAAGCTCCGCGCCCCCGCTCTTTTGTCACCCATTATATGCTGTTCGACAAATCAAAACTCGCTGCCTTAAAACAGAAAATTGAAGCGGTTCATAAGCTGCCATGGTACAAAGCGATCATCTCCAATATCAATAAGAAGAAACAGTTTGGTTTCTCCGAGTATGAAACGTATGCCAATTTTATGTATACGAAAAACCCAGGCAGCATGGTCCTTAGAAGTTCCATGAATAAAAGTCTGAATGTGAACGCTTCTTCGTTAAAAGAGCAACAAATCCGTAATCTGGCTCTTAAATACCGTTCTCTTTCCTTTCATAAACGGAAAATCTATAGTAAAGCTCCCTGAGCTTAAGGAGGAAGCCCATGCATATCGTACTGCTGTGCGGCGGCTCTGGCAAAAGGCTCTGGCCTTTATCCAATGAGCTTCGCTCCAAGCTATTCATCGATATACTTCCATCACCCGCTGGAGGTAGGGAATCCATGATCAGCAGAGTATGCCGCCAGCTTGATGGTTCATCCCTAACGGATTCAACGCTCATTATTTCACATCAGGACCAGGCTAATATTACGGCTCGACATACTCAAGGCAAAATACCAGTCATCGGTGAACCTTATAAACGAGGCACTTTTACTGCGGCGGCCTTAGCGACGTTATATCTGCAATCCTTCCGAATGGCCAAAGATGACGATGTGATCTGTATCGCGCCAGCTGATGTGTTCGCAGGTGAAGATTTTTTCAGCAACTTCCAATTACTGCCGGACATATTGAAACATTCTCAAGCCGATATCGCTTTAATTGGGACAAGGCCTACACATGCTTCAGAACAGTATGGTTATATCCTGCCGGGTGGGGAAGAACGTAATGCTTATGCGCCCATAACACAATTTATAGAAAAACCCGAAGCCACCATTGCTGAAACTCTGCTACAACGTGGGGCACTATGGAACTGCGGTGTGTACGCATTCACCGTCGCGTTTATGATTTCCCATATAAAAAAAATGGGGCTGCCGGTTCATTATGATCAATTGTCGTCCCTGTATGAAGCGTTGCCTGAACGCAGTTTTGACAAGCATGTTGCAGAAACGGCGCAGCGGGCCGTAGTCCTGCCTTATAAGGGAGTATGGCAGGATATCGGAAGCTGGGATACGCTGTGCACACAGTTAGATTCCCATGTAATCGGACACGGTGGAATCTCGGGTTCTTCCTCCGATTCCTATATTATTAACGAGCTTCCCTACCCCATCCAAGTCATTGGTGTGCCAGGTATTATCGCTGCCGCAAGTCCGGACGGCATTCTCATTGCCAACAAAAATAATTCAAATGAAATTAAAGCGCAATTGGGTAGTTTGCCACTAAAACCGATGTATGGTGAAGCAACCTGGGGCAGCTATCGTGTCATTGAGAGTTTGGTAGAAGATGAGAATACAACTGTAACCACATTAAACATAACGGTTCTACCGGGCAAACATATCGGATTGAACTTGCACCGGGCAGGATGTAGAGCGGGGACGGTACTTGCAGGCAGTGGTCAATTGCTTATCAACGGACAGGTCATGCAAGTGAGTATGGGCAATCAGTTCGCGATTACCAAGGAGAGTCTCTTTTCTATTCTGGCTGAAACGAGGATGGTGATCCTTGAGGTCCGGATCGGGGTAACAGAGATTAAAGACAACATACTTTTTGAAGAAGAAGATTGGAATGTAATCCTAAAAAGTGCAGGTTCATTTAACGCTTAATGGGAGAATAAACCGATTCAATCTGCGTGTCATATAGCCCCTTCCATTCGCGGAAGGGGCTCATTGGCATAATAAAGGGAAACCTGACACTTCTTCTCCCTATATCTTAGTTAAACAACTTGCGAAGTTCCTCTACTTCCAGACGTGCAACTGGCTGGTAAGCGGAACTTTGTACATAACGCTGGAAGCTGTATAACAACTGTCTGCCCTCCAATGTAGTCATCAGACGCTCCAGATTCAGCGCTCCCATCAGCACTCTCCCCTTCCGGACCCGACACTCCATCAACAGGCCGAGCTTGTGGTTTCGCTCAAAATTGTCAATGGTCTGCACGATCGGATTCAAGTCTTTATCCAACTCATCCAAGATGATCGATGACGACTCGGACACGATGCTCCACCACGGATAAGTTGAGTGCTCCTCTGTGACAAAATGTTCGAAGGCCGGATGGTCCTGTTGAATCAACAAGCCCATTGTGCCCACAGGAACTTCTCTTTTCATATTCTCTGATATGGAACGAAACATAGGATAAGACCAGAAATCGGTGCTATAGAAACCTTGAATCGCATGTTGAATCTGGTCGGGATTTGGGAAAAGCATGATATCCTCTCCCTGCTCTAGCAACACCAGCGCTGCTTCGGAGAGTTCGGTAAAGAGATTTAATCCGGTCAATTCCACGTCCAGTTGGCTCGGGTAGGCCCAAAGGTCATAGGACTTACGGATATCCGTGCCCGGAATGGACAGTCTAAGCTCCACTTTGGTCATATTGGAGACTTCAGGAATGCGAATGCTGAGATCCGCGACATTCACATAATGTTCTCCATGAGTCGCTGGCAGGTCTGCTTTCCCTTCCAATAGGACGCTTCCTTCGATCTGCTCGCTTTGAATTTCCCACTTCAATTGAAGTCCATCCAATGCTTGTCTCCGAAAGTAACTTAGTTCAATGCGTGCTTCGAACAATTCACCCGCTTGATAATTATATTTGGGGAATCTCGCGAGCAGCACAGCGTCGGAACAAAACGTTCTCCACTCCTCCGGTGTAATCATGCCCTTGGAATCCATGAATGCGTCCAGTACACCCACCAGCGCTGTCCCCTGACCACTGAAATCCTGGAGATCCAGCAGTTGGAACCCGGCTAGTTGCTGCGAACGAAAAGCCGCTTCCAGTTCTTCCTTGTAACATGCGACCGCGAGTTTACCAGAGGCACTGAAGTAGGCTTCCGCCAGATGTCCCAGTCCTTTGGCATTCAGACGCTCTCGAAACACTTCGAAATTCTTGGCTTTGAGAGAACCCGTATACTTGTTGATTTCCTCGAAATCAGGAAACGTGGCGTACTGTCCAATTTCATGCGAGATGATCGGGACATGTGAGACGAGTTGTTCCGTCCCGGCTTCGGCTTGCACTGTTTTGGAGCCTGTTCCATATTGAATCTGAATCTCTTTGTTCACCGTTTGCCCAGAAGGATCAGCATCGCTACCTTGCGTCGGCACAATGTTCGAATCGTAATCTTTCAACGTGTTTGGCAAGTCGGTCTGCACGTGACCAAGCGGAGCATCACACATCGCATACGAACCTCTGAACAGGCGCTCTTTGGAGAAACGAACCCCGCAGAAGAATTCACTTTCCTCCAGAATGTCCGGCACAAACTGAAAGTTATTCGAACCTTCGGTGTATAGATGACGATGATCATATGCTTTGTATGCCTTCAGGATTGAATTCAATCTGTCCTTGCTTCCCCATAGTTCATTCCCCATGGACATCATGACAAACGAAGGATGATTACCAAAAGCACGCAGCATGGCAAATCCTTCGCTAATCAAGTAATCCTGCTCGGCTTGATTATGCCCATCCGAAGATTCATCCGTAATGGTTCCCCAGAACGGAAGCTCAGGCTCCATGTAGATGCCGAGCAGATCCGCTGCAATAAAAGCAGCCTCCGGAGGACAACAGGTATGGAAACGGTAGTGATTGATACCGTAGGACTTGGAGATAGCGAGAATACGAACCCATTCATCCACATCTGTTGGCGCGTATCCCGTGAGCGGAAAGATCAGCCCGTCATGTTTGCCTCGAAGAAACGTTTTGCGACCATTAATGGTGAATTTGTCTCCAGCAGCCCGGAATTCCCGTAATCCCGTCCATACTTCGGTGGAATCCAGCACTTCGCCGTCCTGATCTTGCAGATGAATATGAAGTTGGTACAGGTTAGGTTCATCATCACTCCATAACATCGCATCTTCGCCAATCTTGTACGTCAGCTGTATTTCCTGCGAATCCGGGGCGAAAATCTGTTCCTCGGTCGTATACACCGGATCTGCACTGACTGCAACAGCCGAAACCACGATTCGTACTTCTTGCAGGTCACCAACAAGTGCTGCCTTGATCTCGAAAGATCGAGTCGCAAGATCGGGATAGACCTGAACATTATCCAGGAAAACACACTCGAAAAATTGAAGTTCCAATTTCCCGGTGATGCCGTTCCAATTCGTCTGCGTGTCTTCGGATGTAAGGTGACCACCTTTGGTTGGATAATTGGTATTATCCACTCGAATGGTAATTGTATGAGTCCCAGCGGTTAGCCCTGCCTCAATCTCGTAACGGTGAGGTGTGTTCAGACTGTTTTGTGTTCCGCATTCCACCCCATCGATCCAAACTGTGGTTACTCGTGTTCGTTCCAGATGCAAGAAGCAACATTTGCCAGCCAAGTGTTCGGGAATTTCAATCTCTCGTGAAAACCAGGCATAACCCTCAAATAAGTACTCATCCGTCAGCGCACCGATTAACACATTCTCGTTTTTCTTGCCCTTGGTCGCATGAGAGGTAGTATTTGGCAATGTAATAACGTCTGAGAAATTCAGACCACGCTCCACCTTATGCTCATCGAGTTGGAGTTTCCATATGCCTTCCAGATTTATTGCAGCAATCATGATAATGTCCCCTTTTAGATTCATATAATCGATATAAGTAATCGCTTCCAAGATACAGAAACCGTTTTCGAAAAACATACCTGTATTATAAACTCGATTGACGCCCCTCGCATAGATCATTTACAAATAAAAAAGTCGCCAATACTGGCGACTTCTTATGGTTACATATGCTGTATCCTGAACAAATTTAAAATATGGTGGGAACCATGCCTCCGTCCATACGGATGGGAGAGCCTCTAAAAGCTGAAGCATACGGACTGCATACAAAAGCTGCGAGTCTGCCGATTTCACTTGGCTTGATGAATCGCTGCAATTCAGACTGAGGCAGATTGCTCTTCATAAAATCTTTCTCTTTTTCCTCGAAAGTCAGTGACTCATCAGGGTATATGCTCTCAATGATATCACGCACATTCTCGGACAGTGTTGGACCTGGCATGATCGTATTGATCGTAACTTCAGTTCCTGCTGTCAGTTTGGACAAACTTTTGGATAATGACAGCAACATTGATTTGGTCATGCAATATTGGGGCATCTGGCCTGAGGGCATAAGCGCCTCTTCACTTGCGATGAAAATAATACGTCCGTCATTGTTCTTCACCATTTTAGGTAAATAAAATTGGGATAAGCCATTGGCAGCTAGTACATTAATACGGAAATATTTCTCCCATACTTCATCGTTCACGTCTTCATAACTCATGATCTCATATATGCCCATGCTATTCACTAAAATATCAACCTCAGGGAACTTCTCAAATAAAGCTTGTCTTTGCTCCAGATCCACAAGATCAGCCGTGGCCTTTTGCGGAGAGGTCTCCGGAAAAGTAGACTTGATTTCGCGAACGATTCGTTCCACCTCTTCATCATTGCGTCCATTAATCAGAACATGAACACCTTCTCGGGCGAGCTCTATGGCAATTGCTTTACCGATTCCTTTTGTTGATCCTGTAACTAGTGCTGTTTTCTCTTTTAGTCCCATATCCATCCTGCATTTCTCCTTCTTGATTACAACTATCCGGCAGGTGCTTCTTGAACATTGCCAACAGCTTCATGCACCGGATAGATATAATATTACGCAGTCTGAAGGGCCTAGTAACTAGCACTTTGCGCCAGAATTATTGCCTGACACGCCAATTAGAAGGTGTATCCCCTTCCCAGGTCTTGAAAGCACGATAGAACGAATTCTGATCTTCATATCCAACCAGAAATGCCACTTCTTTGATATCGAGCGAAGGATCTGCAAGGTACTCTCGGGCCTGCTCACGTCTGGCCTCTGTTAATAATTGCTTGAAGTTTGTGTTCTCCTCCGTCAGTCGCCGCTGCAAAGTACGATCACTCATGCGAAGCTCTTTGGCGACCGTCTGGATGTCAGGGCGCTTTCCTATGAGGCTGCGTTTCATCATCCATTTGACCACTTCAGTAACGGAACGATTGCTCTCTTGTTCGTCCAGCGACCGATCCAGAGCCGGGGTCAGAATCTCCAGTAACTCCTCGTTATACGATAGAAATGGAAGACTCAGATCTTTTCGCTCCAGCGTCAGCCGATTATGGTTAGAATTCGTATCGACTTGACAGCCGAAGTAAGCCTCAAGGGTGGATAAGTCACCCATCGGTTGGGAGAACTCAACCCGTTTTGCAATCAAAGGCTGAACTGTGCCCCTCCGTCCAAGTTCGATCAGAAATGCCAGCGTAATACCGACCAGTAATGGCGGACCTGGTTGCCCCTTATATAACCATTCGAGTTCAATGATACATTCCTCCCTTGCTTCGGTAATCTGCAAACTCTCGGGAGGACACATTTGCTTGTAACGCACCATGCGATTCAATGCATCACGATAATCACGAGCATGGTACATTGCCAGTACAGGCGGAGGATACTTCGATATTTCATATCCGGTTGCAAGTTTGATGATGCCCTCGGCGGTGTCCCCAATGAGATCAGAGTACGCCTGCCAGATTGCAAAGTATTGAGATTGGGTCACTACAGGTCTATTTATTGTCTCAAGAGATAGTTGTGCTGTGCGAGCGATGTCGTCAGCACCAATCCCTAATTGATGTAATCCAGCCCAAAATCCTGGGTGAACCTTAATTCGATCATTCGGTTGAGGTTGCATGTATACAGACTCCTTTAACTTGTTCCATTTTTAATTCTGATGTCTAATTATAGAACGGATGTATCTATTTTTGAATCTTACCTCAGCGAGCCATTTTCCATTACAATAAAATAAATTGAAGAGGCCCTTGCTGTTCAGCAGGGACCTCTTCTACTCTTCTAGAAATCTTTAACCGTCTCAATCGCATATTGCGGCAGAGGATTGCCAGGTAAGGTTATTTTGGTGATTGCAATCAGTTGTTTATCTGACATGAACAGCTTTAGGATGGTTCCTTTGGTCGTTAGTGTACCTGTCACTTTAAGTGTTTCCGTATCATACTGTTTAATCATGCGATCTTTTCCTGTGAAAAAGATTTCCTTATGCGCTGAATGTACAGCTACATAGTCAAACGGATCGATTGCAGTCGCATATTGCATATTACTTGCAGAGTTATTGGTAGCGGACAAAACCGTTCCAGCTCCGTTTAATACATACTTACCATCAGGTGTAATGCCAATAACCGTCGAGAACTTGTATTCACCGTGATAAGGAGAATCTTGATTGCTACTAAACTTGCCATCCATTAACCGAAACATCTCAATATCTCTTGGCGAAGTGTCTGAGTCAACAGCATAGATCCGATCTTCCGATGGATGCAGGACCATGTGACTTCCTTGTCGTATGGTTGCACTGGAGATCTCCTTCTTTGTCGCCCGGTCATAACTAATGATAGAGGTCCATTGCCCGGAGCCCGAATTAACGTAGACATGACCGGAATGATCTACCTCAATTTCGTATGGATCGATACGGGTATCCCACTGATCTTTGATTTTAAGCGTGTCTGCTTCAAGTACAACGATCTGACCTCCCTGCTGCTCTTCAAAGCGGTATGAACTGTAATCAGCATTGCTGAAGATGACATAGATCTCACCATTTGCGTACAGAAGCTTTCTTGGAGGAGTACTGAATGAAGTGGACTCTGCCAGAACCTTATTGTCGGCGTAACGATAAGCAAAAATAGTCGATTGGTTTTCATCAATTGCAAAGATAACGGATTGATCCGGATATAGAGTGGCTTCACGTACCGTTCTCCCCATAAGATGAACATTCTGGCTAACAGTTGATGGCTGTTCTACAGTTGGATCTTGTTCCGTCACTGCTGTTTCCCTGAATTGATCTTGGTTAAGCACATGAATAGACGAAAAGGATAGTGCCGTGTATTTCTTGATCCAGCGGGATGCATAATCAATTGGAATAGCAAAGTTCAAATCCCCTTTTTCTATCCCCATTGTATTTACCCCAATGACTTCACCTTTCATATTAAGCAATGGTCCTCCGGAACTGCCGTTGGTGATGGGAGCCGTAGTCTGTATTAGCCTATCACTGCCGTAGTTTCGAATACCGCTAATGATCCCTGTCGAAATCGTGTTTTGAAGTCCTTCAGGATTACCTATGGCTACTACAGGCTGTCCCGTAGTAATTTTAGTCGTTAGTCCTACATGGAGTGGAGGAATATTCGTACGCATTGATGTTTTGACTATAGCCAAATCGACATTCTCATCCGCTGCAACGACTCCTTGTACTTCATAATATTGATCCTGACTCGTCTGGATCATATAACTGCTGGAATCAGCAATGACGTGATAATTGGTTAAAAATAATCCGTATCCGATCGATATGGCACTACCGAATCCGAGATAATTATCATCCTTGTCATACGACTCCAACATGACTACACTCTGTTCCAGACGGGCAACTTGTTCTGTGGACAATGTTTTACCTGTGTATGGATCTTTCGAATAAGGAGCAAGTACAAACTTTAAGTAATCAACGATTTCCCTATCCCGTTTTACATTAAGAATAGTGGTATTACTTACGATGATAATGCCGCGGTCAAAAAACACCTTTTTACCAAACGCTTCGCTTACGGCCCTTAACGGGATGAACACTCTGCCTTCTTTGTATTGTGCGGGAGCATCCAGAGTGAAAGATTTTCCATTAATGAACATCTTGCTGCTGCCTAATGTTACTTTGATGGATTTACCTGGGGCTTTAATTGTAGCTGTGGACGTTTTCGAATCCCATGCCACTTGTGCTCCCAGACTCTCACTTATGAAACGGAGAGGCAGCAGTGTCCGGTTATTTTTAACCAGAGGAACGATATTAAAATTGGTTTGGTCAATCAACGTGTCCGTATTATCAACGACTGCGTTTGGGCTGCCAAGCGAGAGAATGATAGCCCCTTGGAATGCGGCGTTAAAATCAAACGTATCTTCTTCAGCGTAACCTGTTACAGGTGTACATGATAAACCTAAAATAATAGCTAACATTAAAACAAGTGTGCGTTTCATCATTTTCTTGCTGTCTCCTCATGATGTCAGATGATGGGCTGTTGCCTTTGACAGTTTACAGCAATTCTACTTATTCTTCCTCTGGTATTATATTGTTTTTATTTACATATATCGGATGATCATGGAGTCAGAGTGGAACGCTGGGAACAAGACTTCATTAAAGTTCCGGGTAATACGAAAACACGACTGCCCGTAAATGGCCAGTCGTGTTCAAGTCAATCATTCAGTATATTATGAAAGAATGCACATTTTGTATGTTCAGCTACTCGTTCAACGCAGTTTTGATCAGGGCATTCACCCGTGAGTTAAACAGCAGACCGATATGGGATACGAGGGAAACCGAAACGTTGTTCGCCCCGTTCAACCGGGAAAGTACCGGGGACACAATCGTGTCACTGGTGGAATAGATCGAAGTCACCTTTATTCCACTCGGAGCTGTCGTTGTGGTCAATCGATTAGCCCCGCCAAGTGTAATCAACTTATCCACTTTGGAAGCGCCTCCACGGTTAAGTATGTAATAGAGACTATTAGCTCCACCCATGCTATGAGCTATAATATTCACTTTCGTATGACCCGTTTGGTTTAGAACATCATCTACGAATCGACTAATTGCTGCGGAGTTCAACAGCTGGTTTCCTTGTTTGCTAGGAAGGTCAATCGCGAATAATTCGTCTCTTGTCCACCCTTGGCTACGCAAATAACTCTCAATTGCTGTAAAATTGCTATCTGAACCGGTCAATCCATGTACCAATACAATAGGTGTACGTGCCGTAGCTGCAGAAGCCTTTGAACTCGATCCTATTCCAGTTATTGATAAGGCAAGGATCATACTCATGAATACAACAAGTATTAATTTGGTCTTTTTCAATTCAATCACCCTCCTGTAAAATGTTTTATATTCCATATATTACAATCTAACATATGGAATATAAATGAACCTTTAGTCTCATTTTTACAGGAATGTCTAAATTAGACTACAACTAACATGATTACATTTTTATCAAACCCTAGTTCTCTATTTCTTATCCTTCAACGATATCTGCACGTAGATCCGTTGCAATCTCAATCATTTTGGGTACAATAGCTTCGTTAGAAATAGCTACATACAGATCCCCCATATACAAACGAAAAGCAATCTGTGCACCCTCAAGGTCCCACATAAAAAAATCCCCCTCGATGGTCATGGTGCTCTCAGCTCCTACAATGTTAAGAACCGGTGAATAGGTAAAATCGGGTTGGGATTCGAAGTAGAGTTTGCACTCTTCCAGTGAGATGGATTGTTCCGCATTACTTTCTTGCATGGATCGGGTAATTCGAAAACGCTGATTCATTTATTTGCCTCCAAAACTTTATTAATATATACATGTTCCACAGCAATATATTTTCTCATTTCCGTCTTCCACTGTCAAAACCATACATGCTCTATTCTTTCAATTCATATATACTGAATACAGTGCACAACGAATTTCTACAATCAGGAGGAGTCAAATCAATATGTTGAAAACAGAATTCATTGATGTACTATCCATTGTCTCACATAAATTATATGATTCAGCTGCTAATGTCATGGACACGGCAAGCAGGTTAATTCCTGCAAATACGTTTTGTATTGCCCAGTTGGATCATCTATCCACCAAGGTTCTGAACGTATATAATCGCGACAAACTAATCCTGGGTGAAGGGCTGGTCGTTGATAACGCCGAGTCATACTGTGCACTTGTGACTGAACATTCCCAAGGTCCGTTGGTGATCAATAATAATCTGACTCATCCATTAACCAGACATATGGACGCAACCGAATTTGTAGGTGGCTGCTCATTTGTCGGTGTGCCCATACATAATGAGAACGGAGAAATTTACGGCTCCCTTTGCTCATTTGATCAGGATTTCTATTCCTATCAACAAAAGGACGTGGATTTATTACTCTCCTTATCTTCATTTTTCACGAGTCTTCTTGAGATGGAAACAACTCTGCAACAGTTAAAACAGGCGGAAGAGACCGCTGCAAAAGTGCTTGAAGAAAAGAAAAATTTGCTGGCCGTTCTCAGCCACGAAATCCGAACGCCAATGAATGGTGTTCTTGCCATGGCCAATCTGTTGCAATCGACCAGGCTGAGTGAGGATCAATCGTTATATGTTAATGTCATTGAGTCAAGTGGCGCCAGCCTTCTGTCGATGATGGATCAGATTCTGGACTACTCCAAAGCAGAAGCTGGTGCGATCTCGCTGGAGATCAAGCCCTATAGTATTACCGAAACAGTTGATCATGTATTACAATTATTCTCTTCTGAAGCACAGAAAAAAGGAATTCGTTTGTATGCAGAGTACAATATTAATGATCATCTGATCCTTATGGGCGATCAGCACAAAGTTCGTCAGATTCTAATCAATCTCGTTGGGAATGCACTTAAATTTACGGAGAGAGGTGAAGTATGTATCTCTACTGAGGTATCTGCTGATACAGAAGGTACTCTCCATGCATCCTACGAAATAAAGGATACGGGCATTGGCATCCCACAGGATCGTCAGGATCTGTTATTCAAATCCTACTCCCAGATTCATGGTAATTCAGGAAAGTATGGCGGAGCAGGGCTTGGCCTGTCCATCTGTAAACAACTCGCTGAATTAATGGGCGGCGTTGTATGGCTTAAAGATTCCAGTGATTTGGGCAGTCAGTTTGTCTTTAATATTTCCAGCGCGTCACCAACGTCCATGCAAATCTCTGAATGAGGAATATATTATTCTATCTGAAACAGATAGGAGGTATATATGTTGACACAATTTCTGGATGCAAGATCATCGCAAAATGCTGCGTTGTTTAATTCCATTTCCATACCGATTCCAGTGATTAACACGCCTCAGTTATTCGCCCAGATTGGTCTGCAGACTGCCGGAGCGGGGGCCAACCCCAGGGTTTCCCTAAAAGGGACTATTACTGTGCAATTACCGCTCGCCCTTTTTCAAGTAAGAATTACTATTGTTAGAGGTACAGTGGCTACCGATCCGATCGTGTACTCCGCAAACTTCACTTACGGTCTGAGCGGCCTGCTTACTCCTGAAGTGATTGTCTTCTCTGCCAATGACTATAATCCTCCGATAGCTTCACAAATCACGTACACCGCATTTATCAGTACAAACTTGCTAGGAACTGTTCGTGTTGGCCCTGAGAGTTTCGACGGATTTATCGTTTCAGATTAAAATGAACACCTCCACCCCCATACTCTTAATCTGTTTGTTCATAAAGATTAAGGTATGGGGGTGTTCCAATTTACATTGAATCAGTTTCCAAAATAAACATCCAGCTTCCCCGTAGGCGGCGTTGTAGCCATCCAGGTGGCTGCCAGGTTATCCGGAGCAAATGTAGCTGCAGTAATATAGTCTCCAATCAATACTGTGGGCATTGGAGAGTTACCATTTGGATTAAAGGATGTCGTTGTGATCCTACGGTTGGTGAAGCTCGCACCTCCATTGAATGATTCTGCCACAAAAACGTCCAGCAAGAACCCGTCTATTCGATTGGTGTAATAAATAACTCTAATTGTTCCCGCAAAGGGTGATACGGTAATCGACGGAAAAAAATTCTGGGTACCTGGAGGAGCGCCTGTAATACTGATCGGGTCTGACCACAGGAGGCCATCAGGAGATTCACTGAGTAATACATCGGTATATCCAGCTCGCGCATCATTCCATACGGCATACACGGTTCCACTGTTAGGTCCAACGGAAATATCTGCTCCCAGACTTAGGTTGGTCTGCACTCGAAAAGCATAATTGGGCACAGGTAAAGGCGAAGGTGCCGGTACTACGGATGAAATAAACGTTGCCTGTCTTTCAAGAGGAGGTTGATATGTAATGCCCCCATCGTACGAAATACGTAATAACGCGGATGGACTGGCAGGACCCGTAATGATATATCCCGCATAGACTTGACCTGAGAATCCAACAGCCAGTGCAGCTCGATCGTGTATTCCTCGGGGATTCGACTGTCGATCAGGCGGCTCCCAGGAGATCCCCTGCGTGAGCGACCTTTGCGTAAAGATCGCGGAAGAAGTTGTCGCGAGCGGCGTATACCCGACATATGCATGGCCTCGATAAGGGCTACCTGGAGAACGATCAACAGCTATGAAAGGCTCATCATTATGAACAATAGTACCGAACCCCGCTTGGACGATAACCGGTGGCTGCCACGTGAGTCCATCATCAAAAGAAGTATAACTCGCAATCGTCCCATCATTGATCCCGTTAAACAAATGTACGGTAACGATAAAGGTATTCGGAAACGTATAGTCTATCGTAGGCGCCTCTGCTCCTGCATACCCTGCCGGTTGAGGAAGCACAGTGGTGGTCCAGGTACTGCCTCCATTGATGGAACGATAGAAACCAGTCAATGTTGGCCCGGTACTGGTATCCACAGCTACCACGCACATGATATTCGGATTCAGCGTATTAACTGCAATTGAGGGTTCAAATTGACTGCCTGCCAAAGCCCCGGTAATATTCACAACTACCATCTGCTCACCTCGATTCCTTTAAGGGATATTTGTGAATCGGTCAATTAATGTCATCTCCGATTGAAGCACACGCTGGATGATCTGACCTGTAGAATTAACACCGTATACATGGATGATCGTACTTGTAGCACTAAAATAATCGCTTTGCACCTCGTAAAAAGCAGCATTGATCAATGGATAGATTAAACTTCTCGTCGCTTGGGGAAGTAATTCAAAAAGATCATGACCAATTGGTATGCGTGCAGCTTGGGTGGTGTCCCATCTGAAAATTTCCAGCTCAATACTGACAGGCACATTAAGGGAATCATTAATGCAAGTCACAATGAGCTGAGTGGATTGGGTCTCACCCGAAGTTGGATTGTAAATAAAGCCTGTAGAGTTTGGCAAAAAGCACACTCCTTCCGCAATATATAGTAATGTATATTACGATTCTTGCCGCTAGTATGACTAAACTTCCAACTCTTATATTGGAACGATATGAAAATTTTGTTATGCTACATATGTTAGATTACTAGATTCTGTTCAAAATATAATTCTACTATTATGTACGGAGTTGGAGGACACAAACGATGCTTATTAAAAGAGCAGGAAAAATCGCTGCGGTTACTGTAATTGCTCTCTCTATCCTTGGAAGTACCCCCAATATCGGTGGAGCCTATGCTGCGCCGGCAATCTCAGTTCAATTGGATGATGTGCCCCTGAAATTTGATGCAGCTCCACGTATTGATAGAGGTGTCACTTACGTTCCGTTTCGGACGGTCGGGGAAGCCCTAGGTATTGATATTATCTGGAACAGCAAATTACAGACGGTAAAAGCGACGAACACTGTTAAAGGACAAACTACCGAGGTAATATTACAAGTTGGCAGCACCACAGCGACCGTAAATGGAAAAAAAGTTACACTGGCTGCAGCACCCGTTCAGCGGGAAGGACGAGTACTTATTCCATTAAGTTCATTCAGTAACCAATTCGGTGTACAAGTAAGCTGGAATCAGGCAACCAAGACGGTCTCCCTTGTCTCCCCACAACGCGAGATGCACCTGAGAGCCTTCTATGCATTACAATCCTTTCAAGAAAAGGATCTCATTACTTCCATGAATTCTGTAGCATTTGGCTGGAGCCGCATTGATCGTGAAGGTCAGTTTACGCTCCAGGGGGATGAGTACCGTCTCCCTACTGCTGCGGGTGATATTACGCCGCAGTCCATTGTTGCTGACGCAGCAGATCAGCGTATCCAACCGCAGCTCATGGTGTATGCTTTGGACGGAAACGGCGAACTGACCAAAGTTCTGAGCGACAGCAGCCTGCGGCAGAAATCGATTGAAGGCATAACTGCTGCTGTCGCAGAGCATGGTTTTGGCGGAGTTGTTCTGGATTTTGAAGGACTGGGCTTTAAACTGGATGCAGAAGAACAACAGAAGCTGCTCAATGCTTACGTGAAGCAATTAAAGAGTTCCTTACCCCAGGGCACAGCTTTATCTTTGGCGGTACCACCGCTAAATAGTGCTTATAAAGGTTATGATTACAAGACACTTGCCTCTATTGCAGATGATCTTATTATTATGGCCTATCAGTATAATCCGGTTGGCACCAAATCTCAGGTACCTGAGCCAAATAGTCTTGTAGATCAGGCAATTCAATTAGCCATACAGGCCGGTGTCCCGAAGAGTAAGCTTCTGCTCGGTATCAGTCTAAGCAGTGAAACGCCGTCCTCTGTTGATGATAAGCTGGGTCTCGCCAAACGTTATGACCTCAAAGGAGCCGCATTCTGGCGTCTGGGTCTGTTCCGTTCCTACAATACCAAGATGGAAGATGCCGTGAATGCTTCTGTGATCAAAGAGTAAACTTTCTGACTGGATACAGCTCACTTAAATAAAAGAAGGACCAAGCCTCTGGCACGCAGAGACTTGGTCTTTCTTGGTCCTTATTTTTCCCATCATCTTACTTTATAAATTGATCCACACTTCCAAATATAAGCTTCACAAACTGGGTAGGACCAGGCAAACGGGGCTGAAAGAGAAGAATAATCCCAACTACTGCCGCCACAGAAGTAAATCCCGCGCTCACTATTCTGGCTCGCTTCTCTTTGCTGCTCTTCCACTCTCCATACACTATCGCAGTCGCCAGCATCAAAATTCCAAGGATTGAGCCTAGTTTCATACAATCACCTCTCTTTTCAGGCTTGTACAAGTTCCGATTCTGTTCAACTCTCGTCCTCATTAGGTATACCCTGTGGTCCTGTTGATTTTCCGGTACGTACTACATGTGCATCTACTTTGACTTCCACGTCCATATCAGGATAGATGGTTTCCCAGTTCTTCTCCTGCGCTTTCCATTGATTCGGATAATATCTACGGAATTCAACTGCGAATTTGAAGAAATCGGAGCGCAGCTCTTTCTGGGACATATCTAAAGCATCATGAGCCAAAGATGTGAGCTTAGCCGACCATTCCTTTTCCAGTTTAGTTAATACAGCGGGATCAGTCAGATTGGCATCCGTCGTATTTAACACCACTTCTCCCCTGGTTTGGATGTCGACCCTCATACTCCACTGTTTGTTTACAATTCGCGGTTTCAAGGAAGTTTTATTTTCAATGAGTCTTATCGAGAAAGACCCCTCTAACGGCTCAAACTCAACAGGCATGATAATGCTGTTCAGTTCTTTTGCAAGTAGTAACACACCTACGCTTAGTGGTTCTTTGACCGTCTTGACATAACGATCCTTCTTATACAAGCTCAGACCTTTCACATATGGCGTAGTTGTCAGTTTATCCTGATCGGGCTCCGGGGGTAAGATTAACATGCGAGACAAAATGGCGGAACTGCTCGGACCTTCAATAGATTTAGCCAGTTCAAGCGCAGTAACACGTGTACCTAACTTCAGATTGGCCATCTCACGCAACGATTCAGCAGAACTTCGCTCCAGTGGATCAAGTAACGCAAGGATATCTTTCGCAGCCTTATCGCTGGAAAAGACATATGCATGCTCCCTGAACTGAGGGTAACGCAGGAAAAAATCGATGTACTCGCGGATACCGCGTTTGCCGGCTTGCTCACTAATGATTATGACTTCGCAGTGGCCCCAGAACATATTCCGGGGAACTTTACGTTGTAACCGATTCAATGCCTCGGCAATTGTACGTCCTTCCGCTGTTCGAATCATTGTAACCCCGCTTGGACTACCTCCACTCCCACTGCTATCTCCTGCACTCGCCTTTCGCGGAATGAAAATCTGTGAAGTCAATTGTACTTTGCCATCTTCATAATCTATCCCTGTAGCCAGCACGATAGCCAAATCGTTAATCTCGATGCGATCCCAGCATCCACTTAAAAGCACACAACACAATATTGGCATTAGTAGTACTCTATATAATCGCAAGTGCTCCTCCCCCATCAATCAGGTGTTCGCTCGATTCTTCCGAAAATGTGTCCACCCTTTCTTCAGCCAGGCGACACCGTAGATCATAGCCGGAAGGATTAATAAGATGCTGATTGTATACAAGTTGGCTGAAGCACTAACCAGACTGGAAATACCGGATCCACCGGACACAACCCAGTAAGCAAATACCATGCACAGGAACGAAAGTGGACCAACGACAGGTTTGTAGTCTCGCAAACCAAACCATTCCGCGGTTGATGTAGCAAAGATATATAGAAATACGGAAATTTTAACGAAAATACCGAAAATCCAGATGGCAATAATAAGGGACTCGATATGCTGCAGAAAGTCCGCAATGGTTATGTATCTTGCTGCGATCATGACCGGAAATACAAATGTATCCGTCAAATCACCAATTAAAAACAGGCAAAACAGATTGGTAACTGTCATTGCAGTTGTTGTAAACACAAGGGAACCCAGCATGACCCGGGTTATTCGTTTTTTTTCATTCACATAAGGTAGCAGAAAAGCCAACACGATATATTCACTAAACCATGCAGCAGGTGCAGCAGCCCCCGTAATAATGGGAATTGGACCCTTCTCCATAAAAGGAAACAGCTCGGCAGGATTCAGTTCACCAATCAATAATATAAAGATCAAAGCCAGCAGCACGATCAGCAGGGTAACAAACACCTGAGCGGTTCGTCCGACAACTTCAATCCCGAGTCTGACATTAATCGCACATACAACAACCATGGTACCCATCACAACAAACAAAGGTGTACGTGGAAGTGCATTATTAACAATGAATTCACCGTATTCCCGAATAATCAAGCCCGTTAGGTGGGGCAAGAAAGCGATATATATCAGACCGAATAACTTGCCCGGAATCCGACCAATAATCAATACGCTGGATTGAATGAGTGTTTTTCCAGGGTACAGACGATCAAGTCCAACGGAAATACCAATAGCAGCCAATCCAACAATAGAACCTATAATTGGAGTCATCCACATGTCATGTCCTGCATAGTGCATTGTAATTCCAGGCACAGACAGGATAGCCGTTGCGAGAATGGCGGGAAAGACCATAAATGCCAATTGAGTCACCGATATTTTCCCTTTGTCAGTCAACATATGTCATCCCGCTCCCTTGTTTGCTCGAAATGTAGATTGTTCTAGTGTGGTTTGTTCCTTGGAGATGGACGCCACCATACATCCTTAAGTTCCTTAGCCATCGTAGGTGCTACCGGTGAGAGATAAGGTGTTCCAAATGAACGAAGACTGCTTAGATGAATGACAACCAAGATGACTCCCAACATGACACCCGTGAGTCCCAGCGTTCCCGCCAGAAACATCATGGGAAAACGTAGTAGACGAGTCGCGATGCTGGCAGCATAGCGGGGTATCATGAAAGAAGCGATACCGGTAATCGCGACAATGATAATCATGGGGGCTGAGACAATTCCGGCACTCGTCGCCGCTTGCCCAATAATTAAGGCTCCCACGATACTGACCGCTGATCCGACCTGCTTCGGCAATCGGACGCCAGCCTCACGCAATGCTTCAAAGGCAATTTCCATAATGAGCGCTTCCACCAATGCAGGAAAAGGGATCTCTTCTCTCGCCCGAGCAATACTGAGAAGTAATACGGTAGGAATCATCTCCTGATGAAACGTAGTAATCGCTACATAAGCCGATGGAAGCAGCATGGATAAAACAAAAAAAATGTATCGCAGCCAGCGTACAAAAACACTCATGAACACATTTTGATAATAATCTTCGGGAGATTGTAACATTGAAAAAATGGTCACTGGCGCGATAAGGGTAAACGGCGTTCCGTCAACGAGAATAGCAAACCGACCTTCCAGCAAGTTGGAAACAACGACATCCGGACGCTCCGTCGCAATCATCTGTGGAAATGGTGAATATCGCTCATCGATAATGCCTTCTTCAATGTATTGACTCTCCAGTACGTCTTGGAGCTTTAAATCGGCAAGTCGTGTCTCCACTTCCTTAACAAGTTTGGGGTCAATAATCCCCTCCATGTATACAAGTGAAATACTGGTGTTTGTACGATCTCCCATGTTACGTGTATGAATCTTCAATGCAGGTGTCTTGAGACGTTTGCGCAGCAATGACAAATTCATGGTCAACGATTCTGTGAACCCATCCCGTGCACCACGCACGGTCGATTCAGCTAACGGTTCCTCCGTTGAACGATTTGCAGCTTGGTATAGAGGGTATGTAGTTCCGCCTATTGAACCGTCCAGCAGTAACAGAGCTTCCCCCTCTAATATGGCCTGTACTGCTTGAGTCGTCGTTTCAACATGCTTAACAGAAGCTAGGGGAACTTGCGCAGCTTTGATCCCCATTTCCTGAATGGGCGTTAGTACCTGTCGTTCCAGCCGCTCCGTATCGCATACACCAACACAATATACGCATAACGCTGAAGTAAGACACGCCGTTTGGAATGTATGAAATATAACGTCCGAGCAACCCGCAAAAACGGAGCGTAACATTTCTTGATCAATAACAAGTTGTCCGGTTAATGGCAGGTCCTGTTGTGTTATCGCTGATGTGTCCATGACGCCTCCCCTTTCCGTGAACGCTCCGTCCAGATATTCTCAGTTAAAGGTATCCTTTACTTATCAGATGGGATATATACGCAAAATAGTGAATGCCAAAAAAGCCGCCCTCATGAGCGACTCTGATGATATAGAACGCTATTCATTCCTATGAATCCGTTGATCTTGCTCTTTGAAATTCCCTATTTTCTATTTATCACTATCCTTTCACAGCACCCAAAGCAACACTCCCAATAATCTGTTTGGAAAATATAGAGAATACAATGATAATAGGCAGGATTGAGATCGCTACACCCAAATACAAAAGCCCATAATCCATTCCATAGTACCCCTGCACTAGCGCAACCAATACCGGAAGTGGATATTTATCCAGGGAGAAAAATAGTACCAGCGGTGTCAGGAAATTATTCCATGATCCGATAAACGTGAATATGCCAAGGGCGGCGATCGCCGGCCCCAGAATAGGCAGTACAATCTGATTAAACGTCCGGAACTCACCGGCACTGTCCACTCGCGCAGATTCAATAATCTCATCCGGGATGCTACTCTCCATGAACTGCTTGATAAAAAATACATTAAACGCGTTAGCCGCAGCAGGCAAAATAATTGCGGCATAACTATCCAGAAGTCCCATCATGCTGAATAGACGATATACGCCAATCAAAGCCAGTTGACCCGGTACCATCATGGTTGCTAAAAGAAACAGGAACAATCCGTTTCGTCCTTTGAATTTAAATTTGGCAAATCCATACGCGGTCAAAGCACCAATATACAGAGATAACACCGTTGATGATCCAGCAATGAATATACTGTTGGCAAACCCACGCCAAATGTTGATTTTCGATACCATGTTCATATAATTATCTACTAAAAACGATCCGGGAAGAAAGGTGAATGTTGAAGCAATCGTTGCATTGTTATGTGTTGAATAGATGAGCATCAGATAGAATGGAATAATGCACAGCACGGCAAGACCAATCAATAACAGATAGATGATGATCTTGCCTGCTGTCAGTCGCCTTGTGGTGGCATATTGCTGAATCGCTGCATTTGGTTGTTCAACTGATTTTGCAGTTTGCATGAGAACTCCCCTCCCTATGAACGGCTCTTCCGCTTGGTCATGATGAAGGATGCAACGGACAACAGTATGATGATAATAAACAGACAAAATGCGATTGCAGCGCCGTAACCAAAACGCGTGCTCTGAAATGCGACATTATAGAGATACATAATGCTTGTCATGGCTGCCCGGTCAGGCCCCCCATTGCCATTGGTCAGTGTAAATGGCTGATCAAAAATCTGAATGCCGCCAATAATGGATGTAATCATCTGAAACAGAATAATTGGACGGAGCATTGGCACGATGATATGAATGAAAATATGTTTCTTTTTCGCTCCATCCATCTGGGCAGCCTCCAGTAGCGACGGATCTATCCCCTGAAGACCTGCAAGGTAGATGACCATGGAATAGCCAAAGTATTGGAAAAAGAGAATCGAGGACACAATCAGACGCATAAACCAGGGATCATTTTTCCAGTTAATTGGATCTTGTATTATGCCGGTCTGCACCAAAAAATGATTCAGTCCGCCAGACTGCCAGTCAAAAATCAAGCTCACAAGCAATCCAAGTGATGCAGCCGTAACGATGTTGGGAAAAAAGTATACGGCTCTGAAAAAGTCCCGTCCTTTGAGCAGCTTATCATTCAAGATAAAAGCCAACACAAGTGAGATTGTGAGCTGTGGAACGACAGATACGCCCCAGATGAATAACGTATTAAACAAGGTTTTGTAGAACAACGGGTCTTGTATTACGGCAACGTAGTTACCGATCCCTACAAAGTCAGGTGTCGTGATCCCATCAAAGTTGGTGAAACTGATGTAAAGTGAATATAAAATGGGATACAGCCCAAAAGTGGTGAAAATAATAAAAAACGGAGCAATGAAGTAGTAGCCGTAATGGTCCTTGCGAATCGTTTTGGCAAACATGTTCTATCCCCCCAGTTATCATCGGATGTGTATATTCATTCGCTCGCTTATAAGCTAATCCACTTCCAGCTCCGGAAATCTCAAGGTAACATCACGTTTGATTCGCTTTACGACTTCTTCTTTTGTCTGAATGTCCTTATTGAGATATAACTGGAGTACAATCTTGTAGATATCATTGTTAATCGTGGCATCATATTTGGTGCGTTCGTATACAGGTACCCGTTTTGCAGCCTCCGAAAAAAACTCGAAATGCTTCTGTCCTCCCAAGTAGGACGATGAGAGCGACTGGGCAAGTTCATCATTCACAACCATGTTGCTGGTGAAATAATCCTGTTCTTTCGCTAACTCGGACAGAAAGTCGTGGTCAAAGTTATAGAACTCAATAAACTTCCAGGCCAGATCCTTTTTGTCACTTTTACTATACATCGCTATATAAGTTCCGCCTGCACTAAACGCTGACGGTCCCTGAGCCAAGCCCCACATGCCTTCGGTATCCGGGGCGTTTGCCTTGAACGTATATTGCAGTGCCCAGGTTGCCCCGGGATAGAACATGACCTCTCCTTTTTGCATGGATGCAGCGTAACCTGCACTTCCATCTTCATACTCGGCAAGTACATTCCGCTCACGTGCTTCACGTACAAGATCGAGCACTTCCAAGTAAGTTGGATCGATGACAAGTTTGCCGTCTTTCACCCAAGGTATACCATCATATGAATTCGATATAGCATTCCAATTCGCCAATGCATGTACTTTATTCCCGCTAAGTTGCTGTACCTTCTCTCCAATCTCGAAGATCTTCTCCCATGTATCGATCTGTGAACCCACCTGCTCAGGATCATCGGTGCCCAGATATTTTTTCGCCAAATCCCGACGATAATAGATGCCCCCTGGTGTTCCCTGATAACCTATCGCTCTGACATTTCCCTCACTGTCCTTTTCATTGGCCTGAACAAAAGCATATTGTTCCTCGATAAGTTCATTGGCGTTATACGGCGAAGCTGATAAATTCTCCAGATATGGAACGTCAATCAGCTCTCGAATATTCGCATTTTCAATCATAAATACATCTGGAGCCTTCGAGGTTGTCTGTAGCGCAGATTTCAGCTTGGTGATATAGAAATTACCGGGGATGTTGACAAAGTTCACTTTGATGTCAGGATATTTCTGTTCGAATTTCTCGATGGCGTACCCTGCTTCATCTGTAAAACTCCACACGGTAATCTCCTGTTGTTTGGTTTGATTCGATGGACTGAACTGACAACCAGCTAACAACATCGCTGCACATACAAATACAATAGTTGGCTTAAACCACTTCTTCATAGGCCCCCTCCTTCAAAAAGGAAACGCTTACAATTTATTAGAGTATATTGATTTTGGAGAGGGCTTTCTCCACAAATATTGTGCATTATCCTCCATATTTTGTCATATTCGTACGATGTTTCTTACGAAACTCGGAGGGTGTACAGTCATTATATTTTTTGAAAAGACGATTATAGGAGTTAACATTGTTAAATCCATGTCCGATCGCAATCTCCAGAATCGTATCCTGACGG
The DNA here is from genome assembly GCF_038002545.1 of Paenibacillus sp. FSL K6-2393. Taxonomy (NCBI): domain Bacteria; kingdom Bacillati; phylum Bacillota; class Bacilli; order Caryophanales; family Paenibacillaceae; genus Paenibacillus; species Paenibacillus sp. FSL K6-2393. The sequence continues at coordinate 3,842,892 of NZ_JBBOCU010000001.1, forward strand.
AACAATAATGCCCACTCTGACTTGATAATTCGAAAATGATTCAAGTATTCCATCAGTGTTACTCCCTTGATCTCTTTGAACAGTTTGCAGACATGGAACTTGCTGAATTTAATATGTTCCGCTACCTGTTCCAGCTTAATCGGCTCAGCATAGTGCTCCTCCAAGTATTCACAGACCGATTCAAGGAATTCAAATTTTTTGGAAGAAGTACATGCCCATCCTGAAGATGAAGATTCATCGGTGGTAACCGGTACTTTTGTACGTAATAAAAGTATGATGAGATCATACAACCTGGATACCATTAACCATCGGTATCCAGGCTTCTGATTTTTCTTCTCGGTAATGATGTCATCTATATATTGAGTCAGATTGCTCTGACTTCCCGTATCCGAGGGAATAACTGTTGTTTTGTTGAAAAGTTGTCCGAGATCCTGAATTTCGGCTTCAGTGGTGAAACTCCCGGTTAACAATTCGAGTCGGAACAAGATAATGGTCAAATGTTCGGTCCCCGGCAAAAAGCAGTGCACATCCCCTGGTTTGATCAGCAGCACATCCCCTTTTTCCAACTCACACACGTGGTCGTTCACGCCAATTCTGGCGCTCTTTCCATTGACGAGAACCAGTTCAACCTCATCATGCCAGTGTGCAGCATAATTGAACTGATTTCCTGTATGAATTACCCGAATGGGAAAACCTTCTTGCATGTGGCCTGTCTCCAAAAAAGTGGGTACGCCCATCGTATCAACCTCCATTTATTTCCAACAAAAAATACTCCTCGTCTTTATATTATGCATAAATGGCTACTCTCCTTTCTTTTTAAGTATTTAAAATTCTATAGAATGCAAAAAAACTCCTCAACTCAGTTTGAGGAGCCGAACAGAATCACGTTCCACGCATTGGATGTCCAGTGTATATAACGTCTCTACGATCTCTCCGTTCAGCAGTTGGAAGAGAACATGACCTGCAAGCTGGCCTGCATCCCTCTTCGGCTGACGAAATGTGGTTAGAGGTGGATTCATGTATTGAGATGCAGGTATATTGTCAAAGCCAATTACGGATAACTGCTCAGGTATTGAGATATCATGCTCCCTGAAGGCTTCCAAGCCGCCGATCGCCATTTCATCATTTGCAAAAAATACAGCGGATGGCAACTCTCCTTCAAGCAGTTTCTTGGCTGCATTGTAGCCATCTTGCTTCATGTATTGTCCGCCAATTTTCCATTCGGGGTTCTCTTCGATGCCTGCCTCCTTCAAGGCTTTCAAATAACCTTGATAACGATGGAGATTACATTCCGATTGTGACGGGCCACTAATATAAGCTATTGTCCGATGCCCTTTATCGATCAGATAACGGGTAGCCAAGTAACCACCTTGCGTATCACTCATCAAAACCTTTACAATATGTTGAGCATCCAGATCCCGATCCATGACAACAATCGGAAAGCCTGCTTCAGATGCTTCAACAAGCAACTGATCTTGAATATTCTGAGCGATAACAATAGCTCCGTCAATTCTTCTTTCACGAATGTAACGATGGGCTGTCGACTTCTCTCCACCCAACGAACTACATACGATCATATCGTATCCATGACTCATGACGACGGTTTCTATTCCGTTCACCAAATCCGAGAAATACGGACTGGACATGTCATGGACAATAACACCAATGGTTTGTGTACTATTTCGTTTTAATTCCGATGCAGGACCATGCCTAACGTAATTGAGTTGAGTCGCTGCCTCAAGTACTCGAAGTCTTGTTGGCTCACTTACATTCCCTTTATCGTTGAGTACACAAGATACGGTCGAACTGGCTACACCAGCCATCTTGGCTACATCTTTAATCGTTGTCATCATATATACTCCTCAAAGACAGTTTCATCTGTTTAGTCCATTATGGCAGTAACACAGCAATACACACGGGATAGTTCACTAGCATTTTAACACGTCAGTCCAGTCATGTCTCTTAGCAAAACATCAACTACGAAAAAACATATTAAAGAAACCGAGGTGCCTTCATGAGATTTAGTGAATATGTAATAGGTCAGCGCTACGAAACCACATCCTTGGCATTATCCAAGAGTGATATTATTGAGTTTGCCACAATCTATGACCCACAGTACATGCATTTGGATGAGGAAAAGGCCAAGCAAGGCCGCTTCGGCAGTTTAATTGCTTCTGGCATGCAAACGATGAATATCTCCTTTAAATTATGGATTGAGGTTGGGGTCTATGGAGAGCATGTTGTGGCGGGCACCGGGATGAATAACATTCAATTCCTGAAACCTGTCTTTCCGGATGATGAACTTCATGTCATTGCAGAAGTCATTGGACTGTCTCCCAGACGAAAAGGAAATGGGATTGTTACGGTGCTGCTGAGTACTTTCAATCAAAAGAATCAAAAGGTATTTCAGGCAGAATTAAGTGCATTAATCGATAATTAAGGCTGAGAAAAAGCCAAAAAAGCCGCAAATTGGCGGCTTTTCGTAGATGTATCACATTGAAGCATTTTTAAGCGTTATAACCTTTCAATACCTGCCCCAAAATCTCTACGCCCTTGACAATCTGTTCGTCTGACGGGGTTGAGAAATTAAGTCTGATGGCATTACAAGGGTCTTGCTCGTTCACCAGGAATGCATTTCCCGGTACAACCGCAACCCCTTGAGCTGCCGCTGTCTTGGCATAATCAAGCATTGGCACATGTGCTGGCAGATCACACCAGAGGAACAGTCCACCATCCGGTTGGGTATAGGTAATGGACTCACCCATATGCTCTTGCAGGTTGTCCATCATCAATGTTGCTTTTCTCCGATATACCTCACGAATGCTGTTAATGTGCCCCGCGTAGTCATACTCCGTCATGAACTTGTATGCCAGAATCTGTGGAAGCATGGCTGTATGTACGTCTTCTCCCTGTTTGGCAACAACCATCTTCTCCACAACTTCATGTGGTGCTTGTACAAAACCGACACGCAGTCCCGCCGACAGAATTTTGGAGAATGATCCAACATAGATGACCAGCCCCTCATCATCCATAGATTTGATGGTTGGCACATCTTCTCCATTGAATCGAAGTTCTCCGTACGGGTTATCTTCCAAAATCATAACGCCATACTTCTTGGCCAGCTCGTATATGGCTTTACGTTTCGCAAGACTTGTCGTTACGCCGGTCGGATTCTGAAAACTTGGGATCACGTAGATCAGTTTCACATTTTTCTCCGTTTGCAGCGCCTCTTCCAACTTCTCGATATCCATACCGTCCATCTCCATCGGAACGCCAGCAAGCTTTGCACCGGATGCCCGGAAGGAGTTCAAGGAACCGATAAAGCTCGGACTCTCACAGATAATTGTATCCCCTTCATTACAGAACACTTTACAGGCAAGTTCAATCCCCTGCTGCGCTCCAGATACAATGAACAATTGATCGGCTGCAGTCCCTGTATCAAACCCTGTCTTCAAATGTTGAGTCAATGCTTCCCTGAGGGGAACATATCCTTCCGTAATTCCATATTGCAGAGCCGTGACCGGGTCATGCTCCAGAATGGTTTGGGTGAACGTGCGAATCGCCTCAATAGGAAAGGTTTCCGGAGCGGGATTACCCGCAGCGAATGGAATTACATTTTGACCCGAAGAAGCCTTCAGAATCTCTCGAATAATGGATGGTTGCAGTGCTGCGATACGATTGGAAAATGAATAATTCATCTTAAATAGTGCCTCCCGACATTTCATCTGACTTAGTTCTCTATCATTACATTAGATTCTATTATACGAGCATTTCCCAAATTTCCAAACTGTCTCGACAAAATTAATGTTTATACACCAAAAAAGAGGCCGCCGTCAGCAACCTCTTTTGCATAAGTATTGAGCAAAGTTTCAGCCTATTAGCGCGCTGCGTTCATCTCGGATAACCGTGTGGCCTTCACAACATAAGCGGCTAGACCTGGGATCATCCGAGCCAGACCGGGATAGAATTTATTGGTTTTGGCAAAAGCCAGCTTTTGAATTCTTCTTGCGCGTCTGAGCAATTGGGTGAATTCCCGGCTTGCTTCCAGCGTGTAATTACTCTGCCAATCGGCATGTTCAATGTCACCTTGCAGGTACTTGTCAGTCCACCTTGCACACAGGAGTGAAGAGCGAAGGGCAATGGACATTCCGTCTCCACATAAGGGTGGTATCATCAGCATGGCATCCCCAATATGCGGATATTTAGACCACGGCTCAGGAACGTTGGACAGATGCAAGGGCGCAATCGACACTTGCGTTCCATCTACAGGCATTCCTTCGGCTAAACGGGCTGCCAAACTCACGTTTGTCAGGGATGCCGCCTGTAAAATATCGTTTACAGACTTGCCACTTCCCTGGACCGTATCCAATGTCAACAATGCAGCGACATTCACAATGCCATCCTCAATTGGGGAAATGCCCACGTAACCACCTTGGCAAAAATATAACTCTACCCGTGCGGGAATCTCTATCCCGCTGAAGTGGGACTTAACGCCAACGTATACGGTTTGGTCCCGCAGATCAGGTGCGGAAGCCATCCCGCGCGGCTTTTTGGTCCCATGTGCTCCGATGACGGCTTTGGCTCTATAGCTGATCCGCTCATCTCCCTGTTTCACCTGAACCTCATAACTGGCATCCTCAAGCTGCTCGATGCTCGTTATGGTCGCTTTGGTCACAATCTGGGCTCCGGCCTCCAGAGCCTTCTGATGCAAAATCTGGTCCAGCTCATATCGACTTATTCCATATGCAAATCCCGGCAGCGGTGCTTCGATCACTCCGCCTTGTGGCATAACGATTTTGGCATGATCCATGGTGCTGGGTTTCTTCGACCGGTCCAGAAGGTGAATATCCAGAACTTCTAACATCTCCTTGGTTTCGGGTGACATGAACTCACCGCAGGTTTTGTGTCGCGGGAACTCCTGGCGATCCAGCAAAAGGGTCCGATGTCCTTTCCCTGCCAGTTGCATTGCACATGTACTGCCGGCAATTCCGGCTCCGATGACAATCACATCTATCGATTTCGACACGTAAGATCACCTGCCTTTCGTGGGAATAACAACAGAGTAACGGAATAATGGCTTCCATTCATAGGTCATCGTATCATGATTTAGCCGTTGTTTAAGTTCCTTCCAATCCCTCCCTGTAAAACCTTTGGCTACGGAAAGAGGCCCATCATGACGAATATAACGATTGCGCGAGATCATCCGTGTAGTAATCCAGACCGCCTTATAGGATACGGGGTGGCGGTGAATATCATTAATGACGACACCGTATCTGGATGCTCGCAGCATATGAGAAACCATATCAACCAGCTGATCTCCGTCAAAATGATGCACGAACTGGGAACCTGTCACAATATCTGCTGAAGCATCCGGCAGTTGTGTAAGATCGGCACGTTGTACCCGGACTCGGGGTTCGTCACGGAATAGTTGTCTCGCTTCCTCACACGCTTCTTCCGTCAGATCAACCAGCGTAATTTCCAACTGAACACCCTGACGATCTGCCCATTGCAGTAGTTTCTGGTTCACATCTCCTGAACCTGCCCCCACATCCAGTAGAGTCAGCTTATCCGGCCTGCCGACCGAGTTCCACAACTTCTCTACACCAGCCAGAGTTGGGCCAGGTGCTGCAAATATTTTGTTAAGACGTCTCAGATGTCTAAGCGCTTCACGCAGCTCCTCCCCTCCCAGAGAGAAATCATCCATCAGTTCATCTTCCTTGGCTCGAATGGACAATGTTCTAAAAAAGGACATGATCGTGCTCCTCCATCACTGAAGATAATGAGGGTACATAAGTGAATTTCATCAACTCTGCGGTGAGTCCCGGTCCAAATGCCATGGCTACACCATCTGTAGAGGATTGAACCTGTGCCTTCATGTCCTCACGCATCGCGTTCAGTACAAACAGAATGGTATTGGAAGATAAGTTACCATACGTTCTGAGGACATCCCTGCTATACTTTGTTTGCTCGTCTCGCAGTTTCATTACATTCTGCACAGAGTCCACAATCCCACGTCCTCCCGGATGAATGGCCCACAGTTCAGGAAGCTGTTCACTTTGCAATAAGAGACCCAGTTCCTCTTCCAGATAAACAGCGAGCAGCTTTGGAATACGAGGGGATAGATACAGGTCATACCCCAGATTCCCCACCTCCCAGGTCATATCTTCAGTCGAATCCGGAAGAAGCACAGAATAACCCGTTCCCAGACTCAGAACATTCTTGTGCTGAGATTCTGGTGTGCCCACTACACAAGAAGAAGCAGCGTCTCCGAAGAATGAAGCTGCAAACAGCGCTTCCCGATCTTGTACGGGCTGAAAATGAATGGTGCACAACTCTACACAGACCACAAGGACCTGTGATCCGGGAGCTCCCTGCACGACATCTCGTGCCATCTGAATGGCTTTCAACCCTGCCGCACACCCCTGAAAGATCAGCGGCAGTCGATTAACTCGAGCAGACAAACCCAAATGACGGATGAGCATAACATCAAGACCCGGCAGATATTGACCGGTGCAGCTGACCGTGATGATATGCGTGATACTCTTTGGAGATACGCAAGAATCCTCCAGGGCTTTCTCTGCCGCCTCAATTCCGAGTGGAAGCGCCTCTCGCTTGTATGTATTCATTCGTTCTTCGGTTGTCGGGATGTCTGATCGCTCACCAGAGGGCAGATAACGGCATTCTTCCAGTGAACCCAGATAGCTCGGTTCCACGGTATATCGTGTTTCAACACCACAGGACTTGAATATTCGTCTGGCAAAACGGGCCAAATCTGGCCGATCCTGAAGAGAAGAAGCGATTAGTTCTGCAATATCTGACTGCGCTACGGGGTGAGCAGGTAGAGCCGTTCCCATGCCAAGAATCGCGATATCGGATGGACTGTTATATTGGTTCATAATAAACCTCCTGGTATTGGTCATTATTTCCTCTAATTTAACAACTCTTACCCTTAACGATATCGTTATAATCTCAATAAGGCTCCTAATCCAGTTTATTAACACATCCTCAAGCTCAGAAGCTTGGTTTCATCAAGCCATTGAAGCAGTCACACCAATGAATGAAAAAAAGCCGCCATTAGGCGACTTCAAGGTATCTTTTTAAATAACTTTCTCAAATAATTTCTAACCACTTCTCAACGTCGTTCTGATGTACGTTATTTGGAAAATGCTTCTCTGATCTTGTCACTCATCCGGTACCAGGCATCCTCAGCCATCTGGAGATCGCCAAAATGCGTAAATCCGTGAGCGGCTCCCTCGTACTCCTTAAGAGTCACCTTAACACCGCTTGCTTCCAGCCTTGCTGCATATGTTCTTGCTTCTTGGGCCAGTGAATCTTTCTCCGCGGTAATAATCAATGCTTCCGGGAGACCCTGCAATGATGTTGCGAGCACAGGTGAAGCCAACGGGTCTTGCGCATCTTCTGGCGTTTCAAGGTACATGGCATTAAACGTTCTGGCGATCTCGGCTGGAATGGCTTCTTCAAAACTCGGTTTCTCGGCCGGATCTGTAGCCACATCCAATACGGCATAATCCATAACTTGCAGAACAATTGGCAGCTCGCTACCACTTTGCTGGTTCAGTAAACACACTGCTGCCGCAAGATTACCACCAGCACTATGCCCACCAATGGCGAATAGAGATGGGTTCACCGAGAAGGATTCCGGATTGCCATGGACCCACTGTACAACGTCGTAACATTCATGGACTGCCGTTGGGAACTTGTGCTCCGGTGCAAGACTGTAATCGATATTAACGACCACACAATCAGCACGATCAGCGATCAGGCGACACCATGGATCATCCATCTCTGCTTGTCCCAAGATGAAACCACCCCCATGCATATTGAAGAAGACCGGCATAGGTGCGGTATGTTCCCTATCCGGTGTATACACGAGTACACGCGTATCACCTTTGGTCGTAGGGATCATGACATCTTCTACTGTAACAGCATACGTGGAACTGGGTTGAAGAGCTGCACCTGTACCGACGACATTTTGACGCATACGTTGTACCATTTCCAGTTGTTGTTGTTGATCCATAGATATCACTCCTTTAGTGGATTGCCAATACGCCTACTTCCGTTGTCACTTAAGTATAGATGACATTCGTCTATTCCGTCATGTGCAATTCATTCGATATGTATTGATCAACATGCTCAAACGTGGACCAAAATTACCTTCCCCTGCTCTTAATGCTTCAATGTTAACATTCAGTGCCAGGAGATCGGTTTGGGTCCGTGCTTGTTTCCTGTTTTTTCTGGAACATCATCCAGACCCCCATCAAACAAAATAAAATGCTGCACCCCATGCCAAACAAGCTACTGGTTTTTAATGCAAGAGGTGAGCCTTGCATGGTAAGTAATGTCGCTTGGGTCACCACGATGGATACCATCGCATCGGTGAAGTTAATCATTTTTAATGTAGATATGATCGGGTTATGGAGATGACGGTTCGCCCAGGTACCATACACGGCAAAAACCAGCTTGGTAAAAGCCACTGTAGATACGATATACACGATGTTACCCTCATATATGAAGGCATCGCCGATTAGATACATTCGCAGGCAGACCAGTGAATAGGACATGCCCAGAAAACACAGGAAAAGACCACCGCGCTTATAGACCGTAAGCTCTAATGTATATCTTTCCTTTGGAGACTTCATCCTTTTGGCAACTTTATATTTTTGAAGCACCTGTCCTTTGGCTACACACAGAATCAGATAATATACCGCATTTGTAATGAACCATCCGGAAAGCAGATATATTCCCAGGATTAACTTGCCTATTCCGATCAAAGCATTGATAACAAGGGATACAACGTTGATCATGGCTGTTCGATCTTGTTTATTTCCAAGGTAACGGTCCCACACGGACTTCATGTATGTCTTCATTTCCATATGATATTCAATCTACTTGGCCAGCAGACCAGTGGCTTTTTTACATACCTCATAATATATATTTCTTCTTTCTTACCTTATTAGCGAAGCTCGGCACGTCCTTTATACGATACATAAATGTGTGTTAAATCAAATAGAAATGTCTCACGATTCGGCCAGAGATTCCCGAATCCTTTTCGGAAGGGATTGGACAACCATATCATACGAGTGATCGATCATGACGTAGACATCCTCATCGGACAATGAACCATCCAGCGTAATGGTATTCCAGTGTTTTTTGTTCATATGATATCCCGGTTGAACTGCTTCATGCTGCTCTCTCAGGTTCTCTGCAATAATGGGATCACATTTTAAGTTTAAGAGACCGTGCTTTTCTTTGTTTTCAAAAATAAGCGCGAACATCTTACCCGCAACCTTAATCGCGACTGGATCAGGCCCAAATGGATAATCCTTGGTCGCACCTTTCTTCTTCAAACTGTATTCAATCATCGTATCCTTCAAGTCAGTACCTCCCTTTCACCAGTGGACGATATAATGATACCGAATGTAAGTTCGTATGTAAATAAGCTTGTTGCACATAAAAGCACATAATAAAACCTCCTCCATATCAATGGAGAAGGTTTTATCTGGATTTATTTAGATCTTAATTGGCTCTATCATTCCTAGTTTTGCTGCTGCGGCTGAAGGAGCCATGGTTTGATTTACTGCTACTGCTGTTTGATCTACTGCTATTCGGTCTACCGTCGTTTGAACGACTACTGTTTGATTTACCACTCTTGGCAAACCATTCGGATTTGGGCTTGCGCGCCGGGTTAGCTTTGGACTTCGCCGGTTTGCCTGCAGCCGATTTGTTGAACGAAGGTTTACTGCCTGCTGCTTTGCTGGTTTTATCAAACACAGGTACACCTGTCATTGGATACGGATGACCTTTCACTTCAGGAATCGTCTTTTTGATTACTTTCTCGATATCCTTCAGGAATGGAAGTTCATCCTTCTCACAGAACGAAATTGCCATCCCGCTTTTGCCAGCTCGACCTGTACGGCCAATACGGTGAACATACGTTTCCGGGATGTTAGGCAGGTTAAAGTTAATGACATGTGACAGTTCCTCCACGTCAATTCCTCTTGCCGCGATATCCGTCGCAACTAATACACGTGTTGCACCACTCTTGAAGTTGTTCAGTGCCCGTTGTCTCTCGTTCTGAGACTTGTTGCCATGAATAGCCTGTGCCGTAACGTTCACTTTGGCCAAATCACGTGTAACCCGGTCAGCGCCGCGCTTCGTGCGTGTGAACACCAATGCCGTGACGATGGATTTATCCTCCAAAATTTGGTTCAACATATGTTGCTTCTTGCCGTTCTCCAGCAAATATATAGACTGCTCAATGCGGTCTACTGTTGAAGATACCGGTGTGATTTCTACTTTGACTGGATCAACCAGCAGGGTTTTAACCATTTTGGTGATTTCAGGAGGCATTGTAGCTGAGAAGAACAGCGTCTGCTTTTTGTTCGGCATTTTGGCAATAATTCTTTTCACATCATGAATGAAGCCCATGTCCAACATCCGGTCTGCTTCATCCAGAACAAGAATCTCAACCATCTTCAGATCAATACGTTTCTGATTAATCAGATCGTTCAATCTGCCAGGTGTTGCGATAATAATATCTGCACCTTGATTCAGCGCACGCTCTTGTACTTTTTGCGAAACGCCGCCAACGATTGCCGTACAACGAATGTCCGTATACCGGCTATATACCTTGATGTTATCCGCGATCTGAATAGCCAGTTCTCGTGTTGGTGTCAAAATTAATGAGCGAATATGTCGTGCGGACTTGGGTCCTTTGGATCTTTCGCTTAATAATTGAATGATCGGCACCGAGAATGCTGCTGTCTTGCCTGTTCCTGTCTGTGCACATCCCAGCAGATCTCTGCCAGCTAATACAGCTGGTATGGCCTGTTCCTGTATAGGGGTAGGATTAGTATAATTTGCTTTGCTTAACCCTTCCATAATAGAGGGGATAATATTTAAGTCCTTAAATGTCATGTTGTCTCCTTCATTTACGCACATCTATCAATAAGACGCATCTTTTATTTCACACGTAACGTATAAGGATACCATTAAAAACGTAATCTGTACATTATCTTTTTAATATCAATTTGTTTAACTGACCAATTTAAGACCGACTGCCGATCCAAGCACCATAGCGATAAACAGAATTCTTAGGGCATTTCGAGGTTCTCCGTAAAACACCATGCCAAGAATAGCACCGCCGGAAGCTCCGATTCCCGTCCATACCGCATATGCTGTCCCCATCGGAAGAGTTTCCATCGCAAGGGACAGGAACAGGAAACTCAATCCAAACCCGGCTACCAATAGAACCAGTGAAATGAGATTACGGTCTTTGTGCAACTTGTTTATCATCAGCACTCCGATCATCTCAAATACCCCTGCCAAGATAAGAAATACCCAGTTCATTATAGCTGCACCTCCTTATTCTTCTCTTTGCTCAGCATTTTAAGCCCGATTACGCCGAGTAAAAGTACACCAATGAGTACCATTTTTCCGGTTTGGATAGGTGCATTAAACAGAAAAATCTCTGCAAGCACTGTACCTGCGGTACCCAGGCCAACAAATACTGCATACACGGTTCCCACAGGCAGTGTCCGCGAAGCTGCAATCATCAAGGAGAAGCTAATGATAATTGCAACCAACGTAAACCCCCATTCCAGCAGACCACTGGCATGTTTCAATCCAATGACCCAACCCACTTCAAACAATGCAGCAATCACAACTGACATCCACGTTTTATTCATTCCTGCTACTCCCTTTCTCTGATTCATTTTTTTACACCTAGTATGGGTACATTAGCGTAAAAACAAAAAAAGCCCGGGAAACAAACTGCATGTAGCAGTTCATCTCCCAGGCTTTTATCCCTCCGTGGCACAACCAACAGGTTGCGGGTTTTCTCTCGGACCAGACCGACACATCCATCGCGGAACCCTAGAAAACCTGTTTTTATTCTAATGTGTCTCCAATTATACACACTTCCACTATCTTGGCAACCCTGATATTATGATCATGTTATTTATTTGATAATCAAACCCATTAATCCTACAAATGTGGCGGCTTGATGTGGTGAAATCACACAACCGTGGAGATCTTCCATGGTCAGCACCAAGGAGTCAAATTCGCAATCGCTAAGATCCAAATCCTTCATTTTGGTCCCCGTTAAGGAAGTTTGGTCGATGTTACATTGACTGAACTCCATTTTTTGCAGTGCCAGATAGGCAAAGTCCGCACCAATCAAGGCACATTCCGAGAAGGAGACCTGTTTCAGATGGGCAAAACGGAAGTTGCTGTAGTCACCTAGACCATGAAGGAAACTGACATTTTGCAATCGACTATTGGAAAAATCAGTTCCGACAAACTTGCAGTTATGCCATTCGATCCGATGCATGAAGGCACTAGAGAGGTTGACATTGGAGAAGTCGCAGTGTTCGAACCGGACATCGGTGAATTCGAATTGTTCCAAGGTAGACTCCGAGATTGTCACATGTCTAAATACAACATTTTCAAAGGAAACCTTACTCGCTTCCTGTTGATCCAATGTAATGTTCTCGATCAGTTTGTGTTTGTACTCCACTTTGGATTCCAGGAATGCAATCGTTTCCGGTTCGAGCAACTGCTCCTGAATCTTGGGTTTGTCCATTTTCATCCCGTATTCCCCTATTCTTTAATAGCTACAACTCGCAGTCGGCTTCTGTCCAGATACCACTGTCCATCCCTCATCAGTTGTGGCCGCACTCTTTTCTCGACAGCTTCCATAATAACATCCTGTTCCGCAGGTGTGATACCACTGAATAAATACTCCGCGAAGCTGGTCAACCACTTTCTGACACCTGGCTTAAACGGGGTAAATTGGTCAACGTGCTGCGCCAGACGAACTCGAAATCCGTGTTGTTCTAGTAGATTAGCATATTCGCCAATGGTCGGGTGATACCATGGATTCCGTCCTTCCCATTTGTATCCACGGGCATTCAGTTCTTCCCTTACCGCTGTTATTAATATAGCCGTGTTGCCACTTCCAGCAAACTCAGCCACGAATCGTCCTCCCGTCTTGAGCGCTAACTGTATGGATTGTACTACAGCTGGAGCATCCTTTATCCAATGCAGAACGGCATGAGAGAAGACCGCATCAAACGTTTCTTCTGTCCGATAATGACAAGCATTTTCGACTTGAATATTCATATCAGGGTATTTCTGTTTAGCTTGCCTAATCGTCACTTCTGAAAAATCTATACCTGTTGGCAGCGCTCCTGCGGCTGCAATTTTGGCTGTCAGATCCCCATTGCCACAACCCACATCAAGAATACGTTCACCTTGGGATGGCTGGAGCAGGGATAAGATAGGTGTTTCCTGTAACGTTGCAAAAGGAGCGGAATGACCACTCCATGATTCGTTCGCTTGACCGGATGAATGTCCGTTATTCATAGAATATAATCTCCTTTTTCAATTAAGGATCTAATGTATCTATAATAACTTTAATATAAGAGAACTGTCAATTCACTCATCAGATAACTATAAAAAAAGCCGCCGAATGGCGACTTTAACATTAAGAATTCGGATCAACTGAGAATGCCTGTTACCGGATGCGGTACATACACTTCTTCGAGGAAACCGATCTCTTCCACAGTCAGCTTCACCGTAAGGGCTGCCATTGCATCCTCCAGATGGTGAATTTTGGTCGCCAGGACAATCTCATCCCGACGCGCAAAGTCCTTCAATGCACGTCCAACAATTTCCTCACTGGTTCCATCCGAATAGATATTGGCCGTATCGAAGAAATTAATACCAGCATCCAACGCCTTCTGGATGAACGGTCGACTCTGCTCTTCATTCAGGGACCATGGAGCCATTCCGCGTTCCGGTACACCGTAACTCATGCAACCTAGACATAATCTGGAGACATCCAGACCGGTACGTCCTAATTTCACATATTCCATATTTCACACTCTCCTTCAATTTGTTCTGTGAATGGATGTTGTCTCGACCTCTTCGGTAACTAGCTCTAACCAGCATGTGAAGTATATCTCTCGATGTACGGAATTTTCTTCGAACTTGATCTGTGATTCGAGCCTGTCAATCAATATTTGCCTCACATGGTTTGATAACCACTTCATCACCTTACTCACCCAACTTTTCGAATAAACTTTAATCGCTTGGCTCTGTTAACATACTCTTAGTATGCCGAGTCATGGGCTGCAAGCGGTATATCAATCGTCTTAATTGATTGCCTGATCCTCTCAGGCCCCCTTTTGGTTCTGTACGGTAAGCTTTATAATTTAAGTAGGTTAAATCCGTGAGGAGGATACGTATGACCGAAGAATTATTTCTACCAAAACAGGAATTGAGTGACCTGATCGAACGCCATTCCAATCATAACGGTGCAATGGAAACGGCGGTTCCTTCCTTGTTTGTCTATCACCATTCCAAGATTAGTGAACCCGCATACAGAGTGTATAAACCTTCATTATGTGTGATTGTTCAAGGGTTGAAAGAAGTATTGCTCGCACAGGAGCGTTATGAATATGGACCTTCCAATTACCTGATTGCTTCCATGAATCTCCCGGTCATCGGGCAGATTATCAAGGCATCCGCTGATGCACCCTACTTAAGTCTCAAGCTCGAATTCACACCGAACCAAATTCTCGAAGTACTTAACGAATGCAATATCAAGGTAACATTCAACGAAAACGCCAGACGAGCCATGTTTGTAGGTCAGATGGAATCGTCCATTCAGGACGCTGTACTCCGACTTGTTCGTTTGCTGGATACGCCGGGAGAGATTCCGTTTCTGGCTCCGTTGTACGTTAAAGAAATCCTGTTCCGCCTCCTTCAAGGGCCTTACGGAGGAGAACTGGCGCAGATTGCGGTTGAAGGTAGCAGCACTTATCGGATCAGAGAAGCGATTGAGTACATCGTTCATCATTGGGAACAGCCATTTCGCATTGAAGATCTGGCTGAGACCGCCAGTATGAGCGTCTCTTCATTCCATCGTCACTTCAAAGAGATTACAGCTATGAGCCCATTACAATTCCAGAAACAATTAAGATTACAGGAAGCCCGGCGACTTCTGATGGCCGAATCTGCAGATGCGGCAGATGTAGCGTTCCGGGTTGGTTACGAGAGTGCTTCCCAATTTAGCCGCGAATATGCACGCATGTTCGGTGCGCCGCCAAGAGCCGATATCCGACGGCTGAAAGAGAAATACGACATGGCCTTGAGTGAGTAACCGAGTATATACTGCCTATCTCACAAAAAGACAAACCAAAAAAGGACAACCACAACGGGTTGTCCTTTTTCAGTATCAGAATTCTGCGTAATTGCTTTTGGATTATTCAAATACTCGTATTTATGAGAAGGAAATCGGAACTGTTCTCCTTCATTTTTGAACAAGATTAGACCAATGCTTCGACCCGTTCTGGCACGTGGATCTCTTCGTACAATAATTGAGTGATATCACGAGTCAGTGCATCCACATTCTCTTGACGAGTTGCCCAGCTGGTGCAGAACCGCACCGCACTGTGTGTATCGTCAACTTTTTCCCAGAAGGAGAAGGTATAACCGCTGCGTAATTTCTCAAGCAAACGATCAGGCAGAATCGGAAACTGCTGGTTGGTTGGTGAATCGTACAGGAAGCGTACCCCCTGCTGTTCAAGTGAGTCATGAATTCTCAAGGCCATATCTACGGCATGGCGAGAAATGTCGAGGTAAAGACCATCTTCGAACAACGTTTCAAATTGGATTCCCAGCAATCTGCCTTTGGCAAGCAGGCCACCTTTTTGTTTGATCATATAACGAAAATCTGGTTTCAGTGCATCATTCAGGATGACAACCGCCTCTCCCATCAATGCGCCAATCTTGGTTCCCCCGATGTAAAATACATCACACAAGCGTGCAAGGTCAGCAAGTGTCATATCGCAATCGCGTGAAGCGAGTGCATATCCAAGACGTGCTCCATCCACGAAAAACGGAAGACCACATGCTCTGCTCACTGTATGCAATGCTTGCAGTTCTGCCTTGCTGTACATCGTTCCATTCTCCGTTGGTTGGGAAATGTAGACCATTCCTGGTTGAACACAGTGTTCCGGCGACGATTCATTCATGTGCGCATCATAGACTGCTCTAACCTGCTCAGGCGTGATCTTTCCGTCCTCGCTTGGAACTGTGAGCACCTTATGTCCCGTAGCTTCAATAGCTCCCGTCTCATGAACCGCAATGTGTCCCGATGTCGCAGCAATCACTCCTTGATATGGACGCAAAATAGATGCAATCACCGTTGTATTTGTCTGTGTACCGCCAACCAGGAAATGAACATCAGCGTGCTCATTGTCACATGCCTGACGAATAAGCATCCTCGCCCGTTCACAATGCTCATCCGTGCCATACCCGCTCGTCTGTTCCATGTTGGTTTCCATCAGTCTTTGTAAAATTCGTTCATGCGCACCTTCGTTATAATCACATTCAAATCGTATCATCGTGTTGTCTCTCCTGCCTTCTTGTTCAACTTCTCTTGTATGTTCATCATGGAGGTGTATACCTCTTGAATCTCTTCTTCATTCAATTCTTGCATCAGCTTCAGGATCTGTTGATCGGATCGATCATTCAATTGGGCATACAGTTCCTCACCCTTGGCTGTCAGACGAATAAGACTGACCCGGCTGTCGGCAGCAGAATCCACTTTCACCAGCAGTCCTTCCTTGGACAGCTTGTTCACAATTCGGCTCATGTAACTGCGATCAATGGTCAGTGTATCTACCAGATTGTTCGCAATGCTCTCTCCCCGAATTCCAATCTCAATAATGACCCGGACTTCTGCAAAGGAATACCCTGTTCCGAGAATATGCTTGTCGAGTACACCGAGTATGTTGGTATAAAAACGGTTAAAACGTCGCATGTCAGCCAGTATATCTGGATTTATGTACTGAGAGTTGATGTCAAACCCTCCTTTTTAGTGGACATTGTCAACATTATAATAATCACGTTAGTGGACGTTGTCAACATTATCTTTTGCATAGCATTTGATAACTTCATTTTTAATATCCTATCAATAAAAGAAACCGCGCATATGCGCGGCAAGGTTTACTTCATTTAGATACTTGATCCAGATACTTAGTCAGCTGCTTAAGTTTCTATATAAATTGACTAAACATTTACATAAAACGGAGAGGACAGAAAGAACCTGAAGAAGCGAAGCGTTCGCCTTTATCCCCGGATTTCCCCTTTAGATAAGAGGAATAAAAAAATCTGGGGATAACAGCGATCGGAAGGTTGTTCTGTCATCGGAGTGGCCAATGTAAATTCAATTTATATGGATTAAGAGTGACTATATTGCACCTGATGAAGACGGCTGTATATCCCTCCAGCGGCGACCAATTCCTCATGGTTGCCCTGCTCAGCGATACCATCTGTGTTTACTACGATGATTCGATCTGCATTCTTGATAGTTGTCAGTCTGTGTGCAATCACAAGTGTTGTTCTGCCCACCGACAATTCAGCGAGTGATTGCTGGATCAGTGCTTCCGTTTCCGTATCCAGCGCAGAGGTTGCCTCATCCAGAATAAGAATGGGCGGGTTTTTCAAAAACATCCGTGCGATGGACAAACGCTGTTTTTGCCCTCCCGACAGTTTAACACCACGTTCACCAATAATGGTATCCATGCCATCAGGCAACGTGAGGATCAGTTCCTCCAATGAGGCACGACGGGCGGCATCCCAGATTTGTTCATCCGTTGCACTCAAATCCCCATAAGCAATATTCTCCTTAATGGTACCCGAGAACAAAAATACATCCTGTTGAACGATTCCGATATGCTTGCGCAAGGATTGAAGCTTAACGTTACGAATGTCGACGCCATCTACAGTGATACGTCCCTCTTCTACCTCATAGAATCGGGGAAGCAGGCTGCAGATCGTCGTCTTGCCTGCACCCGAAGGACCAACAAAAGCAACGGTTTCCCCTGGTCGAACAGACAGACTGATATCACTCAGAATACGCCGACTGGATTCATATCCGAACGAGACGTTCTCAAAGCGAATATCACCTTTCACACTTTCGAATTCAACGGCGTTTTTGCTATCCGCAATTTCAGGTTCTGTATCAATGATCTCCAGATACCGCTTGAAACCAGCGATGCCCTTTGGATAACTTTCAATGACGGCATTGATTTTCTCAATCGGACGGAAGAAGATATTGGATAACAGCAGGAAGGCCATAAAGTCACCCATATTGATTCTGCCATCGATATAAAACCAAGCCCCGCTGATCATGACAAACACCGTAACCAGTCGCATCATCATATAACTGACCGAGATACTTTTCGCCATCGTTTTGTAGGCAAGCAGTTTGGTTTTACGGAAATTCTGATTATCCACCGCAAAAAGTTCTTTCTCATGTTCTTCGTTGGCGAACGATTGCACAACACGCATGCCACCAACGTTATCTTCAATGCGTGCATTGAAATTGCCGACGTCTCCGAAAAGTCGCCGATACGTTTTCGTCATCCGCCCGCCAAATACGATAATGACCCAAGCCATAATTGGGATAATGATAAAGGTAAGCAGCGCAAGCTCAAGATTAATGTTAGCCATCAGCCAGAACGATCCGATTAATGTCATTACTGCGATGAATACATCTTCAGGTCCATGGTGAGCAACCTCGCCGATATCATTCAGATCATTCGTAAGATGACCAATTAAGTGGCCTGTTTTACGATTATCAAAGAAACGGAAGGACAGCTTCTGCAAGTGAGCGAACATCTTCTCACGCATGTTGGTCTCAATATTAATGCCAAGCATATGTCCCCAGTATGTAACGACATAGTTCAATACGGTATTAAGTGCATAGATGGATAACAACACAATACAGGCAAGCAAAATAAGAGGCCAATCCTGACCTGGCAACAATTCATTAATGAATTTGCTGACGGCAAGGGGGAAAGCCAACTCCAGAAGCCCTGCGAGTACAGCGCATCCAAAATCAATCAAAAACAGTTTTTTATAGGGACGATAATACGAAAAAAAACGACGAATCATACTTATTCACTCTCACTCTCCAGATCCTTATTGGGACTTACATCTTCATTTTGCAGCTCGAAAAGATGGATATACTCGTCGATGACCTGATCAATAGCTTTCAACTCCCCACTGATCATCGGGCGAATATGTTCATACTCCTCCTGACCAAGTTGTCTGGCGAGCGTTGTTCTTCGATTCTGCATTTGTTCCAGAAATACAAGAATCCGGCCGCGACGGAATGTTTGCGCTCCATGGCCCCGTTTCCCCTGATGTTCACCATGTCCTCTGCCACGTCTGGAACGCTCTCCACGTTGCTCATTGTCACTCACATCACGTTTCGGACGTTCACCTTGACGTACACTTCCATCCATCTCTTCGATAGGACGATCTCTCATTTGTGCCACCCCCATTACGTGTATACATATGTATACAACGTATTCATGTATACGATTGTATACGTGATAATAAGGGGTGTCAACCTAAATTTTCCAATAAAGTAACTACACTTGTATGTTCACCATCTCCTCAACAGAAAAAAGCCGCGATTTCGCGACTTCTTTTGTTTTTCACTATTTTTACTCCTACGAAAATCATCATCTTTCACTGCACCAAATCTATTGTTACTATTTCAATGAAATTTCAAATGTGGAATCCACGTCACCTGCAAATACAATGCGGCCGTTTTCTGGTAAAACAACCTCATTCTGACCGCTGACTACGGTGTGATTAATACATATACCCTTCTGATCATATACGGCAAAGCCGCCAGTTGCAGGCATTTTAACCGTCATGACTTTTCCTTTCACCGTTGCTGGTATCGAAAACCATCTGGCATATCCATCTGCTTGAATCGTTGCTAGAGATTGTTTACCCGAATAGAGTGGTTGTACCATTTCCTCACTGGCGTATATGCTACCAACCGCTGTAATGTACTCTACTCCGTTCTTTTCAGCAAAATAAATCTCCTTTGTATCACGTCCAGCCATGCCAGGGATTTGAAGCTCCGTGACTGCTTCGTTTGCTCCAATAATCTTAGTGTTGGATATATACCCCGGGGTCTCTTTGTCCAAATGAATCGGGAGAATTGGTGCTGAATTGAGATAAACCGTTGATGTGTATTTCTCATTCACCAGGTAATATTTTTTACCTTCACGCTGCCCCCATGAGGCCGTAATATCCTGGGATAATTCATTGACTTCCAGCTTCTCCGCTTTATATTCTGAGAAAGCCAACTGACCAAGTCCTGGCAAGGATACAAAAGATCGAGACCACAGATAAGTCCTTCCATTCTTCTCCTTAACAAATTTCAACTTTTCCGTGCCTTCATCGTTAACAAAAGTACCATCCGCTGTATAGGTGTATGTTTGAGCCGGATTACTTGGAGCTGTGAGTGTGGATACAGTCAGTTGTCCAGCATGATTCATTTCGATCTTCTTAACCGAATTATTGGCACCATATATACCAGCATACGTAGATATTTCTTCAGGCATATCGGCCTTCACTGGCACGCCAAATGATTTTTCCGGCTTCCGTTCTGTAATAATCCCCTTTTCCTCAAGTGCGCTGAGCAATAATTCACTCGCAATGAACTGATCTTTGGCACTTGTCCCACCAGATGAAGTAACGGCTGCAGCCAGATTGTATTCCGGCAATACGATTAATGATGAGTGATAAGATATGGTATCTCCACCTTTGGTTACTGCTTTGATGCCGTATTCACTGAATGGGTACAGATTTACACTATCCCACCCTAGCCCGTAAGATATAGACGTGTCGCCACCCTCCGGCCACATGCCTCTTTTGTATTCTTCTTGCGGCATGGCTTCGACTGACTTACTGGAAAGAATGTCTTGGACCTCTCCCGTGAAGATTTGTGAAAACTTCACAAGATCTTCAGCGGTGGAATAAATGCCTCCAGTAGCGATGACATTATAATTCTCTTGTGGAAGCTGACCCTCAACCAAAGGAGAATAGATTCCTGCCATTGCTGCCGGGTCAACCACATCCTGTGGTGTTTTGGTATGTTTCATGTCCAAAGGTTCCGTAAAATATTGATGTATAAAAGTTGTAAAACTCATGCCGCTAACACGTTCAACCATAATCTCGGATAACGTAAACCCATCGTTACTATACACGGAGAATGCGCCGGGATCTGCCTTCAGGTTTTGACTCGCCAATTGCTCGAGAAACGTATCATGTGAGTACGTATCATTATCCCCGTACAATGTGGCATTGCTGCCAGTGCTGCCCAGCAGACCGGAAGAATGATTCAACAGCATGCGTGGTGTGATTTGTTTGTAGCGATGATCTTTCATCTGAAAATCCGGTATATAGTTCACAACAGGCAGATCCAAATCAATCTTGCCTTCGTCAACTAACTTCATAACAGAAGCTGTGAGGAACATTTTACTAGTTGAACCTATGCCATAGATCGTATCCGGCGTCAGAGGCACCTTGTCCTTTAGATCGTTCTTGCCTGTCTGACCGGACACCACAATCTCGCCACAATCGATTAATGCATATTGCACACTGGTCGTATCATACGTCTCGGTAAGGATCTTCGCTTTCTCCGCTACTATTTTCTTGGTTGGTTCATACGTCAGATCGCTGTTGTTACTCGTAGCTGGTGCGGCCATGACTGACATTGGAGCTAACATCGTTAACACCAGCGTTAAGGCGGTGATTGAAGTGCGTTTTCCCTTTTGTCGTCCCATTCACATCATCTCCTGAGTTTACATGTTTGTTTTGGTTGATTAGAGCTCTTCTGGGTCTACAAATTTCACCTCCGGATACAAGTCGTTCGGTCCCTGAATCAAATCTCCACCGGTACCTTTCAGTTGCTTGTTAAAGAAATCGAGTACATATTCGTTTACGATGCTTGATCCTCTTTTACCATTGATGTCTCCTGTGATCCCGGACAGTTTAACCAGCTCCGAATAGAATTGAAGGTCCGTGAAATTGAAGTGCTGGGTTCCTTCTACATAGATCACATTTCCCCCATGATTGATAACATTTTTCATAATGTGCAGCTCATCTGAAAGAAATTTAGTTACTTCATCATCCGAATTTCTATCCACTTCAAAATTGGCTAACCAGTCTTCAAAACTTCCTGATCGGATGAACATAAACGGCTTGTTTATATCATCTCTATTTTCCACTTCATATAGTGACCCATCCATATTAACCCCGGCCTTGATTCTCTGATCTAAATACGTTGCATTAAACGCGGTTGCACCCCCAAAAGAATGCCCCATCGCGCCTATGTTATCTAAATCGATCTTTCCTTTAAACTGACTTTCGATTGCACCTGAATTCAGCTTTTCGATTTGATCGATTACAAACTCCACGTCTTTCGTCCATATATTCCCTGTTTTTGTACGTTCATCTAGTGTAGTCGTACTTTTTTTATAATCCGTTACACGGCCATCTGGAAAAAGCGTAGCAAAGGTGCTATACGTATGATCGATGGTGACCACGATAAACCCATGACTGGCCAGATTCTCCGCCTGTGATGCTTGTAGAACTCTACTGGTTCCCATACCATGAGATAGCACTACCACGGGATAAGGACTTGTGGAAGGTAATATTTCTACATTTTCATAAGAGTTGGTGTGACTATACTTCAAGTAGTCGAGTACAAATTCGGGCATTTTTAAAGAAGCAGAGAAGCTCTGAATATACTTTTTGAACATTTCTTTATTATTTGGAAACAGCGTGTCACGCTTGATATTATTCCTATTTTCAGTAGGGTACCAAACTTGAACCATTAGTTCCCTCTTATCGCTTTGATCTTCAGTGAAGCTTTCGTCTCTGTTCTGGTCCGTTAAATGAAATGTTTGAGTTCCCACTTTCTCTGGACCATCCGGCTTCGGCAAATTAAAGACAGGTAAGTATACAGACAAGGCAGTAGAAGCAACCAGCAGAATGACAATCAGGGAAGATAAACTATATTTCAAGAACTTCCCTATTTTTAGATTCATCATCTTTTCGGAATGTCTGAGTAAAACAATAATTATGAATAGAGCCGTCATGATATATACCAAAAGCAACTGCCATCTGTATCCCTCAACTAACAATTGAACTACGAGTATAACGCTACTTCCTATCCCCAAACCCAATCCTGTTTTCTTTGCACTTCTTTTAATAAATAGTAGGTCTACGAGTAAAGCAAAACAGGATAGAACTAACAGTATCTCAAATAATCTCATGTTGAATTCCTCTCTCTTTCATCACGGCAACGGCCGAAACCATATTTATTTTGCTTCGTTCATAAATGCTCTTACATCTTCAGCAATTTTTTTGAATTGAGTATGATGTAAATAATGTGAACCATCCATAGTGATGACTTTCCCATGTACTGAATCTTTGATCTGCCCTTCATGCAACGGAATCCATCCTTCAACACCTTCATTATTTGCTTGTACAAAGAGAAGAAGTGGAAGGTCTTTAGGGAAGGTTAAACCTCGAGCACCTTTGAAATTGGAATAAATATGATCCATCTCATTTAATGACGTGGGATTATACATGTTTTTATTTGAGATCATTTTCATCTGCTCAACTGTGTGATCGTCAAATGCCAGTCCCTCATAGGGGTCTGCATTTACTTTCATCATTAATCTTAAGAGACCTGTATTTCTGAGAAGCGCAAACGTTTTTAATGGGAACTTCGCATCTGTAATACTAGGTTGGGTGGAAACACTACTGTCGATACCGACAAAAGCAGTCACCTCACCCGGATATTTGTTCACATAATCAATGCCGTAAATGCCTGCAATAGAGTGACCCATAAGCATGTACTGATGAATATCAAGTTGTTGCAGAGCTTCATGAATTTCACTTACGATATTCTCTGTGGTTCTTTCTTTTTCAGTTTCATCACTTAATCCATAACCGAATGGCTCAACAGCAACCACTTTGTAATATGGAGATAATTCATCAATAAGCAGCTTGAAATCAAGCGCTGGTGTTGCTGTTCCATAACCGGGCAGAAGCACAATCGTTTCCTTGCCTTCACCTTGAATGAGCACATTCATATTTTTCCCGTCTACAGATACATGCTGACCGTAGGGCTCTATCTTTTTCGCCTCTGAATTACTACTAATCACATTTGTGATATAAACAATACCTAGAAATAGAATAATGGCAATTAAGATTGCGCCCAGTACTTTAAGTATAATATTTCGTACCTTCTTGAGCCTGGTTCTGTTCTTGGCTTTTTTTCCTTCTGGTAGTGTCACTCTGATCTTCTCCTGTCTTGAACTGTTTGTTCGGTTGTCTTCTTTGCTGCTAATGAAATCTTATCCAATGAAAATGTACTCCCCGTGACGTCAATATGAACTGAATATGAATAAGTCAATCAATATTTATTGCTGCGTCATAAAACTCCTGAATTTTTCAGCGATTTCTTTGGCATGGGAACGGTATAAATAATGATTTGCTTCGAGTAGCATCACTTCACCACGCACAGAATTCTCTATTAACTTCTCATGTTCAGGAACCCAATTCTCCGCTACCGGATGATTCTTTTGAACAAAGAAAAGAACCGGGAGATTAACAGGCAACGTTTGCTGTTCAGCTGCTTTAAAGTTGGAATACATGCTTACAATCTCGTTTAATTGAGTTGAATTAAACATGTTCTTTTGTATCAAAATGTTCAATTGTTCTTTGGTTTGTTCATCATACGGTAGCCCAGCATATGGATCATCACTCATTTTTAATTGCAAACGTGGGAAACCCAAGTTACGGTACCATGTAATCGGTACGATTTCTGATGCTTCAACCTTCTGTTCACTAATCGCTGGAACACTGGTGTCCAGCCCAACGTATGCACTTACTTCATCTGCATATTTGTTCACATAGTCCAGACTATAGAGCCCTGAAATGGAATGACCCATTAAGATATACCGATCAATATGTAGACTTTGCAGCGCTTCGTGGATTTCACTGACGATATTTGCTGTGCTGCGTTCCTTGTCAGTCTGATCACTCAATCCATAACCAAAAGGTTCAACCACAACGACTTTATAATAGGGAGATAGTTCTGAAATAAGTGGCTTAAAATCAAGTGCAGGTGACGCTGTTCCAAAACCCGGCAGAAGCACAATCGTTTCCTCGCCTTTGCCTTGAATAAACACATTCATATTTTTCCCGTCTACGGATACATGTTGACCATATGGTTCCATTCTTTTTTGCTCCGAATAACTGCTGATTTTGTTAACGGTATACACGGTAGCTACAAAAAGTAGGATTACGATAACGATTGCGGCAAACACTTTAAACAAGATGTTTAACACTTTCTTTATTTTGCTTTTACTCTGTACTTCTTTCTCTACATGTTGATTCACATTCATCTGCTCCTATCCTCATCTGTATATTGGCCTAACAGGCCGCTAATTCAAGCCTAACTAACAAAGATGTACTCCCAATGACCTTAATATGAACGGAATATGAACAAGCAAAAAAAATGCCATGTAGTAACATACAAGGAAGCTTGCATGTTACACATGGCATAAAAATTCGGTTTAAATACTCCGTGGATATTCTAATTCATTCACCTATCCTGTGAGCCTAACTATCCGTTGGTGGATGGATGGGCAACGTGATAATAAAGGTCGTACCTTGACCAGGTTCGCTTTCCACTCCGATGTCACCCTGATGAAGCGATACGATCTGTTTAACGATTGCTAGTCCCATACCACTCCCGTCGTATTTACGACTGTGGGAACGATCTGCCTTGAAAAAGCGGTCGAATATACGCTTCTGGTCTTCCAGGGGAATTCCAATGCCCGTGTCGGATATTCGAACAGTCACATTTTTGAAATCCTCTTCGATACGGACTTTAATCATACCGCCATCCTTGGAAAACTTGATGCTATTTCCTATGATGTTTGTCCATACCTGATTTAACTGGTCGTGATCAGCCGTTACCTTCACGTTCTCCAAATCAAGCTCGAAATGAATGTTGCGCGCAGACCATTGCGGCTGAAGTGCCACAATGACCCGCCGGATCTGTTCATCAAGGCTTAAGGAATTGAGCCTTAGTTGCTGTGACTGCGATTCAAGCAAACTCAGCTTGAGCAGGCTATCGCTCATTTTGGACATTCGTTTCGCTTCAGAGATGATAATATCCAGGTAACGGTTTCGCTCTTGTTCTGAGAGGTTTACTTGCTTCAGTGCCGAAGCGTAACCGGATATCGAGGTGAGCGGAGACTGAACCTCGTGTGAAACATTTGTAACAAATTCCCTGCGCATCTGCTCCAACTGCTTCAGATCATGCATCATTTCTTCAAAGCTGCGAGCCAACGTACCAATCTCAGTCGTTTGCTTAATGTTCAACTTGACGTTGAAATCTCCAGCTGCAATTCGTTTGGTTGCTTGGGTCAACTTCTTGATCGGTCTCACCAGATATACAGAAGCAACCAGGATTAACAAACTTCCTGTCATCAACGAACTGATTGCAAAGATCAAGCCCCACTTGACCACAAACGTGGCTGAGGGAGGTGAGAGTGTTTCCAAAAACATCGCTTTGGTTCCCATCTCCGTTTTCAAAGGCAACCCTAAAATCACCGTAGCGATCCCATCCCTCGTATCTTGAACAACGCCCCCAGCTAATACTTTCTTTAGTTGCTCACTCGTCACAGCAGCAGACTTATGTCCGTTAAGTTTTCCGTAAGACTCGAACTGACCGGAAGCTTCGTAAATTCGGATATGATAGGAATTGAGCTGCTTCATTCCACTTACATACAAGTCCGCTTCACGTAAAGGCAGGGTCTTATAAATCTGCACAACGTCTTGGCCAAAATTACGCAAGTTAATTTGAGCGTTTTGGTTCAATTTGTCCTCAAATATCCAGGTAGACACAAAAAATGAAATGACCGTACCAGCGATGACAGACCCCAGAAAGGTCAGGACCACACGAATATATATGGATCGGATCATTCATGGACCTCAAGTCTGTATCCTAGCCCACGCACCGTTTCAATCCGAAAGTCAGGTGTAGTCGCGAATCGTTCGCGAAGGCGCTTAATATGTACGTCTATTGTTCGATCATCTCCGGCGTAGTCAATTCCCCATATCTGATCAATCAACTGCTCACGTGTGTAGACTTGTCCTGGTGTTCCAGCAAGTTTATACAATAATTCAAACTCCTTAAGTGGTAACGTAAGCGACTCCGTACCTCTTGTCACCTTATACGTCTGACGATCCAGAATGACGTTGCCAAAATGGATTGTGTGTGTAGAGCCAATTTTGTATCGTTTCAGCAATGCTCGGACACGAGCGGTAAGCTCCAATGGATCAAACGGTTTGGTCAAATAATCATCCGTCCCCAATTCGAATCCTTTCACTTTCTCCCAAGTCTCTCCTCTCGCGGTCAACATGAGTAGCGGGAGGTCGGGATTCGCTCTTCGGAGTTCCTTGCACAGTGCCCAACCGTCCATAACAGGCATCATAATATCAAGCACAACCAGATCCACTGGAGTTTCGCCATACACGGTGAGAGCTTCCTTACCGTCGGCAGCTTCCACCGTTGTGAATCCATCGTTTTTTAGAAATAAACAAACGAGTTCGCGAATGTTCGCATCGTCGTCTGCAACGAGTATAGTAGCCATAGTTTTTTTCTGTCCTCTCCGTTACGTTTAAATATATAGTTCAACTTCTATAGTAAATAGTAAAACATCGTGCTTATAGTAAGTCCACAGCAAACATCGTATGTTCTTTCAACATTCCCTGGATTGGCACAGGCTGTGACCCATTCTCCTTGAATCCTGCTTTTTGAAGAACACGGATGGAGCCTGTATTATCAGGTACAGCGCCAGCTTCGATTCGAGTAATTTCAGTTTCGTGTTTGGCAAACTCCAGCACACACTGCAGGGCTTCGCTCATATACCCTTTTCCTTGATGTAGAATATCCGTCACATAACCAACGATCCATTTTGGGGTAGAATCCAATATGATCTCAAACAAAGAAATTTCACCGACGAGTTCATCCGTTGTATGTAGAAAAAGTCCAAAAGAATAGCGATTTCCTTCTTCTCTCTTCTTGTTCCAGCTCTCAATAAGTGACCTTTGCCCTTCCAGGCTGTAGAAAGAATCATCCCGATTACTCGCTGTGATTTTCTCGATTTCCGTACGGTTACGAATCTGTAGATCCAGAAGCAAAGAGGCATCTTCCACATTCCAAAATCTTACATAGATACGTTCTGCACTATATTTCATTACATTATTCCTCCTCTATTACATTAGGTGAAATGGGCTGAAATTTCCCTGTCATATCCCCCCGTTTGCCGTCAGCGGATTGTACTTTGATTATATCAGGTCATTATAGGAGTACGAGCGAATCAACGAGAATTGTTTCGCCAGAAAATGCGGGGAATAAGGCATATCATTACGCAGCCAGGCGACAATGGTACCAATCAGGGCCGAAGAACCGTACCAGATTGCGATTTCTTTGTGAATGCCGGACTCTTCCAGTTCATCCTCCATCTCCACCCGATCAATCTTGGCTTTGACCAGCGTACTCAACAATTTGAGCAGTCGTTCGGTAAAAATCGGTGTGCGCTTTGTAGCAAGTACCACCTGATAAAACGAGGCGTTCTCTGCAAAATGCTCCAGTAACTTGACCAAAACAGGCCAAGCCTCTTCCGTCCTTTGTTTCTCAAAATGAGGAGCATATTCATCCACGATCCGTTCAATATGCTCGATCATCTCATCGGCCATCTTCTCCATCATATCCGTAATATCACGATAGTGCAGGTAGAAGGTTACCCGATTGATCGTCGCTCGTTCGGCAATTTTGTTGACTGACAACTTCTCAATATCCATTTCCTGCAGCAATTCAACAAATGCACCTCGAATTAACTGACGTGTTCGCAATATTCTTGGGTCCACGGCTGATTTCTTCTCGTCTTTCACGTGTATCCCTCCTATCAAATTTTAAACATTACAATTTTAAACGATCAGTCGTTTATTTTTGATTTACACAACAAATTCATTTTATTTGTAAAATAAACGACGAAAACACGTCATAACGTAAATTGTAATCTGTCCGAATATGTATATAATTCAATAAATACAATGTAAACTATACAACACGTTGTAAATTTAGTCACGCGTGGATTGAAAGGATGAAAAGGATTGAGTCAGGCTAGAGTACAAGAAGAATTATCCGTAAAGAAAGGCCCCATCCTGTTTATCATGATTTTGGGAGCCTTCCTTGCAACGTTGAATCAAACGATCATGAGTGTCGCTACACCGGAACTGATGGGTGATTTTAATATCTCCGCCGCAACAGCACAATGGTTAACGACAGGTTACATGCTGGTGAACGGAGTGCTGATCCCCATTACGGCCTACTTCATGCAACGCTTTTCAACCAAGCAATTATTCCAAGCTTCCATGTTTATTTTCCTGATTGGTACCATCGTATCCGCTCTTGCAAATAACTTTGGCACACTGCTGACAGGACGTATGATTCAGGCAGCGGGTGCCGGCATTATCATGCCGCTCTTGATGCACGTTATTTTGACCTTGTTTGCCCCTGAAAAACGAGGTTCTGCGATGGGTATGGTTGGCTTTGCCATCATTTTTGCCCCTGCAATCGGGCCTACCCTTGCCGGTTATATCCTTGAGAACTACTCTTGGCAAACGATGTTCTACGGCATGATTCCATTAACTCTTATTGTCATTGCCTTTGCGTTTGTATACCTGAAGAATGTATCCGAACGGGTCAACACAAAGTTCGACACAATCAGTGTGGTGCTGTCCACGATCGGATTTGGCGCATTGCTCTACGGGTTCAGCAGAGCAGGAAGTCTGGGATGGTCAAGTGCAGAAGTTCTAATCTGCATTGCGGCAGGAATTGTTGCCCTTGCTCTGTTTACCTGGCGTCAGCTCGTTTCTGAAACTCCGCTGCTTGATCTGCGGGCTTTCAAGTACAATATGTTCTCCCTGACCACGGTCATCAGTATCGCGATTACAATGATCATGTATGCTGACATGATGTTGCTTCCCCTGTATCTCCAGAACGCACGTGGTTACACTGCACTGGAGTCCGGATTATTACTCCTTCCGGGTGCTCTTGTCATGGGCTTCCTGATGCCTGTAGCCGGAAAATTGTTTGACCGATTTGGAGCAAAATGGCTGGCTGTTATCGGGATGGTGATCACCATCGTGACGACAATTGGTTTCATCGACTTAACGGATTCAACCAGTTATGGTTACCTGGTATTAATGTCAACCGGCCGCCGAATTGGTATGGCTCTGCTCATGATGCCGATTCAGACTGCGGGGCTTAACCAACTGCCACCAAGACTTGGTGCACACGGTACTGCTATCTCCAACACCGTCAGACAAGTGGCTGGCGCTGTAGGTACTTCATTGCTCGTAAGTGTCATGACCTCCCGTACAACTGCACATGTACAGGATATGATAGCGACTGGTGCAGCCAATGGTCTCAGTCAAAAACAGCTTGCTACAGAATCCATGATCCAGGGTATCAATGATGCTTATGTTGTTATCATCGGTATCGCTGTTGTGGGATTGGTTCTTTCCTTCTTTATCAAACGTACCAAACAAGCCAAAGAGGAAGAAATCAAACAGGTGGTAAGACAAAAAGTTTCTATGAATTCAAATTAAGGTGTCCAGCTTCATACTTGCTTGCATAACAAAGCGGCAGATCAAGACGTTTACGTCTGATCTGCCGCTTTTTAGGTTGTATCCCGTATGATTACTTCTCACTCGCAACGATCTTCACTGGCAGATGGGTCAACGACTGCCCCGGAGCTGATGTGGCCAGATTATTCTCCAAATCAAAGGAGTCTACCGGTTCAATCCGAGCAATCTTCTCCACAAATGCTGTCAAGGCAATGCTGAGTTCCATTCTTGCCAGTGGGGCCCCTAGACAAAAGTGTGGGCCATTACCAAAGGTAAGATGTCTTTTGTTATTACGACGATGAATATTCAGCTCAAAGGGCTCTTCAAACATCTGTTCATCCATATTGGCTGCACTCATCCAGGAGATGACAACATCTCCTTTTTTCAAATCCACTCCGAGCAGTTGATTATCCTGCTTCACTGTCCGATGTCGCTTGGCATTATGGAACCGATAACGAAGCATTTCTTCCACTGCGAGCGGAACCCATTCGGGGTTCTGCCTGAGTTGGCCATACAAGCTCGGGTCATCGTAGAGGAAGGAATAGAACGTATTTGAAACCATATGGCTTGTTGTCTCTATACCGGCTCCAAGCAGAAGCATGGTCGTGCGAACAACCTCATCCTCCGTGAACTTCTCCCCCTCAACATCAACGTTCAACAGATCGGTAATGATATCCTCACCAGGATGGGTCCGTTTGTGTACCACAATGGGGTACAGGAATTGATAGTACTCTTGCGCTGCAGTTTGTTTTTTCAGTTCACTCTCTTCAGCAGTCTTCGGATTGGTAGGTTGAAACAGAATATCTACCCAGTTCTTGAAGCGATGACTGTCTGTGAGAGGGATACCGAGCAGATCAGCCATAACCATCGAAGGCAGCGGAGCAGCCAACGCTTGAACAATATCAATGGTCGTATTTGGCTCAATATCGGCTACCAGCTGCTCTGCAATGTTGCGAATGCGTGGCTCCCAGTTCTTCAGACTACGCGGTGTAAAAGCAGCAGATAACAACGAACGACTTTTTTGATGACGGGGAGGATCGATACTTGATATGTTTAATTTGTCTGGAGGCGTGCCTTCATTGTTCTTTGCTCCAACGGCAATGGTTGTCCGGGTTCCTTCGGCTGAAAAATACTCATGATTACTCAGAACCTGCTTCACATCATCGTATCTGAACACATTCCAGGTGTCTGTATCTTCGTGATAGTACACAGGATGCTCGGACAGCATTTTTCGAAACCAGTGAAGTGGGAAAAACTCTTCAGATCTGGACTGAAACCCCGTGATGTCCTCAACGCGTATCATTTCTTTATACATTTGGAACCCACCTCTCAGCATAGTTTCGTGATTGGTTACATGGGTACCTGAATTGACAGTTCAGCACCCGATTCCATTTTATACCATACGTTCATTTATTGATATAAACCATTTGAAATAAATCAGAAAAACCCCTTAATATAAGGAGTTTTCGTTTTATACGTATCGTATATTATTTCTGTCGGTGTTTCAGAGAGATCAGCGATATATACCGATCAATCGCCTAGTTTCGCCAATGCTTCCTGTAGCTGATCCAGCTGTGCAGACAAGGTTTCAATCAAGTTCTGCGTGTGGCGTGCCTTCTCCATTAAAATTTGCTCTTCAGAACTGTCTTCCGATGCATTACCGATTGGTGTTGACTTCAATTCCGACAATTCGCGTTTGTATGTTTCTTGTTTCTCCAAAGCTATGCGCAGTTCTTCTTTCGTTGTACCGATCTGATGTTCCAGATATATGATGTCGGACGAATTCGCCCCATCGGATAAACGTTGTGAATATGTCATAGTTCACCTCTTTCAATTTCATCCATTGCTTTGCTAACAGCATAGGGCTCAATATCGATATCCAGCTCCATGCCGAGAGCTAGTTTCGCCAGTTGACTCCCGATAAAAGGACCCATGGTCAATCCAGAGGCTCCAAGTCCGTTCGCTGTAATCAGACCTTGCCAGCCTGGGACAGCCCCCATTACTGGCAGAAAGCCAGGTGTGAACGGACGGAACCCAACTCGTACTTCCTGGAATGTACTGTCTGCAAGACCTGGCGCCAGTTCCAGGCCTTTATTCAAAACTTCCTTCATGCCCCCTGCGGTTACTCTTGTATCATAACCCTCCACATCATTTTCATGAGTGGCACCAATCACAATCTTCTGTTGATCAAAGGCCAAGAGATATTGGTCAGAAGGTGGCATGATTACAGGCCAGCGGCCTGTATCCTCCCCATCCGTGACATGTAGATGCATAATTTGCGCCTTTTGATAATGCACTTTAAAGTGTATGCCGAGCGGCTTCAGCAGTTCGTTGGCCCATGCACCTGAACAGACAACGACTTCATCTGCCAGGAAACTCCGATCATTAACACTCACACCAACGACCCGATTTGCTTCGAATTGAAGCGTGGCGTCTCCATGGATCACTTCCGCTCCATTTCGCTGTGCAGATCGGATCAAGGCATCGCGAAGCGCCCTTCCATCTATACGTGCAGCACCGCTGATATGTACCGATTGATAACGTTCATCCAGCAATGGAAAACGCTCACGGGTTTCTTTGGCATCAAGAGGTGTAATGTCGCCAATCTCCGGTGCATCTGCTTTGCGAAGATGGGCCCGTTCTTCCATCTTGTTGATTTTGTCCACATCCGTATGAATACTAAGCGCGCCCACTTGAGCATAACCGGTTTCCATTTCTCCTTCGCCTTCAAGCTCCGCTATGATGCCAGGATAGAACCGCGCACCAGCCTTGGCGAGCTGATACCAGTCCTGATTACGTCGCTGTGACAGCCATGGACAGATGATCCCAGCAGCTGCATCCGTTGCCTGTCCTATATCTTTTCGGTCTATGATGATGACCTCTGCGCCATGTTTGGCTAATTGATAGGCTGTTGATGCCCCCAGAATACCCGATCCAACTACGATGACTTTCTTCATGTTTGCATCCCTTTCCTTAATCACTCATCCGTTATAGCGTATACTGTTTCGCATTCTGTTGGCAAGGCAGGCGTACTTTTAGATCCATAGATAGAGGCTGATCAGACTACAGTTCATACTCATTCATCCAATAAATATTTGTTGAAGCATTTATATGAAAACGTTTTATATATCGTCCGTCATTCAATTAAAATTATTCCATTTATGTAATATAATTCTTTCTAGGTTTCTTTTAACTCTGTAACCACGCCACTTACGCACATGATCCTTTAACGAAAAGAGGAATAACACAACGATGCCGAAACCTAGCATGGGGAATCCGCTGGATACCGATATGCCGCTCATGATTACAGGGCAAAACCAGTTGACCGTTGATGAATTGATGAATTGGAGCGACCATTCACGGGATTACAGCATTGTACAGTGCATCGGAGGAACAGGGCGAATCGCAGCAAAGAATCATGAATTTTCGATCAAAAAAGGGACCGCTCTCATTTTGTTCCCGGAGGTAACCTACCGTTACCACAATCTGAGTGATTCATTGCGATTTGATTGTCTGTCTTTCAATGGCTATTTGTTGCCACGGTTCTTGCATACCTTGCAGATCGGGGAGCTGCGCGCCTTCAAGCCGGATGGAATGCTTCATATCCTGTTGCGTGAAATTACGTTGGCGCTGCAGTCCCGGCACAAGGATCGAATCTGGCACGTCTCCGCATTACTGTACATGCTTTTGGTCAGATTAACCATTGAAGGTGAACGCTATAGTGCTTACGAACGTTCTGATGCCCGACTAAGATTGGATGAACTCATTACTTTTATCAAACAAAATTATCATCAGGATATTTCTCTCCCCATGTTGGCTGAGCAGATGGACGTTACCGAGCAGCACCTCAATCGAATATTCAAAAAAGAATTTCAAATGACTCCATTGGAGTATCTGATGCGATATCGGTTGTTGAAAGCCAAGGAAATGCTCATCGAAAATGACGCTACAACCGCTCATGAAATAGCCAAAGCTGTTGGTTTCAACAGTGCCAGTTACTTTGGATCAGTGTTCAAAAAATACGAAGGGATCTCCCCTATCGAGCTACGCAAGCAGTATCTGGATTAAAGCGCCTCCATATCAATCTCGGCCAGCGAGGATAACCGCAGTTCATGCATGGCGAATTCCAGACCACACGTTACCTCGTTAGGCACGATGATACAACGAATACCTGCTGCATTGGCTGCCTTCAAGCCATTAGGTGAGTCTTCGAACACAATCGCTTCGGAAGCTTCGATCCCAAGACTCCGGAGAGCAAGAAGGTAAAGTTCAGGGTCCGGTTTCACTCGCTTCACATCCTCGGATGTATGAACGACTGTGAAATAATCAAAAATGCCTAATTTCTGCAAGTAACCATGCACCCAGTCCCGTGTGGAGCTGGAAGCAACCGCAAGCTGAATCCCCTTCTGCCTCGCAGACTGAAGCAATTCATACACCCCCGGAAGAATGGCGGCCTGTCCCAAATAGACTTCGTATTTCTGTTCAGAGAGCAGTTTGATATGATCAT
Source organism: Paenibacillus sp. FSL K6-2393 (assembly GCF_038002545.1). NCBI lineage: Bacteria > Bacillati > Bacillota > Bacilli > Caryophanales > Paenibacillaceae > Paenibacillus > Paenibacillus sp. FSL K6-2393. The sequence continues at coordinate 3,878,023 of NZ_JBBOCU010000001.1, forward strand.
GATCTATCTTTTTTTGGAGCGCCTGCTCCAGATATAGAAATGGATGAAACTCCTCAAAGGTTGTCCCCACATTTTTCGACCATAGCTCCAGACCAAGTTCCACTCCGTGCTCTTCATAAATATCGCGAAATGCATAATACCAGGGTGTCTCTGTATCCACAATGAGTCCATCAAAATCAAATATAAACGCTTTTATCATGAACCTGTTCTCCCTCCAATGATCGGCCGGGGGAGCGGATTAGAAACGTGCGGTCAAGTCCGGATGAGTAACGTTCACGGATAAAAAGTGACACGTACAGCCCGTTCCAGTTGGCGATTGTACAACTAATCCAGCTCGAAGTTCCCCTTGTATCGGCATGCCGAAATAACGAATTAGTTTCCACTCATCCCCATCGGGTGAATAAAAGAATGATATGCAGTCCTCTACTTTGCGTATACGCAGATAAGGATTAAGTACGGAGACTTCAACCGAATTGCAATCATCGGATGAACCATCACGTGTCACCACCGACACGATGGTAGGCACTTTTCCATCATACTCAAAACAAATTTTGCACCAGTTAAGATCATCCGCCATCACCATCAGACATCCGGAATCGTATTGATTTTTCATATCAACGGTTAATTGGGTTGTAATTTCAAAATCGCCAGGCACAGGCATGGACAAGAAAGGAGCAGTTGCACGAATGTGTTTGCCCGCAGGGTCCTGGAAAAAGTCGGTGTCCGCATTTGCCTCCACCAGCACACCTCCCTGATCTGTAAAGGACCAGCTTTCGGGCTCGTTCATCCAACTCCATTGCTTCCGCGCTTCTGTTGTCATTACGTTAGTCATTTTTAGCAGCCTCCCAAGTTAAAATATGTTCTAGCGGTAGTTCAAAAAGTACGCTTTTGATTACTAAGGATGCCTAGTGGCATCATCAGCATCGAATATGGCATTCAGCCGAAATAAGTGTGGGCTTACGAAGTATGTTTCCTTCGGAAACATTGCGGTTGCTCACGTAGTTTTCCTACGCTCCGCTACTCCATTTCTAGCTTCATCCCATCTTCTCGGTACTGAAAACCGCTCTTTTTGAACATGCATTTACTCATTTTTTCTGTACTACATATTCGCTCCAAATACAGTAAACCCCTTTTTCTACATATTTTTGTAAGGTTCCAGCACTTGGGAGTGCTTTTGCGGATCTGGCAGGAAGAACATAATGACCATGAGTACGATGTATAGACCAAGAATGACACTGAACAACAGGGTTGGATTGTGATGATAGAGCAGGCCCGTCAGGTAACCGGATGGAATGGCTGTAAGCGTCATAACTGTCTGCACGGCCGAGAACATATCAGCTTTCTCATGCGTACCCAATCGGTTCATCAATAGGGAGTCCCGGTACGTCTGCAAAATGAAGTTACCCGCAGCGAGCACGATTAGCGTGAGAAACAACATTCCTATATTCCCCACAGGGATCAATAGAAACAGAATGGCTCCGGCGGTGCTAAGCACGATGGAAAAACCAACATACTTTTCTTCCGAACGCCGTTTCAGTCGCGGAATGATGACCAGATAGAGCAGCATGACGGTTACCGCAGTCACTACTGGGATAAACGAAATGACACGGTCATCAAATTTCAACTGTTCCTTGAAGAAAATAACCTGAAAGAAATTCAGCTGCAGAATCAGATTGGATAACACCGTAATCAGAATAATCGGAAAAAGTCTCCGTTTGTAGAACGATTTGCCGAACAGGCGCAGACTGGAACCCAAGCTCTGAAGTACGCGGGTTTTACTATGCAATCCCATAAGTTCCTTGCCGACCTCGGTCTCATCCGTGTATCGGTTACGAATGAAAAACATGGCGGTCATGAGGATGCCCCCGACAAAGTAAATGCTGGCCAGTGTTGGTACAATACCAAAATCAGCAATGACAACTCCGGCAATCGGCGTAAGTACCCCAGCCCCTGTAATAATCATGTTGAGAATGGCAAACACTTTGGATCGTTTGTGTTCCTCCACATCCTCTATGATTAGACAGTTAAAGGCGACCGTTACAAACTTGGATGTTGCATTCAGTAAATAAGCGATCAGGAACAGCCAGAAGTTCTGGGAGAAGGCCCAGATAAACATGGGAACACTCCAGGCAAGCAGATCAAAGATCAGCGTTGTTCGTTTTCGTCCCAGTTTATTTGTAATGGAACCCGCAAACAATTGAAAGATAAAGGCAAAATAAAGATTCACCGAATTGATTAAACCGATTTCTATGTCCGAAAGTCCGGCTTCCTTCATATATAAAGGAGCGTAGAAGAGAACGATCGTGCCCGGAATGGCCCATACCGGTTCGAGTAAAATGGAGTAGCGTGGATTCTTCGGCAAATCTTGAAGCAATTTCAATCGATATCCCTTCCTTCTGCGGTTTTTACCGCTGCGAATTCCAACCTTTCGCAGCGGCAAACCCGCCAATGTCTACATGCTTATAGTACCTCTTATAGGATAAGAGCTGTTTTGACCGAATTCATCGGCAATTTCTCTCCAGTATGCATGTCATAACCAATGGTTCCATTAAAGGCCTGTTCATAATCACTCAGCAATTCCTTGGCGGTCACCATCTGTTCCAGTTCCGGGATACTTTGGGCAAATTTCAGTGCCGTACTGATCATCGAGTGATTAGCAACCGCGCCAATGATACTAATGCCATCATTAATCACGGCTGTTGATTTGAACGTCACCTCATAGCTGTCGTCATATCCCATAGGAATAATCTTGCCGCCTTTGGCAATCAGCTCGAACCCTACATGAAGCTGGTTACCAACCGCGTCCACTACAATATCAAACTTTTTATTATTATTGATCTCGTATACTTTATCCAGTGTCAGATCCTGAGGATAGAACACATGATCAGCGATCCCTGAAGCGAACTCTTTGCGGTATGGATCAACTTCCGTGCCTACAGTAAGCCTTGCCAATCGTTTGCTAACAAGCTGACACAGGGAACCGATTGCACCCGAACCGAGGACCAGTACGGAGTCACTTGGCTTAGTCCCTGCTTTCATGAACGTCTGAAGTACACATCCCAGTGGTTCGATCATCATGGCCGTTTCCCAACTCATGGAATCCGGGATGGCATAGATATACTTTTCGTCCCCGACAAAATATTCAGCAAAGGTTCCGTGTGTCGTCATCCCTACTTGATAGTCATCAAAATTCTCGCAGTAGATGAACAGACCCTCACGGCAGTATGAGCAGGTACCGCAAGATTGCGTGGGATCAACCAATACCCGATCACCGATCTTGAAACCACGAACATCGTCGCCCACCTCAACCACTGTGCCTACGCCTTCATGTCCAATGATCGTTCCTTTATTCGCCGGCACTTTGCCTTTGACAATATTCAGATCTGTCCCGCAGATGCCGGAACCATAGATTTTAATTTTTACCTGGTTTGGCTTTTGAATGGTTGGCTCCTCAATCTCCTGGTAAGTCACCTGTTTAAGATCCTGATATACGAGTGCTTTCATTTAATAATTCCTCCTAGTCGATTTTCAATTATGATCTATGGATTAAGCTTCAAACGTTTTCGAAAGTTGCATCGCATGAAGATGTTCCTGCTTCTGAATCTCTTTCCAGTCTGACAGGATCTGCAACAGCGCTTCCTCGACCCACAACAATTCTTCCCGTGTATGGGCATCGGAGAAAATAAAGTAACCCTTGGTGAAAATGCCGAAGTGAGCCATTCTCTTCACCATAAACTCGCGGAAAGGATCTGTCTGGAAGTTATCTTCAGCCAAGGATTGAATGCAGAAGCTTGCATACGTCCCTCTCACTTCCAATTGATCCGTCAATCCGAGTAACACAAGTTCAGATTCCAGACGATCCATGATCCGGGTTGCTGGATCACGCCAGGTCGGCCATACTTTCGCATTTTTCATTAATCGTTCACAGGCAATGGCTGCCGCGAGCGCTGTTGTTTCGCTGGAATGGGCATTACTGAATCTGACCTGTCCTGACAAGGACATCAGGTGCTCAGGCCCCATAACCGCTGCGAGCGGTAAACCGTTGGCCATACCTTTAGAGATACAGAGCAGATCAGGCCAGATGTCATATTCTCCTGCTGTAGCCTGCTTGCCCATTCGAATACCGGAAGTGACCTCATCAAATATGATAATGATGTCCAGAGAGCGACATAGGTTTACAGTTTCCTCCAGCGCGTCCCTTTTCCACTCGTTGGGGCATAGAACAATACATGCGATATCCTCGGGAGATGAGGTAATCTGGGCCTCAATTCGCTCCACAGTAGGTTTGTTGACCCAGATCGTTGAACGCTCGATATCCACCGGGATGCCACGTTCTTTCGTCTGGCCACCATAATAGCCGTAGGCAGACCAATCGTGCCACCCATGATAAGCCGTCGCAATAACCTTGCTCTTACCACTTGCAGCACGAGCCAGACGTACAGCTCCACTCACTGCATCGGCCCCACTCTTGGTAAAGCGAAGCGATGGATAACGACCCTCGAACCGCTCCAAAATCAACTCGGCGCATTCAAGCTCAATGTCGGCAGGCAAAGAAAAGCTTGTCCCTTTTTTCAACTGGTGAATGACGGTTAATTGGACTTCATGTCTGGCATGGCCCCATGGCGCCGTACCCATGGCCATCTCGCAATCCAGCCATTCATTACCGTCGATATCTGTAAATCGGGATTTGTAAGCCTCTGCACAACATACGGGTGTATGCCCGGGAAATAAACGTTCAGGTGCTTTGGCTAAAGTGCTGCATCCGCTCGGAATTACCTTTTCGACTTGTTCCAACCACTCCAGATTACGGGTAAATCTTACGGCACGATCGAGCGTGCTCTCTTTTTCTTTCACCTTAAGTACCTCCCTGTTTATTTTCGTTGTGAGTGAATTACCGAACTTTGGTTCCAGGCCAGCATCCATCGTAGATGCGATCCATTGTGATCACATTGCCATACAGGTCAATGATCAGATCCTTGGCTCGATGAGCATGTCTCATCTCAATCCAGTAGCGGTTCTCCAGCAAACGGGCGAAATTGTCCACCAAAAACAGTAACCGGTTCTCACTATGAATCAGTTCCTTGCCCAGTACCTGTGGCAGCCAGATGGCTCCATTGGAATTGAAGCGGTTTGAATAGTCACGTACTTCGGCTACATTTGCAAATTCAGCTTCCTCCAGCTTGGTCCAGAATGTATCGGCATCACTTCGAACCTCGGCAAGGTCAATGCCAACAATCGGCAGATGCTGGTATTCCCCTTGGCTTTCCAGCTGTGTTTTCAAATGACTGAAAACGAAAGGCCACACATCAGCCTCAATTTGACCGCCCCACTTTTTCCAGAAGCGTGCCAGATTGTTCTTGCGGTTGAAGTTGCGGTGAATGCCGCTGCTGCGTTCCCAGTGATACGCCTGAATATTCGGGTTAATGACCGTATCATATCCGGCAGCTCGTGCCCGCATCTGATAATCAAAGTCCTCGTATCCGTTAAAGAACTTCTCATCGAGGTTGCCGATGGTCTCATACACCTCCCGCTTCATGCCAAACATGGCGAACACCACCAGTTGAACAGAGAAGGTTTCTTTCGGGATATCATCAGGAGATGCGTTCAGGAACAGGTGTCGGCCGATGGTGTCCGCAAAAGCAATGCCGCAATGCTGCACGCCTCCTGTTTGCGGATACAACAGAACCCCTCCAATCATGCCAATCGTAATATCGCTATCCAGTGTCTCTTTCATCATCGGTTGCCAGTTCGGTTGAAGAATGGTGTCAGAATCCAGGAAGAAAATGTACTCCCCCTTGGCAAGACTCAGTGCGCTATTAATCGACACGGCGCAACCGAGTGGAAAATCATGCTGAAGAATCTCGATGGTCACACCTTCACTTACTTCTTGCTTCAGTTTATCCAGATGTTGAAAGACTGCTGAGCCGGAACCATCGTTGATGAAAATAATCTGAGTGGATGGGCTTACCGTCCGGAGTAACGAATCTGTGAACAGGTTCAAAATGTTATAGTCCTGGTTGACTGGCACAATAATGGTGTAAAGCATGGAATCCCTCCTGATTTGGGTTGATGGAATGAGTACATAAGCTGATTCGAACTGCACAATTGCAGGTAGTTCTGTCCGGCCCCCTCGTTTGAATATTTTGTCTTTATTTGGTAATGATTTGAATCTACTAGAAATTTATATCATTTTTTGTAAACTGGAAATCTTAAATTCTGAATCCTGTTAATATTTGAATCTCAGTAAAAATCAAGTCTTTGATGCTTGCGCACTGAGAAACGCTGTTGTGAACGCAAAAAAAACACCCTCAAAGAGTCTGCGTATCTAACGATACGATTGATTCTTTTGGGGTGTTTTCGTATTTAGATCTATTGTTTTTTACTTCAATTGGCGCTGACCTAGTGTTGCTTAAATCCATGATAAAACGTGTCTATTACAAGCGCAGGGGCTGCTTTTCTCGCGATATGACCACTTACAACCTGCTGCCACGTCAGGAACATGATGGAATACAGCACATCAACAATCCAGGTTTTATCAAGATCGGAGCGGAAGTAACCTTTCTGTTGTAACAGACCGACCGCATGCAGTACAGGTTGTCTCAGTTTCATATCTGCTCCCTCAATCTCGGGATTATAGTTAACGGTGGTGTCATGAGCCAGAAAATATATTTTGTCGCCTAATGGAATCAGCGCCTCGATCAGCTCAGGTATGTATTTTTCACAGTGCTCTTCATCCAGTTGAATTTGTTGCATGGTCTCACTGACCACCTCGATTGCGCGTAATCCCAGATGAACCATCAGCTGTTCGCGGCTTTCCACATATCGATGTAACGTAGCGATCCCGATTTTTGCAGATTCTGCAATTTCATTCATGGAAGCATTCGGTTTTTCAATCAGCAACTTGGTGGCCTCGTCCAAAATGGAATGAAGCCTGGTTTGTTTGATTGTAGTCATTTCCTTTTTCATTCTATTACACCTCTTGGCGAGTATAGTTCAACAATTGATCTGATCATCCATCATATGATTGGATTAGACTATAAAATTATAGCATACTTCCTCACGAGTAAAACTAAAAGCCGCCATTTGGCGGCTCTTAGCATCGTTATCTTTCCCGTTACTTACAGTTCGATGATTCTCGTTGCAATATTTGTACAAAATTCACGATCATGCTCTACAAAAAGCAGGGTTGGTGAGTATTCCAGCAGCAAGTCTTCGATCTGCATACGTGAAATGACATCTACAAAATTGAGCGGTTCATCCCAAATGTGCAGATGAGCTTTCTCACTAAGACTTTTGGCAATGAGCACTTTCTTTTTTTGACCTGCGCTAAACGTTGAGATATCTTTCTCCAATTGCATTCTGGAAAAATCCAACTTTCGAAGTATCGATTTAAACAGACTTTCATCAATCCCCTGTGTGGCCGCATACTCAGATAAATATCCTCCGAGATCGGACGTGTCCTGCGACACATACGAGATTTTAAGCTGATGATCCTTACGGAAAAGACCTGTATAAGGGATATCTTCACCACAGATCAGTTTGAGAATGCTTGATTTGCCAGATCCATTTTTACCGTACAGGGCAATACGATCCCCTTGTTCAACCGTGATACTGACATCCTTACACACCGTATTGGAGCCGTATGAGATCGACACATGTTCCAATTCAACAAGTTCATGCTTGTGAAAATCCAGCTGATGAATCTGTAGACGTTCTGCACTCTCGATATTTTTGAGAAGTTTGGACTTCTCCTGAATTGCAGATTGCTGCCTTTGTTCGATATTTTTGGAACGTTTCATCATTTTGGCAGCCTTGTGCCCAATATATCCTTTATCCACCTTGGAACCGGAATTTCTCGTACCATTTTTGGTTTTTTCAACTTCATGTGACCATCCACCGGTCCGTTTGGCTGAATCGGATAAACGTTTGATATCCTTTATTAATTTCTCATTACTCGCAAGTTCAAACTGATCTTGCCTTCTTTTATTTTCCCACCAAGCGGAAAAATTGCCTTTCTGAATCTCGATGTTACTCTTATTGATGGAAAGGATATGGTCCACGCTGTGATCCAGAAAGGATCGATCGTGAGATACCAAAATAAATCCACTCTTGCTGCGGAGATAATCACCTACAATTTGTCTCGCATGAAGATCAAGATGATTGGTAGGTTCATCAATGAGCAGAAACCGATTATCCTTCAGGAACAAAGCAGCCAGCATCACCTTTGTTTGTTCTCCGTTGGATAACGTATCGAAAGGCCGATACAACACATCTTCTGACACTTTCAACAGGTTAAGCTCGCGCACAACTTGCCAGTGCAGATATTCAGGATGAATCTCGCCGATGACATCGACGGTCATAGCTCCCTTATTCTCTACTTGGAAAGGAAAATATTCAAAGCTAACATTCGCAGAGATATGTCCGCTGTATTCATATTTGCCGAGTAACAGATTGAGGAAGGTTGTTTTGCCTCTGCCGTTCCTTCCGGTAAAACCCAATTTCCAATCCGAGTCCAACTGAAAACTAACATTTTCAAATATATTATCGTAACTGCCATCATAGGCAAAGGTCAGGTTGGTAACGTTAATTAAAGACATACAGATCATCCTTCTTATGTGAAATATAAAAGTAAACTGACGGGATTTCACCATTAAACATGGCATGGATTCCCTCACTTTAATATTTGAACATAATCAGAATTTAGATTCGCTTATACAATAAAGAAACCTGGCGATAAATCATTTAGCGCCGAGTAGATCTATGCATAGGAGGACAAAGTGTCGGATTCTGATTAGTAATATTGTGAACCATGCCACTGTTCATGTTCGTTGACAGGTCCACATAAACATCTACAACCTCTAATTCCGTCATCACTCCATCACCCCTTTACAAGCTCACAATTTGAATACAGAAAACTTAACATGGAATACAACATGGGTCAAGGCACCCTTCTCCCATATTGGCGCGTAGGGATTAATATAAATATCCTAAAAAGTCGAGTTCCCCTTCACCCCATGGCATGCTTCCCACTTCTTTAATCATTAACCCCTCTACCTTTTGAGTCCCAACTCCAACTGTGGTTAAGGTTTCATGATCAATTTTCAACCACTTACATGTGTTGCTCACCGTTTTGAATCCATTTTTGATGTACAATTCCTCATGATCCGCAAATAATAGGACAAAATCAACACGCCCTTTGGCCAACCTTTCCACTTCGGATATTAACAAAGAAGCGATTCCTTGAGAGCGAATAGCCGGGGAAACACACAAATCGATTATCCCCAACACTCTTATCGGTGTTCCATTCAAATTCATCATCCTGTAATCTAGTCCGACATGCCCAACTAATTGGTTATCAGGGGTAAATGCCAACACTCTGCCATGTGGTATTTGCTTAAAGAACAATCTGTCTTTTGGATAAACCTCTGGAAAACTGGCAACAAGTAATTCTTGAAGAAGAGCTGACCATGCTTCACTTAGATCCACATCATATGTTTTAATTAATTTCAGAAAAAATCCTCCTAAATCAAGCCATTCTGTTTTTTGCTTGTGTTATCAGCCGTACACACCTCTACGTAAATTTTGATGATGTACTCATCGGGATTACTTTCTGCAAAATAAGTGAGCAGGTCCAGTGCATACACATGACCACAGACTTGCAGTCCCTCTTTTTCTATCTCCTCTTTCATGAGGGAATACGTCTCCGGCATGCTTTCGTATGAACCTCGATGATTCATGACGGCATACATCCCTTTGGGCTTAATCCATATCGTTTCCCCTGAAATGGGAGCTTTTATTTTGTTGCCAAAGTAATCCGGATAGTATTCTCCTGCCTCATAGTGCTCCTGACGTAAGATCGTCCATACCGGAAATTCATAGTCGATCATCTGTTCATCACAATGGGTCCTGTATTCAATGAACTTACGGAAGAATTCCTTATCCCCATCCCCTTGCTCCAGTTGAACAGCAATAAAATACTCCAGCTCACATTGTTCAATATGCAGCCCTTCAGGAGAAGCATCCGTGGCTTGTTTCGTCATTTCAATGGCACCACTTAGCAGCTTTTGCATACGTTTGATTCGTTGTTGCTCCAACTCAAGTGCCTTTAATTTCTGTTCAAATAGCTCAATTAACAATGGTGTATTCTGATTTTGAATAAATGACTTAATCTCTTGGAGTGAGCTTCCTGCCTTCTTCAGCACATGTATGACATCCAGCACATACGTTTGTTGCATACCATAATAGCGGTAGCCCTTGGCATTGGTATATTCAGGCTTTAACAGCCCAATCTCGTCATAATGAAACAAGGTATGTTTGGTCACTCCGCAGATCTTGGCAAATTCACTGGTGGTAAAGTGTTGTGCGTGATGTCCAGCCATCTTAGGGCCCTCCGTGTACATATGTGGTCTAAGTTATAAAAGTATAAATGCATTATAGTGTGTAAATAAAGATTTGACTATAGGGTTACCCGATAGTTTAGTCTAAAATTGTAAGTTATTCATATCGCCGGAGGGAAACATGTCAAAATTCAAACGTTGGATGATTCTTGTTATTGTCTCAAGTGCGCTATTACTCATTGTGATGGATATGACCATCCTGTACACCGCTTTACCCAGCTTGACCCATGATCTCGGTGCATCTGCTTCGGAGAAATTATGGATTCTGAACGGTTACTCCCTTGTCATGGCGGGTCTTCTTCCTGCAATGGGAACACTCGGGGACCGTGTTGGTCATAAAAAAATATTTACCCTGGGCTTGCTCGTCTTTTCTGCTGCTTCTCTTGCTGCTGCCTTTTCTCCAGTACCGGCTGTACTAGTCATGAGCAGAATTCTTCTAGCTGTAGGTGCATCCATGATGATGCCAGCGACATTGTCGATTATCAGAGTTACGTTTACGAATGAGCGAGAACTCGCACTGGCGATCGGCATATGGGGTTCCATTGCATCAGGTGGTGCTGGACTGGGACCGATTGTTGGTGGACTGCTTCTTCAACATTTCTGGTGGGGCTCTGTGTTTCTAATTAACCTGCCTATCGCTATTCTTGCGTTTGTATTCGCCTTGAAAATGATTCCTAAACACCATGGGGATGCGTCGAAAAAGTGGGACTTCACCAGTTCCATCCAGATCATGATTGCCATGGTTGGAATTATCTATTCCATTAAGGAATTCACAAGACGCGAAGGATCCCTCACACTCGCTATCATTGCTGCTGTGATCGGTCTTCTGTCCCTGATCATCTTTATTCGCCGTCAGAATAACAGTACGACTCCACTGCTGGATCTGTCCTTGTTCAAAATTCCAAGATTCAGTACCGGCTTTATTACCGCACTGGTTGGCTTATTTGCACAAATGGGTGTGCAATATATGGTCACTCAGCGGCTTCAGCTGGTGGAAGGCATGTCACCTCTTCAGGCTGGACTATTCACCGTATCCATACCTGTTGCAGCACTCATTGCCGGACCTGTTACGGGGGCCATTATGCACCGTGTGGATGTTGTATATATCAAAAGCTTCACTCTCTTCATCGCTGCCCTTGGCATGGGGACGTATCTGATGTATTTCAATGCTGGGTTCACTGGGCAAATTATCGGTTTGGCACTGCTTGGTGCAGGTCTTGGATCAGGCATGACCGCTGCATCACATTCCATTATGAGTTATGCCCCACCTCACAAAGCGGGTATGGCAGCATCCATTGAGGAAGTAGGTTATGAGCTGGGCGGAGCATCCGGTATTGCGATTATCGGCAGCATGTCGACCTTGTTCTACACACTGGCAATGAAGATTCCTACGGGAGTTCATGTGCCAGCCAATGCGAAGGACAGTCTGGATGAAGCGCTTATCGCTGCCGAAAGCTTGCCTGCTGCGTCTGCTGAATTGCTCAAAAATGCCGCCTTTGCTGCATTTGACCAATCCTTCTTTGTTGTCATTGCAGGTGTGACCGTATTTCTGTTCATTGCTGCTCTGATTATGAGCTGGGTTGCCGTGCGCTTGAAACGAGCACAAAAACGCAGCGTTAAAACGTAATGAAATTCACTTCATGAAACAAAGCGAGGTATATAGAATCATGTGGTTTCCGATAACCAATGGATTTATTATTTTATTAGGTATATTTGCGATTTTTCTGATCGTTAGAAATTTGTCAAAAGAAGAGGATTAACTGCTGACTGTCGATAACTTAAACAGCTTGTTACCATTTCCAATTAAATTAACGTCAAAAACCATTACCTGATTTGTTTCAGGTAATGGTTTTTGATATGCCTGATAACCGAAGCTCACCACCCTGCGGCACCTCACGGAAGGTAAGCATCCTGTACCTCAACTTTGCGTTCATTCCCCATCGCAATGTATCTTACGTTAATGACATTTCCTTTCTGAAAGTGGGGAATATGTGTGATTGGAATATAAGTCTCTACAATTGTTGGGAAGGTGCGGCCGTCAACTTGGGTTACAGTCAAATCCAATCGCACGCCAGGCCTTCCATCCATACTGGATGATGTCTGTACAATATCATGAATTATTGCTTCTGTTGGAATTCCGTCCATCAGAATGCTCTTGCGAAGGTGATGTTTCTCTTTATTGTTACTTAGCAGTTTAAATGCCATAATCGTAGTGATCGTGCCTGTTATAAGCCCAAAGACAACAATAGCAATAAGAATAATTAATGTGACTGTCATGATAACCTCCTTTTATTTGAAACTTATGTTAACTACTTCTTGTTTAGATCTCTTATTCCTGCCTATTTTCTTTGAATCGGAAATGCTTCAAACTCAAAAAAGCCGCCTTAAGGGCGGCTTCATGCTGTGTATGTTCAACTCAACTTAGTCTACTTTCGCACCATACGAGCGTACAAACAGAACCGCTTGTTCGCGATCCAAACGTACGCCTTTGATATCCAGTGATTTCAGATCGATGCCTTCCAGGTTAGCCCCTCTTAAATCGGCCCCTTGCAGCTTGGCTCTGCTTAATACAACTCGGGTAAGATCACAGTCTCTCAAATCCGCTTTGGTGAAATCCGTGTCCGTAAAGTCAGCCTCAAAGAAACGAATTCCTCGCAGATCCTGTTTCCCCAAACGTGTATGTCTCAGATTTGTGTAGGACCAATCGCCGTGACTTAGTGTGATGCCATCCATCTGCGCACCTGAAAAGTCTGAACCTGTCATCTTGCAGGAGCTGAATTTGGAAGCAAATAGATTCGCACCACCGAAGGTGCAGTTTTCAAAAGCGGATTCTGTATGAATCGAACCATTCATCGAAGCCCCTTTGAAGTCACACTCGATAAATCGACAGTTTCTCGTTTCGATTTCTTCCATAGAAGCGTTCATAAATGTACACTGTTTGAAAACACAACTTATAAGTTCTCCATAGCGCAAATCACGTCCCTCAAAATGTACTGCTTCATATTCCTGATCCTTATATTGATACACTGGTTACACCCCACATTGTATATTTCTCCGTCTTTCTTCATTAAAAGAACTTTTTATACTATACCACACCCCTGTCAAGTACCTGCTTAAACCCATACAAAAGTCAAGTTACTTTTTTTATGAGAAAAATCTGAAAACTAAAAAAGGGGCGCATAAAGCGTCCCTCCAGCACACACTTTTAACTGTTCCAATGTGGGCTTATTTATGTGAAACTCTCCAGTTAGCTGCTTTTTTCTATTCGTATTAGAATGCACTACACCAGTATTTTGGACATTCGGTACAGGGATAACGACGGTTTATTGATTTCCCCTACTCTCTGGTATCCCAAACGCTCGTAGAGTTTAATAGCTAGTAGATTTTCCTTTTTAACCGTAAGTGAAGATTTGGACAGACCTTGTGTTATAGCTTGCTCCTCAGCAAAATGAATGAGGTGTGTCCCTACTCCTAGTCCTCTGCTTTCAGGCAACGTAGCCAATGTTCCGATGTGGTACTCGTCGTTCTCCGCTTCTTTTAATGTCACCATGGAGTAAAACTCTTTCCAATGTTGGAGATTATACTTAATCAGGCTCCATTTACGAAGTTCAAACAGTTTGGAGAACGTTGGCAAAGCGAGTTTGTTCATTAAAGTGGTTGGATAACACATGATCATGCCCAGCGTTTGGTTACCCATTTTGGCTTCATAAGCGTACTGGTGACTGAATCGGTTCTGTTTCGAGCGCCATAACTTGTTGAATGTTTTTTCTATAATGCCTTTATCCTTGGTACCTGCAAGCGAATATGCCATATATTCAAGTGCCATCTGATTTAGTTGCCCGCCGACTAAAGACTGTGGACTGGCTTTTGTTATGGAAATCTTATTCATCGCTGTCACTCCTCTAGGTAGTTGAAGTTGGACTAAAGCTTGGCAGCAGGTTGGTTGAATGATACCCCCTCGACGATCACATTCACCGTATCAATGGTTAACCCGGTCAGCTGTTCCACATGTAATCTCACATTGTTTTGCAATTCCCTGCAGACTTCATGTACTTTCGTTCCATAACGAACCACAACCTTTAAGTTAATCTCCAGTCTGGATTCTATCTTGCGAATGGCAATGCCATTTTGCAGACTTTTCCCACTCCACTTTTTGGTGATGCCTTCTACAAGTCCTGTCGACATGGAGGAAATCTCACTGGTGGTATTTGCGATCTTGCCGACAATTTTGGAGATCACATCATCCGATATTTGAATTTTTCCCAAAACATTTTGAATGGACATCCTAGGTCCCCCTCTTTATACCTGAATTTTTTGATAGATTAAAGTATCATTTAATAAAAATATAAATCATTCGGAGTCCGATTTCAACTTTTGAATTCATTCACTCACATTTCTACCTGTACATAGCAAAAAAACCGCGATCGTCGCGGTTTCTTCTTGGTCCATATTAAGGGAACTTCAATTGAATATGGACAGGAATGCGGGAGGATAACCCACTCTCTTTGCTGCCTTCTTCTGCTGCCTCTGTTTCTTCTAGTTGCACGATCCACTGCCTGCCAATTAACGATTGTAGCAATTCAATCTCTTCTGCGGTCAGTTGAATATGCTTCAGTGACAGTTCATCTTGAACATAGTCCCGATCCACCTTACGGTCAAACCGGAAATCGAGCAATCGTTTCAACCCGTTAATATGCAAAAACTTGAACTCATAACCTTGACGTATCGCCTTTTCCCAATCGTCTCCGATATCAGCTGCTGTCTGTAGTCTTTCATCAAAATCCATCGCGGATTCCTTAACCAGAGGGAGCAACCGGGAAAAGTCTCGACGTTGTAAACAATCAATAATCACTTCTTTTGGTTCCCCACTAGTCAGAACATTCTCTACAAGAAGCCCTACAGGAATGGACAGCTGAGTCCGACTCATCGCTCGCCCTCCTCATTCCCGAGGTACTGATTGAACCAGGCATTCACCTGTTCGAAGCTATCGATACGTAATGAAGGTTTACCGCTTTTGAGCAAACTGTGGTTGGAACCTGGATAACGAATCAGTTTGGTCTTTTTACCATATCGTTTTAGCGTAGTATATAATTCCTCCGCTTGTGCAATCGGTGTCCGATAGTCCTGCTCTCCGTGCATGATCAGAAGTGGCGTCTCAATGTGGTGTGCATGAGCAAGAGGTGAGCGGGACCACAGGAATTCAGCGTTTTCCGCCGGATTACCACCGATGACTCCCTCGACATAGGAAATACCGATATCACTCGTTCCATACATGGACAACCAGTTGGAGATGCATCGCTGAGTTACAGCCGCCTTGAATCGGTGGGTATGCGCTACAATCCAGTTGGTCATCACTCCGCCATAACTGCCACCTGCCACACCCAGACGTGAAGCATCAAGGAAATCGTATGTAGCCAAGGCATAATCAACAGCTTCCATCAGATCCCGGTAATCCCCTCCGGCAAAGTCGCCACGGCAAGCTCTGGCAAATTCTTGCCCGTATCCCATACTTCCGCGAGGATTGATCCACAGCACAGCGTAACCTTGCGCAACGAGTGTCTGCATCTCATGACTATATGTTCCCGTATACATTGCGTGGGGTCCACCATGAATCTGCAAAATCAGTGGCAGTTTCCCATTGGTGTCACGTATTGCCGGTGTGGCTAACCAACCTTGAAGCGGCCATCCATCGGAGGACGTAAACTCTACACGGGCTGGCACATTTACAGCCAATTCAGCCATGAATTCATCATTTCGCCGGGTGAGTCTGAACATTTCTCCACTGTCAATATCCACGCGATATAACTCTCCAGGGTGTTCATCCGTTAACGCAGCGATAATCAGCGACGTACCATCTGGTGTTAAGGTATACTGATACACATCCTTTTCACCAGGTCCCGTCACAGCTTGATAATTCTCATCATCTTGAATGCGATACACGTCCACATTCCCGTTATGCGTTCCGAGTACATATACACCACGTTCCGGATGATGGGCATCCGAGATTGGAGAAGGAGACGCACCTGCTGACTTCATATCCCCCAGCGCTGCGTTACCCATCTGCATATCTAATTGCGGTGCAATTATCCTGGGTTCACCTCGATGAACGGGGACAGCGTATAAGCTGTTGTGGCTCCCGCTTCCATATTCACGATCACTGGCGATCAGGATCAGCTGCTGCCCGTCGGAAGAATAGGAGAACTGGCTTATCGCCAGACTGGAATCCGTCACTTTGAAGAGATCATGCTCTCCCAATCGAATGCTGTATATATCCGTAAAGTACAGCATATCCGCATCAAGCTCCTCATCCTCTACTTGCTTCGAAATGAAAGAAAGCTGCAGGCTATCTGGCGACCATGCGGGAGCACTGATATTCCATAGCCCGGAAGTCACCTGCGTGATTTCCCCGCTTTTGAGCTCATATACAAACAAATGGCTGTATTGACCGTCCCACCAGCCAGACCCTTCCGCCTTCGGCGTTGTACGCTCAAAGACTTTACCTCGCAGCACAGGTACAGACTCCTGTTGGGCGTCTGCTTTCTTCTGTTGATCCTCCGGTTGCACTTTGCTGGTAAACGCAATGTACTGCCCGTTCGGCGACCAGATATAACTCGATATTTTACGTGCGGGAGATATCAGCATGACCGGCTCTTTTTGATCTGACTGAAGCGTCCATAGTCCTTTTCCACCATCCACTGAGCGAATGAATGTGAGCTGTGTGCCATCCGGCGACCACGCAGGTGAGGAATCCTTTGTCCCATCCGAAAGTGCAATATCTTCATCACCATCGAGGGAGATTCCTCGAATTTGCGTGTTATATTCGTTTTTATCCTGATCTATGGTCTGTTCCACATAAGCCACTTGCCCGTTCAGACTGATTACCGGCTGACTTATCCAACGATAGTGAACCAGATCCTCCGGCATAATTGGTCTTTGATTCATAATGATGGCTCCCTTCTCCGTTTATTTATGGGTTGTCTCCGTACGTGGATCAAGCACATCACGCAGCCAATCTCCAAGGAAAATAACACCGAGTACGGTAAATGTAATGGCTAGTCCCGGGAATGTAGCGACCCACCAGCTAGTTGCAACGTATTGTCTGCCATCACTAAGCATCCCTCCCCAGGATACATCGGGTGGTTTGATACCCAGACCCAGGAAACTGAGTGAAGCTTCCATAATAATTGTCGTGCCGACATTCATACCACAGATCACGATAAAAGATGAAAGGATATTCGGCAAAATGTGTTTCAGAATCAATCTTCCATTCTTCGCGCCAATTGATCTGGCTGCATGAACAAAATCCCGCTCTTTGATACTTAGTACTTCACTTCTTACCACACGGGTGAATGGAACCCAGTTCGTCACCCCGATGACAAAGATCAACGTTGTAATACCCGGGCCAACAATCGCCATCACAACAAGCATGAACAGGATGGTTGGAATCGCCATGAATGCATCACCTACACGCATGATGACGGCATCCAGCCATTTCCCGTAGAATCCGGATACCAGCCCCAGAATCGCGCCAATGATTCCTGACACAATCACGGCACCCATACCCACGATTAAGGAAACCCGGGCACCGTATACAATACGGCTCCACATGTCTCTGCCGAGATTATCGGTACCCAGCCAGTATTCGGCCGTTCCACCCTCAAGCCATGCTGGTGGTTTAAGTCGGCCCAGCGGATTCACCGCTGCTGGATCATGACTCGTCAATAGAGGTGCACCTATGGCAATTAACACAACCAACAATACAAGCACAGCACCAAACATTCCGGTCTTGCTGATGATCAGTTGTTGCCAGATATAACGAAATCCCGTTGGTGCACGCCCATTGTCTTGTTCCTGTTCTGTACCCGGAATTGGCATTTCATTGCTGCCTGTCATATGATTGCACCTCCTTCTAGTCGTATTTGATGCGCGGATCGAGTAACCTGTAAGCTACATCCGTCAAGATGTTAATTACTACAACGATAAAGGCAATGACAAACACCGCGGCCTGTACAATCGCCATATCATGTGTGTTGACTGCAACGACCAGCAATTGACCCAGTCCAGGCCAGGAGAATACCGTTTCCGTAATCAAGGTTCCCCCGATCAGACTTGTAAACTGCAAACTCATAATCGTCACGACCGGAATTAGTCCATTCCGAAACGCATGTTTCACAATGACAACCATTCGGCCTAGCCCTTTGCTGCGGGCTGTTCGAATATAGTCCTGGTTGAGAATCTCCAGCATGCTGGAGCGAATCAGTCGGGTCATCTGCGCAGCCAGTCCAACGCCAAGTGTAAATGCCGGTAAGATCAGATGTGACAATCCTCCGCGACCCGATACCGGCAATACGCCCAGCATGACGGAGAACAAGAGGATAAGCATAATCCCCATCCAGAAGTTTGGCATCGCCTTACCAATGACGGATATTCCTGAAATAATGAGATCGGTAAACGTATTGCGTTTGACAGCTGAGATGACGCCAAGTGGCACTGCCATAAGTACGGCAAAAAACATGGCGGCTACCGCCAATTCAAAGCTGGCAGGCAATCTCTCCAGCACCAGCTCTAACGCAGGCTGATTGTAGCGAAAAGACTGACCAAAGTCTCCCTGTATCGCACTGCCCAGAAACTTCACGTATTGCGTATATAAAGGCTGGTCCAAACCAAGTGCCTGCGTCAAGACAGCACGATCTTCAGCGGTAGCCGTTTCAGGCAACATTAGCGCAACCGGATCACCAGTGACTCGAACCAAAATGAACACAATTAATGAAACAATGAACAGCACCGGAATGATCTGTAGTAATGACTTAAGTACGTATTTGCCCATTCCTTGTTCACCTCCCTTTTAAAAAAGAACGGCAGGAACATGGTTATCCAGTCCCTGCCGTTCACGGCCTATCTTTTCAATGACCGGTTGTTATACCCGATGTTACTGTGCAACAGGTGTAATCTCGTCAGCATAGAACATCTCGTCACTGCGCGGCGCGAAGTTCACTTTAGCATTTGTTCCGTAGACACCTTCCATTTGGTACAGATATACGGCTGGGCGTTCTTCAGAGAAGATCTGTTGTACTTGCTGATACTCTTTCTCACGAGACGCAGGGTCCATGTTCACCAATGCAGATTGAAGCAGTTTCTCTACTTCAGGATTGTTGTAATCCGACTCGCCTTTTGCTTCTTCCAGCATATAACGATTGTAGTTGTTCGAAGCATCGAACAAGGAGTTACCAATACCAATCATGAAGATTTCTTTGAATGATTTGGAGCTGTAACGTTCACTGAATGCACTTGCTTCCAGGACATCCAGGTTGATTTTGAATCCGGATTGTTCCAGCATCGCTGCAACAACTTCAGCCTGTTCTTTGTACTGTGCAGAAACGGAGATGGTCATCTCGGCTTCACCTTCCGCATAGCCAGCTTCTTGCAGCAACTGTTTCGCTTTTTCTTGATCATAAAGTGACGTTTTGTACAATGAAGGATCCGCACCGAAGTTGCCTGGTGTTACGGATGTGCGGGTTACGATACCTGCTCCGCCGGCAATGCTGTCCACGATTCCTTGTTTGTCGATAGCCAGGTCAATGGCTTCACGTACTTTCGGATCAGCCGTGATGCTGCCTTCTGTCTGACGGAAGATCAACTGAAGTACACGCTGGATTGGCGCTTTGACAATCTTTTTATCTGCTTCGCCTTCGATCCGGGCAATGTCAGTGGACGGAATGGAAGACGCCACATCTACACCACCAGCAAGCAATTCGGATACACGTGTGGAGGCTTCAGGAATAACGCGGAATACCACTTCATTCCATTTTGGTTCACCATCGAAGTAGCTCTCGTTTTTCACAAGTTCCACACGATCATCTTTGGTCCATTTACTGAACTTGTAAGGGCCTGTGCCTACCGGTTGTTTCAGGAAAGCATCGAATCCTTTGTCTGCAATATATTTTGCTGGCAGAATGCCTGCTCCCATTTTGGACAAACGATTCAGGAGCAACGGATCTGGACCATCCGTGATGATGTCTACGGTATAGTCATCCACCGCTTTAACTTCTACGATATTTTTGAAATAACTGTTTTGTTTCAGTGTCTCGTCCTTGGCTACGCGCTCCAGCGTGTATTTTACATCTGCTGAAGTGAATGGATCGCCGTTGTGGAAGGTCACACCTTCACGCAGCTTGAATCTCCACGTTGTATCATCAACCTGATCCCATGATGTCGCAAGTCCCGCAACTTTTTTCTGTTCACTGTCATTTTTGATCAGATAATCAAAAACGTTGACCAGAACGGCCTCACTAGAGGTATTGTTGTTGTTGTGCGGATCAAAACTCTCGATATCGGTTGCCGCAGCAACGGTCAGTGTTGTACTTGCGCTTCCACTGCCTGTTCCTTCTGTTGCGGAACCATCATTCGTGCTTGTCGTTTTTCCTCCGCAAGCGCTGAGTACCATTACGACTGCCAGTAACGTGATCCATAAGCCTGTCCATTGTCTTTTTTTCATTGTGATTGCTCCCCCTCAGAAGTTGTATTCCTTGCCAAAAATTCAAGTGCTACTGCAGACAACATGCCCACACCATATGGCATTGCTGTCTCATCGAGATCAAACATTGGATGGTGGAGCGGATAACGAGTACGTTCCTCATCATTCCCAGATCCTAGTCTGAAAAACACACCCGGAATCTGTTCACAATAAAACGCAAAGTCCTCGCCCCCTGTGGAAGGTTTGATATAGCTCCATCCCTTCTGCGCATTAACCTGATCACAGGTTTCTGTCAGCAGGTCAACCATGCCGAGATCATTCACGACAACAGGATATCCATCACCGTAGACGACTTCGCATCCTGCTCCAAAAGATTCGCAGACCCCTTTGACAACCTGCTCGATCAAAGCTGGCATCCGCTCACGAATGGCAGGTGAGAGTGTACGAACCGTACCGATCATCTCAACTTCCGGGGCGATGGCTGTTCCCATATAACCTCCGGTGATTTTACCAATCGTGACTACTGCCGGTTCAAGTGGATCAACCATCCGACTGACGATATTTTGCAAGGCGGTGATGACCTGAGCGGATACCGCGATTGCGTCAATGCCCTCATGGGGACGAGCTGCGTGGCCACCCTTGCCAAACACCTTGATAATCAAGGGATCAGCTGATGCAAAAGCAACGCCCTGACTTACACCCAAGGTTCCCGTGTCCTGTCCAGGTGTCATGTGTAATCCTGCGATGGCATCAACCTTCGGATTCTCCAGAACACCGTCCTGGATCATGGCTCTTGCCCCTGCAAGTCCCTCTTCTGCTGGCTGGAAAATGAATTTGATGTTGCCTGATTTCGGTCTTCCAAGGCCAGTAAGCAATTGAGCGGCTCCCATAAGGATGGAGGTGTGAGCGTCATGTCCACACAGATGCGCTTTGCCTTCCACTTGCGAGCGGTATTCCACCGCTTTCTGATCCTGGATTGGCAGAGCATCCATGTCTGCGCGCAAGGCAAAGGTTGGTCCATCGCTCTCTCCGCGAAGCAGACCTGTAACCCCGGTCTGTCCCACATTGCGTGTAACTTCCAGCCCCAGGCTTTCGAGATGCTCAGCTACGATAGCGGATGTGCGATGCTCCTCGTAGCCGATTTCCGGATGCTGATGTAAATCTCTGCGCCAAGCACTTAACTGGGCTTGTAGTGGCTGAGCCAGCTGTATTAGTTCTGAACGATTCATTCGCTGTCATTCCCTTCATTTTCATCTGATTCAGAAACCAAACGGGCATAGATTGCATCCGCCGAGAATTCGATATGCCTTTTCATCGTCTCCTTAGACTTGATGCTATCATGGGCTTTCAATGCTTCAAGAATCTCCATATGTACACCGTGATTGACGGTACGTATCCGGTCATCATAAGGCATCAAGTCGAGCGCCGGATTAATTTTCGTCCGGATCTGTCTGACGGCTCTCTCGCAGTATGGATTCCCCGAAGCCTTGGCGATGGTCAGATGAAATTTCACATCCAGCGCCCTGAACCATTCCCTTGTGCAGTCTGGCTCTATACTTTGTTCCATATAGCCCTCAAGCAACTCCAGTTCGCCTGCGGTGATCCGCTCAGCAGCGAGAAAAGCTCCCTCCGGCTCGATGATGGTTCGATATTCAAACACCTTCAGCATTTGTGACCAATCCCGTTTAATTTCTTCTCTGGTCCGTTTATGCGAATTGGCTGTCAGAGGCAGTACAAATGTTCCACCTTTGGCACCCACCCTTTTCTCAATCAAGCCTTTCTCTTCCAATGAAGAGAGTGCCTCGCGAACGGTAATGCGGCTTACGTTAAAAATCTCTGCCAGATCTCGCTCGGCTGGAAGCTGTTCTTCACTCATTAATTCTTTCAAAATAATGGCTTCTTCCAGTTGTTCTCTAATGAATTCACTTACCTTTTTGGTGGATACTTTCTCAAAACGAAATGAAAACGTACTGGACATCTAAACACTCCGATCTGTATATGGTCTAGACCTTATACCATTAATATAATTCCGACTAAACTTATATGCAATACTTTTTTTCAAGTAAATTCATATTTTTTTCTCACCACCTCCAAATTAAAGCATTTTGGCACAAAAAAGACGCATCTACACGCAGCAGATGCATCTTCCCTTCGTTATTTACACGAGCCACTACGATGACAGAATAACCTTCCGATCGCTGTTATCCCCGGATTTCATTGAATCCCTTTTTGAAAGGGGTAAATCCGGAGATAGCGTATGCTTCCGATGTAGCTTTCTTTCAGAAAGCTTGTAGGCGAACGCTCCGCTTCTTCAGGTTATTTCTGTCCTCTCCGTTTTGTGTAAATGTTTAGTTTAATATATCTAACTCTGTCCTCTATAACTTTTTATTAGCATAGGGTCTGAAATCCTCTGTAACCGCAAGTTTCTTGCTTCCCTCCAGGTAAAAGCTGTCATCCGCTCTCCAGGTATGACTTTTTTTGTTCTGTCTACGGTGATAGACATAATTGTAAGGAGAGGTCGCGTACGCTTTGAATCCTCTTTTCCTGCATTGTCTCAGGAAGGTTACATCTTCCCCTATTGAACGGTCCGTGAAGCGGACTTTTTTCAAGATTTCTCTTTTAAATAGAATAGTTCCCCCTTGAACAAATTCAACCGGTTTATTTTTTTCAGCCGGAGATCTGACCAACAATGTTTTGGATGCGCCCAAATAAACGAGACACGAATGTTTTCCAACAATATCACTTTTGGTCCGTTTAAGTTCTCTCACCTGCTCTGTTAAATAATACGGCGAATAGTAGTCATCATCATCAAATTTGGCAATCAACGAAAAGCGTGCCCTTGTCATGCCGGCGTTCAGGCTTTGTCCTAATGAAATCCTCTCCGGAATTTGATATACATGAACATTGGCAAGATTTCGAACGCGGTTTTGGTATAATGCCAGATTCATACTGTCATGATTCAGGACAATGATCAGTTCTTTACTTTTATAATGCTGCCGACTGTAATTTTGCAGGATGTTGTCAAAAAATTGCGGCCGATTGGTACATACCACAATGGAAACACCATGACTCGTTTTGTGTTTAGTCAAGACATACCCTCTTTTCAGCTCAGTTTTCTCTCATCATATGTGCCGAAATAGAGTCTGGTATGGACCAATAGCTAGTGATCAAAACACCAAAAACCCTCTGCCCACAAAATAACGGGACAAAGGGTTTGGTAATCTATTGTTTTCTGTCTGTTCTAAGCTTCGTTATTGTTATTCAAATATACAGCCTTGCCTGTGCGAGCAGATTCATAAAGTGCTTCCAGGATTTGAGATACAACCAGCGCTTGTTTTGGTGTAACGACTGGCTCCTGATCGTTCTCAATCGCTTCAATCCACTTTCTCATCTCCACATCCGGTGCGCTCTCGCTCTTACCATCGTAGAAAGCTACCCCGCCTGCACTCAGTTCAATCTCATTGGTATATAGACGGCTGAATTTCTCGCCATTGATGCGCAGTCCGTTCTTCATATCCGCACCCGCTTCGCTGCCGCTCAAGCTACATTTCGCTTCATCCACGTCTAGTGAGTTCAGTGCCCAACTGGATTCCAGCATGATCGTTGCCCCATTCTCCATCACAATCATGCCAAAGGCCGAGTCTTCGACGGAGAATTGTTTCGGGTCCCATGGGCCCCAGGCATTGGCCGCATTTTCACGTTGTGAAAGCTCATGATAAGTCGTGCCCAGCACAACCTTTGGTTGATAGTTATCCATCATCCAGAGTGTCAGATCAAGTGCGTGCGTACCAATATCAATCAGTGGACCGCCACCTTGTTTCTCCTCATCCAGGAAAACACCCCATGTCGGTACTGCTCTACGTCTAATCGCATGTGCTTTGGCAAAATAAATATTACCCAGATCACCAGCTTCGCACACCTTCTTCAAATACTGACTGTCTTCTCTGAAACGGTTGTTGTATCCGATGGTCAATTTCTTGCCGGTACGCTCCGCCGCTTCCAGCATGAGCTGTGCTTCAGCAGATGTCTTCGCCATTGGCTTTTCACACATCACGTGTTTGCCTGCCTCCAGAGCAGCAATAGAAATCTCGGCATGAGAAATATTCGGTGTAAGCACATGCACAATATCCAAAGACTCATCCTTGAGCAATTCCTGATAATCCGTGTAGACTTCGGCTTCAGTAGTGCCATATTTCTGTTTGGCTTCATCTGCACGTTCCTGAACAATATCGCAGAAAGCCACCAGTTCAACATTATCCAGTTTACTCAGACTTGGCAGATGTTTACCATTCGCGATTCCCCCACAGCCAATAATTCCGATACGATATACTTTACTCATATATATTCACCCTCACTTAAGTATTGGTTGTTTCATTTTACGAAAAGCCGACGGGGTCATCCCCAGACGTTTGCGAAATACAGCATGCAAATAGTTGGCATTATTGAATCCTGAAGCAAGAGCGATCTGTTCAATGGATACGTTACTTTCTTCCAGATTGCGGCACACGGCGCGCAGACGAATATCCTCCAGCACACGGCTGAACGGCATCTCCGGCTGTACTTGGTAGAAGATTCGCTGCAATTGTCTGCTGCTGATATGAAGTTTCTCTGCTACATGTTCCAGCGTGACCACTGTAGGGTGATTCGCCTCCATATATTGCACTGCATACTCATAACGATACACCGACATATCCCGCACAGGGGCTTCTGGTCGATTCCCCCCGGTGTCGTATGCTCGCACGGTTTTGAGTAATATGCTGATAACCAGTTGCTTGATCGACGTATAATAACCTAACAATTTCTGATCACATGCCTCATAGGCTTCCAAAAAACAATGCATCGCCCGATGATAATCATTCACCGGAGTAAGCGGAAGCGTTCTCAGCTTTTCAATCGTTTCCTCGGATTCTGCTGCTTCCCAGGGATCGACATGTTCTCTTGGCTTGTGAACGATATCCACATGAAGACACAGTTCATCCATGTCCTCTTTGGCATCCGCCTCCTGATAATGAACGACACCCGGTCCAGTCAAATACAGCATTCCTTCAGAGAGAGCATGTGTCTGCTCATCGAGTATAACTTTGCCTTTACCTCTTGGGATAAAATGAAACTCAAACTCCGCATGATTATGGAAATCCACAACTCGGCCCGCTGGAAAAGAAGTCAGATGAAATCGCATCACGCGAATCTCATAATGTCCCCAAACCATTAGAATATCCAGTCTCTCCAGGAGATCCTGCCGTTCAAGCATTTTCTCATAAGGATTCAGGCTCAAGATTGCATACCTCCTTAATAAAACCTAACCCTTCAACTCATTGAGAGCTATTCTACGTTCTTCCTTGGCAGAGAGATTCGCAGCTTCCATCATACGGGTCAGCTCCATAGCGATCTGCACGTTTTCAGTTGCATCCGTA
This sequence comes from Paenibacillus sp. FSL K6-2393, assembly GCF_038002545.1. NCBI lineage: Bacteria > Bacillati > Bacillota > Bacilli > Caryophanales > Paenibacillaceae > Paenibacillus > Paenibacillus sp. FSL K6-2393. The sequence continues at coordinate 3,904,308 of NZ_JBBOCU010000001.1, forward strand.
TCATTCTGTATATGTGCAACCCACTGATTGAATGCGCTTTCTCTTTTGTCTGCCAAAGGAAGTTCTGTCCAGTCATCATATTTCCCCTGTGCTGCTTTTGTACGAATCAATAACTTGTCATCAGGTGTTCCATACAGAAGTGTACCTTCCGTACCATGAACCTCAATCGTAAACGGAGAATGGCTGTTCACAAAACCAGCTTCAACAACGCCGACTGCTCCGGAATCCGTAAACAAGGTTGCAACTGCATTATCTTCCACTTCTTTGCCTGTAATGTATCCGAAGTTCGCATTAACCGCTGTTACTTCCTGACCCAAAAACAGTTTGGCGAGATACATTGGATGGCAGCCCAGATCAATCAGCGCACCGCCCTGACAATCTTTCAGATCATAGAAGTGTTCAGGCAACCAGTTCGAGATCGCTCCATCATGCGATAAACGCGCTCTAACATACGTCACTTTGCCAAGTAATCCTTGGTCAAGTACATCCTGAATGGTTAGTGTGTATCCTGCATTCAGACGTGGTAAGGAAACTGTCATCTTGACCTTGTTTGCCTTCACCTCATCAAGGATTCTGTTGGATCCTGCCTGTGTCGACGCAATAACCTTCTCCGTGAAGATATGTTTACCTGCTTTTGCAGCAGCGGTGATCACCTCTTCATGGATGCGGGTTGGCGCATCTACAATAACGGCATCGATGTCATCCTTGGCCAGCATATCTTCGAGTGAAGCATAGTATGGTACGTTTAAGCGTTCAGCGGCTTCCTGTCCCCGCTTGGCATCTTCATCCCACACAGCGGCGATGACTGTATCCTCATGTTCCTGTGCCTGCTTGATGTAATCCCATGCGTGTACATGCCACAAGCTAATTTTTCCAATTCGAATGGTCAATGTGTCTTACCTCCATACTATATAATATTCTGACATTTATCTATAATTTATCACAGACTTAATCTATTTTTAATAGAAACTCACGACAATTAATGTACAAAATCACGACATGAATATCTTCTTTTAAAATCATTCATAAAAAAACCTCAAAGGATTCTTGATGATGATCTCTTCTCTTCTATCCATCTTTTTCTCGAAACGCAAAAAAGCAAAACTCCGTAAAGGAATTTCACTTTAGCTATCAGTTGAGAAAAAAATCCTATAAAGTTTAAGGGCTACGGCGTACCGTTTCACCACTCAATAAATTAACTTTTTGATCATTGATTGAAATCGTGTGGTTATCGACCCATTCCAAGTCTACCTGATCCGTCTTTCCCTCATAATAAAATACTCTTTTAAACCAAAGTGGGCCTTTTAATTCCCCCATAACGCCAAACGATCCCATGGCTCCAGCGTCAGTTTTATAGAAACTTATTGTATAGTGCTTATCTGGTGAATGCGTAGTCGTTAGTAATTGTTTTGATCCTGAAAATATCGATGTAAATGACAAAGCACCCAAAAGGATGAAGATCAATACTAAGGATAGAACCGTTGAGATCCAACTTCTTACCTTAGTAGACTTGTTCGATTTATCTTTGAAACCAAGTAAAGCTAAAGCCAGTCCTAAAATAGAAAGAATTAGTATTACAAAGTTTGGAGGACTAACTAGCCATTTATTATTCATATGAGAATATAGTGAGTACATCGAAACAAAGTACAAAATCAGGACTAAAAACAAAGCAATCCAGCTCATTTTTTTCACTAAAATTGAACCCCCTCTTCCCACAAATAGATTACACTTAGTGAACCTGAATGTGTCACCCATCTCCATCCCTGAATAAATACAGAATTAAATATTATGTATGAAAAGCCACCAAAATCATTCATTTTAAATAGGACACTCGTTTATTAATCAATCATCACAAAATCTACTGAATAGCACAATAATACCACATTTTTCTATCTTGGAAATTAATTATTTTATTGGATAAAAAGAACTTATAGGGAGTGATAAAGCCGTTATAGCCTTCAATAAGACAATGATTTGACTACCAAAAACCTCCTGTCCACACTACCGTGAACAGGAGGTTTCTTATAGCTATGCTGTTCAAAAATCAACTCAGCGTAACGCGTTCCCTTGTGTAACAATCTTGTACCCCGATACCGTTTGGCTTTGCCCCTCCAACGTGTCCTTAACCCGTTCCAGCACATCGCTCTCATAAACGGAGGCAGTTTCGAATCCAGTTTGTACGTTCAACTCAACCGGTTCGGAGTTTAGATTATACCAGCGAGCAATCAAATCTCCGGTTTCCTCTGCGATCTTCAATGTGGAGAAGGCTAGTGACGAACCTTGTGCATTCCATGCCAGCCATTGCTTCGACAGAGGCAGTTCAACCTTTTTCCCATCAGCACCGGCATGACTTTCTCGCTCAAACGTGCGTGCTAGTGCCCCTAGCTGTACAGTCGTCCACGGAATCGGATACACGTATGCGGATGCACATGCACCTGACTGTGCAGCATCGCCCGCAAATGGAATCATCGCATATTCTACACTCTGATGTCCCAGACATTGGGCTTCCGGTGTTTCAAACACACCCCAATCTCCCAACTCCGAAGAGGCACGCAACAGCGTAACCGCAATCGTGCTGCCTTCTTTATGCTGTAAAATCTCATATTCATTCAGCCCTTTGTTTGCAATCATCAACCCTTGATTACCATCAGTCACATGTACAAACGCTTGCTGATGCTGCGCATTACTCGGATTCACCCATTCTTTGGCCGGTGTGTTGGAGCGTTTGGCAACCTCAAATATGGAATCTGCATAATGATCCTCTGTCACCAGTCCTGATGGAAAGAGTGCACGCAACCGATGATCCTTGGCCTGATTGTTAAAGTCAGATTTTACTTTGACCATATTACTGCCTGCTTCCAGTGTATATGTTGTCGTAATCACCAACGGAACAGTGTTCTTGACTCGCTGCGCCTTCCGTTCTGTAAAAGGAACCATCTGGCGCTTCTCCAGTTCAAACAGTTCATCTGCTCCAGCAGGAATATCCCAGCGTAATACACTCTCTATGACTGCACGATACGGAGATTGCTCCACAATCCGCAGGTCTGCCTTCAGATGCTCCGTGGTCAGCGTTGTCTCTCCCTCAGGTTGACGGTAGACATATTCATTGCCGATATCACCGGTATTCTCATATGAATTCAACCCCCTGTAAACAGCACCAGAGACTTTATCTTCAATCGTTGCCGTACCATTCTCTTCAACCGTCACCCGCAAATGACCGTTCTCCATCATCATTCCCTGAACCTGGATGAGTTCACTTGTTGTATCGGGCACTTCAGCAATCTCAGCAATCTCTGCTTGCTTCTCTACTGGTATAAGAGCATATGTCTTATATCCCAGCGAAGGTACATCCACCGCCTGGAAAGTCACTCTTACTTTACGAGCCATATAAGGCTGTCGGAAGCGATCCTTCGGAAGTTCATAGCCGAAATGTGCACCCAGATCCTTGATTTCTGCCGAATACGTGCGTCCATCTGAATCGACCAGCTGATACGCTGGTAACGCATCCTCTTCCAACTTTTGCGCAAGGGCTTGAGGATTAGGACCTTCCGGGAAAAATGCTTTGTCCACAATCAGATCCATCTCAATGATTCCATTTCGATTCCATCCACTCGTGTTGAACACAGTGAACAGCACTGCTTCCTCTCCCCAAGCCTCAGCAGGTTGCACACGAATGGACTCAGCAATCGCCTGCGCGCTCTGGGAAACCAATTTCTCTGCAAGTTGTCTGCTCTTGGCGAAGCGGGTCACCATCTCACGGTGAACCTCATCGACACTGCATCCGCAGATGCTATCATGTGGGTGGTTCTGCATCAGCATCTTCCATGCATGTGTCAATAGATGGTGCGGATAATCTTTTACCCCGGCTATATGGGCCATGGCGGCCAGTGGTTCGGCTACTTTTTCAAGCAACGTCTGCCCCTGCTGATTCAACTGTTTCAGATAAACCCTTGCGGATGCCGTATTCACCAGTGTTCCCCAACCATCCGTGTGCTGACTGCGAAGTTCGCCCTCAATAGTCGCCAGATGCTCGGGGACTTCCTTCGTAACCGCCTCAATGTAATCGTCAAAATTGGAGTGGATAAATTCCACATCAGGATACAACGCAGCCGCCGTACGTAAGGCCTCGGGCAGATCCGTCTGGATCGGCTGATGATCACAACCATTCATGAACAACAGATGTGGGGTCGAGGCGAATTTCTCGGCATCTTCCAGATTTTTATCCCAATACGCTCGGGCTTTCTCCGAATCAACCGGAACTTCCATCCCATTACAGTACCAATTCGCGAACAAAATGCCGAGCACTTCCGAACCATCCGGCGAACGCCAGATCATCTCGGAATAGGGAGATTCATAACTGTCTGCATCCACCACGGCATTATTGAATCCAGTAGGCTTTACCCCGCGCCCGAAGATCGCGTTATGAATGTCCGCCTGTTGCAGAATTTGCGGTGCCTGTCCCATATTCCCGAAAGAATCCGGGAAGTATCCCGTCTTGGATATCACACCCAAAGGTCGAGCATCACGATGACCGATGAGCAGATTACGCAAGTTGGCCTCGCTGCTGGTCAGAAACTCATCCTGTAACACATACCATGGCCCAAAATGTATGCGTCCTTCGCGGATATAACGGTCGAGCCTCTCCTGTTGTTCGGGCCGAACCTGCAAATAATCTTCACGAATAATCGTTTGCCCATCCAGATGGAAATAACGATATTCCGGGTCCTGATCAAGTGTGTCCAGCAGTTTATCCATCAGCTCAATAAGAAGAACATGATGATGTTCATAAGGCATATACCATTCACGGTCCCAATGGGTATGCGAGATGAGATGTGCCGTCTTTTTGGTTGTCATGTTGCGTACCTCCTGTCATTAACCTTTGGTTGCCCCGCCCATGCTGAAGCCCTTGGACATGTAGCGCTGGGAGAAGATGTACAGCACAACCGAAGGCATCGTATAAAGTAGTGAGAATGCAGCCAATCTGCCGTATTCAACCATGCCGTGGCTGCCGAAGAATTGATAGATCGTGACCGATGCCGGAAGTTTCTCCGGTGTCTGGAGCAGGATATATGGCACGAAGAAGTTGCCCCAACTTCCCGAAAAGGTAAATATCGCTATCGTTGCAATACCGGGCAACATCAATGGCGCTACAATTCGTCTCAATCCGTTCCATACGGACGCACCGTCAATCCATGCCGATTCTTCCAGATCAATCGGCACCGAATCCATGAAGTTTTTCATCATCCAGATGCCGTACGGAAGTGAGGATGCCGTCAGGAACAACATTGTGGCGATGATGCTATTTTGCATTTTGAAGAACAGAAACATCTGAAATACCGGAACCATCACGGCAGTAATCGGAAGAGCTGTCATGAACAGAATGGATAACAGGAAGCTTTTTTTGAATCTCATTTCGTAACGGGATAAAGGATACGCAGCAAGCACCGATACCAGAACAACCAATATCGCTTGCCCTCCCGACAGAATAAGGCCTACACCGAATGAACGAAGATTGCTCGAATCCCCAAGTACATCCTTGAAATTTTGAATGGTCCAGGTACTGGGCATTTTGATGCCCTGCTGCGCGTTCGGGTCAAATGAAGCCAGAATGATCCAGAGCAGCGGCAATAAAAAACAGAGCCCTAGAAAAACTAAAATCCCGTACTGGATTTTGCGTTGAAGCCCATGTTTGACCATAGGGATCGAACCTCCTTCATGGTTACACTTTCACTTTCATGGATCGCATGTAGAACAGGCTGGCGATAATACCAATGAACAACAGAACCAACGAGATGGCTGTGCCGTATCCAAACTGATAGTTCACAAAGGCCTGGTTATACATGAAAATCGGTAAGGTTTGTGTTGAAGTACCCGGGCCACCACCGGTCATCGTATAGATCAGCGTGAACACACCCAGTGTCTGTAGTGTAACCAACATCATGTTGGTCACGATGGACCCTTTTACCATTGGAATCGTAATGTGTCTGACAATCTGGAACCCGGTGGCACTGTCAATAATCGCAGCTTCTTCAACTTCCTTCGGGATATCATCCAGTGCCGACTGATAGACCATCATCGAAAAGGCCGTTCCGTGCCAGATATTTGCGATAATGACACTCACCATAGGGAAACTGAACAACCAGGAGACTGGATTTGCCCCAAACCAGCCGAGGATCTGATTCAATGAACCATTGTCACTGAAAAAAGCCACCATACAGAATGCCACGACAATCTCGGGTGTCACCCAACCGGCAATGACGATGATGCCGATGACCCGACGGAACGTCACATTTTTCTCCTTCATTAGAAGAGCCAGAATGAAACCAAGCAATACCTGACCAATCACTGCGGAGAAGATGAGAAAGACCAGCGTGCGCCAGACACTAATGCGAAAGTCAGGATCATGGAACATATTAATGAAATTCTGGAATCCAACAAACTCCAAACTCTTGGCTGCCGCCCCGGTCAAAGCCATGTTCGTAAAGGCAAAGCAGATCGTCAGAATGATGGGAACAATGAAAAACACAAGTAATAACAGTACGGAAGGCATTAGAAACAGAAATGAACCTGGTGCTTTCCTTTTCATAAGTCACTCTCCATTCGAACCGGAAAAAGGGGAGATTGTGCCTCCCCCTCCGAATATATCGATATCCTTATTTCTCTTCGATGCTGTCCGCGCCAAGGGAACGCGATACGTTGTCCTTCAATTGCGTAATTCCCTGTTCCGGCGTCAGCTTGCCAGAGGCAATACTCTCAACAATGCTTTGCAATTGTGCGGATACCGCTGCATATTGATCGTTCGCTGGACGGAAGTGGGCCACATTCAAGAGTTCCTGTGCTTCTTTGGTATATGGACGATCCGTATAACCTTCAACTTCAGTGGAATCATTACGCGGACTGAGGCTGCCTTCCGCTACAACACGAGCAGTCGCATTTTCCTTATTCATCAGGAACTCGATAAATTTCCAAGCCTCTTCCTTGTTCTTCGCTTGTGCAGGAACAGACCAAGCCCACCCTCCGGACATCGTAGTTGCTCCAGGCTCTTCCCCATTTTGTGTTGGGAATGGTGCAAAGCCTATTTTCTCTTCGACGTTGGCAATTGGAGCAGCACCGTTCTCGGCCCATGTCGAACCTGCCCAGCTACCATCTACAGCCATCGCCAGTTTGTCTTGTGGGAACTGTTGCTGGAATGCAATACTGCCAGCTTGTCCATTCAAGGCTACCTGCATGGTCGGACCTGTTTTATCCGTGTTAAACACTTGATCTATGAATTTGAAAGAATCCAGAAGGCCCGGGCTGTTAACTACCCATTTCTTGGTGGTGTCGTCGTACAGCGTATCCGCCGTACCATAGAGCAGCATTTCCAGTGTTTGCATGGTGACACCTTCACCGTTTGCTTTGCCCACGATCATATTAAGCGGTGTCACACCTGGCAGTTTTTGCTTGATGGTACGTGCTGCTTCGAGTACTTCTGCCCAGCTTGCAGGTTTGAATGGAACTTCCAGACCAGCCTGTTGAAACAGTTCCTTGTTGTACCAGATTCCGCGTGTATCCGAGGTAGCCGGAACGCCATACACTTTGCCGTCTTCTCCGGTAACCCCCGCCTTCAGGTTGTCGATGATATGTTCTTTCCAATCGGGCCATCCCTGAACCTGTGTATCCAGCGGCTCCAGATATCCGGCAGCAGCATCGGATTTGATGATGGATGTATCTTCGGCAATGACATCTGGCGCCGTGTCAGGCGATTTCATCTGCAAAACCATTTTGGACGTATAATCACCCTCACTTGCCAATACAGGCGCGATGTTGATTTTGATATCCGGATTTTCTTTCTCGAATTGATCCACCAAACCTGATTGGAAGAACTTCGTAAGTGTATCTTCCGATCCTGAAGAACGGAACGATACGGTTACTTCCTTCTTGCCATCACTGGTTGTGCCTGTACTTGAACTTCCGCCTGAACAGGCTGTAGTTAGAATGAGCAAGGATGTCATAACTGCTGCTACCGGCATTTTCAATGATATTTTTCTCATGATTCGCTCTCCTCTTTGTCGGAATTCAACGAACTCCGAACGTTATGATGTACTCGCAGGTTATCTCTTGCTTCCCTATCTATTTCTGTACGCGGAATCCGCAATAATCCATAATCAGTTCACTAAAGAGCATGTTGGACCATGAAAACCATGGACGTGTATATTCATGTGGATTGTTGGCTGAAAAACCTTCATGGGTCAGTCCGGTATCCGCATCCGTCTTATGGATGAGCTGAAGCAATCGTAGTTTTTCATTGCGATCCTCTGTAGTCAGCCCCTGCATCGATAACGCGATATGCCAGATGTACCCTTCCGGTGTATGCGGACTACCGATTCCCGCTGCAGCTGTTCCCTCATAAAAATACGGGTTGTTCGTGGATAAAATGAAACGGCGTGTATTCTGATACACCTCGTCGTTCTCCTCCACATATCCGAGATAAGGCAAAGACAGCAGACTTGGCACATTGGCATCATCCATCAGATTGTGATTGCCTTTCCCATCCGTTTCGTACGCATATATGGTTCCATATTCCGGATGTTCAACGGTGCCATAATCCTGAATACCTTTGTTGATCTGTTCCTCCAACTGCTGAGCAGTCGCTGCCAGCGTTTCATCCTCGAACACCGCTTCAGCAATTTCCTGAAGATATCGAAGCGCCACAACAGCGAACATATTGGATGGAATCAGATAACCATATTCACAACGATCGTCGCTGGGACGGAATCCCGACCAGGTCATGCCTGTGTAGGCTGTTTCAGTACCTCGTCCCTCTCGGGTGAGCGTATCGGTTTCGGGAGCATCCAGACGTTGGAACGTGTAGGGTGATTTCGTCTCATGATGCTGTTCCACTTGCCATAACTGCATGATGATCTGGGCTGCTTTACGGAACGTATCATTGAATTGAGTTGTTCTTCCCGTGTTCTTCCATAAGAGATAACTGAGCTGAATCGGATAAGCCAGTGAGTCGATCTCATACTTCCGTTCCCAGATCCAATCATTCATCTGCGTCAGGTCTTCCTGATGTCCTTTTCCACTCTCCGTCTCATTAAAAGCGTTTGCATAAGGGTCCAGGAGAATATAATTCAGTTGACGTTCAACCAGTCCAGCGATCATGTCGGCGATATCTTCATCCTCTGAAGCGAGAACCAGATAAGGTCTGACCTGAGCAGCAGAATCACGTAACCACATGGCAGGGATATCTCCTGTAATCACAAAAGTTGTTCCATCTTCTTTGCGCTGAATTGTGGTCGCCATCGTATTGGTAAAACAGTTTTTGAACATTTGGTTAAGTTCCGGATGGTCCGGCATACGTTTGTTAACCTGATCAACCATGTCGTATATCGAGGGGGAAATTTCTTGATTATTTCTGGGTGTCAGCATGTTGTCCTCCTTATGTAATCCAGTTTGTTAACCGCTTTCATCATCCTAAAACGAATATAATGTTATGTCAATATATTTATTTGTATATTAGCATGTTATTCTCATTTCACCGCACTAAATAGTATACCAATTAAGTTAATGTTCCCCTTTTTATCCACAACAAAAAGAGACCTCGTTTCCACGAAGTCCCTCTTTGAACACAATGATTATAAAGCCGCTAAAACTAACCCTTTTGTTTCACCATACTTGTTGATTTACCCTTCACCAAGCGGGCAGGCAAAACAACTCTGTTCACTGCCATTTCGTTGTTCTGCATACTTTGAAGCACCATCTCGAATGCCTGTTTCCCCATATCAAACTGGCTTTGTCGCATGTGTGTTACACGGCTTCCTTCGGCAGCGTTTGGACTGTCAAAACAAATGATGGACATATCTTCCGGGATCTTCAGACCAAGCTGATCGGCCGCCTGTTCTGCAAGTAAAGCAATATGGTACTCCGCAGCAAAGAGTGCAGTAATCTGGGGGTATTTCTGTAAATGTTCCACCAGTGTCTCCACATCACGGACCTCGACTTGAGGATCAAACACACTTGGCAGTGTCGAAAGAAAAGATTCTAACCACAGTTCCCTGTTCACCAGCACTCCTTGATCATGATGAGCCTCAATGATGCCTTCAATTCGTTCTTCAATCGGTGTCGTGTTCGCCGGAGGCTGTGTCAGAAAAGCGATATGTCGGTGACCGAGATCGAACAAATAATTCATCCCTTCTCGCGCCGCGCCTACGTTATCCGTACTTACAGATGAAGCCGGAATACCTTTGAGGTAACGGTCAATCAGGACAAACGGGAATTTGTTAACAACCAGTTTAAGAATTTCATCGCTGAAATATTCACCCTGTGCCGGGAAGATAATCAATCCATCCACTCCCAGTTCCAGCAGTTCCTGAATACTCTGTTCCTCCTGCTCGGGAATCCCGAAGGATCGTCTAAGTACGAGAAAACAATCATGCTCTCGCGAAGCTTCTTCCATACCATACAACAGTTCTGTACCGTACATATCACTGAAGTTAGTAATGACCAGACCAATGAGCAGCTTCTTCTCCGGATCTTTAACCGCAGCACGCGGAGCAGGTCTGTTAGGTCTTTCTTGCAACACATCTGCCGTGTCGGCTACAAAAGAACCTCGTCCCGGCTGACGAACAATTAATTGTTCACTCGCCAGCATCTCAAGCGCTTTTTTAGTTGTAATCCGGCTAACTCCGAATTCATCACATAATTCCTTCTCCGAAGGAACACGTTCACCCACTTGATATTGATGAAGCTGTATCCGTTCGCGCAAGGATTCAAAGATCTGTTCATACATCGGCTTGGATGCCGAATCTTTCCCCAATACAAGCACCTCCATAAATACCCATACTTCTCATGTTCTACATCCTAATATATCATGTTATATCATTAATGTGAAGAAAGGAGACAACTCACCTGCTGTCATGTGAGAGCAAAAGAAAAAGCATCCCAATGGATGCTTCATTTTCTAAAGTTCATTATTAAATTTATTTGGCATAGATAACCATAGCCGAGTAATGATTTATAACGTAACCTCCGTTAGTAACGGATACTTCAGAATACTTGATATCCACTGCATTCACAGTATTGATCCCATTTAAAAATTCATTCATTTCTTTCTCCAACTCTACAGTACTTGTATTTTCAAATATTCTCACTTGTGTTCTCATCGTTCATCTCCCTAACCATCTAATAATGACTTAAGGGATATTATACGTCTTTGATGCATTTAGGTCGCATATCAAACTTCGCTGTGTATCAGGGATAAATGATTTGATAGCCGAGTAATCTTAGGCGTCAGATATGAATTGATACAAAAAGAAGCCGATAAACCCTGATACCTCGGCTTATCGGCTTCTTGCTTAGATGGTCAAAACGTAGTTATCATCCATTTCACACTTTGCATAATTAAGGTTGCAGACCCTCAGCAGACGGTGGATCTACTTCTGTTTCAGTCTCTTCAGGGCTCAAATCTGGTTCTGGAACTGATTGTTCTTGTGCTGCGCTGACGAACAATCGTCCAGCTGCTTCAGCCTCTACTTTGTTGCCTGCTGCATCCTGAGCTCGAATCACAATGACTCCAGCATCCAGAACAAGGGATGAAGGTGTTGTGTACGTACCTGTGTAACGACCAGGTTCAGTCTCCACCAATGGAATCTCTCCTGCCCCTTGGGCATTCAGATTCAAAGGAAGCTGAATCCGGAAAGAGGCTTGCAGACCAGGTTTACTGTCAAATGAAACGGTAACACTCTCTCCTGATGTGATTCGAACATCCTCAGCCGGAGTAATATTCGTAAGTTCTGGCAACGCCGTTTCCACATAGACGGTGCGTGTTACGGTTGTTTTGTTACCAGCGATATCGGTTGCTGTAATGGTAATTGTGTTCTCGCCTTCATTGACCAATACACGGTGACTGAAACTTCTGTCTTTACCCACTTGTACGGTTTGTCCGTTAACGGTTACCTTATCGAGGAATTGTTCCACGACATTACCCGTTACGTGAACAACTTCTGCATTGATGCGATCCCCCTGAGCTGGCGTAAGAATCGTCAATTGTGGTTTTGTCTGATCCAGAATAATGACAACGGGGAGTGAACGGTCGGTAGTTTTTCCGTCCACCACTGCCTCCGCAGTAATCGCATTAATGCCAGAACGGAGTTTCACACCGTATGAGAACTTCCCATTTGCCACCGTTGTGGTGCCAGCTAGATCCTTGCCGTTGTAGATCTTGATTTGAGCTCCAGATGCTGGAGACGTTCCCGACACAGTGAAAGTCGATTGATTCGTATACGTGTTTGCAGGTACTGTGAGCACAGGTGCATTTACCGGATATCTCACGACTGCTCGAATCATGTAGTTGCCTTCTTCTGCAGGTGCAGTGCTCCAGGCCCCACCTACACGCTGCCAGCTTCGACCTGCATTCGTACCATTCTCATCGGTAGCCAATCCCGGAGCACCAGTTCCGGCTACACTCTGTACATACACGATATAGAAATCACCCGTTACGATCACTGGTTCCGGGAATTCAACGGATGTCCATTGATCGTTACGAAGTGCAGTACCATCGAATGGTCCAGCCAGCTGTCGTCCCGGAGCTCCACCGGCACCTGATGCATCATAGACGGCATATTGGAACGCTGTACCTCCTGGTACGGGCCATTCGGTGTTCCAGAAACGGAACGATGCACCCGTAAGCTGTGCAGTTTCCAGCTCAGGTGTCATTCGAACCGCCCAAGCATTATCCGCAGCTACAAAAGCTCTTGCATTTTCTGCTGTTCCATCATCATAAGCAATTTCCCCAGGGAAACCGATGAATGGTTTCAAGGCAACATTTGCCTCAGCCGTACCATTACCAGGGACAGTCACAGTAACCGTTTTACTGTAATAATCAGCAGCCCGGATGGACAGGGTATAGCTTCCTTCCAATACCTGAATAACAAAGCTGCCATCTGAACCTGTGCGAACTTCACCTACCTTGGCATCTTCCACCACGAGAACGGAAGCATCAGCCAGTGGTTGTCCTGTCCGCTCATCTGTTACAACACCTTCAATCTGTCCATGCGGGATTGCCTCCAGATTAAAGTTGGCTTTGGCTCCACTGCCATCGGTGATCGTTACCTGCTGAGTTCGAGGATAATATCCATATGCCTCCGCTTTTAACGTGTAATCACCTGCAACGTGTGTGAAGCTATACTTGCCTGTAGCTGAATCTGTCTTCACCGAACGTCCGGTTTCCAGTACGGTAACCGTTGCACTTGCAGGCAGGCTTTGTGGATTAACCGAACCTGTTCCTGGTTTTTCAACTTCCGGTTGTTGCTGTTTCGTTTTGTTGAATTCCGCTTTGTCTGTCCGCGAAATTTTGTACCATGGATTATCATAGGACGGTTTCGGTTTGTCACTGTTAAGCACAACCGCACTGTCCTCCGTTACCGTCTCCGCAGCAACACCCAGTACACGGAAATCATCAATGAACCAGCCTGTCTTCACAACACTGTTGTCTGAGGTCAGACGGAACCGGAATTGAACTTCATTACCGGTAAGTGCATCCAGATCATAAAATACGGGTGTCCATTGTTTACCGTTTGTACTATGTGAGAATTTGCCCAGTTCTGACCATGTGGTTCCACCATCCTTGGTGACTTCCACATACCCATAGTCGTATCCGCTCTCAATCTCGTACCAATGATTAAACGTGAGTGTTCCTTCGGATACATCCGTCAAATCAATGACCGGAGATACGAGTGAATAGTTGGAGCCATTCTCGTACGTATTGTCTAGATCGGTCGCCCAGACATTCGGTGGAGAAACCGCGCTGGCAGGTCCCGTTACCGGAATGCCGCGTTCCCACTCATCTTTGGTTCCTGAATGAGTCCAACCATTATCATCACTACCATCGAAATGATCGATGTAGATATCTTGTGGCACTTCTACTGTAATGGAGACCTCGTTCGATTTGTCACTTTCATTGCCACTATAATCAAGTGCGGCAACGGTATAGTAATACGTCGAATCTGTCACCGTAGCCGTATCTGTAAACGTTGTTCCTGTTGCAGTTCCAATGGATTCATAACCTGTACCTGCGGTTGTGGAGCGATATACCACATAGGATTCGAGATCCTCATCGCTCGGACCAGTCCAGCTCAAGGCTACATTACCAAGAATATCGGCCGTCGCAGACAATCCGGCAGGAGCGCCCGGAGCAATCTCATCCAGTTCTTCTACAGCGAAATCATCAATGTACCAGCCAGCCTTTTGCACTGAATTATCACTCGTCAGATTGAACTTGATGAACACCTGCTGTCCCGCGTATTCGCGAAGATCCACATATTGTGTCTTCCAATTGCCACCTGTACCCGTGAAGGTTAACAGCTCTTCGAACACATAATCGCTATCCTCGGAAGCGATGTATACCTTGCCGAAGTCGATGTTATTCTCCAGGTCATACCAGTGCTTGAAGGATAATAACGCACCTTCTGGACTCTCGGTTAGATCAATAGGCGGCGCAAGCAGATATGCATTGCTATTCGCCACATAAGTTCCTTGCAGATTGGTTGCAATCACCTTGTCACCGGAGTATGCACTTCCAGGACCACTGCTTGGTGCTCCCCATACCCAGGTACTTCCGGTTCCGCCAGTCGTGAAGCCCAGCTGATCTTCTTCAAAATCCTGAAGATATCCTGGCTGAACACCATTAGAGACAGCCACTTTATATACCTGACTTTCGAATCCGTTGTTGCCGTAATCATTCACGCGGATATAATACTCCACACCTTGCGGTTCAATAAGAAAAGCAGGGATTGTCGCTGTATACGTCCCATCTTTGTTATCTCCAGCAATTCGATTCATCGGCAGATAGACGTACTGGTTGGTACCTGTCGTTTTGGCAAAAGCCTCGACGGAGACTACCGCGACGTTATCTGTCACATGAGCGGTTAATGGTATATCAATGCCTGTAAAGGCTGAATTGACAGGGGTATGTGCCAGGACTGGCTCTTCCAGATCATCTCCGGCTGTAACCACTCTGCCGGATACCGTGCCGATTCCTTCGAGTACAGAACCCACAGCATCAAGGGCATTAATAATGCCGTGACCGTAGCCGTTATTAGGAGATGTCGGATACTGACTATCCGTTCTCGGTGTGGCTGTATCTGTAATGATCTGCTCCAGCTGATCCACTGTAAGGGAATGATTGGCCTGAAGCAGCAGTGCAGCAAGCGCAGTTGTATGTGGGCCTGCCATAGACGTTCCGTTCCAGCCTCCCTCATATACACCGCCCGGAACTGCTGAACGGATATTCACACCAGGGGCAGATACTTCCGGTTTGATCTCATCATACGGGGATGGACCCAGCAGGGAGAACGAAGCCAGATTTCCGTTGATATCGGTTGCTCCTGTAGCAAAACTTTCAGGATAGTTGGCCGGGTTAGCAACAGAACCAGGTCCGCCAGGGTTACCCAGTCTCACATTTCCTGCGGAGAATTCCGGGAAAATCTGAGCATCTCGCCAGGCTTGCACCATCGGTCGGAACCATTCATCCAGTCCTGCGCCTCCGCCCCACGAGTTGTTTACCACATCCGGTGCAAGTTCAGGATGCAGATTGCCTTCCGCATCGACTGGCGCGATCAACCACTGTCCGCCATCCAGAATAATGGCATCCGTTGTTTCCGGATTGAATATCCGCACACCAATCCATTTCGCACCGGGAGCAACCCCGATCTGATTGGTGCCATCTGCTTCAGAGCCAACCATCGTACCCATCGTGTGAGTACCATGTCCGTCTTCGTCCGCAGGGAGGGAAGCATTACTGTGCGGATCATACCAGCTCAGTTCGGGATCAACGATATTGCCCGAAGCATCCAGGCCCCGCCATTTGCTGCGAAGTGCCGGGTGTGTATAATCCACACCACTGTCCAGATTGGCAACAACAATCCCTGTTCCATCGATGCCCCGATCCCACACGGCTGGCGCATTGATGTAATCCAGGTTCCATTCCACGTTTTCAGTCGCAAGCTTGTCCTTGGCAGCATGCTCCTTGTCTTTGACTCCGACTGAAGAGTCTTTAGCTGGCGTTTGGACAGCATCTTTGCCTGATGCCGCATTCGCCGGTTCTTTACTCACTTCGGCTTTCTGTAAGTATCGTGTCTCATTCGGTAGAATCTTCTCCACCTCAGGCAGCAGCGCAATCTGTTCCATGACTTCTTTGGTACTCGTTACTGCCAATGAATTGACAATAAAATAGCTTTTATATTCTTTGACCTTACCCAGGTCAACTTCCTTTTCCAGATAAGTTTCCAATGGATATTGTGTACGCGAGGCTGTTTCTCGCAGAGAGCTGACGACCGAATTACGAACGGACAGCTTTGTGGCTGAAGCCGTTTGTTTGGCGATGGTCGCCTTTTCCAGGGCCTGTTTGGAGACTGCTGCTGTATCCACCTGTTCCTTCATTTTCACCAGATAGGTAACATATTCACTACCTTCGAATTCTTTGGTCAATTTGGCGTTTACTTTGGACTCCGTAACTTTGGCAAGTCCAGATTTCATATCCAATTTGGATGATGTGGAGTTTTCAGCTGAAACCGGATGAATGATCGAAAATGCAAGGAGAAGCGAGAGCCCCATGGAGATGGGCTTGCGTAACCGATTAATCTTTATCAAACTTTTCCACTCCTTTTACCCGGTTTTTTAATTTAGTCTGGTACATATGCCCTTCTCTGCAGAATAAAACGTTAAAATAACCTTTATTGCGGACGAAACAGATACCCTGGATTTCACATAAAGCCTCACCTCCTTTACAGGTCTGGTTAGGGATCAATATGAGTCAGAAGAGATAACAGATCAGTCTATGTTTTTTTACTTGGAAGTTTAGGAGATTGAATGAATCGGATTAAACCATGTGAGTGAATAGTTTGGGTGTTTGAATAATGCAATGAGAGTGAATGTCGATAAGCATTCATGTGGAAGGGTAATCTGGAGCGTTAGCAGAACGCTTGCTAAGGAGTGGTGGATATGACTTTCGATCGTGATTCGAGTGAGTAGTTAAACATTTTAATTACATATAATAGTCGATTAGGAATTTAATTGGATTTTATTGGTATAGTATAAAATCATTATTCGATATATACAAGCACTTTATTGAAATATATAGAAAATAAGTCTATTTAATGCTTTTATGTGTCTCATGTCGCTTACACATTTCAGCTTATTTTTCGTATTCCTGCATGTTTTTGATGAATAATAGTTTGTAGTAGTTCTATATAACCAAGACCTGATACTCAAAATTTCAAATCAAGAAAAAGAACGACATGAGAACTCTCATGTCGTTCATATCAAAATTTATATCTCATCATGTAATGTTCACGCCGCCACTTGCATAGCCAACAACGGTATTCACAAGACTAAGTCCAGTTGCCGTTGCGGAGAATACAAGCAGAAGACGTGTCTGTGCAGTCACAGGTATAGCCAATCCGGTTGTTATGCCATTGGAGATACTACCCAATGCAATAATACCGGTGAGTGGAGGTGCCAGTGTAACGACGGCCCCTGGAACCGCAGTAAATGCATTATCAGGTGTAGGTGAACTGAATAATTGCGCAGTGATGGTCACCGTTGAACCGACCAAGGCCAAGGCTGCTGTTGTACTAAAATAGGCAGCAATGGAAGTTATAACGCCATCCCGTGGGACAGAGAACGCAAAGTTAATGAGTGGTCCGACAATCGTTCCCGTTAAATCAATGGTGCCACCCAGAATGCTGACTCCTGTTGCCGAGCTGCCGAAACCGATAAGGCTTGTCGTTCCGACCAGTCCACCAAGAACCGTTGTTAATATGGCAGGTCCGCCAGAAGCAAACGGTATGATGGCGCCCGAACCCGTAGCTCCTGTAACACCAGTGCTGCCAGTTACTCCCGCAATCCCAGTTGCGCCGGTAGCCCCGGTTACCCCAGCAATTCCGGCTGCACCCGTTGCCCCGGTGACTCCCGCAAGTCCAGCTGCCCCAACAGCTCCTGTACTCCCCGTTGCCCCTGTCGCTCCTGTTGCGCCACCTGCTGGGCCTGCCGCACCCGTTGCTCCAGTAACACCTGTCGCACCTGCTGGTCCCTGGGCACCAGCAGCTCCCGGTGTACCAGCTGGACCTACACCACCCTGAGAACCAGCAACGCCTGCCGGGCCTTGTGGACCAGGTACGCCCTGAGGACCCGCTGGTCCTGCAGGTCCTGCCGGACCTTGACTCCCTATGTTTCTAAGCCCTGATGTGATAGCCAATTCGGTCGCCCGGATCAAAATGACCAGTTGATCTTTCTCAGCCGAATCGATATTCCCCTGTAAAACGACAGATAGGAGCACATCCAGCAATTGCTGCAAATTGGTTCCCACACTGATCGGAGAAAATGGAACGGCCTCTGCAGATACAATGGTAAGCTCCAAGACCGCTTCGAGATCTGCCTTGGTTCCCTTTTTCAAATCCGAATGATGAACCAGAGCCAGTAATTTACGCAGTACCTCAATCAGAAGTGAAACATTGTGAGGCGTGGGATTGGCAAAAACCTGTACAATTGCTCCCTTCAACTCACCAATTAATTTGAGAAGCAATTCGGCTTCTTTGTCAAAACACTTATGATGGTGGTTATTGTGGTGGTGATTGTGGTGGTGATGATTGTGCTCGTGATGGTGTTCTTTGTGCTGCTCTTGGGGATGGTCACAGTCCTCAGCTTTTTTTTTCTTAAATCCGCTCCAACCATATCTGATGCGTTTCTTTGGTTTCATCTTTTTTGCAGATCCTCCTTAGTGAGTCTCAATCATTCCATTACAGGCGAACATCACTGATTTGATGATATCAGTATATTAGCAAGAAAGAATTTCGTGATTATTATATAAGTAAGTTTCCGAATTACCGTTTTCAGCTTGGAGCAGCCTCCATTATCATGGAGAGGATTTTGCATGGAAGTCAGCCCTGTGTATAGCCCAACCAAAAGAGCGCTATCCGATGAGTACAATACTCCTGGATGCGCCCTTTTTATATTTACAGTAGTTAATTTATCTTTGTTGATTAGTCCAATTTAATTTTGAAAACAATTGGCGCATTACTTTTCACAGTTGTTGTTGTGATCGTCAGTGCGTCCGCTGTTCTCTCCCATTGCGGCTGTTCTTCATAGCCAAGTACCTGAATATCTTGAATGACCCCTTGAAAATGGTGAGAATTTTCCTTCAGGGATTTAATCTGCACCACCCCATTATCTGGATAGGCAAGAACCGTGGCATACAGACTGCTTTCTTTTAACGTAAAACGTATATCTTCACTCGTAAATATCTTTGTATCCCCATCCGTGAATTGCCCTTCCTTCACCTCTGTCGGACCCTCGCCAAACGTACGCCAGAATGACGTGTCATAGATCGCTTCCCCATTCACTTCCAGCCACTTGCCAATGCTCAGCAAAATGTCGCGATCTTCATCCGGTATGCTGCCGTCTGCTTTGGGACCAATATTCAGCAGTAAATTCCCGTTTTTGCTTACAATATCGACGAGATCCCGAATAATCTCCTCAGCCGTTTTATAGTTATTATTTTCCGTATAACACCATGAGTTTTTAGCGACAGCTGTATCTGTTTGCCAAAAATAGGGCTTGAGCTCAGCGAACTGTCCCCGCTCCACATCCGGAACGGCACTACCAAACATGTAGGCCTCATGTTTATAATTGATAGCTACAGGCACACCCCACTCTTCGCCTTTGTTATAATAATAGGCAGCAAATTTTTTAAGATAGGGTTTGAACGCAACCGTTTGAATCCACCAATCGAAATAAAAGATCTTTGGCTGATATTGATCAACCAGTTCACAGCAGCGAATCAACCAGTCCTCCAGATACTCCTCAGTTGGAGGTGAGTCATACAAGTCGAAGTGATCCTTGGGTTCAGGCATGGCAGGCCAATAGAAGTCCCCACGCTCAAGGGGTTCCTTAATATCTGAATCAAACTCCTTCCCGTGAGACATGAAGAACCAGTGCTCGGCGCGGTGAGACGACACACATAAGGTCAGCCCCTGCTTCTCGTATGCAACCTTCATCTCACCCAGAAGATCCCGTTTGGGGCCCATTTCATATGTGTTATAGTGAGAGATAGAGCTTTTGTACATCTGAAAACCATCATGGTGCTCAGCCACAGGCATAACATATCTGGCTCCAGCCTGTTTGAATAACGTTGCCCATTCATCTGCATCGAACTTCTCTGCACGAAACATCGGAATGAAGTCTTTATATCCAAAGTCCTTATGAGGTCCATACACCTCAAGGTGATGTTCATAAGCTTTGGTGCCTTGTATGTACATATTTCGCGAATACCATTCGCTATCATAGGCCGGTACAGAATATAGCCCCCAGTGAATGAATATGCCAAATTTCGCTTTTGGGTACCATTCGGGTACTTGAAAGGCGCTAAGCGAACTCCAGTTGTCCTTGAATTTACCACTCTCAATCGTTGCTTCAATCTGTTGCAAATATTCGTTTTTGTCCATGAGATGTTCTCATCCCTTCTGTTATTGTCTGTAGTTGTATTGTAGTGCTACGGCCGAAGGATAGACATGCAGAACACTAACTTTTAGATGGACAATAATAACCTTGTATGGAGATGAAAAGTATGAATCACCAAACTTTGCTTACGAACTACCTGTCTAATCTCCAAGTCGAATTATTCATGGTCAACTACAATCGGTGCGATACGGATTGGCGGGATCTGGATTACACACCCGATTACAGCAAGTTTTATTTCATATGCGAAGGTGAAGGTTGGCTCAAGATTGGGGATGAAGAATATTACCCTGCGCCTAATCAGCTTATTTTAATGCCAGAGGGGATCAAACAGTCTTACTCTGCCATTAATGACAGTCCTTTTCTCAAATATTGGTGTCACTTTAGCGCAAAGGTTGGGGGAATCAATTTGTTCCAAATTCTGAAATTCCCACACATCTGTACGATAGATCAACCTGAGTTGATTCAAGCAATCTTCAGCAGTATCCTTACATATGCAAAATCCAATGAAGTCTATGCCCATATGATGGCCAAGAGCAAACTGACCGAGTTACTATCTCACTATCTAATGAATCTGGATCTGGATCAGATCTCTTTTATTAACGTTCCTGTCATGGAGAAACTGTCCACCATTCTGGCTTATATTGATTCCAACATCGAAGAGAATATTTCGGTTCAGGATCTGGCCCAGATCGCCTACATGCATCCAAATTATTTCATTCGATTCTTCAAGCAGCAGATCGGAGTTCCTCCGATCCTCTATATTACTGGCAAAAAAATTGATAAGGCCAAAGAGTTGCTTGCCTGCACCCCGAACACAATAACGGCCATCGCCGAACATCTCGGTTTCAGTGATTTGTACTATTTCTCCAGACAGTTCAAAAAGCATACAGGGCTAACTCCAACGGAGTACCGCAAACAAAAAACAGTACTGACAACGAAACATAGTCTATAAATAAGCTCAAAGCAGAGAGAGTTCCCTCATTCGGAACTCCCTCCTATAGACTTGTTTCTGTTCAATTCATGCTGAGTTACTTTCTTGAGTTCTCTTAAATAAGCATAACCATAGTTTTGATCCGGCTCAAGATATGCCCCTTCCGCCCACTCATTCCAGGCATTAACAAAAAGATATTCACTTTTGTACAGCGTCCTCGCTCGTTCCATCTGTCTGGACAGATACAGCCCAAACTTCTCTGGGGTGGCCCCAAGCGTACTCTGTCCGTGAACACCTCTCCGCGGTGTATTATCCCAATTGACAAAAGCACCTGGATAGACAATTTCTCCGTTACGGTGTGGTGTTCGTTCGAGAATGGAGGACCATACCTTGTCGTAATTCACAGCAATATGCTGCTGCCCCTTGATGTTCATTCCGATCCAGATTCCATTCATATGTCCATGTGCAAACGTATAATGCGGTTCAAATTCCATACTCGCATCAAAGATCTGACGATTAAATGTAGGGAATCCACCAATGGTCTGCACAAAATGGATCCCTTTCAGGCCATGCTTCAAAGCCAATTCACGCCAAAACTGAATCATTTCCTCACATTGCGGAATACTCGCTGGTCGATAGATCAGAAATAAAGGCTTACCTTGCACTCGAATATATCGTTTGTCCTTAAATACTTTTACCAAATAATTAAAATGTTCTTCCCAATCCTCTCGATCCCCATAGTTCTGGGCCATGAGAATATCGGATTCTTGCCCATCCCATTTTCTTGTCCATGTCTCATTGGCCCAAGACAAACAAAAGGGAAAATCAGGCTGCCCACTTTCCAGAATTTCATTCACTGGTTTTTCCAGCAAACGCTTGCCTTTGAACCAATAATGATAATAACAAAATCCATAAATGCCATGCTGTTTAGCCGTTTCCGCTTGCCACTTTCGTACATCTGGATCGGAAAGATCATAATAGTTCCCCTGAAACGGCTGCTTAGGCTGATAATGACCCGAATATAAAGACGTGGCTTTTTTTACATTCGTCCATTCAGTAAAACCGTCCCCCCACCATCGGTCGTTCTCCTCAATCCGGTGAAATTGGGGCAGATGCAGAGCAATTACCTTCAATCAGAACTCCTCCAATGCAGCAACATGATGCAGCCTACGCTCCTGTGATTTTTGGGATGATTTATATGAAAATGATATCCAGCAGTCGCAATGTTTTTTGTAGATGGGATTGATTATATTTCATGTATGCCAGAGCATGGCTAGCGGCCAGTCTCCTTGCATCAACACTCTGCCAGTAATGTTCAAACTTCTGAGTGAGTTCTTCACAAGAGTTGTATTGTTGAAAGTTACTAAGGTCAATCCCGTTGCTCTGATTCACAGATGGGCCTATGAGCTGAAACGTCCCACATGCGGCAATTTCCATCACGTTTTTGATTGATTCCCCACTATGAATAACCAGTTTGCTTCCGTTATATAACATCTGACGAGCTTCATTCGTATGAACAGGCTTGAAATCCCCGATCTGTGCCCAACCCTTTCCATCCACCCGAACCTTTTTGTTATCCATAAGACCTGATTTGGCAATTGCGGTGACGATGCCATCCGGTTCTGCATCCCCGATGATATAAACATCCGATTCATACTCCGGGGGAACAGCTTGCGGACAGAATATATGTGGATCAGGCGGCATGAACAGTTCATGACTACCAGTGCTTCCCATATGCTGCTGATCATCGCTTATTTGCGTTGAATGTTGTGTAAACACGTGATCAAAAATCGGTAGAATAGTTTCGCTTTGATTCACCTGTTGATCGGCAGACAACCAGATTGCCTTCTTCACGGTTGATGTCCTTAATGCTGTGATATTCTCATCCGGCAAGTTTTCTTCGCTTCCGATGACCATAATCAGGTCAACATCATAAGAAGATAAACAGGCTGACACGGATTCGATATATTTAATCTCATTCACATTTCTCACGAGATGTTTCAGACTCTGTTCAATCAGGACGCAATGTGATGACATTTCTCGGTCATTACAAGGAGTAATAAGAAGCACATTTAACTCTTTATAGATCACTTTTGGCACTTCTCGGGCAGGTATGCTTCCCACCTGCATCATTTTCAGCCATTGCTGATTCAGTTCCAATTGTTGTACTTCCATATGTTTACGCATGGATTTGAGTTTCCTGTTCAGAACCACATTCATCTGTCTCAGGAATAACCGGTTCGCATCATGAACTGAACGTTTCTTTTTCGTGGACTTAACCTGCGTTCTTGACTTCTTTCGGATAACAAACCCTCCTGTTCCATGCGAAAACATTCTCTGCCTACAATATGCACGAAATAGTGTTTCGCTAACTCTTTTTTTGCAAAAGGGGCTTTATCCCAAGTATATAATGTGTGGCCACCCGGATCATTCCAGATCTTGTCCTCATAGAATATATGAATACTGTATAGGAGATGATATCTTTGCCAACATTTGATAGTATCCTTGTCACCGGCAATCAGACGATAAATCAAAATCTGCACGTTAATGGTAATCAAACCGTTGGTGTCGATCTACAAGTCAATGGTAGTCAGACCGTAGCAGGCAGCCTTCAAATCAACGCCAGCTCCTCGATTGTCAACCATTTGGGTGTAGGCGGAGTAATTGAAGCTGGAGATAGCGTTAAGGCCGCTACACAATTAATGGCACTTAATCAACCTACTCTTCCAGTCTCCCTACCTGTTTTGCAACAACTCAGATATTACAATCCTGGTGTTGCAGGTCAACCCGGTCTGGTCTTAACAGGGACTGCTGGCAATCAATATATACTGTTCGTTGATGAAAGTAGTGGGACACCCCATCTCGCCATTCAACCCGTATAATATAGCCCTGAATCAGATGAAATTCACCAAAAGAAGCGATATCCGTGTACACTCCGGATATCGCTTCTTTTGGTTTCTTTTCTGATGAAGCCTGGTATAACTCCGTTCATTTATAAATCTGTGATTAATACGGACAAGACACTCTTGCTTTCCAGCTGGAACTTCATCAATACATCGTCGCGCAGCTTAACCTGTATGTTGCCCGTCTCCTCCCCATCATTAAAGAGGACTAAAGCTACGGAACCATCGGCATTTTTAAAAGCCACAGAACAAATTCCATCATCACTGGAAGTTGATTCGATCCGAACAGCCTTGGGGCGGATCAAGGCACTAAAATGTGCCAAGGCATAATAATCAAGTGTATACGTAAGTTCCTTTGTTTGCTGATTCACCTGAACGATCCCACGACACGTACTGCGGCCAAATCCCGGAACGGTTGGCCCGTTGTTCTCATCAAGTGCCATATTCCAAAGTACAAAGGACTTGCTGTAATTACGAAGAATCTGAATTCCCGTTCGCATCACATTAGAGAAGGCTTGCTCAAATGGCGGAATCCACTCTCCACCCGAACCTTCAGTGAAATGCACTTCTTTACCTGCAAAAGCTTCATATACCTTCGTTTGAGCAGATGCATCGCCCCCGTACCAGTGCCAGGCCACTCCGTCAACTTCCTCTCCCGCTTGTTCCAGTACGGTTAGGGGATATTCCGGTTGATCCCAGTTGTGATCGTAACAGAGAATCTTAGTTTGAATATCGTTTTGCACAAAGGCTGGTTTAAGATGGTTTTTGATAAAATCTGCTTGGGCTTCGGCTGGCATCAACATACCAGGATAGTGCCCTGGTTCATAAAGCGCCTCATTCTGTGGTGTGATGGCATGGATCGGTAATCCATGCTTGCCATACGCTTGAATGTATTTCACGAAATATTCAGCATAAACGGGATACCATTCAGTCTTTAATTGTCCGGTAATCATCGATCCACTCGTTTTCATCCATCCCGGTGCACTCCATGGTGAAGCAAACAGCTTCAGTTCAGGATTCAATGCCAACGCCTGTTGTGTTAAAGGAATAACGTCCCCTTCATCATGTGCAATGCTGAATTGGGTTAATTCGGGGTCCGTCTGCTGTTCTGGCATATCGTTATAACTGTATACCGTTCTCGCATAGTCCGAAGCGCCCATCGGATTACGGATGACCGACAGCCCGATCCCTTTCTCCGGATGGAACAGTCGGGTCATGACCTCATCCCGTTGCTCCTCACTCAAGATTTGGTTGATCAAATAGGCAGATGAATCGGTAAAAGAAGCACCAAATCCGTCCATCTCCTGATACGTTAGCTGATCATCCAGATGGATGGTCGTTGTCTTCTTATCAGCATCCAGTGGTTTCAATTGCTCCTGGGATAGAGATACGAATAACTCTTCTTCACCCGTAGATTTGTACATTTTGAATGTAGTCATAGGATTCTCCTTCATATTTCTATTATTGAATGCCTAGTTTCTCTTTGTTCAATTTCATCTTTTCACTGCGTACCTTCACAATCTCTTCCCAACGGTTCTCACCTAAAAATGACTTGTAAGAAGCCAGTGCATTGTCATACGAGGCATCATCCTTGGAACGTACCATACTGACCAGTGTTGTATTCCACTTCGTATTGATTGCTGACAACGCACGAGCTTCAGGTGTGCCCTGGTCCGGGCTAATATTCTCCAGAATGAAGTGTGGTTTCAGCTTGCCTTTGCCCCACTCCTGCATCTGTTTAATCGCTTCCGGAAAA
The DNA here is from genome assembly GCF_038002545.1 of Paenibacillus sp. FSL K6-2393. Lineage (NCBI taxonomy): Bacteria > Bacillati > Bacillota > Bacilli > Caryophanales > Paenibacillaceae > Paenibacillus > Paenibacillus sp. FSL K6-2393. The sequence goes on from NZ_JBBOCU010000001.1 coordinate 3,930,397, forward strand.
GCATCTGCACTGAGTGCTTTGTGGCGGTCATGACCAAAGAACATAAATTCACCCATCCGATAATCCTTTTTGAATTGATCCGCATTATTGAGTTGCAGGTCTTTCACCGCTGGCAGCAATTCTACACTACCGTCGGCTTTGGTTTGGTAGGTTTCCCCCTCGATCCCGTAATTCATAAGCGTCTGTCCTTCTTCACTCAGCAAGTATGTGAAAATCTGAATGGCCTTGGCCGGATCTTTACAATCCTTGGAGATGAAATTGATCATCCACCCGGTTATTCCGGATTGATTCAATGTTGGTGCATTACCTTTGGTGCTCTGCGGTCCATCGATAGCAACATATTCTTTGCCTGGATTGGCACTCATGTAGATTTGCAGGTTTCCTCCTTGTTGAGGTGTACCGTCAAGCAGCATGGTCGCATATTTACCGGACTTCACTTTTTCCTCAAAAGCGGTTCCATCATCGGCAAAACTGTCATCACTGATATTGCCGTCTCTGTACACGGTGTTCAATGTTTTCAACCACGTGAGGTAATCTTCATCCAGATTGCGATCGTAGAATTCTCCTGATTCGGTCTCCAATGGAACGCCGATGAAATCTTGCAAAGTATCCCCGAGTGAACCTGTTCCTTCACCTATAGAGTTGAATCCAAACGGAATCAGCGCAGGGAACTCTTGCTTAATTCGTTTCATCACACTCTGGAATTCTTCTGGCGTTCCAATGACCGGACTACCCAAAGCTTCGTACACATCTTTACGAATGATAAATGCCGTTTTGGCAGGAATGTTACCGCTATCATAATCCTCTTGCGTATTGGAATAGTTCGGGTAACCATAGGTTTTACCATCCGCCAATTGGAACCAGTTCAATGTATCGGCAGCCGCAACTTTATTGAAGTAAGGATCATATTTCTCCGCCAGATCATTCAGCGGCATAGCCCAGGTTGCAGCTTTTTGCACCACTGGAGAATTCGAGTCAAACACCGTCAACAAATCAGGCATATCTCCACCCGCGAAAAAGGTGTTTAACTTGGTATCATCACCCGTGATGAATTTAATATTGATGTTCAGATCCTCTTTGATTTTCTTGGTAACAATGTCCTTGCCAAAATCAGTGTTCCACCAGTCAGCATTGACGTACCACGTCAGGTCGGTAGCCTCTTCCTTTTTATCCAACTGCCAAGCCGGCTTTTCCGGGTCAACCGTATAACGATCTTCAATGGATACCCAGTTCCCTTCACTGGAGCCCCCCGATCCACCACTGCAACCTGTAATCATAAGTACGGCTGTGAGCAGTGTTGCGAGCAATTTTATCCCTTTTTTGCCTGATGCCTTGTTCAACTTCAACATATTTTTGTTCCTCCTCAAAATGGGGTATTTGTTGCTCCTATTCCTTGACCGCTCCGAGCATCATTCCCGAGATAAAGTATCTCTGAACGATGGGATAGATCAGCACGATAGGGAGTGTTGTTATGACAATGGTGGCTAGCTGCACACCTTTGGTCGTTGTTTCAATAACAGCCGAACCCCCGACATTTTGCATGGATTGTGTCTGTGACTGAACGATAATCTCATACAACATCATCTGGAGTGGATACAGTGACTGATCAGTAATGTATAACTTGGTTGTCATGAAGTCGTTCCATTGCCCCACCCCATTAAATAGCGCAATTGTAGCCATGGCAGGCATGGAGAGTGGAATAAAGATTTTCAGGAAAATATGCCAATCCCCAGCACCGTCAATCTTGGCCGATTCTTCCAGAGAATCCGGGACATTCCGGAAGAAATTCATCAGAATCACGACATCATAGAAGCTGAATAACGCCGGGATAATGTACACCCAGAAGCTGTTAAGCAGGCCAAGTGATTTGATTAACAGGTATGTCGGGATCATGCCGCCCGAGAAGAACATTGTAATAACACCCATGGCAACGTATAATTTACGGCCTCTTATGTACTTTTTGCTCAGACCGTAACCAACCATGGCACAGAAGAACACATGTGTAACAACGCCAATCGTTGTTTTGGACACTGATATGAAGAATGCCTGCCAGATGCCCTGATCATTGAATACGGCTCTGTAATTCTCCAGCGAGAATTCCGGTGACCAGAAGATGAACCCACCTTCCGCCAGTGCCTTGCCTGAACTAAAGGAAGAGATGATGACATTCCAGAGTGGAACCAGAATAACGACCGTACAGATGACTAACAAAATCATGTTTAACGTATCAAAGATCCGACTATCGAGATCTTCTTTTGCCACCTTTCCATTCACGCGGGATGCCTCCTTCTTACAACACAGATTGATTATCGTTTAATTTGCTTGTGATTTTGTTTGCCGTGACGAGTAGAATGACAGAAATGATTGAGACACCCAAGCCAACGGCCGTTGCATATGAAAAGTCACCCTGAGACATCCCCATACGATAGACGTACGAATTGATGACTTCCGCTTTGTCGCGGTTCTGGGAGTTCATGAGCACCAGGGTCTGATCCAGATTCGACCCTAATAAACCGCTTACAGTTAGAATCAGATTTAGGCTGATGATTGATCTCATATTAGGTAATGTGATATTCCAGATCTGTCTGAGACGGCTTGCACCATCGATTTTGGCCGCTTCATAATACGTAGGATCAATCTTTGCCATGATCGCCAGATACAGAATCGTTCCCCAACCTGCTTCTTTCCAAATATCCGATAACGTAGCAATCCACCAGTACTTGCCTGCATCCAGCAAGATGTTCTGCGGTTGCGAGATCACTCCCAGACTAAGCAATAATTGATTAAATAACCCCGTGGTTGAAAACCAGGTGATCAGCATTCCCCCAAGTACAATCCAGGACAAAAAGTGAGGTAAATATGAAACCGTTTGCACAAACTTCTTGAATCGTCCGCTGTTTAACTCGTAGATCATGATCGCGAGAATGATCGGAATGACAAACCCGATACCTAATTTCAAGAAACTGATCCCCAGCGTATTCACAACTGCATCCCAGAAGTATTTGTCTGATAAAATGATTCTGAAATTATCCAGCCCTACCCAAGGAGCGGTAGCCAGCGTATCAATGACCGTGTAATTTTTGAAAGCAATCGTCAAACCGTAAATCGGGATATAACAGAAAATAATCATAAAGATAATGCCCGGGATAATCATCGATTGAATCTCCCATTGTCTCCGATAATCGACTATGAATTCTTTAATCCGTTGTCCGATGGGTTTCTTCCCGTTGGGACTGATCGTATTTTTACCGGTTGATGTCTCTACGGCTAATTTATCCACGTTTTTTTACTCCCCTCCATCATGCATGTTTATAAAAACGTTTTTATTTTTCGACATAAAAAACCCCTTTGTTTTTATTTATGTAAAAAAAGACCGGAGAAGATGCGTCAGCTTATGTACGATAATCTTTCCGGTCGATCTTCACATGGCTTGAACCTCTCACCACCAGCTCACCCGCCAATTTCTGTGCAGCCCCTTGTTCTTTCTCCTTGATCATACCCACCAGTTGATTGATTGCCAGGATACCCTGTCTTGCAATTTGATTTCTTACTGTTGTAAGCGGTGGAGAAAAATACTGTGCGATATCAATATCGTCAAAACCCACGACGCTAACATCTTGAGGCACTTCAAAGCCCTCAGACTTCAACGCATGCATACAGCCAATTGCACTCAAGTCATTCCCTGCAAGAAATGCATCAGGCCGCTTGCCGGGGTGTAAATGAAGAAAAGATTTTATCGCACTATACGTGCTCTCCTCCTCAAAGTACCCTTGTATAATGTAATCTTCATCGATTGGAAGCTGGTATTCACGCAAGGCAGCCAGATAGCCATCCCTACGCTGTACACTGTCAAACATCGTGTCCACACCCGAAATATAAGCAATTTTCTTGTGCCCCAGCCCAATTAAATACTTGGTTGCTTCATAAGCCGCCACATACGAGTCAAAAATGACACTTCCCATCGTATCGCTCTGATAGACCCGATCCAGAAAAACAGCCTTGATCTTGTCTTTCTCCATGGCGATAATATCTTGCTCATCGATCCTAAGCTCTTCGTAGATAATGACACCATCCACCCGCCGACCCAGAATATTACTCATAATAACGTGTTTATCCTTGGTCACAAATACATTCAAACCATACCCAAGACGATCACATTCGCGAGACATCGACTCTACCAGCTTATAGAAATACGGACCCGATACACTTGTGGTGAAAAAACCGAGCATTTTGGTTTGACCGGACTTCAACAGCTTGCCATTCAGATTGGGCACATAATTTAAACGCTCTGCCACCTTAAGAACATGTGATTTTGTCTCCGGGTTCAAGACATCCACACCATTCAAGGCGTTGGAGACCGTAGATATGGATACGCCCGCTTCCCTTGCTACATCTTTAATCGTTATCTTTGCCATAAGTTTTGTTCCTTTACTATAAAAACGTTTTTATAATGTTTAAATTATCATAAAACCGTTTTCATGGCAACACTTTAATTTGCGAGTTCAAGCATCATGTACTTTATTCATAGCTATATGCCACTGCGGGCGCAAAAAAACGGCTCATGTATGAGCCGCCGTTCATGAAGCTTTAGCTTTCTATTCCTCATCTTGGACATACATGGAGTGAATCTGTCGCAGCTGCTCTTCCAGACGTTCCAAGCGAACAAAACGATCCGCTCGAATATATTCCTTCTGCTCCACAAGCATGATCATTGTTGGAACGGTAAAAATAAGAAACTTGGATGCAACCTCTTCCACTTCGTTAGCATTAATGTGACCGAGGTATATGGATGGATAAGGTTCAAGCAACGCCCTGATCTTGGGGAGTAAAGCGTGACATACACTGCAATCTGGACGAGATACATACAAAAAAACCAATTCATGTTGTTGAATAGCTTCTTCAACCATTTCTATGGATGTTAACTCATGAATATCTTTCATAGAACCTCAACCCTTTCAGTCATTCAATAGCTTGCTCATTTAAACTTTTTCTTTTCAAGTATAGCCTATGTGCGTTAGAATCAAATGGAATATATCCCCATATGAAAGAGGTTATGGTATGAAAAAATCATTCTTGTTTCTGTTCACTGCGCTGGTAGTTGTTACTTCCTTCTCGGCGTATGCACCTGTGTCGAATGCCTCTGGCGATATTGGAGTCAGCTTATTGTCTGATCGTCAACAAGGTACAGTAAAGTAGTACTTGTACAGAAAGTAACAGGCGACAATTCGGATAACATCTGAATTAGTCGCCTGCTTTCATTTATTCTTATAGATTTTTATTTCCAATCTCTCTTCCGAAGATAAGATTCAAATACAAAAGTTCCAAACGGCAGTAGACCGGCGAGTCCACCCATCAGCCAACGCGTTATCTTCCACTTTTTGACCAGAGCCAAGTGAACTAGCGCAATAAGGTACAAAGGAAACAAAATACCATGAATCATGCCCATTACGGCTACAGCGGAAGAGATATCTGCAAAATATTTCAGAGGCATAGCAATAAAAATCAACAGAAGTAAGGATACACCCTCCCATATGCCCGCAATTCTGAATCGGCCTGTCACTGTCTTCATAAAGTCCATTCTCACCTTTCCCGCTAATCGTTTGTGAAATATGTAACTTGTAACATGATACAAAAACCTCACGCCACATCTCCGTACAGATATGTCGTTCTGAAGCTCATATTCAGTATAACGTATGTGTCCGATTCGAAGATGCTTCAAATTTGAATAATTATTGAATCCATAAAACCAGATTTCCACATCAGGTCTTATGGATTCAAGTTGTCTCACGCTCAATCAGCTGATATGTCAACTGTTCAGACTGCAACTCCGTTTTACCCAATACAGCCCACAAGTGATGGAAAGCCTGGGTGGCTTGCTCCGCAATCGGATTGTGTATGGTCGTGATTCCAAGAACACGGGAAAGCTCGATATCATCAAACCCCACAATGGCGAGTTGTTCTGGTACCTGAATACTTCGTCTGCGTGCTTCACTCAGAATACCGATGGCTGCATAATCATTCGAACATAATACGGCCTGTGGAAGTTCTGGTCCCTCAGCCATTCTTCGCATCGCTTCTTCGCCGTCGGAGGAGCTAAATACGGAATATTGATATGCTTCAGTCCACACATGCAACCCTCTGCTCTTCATGAAAGATTCATAGGCTTTACGGCGGCTCTGGGTATTCAAACTTTCAGCCCTGCCAAATGCATTTGCAATTCGGGTGTATCCTCTTGATACCAGATGCTCCAGAGCTAACTTATACCCTTCTGCCTGATCCATCGCGACAGACGGAATCTCGTCATTCCCCATTCGCTGCCAGGAGACAATGGGTCCATACTCCATATAAGCCTTTAATTTCCGAGGATCATTGACACAAGCAATAATAACTAGCCCATCAACTCGTTTACTGCGCAGATCTTCGAATGCCTGTAATTCAATCTCTGGATCTCCACGGGATGTATAGATAATCGTCTGAAACCCAAAATCCATGGCTGTATCAATGAATTGATTCATGAATGTAAGAATAATCTCACCTGTGGTAGAAGTCACAATTCCAATCTGCTTTGTTTGCCCTGTCGATAACGATACCGCATTTCGGTTGGGAATATAATTCAACTGTTTCATAATATCCGTTATGATCTGTCTTGCTTCATCACTAACATGCGGAGAATGATTAATCACGCGTGACACTGTCGCCTTTGAGTAACCCGACCGCTTCATAATTTCATCAAACTTGGACATCGGAGACTCCCTTCTTGCTAACGAACTATAGAATAATAGTATGCCTCAGATCTGGGTCAAAAGTAAAACTTGACGTGTAACCCGTTACAACGTTTAAGCTTTTTTTATGTCATATATGAATCATCTTAAAGTGCGTGTTCAAAAAGACCGGTTTTCAGTACCGAGAAGATGGGATGAAGCTAGAAATGGAGTAGCAGAGCGTAGGGAAAACTACGTGAGCAACGGACATTTCGGCTGAATGCCATATTCGATGCAGATGATGCCGTTAGGCATCCTTTGTAATCAAAAGCGGGCTTTTCGAACAACCTCTTAAAATCAATTTGATGAATGGAGCGATACACATGATTAACTCTCAAAATCAAACCTATCAATTCCCGGAAAATTTCCTGTGGGGTGGCGCAATTGCAGCCAATCAGGCTGAAGGTGCATACAATCAAGGCGGCAAAGGATTATCTACTCAAGATGTAGCTCCCAAAGGTATCATGGGCCCAATCACGGAAGAACCAACCGAAGATAACATGAAACTGATCGGTATTGATTTATACCATCGCTATAAGGAAGATGTGAAACTGTTTGCCGAGATGGGCTTCAAGGTATTCCGTACTTCCATCGCCTGGTCCCGGATTTTCCCAAAAGGGGACGAGCTGGAACCAAATGAAGAAGGGCTGAAATTCTACGACGATCTGTTTGACGAGTGTCACAAATATGGGATCGAACCTCTGGTTACACTATCCCACTATGAGACACCTCTTCACTTGTCCAAAGAATACGACGGCTGGGTTAACCGAAAAATGGTTGGATTCTATGAGCGTTATGTAACTGCCGTATTTAAACGTTATAAAAACAAGGTAAAATATTGGCTTACTTTTAACGAAATCAATTCGATCCTTGAAGCACCATTCATGAGCGGTGGCATCTATACGCCGAAGGAGAAGCTCAGCAAACAAGATCTGTATCAAGCGATCCATCATGAGTTTGTAGCCAGTGCCTCCGCTGTGAAGCTCTGTCATGAGATCATTCCTACAGCACAGATTGGTTGTATGATGCTCAGTATGCCGACCTACCCGCTGACACCAAATCCAGACGATATGATCAAAGTCATGGAATTCGAGCACAGCAACTATTTCTTCGGTGATGTACACGTAAGAGGTCGCTACCCTGGTTATATGAAACGTTACTTCCGTGAAAATGGAATTGAGATTCAGATGGAAGCTGGCGACGAGGAAATGTTGCTGAATACGGTAGACTTTATCTCTTTCAGTTATTACATGAGTATCTGTCAGACAGCAGACCCGGAGAAACAAATCGCAGGTGAAGGTAATCTGCTTGGGGGTGTACCTAACCCTTATCTGCCAGCAAGTGAATGGGGATGGCAGATTGATCCGCAAGGATTGCGTTATGTCCTTAACATGTTCTATGACCGCTATCAAAAACCACTGTTTATTGTAGAAAATGGTCTTGGTGCTGTTGATGAGTTGATCACGGGTGCTGACGGCGAGAAAACAGTTGAAGATGACTACCGCATCCAGTATCTGAATGATCATCTGGTTCAGGTTGGCGAAGCCATTGAAGATGGCGTTGAAATTATGGGTTATACATCATGGGGTTGCATTGATGTTGTCAGTGCATCTTCTGCCCAGTTGAAAAAACGTTATGGTTATATCTATGTGGATCGTCATGACGATGGATCAGGAACACTCGAACGTTATCGCAAGAAATCCTTCCATTGGTACAAAGAAGTGATCAGCAGTAACGGGAAAAGTTTGCAGCGTTAAGGATCTTTAAGCAAATGTAACAGATACATTCTTCTATCCCTCAGACAAATCACATGAAAAAGTGTCGGTTATACGATACCTTGGCATGTTTTCTGTCTGGGGGATTTATTTTTATTTTCAAAAAGAAACACCCGATGCTACACATCGGGCATTCTCATTAGCTACTATCACATTGTTCACTATTTATTCTTCACTATATGTTCTTCACTACATCCCTGCTGTACTTTGTTTTGTCTTCTTCCGTTATTTTGCGAATGACCCTGCAAGGATTACCCGCAGCAATCACGCCAGACGGTATACTCTTGGTGACTACGCTCCCTGCGCCGATGATCGTATTATCTCCAATCGTCACTCCGGCAAGAACCGTCACACCGCCACCGATCCACACATTATTGCCCACCGTGATGGGTCCAACGATCTCCAGACCTTCATTGCGCTGCTCAACATCATAAGGGTGGCCTGCAGTATAAAATCCGCAATTGGGAGCAACAAAAACGTTATCTCCAAAACTGATTTTTCCTCCATCCAGCATGACAATATTATGATTGCTATAGAAGTTCTCACCAATTTCAATATTATAGCCGTAATCACATACAAATGGCTGTTCAATCAGGAAACGGTCTGTCGTTTTCCCCAGCAGTTTCTTGATTAACGCTTCTCTTTCATTAATCTTCCCTGGATGAAGCTGGTTGTATTCGTAACAAAGCCCTTTGGCATGTAAACGCTCTTCAATTAACTCTTGATCATAATTGGCGTTATACAAGAGCCCTAATTGGGATTTCTCTTTTTCAGTCATCATTTCGTAAGCACTTCCCATCTTCTGTCTAAAATAAATTAAAGCTCAATCTCTCTAATGATTCTAGCAGGATTACCGCCTACAATCATATTATCCGGAACATCCTTTGTAACCACCGACCCGGAAGCAATGACTACGTTGTCTCCAATGGTCACACCCGGATTAATAACGGCTCTACCACCAATCCATACATTATTGCCAATCGTGACTGGCTTGCCATATTCTGCACCCGTATTGCGTTCATGCGGATGGAGTGGATGAGTAGCCGTATAGATATGTACATCTGGCCCCATTAAGCAATGGTCTCCAATACGAACTTCACACACATCTAATATCGTACAGTTAAAATTGGTATAAAAATGATTGCCTACATGAATGTTATATCCATAATCCACATGAATATTAGGTTCCATACTCAGGTATTCACCTGTAGATCCCAACAGTTCCTTCAATAACTTGGTGCGTAGCTCACCGTCCGTTTCCGTCGTTTGATTAAACGTCCGCGTCATTTTCCTTGCATACTCTCTGTCCTCAGTCAATTGAAGATCCGAAGCCAAGTACAGCTCGCCATCCATCATTTTTTGTTTTTCCGTTTTCGTAGTCATGATCACCGCTCCCTCAATACACATCATGTAATTCAACATTAAATAACACTTTTAAAAACTCTTTTAATTATATAGATTACCATGAATTAAGCAAGTTTTGCTCGATATGAAAATGGTTTAATCTAGTGACGCGTACTCTAGCGAAACAGCAAAAAAACCTCTACACCCATTAAACTATGGGAATGCAGAGGTTCAAGCTTTTTGTCTAATTTCTTTATTCTAAGCAACCGCCTGAACGGTTTTTTCCTTAACGCTAATGGCATAGATGGCAGACACCAAACCAAGCAAAATCAGAACAGAACCAACCCATCCGGTGTTCAGAATCGATGAATGATCAATCACCATGCCGCCGATATAGGTACCCAGTGCAATACCTGCATGTGCAATACCTGAGTTGGTGCTGATTAGAGTTTCAGCTGTTTCCGGCGACGTTTTGATAATGAGACTATTCTGTACAGGTGTAACCGTCCAGCTCAGTGCACTCCAGATGCTTAACAGCAGCAAGAAGACGATCAAAGGCAAGCCCACACTGAACGGAATGACAGCCATACTCACGATAAAGGGAATCAGGACAATGACTATTGCTTTAGCAGGGTGCAGACGATCGGATAACATGCCCCCTATGCCTCCCCCTGCAACAGCGGCGATCCCAAACATCATATAGATAAAGGTAACCATCGTCGCGCTGGCACCCAGCGTTTCTTGCAGAAATGGTGTGAAATACGCATATAAAGTCAAGTGACCAGCAAGTACAAGCAAAGTCGTAGCATGGATCGCCAACATTTTTGGATTCCACAGAGCCGTAAGCTGTTTCTTCAAGGATACAGCAGGAATAGGCTGCACACGGTCCATTGCAATCCAGATGGCTACCATAACCACTGCAGTCAGAATAGCAATCAGCATAAACACCTCACGCCAACCTGCCAAGTTACCTACAAAGATACCAAGTGGTACACCCAGGATAAGTGATGCACTGCCTCCCATCGTAATAATCCCCACGGCGCGTCCTTTATACTGTGGTTCCACAATGCGCGCTGCAAGGGTCAGGGAGAGCACAAAAATAAGGGAACCTGTTGCGGCTCCGAGTGCTCTACCTGCCATCAGCATATAAAAGCTGGTACTGAACGCAGAGATCAGATTACTGATTAGAAATACAAGCAGCGTACACATATATACTTTTTTACGCTCGAATCTGGCCGTCATATTTAATAAAATCGGCGCAGACAACGCATAGACAAGTGAGAAAATAGAGATTAAATACCCGGCTTTCGCCAGGGAAAGATGAAGATCAGTAGCAATCAGGTCCAAAATTCCGCCCAAGATCAGTTCAACGGTTCCGACCACAAATGCTGCGATAGCAAGCACATATACTTTCTTATTCATTTTTGAATCCTCCTCAAAAGTTACAACTACGATAGTAACCCATAATAATGAAAGTTTCAATAGTTATTTTCATAATTGTTTTCAAACAAAAATATAACAAAAAAACTATCCTCCAAGAGAATAGTTTTAATAGATCAATCTGGTGAGCAGTTTCTCGATTTCAGCATCCTGTAACAGTTGGTCACCGTATTTTTTGGTAATCTGAGTAAGGGCAACATCATGGTAGAAATAATCAGTCATTGCTTTAACAATCGGTTTGGACATTGTCTTGATAGCTCGCCATGAATCGTGCTCCACACCGGCAAACAGCAAATACGCATGATCCACAATAAGCAGCTGTGAAGGTTCCGGTGCATCAAGCAATGGAATCAACGAGTATATCCGGTTTAAGGATGTCTCCATTCCCCCAACGGCAAGTACTTCAACGTACACGCCCTGCCTTTCCTTCTGCTCCAGCAGCTCACGATATTTCTCCATTCGCTCATTCCAGGCCAGAAAAAGTATCGATGAATCTGCTTCCTCGATAAGCTGTTCGATATTCGATGCGATCGACGACTCATCTTTTAACGTCCAGATATGTTCATCGGTGAATGTACGTTTGATTTTGTAACTTTTCAATTCCTCAATATCTTTCTCAAAATCAGCCTTGATCTTATGAATAATGGACTGTAGATCCACAGCCATATATAGTTTTTTCTTCCCATCCATCGTTGTCAGCACCGTTCCCTTGTCGATCAGGCGATTAAGTACTTCATAAATTTTAGCTTTGGGAACGTTGGAGTAATTTACAATCGATGTGGCATCAAGCGGTTCATCCTGCGCAAATATAGCCTCGTATACCTGACTTTCATATTGTGTAAACCCGAATTTCTGCAACATGGTTTGGATCGGCGCATCCCTTCTTAGTGTGTCTGATCTATCTAGTTTAGACGCATGAACTTCCCATGTCCAGTATGTCCCAACTGACCTAAGCATGTGGAATCAAAATTAAATTTAGCGATGTCACCAAAATAAAATCACTTTCCAGTGGTTATATTAACAATCGGGAATACACATTTTGCTTGTGGAAGGAGCTGTAATTTAAAATGGAAAGTACTCAAGATTTTGTGAAGAAAGTTAACGAAAATGCCGAAAAAGCGCGTCACAATAAAAACAACGGCAAGGGAACGCCAGGGGACAAGTTGCCATCGAAACAGCACTCTACGAATAAGTAGAGTCTATTTATTAAACATCATGTCTTCCGTCTAACACCCTTTTCTCTACTTTTCATCTACTATTAAGAACCTTTAATAGAAAAGAGATGATTAGTATGGCTCGTGTCAATGCTGTTCCACAACCGGATCTGGTATTAATTTATTGGTCTAGAAATCCGCTCATTCCCGGTTCTGCGCGCAGAATCCAAAGTGTACGCATGATTGGTAATACGTCTCCATGTACATTCACACTGGTTCCCGGTGCATTACTGATTAATGCATTAAACTGTTTGTTGGACAATGATATTGGATTCAAAGTGGTGTACCGCCAGAAAACGTCAGCGATCAGTGGAGTTCTGTTATTGAAACGCAAATGATCAGCATCAAAAAATGGTGCCTCCCTTTAGGAGCGCACCATTTTTTCATTTTTCATTCTTGGATTATATCAATTAGTCCTTCTATTGGTTAGCTGCGATGGTATCATTTACTTCTTGTGTGATCTGATCCCCGCCAAGTTTCTTCCAATTGGCTACAAAGTTATCAAACTCGTCAATTGACAAGTTACCATAGATGATTTTCAGAAACGTCTCGGCTCTCAGTTTATCCAGTGTTGCTTGCTTCGTATTCATTGTTCTCGTCGGTGCATAGATGAATTCATTCATGACAATAAGGTCGTTATCCCGATAATATTTAATCACACCTTGTGAACTCTCTGGGCCAAAGATACGCTCCATATGCCACTTGTCGAGATTCCCATTCCGATAATCCATAATATCGTCATAGAATAGCTTAGCTTCCAGTTCCAATCCTGACGTATCTCCTGTTTTGAGCGCCTGCTCTACTTCATCCTGTGCCTTCACATTTTTGTTGGCTGGCAGGTTGGAGACCGTTGCATTATGAAAACCAAGACCTGTCAGTCCATTTAAGTAAGCAGCCCGTTCTTCCTTGGCAGACTCACCGAACATTTTTTCAGCCTGGAAATTGAGCAACTTGATTAACGCTTCCGGATGCTCGTAGCCTTTGCGAACGGCAAATATACCGCCCAGACTAAGATGATTCTGTGTTTTTGCTGGTTGATCATCAATCGATTGAACCGGGTAAGCCATCCAGTCGATGTTTTTGTCTTTTTTGATCATGCTGCTAACCTGAAAAGGTGCCCATTGTGGCAGGAAGAACATGCCTGACTTGCCTGCATTCACATCCTCCATCATTTTAGCAAAATCCTTAACGCCAAATTCGGGATCAAGCACACCCTTCTGATACAGAGTCTGAAGCTCACGTAATCCTTCTTTCACTTCGGGTTGGATCGTCCCATTCACGACTTGACCTGAAGCATCCTTAATCCAGGTTTCGAGATAACCATGATAACCAAGCAAGAACGCGTTTATAGGTAAATCTTTGTTCAAGGCAATGCCGTACGTATCATCTTTGCCATTTCCGTCTGGATCTTCGAAGGTAAAGGCTTCTGCAATCTGGATAACATCCTGCATGGATTTGGGCGCTTCAAGACCGACCTTTTTCAGCCAATCCTGACGAATCCAGATCATATGCGAGGAATCCAGCGAGCCTGGAAAACTCACCATGGCGTATATTTTGCCATCCTTCGTTACCGGCTTCAAACCTGCTCCATCCTCAGCAGACATGAACTCCTTCACCAGTTCGGATGCATACTTGTCATATACTTCGGTCAGATCCTCCAGCATTCCCGCTTCATGCAGTTGTTCGAATTGAACAGCACTCACTTTCAGTACATCCGGCAGATCACCACTCGCCAGCGTGACATTCATCTTATCGTTATAATTGGCATCTGGAACAATCCATTCGTACGTTACATCAATACCGAGTTCATCCTTGTACCCTCTGGTCCAGATGTTATTGGCGTGTGTATCTCCTTGAGCGAGCGATTCTTTCCCCGTTTCATTCATGGTGGAAGTCAATTTAATGGGTGGGTCATATTTCGTAAGTGGTCCTCCCGCATCCTGCTGTGTGTTCGACTCAGCTTCCTTCTCGGCACTTCCCGCACCAGACGAACAGGCAGCAAGTGTGGTGGCCAGTACCATGGTTAATGTTAATAATGAGAACTTCTTGAATGATATATTCATGCGAATCCCCCTTTTTTCTCCTCCCGTGAGGTATATAAGATGAACTATAAATATTAAACATCCACTCCGATAGCAGAATAACCTTCCGATCACTGTTATCCCCAGATTTCCTTTATCCCTTTTTCCAAGGGAGAAATCTGTTGATAAAGGCGAGTTTATGCTTACGAAGTAGCTTTCCACAGAAAGCTTTTAGCTCCGCTTCTTCAGATTCTTTCTGCTCTCTCCGTTCATGGTTTAATTGTATTCATCTTATATATATTTTTATTTTATAAAGAAAGCGCTATCACTTCGAGTGTATCCCGTTGACATCTGGTATCTTTGATTTACCATTTGAGACATCATCTAACTTTTCTGATCCCGATACTCTTGAGGGGTGCAGCCTGTTGCTTTTTTGAAGAAACGATAAAAATAATGCTGATCACTAAATCCAACTTTCGCGGATATTTCATGCATCTTGCAGGAAGAACCCAGAAGCAACTCTTTGCTTCGCTCCACTCTGCGGTCATGGATGTAGTCGGATATGCCTTTGCCTGTAATTCGTTTGTACCAACGCGACAGATAAGAAGGGTTAAGAGAAACTTCCTGTGCGATCCGTGTGAGTGAGAGGTCATCCTCCAGATGGTGCTTGATATAATGATGGATCGTGATCAGAATCTGTGATTGGTCGTTCAGGCGGGCATCGCTTCGTTTGGAGATCATCCATTCGTATGCCGATTGATAAAAGATGACCAGATCGGTCCATGCGGTATGAATATCAAAATGTAACATTCGGGACAGCGATATTTCTTCCATTGCCGATTCATATAACCCCAGTTCATGCAGGACTTCAATGAGTACACTCGCTGCACCCGTATACGTTTTCATGCGAAAAAACGGATCCGGAAGTCCCTCCTTCGCTGCCTCGGTCCATTTATGGAAGGACTCTATCCATTCCCGATCCCCGGCGGTTATTCGCTGTTTGATCTGATCCAGATGCAGCGTTACAACACCCTGTTGATTCATAATGCTAGGGGTGTAAGGTAATTCATCCTGGATATTTACACGCAGTAGCTTCTCCATCCCAAGCCCGGGACTCTCATGAATCGACAGGCGTAACTGCCCGATTGCCTGATTAACCCTGCTCCACTCTACCGCCTGCTCGCTGACCATAATGGATACAGACAGGTTCAAGCAGTCCGCACAGGATTGCTGCACAGACTCCAATGTGCCATAGACAAAACGAAGGGTCTGTACCCAGCTATCCAGCTGAGTCCCTCGTTCCACTTGTGTAGTAGACACATGTGAATGAAGCTCTTCCTGCGGTTGAATAAAACACGCGATGACCTGAGCGTCCAGATCAATCGCCTTCACCTTAGCCTTGTCTTGCAGCAGCTCCTCCGCAACATTGGCAACGGCATAGCGGATGAGACTGCGATCCGCCTGAGATTGATAGTTGTTCCACTCCTCTACCCGGATGATCACTGGAATAACGAGTTGATCGGATTCGAAAGGTAGCTGCACAGCATCCAGTTCTTCTTGAAGTGAAACAATATCATGTCTATCCGTTCGCTTAAGCACATCCAGCAGCAATTGACGCTGTAACTGGGGCAGCGCTCGTGGCAATTTACTGCGAAACCAGGCAGCTTGGTAGCGAAAATCATTCTCTTCCGAGATCTGTGTTAATGCCCGTTCTACCGCAGCCCGAATGTGATTCATGCCCTCTGTCTTTAACAGATAATCAACAACGCAAGGATTGCGAATGGCTTGGTGTGCATAATCGAATTCGTTATGACCTGTCAGCAAGAGAACTTTGCATCGTGGCCACCGGTCCATAATCTGCTCAATCAACTGCATGCCATCCATGCCAGGCATACAGATATCACTGAGTACAATATCAATCTTGACCGAGTTCAGCCAATCGATGGCTTCAAAGGCAGAGTATGCTTTAATAATCTCCATATCCTGCAAGTTCGCCTTTTGAAAGAAAGCATACAATCCATCCAAAATAACGGGTTCATCATCTACAATAAGCATCCGCTGCATATCGCTACTCCCCTTTCCATGGAATCTTCACTATAATGCACAACCCACCGAGCTCACTTCGCTGCGCTGTAAGACCATAGGCAGCCCCGAATTTGATTCTTAATCGCTGATTCACATTCAAGAGCCCGGTTATCTCTTCGTTTCCATGTTTCCGCTCTATTTCCTCAAAGGCAGATTGCAGGTAATTCAACGTTTCGTCGGTTAACTGATCCCCATCATCCTCAATGCGAATGGACAGTTTGTCCTGATCCTGTTGGTACGAAAGTTGTAGAATTCCTCCCTGGCTACGTTTGGCTAGTGCATGCTCAAACACATTTTCCACGATCGGCTGGATAATAACTCTGGGAATCGAAATCATTTTGTACCTCGCATCCAGATCCTCCAATTCCAATTGAATCCTCGAACCAAACCGGATTTTCTGAATGGATGCATAGACAAGCGCATGGTCAATTTCAGCCCCCAACGACACCTCTGTATGAGAATCCCGAGACATGTACTTGAAATATTGACCCAGATAGTCGGTGAATTCCTGAATGAGCTCCACATTCTCCACCTCAGCCATCTGCTTGATGCTGAACAGACTGTTGTATAAAAAGTGAGGTTGAATCTGGGATTGCAGATGTTTAAGTTCCGCTTCACTTGTTCGAATCCGTGCAACATAATTCTCATCGATCAAAATATGTAAGCGCTCTATCATATGGTTGAATCGAGAGTACAAATAGCCGAATTCATCCCTTCTGGATGAAGGAATATGTACGCTTGTCTGGCCCTGTTCTGCCATCCTGAATCCTCGAATGAGTACCGCTAATGGTTGGTGAATCGATCTGTAGATCGAAAACGAGAAGACAATAATAATCACAACCGACATGAAGGTGACCATCCATAACCATACGTTGTATTGTTCCAGCGGTGCCCTCAGCACATCTTGCGGTATAGTGGCTGTCAGGGTGAACGAGTGATCCTTATCATGTAACGAATAATAGAGATATGGATCAGATTGAAACTTCGTAACTTGCATGGATTCGGACGGTTCAGGCGAAACTGTTCGAATCGGTTTAACAGGTGCTGGCTGCTCTGAAGAAGAGATCACTACATGTTGCTGTTCACCAAAACTCAGTGTAATCTCACTTTCGCCCGTTTCCGACAGCTGCTGCAAACGATGCTTCAATTCTTCAGCAGACAAGCGTATCCCTAATATGAAATTGGGTGGTTCCTCATGATTCATGTTATATGGATTACTTTTCAGGAAATAGAGATCGTTATTGGAATGTGATAATTCGCCATTCAGATTCCCCATCGAGGCGAGCAGATTCTGCCATTCGTTATCCTCCACGTCGCGAATCCCGTCCGCGGCACTGACCCGTTTGTGTAGAGCAGGAACATAGTACACCACATCACTAATGTAGGGACTTGTCACCATGATCTGAGCCAGCTTATTGTGGATATTGTTCAGACTGGACGTGACTTCATACCTACTCATAATTGCGGCTCGTGTACTTAGTGTGGACATGGTTTCATCAAATGAAAATTCGGTAACCAGCGCACTCATTCGCTCCAATTCGAATTGCAGATGATTATGGTAGAAGTACAATTTGGATTCATGCGCCTTCTCCACCTCCGTCTGCATTTGATTGGAGCTGACTTGCGTAATCATAATGCTTATCCCATACAAGGGCAGAATGACCAGTACAAAAGCAATCATCAGTTTGACAACAATGGATGATTCTCTCCATCTCCCCCGGATGAATCGCAATGTTTCCCTCCTCCTCTCCTCACGCTCTCTCATCAATAGCAAAAAAAGGAGCCAGAAATCGGCTCCTTCCATCCATCGGTTTTCCTCCTATCGATCTTATCCCTTTACACTTCCGACAACAAGCCCATGAACGAAATACCGCTGCAGGAACGGATACACGAGTAGAATCGGAATAACGGACAAAAAGATCTGGGAAGCTTGAGTGGTTCTATCCGACACCTGACTTAAGAGCGTCGCATCCTCCAGCGTCATCATCTCGCTCTGAATCATCGTCACCTGCTGTAACATGGACTGAAGATACGTAGCGAGTGGGTAGCCTTCCGGACTCTTCATATAGATCATGCCATCAAACCAGGCGTTCCAGTGTCCGACCATGGCGAACAACGTAATGGTTGCAATACTGGGAAGTGAAATAGGAAGATAGATGCTGCATAGGGTGCGGAAATGTCCTGCCCCATCCATCCAGGAGGCCTCTTCAAGTTCCTTCGGCAATCCCCGGAAGAAATTAAGCATTAGAAGTACATTAAAGATCGGAACAGCGCCCGGCAGAATCAGAGCCCAGATGGAATCCAACAACCCCGCTTCCTTAACCACCAGGTAACCCGGGATCAATCCTCCACTGAATAACATGGTGAATACGAATATCCAGGCATAGAACGTTCTTGAACGGAATTTGGCAGCCTCTTTGGAGAGCGGATAAGCTACCAGAATCGTGAAGATCAGATTGGTCGTAACTCCTAGTACGACACGAAGAAGGCTAGTGCCGAACGAGTTCAGGAATTGCTGATTTTCCAGAATGTATTGATAGGAGGACAACGTGAAATCCACAGGCCAGAATGTGACACTGCCCGCTTTGACCGCATCACTCGAACTAAATGAAATCGCTAATATATTCACAATCGGGAACAGGCATAACAAGGCAAGAATCGTCAGGATGACGTAGTTAAACCCTAGGAACCACCGATAGGCTCTTGAAGCATGGTGCATGATTCTGCCTCCTTTCTAGAATATCCGATAATTCGCGAACCGATAGGCCAAGAAATAACCAAGTCCGATAAATATGAAGGACACGACAGATTTGATCAGACCCAACGCTGTCGAGACGGAATACTGTGCATCTTGCAATCCGATCCGGTAGATCATCGTATCCAGAATATCACCTGATTGATATACCAATGGATTATAGAGGTTGAACACTTGGTCAAAGCCACCATTAAGTACGTTTCCCAGACTAAGCGTTACCATCAAAATTACGATCGGGCGAATGCCTGGCAGTGTAATATGCCATGTCTGTTTCCATCTTCCCGCACCATCCATAACAGAGGCCTCATACAGAGATTTATCAATATTCGTGAGGGCAGCCAGATAGATAATGGTCCCGAATCCGAATTCTTTCCATTGGTCTGTAATGACAAGTATGTAAGGGAACCACTCATTACTGGCCAGGAATTGAATTGGGTCAATGCCCACGGCTTTCAACAACATATTAACGATCCCGGTGCTCGGAGATAACACATCTACGATGATTCCCGCCAGAATAACCCAGGAGAAAAAGTGAGGCATATAGATTACCGTCTGAATCGTTCGCTTAAATCCTGTCTTGCGAACCTCGTTGAGCAATAAGGCTACAAGCACCGGGATCACCAAGCCGGACACAATTTTCATCGTTGATATAAATACCGTATTCCATACAACCTGCGAGAACCCCGGCAGATCGAACAGATACCTGAAATTGTCCAAACCCACCCAATTCATATTTTTGAATCCGGCAATGGGAGAGAAATTCTGAAAGGCAATAGAGAGCCCCGCCATCGGAATGTAACCGAATACAATAATAATGAGCAGTCCAGGCAGAATCATGAGATGAAGCGGAACGTTTCGGATAAATTGTTTGTAGTTGGAACGCATAGCTGACTCCTCCTTCAACGTTAATTATAGGAGCAGCCAGATCACCGCAATAGTGTGGGCTATTTACTTTGGGTATCTTTTGTTGACTCTCTTCCCTGGAACGCCAAAAAACCGCGATAAACGCGGTCTCTTGTTCACGATATGAATTTAATTCAGAATATCCATAACTAATACATTCACTGAATGAGCTGTTAAGTTAACGACCACCGATGTCTCGGACAGTGTGATCTCCTGTTCTTGGGGAACCACTTTCTCATCATTCTTCTGATTCACATTCGGAATATCCACCAAATGATCTTCTCCAGTAAGTGTGATCAGTCTGGCTGAAGCATCAACCTTCAGATCCTGAAGGCAAATCCGGGTTGATTTATCTACACCATCTGCATTGACCAGTTTCACATACACATGACGTTCATCTTTCGTAACAGAGTGGAATACTTCCCGGTTGTAAGCTTCCAGCTTGTAATCCAGAACCTTGCTGATATTACGTCCGTCTGTATAGGAACAAATCAGATTTTTCCCTGTATCCCCACCATAGTTAACCGTGATTGTATAGTCGGTCCCATTCTCGAGTGGTTCATAATTGGCCGCTCTCAGGTTACCTGCTGCCGAGCTGGATGAATAGTCTCCTAGTGTATAACCCTCAATCCCTTGTTTGTACACCTTCACGCCTGTTGCGTTCCCGCCGTAACTGATTGCGTACTCGATGACATCCTTGTTCTCCGGCGAGATATCCGTCAGTCCCACACCGATGTAAAAACCATCCTCACCCGAGATTCTTTCAGCCTCAACATGCACCTTGTAGTTGGACCATTCGTCATTCAGCAGGTACAATCCATTTAATCCACTTGCTTGTGCGTTCAAGATGAGTCCTTTTCCTGCGGTTAACGTATATCCTTCCGATCCTGGAATCTGTCTCCATGCCTCACTAGGCTCTGTACGTTCCCTGAAATCTTCATCTAGCAGTATGGTGCCATCCACATTGGACGTGACCGTGACTCGTTTCACCACGATGTCTGCATGACCTGTTGCAATCTCGATGCCCCCACGAGGAATAAGATTCAGCGGTTTGCCTTTGCTATAGGTGGAGAATGAAGTCTCAAGCACCTGATCCCCTACATATTTTGCAAAAAGCTGCTGTACATAATAATTCGGTGTATACCATACCGTTTCATCATCAAACCAGATGCAGTCTGGCGTCCAGCGGTAAGTACCGTCCGTTAGTACTTTGTTGAACAATGGCGCATAGGCAGCCAAACGAACAACGTCCGCGTTTTTTTCAAATCCAGTCATGATCGCAGCTTCCGCAACCGCACCTGCCAGCGTGTTTTTGTCCGTGGAAGCATATTCTCCCACAAATACTTTGGATGTTTCTTTCCAATCGATACTTCCGTCTTCATGAAAGGCCCGGTCATAGTAGTTGTACCGATCTACGTTATTCAGCAGATATTCATTGGATCGATAATAGTGCTCATCCGCGATGGTATCCATGTAATTCTCCTGGTTCTCATACCAGGTTACGGTCTCTTCAATCACCTCAGTACCATCTGCAAAAGCAACCTGAGCTGATCCGGTCAGATTTCCGCTGAGGAATTTCCATCCTTCCTGGTAAGCATCATCATCCGCTTGGGCACCAACCGTCGAGATAATGTGCAGCTCATGATCAGGATAATTCCGTTTCATGTACTCATCTATCGAACGTTTGAATACTTCGAAGTTGGCAAAAAATTCAGTGCCCCAGTTCTCATTGCCTACGCCCAGATAACGAAGATCAAACGGTTCAGGATGGCCCATCTGGCTTCGTACCGCTGCCCATTCGTTGTGTTCAAAGTCTGTACTGAGCGCAAAGTCGATCAGGTCTGTAAAGTTCCGGATATAATAATCCCTTAAAGCGCCACCCGCAGGGTGAGCATAATCCGAGCGTGCCTGACACAACACACCGCAAGCCATGACTGGAACTGGAGCGGCATTCAGATCTTCCGCCAGTTGGAAGTACTCCATATAACCGAGGCCCATCGTCATCATGTAACCCCAGACATTATAATTTTCTTTGCGGAGCTCAACCGGACCCACAGAATCCTTCCAGTCATATACGTTATCCCAGATAAATGACCCCTCCGAGATACATCCTCCCGGAAAACGCAAGAACTTCGGATGCAGATCTGCGAGTGCCTGGATTAGATCTTTTCTCAATCGATAGTTCGGATTACCTGTGTAGTTGGCATGTGCTGTAGACGATATTCCTTCTTCTGCCGGATCAGCTCCCCATACATTCTGAGGGACTAAGGACACCATATCGATGGAGATGTCACCTGCAAACGTAAGTGCCAGTTGACCAAGTACAGTCTCCGTTCCGATCAGAGACAAACCGTATTTCTTCCATGTGTTCCCGCCTTCAACATGCAGCGTTACCGAATCACTGATGGAAGTGTCACTTCCATCCTGCAATTGAGTAGTGATCGTTCCTGCCAATTCTGCTTTTGCCCATACGGTAAAGTTATATGATTCACCCTGCTTGATGGACATGGCACAATGCTGGTTGGAGTCTGAGAATCCACGATTTCGAATCGTTGCCCCATCCTGAACCGTGACATAATAAGCATTTACTTCAGGGTCTTCCACATTAAAGTGAACATTCAGTCCATTCGTATGCTGCACGAGCATTTTCTCCGTATCGCCTGACCAGGCAAACAAAGGTTCACGATTTCGACCTGTCGAACAACCACATTCTCCAGAGTCATGCGAGTATGTATCAAATGCAAAAGATTCAAATGATCGATTCTGAACAAGCTCTGCATAGATTCCGCCATCTGCCGCGTTGTTAATATCCTCATAGAAAAGCCCATACATGACTTCACTGATATCAGCCACCTTCTGATCTCCATGGATGGTGACGGTATAGGGAGCGACATGTGCTGGCACAACAGACACGTCAAAGCTTTGGCTCAGCTTACGATCACCTCTGTTCAGAAGCGCACGGAGCGTAACCTCTTGTGCTGATGTGATCACCTGAACTTCTCCGCTCTCGGATAAGACTTCCGGCTTACTGGAGCTCCATTCAACAGACACTTTACCACCCAGCAAGTCTGCGGGTAATGATACATCCTTGGTGATGATTCGGTTGGGGAAGGACAAGTACTTGTCCGCCGCAAGCTTCACAATCGCTTCATCTGTCAGTGACTCACACATCACTTCAATGACTTCATCCATGGTGAGCGCTGACCCATAGATCCGAAAGTCGGATAACGAACCTGCAAAATCCACATCCGCTGCATACTGGGAACGTCCAATATAATTCTGGCTATAATTTTCGGGATCGGTGAAAGAATCAAACCATTCGCGCAATTTGGCATAATTGCCACTGGATGTCTGACTGATCGAGCCGTCTGCGGCCTTCTCCCCATTCACATATACAATTGGACCCGCACTGCTCAACGTTCCCCCTTGGCTGCCTGCTACGGAGAGTGCAATATGCAACCATTCTCCGCTTGCAACTCCTCGACTTGGGTGGACAACCAGATTATCTCCGGCGTATAACGTACCCAGAAGCTGACGTGTCAAAAATAAATATGGTCCCTTCTCCCCTTTGCCAAAGTCAAAAATGCGCTCCCACACATTGGACCCCTTGCCCAGAAACACCCAAGTGGCAATCGTAACTCCTGTGTTATCGCTTACATCTCGAAGCAGATTGGAAGGTAATTGCAGATAAGAGGTTCCATTCGCTCCCCCGTTGAAAGTCACCGCCGTTCTACCTTTCAACTCGGATACCACAGGTAGGATCTCACCTTTGGCTATACCATCATGTCCCTTACCGGAGCTGTCCTTCCCGATCTGAACGGCATCTTCGAACGTGTATTGTGCGATTAATTGATTTTGATATGTGCTCATGTTCTTACCTCCTATGTAGTTGGGAATTGTCGGTTCACATTTTAATTCGTATTAATATAAAATGATTGATAAATAGTTAAACACATTTCTTAAACGTAATAATATCGCATCATCGATCCCCATTTCAATCCTAAATTTGAGAAAACAACTGGTTTATTTGAATGTAATGACCTTTATCGGCTCTTTCCGTCTCTTATTTATTTTTCATTTTACTGTTAGAAACATTAGATTTATGGTTTACAAACATATAAATCAATTGATAATATAACAAATGAAAGCGCTTGATATGACGAAATACTCAAAGGAGGTCTGCCGAACCTTATATCGTGTGTTGCCAAGTATCGGTTGATTTTTCATTCCGGGGAATAGGAAAGGGGAAACGTATGAAACGTTATTGGGTTCGCGTACTTAACATTTCTGTACTAAGCACCACTTTACTTACTGCAACAACTTTGGCACCGGTCTCGGTGTTCGCAAATGGTTCAGGGGCAACCGTGGGTAACTCGCAGACTTCCACCACACCTCTCGCAAATCCTGCTCCAACATTTAAAAATGTTTCTGTGCATGACCCTTCCGTCATTAAGGTGGATGATACGTTTTATATTTTTGGTTCACACCTGCAAGTAGCTAAGTCCAAAGACTTTCTGAACTGGGATCTGGTCGCCTCCGGTGTTACGGATAACAACCCTGTTGTCCCCAATGTAACCCAGGAATTCGCTGAAGCGCTGGAATGGGCGCAGACGGATACGTTATGGGCAGCAGATGTCATTCAGCTCGCGGACGGCAAATTTTATATGTACTACAATGCTTGTAAAGGGGACTCCCCGCGATCAGCGCTCGGCATTGCTGTCGCAGACAATATCGAAGGCCCTTATAAGGATCAAGGCATTCTGTTGAAATCCGGCATGTGGGATCAGATCAGTGAAGATGGTACCATTTACGATGCAACGATTCATCCCAATGTGGTTGATCCGGATGTCTTCTATGATAAAAACGGCAAGTTATGGATGGTGTATGGCTCGTATTCCGGAGGGATTTTCATTCTGGAGATGGACGCGACGACAGGCAAACCACTGCCAAATCAAGGTTATGGCAAAAAGCTGACCGGAGGCAATCATAGTCGTATTGAAGCCCCTTACATGCTCTATAGTCCGGAAACCGATTATTATTATCTATACCTGTCTTACGGTGGACTAGGTGCTGACGGAGGATACAACATCCGTGTTGCTCGCTCCCAAACACCGGATGGACCTTTCCTAGATGCGGAAGGAAACGATATGATCAACGTTAAAGCGGACAAGGATAAACCGTTGTTTGACGATCGTTCTATTGAGCCTTTTGGAGTCAAATTAATGGGGAACTTCCTGTTTGAGAGACAGATCGGTGATCCGGGCACAGGCCTAGGTAGCGGGTATGTATCGCCAGGACACAACTCTGCTTATGTTGATCCGGAGACTGGCAAACAATTTCTCATCTTCCATACTCGCTTTCCAGGGCGTGGCGAAGAGCATGAAGTTCGCGTACACGAGATGCATATGAATGCAGATGGTTGGCCCGTTGTTTCTCCGTATCGCTATGCGGCCTTGGGAGAAGATACAACGCAACTGACAACTCAGGAGATCGCTGGTCAGTACCAATGGGTGAATCATGGTAAGGACATCACGGCGGACATCAAGCCATCCCAGACCGTACAGTTCACAGCAGATGGGCAGATTCATGGTGCCGTGACAGGAACATGGAGTCTTGGTGCAGACAACAAGGTTCAGATCACTTCGAATAACATTGTGTACAAAGGCACTTTCACACATGAATGGAATTCGGAATCTCAAAGTACGGTTCTGACCTTTAGCGCCCTCTCCTCCTCCGGGATAGCCATCTGGGGAAGTCAAGGTGTTGAACGGAGTGATCAGGACATTGTAGATGCGGTGAAAAAGGACCTGAGCATTAGCAATACGGATCAAGTGTTCTTTAATCTGTCTCTGCCTACCAAGGGAACAAGTGATGCAGACATTACGTGGAAAAGCTCCAATGCTTCGGCTCTATCCACTACAGGTGTAGTGCAGCGACCACGCGCTGGTAAGGGCGATGCCAAAGTGAAATTAACCGCAACGATTCATAAAGGAACTGCGGAAAGCTCCAAAACGTTTAATGTTATCATTCCACAGCAAGCGGTAAGCCCATTGCTCGGGGAGTATACTTTTGAACACAAGAAAATTGGCAAAGTCGCACAGGATTACAGCAAAAACGAATATCACGGACAAGCCTTTAACGTGGTCAGTTCTGCTGCAAGTGGCAAAAATCAGGCTGCTGCATTCAATGGGACAGACAGTTACATCCAGTTACCTGGACTCATTACAGATACAACGGATTTCACGTTTAGCGCCTGGGTCAATTGGGACGGCGGCGGGTCTTGGCAACGTATTTTCGACTTTGGAAATGGCTTGACGAGGCATATGTTCCTTACTCCCTCCCAACATAATGGGGCATTGCAATTCACCATTCATAATGAGGGACGGGATCAGAGCCTGATTGCAGCCAATCCACTGCCTTCCAAAGAGTGGGTTCATGTGGCTGTAACCCTTCAGGGTGATGTGGGTACTCTATATGTGAATGGTACATCGGTTGCTAGCAGCTCTGAGATTACTTTTAACCCGAAAGATCTACATGTAACGGAAGCTTATGTGGGCAAGAGTCGTTATACGGCTGATCCGTTCTACAAAGGCAGCTTGGATAACGTAAGAGTGTATGATAAAGCATTAACAGCCAAGGAAATCCAGCGTCAGGCCAAAGAAAAGCCTTAACTTAGAGTCCACTATCACAAGCGGTTGGTCTCCATAGTGCACACATCAATAAAGCAGCCAATGTTTTGAACTGAACCCTTTGTTATACATGACTAACAAGGGAGTTGCAGTTCGTTACATCAGGCTGCTTTGTTGTCACTTCACTTCGAATAATGAATAACCATGCTTAACTTGATAGCCGAAGCTCCGGGATTAATATAGGCATGGGGCTTGTCTGCTCGGAAACGGATCGACTCCCCTGAACTCACCATATATTCTTCCGTCCCCACCCGAATCGTAACTTCACCCTCAAAAACAGTAATAAATTCTTCAGTTCCTTCGATGTGCGATTCAGCACTTAAAGAAGATTCTACATCCATCTCCATCATGTACATTTCAAAGCGACGTCCTTCTTCAATAGGAAAATGCGGATATATTCGAACCCTGCCGTCATCTTCCATCAATACTTGAATATCATCCCCCGTTACAACGGTAGTATCTGACTTCGGCTCGTGGATCAAAGCAGTGAAGGAGGTTTTCAGGCCATTAGCAATCTTCCATACGGTTGCAATGGATGGATTGGATTCACCACGTTCAATCTGACCAAGCATGGTCTTGCTAATGCCAGACATTTCGGCGACCTTGTCCAGACTAAGTTTTCTTTGTTCCCTAAGCTGTTTCAGGTTCTGAGCAAGAATACTATTAATGTTTTTCAAAATCCACCCTCCTCATTTTATAATTATGTTGTGCTATATAACGCACATGTTGTACAATAATAAAGACCGTACGCTATAACGTACATTTCAGGTCATTATATCACACAACTAAGAAAACGTGGAGGAACCATGAACATCATACCTTTAGTGACCTATGCAATCATTGCTTCATTTACACCCGGACCCAACAATATCATTTCCATGACACATGCCAGAAATCAGGGGTTCCGCAAGACCCTTCCGTTTATTAGTGGAGTCGCAGCCGGCTGCCTGCTTATTATGTTTCTGTCCAGTTATTTCAACCTTATTCTTCATCAATATATTCCTAGAATCACACCCGTCTTAAACGTGTTAGGATGTGTGTACATGCTCTATCTGGCGCTCAAAATCATGCGAAGTAAACCTGCAGATGTGCAAGAAAACAAGGTCAATCATTATTCATTTCTATTTGGGTTCACCCTGCAATTCATCAATCCCAAAGTCATTCTGTATGGGCTTACTGCCATATCCGTTTTTGTTCTGCCTCTTGGGCAGTCCCATGTTCAATTAATTGTATTTTCCTTACTGCTCACCTTCATCGGTATTAGTGCCAATATGACCTGGGCGTTCGGTGGCATGTTATTCCAGAGCTTTTTATTAAGATACGAGCGTCCTGTTAATATCGTGATGGGTATGTTGTTAATTTACAGTGCACTATCAATCCTGATGTAAAATCTAATAGAAAAAGCGTCCACTCATTCAATGAGCTGAACGCTTTTATTTTTTATCCTAATTCCGGTCTCCACCATGGATGTGTAGGATAATCCTCCGTATGAAGCACAACCTTCTCGCCGATTTTGGGAGTTGCAATCTTAACGTTCAAAGCATGTGCAGCCTTCGTAATCCGTTCAACTGGTTCATTCCAGGCATGGTAGGCCAGCGTAAATGCTGCCCAATGAATCGGGATAAGCAACTTACCCTCCACATCCAAGTGTGCTTGCACTGTTTCTTCCGGCATCATGTGAATGTTGGACCACCGCTCGTCATATTGCCCACATTCCATCAAGGTGAGGTCAAATGGACCGTATTTACTGCCAATTTCCTTGAAATGAGGACCGTATCCGCTGTCCCCACTAAAGAACACCTTTGTATGTTGTCCAGCGATAACCCACGAACACCACAAGGTAGAATTACGGTCGAATAATCCTCTGCCCGAGAAATGTCTTGCTGGCGTGCAAGCCAATGTTAAACCTTTGAACGATAACTCATCCCACCAGTTGTGCTCGGTAATCTGTTCCGAAGGCACACCCAGTTGAATCAACCGACGACGGACGCCAAGCGGTACGATAAATCGCTTTGTTTTATCCTTTAATCTGCGAATGGAGTCATAATCCAGATGATCATAATGGTCATGCGATATAATGATTGCATCTAGCGTTGGGAAATCCTCCGGTTGAATCGGTAGATTGGTGCTGTAACGTTTGGTACCCACCCAGGATACTGGGGATGGACGATTACCCAGCATCGGATCAAAGAGCAACCTGTGCCCTTCAATCTCAAGCAAAAAAGCCGAATGTCCGAACCATGTAACCTGTGGATTATCCGACGCACTGAAGGTTTCAGCGGGTTCACATATCTCCATTGGCATCGTGCCCGATGGCCTCCGCTCTACATTGCCACGCATGGAATCTCTCAATATGCTGATCAGGGACTTGAAGTTCATGCCTGCTGATGTCGGGAGCTGATTTTCGTATTTTGTCATTATACATACCTTCTGTTCTATATAATCAATCTGTGATTCAAT
Organism: Paenibacillus sp. FSL K6-2393; assembly: GCF_038002545.1. Classification (NCBI taxonomy): domain Bacteria; kingdom Bacillati; phylum Bacillota; class Bacilli; order Caryophanales; family Paenibacillaceae; genus Paenibacillus; species Paenibacillus sp. FSL K6-2393. The sequence continues at coordinate 3,959,844 of NZ_JBBOCU010000001.1, forward strand.
ATTTGGATGAGATATATTCAACTATATCAGTTGAACTACACATTAACACTAGAACGTAGAGGACAGAAATAACCTGAAGAAGCGGAGCTAAAAGCTTTCTGGGGAAAGCTGCTTCGTAAGCATAAACTCGCCTTTATCACCAGATTTTCACCGTTATAAAAGTGAATTAAAAAAATCTGGGGATAACAGCGATCGGAAGGTTATTCTGTCATCGGAGTGAGCAGTGTAAATATTCTTTAGTTCAACTTATATCGTAGCTATATATTAATTCATTGGCCGTTGATATTCAATTTTCGGCAGACACGTCCTCCCCGCATGATCGAAAATAAACTGAATTAAGATAGAATTAAGACTCTGTTTTCTCTCGTATAAGATTGAAGTTATATGATAGGGAAAATACATGGAGAGTATGTGATAGAACATGAAGAAATGGCGTAAAAGATTAGTTAAGTTTTTGATATTTGACCTCGCGGTAATTCTGTTGCTTCTGGGTACAGGCGTGATCTACCAACAAGTGGGTTTAAGGCAGGATGCCAAAATACTCGTACCCCCTGGAAAGCTCTACAAAGTCCATGGAGACAATATGCATCTATATACTGGAGGAGAAGGCGATGTAACAGTAGTGCTCGCTTCTGGCTGGGGGACCGCTAATCCCTATGTAGATTATTATCCATTATATGAAAAGCTTGCTCCCAACACAAAATTCGCTGTATATGATCGATTTGGCTATGGATACAGTGATCAAACCGATAAGAAACGTGATGTCGATACCGTAGCTGAAGAATTACACGAGTTGTTGCAGGTATCTGGACAGAAGCCACCTTATGTATTAGTTGGACATTCACTCGGCTCGCTGGAAACCATCCGTTTCGCACAAAAATACCCGGATCTCGTCAAGGGTATCGTCATGATTGATGGCGGAAGCCCCGAATATTATTCGAATGACGATGACTCTTTGGCAGACACAATTGGTGGTTTTGCGAATAAATTACGTATCCAAACGGGACTATTCCGCCTCTCGATGCAATCTGACTTGGTTGTCGAAACTTCAAATGCCAATCGTAATGAACTGAAACTTGTACCCGAAGATCTGAAAAAATTGGATACAACTGCGCTGTTGCACAACTATGGTAATGCTAACACGTTGGATGAATTACGTGAAATAGCTGCCAATGCCAAAGTGGTTGTAGATCACAAGCAAACCTTAGCGTTTCCACTCACCATACTGACGGCTGATTACCTTGGTGCAAGTGAACCCGAATGGGATAAATCACAATTAGAATTCAAATCTTGGTCAGATGATTCAAAACAGGTAACCATTAAAGATACCGATCATTACATCCATCAATATCGACCTGACCTCGTTGCGGATGAAATATTGGCCCTGGTGAAGAAGTAACGTACACTCTGCTAAAGTAAGCTATGTTATATCATGAAAGAAACCCCAAAGGTATCTCTAATATCTTTGGGGTTTTAAGTATGAGATTTATTGTGCTATCGCCAGTCTTGGCCGTTGAGTCCTGAAATCATTGAAAGCTTGTTCGATCTCTGATGAAGTCAACTGATGACGATAAAAGTAGTGCTCCATCGCCTCCATTTCGGTTCGATCCCCATTGTAGATGTTATCAATTCTCCGAATGATCTGGTTAAATAAGCTCTCACGTCTGGATTTCACAGGCTCACACAGCCAAAAGTTCGTTCTTTTTACATCACCTGTCTCGGTCCAGAGCAAATTCTCATATCGGATGACATCCCAGTCCCAATATCCAGCATGAATCTGCTGAAGTTCCGTCGTAAACATATCGTATATCAAGTTGGGAGGAATGTGTCCATAGGTCTTACGGTACTCTTTCAGCTTGAATGCTTCAATCCACTCTGTCAGGGTGTACTCACCTGGTGAATACGCATACAATTTAGGTGCATAAGGATTACTTTGCAATGCTCTAAGTGCTTCACTTTCCATCTCCCCATCCAATCTTGCACGTGAAGCATATACCTTGAGACAATAGTCTTGCAATCTATATACAACCGAGCTATTACTAATAAGCGAAGCCTGTAGAGTGAGATGGCCGTTTTTTTCGTAGTGCAACAGCATCTTTTCAATGTTATTGCCAATGGGATTGATGATGATCATAATGATGTCTCCTTGATTAAAAATAAAATATAAACCGTTTTCGAATTGGTTAAAAATTGTACTAATACATTCTATATTACCCTTTTATATTAGTATGAACATATACAATTTTGCCGGAACATGAAGTATTTGCTCTGAAATTCATTCTTTAAACCGCCGTATTCCGGCTACATTTTTACTCTAAAGGCTGTAACCCGTTTCACGTCAACACCAAAAAAGATATAATAAATAACGCAAAAAAGCGATGCATCCTTATGGTTAAGGACGCATCGCTCTTCATTTTACGTAGTTTACATTAATTAATGCATTGGACCTTGTTGTCCAGCTTGCGCTCCAACTTTGACCCGTTTCACAAAGAGTGAAATGATCAGTCCGATTACGGCAAGAACCAATGCAAAGACAAATGCATTTTGTACACCTGACGTGAAACCAGCCAACTGGTTCTCCGGGGTCTCAGGGTTCGCCACACTGCTCAAGAATCGAGTCTGTCCTGCGCTCAGGATACTTACTGCCACAGCCGTACCAATAGCACCGGAGACTTGTTGCAGTGTATTCATAATCGCAGTGCCGTGAGGGTAGAACTCAGGAGGCAATTGGTTCAAACCGTTCGTTTGTGCAGGCATCATGATCATGGAAATACCAACCATCATGAATACGTGCAATGTAATGATCGTGCCAAGGGAAGTTGTTGCTTCGATGCCTGTATACAGGAACAAAACAACGGATACGATAGCCATCCCGATAATAACAAGCCATTTTGGACCAAACTTGTCGAACAGACGTCCCATGATTGGAGACAAGAATCCATTCAGCAAGCTACCTGGCAACAGGACTAGTCCAGCAGTCAACGCTGTAACCGCCATACCTTGTTGCAAGTACATCGGCAGAATCAACATCGAAGACAGCATCATCATCATAGAGATGAAGATCAGGATCAGACCAATCGTGAACATCGGATATCGGAATGCACGCAGATCCATCATTGGCTGCTTCATTCTTAGCTGACGGATACTGAATAACAGCAAGGACAACACACCAATAACGAGAGTGGCAACAACAACCGGACTAGTCCAGCCTCCGCCAGTTTCCCCGTGTCCCCCTGCGCTACTGAAGCCGTATACGATACCACCAAAACCAAGGGTAGAAAGGATAATGGACAGTACGTCAATTTTGGGCTTGGTCAATTTCGAAATATTCGGCAAGAACAGCAAGCCACATACCAGTGAAATAATGAAGAACGGCAAGGAGATCCAGAAGATCCAGTGCCAGCTCAGATTAGCCAGGATCAGACCGGAGATACTCGGACCGCTTGCTGGTGCAAACATGATAACCAAACCGATCAATCCCATGGCCGCTCCACGTTTTTCAATCGGGAAAATAACCAATATCGTGTTAAACATCAGTGGCAGCAACAGCGCTGTACCTACAGCCTGTAATACCCGTGCCACCAACAGAATTTCGAAGCTAGGTGCAAGCGCAGCAACAAATGTGCCTGCAATGGAGAAAATCAGGGACGTTGTGAACAGCTGTCTAGTTGAAAACCATTGCAACAGCATACCGGATACCGGCACCAGGATTCCCAACACAAGCAGGTAACCTGTGGTTAACCATTGAATCGTTGTAGGTCCAACTTCAAGCAGACCCATAAGTGGTGTCAAAGCCACGTTTAATGCCGTTTCCCCAAACAGACCAATAAAGCCGCTCAGCAGCATTGCGAACAAAATCGGAAATACCTTGTATTGCTTAGTTTCTTGTTGATTCTGTGCAGAATCAGCCTTCATGGAAACCTCCACGATCCCATCCTCCTCAAACGTATCGAACTTTCTTTTTCTCTATCTCTTGGTATAACTTATTGAATCTGTTTGGCGTTCTTCGTCACAACCGACAAATACTCAGCAGCCGTCAGCAGAGGCTGTTTATCCTGATTTGTCAGGCTGATAATCAGTGCTCCCTCCATCAAAGAAATGATCAGAAGTGCCGTCTCCCGCGCCTTCTCTTCACCAACGCCATCCAGAATCAGATGTTTCTTAATGACATCCTGCCAATCTGCAAATACACCCTGACATGCAATACGCAACTGCTGACTAATACACGATGTCTCCACAGCTGCCCAGAAGCTGAATGGCAGAAATCCGGTAAACCCGGCTGCTTCTGTTTCATGAGCCAAATCATGAATAAATCTCTGAATGGCATCCCCCGTATTGTCGTGGGCTGCAAATGTTTTCTCAAATGTCTGCAGGATATGTTCATTGGCTTTTTGAATACACTCGTGCGCGAGCTCTTCCTTGCCATGCGGGAAATAATGATACAACGACCCTTTCGGCGTACTACTCTCTTTGATGATCTGATTCAGACCGGTCGCATGATATCCTTGTGAAAAAAACAGTCTCGCTGCTGTGCTGACAATAGACTCTCTAGCATTAGACTTTTCACTCAACGAAAGCCACTTCCTTCAAATAATTATAACAATCGGTCTATATAATTAAACCCGCTCAGATAAGGACTGTCAATCATTTTTATTTCAAATTTTAATGTAAACGCTAACAGTTCAGAAGTAAGAAAATAAACCGAGCGACGGCTCATGGTCAGATCATCATAACAGCCGCTAATTTGGAGACAAAGCTCCAGATTAAGCGGCTGTTTGTTAGCATGAGTATATTAAGGATTGTATATTAGTAGTTATTGGAGTCATCTCAATCTTAATGTACCTCCTCATGTACAGCTTTAGGCGTTTCACCTGTTCGTTTATTACCTGCCCACACGTCTTGCAGGTAGCGTCCTTCGGCTTGAAGCTGAATGAGCCAGTCTTTTGCTTGCTGCATCGTTGCTCCCTGCACCTCCTGATACGCCTGCTGCAAAGTCTCTTCCACCGCAGGAGCCATCTGGCTTCCATCTCCGCATACGTAGAGTTTTCCTTTGTTCATCAGCATGTGAATTAACTGCTCGGAATCCTCCTCCATTAGATGCTGTACATACGTTTTAGGCTTGCCATCAGCACGAGAAAAAGCTGTGTGTAGCTTAACAATCCCTTCTCGTTCGTATTGCTCAAGCTCCTGACGATAGATGAAATCTGAATCATTCCTGCACCCAAAGAACAAATGCGCCTCACTCAGTGGCAAACCTCTCTGTTTCATGACAGCTCTTGCCTGGAGGAAACCTCTGAACGGTGCAACCCCCGTTCCCGGTCCCACCATGATCATCGGAACGTCAGCCTCTTCCGATAGAATAAATTCGGATTCAGGTGTGCGTACAAACATCAGTATACGTTCTCCGGATGGGCAACCGGCGAGATACGATGAAGCAACTCCATGGTATTCGCCCCTGCCACTCCATGCAGGCTCTTTTACTACCGATACGGTTATGCTCGCTTGCCCGGAATTCAGGCTTGGCGAGCTGGATATTGAATAGTATCTGGGCTTAAGCGGAGGCAATAGTTCAAGGAACTTTTCGAAAGGCAACTCACACGCCTCATATTTTTTTAACAGGTCCAACATGGTGATTCGATTGGCAAGAATATAATCCCTGTAGCTGTTTTCGTCCAACATGCCTTCCAGTTCACGCTTATGAGGTGGACATACCGTATGATTAGCTAACTCCTGCAACTGCGCTCTGGTAACAGGTGTCTGCAATTCCACACAGTGAGTGAGCAACTCATGTACCTTGACGGGACGGTTCAGTGGGAGGTGTGTAAGGTGGCTGACGTCCGAAGTTAATTGGATCTGAATATCCCCACGTAGTCCGAACCGACTGAGTATCCGATCCACATTCTGCTTCTGATTGCTAGGCAACACACCGAGATGGTCACCTTCTCTATAACTCATGCCTTCTGGCAGTAATACTTCGATGTGACGCGTGCTTCTTCCACTTCCCGGCGCCTGAAGCTCTTTATTAACTACCACCGTGGCATAGCTGGCATCATAAGTTCGTGCAAGTGGCATATCCGTTTTCTCGTGGACAATCTCCATTTGAAGTCTGCTTGTGCTTGGTAGGGTTGGCTTCACTACTTCCGTGTTGATCCCCAAGACACTCAATATCTGAGGCCACAACGTATGCTGCCACGCTTCAACTTGTTTCTCCATATCACCTCCGGCATCAGCTTCACCGCGGGATAACAGTCTTTTACCTCCCAGTTCTTCAAGCCTCTCATCGATTAATCGCGGAATGCTCTGATACGTCCCGGACCAACTCCGATCTCCACAGCCCAGAACGGCATAGTTCACATCCCGCGCTTCCTCTGACTCCGCTCCCTTCAACCAGTCAACAAATGCCGCTGCATTTTGCGGTGGTTTACCGTTATAGGAAGCAGTGACGATGAGAACTACTCCCTGGCGGGGTATGCGGCCAACCCACTCATTCAGAGTGGCTTCTTCACTTGGAATTCCATACGAACGACCTTTCTCCACAAGCTCTCTGGCAATGCCTTCTGCCGTTCCCAGATTGGAACCATATAACACCAGGAGCGATGAGTTAGTATCTGCTTCAACGGCCAGGGTATCTCCCGTCTGGGTGTCACTTGCTATTTTTTTATGAAAAACAGGAGCAGGTTTCTCGTCTACATATAAAGTAGCCTTATTCATCGTTTGCGAAGCGGCGCGCGCTTTCACCTGGATTCTGAAGTCTCCCGGCTTCAACGTCAGCGTCTGTTTAACATCCAATTCATAATTGCTGTAATCGATCAGCTCAAAATGTTTGAGGACCATACCAAGCACAAGTGTTGCTTCATATAAAGCAAACTGCATGCCGATACACGCTCTCTCCCCATTACCAAAAGGTTTATATGCATGGTGAGGTACTTTCGTCGTATCTTCAAATCGCTCTGGACGGAAAAGTTCCGCATCCTCTCCCCATGCCTCTTTGTCACGGTGAAGCTGAGGCAGAAGAATACTGCAACTTTCCCCTTTCTTCAAGGGATATTTGCCACCTATAACCGTGTCTTCTTTGGCATATACATCAAATCCCGGGGCTGTTGGCCATAGACGTAGTGATTCACTGAGAATCATGCGAATGTATGGAAGCTGAAGAATTTCCTCGTACTGTGGCGAGTCACTGACCAATATCTGATCTACCTCGTCATACGCTTTCTGAAGTGATTCTGGATTTTTCAGTAAAAAATAAAGAGCAAAAGATAACAAGCCGCTCGTCGTTTCATGTCCGGCAATGAGAAACGTAATAATCTGATACCGGATGTTCTCATCATCCAGCATTTCACCAGTCTCCGGATCTTTGCCATTCAGCATACGTGCGAGCAAGTCGACCTCTTCGGGTGCTGAACTCGCTTTACGTTCCTCTATAATCTGATCTACCAGAGAGAACATCGTCTGAATATCCTCCTGGAACTGTCGTTTGGTTTTCACCATAAGCAGATTCTGAATTTTCAAACGTGAACTCTTCTGCATAGCTTCATTTAATGCCCGAACCATGCTTTCAATAAAAGGACTGTGGTCCTGTCTGTAAAAACTGTTAAACCGATAATTGAATCCACATAGTCCAATGGTATCCAACGTAAGGCGTGTCATATCATCCGCAACATCAATCGTATCGTTGGAATTGAGGCGTGCCCATTTGTTGATCAGCTGTTCGGCAATATCAACCATCATGGGATGATAACCTTTCATGGCCTGTTTGCTGAAGGTGGGAAGCAGAATGTTATGGGCCTTTTTCCAGTTGGGCTCCGATGTTCTGCTTGTAAATAAACCATCGCCTCCAAAGGCACGTACATTTTCGAGTTCATTGTATACATATTTGTCAAAACGGGACACATCGCACAACTCAGCGACAAGATCTGGCCCAGATACGATTAAACCGGAATAACCGGGAACCGTAAGTCGATATATTGGTCCATGCTGTTCAGCCAGAACACCTAGCGACAACGTTGGTTTATCTTTATCAATCAAAGGCAGATTGCCAAGTGGTCCATACATTTTGGGCTGTGGAATGTAAGTTGCATCACTCATGATGATCACCTACTAACTGTGCGCCGTGGAGCAAGGTATTCGTTAGCCATATGATGGCTGTTCTGCTTTCATTCATAAGTGATCTCTCCTTTGATGATTTTATAAATGATAGTAATTTGTATCATTTGATAATACAATAAACCAAAATTGATTTAATATCAAATTTTCTTCCGGCTGAATTACTTTCAATTGAACCGTTCAACGTTTAAATTGAATAACAACAAATAGAGGATTGCATATGCAATCCCCTACTGTATGAACCAATGACGTTATGATTCAATGACGTTTTAATTTATTCTAATGATGGCTCATCCCACTTCTCGAAATTCAATTCATTATTAATGCTTACCGCAGACAATGCCCCCAGAGATGCAGCCGTGATTGCCTGATACATCTCGGAAGCTGCATCACCAGCACTGTATACACCTGCTACTGATGTTTTTCCTGAAGCATCAACGATAACCGTTCCCGATTCTGTAATTTCACAACCGATGGCCTTTGGCAGTTCTGATCCGGTAAACAGTTTCGGTTGGAAGAAAACTCCTGTGCATGGAATCGCTGTACCGTCATTTAGTACAACTTGCTGTACCATCCCTTCTTCAGAGTTAATAGATTGAATCGGTGCATCGAATACAGTAACATGATGCTGCTTCAGCTCTTCACGCTGCTCATCAGTTAAGGAATCTGATCCATTCGTACAGATCGTATAACGTTCTGTCCAGCCGGATATGACTTTTGCCATATGTAATGCCTTATCTCCACTAACGATGATGACCAGCGATTGGTCTCTTAACTCCCATCCATCACAATATGGACACACAAACGCACTTTTACCGTAGACCTCTGTTAATCCGTTAATATCCAAGGGAAGGTCTTTCTTACCTACCGCAAACAAAATCTTTTTCGTGTGATAACTTGCCCCCTGTGTAGTCTTAACTACAAAATCACCATCGCTACCTGTTATCGCTGTTGCCGTATCGGATGCAAATTGAACTGAGGGATAAGCTGCAATCTGTTCTTTGGCAGCTTTCCGGAATTCACGTGGACTTGCCCCATCTCTTGTCACAAACCCATGAGTCTCCCTTGTAACCCAGTTACGCGGTGTCTCATCATCAATGACCACAACGTTCTTGCGGGCCCTGCCAAGTACTAGGGCTGCATTTAGCCCCGCTGGTCCTCCACCAATAATAAGTACATCCAAGAGTTGATTCATACTACTCATATTATTCACCCTTTCCAGACATTTAATATCCCTAATAAAGATTTAAATATAACCTCCGCTCTCTCTTAAGAAAGTAATATCGGAGATTTACAAGAACACATTTAAACGCGACTATTAAAGATATCTTATATCCATAATAAACAAAACCTAACCATTTTGCAACATATATCTTTAACTACTTTCTTCAATCCAGCCTGTGTGAGTTGAATAAAAGATTATTTACACTTACACTACAATGACAGAACAAACTTTAAATCACTGTTATACCCTGATTTTTCGATTCTCTCCTTTAACACAGAAATAATTATTTAACAATTAAAAAAAACCTTGTTTTTAAATTGTTCACAATCAAATGACATTATTTTAAATACTAAAACGTTAATTAAATCACATAGTGTATTGAATGGTATAATAGCGACATAATATATAAGTATAGATATAGGAAGTGAGTTCTTGAAAACATTGAACAATGGTTCACAGACCAATATCAGCCTGGAGTATAGCTCGATTCCGAAAGTATTCTTCGATACGATCAAAATCGGAATCATCAAGTCCAACCTGATCGCCATGTTTGCGGGTTTAAGTTTGGCTTTATATGTATTTGATGCTTCAATCTTAGCTAATATTGTACCAATCATCCTTTCCTTTATTGGGTCTTCTCTCATTATTGGAGCTGCAGGGGTGTTTAACAACTTGTATGATCGTGATATTGATGCGATCATGGAACGTACGAAGAAACGTCCTACCGTTACGGGACGCGTAGATACCAAGTCGGGTCTAATTCTCGGTATTGCAATCACCATCATCGGGGGCATCATGTTGTACATCGCTTCCCCATCCGCTGCTGTATTTGGTATTTTGGGTCTGTTGCTGTACGTGTTCCCTTACACAATGTGGACCAAACGTACAACGATCTACAACACGGAAGTGGGAAGTCTTTCGGGTGCTGTGCCTCCGCTCATCGGTTGGGCAGCCATTTCACCGGAACTGGGTCATTTCGAGATCTGGGCATTGGTCGTTACAATGCTCTTATGGCAAATGCCTCACTTCTACGGGATTGCGATTCGTCGTTTTGACGAATACAAAGCTGCTGGTGTTCCCATGCTGCCCGTCGTTAAAGGCATCAGACGGACATACATTCAGACGAATGTGTATCTGGTACTTTTACTGATCTCCAGCTTTTTGTTCTGGCCGATGAGCCCATTTGTCGCTATTGTGGCATTTCTGGTCAGCTTGGCCTGGCTCATTCTTAGTGTGGCTACCTTTGATAAGAAAGAAACAGAGAAATGGTCCAAACGGATGTTTATCTTCTCCATTAACCATATCACTATTATCTTCCTGGTGATCATTGCGTATTCCCTGATTGCTCAAATGATGAGATAAAAATATTCCATCGTTCCACTCGTTATAACGATAAAAAGCCTTACAGACTGTACTCTTTCAAGGAGTCGTCTGTAAGGCTTTTTTGCTTTTTTATTATCTTTTCTAAATTTTTAAAGCTAACCAACTTTGGCGGGAGTTTGCTCCCCTTGCCACAGCAACTGCATCTCTTCATTGGTGGCAAGCAATTCGGCCAAACTTCCCTCGGCTTCAATGCGTCCATCTTTCATCACGATAATGTGATCTGCTTTGGAAAGTGCTGCCCTGCGGTGAGAAACTGCGATGCAGGTGACATCCGGCTCTTGGAACAGCCCTTCCCATACTTGTTGTTCTGTCTCCACATCCAGTGCACTGGACAGGTCATCAAAGATAAACAGGTCCGCCTCCGTCATTAACATGCGTCCTGTGGCCGCGCGCTGAATCTGCCCGCCTGACAGCATCACCCCTCTTGGACCAACCGGGGTCTCAAGCCCCTGATCCAGATGTTTGATATCCTTCTCCATCACAGCCAGACGAATGGCTTTTTCAAGGGCTTGCTCGGTGTTACCCTGTTTGCCCTGGACGATATTTTCTTTCAACGTATCACTAAACAGTCTTGGCACTTGCGGGGTATACGCCGCTCTAGGCGGCATCAGGAATGTGGCTGGATCAACAGCCGCTCCATTCCAGTGAATGTCCCCTTTTTGCTTGGGTAGCAGTCCAAGAAGTGTTCGTACAAGCGTTGATTTACCTGACCCGATCCGTCCTGTAATCACAAGAAATTGTCCGCGTTTCAGACGGAAACTGATCTCTTCTATGCCATTTGAAGAATTCGGATATTGATAAGTCAGCTTATTCACCTCAAGAGATTGCAACTTCTCCTTAGGGTCCCTCTGTTCACTTACAAGCTCCGGCGGATCTTCATACAGATAGATTTCTCTCGAATCCATGATCTGGTCTTCTTCCCCCGGGCGGAATAGCTTACGCATACGATCATACGATACCTTGAGCCTTTTGTGCTGAAACACCATATAACCAAACAGTGAAATGCTAAATCCGATATTGGCCAGATAACTGGTGAATAAGGCAAAATCACCTACGGTAAAGTTCCCTGCTTTCATCTCAGCTGCACACATCAGTAGAATCAATCCGGTACAGATACTTAGAACATGCTGATTCATCGATCTCATCCACTGCTTGAACAGATTGTCTCGAAGTGCAGCCTGGCGACGATCTTCATTCAACTGGTTAAAACGTGAAGAGACATTCTCTTCGGCCTGACCTAGTTTCAGGGCTTGCACTGCTCCAAACGTTTCCGCAATAAAACTGGTAATTCGCCCAGTCGCTTCACGATTAACCTGTGCATACTTCCGAGCCCGATTTCCGGACAGGTTGTTAAGTAAGGTCACGACCACCAATGGCAGCACGGCAACCAATGTGATCTGCCAATTAATGTTCGCCATAATGACGATGGATACAACAGCAAATACAAGCCGTCCCCAGAAGTCCACCCATGATTCTACATACTCGACGACTTCATCGACATCATCCCGAAAGCGACTCATTGCCTCCCCTGGTGAAGCCGGAAGATTACGCCCCGGCCAGCGCATGATCGCTGCGAGCATGTTGGTTCGCAAAATCGCCTGAACATGATACAGATACGTAACCCATGCATAGAAGGCTACAAAAAATGTGCCCACCCGTGCCATTCGGACCAAAGCAATAAAGATAAGCGGCACAGCAAGCCACATGTAGTCATTTGACCCCACTGTTGTGCGATCAAAAAACCATTGCATTCCAATACCAATGGCTAGCGGCAAGGAATGAAATATACACCATAACAATCCGTTGATTACAAATAACAAAGGCCTGAATCGAAACAAACGGCCTATAAATCCTGCTACAGTCATGCCAATTCCTCCTCTCGGCCTGTAATGAGCAGTCTGGCATAGTGAGATGCCGGGTTACTGGCAAGTTCTTCTCTCGCTCCAAACTCCAGTACCTTCCCATCACCGAGCACCATAATCCGGTCAACTTTCTCCAGCGTAGCCAGTCGGTGAGCAATAATGACTCCGGTGGATTGTTTCATTAACTGATCAATTGCAGATTGCAGCATACCTTCGGTCGCGGCATCCAGACGTGACGAAGGCTCATCCAGAATAACCAGACTTGGTTCGGTCAGAAATACGCGGGTTAAGGCAAATAACTGTGCTTCCCCTGCTGACAATGAAGCTCCACCTGCTGCCAGATACGTATCGAGTCCTTCTGGTTGTGAATTAATCCATTGGCTAAGTCCAAGCCGATCCGTCGTCTCCTTGATCATCTGATCCGATACATCCCCATTAAACAGGGTCAGATTATCACGCAGCGTGCCATCAAACAGCTGTACATCTTGTGTCACCATGCCTACCCGGCGATAGAGGGCTTGTAAAGAAAGCTTTGTGATATCCGTTCCACCTACACGGATCGTACCCCGATCCAGATTGTATAGCCGGAGAAGAACACGACTAAGACTCGATTTCCCGCTACCTGTGCGACCGATGATTCCCAGACGTTCACCAGGCTTAATAGCAAAAGTAATGTCCTGCAATACCGGTTTATCCTGGTTATAACTGAAGTGCACCTGACTGAATTCCAACCCAAGCGGTCCTTCCGGCAATTGCTCCTCTTTGCCCTCTTCAATCACACTGCGCATGGACAACAGCTCTCTGGAGCGCAGCATGCCTGATTTTGCTTTTTGGAACTCCTGCACCTGATCTCCAAGCATCTCAATCGGATCATTCAGCATCTGCGTATATTGGTAGATCAGAAATAATGTTCCGATACTAATTAGACCTTCCATATAATAATGCACACCCAACAAAAGCACCGCAGTGACCGCCAGAGCGAACAGAACTACTGTGGTATTCCACGGAATAACCCGTAGCAGCCAGGCTTTTCTCCCCTTACGGAATACCGTGCGCATCGTGCGGTAAAAGCGGTTCATCACATACGGCACATGACCATTTGCTTGCACATCTTCAATCCCCGCAATGCGTTCTTCAATTAATCCGAACAGAGAGGCACTTGCCGCCCGTTCTTTTTTGGAAGAGTCCACGCCCAGATTTCGGATGAAGACCATGAACAGGATCGATAATAATGTGAACACGGTCATAACCACAGCAATAGGCACATTAACGCTGAACATGAACCCGAGAATTCCGGCCAGCAGTACAAAACTACCGATCACTTGCACAATGAACATCGCGAAAAAATTGGAGATACTCGTTACGTCACCATCTACACGTTCAATCATCTCTCCAGGTGTTTTCACATTATGAAAACGCATATCAAGACGCAGGCAGTGCTTCAGCAGATCTCCGCGCAGTTGATTCGTGGCCCGCCAGGCCACGTCGTTCCCCAAATAACTGACCGCTACCGTGATGAGTTGATTAAACACGGCAACAACCAGAAATATTCCTGCGAGCTGAACAAGATTGGTGAGGACTCCCCCACTTGCTGCTGTATCGATAAATCGTTTGATAATCTGTGGATTCAAGAGCTGAAGCCCCGTTGATGTGAGCAACATGATTAAAAGTAAGGCCAGCCGTCCTTTGACTGGTTTTAGATAGCGCAGCAGCCATGACATGGAGCTTTTCTCTGTTTTGGGCACAGGTCCCACCTCTTTATTGGTTTATTTATATAAAATGAACTAAAGAACATTACACTGTAACTACGATGACAGAATAACCTTTTGGTCGCTGTTATCTACACTAGGATGAGTCATACATAATGACATTAAAATCGGGATTTCCCGCCCATAATTGATATGTAGAACGCATGTTGACCATTGTACACTCTCCTTTTTAACAAGTTAGTTTTTTATAAAATAACGCTCCAAACGCTCCTTTCCATGTGAACGGATTGGTGGAATGCATGCAAAAAAGCCATAGATGAACTAATGTTCATCTACAGCTTGTAGCCAAAAGAGACCGGATGAAATGCAAAGCATTTCCCGTATTTCCTCTGCATCGCAATAATGATGAGCGTCCACGACAGGGGTGCACAAACATGACTGTCCCAACGCGATCATTGCAAAAAAATTGGATTAATGTCACTATGCTCATGCGTATTCAGTTATCGATTCGAAATCTGTATAGGCATAAACATAATCATCATCCCACCCGTTTCACATATTTGTTGTTTATTGTATTCGCTGGATTAACATCCGTCAAGATAATTTTAACTCAATTGTTATTTAATTCATGTCATTAATCTTTTCAATTCCTGCTACATACTCAATGATGTGGACTCCGTTTGCTTCTCTCTAACAACAAGACGTCTATGTGCGATCAGAAGAAAAGGTACTCCCAGTGCAGTCGTCAGTGCAATCGGTACAAAAACAGCGAGCCCATTCTCCGCTCCAAATTGACTTAACAACACCCCTCCCATTACAGGAGCAATGACACTACCAATATTATTGAAGCCGATGGTCCCGAAATACGTTCCCTTCCATTCCGGCTTTGCAATCCGGTCGATGAGCATATCCATCATCGTGAACAACAGCACTTCCCCAATGGTAAATAGTATGACACTCATCATCATCATGAGTACACCTTCAGCGATTCCAACCATCATCAGACTGGTTGCGACCAGCAGGTTACCCACAATCAGAGGAACAAGCGGTGGAAAGTTTCGGAAGGTTCGCACAAGCGGATACTGAATAATCAGTACCGTCACCGCATTCAGGGAAAGCATGTACGAGAACATCTGACTTCCATTTTCAAAGATCGGGCTCCTCGCCAAGTACTGTGCCAACGTAGAACTAAAGTGCCCGTAACCCAGAACACAAAATGTGGTACCGATTAATACTGGCAGAAATACCCGGTCGCGACCGGTGGTTATGAGTGCTTCACGCAAACGTGGTGCGGTTGCCTGATGACGCTCTGGCAGATTGGCATGCTGTAGCTTGAATTGCAGAAATAATACAAGTCCATATGCTATGTATATCAAGCCGGAAATCACAAATGGGAACGTTGATTCAGATGATCCCAGCTGAAATCCGATAATTGGCCCAAACACCACACCAAGATTAACTGCAGCATATCTGAGGTTGAACACCAGCAATTTGTTCTCCGGAGAAGTAATATCCGATAACAGGGCTCTGGAGGTGGGCTCAAATACTGCGCGGCATAATCCGTTTAACGTATTGGCAACAAAGAACACCCATAGATGCTCTGCTGCTGAAAAAATGAAAAATACACCTGCCCAGCTAAATACCGAGATTAACATCACGATTTTGCGACCGATCCGGTCCGAAATATAACCTCCATAAAAGCTGACCATTACACCTGCCAGCGAGCTAACTGCCACAGTAATACCGGTCTGGGTCGGTGTAGCCTCTAGTACACGTGTCAGATAGATGGATAGAAACGGAATACTCATTGACGTTACAAGACGTCCAAACATGGTTCCGATAATGATGGTCCATGCCAAGGGGTGAATTTGCCTTAAATATTGCTTCATGCGAACTTCTCCTATTCTTTCTAAGTGCTTCAAAAGCGGACTTTTTGAACTACCTCTTCTAATGTATAATTGTAAGGATAAAAGGGGGAAAGAAAAGTGTAAACATATGACTACACTTTTCACCTTTAATAGAGGAGTCATGACCATGGATACCCTACATACACACTTTATAAGGCTCGCCGGGGCCGAACAGCTTTCATTTAAGCTTCATGAACCTGTAGCGGTAACGATTGATAGCCTGTCCGCTGCCTTGTGCTGCACCCCACGTAATGTGAAATTCATTCTCAGAAAATTGGAGGAACAAGGCTTTATCCATTGGCAACCCGGGCGTGGTCGTGGACATCATTCGGAGTTAACGATGCTGCGAAGCATGAATGAAGCGCTGGAAGCGAGTTTTACCGAACTTCTGGCTAAAGGCAAAATGAAAGACGCCATTGAACTTATTGGAACCGTTCAGATGCATGATTCACTGCGTGAACAGCTCATGCTCTCCCTCCATCAACAGATGGGATTTCACAGCCACGAAGAAACTGCCTCTGGTCAGGATATACTGCGCATCATGAGGTCACGCCAGTTAGGTGATCTTGACCCAGCCTTTGTTTATACTGCATTTGAAACCTACCTATTAAGCCAGGTCTGTAATACGTTGATCACCTATGATGCCAAGACAGAATCATTCCTGCCAGCACTAGCTCACATGTGGGAATGCAGCGAGGACCATCGATTATGGACCTTCTATCTCCGAAAAGGTGTACGTTTCCACAATGGTCGTGTCATGACATCCCGGGATGTCCAAGCGACGTTGCAACGATTGGTTGATGTGCATAGTCCGTCCATCTGGTTGTATCGGGATATTGAACGAGCGGAAGTAGCTGGCGATTACTGCATCAAGTTTGTTCTACATCGTCCTAATCGGTTTTTCTTGCATCTGTTCAGTTGTATTCGGATGACAATCCTGCCCTACGATTACAATGTAACCAATACATTAATAGGTACCGGTCCTTTTCAGATCTCTGAGCTGAATGAAGATGTGCTGGAGCTTACCGCTTTTGATGCGTACTACGGCATCCGGCCACATCTGGATCAAGTCCATTTCTGGTTTGTGCCTGACCTGAGTCCAAATGATCGCTATTATGAGCTACCGGGTACAGATCGATTGAGTCTCACAACAGGCTGTGATCAGACGAATAGTATCAATTATCCGGCGCTGGGTTGTCAGTATATGCTGTTCAATTTTCACAAGGAAGGCATCCATCATCATCCCCTATTTCGACAAGCCCTGCGTATCGTCTATGATTCGGTCGCGCTTGTCCGAGATCTCGGCGGGAATCGGATCACACCGGCCAACAGCTTCCTTCCCTGGAAAAGTGCAGCCCAAGACTGGACCGTTGCTTCTCTTGAACATGCTCGTGAATTACTGCATAACTGCGGGTACCAAGGTGAGAAGATAACATTATCGTACAAGCATAATAAGGATGCAGACGTTGCGGAGTGGTTCCAACGTCGTGCAGCGTCCATCGGTCTGAACATCATCATGCAAGCCGTTGTGGATTATTTCAACTCAGAGGAAACCACGAACGCACAATTGATCCTCGCTGAAGAGATACTGGAGGAAGATTGGCAGTACGGCATGATTCATTTTTTCAAAAACCTGTCCAACCATTTTCATATGTGTATGTCTCCTGCATTCCAGTCTCTACTGGATGACAAACTGGATCATTTCGCTAAGCTTCATCGGGCAGAACGTACTGCGCTCCTGGATGAAGCTGAAGCCTTGCTACGTGATCACTGCTGGATCTTGCATGGCTGTCACATGAACAAGCAGGCTGAACTGGATCAGAGCATCTTCGGCATGCAGATAGCAGAATTCGGATATATGGACATCTCCAAACTGTGGATCAAAAATCTTTAGGAATTTGTCCCTAGTCGCATCTGTGGGATACAGGGGTGGAGGACAAAATCATGGAACAGCAAAAAAAAGCTGCTAGCCTATTTACAATAAGCTAACAGCTTTTTTGCTCATGAATCCATTTTTAGGACACTCAGAGATTATTTTTGATGTAATAGGTCTCCAATGCTTGCATAATGGACTCGATTTTGATCGGTTTGCTGATATACGCATCCATGCCTGCCTTCAAGCAGTTTTCCATGTCCCCTCTTACCGCATTTGCAGTTACCGCAATAATGTATGGACAACTCTCGGGGTGCAAAGAATTTTTAATCGCTTTTGTCGCTTCGAATCCATTAAGCCTTGGCATATGCACATCCATGAAGACGATATCATATGAATTGTGTTTGACCGCCTCGACTGCCTCAACACCGTCCGCCACATGATCCACGAAGTGCCCTTTTTTCTCAACGATTCTGCTAAGGACGAGCTGATTCACCTCATTGTCTTCTGCAATTAAAATCCGCAAGGCTGATGTTCTGCTCTTCTTCTGCTGTTGATCTAACCTTTTGCTCTCTTCACCGTTATTTAATTTAAATTGGGCGGTAAATATAAATATTGTACCCGGTTCATCCGATTCCTCGATCCAGATCTTCCCCTGCATAAGCTCCACCAGTTTCTTGCTAATGGCAAGGCCAAGACCGGTACCTTGAGGTTTGCGGGTCATAAAATTGTCCAGTTGGTAGAAAGGTTCAAATAATTGTTGTTTCCTCTCAACCGGAATCCCAATGCCCGAATCCTTTACCTGAAAATAAAGCTGCACGTTATTGCCGGACTGCTCCTTAACCCCAACTTTAACTTCCACGCCGCCTTCTGAAGTGAATTTGACCGCGTTGCCAATGATATTGGTAAGTACCTGTTTAAGACGATAAGCATCACCATACACCGGAGTTGGAATAGCATCTTCTACGCACATACGAACATCCAGCTTCTTTTCACGAGCCAGCGGTTTTACGATTTGCACCGTCTCGGTCACGATCTCAACGAGATCAAAAGGATCTTCTACCAGATCGGTTTTTCCCGACTCGATTTTGGAAAAATCAAGAATATCATTAATGATGGCAAGCAAGGAATCTCCACTCTTCTGGATGATTTCAATATATTCCTTTTGCTCCCCGCTAAGTCCAGGAGTATCCAGGAGCAAATCCGTCATCCCAATTACACCGTTCATAGGTGTACGGATTTCATGGCTCATCATCGCCAAAAATTCACTTTTGGCCTTATTCATTCTCTCCGCTGTCTCTTTGGCTACCAGCAGTTTTTTCTGCTCCGTAATATCCTTCGCTATCAGGTAAAACCCGACATTGGACTTATTAACAATGATTGGAGCAAGCGTAGCCAAGACTTCTGTCTCAGATCCATCCGTGTGCCGAACAGCGTTGATCTCCTTTTCAGCCATCTCATAATCACTGCCCAGAATCAGACCCAGATTACTGGCTCCGATAAATCTGCTTATGCTTGTACCGATCATTTCAGCCACGGGACAACCCGTCATTTTCACCGCTACTGGATTTGCATTCATAATATTACCATCCATGTTAAACGAGATAATGGCGTCATGATTGTATTTCTTAAGCGAAGTGTATCGCTCCACAGATTCCTGCAATTTAAATTCGATGCGTTTGCGTTCAGTGATATCCTGTAGTGTTCCGTTTAGCTGGACTGGCTGACGATGCTCATCAAGCGTAATCAATCCACGCAGGTGAAGATACTTCTCATTTCCATCAGAGCTGATGTGTTTGTATTCAAAATCGAGCGGTTCACCCTGTTTTACCCCTGTAATATGTTTTTGTAAAGAGGCTATATCTTCGGCATCCATAACATTAAAAACATCACTTATACGATATGGTTTGCAGGTGCGTTCAAGTTCAAAAATCTCAAAGATCTGATCTGAAAATGTAATATGGTCTTTGACCATATCCCATTCCCAACTACCAATTAAGGCAATCCGTTCAGCCTCTGCACTGATATCCTTTTGTTTTTTTCGCTCTGATATATCTCGTCCAATTGTAAAAATCTGCTGTTCATGATCCGCATCACCAAAGACCTTGTATGTGGTTTCAAACCAAAGATAATGTCCGTCTTTATGGCGGACTCTGATATTCAACAGATTACCTTTAGTCAAATCCATCTGTGAGATCCGTTCCAGATCTTGTGGGTGAAAGGAAGCATTATTGTTTCGGCCAATGACTTCTTCCGGGGAATAACCCAATATTTGTTGGACTGACGGTGAGCAGAACCGACAAACTCCCTCTGAATCGGCAATATAGATGATCTCCTGAGCATGATCCGTAATAAGTTTGAACATTTCTTCACTATGGAGAAGTTTTTGTTCAGACAGTTTACGATTGGAAATATCAACAATATGGCAAACGGAATAAAGAGGTTCATCCGTAATTTCGCTTCGAACCAAGGAAACATGTATTGAACACCATAAGATGTCACCATTTTTATTAATGTAACGTTTTTCGTATTGATTTTCTTTTGATTTACCTTCAAATAACTCATAACTACAGATCATATCTTGTGACGAATCATCCGGATGTGTAATATCCTGATACGTGAGATTCATTAATTCATCACTTGTATAACCTAGCATACAGCAAAAAGCAGGGTTCACTTTCATCCATTGCCCTGTTGGAGCAACGAGTGCAATCCCAATAGGCGCTTGGTTATATATCTGCTCGAACAATTCATGATGATCGACCTTTTGAACCTGCATTGTAAGTTCTCCTTTTGGCATATAGACTCCATATAAAGATTGTCGAAATCTAAAGTTTTTACTGATATAAGATGTTCTATAAAAATTAGTCAGATTTAAAACAACAGTACCTGCTTAATACCCAGAATTTCAGTTATTGAAACAAATCTTTTTAAGAGATTTGTGTCTTTAAAACCAAACAAGGTCGGAATCCATTCATATGGAATCCCGACCTTTGTCATTATATATCATAATAAGTCATACGCAACACGGAATCGTTGGTAAAACAGGTTAGCGCTCGCGACCAACAAGATAATCCAATAAATGTCTCAAGAAGGGAATAGGTTTCGCCATCTCGTTCAATGCATCTGTCGCAAGACAATAATGCTCCCACATCTCTTTTTTCGCGCCTTCATCACCAAGAATGGACACAAAGGTTGAATTGTTGTTCCGCTCATCCTGACCTGCAGGTTTCCCAAGAATGAGGTGATTGCCCTCGAAATCCAGCAAGTCGTCCTTGATCTGGAAGGCGATCCCCGCATGATAAGCGAACTTCTTCAGTGTAGCCATCTCCGGTTCCTTCACTTGGGCAAGTATCGCTGGCATGACCAGGGCAGCTTCGAAGGCAATGCCTGTTTTGTAAAAACAGATCATGTTCAACTGCTCAAGAGTTAACACTTTGCCTTTGGAGTTCAGATCCATCGCCTGCCCCATACACATATCCTCTGCTTTTTCAGCCGAATACTGAATGAGCGTTAGCACGGTTGCCGCATCAAAGCGATTCAATGAGGATTGCTCTCCTATCGCCTTCTGAATGAGAAACAGACCGGTAAGCTCTGCTGTGGCGCTATTGTGTACCTGGTGCAGCGTGGAACGTCCACGTCTTGTCGAAGCATTATCCTGCGTAGGCAGATCATCAAAGATCAGGGAAGCGGTGTGCATGTACTCCAGCGATCTTAGCAGCGGAACGAGGGATGACTCAGGTAGACCATACTCGCGCACGCCCATAACCCAAGTTAATATCGGACGTAGCCTTTTTCCGTCGCCTTGCAAACTGTAATTGGCTGCATCGATCAGCGTTTCTTTCATCTCATGAAGACCACCGGGCTTGGCAATCTGCAACTCCACATTAATCTGTTCGCGAACCGTTCGAATGGTCTGTTTGAACTCCTCTTTCTCCTGCTTGTCATTTTTCAATTGAAGCACGACCTGATCCCGTAACAATTTATCAAGAAAATCAACGTCATCCGCTTTTCGCACCATCTGTTGAACCAGTTGATTGAATTCAGGCTGCCCAGAAGCAAAGATCGTCATCACTTCATCATATTTCTGCTGCCCCAACCGTTCTTTACAACGTTTCAGCCCGTTGATCGCACGATCCAGTATGACCTCACGGGTCTTGGCATCCGAGTTGTAAACATCATGGATTAGATGAGAGATGACTGCCCAATACAATTCATATGGATTAATCAGATCAGGGCGCAAATCTCGATACTTCAAATAGTAAGTATAAGGAGTTACTGCCCCTTCTTCCATATCGTCAAACATATCGGCAAAATCATCGGCCAACTGATTATATATCCCGTAATAAAACGTCCGCAGATCAAATCCTTCATCCACCGGTGCACTGAGAACAGACCGGACGATTAATCGGGAAGAAGAAGATTTGATAATAATCGGAATGTACAATTCTTCATTGGTATAATTTGCATTGGCTAATTTCTTGTTGCGATCGATCTCCTGAGACTGAAAGAACACATAGGATTGCTCTAAGAACGTGCGCTGTTTCTCTGGATGCTGGTAGTTCTTAATGTACTCAAATGCTTCCCGAAGCTCGGAATGTACATATTCAATCACTTCAAGGTTGCTGCCTTTCCACTCCCCCAGATCAGGTACGACCCCGGTAAGAAGTGCATCACGTATCATCAGGGAATATTGTTCTTTTTCCTGAACAGTCAAAGCCTGTGAATCCAGCAAGTCATCCACAAATGGATATGTCAAACCGTACGAATAACCAAGTCGGATCGCCGCATCAAATCTCCGGGCACGTTCTTCAGGTGGTGTCTGCTCATTCATCTCATCGTCCACATGAAGGACCACGCCGAGAATAATCTTGATCAGCTTCCGCTGCGCCTGCTCTGCATCCAGCTCCTTCGGGATGTTCGATGCTACATTCTTTAATTTGTTCATCACCCAGATGACAGCTGTTTCAATGTGCTCCTTCTGTCCCCATCGGTACAACGCAGCCAGACTGATATAATCGGGCTGTCCTTTGCGCCCAGTGGCAGAGCCCATAAAGTATTTTTTGGTATTCTGGACAATGTGCTGAATTCGGGCCTGCGTATCCGGAGAATCAAGGGCTTGCCCCAGATCTCGCATATAAATATAGGAGATACTCCGATCCAGGTAATCATCCAGCTTTCCTGTAGTATTCAGCCAGTGGATATATCTATGAACATCCCGGGGATCCGGTTTTCTTTTGCTAGGTGATAAAAGAGAAAGCCAGGCAAAACGATGAATATGTTTCTTTTGCCATACATGAATATCTTGGGTAAGTGCTGTTGTATACGTATTATCCATAAGTTGCTGCCTAAGAGAAGTAAAATACTGAGATGCTTTCTGCTCAGCTAGCCGATATCCTGCATCAGCCTGTTCTGTAAGTACGTTATTCATAGGGTGGATACCTCAACTTCTATTAATGTTAAACATGTATCCATGAAAGGAGATGAGGTGCTCCATGGACGAAAACTGAACTCATTTGATCGTGTATCCAACGCTTCAGCTCATGTTCATAACCTTTATACGGCGATCCAACCGTTTGGTTACGAAATCGTCACTGCTCATTCCCATATACGTGATTTTACAGAATAGATGACCAGACTTTGACCGCTGTGATGGCGATAAGTACGATTAATGCATATCGAAGTACCCTCACATTGATCATCGAACTAACCCGTGAACCAAGGGATGCCCCCAGCAGACTTCCGATCACCGTATAGATAATGGGTTCTAGCGGAATGTCCCCGCCCGTAATTTTACCTATAACGCCGCCAATGGCGGAGATAAATACAATTGCCAGTGAAGAAGCAATCGTTGTTCGTACGGGGATGTTGAGAATCGTCAGCATGATGGGAATAAGGATAAAGGCACCACCCGCACCAACAATTCCTGATACAATTCCTACTGCAAAAGCAGTACCTGCTGCAATCCATCGGTTAAACACCAGTGGAGCTGAGGTATCAAGCTTTCCCTTTCCGGGAATCAGCATAAGCACAATCGCCATGATCGCCAGAATGCCATAGATCAGATTAATAACCCTTCCGTCCAGGTGACCGGATATGAACCCGCCGATCAGACTGCCAGCAAGAATGCTGGAGCCCATGTACAGCACCAAACCGCGGTGAACGATCGCCCCACCACTTCTACCCGTTTTTACTTTTCTGCGGAATGCAATCACACCGGCAAGTGAAGCGAAAAACACTTGAAACATACTAATCGAAGATACCTGATGTGCTGAGAATGGCTCCAATCCCATCCAGGATGGAACATATAACAACAGCGGATAATTGATAATGGCCCCACCAATACCCAACAAACCGGAGAAGAATGAACCGACCAGACCCAGTATAAACATGATGATAAAAAGCAGAAGATCCATCGGTTATGCGCTTCCTTTCGTGCAATTTAAATCTCATCTCGATACCACTCAAAAGTGCTATACAAGGTGAATATAATCCGTTATAATGAAAACCAAGTAAATTAATCCGAAATGAGTGATTAAGCATGTTTAACGTGTTGAAGACTCTTTTTGAAAATAAATGTCCACAGTGCAACGAAAAATTACAAGTTCTTAACGATGCGTTGTGCTCGACCAAAACCTGTTCTCAATGTCATTACAAAGAAGAGAGCTATGGCTCTCTCGGCGTTCGAATTGTATATGACACACCACAAAATGATAAAAAGATACAACCTTGCTAATTGTATCACGATCTCTGAATTTTCGGGATGATTCGACAAACTTATTTCCATCTCACATGCTACGATTACTTTATAATGAAAATACAAAAACGGTGCAAAACGAATAAATCGTTCTGCACCGTTTTTTTCTGTTTTTTGAGATGAGTTCTCTTCATCTTAAAAGGGTTGCTTACTTTATTTTATTTGGTTTTGAAGCTGAGGAATCCATCATCTACGGCTACGGTTGTACCGTTCACTGCGCTTGCTGCATCACTGAACAGGAATGTAACCACACTGGCTACTTTCTCCGGTTGAATGAGCTCTCCACGCATATGTTGAGTAGCAAGTGCATCTTTCATGGCTTTGTCATCACCCAGAATCGGTGTTTCGATAAAGCCAGGTGCTACACCAACTACACGAATTCCATGCTCAGCAAGTTCCAATGCACCGGATTTGGACATCATAACAACAGCAGCCTTGGCTGCGTTGTAGTTGAAGCTGCCTACTGCAGCAACACTTCCATAGATCGAAGCTGTATTTACAATGGTACCTTGTACATTTAATTCAACCATTTTTTTCGCGCCATAATACATGCCGTAGTATACACTGTGCTGATCTACATCAATGACTCTGTGATAGGATTCCGGGTCCATCTCCAGAAATGGCTTCACAAGTCCAATGCCTGCGTTATTGAAAATACCGCTTAACGTACCATATTGCTCTACGGTCCAGTCAATCAGGGCTTTGATCTCGTCCCCTTTGGATACATCCACTTTGTACGCGCCCGCTGTTCCGCCTGCTGCTTCAATCTCTGCCGCAAGCTTCTTCGCTCCGTCTTCATTATAGTCAGCGACAACAATAGTCGCACCTTGATCCGAAAGTTGAAGTGCTGTCTCTTTACCAATACCACTGGCTCCACCTGTAATAATGATTACTTTTCCATTGTGCTCCGTCATGACTCAGCTCTCCTTTGGCAAAATATATTTAGGTATAGTTGAAAACTTATAGTAAGTAACTATATTTTATTAACTTATAAACTTATCATACGCCTCTGTCCCAACCTTGTCAAAACATAGATCATCTTCACATAAATATGAGATAAATGTCATATACATCTCCTATTTACATGATATAGTCTAGCTCCTCTGATATTAAATATGCATCCGTTTTCGGAAAATAAAAAAAGCGAGCATAACGGTAATTCAATCATTCCGATATCTCGCCCTTCTCAAGTATACGATTACAAATTGATTGTCTTAAGGTGCTAAGAACAATTCAATTTATTCACCCTGAAGTCCGCTAAGCGGATCTTTCAAATTATTGATATTGGTGATCAGTTCAGGAATGCCTGTCTTCTCCCAATTTTCTGCCGTAAAACCTTGCTCTGCAATTGTATTTTCGAAATTGTCCACTACTTCTGTTAATTGAGTATTGTAACTAACCAGATTCTCATGAATGCTCTCTCCTATTGCAGGAGCAGTCAACTGAGAAAATTCACTTGCTTCTGCTTGGATCAGATCGATTTTCTCCTGAATCTGCGTTGTAATCTCCGGATTATTCACCGCACCCGATGCAAGCTCTTGCAGATCAGCCCCGGCGTTTGATACCTGTTCTATATAATCAGTAGCCCCACTCACATAATCTAAACTTTGATTAGCTTGTTCCACGACTGAACAGGCCGAAATCAAAAGAATACTTGATGCAATAAGCCCTGTCATCATTAATGTGTGCTTTCTTTTTCTTATAGACATGATCATCTCCCCTTCTCCTAATCGGAATCCTTGTTCCAAGTCCATGATACCTGTTCAGACTGCTTCATTGCAAATGGGTCTGCAGCCAACGTTATTAACATGTATAATAGTAAAATCACACGGTAAAGGGATGTCATGATTATGCTTCAAGCCTTGAACCAACGCTTGAACCGCATCATGCCACTGATTACCCCAATCAGTATTATTATTGGCGTGTTATGCGGGAGTTTTCTTTCTTCTTATACCTTTTTATCTCCTTGGCTTTTTGCGTTCATGACGTTCGCTGGAAGTATCAGTCTTGGGATACGGGATTTTGTGAACGTGCTGAAGAAGCCGTTCCCCCTGTTTGTATGTCTGTTTATTTTGCATTTGGCGATGCCTCTAATTGCTCTCGGTATGGGTCATCTGGTCTTCCCTACAGATGCGTACACCATAACGGGCCTTGTTCTGGCAGCCGTGATTCCGACAGGAATAAGCAGCTTCATCTGGGTCAGCATCTATCGGGGCAATATCGCACTTACGCTATCCATCATCCTGATTGATACCATGCTTGCTCCTTTCGTAGTGCCCGGGGTGTTATCCCTGTTAATCGGCACCAGTGTTACACTGGACACGGCAGCCATGATGAGCAGTCTGTTCTGGATGATTGTTGTACCATCCCTTCTCGGTATGCTGCTGAATGAGTGGACCAAAGGCGCCATTGTCCCGGTCTGGGGACCAAGGTTGAATCCGTTATCCAAATTGTTTATGGCATCTGTCGTTGCAATTAATGGGTCTGTCGTTGCGCCCTACTTGGCCGATTTCAACTGGAAGCTCGCTGGACTTGCGGTCATCATTATTTTCCTGGCATCATTCGGTTATGCGCTAAGTTATTTCATCGCCCGATTGCTGGGCTGGAATGAGGCCGATCAGGTCGCTCTCGTATTCAATGGAGGCATGCGCAATATCAGCGCAGGCGCAGTACTCGCTGTTTCGTATTTTCCGCCACCTGTTGCTGTCCCGGTTGTGCTTGGCATGGTATTTCAACAGATGCTCGCTTCCCTGACAGGTTATCTGCTCGGTCGTCGCTCTCAGCTTCTGCATAAGTCAGATAAGACATCTGCAGCATAACAAAAATATTGGAATGTTTAAAAACGCCGACATATTAGTCGGCGTTTTGCATTGAGTTGCTATTGTTACTATTATTGCCAAGATACTGCTACGTTTCGTAAACCTAGCAATCAGTTCCTGGCTACAAATCCACTTTCATATTGCCCAGCATCTTGGCAACTTCAGGATTATCAATCTTCATGAATAGACTTTCCTTGGTATCCAGTTTGGAAATGGTTGCAATCTCTTCCGGGCTTAGTACAAAGTCGAAAATATCGAAGTTCTCGATAAGCCGCTCTTTGCGTACTGATTTTGGAATAACAACAACATCCCGCTGCACAAGCCAGCGCAGTACAACCTGGGCGACGGATTTGTTATGTTTCTCGGCAATGGAAACCAAGACTTCGTTGCTGAACAAATTGTTGCGACCTTCGGCGAACGGGGACCATGACTGGTGCTGTATCCCCTGTTCTTTCATGAAAACAGCGCTGTCGACCTGCTGTTGAAACGGATGAGTTTCGATCTGATTGATGACAGGCACAACTTCGTTGTGGACGATGAGGTCCATCAGGCGGTCAGGTAGGAAGTTACTGACACCGATAGCCCTGATCTTGCCCTCATGGTATAGTTCTTCCATCGCACGCCATGCGCCGTAGTAATCACCAAACGGCATGTGAATGAGGTACATATCCAGATAATCGAGCTGCAGCTTACTTAACGATTTGGCAAACGCCCGCTTGGCACTTTCGTATCCTGCATCCTGAATCCAAAGCTTGGTCGTGATGAAAAGTTCTTCCCGCGCTATGCCACTGCGTTTAATTGCACGTCCAACCGCTTCTTCGTTTAGGTAACCGGCAGCGGTATCAATTAGGCGGTAACCGGCCTTCAGCGCCTCATATACCGTGTTCTCACATTCATCAGCATCGGGAACCTGGTAGACACCAAAGCCAATAATCGGCATTTTCACTCCATTGTTCAAGGTTACAGTTTGCATATTCAATTCCTCCTATGGTTCAATTGTGAATCGCAAGTGGTCACGTATTCCTGAAATTCAGCAACGAAGCGAGGATTCCACTTCCGGCCGACTTGCGTTACAATAACCCTAGCTCCTTCGTCTTACACGAAGTCAAGCGGTCTCCAATATTTTTTTAGAAGGAGGAGTACATATGTATACTGTCCAGGATGCTGCCCAGCTTACGGGACTCACAGAGCACGCTGTTCGCTTTTACACGGATAAAGGCTTGGTTCCGAGCATTCAACGCAATAAAAATAATATTCGGGTGTTTGATGAAGAATCCATCAATTGGCTACATGGCGTCAAATGCCTCAAGCAGACAGGTTTACCGATTGAAAATATTAAAACATACGTCGATCTCTGCCTCGAAGGTGATTCAACTGTTTCGCAGCGATTCGCACTTATGATGGAGTATAAGGAAGCGGCGCTGATTCAGCTTGAGGAGGCCAAGAGCCGCGTAGCCCATTTGGAAGAGAAAGCACGTCAATATCAGGCCATTTTGGAGCAGCGCATCCCGGATATGACCAACCCGGTCAATTGGGATACCAAGCGTGACGAAGAAGGGAGTTGTCCTGCATCCCGTTTAAAAAGTCGCAGTCTTCCTGAAGCCGAGGTTTCGGCTCAGTGCCCAGCAGCTGCTATGAAGCAGCAAACTAACATAGTATCTTAAACTTCACATGATATAGCAAACGTATGTTCTAAACATATAGGCTATCTCTTACATTATATATATCTAAATGAGCCTGAGTAAAAACGCCGACAACATTGTCGGCGTTTTTCGCCACTACAACCCTCTGCCGGAATCTCTTTAATCTATTCCTGCCCATTTTCTGGTCCCTGTTCACAATACAAAAAAACCATCAACAAGTGATGGTTTTTCATGAAATATCCTGTTCGGAAATCTGCTGCTCATGATGCCTTTATGCTTATTTCGGCTGAATATATCCTTCAGCTTTGAGTAGTTCTGCGATCAGAACCGCACCACCTGCCGCTCCGCGGAGCGTGTTGTGGGACAATCCAACGAATTTGTAATCATAGAGTGAGTCTTCGCGCAGTCGGCCTGTGGAGACACCCATTCCACGTTCGATGTCACGATCCAGTTTTGTCTGCGGTCTGTTCTCTTCTTCAAAATACGTAATGAATTGTTTTGGTGCACTTGGCAAAGCCAGTTCCTGCGGACGACCTTTGAACTGCAACCAACGCTCCAGAATTTCGTCTTTGCTTGGTTTTTTCTCAAAGTTTACAAACACGGTAGCCAGATGTCCGTCCGTTACCGGTACACGAATACACTGTGTTGTAATTAATGGAGCAGAAGCTTTGACGATCTGATTGTTCTCGATGCTGCCCCAGATCCGCAGTGGTTCCTGCTCACTCTTCTCTTCTTCGCCACCGATGTATGGAATGACATTATCGAGCATATCTGGCCAGTCGGTAAAGTTTTTACCTGCTCCGGAGATTGCTTGATACGTGGAAGCGACAACCTGAGTCGGGTTGAACTCACGCAAGGCGTGCAGTGCTGGCACATAGCTCTGAATCGAGCAGTTTGGTTTTACAGCGATAAATCCGGTTTTGGTACCCAGACGTTTTCTCTGTGCTTCAATCACATCCAGATGTCCCGGGTTAATCTCAGGGATTACCATTGGTACATCTGCTGTCCAGCGGTGTGCGGAGTTGTTGGACACGACAGGTGTTCCTGTTTTGGCATAAGCCTCTTCGAGCGCTTGAATCTCATTCTTTTTCATATCAACCGCGCAGAAAATAAAATCAACCTGGCTGGCAAAAGCTTCGACCTGGGAAGCATCCTGAACAACGATTTTCTTCACAGCTTCCGGAATAGGAACTGCGAGTTTCCATCTGCCTTGTACGGATTCTTCATATGTTTTACCTGCCGAATTGGCGCTTGCAGAAATAGCTGTTACTTCAAACCATGGATGTTGATCAAGCAGGTCCACAAAACGCTGACCCACCATTCCCGTTCCTCCGACGATACCAACTTTCAATTTTGCTGACATTCAATCATCATTTCCTTTCGGTTTAAGTGATTCTTCTCATTGATCAATTTCATAACTCACTAAAAACGTATTATGAAATGGACTTCCTAATTAACACTATTCAGGCAATTCCAAAGCGTGTAGTCACAGCCCCGAAAAAACCAAAAAATCCCATCCCCAAGACAATAGTCTCAGGGACGAGATTGAACTCTCGTGGTACCACCCAGATTCGCCAATATGTCACCATATCCGCCTCTTCAAGTAAAGGTTTACAACCATGTTGCTAGCTGTAGACCGTTCATACTCTAGCTCTGTAACAGGAGCTCCTGTCACACCATCCCTTAACGCTAAGTTCCGATGTGCTGCTCTGAGTCTTTATTCAATAAAAAGTTCTTTACTCCTTTTCAGCTGCCGGAGCTCTCTTTGAAAGAATGATTTTTATCTACTCGTCTCTTCGTCGCATTTGATATTGCGATTATAATATCAAAATTACCGTGATGAAGTAAACACATTTTTTAAAATCATGGAATTTATATGTTTCCAGCGGAGCTGAACCATTCAATTATCGCAAGAAAAACTTCAGCTAAATGGTCTGTCTTCTGTGAAAAGTGCGTGATAGACTTTTTTCTTATAAATTGCTGCTAATAACTATTTCATTATTGCTTTTTGGCAATAATCGCATACGTTCCCAGTGGGCTTCCAGGCCCCGAGGCATGATGTGTCCTAAGTAATTTCAGTTCAGAAAGAAGAAGTGTTTTTACTTTGTCCGGGATCGGAAGCAGTTTCAGTTCCACAGGCGCTTCTGCCAGTGTCATTTCGGTTTCCCAGCGACCATCCTGCAGCTCAGGAGAATGGATCGAAGTCTCTTCCTTAATCGTCCAGCCCGCCGCAGAGACAATCTCTTGGATGTCCTCCGGTGTAAAAAGCGTGCGCACATTGGAGAAGCTGTTCTCCTTGTAACATTCGACCTGGGACTGAATCAGAACGGATAACCAATGTGAGAGCTGGCTCACATCTGTTACTCGTGCATCCCATTCGGCGAAGCATAACTGATGTCCCCACGTCCTAACCTTGCTAAAAATCTGGGCGAGTTCGTCAAACGATTTCAAGTACCACGAACAATGGGAAAGTACGATAACATCAAACTCATTCTCGGCGAATTGGGCCTGATCACTTAAAGTGTCGTAATCATAATCCATTCGAATTCGGTTACCCAGTGGAGATCTCCGTAGCTTGGCTGCCGCTTCGCCTACGGTCAGCGGTGCACCATAATCCTCAGGTGCAATATCTACACCATGAACGTATCCCTTCTCCCCTACCAGATGTGCAAGCACGGCCGTTGTATCTCCCTGACCACAACCGATTTCCAGAACGCGGCTGCCTTCCTGTATCCCCCAAAAGAGTCCCAGTTTCATCCGATGCTCAGTCTGAATGTACTGAGTGGCGGCGTTGTCCTCCACGTCCATATACTTAATAAGGTCCCTGATGATAGATTCATTCATGATTCCTCACTCCTCAAAGAGCAACTTAAACTTCTTGCTCATTGTAGCGTTACTGGAATAATTGTACAATGTTAGAGTCTATGGCAGAACCATGGCACGGAGGAGAACCCGTCCTACAACAGATATAAACCTCTGCTACATATCAATCCCTATGCCCACTGGGTTGCAAGCTTCTGAAGATAGGGTGTCAGCATGGGCTGTAATTCCTTGCGCATCAGTCCGATCTCCAAGATCGCCTGAATATATCCGAATTGATCACCAATATCGTAGCGATGTCCCTCTAGTTCAAGGGCCAACAGCTCCTCCACCTGACTCACTTCTTTCAAGGCATCCGTTAACTGATATTCCCCTCCAGCCCCTCTCTCGATCTGATCAAGGATTGGAAAGATGGAAGGTTTCAGAATATATCGTCCCATTACAGCTGTCCGGGATGGTGCTTCCGCAAGGGAAGGTTTTTCGACCAGATTGGTGACCCGGTGAACCCGGTCCTCAGCACCATTCGAATCAATGATGCCATATTTGCTCACATTTGCCGCGTCTACCTGACGGACACCGATGATCTGGTTGCCTGTTTTTTCATAGAGATGGACCATCTGTGCAAGTGCAGGCGGATCAGACACCATAATATCATCTCCCAGCAGTACAGCGAAGGCATCATCCCCTACAAATTGCCGTGCACACCCAATGGCATGCCCCAGACCCAGCGGTTCTTTTTGACGAATAAAATGAATATTTGCCATCTCGCTGATCGCCTGCACCTCTTCCAGTAAAGACTGTTTGCCCTTGGCATACAAAGAATGTTCAAGTTCAACCGATTTATCAAAATGGTCCTCTATGGATTTTTTGTTGCGTCCGGTCACAATGAGGATATTCTCAATGCCTGATTGTACTGCTTCTTCAACAATGTACTGGATGGCCGGTTTGTCTACAATCGGTAACATCTCTTTGGGCTGTGCTTTGGTCGCTGGCAGGAAACGGGTTCCGAGACCCGCTGCCGGAATAACTGCTTTTTTAATTCGCATTTCATCATACACTCCTTTCATTTGCTTCTTATAACCAATATTGCACGCTGTGGGCAGCTAAGTAGCGATACGAAACACCCAGTATCTGCTGGCCATATAGTTCAAAACCATCCCCATCAAGGTCGCCAGTATCTTGCTCATCACGAGACTCCAACCCAGCATGTCCTGCAAAGTCATCAGAATGAGGGCGGATAACGCGAGAACGATGAGATTGGTGATTAGAAAACGAATACGTTTTGCTCTATCGCCGCTCCCTCGTGCCGCGTCTCGAAAAGTCCACCTGCCGTTCAGCCAGTAACTGTTCGCAACCCCGCAGCTGTACGAGATTACTTGAGCAATCAGAACAGGCACACCGACCACTGCGAGTAATGCAAACACCACCGTATCCACTGCCGTATTCGCAACACCCACAATACCGAACTTGAAGAGTGTCACCAGACGCTTAGTCATGATGAGCAACTCGGGCTGTCAATCGGGATTGCGCTTGCTGACCCTCGGCCTGAACCACATCTCTCACAATGTATAGCGGACGTGCCTTGGTCTCATCATAGATTCGGCCAACGTACTCGCCCAGAATGCCCAGCATGATCAGGATGAATCCGTTAAACATCAGCATGATACTCACAATGGATGGCCATCCCTTAATCGTTGAATCCGTAAATATGGCCGAACCAATAACCGTTAACATATAGATGAATCCGCCAACCGACAGGATCGCACCTACATAACCTGCAAGTTTAAGCGGTTTATGTGAAAATGACGTAATGCCATCCAGGCTTAGCTTCAGCATGCGTTTCAGCGGATATTTTGTTTCGCCTGCCAGACGTTCATCACGTTCATATTCAATAGCAGTCTGACGAAATCCGACCCAACTGACCAACCCGCGCACGAACCGGTTTTTCTCGGGAAGACGTTTCATCTCATCACATACTTTGCGGTCAATCAGGCGAAAATCTCCGGTGTCTACCGGGATATCCGTATCCGTTGAGGCACGAAGTACACGATAGAACAGACTCGCCGACCATTTTTTGAAGCGAGTTTCCCCGCTTCGTCTGGTGCGACGGGCATATACGACTTCATAACCCTCTTTCCATTTGGCGATCATATCGAGTATCAGTTCGGGAGGGTCCTGCAGATCCGCATCAATAATAACCACCGCATCCCCCACTGCATAATCCATACCCGCTGTTATGGCGATCTGATGTCCGAAGTTACGGGCAAAATCAATCAGTTTTACACTCTCGTCCCAACGGGCGTAATCACGGATCATCTGTGCACTTCGATCCACGCTGCCATCATTGACAAACAACAGTTCATAGCTCTCTCCTGTGCTGCCCATGACCTTTTTCAGACGCCGATAAGTCTCCTCGATCACCGCTTCCTCGTTATACATGGGAATAATAATGCTGTATCGGTACGCGTGAGCCATGTTTGTCCCCTCCCTTTTCCAATGGACTTCGTTCGAGATTTTCATTCTATACAAATTGGACTAAAGATTATTTACACTGCATACTTCGATGACAGAACAACCTTCCAATCGCTGTTATCCCCAGATTTTTTTGATTCCTTTTATAAAGGGAAAATCCGGGGATAAAGGCGAACGCTTCGCTTTTTCAGGTTTTTTCTGTCCTCTCCGTTATCGTTTAAATGATAAGTTCAATTTATATAGCTATAATTTCACTTCGTACAAGGTGATCTGTCCGCCAAATCCGAATCCAAATCCAAGTCCAGCTTCATTCTCCGTGTCACCGTTATCCATGGATCCGCTGTCTGTGCCTGTCTTCCATTCTGACGTTGGAATCTCGGTTCCGTGCTCTTTGATCCAATCGCTAATATCCGAGTTCCCTCCGCGGCCCCCCATGCCACCAACCATGAAGTATTTCACTTGCCCGCTCTTGACAAGTTGCTCAAGTTCCTCTGTTGTGTACACCGGGTCTGAGCCGGAGAAACCTCCAAGTGTAATGACCGCTGCTCTTTCATCGATGATATAAGGTGCTGCCTGATTATAGTCCGTAGTGGCAAAGAGATACGTTTCACCTGTATTGTGCTCTTTCAGATAATTCAGTGTGACTGTATCCACTTCTTCGTTACGGTTACCCATTCCGCCACGGCCACCCATTGCAGGCATTTCTGTGTCTCCAGCAACGTTACCCATCGGCATGCCCATTCCTGCCCCACCAAACATGCCATTGGAACCAGTAGGGCCTGCTGCCGGAATCATGCTGTTGCCGCCATAAGTAATTGGGGTGAATGCCCAGTAGATTGGACCAATCAGCATCACCATGAATCCCGCGATAATGAAGCTCTGTTTCCATCGATGTGTGCGATGAAGCATAACGATTAGGATGACCGTAATCAGAATGCCTGCGATCAATTCACTAATGGACCAGCCTGCACCAATCGTATCGTTATACACCTGCATGATATACCAGCCGAATAGAGTCGTCAGCAGCACGGACACCGGAAGCAACCATGCCTGCCAGCCATTGCGATCATGATATGACTTCCACATCGCTACAAATCCTGCGCCAGTCAGCGCCGCAACTGGAGGTGCAAGCATAATCAGATAATATTGATGGAAGAAACCTGCCACACTGAAAAAGGCAGCAACGGGAAGCAGCCATGCCAGCCAGAACAAGGCCTCCTTGTGCTTGTTGGTTATATTTCTCCGTCTTAACCCTGCAAATAGGGCAATGCACCCAAGCAGCACAACTGGCAACAGCCAGCTAGCTTGACCTGACAGTTCAGTCTGGAACAGACGCAGAGGACCTTTCTCCCCTGTACCAAACATTCCTCCCATGCCTCCGCCACCATTACCGCCAAAATTTCTTCCGTTTGGCATTTCCATATCATTCGGCATCTGCCCGTTCGGGAAATTGCCATTCGGCCCATTCATGCCGCCCATGGCATTCATGCCTTTTGAAGCATTTGAATTACCATTATCCGGTGCATTGACATCTTGCCCAGCGCCTAGGGAACCACTATCCGTCTGATTAGGTCCAGCAGACATTTCCCCACGATTGCCCCGATTATTGCCCTGTCCGATAGCATTTGGCATACCTGCGTTACCTGAAGTATTCTGCTGACCGGTTAGCCGTGCCAGACCGTTGTATCCAAATGCCAGTTCCATGACCGAGTTCGTTTCACTGCTGCCGATATAAGGCCGCTCGTCTTCGGGTATGGAATCCACAGTGACCGCCCAGGATAAGGAAACCACCGCCAGAACTGCTGTGCTGCCGATCAGCAGGATGATTTTCCTTCTCCATTTCGCCTGA
The DNA here is from genome assembly GCF_038002545.1 of Paenibacillus sp. FSL K6-2393. NCBI lineage: Bacteria > Bacillati > Bacillota > Bacilli > Caryophanales > Paenibacillaceae > Paenibacillus > Paenibacillus sp. FSL K6-2393. Next base: position 3,996,269 of record NZ_JBBOCU010000001.1, read on the forward strand.
AATGCGAGTAGATAGAACAAGTATAAAGCCGGGAGAATCATGTAGGCTTGAAGCATTTTCATATTAAAGGCTACGCCTATTAACCCAAAAGCAACCAGAATGCGCCAAGCACTGCCTTGTTTGCTGCCTTTGAACAAAAACCATGAACCCAGAAGTAGTGTAAACACCAGCATGCTGTCAATATTGTTGGTCCGGCTGACTGCCGCCACAACAGGCACAGTCGCCATCGCAAGTGCCGAGATTCGTGCTGCTGCAAGTCCATATGTAGGTTTCACCATGAAATAGATCAGGAGCACCGAACCGATTCCCGCTAATACCTGCGGCAAAATAACGCTCCATCCGTGCAATCCAAAGACATAGGCAAAGGCCGTCTGGATCCAGAAGACAACAGGTGGTTTATCTACAGTGACCGAGCCTGCTGAGTCTAGTGAAGCATAGAAAAAGTTATGGAAGTTGCTGAGCATACTCCCAACGGCAGTCGTATAATAGGAATTGGCATATTGATCGTTCCAGATACCGTACCCATTCAGAAATGCCGCCAGTAATACAATCGGCAGAAGGACAAGATCCATCCTTCTTTTGGTGTTATTCAATGTTAATCACTCCTTCAAAGTTCTTCATGTCTAGTATTGTGACATGCCAAAATAAAGCTGGGATGAGTGCCCGCTGAATGTTGTCTGAGGATAATTCACAATCCTTTCAGCTAAATTTCAGTTTGGCAAGCGATAATACAACATACAGTGCCTCCGAAGCGAGGGAGAAGTCTAGATGGATCAGGCAAGGAGAGAAGCACATTATGAAGCTTAGCAGCGGAATTAAAATACTATTGGCTGATGATGAACCACATATTTTACAATTTCTAGATCTTGGATTAAGCAATGAGGGCTTCGATGTGCGCACCGCACCGGATGGAGCGGCTGCGCTTGAGTTGGCGCTTGAATTCAAGCCACATATGGCTATTTTGGATGTCATGATGCCAGAGATGGATGGATTCGAAGTGGTCGAGCGTCTGCGTAAGACCGGTGCCGAGGTTGGCGTAATTATGCTGACAGCGAAGGACGAAGTCGAGAATCGGGTTAAGGGCCTTTGGTTAGGTGCTGACGATTACATGATCAAACCCTTTGCCTTTGACGAGCTGCTCGCCCGGATTCAGGCCAGACTGCGTAATCAATTTCCTTTATTAATAGGAGCCGTCACCCACGGTCCCTTCCGAATTGATGATCAGCGCAAAGAAATCACCTATCAGAATCAGGTCCTGGAGTTATCTCCTACCGAATACGAACTGTTAAAATTCATTGTGCTTAATCATGGAATTGTGCTGAGTAAAGCGACCATTCTGAGCCGGGTGTGGGGGTATGATTTTGGCGGGGAAGAAAATATTGTGGAGGTATACGTTCGTTCCTTGCGCGACAAACTCGGGGATAAAGAGCATAAACTCATTCGCACGCTTCGGGGTGTCGGATACAGGGTGGATCTCTGATGTACTCGCTGCGTAAGAAAAATAAACTTCGTTTAAGACGTCTGCACCAATGGATCTGGCCTCGTTCATTACGATCTCAATTGCTCTCACGTTCTCTGTTCGTGCTTGCTGGGCTGTTATTGTTAATCGGTATCCTGCAATTCTGGATCATGGAAAGCTTTCTCTACCGGAATCAGGCAAAAACCATGGAAGAACAGCTCATGTCCATGCCCCCAGTTTGGCTCGGAATCCAGTCACGTAGCGGATCTTCCAACAATCCTTTTGGTGGACAGGCAGGAAACGGGTCTGGTAATCGGGTGCTGTTTATTCCTGACCGTTCACTGGCCCTGTTTGATAACCAAGGTACGTTCGAGGATGTTTTTGGGGAAGACGGTCTGAAGGCCCCTCATCTATCAACCGTTGAATATCAAGACATTGCAACAGAGTTGAAAGAACAAAAACACATTCCCTACCGGATCGTCACGGATAGCCAAGGCAATGAGCAATTGATTGTATTCGCTTCACCCGGTCCACGCAATCGCGGTTTACCTATGGTCCAGATGGGCACGGCTACAAAGCCACTGAGAGACTTGATTATTAAACAACTTCTGATCTTTGTGATGTTATCGCTGTTGGCCATGGTAGCCGGTCTTATTCTATACACTAAGGTATTACGCCGGACGCTGGTTCCCCTATCTAACATGGTGAATAAAGTACAGCAGATCGATGCAGGCAGCCTCGCAGAACGCCTTCCCGTCGTTCAGGGACAAGAGGAAGTGGATCAGCTCGCGCTTTCATTCAATGGCATGCTTGAAAGGCTGGAGAACTCATTTGAAGCGGAGCGGGAATCGAAAGAACAGATGCAGCGTTTCTTGTCCGATGCTTCCCATGAACTTCGTACCCCGCTTACCTCCATACATGGCTTCATTGAAGTTCTACAGCGGGGTGCAGCGACCAATCAAGATCAATTGTATAAAGCACTGGACAGCATGCACGGCGAATCCGTACGCATTAACAAGCTGGTTGAAGATTTGCTGTTACTAACCAAGCTGGATCAGGCTCCAAAGCAGGAGCAGGAGGTCATTCAGCTGGACAGTCTGCTACTCGAAATGCAACCACAACTGACCATGATGGCTCAGCGGAGGTCCGTTCATCTCGACCTGACGGCTGAGGTACATGTACTTGCTGACCCTTACAAGCTGAAGCAGGTTGTACTGAATCTGTTCCATAACGCGGTGCAGCACACCGATCCAGAGCATGGAGCCATCTCCATAACGTTGTATGCCACGCACCATAAGGCTGAATTGTCAGTAAAAGATAACGGCACAGGCATTGAACCTGAACATCTGCCCCATATCTTTGAGCGATTTTACCGCACAAGCAGTTCTCGTTCGCGCAAACAAGGTGGCGCAGGCCTCGGTCTAGCCATTACCCGCTCGATTGTGGAGTCGTATGGTGGGAAAATTACTGTACGAAGTCAGGTAGGCTCAGGAACTGAATTTATGATTTTGATCCCGCTGTATAAGGCAGATGTCTAAATAGAGCGTCGGCTGCAAGTAGGTATAATTTGGCTATAAGCAGCTCTACGTAAGATCTACTTGATCATTACTCATGCTCTAGTCAAACTCTCCAAACGATGCTTTTCTTCTATTTTAATTTCGGCTTTCTCATTGCATGACGAATCCCCCACTCATTTCGGTTGAGGAATGAAAGGGGGATTCTTTTTGTATCTGATTGATAGAGTGTAGAGTATAGAGTAGTAACCCCGTTGGTTTCAGCCTTTCGCGCTTTCAGGCTAACGAATCTGAGACGTCTTATTAAAGGATTTGAAGCTTATATATGCTTTTCATAAAATACCATTGTCATTTTGTCGTTAATAGCTTTTGTTCCACCCGTTTTTTTGTAGCCTATCTTTTCATACAAATAACAGTTTCCTTGCTCTTGTAAGATGGTGCCTAATTTCCATGTCTTTGCATCATCATATATCTGCTCAACCATTGTAAAGACTTTTTGAGCAATTCCTTTTCCTTGATGTTCTGGCAGTATAAAAATTGGGCTAATACTGTAGATCCGATTATCTTTTTTCACGACTCTGATTCCACCAACAGCAACTTCTAGATGATAAATTATGAAATAATCTGTGAAAGATTGATTGATTTGAGTAATAATTCTTTCTACGGTTTCATTGGCCGGGCTTGTTGCAAAATCCTGATATTTTTCCAACAAAGGCATAAATGCTTTGATTTTCATTTCATGAACAGTCCCTGCATCTTTTACATCTGCTTTGTATAATGAAACCTCCATTAAATATATACCTCCGTTTGATACGCTGGTTAGAAATACGATTTATGGTCCACGCTCAGTTAACTTAGTACAAGAAAAATGTTCATCTACGTTTGGTGTTTGTTACATTTACAGCATATAAACAAGTTAAAACTAACATATTTTTCTTAGATCTATCACTGCTTTTGGCAACGGTGGATTACCAAGGGTACACGCCATTCTCATCTAGGAATTCTCCGTTATGGCGTTTACCATCCGTCGCATAGCGCACGATAATCGCAGCGCCGGCTTCTTTTGATTTACCGCCTTCGGCATTGCCATTAAGATCTGTTGATGTAAATCCGGGCGTTACTGCAAAGACTTGCGCCCTGCTGTTTTTCACTTCATAAGCCATCGAAAGTGTCATGGCACTGTTGGCCGTTTTGGATGAATTATAGTCGAAAGCGTTTAAAGTAAATTCCGCATTTTGCATATGGTCCAGAGAAGCCATGTCGGTTGATACATTAATGATTGTGCCTTCATTATCTTTGATTAACGGGAACAATCGCTGATTCAAACGGAAGGTGCCGAAAAAGTTCACTTCGAAGGCATTCCGCAGATCTTCCTCTTTTGTATCCGTGAAGGAATGAGAGAAAGCACCCGGCATACCCGCGTTATTGATCAAAAGGTTTATTGCAGGATAAGTCTTCTGAATCGTATCGGCTGCCTGCTCAATGCTCTTCAAGTCAGTCATGTCAAGCTGTAGAAATTCTACGTCTAATCCCCTGGAAGTTAACTCGGAAACAGCTGCTTCCCCCCGTTCGACACTACGTGCGCCAAGAATAACTTTCCAACCCGCTTCACCCAACTGCTTGACGATTTCATATCCAATTCCTTTATTTGCTCCGGTTACAAAAACAGTCTTTTTCATGCGAATCCTTCTTTCCATAATTTGATTTATATTTAACAATGTTTAAGTTACTATGCTACACTTAGTGTAGGTCAAATTATTTTTATAAAAAGAGGGATTAACATGTTAACGATTGGAGAAGTAGCGAAAAAAGTTGAAATTTCCATTGGAGCGATCCGCTTTTATGAAAGAAAGGGACTGCTGAAACCTGCTGCACGAAATGAGCAGAATAACCGTCTTTATTTGGAGGATGATCTGAACTGGCTCGTTTTTATCAAATGCCTTCGCGAAACCGGGATGAGTGTGGAAGACATTAAAAAGTATTATGATCAGGTCAATGAAGGAACCTCCACGCTGAAGGAAAGAACCAAGCTGATTGAGGATCAAAAGCAAAAGTTGCTGAATGATATCGAGGAGAAGAAAGCGCAGCTTGTTCATTTGGATAACAAACTGGAGCGCTATTATCGTGGAGAAAATTATTAACACAATCCTTGTCCTATAAATTGAATGACAGAAAAAATCAGGCAGCCAGCAATAACTGTCTGACCTGATCCGAAATTTTCATATTATAGCTATTTTCAATGAGGATAAAAATCCAATCAAAAATGACCTTCGCCCTTACACAGTTGATAATGGTTATAGGGTTCATCCTCGATCTCGATCAAAGTTAAACGTTCAAAATTACATTTCTGTATCACCTTATTGGATGCTTGATTGGTAGTCAAAGCGATGGCATTTAACACTTCCACATTTGTATCTTCAAACAAATACTCCGTCATTCCTTTCAGAGCTTGCGTTGTATAGCCACGGTTCCTGAAATCTTTAGATATACCGTACATAATCTCCCGATTGGGTGCTGGAAGTTCGTCCTTGATCCCTGAGCAGCACCATCCTATGAACTCATCATTTTCTTTGAGTACGATAGCCATACGTAAACATAACTCTCCAATATCCCCTCCCGCCATCACTGCTTGTTTAAAACGCTGATTCTCAGGGATTTCATATTCAGTCAGCCACAGGGTCCTCTCTTCAATTGTAGCGTTCCATCCCGGTAGGAATTCATACACCTCAGGTTGCCACGTAATTTCTTGCAGTTTTTCCAAATCCTCAATTCTATACTCACGCAAATAAATATCCTTGCAATCGATGATTAATTCATCAGTTTGTATGGGTTGGTTCATAAGGTTGCCTCCACATATTAATTTACATTACATCATTATAGAGCCGTGTACCATTGCCTTAAAGGCAATGCCTTGATATGTATAGTGTCAGGATCTTGGGTTTTTTCAAGTTGGGGAAAACACTCTGGATATTGAGCCAAATATTCGCTAACACACCATCGAACCGACCAGTTAATATCTGTTGACCAATTTATCCAATGGTGTATTTCCTCCTTTGGAGCATTTTGCAATAATCCATGCATATACCATCCACGCACTCCTCCTTCTGTTTCATGCATTAAGGACACCCAATACAACTTTCGCTCTCGTTCGTTCATCGGTTCGCCGAGGGTCGATACTGCAATTTTACGAACAATAGCGGATGAATCCTTCGTGAACTTCCATAACTCTTCACGTGATAATTCGCCCCTCTCAACTATAACGGTTAAAGAGAGCGCTTTTTCGATATCATCCATTGAATGAATTGCGCTGTATGGATTTTGATTTTTTATACTTATCATGGGTAAAGTTTTTGATATGTACCTTGGCTTATCTGCCCTGTTCATACAACGAATTGTATTCTCAACGTTAATTCGAGGAGCCAAGTTATCATCACCCTCAAGTGGTTCTCCATGCTCGACTAAGAAGTGTCTCAGCATCTCGGAACTTAAACTCGGAAATCGGGAGAACAAATGGGCAGCAACACCAGCCACAAGCGCAGCAGCTCCAGAGGTCCCCCCATAAAAAGATACGTGCTTACCAGAATCTTCAGTATCATAAGAGGGGATTGTAAGGTGTAGTCTGGGCGCTAATATATCTGGCCTAAAGTGACCATCCCCATTTCTGCCATAAGGTTCATCAGGGAAAGGAACGTGTAATGAACAATCGGCCTTTCCACGATCCACGTAGCCCCCTACTGCTAAATACTGTATTGGAGGCATGATGTTATTTAAACGGGTATTTCCATTCGAACAAATAACCAAAATGCCCTGTTGCACAGCTGTCGCCAATGCTTTAACCGTTGAATTTTCACTCGTATTTTTGAGATGAACTTCATTATCTAATGCTTGCCAACCAGTGCTTAAAATAATTTTTATATTCCATTCGACCCCATGTTCAAGAATCCATTCCATTCCTTTTTTCAGACGTTCTCCTTCTCCAGTTGTAAATGCTCCATGATCTAAAACGATAAATGTTGCTGCTGGTGCAATCCCCACATGAATCTGTCCCTCTAATAGAATAGGTTCATGGGCCAAAGCCAGTACACTCATAAGGCCATGCTCACCTTTCCGATTATCCTCCTCCCTGTTCATAGATGAAATGTCTCGCATAGTGACAGTCATATTTTCATGTACGGCAACACATTGGATTCGTGTATTTAAGTGATTTACGAGATGATGTGGTTTAATTGAGTCGATAATTACAATCCCCACACCCAGACCAGAAGTATGAAAATCAGGCCGTTCAGCAAAACCTAACCTTTTCCATGTCGGATCGGGTATTGCTCTATCCACACGATCACCTCAGATTTTGATATCATTAGAATACTCTCGCCTTCCGCTTAATGTACATTACCATTTATCCAACTAACATTGGCAGACCCCAAGCATCCTAGCGATCTTTTTATGCTGGACTCAAACAAGCCCCTCTTTTTCCATAAACTCATCTTTGGTCAATCCAAAGAGGATCAGATCTTGGTATTTTCCATCCATATAGATCACCTGGCGACGCACACCTTCCTGAACACATCCAAGTTTTCTCATCATTGCTGCGGAAGGTTCATTTCCTTGGAGTACATAATCATTAAATTTGTTGAGCCTACGCTCGAAGAAAGCATACTTCAGCAAAATTCGTACGGCTCTGGTTCCGTATCCTTTTCCTCGATGATCCCTGTCAATTTGAATGCCAATGCTAAAGGTACCGTTTCTCTCATCAATGCTGTTCAGATTCACACCTCCGACATTTTCACCATCCATATTTACAATTGTAAACATGATCCTTCCTTTGGTTAAAGAAAAATCAGAGAAGTTTTCCGTAAAACTCTTCGCTTCAACATGGGTTGGCGGCAACTCTACTGCACACTCCAATAACCGACGGGCAGGTGTATCAAAGCGGTTATAATAATGATCCTCCCAATCTTCTTCACGCAAAGCACGTAATCTGATCTTATCATCCTGCCAGAAATATTGACTATAATCGATCTCTCTCATTCCAAGTCCCCCCGCATATTCAACCAAATTTTTACTTCGAGCTAAAAACATAATAACCCATAATGTGGAATTGGTGGAGATTTGTTTTCAATAAACACAACGAAAATAACCCCCGAACAGGACAAACCTGCCGGAGGTTACGCTCTACTTTATATCAAAATCTCATTACGATTCTTCCGTATATTGAGGCTTGGATACGTTATCCGGAACCGTTTCGTCAAAAACATCCTGACCTGGATAATCCCGTACTTCCCCCTCGTGAAGCTCATGATTTTCATAATCAAAACGATGTGCAGACCTCTGATCCACTCGCCACGGCGAACTTTTCCCGAGAGACTCGGATAAGAGAGATGAACCGTAAGGACCCTCCGGGAATTCTTCGAGTGTGATATCGTTTCGCTGCGACTCCACCGTAGACACATCGGTATATTCTTGCCGTTCTTCACGCAAAAACTTATCTTTCATCGTTTATCCCTCCTGATCCACTTCAGATGACTTATTGTGAGCGAGGACAAACGCATTTATGCATGATTATTGAAAACACTGCGTTTATGGTTCTAATCCATCGTCTTATTCATCACCGGATTAATCACGTTAGTCATCGCCATCACAATTAGCGAATCCATATTAAAAGTACAAAAACAATGAGGCCAGCTATGCTAATCCAGGTATCACGTTTGGACCATACCAATAATGATGAACGTCCTCCGAGCATAGAGTGCTCTCTAACTTTACGCATTTCCATCGCAATGGTCATATCCTCTGCACGTTGAAACAGTGCCATTAACAAGGGGATCACCATCGGTCCCAGGTCACGAATTCGCACGGTATTTGGTCTTAAAGCTGCCTTTCCACGTGCCCGTACGATCAGTGAGAATCGCTGCCACTCACTCCAGATCATCGGGATAAACCGAAAGATTAACGAAACAGCAAGAGCAAACGAAGCTACGGGCAACCTGATCTTTTTACCGATACCGAGTACCCAGTTAAGCCCTTCTACCATTCGCCCATAAGGTGTCGTCAACGAAAACCAAAGGCTTGCCAATGTGACGATAAACAAACGATACACATTCAGCAAAGTGCCCTCCGCCTGCATCAGGGAAAAGCCAAAGTGCAGACCTCCTCCTTCTGTTGAAAGAGTTGTCCCAGATAGTGCCGTTGATATGATGAAAAATAATAATAATGGCTTCATTAACTTCATACATCCAGCCAAAGTCTGACGCGGGAGCACGGCAAGTGCTGCCACTACCGGCACCAGTGTTAAAGTCAATCCCAGCCAGCGCTGTTGAAGCATCGCAGCAGTGACCAGTAAAATATACAAAATCCATTTCAGACGCGGATCCATGACGCCATATAATCCGCCTGAATGAGTCATTGTGTTCGGAAGAAACTTTGGATCATCCTCCGTTTTAATCGACGACAGCATCAGTGCTTCTTTTTCATACTTCATTGCATCGCTCTTGACTTCCATCGTTACCGTCCCTGATGCTTCTATCGATTCGTTTTGAATCTGTACTTCAACTGACTTGGACTGAACAATGCATTCAACCATCTCCTCTGGCGTCATCGCGGTCAAAGGCAGCTCAAGACCCGCTGCTCTAAACTGCTGTGCCAGTCGCATCGAAGGTGGCAGGCCGATCCCTGTTTGCTCCAGCAGTTCAGGTCTTTTGTGAAGTTCTCTCGGCGTAAGATCGGCGATTAAACGACCTTCTTGCAATAACAATACCCGATCCGCACAAGGCAAGAATGTATCCAGATCATGGGTTGCCACCACGCCCCCACCACCTGCCAGACGATGTTGCTCCAATACATCCAGCAAAAGCCCGACACTTTGCGCTTCCAACCCTGCGCTCGGCTCATCCAGCAGAAGCCAGTGTGGATTGGTCACACTTCCGAGAGCAAGACCTAACCTGCGCTTCTCTCCCCCACTTAGAGCAAATGGCGACCTGTCCAGATGAAAACGTCGATCCAACTCCGAGGACACTGGCGGGTCCCATTGGTTCAGTGCGTTTGTGATCTGCTCTTGTTGCTGTTTCTCTGAAAGTCGATATGGACGCAGAGAATATGAGAATTCACGCTGAATACTTCGGGCAAACAGTTGTTGTTCCGGAAATTGAAACAATAGTCCCATTTGCAATAAAATCGACTGCGGCACTTTTCCTTCTTTCCAGAAAGATGTGCTCCCCAATGTGATACTTCCTGCATCGGGCGGTCTCAGACCAGCCAACGTCTGTAGTAAAGTTGTTTTTCCTGAACCAGTACAGCCCAGCAGCAAGGTGATTTCCCCGCTGTTCAACTGTACACTCACATCTTCAAGCAGTGCACGTTTGCTCGAATCCGATGCTTCTATACGTATATTGGTTAATTCGATCTCCAACGTGCGACCTCCTTAGCCAGTTGCTCAGGTCGCAGTGGCATGGCTTCTGGCATCATACCTTTTTGCTTGAGCAATAACGCAGTTTTTACAGTAAAAGGAGGGTCCAATCCTAACCGTTCACAGGGAGATAGCTGTACATTTTCCCGAGTAGCCTTCTCATTCAGCTCTGTTTCATAGAAAAAGGACTCGGGCTCCCCGTCGTACACACAACGTCCCCTCTCCATAGCAATGATTCGATCACACAGGGTTGCTTCCTCCAGATGGTGTGTAATCCAGATCACCGTTGTCCCCCGCTGGGTAATCTTCTGAACGATGGCTTCCATCCTGTCCCTTGCTCCCGGATCAAGCATGGCTGTTGGCTCATCCAGAATCAATATATCCGGTTTGGCTGCGAGCGCTACAGCAATATTAAGCAGTTGTTTCTGTCCACCGGATAATTGTGAAATGGCCTTCTCCGGGGGATATTGAAGTCCTACGGTATGTAATGCATCCTGCCTGCGCTCCGATTGCCCTTCTACAGATTCCATCAATGGTGACAGCGCAAAATGAAACTCCTCTTCAATCGTATCTCCAAGTACCTGAGCATCAGGTTGCTGCAATACACCCCGAACGGTAAGTTCATCCGAGATATTCCGTACCCCTCCCGATAGTGGAATGAATCCAATCAGTAGTCCAGCGAGTGTGCTTTTTCCACTGCCATTCGCCCCTACAATACTAATCCATTCTCCTTGGTGCAGCGTAAGTGAAACCCCATCCAGTGCTTTTCTCACCTGACTACCTTCGGAAGCATAATGCACTCGAACATCTTCTAATGTAATTATAGGCAGGTTGCCTTGCATCGTAAATTAGTCCTTTCCCTTTCTATTGTTATGTGGTACGATCCTAATCGTTAACCACATTTATATAATTGGTTAACAATCATATTACCAAAATGGAGAGGATTGTTCAAACATGAAATTATCTTTGCGAGGCATTGTATTCAGCGCACTTATGGCCGCAATTTTAGTACTATTTGGTTACATAAGCATTCCCATTGGCTTCTCCCCTGTACCGATAACATTACAGACCTTGGCTGTCATGCTGGCTGGAGGGTTACTTGGTCCACTCTATGGTTTTCTAAGTGTCACGATGGTTGTTCTGCTCACCGCTCTTGGATTTCCCTTGCTACACGGGACCGGAGGACTTGCGGTACTTCTTGGACCTACTGGAGGATATGTGATGATGTGGCCGATCTCCGCATTATTAATTGGACTGTTGCTTGCACGAATCAACATCAAAGGTGTAACAGGATTCATGCTCGCTTTTGTTGTATTTGAACTATTTGGTTCACTGCTCGTGTATGTCTCGGGTGTCCCTTGGCTTGCATATGCATACAAAATGGACTTACCTGAGGCCATGATTCAAGGGTTCTATCCTTACATAATTGGGGATCTGATCAAGGCTGTATTTGCTGCCATCATCATTGCGCCCGTGCGCATGGTTTTCCCACCTCAACGTCTCACAGGTAACATGCATTCAACGGTTATAAAAGCGGATTCTTAATAGAAGTTACATAAGGTAACTGATCTGCCTATCTTTGAAAACGACGAAACCGCCAAAATCACTTTGGCGGTTTTCGTTACTTCTCTTCTTCTAAGGTTGTTCTGTCATCGAAGTGATCCGTGTAAATCTTCTTTAGTTCAACTTATATATTCACCTGAATTAATTGACGCTCTGTAATCTGAAATTGTTGATCCGCTGTATTTTCAATGAACCTCTGATCATGAGATACATACAGAATCGTCCCCTCATACGCCTTGATAAAACGCTCCAACGCTTCCAGTGCATGCATATCAAGAAAATTCGTTGGTTCATCCAACAATAGAATGTTATATTGGCCCAGAAACAAGTGACATAATTGAAGACGAATCGCTTCTCCTCCACTTAATGTCCCAACCTTCTTCAGCAAGTCATTACCTGTAAACTGCATCGCATGCAACGCACTTCTGAGCTCTGATTCCTCATACTGCGAACGATTTTTCAGGAATTGTAATACGGTCTCTTTTGTCGTGAAACGATAGCTCATTTGCTGAAAATAACCGAGCTTCGCTTTTGGAGACATTATGATCTGATCTCCGACATGGAAAACATGGTTAAGCAATGTGCTTTTCCCGCTGCCATTGGCTCCGGTTATCGCTATTTTTTGTTTTAATGGAATTTGAAAACTTACATCCTCCAGCAATACGTTACCTTCCACTTCAAGTGTAAGACGATCTGCCATAATTGGAAATCGATTGTGCAGCTCCAGTGTCTTCGGCTGACGGAAGATCATAGGCCGTTCCTCTTGCACTGCTTTTACCTCATGAAGTTGTTGCATCCGCTGTTCAATCGCTTTGGCTGCGCGGTGCACCGCTTTTTGACTGGTGCCTTTGGATTTTGTTTCAACCATACGGTTTGTTTTTGCCTTGGATTCTTTTTTTGACATGCTTCCGGCCTGCGTTATTTTCTCGGCTTTCTTCATCTTTTCACGGGCGGCCAACTCCAATCGTCTTTTCTCCTTCGAGAATTGTTCGTGGGCCTGGTTCTGCTGTTCACGCTCCAGCCTTTTCTGTGTCTGATAGTCGCTATAGTTGCCGGAATATACGTGAACCTCCCCCTGATGAATTTCCCAGATCGTGGTCACCAGCTCATCCAGAACCGCACGATCATGACTGATCATCACGATTGCCCCATAGTAATAACGCAATTCATCCAGCAAAAATGTAATGCCCTCTTGATCCAGATGGGTTGTTGGTTCATCCAGTAACAGTACTTCATGATAATGAGTGAACATTTGAGCCAGTTTTAGACGGGTCTGTTCTCCGCCACTCCATGCTTGGTCGTGTTGAGGTATGGCTAATTTACTGAGCAAAGCCCCGTCAACTTCGATACTTTCGTTAGACTGGGGTGGTTCCACTTGTTCCAAATAACCAAACTCTGCAAAACGTTTTACCTTTCCGGCTGTTGGCTGGATCTGTCCCGCAATGAGTTTCAACAACGTACTTTTACCCTGACCATTACCACCCACTACACCAATACGATCCAGTTGATGCACAGCCAGTCGCTCAATGTTCAGGATTACTTTATCCATATAGGTCATCTCAACCTGTTCTAATTCAAAACATATCTTTTCCATATTCGCTACCTCCGAAATAAGATTTATTTCGTATCGATAGCGAAGCACGCTTCTATCGATACGAGCTTATCGTGCCAGCTCGTATCAATAGAACAGTAACGTCATCATAGCGGTTACCTCCAGTAGTCTGTATTGAGCGCCTTACCTAATTATTTACCTGATTAAGATAATCAGAAGAAAAAACAAAGAATCACAGGCCGCGGCCTGTGATTCAACGTAAACGGGAAAGCGAGTATAACACTTATTTTAAGGTCAGGATGATTGAAAATGACAGACTGATCCCGTTTACTCTGAACCAATAGTCAGAGCCTTTGAACGTATTCGATTACCGATTCAAAGGAAGGAAGCGCAGTCTCATCGAATGTGTCATGTTCAATAATCCACCTTTCATTATCATGTAATAGATGTACAATTCTAATTATAATTTTCCAATTCCACCATGTCAACGGAACGATGAAAACACGACACCATCAGATTAGTACATCAATCTATTTTTGTTCCTGGCCATTACCGCTACTTAATTTTAATAGAAGCTCTTGGCTACTAACCTGACCTGTAGCCTGTGGAATCACTTCTTCGTAGTTGGCTGAGTTGGTTACTATTATTGGCGTTACCGTATGATAACCAGCAGCCTTAATCTGTGCAATATCGAACTCAAGCAACAGATCTCCCGCTTGGACCCGATCGCCTTCTTTGATATGGGAAACAAAATGCTGCCCATCCAATTTAACGGTATCAACTCCCACGTGAACCAATATTTCAGCACCGGTGTCTGATACTACAGCCAAGGCATGTTTTTTCTTGAATGCAACGGTAACTGTACCATCAAAAGGCGCTACGACTCTGCCCACAGCTGGCTCAATCGCAATCCCTTTCCCCATTGCTCCCGATGCAAAGGCTGGATCTGGAACTTCCGACAATTCAACAATCGTTCCTTCGATTGGGCTAAATACAATTTCGTCCAAAGCATTCGCTGCACGAACAGGTTGCTCGGCAGATGCAGCAGGTTCGGTTTTTGTTTCTTCTTCAACCGGATCTTTGAAGCCCATGATGTACGTGAGTACAGCCGAAACAACAAAGGATACTACGATACCCAGAATCAATCCTGGGAAGCCTTGTCCACCTGGTCCGTAGAAGATTGGCAAGGTCAGTAATCCCGGTGCGCCGGATGCAAATGCCAATGTGCCCGCTTGACCAATGATAGCCCCACCAACTGCACCACCGATTACCCCTGCAATAAATGGACGTTTTAGTGGTAATGTTACCCCATAGATGGCCGGTTCCGTAATACCGAACAAAGCCGTCAACGTGGATGATCCCGCCAGCGTTTTCAGTTTTTTGTTCTTGGTTTTCAGCATAACCCCAAAAGCAGCGCCCGTTTGAGCAAAGATCGAAGCTGTCGCAGCCGGTTTAACGCCATCCTGTCCATACACTGCAACGTTGTTGATAAATACCGGAATAAGACCCCAGTGTATTCCGAAGATAACGAGCAGCTGCCAGCTTGCACCCATAACGGCTCCTGCGAGCAATGGACTGAATCCAAATGCGGCAACGAGCCCGGCTGCAATTGCATTACCAACGTAGACACCAAATGGTCCAAATACCAACAGTGTCAGTGGTACCATAATCACTAGCAAAAACAATGGTGTAACAAAGTTTTTCACACTATCGTGAAGTGTCTTATTAAAGAACTTCTCCAACTTGCTCATGACAATGACAGCTAAAATAATTGGAATAACTGTAGATGAATAGTTCATCAGAATGACAGGGATACCGAAGAAATCCGTTGGTGTTCCTTCTGATTTCAATGTGACGATGGACGGATAGATCAGTGCTCCTGCAATCGTCATCGCGACAAACATATTTCCCTGGAATTTACGTGCTGTTGTAACCGCTAACAACAGAGGCAGGAAATAGAAGAGACTATCTGCTGCTGCATACAGGATTGTATATGTTGTTTCTGTCGTTTCCAGCCATCCAATATTACTTGCAATCAACAATAACCCTTTTAGAATACCGGCTCCCGCCATAACACCCAGAAGTGGTGCAAAGATGCTGGATATGATATCGATAATACCCCCGAGCCCTTTGGCTGCTTTGCGAGGTTTTTCTTTATCTGACGAATCGTCCAGAATGTTACTGATCTGTCCAATGGCACTATAAACTTCAGGCACCTTGTTACCAACAACAACCTGGAACTGTCCTCCATTTTCTTTGACTGCGATGATTCCTTCTGTTTTCTCCAGTTTGGCTTTGTCTGCCTTGGCATCGTCCTTCAATACAAACCGTAACCGTGTTGCACAATGAACCAGCGATTCCACATTTTTCTCACCGCCGACCAGTTCTACAATCTCTTTGGCCAGTTTCTCTTGACTCATGATCTGCACCCCCACTTTTTCTCAAACAGGCCCTTTACCGATTTTTTTGCACGCAAAAAACCTAAGCCTTGAGCAAGGGGACAAAATGGTCCTGACCTTCTCATGACTTAGGTTTTGCCTGCATAACCAGTAACAATCCCAGTTAAATCGTATTCAATTCCTGTTAATCACATATTATTATAATAAAACCATTTTTGTCAACATTTAAATATTATCGATTAACCACTCGTTCGATATGAACCGTCAGATACAATTTTTCTTCATTGGTCAGCTCATGGTTGTACTCTTTTTTGACAAACATCTCAATTTTCTCCGTACATGCTGCGGCATCAGGATGTTTCTCCTTAATCATGTCATAGAAATGATCATAGTTGTTGTCGTAATGCGTACCGCTGAGAACACGCTGGGAGAAGAACTTCAGATGTGTGATAAAGCGAAAATAACTGAGGGAGTCCTCATCAAATTCCATTTTGAAATGATATTTCGCTATATTAATAATCTGCTGGATAAACTTCGTAATATTCATCGTTGTGATAACTTCTTCGTTCATCTCTGCGTTGACAATATGAAGGGCAATAAAAGCGGCTTCATCGGGCGGAAGCTCAATATTCATGCGGGTATTGATCTGTTCCAGCGTCTTCAGGCCCAGTTCGAATTCGGGCTTGTACAACTGTTTGATCTCCCACATTAATGCGTTCTTGATCTCCACGCCTTCCCGATAACGTTCGATGGCGAAGTTAATATGATCTGTAAGAGATACATAGATGTTCTCATTCAGCTTTCGGCCCAGATTCTCACTTGCATACGTGATGATCTCTTCCACAATTTCAATCAGTTCCATCGGAACTTCGCGCAGCAGCATTTTGAAATTATCGGATGTTTGTTTGTTTTTCAATGCAAATACTTTCTGGATGCGGGTCTCGTCTACTTTATCCCCCGGCTTTTTCTTAAAGGCAATCCCACGTCCCATCACCACAAGCTCTGCTCCATCCGCCTGATAGATGCTAATGACGTTATTGTTGATAACCTTTGCTATTTTCACTTCAATCCCCCCGTCACGTTCCACTCTCTTGGCAGTTATACATCGTCTTTTGGGCATACAAAAAAAACCTGAAGCATCACAAAATAAACAAGACATGGTGGTCTGCTTTTTTTGGTGCTTAGGTTTTGCCTACTTCGAGTAGTAACAATCCCAGAAACGATATAATTGCGTCAAGTATAGCGCGAACCTGACTATATGTCAACGCTTTCAATGTGAGGACAATCGGAAGTCCCATGGTTATATAAATTGAACTAGAGAATATTTACACTAGCTACTCCGATGACAGAACAACCTTCCGATCGCTGTTATCTCCAGCTTTTTTCTGTCCTCTCCGGTTTGTGTAAATGTTTAGTTCAATTTATATAGATGAAACTTCCGATGTTTTATTGCCGTACAAGACCATTTTATTTCAGAAAAATATAAACTACGCGTCACCCAGGTTTGTTCCGTTGGATTCGATCACATTTTTGTACCACTCAAAACTCTTCTTCTTCAGCCGTGTCAGCTCACCTTGACCTTCATTATTACGATCCACGTAAATGTAGCCATAACGTTTTCTCATCTCACCTGAGGATGCACTTACAATATCAATAGGTCCCCAGCTAGTGTAACCAATGATGTTTACACCGTCCTGAATAGCCTCACCCATTTCAGCTACATGTCGTTTCAAGTAGTCAATCCGGTATGCATCATCCACTTCACCTTCCGGTGTAACCACGTCATTGGCACCAAATCCATTCTCAACAACAAACAGCGGTTTCTGATAACGATCATGTAGTTGATTGGCGGTAATACGGAATCCTTTGGGATCAATTGTCCAGCCCCATTCGGACTTCGCCAGATATGGATTGGCTACCGAGCCAAATACATTACCACTGGTCATATTTTTGACAACTTCCGGATCGGTGCTGGTTGTACGACTTGAATAATAGCTGAACCCGATATAATCTACCGTATGATTTTTCAAGATTTCCGAATCACCGGGCTGCATAACAATGTTCAACCCGTGATCTTTAAAGAAACGTTTGGCGTAACCCGGATATTCCCCACGTGACTGCACATCGATGAAGAAATAGGACTCTCTATCTTTTTCCATGCCCTGGAACACATCTTCCGGATTACAGGTATACGGATAGAAGCTTCCTGCGGCGAGCATACACCCAATCAGGGCACCAGGAATAATCTCATGACATGCCTTGACTGCCAGTGCACTTGCAACCAGTTGGTGGTGAGCAGCCTGATATTGAATTTCCTTGATGTTATCTCCTTCCTTGAACGCCAGCCCCGCCCCAAGGAACGGAAGATGAAGCAACATGTTGATCTCATTAAATGTCATCCAGTATTTCACCTTGTCTTTGTACCGAGTGAATACCGTTGTAGCGTAAGTCTCGAATAAGGTTACCAGTTCACGACTTCTCCAGCTGCCATACTTCTCGATCAGGTGTACAGGCACATCGAAGTGAGCTAATGTAACTACAGGTTCAATGCCGTTCTTCAATAATTCATCAAACAGGTTATCGTAAAATTGCAATCCGGCTTCATTCGGCTGTGCATCTTCTCCTGTCGGGAAAATCCGTGCCCAGGCAATGGAGACACGCAGTGCTTTGAATCCCATTTCGGCAAATAGAGCAATGTCTTCGGGGTAACGGTGATAAAAATCGATCGCTTCATGTGAAGGATAGAACTCGGTAGCGAGCGGTGTAAAAGCCGGAACATGACCTTTCATAATGCTTCTGCGGTTCTCACCTGTCGGAAGCAAGTCAACGATACTCAGCCCTTTGCCATCTTCCAGATACGCGCCCTCCGCCTGATTAGCAGCAATGGCTCCACCCCACAGAAAATCTTTAGGAAATTTAAAATTCGTCATCATCATTCTCCTTCCAAATATGTAATTCAGCTACCCGCTCAAATCGCAAGAAACATTAATAAGACAAACTATTTAAGTTGAACTACACGATTACACATAAACGGAGAGGACAGAAAAAATCTGGAGAAGCGGCGCGTTCGCCTTTATCACCGGATTTCCCCTTTAAAAAGGGATTCAAAAAATCTGGGGATAACAGCGATTGGAAGATTGTTCTGGCCGCGCAGTCGTCCCGTGTAAAATCGTTTGTTCAACTTAAATACAAAAAACCCGAACCAGCCTGGTACACGATTACGTGTAAACAAGCCAGCTCAGGTTATGCCCATATCGGTAACATTCCCAGATCATGATTATGCGGATTGGATAAAACTTTAGCAAGAATCAGAACAGTTGTCAACTTCTTGAAACCGGTTTAGCTTCGGAATGCCCACTACGATATTTGATAGAATGCAGCACATGTGCCGCCAAGAATCATCTGTTGATCTAATATAGGTAGGGCATTAATGTGAGAATTAATGAGACCGTATACTTCAGAATACGTAGCTGAAACGTTGCTCACGGGCCAGTCGGACCCGAACATTAACCGTTCCGCACCAAAGGCTTCTATGGCGATATTCAGATAGGCTGTAAAGTCCTTTGGAGTCCAATTTGCCCAATCTGCTTCCGTCACCATCCCTGAAAGTTTACAGTACGCATTAGGTTGTGCGGCCAATGACTCAAGTGCTTCTTTCCAGGGTGAGATTATACCTGATTTTATGTCGGGTTTGGCTAGATGATCAAGTACAAATCGCTGCTCAGGAAACGTCTTAACCAATTCAACGGCATAAGGCAGTTGCTCCTTGGATACCAACAAATCATAGGCCAAATCATATTCTTTTAGCAATGAAATTCCGCGCTGAAAGTCTTCTCTCAATACATAATCCAGATCAGGTTCATCCTGTATGACATGACGTACGCCCTTCAGATACGGATTGGACGCGAAGAGTTCAAGCTGATTCCGAACTTCATCCGAACAAAGATCTACCCATCCGACAACACCTTTGATACATTCATGCCGATCTGCCAGCTGCAGAAGCCACTCGGTTTCTGTCAGTGATTGTCTGGCTTGTACCGCAATACATCCATCCAGTCCTGATTGGACCAATAAAGGTTCAAGATTTTCCGGAAGAAAAGATTGACGAATGGTTTTCATCTCTTCGCCAATCCATCCGTACTCGGCGACATTGTATTCCCAGAAATGTTGATGTGCATCCAGCTTCATATTAGATCCCTCCCAGGGTATTTAAATCTAATTATCATTAAAAAGCAACCATATGATTTTTATTTCCAATGAAATAAACGCTTACTACACAATCTATAAATATGGCAAAATCACTGATTTTTACATGATTTTTATGCCAATTGTGCAGGTATTGTCCAATATTAAATCATGATATAGTAAATTACGAAAACGCTTTCAGAACATAAATCGGTGGTGATTTTAGTATTAAACAAGTGAATTTTTGTTTGCGTTGAGCTCTATTTTCACCCTGCTTAACCGCTATTCACGTTCAACCATTCTCTATTCGAAGGAGACTATATTAATGAAAAAAAACCGCAAATCAGTCCTATCTCTTACGCTTGTGACTGCCCTGATTCTATCTCTATTCGCCTCCGCTATGGCTTCAGCTGCGACTGACAACAGCGAACAGGCCAGTGCATCACCCGCTCCAAGCAAAATGCAGACCTATGTAAATGCCATGGAGCCTGGCTGGAATCTGGGTAACTCTCTGGACTCCGTTGGTGAAGATGAAACAGCCTGGGGCAACCCGCGCATTACGAAGGAACTAATACAATCGATCGCAGCTGAGGGCTACAATAGTATCCGTATTCCTGTGACCTGGGAAGCCCACATCGGTGACGCACCCGACTACATAATTGATTCCGCTTACATGAACCGGGTTCAAGAAGTGGTAAACTGGGCCCTTGATGCCGATCTCTATGTCATGATCAATCTTCACCATGATTCCTGGCGCTGGATCAGTTACATGGAGAAAGACCATGATAACGTGCTTGCACGTTATAACTCTGCTTGGACTCAGATTGCGGACAAATTCAAAGATGCATCCGATAAACTCATGTTCGAAAGCGTTAACGAACCACGTTTCTCTGAAGGCGGCACAACAGATGCAACGATTGGATATCGCATGCTGGACGAGTTGAATACTTCTTTTCACAAGATCGTAAGAACTTCGGGTGGAAACAACGAGACACGTCCACTTGTCCTTCCAACGATGCATACCTCTTCCGCTCAACCTGATCTGGATGAACTGAATAAGACCATTCAGAAATTGAATGACACCAATATTATTGCAACCGTTCACTACTACGGGTTTTGGCCATTCAGTGTGAACATCGCAGGTTACACCAAGTATAACGAGGAAGTACAGAAGGACGTTACCGACACATTCGATCGGGTATACAATGCTTTTACAGCGAAAGGCATTCCAGTTATCGTCGGTGAGTATGGCTTGCTTGGTTTTGACCAGCACACAGGTGTCATTGAGCAAGGCGAAAAACTGAAATTCTTCGAATTTGTTGGACAATATCTGCGTCAAAAACAGATGACAACGATGTTATGGGACAACGGACAGCACTTCGGACGCACAAGCTTTACCTGGTCTGATCAGGAACTATTTGATACCATGAAAGCCAGCTGGACAGGTCGCTCATCCACAGCCGAAACGGACCTCGTATATCTTAAACAAAATGAAGCTATTCAAGATAAAAAGGTAAAACTCAATCTGAATGGGAACAAATTCAATTCGTTGAAAAATGGCACCACCCCTCTTGTAAGAGGTAAAGACTATACGATTAAAAAAGATGTACTTACGTTGAAATCCAATCTGTTAACCAAATTGACAGCCTCTGGTGATTTGGGCGTAAATGCTACACTCACAGCTGGATTCAACCAAGGTGCTGACTGGAACTTCAATATTATTAAATATGACACACCTATGTTGAACGATGCAACTGGTACAACCAGTGCATTTGCCATTCCTACTACGTTTAACGGCAATCAACTGGCCACGATGGAAGCAACGTATGCAAACGGAGAGAACGCCGGTCCACAGAACTGGACTTCGTTCAAAGAATTCTCCTACACATTTAGCCCAGATTACGAACGTAATGTGATTGAGCTGAAACCTAACTTCTTCAATGAAACCAATGATGGCGAAGTCACGCTTAAGTTCCATTTCTGGAACGGAGATGTGCTGACGTACAAAATCACGAAAAATGGAACCAGCGTTGTTGGCTTAACTTCCAAATAAGAACTCATCTAACGTTCTGTTCAGAACTTTAAGCTCTGGCAGAACGTTTTGTTTTTGTTTCACAAATGATCGAATAACGTACAAGTGCCCCTTCATACCTTTACACTAACTAGGATTGAGGGGGAAATGTCATGTTTAAACGTGTAGACCGTCTTGCCATCGAACTACCCATATCCAATAATCCGGACCCTAATGGAGCTAGTGCAGTTCAGGAGTTGCTTGGTGGAAAGTTCGGGGAAATGTCAACATTAAATAACTATATGTTTCAGTCATTTAATTTCAGAGGCAGATCCAAGCTGCGTCCCTTTTATGACATTGTTGCAAGTATTACCGCGGAGGAATTCGGCCATGTCGAACTTGTCGCCAATACGATTAACCTGATGCTTGAAGGTTCAACATCACCAGGTGACCCA
Organism: Paenibacillus sp. FSL K6-2393; assembly: GCF_038002545.1. Lineage (NCBI taxonomy): Bacteria > Bacillati > Bacillota > Bacilli > Caryophanales > Paenibacillaceae > Paenibacillus > Paenibacillus sp. FSL K6-2393. The sequence goes on from NZ_JBBOCU010000001.1 coordinate 4,018,809, forward strand.
GACTCCACACCACTGCGTGTTGGAAAAGACGCACGGATGACGTCACACTTTATCGAATCTGCCCAGACAGCGCTCCCTTATGACTCCATGGGAAGACCCTGGAATGGTTCATATGTCGTAAGCAGTGGCAATCTGATCTTTGATCTGCTGCATAATTTCTTTCTTGAATGCGGAGCAAGAACTCACAAAATGAGAGTCTACGAAATGACGGACAACAAAACAGCCCGAGAAATGACAGGATACCTGCTTGTACGTGGAGGTGTGCACGTTCTGGCGTATGCCAAGGCATTGGAGATTGCAACGGGTGTGGATGTAACGAAGATGTTCCCTATTCCTCGACTGGATAACAAAGCTTTTGAAACGACAAGAAAATGGGAAGCCATGGGCGAGCACCGCAGACTGTACACGTTTAGTGACAAGGATTATCAGGGCATTGCTCAGATTTGGAAAGGAACACACCCAACCGATGGTGGTAAACTGGAGGCTTTTGCCGGCTTGCCGGGGTATGGAGGGCCAGTACCTGAGCTGCCTGATCTGCCGGAAGAATTTGCGCCAGGGATATCCGCGGAAGATCTGATGCAGATTGCAGAGCGGCTGAAACGGCACGCTGGTCTGTAGACCCACGATTGACGTTTGTTCATTCATAGGGCGTAGATTGGATCACCGTAAAATGGTGATACCTTACGTGCTGACTCTCATGAATTGTTTAGATCACCGATGACTGTTTTATTTGATTTCATAATCGGTGTGCACAAAAAAGGGAAACGGGTGAGATGAATCTCTACCCGCTTCCCACTTTACACGCCTCTATTGTGGCTCAGTAAATTTCACTATCAGTACTGCTTCCCCATTGGCTTGCACACGACCGGTTGAGGTTGCAGTAACAGTTGCTATCGCTTCGTTTCCACTTGGGATCAATACAGGTGTAATCACTGGCAGACCCGCAGCCTGAATGACATCCATGTCAAATTCAATCAACAATTGTCCTGCAGTTACATGATCTCCGCTATTCACATGTGCGGTAAAACCGTTTCCTTTTAGTCCAACCGTATTAATTCCGATATGAACCAGCATCTGTACACCTGTCTCATGCTCCAGAATAACCGCATGTTTACTCTTATTCATGACATGTGCGATGACACCATCAAACGGTGCATACACCTTACCTTCTGATGGCTCAATGGCAATGCCCTCACCCATGTGTTTTTCCGAGAACGCCGGGTCAGGAACCTGCTCCAGAGCAACAACGGTACCGTTCATTGGCGAAGCGATTTCGAGAAAATCTACCTTAGGACGATTGCTTGTAACGGCATCGGTAACTGAATTAATACGCGGATTAGATTCCTCTGCTTTAACTTCAGTTGATGTTACTCCACTGTTTTCATGGCTCACCGCTTCTTCTGCAACCGGTTGATCCTTATATCCGAAGAACCAGGTAAGTGCAAATGCAATCGCCATGGCAACTACGTTAGACAAGATATACAACGGCAGTTGGCTGTTCAGATAGAGCAGTGTACCGGGAATAACCGTTACAGCCATGCCTGTACCTTGCAGATGGAACAAGGAAGCGATAAAACCACCCACACCACCACCAATCAGTCCCATAATAAATGGTTTCATATAACGCAAGTTAACTCCGAAGATGGCTGGTTCGGTAATGCCCAGAAATGCGGACAAGGAAGAAGGTAATGCGAGTGCTTTGAGTTTCATATTTTTGGTCTTCAGACCTACGGCAAGACAAGCGGCTCCTTGTGCTGCCATGGCACAGGTGATGATCGCGTTGAACGGGTTAAATCCCGTCTTCTCCAGTAGCTGAATCTCCAGGAAATTAAAGATGTGATGTACACCGGTAACGACAATAATCTGATGGAAGAATCCAATGATAATACCTGCGATGCCAAACGGAAGATCCAATACGGCAGTTGTTCCATGCAGCACCCACTCTTCTAGGGAATGGAACACGGGACCAATCGCGAATAGTCCAAGCGTAATCATAACCGTTAACGTAATAAAAGGAGTCAGAATTAAGTCCAGTGCCTCAGGTATCCGTCTTCTTAGTACCTTCTCAAACTTGGCTCCAATCAAACCTACAAAGAACGCGGGTAGAACCGATCCCTGATAACCCACGACAGGTATAAAACCGAACATATGCAGCGGCTGTGCTGATCCATCTGCTACCGCGTAAGCATTGGGTAATGCGGGATTAACCAGCATTAGCCCCAGTACGATACCAAGTACCGGACTTCCGCCAAATACGCGGAACGCAGACCACGCTACAAGCGCAGGCAGAAATGCAAAGGCCGTATCCGTCAGGATCTGAGTGAACAACAGGAAATTGGCCGAGATATCATCCGGTGTTGCACCGAACAACGCCAGAATTTCATTCTGGGTAAGTAATCCGCGCAATCCCATGAACAGTCCTGTAGCTACCAGAACGGGAATGATGGGTACAAATACGTCACCAAATGTGCGGATAGCCCGCTGAAAAGCATTTCCTTCCTTTTTCCCCTGACTCTTCACATCATCCTTGGACGATCCTTCGATTCCCAGCTTCTCGACCTCTTCAAAGATTCGATTCACCGTTCCCGTACCAAAGATAATCTGATATTGACCCGAGTTGAAAAAAGCCCCTTTCACCTTCTCGATGTTCTCGACCGTTTTCTGATCAATTTTTTCTTTATCTTTCACCATGATCCGAAGACGTGTTGCACAATGTGCAAATGATGCGATATTCTCTTTGCCCCCGATGGCATGAATGACTTCCTGGGCAATCCGTTGATTCTCCGACATGTTATCTCATTCCTCTCACGAAATACTTAATAATCCCATTTTGTTGCTTCAAAATCAGCTTTGCCTCCACGTGCAAAGAAACAAATGTCCACGCTGTCCCGGCTTGGGAAAATGCGGCTGGTAAAGACCTCTTCCCCATCGTTCACAAAGATCTCGACCGAGGATGCATCTACGAACAGATGGAACTTAATCACGTCCGCAGTAAGTGTGCACTGTCGTACAACGCCATTCTGCTCTGCCAGCTTGGTACCAGACATCGTCCGATCCAAGACAACTTTCTGCTGAATTCGATCATATAAAAGAACCGTTTTTTCAGCTCCATTGGCCCGGAATTCGATGCCTACAACCTGTGCATCTACATGGCTTATCTCACATATCAGCTCATAGGCAATCCCATTAAAATCAGTGAAAGATCGACTCTCATTGTCAATCGTTGCGCGAATATGTGTGTCTTTATCCTGCTGACGCAATTGCACCATCTCTGTAACAGGTTGTTGGATTAACTTGCCGTCTCGGAGTGACAATTGCCGAGGAATGGTCAGGCAATGTGCCCAGCCACTATCGTCTGTCGGATACGCCAGGTCGGGGAGTCCCATCCAACCAACCAGAATACGTCTTCCGTCCGGACCCTGCATGGTTTGCGGAGCATAGAAGTCGAATCCACGATCCAACTCCTGAAATTCACCATGATTGAACTCTCTCGTCTGGAGATTAAGCAGCTCACCGATCAGATAACCGGACTGAAAAATATTCTGATAATGATCTCCCGTACCATCTAACCCTTGTGGGGAAAAGACAAGTACACCTCTCCCGTCCATCTCCATATAATCCGGGCACTCCCACATGTAGCCAAAGGAGGTTAATTGCGTACGAATTTCACCAAGAAACTCCCAGTTCTTCAGATCTGTTGAGCGATACAGCACTGTACATCCCGTCTCATCTGTTCTCTGCGCACCAATTACACAATAATACGTGTCCCCTTGTTGCCACACTTTGGGATCTCTGAAGTGTTCCGTGTATCCGTCTGGCACAGATGAGATCACTGGATCATTCAGTTTGGCTACTGAACCGCTTTCATCCATAACTGCCAAGCATTGATACGGATGTCTGACCCAAGCCTCATCCCTCGTATTGCCCGTGTATAGCAAGTGCAGCTTGCCGTCTTTTTCAATCGCACTGCCGGAATAAGATCCGTGTGAGTCATACCTGCCACCCGGTTCAATTCCAATCCCGACATTTTCCCAGTTCACCAGATTCTTCGAGCGGGTATGATACCAGTATTTCATGCCATGTTCTGTTCCAAGTGGAAACCACTGATAGAACAGATGATAATAGCCTTGATAATATGCAAAGCCGTTAGGATCATTAAGCAGACCTGTTATCGGCTGAATGTGATAACTCTGTCGCCAAGGACATACGGATATCTGTGCTTCAAGCTTCGCAATCTCTCCAGTCTCCGCTTGCTCAATTCGTCTGTAGCGTTGCTCTCTAGTCATTTTCATAGCTGTTCTCCATTCTTGCTTATATAAGTTAGACCAAGAAATTTCACACTGAAACTACGATGGCAGAACAATCCTCAGATCGCTGTTATCCCCAGATTTCCTGATCCCTTTTCTAAAGGGTGAAATCCGGGGATAAAGGCGAACACTACGTTTCTTCAGATTTTTTCTGCCCTCTCCGTAAATGTTTAATTCTTATTTAACTTATACGAAAATCAATTATAGGAACCGGTTCCAATGGACGCAAAAAAATAATTCCATATGGCATTCATGCCTGCCCGCGTTCCGCATATCCGAATTGGATATCCATAGTGGAACCGGTTCGATGGAATTATCATAAAGGATGTTTTTATAGTTTGTCAACGCTTTCTCGAGGAATTAGTTCTATGTCCAGTGTTGTTCGTTCCTCCACCGACTCGCCTTTGACCAGACGAATAATGTGATTCGCGGCTACTTTACCTGCCTGCAAATAATGATACTTCACAGTAGTAAGCGTGGGGTGAATCATCTCCGTAATATCATATCCGCCAAATCCGGTAACAGACAAATCTTGCGGTATGCGGATTTTATTGGAGAACGCAATCTTCATCACTCCCAGTGCAATATTGTCCGTAGCCCCTACAATGATCGTTGGTGTGATTTCTTTCAGAATGGCTTCAGCGGTAACGATGGCTTCAGACATCTTAAAGCTTGTCTCATAATACTTCACTTCACATCCACCACACTCGGCGATTGCTCGCTGGAATCCTTGTTTACGATAGAACCCTACCGCCCGATCCTTCTCGCTAACTCCCATATACACGATCTTGCGGTGACCTTGTTCGACGACATATCTGCCCATCTCATAACCTGCCTGATCATCATTGTGAACCAGACTGTGCAGTTGCTCATGCTGCTGCCCCACCAATAACACCGGAATCCGTATATCCTCAACGGCCTTCAGATGTGCTTCAGTCACTTCAGCAGCCAGCAGAATAATACCCGACACCTTCTGTCGTGCAAAATCATAGATGGCATCAATCTCGCGCTGCATGTCCTGACTCGTATTAGCGATCAGCATCTGATACTGATTACTTCGCAGTTCTTCATCAATTCCAATCAATGTCTGGGATGTCGCAAAAGAATCGAGGCGTGGCACAACCGTACCGATGATACTGGTCTTCTTTGCCTTCAGACTCTGTGCAAATGTGTTGGGAACATAATTGTATTGTTTGATAATACGCTCAATCTTCTGTCGTGTATCCTCACTAACCGATCCGCCATTCAGGTAGCGAGAAACCGTGCTTTTTGCCACACCTGCCATCTGAGCGATATCAGAAATCGTTTTATTCATAAAGACTCCTCTTATTTCTATTAGCTAGTTTACCTTTTATTATACTTCGAATCGCAAACCCATGGCGAATTTGATTCAACTCCATTTATTCCACGTCTATGGTACATTCCCGATGTAATAGCAAAAGCCCGATATCAATGTGACGTTCATACAGAAGTATGATCCGACATTCATCAGGCTGTTTAACTTTCATATACACGTTTGCACAGACCATCAGGGCAAGGATAATACCTATCCCTGCTGACTCAGACCTCAATAATAATTGGCAAGATCATAGGTCTTCTCTTTGTTTGAGCGTAAATATAGTGACCGATCTCGTCTTTCAGCTTTCTTTTGATCACATTCCACTGATTCACCCCAGCCCCGGTCAACTCATCCATCCGGTTTAGAACAAGCTCATGGATCTCATGCATGAATTCTTCCGAATCCTTAACGAATATAAACCCTCTGGAGATAATTTCGGGTGACGTGACCATCTGTTTTTCCGTTTTGCTCAGTGTAGTCACAATCACCAGCATGCCATCGGAAGACAGTTGCCTGCGATCACGCAGTACAATATTGCCGACATCACCCATAATCAGACCGTCTACGAGACTGTTGCCTGATGCAACTTTGGGACCTAGAGAAGCAGTGCCGTCTTTGTATTGGACCATATCCCCATTATTCACGATAAACACATGATCACGCTCTATACCTACGGACTCGGCAAGCAGTCTGTGCTGATACAACATACGGAACTCACCGTGGATCGGAATCAGATAATCCGGTTTCATCAGGGTTAACATCAATTTGAGTTCTTCCTGACTGCCGTGTCCCGATACATGCATTCCTGCTGCACCACTTGAACCATATATCACTCGTGCTCCGAGAACATACAGGTTATCAATTACATGTGCTAGATTTCGTTCATTGCCCGGAATGGCTCCGGCAGCAATAATGACCGTGTCCCCGGCGTTAATTCTTACGTGAGGATGTTTACCGGATGCCAAACGTGACAATGCTGCCATCGCTTCTCCCTGGCTACCAGTGCATAATACAACGACTTGTTCAGGTGGAAACTGATCCGAATCGATAGCTTCAATCAACAATCCGTCAGGAACTTGCAAATACCCCAATTCACTGGCCACCGATACCACATTCACCATACTTCTGCCCAACAGTGCCAGTTTGCGTCCCGTCTCGAATGCTGCATTCACAATCTGCTGTACCCTGCTGACATTCGACGCAAAGGTGGAGATAAATACTTTTTGTTTTGCACGGATAAAGGCATCCAGAATGTGGTCTCCCACCACACGCTCGGAAGGTGTAAATCCGGGTCTTTCTGCATTGGTACTCTCGGAGAGCAAAATATGGACACCCTGTTTGCCAATCTCGGCCATGCGGTGCAGATCTGGGAAAGGTCCATGTACAGGCGACATATCAAATTTGAAATCTCCGGTATGCACGACATTGCCCGCTGGCGTCTTAAAGAAGATACCAAGACAATCCGGTATACTGTGACTGGTTGCGAAAAAGGAAACCTCGATCCCTCCCAGCGTAATGCTGGAGTGAGCATCGATCGTGTGCAGGTCCGCCTTGCGCAGCAGCCCATGCTCTTTCAGTTTAAGCTCGATCAGCCCGCGAGTGAGCCTGGATGCATACACCGGGATGTTCATTTGTTTTAACAAATAGGGAATGCCACCAATGTGATCTTCATGTCCATGGGTAACCACAAGACCCCTTACTTTATCCAGGTTCTCCAGCAGATACGCTGCATCCGGAATGATCAGATCAATACCAGGCAATGTCTCATCGGGAAACTTCGAACCACAGTCAATCACGATGATGTCCTGATTGTACTGGATGAAATACATATTCTTTCCTATTTCATTTACGCCGCCAAGTGCAGCGATATACAGTTTGTTGTGGGCTAGATTCAACTCTATTATTCCTCCTCTGCGTGACAAACGTATGCGATACGGATCTATATTCCTAGTATGGAAGCAATCGCCTTACTTATGCATTTCAAAGTGATTATGCTAAAAAAACCACCATGGAATATTCATTCCACAGTGGTTTATACGAAAAATAAATACGGTTACACCAATGATTTTTCACGCTGTAGCAATACGTCTTGTTCATAGGTTTTGATATCGGTGATCCACTTTTCACGAACTGGAACGCCTTGCTGAGCACAATAGTAGTCCCAGATCGCGCCAAACGGATAGGATTTGAACTCTTCCGTTAACGCGAGACGCAGGGTGTAATCTCCTTCCAACTCGGCTTGTTTCAAGGCATCCACCGGTTCGAGCATCGCTCGGAGAAGGGCTTTGATCGTATTACGTGTACCCACAACCCATGCAGCTACACGGTTAATGCTTGCATCAAAGAAATCCAATCCAATATGTGTGGTCGCAAGCAGATCATGTCGAACCAGTTCACGGGCAATTTCCAGCAACTCATCGTCCATAATTACCACATGGTCACTGTCCCAACGCATCGGGCGACTTACGTGAAGCAGAATGCCACTTGTAAACAGAGACAAGGACGACAGTTTATTGGAAATAACCTCAGTTGGATGGAAATGACCTGCATCAAGACAGATCAACGTATCATTTTGCAATCCGTAACCCATATAGAATTCATGAGAACCAACCACATATGCTTCCGAACCCAGACCAAACAGCTTACTCTCTACCGCGTCCAGGTTGTGCTCCGGGTTAAGTGGTTCGCCGAATACTTCATCCAGAGATTCTTTGAGACGTTTGCGTGGTGTCAACCGGTCAACCGGATTATCCTTGAATCCGTCCGGTACCCATACATTGGTTACACAAGTCTGACCAAGCTGTTCCCCAAAGTAAGCACCAATCCGGCGGGACGCCTTGCAGTGATCAATCCAGAACTTGCGAATCTCAGGGTCTGGATGACTGAGCGTGAACCCGTCACTTGATTTCTCATGGGAAAAACATGTTGGGTTGAAGTCCAGACCAAGTCCTTGTTCTTTGGCCCATTTCACCCAGTTGTCATAATGCTTTGGCTCAATCCGATCCAGTTCAACCTGCTCGTCTGTATCCGTGTAAATCGCGTGCAGATTGACCTTATGTTTGCCGGGAATCAGAGCAAAAGCTTGCTCCAGATCATTACGAAGCTCTGCAGGTGTGGTCGCAGCCCCCGGATATTGACCTGTAACGGAAATGCCACCTGTTAACTCCCCATCTTTATTCAGAAAGCCTTTGACATCGTCGCCTTGCCAGCAGTGTACGGATACTTTGATCTCCGCGAGTTTGTTCAGTACCACGTCCGTATCAATTCCGTGCTGGGCATACAATGCCTTGGCTGCTTCATACGCTTGCTTGACTTGGTTATCCATCCGCAAGAACCCTCCTATTTTAACGTGTAAATGCTGCAGGTACACCGCCATCAATGGTCATCATGCAACCGGTTGTTTTTTCGGATTTCGAAGAAGCAAAGAATGCAATTCCTTCTGCAATATCTCTTGGATAGATATTCACGAGCAATGTCGTCCGTTTGCGATAATACTCTTCCAATTGATCCGGTTCAATTCCGTATGCCGCTGCACGTTCGTTTCTCCAGGAACCGTTCCAGATTGCTGAACCCTGTAGAATGGCATCCGGAAGAATCGTGTTGACACGAATGCCATACTCTCCACCTTCTGCTGCGATACAGCGTGCCAGATGCGCTTCCAGCGCTTTCGCTGAACTGTAAGCAGAAGCACTTTTACCTGCATACACCGAGTTCTTGGAACCGATAAATACCATGCTTCCCCCAATGCCCTGTTGTTTCATCAGCTTGAAGGCTTCACGAGCCACGAGGAAATACCCTGTGCCCAGTACATTCATGTTCAGGTTCCATTCTTTCAGGGAAGTTTCGTCAAATGGGCTGGATGTGGCCAATCCTGCATTGTTCACGATGATATCCACTCCGCCATATTGCACCGCAACATCAGCATAAGCAGATTGAACAGCTTCCTCATCGGTCACGTCCATTTTCAGCGCATAAGCACGATTCGCACCGTACTGATCATTAATTTCCTGTGCTACCTTCTGTGCGCCTTCCAGATTGAGATCAGCGAGCACCACATGCGCGCCTTCTGATACCAATCTACGCGCTGTTTCACTTCCGATACCACCTGCGCCGCCTGTAATAAACGCCACTTTACGGGAGAATTCAGTTTCTGCCGGGGCCAGAGACAATTTATACAGTTCCAGCGGCCAGTACTCCACATTGTAAGACTCGTTTGCACTGAGCGATACGAATTGACCCAAGCTAGTAGCTCCACGCATAACAGCAATGGCTCTGTGATACAACGCTCCGCTTACTTGGGAAAGCGCCCAGCTCTTGCCTGTGTTGATCATGCCCACACCAGGAATCAGGATAACGCGAGGTGCCGATTCGAACATGACATCACCTTCGTTTTTGTTGCTCTCAAAATACTGTTGATATTGCTCTTTGTAGGCAGCCACACCTTCTACCAGCTTGGCTTTTAAACCTTCAATATCTTCTGCATCCGGTGTCCAATCGATGAACAGAGGTACCACTTTGGTATGTACCAGATGATCCGGGCAAGCTGCACCCACCTGAGACAATTCCGGGGAATCTGCTCCGCCCACAAAAGCAAGTACGTCCTCTTGATCATCAAAGGACAAAATCATTTTTTTGCTATCCGATACCGCTCCACGAATCGTTGGCATCACACGTGATACGATCTGACGACGAACATCAGCGGCGAGTGCCGGGTGTTTCACACCACCAAACAAACTTTCTTCGTTCACCCGTGCTTCGATGAAAGCTTCTGCTTCATTGATAATCTTGATCGTTTGAGCGTAACATTCCTCGGATGTTTCTCCCCACGTCACAAGTCCGTGTTTTTCCATCAGTACGAGTTCGGCATTGGGATTCGAGAATACGCTTTCAGCAATCATTTTAGATAACGTAAACCCAGGACGTACGTAAGGCACCCATACAAAACGATCACCGTAGATCTCTTTCGCCAATTCCTTGCCGTTATGCGCACAACACAGGCTGATAATCGCATCCGGGTGCGTATGATCCACATGTTTATATGGAAGGAACGCATGCAGAAGAGTCTCGATGGAGGCGCGCGGGTGCTTGGCATCAATCATGCAATGTCCCAGATATTCAACCATCTCTTCATCCGACATGGATTCACGTTCAATTAATGGCCTTATGTCTTCGAGCCCAAGTCCGGTAAAATGTTTCGCTTCCATGGAACCCAGATCAGAGCCGCTTCCCTTCACATACATTACTTCTACATCACGACCACGAAAATCCTTCACTGTCGTTTTGGTAGACGTATTACCACCGTAGATGTTACATACACTGCGATCAGAACCAATGAGATTAGATCGGTAAACCAACTGCTCAAGTCCTGTTGTTTTCTCAGATGCCTGCGATGCATTCCATAAACTCTGTACCATTTGTTTCCCTCCGATAATGTTTGTTTTATTCCTAATCCGAGTTTAACATCTTTGTTTTATTTTGAAAACAAAATATTTTAAAACCAAACGGAAATATTCAAAAGTCATCATAGATTGAGGTATATTATTAAAAAAACACCCTGACGTGAACGTCAGAGTGTTCCTGTATCATCGGCGGATTAGAAAATCCCCGCTTTTTGGGAAGTGTTTTTAATACCATAGGTATCATTAACTACGGTGTTGCCAAAGCTCGTTAAGCTTCCGTTCGGACCTGTGGCCATGTCCAGATAGTTCAGACCGGAGCTGTTTCCGTACCAAGACCAGGCAAGCCAGCCTACCCCTTTTTCCTGACCATATCTCATGATGGCATACTCGTCCACATCACCGTTTGTGTGATATCCCCCGAATTCACCAATGATCAGAGCCAATCCTTTGTTCAGCACATTCTCCATATTGGCTTTGACCGTTGCAGCATCTTTGCCAGCATACTCATACATATGAATGGAGAAGACGGTATTTTTCTGTGAATCGGCTGCAAATACACTTTGTCCATAATCCACGATGGATTGAGGGAACTGTCCCCATCCGGCTGCATCCACAATTAGCGTATTTTTAATTCCCGCATTCCGGAGTTTCGGAATGGCTTTTTTGTAACCATCAGCCCACGCACTTCCATTCCACGTTCCATACCATTCGTTGGCGATGTTGACGATGACCCGATCTTCTTTGCCAATCAAAGCTTCCTTAATGCTAATCCAGTAGTTCACTGCCGCATCCAACGAATTATAATCATCTTTCCCTGTGGCGTCATGTACTTCAAGTACAGCTATCATTTTATTTTGGTTAACCACATTAATAATATTTTTAACAGCGTTCAGATCATCTTTGGTGTACAGGCTACCATTCGAAAGAACAATGCGTACCGTATTGGAACCTGTTTTGGCGATTGCAGGGATAGCGGTATTCAAATCATTCTTGAACCAGGAATGTCCGTGATTAACACCTCTCATGACAAAAGCTTTACCTGTGGAATCATACAATTTGTTACCGCTTACATAAAATCCTGAGGCAGCAGATGCTTTGGGTGCTGCACTCCCTAATACCATGAACATAAGAGCAGCAATAACCGTGAAGATTGTACACTTTTTCAGATTAACCATTCGTTTGGAACCTCCTGTATTTGTTTTTTTTATTTCAATTAACCCTGCTCTAGGCAATAAGTTAACTAAAATCGTTGGTAATAGAAGTTTTTTTGTTAGTAAATAAACGACTAATAACTTTATTATAGTTACGTTATTTAGTCTAAATAAACTTTATCGTTAAGGTTATGAAGTTATAATAAATTGAAAACGCTTACCAGTCAAGATCTTTTTACCATGATTAGGAATCATTTTTTTTACATAACACAGCAAAAAAGGCTCTCTCCCCTCACAATCGTTCGGAGAAAGAACCCTCTGTATTATTAACGTCAGTTAACTCTTGTTTCAGTCTTGTTTATCTGTTGTTTAATCCCTGATTTAGACTATGTGTCTTCCCTAACTCCCGCCAATACCACCCCCACCCGATACTGTGGTCTCACCCAAATCTCATTAAACTTCCCGATCTCCACGCCCTCAAACCGCTCCACATAAGCCTGATTAACATAACTCTCAGTCGTCCCTTTTCGAATTGGAGTTATAGACAGACGAAGCGCGTGATCAGCCAGCAAATGACGGGATTGCTTCAAACCAAGCATCCAGCTGTGCCCATAGTGAATATGATCTGTTAACATCTGATGATGAATATGTGCTGCAGCGACGTCTCCTTCATAATCAATCTCGATCCACACGTCATCTACTTGTTCCGGCCACGCTGTGTCCAATTTCAGTGTTGCTGCATACTCTTTGGGATAATCAACCTCTACAGCAGGCTCGTAAGGCGAAACTTGGAATGTGTACGTACCGAATATTCCCTGCTTCGACTGGGATGACACAGCATATTTAGAAGCTGAAACATGCTCTGGAGCCGGATAAAAGGATACCTCCATCTCTGGTTGCTCCACGGATGTACATATGAGCATCTCATTCTGTACATACAGATGGCTGCCGCTAATTACAAGCCTTTCTTCTCCGCCGACACGGAAACGGTAGGCATGTAATGCCTCTTCACGGGTCAACGTAATGATTCGTATTCCCACCCCATCCGATGTCGTGATTCGCAGATGATGGCCCTTGCCGGCAATCGGGTGTATCACAACCTCATTTCCCTGCTCAGATACTGTACCTTCGGGCATATCCACATTTGTAACAGATGTTGCATCAATAACATACTCAGGCGCCATACCTTCATGGGTATAAAACACAACCGTGAGCTCCTGATTTACCATAAATCGGGTCAGTGGCTGAACGGTAGCACTAATGATCTTCATTCCATTCAGATTCATATGGAAAGGCAGAATGGCTGCCATGCCGGATTTCAACTGCATCGTTCCTTCTCTTGGATAAAAAGCAGTCCCTTTGCTGGTATGCAGTTCCAATTGTATATCTCGATCAGGCAACGCCACATGATCCTGATAATTATTTATGAACAGAAATCCAGAGCCATCTTGTTGCCGAACAGACCAACGCAGCTCCAATGTGTTCTCCGGGGTTATAGATTGTTGACCATCAGGTATAACACAGCCCATTGGCGCAAGCAACTCACCGTATGCTTCCAGGAACATGGACAAGCTTCGAATGCGGTCATACGATTCACCAACACGTCCAAATTCCCCGAGTGGCGATTGGTAATCATACGTCATTTTCGGCAATGCCTGCTCGTTCATATATGAATTTTTGCCTATCGGATTGGTCCCCCCGTGATACATATAATACCCAACCAGATTGCTGCCGTTCGCAAGTTTCACAATGGTCATCGCCTCGACACTGTCCGCATCAACAACCGGCCGAGCGTGATAACTGACCTGCATGCCACCAGCAAGCTCGCAATACGCAGCAGGATACTCCAGACTGTCATAATCCACTTCTTCCACAGGATTCATATGCAGATCCCGGAACAAATACTCCCGGCTTGGAGGCTGATTGGGAATCCATGGTGTGTACGCATACCCCGCCAGCATCGGTAATGTTCCTTCATCAGGCACCGCAGCATTACCCCAGGCCGTGGCAGTATAGAACATCGGCTTCATACCGACTTCTTCGGCAATATGGCGAAGCATCTTCAGATGTTCTCGTCCATCCCGGCCGGAGGTAATGTATTTTTCGCGGGTATACCCCCATGCATCCATGGGTGCGCCAGCGTGCATGTACTCATTTTCCAACTGTACCCCGATAACAGGGCCACCCTCCTGATAAAAACAGCCGTTGAGCTGACGGGCAATCTCCCGGTATAATCGCTTGGCGTAATACAGATATCCTTCATCGTTCGACCTGACTTCGATTGGATAACTGAATAGCCAATCCGGCATTCCACCATTACGCACTTCTCCATGACAGAATGGACCAATTCGCACGATCAGCGGCAGCTCATGTTTGCCACACAGATCCACAAAGTGCCGCAAATTCAGGTTTCCTGACCAATTAAATTCCCCTTCCTGCTCCTCGTGAAAATTCCAGAAAACATAGGAAGCGACAATGCTCACCCCGCCTGCCTTCATCTTCAGTAATTCTTCTTCCCACTGTAAGTAAGCGAATCTGGAGAAATGAAATTCACCTACCACAGGAATATGGGGTTTAGCATTACGAGTCATATAATAGTTGGTAAAATCATACGATTCCCCTCGTGGGCTTTTGCCGCCACTGCCAGTCATGCGACCCGCACGAATGTCCTTATCTTCCGCGTCCAATATAAAGCGAATATGGCTTCCTGCTATACTATCGTTCATGGATTATATAACTCCTTTGATATAGATGGGATATGGTAGAATCGATTATCAATTATCGATGGATGATTGCCCCTTGATGATTCGGGTTTTTCTCCAGTACCCGCTCCAACTCAAGTTTGGCTTCACTCGTCCGACCCAGTCCCAGAAGACCCAATGCCCGCATATACCGGCAATGTTCTTCATTTCGCTGATTGAGATCGTCGTCGAATACTAGAAAATCGGGCAGAGATACCGCAAAATAATCCATTCGGATGTGATCATGCATATGTCTTTCCGCATAGTCAATGAGTTTGTTAAAGCGTCGGTTTGCTTCCTTCACATTGCCAAGTTTCTGCCAGGCTAGACCCTGATAATAGATGGATTCCGGCGGTTGATCATTATAAAACATCGCGCTTGCCGGTTCATTCAAACCGATTGATGCTCTGTGGAAATTCTCCTCTGCCGCCTGATCATTCTTCAGTTGCTGGTAGGCACAGCCAAGATAAAAGTAAACTGGATTGTCTCCGGCTCCCTCCAGCTTACCTTCACCTAAGTTCTCCGGGTAAACTAATGCCTTCTGCAACAGCTCCATTGCTAGTTCAGGTTGTTCTTTCTCCAGGTTTTGCTTCGCCAGTTCTGTCAGTGCCGTAAGATATTGTCCAGTTACCTTGCCTTCTCCACCTTCCCATGGATGAAACCGCCGGGTCTGAAGGGCATTCCATGCTTCTTGATGGCTACCTTGCATATTCAGTAAAGTCACCCACTCGATATACAGATCATCACGGTGGTGAACCAACTCCATATGTTGTTCCAGCAATTTGATTCGATGCTCGCAGGAATGCCCTATCTTCTTGTGCAATTGATCCAACTCGTAGAAGATTCGGGCATCCTGTGTATCCAACCGGAAAGCTTCCTCTAATGATGCCAGTGCAAGATCGGGGCGATTCAGCTTGTTATAATAAGCCAGTCCCAGATTCCGATGTACAGTCGAATATGCAGCATCCACCTCGCGTGAAGTTTCCCAATGAGTGATCGCTTCCTCGTAGCGTTTATGATCATATAGCCAATTTCCCAGGTAATAGTGAGCACGCGCATCATTCGAATCCACTACCAATACATCCTGAAGCACCATGAATTCAAATAACGTATTAGGAAAACAATAATCCGTTGGAGCAGCTTTCCCTTGTCTTTGACATTCCCGGGCCTGCTCCACATCCCCCAGCTGACGATACAAGTAAGCCTTAGCATAACCAACCAAAGGATACGGCTGTGAATTTTCGGATTCAACATACGAGAGTACCGTCAGTGCTTCTTCCCACAACCCACTATCCGCGTAATCTGCGGCTACATTCAGATAATTATAAACGTCTCCTCGCATCAGACGATGGAAATGTTCACGTGCTTGCTCCGCTTGTTCTCTCTCTGAAGGTGCAGTCGCTCCGCTGTAGATCAGGACTAATTCATGTGCAGCTCCAAATTCAACCGGGTCCAGTTCCAACGTTTCATACGCATATTGGAGGGCCCGTTTATCTTGACCCAACCTGCGCAGCAGACACACCTTCAGATGCCGAGCCTTGTAGTTTCTACTGTTACGAATCAGCGAACGTTCGATGTGATCCAGCGCTTCCAGCTCCCGATGTAACACTGTATCGATCTGAGCAAGCATATAATAACCCGTATCCTGATACTGTGCAGACCATACGGCTTTATACAGTGCTGCGTAGGCTTCTTCCTGTTTCCCCTGTAGTTTCAAACTCAGACCGAGTTGGTAAAATGCTTCACTATCATATGGATTCGTATTTTTCCACGTCAGCGATTGAACGGCCTGTCTGAAATGCTTCTCTGCATCTTGAAACAACCCTCTGCGCAGCAGCAATGTGCCATACGCAATGTTTAGACGAAGATCCGTTGCATCACGCTTCAACCCTTCCAGATAATAAGGTTCCGGTTCATACGTGGCATGCCGATATTGCTCCAAATGAAGACCAGCCAGATATAGTTGTTCATTCGTACGAATCTCGGATGGTAACGGGAGTGGTGTGGCCGGATCTGGAACTTCCTGAATCTCAGAACGTTCAGGCTGATAGGCCACGAGTACTCTTCCTTCCGCACTTCGAACACTTAACTTCAACTGATGCCATTCATCTTGTCCGCTCCACGGGAATGAATATTTATATAGTTCCGAAGGTGAGATATTACATCTCTCATGGAGATATACCGTGGTTGGACCTATCACTTCAACGGTCACTTGTTCAAAAACCGACGTCGCATATACCATCACGGTTACCATTCCGGTCGTTTCATCCTTTTTTAGATTAACCGCTGCATCAATCGATGCATTTTTGACCATACCAATTCCTTTATACGGCATAAAATACTGTGAAAATGATTTCGCTTCATAAGGCTGTAACCATGTAAAATCAGGCTGATTATCGGTATAGATCCCTGTCATTAATTCAATATATGGTCCATCCTCGTCCGTTAACTGTCGATCCCAGGCTTGCCCGAATTCCCCGTTCCCCCAGGTCCATTGCTTCTTGCCCGGAGAAATATGATGATTGGCTACATGCAACAAACCCGCCTGAACCCCGTGGTCATAACCCCCTACAAAATTATAATCCGACTTATACGCCATATAGGATGTTGGAACCGGTATGTTTTTGTAGCGCGAGATATCCACACCTTCGGAATAGTCCATCTTGTAATAAGTGCCCGTTGCGATTGGAAAGCGGGATACGTCCCGTTTTCCGTGGTCCAGCACAGCCGTTACATCGGGTGGAAAGACGGATTGCGTATGCTCGTTGACGGCTACAGCCGGGTTGGCCCACCATAGAAAAGTTTGAGGTACGCTGGTGCGATTGTATACCTCGGCATGGATTTCAAGATAGGCTTTGCCGGGATGTAATGTGAAGCCAGCGGTCATTTTGGTACCATACATGCGATCAATCTCACCCACCCACACGGTAGCGCTTCCATCTTCATTATTGTCAAATGTATAATCGACTGGGCCAAACGTGTTGGGCCGATGATGCTGTGGCCAGTTGAATTCAATTCCTCCGGAAATCCATGGCCCTGCCAGACCCACAAGTGCAGGTTTAATCACCCGGTTATAATATACAAAATCGTAGTTGTTGGTCCGATCCAGCGCACGATAGATCCGTCCACCCAGTTCGGGCATCATCTCAATACGTACATATTCATTTTCGAGAATAACTAATCGATAAGATTTCATTTTGGCATCATCTTCAATGCTGTCGATCACGGGATGCGGGTACACCTTCCCCGAACTCCCCTGGTAGATTCTCTTTTCAAGAAACATCGGATTTTTGTCCGGTTTACCTGTACCATAGGTTGGAATATCTCTGGTTTCTTCCCATATGCGAACATTTGATGTCGCTGTCACGTGATTCAATTCGCTCACTCCTCGGCCTCGTATATATTGTGATCATACGCTCCGACATGCAGGAAGAACATTGACATTAAGCGGTTCTTGATGGACGATCTTCGGATTCCCATATAACCAAAGAGAGTACCTATCCACTGAATAATGCAGTGAAAGGTACTCTCTGATCGTTCTTGATTAACTTATCTGCGACGCGCAAAATCCACAAATCTGAACTTGTCCGGTCGATGCCTCGATTCCGTATACTGAAATTGACTGGCATCCTCCAGGTACACTTGGCTCCTCACCACAACCACATTATGGAACCCTTCAAGGTCAAGCAGTTCCCTGTCCTCAGCGGTGGGTTCTTCCACCAAAATCTCTTTTTTGGCAAACGAAATGGAAAGCCCCAGCTCTTGCTCAATGTACTCATAGATGGAATCATTACAGATCTCTTTACTGAGCCCAGGAACAAGCCGCTGGCTAATGTAATCTTTGTCCAGTATGACATGCTCTCCATCCACTTTGCGAACACGTCTGATCGCCCAGACCTGTTCATTCAGACCAAAGTTAATATTCTTATGCAACGCCTGATCCACTTGTTGCTCCTCGAAAACCTTCACATACGTTTGAGCGCGATGTCCCATTTTTTTGGCTAATTCCTTGAAGCTAACTAGACCTGAGATGGGAAAATCGATCTTGCGTATGTCCAGTACAATCGAGCCCTTGCCTTGAATCTTCTGAATGTAACCTTCTTCGTACAACATTTTCAATGCTTTGCGAATAGTCTCTCGAGACGTTTGATAACTTTCCGATAGATCCAGTTCCGATTGAAGCAGCGTCCCTGCCTCAATCTCTCCGGTCCGAATACGATCTGCAATATCTTCATATATCCGGATAAATTTATTATTCATTATTCATCACCATTGTTCATTACCCTTTTTTTATCATATTGGCAACCATTATAGCATTAAAAACCAATCAAGCGGTAATGTCGTTACTAGCGATGCTTGCAGTATCACATGTAAGAATCAATTCAATTTAGATATGACGATCAAACGCTGACGCTTTCTTCACTTGATCTGTACGGTTCTCATCCATGACTTGAATCAGCTTATTTAAGCGGAAGATCAGCGCTGCAGCTTCGGATCTGCTCAAATGCTGCATGGGACGGAAGCTGCCATCTTCATATCCGGTAATCATGTACAAACCCGCAAGTTCCTGCACTTCTTCTTGGGCCCAATATGATACATCAGTCTGGTCGGTAAACGCTCTTGGGGAAGTAAGCGGTTCCGGTCTGATTTTACGAACAACATTTGCTATAATCTTAGATGCCTGTTCACGTGTTACCAGTGCATACGGAGCGAATTTGCCGTTCCCCATCCCTTG
Organism: Paenibacillus sp. FSL K6-2393; assembly: GCF_038002545.1. Lineage (NCBI taxonomy): Bacteria > Bacillati > Bacillota > Bacilli > Caryophanales > Paenibacillaceae > Paenibacillus > Paenibacillus sp. FSL K6-2393. Next base: position 4,038,481 of record NZ_JBBOCU010000001.1, read on the forward strand.
AACCATCTCATGATGAACGGCTGCCTTAATCTCAGGAGCGAACCAATCATCATCGTTTACATCCTGAAATCCATGGTGTTCATTAACCATTGTGTCCACCCCCATCAAACGCACGATCAATGCGGTGAACTCTGCACGCGTGATCGGACGGCGTGGTTCGAAGCGAGTTTCACTTACACCTTGAATGATATTTTGTTCCGCCAGCCAGGTGATCTGGTCTTTATTGAATGTTTGGCTGATATCAATAAATTTGATATTTTTTTTCGCAGGTAACTCAGGTTGCTCATCAGAAGGTTCAGGTTGTGAACTCACCTCATCGGCTTTTACCGAAGTACCTGCTGGATTTGAAGCTGTACCACTACCGCTCCAAGCGGATGGTGGATACGGAAAAGTCATGGCTGCGGCCCGTTTGCTTTCACTTTTCTCACCTGCTGAATTCTCCGTCCATACTTCCACCTCATAATGCTGCTCGGCATTCAGCCCTGACCATACATGACTACGCTCGGTGCCACGGTAGATCTCACGATCTTTATGGGTGATCACAATCACCTCATTCATGGAATCCAGTTCCCAAGTTAGCTTAATCGTATTAGTACCTTGCGCTATGGCTGCTACTGTCAGTTCCTCGGAAGGCAACGTCTCGAATTCCGGAACCTGGAGTGCCTCACCCTCCCCTGCCTCATTAAATGGAATGATTGCAAAGTCAGTATAACGCTCTGCACTGATTAATTCAGACACATGTATTGATGTCTCCGTTGTTGTTCCCACAAGCTCTTCATTTCGATAGATTCGATAACCCGCAGCACCGGGAATCAGTTCCCATACGATGTCTGCACCATACATGGAACGTCCCTCTACTACAGGAGGTGAAGCAGCACTACCGGGCAAAGTCATTGCATGAAGGTAATAACCACCATCACTACTGCCCGACGCATTCATGGTCTTCACTGTATAGGTATAGTTCACGCCCGGTTCAAGTCCCTTGTCGTCATAGAACAGTTCATCTGCAGGAACACGAGCAACCTCCACACCGTCACGCTCAATGATGAACTGCTCGGCACCTTCGACCCGGCTCTGTTCCAATATAAGACGAATGTGGTCCTTCGCCGAATGATACTCCACTTTGACCGGAGCTGCTGGCTTGGTCAGGACAGAATACATGAGCTTCTCCGATGTATCTCCCTGATCATTCTCTGTGTAGATTTGAATCGGGTACTGCTTACCTGCATCCAGTTGATCAATAATAAACTCTTTTTGTTTGCCTCGGTATACTTCTGTACCATCCAGCAATACAACAAATGTTTCGTTCCCAAATGGGAAGTCCCATTCCAGTTTGGCGTGATCTGTCTCGGGGTATATCTTCATTTCCAGTGAATCCACATGAGGCACGGTGTAAAAAGGAGTCACGGTCATTGGGCTTCCTGAACCAGCCGTATTATAAGGAATAATCTGTACCTGATCATATCGGGTTGCACTCTCCAAATGAGTTAATTTCACCTCTGTGATATCCCCTTCTTCTATAGTGGTGAACATCTGATCTCCGATACGTATGGTATATCCCTCCGCCCCTTGTACCTTAGGCCAAGAGATCAATCCCTCCTTTTCCCCAATCATGCTTGCATGTAAAGGTTCATTAATGGTCGCGGGCAACGTGCGCAAGTGAACTTCGAAACCGGAATCACTCTCCCCCGTTGCATTTGATGTTTTGATGGTATACGTGTAATGCTCGCCTGGTGTCAGTCCATTATCTTCAAATGAAGCTTGATCTGCTGGAACCTTAGCGACTTCAACACCATCCCGCATAATGACGAATTGCTCTGCTCCCCGTGTGGAGCTTCCAGTCAGGTCCAGTACCGCAGTCTGATCTGTGATGTGTGTTATGCCTGCCGTCTGAGGTGAGATGGGCTTCGTTAAAACCTGAATCTGAATAGGTTCAGACCGATGACCATCTTCATTAATCGCAACAAGTTCGAATTCATACACTGTGCCATCCAGCATGCTATTGAGATGTACAGACGGTTCAGACACGCTCTGTACATCTCCCGTTATCCGATTACGAATCTCATATGCAGCCGCTCCCTTAACAACATCCCAAGCCAGATCCACCGCATGTGTTCCGGCTTTCACTGTTATACTTTCTGCAACCAATGGCAACGTTTGAGTCATTACACTGAAAGTAAGCGGCCCACTCGTTCCACTCGCATTGACTGCCCGAATTACATAAGTGTATTTCGTTCCTGGCGACAGATCCTTGTCTACAAATTGGGTTTCACTAGAATCCATCTGAGCGATCTCTCTTCCATCCCGTTCAATGACATAATGATCTGCCCCTTGGACACCAGTGTTACTGAAATCCAGACCTAGGCTGTTTTTTGCCACATCATATACTGCAACCTTAGCGGGTTTCTCAGGCAAAGTCAGTAGAGATACATCCGTCGCTTCAGAACGAGTCCCCTGTCTGTTTGTCGCCCATAGTTGATAGCGATGCCACGTTCCATCCTGGAGTCCTGTAATCGTTGCTTCATTCTCCATTCCCCTATAAATCTCCTTGCCATTCTGCTCAATCACGTATTCAGCGGCACCTTCCACGACAGACCAAGAAACTTTTGCACGATGAACTCCTGGATCAACAAGTACTTCGGCAGGCGGCGCAGGTTTGGACAATTGAATGAGCTGAGCTGTTTCACCTGATCCAGAAGCATTCACAGCCTGAACTTCCAAAGCGTACTCTGTACCTGGCAACAATTCCTCAGCCGTGTAGGCCAGTTCTGATGTTCTGCCCACTTCTGTTCCATTGATTTTCACAATATAGAGATTCGCCGTATCTACAGCTTGCCATGCAAGTCCCATACTTGTCTCATCAGTCGATGTGACATTTAGTCCTTCCGGCCTGCTAGGTAGCGTAAGAATTGTACTACTGGTGGATGCACCGTACCCGGCAGCATTGCCCGCCTGTACTTCATAGGTATACTCACGACTGCTTGACAGGTGGTGAACTGCGAGTTGTGTATCTGATATCTCATGGCTCTGTCCATCGATGACCACCCGATATTTCGTTGCCCCAACGACAGGCTCCCAGCTCAAGATTGCTCCCTGTTCAGTTACTTGAACAACGTGAAGTCCCGATGGGCTCTCCGGTAGCGTTGTTCCTGATACCGAACTGCGCATCCCTTGTCCACTTCCGTTCACCGCTTGAACAGCCAGTTGATATGATGTTCCCGAATCCAGGCTCGCAAAGACCCATTCTTGGGTTCCGACAGGAACCGTTCCGGACTTCTCTCCATTCAACCATAACTCATAACGATCGGCTCCTCGTACTGCATCCCAATTCAGACGAAGGCTCGTTGTGGAAGCATCCGATACGTGTAAGCTGGTCACCTGCCCAGGTAACGTCTTGAACAAAGGTAATCCTGCCAAGGGCCCTGGTCCTGTCTCGTTTCCGGCAATTAACGCATAGCTGTACTCCGTGCCACTATCCAGACCTGAATCCAGATACTCCGTCTGCTCTCCTTCATATATAGCTGTTCCATCACGAGAAAGACCATAATATGTTGCAGAAGTCACCGTATCCCACGTTAATGAAATATCATGCTCCCGAATCTGAACGGCCATAAACTCACCGGGCATTGCCGGCAGTGTGAGAAATCCGGTCCTACTGCTACCACCTGCGCCACTTTCATTCATTGCCGTTACCGAAATGTTATGAATGGTTCCTGGAACGAGGTTGCTGACGTAGGGAAGGCTACCCGGATCAGATACCGTCTGATCAAATACGGTGGCACCGTCCGAAGTAGTCGCGATGATGCGGTAAGCATCTGCTCCTCGTACTGAATCAAATTGAATTTCGGCCAAATTGGGTTGCGAATCTACTTTTCGAACGCGCAACGTTCCGGGAGCTGCCGGGATAGTTAATACTTGAGCGATTACTGCATCACTTACTCCGGTATGGTTTCTCACTCTAACTTCATATTCATAGACCTGACCACCACTTAGAGAGTGATCGATTATACTGTGGTTAGGATAATCCAGTGTCCATGACTGTCCTGTTGTTTTATTCGTTATCTCATACTGATATCCATCGGTATACCTTTCCCCAGTTGGCAAATCCACTGTAAGTTCAGCTGAAGTCTCAGCGATCTGTGTCGTTTTCACATGAGTCGGTTGCTGGGGCTTGCGTTGAATATGGTAAGGTGATGATGTTGTCTCATATGTATTCCCTGCTCTGTCCATGGTTTTCGCATGGATGTACCATATACCTTCCGATTCGATGGATATTTTATGCTGGTCAGAGCGGGCTTCAAGCCAATGCTCCGGTGATTCTGCACTGTTCGTAACTTGATAGAATCGTTCCAGTTCCTGAATGCCTGAGTGGGCGTCGGCATACTGAATGGTAGTGGATATATCCATGTCCGTCCAGCCATGTCCGTTCGGAGCAAATGTTATCGTTGGAGCCATCTGATCCACATAGGCGATTCGACTCACTTCCTTGCTCACATTACCAACGGTATCTCTTGCTCGGGCCCGAATGGTGGTAGCGCCGTTTGTACTAACTGTACCGCTACTTCCTGTCATATACGGGGCATCATTCATGCTGTATTCATAGGATATCGCTTGTTCATCCACACTTCCAGCGATAGTGAATTGCACATGTTCTTTACTCCATCCAGAAGGACTTAAACTAATCACCGGCTCGGTTGGAGCTGTCTTGTCAATTCGAACTGTAGCCTGAGCGGATGTGCTTATATTGCCTACACGGTCAATTGAGCGTGCATATACGATCGTTTCTCCCTCATCGGTAACCGTCACTTCACCCGTATAATCGATCCAGGGACCTTCTTTGTTAAGTCGATATTGACTCTTGGCAAGCCCACTGCCCGCATCTTCACCACTGTTTATCGCAAAAGTTACATCCTGATTCGTCCAATCCTCTTCACTTAACGTAATCGTTGGTTGCTCAGGCCCAGTCTTGTCGATTCTGGCTGTTGCCGAAGTGGAAGCACTGACATTGGCGGCCCGATCAACACTTTGTGCGTAAATCTCGGTTATCCCTTCTTCACTGAGTGTAAGAGGGGTCTTGTAGTCTATCCATTCTCCCTCGCTTCCCAGCTTATACTGTGTCAGACCAATGCCACTTGCTTCGTCCGTACCTTCCGTTAATGTCACGATTACCGCCGCTTTTGTCCATTCGGGCGGATTCAACGAGATAACAGGTGGCGTTGGTGCCGTCCGATCTACCCTGGCTGTCACAGCCGTTTCCTGTCCTGTATTACCAAACGCATCAATACTGCGTGCCATAACAGTTGTGTTGCCTTCACTGCTTACGGTAAACGGAGTACTGTATTCACGCCATTCTCCTGTCGGACCGACTTTAACTTCAGTCTTTTGAGTTCCGCTCAAGGCATCTTTTCCCTCTTCAACCGTAACGAGAACATCTTCCTTGGTCCATGAGGATGGAGTGACTGTAACAGACGGAGCAGTTGGACCCGTCGTATCTTTAATCATCTCTCCAGCGGATATAAACGGGGTCTGTATCCCTTCACCATTCAGTGCCGCCACAAAAACTTCATATTTTCCGTCCGCGAGTCCGGTCAGGGCAAACGCTGTACGTGTGGAAGTTGTTGTTCCCGTTGCAAGGACTTGCCCGCCTGGACTGCGTATTTCCGTTTTATAATGCGTACCTGCAGGATTTCCATTATTACTCCAACTCGCTGTAACGGAGTTGCCTGATTGTGTTACAGCCGCAGCAGCGGGTGGATTGGCCAGTGTATACTTGGAAGCTGGACTGGAGTAACCCGTATAGGAACCACTTGAATTTTTGGCCCGTACGGCAAAAGAATAACTGGTATTCGGAGTAAGCCCAATCACCTGCCGACTGTTTGATGTACCTGTGTCCACGATCTGATTTGTCGTCATATTCTTCAGTTCATACGTAACGGATGCATCATTCGCCTTCTTATCCCAATTCACCGTCAAGCTATTAGGGTTAACCAATGTATATGTCGGCGTTCCGGGCACAACAAAACTTCTTACCGTAAAGTTAACGGTGCCTGCTGAGGACACCCCACCTTTGTCATCCATGACCCATACTTGTAATGTGTGTGTGCCATCTGGCAGGGTGTCAGGCAAAGTGTAATTGGTGTTGAAAGACTGATTAGAACCCGTTGCGGTCATCTGGGTCAGAATGTTCTCGGACCCACCATCTATGGACCATTTCACGGTCAACTGGTCGCCTACATCCGTATCTCGCGTTGTACCAGAGATCTGAAGTTGCTCGCCTTTGTAATAGGTTTGACCCGAAGAGGGTGCTGTTAAGGTAAATGAAGGTGGAGCATTTTTGGGGCCAATCCCCACAATGGTTGAAAATTTGCGTGAAGCCTGATTTGCTGTTGACTTGGCGTCCCACCAAAATTGTGCAGCTGTATCACTCGCCGTAACGGTCTGGCCTGGAGTGAACGCTGAAGGTGAAGACCCTCCCGTGAGCTGGGCGCTGTCTGGACTGCTGTACTGGCCCATATATATACGATCTGCATTCACAACATTGTACGTATTGGCATAAAAAGCCGTGACCTGAACACCGCCGCTGTAATTGCGCCATCCATTCTCGATGACTTCAAACGGAGATGCATCATTGCCATTCACCATCGTATCCCAATAAAATGTTCCACCCAAATTCAGTGCCGTTCCACTACGATTGATAGCTTCCAGTTCAACCTTCATGTACCCACCTTGTGAGGTAGCATTAACGATAGATACACGCAAAATATATTCCACATTGTCCTTTTGCCGGGACATTTCAATCACATTATTGTTAATTCGGTAATAATTCAATGGCAACGTTTTGAAGTTCACGGGTGATCCATTATGGTCGATAATCGTAGATACATTCCCTGTATCGCCACCGTAAAATACATTTGTGTTTGGTAGTAATACAATTCTGTATTTGCCATCACTGTTCATCTCTACTTTCACCTTGGATGACTGTACAGCCTTCATGCTGGACGTGTCGGATACAATCCCGATTGTTTCAACCGTTTCAGCCATTACCGTGGCTGCACCCCATTCAAGCAACAGGGCTTGAGGTGATAATAACGCAAATGCCAGTACCACTTTGGTTAACTGTTCCGCTTGTTTCTTCACACGTTTTCCTGATTTCTTCAACGTCTACTCTCCTTTTTGGCACACAAAAAAGGGAGGCCCCCCAACAAAGGAACGATGTCCTAAGTTGGGGTGCCTCCCCTAACAAGTGTCATTTTTTCTTGATTATAACGATTAAGCGCATGAATGTAAACACTTGATCATGAACGCCTTACTTCTCATTTCTCATCTCTGATCTTTAATAACGCTTCGTCCAGTGCGCCAACGACCTTGTCACACCATACATCAAATTCCGGATCTTCGGTCTGTAATTCAGGATGGGCCAGTATGTGCTCAATCGTACTTCGAATACCCTGATCGGCTCTTGTCGTTGCTACAAATTCCGGAACAAGCCGCTTCAGCTTACTGTTGTCAAACACAACGGTATTGGCTTTGTCCCCCAGCAAACCGCCGCGAAGATCCTGGTCACTGCATGCTGCCAAGAACTCGGAGGGTACATGTACCGCATGAAGCTTAACTCCCAACACACCGGCGATAATCTCATGAATCTGATTCCAGGTGACGGATTCGTCCGAGGTGATATGTACCGATTCACCAATGGCATGGATATTTCCCATAAGCCCGATAAACCCTTTGGCAAAATCAGTATTGTGCGTAATGGTCCACAGTGAGGTGCCATCTCCATGGATGATAACGGGTTTGCCTTCACGTATACGCTTGATAACCTGCCAGCTGCCTTGAGCACCATGAACACCGAGAGGTACCGATTTGTCACCATACGTATGGCTCGGACGCACGATGGTCACAGGGAATCCGTGCTCGCGGTATTGTTTCATCAGATAGTCTTCACAGGCAATCTTGTTGCGAGAATACTCCCAGTATGGATTCGATAAGGGCGTACCTTCCGTGATCCGGTAATCAGCCAGAGGAGTCTGATACGCTGATGCTGAACTTATAAAAATAAACTGCTTTGTTTTATCCTTGAACAAACGGTAATCTCTCTCCAATTGAGACGGTACAAAAGCGATAAAGTCTGCCACAACATCAAATTCCAGATCAGCTATCAGTTCCGCTACACGTGGCTCGTCATTAATATCCGCTTGAAGTACGTTGACTTCCTTAGGTAAGTCATGGTTATGATTGCCTCGATTAATCAGATACAGTTCACAGCCTTGCCGTGCAAGCATCTCCGTAATGGCCGTACTGATGGTGCCTGTCCCTCCAATAAATAGCGCTTTCATTTTCGCCACCTCCTGATCGATTTCACCCACTTTCTCATGATATCACGCACCAAAAAAAGGAGCAAAGCTCGGTGACCCGAAACCTTGCTCCTTCTGCTTATACGACCTTAATCGTTGCGTATATCATATACATACCGCAGTGAATCTCATATTCTCCCTTTGGCAGATCTTTATCGACGGTATAATAATTAGGTCCCTTTTGCATGTATAGATCCATGCCAAGCTTTTGTGATCCGACTGATTTGACATGTGTCACCGACCGGGTCAGAATAAAGTTGATTTTGGTTGGTACGCCAGCTTTCACCTCGATAACGTCTGGTCCAAAACCATCGTTACTTACGTCCACATCAATGACTTCATATCCCTTCAAATCCTCCGCTGTCTCGGCTTGTGCAGTTACAGCACTTCCAGATCCCGGGGATAAGTCTTTGCCCATAAAATAAACCAAAAATGATCCAAGCAGTACAACAACGGTCAGACCCAGTGTTAACCAAGGCCATGTTTTTCCAAACCAGCTTTTCATATAAACACTCCTCATTCGATGTCCCATCAATATTCAATCAACAGACGGATGTATTCTTTAAGCATACCTGATTCGCATGACAATGAAAATGACCCCTCTGGGCTATTGTGGTTGAGCCGTATTCCTTCAATAAAAAAAGCCTGATTTCTCAGGCTTTACTACGGTTATTCCCGTTAAGGCTTCCCAATATCCCTTTTCGTATAACTCAGGAATAGATCGGTTTACTGCGACTGCGACTTCGTCTCATACGTAATTTATACAACTCTGGCAGGGCTACACCAATGAGCACAATAATAACTCCGAACCATTGCAATCCGCTGACATGCTCATGGAGCACGATTGAGGATAACAATACTGCAATTGGAAGCTCCACTGCACCCAGAATTCCGGCCATGTCACCACCAATATGCGGAACGCCGATAGCGAACAATACTGGTGGAATGAAGGCCCCGAAGAATCCAAGCAGCAATCCAAATACAAGCAACTGGCTCCAGATCAATCCGTTAAAGAGGAATGTCGGCGGGAACAAAATGCACAGGAGGATCAAACCGCCTGTAACCATCCACGCACTGCGGAAGGCTGGATGCGCTGAAGGAACCGCTTTACCGCTGAACAAGACAAACAGGGAATAACTTACGGCTGCCATTAGTCCAAGAGCAATACCCAGACCGTTGAACTCACCCAATCCTTGTTCCAGGAAACCCGCTGCCAGTAAGGTTCCACCAAACAGAATGATCAACGTCAGGAACGTGACTTTGTCTGGACGTTGACGTTTGCTAATCGCCTGAATCAATACGCTAATCCATGTGAACTGGAACAACAGGATAATAGCAAGTGAAGCAGGGATATAACGCAAAGACTGATAATACACGAGACCTGTAATTACCGTTGGTGTTCCGGCAGCCATCAATAACAGACGTTGTTTCCACGTCAACCGTTTGAATACCTGTGCCACGGCTCCTGATGTTTTGCCATTTGCCTGTGACTTGCGTTTGGTTCTAAATCTTGTGTATAGCGCCAGCATCCAGGAAAGAAGAAAACCCGTTATCAGCTGTGTTCCGACAACCTCTCCAAGTTTATATCCTTCGCCATACGCCAGAACCACAATCGTGGATAATATGCCATAACTCATCGCTCCCGCGAGAACGGACAGATAATATTTCATTTGTGAATAAACCTCCTGATGATAAGAAAAATACGCCCGCATGTTGGTTCATGCCAAGGTCACAGACACCATCTAAATGCAAAAAATCCTAACTACGAGCAAGGAATACATTGATTCCTTGGCATCGTAGTTAGGAAGTATAGGCTTCCCGTAGAGACCCTCGCCCTGTGTACACTTTCGGCCTGCGAGGTTATACGAAATGATATATGCAATTTGATGTAATTCGTGTGTGACGACTTTTCATATATTACATGGGAGGTGAGATGGTGTCAACCCTATTCCGCATAAAAAGTTAAACTACATTATTACACCGAGTCGCTTCGATTGCTGTACCATTCTTCACACACACTGATTACGTAAAAACGTCATGTCCGATTGGAGCTTGAGAAGTCCCACTCCAATGTTTGCTGTAAACCTTCCTTCAATCCATCCAGATCCAGCCCATCCACGGCAAAAGCCTCACGGATCAAAGGCGGCGCGACGAATTCATCATACTTGCCCAGATAAGGCGCTTCATCTTCAGCCAGTAACGCAGATGCGTCTTCGGCCGTCCGACACTCACTCATAATCTCGGCTAACAATGTTCGTTCATCGATCTTGCCGGACACCACAAAATAATAGGGCTCCATGGGCACAACCGAACGCAAGGCAAGTTTCTTGGACAGATTATGCTTCATCAGGCGCTCCAGTGTACGGAATGATTTACTTCCCACCCAAGGAAGAACGTACATCGAATCTCCCCCTGCCGGAATGACAACCTGCTTCAACAGTCCACTTTCACGAGCTAAGCGGCGTGCCCGTTCAAGTCGATTGACGGCTTGTGGTGACAGGTAGGGATAGATCACTGAGTCGGACAACACTTCACGCATTTTCTGTACCACCGACGTATGAATATCTCCTCCCGCTCCAAGCCATAGCGTATCTACTTTACCTTTTGCAGACTTCACATACACAGCCTTGTGCTTATGATCGACCTCTTCCACTTTCCACAGTTTACCTGCGAGCGAGAAGCAATAGCCAGGTGGGGGTACGGTTGTAATCGAACCAATCTCTTCCGAGCCGTTCAGCACTTTATGTTCCTCATCGTCCTTAAACACCGCGTAGAAGCGATAATTATTCACGATTTTTTCACCTGTCAGACCGATAATCAATGTTCGATCTTCTGTCCATTGCAGGTGATCCGTCTCAATGAGGTAATTCAGGAAAACCTGATATTGATCAGGTCTTATCAACGCAAAGGGAGCCAGCGAAAGGATGGCTTCTGCAAGATCTCTCGGCTCCGCCTCCCCCATACTTTTCAACATGCTCATCGTCTGATGATAAAGTACACCTATGGGCATTTTGCGGGCTTCAAGCGGCTCGACCCACTTGGTTTTTACATATAGTTCGATAACAGCAATCGCACGCATCAACGTCCACGGCATACGTGCTGGCAATTGCGCTTCCTCATCCTCTTCCTCCGGACATACAAAAAGCATCTCTGATGCCATGTCCTCTCGTCTTCCTGAACGTCCCAGACGCTGTACAAAGCTGGACGCACTATACGGTGCACCAAGCTGAACCACACGTTCCAGTTCGCCCAGATCGATGCCCAGTTCAAGCGTGACCGTTGCCGCAGCAACCGCGGGCCCTGATCCAGTGCGTAGGGCAGCTTCCGTCTCTTCCCTCAGCATGGCGGAGATACTTCCATGATGAACATGGAACACATCACGTTCCTCCCTGCGAGCCGCGACCCGCCGCATCTCAAGAATGGTGACTTCTGCATCGGTACGGCTGTTGGTGAAGATCAACGCTTTTTTACGATGTGTGCTCTCATAAATGAAGTCGTAGTAGGCTTTGCGTGCGTTATGAAGCTGCTCCGCCTGCTCCTCGTCCTGCGCATCTGGAAAAGAGAAATGTTCCACCCGCAGTCGCAGCTTGCGACCGCCCGGGGAAGAGACTACATCCACCCCCTGCTGCGTTCCGGCAGCAAGCCAAGATGTAGCCGCATCATAGTCACTAAGTGTAGCGGACAAGCCCACTCTTCGCGGTGCACTGCCAGCCATACGCTCGATTCTGGCAAGTTCGCTGAGTACTTGAATGCCCCGATCCGCTCCCATGAAAGCATGCACCTCATCGATGATGACATATCGCAAGTCATGAAACAGCGCCGGGATTGCATTCGGTCGATTCATGAGCAGACCTTCCAGCGATTCTGGCGTTATCTGGAGCACACCGGACGGATTTTTCATCAGTTTTGTTTTCTCCGCCTGAGGCACATCCCCGTGCCAATGCCAAACCGGAATATTTCCTTCGGATAACAGATCCTTAAGACGTTCGAATTGGTCGTTAATCAGGGCTTTCAGCGGTCCAATGTACAAAATGCCAACCGATTTTGAAGGCCGTTCATACAGCTCGGTCAATGCAGGAAAAAAAGCCGCCTCCGTTTTGCCGGAGGCTGTGCCTGCCGCAATCAGCATATGATGCGGAGTATGAAAACAGATATTGCAGGCCTCAATCTGAGCAGGCCGAAGCGATTCCCATCTTTTTTTATATATAAATTCCTGAACGAATGGTGCCAATCGATAGAACGGATTCTCACTCATAATTCAAACTCCGCCAGGAAATCGTCCAGATCATCCGTATTTGCGGAAGCATCTGGCCCTTTATCCGTTTCCTGAGGTTTGACAGCCCGCTCGCCAAGTAATTGAGTATATGTCACTTCGGGATTCTGGTGGAGCGTATGCAGTACATCCATAAAGTCCCGTACCACTTCACGCGTGGTCAGCAATTCATCCGCCCCCAGTCGATTCACCGCCGTTTGCATAAAATCAACCAATTGTTCATCCGTCAGACTTGCACTGTATCCAAAATGCAGGGCATGAATCTGCCGCAGCTTCTGGAGCAGAATTAGAATCTCTTCATGCGATAACATCGCCAGCTTCAGGATCGGGCCCGTATAATTTGCATACGCTTTGGCTGCATAACGACCATCAATAAGCCTGGAGCGAAGCGCTTCATAGCTGTATAGTCCACGCCGTTCATCCTCCACAAATTGCGGCGTACCGCCCACAAATATGCCCAGGTGCTCTGCCTTGCCCTGCATCGTATCATTAAACATCGTCAGCAATTTCTCATAGTTGCTTTGACGTGAGACGCTGTTTGTAATTTTGTACAGATTCACCGCTTCATCAATGAACAACAGTAATCCTTTGTAACCAATGCGCGCTGTGAATTCAGACCATAATTTGAAGTAGTCATACCAGTTGTCATCGTCAATGATTACACCAACAGCCAGTTCTTTTTTTGCTTCCGTTTTGGTTGCAAATTCTCCTCGAAGCCAGCGAAGTGCCGCCTGTTTGCGATCATCATCAGCGAGCTTGTACCCATTCCAATAGGAAGCCAGTACCTTGGCAAAATCAAAGCCGTGAACCAGATTCTGCATCTCTCCCGTCACCGCATAGATCTGCTTCTCTACTTCCAGCGGCAGAGCCGGATCATCCGGGCGCAGGTTCTGACTTTGCATCGTGGATTGTTGCAACCCGGCGATCCATTTTTGCAAAATCGGCTCCAATGCTCCCCCATCCGGGCGTGTGCGTGTAGACAGACGAGTCATCAGTTCGCGGTATGTGGCAAGTCCCTGACCTTTGGTACCCACCAATCGTCGCTCTGGTGACAGATCGGCATCTGCCACAACAAATTCGCGATCCATCGCATAATTACGAATCATCTGCAAAAGAAAGCTTTTACCGCTGCCGTAACGACCCGTAATGAGTTTAAACGCTGCTCCACCCTCCGCAATATTGTCCATATCCCGCAAAATGGCTTCCACTTCCGGTTTCCGGCCAACGGCAATCTGCTCCAGTCCAATTCTCGGGACAACACCAGCTGTCAATGAATTTACAAGTGCAGTGGTCAGCCGCTTTGGTATTTTAAGTTCTGTCACTGAATATCACCTCTTCACATGTTCGAACACATCTATATAATCAGGAGCAATCCGATCAGCATCAATCAGAAGATCACCGATCGTTTCCATAGCCACATCATTAATTTCATCCAGCAGAAGCGTAGGCATCGTTCCATATTGCTCAGCCAGACGCATCAGCTCCGTATCTGGACTTGCACCAAGTAGAACATGAATCGTTTGTACCTGCTGAGGGGATAGTTCCTTGGCAAAAAGCAGCCATTCTTCATCCAGATCAGCCTCAGCAGACTCGTCCCACTGCAACTCAATCGATTCTGCTGACACTCTTGTTGCAATCTCTACTGCAGATGGATCTGGCTCCATCGAATCTTCAGTTGGAGCGATATCATCCCTTGCTTCCAGTGCATCGAATGGATTACTTGTAACATTTGCGTTGTTAACCTCTTCATCCTTCACTTCAGAAGGGTGATCATCCTCAATTGTAAGTGCCAATCGCACATACTCACTTTCCTGCTGTAACGATGCCAATTTCTCTGTATCAATCCGAATCATCGGTTGTTCCACAGACTCCGCCTGCTCGATCGCATATGCTCTGTCCAGGTAACGCTCAATCAGATTCGCAAGTTCGGGTTCAAGAGTCTGTCCTCGCAATCGACCTCTGAATCCGAGCAGTTCACGAAGTTTATTTTCAGTACATCGATAGATCCGCGTAACCATCTGCACAAATTCAGCCTGTTCACCTATGGGTATATATCTGAAAGATACCGATCTTCCATAGATCGAATCATCATAGACTGCTTTGCGAAACAGAATGCGCTCCATGGTGCGTTCATCGTTAGGTTCACACTCAGGCAACAGTCCAACTTGTCGCGTACGTTCCAGGTACGAATCAACCAAGGCCATGACGCGCGGGATGTACTGCTCCATCACTTCTTTGCCGCCATCTCTATAAAATTTACTGAGTGTAATATCGTAATCATAGTATCTTTGCAGCATATTCAGCGAGATATCCGATACCTTATCCTGTAAAATACGTTGCAGCTCCCTATCCAGCATCTCTGCTGGCAGGTATCCGCCCGAAAGGCCCATGACCTCGGATAAGAACATCTCCATCTGATGGACCAGCACATAATCGACCATCCACTCTTGCATATATATATTTAATTGGGGCAACCGTTCACGGTAGTTCACCCATAGCTGCTTCAATTGATCATAACCATCCTGAGGATTCTGCCAGCCAATGCCGTTAATTAACTCGTAGATATGAACAAATAGATAGGACAGATCGGTATCCGGGTATCTCCCCTGACGTACTTCCTTCCTCCAAAACATATACCACTTGCGCTGGGCTTCATTCATCACGCCATACGTTGGCCAGTAACTCATAAAGGGAACCCACGGGGATACATCACCCTCCATCTCTGCCCACTGCTTTGCTTCCTCCACAAAACGTTTCTCTGAGGATAATATGCCTCCACGATGCTGCATCGTATCATGTGCAGACTGCACAATGGTTGAACGATCAGGAACCGGAACTGCTGCTGTTTCAGGTTCTTCACTCAGATCTATCTCCATAAATTCCAATTGTCTTGAGTTGTCTTTCATAGAACGTTATCTCACCCTCCTCCAAGACAGAATACGAACAAGTGTATCCATAGGGATCATTATATCATTTGTCCTGTGTCTGCGGTGACGAAATTTAGACATTCTTGGACACAAAAAAGAAGGCATTTCTGCCCTCTTTTCATCATGTATTTTTAACTTTTTCACAAATAATGAAAGTATCGTTTCAAATCGAACGTTGCACAGGCGTAATTACACGACAATTGCCCGATTTTTCCCTTCACTTTTGGCTTGTACCAACGCCCGACTGGCTTTTTCGATCAGATCGGATGCATTGGAATGCTCATCTGGCACCATTACTGCACCACCGACACTAACTGTGACGATTCCACTCGGACCGGATGATTCCCTTTGAATCTGGAGAGCCAGCACGTGCTGTCTAATCTCTTCAGCAAGTTCTCCTGCATAATCAGACGTTGTGCTCTTCAATTTTAACATGAATGTGCCTCCACGAAGACGAGAGATCAAGGCATGATGCTGTTCGCTAACCACCGTAAGCACCTCACCGATCCATTGCAGACACAGGTCGCCTCCTTGAAGGCCGTATGCTGCATTATACGAACGGAAATCATCAATATCTATAATGAGCAGTCCCAGACTGCACTTTTCCTGTAAACAGTCATCCCAGTCAGCTTGAAGCTGTGACTTGAACACCGTCTGAATCGGCATATCCGTTAACGGATCTGTCGTCAGATAGTTCTGAAGCTGGCTCGTTGTTTCAGTGTAATTGTCCTGTTCATGGTGGGACGCGCCGCTGTGCAATAGGACCATCACAGAAGGTTTACCCGCGTGCGTAACAGAAGCAAGTGTAATTTCAAGCAACAATGAGGTACCTGCCGCTGTGGTGAAATAGGACTGGCTGGTAATCAAACTTGTGTTATTGTGCTTTAATTCCTCAAAATTCTGTTGTAACGTCACTCTCGTTTGCTCAGGTACAAACGCCCTGAAATCCTTGCCCATCAGGTCTTTGGAACTCTCGAACCCGAGCAGCTCGGCAGCCTTCGTATTACAGTAGATAATCTGACCGTCAGTCAAAGTAAAAAATGCCACGGGCGAGTAATCCATTAACTGCAAATAACGCTGTTCATTTTGTCGCAAAATACGAGCATTCTGCAGCGCCTGTTCTTCGGCCTGAACCAACTGGTTCTCTGTCTGCCGACGTACAATGGTTTTGAGTAAAGGTAACACGCTAAGCTCTTTGGATGTCCAAGGATACGAAGTTGATTTCACAACCTCACGCCATTTCTCGAATGATTTACGCGGAGATAACCGCATGCCATCATCTGTCTTTAACACTGCCTTCGCGGGGTCACCCGCCCAATCGACAACCTGTACGACCTCAGGTCGGAACCAGAGCATGTAGTTATGCTGTCCAGGCGAAATGGCAACATAAATAACCCCGGAAGCCTTATCCTGATAAGCTTTGGATGTTTCATACTCTGCACTCAGTTTCGACGTATGATAACTATAATCCTCGGACTTTCCTGCAAGCCAACCTGCCAGTTCACGAATCTGTCCACTGTTTGGCGTTTCACCATACAACAACAACTTGTCCTGGTAACAGATTGCTGCTCCGGCAGCACCCATCAGATTCAGCACCGTCTCTTCTTCTCCCTGTAATTCCTCAAGTACTCGGGCAGGACTTGTGTTACCGATAAAAATGTTGGCAATTCGTGAAGCGGCTTCACGTGATTGAATCTCCGATTGATAATCATCGAGTTGCTGACGCTGAAACAATTCATTCGAGAAGAACGCGCCTAGGAAATTGCACAGATTCCGTACGCGATGGGGCACATATCTAGCCGAATAATGATGGCATGTAATGAGTCCCCACAGCTGATTGTTATGAATGAGAGAGATCGTTACAGTCGCACCTACACCCATATTATGCAAATATTCGATATGAAGCGGAGATACACTGCGCAGAACCGAAAGACTCAAATTCAGCGGTTTGCCAGTAAGCGGTTGAAGCGTAGGCACAATCTCCACGGGTTTATAATTGACATTCACAATGGTTCGCAACCAATTGCGAAGATACAATTCCCGAGCCTGCTTGGGAATATCCGAAGCCGGATAGTGATGGCCAAGGAATGGTTCGAGTTCTTGTTCACGCGCTTCAGCAATTACTTTACCATTCCATTGCTCGTCAAACTCATAGATCATCACTCGGTCATAACCGAGCATTTCCTTCACATGTTCAGCCGCAATCTGACTTGCTTCCACGCGACTATCTGTACTTTTGATCCGACCGAAGAATCGGGATATCCACTCAAAGTCGGTAGTCTCCACGCCCTCTTTTTCATAAAAAGGCTCAATCTCCAGAATGAGCAGCCCTTCACTTTCATGAAGAACAGAGGAGAAGACCCGGTTCTCACCGGATACCTTAATGGTCAGATCCATGTAATGCAAATCAGAGGTTACATCCGCATTGAAGCTGCTACCCAACAGTTTGCTTACTTCTTCCTTACCAATCAGATTTTCCAAAGGCATGCCCAGAACATCCTCATAGGCAATACCCAGATGGTCCTCCGTATTTTGGCTACACTGAACAATGGTTGGCGTAAGACTGGTATTAATGGCCAAAAGAACACCATGAGGTTGAATAAAGCCGGGGATATGAATTGGTTCTTTATCACAGTTATTCAGATCTATCGGATCATTTGTGTATGTTCCCTGATGAAGCAACGTGCGGTTCAACAAATTTTGTTCTTTCTTGGACTTCGGTTCGGCCATGGCCAGGAAAATCCCCTCTCATGATGTTATATAAGTTGGAATGATTAGTTCAACTTATATAGATACCTATATAAAATATGAAAAAAGTCCGCCCTACAGGCGTTCAGGTTGATGAAAAGGGATGTTACTTGTCCGTATTAATCCACTGATCCAGCAGTCGGAATGTCTCTGATGCACTGTGTACCATGTTGTCATGATCTTCTGGAGTGCTGATGGACTGCTGCAACAAACCCATAAACTCGCTCCATCTTGTTCTAGTCTCTGTACCGTAGGCATTGAAATATTCCAATCCACGATCAGCTTCAATGGACAGGAACTGCGACAAACGTTTGGTCATGATCTGTCCACCGTTCGTGGACCCCTCAATTACATACAGGTATCCAAACAAACGGGCAGGTGTCGAAATATCCGGAAGTTCTTTGCAAAGTGGAAGTTGGCTGATTTCTTCTTCACTTGCACCAAGATTGCGCAGATCTTTCTCCAGTAGTCCAGCCTTGCCTCTAATCTCGATATCCAATCCCGTACTTCCCCAGAAAGGCTGCTGTACAGCCTGATCCTCCAGCGGTTTGAGGAATCCATAAAACTTTTCTAAATATGTTTTATATTCTTCTATAGTCACAGTTTGATTCATAATGGCTTTTGCATAAGGGTTCTGTTCTACTTGTCTGTGGTAATGAGCTGTCTCGCTCTTCAGACGTTCCATAATATTTGTTGCTGTCATCGTAGTTATCCCCTTTCACAATCTGTTCTGTTGTTGCATATGAGTGCTTATCCTCAATCGAATCTCAGTATATATTTGAAATAGAAACCGGTTTGTTGCAAACAGCTCCATTTAAATGCAATAAAGACTCTATGTAAGTATACTTATTCTTGTTTGAGAAAACTATACGAATCCAACATCTGTACATAGTTAACACTTTTCTCCGTTGTTATCTTACCTAACTGTTATCTGCATGTTTTAGTATTAACCGAAAACCATAAAAATGACCCCTATAATCTGGAAGACAGTAGATTTCAGATGTCAACATGGTACACTGTTTTTATATCCTGTCATTGGAGGAATGCATTCTATGGATCTTACTGTTCAAGACGTTGTACTTCATCTCGTAGATAACATTGCACTGCCGGAAAACACGGTGGATCAGCTCATTACTGGCTCACTTGATCGTAAGGTCACAGGAATTATCATAGCTTTTATGCCCACACAATATGTGATTGAACAAGCCATACAGCAAGGTGCTAACTTAATCATTGCGCATGAATCTCCGTTTTATAACCATCACAGTCATACCGATTGGCTTGCAAATGATTCGGTTTATATGGACAAAAGAAAGTTGATCGACGAAGCAGGCATTTCCATCTATCGATGTCATGATATCATCCACCGCTTCCAACCGGATGGCATTACCGAAGGACTGATTCAGGCCTTGGAGTGGTCCTCTTATGTGGAGCAACGAATACCAGAAGCAGACATCCTTTCTTTTCCGGAAGGAAGCACCGTTGAAGCTATTGCTCACCATATGAAAAGTTCCCTGGGCATAGAATATGTACGCATAGCAGGCAATGCGGAAATAGTCTGTAGACGCGCAGCGGTACTGGTAGGTTTTCGTGGTAATGGACATGTGACGATTCCCTTGATTCAGAATGAGCAATTGGATCTCATCATCGCGGGTGAAGGATTCGAATGGGAGACACCGGAATATATCCGTGATGCTGTGCAACAAGGCAAGTCCAAGGCACTGATCATGATGGGGCATGCAGAGAGCGAGGCTTCGGGAATGAAGCTATTAGCAGACAGGTTGGCAGAACGTTTTCCCGAGTTGTCTGTTCGTTTTGTAAACGAGAAGCCTGTGTACACTGTGATCTAGTAGGATCATTGGATTTGTACGGAGAGGATCTTCTAGCTGATTGCATCTAATCTCATTGCCTGTCCTACCCTGGAGCTTTGGATACTTTCTATGCTCCGGGGTACGCTCGGCAGACTCTCGTTTCAGTTCTTGGATAGCTAACGAACCTGACACACTCTATTTAGCAAATATTTGCAGATTATTTAAAATAACGAATCGTAGACACCCTATTCCTCCATTCCCCCTGTTTTATAGCCACTTTCTACCCGACATAGCCCATTTAACGTTGCTAAGATTCCTTAGATTTCTCAATTCAATCGAATCAGTACAATAAGGTGTCACTGGTTCGTTAGATTATGATAAAAAATGAGTACTGAGCACATATGCCGCGCATCTCTTCATGCCCCTTCTGGATTTACCGAGTTCTTTATAGTACTCTAAATGCTGTGACTTCAAATCTCAGGACATTTGTCCTTGGCGTTCAGAGTTAATTTGTCATTTAATAATAGAAGTCGAAGTGATTGAATAAGGAGCGTACATATGAGAGGAATTATTTTTGCATTACTGGGCGGCGCGTGTATCACGCTCCAAGGGGTTGCCAATACTCGGATTAGCACCGACATGGGCACATGGCAGGCCGCTACGATTACACAACTGACAGGATTCATCTTAGCTGCGCTGATCCTGATGTTTGTTAGAGACACCAACCTTCAAGGACTCAAACAAGTAAAACCCATGTACCTGGCCGGAGGTGCTTTTGGCGCCGTCATTATTTTTAGCGAAGTAACGGCAATTCAGCAAATTGGAGTTACATTCACGATCTCGGCCCTGCTCATTGCTCAGCTGTTCCTGACTTTTCTGGTGGATAGTAACGGATGGTTCGGCGTGGTGAAACAAAAGATGAAACTGCCTCAATTTCTGGGCATTGCCTTGATGATCACGGGCGTTATCATTATGAAACTGTAGCTTTTTCGAGAATATAGTCGGGGGTGAATAACAGCGTGCAAGAGATCCATAACGAGCAACAATTAATGCAGTATCTGAAGCAATATCAACTCGAAACTGTATTTCACGAGCCCCTGCGTACACATATGACGTTATGCCATTTCGAGAAGTGTAAATTGATCTGTCGTGAAGGGGAAACTTCCCAATATTTGTACGTACTGGTGGAGGGGAAAATCAAAATTTTCACCACCTCCGCTCAGGACAAAACGCTGGTGCTTTGTTTCAAAACACCGCTTGAAGTTGTCGGTGACATAGAGTATGTCCGTGAAAGCGATATTGTTAATACGGTTCAGGCAGTGTCACCTGTGGTGATGCTTCGCATTCATTATCAATGGCTCGCTGAGCTTGCCAGCGATTATGCACCTTTGCTTAAATTTTTGCTCAAAATCATCTCACACAAATTCTACATTGACTCGAACTTTTCCAATTTCAACCTGATGTACCCGGTGGAGGTTCGTCTAGCCAGTTACCTGCTCTCCATCTCAACAGAGGAAGCCGGCAGTATCGTTCACGAAGAGCTGGACGCATTCAATCTGACTGACATCGCGAATCTGATCGGCACCAGTTACCGACACCTGAACAGGGTCATCCAGAAACTCTGTGCAGACGGATTAATCGAACGACATCAAGGATTGATTATGATCAAGGATCGAGCGGGTCTACGTGAAATAGCAGGTCACAATATTTATGAATAAGGAGTTCAACAACCATGTTAATTACAGGAATTTCGCTTGCATTGCTGGCAGGTGCACTTGTCAGTCTGCAAACGATTTTTAATAGCAAAGTCAATGAACGCACCGGTTCATGGTCCACAACAACGCTGGTGCTTTTCACCGGATTCATCGCTTCGTTCCTCATCTCTCTTCTAGTGGAGGGCAAGAATACATTCAGCTTTCAGCATATGCAACCCTGGTACTGGCTCAGTGGAGCCATCGGCGTTGGTGTAGTCTTCTGTCTCGTGCAAGGCATGAAGTTACTTGGTCCCACGTATGCCATCTCGATCGTGCTAACATCTCAATTGAGTTTTGCACTCCTATTTGATTCCATGGGATGGCTCGGTCTGGAGCAAATTCCTTTTTCGTGGAATCAACTGCTCGGAGTACTTGTGATTGTAGGCGGAATTGTGTTATTCAAGTTCGGTGGGGGTAAATCGGAAAAATCAGATCCGGCAGATGCATCTGACAAGTCACCCGGCTCCCTGCAATCCAACTCCTAAAATAACCAAAAAAAGAGTGTCCCCCAATCCCGCTGATTGGATAGACACTCTTTTTTGCAATCAAACCACGTATCGTACAGCTTACTCTGCAAACTCTACGTTATGGTAAACCTGTTGAACATCTTCAAGGTCCTCAAGCGCATCGATCAGTTTCTCGAACTGAGCTTGTGCATCCTCTGGAAGTTCAATATGGTTTTGAGCCAGCATCGTCAGCTCGGCTACTGTGAACTCAGTAATACCCGCAGCTTTGAATGCTTCTTGTACAGCGTGGAATTGATCCGGTTCTGCATATACAATTACAGCATCGTCTTCGTCCACGATATCACGTACATCCACATCTGCTTCAAGCAAAAGTTCCAGTACTTCCTCGGAGTTTTTGCCTTCTATACCAATAACCGCTGTTGGATCAAACATGTAAGCAACAGAACCGCTGACACCCATGTTACCAGCGTTTTTGTTAAACGCAGAGCGCACTTCCGGCGCTGTACGATTTACATTGTTGGTGAGTGCATCAACGATGACCATCGCACCATTCGGTCCGAAGCCTTCATAACGCAACTCTTCATAGTTCTCATCCCCGCTGCCTTTAGCTTTTTCCATCGCACGATCAATAATGGCTTTGGGTACATTATACGTTTTGGCACGTTCCAGCACGACTTTCAGTGCACGGTTCGCTTCCGGGTCCGGTTCGCCCTTTTTGGCAGCTACATAGATCTCAACCCCGAATTTAGCGTAGACCCGGCTCGTGTTTGCATCTTTTGAAGCTTTCTTTTCCTTGATATTATTCCACTTACGACCCATATCGTTTCCGCTCACTTTCAACATGTAATCTGCTTTCTACTATGCCATTATATCTTGTTGAGCGTACTTCAACAAGTTAATACCCACGAAAAAATGGGAGTAACTGCGGTGATTATCCATCTCCATTTGAAGATTAGCCTCAGTTTATCCTCTTATAAATCTCTCAGCAGCAACTAACGTTACCTCTATTCACTCCATATATAACAAACAAGAAGCACCCCATAAGGAATGCTTCCGTCCCTAAATCTGTCCTAACTTCGTTCATCTGACTCGGTCAATTAAGCGTGGAATTGTCGACCATCCAACACTTCAGGAACATAGCCCGCACGAATGACAAAGTCTCCGAAATGTTCACCTTCATAGCGCTCTTTGGCATATTGGTTCACCATTGGAGTCAACGTGTCCAGAATCTCGGCTTCCCCAATGTTTTCTTTGTACAGCTTATTCAGACGATGTCCGGTGAAGCTGCCACCAAGATACATATTGTATTTCCCTGGTGCTTTACCGATAAATGAAATCTCAGCCAGCATCGGTCTTGCGCATCCATTCGGGCAACCCGTCATCCGAATGACAATTTCTTCGTCTCTCAGCCCCGCTTCGTCCAGTACAGGCTCCAGTTTGTCGATCAGGGACGGCAAGTAACGTTCGGACTCAGCCATCGCAAGACCGCAGGTTGGAAGCGCAACACAAGCCATCGAACTTCTGCGCAGCGCAGAGTAATGTGCTCCATCCGTCAGGTTATACTGCTGAATGAGTGCTTCAATCTTTTTCTTCTTCTGGCTGCTAATATTACCGATGATCAGATTTTGATTGGCAGTCAGACGGAAATCACCCGTGTGCACTTTGGCAATTTCACGTAAACCAGTCATGAGCGGATATCCATCAACATCCTTTACACGACCATTCTGAATGAACAGCGTGTAATGCCATCTGCCATTATTACCTTTTACCCAACCATATCGATCTCCGTTCGTCTCAAAATGATACGGACGTGCCGCATCCAGTTTCCATCCCAAACGACTGGTCAGCTCACCAACAAACCACTCTACACCACGGTCGTCCAGCGTATATTTGAAACGAGCATGTTTACGAACTGCACGATCTCCATAATCACGCTGAATCATAACTGTTTTCTCTGCAACATCAATCATTTGCTCCGGAGTACAGAAACCAATGACTTTGGACACCTGAGGATAGGTTTTGGCGTCACCATGAGACATCCCCATGCCACCGCCAACGGAAACGTTGAAGCCTTGCAGCTTGCCGTTCTCCACAATAGCAATAAAGCCAAGATCTTGTGAATAGACGTCCACATCATTGGATGGTGGTACAGCAATACCGATCTTGAACTTCCGTGGCAAATACACTTTGCCATAGATTGGTTCAACTTCTTCGTCGGAGTCCTGGGAATCAATCACTTTCTCTCCGTCAAGCCACAGCTCATGATAAGCCCGGGTGCGAGGGTCCAGATGATTGCTCACCTGACATGCCCACTCGTACACTTCAGCATGCACATCGGATTGATTCGGATTCGGGTTACACATCACGTTACGGTTTACGTCACCACATGCAGCCAGTGTGCTTAACAACGAATCGTTTACTTCGCGAATGGTGTTCTTAAGATCCCACTTCAGTACGCCATGCAGTTGGAAAGACTGACGTGTGGTCAGACGAATCGTCTCATTGGCATATTTATGCGCTACCCTATCCATCATCAACCACTGCTCCGGGGTTACAATTCCACCGGAAGCACGTACACGCAACATGAATTGGTACGCAGGCTCCAGCTTGGATTTGTGACGCTCATTACGCAGGTCGCGATCGTCCTGCATATAACTGCCGTGGTGTTTCATCAGACGGTTGTCGTCCTCTGGAATTGCACCCGTGATGCGATCAGCCAACGTTTCGGTCAGACTTCCGCGCAAGTAATCACTTTTGATCTTTATATCTTCCACATCGCTATTCATGCGCTGTGGGTTAAGTAAGTTATTATAAACCATGCTGCTTTCTCCTCTCGTCTCTGCGGGATGGTGCAATCCGGCTGGGCCGGTAATTAATAGACGTCCCGCTGATAACGTTTCTCCTGCTGTAACCGTGTCAGATATTCCGATGCCTGCTCAGGCGATAAACCGCCTTCTTGTTCAAGAATCGTGGTGAGCGCAGCATGCACATCATGTGCCATTTTTTTCTCGTCACCACAGATATATACGCTTGCACCTTCCTGAAGCCACTGGTACAGTTCTTTGCTGTGTTCCAGCATGCGATGTTGTACATACACTTTCTGTTCCGTATCACGTGAGAAGGCTACATCCATCTTCGTGAGCACACCATCTTTGAGCCAACGTTGCCACTCCGTCTGGTACAAGAAGTCAGTGGCGAAATGCTGATCTCCGTAGAACAGCCATGTCTTGCCCTCTGCTCCTGTTTCTTCACGCTCACCAAGGAAAGATCTGAACGGCGCTACACCTGTACCTGGGCCAACCATGATGATCGGTGTATCCGGGTTCTCAGGAAGCTTGAAATTCGGGTTATGCTGTATATATACAGGCAAGGTGTCGCCAGCTTCGATTCGTTCAGCCAGATGTACCGAGCATACACCATAACGTTCTCTGCCACGCGCTTCATAACGTACCGAGCGAACGGTAAGATGAACTTCATCCGGGAAAGACTTCGAACTACTCGCTATCGAATACAGACGTGCCGGAATTTTGCGAAGAACAGCTACAAATTCTGCAGCAGGAATCCCTTTCAGATTATAATCCTGAACCAGATCCAGCAGATCACAGCTATTCATGACTGTGCGGAATTCGGAATCATCTGCGAGTAACGTTGTCAGGCCACTCTCAGGATTCAGTTTCGCAAGTTGTTCCACGACCGGTTTCGTCACAGCTGTAATTTCAAAATAACGCAGCAACGCTTCATGCACAGATGCCTGATCCCCGTTTTTATTCACGGTCACGCGCTCATCGGCATTCCATCCCATGGCTGCAATCAATTCATCAACAAGGCGCGGGTGATTCTCAGGGAATACCCCAAGGCTGTCACCAGGCTCGTAATCCAGGCTGGAGCCTTCCAAAGACAACTCAATGTGGCGTGTTTCACGGTCCGATCCTCTGCCATTCAGATTGAGATTCTCCAACACTTCAGCTTTGAATGGGTTCGTGCGATCATATTCGGACTCCCCGCCGCTCACCGCAGCTGTAACAGCCTCAGTGGTTACCGTGCTCGCAGTAGCAGAAGTACTGCTTAAAGAAGCCAGTACTTCATTCATCCACTCCGCAGCCGGTTCATCAAAATCAACATCACAGTCCACGCGTGGTACAAGGGCTGTACCACCCAACTCCTGCAATCGTTTATCGAAGTCCTTACCTGTCTGACAAAAGAACTCATAGGAGGTATCTCCCAGAGCCAACACCGAGTAACGAAGTCCTTCAAGCTTCGGAGCCCGTTTGCTGTTCAGGAATTCATGCAGCGGAATCGCATTATCTGGTGGTTCGCCTTCGCCATGCGTACTGACGATAATGAGGAGATTTTCAATTTTCTTGAGTCCGTTCGGTTTGAAATCTCCCATCGATGACAACGTTACCTGAAGACCTTGCTCTTCAAGTTTCTTGGCCAGCTTTTTCGATAGGCCACTGGAATTCCCGGTTTGTGAACCAAAAAGCACGGTAACTTCCCGGGATACTGGCGGAGCACTGACAGGTGCAATACCTGTAGTTGGTGCAGCCTGTACCAGGTTAGCTGGAGCCGCTATTGTCGCGCTTGCCTGAATTGCTGCAATATATCCGCTCAACCAAGTACGTTGTCCATCGGTCAATGTAGGAATAAGACGATTAAGCAGTTCAACTTGTTCTTGATTAAAAGGGCTGTTTGTCACTTGAAGTTCCACTGTTTGCCACCTCGCGCATTGCTTCGATTTTAATTCCGACTAAAATCATCACATTAATTTAATTTCTTCTCTCTAAAACCTAACACACCGGGTGTTGAGGGTCAATTTCAATGATTTTATAGCATTTATCAGTTTCGCTGATAAAGGACAAAAAACAACAAAAACCCTCCTTTTCAAATCATGGACGGTTTTGTTTTAATTTTAATTTGGCGGCCAGCTCAAGTTGAAGTTGAAAGTGGAATATAGTCACTAAAATCATTTCCTAGGACTCTGCTTTTATCTCCGTATACTCTGTCCAAGTGATTTTCTCCCCACAGACATATGCGGTCAATGATGTCCTGTAGTGTCAAGCCGTACTCTGTCAGCTCATACTCTACCTTGGGCGGAATCTGAGGATGAATGATCCGATGGATGATTTCATTCTTTTCCAGTTCACGCAGCTGTTGGGTTAGGACCTTCTGGGTAATGCCAGGAATGGCTCTGCGAAGTTCACTTGTTCGTTTTTTACCTGATATCAGCTGATGCAGAATAAGAATCCTCCATTTTCCACCGACCAGTTCCAGCATCGCCTGCACGCCACTCTCATATTTTTTCATTTCTTGTTCCATTTGTACTCCCCCATAATTCACATATATGTATATCCGTTATTAAAAGTAACCGAAGAACCCCAAAGTATCTACAGCACTCTCAGGTGCGTACTTCTCAAGGAGATGTCATGAAACTTATAATAACATTGGTCAGAATGTTTAACCAAAATAAAAAGAAAAAAGGATGGTTACTCCTACATGAAAGTTAAACTGGTCGTTACTCACCCAAGACAGGATTCCCTAACATTTGCCGTGATGAATCGTTTTATAGAAGGTATGCAGGAGAATTCCCATGAAATCGATATCCTCGATCTATATCATGACGGATTCGATCCCCTATATCGTGTAGAAGATGAGCGAGACTGGCAAAATCCCGATAAACAGCATTCCCCTGTGATTCGCAAAGAGCTGGATCGTGTGCTTGCGGCTGATGCCATTGTATTTGTTTTCCCGATCTGGTGGTACAACGTTCCCTCCATGCTCAAAGCTTATCTGGACAAGGTATGGAACATGGGGCTGCTGAACAAGGCAAACTCCAAAAAGGCACTGTGGATTGCACTAGCCGGAGGGACAGAGGCTTCATTCCATAAATACGACTATTACAACATGATTTCCAATTACCTGAATAACGGGATCGCGGGTTATGCAAGAATGCAGGAATCCCGAGTTGAATTCCTCTATGAAACCATTTCAGAATCCAAAGAACATATCGAAAGCTTGCTGGAGCAAGCATACCAAATCGGCAAACATTACAATTAACAATTCGCAAAAATTACAGATAACATTCATTTAAATCACAGATAACAACTGTAAAACGACATGAAGCTACATGTTCGTTGAGTAAATTACTTTTCACCCATGGCTGGCATATAATTAAGAAGGCTTACTCCAACCTGTGTCCGAGGTCAAAGTAAGCCTTCTTTTTCACACGCTACGATTCTGGTGTATCATCATTTCTTCCATACCAGTTTACTCATCATCGCATATAACAACGTAGCCGATTCGGCTCGGGTCGCTTCGGCAAGAGGTTTCACCTCACCGTTGTACCCGTGGGCGATGCCCAGATCCACAAGTAATGCCACACTATCCCGGGCATAAGAGCGAATCTCGGAAGCATCACGGAAGCGAGTAAGGTTATCTGTTCCAGCCTTCTCGGAGTCAACCAGTCCAGCCGCTGTAAGAGCTCTCACCGTCAACGTCATCATCTCTTGACGAGTGATCGTGGACTCTGGCAAGAAGCGCCCGTCACCGGTACCACTGGTGATACCTAGCGAACGCGCAGCTGTAACTGCTTCGTAGTACGGAGCCTTTTCGTTTACATCAGAGAATGCATTCCCGGAAGAAGCATTCAAACCCAGCGCAGTCATCAACCATTGCATGTATTGGCCGCGGGTCATCTCCTCTTTTGGATGTAACTGCGTGGAAGCACCGCTTGCCTCAGCATCAATTACTCCTCGGACAGCCAAAGCCTCCATTGCTTTCTTGGCCCACTGCACTTCTGCAAGATCTGCGAATGTCTGCTCCACAGGCACAACAGCATAATTTCCTGTGAGTGATGTTACAGAAAATACAAGCTGCCCGCTGTTTAAATCGTAGTAACTTTGCGGCAATGGGGTTGCCACACCGTTCGCGCCGATGGCAAATGCTACAATCCGATCCTGCTGAGCATTTTGTGATGATCGGAAAGGCAGACGAAGTATTAACTGGCTTTCCGATGGCCATGGTTGACCATCCAGTTGAAGTTCAAGCTGGACTCCATACTGCGTGCCAAGCTGATCTGCGACTGTTTTTGGTAACTCCGTTCTGACCAATCGGATTGATGCAACCTCATCACCAACGGCATCCTTCGTTAATAGTGTCGCAGGAAGCTCCAACATCCCCAGCTCTGTAACAATGTTGAACACATGTGACTCACCCTGATCTATTAACGCAGAGGCAGGCAGAGATACTTCATATGCTGTTGCTCCCGAAACCGGCTTCAGCCGGAGTTCGACCAAGCGCTGACCCGCATCAATTGAAGGGGCAACTCTAAAAGCCTCTTTAATCGTTGAAACATCCACGTTGGACTGCACTACACCCTTCTGGTCAGACTGTCCCTGCAACTCCAGAACTGAACGGTCTTTCTCCGGTTTAGGCTGTGGTGCAGCATTCTCTGCACTTGGGCTTCCACTTCCTGATTGTCCGCCATTGTTGCCTGAACCAGAACTATTTCCTGAATTCCCACCGGAATTGCCGCCTGGATTACCGCCCGAACCAGGGTCCGTACCTCCAGGGGAAGGAACAGATGCAAGCACCTTCACCGTCAACGGTACAGTCAGGGCTCTACTATCGTCAGAAGTTCGAGTAATTTCCAACTCCAATGTTACTGTTGTTTCCTTAGATGGTGGGATAATCGTTCCATCGGTTTGAATGACGGACGGTACCGAACTGGAAGCGATCTTCACAGTGAAACCTTGTGGCACGGATGGTAACTTCAGTTTTTTTGCACCTGCGGAAGGCTGTTCCAGTGCCGTAATCCCTGTTGCTACATCGGCAGCGCTCTGCTGAGCCGTGTGCACCTGATAAGCGGAAGATACACCTCTCAAGGATTGTCCCGTCGCATCAAAAGCTTCCACTTTGTAATAATATTCCGTGCCGGGGTCCAGTTCACTGTCCGTGTACTCCCGTCCATTGCCGCTATAGACCACCTTGTACTCACCTTGCTCACGATCTGAGCGGTAGAGCTTGTAGCTTGCTGCACCAAGATGAGCATCCCAGTGAAGCGTTGCGCTTGTTGAATCCAACGCATCAGCATTAAGGCCAGCACTATCATTTGCAGGTGGTACAGCGTCAGGTTTAACGATCATAATCCAACTAATCATCGGGTCCTGCGATGCCGTATTGCGCACGGTCAACTCCAGCTTGTTGTCCGACACGCTGATGCCTTTGTGGGCTCTAACGCTGGCAGGCGTAAAAGTAACTGCACCGGTATTGGTGCCATTGATGATGAAATTTGCTCTGCGCGATGTATTGGTCCACGGATCGTTGAATCCGGCGTACACATCGTATGTCCCGTTTGGCACATCAAATCTATAGGTTAAGTCCGTGCCTTTAGGTGAATTGCTGACATTGCCACCGTTCAGATAACGTACGGTCGAGAATATATCTCCGCCATTTGAACCGGATGACAGTGCATCTGCGCTGGTATACCCCCAATTGCGACCCTCTGCCGGAGCGTACATCTGGTCCGCCGTTCCCGGGTTGGCAAGTGTTCCTTTCATATAGGCACCCATGAGATTGTAATCAGCCGTTTCGTAACCTCCGCTATTCACAAAATATAGTGCATTCTCTGGAATGACGTTTACACGAACCGCCTGCTTTTTGTTGTTATATTCCGGTGTCGTTACCTGCAACGTAAGCGGTCCTGGCTTAGCAAAATCTTCTGCCGTCATGGACCGGTTATCAATCGTCCATACTGCTGGCGTTGATACCAGTGCTCCATCCTCGCGCACATTCAATGTTGTTGGCAGGGATGGTACTTTGCCTAGCGCCACGGCTTCTGGCAACGGATCAGTAATATCTACCTTGCCCATCGAATTCAGCAGATCAGGTGTCCAACTGTTATACCACTTGATCGCAATATCCGAGCCTATTCCAAACTCAATTGGCAAGAACACGTATTTTGCAGCGTCATTTGAGAAATTGCCACCATTCCACGTATCCCCCACGTATATGAACTTGCCTTTTTCCGGATCGACCGGAATGACGGATGTGGTCTGTGTGCCAAATGCCTTGCCTGGATCGGGATCACTCGGCAACGTGCGCACAAACGGATTGGTCTGCGTTGACCACGGGCCAAAAATGTTATCCGCCACCGTCACTTTGTTTTCGTTAGGGGCCCAGCCGGAAGCTCCGGAAGTCAAAATATAATATTTTCCCTGATACTTAAACATCGCCGGTGCTTCGCGTTGCCCTCCCGGGAACACCCGCACGTAATCTACGCCGTATTGCGCCTGATAGGTGGAATCTCGTAAAGGATTGCCTTTGTCATCCGTTCGTCCTTCCTTATGCCACCCTGTTACGTCACTGTAGTCTTCATTCAGTTTGGAGATATACAGCGTCAGGTTTTCCTCACTGGAGTAGATCAGATAACCGGTGCCGTCATCGTCCTTAAACAACGTCATGTCACGGGCCATGCCCTTATCGCTTGGGAAATAATCTTTCTCCCCTTCGGGAGCTCTGTCCATCCGGTAACTCCTCTGATACACAAAAGGCCCTGTTGGAGAGTCGCTGATCGCATAACCGGCCCTCGCCTTACCATAATTCGCATTATCGTTATAGGGGTCCTTGTCGCCGTCCATGTGGGCCCACATCACGTATTTTTTCGTTTTGTCGTTGTAGATGACCTTTGGTCGTTCAATGATCCGTCCTTTGCGAATATCTGCCCAGATATCCACGCGGTCCTCACGCCCCGCATACAATTTGGAGATCAACGGGTCATTGTCAAAATCATCCATGGATTGAAGTGTTGTTAGCGCCATGCCTTCATCCGTCCAATTCATCAGATCCTTGGATGAATACACACGCACACCAACAGCTGGCCAGCCGCCCTTATGATATTCGCCATACCAGTAATAGGTCTCCGTCTGTTCATCATAGAAAAACCCAGCCCCATGCGCATCAATCGGTTTCCCGTCCAGATCTGGCCACAATTGCCCTGGTGTAATGCTTGTGCGAACTGTGGCAACACCCAACGGTGCGGATGCTGGAGAAGTTACGCCGTCCACGGTCGCCTGGATGATGTAAAAATATCCTGTGCCCATCGTCAGACCGCTATCGTTAAACGTGTTTTCATTGCCACTATAGACCTGCTGATACGTACCCGTAGCACTGGTAGACCTCGAGAGTGTATACGTTACATCAGATCCAGGCAAGACATTCCACCCCAGAGAGATTGATGTGTCCGTCACAGCTGTGGCAACGAATTCTGCTGGAGAGTCAATGGAGTATGTCGTGGCTTCTGCAACAGTGGGCGCTGACTCACCAGCTGCATTAAAGGCCGTCACACGATAGCTGTAGCTAGCGCCGGGCTCAAGCTCCTGGTCTGTATAAGTAAACCCTTTCCCTTCGTATATCTGCTCATACTGGTCACTGCCAGCTTCGGCCCGAACCACGCGATAACCCGTTGACTTGTCCACGGCGGACCAAGATAGCTTCACGCTCGTTGCGTTGAGTGCTTCGGCCTTTAATTCGCCAGGAGCCTGTGGTGCCGCCGCAGTCGTCCGAACTTCGAGAGGAGCAGTCCATAATGATTCAGTTAGGCCTCCGTATTCATAAGCGAGCTTGTAATAATACACCGTATCCCCGCTTAATCCTACATCCGTATGTTCCAAAGATCCGGTACTGGTTACCAGAGAATAACCGCCTTCAGGCGTAGAGGAACGGTACAGGCGATAGGCTGATGCACCTACGATTTCAGACCATTGCAGTGAAACCGAAGACGCCGTCTGCTCCGCAATGGAGAGCTGAATATCGTTCCCAGGCGGCTGCTCCGCAATGATCACGTCATCTGCATGTACCGACTGCCACTTATTCCGAATGCCCACGGTACCTGACCCGTATGTAGTATCGACCAGATCAAATACTAACCGATCGGAGCCGTTTTCTGCGATATATCCGCGAATGTTGGTACCTGATAACACCACTTTAAGTGTGTACCATGTATTTTTGGCAAACGCATAATCCACCGTTTTCAAAGTAGTATCTGTTCCGTTCACCCTTTTGGAGAAAACGAGTTTATTATTGGGAACCTGCATTTGAAAATAGTAAAAGTTGCTCTTATCCTGAAACCGCGGCAATATTCCCGGATACCCCTGACCGGCTCCCGTGTAAAAGCGCATGGACACGGTCATGTCCGACATGGAGTCTCCAGTAGAAATGATGCCTTCATTGGTATCGCTCTGGAAAAGCGTGGAGTTGGACGCATCTGTCAGGTCAGAAATCACTTCCCAGTTGCCTGAGCTTACGTTCCACGCAGGTGATTCCGTGTAATCCCCATCCGAAAAATCGTCCTGCAGCAACGTGGCGGGTATACTGTTCAGATCGGCATACGCCTTACTCGGCAGCAACAACGGTCCGGAAGACAGCGCAAGTGTTGCAGATAACATAAATATCATGGGTTTCCTGAGTTTATCCAATGTTCATTCTCTCCTTTGGCGTGAAAGATGAAAGCATGGTTCTTGAATACGCGGTGTTGTTGTTCAGCCTATCCTCAGCAACCAGTGGTCAGTAACGAGCGTTTGTCCACCTCCTTATTTTAATGAAACCGGTTTCATTGAAGTGCAAAAAAAGACCCGTCTTCCCTTCTAAGTGCAATGATACCCATACGGAATACCGTGTTTTCTTTGCCCCTATGCAGTGAAACAGGTTTTTAGTATATAAATGTAATCGCTTTCCTGAATTATATTATTGCCTTATTCAAGCTGTCAACTGTGAATTGGGCTCAAACATTTTTCGTTAAAACCACGCAAAAAAAGCGCGAGTTCTGCCTGTTTTGCAAGCAAAATTCGCGCCTTTTCTCACCCTTCGAGCTTGTTCGCAAGCTCGCACGTGATTCGTAATCAAAAGCGGACTTTTTGAACAACCTCTAATTAGAATACTTTCGTGGTCCACGACTCACAGTTCCAAGTCTCCGTAACTACATCACGGTAGAATTCCGGTTCATGGGAGATCAGAAGAATACTGCCTTTGTAAGCCTTGAGCGCACGTTTCAACTCTTCCTTGGCATCAACGTCCAGATGGTTCGTCGGCTCATCGAGTACAAGCAGGTTGGTTTCGTTATTGATCAGCTTACAGAGACGCACTTTGGCTTTCTCGCCACCACTTAGTACAGCTACCTTGCTCTCAATGTGTTTTGTAGTCAAACCACATTTTGCAAGTGCAGCACGCACCTCGAATTGGGTATAGGAAGGGAACTCCTGCCAGATCTCTTCAATACACGTATTGTAGTTGGCATCCTTCATCTCTTGCTGGAAGTAACCAATCTCCAGATGTTCACCGCGTTGAACGGTTCCTTCCAGAGCCTGAATTTCACCCAGAATACTGCGCATCAGGGTTGTTTTACCGATTCCGTTCGCACCAACAAGGGCGATTTTCTGTCCGCGCTCCATACGCAGATCCAGTGGTCTGGATAACGGTTCGTTGTATCCAATTACAAGACCTTTGGTTTCAAAAATGAGCTTGCCGGATGTCCTTGCATCACGGAAATTGAACTGCGGTTTCGGTTTCTCCTTGGCGATCTCGATGACATCCATCTTGTCGAGTTTCTTCTGTCTGGACATCGCCATATTACGTGTAGCAACACTTGCTTTATTCCGCGCTACAAAATCCTTGAGGTCAGCAATCTCTTGTTGTTGGCGCTTGTAAGCCGACTCCAGCTGCTGTTTTCTCATCTCATGCACTTCCTGGAAATGATCATAATCGCCCACATAACGAGTTAGATTCTGGTTCTCCATGTGATAGATCAAGTTGATTACACTGTTCAGGAACGGAATATCGTGAGAAATGAGGATAAATGCATTCTCATATTCCTGCAAATAACGTTTCAGCCATTCGATATGCAATTCATCCAAATAGTTCGTAGGCTCATCGAGGAGCAAAATATCGGGTTTTTCCAGCAGCAGCTTGGCAAGCAGTACTTTGGTACGCTGTCCACCACTCAGGTCATTGACGTCTTTATCCAGACCGATATCCGTCAGACCCAGACCACGTGCGGTTTCATCCACTTTGGCATCGATCATGTAGAAATCCTGGTTTGTCAGTGTATCCTGAATCGTACCCACATCTTCAAGAAGTTGTTCGAGTTCCTCCGGGGTAACATCGCCCATTTTGCCATACATATCATTCATTTCCTGTTCCATGTCAAACAAATACTGGAACGCGCCGCGAAGTACGTCACGGATCGATTGGCCTTTGTTTAATACAGCATGCTGGTCCAGATAACCAACACGCATCCGTTTGGACCACTCCACCTTGCCTTCATCCGGCTGAAGTTTTCCTGTAATAATGTTCATGAAGGTGGATTTACCTTCACCATTAGCCCCGATCAGACCAATATGTTCGCCCTTCAAGAGGCGGAATGAAACGTCGTTAAAGATAGCACGGTCACCAAAACCGTGACTTAATTTTTCTACATTTAATATGCTCATTCATGACACCTTTTCTATATAGACTTAATTCTTTGTATATTATAAGCGTTATATCCTGCACAACTCAACGCCATATTAAAAAATATTGCACCTTTTTGTCTGAAATTTGCCTTATATGAAAGTATGGGTTAAAATTTTGCCTTAACGAATTACTACTATATAGAACGGAGCTCTTCGAAGAGCATCAGGTGAACAATATGATTGAAGTGAAACAATCCAAGTTGGGTGATGGTGGTGAGTTTAACCGCGGGGTATTTGCTACCGTAGATATTGCCAAGGGAACGCTTATCCATCAGGCACCCGTTGTGCCTTACCCAAATGAAGATCATGAGCATGTCGAAAAAACGATTTTGGAAGATTACGTGTTCGAATACGGGGCGAATCATACCGCCATTCTGCTGGGTTACGGCAGTCTAATTAACCACTCCTATGAACCTAACGCTACTTATGATATCAATTTTGATAACCACACCTTTGACTTCTACGCGTATACAGATAT
Organism: Paenibacillus sp. FSL K6-2393; assembly: GCF_038002545.1. NCBI lineage: Bacteria > Bacillati > Bacillota > Bacilli > Caryophanales > Paenibacillaceae > Paenibacillus > Paenibacillus sp. FSL K6-2393. Next base: position 4,074,795 of record NZ_JBBOCU010000001.1, read on the forward strand.
CAAAGCTGGCGAAGAAATCGTGATCAATTACAACGGTGAGGAAGACAGTATGGACCCGTTATGGTTCCTGGACGATTACGAGGAGCGTATGCTGGAGTTCAATAAGTCCAATGATGATGAGGGTGAAAAAGAGACCGAACCCCAGTCCCTGGATACGGACACGAGTAAATAAACGTTAAACTCAAGTAAAGTTCGCAAGCACTCTGTTGTATGTGCGAAAAGAACTCACTGACTCCGGTGAATGATGAAATGAGTAACTGGAGACTCTTCACAGTCCAAAGTTTAAACACAAAAAATAAGCAAGTCCTCCGTTAATGGAAAACTTGCTTATTTGTGTTGTCTTCGTTTCTAAGCCAGATACACCTATTCATGTTTCATTGTTTATCGTGCATCTTAACTTGTTTTAATCCGTAATCGGCGGATCTGTATGCAAGTCTTGATCGGGTGTCGTGGATCTCCACTTGGTAAATGCTACCTCGAACCCTGCACGCTTCGGTGAACACAAAAATGGACCTGCATGTTTGTTCGTCGGATAGGCAAACCGTGCAACCCGAATCGTACGCCAAGGATGCTCATCTGTGCGAGCACGAATGACAACGGCCTCGTTACTGTAGGAGGCTCTAATTGTTACGATTCGTCCACCCCACTCTGGCACAGGAGAGAGTGACCAATCGGAATACGTATCCGTCACGACGGCTCCAACATGTGCCACGCCATCATTGACCTCAACTCCGGCCTTGATCCATTGGTCTTCTCCGTACCATAACATTAGTCCCGCCTGATCATATAATTCGGTGAATGAGCTTAGATCAAACGATACCTCAATCGCTTCCGTTCCGTCCCATGGAGCAAGCATGGCATGTCCATCCCGATGACAGAACCCGTAGAATGTGTTCTCCCAGAAGTCACTGCCTTCCCGAGCTTCCACAACGAAACGATCCCCATCCATCCGTGCAGCAACGGGTTCCTTAGTCCACTTGCCTTCATGAAGCCCAATAAAATCCGTTGACATCGTTGTTTTCATCCTTCCTTCCGTCCCAAAGGGGAGTTCATCCTCACTTCATCACTTCTAAATTAAAGAACCCAGGTCCGATGCAGCAGTAGGATATGCAAAATTCATGGTGTTTAACTGATCGATAGTCAGATTGAACTGAATCGCCATTGCAAAAAGGTTGATCAATTCTTCTGTTTTGCTCCCGAGCACATGCGCACCCAGAATACGTCCGGTTGATTTATCGATCACCACTTTGGCCATGGCAAATTTTTCATGAGTTCGCTTGTAAGTATACCATTTCGACATATCATTTACCTGCACCTCGTAGCCCTCTTTCTTGGCTTGTTCCGTGCTCATACCTACAGCTCCAAGGGCAGGGACAGTAAACACAATGGAAGGCATCACTTTATAATTAGGTTTGTGTTGATTTCCCTCCAACAAATTAAACGATACAGCCCGGGATTCCTGACCTGCTAACGGGGTTAAAGGCAACCCTTTTGTATCAGTTACATCGCCAGCAGCATACACTCTCGGATTACTTTCACTTTGCAAGTACTCGTTCACCATAATCCCTTTTTTGCTGTAGCTGACGTTGGCTCTCTCCAATTCCAGCCCATCCACATTAGGAACACGCCCGGCTCCATGAACGACAAGTCCGCACTGCCACTGGTGATCTGCACCATTACGTGTGCCATGAACGACATAGGCGTTCCCCTCTTGCCGTATGGACTTCACCTCCGCGTTCAAGTGAACATGAATGCCGATCTCTTTTGATTTTTGCAACAAACATTCTACCAGCTCCGCATCAAACGACTTCAGAGGCTGTTCACTCCGATGCAGGATGTGGACTTCCGTCCCGGCTCTGGCCGCAATATGCGCAAACTCAAATGCAATGTATCCACCGCCTACCAGAACTAATCGATCCGGCAGCTGTTTCAGATCCAGAAAGTCATCACTATATATAAGATGCTCTGAGCCCTCAATCTCAAGTGGCGCAGGTCTTGCACCGGTAGCAATCAGGATGTGTTTGCCATGGAGCACTTCTTCTCCCACTTGAATATGATTTTCATCGACAAATGAAGCTTTACCATGAAACGTATCCATTCCGGCCTGTTTGAATTGATCTTCACTTGCTCTAGGTATGCTTTCGGTAAAGGTGCGTTTAAAGGCCATAAGTTCAGACCAGTTGATGGTCGCCTGTCCCTGAATTCCTTTCCCTTGCATCCGTTCATTCCAGTCAATCAGCTCAGCCGCTCCAGCCAGCACTTTCTTGGGATCACAGCCACGCAGTGCACACGTTCCGCCGAACTCACGTTCATCAATTACAGCGATTTTCCAGCCAGCTTCAGCGCAACGGGTGATTACAGAGCTTGCCGCGCTTCCTGTGCCAATCGCAATCAAGTCATAAGTTTCTTGTGTCATCATGGTTCCTCCTCATCCTTTTGGTACATCTATTGCAGGGATGCCTGAAGTTACAGCAATCCAGCCTGTTTAAGGTACTCTGCTGCAACCTGTTCAGGATTCGCTCCCTCTACGTTCACGTCATAGTTCATCTGACGCATCTCATCATCCGTAATTTTGCCAGCAAGCTGATTCAGCACCTCAACCAGTTGTGGATATTGATCTGCCGTTTCTTGACGAAGCATCGGCGCGCCTTGATACGGCGGGAATAACTCCTGATCATCCTCCAGCACAACAAGTTCATATTGTCTCAACTCACTATCTGTGGAGTAGGCATCTACGAGGTTGATATCGCCACGTTGAACAGCACCATAGCGAAGCTTCGGTTCCATTGTCGCAACGTTTGGAAATTCAATCCCATACTTCTTCTGAATGCCTAGGTAACCGTCTTCCCGATCCGAGAATTCCAGCGTAAATCCTGCCTTCATCTGCTGTTCCACCGGTTTGAGATCCGAAATGGTCTTGAGATTGTATTGATCTGCGATGCTCTTTGGAACGGCCAACGTATACGTATTGTTGTAATCCATAGGGTTCAGCAGCACCATGTTGAACTGGCTCAGCATTCCATCTCTTGCCTGTTCGTACACCTCTGTCCGATCGGTACTCACTGCCGTTTCCTTCATGAATTCGGAGATGGCTGTCCCAGTGAATTCAGGATAGATATCAATATCACCCGACTTGAGTGCATTGAAAAGGAATGGCGTTTTGCCTAATCCGGGTTTTAGTTCAACGGTCAGGTCTGTATCTTTTTCAATCAGCAATTTATACATGTTAATTAGAATCTCCGGTTCAGCTCCCAGTTTGCCAGCAATCACGAGATCCTTCTGTCCACCACGTGCCACGAAGGGAATGGTAATCACAAGTATCGCGATAAGAGCCAGCGAACCCAAGGTAACCAATGTTTTCTTGAAGGATAACCGCTGGAATTGACGCAATAGTACATCAAACAAAATAGCCAGCAATGCGGCCGGAATGGCTCCAAGGATGATCAGTGCCGTATCGTTCCGATCAATGCCCAGCAAGATTAATGCACCCAAACCTCCTGCGCCAATCAAAGCAGCAAGTGTCGCCGTTCCTACAATCAGGACCATCGCGGTCCGAATTCCGGCCATAATGACAGGCATCGCCAGTGGCAGTTCCACTTTGATTAGACGTTGCCAACTATTCATGCCCATCGCATTCGCCGCTTCCACCATGGAAGGATCAACTTCGGATATGCCTGTGTACGTGTTCCGGAGTACCGGAAGCAGCGCATACACCACCAGTGCAATGATTGCAGGAAGGGTACCTATGCCGAATAAAGGGATTAGCAATCCGAGAAGCGCCAAGGAAGGTATCGTCTGCAACACAGCTGTGACCCCGATAATTGGTTCAGCCACTCTTGGTTTGCGAGTAAGGTATATACCAAGCGGAATCGCGATGAGGACAGCAAAGAACAATGCGATAAATGAGATCTGAATATGTTCGAGCAGAGCAGACAACAACTGACCTTTGCGCTCACTGAACACCTCCGCGAATCTACTCATGTCCTTCACCTCGTTCCTGTAACTGACCAGACCAGTATTTCATCAGATCAACTCGACTGATCTCGCCAATAATCTGGCGGTTACGTTCAACCAACAGATGGTCATGGGAAGCCATGATATCAACTAATTCTGTTAACGTAATGGATACGGGAACGGCGGTTTTGGCTGATTTTGGTACATGACCCGGTGAGAGTGGTGACATGATGGATTCCAGATCAAAATCAGATTGTGAACTCGTATCGGTGTTAGGACTTCCAACAAATTCACGTACGAAATCATTAGCTGGCTGTTGGATCAGTTCTTCCGGGGTGCCTACCTGCAAAACCTGTCCATCCTTCATAATGCAGATGCGATCCCCCAGCTTCAGCGCTTCCTGAATATCATGAGTAACAAATACAATTGTTTTTTTCATCTGACGCTGGATATCCAGAATATCGTCCTGCAATTTCTCCCGACTCATTGGATCGAGTGCACTGAACGGTTCATCCATCAAAACTATCTCGGGATCAGCAGCGAGTGCACGCAACACACCAATTCTCTGCTGTTGTCCTCCGGATAACTCGGACGGTTTACGCTCACTGTACGTATCTCCGTGCAAACCCACCATGTCCAGTAACGTATGTACACGCTCCTTGATTTGATCTGACTTCCATTTTCGCAGTTCAGGAACAACCGCAATATTTTCGGCAATTGTCATATGCGGGAATAGTGCAATCTGTTGCAGCACATATCCGATATTCCAGCGCAATTCGTGAATGTTGTATTCATCGATTGGGCGTTCATTAATGCGCACTGTTCCATCTGTTCGTTCAATCAGGCGATTGATCATTTTGAGCATGGTGGTTTTGCCACATCCACTCGGACCAATCATGACAAACAGTTCTCCCTTGTTAATGTTGAGGTTAACCTGACGTAAAGCCGTTGTTCCATCAGGATATTGTTTCGATACATTTTCGAACTGAATCATTCGCTCTCTTCGCCCCTTTATCTACTAGGGCGTGTCTCAGACACGCCCTAACATTCATCCTCATCTATTTCCCCAAAAGTGTGTTCGTATAATCACTGCTTTTCCGTGGTGTCCCTGGTTAGGGAGAGATCCATATTTGAATCAACGATGTCAACAAGCTGGTAGACATGCAAAAAGACGGGCACTAGGCACCGTCTTCTCATGATATGAAAATATTTCTTCCATTATTTCCATACTTCCATATGATTTTGAATAAATTGCTCGAATGAAATCGGGTTATTCCCCGTTATTTTTGTCACCGTATCTGTCGTTTGATCTTCTCTCCCCTCCTCCCGGATAGGCACATCCAGTCCTGCGAGGGCAGCAGCGTATTCTTCTGACATTCCTGCGCGAATCATGCTGTTCCTCAATTCATCGTCGGACAAAGATTCATGCTGGATGGACTGACCCAGTACACGGCTCAAGACGTCTGCAACCTGTCCATAGGACAACGACTCCGGCCCTGTAATGATATGCTCCGTATTATGAGGAACAACATCTGTCAGAGCACGGAACGCAACTGCCGCGATATCATCTGCACTAACAAATCCAATTTTCCCGTCACCCGTAGCACTGTATATTTTCCCGAGTTGCTTCGTCGTCTCCCGATGCGGTCCCTCCGTAAAGTTCTCCATAAAATAGGATGGCTGCAATACAGTCCACTCAGGAGCATGGGCTTTTAAATACTGATGTACTTTGCCAAAAATAGGACCATCTTCATCAATTGAAGCACTGCCAAGCAAGACAAATCGCTTAATCCCACTCCACAATGCTTCCTTGATGAACGGAATCATGACGTCTTCTGGGGTCATGTCCATGACTGGCACGACAAGATACACCTGATTCACATTTTTCAGCGCTAGCGCATATGTCTCGGAATCATACCAATCAAAATAGACATAGTTATCATCAGAGCCAGAAAGAGATGGTTTAGTTCTTCCTGCCAAACGCACCGGATAATGATGCTTTTGAAGTATGGCCGCAACACGGCTTCCTGTCTTACCATTAGCCCCTGTAATAAGTGTCAACGGTTTATCTTTGATCATGCTTGTTACCTCCTAAGTCCGATTTGAGTACGACCATTGGATTCCAATAGTCTTTATAATGTGTAATTTTCCCATTAGAGTGGCTCACTACAGAGATGTAAGTTTGGTTGTATGGCTGACCTGTAACTAATGAACGCCCTTTACAAGTAAATTCAGCCACAAACTGTTGTTTCGTGGAATCAGCCAAGATCACTGGTTCAGAAAACTGCTGGATTTCAATCATCCCCAGTAGATTATGAAGATGATTCGTAATTGCAGCTTTTCCTTCCAGTTTCTGAGGATATCCTGCTGGTGCATATGGGAATTCGAAGATAGCTTCAGATGTATATAACTCCAACCATTGTTCCAGTTTTCCATCCAGTAGCAATTTAGTGAATCCATGCATAATCCGATGAGGTATACTATTGCCCGCTTCCAACTGCTGAGATTGTGTCATCCTTATTTCCTCCTTCAGTTTGTTTCGCGTTCTTTTTCCAGACCAATCGGTCTATAATAGTCAAAAAATAAACGCCCTAAGCGTTCATTTTCAAAAAAAGATAAAGAATCCTTACTCAAATCATGTAAAACGCTAATCCATAGCCCTTAGGGTCATCTGTACAAAATCTCGCAGGGCTTCTGCGCTTGCACCACTTTTCGCCGTAAAGGTCAATGAGAGTCGGGAATAATTCAGAAAACGGGCAAGCCCGGGCAATTCTTCCTCTGCGTGCCTCAGTTCGCCACTCCTCTGGCCTCGTAACAGCGCAGTATGAAAAACATCTTCCATTTGTTGGTTAGTGGTTTGAATAAAGGCCGCGATTTCGTGATTTTGTGGTGCCTGTTCAACCGCGCTATTAATGATGAAACATTCATTACGACGTTCGTTGTCTGTCAACACGTTAACCGCTTCGTTGAACAACTCGGTCACGCCTTGCCTCACACTTGTGCATTCGTTTAATAGTTTGATCCCCGCCTCTGTCTTCTGCTGAATATAGAATTTAAGGGCAGAGACAAATAAATCATGTTTAGTTCCGTAGGTGTCATACAGGCTTTGCCGCGCAATGCCAAGTTCACTCAGCAGTAAGCTCAGAGATGTACCTTCATAACCGTACGCTCCAAATACAGACGTTGCTTTTCTTAGAACGGTCTCCGTGTCAAACTCCTTGGCTCTTCCCAATTGCAGACCTCACCTCCCTATTCATTAAATAAAGAATACCTTTTCCAGACTGATCAGTCAAGAAAATAAATGCTTTGATTTTTGACAAAGTGGTATAATGTGAATAGAAGCTGAATGAATTCTTATACCACTTACAACCATGACCACATATAAAGGAGTGTACCTATATGTATATTCAAATTACAGATTTGGCTGCAAAACGATTGACGGAAAGCCTGAATGACCAACCCGGATATTTCAAAGTGATCTATGACTTGGAAGGTTGCGGATGCAACGGAGTTATCGCTATTATCATTGTTGATGAACTTGCAGCTCTCGACGCGCAGATTGAAACCAATCTGGTTCCGTTCTATGTTGATCCGAAGCAGCAGCTGAACCTAGAACAACACATGAAGCTGGATACGGAAGAAAATTATCCTTCTTTCAAATTAAGCAGTGATTCTGGTGTGCTCAGCGCCAACGTTCGCGTTCGTGACACCCGTGCAGTAACAGCGTGAAGCTCCAGTGTATCTGACGCCTGCATGTTGTAATACAGTCTCCAGCATACTTGAAGTAATCTAGTATTATCTCTCTTCACATCAAAAGCCGTTGCATCTAATGCAACGGCTTTTTCATGTATACTGCCTCTACGAGAGTTGCAAAAAGAATATTTTATATAAATTGAACTTAACATTTACACGAAACGGAGAGGACAGAAAGAACCTGAAGAAACGAAGTGTTCGCCTAAAAGCTTTCTGAAAGAAAGCTGCATCGGAAGCATACGCTATCCTAAGATTTTCACCATTATAAAATTGAATCAAAAAATCTGGGGATAACAGCGATCGTAAGGTTGTTCTGTCATCGAAGTGGCAAGGTAAATACCCTCTAGTTAGATTTTATAGCAAACTTTGTTTACAACTCGGAAACAATTGGAGAACCTATGGATATAATCCTCTAGTATACTCGGTATATAGATTCATATATTCCGAGGAGGAACACACATCATGAAATCTTTTACTCGTAAATCCATCATATCTACAATTCTCGTAGGCTCTGTTGTAGCAGGTTCTGCATTTACTACGTTTCCCATCACTTCAAGCCTGAATCCCGTCGCGACTGCGGCAAGCTCCAGCTTCACTCAATTTCTGCATGATAATGCACCTGGTCGCACGATCAAAACGATTAAAAATGTGGCAACTGTGACCAATGTGTCCAGCACAGTTGTACTTGTCAATAAAAAGAGAAATCTGCCTTCAACTTATGCACCACAAGATTTGGTTGTACCTAATATTCCTTTTAGCTTCTCAGGTTCCAGTCCGAAGAAACAAATGCGTAAAGTAGCTGCAACCGCGATTGAAAAATTATTTGCGGCTGCCAAAAAAGACGGCATCGATATCAAAGCGGTGTCTGGCTATCGCTCTTATGCGACCCAGAAATCAATCTTTGACCGTAATGCCAGCATCAAAGGTGAAGCTGTTGCCAATAAAACAAGTGCTCGGCCAGGACAAAGCGAACATCAGACTGGTCTAGCCATGGATATCTCCAGCGCTTCGGCTGGTTATGATCTTCAGCAAAGCTTTGGCAACACCAAAGAAGGCAAATGGCTGAAAGCCAATGCCCACAAGTACGGATTCATCATCCGTTATGGCAAAGATCAGGAGAAATTGACTGGTTACTCCTATGAGCCATGGCATGTACGTTATGTAGGGGTATATATTGCTGGTGAGATTACCAACCAGAAACTTACGCTCGAGCAGTATTTGGAACGTGCCAAATAAGGCAGGTTTGAACCCAAAGCTTCGACAGTTATTAGATCAGATAAAAGATGCGTGACTATAGATAACATGGCTGAAGGAGAAGATGGGGCCGCAACTGGCCCTCTCCTGCTTCAGTCTTTCATTTACCCACTTCATCATGTCCCAACGATTCTTCTAAAGACCAGTGGCAGTCTCTTCAGACCTTCTGTTCCAGCCCAAGAGCCTACTCCAGCAAGTATTGCATTATGGCACAAATAAAGTGCGACATTGTACACGATAGGGCCTAGAATAATCTCCACTACTACAAAACGTTTTAACGTCGATGATTGGATCACATATACCCGAAATTCATGAGGGTCATGTCCTCCCATATACCTTGCGATCAATGCTTTCATGAATCACCTCTAGTGTTTTATTTTAGCGTATGGCAGACAATCCTTGTCTTATTCTAAAATAATACTTACATAAAGTAACTAAGTGTGTTATAGTCAGTTTATAAATCATACATAAGCGAGGGAAACTACCATGAGTGAGTTGGAGAATCTAGTCAAAAACCGTAGATCGGCCGTTATTTTTGAAGAAGGAATTGAAATTTCGGATTCGGAACTGCAAGAAATGTTTGCCCTGAACAAATTTGCACCATCTGCCTTTAACCTGCAACACACGCACTATCTTGTGATTAAAGACGAGGAACAGAAAGAGAAAGTCTATGAAGCTTCCCAGCAATATAAGGTAAAAACAGCTTCTGCGGTCATCGTGGTATTGGGCGACGTCAACGCGCATCATCATATCCGAACTATTAACGAAGGCTTGTTGAACCTGGGCGCTCTTACTCCGTTCCAATACGAGCAGGAATCCCAAAGTGTCACTGAATTTTACGAATCTCGGGGCAGATTCTTCCAACGTGAGGATGCGATTCGCAATGCCAGCCTGTCTGCCATGCAATTGATGTTGATCGCTCAGGATCGCGGTTGGGACACTTGTCCAATGATTGGCTTTGACTCGGAAGAACTGCAACGGAGTTTGGAAATCCCTAACCATTACGTACCGGTTATGCTGATCACCATTGGCAAAAAGTCGGAAGCCAAACAGCGCCCACGCGGTTACCGTAAACCGATTAACGAATATGTTAGCTTCAACAAAATGCACGCTGAATAACATAAAAGTAGTTAAATGACAAAGCAAAAAAGCCACGATCTCGTGGCTTTAATACGTTTCATAGATCAACGTATCCAACATGTGAAATTCATCGTCAAACTCCGCATATATGTACAGTCGACCAGCTGGTGTATCCCCCGCATCATAACCCAATCGGAAATATTGATCTCCCTGAAATTCTGCATCAGCCAAAATCAATGCATTGATATCTTCGTCCGGATGAGCCTCGGCAATGGTTCTGAGCGCCTGCTCACCAAGCATGTCCCACCGTTTCCACGTCTCTTCCATATATGGGGATAAGGCTTCCATCTCTGTCTTGGTTGAAACCTGTGCAGTGACTACCAGTTCTTTATCCTGAATATGTAAGTGCATCTGATAGTTGGACATCGATGCGTCATACTGAAACACACCCATCCCCTGAACTTCATGATCGGATTCAAAAATCAGATTGTCTGCATATTGCAGTCTCTCCAGCTTGGGATTAGCGCTATAATCCAACTTGGTTAATTTGTTCTCGGAACAGTACAACTCTCTTAGTTGTACGTTATTGCGAATATCCAGCTCCCTTATATGGTTGTTAAAACAACGGACACTTTCTAAAACCATATTTGAACGAAAATCCAACTGTTTGATATGATTGTGATTACAGCGAAGTTCAATCAAGTTTGGACAACCTGTTACATCAAGTTTCAGCATGTAATTGTTGGCGCAATCAAGTCGCCGCAGTTGCTTATTCTGTTCAAGTTCAAGTGAGAAAAGAGCGTTATAACTGCAACTAAGTTCCTCCAACTGCTCAAGGTGCTCCGAAGCCAGCTCCGACAACATATTCCAATGACACTCCACCGTTATAAGTTTGGAATTATAAGAAAGATCTAATTTTCGAAGTCGATTAAAACTGCAATCCAGCACCTGCAATTCCGAATTGGAACGGAGGTCCAGTGTAAGAAGCTGATTCTCTCTGCAACGTAACGTCCTCAGCTTGTGATTCTGAGTAAGATCCAGACCTGTCAATTGATTATAGGCACAATCCAGCTCTTGAAGACCCCTGAAATACTCGATTCCATCAAGATTGCTAATATTGTGATTGGAAAGTTGCAATATCTCAACCTCACAAACGTCACTCTCCTGAATGAAATCCCGCTGATCACAAAAACGATCCAACACAACTTGCCTGAAACGTTCATCCGTGAAGGCATAAGTAATATCCATGTCTAACGCCTCCCCCTCTCGTTTTGCTCTATGGAACAGTCTTCCAACATATTATCCCTATTCTATGAGTTTCGTCGCCGGGATTCAACAATTACTTAAGCAAATTCTTTTATACCATGTTAGCATCCAACATGTAAGAGAAATCGTACAGAGAGGAAGATTTTCATGGAAATGTATATCGAAAACCTCCCGTCATATCGTCTCGCCTATGTTCGACAGGTTGGTCCTTACGGTCCAGCCAATGCTCAAGCGATGAATACGCTGAAACAATGGGCAGACAAAAACCAATTGCTTCATGAATCAGCAACATTACTAGGCATACCCCAAGATGACCCAACTACCACACCGCCCGAAAAATGTAGATATGATGCCTGTATTGTTATCACTGAATCTGAACGTCTGGAAGATGAGTTTGTTGAGATTGGCGAGCTATCAGGTGGAGATTATCTCATCTGTAAGGTGAGACATACGGCAGAAGCTATTCAGCAGACATGGAACATCATCATCCCTCATTTACAAACAAGTGGTTATCTGATGGACAACAAGCCGGTTATAGAACGATATCGTTGGGCACTGCTCAATCAGCATTATTGCGAAATATGTGTGCCTGTAAGACCCGTGTAATCCACGTTACGAGGAAACAAAAAAAAGTGACTTCAGATTGAAGTCACTTTCTTGTTTAATACTATTACTTTTACTATTTAAGTTGAACTAATCATTTACACGATAACGGAGAGGACAGAAAAAACCTGAAAAAGCGAAGCGTTCGCCTAAAAGCTTTCTGAAAGAAAGCTGCATCGGAAGCATATGCTATCCCCGGATTTTTCCCTTGAGAAAAGGGAATCAAAAAAATCTGGGGATAACAGCGACTGGAAGGTTATTCTGTCATCGTAGTGTCAGTGTAAATAATCTTTAGTTCAACTTAGATAACTAGATTAGAAATTAAAATGCCCAGTTGCCTTTACGGAATACCGGCTCGATTGTACCATCCTGTAACTCACCATCGATATCCAGCTCTGCGGAACCGATCATGAAATCAACGTGGGTCAAGCTCACATTGCACTCATGCTTCAGCAACTCTTCGTTCGACATCGTTGTGCCATCTTTCATGTTGAATGGATATGCACTGCCCACAGCCAAATGGCAGGATGCATTTTCATCAATACCCGTATTGTAGAAAATGCGATTCAGGTTGGAGATCGGGGAGTCATGTGGTACGAGTGCCACTTCACCCAGATAACGTGCTCCTTCATCGGTGGCAAACAGGTTCTTCAAATGCTCTTCACCGGATGCTGCCGTAAAAGCTACAACCTGTCCATCCTTGAATGTGATTCTCATCTGGTCTACCAGTTGTCCATTCAGGTTCAAAGGCATGGTGCTGCTGACATATCCATTCACTCCACTGCGCTTAGGCATGGTGAATACTTCTTCAGTTGGCATATTCGCGACCGTGTATACACCTTGTTTATTTTCGCTACCACCGCCACCCCAGATGTGGTTGTGGACCAATTCAATTTTCAGGTCTGTACCTGGCGCACGGTAATGCAGGCTCTTATAGTTCTTTTTATTCAGGAGATCACTCATGGTATTCAGGGTATCCAGATGTTCTCTCCAATTTTGTACGGCGTCTCCGCCATCTACACGGTTCATTTTGAAGATGGTTTCCCACATCACGTCGATTCGGTCTTCTTCCGGGATGTCGGCAAACACTTTGTTCGCCCAAGCCTTGGTCGGTGCTTTGATCAGACACCAGCTAATTTCATGATTACGTGTATACTTAGCATATCCCCGACGTGCATGTGCAGCTGCCTTAGTAGCACGGGAAACACTATCGGAGTCAATTCCGTTATACAGTTCAGGATCTGGAACTTTGATCGTCAGGGTAGCGCCGCCTGCTTCTGCAAACTTCTCCATCATATCCGCTTTCCACGCTGGATAATAGTCAAAGCTGTCATTGGAACCATGTTCAAAACGACTGCGGGTAATGTTGTCGTCATCGAAGTCCACTTGTACATAGTTTGCACCAGCCGCATAGGCTTTTTGCACAATCAGACGTGTGAATTCAAGCGTTTCGATGGGAGCAGTGACGAGCAGATCCTGTCCTTTTTGAATATTCACGCCAACTTTAACAACTAGTTCTGCGTATTGTTCCAATGACTTTTCAAAGGTTTGTTCAAATTGACTCATGGTTGTGTTCACTCCGTTTCATATATTAGTAGCATCGGTTTGCAATGACTTGGGATCTGTTGAGTGGCCGTTACAGCGAAGGATCGTACTTTAGATCGTCGTTGTCCTCAAATTTTCTTCATCGTATTTTTCAAAGGTTAAAATTTGGAGACAAATACGAACGCTATCGCTTCTGCAGTATCGATTCCTTCTCTTTCACTACGCATAATCATTCGTTACCTAATCTCATTTAACCATTTCGTTTTTCTTGTTCGCGTAACTCAATCCTGCGGATTTTACCAGAGTTGGTCTTCGGAAGATCCGTAACAAATTCGATCTTACGTGGATATTTATAAGGTGCTGTGATTTCCTTGACGTGGTGCTGCAATTCACGCATCAGTTCTGGTGAAGCCAGCGAATCATCTCGCAGTACGACAAATGCTTTCACCACATTACCGCGGATCTCATCCGGACTTGCAACCACCGCACATTCCTTCACGCTGGCGTGTTTCATGAGTGCTTCTTCCACCTCGAATGGTCCAATCGTGTAACCCGAACTGATGATGATATCATCACTGCGGCCTTCAAACCAGAAGTAACCTTCTTCGTCTTTACGTGCACGGTCCCCTGTTACAAAATAATCGCCACGCTGACTGGCTTCCTTCCGTCCCTCATCCTGATAATAGGACTTGAACAAAGCTGGCATCTCTTTGTGTACCGCGATATCTCCTACTTCACCCGCAGGAACAGGTTGTCCCTCTTCGTCAATAATTTCAATCAATCCAGGTGTAATCGACTGACCCATAGAGCCAATGCGTACAGGCGCATCCTTGAGACTGCCGATTAACAACGTGCTCTCGGTCTGTCCATATCCGTCTCGAATAGTCAGGTCGAAGTGACGCTGGAAGATTTCAATGACTTCCTGATTGAGCGGTTCGCCCGCTGAAACAGCACTGCGCAGATGGGACAGGTCATAATGTCCAAGATCATCGGCTTTGGCCATCAACCGATATTCCGTTGGTGTACAGCAAAGGACATTAATCTGATGTTCCTGCATCAGTTCCAGATAACGCTTGGGCTGGAATGATCCATTGTAGACCAGGCCAGTCGCGCCTCTTCCGAGTACCGACAGGAACGGGCTCCAGATCCATTTTTGCCAGCCAGGTGCAGCCGTTGCCCACACGGTATCTGAAGGTTGAATATCCAGCCATAATGAAGAAGCGATTCGCAGGTGAGCATATCCCCAACCGTGGCTATGTACAACTCCTTTGGGATTACCAGTTGTGCCCGAAGTATAAGCAAGAATAGCTGTATCATCACGGTGTGTTTCCACCGCAGCCATCTCATCGGGTTGATTCTGCATTAACTCATGCACATTAACCCAGCCTTCAGCAGGTACGCCAACTTCGCCATTAGGTGATGCCACAATTCGATGTGCCAGTGATGGCAGATCCGCGTCCATCTTTTCCACTTCCGAGGTCGTCTCGGACCATACAATAACAGCCCGCGCCTCAGAGTGACGCAGACGATATTCCAGATCTTTGGCCCGTAACATCTCGGAGGAAGGAATAACGGCAATCCCCAATTTCAGACAAGCAATGTAAATGACATAGGCAATTATCCGGCGTGGTACCATGACCAACACCCGGTCACCCTTCTCCAGTCCAAGTTCACGCAAACCTCCAGCAAGACGATTCGCCTGCTTGAATAAATCACCATACGTAATCTCTTCCAATTCTCGTTGATCGCTGAGCCATCTAAGTGCAATCCGGTCTGATGGATGATTCTCCATCTCGGATGTCAGGTTATAGCTTTCAGGCGAAATCCACTGTTCAAAGTTCAAATGGAGCCTCTCCTTCGTAGTTCAAATGTATAGCTTCTATATATTATACCCTAAATCCTAGGACCAGGTGCTATGAACTAGGCTCATTCCAAAAAAATAAACATAGGTCAATTAATGAACTATTATAATAGATCTTATCCTATAAAGAAAATGACATATACAAAATGGCGCCCTCCTGATAATCAGGTAGGCGCCATTTCATTCTTAATTTATATTAAATTAATTTTACCTAACTATAATTTTCACACAGCTATACTGTGTATGTTACCACGGATAATTACCCATTCCGTCCAAAATACTTTCGATCTCATTCAACTCTTCCGTTGTCAGATCCGCTGCCTGGAGGGCAGCCACGTTTTCTTCAATCTGGGACACACGGCTTGCACCAATCAGTGCTGAGGTTACACGGTTACCGCGCAAGATCCAGTTCAGAGCCAGTTGGGAGATCGTCTGCCCTCTTCGCTCGGCAACTGCCTGAAGCGCATCGAACTTGGCAATCCGTTCGTCCGTGTATGCTTCTTTTTTCAAATTGCCTGTTGGATTGGCGCGTTCTTCCTTGATCTTATCGACATATTTATTCGTCAACTGACCGCGGCCGAGTGGACAGAACGCAATGGAACCTACGCCCTGCTCATCCAGTACGTCTTGCAAACCGTCTTCAATCCAGCGATTCAGCATCGAGTAGTTTGGCTGATGAACCAGACACGGCGTACCCAGACGACGGAGAATGGTTACCGCTTCTTGCGTCTGTTCTGCATTATAATTGGACAAGCCCACATACAGAGCTTTACCTTGCCGCACGATGTGATCCAGTGCCGTCATCGTTTCTTCCAACGGTGTATCCGGATCTGGACGGTGATGATAGAAAATGTCCACATAGTCCAGCCCCATCCGACCAAGACTTTGATCCAGACTGGCAATCAGGTTTTTGCGGGAACCCCATTCGCCGTAAGGTCCACTCCACATATGGTAACCTGCCTTCGACGAAATGAGCAGTTCATCCCGGTAAGGACGCAGATGTTTTTTGTAAATCACACCAAAGTTCTCTTCCGCTGATCCTGGAGGTGGACCATAGTTATTCGCCAGATCGAAATGATTAATTCCGAGGTCAAAGGCACGTAAAATCATTTCTTCCTGAATATCCAATGTGCGGTTGCCACCAAAGTTCTGCCATAAACCCAGCGCAATTTGCGGCAGTCTGATTCCGGATTTGCCGGAACGTACATATTTCATCTCATCATATCGTTGTTCACTCGCAGTATAGGGCATCGTTATTCTCACTTTCCTGTAAAGTTTGTTGAATTCCTTTTCATCTTAGACATTTTCCTGGAAAAACGATATGGCATTTCACTTTGAACATATGTAATAATGATTGTTATCTATATAAACTAGTCTTAAATTATTCATCTTTCACACTAATTAATATGTTAAAATGCAAGATGAGACGAAATCGTACAGGAGTGAATACCCTTGATTACGTATATGTTCAAGAACAATCATTTTCAGGAGCTTCAGCTCCTTCATTATGGCACGGAAGCCTGTACACCTGGTCACCACTTTGGCCCTGCCATGCGAGACTATTATAAAATTCATTATATTTTGAATGGCAAAGGCACCTTCGAAGTTGGTGGCAAAACGTATACCCTGCACAAAGGTCAAGGTTTTCTGATTGTTCCGCATTCCGTCGTGCATTACGAAGCAGATCAGGATGATCCATGGGAATACAGCTGGGTTGCTTTTCAAGGCAGCAATAGTTCTTCCTTTTTACAGCAGGCCTGTCTGTCCGAGCATCACCCGATTTTTGAGCTGGGTAATGAGGATGACGAGATGCGATCCTGCCTGCACCGAATGATCAATTCTCGCAATACCCACAAAGGCTGGGAGATTAGCATGACTGGTTTGCTGTATCAATTCTTCTCCATTTTGATTGATCAGGCCAATTCAGATCATCTTCAATCCATACAGGATTATTCGAAGGAAACGTACGTAACGCAGGTAATGGACTTCATTGAAATGAACTATGCCAATGCCATTACTGTTCAATCCATCGCGGCCCATGTCGGTTTGCAGCGCAGTTACCTGTGCTCTCTCTTCAAAGACAAGATGGGAAGCAGTATTCAGTCGTATCTGGTCCATTATCGGATGCGCAGGGCAGCCGAACTGACGCTTGATCCCGGTCTGACCATTGGTGATATTGCCCGTTCTGTGGGCTACACCGATCAATTGCTTTTCTCCAAAATGTTCAAAAAAGTGATGGGTGAAGCGCCCACCTACTACCGGAAACATAAAACAGCACCCTCCCAGTTAAGTTGTTAATTGGGAAGGTGCTGTTTTTGTTAATCGCTTAACCTTACTATCGTTATTCCTTACATTCTTTTCATTGGTTTATACCGTCTCCGGCATGGATATGCCAACAACTTGCACTTTGATTTCATCGACCATGACGCCTGCTAATTGTTCTACAGCCTGTTGAACATTATGTTGAAGTTCACGGCAGACCTCGTGCATCTTGTTGCCATATTGAATGTTGATGCGCAGCTGGATGGTTGCCTGATCGTCTTTGACATGTACGTCAATCCCTTTTTGCAGGCTCTTGCCGCTGATACTCTTGGCAATCCCTTCAGTCAGTCCAACCGACATGGAGGATACGCCAGCCGTTGATTGAGCGGCCATCCCCACGATCTTGGATAACACATCGTTCGAGATGTGAATGGTACCCATTTGAACAGATTGAGGTGCGATATATTCAGGTTCATTGTATTGTTTTTCGATAATTTCAGACATGTGCTCCACTCCTTCGAATAATTTAAATTCTATGCATTCTGCCATTTGTCCTTGAAGAACATGTTATAGATTCGAACCAGAAGAATTTTAACGATCATATAAACCGGGATAATAATCAGGATGGCAATAATTCCACCCAGGTCCCCTGCACCCAAGACCAGAATAATCGTCGTTAACGGGTGAATATCCAGCTTTTTGCCGAATACGTACGGTGCAACCAGGTTGTCCTGAATCTGCTGAGCGACGAGAATAATAATCAGAGACCAGATGGCAACCGATGGTGATACCACGAGACCCATGATCACAATAGGCACGGACGACACAATCGCTCCGATAAATGGAACAAAGTTCATGATGACCGCGATTACCGTGAGCAGTAATGCGTACGGCAGTCCAATGATCAGGAAACCGATATACATCAGTACACCCAGCGCCAGATTTACCAAGACTCGACCTACAATAAAACCACTCAGCGCCTGATCAATCTCAAGTACAACTTCACGGCTGTCATTTTGGAAACGTTTTGGAGCGATATGTGCCAGTTTACGACCAAATTTCTCGCCTTGTAACAGCATATAGAACAAAAGGATCGGTAGTGTAAACAAGATGATCGCAAAACTGGAAACGAGTGAGAAGAATCCACTTACATAGTTGGTTACAAAGTTAAATCCTTTGTTGATATACTCCGTGATCTGGGAGAAAGGTGTCGAGCCCTCAGGGAACAAGGCCTGTATGGCACCATTTTGCTCCAGCTCTCTCAGCTGTTCACTTAATGAATTAATTAGACTTGGTGCGTTATCAACCAGATTGATCAGTTGCTCACGTAACGATGGCCATAAACCAATGATGAAGAACACTCCCAGAATAGCAATAACCAGATAGATTAGCAAAATACTTAGCGTGCGATTTATTTTCTTTTTCTCCATATAATTCACAAGCGGTCTGAGCAGATAATAAAAGAACACCGACAACATCATCGGCACGGTAATGACCGTGATCATGGTGACGAGCGGCTGAAAGATGAAGCTCACACGTGATAATAAATAGATATTAACCAATATCAGCGCCAGTGCAATACTGAACCGGACAAACGTATTTACTTTGAACAAAATATTTCCCTCCACATGGACATTTCTTCTCTTATTTAATTTGGAATCTCAATGGTAAACACGGTGGTCTCTCGCCCACGCCGGGAAAGGATCAGCCGTCCACCCATTTTCTCCGTATTACGTCGTGCGATGGACAAACCAAGTCCGGTGCCTCCGGTCGCTGTCCGCGCCTCATCCCCTCGTACAAACGGGTCAAAGATCGTTGACCATAGTTCTTGAGGTATGCCCACTCCGTTATCTGCCACCTCTATCACCACATGGGTATGAAGCGGAATGAGTTCGACGCGCAGTTCTGTCCCGAGTGGATTATAAGACAGAGCATTGGTGATCAGATTCTGAATGACTCTGGATAACAGCTCCGGATCATACCTCGCGTAGATCTCCTGATCAGGAACAAGTACATGGAGGACAAACTGTTTCTGTTCAATCTCCCCATAGGTATCTGCCATAATCTCGCGCACGAATTCTCCAATCTCTCTTCTCTGAATATGCATGCGAAAATCGGGCGAATCCACCTTGAGCAGCTCCAGCATATTCTGTATCATGCGTGCAACTTGAACAGACTTGTTATAGATGTATCCCAGATATCTTTGCTGCCTGTCCTTGTCCTCTCCACGTCCTTCCACCAAAGCCTGCGCATATCCCTGTATAGATGTTATCGGTGTCTTCAGATCATGTGATAAATCTACAATCAGTCGCTGTTTGCTCTCTTCAGCGTAACGTTTCTCCGCAGAGGTGTTCTCAATGACGTCCGCCATGTAGTTAAAGGTCTCACCGATCTGGACAAATTCCCTCTCGGCTGAGATCGACATCCGTGTACTATAATTTCCTTGTATCATCTGCGTAAGACCCGAGGAGAGGATGCTGAGTGGTTTTTTGATTCTCCGTGCGACCCAATAGCTATAGACAAAGATCAATAATAAAACCAAACCGATGCCAATCATAATGTAAAAGGATAATGGATGTTTCAGATTGGTAATCAACTGATTATCATTAATTCGCACGCTGACCAGATCACGCGGGATTTTCAGCAACACATACGCTGCCGCTCCTTCTGTCGAGAGAGGAGTGATCGAATAATAGTATTCCTGGTCACTCCGATTTTCCAGTCCATCATACAGATCGGCTTCACTGTATTGTGTGAACACATCTTGCTTGTCTCCCACATGACGAATGACATTGCGATTCGCATCCAGAATTTCAATCCAGCCACCGCTGTCCTTGAGACGTTGAATCTCTGTGTCTTTGCCTTTCGACACCGAACCTCCACCGGAATAAAATTCGTTCTCCAGCTCTTCCACATACACGTGGGCTTCAACATTCAGATCCGGATCAACCACCTGATCCGAAATGCGAAAATCCACGACATCAAGTGAAACCATAAGGTACACGATCAGTACCAGTAACAGCAAAAAGAAGTTGAACAACAAGAAGTCCAGTGTCAGAGATGTCTGTAACAGTCGCTTTTCTCTAGCTTTCCATGGGCGCTTCAATTTTGTATCCCAGTCCCCTTATCGTTTTGAGATATTCCGGTTGTCTGGAGTCACGCTCGATCTTCTCCCGAATGTTGCTGATATGTACCATAATCGTGCTGTCCTCGTGCGCATAATAATCGCCCCAGACCGCTTCGTATATTTTTTTACGGGTGAACACTCGGCCAGGTTGATCAAGCAACAATTCCATAATTTTATACTCTGTAGAGGTCAATGTTACAGGCGTTCCTGAACGAAAAAGGATACATTGGGATCGATCCAGGGTCAGATCACCTAATACCAGATTCTGTTCTTTCGCTGCGGGGATCTCCGCTGCATCAAATTGATTGACTCTTCTGAGCAACGCCTCTACTCTGGCGACAATCTCAAGCGGGTTGAACGGCTTCGCTATATAATCGTCTGCCCCAAGTCCGAGTCCAAGGATTTTATCGTGATCCTGACTTTTGGCGGACAGGAACAGTACAGGCATGTGATGTGTAGCCCTGATCTGTTTGATCAACTGCAATCCATCCATTACAGGCATCATAATGTCCAGTATGACCAGATCGATCTGTGTTGAACGTATACATTGTAACGCCTCGGCTCCATTCACCGCAGTCTTAATCGTATAGTCCTTCTCCAGATAGAGCTGAAGCAGTTCCACAATTTCTGGTTCGTCATCTGCAATTAATACGGTGTATCTCATGTTATTCCTCTCATTTCCTATACTCTATGCCTATCTCTACATTAATACTATATACTACGTCTCTTAATTCAACCTAAATCATTTCTAAAGATAATCTAAATAAATAGAAATAGAGCCCTGGCGCAAGCCAAGGCATCAACTAAAATAGGGCTGTTTTCAGCCTACATTCAAGCTTTTCATTCTTAATTCAGGCTTTACAATCTTCATTCGGACCATTTGTTTTATCATCAGATCAGTCCTTAAGCGAACGAAGCCACGGTTCAACTTTTCCCAATAAACGTTCCTTGTCATACTGCACATATTGGTTCGCCCGATTGCGCACGGGATCACCCGCGTAGAAACGTTCATATAGATCATGCCTTGCTCCGAGTGGACTTCCAGTCAGCTCCCATGCGAGTTGAAAGAGACGAATCTTCTCCGGGGCTTGCATCGTTACTCCACCAAGATATTTGCCTACCATAGAACCCATCATTTCATTTATTTCAAACGTACCTGAAGGAATCTGAATCAGACCACCCGCAGCAATGGTCTTCAAAATCTCCACCGCACGGGGATAATAGCGATTGCCCAGATTACGTGCGGTTTCAATATATTTGAATTCCGGCAACCAGTTGCCAAATGTGTCTGGTTTGGACTGTGCTTCAGCAGCAATAATCAGTCCCTCGATAGTCTGCATCTGACTGATCAGCTCTCCAAGTTGTTCCTGCACATTCAGGAAAGAGTCCACCCCAATCTCCTTGGCAATGGATGAGGTCACGGCTGTAATAAACTCCAGTTTCGAGTGTAATCGAATGACACTCTGATGGTAGGCCAGACTGGCCGAAGCTGTATTGCAGCGAATCTGCCATACGGCTTCAGGGTTATTGTGCAGTAATACACGTTCCCAGGGCACAAATACATCGTCAAAAAATAATACAGCATCCATCTCATCATACTGCGCACTGAGTGGATGTGATTTATCTGTATCTTTTGTGGCAAAAGATTCACGACACATCATGTGCAAGCCCGGACTGTCCGCGGCTACAATTACCATATGGGCCAGCTCTGGCAGGTGGCCTGGAATTCGTTGAACGGGATAAGCAATGATATCATCGGCATAAGGCGCTGCTGTTGCCACCATTTTGGCCCCGCGAATGACTACGCCCTCCGTATTGCTTTTGACAATTCGCAGCATGGCATCCTCATCTTCACCAACAGGCAAGGAACGGTTAATCTGCGGGTCGCGCTGGACAATGGTCAGGAATGCATCGTTTCGTTTGGCTTGTTCAAAATAAGCCGATATTTTACCTGCAAATGCAGGATCATGTGCTGTCATCTCATGTCGTGTTGCATACCAACCGGTCAGCCTGGATCGGGCATAATCAGACAATCGGCTCATCACCCCATACGTCCGATCGGCCCACAGCCGAAAAGCATCCGCCCTGCTGTTCACGTCAGGAAGTGAACGAGGCACAAGAAAAGAGTGATGCACGTAACTTCCCGTCTGTTCGTCCCAATAGGCCACGGTTTCCCTTGTCTCCGGGTCATCCACCAGATTGAACAATCCTTCTATGGTTTGAAGTGTTCCCTGAAAGGCCTGATGCCCAGTTACCTGGATACGCTCTCCGTCCAGCCATACATTCCGCTCATCATTCAGACGCTGAATGTAAGCTTGTCCACGAGACATCGTGATACTCATGATATGTCCTCCCTCTCAGGCACCGGCCTGACATTTCTGTAACTCCATCCTTCTAACTGCTTGAGAAACTATGTAATGATACATTCTGTATCTAACAAAATAGTACTGTGCCAGAGATAGAAAAGTCAACAGACACCGAGCGAAGAGTCCGGTGTCTGTTGGGCCATGCTATTTTAGACTAACTTGGAATACATATGACGCAAGTACCGCCAGCGCACAAGTGCAAAATACAGGATCTGCATGGAAGCAAACACCAGGAAGATGCGAAGACTGTATCCGAAGACTGAGAAATCAACCAACTGTTGCAACGCTACAAAGGCCACCGAACTGTGGATGACGGCAATCAGAATCGGCAGGAAGAACATAAGTAATAGCTGCCTTGTTACGATCTGGCGGAGTTCGGGACGGCTGAGTCCCATCTTGCCAATCATGCGATACTGCGCTTCATCCCGTTCAAGGTCTGCGTAGAGTCTGAAATAGGTGAAGCTTGCTGCAAAGGTGAAGAAAACAATGCCAATCAGGCCGCTCAAAATTAGAATGATGCCATTGGTCTGCTTGGAATTAAGCCAATCCACCACAAGCGCGCTAACCTCGTAATAACCTTTGTCGGAATAATCATCTTCAATCGATTTGATCAATTCAGGAGCAAAACTGCGTGTGCCCATCCAATCTTTCACGATAAATTGGATCGTTCGCCTCGAATAGAAACCTTCAGGCATGCCAACTTCCTCGTTGTACGCAGGCCTCATCTGATTAAATAATTCGTCAGTTACGATATAGAGATTAATTTCACCTTCAAAAGGAATCACAATCTCGGTGCCAGGTGTCGATAGCTGAACAGGTACGCGCTCACTAGTCACCTCCAGAGTGACCTTTCCTCCCGAGAATCCTTGTTCAGCCTGTTTACGGTACGTCTTGCGAACCGCCAAATTGCTTGGTGTCATAAATGACTCATCGACTTGTTTCAACGTACGTTCTTCATACCCAAGTGCCTTCGCCAGACGGTTATAATCACTTAACTTGATAATCTCTCCATTATTATTTTCAGATACAGGAGCATAACTGCCCTTCACGTAGGGAACTTGATGATCAATCAACGCTTCTTCAATCTGTTGAATATGTTCGTCTGACTGAGGAGTATCCCATGAATTCATATAACTGAATGCGTACGGATTCGACATCGACGACAACCCCGGGTCAGCAATCGCGAGCATGGTGCCAATTCCCGTAAATGAAGAAGCCGAAATGATACTTACCATGAAAAACATAATGGCGTTATCTTTCATTCGATACGTAAGTTCTGATAGAAAGAGCATATTGGTTTTACGGAAAAATAACCGTGAATTGCCTTTGAGTGCCCGGATAACGTACACACTGAGCTGTGTGAACAGTAAGTATGTACCTGCAATCACGACCATAACACTCGCAAATAATAGCGGAAACGAGAAGCTTACCCAGACAAAGGTGAATACCCCAGCATAGCCCCCGCCAATGAACAATACGGATAACAAGGCGAGCAGACGCGATGCTTTCGGTTCCGGTTTTGGCTTTTCCTCCGATTTCACAAGTTCAATAAGTGAACCTTTGCGTATGAGCAAGGATGAACACATCGCGATGACAACGAACAACAGCAGAAATGCGCCAACCGTCAGGGCAATACCCTTCAGTGGAAAATAGAACCGAAGACTGTTCTCGACAGCCAGCATGGAGCCACAGATGAGCAGAATCAATTTGCCGAAAATGAGCCCAAGTCCGATGCCCGTAACGATCGAAGCTAATCCGATACACATATTCTCCATAAACAGGAGCCGGTTCATCTGTTTGGGTGTCATGCCAAGGATCAGGAAAATACCAAACTCTTTCTTGCGTGTCTTCAGAAATGAACCTACCGAATAGAGCAGGAACAGAAATGAAAAGATGAATATAATGATCTCCGCAATCATAAACCCCTGGTTGGCAAGCAAGGTAACCGTTCCATTGGAACCCTTTAACCCTTCTTTCAAATCGGGATGGAAGAGGAGCAATGCGTAGATAAAGAAGATCATGACGGAAAATGTACTGCTCAGAAAATGAGCCAGATAAATTCGTTTGTTGCGAACAACGTTATTAATGGCGAACTGGCGAAAATTCATGTCCGGACCCTCCCATTAGGGATAATACATTAATAATCTTCTGGTAAAAGGCTGCACGATTATCGCCGTAGTGAATTTCGTTGTAAAGTTTGCCATCCTTGATAAAGACGACCCGGCTGCAATAACTTGCGGCGACTGCATCATGGGTAACCAGCAGCATCGTAGCCCGGTCTTCCTGATTGCGGGTTTCCAGAATCTCCATCACATCTCTTGCCGCCTTCGAATCCAGATTACCTGTTGGTTCATCAGCCAGAATCAGCTTGGGTGAATGAATTAGCGCTCTGGCAATAGCCGTACGTTGTGCCTGTCCACCTGAGATCTCATAGGTCCGCTTGTTCAAAATGCTTTCGATTCCCAGCTTGCCCGCAAGTCGTTCCACACGTGTGTTCATCTCTGTCAGTGAAACGCCGTCAAGCGTAAGGGGTAATACGATGTTTTCCTTAACCGTCAGTGTGTTCAACAGATTGAAGGACTGAAAAACAAATCCCAGCTCTTTACGCCGGAACAGCGCAAGATCGTCTGGTTCAAGTTCAAACGGATTCTTGCCTGCAATCCGCAGTTCTCCGGATGTGGGATGATCGATTGTAGAGATCATGTTCAGAAGTGTCGTTTTGCCACTACCCGATGGTCCCATAATCCCGACAAACTCTCCTTCCTGAATACTGAGGTCAATACCTGATAATGCTTCATACGATACAACGCCTTTATAGATTTTGCTGATCTGTTTGACAGAACAAATCTCCATAGTTACAACTCCTTAGTCATGTATAAAATTTAAATCAAGATACGTTCATGCTGTGTGCATGCGGTTTATGCATGGCCTTCCTTTGATCTTCTGACTACAGTCTATCGAAGTTTCGGCCATTCTCCTATGGTTTAACCTTTCACTAACATGACAATGTTGTAAGGTTGCATCATGAAAATCAAAAAGACGCCTTCGCCCCGATCAGGCAATAGACGTCTATACTTACACTTACACTGTAATTCATACTCCACTCACACTTCTTCAACCTGTCACTTCAGGAGTTGAATGTAATTCGGACAGTCGTTCCTTCGCCGTACACGGATTCAAGATCAATCTGATGATTCATCCGCGTTAACACTTCTTTTGCTATATACAATCCCATGCCTGTGGACTCTTTGAAATGCCGTCCGTTCTCCCCGGTGAAGAAAGGTTGGAATACCCGATTCAGATCAGACTTCGGAATCCCGATGCCCTGATCCTGCACTTCCAGCATGATAGAGCGTTCCGCTTCATACGCACGCAGATGAATCTTTTGTCCGTTGCCCGCAGAGTACTTGATTGCGTTCGACAGTAACTGTACCAAGACAAAACGAATCCACTTGGCATCGGATTGTACAACCAGCGCAGAATCTATATGCATCTCTGGATAGACGTGATTGCGAATAAAGAATCGCTTGAGCTCATGGATCGCTTCTTCCCCAGCGGTCTTCAGTATCACAGGTTCCACACTGAAATCCTGCTCGAAGGTATCCAACCGCGCCACATACAGCACAGTCTCCAATCCCCGTCTCATCTGGTCTGCTTCCTCTCGAATGCTTATGAGCCTAGGGTCGTCATCTTCCTGACCTTCCACGGTCAACTCGATGACGGATAACGGTGTCTTCATCTGATGGACCCACTGGTTCATGAATGTCAGATATTCTTGCTGCCGTTGTTCCAACCGATGCAGATGTGCGTGATACTGGCCGTATTGTGAATCCAGCAGCTTTTCCAGTGCCAGTGATAATGGACTTGTTTCGTTCAAGGGTACAAATTCCTTCAGCGAATCCATCGACCGTGACATCCGGGTATAAAAGGAGCGATGTGAATAATAACGATACACCAAATATCCAACGTACAAAAATAATCCCAGCGTTACGGCATAAGCAGCCGTGACCCAATCGTTGTAACCGTCATACCAGAACACTGCAACAACGGTGAACAAGATGGCAACAACCCAGCACGTTAAAGCGAGATGTTCTCGTATAAACAATCTCATGATGGAGAAGAAGCTTTCCAGTTATTGTTCAATCGGTAACCCGAACCTCTGACCGTTTCCAGTGCATCCGTAATACCAAGCTCAGCTAATCGCTTACGCACCCGAGTAACGTTAACGCTGAGTGTATTGTCATCTACAAAAGAGTCATCCCACAGCTTCTCCAAGATTGTCTCTCTGCTCACCAGCTTGGGACTGCGGCGCAGTAACGTTTCCAGCAGAATCGTTTCCTTCTTCGTCAGCTGCACTTTGCGATCACCAAGCTGAATCTCCAGTCTTTCCAAGTACACGACCAAGCCGTCCAGTTCCACCTTGCGTTCTTCGTCACGTGCAGCATAATCCCCATATACCCGGCGTAGCTGACTTCGAATTTTCGCTATAACAATCTCATGCTCAAATGGCTTCGTAATATAATCATCCGCCCCGTTCTCCAGTGCCATGACCTGATCCATCTTCCCACTCCGCGCGGAGATAAACAAAATGGGGCATGTGGACAGCGTACGAATCTGGCGGCACCAATAGAAACCATCGTAACTGGGCAAGTTGATATCCAGAAGTACCACATGTGGCTGTACCTGCTCAAACTGTTGCACAATCATCTCAAAATCCTCGACCAGAACGGCCCGGTCCCCGTAGCGTTCAATATGTGATTTCAATAATCCCGCAATCTTGGGATCATCCTCTATTATCATAATGGTATACATTATTGGATCTCACCTCTGGCAAAATCATAACACAGGATTTATTATCTAGCATCGATTTGCTTACGCCAATCCACAATATCTGCATTCAATTGCTTCAGGTCTCCAGAAGCTTTCTGATCATCCGATAACTTGTATTGTTGCTTCAATGCCAGGATACGATATACACTTTCATCAATTCGGGACTCGGTGATCTTGCCTGACTTCACTGCACTTATTAGCGTATCAAAAATCGTCTTGGCACTCTCATAACTATGAGCTACCAACAGAATGTCACTTCCTGCTTTAACCGTTGCTAGGGCAGCTTCATCCAACTTGAAGTTCTTCGCGATTGCACCCATACTCAGGTCATCTGTGATGACCACACCATCATAATTGAACTTCCCGCGCAAATGTTCACCAATAATGACATCCGATAAGGAAGCCGGATGATCTGGGTCCAGCTTCGGGAACAAAATGTGTGCAACCATGACCGCCTCTACCTGCTCCTTCACTGCGGCCTTGAATGGAATCCATTCAAGTTCGGCCAGTTGTTTTTCAGTTTTGTTCACAACAGGCAGATCAAGATGGGAGTCCACGGACGTATCACCATGACCCGGAAAATGTTTCACTACCGGAATAATGCCTTCACTACGTAGTCCCTTCATCTCTGCAATCCCCATACGTGACACCAGTTCTGCCGAGCTGCCGAATGAACGATCTCCAATCACCGGGTTCTTCGGGTTACTGTTCACATCCAGCACAGGAGCAAAGTCCACATTAAAACCTGCAAGCTGAACTTGTCTGGCCAGCAATTCGCCCATCGTTTCAGCAAGTGCGCTATCATTCGTCTCGCCTACTTTTCTACTGGAAGGAATGGATTCCACCGTCTCTGGCATACGACTGACTTTGCCACCCTCCTGATCCACACTCATGAAGATCGGTACCGGGTTGGATTGATTCGCTTCCTTGATGGATTGTACAAACTTGGCTGTTCCCTCGAGTGTCGATACATTGTTGGCATAGAAAATAATGCCCCCTACCTTTTGATCCGTAATCATCTGTTTGGCTTGATCATCCAACGTTGTCCCTTGAACACCGGCCAGTATCATCTGTCCAATCTTCTCTTCTAACGTTAATGAACTGAGCTGCTCCTGCACCGGATCGACTTCTTCTTGCGGTTCCTCTGGTACTTCTTCCTGCGGTGGAGCGGTATTCTGCTCCGGCGATGAGGAAGATTGCCCTGAGTTGGAGCCAGCGTTTGAGCCGCCGGTATTCGAGTCTGTTGCGGAGGAAGGTTTCTGTGCTTGGCCACATGCCGATAAAAGCAAAACGATTCCCAGCAGAAGACACAGCATATGCAGTGGTTTTCTCCATTTATTGTTCGAGTTGTACCTATAATTGTGCAAGGATATTCATCCTCCTTATGTAATGTCATCTTGGTAATTCGAAGGTTCAGGCCTAACCTTATCACAAGGTGAATGATTTTCAAAATGAGCGCTTCTGAGGATTGAATCGTTGTACTGACACTTAAGCGGCAAAAAAAGTGGTTGCTATAGAACCTGAAATATTGAACTTAATGGTGTTGTGACCAAGCGCGTGCGGGACGTGTGGGGATAATCAATAGGAGCAACGGCGCAGGAAAGTGTTTTACTATTATGAATTTTTCATATGTTGAAATTATTATTATAGCTACATCAAAAAGCCGCCCAAAGGCGGCCTATTTGTTCGTTTTTGTTTTACTTTTCGTTGTAAATCGTTGCCGTTCAGCGTTGGTTCACCTTTCACCAAACGTTCTTAGGCTTCTATTAATGGAGTGTTTGCAACACTTCCGTTGTAAATGGAATGATTTCGGATATGCGACCTTCACGAACTTTGGCAGGCCATTCGGGATCACTAAGCAGAACACGACCCAAGGCGATCAGGTCAAATTCATTGTTCTCCAGCTTCTCATTTAATAGATCCAGATGGGCATCCCCTGTTCCCTGGTTCTCGGTTGCTCTGTCCACAAATTCAGCTTCAAGACCTACCGATCCAACCGAAATGGCTGGTTTGCCAGTGATTTTCTGCGTCCAACCCGCAAGGTTCAGCTCGGAACCTTCGAACTCCGGTAACCAGAACCGGCGTGTAGAGCAATGGAATATATCCACGCCAGCAGCACTGAGTGGTGCCAAGAATTGCTCCAATTGTTCTGGCGTCTCCACCAGACGTGCCTCATAATTCCCCATCTTCCATTGGGAGAACCGGAGCACAATTGGGAAATCAGGACCAACCGCCGCACGACAAGCTTCAATTACTTCAACCGCAAATTGAGTTCGCCGTACCAAATCACCACCATATTTGTCGGTCCGTCGATTCGTCTGCTCCCAGAAGAATTGGTCAATCAAGTACCCATGGGCTCCGTGCAGTTCAATGCCGTCAAACCCGATTCGCTGTGCATCCGCTGCCGCTTGGGCATATGCCTGTACAAGCCCTTGAATCTCCTCTTCCGTTAAAGGTTCACGTGATGGTTCACCTGCCATGCTAACCCCTGACGGACTTACAGGCTCAGCTTCTGCGTTAGGCAAGTCACCGGAACGACGTGCTGTACCCACATGCCACAATTGTGGCATGATTTTGCCACCCGCTTCATGTACTGCTTTCACAACATTAGCCCATCCTTGCAACGAATCTTCACCATGGAATAATGGAATACTGGCTCCACTAACCGAAGATGGATGATTAATGCCTGTACCTTCCGTTATGATGAGCCCCACTCCACCTGCTGCTCTGCGACGATAGTATTCAGCAACTTCTGGTCCAGGTACACCCTCTGGTGAGAATCCGCGAGTCATGGGTGCCATAACGATTCGATTAGACAATGTTAGCTTGTCCGAGGTGAAAGGTTTGAATAATGCTGAAGGTACGTTCATAGTACATTGCTCCTTTGCAATTGGAAGTATGGAACTCCGCATCCACATGAAATGCGACATGCTTTTGTATATTGTAACAAGTGTACTCCAGTTGACTGGTTTAGGATTATTTCTCTATCCATTTTATAGTTTCTTAATTTTATTTTCAAATTTTCGAAGTTGGGCGTTCAAACGTATCTTATAGAAAAAAAAGAAAGCTACCTTACGGCAGCCTCTGTTTGATCCACTACGGAAGCAGTCTGACATGCACTCTACTACATCTTAAAGTATTTTCCCGGTCACCAATAATGTGGATGTAGCATAGTATATAATCCATAATCTTCCTTCGAATTTAATTAGCATTCACAGGGATATCACTGCGGTTCACTCGAAGCAATTTCCCTGATGAAGTCGATAACACATCCGGATCGGTACCCAGACCAAAGTAGAAGTCACCCTCGTTCTCTTCGAAAGACTTGGCATAGGTGTCCTGATTAAAACGTAAAATCTCATTCCATGTGGTCAGATCCGTGGATTGGTAGACCCGATTGATATACAGATTGGCACTTTGGCGAGTGTACGTAAGCACATATACCTTGCCGTCTCGTAACAGCACATCCGTAGGAAGCGCCTTGGCATCTGGGAGATTAACTCGCCTTGCCTGATTAATGTCGGTCATGACATTCAAGGATTTGGGCAGCAGCTGCCCATCATTGAACACGCCTCCCGCTATATAGAGCAACTTGTTATTGAAGTTAACATTTTTGCCTATTTTATTATAAGGAATCGTGCCCGTTTGATAGGTT
Organism: Paenibacillus sp. FSL K6-2393; assembly: GCF_038002545.1. NCBI lineage: Bacteria > Bacillati > Bacillota > Bacilli > Caryophanales > Paenibacillaceae > Paenibacillus > Paenibacillus sp. FSL K6-2393. The sequence goes on from NZ_JBBOCU010000001.1 coordinate 4,106,351, forward strand.
AGTCCAGGCAGCATTTTGCTGCCATAGATGACAACATCTCGTTTCTCAAGCTTTTCGTTAATCTCCAGAATATTAGTTTTGTCATTCCATATTTTATTGGCAGGATACATCATGCCAGATGCATATAACTTGCCATTAAGATGGAACATGGTATAAGCCCGGAAACCAAACGTATTAATGGTCGCATATTTCTGCCAAGTTTCACCTTCATCATGAGAGATTAATATCGTTGGTTTGGAATCTGTCCCCAGCGCGGCAAACATCTTACCCTGATAAGATGCCAAATCGTATACGTGTACACCAAGCGGCAGATTGCGATATTTGGTCCACACCTCTCCATCCAGACGATAAAAGTTACCCAGTTCCCACTGTTCACTATCGGAATCATTGCCAGGAATATATAACTTGTCGTTTAGTACTCTGTAGATATCAATCTGTTCCTCATCCACATACATCTTCGTTGATGGCAAGATGCCCGGGTTGCTGTTAGTCACCGATTGGGTCTTAAATTTCGCGTTCGCTGTATCATAATAAATGACTGGAATAGGGCCTGAATTTGGAGCTACGCCCAGATTGCTGCTATTTCCGTGGCCCAAATATATTTTGCCGTTGTACAGTTGCATGTCCCAGACGTTATTAGCATATGGTGTTTTGGTAAAAGGTCTGCCTAACAGTTCGATCTTCGATGTTACATCCGCTGAACTGATCGGTGCATTCGACACCTTGGCAAGCCCACGTTCCGTCGCAGGGGGTTGACTCGTTGACGTGGTGTTTTTCGGTTTGGAGTTCCCCATTAGCATCCAGCTCATTCCTGCGACAATGGTCAAAATTACGGCTGTCCATTTTGTATGTCTCTGCATGTCCGCTTCCTCCTTCATTTTTTCATCATCATTACCTTCACACCAAGATGATACAAATTGTATCTTTTTATACTATGTAAAACCACCCGCACATGCAACAAATTCCGCCCTATTTATACAAAAAAAGTAGACAATCACATCTGTTGATGTGCTGTCTACTTGTTCTTACTGTCTGTGATTTCTATTCAGCTTTTACCAAAATCTTAACCTGATTTTTCTCTTTCAACAGTGCTTCAAATCCATGCTCTACCACTTCATCCAACGAAATTCGTTTGGTCACCAGCTTGTCAGCCGGGAAGAAACCTTTATCCATCAGACTGATAACCGCCGGGAAAACATCGCGATAACCAATAATGCCATTAACTGTACGTTCTTTCATGACAATTGAGTTCGGGTGAATCGGTGCTTCCTGTTCAAAAATACTGACGATCATCAACTCTCCACCAATACGTGTTGAATCGATGGCTTGTTGCAGAACACGTGGAACACCAGTTACTTCATAGGCTACGTTAACGCCACCTTGTGTACGTTGATGGATCTCTTCCACTACATTAAACTGCATAGGATCAATCACAATGGCACCGAGCTCTTCGGCTTTTGCTTTCCGTTCATCCGATAACTCCACCACATAAATATCCGACGCTCCCGAAGCTTTAAGCGCTTCGATGACCAGTAGTCCGATTGGGCCTGCGCCAAACACGGCTGCCGTATCTCCCACTTTCAGTTTGCTTTGGCGCACAGCGTGAAGTGCTACAGCTGAAGGTTCAACCAACGCACCTTGCTCATACGAGATTGAATCCGGAATGGCATGTACCATGTTTTCTGCAGCAGTTACATACTCGGAGAATCCTCCTCCGCCTCCAGCGAGTCCAAGGAAACCCATCTGATCGCAAAGATTGTATCTGCCCTGTTTACAAGCTTCGCAGTGTCCACATGCATAGATGGGTTCTACCACAACACGATCGCCCGCCTTGAAACGTGTAACACCTTCCCCTACTTCAACCACCTGTCCTGAGAATTCATGCCCCATGACTATAGGCGCTTGTTCCCCTGTTAGCGGATGTGGCGCTTGAGCCGGAATGAAAATCGGACCTGCTGTGTACTCGTGCAAGTCACTGCCGCAGATGCCGCACCATTCCACTTTTATTTTGACCTTACCTTCTTCAGGGTGAGGTTCATTAATATTTTCGAGACGTAAATCTTTGACTCCATGCCAACGTAATGCTTTCATTCATTTCATCTCCCAGATCATAATGTGTGATATAATCGGAAACGTTTCCGTAAATTAAATATGTCACATTTTAGATACGCTGTCAAACATATTTCTCCACTAATATGTCTATTTCGTGATCATATCGAGTTTACTTTAGAATGCTTATACTTTAATTCAAGTGATCTTAAAACGATGTAATCCTTATTATTAACATATATCATGGCAAATAATATTGCAGACTGAATGAAATATAATCATACCTCGCCATAAATCTGGTCCTTTCACGGGATACTTCATTGCTCAAATGTTATAATCAAGTTATATAACTATCGTGAAGTTCATACATATTCCTAATAATTCGGAATCGTTTCCGATAAAGTGAGGTAACCGTACATTGAGGAAAGAACAGAAACTTACGATCAAGGACGTTGCAGAGCGTGCCGGCGTGGGCATCGCTACCGTATCCCGGGCCATCAACAATTCAGAAGGCATCAGCAGTAAAACACGGGATAAGGTGATGCAGGCCATTGAAGAACTGGGGTTTGTACCCAACACCTCGGCACAGAGTCTGAAAATCCGGCAAACGCACCAGATCGCGCTTGTTGTACCCGACATACGTAACGCCATCATTCCGGAAATCTCCTGGTCTGTAGAGCAAACGGCGAAGCAGCATGGGTACCATGTCGTGCAGATCAATACGGCAGGCAATGCCAGAACCGAGCTGGAAACCATTCGTAATGTCAAAAAATTGCATGTGGACGGACTGATCTTCATGCCTCTGGCGTACCCCAAAACGTTACCCGGACTGATTGATAAAGCGCCACTCCCTATCTCCATGATTAATTACGGCAAAAAACTGGAACCGGGCATGAAGGCAGATATCGTCTCTCTGTCTCAACCTGAAGGCAAATTGGTGATGGAACATCTGTTCAAAATTGGCCGGACTCGAATCGCTTATGCAGGAGCACCGAAGGACATTATTGAAGAACGCTTTCGTGCGTATGAGCAAGCCATAGGTCACGTAGACATTTCTCTCGTCTACTTTGGTGAGGACTTTTCATTGAATACAGGTGCCAATGCTGCAGATTATTTCTATGGACTTACGCATATGCCAGATGCCGTCTATGCCATTAATGATATGGTTGCCATCGGATTGGTTAATCGGTTCAAGGAGTTAGGGGTTCGTGTACCTGAAGATGTGGCTGTTGTTGGTGTCGATAACAATCAATGGACGACCGTCACGTCTCCTCAGATTAGTTCCGTCTCCATAATGGGCGAAGAAGTCGCCAGACTTGCTACCGAGCTGTTGTTAAAACGAATTCGGGAGATGAATACGACCGATTACGAACATATCCAATTTGAACCGCGCTTAATCGTTCGTGAATCAAGCGTAGCCATGATTCATTCCTCCCAGCGAGGACCACACAGTTAAGCTATTCCTTCATTTGTTCTGCTACACAGATATACTAAAAAGGTGTTGCTCAGGTCTAACTCTTTCCTGGCAGCACCTTATTTGTCGTTGATTCTATATAATTATAGCCGAGTCATACTCCGCATACGTTCATTCTAAGAAAGCAGTTGCCTGATTGGTGTTCCCTTCAGGAACATCGCTATATTCTCCACGGTATGATCATAATAGATTTCATAATTGCCACGAGTCACATAACCCAGATGCGGTGTGGCCAGAACGTTGGGCAATGTTCGCATCACATGGTTAACTGGCAGCGGTTCCTGCTCATATACATCCAGACCTGCACCAGCAATCACACCACTCTGCAATGCCTCCACCATAGCTTCCTGATCGACAATGCCCGCTCGCGACGTATTGATGAGTAGCGCACTCGATTTCATTAGTTGAAACTCGGCTTGTCCGATCAGATTCCGCGTACGATCACTCAATACCAGATGAATGGATACGATGTCGCTCTGTGCAAGCAATTGCTCCTTGGTCTCGGACCAGATGACACCATGTTTTTCGGCTTTCTCTTGTGTTAGATTCTCGCTCCAGGCCATCACATTCATACCAAATGCTTGTGCGATCTCAGCCATGCGAGTGCCTATCTTGCCCAAACCGAGCAATCCAAGTGTTCTCCCATGCAAATCCAACCCTACAGTGCTCTGCCAGTTTCGATTGGAGCGAAGTGCATTATTTTCCGTAACCAGTTGTCTGGACAGCCCCAGAATCAGTGCCCATGTAAGCTCCGTCGGCGGATTAGAGCTTCCCTCGGTTCCACACACAATGATCCCGTTCTTCTCTGTAGCCTTGAGATCTATCGACGCGTTGCGCATACCACTTGTAATCAGAAGTTTTAGCTTAGGGAGCTGAGAAATGACCTTCTCCGGAAACGGTGTACGTTCCCGCATCAGAACCACAATATCGAAATCCTGCAATTCCTGAATGACTTTTTCTTCCGAGCCCATATAGTTGTTGAATGTCTGAATCTCTACCTGATCCATCAATGGACTCCAGTCCGCCGACGTCAGCGCAACGTTCTGATAGTCATCCAAAACAGCACAGCGCAACTTTGTATTCATTTCTGATCTCCTCCTATATCTGCTCAATTCTTATCTGTATAAATTGTCTAAAGAATCTTTACACTGGTCACTCCAATGACAGAACAACCTTCTGATCGCTGTTATCCCCAGATTTTCTTCGATTCCTTTTTATAAAGGAAAAATCCGGGGATAAAGGCGAACGCTCCGCTTCCTCAGCTTATTTCTGTCCTCTCCGTTTTGTGTAAATGTTTAGTCCTATTTATGTATATTGTAGCAACTCTGGCTTCATCTGCCCAATGCCATCAGACACAGATAAGAGCAGGGAAGCAACTTACATAACCCTCGTATATTGAGGTACTCTGCATCATTTTAAAAAGTATCATTCCGATTACTGCAACAAAGATAGTGTAACCTGGATGCTCTGCTCTACAAACAAGCGGTCCGGTCCTGATTTCATCAGTACAGTCAGTCCAATCATGGATACTACCAGAGACTGTGCGACCGCATTCGCGTTCATGTCAGTAGACAACTCCCCGCTCTGTTGCCCTCGTTCTATCGTTTCCTTGAAAAGAACACCCAGATACATCTGATGCTCCCGTGTAAGGACAGCGAATTTGGGATCATGTGGAGCCAGTTCAACCATCGTATTAATGCAAAAACAGCCGTGACTAGGCTCGGTCACACTTCCCTCTGCTCCAATATGTTCAAACAATCCACGAAACGCTTCCCTCACGGATGAGCCCTGTTGAAGTCTGGCTCTGACTTGAGCCGCATGCTGAGTGGTATACCTGCGAAGTGCTGTTTCAAATAATTCCTTTTTATCGCCAAAAGCCGCATACAGACTGGGACGTTGTATGCCCATTGCGGTCGTCAAATCATTTAAAGATGACGCTTCGAACCCTTTGTTCCAAAACGTATGCATCGCTGCATCGAGTGCTTTATCCGTATCAAATTCCCGTTGTCTAACCATACAATTCACCTCTTTATGTATCGATCAGTATGTTTATATATTTTAACCTCATACCAATGGATAAGTCAAAGATCACTCAATAAAGATTATTAAAATTAAAAAAACTCTTCCATAAAGCGTTTTTAACTAAATTGAAAATCTCATCCAATTCTCTGTTGACAGAATTCACGTAAATAAAGTATGGTTATCCCGAAACATAACATACCGATCAGTACATAATAGAAAGGTGACAAATACGCATGCAAACTTCTTCTTCAGATGCACAATTATCCAATAAGGATCGTCCTGCCATGTCACGGTTAGTTGCTCTTCTCTTTGCCGTGTGCAGCGGACTTGCGGTCGCCAATATTTATTATGCTCAACCTCTGCTGGACTCCATTGCTCAAGAATTCAGTCTCTCTCCATCATCCATAGGGATTGTCATCACAGTGACTCAAATCTGTTATGCCTTGGGGCTGTTCCTTCTCGTTCCGCTTGGTGACCTCTTAAATCGCCGCAAGCTGATCATCATTCAAATGCTCTTATCTGTGCTTGCACTGGTTCTCGTAGGAACCGCACAATCCAGCTCACTTTTATTCACGGGCATGGCTGTCGTTGGTTTATTAGCCGTCATTACGCAAACGCTCGTTGCCTTTGCTGCACACTTGGCAACCCCGTCCGAACGTGGTCGCATTGTCGGGCAGGTAACCAGCGGAATCGTCATTGGCATTTTACTTGCACGAACGGTTGCAGGTACACTGAACGATTGGCTCGGGTGGAGATCGGTATATCTGTTCTCTGCCAGCCTTACATTACTCGGAATTGTCGCATTATTTTTTGTTCTCCCAAAGCAGCAATCACCACAAGTGAAACAAAGCTATATCCAATTACTCGGTTCCGTCTTGCAACTGTACCGTGAGTTGCGTGTGTTACGAGTACGAGGTGTGCTGGCCATGTTGATTTTTACAGCCTTCAGCATCTTGTGGACTTCTATGGTACTGCCACTAAGTAGCCCTCCACTGTCCTTGTCTCATACGGTCATAGGTGCATTCGGTCTGGCAGGAGCGGCTGGGGCACTGGCCGCTGCCCGTGCAGGTAAACTCGCCGATCAGGGCCTTGGGCAGAAAACAACCGGTGTCGCCCTTGTCATTCTGCTCTTGTCCTGGCTGCCCATCGGTTATGTCCATCATTCTCTCTGGTTCCTGATCCTGGGTGTTATCCTGCTCGATCTCGCCGTGCAGGCCGTACATGTTACCAACCAGAGCCTGATCTACGAAGTTCGCCCCGAAGCACAGAGCCGCCTGACGGCAGCTTATATGATCTTTTATTCCATCGGCAGTGCAATCGGCTCCATCGTTTCTACCCAAGTGTATGCATGGGCGGGCTGGACAGCCGTATGCTGGTTAGGTGCTGGCGTTAGTGCAGCAGCCCTTGTGTTCTGGATGATCGATCGTTATATGCATCGGAATCTCAATCGTTGAATTAGTCCAGTTTATTCCAGACCACAATAAAGAGGGTTGCTAACGGACCAAATAACAGGGAAATCAGAAACCAGTTCCGACCACTTCTGTTTTTTCCCTGGGCCAGTCCGGCATTAATCAAGGCAAGTGTGCCCCAACCTACAAAATATTCATTATCCATCAAACGTCTTCTCTCCTCTATCCCTTCAATTCTGGCTACTGTTCAAGTATCACTTTGAGCTTACGATTACGATCCTCTAGAAATGCCTGCATGTATCTCTTCAGCACAAGTCGCTCCGTTGCCCATCCCAGCAATCCTAGTGGAGCTTCGAATCGAAGTGTATCTCTCATGCAAGTCATCTGATCTCCGCATTCGCTAAAATGATGTTCATGTCGCATGCTCTTGAAAGCCCCTTTCTCCATCTGATCCACAAAGAGGAACGGTCGTTCAAACTGCACAATTCGGGACTTCAGCTTCTGTCTGACACCAAAGTGGGTAGCCTGAAATGTTACTGTATCCCCTGCTCCAATTCTTCCTGTGGTTACTCCTGCGACTGCTCGCTCTCGCGTATGTTTCCAGACGGTCTGAGTATGTACATCAATATCCCGGGCATAGTCAAAGCACCGTTCAATCGAGGCATGTATCGTAATCTCGGTTGTCACTTCAATCATGGCGATCGCTCCTTGGCAGGAAAAATAAGGTCTTTGCAAAGTATACGCTTGCTTCCTTGGTCGAACAACACATCTAGGATGATATAACAAAAAACGGGTCCCCTGTCTTAGTACAGGAGGCCCGTCCTCAATATAAGTAAGGAATACAGATCATATTCAGATTAAATAAGCAATTCATCAATGGCAAGCGTACGCTCTTTGGAGAGATCGCGATATTCTTCAGACTCCACTTTGATGAGTGGTTTGAAAATATCAGATGTATTGTTCATGACAATCACACCTTTTTCTCCATTGCTGAGCAGAACCTGTTTCCCGATGAAATTAGGAAGCAAATGCTGCATCAATGCCTGAACCGGTTTTTCATTCAGTTTACCAAATCCCATTCCATAGATATCTCTAAGGTTGTTGATCAGATTTGGATTGCTTCCTCCGTGATTCCCGGATCTCATGCCTATATAGATATCCGCTACAGATACAATTTGTGTATATGGATGAATTTCACTTTTCTCAAGTTGCATCGGATAACCCGACCCATCTTCCCGTTCGTGATGCTGCAGAGCAACCAGTGCTGTCGCTTCATCCGTCATCGAATTTTTGATAATTTCATGGCCATATATGGTGTGACGTTGCATTTCAAGCTGCTCATCAGCCGTCAACGGTTCTGTTTTGTTCCGAATCCGGTGGGATACTTTGCACTTTCCAATGTCATGCAGATAACCACCGCGACTAATCTGATAACTCTCCTTCTGAGAATATCCAAGCCAGTTCGCAAGGTAGAAGGACAACAATCCTACCTGGATTGAATGTGTATAGTTATTGACGTCATCCCGCTCCAGCATCATCAGGAGATGAACGACATCTTTCTGCTCATCCAGTCCCTCAACCATCGGTTGCAGTGCATCATCCACCATGGTGGCGTTGAACTTGCCAACGGTCAGAGCTTCGAGAAAAGCATTTTGATAATTATGTACAGTCTGAATAAATTGGGACTTCATCTCTTCTTCAGGCACTTCTTCCTTCGTGCTAGTACTTAACCCGGAAGCATGCTTTGCCGCTGCAGCAAAAAATTCTGCTTCAGTGATTTCCTCTTCGCGTGATTCAATATCTACATAATCTACACGGTGCTGCATAAGCAAGGAGATATCCTCACCTTTGATCACAGTTCCCTTCCCGAGAACGTGTAATCCTGCATCGCTGAATGTATCCGCAGTTAGACGGTCTCCGTCTTGCAGGTTCATAATATGGATTCTCAAATCGGTATTCCCCCTGAACAATTCATTATAGTAACAGCACCCAACGGAACGGGGCCACAAAAATACCTATACTTCTTTATATCGTTATAATTCTTCATTTCATACATAGTTCAAACGACCTTAATCACAATGGTAAATACGAACGTATAAGACTTTATCCTCACTCCAATATCCAAATTAGTCCCGGTTTTAAACTTTTACACACTTTTGTGCCTCATTACCGTATCAGAATAAGCAAAAGAAGTTCAAACTCTTTCGTTTGAACTTCTTCAGGACATCTCAAATTAGATTTTGATCGAACCCAGACTAGCCCCTTTAACAAATAAACGTTCAATGCTCTTCTCTACCGAAGCATCGGGAATCAGCGGCGGTGCCTGGTGAGGTTTGGTACGTGCATCAATAATGACCTGATCACAACCCCAATGCTTGTGGTCATATCCGCTATTAACCCCGTACATGTCATGTGAAGGGTTGCTTCGAGTAAACGTTGCCCATAAGAAGTTGCTGAGGTTAGCACTCAGGAACGAACTGTCGTCACATAGAATGATCATCGGACACGAGTCCAGATCGCCTTGTTCTTTCAATAGAGAAGTGAATGCTTGCATCTCCTGTGCTGTATCCGCATAACTCGTGAAGGCCGATGTCTGGATCGAAACGATACCCGGCATGATGAGCCGCGGATTCTCATAACCACGAATGTTTTTCAAAGACTCCGGCACTTCCGTGCACAGATCCCGAATCTTGTCGCCATAGGCTGCAAAAACAACTTTGCTACCGCTGTTTAGCCCTGTACCCGAGTAATCCAATGTATCAATGGTCGTATGGGTATGGAAATGAATATCCCGCTGCATATCCATGCGCTCCAAGATATAGGTCAGGAATTCAACTTCCTTATGCGTGTCCAGAGGCTGCTGATCCTCAGCGGTAATAAACAGGTACTTCGCCAGACTGAGCTGACCCGTACCCAAAATACGATTGGCAATCGTAAGCAACTCTGTCGGCTGCTTCACCGCCTGATACGGCGTGTAACGTTCACTGCCAATTGCAAATAGCAATGGATGGACCCCTGCCGCATCGACCGCATGCACTTCTTTGACACCTGGAATCTCCTGTTTGATCGCGTCTCCAGTAATCTCATGAATCAAATCCCCAAAAGCCGTATCCTCTTGCGGTGGACGACCAACAACCGTAAACGGCCAGATAGCATTAGGTTTGGCATATACTTTATGCACACGCATTAGCGGGAATTCATGCGTCAGACTGTAGTAGCCCAGATGATCCCCGAACGGACCTTCGGGCTTTGTCTCGCCTGGGTAGATATCACCCGTGATGACAAAATCGGCATCATTGCTAATGCAATACCCGTCCTTGTAACTGTACCGGAAACGACGTCCGGCGAGCAAGCCGGCAAATGTCATCTCACTGAGTCCTTCAGGCAAAGGCATAACCGCCGAGAGTGTATGTGCTGGTGGACCACCAATGAAAATACTAACTTTTAGTGGTTCTCCCTTTTTCACCGCTTTGGCTTGATGTATACCAATTCCGCGATGAATCTGATAGTGCAATCCAATTTCTTTGTTCATTTCAAAATCATTGCCATTTAGTTGAACCCGGTACATCCCCAGATTGGAATTCATGATGCCTGGCTTATCTGGATCTTCGGAATACACCTGTGGCAACGTTACGAATGCCCCACCGTCCATAGGCCAGTGTTTGATGAGCGGCAGGTCCGAGATTTGAATCTCTTGTGCCGACACGGGTAGGCTGATAGACTTCTGCTTTGGCAGTGCCTGCCATGCAGCAAGACCTGTGCGGACATGCTGAAATGGCGTCTTAAGCGCCTTCATGGGATCGTCACGAACAGCCATGACCCGTTGTACGCCTTCGAGTGTACCGCGGAACATGAATTTGCTTCGTTCCACCGTGCCGAACAGATTCGATACAGCCTGGAACTTTGAGCCTTTTACATTTTCGAATAATAACGCAGGGCCTTTAGCCTCGTGCACTTTCATGTGGATCGCTGCCATCTCCAGATGAGGATCAACCTCTTCTTTGACCCGAATCAAATGACCGTGCTGCTCCAGATCGTTAATACAATCTTCCATATTGCGATATTTCATTGGATGGCTCCATTCTGTGTATAATAAATTGATTAAGTTCATAGATTAACGTCTCTTCTATTTTATCAAATGATCCTCTGCTAAACAAAACTATATGTGAAATTTTGTCGCGAATACAGATATCAAAAAAAGCAATATGAATCAATCTGAATCCTGAACGCACAGGGACCGATTGTTTCCATATTGCTTCTCTCTATTTTGACTTGCCTTAAGATGTAATTACCGATCTGGGAATCGTGACAATAAACTGCGTACCTTTTCCGACTTCGCTCTCTACATCAATTGTACATTGATGCAATTTCAAAATTTTAATCACAATGGACAACCCCAATCCATTGCCTCGAAGCGAGCTGCTTCGGGCTTTGTCCACCATATAGAATCGATCAAAGATATACGGAAGAGCTTCCTCAGGAATGCCTTGTCCAGAATCTCTAATCAATACCTTCACAAATGAAGATGACGTCTCAATTTCGACATGAATGGTACCCTTAGGACCGGTGTATTTGATCGCATTGTTTATTAAATTCTGCCAGACCTGATCAAACAAATCTTTGTCCACTGTGATTTCGCAGGGCAACAAGTCCAACTCGATCTGGATATCCTTCTGCGCCCACTGCGGCTCCGCCAGTAAGATCGCCCTTCTTAATTGTTCATCCAACTGGAACGTGGTGAAATGAACCGGATGATGCTCTGAATCCAGCGAGGCTAACCGAAGCAGATTATCACTGAGCCTCGATAAGCGCAGCGTTTCCTCATAGATAATATCCAAATGCTCTTTCTGCTCTTCCAGAGGAATAACACCATCTTGTAGTGCTCTGGTAAATCCCCTGATCGAAGTGAGCGGAGACTGCATTTCATGAGAGACGTTGCTGACAAAGTCATCACGAACCGAATCGATTTTTTGCAACTCACTCGCCATATGATTAAAGCTCTCCATTAGTTCGCCAAACTCATCCTTGTTATTATGTTTCAAGCGGACCGATAGATCTCCTGATGACATCTCTTTCGCTGCCATCGTTAATCTCTTAATCGGTTTCACAATGTATCCGGACATGAACAGGATTAATAAGCTACCAATCACCAGAACCGTTAACAGTGAGGTTAAGAGCGTGTTTCGCAGTGTATGAAAAAGAGAGGAAAAATCACTTTGAATCAGAAATGTGCCAATTCCCTCGTTTGTTCCGGGAACACCTATGGTTGCAATTCCATCTTTACTGGACAAAAAAATGGCATCTATTGTACCCGTTTCAAATAACGAATGAACTTTGTCCTCTGGCATGGAAGATAACACTTCACTTTGTTCATTCACGGGAGTGATATTCAAGCCGTAGCGAGCAAAGATATCGAAGCTTGATTTCACTTTTTCAGGATCATCAATCAGGTTAATCAGTGTAGCGAGATCTTCAGCAAAAGTAACCATAAACCGATTAGGTGTCTTCTCCTGGGACCCGTTATTTAACATAAAGGAGAGAATCAAACTCACCAAAACAATCCCGATAAACGTAGCTACGATGCGAAGTCGCAAGCTTTTCCTAAACATGTTCATGCCCGCTCCAGACGATATCCAAGTCCTCTTATCGTTGAGATCACTAGCTCAGGTACAGGTTCAAGCCGTTCCCTTAACCGTTTGATATGTACGTCAACCGTACGCTCATCTCCTTCGTAATCGATGCCCCATATGTCATCTATAAGCTGTGTACGTGTGAATATTTTCCCTGGCGAACTCGCCAGAGAAAATAACAATTCACATTCCTTCTTTTTCAATTCGATAGTTTGTCCATCCGCAATGACCATCAGATTGCCCAAATCAATCGTCACACCGCTGATCTGAATCATGTTTGATGAATTTTTGTTATATCGTTTCAGTAACGATTTTACACGCAGGATTAACTCCACAGGATCAAACGGTTTAACCAGGTAATCGTCTGACCCGGCATTAAATCCTCTGACTTTGTCCTTGGATTCTCCCTTGGCCGTCACCATCAAGATTGGAATATCCAGATAGGACCGAATATCTTCCGTCAGTTCAATGCCGTCTATTCGCGGCATCATCACATCCACAATCGCCAGATCAACTTTCGTATGAGAGAGGATATCTAACGCCTCTTGACCGTCTGGTGCTTCCAGCACGGAGAATTGATTCTTTTCAAGATAAATTCGGATTAATTTGCGGATATGGGAATCATCGTCCACCACCAGAATTGTGTTCATGCAGCCATTATCCTTTCCAAAATTGATATTTATTCGTATCGTAAGGATTCCATCGGGTCCAGCTTCGCCGCTTTTGATGATGGCATCAAACCGGCAACAACACTAATCGCTGTACTTACCACGATACCAAACAAGATATAATATCCTGAGAGATTAATGAGTTTGGCTCCAAACGCATTGTCCAATAGAATATTTAATACATAACTAATGATCACTGCAAAAATTACCGCAATAATACCACTAAATACGCCTAATAAGGCAGATTCGGAGAAGAATATGCGCTTGATATCTTTCTTTCGTGCTCCAATGGCCCGAAGAATGCCGATCTCTTTCGTCCGTTCCACGACACTAATATAGAGGACAACCAATATCATAATACCAGATACGATCAACGAAATGCCTGCAATACCCGCGAGTACAATGGAAGCCATACTTACATATGTGGTGATATTCTCCATAACTTTGGCCATCTGGGAGCCTGCGAAGCCCGCATCAACAGCAGCTTCATTGATTTCATTTACATATTTCATATCGGTTGCATAGGCGTTAAGCTGAATCGGCCCGATTGTTATTCCCTTGTCCGTATACAATTGCTCCAACGTCTCTGATGAAATGTATCCCGGGGATTGCTGCATTGGAGATCGTGGATCTGCCGCTTCGTAGATCCCTGAGATGGTTACTTCTTTCTCCAACGTTAACGGTTTATTATTGCCATCCATCTCGTTGATATATAGAAACACAGACTTGCCGATCATGGTTTCAGCTTGATCATTTCCGCTTAATTGTTTCGCCGTATCGAGGGGTAACAACATCTCATTTTCTACCGGCAGAACACCCGTTGTTATCAATGCTGGATCAAAAGCATCCGTTAACGTTGTTAATTGCGTGAGTCCCACACTTTGTTTTTCATTCACTATAGTCGATTGGCCTGTAATGGTCGTAATTGTCTCTACGTGATCTACATTAGGGAAATTTCGGATCGTCTCGATATCAGCTTCGGTGAACGGTTCACCTGGTGCCATCAAAGCCTCGGGGCCTTGCATGTCCTTGGCTTCTTCACTCGGCTTTGTTATATCCACGAGCAAAGGGTCCATACTTGAATTGATCTCGTCATTCATATACGTCGTTATACCATTCCCCAAGGAGAGCATCAGGAGTACACTTAATATACCGATAGATCCACCCAATGCTACCAGTACATTACGCTTGCCGTTGAGTTTCATATTTTTGAGTGCCATCTTGAATGAAGCAAGCAAGCTCAGGCTCCGGGAAGAATCCTGACCACTCTCGTAAACAGCCTTAGAAGGATCTTTCAGGTAAATATCGTCACTAATGCGCCCCTCTTCAACCTTCACAATACGTGTACCGGAGTCAGCGACTTTCTGCGAGTGAGTTACGGCAATCACCAGCATTCCCTTTTTGGCTATACTGTCCAGCAAAGCGAGGATTTGATCTCCGTTTTCCCTATCCAGAGCACCCGTCGGTTCATCAGCCAAAATAATATCGGGATTGTTGGACAAAGCCCGTGCGATGGAAACCCGTTGCTTCTGCCCCCCGGATAACTGGTTGGGACGTTTGTTCAGATGATCCTTCAGTCCGACCTCTGTCAAAATATCAACAGCACGTTGGTTCCGCTCCTTCTCATTGGTATCCGTCATTTGCATCGCAATCGTCACATTTTCGAGGACAGACAGATGCGGGATCAGATTGAAATTTTGAAAGACAAAACCGATATTATTCTTCCGATAATCATCCATTTCCTTCTCTGTCATGGCACTTAAGTTCTTGCCACGAACAACGACGTCCCCTTCATAGTCGGAGTCCATGCCACCAATGATATTCATCAGTGTCGACTTACCGCAGCCAGATTCGCCAAGGATGGAGACAAATTCCCCTGTCTCAAAACTCAGGTTCAAACCGTGGAGTACGGGAACTTTTTCTTTTCCATATAAGGTGTATGATTTTTTCACATTTTTAACTTCCAGTATTTTCATATGGATCTCTTCCTCTCCTGATCATGCACAATATCTATCTATTTGATGTTTCATATCGTAACAAATCATTGTGAACTGATAATGAACTGGACCACTGCACCTATAAGAGATTCGAGAAAAACGATATGCAAAAAAACACCTACAGCTTGCTTGAAATAAATCATTTCAAGTAAGTGTAGGTGCAAAACAACCCGAATCCTTAGATATAAGGACTCGGGTTGTCTTATTTCGATACTGCATTTGATAATATAAGTTAAACTAATCATTTACACATAACGGAGAGGACAGAAAAAACCTGAAAAAGCGAAGCGTTCGCCTTTATCCCCGGATTTTCCCCTTTGGAAAAGGGAATCAAAAAATCTGGGGATAACAGCGATTGGAAGGTTATTCTGTCATCGTAGTGTCAGTGTAAATAATCTTTAGTTCAACTTATAAAGTTTAGATTAATCCGGCTTTTGCCAGCAGCCTTTTCACAATTGCCGCAGATTGTGCACGACTAATGTCTGCATCTGTCATCAGCTTGCCATCAGCACCTTGTACCACCTCTTGTTTAATCGCCGATGCAACCGGCTCTGCTGCCCATGCTTGTACTTTAGCGCTATCGCTGTATGTGCTCAGCAGACTTGTTGTCTCTGACGCGTCGGCCTGTGCCAGACCGACCAGTTTCATCGCACGTGACACAATGGTCAGCGCTTCAGCACGAGAAATTTCGCTGTTCGGACGGAAGCTGTCATCAGCATAACCTGAGATCAGACCGTAGGACACAGCCGTCTGGACCTCATCCTCATACCAGCTGCCCGTCTTCACATCCGTGAACGATGCCGCTTCTGTACTGCGCGGGGAGTGCAGCCCCAAACCTCTTAACAGAACAGCCGTAAACTCTGCTCGTGTAATACTCCGGTCTGGCGCAAACACGTTCTCACCGGTACCTTGTACGATCAGACGGGATGCCAGATCCTGTACGTCATCACGACTCCAGTGACTTGTTACATCGCTGAATGTTGCCGGATGATAGATCAGGGCGTAAGTACTGTTCGTCAAGCTGTTAATAATAGCAGAATCTTGCCCGTTACCTTGGATAACCTTGGTCGGTACATGCAGAAGGCTGCCATCTGGCTGAAGCACAACTCCTGTCGTGATCTTTGAACCATCGACACCTTCCGGCAATGTAATAGTGCGCTCTACATAGGAGTTAAAACGATCCACATTAACTTGCTGCCCATTCCAGATCGCTTTTACTTCAAAATCAACTGGAGTTGCAACCACAGTAGTGTTCTGCAGCTTGTCCGCTGCGGCCTGAATGGCTGTTTGTTTAGATGTGGCACTAGGCACAATAGCGATTTGGATTGTGATATCTTCCAATGGAACAGTGCTTCCGAATTGGTTCAGAATCTGATCTACCTGAATCTGATTAGCTGGAAGTGTGTACGTACCGCTATCAGTCTGAATGACAACTTCGGCATTACTGCCTTCCATCGTTTTGACCAGCTTGCCGTTCAGTTCACCAACGACCGCGCCCTTACCTGTACCTGTAATCGGCAGCAGCAGCGTTCTTAGTCCACTTCCAATCTGATTGATGACTTTGGCATTATCCACGTGAATCGTGGTGGTAACCTGATTGTTTACCGTTGATGTGGTAGCCGTCGCAGATTGTTCTTGTTTCTGTCCGTTCACATAGATGTCTACACCTTTGGTTACCGCCGGAGTCGATGGAACAGGGGTAACCACGGGTGAAGTTGGTGATACACTACCTCCTCCACCCGAAGAGTTACCAGGATTCGGTGTAGGTGTCGAACCAGAATTGTCGCCACCTGAGTTTGCTGCTGTAATTGTGATTGTTCCACCGGACAATTCAGTGTAGCTCTGATGTTCTACATTGGTAAAATGCCAATGTTCTGAATCAGTTTGATCTACGGATAGCTGTTTCGTTCCAGGCGTCGCATTGCTTTTGGCTTTGATTTCCATATCAAATAATTGGGTTTCATCTACAATTGAATGGTCACCCCCAGTAAAATCAACCCAGATGATCCGTACCCAGCCTTCCGCATCATTAATTTTGTACTGGAAGTCTGCTACACCCTCTTCATTTGGGGATGTGCTCATGACGTTGACAGATTTAGGTGTGATCCGAACGATTTCCAGTGCAGACGTATCATAATCAATCTGCATATTATAAGCTTTCACCCCGAAATGGGATTTTTTCAAAGCAACAGGAACATGAACAGTCTGCCCTGCCTGTACACTAACATTTGCAAATTGTACTTGTGATGGTTCTTCTGGTTCTGCTCCAGCTACATTAGGCAATATGAGTGAAGAGAGTAATGTCAGTGCGATCAGACCCGACATTGTTTTTCTGATTCTAGGACGTTTCTTTTTCGGTTGAAACATGTAATAGCCTCCATGTCTGTATCAATTGATAGAATGTATGATAACAATAGAATTTTTTTTGTTATCCGTTATCTGAATTAAAAAATGAATTAATCCGGGAGTTGTATTTTTTCTTTTCCAACAATGTATACTCGTCTAGGCTGCGTATTTGCATCCGAAGTGGAATGAGTAGTCACTTCGAGCACAAGATAATAACCTTCGTCCTCATCTTTAACGGTATACTGTTCTGCTATTTCTCCTTCTAGCAGCACTCTATCTTCTCCTGAAGGGTCTGTTGCGCGGTACCACTGATAAGAAGGAGTATTAAGGTAATCATCATAATCAATATCCATTAAATAGTAATCTGTCGAAAATACATTCTGCATGTACTCCTTCAATTCACCATTCAGCACATACGGCGCATCGTCCACTTGTTGGAAGGTCAACACATAGTCATTGTTTTTTCCGCCTAGTGTTTTACCTTTATATCCTTGTAATAAAGCATTCATGTCGCCTAACGCAGGTTCCGCATTACGATCCACGTCCATTCGGTTCATCTCTACATAGCTAAATCCGCGGCGAGTTACCATGTTTCGCAGATAATCGAACAGGTCTGCTGCATCCAGAGAATTCACTTTACCGTCTGCATTTACATCCCCTTTTTTACTAATGTAAAGTTCAATGTTATCCGTAACAGTCTCTGGTTCACCAGAGATCATATAATTCGCTTTCAATTCGATGTTGATTTTGCCGCTTTGGCGAGGAATAATCACCAATGTACTTGTAGGCGTTGGCATATTTTCATCTTGTCTCGTTTCTACATACACCTCAGCTATACTGCTATCATCTGAACTGGCTGTGAGCGTATTAAACTCATCAGATCGTAAATGGGTACTCAAATCGATTCTAACTATATTGTTCGTTACCTCGATGGGTACACCGGACACAAAAGAAGGATCGTTTTGTTCCGATGAATAACTTAACCAGTTAATTCCATCGTTAAGAACAGGTCGTGAAATGGTTATTTCCGGACCAATGGCTCCTGCGTTAGCCTGTGGGAGCGTTCCACCTATAGGCAATGCAATGCCCAATCCGAGCGCAGTCAACATGCTTTTTTTCAATATCGGCTTAAGCCGTTTTTTGTTTTGTTTCCCCTTCAATTCATGTTCCTCCTCGTATACATTTCAAATTTGAACAACTACATGCTCAGTATAACGACCCATTCTGAACCAATTCTGAACAGGACCATGGACCTATTCCCAGTTATAATTCGACAAAAAACGCTATGGAGTAAGCCTCCATAGCGTTTTGAGTACAAATATTTTTCCAGTTTGGATCAAATTCACTAAAAATTAAATTCCCTCAACAATTCTTTTTGCTCTAACCTTTACCTCACGGTAGAGTTCATCCTCATCAATCGTCAGCAGTTTCCTGCCTCGCATGAGGATCTGACCGTTCACAATGGTGGTGTCCACATCCGCCCCATTTACACTGTAAGCCAGTAGCGACTCTACCTCATGTACCGGTTGAAGATGTGGTTTCGCCAGATCGATCAGGATCAGATCAGCTTTGCGACCCACCTCCAGCATACCCACTTCATGCTGAAGACCCAGCAGACTAGCACTTCCACGTGTAGCCATACTTAGAACGTTCTTGGCTGGCAAGCGAGTGGGATCGCCATAGTCCAGCTTTTGCAGCCAGGTCGCGGCTTTGATCTCCTCGAACATATCCACGGTTGTGGCACTTCCCGCTCCATCGGTTCCGATTCCCACGTTAATCCCCTGTGCCAACATCTCGGTGATCGGAGCAATTCCACACCCCAGCTTCAGATTACTGACTGGATTGTGTGCTACACCGCCGCGCATGCCCTTCAATCTGCCGATGTCCCTTCGATTAAGGTGTACACCATGTGCAAGCAGCACATGTGCCTGTTCGAACATGCCCGCCTCTTCCAAATACTCTGTTGGTGTCATGCCATAGCGCTCACGGATCTTCACAACTTCTTCCTTCGTCTCAGCCAGATGAATATGTAGCGGGATATCCTCCGTGACAGCCAGAGCAATGACTTCACGTAGCGGCTCCATGGGACAAGTGTAGGGTGAGTGGGGCCCATACATGGTTGTAATTCGCCCATCGGCCGCTCCAGACCAGCGTTGCACCAGATCGGTTGCCTCCTGCAACCTGCGTCCCCCATCCTCCTCCATGAATACCATCCCACGTGTAAGCGATGCCCGCATACCCGTTTGCTTAACCGCTTCTGCAATTTCATTCATATGGATATACATATCCGCAAAAGCAGTGGTACCCGAACGGACCATCTCGGCGATGGATAACTTGGCACCCCAATAGATGTCTTCCGGGTTCATCCGCGCCTCGGCAGGCAGCATTTTGCGTTCAAGCCAGTCCATCAGCTTCAGATCATCCGAGAATCCCCGGAGCAGACTCATCGGTGTATGTTGGTGGGCATTAATCAGTCCTGGCATGGCAACCTTATTGCGTCCATCGATAATCTCATCTTGCGGTTGAGGCAGAATGTGATCAGTAATCTGCGTAATGCGATCTCCCTCAACACGAATATCCCCCGTAAAGGGGGCATCGGCATCTTTCATCGTTAGGATCGTAGCTTGCTGAATCAGTATACTCATTACATTCACGGCTCCTCTGGATTCGTTATCATTCCTTCCATATCCGAGAGTAAGCCTTTACGTAACGGCAAGGTCAAGTCATTTTAATTTTTGAATCGTCATCTTTCTGAAACTTTGTATAAAGGGTTTGGGATCAATTTCAACCATATATGGATACACGCCTGTACTTGTGTGCAGATAGAAAAATCCACCTTCATCACCCATACGGCGAAATGACATATCAAACACTTCTGTGATGTTGAACTCACGGTATTTGGTCACAATTTTATCTGAATACAGAATCATGGAGCGGGCATTCATCTCAATCTCTTGGGCGAGACCCGTCACTTCTCTCTGCACTTTGTAATAAGGTAATACAGCAACACAGTTCATGATCTGCCTCCATTCATGCCTTGATTATTGTTCCATCATAGCAGATCGGAGGTTCTCAGCAAAAGAACATGAAACTAGGTGATCTTGGTCTTCACCTTTAGTGGCATATGAAGTGCATCCTGAATGTCCTGCAAAGAAAGA
This sequence comes from Paenibacillus sp. FSL K6-2393, assembly GCF_038002545.1. Taxonomy (NCBI): domain Bacteria; kingdom Bacillati; phylum Bacillota; class Bacilli; order Caryophanales; family Paenibacillaceae; genus Paenibacillus; species Paenibacillus sp. FSL K6-2393. The sequence continues at coordinate 4,127,104 of NZ_JBBOCU010000001.1, forward strand.
CACTGTTCAATATGAAATACACCATGTGGCAACTCTGTTTTATACACACGTTCTGCCACGGCTGCAGCTACTGCTGCTGTTGCATCTGCTTCCTTTGCGCCGACCAGTAGTTGTTCGACGCGGATTTGCTCACCATTTTCCCACCCTACGGCATCGACCTTGACTGCATACATCGGCTCTCCCCCAGGAATAAGGCCAAATGCCTTAACCGTTCCACTCCGAATAGACGGGATACGCAGCAACGAAAACAACCCTGCACGTTTGGAGATTGCCATGGATCTTGTGATCCAGCGGGAGTCCAGACAGAGTCTGGTAGATACGGTTGGAATACGTAACGTCCGAGCAACCACGTGCTGATCGGAAAAGTTAAATCGATACGCCTTCCTGTTCCCCAGTTCCGTTCCAAAATCAATACATTTGCCATCTCCGAAACTTTGGACCTCAGCAGGTTTGCCCTTTTGCATCACTTGGTAGGTGGCATTCATCTGATCAACGGTCCACTCCACGGCAGCTTTTCCGTGTTTCTCTCCAAGTCCCAGCATTACGGTAATGTCTGCTTCCTCCACCTGATCCATATGCATGGTCGCTTCACGTACAAGCAAATTAGTCACTCCGGGAGATAATCCAACGCTGAGGATCGCAGTCGATTTGGAACGTTGCATTTTGGTGTGCAGTTGTTCCACCTGGGCGAGAAAATCATATTTTGCAGAAATATCAATATAATCGGTTCCGGCTTGTGCACAGGCTTCAACAAACAGGGTATCGCTTTGGTCCACACACATGATGACCAGCTTCACTGGCCTTAACATAGATGGCTCTACAGGTCGTGTTACATCCAGTTGAAGCGGTAGTACAGCGCCACCTGTAGACCTGCTGAACTCTTCCGCACGGTTCATGCGTGTACCCGCAGCCCATACTTTACCCGGGAACAATTTCCCCAGTTGAGTACATATCATCTGTCCCACTTGACCATAACCGCCAACCACCCAGATCTGATCTTTCATAGGTTTCACGTTAGTTTCGAATTGCATAATACCCCTCCACCCAGAACGCCCCGAAGTAACGTGTAATATGTGAGAAACCGCATTCGGTCAGTAGCTGAGTCATCTCTTCAGAGCATATTGGGTCGGATTCACGGCCCAGGGAAGCAGCAAAGCGCTCCCATTCTTCAGGAAGAACGCCCACACTCAACATGTGATCCTTCCAAGCTTGCATCATGATTGGATGTGCAGGTGAACGAAGATCGGCATTTACAGCCGCAACAATCAATGGTGCACCCGGTTTAAGTCTTGCTGCGAGGCTGGTAAGAAACGTTCTCTTGGCCTCCATCCCCTGAAGGAAATGTAACATGAGCATGCTTGTCGCCCCATCATATACGATATCCTCCGGCAATTCTTCAACCGTGACAGGTTGCAGCTTCACTCTGGAACCGATGCCTGCTTCCTCGACTCGTTTCTCAGCAAGTTGCAGCATGGGCTGTGAAGGATCAACACCGATCATTGTCCACTCCGTATGGCGTGAGCCAAGCAGAGCAATCTCTTTTCCCCCTCCCGCTCCGGCTACAAGTATATGAATATCGTTGTTATCCGCAAACGATGCTGCGAGCAGCCGTTCCATTAGATCATGCATATGAGAATAACCCGGAATTTTCAGGGCTATCGATTGTTCGTAACGATGAACATCTGCCGTTTCCCAGCTCATCGTTGATGGATTGTGATTCATGGACACCGCACTCCTCTTGAATTGAAGTTAGACTTGACTCGTTGTTCGTCTAATTTCATTATAGAAGGATACGGCGAGCCTACAATCCCAGAACATTGGGATATGTGCGCAGAGAGAGGAGTAATTTTGTTGACATCACGTATTGATCGGAACCATAGACTTATCACTTCTCTTGAAAAAGGAACCTGGACCTCACGTACCTATCGGGAAGCTGTTCTCAAGCAGATCCATACGGTTGTACCTTACGACGCATACTGTTTTACCACCGTTGATCCTCTGACTCTTCTCTCCACAGGAGCCGTGACAGAAGATGGCATTGAGGCCATTCATGATCGGTTATTCGTCAATGAATATATGGAAGAAGATATACATAAATACGCTGAATTAATACGAAGCGGTGAACATACAGCTTTACTTCATGCATCCGTGAATGCACACCCTGAACAAAGCTCAAGGTACATCAACATTCTTCAGCCAGCTGGGTTTGGTGATGAACTGCGCGCTGTATTAGTCAGTGGAGACGCTTGTTGGGGATACCTGACGCTGTATCGCAAGAGTGAGAATTCTTTTTTTACAGAAGACGAACGGTTGCTGATTCAGACCTGGACTGCTTCTATTGCATCGATGCTGCGGTCCACGAGCCTGACACTGATCGATGAGATTACGAGTGACAGTCCCGAGGAACCCGGAATTTTGATCACCTCAGACACGTTCCAGCTCTTATCCCTGAACGCCTCCGCTCAATATTGGCTGTCCCAATTGCGCATGCTGGAACATGTAGGGCCTGATGTTCTGCCCCGTCCGGTACGTGCAGTGAGTTCCCACTTGCAACGCAAGAATCAGGCAGAACGGGCTGAAAATACTCAACTCACTCCTGACTCGCCCTCCAAAGTCTGTATCCAACTTCCGGATGGGCGTTACCTCCTACTTCATGCCAGTCTTATGCAACACCTCGCGGGACCGGATCAGATTGCCATCCGTTTGGAGCAGGCGATGCCGCAGGATTTGCTTCCCTTGCTCGCCGAGAGCCATGGATTATCCAGTCGAGAGCGGGAATTGCTCGGATATGTGCTCCGCAGCTATTCATCCAAAGAAATTGCTGCTGCGATGCATATTTCTGTCTACACCGTTCAGGATCATTTAAAATCCATTTTTGCCAAAACCAAAGTATCCTCACGGCGCGAGCTCATCTGGTATTTCGTTTCCCGTTTCCAACTGTCGGATGAACCGGCGATATAAATCCTGATGAAATTTTCCCGGTAATCAAATTGACTATCAAATAATGAGTAAAAATCAAAAGATGCCAATACGATATCATCGTAATGGCATCTTTTTCTATATGCTATTGATTGATAAACATAGCGGTAATGCAGGCTAGCTACGAACGTTGAACTTCATATCGTGCATTCTGCTTTTAAACGCAGCGTGCAGTTATCCCAACCCTTTTTCCACAAAATATCAAGACCATTTCATTGATTGTGTTATTTGGCTTTTGCTAGTAAATAAAGAAAATATGGAACACTAATGACTGTAATGACGATTCCTGTCGGCACATCTCCTACCAGGCTAACCGTGCGCGTAATCGTGTCAGCCAACACCACGACTAGTCCCCCGGCCAAGCTGGCAGCCGGAATGAGCAATTTATGATCGGGACCGACCAGTTTTCTGGCCATATGCGGAGCGATCAAGCCAACAAAAAAGAAGCTTCCCCCCACAGCTACACTTCCAGAGGATAAAGCAACAGCAGCGATTGACAATCCCAAAAACTGCCGATTTACGGAAACACCAAGCCCCTGTGCTGTCTGATTGCCCAGATGGAGGGCATTCAGTATGCGAGCCTTGTAAAAAATATAACCGAGTAAGATCAAAACCCATGGTGTCAGTATGGAAATATAGCCCCAATCATCGCCCCATAGGCTCCCCGCGAGCCAATACAGCATGAAATTCATCTGCGAATCATCCAGCTTGAGTGTCAAGAAAGTCGTCAGCGCCCCATACCCGCTTCCTAGCGCGACCCCGGTCAAGATTAAACCGATTGGTGAGATGTCTCGTCCGCGGCGATACGATAATAAGAAGATCAATCCCGCCGCCAATAGTCCGCCAACAAAAGCCAACAGAGGCAGAGCAATGAAGGAACTCTTCCCTGTTGGTGCAATGAATACAACGAAGAACAGGACAAACAAACCCGATCCCGAACTAATTCCCAGTGTTCCCGGACTAGCCATGTCATTGCGCAGCAAACTCTGCATCACGACCCCCGCCGCTCCCATCCCCAGACCTACCAAGATCGAAAGTACAATTCGTGGCAAACGAAAATCAAACACAATCAGATTTTGCTTATCGGTACCGTTTCCTATGAGAACGTTCAGCACTTCTAGCGGTGAAAGATTCATCTTGCCAGAATTCATGCTAATGATAGCAAACACAAGGATGAGCACCATAAGCACTGCATTGATGATAATGCCTCGTTTCACCGTATAACGCCGCTTGGTCATTCGTATTCCCTCCTTTGTCTTCGAGCCAAGAAGAGAAAATACGGCACACCAATGATAGAAAATATAATGGCAATCGGCGTTTCGAACGGTTTATTGATCAAGCGTCCAGCCAAATCGGCCGATACGGTGAGCAACGCACCATATATTGCCGCTGCCGGAATAATGTATCGATAGTCGACACCTACCATATATCGCACAATATGCGGGGTGATCAGACCCACAAAACCAACCGGGCCAACCACAACAACAGCCAATCCAGTCAGCACAAGTACAATAATGGTCGACAAAATCTTGACCAGTCCGCTACGAATGCCGAGTCCACTTGCCACATCATCTCCCAAACTGAGTAATGTAACGGAAGGGGATAAGGCCAGTGCCAGCAGTATACCACCAACAAAGAGCGGTGAGATAATCAGCAATTCTCCCCATTTGACACCCGCTGTACTACCCGCCGTCCAGAATGTTAATGCTCTGCCCAGGTTATAATTGATCGCCAAATACTGACTGAGTGCGCCAAACAACATTGAAATAGATAGACCTGCCAGTACAAGCCGCTGTGGCGTCATTCCGCGATTGCCCAGTGACGCGGTAAAGTAAGTCATACCGGTGGCGATCGCTGCTCCCAGACAAGCGAACAACATCATCTGCCAATACGAATAACCCGGCAGAAAGGCCAGGCATAGTGCAATTGCAAATGCTGCGCCAGAGCTAATCCCCATGAGCCCGGAGTCGGCCAGCGGATTGCGCGTTGTCCCCTGCATGATAGCGCCACATACCGCAAGGCTGCACCCAACGATCAGATCAGCTACGGTACGCGGAAGACGTATGGTTTGGATAATTTGATGTTCAGTGCGCATTGGATCAAATCGGAAAATAGCCTCCCATACCGTTGCTAACCTCATATCAGCAGCACCAAACATAATTGATGCCGCCGACATGAGAACCGTTAATCCAAGCCCTACTACCATGTACATGGTGAAGTTTATCGCCCCACGGCGTTTTTGTTCAGGCTTGCTTTTCATCTCGTTTCCCTTTCATCACCTATTGACAATCCAAACGAATATGGATATTAACGTCCATAAATTCGATTGGTCATGTTTGAAAAATTGGAGTGTTCAATTAAAATTTCGTTCTAACTCTTATTTAGCTAATGCCAGCAATTGACTAACAATATAATCAATCAATGCACTGGAAGTCATTACGTCGGTGGACCAAGATAGCGAAGAATCCACCTTTACGATCCGATTATGTTGCACAGCAGGTATGGCATTCCACACAGCATTATCAGAAGCAACGTTTCCATCTCCTAAGAAGATCATATAATCCCCAGAGTAAGCGGGTAATACTTCCATGGAGACATCACCCCAATATTTATCTGCATCGATAATATCCGTTTGGACTTTTGAAGGTGCCTGCAATTGAAGTTCATTGTAAACAAGCTCGCCAACGGCATGCTTGGCTCCAGCTATGTAGTTACTTTTATCACTGAATTCTCCAACCGTAATCGTCATATCGGAAAGACCCGCATTCTGAAAGGCTAGCTTTGCTTCTTCGATTTTTCCGTTATAAGCATTCAAGACATCCTTAGCCTCTTCCTGTTTGTTCAAAACATCGCTAATAAATTGTATCCGCTCTTCTGTAGTCATATCACCATAGGGAACATAAATGGTCGGGGCAATTTTGGATAAATCATCATACGACTCATCGCTCCATGCCAAAATGATCAGATCAGGCTCAAGCGTCATGATATCTTCCGGCTCCATGGCTACTTTTATGGAGTCTGTAATCTGGTTAGCATAAACAGGCTCTGTCTCTCCTCGTGCAGCTCTAGCCACACCTAAAGGAGTTACACCTAGGGCTACCACATCACCAACCAAATAATCGACTATAACTCGCTGAGGGTTGTTAGGTACCTCAACATCACCCTTAACTGTGGATATCGTTCTGGTCTGTGAGGCTGCTTCTGAAGCTTTTGTCTCCGACCCTTCCTGTTGTGCCGTCTGCTGTGCCTGCGCAGGAGTTGTATTTGCCGTTCCCCCATTATTCGCTGGCGTCCCTGACGTACATGCCGTCAATAACAGCATTATGCTTATCGCCGCCGCCAAAATTATTTCTTTACTTCTTAAAGATCCAAACATCGTTGATTCCCCATCTCTATAAGACTTGACTAGGCTCGCTAGTTCCCTCTCATCGTAAGGGAGATGAGAATCATTATCAATACCATCAACCTGCATGGATAGTGCGTTTATTTTCCGATAATCACTTGGCGTCATCTTGTAATGTTTCTTAAACATGCGGAACAGGTTTTTCTCATCTGCGAAACCAGCTCCAGTTGCGATTTCTTTAACCGTCGCTTCTGTATGTTTCAAGTCATGACAGGCAGCTTCAATCCTTCTCTGAATGAGATACTCCTGTAAGTTCATCCCTTCCCTTTTTTTGAACAACCGCGTTAATTGTCCACCACTGATCCCAAACATATCGGCAATTTGTTGAAACATAATCGGCTCCCTGTAATGTTTATCGAGATATATCTTGGCAGAACAGGCTGGATCTGGCTGGAGATACCGAATCTCACCACCCTCCAAATCCCTATACACCTCATGAATCAATTGATATAGAAAACTTTTGGCCTGTAGCTGATCCATCGCCTTGCCACGTTTCCAGCCATTCATCATCCGTTGGAACCAATCGCGTAGCAAGATGGGATTACTTGGCGTATAACCAAACTGTTGAACAAATGGATTGACTTGCTCCAGTAATTGTTGCAAATGTTTCTTGAAAAAGAGAGGTGATTCTGCTCTATAAAACACCATAAAGGTCTTCACCATCTCCTCTTTAGGTGTAATACTGAGCAGGCTCCCCTTCCCTCCGTGAACTAAACCGAAGCGTTCCATTGCAAATGTGGTTTCATTCAGTTGGATTTGCGCTTCTCCCCCATATGCATAGATAAACATGCTACTAGGCATTTTATATTGCTCCAACGGGTATTGTGACGCTACATTCTGAAAGCGTACATCTATTAATGTAATGATCGAACGTGTCCAGATACTGGCCATCATATCAATCATCTCCGGTGTAAATCCCTGTCTTGCTTCTTCCTCTTGCATCTATCCGCGCTCCTCGTTTCACTTTTTCCAATGTATACATCACTCAATAATTGATATTGATTATCAATATCATATTTGATCAGGTAAGTATATCATCATTAAGTGATATTGGGGAACAGGCAGTAGACGTTATGCTTTTCATCCGCTTTCGTAAAAAAAACTAAAAAGGAACACCTGAGAGTACAAAAAAAGCCTGATCCATATGGATCAGGCTTCTTCATTATGTTTTTTTGTATTCAACAAGTTTACGTAGTCACCATGTTTCTCTTGTCACCTGCGACCAAATTTATTAAGACTTTGCAGGTTTCCGAGAAGGTTTGGATGAGCTCGATTTTTTATTCTTTTTCTTACTTACTTCCACAACCACTGGCTCCTGTGGATGTTCCACCGGGTACATTTTGCGGAACAATAACGTCTGCAGTACCAGGAACGAACCCCCAACTGTCCAGTAGAGCGGCATCGCTGCCGGAGCTGTAAGAGAAAAGAATGCCATCATCAATGGGGAGAGATATCCCATGATGGCGAACTGTTTTCGCTGCTCAGGCGCCATATTGGCTTGTGATACCTTGGCTTGAATCAGATATATGACCGCGACCACCACAGCGAGTACATAGTCCGGCGCTCCCAGTTTGAACCACAGGAACGAGTGGGAGGACAACTCCGGTGTAAGTCGGATGGCTGTGTAAATACCGGACAGGATAGGCAACTGAATGAGCATTGGCAAGCAACCAATGTTCAGCGGATTGAACTTATGTTTCTTGTATAGCTCCATCGTTTCCTGAGACAGCTTTTGCTTATCAGCAGGGTCATTTTTGCCTTCATATTTTTTCTTGAGCGCATCCATTTCAGGTTTCATGGCGTTCATGATGACTCGTGTTCCCTGCTGGGACTTGGCTTGACGCATCATCAATGGCAACAGTGCTAAACGAATGACCAGCGTAATCACGATAATCGCGACCCCGTAGCTTCCGTTAAATATCGTGGCAATATGCTGAATCAGATACGACAGTGGAAATACAACATAGTGGTTAAAAAATCCCGGTGTCGATGAAGTAATCTCCGACACGTTGTTGCTGCATCCGGCAAGCAGCATGACTGCAAACAAAATGGCAATCAGGCCATAGATCCGTCCCTTGCCCGATCTAAAAGTGAATCCCTTGTTAGTCTTATGTTCCATATATATCCTCCTCGTTGATTTGTTGACCAATCGTTCAACGAGGAATGACAATCTGGTTCATCTTCATCGGGCGCTTCTCTTCGTCTAATCATTCGGCTCCAGTCTTCCTGTCTATGCTGTCTGTCCAAACACAGGGCAGGAAGAACAGGTTCAAGTCCACCACCGGCGCCACCTTCCATCCAGTACTCTGTCATGCCACAATGAAGATGGGCAATATAGGCATAACTGACGGTGAAGATGAGTCCAATCGAGAATAAATATGGTAATAACTCCTGCAGTTCAAACAAGGGATTCACCCCCTTTATAGGTTAGTTTTTATATTATAACACTTACATATTGTTTTTGCATAAATCCGTACGGGAAAACAACTACTATTCAGCTATTCCGTTCTCAATTTGGACATTTCTAGCTCAGCTCGGTGTCTTGCCACGTTATAAGAAGCCCATGAACGATCTGATGAATCCTCGTCCAAGTAGGCTTGACGTTCCAGCATTTCCCTCTTGAGATCCGGGTACTCCTCCTGAGCAAAATCTCGAAGTAACGGAACTGCATCTGCCGACAGACTTGCCAGATAGGTTACATCAATATTGCCAGTCTGATGATAACGTTCAATATTCAGCTCGGCAATCCGTTTATCCATGCCCACATAGTTGACAGCAACATATGCAGTGAGCGCAAGCACAATATACCAGCGGATCAGCGGTATTGATGTGTACCGTATACGAAGGCCAGCAATCAGCAAGAGGAGTGCGAGGAAGATCATGAATGCGTGTACCAGAAAGCGGATGTACGTATATCCATATGCCTGCTCATACAGATTAAGGCGCATAAACGCGGAATACAACATAATTGCTGAACAACTGACCAGAATCAGGAGAAGTACCTGATGCACGATGGAACCCGCTTTGCCACTCGAACGGGTATACTGCAAAGCAACAATAAGAATAAAGAAGTTAATACCTGTGACGAGAATTAACTCTGCGAATCCACTTCTCGCATAGTCTGCGTAAGACAGATCTACCGGAAGATGCCCCTCTCCTGCACCAAACAGATACGAAAACTGTACAAGTACAAACAAAACGTACACACAGTTAATGACAATCAGCATCGTCCCCACAATGATGGGGTCCAATCTGAATGGTTCCCGATGAACCGGAGTGCGTTCGGGCTCGGGTGTAATCTTATTTGTAACCTGACCTTCAGTGGCCGGGTCCACAGGAGAGAATATATAGGTGTGATCACGCTTATCAACCGTGGATGCTCCATTTTTCCAATGTGCGTTCTCTCTCTTCTCTGCCTCATATTGCATTGGCTGTACAAATCCCCATGCATAACCGAACAGCAATACACCTGCGATGACAGTCCAGATGATTCTCGGTATCCCTGGAGTAAAAGCCAGCTGATTCAGCCACTCCGGAAAACCGGCTAAATACTGATCAAAGACCCCGTCAGCGGAGGACAGTAATGCAACGACTACAATGAGGATAGGCAAGGACGCCACAAGACCAATGAGCACTTTGAACACAACTGTTTTCTGGGATTTGCCCATGCCACGCCCGCCTGCTCTCACAGCAATGGCAGCAATAGTCCCCCAATGACGTATGGCTTGAGGCAGCAAATGGTCAATAGCCGTACCAATCAAACCGATCTCCCACCACTGCTTCTGTTTTCTGCCCATCAGATACGTCATATGTAAGATAACTACGCCAGGTATAACCAGAAAATTAAGAACATACAGCAGTTCATTGTCGTATAACAGGAACGTTAGCGACAACAATAGCACTACAGCCGCTACAAAAGCATCAATGAACTTGAAAGACCTCATGCGGTCCCGTGCAAACAGATACATGAAGACATAAAAGAGAATTACAAAGATAGGATACGATACGCCAATCTCTTTACCATAGAATAAATACTGGTGAATGATCGCCAGCATCCATGCAGACAGTAGCGTGATTAGAGCGCGTTGCGGTGAAGCCATTATTTTATCAATCATGGGAATAACCTCCATTAACCTTTCTATGCTATATTCTAGATGATAAAATAGGAATATAAATAGAAATTAAAATCGACAAAACTTCTTATTTTAGAGGAATACGTCAGAGTTCGCCTCCAGGAGGGAATCAACACTTTGAAATTACATCAGCAATATCTGCTGTTGCATCGTCATTACGGCCACCATACAGAACATGAACTTACACTCGCCGATCTCGCTGAGTTGCTAAATTGTACGCACCGCAATACGTTAACGATTGTCAAAAAGATGGTTGCCCATGATTGGATTAGTTGGGTTTCCCAGCGTGGCCGGGGTCGGCGTTCTTCACTGACTTTGCTTGTTCCGGCTGATCAAATCGCCGCAGAATATATGATGCAGGCCATGAATCGCCGGGAGTTGCAGGAAGCTGCCGAGCAGGTGAGCGCATTCTCCAGTTCAACAATCATGCAGGATCATCTAAACCAGTGGTTGCTTGGATATTCAGGACATCATACGGAAGCCGGCACCAATAATGAGCAGATTGATACGCTTCGGTTGCCCCTGCGCCAACAGCTTCATGCGCTTGATCCGCTGTACATTAATCTATTAGCTGAATCCTTTGTTACCAGCCATGTCTTTGACGGGTTGGTTCAGCGGGGTGAACAGGGAGAGATTCTCCCATGTCTCGCTCATACCTGGGATGTCAGTGCAGACCGAAAGACCTGGATCTTTTATTTGCGAAAAGGTATTACATTTCACGATGGTCAGTTGTTGACGGCCCATGATATTGTGCATACGTTCGAACGGCTGCAATCTACAGATCTCCGGACACTGTACCGTGATGTAAGTAAACAGATTCTATCTATTGAAGCGGTCGATTCCTTAACCGTGTGTTTCCAGTTGAAAGACCCCCATGAATTGTTTTTGTCTTTCCTGACAACAAGTCGTGCGGCGATTGTACCCTCACCAGGAACAAACGAACATAAGATGAAGCTTTCGAGTGATGTGCATGGGATGCAAAAACCTGTTGGGACGGGATCGTTCAAGGTCACCGCCTGGGATGATCACTTGTGCAGACTTGAAGCCTTTTCATCGTATTTTCAGGGTAGAGCACATATGGACCGGGTAGATATCCTGCAAATTCCTTGGAGTGCCTCAGCAAAAATGGACGATAGCCAAGATATCGAAACTCCGTTCTTTCATCTTGTTCATAATCCGTCTTCGTCTGCGGGTGCAGACTGGACACAGATTAGTGCAGGGGTGATGGTTCATAAATTACTCACGTGTAATACGCAAAAAACCGGACCGTTAAACGATCCGGAAGTAAGAGCACACCTTCAGTCATGCCTTGCTGGAATGTATAGAGATGACGGACATGCAGATGACTCTGAGGTCGTCGCTCTTGACTCTGTTGCCGTGAATATCGGGATGGTTGAGCATGAGGGATTTAGAGATATTACTAAACGACTCACTTCGCCTAGTCCCATTTCCCTGCACATTGCAACCATTCCACAATATCGCAGGGATGCTCAACATTTGGCGTCCATACTGGAGCGGAGCGGTTTCACCTGTACCGTCCGTACCGCTACGATGGAGCAGTTCAAAGGGAATCTGCGGCTGGAATCTGATCTGATTCTCTTCTCGCTCATTCGGGACAGGGACGAAGAACTGCGCAGGTATGATCTCTACTCCACATTGTCTGAGCATCTGGAAGATTCTGCTCGTATAACGATCCATGAGATCTTGCAAACCATCGTCGCCTCTCCCATCGCAGCAGATCGAACTTCTGAATTAGAGCGAATTGAGCAATTCTTGGTGAGCCAGAACCTACTGTTCCATTTATCAGAAAAACCAGTAGAGACCGCTTACTTGCCTTCCGTGCGTGGTGTATCTTTCAACAGCCAGGGCTGGGCAAACCTGCTTCATATCTGGTTTCCTTCTGACGCACGAGCACGTCAGTTTGATTAAAACATCATATTACTTATACCATCCGATCACGTGTCTATTTTATTTTAATATTGTCGTGATCGGCTGTCTCGGTTTGCTTAATAAAATGGTATCTTTACGACGATATACTCCAAGCAGTAAACCCATCATGGCGTATTCTAATATTATATGAATGCCGCGCCCGATAAAAGGAAAGTTGACACTGACAATTGGAACCTTCCCGGTAGTCATCGCAAGAGAATATAACATTTGCAAAGCGAACGTGATTGTAATACTGAAAATAATCATTCGACCAAAATCATCCCTAATACACGGCAACGTCTTTAACATACTGGCAATAAACCATACGATTCCAAGCAATAGCAAAATACCTGCTGACCAGCCAAACACATCAATAAGCATCACACCGGGATAGTCCATATAAAACCTTTGGGAAATTCCAAAGGTTATGTCAAAACCGTTGCCCCACCATCCGGCTGACTGAAGGATACTTATAATTGAACGGTTATACTCGAAGTTCCCCAGCAGATCATTCTGAAGATTCAAAACGACAGAGAGTCTCTCAAAGCGCTTGTATTCACCTGTCAAAAACAACTGCAACATAATAACACTTCCGGTTATTGTAGCTCCGATGAAAGTATAGAGCCATTTTCGTGTAATCCAGGCAAGCATGATTAGCGTTGCCGTTCCGAACAGAAACAATCGTACCCAATCTGAAGCTTGAAATAGGCTATAAGACGGCAAAGCCACAAGAAGCATATATGTTGAGACGGATTGTACATCACACTTGGTGCTCAACTTATCCAGCATAATTGCACCTATGGCGAGAGGCAACACCCACATCGATGTTGTTGTAAGATCAATTGTAAAACCGAATATGCTCCAAAACCGTTGTACACCGTAATCAAACGGTGATACCAGCGGATTAATCCACAACATACCACTTAACAAAATATAGATCCACCAGGCAGCTTTTTTCCATTTTTGATAATCAAAATACATCAAAAACACCATCAGTATTAAACCAAAAATGGTATACATCAAATGACTTATATATATCAACTGATAGTTTTCATCTGAAATATTTGTCGTATAAATCCACATCAGCAGCAGGCTTACTATTAGCAAACTGGCAATTCCCGTTAACAGCGCCCAATGCATACGATGACGATGCAATCGGTGCATACTCTTGCCCACTACTGCAGGATCGCCCATCTGTTCAATGGCATATGCAATTGCTTCTTCTTCCGAATAACCTTCTTGTTCTTTGTCCAACATCATTTCTTCCATGTGGTTTCCCAACTCATCACGCAAGTCGTTATGTACTTCGCGAGCTTTAACCTGAACACACATGTGATCAAGATAATGCTGAATTCGGTCATGTCGATTCGTCATGTGAGGCTTCCTTCCCCAAGCACCCGATCCACTGCTCGACGGAACAAATTCCACTCTGCTTTTTTACTTTGTAAGGCCTCCATCCCCTTGTCACGAATCGAATAATATTTCCGTTTACGGCCTTCAACCTCCATCCAGTACGACTCTACCCATCCTTCAATCTCCATGGCATGCAAAATAGGATATAACGTGCCCTCTTTCAAATTAAACACACCCTCAGATTGACGATGTAGTTCCTTAATTAATTCATAACCATACAACGGTCGTTCCTGAAGCAAGGTCAGAATCAATGTCTCGGTACTGCCTTTAATCATTTGTTTGTTAACCTGCAACGCGCTCACTCCTTCCTTTTCAATTCATTTAGCAAGAATTTTTAGATTTTGAAAAATGACACTTTCAAATCTCTTCTTTTCACATACATCGGAAACCTATGCATAGAACAACTAGGTATGATATTACCTTATCCTTCCTTTTCTGTCTAGCCAACAAGCTTCTTTATTTATGTTAAAATAAACAAGTCCTTCATTCACGAACTCTAATGATGGATCTATATATTCGTGTATTTTTCAATTACATATCCTATTTTTTCAATACATTAAGGAGGCATTACATTCATGAGCAAACTAATTTTCTTTCTCGGCGGGGCCGGAAGTGGCAAGACCACACTTGCCAAAGCCCTTTCCCGTAAACATAAAGCTGCTTTCTTCGACATGGATATTCTGCTTCGTCCTGCGGCTGAGGCAATCATGACCCTTCAGGGACTTGACCCATCCGACCGAGATTCGCCTGAATACAAAAGGTTGTGCCGTGATCTTGGGTACCGCATTACGATGGACGCCGCTCTGGATAACGTTCAGTTGGGTATCGATACAATCGTTGTGGGCCCATTTACCAAGGAAATCGGTACCCCTGACTGGATCGAGCAGGAACTCGCACGGATTGGACGTTCTCTGACAGATACGGATGTGCGAGTTGCCTATATTTATCTAGAGAATGAAGCGTTGTATCACAAACGGATCTCAGCAAGACAATCCCCACTTGATGAATGGAAGTTAGCCAACTGGGATGCCTTCACAGCTTCTCTCGTCCGTAAAGAAGTAGCTTGGCCGCTCCCTTCTGCATCCGTCGCATATATTGATAATTCTAGTGATGATCCTGCGATTGCCTATGCTGAACTTGAACGACGGATGTACGAGTAAACAGAATGACACACTCAATCTTACTTTGGTGATAGGTATAATAAACGCTTCTCTCGCCAACTTCTGACTCACTTCTAACACGCTAACGAATCCCAGGCACATTATTACCTCGTTTGGACTAACATGAAAATTCTAACGAACCTCAGTAACGCTAAACTGGAGCAGACAAGTGGAAATGGGCAAAAACGGGCTATACACGAATTGATAAGGTGTCTCAGATTCCTTACGATTTCAATCTGACTCATATGCTTGGAATAGGGTGCGCCAGGTTCGTTAACTTTCCAAAGAGTGCCCAGCAATGAAGCCAATTGTGCGCAAAAATGCTTCTGAATGCTATTCGAATGTGATCTGAATGAAAGCTGTACACCGATCACATATACATATCTAACAATATCAAAAAAAAGGGGTCCGTCTCACCAAGCCTAGCAGGCCGATGAAACCGATCCCTTTTTCCATTAAACATCCCCGCACAACACAGGGAATAGACGATACCTTCTACTCCAATTGGACATCAGATATCTGCCGAGAAGAATACTTCACATTCCTCCGTCCCCCTACCATCCACCTATCCATGCACTTAGCATAAAATATACCCATCTCCCTATCCGCGCTGACGCGCAGCATGACGTTCAGCAATACGGGCCGTGATTATTCCATGACTCTCATCGATTTCTTCCGGTGTACACGCGGCTTTTAATTCATATACTTTCACCGGAGAACGGTCGATAATATCCAAAAATGAATCAAAGAAGGTCATGTCTTTACTATGGATGTATGGACACCAATGATCTGCCAACCCTACGGTTTCATGAATATGCACGCCAACCACGTGATCAATCAACGCGTTAGCCTCACGTACATTGTCATACAACCCCATTCGATCCATCATCATGCCGTGACCAATATCGTACCAGAGACCAAGCGGCGCGCCCTTCATTTGTCCAATAATCGTTCCGGCTTCGTGCAAAGTCGGCATCTGATAACAGCGTGAACGGGTCTCAATACCAAAATTCACCCCGTATCCTCGCTGCTCAGACAAGTCACATACCTCTTCCAGACTCTCCTGAATCCGTCTCAGGTAATGTGCGCTGACATCTGCCCGCTTCTCCAGCATCTCTTGCCATAAAGATTGATATGCCGGTGAGTCCGGTCCTTGATCGTGGTATATCTTTTTCAACGCTTCATCTATATTGTATTCAAACGGAACCTCACCCGGATGTACAACGACAGCCTTGGCCCCATAACGATGAGCGTACTCGGCTGAGCGAAGTAACAGTTCAATCGCCCGTTTGCGGCGCGGCTCATCATCGAATCCGAGCAGGACGGAATCCGTCCCGTAATCTGGATCAGCCACATGCGGGAATGTATTATGCACACTGGATACACCGATTTCTCCCCGTTCAATCATCGGTTCTATCGTCTGCAGCATCTCTTCCGTAACGTTATAATTCAATTCAACCTGTCTGAATCCGAGAGACTTGATCTCTTCGATCATGCCTTGTCCGGTCGTATGACGTTTGATATTCCAACATGTTGAAAACGAATATTCCTGTTTGTCCGTATACATGATTGGTCCTCCTATCTCTCGTTCTATCGCCTTCCCCAGATTTTTTTGATCCCCTTCTCCAAAGGGAAAAATCCGGTGATAGCTTATGCTTCCGATGCAGCTTTCTTGCAGAAAGCTTTCAGGCGAACGCTCCGCTTCTTTAGATCCGTTCTGCACTCTTCGTTCTCCTGTAAATGTTCAGTTCATCTTATATACCTATTTATTCCTCATACCGTTGTCTTCACGGAGAGTCAATTCAAATTTCATCTTGTTCGCAGTTTTCCCAGGCACATAACGATAGATGATCTCCGCATGATTCACGTACATTAATACGGATGGTTCAGGCGCTTCAGCCTTCACGGTACACGTAAGTCCAGGGAACTGCCATAACGCTGGTGTAATGTCCTGCTGACGAAGGGATGGCCCTCTGATTTCAAAATAAACATCGATCTCTTCCGCCGTATCCAGCTCCACATCAATGGTTAACGAATCTGGCGTGAGATCCACGTCAAACGTCACTCCGCGCAGATGACTGTTCCACCCCTCGCCTACCTCACGGCGGATCAAGCGAAGATAATAACGCTCACCCGTTTCTGTCTGCCAGTGGATTGTAGCTGGATGCATCTGGCCGTTGGTATTCACACTTCCCGACATGGCCCCGATCATCCGGTCCTCACCAATCCAGGCTTTGGCCGTACATAGATTCCGGTTAGACGTTGGATCATTGCGCTCACACAGTTCCATGAACTGTTTCTGCACAAGCCGATCCTCTTGATGAGCCTTGAAATACGGCACGGCTTCCGTGGGCACATCCACCCCAAGGAGCGCAATCAGTGGATCATGGCCTGACTCACAGTTGATTCCTGCCAGATATTCATACCCTTCACCTAACAAGAGATAGATAAATACACCGATCGAACTATGCTCTCGCATCTCCATGTCGTACGCCCGAGAGAATGGGCCGGAGAGATTCTCGAGGTTGGCATTGTAATATAGCGCAATGTTATTCCACAGCCCATGTTCAATCCGTTGTCCAATATCAACTAAATGTTTGGTGAGTCCATACTTTCGATACATGCCAAGCACGGAGAGATCCACCCCGTAATACGTTGTTGTATTGAATTCAGCGAATGTCCCGTCGTACTGTTCAAACTCCTTCATCAATCCCTCCGCCTTTTCATCCGAATGCTGAATCCATTCTGTTCGGTTCAAGCGATGGCCGTAGTAGTGGGTAATGAAAATATGCATTAACTCAATATTGGTGTTCATGGGGATTACGTCAGATAACCTGCGTTCTATTGACCCTTGCACAGCCAACTCCATCGCATGGTCCATCCGTTTCATGAGTATCTCCGGTATAAGTTCACCGAATTCGGCAGTTACGACCACACAGACACAAGCGATAAACTCACGCCAGTTGGGATCATAGCTGATCCAGACCGGTGGCAGAATCTGATTCACTGCCGAATGAAAAAGGCGTTTCAGTTGTTTGGAATCTGCCGCCTCTGTGAGCAGAGATCCATCTTCCTGTAGTTTATGGATAAACTGCGCAGACACCTTCTCAAAGGTGCGTTCCAGGAAATAGGCCGTGCCTGGCGCAAAAGATTTCCAAGCATAGTGACCCGCTGGTGGATGCGCATCAGTTGGTCGGGTCGCAAAGGTTCCGTGATAGATCTCATCCGGAGCGTCATATTGAACATCGAGCACCTTGTGGAACACTTGTATCGCGCGTTCCACATCACCAGGCTCATTTCGAATCAACAACCCAAGCGCATAATGTGCACTGGCTCGTGTGCTGTGCTGCGATGAATCCTCTTCTTCAAAACTCCGAAGCAGATCCAGTTCCTTATCATAGAAGCTATCCATCATCGTCATGGACTGGTTTACAAGATACTGCTGCTCTTTCGACATCTTTTCTACCATTCGTTGTGTCATGTCATGCAACCTCCCGAGACTATAGGTGCGTGTTCAAAAAGATCAGTTTTCAGTACCAAGAAGATGGAATTAAGCTAGAAATGGAGTAGCGGAGCGTAGGACAACTACGTGAGCAACTACAATGTTTCTGAAGGAAACATACTTCGTAAGCATCAACCTATTTCGGCTAAATTTCATATTCGATGCTGATGATGCCACTAGGCATCATTCGTAATCAAAAGTGAACTTTTTGAACAACCTCTATTAACCTTTTACAGCACCTACCATTACGCCACTGATAAAGTACCGCTGCAACCACGGATACACAAGCAAGATCGGTAAGGTTGAGAAAATAACGCTGGCTGCTTTCAGACTCTCAGGCAGGACTTGAACGGCACCAATGCCTTCGTTCTGCATCAGTTCTGTAATCTGGTTTTGCTGAATCATCTGATACAATTTCAATTGCAAAGGGTATAGTTCAGGCTTGGTGATATACATCAGTGCATCCTGGAAACCATTCCACCGTCCTACTGCGTAGAACAGGCTCAGTGTTGCCATAACCGGAAGGGATAGCGGCAAAATAATACGCATAAGTGTTCCGAAGTGGCTGCTTCCATCAATGCCCGCCGCTTCTTCGAGACTTTCGGGAATCCCTCGGAAGAAGGTGATGAGGATAATCATATAGAATGGACTAATCAATCCAGGCAGAATAAGTCCCCATGTGCTGTCGAGTAGATGCAGATTTTTGATCAGAATGTACTCGGGAATAATGCCCCCACTGAAGAACATCGTCACCACAATGACAAGCATGAACCACTTACGCCCTTTCAGATTACTCTTCGCCAGTGGATAAGCTGCTGCAATGGTCATCGCCATGCTTAACACCGTACTCAGGACGGTCAGCCAGATCGTATAGATCAGGGAACGAATCATCGATCCATCTGCAAATACTTTGGTATACGCCTCAAAGGATAACTCTTTTGGGAAAAAGGAAACTTCTCCTGAACCGATCGCCCGGTTTGAGCTGAGCGAGATCGCAATAATATGAATGAATGGTGCAAGACACAGCACCATCGTAATGATAATAAGAATGACGTTTACCGTGTTGAATATTCGATTCGCCGTGTTTTCAGACATCTCACTCACTCCTTACAGATCATATGTGAATCAAATCCACTACATAATGCTCTCATCGGTCAATTTCTTGGACGTATAGTTTGCTCCGAGTATGAAGACAAGTCCAACTAATGCCTGGAACAAACCTACAGCTGTTGCGAGCGTGACCTGACCGGATTGTAAACCGACACGATACACAAACGTGCTGAGCACATCCGAGTATTCACGTACAGCCACATTTCCGATAATAAATGGTCGGTCGAACCCGATAGAGATCATGTTGCCGACATTGATGATCAATAAGGTAACAATCGTTGTTTTGATGCCTGGCAAGGAGATGTGCCAGATTCTGCGTAGCCGACTTGCTCCATCCACTTCTGCCGCTTCGTACAGTTCCCGGTTAATTCCTGTCAGGGATGCCAGATACAGAATCGTACCCCAGCCGGCACTCTGCCACACGCCTACCGCAAGATACGTGAAGAGCCAATAGTTTTTGTCTGAAAGGAATGGTAATGGATCAAATCCCATGCTCATCAAGATATTGTTAATAAAACCCGATTGTGTACCAAATACTTGAAGTACGATCCCTCCAATAATGACCCACGAAATAAAGTGAGGAATGTACAGTAAAGTTTGTGCCAGTTTTTTGAACCAAGCCTTTTTAAGCTCGAACAATAAGATGGCCAATATAAGCGGCGCCGGGAAGGACACCAGCAGATCCAGCATGTTAAGCACTAACGTGTTGCGTAATGCCGTGTAAAATCCCTGATTTTGAAATACTTCTCTGAATGCATCCAAGCCAATCCACTCACTACCGGAGATCCCTTGAAAGAAGTTAAAGTCCTTGAACGCAATCTGCACGCCATACATTGGCCCATACTTGAAAATAATGAAGTAGATCATGGGCAGTAGGAGCAACGCATATAGTTGCCAGTTTCTGCGGAAATAGATGCTTGTTTTCATAAACCTTCCCCCCATGTCATTCAGGATTCTTCATCAAGGCGATGTTGCCATCGCCCTAATGAATTCCCTGTTCTTTGTTGTCATACACATTAGATGTGAACTCTACTCTACTTATTTCATCGCTTTGTAAGCTTCTGTACGTTCATCCAGGATCGCTTGACCACCGCTTGCCATGTAGTCTTTCATCATGCTGTCATACGTGGCTTCAAAATCAGCGGGTTTGGAAATGGTTGTTTTCACGAAGAACTCCATAAATTTGTCTTTCAAGCCGTTACCGTAACGTGCTTCTGCATCAATCGGTTTGGAGAAACGTACCGGTTGAATCGTGTCCGTGTTGGAAATGGCTACCGACTTGCGCATGTCATCCCGATACTTCGACTCTACCTGTACGACATAAGCCTCTTCATTTTTCTTGTCATCCCCAACGTATTTACCATTAACGATAATGGCAATGTCACCGGAATTATAGATACGACCTGCGATTTCAGGTGAAGCATCATCTTTGATCAGTGGTACACCATCCACGAGCTCATAGTTCTCATTTTCAACACCGAATTGCAGGTCGAACAGGTTGTTGCCCGAAGCCATCCAATCCAGATACTTCATCGCTGCTTCCGCATTTTTGCTCGATTTTGGAATCATGACATACATCGCATTGGGTGCATATGCCGGTTTGGCAAATTTGCCTTCGGAGTTTTTGAATGCATCAATCGGTGTCATTACTGCATCCGGTTGATTGGTTTGCAGGTTTTTGTACGTACCGGAGATGTAAATCTCCCCCGCATCCTCGGTGTAGAATCCAACTTTGCCGTTAGATACATCTTCCCACAGCTTTTTCTTGTCTTTATCTAGTCCAAAGTCCTTGCTCATTAATCCTTCATTATAAAGTGTGTTCATATATTTCAGGGCGTCTTTGAAACCAGGCAACAACGTTGGATAGTCATTGGAACCCAGTTGTTGTGTTAACGTATATTTTTGTTCTTCCGTCAGTGGTTCAATGAATGACCAGATGAGTGGTTCATATTGAGCCGAGGCAATCGACATCCCCATTGGGATAAGTCCTGTGCCCACCTTACCTGGATCTTTTTCCTTAAAGGCCTTCAATGTTGTATGCAACTCCTCAGCTGTCTGAGGTGAAGGCAGTCCGAGTGCATCCAGCCAGTCCTGACGAACATAGGATGCGTACTTGCCAAGTACAAGACGTTTACCTGGAACCGCAAACTGTTGACCATCGTATTGACCGTAAGCCAGCGTTTCATCTCCCAGGAACTTCTTCAGGTTAGGACCGCTTTGATTGATCAGATCCGTAAGTTCAGTCAGACCTCCTTGCTCTGCATATCGGTTGAATGTTCCCGAGTCGTAGGTAAATACGATATCAGGTACTTCAGAGCCACTCGCCATCAGAACGTTAAGCTTCTGTACTTCCTCCGAACGTGGTACCGGAACAAACTGAACATCAATGTTGTTTGGATCACCGAACTTCTCTTGTATGAAGCGAGTCAGATAACTGTCCGAAATGGTGTAGCCCGCCGGAGTATTTCCGCGGTCGAAGATTTCTACTTTCAAAGTCGTTTTTTCCCCCGAACCCGACGCTCCTGATGAAGATGCAGATTCGCTTCCTGATGAACATGCGGATAATAATAGAGTGAATGCTGTTACCACTGCGAGGATTGAACTTGCCTTGCCTGCCTTACGTCTTTGAAATAATCTCATTTGACCTTTCCCCTTTCGCACACTCTCTGAATGAATTCACATGATTGCCACTCCACTTTGTTCAGCCCATTTTGTTGCACCTGTGAATGTCACCAATCATTACATACAATCTGATATTCAGACAATAAACTATTTTCAAAATGTAAAATTCACGTTTTTTAAGTTAAATACCGCGATATATAAACATATTTCCTGACAATATACAATTTTCACGCCGTTAATGTTAACTATAATAACATATAATGTTGTATTAAGATCGATTTCTCATGCCTAATTTGGCATCACCCATCTTGCAATAATCCTTTTTCCATTGAATCTCTCTTCAAAAAAAGAAAAAGAGACCACATCTTATGTGATCTCCTTGTTTAGCAACACGTGTAGAACGTTTCGACGTACTAATTCCTCGGTGGAAGATTAAACTTCACTTGACCAAACAACGTATCGATGGCATTTCCTGCAAATTGATCGATAACATGTTCGTTGTTCGTATCCGTATGTTCCAAAATCAATACATTATACTTCTCATCATAATGCATTCCGCCCAAAATAAATCGTACAGGAATGTTCTGAGCCGCCCCTGCCTTCGAAATGGCCTGAATAAGTTCGGATTCATGCCTTTGTTGACTTGTCGTGTAGGTGCCCACAGGTATAGTTATCGTATATGACGAGTTATCTACCTGAAATGTAAATGTATTATTGCTTGCTGTAATGGTAACCCGCCTATTGATATCTACCGATCCCCACACTTGCTGTCCGTATGTATACATCATCTTCAACTTCTTCCCTATGAATTAATGGATTGTCATAATGCTAGTATAGGTCATTCGTAAAATTCCTTAACGCACCAGCTTAATGGGCCTAAGATGTTGTATTCAACATCCAAAAAATCCCCTGCAAAGGACGATAAGGTACGGACCTTATTCCTTCATACAGGAGATTTCATAGATATCTCTAGGATTAATTGGATTTCACCCGATACCTGGATGTTCTAACACGATCCATATCGTTATTGATCCCCTGGTTTACCACTCTGCTTGCGGTAGTCCCCTGGTGTCACGCCCATAATCCGTTTAAATACTCTGCCGAAAGAGATGGCATTGGCATAACCCACTTGCAGAGCAATATCCTGAACAGCCATATCGGATGCAGACAACAGACGGCAGGCCTTTTCGACCCTCAATTTCACCAGAAAATCAACAAACTTCATCTCAAACTCTTCCTTGAACAGATAACTCGCATATTTACCCGAGATCTGGAACCGATCACTCAGATGTTTCAGCGAAAGATCCGGATCATCAAAATGCTCTTCAATATAAATCCGCAGCTCGTTGATCATCGCGCGATGACTTTTCGTTTCATTTACAGATACATAATTGCGATAAACCTCTTTAAGCCACTCCTGCAAAATCTCTTGAATTCCCTCCAGTGTCTCCACCTGCTGGATATCACTGCGAAGACGAGTCAGGATTTCCTCGGCAAATTGGCTTTGCAACCGCTCAGACAGCTCCCCGAATTCACGGGACAACATCTGGATTAACGCCTGCAGCAACATGCGAATATCGTTATCTGTAATCTGATCTTCGCTGAACGCAACAAACATCTGATCCAGCTGCGTTCGCCAACCATCACCGGTTAGTCTGAATTCACGGACAAAGTCTGCGAGCATCTGCAAATACTTGTACGATTGCAGCTCAATACGATCGGGCAGTTGCTCACTGAGAACGATGGCATCTTTACCAAGGGTAAGTCTATGCTGCAAACCCGCATCTGCACTCGCATAGGATCGAGTAATTTCCTCCCAGCCCGATACGGTTCGTCCAATCCCGAACGTAAACCGTAAGCGGAAGTTTTCCGCAATCCACATATGCATCTGCTTAGCCAGATCCATAAGCAATTCACGGTCCAGTCCTTCCTGCTCATCCGACGCAATCACCACAATAAGCCTGCGGTTCCCAAACCATTCAGCCCAACCACCGAATTGAGTCTCGTTCTGCACAAGTTCTTCCACTACGTTCATGAGCGCAATCTTCAGAATATTCTGATTGGTCGAGAGATCGTCACCATTCATCTCCGCAATGAGGACAGCAACACTCTTCGGTTCCATGAATCGTTCCTCTAGTGGTTGCAGATGGCGAAGTCGCTGACGGAACGAATCCATTCGCTCTCCTTCCATCAGGTCAACAAGCAACTGTCTGCGATGAATCAGCAAGTTTTCATGATGTTGTTTCTCATAGTCAACCGTCTGAGCAATCAGATGTTCCAGCGCACGGTCGATGAGTGCCAGTTCATCCTTGACGGATGGTGCTGCTTCATCCTCCTCAGCACGTGGCTGTAACGCCTGAATTCGATTCATGATGAGCTGGATGGGCCGCGTATTTCTGCGCGTAATGTAGATTAGTCCCGCCACTGCACCAACAATCGTTAATAATCCAATACCGATCCACACATAAGAGACAAGTGATACCCATGAATACAGCTGTCCGGATTGAATGCCGCTCTCAAAGACCAGACCAAGCTTGTCCGCAGTCACACGATTAAGGATTTCACCTGCAGAAGGGTCCATTTGATGCGCGGTATAGATCAGATTGTCGCTCTTGTCCCGAACCTGAAGAACAGATAACTTTTCATTGGTCATGTTATCAATCTGCCGTTCTACTGCATACATGCGGATGGTAATGACGAGCAGTCCTTCCCCGCCCCACGGCAAAGGAAGCCACTTATTCATGCTAATCACCTGTGAAGGTACGTCGAAGGAACGTTCCTTATAATCACGTGGCAAGTTCCAACCGAGATTCTCCCGATCTTTCAAAGCTTGCTCAATATAGGCGCGATCTTCAAAATCTTCCAAACGCATCATGCCTCTGGGCGTAAGAATCTGGGAATCGGACATGCGATAGAGATAAATGGATTGAATCATATCCTGCTGATCCAGCATACGTCCCAGCCCACTTGCTGCATCATAGATGAATTGACTCGATAATTGTCCCTGTTCAGCTTCCAGAAAGCGACTATATGTTTTGTTCGCACCAATGTCTTCAAGCAAGCGAAGTTCAATGTCACTTAGCGATCGCTCCAGTGTATCCACGATATAGCGGGTGGAGATCATGTCGGCTTTTTGTGTTTCGTTACGTGAGAGTTCGTTGACAATCAGGAAGGAGAGAAAGATCAGAATGGAAATCGTAAGCAGAAAAATAGGAAAATACGAATACATCAACTTGGTGTGCCAATTCCGCTTCAGATTTACTTTCATAGGCTCCAACTCCTTCCATCTCTATTCTAATGAGTATGCTCTTCTCTGTTCTTTGGCCTGCCTGCTGACGATATACAGAATCACTGATCCTAGTGCCGCACTGATCGTGCAAGCCAGATACATCAGTGATGGACCGCCGGAATCGAGTAAATATCCGTTAAGCATATTACCAACAATTCCGCCCAGGCCAGCAAACACCATGTTAAATAAACTTTGTCCTGTGGCTTGCATCTCCCGTCCCGTAACGGAAGCCACATATTCCACTGCTGCGATATAGAAGAATCCGAAGGATAACCCATGCAGCACCTGAACGCCAATCATGACCTCAGGTGTCGGCCATAGCCATTGTATCCCCCAACGTAACATATACGCCCCGGCTGCAAGCAGCATCGTCCGTTCATGTCCCCATTTTCGGAGTATGAATGCTGCTGCCAACATGGATGGAACATTGGTAATCGATGCAAGCAATAGCGCTGTACCTGTCATCGTCACAGAACCGCCAGCCATCTGAAATGAAATAACAAAAAAGGAGTTAAACGCAGTGAGCGTTTGGTTAACCAGGAAACAACCTGTTAGAAATAGAAGGAATGTCCGGTTTCGGAGCAATCTTGCCAAACCTACGGAGAAGGTTACCGAGGACGAGGAGATACTCGTCTGCCGGGGAAGTGTACTTGCCAGTATAGCGCTCAGAATGTTAAACAGGAGAAATGGCAGCCATAACATGTGAATGGAAAACTGGGAGAGATACATCCCTGCGGCAAATCCACCAACTCCCGTTCCTATGCTGCCGAAGAGTCGGATCATGCCATATGAGGTGTTTGCGGCTCTCGCGGCTGTAACCGCATAGGAGTCAGCAACGGGTATTTGAGTCACTTGGAATATAGTGCATAAAGTATAAATCAATATTAATATAAAGTACACTTGAATATTGTAGAAGTACGCTAACGATGCAGGAACAAGCAGGCTTATCACCAGGACGAACCGTGTCTTTTTAAACTTATCTACCAGAATTCCCCATATAGGTTGAAGAATAATGGATACAAGTGTGCCAAACGCCATGATAAATCCGGTTTCTTTACTGGAAAAACCTTGTGCAACCAAAATGGGATTAATGTACGGGTTAAACATCCCCCCGGCAAGCCCCATAAACAGATATAGGCCCTGCAATTGGAGTAAAACACGTTTTGCATCATTGGAATCGGCTTTTGTTTTCTCTGTGTAAGCCTTCATATGTCTGCTTCTCATCCGGATCTCCATCCTTTATTTCTGTAGTTGCTTCGCCTATTCTCTATTTTTATGTGCGTTTCAGACTCGACTTGATTGCAGCCAATGCCCCGATTGCTCCTGCTTTGTTCCCCAGTTCAGCTACAGCTAAAAGTGTAGGCAGAACGGTGTAACGTTGGAGGCGTGTGCGCACTTCATTTAGATAATAGGATGGGTTGGATGCAGCCACGCCACCACCGATCACTATGATGGAAGGATTGAGTAAAGCCGTAATATTCGCCAAACCTCTAGCCATATAACGCATGGGCAGTTCCAGAATCTCCAGGGCAGCAAGATCACCTGACTCGGCTGCTTTGAATACATGCCTGGCTTCAATCTGTTCCGCTTCCCCTCCTGCCAGACTCATGATCAGGGATAAGGAACTTCCCTTTCCAGCAGCAAAATAACGCCTCGCCTGTTCGGTAATTCCCGTACCTGAAGTCACTTGCTCAAATACGCCAAAGGAATCCGCATCTGCAACGTAACCGGTATGAAGCCCTTCGTCTCCTGCAATGAAATGCCCAATCTCACCTGCTGCTCCATTCTGGCCGCTGTAGAGCTGTCCATTCAGGATAAGAGCAGCTCCAATGCCTGTTCCAACCGTGACCATCACACAGTGTTGATGTCCCTGTGCTGCCCCTTGATCATATTCTCCCATTGCAGCCAGATTCACATCATTGTCCAACATGATATTCCCGCTATAATACTTTGCAATCACAGGGCGAATATCATGCTCAGGCCACTGAAAAGCTGGAGCATTTCGCAGTATTCCCTCCTCCTGCAAAATCACACCAGGGAATCCCAAGCCTACACCGTTAAGTTGATCCAGACTGCATCCAACTTCGCGGCAGAATGTTTCCAATTCAGCGAATAACCATCGGAAGAACTCATCCGGCTGATCACTGGCAAGAGTAGGAAAGATACGTTCATGAACTTCACTTCCAGCCTGTTGTGATGACATGAGCATTAATGTTTTGGTGCCTCCAATGTCAACACCTGCTATCCAACCGGATCGATCACCTCCAACCGTACCATCCTGATTGGACAGATCATCATTACTTACGTTTTTCACGGATTCTGTCATCCCGTTTTCCTCCTCACATGTTGTATATCCATTCTCTTAGTCCAACGCTTCCTGCTGAAGGTTCAGCATCGTTTGTTGGATGGCCACCTGCACCGCACCAGTGACAACAGCCTGCTCACCAAGCTTGGAGCAGATTAACTGTGGTTGCACCGGGAATTGCTCAGATATGATCTGCCTTAGTACAGGCAATAACACATCGCCGTTCCCTCCTACGCCTCCGCCAAGCACAATGAGATCTGGAGCAAGCACAACGCTAATCTGACGCAGAGCTGAAGCAATCATCTGGCTGTATTGTTGTAGAATGTCTAACGCCTCAACTTCTCCACTGCGTGCAGCTTCAAATAACTTTTCGGGAGTCAGGTATCTGTGAAGATCATCTGCAACTATATGTACTTTTCCATCCACATCCGCGTCCATATCAGAAGAACCAGCTACTTCCATTAGTTCATCGTGCGGATTAAGATGAAGATTCGCCAGTTGCATCAGACCATCAGCTGATAACACTTCCTCCAGACGTCGACCATCCTCCATCAGCATCTCTGCAATCTCTCCAGTTAAGCCACCAAGACCTCGTAGCAGTTGGCCATCTACCATGATGCCAGCTCCCGTCCCTGTACCGATGGAGAAAAAAACAAACAAGGGATAACCTGCTGCTGCACCACTCCGATACTCCCCAAGTGCCGCAAGATTCACATCATTTTCCAGGATTACTTCACAGGGAAAAGCTCCTGACAACGACTCTAGAGAGAAAGCTTCTTCCAGACCCGCTAACGGGTCCACAATACGATGGATACGCCCTGAATCAGGCAGCACTACGCCTGGTATACCAAACCCGATGCACTGAATCTGATCCCAGTTCAGATGATTCTCATCAAGCAATTCGTTCATATGGCTTCGAAGAAGGTCCAGCATCGTTGCTTCTGCTCGTTCATAAACTTTTTGAACAACCATGGGATATGTTTGATAG
This sequence comes from Paenibacillus sp. FSL K6-2393, assembly GCF_038002545.1. Lineage (NCBI taxonomy): Bacteria > Bacillati > Bacillota > Bacilli > Caryophanales > Paenibacillaceae > Paenibacillus > Paenibacillus sp. FSL K6-2393. The sequence continues at coordinate 4,155,937 of NZ_JBBOCU010000001.1, forward strand.
GTAATGATCTCTCCATTCAGATCGGATAATGCAATCCGAATACGTGTTGCGCCGATATCTATACCACAGACATAATAAGCCGTTTCATTGAAACGAATGAGGGTTGCTTTGCGACCCTGAGCGTTGTCAGCTGGCCCCATTTCCCTTACCAGATTACGGTTAATCAGATGTTCGACTGCCAAAGACACCGTTGGTTTACTAAGTCCTGTCTGACGGCTGATATCCGCTCTCGACATGGTCCCCTGAGTTATCAGGGCATCCATAATGAGATTTTCATTCAGATTGCGGATAAATTGCGGTGTGCCAGCCATGCTATCGCCTCCTCTTATAGTTAGTTAAGTTTATTAACAAATTAATTAAATTCAATATATCATCGTGCTTGGTAGGTGTACAGCTTTTTGTCATTGCACTCTCTTACTAGAAAGAACCAACCTTCACCTGTAACACAAAAGCCTAATAAAGGAATTATTATACAATAATAGACGTTTATACATTTCCGAAACAGTGACGCGGTCATATAATACCTTATCACGATCAGGGAGGTTTTAATATGTATAGAAAACATCATAAATGTCATCATCCAAGACCAAAGTGTTTTTACAAAAAAATTACGAAAACTTGTGTTACCAAAATCAAATATGTCCCTACAAAGTGTAAAAAACATTGTTGTGTCACTGTTGAATATTGTCCAGTCAAAAAAAGAAAACATTATTAATATTCTTTTGCCCTTCTCTATAGAGAAGGGTTCTTTCTATTTGAACTAGATTAATACCGGATACCATTAACCTATCAAAAAAGTTGCGGTGATATTTCACCGCAACTCCTTTCTTCCTTATATACATATTCATTAAGTTTTGGAGAGTTCAATAAATCCTTCACCGAATACATCACGCACGTCATGAATGGTGATAAAAGCAATCTCATCTTCCGCTCGTACAATCTTCTTCAGCATAGAAACTTCCTGCTTACTAATCACAATGTATAGAATTTCTTTCTTATTTTTCGTGTAATAGCCATGACCAGACAGGACGGTTACTCCGCGATCCATCTTCTCAATAACTTGCTTCGCGATTTCATCCTGTTTGGAAGAGATAATCATGACTGCTTTTTTCGGATTGAGCCCTTCAATAATGAACTCCATTGTTTTGGTTCCGACAAACAGCAAGACAATTGTACACATTAATCCTTGTGGCCCAATGATGAAGTATGAGGAGAAAGCCACAATCAGATCGAAGAACAGAAGTCCGTAACTGATATTCCAATCCAGATATTTGTTGGCAAGTCGGGCCAGGATCACTGTTCCCGCCGTTGTGCCTCCCACTCTAACAATTAAGCCAATACCAAGACCGGCAAATACTCCAGCAAAAATGGTATTGATCCAGAGTTCATCCGATGCAATCGTCCAACTCTCCGTCAGATGCAGGAACAACGAGTTGAATACCACCGCAATAATCGTATATACCGTAGTCGTTTTATCAAGAAACCGATATCCCACAATTAACAAAATACCGTTCAGAATCAAGTTCATCAGTCCAGGGGACCATTCAAACAGGTAATACAAAATAATCGTGATACCCGTGACGCCGCCTTCAGCCAAATCGTTCGGGATGACAAACAGGTTCACCGCCAGTGCAAACAGAAATGCACCTGCCATAATAAATAGGATATCCGTAATTCGTTTCTTCATTATGCATTCCATCCAATCCATCAGAAATCAACCTAATCGACCCGTCTCATAAGTTGTCATAACCACTCAAAGATAGATTTTACCATGCTCTCAACAAAATTTGTATACATAATACAAATTGTTGCGTAATTTGTGCAAAGGAATTTGTAAAACCTGCTCTTCCGTCTTCTGCAGAGCTATTGAGCATCATACACCCATGACAAATGTCATGGTCCGTCATTGATATTCATCATTACAGAAGGCTGACGTTTATGACTTACTGTCATGTTCGGATTGTTTTACAATGATAAAAATGCTTCCTACAGGAAAGTCTAGCGGGAAACGCCAAGTTGTAGCTGATTACAGTTATAACGATTGAGGAGGACACAATTTTATGAACAGATCAAAAGAAATGGCCTTAAAAAAAGAAGTTACCCCTTACGAAAAAAATGATCTCAGATTAAGTATCCGTCAGTTAATCAATACATTGCTCCCGCTCTTCTTGTTATGGGCTGCAGCTTACTTTAGCTTATCGGTTTCCTACTGGCTGACCTTCCCGATTGCTTTGGTGGCATCCGGATTTGTACTTCGGACCTTTATTATTTTCCATGACTGCTGTCATGGTTCGTTCTTCAAGAGCAAACGCGCCAATGATATTCTCGGTACCATTACGGGTGTATTAACAGTCACACCTTATCAGCAGTGGAAAAACGAGCATTCTATCCATCACGCGACAAGCAGTAATCTTGACAAACGTGGTGTAGGTGATATCTGGGTTATGACGGTTGACGAATACAAAGCAGCTTCTCCTTGGGGACGCCTCTTCTATCGGATTTATCGTAACCCGTTTGTATTGTTTTGTATCGGACCTATCTACGTGTTTCTGTTGGCTTACCGTTTTAACCGCAAAGGTGCAAGACGTAAAGAACGTATCAACACACATCTGACTACAGTATTAATCGTAGTGCTCTATGCATTCATGTCCTGGTTAGTCGGATGGCAGGCTTTTGTAATGGTGCAGGCACCTATCTTCTTCTTCTCCGGTTTCTTTGGTATCTGGCTGTTCTACGTTCAACATCAGTTCGAAGAGACGTATTTTGAACATGAAGATGAGTGGAGTTATGTAAAAGCAGCTGTTGAAGGCAGTTCTTATTACAAATTGCCAAAATTATTGCAATGGATCAGTGGTAATATCGGGTTTCACCATGTGCATCACTTGAGCCCACGTGTACCTAACTATTTCTTGGAAGAAGCACATAACGCAACACCACCCTTGCAAAAAGCAACTACTATTACACTACGTTCCAGTCTGGTTGCCCTTCGCTTCCGTCTGTGGGATGAAGATTCTAAACAGTTTATTAGCTTCAGACAGCTCAAAAACTTGTCCCGCAAGCCGTATGTTCAACCGCCTATCCGAGTAACGAATCCAGCGGGTCTGACAGAGAAGCCTTAACTCTGTCGGATTCGTTTTCTTGTGTTCAAGCCATAGTCATGCTACAGTCATGCTAAAGTTGAGTACAAGTGCAAGGAGGAGAATTACATTCAAAAGTGGATGCAGATTTTTTATAAAAATACAGGGTTAAATCCTTATGTATGGCTCGTCTTTTTCATCCTGCCCTTCTATTACATTTCACAATATTCCAAATTATGGACGATGGTAACAGGTATTATTATCATTCTCGTTTTCTTCGTCTGTTATCTGCTCGCTTTCATCACCAAAGGCTGGCAGGTATACATGTGGATTGGATTGCTCATTGCCATATCCATTACGATGACGATCGCCTATGATTATGCCTACTTCTCATTGTTTCTTGCTTTTTTTATTGGGAATATTAAAAATAAAGCCGGTTTCTTCACCTTATACTCGGTGAATTTGGGAGCCAGCTTCCTAACCATTAATTATGGTTTTATCAATCAGAGTTCATTGCTCGTGAGTCAGTTCCCGTTTGTATTCATCAGCTTAATGGCCTCCATCCTGCTCCCAATCAGTACGTATAACAAAAACAAAACTGAACATTTGGAAGGCCAATTGGAGAATGCGAACAAGCGACTTGATGATCTCGTAAAAATGGAAGAACGCCAGCGTATCGCTCGTGACCTGCACGATACACTTGGACAGAAGCTCTCTCTCATCGGTCTGAAAACCGATCTGGCGAGACGGCTGCTCCGCAATAATCCCGATCAGGCCGAGATTGAATTGAACGACCTTAGACAAACGGCAAGCACAGCTCTGAAAGAGGTCCGGGAAATGGTCACCACCATGCGTGGTACACAATTGGTTGATGAACTGTTTCGAGCGGAGCAGATTCTGAAGGCCGCTTCGATTGATTTTGTGCTGGAAGGCAATCCGAAGTTACAGGATACATCACAATTGAATGAAAATGTGCTCGGTATGTGCTTGAAAGAAGCCGTCACCAATGTCGTCAAACACAGTCAGGCAACAACCTGTACCATCATCATTAAGGAAACCCTAGCGGATAATGTATTAACCGTTCAAGATAACGGTGTTGGAATAGAACGAACTCGCAAACAGGATCGGCGCGGAACAGGAATTTTGGGCATGAAGGAACGACTTGAATTTGTGAACGGTTGTCTGGATATTCGCTCTGCGACAGACATCCCGGGTACAGCGATCATTATTCATGTTCCAAAACTCGTCCGCAAACCGATAAAGGAGGCAGAATCATGATTAGAATTGTAATCGCGGAAGATCAGCGCATGATGCTCGGCGCCTTGTCCTCCCTCCTCAATCTGGAGGAAGATATGGAAGTCGTCGGACGTGCCAGCAACGGCCAGGAAGCCCTCTCCCTTGTCCAGGAGCTTGCACCAGACATCTGTCTGATGGATATAGAAATGCCCGTGAAAAGCGGCCTTGAAGCCGCAGAAGAACTCAAAGGAATGAGCTGTAAGGTCATTATCCTGACCACTTTTGCCCGGACCGGATATTTCGAACGTGCCCTAAAGGGCGGTGTCCGTGGTTACCTGCTCAAAGACAGTCCAATTGAAGAACTTGCCGAGTCGATCCGCCAAGTTATGAATGGCAGACGCATCTTCGCTCCCGACTTGGTAGATGAAGCTTATGTAGAAGAAAACCCCCTGACAGAACGGGAGAACGCCGTACTAGGCCTCATGGCAGATGGGAAAAACACCAAGGAAATCGCCGGGCATCTTTTCATCACAACGGGAACAGTGCGTAACTACATCTCCATTATTCTCAACAAGTTAAATGCCAGTAACCGCATTGAGGCCATCACTCGCTCCAAGGAAAAAGGGTGGTTCAAATGAAAGTACCGCTTTAACCCACTGAAACAAAAATAAACATGTGTCCCGGCTGCATAAGCTGCGATAACATACTCAAAATAAAAAGCTTGGCCCAGCAATTTCTTCCTGGGCCAAGCTTTTTTATGTGTATCGTCACAATCCAACACTCATCTCTTCTACATTGCAGAATATCCGTAAAACACTTAAGATTTCACAGATACAACCATGCCAAGAGCTTCTAATGGCACTTGATCGGTCTTAAGCTGATGAATTTGGTTACCGTCCTGCCATGAGATCGTTACATGAACAGACTTTCCACCATTTGGATATTCAACCTTGATATACCCTTTATCTTTGGGTACAGGCAACGTATTTGACTCCAGGTACTCCACCATTTTCTTCGCTATGCCCAGATTATTCATTTCATCTTCGGAAACCGAACGAATTTCCAGCGTCCATCTACCTTCTTGCCAAGTCAGATATTGACTGCCTGCGGCACCTTCACTGATGCCTTTGATGCCATGTCCCAGATCCACTGCCATATCTGCTGGAATATCTTTCAGGTCCGTCTCAGGGAAAATTTCTGACTGATTCGGGTCCTTATAGGTCTTCACTTCATAGGAAGCCAGTACAGGTATCTTACTGTCGGATGCAGTTAAAGATTGATCATTAATGGCAACAGACTGAGTGGTAGCGTAGAAGTTTACCTTAAATGCATCAGCAGTATTGGACAGTATTGCAGCACCCAAAGATGTACCCTTGTCCAATGTGAATGAAGTGGGTAACGCTGCATCCTTCATCTTCAACTGGTTGCGAACTTGCTTGATCACATCATTCACACCTGATTGACCCGTGGCAACTTGGTTGTCATTTGCCTTCGATCCTGATGTGTCTTCATTATCTGTTGTGCCCGTGTTCTCTTTGGTTCCTGTTTCATTTTCATTAGAGAAATCAGCACCACCGCTGCCGGTCTCGGTCTGCTCACCCACTGTTGTCGTTGGTGAAGAACTATTCTCTGAAGATGCTGCATTTGAATCCGGTCCTCCACATCCTGCCAGAGCAAGTAAAACGGCTGTCGTTACTGGAATCGTGATCCATAATGGTTGTTTCTTCATGATGTGTGCCTCCTTCGTTGTAGCCAATCTGTAGAAAAATTAAAAAGATTAACGCTTGTCGTTCCAGAAGTTAACCGGCTGCACTTTTTTGCTTAATACTTCAAAACGATACCCTTCTGCCTTCAATGTTTTCAACACTTGCGGTAATACTTTCAGCGTTGCTTCCTGGTCGTGCATAAGCACAACTGGTGTTGTTCCGCTCTTTTGCACATTGTGGATTTGCTTCATTACACTGTTATAGACTTTCTGGTGATCTTTCTTGTATTTCCAGTCTTCCGAATCGACATTCCAATCCCATAGATGGAATCCACCCTGGCCCAGCAGTACATTACGGAATGCCGGTTTGAGATAAGGTTTACTACCATATGGCGTTCGCACGAGACTTGTTTTAACTCCGGCAACCTTGTTCAGACTTACATTGGCCTGCTGCATCTCTTTTAATCCGCTATATGCAGATTTATAGAATTTGCTTGGAACGTGAGACACACCATGCAGACCCAACCCATGCCCGTCAGCTACGATTCGTTTGGTAGCCTTCTGAAATTTCTCCATTTGAGGACCCAGCATGAAAAACGTTGCCTTCGCATTATACTGATCCAGAATATCCAGTAACTGACCCGTATGAGCGGTTGGCCCATCATCAAACGTCAGGTATATGATTTTGGAATTTACTTTGCTTGCACCATCCTTGGATGCAGCTGATTTGGCAGATACCGACTGCGGCAATAAGAGTGGAATGATTAGTAAAATAGCAAGTGTGACCATGATAGATTTACGAATATGTAGCATAATTAAAAGTCTCCCTTATGTGTTATATTTCCCCGGGTGTCCATGTTTTTCTACCTTCATCCCTTGGCGATTAATCCTAATACTATCAAAGATAGTGGCTCCTGTTCTCGCTCCAAAGGCTACGGTAGAGTTACACTTTTGTCAGATAAACCTAAAATTTAATACGAATTTGATAGATTTGCGCAAAATAAGATCCCGCCAGGATAGATCAATTGTGACATATCCTCTATTACCCACATTCAGAATTTTGATAGACTATTACTCCAATTCAAGCAAATCAATACAATCATTAAATATCGTTGCATGCAAAAAAACCTGCACAAGTGCAGGCTTCTATGTCTTCAATCAGCATATGGCATCAAACCATCATCCCTTGCAAGGAGATTGCCCCCATTGCATTCAGGATCATTACCTTATGCTGTATGTACATGGTGTTTTGACGCTGGAATCTTATCGACTCCTACGTAAAAGTTATTCAGCAGGAGCAGTGAACGAACGTTTGCCAAACTCGGCATCCAGCATGTAGAAGGCATTGCTGTCTTTTTCAATGCGGCGCAACTTCTGAATAATGTTGTCAAACAATGCTTCCTCTTCAACCTGCTCATCAATGAACCATTTCAGGAAATACATCGTTGCATGTTCACGTTCATTCAGAGCGATGTCAGCCAGATTGTAGAATTTTTTCGTGTTTTGCTGTTCATGAGCATAACCATGCTCAAATACATCCAGCATCGAAGCATATTCATTCTTCGGTTCTGGCAAAGCCGCAAGTGTGGCACGTTGACCACGATCATTCAGGAATTTGTATATTTTCATGCCATGGAATCGCTCTTCTTCCGCTTGCACGATAAAGAAGTTCGCAAATCCATCCAGACTTTTGCTGGAACAATAAGCTGCCATAGCCAGATATACATGAGCGGAATAAAACTCAAAGTTCATCTGTTCATTTAAAGATTCTGTTAACGTTTGGCTCATAATCAAAACACCTCTTTCTTTCTCTAGGGATGGTTATATTCTAACATAACGTAAGCAGGACTAACACCGATTTTCTACAAAATTCGCCAATGACTGAACGAACAAAAAAGCTCTGCCATGATGGCAGAGCTTCTTTCATTCTTTAGAGATATGCAATTATACCAAGAACGCTTTGGAGATGATAACCAACAGGATGAACAGAACCAGAATGGCACCTACAGAAGTGAAACCTCCGTATCCGTAGCCTCTTGTTTCTCCACCTAATACTTCGCTCATTGACCGTACCTCCTCTGCAACAGGTATGGGTTATCTTATGCAGGAAGAACGACTTTGACAGGGCGGATGCCCTAATTATTCAGATTGCTATTTTTTTCGTTCAGTACCGGGGAGATTGCACACGCATGATATCCAGAAAAGGTACCTTCGCTGTGAACTCTTCTTCGGTATACTCTACATGCACTAGTCGTGTACGGGAGTCCATTTTGACGATGACTCCTTGTACCTGATCTTCCTTGCCCCATACCGTCAACAGTACTTCCGAACGTTCCCGAAAGGCTTCAACCAGCTGGTTTCCCAACTCTTCAAGTTCAAACTCATCCCGTGTAGGTCTTTTTGCTACTTTTGCTTTTGCCAATGTGGCTGCCTCCTCTACTCCGACGTCCCGATTCCACGGGTTGATTGCCGAGTTCATATTCAATTAGTATACCATTCATTTACGTTCGTGTAATCTCATGGCATCCAGAATGAGCAAATTCCTCAGGCAAGTTACCGTTAACCGTGATACCTCCTATTCTTCTCCATACTCCACAATGATGCTGTACTCATTCGATCGGGTTTCGCCAGCGCGTTTTTGTCCATTCCATTCATACGTGTACCTAGCAATCAAGGCTCCTTGCAGCGTCCCCGTCTTCTCAGAAGCTAACTTCGCTACATAGGAGATGTTCTTTTCCGTTCCAGGCTCAATCACACCCACATGCAGAACCCGTGGTGTGGAATACTCTGGTAAGCTCAATTGGATCTCACCCGTAGCTTGCCCAAGCCATCTGGCACCCTCAGGTAAAATGCTCCCAAGTTGTACACGTGCCGGCAAATTGCCCGTATTCTCCACACGTACCTGAAAAGTGACGGTACCTCCCTGCTCGACCAATGTGGGTGTCACTTGAACATAAGCCTGAATTATCGGCGCTTTTAATTCGACCACAGCTTCATTGGATGTAATCATCCGCTGCACTGATCGTGAATCCGGCAATCGAAATGTATACATCAGGCTAGCATGATTCACATACCTGTAATCATCAGGCATCGAATCATCTCGATCTGGAAGTTTCGCTTCAAACTGAATATTCAGAACCGACCGGGCTGTCAACATCCCCAGATTAAGCCCTCTAGCTAGATTGGTTCCGGGACGTTTAACCCCATTCCAGCCCAAACTGCCTTCGACAAACGTCAAACCTGTTGGCAGTACATCCAAGAGAATTCCATCCACCGCATAACTGCTTGCATTGGAGACGGTAATATTATATTGGACGGCATCACCCAATGTGGCCGTTACCGGGAGCACACTTTTCAGCACAGAGACCTGGGGCTGTATAACTTCCAGGGTAACCTGATTGGAGTAGACCGTCTCCTGCTGTCCTGCCGAGATATACGCCAGTACAGCTACACTTGATATTCCGTTCGCATCGCTTCCCCCCATAACCTGAACCCGATATTGTATCCTCATTGAGCTTCCGGGCAAAATCTCTCCAAGTTGTATGCCCGTATCAGGCGTTACTTGTGGCGCAAACATTTCATCTACGATGACACTCGCAGGTATAAAAACAATACCTTGTGGCAAAGAAATCGTTACTTGGGCATTCGTGGCTGTAATAAAACCCGGATTGCTCACGATGACGGTGTACATGACAATATCCCCTGAGAAGGTATAGATGTGATCCGCCTGAAAGGAGATCTCCAGCCGGGATGAGACCATATTGACCTCCACGATATTGGATTGTTCCACACCCGTAACCGTTCTGCCTTCCGGTGTCAAAAACTCATAGTTAACCTGTGCCTGATTCAGCAGCTTCAGTGTCTCAGGTAAACGTAAGATTACAACTTGGAAGTGGTACCGCAACATGGCTCCGGGCGCGATTTCAGCTGGAGGCAATCCTCTCTCCGGTGATGCTCCCGGTAACGGAATACCATCACGCAATACACTGTTGGGAAGCAGTGCCGTCTCTGCAGATAGCTGATCCAATAGGTGCACTAGGGCCGTAAGATTTCCGGTGTTAACAATTTCAACACGGTAGATAAGAGACTGCCCCAAGGCAGCCTCTGTGACATTGCACACTTTTCTGACTTCAAGCCTGGGGCCGATCCACGGTGTTACAACCGTATTCGAATAGGATACCTGTTCCAGTTCAGTCGCACCCGAGCTGAATCGAACCAGGGACTGATTCTTTAGCCAGTGGGACAACGGACCGGAAGATTGGCTCATATCACCACAACCTCTACTCTGAATGTAACCGTAACGGAAGCACCCGCAGCAATCGAACCAAGCGTGATGCCTGTATTCGGATTCCCTGTTGGTCTTGGCACACCATCCACCGTAACACTTCCTGGCACAAATACTGTACCGACAGGTACCGGGTCAACCATGACCACATTATTCACCACTTCAATGCCGCTATTGGTTACTACAACCGTATAGGTGATTACATCACCAACAACAGCATCAATGGCACTTGTGCTTTTGGCAACAACAACATTTGGTGCGGATACCGGGATAACCAGAACATTCGAAGATACGGTCCCCGTCAACAGACGGCCATCGGGTGGACTAAATGTATAGTTGGCCACCGCCTGGTTAACCAGTTGCTGATCCTGCGGCAACGTATCTACAGTCACTTCGAGGGTAACCGTTACAATAACCGTACCTCCGGACGGTATGGCACCCACAGCGATACCCGTCTCCGGATTGGCACCTGGCTGTGGAACACCATCAATCAGAACACTGTTGGGAAGCAGTACGGCTCCATTCGGTATATTGTCCGTTAATGTCAAAATTGCATCAAGATTCCCGCTATTGTTAATGGCAAAAGAATAGGTGATGGTGTCACCAATCGTTGCATTGGAAGTGCTCCCCGTTTTGGTTACGGCAATAATCGGCTGATAGATTGGTGTTACAACCGTATTGGAATACGCTGCTCCCGAGAAGACACCCGATGTGAAACTTACGGAAGACTGACTGCTCACTTGTGGTGGTGTTGGAAGCGTATTGACCCGCACTGCATACGATACCGCTATCGATGCTCCAGGCGCCAAACTACCAAGAGCTATGCCCAGCGCAGGGTTGGCCAAGGCACGTGGGACGCCGTCCACCAGAACACTGCCTGTAACAAATGTGGTGGCTGGGTTAATCGGATCGGTGATCACAATGTTGTTTACCGGGTCAATTCCTTCATTGGTCACAACCATCTCGTATACAATCGTATCGCCCACCACAGCATCAATCACCGGAGTAGTCTTCACAACGCTGACATTCGGAGCAGATACCTGAATGTTGAGTGCGTTGGACGTAATCGTGCCTCCAAGTGTTCTTCCATCAGGCAATGTATACGAAAATGTAGCAGAAGCCTGATTGGTGATGGACTGGCTCAAAGGTAACGTCACAATCACAACGGAGAAGGTAACTAGAGTTGTTGTGGAAACGACACCAAGCGGAATACCCGAAGCCGGATCTGCACCTGGTGCAGAAGCCCCGTTAATAATAACGCTATTTGGAACAAGCTCTGTTCCTGCTGGAATGGTATCGGTCAACGTGACGGATGCCCCATAGTTCCCGGCATTGGAGATGGCGATGCTGTACACAACGGTATCCCCTACCGTTGCTATCGTCTGATCTCCCGTTTTGACTGCCGACAGAATAGGTTGATAGACCGGAGTTGTAACCGTATTGGAGAATGTGGTCGCTGAGAAAACACCTGATGTAAAGCTGACCGTGGACTGATTGTTTAACACTGCACTTGCCGGGAGCGCCGTAACCTGCACACTAAATACAACGGTTACCGTAACACCAGGTGCGATGGAACCAAGTGTTATTCCCGTAGAAGGATTGGCACCAGGGCGCAGAACACCATCGACAAATACGCCGGTTGGCGCAAGAACGGTACTTGTCGGCACTGCATCCGTGAAAACCACATTGTTCACCGTTGCAATTCCGTTATTGGTTACAGCGATGCTATACGTTACGACATCACCAACAGATACCGCCGTTGAAGTTGTGGATTTGACGACATCGACATCCGGTGCCGATACGGTAATGGTCAGCACATTGGATAGAACGGACTCCGTGATGTTCCGCCCATCCGGCAATGTATATGATAGAGCTACCGTAGCCTGATTCACCAGTTGTTGCGGACTTGGCAGCGTATCAACAACTACTGAAAAGGTAATGGTGGTCGTAGCTCCAGGAGCCACATTGCCTGCGGGGATGCCCGTTGCTGGATTTCCTGCTGGCAGTGGTTGACCGTTCACAATAACGCTATTTGGAACAAGGATGGTTCCGGCTGGAAGGTTATCTGTCAGGTTAATCTGGGATCCATAGTTTCCCTGATTGCTCACGGTTATCGTGTAGCTGACCGTATCCCCAACGGTAGCGTTTTGTGTACTGGCTGTTTTTTGTGCTGAAAGAATAGGCTGGTACACCGGAGTGACCACGGTATTAGAGAAGGTTGTGCTTGAGAATGTACCTGAGGTAAAACTGACCGTAGAGCGATTGCTCAACTGATTGCTTGGCGGGATCACGTCGACACGGATACTGAACGTGACCGTTGCGGACGTTCCGGGCCCCAATGTCCCAAGGGATACCCCACCTGCTGGATTGGCTCCAGGTTGCGCAACCCCATTCACTGTGACACTCCCTGTTACAAAGGAGGCTCCAGCTGGAATCGGGTCCGAAAACTGAATATTGTTCACCGGTGCAATTCCGCTGTTGGTCACCAGAATGGAATAGGTCACCGTATCGCCTACCGTAGCCGCAGTGGAAGCTGTGCTTTTGACAACAGCGACGTTTGGTGACGAGACTGGAAACGTGAGCGTATTCGAAGTGGCTGAGCCAGTCAATGTTCGCCCATCTGGAGGTGTAAATGTAAAGGATGATGTAGCAAAATTGCTAAGCTGCTGCGGAGATGGAAGTGAATCCACAACAACGGCAAACGTGACAACAGCCGTCGCCCCCGCTGCTACAATGCCTACCGGAATGCCTGCTGCTGGCGTCGCTCCAGGCTGTGGCACACCGGATACAACCACACTGTTGGGTACTAAAGTAGTCGCAGCAGGAATGGTATCTGTCACGGTAACATTTGCCTCCAGATTGCCTGTGTTGCTGACCGTTACCGTGTATACAACCGTATCACCTACGGTCGCATTTATGGTATTTGCCGTTTTGACAAGTGAAATCTGCGGTTGTATGACCGGAGTCTGAGTGGTATTGGACGATGATGACCCTGAAAATGAACCGGATGTGAAGCTGACCGTCGACTGATTGTTAATCTGCGAAGGAATCGGCATGGTAATCGTCACCTCAAAAGTTACGGTAACCTCGGCTCCTGGAGCCAACGTACCGATTGGAATGCCGGCTGTCGGATTGGAGAGCGGGAACGAAGTCCCGTTCACAATGACACTTCCGGGTACAAATGGGGTATTTGAAGGAAGAGGATTGACATATACCACATTATTAACGGCTACTGTGCCGTTATTACGAATAACAGATGTGTATCGAATGACATCCCCGACTACGCCGTACTCTACATTGTCACTGTTAACAATCGTAACATTGGGTAGAGACACTGGAATAGTGATGGTGTTTGATGACGAGAGACCGGCAATCGTTCTACCACTTGGAAGCGTGTAGGCAAACGAAGCAACCGCCTGATTAATTAACTGTCTTGCATCTGGCAAACTGGTAACCGTCGCAACAAAGGTGACCGTTGCACCTGAGCCCGCAGCAATCTCTCCTAGACTGATTCCTATTTCCGGGCTGAGCCCAGGTGTAGGTACGCCATTAATAATGACACTATTTGTGCTGAATACTGCTCCTGCTGGAATGGGATCTGTCAAGGTAACCGATGCAGCTATATTACCTGTATTGTTTATCTGGATGGTGTAATTAAACGTATCGCCTACCGTCAAACTTGTTGTACTTGCTGATTTCACCACTTGAATCACTGGCAGAAATATGGGGGTATTTACTGATACGGAAGAAGAAACACCATTAAAACTGCCTGATGTAAATGCTGCATTGGCCCGGTTACTAACCAAACCTGTGGATGGAACAGAATTCACTCTGGTCTGATAGGTCACAGTTACACTACTTGAGCTATTCAATGTACCCACTGCGATTCCCGCAACGGGGCTTGCGCTGGTAACAGCAGATCCATTAATCGTGACACTACCCGGGACAAATTCAGAGCCGGATGGTGCATCCGAAATCACCAGATTTTGTACTGCACTAATTCCTGCGTTTGTTGCAACAACGGTATACGTAAGTACATCTCCTACTGTCGCATCCGGTGTATTTACTGTTTTACTAATAGAAATATTCGGAGCCGATGCAGATATACGAACGATATTGGATAAGCTGCTGCCTGAGAGATTCCGTCCACTTGGAAGCTGGTACGTATAACTTGCAGTCCCTTGATTCTCCAGTGTCGGGGGAGTCGGAAGTGTGGTGAGTGTAGCGCGAAACACCACCGTAGCCGTAACTCCCGGCAGGAGGCTGCCCAGTGTTATTCCGGTTAATGGGCTGGTTCCAGGACGTGCAGTACCATTCACGGTTACCGAATTCGGGACAAACGTCAGCCCCGCTGGAATCGTATCGGTCACATTCACTTGAGTCGCTATGTTCCCACTGTTCATGACCACAAGTGTGTATGCAATCTGATCCCCCAGTGTCGCATTGGTTTGGCTTGCCGACTTGTTGATCCCGACAACAGCTTGGTATACAGGGGTTGTAATGGAATTGGAGTTGGAAATACCCGTGAACGCACCTGAGCTATACGATACTACCGCTCGGTTGACTAATGAACCCGAAGCAGGCTGGGACTGCACATTCACCTGAAACGTCACCGTTGCAGAACTTCCGGCCGCCAATGTCCCAATAGAGATTCCACTGCTCGGATTCGCAGACGGTACGGCAGTTCCCCTTACGGTTGCACTACCGGAAACAAATGTTGTTCCAGCAGGGAGCGCATCTGTAAGTACCACATTGTTAATCACCTGAATACCGCTGTTGGTAGTAACTACGGTGTACGTGAAAGTCTCCCCGACAGCAACATCGGTAACGGATGCTGATTTTACCGTGTTCACATTGGGCAATGTTACCGGGATTGTTAAGGTATTCGAGGCGATGTTTCCCGTGATCGTCCGACCATCGGGTGAATTGAAGGAATAAGAAGCCGTAGCCTGATCCACAAGAGTCGGAGGTGTCGGCAAGCTTGTTACAAGTACCTGAAAGGTCACGGTATTGGCACTTCCTGCCGCGAGGCTCCCCAGATTAACGCCGGTAACCGGATTGGCGCCAGCAATCACATTTCCATTCAGAAGAAAGCTTCCTGCTACATATGAGCTACCACTTGGAATGTTATCCCTCAACGTAACGTTGGCAGCAACATTCCCTCCGTTGTTCACTTGGAGTGTATAGGTTACCAGGTCACCCACCGTGGCATTGGTAGTACTCGCCGATTTCACAATGGACAGGTTTGGCGAATAAACAGGAAGGGTGGAGTTATTGGACGGAATAACTCCGGTAATGACCGGCCCCCCTGCTACACTTTGAAATGTAAAGGCTGCATTGGCCGAATTCACTAGTTGCAGGATGCTTGCATCCTGACCGATGAGTGCTCGATAGGTTACAACGACACTGCTGGATAAAGTTAACGAACCCAGCGGAATGCCTGCCGTCACATCAAGTGTTGGACGAGGTACACCTGCAACCGTGACACTGCCTGGAATAAAGGTAAGCCCTGCAGGAAGTGAATCGGATAAAACAACACTGGCCGCACTCGCAGTGCCTGCATTGGTAACGGTAACCGAATATAGAATACTATCCCCGGCAACTGCACCGGCGGCGACCGTTGCCTTAGCCAATGTGATCTTGGGTGCATTAATATCAACTTGAATTGCATTGGCGTTGACAATGTAGGCATCCCCCGAGGTCGTTAATGTCAACACCGCAGATGACTGGTTATTGATCAGTCTTGCTGAAACATCCACATTGGTAATATCCCAGCCTTGACGTCCACCGATAATATTGGTACCTGGAGCTCCGTTGATCTGATTTCGTGTCCCAAACGTTCCGGTTGTATTAAGCGCTCCGGTATCTCCGTTAATCTGAGAAGCAAAAAAGTTCGCAGCTAGATTATTGGGCCCGGACAAAGCAACCGATGTAGCTGAGGTTGGCCCGAATAATGCCTGGTCACCGGTCCGGTTCGCGTCGCCCTCCTGCGCACTGAACAGTATTCTTCCTCCCAATACACCGGAAAGGGGCGTTGCAAATCCAGTCAGTGTGGTAACGACAGGGGGTGAAGTAGATTGAACGAGTACGCCCCCTGCACGCAAAGACATGTTGCGAAAAGGCAGATTGGGATTCTGATAAATGACCCCAAGTGTCCATCCCGCATGATTGGCCGTGGAATCATTTGTAATAACAATAGTTCCTACCACTGCTCCGGTGATATATGTACCTGCTCCCCCATTTTGTACAAGTGTCGTCACATTGGCGGAACGTACATAGCCAGCAGCACCGCCCCCAAGATCGAATTGATTGTAGGTAAGTGGATCTGGGGTGACACTGGAAGTCCCTGCGGGTGTAATAAACGTAACCGGATTGTTGATGGCAGCACTCAGATTGACTGTACCATTGATGTAACTGCCGCCCCAGATCAATTCTGCATATAGAACGGTACTTCCAGCAGGTAGTGTAAGAATGGCTGCTGAACTGTTGCTCTGATACAGGCTTGTAGTTCCCAGTGGATAGGTGCCGTACTGGAGGCTGGTGTTGGTTGTGATAAAACCTCCAATACTGTCCTGTGTTCCAGGTACCCCCGCTGTTTCCGAACGACTCAGTCCAAGCGTATTTCCTGTAAATGTAATTGCTCCCGTAGCATTAACGGTTGAACGAACGACAAGAGGAATGAAGATCACCTCCCCTTCATCAATGATTTCCTACATATGGAACGGAGCCATGTATATAGTCTATGAGTGTATCGTTGAGTTTTGTTTGTCCTCCACAAAAAGTTTGTGACAACTCGAAACTTCTGTGAGTCTTGTTCTCATATAACAGTTAAATACATTTGCGTTTTGTTCATTGTCATTTATAATCATCATATACGAGAGTAATTCTGTCGTACCATTATGATGCAGTCAGCGGTGATATATGAAAGGTTTCCATACGCAAAATAGTCACATTCCAACAGAATACGAGTTCAAACATTCCAAATGGATTCAAAAAATGCTCCATGCCTACTGGATAGTCATCATTGCACATTTCGCCATTCAGATTGGCTGTTTCCTGTTTCTGGATTATGATCGCACACCTACAGATTTCTTGATGAATGTCCTGTTCTGGCCTACGGCCGTCAGCAGTTCATGCATTTTGTTCGCAAGTTGGGTTGATCGGCGCTTCAGTTCATATTCCTTTTACACCATGTCTATAGCCAGCACGGTTATCGCCTGGACGATTATTCATGTCAATTATGACATTCGGATTATATTAGCGATCTGCCTGTTGCCCATCTTTGCTTCGGTGCTGTTCTTCAGTAAAAAGAGAGTCTGGATTGTCTTTCTGATGCAGATGGCTGGTTACCTTCTGGTTTTGTTCGATCCGGCCTACCGGTTGTACCTGTCTTCATTTGACATGGTATCCATTCCTGCTTTTCTAATCTTAGGTACATATGTAGCACAGGTTATCGTAACTAGCGGCGTTGAGGTGCTCGATGATCTTCAAGCCAGCATGCTTGCCAAGCAGGACCTTATTGTGCGGAATGCCATTATGTCCAAACAGTCCAAAACAGACGGTTTAACCAACCTTTATAATCAAAGCTCCTTCAAGGATTATTATGAAAAAGCATTTGAGTATGCCAACAGTGGCATGAGTCTGCATCTGGCCCTGATCGATATTGATGACTTCAAATCCATTAATGATACGTATGGTCATCGGGTTGGAGACATCATTCTGGAGAAAGTGTCCCTGATCATTCAGGAAACCATTACCTCAAGTGATATTGCAGCACGGTACGGGGGCGAAGAGTTCGCCTTATTGATGTTTGAGCAATCTTTCAAGCAGGCCTATGCCTTGGTGGAACAGATTCGTCAGAAGATTGCCCTGATGGGCCATCTGGAACTTGAAGGAGCTTCCATCACGGTGAGTATCGGTCTCAAAAGCTACAGTCCTAATCTAACCAAAGACAAATTGTTCGAGGAAGTGGATGCCTGTCTGTATGCCGCCAAACGAACAGGTAAAAATAAAACCGTAACATCACTTGATCTGACTTCGTCCTTGGCAGAGAAAATATAAATAAAAAAGTTGTGCTGTACACCGGAATTCCGGTGTACAACACAACTTTTTTTTGGGTCTGAATACGATCAGTAGGCCGATCTTCTTCATATGTCTATGTTTTCATTCCGCCCATTCCCAGCGATGACGATTTTGCTCCAGCCTGGGATGAAGATCACCTGATGGCCCGTCAATGATGAGACGAAGCTCTTTGATCCAATCCTTGAAGGAATCAAATGAAGCAAACATATTCGCCATCTCTATCGTCAAATAAAGAAAGTGAGGGGCTGGATATTCCGCAGTGATATGGCGCAGCGCGCTATCCACAGGTGTATATTTCTTTCTCTTGCCCTCAAGCCCCTCCACACGTATACGTGAAGTCGGATGTTCTCGCCGCCAATCATGAAGGCGATCTTCTCTTTTGTAATATGCCTGTATCGTATCCTTGCTCATTCGCTTAAACGTGCTCTCGTGTAAAGGATACAGCACAAGCTGTATGAATGAACGGGTATCTACCGTTGCAGCGGCGCGCTCGAGTTGCTCATCCGTCACATGTTCAAACGAGTCATAAAAAGTCAGTGTGCCCTTGCGGCTGGCCGTAGGTGGCTCATAACCATAAGGTACAGTTGTATATTTTCCAGACATTTCACCCCTCCTTGTTTATACGCGCATTCGCACAAAGGTGATTGGGATAACCCAGCTAATGTTATTATACGCTAACGATCCTGCTTCAACTCGGAATAAAATGTCATTCTGTTCTTCCCTGCACGTTTGGACTCATACAAAGCTTCGTCCGCCATCCGGATTATCTCACTTGGGTTGTCGCTGTTGGTTGGATATTCAGCTCCTCCAATGCTACATCCAATTCGAATGCGCTCGTATTCGATAATAAACGGCTTGTTCAGACTTTGAATGATGGCTTCTGCATAAGCCATGGCTTCTTCCCTCGGATGATTTCCAACAGATTGAAGTACAATCAGGAATTCATCCCCGCCCAATCGGACTGTTATACCCTTCACCTGACCAAGAGCAGACAATCGCTGGGCCACTTTCTGTAGCAGCACATCTCCAGTCTGATGCCCAAGTGTATCGTTGACCCGTTTGAATCCATCGAGATCCAGATAGAGAAAAGTCAGCGTGTGATTTTCACTTTCGGTCTCCAGAGACTCCTCCAGATACACTTCAAGAGCAGTGCGATTCGGCAGTCTAGTCAACTGATCAAAATGCGCCAGATTCTGCATCACGACCAGCTCTGAGTTTTTATTCATAAGAGAGGTCAGCATATCCCGAAGCGAACGGGACAACACTTCAATCTCCTTAATCCCCTTAATCGCAGGAATCTCAAGCTCTTCCCCTGCACGCAGTCGATTGGCTACTCTGGTAAGACGCACAAGTGGGGCAGAGATCAGACGTGAGACAAACCAGCCAATCAATGCAAATAGCACGGTAACGGCAAGTCCCGCCCACACATTAAACCACATCAGGTCAAACACAGAAGCAAAAGCAGTCGACTTGACTTGACGAATGACTACAGTCCAGCCTAATCCGGGATAATCCAGATGACCCTGGCTGTAGGCAAACCCTGTCACATATTCATTACCGTCAGGCCACTTTTCTATGGACCAACTGCTTTTGTTGCGCTGGGCCTCTTTAATGCCGGGCAATACCAACGGTTTACCGATCCATTCCTTCGGCCCGAGCAGTACTGTATGTTCCTTTTTGCTCACGATAAAGAACTCAATGTCTTTTTCTTCCCTTTTCAATGGGGCGAGCACGGATTCCTCGACTTCCTTCGCCCATTCCCAGCTTAAATGTGCAGCGAGCACACCTTGAATCATTCCTTTGCTATCCTTCAGCGGAAAACTGATATCGACAAATTGCAACGGCTCTCCCGTTGGATTCGGTAGCAGCTTGGCAAGAAGTACTGCATTATGCACATCTCCAATGAATTTACCCTTGATTCCCTCCTGATACACAGGTCGCTCTGATAAATTTTCCCCAAGCAAGATGCCATCCGTGGCTGCTAACACTTTTCCTTTGGGGTCCATGAATCCAACCCATGAGAATGAGGGAAAGCTATCTTGTAACTGATCCAGCAGCATCTGAATCTCATCAGGTTGGAATTCATCTTCCAACGAAGCCATTTGGCCCAGCAGGTCCAGTTCACCCGCGCGAGCGGACATGAATCGATCCAGCTTGTCCGATGCCTGTGATGCCGTTCCTGTAAGCGAGTGACCAATCTCAGTCTCTACAGCAACAAATGACTTTTGGCTAAAAATAGACCCAATCGTCAGGGTAACCAGCAAGGATAACACAGCAAAGATGACTGTAAGCACAGTTCTAATTTTGAATGACATTACTTCCTCCATTACACGGTGAAACCATCTTGCTTTTCAACATAACTATGCTGCAAAGAGTACACGGAATGTCACCTAATCGTTTTCATATTTATCGGAACTTGTGTGTTTTTTTATTATACATGCCCATACAATATTATACTGAAATCTTCACCGTGTTTCTTCCATTCAAAGAATAGACACGATTCTGTATATACATACTTGGGTTATGAATATAGAGAGCAAGCATATCCTTCAAAGGATCATGCGCCTGTATGTCACAGAGAGAGTAATCGAAATACTAAACATTGGGGGTGTAATGTTGAGCCTGCTTCATGTTGCTGTTATTCTGCCTTTTGCCGCTGGCATTCTTCTTGCCATGCTGCATCGTTTCTTCCGTAAATTACATTTGGGATGGCCGGTTCTCCTTGTCCCGGCACTATTATTTGTATACTTTGCGAGTCTAATACCCGCTGTGTCACAGCGCAATACCGTATCCGGAAATATCCCATGGATTCCTTCACTGGACATTGGATTTAACCTGTATCTGGACGGTTTGAGCCTCATGTTGACACTGCTAATCACCGGAATCGGTGTCCTCGTTGTTCTCTACTCCATCTTCTACATGGATATGAAAGAAGCGCTGAACCGTTTCTACCTGTATCTGTTGATGTTCATGGGAGCCATGTTGGGCGTGGTGCTGTCTGATAATATGATCGTGCTCTACGGATTCTGGGAATTGACCAGTATTACGTCATTCCTGTTGATTGCATTCCATTACAAACGTAAAGCCTCGACTTCAGGAGCACAAAAATCATTCCTGATTACGGTATTTGGCGGTTTCGCCATGCTTACCGGATTCATGATGATGTATCTCATTACCGGAACGTTCAGTATTCGTGCAACCATCACAGGATTGGGTCAGTTTCAGGAAAGCGCACTATTCCTACCCGCACTTATCTTGATCCTGATTGGAGCTTTCACCAAGTCAGCTCAGTTCCCGTTCCATATCTGGTTGCCGGATGCCATGGAAGCTCCTACACCTGTCAGTGCCTATCTTCACTCAGCCACCATGGTTAAGGCCGGACTGTACGTTGTAGCCCGCTTTACACCGATCTTCGGTGGACAGGGACTCTGGTTCTGGCTCGTTACTGGCGTTGGTCTTCTGACTTTGTGTTATGGGTCATTCCTGGCGGTGAAAAAAAACGATCTCAAAGCGATTCTTGCCTATTCGACCATCTCTCAACTTGGTCTGATCATGTCCCTCTTAGGGGTTGGATCTGCTGCTCTCTACTTCGGATATGGCGAATCCTCTGCGATGTACACTGTGGCAATAACCGCTGCGCTGCTTCACCTGTTTAATCATGCGACCTTCAAGGCCGCTCTGTTCATGGTCGTAGGAATTGTTGATCATGAAACGGGTACACGTGACATTCGGAAGCTCGGTGGACTTGCTTCATTCATGCCAATTACATTCACCGTGGCATTGATCGGTTCACTTGCCATGGCGGGTATTCCGCCGTTCAACGGATTCCTGAGCAAGGAGTTATTTTTCCAGGCGATGGTGGAAGTCACGAATCTGCGAATCTTTGGACTTGGGTCCTGGAGTGTTCTATTGCCGGTATTCGCTTGGCTTGCAAGTGTGTTTACCCTGATCTATGCGCTTATTATTGTGTTCAAAACATTCCTCGGTCGTAGCCAAAGCGAAATCCCTGCCGAGAAGCTGCACGAAGCGCCCGCTGGCATGCTCATTCCGCCTGTTGTTCTAGGTGTTCTTGTCATTGTATTCGGACTCTTCCCGAATCTGCTGGCCGGATCACTGATTGAACCGGCAATGGCCGCTGTGCTTCCATCCCTCTTGAATGGGAATGAGCGCTTCGATGTACATTTCTCCCTGTGGCATGGATGGACTCCGGAACTGATTATGACGATCGGAGTCGTGATTCTCGGAATCACTCTCTACAAGCTGTTGCCACGATGGAGGAATATTTATGAGCATTATCCACAAGGATTAACAATTAACAATATGTACCACGTCGTGCTGGATAATCTTCAGCATTATGCACGCAAATGGACGGAAGCCTATATGAATGGCTCGGTTCGTAATTATCTCGTTTACATTTTCTCATTCACGGTCGCGTTGCTGGTCTATGCCTTCTTCCGTTCAGGAGAAAATATCACCTGGAATCTGCAGGGCAATGCACCTTACTCATTCTACGAGGTCGTACTGCTAGTCACGCTCATCGGTGCTGCAGTTTCGATTCCTTTTGCCAAGAACAGACTGTCAGCAGTCATTATGACCGGAGCAGTTGGTTACCTTGTAACTCTGCTGTTTGTACTCTTCCGGGCGCCGGATCTGGCGTTGACACAGATGATTGTTGAGACGGTATCCGTTGCACTGTTCCTGCTCTGCTTCTACCATCTGCCTGAGCTTCAACGTGGCAAATCAAGCCGCAGTTATCTCACGGTGAATATGATCGTAGCGATTGCAGTCGGAATTGTGATGACTTTTGTTGCATTGGCCGCAAGCGGAACAGCCTCACTGGACAGCATTTCTACCTTTTTCCTTCAGGAAGCGTATGACTCGGCTGGTGGTAAAAATGTCGTGAACGTGTTGTTGGTAGATTTCCGTGGCTTCGATACGTTATTGGAGATTATGGTGCTTGGCGTTGCTTCGTTATCCATCTACTCCATGATTAATCTGAACCTTGAAGCAAAAGATCTCGGAGCCCGCTTGAAGTTCCGTAAGAAGGACGAGAGTCATGATTCCGAACCTGCTCTGGATGATGAAGCGGACAATACGAAAAAGTATGGTAACCGGGAACGCAGCTCATCCTCGTGGGATACCGTCCCCTTGCAGAGTAATGATGTATTGCTGCAAACGACTACCAAGGTCGTTGTGTTCATCATACTGACGTTTGCCATGCACCTCTTCTTTGCAGGTCACCACAATCCGGGCGGAGGTTTCATCGGCGGCTTGGTAACAGCGGCAGCGCTCGTATTGATTGCCCTGGCATTCAGTACAGATACGATACGCAAAGCGTTACCGGTTGACTTCCGTATTCTAACAGGAATCGGATTGGGTATAGCCTTACTTACGGGTGCGGGTTCATTTATATTCGGAGTCCCGTTCCTCAGCCAAACCTTCGGTTATTTCGAACTTCCTTTGCTGGGAGAGACAGAACTCGCCACAGCCATGCTGTTTGATCTTGGCGTGTATCTCGCTGTCCTGGGTGTCACCATGACCATCATTCTACAGATCGGGGAGGATCGCTGATATGGAAATATTGATGTGTGTAGCCGTTGGCATTCTGTTTGCGGTTGCCGTCTTTTTAATCTTGTCGCGGAGCCTGCTCCGTATCGTACTTGGCATGTCCATACTAACCCATGGCGTGCATCTGCTCTTGATCACTATGTCACGTCTTAAAACCGGGGCACCACCACTGCTTGGGGAGATGGCTGAACGTTATGTCGATCCTCTTCCTCAGGCTTTGATACTAACTTCGATTGTTATTAATTTCGGACTCACTGCGTTCTTCTTTGTTCTCTCCTATCGTTCTTATCTGAAGCTGAGAACAGACGATATGGAAGAAGTAAGGGGGCGCCCATATGAATAATCTCGTCGTTCTGCCCATTCTTTTGCCTTTGATTACAGGTGTTCTGGCTCTGCTATTTTTCCGGAAAACAAATATCCAGCGGATCATTAGTGTCATTGGACTTTTGTTTACAGCAGCGGTCTCAACGATACTCATTACGCGGGTAGCTCAGACTGGAGTTCTAACACTTAATATGGGTGGATGGGCACCTCCCTATGGTATTGTGCTTGTTGCGGACATGGTATCGGCGCTACTTGTCGTTGCCGCTTCCATCATTGCACTGGCGTGTTTGCTGTATGCGTTCCGCAGTGTGAACAAGGAG
This sequence comes from Paenibacillus sp. FSL K6-2393, assembly GCF_038002545.1. Classification (NCBI taxonomy): domain Bacteria; kingdom Bacillati; phylum Bacillota; class Bacilli; order Caryophanales; family Paenibacillaceae; genus Paenibacillus; species Paenibacillus sp. FSL K6-2393. The sequence continues at coordinate 4,180,534 of NZ_JBBOCU010000001.1, forward strand.
CGGGAAGAGCACCACTTCTATCCGTTCTTTCATTTTCTGATCGCGGGCGTTAACGGTTCATTCCTAACCGGAGATTTGTTCAATTTGTTTGTCAGCTTTGAACTGATGCTCATCTCTTCCTATGCACTAATCGTATTGGGAGGCACGGAAAGACAGCTTCGGGAAACGATCAAATATGTCTTGATTAACATCGTTTCTTCAGCTCTTTTTGTCGCTTCCATCGGCTTCCTCTACTCCATAACTGGCACACTGAACATGGCAGATTTGTCCGTCAAAATTGCTGAGGTGGGACAGAGCGGAGTCATTACCTTAATTGCTGTTCTCTTTCTGATCGTATTTAGCATTAAGGCCGGGCTGTTCCTGTTCTTCTGGCTTTCGGGCTCTTATGCGGCACCACCTGCTGTCGTCACTGCATTGTTCGCAGGATTACTCACCAAGGTTGGCTTGTACGCGATTGTGCGAACATTCACACTGATCTTCTATCATGATCCGGATTTCTTCCATGCACTGATCGGATGGATGGCTGGTGCAACGATGGTCCTTGGTGTCATCGGTGCGATCTCATACCGCGATGTAAACAAGATTCTCATCTACAACGTGGTCGCAGGTGTGGGGTTTGTAGCTTTTGGTATGGCCGCGGCCAGTCGCCCTGCACTGGAAGGTCTGCTCTTCTATATGCTGCATGATATGTTAATCAAAACTTTGCTCTTCCTGCTCGGGGGTGCTTTGATCGCTGTTGCCGGAACATCCAAACTCGATAACATGGGCGGGCTGATCCATCGCTATCCGCTGCTCGGCTGGATGTTCTTCATCAGCGCACTTGCCTTGGCAGGTTTGCCGCCATTTAGTGGATTTCCAGGGAAGTTGCTTCTCTTTGAAGGCGGCTTGCAGGCAGGCTTGTATGGTCTTACCGGCATTGCGGTGCTTTCGAGCTTGTTGATGTTATATTCGGTACTGCGTATCTTCATACAAGCGTTCTGGGGCGAACCGCCTTCCGGGGTTACAAGACGCCCTTACGCGGTGAACGGCCTGCTGATTCCTGCCGGAATTCTGTTTGTATTCATCATCGTAATGGGTGTGGGGGCTGAAGGCATGTTCCAATTGACCTCCCGCGCAGGCGATATTCTACTGCATCCCAATATTTATATTGATGCCGTATTGAAGGAGTAGATGTCTATGGCCTTTCAGATTGTACTGAATCTTATCATTGCTTTTGTATGGATGTTTCTGAACAACGCCTGGAATGGTGTTGGTTTTCTCATAGGTTACCTGCTCGGACTGCTTCTCATCGGGGGGATGCGCAGATTCTTCCCCCAGCGCTTTTATATTGTGCGAGTCTGGGCCATCTTCAAACTGATTACACTGCTGTTCAAGGAACTGGTGCGAGCCAGCATTGAGGTTATACGCCAGATTATCAAGCCCAAGCTAGATATAAGGCCCGGTATTTTTACGTATAAAACTCAATTGTCCTCGGATTGGGAGGTTACTCTGCTCTGCTTACTCATCTCATTGACACCAGGTTCTCTTCCGCTTGAGATCTCGGGTAATCAACGCAAACTGTTTATTCACGCACTGGATATCAAGGATGAACAGAAAATGAGAGATGATATCCAAAATACATTCGAAAAAGCAATTATGGAGGTGACGCGTTAATGTTATCCTCACTGTTGTTCATCTCATTGCTCATTCTCTCCTTAGCCATTCTGGGTTGCTTGTACAGGGTGCTGCGGGGACCATCCATGGCTGATCGGATCACGGCACTGGATACCATCGGTATCAATGTGATTGCCATCGTTGCCGTTCTGTCGATGATGCTGCAAACCCAGGCCTATCTGGATATTATCTTACTGATTGGCATTTTGGCTTTTCTAAGTACAGTGGCATTTGCACGTTATATTGAACGGGGGGCGGTATTCAAAAATGATGGAGATCGTTAAAGTAGCCGCTGAAACCGCTATAGGTCTACTCGTACTGCTCGGTGCACTACTCAGTGCACTCAGTGCATTCGGACTTATTCGTCTGCCTGATGTATATCTACGTGCCCATGCCGCAACCAAAAGTATGACGCTTGGTGTGTTCTGTGTATTAAGCGCTACATTTTTCTACTTCTGGTATTTCGATAACTATATCAGTGCCCGCTTGTTGTTAGGTATCCTGTTTGTATTTATCACGGCTCCGGTCGCCGGACATCTGAACGGACGGGCCGCCTATCGCACAGATGTACCACTGTGGGAGCAGAGCGTGCAAGATGAACTGGAACCCTTGTTAAAAGGGAAAAAAGTGAACCATGAAGCCAAGGATATGATGGAGTAATCCCCAGCCTAGGCATAACGAATACCCCCGAGGATCAGCCGCTCGTTTCGCGGTATGTTCCCGGGGGTATTTTTTTATTTTTCATACACGGATCATATCAAGCACTGATTATGCAGACAGATTAAGTAGTAAAGTCAGAATCCATTCAGTCCCTGTCTTCTCAGATCCGCAGCCACAATACGTGCAAGCTCCGCAGCCCCTTGACGATTCGGATGCAGACTATCCCCTGTCATATACAGACCAAGTGTTGCCGCTGGACCAATGGACGTGAAATAGGCAGAACTTAACTTATTCAGTTCAACCAGGGTGACTCCCTCTTCCTGAGCGAGTGCACGTGTGGATTGATTGTACCAGCGGTTCTCCGCTTGATGTACATTGGCTGTATTAAAGTCTGTTGCCCGGCCCTGAGGCGTGGAGAGGATAACCGTTGCTCCTTTATTCTTCGCCTGACGTACCATATCCCGCATAATCTCCTTGAACTGCGCCTCCGTTGTATTGTTCTTGGCATTAGTATCGTTAATTCCGAATTGCAAAATAAAATAATCTCCCGGCTTGATATACTTCAGAATCGCTTCCATCTGACCATCATCGCGGAAACCTCTCGCAAATTGACCACTTGACGCCATATTTCGAACCTGGAAGGTAGCATTGTTCACATAAGACGGAAACAGCTGTCCCCAACCTCCTTGTACACTGCTACCCAGCGGATAGTAATTGCTAACTGTTGAATCACCACCAATGTAGATTGTGCGGTTGGTAACGGTCTGATTGGATAACTTTCGGATTTCGAGTGCACTAAGTGTGAAGGCGGTGCCTGTCTTTCCTTCCGTAATGAGCAAATTTAATTGCCCGTCTGTTATCGGAATTTGAAATTTATCCGTCGCCCCGTTACCCGTCATATTGATGATCTGGTATACACCTTCTGCCGCTACACTCGCTCTGGCTGTATTGCCCAGGACCACTTTAACTTCATATAGTCCATTGGACAGATTCACATTGAAGGTATTGGTGCTCTTAGTGCCGTAAGTCAGAAACTGGACAGCGTCGCTCATCACTCCGCTTCCGGAGGCAGACACATTTCGCATATTGGCAGGTGTATTGAACCCATATCCTTTGGTCGCAGTATAGGCATCTCCTGCGGACACACCTGTGTAACCGCTCTCAACAGCACCCGAACCAAAATCAAATCTGTAATTGTCCGTTGCCGCTTCGGCGACTTGCCCTACACTGCTTCCCAGACCAATGCCCATCGTACTTGCAAACAGAACAAGACAGAGCAGAAACTTTACCGATGTTGACCATTTCATCACTGAATTCTCCTCTCGAATCAGAATTAACTCGGTGCACGATCCACAACTTCACAGAACTTGATCAAGCCAGTCGTAGGCCTTCGCTCCGCTAATCTCATGTCCACCTGTAAAGAAATCCGCATCCAATGATTCTGATGCTCCCGCCTGCTCATATATGTGTGTCAAACGCGCATACGCCTCTCTCGCTGCATGGATCGGGAACACCTGGTCATCACTTCCGGCTTCAATAAAGAGTGGTCTAGGCACAATCAGGCCAATGAGATCCGGCAACTCCGCTTCACGCAGGATACCTGGCACATAGTTGTCGAGACAATGGTTCCGGTCCAGTATGCTGCCCTGGAATGTATTTGCATAACCACTTACTACAGCTGCACGGAACCGTTCATCCAATGCGGCTGTAAATGCGGTCACCAGACCGCCGCCCGAGATGCCCATGCTTCCAATTCGCTCCGAGTCCACTTCAGGTCGAGTTGATATATAATCCAGTACTCGTGTTGTTTCATATACCCGATGCCCGGCGAGAGTTTTCCCCACCATAAGCAGATGCGCGGCAATCTTCGTACAGGAACTTACCCCCGGTGGCGAATCGCGGTCTTCTTCCAGTCTTCGATCACCAAACCCGAGCAGCTCTGGAGCCGCAACCACATATCCACGCTTCACAAGAGCTACTGCAAAGTCCTTGTGTAATCCGGGCTCTCCTGTCCGCGGTGACCCATCCGGTTCCATACCCGATATCTCTCGGCTACCGTAGCCATGCCCATGACAAGCAATGATAGCAGGTCTCTTAGTATCGGTAACGTTACCCTCACCTGGAATTAATAAATACACAGGCATGCGAAGTCCTGCATAGGTTGTGATTTCAATCCGCTCCCGAATATATCCGTCACATGTAATGCGCTCCAGTAAGACAGGATTCAGTGCTGCACCCATTGTTGGAACCCCCCCCAGCCGTTCTTTCACGCGGGTACGTAACTGACTGCGCCATAATTCCAGGGGTTGATCTGCATGATACGCGGAACGACCACGGAGATTCGTTTGTTGTTGTAGATAGGCTTCAATATCCGACATGGGCCTGTGTCCCTCCTGTTTTTCATAGGTTAACGTAGATGAAATACTATCTTATGGAATTAATCCCATCCATTATAGAACATCTAGGTCAGCCATGAATTGAACATGTTTGCCTGTTTTGAATGGAATCACACGATTTCTAGCCAAAAAGGATATCTCCAACCTGAAGACAGGTTACGGAAATACCCTTCATTTTATCTGACCTGGCAGCCACCAGTTCCACCTGCCCATTAATTTCATGAGCGCAGGTACCAGTATTAGACGAATCAACGTAACATCAATCAACACCGCTGCCGTGATTCCGATCCCTAACTGCCTCACACCTGCGACTTCAGCAAAAGCAAACGGCACGGTCACCGCAAGCAGAATTGCCGCTGCGGAGGTAACCAGACGGCCTGTAGAAGCCAATCCCTGTTGGACAGCCACATCACTGTCTCCGGTTCGTCTATACACTTCCTGAATACGGCTCAGCATAAACACACCATAATCCATGGATATGCCAAACACCAATCCTGCAATGAATACAGGAATCATAATGGCAATGGCTGACGACTCCATACCCAGATGTCCTTCATTGAACACCCACACCAATATGCCAAATGAAGCGGCTAAGCTGAGCAGATTCATCACAATTGCCTTGATTGGAATGAGCATCGATCGGAATGCCGCCAGTAACACAAGATAATTGGTGACCACTACAAATACCAGCACTTTGGGCAGTTGACTTGTGACTTCCTGCATTATTTCATACTGCTTGGCAGCTTCCCCACCATAACGTATTTTTACGTTGTTGAAACCTGGTGCATGATCGCTATTCCTCATTCGTTCAAGCCAGTCTGCAACCTGTTCCGAACCAGGCCCCCCGTGCACGGTGGCTATCAATCGTATGGAATGCTCAGAGACCGTTGAACGCAGCCATGCCGTCCTTGTTGACTGTTTGCCTTCTATGGAAGGAGTGAGCGACGACGGTGGGATCCGAAAAAGACTTTGCGAGCCAGTTTGATTCGGCTGTAATAGGCCCCATGGTGAAACAATGCTCAATACGTCTGAGTCCTGCAGTAGTTGACGGGCTTTGTTGTGGGCCATCTGCCAGTGTGAGGCAGTCAACCGTTCCTGCTGTCCGCCAATCAGAATCTCGATAGCGGAGTTGTCCTTTTGCCCCAGATCATATTGCAACTGCTCTGCTGCCTGGCGGGACTCCATTCTCTCTGGCAGTGAAGAAGCATCCGGGACAGACAGTTCCAACCGGGTCACTGGATAGACGCACAGAAGCAGCACAACGGTACCTCCAATGGCCATACTGACTGGTCGTTTCATGACCATTGCTGACCATCTATGCCAGACCGAGCTTCTGGGTAACCAATGGACTAACTTTCGCCTGAAGACCCGATCCGCAGACAGTGACAGCAGAGCTGGCAGCAGCGTAACATTTAACAGTAGCGATAGGAGCAGAACAATAATAGCCCCCAAGGAGACACTCAGAAACATCGGCAGTCTGATCCAGAGCAGACCCAGCAGCCCAAGGAGCACGCAAGCCGCCGAGAACAACACCGCTCTGCCTGCTGTACGTAATGTTCGCTGAAGAATCTCGCTCCGCAAAACCTCGCTCTGCATATCCAGGCTGCTGCCCGTAACGTTAGCTTTGCCTTCATCTTCATACACCCGCTGAAGTTCTTCCCTGTACCTGCTCAGGATGATCAGGGCAAAGTCTGTGCTCAGTGCCATGCCCACCATGGGAATCACATTAATGATAAAGTTGGACAATTCCAGATGATAACCAAGGAGTGACGTGACTCCCATAGCGGTAATCACAGCACTGATCCCCATCATGACAGCAATCAACGCGGCATATAGCCCCCTGAATGCAAAACACAAAACGATCAGGGCAATCGGCAGTCCCACCATCTCTGCCCGTTCCAGATCACGAAAGCTCAGATGATTGACATCCTGCTGGACGACTACCTTTCCCGTCAATTGCACCGTACCTGGACCGTCTGTTGCCAGCACGGCGCGCAACTGCTCCAGTGGGGGACCCATCTGATGCGGGGGCACATCCATTTTCACAAGGGCATATGCCCTATGGTCTTGAAACGTCACCCTTTCTCCAGCATCCAAAGGGGACGTGATAGATGTTACCTCAGGCAACACTTGAACCTGTGTCAAACGATCCTTGATCCACTGCCGGAACTGTAAAGGCGAGGTATTTTCCTTTTTCTCAAAAACCAGAATAACCGGATCAGCAGGAGAACCGAATTCGTCCTCCAGAACAGCTTCAACTGCTTGAGCATCGCCGTGAACCCGTTTTAATCCGTGATCTTGAACAATATCAGGTAACTTATATGCCCAGACCGCTGACATCCCGATGATAAATACCCAGCAGAGAATAATGAACCGCGGATATCGGCTGATGAAGGCAGCAAGTCTGCGATAACCCATACCTAAGCTCCTCTGCGATCAGATTAGTCATTCGATTATGTTCATCGGTAAGATCATAAGCACATTCATACACTTGCGGTGTATGTCTCCTTCACTCGGGTTCGCGAACTATTGGATACCATGATTCACAGGTGTTCTGTTCGCTATGGGGGCAGGGATGTATGTAAAAGGAAGTAACTCTGCTGTTAATCCCGGGCCAAAGGCCAGCGCTATCCCACTGGAATGCTCTTCCTTCTGTCTGTAATCCTCGCGGATGGCTTGAAGAACAAAAAGAATCGTCACGGACGACAGGTTGCCATAATCCCGCAGGATGTTTCGGCTGTAGGAGACCTGCTCATCTGTCAACTGATATAGCTTCTGAACGGCATCCACGATGCCTCTGCCTCCCGGATGGATCGCCCATATTTCCGGTAAACTGCTACCCTCCAGCAACCGTTCTATCTCTGGACCGAGATGCAAACCAAGCAACTTCGGAATCTGTGGTGACAGGTAGAGATCAAAGCCTGTATTGCCCACTTCCCAGATCATTTCTTCTGCACAATCCGGGAGCAGCGTTGATTGCCCACGACCTAATCGAAAACATTCATTGCGGTCTGTTCCGGACGCACCAATAACACAGGCAGAGGCACCGTCTCCGAAAAACGATGCGGCATACAGGTCGTCCCGTTTGGCAGATGGCTGAAAGTGAAGTGTGCATAGTTCCACACACACGATGAGAACTGTAGCCTTCTGATCTGTCGTTACAATGGAATTCGCCAGTTGGATCGCCTTTAGACCGGCTGCACATCCTTGAAACACCAGTGGAATCCGGTTGATCTGCGGTGAAAGTTCAAGCTGCTGGATCAGCCGAACATCAAGTCCGGGCAGGAATTGCCCCGTGCAACTCACCGTAATGAGATGTGTAAGTTCCGAGGAGGATATGTCTGCATCCTGAAGGGCCTGTCCGGCCGCTTCCAGACCAAGTGGAACAGCAGCAGCTTTGTATTTTGCCATACGCTCGGCTGTAGTCGGGACTTCCTCCACAGAAGTAAAGGGTAAATATCGGCAAGCCTCCACAGGCTCAAGCAGATTCGGTTCACATGTATACCGAGTCTCCACACCGCACTGATTAAAGATTCGCTTCGCCCATCTTCTCGCATCCGGCTCATGTTCCAGCGCCTGTGCGAGACGGGCAGACACATCCTTTTGCTCAATACGGTGGGCAGGCCACGCCGTTCCTATTCCCATAATACTTGCCCCAGTTGTTGCCTCAAGCTGGTTCATCGGCTTAACCTCCTATATCGTACGTGTTCAAAAGTAGGCTTTTTAAACAACCTATATATAAAATAGGTTCATATGACATATGTGCAGGATATAGTACAAGTCTATTCACTACCTGTCCTGTTTATGTTCATATTAACAAGCAAAGGCGGACAACATATGCGAGTTTCGCACGTGCTGTCCGCCTTTGCTACCGGATTAAACCCATTCCTTATTACATGTTCGATCTGTCAGAACTATTCAGGTCGAATCACCGTGAATCTCTCCCCAAGCTTGGCATAATCATTACCCGCCAGTCGGCTGACTGGTTTCAAATGATCCATCAGGATATAGCCCTTGTCCGGATTGTAGACTTGTTCGCTGAAATGATACTGAACAATGCGAACCAGCAGCAGGTCACTCACCGGTTTGCCCTCATCATTCGTGATCGGAATGTGCTGATACAGCTCACACTCCATCCGAATGAGTGCTTCCTGAATTCCTGGCACAGCAACCTTGGTGCTTGGCACTGTAGTAAGTTTTGTCCGCTCAAGCTCACTTTCGTGGGGTTCCAGTATGGCTGCTGTCTCATTCACTTCTGTTATGATTGCTTCATCACAGATATGCACGACCAGTTCTTGATGAGCAAGCACATTACGTGCAGTATCTTTCATGGTACCGTCTTTACGTGCAATGGATATGGATAACAGCGGTGGGTCCGAACTAACCACATTAAAGAAACTAAAAGGCGCTGCATTAATTACACCATTCTCATCTGAAAGTGTCGTCACAAAAGCAATTGGACGTGGTACCACCGAACCACTCATCAGTTTATAATTGTCTCTTCCCGTTATTTCACGTGGATCCAATGTATACATATGTAAATATCCCCTTCCATGCTCATGTTACGTTAATCGTGGTTCACTTACGTTACTTCCTCGTTATTATATATCCATATCTGTTCAAAAAACAAAAAACGCCTTGATGCTCATGGCATCAAAGCGTTCAAATGACTGTTTCGCATATGTTTGGTTGTTACTTCACAATACTGCTTTGAATATCTTGCAGAATTTGCGTATTTGCTTGAACGCCACTGTACAACCAGCTGCTTGTGCTTTCAAATTCAAACACATTACCTGTCTTTACAGCAGGGATGCTCTGCCATACGGCATCTTTCAGCGCTTCTGAGCCTGCTCCCTTGTCACTGTTCACCAGGAAAAGATAGTCTGCGTCCATTTCCGCGATCTTCTCCAATGAAATCTCAGACCAGTTACCCGTTGCCTTTGCGGATGCTTCCTTCACAACATTAGGCTCTGCAAGTCCAAGTTCGTTGTACATCACTTCACCACTGGAAACATTGTTGCTTACAACATAAAACTTGTTATTGAACAACCACAACGCTGCGGCCGATTTTGTTCCTCCAGTAACAGCAGTTACTTTTTCTTTGACATCCTTTGCTTTGGCATCATAATCGTCAAGCGCCTTCTGCGCTACATCCGATTTGTTCAGAAGCTCGCCGATCTTGAGCAGAGCCTGACGCCAATCCTTGTTGACCTCATCTCCGAGTACATACGTAGGGGCAATTTTATTGTATTGTTCGTATTTCTCCCCTTCAACTGTACTTTCAGAACCCATAATAATCAGGTCTGGTGAGAAACTGGCCATGGCTTCAAAAGGTAGGTCACTTGCAATACCAGGTATGCCATTCAGATCGTTTTGCAGATAATCCTGCAAACCACTGCCGTTGTTGATGGACCACTGTGCTGCTGGCTTAACACCGAGTGTAACGAGATGGTCTTCCAGATAAGACGCGATGACACGCTCAGGATTAGCCGGGATGGTTACTTCATGTCCCATAGCATCTGTTAGTGTGCGCTCTGTCGGGACTTCTGTTTGTGTCTCTGTCTCCGTTGTTGTATCGTTCTCTCCTGCTGCTCCATTCTCTGCCGTCTTTGTTCCACACGCGGCCAACCAGATGGACATAACCATCACGGTCATTAAAAGCATGAGCATCTTTCTATTCTTCTTAAGCAATTTGTTAACCCCTCTCATTTCATTATGAATACCTTATTCGGCGTTATTGGGACAGATATCAACGTTCAAAAATATTGAAACTATTATTGATACATATAATATCCGTATGTACATTTGTCCGATTCCATTGACAATGATAATTGTTATCAGTTCACTTGTCAATTCGATTATGTGGCGAGGCGATCATATACAATCTTCTTGGCGGCACTCACATATAGGCGGATGCCGCCATATGCTGAATGCAGAATACGACGACAGGAAGGATGTTCTGTACATGTATTACGAATATAACCCTTATCTAAGTTATGGAGAAGACCGTTCCTTTCAATTGCCTCCACTGTTCCCAGGAGGTGGCGGCACACCGGGTGGTCCGACGTTTCCTGGTATACCTGGCGGTCAAGGCTCCTATCCTCCATACATTCCAGGCGGAGGACCCGGTCCATATATCCCCGGAGGCATTCCAGGTACAATCCCGGGTACAGCACCGGGCGTACCTGCGCAGCTGACTCAAGGCAATCTGCCCACCCTGCTTAGTGCCTATCCTCGTCCGGTAGGTCAGCCTCCGGCAGAAATGCTTTTTCTATACAACCTGATCAAAAGCAGCCCGGGTCTGCTTCCGCTCTTCCTCCAGCAACAGCCGCAAAGCCTCACTCAAGCTGTGCAATTTGCACAAACTGGTACAGCGGCACCACGAGATAACGAAGAACGTGCGCTGCCCTACTTTTGCTACAACCGATGGTCCCTTGTCTTCACATACAATGATGTCTACCTGATGTGGCCTGCGATTAATCTGTTTGGTTTTGTGGTGGGGTACTTTTATCCATTCCTCACGCCAGGTATACTGTCCAATACACAGATTTTGTTTGCACTCTGCTAAACCCGTCCTTACCTACAGCAAGAGCCCCACTTGGAAGCATAATTCCTTCCAAGTGAGGCTCTTGTTCGTTCTTTTATCCAGATGTACTTTTACATTATTAAGACTCCACAAATGCAAGGTGTGCAGAATCAGTACATTTAACTCAACACTTGTTCGTTCTGGCGCTTCCTGCCTCTACTGACCATTAGGAAGTAAATCACCAAGGCACCGAGATCAGCACACGCGATAACGATTCCCATTGGCACAGCTGTGCCTTCTCCCCCGAGACCTACGAGGGGAGCGACAATACCACCGAACAGGAACGTCATCACACCAATAAGCGCAGACGCACTGCCTGCCGACTTCTCCTGATTGGCCATCGCCAAGGCAAAGGACGCGGTATTGACCAACCCAACACTGGATACCACCAGAAATAACGGAATCAGTACAGAGATTAGATTACCTCCAGCCAGAATGGCGATGAGCAGTGAAGTTCCTCCGAGCGCCGCGGTTAGCAGCCCCGCGATTAACAGCCGGGTTTCAGATACCTTACCTGCAAGTCTTCCAGCAACCTGACTGGCCAGAATAATGCCAAGTCCGTTTATGGCAAAGCAAACACTGAACATTTGCGGAGATACCCCGTATAATTTCTGAAGCACAAACGGTGAACCGGATATGTACGCAAACATGCCAGCAGCTACAAAACCCTGGGTCAACGCATAACCCATAAACTGACGATCCCCTGCGATTTGGCGAAACGTAATTAATGTCTGCTTCAATCCCCCGCTTGATCTGCGATTGGAAGGTAATGTCTCTCCAAGACCGAAAATGACAGCCAACAGCGTCAGTATTCCGATGAGGCTGAGCAAAATAAATACGCCGCGCCACGACGTATACGTCAACAATTGTCCACCAATGATTGGTGCAGCAATCGGGGCTACGCCGTTAATCAGCATTAACAGAGAGAAGAACCGTGTCAGTTCCGGGCCCGAATATACGTCTCTGACGATCGCGCGCGAGATGACAATCCCTGCCGCTCCAGCTACACCCTGAATGAATCGCAGCACAACAAAAGAGCCCATCGTAGGGCTGACCAGGCAAAGTATGGAGGCGATCGTATAGAGCACAAGCCCTGCAATGAGCGGTGTTCGCCGACCACGTACATCACTTAGAGGTCCGGCAAGCAACTGTCCAACCGCAAGTCCAATCATACACGCCGTCAGACTGAGTTGGGCATACGATGTAGATGAACCAAACTCATCAGCCAGCGTGGGCAATGCGGGTAAATACATATCCAGGGACAACGGCCCAAAGGCCGACAGTGTCCCCAGAATTAAAGCCATCCGTACACGAGATGTGGAGTTTGTGTTCAATGAAGCTGTTGTACTTTTCATCAAATACTACTCCCCGCTACCCAGCAGCTTGAGCAGGTTGGACGGCAGTGTGAACTGTTGATTGTTAATAATAATACGGCGCAGTTCTTCTTCATCCCGCTCGTTCTCGGCGTCCTTGATCTCCTGAATTTCACGGTGAAGTCGTTCCATCTGTTGATCCAGTGCATTTGCCGAATCTGCCGCACTCTTTAACTCTCTCGTCAAATGCTCGGGAACATCCTTATTGTATTTATAAAAAATCTTATGCTCCAGACTCGCCCAGAAATCCATCGCGATTGTACGGATCTGGATCTCCACACATGCTCGTTCTTCACCATTGGACATGTACACAGGCACTTCCACCAGAAGGTGAAGGCTTTGGTAGCCGTTTGGCTTTGGATTCTCGATGTAGTCTTTGACCTCCAGTACACGCAGATCACTCTGGTTGCACAGCATATCCTTAATGCGATAGATATCCGAGATAAAGGAACATGTAATCCGTACCCCGGCGATATCCTTGATATTTTGCTTGATGCTCTCAAATGTTAACTCATGATTTTTGCGGAACATCTTGTTCATAATGCTCTCAGGTGATTTCAGTCTGGACTTTGTATGCTCAATTGGACTGTAATCATGCAAAGACTGGAATTCTTCCTTCAGGACTTCAATCTTGGTCTCCATTTGATCCAGAGCAAATTTATAGATCATCATAAATCTGGTAATTTCATATTTGAATTTCTTGAATTGATCAATTGGATGTGGAGCGTTCATCATAGCTTTCTCCCTTTCTTTCTGCACACTAAAATTAGTTTTATAAAAATGAGGACAGCGGTCAATGCATATGCCTCCTGAACCATTATAAATCATATGGAGCCAATAGACGAATTTCTTACATTCGGGCTGGCGATTCAGCCTGGAAGGTATGGGAACTTGTTTTACGCGCATCCTATAGAAGCATGCCTGTTATTTGGCCCGCAATTATTAATAAAAGAGGTGAATTTTACTGCTCTATCAAGTGACATATTCATCCGATACACTTCGAGTTAAAGCTTATTTATACCTGCCACAAGGTTGTTCATTAACTGATATCACGACATATGAAACTTCTCATCCCGGCTCTGTCTCCTCTGCCTTTCCGGAATTCGCTTCCATACATACAACTCTACATTTGCAACCACTCGCCAGCCATTACCCTGCTGCAAAAATGCATGATATCGCTCACACACAGGAACAGTGGCCTGTGCTGATCTATTGTCGCGGCGGACTTGGCAGCTATGGCGGGGTAAATACTGTTTGGCTTGAGCAATTTGTACATAAAGGTTATATCGTGTTCGCCCCATCCTATCGTGGCAACGAAGGCGGTGAGGGGCGTGACGAGTATGGCGGAAGAGATGCCGAAGATGTGCATGCCGCTTATCGGTTGATGCAGCGTTTACCTTTTGTCGACCCGACTCGGATATCGTTAATGGGGTTCTCCCGTGGAGCCATTAATGCTGTACATACCGCAACTACCTATAATGAGGGACCGGACAAAGTACATAAGTTAGTTCTTTGGAGCGGTGTCACCGATGTGGAACGCACTTACCATGAGCGAACCGACCTGAGGCGCACATTGAAACGGGTGCTGGGTGGCTCCCCACGCGCAGTTCCGGAAGCTTATCTCGCCCGTTCTCCCTTGTCAAAAGCAAACAAACTATCTTGTCCCGTGTTAATCATGCATGGTACATCAGATACACAGGTGAATTACAGTCACGGAACCCGAATGTATCACTGGCTTAAGCGCCGAGGTGCAGACGTCACATTTCACGCTTATGGCGGGCAGGATCATCATTTTCACGAGAAAATACATGAGTCAGCAGTGAACAATATGTTTGCTTGGCTCGCTGCACCTTAAGTCTTTCGCTATGAATTCATTTTGAAGAAGCATGGGTTATGGCTGTATACTAGAGGGGTTACGTTTTTTTGAAAGGACGGATAGGATGAATCATAGTACCCTCCAAAAATACGCCATGCTGCTTCTCTGCATGTCTGCCGGAATGGTGGATCTGATCGGATATCTGGGACTGGGGCATGTGCTCACAGCCAATATGACGGGAAATATTGTACTGCTCGGTATTGCCATCGCCCGTGCGCAGGAATTTGTTGTGCTGCGGTCACTGCTTGCTCTCATTGGTTTTATTGCTGGCAATGCCATTGCAGCACATATGGTCGGACATGTGCAGACCAAAAATGGCTGGTCTTCCAAGGTCACAGCTGTATTTACTGTTGAAAGCATATTGCTCCTGCTGTTCGCGATCGCTATGATTAGTCCATTTTCAGAACAACTGTCTTATCTGTTAATTGTCATCCTAGCCGTTGCAATGGGGATGCAAACAACTGCGGCACGCCGCATTGGAATTGCTGGCATCTCAACAACCGTACTCACCAATAATTTGGCCGCTGTGGTTGAAGATACCGTAAGCATCCTCAAAAAGCTGCGACATGCCAATATCCGATCGTTAGCCAAAGCCTTGTCCACAGACTCCTACCTTCGTGCAGGTGCTGTTGTCATCTATTTGATCGGCGTCATTGCAGCCGCATTGTTATTCCACCGTGTGCCCTTGATTGCAGTCTGGATTCCTGTCCTGATCATTGGCGGCGTAACCCTATACGCCCGATTACATGCATGGGGAACTTCACAACAAAGCGAAAGTTAATAGTTAAAAAGAACCTATTCATTTTCAAGAGGATGTTCAAAAATCCGCTTTAGGGTACTGAAAACTGGTCTTTTTGAACACGTATTTTAAGTTGTTTTAAGTACAACCACGCTATTTATTTCATCAAAGCAGCTTCTTGGCGGATAAGCTTGACCAGATGCTGTGCAGCAGGCGATAATACCTCCCCGGCTCGTGTACATACGGCAACCGTATTTCTCAGCTGTACACCTCGAACAAACACACG
Organism: Paenibacillus sp. FSL K6-2393; assembly: GCF_038002545.1. Classification (NCBI taxonomy): domain Bacteria; kingdom Bacillati; phylum Bacillota; class Bacilli; order Caryophanales; family Paenibacillaceae; genus Paenibacillus; species Paenibacillus sp. FSL K6-2393. The sequence goes on from NZ_JBBOCU010000001.1 coordinate 4,196,103, forward strand.
TGCCAGCCTGCCTTGCTGCACATCTTCGTTCACAACCAAAGAAGATATAAAGTTGGCCCCATAACCTGCCTTCACCGCACTGATCGTTTCGTTCAGCCCGTTGAACTGAAGCGCAATGCGGGGAGCGGCCAGGTTATTTGTAGTGCAAAGGGAAACGAGTCGCTCACGTGTGGCACTGCCTTCTTCGCGCATGATGAACGGCTCTGCCATCATCTCATGCAGCTCGATTTCTTTTCCCGCATACGGATGGTCAGGGTGCACAACAAACCACATCTCATCGTCAAACAATTCATCCCATTGCACACCTGCATGTGTAATGCCACTTCCACCATACACTGCAATCTCTGCCTCATAACGAAGCAACTGGTCAAAAGCCATCCGGGTGTTGGTTGTGCTCACAACAATCTCCACATCCTCGTGCATTTGCTTAAACCGCGCAATCCAGCCAGGCAACAGAAAATTCGAAGGCAAGTAGGTTGCCGTAAGACGGATTAGTCCTTTCTTGCCCTCCCGAAAATCCTGCACAAAATTCTCGACATCCTGCTCCAGCATGAACAGACGTTCCGCATATCCTGTTAACTGTAACCCCGCATCCGTAAGCACCAGTCTTCTTCCCTCCGAAACAAAAAGCTGGATTCCTAATTCACGTTCAAACTTCTTCACCTGAGAAGATACCGCAGGCTGACTAATATTCAGTTCCTCTGCGGCACGAGTGACCCCGCCATATCTCACGATGGCATGAAATAATCGTAATCCATGCAGATTCATGTTTACACCTCTTCCACGTCAATTACATAATCTAAATTTATATTAACATACATAATATATATTTTATTTATATATCTACTCCATCTATAGTTGAAATATGAAATCCAATACATGAAACAAGGAAAGGAACATGTGAACATGAAAAATATAAATACGACCAACCTACAGCATACCTGGACTCAAGTCGACGATTACATGAATGATCTGCTGATTCCATCCGATTCCCTGCTTGAACATACACTGCAAAGCAATGCCGAAGCTGGACTCCCTGCTCATGACGTAACACCAAATCAAGGAAAGTTACTTCAGCTCCTGCTGCAAATCCAAGGCGCATCCCGTGTACTTGAAATCGGCACATTGGGTGGATACAGTACCATCTGGATGGCAAGAGCGCTGCCTGAACACGGATGCATCGTCTCACTGGAATCGGAATCACACCATGCAGACTTGGCCCGGGCCAATCTCACACGAGCAGGACTGATGCACAAGGTTGACCTGAGAGTTGGTCCTGCCCTAACCACCCTTCCCGATGTTCAGGAAGAATACAGGGAACCATTTGATATGATCTTCATCGATGCTGACAAACCGAGTAATCCCGATTATCTGAGATGGGCCCTGCGACTGACTCGGCCGGGGAGTCTTATAATTGGTGATAATATCGTCAGGGACGGTGAAGTGATCCGCACAGACAGCACAGACCCCAGAGTTCAAGGCGTTCGATCATTCCTGCAGTTGATCGCGGATCACCCTCGGCTTGAAGCTACAGCATTGCAAACGGTTGGTAGCAAAGGTTACGATGGATTCGTCATTGCTCGTGTGATTGATGCCCCTTAACCAAAATAAACAGTGGTCAATTCTTCCGCAAATTCCCCTTTCCTGTTAAACTGGAATCACTGCACAGGCAGACTGGGGGGAACCACTTGAGAGTTTTACAACATATTCATGATGAAATTCGCGGCTGGTCCCGCAATATTCAACTGTTTTTCCTGGCTAGCATTCTGTATCAGATCGGAAATGGCATGTTCTCTGTCTTGTACAATCTGTACATTCAGGGGCTGGGCTATAATGATACAATGAACGGCCAGATTGTAAGTATTCAATCACTCGCAACAGCCATTATGTTTGTTCCTATCGGTCTATGCGGTGATCTGTTCAGCCGCAAGCGATTACTCATTACCGGGGCGTTATTCAGCGGAATCTTTCTGATCGGACGCTCCTTCGATTATTCGGCTACAGGACTGATTTGGTTCGCGGTATTTTCTGGCCTTTTCGCTGGGGTATTCCAAGTACTGGCCATTCCTTATCTGGCGGAAAACGTCAAGAAAAGCCAGCGGCTGAAAATGTTCAGTTATTATTCATCCCTTGTGCTCGCTTCCCAGGTGCTTGGTAGCCTGGGCGGCGGTGTATTCGCAGATTTGTTACATACGGCAGGACTCGCCAAAGTGACCGGATTGCAAACCGTTTTGTTTGTCGGCGGTGCAGCAACACTGGCTGCATTTATTCCACTGTTATTTGTAACCGAAGGCAAGGCCGCTCCGCAGACAACAATTCCGGGGCAACCCGTTCTTCAACCCGATTCGGATCTAAAAGAAAGTTCAACGAATACGTCAAGCACGGACGATTCGATCACGAAGAAAAAAGATTCCCGACTGATTGGTCGGTTTATAGTGACTCAGTTGTTAATTGGATTAGGTTCCGGACTGGTTGTACCGTATCTGAATCTGTATTTCACCAATCGGTTCTCGGTTTCTCTGAGCGGTATGAGCTTACTGATTGCACTTGGTCAGATTATGACGATTGTATCCATGCTGATTGGTCCTACCCTGGCGGCAAAGGTCGGAAGCGTAAGAGCCGTTGTCATTTTCCAGGTCATGTCGCTGCCCTTCCTTCTATTAACAGGCTTCACCAATCTGTTGTTCATTGCTTCGCTCAGTTTCTTATTCAGACAAGCATTGATGAACGCAGCCAATCCCATTCATTCAGCCATACTGGTGGATCGGATCTCTGACAAACGCCGCGGCATTGCCAATTCACTGATGCAGACCTCGTTCATGATCGGTTGGGCTACCATGGGACCTGTCCAATCCTATCTGGTCACCACGTACGGAACGTATTGGGGTTATGCAATCACATTCAGCATCACAGGCTGTCTATACGTTATTTCATCACTGATGTACTTTGTAATGTTCAGAGAACCCAAACCTTCCGCTACGGCTCTCGCAGGATCTTAATGAGTTGAACAGAAGTAGCCTGGTTGTTCCGCAGATAACGCAACGTATCTCATCATCAGGAGTGATCACACATGAACATGAATCTTTCATTACACCTGAATGTATACCTGAATCTCATACCACCTCATTCAACCGGTAGGCTAAACGGATGGAACTGATGCATAAGCTCGGTTCCAACGTTGTCTTTCGGTTTTTTCTTAGTCTGGGTGTCTCTGTTCTTGGCGGATTGCTGTTCACAGTCATTCGTACACCGATCCCGTGGTTGCTCGGGCCAATGGTATTCATGCTGCTTGGTTCCCAAGTTGCCAAATGGCCGCTCATGTGGCCTGCCTCCATACGGGACTATGGCATTCTCATTGTTGGTTATTCAATTGGTCTCACCTTAACAGAAGAGGCACTGCAAGGCATCCTGCAACAACTTCCCATGATGCTGCTGATGACCTTGCTGTTAATTGCATTGTGTGTAATTACAGCCTACATCGCTTCAAAGGTAACCGATTTTGATTTTCCCTCCCTGCTGGTTGGCAGTATTCCAGGAGGGCTGTCCCAGATGGTGTCCCTTGCAGAAGAGATGAAATCCATCAATCTGACGCTGGTTACTTTTTTGCAGGTGACTCGGCTGATCATGATTGTCTTCTGTGTTCCGTTCCTGCTATTTAGTCCTTGGATTGGAGGTACTGTAGGTGGTGGAACAGATCAGCCTTTCATTGACGTAGCAACATGGGGTACCCTTTTTCCTGAGATTCTTCTCTATGCTCCGCTCTGTGTAGCGGGTGCATGGGTTGCACGCAAACTCCGATTTCCGACGGCCTTTATGTTGGGTCCCATGATTGTTATGTGTGTCGTTCAATTAAGCACAGCGCTGCACACACCCAGTCTGCCAACCTCCCTCTTAAACGTATCGCAATTGATGATTGGCAGTCACGTTGGACTGATGCTCAAGCCGGAACAGTTGCAACGCAAGACACAGACAGTCACGCTAGCGGTGATGAGTAGTTTACTGCTCATTGTTGGTGCGCTTGGATTGAGTTATCTGTTAATGAATGTGTTCTCCCTCTCCGCGGCAACCTCACTACTCAGTATGGCCCCTGGCGGGATGGATCAGATGAGTATCATGGCACATGAAGTGAATGCCGATCTTTCGGTTGTATCCGGGTATCAATTGTTTCGGATTCTATTTATTTTCTTCATCGTCTCTTCCGTACTGAAGATGATTCTTGTACATATGTTGAAAGAAAAGAAAGCTAAGCCCTATCCTCAATGATCATATTCCTACCTGATCCCATGCCAAAGAGAGTATCCATTTGATGTCACATCCTGCGGATACTCTCTTTTATTTGTACACACTCATCTTCAACATTTGGCCTCATTCAATTTTAAGCATAATGACTACTTATGAATAAATTCGGTTGTACATCCAGCCTACAATGCCCACCGTAACCACTGTTGCCCCAATAATAAATGCATAATAGCCAATCTTACTTTTGGACTCCGAAGTCTGATGGTCATAATAATCCGAGTTACGTCGGTAAAATCCCATCCATAACTCTCCGATCATATTCACAACTACCAATACAAAACGTTTAACAAGCCCCATGGTATTCGCGTCTCCTCTCTCTGATCAACCTTCTTCCATATTAAGTATAATTATCCTATTTAATTAAAACAAGTCACTCAAACTACTTTCGGTGTGATTACCTTTGGCGCAGTTTCTTGTTCCAGCCAGGTTAGAATATCAAATGCTTCCTGATCGGTGCTACCACACATCTCTTCCTCAGCTTGCAATCCGCTGCATACCGCAGGACGATCTTTTTGGCCAAAAATTCCGCAGCGATTATCATCCGTAAGCTGCACACAACGTACACCTGCCGGCTTGCCATGGGCCATGCCCGGTATCGGTGATGATATGGAAATCGCGATACAACATGCGGCACAGCCTGTCCTGCATTCCATACATAGTCCCTCCTAATTATAAAACTTACAATATGTGTTCAAAAAGACCGGTTTTCAGTACCAAGAAGATGGGATGAAGCTAGAAATGGAGTAGCGGAGCGTAGATAGAGCTACGTGAACAACGGACATTTCGGCTGAATTCCATATTCGATGCTGATGATGCCATTAGGCATCCTTCGTAATCAAAAGCGGACTTTTTGAACTACCTCTGATATTATGATCGATTTATCCAGGTCCAGGTTCGAGCAAGCCCCTGAGCAATTCTCCGATTCATGCTTCGATTGGAAAAATACCCCCCATGACTTAGCGGATTCCAACTCATAGCCACGCCGCCAGAGTTCACTTCAATGTCTTCTTTGACCGCTTTCTCATAAGCAGGATCAATGGGGCGTAAAGGATAACCCAGAATATCATCCCGATCGTAGAAGTTCACCCACTCCCCTTCCAGCCCGGCATAATACTGATTCACATGGGAAGAGGGCACCTGAATTGGGCAACTAAAGTCATGATAACGCAAACTCCATAAGGGCAGGGTTGTACCAAACGAGTAAAAATTGGTCAGGGTGTCACCCCGCTCCAAAGCCGAGTTCACATCCACAACTTCAGGAACACGACTGGACGGATATTGCAGATCGTAGAAGAAGTTACTGGCGATTACGGCACCCAAACTATGAGCAACCACACAGAGTGGAGCTTCCGGTCCATTACGCTGTGCAAGGGTATGCATCGCCTGATTCAACGTTCGATGTACGGCATCATAGTTATGGCCTTGATTTTCCACCGGTTGATAAGCAACCGCATCAGCCAGGTAATGGATGACAAATCGGCGCAACGCCTGAAAGTTCAATCCCGGAGAGCTGACGAGCTGTTGAAAGAGCGCCTCTTCCCGCTCCTCAAATACATCCGCCCAATATACAGGTTCGATATCCAGCATCTGTTTGGAGGCTCCAGGCAAGACCATCACCTTGTCCAATTCCTTATGCAAACAAGCAATCAGCCTGTCCGCGTACCCATCCTTCCGCATACCCAGCCCATGAATGACCATCACCGCAATACGTGTCATGGCTCTCCTCCTCATCGATTGACTAGGATCTCTTTCTCCACCATATGAACGCCACGACTCGAACATGCCTGAAGCTTGCTTTGTCAGAAGAACCTTTCCAACCACCATTATTTAAAAAATGTGATTCTTCCATTTTATATACAGTTTACCATGATCGTCATGAAAATAACGATCATACAACAAAAAGGAGCTGCACATCACGCAGCCCCTTCTTGTTGTTGTATTCAATTAACCTTTCAGATGAACCTTCAACACACCATTTTGATTAGATGTAACATCACCTGTCGTGACTTCCACCCTTTCAACCATATCCTGACCATCTGGAATGATAATCGGTGTAATCAGCGGGTATCCCGCATCTTCAATTACCTTACGATCAAACTCCAACAGTTTTTGTCCAGCCTTTACATGCTCGCCAGCTTCCACATGCATGTTGAAGCCTTCACCTTTGAGGGATACTGTATTAATACCGACATGGATCAGAACTTGTAATCCACTTGCGTGTTCAAGAATCACCGCATGTTTACTTTTGATCACATGAGCTACCTGAGCATCAAACGGGGCAACAACCAGGTTGCCGGAAGGTTCAATCGCTACACCTTCACCCATCTGTTTCTCGGCAAAAGCCGGATCAGGTACTTGCTCCAGTGACACAGCCTGACCTGTTAATGGCGCCATGATTTCAAGTGTATTCACTGCTTCGTCCCCTACTTGAGCTGCACTACGTGTGCGCTGGTTTGGATCTGTTTTTGCAGTTGAAGAGGTAACGCCCGAAGCAGACTGCGATGTAGCCGCTTTAGGCTCATTAACGGTTTCATTGCTTGCACTACGATTTTCTTTTCTCAGTTTGGCTCTGCCAAAAAGGACGGTCAGTACAAAGGGTACAACCAGGACAATCGCCATGCCGATGAAGAAGACGCCCCATTTGTTAGGGAAAATCGACAGGAATCCCGGTACGCCACCTACACCGATGGAGGTTGCCTGAACATTATTCATCGTCAGCAACACACCACCAATCGCGGAACCGACCATACCAAAGATAAACGGATAACGGTAACGGATATTCACTCCGAAGATCGCCGGCTCAGTTACCCCGAGGAAGGCCGATACCGAGGACGTTGCCGCAAGTCCTCTCATTTTCTTCTCACGCAGGACAAGCATCATCGCAAGTGCAGCAGAACCCTGTGCGATATTGGACAATGCCAGCATCGGCCACAGGAACGTACCGCCCTGACTACCAATGAGCTGAACATCCACCGCGAGGAACGTGTGATGCATACCGGTGATAACGAGCAAAGCGTACAGACCACCGTAGATCAAACCACCCAGCGCCGCGTATGAATCGTATACATAGATCAAGCCGGATGTAATTGCATTTGCAATAGCAAATGTAACCGGCCCAATAATCGTAAATGCCAGGAATCCGGTAATCAGCAAGGTAACTGGTGCAACGACCAGCAGTTTGATCGAATCATGTACCCTTTTATTCAGGAAAATTTCCATCTTCGCAAGCAGATAGGCCGATACCAGTACTGGCAGAACCTGCCCTTGATAACCGATCTTCTCAATCTCCCAACCGAACAGATTCCATGTTGGCACCGTGCCATTATTCACAGCATCAGCGTAACCATATGCACTCAGCAGATCGGGATGTACCAGAATGAGACCCAGCACGATCCCGAGCAGCGGACTGCCGCCGAACCTTTTTACAGCTGCCCAACCAATCAGAGCCGGCAGGAACGTAAAGGCTGTACTCGCGATCGTATTAATGATGGACGCAAGATCCTTCCAGGCTGGATAGACATCCACCAGTGATTTTCCATCAAAGAAAATGCCTGGACCTGTCAGAATATTGTTAATCCCGAGCAATAGACCTGCCGTAATGATTGCAGGCAAGATTGGAATGAAAATATCCGAGAGTGTTTTAATCGCTCGCTGGATTGGATTTTGCTTTTTACCAGCAACCGCCTTCACATCATCTTTGGAAGAACGATCTCCCCCGGTAATCTGAATCATCTCATCATAGACTTTATCCACCAGACCAGGCCCAATAACGACCTGGAATTGTCCTTGGGAAGAGAACTGTCCTTTGACCAGATCATTCTGATCCAGGCTTTCGGTATCCACTTTACTCTCATCGTACAAGGCAAACCGGAGTCGTGTAACACAGTGTGTTGCAGCTTCAATATTTTCTTTGCCGCCAACAGCCCGGACGATCTCCTCAACCTGTTTTTTGTCAATTGCCATAGTGTCACTTCCTATTTATAAAATGTAATTAGTCCTGTTGTGGCACAAGCCACATATAGGATGCATACGGACTGAGAGAGATTTCCTGCGTCAGCGCAGGGGCTGCCTCCGTATTTCCTATGAGTAACTCTGCTGATTTGCCTGCAATGTGATCATTCCAGACCGCTTCCGGAAGCGAGAACGTGACGTCTCGTTTACTGAAGTTGGATACAACAATCAGGGTTTCATTTCCATTGGTCCGTGCGTACGCGAATACATCCGGGTGTGCATCGTCCAATCGTTCATACAGACCGTCGATCAGCACGTTAACCTGTTTACGCAGGGCAATCAATTTGCGGTAGTGGTAGTAGATCGAATCTGGATCAGCCAGCTGCTGTTCCACGTGAATGGAAGGATACCGCTCATCCACCTTCAGCCAAGGTGTTCCGGTAGTAAATCCGGCGTTCTTACTTCCATTCCACTGCATCGGTGTTCGGGAGTTGTCCCGGGAACGCTCTTTTACAATGTTGAAAGCTTCTTCAGCGGATTTACCTCGTTCTTCCTGAAGCAGGCGGTACATGTTCGTCGATTCAATATCGCGGAACTCACTAACGTCATTCCAGACTGGATTGGGCATTCCGATCTCTTCACCCTGGTAGACATAAGGTGTACCTTGCATTCCGTATATCGTTGTTGCAAGCATCTTCGCACTCTCGGCACGATAATCACCATCATCGGCGAATCGGGATAGCGCCCGCGGCTGATCATGGTTATTAAGGAACAGCGCGTTCCAACCTCCACCGGCCTGCATGCCTGTCTGCCACTCACTGAAGAGCTGCTTCATCGCTTCAAAATCATACGGCATCAGTTCCCACTTCTGACCATTCGGATAATCCACTTTCAGGTGATGGAAGTTAAACGTCATCGAAAACTCCCGGGAAGCCGGGTTCGAATATTGGATACAATGTTCCAGTGTTGTCGAGGACATCTCGCCTACCGTCACCATGTTGTAAGGCCCAAATACTTCATCGTACATCTCGGTGATGTACTCATGCACACGTGGTCCATCCGTGTAGTATTTGCGTCCATCACCCGGTGACACGCTTCCATCATCATCAGGGAACCGCTGGTCTTTGGAGATCAGGTTAATCACGTCCATACGGAAACCGTCCACACCCTTATCCGCCCAGAACTTGATCATATCCCGTACAGCTTTGCGTACTTCTTCATTCTCCCAATTCAGATCTGCCTGCGTTTTATCAAATAAAGTCAGGAAATATTGTCCCGTTTGTTCATCATACTGCCAAGCGGGTCCACCGAACTTCGATTGCCAGTTGTTTGGCACACCGCCATCCGGGGCAGGATCTTTCCAAATATAATAATCCCGATACGGATTATCCTTGGAAGAACGGGATTGCTGGAACCACTCATGATCGGTCGAGGAGTGATTCACCACGATATCAATCATCAGTTTCATATCACGAGCCTTCAGACCTTTCAGCAGTTCGTCAAAATCCTCCATCGTCCCATAATCCGGATTAATTCGGTAATAGTCCGCTACGTCATATCCATTATCATGCTGCGGGGAAACATATACCGGCTGCAACCACACAATATCGATACCCAGATGCTGCAAATAATCAAGCTTCTCGGTTAATCCACGAATATCTCCAGTACCCGATCCCGTTGTATCATTAAAACTCTTCGGATATACCTGATACACCGTTGATGTCTTCCACCAAGATGACGGAGTGGTGTTATTAGAACTCATGTTAACGCCTCCAATAAATTGTAATGCTCTCATGTGATGTTCTCGGTTAACTTCATATCTATATTACATAAGTAAACATGTATATACAAGTTGAAACTATAATATGTATATTCTTCGCCTCTTCTACACATTCCCCATAAATCTTTCCTCTGTAACATTTATTTTGGAACCTGCGTTCGTGAACCCAATGATATCTGTATTGGGACAACAAGAAACCGTCTGTTCTTCCCACGATCGGAGTGGGCAACAGACGGTCTAATTGGGTTGAACTTGGTTGAACATTTTAAATGTATTTTACTGTCTTTTTACTGTTGTAATGGATTGTTATTTTTAAGTTGCTGTCACTTCACTTAATCACCACAGCGGAGACACGCCTCTTACGACATCTCCGGTGAAACTACGGCTTTCTCTTGTTTTTCCTGCATATTCAACTTCAATAGAGATAGTGCAGCTTGCTCTTCTCTTTCCAGTTCAGCAGCACTGATCTCACCAGAGAGTACGGCACGCATTCGCTTTTGATCCAGCAGACCTTCCCATTTTGCGACCACAAATGCTGCAACACAGTTGCCCATCAGGTTTGTGAAGACACGCATTGTATCCATGAATCGATCTGCACCAAGCAGCAGAGCAACCGCTGCTACCGGAAAAGCATTGACGGCCACTGCCGTTGCGGACAGGGCCAGAAATGCGGAGCCAGGTACTCCTGCCATGCCTTTGGAACTTAACATCAACACCAGTAAAATTGTAATCTGCTGCATCAATGTCAGTTCAATCCCTACGGCCTGAGCAACAAAAACCGTTGCCAAGGATAAATAGATCGAAGCGCCATCCAGATTAAACGAGTACCCCGTCGGCACTACAAGACCCACAACCGCACGATCACAACCCGCCTTGGTTAGTTTGTCCATCATGCGCGGCATCACCACTTCTGATGATCCGGTTCCAATCGCCAGCATCACTTCAGAACGGGTATACTTCACAAATTGCAGGAAATTCAGCCCGGTAATCCACCAGGCAGCCAGTGCCAGCATGACCAGAAACAGCAGCGCTGCGCCGTAACAGGCCAGAATTAACAGACCAAAGGACGATAATGTGGAAGCCCCATAGGCACCTACCGTGTAAGCCATGGCTCCAAATGCACCAATTGGCGCGAGTTTCATGATATAACCGATGATGCGGAACACAATGCTGAGCAAGTTCTCAATCAGCGTCAGTACATTCTCTTTTGCCTTGCTCTCTGTTGCTGCCAGAGCAACCCCGAACAAGCATGCCACGAGCAGTACTTGCAGAAGTGCATTTTGTGCAAAGGCATCTACAACACTTGTCGGAATAATATTCATAATAAAGTCTACCGTATGTGGCAACTCGGAACCATTGGTTTTCGCTTCAATGCCGCTTGCATCTATGGTTGAAGGGTCCACGTTCATTCCGGCACCGGGGCGAAGCAGATTGGCTGTTCCCAATCCAAGTACCAGTGCCACTGTAGTTGCAATCTCGAACCACACGATAGCTTTCAGTCCAATGCGACCTACCGACTTCAGATCACCGATCTTCGCAATGCCTGTCACAATGACCATGAAAATCAGTGGTGCGATGATCATCTTGATCAATTTGATGAAACCTGTTCCGAGCGGTTGCAGCAAGCTACCCAGATCCGGCCACAGGATGCCTACACCAATCCCGATGATTACCGCTACAATAATTTGAAAAAATAATGATTTCATAAATGACATGAACGCTCCCCCTGTTTGCGGTCAATTCGGATTTCCGTTTGGTTTCCGTGTAACTTTTTATATCATTCTAAACGGGAGTTCAACAATGGAATTTCAATGTTTTTGTCATTTGTACCAACTCTATCGGTGAAAATTGAACCTGGAACCGAAAAAAGACGAATATCGCGTCAGTTATCTTGACGTGATATTCGTCTTTATCCAGAAATCCATTTATTATTGAACAGGGGTTAAATGTGCATCACAGGGTAATAGATTCTCCCGGGGCCAGCACACGGCCTTCCAACCCTTTTGCAGCCAGTTGTTGCACGAAGTGTTCCGCATCCTGACGAATCACCGGGAATGTATCATAATGAACCGGAATCGTCAGTTTGGCATTAAACCATTCCGCCGCTTGTAGCGCATCCTCAGGTCCCATGGTGAAATGTCCACCAATCGGCAAGAAAGCTACATCAATATCATGGCGATCACCGATCATTTTCATATCCCCGAAGAGACTTGTGTCTCCGGCATGCAAAATCGTTTTGCCACCAATAGTAATGATATATCCAGCAGGCAAACCTGCATACATGATCCGTTGTTCTTCTTCGAGCACAATCCCGGAAGTATGGAACGCCTGAATCATTTTAGCTTGAGCAAAGCCAAGATCTACCGTGCCGCCCATGTTCATGCCGAGTGTATCCAGACCTTTCCAGGACATATATGTAGCCAATTCCACAATAGCCACAACTTTGGCGTTATTCGCTTTGGCAATAGGCTCAGCATCGAGGATGTGATCCATATGTGCATGTGTCAGCAACACAACATCGGTCTTAATATCTTCAGGCTTTGTGACGGCAAGCTCGTTGCCACGCAGGAAGGGATCAATGATCAGAGACTTTTCTTCTGTGCCCAGCTGTACACTGGAGTGACCGTGGAACGTAATATTCAACAACTTGGATTCCTCCCGACATATGTTTTGATTATTTTGAAACCACTATTCATTATAAATCATAGCTCTTCACCAACGCAAAATTACGCTAGCCTCCGTGTCACCGCTGCTTACGATATACCCTTGCCTCATACGGCTGAAGCTGAATGGCACCTTCATCGGTAGAATAACGTCTGCTTACGTTGCTAATGATCAGTTTGGCATGCTCGGAATCCCAGCCTTCCGGCCAGTGCATCTCAGGTTCATGGCCACGGAAATTCAGAATGACCAGCATCTGCTCATCTTCCAGCGTTCGGGTATAGGCATAGATATCCGGATCATCCGGCAGTAACAGCTCATATGCGCCATAGATAAGCACTTTATGTTGTTTGCGAAGCGCAATTAACTTACGGTAATAATGCAAAATGGATTGCGGATCACTTTCGGCATCAGCCACATTAATCTCAGGATAATTATCATTCACCTGAATCCACGGCTGACCCTGGGTAAACCCTGCGTGTTCCGTCTCATCCCATTGCATCGGCGTGCGGGCATTATCACGACTCTTCAGCCAGATCGCCTGCATGACTTCGTGCTTCGACTTACCTTGACCAATGTAATGATTGTAATAATTTTTGGTCTCAATGTCCCGGTATTGTTCGATATCCTGAAAAGCGACATTGGTCATGCCGATCTCTTCTCCTTGATAGATGTAGGGGGTCCCTTCGAGTGTAAGCATCCATGTCGCCAGCATTTGAGCAGAACGCACCCGATATTTACCGTCATCACCAAAACGGGAAACCGGACGTGGCTGATCATGGTTGCCCATATAATTGGCGTTCCAGCCTCTACCATGTAAAACTGTTTGCCACCGGCTCATGATTTCTTTGAGATCTGTCAATTTCCATTCCTTATAGTTCCATTTACCAATTCCGGAGGATTTGGCATCGATAAACATATGCTCAAACTGGAATACCATATTAAGTTCGTCACGATCCGTCCCCACATAAGCCAAGGCCTGCTCAGGCCCAAGTCCGGAAGTCTCGCCAACCGTCATGGGTCCGTAAGGTTTCAGGATCATGTTATTCAGTTTCTTCAAAATCGAGTGTACCTGTTCCAGGTTGGAAAAGAGCTGATACGCTGGAACCACCGGCAGATTATCCGGATTGTGGGCACTTGGCAGACCCTCTGCCTTGGCGATATGCGCTACTGCATCGAAACGGAATCCGTCGACCCCTTTTTCCAGCCACCAATGCACCATCTCATACATCTCTTCTGCCATCTGTGCATTGTTCCAGTTGAGATCCGGTTGCTGTTCCGAATACAGATGCAGATAATACTCATTTGTCTCGGGATCATGCTTCCACACCGAACCTCCAAAATAGGACTCCCAGTTATTCGGCACCTGACCATTTTTGCCTGAACGCCAAATATAATAATCCCGTTTCGGATTTATCTTTGATGAACGCGATTCAGCAAACCACGCATGTTCATCCGACGTATGATTCAGTACCAGGTCCATCATGATCTTGAGACCACGCTTGTGTGCCTCTGCCAAAAATCGATCAAAATCCTCCATCGTCCCATACTTACGTAAAATGCCGTAGTAATCCCGGATATCATATCCGTTATCATGTCCTGGTGAATCGTAAATGGGACAGAGCCAGATCACATCTACGCCTAAATTCTCCAAATAATCGAGCTTCTCATAGATTCCCTGCAAATCACCATATCCATCCCCGTCCGAATCTTTAAAGCTGCTCGGGTAAATCTGGTATACCACACTCTCTTTCCACCAAACGATATCGCCCACCTCGCTCTCATCATTGTTCACCATATAATCTCTGCTCACGATATAAATAAGCCGTTAATATGTTTTATCCGAAATGATTCCCTTGTAAACATTTGAAAGGTATCTTATGCAAAAAGACCCGGTCATGACCACGATCTGCGGGTCAATTCCGAGTCCTTCTTCGTGAACATAAGATTAACTTAAATCCGGCGTAACCTATCCAGGCACCGATCGTGTTCAGAATAATGTCATCCACATCAAACGAACCTACACGTGTAATCAATTGTGTGACCTCAACACCCAGCAGAAGCAAAACAACTGTAGATGTAAAGGTCAGGAACGAACGACACCTCCGAAACAACCATGGGATCCAGATGCCCAGCGGAATGAACAATACGATATTGCCAAACAGGTTTTTGACCCAGGTATCTATATTGTACCTCTCCCTCTCCAACAGAAGTGGACGAATCGTCTCGAAGGGTACGAGATTATATTGATAATACATGCTAGGTGTTCGTCCACTGACAAACAGTAAAATGCCCATAATCAGTAGGTAAAGCACTGCCATGCAAGCAACAATGGTCAGCATCCACTTGGAGTGGAGCCACGACTTTTCGTTCATTCCATCAATCCTCCGACCTTGTTTTCCGCGAAGCGGTAAGGTCTATTTTAACGGGATATAGATCTTCATGTCCAATTGTTCAGGGGTCGATTTCCAGACATCCGTCACTTCAAAGTCCGGCCCTTCCCTCCGTTCATAGTTGGACTGCGGCAGCCAGCTGCCATAGATCATTTTCCGAATATCCTGCCCAGAGCCTTCCACGGTGAACTCTGCATACAAGCCGCCCGGAATTTCAATCGAAGTAAAACCGGGTTCAAGTGTCTGTGATGCTCCACTGCTTTCTTCACCCACAATAAAAGAAAATGCTCCATCCTCTTCAAAATGACAGGCCACACCGTAAGCCATATCAGGGCGTGTCCTCTCCGGGATCGCCATGAATCTCTGTTCCATGCCAAAATCATGATAAAATCCGGGGATTTCAGCATAATGTTGATTGTCATTCAGGTTGGTCTTATATTCATAGCCGACAATCCAGTTTGGTGCCAATGTGACCAGACGGGGTGTGTTCATGTGGAATGTTCCACCAATCTGGGTTCGATAATCGTTAAAATCAATGCTCTGTTGCATCTTCAGAAGAGACAACTGATCCACTTCCAGCTTGCGCAGCTTCGCGGGTGTCATTCCAAAATAGGCTGAAAATGCACGGGTAAATGCCTCCTGAGATTGATAGCCGAAGCTCATCGCAATGTCCAATATGCCTTCCGACGTGTCCCGCAGCATCCCTGCAGCTTCCGTTAATCTGCGTCTGCGCACATATTCCAGTACCGTTAATCCGGTGATCGCCTGGAATAAACGCTGAAAATGAAACGCCGAAAAGCTCGCAGCAGCAGACGTCTCTCTGATATTAAACTCATCTTGCAAATGCTGTTCCAGATACTCAATAGCAAGCTGAATTCGTGTGTAATGATCCATAGCGCCGAGTCCCCTATCTAATTCGAAATATCAAACGATTTCTTATGTAGTATGACTGAGATCCAGATCATTTTTTTGATTTTGTGTGCGAACTTGTATGATGAAAAATACGCGAGTTTCGCTTATCTTCAAGTTGAATGACACTATGATACACTGTATGCCAAAATCCCCTTGTTCTACAAGGAGATACTCTCTACTCTGGTTGATTTACCAGCAGAGATGTCTCTTGTGAACAAGGGGACTTGTTAGTCTAACAATCTATTCTTAACCTTTCCAGTTCCCGGACACGGGATGAATACCCCAGATATCTGTCGCATACTCACTAATGGTACGATCACTGGAGAATATGCCGGAATGTGCCGTGTTTAATATCGCTTTCCGAGTCCAGCCCGGAATATCCCGATACGCTTGGTCAATCGCAGCATGCGCATCTGCATAAGCAGCAAAATCACGCAAGACAAAGTATTCGTCACCATGGGCCAGCAAGGAGTCATAAATATCCCAGAACTCCCCGTCACGATAACAGAATGCACCTGGATGCACTAATTGCTCCACGACCTCGCGAATGCGTTCATCGTGCTGCACAATCTCATTCGGACGATAGCTGCCCGAACGATAGTACTCAAGCACTTCGTCTGCACGCAGACCATAAATGAACATATTTTCTTCTCCGACCTGCTCCGCCATCTCCACGTTGGCTCCATCCATCGTGCCAATCGTTAAAGCACCGTTCATCATAAATTTCATGTTGCCCGTACCGGAAGCTTCCTTGCCTGCGGTTGAGATCTGTTCACTAACATCCGCAGCGGGAATGATCTTCTCTGCAAGAGAGACGGAATAGTTTTCGAGGAAAAATACCTTCAAGCGGTCATTTACGGCCGCATCCCGATTCACTGTGTCAGCCACGGTGTTGATCAGCTTAATAATTTTCTTGGCAAAATAATAACTCGGCGCTGCCTTGGCACCAAAGATGAAGGTACGTGGCACCATATCAAACGAAGCATCATTCTTAAGCCGGTTATACAGATGCATGACATGCAGAATGTTCAACAGCTGACGTTTATACCCGTGCAGCCTCTTCACCTGTACATCAAAGATGGAATCCGGATTCACTGCTGTCCCGGTATGATCCAGAATATACGCAGCAAGCCGCTCTTTGTTATCCCGCTTAATTAAACGGAACTGCTCCTGGAATGATGTATTATCCGCAAAACCAGCCAACTGGTCCAGCTTGCCCGGCTCTGTTATCCATTCGTTACCGATTGTATCCGTAATCAGATCCGAAAGTTTCGGATTGGCATGCATCAACCAGCGGCGATGTGTAATACCATTCGTTTTGTTATTGAAACGCTCTGGATACAGCGCATAGAACGGAGCCATCTCGCGCTCTTTCAAAATCTCGGTATGCAATGCAGCAACACCATTCACGCTGTGACTGCCCACAATCGCCAGATGCGCCATCCGTACCTGATCGTTCGCAACAATCGCCAGATGCCCTATGCGATCCTGATCTCCCGGATACCGATCCAGCAGCATGCCACAAAAGCGTTTGTTGATCTCTTCAATGATCATGTAGATCCGTGGCAGCAGCCTGCTGATCATGGATACAGGCCATTTCTCAAGCGCCTCACTAAGCGTTGTATGATTGGTGTACGATACAGTACGCGTTGTGATATCCCATGCTTCATCCCAGCCATATCCCTTCACATCAATCAGGATGCGCATCAGTTCTGGAATAACCAAGGTTGGATGCGTGTCATTAATGTGGAAAGCCACTTTATCAGGCAAACGATCATACGGTAGCTCCAGCTTGTTGAACGTACGCAAGGCGCTCTGTACACCTGCTGAACACATGAAGTACTGCTGCTTCAATCGCAGCAGCTTTCCTTCGTACTGGGAATCATCCGGATACAGGAATTCCGAGATTGATTCAACCGAACGACTATAATCCAGATAACCGTAGTAGTTCGAAGGGGTGTCGAGTGAAGTCTCGCGCTTTGGCTCGGCACTCCAGAGTCGCAATGTATTTACATGGGTTTGACCATAACCAATGACAGGCACGTCATAGGGAATGGCGACAACCGATTCGGCATCTTTTGTAACAAACTGATATTCTCCATCCTGCTCATGAGCTTCTACCCGGCCCCAGAACTGTACTTCCACCTTTTTGTCTGGACGGCGGACTTCCCATTCATTGCCCTTATCCAGCCAATTGTCGGGTAACTCTACCTGATTACCATTGATGATTTTTTGCTCAAACAAACCGTATTTATAACGAATCCCGCAACCATGTCCTGCATATCGGAGTGATGCCAGTGAATCCAGGAAACAGGCAGCGAGTCGTCCCAGACCTCCGTTACCGAGTCCTGCATCCGCCTCCTGTTCTTCCACCTCTTCCAAGGAGAAACCCAGATCAGCCAGACTGTCACGCACCAATTCCAATTCATTTACATTCAGCAGATTGTTGCCGAGCAGACGTCCAATCAGGAATTCCAGCGAGAAGTAATAGACCTGTTTATCCTGGCGCTGCTTGAACCCCTGATTCGACGCTGCCCAATCCTGGCCTGCATATTCACGAATCATGCTTCCCAGTACGTGGTACACGTCTTCCTGTGTTGCTTCTTCAATCGGTTTGCCCAATTTGCTGACCAGATTCCGTGTAAATATACTCTTGAACGTTTCCTTGTTGTCAAACAAAAGTAGGTTCCTCCCGGGGAAATCCTGCAGGACGGTGGTGGTTCACACACTCAGTTCCTCAGCACTCTGCAAAGTGGCCGTTCCGGTCACGAATCGTTCTTCTGATCGCTGTTGTCTCCAAATTTTCTCAATTACCTATATACATTGAACTAAACCGTATTTACACTGGCCACTCCGATGACAGAATAACCTTCCGATCGCTGTTATCCCCAGATTTTTTGATTCCTTTTTCAATAGGGAAAATCCGGGGATAAAGGCGCACGCTGCACTTCTTCAGGTTCTTTCTGTCCTCTCCGTTTTGTGTAAATGTTTAAGTTGAATTTATATAGTACAAGGTTGAAATTTGGAGACAGTCTATGCTCCTTCAGAATCGATTTCGTCCCCTCCACTACGTTTGCATGTTAGTGAGAACTTTCGAAGATGCAATTCTTGCATCGAATGTGTATGAACCTTAAATCCATCCTACAGGATTTTTATTTTATATATATTTATAGAAGATATCGGTTACGTGTGGGCATTAGATAATAGTACTTTTCGCTAAAATGTATGGATTCGACGGGTCACCGATCAGTGTCTGTCCTCCGGTCAGCCTCACGTCTTTATCGAGAATGACATTCTCAAGGACCGTCCCCTCACCAATGTAACATTTCTGCATGATGATGGAACCTTTTATTTTGGCACCCTTGGCCACCTGTACACCACGGAACAGAATGCTGTCCTCCACCTCTCCACCAACAATGCAGCCATTCGCGAGAAGTGAATGTTTAACATCGGCGGTATCCAGGTATTTGGCAGGCGCTTCGTATTTAATTTTGGTCTGGATTGGATCTTCCTTGAACAGTTGTTCATATTGCCCTGTGTTCAGCAGATCCATACTGTTGCGATAATAACTGTCAATGGAATTGATGACTGCGTGATAGCCATCATATGCATAGGCAGCGATATTCAATCCATCCGGATTTTTTTGAATCACATCCCGGAAGAAATGACTCTCGCCATGATCAATGCAGCGTTGCACCTGGCGCAAGAACAATTCTTTTTCCATAATGAAAATTTCTGTATATATATTCGGGTGATTAGCGCTTTGGTGAATGTCCACCACGTTACCGTCCCCGTCATGGTCAACTTTGACACAGGCGTCATGCTCAGGCAGCAGCTGATCTACCTTTTTGCAGACCAGTGTAACGTCCGCTCCTTTACTGATGTGATACCTGTAGACATCCTGGAGGTCTGCTTTGGTCACATGGCGACTGCCCGCATGCACAACATATTGTCCTGCCCCTCTATGGAAAAAGTCCAAATTGTTATGGAAATGCTGCAAGTCCCCCTGTGATGTATCTGTTGGATCATTCCAGTCTGGTGGCAAAATAAACATACCCCCATGTTTGCGATCCAAATCCCAAGGCTTACCATCACCAAGATGGTCCATCAACGAGCGATATTTTCGCCGTACAAATACACCAATACTCTCAATGCCTGCATTCATCATATTGGATAGAACAAAATCGATCAGACGGTAACGCCCGGCATATGGCACCGCGGCTCCGCAGCGAAAATACGTCAATTCCTTCAATTCTTCAAGTTCATGGTCAAGGTTAATAACTCCGATCAATGGTTTCATCGCATGCACCGTCCTTTTGACTTCAATTAGGCCTTGCTGGTTATTCCTTGGCGAAGCTGACGTTCCAATTCTTCCTGATCCACGAGCAATATATCACTCTCATCTCCCGGTGCAGGCGAAATCTGTGTTCCATCAGGAATAACCAATCCTTCTGCGATAATAGCTCGGTAAATGCGCACATTTTGCCCGATTTTCACTTTTGGCATGATCACCGAATCGATGACAGCACTGTTCTCACCAACTTCAATTCCGTAGAACAGAACAGAATGATTGACCTCACCATGCACTACAGTGCCTTCACTAATAATACAATTCCGTACCTTGCCCGAAGGTGAGATATATTGTGCAGGTTGGTTCGGATTGCGTGTGAAAATACGCCAGTCCGGATCATTGAGATTAAATGGTGTGTCTTCGTCCAACAGGTCCATATTGGATTCCCACAGACTGCGAATGGTACCAACGTCTTTCCAATAACCTTCGAATGGATATGCATATAAGGATTTTTCGTTTTCAAGCAATAAAGGAATAATATCTTTACCAAAATCATAGGAGGTGGATGCCTGTTGTTCATCCTGGATCAGGAAACGTTTCAGTACATCCCACTTGAAGAGATAGATACCCATGGAAGCTAGTGTGCTCTTGGGCTCAGGAGGTTTTTCTTCAAATTCATAGATGCTATAGTCATCGTTGGTGTTCAGCACCCCAAATCGGCTGGCTTCTTCCAATGAGACATCGATGACCGATATGGTGCAATCCGCATCTTTTTCTTTGTGATACTGGAGCATTTTTTCATAGTCCATCTTATAGATATGATCCCCTGACAGAATGAGCACATGCTCAGGATCGAATTGTTCAATAAAGTTCAGGTTGCGGAAGATCGCATCCGCTGTACCCCGGTACCAGTTGCTACCGTCTTCACGTTCATGTGGAGGAAGTACATATACCCCGCCGTTTTTCCGATCCAGATCCCAGTCACTGCCAATGCCAATATAGGAATGTAAGACAAGTGGTTCATATTGAGTTAATACACCCACTGTATCAATACCAGAATTAGAGCAGTTACTCAGCGGAAAATCAATGATTCGGTACGTGCCCCCAAAATATACAGCTGGCTTAGCCAGTGATTTGGTCAATCCTTTTAACCTCTTACCTTGCCCTCCGGCAAGTAGCATCGCTACAACTTCTTTTTTCGCCATCATTACAGCCTCCTCCACGTGCATTCGTTCTGATTCATTTCAGAGCCCATAATCGATATTCTGTTGTGTGGACACTGTTGTCTTGATTAGGAGCATGCTGTACAGATGTGTAACTGGATGAATCTTGTTGCAGTTGAACTTCTTGGATTGTAAAGCCTGAAATAGAGATGATTCTGGTGTAGAATTGCCTTGATTGTCTTACAGAGGTGAATGTTAGATGCAGAACTTCAGGTGTAGCTCGTGCAAATGAAATAGACTACTCCTATTTAACATTAAACACGAAACGGACTGGGGAATCTTACTGGAAAACATCGACATCAAGTTTTGGGTGAGATTACCCTTTCTCGTGCCGCTGTTATTTATATTGTATTCGATAATAGAGAAGCAAAATCCTTTAGTTTTTGTGCAATCATTAAGTGGAAAAATAAGTAAAAATCATGAGTTCACATGACAAAAAAGCCGACTTTCGATCCCGGCTCATTTTGTCTGTTATTTTTTGGCCCCTGCTTGGTCCATGATGCTCTAGCTTCAACAGGATCGTACTTTGGTGTATCCGTTTCTGAATCAGTCTATATAATTTTGCGGAACAGCTCCATCACTTCATCCTTGGACGGTTGATAGGGATTGCCTGGTGCACAGGCATCTTTCATCGCGTTATCGGCAAGTAGTTCCACATCGGGATCTTTTACACCCAGTTCAGACAGTTTCTCAGGGATCCCAACTTCCTTTGATAGCTGACGGATGGCCTCAATGACGTAATCGGAACACTCCTCATCACTTCTACCCTTCACATCCATACCAATTGCCTTAGCAATATGACGGAATTTGCCGGGTACATGCTTGGCGTTTAACTCTTCCACATAGGGGAGTAACATTGCGTTACAGACACCGTGCGGCAGATCATATACGCCACCCAGTTGATGTGCCATCGCATGGACATAACCCAGGCCCGCATTATTAAAAGCAATCCCGCCAAGGAAACACGCATACGTCATATGTTCCCGCGCTTCCAGATCACTGCCGTCTCTCACGGCTCTTGGCAAATATTCAAAGATCAGTTCAACAGCTGCTGCAGCTGTCGCACTTGTCACTGTAAATCCACCCGGTGTAACCATCGCTTCCACGGCATGGGTCAACGCATCCATTCCTGTGGCCGCTGTGAGACTTGCAGGTTTGCTGAGCATCAGCTCCGGATCATTAACCGACAGGGAGACCAGACTATTGCGGTCCACCATCACCATCTTCACTTTACGTTCCTCATCTGTAATCACGTAGTTTATTGTCACCTCGCTCGATGTGCCAGCCGTTGTGTTAACAGCCACAAGTGGCACGGACTTATGTTTCGATTGATGAAATCCTTCATATTCACGGATATGCCCACCGTTGGTAGCTACAATGCCAATGCCTTTGGCAGCATCCTGCGGTGAACCTCCGCCTATCGATATAATGGCGTCACAGCCATGATCCTGGAATACTTGAAGTCCATCATGTACATTCTGACATGTTGGATTAGCCTGAACCTCATCATATACTACATAGTCTAACCCTGATTTTCTTAATATAGACAGTACCTGTTCAGCAACGCCTGAAGTAATCAACTGACGATCACTTACAACCAGCGCCTTGCGGATACCCATCTGTTCAATCATCTGACCTGCTTCCTGTAAACATCCTCTACCCATCAAGTTCACGGGCGGAACATAATATGCATGTGTTGCCATTTGAACCAGCCTCCTGTAACCCCTGATTTACTATCTCCATTGTAACTGAATCCGTTTTCATATATAGTGAAATAAATCACAATAAGTCCGATAAATGTTACACTTGAGGTTGATTTTTACCCATAATGAAAAAGACGACCCAGACACCCGAAGGTCTCCAAGCCGTCTTACTTATCTATCTTAAAGCTTTATCCAGTGCTTATACCTTACCGAAGGTACTTTCACTAAAAGCATCCTTACGAAGGTTTACAGCGCCTTATCGTTCACGCCGTCAAGCCATGCCTCAATATCGCCAATTACGGAGGATACACAGCCATCCTCGAATGGAGAGTTCAATCCAGCCAGTTCGACTAATCCGGTGAAGGACAGGCTTCCTCCCGCTTTGCACAATGTCAGATAGTCGGCCCATGCGGACTTCATGTCCTCATTGCTGCGTTTCCAGAACTGGAATGCACAGATTTGTGCCAACGTGTAGTCAATGTAGTAGAACGGCGATGAGAAAATGTGACCTTGCTTATGCCAGAAACCACCCTGCTCCAGATACGCATTATCTTTGTAATTGATGTGTGGCAGATAGGTCTTCTCAATGTTGCGCCATGCCTGCTTACGCTCCGTTGGTGTTGCATCCGGGTTCGCATACACAAAATGCTGGAATTCATCCACGGCTACGCCATACGGAATGAACAACAGACCAGAAGACAGGTGATCAAACTTGTACTTGTCCGTATCTTCCTTGAAGAACAACTGCATCCACGGCCATGTGAAGAACTCCATACTCATGGAATGAATTTCAGCCGATTCATATGTCGGCCAGTTGTATTCAGGCACTGCAAAATCACGGCTCTCATACACTTGGAAAGCATGACCTGCTTCATGTGTCAATACATCAATATCACCGGATGTACCGTTGAAGTTGGAGAAGATAAACGGCACTTTGTAATCGTTCAGGAACGTACAATATCCGCCGCCCTGTTTACCTTTTTTGCTTACCAGATCCATAAGCTCGTTTTCGGTCATCATTTGGAAAAAGGCATCCGTCTCTGGTGATAATTCAGCGTACATTTTTTTTCCATTATCAATAATCCAGTCCGCGTCACCTTTAGGTGTCGGGTTACCCGTCTTGAAGCTGAAGCCCTGATCGTAATAATACAGTGTATCCACATCAATCCGATTACGCTGACGCTCTCTGAGCTTGGTCGCCACAGGTACGATATAATCACGAACTTGTGCACGGAAGTTGGCAACCATCTCTGCGTTGTAATCCGTGCGGTTCATACGATCATAGCCGAGTTCCACATAGCTTGGATAACCCAGTTTCTTCGCAATCTGTGTACGTACTTTAACCAGTTCATCATAAATGCGATCGAATTCAGCTTCATGTTCAGCCATGAAAGTGTATCTGGCCTCCGAAGCACGCTCCCGCATGGAGCGATCCGTGGACAGTTCAAATGGATGAAGCTGTGGCAATGTGCGCTCTTCACCTTCGAACGGAATTTTGGCGGATGCGATCAACTGATTGTATTCTGTGGAAAGTTTGTTCTCCTTCTGGAGTTCTTCAATAATTTCCGGGCTGAATGTTTTTAATGAAAGATCCGCCAGCTGGAACAGCTGTGAACCCCATTTTTGTTCCAACTCATTGCGGAATTTCGAGTTAACCAATGCACGGTAAAAATCCGTGATGTATTCCTGTACAATTGGTGCATTCTCATCCAGAAATTCGTTCTCCGCCTTGTAAAACTCATCATTGGTATCAATGGAATGACGGATGTAGACCAATTGGGCTTGTGTCTCAAAATCACTGCGCAGCGCGTTAATCTGATCCATGAACCCACTCTGTTCTTCAACCGTTGCCGCAGCTTCAAAACCGCTCAACAGCTCACGGAAAGATGTCTTGATGTGCTCCAGATTCGGACGTGTATACGTATACTCACTAAATTTCATTTATGTACACCCTTTCCTGTTTGGCAGAATTTCGGGAGGATCCCGAGTTAAACTACCCCCTATTATACAAAAGAGCAGCTAAAAAATCCCATCTTTACGAAAAATATTTGTCCATCGGTCAAATTGTGCAACATGAATGGTTACATATATTACTTACTTATGTAAGGTCAGTGCCTCAAAATTTTCCCAACACAAATAAGCCCGCCTCGCGTTAGCGAAGCCAGCTTATAGGTTGTCTCTCTTCTTTTCACATTTAAACAATACTAGCTTTGGTCTTTATCCATAATCTGATAGAACCAGCCCATTCCGACCATGCCCACGACCATAATAACAGCCATAATAATGATATATGTCATGAATGTAACCTCCCTGCTTCCGTATATTCATCACACTACTACTAGTGTACACGGTGAAGCGCCGTTTGAATTGACCGAACATTGACAAAAATACGAAATCTTTAATTTTAATAAATGGATTATTTCCCCGATCACACTAAATCATACGTACCTCATTGCACGGTTCAAAGTTTCATCCGCCATGCTTACGGTGTATACTATACTTCTATGAAATGGAATTTGGATTTTTACGCAGAAAGGTTGAAAGACATGTCAACTCGCATCCCCGTACGTCAGTTATTTCTTACTGTTTTATTAGCCCTTATGTTATGTATTTTATCCGCCTGTGCTGATGGAGAAGCCCATCTAACGGTGAATATGGATGGATCAACGGATCTGGATCTCAATCTCAACGTAAAGAACTCCGCTCTTGGAAAAATTGGACAAGACAATCTTATGCCTCTGATCGCAGATGCATTGAATCGAAATAACTTCCAGGCAGAGGTTTCGGAACAGGGAGATCAGAAGCAGCTCACAGCGACCACCCATTATGAAAAAAGCAATAAAACCAGCTTTGATACGTCCAAGTTACCACAAGGGATCAAGGTTGAACAATCAACTTCACCCGGCTTCTTCACTTCCAAGATGCACATTACAGCAGAAGCCGATCTCATGGAGTCCATGCCCGATGGTGAGATCAAAAATCAAATTAACAAGGTGCCTAGCTTTCTTAAAAACCTCTTGTTAAAAGATGTTAACTTTGACTTTAAGTTGTCTTTGCCCATCAAGGCAGCCGATTCCAATGCAGATCAGGTGGAGGATGGCGGAAAAACGCTCATTTGGCACGTTTCACCCCTCCAGATGAATAAACTGGATCTGACTGTACAGGTTCCCAATATCCGGAATATCATCATAATTGCAGTCATTGGTCTATTATTTATCGCTGCTCTGCTCATTTGGTTTTTTGTTCGTCGCAGACGGGCCAGACAGCGCCAAAGTGCAAGATCACATCGCGGAAAAAATTAATTCTTCACACCAATTTTATTTGTGACTTGCCAAACGGTGTTATGGATAGTAGAATACATCCGTACTGTGTGAACGGTTAATTTTTTATTAAGCAAAGCTAAAGAGGTGACAGGTTTCATGAATATCCGCGAATGCCCACTACCTGGTATCGGAGTTAAGTACCAGTTTGATACAAAGGGCGGCCATCAGTTAGTCATTATTGTGCATGAGGACGGACGCCGTGAATTATTCTCCGTTGATCCACAAGACAACGAAGAACTCACTCTGATTGCAGATTTGGAAGATGACGAATGTGTGACTCTCTCCGGTTTAATCGGAGGCTGGTCCTGATTTTTGTTGTCGGTGCCAACTAATTTGAGTAAATGACAGAATAACCTGTACCTTGAATTTCAAGGCGCAGGTTATTTTTCCGTTACGTTACCCTTTGAGAGCGAATATATGGAACCCATGTATTCAGTACGCGGCTAATCTCCGTGGAATGAAACGGTTTGCTGATAAAGTCCTGCATCCCGCATTTCAGACACTCCTCACGGTCACCGGCGCCTGCAAAAGCTGTAATCGCTGCAATAACCGGTATGTCTGGGTGGCTCTGTCTGATGTGGCAGGTCGCTTCAATCCCATCCATAACTGGCATTTGAATATCCATAAACACCAGGTCATATTGAACCTTGTTCAATGAATCGACGGCCTGTGCCCCATTCTCAACGATATCACACACTCCGCCAAACTTGCGCAGCATCTCCTCCAACAGATGACTGTTGACCGCTTGATCCTCAGCAATCAAAATTTTGATGTCATGGGCAAGACTAGCTCGATCCAATTGCAATTCATCATTCGTGGTGATATCGATCGGGTCATTACTTTCCTCTAACCACCGCTCCACTACGAGGGTGAACTGGAATTCTGCCCCCTCACCGATCTCACTCTGTACGCCAATCGCTCCGCCCATTAACTCCACCAGTTTTTTGCTGATCGCAAGGCCTAGACCTGTCCCGCCAAACTTACGATTGATGGCCGGATCAAGCTGTGAGAAGGATTGGAACAATTGATGCTGCTTTTCTATTGGAATGCCGATCCCTGTATCTCTCACCTTAAAGGTCAACATCAGGTTATCCTGACCATGCTCATCTGAGAAATCAGCACCTACGCTTACCATAATGCGGCCCTGCTCTGTGAATTTAACGGCATTACCCACTAGATTAATCAAAATCTGCCGGATTCGTGTCTCATCCCCTCTAATGCGTTCAGGAATGTGATCCGACACTTCATAATAGAGTTCAATATTTTTCTCTGATGCCTTCAGTGCAAACAGCTCGATCACCCCACCCAACATCGCCTTAATATCTACAGGTGCGCGCTCAAGATCCATTTTGCCTGCTTCGATTTTGCTGAAATCCAAAATTTCGTTCAAAATGTACAAAAGGGATTCGCCGCTATCAATCATGATTTCCGCAAAACCTTTCTGTTCATCATCCAGCTCGGTTTCCATTAACAGATGGGCCATGCCCATGATGCCGTTTAATGGCGTACGAAGCTCATGACTCATGATGGCGAGAAACTCAGACTTTGCCCGGTCTGCATGCTCTGCTGCTTCCTTGGCACGTATGATGTCCTTAACAGATGTCATATCACGGAAAACCAACACTGCCCCGCGGGTTCTACCCTGATCCATAATCGGCTTCAATTGGAACTCCGCCAGGAAACTGGATCCATCCTGTCTCCAGAATACGGATTCCGTACGCGGCAGACCTCGTCCCTCACGAACAGCCTGTAGAATTGGTGTATCCTTGGATGGGTAGGGGATGCCTTCGCTCTGCATTTGGATCATCATCTGGTCAAGGGGCTTGCCATTCATTTCACTTGGACAGAAGTTCATGATCTCCGCAGCGGCTGGATTGGCAAAGTTCAGATTCCCATCCAGGTCCAGTCCGATAACACCCTCAGACATGCCATTCAAAATCAATGCCCGTTCATAACTAAGATTCTCGATTTCCTCGACGTAACGTTTGGACTCTGTAATGTCACTGGTAATCCCGTAGACCCCGACAACTTTGTCCTCAAGTATAATAGGAACATTAATCACATTTGTTTCAATTCGCTGCCCATTTTTGTGAATTAAGCCTATCTCGTAGCTCTGTGCATTGCCCTTCACCGTTTCCTCAAAATGATATCGAGTCTTCT
The DNA here is from genome assembly GCF_038002545.1 of Paenibacillus sp. FSL K6-2393. Taxonomy (NCBI): domain Bacteria; kingdom Bacillati; phylum Bacillota; class Bacilli; order Caryophanales; family Paenibacillaceae; genus Paenibacillus; species Paenibacillus sp. FSL K6-2393. The sequence goes on from NZ_JBBOCU010000001.1 coordinate 4,224,799, forward strand.
CCAGATCCACAGGATCAATGAGGTGATCAAAAGGCCGACTCAGCAACTCCTCCTTGGTGTGTCCTGTCAACTGTTCCTGACCCATATTGGCTTTCAGCAGATTGCCTTCCAGATCAAGAGAAGCCACACCTAGGGGATTACAGTCAAATAACGATCTGTACTCCTGCATGCTTAACTGTTGTTGCTGGCTGGCAGTGATATCCCGGGTTACAGCGACGAGCTCTATCAGTTCACCTGCACTGTCATAAACATAATGTGTAATGGTATCTGCCCACACCGTAGATCCATCCTTATGTAAAAGACGATAATTGATTCGTTTGGGAGCCAGACCCTTTCTCTGCTCTTCCACGTACGCTTCAACCATAGGCACATCCTCCGGATAGATAACAAATGTTCCCGGCTTACCTATAATTTCTTCTGGCTCATAGCCCAACATGCTCTTACATGCATTCGATACATATTTAAATGTACGACTAGAATCGGCATCATGTATTGCAATCAGATCTAATGAAGACTCCGCCAGCAGGCGAGAGATACGACTGCTCTCTTCCAATTGCTTACGTTGCACGATGAGTATTTCCTCTGCATCTTTTTGTTTCGTAATATCAGCAGCTTGTACCAGCAAATACAAGGGCTCACCATTCGTTTCATCCCTAACAATGCAAGCTCTAAGGGTTGACCATAATAACGAACCGTCCTTTCGTTTCAGACGAACCTCCGTCTCGTACATCGGACTTGTTTCATGGGTCATTTCCCAAAACTTGCTGCGGAATTCCTCCATATGCAGATCTTCTTCGTAGATCATATGTATGACCGAAGTATCGATCAGTTCATCTTCACTGTATGCAAGCATCTCGCAAAATGCAGGATTAAGCTGCAACCACCGTCCATTTACATGCGATGCGACAGCAATGCCGATTGGTGCGTGCGTATACAATTGTTCGAACAGAGATCGGCTCTCTGTAATGGATTTCGACATTACATGTCCTCCTTTATGAGAATTCGAATGTATTCCGTATGAATAGATCGACCTGAACATAACTTCATCTATAGAGTACTACCCCAAATGCCATGATTGATAAACGAGATCGGACAAAATCCCTGCATGAAGCGACATTTTTAATTTTGAATGCTGACAACTTTCATTGTGTACATACCAATTCGAACACATCACGTCATATACTACACAATACCCGTGCTCTCCCGATTATACAATGTTGAATATTCGAATAGGAACGGAGGTTATGGATCATGATCATTGTTGCTAATCACCCCGCCCAGCTGAACCGCTCGGAATGGTCTGCTTTTGAATGGCATTGGTTACAGCAACTCCAGAATCGGCCTACAAGGTATGTGTACCAATCCATGGATCATCTTCGTTTTGAGTGGGACTTGAGGGGCTCTCTCGTGGATGCAGCGGAAGGATTGGATCGAAGCGGTGTGAGTTTTGCATCCTTTGAAAAATCCAGATGTAATCCTGCCTACTGGAATCGTAATGCGGAAGGTGGGTTCGAGCTAAGATCAAACGTGACACCCGCCGACGGTATCCGGGATATCTGGAGGAATGGACACTTATATGCCTTTGAATGTGCAACAGCTACCGTTATTGTGCTGTATGGTGGCGTGCTGGGAAGCATTCGCGAAGACGCCTTTAATTCCCTGTTTCGAAATCTGTTACTCTTCGACTGGCATTATGACAGTGACCTGCGATTAACCGAAAAAAACGGTAGCGAAACCGCCCTGCCAGGAGATGTGCTGTATTTCAAAAATCCGGATGTTTCTCCGGAAACCCCCGAGTGGCAGGGAGAAAATACGTTCATGCTGCGTGAGAACTGGTATTATGGTCATGGCATTGGTATTGCACGCGGCGAAGAAATTATACGTACCCTGAACCAGTTCCGCGTTCCAGGTAGCCGGGTCTCCGCCTACTTAATGGATATGGTGATCTATCCGGACTTCTTTTATTTATCCCGATTCGCCAAAAACAGCCAGAATAATATGGCCGCTGGTTCCACGCCTGTATTACCTGGGCAGTTATATGTACGTCTTGGTGGCAGCCGTTATTTACGCAGCTGAACTACTGGAACAGAAACGGCTTTTGCATTAAATTGGACGACACCTCAATCCAAGTGATGACAAACAAGCCCAATACAGCAGCAGTTAACCTGCCACCTCATTGGGCTTTCTTTACATCCAAAAAATCATTACTGTATCGACATTCGTTACCTTTGTGCTACATCGAGGATCGCTCCTGGCAGTTTAAGCAATCGGGTCCAGTTGCACAACAACCTGTTTACCACTTACCTGAACCCCCGTTGTTTTGCTACCGAATTCAGCCAGCGATTTACTCAGTTGCTCTGCCCATTCTTTCCCTGCAACTCCTTCTTTGGCTCCGTGCACCTGGATGACGAGTTTAACCGAATCACCCTTCTTCAGGATGCGTTCCGCCTGAGACTGCTTCGTATCCCGGTCATGATCCTCCATACCAAGGTTCAAGCGAATTTCCTTTACTTTACGTTTATCGGGAGATTTACTCGCTTTTTTCTTCGCCTGCTGCGCTTCTGCTTTGGCGGCTCCAGCTGCAATCAGCTTGCAAGGCGGTGGACTCGTCATCAAGGACAAGCACACCAGATCTACTTTATGCTGCTTCGCAAGTTGAAGTGCTTCCTGCGTGGACATCACACCCAGATCTTCACCATTCAGGCCGGTCAGCTGCACTTCGGCTGCTTTGATCTTTTCATTTTTGATCATGATTCTTCCTCCTCTACATCAAAAGCCTGTCCTGACCATTTACGGATCAGAGCAGGCTGGGATGGTGTTGCTAGTTATTTGTAATACATATCAGAGTATGAATACGCTAATCCGTCTGATTTACAGCGTGTTGAATGCTTCCGTCAGAACCGGTACGATTTGTGATTTGCGTGATACTACGCCTTTCAAGATAGCTCTGCTATCAGACAGCGTCACATTGTAGGCTTTCTCCACTGCTTTAGTGGATGTACCATATGCCAAAGCTACGGAATCGTTATTCAGAATGTCTGTTACGACAAATACGAACAGGTCGAGACCTTTACTCGAAATAATCGCTTCAATAGCTGCTGCAAGCTCAGGTTGCTTCACGAGAACATCATTCACGTCAACGGCATTAACCTGTGCAATTTCCACTTTGGATTGACCCATTACAAATTCTTTTGCATCCAGGGAGATTAGTTCAGCAATTGTTTTTTGGCTCAGATCCGCGCCGGCTTTCAGCATGTCCAGACCATAGCTGTCTGCATCTACACCAGCAATGGCAGCCAGTTCACGCGCAGCGGCTACGTCTTGCTCTGTGCAAGTCGGGGATTTGAACAACAGGGAATCGGAGATAATGGCAGACAGCATCAGACCAGCAATCGGCGCACTCACTTCGATATCATTTTCTTTGTACATTTTATTCAAAATGGTTGCTGTACAACCTACAGGCTCTGCACGGAAATACAGAGGTCCACTTGTCTCAAAGTTAGCAATACGGTGATGGTCAATAACTTCAACGACAGTCACTTCCTCAATATCGCTTACACTTTGCTGACGCTCGTTGTGGTCAACCAGAATGACTTTGTTTACTTCATTTGCAGCTGTTTTAATCAGACGTGGTGCTGCAATTTTGAATTGATCCAGTGCAAACTGGGTTTCACCATTGACTTCGCCGAGACGAACAGCTTCAACGTCCTGACCCAATTTTGTTTTCAGATCCGCATAGGCGATTGCCGAACAGATCGTATCCGTGTCGGGATTTTTGTGACCGAAGATTAACGCTTTCTCCATATTTATAGCCCTCCGTCAATTCTCATTTAGAATAATACATGTCATATTTTAATCATACCCTACTGATTATAGCGCTAATAAGGCTTAATTCCAATCCTTTTACAGCGAATTGATTGCAAATCATTCTCAGGTAAGTCATTTTGGAAAATAGCCAAACTTGGTTCATTCCCCTCAAGTCGATATGATATGTATCGTATTTATTCATCGTACAACCTTATAAAATTAGCATACGAAACCCTGATACGCAACGAAAACATTAAATCTCAGGCTCTTCCGCGCTCTGCCCTTGTCGTACAAAAAAGGCCTGTAGACTGCCGTCTTCGCTAATCTCCAGCAGGTTCAATTGCGCTCCGTAGGCACAACCACCGTCAATGCCAATTTTGTCTCCGCTCGGGTCAAACCAAATGCCTGTCTCATCATGCAAATGCTTCACGGGGGTGTGGCCAAATACGACCGTTTCTCTAATCGTCGTTGGTCTGGAATAGAATGATTCACGAATCCAAATGAAGTCCCGCTCGGACTGGTTTCTCCAATCCTCAATGTCAGGGTTGATCCCGGCATGCACAAAAATATAACCCGGAATCTCGTACACCAGCGGAAGCTGTTCCAGAAAACGAAGATGGTGTTCATAGTGTGTACGTATCCACTTTTTGGCTTCAGTATAAGCTTCCCAATCTATCTGTTGCTCATCATAAGTAAGCTCCAGATCCAGATAACTTGCCATCGTCTGTAGTCCACCATTACGAATCCAGTGTTGATCATATTGCTCAACATCCTGGGTAAGCGCCTTCACCATCATGGCATCATGATTGCCTTTGATCACCATAATATGGTGCTGTTGCTGAAGCTGCATGATCTGTTCGATGACCTGTTTGCTGCTTGGACCGCGATCCACATAATCACCAAGTAAAATCAATTCATCCTGCTGCGGATTATAATCTGCAAGCTTAAGCAGTGCATTAAATTCATCGTAACAGCCATGAATATCACTAATGACACATCTGCGCATGTGAATCTCTCCTCTCCCTGATCACGCAAGAGTATAACCGGAACCTTGCATGAGCAAGATTCCAGTCTGTTTAGAGTAGTTATTCCCGCTTGCTTACCATTAGTCCTGCTTGAGTCCAAAGGCTTCTGCAATCAAGCCAAATGAGCGCATACGTGCTTCAAACGAATGAACCGCTGATGCAATAATGACTTCATCTGCTTCATGGCGTTCTGCCATTGCGGTAATTTTGTCTTTCACCTGATCTGGTGTTCCCACGATGGAAAAAGAACGACGTTGACGGATCTGTTCCATCTCCATCGCTGTGTATGGATAGTTGTTCACCGTCTCCAGAGATGGGAAGGAACTTTGTTCAAGACCTCGTCCAAGGCGTAAGAAGAAAAGTTCATTGCTGCGCGCAAGTTCAGCCGCTTCTTCCTCTGTCTCCGCGCAGAATGCCGAGACAGCAATCATTGAATGTGGTTTGTCATTCAGGATGGACGGCTTGAAATGTCTGCGGTAATGTTTCATCGCTTCTTCGCCGCCTGGTGTTCCGAAGAATTGGGCAAACGCATACGATGTCCCTTGTGCCGCAGCAATTCTTGCACCTTCGGAGCTGGAACCCAGCAACCACACTTCGGGTACCGTGGGAACCGATGGTCCGGCTACCAGAGATGCAAACCGATGATCCTCAGGCAACTGCTCGTGGAAGTATCCGCCCAGATCCGTGATCTGTTGCGGAAAGAATTGTACATTCGATGATTTGCCTTCATTCAGCGCTCTGCTGGCAATTGGCATGCCTCCCGGTGCTCTGCCAATCCCAAGGTCAATCCGTCCCGGATGCAGAGCTTCCAGCAGACGGAAATTCTCTGCAACCTTATAGGCACTATAGTGAGGTAACATAACGCCACCGGAACCTACGCGAATTCGATCCGTATGTGCAGCCACATGTGCAATCATAACTTCAGGACTGGAGAAAGACAGCGCACCACTACCGTGATGCTCCGACATCCAGAAGCGGGAGTACCCCAATTGATCCGCATGTTGTGCGAGTTTCACCGTTTCCTGCAACGTATCCTGTACACTTCGTCCTTCGTTGATATGTCCATGTTCGAGTACACTCAGTTTCATATATATTCAATCCTCTCGTCTGTTAGGTTCATAAGTACTTTGAATATGAGATCTGCGAATATTACGCGCTTTTGCTCACTTCATTCTTGCTCATCCCATTGTAACATTAATTATTACAGTTTCAAACTTTAGTTATCCTCTTTATTACAACACTTGTGCAAGAAACATGCAAAAAAACGCCACCAGCTTTTGAACTGGTGACGTTTTTGATCTGACCTATTGCAGAAAAATTGATTTATGGTGCACGTTTCGGTAACAACTTCACATACTCGTCAGACAGTTTCATCAGGCTGAGCACATGTTCATAATCGGCACGATACGGTTCCAAATCCGTTACTGGCTCGTATGTCTTCAGCGAATAGGCTGTTCCATCGTCAAAGCCCGCACCCGGGATAAACATGATGTCATCGTTGACAAATGAACCCGTCGGCAAGTAATACCGGATACCGAAGGAATTGTGGTCCATGTTGAGCAAATCATGTCCGAAGGCAGTGAATTTCTCATCCTGGAGCGAAACTCCCATCAGGTTCATAATCGTTGGCAACATATCCAACTGACCGCCTGGCTGCTCAATCAATTGCCCTTTGGTCTGTTTCGGCGTGTGAATCATGAACGGGATGTTGAATCGACTTACTTTACCGTCATACGGGACGCCCAGATTGGCCTGAATCTGCTGTGTAATCTCTTCGTCAGCAGGCAGACCAAAGTGGTCTCCGTAGAGCACTAAAGTAGTATTATCCCATAATCCGTTCGCCTTCAACTCATTAATGAGTTGACCGATGGCATAGTCCGTATAGTTGATTGCTTGCAGATAATCGTGAAGCAATTTGTTCGTGATGGTCGCAGGAATCGTAATTCGTGCACGATCAGCGGGAACCGTAAACGGCGAGTGGCTCGATGCCGTAATGAACTGAGCATAGAACGGCTGATTCGCAGCCTGATGCGCAGTCATTTTTTCCACACCTACACGGTACAACTCTTCATCCGATGGTCCAAAGTCATTGAATCTGTCGTTAGTGAAGCTGGGCTTGTCGAAGTAACGAGTGAATCCGAGTGCCGGATACATTTTGTTCCGGTTCCAGAAGGTGACGTCATTGACGTGGTACGTCTCGGACTCATATCCTTCTTTCCCCAATAACTTGGGAAGACTCGGCAGTTCGCGGTCACTATACCCTGCTGACATGGGAACAACTCCGGTTGGATAGATAGACGTGTTCGACATGAACTCCGCGTCTGATGTGTTTCCCTGTCCGATCTGTTGGAAAAAATGAGAGAAATAATAGCTTTCTTTGGCCAGATCATTCAGTACCGGCGTTAACTCCTGACCGTCTAATGAAGCATTAATCGGGAAATTCTGAAAGGACTCCAGTTGCAGTACAATCAGATTGCTGCCTTTGGCCTGACCAAAATATTTGGCTTTCACGGCTGAGCCGTTACTTGGTTTATCCTGATACGGATATTTGCTAACCAGCGCATTGATCTTGGCAATTGTTTCGTTAATGTTACCATTCGCAATGGCCTCATTCTCTTTGCTCGTCAGAATGGCAGACGATACCTGATAGTTCAGGAAACCGAGATTCTCCGCCCGAACCAGTTCGTTATCAATCGTTTCACCTTTGACAATAAAACTGCCAGACAACACGATGCAGAATGCAGCAGTAAGCGCAACGCCGAGCTTGCCCCAGTAACGTCTGCGAATTCTGCCAAACGTCAGACCGCTATCGCGGTAACTGCTGCGGTTACGTCCGCCGGAACGTCTGCGCATAATCAACCATATTGGCAATGCCAGTACGATGTCTGCAAAAAACAGAAAGTGCTCCGGTCGTACCAGTGGTCCGATACTTCCCCGTACTTGGGCAACTTGCCCCAGCTCACTTAGCGCGGTATAGGTGGGTACCGAACTGAAATGAACGTTATACAGCGTAGCCGCGAACAGCACCAGAGAAAACAGAACATTGAATCCTCCATATACTGCTCGCTTCCAGCCTTTGGGCACGATCAGATCCAGCAGGCATACCACAGTTAGTGCGCCTAATGCGTCAGTTAACAGACCGATGCCGGACAGACCCTGGAAAAAGAAATACCGCAGCAGTGACAGCTTCAGCAGCATAAGAATGAATAACACGGCGAATAAGGTCCGTGATGAAGTTCGTTCATTTTTGGAATTATACATGGTCGCTTTCAACCCTTACCCTGAAATTTTACGTTCATTTTACAAAACGCATATTTCAGTATAACAGTTTTCTGGTTGCTATTCCATGGAAGTTCCGTGTAGGACAGGGTGAGCGTTACGCAATTGTAGATATATCCGTTTTCTGCGTGTCTGCTCCCTCTCTCTGTGCCTTAATGGCTGCTTGTGCAGCAGCAATTCGTGCATATGCGATCTGTTCAGGCAAACAACTTACGTAATCCATACCAATGCGGTGACAGAAGGTTATGGACTCTAGATCCACAACATTTTCTCCGCAGATCCCTGTCTTCAGATGAGGTTTTCGAATTCGACCTTGGACTACCGCCATCTCAATCAGTTGTCCGACTCCCTCAATGTCCAGCACATGAAATGGATTATTCATTGCCGTACGAGAGTCCGTATCCAGTTGAATGAATCGCTTCTCGGATTCATGGCGACTATATCCAAATGTCATCTCTGTCAGCTCATCCGTGCCAAACGAGAAAAAGTCAGCCTGGCGAGCAATGTGAGTCGCCGTCAGCGCCGCTCTCGGAGCTTCGATCATCGCCCCCACTCTATAGAGACAATGCCGCTTCTCGTCACCAAGCACTTGGTCAGCCACATGATCCACCAGATCTCTCATCACCTGAAGTTCATGCACATGACCGATCTGCGGGATCATAATCTCGGGACGTACCCACCAGCCTTGCCGGATGCCTTTCACCGCTGCGCGAAAAATCGCTTCAAGCTGCATATCAACGATCTCCGGGAACACCGTACTCAGCCGACAAACCTGTTGCCCCAATGTCGGATGATGTTCATGCAATTCACTGACTCTGCGAATTACACGTTCCAGTTCCTCCAGTTCAATCTGATGGTCTTTTTGCTCCTGCCACTCCTCTGCTTGTAACCACTCACGTCGTTTCTCCAACACTCCCCGATCCGGTAGCAGTTCATGCAACGGCGAATCGAGCAAACGTATCGTTACCGGGTATCCATCCATCGCTTCGAATATCTGTTCAAAATCAGACTGCTGCATCGGCAACAGACGCTCCAAACCACGCCTGCGTTCGGATTCACTGTCTGCCAGGATCATTTTTTGTACAAATGGTAACCGCGCAGGTGATAACAGCATGTTCTCCGTCCTGCACAGACCTATTCCCTCAGCCCCCAGTATCCGTGCTGTTATGGCATCTTGTGGTCGATCAGCATTGGCCATTACCTTCAGCTCTTTCACTTCATCAGCCCAATCGAGCAGTAGTTGCAGATCTGCTGATAAAAGTGAATCTGAGTTGTTATAAGCTGGACATTCATCATTAGTTACTGGAAAATTTCCAGTGCTCGCTTCGTTGATAGAACTAGGATTTGTGTAAAGCTTCTGCACTTCCGTTATATGCGCAGGTTGGATGCGAAGAAGTGCATCCTCCTTGGTGATGAATCCTTCATGGACAAAATCCACGGTACTCCTCAGTGTGGCTGTGGAGGATAATCGTGCGGGCTGGGTCTGCACAACATACATCGCGCCGGCTTCAATCACAAACGTGATTTCCTGCACTTCTCCATTACGCGTCTCCAACTGGTCTCCAATCTCCTGCAAACTTGTGTACAGCTCAGGTTCGTCATTCCGTAAACGCCCCAGACCATGATCTGTTTGGCTCGCGTTCCCAGTTGGGACGTATTGTCCATTGATTCCCCTTTCTCCTGTAAGTGGACTGCGCGTATACATTGTTCCGGTACCGCTTGATTCTCCACATTTTCCATGCATCATCGTCTGTATAAGAACAGGAGCGCTTTGCTCCGAAGAGATGTAATATGATTTACGCATGATCTCGTCCTGAGATCTGGATGCTTTACTACGCTGTGAATGATATACCGCACGTACTGCTTCTTTAAATTGAATTTGAACATCTTGAGGAAAAGGGTTCCTCCCCTCCCCTTCGATTAAATATTTAAATTGTGTAATGGTTAATTCAAGTTCCGTTTCATCCCGACCCTTGACATGACTCGATATTTCTGTGAAAAATTCAGACGGAATTGCATACACCAGCTGTCCATATTCCTTTAAATAATCTAGATAACATTGGAGTGCATACAACCGATCACCGGTTTGACGTGCGAGTCCTTCCACAGTAGCATCATTAAGACCAACATTGAGCAGTGATCGTGTTGCTGATGCTCGATCCTGGTCCGTACGTACCGCGAGTAGTAGCGGGTTCTCCGAATGTCCGAAGAACTTCCCTGTTTGCTGTTCCAGATGCCGGATCGCGTTAATAATCTCTTCCTCTCCTTCACCGGAAAGATGTCCAAGACGGGTACAGAACTCGCGACAGCATTCCGTTGTGACCATAAATCCGGCTGGGACAGACCACCCTGCATGGATAAGTTCTGCAAGATCAGCCCCTTTACTGCCCATTATCCCTTTCATCTCTGCCGTACCTTCTTCCAACAGAATTACCCGTTTTGTCATTACAGCTCTCCCATCCGCCATTCAAGGCTATGCTTGAAGACTTCAAACTCTGCGTTACAGATCAGCCTTCATTCTAATGGTATGTCACAATCGTTCAGTCAAGGACATCCGCTTTTGCATTTTGTGCTCGTTATCCAGTTTTTTTGTAAACGCTACACTAAAATAAGATGAAACAAGCCTTTCGGGTAGTTGCATTGGCTCATTCATCACTGTGAAGCAAAAAGAAGCCCCTTTAGCCTAAGCTGAAGGAACTTCACATTTTTTAGTATTCACTTACCTCAAACGTCAGCACCCGATCAAACAGGATATAATCCTTCCGACTCTTAAAAGGTCCTTTGTTATTGTCGTGTTTATCGATCGCATACGATGCTTTTCCGCTTCCCGCTTGCTTGGCTTCATACCAGTTGATGAAATCACTTCTTTCATGCTTAGGTCGAATTCTGGAATTTTATTTTTTATTGGATATAAAAAGAGCCCAAGAAGAAAAACCTCTCCCTGAGCTCCTCAATTGAAAATTAATGATTTAGTTATTCCCATTCGCCTTTTTTAACGTAAGTTGCATCATAAGCAATAATTACATTCGTTTTATCTGTTACCTTTTGTACATCATCGAACACGACTTCTTGTTCGCCGTAATCTACTAAAATCGAATCCACTTTCTCGTAGACCCCACAATCCTTCACATAAATTACATCTGGATGCTTGGAATCATATCTTAAGCTTGCAGGAAGATCTTCACCCGAAATTTCATGCGATTCGGCAACCGTAGTCGTCGATACCTCTGTAACAGGAATCATCACAATAACAGCTACTACTAAAAGTAAGGCCCAGATTTTTTTCTGCATAACATGTCTATTCCCCAATTCATTTTTCCTATATCATACAGTAAATCCGAATAATAGAGTATTTTTTAATTTTTATTCGAAGTTGAATCTTAATATTGAAACCAGCTCGTTTGTAGCTTTAGCTCCCATCCCTCAAGCCATGAACCGCAATACATCCTCAATCTTTTTCCCATGAGAGATCACACCGTAGTTCATCCACGACATGAAATCCACCTCATACACATTGCCACTCTTCACCGCAGGCAGACATTTCCATTCGTCCCTGTCGAGCAGTTCGCGCTCATCTCCAGGTTTGGCAGAATTTCCAGTGTCAAATGTAATCAACAAGTGATCCGCATTAAGTTGACTTAACTGCTCCAATCCAATGAAAATCCTCCGCTCGTGTCTTGTCCATTGCTGTACACGGGAGTGCGGAGTCAGTCCAAGATCCTGATAAATTACAGGTCCAACGTAGCCCAACTGATCCCCATAGAGAGTAATATCCGACGCGGATATACGCAAAAAAGCTACGGTTTTTCCACGCATATAACGCGATAACCGACTCTTAGCCTCTGCTGCCTTGTCCTCATAAGCACCAATTACATCTTGAACCCGATTCACCTTTCCCAATACATCGGCTGTCGATCTCAAAATGGAGCGCCAATCTTCTCCCAGGTGTTCCACGTAAAACGTAGGTGCTACCTGCTCAAATCGGTCCAGATTCCATCGATCATGTCCCTTGTTCAACATGATAAAGTCCGGTATATTGCCCACATTAAATTGGGCATCCTGCTGGCTCACATCAAATTCAGGTACGTCATCCAACCCCAAATATTGCTGTTTTCCCCAGGAATGATGCGAACATTGCAATACGGGTTTTACGCCAAGAGCCAACACAAAGTCTTCTAGATACGGAGCAAAGACACGAACCTCTTGACGGTGATGACGGCGGTATAACCCAGGTGAAATACCAGCATATTGCTTGAAACGGCGACCAAAATAATACTCGCTGCTAAATCCCACATTTTGAGCAATTTCATGGATGCGATCATCCGTCAGCTGCAATAGTTGCTTCGAGCGTTCAAGCCGAACCGCATTTACATATTCAAGCGGGAGCTTACCCGTAATTTTTTTGAATTGCCGAGTGTAGCTGGCTCTTGTTAGACCAATATCTGCTGCGAGCTCATCCACGGTTATGGTCTGATCATAGTGGTCGCCAATATAACGAATTGAACTTTGAAGACGGGCACGGTCATCGGGTACTTCTGTTTCGGGGACACTATGGCGAAGCAAGGCACGGAACCACTCCTGGAAACGAAGCTGTACCTCCCATTGCTCCAGCCAATCGTCAGTGACCTGTTGACGCAGTATTTGTTCCAAGGCTTCCAGACAGGAACTCCACGGACTGTAGCTGAGTTGCATAAGCGGTAATAATGTCGGAGAATCTGGACTTTGGGAAATTTCCTGCTGCTCCTCCGTGTTTCTTCTATACAAAGCATTCGAAGTCTCTTCGCTTAACTCAGCCACCATCAGATCAAGCTTATAGTACTGCAATTCACTTTCTGTCCAAGGCGAACCTACTATTTTAACGGATGTTCCAGCCGGAACAAACATAATCATTCCTTTTTCCAGATGAGATTCCCGATCTGAGCAAACTATTGAACCTTTCCCAGACGTTACAACAAATATGGAGTGTGAAGTCGACATTCTGTATAACAAACGTTTATCGATATGAGATTGATGGTGATCTACGTATTCCATATGCTGAAGTGAGCATAGCCAGGGCTTGGGGATCAGTTGTATTATGGTGTGGCACATGTTCATCGTCCTTAACTGAGAATTATTATCATTTAAAAATAGTGTATACGAAAAAAGAAAGCTCTTCAACCCTGGCTGAAGAACTTTCTTTAAGTAATCGATTCAATTATGGAGTCATTTTTTCCAAAATATCATCTATTTTCATGGAATTCGCTGTAATCGCACCTGATTGCCAATGTGATCTTTCCATGATGTACACCTGATTGTTCTTAACGGCCGGAAGAGATTTCCACAATTTGCTGTCAAGTACCTTCAAGGCTTCCTTGTTCTCAGGAGAAGACCATTCTCCATTGGAAGGGAAAATAATAAGATGATCTGCATCAAGTTGCGGCACGGCCTCCTCAGACAGAATTTCCTGATATTCTTCCATCTTGCTAACCAGAGGATGTGGTGTTAGACCAAGCTCGGGATAAATAAATCCGGTAAATCGATTCTTCACACCGAACAACGCCAGTGTGTCATCGTTAACATTCAGCCGGACAACTGCGACAGTCTCGTCTCCAACCGCTTCCTGCAACTTCGCCTTAGCATCTGCAATCTTGGCCTCAAATGCCGCAGCAACTTCTTCACCCTTTTCCGGTTTCCCTACAACATCGGCAATGGTTTTCAAAACTTGATTCGAATCCTGCAGTACGCTCTCAGGCAGACGATACGTCGGTGCCACCTTGGAATACATCTCATATTTCTCCGCATCCGCTCCACCATCTACAATAATAAGATCCGGATTATATTCCAATAAAGCCTCAATACTCCCTGTAGTATCAAATTTCGGAACATCCAGTTCTAAATAATCCTGCACGCCCCACATCGGATTATACCACTGCACGACTGGTGTAATATCGAGCGCCTTCAGATAATCTTCCACATATATTCCAGCAATCCGCTGTGGCTGAACCGGAATCGTCACATCTCCAAATTCATCCTGTACAACTCGTGTCGCAGGCTCTGTCTCGTTTCCAGAAGTATTTTCTCCAGAAGCTGCACTTTCAGTTTCAGTTGCAGGAGTCTGTTCCGCATTCGTAGCGGTATTTGTACTACATCCTGAAATAACCAGACCCATGAGCAGTAATGTAATTGTCCACCCTTTGAAACCTTTAACTAAACCTACCATGTTACCCTTCACCCCTATGTGATCTGTTGATGTAACCGTGAGAATGTTTCACATATAATGATTATCATTCTCATCGATTGCTTAGGTGAATTGTACCTTATGCCTCAGCCGACCCACAATGTACATTTGATGCTGTTTTTTTATACAAACGAAAACAGCCCTGTTGGTCCTCCCCCGCTTATCGCAGGGGCAACCTGCCTTGACGATAACTTTCCAACAGTTCATTAACAAATGGTTCATGTACCACATCCTGTAACAGTGCAGCGCCAATTAAACCGATATCATCACTTACATACCCCGCTAACTCAGGTTCGCCGGTGAGAGCTAAAGTTTGTTTGAAAGCCTGTTCCCTGCATGCGCGCAGCACCTCTTCTTCAGCCACCGCTGTAACTCGAGCCCATCGTTCAAAAGCTTGCATCCACTCGTCAGCAAATACAGAGGCATCCCTTTCGTCCAGGTAAACTTCCACATCCAGTCCTTCGAATGTCTGCTGGGTCAGAATCCGTCCCTCGTTAAGATCCAACAGTAGCTTCTCCACATCCGTTCTGCTCATTGATCTCTCCTCCAGTTCCTTATCATGTCAGATACATCTCTGGTATAACGAAACGTTTCATCATCTGCTTGGGATCGGCAGTAAAATGATTCAATTGAAGTTTCTCATATTCGCTAAGAATACATTCAAAGATATCAGCGATCACACTACAATCTGCCAAAGCATTGTGCCTGTGAATTCCATCTGTATTCAGATCATAATACCCAATCAGAAAATCCGTTGAGACGACCTCGGTAATCTCAGGATGAATATAGGTAAACATCGCTTTTGTATCCAGCACCGGGTTGGTCAACATCGGGAGGCCATACTCATCACAATGCCGCTTCAAGATGGGCAGGTCATACTCATATCCGGCTTGTGTCACCAGGACGTTATCCCCTATGAATTCCTGAAAGGTCTGAAATGCTTCTACAAACGAAGGAGCTTCCAACATATCCTCATTCGAAATGCCTGTTAACTTGGCCACAGGTTCTGGTATAGGTTTGTTCGCACGTGCAAGTGAAGAAAATGTTGTATTACATTGTTGACCTCTCTGGTAATGCATCGCACCAAATTGAGTCACACTCTCCACCACAGGATTAATGCCTGTCCCTTCGAGATCAAATATGCAGTACATTCTATCCTGTAATGAAGATACGCTTAGATTTTCAATAAAGTATGTATCAGGCAAAAGCGTAATTTTCATCCGTCCAACTCACTCCTCTCCACTATCATTCTGGTTAATACATTTCTCATATATAACTCTGTCACTCCCACAATCGGGTGACCTGGACCAACTTGCGCGTTCCATCAAACCGCAACTTATAGATATCCGGCATCGTAGTACTTTCCCAGAAATCATAACCGTAGGAAGAATCATAGTGTTGTAAAATAAGCGTCATGACATCTCCATGGGTTCCGATGACTACCTTGTGACCCACATGTTTATCCAAAATTTTCTCGATCGCCGTTACTGCTCTTAAGCGAGCCTGTTCACCAGACTCTCCTCCAGGATACGCATACGTAGGATCACGGTACAATCGTTGCTTGGCTTCACGAAAATTATCATGCCTCACATCCGAACTCGATAACTGGCGTTCACGCAGATCTTCCTCTGTCACCACAATTCCACCTGACCGATCTGCCAGAATCTGAATCGTATCCACCGCTCGCCTGTAAGGGCTAGAATAGAACAGTTGAATCTGCTCCCCATGGAGCAGACTGGCAACCGTTCCCGCATCTTGATGACCTTGCTCTGTTAGTCCACGCTCGCGTTCCTGTCCTCCAACATACCGTGACTCCGCATGTCTAACAAAATACAAAACCGTGCTGGCCTCGCTCATCATCCATCCGCCAATCCTTTCTTCTTCTCAATGACAATCAGGCAGGTACTGTCTGGCAAAGGCGCAGGTTCTCCATCTTCCCTCATAAAGATAATTCGTTCACCTAGTGCCTCCGTGTAACCCCCCTGAAGGAAATGTCGTAACGTAATAATGTCGGCTTGTTCACCCAGCGCTTCTCGAATACAGTTCTCATAGGCTGTTGGCGTGAATATACCGAACTGCTCCTGAATTTCATGGACGTATGCCTCTTCCCCCCACGTATAGGTATAGAGAAATTCCATCGCATCGTTGATCGGCAATACGACCTCATTGTCTGAGACCCGCTCATATTGAATTGCACGTCCCTGAAAATCCTCTGCATACCGCTCCAGCCAGCGCATCCCATCCGGTTCCAGAAAACGAATCCGGCGCTTCTGTGCCTCCGGTTCACTCATGATGCCATCCCGAATCAGAATTCTTCCTCCAGGTGACAGCACACGGAATGAACTTCTCAGCGCTGCCACAACCGTATCAGAATTAAATCTTCGACCGTCCAGTTCAATATATGAATACAGTTCATGCAGAATGGATGAAAAAATAACCGTATCCACAGTGCCCGGCTGCACATATTGCTCCAGTTGCAGGGCATCGCCCTTCATCACTTGCCAGCGATGTCCCTCACGTTGTTTTTTGCGTTCCAGCGCTTCAATGACATTGGCTGAGATATCGATACCAATCGGCTCCACTTCCGGTTTTTCCTGCTCAATCAGATCCAGTAGAATCCCTCCACCTGGACCGATATCAAGTACCCGTTTACCAACGATATAGTCGAGCAGTACTTTTTTATAATCACCGGAGCTGTTCATATCGGACAAATACGTCTCTTCGTTGTGGAAACGGTCATAGGCATCCCGGCGCAATCCGAACAGGTCAAATAACAGCAGTACAGCCTTCTCGTATAACGGTGACTTTTCCGCTTCGATACAGAATGCAATCAGCTTCTCCGCCGCTGGAGAAAATTCAAAGGTCACAAACAGTGTATCCGGCAGATCCGCATGACGTTCAATGCGATGGGTTAGATGGGGATAAACGATCTGCTCCCCTGACACAATCTGTTCCCACGAATACTGTTCCAAATATTTTTCAATCATTCGTTTCTTGTAAATATTGAGCTTCTTAACGCCCTTGTAGTCGTAATACATCGTATTCATCAATGGTTCGAAGCTGATATGGCGAACGATTTCAGATCGACTTTCCATGGATATGGGATTCAAACTTTCGCTGCGAAGCGCCAACAGGAACACTTTCACCATCTCCTGCAACGAAAAATCCTGCATGGCCGACTCCACATACCATAATGTGCGATGAGCCAGCGGAGCCAACGTCTGTTCTACATCCAGTTCCGTTTGGAGCTTGGCGTAAGCCGTATCCATAGCTTCTCCCTGCCGAATGGATGAACTTCTTAAGCGGGATAACCGTTCCTTCACACTCCAGTCCTCGTGATCCGGTCCAGCGATAATCCAGCCTACAATTCGTTGTACCTCAGCCTGAACCTGAACCCATAACACTGGATCAACGCCTGCAATAATGCATTCATTTAATGCCATCAGTATGGTGTGCAGTTCATCTGTAGTAAGCCATCCTTTGACAATCAAGGCGTGAAGCGGAGCATTCTCGGCAAATGGAATCTCTCCGCGTATGTATTGACCAATAAGTCCATGTGTAGCAATTAGAGTACGAATAATCTCATGCCTTGGTGTGTATGACATCGGCGCAGTATGCTCGCTTATATCTGTACTCTTACTTTGGGTAGCACTCGGAGATCCAGGTTGATTTATACTCGTCTCCCTGCTCTTACCGATGTCATTATCCAGGTGCTCTGTGCCTGCGTATAGATCATATAACTGAGCGGACCCCACATTGTGTACAAACAAGTTAACGCCCTGCTTTTGCCATACCCGCCGCTGCTCTAATGATCCGGCCTTCGCCGTCTCTGACCAGATTAATACGTCCTCCAGAATTTCTCGCACCCAAAAAGAAACCTGAAGTTTCTCCAGCACGTGGAGTGTACGCTCGGTGTAATCCAGCACCGGATTTGTGCCCTCAAGTTCGGCAATGGAATGAATGCGTTCGAGGTTAATATGGGGCTTCTCCGCTGCTGCCAGCAGTTGCAGCCATTGCTGCTGGGCTTCCGGTGTGTTACCTGACTTGTATGATTGTATGGCCTTTAATGAATGCAGCATGAATATGTCCCCTCTCTTTCTCTACCCTTTTTATATAAAATCATTAGATTCGTCTAACAGAAGAATTCGTTCCTGAACAAACTTGAGCAGCTGTTCCACCTCTTGAGCAGGCAAACCCTCGTCAAGACGCGCGGCGGCAACTGGCAGCATCCAGGACTCTATTGCTTCGCGTGTAATCCCCGAAAGTTGCATATAATGATGGATGTAATATTCAACCAGCGATTCACGAGCCGTTTCAAAACCCATTCGTATAGCAGGATCTGTATCTTCCGGTAATGTGCCGCTCATTAATATTACCCAGCTTCGAGCCACATCACCCGCAGGATCACCGGACATACCAGTCATCCAATCGATGACCCAGTATTGATCGCCAGCCTCACTGAGCATAACATTATCGGGGTGAAAATCGCCATGACAGATCTGCTGTTGATCAGGCAATGTTGTTAAGTAAGAAAGGACTCGCGCTTGATCACCCTCCGAAAATAATCGAACATTGTGAATCGCTCCCGATAAAATCTGCTTCTGTAAGGGAAGTGTCCCTTCATCATCTCGCTCGCAATGAAGTCTGTAATGGCAGTCAGCCATTTTAATCGCCAGTTGCTCCAGCAACTCCGGTTGCTGAATGATAAGTGATAACAGGGTAATCCCCTGGATTCGCTCAAAAACGATGCCTGCTCGCGATGTAGTATGTTCCATCAAGGATACTGCCTGTGGGACGGGTAGTCCTTTTTTGTATGCCAACTCACTTATTCTAAATTCATTCTGTACTGCGTCGAGTGGAAAATCCATTCGATATAACTTCATAATGTACTCGTTCGAATACGTATAGATCTCCGCAGTTCTTCCCTGACCGATTCGCTCCATACCTGTCCTCCCTTTACCCAAACTCACTGCCTCTGACTTTGGAGAAAACCATACAATCGACCAGCGTACCTGTACTGTCACGCCGCATCTTGCGCAATATACCTTCCAGCGTATAACCCGCTCGTTTGGCTACTTTGGCACTTCGCACATTGCGGGCATCACAGCGGATCTCCAGCCGGTTCGCCTCCAGATGAGTAATGGCAAATTGCTCAATGCCTTTTACCGCTTCTGTCATCAAACCCTCACCAGTTCGCGATGATCGAATCCAGTAACCGATCTCAAAACAGCGTGCATTCCAGTCAATACGATGTAGCCCGCTGCTACCTACGAAATCATCCGTATGTCTATCACGCAAATGTAACATCATGTCGGTACGTTCCAGATATTTCAGCCTTGCTTTGCGAACAGTCACTTCAGACTCTTCCAATGAAGGGATTTTCTCGGCAAAAGGTAACCACAACCGCAGCTGCTCCGCACTCTCACGGACCGCTTCATTAACGGCTGCGCCATCCCCCCACTGCGGTGCTCGAATCGTGAGGCGTTCCGTATGGAAGCTCTCGGGTATCGTTAACATGATCGGATTAAATGAAGACGACTCTGCCATCGTTATACCTACTCCTCCACTTGAAATATGGAATCTATGATCAGCGGCAAGTTGTCCCTCACAGAAACTGCACCGAATACTGAACGGGCGTGTATTCCCTGTTCCCCGAATACCTCCATCATCAGATCCGAGAACCCATTCAGAACCTTATGATGCTCCTGATATGAAGCGGACGCATTGATAAAGCCCTGCACTTTAACCACTCTCTTCACCCGATCCAGTGAACCCAGCACATCTCGAACGACAGCGAGCACCTCCAGTCCGGCGTTTCGGGCAAATTCATATCCCTGTTCTGTTGTGAAGTCTGATCCCAGTTTGCCGCGTTCAGAGGTATCCGGTCCTTTCCCGGATACATACATGATTCCATTGACAATAACGGCATTGGCATATTTTGCTGCGGGCGCGCTGGCCTGTGGTAAAATGATCCCCAGTTCATTTAATCTTGCTTCAATCATTTTATATTCTCTCCCTCTTTTATGGTCCTCACGGAACCCGATTCCTTGTATTCCTGTCGGTAGACTCTTGGTGATACCTGAACGGTACGTTTGAACATCTTGCCAAAATGAGAGAAGTTACTGAACCCCGCAAGCCAGGCGATGTCCGTGATGGATTCTTCACTTTCTCGCAGTAAACGCTGTGCTTCCTTCACCCGTAACAGATTCAGATAATCACTGAAGGTAAAGCCCGTCGTTTGTTTGAACAATCGACTCAGGTAATGCGGACTAATGCGAAACATGCCCGCCACCTCCGGTAATGTCAGTGGCTTCTGATAGTTCTCATTCAAGTAACGAACAACTGCCTGTGTCTTGGGATGAAGAACCGGCTCACGATCATCGGAGCTTAACCTGCCCAAGTGTTGATTCCGATAGGCATGCAGCAATAATTCAATAGCCCGGTGACGGAGCAACAGGTTGCTTCCAGGTTGAGGACAAAGCATTTCATCCACCATTTCGCTAACCATCCGTTTTAGAACCTCCGTGACCTGTGAAGGAAACCTTACAATAGGAATCTCCCAGCAGAAGGGTTCCTTCAAGCCTTCAACTAACTCCGCGGAAATAGCTATGGCTGCAAAAAGCTCAGGCTTCAAATACAGCACCATCCGCTCATGGTCAGGCATGCCACTCTCCAATGTTTTATGAACCGTATTTCGGTCAACAAACACCAGATCACCAGCCTTTACCCGGTAGGTCCGGTCCTTAATAAAATAGATACGCTCGCCAGACAACAGGTAATACAACTCATAATGATCATGCAGGTGGTCATCCGTCATCGAGAAGTATCCAATGCGACGATCATATTCGATATGTAGTAAATCCGTGGGATCATGAAAATCTGCACTGAAAGGTTCTGTCATGTCGGCCTCTCTCCTTTCCATAAATTATAGCAAAATATGCGGCATTTGAAAGCGGTTACGCATAAAATGCGGCGAAAGAAGTACTCCCTTGTTATAGTCTAGAGCTATATTCAAGGAGGCGATAGACATGAGTAACAAGAAACGTTATGTATTAGTCGGAACCGGCGGCCGCGCTGAATTTTTTTATGGTGCTTTGACCCGGGATTACAGGGATACATCCGAGCTTGTCGGCTTTTGCGATATAAATCAAGTCCGTATGAACTACGCTAATCAACTGTTAAAGGAAAAGTACAATTATCCCGAGGTACCCACCTATACTGCAGATCAATTTGATCAGATGATTGAAAACGAGAAGCCTGACTATGTCATCGTAACCAGCGTTGACCGCACCCATCACAAGTACATCATTCGTGCGATGGAACTGGGTTGTGACGTTGTCACCGAAAAACCGATGACCATCGATGAGGAGAAATGTCAGGAGATTTTGGATGCCGTCAAGCGGACTGGCCAGAACGTCAGAGTAACCTTTAACTACCGTTATGCACCGCACCATACTAAGATTCGGGAACTTATTCTGAATGATACCATCGGGAAAGTTACTTCCGTTCACTTCGAATGGCTGCTGAATACCCGCCATGGGGCAGATTATTTCCGCCGCTGGCATCGGGACAAGCGTAATAGCGGCGGACTGCTTGTGCACAAATCCACCCATCACTTCGACTTGGTGAATTTCTGGATTGGCTCACAGCCAGATACCGTGTTTGCATTTGGTGATCTGATGTATTACGGCAGAGAAAATGCAGAAGAACGCGGTGTAACGCAGTTCTACAATCGGGCAACCGGCAATCCGATCGCAAAGGATGATCCTTTTGCACTGCATTTGGATTCGGATGCTCATATGAAGTCCATGTATCTGGATGCCGAATCAGAAGATGGTTATCAGCGGGATCAGAGCGTATTTGGGGATGGCATCAACATTGAGGATACGATGGGTGTTCTTGTGAAGTATCGGAACAAAGCGATTCTGACGTACTCCCTCGTCGCCTACCAGCCATGGGAAGGTTACCGCATTGCCATTAATGGCACCAAAGGTCGGATTGAGATGAACATTGTGGAGCAATCCTATGTCAATTCATTGGGTGATAAAAGTAAGGAAGGTGCATTGATCGGTAAAACATTGCGGGTTCTTCCAATGTTTGATGCGCCATATGAGGTTGAAGTGGAAGAGAAAGCAGGTGGACATGGCGGAGGTGACCCGGTTCTGCTGAATGATCTGTTTGGAGAGCCTGTTGAAGATCCGTATCATCGCGCTGCTAACCATGTGGACGGTGCCAGATCCATTCTGACGGGTATTGCTGCCAATCGCGCCATCGCGACGGGCTTGCCTGTCAACGTCAATAATCTGGTTCGTTTCTAAGTCTCCCAGGTCGTTACCATATACGCCAAAAAGCGCAAGTTGCGAAGGCTTACTGCCCTGCACTTGCGCTTTTACATCTCAATATATTCTGTTGCTGGTATAAGTAAGATCATGGCCAATTTGATTGGAGAAGAACCCTCCCTCTGGTTACAGAGGAAATATCTATCCTTTTACACCTTCCGGTTCCACGCCGGGTGACGATAAAATTCAATCGTATCAATATAATTTACGGTGAATTGCTGTTCCACATCCGACAGGTTCAACAGTTTGCGGTCGATTTGCTTCATCCCCATGACCACATCGTGCCTTAGCAGGTCCATCGCAATTTTGCCTACAAACCCGCCTTCCATCTCTTTATGCTTGGCACGGAACTCTTCATTGTAGATCAGTTCAGGTGTGAATGCCGCTTCAACGAATGCATTAACGAGCGTAAGCTCATTGCCATCCATCTGTACTGCCAGATAATAATTGCCACGCTCATCCTGAATGAGGTCTTTATACATCTCTACGATCAATTAAATCACTCCTCTATTATAAAATGAAACCCCGTTAGCCGTAACGAACATGGGCTATCAAACGTACACCTTCCTACCCCGTGCCTTCATATACTAGGTACAAATGGCGAACGGAGGAATTCTTATGAGCTGGCAGCATCTCCATACTGGAAAAACACTTCAGCAGCGTCTGGCAGAACTCCAGGGGCACCTTGCAGAACTGAATACACCACTCTCCGGGTTGGAACCGGGACGTATTCGTCGTGTCTACCCAAGGCAGTTTATCAAAGTAAACCGTCAAATATTCATTCCACTTAGTCTGAATTCCATTCGGGTATTCGATATTCCTCGTACACGGCGAGGCGTCAGAGTCGGAATCCGTACGACTTTCCCTTCCTGGAATGCATTTAACAATATTAGACTGGTGGGCGTAGGACTGGATTATCTTGAACTCCAGGGAAAAGGCAGAGTCCCTTCCCGTATATTATTTCCTCTCTCCAGCGTCGAGTCAATCTATCGGCCAACCACCGGAAGAAAAAACCTGAAACGGCCTTGTAGGCGGAAGTAAAGCTGGTTCTTTTCGTAAGCCATACAATGGTTCCCGAATGTCTGCATACGGGTGCTCCCTTCCAATATATAATTATAACCCATGCAACCACTTATCTGCTGAAGAATCATTTTATGTCAAAAAGCGGTGAGAACAGAACTGCTTCTGTATCTCACCGCTCAGCCAGTTACGGATCAAGCTGACCCTTCACATGTGTATATCAGATGCCTGTCCATACATCCTTGGCATAACGACCTTCCTGCTGAAGCTGATTAAGCCACTCTTCTGCTTCTTTCGCGGACTTGCCATGAATATCAGCGTATGCCTGCTGGAGTGTAGCTTCCACATCAGGTGCCATCTTGCTGCCATCACCGCAGATATACAGATGCGCACCCTCTTCAAACAAAGGAATCAGGTGACGGGCATCGTCTCTCATCAGATGTTGTACATAACATTTCTCCTCCCCGTCTACACGGGAGAAGGCCGTATGAAGCTTCACAAGCCCTTCTTGCTGGGCTGCTTCCAGTTCATTTTTGTACAGATAATCATGCTCGGGCTTCCGGCATCCAAAGTACAGGTGGGCTTCGCCAACCTCTTGACCTTGTTCCTTCAATACATGCCTTGCCTGCAAGAAACCTCGGAATGGAGCAACACCCGTACCCGGCCCTACCATAATGACGGGAACCTGTGGATCCTCCGGCAGTTGGAAACCCGATTCCGGTGTCCGCGTGAACATGACGATCTCGTCACCCGCTTTCAGGTTAGCCAGATAGTTGGACGCAATGCCTTTGTATTCTCCCTGCCCACTCCATGCCGGGGCACGCACCACACTCACCGTAATACTTGCCTGGTCAGGCTGAACACGCGGTGAACTGGAGATCGAATAATATCTGGCTTTTAATGAAGGCAGTAATTCCAGGAAACGCTCAAACGGCAGTTCACATGCCTCATATTTCACCAGATAATCCAGCATGGAGATCCGTTTGTTCCGAACTTGATCCATATACACCGATTCATCAAGCAGCGCTTCAAGTTCCTTCTTATGCGGTGGACATACCGTGTATGCTGCCATTTCTCTCAACTGTGCACGAGTTGCCGCTTCCTGAAGCTCAACGCTATGACTGAGCAGATCATACAGGTTCACCGGTTGATGCAGCGGCAGATGCGCGGCACTCCGACCCGATGCATCCAGAACGAGATGCTCCGTTCCGGTAAATCCATATCGACGCAATACACGTTCCACCAGTTCCGGTGGGTTCTGTGGCAGAATGCCCAGATGATCCCCTTCCTTGTAGGTTATGCCTTCAGGCAATTGGATCTCCAGGTGACGTGTGCTGCGTTCACTGCCCGCGTCGTGAAGCTCCCTGTTCTCGAGTACTTTTGCCACATGGGCATCATACGTATCCGCAAGCGGTGTTACGGCGAGCCCACTGACAAACTGTACAGATAGTGAGCTGCGTTCGCTATTGGAGCTTGTGTTTAGCTTCAGTCCCATCGTTCGTGCGAGATCCGGCCATAATTGCTCTGTCCAATCCCCCACCTGTTTCTCGAAATCTCCGCTAGCATCTGACTCACCCAGCGGTGATAACCGCTCTGCTCCTCTGGAAGATAACTGTTCATCTATTAAACGCGGAATACGCTGATAGGTGCTGGCCCAGTTGTGGTCACCGCATCCAAGAACAGCGAAACGCACACCTTTGAATTCATTGGCATCCGCATGTTCGATCCACTCGACAAACATCTTGGCATTACTTGGCGGCTGACCGTTATAGGATGCACTGACAATAATGACGGCACCCTCCTTTGGCAGTTTGCCAACACGATCATCCAGCGCAGCGACCTCACTCCGGAAACCCTGATATCTGGCGGTATCCGCAATTTCACGTGCAATGCCTTCAGCTGTACCCAGATTGGAACCGTACAGAACAAGCATCGGTGTGTGGTGTGCATTTGCTGCATCCGGCTCCGTTCTTTTGGCAACCGGCTTTGGTTCTTCGACCGCTACACCCGGAACGGCCATGACTGGCTGCCCCCCACGCGCACGTACACGAATTGTGAAGTTATCCGGTTTAAGCGTCAGCGTTTCTTTCACCTTTAATTGATAATCCGAATGATCTATGAAGTCAAAATGCTTCAGCACCATGCCCAGTACCAGCGTTGCTTCCTGAAGTGCAAACTGCTGACCAATGCAGGCCCGTTGACCATTACCAAAAGGTTTATAGGCATCATGCGGCACTTTGCTCGGATCTTCGAACCGTTCCGGGCGGAATTCCTCTACGTCATCTCCCCACGCTTGGCGGTCGCGATGCAGCTTGGGAATAAGCACACTGACGCTGTCTCCTTTTTGCAAAGGATATTGACCCGCAAGTACCGTGTCCTCTTTTGCATACAGAGAAAATGCCGGGGCCGTTGGCCATAACCGCAATGCTTCATTCAAAACCATGCGAACGTACTTCAGATTGCGAACCTGGTTGTACGTGGGAACCGGATCTTTCAGAATCTGATCCACTTCTGCTTGGGCCTTAGCCAGCGTATCCGGATTCTTCATCAGATAATAAACGGCGAAGGATAACAGCCCACTTGTGGTCTCATGTCCAGCAATCAGGAATGTAATAATCTGATAACGGATGTTCTCATCATCCAGTGTTTCTCCCGTTTCCGGGTCCTTGCCGCTGAGCATGTGGGACAACAGATCATCTGCCCCTTCCTGCGGTTTCTCTTTGCGCTCGGCAATAATGTGATCCACCAACGAGAACATGGAACGGATATCCTGTTCAAACTGTTTCTTTTTGGTGATCATCAGCTTGTCTTGCAGACGCAGTCGCTGCAATGAACTCATGGATTCATCCAACGCCCGAACCATGCTCGTAATGAATGGATGTGGTTCTTCCCGGTAGAAGCTGTTAAACCGATAGTTGAACCCACACAGGCCAATCGTGTCGAGCGTAAGACGTGTCATATCATCCGGAACGTTAACCGTCTCATCCGGGTTCAATCGTGACCATTTCTGAACCAACTGCACAGCCAGATCAATCATTTTGTTGTGATATCCCTGCATGGCACGTTGACTGAAACTTGGCAGCAGTACGTTATGGGCTTTTTTCCAATTCGGTTCTTCGGTCCAACTCGTAAACAGTCCATCTCCTGCAAAAGCACGAACCTTCGCAAGGGGTGCCCACACACGTTTGTCGAATTTGGATTCATCCGTTACCTCGGCGACCAGTTCGTGACCGGAAATATACAATTCACTTCGCCCAGGGTACTCCATTCGAAAGATCGGTCCATATTCCTCAGCAAGTTTCACCAAAGATTGTACGGGCTCTTCAAAGTTCAATTGCGGCAAATTGCCCAGTGGGCCAAATGTTTTCGGTTGAGGCACTGAAATTGGTGGCATGACACTCACTCCTTCTTTCCAAGTTAAGAGTTCTACAACTAAAAATAATGACTTGATTTACAGACGCGATTACACTTACTCTTCAGATCAACAGATTCAAGTTATTTTTTGCAGTTTTTCATATTTCATCCAGATAACGATAAAACCATCAAAGAACTAACTGACCGAAATGGTATATTGGTCATTTTTGATTAAAAAAAATGGAGGACTTCGTTATCTTCTTTTACCCTAACATTTCCAGTTCTAATCTTCAACAGTCCCAAAGTCATAGGACCTCAGGACAGGGATTAAGGTATACTTATAATTTCTTTAACAGAATTTGAATAGCCGACTCCATCTCTGATGGAGCAACTGTCGTTTCATAACGGCCATGGACGTTCCCATTGCGGTCAATCAGGAATTTGGTGAAATTCCATTTGATCCCGTCTCCTTGATACAATTCTGGATGCTTCTCCTTCAAAAAGGTGTCCATCCACTGTCCTTCTTGCGTATCCAGATCATAACCTTTAAACGGCGCTTCTTCAATCAGATAACGGAACAAAGGATGCATCGATTGCCCAACAACCTCGACCTTCTCCAATATCGGAAAAGATATCTGAAATTGACTCCTGCAATACTCGGCTACCTCAGCGCTACTGCCAGGTTCTTTCTCGTTAAACTGGTTGCATGGAAACGCCAGAATCTCCAGCCCCTGTTCACCATATTTCTCATACATCTGCTGAAGTTCACTGAATTGCCGGGAGTAGCTACACCGACTTGCTGTATTCACAATAAGCAGAACTTTCCCTTTAAAAGCAGAAAAATCACCTTCGTGGCCACCCATAAACGGAACTTGGTAAGAAAATATACTCATCTGTATTCATCCTCCTCTTTCTCTTTTGTATCTCATATGAATTCTATCTTGAGATGGATTATACACCTCTATTTTTAATAGGTTAAATATATAATTAATATAATCTTAATAGTTTCTGACTATAGTAGACAAATAAAAAACTGCCCTCAGCAGACGAATTCTGCATCTAGGACAGTTATCAAAATCATGATGCGCCATCACGTTCAACACACCGTTAACCCATAATTAAACCATATACAATGCCTGGTCCGTGTACCCCAATGGTTAAATCATTTTCAATATCGGAAGATCGGCTTGGCCCTGAAATAAAGTGGATGCCTGCTGGAAGGTTTTCTCTTCCCGCTTCGTCAAATCGATCCAGCGTCTCACCCAGTCTGGTGTACAGTCGATCTACTGGAATAATGATGATGAGTACCGTAGGCAACAGACTCACTGAACGACCTTTTTCCGGTGAAGAAAGTACAGTGACCGAGCCTGTGTATGCTGTCGCATAATCTGCCATGACCACACCGATATCCGCCTCAGCTGCCCGAGCCTTCCAGTTCTCATCCGCCTGACTATTCCACACTGAGATCTGCACATCCGGAAGCTGCTCTTCCAATCCGAGATCTTGTAACGCCTGTTCATTCTGGCGAATGATATATTTGGCACTCAGCTCATGAGATTTGGTGGCAATAAATCGGGACACTTCTTCCAGGTTTTGAACCCGGGCAATGTGTGCGCCTACACTAACAAAGTTATCTGTAAATGCTTGAATACGCTTCTCTTCATCCCATTCCAGCCCAGTCCAAAAGTCGGGTGCTCCCCGAAAGGGTTGGGTCGGCGCATGTCGTTGCCTTGGTCTTCTCAATTTCGAAGCAATGTCATTCATGAACTGCTCCTGTTTCTCCATGGACTTCTTCTCCAATTGCGCGAGCCATTGCTGATGTTCAGTTACCATGCTGAGTACCCTCCCCTTCTTCTCGTTCACGAATAATCTTCTCCATACGGCTGCGAACGGAAGAATCCATGGCGGGTTGCTCCTGGTTCAGTTCCTGATCCAGCTTGTTCCATTGTTGCCGGAAGGATTTCTTGGCGAGACTTGGGGCAACCCGATAATTGTTCCAACCTTTGAGAGGACCCAACTTGAGAGAAATGCCGTTGTTGCGTACAACTGCCTTCTGCCCGATCTGTCCCAGGCGTATGGCCGCACTGAAACGTTTGGAATTGGATACAACAGCGGCAAATCCCTTCATGCCCATGCTTTCCATTTTGTTACCATGGCCGTCTTCCACTTTACGCCTGCGTAAATAAACGAGCATATCATGCAATGGAATTTTGACCGGACATGCTTCATAACAGGCTCCACATAGACTCGAAGCACCCGCAATATCGTTCCATTCATCAATGTTGCCATTGAGTGCAGGTGTCAGTACCGCGCCAATGGGACCACTGTATGCCCCACCGTAGGCATGACCTCCAATATGACGATATACCGGGCAAGCATTCAGACAAGCACCACAGCGAATACAATTCAGCAACTCCTGGAATTCAGGATCACCGAGCTGAAGAGATCGACCGTTATCCACGATAATAATGTGCATTTCATCGGGTCCATCTCCATCCGCTGTACGACGCGGACCTGTGATGCCTGACATGTACATCGTCAGTTTCTGACCTGTTGCGGAGCGTGGCAACAAGGTTGCCATGACCTCCAGATCCGTCCACGACGGGATGATCCGCTCCATGCCCATCAGTGTAATCTGCGTTTTCGGAACAGTGGATACCATACGGGCATTGCCTTCATTTTCGAACAAAACCATGGAACCTGTCTCTGCAATCGCAAAATTGCAGCCGGTCATGCCGATATCTGCTTCCAGGAATTTCTCGCGTAACTTTTTACGTACAAATCCAGCGAGCACCGTTGTGTCCGGCTCCAGAATTTCACCCGCTTCCTTCGATAACAACTCTGCAATCTGATAGCGGTTCTTATGGATGGCTGGAATGACAATATGAGACGGGGCTTCGCCTGCCAACTGAATAATATATTCACCCAGGTCAGTCTCAATGGCTTCAATGCCCGCCGACTCCAGCACATGATTCAGATGTACTTCCTCCGACACCATCGATTTGGACTTTACCACCGTAGAAGCCTGCTTGTGAGCCGCAATATCCAGCGCAATCGCCGCTGCTTCCACCGATGTATCTGCAAAATGAATATGAACCCCGTTCGCACGGGCGTTATTCACAAATTCATTCAGATAATAATCCAGATACGCAATCGTATGCAGACGAATCTGACGGCCACGCTCCCGCCATTCATCCCAGTTTCCATGTTCTTCTGAGGCAGATTTCTTCCCGTTACGCAATCGTTCTGTCGTGAATTTGACCGCTTTACGCAGAAAATCATCATTCAAGGCCAGTCCGGCACGTTCTTTGACCGTAGTATCCATAACTCCCGGTTGGCTCATCCTGTTCGCACCCCCTCATACAGTAGTTCCGCCAGATGCATCACACGCACCGGTTCATTCCGATAACGCAGATTACCTGCGATATTCATCAGACAGGCCATGTCCAGACCAACCAGCACTTCAGCTTGTGTCTCTTTGACATGATCGACTTTCTCCGTCACCATCGCTCCCGAAATATCGGACATTTTAATGGCAAACGTACCCCCGAACCCGCAACAATCCTCAGCGAATGGAAGTGGAACCAATTCCAGACCTTTTACTTGAGAGAGCAGCGCCATCGGCTCATCCTTTACACCAAGCAGACGGCTGCCGTGGCAGGATGGATGATAGGTTACTTTGTGCGGAAAATGTGCGCCCAGATCGGTTATCCCGAGTACCTGAACAAGGAATTGAGTAAACTCATAGGCTTTGGCTTCCAATCGTTTTGCCTTTTCCAGCCACACCGGTTCATCCGCGAACAGTTCCGGATAATGATGAATCATATACGTACAAGATCCGGATGGACAGACTACAAAATCACTGTCGTCAAACGCTTCAAGAATCGTCTTGGCCGCTACCCGAGTCTCATCCCAGTACCCGCTATTGTAGGAAGGCTGACCGCAGCAGGTCTGAATCGGCGGAAAATCCAGCCGAACGCCATGAGCGGCGAGCAATCTGACCATGGCTTCCCCCACTCGGGGATAGATGGCATCGCTGAGGCAGGTAATGAATAAGGAGACCTTCATAATTACACGCTCCTATTAACTGATTAGTAGATGAATTGACTAAGAATATTTGCACTAAACACTCCGTTACGTGTAAATGTTTAGTTCAATTTATATAGATTAAATCTGAAAGATTAAACCGTGATGATACCAATATCGTATCCGCTCAAACGGTCAGTCTGTTCAGCCTCCAATGGCTGATTGGTAATGATCGTATGGACTGCATTTAACCCGGATACTCGGGCAAAAGCACGGACACCAAATTTACTGGCATCTGCAAGTAAGATGACTTGATCGGATATGCCAACCATCTTCTGCTTCAGCCTTGCCTGGAGTTCATTGGATTCACTGATTCCTCCACCTTCGAGATGTACACCTTTGCACGACATGAACATTTTATCCACATGATACGTTTCCAGAGAACGCTCTGCGAGCGGCCCAACAAAAGACAACGAGCGAGCTGCCAGCTGGCCCCCTGTTGAGATGACTTCAACCTTGTCACGGCTGCTGAGTTCAGTGGCGATTTGGATCGAGTTGGTTAAAACCGTCAGCGGGAAATCCGGCATATTCGCTGCCATATAACCTGCCGTTGTGCTCGCATCCAACAGAATACGATCACCCGGATTAATCATCGCCAGAGCCGCTTGTGCAATCCGCTTTTTCTCTTCCGCATGGGTTGTCTCCCTGATCCGGTAAGGGATCTCCGGTTGATCTTCCTTCACACTCACTGCACCACCGTGAGATCGGCGCAGTCGTCCTGCCTGTTCCAGCCGATCCAGGTCCCGCCGGATGGTTTCCTCTGTCACCCGGCAGCGCTCACTAAGCTCGGATACACGCATACTGCCCTTTTCATTCACCATCTCCACAATCCGGTCATACCGCTCGGCTGCCAGCATGTTACACCTCACTCCCCGCTTGTGAATTAGATGAAGCCGTCACACGCAGAAATCTGCCGTAAGCATCTTCCCAGATTGACCTGTCCTGCGGCTCATATGCAGTTACCGAAAATGAATCACGAATGGCCTTACGTGCCTCCCAGATATCTTTAAAAGCTCCGCTCGCCATCCATTGCACAGCCATATTCCCGATGGCACTTCCCTCTGCCGGACCTGCCCATACCGGCTTGCCAATGGAATTTGCAGTCCACTGACATAACAGTCGGTTCTGGATACCTCCTCCGACCATATGCAATCCGTTGAACGTCTGTGCCGATAATTGTTCCGTCCATTCCAGGACTCTCCTATACTTCAATGCCAGACTCTCCAGAATTGCCCGGGCAATAGCCCCCTGATCCTCTGGTACTACCTGCCCTGTAACACGGCAATACTGACGTATACGCGTCGTCATATCTCCTGCTGGCATGAACAGTTCATCATCCGGATCAAACAAACTGGCAAATGGAGGTGCCTGTTCCGCCTTTGCTAATAACGCATCATAGCTAATTCCCTGCCCTTGGCGGTCCCACTCCCGCATACTTTCCTGCAAAATCCATAAGCCCATAATGTTCTTCAGCAGACGGGAAGTTCCACCCGCCCCGCCTTCATTCGTGAAGTTCAAGGCCAGACTCTCGGTACTAATCGCAGGATGATCTATCTCCGTACCCATCAGGGACCAGGTTCCACAGCTCAGATAAGCAAAAGAACGTTCCGTTGCAGGAACAGCCACAACGGCTGAACCCGTATCATGCTCCGCAACAGCGATCACGGGAATCGGGGACAATCCCAGATCGTTACAGATACTGCTTCGCAATTGTCCAACACGGGTACCTGGCAGCACGGCTTCACCAAACAGTTTCTCCGAAATACGAATATGCGCCAGCAACTCACTATCCCACTGCCCCGCTGATGGATTGTATAATTGTGTTGTGGTTGCATTGGTGAACTCATTCACCGCTTCCCCTGTCAGGAAATAACGTAGCAAATCCGGAATCATGAGAAAACGCTCTGCTTCATGAAGTAACGGGGAACGGCTGCGTTGAAGCGTTGCCAATTGATACAAGGTATTAAAGCTAAGAAACTGAATCCCTGTACGTTCGAAGATTCGCTGAGAGCTCAGCTCTTGGCGTACCTGATCCATCATGCCGTTAAACTGTGTATCACGGTAATGATACGGGTTACCCAGCAACTCACCATTACTGCCAAGCAAACCAAAATCAACGCCCCAGGAATCGATCCCCAGGCTCTCCGGCTTTTCTCCCTGCTGTTTCACAAGTGTAAGCCCTTGCAACAATTCATGATGCAATCGCAGAATATCCCAGTGCATCCGCTCGCCAACCTTCACCGGTTCATTCTTGAACCGATGAATTTCGCTTGTTTCGATCCCACGATCATTTAGATGTCCCAGTAACGCTCTCCCGCTCCCAGCGCCCAAATCATAAGCCAGCACACTCACCGCGCTTCACCAACCTTTCGAACCCATCCTATTTTCCAAACGGCATCTCTTGAATTCAGTCCGTCCGTAACCCTGTACTTTATTCTGTATTTATTGTTTGTTTGTTTTTGTTTAATACTGTTTTACTTTATTTTACGAGTATATCACCATTGTAAGCGTTTGAATACCCTTCGGTTTTTCTTTCTTTTGGGCATAGCAAAAACGACTCTCTCCCAGCTGGGAGGAGCCGCAGTTCTTTTTTTACGTATAAAATTGACCTTTGCTTACCCCCGACTGGGGCTGTACATCTCTCTCAAAATGCTTGAATCGTGTCCCCTGATACGTCAGCATCCCTCGATCATTTTCCACCATCATGCCATAATGGTTTCCGCCAACAATCAGTTCAGTGCGCTCCCCATTGTCGAATTCAAATGTAACATAATACCGGGTAGTCGCACTGCTATCGCCGCCTCCACCTGAGACTTCGGTTCGTTTGGCCACCACCGTTGAATGCAGGGTTAACAAGGCCGCTGTGTTATTCGATGACCACGTGCGTACCCCTGAAATAATAACAAAAACAATAATTCCCGCAATGATGAGAAATATGCCGCCAATGAAAATCGAAGCAAATGCACTCATTGTAGCAAACTCATTGAATCCCGAAAAGAAACCACCCTGATTGCCTTCAAAACCCGGTACTCCATTCATGTCGTCAAACACACCAAAGCCGTCCACGCTTAATCGGCCCAATGAGGACACGCTCGTTAACGCCATTCATCATCGTTCCTTCCCCTCGCAAAATAAGATGCACCGCCCCCACGCAAGGAAGGCGGTGCATGCAGACAACCCGTTCTGCCTTGTCCGTATACTATATGAACCAGATCAGGAATACAGACGTTCAAGTTCGTCGACAAGACTGCCGACATAAGCAACCGCAGAACGAATCGGCTCAGGTCCCGACATATCCACACCCGCAAGCTTCATTAACTCCTGCGGCGTGAGACTTCCACCGGCTTTGAGTGCATCGAGCCAGCGATCTACCGCAGGCTGCCCTTCTTCCCGAATCTGCTGTGCAGCCGCTGTGGAAGCTGTCAAACCTGCCGCATAAGTATATGGATATAGTCCCATATAATAATGAGGTTGTCTCATCCATGTGAGTTTGGCCCCTTCATCAATAACCAGATCAGGTCCCCAGAATTCGGAAAGGATGTCTCCTTTGAGCTGACTTAACGTCTTCGCTGTAATCGGCTCATCATTGGTGGCGCGTGCATAGACCCTGCGCTGCAATTCACCTTCCAGCAGATGTGTAACGAAGTTATGGTAATACGTATTCAACAGTTGCAAAATGACCCAGCGACGCATTCTCGGATTATCGGAACGTTTCAATAGATGATCTGCCAGCAGCATTTCATTCATGGTCGATGGTGCCTCAATGAAATAAAGAGATGGTCTTGTATTCGTGAGCCGTTGGTAACGTCCCGCAAGCATAAAGTGGCCTGCATGTCCCACTTCATGGGCAAGTGTAAATGCTCCGCGCATATTGTTTGCCCATGAAATTAAGATATAGGAGTGTGAACCATATATAGAGGAGCAAAATGCCCCTGTGGATTTGCCTGCATTATCTGCGTAATCCACCCAGCGATCACGAAATGCGCGCTCTACGATCTCGCCATACTCCGGCCCAAGCACATCAAGTGCTTCTCGAATGAGTGTGCACGCCTCGTCATATGTAATGGCAGGGCTAAATTCAGGATCAAGCGGGGCCTTCAGATCACAGAACATCAGCTTGTCCAGACCCAGCTCACGTTTCTTGAGAGCCGCCAGTCTGCGCATATGAGGTGCGAGTTCCTGCTGGATAATATCCAGAATATTATTGTACATCTCTTTGCTCACTTGCTGTGGGCTGAGAAGCATATCTGTAACATCGTCGTAACCACGCAGCCTGGATAAAACAACCTGTTTCTTCACTTCAGTTGCATAACCTTCTGCGAACGTATTTTTGTAATCATTTAATGTCGAGCTGAATGCAGCATAAGCAGAACGGCGCAGCTTGGTATCAGATGACATCTCATAATTATTTTCATAGAATGACCAGGACAGTGGACGATTATTGTCCTCTCCATCAAGAGCATCGTCAAACGTCATGTCTGCCAGTTTACCGCGCAGATAGATACGGTATGGCGAATCCAGCACCTCTCCAAGTGAAGCGAGTACCTTCTCGGTCTCTGGCGTAAGCCGATGTGCTTTTTCTCGAATCAAACGCTCCAAACTGCGCGCATACGTCTCCAATCCCGGAAGCTCTTCAAGGTAACGTTCAATGGTTCCCTCCGGCAGATCCACGATCTCCGAATTGACAAAAGACAAGGACGACGACAGATTTGATAGGATATCTCCTGCTTTAGCTGAATTCTCAATATTCACCGGATTGGTGCTGTCCTCTGACTGCTTCAAGCGGGCATAAGAAGCCGTCTTGCCGATACGCTCCTGCAAAGCTTCACGAGCATCCAGACAAGCCAGCAATTGTTCAGCGCCTTCGCCAAGACGTCCTTTGAACGTTGCGATCTGGGCAGCAGCCTGAGGAAGTGATCGAAGCTCCTGCTCCCACTCTACATCGTTTACAAACAAGTCTCTCAGATCCCAAGTGGTTTCTGGGTTTACCTCAGCACGTGTACGTATTTTTTCCATCTGTATATGTCATCCTCCTTGCATTTCCAATATCTCTCATCGTATCATATTCCGCTCATATATACATGACATCTCCTAAAATGAGACCTATGGTCCAGATGACAAATTAGTTTATCCGTATCACTCCAATGACAGAATAGCCTTCTGATCGCCGTTATCCCCAGATTTTTTTTGATCCCTTTTCCAAAGGGAAAGTCCGGTGATAAATGCGAACGCTCCGCTTCTTCAAGCTATTTCTGTCCTCTACGTTCCGCATAAACTTTTGCTCATGTGACCAAAATTTAAAAGCAACTAAAAAACCGCTGGTTTATGGAAGAATCCATTTACCTAGCGGTCATTCTGAATATAACTTATTTAGCTTTCTTTCCAGATTACATTTTCACCGTAATTTTTACCCCAGTTATACATCGCGTGCAGCACAGGCATCAGGCTCTGACCGTGATCCGTCAACGTATACTCCACCCGAGGAGGTACCTCTGCATACACCTTTCGCTCAATCAGCTTATCTTCCTCCAGCTCACGAAGCTGGTTGGTCAGCATCTTCTGGGTAATATGAGGGATTAGGCGTTTCAGCTCACTGAAACGTTTGGTACCTTCCAGACCCAAATGCCACAAAATAATCAGTTTCCATTTGCCACCGATCACCGCAAGGGTCAATTCCTTCTCACAGTTGATTTCTTTCAGATTAATCCGTTCCTTGACTTCGGCTGCCATGGCTCCGAGCCCCCTCATCTTCAATCTTATATTGCGTATATTACACATATCACGGGGACACTTCACACGAGGTAAGCTTTCCGCTCCATGCATGACGTAATAAGTACATTCATTCGATACAGCTATCTATTAATTCTACTACAGCCTGGTCGGGATGCAAAGTTTAACTGTAAACCACATATAAAACCTATACAGATGAATAACTATATATCGCAGAAAAGACCAGAACCCTCATAATCAAAGGATTCCGGTCTTTCATCTATTCACTATTCCAGGTTCGCGTGGCGACCAAACATATCCGCTCCGGTCATCCCCTTCATTTCCATCATCGTAAGGATGAGAGCATCCATACCGATTAACAGTCCTTGTTCAAACAACGAGCCCATCGGCTGAATGGTTACTGCCGCTCCGGAAGTTGCTGTGTCCTCTTTGGCTGAAGCCGGGAGACGCACTACCGTAGTCGCCAATTTCCCAATCGTGGACTCTGGCTTAATCGTAATGAGACCTACAGGTGCACCAGCTTGACTAGCCTTTTGAGCCATGGCTACCAGACTGCCTGTCTCTCCTGAGCCAGAGCACAGCAAGAGGAAATCCTTCGAGCTGATCCCAGGTGTTACGGTCTCGCCCACCACATATACACGAAGCCCCATCTGCATCAGTCTCATGGCAAAAGCCTTTCCCATAAGTCCTGACCGGCCTGCTCCTGCTACAAAAATCTGTTCCGCAGCCAGAATGTGTTCAGCCATCGCTTGCATCTCTGCATCATCGATCTGGCTTAGCGTACGTTCCAGCTCCTTCAAGATGTCAGCTGCGTACTGTGTTTTGCTCATCTGCTTACCCTTGTTTAACAAGACGTTGCATTTCAGCTGCAACTGCCGCTTTGTCTGCTTGTCCTGTGATACCGCCGCCTACAATAACCAGATCCGGTTGTGCTTTGATTACTTCTGGCAATGTTTCCAGCTTGATTCCACCAGCAACAGCAGTTTTAGCATTTTTCACAGCAGCTTTGATCGTTTGCAGATCTTCGAACGGGCTTTGTCCTTCAGCTTGCAGGTCATAACCTGTGTGTACACAGATGTAATCTACGCCAAGCGCATCAATCTCACGAGCACGTTGTTCAAGGTTAGGCACGTTGATCATGTCCACAAGAACTTGTTTGTTTTGTTTCTTCGCTTCTGCTACTGCACCTTTGATCGTACTGTCATTGGTTGCCCCAAGCACAGTGATCAGATCCGCACCAGCTTCAGCTGCTTTCATGATTTCATAACCACCAGCGTCCATGATTTTAAGGTCTGCAAGAACTTGCAGATTAGGGAATGCTTCTTTCATCGCTTTTACCGCGTGCAAACCTTCATTAATAACGATTGGAGTACCAATCTCAACGATATCAATATATTGTTCAACCTCTTTAACCAGTGCGATACCTTCAGGGATGTTTACCAAGTCAAGTGCCAATTGCAATTTCATCATTTATTTCTCCTTTGTTATTCAAGTATGATTCGTTCCTGTAAAAATAATAATCAGATATTTAGCCTGCACCAATTTGTCTGTTCAGATGCATGCAGTGTTTGTTTTGGCTACTCACTCATTGTAGACCCTGACTATCCATTCAGGAAGTACGCACTTTGAAGTGGGGTAGTTACTTGGACGATACTATTGATAATTGTTGGTTGTTAGGTGAATCAAATATAGAATTAATCCTTTATTCCAATCCGCCCGCTTACAGCAGAGCAGCAGCCTAATCATCCCATTACATATTCAATATAAAAAGACCCCGCCACATGGCAGGGTCTTTATCGTTATCATTTTCAATCCAGCCAGGGCTGGTTTAGAAATTTATCATTTTACAGATATACTGGTTTCACGCATACCGGCTTGGATACACCTGTGCTGTGACCTGTGTATTTCAGACGTCCGCTCTCCTGATCTACCGTGAATGTCACGAGGTTGTTTGTATCGCGGTTAGCTGCGATCAGCAATTTGCCGTTAGGTGTCAGAGCAAAGTGACGCGGGTGCTCACCTTCCGCAGATACATGTTCAACCAGTGTCAGGTGACCTTTGTCTGCATCTACTGCAAATACAACGATGCTGTCATGTCCACGGTTAGAACCATATACATAACGTCCATCATTGGAAACTGTGATTTCGGCTGTTGTATTCTCTTTGCCATCATATCCATCAGGTAATGTGGATACCGTAGACAATTCAGTCAACGTGCCCGCTGCTGCATCATATTTGAACGAAGTAATGGAAGAATCCACTTCATTGATGACATATGCGAATTGACCATTCGGGTGGAACGCCAAGTGACGTGGGCCAGCTCCCGGATGCGTTTTGGTTTCACTGTGCAGCACAAGTTCATTTTTGTCTGCATCAATGGAATAGATCGCGATGTTATCTGCGCCCAGATCCTGTACCATCATGTATTTACCATCCGGGCTGAAGAATGCGGAGTGAACATGTGGCTTGTCCTGACGCTCAGGATGCGCACCTTGTCCTTCATGTTTCTTCTCGTCCAGAAGCGCTCCAACTTCACCGTTATCCGTCAAGGCTTGCAGACCTACCAGACCACCGTGGTAGCTGGAGAGAATCAAGTATTTGCCGGAAGGATCACGCTGGATATGACATGGTGGAGCTGAAATGGAGTCATTCCGGTTCAGCAACGTTAATTTTCCTGTAGAAGGATCAATGCTCAGAGCTACAGCTTCAGACATTTTGTTGCCTTCTGCTGACGCTGTTTCACCAATCGCATACAGTTTGTTTCCTTCAGCATCCACGTTGACAAACGTTGGGTTTTTCACGCCCGCTATGCCGTCAAGCTTGGACAAGCTGCCTGTATCCTCATTCAATTCATATGCATAAATGCCCTCATTTTCCGCTTCGGCGTAAGAGCCGGCCAGTACGAGCAAGCGTTTTGATTCACTCATTACAGTTTCCTCCTCTATGTGTATGTAATCTTGTTGCACCTCTTCTATAATAAATCTGCCATATCAAAATAGCAATCCGCTGTCGCTGCACATCAGGGAAATCCTTAGTTAAGCAAGGCGATTACTACACATGATCATACTGAAATCCATTCATATGAGGTGCATCTTCTGCTATGATAAGATAGGTTTTTCATCCAGAAGGGACTGAATTGCATTGCTTCACTCATTTTTACTCACCTTATACCATGTGTTCCTGCCGATATCACTTCCCGTGATTGGAGGTATTCTGTTAAAACGCTTCAAAAATTGGGATACCCGGTCGCTCTCGACCTTTTCCCTTTATATTTTGAGCCCTGCACTCATCTTCAATACATTGCTGCATGCAGAGATTACCTGGACGGACGTCACCAGCACGTTCTGGTTCTCTATTATTAATCTGATTGCTCTGTGGGCACTCGCCGAGCTGTTAAGCCGGGTTTTCCGTCTGGGTGCAAGCGAAAAAGCGGGCCTAACCCTCGTCTCCACGTTTACGAACTGCGTGAATTACGGGCTCCCGCTTGTACTGCTTGCCTTTGGTCAGCTTGGACTGGACAAGGCTTCCGTCTACGTCATTGGACAGATGATCATTGTTAATACGGTAGGTATCTTTTTTGCCGCGCGATCCGAATTCACGGTGAAAGATGCGATTCTGTCCGTTTTCCGCATGCCATCCATCTATGCTGCTGGCATCGCCATTGCGCTGCGTGCGTCCAATCTGAGCCTGCCTGAAGCGCTGGATGGAGGGATTTCCATGCTGGCTGCGGGCTACTCTCCTGTCGTTCTCGCCATTCTGGGAGCACAGATGCTCAGAGCAAAAGGTGCAACGGCACCTTGGCTGCCCAATGTACGCCGAGCTTTCTGGACCGGGCTTGTAGTCCGTCTCGCAGCTGCGCCGATCCTGTCCTGGCTGATACTGACCGCGCTTCAGGTCGAAGGTACGTTGTTCAGTGTGCTGCTGATCCTCGCATCGATGCCGACCGCAGTGAACGCCGTTATTTTGGCTGAACAGTTCAATGCTTCTCCGCAGTTTGTATCCCGCTGCATTCTGTGGACCACAGCTGCATCCATGTTGATGCTGCCCATTATGATTGTGATGGCTTCCTGATTAATACCGGAGGTGATACCGAAGCGCTATCCGCTTGTCGGCGTTTCTCCAGCCGGCGTTCATAACGCCGGTTGAGCGCTCTGACGTAGAAGAATTTTACGACAAAGTACGAAATCACACCCAGAATGACACCAAATACGGACATGCCTGCCAGAATATCCAATCCACCAAGCAACAATTCACTCACGGCCGACCAGTTTCCGCGAAACAGCTCCATGAATGCACTCTCATGTACCAGTCCCTGTCCCATGCTGTGAGCAGGCAATATCCATGAGCCAATTTGTTTGGCGAGTGGCATCAGAATAATAGGTAAAAACGTAAGTTTCCCGATCACATTACCAACAATCGCTGCTGGCACCGAACCCCCAGACAGTCGCACAATCGGATAAAATACGAGATATATCAGGGA
The DNA here is from genome assembly GCF_038002545.1 of Paenibacillus sp. FSL K6-2393. NCBI lineage: Bacteria > Bacillati > Bacillota > Bacilli > Caryophanales > Paenibacillaceae > Paenibacillus > Paenibacillus sp. FSL K6-2393. The sequence goes on from NZ_JBBOCU010000001.1 coordinate 4,266,136, forward strand.
AGCGGTCGAGATCACGATCAGTTCCAGTCCGAACCCTATAGCAAATCCGGTAGATACTTTATGGGCACCTCCGGGAGCACGTAACAATTTGAGAAAATTCAGCTTCATAGCACGTGTTAAACGTACCCAGCGGTTAGTCTTGCGCTTCTGTGTGTTCATACCGAATTACTCCTTATTTTACACAAATGACAATTTGAATTGTCTATTCTTCAGTATATCACACCGCGTTAGCTCCTGTAGTAACAATGACCGGCTGTGTCTCCATCTGGACATTACCTGCCACCGCTCGGGAGATCATACAGGAGGATTCAGCCTTATGCGCCAGGCGCTCAGCCTTGGTCAGGTCCGCCTCTGAAGCATCTTGGCTGAGTACAATCCGGGGTCTATGTACGATTCGTTCGTACGTAAATACGTTATTTGTAACATCTACCGTTGCTTCCGATTCAAGCGTCAATTCATCCGGCGTAATATCCGAACGCTCCAGCATCGCTGCCAGCGTGATCAGGTAACAAGTGGAGGCTGCACCCAGCAGCATCTCGTCCGGGTTAGTTCCCGTACCGGGTCCGCCCATCTCCTGCGGAATCGATATGACCGTTTTTAACCCACCTGCATCGATTGTTCCCTCACTGTTACGCCCACCATTCCATACCGCTTTCAGATGAAAAGGATGTTTCATGACATTCATTCCCTTCTTGTTTACACACGTATACACGTAATATTCTGCTCAATCAATGCGCTAACATGCTCTTCATCTACGCCCTGATCTGTAATCACTTTGCCCACACTGCTCATCTCAGCAACTCTGGTAAACGCCTGTATGTTAAATTTGCTGGAATCTGCAAGTAAAATGACCTCATCTGCAATATGGATCATTTTCTGCTTCACCAAGGCCTGTAATTCATTGGATTCACTGATGCCTTTGGTCAGATGTACTCCTTTGCAAGACAGAAACACTTTGTCCACATGATAAGCATCCAGCGAACGTTCGGCCAGCGGTCCTACAAAAGACAGTGACTTCGAAGCCAATTGCCCACCTGTGGCAATCACACGAATCTGCTCCTTGTTACTCAGCTCTGCGGCCACTTTAATCGAATTGGTTAGTACCGTCAGTGGAATGTTTGGCAATCCTGCCGCCATATACCACGCCGTTGTACTTGCATCCAAGGCGATCCGGTCGCCGGATTCCACCATTTTCACCGCTTCGCTTGCAATTCTGCGCTTCTCTTCGGCGTGGGCTACAGCCCGTTCCGGATACGGAATCTCCGACTGTAACTCATCCTTGTATTTTACGCTGACCGCCCCGCCATGGGACCGTCTGAGCCTGCCCGCCTGTTCGAGCTTGTCCAGATCACGACGAATCGTTTCTTCCGTCACCCCGCAGCGCTCACTAAGTTCGGTCACACGCATGCTGCCTTGCGTATCCACCCATTCCACTATTTTCTCATACCGTTCAGCTACGAGCATATTCCTTCACTCCAAACCGTTGATTATCCAGTTGATCCTGTTCATCCATCATACCACAGAGCGATGACAAGAAGAATCTGGACCATGTGCAAAAAGAGGGAGCTTTCGCCCCCTCCATTCCAGTTCTGAAGTGTATGTTATTTATCTTCTGCCATAGGGAACCAGCCTGGCGTGTGGATGATTGCATTCCACAATCCGTCAGGGATAACCAGACGTTCCTGATCGGATTTGGTCAGAATTGTCTCGATATCTTCTTCGCGTCCGCTCTCGATTTTCTCAACCCAATCCGGTTCAATAATCAACTCACGTCCAATGGCAAGTAGTGGTACTCCCGTTTGAAGCGCCTCAGCAGCCTGATCAGCCGTATGAATTGAACCTACGCCAATTACAGGCAATTTGCCGTTCACACGATCCAGGATGAATTCCATTCTAGAACGCGTATCTGCTTCGCCACGTCTTGGCTTGGACCAGAATTCGTTCAGGGAAACGTGCAGGTAATCCAGATTTTTATCTTTCAATGCATCCACCAGTGCATACGTGTCTTCCATTGTGAGTCCCGGTGTTTCCGGTTCTTCCGGGGAGAAACGGTAACCAATGATGAACGGCAGTTTGGTATGTTCGGCAACCACTTTCTGAATCTCATCCACTACAGCAAGCGGGAAAGTCAGACGTTTCTCGACACTTCCGCCCCAACTATCTTCTCGTCGGTTGGAATGCGGGGAGAAGAATTGCTGGATCAGATAACCATTAGCACCGTGAATCTCAACACCATCAAATCCGGCTTCAATGGCACGACGTGTCGCTTCACCAAAGTCTTTGATAATCGAAGTCATCTCGGAATCCGTCAACTCTCTTGGTTCAGGAGAGCCCGGACGCTCGCTTGCAACCGCACTAGGAGCAACAACTTGACCCGCAGGTACAGCTTGTTCAGGCGTCAGACGGCCCGCATGGAAAATTTGCAATACGGCTACGGAGCCCTGTTGTTTCATGGTATCAGCCAGTTTTTTTAGACCAGGAATGAAGCGGTCGTCATATACGCCAAACTGAGCCGGGAAACCAATGCCATGCTCTGTTACATGCCCTACAGCCGTAATTGACATGCCAGCACCACCGGTACGACGTGCATAATAAGCAAGTTCAGCGTCAGATATCGTACCATCAGCATTCGAGGACATATGAGTCATGGGAGCGAGCACGATACGGTTTTTCAGTGTAATACCAGTCGGCAGTGAAACTTGTTCAAACATCTGGTTAAACTTTGGATTCATTCGTGGTTCCCTCCTGATTATAAATATCTCTTTTAATAGATATATGGATATGTGCGTTCACTTACTGTAATGATTATAGTTACGTTTCACTGCAATTGCAACTTTTCATTTTCTGAAAGGAAAAAAAGAGCAGAGTGTCTCCAGACTCTCAGCCCTCTTCATCTTCTTCACATCATCCAAAGGATATTCAGAAACTCCGAACGTAAGCCAGCTTCTGATCCATCTCTTCCACGCATTCGTAACAATCGTGTTCATCGTTGGCGACCATTGGGGTGACTGGATACAGATTCATCTCTGTACTGTTATACGATTTTAATAACGGTAGCAACTGAGTCACCCGTGTATTAGCCGGATCAAGCCAGGTGTTGATCTCTTCCTCAGAGAGGATCGCTGGCATTTTACTGCCAAACTCGCGTGTAACCATATTCGCTCCTGTCATAAGCATCGTGCAGGTACGAAGCGGCTCTTTCCGTGTATCTCTCCACACCTCGTATAACCCAGCAATACCGAAGAGACCACGATCCGGCATGACAACACGAACTGCATAACTTTTTTTGCCCTCTTGCCGCCAGTAATATAATCCATTGCAGGGAATGACGCAGCGCTTGGTCTCTACCAGTTTGTAATAGGAAGGATTCTCATGCACCGTCATAAGATTTGCGTTAACGGCATCACGACCCCAGAATGGAATGAACCCCCACCGGAACTCATCCAATACACGCTCACCATCCTGATGCAAAATAATCGGCGTATGCTGGGTTGGGCTGATATTGTATCGGTTTTTGTAATAATACATCACTCGCTGAATTTTGAAATGATCTCTGACTTCGTCCAAATCGGCTGCCAATGAAAAACGGTTGCACATGCTCAAGCACTACCTTTCCCTGTGAGAAGTTGTACGTATTGTTTGTTATTTCAGGGAAATTATGCATGCATATCGAACAGAAAATGACTTATTTTGACACCATTAGGGTCTGATCTAGATATATTTCATGTTTTTCACGACAAAAACAACGACCTCGGACTCATTTCAACTCAAATATTACTTGTTACTATAATAGAGAATAAAATACATTTATTGGAGGTTTTAAGTATGAAAAGGAAGTTTTTGATGAGCATCATGTTGCTCTCAGCGATTGCGATGTTTGGCAGTACCATCTATGCGGCAACCTTTCTGACCTACGGTTATCCCAGCACCACCATCCCCATTCGTACGTATAATTACGCCTCCGCATGGCAGACTCCCATGGACGCTTCCCTTACCAACTGGAACAATGCAGGTGCCAAAGTTAAATTCACCAAAACAAGTAACTCCCCAAACACCATCACCGCAGGAAACTTTAATAATACAGCATATGGTGTCAACTACGCCTCCGTATCCGGCAGTCAAGTCGTAAGCTTCCGCATCGAACTCAATGCATCCACGATCACCCCTGACGCAACCAACTTATCCAACTTCATTCAAAGCGTATTTGTCCACGAACTCGGACACTCCATCTGGCTCGGTGACAACCCAACAACAAGCAGTCCTTCCATTATGTCTTACTCCCGCAACCGCAATTCCATGACCCAACCCCAAACTTTTGATATCAATAACGTAAGATCCAAGTACTAATCCGCTACGAACTTATCCCAAAAATCCAAGGAGGATCCATATCCATGAACAAAAATCGAGTATTAACGCTGCTTCTCTCTTCCATTTTCATTTTATCTGCTGTTGGATGTTCTTCTGTCACACCTACCGCGTCCCCATCCGATGCACCCATGACCATTATTGCTTCTGAAGATTACCCGAGTTATGCCAGCATTGGCGACCTGTCCGAGAGAGCAAATACAATTGTGAAAGGCAGTGTTATTGAGACTCGTGTGGAAGCTTTAAACGATATCGTACAAGTTACTGATGCTGCTAATGAAAACGAGTTAAACCCCGCGTCCAATCCGGGCGGAGAGCCATCTTCTTTTGACAAAATCTATACGATCCACACGATTCAGGTCGCTGAATCCTATAAAGGCGGTTACACTGCCGGGGAAAAACTTGAAGTGAAGCAACTTGGTGGACAACTAGGCAACACCGAAATTATTAATGATGACAACCTCAAGCTGATTCCTACCAAAGACTATGTACTCTTCCTGGAAACGTATGAAGACACCCCTGCCAGCCTGCTGAACTCCGTTCAGAGTCTCTACGTGATCAAACCTGCCGCCAAGTCGAACCAGCCGGGTCAGCAACAATCACCGTCAAAAGTCATTGTGAGTGCAAACCCCGAGAATGACCTTACACTCCAGCTGGAGGATCTGCAAGAAATTCAGAACGAACAAAAGAGCGAATAAACTCTTATACGGTAATCACACTGCTACTTCATCTCCCTACAGGCAGCTAATCCCCTTCTACTGTTCAGTCCTACATAAGAATATGAAAACCGTGCTGCTCAGCAAACTGGGTAGCACGGTTTTTTGGAGTATCTTACTTAGACGGTGTATTAAGTCCAATAATCCATTCAGCCAGATCCTGTGTCTGTTTCAACAAGGCGATGGGGTCACGGAACCAGGATTGTTCTTCCGTCCATATGTACACTTTTCCATTTTTGATAGCAGGCAATGAACCCCAGACCGGATCTGCCTGAAGGTCTTTCAGCTGAGAGTTACTGGTCAGCACAATGTAATCTCCAGCGTATTTGGAGAGCAGTTCTATGGAGAATTCATGATAGGCGCCCTGCATCAACTCGGATGGAATGTTCTTTGGTGCTTGCAATCCAAGCAATTCGTAGATGTTACGCCCTCCCCGACCCGACTGATTGCCAAAAATGAAGACTTGACGATCATATTCCTGCATAACGGAGAATGTAGCGTCAGCTGGAACAACGCTCTGCACCTCCTGCTTGATTTTGGCAATCTCTTCATCGAAATCAGCCAGCCATTTCTCTGCTTCCGCCTCTTTGCCAAGGACTTTACCGAAGTAGTTTACTTCGTCCTTCAGTGACGGGAAAGTGATGGATGCGACCGAAACGGTTGGCGCAATCTTGCTGTATTTCTCATAAGCCGCCTCATCCGGATTCAATGTAATAATGAGATCAGGTTCCAGCTCCATCAATTGTTCAACGGAATCCCCTATTGTTTCAAGACCATCCATGTGACCTTCCAGGTAAGGACTGTTCATTAGAAATTGGCCTCCACCAATCGGTTTGACACCAAGAGCAAGCACCGTTCCCAGATAATCAATGGCAGCAACTCGCTCCGGATGTGCAGGAATTTCTACCTCACCAAAAGTCGTATTTACCATTTGCGTTTCCACGACTGCCGGATGTTCGGGTTTAGCCGCAACTTCGGATGTTTCTGCCCCCTGCTGGGCTGTTCCACAAGCACTCAATGTGAGTACAAGCGCAAGCGACATGATCGCTGATTTAAAATGGTTAAACATGTTGATTTCCTCATCTCCCGTATATTGATAATGATTATCATCATCAATTAAAGGATAACGTTCATCCCCTCCTGTTACAATGGATTCATTTGTTTCATTTAATGTACTTTCTGAAACTGATTTCGAGTTATCCTGCTGCTTCAACCGATATTGCCCCGGTGTGATACCGGTCTCTTTTTTGAATATACGATTGAAATAAAACGGGTCCATATAACCCACATACGCGGCAATCTCCTGTAATGAAGCTTCTGTGGAAGCAAGCAGACTCCTTGCCTCACCCATTCGTAACCGAATCACATATTCTGTCGGTGTACATCCCGTCTGTTCCTTGAATTTGCGTGATAAATATTGCGGACTGTAATTCAAGGATTGGGCAAGCGAGTCAAGTGAGATCGTTTCCCGGAAATGAGCTTTGATATATCGCAAAACCTGATCGGTAAGCGAAGGCTGTTGAACTTCGTCAAACATGCGACTCCGCTGTAACAATACAATCTGTACCAGTTGAAAGAAGTACACTTTAACCTGAATTTTGCCCACTTGCTCCTGCCTTGACCAGCATTCATGTATATTCCGCACCAGCTCACGCAGTTCAAGTGCATGATCCGGCGCTGTCGCCCAGGACTCTTCAAACGGATTGTGCTGGTTCAACATTATTCGATACTCCATAAGCACGTTGGAGGGCAAGGTTGATTTGTACAAAATCAGATGTACCTCTGTAACTCCGGTCGCTTCAAGTGTTAGACGCCTTCCTTTTCCCCCGTGCAGCAGCAAGAACTGGCTTGTAGTCCATACCTCTTCATCCAGCCAGACCTGCCCCCTGCCTTGAACATACACAAATGCACTGGTCGGTAACACATAATTGCGTATGAACTCGTGTGTTGCGAGTGATATAAGACGCACATCTAGCACGCGAACCTGTACCTGATCCCACAGCTTGATGTCATTCTGAATTCCCATATAAACTCCCTCTCCTAAGCAATCAAACACACACAATACCTTGGCATTGTGACTAAAAACCCACCTATAATTGATAATGATTATCAATTATAACAATGATGGAACCATCTTAGAAGCCTACCTCCATTTTTGTTAGATGCCGCGAAATAAAAAACGGTCGAAATCCCTTATAGAGAGATCTCAACCGTTCTAAAATTATGGCCTTATTACCTTTTGATAAAGTCAGACAATAAATACCCGTATCGTTCTTCCTCCATCTTGTCTAACGGAATAAACCGGATCGATGAACTGTTAATACAGTAACGTTTGCCGCCGCGATCTTCGGGACCATCATCGAACACATGACCGAGGTGGATGTCACCTGCCCGGCTTCGTACCTCCGTGCGATCCATACCAAAGCTCGTATCCGTTGTATAGGTAACAACCTCAGGTACAATCGGTTTTGTAAAACTCGGCCACCCGCAACCGGAATCATACTTATCCCGGCTGGTGAATAACGGCTCTCCCGTTGCAATATCCACATACAGACCGGGCTCCTCATTATCCCAATATTCGTTACTGAACGCATGCTCCGTATCATTGTTTACCGCAACCGCATACTGTTCGTCTGTTAATCGTTCCTTTAATTGTTCATCTGATGGACGTGGATATTGAGCGGGATCAATTCCAATCTCCAGGTCATCCAGGACAGTCATATCAATGTGACAATATCCGTTCGGATTTTTTTCCAAATAATCCTGATGGTACTCCTCCGCCAAATAATAATTCTGCAGAGGCATTACTTCCGTTACGATGGGTTGGTCATATTTTTCTTGCTCTGCCTCTACAGCTTGCTCAATGATTTTGGCATCTTCAGGCAACGTATAATATATTCCTGTCCGATACTGAATGCCACGATCATTGCCCTGCTTATTCAAGCTGGTAGGATCAATAACTCGAAAATAAGATTCAAGCAATTTCTGCAAAGATACTTGCTGCGGATCATATTTTACATGAACGGTCTCCGCAAACCCCTGGTCCCCGCGAATAACCTCCTCATAGGTTGGATTCTCTCCTTCACCGTTGGCATAACCGGAAGTCACATCCTGGACCCCCGGAATACGAGCCATATATGCCTCCACACCCCAGAAACAGCCTCCTGCCAAGTACAGGTTACTCAGGTTTTCCTCGGAGACACTCGATGCCTTGACAGGTTGAGTGGATATCGAAGATGAAGCTGAATGGCTCTCAACCCTGTTTCCACAAGCAGACACAACTATCGCTATAACAAGGAGGCACAAGCCGAGCAGCGTCCTTTTCATGACACTTCCTCCCTTCTCACAAAATCTCTTGTAATGATTCCATGATCTGTTCATTGGATGCATGCCCTGGCTGCGATTTCGCTAAAATACCATCAGAGCCAATATAAAAAGAACTAGGATACGCTCTTACACCAAATTCCTTGGCCCATACACCTTTCTCATCCAAAAGAACAGTTATGTTATCATATGGCTGTTGGTCAAACCATTCGGTAAACGCTTGGGAGGATTTCTCTCCTTTGTAGTCTGGCGTCACAATCGTAATGACTTGAAAATCATTGTTTTGACCAGCCAGATTGTTCAGGTCTTCCAAACCCGCAAGACAGATGGAACACCAGGAAGCCCAGTATTTCACATACACTTTCTTGCCTTGAACATCAGAAAGTCCAACCGTGTTTCCTTTCAGATCAAGCAATGAAAATTCAGGAGCCGTCTCTCCCTTGTTCATCATGGTTGACGAACTCATATCGGATGTTGATGCTGGGGCTGATGATGACCCCGTTTGTTTTGATTCAGTTTGCTGTGATCCACATCCGCTCAAGATCAACAGGACTCCAGCAAATACGATTACAGATACCACCCATCTCCGTGCAATCTTCATACCGAATTCCTCCAATGATTATTGAAACCAGGTCACCAAGCTGTTTAGTCGGTCTGTCATTAACAATAGTCCCATGACAATAAGAATACAGCCGGAAGTTATTTTGATAACACCCATGTACCTGTATAAACGACGTATCCGCTTCATAACATATTCCGAAAAAATGGACAGAATCAGGAAAGGAATCGCTAACCCAAGGGTATACAGGAACATGAGAAACCCACCATACAGTGGAGAGCCTTCACCTGCGGCGATACCAAGAATGGCAGCCAGCACGGGCCCAATACAAGGCGTCCAGCCGAAACTAAACGTCAGACCCAGCAGGAACGCTCCGACATACCCTCCCCGTCTGGCATGATCGCTTGACAACTTTCTCTCCCGTTCCAGCCAGGATAGTCGAATCAACCCGGTTTGATAAATCCCGAAAAGCACCACGATGGCTCCGCAGATGGCAATAAACACAGGACTTGAGATCATATTCCCAACGATGCCGGAACCAAAACCGAGTAATACAAATACCAGGGACAGCCCAAGAACAAATAAAAATGTCCGCAAAACAAGTGTAGACCGCAACTGAACCGAATTGTTGTCGGACTGCTGCTGATTCGTACCGTTGACCATGCTTCCGGACAGATAAGACACGTATACCGGGATCAGCGGCAGAATACATGGCGCAAAAAACGATAACAATCCTGCACCAAAAACGCCGAAAAGAAATACTAAATCACTGGTCAAGTCATTCACCACCTGAATAAATACTACGTTTGATTAACCAAGGTTAACGACTGACGTAGATCGGAAGCGTGAACCAGAAGCAGCTTCCTTCTCCTTTTGTACTCTGAACCCCGATCTCGCCACCATGGAGTTCCACAATCGATTGAGCGATGGCAAGGCCAAGCCCGGCCCCCCCATTGCTCTTGCTACGTGATTTGTCAATTCGATAAAAACGTTCAAATATACGCGAAGTTTCCTCCGCTTCGATGCCTTCCCCTTCATCCGTAACTGAAATTTGTATAAACGGCCCCTTTTCTTCGGCAGCCAGAATGATTTTTCCTTCAACAAGAGAGTATTGAATGGCATTTTGCAGCAAATTGGAAAGGACCCGCTTCATTTGTGCAGGCATCATGACCGCGGCTGGTAATTTATCGGGCAAATCGATTTCAACGTTCAGCGTTTTCTCGGCGAGATGAAACGAAAAACTCTCCAACGTACTGAGCAGCAACTCATCGACGTGACAAGGCTGAGGGTCAAATACCTCCCCTTGCGCTTCCAGGCTGGATAATTCGAACAAATCTTGAATAAGCCCTCCCAAACGCTTCGTCTCAAGTCGTATCGTGTTCAGGTAACGTTGAAAGGTTTCTTTATCCTGAATGACATCATCCTCCAACGCTTCAACGAATGACTGAATGGATGCCAAGGGAGTCCGTAAATCATGGGAAACATTGGCGATCAACTCTCGTCTCGCGGTTTCTGAGTGATGCAGATGATCAAAGCTTTCCTTCAGCTTGGAACTCATTTCATTAAATTGCTGTGCCAGGAGCTTAAATTCCTGCGTACCGATGAGAGGGACTTCCGTATGGAAATCCCCTTCGGCAATTCGTATTGTCTGCTGTGTAATTCGCGCAATTGATTTCTCTAATGGCTTAGTCAGCAAATATTGAAGAATAAACGAAAGTAAGCCTACCCCTGCCGTTATAGCCGATAACCAATACAATTGTTCGATCGTAAGCAGCATTTTGGAATAACTGATGAACAAACAAATTAATAATACGCCAATGCCTGTTAGGCTGGACAACACCAAGTATGTGCGAAGTTTCATGAACTGCCACCCGCAAACTTGTAGCCTATACCCCAAACTGTTTTAATATATTTTGGATCAGAAGGATTCTGTTCGATCTTCTCTCGTAATCTCCGAACATGTACAGTCACCGTTGTTGTATCTCCCTCATAGCTAAAATCCCAAATCTTGCTTAACATCTGGTTACGGGAGAACACCTGACCCGGGTGACTTGCCAGCAAATACAACATCTCAAACTCCGTAACTGTCAATTCAATGGCCTGCCCGCTGATGTGCACTTCACGCTTGGTAAAATCAATGGTAAGCCCTTCATAATTGATCGCATATTCAGATGTTGTAACAGGTGATGCCTGCGCAATTCGCATTCTCCGCAGGATTGCCTTTACACGTAAGACAAGTTCTCTCGGACTGAATGGTTTGGTCAGATAATCATCCGCCCCCATCGTCAGTCCCATCAGACGATCCTGTTCCTCACCCCGGGCCGTCAGCATTACAATGGGCACATCCTCAGTTTGCCGAATCTCGTTGCAAACTTCCCAGCCATTCTTATGCGGCATCATCAGGTCGAGCACGATCAAGCTTGGCGTTTGGCTGTGCCACAGCTCTATAGCCTCCAGACCATCCTTGGCCGTCACGACGAGATAACCTTCCCGTTCCAGATACCTGCGACAAACGTCGGTAATATTTGTATCATCATCAGCAACCAGTACACATTCATTCAAACGAACCCACCCCATATTCCAGAAAATACATTTGAGCCAATCATATCATATGGTGATGGCGATGCTTAGCCCTTAAATTACTTCATTCCCATGGCTGGCATCATGTACTGTTTAATTACAGATTCAGCCGCATAAGAATTCCCTTCAAGGATGACAGGCATCGATTTCAAGTTAACTTGCATACCGTCTACCATGATTTTTTTCGATCCAATCCACAATTTAATCGTTTTTCCCGCAGGCATCATCGTGTCTTCCATCATCATGTCGTCTTTCATCATCTTATCGTCTTTCATCATCATGTCATCTTCCATCATTTTGTCATCTTTCATCTTCATGCTATCTTCCATCATGTTGTCGTCTTTCATCATCTTGTCGTCCATTTTGCCCATATACATCAGAGTTACAGATCTGTCCTTGCTGTCCCACATAATGCTGTAATCATACATTTTGGCTGCCTGTCTCAATTGAACAAGCTCCATGCCATCCTTTTTAATTGTTTTCATATCTGCAGCACTTGCCAATCCAGAAAAGGCCATAGACATCATCAATACCGCTGCTACCATCGCTTTTTTGCTCTTATTTGTTTTCATCATTCTTATCACTCTCCATTCGTTTATTACTTACATGGATTACAATAAGCAAGATTGCTTACGATTCTCTAAGCGAAGTATTACGAAACCATTACGATATATAAATGAGGTCAGGTCTCAATAAAAAAACGGTTGAAATCTCTCTTACGAGAGACTCCAACCGTGTCTTCTAGGTCAAACGAATAAAATCAATCATGGATCGAACCTCGATCGGTCCCGGATTTGATATCACATCATTAGACTGCAATCCCTCTCTGGAAGTGAACTGCACCTTCACCGGAATGCCAGGAATCAAGTCGAAGAAGTTATCCGAGAAGACACCCTCCACATCCGAAGATAGCCATACCTGTTTAGCAAGCACGTCACTTTCCAGTACCAGATGAACGCCGTTCTCATCCGCTCCCCCGCTTACATTGATGTTTGCAGGCTGCAGAGCAAGGTCTTTGGACGGTACAAAATAGTGTTCCTGTACGATATTCGCCGCACCTTCCTGTTTCAGATCCAGGCGCAGCAGCGTGTTAGCTGTATCATGACCTTCAAGCCACTCCGCGTTACGTAATGACAGCACTCGTTCACCTGTATTAGGTGCCAGGGTCACGTCATGTGTTTCATCACGATGCACCGTTCCATCGAACCCGAGCAAACGAATCTGTAACTGCCCTTTTACAGGTTGTAATTGATCCGAGATGATATATATATCTGTTGTATCTTCTTTTGTTCCATCTACCGATACCAACACATCGCTGAAGCTGCGTTTCGCATAATATTGCAATGCTTTCCAGCGACCAAGGTAGTCCATACCTGCCCATGAAGCTACCGGCCAGCAATCATTCATTTGCCAGTAAAGTGTGCCCATGCAGAATGGTTTGCGGCGACGGTGCGCTTCAATGGCTGTCTTCATCGCTTCCGCCTGAAGCACCTGGCTCATATACAGGAACGATGGGAAGTCCTTCGATTCATGCATGTACATATCCATGTACTGTTTGATCAGACGATTGCCTGCCCCATTCTTTTGATGAGCCAGCATGACTTCCGATTCCAGAGCAAGATCCTCTTCTTCCGCGTAAGTGCGTACTGACTTGTACTCCGGGAAAGACTGGAATCCGTATTCACTCATGAAACGACCCACATGCACGTTATAGTTCTCGAATGGTTCTACATTGTGCCACACGCCCCAGTAGTGGATATCCCCTTCGGCTGTGGATGGGTGCGCATGTTGCGTCTCATCCCCTGTCAGGGATACCAGTGGTGAGGAAGGCCAGTAATCCACACCTGGAGCATACGCTTCAACCACTTCTGGCAGCAGATCATGGAAGATGGCTTCGTAATCGGCCCAGATGCTTTCACGCTGCTCGGCAGTAAATTCCTTTTTCCAACCCCAGCCACCATTCTCAACATAGTGCGCCCACGCCGAATCAATCTCGTTGTTCCCACACCAGAGTGCAATACTTGGATGGTTGCGCAGACGTTTCACATTATCAATGGCTTCATGTCTTACACTGTTCAGGAACGCTTCATCTCCTGGATACATGCTGCAAGCAAACATGAAGTCTTGCCATACCAGGATTCCATATTCATCACATAGTTCGTAGAACACATCCTGCTCATAGATTCCGCCACCCCACACGCGCAGCATATTCATATTGGACTCGGCTGCGGATACGATCTCATGACGATAACGTTCATGAGTAATTTCAGTGATGAAGCTATCATTTGGAATGTGATTGGCCCCTTTGGCAAAGACCGCAACACCGTTTAGTTCAAAATAAAAGGATGCCCCTGCTTCATCTTTGTCACGTACCAAGCGAATGGAACGAAGCCCAGTCTTCACTGTAGTTTCAGCCACAGCTCGTTCACCTTGAAGCACTTCGGTAAGGAAGCTGTACATATGCGGATCACCAAGTCCACGGCTCCACCACAGTTTCGGTTCATCAATGGAGACTTGAATCTCCACAGTCTGAGTTCCAGGTTGTAGCGATACGGATCTTTCCCATCTCTGTCCATCTGCGCAGATACGAATAATCGTATCTACCGCTTGGGATGTCTCGACTTCCACAACAGCAGTTAATGAAGCTGAGGTAGCGCTTACTTCATTTTGCTGGATATACACATCATTGATTCGTACCTGTGTCCAACCTTCAAGACGTGCTTCACGCCAGATCCCACTGGTTACAAAACGCGGACCCCAGTCCCAACCATAGTGATACGGGGCTTTACGTGCAAAAATACTTACTCTTTTGTCGCCAAGTCCGCCAACATCGGACTGATCATTGGATGCAGGTAATGCATATCCGAGCTTCTCCAGCTTCGGCAGATCTTCCTGAATCGGAGACCGAAAACGTATTCGGAGAATGTTGCCTTTCCCTTTTAATACGGCCTTCACATCCGCCTTCCATACCCGGAACATATTATCTGCTGATAACACATGCACATCATTCACATACACATCCGCATATGTATCCAGACCATCAAACACCAGTTCCAGATGTTCCTGCGAGAACAACCCTTCGGCAACGTCAAATTCCGTCTGATATTCCCAATCTATCTTATCAATCCATTGTACTTCCTTCTCGTTTGTTCCATAAAAAGGATCTGGAATCTTGCCCAGCTTCAGCAAATCTGTATGCACACAGCCGGGCACCTGAGCCGGCATCCACTCTTGATCTTCGCAAGCCTTGAACGTCCAATTCTGAAAAACATGTGATTGTATTGTGCTCATGACAGCCTCCATTGTTGTTAGAGTTGGTAAACATTATTTTGTTAGGTTTTGTTATTATAAAAACAAATAACTTACAAAACAAAATTAACACGATATGCTTCTTATAGTCAATCTGTTTTGTAATTTAATTTGTTAAACAATCTCTGCATACCAAAAAGACATGAAGCTCTAACCTCTCCATGTCTTTCACCTAATTTCATTTACCCTAATGATCATTGTTAAATTGAGCCCATAAGTTCATATCCCATTACTGTATACTGGCGTTATATTCATCACGAATAATTAATTCCGAATAGATCAGCTTGCGTTCATATGGTTCATCCAGGTGTTTGATCCGCCACAACAGCTGATCTACTGCTCGTGTTCCCAGATTCTCTTTGTTAATATGTACCGAAGCAAGAATGGGTTCATCCGTCTGGGTATTGTCAAATCCGGTTACGGCACAGCGTTCAGGCACCTTAATGCCTCGACTTTGGAGTGCCTGAATGACAATGACAGCTGTATGGTCATTTGCGCACACGATAACTTCAGGGATATCCTCCAGCTCCATTTCAGCAACGGATCTCCGAATCTGATCATACTCTGGTCCCAGCAAGCCTTCTTGCTGTTCCCCCTCCAACTGCTTCTCTTCCAGCACCGTACGATATCCAAGCCAGCGTTCTCTAAAACTTGCTGCATCGGGCAGTTGCCCGGCAAACTGGAACCTTCTATACCCTTTTCCAATGAGCATGAGAACCAGTTCTTTCATACATTTCATATTGTCCGTAAAAACCGAGTCTGCGTATATGGCAGGGTCTTCATGATCCACCATGACAAGCGGAATACGCAGCCTGTAAATCTCCAGCAATACCGATGTCGAGATGGTGCCCACGGTAATAACTCCGCTGATCGCTTCCGGATTAAGGACCGAGAACATCCGGTCTGAAGAGGGTTCTGTTAACGTTAAAATATCCATTCCCTTCTCATTCAACCTCTCAGAAATGCCGTCAAACACAGGACCCCAGTACAAGGAGGACCGATTCTGAGAACGAATGTTGGGAAATAAAATCAATATCGTGCCTTGTCGCTCCGCTTCTGGCTTCATCTCCGCTGATATCTGTGTCTCCCCCGGATAACGCTTAGGCTCAGTTCTGAAATACCCAAGCTGCCCCGCCGTTCTGACAATCATCTCGCGTGTATGCTCACTCACACCAGGCTTGCCTGTCAGCGCACGGGAGACTGCGAATTTGGACACCCCCGCAGCATCCGCAATTTGCTGCATTGTTACTCTTTTGGCCATCCTACTCACCCGTTTTTCCTAATTTTCCATTCAGTGTAGCATAAAAAACAAAAATCAACAAAACAAGGTTATGTTATTTTGTTTTTGTTAGGTAGTTGATTATCTGTTTCACAAGCTATTCGACATAACCAAAAAAGACCCTCTCCCCACCTTCCATAGAAGATGACGAAAGGACCCTTTGTCCGCCAATTATACACCTGGTGCTCCCTGATCCCCAAGTTCCGACTGTAAAACCGGGCGTTTTCTGCGCCAGAAGATAGGCTGTGGAAGTTTGATCTCTGTGATCAGAACACCGACCAACATCAAAGCTGCTCCTGCATATCCTTGCAACGTTAGCGATTCCCCTTGAAAGGTAAATGCAAATGCTGCTGCAAACAGTGGTTCGAGTGAAAAAATCAGACTTGTTCTTGTAGGAGAGGCATGACGCTGCGCGAGTGTCTGCAGAATATACCCCAAGCCGCTACACAAAACACCTAAGCCGAGAATGGCTGCCCAGGATTCAGCCGTAGCGGGCATACGTGGCGTTTCCAGTATAAATGTAGCTGCAATTCCCCACATCGCTGCAACACCTAATTGAACTGTCCCCAATGTTAATGGATCATGCTTCGGTGTGAACTTGCCAGCAATCATTATATAGATGGCATACACAAGTGCTGCTAGTATGCAGAGAATATCCCCCGTGTGCAGACTAAGCTGATGCTGAAGCGTCAGCAAGCCAAGCCCGGTAACTGCAACCAGGATACTGAGCGTCAATCGTTTGTCCGGCATACGACGATGCTGGATGGTCGTCAGGATCGGTACAAAAATAACGGCCAAACTTATTAGGAATCCCGCTTGGGATGTCGTTGTTCGTTGCACACCATAGGTGATGAATACAAATGCAGCAAATAAAGCTGTCCCCATAATAGCTCCTGCCACAAGTGTTCTGCGATCCATGTTAAACAACCGCCGATGAAAAAGTAGCCCTGCCGCAATAAAGGCAATTCCAAAACGAAATGCGACCAGATTCAATTCTTGCATGGACTCCAGGCCTGATTTCATAAACAGGTAGGATGATCCCCATATAACCGTTGCGAGCAGCATCTGTATGTCCGCTCTTCTTGTTGCCTGACCTTGATTAACCTGTACACCATTCATCTTGCTTCAACCTTCATTCTATGTATTCTGAGCTGTGTGATCGTGCGTCAAACTAACTCGCCTTGGCAAGTATAAACGATCTCTTTGCATTATTAAAATGAATATTTATAATGGATTATATTAAATAAACTCATGCAACCAAAATGGGAAGGAACTGAACCGTTCATGTCACTGATCAAATACGAAATATTGAATACCGTTGTGGAATATGGCAGTCTCACCAAAGCAGCAGAAGCATTAAACATCACCCAATCCGCCGTCAGCCATGCCATCGCCAGTCTGGAGACAGAATGTGGTTTTTCACTGCTCCATCGCGGCCGCTCCGGGGTGCGGGTTACCGCTGAAGGCGAACGCATTCTGGGATACACACGTGAGATTCTGCGCTGGACGGAACTCATGAACCAGGAGATCTCCCTCATTCGCGGCGCGGAGATTGGTACGGTGCGTATTGGCACCTTCGCCAGTGTCTCCACACAATGGTTGCCAGGCATCCTGAAACAATTTCGCCTGCGTCATCCAGGAATTGAGATCAAGCTGTGGGAGGGCGATTATGCTGAGATTGAGGGCTGGCTGGCTGGAGGTGCCATCGATCTCGGATTTCTGTCCCTCGGCGATTCATCACCTTTTGAGACGATCCCATTGCAAAAAGACAGGATGATGTGCATCCTGCCTCTCGATCATCCTCTTGCCTCAGAGGAATCTGTTTCGTTTGATATTCTGCTGGAGCAACCCTTTATTCTGCCCAAATGGGGCGGAGACAACGAGATTGAACGGCTGATCCGGCAGCATGCAGCCAAGCTCAATGTCGTCTATGAAGTCGCAGAAGATCAAGCCATCATGGCGATGGTCCGTAATGGTCTGGGTATCAGCTTGTTGCCGGAAATGGTACTTCAAAATCATACGGATTCGCTCGCGCTCGTACCACTCACTGGAGATCCTTATCGCACGATTGGCATGGCCTGCCCGTCTTTGGTTAATCTATCGCCAGCTACGCGGCGTTTCATTGAAGAGGTGCAACAGTGGCTCAGCCAGGCTATGTAAGTAAATTCGGAGAATCACTACCTTTGTCGGTATGATCCATTCCTCCTATCCGTTACTCACAAATTGGATAACACCAAGAGTCAGCAGCAGTACAAATATAACCGCAATTGTGATACCCAAACCGATCAGGAAGCGCTTGCCAGGTGAGCGTTTGTTCTGCTGGTTGCGTCCCAAGCTATCCAGCTTTTTCTCAATTTGATCTAACCTTTCATTTACCTGTTTCAGATCTTGATTGGAGTTCATTCATCCATCTCCCTTTTCTACGTATTCGATTATTCCCACACCCGATCGAGCTGATCTGCGTAGTAACGGATTGCTCTGTTATAGTCATTGATTCTCTTGTCACTTGATGTGTCCGCAAGTTGTACGAGCAGTCTTTGCATCGCTTCTGCATGTTCACCCAGATTATAGAGCACCATGGCATAGAAAACTTCAAATTCCCGGTACGCCGGGAATTCTTTCATCCCTTTTTCAAACCAAACTTTCGCCTGCTCGTACTGTCCAAGCGTTCTGTATGTACTGCCTAATCCGAGTATTGCACCTGCTCTGTCCTCCCCAGAAAGTCCAAGACTCAGTGCCTTCTCATAATACGGAACAGCTTCCCGCTCCAATCCAAGCGAATCATGTGCCCAAGCCAGCTGATACCAAACATTCGCATTCTCGGGTTCCTGGACTGTAATCTCTTGCAAAAGTTCAATCGCTTCCTGCACCTTGCCTTCTTGTCTCCATTCTACGGCCTGTTCCAAATCACTCATGATGTCACTTCCCATCTTGCATTATAATTTCCACATATATGATTCAATTGTTTTATTATACCAAAAAAGCACACTGGAGAATATGTTGTAACAACTCAAGGTTGTCCAAACGCTATTCCATCGTGTGCTTTTTCATTCGATGCAGCTTGTTATAAAAAATGGACTAAAGCATATTTCCACTGGACACTTCGATGACAGAACAACCTTGCGATCGCTGTTATCCCCGAATTTTTCGAATCATTTTAACAAAGGTGAAAATCCGGGGATAAGCGTATGCTTTCGATGCAGCTTTCTTTCAGAAAGCTTTTAGGCGAACGCTTTCGCTTCTTCAGGTTTTTTCTGCCCTCTCCGTTTTGTGTAAATGTTTAGTTCAATTTATATAGCATAAGCTGAAATCTCTCTGAAAACGATCTGTTCATCGTCTAATTATGACCATACCGTATTCGCTACCATCACAATAAATACAAGCATAAGGTAATTCACCGAGATCAGAAAGTTTACTTTTGCCCATTTCTCATCATCCTGTGTCTTCAGTCCGCTAAGTGTATGCACGAACCAGATCAGTCCACCGACCAGAGATACAATCAGAAATACCAGACCAACGTAGTCGTAATAATACAACAGAAATACAGCAGGAAGCAGCAGAAAAACATAAGGAATCATCTGAAACTTGGTGCGTTTCACCCCTTTAACCACTGGCAACAACGGGAAGCCAGCAGCACGATACTCCTCTACCCGGCGAATACCCAATGACCAGAAGTGTGGTGGTTGCCACAAGAATAATAGTGCAAACAGCAACCAGGCACCTGCATCAATCTCATTGGTTACAGCCGTATAACCGATGACAGGCGGCATCGCTCCTGCAATTCCACCGAGCGACGTGCTCCACGTTGAACTGCGTTTCAACCACATCGTGTAAATCACGATGTAAGCGAACCATCCAAGCAGTGCCATCCAGCCTGATAACGGATTCACCAGGAGATACAGTACTGCTAGTCCCACAATACCAAGGATAATGCCATAGCCAAGTACAAACCCTGGCTTCAGATGGTTAATGTAATCCATCCTTTTTTTGGTGCGCTCCATCTTTTGGTCCAATTCACGATCCCAATAATTGTTGATTACACAAGCTGAAGCAATAACCAAGGTTGATCCAATCACGACCATGAGAAGAGATAACCAGTTGATATCCCATTTTGAAGCTACCCAGAATCCTACCGCCACCGCAAACACATTTAACCTTAGAAGTCCGGGCTTAGTTAATGCAATCATGTCTTTAAGCATGAGGCTCCTCCTGAACTATGTAAAAACGCCATTCCAATAATGATACATGTACCTACCATTAATTACAATCGCTTTCATGAATTTGTCATAACCAAAAAGCATCCCTCACCGTTCCAATGAACAGGAGGAATGCTTGAATGATGAATTTAATCTTATTTTTATGGGATGTATTGTTGTACAATTTTAGTAACTTTTCCGTCCTGCACCGTCAGATGATACGGGAATACGGACAGATCAAGAATACGGGTATTCTCATACAACGATTCGAACTTGGATAATGTTACAGGTTCATTCCACTGAATGTCTGCGCCCTGCATCGTACCATCCCGATCATACAACTGCATCAATACTTCAGCATTGGCACTAACCTCAACTTGTTCCTGCTCTTTGCTATCGTTGACAATATAGTAACCATCTGGAGCACCGTCTATACCTGCTTCCGGATTGCGCTGTGCAAAAATCGCATCGGCTTCTTCACCCTGATACCAGCCAATCTTGTCCACTGTCATAAACAATTTGCCATCTTCTATGTGCATACCTTCAACATAGGCTGTAAACATCTCGGAGTTTGCAACTTGAGCTTCTTTCGCAGAAGGTTGTTGAGCGTCCGTACTACCTTGAGCATTCGCAGGGGTAAGTAAATATGTAGTCAGCACAATCATACCAAGTAAAGCAACAACTGCACCGATCATTCGTAGTTTCCATTGTTTTGTCGCGTTCTTCATAGGTAACATCTCTCCTTAATATGAACGTTACTATTCCTTAACCGGAAGTCTTGCTTCTCAAACGCTCATGTGAACTATCGATTCCAACGTTCTTTCTTTTCCTATCATACTTGTTAGGGAGATTATAAAAGTATCAGCCAGATTAAAAATAGTTACAATGTGCGTCATCCTTCTGTCTGTAGTCTCCGTAAACGGCAATAACCCCTGAAGGCATCGCCATTCAGGGGTTATTAACTTACTAATCTTAATGATTGGGTGTGGAGCTTTGTGCCAAACGAACGAGCATATGAGCCAGCATGTGACGTTCATCTTCCTTGCCGACATTCCACAGCTCCTGAAGCAATTTTTCTTCACGGTTACGGGGTTCTTCGTTAGCAGCCAGATGGTCAGCAACTTTCTCAGCAATTTTGGCCATCTGCTCCTCACTTAGTCCGATTGATTCACCCATCGCAATTCGCTTACCCAGGTATTCTTTGAACGCATCAAAGTTCTGTAGAATCTGTTCTCTTTCTTCCGGCGCAATCTTCTCGATTGCATTGTCCACCTTGTCAGTTGAAACTTGGCCATCTTTATGGATTACATGATTTTCTTCATTCATTTGAATAACCTCCTGCATAATAGTTGTTTATTGGTTTTGAGATTTAATCTTTGATACTCATTGGTTATCTATAATATAAACGTATTGCAGAAGTTTAATCAGTTCGTTCAATTCTGTATATATCTTTTATATATGAGCAAGTACGCGTTTCAAAAGAACTACAGCGGTTAATCGTTTACATATACGTAACGGTGTTTGGATATGTTAATGAACACCTTATACAATATCGAACCAGGAGGGATTTCCCATGCGTGATAAAACCAAACATGAGAAGACAAACGATGAACTTGAACCAGGAGTGAATACTGTTATCCATCCAGACAAAAATAATCCCGGACCAACCGATATGATCGAAGGCGTGGTTGGCGATATCGTGGACAACATTCGCAAAGATTTCTCCCATGAATCGAAGGACAAGACGTCCTCTTCCAAGTCAAAGGATTCATCAGACAAATAAGCGTAATCTTTTTCTTCCTAACAAAAGATAGCTCAAAAAGTCCTCCTGCCATATGTATGGCTTGGGAGGACTTTTTTTGGTAATGAACATTAAATAATCAACCTCATATTTGAAGGTGAAATTCAACGTGAATCCTTTGTCATCTGCTGTAACGCCTTATGAATCCAGATCGCGGCAATGGAACCTTCACCCATCGCAACGGTTGCTTGTTCTGCGTGCAGTCCTAAATCCCCGGCAATCCATACATTATTTGCTGCCTGCAAGCTGCGCGGATCCGCTTCTACATGTTTATTATCTGCGATTACAGCTCCAAGCTGCTCCGCCAGTTCATAGTGTACACGATTGCCTCCAAATGCGATAAATCCACGCTCCGACTCAAAAATCTGTCCATCTTCGGTCAGAACACCGGTGATATGACCATCCTCAATCTGTTGCACTTCCTGGACAGCCGCTTCCAGATAACGAACTCCCGCCTCTTTCATGCTGCGATGCAGCTCTGCAGATATGGGAGCCTGCTCATGATTGATATATAACAGATCATTCGTACGCTGAATTAAAATCATCGCCATATTGGCACCTGCTTCACCAGATCCCAATAGTACCGTACGTTGATCCTGAATCTCATAACCATCGCAATCAGGGCAGACATACACTGTTCGGCCCAGCGTTGGAGTTAATCCCGGAATATCTGGAACTCTATCCGAGAGCCCCGTTGCCAATAATACGGTTTTGCACCTATATTCAGATCCGGAAGTACCGAATAATTGAATATTTTCTCCCTTACGTTCCGCTTTAAAGATACGGTCTTTCTCAAAAGATACACCAGTCCGCTCTGCCTGCATCCTGCCTCGTTCTCTAAGCTCTTCACCGGATACCCCATCGGGGAAACCGAGGATATTATGATAAGTCCGGCACAACGTCGATCTGCCTTCTCCCGCGTCGATTACCAACACCTGATGAGCTGAATAACGTCCAAGCTGAATGGCTGCCTGAAGCCCTGCGAGCCCTCCACCTACAATTATGCAATCAACCTCTCGCATGCTCCTTCTCCTCCTGAACTTCCATTTATCTAATTTAATTAAACTGTTTGTCCTTATATACATTAAACCGTTCAGCCAAGCTTAAACGATTCCTCATATTGCTTATCTTATACCAAAACAAAGAGACCCAAACCATCCGCCGGAATCACGGTGAGTTTGGGTCTATAAGATTCATGATTGCTTAGAAGTTATACGATTCAAATCGCGAAGCATTTGAAATGGCGTTCCATACATCGGCTGTTTCGCCGCCCATATACCAGTAAGCCAGTCCAGCGATTTGCCGTTGCTCACTCATTAACACTTTGGCTGATAACGAACGACTATCCTCTGCCCATATATATCTTGGCTTACCATTACTGTTGTACCCGATAATATATTGAACCAGACTTGAATCCCATCGTCTTACAGATCCCGTAGCATGCGCACGCATTCCCTGGTCTGCCAGTGTAATGTCCCAAGAGCTGGTTGCTGGATTCACGGAAGACCAGTCTCGTGTATACAATGGAAGGGCCAAAATTGTTTTGGCACGTACGACCTCGGAGAGCATGGTATCCAAAGCCTTTTCCACCCATGGAAGAGACGCCACTGATCCTGCTTTCGGATCACCGTTCCAGTGTTCCTCATATCCCATCAGCACCATATAATCCGATACAGCGCCCAGTTTGGCATAATCAAATGCATCCGTCCAATCAGTACCCAGGTCTGGCGAAACGTCCACGGACACCACCGCACCGAGTGCGTGCAACGTAGCCGTCAAAGAGGTCACAAATGCCGTTAACCCTTCACGATCCGCAGGATCAACATTCTCGAAGTCCACATTAATGCCGTCCAGTTTATAGGTTTTGACATAAGCTGCTACCTGTGAGATCACTGCCGCTCGGTTGGCCGAACTGGATAACATCTGATGGGTAAGTGCCGAATCCGAACGATTACCCAGCAATGGCCATAGCTGCCTGTCTGTGGCGGATGCCCAGGAGATCAATGCCGGGTCCGCGTGATCTGTTACTTTCATACTGCTGTTCAGGAAAAACCAGCGTGGGACAAGCGTATTCACTTCAGACTGTTCCACTTGCTTCTTGAATTCAGCGGTAGTGGAGTTATATTGCCACCCCAACTGAACGCCGAGTTCATCTCCACGTTGTAACTGCTCAGACCATGTTTTCTTTTGTAAAATGGCATCAAGCATTACGGCTGCTTCTTCTCGCGTTACCTGGTCATGTGGTCGAAACATGCCTCCACTTCCCCGCATTAGACCAAGTTGATATACCGTCTGAACATAAGGACGTGCCCAGTACGAGATATCCGCTGCGTCGAAATACGTTGAAGATAAGAGTGATGTCTCAACGGGTTGTTGTTTCAACATTCGCACAAGAAGGGCAGCCGCTTCTTCGCGCGTAATGGAAGCATTAGGCTGGAACGTTCCCTGACCCTTACCCTCCAGAATAAAAAGATTCGTCATGGCGGCAACGTTGCCGTAATACCAAGCATTCATGCTTATATCCTGATATGGATTTATATTATTTTTAACGGGCTTCAAACCTAGCAATCTCACCGCAAACGTCGCAAATTCTGCACGAGTAACGGCTTTCTTCGGTTCAAACGTAGTCTTTGACGTACCGGCAGCAATACCTTTGGCCACCAGATGTGTAATGGCATCCTTGGCATAACTGGTGCGCGTATCCTGAAATTGTTGCTGCACGGTTGCGGCCTGAACGGTGGAGCCGTATCCAGCCACAGATCCAAGTGTTAATAACCCGCATAAAGCCATTTTCCATATCCGTTGGTTTGTTATGTCTTTTAATCTATTATTCACATCAAAAAGCCTCGCTTCATTGGATTACGATCAACTATCATCGTATCAAATTGAAGCGAGGCCGTATGTGGTTAAATGTTGGGAAATGCGAAGCTTACTTGTGCACTTTTACGCGCTCTTCAATTGGTTGGAATTCTTTCTCACCCGGTGCTGCCGTTGGTTTACCAAATGGCATCTGAGCGATCAATCTCCAGTTCTCAGGAATGTTCCATTCTTGCTTCACTTTCTCGTCAATCAACGGGTTGTAGTGCTGCAAAGATGCACCCAGACCTTCTTGCTCCAGAGCAGTCCAGATTACCAGTTGCAACATACCGTTGGATTGGTTAGCCCAGATTGGGAAGTTATCTGCATAAGCTGCAAAATTTTGTTGAAGCTGTGCGATCGCATTGTTATCTTCGAAGAAGAGAACCGTACCATATCCGCTGCGGAATCCAGTCATTTTTTCTGCTGTGGATTTGAAGGCTTCTTCATTACCTACTACTTCACGCAAAATTTCTTCTGTGTGATTCCACAATTTATCATGTTGTTCACCGAGCAATACAACGGCACGGGATGTTTGTGAGTTAAAGGAAGTTGGTGTATATTTCACCGCTTCTTCTACGATTTCCTGGATTTTAGCATCCGAAATTGTAGATTCCTTGCTGATTCCATAATAAGATCTTCTGTTTTTCAACGCATCAAAAAAAGTTGTCATTCTTATTCGCCTCCCAAAATTTTTTTTTCAATTGCCAACATAGTAACTATAATATAGTAACATACATTAGTCAACAAACTAATTTATTTTCACTAAATATACATTCACCGAAAACATTTCAACAAGTTTGCCCATAACAGCAATTGGAATTATCCTTCGCCCGTCTTTTTGCGATAATCCGCCCGGTATTTCTCTTCCGTAGACGAGTTACTTTTTGTCTGATCTTTATTCTTCTCTTCCTGAGCTTCCATATTCAGATCTTCCATCGGAATTGGATCTACAGTCTGTTCTTCTTCATGTCGGTCAAGCAGACTTTCGTGCTCTGTCTTATATTGTTCAGGATTGTCATGGGATTGTTCCTGATGGGTATCGCTGTTATTCTGATCCGGTGTGCGCTGTTTCATTCATATTCGCCTCCTCTGGGTTCATTACCTTTCTTTACCTGTTCTGCGTGTCCTCTAAACACAGTGGTATGCATTCCTCAAACGAAAATTAACAAAAAAAGCCGACCAGACAAGCTGGTCAGCTCACAGAAGGCTTCTATGATTGGCGATGCAATTGGGTACGGTACAGATCAGGCGAACATCCCACACTTTGTTTGAACATCCGACTAAAATGCGAAAGGCGTTTGAAACCGGACAATCGACTGGCTTCTGTCACGGTGATCTCAGGCTGGAACTGAAACAAAAGCTTCGCCTGATTGATACGGCGGTCATACAGGTATTTGAATATCGTCAAACCTGTCATTTCCTTAAACATGCCTGCCAGATATGGCTTGGACAGATGTAATTCCAGTGCCAGATCATCCAGACCAATGTCCTTCATATAATGGGTATCCACATAACGAATAATGTGTTGGACATGTCGCTCCCTCTCCGATGAGGGAAGTTGTTCTTGGACATCGCCCTGGCAGATCTCTGCTACAAAATACAACAGATCACACAGTCTGACATTCATTCGCTCTTGCCTGAAATTGCTCTCACTTTGAGACAGACGATGAAGATCATGCAATAGAGCTTCGAATTCAGAGCGACTATCTCCCTTCAGATTGACCCGGCAATTTCTGAGTTCTTCAAATGGCCTCAAGACCTCAGCCATACGGTCCGGATGCAGGCTGCTGCGAATGGCAGACGGATCAAAATGCAGTGTGCTTCGCTCATAAGCACTGCCTGGCTTCGGATGTGGTCGGTGAAGAGTCAAGCCATGCATTAATACCAGATCACCCGGCTCCAAGTTATATACCCGGTCTCCTATGATATAGGTACATTCTCCATCATGAAAATAATAAATCTCATAATGTGGATGTGAATGGAATCCATCTGACTTGCCTGGGTTAAACGTACTGGTGGATCGGTAACTATACTCCAGTGAAGCACTAAATTGCATCATGCTCGGCACATTCATGCACCTCCTGTTCGGAAGAGGGGAACGATTTGTGTCATGCCCCTGTAGGATATATGAAAGTGAAATTAAAGAAGCTGTTTAATACTCTCTTGAATCTCGTCGATGGAGTCGATAGGTTCGAAACGTCTGACCACACGACCCTCTGCATCAATCAGGAATTTAGTGAAATTCCATTTGATTGCATCTCCATGTAACCATTCCGGTGCCTTCTCAGCCACCATTAATTTCAATAATTTGGCCTGTATATCTGTTTCATCAAAGCCAGCAAAAGGCCCTGATCTTTTCAAAAAGTCGTAGAGCGGGTGTGCCGCTTCTCCATTCACATCCAGTTTGGAGAACATCGGAAATTTCACACCATAGTTAATCTGACAGAAGGATTCTGCTTCTGAACTACTTCCAGGCTCCTGCTCTGCAAACTGGTTACACGGGAAACCAATAATCTGAAGTCCTTGATCCTTGTACTGGTCATACAGCTTCTGCATATCATCAAACTGGTGCGTATATTTACATTTACTTGCCGTGTTTACGATGAGCACAGGTTTTCCTTCATATTGATAGAGTGGGAAACGCTCTCCACTGGTTCTGGTTACGGTAAAGTCGTAGATGGTTGGCATAAGTCTAGTGCACCTCGCGATAGTTATGTAGTCATACAGCATCATATGTCATTGTTAATTATATACGAAGTTTTAACTATTGTATTGGAGAAGTATTGATCGTTCAGATTAGACTCAAAGATATTTGAAAATATATCGATTACTCGACTGCTCTAATACTCATAACATATTTGGTTCTGGGGGGATACTTTATTTCCAGTGTTTTATCTCGATTTTCCCATGCGATATCTCAAACAATAAATATGATTATACTCAGTTTCAACAACATCCTCTTCCTTCATTTAAATGTGTCCCATGAATCCCGATAAAATCACTGCAAAGCTACATATATATCAATCTCATTGTTGGGACTTTCCGGTTGATAACGCTCATCCCAAATTTCAAAATCATAATCTTTGGGTTCATGTCCCGTCTCACCAAACCACTGTCCATATATATAATCATATGTATCACCAATCTCTGACTCAACCCCTCGATGCGTGCACGTCACATACTGACTGTCAGGGACCTCATGACTTATCATCTCTGAAGGAACATTCTCCGAACTAATTACTTCATATCCTATTAGATGTGTAAACTTATCTGTCTTTGCGTTGAAATCCTCGTTCACCGGGTAAATCTGCATCAACATGACGTTGTCATTTTTTCGATGTTGAAATTCATCTTTTCTCTCAACAAGCTTATGATAGTGGCTCTTGGCCAGACCCGATTCGAACTCTTTTATAGTCGCTTCGATTGAATATCCTTCAACGCAAAAAGCGGGCAATGTGATCACTTTCATTTCCATGAGAATCTCCTCCAATGAATAAACTCAGATCATGGATTAATTCTCCCTTTTAACAGAAAACCCTTCTGCCGCGAAAATCTCTTCGTTCAGCAAAAGGGTTATATTATGGGAATGTAAGATCGCAGCTTCAACCCTTCACGGCACTTCCGGCCACGCCCTGGATAATATAATGCTGTCCCACCAGAAAAACGATGATCATCGGAATAATACCTGCCGTGGCAGCGGCCATCATGCCGTTGTAATCCACATTGTTCTCCAGAATAAAATTCTGCAGTCCGAGTGGCACGGTGTACAGGTCTTTGTCGATCAGGAACACGAGCGCATTCTCATAATCATTCCAGTGCCAGGAGAAATCGATGATCGCCAGCGTAGCCAGCGCAGGTTTCGCCAAGGGCAGAATCAGCCTGAAGAATATACGCAAGTGTCCAGCACCGTCGATGAACGCAGCTTCCGAGATTTCTGAAGGCACTGACAGGAAGAATTGCCGCAACATAAACACCCCAAAAATCGTGAACATTCCAGGCAGGATTAAGGCCCAATGCGTATTATATATGCCAACCCACTCAAACATCAGAAACTTTGGTACAAAGAGCACCTGCGGTGGCACCATCATCATCGAGAGATAGATCAGGAACAGTGTCTCCCGACCTTTGAATTGAATCCGTGCGAAGCCATAGGCTGCAAAAGCCGAGAGAAAAACAGCTCCGACCGTGCTAATTAGCGATATTTTCAACGAGTTCAGATAATACGTGGCAAAGGTGTCCGCCCCACTCCAGACCTTGATATGATGCTCCCAGTTTAGGCTGGAGGGTATCCACTGGATGGGATAGGTGAATACGTCCGCAGGAGATTTGAACGACGTGCTGATCATCCAGATGAACGGCATAATCATCAGCAAGGCAAAACCAGACATCAGAAGTGTCAATATGATTCTCCGCATCTGGGTCAAAGACTCTCTGCGGACTTTCACTTTAGGTGATTGCGGAACTGTAGGCTTCACGTTCGCGGCAATTTGTTTCTCCATAACGATCCCTCCTCTCCTAGTAGTGAACCCAACGTTTCTGTCCGAGCCACTGCAATACAGTGAAGATCATGATGATGGCAAAGAGCGCCCAGCTAATGGCAGCAGCGTATCCCATCTCGTAATATCGGAAGGCATTCTGATAGATAAAAAGCGACAGCACGGTTGTACTGTTTCCCGGCCCACCCTGAGTTATGGCCTGAATAATGCCAAAGTTTTTGATCGTCATAATCAGTCCTGTAATCAGCAGCAAAAAGGTCGTTGGGCTCACAAGCGGCCAAATCACGTGGCGTATCGTCTGCCAGGGGCGGGCTCCATCAATCCGTGCTGCCTCAACCAATTCCTCCGGAATTTCCTGCAAAGCGGCCAGATAAATAATCATGTTGTAACCCAACATGAACCAGATCCAGATGATATCAATCGCATACATGGACCATTCGGTTGTTGATAACCAGCCCGGTGGGTTCGTAATACCGATTCCGCGCAAGAAACCATTAATTGGCCCCGATGTTGGCTGAAACAGCAGCATCCAGACAAAGGCGATGGCAACGCCGCTGGTGATATAGGGCATGAAATAGAGGGCACGCAGTGTTTTTTGCCAGTACACCGACTTATTCAGCGCCACAGCCACGATAAATGCCAAACCCATCGATACTGGAACCGCTAACAGAAATACAAATGTATTTCGCAGGGCCACCCCAAACAGATCATCATTCAACATTCGGCGGATATTGTCCAGCCCTATGAAATGTGTCTCCGGGCTCATGAATTTGTAATCAGTGAACATGAGATAGAACGAATAGACAGCCGGTATAATAAAAAACAACAGCACGCCAATCATATTGGGCCCAATAAACAGATACCCGAGCCTGCTCTGCCGTTTCATCCAGGATTTATGCATATGCTCCCCACTCCTTAACATCTGTTCTGGAATTAAGCATAACAAGATGTCCTCTAACATTTAAGGAACATAACCCTGTACCTGATATCACAGATATATGTATTTCGGCAGTGCCTTTCGGGAGGAAAACAACATGGAATTGTTCTATTTCCTTTAGTCCGGAAAGCCCTAGCTAATGCCATACATCTAATGCTGTATTGTTCTATTGCTTATATAGAAAAAACCGTCCCATTGGGGACGGCCTTTGGACTCATTACTTTTGCATTCTATTGATTCTGCTTCAGCCAGTCATTATGGCGTTTGACCATGTTCTGTACCGTAACTTCGGCAGTCTGGTTACCAAGGAAGAACTTTTCATACTCCTGTGCACGCAGATCGACCACTTCCTGCGCAATGCTGCGGACAAACGTAGGTGTCTCGTCACCATACAACACAAATTCCAGTGACTCTTTATCATAAGAATCGGCATAATCGCCCAGCAGGTGATCAATAGCAGTCTGTTGATCAACCGCATTTGAGGAAGGCAAACGTCCACCCGCAGCCATTGGCATCATTCCCCCATCGGCGTACCATTTCAGGAACTCCCATGCGGCTTCTTTATTTTTCGACTTGGAATTGATCGCGATAAAGTCACCAAGTCCTCCACTCTTCACCATATCTGCTTCTTGTGCAGCCAGTCTCGGTACAGGTGCAAAGGCGATTTTCCAATCCCGCGGAAACTCGGTCATATTGTTTGATGTGCGAATTAGCCATTCGCCGATATTAATCATGGCAGACTCACCGCCAAGGAACATGTTTTCCACCGGCATTTTGGAAGTCAGCTGCTCTCCGAGCGGAGGGGTAGTTGCATCCTCCTTCATCATTCCGTTCAACGTCTCCAGCCATTTAGTGACAAGCGGATCATCGAGGTTAGAAGTACCGTCTGCCTTAACATAGCCGTTCTTCACCAGAACGGAATCGAGCGGGTCTACATAGGAAGCGGTATGCTGCACCAATCCGTACTTGAAGCCAGCCGTCTTCAGTTTGAGTGCATACTCACGGGCTTCATCCCATGTCCAGGCTTTCGGTACACTCAGTCCGGCCTGATCAAGCGCTTTCATATTTAAAGCGAAGAAGGCAGCGTTTTTCTTGGTTGGCATCCCGTAATATTTGCCGTCCACTTTCCAGGAAGCCGCATCTTCACCCATTTTCTCATCAATGTTGTAGTCGGTGAACTCGCCCAGATCCAATGCTGTACCGCCCTTGATGCGTTTATCGAGGTTCGTGAGAGTGTAATTGACATATAAGTCAACGTTCTGCCCGGTGGACAGCGCCGTATCCAGCTTCAGGTTGCCATCATCGTCATTCACAAACCGCACATATTCCACCTGAATATCAGGATGCTCCGCATTCCAGGTATCCACCACTTCCTGTGGACCATTCTCGGGCGGCACCGCGCCCCACATGGTGAGCTTCACTTTTCCCCCTGCCGCTCCACCTCCGTTATCTCCACCGTTCGTCTCATTTTTACCTACACAGCCGGCAAGCAAGCCCAGCATCAGCGCACCTACGATTAATCCCGTTAATCCTTTTTTGATTCTCATCTGGTCACATGACCTCCCTGAATTGAAGTGTACCTTCCGTTACATCGTAGCAGGGACCTTGCTGGGTTCATAAGATACATATCCATGATTCGGATTGAACAAAAATACGGATTTATCCTTGCTTGCCTGAGCCCTCGGTACACATATTCCTTCTACTCCTCCTGTGAGTCACGAGCGATGGCGATACTGGCTGGGCGTGCAACCGGTCCAACGCTTGAATATTTTGATGAAATAATTATCACTTCCGAACCCTACCCGGTAACCAATCTCCTGTACGGGAAGGTCCGTCTCGCGCAAATATTCAGCCGCTTTCTCCATCCGTACCCCATGCAAGTAGTGAATCAGGGTATGGCCGGTTTTCTTTTTGAACAAAGCGCTCACATAATTCTCGCCCATCATCACATATCGTGACATGGATTTGACGGTAATGTCCTGGTCATAATGCTGTCCGATGTACTCAATTATTTTGCTAATCTCCGGATGCTTCACAACCGGCTCACGAACAGGTGTAAATGGAAGATCCGTATCAGACGGGGTCGCAGAAGAGACCGTAAGAGAATTAGGCAAAGCAGGCGTTGATGTGAGAACCGGTGTGGAAGGCGGCACTTCATGTTGATCTGTCTCTGTCCGGGCTTCAGCAGAAGCTCCCAGTTCCGCACTTACTTTACGCAGAGTATCACGCAGTGAATTTACACTCATCGACAGCTTCAGAATATAATTGGAAGCCCCGTATTCCATTGCACGGCGTACATATTCGAACTCCCCCATACAGGTGAGCATGACAAATTTGGTTTTTAACCCGGCCTGACGGGTCTGTTTGAGTAATTCCAGACCATCCATACCTGGCATGACAATATCGGTCAGCACCAGATCGGGTGTATCCTTTATAATCATCGCCAGCGCTTCGGTCCCGTTACCGGATTCTCCGATGACCGTGAAGCCCAGCTCTTCCCAGGAAATAATCTCTCTCACCGACTCTCGTACGAATACCTCATCCTCCACAAGTAATACTTTCCACATGCCAGATTCCCCTCTCCAGTCGTGTAGGACATGTCTCAAAAACTCGCGAAGTGCATCTTTTACCGCCTTTTCGCCCCATGCTGCGTCACTTCCCCTTGACGTGGCCCCGGCACGCCTGCGGAAAACTTCCTTGCTTGGAACGAAAATTCAGCAAAATCTGCTTCTTCGGAGTTTTCAGACACGCCCTAGTCTGACCGCTTCTGTACGTAAGGCGTCGACAATAAAAAAGGAATGCTGAACCTCACTAATGTCCCCGGTTTGGTATCAATCACTTCAAGTTCACTTTGGCCTTTGAACAATAACCGCAATCGTTCCTTAAGGTTAGACAGACCGATCCCCGGACGCGTGCGGGTCATCTGCTGTCGCCGGGATTCCTCCATTCCAATTCCGTTGTCTGCCACCTCCAGCATCAGCATTCCTGTGTCTTGCCTGTAAATTCCAATACGGATCTGACCAAGTTGCTCCAGTGGCCCGACACCGTGATGAATGGCATTCTCCACCAGTGGCTGCAAGCTCAGCTTGGGCACCAGCGCATATTCCAGTTTATCGTCAAATTCACAAGTCACCTCAAAGCTATCGCGGTAACGAATCCGCTGAATATGAAGGTAGGCTTGAACCAACTCAATCTCGTCCTTCAGGTATACCAATTCGACCTGTGAATTCAGGCTGACCTCCAGTAATTTGCCCAAGGAAACACACATCTCGGAGATCTCTTCATTCCCGCTGCGGATCGCACTCCATTTCATTGTATTCAATGTATTCAGGAGAAAGTGCGGATTCATCTGGGCCAGGAGCATATGAAAATGTACCGCTTCCTTCTGGCGTTCCTCCGCCTTGAGTCTGTTGATCATCTGATTGGCATCATCCAGCATCGTATTAAACGTGCGTGTCAGTTCCAGTACTTCCCCACGGCTGCGGCCTTCGGGAATACGAATCTTGAGGTTTTTGCGGACAACCTCCTTCATCTTATTCTGTAAGTGCGACAAAGGGCGCGTAAACGTTGCCGAGATCATAAAAGCCATCACTACAAATGCTCCTGTGAACCCAAAAAAGGTCAGAAAGTAACGCTGTTTAAGCTCGGATATCTCTGTAAACAGGATGGAAAGTGGAATTCGATTTACCATATACCAATCCAGTGATTCGATGTACACGTAGTTAATCAGCGTCTCCGAGGCTGGATCGGTCAGATAAGCCTGTGCCGGATGAAGAGCTATTTCACGCGTAACTTCCGGGGAAAGCGCCGCTGTTTTGGATGAACTGGCTATGGTCTCTCCACTACCTGTAATAAGGTAATATTCCTGGTTACTCTGTGAATCCTTCAGCATGGTTTGGAACCAGTAGGAATAATCGATGCTAATTCGTGCCAGTCCGTATCGCTTGCCGCCGCTATCTTTCATGTAAGCGTACAGCGACAACAGATACGGGCTGGAGGATAACTCTCTAAGCACAGGGTTGGTATCCCGTGCATCCCAGCGATAGAAGAGTTCTTCCGGTTGAAGCGATTGTGATTTCGCACCGCCTTTTGGAATGGTTATTTCCCCCAGCCGCTCACGAAATTGTTCCAGATAGGGGCCATAAGTCAGTGCTTGTTTCGGCAAATACGAAGTGTAAACGCTATCATAAAAATCCAGCAAGGTAAAGTACACCGAAGGATTATATAGAAAAAAACTGTTGTTGATCATCTTGAACTTTTCTTCTACCAGCGACTTGTTCTCAAGCTGCGTACGACTGTCCGGGGAGGTTAGCACATTTCTTACCGCGGAATCCTGTTCCAGAAAAATAAGCGTTTTGAAGGCAATGCTCATCTGGTCCTCCAGAGAGCGGTACATCTGGACGAGCTGCTCATGGCTCTGCTCACTGATTTTCTGCTCGACCAGCGATTCAATCTGCTGATAATTGTAGACATTCAATGCACTGAACGGCAAGAGAATCAACACCACAAACGCACCGAACAGACGGTACCTGAGCCGCTGTGGCAACCAACTTTTCCAATTTGGCTTCTTCATTCCTTAGTGCTCGCTCCCCTACAATTAATGACCCCATTATAGCACCTGCCTGCCATTCACAGCCGGAGTCGAATGATTTGCATGGATTTGTGATATTCGTTGCCTAGATCCATGTGAACTACACAGATATGTTCTATTGGTGTAAGCAAGAAATGAATGAATGAATGAATGAATGAATGAATGAATGAGTGAGTGAATGGATGGATGGATGGCTAGATGGACGAGACCCTTTACCTCATACTTGATGTCGTCTCCGATACTCCGAGGGACTGATTCCTATGGTGGACGAAAATACACGGCTCAGATAAAATCCGTTCTCGTATCCACATCTCTCGGCGATCTGCGTAAGGGTCAGACGACTATCTGCCAGCAAAGCTTTTGCTTTTTTGAGACGAATCGCTTTCAGATAATCGGATGGTGTTTCTTGAAAGGCTTCCCGGAACCTTCGGGTGAGCTGGACAGGACTCAAAGCCAAATGTTCGGCCAACGTTCGGAGACTGACCGCCTCTCCTGCCCACTCCTCCAACAATACCGCCGCTTCAGCCATGAGGGCATCCTCCGTGAACTTCGTTTCCATTAGCCTGCTCTGTCTGCGCTCCCATTGATACAGCCGCCACAAATCCAACATCAGATGGGTTTTCCATCCTGTTGTAACTTCATCGTTGTCCTCACTCGCCAGACGCAGGTAGGCATATGTTGAAGCCAGACGCTTTGTATCATTAATGAGAGATTTTCCGATTGGCGGCAGGAGACTCTCACCCTCTGTGGAGTTACAACGGAACAGCATATAGTGAAATGTCAGCGGGGTTACCGTCTCTCTGCGAAAAGGAATGTGGGGCGGACATAACACCAGATCAGCAAAACCCGCCTCTCCGCTCTGCCCGTCAATCTCGTAACGAAATACGCCCTCTTCAACAGCAAAGACCACCCAAGCGTCGTAGATATCTTCTGCTAGAGCAAATTCAGCTTTCTTCTTCCAGTAGATGTGATTAAGGAGGTCCATGACACACCTGCCTTTGTTATGAAATAAAGTATATGCTCGATGATAATATAGTGTATTTGAAAAGTAAATATATAGAACTAATATGAAATTATAGATATGAAATAGGAAATCTGAGCTTAGGCTCATCCATATTCAATGAGAGAGGTGTTCATATGAAGCACGAACTCGTTAAACCGGATATCACCGTCATCGGGGGTGGGCTTGCTGGCGTATGCGCTGCCATATCTGCTGCCCGGCTGGGCCAACAGGTCGCTCTGGTGCAGAATCGTCCTGTGCTCGGCGGCAATTCCAGCAGTGAAGTACGCGTATGGGTCTGCGGCGCTACCGCCCATGGGATTAACCGCTATGCCCGCGAGACAGGCATCATGGGGGAACTGTTTGTAGAGAATCAGTATCGTAATCCAGAGGGCAATCCTTATCTCTGGGACTTGATCATTCTGGAAGCCGTTCGAGCTGAATCCAACATCAGCCTGTACCTGAACACGGATGTACATGAAGTCGAGGCCACTGGGGATGGAGATGAACGCATGATCACCTCCGTTACCGGATGGATGATGGGTTCTGAGCGCAAAATCCGATTCGAAAGTCAGATCTATCTGGACTGTACGGGTGATGGATTGGTTGGCTTTCTGGCTGGAGCCAAGTTTGCACTCGGCCGGGAAGCCCGCAGCGAATATGGTGAAGAATGGGCACCTGAGGTGGCTGATCAGATCACGCTGGGCAGTACACTTCTCTTCTATACCAAGGATGCTGGTGCACCTGTCCGTTATATCCCGCCTTCTTTTGCCAAGGATATTACACAGACCAGCATTCCGATTCGCCGGGTCATTCGCAGCGGGGATTCCGGTTGTCATTACTGGTGGATTGAATGGGGCGGTGAACATGACACTGTTCATGACAATGAGCTGATCCGTGATGAACTGTGGTACGTGATCTACGGGATCTGGGACTATATCAAGAATTCCGGCAAGTTTGATGCCGACCATATGACGCTGGAGTGGATTGGTTCTCTGCCTGGCAAAAGGGAGTACCGCCGCTTCACGGGTGACTATGTGCTCACCCAGAACGATATTATCAGCCAGCGGGAGTTCCCGGATGCCGTTGCCTTTGGCGGCTGGTCCATCGACCTGCATCCTCCGCAGGGCATGTACGCCGAAGCGAGCGGCTCGAAGCATATGCATGCCGACGGCGTATATCACGTGCCGTTCCGCTCGTTGTATTCCGCAAATGTGCGGAATATGCTCATGGCCGGGCGCGACATCAGCGCATCACATGTCGCCTTCGGCACAACGCGCGTCATGGCCACATGCGCGGTCATCGGCGAAGCCGCGGGTACGGGCGCAGCGCTCTGCGCGTCCATGGGTGTGTCGCCGCGCGAGCTGCACGCGAGGCATCTGGCGTTGCTGCAGCAGACATTGCTGCGGCAGGACGCTTCCATCATCGGGGTGCGCAGCCACGATGAGCTGGATCTGGCCTGGCGTGCCAAGGCTACAGCCTCCAGCACGCTGACGGGCATCGCCCTTGAGCAGCCTGGCGAGACGTACCCGCTGGGTACGGATGTTGCCCTGCTGCTGCCTGTGCATCCACTGCTCAGCGGCCTGGAGCTGCTGCTGGATGCATCCAGCGATACCGAGCTGACGGTAGAGCTGTGGGATACGGGACGTAAGGAGAACTACGTCCCGCATTCGTTACAAGTTACGGTGACTGTTAACGTTACAACAGGAACTGCGCAGTGGGTGAAGCTTCCGCTCGAATGGCGACCGGAAGAACCGCAGAATGCTTTTATGATCATCCGCTCCAATAAAGCCGTCTCACTCTACCATTCGATAGAAGCACACAGCGGGGTGCTGATCTTCTTCAAAACAGAAGAAAACCACGTGTCCAAAAATCTGGAGGATCATGCCACGGATCAGCCTGTCGTATTATGGTCCATGCAGGGGTTGGCGCGTCAACCGTTCTGCTGTCGTACCCTCTCTGAGACCACGGCCTATTCAGCGGACAACACGATCAACGGTTACCATCGCCCCTTCGGTGGGCCCCAACAGTGGATGTCGCAGCCGATGGAGTTTGGGAAGCCAGAATGGGTACAACTGACATGGGAAGAGCCACAAACCTTGGCTGAATTGCACTTGACGTTTAATGATGATGTAAACGAGGATCTGGTTAACCTCCATCACCATCACACCACATTCCGTGTGATGCCTGAGTTGGTGCGTGATTATCGGGTGGAGATATTGAGTCCGTCTCGGGAATGGATCGAGATTGTAAGTGCAACGGAAAACCGCAAAAGAAAAGTCATTCATACCCTGGATACACCTGTGTATTCACAGGCGCTTAGAGTGAACATGGATGCCACCAATGGCAGCAAGTACGCGGAGTTGATCGAGATTCGGGCCTATGGGGAGCCAACGTTGACAGGCAAGAGCTGAACGCAAAACACATTGGAATACCCCCCTGGGATTTCTCATGAATTCTAGGGGGTACTCCAATGCCTTTAAAGAGTCCATTTCAACTAGCCACTCTTTCACTGGAAAAACCAATGATAATCAAACTGATATACATAAAAATAGGGTTATTTCAGCTTTCATGATATTAACCATGATACGAGCATTTTTATATTGTCGTTCTGCATTCTCTGCATTTAAATTTTGATAATTATACGTATGTGGATATTTTTCAAGTTTTGATAACCCAAGCCATAATATAAGCCCGTCCCTCACTAATCTCTTTTATGGTAACGGATTGATAGCTTGCAGAGTTATTGATTAGGATAGGTTTCTTTTAAAAACTGGACAGACTGCATGATTAACGCTTTTAAAACATCCACTTGAATGTCTGCTACTTTGTTAATGTAGACACAAGCTTTGCCCGTCGTATGTTTTCCAAAGTCCTTTAGCAGATCCGCTCTTTTGTTATCACCTGTGGCAAAATATAAACTGATCTTTGCTTTTCGGGGTGAAAAACCCACCAGTGGTGCATCGCCTTCGTGACCTGAATCATACTTGTAATGATATGTACCGAATCCAATAATACTCGGTCCCCACATTTTTGCTTCATAACCTGTTGTCTGCGTGAAGATATCCAATAATTGATAGGCATCCTCCCTTTTTTTCGGATGTTCTATCTGTTCAATAAATGCAATGACACTTTGGTCTGTTACGGTTGTTTTTGGTTTGTACATTGTGGAATTCACTCCCTAATTTAAGTCCATTCATCAAAATGCTTTTCAAGAAAGGTTAGCTCTTTTTCATAGTGGGCCAGATGACCCTCTTCGACCATCTTCATAAAAGCGACATCTCCATCAGCCGCTCGATCAGTCAGTGTTTTACACATGAAACGGATACGGGATATGACCCAATCCTTCAAATCTGCTGGAACACTCAGCCCGTACGTAGCCATAAATAAGGCAATCCGTTCTTTTCGAACAGTTCCGTGCGCCTGGCTGTCGTATGGCATTACACCTTTTCCATCCATCTCTGGTGAAAATTCTGCGAGTGGAACGGATGTATACAAGGCATAGGCGATATCCCACATTCGCGGACCTGGACCCGCCATATCAAAATCAATAATGCCTTGAGGACGGCCATCCTTGTACACCACATTATACGGCGCAAAATCGTTATGACATACAACTTCATCTTCAGTTAGGCCTGGATATCTGTTCGTTGATACTGATGTTGTTGTAAATCCAACGGTCGCATCATGGTAACTTCTCAACAGTTTCGCGACTTCAATCAGAGATTCGTCTGACCACATATACTCTTCTAGATCAGGATAATCATTGCCTGGAACGATGCCTTCGAGGTAAGAGAGCGTTTCTCTCCCCTGTTCATCTATTCCCAGAAATCGAGGGGCATGATCATAACCAACTTTTTCGAGATGTAAAAGCAATTCAATCACATATGGATTTGGTTTCGCATGCCGGCGAACCGTCTCACCTATTCTGACGACCTTATTCACATTACCTCCCGATAACACTTCCTCCTGTTCGGCCACTTTCATCCCTCCTCAAGCTAAACTTCCTTGCTATGCCCATGATTACGATTTTTCTTATAACTCCCCGGGAATCCCGCGACCAATAGTATGAATCCAACAAAGAACATGAAGTATACGAGTAAACCTGTTGGATGCTCGTTCGTCTGAGCAAACTGGGGTACGTTGGTCCCTCCTGAAGCGTATCCTGCTTCTACTATAGCGACAGAGACTCGTATTGAAATTCTCTCCATCGTTGAAATAAACACACTGCCAAGCATGAGGACTACACCCAAAATCTTGTTAATATTATTCATTTCATGCCTCCTTGATTAACCGTCCAATTTTTAAGAGGTTATCTACTTAATGTCTTTCGATTCTCTAGTCTATATTCCTGCATGTTATATTCACGGTCCGTTCCTATATCATCATAGCAAATAGCGCCGTCATCTCTGACGCCGCTGTTTATGCTCTCTGAATAAGTTACGTAGCTACCACTTGGTGCAGATCCATACTATTTTCGAAAAAGGCTGACTGTCCAACATAATACAGATCATACATCTGTTCATTCATGTTGATCTGTTGATATACATCTGGATACACATCATTGGCTAATTTCACATAAGGCAGTTTTTGTACGGCTTTTCTGGATCTTATATTTTGCTTGCGTATCTTCATAAATACCGTTTCAATCCCATGTTCCAGAAATAGTTCAACAAAGAAGGCTGATTTGGCTCTTTGGCTATACCCATTTCCAAAAAACGGTGAACCAATCCATGTGGCTAAAAAACCGGTTTGATGCTCAATATGATATAGATCAATGGTTCCAATAGGCTGCCCTGTTTCATTCAAAATCGTTCGGGAAATCACCGTTTTTTGTTCTTCTTCGGCCATCAATTGTTTGGTGAGGAATAGATATTCTTCATACGATTGGCATTGATAACGAACGTAAGGAGAAACTGCGGGGTCCATCATTAAGCTGTACAGTGAAAGGCATTCCTGCAAATCACGTTTTTTTAACATTCTGTCTACCACCTAGTCCTTTTAGTTCGCTATATCAAGCAAATTAAGTATATAAAAGCTAGTGTGGGATTTAATGAATTCTGTATGTGGCTTATGTAAAATGCATTGGTAAATGTTGTTCAACTTTATCTCAGGGTAGCACAAAAAACGGCATGTCCCTTTTGAAGGAACACACCGTTTGTACGGATGCTGATAGACAGTAAATTATTGCATACCTTGCATGATCGCATTAATGATATTTTGCTGCGTCACGGTATTATTCGAACGGTTAAACAATGCAAATCCATGTTGACCGTTGTGCCCGTTATCCCAGTAAACAGGAACCATTTTGTATTTCTTGGCTTTTGCGGTAACTGCTTTTGCGTATGCAGCACGATATACATTGTTGCTGGAATCGTAGGACGTTTTATCAATGGAACCGAACTCACCAATCACTACAGGATAGCCCTGAGTTACAAATTTGTCGTACATGGACTTGAACTGCGATTCAAGATAATCCTCTTGTCCCCATGTAGACTTCTTGGCAGGATTCGTAGAAGTTGCACCCCACTGTGTGATATTACCGTTTTCCTCACCTGCAAAATCCCACGGAGAGTAATAGTGTGCCGAGATCATGATTCTCTTCTGCGAACTAGGAATAGCCGAGGATCTGTAATTATCTGTAGGAAGAGCAAAGCCATAATTACCAACAGTGTAGTCAATATTGGTATTCCAGCCTGGAATCAGCAACCATCTGGCATTGTTGTTACCACCAGTCTGACGAACCGTATCCACGAAGATTTGATTGTATGCGTTCAGATTGGCGTAATACGCCGAGTTTGGATTGCCATAGTTACCATCGAATACTTCGTTCATGGATTCGAAAATAAGGCGATCATTGTAGTTGCTAAACTTGGAGGCAATCTGCTGCCACACCTTTTTATATTTTTCCTTAATGGCAGCCTGATTGCCACCATTCACGAGCAGCCATCCACCCTGTACGGAATTATACCCATCACC
This sequence comes from Paenibacillus sp. FSL K6-2393, assembly GCF_038002545.1. Lineage (NCBI taxonomy): Bacteria > Bacillati > Bacillota > Bacilli > Caryophanales > Paenibacillaceae > Paenibacillus > Paenibacillus sp. FSL K6-2393. The sequence goes on from NZ_JBBOCU010000001.1 coordinate 4,308,127, forward strand.
ATGAATATTGATGATCACATACAGACCTTCATTGTACGCGTAGTCTACGACTTGCTGAATTCGATTCAGCCATGCCGCATTGATTGTATAATTGGGAGCGCTTCCAATGTTGTTCAAATAGGAAACGGGAATACGAATGGATTTGAAACCTGCCGCTTTTACCTTTTTGATTAACTCTGGAGTTACCGTAGGATTGCCCCAAGCTGTCTCATTCGGTGTACCGTTCAACGCTGCTTCCAGCTGATTGCCGAGATTCCATCCTGCACCCATCTCAGATACTATTTGCGAAGCGTCAGCTGCTGATGCTTTAGCGCTCCATCCGGTAAAGGCTACCGCAGCCACTAATACCAGTGCCAAGCTGCTGATGCCAAACTTCTTCCATTTTTTGAACATAACCATACCTCCGCTTATTCTATTATTTTTAACAAGCAGTGCAGTTAATCTATCCATACAGATTGAATGATTCGAGAATACGTGCCTCCTCTCCCTATCGATCAAACAAATGAATTTTCCGTCTAACACCAACATAATAACACATTTATGGAAAATAAAGCGATATCTTTATTGTTTTTTGTGACTATTTACTACAAAATAATCCATCTATCCGTTTAAGTGGATTGCTTGAATTTGTTCTCTGTCAAAATCAATAATCATGATGTGATCGCGCAGGATATTATCTCCGCAAGATATTGTTGCGCCGTAGTCGGTTATACCGTTAAATGTGATATCCACACGATAGACTTCAATCTCATTAAACCAATTCTGATGTACCTTTTCATCAAGTTCATTCTCATAATATTCTCGAAAGACCGTCTCACAAATAGAAAACCACTTAATGTAGTCATCTATTTTATTAACCATTGAATCTAACGGTGTATTTGTGGACACATATATTCGGACGTCATTTAAATCCTCATCCTGTATGCAATGTTTAAATATTTGCACTGTATTTTGCAGAGTGTAACACCGGTAACTCTCATCACTCTCTTCTTCAAGCTCAATGAATTCACTTAACAATATGATCTCGCTCCTTTCAATGCATCTTAAAATAGCTCATTTAACCACTTTACGAATTCTTCTTTCTCCTCAAACTGTGGGTAATGCGCCGACTCGTTGAATACAATGAAGTCTTTGATCGGTGCATTCAATACATCAAAATAATCACGTGCTGCATTCGCAGTGGTCATATAATCATATTTACCCGTTACAAAATAGGTAGGAATCTCCAGATGATCAACAATATCAGGTAAATTTTGATCAAATGCTTCCTTCAGTAAGATGTCTTGTGAACTGAACATCCCTGAATAAAAGCGAATCATATCCAGCCCATTGTATTCGGGATTTAAAAGGAATCCTGAAATATAATCTCTATTCTCATGGATGAGCCTGGCTGCACCACCGTACTTTTGCAACAAAATTCTAGGCGTAAGTTCCTTTCCTTGCTCAATCGAGCTGCGAATTAGCTCCAGTTTTTTAACGTCCTCTGCATTACCGGCTTGTTTCGCTTGCTCGTACGTGTACTCCAAACTTTCCAGTTCGCTCTGAAGTGTATTAGCCATCTGTCCGATGCCTATATAAGCGTGAAACTGAGTAGGTGCTTTAGCCGCAGCTTTCATCCCGATGTATGTACCAAATGAATGACCGATTAATATAACCTTCTCTTGACCTAACTCCTTAGATACATAATCCCTTAACGCTAACAAATCATCTACTAATACATCTGTTGTGAGATTCGAGTAATCCTCAAAAAAGTGATAGGACTTCCCACTCCCACGTTGATCGTAATGCACCACCGTGAAGTGTTGCTCAAGCTCTTTCTGATACTTCCTTACGTAAGGAATCTCCGAGCATCCCGGCCCGCCATGCACAAAAATCAGGATAGGGTTAGTCCGATCAACACCCCTGATCATGACTTCATGTCCTGTACCGTTAATTTCGACCTGCTCTAACATGCTGATGCTGTTTTCACCTTTAATTTTGGGTGTCCATGTGGGAAATATCAGAGCTACTATGACCATTAAAATAATACTGAATATGCTGTACTTGAGTGTTTTCCGTATTTTTTTGCGCATGTAATGCTCCTTACGTCATAAGTTTCATTTGTCATTCTACCAACGGTTCATTTATCGTAACGGATACATCAATTCAACGGGTTCTTTCACCAGCTCTTCTTGGAAAATATAATTATGATCGGCTCCTACGATACAGAGGATTCGTTTTTCTGGATGAGCTTCAATTGTATTTTTGACTCTTTGAATCATAATCTGATTACGGACAACCCAGCGAAAGTTCTGTGCCTTCGCGTTTACCTCATGCAACCATTCATATTTTTGTCTGGTTACGCGATCGAACTCCTTTGAATTAAAAGGAATCTCGCCAAACCGATACGTCTCCATTTGCTCCGCAAACCAATGATCGTCCCGTTGTTCAAGTTCTTGGCGTTCCTCGCCCGAATAACCGTTGAATGGATCAAAAGCATTCCACACATCCAATTCAAACCAGTCAATAGGAACAAATGGGATGTTATGCTCCTCGCATAAAGGGAAGACCAATTCCCAATACTCACTAGCTGGTTCTCCCCAGTATCCTCTATCATGTTTGTCCTTCAGGTACCTCAACCAACTCTGTGGATGAACTTCACCACAAATGAGATCTGGTTTAAACTCAGTGATCACATCCTTGTAAAGGGAAAGGGAACAATGATATCGCTCTCTGAGTTCTGGATTATGAATGGTTCCGAGTATCCCAACCGTTGTCATGGGCCCAGCTCCTTTATCATGTGTATATCTTTCGGCTCTTTGTCATAAAGTTCTTGATCAATCTCGCTTGCAATCTGACTGCCCTGACTTTTATAAAAGGATACCGCTGATTTCGTCTCTGTGGAGGAGATATACAGATACTGTGCACCACGTTTCTTAGCCTCTTCACCTAACTCGTTTAGAATACGTTTTCCAATACCTTGTCTTCTGTACCCGCGTGAGACATACATCAAGTCAACTTGTAATTGATTTCGTCCTTTTCCTCTATATTGATGTGCCAGCACACCAAATCCGATTAATTGATCGTCAGCAAACGCGCCATATGCCATGCCACCTTGTTCTAATTCGTACACATATCGATTTTGAATCTCTTTCAAAAGCATCTCATCCCAGTTGGAGCACTCATGATTTTGTTCAAGCTCAACCAATCGGTTCTCTCTCATTTCATAGATGAGATCAATATGTTCCGAGCGATCTATTTCCTGCAGCTGATTCACATCATCAAGGGTCAACGTTCTATACGTTATCATGATTGATCGTTGCCATCTCTCTTTCCACATATTATTTCTAAGACCTATGGTTTTATAGATCGAAGTCTGTATTTATCAAAAACTCTTTTATCGTACAAAATAGTGTATTCCTTGTTCTCTTCAATTATTTTTGACATATCCATTGGAACGGCTATTGTTCTTTCAAGATTATTAAAATTAATTACAGTCATTTCATTTTCACTAATCTTTTGAACAGTAACTGCTTCAAAAATTGAAGTTCGAAAGGAATTCCATAACAAAATTAAAATCAATAAAAGTAATAGTGACATGATGAGTCCCTTATTCTTATTCACTAGTTCTTTTCATCTCCTTTAGTTTCAAAACAGAGTTCCTCCAACTAAAACTAGCTTATTTTAATTACTGGTAACTCATTCAAATGATTTATTTCGATAGTGTATTTCTTAAACTTATGGTTCTCAAGTCCATCCCATCTGTCTGAGAAATGATAAAACATATCTCCAAAGTTCATCCCTTCTGGTAATACATCCACAAGCTTTATTTCATCAATTTCAGACTCCGGTAAGCTCTCCAGCAATTTAACCTCAGCATAAGAAACCATACCAAAGCTCCCATTCCATTCATATACACCATAAGGTATTAATTCGAAGCGTACTGCCCCTGTCTCTTCATAGAGTTCTCGACTTGCCGTGTGTAAAATTGTTTCCCCTATTTCTTTGTTGCCTCCTGGGATCTCCCAACCTCCTCTTTTCCTATTTTTTATAATGATGAATTTATTATTGTATTTCGCGATCATAACTGCAAATTTGATTAACTCTGGATCAAGTTCATCTAGATCAAACCATTGGCTCATGTTATCTCTCCCATAAACAACTATTCTTTCAAAATATAATTGTTAAACCATTGAAGTGGTAACAAGCTATCATCGGATATAATCGTTGTGAATACCGCAACCAATCCTCGCTTTTGGTTAACAAAGATATATTGCCCTCTTCCACCGCCCATACCCATAGCATAAAACGTTTTATTTTCAGCGTCTTCTTCCTTGATGCTTTTCATTATGCGCCAGTGGTAGCTATATAAGGGTTCGCAAGTAAGAGAAGGACTTACACTTCTAGCAATCCAGTCAGCAGAGATGAGTTGTTTAGAATTCCACTCCCCATTCTGAGCGTATAACAGCCCAAACTTCAGCATATCTTCGATCTTCATTCGCAAACCAAAACCACCGATCGCAATCCCTTGTGTATCCTGATACCAATGGAAATCGTTAATACCTAGAGGTGCAAATAAGTTCTTTCTTGCAAATTCCGAAGTGTTCATACCAGTAGCCTTCTGCAATATGGCGCTAAGTATATGCGAACTCCCGCAACTATATTTCATTTGGATTCCAGGTTCGAATTCAATGGGTTGCTCAAGAACAAATTTCGTCCAATTCCTAGATGGGATCATCGCTTCATTCCCCGGATAGTACAAGCCCGAGGACATCGTTAATAGATGCTTAATCGTAATCCCCTTTTTGCTGTCATCCAGATCGTTAAAATAATTCACAATTGGGGTATCTTCATTCTCAATGTAACCCTGTTGTATAGCTATTCCCACCAATGCGGAGAGCACACTTTTTGTAATTGAATTCACTTTATGTTGTTTTTCTTTCGTTTTTCGATTCCGATAAAATTCATATTGAATTGCGTTTTCTCGGTATATCATGCAGCTCTCCGCTTTATTTCGTTTTATCTCTCTTTCGAGATCATTAAATTCAGTGATATGTAACCCTCCCTTGTGGCTCGCATACTTTCCGCTATCCTTTTGTTTCTCCATAAAAATTCATCATTCGTTAAATCCAATATATGTTAGGTACTCGTCTTATAATCTTTTCTTCATAAAATATTGAATGATTCCATCAGGATACTCATCAATTAATCCAAACACTTCATAGCCCATTTTTTGATAGAATTTCGGTGATTGATATGAAAATGTGCTTGTGTGTGCAAGCTTACATCCTAATTCAGAAGCCATGCTTTCTGCTTGCATGATTAAAGACTTCCCATATCCTTTCTTTCTGTGTTCCTCATCTATCCAAAAATTATCAATATATAATGTTTCACAATATGTAGCACAGAAGATCCCACCAACTGCCTTACCTGTCTTGTCCCGTAAAAAAAGATTGATAGTCTTTCCAGGCTTATTTAATAACCCATTTGTTTCAGAGACATTATAGTTATATAAGTTATTACAAACTTTTTTGTAGTCTTCTTCATGATTATCAAATGCGATTTGTAACTCTTCTTCATGATTCATACGATTCATTGTTTAAGTCACCTCATTTAGAAAATCATCACATGTAATCTTTACACTATTCAAATTTCTTATTTTATTGCCAACCTGTAGATCACTTCATCATCTGAATTGGTTTTGTTCTCACTAATGAAGGACATGCTCTTGTACAAGTTCTGTGCTATTTCGTTATCACGTTCAACCGTTAATGAAATAACCTTGCATAATGGATGCTGTTTCGTGATGTAATCTAGAATGGCTCTTATAGCGAGCCTTCCCATTCCTTTACCTTGATAGGATTTATCGATTTGAAAACCACCAATCCAGTAATTATCTGTACTATCTGGCGTATAACTCAGATAAAAGAAACCAAATACCTTCCCATCGATCTCAAGTACGTAAGGATCAAATGCTTCATCCCACGGTTTTATATAGGCGTAAGCGAGTCCCTCAATAACAGATGGAACTAATGACGCTTGGTGTTTATACAAAGAGATCTTCAGCGCTTCTTCCCAATTCTCTCGTGTGACTGGTTGAATTTTTATATTCACCACTGTATCTCCTCTTTGGACAATCCTTGATTACCTCTAAGGTTCTTTTCACTTTCACTTACAACCACTTCCAAATGATGTTCAATCAACTGTATCACTTGTTTTTTATTCTTTGTGATTGTTGCAGTTTTGCGGTTTGTGTTAATTGTACATATAACTTCTTCTATATTATATTGATGGTTCCATTTTACAATCATCTTGCATAAGTCCGTGAATGACTGCTTGTAATTCCACGGTTGCAGTCCCATTCTAGACAATACAAACCTCTTTATAATTCGATAATCTCTAATGAAAACATTTGGAGCTAATACAAAAATCAAATCTGCTTCCTGGATGGACTTAATTGTCCAATCTTTGCACTGTACTCCTTCTATGATCCAAGCCTCTGAACTGACAATAGATTGAACGGATTCATCCCTAACACTTTCAGGATATCTCAGATTTTCGGCGCTTCTGTCCCATATGAGATTGTCTAATTCATAGGAAGGAATACCGTATTTATCCGACAATTCTTTGGCTAATGTTGATTTCCCACTACCGCAAGATCCAATAATTCGTATTTTCATACATATTCTTTCTTCAAAAATGCATAGATGACATTATCAACAAATCGATTTTTCCAAATAAAATTCTCTTTCAATATGCCTTCTTCACTGAACCCAATTTTCTCAAGCAACTTTCTTGATCCCGCGTTCTCTGGCTCTACAAATGCTTCAATTCTGTTTAATTCAAGGTTCTTGAATCCATATTCAACGATTTTCTGAGTTACCTCGGTCATATAACCCTGTCGCCAAAACTCAGGTGCTAACTCATATCCCATCACAGCTTTATGATGTTGTTTCATCCAACCATGAAATCCACATGTTCCAATAATTCTGTTGTCCGATTTCAAAGCAATTCCCCAACGGATGACCTGACCATTTTTGAATCGTTCATTCCATCTTTGTATGAGTTCTTCTGCTTGTTTTGTATTCGTAAAACTTTCTACATCGTAGAACCTTGTAACTTCATCTGAAGAAAAAATATGAAATATGTCTTGGGAATCACTCTGTTTAATCTCTCTTAACAGCAGTCCTTTGGTTTCAAGTTCAGGAAAAGGAGTCATATTCACTTCACCTCAATCGAGTACACTGCTACATTTTTCCCTATTATGTCTACGTCCTTCTCGTGTTTCATGCCATTCTTTTGCGCGACTTTCATAGAACCCACATTGCCATGTTGAATTAAAGATATTAATCTTTTCTGCTTCATGTGATCCATGCCATATTCTTTCCACGCTTTTGCTTGTTCATATCCGTAACCCATTCCCCAGTATTGCTCTATGACCCAGTAACCAACTTCAAGCTCATCAGTGCCTTCAATGATTTGAGGAATCAGTCCAGAGGTTCCAATTAACTTGTTATCCTCTTTATTAAATGCGAGAAACAGCCCTTTATCGTCTTTATTCCAGTTGATGAACTTTTCCAGGCTTTGCATGGTTTCTTCCTTCGTCCAGGGTCCGCCATGTCTTATAAATTTCATCATATTCGGCTCACGTGTCATTTCAAAAAGTAAATCGAAATCATTTTTGGTATATTTCCGAAATATAAGTCGTTCTGTCTCCATCTTTCTCTCAGCTCCTTTTTTATTCACTTCAAAATCGTTTGTTCGCGCTCTACTGTCGATGTGAAAAACACTTGCCTTATCTCGTCACGAAATACTTCTTTATACCGATGTCTTCCAATCTGATCAAAACGGGCTTGAACTCGCTTTACGTGATCTGTATCTGATTTTATCTTTTTCTCAATTTCTTCGTATTGTTCAAGAGTGTCGTATTCCCACATCGCAAAAATTTCGCTGGTTTCATCATCGATTGGTGTGTGCCATCTCCCAATAAGTCTTGATCCGTATTTCAATTGGGATGGCAGCAAAATATCATTAAATAGAGCATTAAACTCATCTACAAAAGAAGTCGCAATAATATAGGTTTTTCTCCTATATATCATCATCTGTACCTCCTTATGAGTAATAGAAGCTATACACCTATCTCGTCACGATTCCCGATGTAATTTTCATGTTCGGAGCATAGGTTAACCATGAGTTCTCATTAAACTCCCTAGCAAATACACTCTCTGCTTCATATTCTCTATTCGCTTCTTCTGAATTCAGTCCTCTTTCCATCAATTGAGTAACAGCTTCATGTCTGGCATTCGGTTCTTGTCCCAGTCCTTCTTCTTTTAATGCAAGAAAAAGCTTTTCCTTATCCGAATCTGCCATGTGTTGATCTAAGAAGTTAACTTTGTCACTCACCCGGCATTCTACATTTCGCAAGCCAAGTTGGCTAAGCAGAATTGGAATCTTCATACCGATATTTCCGTCTTTACCACTGCGTTTGGCATCCTCCTCGAACAATTTTTGGAGAATACCTAGCTGAATAATCTTGGATTGTTCAAGTCCATGTAATTCATAGTTTGACATATTAGCGATCCAATGAGGTTCAAAACATATGATTCTACCCTCATCTACTACACTTTCGATCATCTTCTGAAGAACGGTGATAGGTTCTGTCATATGTAATAAGAAGGCATGACTTATCGCAATATCGTATTGACGTTTCACTTGCACTGTTTCAATGTCATCTACTATAAAAGTCGTTTGATAAGAGGTCTTTGAGAAACTCTCTTTGGCCTGCTTAATCAATTCTTCACCCTTGTCTAATCCGGTATAGGTTGATCCTTCGGGTAATAAAGGAAGCAGTTTCAATCCGAGATAGCCATAACCACATCCATAGTCGATAATATCTACTGAATTTTCAATCTTCCATACACGTTGAACCAAAAACTCAAGATAATCATCGTTATAATATAGCCACCGCGTATTTCTCAGATATTCAATTTGGTCATCCCAATAGTAATCAGACAAGGTGAAATCCCTCCCCCATATGGTGTAATCGTATTCATAAATATTCAAAAATTATAGAAGATTTTCACTCACATCCTGGTTGATGAGCTAGTGAGCAGAACCCTCATAAAATGCCTATCATATGTAATGACAATGTATTCCGCTCCTCTATATCGTCACTATAAGACTAACCATTCCAATTACTTACATAATTGTACTACGAAAGCATGGGAGGGTCTATCCAACCTTAGCAGTTAATCCCATGCACCTTTATCACCAGACCTAAAATTAAACCTTGTAGTTGCCAATAAACTAGAGAAAAATGATAAACTGATCTTAGTATACATAACATATTGTAGAGGAAAGATTTTTCACACTAACGCAGTACCTTTACTTTATCTGCGTATATTTGCTTTATATTTTATGATTGGGAGGTCAACATAATGGATTTGGTGAACAAATTTTTAAATGGATTAAGAGCAGCATTATCACCAGAAGAACTTGAGGAACTGAATACAGCGAGCGGTGCTACAAAAGAAGATATAAATACATTACGATCAAAATATCCAAATTTTCCAGAATCACTCATCGGTTTACTTGAAAATATTGATGGTACATATTGGAGGAAGTACGGAGAAAAAGAAATTACGGTTTGTATTCTTGGCTCAGATGTTGAAGAAGGTAGATATCCCTATTACTTACTGTCTACTCAACAAATGCTCGAAAGTTCAAAAAATGAAGAAGACGTCTCTTATCTTTTAGAATACGAAGATGAAGAGGATGCCGTTGACTCTAAGATCAATCGTGAGGGGCTTCTTCCAGGGAAATATATTCATTTTTCAGACTGTATGAACAATGGTGGAACATCCAGACTTTATATTGATTTTAACCCTACTGATGAAGGTGTACGTGGTCAAATCGTTCGCTTTTTGCACGACCCTGACGAATACGTAGTGATTGCAAACAGCTTTGACGAGTATTTACAGGGGCTTATTGACAGTGGTTTTGTTTTTCTAAACGAAGAAGAGTAACTTCGGTAGGTTTGTTTAAAGTTAAACATAGATTGGTTTAGATGAATAAAAGGGGCAGCTTTTTCGCTGTCTCTTTTACAATCAAGTTGTTTCCTTTCAAATTGATCTTTTATATCACGGATGCCTTCTGAGACTATGACTGCTCATATTCAGTTTTTAAGATACTCATGCAAACACCATCCCAGTATTTTCCCTTTTTATATATCTTCTTTCTATATCTTCCCTCTTCTTTAAAGCCACATTTTAAATAACACTTGTAAGCAATCTCATTGTACTCATACACTTCAAGTTCTAATCTATTTAAATTTAGCTCTTCGAAGACAAACTTCTGTAGTATACGAATGGCTTCACTCCCATAACCTTTACCTAGAAATTCTTTTCTTCCTATTACAATTGCTAAAGATGCAAAGCGGTTTTTCCAATCAATTTTGTACAGATCAATCTGACCTATATATTCTAACGAGTCTTTCAACCCGATAATAAAACTTTTATTTGAAGACTTGCCTTCAACCATTGTTCTGAAAAAGGATTCCGTCTCATAACTCGAATGAGGATACAAAAAATTATCTGATAAAGTCCCTGTAATTTCCGGATCATTCACCCATTGTTTGATGTAATCCACATCAGAATCCTGGTATTCTCTTAACACAATTCTTTCTCCATAAATACGAGACATCGTTAATCCTCCCGGCTAATCTTTTTTTTCTTTTGCACCATTCTTAATAAAACCCAACGCTTTTCTACCTTGTATTAGTTATTCAACGCTCGTGCATTTTTACAATTCGAAGCATAATAACAGTACAGTTATTTCACCCGATATTTCTCATTTTTTATAATTTCATTTACTATTTCAGGTAATTGTGCTTCTGTAAAATGACTAGTATACAGCTTGTTATCTACTCTCAGATCTGGATGATTTTCAAACTCATCCAGCAGAATTATACTTCTTTCTTTCATTTGATATTCTTCTGCTCTTAGACGGTCTCTACGAATAATGGTTTGACGATCAACCATTAATACAACATAGATTATGCGAACATGATAGTTTGCCAATTCGGTCATTAATCCATTAATGTCTTCCGGAAAGGCCACATAGTCCAGAACTACATCGTATTTATAGTCCAATAAGTTTTTCACTAGACTGAATATATTTGTCCAAGTTAAGTTATGTGTATCCTTATCAAGCCAGGGTTTACCTCGCCCTTTGACCGGAAAGTGACTAACCGCATCTCCAGAAATATACGCACTTCTCTCTAAAGTCTGAACCAGCAGCTTGGAAGTTGTAGATTTCCCTACTCCAGGGGGACCAGATATAATATATAGGTTTCTACTCATTCTGTATTCTCCTTACAATATCTTTTGGAAACTTCCAATATCCAGCTTTCTATCGAATTTATATCCAATCTCTTTAAACAGAGCACATTGTTCATAACCATTTCTCTCAAATAATGATTTACTTCTTGTATTCTCCATGCAAATCGTCGCAATTAAGGTATGGAATTCTTGTTCTTTTGCAATCTTCTCAATGAAACTTAATGCTTGTTTCCCCAAGCCTTTTCCCAAAATGTCGGGCTTTAGATATATGGTGACTTCACCGCAAATATCATATGCCTGTTTACTCTTATATTGGGTGATCAGAACATAGCCCATCATTTGATTGTTTTCAAGAATTACATAAGTTTTATACCGCGTATCCTTGTTCATCACAGAGGATTTAATCTGATCAAGATCTAATTCCTCCGTATGAAACGAAATCGTTGTATTCATTACATAATAGTTATAAATCTCTCTAATTTCAGGGAGGTGCTGTTCGGTTACCTCTTCAAAAGTCACAGTCGTCAATTAGGTTCCATCCTCTTCTGTTCAATTTCTTCAACGAAACCAGCGTCTATCCAAGAAATCTGACATCACTGCATGTTCTCTAAGTCAGGAGGTAGCGAAAATCTCCCTTCTTCATTAGGCTCAAAATCATATGTATGAGATACAGCGTCAAGATTTAACTCACCGTAAATATGAGGATATTCCCTGCCTTCATTATACAGATCTTCCCATATAACTACTGATTTTATTTTAGATGCATCCAAGCAAAGTAATACTAACCCCTTTGTCCCGTGGTAATTATAATTAGCCACAGCTACGATCTTATCCACAGGTGAGCAATGAATAAAACCTTCCTTTTCTAAAGATGCTGCTCTGTATACCCCATTGATCACGGCGGCTTCCCATTCTTTTCTCGAGAGCACATGTACAATCATCATCATCATAAATCCCTCCTATTAAAAAAATGATAATTATTTGGATAGGACCTTTTTCAATATGAGTTCTATGATTTCACTAGTATCCAAATGATCGGTAATAATGCGAGTTTGAAATTGTTCATCCTTGAAAGCTTCAACACACTTTGGTGCTTGTTGATACTGCCAGCCTCCATATTCATCTCCGCGTTTAGCCAAACGATGATAAATCGTCTCTTCTTTAGCCGTTAGGCAAAAATGATGAATGTCCTGATCGATCTCTTTCAACCCGTTATAAATGTAATTAAAGTTTTCCTCTTTATAGATGGTCATGGGGACAATTAAGTGTCTGTTGTATTTCTGCTTTACTTCTTTAGCTGTCTTTACGGTTAGAATTTTCCATAGATCGATATCTTGAAAATCATCCGTCCGTTCCCTTTCCTCTCTACAATTCTCCGGAAGAAGTTTTCTGAGCATATAACCTATTTCTTCAGGATCGTAAATCATGCTGTTTGCAATTAAGGGCTGAAGTGCTTCTGCTGCAGAAGTTTTCCCCGAACCAAACGCTCCGTTAATCATAATGATCATTTGGTCAATCCACTCCTATTCCATAAATAGTTTCAATACAAACCAAATTCTTCCTTTCCTCAATTTCATCCATTATAAATGTTTTCCTTCCACTTTTGTGTTACAAAATGGCAAAAAACATAATGAAATCCCATTGGATCAACCCAACGGGATTTCATCATAGTGAATTATTTTTCAATCAACCTTGAGCTTGTTAATGTATTTCCAAGTAATCAATATAGATATCCCATGTCCCGTCATCGGCTGTTACAACCAACTCAATGACCTGATTTCCCGTCCCATGACTGACATTATTCAGGGTATAGACCGCTGGAGAGCTCCCGCCAAAGTAAAAGGTTCCCTTCGTCTGTCCACCAATCTTCAAATCAACTCTAGCCATGTTGGCATTGTTTGAAGCTCCACGAAGTGAAAAATTGTGAGTGCTCGTTGCAAAATTCTGAGTGTATTTAACCAAATCATTGTTAGCATAAAGGACCACGCCATTGAAAGGAGAACTGATATTGCCGGTGTATTGCCCACCTTTGGTCATATTCTCAGCTTCCACTTTTGTTCCGTTACTTGGCGGATTCGTAGTGCTACTATCGGGTGCAACTGCCCGACCGGTCGTTGATGAGATCATGCCGGAGCAAAGGCCACGATTCTTCAGATTTTGTGCAATCTGCGGAATGGCTTGAAGTGTCGTCTGGTACTGATCATGCATTAGAATGACGTCACCACTTTTCATCGTGTTCACTGCAGCTACAATCTGGGCTGCGCTGGCACCATTCCAGTCTTGGGAATCTACGTTCCACAGTATTTCCTTCAGGCCGTTTTGGCTCACAACGGATTTCAAGGTAGCATTTGTCGCACCGTAAGGAGGTCTGAACAGTTTAGGTGAACTTCCGGTAATGGACTGGATTGTCTGCTGTGTCCGAGTAATCTCTGACGACATCTGAGAACTGTTTAATGTAGTCATGTTTGGATGTGTATAGGAATGATTGCCAATCCACATACCAGCTGCTACTTGTGCAGAAACCAGAGATTGATTATTTTGTGCATTTTGTCCAACATTGAACATCGTTGCCCGTAAGCCAGCCTGCTTCAACGCGTTAAGCATGTTTGTTGTGTTTCCAGATGGGCCATCATCAAACGTCAAACCTACATAACCATTCGGACAACTTGCATCTGCAGCACGAGCATCGGGTACCGCCGGAATAGAAAATAAGGTACCGAAAAGCGCGAGAGATATTACCGCCTTTGCTAGCTTTACTTTAAACATAAAATTACCTCCTCATAATATATTCACAGCATACTACCTTCTACACTCCCTCTCTTTATCAAACTTTCACCCTCGAAAAAAAAGCGCTTTCATATACACGTAATCCGCTACGTCCTTTCTCATAGATAAGAGCTTTAGTTCAAGGTGAGTTCAGTATAAACGATAAGTTTATTTAAAGTAAATTGAATTTTATCCAAAATATTCTATTTATTCACGAATTCTAGAATCGCCTGTTGTACATCTCCCGTTTAGCACTCTCCTGTGTAAAAATGTCCTCCGGGGGCGCCATGCGCTTTGGGAGTGTACGCCCTGCAATAATTTCTTTTGTAGCCTGCATAAGCTGAGGACCAAGCAGCGGGTTACATTCCACCACAGCGTTGATTTTCCCACTCGCCAGAATTTCAAGTGCTTTGCGGGAGCCGTCCACCGAGACAATGATAATGTCCTCTCCCGGCTTCAGCCCAACTTCTTCTATCGCTTGTATGGCGCCAAACGCCATTTCATCATTATGGGCAAAAAGAACCTGCGGCCGTTTGTCTTCCGGGACCTGAAGGAATTCTTTCATCACTTGTTTGCCATTGTCCTCCGTAAAATCGGCAGGAGCACTTTGTGAGAAGATGATATCTGCTCTGGTGTCAAAAATGCTTCTAAAGCCCTCGCCACGCTGGATAGAGGGTGTAGAACCACTCGTGCCTTGCAGTTCGGCAATCCGTATCAAACCCGGATGATTTCGCATCCGATCCTGAATGTACTTTCCGGCCTTCACACCTTCCTCATAAAAGTCCGATCCAATCGTTGTTACAAAAAGTGAAGTATCTTTGACATCAACTGACCTGTCTACGATAATCACGGGTATACCTGCATCCCTGGCCTCCTGAAGAATACCATCCCAGCCCGATTCCACGACCGGTGCAATGGCAATGACATCCACCTTTTGCCTGATAAACGACCGAACAGCCTCGAACTGTTTCGTCTGAGACTGTTCTGCATTTTTTATTACAAGGGAGATTCCCGATTCAGCTGCGGCATTTCGAATAGACGTGGAGTTTGCCAGACGCCAGGCACTCTCTCTGCCCAGTTGTGAAAAACCCAAAACAATCGGTTTCGTAGAGGTATCCCTTGCTACCGCTGATTCCATCCATTCCTCAACAGAAGGAAGAGTTTCCAAGTTGTTAGACGAGATGGGAGGAGGCACAGTTTCAGACTCAGGGGTTGTGCAGCCGACAAGCAGCAGTAGAATGAACAAACACAACCCGTTCACATATCTTCTCACTCACGCATCCCCCATCTCCATGTTACGCTCAGCATTCACCAATGCAGAGCGCATCGTGTTATATCATTGTTTCGGTATCCGTGTTCAATATCATTTAATTTGATCAACTTAATGCAGTGATTTCGAGGATACTCGCCGCCCGCTAAGAAGTCGCTGGAACAAAATAAAAACAAACAGCATCAGACCAATCACAATCTTGGTCCACCATGAGCTGAGCGTACCTTCGAAGCTAATTATAGTTTGGATAGCCCCCTGGATCAATACACCAATAAAGGTTCCCGCTACATACCCCACACCACCTGTTAACAAGGTGCCTCCTATCACAACAGCCGCGATGGTATCGAGTTCAAGACCCATGGCGTGTAATCCATAACCGGATAACATATAGAAGGTAAAGACAACACCGGCAAGCGCGGAGCACAAACCGCTGAACGTGTACACCAGGATTTTGGTACGTGCAACCGGCAGTCCCATGAGCAACGCGGATTGCTCGCTTCCGCCGATGGCGTAAACGTTGCGCCCAAACCGGGTGTAATGTGCCAGGTAAATCGCGAGTAGTACAATGACCAGAGCAATAATCACATTAATGGAGACAAAGCTGCCCCCTGGCAGAGAAATTTTCGCCTGCGCAACCTGTGTGTAAAATGGATTCGTAATGGTAATGGTGTCGAGACTGATGACATAACACAGCCCCCGCGCCAAAAACATGCCTGCCAGTGTCACGATGAAAGGCTGGATTTTGAAATAGTGGATGATCGCCCCCATGACTGTGCCAAACAACGCACCCATGACAAGCACCATCGGTATAACGATCGCAGGCGACCACCCTTGCTTCTCGACCAGACTTGCGCTAATAATGGTCGTCAGCGCAATGACAGATCCTACCGACAGGTCGATTCCTCCCGATACAATCACAAAAGTCATGCCAATCGCCGTGATGATCAGAAATGCGTTATCAATGAGAAGATTAAGCAGTACCTGAGTGGAGAAGAACCCCGTATACCGGAAAGAGCCTATGGCAAACATCACAGCCAGCAAGCCGAAGGTGACAAAGACCGGGAGATACTTACGATTAAGAAACATGGCGGTTAACCCCCTGTTCGGCTGGAAACTTCCGTTTTTTCCAACGGATCACCATGGAATTGCGGAATGAATCGGATTGAATCAAACATACGGCAAGTACAACAAAGGCTTTGACAACCAGCGTAACTTCTGGCGGGACTCCAATCATATAGATCGTTGTTGTTAAGGTTTGGATAATGAGTGCTCCAACGACGGTACCCATTAGATAGAAACGACCACCATTGAGCGAAGTACCCCCGATGACGACAGCAAGAATGGCATCAAGTTCATACCACAGACCTGCGTTATTTCCATCCGCACTGGATACATTTGAGCTGAGAATAAGCCCGGCAATGCCGGCGCACAGCCCACAGAAGACATATACCGTGAGAATAACCGTTTTTGAACGAATACCTGCCAGTTGGCTCGCGTTTGCGTTACTTCCAACCGATTCGATAAACAGTCCCAGTGCCGTTTTTCTCGTCAACAGTGAGGCAACAAGCAACACAGTTAATACGATGAAGATGGAAAAAGGCAATGCTGCAAGCGAACCTGCCCCGATATAGGCGTAGTTCGCGTTGGATACAGTAATAATCTGTCCACTCGTAATTAATTGCGCTATCCCACGTCCAGCTACCATCAGAATAAGCGTTGCAATAATGGGTTGGATTCGGGCAACCGAAACAAGCGCCCCGTTCCACATGCCCAAGATCAGGGAGAGACCTATAGATAATCCAACTGCACCCAACACAAGCCCGAAGGAACTCTGATCTACTCCTCTGCTAATGCTCATACAAGCCACGGCACCGGAGATCGCTACAATGGAGCCCACGGACAAATCAATACCTCCGGTCGCAATCACCAGTGTCATGCCGATCGATACCAGAATTAAAGGTGCTCCGAAATTGAGAATATCAATCAAGCTGCCATACAGATTCCCTTCACGCATGACGAGGGAGAAGAAATCCGGAGAGTACAGCAAATTAAAGATTAAAAGTAAACCAAGCATACATAACGGCCAAAACAAATGATGTTTACGCATCTTGCCCGCCATCTCTTTAACCTCCTGCCATTGCTTTCATGATTTGCTGTTGATGGATCTGATCCCCGCTAAGTTCTTGCACTTTTTTGCGGTCCCGGATTACGGCAATCCGGCGGCTGACACGAATCACTTCTTCCAGCTCGGACGAAATGAACAGCACGGCCATGCCCTGCTTCGACAGAGAAAGCACTAGCTTCTGTATTTCGGTCTTTGCACCGATATCAATTCCACGCGTAGGTTCATCGAGAATCAACAAATCGGGGTTCATCAGCAGCCAGCGTGCAAGCAACACCTTTTGCTGATTACCGCCGCTCAGATTTTTAATTAAATGCTCTGGGTTTTTCGGATGGATATTTAACAGGTTGATGTACTTTTCGGCGATCTCATCCTGCTTCTTGCGTGAGATTGGTTTGGACCAGCCTCGTGTCGCTTGTAAAGCCAGAATAATGTTCTCCCGAATGGTCAAATCATCGATTATGCCTTCGGTTTTACGGTTCTCGGAGCAAAAAGCAATATTCTGATCAATTGCATGACGCGGCGACTTGACCGTACTTCCTGTATCCACAACGAGCAACTTGCCTTCATCCGAGCGATCTGCACCAAAGAAAAGGCGAGCGATCTCGGTACGACCAGACCCCAATAGCCCAGCCAAGCCCACAACTTCTCCTTTGCGAATGTCCAGATCAAATGGCTCAATCGCTCCTTTGCGTCCAAGTGCCTTGGCGGTAATTAACAGTTCTCCTGACTCCGACTCGACAGCATCCGTTTCCTTCGGAAGCTCCTCTAGCATCTCAAGCTCCTTGCCGATCATCTTGAGCACCAATTCCATGCGTGGAAGTTCTGCCGCTATGTACTCTCCTTCCAATTCCCCGTTACGGAGCACCGTTAGACGATCCGACATTTCGTATACCTGATCAAGAAAATGAGTAACAAAAAGAATCGCCAGACCTTCACTCTTTAATTTGTGCATAATTCGAAACAGTTGCTGAACCTCGTTTTTGTCCAGACTGGATGTGGGTTCATCGAGTATGAGCACTTTTGCCGAGATGCTGAGTGCTCTTGCAATCGCAATCAGTTGTTGAATCGCGACGGAGTAGGTCTGTAAAGGAGCCTTAACGTCAATGGACAGATGTAATCTGTCTCGCAGCAGGTTATCCGCATCTTTGTTCATTTGCTTCCAATTGATTTTGCCAAATCGCATCGGCTCCCGCCCGATGAAAATATTCTCAGCAACCGTTAAGTTCGGGCAGAGATTGACCTCTTGGTAAACGGTACTGATTCCCGCCTTTTGTGCTTCGAGCGGACCGGAGATCAAAAGATCACGGTTATCCATCGTTACCGTTCCTTCGTCAATGGAATAAACGCCAGTCAGAACTTTAATCAGCGTGGACTTTCCCGCTCCGTTCTCCCCCATCAAGGCATGAATCTCGCCCGGAAACAAGCGAAAGCTGACGCTGGACAGCGCCTTAACGCCGGGAAATTGTTTGGTGATGCCTGTCATTTGCAAAATGGGTGTTTGCTCGGCCATATAACCCTCTCCTTTGTTATGGAAAAAAGTCATTTAGCGACAGCCTGGTCGAAAAATGACTTTTCGGTGTTATACGAATCTGCTTTTAATATTCGCGTGTTGGCAATGCTTCTTTGGCTTGCTCCGATGTGAAAGTTGTCTCATCCGTTACGATTCGGGGTTCGATATCTTTCCCGTCCACTACCGCTTGAACCGCTTCCATTAATTGAGGTCCTAACAACGGATTACATTCAACGATAAAGTTGATTTTGCCATCAGCAGCAGCCTGCATCCCATCCTTCACGGCATCCACAGAGATAATGGTGATATCTACGCCTGGTTTCAGTCCTGCCGCTTCAATGGCCTGAATTGCACCAAGTGCCATATCGTCATTATGTGCATAGAGAACATCTATTTTTTTATGTGCTTTGAGGAAAGCTTGCATGACTTCTTTGCCTTTGGCACGTGTAAAGTCACCTGATTGTGAAGCAATCACTTTAAGCTTCGAATTGGAAGCAATCAATTCCATAAAGCCCTCTTGACGGTCATTCGCGGGTGCGGAGCCTGTTGTGCCCTGCAACTCAACGATATTGATCTCTTCTTGAGTGTCCTTGTATTGGTCAATAAGCCACTGACCTGCTTTACGTCCTTCTTCTACAAAGTCGGAGCCAATAAAGGTTTTGTAGAGGGTTTTATCTGGCGAATCCACAGCGCGGTCCGTCAAAATTACGGGAATGCCTGCATCCTTCGCTTCCTTCAATACGGTATCCCAACCGGATTCCACAACAGGGGAAAATGCAATTACCGTCACCTTCTGCTGGATGAAGGATCGCAAAGCTTTAATTTGATTTTCCTGCTTTTGCTGCGCATCCGAAAATTTCAAATCATAACCTGCTTCTTTGGCTGAATCCTGAATTGACTTGGTATTTGCCGAACGCCAGCCACTCTCTGCACCAACCTGCGAAAAACCAAGCGTAATGGTTTTGGCGCTGGCAGGTGTACTGCCCTCCCCACTTGTTGAAGTTGCATTATCGGAGCCTGCTCCTCCATTCGTACTGCTACATGCCGTGCTAACCAGCATCACCATAGCCAATGTTATGGCAAGTCCCCACTTTTTTTTGGTTCGCATGTTGTGATCCTCCCTTTTTTCGTTTCACCTTGTGGTGTGACCACATTATAGAACGCTTTCATTCCGAGCTTATATGGAGTCTCATACTTTATTTATGTAATAATTTAGTAATTTCAAAAAATGGAGTTTAAAAAGTGTAATTTCTTTGTTTAATTGTGTAGTATTTAGCGATTCTCTTACATATTAGAAAATCATGTTATACTAATGATACATTTTTGATCCCTTCAGATGGAGTGGAATACGTTGAAACTCATTCAATGGATTGCTTCAAGCCTCAGGCTTAAATTACTCAGCATGTTTATCATCCTCAGTTCAGTACCACTGATCGTGGTTGGATTGATTTCTTACCACAAATCCTATACGGTCGTATCCAATCATAACAAGGCCTCAACACAACTGGTTGCCGACCAGCTTGCCAGGAACATTGACATCTTGTTTGAGGATACGGAACGGCTGCTTGAACTGGGCAAGAACCCGCAAGTGCTTCAATACCTGTATTCTCAATCGGAGTCCTACCCGGAAGCCAAAGCCATCCTTCAGACATACAATCTTTATCGGGAAACCTACAAGTATGACAAGGTACTTAATATCTCATTCGTGAATTTTTATGGAAAAGGCATAAGTGAACGAAAAGGCGTGTTCAAGCTGGAACGAAATCCGCTGCGTAACCCGTACTTCAAGTATCTGATACAGTATCCGGATGCCATTCTGCGCATCCCTCATTCTGCAGCCTATGCCGAATATAACAGGCTGGATGGGTTTGCTTACCCTAAACAGAATGCGCTCTCAATTATAACCACGGTCAAAGAGCGGATTACGCATGAGGTCATCGGGTTCATCGTAATTGATTTGAATGATTCGTTCATTGATGATTTTTTGACGAATACCCCCATTAAGGATTCCGGTTTTTTCTATATTAGTGATCAATACGGAAATACACTCTTCAGGCCGGATACCACCCCGGCATCCATAACCATGATGGATCAGATCCGATCGATTCCTTTACATCTACAGCACGACAGCTTTATCCTGTCTGCAGGATCCAAGCCCCAGTTTGTTGTATACAGCACCTCAATACAGACCGGATGGAAAATGATCGGGGTAGCTCCTTATCAGGAAATCATTGCAGAGGCCAATAGCATTCGCCAATTGATCATCATCACGGTGTTGTTAAGTGCGTTCTTTGCAATATCGTTATATTTTTTCCTGAATAATCGATTGATTCTTCCCATCCGAATTCTGATGAACAAGATGCGTAAAGCTGCAAACGGTTACTTGGAAGCCAAAGTCACACCACACGGCTCGGACGAAATTGCTGATCTGGGCAAAAGCTTCAATGTGATGCTGGATAAGCTCAAAACACTAATCGAAAAGAGCATTCGAGAGAATGAACAGGTGAAAATAGCTGAACTACGTACGCTGCAAGCTCAGATCAACCCTCATTTCCTCTATAACACGTTGGAATCCATTCTCTGGATGGCTGAAGCAGAGAAAAAAGAAAATGTAATCAAACTTGTGCAAGCCCTCTCGAAGTTCTTTCGTTTGAGTCTGAGCAAAGGATTCGACTGGGTATCCATTCAAACCGAGCTTGAACATGCGCGGAGTTACTTGGTTATCCAACAGATGAGGTACCACGATATTCTCACCTACGAGATCAGCGTTGATCGTGAGCTTCAGGATTATCCCATTTTGAAAATGACGCTGCAGCCCCTGATTGAGAATGCGCTCTACCATGGGATCAAGAACAAACGCGGTCAAGGGCTTATATCCATACACGGATATGTAGAGGACAATAGCATCATTCTGACCGTACAGGATAACGGAATTGGCATGTCTGCGGATCGATTGGCACAATTACGTGAAGAGCTGGAGAAGCCGGCCGGTTCCCGTTCACCCCAAGATGACGAGCAGGAAGATGGATTTGGTCTGCTCAATGTACATCACCGGATTCGACTCTATTTCGGACCAGCTTATGGCGTTGAAATGAAAAGTACGTATATGGAAGGCAGCACATTTATGATTCGTATCCCCAAAAGCAAGGAGGTTAACCGTTGAAAAAGGTGATGATCGTGGATGACGAAATTGGAATTCGGGAGAATATACGGAGCTGCATTGATTGGGAAAAGGAAGGTTTTCACTATTGCGGGGATGCACCCGACGGCGAGCTTGCGTTACCTTTAATTCATGAATGGGCTCCGGATATTCTGATTACGGATATCAAAATGCCATTTATGAACGGATTGGAACTGACCTCCATCGTTCGCACTCAACAACCTGATATCAAAATCATTATCATGAGCGGTCATGATGAATTCAGCTATGCCCAGGAGGCCATCCGACTTGGTGTGACCGAGTACTGTCTAAAGCCCATTAGTGCAGCAGAGCTAATCCAAATGCTTCATAAGGTCAGCAAACAAATGGATGAAGAACATCAACGCATGACAAACCGGACGATCACCAAAGAAAAACTGCTGGCCGATCTGTGCGGAGGACTCATCGGTACAACCGATGCGATTGAATCAGCCAAACAACTCTCACTTCCACTCTCGGCCCGGTATTATACAATTGTCATTATCGACGTTCGATTAACAGATGACTCCCGGGACCCGGAATCCCTGATGAAGAAGCTGCTTCCCATACTGGAGGAAACTCGTGATCCCCACGTAGAACTTCTTCCCTATATTCGAAGCCGGACCGAGTTGGTGCTTCTGCTCAAGTATCACTCCGATGACAGCATATCCGTATATCTGGAGCAGCTTCGCGGGCGGGTTCGTATGGAACTTGAGCATACGTTCAAATGTAATATTATTCTGGGCATTGGCAGTCAACAGGAGCGGCTGCAAGGAATTCATGTCTCGTATCTGGAAGCGGAGGAGGATAAATATATTACCCGGCTCACCCTTCAGAACAGAGCTTCTCTACGTGAAAATAACCTGGATGAGCAAACGACTCTTTTTCTCGACAGGAATTCGTTTCTTGAATTCCTCAAAATCGGCAGCCCCAATCTGCGTGACCATTTTGTGCAGGAGTTTGCCGCTCCATTACAGTCCTTCGACTGGAAGTCCTCCTCGTATGGCTTCTATCTGTTGAATGATCTTACGCTGGAGTCGTTTCGGCTCGCGAATCAGTTGTTCCGCATGAGTGATCATTCGGATGAGAACATTACTTCCTTACAACAGACAATTCGGAAGATTACGTGCTGGGAGGATTGCACCCAATATCTGTGTTCCCTGCTTAACTTGTTATGGCAGAGAAGAGCAGCCTGCTCCGGTAAATACAGTGATGTCATTGATCAGGTGAAAGCTTATGTATCCCGTGAATACAATAACGAACAGGTCTCGTTGAAGATGATTTCTGCACACGTCAGAATCAGTCCAAGTCATCTAAGCAAGATTTTCAGTCAGGAAACCGGTCAAACGATAACGGAGTATCTAACCCAGATTCGAATCGGTAAAGCCAAGGAGCTGTTGAAAACAACCAACAACAAAACCTTTGAGATTGCTTACAAAGTTGGTTACAACGATTCTCACTATTTTTCTAATATATTCAAGAAAACAACAGGTTTTACGCCAAGAGAATACCGAACTCAAGGAACCGAGGAATCGCAGGCCAGACCATCAGATATGAGAAAAGAGCAAATGTATGAATAAAGCCAGATTTGCACTTTTACTTACACTAATACTTCTGTTCCCGATGATCATTTCATCCGGTTCGGCACACATTCGGCCACAGCAAATGGCTGCAACACTTCCTGCAACTTCACCTGTAGAGAAATCTGCAGCGAGCAAAACTTTTGGTATTATCTATCCAATGACGTATCCAACCTATGAGATGATCACGAAGGATGCAACGGAGTATGCAGGGAAACACAATATCACGTTAATTGTAAACGCTCCTGATGAAGCCAATACCGAACAACAGATCCGTATCATGGAGAATATGATTAAACAGCATGTGGACGGAATCGCTATATCTCCTGTGGATGCTGCTGCACTTACACCCGTTATTGATGCAGCCCAAGCTGCGGGTATTCCTGTCATTACATTTGAGTCAGATGTCCCATCCAGTCATCGAATCGCTTATGTGGGCGCCGATAACTATCGTACTGGCCAGCAATTCGCGATGACGACTACAAGACTTCTGCATAATCAAGGCATGATTCTTGTCGAGAATGGCTTGGAGGAGATGCAAGGTTTGCAGCAGCGGCTTAATGGATTCATTGATTATATCCGCAGTGAAACAGACATCGAAATCTTGGAAGTTCGTTATCATCAAGGGAATGAAGATCAAGCCATGTCCGATATGGAGAACATGATTCAAGCTCACCCTCACTTCAATGCGATTATCGGGCTCGATTTTGTTTCTGTCTCTGCCTCTACTCTGATCTGGAAAGCCAAAGGCCTTAACCGGCATTTAATCGCGTTCGGTGACAGCCCGACCAGTGAAAACGGGTTGCTCAACGGTCAATTGTCTGCCGTTATTTCGCAGAATGAAGGAGTCTGGGGTACCAAAATGATGGAGACCCTGTTACTCGCTAGCGACGGAGTGCCTGTGAAGGAATTTATTGATACGGGGATCATTGAAATAAACCAGGAAGGTAGTAATTAAGGGGAGGTCCTCCTGTCATTCTGATGACATGAGAACCTCCCCATTTAAATTTTCGTACACGTAGTTATTACATCCGTTAATCGAAGCATGAAAGATGACCTTTTTCTGAGAATTGCTCATATCTATCCTTTACGTTTAAGCTTCATAATGAGCCGATCCAGGATGAACCCCACTCCGCCCCAAAAAATCAAATGTAACAAGTATATTAACGGCCTGAACAATGAGTTCGTCTCTGGATTTGTATTTATTTTGGTCAACCAGTCATTCAGCAACGGATTTATAGGATTCGTTAGGTAAATCAGAATATTCTTATCATCGTTTCCTGATAAATTAATGAAACATACGGTTAGCGAGAAAATGACAAACCAAAAAGTCAGCTTTTTCAGTATGTTCAGCATGACGAGTGGGTGAACCTCCTCTCAAGTATATGATGCCTTTTGAGAAGTTATTTTTTCCATTCATCTTCCAGAATGCTCATCTCAATAAGATTCCAGAAGGTATCTTCATATCTTCTTGCATCACGAATAAGTCCCTCTTGTACAAAGCCCGCTTTTTCATAACATCGGATGGCTGAGACATTAAAATCAAATACGCCCAGACTGATCCGGTGTAACTTCTCCTCTTCAAATCCAATTCGAAGTGCCTCATCGATCATTTGCTTCCCATAGCCTTTACCCTGATATGGCTTGCCAAGGAGCACCTTACCAATGCGCCCTGAACGATTATATCGATCGATACCGCCAAGAGCAATATGGCCTACAATCTCCTGGGTCGATTCATCCATCACTTTATAAATGAACTTATTTGAAGTGTTTTTATCATTGGCACCATGCAAATAATCCGATAGCTGTTCTCTGGAAAGTGGATAATGGAACTGAGGGCCGGCCCACTGGAGCAGAAATGCTTCATCCCCACTCCACTCGATTAGTTGTTCAAAATCTTCCGGTTCAAAGTATTGGAATGTAATCATATCAATCTGCCCTTTCTTTTTTATGTCATATCATAACCTATTTCAGTTCTCTTGTGTCGTCATAATTATGAGTTTCATCAAACGCTTTGTTTCTTATATTCATTTCTCGGATGGAGTTCTGAATCCAATTCATTCTAGCTAATAAACAGATAACTCCACCCAAAATGCATATCGCGCCTATCCAATAATTCAGTGCAAAATTCACCTGATAATCACTCGGAGTATAACTGCCAGCTGCTGCTGACTGGAATGCTGCATACCCTAGCTTGGGAATCACCTCTTCAATTATTTTTGAGATCGTAATAATCACAATGCCTAACATGATAAAGAGTAATGAGAAAATAATGTGTACATGCTTCAAAGACAAACTACCTCCTTTACAATCCAAATCGCGTGCGTTTGGGCACTACTTGCATCTTAGAAGCCGAACAACTTCGCCATCAATCAGCCCTTCACTTACTCTCTGAAAACCAAGTGATTCATACAAATTCCCGGCGATACTATTTTCCGGCCTATGTCCAATCATGATGCATTTGCATTTCAGTGATTCTTTCATTAGATCAATCAACTTCCTAAGCGCTTCTCTTCCATAACCTCTGCCCTGATATTTTGTATCTACCATTAGAGCAAGAAGCCAGTAGTTATCCTCATGATCCGGCTTATCTGAGTACACAGCAAAACCAACCAGATCCGAATCATAATAGATGGCCATGGGGTGAAAATCGGTCACCACCTTGGATTCAGCAATCCAATATACAACCGGCGCGGGAAAACTTTTTTTCTGCTCTTCCGTTACATTCAGTTGGGTACATGCATACCAATTATCCACCGACACACGTTTTAAATGAATCATAGTTTGAAATTCCTCCTCGTGAAGATTACACAGAGGAATCCCTCGGAACCCTTCCTTGGGTCCTCTGCGCTAGACAAAAACACCTGTGGCAACTTTATTTCTTCTACTCAGATTCGTATTGTTTCTCATATCACATCACTCCTTTCACGTATATTTCAGCGTTTCAACGAAATTTCACGATTAAGCCTTGTTAAAGCTCGCTTGCAGTGTCCATTCTAATCTGCGCAGCCATTCCCTATGTACATCTGGATGAGCATTCTTGATTCGGTTCATGATCTGAATTACTTTGGATGTGGAATATGCCCGAATTAGATCATTTGTTACTTCAATATTTGTACGTTCTGTATATGCATTTAAGAAGACTTCTGACAGATCCTTTGCCATGTGAGGATAATGAAGATGCACAAACCACACCACCCATGCGATATCAAACAATGGATTGCCCCATCCTGCCCACTCCCAATCCAAAATGAACATTGAATCGTTGGATAACATGACATTATGCGGTCCGTAATCTCCGTGAATCAGAGTTTGCTCCCCATGATCGGAAATGTGCAACACTTCTTTTACCATGCTTTTGATTCCGGAGGGTACAAACTCAAGTCCCTCCACATCCATAGCGGACTTCGTTACGACTGGCAACTCTACTTCGCAATCATCTCGTTTGATGGAGTGCACATCTCTGGCGAGATATATACCAAGCTGCTCATAAATTTTCCTGCCTTGTTCACGTTCATCTTGATCCAGCAGCCTCTGTGCGTTTATTCCTGGAACGTAATCCATTATAACAAACAGCCAGTTTTCTTTTTCAAAGCAATCATGCAATCGCGGAGTCACGCCAGAATGATTTAACAACGTTAGCGCGCTTATTTCTGTCCTTGCATCTGTATTTTCTACATGATAGATTTTAGCAATCTTCTGCGGATCAGTTCCTTCGAGTAAGAGGGTCGTATTGGTATAACCACCTGTTAGTTTAACAATGTTCACATTCGGAAATCTGTTTAACAAGATGTCATGGTTCACTTCATGCATTCCTTCTTTCTTATTTCTTGAAGTGCAGTCCTCTTTTATGCAAAGTCAAACCTAATCTTCGATCTCTGAAAGCACAGGGCTATGTTTAATGAGCTCAGCGATTTCAAAAGATTCATTGGCACCTAGCGCTTCTCTAACAGCCTCAACCCCTTCTGACTTCCATACCGAACAGACATATTTAGAAAAAGCATACCCATTCAAAGCATATCCGCTGTTCTGCAGCCATCTGAATAACTCCACACTTTCCTCTACCTTTTCAATATCTGTCAAAATACATGCCAGATTGTTCAACGCAATGTGAACATCTCTCTGTGAGTTACTGGATGAATTCAATTGTCCCCAGCTACCTACAACTTCCTGATTTTTTATTTGATCTAATGCTGACCAGTCGATATTGTTTATCAAATTCAGCGTTTCATCCAGAAGCAGATTTACTTCTCTAACGTCACTGGAATGATGCAGATAGGCCAGACACTGTTTGTTATATGTAATCCGGGCAAAAAGAATATTGGACCATGACTCATCTTCTTGTATGAGTTGGTTCATATTTTCAAGCACACTGCCCATTTCACTGTATCTCTCCAAAACCCACAGTGAACCACCCAAAGCCCGATGGCTCTCGAATCGAACACCTCGGTTGGTATCCACCTCCGGGGCATGATCACAAGCATATTGGTACCAATCCATCCAATGATCAAAGTAGTTTCCCAGAGATAATGACAACGCTTGTGTTGAATCCGAAACAATCCAGTGTAACTGCTCCGGAGCGAGATTTTCTTTCCCCCATTCGAAGAATGCCCGGTGATTGGCATAAAGCAGTTCCGGCTCTCTTAACAAGGCATAACCATCAGAAATATTCCAGTAGACCCAGCCTCTTTCATGGACAGACAATTTCCTGGATTGTTCGAAGTTTTTCAGTAACTCAATCATACCCTGATGATCCCCTCGAACTACTAATTCCTGAAAAGATTGAACGAGATTCATCCCCATCCTCCGTCCCTAATTAGTTTCAACCCAGCTATGTCAATGGCTTCGTGCCGCAAGCTGTAATGAAATTCATCATGGCATAGGCTTTCGGCGAATAATTTATAGCTTCAGAAGCTTGTTGCAGCTGAGCAAATTCCTCCGAACTGATCACACCTTTTTCAGCAAAATGTACAAAACGATTAAGATTAAACTGGTGCTTAAAGCCTTCTATGCCTAACAGATCACTATGTTGAAGGACAGAATCAATGTCGACATCGATGTATCCGTTCTCAGAAAGGAGACGCGGCAGACTTCTACCAATTAAACGATTACCGCCGTGTTGTGCCACATAATCCGAAATTTTCATTAATACCGTATGCAAAGCAGGAACATCAGGATTCACCGCTCCAAAAACGCCGTCATCCACATCAATAATGGCAAGACGGCCGCCAGGCTTCAGTACACGATATATCTCTTGTGCAGCTTCGTCAGGATTGTTCAAATGAAGAAAGATCAGTCTTGCCACGACAAAATCAAAAGAATCATCAGGCAGATCCATGTGGTAGATGGAAGATTCTACAAATTGTAATCGCGTGGAAGGAATATCTTTCAGCCGTTCTTTGGCTTGTGCTTGCAGTGAATGATCAATCTCAAGCGAGGTAAGCTCGCTGTCTGGCAGACTGTTCAATAGTTGCTCTGTAATGTAACCCGGTCCGCTTCCGACCTCCAATACACGCATTCCATTTTTCAAACCATACCATTCTAGATTTCGGAACTCTTTGGGCCACCCCATTACCGCTTGCATCTTTAACCTCTCTAATTCCTCTTGTAAACTTAAAACTGCCGTTTGGATACTGTATGTTGAACGCGGATCACTCATATATTCTCTCCTGTTCTTCAGTAGATTAATAAAAACATATATTCTTAGACCTTTTTCTTCCCAAGAAAAAGAGCAACCTTATGTTGTTTCTCTATCGTTCCACCTGCAGCATCTATGGAATCTTTGACTCGCTCCAGAAGTGAACGCCGAACATCCTCAGCCAGCTGTTGATGCTTGGAATTTGTATTTAATAAAGCGACATATTCTTCGCTGGAGCAAGTCTGTATCCAGTTATACTCCTTAACCTCAATATCCGTGAACAAGCCGGATTTTTCTGTTATTTCTTTACGCTCCTGGATAACTTCATCTGGCGAAGGATAGTGAGAATCATCCAGATGAGGGGCTAATGCTATGTAGTGTGAACGAATTTCATTGTGCAGCTGGTCATAGACCGGTACATGAACCGTCCAGAAAAGTCCAATGCCGCCTGTATTCTCTAGCAATTCCCAAGCCCGGCGATAACTAACTTCCGGATCAATGAAGTGAAAGGCCGTTCCAGACACAATCAATTGAAATCGCTTTCCTTCGTTATTCCAGTTCTCAAAGGAAGTGTTGATTACTTGAATCGTTGGATATGACTTGAATTTGTCTGCGGTGAACTGTGCCAAGTTGCTGCCTAATTCAATACACGTGATGTTTGTATAATCCTTGCTCACCAATCCGCCAGTGGCCTGCCCCGTTCCGCAGCCAATCTCAACAATGGAATCCTCTTTATTAAGATTCAGATATGTAAAAATATCATCAAACATTTCACTCGGATAGACGGGTCTATATCGTTCATATTCATTGGTTACGAGATTAAACGTTTCCTTATTTTCCAAGTTCGCATCCTCCGATTTCAATTGTGGTTTTCCCATAATACATTGACTAAACTTACCATATCTTATTATTCTTGATAGTAAGAGGATAAACCTTTCAATAAGAGAATGATGATAGTTTAAGTTCAAATTTTATATCCTAGAGGACTGAGGTGTTCTTGTGAAAAGTATATTTGATACGATAAATGCTGCTGAAATTAAAGAGCGCATGGATCAACTTAGTGAAAATTCCATCCCTAAATGGGGCACGATGCAGGTCTCTCAGATGCTGGCTCACTGTTCAGCATTTCATGATATCCCCTTAGGAAATGCTTTTCCACCTAGAGGATTACTTGGGAGACTTATAGGACGGTTCGCAAAACCAATGTTTTATAATGACAAGCCCTTGCCCCATAATATGTCTACGATCCCGACAATCATTATTGATGACCAACGACAGTTTATGGCAGAAAAAGAAAAGCTTAAGCAGCAGATTAATATCTTTCAACAAGGTGCTTCAGAAAAATTCTCCCGCCACCCCCATCCCTTCTTCGGAAAATTAACAGCCGAGCAATGGGGTAAAGGCATATACAAGCATTTAGATCATCATCTAAAGCAATTTGGAGTTTAGCGGTTATGCACTGCGATTCCTTGATTATTAGATTGCGAAATAGCAAGATAATCTTTTGCTTCAATCATACTTCCTTCATCCAGAGCTAAAGGATAATTGTTCCCGCTCGCATTCCAGAAGGGAGATTAGATTTCATTCGAAGGTTAGGCTTGTTAATTCCCTATGCCTAAATAACACGTTCATCCTTTTCATTCTAAATTAGCAGTGACTCAATTTCATTAACCCAATCTCCTTCTTCGTCAGCCAGTAAAGTCGTCCAGCCAAGTAGCTTAGCAGAATGTAAATTCTTCTCTTGATCATCTATAAATAGAACCTCTTCTCCAGCTGCCAGGAAGGTTTCGACCCTTTGGTATATTTCAATCTCGGGTTTGCATAAACCCACTTGATTAGAGATGGTTACACTTTTGGTAAATGAGCTTAAACGACTCAGATTCGGCTCAATCCATTCCTTACAATGATTGCTGAGCAGATGGATATCGGCGGACTCACTCCATCGCTCAAGGTATTGAGCGGTTGGTAAGGGAACAATTGAATTGTATAAGATGTCCTTCGCTCGGCTTATTGATAATTCGGGATACATCTCCTTTAACGATTGCCAGAACTCTTCTTCCCTCATCATTCCTGTCCAGAGCTTTCGTTTGATTCCTGCAAAATGTACTTTCAAAGATTCTGCCGATAGGTTGGTTTCCTCACTCATATCTTTCCAGCACGTCAACGACATATTACTTAACAAAACCCCTGCGATATCTAAAACGATCTGTGGTCTGCCTTTCATTTTATCGACCCCCGAGTTCAACTAATACGACGTATAACAGGCCTCAAGTTACTTAAAGGCATCATGTGGAAGGACAGCATGCACACCCTTTGGTAAATGAACCAATCAGATTTTCCTGAGTTAATTCAATCGTATGTGTACTCACTACAATCCCTCCCTGGTTTGGGATACGTATTATATTCAAAGCAAGCCACATGCTGCATTCCGTGCCGCCTCCTACATGCTAAATCCTTTACGCTTCAAGATTGGCAAGATATTTCTTCAACGGTTCCATATGATGCTGGTCATGCCATATAAAATCTTTAAGGTACTGGGGAATATAAAATACGTTCCCCTCTGCGTCTAAATACGTCTGATGAAGCTGTTCCTCCGCTAACCCTCGAATGTCATTCATAATTTTATGGCGGTACGTGATAGCCTTATTTACGATTTCGGACGTCTCTGTGCGGTTACCAAATTCAATAGCTTTGCGATTAAACTCTTCAAAATTCATATGTTTTAACGTAACTGGCTGCTTCAGAGCAATCTTCTCAATCGCTTGCTTGTAAAAATATCGGTCCCATAACATCACATGGCTGACGATGGATTTTATCGTCCATTTCCCTTCTTCCATGCTGGAATTCCAGGTCTTCTCTTCAAGATGATTCATCGTTTTGACAAACAACGCCCATTCTTCAAAAGTTCGAAGCAAATGTTCAATCTCTTTGGTCATGAGTACATTTCCCCCTTCTTTCTTTTTGAAATGATTCACTACTCTACATGTTCTCTTCGGTTCCGATTCATCCATTCCAAAGCATAATCAACCATCTCTCTTTGGGGTATCAAATAACTCACAGCTTTCCCTACAATTCCTTCGGTAACAGCGTTAGTCTGGATCTTAAACTCATTAAAAATCAATTCAAAATCATCCGATTCATTGTTAATATCATCGTATGTAGTCCATTGTTCAATCCCATTCACCAGCATTTTTACTCCCCAGACTTTTGGCTTAACAAATGTATTCTGCTGTTTATACTCTGCCAGGTGTAAGGAGGTGTTACTATTTGTAGGCGCACCAAGTAACAGAATGTATCCACTCAAATCATAGATTTTTCCTAACGGAGATTTCTCATTTAATGCATAATGCAAGTTGTGATCTTCTATTATCCGTTTGCCCTCTTTCCCCCAGGCAGCAAAAGACATGTGCGGATGTGAGCTTCGTAACACACCATCTTGCTTCCGAAACACCTCAGGAATGATGCCCATATACGAGGTTGGGGTTAAATCAGGATAATAAATAGGCATATTGTCTTTGATGAACTCAATTTCCTCTGAAGACAGGTTCGCATCATGCTCTGAAGGTTCACAAAGATGTTCTGTTTGAGTGGGCATGACAATGGTTCCATTGATTCCAACGGCTTCTTCCAGAGCTAAAATAACATTTACCGGGCCGCCTATAACCTTACCTATTGCTTTGAAGGAGGAATGAACGATTATCGTCATGCCCTTCTTAACACCTAAGCCTATTAAATCATTAATGAGCGTACTTTTTGTAATTCCACCTGTTATCATATGAACTTTTAATCCCACCCTGTATTGATAATTCCCCGTCTAACATTCCATTCTTTCAGCATTTTTCGTTTTACGGCAGCCTGCTCTGCTATGGCTAATTCCAAAAACCGCATATCATTTTGGATCATCATTATTCACCTCTCTAATAAGTACTGCATAAGCGCTTCTCTCGTCATTGGATGCAGAATAACATCTTCCGAGTTCATCATACGTTCTGCCAAATTGGAATCTTTGACTCTGCGGCCCCATTTTCTTGAAAAAGATCTCCAGTCACATACCATTTCTATAAAATATTTTTTTGGCATAGGCAAAGCTTCTTTTGTAGTTCTGTTTACAATCCAATACTCCCAATGATGTTTATTATGATTCTGGTGATGTAACCATGCGTTCTTCCATCTTAGTTCTGTATCTTCGTCTTTACGGCCCGCATAAAACTTGATTGCATAAGGGATAAATTCTTGAGGACAAAACTTGGATAAATCATGAAGCAGCCCCTGTACATATAAACCTTCATGCCAGCACTCGATTAAAACATTCAATTTATGTTCAGTTACATATAAAAAGTACCTCCAATATGCAGAAAGCAATGTCATCCCCCTAACCTACTATTTTCGAACCCTACAGCTTCCTGGCATGATTGAAGCAGTTTATCCCAAATATCTTGAAATCTTAGTTTAATACAGCCTCCCTTAAAGGATATAAATTCGTTGTAAATCGCAGATGAACTCCTCTGGCAAAAGCCTTTCTACCAAGTGAACTACTTTCTCTACGTAGCTTGGTGTAATCACCTGATCGGAAAATAATAGGTAAATTCATGTTGCTCATCAATTGCCTGCTCTGTCAATGGATGATATCTCGTTTGTCATGAAGAAGCAGTCGTGCCCTACAGTCAAAAAGCTAGAACATCATGCTATCCATGCTATAGACGCCCCAGCTTCTTTCTTTCATTCTCTTCAATTCATACAGTGAAGCTTTATTCACTTTTAAACAGCGTATTGATAATCCTCTCCGCACATTCTTCCGGTGTGTTCATACTTGTATCAATCGAATAGCTATAGTTGATGTGTTTGGCCATGATTTGATGCTGCTCATCCGATTGCTCTTCTCTTCGGTCGCCACGTTCGATGTTCCGCTGACGGCAGATGTCGAGGGGACAATATAACTCAACGATATCCAGTGGATACCCTTCAAAAATCTGTTTGACTTGTTCATAATGCGGCGCGAGCTCCGGTCTTTCCACAAGTATGCCATCGATCAGAACATGCTTTCCATGGTCTGAAAATACTTTTGCCGTATGATACATCATTACAATCGCTTCACTCAGATACTTCCAGTAATCCGTCTGAAGATGTTTATCACCGATCGTATTTTCAAATAAATCATTAGCCACAACATAGAAAAACGGATCATCGTATGATTGCATCGCCTCTACAATTGAAGTTTTACCAGAGCTGGTTACACCGTTCAAAAATATAATTTTGCCTTTTTCCATGATGTTCATCTTCCTTTGCTAAGTATAATTTTATAAATGTAATACAGCGTGTACTACGTGTGTTTCATTGATTTTTTGAGCAGCATGATCTGGCCAATATGATAGGCATTATGAATACATAGATTTGATACAACTCCCCACCATGGCGCGTTGAAATAGGAGGGAATTTCACGAGTCAATTTATGTTCTTCACTATCTTCAAGTGCCCTGTTCCAATCACCAAAGACGTTTTTCAGTCTATGTAATGTCTTGCCCCACTCCACATCATTCAAGTTAGACAGATCTATGTCAAATGTATCCTCATTATTCACTGAATGCTGCCCGTCGACCTGTTCGGCAACATATCTCTCAAGCCACTTCTCATTCCAGAAAATAAGATGATTGACGATCGCCCAAATGGAGTGCTCCCCTTCATTCTTTACATAAGCGGCCTCCGCCGCATTGAGTTCTATCAAAATATCATGCAGCGGAATAAACCAGCTCTTGTCATGATAACAGGCATTTAATTGGTCTATGAGAATAGCTTTGTAACTCATCGTTGCACCTCATTCAGATTAAACTTTGAATCAGAAGTTACGTAAGAACCATTTTGGTAAATTAAACCATTCAATTGCATTCCATAGGCACATCCACCATCAATGCCTATCTTGTCTTCACCAAACCAAACATCCGCAGATCCATGAATGTCTATCGTTGTTGTATGTCCAAAGACGATCTTTTTGTGTAGATTGGTGAACGTATGATGAATAAATTTATCTTTGATATACATAAAATCATGATCTGGTTGTTTCCGCCATTCTATGTAATTAGGATTTAATCCGGCATGAACGTAAATATGTGTCTCATCCTCATGGTATAGAGGTAATTCACTCAAAAAATCAATATGATGACCGTAATCTATTTTTATTGACTCTCTCGCATGGTCCAACATTTCATCAGAAATTGCGCCTTCAATATTACAATAGCTCTGAAGTGTTTGAAGCCCTCCATGTTCAATAAACTTGGCTTTAATTAATGAACTTCCCTCATTTATAAAATCAACGAATCGTTGGTCATGATTGCCTCTTAATGCAATCGCATGATGTTCATGAACTAATTGAATCACCTTATTAACGACCTCTTTGCTGTTGGGGCCTCGATCTACGTAGTCTCCAAGCAGGATTAGTTGATCATATTTCGAGTTGTAATTGATATCATGCAATAACTGATTAAATGGATCAATGCAGCCGTGAATATCGCTAATCATTATCTTCCGATTCATAGAAACTCCTTTTAGAACAGTTAGAATATAAGCATTATCCGTTCATAGACTTCGCAATCTTCATCACAAGATCTTCTGACATCTTTCTGCCAATGATCTCGTATTGCAGTGCCTTCCCATGCACATCCTCTTCGATCCATATCAATTGGGAAGTTTCGTTATTGAAAATATAAAATGCTTCGACGCCACGTATGGCTGCTTGTTTAACCGTAGTACCGCCATGATCAGGCAATGGGATCCGGCTCTTTGTTGTCCCGAAAATATTAAGTTTATAACCACCGTATTCTTTATACGTAATGCTGATGCCCACAACCTTCTTATTGGGCTTCAGGTCTCGTATCACTACATTTCTGCCTGACCTGTTACTTTCTTCAATCATTTCATCAATTTCTTGCGGAGTTAAATTATCAAATCCATAAAATACATGAATGGCATCTATATCAGAATCAATCGGAAATTTCGGCTGCCATGGAGAATAATGTTTCTGCAATTGTTCCAAACCGTCTTCCCATGAAATGGGTGCATAATTGGTCTGTTGCGTGAATTGGTTCTCTATAACATCTGCGGTGTATATCGCTTTCCCGTCACCAGGCTTTAAGTCAATGACGATTCGGTCAATCGCATTATCGCGTAAGGATTCAATTTAAATTTTTCCAAGCACATCTCCGCTTTTGTTTTTGATATCCATTGATCTTCACTCCTTTCCTTTCAAAACATCTTCCTGATCCTCATACAATAGAAGCTGATCCCTGCAAAAGATAAAGCGATCATGAGGGCTCCAAATATGCAAATGGTCGGCAAGATATCCTCGTAACCATAACTTGTCGTTTATTCGTCTGAGATAAAAACCTTTTGGAAAATCGTTATCCTCCGTAAGGGCTTCAGATGCTATAGTAATGGAGCCGGACGGAGCTTTGTAACCGTCTGAAATATTGGTAGAACATATCTCGGGCTGATCCAAATATTGCATTCTTAGATAAGGTCCTAACTCAACCGGACAACATTCTAACCCAAGATCATTTGCTCTTCGAAATAGCTGAAAAGTCGTAGCGCCATCCGAAAATCCAAGTTGTCTGACGGTTAACTCAACCGTTTGCAAGCTTTGCTTTCTACTGGAAACCATAAATCTCTCATCATTTAATAACTGTTCTCCATATTTATTCAATGAAATAGAGTATTGATCCAGTTTCTGAATAAGCTGTGGCTTTGTTAAGCCGCCAATGTCTACAGTTCTTATTTCAACTGAACAGTCAGGGTATACGTTCTCATCTTCAATCAACATCCGTATCCCCCCCTAATCTAGATTCACTTCTATTTGACTTTATATATCAAATGCAGTCACTCACCTAGTTCTGAATCCGTTTACATACAGATCTTAGGTGATTGATAGCAGCAGATCAAGGCTCCTCAGAAATTCAACTCACAATTCCCCATATGTTACCTCCACACTTGAGATGTGTATAAGACCCTACCACCCTTGCGATGTTATACAAGATTTAATTTGAGCAATATGATGCTGCCCGTGCCATACAAATCTTTGAATCGCGATATCCAGTGTAATTGTACCTAACACTTCTGTTCGGAGTTTTCGTCTAAACTGATCGGGATGTACACCATACAACAGCGTGAGAAATCGCTTGTGTAGTATCTCCATCAGCAAAATTGAATCTTCGATGGGCGTATTCCTGTAATCATGTAAAGATGCCCATAAATCCTCTCGATATGAGTTTGCCATCGGTTCATCTTCAGTTAACGCTCTCTTGAACCTTGGTGCACAATCTGTGTGATCGTCCAACCGCCATCACGATAAGGAGTACAAAGTTGATCATCATTAAGATGTAGTGTAATCTCTCTTAAGGTCTTCGTAATTCCGGGAATTTGACCAATGATGTGGATTCGGTCCTCATTAGAGAATTTAAGACTTGGCTCAAAGTGTCCATCCGGAAAGCGTACATTTTCATCCAAAGTTGACCACCTCTCCATTTCTCTACTATAGAACCAAATCATATCCAATATAACCCACAATGTTCCATTTGCGAAGTGTAAAAAGCAAAAAAAACGCCCCTATCTTGGGTCGAATGGTGTTTGTCTAGAACATCACCAACCAAGATAGGAGCGACTTTAAGGTGGAGTCTACCATAATGCAGAGCTTATGGAGTGTCATAAGGAGTCGTTTTCTCTCAAATTTATTGCGGTCTCGTCTTCGGGCGAGGAAGTAAACCCGATGCGTTAATGTATTGTTAGATCACTCTCATCTACTTTTTAACGCCAGCCCTCTTATCCTATAATTGGATATCACATCCATCAAAAGGTTTGTCACTTTCAATACGTTTTACCGCTTCAATAATAGCATTCTTCTGAAAATCAGTAAGATTCTCTTCATTCCCATTCCAATTGGTAAGCCACCAAAAGAAGGAACTAATATTTCTATATTCCATAAACAAAGGAATCCTCTGGATCCATTCTTGCTCTATACTATTCTGCTTTATATAACCTTGTAGAAATTCATTTAAGAAATGCTTTGCAAATTCATCTTTCGATCTCCAAGCCTTAAAATGTGAACCCCACCAAACAGCGTGAGTAGCGGCGATTCCAATATCAAGTGCAAACCACCCGTACAACGAATCATCAAAATCAAAAACAGTTATTTTTCCTTGATCGATAAGAAAATTATAAGGATGAAAGTCATAATGGATCAGACCATATGATTCTTTATCCTTAGGCAAGTTTTTCATTTCCTCTTCAATTGTTCTGAGTTTATTGAGGAGTATTTGATAATTACCAAAATGTAAATGTGGATTGTTTATTTCCGCCACATTCCATTCCATCCTTTTGTATTTCAAATCGCCAGGATCATAAGATTTTGTCAACCGATGCATTGACCCCATTGTTTCGCCCCATGTTTTAAACAAGCTCTGTCCCCATAATTGTGGATCGCTATCGAAAAAAATTCCAGGGGCTCCTTCAAACACAGTCGCAATATAGCACTTTTCATAGTCCTTACATACAGCAGTTAATTCACCTTCTATAGTTTGGATTGGCAAAGATGCATGAATGCCTCTTTCAACTAAATACCGTACCCAATGGACTTCTGCCTTAATATTAAGTTCAAATTCAACTGGTTTTTCAGATAAACGTAAAAAATATTCCTTATTCCCTTTGTTAAACCTATATACTTCATTACAAGAATTGCTTACGAACTTTAACGTATTAGTATC
This sequence comes from Paenibacillus sp. FSL K6-2393, assembly GCF_038002545.1. Taxonomy (NCBI): domain Bacteria; kingdom Bacillati; phylum Bacillota; class Bacilli; order Caryophanales; family Paenibacillaceae; genus Paenibacillus; species Paenibacillus sp. FSL K6-2393. Next base: position 4,347,258 of record NZ_JBBOCU010000001.1, read on the forward strand.
AAATCCAAATGAATTAGCTGCTTGAGAAAGTATTTCATTACCAACCAAAATGATTCTCCTTTTCTACTTCAATGTTATTTCATTCAAGTGTGAGTTTCGGAGTGTTTCATCTAACGTTCCTGTATTCACTAACCAGCTTACGCAGGGTGTGCGGAGAATGCCGGACCAAGGACGAATGTCCGATGCGTTAATGTATTGTGATCTGATGGATGCCCTTATTCTGAAAATTCAATCAAAAATGGATGGCTTTTCTCATCTAATGCATTTTGAATTCTGTCATAGAAATTCCCCCATGTTATCATTTGCTGAGCTTCTTCTAAAGTAAAGTAGCCCACCTCTTCACTTTCATCACTGGTAGTTAAAGCTCCACCAATCGGTTTTCCAGTAAATATATTGTTGCATACGCCGCGCGTTATATTCTGATACAATCCACAAAATTTAATTAATTCAATGTCAATCCCTGTTTCCTCTTTCACTTCTCGAACTGCTGCCTGCCTAATAGTCTCTCCTTCTTCAACACAACCTTGAGGCATTTCCCAACCTCTTCGACCTTTCATGAGTAAAATCTCATTATGTTCATTGAGAACGATTACACTTGCAGAAACGATAAATTTCATTCTAATTCCTCCTATGATGTTTTAAATAACCACTCTTCCTCCAAAAGCTACAGCTAAATGCCTAGAACTGAAACATAATCTTGAGTTGTTAATTGCTTTTTAATCCATACAACAAACTCTATAATTAATTCACGAAGTCTCTGAACACTATTGAGAAAATCTTGTTGAAACTCATCTTTAGAACTGCCAAAGAAGAAATACACATGTTCATTTATTAATTCCATTGTTACTTTTTCATCAAGGAGATTAGCGAACGTTTTCAAATCCTCAAGGATCACCTCCCACGTTTTTCGATGTATTTCGTTAAATGCATAATGATCATATCCAGAAAATATACTTTCAATTGTTTTCTCTATATAGCCGAATACTTCTTCATCAAAGTAAATTGAGTTTTCATTCCAACATTGCCCAAGGTACTTCCCGGGTAAAACTTCAATATAACCAGTTCCTTCAAGTTCTTCCCGATCTCTTATTATCTTCATTGTTCACCCTCGTTAAGTAGTTTCGCCGATTTCAAATGGGGAGCTATATGATTATACTGCCTTCATTGAGTAAACTTATCATTTTCCTGTTGGTTTTTAAGATTATCACTTTGTCTTTATACGGGGACAAGAAATCGCAGATCTCTTTTCGATTTGTGCTATTAAATTTATGATTCCAGATAAGCATTTCAATGAGTCCTCTTAATGTTTGCTTGTATATAGATCTTTCTACGCCTATTCCTTGTTTAACAAATCTCATGATAATTCTAAAATGTCGAATCAACACATTAGTATCGAGGTAATAAATTACATCTGCTCTTGAAAAGCTATCAGAAAGCCATTTATAATATACTCCCTCTACAATCCAACTATCATTATCAATTATTTTATGTAGTAATTTATCTCTCACGTCTGGAGGATTCTTCCCTGAAAATTCCACTCTACTGCTCCACATTACTGTATCTAGTTCGTAATATTTTATATTTAATTTCTCTGATAAAACTTGACCAAGATATGTTTTTCCGCTACCAGTTGAACCTATAATATGAATTCTTAAAGGTCTAGACATAATTAGCTTCTCCTCTTTAATTTATTGCAGTGATTTCTAATCACCTTCCTGTTTTTATGCAGTTCAACAAACTCGGAGGTGTCTACCATAATATCAACTTCGAAATCCATCCAGCAGACCAAGACTCCATTAGGAGCCGCTGCTTGAATATTATGTTATACGACGGAATCTCAACTTTGAGTAACCAGCAGATGTTATCATCCCATCATTGATCTGCTATATGCTCCAATAGATCTCCAGGCTGACATCCCAATGCCGTACATAATTTATCAATTACTTCTAAAGATACATACTCATTCGTATTAAGTTTTGCCATTGTTGCCGATGAAATCCCCGTAATTTTCAATAAATCCTGCTTTTTCATCTCCCTGTCAATCAATAATTTTTGAAATGGTTTATAACTTATCATCTGGTATCCCTTCATATCCGAATTGAAGTTTTATATAGCGACCTTCTCAAAAACAACTCCATCTATAATCGATTCTCGTCTGATCGGAATCTTTACTTCAATGCTATACCATATCTGAAATAAACATGGCTTTAGTTCCTTCTTCTGGTTTAAATCCAAATAATCCATAGAATTTTTCTGCACTATCATAAGATATAAGCACTTTTGTTTTGATATTAGAATATCGACTAAGCATTTGTTCCATCATTCTTTTTCCAATTCCTAAAGATTGATATTCTTTGTGTACTAACATGTAATGAAAATATACTGTCATCACGCCGTCAGACAATGCATTTATTAAGCCAACTAATTTGGTATCATCCCATGCAGTAATAACCGTATGCGAGTTGTTTATTGCTTGTCTAAGATCTTCTGGGAAATCTCCTGATTTCCAGTCCACCGAATGAAACAGTTCTTGAATTGCCTGTGTATCAATGTCTTTTATTTCTTTGAACATGATTGTCATTATATTGCTCCTATGCTTGTTGTTTGGATTGGGAGTATTGGACAACGTTTCTATATTCAAGAACCCCGAAGGGATGTTTGCTGAAACTCTTCTCGAAATCCATCCGCAGCCCCAGGCTCCCAAGGAGCAATGTTTGAATATTATGTTATAGGATGGAATCGCTTCTCGAATTGACCTTCACGATTTATTTTTCTCCTGGTACGTATTCAATCAAATCAGATAATTTACAATTAAATGTATCGCATAGCTTGAATAAGGTTTCCAGCTTTGTTGTTTCTATATTTGTTTCCCTATAGAGCTTATTGATCGAATTCCGACTTAAGCCCGATTTTGCCATCAATTCTGTTATATCATCTATTCGATGTTCCGCCATGAGTTCTCGTATATTACACTTGATTATGTTCATCTTTTCCCCTCCATAATTCTATCTTATCTTTCATATTAGCAATCATCAACAGAAAGCAAAGTTTTAACTCTACAAAGTCAAATATTCACCTTGTAATTAACCTTGAGGGGTTATATAATAACTTTATAGAGTTAATTAAAGGAGGAACAACATATGATTAATACAGTAGAATCATTAACAGAACCACTGATAAGAATACGTTTAGATTTGCTCTATACTAAGCTTCTGGAGTGTCATAGGGAGTACACTCAGCTTTCTGCTGAGACAGATGAATATTTTAAAACACTTCGTGATGCTTTGCCCGATCAACTTCAACATACAGTTTTTCTTTACGAAGACGCACAAATCTCACTCCAATCCATCCTAGAAAGAAGTATCTACATACAAGGTTTCAAAGATGCCCTACAACTATTTAGTGAATTGCAGAATTCTAGTATTTAGAGGGTTATATGACCCTCTTTTTCTATTGTTTTTGATTCTGTCGTATAACATACCCGTTTTTACGCCCCCTGCGAGGCCATTTCCTTGGAATCCTCGGTTGGACCTAGAGTTAGCACCAGTCAGTTCATGTGTGAATATGAGTTTAGTGATGCTGTACTGAATTAGCCCGCAATATAAATGCCTTTAATATCTTGTACTAAATTCTTGTACATATTTTTTTCGATCTTGTACATAGTGTTCAGTGTAGTTAGTTCCTTTAAAACCTTCTATTACACTTCTCCAAAATGTCCTTGCCGGAAGATTGCTCTCCATTTGCGAAATCTTCCAATTCGCTTTGTACATTTTAAATGCTTCTATTGCTGCTTTACGACCTATACCTGATCTTCTGTATTTCTGTAAAACCATAAAATCGTATATCACATGCGTCGGATCTGGATCAGTATCCATATTCTCAAAAAGGACTACTATAAAACCAACGATTATACCTGCTACTTCTATAAAAAATGGATTCCATCTTTCGTCGCCTTCCCAATAATAATCTATGTTTACTTCAAATTTTCCGTTTCTATCTATATCTCGACCTGTATATTTACTGAAGTCATACTCGTACAATTCATATAAATTGATTAGTATACTTTTATCTTCAGGATTTACTGGGACAAGTTTTAATTCCATGTTTGCATCTAGCTCCTTTTTGTTTTTTCAATGCACTTTGCGGTTTCGCCTAACGTATGTCCATTGCTAACTTTGATTCCCATTAGATAGCTATTATCTTAGGAAAAATCAAAGTGTCGTCTGAATTCACTTCATCGAAACGTCTCAGGCGACCAAGGCGTGGTATCCCCGCAACTTGAATACATTGTTATGTTCCGTTACCCTCTTCGAAGTATCACCTAAAACCTTTGATCCAGATTCCAATTCTATTTTTTACTTTAGTATAAAAACTCAACTTCACCATCTAACAAATATCGATATTCAAATAATTGCATTGTTCTTTCCCTAATTCTCTCCCGTATAACCGTGCCTAGGCTTACCGATCCTTGTGATCCTAGGTAACCATTATTAATAAATGTCTTCTCTACAAATTTTGTTTCCCTTAAGTGATACTGTAGCCATTCTTTCTGCGATTCAATTAGTGCTTCTCTTGGTTCTCTATCCAACTTAGAAAGCAGCTTTTTATATATTTGATTCATTTCTTTATCCCAAATCTCGGTATATTTGCTTTCCAACGCCCCCCATCCCAATGTTGTAATAATCTCTTTGGAAGTTTATTAAATTCCACTTCATAATCATGATCTATAGGATTTCGAAGCATTTCATCATAAAAATCTCCAGTCGAATCATAGTTCCCAATACTCATGGATAACACTTGATTATTAGAAGGATCTGATTGACCTTCAGTTATTTCTTTCGATTCTGTTCGATTACCTGTACTCACTACATCAGGAGGCAGTTCAGAATTCATTATTGATTTAGTTTCGCTGTTCATGGTAGTCAATTGACTACTATTTTGGCAAGATGAAAACACTATCGTAATAAATAATAAGAAGAGTATCTTACCTTTCATAAATTATCTCCTTAAATATTATCTTTGATATTTACCGATAATGGGGCATAACGTTGTTGTATCCATGACCCTCCCACCGACTTAAGAGACCAATTGGAGCGGCCGCGATGCGGTTAGTCTTACGGATGTGTCCGCTAATTCTCTCCCCTGCCGATTGCTTCTCGCGGACCGTGGAGCCTTTAGGCGCCGAAGCACGGATATGATGTTAGAAACTCCCTAGACCTATGGCCTCAAAGTCCTTAATAAGTCCTTTTGCTTCCCCAATATTATTTAATCCCCATTGAGCATAATCTTTCGCGTCCCTATCATTACCTAGAAATTTATGCGTTCGTGCAATTAACAAAACCAACCTTGAATCAAGTGGAGCTCCAAAATCTTCAATCTTCTTAGATCTAGCTATTATCTCGGCCAATGAAATTGATGTAATCATCCTAGGATCATTAAATTGAGAAAAATAACTCATTCCTTGATCCAAAAATAACTGTGTCATTTCATCTATAGTAACTATTGCATCCTCGTCTGTTTCTCCGTATTGAAACCATCTTTCACGCTCCACTGTAAAAAATCTCTTAAACCAATTTGCTTTTTTATCAAGACGTTTTCTGAATTCACAATCATAGGTCGTGATTTCATTCGAAGACTTAAATTCACCAATAGAATTCGGGAGAAAATCTAGATGTACCCCCATCTCCATAACACAAGATCCACCGGATTTATCTGCCTGAATCACCAGAGTGTAAATAAAGTGATTATCAGTTGTCTTAACAAAATGATGATCGGTTCCCATAAACCCAACCTCATGTAGTTTTGGAGCAAAATACACCCTAATTACCTTTCTAAAATCTTTAGTATTCACGTTTTCATATCCTTTGTGAGATTTTCGATAACGTTGTTTTATTCACAAACCCGAGAGGTTAAAGAGCACCAGCGACTGGGTCGAAGACCTAGCATCGTAGGAGTTGTCTGTCTGATACGAGTTCCGCGAAATATCTCTAACTGACCAAGGGGCATTAGCCCCTGCAGCGTGGTTAATTTGCTATCGGATGTTTTAGTCCCATTGAGCAACCTACAAGTTCTTTCCATATTCATTAAGTACTTTATTTACAAATTCGGTCTTCCCATCCGTATAAGACTGACGATTTTCTCTATATTTAATAGCAAGTTCTTTCTTTAGATTGGCATATTCGACTACAAATTCGGGATTGCTAATTAATGCATCTCTGAAGGATATATGTCTTAATAACTCTTTGCTCTCTTTATTACAAACATATAAATGATGTTCAGGTTTCTGTATTTTTACTATACTATAAGGAACATTTGCATCTTTTCTTGCAAAAGCTTCTCTGTTCTCAACACCCAAATTCCCTTCATGATAGTAACCTAAACTTTCTAATCCTTGAATTACATCTGGAAGCAAGTCCATAGAATCAATTACTACATCAATATCTAAAATAGGTTTTGCCGCTAGTCCAGGTACTGCGGTACTACCAACGTGCTCAATTCTAAGTACTAGATCCCCGAGTCTTTGTTCTATGATGGATTTCAGATCAGAAAACATTTCAGGCCATTCATTGTTGTAATCTTCAATAATTATTGTTTTTTCACTCATCCTTGAGATGCCCCCAAAAAATAAAGTATTTACGAATATTTCCGATAACATTCCTGTATCTACGAACCCGAGAGGCGTAAGATGTATCGCGCCGGGTCCGACGGATTTAACCTCGCAGGGCTGTCGCTGACTAGTCCGAATTAACCCACAATCATTATTTAAAGATAGTTGTGAATATCTCTTCGAGATTCTCCCACTCATTCCCTATCCAAATCATTTCCTCGATAAACCGACTCATTGCTTTATCTTGACTATACTTTTCATGTACCCACTTAAACTCTTTGTACCAAGTTAATTTAATCGATAGTACCAACTGTTCTATCGTAAGATTAGTATGAATTCTATAACCATCAATGTATGCCCTAGTTGACTCAACATTTAATTTCCCGTCATCTAAAAGTGCACTTGAGAGTATTGCGCGGGAAATGTCGAAATCTGAATATACGTAGTGTAGTCTATCAAAATCTAAAATATCTTCTAGCCTATCTTCGTGAAATAATAGATTGTCGACATGCATATCCCAATGCGCCCATCCTTTAGCACACTCATTAAATATATCCAAATCTAATTCTTTAAGAATAATTCTTTGATTCTCTATAGCTTCTATGTATCTTTGATTAGTAATTTTTTTCATTTCATTTAGATTTGCTTGTATCTTTTCAGACATCTCTGCCTTTGAAGGTAACTCCCACTGTAAGTATGGTAATTTCGGCATATGTGTTTTCATCCACATATGCATACGACCAGTAGCTTCACCAAGACTATACATCTGAAGACTGTTTAATTGCCCTGCTTTTATTAAATTCCCTGTGCTAAAACCAGAAATCATATAATCCTCGCCGGAAAATGTGGTATGAATATATTCACTGTTGAAACTATATACTGGCTGACAAGGAATTCCATCAAGATGCATAAGATGTTGATACTTCAGTGCGTCTCGAACCCCATCTAATCCGCGTCGATACCTTATCTTGCAATATTGTTTAACAAAGATGGACCCAATATTAGTTGTCATAATCCACTTTAAATTACCATAACCCAAATAGTTTGATTCAACTGCATGTACAATCCATCCATATTTTGTTTCGATATCTTTTATAATTTCGTTTTGTACGGATTTAGTATTTATAACACTCATCATTTCACCATCTTTCGAATAAATTAATTCCTTATTCACGACTCGAGAATCTTAAGTGACCGAAGCGAACGGGTCGCCAGACTTATGCTCGCAGGGGTATCCGGCTGTTTTCACTTTCCTGCTAATCGCTTCTCGCGGATCGAGGAGCTGTCAAGCTCTGAAGCGTGAATATAATGTTAAATGAAATCAGTTGCTTCTAGCGTTAACTCAATCCTTCTCTTACAATTTGCAATAGTTCTTCTTTGTGGTCTGGGTGACATGCAATTAGATAAGGTTCTTCTTTCATTCCATTAAACTTATTTCCTTCAAAATCTATAACAAGCCCCCCTGCTTCCTTAACCATTAAGATACCTGAATACAAGTCATCACCCTCAGAATTGTACAGAACAATTCCATCAATATCTCCTTTGGCCAACATACACCATTGAAGCGTTGGAGCCCATAATCTTAACATTCGTTTAAATCTAATATCAATGTGTTGTCTTAGTTTTACTGCTTGTGGGTCGTTTTGTACTCTGTGACCTTGAATCCAACCTATATTTCCTTTGAAAATATTAGGGTTACTCTTAATTTGTATTTGTCGATTATTGCAGCTTGTCCCTTCACCAATAACAGATACAAATAAACGTTCTGTTAGAGGTTCATAGACCACTCCAATCACAGGCTCTCTTTTGTACATTAAGGTAATTGATATCGAAAAAACAGCTAAACCAATTGCAAAATTATTAGTTCCATCTAAAGGATCAATTAACCATAACCAATCGTGCTTAGTTCCAATAACCCCTGCCTCTTCACTGTGTATCTGATGATTTGGAAATACGTCTTGTATTTGTTTGATGATGATTTCTTCACAGATATGATCTACTTCAGTAACCACATCCCCAAATTCATCTTTAGATCTCAGTTCAACAAAGTTATCAAATTTCTCTTTAGAGATTAGACCTGCTTCGCGAATAATTCTTATTGCTATCTCTTTTGCGGTTTGAATAATCTTACGATCCATTACGCACCTCATATTAATTTTGATTTTAACTGATTTCTTTTGAATTTCATGTGTTCGGATCATTCCAATTCCAATTTCTTCTGTTGAATTTACCTCTTTTAATTCACCTCTAACTTCTGCCGAATCGAGGGTAGCTTGATGCCTGAACATTGTGTTATGTGGAGTCAGTCACTACGTTGAATTACTCACAAATTGATTTTTGAAACCTTTCTTAAAATTATTCTTATAACTTCTTCTGTTTCTTTATTATCTGTGTCAATATGTTCTTGAAATTTAATATCTTTAAATGCAATTAGACCCGCGTTTGTTTGCTTCTGATACCAAAAATCAAATTTGTCTCCACGTTTTTCAATTCGTTTTTTGATCATCTCTTCAGATGCTAAGAGGCAAAAATGAAAAGTATCTCGATCGATACTTCTAAATCCATTTAATATGTAATTGAAATTTTCAGACTTATAAATGGTCATTGGAACAATAAGATGTTTCTTATACTTATTCATTAATTCTTTAGCTGTCTGTACTACAAGTATTCTCCATAGTTCCATATCCTGAAAGTCATCAGTTCGTTCTTCTTCAAAGTAGATGTCTTCTGTTATGATTTTTCTCAACATATATCCAATTTCTTCAGGATCATAAATCATACTATTAGGTATTAGAGGCTGCAGCTTTTGAGAAGTCGAGGTCTTACCGGATCCAAATGATCCATTAATCATAATAATCAAGTGATCACTCCTTCTGGTTTAGTTTTACATTGTGCACTTGACTGAGCTTGAACATGTGGTTAGGCGATGTCGTTGCCCTTCATGATTACCCTTACATACTCATCCCAATCCTTACCATCTGTATTGATTTCTATTGTTGGCACTCTTGAGATTTGAGCTTGATGTCTTAAAACATTTTGGATTTTTAATAATTCATTTACCGACGATCTTACATCTTCTTCTGTTTTATAGATCCATTCTTCGGGTTGTCTACTTTTAATTCTTTCTTCTACGACTTCGGGCGAGATTGTAAGCAAAATACACTTGGCACCTAAAGACTCAAGCTGTTCTTCTATTTTATTTATCTCATCCAAATCCGAATCTACAAATGCGGCTCTATGATTTAAATGAAACCTTTCCAGAACATAAAATAGTCCCCTAGATCCTCTAGATGCAGGACCAAGTTGAATTGCCCATTCGTTAAGTTTCTTTAGCATTTCAACCCGCTCTTTAAGTAACTCAATGTGTCCTTCTCGGGTCAGACTTACATATTCTCCATGTTTATTATTCAAAATTTGAGAATAATGTTCTCCAAGAATAACTACGCTCCGTTCTGAGGATTCTTCTTGTGATTGATAACGTTTAATTGCTTTTAATACTGAAGTCTTCCCGGCATTGGAGTATCCTTCAAGAATTATTCCTCTAATATGCATTTAAATCTCCTTCCACTAGCAATTATTTCGCTTAACGTTTCTATATTCATCGTTCAACGTAGTTGAATATATGATGAAGCGCTTTCACCCTGCAGACCAAGACTCCGCAGGAGCCGCAGCGTAAATATTATGTTATCTGATGCTGATACTTCTTTTAACTCCCCCATACATTCTTTAGTTTTTATCTTTCAAAAGATCTTCCCATTCTTCGATTGATAATTTATTGGCTATATTCTTTAAGTTTTCAGGGACACTTACAAAACACATAATTCTAAACTATTTCCATCTGGATCATTGAAGTAGACCGAAGCATTTCCCTGATTAGGCCTTACAAATGGATTTATTGAATCTCTTTTTCCAAATGGGACAGGCTCTATTTCAATAGTTTGAAGCCATTTCACACTGTCTTTAAGATCTTCATAACTCACTCGAAATGCTATATGCCTTAATGATGGATGATAAGAAGTGAGATACTCTTCGCCTTGCCATAGACCGACCCAACTCTTTTCTTTTTCAATCCAGAAGAAAGCTGTATCTTCATCTCTCCAGGCCAGCTCTAATCCTAATTTAGAATAAAATTCGATCGATTGATGTAAGTTACTTACTGGTAAATGTGCTTCATACAACCCAAGTATCATTTTTCTCCTTTCAATCTTGCCAGTGATGTCCCGACGGGCTTAGGGGCTGAATCGCTTCTCAGAGTGACTACGAGCGTCAATATGTTGTTAGCCAAATAAATTTCTGGAAGCAGCCATTGTGTTTAAGGCGTTCTCAAAATAGCTATATACTTCATCTGCGATTTCCAGAAACTCTTCAACAGATACATCGCTATCCAAGTAACAAGCATACAGATACTCAACTAAAGCGGAGTTAATCTCACAATAGTTTAATATGGCATTCTTCATCTTAATGATTTCATCTTCCCATACCCCTGTATCTTCTAAAACCAAAGAGTATAATGCACGAATTAATCTCTTAGAGTAACCTTTAATATATCTAGTTTTCATTGAGTGATCACTAACATTAGAAAGTGAACGATGTACACGATCTACTTCCTCCTTGGTATCTGTATTTAAGTCTAAAATGAATTCTGGAGAAATTATGATCGGGGGTACTTTTTCACCAATGTCCTCCCCATGTATGCAAACACAAATGATCTTAACCCAAAAACCCCAATCGTTCGGTCTACTTAATACATCATCAATCGAGCAAATGATCGTATCCATCTTAGTGACGAATGGATATTCTTCCAAAAGCCTGTCTTTGATATTTGACAATCTTTCGTAATCAATATCTTCGGGATTTGCACATACAATAGTAAAGTCTGCATCTGACTTAAAAGGTTGAGCTGTTCCTTTTGGAATCGAGCCACACATATAAATGCTATGAATCTTACCTTTAAATTCGTTAAGTATATGATCTATATACTTATCAACCAAATCCTTATATTCACTTTGTATTGCAATTCTATTTATAACTTTTTCTAATATCATATAGACTCCTCCTAGAATAAGAACTTCTTTCGGCTAAACGTTGTTGTATTCCTGACGTTCAAGCAGCTTACCGTAGGGAACAGGTTAATAGACTTAGCTGATTGAATGTGTCGCCTTAATTAACTTCTCCGATATCCTTCTTGGCGACCGAGGAGCAAGTGCGACGGTGTATGAATCTATTGTTAGATAAAGTAACCTTGAGTTACCCACAAAATCTTTCTAGACTTACAGCAACACCGTTTTCATCATTATTAACGGTTATTTCATCAGCAATTTCCTTTAATTCCCTAATCGCATTCCCCATAGCAATAGAATATCCAGCCTTCTTAAAGAGGCCTACATCATTATGATCGTCACCAAACACAATGACGGAATCCAATTCTACATTATATAATTCACAGAGTTTAGTAATTGCCATTTCCTTAGATGCCAGAAGAGGCATGATTTGTACTAGTTTATTATTATCCGTAATTAGTATATTCACTCTACCCTGGAATTTTTCAATCAATCCAGAACTGTAATTATTGCCAGAAAGGAGTATCTTCGTAGCATCATATTGCTTTAATTCTTTTAAAGGTTTTACTACGGGGTTTGATTGTGTGTTCATTGAGCTAATATAATCAAGCTCTCTTAAACTAAACCACTCATCCTTCACTTCCATAGTCAGCTCAATTTGAGGGTCACACTTCAAACAGTAATCAAGAATTTCTGTAGTTACATGAGCAGGGATTGATTCATTAATTTCTATCTTTGTTTCCTTACATATCACTTGAGCTCCGTTATAATATACAAAAGCCCCGATATCTACTAATCCTTGTGGAAGCAACCAATTAACCGCCCTCGGCGGTCGAGCTGTTGCAAATATTATTCTCATTCCTCTCTGATAACAAGATAAGACCGCATCTATGTTTCTCTTAGATACTTCTTTTTTTGAATTTAATAATGTTCCGTCCAAGTCAAGAACTACAGTTGAATACTTCAATGAATCAACTCCCAATACAAACTTCTTCGTTATTTTATCTACCGTTGTTGTATTCACGACCCGTGAGGCTTAAAGGAGCGACTAAGTCGAAGACTTAGCCTCGCAGGAGTTGTCTGCTCCAAACCCACTGGCAGAACAAGGGGCTTACCCCGCAGCATGAATAAGGTGTTAGCAAGATTTCAGGGGCTTATTCGATTCAATGTGCTTGGTTCATTATGATTGAGATATATTCTTCATCTTTAAGCCTTGTCACTTCACAGTTCTCATTGGATTCAAATTCTACTATTCTCTCTTCAATTGTTTTATTAGTACTATCTTTAAATATGTCCTCTCGATCATAGTGAGGAAAAATAAGCTTGTCGGTTACACCTAATGCCTTAAAATCCGTTAAATTCATTGTGTTCATCTGTGGAGTAAAGAAATCGACAATGTTAATATTCGGGCCCAGTAATAACGTTCCTGCACTTACTCCAACTATAATTACATTCTGTGCAGCCAGTGTTTTAATAACTTCATCAGCACCACTTTTCTTCGCGTAATACAATAATGTAAATGGATTTCCACCATTGATATATATAACATCTCTATGTAAGAGAATTTGCGGGTCATCAAATTCTATATCTACAAAATTGATATGCTGAAATCCCATGTCCTTAAACTCTTGCATTGCTCTTTGTGCATATCTATTAGTTTCTTTTCTAGGGGATGCTGTTGTAATAATTGAGACTTTTAATTGAGAAATATCTCCATCAATAAAATCCAGAAATTGATTTTTAATATCTTCAGTATAAAAACCACAAGAGGTTAGTAACAAGCTACTCATTGAAATCCCCGCCCTTAAATAATAGTTATCTTAATCTTTATAATTTATTTAAGCATTCCCCTGATTTCTGCTAACGTTTCTTTATTCATGAACCCCAAAGGGGTTGTCTGCCGAAATTGCCTCATTGGAATCCTTCCAGCAGACCAAGGCTCCAACGGAGTCGCAGCTTGAATATTTTGTTATGTGAAGTTCCCTCTTCTCGAAAAGCTATCAATTTCTTTACAATCGATTTTCTAAGTCATTTATTGTATTTAACCAGATTGGGTATTCTTCTGATTCTTCCCATAGCTCTTTTAGTTCTGAATCTTTCTTAATTTTCTTAACTGCTCGTTTAGCTTTTGAAATGAGTTTTTTTCCTTTTCCTTTATGTTTATCGATCCAGTCATATAGATCCTCTGTATTACTTTGATTATTCAAAATTTCTGTCCCAGGATTACCTTGTAATGCTACAAGGATCTCAATTGCGCCTAAAGCATTGGAAGCTAAATCTGACTCAATATAATCTTCTTCTAATACTTCTTCAATCGTCTCTTCAATTAATTCGATGTCATCAGAATCAAGTAAATCTGCCTTCCAATCTAATACATTATCGTTCTCGAAAATTCCAGTTCCCCATGCTCCCATCAATTAACCTCCAAAAAGTGTCATTATGTTTTAAAGCTATTATGGACATAGCGTTCCTGTATTGATGAACCCCGAATGGGTTGTCTGCCGAAATCCCTTTTCGAAATCCTTCCTGCAGACCAAGGCTCCATGAGGCGCCGCTACTTGAATATGATGTTATAGGATCTCAGCGTCTTCTTCGAAAATACTTACACTAATATTCCACTTCCCATGATGTTAAATATATTTTTTCAATTCAAGTAAATCATCAATAATATAATCCGCTTGTTTAAGCTCCCATTCTTGGGCAAAGTCAAATCGACAACCAAAAGCCTTCAATCCATTGTTTTTTGCTGCATTGAAATCAGAGATCCTGTCACCAACTACAGCAGCGTTGTTGATGTGATATTTCATAAGGATATATCTAACTAAGTCATCCTTATTCTGAGTCTCTATTTGTTGGATGCTAAAGGTTTCTGTCACCCAATTATTTAACTTGTAACAGTTAACGATAGCATTGAGGTATTCGATTAGTCCATTACTTGCAATAAAAATTAAGCAGCCTTCCTGTTTTAAAAAATCAAAAACTTCTTTGACATGCGGATAAAGCGCACCTTTGCCATAATTAATATTTGCAATTAGCTTCTCTAGGAAGATCTCGTCCACAATTCGTCTGATTTCGTTTGAATGGTTCGGTAGTAGCGTTTCCCAAACTACTGGTAGAGGAACTCCCATAATTTCACGATATTTTTGAGTTGGAGTTTCACTCGACCATTCGTTACGAGACCTCAAGACAGAAAACGTTTCTTCTAACGATAACTCTAAGATTTTGTTTGTTTGAAATAGTGTACCATCCATATCGAAAATAACCGCTTCCAGCATGATTTCACTCCTATTCAGAGTTTGAAAAATTTATTTTGTATTTTTATACGCTGATTTCCTATAACGTTACTGTATCCACGACGCCCCACCGACTTAAGCCACGTTAGGGAGCGACCGCGATGCGGTTAGTCCGTGCGGATGTGTCCGCCTGATTCCACTTCCCTGCCAATTCCCTTCGGGCTGACCGAGGGAGCGCCAGAATCCAAAGCTTGGATATAATGTTATCTGACGTAAACCTCTACAGTGAATTAGCTATAATCTTCTTTGTTAGGTTAAACTCATGACGGCATTCATAGTAATAACTTTTGAGTTTATATCCCCCAGCTTTAAATACAGGCTTATGTTGATACCACACTATAATTAGCGTTCCTTCAAAAAGGATTCTACGAAGGATATAAACTATTCTGTTAAAGAGAACGTTCCTATTTTGAGCAAATTTATGAAGAGTTTCGGATTGAAACTGAACATGTTTCTCCTCATCACTTAAAATCTGATTACATAAATCTATTAATACTTCTGACTTTGTAGATTTTTGCAAAGCTTTATAGTACAACTTAGCAATGATCTCAGCAGTTAATAGAACAATGACTGATTGTTCTAGACTCGCATATTGACGTAATCTTCTAAATACATTGTCCACCCAATGTCTACGGAGGAGTGGGATTCCCTGTAACTTCATAAATCTGCCTAGATCTCTAGCGTGCCTCTGTTCTTCTTTAATGAATTCTATAAGCGCTTCATAGTAATCCTGATCTTGTGTCTGATGTACATATTCTTGCGCACGTTTAATTAGATGTTTACCTTCAGAGTTTTCTCCTAATTGAAACTGTTGAATTGACTTAATGATTATTTCTCTTTCATTAGTTGTTAATTTATAGTTGTCATCCCAATGAATATATTTGAGGTTTTGATTATTTCTTCGATAATATTGAACCCATGCCGAGAAAGTGATATTCATTATTTGCTCCTAAAATGTAATAGTTTTATGTCAGATAACGTTGCGCATTTCTGACGTCCAAACGGCTCAAGGACCGGAGGTCCGGGTGGCTTTGCCACTTAGCCGGTTGGATGTGTCGCCTGATTCCACTTCTCCGAAATCCCTCTTGAAGACCGAGGAACGTCAGCGACGAAGCAAAATGCATTGTTATACGCTGCCCCTTCTTCTTCGATTCCACATCCTTATATGTCTTGTGTGTTTTATGTATTTAATATGTCTTTACGTGTTTTGTCTCTTGGTTCTATCTTTTGCTCCTATCAAATCCGTTTCCGCATAGGAAAGATCCCCTCATTTACTCTCGTACGCCTTCAGCAGTATCAACTTTGGTTTGTTTAGTAACTTCATCCAATGAATGCTAGCCTTATAAGAGGCTCGTGTTCCTCGGACCGGAGATTTGCCGATGGCTTATTTCAGATTCCTGCTCACGTTGGACACGCCTGCCTTAAGCTATGGCTTACTTCTAACCTCACCATTCGAGACCTAATCCTTGATATAGAATACATGCTGAACGCACAATCAAAATTTAAGAGGATTGTTGTCCTCCCTTTAATTCGCAATAGACACATATGTATTAATGACATGCACAATACCAAAAAGTACTGTTGGTATAATAGCCAGATAATTTTGAAGCCAAATCTCAGCTAATATAAAATATACTACCGGGAGAACGGCCATCCCCAAAAAAACAATCGAGTTTGCGTTGCCTGTAAAATACAATATCCATAGCCCATAATAAAAAATCAACATTATTGCCATACCAATTATATAAGGACATCGCATTTCAGATGCTTGTTTTCTTACAACAAATATCAGAAGAAAGAAAAATATCGCCTGACTTCCGTGCTCCAAAACATCTAAAATCAAATGGCTATTTGCATTGTTTCCTGATATATCTGACGCAGGAATTAAAAAATAAAATACATTTGGTATCATTGGCAATAAAAAGATTATCAGACCCTTCCATGAAAAGCCAAAATGATAATTCATTTGATCCTCTCTTTCGCATAATAGAAATATTCTATAGTTTGCACTTTATTATGAATCCGCTTCTCTGGTATTTCTCTTGATGACCAAGGAGCATAACTAACGATGTGGAAATTTATTGTTATATGGTACACCTTCTAATATTCCGTTCATCTTGGTTTTCAACTGCTACGTGTAAATGTATTCTTTCACCTATATTTATTATTTGTTATTAATTGGTTGCATGGTTTAACATTCTTAAGGGGTTGCGTATAACGTTACTGTATCCACGACGTCCCACCGATTTAAGCCCCGTCAGGGGCGGATGTGTCCTCTGAATCTGCTTCCCTTGACAATCCGCTTCTTGCGGACCCAGGAGCTGTAAGGTTCCGATGCGTGGATATGATGTTAGATGGTGGTCACGACTTCTTGAATTACTATAGAGGCAAGTTGTTTATCATTTTCTTTAGCTTCTGTTTCTCCGAATAAAAATTTTTCTGAGAACTAGAAAGACAATCCCACATTTGCTTCACTTTATAATCTGCTAATTCAAGAAGTTGGTCTTTATCCTTATTTTTCTTAATAGAAAATTTAAAATGGGACTTTATATGATTTATTTTGTACTTTTCCAACCTCCAAATTAATGTTGAAAGCTGTTTTGGAGTAAAGGCTCCATTATCTTTTAAGTATTTAATAAAGCTTTCAATCTCAAATTCATTATCAACTTTTGAGAGACTTACTAAGGAATTAATTACACTTTTTACTTTTGCTTCGGTTACTAGCTTGTTTTTATCTTTATTCACTTTCTTTTTTGCTTTCTCAGAGGATAGTAGCACCCCTTTATTATCAAGCACTCCAATCTCAAATCTATTGATACATTCTGACCCTATTTGAAGTGTATTTGAATTAATTATATTTACAATTTCAAATTGATATCTAATGTGTGGATGATCACATAATTCACACGTTTCTTCTGCAATTTCAACATCATACATATCACCTTCGTAAACCCATTCTTTTAAAGCCTTTAGCACATCAATTTGTTCTTCACTTACAGGGAGGATATTATTTTTCACTCTTTCCAGCCAAGTTGAATTCATTTAATCACCTCCTTTAAAAATGTTCTTCGTGGCTTTCATCTAACGTTTCTGTATTCACGACTCGACGCATGTCGAGTGTCCGGCAAATGCCGGACCAAGGACGTATGTCCGCAGCGTGAATATTATGTTATAGGATGTCGGTGCTTTAAAGGTTTATAATCTATTCAATTGATCCCTTTTATGCTTTTTCTAATCTCTTCATCAGTAATCAATTTATTAATACTTCCGTCTTGATTTCTTATTAATAATTTATGCTTCCCATAAGGATCAACTTCAATTGTTTCATCAGTCTTTGAAAATGGAATACAATATGATAATCCTAACAATTCAATCAAATGACCAGAAATCTCAAGAAATTTCCCTTTCAACCAAAAAGAACCCTGTGCCATATCCTCAAAACCATTTTGTATATTAGTGGATGATAATTCACTTAACGACGTGATAACATTTCTATTCTCATCATAAAAATTTTCTATAAGAACTTGAATTTTACCTTCTACTAATTTTCCTTCTTTTATCAATTGGTCAATCTTGTCTTTTCCGTTCTCCGAAAAAATTGGTGTGTAAACAATCTCATCATCTTTGGGAGTAAAGATACTTATAATTACAAGAATCTTCATTATTCTTCCTTCTTCATCTAACTCTGTTGACGGTCTTAAATTGTACAATTGTATATCCTTCCCAAACATCTTCGAACTTGCTTCTGCATATTCCATGGCTGGCTTTGTATAGTCCGTTGCAGAAAAGAATGCTCCACCTGTTACTTCATTTAGATCCACTAAAGCTCCGCTTAACTTTTGAATATCTCCTCTCCCTACTTTTGCTCCCTTCACAGTATAATCCTTCGCCTCGCCCATTCTTTTTTTGGCTTCCTCTTCTAGCATCACATCTATTTGATATAATGTGTCGCTAAACTCTCCTCTAAGTTTTTCATCATGCGTCACCTTGCTATCTTTGTGTAGCAATTTCATAACAGCGGCTGAAATTTTCTCATATGCTTCTCCACTTTTTTTAGGCTTGAATCCAAAAAGCTCTTCAAATAAAATATCAATTTTTGAAGTCATTTTCTTCCCTCCAATAATTATTTAATACTCTTCTATACCTTTAATTGATAGTTCTTACCGATTTCCTATAACATCATATATACGAACTTCGTAAATACCTCTCTTTTCAAACAATATCCGAACTACATATAATATAACCCATATTAATCCATCTGCGAAGTCACAAACATACTCAAAAAAAGCAGCCCCCGTGAACTGTCCCATATGTTAGCCATAACTAACATGTAGGATGCAGTTTAACATTTGGGCTGCTCTTTCTTCACTCAACTTTACGGATAACCTTTAGTAATCAACCTTTGCTCCCCTTCACCTAAAACATTTACTTCGCTCCGCTACTCCACACCACGCGCTCTCTCATCGCTTTATGTTGTGCAATCAGACAGAGTTCTGCCGCTTTGAATGCATGTTCCTGTGTCATGGCGGTCTCGGTCCGATCCAGACAATCGCGAATGAGCTGACCGAAGAAAGGATAACCGACCTTGCCTTTTACATTGTAGCGGTACTCCCCTTCATGATTGACCAGGTACACCTGATCCCCCTGAGGTTCCCTTGCGATGTCGATATACTTCCGCAGCTCGATATAACCGTCCGTTCCCAGAATAACTGTACGCCCATCGCCCCATGTGCCCAGACCATCCGGTGTGAACCAGTCCACTCGGAAGTAACCGGACGCTCCGTTGTCCCCGATCAGAGAAGCTTCACCGAAGTCTTCCAGTTCCGGGAACTGTGGGTGATTGAAGTTATGCACACGACTGAACCCTACCTCAGCGTCCGTACATGATGCAAACGTCAGAAATTGTTCGATCTGGTGACTCCCGATATCACAGAGAATGCCGCCATACTGCTCATGCTTGAAGAACCAGTCGGGTCTTCCTCCGGCATTCAAGCGATGCGGGCCAGTACCCATAACTTGCACTACTTTGCCGATTGCCCCTTGTTCAATGAGTTGCCCCGCATAGATCGCACTTTCTACATGCAGTCGTTCACTGTAATACACCATGTACTTCTTGCCTGTTCGCTTCACTTCTTCCCGTGCAAGCTTTAATTGTTCCAGCGTGGTAAATGGGGCTTTGTCTGTAAAATAATCCTTGCCTGCGGCCAGAACTCTCATGCCAAGCGGCGCACGATCTGAAGTGATTGCTGCACTTGCCACCAATAACACCTCATCATCTGCAAGCACTTCGGCTTCAGATCCAGCAACTTGAGCCTGTGGGAACTGCTTCCGAAATGCCTCTACCTTCGCCGGGTCCGGATCATATACCCACTTGAGGGTAGCTCCAGCCTCCAACAATCCCCCAACCATGCCGTAGATGTGTCCATGATCCAGCGCAACAGCAGCAATAGTGAACTCACCCGGACCACATACAACCTCTTTTGTAACACTTTTTGGTGCATAAAACATCCCGTCTTTAGCCATGTCATCCCATCCTTTTTATAAAATGTTGATTACAATGAACTCGTCTATATAACGAATCGTCTTCATTTAAACGTCTGACTCAGATCAGCAGGTTGACTGCCACTGAATGCCTTGTCTTTCTTCGTCGTTGATCCAGCAATGCGTTCCTGCAGATGCTCATGGAACAGATCCTCATCGATCGGCAGATCCACCCAGTTATCCGTCCAGGTGGACAGCAACATAGCGTTCGATAACGTCAATCCGTGTATACCATCCTCACCGGGAGCAATAAGTGGTACGCCTGTACGAATCGCATCAACCCAGTTACGAATCAGACCCGGGTGCCCCGTTTCCACACCTGTAATCGGAATTTCACATTTCCAGCATTCTGGCTGTCCAAAACCTCCGGTAAACCGCTGATTGAATTCAGGCTCAGATTCCCGAAGTCGCCAGAACGTAAGTTTTCCGTCTTCGATCACGATTTTACCTCGGTCTCCGTTGACCTCGAATCGGTTCGTACCCGGTGCTTCGCCAGTAGTCGTTACAAAGACACCTGTTGCTCCATTTTCATACTCCACATAAGCCGTTACATCATCTTCCACTTCAATGTTCCGATACTTACCAAACGAACAGAAAGCACGCATTCGTACCGGCATCATGCCGATGGTCCACTGCCACAGATCCAGTTGATGCGGGTCCTGGTTAATCAGTACACCGCCACCTTCTCCTGCCCAAGTTGCACGCCAGCCGCCGGAATCATAGTAACTTTGGGATCGGTACCAGTTCGTAATAATCCAATTGGTACGGCGTACCTCGCCCAGTTCCCCCGACGCAATTAAGTCTCTTAGTTTAATGTAGAGTGGGTTGGTCCGCTGGTTATACATCATGGAAAAGACTTTACCGCTGGCTGCGGCTGCTTCATTCATCTTGCGTACCTGTTTCGTATATACACCGGCCGGCTTCTCAATCATGACATGCAAGCCATGCTTGAAAGCCTGAATGGCCTGTTCCGGATGATCATAATGCGGCGTTGCAATAATGACTGCATCAATCGTACCCGAGGCCATCATCTGCTCTGCATCCTGCCAATAGGTGACTGTTGCCGGAAGATGACTGGATACCCAGCTCTCCATCTCTCTTCTTACATCACATACGGCGACCAATTCCGCACCGGGTACTTCTCCAGCCACCAACGTTCTGGCATGTGCTGCTCCCATGTTTCCAATACCAATAACCGCTACTCGTACGATACTCATGACTGCTCCTCCTCGTCCACACGACGCTCAATTTCGGCGAAAACGTCTGCAAAATGCTGTAACATCGCCTTGGATTCCAAGGCACCACTAAAGTCCTCTATTCCGTAAAATCCGTCATACCCGACGGCACGAAGATCCCGCACCATCTGTACCCAATCGACCATGCCTTCAGTCAGCGGCGTCCAGTGACATTTCCAGGCTGTATTCAGAGCCACTCCGCTGTTCTTCTCCGTCACATTAGCCGTTTGCGAATCTTTCCCTTCTGCTTCAAACCACCCGGCATTCTTCACATGTACATGAGCCAGGTAAGGGCCTAACAACTCAAGTCCCATTCGATGATTCTCATATCCTTCATGCACCATATTGCCTGGATCGTACAATACACCCACATGCTGCGGGTCGAGCGATTGCACAAGCCGATAGGCCAGCGATGCGGTCGGTGCAATCGTCTGATGATGCGTCTCTACAATCGCCTTGATGTTGTACTGTTTGGCCAGATCTTGCACTTCACTCAGGTAATCAACGGCTTTACGATACAACTCAGGGTAACTGGTTTTGCGATCATATCCTGGAACACCCACACGCATCATAGATGCTCCTAATCCAGCCGCAGCCTGAAACGCCTGCTCGGTGGCAGACAAATCTCCACAGTTCAGATACGGTACAAGTGCAATGGATTTCCTGCCTTGCCCTACCGCCGCTTCACGAAAAAAAGGAACCTGTTCCTGCCAGCGGCTCGGATCTACAGAACATCGATTATTCCTCCAGTAAGAAGGCTCTTCAGACATAGCATCTTCAGGAATTCCACGGAATCTCCACTCAATTCCATCAATCCCCGCTGCAGCCGCAGCCGATGCCAATTCTTCTGCATTCAGATCAGGGGTAGCCACGGTGAATACAGACAGTTTCATCATGATCCATCTCCTTATGTAAACGTATTCATTTTATGTCGTAAACGCATTGTATCACTCCACTGAATGTCACCATAGGGGAAAACGGCAACAGATGAATGACAGATAACGAACAGAGCACATTCCCCATTCAGAGATAACTTTCAAAGAGAATGATATGATCAAAAATCAAAAAAGACATCCTTGGAACAGATTTCAATTCTGTTCAAAGATGCCTTGTACAATAATTATATATAGGATGTTTGATGAAAAGGTTCCCTATCAGTTATCCAGTCGCGACTTCAGAAGCTGGGTATTCTGGTACTTGTACTCTTCCGACTTGCAACCAGCGCATATCTCTCTAATCCCGATCAAAGAACACGTGTTCAGCCTGTATTTTCCCCTGATCTATAGTCATGATGCCAAATGAGTATTGCTTCTGAAAACGCCGATCCGTAGGCGACCCCGGATTAAATACCAGTGTGTTGTCCACGGTATGCATCACCGGGATATGTGAGTGTCCGTAGATCACAGCATCCACATGCTGGCCTGCAAAGGTATGAATTGCATTCTGCTCCGTACCCTTTGATCCCAGATGACCGTGCACAAGTCCCAGACGAAGTCCTTCCACTTCAACAATACGGGAATACCCCAGTTTTTCAGCGATTTCGGACGGGTCCGTATTACCCGCTACCCCTTCAACAGGTGCATACTCGCTAAGCAATGGATATACGCCCCAATCCGACCAGTCACCAGCATGAAGAATGAGATCGGCAGTCGGCAGTACCTCAAGGAGCCTAGCCGGTAATTTCTGTGATTTACGTGAACAATGCGTGTCAGAGATTACTACAATTTTCATATAACAACCCACCTTTCCTTTAAGAGGTCGTTCAAAAAGTTCGCTTTTGATTACGAAGGATGCCTAATCGCATCGCAGCATCGAATATGGAATTCAGCCGAAATAAGCATATGCTTACGAAGGTTGTTTCCTACGGAAACATTGTAGTTGCTCACGTAGTTTCCTACGCTCCGCTACTCCATTTCTAGCTTCATCCCATCTTCTCGGTACTGAAAACCACCCTTTTTGAACATGCACTTTAAGTCTTTATTGCAATCTATTCTGTCTGTGATGGAACAGCTTGCATCTGGGAACTGGAACGTTCCATATCTTCGAGTGTAATGGATGCAAAGAACTGCTCTACCTTCTCCTCGGCAACCTGATACAGATTGGTCAGCAAGCTGTCAATATGCAAGCCCACTTCACAATCCGGGTTACAATTGCCGTGAATCGGGAACAATGGGCCTTCGTCCTTGGCAGCCTGATAGATCATGGCTAATGTGATTTCACTTGATGGCTTCGCTAAGTAGAAGCCTCTTGTTCCAGGAGAGGAGTTCACCAATCCTGCCTTTTTCAGCCCGCCCAGAATACGTCTGACGACGACAGGGTTGGTATTCACGCTACCTGCAATATGTGCAGACGTGATTCGTTCAGGCGCGCTGAGTGACAATAACAACAAACAATGCAC
This sequence comes from Paenibacillus sp. FSL K6-2393, assembly GCF_038002545.1. NCBI lineage: Bacteria > Bacillati > Bacillota > Bacilli > Caryophanales > Paenibacillaceae > Paenibacillus > Paenibacillus sp. FSL K6-2393. The sequence goes on from NZ_JBBOCU010000001.1 coordinate 4,371,392, forward strand.
ACTGACCGAAAAATGAGTACTCATGATTAACCACCTTTATTTGATATAATCCAAGACATGCTGACCTTATTCAGAGAACAGATCCTTCTTTTATTCAGAAAACAGATCCTTTTCAGGACGTGCTCTGATCTTGAGCTGTCGCACACTGTATTCCAGTTGTTTCACAATATCATCCAGCTGTTTGCGATCAATCTTGGTCGGATCTTCCACCGGTTTCGCGGACGACTTGAGATCACGGATCGTTAACTGCTGTTCTTGCCATTTGTCCATCAGATCTGCAATATTGGCATAGAAACGTTCGTAATCTTTGATGACCAGATCAAGATAAGCATCTACCTCATCCGGATCATAACCACGAAGTTTATAATTAAATTGTTTTTCATGAATCGATAACGCATCTAGCTGCACACCCAATTGTTTGAACAATTGTCTCTGTTTATCCAATCTTCGTTTCATATGTTCATCCATATTGACAACCTCCATTATAAGCCAAGCCGTGGTTCTATTTCCTGCATAGAACATACGGCATTTTCTCTCTCTATTTTTTATAACACATAATCCGTCAGATATAAAATGATACAGCCCTATTCCTTACGAAATGATTGCTTTTCATCCAATTCGGGTAAAGACTCACTACACCCCACAACGGGAAAGGAGCATGTCCTTATGAGTACATTAACTAAAGATCAACGCCAAGAACTGAAAAACGCCCTTTTGGAGCAACGTGAAAACTTGCAGCGTCATTTTGAATCCAGCATGGAAGACGGTGCTCCAGTCGAGTCGCTGAAAGATTCAACCGGTGAGCTGTCCTCCTATGATAATCATCCGGCAGATGCCGGTACAGAAACATTTGAACGTAGCCGTGATCTGGCAATTGACGATACATTAACAGACGAATTCAATCAAGTGAACGACGCATTGGAACGTATGGAGCAAGGTACATATGGAACCTGTGTAACGTGCGGAGAAGATATTCCCTTCGAACGACTTGAGGCTATCCCTTATACCGCTTACTGTATTGATGACACGCCTAACCGGGAGATCAGCAACGATCGGCCCGTTGAAGAGGAAGTAATGACCATGCCTCCGAGTGGTGCGGGAGAAGGAAGACAGCAGCGGGCCGGCAAGTTCGACAACGCAGATGCCTGGGAAGCGGTCGAAGAATACGGTACATCCAACTCCCCCGCAACTGCAGCCAAGCGTGTTGTGAAGGACTATGATGAGAACATGTAACTTCGTTATGAACTGAAACGGTAAGCGTCAAAATTGAATTTGATTTCATAGGCTGCTCCACCATTAGCCTTGCTTATCATGCATTAAAAAGCCGCCATTGGGCGGCTTTTTCTAGTTTTCTCCAATACAGTTTCTCACGTTTGCCGTAACTTGCTTTCAGCGATAACGCTGAACCCATGGATATCGTCCTTTTATTCTTTCGATTCATTACCAGATGATGAAGATTCCTGCCGCTTAGACACAGATCGAGACGTTTCCGGAGTTGATTTGCCCTTATTAGACGTAGCTTTCTTTTTCTCTTTTGCATCTGTCTTGGAAGCAGGTATTTTCACTATAGGTTTGGAAAGCGCTGAGAATAACTGAAAGACCTCATGTTCCCCTTGTCGATTCTCTTTTGTTGTATAGGGTTCACAAAGTTTTATGATGTTTTTATACAACTGCTCTACTTCCTCACGAGTTGCATAGAGCGTGATGTCCGAGAGAAACATCCGATCTTCATTTTCCGCCTGATACATGAATCGCTGACGACTTTGTTCAAACATCTCATTTAATAATTTGAGCGTCTCGGACCGAAACACCTGTTTTAATGGAGAGTTTTCCTTGTCTTCATCTTCGTGACGGAGATGAATCTCTCCGGTAAACGGTTCGTAGTATTTTGCGATAATCCCATTAATCTCACGCGTGGAAACGATCGTCAGTAGACCGATTTTCTCCAGCTTTTTTACATGATAGTGAACTTTGGCTGGCACCTCACCCATCTGGTCGGCGATCTCTTTGACCGTGGATGGTCTGCCCTGCTTGTTAAACATATTCATAATCTGTATCCGATACGGATCGGAGTAGATTTTAATTTCTTCAATTGTTGAAAGAACCTTGTGCTCCATCCCTGTATCCTCATTTCCGGGGTACCTGTTGTCCATCGATGTCTCTATTATACCGCTGCGTCAGGACTTCGGTCAAAACGAGCCGGAAATGACTTGATACAGAAAATCGGCTAATGATCACTTCTGAATATCATCACAGAGCACTTCGAAAACTTTTGCTAAATAACAGCATACCTGCTGACATGGCAAGCATAATACCAAAAACGATAAACAGAACAGGCATGGTCAGCCAATCTGCAAGTGCTCCCGAAACCAGACTGCCAAGCGGTGCAACACTCAAGACAAGCATAGTCTGAAGGGCATACACTCTGCCCAGCATCTCCGATGGGGTAACTTCCATAAGATAGGTACCAAGCGGTGTTGTAGCCAGCGGAATCCCCATACCCATCAGTAGACAAAAGGCCGCTGCAACCGGCAGTTGGAAGGAAGTCATATAAGCGGGTAGTGCCGTCATCGCATAACTGAGACCCAACATGACAATACCGCTGATGACCAGCACACTTTTACGATATTTCGCTCCCCTTTGTGTCAACCATACACCGCTAAGTAACATGCCTCCCACCATCAGCCCACTGAGCAGACTTAATCCCCCAGCGCCAGCATGCAGCGTTTCAATGACATAGGGTGTACGGAGAACATTAAACGGCATCAGGCAGAAATTAATGAAGGCAAACAGGATGGAGACGATTAACAATAAGGCATGTTTACGGAGAAAATGAAAAGCTTCTGCCATTTCGGAGAATATACTACTTTTTTCGGATGGAAGAGAATCTATTCCAGTTGATGTCCTATCATTATTGTTAGCAGATGTTAAGGTTTCAGGATAGCCCACTCGGCTCATAATTAAAGCACTTAGCGCAAACAACCCCGCATCAATCAAGATCGTCCAGGCAATGCCTATTGTAGCAATAAGGGCACCAGCCACTGCGAGTCCTGCGAGTTCGGCCACTCTGGTTACGGAAGAGGACATGGCATTACCCGAAAGTAGCATCGATTGGGGAAGCAATCGGGGAATACTGGACACTTCCGCAGGAGTAGTGAAGCATTCCAGCAAAGAATTCAGAATTGTAATGACAAACAGATGCCAGACTTCAAGTTGGCCCAATCCAAACAGCAGAGCTGTAATACCCACAAACAACCCGCGACCGGTATTCGTAATCACAATCACTTTTTTGGGAGACATGCGATCAACCAAAGCCCCGGCGAACAGACCCAGAAGGATATTTGGCAAAAAATTCACCGCCAGCAATGTACCCATCAGCACTTTCGAACCGGTTAGAATGTACACCATCCAACTGTAGGCAATCGAGTCAATCGAATCACCAAATCTGGATACAACTTTACTAAGCATAAATTGCATGTACGGTCTGATTCGTATTAACTCACCCATACCTTGCTTGCCAACTGCTATGTTATCGTTCATGACTTTCCACTCCCTAACGTTAAAATATTTTTCATGTTAATTTTATTTTAACGTAAGTTATGCAGAAATCAATACCTTCGTGAAAATAATTTTAACGTTAAGTAAGTAAAGTAAAATCTCGCTCTACTTTCAGATGATTCGTAATCAACACAAAGACTTTTTGAACAACCTTTTCGAACAACCTCCTATAACACAAAAAAACAGACCACATGTGGTCTGCTCGGCTGGACGGATTATATTTGAACTGCCTTTATTTGCTGCCTACTTCTCAACACGCAATTGAAATCCAGCCTGTTCAGCCTGTACCTCCAACATCAAATCACGTACCCGGCCTGCTTCATTCCCCAGTCGTTCTTCGCTAATTCGGTAGTTGGTCCATCTTAGCTCTAGTGGAAGTTCAACCGTACCCGTCAGGCAATCCCATAGAGCGTCGAGATTACCCCCATAAAAATCCGGCAGCTTCAACTTATCCTTTAATTGCTGATGAAGTTCAGCGCTACTAGCAAAATCTTCTCCATCCAGAATCACGGTGTTCATGGCTGCTCCTTCCTCTACTTCATGCGTGTAAATGATGCATAGTGATCTGTCGTTTTGTAGATGAGTCCATCATTGGAGTACACAATCCGATCCGAATTACGGAAGCCGGAAGTATAGTTAATATCCGCTTCGCGCCATATACGTCCACTTGCTGAAGGCAGAAGCCCCTCCCGATTGCCAAATACGTCTCCGCCGATACTTTTCCCAGGAGCCACTACTGCCAAGTTTCCTTGTGAAGCTACCCAGCCGAGTCCTGTTGCTTGTGATTTGGTAATAAAGTTACATGGCAACGTTCCGTTTGCACTCAAATAATTTGCTACACCCGTAAACGTATTGATGATGGTACATGTTGCAGCAGATGCCTTCTGCTGTCCGACTGGAGTGAACTGTGAACCTGTGAGGAAAACAAACGTTAACAACAATGCCAGTAATGCGGTGGATATCAACTTTTTCATCAATCCGGCCTCCCGATCCTTCAAAGTAGATGAACGTTGTCACGATATGCATCCTGCAAGCTGTAACTTTTCTAGTTGTGCGTTCTGCTAGATTATAGTAAACGAGTCATCTCATGACTATTTATATCACATCAATTTGGTAGAAATATAAAATTCAGACGATTAAATTGTAAAATATTATAATTGTAACATTTTAAGACAGAAAAAAAAGACTCTCATCCCTGAAGATGGAGTCTGTATTTACTAGTATGTTTAAACTGACTTGACCTATCTAATCGATCAGTTGCACACGTTGACGAGTTCGAGCCGATTCCAGGCACGCATCAATCACGCGCATGTTTTGAATGGTATTTTCCGGACTGAAAGGTAGGGCAGCTCCATCAAGCACAGCCGTTGCAAACGTCTCCACCTGAAGCACATAGGAATTCGACACCGACACACGCTCCTCACGGCTAACCGAATCGGTGTGCACAATAATCTGAGGTGGAATATCACTGTTCTCCCAGCCAAACACCTTTGGCAGTTCAATCCGCCCTTCCGTCCCGAGAATCTCCATCTCCGCTCGTCCTGAAGCCCACATGCCACAGTCAAAAGTTAAAGCTACCGAATTCGGAAATTCTACCAGTCCCGACGCCATCATATCCACGCCATCATGCTCGTCCGAGAATAGAGCGTGTACGGTCACCGCTTCCGGTTCCTGTCCCAGATACATCCGTGCTGCCGAGATCGGATACACGCCAAGATCGAATAATGATCCGCCGCCCATCTCTCTTTTGAACCTTACATTTTCCTTGTCATCAGCGGTATTACACGTAAAGTTACCATGGATGGCTCTGACGATACCAATCTCCCCACTAGCTATAATCTCTTGCACACGTCTGTGCTTGGGATGATATCGATACATAATCGCTTCTGCAAAAAGAACACCATGCTGCTCACACGCCTCAATCATTTCTGCTGATTCATCTGCATTCAGGGCAGCTGGTTTCTCACACAACACGTGTTTTCCAGCCTGTGCCGCTTTGATGGTCCATTCTTTGTGCATATGGTTAGGCAAAGGAATATAGACGGCTTCAATGTCCGGATCAGCGATGAGCTCTTCATAACTGCCATATGATCTGGCAATGCCGAGTTCTTCGGCAAGGGTTTCCGCCTTTTCTTTGCTGCGGCTGGCAATCGCCAACACCTCACCACGTTCGGACTGCTGGATCGCCGGAATGACTGCATTTTTGGCAATGGTTGACGTACCGAGTACTCCCCACTGTAACTGTCTGTTCATGCTCATCTTCCTTTCGTACCGTAATTGTCCTCTTCTGCCTTGTGTAACATGCCGAGACAACGATCCAAATCCGTTTTGACCTGTTTCTTGTATAACTCAGCTTTCTCCGCACCATCATCCGTGAAATGATATAGAACGATTTCCTGAAAATCGACCTTTGGATCATTACCTTTCAGCTTCTTCGTGCGATAAAATACCCCCTGCTGTACCAATTCATGCAGTGCCCGATATACCTCGCTCTGGGGTGGAACATAACCGTAGTCTTTGAATTCCTGCTTCATCGCCTCCAGCATCTCGTAACCATACCCTCTGTGCTGTTCAACCATCGTAATTAGATACAGCTTGATAAATGCCCGCTGTGCAATCATAAAAGCCACGTTCATTCCCCTCCTGTCAGAACCTATATATCTAGTATTATAAAACTTATGTTCGGGTTCTGCCATCTTTCTCCGCTTGGTCTGCCTTTTATCCATCTTCAAAGAGGGTGAGAAAGAAATCGCCTGAATACGGAATAGCCTGAGAAAGCACGGAAAAAGATTTTCTGTTGTGAATTTTTCATGTATTGAAATTTTAAAATATTTTCAAAAAATTTTGTGTATTCAGGCGCTCAGCGAGTCGTTCGATCGAATTTTAAAATTTTAATCATAAGACTGTGCAGAGGCTGTTACATCTGTACTCCTGAATCCTGTATCCTGCATACCTGAATCCTGTGTAGCCAATCCTGAATTCCTATACCGGCATTGACCCTGTACAATCCTGTACAGTTGTGATTCTGTTATGAATTTTTCATATGTTGATGGATTCATTTGTTGCGGGCAGGCTTGGGGACAGTTCCTACAATCCATTTGCCCCAACTTATGCGCGAGATGAGCCATGTCAGCACACAGGATAATGTAAGAGCGAGCAACCAGGTAATGATCATTCGAACGACAGGGTTCAAGCCCATAGCAACATAGAACAACTCATCCGGAATGTAGCTATACCGCAGCATCAACATATGCATCAGATAACCGCCATACGATACACCACCAATCCATCCCAGCAATCGTGTAGCCCTGAGGTTATGCAGTTTCCCGGCCAGCTGGTACATGACCATAATGGAAGCGATCAGAAAGAGTGCCATATCAGGGCGGATCAAGCTGACTGTGTAGAAAGTAATTTTGATTCCTTCCGGCTTCTGAAACTCCAGCATTAATAAGTAAGTAAACCGCAGACCCAGAACAATAAACACTGTCCAGTATATCCAGCGCAATCGATGAATCCATTCATTCCAATGCTGGACGGATAACCCCGCGGCTGCACCTAGCACAAAATAAATAAAAAAATAGAGGAAATTGCGGTCTGCATACGTTGTAAAAACATCTGTCAGCACCGGGATATTCAGTCGTTCCATGAATTTGGCGATGTTACCTAATTGATCTGCAAGCACCAGATACACCACGCCAGAAATCAATAATGCGATCATACGCCCCTTGGCCTCATATCGGTTATATACATAACGAATTGCACGTAAGAAGAGCGGAAATAACAGATAAAACTGGATCAACATAATGATGTACCAAAAGTGTGAAGTCGTTTTGCCAGTAATCAACTTCAGGCCTAGGTCCGGGATGTCATTCCATCCAAATCCGGTCCAGCCACGCGGTGCAAGTGTAAAATAAATGAGTGACCAAATTAGATAAGGCACGATGACGTCGTTTACTCTTTTTCTCATGAACTGGCCATAATGCAGCTTGTCTCCCGTGTTATAAAACAGCACCATACCTGTTATGAAAATGAATAAAGGAACTGCAAATTTGGAGAGCATCAGCAGTATGGCCAGTAACACACCATCCTCCAGTCTTGTTTCCGGGACCAAAGAGTAATGTGCGATGGAATGCTGAAGAACGACCGCTCCAAAGGCAATTCCCCTTAAGCTCTCTAATTCTGTAATTCGTTCTTTGCGAGGCATACATTCAGCCATCCTTTCTTGGTTTTGCGATAAAAACAAAGTACAATGAAGCCGTATATCTAATGAACGGGGTTGATTCACATATCTTTCACAGACAAAGACGTAACCACTACCGATTCCAAGTATGTCCAACAACATCTGGCCAACGAGCGAACTTTTCTGGCTTGGGTACGCACAGGTATTGCCATGGCGGGCATCGGCTTTCTTGCTGCCGGATTTGGCTTCAATTCCTCGGCATATGATCAACTTGCACATGTTGCGGCGATTATTACCGGTATCACATCTCTGATTGGCGGCATATCCATCATTGTGTATTCGGCAACAGCCTATCATCGGAAGCGTACACAAATCAATGAACAGACGTTTCAGGCATCGACCGGATTAATCCGGTTTCTTACCATGATGCTACTGGTGATTGGACTCGCTTTGGCTGTACTGTTATATGTATTGTTATTCCCTGCTTGACTGGGTAAAAACACCATCGCCATTATTGATGCAGACATGCAACACAGGGACAAAAGCCGGCTTCCCTTAAGGAAACCGGCTAATGACCATCTGGTGGATCATATATGTCATTCCATTTTGCAGATATTAAGTCATTGAGTTCTATTTCATATCGATTAAATTCGCAGCAAAATTACAAAAATGTATTGTTACCCAATCGCGCTGCCTTGGTTTGGGCTTCCAATCTGCGTTCTTCCATATCCAGATCCGGACGTTCGACTGGCACATCTCCGCGATGAGCTGCTTCGGCTCTGTCTCGGTTAAGCTGGCTGTTGCCACTGAACACATCGTACACATCGGAGTCCCGATCCGTAGAATCTACGAGCAGCAGAATTTTACCATTCTGTACATACTCCTCATACTGTTTAGCGTCCTCTTCCGGAATACCAAGACCCACAAGTCCACCCACCAATCCGCCAGCTCCTGCACCTACGGCTGCACCGGTAAATGCTGCTGCGATAGGGCCTGCGGCCAGAATCGGTCCTATACCGGGTATGGCTAATGCACCGATACCTGCGAGCAGACCGGCCACGCCACCAAGTACACCACCTGTTGCTGCACCCGCAGCTACACCCTCAGGGGCTTTTGTACCTGTCTCTTCCCGAATCGCCTTCAGTTCATCCCGATCTTGTGTAACAACGGAGATTTCGTCTGAAGTGAATCCTTGTGCCTTCAAACCCTCGATAGCCTGAGATGCTTCACGTTCTGTATTAAACACACCTACGATTTTCTTTTGCATAATGAATCCCTCCTCATCTGATTGAGTGGTTCGTTATGTTATTACCCGCCTTCGTTTCTTTCAAACGTTTGCAAGTCAATATACTATGTGTTGATAGTAAATAATTGCTGAGGTTCATTCCTTTTTATTCCTCATCAGGTTGCGCCTTCAAACTCAGGCATGTGATACGTTGTCAGGCATACTCTTACGCGGAAGGACGTCGGCGTCCAGATCATCTTAAAGTACAGGCTGGATGATCCTGGCGAATTGTCCAGACAATTTTCTAAGGAACCGAGGACGTCTTATTTAGCCTTCGGGTCTTCATTTAAGTTTGTAAGGAACATGAGACACGTTATTTACCAAAATTACCTGACAAACCCGTTGTAAACGGCTGGTTATTCAAATATAGCGTGTTTCAGATTCCTTAGATTACTACGGGCGCTTCAAATCGCTGAATAAGACGTCACAGGTTCGTTAGCACTCCGCTCCATGGTTCTGCTCCATCTTCAGCTCTAGGCACACGTCCAGTTACGCTTCGGCTTCGGCTTCGGCAGGTTTGAAGATACGCTCTGGGGTGTGCCTTCACACTCGAAGGAAGAAGACTTTGCCGAATTCTCGTTCCATGCCGGAATTTTTCGGCATGCGTGCCGGGGCACCTCAAGGGAAAGTGACGCAGCACGGGACGAAAAGGCAAAGTGACGTAACATGGAGCGAAAAGATAGTAGAAGATGCACGTTAGCGAGTTTGGAGACACGTCCTGGTTCAAGGGTGATTCTTTAAGACAGAGAATGATTCGATCAGCTACAAAACTGACTGTTGTTCAACAATGTCTAACCCTGATAACGCGCCCTTTGGGAACCAAATCGTTGATATTTGAAAAACGAAATAATTCATCTATTTCCCCCGTGGTTTAGCCCGATTTGTGGCAACCGCTTCAAGTGGATTATCCGGCCAGTAATGCTTCGGATAACGACCTTTCAGATCTTTTTTGACGTCAAAGTACGTCTCTCGCCAGAAATTGGCCAAGTCTCGTGTAACCTGTACAGGTCGCTGAGCTGGCGATAACAAGTGGATGGTCAACGGGACTCGCCCACCCGCTATACGCGGTGTCTCCTGTTGTCCAAACATCTCCTGTAATCTTACTGCCAGCGCCGGGTCCTCTGGACGACTGTAGTCCACAGGAATACGTGAGCCACTGGGCACCTGTATATGCGTCGGCGCTTCATCGTCCAGTTGTTGTCGTTGCGTCCAGCTCAATCCACCCAGTAATACATCCTGCATCGACAATCTTTTCAGGTCGGCTGCCGATCGCATGCCTGTCAGATAAGGGGTGAGATGTTCTGCCAGCTCTTCGGTCAGATCATCTTCAATCAGGTCAGGCCACTCAGGTAGATGGAGATGCAGGAACCGTAGCCTGTCCGCAAGTTGTCTGGATGTTTTTGTCCAGGGCAGACAATCCAGCCCTTCCATTCGTATTCCGGTTAATAGTGCTTCCAGCACCTGATCTTCAGGCGGCTGTGCAATACTGCTCTCTTTAATCACAAGGGCTCCAATACGAAGTCTCTTATGTGCGCGCACGCTGCGAGTATTGGAATCCCAAGCCACTTGCACTTCATCGTGCAGCAAGTGCTGACCTGCCTGCAACAAGGTCTGCTCCTGCAACGGCGCAGCCAGCAGGATACGTGCATCTGCGCCCTGGTCGTCTGCCTCGGCTGCGACCAGATACGCTGAACGGCTCAGCGATTCTGTCGCTGCGAGCCGTACGCCGCGGCCGCTGCTCAGCAGATAGCGGCCGTCCTCCCGGCGTTGCCCGATCCGGTCCGGATAGGCGAAGGACAGCAGCAATCCGCAGCTATCCTCATCCGGCTGCACCGGATCGGCCGCCGGGCCGAGCGCCGAGCGCAGCTGGCGGCTCTCCTGGAGCATGCGCCGCACGGCCGCGCCGTCTGCGACAGCTGCTGCCGCTTGCGGCATATTGCTGCTGTCAGCTTTCAGCAGCGCCTCTACGCGCGGGCGGAGGTCCGTGCCCGCGCCTGCACTGCCACTGCTGCGGAGGCCCGCAGGCTCCTGCAGCAGTGCCGCCAGCATGCTGGCGTAGCTGGCCAGCCCAAGCTCCGCTGCGCGGAGCAGCATGCTGGCCAGTCGCGGATGCACGCCAAGCGTGTTCATCCGCCGCCCGAAGGGCGTGATGCGGCCTGTGTCGTCCAGGCCGCCCAGCTGGCGCAGCAGAGCCTGTGCCTGGCCGTAGGCGGCGTCAGGCGGGGTATCCAGCCATTGCAGCTCTGCTGGGGACTGGACACCCCAGACGGCAAGCTCCAGCGCCAGCGGCGCAAGATCCGCGGAAGTGATCTCCGGGCGAGCTGCCTCAGGCAGTCCCCCGTGAACCTCTTCGCTCCATAGCCGGTAACACACTCCTGGGGCAATTCGCCCTGCACGCCCCCGCCGTTGATCGGCTGACGCCTTGGACACCGGCAGGGTGACAAGCCGGCTCATGCCCGTACGCGGCGAGAATGCCGATGCACGGCTCAGCCCCGCATCCACCACAATCTTAACTCCAGCGAGGGTGAGGCTGGATTCCGCAATGGAGGTGGAGAGCACCACCTTGCGCGTGCCCTCAGTAGCCGGGCGTATGGCCTCATCCTGTTGTTCTACCGGCATACTGCCATACAGAGAATGAACTTTCACATGTCCAGGAAGAGATCCATTTGATAACTCCCGCTCTGTACGATGTATCTCTCTAGCCCCTGGAAGGAAAACAAGCACGTCCCCCTCCTGTTCGGCTAATGCCTTAGTCACCGTCTGAGCCGTGAATTGTTCCAGCGGCATAGCTGTTGGTCTCGGCAAATATCGTGTTTCCACCGGAAACGTGCGACCCGGACAGTGAATTGATTTTGTACCTTCGCCAAGCAATGCACAGACGGGAACAGGATCAAGGGTCGCCGACATCACCAGCAATTTCAAATCTGGACGTAACATCGCTCGGGATTCCAAGGCCAGAGCCAGACCCAAATCCCCATGTAGATGCCGCTCATGAAATTCATCGAATATAATCATTGCCGTATCTTCAAGACCCTGGTCCTGCTGCAACATCCGGGTCAATACCCCTTCCGTCACCACTTCAATGCGTGTCCCCTGACTCACCCGGGTATCCATGCGTACACGATATCCTACAGTCTGACCCGCTTTTTCCCCAAGCGTAGCCGCCAGTCTCGACGCAGCCGAACGCGCGGCCAGCCTCCGGGGTTCCAGCATTATGATTTTCCGTCCCGCAACCCACGGTTCTTCCAGCAAAGCCAGCGGTACAACAGTTGTTTTTCCCGCTCCTGGCTCTGCAATTAACACACCTGTATCTTGATCCCGAAATAACTGTCTTAACTCGGGAATAATCTCTTGTATCGGTAACTCTATATGCATATGATCGCTCCTAATGAATGTACCCTACTGCTCTTCAGTATCTCTATTCGAATGTTAGCATTATAACAAAAAAAGCCGTTCCAGAGGAACGACTATCGCAGACACACCCTAAGACACGCCTTAGCAAAAATGAAATTTATCCAGAATGCTCACTTAGCTGAGCAATGATTCTGCACCATCAATCACGATCTCTGCTCCGGTAATATGTCTGGATTCGGACGATGCAAGGAAGCTTACCAGATCGGCAACATGTTCCGGCTGACCCGGCCCGTCCGCAAGCGGTTGCTGTCCTTCCGGGAACTCCATCGGAATAATGATCTGTTGTAGATCATCCGTTTTGACCGTACTTTGATCGATATTTGTCGCAATCGCTCCTGGGCAGATCACGTTCACACGTATCTTGAACTTCGCCAGCTCAAGTGCAGCCATCTTGGCAAAAGCAACCTGTCCTGCCTTGGACGTGCTGTACGCCGACATGCCAAAGCTTGAGAAACGTTGATTGCCATTAATCGAACTCGTGATGATGATACTGCCGCCACCCCGTTTTTTCACGTGAGGCAATGCATATTTAATCGTGAAAAATGTACCATTCAGGTTGGTTGTAATAATCTGCTGCCAATCCTCAACCTGAATCTCCTCAATGGGTGCCGAGACACCGTTAATGCCCGCATTGGCAAAAACAATATCCAAACCGCCGAATAACTCAACTGTTTCCAGTACAGCCTTTTCCACACGTGCCGGGTCGGAAATGTCTACATCAAATGCTCTTGCCGCACCGGGGTGCAGCGCATTAATCTCTGCTTCCGTTTCCGAGATCCGATCATTCACCAGATCAAACAATGCAACATGTGCACCCTCTTTAGCCAGCTTGACCGCAGTGGCTTTCCCAATCCCGGAGCCTGCTCCGGTAATAATCGCAACCTTGCCTTGGAACCGTGACTTGCCGTTATGTTGTGTCATTATCCATTCCACTCCTTCATTTTAGCAATTATGTAAGAATGTACGTTCAAACTCAAAGTCAATTCTTCACAAGATTACCCAAAAAGAGTGTCTTTTAAATCAACACCAGCAAGTTTTTTCACCGTTGATCAACACCAACGTCACAGCAATATCAGGATCGGTCCACAACTTTGTAACTGGCACTCACCATTCCAGCTCAATGAAAGCGGCATCATCTTCAAGACCGCCGGTATGTGTGGCATCCAGCAGTACCTGAATGTGTTCATCTGGGACATAGGCTTGAATGGCATCCAGATCATTTAATCCATCCGTATATAACTGAAGACGTAATGAATCTCCTGCGGATCCTTTCATCTCGTAAATGTGCGGCTTACCACCAACAGGTCCTTCAAGTGTAGACCAACGCTCATTTGTCTTGCAGTGAGTCTGAAATAATTCAGACTGTTCCTGGCCATTACGCCACAGACGAATGCGGGAATCTCCTTGCCACGCAAGCCACACCCGACTTTTGCGACCGCCTCCCGTAAGCTCAATCCGTCCACATACATACATGGCTTGACTGCCCCGACTTCGCTTTTCCATCAACACTTCACGCAGCAGCAAAGGGGAACTTTCCAGTGGCTGTAATTTCTCCAGTTGCTCGGATGCCGGAAGGGTGAGGTCATGAAGAAGACGCTCCACGGCATCCTCCGTCGGATGCTGCGTCGTTTCCAGCCAATCCAGTAAGGCATTCCCCAGAAAACGCGCTGCAAAATCACCCAGATAACTCATGCCTACCCCATCACACAATACAAAATTGCAGACATTTCCTTTCATACGTACCGCAGCAAAGTCCTGTCCTGTATCTCCCTGATGTACCGTCTCAGCCGCTCTGCCATAACCATATCTGCACTTAATTGTGCCCTGATAGCGGGTTAGTGGCTGTTCTCCCGTCTGTACACTCACATAGCGAAAGTTGCCATGCCGTTGCTCGGCATGGCCCCCCTTATCTCCAGCAGACAATGTTGCCAAACGCATCGCTCTCATGATTCCCCTCCTATCTCACAGGCGTAGCAGCGGACATCTGGAACCCGATTGATACCAATTCTGCACATGTACCTGGCAGCATCATGAGTGCACCGGGTGCAAGCAAATAATCAGCTTCAACAAGCATTTCCCGATAACTTTCGGGCAGGACGGATGACATATTCCGCAGCTTCTCTCCATGCTCATCCTGTAGATTCGTTTCCGAAGAGATTCCCTTCCATCTTCTAGGTTCAGCAATTGGTCCTTCCAGCAGATGATCCGATATAAAAATATTCTCCACCAGTACATTGCCGTCAGGTACACTCATGCCCATGATTCTTTTCGCAATGGGCTCAGGATCTTCACCTGTGGCTACCCCATCGGTCATATGGCACACAAGTGGTGCAGGACAATCCTGCATATTCGGAATTTCGGCCTGCAGAATCTTTTCCGCCTGCAGGAAAGCCTTCGCAGAATCTGAAAACCGTTTCGGTGTCAAGTCAGGCAGAGAACCAACGGCAGCGATCTCGTCAATTCCTTTGATACCGTTCAACAAGTCATATACATCATCGCTGTAAGCTAATATGGCTATACGATAGCGAGGTGTCAGACGATTTCCCTTTGTAGAGCGAAACACCATTTGGCGGATCGCGAGAGATAGGGCATCATAGACGACATCAATCCGTCGACGATTTTCCAGAACCATGTTCATGGAGGCGCTAATATCAATTAAATATATAATAAGTGCAGGTGTACGCTGTGATGCTTGAATCGTGTAGTTCATCTAGGGTGAGTCACCTCCATCATTCACATTAATTTACAAGGTTGTTCAAAAAGTCCGCTTTTGATTACGAAGGATGCCTTCAGGCATCATCAGCATCGAATATGAAATTCAGCCGAAATGTCCGTTGCTCACGTAGTTTTCCCTACGCTCCGCTACTCCATTTCTAGCTTCATCCCATCTTCTCGGTACTGAAAACCGTCCTTTTTGAACACGTACTATAAGTTGGGCAACGTGTAGCTGTTGTTGCTCAGGAATTTGTTAATGGCACTCATTCGAGCCGCTACTTTGCCGACACCTTTGAAATAGGAAGCATCGGTATTGTAAAGATTTTTGAAATCACGGGCATATGCTTCTGCATTTTCAATTTTTCTGCCTTTTTGCGCGTTATACGTCTTATTGTAATGAGCAATCAGCGTGACCACATTCTGGGCACGTTTTTTCTTCAGAGCTGCTCTCTGAGCAATCTCCTGTTGACGTTTAACTTCAGCTGCCGCTTTACGCTCCGCTTCCTGTTTTGCAAGCTTGGCATCATTCTCTTTTTTCCAGACCAGATAAGCTTCATATTTTGCCTGTTTATCGTACTTCTCCTGCTGCGCTCTCTTAGCGGCTTCTTTCTTCTGCTGCTCCTGCTTCACCAGATAGGCCTCATATTTCGCCTGTTTGTCGTACTTGGCTTGTAACGCCTTACGTTCTTCTTCTTTTTTCTTTGCTTCCGCTTCCTTCTGCTTGGCTTCAGCGAGCTTTTTCTTTTCCTCTGCGTCCAGTTTTGCAGCATCTGCGGCCTTTTGCTTCTCTTGTTCTTCCTGTTGTTTGAGCGCAGCTGCCTTTGCTGCTTCAGCCTCTTCCGCAGCTTTGATCTCTGCCAGTCGTGTGGCTTCCTGCTGTTCTTTCTGTTTCACCTCTGCCTGATCGGCGAGTATTTTAACCGTTGGCACGCCACCTGCCAGCAATAGAATAAGCACAGCGGAGGAAATCATGAACTTTTTGGATCTGTAGAATGGCACAGGTACAGGTTTGTCTGTGTCTTCTTTTGGATTAAGCTTGGCATCCAGTTCCTTGATTGCAGCCTCGACTTCCATCTGCATCGCGCTGTTATGAGGGATAAAATGATAAAGCGAGCGGTACACTTCCAGTGCTGCAGCCGGTTTATCTTCATCCTCCAGGGCTCTTGCTTGCAGGAACAGACGGTTCACAACCGCTTCCTGATCGGGAGATTGCGGCGTTTGAGGACGGTTCCCGTCTTGCGTATTCACCGGTTCACTTACTGGTTCTGAGCTCTTTTTCAGATTCACATCAGCTGCTTCGGACGGATTGGCAGTTTCTTCTTCCGATGTCACAGCAGCCGCCGCATTGGCCTGATCCACGTCTACCGCAGCCAATGCAACATACCACTCACCAAACGTCGGACAGCTGCTCAGATCGTGACTTTCCCAAGCTCGAATGAACAGATCTGACAGTTTGGAACCCCAACGCTTCTCAAGGGACTCCCGCATCGCATAATACCGTTCACTCACTGTTTGCATTTCATGCTGGTCAAAATAACTTTCGCCCCACGCTTTCTCTACAATCACAGGGTCCGACCAGCTTAACATTTCAGCAATAATAACAGCTCCGGCAAATCGGTCAGCATATGAACTCCACAAACCGCTGTGCACTGTTCGATGGGCTGCATAACCGGGTGACCCGGCAAGCAGGGCATCCGGACGATCCATTTTGGAACCGTACATCTGCTCGACATCCACAAGTTCTACCGCAGATGTCTTCCCCAGGTTCTCCACTTCGGAAAAAAACGGAATCATTACATTGGGAGCGGACATATCGCAATGAGCCAGTCCACGTTGTTCCATAGCCGAACCTGTTCCAGCAAGCGCTCTGGCCAGCTTCAGGCTCTCTTCAGCCGTCAACTGTCTCTGATCACTGATCACATCGAACCAGGTCTGACCTTGCACCCATGGCATCAACACCGCATATAACAGATCGGGATGTTTTCCAATGAGCGCTCCGTTTCTTTCCGGAGTGAGCACATCACGCTTGCATACCTGCAAACCTGGCAGTTCACTGTAAGACTCCATATGTTCAGACTGATACACCATAGCTGGAATACGGAATTTAGGAAAAAATACTTTTAGTGCTTTGGCCCCATGAATGGAACCATTACGGGGTATCAACTGATAAACAATCCCCTGCCTTCCGGCTTGGGCATAAGCCAGACCCGGCGCAGCCGGATGTTGCCCAATCGTATAGGCAATGTCGTTAATCACCACTTCATCCCCGGGATTTGGTTGAAAAGACATGCTTATCCCTCTCTCTGTCCTAGTGTCATAGTTGCAGCAAAAACCGGGTGTTGTGACAACGCCCGGTTTTTGCTGTAGTTGTACATCTTCAGCTTGCTATCCACCTATAATTCAGGACGAATTCAGACTTCACATCGGCCTGATCTATGTAAAGCAGATTAACGAGCTTGGTCAGCTGTACGGAATTTGTTAGCAATAGCTGTAAGTTCAGCGCTGATGCTGTTCAGCGTTTGAACGAATGATTGCATTTGTTTGCTAGCTTCTTGGAACTCTTGGAAGAAGCGTTGCTTTGTCATACCTTCCCATTGTCCTTCCATGCTTGTGATGGATTGAGTCAATGTAGATACGATTTGCTGACTTTGCTCACCGCTTTGTTTAAATTGGTTGGAAACCTGATCAAGCTGCTCTGGGGTAACTAAAATACGTCCTGCCATTTGTAAATTCCTCCTTGGTTTGTGCAATTAAATTTTTACTTGTTCAAATTGTACTATACCAGGATCGATCGGACAAAAGCCGAAGGACCTAATCCTATTTACCCCATTTTCAGTACTTGAAACTTCTCCTAACAGCCTATTTACAAAAAAAAGATTCACTTTCTGCTGTTACTTTTATTCATGCTGTTCAGGAAACCACAGGCTCGGTCCCTCTTCTTCCCCGAAAGGAAGGATCTGTGAATCTCCATGCTACAGGCTCAGGCTGCATAGCCTGCACCAGTGTAGCTGGGGAGCCATCAGGCGGAGCGGCATCCTGAACACGATATACGGCCGCCATTGCGGAAAGGGGATCGGATACTACAGCTACAGTTGCAGAATGTGCAGGCATGATTTCTCCTGTACGATTGTTCTGAAGAACATTCAGCATATTGACCGCATTACCATAGGCTGTGTTCACATGACTCAGCACGGAACGATACTCCATGTCTGCCTGCTGGAATAACAACGCTTTGCGTCCCAGCTGTACGCTTAAGTCCATTAATCGACGCAGCGCATCCTCGCCCAGTCGTTTACTGTGATTCCATTCATTCATCACCGCTGCGCGGGATTCAACCTCCCACTCCAGCGAATGAATCGCCTGATCCAACACTGTCATCTTTTGCTGTATTTGCTCCGCTGCATACTGAATCTGCTTGCTCAGTGCCCGAAGCACATCCGGTTCCACACGAATGCGCATTTACCATCACCTTTCCTCTTCCCCTGCAGGCTGTTTAAGCCAGTCCAGCAGCATCTCGTGAAACTGTTCTCTAGTCGTTAGTGCTGCAACAAGCCAATCATCTGAAGCCGCAGTGCTCATCCGGAACAACCAGTTGGATACCGCACTTGCAGCAAATGCTGCCGACTGCGACTTCCACCCGTCTTCATTCCATACAAGCAACCTGAGCTCCCCGTCTGACTCCTTACCCACCAGACAGCGTGCCAGTGCAAGTGAGCCCTCAGGATCACTTGTCTCCTGTTCGAGTTCCGCTGCTACGGTCTGTACTCCGCTGTTTTCGAGCTCATTCATGACATCATAAAATTTTTTCTTGGAGCACATTAGGGCCGGTTTCTCCGCAGGAGAATGGCCGCTCCATTTCATCCGCTCTATCAGAACATCAATGGCTTCACGAACACTTCCCAGATCGCTGAGCCGGAACGAGTCCGGTACGTCGTCAACACGGGAAACTTCAACGACCCGCTCATCCGTGCAATGTATATAACTCTCATGCGACTTGCCGTTGATCGTGTAGCGAATCCAACAAGCTCTGTCGGACAATCCGGCAATGGCTACCCTGGAGAAAACGGTCGGTGTCATGATCAGCTCATCGGTATCCTGATCCCGAATCAGATATCCTTTGTCAAGCAGGGAGGTTTTGACACGCTCCCACTCCATCGCGATATCCTCCGCCATATAGCCGCGAAACGGATCTTCCACACCAAGCAGTCGGTCTGAACCGAGAATACCAGCCAGGAAAAAAAGTTCCTTTGTTTGCAACGTGACTACCTTTTGCTTAGAATCATGAACCGTCAACATTATGAGCCACCTCCCCTCAAACTACAACATGCCATCGGTCACGAATTTCAGAAATCCAATCGGTCATTTTCCAGCTGTCATCACATGGAACTGCACCTTTAACCCTGGAATATTTACGTTTTACATAATAACCTTGACCCGGAGGCAGTACCTTCAGCCCACCTGAACTACCTCCAGATTCGGAATAAGGTATACGGAAGAACGAGAGATCGTTAGGGTCTAAAGTCCCGAACAGCATTCCGCTCTGGGAAGCCTTCACATCCGTTACCCAGTCAGAACCAAAGGTCGGGAAGTCTGCCGGAACCCCGGACAGAATCACGTGTACACCGCGATCCCTTCCTTGACGAACAATCGCTCCCAATTGATCTTTTACATTAAAATCGTTTAGCTGCTTGGACAAGGTGTCCGCATCATCGATGACGAGCACAAGTTCCGGTCCACCGGAAATCTCGCCTCTTTTCAGAACTTCATCGTACAACTGTTGAATCACAGGTGCAAGCTGTTCTTCTCGCGATACATGTCCACGGACATGGGGCAAACTGCTGATTTCCCCCAGCCCACCTGAGCCATAACGCATATCTACTGTGTATATTTGCACACCTTCCGGAGAAGCATGATAAGCCAGTGATAACATCCATGTCAATAAAAATGTTGTTTTGCCGCCTTCCATCGGACTTGTTACCATGAAATGCGGACCTTCACGCAGATTAAGCTCGAATGGTTCCAGATCATCCGTAAGCAGTCCCACAGGGACAGTTACAGACGATGTATCCCAAGCCTGACCATATGATCCTGTCCGAATGAGTAGATCTTTCAGTTTGATCTCTTCCGGAAGCGGAGCAATCTGCGGCGCTTCTTCCCCTGTCCAGCCTTGGCGAATCTCAGCAATCGTACGGCGCAGTGCCGATGAACGTTTGCCCTCATCTGCCCCTGAAGAAGGTAATGCCGCCTGGAACATTAATGGAGGCACTTGCCCTTTGACCAGACCTCTTCCTGGCGGAAGTTGGCTTGGTGCCTTGGAAGGTCTCCCCACGGCATAATAATAATCGCTTGGATCGGATAACTCAAATGAAACCGCATTGGGAATATTGCTTCTGAATTTTTCAAATACATCGGTTACCCGATTCGCAGTGAGCACAAAGGTGATACCCAAACTTCCGCCTTCACGCAGGATCGTCTCCAGAAGTTCATTTTCTTCCGGATAAGCATTGCGGAATGAAAGATAACCATCGATAACGACCACAACCTGCGGTACAGCCGCGTGAGCTGTCCGGCGGTACGCCGAAATCGTTTTAACACCCGCCTCCGAGATGATATCTTTGCGTTGTGCTGACAGCTTGAGAATATAGCGGAATAACCGCTTGATCCGGTCTTCCTCTTCAGCCATCATCACGCCACCGATCTGAGGTAGTGCTGCAAAGTCTTTCATCATGCGGCCCATGTCGATAATGTAACCGTGCCAAGGCTCAGTTCTGTGGGAACGGGCCAGGGACATAAGCAAGGTCTGAACAAATGTTGTTTTGCCCAGTCCTGGCATGCCGTAAACAACCAAATGGCCTTGATCCACAGGCAATGCGAGCGGTTGTTGGCGCTGATTCGGGAGATCATCCAGCAAACCAACCAGTGGTTTCAGACCACTCGCTCCGCCATCAAGCAGCAGATCCCGATTCTCTTCTTCCTGCCATTCCTGAAGACCTTCCCATTCCAGTGTCTCTGGTAAAGGTGGCAACCATGGTCCTGGCAAACGACGGATACCCGCATCCGCTGCAGACTGCGCAACATAATCAATAAATACCTGAAGCTGTTTCGGAACATCTTCACCTTTGAGAACGGCTCTACGCTCTCCAGTTAACAGAGGCTCCCGCTTACCGTTCAGGCGTACTTCCATAACAGGCAATACCGTCGTTGAATCCTCCTGCTGGTTATAGGGTGCACCACTCCAGGCGAATTGCATTTCTTCAAACACTTCATCACTACCAACCTGGAAATATCCACGACCAGGCTTTGTAATCCAGGCAGCATTTGGAATCTTGATCATATCCCTGCTATCTCCCTCACTCTGTACGCGAAGGCAGATCCGGAAGCGCGAATTACTCCATATTTTATCGTCCACAACACCAGCTGGCTTTTGGGTTGCCAGAATTAGATGAACCCCAAGTGTCCGGCCAATGGCCGCGATACTGATCAATTCATCCATGAACTCCGGCTGGTCCCGCTTCAATTGAGCAAACTCGTCAATGATAATAACCAGATGCGGAAGTGGCTGTTCATGTCTGGAGCGCAGAATTTTGTAATATTCATCAATATGCTGGAGGTTTCCCGCATCATTTAATATTTTTTGCCTTCTGACCAGTTCGGCACGAAGTGAGATATTCGCCCGCTCGATCAGATTCCCATCCAGATTGGTGATCGTCCCTACCACATGAGGCAGATCAACAAATGTATTGGACATCCCACCACCTTTATAGTCAATCAGCATGAAGGCCAGATCGTGTGGATGGAATTCAGCAGCGAGTGAAGCTACGATGGACTGGATGACTTCACTTTTACCTGAACCGGTTGTACCTGCAATCAGACCATGGGGACCATGACCCTGACGTTCAATTTTGTCATGCAGGTTTATCGCTATTTTTTTGCCGCCAGCTCGTACACCCATTGGTACGGGCAGTGTGTCAGGATATCTCGTCTGTCCCCACCTGGACACCACATCCAGATCTTCCACGCGAGATGTGCTCAGCATATCGAATAACGGAAGCACTTGTGGGATATCTGAAGCAGATGAACGCTTTAACCGGATCGGTGACATATAACGGGAAAGTGCCTCTGCCATCTCCTTCGAGATCACATCAGGCTTGTACGTTTGTTGAATAACATCTGCATCTTCCGTTTTTTTGATATACACCCCTTTGCCTTTAGAGGCATCCATAATCAACTGACAATGCATCGGCAGAGACTCCTTGCGATTAGCCAGTATGATGGTGCATACATCAATTTCCTGAGCCGATTCCAGCAGCAAGGGGAGTAACGGTTCTTCTTCAATCAATTGCGTATCGGAGAGAATTACAACGTAACATGGCGTTTGTACGCTTTTCTTGTAACGGTCTTCCTTATTGTTACGACGCCGGTTCAACACGGAAAACAAGCTGTCCGCTAATTGATGCGCACCGCTGTGCCTGTCGGCCATATAGCGTTGTCCTTGGTCTTCATCCCAGATATGGGGCATCCAGCGAAGCCAGTCCCATTCCTTGCTGTCCTTTTCTTCATAGAAAGCAGCAAGCTTCAATTCATCCGGAGAATGGCGTACCGTCAGCTGTGAGATGATGACTCGCAGGGAAGCAAGCACTTCCTCCCGATCACCGACAAGTCCCATAACCTTCGATTGGAACAAAGGCAATGTAATGGAAGCATCCGGTACCGTCTGGAATTCAGCCGCAAGTTCATGGGCCGCTTCAATTAGCTCATCCTTCTCGTATCCATCAATCCTCGGAACCTGAAGTTTGATGCGGAATGGAATCTCTCCCGTACCAATGCGCACCTGAAGGAAATCATCATCCTCTGGTGAACGCTCCCACAAGGAACTGTTCCGGTTCTTCACCACTTGAAGACACACACCCGGATCACCATGAATTTCGTACAGGCTCTTCACTTGCTCCGCCTGAGCTTCCTTCAGTTCTTCCCGGTGTTTGTCCAGTTGGGCAAGATACATTGTTTTTCGTTCTTCCAATTTTTTGCGATATGATTTCTTGTTGCTCAGATACACGAAGAATGGAATGGTGTAAGAAGTAAGCATCATCATGACCGTCATCATCTGAAACATCATATAACTGCTGTTGTTCATTTTGCCGGTCATATTGATATATACGTAGAAACCAATGCTGACCATGGTCATCATGATCGGCACAATAATGGATATCATGGAAAATGTGGGTTTGCTCGGTTCTGTTGGAGGCCTGAGTATTTCGAGTCCTTCTTCCTTGAGAACCGGTGTCATTCTTGGAGAACGCTGATATAACACATTCACGAAGAGAAGACCTCCTTTAGTTCGTTCAATAATGAATGTATACGTTCAAAAGCACTATTCGTTGCTGTCCTGTTGAAACAATGAACGTCTTCCATATACAGGCGCTTCTTCCGAAGTCGTTGAAAAAGCCCGCTGGACACGTACGCAACTGCCTTGTCGCAGCCCTGTTTCCATTAACTGCTGTGCGTTCTGCGGAGAGAACCACAGACCTTCCGGAAACTTGGCTTCAAGGATGTACTGAATGCCGTCTCCCGGTGCCTGTCCAAAAATGCGAACACCGAGTAATGTCTTCAAATGTTCAATGGTACATTCGTCCGGAACATCAATGTCGAACCATTCTCCTTCCTCGCGGCCGGAATACACGGTTAGAATCATCCGAATCCCTCCCATGGTCTCATATGTAAATTGTCCTAATGTCAGATTAAATCAAAAAAAAGAGAATGAATCGTTATATCAACCCTATTTTCTTACATAAACACCCTGTTTGC
The DNA here is from genome assembly GCF_038002545.1 of Paenibacillus sp. FSL K6-2393. NCBI lineage: Bacteria > Bacillati > Bacillota > Bacilli > Caryophanales > Paenibacillaceae > Paenibacillus > Paenibacillus sp. FSL K6-2393. Next base: position 4,395,349 of record NZ_JBBOCU010000001.1, read on the forward strand.
AATGTACCACCTGTAATTTTGTTACATATGACCCACGTATATATTAAAATATCGTACATTCGACTCAGAACTTTCGTGGCAGTTATGCATTTAAATATTGCGAGGATACGAAACTCTTCGTTTTTTGTTCCATTTAAATGGTAATTAAGTTACGTTTTTCAGGACTTTTATTCCTTCGCTCACAATTGAATTGTGAACACTTTTCAAACATTACCCACCTTTATGTTTTCATAAGCTGATTTTAAGGTAATTTTAAGCATTGGAATTTAATATTACCTGTATGAAATAACAACCGTGAGGTGATTTCAAGTGAGAACCCTAATAACCTTTCAAAACAAATCAATCCCTGTATATTTTAATCAAGAAAACAAACAACCTATGCAGAAGACATTAAGATTGCTTAGCAGTGCTCTTGAGCATAAAATTAGCAACGGTAAACGCGCCATTCAAAAATGTCTGCATTCTTTAATTAGTATTGAGATTGTTAATGGAGAAGCCATTCTCCACAGTCGAAGTGAAAACGACTCCCTTGCTTTATCGTTATATTAAAAGGAGTCAACCAAGACACATTCATTACAAGACATGAAAAAGGAAGCTGTCGTTATAGACAAGCTTCCTTTTTTGAGTTGTATACACGTTAACAGCGGATCGCAATTATTAGCAGCCATCACTCAGTGCAGTTTGCTCAGGACATAGGCGGCATCGTGTTCTTCCGCAATCTCGGCTTTACGAATACGAATGACAAACAGCCGAACCAAATTGGCACGTGTATGTTCTTCCTGACAGGTATTCAGTTTCCTCAGAATAAAGCGGTCAATGGACATGAATTTAAGCCCCTTTGCCATTGGATTTACGGATCGATTCTTCCGTGTATCCATAAATAACCAGATAGCGTCAGCCCCAAACAGCTTTTCCGCTCTTATATTAAGCCGTATTTTGCTGAGGTGTAAAATTGTGCAAAAAGCCCGTCCCACCAAGCTGGAGACGGACTTTCGCATGATTTGTCGATCTTTTTATAACCCACTCTAAACATTCATAAATGCCCCTGCTAGTTCACTTTTTTTCGACTTATTTCACTCCCGGATATTCCCGATATTGGTGCTGAATGCTGATCCAACGCGTACGTGTAAACTTCTCAATGGCCCAATCCCCACCGAAACGTCCAATCCCTGAAGCTTTTTCACCGCCAAACATCACATGCGCTTCATCGTTCACAGACTGATCATTTACATGCACCATACCCGATTCAATGCGCTGGGCAACCTGATATCCTCGATTCAGATCTTTGGTGAATACGGAACCACTAAGTCCATAAGGCGTATCATTTGCCAAACGAACAGCTTCCTGTTCATCATGAGCCTTCATGATCACTGCCACCGGGCCAAACAATTCCTGCTGCACGATATCTTGTTCAGGTTGAACATCGGCAAGTACAGTAGGAGACAGCACACTGCCTTTACTGGTCCCCCCGAGCAATAACTGTGCTCCTTCATTTTCAGCTTTGTTCACAAGTTCCAGCAATCGTTCTACCTCTTTTTCCCGAATGAGTGGACCCACGAGTGTTTTGGCATCCGCCGGATCACCTGCCTGGACATTCTTCGTTTTGGCAACAAATGAATCGACGAATTGGTCGTAAATATCGGCATGCACAATGATACGATTCAGAGCCATGCAGATCTGTCCCTGATGCAGAAACTTGCCAAAGACTGCCGCTTCGGCAGCACGTTCAATGTCGGCATCTTCCAGCACAACCATGGCGTTGTTGCCACCTAGTTCCAGTGCAGTTTCTTTTAAATGTTCACCCGCCAGTTTACCGATCCCTTGCCCAACTTCTGTGGAACCCGTAAATGAAATCACCTTGGGAACCGGATGAGTGACAAAGTAATCACCGATCTCGCTGCCACTTCCCGCGACGACATTCAGCACGCCCTCAGGCAGACCGGCTTGTTCAAACAAATCGGCAATGAGCCAACCTGCCGTAATCGGAGTGTCCGATGCTGGTTTAATCACTACACCATTACCAAGAGCAATCGCTGGAGCTACAGATCGCAGGCATAGATGCAAAGGGAAGTTCCATGGCCCGATAACACCAATCACTCCCTTCGGCTCACGAACCACACGGTTCTCTTTGCCAGGAGTATTGGACGGAATAATCTCACCCTTCATGCGATAAGGAAAAGATGCTGCTTCGTCCACAATGCGTTTAGCCGCTGCAAACTCCGCCTCCGATTTGATTCGGGTACTCCCGGATTCCGTGATCAACAGTTGAATGATCTCCTCTTTTCGCTCTGCCATCTGGGATGAAACTTTACGCAATACCTCTTCTTTCACAGCAGGTAATGAATTCGCCCATTCAATCGAATTTTTCTGAGCTGACTGATAAGCCTTATCTATGTCTTTCTTATTGGAAGAGCGCCATGTGGCAATAACTTCTCCCGTATAAGGATTGATATTCTCCATTGTTTTCTCACCGGAACCATCTACCCATTGGCCATTAATATATTGTTTCGTCCATGTTGTATGTTCAGTGTCCATTAAAGTCATGTGAATACGCCTCCTGATCAAGATTAAATGTCACACCTGCACAACGGTGTAATACATCATTAACCTTGTTCAGAATTACGCAAACGTGAAGACCTGAATTAGCTATTCCATTCTTTAAGCTTAAGGAAACAATACAACCCACACTATTCTGTCGCCATCTGGACGTCTTTCATCAGTCGGGCAGGCTCTTCTCTCCAAAGAGGCTCAAGTCTTCCCATCCGTAGCCAACTTCGATCAGATCTTGACCACCAATGCGGAGGGACTGTGTCTGGACTGGAGTGCCTCCCATCTTTTCATAGAAGCGACAAGCTGAATTACGCTCCAAAGCCCATATGATCAAACGTTTCATATTGTGGGTCTGCAGATGATGAACGACATGTGTCGCCAGTTGCTGACCTATCCCCGTTTGTTGCACTTCCTTCAGCAAATATATAGCGTACAACTCTCCATCATAAGGTAATTTGCCTTCACGCTCCTTACCCCCACACGCAAATCCGACAATGTTCCCATCATCTTGTTCAGCTACCACCAGAATCTGATCCTTTTCGCCAGAACGAATGGTCTTCTCCCACTGGGACAATCTTGATTCTATAGTCAAATGATCCAAAAAATCGTCGGGCACAATTCCCCGATATGTTGTTTTCCAACTCTCTGTATGTACATAGGCTATACCTTGCGCATCTCCTTCACGCGCCAGCCTGATCAGCATAGCTATCACTCACTTTCTCTCGTAACTGCCGTAGATTTACCATATTATATGTTCTTCTTTCTATAATTCCAAATTGATCCATTGAACTACCTCTTATAAAGTAAAATCCGGCCCTACGGCCGGATCGTTACCCTAGTGCCTACAGATACCTTGGAAGACAGGTCCAGTACATCCGAGTTGTACATGCGTATACAACCATGGGAGACGGATTTGCCAATAGACCAAGGCTCATTGGTTCCGTGTATACCATAATGGGGAGCAGACAGTCCCATCCAGAACACGCCAAATGGCCCACCTGGATTCGATTGTTTGTTAATAATAGTGAACTCCCCGTTTGGAGTCTGCGTGAGCATCTTTCCGGTGGCTACGGGATAACCCTTAATCACCTGATTGCCATCCAGAAGATATAACATGTGGTCAGACAGATCTACAATAATCCTGTAATCTGGCATAATGACATCCCTCCTGACCTATCTTATGCAAGATGCCGGATGATGCCCGCCTGATTTCAGGCTTCCTCCCACTCTTTCACACTACGGGAGTGCTTGGGTTTGCGACTATTGGCCGGTTTGCTGGAGGCGGTACGCCTTCTGGATGCCACTTCTTCCTTGCGTTGCTGATATTGCAATTCCTTCTGCATTTTCAGATAATTATTCAGTCTTTTTTCATCCAATGAACCATCCTGTATGGCCTCTTTCACTGCACATCCAGCTTCCCGTGTATGACTGCAATCCAGAAATCTGCACGTGGCCGCAAGTTCTTCAATTTCTCCAAACGCCTGCGACAGCCCATCATTGCCCTCATCCCAAAGATTAAGCTCACGCATTCCCGGAGTATCAATCAATACGGCACCCTGTGGAAGTACAAACATCTCCCGGTGTGTTGTCGTATGTCTCCCACGACTGTCTCCCTCGCGGACGGATTGTGTAAGCTGCACATCCTCACCCATCATCCAGTTCACCAGCGTAGACTTGCCACTGCCAGAAGATCCTGTGAGCGCAACAGTCAGCCCTGGCTGCAAGTATCGTTCCAATAAGGATTTCCCTTGACCCTCCACTGCAGATATCGCAAGCACTTCAACGCCTGGAGCAATCCCTTCTACACTTCGGATCTGTTCTTCCACATTGTTGCACAGATCACTTTTGCTCAAGACAATGACTGGCCTTACGCCACCATTCCAAGCCATCATCACGTATCTTTCGAGTCGTCTAAGGTTAAAATCATGATTAAGTGCAGCCACGATTAACAGTGTATCTACGTTTGCGGCGATTAATTGTTCCTTGGTCACCGGACCTGCTGCCTGTCTTGATACCCTGCTCTGACGTGGCACCAGATTGTGAATAATTGCTTCTTCACCTGCCTGACCTGTAATCGCCACCCAATCTCCAACCGCTGGTACCAAGCTGGTCTCCAGACTATCATGACGCATTCTACCCGATATTCTTCCCCAGCATTCGCCCTCTTCTGTAACCAAACGTTGCAGATGTCCATGGTCTGCGATAATTCTGGCTGGCTTTTTCTCCTGCTCTTCCATCCCTGTCTCTTGCCACAGTTCCTGCCACTTTGCAGACCAGCCGTACTTCTCAATATGGTTATCTAAAATAAAAATTCCTCCCAAAATAAGTTTGTTTACTTCGTTCAAGCCGATTGAACAATCATCTCCAGTTCAGATCAAAACAAAAAACCACGAGTAGAAATACACCCGCGGCAATAAGTAGTTAGCTGAATCAAAGACCATCCCTTCTTGTAGATCTACCGGATAGAGTACTTAACCCTCCGATATAAACAATTCAGGAACACCCTTTTATCGGCAAACAAAAAAGCCACGGGTGCGTCACCCGTGGCTTCATCTGAGCATGTGATACTTCACGTTACAATGGATACTGCTATCCAGCTAACGCAAAATTACATGCTTTGATCCGTTCCGGAGACGCTGTTCATATTCAAATTAACGTATACTGCATTTAAGTTTGTCATAAACAATCGCCTCCCTTGTAGAATTATCCATTATGTTACACACTGAGCTTTGCAGTTGTCAAGCCCAAACTATTTTACCTGTCTACTTTATTTGACCTGATCCCAGCGCGTCCACATTTCCTTCGGATTCAATTCATATATCTCCTCTTCCCGATACATGAACTGATGCATGATAAATTCCCGCCGAATCGTGGCAAAGTCTTCATGGTATTGCTTTATAAATGTATTGATTTCTTTCTCCGTATACTTCCGACCAAATTCAAGCTGCTCGACCAGATGACCAAGTACAATCAGTTTTTTCTTGTATTGAGCCGGAATCTGACGCAGTCGTCCATCTTTGGAGAAAAAATTTCTCATGACCGACGCTTTCAATGTTTCGTTCACATCACTCATATCCGTAACCTCCTCTCGCTTAAAGATAAAATCAACCGAAGCCTGTGCATTCTCGCGGATAAACGAAGGATTTAGTGTGAAATACACTGTATTTTTCTCCCGTCGTTCCTTGATCAGCGCCGCCTCTCTCAGCTTGGATGCATGATGTGTCACGGTTGGCTGTGACAGATTCAACCGCTCGGCAAGTGCCTGTCCGTGCAGTTCACCCTGTGCCAGCAACAGCAGCATGCGAAGCCGGGTCGGGTCAGCCAACGCTTTATGATAAGCCACAATTTTCTCCAGCTGCATCATCGTTCATCTCTCTTCCGTTTAGATATATATCTAATTTGATATTAGTCTTTTCTCCTCTCCACGTCAACTCCTTTGGATTCAAGTAAGCTTGTCTAATTTAAACTCACGCTTGAACTGGCATTGGCTCGTTATTTACGGTAGGATTATATTGCTTGAAATAAGGAGGATTAAGAACATGGAAGATGTCATTATTATCGGCGGAGGCCCATGCGGTCTGTCTGCTGCCATTGAATGTGAGCGGCTGGGACTGTCCGCTGTGATCGTTGAGAAATACAATATCGTTCAATCTATTTATCTGTATCCAACCCATATGCAGTTTTTCAGCACAGCCGAGCTGCTTGAGATCGGGAACGTTCCGTTCAGCACACCTAATGATAAACCGTTTCGTTATGAAGCACTTGCCTATTATCGCAGGGTAGCCGAACATTTTGGTCTGCGTGTTCATAACTATGAGGAAGCCCGTGAAATTAAACGCAAGGATGATGGTACGTTTGAGGTACATACGCTCAATCGCCGCGGGGAGGCCATCGTACATGTTGGACGTAATGTAGTTGTAGCTACCGGTTATTTTGACCATCCTAACTATCTGGGCATTCCTGGAGAAGATAAAGATAAAGTAACCCACTACTTCCGGGAAGCTCACCCTTATACCCGTACACGTGTCGCCATTATTGGCGGAAGCAACTCAGCCGTGGATGCGGCCATGGAACTGGTTCGGGTCGGAGCACATATTGATATGGTTTATCGCGGCAGTGGTCTGTCCCAGCATATTAAACCATGGGTACGTCCGCTATTCGAGAGCATGGTGACAAAAGGCCGTATTACACTCCACCTGGAATCACGCGTGAATGAAATACTGGATGATTCGATTCGTCTGATACACACGGATGGTTCCACTCGGGAACTGGATAATGACTTCGTACTGGCAATGACCGGTTTCCGTCCAGATCGTCAACTACTCACGTCGGTAGGTGTGGAGATGTCTGATGATATGGATAAACCTCTATATGATGCACAAACGATGGAAAGCAGCGTACCTGGTGTATATGTGGGCGGAGTCATCGCTTCGGGTCGTAATGCCAATGAAGTCTTTATTGAATCCGGACGCTGGCATGGACGTTACATTGCGGAACATATCGTTAGCAAACAACGTGGACAGACCGAAGGGAAATGAAAACAATGGATATGACCTCCCTGCTGTTGCTCGTATTTGCGGCTCTCGGGATTATCAGCAGCAACACACCTGTGACCGTAGCGATGGTATTTCTGTTGTTGCTACGAGTCCTGAACCTGAATCAGGCATTTCCATGGCTTGAAAAATACGGACTTACACTGGGCATTATCATTCTAACCATTGGCGTGATGGCACCTCTTGCCAGTGGCAAGATGAGTCTGCAGACGATCGGTGAGTCTTTCCTGCACTGGAAATCACTGCTCGCCATTGGCGTAGGATTACTGGTGGCATATCTCGGAGGACGTGGCGCTACGCTGATGGGTACACAGCCAACTGTCGTTGCAGGGCTGTTAATCGGAACGGTACTTGGGGTTGCCCTGTTCAAGGGTGTACCAGTGGGTCCATTGATTGCGGCGGGAATTTTATCATTGCTACTGGGCAAATCCTGATTCAAGTTGTCAAGGTTGTGACCTGACATGCTATGCAGATTGGCTGTATTTCCCACCGTTGTGTGATATACTTCTATTCATGCAAATCATGTACACGAGTCTACAACAGAATAATCCACATTAGAGGTTGTTCAAAAAGTCCGCTTTGATTACGAAGGATGCCTAGAGGCATCATCAGCATCGAATATGGAATTCAGCCGAAATGTCTTCTCGGTACTGAAAACCGTCCTATTTGAACACGTACTATTATGGTTAAGCTGTTGCATGAAATATAGATTCACTTTGCAACTATTAATGGCGCAGGAGGATTAAGGAACCATGTCACGTCAGTTTATTACAGAAGCCGTGATGGTGGCCATTTACGGTCAATTGCTAGCGCCGCCCGCGCCTGTTGAATATATTGTTCCTTATACCACCATCCTTGAGCTATATGAATTCCAGACCAGTCTTGATCCCATGATGGATAACCCGGCAGATGATCAGCATGTGAAATCCAAAATCAATGAAATGATTTCTTATTTCGAGGAACCGCTGAATAAGAAAAAAATAGAGCGTGCGTTACTTGTTCCATGGGCCAAAAGCCCCTCCATTTTATTTGGTGACCAAGTATCCATTGCCATTATCAACGCAATAGATACGGCACAGTACGGGGAGTATTTCGATCCCATTGAGACAGAACTGCTGCTGACATCTCAGCGACTGAGTATCCCAATTCTCACCGATCAGGTTGAACTGATCGCACGCATAATTGAGTCCGAATCACCTGTACAGGTATTTGATATTGATGATTTTGATTTTGCGATGGATGATGAACCACTGGATCAGGTGTAATTCATGCTCTGAGCACGTGAATCGGATTTTAAAAAAAATGACCTTGGCATCCACTTTATCGTGCATGCCAAGGTCATTTTTTTGCGTCAACACTTATTTTATTCTGCAATATCCCGCGCTAACAGAATTCGGCTAATCTGATTCAGAGGTGGTAACGACTCCAGCGAAAAAAACTTCAGACCTGCATCACTATTTACACGCGACTCCACAAGGCCATCCTGAATGATCACTGTCCGAAACAAAGCAATGACATAATACTCTTCATCTCCGCTTGAATGCAGATACCGAAGGTCAGGCCCCGAATAGAGACCTTCCAGTGTCATGGTATCAGCAGTCCAACCTGTCTCTTCCCACAACTCCCGATGTGCAGCATCTTCAATGGCCTCACCCGGGCGCATCTCACCTGCTGGCAACCGCCAGTGACCGTGTTCAGCATGCTGAATCAGCAGTAATTCACCTTGTTCGTTCTCAGCCCGCACAGCCGCCTTTACAACAATATGAGAGCGTTTTGCTATATACTGGGCCAAATCTCGTGCTGGCAGATTCACTGCTTATCCCCTCCTCCTACTCGGAAGCCGGTGGCGACCTGTAATCCATCTATTGCTTAGCAGAATACTTCAAGGATTAGACTTCGGTATAACGGTATTCGATATCCTGACCTTCATCAACGATATCCACATGCAGTTGGTGCCCTTTCAGATACCAATAATCGTGATCTTCCATAAAGAATTGAATCCCCGACACTTCGGTTTGATCCGCAGGATGTCTTGGTTTCTCCACAGCAATACCTAGCGAAAATCCAGGGTGAAGACCTCCGCCAGAGCTATAACGGGCAAAAAATCGAATGCTGTCTCCCTCGTTCAAATTCAGTTCTTCCTTGTACCAGCGAGCAGCTTGATCGGATACATGTATGGTACTCATTTGGTGTCAGCTCCTTCTGTATATATATGTTCCATCATATCTCGACAGGGACTTGAATACAAACCCAAGTGACCACATGAAGACAAATTAAGTTGTGAAAAATGTTTGACAGATTGTAAAAGCCGGTGTTAAGATGCAAACATACGAGGTCTACATTGTATTTATTTCCAAAAAAGAAAGGGTGATTACGGTGTTTAACAAACATATGATAGGTCAATTCAGCACACAACTAAATACCGGAGCACACCCGAAATCATTATTCCGTTCATAAGTCGGCATGACAAGGCGTTCTTTCATTAGAACCTCTGTGATGTTTACTCACAATCGAACTTATATATGGTGGCGGCTCTGTTCTCTGAGCCATGCTGCCGTATGATTATATGAAGACATACCGCCTGCGTGCGGTATGTCTTTTTTTGTGGGTACTTTTCGGCATACATGAACGGAATCTGCATTTCTCGGACATCGAAAGGAAGGGATAACACTTGTTCTCTGTACTTAAAAACCTGGCCTGGTTCTTCCGGCTGGAACGCAAACGATACCTAACCGGTGTCATCTTGCTTATTCTGGTGGGCATTGCCGAACTGCTGCCTCCTCGTCTTCTTGGTAATGCCATCGACGAGATTGTGCGCGGTTCCATTACCGGCACCTCACTTACCCGTTATATCTTGCTTATTCTGGGAACGGTCATCATTATCTATCTGGTTACATACGTTTGGATGCACAAACTGTTTGGTGGTGCCAATCTGGTGGAGCGGCTGCTTCGTTCACGCTTTATGGACCACTTGTTACGGATGACTCCTCCCTTTTTTGAGAAAAACAGAACAGGAGATCTGATGGCACGGGCCACCAATGATCTTCGTTCCATTGCCACTACAGCAGGCTTCGGCATGCTGACCTTAACAGACTCTACAGCCTTTCTGGCCACCGTATTGTTCGCCATGGGTTTCCTGGTTAGTTGGAAACTAACCTTAGCGGCAATCCTGCCATTACCTTTTATCGCCATTGCCATGATGATCTATGGTAAAGCTGTACATCAACGTTACACCCTGGCACAGGATGCATTCGGAGATATGAATGACCAGGTGCTGGAATCCATTGCCGGGATCCGTGTTGTGCGTGCCTATGTGCAGGAACGTCTGGACGAGAAACGGTTCGCCGACGTGACCGAAGATGTGTATCGCAAAAATCTGGCTGTTGCCAGAATGGATGCGCTATTCGAACCCACCATCCGGCTCTTCGTAGGACTCAGTTATGTGATTGCACTTGCCTACGGCATATATCTTGTATTTCATAATGAAATTACCCTAGGGGATCTCGTATCGTTCAACATGTACCTGGGGATGATGATCTGGCCCATGTTTGCCATCGGCGAATTGATTAACCTGATGCAACGTGGTAGCGCTTCGCTTGATCGGGTCAACGAGACTTTATCGGTAGAACCTGCCGTACAAGATGTGGAGCAACCTGCTCACGTTACGAATCCGGAAGAAATTGCGATGCAGGATGTTACATTCCGTTACCCCAGCTCCACTGTCGACAATCTCAGTCATATCAGCTTTTCGCTACGGCGGGGTCAAACATTGGGTGTTGTGGGTCGTACGGGTAGCGGTAAGTCTACTTTGCTCAAACAACTGCTTCATGAATACCCTGCCGGTTCGGGCACATTAAGCATCTCGGGTCATCCCATTCAGGATATCGCCAAAGATGACTTGCACAGCTGGATCGGGTACGTACCACAGGAACAAGTTCTGTTCTCCAAATCAGTTCGTCAAAATATTCAATTCGGTAAACCTGGGGCCAGTGATGAAGTCATCATGGAAGCCATTCGTACCGCCGCTTTTGACGGGGATCTGGGAACCTTGTCCGATGGACTGGATACACTCGTTGGTGAAAAAGGAATCTCTCTGTCCGGAGGACAGAAACAGCGGGTATCGCTGGCGCGTGCCTTTATTGCTAATCCTGATATCCTGATCCTCGATGATGCCTTGTCTGCTGTTGATGCACGTACTGAAGCCAAAATTATTGAAAATATACGCAACAAACGCTCGGGCAAAACCACGCTGATCTCGACTCACCGCCTGTCTGCTATTGAACATGCTGACCGAATCATCGTACTGGAGCACGGGAAAATTACGGAAGAAGGCACTCACCAGGAATTGTTAGCCATGAACGGCTGGTACCGTGAACAGTATGAACGGCAACAGGTCGAGTCCAATCTGTCCACGTAGGAGGTCAATTCATTGAAGTCTAATACAGGCAAAAGGCTGCTTGATTACGCCTTGAAAGCCAAAGGAACATTTATCGCTGCATTAATTATGCTTACCATTGGTGTTGCGGCCGAGCTTGCCGGGCCGTTCATCGCCAAATCCATGATCGACAATCACTTGCTCGCGATTGAGCAGCCTTTCTATGAGACGACAGCTTCAGATGAAGCCGCAGTCTACAACGGTAAGAACTACAAACGCGAAGGCTTGTTCGAACCGGATGAAAACAAAGGTTCGGAAGTGCGGGTATTACAAGCCGGCAGAAGTTTTTATTTTGTAAATGAACCGGTCAATGCACCTGACGGGGACCGCACATATGCGGATGGAACCCTCACGGTTACACGCGCAGGTGAAGTGACAGGCCAATATGCGGCAGCACCCCTGTCCGCTGGTGAACTGTTTGCTTTTTACAAACCGGAGATGCCCAGCATCTATCAATTAATTGTGTATTACATGATCTTCCTCGTGATCTCGGTCATTATGGAGTTTGGTAAAACATTCTGGCTGCAGTCCTCGGCCAATAAGGTCATTCAAAGACTGCGTAACGACGTGTATGCCCACATTCAGCGACTGCCGGTGCACTTTTTTGATAATCTGCCCGCAGGTAAAGTTGTATCTCGGGTCACGAACGATACAGAAGCTGTCAAGGATCTGTTCGTTGCCGTTCTTTCGAACTTTTTCTCAGGAATCATCACGATTACAGGTGTGTATGTCGCACTCTTCCTGCTTGATGTCCGCCTGGGCCTGATCTCATTATTCGTCGTACCAATGCTCATTACATGGATTGTGCTCTATCGCAAATTCGCCACTCGTTACAACACGATCATTCGATCACGACTTAGTGAGATCAATGCAATCATTAACGAGTCCATTCAGGGGATGTCCATTATCCGCGTATTCCGCCATCAGAAACAAACCAAACAGGAATTCGAAGATCTGAATGATGATTATATGAAACACCAGAACAAAATGCTTAACCTGAATGCCTTCACCTCACACAACCTGGTTAACGTATTACGGAATATCGCATTTGCGGTGGTCCTGTGGTACTTCGGTTCCAGTGTGCTGGATGGCACAAGTATTATCTCACTGGGTGTTCTATATGCCTTCGTTGATGTTCTGGGCCGCTTGTTCCAGCCAATTACCGGCATGGTGAATCAGCTCGCCAACCTGGACTCCTCCCTCGTATCTGCTGGTCGCGTCTTTGAGCTGATGGATGAAAAGGGAGAAGCTGTAACCGATGGCTCCATGCCAAGATACAAAGGGAATGTTGTCTTCGATGATGTATCCTTTGCCTATAAAAAAGATTACGTGCTTAACAATATCTCGTTTAAAGCATCCCAAGGTCAGACGGTCGCTCTGGTCGGCCACACCGGTTCGGGTAAAAGCTCAATCATCAACCTGCTATTCCGGTTCTATGATCCGCAAAAAGGCAAGATCACAATTGACGGTCAGAACGTCAAGGATCTGCCTAAACAGTGGATTCGCGAGCATATGGGGATTGTATTGCAGGACCCGTATCTGTTCACAGGCTCCATTGCTTCCAACGTCAGTCTTGGCGATGAGAAGATCTCCCGTGAACGGATTGAACAGGCGCTGCGTGATGTAGGCGCTGAACGTATACTGGCTCATTTGCCTCAAGGCTTTGACGAACCTGTCATCGAAAAAGGAAGCACATTGTCTGCTGGACAGCGTCAGTTGATCTCCTTTGCTCGTGCACTGGCGTTTGATCCGGCCATCCTCATTCTGGATGAAGCGACAGCCAATATCGATACGGAAACAGAAGCTTTGATTCAGAACGCACTCGAAGTCCTCAAAAAAGGACGTACCACCTTCATCATTGCTCACCGTCTCTCCACCATTCGTTCAGCAGATCAGATTCTGGTTCTGCATCGCGGGCGTATCGTTGAGCAAGGTGCACATGATGAACTGATGGAGCTTAAAGGCCGCTATTATAAGATGTATCAGCTTCAACAAGGTGCGCAAGCAGCAGCGGTCGCAACTCTCGAGAATCCGTCAGGTAATTCCGTTCCAACCTCAACCTCCTTTGCCGGAGGCAATGCATAACAGAGTAAAACTGAAAGTTCTTTAAGTAACCAATCAAAAATGATGCACTCGACGGCAACACAAAAACCGATCTACACAGCAAACCCTGAGGTAGCTGTGTAGATCGGTTTTTTGTATTTTCATCGGGATTCAAATTCCGATACTGTTTATTTCCTCCAGTCAAAAAAAACAATCCGCGTGCAACCTCATGGCTGCTGCGGATTGTCTATCCATCCTTTGATCGTATATCCCATGTACATCACGGTCTCTCTTGCGAGAAAAGGAAACTTGCTGCGCCAGGTTCGATACGCCGTTGTTCGTGTCGGAGAGGGTACGGCATCCATACCCAGACCGGCAGCCAGCTTCATGGCCCGTTTCATATGTAATGGATCACTCACAATCGTATAGGTTTGATAACCGGCCTGTTCACCAATTGGAATTGAATTGACTAGATTCTCCTCGGTAATTCTGGATTTGGTCTCTATGCGAATGTCCGCAGGATCTACTCCATGTGCGATGGCATACTTCTGACCCACTTCAGCTTCCGTATGTTCTCCCTCATCACCTGACCCGCCTGTGAAAAGCAGATTACGAACGGTACCCTGACGGTATAATTCAATCCCGTGTTCAATACGTTCGCGAAATACAGGTGAAGGGTTATCCCCCGCCACGGCTGCGCCCAGAATGATTGCTGCATCCGATATCCTGGATGAATCCTCATCCGTATATGCAGATATACGGATTGCGGTAACCACGGTCCACAGGATTCCACCCAATACTACAGCCAGAACCGTCATTAATATCCAGCGTTTCGTTATCCGTTTGCTTGTCATTCATCCTCTTCCAAAGCCCTTGCTTGCATACTCTCGGTATGAATCCGCTCCAGCGTTTGCAGAGCTGCTGCGGATTCGGCATCCAGACCAAGCTCTGCAATCCAGGCACCCGTATATTGCTGAAGACGGATCTCCAACTCCTGTGCACGGTCTTTGAAATCCTCCAATTCCTTAATCATGCGTGATCGTCCTTCCGGACTGAATGTCTCGTGAATTCGTTCCTTGAAATAATGATGTACGATACGGTTACGTTGCTGCCATAATTCATTCAACTGGCGAGTCTCTTCCTCAGAGAATGTAAAATGATGGCGCACTTCGTGAATGAGCTGCCCCAGTGAACTGCTCATCTTTCGTTCGTACAGATCTTCCAGATCCTCTTCAGACACGGCTTTGCCCTGAGACATTTTCATTAATAAAATCAGATTGACCAGCTGCTGTTCAAGCGCCTGCCCGTAGTACACTGCCAATCCGTAATAGGCAAACAATTCCCTGGAGTGTTCGCTGTCCAGCATGTCACCATTCTGGATATCTGTATTTTGCATATGCGAGCGCCCCCTTCAACCGTACAATGTTAACCATTCCATGTCCCTCTATCCTAACCAAACCAAGAGCAACATTCAAGTTATCGGGAAGCGCGTCTTCTAACTCCGCAGATCTCTTCTACCGGACAGCCACACATGGATGATTAGTAACCCCATTGCGTAGAGCACAGTCCACAGCATAACCGAAACAAAAGAGTCCATCTTTGATTCATCAAATAACATCATCTCACGAACCAGATAAAAAGCTGGCGGAAGAATGCGGCCAAGCCATTCTAACGATTCAGGCAAACGTTCACTTAAGGAACCTTGGATAAACGATAGTAATAATACAATAATGAGGGCAGGCATACTTCGACTAAGCAAGGGAATGTACGATTTTTGAAAAAATACACTGATGCCCAATCCCAGCAACGATAACCCCAGATGTCCTAACCAAGTCATCATCCACTCCTCACCTGTGGGTTGTCTCTCAAACATTCCTGCGAACACGGGATACAGCACAGTGATTACGGTGAGCATGAATTGCATGATCCAGGCACAGATGAGTTGACTTGTTACAACCTTACGCCTGCTTCCTGTATGAAGGACAAGTAATTGATACTGCTTAGCAGGTTCGGTATTCATCACCATTACTCCGAGCCAAGCAGCTGCCAGAAATAACAGCATAGCCGTAACACTGTAACTGTCCGCAATAGGGTTGGGTTTGTAGGAATAGATCAGCAACATGGCGATGATATAAAAGATAACCGGTGCAAAATATTTCTGTGAGCGAATGTGATGCCTTAACAAATATCGGGTCAGATAGATCATTTGGCTTCTCCCCCCGCATCATCCATGGAAGAGCTTAAGTCCACAGATTCTGTGACACCTCCACGACTCGCATGTACAGCTGGATGTTGTCCTTCCAGCAGACTTTCCATATGTAGTTGACTTTCTTCCTGTTGTACAGACACAACCGAACCTCCGGAAGCCAGAATCATTCTGAGGACATCATCAGTTGATTGTTGAACTACTTTCCAATCCCACAACCAAGACTTGGATTTCTCCGAGCTCGTATTACGAACTAAAGACAGTACTCCCGGTTGTTGTACAACGGATGGATTGTTGGCCAGATCCTCTCCAGCTTCCGTCAGACTTTGAATACGTACAACGGGTTCGCCAGCTTGTAATATATCTTCACGACTCCAGTAACGGAGCACGCGGCCTTGCTTCAACACAATCACCTGGTCTGCCAAACGTTCAATAAGCAACGGTTCATGGCACGCTGTAACGATGGATGTCCCTTCATCCTTCCATTGCCCCAATAAGGATACAACTGCCTCTTGAGCTGGAATATCCAAGCCTGATAAAGGTTCATCCAGCAACAAAAGACCCCCCGGTCCAGGTAACAGGGCCTGAATCAAATTTACTTTTTGCAGTGTGCCCTTCGATAATAAGGGTAACTTCTGATCAATCGCGGTATCGAGATATAAAAGTTCACTAAGTTCTCTAATCCGCCCACGCAGTACTTCGGGGCGAATGCCCCGAATCCGACCCATGTCCCACAAGTACTCTCCAGAGGTAAAGGGTAAACGTGGCAGGCCATCTACTGCATACCCATCAGAACCCTTCATTGTACGCTGGATCGATCCTGTATCGGGTAACAAAATACCTGCCAACATACGTAGCAACGTACTTTTACCAGAACCGTTTCTGCCAACAAGCACAGCACATTCTCCCTGCTTCACTTCCAGATTAATTTCATCAAGTACTTGAGCATTACCTAATCGCTTGCTCACTTGTTGAAGCAACATACCTCGACCTGATGAGTCTGCTACATCTTGATCGGCTTTCTTGAAAAGTCCACGTGTACTCCATATCACCTGGGATCACATCCGCTCTGGAGCTTGCACACCTAGCAAATGTAAACTGTACGCGAGGCGTTCGGCAGTCCGTTTGGCCAATGCCACCCGGAAGGATCTTGCATCAGATGACGCATCCGCAATCCGTTCGGCGTGATAGAAGCGGTTGAATGCTTGAGCGACATCTATTGTATATTTGGCAATGACCGCAGGCTCATTCCGATGAATTGCTTTTTCCAAATACTCGGGATATTCACCAAGCAGTTTCAGCAATGCCCATGAGGTATCTCCGATAAGGGATGGAGTGGTTACTGTGTTATTCTCACCTTCCGCAAGGTTGGGCTTAGTCAAAGGGTTTTCATTTTCCACGCGGCTCGCCTCTTCTGCCTTGGCAAGCACACTTTGAATCCGAGCATGGGTGTATTGCACATAGGGTCCGGTCTCCCCTTCAAAACTCACCGCATCTTCCAGTGAGAAGTCCACATCGTTTAACCGATTATTACGTAGATCACCGAAGACAATTGCACCTACACCAACAGCCTCGGCCACTTTCTGAGGGTTCTCCAGATTCGGGTTTTTCTCCTGAATAATCTGTAGTGCACGAGCAACTGCCTCATCCAACACTTCCTGCAAAAAGACGACTTTACCACGACGTGTAGACATTTTCCGTCCCTCAAAACGCATTAATCCAAACGGGATATGTTCACACTTCGCAGACCATTCATGACCCATCCGGGATAGGACCGCAAATACCTGCCGGAAATGTAGCTTCTGCTCGCCTCCGACCACATATAACAACCGATCTGCCTTCATCACCTCATGACGATAAACCGCCGTAGCCAAATCCCGTGTAGGATAGATTGTTGTTCCATCTTTTTTGATAATCAGGCATGGGGGTATGTTCTCATCTTCCAGACGTACCACGAGTGCTCCATCACTCTCTTCAAGTAAACCTTTTGCCTTGAGTTCTTCAACCACTGCACCCATCTTGTCATTGTAAAAGCTTTCTCCCAGCGTATGGTCGAACTGTACATTCAGACGTTCATACATCCGGTTGAATTCCTTCATGCTCACTTCCACAAAGAACGCCCATAACCGCTGTGCTTCATCATCCCCTTGCTCCAGCTTGCGGAACCACTCCCGTGCCTCAATCTCCAGAGAAGGATCGTTCTCCGCCTCATCGTGGAAACGCACATACAGCTCCAGAGAAGTACGGATCGGGTCTGCCTGCAAGGCTTCATCATTGCCCCACCGCTTGTACGCTGCGATCTGCTTGCCAAACTGGGTTCCCCAGTCTCCCAGATGATTCACACTTACGGAGGTATAACCCGCTTCGTTATACAACCTATACAGTGCTGCACCGATTACAGTAGAACGCAAATGTCCGATTCCGAAGGGTTTTGCGATGTTAGGGGAAGACATATCAATCACAACACGTGAACCTTGACCAAGCTGAAGCTTACCAAATGTGGCATTCCCCAGTTCTTTCAGCAGATTCGACGCGAGCTTCTCCCGGTTGAAACGGATATTTACATACGGCCCGGCGGGAGTTGCTTCAAGTCCTGCTGCCTGCAATCCCGTTGCGAGCTCGGTCGCAATGACTGCCGGTGCTTTTTTTAATGACTTCGCTAATACAAAACAAGGGAAGGCTGCATCCCCCATCTCCGCCTGCGGTGGGACTTCGAGTAATCTCAAAACCTCTTCTTCATTCAATCCCGTTAAAGGGGCAATATCGGCCGCAGCCTGCTTCATCAACATGTCGAACACTCCTTATCCATTCATTATTGGGTGAAAACAAACACAAAAAAGCTCTCGTCTCTACATAAGAGACGAGAGCTGACTTAACAGTTCCCGCGGTACCACTCTAGGTGAACAGCTACTCTTAATATGCATCAACATGCATACCAGTAGAACCTGTTCCGCTCGATGCGTATAACGGTCGCAAGCCGAATTACCCTCAGACAGATATAGTACACCCACACTCAGGATGCAAACATCTTTTCGGATAACCATCTCACGGGTGCGGTTCACTCAGGTCATATCATACCGGCTTCCACCTCTCCCGGCTCGCTGTCATGTATGGATCTGGTTACTCTCCCGATCATTGATATTCTTCGTTTCAATTCATTGCCCTCATTATACATACCACGATCAGACTTGGCAACCCGCATTAAAAATCCCCTACTGAAAGGCAACACATAGGCACATCGTCTCAGATGCCTGTGTTCACTGCCTTCCCTTAGGGGACAACGGTCATTATCGGTTTTAATTATATATATTCCAGAGAAAAAATAATTACGCTACTGCTGCCATCAATCGGCAAGCTTCTGCACATCTGCGGCAAGCCTCTGCACATGCTTGGCAGTGATCATGGTGATGTTTGCCACACTCTGCGGCGCAAGCTTCACAAGCTTTCACACACAATTCGCATATTTCAGCAATAAAATCACTTCCACGTGTCATCGCTTGTGCAGCAAAACTGCAAATCTCCGCACATTCCCGATTCAAACGAATGCAATCACGCAGCATCGCCAGATCATATTCTTTCAGACTCGATATGTAACATACGTTGCAAGCATTCATACACTCCAGGCAAGCATCGATACATTGTTGATATTGTTGTTGTGTCATTTAAAGTTACCTCCCAGGCAAAGTTTGCTATGCATCTTAATACCCAGTTCGGAGGAATATTGAATCATCTAACCTACTTTATCGCTTCCAATTCCAGTAATTGGTCACGAATGACAGTTTGGTCAAAATGTTCACCTATAAACACTGCAACATTAGGGACCTCTCCCTGAGGTGTGATCTTCATGTAGTCCGATTCACGGTAGGCATACTGGAACCAGAAGCGACTCGCTGTGTCACTAAACGATAAAATGCCTTTTGCTCGATACACATCCCGTGGCAAAGCAGATACAAATTGTTCAAACGCTTCGCTGTTCACCGGATGACTGAAATAATGCGTATATACCATAACATGTTCGTGTGATGCATGAGGAGCGGAATGCTCGTGACTGTGGGCATGGACATGGCTATGGGATGCGTCAGTATTCGTAGCATCGCCTTGGACTGTATGATGTGTATGTTCATGTCCATGACTGCATCCATCTGTGCCACAGGTTTCCGTATGAACATGATGTTCTTGGTGAGCCGGCTTACCTGCTTCAGAAGCTGAATCACGTACATGCACGTCTGCCCCACTGCGAAGCAACATATCCATCTCCACCTCACACTTGACCGTAGAGATTACAGGTGCGAAGCCATTCCATTTTGCCAAAAGCTGTTCCAAGTCCTTCAGTTCCTGTACACTCACCCGATCCGTTTTGTTTAAGAGAAGCACAGACGCACAACGAATCTGCTCCTGCATCAGTTTGAACGTCTGCCCCTTCTGTTCCTGATATAGGCCAGATAGATGCGCTGCATCCACAACAGTAATGAGACTTTTCAGTTCCAGTCGCATGTAGAGTGAGGTCTCCGTTACCGCATCCAAAATCTCCATTGGGTTCGCGGCACCGGTGGCTTCAATGATGATCACATCCGGTGATTCCTCTTGAACGAGATCAGCAAGTTGCAATCCCAAGTCACCACGTACAGTACAACAGATGCAGCCGCCTAACATCTCTGTCATCGGAACGGTGGAATCCACAATCTGACCATCCAGATTGACTTCGCCTAACTCATTCATAACCACTGCGGGACGCAAACCCTGCTGTTGCCAATGTTCGATCAACTGAACAAGCAGTGTTGTTTTGCCACTCCCCAAAAAACCTGACAGTATATATACAGGTATGGATTGTTCTTTTAAAATCGTTTCGTTCATCCTTAAACACCTCTCTGATTGTCCTTCTTGTAACCTGATCTAACTATATCTAGCGAGTGTACACCATCCCGCATTCGTTGTGCAATAACGTTCAACTCTTCCCCAGTACATTGCCTGATTCTACCGGATGGTCTATGCTATGAGGACATGTTGATTGAAGGAGGAAGTTTCATGACTAATTCAGTGGAACAACATCGCCAGGAAGCTCCGACCACGGTATCGTGCATGATTGTTACAGTATCGGACACACGCACTAAAGACACTGACACCAGTGGCCAGCTCATGCACCAGCTTCTGAATGAAGCGGGTTATCAGATTGTTGAATACATCATCACACCAGATGAAACGGAGAACATTCGAAGCATCCTGCAAGATGCAGCCGTTCGTGATGATATCGAAGCCGTGCTGCTTAGCGGCGGAACAGGGATTGCACCCCGAGATACAACCTACGAAGCGGTATCCTCACTACTCGACAAGGAACTCCCGGGTTTCGGCGAGATCTTCCGTTTTCTCAGTTACACCGAAGATATCGGTTCCGCTGCCATCCTGAGCAGAGCCGTCGCTGGAACGATTGGACGCACAGCTGTATTCTCCATGCCGGGTTCCAAAGGAGCTGTCAAATTGGCCATGGAAAAACTCATTTTGCCCGAGCTGCGGCATGTGATGCGTGAAATATATAAACCCGTCTGAAAGATCAGACGGGTTTTTCGGGTTTATTTTCAACTGTATGGTAAAGTACGAAGGGTATCTCGCTCTACTTATCTTAGTTGCCCCAGCACATGTCGGAACACCTGCAACACATCCTGTTCATACTTGTCCTTTTCCCCACCAGAAGCTGTATATACGAGTGAGACGTATCCTTTGCTGCGAATCGTTGTCCGGCCAAGCGCATTCTCCAAGACAGCCTCATCACGATTCTCACTATACATTTGTTTCATGCTGGCAGCCCGGGTTGTCGCATCACTGAAAATATGGACTTTCACGATGTGTCTGCCACTTCCATTCAACAAATACATATAAGAGATCCCACCATGGCCGTCATCGGCAGACATATTATTCATCAGCTGAATGCCTTTTGCTTCAAAACTCTTACTGATCTCACTCACCAATTCACCGTTTAATCCGTGTCCTTGACTCTGTGCCCGCACATTTCCTTCATCTGTCGCTTCGCGGGTGTAAACCTTCCGCTCCTGTTCAATGGATGATGCCGAACAAGCCACCAGGGACCAGACACTTGTGATCAACACGCCACTTACAAGTACCGACTTCATTGTTCTTCCAACCAGACTTCGCCCTTTTCTACCAAACCACATGCCAATCCTTCCTTTCCAGCCACGTGTACTGTGACCCAATCAGGTAGAATTAGCATGTCTAAGGACTTAGAATCTTATGCGGATGGCAGATCTGATATTGTATTGACCACCGTACGACCTACTGCACCACCTTGGAGTATCGTCTCCAGCGTATGAGGCAGCTGATCTAGAGAAATTTCCCGGATTCCCAGTTCCAGCGCGCGCTCCGGTTTCCATTCTCCACCGAGCAGTTTCCACAATCGTTCCCGACGTTCCATCGGACAATATACAGAGTCTATACCAATAAGCTGGATGCCACGCAAAATAAAAGGAAGTACCGTGGATTCAAAAGCCGTGCCTCCAGTTAACCCGGATACCGCTACCGCACCTCCGTATTGAATCTGTTTCAATCGCTCCGCAAGAGCCGGTCCTCCTGTTGGATCAACAACTCCCGCCCATAGCTGTTTCCCCATGGCTCCTTTGGCTGGAGCATCAGCTTCTTCACGAGTAATAACCTCTGAGGCGCCCAAGTTTCGGAGCAATGCCTCCTCCTGATCCTTCTTGCCTGTGCTAGCTGTTACTTCAAAGCCAAGTCTCGCCAGAATGGCAACTGCCATACTGCCAACGCCACCAGTTGCACCCGTAACCAGAACCTTGCCCATCTCCGGTGTCACTCCAGCCTGTAACAGCGCATCTACCGAAAGTGCAGCCGTAAATCCTGCGGTTCCAATTGCCATGGCTTCTTTTTCACTGAGACCCGCTGGCAGAGGCACCAGCCATTCACTGCGCAGACGAGCATACTCGCTGTACCCTCCGTAATGGGATACACCAGGTTCAAATCCTGTACTGATCACCCGATCTCCTGGTGCAAAACGTCCACTGACCGACTCCTCTACTGTTCCAGCCAGATCAATTCCCGGTACCATCGGGTACTCACGAACGACACCGCCTTTCTCAAGGGTCGCGAGTCCGTCTTTATAATTGACACTGGAATATTGCACCTTTACCGTAACATCTCCATTTGGCAGATCTTCCTTCTTCAGTTGCTCTATAGAAGCGTTCACTCCGCCCTGTTCTTCTTTACGGACAACGTATGAGTTAAATTGATTTTTCATTGATAGCCACTCCTTCTTTGGTTTTTTATATATTTTTCCATTAAGCACATGAAACGTTCGCATTCAGGCTTAACGGCTACCTTTTACTTCTGGATCTTCAGATATTGATGATCAAACTCTGTCTCTCCTGAGCGTCAATAGATAGATTAGTGGACCCACGATGGGTATAATGCCTGTCACTGCCCAAGCTGGTGAACGTCGACTCGCTTCAGTATCCCTGTATATCGCAATCATGGAAAGTAAGGTCAGCAGTACAAAATCAATCGTCATGATATGTACAAAGGCAGATTGATTGAATGCATCCATATATACATCCGGATGACCTTGCGTCACGGCATAGAATGCTGCCCCCAGTGTCAACAGCAGAAGGACTACATGCGTCAACTTATGAGCTGCTAACCGTCCAATTCCCCACTTCCGCTGACGACCAAAATGCAAGCTTGTGTAACCCGAAGATCTATTCGCGGACGATGACCATGCATAAAAGGGAAGCAGGGCAAAAGCACCCAGTCCAAAAGAAAGTATGACAAAAGGCCAAGCCGGAACACGGCCTCGTTCTTTCACAGATGTTCTTAACAGCATACAGGCATACACTGCCGGGAAAATACCTAACCACGAAAATACAGTAAGTAACCAAGGCTCTTTACTTTGCATTGTAATCAACTCTTTGAATATCGGATCACTTCCAGGTGACTGCCCCGGTGCCAACAACAATGCATAGGCAATAAAAGCAATCCAGACCAGTCCTAATATCCATCTCATGTCTGCACCTCCTCTTACTTTCATCCCCTACAGCTACGGGATTGAATCAATAGTTGCAGAATTTGGCGTCTCCTGCGCTTTCCCGAGAAATAATAACTGCTTTTCCCCTACATCTTGAATCGGGCATGGCTATTTCCAGTATAGCCTGCTACCTCGGCAGTCTGTCCATGAGATTTCTTACATCAATGGTCCATCTCATCGGGATCATATAAGAAAAAAGTCTATCAACTATCGACGTACTTTAACAGAAGACAGAACGCATTTAGCTGAAGTTTTTCTTGCGATCATCGAATCGTTCAACTCCGCTAAGAACGTATACATTTTATAGGCATCAAAAAGGCATAAGCCAGTATTCCTCACTGGATATGCCTCTCTGTAATTCTTATGTGTAGATCATTCCTCTGTGGATTTCACATGTTCCGCAATGAGCTTCTGCTTCATATTCCATGCCGCAGGGCTGATGTTCACACGATAGATCTCCGGATTGAGCTTCCGTTGGTATTCAGGCCAGAAGAGGTTCATCTGTTCCCGGTGGTACGCCCGAATCTCATCCAGATTAGGCAGTTCATACACTTTACGTCCATTCACAAAGATTGGCTCCAGCATATTAACCGCTTCGTAGCGGGTAACTGTCTTTTTCAGGTAAGGGTGTAGCGGGTTGAACAGCTTGAGCGGTCCGCCCTGTAGCGGCTGCTCTTCATCTGGATAGCAGATATAATCTGCAATCGCTTTGCCATGTTTCGGATCAATAATCCGGAACACTTCCTTTTTACCTGGAGTGGACACCTTTTCAGGATTGGCAGATATTTTGATCGTAGGTAGCATGGCACCGTCTACTTCACGCTCCACCAATTTGTACACTCCACCCAAAGATGGCTGGTCAGAAGCCGTAATCAACTGTGTACCAACACCCCATGTATCAATCCGTGCTCCTTGAGCCTTCAGGTTGAAAATCGTATTTTCATCCAAATCATTGGATGCAACAATTTTCACATAATCCAGGCCAGCCTCATCCAACATCTGACGTGCCTGAATCGACAAGTACGCTAGGTCACCACTGTCGAGACGAATGGCATTCATCTTTTTGCCTTGGCTCTCCAACTTCTTGGCTGTTTTGATAGCGTGAGGTACTCCACTGTTCAACGTGTCAAAGGTATCAACCAGCAGCGTAACCTGATCAGGTAACACTTTGGCATACACGTCAAACGCCTCCTGTTCGCTCATAAAGCTCTGTACCCAGGAATGGGCGTGTGTACCTGCTGTTGGGATCCCAAAGCGCTCTCCGGCCAGCATATTAGACGTTGCATGGAAACCTGCTACATACGAGGCACGTGCGCCCCAGATGGCAGCATCCGCTTCCTGTGCACGCCGTGTGCCGAATTCGAGCAACGTATCCTGCTGCGCTACCTGTTTGATCCGCGAAGCCTTGGTTGCAATCAACGTCTGATAATTCATGAAGTTAAGTATCGCTGTCTCCACCAATTGTGTCTCCATAATGGAGCCTTCTACCCGAATGAGCGGTTCGTCAGGGAAAACAATTGCACCCTCCTTCATGGAATGAATCGTCCCCTGAAATGAAAACTGGAGCAATTCTTCCAGAAAGACCGGATCGTAATTTTCCTCTTGTTTGGATAAAAATTTGATGTCGTCCATCGTAAACCGAAGCTGGCTGATATAGTTCACAATCCGTTCCAATCCGGCAAATACCGCATATCCGTTGCCAAAAGGAAGCTTACGGAAATAGGCTTCAAATACCGCCTTCCGCTTGTGAGTACCATTCACCCAATGGGCGTACATCATATTGATCTGATATTTATCCGTATGTAAAGCCAGGCTAGTTGTCTGCATTTGTCTCATCCTCTCTGACTTCCGCTCGTGTCCCCAGATTTGATCTGTGAACACGGGTTAACATATGGAGACTTATTCTTCATGATTCTGTTCATCCGTATTAAACAAACAAGTCTCCCGTAAAAAACTCTATACACCATTCACCACATTCATCCGGTTCCTAACATGAGGCCAACCAAACATGACTATGGAGTAAATTAAGCCAAGACTGTCTCGCTCGCCTTAACCACCGAAGCACCAAGGCTGGAACGAAAATGTCCAAGTGCCCACTCATGCCCTGCCGCATTGAAGCTGGCAACGGCATCTTCATATACCGTAATATGAAAACCTTTATTGTAAGCGTCCACTGCGGTATGCAATATGCAAATATCCGTGCATACCCCAATCAGTGCAATATCCGTAATACCACGTGCACGCAGTCTGAGTTCCAGATCGGTCCCACAGAATGCACTATATCTCGTCTTATCCATCCACTGTATATCTCTTTTACGTTCTTCCATCACTTGGGCAAGACGACCATATAACTGTCTTCCCTCCGTATTTCTGATGTTATGAGGTGGAAAAAGTGCAGTCTCCGGGTGATACGGATCATTCTCTTCGTGCAGATCCACAGCCATGATTACCTCATGTTTGTTCTTACAATAGGCCTCGGTTACAGCTGCAATCGTCTCGTCGATCTCTACTGCCGGCTGACCTACAGGCAAAGAACCTGTCACAAAATCCTTCGTGAAATCAATGACAATCAGTGCTTTCATCGTCAACACTCCCTTAGCCCAGAAATGGTTGATCCTGATTCAATCAGATTGACACATCTACACCTTATTACGTATAGATGGACAGGCGTGGTACAAGTTCTGTAAAACGATATAACTGCGCCGGTCGCTGCGAGTACTGGTTGGAACTCACCAGGTTCCCCTCTTCATCTCTTACTTCTTCCACAATGCCTTTACGGCTGCGGGTAGACGTAATCTTGCGAATGAAGTTTGGTTCTTCAAAATCCGGTACAACACTTTGAATAACCTGATATAATTCACTTAATGTAAACTCACGTGGCAGGAATTGACGAGCAATCGTCGTTTCCAGCATCTGCTGTTGAATACGTCGATAAGCATCTTCGATGATTGTTCTGTGATCAAAGGCCAGTTCCAGTTCTTGCAGCGCCTCCTGAATCGTGAACAATCCAACATCCTCAGCATCATCTGCTGCTTGGCGTTGATCCAACATCCATTCTTCCACAAGTGCAAAAAATGCGTGAGAGATAATCCAGCCCCTTGGGTCACGACCCGGCTGACTGTATACATTCAAGTATTCCAGATGTCCACCGTCTACACCTGTCTCTTCCATCAGCTCACGCTTAGCTGCACCATAGATGGATTCATTTTCCTGACAAAATCCACCGGGTAATGCCCATCTGCCTGCAAAAGGCCAGCCTTTGCGCTTGATCAGCATCACTTTCAGTTCCCGAATGGGAAGTGTCTTTGTCACCGTCTTGCGCTCCCGCTTGGTCAAGGTGAACATAACGATATCCGCAGGAACACCATCGGGGGTACGATATTTTTTGGAACTATAAGCACGTGCTGCTTGTTCGTCGCTCTCTGCATTAAAGTGTTCGTAGTTTTCGCTCATGGGCACCACCGACTATTTTCATTTTGATAATTTCATTATGACATAATAATATCTTTTGTCAACCGCAGGATTCTTGCGTTACGTTCTCGGGCGTGCTATGCGGAATGTCGCCGTAGCCATACATCCCAACGTGCCCGATGCATCACGAACCTCCGATTGAGTCGTAACACTGCGTCCTGCTTGATGCAGTACCGTAGCTGTCACCGTTAACTCCCCTTGTTTCATTGGTGCAAGAAAATGCACGTTCAGATTCGTTGTCACACAGCCGTCCACTTCCATTGCTGCTGTTGCGACCATCCCCATCGCCTGATCCATCAGTGAAGTCAATACACCCCCATGAATAATCCCCATGGAGTTCGTATGATGTTCGCCTGCTGTCAACGCGATCTGTACTTCTTTACCGTCTCCTTTAATATAACGACAGCCGAGAAATCCCCAGAATCGTCCGTCTCCGTCTTCCACCATTTTGTCCAAAATACTCATTATTCATTTCTCCTTTATTCACTGTACGTATCAAGCTCTCTTGATGTCATGTGCCTTTATCATTAAAAATCAGCTTCGCCACACAAAATAACCCCACAGCGTGGAGCTTTGCTTGGAATTATATTCCGAGTACTTGGCGATAGCCACTCCACGTTTACGGTTATGTAATGTCAAAAAAGGCGCGGACAGCGTCCGCACCCTTCCGTCATTTAACCGCAACTGGTCGGAGGTGAATCCGTTCCAGCCTCCACGTTTACTTTTTCAGATACCGTATCGCGGATTACAGAGATCACTAGTTGAAGCAAGTAGTTGATGTCGCTCTGGCTCTGCTGGAATTCCGTAACCAATGGAATACTGTCCAGTTCGCTTTGCAGATCGTCAATTTCCTGTTCAATTTTGCTGACCATCTCTACATTTTTGAAGCTTTCAAAAGCAACAATCTCTTTTTGTTTTTTCTTGATCGTTGCAATCAACTGCTGGATGCGCTCATGATCACGAATTTTGGTTTCAGCCTGTTGAAACTGTCTAACTTCCTCACTCGTTCCGAGCATATCAGCCAATTCTTTGGCTTTTCCCATAATGTCGTCGCGTATGACCAGATTGCGCGTATCGTAGGTTGGCATTCCATAATGGTTGTACTGCACTTCTTCCTGCGCCACTGAAATCGCTCCATTCTATGAGATGATATAAGATGAATATTCATGTTGCCCTAGCTCAGTTGACTGCTCAGTGACCGCTACGGTGTCGGATCGTTCTTTTGATCGCTGTTGTCTCCGAATTTTTTTCGATTGAACATATTCAAGGTGAAAATTCGGAGACAAAGGCGAACGCTTCGCTTCTACAGAATCGATTCCGTCACCTTCGCTACGCTCGGCGTAACCCCGCTAAGTGCAAAAAATCATTCATCTTATTGGTGTGTGTATTACTGATTGGCAGCTACCGGCTCGGAGAGCAGGTTGCCCCGAATATAAAAAGTCATCGGATCGGTGATTTCCACTTGTACGAAAGTACCGATCAATTCTTTGGGTCCTTCAAAATGCACCAGCTTGTTGCTGCGCGTACGTCCTGCCAGAACTTCGGAATTCCGCTTGCTCTCGCCTTCAACGAGTACTTCAACGATTTTGCCGCGTTGCTCTTCATTGCTTCGGTGGCTGTATTCGTTGATCGTTTCGTTCAAGCGTTTCAAACGTTCCTTCTTCACTTCCATCGGTACGTTGTCTTCCATCACCGCAGCCGGTGTACCTTCCCGTGGGGAATAAATAAAGGTATAGGCAAAATCATACCCTACTTCACGGACAAGGGAAAGTGTATCTTCAAACTGTTCTTCCGTTTCACCCGGAAAACCAACAATAATATCCGTTGTTAACACCACATTCGGGATGGCCTTTTTAATTTTGTCAGCCAGTTTCAGATAGTGTTCCCGGCTATACTTGCGGCTCATACGTTTGAGCACTTCCGAACTGCCAGATTGCACCGGAAGATGAATGTGCTCCACCAGGTTTCCGCCCTTGGCCAGCACTTCAATCAAGCGGTCATCGAAGTCACGTGGGTGACTGGTTGTGAATCGTACTCGCGGAATATCAATTTGGCGAATGGCATCCATTAAGTCACCAAAGCTGTAGTTCAGGTCGGTGAAATCCTTGCCGTACGCATTAACATTTTGACCAAGCAGCGTGATCTCCTTAAAGCCTTGTCGTGCCAAATCCCGAACTTCGGCAATGACATCTTCCGGACGACGGCTGCGTTCTTTGCCCCGCGTAAACGGAACAATGCAATATGTACAGAACTTGTCGCAGCCATACATAATGTTCACCCAGCCGCGCATACCCTCACGTTTCTTCGGCAGGTTCTCAATAATGTCGCCTTCCTTGGACCATACCTCAACAACCATTTCTTTGCTGAACAGCGCTTCCTGGATTAGATGTGGCAATCGATGCACATTATGTGTACCAAAGATCATATCCACAAATCCATGCTTCTGCATGATTCGGTTAACGACGCCTTCTTCTTGGGACATACACCCGCATACGCCAAGTAACAATCCCGGACGTTCGAGTTTTAGCGTTTTCAGGTGACCAAGCTCACCAAATACTTTATCTTCCGCATTTTCCCGTATGGCACACGTATTGAGCAGAATAATATCAGCTTCTTTGCGATTCTCTGTAGCCTGATATCCCATAGACTCAAGCAGTCCTTTGATGGTTTCCGAGTCATGCTCGTTCATCTGACATCCATACGTATATACAATATAATGTTTGCCTTTCCCTATGTTTTTCAGTTCATCGGGAACGGCATTTTCGTAAAGCACCTGGACGTCTTCCTTGCCCCGCTGTTTCTCCTGACGATGATTGGGTTCCGATTTGATGTTAATCTCACGGCCCCGGATTCTTATCTTTTTGCTGAATTCATCTTGCGAAATTACTTTGGCATCGGAGAAATCAAAATATTGGGAGTAATCCTTTTTTGAGTCTTTAGCCATTTCCTTCGGTCACTCCTTACAGCCTCTATTAATAAAAAATCGTTCATTCATCCCTGTTCCAGGTGAATTTCTTGCTTGGAACACCAAAAGAGCATTACAGCAAATTATAGCATGAATTGGGCTGTAGTTCCACATCCAAACCGCATGTCCCTTCGTCTAATCCGAAACATGCCATGCTCAGAAGAACACTCAGAAAACACAAAAAACCTGAGCCTTGCCATCAGGGCTGGAATTAACCGGCTCTGTTGGCTGTGCTCAGGTTTATTTGTTATTCAGACCGCCCCAATTGGCGGCTGAAGCTATTACATGTAATTAATCGATGATTTCAGCAGTGTCGCCATTACGAGCGCCAGCAGCATTAGCTTCATCTGTATCAATATGCATGTCCAGTGCGAAAGAATCGGATACACGAGCCAGTACATTTTCCAGTACAAGACCGCGATCTCCGCCGAGGCGAACTTTCAGCATTTGTTTGTCCTCGATACCCCATTTAGCAGCATCAGAAGTATGGAAGTGAATGTGACGAGCAGCAACGATAACACCTTTATCAATCGTAACTTCGCCAGCAGGACCTTTAATTGTGATTCCTGGTGTACCTTCAATGCTTCCAGATTCACGTACAGGCGCTTTAACACCAATGGCAAATGAATCTGTCATGGAGATCTCCAGTTGCGTTTCAGGGCGAACAGGTCCAAGGATACGCACTTTATCAAACTGTCCTTTCGAACCAATTACCGCTACAGTTTCGTTAGCAGCGTATTGGCCAGGCTGGGACAGAGGTTTAAATTCAGTCAGTTCATAACCTTTGCCAAACAAAATTTCAACGTGCTCTTGGGATACATGAATGTGACGGGCAGATACGCCCACAGGTACTGTTTTACTCATTGTAAATTTCACTCCTTGTTTATCTATGGCCTGTACTCAGGCTCTTAACAATCCAATGGTATTATACCCCTTTTTGGAGTGAAATGAAAACGAACTGGTGAAAATTCATGAAATACACTTATTTCACCATCATTCCCGTCCTTTATTTGGAAAACCAGTTTCAATTCAACCCATTCAACGCACACACCAGTTCACTATTTCATGGACGCCCCCTTTATCTTCAGATTGTTCTCTGGCAAGTGTTCCCCCAGATAACTCATTGCATTCCCCCACAACCAGCCACGAACCAGATGTTCATCATAATGCTTGAGCAGGATTTCCGTCAGTCTCGGATAATGTCCTGAATGTTCAAGTCTCTGAATATACGTTGAAATTCCATCAAAATCGGACCCCATCATCAGGTGATGTTGCCCGCCCAGAGAACAGATCTCCTCAATATGAGGCAACAGATCTTCTATACGTACCTCACCCTCCTGCTTTACAAACCAGGGCACAAACGTCAGTCCGATCCGCCCTTCCCGGGCAATGATGGCCTGAATCTGATCATCTTTCAGATTACGCACATGAGGACATACGCTATAGCTGTTGGAATGGGAGGCGATAAAAGGTCGTTTACTCAAATCAGCCAGCTCCCAGAAACCTTTCTCCGTCAAATGTGACACATCTAACAGCATTCCAATTTCATTACACTGGCGCACCAGTTCTTTCCCCTTCTCGGTCAGACCTGCTCCTCGCTTCTCCATCACTCCGTCAGCCGCCCAATTGGCATAATTCCACGTTAGTCCAATAATTCGAACACCCATCTGATAACATAACTCCAGATAGAACAGGTTGCCCTCCAGGCCATCTACACCCTCCAGTGTGATTAATCCCCACGGACCCTCTGTCTGCCCCACCTGAGCCATCTGTTCACGCCATAACAACGTCTGTGTGCCGCCAGGCCGCTCCTGACTTCTCTCCACACGTCTACGATAAATCTCCAATTGCCCCATCACATGTTCAAACTTGCCTCTGCCAAGTACTTCGGGTAAATAGATGGCGAACGCCTGCAATCCTACATTCCCCTCATTCAAACGTTGCAAGTTCACATCCAGTTGTGGAGCATCTTCAAATGAAAGAGCAGGCTGCATCAAAATTTTGCTCAGTGCATCACAGTGAAAATCAGCTACACGCCATTCAGACATGGACATCTTAAACCCTCCTCTATAAGTTATTGAAAAAAAAACGCAAAAAAACCTGTCTACATCGTAAACAGGTTCAATGCATACTGCATGTATTATCTGGGCTCCACAATCAGCTTAATGGCCGTTCGGTCCTCGCCGTCGATCACAATGTCTGTAAAAGCTGGAATACAAATCAGGTCAACTCCGCTTGGTGCTACAAATCCCCGGGCTATCGCTACCGCTTTAATGGCTTGGTTCAGTGCTCCCGCTCCAATTGCCTGCAGTTCAGCATTTCCACGTTCACGAAGAACCCCTGCAAGAGCGCCGGCTACAGAATTAGGATTGGACTTTGCTGAAACTTTTAATACATCCATGGTAAGTACCTCCCTGGGAATGTTGAAAGTTTGTTTCCACTTACTAGATGTTATTCGCGGGAGGCAAAAAAATTCCTTCTTTTTAGGCGGGTTTCCCTGCAAAATGGGACAATACCCCTATTCCATGCGCCACTCGTCCTCCATCAGACGAATTTTTTCGATGCGTGTTGCCGCACCTGTGGCTTCATCAATTTCAACAAAAACACCATGGAAGTGCCATTTGCCATCATCCACAACAAAACGTACAGGTAGCTGGGTGTAGAACTTACGCAGCACGGCCTCACGCTCCATACCCAATATGCCGTCACGAGGTCCTACCATGCCTGCATCCGTCAAGTAAGCTGTTCCTCCAGGCAAAATCCGATCATCATTACTCTGTACATGTGTATGTGTACCTACAACAAGCGACGCACGTCCATCCAGATGCCATCCCATGGCAATCTTTTCTGACGTCGCTTCAGCATGCATATCAACTAAAATACATTTATAGTCTTGGCGTAGCTCATCTACAATTTCATCAGCTACACGGAATGGACAATCCAGAGCAGGCAGGAATGTTCTTCCTTGCAGATTGACAATGGCTAGCTCTTTCCCTTCGCCTTTGACAACCGTGTATCCTCGTCCTGGTGTGCCTGGTGGAAAGTTCGCTGGACGAATCATGCGGGGCTCATCATCTATAAAATCAAAAATATCCTTATTGTCCCAAGTATGATTACCAAGTGTAATACCATGTACACCCCAGTTGAAAAACTCATTTGCGATTGCACCGGTAATGCCGCGACCTGCTGCCGCATTTTCACCATTCACAATCACTACATGTGGCTTATACTTCGATTTCAGATATGGTAAATTTTCCTTTAATGCCTTACGTCCCACGTTACCTACAATGTCACCAATAAACAAAACTTTCATTGATTACTGCCTCCTCAATTCCTGCAAAGTCCTCTTACTTCAAATGTTGAACCTTTGCAGGACTCTATCTCATGCTCCATAATGTGTAGTTGCCTTTTAACAGGCTATCAACAGGAAAAGTGGCCCACTACTGCGGCCACTTTTCCGTAATGCTCTATTTTGCGTATTCAACCGCACGGGTTTCCCGGATAACGGTGACTTTGATGTGACCCGGATAGTCGAGTTCATTCTCAATCATCTTCGTGATGTCACGGGCTAAGCGGAAGGCTTCAGCATCATCGATCTTCTCAGGCTGTACCATAACGCGAACTTCGCGTCCGGCCTGAATGGCGTACGATTTCTCGACACCTTCGAAGGATTCTGAGATTTCTTCCAGCTTCTCCAGTCGTTTGATATACGTTTCCAGCGTTTCGCGGCGTGCGCCTGGTCTTGCTGCGGATAGCGCATCTGCTGCGCCAACCAACATGGCAATGACCGAAGTCGCTTCGCAATCTCCATGATGGGACGCGATACTGTTGATTACAACCGGATGTTCTTTGTATTTCTTCGCCAGTTCCACGCCAATTTCGACGTGTGATCCTTCCACTTCGTGATCCAGCGCTTTACCGATGTCATGCAATAGACCTGCACGTCTTGCCAGAGTTACGTCTTCTCCGAGTTCGCCAGCCATCAGTCCAGCCAGATAAGCGACTTCCATGGAATGTTTCAAGACGTTCTGACCGTAACTTGTACGGAACTTCAACCGGCCCAAAATTTTGATCAGATCCGGATGCAGACCATGCACGCCCACTTCAAAGGTAGCTTGCTCACCGTATTCACGGATGCGCTCATCCACTTCTTTGCGGGATTTCTCAACCATCTCTTCAATCCGTGCCGGGTGAATACGTCCATCAGCCACCAGTTTCTCCAGGGCAGTACGGGCGATCTCACGGCGAATCGGGTCAAAGCCCGACAGAATAACAGCTTCTGGCGTATCATCGATAATGAGGTCAATCCCTGTAAGGGTTTCAAGCGCACGGATGTTACGTCCTTCACGACCGATAATCCGGCCTTTCATTTCTTCATTTGGCAGAGTAACAACAGATACCGTTGTTTCCGCTACGTGGTCAGCCGCACAACGTTGGATGGCGAGTGTAATAATCTCGCGGGACTTTTTGTCCGCTTCTTCCTTCGCTTGTTGTTCAATGTCCTTGATCATTTGAGCCGTCTCATGACGAACTTCCTGTTC
The DNA here is from genome assembly GCF_038002545.1 of Paenibacillus sp. FSL K6-2393. Lineage (NCBI taxonomy): Bacteria > Bacillati > Bacillota > Bacilli > Caryophanales > Paenibacillaceae > Paenibacillus > Paenibacillus sp. FSL K6-2393. Next base: position 4,430,157 of record NZ_JBBOCU010000001.1, read on the forward strand.
TACGTTGGACAGTATGATACTGCGTGCGTCTTCCATGGTGAGGTTGGATATACGTTCCAACTCTGTCACCTGGTTTTTGTAGATCATTTCGATCTGCTGCTGAGTCTCATCAATTCGTTTCTCTTTGTTAGCCACTTGCTCTTCTTTACGTTCGAGTGATTCCAATTTTTTATCCAGCGACTCTTCTTTTTGCAACAATCGTCTTTCTTGTCGTTGAATTTCATTCCGACGTTCACGAGTGTCTTTTTCAGCTTCAGCGCGAATGCGATGGATTTCATCCTTCGCCTCCAGCACTGTTTCTTTCTTCAGTGCTTCTGCCTCTTTCTTCGCGTTCTCCACGATTTGTACGGCAGCTTGTTCCGCACTAGAGATTTTAGCCTCTGCAAGAGATTTGCGAATAAAATATCCTACTCCGAACCCAATGAATAGCGCGGCTGCAACGAGAGCGATCGTGATTGCAATTTCCATACTGTTCACCTCCTCGTTGGTTCCTCCAAGGCATTCCTTGGGTCAATTTGCAGTTTTCAAACCTTACATATGTTTGGGAATAACGAATACTCACGGCGATCCCCCGCCGATTTTCATTTCACATGTACATGTTTCCACGTACTATTCACTGTTTCCAGCGAACCCATAATTAAGAATGGTATAAATCTTAAGAAACCGAAACCGCTTTTTTGGAAGGAAAAAGGGTTGTCCATTTCTTACAGACTCATGTCCATTTTAGTATTTGACGAAAGAAATTGTCAAGAGAATGCAGTATAGAGACTCTAGTCTGCTAATCCCATAACAACGCTTCGTCATCTTCAGGGTCCCCAGCCTCATCTTCTTCAATTAAACAATTCACGACCCGGCGCACCATATCCATTGAAAAACCACGTCTCATTAGGAAGGGAAGCGTTTTATTTTTCTTCTCTTTGACGTCCCCTTTGACCTGATTCCATTTTTTGCGTCCGGCACTCAAGGCAGTCTCAAATTCCGCATCTGTACTAATACCTTCTAGTGCCTCAACAATGAGATCATTGGCAATGCCCTTTTGACGCAGCTCTTGCCTTATCCACAGTTTTCCCTTCCGCTTGCCCTCCATACGCTGTCTTGTCCATTCCTTCGCAAATAGATCGTCATCCACTAACTTCTCCCGCTCAAGTCGATCCAACGTCTCTTCAATTAATGGTGCAGCAAACTCCTTCTGACGAAGTTTCTGACTTAATTCATGGCGCGTACGCGGCTTATGCTCCAAAAAGCGCAGAGACTGTGCATAGGTCCGCTGTCGCTCGTCAGCTACAATGATTTCTTCCAGATCCTTTTTCATAAACGTATTGCCTTGAGTCATCCTGTATTTAATCATCACATCTTCAAGAACCGTAATGGAGTGGATGCCAAAAGTGATTCGATAACGAGCTTGCCTGCTCTTCGTTCGTTCTACACGTGTAATAATAAGTTCTTCGTTATCCGGAAATTGGGATAGGCCGTCCTCTTCTGCTTCTTCATATAAATCCTCGTCATGTTGATCCATTCAGGTCTCCCCTTTCATAACATTTTCATTCTGACTACGCCAAGCACATCTCCACACATAAGACAAAGAACACTAATAATACAAAAGACCGGGAACTCTGCCCGGCCTTTACTCCACAGTTAGCGTGCTAACAGCCCCTGTCCATTGGGACAGGGGCTGTTAGACAGCACGAGTACTCCCACTACAATCCATTATCCAGATTGATCCAAGCTCAATCAGATAAGTTTACGGAGCCCAGTGGGGAACACCCTCAGGGTCCTCCCTACAAGGGAGGACTTGAGAAATTACTCGTTGATTTCAAACAATTCTTGTTCTTCTTCTGCTTCTTTTTGTTGCTCTTCACTAGTTGGCGCAGGAACTGCGGTAGTCAAGTTACTAGCTACCCGAATTTTTTGTTCAATGATTTCAGCAATGTCTTTATGCTCTTTCATGAACTGCTTTGCGTTCTCACGGCCTTGTCCTAAACGCTCGCCTTCGTAGGAGTACCATGCACCACTTTTATTAACAATGTCCAGCTCTGTACCAATGTCAATGATACTGCCTTCTCTTGAAATACCTTCGCCATACATGATATCCACTTCCGCTTGTTTAAACGGAGGTGCCACTTTGTTTTTCACAACTTTAATACGAGTACGGTTACCAATCATGTCATTGCCTGATTTGATACTCTCAATACGACGCACATCCAGACGTACTGTAGAATAAAACTTCAGAGCACGACCACCAGGTGTCGTTTCCGGGTTACCAAACATAACGCCGACTTTCTCACGAAGCTGGTTAATGAAGATTGCGATTGTTTTGGATTTGCTGATTGCACCAGACAATTTACGCAACGCCTGAGACATCAAACGCGCTTGCAAACCAACGTGTGAATCACCCATTTCGCCTTCAATCTCTGCTTTTGGAACCAAGGCAGCTACGGAGTCAATAACAACGATATCTACTGCACCACTGCGTACAAGAGCTTCTGCAATTTCCAGCCCTTGCTCACCCGTATCTGGCTGAGATAGAAGCAATTCGTCAATGTTAACACCCAATTTGCTTGCATATTGAGGATCAAGAGCATGCTCGGCATCGATAAATGCTGCTTGTCCACCAACACGTTGTACTTCAGCAATCGCATGTAATGCGACAGTTGTTTTACCTGAGGATTCAGGTCCATATATTTCAACAATACGGCCTTTAGGCAAGCCGCCTGTTCCTAATGCAATATCCAAAGCCAAGGAACCACTGGGAATAATTTCCACATTCATATGAGTGGACTCACCCAGTTTCATGATGGATCCTTTACCAAATTGCTTCTCTATTTGACGGAGCGCCATATCAAGCGCGGCACGACGGTCTGACAATAAGCTCACACCCTTTACTGTTTATAAGATAATGATACCTTGTTTTAACACGTTTGCCAAGCTTTTTTTCGAACATACATTCGTTTTTTTTGTAAAGGCCGAGGCGCCTCTTCCTCAAGGAAACTTTCCATTAAACAGAAAAAAGAACCGTAAACAAGGCTGTAAAGCCTAATTCTACGGTTCTTCCGTCTTCCTTAATTATACTTGCTTGGAACTGTAAATGCAATCGAAGCTATTAACTAATCAATCCATCGCCACAAGTTTTTGCCATAAGCGATAGAGAATCGCTTTGGCTGAACGAATGCGAACAGTCTCACGATTACCATTAATACGCAGCTCATGAATTTCCGTCTCTTTTCCACGTTCAGCAAGAGCGATGAAGACAAGTCCGGGTGGTTTACGTTCCGAATATCCCGGTCCAGCTACACCGGTAACAGCCAGGCCAAAATCAGCATCGCCAATCATACGGATCTGTTCAGCAAGCACTTTTGCAACCTCAGGACTTACCGCCCCTGGTGCATCTTCACCTTCCAGATAATCATGAGGCACATTCAGCAACTTTTCTTTAATTTCATTGGAGTAACAAACAATTCCACCTTTGAGCATTGACGCACTTCCGGGTACAGAGGTCAGACTTTGCATGACAAGCCCCCCTGTACAGCTCTCAGCAGCGCTGAGCGTCAACCCCATGTCAGACATCATGGTTACAATCGTGTACTCTATAGGCACATCCTCGTTCGCGTAGAGATGTTCTGTCAAACGCTCCCGAATCTGAACCTCCATCGCATCCAGCTTCAGCTTCGCCTCTCCCTCACTCGCAGCCTTCGTGGAGACACGTACCGTAACTTCGCCTTCGCTCGCGTAAGGAGCAATCGTAGGGTCTGTCTGCGCGTCAATCAGATCCAATAGTCGATCTTCCAAAGCAGATTCACCAATACCTGCGAATTTGAGCATTCGGGAATAGATTGGCATCTCTTCTGTGAGCACATGCTGGAACAGCCAAGGCTTGACTTCCTGTTCAAACATTGGAATCAACTCTTTAGGTGGTCCAGGCATTACAACATAATATTTGTCATTGTCAGAAATCGCATTTCCTGCCGCAAGTCCTGTTTCGTTGGCCAGAGGTGTTCCGCCATCAATAACGATCGCCTGACGTCGGTTATTCTCTGTCATATCCACATTACGATCTCTGAAAAAGCTCTCAATTTTGTCCATTGCCATTCGATCTGTATGCAGTTTCCGGTTAAGAACAGCTGCGAGCGCATCCTTGGTCAAATCATCTTGGGTAGGTCCGATGCCACCGGAAAACAAAATAACGTCTGCACGGCCCTGCGCAATGCGTATAGCTTCACTAAGACGGTTCAGGTTATCCCCAACCACCGTTTGGAAATATACATCGATCCCCATCGCAGCCAATTCACGGGATAGGTATCTGGCATTGGTATTGACGATTTGTCCAAGCAGTAGCTCTGTGCCAACTGCAATGATTTCTGCCTTCATTGAGCATCCTCCTGTACACGTGGTGAGTGATCAAAGGGCAATAGGATAATTTCCTATTGCCCCTGACCCAATGCTTCCTTCATGATTACCCATTTAAGAACAAACCATTATGCTTTTGTTAAATGAAGCAAATTTTTGTTTTTGATAAAGTAATCGATACCCGACCAGATGGTAATAAGCGCTGCTGCCCATACCGCAATAATATCGACGTGAATACCCGTGTATGAAAACGGGAAATTGTTCAACAGCAACAGCACAATCGCCACAATCTGCACTACAGTCTTCAGCTTGCCCCAAGCACTAGCGGCAACAACCGAACCATCCAGCAATGCAATTTGACGCAAGCCGGTAACTGCGAATTCACGACTAATAATAACAACTGCAATCCAGGAATCCAGCTTGCCCATCTCCACAAGCGAGATCAAAACTGCAGTAACCAGCAGCTTGTCTGCGAGTGGATCGAGCAGTTTCCCCAGATTGGTAACCATGTTATTTTTCCGCGCAAGGTATCCGTCAATTCCATCTGTGCTTGCGGCGATGATAAAAATAACAGCAGCAATCAGTTGATTATACGGAAGCGAAAAGCTTCCAAGCTGCAACGGCTCTGGATAAAATGGAAAATCCACGAGCAGGAACACCATCAAAAAAGGGATTAAGCAAATTCGTGCAAGCGTAATCCGGTTGGGTAAATTCACAAGACGCCCTCCCTCATATCCTCCATTACTCCAAACAATCATCATAATCCCGTTATCATCATCCGGAACATGAAATGTACAGTTTCAATGTCAATCCATATTAACATGATCCCACTATGTAGAAACGCAAAAAATAAAGTCAACCGCTCAAAAGCAAAACCGCTTTAAACGTTCCGGTGACTTCCAGAAGATGTACTGCTTTTCACAAAGTCAGCAAACGATGAGGACTGGACTTGATGCATGACTGCCAGCAATGCACACTTAGTATAATATACGCCCAATACAGTGTCAAAAAACACTTTTGCTACAAAAAGGCCATATTACTTGAAATTTGTATATTGCAAATCCAGAGGTAGGTTAGCACCATTTAGCAGCTGCATGACAGCTTGCAAATCATTTTTACTCTTACCAGTTACCCGGAGTTGGTCTCCCTGAATCTGACTCTTCACCTTCATCTTGGAATCGCGAATTAGAATATTGATTTTCTTGGCGATGTCCTGATCAATCCCCTGTTTAAAATTCAAACGCTGTCGGACTGTACCAGAAGACGCTGGCTCTACCTTTGCGTAATCAATGTTTTTCAATGGTAGACCACGCTTCGCCATTTTGGATTGCAGCACGTCAATGACAGCCTTGAGTTTGGTCTCATCATCAGATACGATCGTTAACGCATCCTTATCCAGTTTCAGGCTGCTCTTGCTGCCCTTGAAGTCATAACGAGTGCCAATTTCCTTCTCGGTTTGTGTAACGGCATTTGTCAGTTCTTGCAAGTCCATTTTGGACACGATATCAAATGAATTTTCTGAACTCAAACCAGTCACCCTTTCAGTTAATCGTATGTTCTGTAACATTATAGAGGATACCTTAAGCAAAAGTCTAATTTCAAGCTGTTTTAGACAAAGAAAAAAGCATTTTTGGCTTCCACTTGAAGTGGCTGCCAAAAATGCTTGCTGGTCCAGCTTCCAACCTAATAGCGGCTGCGGTTGGGCTGTCTGAACATATCGAGCACACCCAAAAGCACATGTGCAAGTCCAAAACCCAATATTCCGTAACCCCAAGCACTTGGAGTCAGGTAATAACCCAGGAGGCTGACAATGATCCCTAAACCTGTTACGATCCAGCTGACTGTCACAGCCATCCACCTCACTTCACCAAAAGTTAACTGCAAGTTAAGACACGGTTATTGTCTCCTGCAGTTGACCCGGTTATTCGCTCCCCGTGGTACCCCCTGTACCGTCCGTTGATCCATTTTCAACACCTGTAGAAGAAGTAGTACTACTACTGTCTTCACCAAGCTTCAAACGGATCCGATTGGTCGCCTTGCCATCCGTTACAACTTGCCCGCCAACCTCAATCGTGGTCGCTGCAGCGTAACCGGACTTAATATACATGCCTGCACTATCCAACTCAAAGGTATAGCTGTCACCTTCGGCTGTGTTACCATACTCCAACTTCTCTCCACTGGAGTTTTCGCCTTTGTACACTTCCAGCCAGCTATGACCTGTTGCTTTGATCGTAACCGTTACAGGTTGCCCTGCACTACCGTTAACTTTAAAGTTCGTAATATTTCCTGATTTCCCATCTTCCGCAACAGTCACATTAGACGGTGAATTGTCAGTTGGTTCTTCCTCAGTTTCATCCGTCTGTCCGTCCGTTTGGCCATCAGTTTGACCATCCGTCTGTCCTTCCGTGTCTGTACCGCCGCCGTTACCGCCAGCTTCGCCCTCACCAGTACCGTCAGTACCTGAATCTGTCGCAGGCGGATTAGATGCCTGTCCGTTGTCGGCAGGTTGATCCGGTTTATCCTCAGGCTGTTGTTGACTGTCCGTAATTTTGACCTGATCAAGCCCCGGATTATCTGATTCATCACCATTGTTATACACCACGTATACATACAACAGTACTACGATCAAAACAGGGAATGTCCACATCAGCGCGACAGACATCCACCGATTACTACGCTCAACCGGACGGCTGGAACGCTTCTGTATAACCGGTTCCATCGTTGCTTCCGCCTCTTCTGCGGGTACGTCTTTTTTGTGTCCCTCCAGCAGCTCATCAGGGTTCAGTCCCACGGTCTCCGCATAGGTTTTGATGAAAGCACGCACGTAGAAGCTACCCGGCAGCACTTTATAGTCTCCTGCTTCTATGGCCTCCAGATACCTCTTGCGAATTTTTGTCATTTCCTGTACATCGTCAAGACTCATCCCTTTTTGCAGCCGGGCCTCCCTTAACTGCTGACCCAGTTCAGACATGCCATCTCCTCCTTATGTTTATCTCTTGAGTTGTTGCTAATCTATTTCATGATTCCGTACGGTTCCTTACAATTCGTCGGTGTAGCTAGCCGTAAACGTATCATAAATAATTTCTTCATTCGGATTGTTGCGAAGTTCAATAATAATATCAAAATCATTAAAATCATATTCGGATTCCTGTACAAAAATATCCGGATGTTCAATAACTTTGGTGCTAGGCATGGTCATAATATCCTGCAACAGGTTGTAATGCCGCTCACTGGAGCGTATCGTGCTAACAATACCGTCGATAATGAACACATTGTTCGGGTTCAATTCGTCTTCGGACATTTGACTCCTTATCGTCTGACGAAGAAGTGTGGAGGAAACAAACGTCCATCGCTTCATTGCACATACGCTACCCGCAATAATGGACTCCGTTTTACCAACACGAGGCATTCCGCGCAAACCAATGACCTGATTGCCTTCCCTCTTAAATACTTCACCCAAAAAGTCCACAAGTAACCCAAGTTCATCTCGTGTGAAACGAAATGTCTTGCGATCATCCGAGTCACGGTCAATGTATCTGCCATGACGAACGGCCAAAATATCCACCAATTTAGGTTGACGCAAAGCCGATACGGTGATGCTGTTTACTTTGCCAAGCATTTCACCAAGCAAACGGATTTTTTCATCATCATCCGATTCAAGCAGCATGCCTCGAGTTTTGCCTTCAACACCGTTAATGGTCAATATATTCACTTCAAGCATCCCCAGCATAGAGGCAATATCGCCTAACAAACCGGGTCTGTTCTTATGTATTTTATATTCCATGTACCATTGTTTAGATTCCATTTCAACACCCCGTAATGCATTATTCCACATTATTCGACAGCAACAGAACGTGTCCACTGGACAACAATCTGAGACATCTTCTAAAAATGGGTCACGTTAATGATATATAAAATGAAAATGAATTACAAGAACAGCTCTGTAATCCGTTTGTAATCATTAGAGAAAAGCCCCCTTGCGGGAGCTCTTCATCTGTAATCTTATGCGTTTTGTTTGGCCAATTTGACCATCAGGCACGCAATCGTACGACGCTCATCTGCATCGCCGACATCCCATAACTCTTTCAATGCCCGGTTGGAATGGTTCGCCGGATCGACTTTCTCATCAAGGAAGTCGCCGATTTCATACGCAAGTTTGTTGATGGTTTCTTCACTCATCCCCATCTTCTCTGCTTGCAGTACGCGGTCACCCAGGAACTTCTTCCATGTGTCAAAACTGGAGAGCACTGTTTTTTCTGTTGACATGATAAATCCTCCTTAGATGACGCATGAGATTTAAAATCAACAGTTGTAATATGTGCTTTCGAGGCATTTTATATACGAGCATTTTGAAAATAATCCGGAAGACGGTTGCTTCCAGGCAATCTTCACCTGTTTCATCTACAGCCAGTCAAGTTTTCTTGCTTTTTTACGTTAACCAACCGCCATTTGGACTGATAATCTGCCCATTGATATAACCAGATTCAGGGAGTGCCAGAAAATAAACCAGTGATGAGATTTCATCAGGTTGAGCAAGTCTTCCTGCCGGAATTTCCTCTTCCAGCATCTTCAGTTCACTCTGATCCAGATGGTTCAGCATGGATGTCTGAACGGCGCCAGGAGCAACGGCATTTACGGTTACTCCGGAAGGTGCGAGTTCTTTCGCAAGCGCTTTGGTGAATGCATTCACCCCACCCTTGGTTGTGGAATACAGCACCTCACAAGAAGCACCAGACAGTCCCCAGATCGACGATACGTTAATGATTCGGCCATACCTTTGGGAGATCATGTGAGGCATCATTTCCTGTGTGCACATAAACGTGCCTTTGAGGTTAATCGCCATCACTTCATCCCAGATCTCCTCTGTAACATCAGACAACATCCCGTAGTGCGAGATTCCTGCATTGTTCACAAGGATATCTGGCATGAGATTATGTGACTCGAGCTTCTCACGCATGCGCTCAATCTGTTCCCGGCTGCGAAGATCCGCAGACACGGTCATGATTTTTCCACTGCCCTGTTCCATACACCGTCTGGCGGCTTCATTGGCTGCCTCATGCGATTTCATATAGTGTATAACAACATTCATTCCCACTCTGGCGAAGCGTTCTGCGATAGCCGCTCCAATGCCACCGCTTGCACCAGTTACCAGTACAGTCATTTCCCCGATTGCCTTCAATTGTCCTGTTCCCCTCTCCATATCAAGGACTCACGACTAGCGATACAGCCAGTTGATCCCAGCGAATATGCTCTCTCAGTCTGAGATTTACATCTTCCAGTGTAATCGATTCATAGAGCGGGAGCATATTGAAAAAATCACCGCCACGGAATTGCTGACGTGTAAATTCATGCGCAATGTTCTCCGGAGAATTGAGCATACGCAAATATCCGCCTATTTTCTTTTTGCGTGCACGTTCAAAATCCGTGGATTCGAACCCTTTTTCTACAATGGCATCCACTTCTTCACGTATACGCGCTAGCAGTTGATCCGGGTCTTTTGTATCACCACCAATGGCTGAAAACGCATATTGCGGCGAACTGTTATACTCATGTCCAAAGCTGTCCGAGATCAGATCTTCATCGTAGAGCTTCTGGAATAAACGTGTGCTTGAGCCAAACAAAAGATCCATCATCAGCTGTGTTGTCATATCTCGCCTTAACAATTGTTCCCCGGTAAGTCCAATGTCTGTCTCCTTGAATCCAAACAGACATTTGGGCAGTGAAACAGCCAGTTTTGCTTCCCGTCTGGCTTCTCCTACCTGCTCAGGCTCCGGTTCGAAGAAACGTTGAATGCTCCCCTGTGGCTTATAATCCTTCTGCTCCTGGTTCGATCGAACCATATCAATGACTTCCTGTGGATCTACACCACCCACCACAAACAAGAGCATGTTACTCGGATGATAGAAGGTGTTATAACACTCATATAACATCTCTTTGGTAATCGTACGGATGGATTCCACCGTTCCTGCAATATCGATATGCACCGGATGTTTCAGATACATGGCTTCGATCAATCCAAAATAAACACGCCAATCCGGATTATCAGCATACATGTCAATTTCCTGTCCGATGATGCCTTTTTCCTTTTCCACATTTTGATCCGTGAAGTAAGGATTTTGCACAAAGTTGACTAATGTTTGTATATTTTCATTCACATATTCGGTCGCTGAAAACAAATAAACCGTCTGATCAAAGCTCGTAAACGCATTAGCTGAAGCACCATGAGACGCAAATGTTGCAAAAATATCACCTGTTGGTTCTTCAAACATTTTATGCTCAAGGAAATGAGCAATCCCATCCGGGACCTTCACTTCTTCCTGCCCTTCAACCTGAAAATGATTATCCACCGATCCATACTTGGTTGCAAACGTAGCATACGTTTTCTGGAATCCCGGTTTAGGCAAAATATAGACATGCAGTCCGTTATCCATTACTTCGTAATATAGTGTCTCCTGCAAATGCTCATACCGAATGCTCTCCACCGATTATTCCTCCTTCTCATCCCGCAAGAAATAAATCGTATCCAGACGGAATTGTTCTGCCGCCTCACGCACATCTTCCTTGCTAATATGTTCTACTTGAGCCAACAGTTCTTCAGCCGTTCTTTCTTTGCCAGACAACTGTCGATTGAAGTCATAAGCGATCATCTCAAAAGCAGAATCCTGCATTTCCTTAAGCAGGTTACGGATCATCGCTTTGGTCTGGGACATTTCAAGGTCACTGATTGTACCGCTTTTCATTTCTTCCAGCTGCTGCTTGATGATCGTGACGGCCTTCTCATAATTCGGGATTTCAATCCCGGATTGAATCGTTGCAATGCCCTTATGTCCGTCATATCGCGAAGACGCGTAATACGCCAGGCTTTCTTTTTCACGAACATTGACAAACAGTTTGGAATGAGGATAACCACCGAGAATCCCGTTGTACATTAGTGCTGCTGCATACTGAGGATCTCCATAAGTGATAGATGTGCGGAGTCCCATATTGAGTTTTCCCTGACTCACATTCAGTCGCTCAACAACGGTCTCCACTTCCTTATCTCCTCGAACCGCTGCCTGTGTCTGGTAATCAGAAGAGGACGTTCGATCTACATTGAAATGACGTTGAACGAGGTTCTCAACCTCCTCCAATGTCGTATCACCCACCACATACAGATCCATACTCGCCTGTTGCAGCCACTCCTGATAAGACGCAGTCAGTGTGTCAGGCTCAATTCCGGGCAGATCCTTTCGCTCACCCAGTGGGTGAAGACGGTACGGCTCGTTCTTGCACATTTCCTCAATACTGCGTTCAGCGGCATAGCGCATTTTATCATTCACGATGGACTCCAGCTTTTTACGAACAGTCTCTCGCTCTGCTTGTACATAAGACGTCCTGAAATGTCCATTCTCCTGTGCAGGTCGTGTAAGAACCTCTCCTAGGAAGGCAAATGAACGATCCAGTAGCTGTTCATCGCCTCCAACAAAGGAATCATTAATGGTATCCATTCGGAACTGTACAATCTGGTAATCCCCGCGTTTATAAACGTCAAAACCAAAACCTGCTCCATACAGATGCTCCAGTTGCTCACGAAATTGCGTTGTTTCCGGATAGGACTCCGTGCCACGTCGCAGAACAAAAGGTGTCAGCGCTACTTTGGTTACTGTATCTTCCCGTAAGGGAACTCCTGCATATAACGATATAGCAAACGTTTTGAAACGTTTAGTCGGAAGCACATGTATACGAAACTCTCTCTTGTTACCTCGTTCGAATCCTGATGTATTCAAATGTCAAAACCCCTTTACGGCGTCATTTGTCATGCAATCGTATTAAGCTAAACGTAACAACCATTTTAACCCATTCAAAAGGCAAGAAGCAACCGAAGTCACGCCTTCTGGTTGCTTCCAACATCATCACATACAAAAGATATGCTGTCCGATTGTTTTCACTTGTGGGCGGGTCCAGATCCATTTGGATGTTGCTGTCTTCGGGTTAAAATAATAGAGACATCCACCGGACGGATCCCAACCATTCAGCGCCTGCTCAACTGCCTTTTTGGCTTGTGCGTTCGGTTCCAGATAGATCTGTCCGTCCGCTACAGCCGTAAATGCACCTGGTTGAAAAATTACACCAGAAGGCGTACTTGGAAAGCTAGGTGAATTTACGCGATTCAAAATTACTGCTGCTACTGCGACTTGACCTTCAAACGGTTCACCCCGGGCTTCACCATATACAGCGTTAGCCATAATCTTGAGTTCATTCTCTGAGAGACCAAGCGCATTGGCAGATCCCATATTATCTTGCTCTTTATCTGCCGTATTGTTGCCGCCTCCACCCCCACCTGAGGATTCCTTGTGCAGCGGCGGCTCTGTTGGCGACCATTTGGTTGACGCATTGTACAGCTTGAGCTTGGTCTCAGCTCCAACCACACCATCTGCCTTCATGCCAAACTCGGATTGAAACCATTTGACGGATTTCAGCGTGCTGCTGCCAAAATTACTGTCGATTTTACCATTGTAAAATCCCAGGTACTTCAGACGCCCCTGAAGCTCATATACATCCTGACCGTAACTTCCATATTTCACTGTATTGCTGCTAAACGTAGGCAAGGCCTTTTCTTCTAGCTGCGGTGTACGCTCGGCTGAACTTTCAGTGGCTGTATTCGCAGGAAGCAAATAACGAATCTCCAATGCGGATATCAGCAAAATAGCAGTGAAAAGCCATAGGTTCATTTTTCGCATCGACTGTGCTCTACCTTTCTCTTGTGGGATTAACAGAATCGCTAAGGTTATTATGACAAGCCTGCTTGTTTCCTATGCACCAAATCATCCGATCTTTGGAGTAGATGGCAAAACTACAGTCTCCTGAGCAAGCAAAAAGCCCTCAACCAATAAAGTTGAGGGCTTAAACGAATCGTTGTAACCATGTTACACTACGAACTTATTTTATTCTGCTGATACTGTTCAAGTGAAACCAGTACTTCCCTTGGTTTGCTGCCCTCGTAAGGACCGATTACACCCCGGGCTTCCATGGAGTCAATTAAACGCGCTGCACGTGTGTAACCAACCCGCATACGACGTTGCAACAGGGAGACTGAAGCCTGTTTTGCCTCCAAAATAATCTGTACAGCTTGCTCATATAACTCATCCTGTACTTCATCTGCTGCCTGAATGGAATCATCCACTTCAGGTACAATGGATTCATCATACTGCGCTTCACCTTGACCACGTACGTAGTTTACAATATTCTCAACTTCTTCATCGCTCATAAATGCACCTTGTACACGAACCGGTTTTGATGCGCCCATTGGCATGAACAACATGTCTCCACGACCCAACAGCTTCTCAGCCCCACCCATATCCAGAATCGTTCGGGAATCGACTTGGGAGGATACGCCGAAGGCAATCCGCGATGGAATGTTAGCCTTGATTACCCCGGTAATAACGTCAACAGATGGACGTTGTGTGGCAATAATTAGATGGATTCCGGCTGCACGAGCCATCTGAGCAAGTCGTGCAATGGCATCCTCCACATCTCCGGCTGCAACCATCATCAGATCTGCAAGCTCATCCACAATGACAACGATATAAGGCAGAACAGCCGCAGGATTATCTTTCATCAGGTTATTGTAACCCTCGACGTTACGCGTGCCTGATTTGGAGAACAGTTCATATCGTTTCTCCATCTCAACCACAATCTTTTTGAGAGCAAGTGACGCTCGTTTAGGATCAGTTACTACTGGTGCCATCAGATGTGGAATTCCGTTATATACGTTCAACTCAACCATCTTGGGATCGACCATCAGGAACTTCACTTCATCCGGCTTGGCTTTGTACAATATGCTGGTAATAATTCCGTTAATACACACCGACTTACCGGAACCTGTAGCACCCGCGACCAGCAAATGGGGCATACGAGCCAAGTTACCAATAATCGTCTGACCCGAGATATCTCGGCCAAATGCAATGGTCACTTTGGATTCTGCATCCTGGAACGTTGCTGTCTCCATTACTTCACGCATCGTTACAACTGATACCTCGCCATTAGGTACTTCGATACCAATAGCAGACTTTCCGGGAATCGGTGCTTCCATCCGAATATCCTTTGCCGCCAGAGCCAACGCGATATCATCAGTTAGGCTGACAATCCTGCTGACCTTAACACCAATATCAGGCTGAATTTCATACCTTGTAACGGCAGGGCCCCGGACCACTTCAAGCACCTTGGCGCGAACACCGAAACTCTCCAGTGTAGCTTCCAGCTTGCGTGCTGTCTGCATATAATCCTTCTGGTCACCCGCCTTGCCCCCATTGTTTGGCTTGGCAAGGAGACGGAATGACGGCAGCTTGTACGGCTTAGGAGGTGGCGGTGGTGGTTTCACCGGTTGTGTTTCCTGCCCTTCAGGAGTAGGAGTATCTGTTCCCTGCATTGCATCATTAGGTACTACTTCTCCACTCTGAATCTCATCCACAGCATTCAACCCGTTCGTACCCGCATCGGATGCAGACCACTCTGTCTCTACCAGTTCATCCGTTATTTTAATGGCATGCTCGCCCTGTTGTACTACGTTTGGATCAGCCAGATCATCCGGGAAAGGATAAGCATCGTCCAGATCATCTTCAATGCTTGCCTCTTCTGCTCTGACGTGCTCGAAAAAGTCTCGAATGATCGGCGCTGAGTTAGGTTTAGCCTGAACAGGAACACGTGATGAAGCTGATTTGTTCGCTACGTCTTCGGTTGCATCCTGCCACGCCTCTACATTGTGATCTTGTTCGGCGCGGTATACAATCTGTTCTGTTTCTGACGAATCGACCTCATCCAATTCACGTCCTGATGTCGCCTGTTCCCGATTAGCTCCCCATTTCCCAAAAAGTTGGAAGAATATTGGCGATTTTCGTTTTGGCAGATGCTGTTCCTCTAATTCATCCTCATACTCGTCTTCGTCATCTTCAACAGGAACAGGCACCACTTTACGAGCGTTACCTTTCTTCCTTCCATCAGATGCTGAAGCAGAACGTGCAGAGGGCCTCGACTCCAGCTTCTTGTACATCGAACTCCCGGCATCCCAAATCTTTGTACGGAATATTCGAATCAGATCCACATAAGATAGACTTGTAATCAGCATAAAACTGATGATAAACATGACAATCATGATGAGTCTCGCCCCAAGGCTGCCGAACAGCCACAGGAAAAGAGCAAATTGCCCAGCTCCGAGATAACCACCACTGATGTCCTTGTTAAGCATGGAGTCCCGCTCCCCTGGCGCAGCAGGGGTTAGCAACTCGGTTTGCATATCATTATGTACCTGTGTAATTACAGCACCAGGCTCAAGCGCACCAACCGGAATGAGCTTCTGGTGCATTGCAGAGACAGTACTCATCAAGGTTAAAGCAAAGACCAGCAATACCAGTCCTGTTTTGCGTGTGGTCCAGCCACTCGGCCATTTCCGGTGAATCATGACCATAAGGCCATAATAAATACCAACAAGTGGAATCGCAAAATAAAACTTACCAAGCATCAGTCCGAACATCTTGGAAAGCGAACGTCCAACGGTGGCTTCACCCGATAATGCTATGACAGCAAGGGTAATAAGCACAATCCCGTAAATTTCATATTTTAAAACGCCACTAAAACCAGCGCCCTTTTTTTTCCTCTTTTTTCTTCTGGCCAAAATCAGGTCACCCCCAGAAGAATATTATACCATACAAATATAATCCGTACATATGTTCTTTTTCTGCTCAATTTGTCTGAATTCGTCGCGTTATGCTGATCCCAAGTTACCCGAAAGCGGAATGGTCGAACCGGGCATATTAGCAGGATTGAGATAGGCTTCAAGTGGACAATCCAGCAAACGTACAATGACGGCTTCATTGTCATTAACAGGTCTCACCTGCATCAATAAACCATTCATCTTGATCTCCTTTGTATCTTCGCCCTCTTTCCACATTCCCGACCAGAGTTGTTCCGGGGGCATCACTGTATATAATGTCATTGGGTATAACCTCCCGCCTGCAGGGTCTGTCTCTTGTCTCCTATGAGCTGATTTAACTGAGCAATGGCTTGTCCAATTCCTCCTACTGCATCCATCAATCCATATTTCACTGCATCTGCGCTTCCTACAGCTGTGCCGATGTCCCGATTCAACTCACCGGTCTTAAACATCAGCTCTTTAAACATCTCTTCAGAGATATTCGAATGCGAAGTCACAAATCGAACAACCCTTTCCTGCATTTTCTCCATATACTCAAACGTTTGAGGTACACCAATGACAAGGCCGTTCATCCGAATCGGATGGATCGTCATCGTTGCACTTCCGGCAATCAGGGAATACGTTGAAGCTACAGCAATCGGTACTCCAATGCTATGCCCGCCTCCAATGACCACAGTAACCGTAGGTTTGCTCAGAGAAGCAATCATCTCTGCAATGGCCAGACCCGCTTCTACATCTCCACCTACCGTGTTCAAAATGATCAGAATACCTTCAATACGCTGATTCTGTTCCGCAGCCACCAGCTGTGGAATGATATGCTCATACTTTGTTGTTTTATTTTGTGGTGGCAAAATCAAATGCCCTTCGACCTGTCCAATAATGGTCATACAGAAAATATTCGATTCACCTGCAGGCGACTGTGTCTGCCCAAATTGCTGAATAGTCTCTGTCACGGGAGAGATGGCCTTGTCCTCCTGAATCGGAATCTCCGGCGCTTCAACTTCCGGTTGATTGGATCTTGATGCCTGCTTGCCATTCATACGTTCATTCATTTCAATAATCCCCTTCTCCATAAACATTTAATGTATTTCCTTAGTATGGGGATTTTTCCAACCGCCTTATACCCGGTACAGCAAATTGCTTCACATATTGATCCTATTGCAGATCTTCCTGAAAACGCAAAAAAAGCCCCTTCTCTACGAGGAACCGTCCAATATTACTCGTAGAGAAGGGGCGACTGTGTGCCTGAATATATGTTTTTGTTTAGCCTATTTTAAACTTCCATAATGATTGGCAAAATCATCGGTCTACGACGAGTTTGCTCATACAGGAAGCGTCCCAGTGCATCTTTAACATTTGTTTTGAGTGAAGCCCACTCGTTAACGTTCTCACTCATCAACTTCTGCAATGTGCTGCTAACGATCCGGTTGGCCTCATCCAGTAGTCCTTCCGATTCACGTACATACACAAATCCACGAGAGATGATGTCAGGACCGGAAACAATTTTTCCATCCTGTTTGCTCAGTGTCACCACAACAACAAGGATACCATCTTGTGACAACAATTTGCGGTCACGAAGTACAATGTTACCCACATCACCTACACCCAAGCCGTCGATCAACACATTACCTGCAGTAACTTTACCTGCTCTACGTGCTGCTCCACCTTGAATTTCGATCACTTCACCGATATCCGTGATGAAAATGTTCTCAGGTTCTACCCCTACAGATTCAGCAAGAACCGCGTGGCGACGCTGCATACGGAATTCACCGTGAATTGGCAAGAAGAATTTCGGTTTCATCAGGTTGAGCATCAGTTTCAGCTCTTCCTGGCTACCGTGACCAGATACGTGGACGCCACTGTTAGCACCGCTGTAATGCACGTTAGCACCCAGACGGAACAATTCATCAATCGTACGGCCTACATATTTTTCATTACCTGGAACCGGTGTTGCTGCGATAATGACGGTATCACCTGGCAGGATGTCCACTTTACGGTGTGTGGAACGAGCCATACGTGTCAATGCTGACATTGGCTCTCCTTGACTTCCTGTGCAGAGAATCACGACACGATCAGCTGCCATCTTGCCTACTTCTTCAGGTTCAATGATCATGCCATCCGGAATCTCAAGATAACCCAGTTCGGAAGCAATACCAACCACGTTCACCATGCTGCGTCCGATAACTGCAACTTTACGTCCAGTCACTTCTGCTGCATTGATCACCTGTTGGATACGGTGTACGTTGGAAGCAAATGTCGCTACAACAACACGTTGACTAGCTTTACGGAAGATATCTTCCAGAACGATACCCACATTTTTCTCCGATGGTGTGAATCCAGGTTTCTCAGCGTTTGTACTGTCGGACAACAGCGCTAACACGCCATTTGTTCCGATCTGTGCCATACGCTGAAGATCTGCATATTGACCATTGACTGGAGTATGGTCGAATTTGAAGTCACCTGTGTGAACAACTGCACCTTCCGGTGTTTCGACACATACACCAACAGAATCCGGAATACTATGGTTAGTAGCGAAGAACGATGCTTTCAGAACAGATCCAAGTTGGATCTCGGAATCAGCATCAATCAGAATACGTTTTGTTTCACCCAGCAAATTCGCTTCTTTCAACTTGTTTTCTACAAGTCCAAGCGTAAGTCTTGTTCCGTATACAGGAACATTCAGATGTTTGAGAACATATGGCAGACCACCAATGTGATCTTCATGTCCGTGAGTAAGGATGATTCCTCTTACTTTGTCACGGTTCTCAGTCAGGTAAGAAATGTCAGGGATGACAATATCAATACCAAGCATATCTTCTTCCGGGAATTTAAGACCAGCATCTACGACTACAATGTCGTTGGCGTATTGGATGACGTACATATTTTTACCAATCTCGCCTACGCCGCCCAAAGCAAAAATCATCAGTTTATCGTTATTATTTTTCTTAGACAAATGAATCTAAACCTCCTATGGTAGTTGGACGTCGTACCTTATTATTTATTGTAAGTTAAGAAAAGTAGTCCATACATCACATACCCACCTATCGGGATGAATGCAAAAGAACACCTTTATTCACGATATTTGGAAGAAGTTCTTCGAAGTTATTCCCTTTGACCAACAAGTTGGATTTGAAATTCCCTCTTAGCCGTTCCTTCCTTTTTCACCGCAAAGCTACACCACGAAACGATGTCGCTTTCAATTTCAAAAAAATACCGCACCCAGTCACTTGACATCATTATACATGATTAAAAACAAAAAAAACAAGTCACTCTCTCGTTAACCTGTAGGTTTCCCCTTAGCAGTGGAAAAGAAACCTCACATTACTCGTAAAAAAAAGAACCGCAGCCTCTACGAAGAGGAGCGGTTCTTTTGCTAATCTGAAGGATATTCCCATGATTAATAAAATAGTCCATATACAACCAAAATGATTACAAATTAAGCAAACCTTTGATATAAACCTGCTCCTCTTCCGTTGGCGGAATAAGAGGCAACCGTACGGAACCAACGTCTAGACCACGCAATGTCAGCGCATATTTCACCGCTACCGGGTTCGGTAGAGGCTGTGGACACTCAAACAGGCCTTTGAACACTGGGAACAACTGCTGATGAATCTGAGCAGCCTGAAGAGGTGCTCCGCCATAGAAGGCGTCAATCATTTTTTTCATTTCTGCCCCTACGACATGACTGGCCACGCTGACAATTCCATGTGCTCCAACCGCAATCGCTGGTAAGCCTGAAGCATCATCACCGGAATAAACTCTGAAATTTTCTGGAGCACTTGCTGCAATCAGTGTAACCTGCTCCATGGACGCACATTCCTTCGTAGCGACGATGTTAGGAATCTGTGCAAGACGAAGCGTTGTGGCTGCTGACAGGCTGGTTACTGTACGCCCAGGCACATTGTAGAGCATAACAGGTAGTTTGGTTGAGTTTGCAATTGCTTCAAAATGTTTGAACAAACCTTCTTGACTTGGTTTGTTGTAATACGGAACAACCAGCAATATGCCATCCACTCCGGCACGTTCAGCTTCCTGTGTCAAATGGATGGAATGTGCCGTGTTATTGCTTCCCGTTCCGGCTATAATTTTGCACCGACCGGCCGCATGTTTCACTGCAAATTCGAATAATTGAACTTTCTCAGTATCACTAAGTGTTGGAGACTCCCCTGTTGTTCCAGAAACCACAAGCGTCTCCGACTTTTGATCTACAATCAGATAGTCGATTAGACGTGCCGTTTCCTCCCAATGAATCTCTCCTTGTTCATTGAACGGAGTGACCATTGCTGTAATCAATCTTCCAAAGTCCAATTCGATTCCTCCTTCAAAACAGGTTTGGCTCCTCTAACTTCAGTTATTTACAAATGAAGTTCGAATGAGGCGTGAAGTGCCCTCAGGGCCTGAACCATATCTTCTTTTTTTACGAGTACCCAGATCGTTGTGTTCGAATCTGCCGATTGCAGGATCTGAATGTCTGCCAGTGTCAATGACTCCACGATTCGAGCCATGATTCCAGGTACACCATTAATGCCTCCGCCAATGACGGACACTTTGGCACAACCGGACAGGCTTTGTGGCTTGAGACCTATCTCCTGCAATACCTGTATGGCTTTCTCGGAATCACTGTCAAAAACCGTATAGACAACTCCCGAGGGGGTAACATTAATAAAATCAACGCTGATTGAATTCTCAGCCATGGTTTTGAACACTTTTAGTTGCAATCGATCTGCACCACCAGGCACATCCACCGTAATTTGCGTTACATTGCTCACGTAGGCGATGCCTGTTACATAACGGTCAACAATGCCTGTCTGCACATCCTGGAATCCTTCCGGATGCGTAACCAGCGTTCCTTCCGTGTCTGCAAAAGTAGATCTTACCCGCACTGGAATCTGGGATTGCATCGCAATCTCGACCGCACGTGGATGGATTACCTTAGCCCCGTGGTGGGCCATGTTACAGATCTCTGCATAACTCACAACAGTCAGTGGACGTGCATCCTCAACAATTCGCGGATCAGCGGTAAGTATCCCGTTCACATCTGTGTAGATATCCACCATTTCAGCACGTAATGCTGCACCGAGAGCTGTAGCAGACGTATCGCTTCCCCCACGACCCAGTGTCGTGAAGTCTCCGTTCTCTGTCTGCCCCTGGAATCCGGTTACAACAACGACACGGCCAAGCTGAAGCTGCTCCAACACACGAACAGGACGGACATCCAATATCCGGGCATTCCCGAAATTGTCGTCCGTCACAAAACCTGCTTGTGCACCGGTCAGCACTGTAGTTGGAATGCCTTCATGTTCGAGTAAACTGCTCAACGTTGTCGCAGATATGATTTCACCACAGCACAGCAGTAAATCCTTTTCGCGTGCGGATAGTGCGTTTCCGTTCTGTGCAGCCCAGTCTAGCAACGTATCAGTCGCATATGGCTCGCCGCGGCGCCCCATCGCAGACACAACGATGACCAGACTCAATCCTGCTTCAAGTTCACGTTTAACGTGACGGAGCACATGCTCTCTCGCCTGAACAGTGGAGAGAGACGTGCCTCCGAATTTCTGTACCATGATACGCATCTTTATTCCTCCATTTGTGTACGCAAGAAGACTGGACACGGGTCAAATCAACAAATGGATCACTCTAGGGAGCGTTCTGATGCGATAATTTCAGCATTTTATACGGCATTCCATCCCGCTCCTTTTTTGTAATTGTCTAGGACAATCGCAAATTAAAGGTCGCGGTTGTTATCGAGGTCATGACGCATACATTCACAATAGACCTCTCCCGCTTGCTTAACCTGTACTGCCCGCAAGCAGGAATGCCTTATATACAGGAACGTGGACATAGTAGCTGTTCAATCCAGCATATCGTCCCCCATGATTTTCTTTGTCTCTCGAACCCCTTCATTTCTCCAAGCGCATAAACGTTGTCACCGAATCATTGTTCCATCAAGCCTGTGAAGAACGCTCCACAATCATTGGCTGCAACTGTTTGCCCTCAAGAGCACTCCAGCAAGCCTCTGGAATCAATTCCATTTTGGCGACTAACGAGTTTGGTTTTTTCACTGGATCGTCTTGCCCAAATGGCACAAAATACAAGTATTTAGCCACGAGCAATTTGGCGATATTCGCAGCATTCAATCCCAGACCGTCATTCGTGGAAATCGCGAGCACAAGCGGACGCTGATTGCGCATCTGCGCTTTGGCTGCCATAAGCACTGGACTGTCGGTCATCGCATTAGCCAGCTTGCTTGTTGTATTCCCTGTGCATGGAGCAATCACCAGCACATCAAGCAGCTTGGAAGGCCCTAATGGCTCCGCTTCAACAATTGTAGAAATGATATCATTACCTGTTATATCTTTCAACTGTTTTTGCCAATTTTGCGCCGTACCAAAGCGTGTATCCGTCGTCAGAACCGAATTCGAAATAATCGGAATGACGTTGGCACCTTCAGCTACGAAGCGGCTAATTACCGGCATAACCTCTTCAAACGTACAATGAGAACCCGTAATTGCATAACCTACCGTTTTTCCCTGCCAGTTCATGATTTAACCTCCCGTGCGTTCTGTTCTTCCAAAAGCAAACGGATCAACGCGTCGGCAATAATGCCGCCAGCCGTTTTGGGAGCAACAATGCCGGGGAGGCCAGGCGCAAGTAGCGCTTTGATACCGCGTTTGTCGGCATACCTGAAATCACAGCCGCCAGGAGCGGATGCGAGGTCGATAATGACAGCCTTTTGCGGCATTCTGGACAGGATTTGTGCTGTGATTATCATAGTCGGTATCGTATTAAAAAGCAAGTCAACTTCCCCGGTTTGAGCGGCCAAATCCGTTGTCATGAAAGGCTTCCAGCCCATTATTGTAGCGCGGGCAGCATCCTCTTCCCGCCTGATTCCCACCCGTACATTTGCTCCAAGTCCCTGCAATGTTTTGGCCATTGTGAATCCTGTTCGACCAATGCCAAGCACAATGCATTCCGAACCATGGATTGTGAAGTCCGTCTCCCGAATAGCTATGGCGATGGCTCCCTCAGCTGTTGGAATAGAGTTATAAAGTGCAATATCATCACGATCAAGTACTTCAACAAGTCGCAGCCCATTTTCAAGACAAAGTTCGCGCAAGAACGGCTTTGCCATACCTGTGAACACAATACAATGCTCTGGTAATGCTGCAATATGTTCCTTTTTCAAATAGATCGGTGTGTCACTGAATGAAGTACTTACTTTTCCCTGGTCATCGCATCCGACAACAGGCAGTACCAGTACATCTGCGGAAGCAAACACTTCATCCTCCAGTTCCTGGTGCTCGATCCCTGGAATGGAACGCTCTATTTTATCGAAACCCACCACACTTACCGTTGCATCCAGCTCAGCGCACTTTTGAATGACTTCAAGCTGCCGCGCATCTCCGCCCAGGACTACAATCCGGACTCCGGTCAGCATCGGGACGTCACTCCTTTCACCACATGTATGCCTTATCGTATGCAGGGGCCCACAGGGGGGTGAAAACAATAATTGCATTCCACCTTCCGTTTCTCGAATGTAAAAAAGAGCCGCCCCTATCAGGGACGACTCTAAAGAATGGGTATATTTACGCTGCTTATTTCCCGGTATGACCGAATCCGCCTTCGCCACGTACCGTTTCCGAAAGTTCATTCACTTCCGTCAATTCAACCGCAGGCACGGTCTGGAAAACGATCTGTGCAATGCGCTCTCCCCGTACAATCGTGAACGGTTCCTGACCCAGATTAATCAACAGAACTTTAACTTCTCCGCGATAATCCGCATCAATGGTCCCCGGTGTGTTGAGGCAGGTAATTCCATGTTTGAAAGCCAGTCCGCTCCGAGGACGGATCTGTGCTTCCAATCCAGCTGGCATTGCCATCGCAAGTCCGGTAGGAATCAGGGTACGCTGACCCGGCTGCAATACAACGTCTTCCTGAAGTGCAGCTACTACATCAAAGCCGGATGCCAGCTCCGACATTTTTTGAGGCAGTTTAATATCTTCATTGCCCGGCAGTTTCTGTATTTGAACGTAATGCAACAAAATCATCCCTTCTCAATCCAGCGATCGTCTTATCTGAAGCGCCAACCATAGCAAGTGCAAAAGGTTCAGCAAACATCAGATCAAGTACCGCGTTAATATCGTCCATGGTAACTTGCTCAATTTTGGTAATCATCTCATCCAGCGTATGGTGTCTGCCCAGCATGAGTTCGTTTTTACCCAGACGATTCATGCGACTGCCTGTGCTTTCCAAGCTCAGAATCAAGCTGCCTTTGAGCTGTTCTTTTCCTTTACGAAGTTCATCTTCGGACAAGCCGTTTACAGCCAGATCGCGCAGAACCTCTTTGGTCAGATCGAGCACTTCTTTGGTCTGTTTTGGTGCTGTACCCGCATATATCGTGAAAAGTCCGCTGTCCGCATGAGAGCTATGATAGGAATACACGGAGTACGCAAGACCCCGTTTCTCACGAATTTCCTGGAACAGTCTGGAGCTCATGCCTCCACCAATGGCGTTATTCAGAACAACCATAGCGAATTGCAGCGGATCTCCGATTTTACAGCCCGGGAACGAAATACAGATATGATTCTGTTCCGTTTTCTTTTTGTGAAAGAGCTGTCCGCTTTGGAAGGCTGGCATCGTGACTGCTTCCGTTACTCCATTTACATCAAAAGCACCAAAATGCTTCTCCATCAGATCGATTACACTGTCATCAATATTACCCGCGATACTAATGACCGTGTTCTCAATCGTGTAGTGC
Source organism: Paenibacillus sp. FSL K6-2393 (assembly GCF_038002545.1). NCBI lineage: Bacteria > Bacillati > Bacillota > Bacilli > Caryophanales > Paenibacillaceae > Paenibacillus > Paenibacillus sp. FSL K6-2393. The sequence goes on from NZ_JBBOCU010000001.1 coordinate 4,454,948, forward strand.
TCCTTCATATATGCACGCAGATGACTGGAATCCATCGCTTTGAGACGTTCTTCCGTACCTAGGATTGGGTATGCGAGTGGATGCTCACCATAGGCGGCCAAGGCCATCAGATCATGAACCATATCATCAGGCGTATCTTCATACATCGAGATTTCTTCCAGAATGACGTTTTTCTCCTTGATCAATTCACCATCATCCATTTTGGAGCGGAAAAACATATCAGACAATACATCAACCGCAATCGGCAAATGTTCATCCAACACCTTAGCATAATAACACGTGTATTCTTTGGAAGTGAACGCGTTCACGTTACCGCCAATCGCATCGAACTGCTCCGCAATCGCCTTGGCATCATAACGATCTGTTCCTTTGAACAGCATGTGTTCAATAAAATGTGATACTCCGTTACTTGCAGGTTGCTCATTGCGCGAACCTGTCTTGACCCATATTCCGAAAGACACAGAACGGCAGGTCGGTATCTGTTCCATGACAACTCTGAGGCCATTGCCCAGCTGAATTTTTTTCATGGTTGGCCCTCCTACATCTCTATAATTGCCTTGATCTCAACCTTGAAATTGAAATCGACATTTGGTTCCAACTGTTTGATATTAACAAAAAAACAACGTTCACTCAACCGCAGAGGTATTTACACGTTCCGAGGACAGCGTCTCACTTACTGTTCCGAGCACCAAACCTTTGGCCCGTATGGATTGAATCATACCCTTTAAAGCTCCCGAAGAAGCAGCTGTAGGGTGCATTAGAATTAACGTGCCTGCCTCGGTATTTTTAGCAATTTTGGCAACAACAGCATCCGGGCTTGGTTTACGCCAATCCACAGTATCTACTGTCCATAACACGGTTTGCAGTCCCATGGATGAAGCAATGTCAACGGTCTTTTGATTAAAGTCACCGGAAGGCGGAGCAAACCAACGATTCTCTACGCCCAGTGTTTTATGGAGCAGATCCTGGGTTTTGCTAATTTCCAGCTTGGCCCGTTCTGCGCTCAATCGGCTCATGTTAGGGTGAGAATATGCATGGTTGGACATCTCATGCCCATGCTTCTGAATTTCTTTGGCCAGTTCAACGTTTTTGCTTAACCAACTTCCATCCAGAAAAAAAGTAGCCTTCACTTTCTCGGCATCAAGCGTATCCAGCATCGGTTTAATGTATTCGTTCCCCCAGGCCACATTAATCATAAAAGAAACCATCGGTTTGTTTGCATTGCCCCGATAGATCGGATGTGCACCCAAATCTTTAAGCTGAATCTCCGGCTCAATCTGACGGTAGACATACGCTATTTTGGTATTCAACGTTCCACTCAGCGCCTTACGGTATGTCGCTTCCACATCAATCTCCATGCCATTATAACCAGGAATCGCTTTCCATACCCGATCCACTCTGGCATTCACCGGAGCAATTTTCGTTTCAGCCGCTTTATCCCGAATCGCAGACAACAGCGCATCTTCTCCAGTTGCCTCCTTAAACATGTCAAAAGCATTTTGCGTACCTGGCCCATCACGGATCTCCGTAATGTATGTACGTACACTGCCAACTTGTCCGATCAATATGACCGCAGTCACACCCGCCAGAACAGCCGCCAGCTTTTTGGATTGGTTTCCCACAGCTCCATCCTCCCGCCGTCTTTGTCCCCATCATATGAGGACAAGGGCAAAAATATGAATGCTAAGCCATGGTTTCATCCTTGCTTTACATATTTAAACGTTAAAAAAAGAGCCAGAAATTCACATTCTGTCTCTTCATTCAATCTATCCATTTATAACATGTCGCTTCGGTATCCTAGGATTGAGCCGGAGCTTCAGCAGTCAAAACTGCTTTACGGGACAAGTTGATTCGACCTTGTGGGTCAATTTCCGTTACTTTTACCGTAATGGAATCACCGATAGCTACAACATCTTCCACTTTGGCAACACGTTCAGTTGACAGTTGCGAGATGTGCACCAGACCTTCTTTGTTCGGAAGTACTTCAACGAATGCACCGAATTTCTCTACGCGTTTTACTTTGCCGACATAAATCTCGCCGACCAATACTTCGCGCACAATACCTTCGATGATCGCTTTGGCTTTATCATTCATCTCCTGGTTGGAAGAAGCGATAAAGACACGTCCATCCTGTTCAATATCAATTTTAACACCGGTTTCTTCGATGATTTTATTGATAATTTTACCACCTGCACCGATCACATCACGGATTTTGTCCGGATTGATATGCATCGTTGTAATTTTAGGTGCATATTGTGATAACTGCTCACGTGGCGTATTCATCACTTCAGTCATTTTGCTCAAGATATGCAAACGACCTTCTTTGGCTTGAGCCAATGCTTCAGACAAAATTTGACGATCAATACCATCAATTTTGATGTCCATTTGAATCGCAGTTACACCTTCAGGTGTTCCGGCTACTTTGAAGTCCATATCACCGAGGTGATCTTCCATACCTTGAATATCACTCAGAATGGATACATGATCTCCATCTTTGATCAGACCCATAGCTACACCCGCAACTGGAGCTTTGATTGGTACACCTGCATCCATCATAGCCAGTGTGCTGGCACAGATACTTGCCTGGGAAGTTGAACCGTTGGATTCCAGAACTTCAGATACGAGACGAATCGTGTATGGGAAGTCTGTTTCGGAAGGGATGACTTTGGAAAGCGCACGCTCACCCAGAGCACCATGTCCGATTTCGCGACGGCCTGGAGCACGTAATGGACGAGCTTCACCTACGCTGAATGGTGGGAAATTATAGTGATGCATGAAACGTTTCGTTTCTTCAAGGCTGATTCCGTCCAAAATCTGAACGTCGCCCAGTGCACCAAGGGTACAGATGCTAAGTGCTTGTGTTTGTCCACGTGTGAACAAACCTGAACCGTGCGTACGTGGCAGCAGGGAAGTATCACATTCAATTGGACGAATCTCAGCAAGTCCACGTCCATCCGGACGAACTTTATCATGCGTGATCAGACGGCGCACTTCTTCTTTAACGATATCGTGCAGGACTTCCTTCACGTCTTTAAGCAATTCAGGACTTTCAATATATTTCTCTTCGAAGTGAGCAACAGTTTCGTCATTCACTAGATCGATTGCATCTTGACGAGCATGCTTCTCGGCAATTTTAACCGCTTCAACCAGACGAGCACTTGCGAAATCACGCACACTGCTGTTGACTTCCGCATTAACGGCATGTAACTTAACAGCCATTTTTTCTTTACCAGCAACTTGCACGAGTTGTTCGATTACCGCAACAATGTTTTTGATCTCGTCATGTCCAAACATGATTGCTTCAAGCATTACTTCTTCCGGTAATTCGTTTGCTTCAGCCTCAACCATCATGATGGCATCCTTGGTTCCTGCAACCACCAACTCAAGTTCACTGATTTCAAGCTGTGCAATCGTTGGGTTAATGATGAACTCGCCATCAATACGTCCAACTTTCACGCCACCAATCGGTCCGCTGAATGGAACATCCGAAATGCTCAATGCTGCTGATGTACCAATCATTGCAGCGATTTGCGGTTCACAGTCTTGGTCCACACTCATAACGATATTCAGAACTTGTACATCATTCCGGAAGCCTTCAGGGAACAATGGACGAATTGGACGGTCTGTCAGACGGCTTGAAAGAATAGCTTTCTCACTCGGTCTGCCTTCACGTTTAATAAATCCACCCGGGATTTTACCTACGGCGTACAATCTTTCTTCATAGTTCACCGTTAATGGGAAAAAGTCCAAATCTTTCGGCTCACTTGATGCTGTCACGGTACACAATACCACGGTATCCCCGTATGTTACCTTAACGGCAGCATTAGCCTGCTTGGCCAAACGCCCGGTTTCAAACGTAAGCTTTCTTCCGCCAAGCTGCATTTCAACACGCTGTTCCATGAAATTCCTCCTTTTATTCGTCCTAACTCAATGGATTCTGCATATTCACAGTATTTCCTGCTTGTCCTGCATTCATTAGCTATGTAAGATCTTGCAACATGCTAATCTGCACAACAAAAGCTCCTCACGGAGCCCCATCTACAAATATATGGCAACATGTTCATCTACAAAACAACCCGGCTGTAGGTTCCGCTTGTCCTTTTAGACAAAAGAATGACGGATAACAGCCAGGTTGGTTTTGAAAACATGTACGATAATTAACGACGCAATCCGAGTTTTTCGATCAGTGCGCTGTAACGTTTAACATCTTTGTTTTTCACGTAAGCCAAAAGCTTACGACGTTGACCTACCATTTTCAAAAGTCCACGACGTGAGTGGTGGTCTTTCTTATGCGTACGCAAGTGGTCTGTCAAACTTCTGATGTTTTCCGTAAGGATAGCAACTTGCACCTCTGGAGATCCTGTATCGGACTCGTGAGTTTTGTGCTCGTCGATCAGTTGTTGTTTACGTTCTTGAGTCAATGCCATCCTGTTCACCTCCTTCAATATAATCGCCATTAGCCTCGTCACCGCCGGTGAGAGCAAGCAACCAAGCCAAGGTTAATGTTGTCTCAATCGACAACGTAGTACAGTATATCATAATTGCCTAGTTAAAGTAAATGTAAACATACATTTAATCCTGAACCTTTAAGATAACAGGCAGCCGGCAGTTAATGCATCTTCACGAATCTGGCTGATCAAGGCATCAATGGAGTCAAACTTTCGTTCCGCACGAATATAGTGAACGAGCTCAACCTTTAGTTCCTGGTCATATAGGTGTCCATCAAAATCAAGCAGGTGCACTTCAAACGTAGGTTTCATCCCGCTTTCGTGAAACGTAGGTTTCACACCGAGATTCATTACGCCATGCAGTTCCTGTTCGCCATACTGCACACGAACAGCGTAAACACCCTTCGACGGGGTAACGTAATGATCCGTGAGTTCAAGGTTGGCTGTAGGAAATCCAATCGTTCGTCCACGCTTCTCCCCGTGAATGACGGTTCCTCTGATGCTGTAAGGTCGGCCAAGCCAGTGACTGGCCTCATCCATTTCCCCACGCTTCAACAAGCCACGAATGAGAGAACTGCTCACTTTTTCACCATTTAACAAGAAAGGAGGAACGGTTTCCACCGTCATCTCTCCTTCTCCCAAAGTACGAAGAAGTTGTTCATCCCCTGCACCCTTGTGACCAAAACGGAAGTCAAAACCCACCACCGCTGTTCGTGTCTGAAGAGGAATTAACAAGTCGTGTACGAATTGTTTCGGTGTCAATCGTGAGAAATCTTCATTGAACTCCACCACATACAGTACATCAACGCCCATTCCTGCCAAGATGTCTTCTTTATCTCTCAAGGGAGTTAAATAACCCTCGTAATCCCCTTTGCGCATAACTTCCTTCGGATGTGGATGAAAGGTCATGACCGCTGCCTGCATGCCCGTTTCCCGCGCAATGCGGACAGCTGATAAAATGACACTTGCATGTCCGAGATGCAGTCCGTCGAATTGACCAATCGCAAGCACTTGGGGCAGTGTGCTCAGCTCAGTCGAATGTAACGTCTGCGGATAGGTTAGCATTACGGTTTTCACAATCATTCACCTGCATTTCACTAGATAGGCCAAGCTTGAGCATCACCACAACTCCAAGCCCGAAACCTCTTTATTCCGGCAAAAAGACTTTAACTGCCCTCACCGTTGGTTTTAGTTCATCCCGTTCAAATATCCCCAGAAACGTACCATCCTGAGCATACAACCGCAATAAACCAGGTTGCTCTACAGGCGGTTCCAGAAGACGCGCAGACAGTTTCTGACCTTGAAGTGCTCCTTTGGCCTGTTCTTCTCCAACCTTGTGGGCCGGAATTGAAGCAATAGCCTCGTCAACAGGAATCAGCGCCTCCGCCAAAGTCCCGTCAGCCATAAGTTGTTCCACTTCTTCAATACGAAGACAACGATCTGCAGAGATACCTGCCGATATCGTACGCTCCAGTTGAACCATGGTCGATGGATATCCGAGTTGCCGGCCAATGTCTACACACAATGTCCGAATATAGGTACCTTTTGAACACAAGGCCCGGAAGGATATATCGGTGGTCTCACCCTGAGTCTCAATCCCTGTAAGTTCGAGCTCATAGATTGTGACCTCACGGCTCTTACGCTCTACCGTCTTACCTTCACGAGCAAGTTCATAAAGACGTTTACCGTCTACCTTTACCGCAGAATACATGGGTGGTACCTGAGAGATCGTACCCAGAAACTGTTCAAGCACCTGTTGAACCTGTTCCTGTGTTACTTCCACAGTCGTTTCAGCCCGCTCAATGACTTCCCCTGTCATATCCTCTGTGTCAGTAGAGAGTCCCAATCTGAGCGTAGCAAGATATTCCTTCGGAAGCTCCTGCATGTACTCCACCACACGTGTCGCCCGTCCAAGACAGAGCGGCAGAACGCCTGTAACTTGTGGGTCAAGTGTGCCCGTATGCCCAATGCGCTTCATTTTGAGAATGCGACGCATTTTGGCTACAACATCATGAGAAGTAAATCCCGCCGGTTTATATACCGGAAGTACACCTTCAAATGGTTTTACCATTGTGAATTCACCTGCTTCAGTACTTTTGCGACAATATCATCAAGTTTGCCTTCCAGACGACATCCGGCTGCGAGCACATGCCCGCCTCCGCCAAAGGTCTGTGCTAGTGCAGCAACATCAATCTTACCAGCTGAACGCAAAGAAATCTTGACTGCATTCTCGTTGATGACTTTGAAAAAGATACCAACTTCCACTCCCTGAATGTTGCGCGGATAGTTCACTACCCCTTCAAGATCTTCATTAGCTGCCCCACAAGCCACCATATCATCTGGTGTAATAACAACCCAGGCTATCTTTCCATCATCTGTCATCTGCAGGCTTGATAGTGCCTGATTCAAAATCCGAACTTGCGGAAGAGTCACCTGCTCCAACAATGTCTGGGCGAGATAGGGTCCATCCACGCCGTGTTCAAGCAGTCTGGAGGCCGTTGTCATTACATTTGGGCTAGTGTTGGCATAGCGGAAGCCACCTGTATCCGTAAGCAATCCTGTATAAACTGCCGTCGCAACATCTTTATCCCATGTTACTTGGAACAGGTTAAGAAAATCGAACAAAATTTCAGCCGTTGCAGCAGCATCTGACTTAATGATGTTGACTGTACCATAACCGTCATTTGTAGGGTGATGATCAATATTCAAAATAACAGCATCGTCTTCGAAATAATGACGTGTCAAACCTACTCTGGCAAAGTCTGCACAATCCACACAAATAACAGCTTTGTATTTTCGCTGCGGTGGTTGTTCGGTCATGTTCACAATGTTGCCTGCTTCCCACAAAAATTGCATGCGCCCGGGGATTTCGCCTTCATTAATCATCGTGAATGTCTTACCCAGACATGACAGCAGCCAGCCCACCGTTACCGTCGAGCTGACTGCGTCACCGTCCGGCTGTACATGCGACACGACCAGGTAATCATCATGCTCCAGCAGAAATTGCTTTCCGGCCTGGAGCGCCTGTTCATAAGTGTGCATTGCCGTCTCCTCTATTCTGTTACTGGGATTCGTTCTTGTCGGAACCAATATCGCCAAGCAGCTTCTCAATTCGGCTGCCATAAGCGATGGATTCATCAATCTTAAATATCAATTCGGGAACATGCCGGAACCGGATACGTTTACCCAGCTCGGAACGCAAAAATCCATTTGCTTTTGCCAGAGCTTTGAGCGTGTTATCTTTTTGTTCCTGTTCACCGAAGACACTCAGATAAACTTTGGCTTGCGACAAGTCTCCTGTCACTTCGACTCCCGTTACCGTAATAAAGCCGATACGTGGATCTTTCAGTTCAGACTGGATGAGCAGACTGATTTCTTTCTTGATCTGCTCGCCCACTCTACCTGTACGAATCTTAGCCATCGTTGTTCACCTCATGCTTCCTTGCTTATCGTTGTACTGTCTCCATAATGAAAGCTTCGATAACGTCGCCTTCTTTGAGATCATTATATTTATCCAGTGTGATACCGCACTCGTAACCTTGTGCTACTTCTTTGGCATCATCTTTATAACGTTTCAGGGAATCCAGCTTACCTTCGTAAAGGACAATGCCATCACGAATCAGGCGTGCTTCCGCAGAACGCGTAATTTTACCCGAGGTAACCATACAACCAGCGATGGTACCCACTTTACTGATGGAGAACGTGCTCCGAACTTCAGCATGACCGATAACTTTTTCTTTGTAGATCGGATCAAGCATACCTTTCATCGCTTGTTCAATTTCTTCGATAACACTGTAGATTACGCGATGCAGACGAATGTCCACTTGCTCTTGATCTGCAGTTGCTTTTGCCTGGTTATCAGGACGAACGTTGAAACCAATCACGATGGCATTGGATGCTGCGGCCAAAATGATGTCGGACTCAGTGATTGCACCAGCGCCGCTATGAATGATTTTCACGCGTACACCTTCAACTTCGATCTTCGCAAGGGAACCTTTCAATGCTTCAACCGAACCTTGTACGTCACCTTTGATGATTACGTTCAGATCTTTGATCTCACCATCTTTGATGTGTTGGAACAGATCATCCAACGTTACGCGAGTATGTGTACCCAGATCGGATTCACGTTGCGTAATCGCACGTTTGTCAGCGATGGAACGCGCTTTGCGCTCATCTTCAAACACCATGAATGGATCTCCCGCACCTGGAACTTCAGTCAAACCTGTGATTTCTACAGGTGTTGAAGGTCCAGCCTCTTTCAGACGACGACCTTTGTCATTGACCATCGCACGGACACGACCGAAGCAGTTACCTGCTACGAAAGCATCGCCGACTTTCAATGTACCGTGCTGTACGAGGATACGTGCAACTGGGCCACGTCCTTTATCCAGCTCGGCTTCAATCACCGTACCACGGGCACGTTTGTCCGGGTTCGCTTTGTATTCGTTCACTTCTGCAACGAGCAGAATCATTTCAAGCAGACCTTCCAGACCCATTCTTTGTTTTGCTGATACGTTAACAAAGATGGTATCTCCGCCCCACTCTTCTGGAACGAGTTCATAGTTAGTCAATTCTTGTTTTACTTTATCTGGATCAGCGCCCGGTTTGTCAATTTTGTTGACAGCCACGATAATTGGAAGCCCCGCAGCTTTGGCATGGTTAATTGCCTCAACTGTTTGTGGCATAACACCGTCATCGGCAGCTACGACAATAATTGTAATATCCGTAACCTGTGCTCCACGTGCACGCATTGCTGTAAACGCTTCATGACCCGGAGTATCCAGGAACGTAATTTTTTTGTTGTTGATTTCGACTTGGTATGCACCAATATGTTGCGTGATTCCGCCTGCTTCGCCGCCTGTTACATTCGTGGAACGAATGGCATCCAGCAAAGTTGTTTTACCATGGTCAACGTGACCCATGATTGTAACTACTGGAGGACGAGCTTGCAAGTCAGCAGCATCATCATTCTCTTCCAGTGTTTCGAAACGGTCATCTTCAAGCACAATCTTCACTTCAACCTCAACACCGAATTCACCTGAAAGCAGAAGGATCGTTTCGATATCAAGCTCTTGGTTGATTGTTGCCATAACGCCCATAGCGATGAGCTTTTTGATAACTTCGGAAGCATCCTTATGGAGCAACTTCGCTGTTTCACCTACAGTCATGTCACCACGAACGATGATTTTCTTAGGTGTGTTATCAATTTTCTCACGTTGTTGGTACTGTTGTTGATTTCTGTTGCGGTTGTTCTTGCCACCACGGTTACCACGGAAGTTGCCACCACGGTTGTCATCATAACGACGTCCACCGCCACCGCTGTTCGAACGGTTACCACTATTGTTGTTGCTGCCAGTAGTACCACCTGGGCCGCTTCTACGTTGGCCTTGTCCTTGGCTCTGACCTTGGCCACCGCTACGGTTGCCAGCAGTACCTGTATTGCCACCGCTGTTAGGTCCTGAAGTTCTTACTTGACCGCCACCGCTGTTATTTGGACGTTGACCTGATCCTTGCGGACGGGATGCAGTACTGCTTTGTCCACCTTGAGCTGGTCTTGGACGGTTAGTTGATTGTCCTCCTTGGCTTGAGCCTTGGGAAGAGTTCGTTCTGTTGCGGCTGTCTTGGCCGCTGGGTCTTTGGGTGCCATTGTTATTGTTGGAATTTGGTCTATTGTTCATACCTACCTGCTTTTCCTGTTGTATTTTTGTTTGTACGGGACTACCGGATGGGTTACTGCTCTTCGGCGTGTTCACTCCGCCGGCCGGCTTGTTGCTGTCCACTGGTTTGTCACTGCGCACTGCCGAAGTAGCAACTGGTTTTGCATCGTTGCCTTGTTTCGAAGCAGCAGTGGATTTTATATCTTTAAAAAATTGTTCCACCTTACCGACTGAACCATTCTCCATGACACTCATATGATTGTTTACGGGAATTTCCAGCTTTTTAAGAATGGTTATAATTTCTTTACTACTCATATTAAGGGACTTCGCATATTCATAAACTCGCAATTTATCCTTGTTTTCCTGTTTACTCAATATACTCCACCTCCGACATTATACCGACTTGCTTGGAGATCATTTTTGCAAACCCTCGATCCGTTACTGCAAGAACAACACGCGTGTCTTTACCGATACTTGAACCCAGACTATCCCGGTCAAATCCGATCAACAGAGGAACCTTATAAGTTCCGCATTTATCGCGAAATTTCTTTTGTGTATTGGCTGAGGCGTCACCCGCAACAATAACCATTTTAGCTTCGGAAGAACGGATCGCTTTAAGTACAATTTCTTCACCTGTTACAAGTTTACCTGCACGCATAGAGAGTCCCAGATAAGACAGCGTTTTAATATTAGTCATGTTCACGCTCCTGTGCTGCTTTGAATTCATCCTCAACCGCGATGAAGTCAGCTGCTAATTGCTCGTAAATTTCAGGTGAGACTTTGCCTTTTAACGCCCGATCCAAAGCCCGGTTTTTGAGTGCAAGCTTAAAACAGGACTCTTTGCCGCATAAATAGGCACCACGTCCGGATTTTTTGCCAGTCAAATCGATCAGCACTTCATCCTCTGGCGTTTTAACAATGCGAATCAGCTGCTTTTTGGGCATCATTTCTTGGCATGCCACACATTTGCGCAGCGGCACTTTTTTTGGTTTCATACGTCAGCGCCCCCCGTACTTTACTTTAGTCGACGGAGACGGAATCCTGATGCATTTCAGAAGAAGAATCTTTTTCTCTGCCGAATTCCTGTTCCGCCTGGCTCTCGCTCTTAATGTCGATTTTCCAGCCGGTTAATTTGGCTGCCAATCTGGCATTTTGGCCTTTGATACCAATTGCGAGCGACAGTTGATAGTCCGGAACGATAACCCGAGCCATCTTTTCTTCCTCAAATACATGAACTTCCAATACTTTGGAAGGACTCAGTGCATTAGCAACATATTCGTCTACCTGATCGGAGAAACGAACGATGTCGATTTTTTCACCGCGCAGCTCACCCACAATGGTCTGCACGCGCATTCCCTTAGGACCTACACATGATCCAACTGGATCAACTTCTTCGTTGCGGGAATGAACGGCAATCTTGGAGCGGAACCCTGCTTCGCGAGCGACGGAGCGAATTTCAACTACACCGTCAAAGATCTCTGGCACTTCCAGTTCAAAGAGACGTTTCAAGAGGCCCGGATGGGTACGGGACAAAATGATTTGCGGCCCTTTGGTCGTATTCTCGACCTTGGTGATATACGCCTTAATACGGTCACCATGAACAAACTTCTCGTTCGGCATCAATTCGGTCAGCGGTAAAGCCGCTTCGATTTTGCCCAGATCGATGTAGATATTGCGCAAATCCTGACGCTGCACCACTCCCGTAACGATATCTTCTTCCTTATCTACGAAAGCGTTGTAGATCAGGCCGCGTTCGGCTTCACGAATCCGCTGGGTCACTACCTGTTTGGCAGTTTGTGCCGCGATACGTCCGAAATCACGCGGCGTAACTTCAATCTCCGCAATATCTTCCAGCTGGAAGTGTGGGTTGATTTCTCGTGCAGCAGGCAATGAAATTTCGGTACGTGAATCCAGGACTTCTTCCACGATCAATTTACGGGCATACACCCGAATAACTCCCGTATTACGGTTCATGTCAACACGCACATTCTGGGCCGTGTTGAAATTCCGCTTGTAGCTGGAAATTAGTGCAGCCTCGATCGCTTCAAACAGCACATCCTTGCTGATCCCTTTTTCCCGTTCCAATTCATTCATTGCTTCAATAAAATCCATACTCATGAATGTTGATCCCCCTTTCAAACATGGCATCTCATACGTAAAACGGCGAAAGGCTCTGAACTCATGAGCACCTTGCCGTTATCGTGAGATGTGTCTTTTTCATTAATAAAGTGAACAAGGCACTTAAAACAAAATAGCTAGGCGCGCACTGGCAACCTTATCATAAGAAATGGCATGCTGTTTTTTGCCTGCTTCGATCACGAGTTCCCCGTCATCAAAGGAAAGCAGCTTGCCTTCAAATTCCTTCAATCCGTTCACCGGCTCGTAGGTTGTAACAAAAACATTTTTGCCTACAGATTTGGTAACGTCCTCAGGTTTTTTCAGTGGACGCTCCGCACCGGGAGAAGACACTTCAAGGAAATAGATGGTTGGAATCGGATCGTTCTCATCCAGCTTGGCGCTCAGCTTTTCGCTGATCAAGACGCAATCGTCGATGTCGATGCCACCCTCTTTGTCGACATACACCCGTAAAAACCAGTTGCTGCCTTCTTTGACGTATTCGATGTCAACCAGCTCGAAGCCTTGTTCGTTCAAGTAGGGTTGGATCATTTCTTCCACGGTAGATTTAATGTTCGTTGTGCTCAAAACCAATAACCTCCAACTTAGGTTACACCAGCAAAAAAGCACTGGCAGATTATTCAATACCCAAGATTCTTGTATACCAAAGACTAAAGAGTGGGTTTCCCCACTCTTTAGAAATTCGTACTATCTCGTTCACTTCAAAAATTATAACATAGTCTGGTAATAGTGACAAGTAAGCGATGGTTCAGGCAGTTTACTTACTAATGAAGGAAAAATTACGTTCCCCCAACAATCGCTATGTTTAAATCCAAATTCAATCCTAGAAAAGGGAAAGCTGATTGCTCTCTGGCAAGCCACGAAAACATCCCATATTCGACAGGAGTTCAACAATGGTCTTACTTGCTTTCGACTTCTGCTGGAAGTCCTCAACCGATAGAAACTCACCATGATCTCTTGCTGCAGCAATATTGCGAGCAGCATTATCCCCGATTCCTGCCAACGCCGAAAATGGAGGGATTAGTGATTTTCCGTCAACGATGAACTTTGTCGCTTCCGAACGGTATAAGTCAATGGACTTCAGCGAGAATCCGCGTGCTGCCATTTCCAGACCCATTTCCAGGACAGGTAACATGTTTTTCTCTTTGGGAGGTGCCTGGAAACCTAATTGCTCAATCTCCGTAATTTTGCGATAGATCGCATCATATCCCTGACACATCAGTTCGATATCAATCTCATCCGCCCGAACGGTAAAGTAAGTTGCGTAATATTCAATCGGATGATACAGCTTGAAGAACGCCGTACGTACTGCCGAAATAACATAAGCGGCCGCGTGAGCCTTCGGGAACATGTACTGGATTTTGAGACATGAATCAATGTACCATTGAGGCACTTTACAATTCTTCATCTCGTCAATCCATTCCTGTGGCAGCCCCCGTCCCTTACGAACACTCTCGGTAATCTTAAAGGCAAGACTTGCGTCCATTCCCGTTTTATAGATCAGGAATAACATGATATCATCCCGACAACCAATTACCGTCTTAATGTTACACGTTCCGTTCTTAATCAGATCCTGAGCATTTCCAAGCCATACCCCTGTACCATGGGACAATCCGGAAATCTGCAGTAAATCGGCAAAAGACGTCGGCTGGGATTCGACAAGCATCTGACGTACAAACTTCGTTCCCATCTCTGGCACGCCAAACGTCGCGACTGGCGACCTAATCTGTTCCGGTGTAACGCCCAGAGCGTCGGTTGAGTTAAACATGCTCATGACTTTGGGATCATTCATCGGAATGGTCGTTGGATCGACACCTGTCAAATCCTGTAACATCCGCATCATAGTTGGATCATCGTGCCCCAGAATATCAAGTTTCAGCAAGTTTTCTTCAAAAGCATGATAATCAAAGTGTGTCGTTTTCCACTCCGCATTAACGTCATCAGCTGGGAACTGAACAGGTGTAACGTCTTCGACCTCAATATAATCAGGTACAACGACAATACCGCCGGGATGCTGTCCAGTACTCCGTTTCACCCCAGTACAGCCAGAGGCCAAACGATTCAATTCAGCTCCGCGCCATTTCTTGTGATGTTCTTCCTCATACTTCTTGGCAAAACCAAATGCTGTTTTCTCAGCCACCGTACCAATGGTTCCCGCACGGAAAACACTCTTCTCACTAAATAGTACTTTCGTATAGTTGTGAGCATGAGGCTGATAATCACCAGAGAAGTTCAAGTCAATATCGGGAACTTTATCTCCTTTAAATCCAAGGAAGGTCTCAAACGGAATATCCTGGCCTTCTCCTTTAAGTGTGCCACCACAATCCGGACACTCTTTCTCTGGAAGGTCAAATCCACTCCGAACACTGCCATCCAGGAACCACTCGCTGTGTTTGCATTCCGAATTCACACAAATATAATGAGCAGGTAGTGGATTAACCTCGGATATACCCAGGAATGTAGCAACAACAGAGGAGCCTACCGATCCCCGTGAACCTACGAGATAACCATCCTGATTCGATTTTTTAACCAAGCGTTCCGAGATCAGATAGTTGGCAGAAAAACCGTATTTAATAATTGGAATGAGCTCTTTCTCTAGTCGTGCCACGATTACTTCTGGTAATTCCTCGCCATAAATTGACTTGGCAGTGTTATAACAGGTATTACGGATTTCTTCGTCCGCACCTTCCAGAATCGGAGTAAACAGTTTGTCCGGGAATAACTTAATTTCCTCAAATCGGTCAGACAACTCCACCGTATTTGTAACAACGACCTCGTATGCTTTCTCTTGACCCAGGAACTGGAACTCTTCCAGCATTTCCTCTGTCGTTCTAAAATGTGCATCCGGTTTACGCTGATCTTTCAGTGGACTAAATCCTGTAATTCCGTGAATGGTGATATCCCGATATAACTTGTCACGCGGTTCCAAATAGTGCACGTTACCTGTGGCTATGACCGGTTTATTAAGTTTTGCACCTATATCAATGACTTTACGGATCGCTGTTTTGATTTCTTCGGGTGTGGCCACCAACCCTTTATCCACCAAATGCATATACATTGTAAGTGGTTGGATCTCCAGTATGTCATAGAACTCAGCGATTTCTTCCGCTTCTTCAAGCGATTTGTTAAGCACCGCTTCGAAAAATTCCCCTTTTTCACAGCCCGATATAACTACAAGACCTTCACGCAAATTAATCAGTTTTGATTTGGGAATACACGGTACCCGCTTGAAATGTTCCGTATGAGAGAGAGATACCAGCTTATATAGATTTTTCTTACCGACATCATTTAATGCATAGATTCCACAATGGAAAGGTCTTGTATTCGACAAGTCGACACCTACATAATCGTTCAAGCGATCAAGCCTCGTTAACCCTTTCATTTGAGCAGCATCATTTAATAATCCGATCAGGATACCCGCTAGTGCAACCGTATCATCAATGGCACGGTGATGACTTTCGAGTCCAACCTTATATTTATCCGCCATCGTATTCAGACGGTGGTTCTTATTTTTTGGAAATAACAATCTCGCCAGTTCCAATGTGTCAAGGACCGGGTTAGGAAGCTCTGGCAATCCAATTTGCTTTAGGGAAGCCTGGATAAAGCCCATGTCAAAACGTGCATTATGCGCAACAAGCACACCATCACCAGCAAACTGCACAAAATCACGGATAACAGGCTCCAGCTCAGGTGCGTCTTTTACCATGTCATCATTAATATTGGTCAACTGCTGAATGTTGTAGGGAATGCGTTCATGCGGATTCACAAATGTTGCAAACCTATCGATTTCTTTACCATCTTGCATCTTCACTGCTGCAATCTCAATGATTTTGTTCTGTGTTACCGACAAACCTGTGGTCTCGATATCAAATACGATGTATGTTGCTGTTTGGAGATCCAATGGCTGAGGAGCCATTACAACGGCAACAGAGTCATTCACAACATTGGCCTCAAGGCCGTAGATCATCTTAATCCCGTTTTTCTTAGCAGCCTTGGAAGCCTCGGGATATACCTGCACACCACCATGATCAGTGACAGCAATCGCCTTATGCCCCCACTCGGCTGCCATTTTTACGTATTTGTCAATTGAAGTTACAGCATCCATCGTACTCATTGTAGAGTGCAAATGGAACTCCACCCGTTTCTCTGGTGCATTATCTTTGCGAGACGGCGGTGCTTTAACTTCAATCAAATCCGAAGGAATCATGGCGAGTTCAGGAATTTGCATAAACCGGTCATATTCTACACGACCACGCACTTTTACCCATTTACCGTTAGCCAGCAAACTGAGAATTTTAACATCCTCTTTTGTTTTGGCAAACATCTTCATTTGCATGGAATCCGTGAAGTCGGTCAGGTAGAAGGTAAACAACGTATTTCCGTTTCGCAATTCTTTACGATCCAGTCCAAACACCGAACCTTGAAGCGTGACCTTTTTCTCTTCATCTTGGATTTCCTGCATGGGTACTGCTGGCTCCTTGATGTCATAACCCATTTGCAAACGCAGATCACCCTGCTCCTCATCCACCGGGATTTCTGTGTCCACTTCACTCATCATCTTTTCGATGACCTCAAGTTCCTCTACACGTTTTTGGGCCTGGAACTGTTCCATGGCCTCTTTATTGCTTCCTACTTCGCCCACTTGCATCTTGATGCGAAGAGGTAGATGAAAGTATTTTTCATAGAATTTTGTAATAGCCTGATCAATCTGTTTCTTACGAGCCAATTCCATCGACGTTGCATCACTCATTGTCAGTTGTAGGAGATCCTCTTCACATTCAAAGGTTGTCCGATTCATCCAGCCATTTACAGACGGAATTTCACGGGTAACCCACTCCAGAAACAGATTCCAATATTCACTGACGATATCACCATTTTGTACCTTGTCCGTATATTTGAAGCCAAATGAAATTTTGGCGATATGATTCATCTTCTCTTGAATATGCAGACAAAATGTGCGATAGATTGGAGCGGGTACCAATGTGTCCTTCGCAATCAGAATATTCCATTCGCGATTACTTCGATTGGTCTCTACTTGTTCAATCCATCCATCCAAAAAATAGGGCTCTAACAGACCAGCCGGAAGCTCTGCCTGTTTCATCAACAACTCAAACCGTTTTCTCTTCTCCTCGAATCCGCTCATCGTGTTCCTCCTTGTACCCCCTTAAAGCATGAAAAGCCCCTGCATTCAAAAATGTCACCGATCCGAACTCGCACCGACTCATTTTATCCGACAGAAGCTCTCCATTCATTACTTAAACGGTGAATAAGTGCCTTTCGTCAAGTGATCCTGACTTAGTATGCTCTTGCAAACACAACCGTGTGTTCTGCCTGTTCACCACAAGCCAGGCACGTATGCTTTTCTTCCGCAGGCTGGAACGGAATGTTCCGGCTTGTTGCACCTGTAACTTCTCTTACTTTATCTTCGCAAGCTTCTGAACCGCACCATCCAGCCAGTGTAAACCCGCGTTTATTTTCCATCAGTTCTTTCATCTCATCGAGTGTATCCACGGAGTAGAAGTTATCCGACATAAATGTGCGAGCACGCTCTAACATATCAACCTGGATCTGTGTCAGCATAGACTGGATTTCTTCTACCAGGTTTGCTTGTTCTACCACTTTCTTCTCACCTGTGATGCGTGATACGAGTACACAAACACCATTTTCCATATCACGTGGACCAATCTCCAGACGAATCGGAACACCGCGCATCTCGTATTCATTGAATTTCCAACCTGGGCGAACATCGCTGCGATCATCCATTTTCACACGGACTCCAGCTTTTTTCAACTCAGTGAACAACTCATCTGCACGCCCAACAACAGCATCACGCGTTTTCGGAGGTCCAATTGGGATCATGACCACTTGTGTTGGTGCCACTTTAGGAGGAAGTACGAGACCACGATCATCTCCGTGAACCATAATTAATGCACCGATCAAACGTGTGCTTACTCCCCATGAAGTAGTGTAAGCCAGCTCCAGCACATTATTTCGGCTAAGATATTGGATTTCAAATGCTTTTGCAAAGTTCGTCCCCATGTAGTGAGATGTACCTGCTTGTACAGCACGTCCATCCTTCATCATGGCTTCGATCGAGTACGTATCCACCGCACCCGCAAACTTCTCGGATTTGGTTTTCTGACCCACAATTACAGGAATAGCCAAGTATTCCTCAACCACTTCACGATAAATCTCCAGCATTTTCATCGTTTCTTCACGTGCTTCTTCTTCCGTCTCATGCGCTGTATGACCTTCCTGCCACAGGAACTCACTTGTGCGAAGGAAAGGCAACGTTCTTTTTTCCCAACGAACTACGTTAGCCCACTGGTTGATCAGTACCGGAAGATCCCGATAAGACTGAATCCACTTGGAATACATGTGACCAATAATCGTTT
Source organism: Paenibacillus sp. FSL K6-2393 (assembly GCF_038002545.1). Lineage (NCBI taxonomy): Bacteria > Bacillati > Bacillota > Bacilli > Caryophanales > Paenibacillaceae > Paenibacillus > Paenibacillus sp. FSL K6-2393. The sequence continues at coordinate 4,473,584 of NZ_JBBOCU010000001.1, forward strand.
CGGATGTAGGACGGATTGCCAGACGTTCTTCCAGCTTCTCTCCGCCAGCTTCCGTAACCCATGGTAATTCAGGGTTAAAACCTTCCACGTGCTCTTTTTCCTTTTGAAAGAAGCTCTCAGGAATGAACATCGGGAAGTACGCATTGCGATGACCCGTTTCCCGGAAACGACGATCCAACTCATCCTTAATGTGTTCCCAGATTTCAAAGCCGTCTGGTTTAAACACAATACAACCGCGTACGGGTGCATAGTCCATGAGATCAGCTTTTTTGATAACATCAATGTACCAGCGTGAGAAGTCCTCACCCTGTGGTGTGATTTCAGTCACGAACTGTTTATCATTTTCCTTTGACATAAGACTCCAGCGTCCTCCCATAACGACTATCTCTGAATGTTCAGAGCGTAGTCCAACCGTAATTATCCGTTAATTAAACGTAATATATCATTGTAAGTTACTGCCAGCATCAACACAAACAACATCGCAAATCCGATGAAATGCACCATGCCTTCGCGATTGGGATCAACAGGTCTGCCGCGCAGCGCTTCAATTCCTAAAAAGACCAGACGACTGCCGTCCAGTGCAGGTATTGGTAGCAGGTTAAAAATCCCAAGATATAGACTCAAAATCGCTGCCCATCTCGTTAACTGCTCAATCCCTTGTTTAGCAATTTGCCCTGTCACTTCGAATGTACGAACTGGACCACCAATATCATCCATGTTGAATTGATTGATCAGATGTTTAAAACCTTCAAATATTACTTTGGTTGTATCAACCATGGCCACGCCTGAGACTTTAAATGTCTCTACAAATCCAACAGATCGGGTTGGTAACGTAGGTACGATTCCCACTTTACCGCCATCTTGTCCTTCTACAGCACGTGGAGTAATCGTTATATTAAACGTATCCGAACCCCGGCGCAGCGTCCATTCCATCGGCTTGTCTTTGGAATCGGCAATCATCGACACCATTTTTTGTGAATCTGTACCAATCACAGTACCATTGATCGTCTCAATAATATCACCCTTTTGCAGGTTCGCCTGATCGGCTGCCCCACCTTCAAGGACTTCACCAATTTCCAGATTTTTTGGATTTTCCACCGGAACTCCTGCCATCTGTGCATATACAGCAAACAGCACAAAGGCCAAGATAAAGTTCATGAGTGGGCCTGCAAAAATAGCCAATGCACGCTGTCCAACGGTTTTGCTGCCGAATTGACGATCTTTCGGTGCAATCTGCGTTTGTTTGCCACGACTTACCAACATTGCTTGAGGATGAATACGATACTCCTGAATCTCACCATCTACATCCAGTTGAAGCTTCAGTGCATTCTCCATATCAATGGAGATGACTTCACCACGTATTACATTTTTACGGTTATCCAACTGATCCAGATAGATCATCTTCACCTGGTCATCCGCTGATCTTACCGCAATGGTCTGTCCTTCCTGGATCTCTACCAGTTCCGGATCTTCCCCTGCCATCCGTGCATATCCACCAAAAGGCAACAAACGCAATGTAAATTGGGTCTCGTTTCTTTTATATGAGAACAATTTGGGACCAAAACCGATCGCAAACTCCCGTACAAGAATACCGGCGCGTTTGGCAAAATAATAATGCCCCCATTCATGAACCGTCACGATGACAAAGAACATGAGCACCGTTAGAAATACCACTTGTATGGTTTCCAATCCCTATCCATCCTCCTTCACGGCACATACCGCAGTCTGTCCCTCTAGATTATCATTATTCTCTGATGCCGCACAAGAGAATCACTTCTTCCAATTTGTTATGAAAAAAGAGATTACAGACTGGCCGCAAGCTTACGGCTCTCCTGATCACAACGCGCGATCTCCTGCAGATCAGGCTCGTCCACATTGTGGTGTGCTTCCAGCACAGAAGCAATAATATCTTCTATTTTAAGGAATGAAATCTCTTTACGCAAGAAACGGGCTACAGCAACCTCGTTGGCTGCATTAAACGCCGTTGTTGCGGTTCCTCCCATTTTACCACACTCATACGCCATTCTTAAACACGGGAACCGTACCATATCCATCTCACGGAAATGTAATTTCCCAGCTTGAGCAAGAGACAGACGCTTTGCTGGTGATGGCAAGCGGTCAGGGTAAGTCAGTGCATATTGAATTGGAACTCGCATATCCGGATTCCCCAGTTGTGCGATGATGCTGGTGTCATCAAATTCCACATAGGAATGAATAACACTCTCTGGGTGAAGTAATACATTAATCTGATCATATCGAAGACCAAATAACCAATGTGCTTCAATGACCTCGAGACCCTTGTTAACCATCGTTGCCGAGTCTATCGTAATTTTGGACCCCATTGACCAATTCGGATGTTTAAGCGCATCCTCTATAGTCACGCTCTTCAACTGTTCACGGGTAAGATCACGGAATGATCCACCTGAAGCGGTGAGCGTAATGCCTGCCAAGCGTTCTCTGTTTTCACCATTCAAGCATTGGTATATCGCAGAGTGCTCACTATCGATGGGCAGCAAAGAGACTCCTTTGGCAGCCGCTCTTGTAGTAACAATATGTCCCGCCGTAACCAATGTCTCCTTGTTGGCCAGCCCAATCTGTTTGCCTGCGTCTATGGCAGCAAGCGTTGACTCCAATCCAACACTCCCCACCACCGCTGTTACAACCGTATGCGCATCAGTTCCTGCCGCAACTTCTACGAGTCCTTCTGTGCCATAAAATAGTTGCGTTCCTGCAGGCAAATGTGGAGCTACCTTCTCCGCCAATTCTTTGGACCCCACCGATACTTTCTTCGGCCGATAACGTTTGGTTTGTTCGATCAGCAGGTCTGTATTGCCTCCGGCAGCCAGTCCCTCTACTTGAAAGAGTTCTGGATGCATGTCAACTACATCCAGTGTCTGGGTTCCAATAGAACCGGTTGACCCAAGAATCGCAATTTTTTTCATGCTGCACCTCATCTTAAATTATCCAATGCCTACGGCGAACAATGCTGTTATCTCAGACTCATGTTCTTCTTTAGTAGGGCAGTAGCATTAGTATATGTACGAATGGAAAAACAACAATCCAGCTGTCGCACCGATCAAGAATGCCTCCATGCCCTGGGAGAAGACTGCCTGAATCCTTGATATTATATACACGTTTGTATGCAGACTGGATCAAGTCACCCATCTGACCTACAACTGCACAGGCAATTCCGATCACAATCGCTCTCTGCCAGGAAAGCAAACCATCTGATACTAATGCAAAAATAACAGAAGTAACAATTGCAATCACGATGCCACCCAGCGCACCCTCCACGGTTTTGTTTGGACTGATGGAAGGCCACAGTTTGTTTTTACCAATTAGTTTCCCTACAAAATAAGCTCCTGCATCACTGGCCCATATGGAGCCCAGCAACAGGAATGTCCAGAACAACCCATGAAGCAGATGTCTGGATTCTGCAATGTAATAGAAACCGATCCCTATATACAACACGCCAAGGAAAAGCATCGCCACTGTATTCACGGGAACCTTATTTTTGGTGACAACCGAAGCTGTCATCAGTACAAGCATTACTATCCAGATGACCTGAAATAAGGATAGCGGTCTTGCCTCCCAAAGCATTTCCCAAGGAAACACAATGGCAAAAACACCAGCATATCCAATCAGGGCCACACCTGAAAAAGGCATCACCCCGGTCATTTTAACAAATTCATAATAACCGATGAGAGCCATAAGCAATACCAAACCATGGTACCAGGGTCCGCCCAGCATGCAAAAACCTAAAAACAACACACCTGCTATGATTCCTGTCGTTAATCGCTGTTTCAACGGCTTCATCCTCCATCTATTTCAAACCGCCGTAACGCCTTGTTCTGCGCTGATATTCGGCTACTGCTTCAAGCAAATGCTTTTTGCCAAATTCGGGCCAGTATATATCCGTAAACCATAATTCACTATATGCAAGCTGCCAGAGCATAAAGTTGCTTAATCTCAACTCTCCACTCGTCCGGATCAGCAGATCCGGATCGGGCATGTCAACCGTCAGCATATGTCTATCAATGAGTTCAGGTGTTATGTCCTCTGCCGATAGTTCCCCCGATTTCACCTGCAGAGCGATCTGTTTAACACAGTCCGTCATTTCACGACGACTTCCATAGTTCATTGCAAAGTTCAAAACGAGACCTGTATTATGTTCCGTAAGACGAATGGCTTCCCGCAAGGCATTAATGGTATGAGAAGGTAAATGTTCCTCTTGACCCATCATGCGAATGCGCACATTTTTTTCTATAAGTTCATCCAGCTCTATGGCTAGAAATTCTTGCGGAAGTCGCATCAGAAAATCCACTTCTTCTTTTGGACGCGTCCAGTTTTCTGTCGAAAAAGCGTACATCGTCAGATATTTGATGCCCAGTTCATCCGCCGCGATGGTCGCACGTTTGACCGCCTTCATGCCATTTTGGTGCCCGGCTATACGCGGGAGTCCCAAACGTTTGGCCCATCGTCCATTGCCGTCCATGATGATGGCGACGTGCTGCGGGATATTGTCCTCGGATATAGTCAGCGTTTCCTGCTTGTCAGCCCCATTCCACCACGACCGAACCCGTTTGATCATTCCTGTTCCTCCAAAATCCCTGAAGTTTCTTTATCTGAAGCTTGGAAAAAGAGACAAAACCCCACCGTATTGGAGGGGCTGCGCTTGTCTTACACTTCCATGATTTCTTTTTCTTTGGCAGCGAGTACCTTATCGACTTCAGCAATAAACTTGTCGGTCGATTTTTGGATATCGTCCTGATGTCTCCGCGATTCATCCTCGGAAATATCTGACTTTTCCATTTTCTTAATGTCATCATTCGCGTCACGGCGAATGTTACGAATCGCTACTTTACCTTCTTCACCGAACTTCTTCGTCAGCTTAACAAGTTCCGCTCTGCGTTCTTCCGTCAATGCCGGAATAGACAAACGGATCATGCTACCATCATTGGCTGGAGTAAGACCCAGATCCGATTTCATGATGGCACGCTCGATGTCACCCATGGAGGATTTGTCCCAAGGCTGAATCATCAGTGTACGGGAATCCGGAGTACTGATATTAGCGAGTTGATTCAATGGCGTCATTGCCCCATAATACTCTACCTGAATTCGGTCCAGAAGAGCTGGAGTTGCGCGGCCTGCACGCAAAGTAGCCAGGTCACGACGCAATGCTTGAATTGCTTTTTCCATACGCTCTTCGGCATGTTGTTTAACCGCTTGTGGCATTAATCTACACTCCCTTTAACGATTGTTCCGATACGTTCGCCCAGAACAACACGTTTGATGTTACCTTGTTCCGTAATGGCAAATACGATCAACGGGATGTTGTTGTCCTTACAAAGCGAGGATGCCGTTGAATCCATTACACCAAGGTCTTTGTTAAGAATATCCATGTAAGTCAACTGATCAAATTTCACAGCTGTACTGTCCTTAAACGGATCTGCTGAGTATACACCATCAACTTTATTTTTGGCCATCAAGATAACTTCTGCTTCAATCTCCGCTGCGCGCAGTGCTGCTGTTGTATCCGTGGAAAAGAACGGGTTACCTGTACCTGCTGCAAAAATAACGACCCGGCCTTTCTCCAGATGGCGAATAGCTCTACGACGAATATAAGGCTCTGCAATCTGTTGCATTGCAATAGATGTCTGTACACGCGTAGGCACTTCAATCTGTTCCAAAGCATCCTGCAGTGCCAGCGAGTTCATTACTGTCGCCAGCATACCCATATAATCGGCAGTTGCACGATCGATGCCGTTTTCGCTACCGGCAATACCACGCCAGATGTTTCCGCCGCCACATACGATAGCAACCTGTACACCAAGTGCAACAACCTCTTTTACCTGTTGGGCAATCGACGAGATCGTATCTGCATCAATACCGTAGCCGTTTTGACCGGAAAGAGACTCTCCGCTGACCTTTAAGACAACACGTTTAAATACTGGCTGTTCCAATTATTCACCCTCCACTTTGAATCGAACACGCTTGGTGTTCAACCAACAAAACTTCTCGCGCATGGCCTCCTGCTTAAAAAGAAAGGAACACAGTTGTGTTCCGCTCTTTTAGGAAAAACGTTTAACCGGTAAGGCACTGTTTTCCTGAGATATAAGGGAGTTTACGCTTCGAAGTTTCATCATTCTTATATCTTCGAAAATCAATTCTGCTCGCCGGTTTATAGAAACCGTCTTATTTGTTTACTTGGGACATTACTTCTTCTACGAAGTTGTCTACTTTTTTCTCAAGACCTTCACCCAGTTCGTAACGAACGAAACGACGGATGGAGATGTTTTCACCAATTTGGCTGATTTTTTCGTTCAGCAATTGAGAGATCGTTTTGTCTGGATCTTTAACGAAAGTTTGTTCCATCAGGCAGTACTCTTCGTAGTATTTACCGATACGGCCTTCAACCATTTTTTCAATGATTTTCTCTGGTTTACCTTCGTTAAGAGCTTGAGCTTTCAAAATTTCTTTTTCTTTTTCCAGCTCTTCTGTAGGAACTTCTTCGCGTGTAACGAATTTAGGATTAGCTGCAGCGATTTGCATAGCTACATCTTTAACGAAATCCTTAAATTGATCCGTTTTACCAACGAAGTCTGTTTCACAGTTAACTTCAACCAAGACACCAATACGTCCACCAGCGTGGATGTAAGATTCTACAACGCCTTCAGTTGCTGCACGGCCTGCTTTGCTTGCTGCTGCAGAAAGACCTTTCTCACGCAACAATTCAGCTGCTTTTGTTACATCACCGTTTGCTTCTTCCAGTGCTTTTTTGCAATCGAGCATACCAGCGCCCGTTCTTTCGCGAAGTTCTTTTACTGCACTCGCATTAACTGCCATTATAAATTCCCTCCAAAATTAAGTATTGTACGTACACTCTAAAAAAAGGGCAGTGAGAGGTTATCCACCTGCCAACCACCCTTTTCATTTAGTTTATAACATATGTTCGAATCTATTAAGCGGAAGTTTCTTCGCCTTGGTTAGCTTCGATTACAGCATCAGCCATTTTACCTGTCAGCAATTTAACAGCGCGGATCGCGTCGTCATTACCTGGGATAACATAATCGATTTCATCCGGATCGCAGTTAGTATCAACGATACCTACAATTGGGATACCCAATTTGCGAGCTTCCGCAACAGCGATACGCTCTTTGCGTGGATCGATGATGAACAGGGCGCTTGGCAGGCCTTTCATATTTTTAATACCGCCCAAGAATTTCTCCAGACGATCTTTTTCTTTGCGAAGCAAGATAACTTCTTTTTTAGGCAATACAGCGAATGTACCGTCTTCTTCCCAAGCTTCCAACTGTTTCAAACGATCAATACGTTTTTGAATAGTTTGGAAGTTAGTCAGGGTACCGCCGAGCCAGCGTTGGTTAATGTAGAATTGACCAGCACGTTCAGCTTCTTCTTTAACGGAATCTTGAGCTTGTTTCTTAGTACCGACGAAAAGAATTTTACCATTCTCTCCTGCGATTCCTTTAACGAAGTTGTAAGCCTCTTCGACTTTTTTCACCGTTTTTTGCAAATCGATGATGTAAATTCCGTTTCTTTCAGTGAAGATATAACGATCCATTTTTGGGTTCCAACGACGAGTTTGGTGACCGAAGTGTACCCCAGCTTCGAGAAGCTGCTTCATGGAGATTACTGCCATCTTCACACACCTCCTAATATGGTTTTTATTGTGTCCTCCGCCGGCATCATTTTTCGCCAAGACTCTCCATAAGGAAAGCACCCTCAACAAAATTAGCACATGCGTGTGTTTTAACACCGTTATCTAATATAGCATAACTGACTGTCCGATGCAACAGTCTTTAAAGCTAAAATCTACTTTTCGTTTTTTGCTAGTATCGAATCATTTTAAACTTGATATGTAACTCAACGCTTATTATTATCAAGCTTTGAAAATGCACCGTTTAATACGCAAAAACCGTCCTGTCCGAGCATGCTCAGTTTGACGGTTCTTTCGTAATTTTTGCGATAATGGATTTGAAACTTTCACCTTTTTCAAGCGCATAAGTACCCACTTGGATTTTGGTATTGATTCGCTCAGCTTTGCCAGCCTTTATGAATGCTTGAGCATCATCTACGATTCCCGCGGTTTTGAGATTTGCTGCAACGATCGCCAGACTATTGCCTGAACGTACTTTGAATGATACTGTTGCGCCTTTTGGATTACTCGGCGTTACAGGTTCTGTTGTCTTCGGCTCAGTTATCTCTTTCCGCCCTTCACCTTCACTTGCAGCAGGCTCTTGTGGGTTCTCAGGCTCTGCAGGTGTCTGCGTAGAGGTTACTGTCTCAGGCGGCGTTGCTGTATTCCCCTGCAACTCACTGCTTTCCTGCTTTTTCTTCTCTACCCACTCAGCTTCTGTGTATAATTCCTCTTCAGAACCGACCACCTTCATATCCAGGCTTTTTGCGACTGTTTCAAGCTGTTCTTTGGTCATATTGGCGGTCTGCTCGGGGTCCAGATTACTATCCGACAAAGCATTTTGTCCAACTGTGGCCAGTTGAAGCAAAACCGCACCAATAATCATGCCGCTCCCCAGACCAATCCATAAGGATCGCTTGTCCATGACTTAGCTTTCCTCCCGTTCTGCCAGTTGCAGTATTAACTGTACCTCACCACGCTGAATACCTGTCTGCTTGGATATGGCATCCATCGACTTACCCTCAGCGTGTAGATTAAAGAGTTCTGCATATCGATCTTTAATAGATTCACGCCCAGGCAAAGATTCGACTTCACTGGTCTGTACCTCTGCTTCTAAAGCTTGCTGGGCCGCCTCAGCTTGTACACTTTTCACGAGGGCTTGTGCTTGCAAACCTTCGGAAGATTGTACGGATACATTCCCGGAGTGTGGAACAGGTGATGCGACAGGTTCGTTCTTTTTGCTCTGTTCGAGCTGATCCAACCGCTGCTGTAATTCCTGAAGTTGCAATTGCATACGTTGATCGGCTGCTGTCGCTTCTCCCTTCATTTCAGCCACACGTTGAATAAGAGCATCATTATCATTTTCGATCTCGGTCATGTAGTGTTCAAGCGTAGATTCCATCTCCTGCACCAGTTGATGCCCGGGCTCTTGCGCCTTGTTTTTCCGAGGCATTATATAAGCGTAGGCGATGGCGCAGGCCCCTAATATGACAATAATGATCCATGGTGACAAATTGGGTTCTCTCCTTCTGATTCAACCATCGGTGCGCAAGACTCCATGTCCATAACAACCATTTATTATAAAGACAGATCTATGTGTTTTCCTTTGTACGGGTGCTCTGCAGGTTTAACAGTTTCTTGAGCCTGAGCAGTCTCCTGTCCATCGGAACCACTCTGCTGATCCCCATCATGTTTATGACCATCACGCACCGAAGTCTGTGAAGTTTCGTCCATTGCTTCACTTCGTTGCCTTGCTTCATTTGCTTCTTTCGACGTTTGCTCTGCCAAAAGATTCTGATCCGTAATCGGTCGCTGCTGGGCTTCACTTTGATAACGTCCCGCTTCACTTGTTCGTGGTACCGCAATCTGCAACTCCACTGCTTTGAAACTCATACGCTCACCTCACGGTTTCGAATGGATTTCTTCCTGTGCCTGAATGCTGTACTTAAACGTATGGAACCATCGTAATATCACCATCGTGATAATAAAATGAAATTCGACTCACTGGATCTTTAATAAATTTCGTGTATCTGCCGATAACTATTTTAGAGCCTCCATAAATCATCTTCAGAATATCAACACGAGCTTTACTTGTATCTTCAAGTGCCTTCTCAATTTCAAAGATACGCATTTTCGTTTCTTCACTTATACGAAGAGCGGATTTCTGCGTAGCATTCAGCTTGATTCGCATCGACATCTTATCTGGAGTTAGTTGTCCAGCGGCAGCTAATTGATCCAGCAATGTCAAAGCTTTCTTCGTTTTATCCAAGGAATCCATCTGCTCTCTGACTTCCTTGCGCAGATCATTAAGTTCGTTACGCAGCTTTGGCAGCACACCAACTTCAATGGAAGTGACCGTGGACATGCTGTTGCCCACAACACGCGCTGAGACGTTCTGACCAGCCTGGATCGAGCCACCAACGATAAGACCCTTGGTGCCCGCACAGATGACACCATGGCCAGCACGAATATTGGAATGCATAATACTTTGGGAAACCAGAACATCTTCACCGGCATCCACGTTGCCTTCTTGAATGAAAGTACACTTGACATTATGGCCTGCTTGTACCAGTCCTTTGTTATAACCAATAATACCACCGGTAATTTCGATTGAGCCGCCTGCTTCCAGTTCAGCTCCTTCGACACCTCCGACGACACGAATGTCACCTGCTGCTTTTACTTTAAATCCGGTAAGTACATTGCCTCGTATGACAACGGTGCCTACAAAGTCGATATTACCGTTATTGTAGTCAACGTCTCCATTGACTTCATAAACCGGAAACACATTCAGTTTGTTACCGTCCGTTTTGGTAACCAGCCCATCCAGTGCAGCATACATCGCAGAACCATCCGGGTTAATCACAACGTTTTTCCCAACTTTAAACCGAGCTTCTTTTCCCGGACGATAAGGAATTTCCTCACCCGTTACTGCCCTGCCTGGTATGCCATCGCTAGGAGCGATCCGCTCTGCAATGATCTGACCACTACGAACATTGTTTAACCGGGTCACTTCTTTGTAATCGACGGTTCCATCTTCCGATTCCAATGGTCGTCGTTCATTCGTATCGTCCATCCCAACCAGGACCTTGATGAAGCCATCTGTTCCTTGAATGGGAGCGACACCTTCTGCAATCTTGTATTTATCTTTCAAATAGGTTTCAGGGTTGCTCACAAAAAGTAATAATGCCTCTCGCGATACACCTTGTTTGATGCCCTTGTCCGCCACAAATTGTTCAAGTTCATCGATCGTGCAGGCAAAGCCTTCTTCCTCTTTGGAAAATTCAAGGTAGGCTGTGCATTTGTCGTCCGATAAAACAATGTTTAAACATTGTTCCAAAGCAGTCCGCTGTGTCACTGCAATTCTTCCCCCTTTTAGACTTTCCACTCCCCAAACTCCAATGATATTACTTCTCTTTATTAATCTTTACGCATCAACAAATCTTTCTGTTTGTCCAACGTGCCGCGTAATCGTAATATTGCCTTGGAATGTAATTGGGATATACGAGACGGAGAAAGAGACATAACCTCAGCAATTTCACTAAGAGAAAGATCTTCGTAATACAACAGTGAAACAACCGTTCTCTCTTTTACCGTCAACTTGTCAAGCCCTTGCACCAAAGCTTCCTTCAAATAAAACTCATTCACTTTATAATCTGGATTTTTGGCTTTCTCATCCACCATCAAAGACAGACGAGTCTCAGACTCTTCCTCACGAATTGGGTCCTCCAGCGAGCACAGTGACATGACTGCCACTTCCTGAAGCATATGTTGAAAATCTTTAGTGGATACGTCCAGGTACTCGCTCATTTCCTCATCACTAACAGACCTGAGATAACTTTGTTCCAACTGTTGGTAGGCGTCTTCAATTCGCTTGGCCTTCTCCCTGACAGAACGCGGAACCCAATCACCTTGACGCAGACCGTCAAGAATGGCTCCGCGGACCCTCCATGATGCATAAGTTTCAAATTGCAGACCACGTTCATAGTCGAACTTCTCCAATGCATCAATTAACCCCATAACACCATTGCTCTCCAAGTCATCCTTGGGAACATTTTTGGGCAAACCAACAGCCAGTCGACCGGATACATAATTTACAATATGAAGATACTTTTCAATCAAAGTTTTCTTGGCTTCAAGATCTCCATGTTCTTTCCACTTTTCCCACAGATCAGAATGGTTCAAATGTGAAGCTTTACGCTCGTTCAATTGCTTTCACCCTCCTTATTTGTCTGTCAGGTGACGAACGGCCTGCGCCAATTCCTCCGGATCCTTGGTCCGGACAAGTTTAGGCGGATCCAAAGGGGCGAATCCCGTTGGAGCTTTCGTCTCAGATGGCGGAAGATCGTCCCCAGATGAAGCGTTCTGTCCACTCTTGAGCAAATCATTCAGCTCTTGTCCATCGTCTTCGATTTTAATGTCCACCTGTGAACCTCTTTGATCTTGAGCATTTGGTGAATCATAACCATACCCATTTCCCTCGATCTGAGGGTTCAGCAGCAATCCCAATCCCCAGCGTAAACCATATGCAAGGACAAACCAGGCTACGAATCCGATCAATCCGCGAATTAAACTGGTCATCAGCACATTGCTGCTGTATGCTACAAAAAAAGTAAGAATAAACCCAACGATGCCTGCTCCAAGATTAATGCGGTAGTTTCCTATCATAGTCTTATAGTTCCTTTACACCCATTTGTACACTTCGAATAGTCAAAAGTCCAGTTTCACAGTCCATCTCAATCGTTCGTCCATAATTCCCACCCGTATCTTCTGCTAGAAGAGGGATATTGAGTTTTTGAAGCCACTCTCGACAAGAATCTGCATTCCTTGGTCCAATGCGCATTGTATCTCCAGCGCCAGCAAAGGCAAACATCTGAGAGCCTCCGGCCATTTTAGACACAATACGTGAGTGAGAAGCGCCTAGTTTTATCATCTTTTCCAAAAGCTCAGGCAACGCCGTATCCGCATATTTCGCAGTGTTCAGTTTCCCTTCACGGGCGATCTCTGAAGTAGGAAGCATGACATGCGCCATTCCAGCCAGCTTCAAATGTGGGTCATACATTGTTAATCCCACACACGAACCCAAGCCAGTCGTACGGATTACACCAGGAAGATGAGCGATGTTTAAATCCGCCATACCGACTTTAACGACGCTTTTGTCCTCAATCATGGCTCAGTGGCACCCCTAGCGATTCAAATATCTTTGCAAAAGATGGTGGATCCGGAATGAGGAAAAACTGACCCTCAACTTGATCTTCACCTTCAAAGAAAGATGTGTCAATTAACAATGCAGCGTCACCCATCTCGCCAAATTGCAGCAAGCCATAACTTAGAATGGCACCCGCCATGTCGATGGCAAGTCCAGGAACAGTTGGATACATAGACAACTTCGTGAAATCTGCCAAAGAAGAAAGATAGGATCCAGCCAAAATATTTCCAATCTCGGAAAGCGCTGATTGTTCCATATCTGTAAAAGCGAGTCCTTCTTTCAGATCAAACCCGGCAAGTCTATTCAACAACATTTTAGCAGCCTCTGGTGTCATCATAAAGAAAAGATTTCCCGGTGCTTCGCCTTCTACACGAAGAAACACGGTAACCACGATGCGTTCATCTCCGCCCACTTTTTCGGCAACTTCTTCAAAAGGGAGCATTTGTACTGTAGGTACACCCATGTCAATCGGTCTGTTGAGGAGTTGAGACAACGCCGTTGCGGCGTTGCCTGCTCCAATGTTACCGACCTCTTTGAGCACATCCATCTGGAATACCTCAAATCGGTTGAACATCTCCACGGTACTAGCCCTCAACACTTTCCAGCTGTACAATCTCGCTTTTATTTAATACTTCGTTTAGGTTGAGCATAATCAACAAGCGTGAATCCTCCAATTTAGCAACACCTCGCAGGTATCTCGCTTTGACGCCACCAACCACTTCTGGTGGGCTATCGATTGCACTGCTCTTGATATCAATAACATCATTGGCTGAATCAACGATAAAACCAACTTGCATGTCGTCTACACCTACGATAACAATACGAGTCTGATCCGTGTATTCCGTTTCCGGAAGGGAGAAACGACCGCGTAGATCAATGACCGGAATTACAACACCACGTAGATTAATAACTCCTTTTACAAAGGAAAGTGTCTTGGGAACACGTGTAATTGGCATCATACGCTCAATCGTCTGAACCTTATCTACCTCAATACCATACTCTTCGGTACCCAATTTAAAGACGATGACTTTCAACTCTTCTTCCATGTAAAAAACCTCCCTATTAAATGTAAGACTTAGCTCAATGCTTATTTAATAAATGCATTAGGATCAAGAATCAGGGCTACTTGTCCATCTCCGAGAATGGTTGCTCCAGAGATTCCTTCAATAGCAGGAAGATAGGTTCCCATTGATTTGAGAACAATCTCACTTTGTCCAATAAATTCTTCAACAGCTACGGCTGCAAGACGGTCGCCTTTGCGAATCACGACTATTTCTGTTTCTTGCTCATCAGCGTCATTGAAATCCGGTACCGAGAATACTTCGCTCAAGGACAAATACGGAATCAGTGACTCACGGAACGTGATCATTTTATTGCCGTGAATATTACGAACTTGCTCACGTTGTACAATGGCCGTCTCTACAATGGAGGACAACGGAACAGCGTATTTCTCTGAACCAAGTCGTACAAGCATTGCAGCAATAATGGATAGAGTCAACGGAAGCTGAACAGAGAAGTTTGTGCCTTTGCCTGGAGTTGAATGAATCGTTACATTACCGCCAAGCGAAGTGATCTTCGATTTTACTACATCCAAGCCAACGCCCCGGCCAGAGATATCCGAGATAATATCGGCAGTACTAAAACCAGGTGCGAACAACAGTTGATTCACTTCATCGTCACTCATCTTGGCACCTTGTTCTTCGGTTACAACACCACGTTTGATCGCGGTTTTCAAAAGCTTGTCGCGATAGATACCTTTACCATCATCTTCAATCTCGATAAATACGTGATTTCCACTGTGGAAGGCACGCAGGTTTACTATACCCATCTCTGGTTTACCTGCAGCTACACGCTCTGCAATGGATTCCACACCATGGTCAACCGCGTTACGCAGTAAATGCACAAGCGGATCACCAATCTCATCAATTACCGTACGATCCAGTTCCGTCTCAGCACCTGTAATCACCAGATCTATTTTTTTATCAAGTGTCTTAGCCAGATCACGGATCATGCGCGGGAATCGATTGAATACGGTATCTACCGGAACCATCCGCAATTTCAGTACAATATTTTGCAAATCTGTGCTAACTCGACTTAAATGAGCTACTGTATCGGATAAATCATTGTTGCCTGTTTCACTGGCCAGTTGCTCCAGACGTGAACGGTCAATCAACAATTCACTGAACAGGTTCATCAATACGTCGAGACGTTCAATATCCACACGAATGGTACGTGAAGGTGCAGCAGCTTGCTTCGGTGCAGCAGTTTTAGCTTGTGCCGTTGTGGTTTCTTCTTTGGGTACAGAATTCTTATCCGGCGAAGCAACCTCAGCTACAGCTGTTGGTACGGGTGGCGCTTCAACTGTAGCTGCTACCTGATTGGCCATCTGCTGAAGAGTCTCCTGATCCAGTTGAATGAGCTTCGCACTTTCAATTTCAGAGATACTCATGATGCCTTCTTCCAGTTCGTGCGCCTCTTTAGTTGTTATGTAATACAACGAGAAACTGCGCTCAAACTTCTCCTGCTCAATATCCTGGACAGATGGGTAAGCCTTAACGACTTCACCTGAACGTTCCAGCATATCAAAGACCATATAAGCCCGTACACCTTTTAACTGGCTATGCTCGCTAACAAGCACATCCACGTAGAACACACGATGACCTTCGGCGATCGACTGATCCAGCACTGAATATTGGAATTCATCCAGCTCCACAGCCGAAGAGATTGAAGCGTTAGCCGGCTTGTTTGTTTCTGTAGCAAGTCCATTTCCGTTTGTCATTTCACCATTTTCAATGGCTTGAAGTGAAGCTACGATTGACGACACATCTGCTTTACCTTGTCCACCTTCGGTAATATCCTGAACCATGGTTTCCAAAGCGTCCAGACTCTTGAACATGGTATCAAAAATGTAATCCTGCATTTTCAACTTCTCATTACGAACCAGATCCAACACATTTTCCATTTTATGTGTCAGTGATGCCAAATCTTCAAAGCCCATAGTTGCTGCCATACCCTTCAAGGTATGAGCCGAGCGGAATATAACCTGAACTATGCCCAGGTCTTCCGGATTGCCTTCAAGTTGAAGCATGTTTTCGTTAAGCGATTGCAGATGATCATTAGACTCATCAATAAACATGGATAAATATTGGTTCATGTCCATTGTGAGGCACCTCCTCCGTGAGTTACACTCCGTTATTTCACTGCTTGAACAAGTTTAGAAGCAATCTCCTGCAATGGCAGAAGATGACGAACGCATTGCAGCTCTACAGCAGAACGCGGCATACCATATACAACACATGTTTCTTCATTCTCGGCAAAGGTTGATGTAACTCCAGCTTCGTATAATCTCTTCATCATACGTGCTCCATCACTTCCCATTCCCGTTAGCAAAACAAGATGCCTTTGTAAAGATGTAAACGGCAGAAGTGACTCAAACATCGTATCCACTGAAGGTCTATGTCCATTCACTGGTTGATCTTCAGTCAGCTTCACGATAAACTTCCCGTCTGCTGTTTTGTTAACTTTCACATGGAATCCGCCGGGTGCTATATAGGCGGTTCCTTTTTTCAGAACCATGCCATCTTCAGCTTCAACCACATGCAGTGGACTGAATGTATTCAATCGTTGAGCCAGAGAACGGGTAAAATTGGGCGGCATATGCTGCACAATAATGACCGGTGCAGGCAAATCAGCAGGCAACTGCTCAAGCAATGTCTTGAGAGCCCTCGGTCCACCCGTAGAACAACCTATTGCCACAAGTTTGTTGAATGGTCCTTCCAGCCCCCCTCCACCTTTGGGAACAGGATTAGGCTTGATTACATCCTTGGCTTTTGCAGAGGCAGAGGTTGCCGCTATTTGATCAGCTGCCACTCTAGCTGCATTAGGTAGTCGAACTTCCTTTGGAGTCTGTACTGGATTAGCTGACCTCACTGCTTTTTCTGCCTTCGTCCCCAAATTACGCTCAGCCTTTGGCAAAGGCTCCGGTTTGTTCTCTACGCGACCTGGTTTTGAAGTTGACAATGGTTCAATTGCTTTCTTTGATTTGGCCTGAAAGGCTTCAGTCCGCTCCCGAAGAGAGCGTTGACTCGTTTGGACAGGTTCGATTGTTTTTTTCACAGGCTCCGCTGGATCCCTGACCGGCATTTCTTTCTGCACTGGCTGAGTTGGGGGAGCAACTACTCCTCGCAGCATGTCTCTATTTTTCATGGATAACTCACGATCAGCTTTTCTTTTGATCTCATTCATCGCAGCACGCATGCGCTCAACCAAGGCTTTACCGACTTGAGCAATATCCTGGTCATGTGAAATAGATGGTTTGCGAATGAAGTCAAATGCCCCAGCTTCAAGCGCCATAATGGTTTCTTTCATGCCTTGTTCATTGATACCAGAGAGCATAATCACAGGAACGAAGGATTCCTTCATAATTGATTTTAATGCATCCAACCCATTCATTTCGGGCATCTCAACGTCCATTGTAATAATATCGGGTTTCAATTCTAGTGATTTTTGAATCGCTTCTCTACCGTTTGATGCCGTTGCCGTTACCTTGAATTCCGGATCCGCTTGGATCAAATCCGTAACAATCTTACGCATAAAAGCGGAATCATCGACAACCAATACTTGATACGCCGCCATGTTGTGTCACCCCTGTTTCCTTTATTCAGAAATCATGTTGTCCGTTTAAGCCACTTATTCATAAATCCCCTGATTCCTGTCAAGGTTCCGGATCCCGGAGTTGCAGGTACAGCCAGATAACGAAGAGCAAGTTTCTCTATATCTTTGGAGGCTTTGGCATTGGGATAAGCCAGACTATAGGGCATTTGCCTTTTGACAGCCTTGACTACCTGGGCGTCTTCTGAAATATACCCAAGCAGCGGAATATCCGTCTGCAAAAACCGCCTTGCCACTCCAGCTATTTTTTCTGCCACTCGTTCCGCTTCTCGTTCGTCTTCCACCCGGTTAACGATCATCCGAAAGGGTGTAGCATTTTCCTGGCCGTGCATAACTTTGACTAAAGCATAAGCATCGGTTATTGAAGTCGGTTCAGGTGTGGTTATAATCAGGCATTCATCGGCAGCACCGATGAACTTCATATTTTCTCTGGAGAGTCCTGCCCCAGTGTCAAAGATGACATAATCCATTTCCTGGGCAATATCCTCGACTTGACTGGCGAAGAACTCCAGATCACGATCAGACAATGAGAACAACTCTTTCATGCCCGATCCTCCAGCAATGTAAGGCAAGCCACTGGCACCCAGTTGTATGATTTCCCTTATGGATTTTTGTCGGTACAACAGGTGGTAAAGATTATAGGAAGAAGACGTACCCATAAGAACATCAATATTAGCCATTCCAATATCAGCATCAAATACAAGTACCTTTTGCCCCAAAGCCTGCAATGCCAAGGCAAAGTTCAGTGTAAAATTGGATTTACCAACACCTCCCTTACCACTGGCCACAGTAATGATTTTTGAGGATCGAATATCTCGCTCAATGCCTTCCAATTCCAATGGCGCGGAGACCATACTTCGAAGTGCAGCTGCCTGATCCTTCATTGTGACCATTCTCCCAGCAACTGTTTAGATAACGAATCTGCATCTGGTTTCAACAAATCGTCCGGAACATTTTGTCCATTTGCCACATATGCGAGCTTGAGTGGAAAACGGTGTAACAAGTTAAATAGCGGACCGCAGCTCCCAGTCTCATCCATTTTGGTGAAAATCACCTTATCCAGACCATATTTACTGAAATGTTCCGTGATCTGAACCATATCAGCACTTTTGGAAGTCATACTCATGACCAGAAAAGTTTCGCTATTCTCTACAGGAGCAAGCAAACTTTGCAGTTCCGAAACAAGTAATTCATTTCTGTAGTTTCTACCCGCTGTATCCATAAAGATCAAGTCACAATTCTCTAATCGAGAAATGGCACGTTGTGTATCACCGGGCGATTGTACCACCTCAAGTGGAACATTCAGTATAGAAGCATATGTTCTAAGCTGTTCTACCGCCGAGATCCGATACGTGTCTGATGTAATGAATCCAACTTTACGCTGTTTTTTGAACATTTGTTCAGCAGCCAATTTTGCAATTGTCGTGGTTTTCCCTACACCGGTTGGTCCAGCTACATAGACGATTCGCGTGGTAGGAAGAATGCCTTCTTCAATACGTTGCTCCAAAAAGTGCATGACCTCAAGCTTCACTACTTGTTCTACATCCTGTTCTTTCAATCCACCCTCAGACCATTTTGCTTGAATTGAATCAAACCAGGATTCCCATACTTCCGGCCAGACATCTTGTTCTGTCAAACGTTCTCGGATCATATGCAGTTCCTCTGGCACAGGGTCCGCAGAAGTACCTTGCTTCGAAAGCCTGGTCACCATCTGTTTAAGATCCTGCAATTCAGTCATCAACTTGTCCTGCTGCAGGTCTGAACCTGTTGGCATTGGACCAGTTGTTGAACCCGAAAAATCCGCCCCTTGCGGTCGCGGTTTATGATCCATGCTCGAAGAACCTGAGCCGCTGTCTATGTCTGAACCGATATTACGCGATTCAAACACAGACGGCGCAGCCGCAGATTGGTCCTGTACACTTTGATCAGCTGTATTCGTTGTCGCCGACTCATCAGAAGCCGCAACAAACGAACGAGCTGTTTGCCGATAAGCCTCAGGTACAAATGCACGAGGTACAGGTGTGAATTGATTTTGTACTGGCTTTGTTGTTTGCTTGTTTTCTTCCTTATCCACTGCAGCTACAACTTCGATCCGTTTTTTGCGAAACATTCCCATCACACCGCCCACCTTAATCTCTTTGGTGGACAGAATAACGGCATCACTTCCCAGGTCTTTGCGAATTTGAAGCATAGCTTCGGGCATGGTCTCAACAACGTATTGTTTTACTCTCATAAGTTCACCACCCCGATACTTTGAATTTCAACATTCGGCTCCAACTCGCTGTAGGAAAGCACAGGAATGTCCTGCATTGTACGTTCAATAACCTGACGCAGATACATCCGAATGGTTGGAGAAGTTAATACAACAGGTTGTTGACCTGATTGAATCAAACGGTTCACTTGTTCACTCAGCTTCTGATACACACTTTGTGTAGATACAGGGTCTAGCGCAAGATAACTGCCTTGATCCGATTGTTGCACACTTTCAGCAATTTTCTTCTCAAGACCAGGTCCAACCGTGATCACGCGAAGTGTCTCACCTTTCTGTGAGAACTGCTGAGTAATCTGACGTGAGAGGGATTGTCTGACGTATTCAGTCAGCACATCAGGATCCTTCGTATACGTACCATAGTCAGCCAGTGTCTCGAAGATGGTCACCATATCCCGAATAGATATTTTCTCACGCAATAACTTGGCAAGCACTTTCTGTACATCACCAATGGAAAGTAGAGAAGGGATCAGTTCATCCACAAGGGCAGAATAGTTCTCTCTGAGATTATCCACAAGTGCTTTTGTTTCTTGTCTTCCAAGTAACTCATGCGCATGTTTCTTAATCAGTTCCGTCAGATGTGTAGCTACAACGGAAGGCGGGTCTACGACTGTATATCCTGCAAGTTCCGCTCTGTCCTTGGTTACTTCATCAATCCAAAGTGCTGGAAGTCCAAAAGCCGGCTCCGTCGTTTCAATACCTGTCACGGACTCCTCATCATAGCCAGGACTCATGGCAAGGTAATGATTCAACAACAGCTCTCCTCCGCCTACCACATTACCCTTGATTTTGATAACATACTCATTGGGTCTGAGCTGGATATTATCTCGAATCCGTATGACCGGAACGACCAACCCCAGTTCAAGAGCACACTGCCTCCGAATCATAATGATCCGATCCAATAAGTCACCACCCTGCTGATTATCAGCAAGTGGTATTAAACCATAACCAAATTCAAACTCAATAGGGTCCACCTGAAGCAGGTTAATTACACTTTCAGGACTTCTAACCTCTTCAATCTGCTGTTCTTCTTCCAACTGTTCTTCCGCTACTTGTTTCATATTCAGATTATTCTGCATACGCCACGCGGCATATGCCAACACACCTGCCAACGGAAGCGTAGTAATAACATGAATTGGTGTGAAGAAACCGAGCATGGCAATAACGAAAGCTACGATATAAATAAGTATTGGATATGTAAACAGTTGCCCCGTAATATCATCTGCCAAGTTTCCTTCTGATGACGCTCTGGTGACGATCAGTCCTGCTGCTGTGGAAATAAGGAGAGCAGGGATTTGGCTTACCAATCCATCTCCGATAGTCAGTACAGAATACGTTGACATTGCATCTGCGAAAGCCATCCCATGCACAGTCATACCGATAATAAATCCACCAATGAGATTGATCAGGAGGATGATAATACTTGCAATTGCGTCACCTTTTACGAATTTACTTGCTCCATCCATCGCTCCATAGAAGTCGGCTTCACGTTCAATTTTGGAACGACGCTCACGAGCTTGTTGCTCGTTGATCAGACCCGCATTCAGATCCGCATCAATACTCATTTGTTTACCAGGCATCGCATCGAGGGTGAATCGGGCAGCAACTTCAGCTACACGTTCAGACCCCTTTGTAATAACGATAAACTGAACGACAACGAGGATCAAAAATACGATAAATCCAATCGCAATTTGCCCTCCAGCAATCCAACTACCAAAGGTAGCAACTACGGCTCCGGCATCCCCTTCACCAAGGATTAGCTTGGTTGTCGAAATGTTCAGTGCCAGTCGGAATAGTGTAGTGATCAACAGCAAAGCTGGAAAGATAGAAAACTGCAACGCTTCTTTGCTGTTCATTGCAACAAGGAGTATCATCAGTGCAATTGAAATATTGACGACCAGCAACAAGTCCAACAGCCAGGTCGGGATCGGAAGAATCATCATCAACACAATGCCAATGATACCCGCAAGGACAGCTATATCTTTAATCTTCAATGAATGTACGGCCTCCGATCCCCTTTTATTTCGTTCTGCCCTTTAGTTTATATACATAAGCCAGCACTTCAGCTACCGCTTGAAACAAATCGGCCGGTATAGCGTCACCAATCTCGGCTCTCTGGAACAATGCCCGTGCCAGCGGCTTGTTTTCCATCGTAATAACACCGTTTTCTTTGGCAATTTCCTTAATACGCAAGGCGACATAATCCTGACCTTTGGCAATAATCTGTGGTGCCTCCATCTCGGAACCTTCATACTTTAGCGCAACCGCAAAGTGGGTCGGGTTCGTAATGATTACATCCGCATTCGGCACTTCCTGCATCATACGCTGCATAGCCATACGACGCTGACGTTCCCGGATTTTACCTTTGATCAGCGGATCACCTTCCATTTTCTTGTACTCATCTTTAATGTCTTGCTTGGACATACGGATCTTCTTCTCATGGTCATACTTCTGATACATGTAATCAAATATCGCAAGTATCATCAATGCCGCTGCAATCTTGATACCAAGACTTAAAGTGATCGACGCAGCGAAATGTAAAATAGCATCCAATGAAAAATGAGAAAGTGAAGCAATATCTGACTGGTAGCCCTTAATTGTACTGTAAACGAGATAACCGATAATCGACATTTTCAAAATGGATTTAGCAAATTCCACTAATGAACGGAGAGAGAAAATATTTTTGAAACCTTTAATCGGGTCCAGTTTCTCAAGTTTTGGCTTCAAACCTTCCCCTACAAGAAGAAAACCAACTTGCATGTAGTTAACGATCAAAGCAACCAGTACCGCACCCAGCAAAACGGGAGCGATCAATAACAAAACTTCAATGCCATAGCGCATCATAAGCGCCATCACATTCTCTCCAGTGATTTCCATACTCAATCGATTGATGAAGATATCTGTGAACAGACGAACTATACGTTCTTTATAGAAATTGCTGAATACCATCATGATCAAAAACGCGAATAGAAGAATGGATGCGCCAGATAGTTCAGCGCTTTTGACAACCTGTCCTTTTTTTCGTGTATCCTGTCTCTTTTTCGGGGTAGCTTTCTCCGTCTTCTCCCCTGAAAACAACTGGAGGTCGAGTTGAAGTTTCATCCGTGTCTTTTCCTCCGTTTCACTCAGCCGGGCCTTTGTCCAATGGTTCCAAGCAATTTTTCCATGGATCTGAACATTACTTCGAACAATTGACTAAATACAAAGGAGAAACTGGGAACCAGCAAAAGCAAAATAGCAACCCCGACGAGTACCTTAAGTGGCATTCCGACAGCAAATACATTAAATTGAGGAGCAGTCTTCGCAAGAAACCCCAATCCCACATCCGTCAAAAACAAGGCAACTACAATCGGTGCAGACATCTGAAAAGCCAGCATAAATGATTCACCTAACGTCCGAACCAAAAATTCAGCAATACTTCCATCTGCCAACCGCAGGAAAAATGCGTTCGATAATGGAATCCACCGGTAACTGTATACGACGGCATCCAGCAGATGATGGTGTCCGTTCATTGTCAGAAACAGCAGCATAGCAAAGGCATACTTGAAGTTACCTGTAAGCGGGGCTGATGCACCTGTCATCGGATCATATACGTTAGCCATAGCGAATCCAATCTGTAGATCGATAAAGGTCCCCGCAGTCTGAACAGCCGTCATCAACAGATAAGCCACAAAACCTAAAAGCAGGCCAATTAGAATCTCTCTGATGATCAATAAAACATAGCTCAGATCGGTGGGTACGGTCTGGTCTATTCCGTAAATCAGATAGACAGACAATGTGACAAATGCAGAAATACCAATTTTAACTGAAGTTGGCACATTTCGAGCCGAAAAAACTGGCGCAGTTACAAAAAATGATGTGATTCGACAAAACATAAGCAGAGCGACAGGGAAACTTTGCAACAATGTCTCCATCTGCTAAAGCCTACCCTATGTATCTGTATAGATTATCGAGTATGTTGAACGTAAAATCGACCAATATATTCAAGATCCAAGGTCCAAACAAAAGTACTGCCAGAAGTACGGCAACAATCTTGGGCACAAAGGCTAATGTTTGTTCCTGAATTTGAGTTGTCGCTTGAAAAATACTGATTGCAAGTCCTACAACCAGAGCTAGTATAAGCATGGGTGCACTGGCCAGCAATGACGTGTATACCGCTTTCCCGGCCAGACCGATAATAAATTCCGAAGTCATGACCGTCCTCCTTTAACTTTCCGGATCAAGTGTTAAAACTCAGCAACAGTGACTTGACAACCAGATACCACCCGTCCACAAGGACAAAGAGCAGTATTTTGAAAGGTAATGAGATCATGACCGGCGGAAGCATCATCATCCCCATTGCCATGAGTGTACTCGCGACAACAATGTCTATAACCAGGAATGGAATGAAAATCATAAACCCCATCTGAAATGCTGTCTTTAACTCACTGATTACATATGCCGGTACCATAACAGTAATTGGGATATCCTGGTAGGTCTTTGGTTGTTCAGTCTGATTGTACTTCATAAACAGCAGAAGATCTTTTTCTCTCGTGTGACTAAACATAAATTTCTTTATTGGGTCCGCTGCTTTTTCAAGTGCCTCGGTTTGCGTAAGTTCTCCCTGAAGATAGGGCTGAAGCGCTACCTGATTGATGGAAGACAACGTCGGCGACATAATGAAAAGTGTCAGAAATAGTGCCAAGCCAACCAAAACCTGATTGGGTGGCATTTGTTGTGTACCCAAAGATGTACGTACAAAACCGAGCACAATCACAATCCGAGTAAAACTGGTCATCAGTACAAGCATTGCTGGTGCAATGCTAAGCACCGTAATTAACAGAATGATGGACAGTGAACTTGTGCTTGGTGTCCCTCCGTCACCGTTTCCGATTTGAATATCAATATTCGGAATGGGCTCGGCAAAGGCAACTGTAACAGAAGCTAGACTGATAAGTCCTAGCAAACAACACGCTAACCAAATCTTTTTCTTCATGAATCCCTCGACCGATCTGTAGTATTGTCTTTATCCAGGAGCTTCTCCATCTTCTCCTTACGGTTAGGCATCTGCCGAAGTTTGGATTCAAACATTTCGTGAAAAGAAGTTGTGTCCTCCAGTTCCATTTCCCGCGGCGGTTCATCTTTACGGAAGCGTTTTGTGAGCTTGGCAATGAGAGGTGACAGATTCCCTTGTTGTGCAGCAGCATCTCGTTCGAAGGAATCAATGATTCTTTGCGCCTCTTCCAGATCCGAAACCTTATCTATCAACTGGATGTCTTCACCTACACCAAGCAGATATACACTCCCACCAATTTCTATAATTTGCAGCGACTTGTTTTGTCCCAGTCCAACCCCGCCAAGAGTACGAATTGTGCCGTGCCGGAACATTTGCTGATTCCGTTTGTTTAAGAACCGGATCAGATAAACAATAAGGACCAGGATGACGGCCAGGACAACAATCACCCATACAAGCTGTAAATAATAATTGGCTCCCGCGCCAGCTGCTTCTGGAAAATCACCCTGAGCCATCATCATGTCTCTTAAACGCCCAGTGTCTTGCTAATCGCTTCGATAACCCGATCAGATTGGAACGGTTTAACAATAAAGTCTTTAGCACCTGCTTGAATAGCGTCGATTACCATCGCTTGTTGACCCATCGCGGAGCACATAATTACTTTAGCGTTAGCATCAATCTTCTTGATTTCTTTCAAAGCTGCAATGCCATCCATCTCAGGCATCGTAATATCCATTGTGATCAGATCCGGACGAAGCTCTTTAAATTTCTCAATTGCTTGTGAGCCATCCTGTGCCTCACCAACAACCTCATATCCATTTTTGGACAAAATGTCCCGGATCATCATTCTCATAAATGCAGCGTCGTCTACGACTAAAATTCGGTTTGCCATCTTGATTCAAGTCCTCCCTAAATTGTGCTTATTGTAATTTCTGAATTCGGTCCCATTGGCTAACGATATCTATAACACGAACACCAAAGTTTTCGTCAATAACAACAACTTCTCCCTTGGCGATCAGTTTGTTATTCACCAAAATATCGACAGGTTCCCCGGCTAACTTATCCAGTTCGACAATCGAACCCTGTGACAGTTCCAAAATATCTTTAATTTGCTTCTGGGTCCTTCCTAATTCTACGGTGACTTTAAGGGGAATGTCCATCAATAAATTCAAATTGTTTTCGTCTACCTGCCCATACGCCCCATTTTGCAAATTGGCGAATTGAACTGGTTGTACGTTAACATTCCTATTTGGCATTCCACCGTAATGTTGAGGTGCACCATAAGGTTGCTGCGGGGGCATGCCATAAGGCTGCTGCGGCGGCATTCCTTGCGGCATCCCCATAGGTGCCTGTCCATATCCGTTATTATAGTCCTGAACAGGCTGCTGAGGAGCCTGTGGGGACTGCTGGTGTTGAACGGGCGGCTGCTCCGCAACCGGTGGTGGCGTTGCTGGTACAGCTGCTGGTGCAGGTTCAGGTGTTGATGCCACTGGTGCGCTGGCAGTTGACTCCTGAGCGCCTCCAATCAGCATATCTACCATGTTTTTGGCAAAATGCACTGGAAGCAACTGCATCAGATTGGAATCGATCAGATCCCCGATCAACAAACGAAATGAAACTTGAATGAGGGTCTCATCTGCTGGAAGATTACTTACACCCTCTCCACTCTCCAGATTGAGAATATCGATTCCCGGAGGGGAAATATTCACAAAACGATTAAAAATCGTGGACATTGAGGTTGCAGAGGAACCCATCATCTGGTTCATCGCTTCCTGTACCGCACTAATATGGATTTCATTCAGTTCTTCATCGACCGGATTTCCTTCGCCCCCCAGCATCAAATCAGCGATGACTTGAGCATCTCTCTTCTTGATAACAAGTGAGTTAATGCCTTCGAATCCATCCACGTAATTGACATGAACGGCAACATGCGGCTTAGGAAAAGCTTCTTCAAACTGCGTTCGACTAATGATAGAAACTTTAGGTGTTGTAATATCTACTTTGAGGCCTAATAGCGTGGATAATGCTGTTGCCGCGCTACCAAATGTAATGTTACCAATCTCCCCCAAGGCATCCTGCTCCAACTCGGTCAAAAAATCATCAACCGTCTTTTCAGCGGGTTCCGAGCTGTTTATCGATTCCGATTGCCTGAGCAAAGCATCGATTTCTTCTTGGGATAAATAATCCTTACTCGTCAAATTCTTCAACTCCTTCGGTGACAATCTTGTCTATTTGCACAGCCACACGGTCTTTGATTGTCCCCGGACTGCCCATGTATTTCAGTTTGTCACCCACTTTAATGGAAAGTCCCTCATCAACTGGTTTGTTCAACGTAATGACATCACCAACGGACAGACCCAGAAATTCTGCAATTGAAATTCTCGATTCTCCCAATTCCGCAACGATGGGTAACTTGGCTTTGTTCACACGCTCTTTTAGAGCATCATACTCCTCCGGAGCTCTCGTTTTCTTCTCCGAAACAAACCACTGATGAGTTGACAACCGTGACATAATAGGTTCAAGAACGACATGCGGTATACATAGATTGATCATGCCTGTCGTGTCACCAATTTTGGTACTGAGCGAGATCAGAGCAATGGTCTCATTGGGAGATACAATCTGCATAAATTGCGGATTGGTCTCGAGCGCTTCCATCCTTGGGGAAATATCCAACACAGTCTTCCATGCTTCTTGCAAACTTTCAAATGCTCGGCTGAATATCCGCTCCATGATGGTCGTCTCAATCTCCGTCATGGATGCGATCTTGGTTGGAGCAGTTCCGGTTCCACCAAGCAGGCGATCCAACATCGCATATCCCACGTTTGGATGGACTTCCATCACCATTCGTCCCTGTAGTGGCTCCGCTTCAAAAATGTTCAATATCGTCATCTTAGGAATAGAACGGATAAACTCATCATAAGGCAACTGTTCGACCTGAACGACATTGATTTGAACGAACGTCCGCAGTTGGGCTGAAAAATAAGTGGTGAGAAAGCGTGCAAAGTTTTCGTGAATACGAGTCAAGCTTCTGATATGGTCTTTGGAAAAACGCACTGCCCGCTTAAAATCGTACGATCTGATTTTCTTCTGAGTTTCTTCCTTCTTCAATTCTTCTGCGTCCATTTCACCAGAAGAAAGGGCTGCTAATAGGGCGTCAATCTCATTTTGTGATAATACATCCACCATGTTCTCACCCCCTTACAGGTCTACAGCGTGTTCTGTTCATTTACATTGGTGCTATAACAATGTCTGAAAAACTAGTGCTTTTCAATTTCGGCTCAGGCAATGCCTCATTAATTAGACCTGTCAGTTTCTCATTGAATTGTTTCATACCCTTGGCCGAACTCAGTTCCTCAGCCTTGGTGTCTGCAAGTGCCTGAATAATAATGGGCTTCACCGTAATGCTTTTGATTTTTTCAAAATCTTCTTTGGCTGTTTTGTCAGATAACTTGAAAGAAAAACTAACCATAATAATACGATCCGGATCGGCCAGATTCGTTTTAATCTGTGCAAGCTCTGACGATACTTCTACAATTTCATCCGCAGTCATTTTTTTTTCTTCAGCAGCTGCCGCCGTATGTGTGTCGTCCTTATTCCCGTTCTGTCCTTGCATAAATACAAACACAACCACCACAATGAGTGTTATCGCCAGCAACATTGTTGCAAGCCAGGGCATCATTTTTTTCATCAGGATTCCTCCGTTTGCTGCACTTTAATAGTGGCTGCCTGAACCCCGATTTCACGGTTGTAATCTTTAATCTTGGAAATAACGTCAGTGGCTTTTTCAAGCACAATCAGTCTCTTTCCAGTTACCAGAGTAATATACGTATCCGGCGTCTCTTCCACAATTTCAACCATCAGCGCATTTAACCACATGGGAGAACCATTTAACCGCGTAACCGAAATCATGCTAAGCCCCCTTGATCAGAGTAGGAGGAGCAAGCTCCCCCACGTTTTAAAAATTCATTAATCAGTTATTAACGTTTCAGGTTAACAACTTCCTGAAGTATTTCATCCGACGTTGTAATGATCCGGGAGTTTGCCTGGAATCCACGTTGAGCTACGATCATCTCAGTAAACTCTCCAGTCAGATCCACGTTAGACATCTCGAGCTGTCCAGCAATGATTGCTCCTGTTCCGTCCTCAGCACTGTTCGCTGTTAAAGGATCAAGAGTACCGTCAGGATTTGCGTTAGCTGTCATCCGGTATAGGTTACCCCCTATTTTTTCCAATCCTTCAGGGTTAACTACCTTCCCTATTCCAATTTGAGTATCGCCTTCGATTGTTCCATCAGCCATTGTCTGATTAATCATACCGTTCTGTCCGATTGTGAATGAAACAACATCATCCCCAATTGTAATGGGCTCTCCCTCACTACTTAAGACGAACAAACCATCTGAAGTTACAAGATTTCGAGCAGCATCAACATGGAAATCCCCTGCACGTGTCAAGTAAGGAATTTCCTGATCTCCACCCAAGGAGACAAGAAAAAAGCCATCTCCGTTAATACGTAAGTCTGTCGGATTGTTTGTAGTCATTGGGCTTCCTGCGAGATGCAGTGTATCTATAGATCCCACAGATACACCCAAACCAATTTGCTTTGCATTCACACCACCAGATGGAGCATCAGTTGGGGCAGTTACCCCTGCCGTTGTTTGGCTCATAATATCTTTGAACATAACCCGACTGCCTTTGAAGCCAACCGTGTTTACGTTCGCAATATTGTTACCAATTACGTCGAGTTTTGTTTGGAAACCCCGCATCCCGGAAACGCCTGAGTACATTGATTTCAACATTTTTAAAAATCCTCCCAGTCTTCATTTGGTTACCGCATCAGTCGGTCAGCGGCATTCCGGCTCCCGAGAAGGGCCAGCCGGTCAAGAAATGATTACGGCACTATCAATCTGAGTGAACACATTATCCTTCATGCTCTCACTATCCATAGCTGTAACCACAGTACGATTTTTGACATTGACGATAAAAGCCATATCCTGCATTAAAATCAATGACTCTTTGGCTCCTTTGGCAGCAGCTTTGTCCAAAGCAGAACCAATCTGTTCCATTTGCTCGGTTTTGAGTTCAATACCACGCTGTTCCAGTCGTTTGGCAGCATGATTGCTCAATTTCAGAAGGTTATCTTCCAGCACCTTGGCAAAAGGTTTTTCGGGTATAGCCGAAGCTTCTCCCGTTTTGGGTCTTTGAAGCATATTCGGTGTAATCGGGCCTGCGTATAATTGTCCAACCGTTATGCGATCACTCATATCGTTTTCCCGCTATCTTCCGTATCACCCGTTTCAGCGGATGATTCAACTTCCTGGCTCTCGTTCGTTTCAGGGGTTACATCCTGAACGTTCTGTACCGGAGTTTGACTCTCTGCCTGTTTTGGATAATTCACCTGAATGATCTCATCCAGCTTAATCTCGTCGTTGCCCACTTTTGCGTATTGAACGCCATCTCTTACAATGATGGAATCTACAATACCCTGACGAAGAGTTCCGTTATCATCTTTATTAGAAGAAAGCCAACTTACCTCCATGCCAATCATACCGGATACAGCACCAAGGGACTGGTTCAATGTTTTAAGCTGCGTAGAAATATTGACCAGTTGTTCCACTGAGCTGAACTGTGCCATTTGAGCGATAAATTCCTTATCCTCCATCGGCTGCATCGGGTCTTGATTTTGCAGCTGGGTAATCAGGATTTTTAGAAACTGATCTTTACCCAATTCTTTTGTTGCAGCACTTGTGGTTGCTTTATTGGCTGCCGAATAGTTCGGCCAGGTATTATTCATTGAAACATTTTCATTAGCCATTTACTCACCTCATTTCTGCTTAAGCCTTAGCACTAAATGTATCTCTCTGTAATTCGTTTCCTTCGACTTGCTCGCTACGCCAGTTACGCAATTCTTCTTGTATCCCTGCTGTAGCTATAGCATCATCCGATTGTTCCTCACGCTCACGCGAACGGCGTTGTTGTTGAGAGTTACTTCCCGGCTGACGGCCTCCGTCCTGATACATCTGTGATCCGATTGAACTGTTCTGAGTAACCTCAAGTCGTTCCACCTGAATCCCCTGGGCTTGAAGTGAAGAACGCAGCTGCGTCATTTGTTGTTCAAGCATGTCTTTAGCCATCGTATGCTCAGTCATAAACCGTGCAACCAACTGCCCGTTCTGCAAGGTAATTTGAACATCCAACTTACCTAGATGCTCAGGCCGAAGTGAGATGGTCGCCTCGGAAAATCCTTTTTGCTGGACAATATCCAGCTTGTTAACAACAAACTGTGTCATTTCCTTGGCAAACTGTGATGTTTGCATTACAGGTTCAGCCGGTTTTCCTGCTGTTGTACCTGATGAACGCAAGGACAACTCTCCTGCAGTAATGATGGTTGAGTGTTCCACTTCTCCACCTGCATTTGAAGCAGATGTGGTCTCAGCCTCAGCTTTCACCTGGGTTCCAGAATTCGCGACTGCCGCAACAAGAACTTGTGGCACAACAGAATCCTGTTTGGATGTTTGAAGCGAAGCACTTGGAGCTACCTGTGCAGTCTGATCCTTAACTGCAGTCAATGTATCCAGTATGGATTTCAGTTCAGTCCATCCTTTGTCACTAGTGGTATCCACTCCAGCCTCTTGAAGCTGACTCTGCAGAGATTGTAACAAATGTTTGAATTCAGGAGCGTTCTTCGCAACGTTACTCTCAGGATCATTCATTCCAGCTACTAATTGTGTAAGCATATCTTGCAGAACAAAACGTACTGCTGCCGGATGCTGCGACAGTTCAATTGCGGGTACTGTTTTTACGCTTTCCGCTCCAGTCGAAGATTCGTCGGAACCTTCTGTATTAGTACCTGAAGGATTACTTAATTGTGTATACATCTGTTGAATCAGAGTTTGCAAACCTGCAAGTAGAGCTGGGTCATTTTCCAAAGCTTCGTCAAGCGAATCCAAGTCCGTGAACAACGAATTCAGTATAGCCGTGATTGATGTCGCTTCTCCTTCTTCACTTGTAGCAAAGGAAAACACCAGCGGATTGGCTGTTAAACTTCCAGTAGCGCTTGAACTATCACCTTCTGTGTTTCCTCCAGATAGCGATTGTGCAAGAGTTTGGAGAAATTCACCGCTAGCACCTGCAGCTGAACCTTTCGATTGTGCTCCGGTTGTCTGACCTGCTCCTGTTGCTTTTGCAGATGCTGTGGATGCCATTTGAT
Organism: Paenibacillus sp. FSL K6-2393; assembly: GCF_038002545.1. NCBI lineage: Bacteria > Bacillati > Bacillota > Bacilli > Caryophanales > Paenibacillaceae > Paenibacillus > Paenibacillus sp. FSL K6-2393. The sequence goes on from NZ_JBBOCU010000001.1 coordinate 4,505,587, forward strand.
ATACAATCGACATTTATTTTCACCTCCTCTCAGATATCACATGAATCAGATCTACTTGTTACCCATTAATTTGTTCAAAATTTTTGCAGTTTCAACCGAGTCCTCTGAAGACATGTTCTCAAGCAATTGAGAGCGTGTTGCATCATCTACTGAATTCAGGATGGTCAATGTTTTGTCAGGACTTAACTTGTATGTTTCCAATAATAGCTTGGCACCACTTGAAGCAGACATCGAAGCAAATGTTTGACTAAGCTGGTTTTTATCCAGGTTTTTGCTTGTGGTTGTGGATGCAGTTGAAGTTGCTGCGGTTTCTTTCTTCAATCTGGATTGCAGTGCATCCAGTGCCAGATCCCCGGACGGTTTAGCATCCTTCATCATCATGGTGACATCGGCTGCTGTTTTCGGGTCCATCTTTTCAAGCACCTTGGTCCGAGCAGATGACTGCATGGCATTCAACAACAATACCATTTCCTCATTCGTCATATTTTGCAAAATAGGTGCAGCTTTGCTTGGGCTCATGTCAGCATACATTTTAGCCAAATCTTTGATTTGTTTTTGATAATCAGATTCCGTCTCTGGCGTTGCTGCTGTAGCCGTTTCAGCCGCTTTTTCCGCATCATCCAACTTCTTCTGAAGGTCCGTTGCCTTCTTTGCTTCGGTTGTTGTAGCTTCCTGTGCTGCCTTGAGCTCTGTTTCTTTGGCAGTTACCTGGGATTTCAGCTTTTCGATTGTGGCTTCAGCACTTTCAACCTGCTGCTCACTCTTCTCCAGCTTCTCCTTCTCCGGATCCAGTACAGGATCAGGTACCCATTCCTTGACTACCGGTATCTTGTTGGCGAATTCAAACAAATTATTACGAATATCTACATTAAATAGCGTAAGTAGTACACCTAGCAGTACTACGGTGAATACAATCGGGATTGAAATCATGAGAAATTTTTCCCAACCGCCTCCCGACTCTTTTTCCATGTCGCTATCATCTTTAACAGCCATCGTTCATTCCTCCTTCACGAGACAACTTCGCGTCCGGCTCACATCAATTCGCGCGTCCGGCTTTGGCAGCGAAGCGTACAGTAGCCATCTCGTCCAGATCGTTCTGTTCCCGGAGGAGCATCTCCTGCTGAAATTTGATTTTGGCCTTGTCTCTCGCTCCAAGCCATACTTTTTCGTCAATCATCTTACCGTTTAGAAACGTCTGATTCCGCTGCACATTGACCTGAGCATGTTTAACATCACTGTTTTTGCGTGAAATGCACTCGTCAAGGTGATGTACATAACGCTGCATCTCCTGCAGACTGTTTACAGACGCTGTATTTTCCGTAGCAGATTGGATAATGCCGATCAGATTACTTCTGTCGTTCAGAAGTTGTATCAGATGTTCTTCCTCCGTCTGAAGTTTGCCGATCGCTGTGGATAACATCCACTCTGCCTGTGTTTTTTCATTACTCTTCAGGTCAACAACTTTCTGGAAATGATATCGAAATTTCATCGTTTACCCATTCATCTCCTTGCAAATTCAAGAATCAAACGTTCCTGTACTTCACTTAAAGTGACTTTCTCGTCGACTTTCTGCTTGGTAAAGTTCCATATACTATCAATCTGGTCTATCGATTCATCTATGGCTGCATTTGATCCCCGCTGGTAAGCTCCAATATTGATCAAATCTTCCGATTCTTTATACACAGCCATCAAACGTTTCATATTATTAACGGCTTCCAACTGCTCTTCCGGAGCAATATCCTTCATAACACGACTTATGCTGGCTAGCACATCAATCGCTGGAAAATGACCTTTATTTGCAATGGATCGATTTAACACAATGTGTCCATCCAGAATACCCCTTACCGCATCCGCAATTGGTTCATTCATGTCATCCCCATCGACCAGAACGGTGTAAAAGGCTGTAATCGAACCGGTAGGTCCTGTACCCGCCCTTTCAAGCAGTTTGGGCAAACTTGCAAAAACCGATGGCGTATATCCTCTCATTGCCGGAGGTTCACCTACGGCCAGACCAACTTCCCTTTGTGCCATCGCATATCGGGTTACCGAATCCATCATGAGCATCACGTTCATTCCACGATCTCGGAAATACTCTGCAATAGTTGTCGCAATAACTGCTCCCTTAATCCGAATCAGGGCAGGCTGATCTGAAGTTGCAACAATGACTACGGAGCGTTCCAGTCCTTCCGGACCCAAATCCCGTTCAATAAAGTCGCGTACCTCACGTCCACGCTCACCCACAAGCGCGATGACATTGACATCTGCTGCTGTATTACGAGCAATCATGCCCATCAATGTACTCTTACCAACACCAGAACCAGCAAAAATACCTACACGCTGTCCCTTACCTACGGTCAGTAATCCATCGATAGCTCTTACACCAACACCCATCGTTTCAAGTACACGTGGACGATCCATTGGATTGACCGGAGTATTGGAGGTAGAGTACATCGGCATTCTTGATGGAAGAAGGGAACCGTCCAGCGGTTGTCCAAGTCCATCCAACACTTTACCGAGCAATTCGGAGCCTACCTGAACGCCGAGCGGTTTACCCGTACCTACTACATCGCAACCAGGACCGATGGATTGTAGTTCACCCAGTGGCATAAGCAGCACTTTGTTATCTCGAAACCCAACAACTTCGGCCTGAAGAGGCTTGGCTGATTTACCAGGATAGATATAACATACGTCACCGATACTTGCATCTGGCCCTTCTGACTCCACCATAAGACCAATGACCTGAGTAACTTTGCCGTTAATACGAACAGGATCGAATTGGCGCAAATGTTCCATATATCGCTGTGAACTAAGAACCTTCATGTTGATTTTTTCGCTCCTCATCCTCAAGTGCTATGCGGACCAGTTCTTTTTTAATCTCAGCAAGCTGTGTATCAATTCTCGCATCTACACTTCCGAACGAAGAACGAATGACACATCCCTTATCTTTGACCGTTGAATCAGGCAAAATCTGCAATTCTGCCTGAGAGTCAATGGACAGAGACAATTCTTCACGAGCTGCCTGTACAAATGTAAACTGATCAGGTGCCACACAGAGTGTGATTAACCCCTGCTCCCGTTTACGTGACAAACTCTGACGAATCAGTTCCAATGTATGATCGGGTTCAATGGTAAGTTGCTTATCAATGACTTTCTCAGCGATTCCGCAAGCGAGCTCCACGAGGAAAGGTTCGGCTTCCTGAATGATCTGATCTTTCGCTACATAAGCTTCCTTGAGCACTTCCTGGGCTTCAATCATCATCTTTTCGATCTGCACCTGGAGATCCAGTTCAGCTTGTACTTTGCCTTCTTCAAAACCCTGTTGGAAACCTTGTGAACGAAGCGCTTCAGTCAGATGTTCATCCTGTTGTCGTTGTTCCTGCCACCAGCTGTCGATCTGTTCACGGGCCTCTTGAAGCATGCGCTCTGCCTCTTCTGAAGCTTCACGTACTTGCTTTTCTGCAAACTCCTTGGCATCTTCCAGCATTTCTGCGGTAAGACGTTGTGTTTCTTCGTCCACGCGTGCTTGAAGCGTTTCTGCTTCAGAACCTTCAGCACTGTCACCGTATAATTCCGTTTCAGACTCCTCAGTACCACCATAATGATGATGATTTTCAAGTTTTTTGCGGTCATCAACGGGTACATACTGGAAAGATTTAATCAAATTAGACAATGATATCATCTCCTCCACCGCGTGCGATAATGATCTCACCGGCTTCTTCCAATCTGCGTATCGTTCCTACGATACGTGTCTGAGCTTCCTCAACATCACGCAATCGCACAGGTCCCATGAATTCCATCTCTTCTTTGAATGTCTCGGACATCCGTTTCGACATATTCCGGAACACGGCATCCCGAACTTCTTCGCTTGCCACTTTGAGTGCCAGCTGCAAATCTGCGTTGTCGATATCCCGAATAATGCGCTGAATCGAACGATCATCCACATTGACGATATCTTCGAATACAAACATGCGTTTTTTGATTTCCTCCGCAAGCTCAGGATCCTGAATTTCAAGCGAGTCCAAAATGGTACGCTCTGTACCACGATCGACTCCGTTCAGAATCTGAACGATCGATTCAATACCACCCGCATTCGTGTAATCCTGCGTTACGGTAGAAGAAAGTTTTTGTTCCAGAACCCGCTCCACTTGAGAGATGACTTCCGGCGAAGTACTATCCATAACAGCCACCCGGCGAGCGACATCTGCCTGTTTCTCTTGTGGCAAGGATGATAGAATCGCTGCTGCCTGTTCGAATTGCAGGTAAGACAGAACCAGGGCAATTGTTTGCGGGCTTTCATTCTGAATAAAGTTCAAAATTTGGTTCGGATCTGCTTTGCGTGCAAAGTCAAATGGTCTGACTTGCAGCGTAGCTGTCAAACGGTTAATGACTTCAAGTGCTTTTGAAGAACCCAGAGCTTTCTCCAGGATTTCTCTCGCATAATTGATACCGCCCTGAGAAATATATTCCTGCGCCAGACATATCTGGTGAAACTCGGCCATAATCATGTCCTTTTCGGAAGAATCAACCTTGCGCACGTTGGCAATTTCCAACGTAAGTTGCTCAATCTCCTCATCACGCAGATGTTTGAAGATCTGAGCCGATACTTCCGGACCTAATGTAATCAACAAAATTGCTGCTTTTTGTCTTCCAGTCAAACCTTGACTGCTTGCCTTCGCCAATGCGTTCACCTCTATTCGTCAGCCAGCCATGTACGCAGCAGATTGACGAATTCGTCTGGCTTTTTCTTGGCCAAACTCTCCAATTGTTTGCGCACCTGACTTTCGTTCGTTACACTGTCCAGCGTAATGGACGGGAACTCTGTTGCTATTGGAAGAGGAATCTCTTCTTCTTCGACTTCGTTTTGTTTGCGGCGACGGCGTACTAACAAAATAACTACCGCTGCGATCAATGCCGCTATGAGTGCGCCTCCACCCCACATCATCGTTGAGGAAAGCTGGAAACCTGTATTGTCTGTAGAGGCAGTCTGGAATCCTTGTGACATGACTGAAACTTTCTTTGTCAGATCGGCGTCACTTATTACAGTGCCTGAGTCTGCCAGTGAAGCACGAACAATGTTAACCAAAATGTTCTCAATTGCGTCCTGAACCGGTCCCTGTAATTCTGTTTCTCCATTCGGTGGTTCAACTGCAACGTTAATGGTTAAATCTTTTACAGTATACGGACTGGAAATAATATCCTTGGCGATTCGATTAACATCGTAGTTTATAGTGCTTGATGATTCTTCGGAGGTAGAGTTACCGGCTGCATCAGATGATGGATAACCCGGAACTTCCTCTTGTCCTGTGCCAGCAACTCCACCTGTTGGGTTGCTTGCGCCAGTGTAACTCTTTTGAATCTCCTGCACACTGATCTCGATGCCTTTCATATTATCTACATCAACAGGTGTGACCAGATTTTCCTTACGTGTTTCTTTGTCAAAATTAAGCTTGGAGGCTACCAAAACATTAACTTTGTCTTCGCCTACAATCTGGGAAAGGAATTGCTTTACGTTATTACGGACATCGTTTTCAAACTTTTTCTGTAATGCCATGTTCTCTTGGACTTCGGAAGACAACCCTCCACTGCCACCTCGGGCAGTTGGAATCAATTCTGCTTCATCTGTGTTCGTAATCGTGATGTTCTCAACAGGCAGATTAGGAATTGCAGTTTTAACCAAGTTAAAGTAGCCATCTACCGCTGCCTGATTGGGGTGATAACCCGGTTTGAATTGAAGAGCTACCGATGCTGATGCTTTGTCTTGTTCTTCTAAACCAGCAAAGATGTTATCTTTCGGCATATTAACGAGTACTTTAGCATCCTGTATCCCTTGCATCCGCTGAAGTAACTGTTCAACTTCTCCGTTTATAGCGTTGTTGTACTTTACATCAAACTCTTTATCCGTCATTCCGATCGGCGATGATGACTCCTCGAATGACTTATACCCTAATGAACCATTCTGAATAATCCCTTGAGATCCAACATTCACCTTTGCAATTGCAACACTTGTACTCGGTACGGATATGGTCTTGCCATCTGAACTTAATTTGTATGGAATGCTAGATGAATCGAGATAACTGATCACGCCCGCTGAATCACTTGCATTCAAATCTGTAAAAGCTACTTCATATTCCGTCTTGGACAATTGCATCGTGAGTACAACAGCAGCCAAAATCAGGAACAGGAAGGTGGATATAAATAATACTTTTTGCTTTTTGCTAAAACTATTCCAATACTGGGATGCCTTATCCCTGTACTGGGCGATTCTCTCATTCACTCTGTCACCCCATCCGAAACTTTGCTTAGTCTGTCCTTACTCAACCCTCGCCGTTTCATAGGTTGACGATCAGGAGCAGCATCGCAGCTGCTTTGTTGTAATGATCAGCGCTATTATCGAAGCGCAAGTAGGTTATTTTATAACTGCGTTCGCATAACTTCCTGGTATGCTTCGACCACTTTGTTTCGGACTTGAGTTGTGAGTTGTAGGCTTAACAAGGCCTGTTCTGAAGCAATCATCACCTGGTCCACATTCGCTTTGCCGACCAAAAATTGATTCGACATTTCATGCGATTGAGCCTCCTGTGCTGCGACGGATCCTAATGCATTCTGTAAGTATGTACCGAAGCTCTGAATGGTTTCGGCTGGTGTAGAAGGCTTACTTTCGGTTGCACTCTTCATCTGTAGCGGTTGTATCCCCTGTGTGCTAAACATGTTGTTCTGAATCATTAATGTCCCTCCCCTTCATCCCTGGTTTGTATTTTTCTTATTTTCATTTCAAAGCAGATTATCTTCCAATCTCCAAAGCTTTGGAGATCATCGCTTTGGTTGAATTCAGTGCTGTTACGTTTGCTTCATAGGAACGCGAAGCAGAGATCATGTCGACCATTTCTTTCGCAATATCCACATTAGGCATAAATACATATCCTTCTGCATTGGCATCTGGATGAGAAGGGTCATACACAGGCTTCAAAGGTGACTGATCCTCCCGAATCTCCGTTACTCTTACGCCATCTCCTGAACCGCTACCTCTCATCTGATTTTGCAACATCGTACCAAATGACGTTTTATTCGGCTCAAGCACAACCATTTTACGTTTGTAAGGGACCGCTTCACCATTGGATACGCTCGCGCGCGTCGTCTCTGCGTTGGCAATGTTGGAAGATATGACGTCCATCCGCAACCGTTGGGCTGTCAGAGCTGAGCTACTGATACTAAAACTATTACTAATGTTCAATTTAGGTTATCTCCCTTCCACGCCAACACGCATAATTTTAATTTGTTCGTTCACTTGCTGAATATAAGCGTTATAACGCAACTGATTCTCCGCCAGAAGACTCATTTCTCTGTCTATATCGACATTGTTTTCGTTGTTATTCATGGAGGTTGACTGGTCCATATTAACTACTGGCGTTGGTACGGAAGAGGAAGGACCTATGACAAAATGCCTTGCATCAGTTACTTTACCCTTAAGAACAGGCATATCTCCATTCATTTGCCCTTGCAACATTTCTTCAAAAGAAACGTTCGAGCGCTTGAAATACGGGGTATCGGCGTTCGCGATGTTGTCAGCAATCGTTCGTTGTCTGATATTGGACGCATCGAGTGCACCTTGCAATCTTTTAAAGCTGATATCGTTTAAAAGATTCACAATCCCCCTCCTCTCTTTAGAAGTAATGGAAAAAGATTGAATCTTTTCCCTTGAAAATTCTTATGTTTTTTTCGACAAAAACATTCGTCTTTACACGGTTTTCTAGGACTTAAGTAGAATTAACTCTGATGTTGTCGTATAACATAAGTTTCTTCGAGTTTGGGATTTATTACAATAAGAAAAAAGCCCTATCTTTTCTGAAAGACAGGGCTTTTTGTGTATTTTCTGCAAATTATGAATTTTTTCGTAAATGTTCGGGCCCAAAACAAAAGTATGTTAATACTCTCCCTGATTGTTCTTAAACATTCTTAAAATAAAAAAAAACTTTCAAGTCTCAACATGAGCTTACAACGCCCGTAATTATGTATATTTCCGAATATTTCATAGTTGATAATGTTAGAATTTTTTGCCGTTGTAGTAAGGGTTTATGGACAATATGATAGATATACATACAAAGCTATATATTAATCAATTGACAAGTTATCTTTCAATGATGAAGAAAACTCGACCTTCCTACACAACACTTTCTTAACAATTAAGCGGCGTCTATATATTTTAATTTTAAGAAAACAATTAGTGGGTTCACACTTTTCAACAATTCATCATTTTGCGCATTTACGCAACATTTACCAATCTATCGACTAAACCGATGACCAGACTTGGAATAAGAAAAATTCTTTTAATGGGAATCATTGGGTATGTAAACGAAGAATAACTACCACTCCGATAGGTTTTAACTTCGTATACATGCGGCACAAGTCCTAGGTTTTGTCGATCCGTATAACAACCCCACATCTTTTATCGGTTGTAACATTGAAATCCTTTAGATAAAACAAAAATAAACGATATGCGTCGTCAAGTAAGAGAGCCTTTGTGGATCGCTAAAGGAATGCTTCCCTTTGTGGATCACACAAATGTTCTCTACTTTCTTGCATACCGTTCATTTATAACATCATTTTAACAACTACATTGCTAGTTCCATGTTACAGGATATACTGACTCAAATCACGATCAAGCGCAATATCATTTAATTTCTCCCGGACATACTCCGGAGTGATCACCATACGTTCCAGTGTAAGCTCAGGTGCCTCAAAGGATAAATCCTCCAAAAGCTTCTCAAGAATCGTATGCAGTCGACGTGCACCTATATTTTCTGTATTTTGATTGACGGATTCGGCCAATTTGGCAATCTCGCGAATGGCCTCATCCGAGAACTCAATCTCAATATTCTCGGTGCGCAGTAGATCAACATACTGCTTGGTCAATGCATTTTGCGGTTCAGTCAGAATGGATACAAACTCCTCCAGTGTAAGACTACTTAGTTCCACACGAATTGGGAAGCGCCCCTGAAGCTCAGGAATCAGATCAGAAGGTTTGGCGACGTGGAATGCTCCAGCTGCCATAAACAGAATATAATCGGTTTTGACAGGGCCATACTTCGTCATTACCGTTGAACCTTCGACGATAGGCAGTATGTCACGTTGCACACCCTCGCGGGACACATCAGGACCACTACCGCGCCCTTGACTGGCCACCTTGTCGATTTCATCTATGAAAATGATACCTGTCTGCTCCGCCCGGCGAATGGACTCCTGGGTAACATCATCCATGTCGATCAATTTCCCTGCTTCTTCCTGGATCAACACTTTACGCGCTTCTTTAATAGCGAGTTTACGTTTTTTCGTACGACGAGGTAAGAGGCTGCCAAACATCTCCTGCATATTCATGCCCATCTGATCATTACCTTGACCAGCAAACATGTCCATCATATTAGGAGCAGTGTCTTCTACATCAATTTCAATGATGTCATCCTCCAACTTGCCGGACAACAGATCAAACTTGATCTTGCGTCGACGCTCCGCAACTCCTGTATCCGGTTCTGGCTCATCCTGCTCCTGAACGTTGTTACCATTATTGCCAAAGATCATCTCAAAGGGATTGCGCTGATTCTTGGACTTAGACTGTGAAGGAGCCAAAATATGTACAATTCGTTCGTTGGCAGCTTCTTCAGCTTTGTCTTTCACTTTTTCAGTCCGCTCCAGCTTCACCATCCGCAGTGATGTCTCAATCAGATCACGCACCATCGATTCAACGTCACGGCCAACGTAACCTACTTCAGTGAACTTGGTAGCTTCCACTTTCACAAATGGCGCACCTACCAGTTTAGCGAGGCGACGGGCGATCTCCGTTTTACCCACACCGGTAGGTCCAATCATCAAAATATTTTTAGGCACAATGTCGTCCTGAGTGTGTTCAGGCAAAAGGCTACGCCGATAACGATTACGAAGGGCCACGGCTACCGATTTTTTAGCTTTCTTTTGACCTACAATATACTTGTCAAGCTCTGCAACAATCTGTCTCGGTGTTAACGCTTGAGTATTCATATTGCTTCCCTCCTACCAGTATGTTGAATTTATTTTACCTAACAAGGACAAAGAATCCCCTGGACGTCCTGGAGCAGATTACAGAATCATGCTCCACTACGGGAGATTTCTTTGGCTTATAATTCTTCTACAATAATATTACTGTTGGTATATACACATAGCTCCGAGGCAATCTGAAGTGATTCACGCGCAATATCTTTCGCTTCCAGGTTTACTGCATGACGTTTCAACGCACGTGCAGCAGATAAGGCAAAGTTTCCACCTGATCCGATAGCAATAACGTCATCATCCGGTTCAATAATTTCCCCGCCGCCTGAAATGAGCAGCATACCTGATTTGTCCATCACAATCAACAGTGCCTCAAGCTTACGCAAGATCCGATCCTGACGCCAATCCTTGGCAAGCTCTACAGCAGCACGCTGCAAGTTACCATGGTGCTCCTCCAGCTTACCTTCGAATTTCTCAAACAGGGTGATCGCATCCGCCACAGAACCAGCAAAGCCAGCAACAACCTGTCCGCGGTACAAACGTCTTACCTTCTTGGCTGTATTCTTCATCACAACACTTTGGCCCATGGTCACCTGACCATCTCCTGCGATTGCAGCCTTACCATTATGACGAACAGCACAGATCGTTGTAGCATGAAATGACATATCCATGATATCAGCATCCTCCCACGAATAATTTATACGCGTTCTGGAACAGTTAGACCTTCTGCCGCAGCAAAACTAGTGATGCCATCCAGTGCACGCTGTGCAAGAGCTTCATTTTTTTCCTTTTTGTTACGAATCTTCGTTTCAAGCTTCGGCAACAAACCAAAGTTTGCGTTCATTGGTTGGAAGTGCTTGAAGTCAGCCGTTGTAATATACTGAGCCATACTGCCAAGTGTTGTTTCTACCGGCAATACCACCAGTTCCTGCCCAAGTGCTGCTTTGGCTGCGTTCATGCCGGCAATCAGCCCTGATGCAGCAGATTCCACATATCCTTCTACACCCGTCATCTGACCTGCAAAGAACAGGTTTGGACGCTCTTTAAACTGATACGTCGGAAGAAGCAGTTTAGGAGAGTTAATAAATGTATTTCGGTGCATTACGCCATAACGAACGAACTCTGCATTTTCAAGTCCAGGAATAAGGGAAAAGACACGTTTCTGTTCTCCCCATTTCAGATGCGTCTGGAAGCCCACCAAGTTATAAAGGGTTCCAGCTGCATTGTCCTGTCTAAGCTGAACAACCGCATGTGGCAACTCTCCTGTATGAGGGTTAACCAGACCTACCGGTTTCATAGGTCCAAACAGAGCCGTCTGTTTTCCGCGTTTCATCATCACTTCGATTGGCATACAGCCTTCAAAGTAGATTTCTTTCTCGAACTCTTTCAATTGAGCGACTTCAGCAGTAATGAGAGCTTCATAGAAGACATCAAACTCTTCTTCTGTCATCGGACAGTTCAGATATGCCGCTTCACCCTTATCATAACGTGAAGCCAGATACACTTTGTTCATATCAATTGAATCTTTTTCGATGATCGGTGCAGCTGCATCATAGAAGTAGAAATACTCTTCCCCCATTAGTGCCTTAATTTGCTCAGACAATGCGGGTGAAGTCAGCGGCCCCGTTGCAACAACAACGATGCCATCTTCTGGCAGAGAAGTTAATTCCTCATTCACCACTTCGATGAGCGGATGTTGGTGCAACGTGGATGTAATCTCACCTGAAAATCCATCTCGGTCCACAGCAAGTGCCCCACCTGCAGGAACTGCATGTTTGTCTGCTGCTGACAATACAAGAGAATTGAGCATTCTCATTTCTTCTTTTAACACACCCACTGCATTGGTCAATCCATTCGCACGCAGCGAGTTGCTACATACCAGCTCTGCAAATTTATCCGTATGATGAGCTGGCGTTTTCACAACAGGTCTCATCTCGTATAATTTTACGCGTACGCCGCGACTTGCAATCTGCCAGGCCGCTTCTGTTCCTGCCAGCCCGGCACCAATAACGGTTACTTGTTGTTCATTTGTCAAAATCATTTACCCCCATAAAGCAATTTCATATTTCACTATAATTGAATTGATTCACATATATACTAATCTGCTGATTCGTCATCCGGTTCATCCACCGGCTCCTGATGATCACATGAAGTGCACTGCAATCGTGCTCCCTTTTTGTTCCGCTTTTCAATCATTAGCGATCCGCAACTTGGACATGGTTTGGCTGAAGGTCTGTCCCATGAGACAAAATCACATTCAGGATATTTGTCACAACCGTAGAAAATACGTCCCTTTTTGCTACGACGCTCAACAACATGACCTTCCTTACACTTCGGACAAGTCACGCCGATATCCTTGATAATCGGTTTGGTATTCCGGCAATCAGGGAAGCCAGAGCACGCAAGAAACTTGCCAAAACGTCCAAGTTTATAAACCAGCGGTTTGCCACACTTCTCACAGATCTCATCCGATACTTCGTCTTCAATCTCGATTTCTTTCATTTCTTCTTCCGCAAATTCAAGCCGTTTCTCAAAAGATTCATAGAATTCTGTGAGTACTTTGACCCAATCCTCGGAACCTTCCTCCACATGGTCAAGATCACCTTCCATGTTTGCGGTGAACTCTACATTCAGGATTTCCGGGAAAAACTCTTCCATCTGTTCGATGACCAGTTCACCCAGCTCGGTCGGCATGAATTTCTTTTCCTCAATTGCAACATATCCGCGCTTCTGAATGGTCTCCAGTGTTGGCGCATATGTACTCGGACGCCCTATTCCCAATTCCTCAAGCGTCTTAACCAACCTTGCCTCCGTATACCGGGGTGGCGGTTGTGTAAAATGCTGTTTTGGCTCAATCTCCTGCTTCTCAAGCACATCTCCACTTTTCAACGGAGGCAGCAGACGATCTTCATCGGTTGTACCATCGTCGTTTCCTTCAACATATACCTTCATGAAACCTTGGAATCGTACCTTAGAACCTGCTGCACGGAAAATGGTGTCCCCCGCAGCAATATCTACAGAGAGTGTATCCAGAATAGCCGAAGACATTTGGCTCGCTACAAAACGTTCCCATACCAGTTTATACAACCGGAACTGATCGCGACTCATGAATGACTTGATTGAGTCAGGGTCACGCAGAATTGAAGTTGGACGAATCGCTTCATGCGCATCCTGAGCATTAGCTGCTTTTTTGGAATAGTTTCGTGGAGTCTCAGGTGCAAATGGCTCACCATACTTACCAACGATATATTCTTTGGCTTCTTCTTGTGCAGATGCCGCAATTCGTGTGGAGTCCGTACGCATATACGTGATGAGACCTACTGTGCCTTCTTTTCCAAGGTCTACACCTTCATATAGTTGTTGGGCGACCGACATCGTCTTGGAGGCTCTGAAATTCAATTTACGCGCCGCTTCCTGTTGCAGAGAACTCGTCGTAAACGGGGCGGAGGGGTTACGGCTCCGTTCTTTCTCTTTAACTTCCTTGATCGTAAAGTCTGCACCTTCGATCTGTTTCAGGATCGCTTGAACTTCCGCTTCACTGCCCAGCTCTGTTTTGGCCCCGTTCAGTTTATGAAACTTGGCTTCAAACGGATTGCCGTCTGCTGTCAGTTTGGCGGTAATGCTCCAGTATTCTTCCGGCTCAAAATCATCAATTTCATTTTCACGATCTAAAATGATTTTAACAGCCACGGACTGAACCCGGCCTGCAGACAAACCTTTTTTCACTTTCTTCCATAATAACGGACTAATTTTATATCCAACGAGCCGATCCAGAATACGTCTTGCCTGCTGCGCGTTAACCAAATCCATATTGATTTTCCGCGGCGTTTTGAACGCATCTTTGACCGCCTGTTTTGTAATTTCATTAAATACAACCCGGCAATCTGCCGTATCGTCCAGTTCAAGGGCATGGGCCAAATGCCATGCAATAGCCTCACCTTCGCGATCCGGGTCAGCTGCGAGATATACTTTTTTCACTTTCTTCCGTGCATCCTTCAGTTCTTTCAAAATTGAACCTTTGCCGCGGATCGTAATATATTTCGGATTAAAATCATTCTCTACCTCAACGCCGATCTGACTCTTTGGCAAATCGCGAACATGCCCCATCGAAGCTTTTACGATGAACTTGCTGCCTAAATATTTGCCTATCGTCTTCGCCTTTGAGGGCGACTCCACGATTACGAGTGCATCCGCCATAGGTTCATCCTCCTCTCAGTCATGAAACTGTCATGAAACTGTTTCTGTAAGCTTATGCATAGTTAATAACTTCTGCTAATTATATATTTCCACGCACCACGTAGGTTGTAGCTTCGTCATACCCTCGCGTATTTAGTGCCTGGTAATTGGCTAATCTGCTTTTTTATGATTAAAGATAACAGAACTGAATGCAAATGTCCAAAATCCCAACCAAGCAGCTCAACCAGTTGATCCAATGATTGTTCTCCCTGTTCCAACAGATAAATCACGCGTTGTTCATCTGGAGAGAGCTTTACCTCAGCGAATATCCCTCGCCCGGAAGGCTCGGTTGTTTCGGTCGAACGTCCTCTATTGTAAGGAAGTTGTTCTGCATTTGGCAAGCCCAATCGATACTCTTCCAATACATCTGCTGCACAAGTGACCAATTTGGCCCCTTGACGGATAAGATTGTGTGCTCCCCGACTTTTCGGCGATGTAATAGGTCCAGGGACTGCAAATACATCCCTGCCTGCTTCAAGCGCAGCATCTGCTGTAATGAGTGAACCACTGCGAATGTCAGCCTCAACAACCAATGTTCCCAGTGTCAGACCGGCAATGATTCGATTCCGTTCCGGAAATAATCCCTGGCGCGCTCTCGTACCTGGTGGATATTCCGACAAAAGCAGACCCGTATCCGCGATTCGCTCGGCGAGGCTTGTATTTTCGGGTGGGTATATATTATCAATCCCTGTTCCGAATACTGCAATCGTTTTTCCTTTAGCACGTAGTACTGCCTCATGACATACGCTATCAATACCGCGGGCAAGCCCGCTTACAATCGCAAGTCCTGCATTGCATAATTGCTCTGCCAGCTTTTCTCCAACTTTGCGCCCATACACGGTTGGCATACGAGTTCCCACCATGGCAATAGACGAATTGTGTAGCAAACTAACATCCCCTCGTGCATACATTACCCAGGGAGGCTGAACGGTTTCCTTCATTAATATGGGATAATTCTGATCCAGATAAGTAATAACCTCTATCCCCTGATTGTAAACGTGTTCTCTTTTACTCTCAATCCAGTCGATAGTAAATTGGCTAGCCAAACGGGCAGCCTGATCTTTGCGCAAGCCTGCTGCGACCCAGTCGCTTTCCCCATAATTCAATAGATCGGGTAATTCATGTTGTCCCAGAATCAATTTCGAGATTGTTTTTTTACCAATACCCTCCATCTCATGCAACCCAAACAAGATCCATCGTTCTTCCATACCATAAACCTCCCAAAGCGGGAAGAGATCTTCCCTCATATTGTGTGTTAAGTGACCACGGAATGCAAGCGTTTACGTCGATGAGAGACAATCCAACCCCCTTTTCCCGTAAAAAAACGCAAAAAAGCAACCCTTCGCCCTGTTCAAGGACAAAAGGTTGCTTACCTTTTCCGTAACCATAATAGTCGATCTACCAGAAATAGATCATTTCCGAGCCGTTTCTTCTATTATAACGAAAAAGAATTAATGTGTCGTGCACAAATTCAAAATACCGCGTTCCTCAAGTACACTCACCAAAGTCGAACCCATCTCAGCAGGAGTTGGTGCTACTTTGATTCCACATGATTCCAGCTTCGCAATCTTCTCTTTGGCTGTACCTTTACCGCCAGAGATAATAGCGCCAGCATGGCCCATCCGTTTGCCTGGAGGCGCTGTTACGCCACCGATAAAGCCAACAACCGGTTTGGTCATGTTTTCACGTACCCAATCTGCAGCATCCTCTTCAGCTGTACCACCAATCTCACCAATCATGATGACCGCATGAGTCTGTGGATCTTCATTGAACCGTTTGAGGATATCAATGAACTCGGAGCCTTTTACAGGGTCTCCCCCGATTCCTACAGCAGAAGATTGTCCAATGCCACGTGTCGTCAGTTGATGAACGGCTTCATAGGTAAGTGTTCCACTACGGGAAACAACGCCTACGTGCCCTGCCATATGGATATAACCAGGCATGATACCGATTTTACATTCGCCTGGTGTAATGACACCTGGACAGTTTGGTCCGATCAGGACGGTATTTTTACCTTCCATGAAGCGGTCAACCTTGATCATGTCAAGAACCGGAATACCTTCTGTAATACAGATTACGAGGTCCAGCTCAGCATCAACAGCTTCCATAATGGAATCTGCTGCAAATGCAGGAGGAACATAAATGACGCTCGCTGTTGCGCCTGTAGCTTCCTTCGCTTCCTGTACAGTGTTAAACACCGGCAGACTAGCTACTGTACCGTCTTCCAACGTGATATCCACATTAGTTCCGCCTTTACCCGGTGTAACTCCGCCTACCATCTGGGTTCCGTAGTCCAATGCGCCCTTCGTGTGGAACATTCCCGTTGAACCCGTAATGCCTTGCGTAATGACTTTTGTATTTTTATCGATCAAAATACTCACGTTGCTTCACATCCTTACGGTTATTTTTCAATTCCCGGACAGCTCCGGTACTAAGGAATGAACTTATTTTACGAGGGCAACAATTTTCTGTGCACCATCGGCCATGGAATCAGCAGGAACGATATTCAGGCCAGATTCACCCAGAATACGTTTGCCAAGCTCCACGTTAGTTCCTTCAAGACGAACAACCAGCGGTTTGGTCAGGCCAAGCTGCTTCGCGGCTTCAACAACACCATTGGCGATAACATCACAGCGCATGATGCCACCAAAAATGTTAACAAAGATCCCAGCTACTTTGGCATCGGACAAGATGATCTTAAATGCTTCAGTCACCTTCTCTGTTGTTGCACCGCCCCCAACGTCAAGGAAGTTGGCCGGGTCTCCACCGTAGTATTTGATAATGTCCATCGTTGCCATCGCAAGTCCCGCACCATTGACCATACAGCCGATGTTGCCATCGAGTGCTATGTAGCTGAGGTCGTATTTGGAAGCTTCGATTTCTTTTTCATCCTCTTCATCCAGGTCACGCAGTTCCAAAATGTCTTTGTGACGGAACAGGGCGTTGGAGTCAAAGTTTAATTTCGCATCTAGCGCGATAACGTTTCCATCTCCGGTAACAACGAGAGGATTGATCTCGGCAATAGAGCAATCTTTTTCGACAAATGCAGTGTACAGCGCGAGCATGAACTTAACAGCTTTGTTCACCAGTTCATTCGGAATCTTAATGCTGTAGGCCAGTTTACGGGCCTGGAACACTTGCAATCCAATGGCAGGGTCAATGATTTCTTTGAAAATTTTCTCAGGTGTAGCTTCAGCTACTTCTTCAATCTCAGTACCGCCTTCTTCGGAAGCCATCATAACTACACGGCCTGTGGCACGGTCCACAACAACACCCACATAATACTCTTTGCGGATATCGCATCCTTCTTCAATCAGAAGACGTTTCACTTCTTTGCCTTCTGGTCCAGTCTGGTGTGTTACCAATACTTTGCCCAGAATTTCGGAAGCATAGGCACGAACTTCATCCGTACTCTTCGCCACTTTTACGCCGCCGGCTTTACCCCGGCCACCTGCGTGAATTTGCGCTTTAACAACAGTCACCGGACTGCCCAGTGCCTCTGCGGCCGCAACCGCTTCATCGACTGTATAAGCAACCTTTCCATTTGGAACGGTAACTCCATACTGTTTCAGTACTTCTTTTCCTTGATATTCATGGATATTCATTCTCGAATCCTCCTATCAACATGACTGCAACAAGGCGGGTTGGTAGACTAACAAAAGACAAATGTTGACTATTTTCACTTAAACCCAATTCATTGTAACACGTTTTTAAAACGCTTTCCTTAAAAAATTAATGGTTAATAGACAGTATTTTGATATGAGTATGATCCCATATTGTGAATGCTTGGGTATATATGGAAAAAACCTCAGCTAAAAGCTAAGGTTTCCTTGATGTAAAACTACATTTTATTTTTTGGCTGCGTTAGTGTTGGTTTGGTGAACTTTCTCCAGCAACCCTTTGAACTGACCCAGCAAAGCTTCAAACTCTGTACTGTTCAAACACGCATCTCCCTGAATGGATTCAGGGATGGACAATGCCTTGTTCCGCAGCTCACGGCCGGAGTCGGTTAATGTAATTAATACTTTTCGTTCATCCTGAGCAGAGCGTTCGCGATTAATAAGTCCTGCTGACTGCAACCGTTTGAGAAGTGGTGTCAATGTTCCCGAATCGAGATAGAGTGCCTCCCCGATCTCCTTAACCGTACATTCTTCACGTTCCCACAATACCATCAGAACCAGATACTGTGAATACGTTACGCCGAGCACCTCCAGATAAGGCTGGTACATCTTCGTAATCTCACGTGAACAAGCATATATGGCAAAGCATAATTGGTTATCCAGCTTCAAACTGTCAGTCTGCATATATCTTTCTCACCTGCCTATTGTGCATTCTATTCCTTATAAAAAAGGAACTATAAATCTATCTTATCACAAATTAGAAAAAAAACAGAATAATTGAGCACAAATGATTTTACTATTCAATTTAATTATGATAAATTAAATTGTGTAAAATATAAATATAGATAGAAAATCAGCAGTACATCCCCATGATTTAACAACAATAATAGCTAAGTCCAGCGAACAGATTCACGCTTTCTCGGGTCAAATTTAATAATCATAATGAAAGTTTATACTTAACTATTTTCGCCAAAGCTATTTAATGATTTCCTTCCAGAAATAAAATTCAGGGATCCGGAGAGATGACTACAGCAATGATAATGACTGGTTGACTCCATGATTCCTTTTATATAAAATGCTTAATAGAAGCTGAGGAAGCACCTTAATTCGTAGACTGGCCCGTATTATGCGGAGTCAAGAATCGAGTGAGGTGTTTCTTTGTCATGTACGGAAAATTACACAGTGCGTGTTTGTACGGAATCGATGGCGTTCTGATCGAGGTGGAAACCGATTTATCCAATGGTCTGCCACAGACATCCATCATCGGTTTACCGGATTCAGCCATTCGAGAGGCCGTTGAACGTGTTCGTGCAGCGATTAAAAACTGCGGATATCAGTATCCTTTACAGCGGATCACAATTAATCTGGCTCCCGCTGATCTGCGCAAGGAAGGATCTTCCTTTGATCTAGCCATTGCTATTGGTTTACTTATGACAAGCGGCCAGCTTGTACTTCCTCCCCAGGAACGGACACTAGTGGTTGGCGAACTGGCGTTGGACGGTTCGATCAGGTCCGTGCCCGGCATTTTGTCCATGGTGGATCTGGCCAAACGACAAGGCTTTACTTCCGTGCTTCTGCCTTTCGATAACGTAGAGGAAGCGTCACTGATTCGAGGTATCCAGGTGTTTGGCATTCGTCATTTACAGGATATTGCTCCGGAAAACCCAGATGAACGCGCTAGTTCAGTGGGAATACCAAATAATTCGAATGCAGGACCAGTCGTATTGAAAAATTATGCACACCTCGCTTCTCCTATAACAGATAGGCCACAGAAGAAAATGGATAAAAAGACGAGACAGACTCCATTACTGGTAGATGACTATAGCGATGTTCTGGGGCAGCACCATGTAAAACGTGCGCTTATGATCGCTGCAGCTGGCATGCATAATATACTGCTCGTTGGACCGCCAGGCACGGGCAAAACGATGTTAATCAAACGGTTGCCTACCATCCTTCCACCTTTGTCAGAAGATGAAGCGTTAGAAGTAACCAAAGTATTAAGTGCCGCAGGCAAATTGAAAGAAGCGCCTCAAGGCCTGATTGCAGATAGACCTTTTCGCTCCCCTCACCATACAATATCCACCTCTGGTCTGATTGGAGGCGGTGGTATCCCAAAACCGGGTGAAGTGAGCCTTGCCCACCGGGGCATATTGTTTCTGGATGAATTACCTGAATTCCAGCGTCAAGTGCTGGAGGTATTAAGGCAGCCGTTAGAGGATCGCACAGTGACAATTAGTCGGGCACGCGCTGCATTCACCTTTCCGGCCCAGTTCATGCTAGCATGTTCCATGAATCCCTGTCCCTGCGGTTATTTGTCCGCTCATTCGGAGGAGCAACGCTGCATATGTAGTCCAGCCCGTGTTGCCGCGTACCGAGCCAAAATTTCAGGGCCACTGCTGGACCGCATTGATCTTCAGGTTGAGGTTCCTCCACCAGGCGAGTGGCGCAAGTCTGCTGCTTCCCCTTCCTCTGAAGAAATGCAGACAAAAGTGATCCACGCTCATCAAATTCAGGCTACACGTTATGCCAAAAGTTCGGTTCGTTGGAATAGCCAGCTTTCGGGCACGCTTTTGCGACGGACGATCCATCTCCCCCAAGAGGCAGAGCAACTGTTAGAGCAAACCTTGCAAACGTTAAACCTGAGCATGCGGGCACATGATCGGATTATTAAGATGGCACAAACAATTGCCGATCTGGACCATGAAGGTGAAATTGTGACAGCTCATGTGGCTGAAGCCATCCAGTATCGTCAACTGGATCTTAATTTATTTTGAAGCTATTTTAGAAGCATATGGAGGAAAGAACAGCCCGATTTACCCAAAGGCAGTGAAATGGGCATGAAACTGCAGACAGCAGAGGAAGATCGAGAAGGATTCCTTATAGAGATTCTACAATGCGGATATGCCAACATGACAAAAAACGTACAAGCCCTTCTCTTCTGTGAAGAAAGGAACTTGTACGTAAATTTCCCTGTAACATAAGGGGATCGTATATAGCTAAGGTCTACAAATAATTTATTATTCAAAAAGAGTGAGTTTGTCCTTAGCTGGTGTGCGTTCTTTGGCAGAAGGAATAACATCAGGGTATCCCATATAAATCATGCCTATAATCTTCTCTCCCGCCTCTATTCCAAGCGGTTTGCGGAATTTGGGGGCGTACAAGAATGGCTTGGTCACCCAGAACGTTCCAATGTCTTCACTCCAGGCTGCAAG
Organism: Paenibacillus sp. FSL K6-2393; assembly: GCF_038002545.1. NCBI lineage: Bacteria > Bacillati > Bacillota > Bacilli > Caryophanales > Paenibacillaceae > Paenibacillus > Paenibacillus sp. FSL K6-2393. The sequence goes on from NZ_JBBOCU010000001.1 coordinate 4,526,672, forward strand.
CATAAAGTTCTGAACCAATGCACTGACCGCAGCGAAGTCTTCGTCCCAGATATTCTGTCTTGGATCTTCTTCCAGCACGACAAGCATAACGGATGGAACTTGCATAATATTGGCTGAGAATTTGTTGTCTTCTCCCATTTCTGCGTCAATAGCCTCAGCCAGTTTCTTCCGTCCATTTCCGGTAAACAACAAAAATCTCCAAGGTTCACGCAGTTTATGGTTAGGAGCCCAGACTGCGGTGTCCAGCAATTCTATAATCTGCTGTGTAGGAACAGCTTCTTTTTTGAATTTTTTCACCGTACGACGGTTTTGAATCGCATTTCTAACTTCATTTGTTGTTTTCGTAGCTTCACTCATCGGCCGTACCTCCTGTTTATAATATGATTTGTAACCGTAACGATAGGTTACAGTCTGGAACAATTCGTTTATGACAAATCAAAAGATTAAAACGCCAGATTACATCCTTGATTATACACCCTTCTGTTCACGAGATTCAAAGGGAAGGCCTCGACTACTAGGGCTACAGGTATTAAAAACGGTAAAGACGGCTCCGAATCCTGATCTACCGAGGGCGATCATCATGTCGGAGCCGTCTAATTAAATTAGCATCTTATACAAATCACACTATCATATCAATGATGAATCAATATGAACCCGCGCCTTCAAATGTGCCATTAACAAAATCCATTTTGTTGTACTTCTCCTGGTTACCTGCAACATCTGTACTATAGTATTCTACCACCTTGACATCGGGAGCATAAAACTTGACGGGTCCTTCATACGTGTTCCATGCTCCCCCATTGATTCGATATTGCGTTGTTTTAACGCCCGAACCTTTGACTTCGTCCGTTGCCTGAAGTCTGAATGTAAATCCTTTAATGTACACCTTCCCGTTCACAGTATCTGTAATAGGAACTAATCTGTACTTGGTTACTGGAGGTGTAATATCTGCATCTTTCTTAAGTACGATATTAAACGTATTATGATCTCCTTGTACGAGGGGAATGTTCTGAGTCGATTTTAAGTACCCTGCTGCTTCTCCCGTTATAGTTATGGTGCCTGTTGGCACGCGCTTTATGAAATAATTCCCTTGAGCATCCGTTGTTGTTGTTGCCAAGCCTCCGGCATTCACTTTAGCTCCACTCACTGGATTGCCCGCCTCATCTACTACTTTCCCCCGTACATGTGCGGCTTCTGTCAAAACAACATCTACGATTAAGGTTTTTCCAGCCTGAACATTCAAACGATCCTGTTCATAAAGCATATAATCCGCAGAATCTACCCAGATCGCAATGTTCGGATTGTAGTCGAAATCAAGCCCAGTAACGGCATACCGACCTTGCTGATCTGTTTTAACCGGGCGATCCAAGGCCCCTGTTACTTTGACCAGGGCATCTGGAATCGGTTTGCCTGTTTGATCGGTTACAGACCCTACAATCGTAGAAGGTTCATATAGCTCGAAATTAACCAGAATCTGTTCCCCTTCTGACAAATAGTAGGTATTACGGTGCCTGTCAGTCACATAGCCCTCTGCTTCAATTATAAAACTAATTTCCGTATAATCCTGGACAGACTCAAGTATAGAATAACTTCCAGTACCATCTGTCTTTACGCTTTTTTCAGTTTCTTCCCCTTGATATCTAAGGGAATACTTGATTGTTGCATCCTGGATAGGAAACCCTTCAAGATCAGTAACTTTACCTGATATTTTTGCCTGTGTAGACGGATCTGCTGCATAAGAAACTCCAGAATACATGATTCCAAACAAAATGAAACATAAAGATAGTGTACTTAGTCGAATTATCCATTTGATACTTGTCTGCATCTTCTCACTACACCTCACCATTTATTTTTATGGATCAAACATTCCTCTATAGCCTCTTTAATTAACTGACTAAAAGCTCAAGTTTCCAGAATTCTCCGTCCCAAACATATTGCCAAATCCCCTGTCCACCGTTCATGGTCTCGCTGATATCCAGCACTTCCATCCGAGGACACTCCCATACTCTTTTTACCGTGTTGCTCGAAGCGTTCTGAAGCTCTTCCATACATCCCACCAACCTCTTTTTAAATTTTTCAACGTTCTTATTTTATTATAAACGATACGATTTGTATCTAAAAATTCTGAAATATAATGATTTTATCATCATTGCTCTTTCCTCTTTTTTATGATTCTATACTTAAATCAAAAAAAGCCGCAGTTCCTGTATGAAGAGGAACTACGACCTTAGTATATTAACTAATTCAAAACTAAAACGAATGCAAAGATAAGACATAATTAAACTTGTACTTCGAAATAACTAATCGACTCACATTAAACAAAGATACATTTAGTATCAATCAATACAGCAATAACTTCGAGTGTAATTCTTAAAAAGCATTAACAATATGATTCACAGAGACAGTCTCTCCTGCTTGATCAAGCATTACGGCAATTACATCAAAACGGATCTGAAGTTCCGTCTCTCCCGTCATTTGCAAATACACAGATGCGGTTGAACGTACCTGCTGCATTTTACGCATATCAACCGATTCCTGAGGTGTACCGTACTGAGCGGCTCCACTTCTGCTTCTTACTTCCACAAAGACAATCAGGCCCTCGCAGGAAGCAATGATGTCAATCTCACCGCTACGGCAACGCCAGTTCTGTCTAATGATCCGATAATCGTGCTCTCGCAACCATTGACAGGCAGCCTCTTCACCTAATCGGCCTTTCTGCTGTCGTGTGAGCTTTAATCCTGGCTCCTGACCCAATCTACGTTCTACCATGACTCATTTTCCTCACGTCCTGAGGCCATTCGATCTGCACGGTAGACATACGTTAGCACCTCTGCGACCAGTTGATACAGTTCTGCCGGAATCTGTTCATCCAGATCCAATTTGGAGAGCACCTCCACAAGTGCTGCATCCTCCTGAACAGCCACGCCGTTTTCTCTGGCTTTATCCAGAATGGCTTCTGCCACTTTGCCGCGCCCCTTGGCTACAACAACAGGTGCTTCACTCTCTCCAGGGACATACTTTAGGGCAACCGCCTTTTTGGAAAGCAGGTCCGGTTGTGACGACTCGTCTTTCATACCTTCAAGTCCACCCCTTTGTATCGTTCAGGACTATAGTCCGAGGCCCGCGTTTTTCGTTCCGCGCCCGGTTCCTGCCCCACAGGCCACGGTTCCGCCTTGAAGGTCAGCAGTTGATAGCCCAGCTTGTCCAATGCCTGATGGATTACCTCTCGTCCGCTCTCCAGGAGCGGTCCCATTCCTTCGCGATCATTTAATACACGCAGACTGACAATGTTATTAACCACATGGACATCTACCAGAGTAGGCCCAAGACTTTTCATATCCAGATCAAACCATAGACGGCAGTTGGACGCATCCAGCTCACCACGAGGTCCACGACGTGATTGAATCTGAACAGACGCCGTTTCTTCCCCGTCCGGTCCAGTGATCGGAATAAACCAGTGCATCTGTGCAAATGTAGCACTGCGATCTGTCGTCAGCAATAACTGCTGACCTGTCAGATATTGCACCGCTTGTCCGGCGGCATCCTTAAGCGCCGCCGGTGCACCTTCGCTGCTGGCAAGCTGCAGCAGCAAACCCTTCAGCGTGTCCGCATTTGCCGGACTCGCCGCATCCCCCACGCGCGGCTGCGCTGCCGCGCCGTGAACGGCCTGCTGCTCGTGCTCCGCACCGAGCAGCTTCAGCACGCGCCCCACCCACGGGTCCCCCTCGTGGGTGACAGGCGCGTGCACTGCCGCAGCTCCCGCAGGTGCTGCGGCACTACCGCCAGCCGGCGGCGCATCAGCGCCGGCTGGCAACGGCTGCGGCACGCCTCCGGCAGCCGCAGCCGCACTGGCCGCCCTGCGATGCAGGGGCGGCCTGTACTGCCGCACCAGGCTGTGCCGGTGCGGCAGTGGACGCGCTGCGCAGGGCGTCCAGCAGCGCCAGCAGCTTGGGCGCCAGCTGCGCTGCCGTAGGCGCTGCTGGCGCCGCCTGGCCTGCTGCGGACGGAGTCCCCGCAGCAGCAGGCGTTTCAGTGCGGCCGTCAGTTCGCCCGGCCGCGCCTGCTTCAGGCTGGCCTGCACTTGCACGGCCTGCCACAGATTCAGCTGCCGCCCCTGGTGTACCCGGGCGGCTCCCAGCTTGCCCCGCGTCAGCACCGCGCGGGCTCTCTCCAGGTATTCCGGTTCCAGACGGAATACCCGCACCTCCTTTGCCAGCCGTTTCAACGTTGCTGGCAACTGCCTTGGCCCCGGCTTCAGCATTTCCTGCGCCTGCGACGTTCTGCTGGTTTCCTTTCATCGCAGTACCTGCATCCTCTGCCCCGCCATCCGTCATGGATATAGATCCTGCCAATGCCGCTTGTCCTTGTTGCGTTGACAAAGCAGGTGTTCCGGTTACAGTCACCTGACGACCACTACCTGATACAGCCAATCCTTCTTCCGTCTGTGATGCATTTGGTACAGCAGGTGCACCAGCCAAGACTGCTGGTTTCAACGTAGCAGATTGTTCTCCAGGCAATACCGGTTTACCTGTTGTTTGAGTAAGCATCGTTTCCAACTGGTCAGCCAACCCGCTTAACAACTGATGCAAAGGGGGGCCAAACACCGTCTGGTGTAACCCTTTTACTGTTTCCGCCGTAACCGGAAGGCCACGCTGAAAAGCAATCCCTGTCGCCTGCACCCATTCTTCCACAGGGACCTGTGCAGGTTTGGCAGTCATCATATTCTGGACCATAGCCACATTATCCTTCGTTAGCGGCACTCCGCTACGCTGCATGGCAAGTAACAGTTCCCGGTTCCCTTTTGTATCCGGCAGTCCTACATCCTTAAGCAGGTTGTTCAGCGAAGCTTGTGGCAGCTCAGCAAGTGTTCCGGACATAGGTTTCATTACCGTTATGCCATTTTCACCTGGAGGCTGCACTTGAAGCAACGTGGTCTCACCCGGACGGAGTGGAGTCTCCAACTTGGCGCGTACCTGCACACCTTGAATCTGCAGAACTGCTTCTCCCCCATCATCGGATACACTAACGACGGAGCCACGAACCACCTGACCTTCCTTTAATTCAAGCGGTTTGGCATTGCCGGGCTTACTATCTCCCATTAACCCCTTAATCATGGAACCGATATTCAAATCTCTCCCCCTCCTTTCTTCAAACCTGTGTTAAAACAAAGATTGCTGCTCTCCAAGCAGGTTGCCGAGAAAACTGCGTCGATGCATCGGGGTTGCCCCCAATGCCATAATTTGCTCCCGATGAACTTTTGTTGCATATCCTTTATGTATCGACAAACCATATTCCGGATATAACGTATCCCATTCTTCCTTACACAGCCGATCTCGCGTTACCTTGGCAATAATAGATGCCGCTGCGATCGATTGACTATTAGCATCACCTTTAATGATGGACAGTTGAGGTACATTGACATCTACCTTCTCGGCATCCACCAGCATATAATCAGGAGTTTCTCCCAATGCTTCAACAGCTCGTTTCATCGCAAGTCTCGCAGCCTGCTTGATGTTAAGCCGATCAATTGTCTCTGCATCCGCGTACCCGATACCTACCGCCAGCGCTTTTTCCATAATGATGTCATATAATGCATCACGTTTTTTCTCCGTCAATTTCTTGGAGTCATTCACACCTTCCAGAATGAGATCCTTCGGTAAAATAACCGCCGCTGCGACAACATCCCCAAACAAACAGCCCCGTCCTACCTCATCAATACCAGCAATACGTTCAAATCCACTGTCCCAATACTCCCGCTCGTAGATCAGCAGGTCTCGAGGTTCACTGGCTTCTTTTTTCTTCTTCGGTCCAACCGGGGTATCCAGTAGATTCAACCCGATCTCTTCATTATTTTCAACCATAACGCTCATCTCCTCTACCCACGCTTTTTCAGCATGCGTATCACTTACAACTTTTTTATAATATAGACGTAGATCCTCTGTCTTTTGTTCTGTACAACCTGTCACTCTCAGCAAAACTTTTCCTTGAGATTTACAATATAAAGATAGTGATGTCTTCATTTATCGGTATTTGATGGTTTAAATTGAATATATCAGACCTCGACTAATCTAAATTGCACCACCATTCATCATAGCACGATTTAGACGCACCTGATATATAGGCCAGCCAATTCCATAAAGCGTACTGTTCTTCAATCCTCTTCCATTTTATCGTTTCGACATATGTTCCAGCGCTACTTCCGCGTTTGTATACACAAAAAAACGACCGCTCCGGGTAATCCGGTAACGGCCGCTTCTTTCGGCACTTGTATATATGAAATGAACAGATAAAGATAATGATCTTCATCGTGTAGAGTCCATTTTTTTAATAGGGAGCTTCCATAGAAAAACGTCCCATTTTACCCGCGCGCAATTCACGCAGAAAAGCTCGTGATGCCTTTTCCAGATCAATGCGTCCACCGCTTACAACACATCCACGGACACGGCCGACTTGTTCCATAATCGCAATAACACTGTCTGAATCATCTGCATCCTTGGAGAACTCCTGAAGTCCGTATCTCTCTTCCAAAGCGTCCCAGTAATAACGCATCAGGTAACTGATTCCAAAAAAGGCAATATCCTCTGCATTCAGAATTTCCTCTTTGATTGCACCTGTTACGGCAAGACGATAACCTACATTTTGATCTTCAAACTTAGGCCACAGAATACCCGGAGTATCCAATAACTCCATTTCTTTGCCTACCTTGATCCACTGTTGCCCCTTCGTCACACCAGGACGATCTCCTGTTAACGCAATACTCCGTCCAGCCAGTCGGTTAATCAGTGTGGATTTACCTACATTGGGAATCCCTACGATCAACCCGCGAACCGCACGAGGATTAATCCCTTTAGCAATTTGACGGTCAATTTTTTCTTTAAGAAGAAGCTTGGCCTGCACGGGAATATCTTTAACATTGGTTCCCGTCGAAGCATCTACAGGAAAAGCGGTAATTCCTTCTTTTTTGAAATATTCAATCCATTCTTGCGTCACTTTGGCATCTGCCAAATCCGATTTGTTCAACAAAATCATCCGGGGTTTATCCAGCAATATTTCGTCAATCATCGGATTACGGCTGGAGACAGGCAGACGGGCATCCAATAGTTCGATGACCACGTCGATGAGCTTTAACTTATCCTGAATCTGGCGTCTGGCTCGAGTCATATGACCTGGAAACCATTGTATCGTCACCTTGTCTTCACCTCATTATTTACTTCAATTTCAGTGGTTGATCCACTTAATCTCACCGATCGGCCAGAAAATCACATCTGCACGACCAATAATATCTTTTAACGAAACATAACCGATCATACGGCTGTCTGTACTATTTGGACGGTTGTCTCCCATGACAAACACATGACCTGCCGGCACTTTGCCATCAGGGAACTGCTCATTCGGGAAATCCTTCACGTTATAGGTTCCACCATTTGCTTCAGCTGCATCAATGGCTCCTTGAATATACGTTTCATCAACCTTTTTACCGTTAACCATCACGGTGTCGTCCTGAACCTCAACTGTATCACCTTCTACAGCAATAACACGTTTAATGAAATCTCGACCTTCGGATGGTACGTGGAAGACGATAACTTCACCACGCTTCGGTTCTCTGATATCATATAAGATCTCGTTGACGATCACACGTTCACCCGTTTCAAAGTTCGGCTGCATGGACGGACCGTCCACAACAAACGGTTTGAAGAGCAACCACCGAATCAGAATGACGAGAACTAATGCGATAACAATGGCTTTAAGCCATTCAACAATTTCATTTTTGGCTTTTTTGGATCGACTGTTTTTCTCTTCGGCAGGATTGCCCCGGTCATGTTGAACTTCTTGTTCCATTCAAGATCTTCCTCTCTTCACAGTACATGTTTATAGCAGTACACACATCCAGCATTCTGTATCGTTCCAATAACTCCATGGATGGATACAAAACATTCACATCAGTTATGTAATCTTTCACCAAGCATTACAGTACATTTAATCCACAATTCAAATGCCTTCAAGAGGTTGTTCAAAAAGTCGGTACTAAAACCGGTCTTTTGAACACGCACTTCAATAACTGATTTTACAAGCCTCCCGGACTATTCACCGCATGTGTTGCCATACCATTTTACTCGGAAGTGTACCTCCGGTTCAACTTTTCCCGGACAAAAACGAAAAGGGCTTGTCTCCAAGCCCTTCCCGGTATCCGTTATATTAACGAATTTCTTTAATTCTCGCTGCTTTACCGCGTAGTTCACGAAGATAATAAAGCTTCGCACGACGCACTTTACCACGGCGAGCCACTTCGATTCTATCGATTTTTGGGGAATGAAGCGGGAAAGCTCTTTCCACACCTACACCGTAAGAAATTTTACGAACTGTAAAAGTCTCACTGATTCCACCACCACGGCGTTTAATCACAACACCTTCGAACAATTGGATACGCTCACGAGTTCCCTCGATTACCTTAACGTGCACTTTCAAAGTGTCACCAGGACGAAAACTCGGAATATCCTTACGAAGTTGTTCTTGTGTAATCGCTTGAACGATATTCATCTATGACTCCCTCCTTCCGTACAGGCGTTCATACTTCTTCCAGAGATCACCTTGTCTCCTTCATTATCCATAGAGGACCGCCGTATTCCACATAACAGACTTATTGTATCACGCAGCATATCAAAACACAAGAGAAATTAAACAAATGCCTATTGTTCAATCTGCCGCTCTGAAACTCATACATCACATGTTGACTTCATTCTAAAATACATTCTCTCATATGGACCGTGAATCAACGCTCTCATCTGCAAGTCAAGCTGATACAGGAAAAAATACTGTAACTTCCCGTGTAGAAATATCGTCTATGATATAACTTAATGACCACTTTAAAAGGAGAACCCCAAGACTCATGAAATATTGGAAAAAGATCACACTTGCCCTACTCGCCATGCTCATATGCTCCATTACACTGTATGCATATGCCGTAACTCATCCAACGAATGCACTGTCACACAAAGCCTGCACATCCTGGGACATAGTCAAACGCAAAGCATTCGAGCTGTCACACACTGACTTCTCTAACCAATCTGCGCTGGATCGTTCTACCTTCAAGATTGAACAAGGTACTGCTACAGAAGTTCCTGTACTGATGTATCATTACATAGAGCCCAAATTGAATAATCACGAGACAGATAATAAATCCATCATTAATCTGGAGGATTTTGAACAAAATATGAAATACCTGCATGATGCAGGTTACACAACGATTACATTGAATCAGCTTGAACAATATGTTAGCGGGAAGATTTCCCTACCACAAAAATCCATTGTAATTACCTTTGATGACGGATACCAGAACAATTATACATTAGCTTACCCTGTGCTTCAGAAATATAATTTTCATGCCTCGCTGTTTGTCATAGGCAGTAAAATTCAGGATAAACCTTCGGTATTTGAGCCCGCCATCAACAGTTTCATCTCCAAGCCAGAGATGCAGGCAGCAACCGACGTATTTGAATTCAACAGCCATACCTATAACCTGCATCACAAGGGATTTATGCGCTGTGGTAACAGTGTGCCTGTCGGTCTGGACACCAGTCTTCTGGATGATGATATCCAGCGTATGAAGCAAACCGGAATAGACACACCTTATCTGGCATATCCTTTTGGTTATACCAGTACACAGATGATCTACAAGTTACAACAACATGGATATCGCATGGCCTTTACCGTAAAGTCCGGATTTGTGCATCCAGGAGATCATCCAATGAAGCTGCCTCGCTTGACGGTCACCACAGGTACTGATTTGGCGACCTTGCTTCAACCCGAATCCAGTCCGCAGAACGAATCATCTGCATCGGAGAATGACCAATAAAATCTAGACTTTAACTTCACCGCCCGGATACAGAGTCGAGTTATACAGCCTTTTGAGCTGTGGCTTGGCTCTTTTTGCATCGGTAAGTGATAATGTCATCGGAGAGCTGGAATAAATCACTGCTTCCTCTGCGTCATAGATAATGATCTGTTCTTTCCCCGTCTGAACCAGGTCTGCATGTACCGCATATCCCTCTTTCGGGAATTCAGTAACCGTTTTCATATCTCCATCTATCAAAGAAGGCAACACATCTCCACCTCGGCGATATGCCAAAATATAATCGAGTCCACCCTCATCCCAGTTACATACAGGCTCTATAATGGTTAACCAGCCACGAGTCGTGCGATTTTCTTTCCAAATTTCTTTCCCTGCACTATCCAGCATGAACATTCCATCCTTACCATGCTCATCCCCTCGGACAATCCGGTCCAGGCCTGCAATCTGTAAACCTTCCATTCCAGTACAAAAATGACCCAATGCAATATGCTGTGATTCAATCGAATCTTCATAACGCCACTTCTCATTACCATAGCGGTCCATCATGACCGTGACACTGCCACCGATAACAACCTCAACTTCCCCATCACCGTCAACGTCTCCAAACCATATACAGTCAGCATGATCCTCGAGATTATGACAAGACCATAATAAAGTCCCATCATGATCCAGCATGTCATATCCGGCCATCACTTCATCTTTCCCATCTCCATCGATATCATATACCCATGGAAAATGTCCTGGATTCCCCTCATGCTTCCATAACAAATTGAAATCATGGTCAAGTGCCCATAACGTCTTATAGCGGTCTTTCAGTATAATGTCCATTCTCTGCTGATTACCCGTCAGGTTGGCGAGAATAATGCAGTCATGTGCTTCATCATCTGGCAGATCACGTGTTTCTTTGATCTCTCCGGTCCGGCCATCCAACACGAGAAATTGTTTGTCCATGACACACAATACTTCATTATTTCCATCTCCATCCCAATCTGCGATCTGAGCGGGATAGTCTGAACCCGGACCACCTGCATCGGGATCAGGAGTTCCAACCTGCCATAGTAATGTTCCTTCCAGATCAAACGCAGTCAAACAACATACCTGATGCGGGACATACCGATCGTCTATACCCCCATCTGCCTGTACCAGCAACATTTCAAGTCTGCCATCCCCATTCAGATCTCCCAAAAGCATTTTGCAGCGTTCTCCGCCTTCGCTAATATCTACTCTGGCGATTTCATAAGGCTGATGATTCATAACCTTCCTCCTCAGCTATCTACCTTTATTATTCAGTTCCAGCTGAGTTCACCATAAAGAAAATCCCTTTCTTTTACACCCCTATTTAGAATCATGCAAAAAAGTTCAAAGCTGCAAAAAAGTGCCTACGTAATTAAACGACTTAAATGAATGGTTTTAAACCCACTCTAAAAACTCAAGACGATTGCCAAAAGGATCATTTATATAGAATCGTCGTACACCTTCATCTGCTCTTGCTTCGTCATCGACAATATGAATTTGGTTATGAATGAGATGATCACGTAACTGATCCAATTGTTGTACATGAAATGCCGGATGAGCTTTTGTAGCGGGAATAAAATCTTTTTGTACCCCAATATGCACTTGGTGTCTGCCACACTCGAACCATACACCACCCCGTTTTCTCAGAATTTCAGGTTTGGGAATCTCCGTCCAGCCTAACACGTTATTGAAAAAATGACGTGCCTCCGCTTCACAACCTTCTGGTGCTGCGAGCTGAATATGATCAAGACCAATAATATTGTAAGTCATTCTCACACCGCCTTTCGTTTCATTTAATGAAACTTAGTTCCATTAATTATACTTGTATTTTATAGAATAGACTAATGAAAATCCAGTTCTCTTTTCAATGTACACAAAAAAAGCCAACCTGTAGTATCAAGGTTGGCCCTTTCGAACTCTGGAAAATAATATTTACGTGTTTATACGATACAAATACTTACTCTGTGCTATTTTCACGGTTTGAGCGTATCTTTTTCAGCCAAACTCGCTCTTTATCCGTCAAATCGGCCGTTTCCAACATCTCCGGTCTGCGCTCCAGCGTACGAAGCAACGACTGTTCTCTGCGCCATGCCTCAATGTTAAGGTGATGTCCCGACAACAGCATATCCGGTACTTTCATGCCCCTAAACTCGGGTGGACGTGTGTAGTGTGGATATTCGAGGAGTCCAGTACTGAATGAATCCGTCACCGCACTTGTCTCATTGCCAAGCACTCCGGGTATAAGACGTACGATGCTGTCGATCGCAACCATAGCAGGTAACTCCCCACCCGTGAGTACGTAATCACCAATGGATAGTTCATCCGTCACGAGAAATTCGCGAATACGCTCATCGTAACCTTCATAATGTCCACATATAAAAATCAGATGATCTTCCTGCACAAGTTCTTCTGCTTTTTTCTGTGTAAACGTCTCACCTTGCGGACACATTAGAATGATACGTGGAGCTTTCATCGTTGCCGAGGCTTCTCCGCGTTGCTCCAGAACATCTTCTACAGCAGCAAAGATCGGATCTGGTTTCAGCACCATACCTCCGCCTCCGCCATAAGGGGCATCATCTACTGTATTATGTTTATTGGTCGCATAATTTCGGAAGTTGGTTGCACCAAGGGATACGAGCCCCTTCGTTTGAGCTTTGCCCAGAATGCTTGCTCCGAACACACCATCAAACATCTCCGGGAATAGCGTTAATACATCCACTTTCATGTTACAGCAGCCCTTCCATCAGGTGAATCTTCACTTGCTTCTGTTCGATGTCCACATCAAGTACTACATCATCAATAACGGGAATCAGCACTTCTTTACCAGCTGGCGTTTTGACAACCCATACATCATTGGCACCAGGAGTCAGTATTTCAGAGATCGTTCCGAGCGTTTCACCCTCTTCGGTGATGACCGAACACCCAACGATTTGATGGAAGTAGTATTCACCTTCGTCCAGCTCAGCCAGGTTCTCTTTTAACACTTTGGCCATGCCGCCTTTAAACTTTTCTACTTCATTAATGTTGCCGTACTCTTTCAGACGAAGAATATACATATTTTTATGCAAACGTGAAGATTCCACGTTAACCATGACTGGATGATTATCTGGTGTAAAGAAAAACAACTCTGCATTTTTCGCAAAACGCACTTCCGGGAAATCAGTTAAAGGCATGATTCTCACCTCACCGCGAATTCCATGCGTATTAACGATTTTACCTACATTCATAAACTCTGCCATATTTCCTCCTACGAAATTAAATCAAACTAAACAGCTACTTCGACTCTCGTACGGTCGTTCCGGCGACAGTTCGTTCTTTCGCTGGCTGTTACCCCCTCATTTTTCGAACTTAATTTAAAAGGTGAAAATGAGGTGATTGCGTATGCTTCCGATGTAGCTTTCTTTCAGAAAGCTTTAAGGCGAACGCTAACGCTTCTCCAGAATCGATCCCGTCCCCTGCACTGCTCCGAAGTCACTCATACCCCAAAATATTTTAATTCAATATCTAATCCAACTTATTAAGTTCAGCATGCACGAAAAGGGGCTAGGACATGCATCCTAACCCCCTTTCGTATATCTTTAAGATATGATATCAACGGTAACCCGTTTATCCATCTTAACTGCTGCTGATGTGACGACCGTACGAAGTGACTTCGCGATTCGTCCCTGTTTACCAATCACCTTCCCGACATCGTCAGGATGAACGGTTAACTCATAAACGACAAGCCGGTCTTTCTCAACCGTCCGAACCGCCACATCTTCCGGATGATCGACTAAAGCCTTAGCAATTATGCTTACTAATTCTTCCATAGATGACCCTCCGAATCAGCACTTTATTTAGATAATTTAGACTCGTGGAACTTCTTCATCACGCCCGCTTTGCTAAGCAAGTTGCGGACAGTGTCAGATGCTTGTGCACCGTTTTGAAGCCATGCCAATGCTTTATCTTCATCGATCTTAACAACAGCCGGTTGTTCAACCGGGTTGTAGTAACCGATCTCCTCGATAAAACGACCGTCACGTGGGGAACGGGAATCCGATACCACTACGCGGTAGAAAGGAGCTTTGTGAGCACCCATACGTTTCAGACGAATACGAACTGCCATTTGAAAATTCACCTCCTTCAATGAAATCTGTATATGATCCAGCTTCGCTTAAATCAACGGAAAGGAAACTTCATTCCTTTACCCATACCTTTAAGCTGCTTCATCGCTTTATTTTTGCCGCCTTTAGGTCCCATCATATCCGAGAACTGTTTCATCATGCGGCGCATCTCATCAAATTGTTTGATCAGACGATTTACTTCAGCCAGAGATGTTCCACTTCCGGTAGCAATACGCTTCCGGCGGCTATGGTTGATCATGTCCGGGTTACGTTTCTCCTCGGTCGTCATTGAGTAAACGATCGCTTCGATCCGGCCCATCTGTTTATCATCAACCTTCAGGTCCTTGGCTTGTTTCATCTTGCCCATGCCGGGAATCATATCCATGATCTGGTCGATTGGTCCCAGCTTTTTCACTTGATCCATCTGCTCCAGGAAATCTTCAAACGTGAATTCTGCATTACGCATCTTCCGTTCCATTTCCTTGGCTTTATCGGTATCAATGTTTAATTGTGCTTTCTCAATCAGAGATAACATATCACCCATACCGAGGATCCGTGAAGCCATACGTTCTGGGTGGAAAGGCTCCAAAGCGTCAAGTTTCTCTCCAAGGGAAGCAAACTTGATTGGACAACCCGTAACTGCTTTGACGGAAAGCGCAGCACCACCACGAGTATCTCCATCCAGCTTTGTCAGTACAACCCCGGTCAGATTAAGCTGCTGATTAAAGTGTTCTGCTACGTTAACCGCATCTTGACCTGTCATACTGTCTACGACAAGCAGTACTTCATCCGGATTCACTACGCTGTGAATCTGGCGAAGTTCTTCCATCAGTTCTTCATCAACATGCAGACGTCCAGCTGTATCGATAATAACATAGTCATTACCGTTATCTTTGGCATGTTGAAGACCTTGACGTGCGATCTCAACAGGGCTTGTCTGATCTCCCAGTGTGAATACCGGCGCTTTGATCTGCTCGCCAAGTACTTGCAACTGTTTTATCGCTGCCGGACGATAAATATCTCCTGCAACAAGCAATGGTCTGCTGTTTTGCTTTTGCAGCATTTTAGCCAGTTTACCCGATGTGGTTGTTTTACCAGCACCCTGCAAACCAACCATCATCAGCACCGTAGGCGGTTTGTTCGCTTTAGCCAGTTTTGCTTGGCTTCCACCCATCAAATCCGTCAGTTCCTTGTTAACGATGTCGATGATGACCATTCCTGGCGTGAAGCTCTCCATCACTTCTTTGCCAACAGCCTTCTCTTTCACCTTGGCGATGAATTCCTTGACCACTTTGAAGTTTACATCCGCTTCGAGCAATGCCAGACGTACCTCGCGCATAGCCTCGGCAACATCTTCATCAGACACCTTGCCTTTGCCGCGCAGCTTGCTGAACACATTCTGTAATCGGGTCGTTAATCCTTCAAATGCCATGATCCCACCTCCTTAAGCTTTAATACTGTTTTCAAGACCGATACGTTCCGCTCAGCCAATATTTCATTCGCTAAGCTGAGCAACGATATCGTGTATTTGTTTGTTGTTATCAATGGAGACGCCTGCGCGTTCCAATGCATTTTGCAAATCTTCAAGATTGCGATTACGCCGTTCATGCTTTTCCAGCAAGCCCAGCTTGCTTTCGTAATTTTCCAGCACTTGTTCGGCACGCTTGATATGCTCGTATACCGCCTGGCGGCTGATCTCAAACTCGGCTGCAATTTCACCAAGTGAGAAATCGTCATGAAAGTAATACTTTAGAAAAGTCTGCTGTTTCTCGGTAAGTAACAATTCATAAAAAGCAAACAGCAAGTTAATCCGGTTTGTCTTCTCAAGCCGATTTTCTTGACTCACATCGGGGCACTCCCTTCGTCAAGGAAAAACACTTTACACTCTTGCAACGTTCCTAATAATACCTAAAACAAATCAGGTTGTCAAGCAAAAATACTTGTCACAATAAAAACAGCTCTGATGATATGTTATTTCGATGTTTAACGGGTGGTTTATACCCTTTTCGCTACAAGCAAATCCTGTCTGTATCTCTGCGATCCACCTCTATGTAGAAGAAAAAACGAATGCGTCTCAGTCCGTGGAGATGCATCCGTTTATGGTGTTCTAGCGAAGTGGTGTCAGATACAGCAGTACCATAAAGAAATGAAGAATACTGCCTGCTAACACAAAGAGATGCCAAATCGCATGGTGGTACGGAAATCCACGCCATACATAAAAGAGCGTACCCAGTGTATACATCAGGCCTCCAGCAACCAGCAGCACAATGCCGCCTGTAGGAATGGTAGCCATAAGAGGTTGCCAGGCAATAACGATGAGCCAGCCCATCGCAATATAGAAAATCGTGGACATGAATAGAAACTTTTTCGTAAAAAACGCCTTAAAGATCACGCCGAATAATGCGATACCCCAGATTATACCGAACAGAGTCCATCCAAGTGTACCGCGAACAGCAATAAATAAAAGCGGAGTGTACGATCCCGCAATAAACAAATAAATGGAAGAATGGTCGAAAATCTCAAATAAATCTTTCACTTTTCCATCTTTCCATGCATGAACGAGTGTAGAGCTTGTATAGAGCAGCAGCATGGTGATCCCGTAGATCGTGAAACTGACCACATGCCAAGCCGTGCCTTTCATACTTGAAAATACAATCAATATCACCAGTGCAGCTACACTGAGTGCAGCGCCGATTCCATGTGTCACCGCATTGGCGACTTCTTCACGGCGAGAATAGGTATACGTATTGGCCATTTTCAACTGTCCTTTCTAACCCTTTAACATTGCCTTCTTTATTCCCATTATACACGTATTGCCAGTGACATTACACGTGACACTTATCACGTATATCACTGGCAATACGGTTAACATTATTAATTCAACCTATTATTAAGGATTCTAGGAATTAGCTTCCTCTTCTTCAGCACTTTCCGCTGGCTGTTCCTGGATCAATCCGGCGAACAAAGCATGCACAAATTGCTCCGAATCAAACGGCTGCAGATCATCAATCTTCTCACCCAGTCCTACGAGCTTCACAGGCAAGTCCAGCTCCTGACGGATCGCAACAACGATCCCCCCTTTGGCTGTTCCATCCAGTTTCGTCAGTACGAGGCCAGTTACACCGCTTTTCTCACCAAAAAGTTTAGCCTGATTTAAGGCATTTTGACCTGTTGTTGCATCCAGTACCATCAGTACTTCATGCGGAGCATCCGGAATTTCACGCTGAATGACACGATAGATCTTGTTAAGCTCGTCCATCAGGTTCGATTTGTTTTGCAGACGACCTGCTGTATCACAGAGGAGAACATCCGCACCCCGTTGTTTCGCTGCCTGCACCGCATCATACATAACCGCTGCTGGATCAGAACCAGATTGCTGTTTGATCACATCGACGCCGGCACGTTGTCCCCATACTTCCAGTTGTTCAATGGCTCCGGCACGGAACGTATCTCCAGCTGCCATGATGACTTTTTTACCTTGCTGTTTAAATCGATGTGCCAGCTTGCCAATCGTTGTTGTTTTACCAACACCGTTAACACCAACGAACAAAATAACGGTAATGCCATCCGGATTCATTTTCAATTCATTATTCTGTTCACCGCGAAGAAGATCCGTCAGTTTCTCAGACAGTACAGGCTGCAGCTCAGCCGCGTCCTCGATTTTGCGTTTTTTCACCTCAACGCGCAGGTCTTCGATCAGATTCATGACTGTATTCACGCCAACGTCTGCTCCGATCAAAATCTCTTCCAGTTCTTCATAGAACTCTTCATCGATTTTTTTGCGGCGGATAACGAGATCCGACACTTTTTCCACTAACCCTTTACGTGTCTTTTCCAATCCATCCTTGAACTGTTTGGTGACCGACTCCGTTTTGCTTGCAATGCTGTCTCTCAGCTTTTTAAAAAAACTCATAAAGCCCCTCCATCGTGTACATAATCTAAGCGCTTTTGCAAAAATGCTCAATCTGAATGATTTTCAATAATTACAATGAGTTCATTTATCCGCAGGTTTGGATCAGATCAGGCAATTACTGCTTCCTCATCTTCCAGTTTAACCGAAACAAGCTTGGATACTCCGCCCTCTTCCATCGTAACACCGTACAGCACATCAGCCTCTTCCATCGTACCTTTACGATGGGTAACAACGATGAACTGTGTCTGTTCAGAGAATTCACGCAAGTACTGGGCAAAACGTACCACGTTAGCTTCGTCCAGCGCTGCCTCTACTTCATCCAGCACGCAGAATGGTACAGGTTTGACATGCAGAATAGCAAATAACAAAGCCATCGCCGTCAAAGCCCGCTCCCCACCGGATAACAGTTGCAGGTTTTGCAGTTTCTTGCCTGGTGGCTGAGCCACAATATCTATTCCCGTTTCAAGCAAACGCTCCGGGTCCATCAGAACAAGGTCAGCACGTCCCCCGCCAAACAGCTTGGTAAACACGGTACCGAACTCACGGCGGATTGCATCAAACGTGATCTTGAATCGCTTCGCCATCTCGTCTTCCATTTCCCGAATAACCTGATACAACGTTGTTTTGGCTTCCACCAGGTCATTCTTCTGTTCACTCAGGAACTCGTATCGCTCATTGACCCGCTGGAACTCCTCAATCGCTCCCAGGTTAACATCACCCAGGGCGGATATACTGCGCTTCAGCTTTTGTACCTCTGCCTGTGTATGCTCTACGTCTTCCGGCACAGGATAACGCTCTTTGGCCAGTTCATAGCCCAGTTCGTATTCATCCGTCAGCTTTCGCAGTATATTTTCCAGCTCAACATCCAACCGGTTCACGGAAATTTCTGTTTGTCGCATCTGCTCTTCCACTGCTTTTAACTGCGTACGCTGTTCCTTCGTTTCGCTCTCGGCAAGCTCAAGCTTTTTCGACAACTCACTTCGGGCAGCACGTTTGAAGTCCAGCTCCTGGGAAGCTTCCGCTTTTTTCAGCTTGTACTGGTTCAGATCTTCAATCTGTTTGACACTCTCGGTTTGTGTTTTCTTGAGATCTGCTTCCATCGAAGCTAGCAACGTGCGATTCTGACGCAGATCTTTGACCAGCGACTCTACTTCCCGCTCCAGACGCCGCAATTGTTCCCCATTGGAGAATCGCTCCTGATCGAGCTTGCCTTCGCGTACTTTCAGTTCGGTGAGTTGGCTCTGCAATTCTTCCTTCGCGGATTCATTGGCTTTTCGGGCAAACTCAGCTGCATGAATGGCACGATGAGTCGCTTTTTCTTCCTCTTCAAGCTGCTCCAGCTTCTTCACAGCAACGATGCGAGCCGTATCCAGCTCTTTGATCTCTTCGGTAAACCCGCTCTTCTCCTGCCCGGCAACGGCCACCTGTTCAAGCACGTGGCGAAGCTCATGCTCTACCTGCTTCATTTCCATCGAAGCCTGCTGTTCTGCATTTCGGGTATCGTCACCGGACTGACGAAGTTCATCCAGTTTGTCCTGACACTGCTCCAGTTGAACTTTTACATCATCCACACTGCGATGCAGTTTCACGATCTGATTTTCGGTATCCAAAATATCCTGGTCGAGCTGGTCCAGCTGCCGTTTCCGGCTGAGCAGACTCACATTTTTCTTGTGCTGGCTACCACCCGTCATGGAACCACCCGCATTGACCACGTCACCTTCAAGCGTCACAACCCGGAAACGATACTGGCAGCGAGCCGCAATTTTGTTCGCGACCTCCAGCGTTTCAGCAATAATAACATTACCTAACAGACTGCCAATGATCGAAGCATACTTGGATTCGAATTGTACGAGATCAGCACCGATCCCCACAAAGCCCTCCATGCCTTCAATCATGGAACGTTCAGCCGCGCCAATGGCACGTGGGCGAATGACATCCAGAGGCAGGAACGTTGCACGGCCCAATTGACGTTGCTTAAGGAAAGCGATTGCCTGTCTGGAAACTGATTCATTTTCCATGACCACATGTTGCAAGGATGCTCCCATTGCTGTCTCTACCGCAAGCTCGATCTTTTCGGGAACTTTAACGAGTTCAGCCACAGCTCCATGAACACCGGTAAGCGTGCCCTTACGCGAAGCCTTGAGAACCTCCTTGACACCCAACATGAATCCGTCAAAATCATCCTGCATCTCTTTCATCGTATCGCGGCGGGAGACCTGAGCTTCACGCTTCTGTTCCCATTTACGAACTGTGCCCCGACTTTCTTCGAGCAGCTTCTGCAGCGACTGGAGTCGTTCACTTTCCGTAATGTAACCACCACGTAGATCACTGATTTCTTTGCCCAAGCGAACAACTTTTTTCTCGATGTCCGCTTTGCGACTTTCCAGTGTCTCTTTCTGCTCTTCCCATTTGCCTGATTCTTCAGCCGCGCGATTCATTCTGCGCTCCAGCGTTTCTTTCTGCTGATCCACATAACGAATTTCATTGCGTGTCTGAGCCATCTGATTCATCAGTTCCAGCAAGTTGCCTTTGAGGCTTTCCTCTTGCTGCTGACTAATGCCACCTGTAACACCGATGAGTTTGGCTTCTTCCTGGGACAACTGATTTCTCACATCATTCAGTTCATGCTCAAGTTTGCCAAACTTCTCACGCAGTGCAAGCAGCTCGGTTTCCCGTTCGGAATGTCTCTCTTCACTGGCAGCAAGTGTTACTTTGAGCTGCTCCTGATTTGTTTGCAGATGGTGGGAGCGCTCCTTGAGCAATTCTCCAAGCCCTTCACTTTTCTCTGTCGCTTCACTGAATTGCAATAAAGCGGCTTGCAGTTGCTCTGTCTCTGTTTCTAGGATACGCAGCGCATTCCGATCATTTTCCAGCTTGGCATCATGCGTAGAGACAATCGCTGCGAGTCCAACCTCTTCGTGTTTTAGCGATTGCAGGCGCTCGTTCGCCTTACTCCAGGACGCATGAATCTGTTCGATCTGGTACACATACATGGAAATTTCCTGTGATTTGAGCTGAGAACGAAGTTCCTTATAGTGGATCGCTTTCTCTGATTGTTCTTTTAGCGGTCCAATCTGATCTTCGAGTTCAGTCACCAGGTCATGAATACGCAGCAAATTCTGCTCTGTCTCATCCAGTTTGCGCGTCGCATCCCGCTTGCGGGATTTATATTTAACGATACCTGAAGCTTCTTCAAAGATGCCTCTGCGATCTTCTGAACGGGTACTCAGAATCTCTTCGATTCGCCCCTGTCCAATAATCGAGTAGGCTTCCTTACCGATGCCGGTATCCATAAACAACTCTGTGATATCCTTCAAACGACAAGATTGCTTGTTAATAAAATATTCACTATCTCCGCTGCGATGTACACGACGAGTCACCGTCACCTCACCGAAATCCAATGCAAGTGCATGATCCTCGTTATCAAGTGTTAGCGACACCTCACCGAAATTAACGGCCTTCCGTGCGTCACTGCCTGCAAAGATGATATCTTCCATTTTGCCACCACGCAGCGACTTGGCACTTTGTTCCCCCAGAACCCAGCGAATTCCGTCTGATATATTACTCTTGCCACTTCCGTTCGGACCTACAACAGCCGTAATGCCACGAACGAACTCCATCTCCGTTTTGTCGGCGAATGACTTGAATCCACCCAATTCAATCCGTTTTAAAAACATAGGGTTTCTCGTCACCTCCTCTTGCAAATTTCAAGTATTGCATTCCAGCGCCTAAATAAATTGAACCATTGCATTACACATGATCACTCCAATTGCAATACCATCCTCCGATTGCGATTGGTTCTGCACTCTTCGTTTTGTGTAAAATACGGTTCAACTTATTAGTTAACGATCAGGCAAACTCCGCCTGAACCTCTTTACAAAAAAAAGAGCAAAAAGCAGTCCGGCCGATTACTTCCGCCGGGGCGGACCCGCGGGCTGCTCTTTGCTCTTCGTTTGTCTATGCGCTATCGGTTAAGCTCCGGCTTCCGGAAGCTTCAGTCGATCAAGTGCTGCAGATGCAGCCTGTTGCTCCGCTTCCTTTTTGGAACGTCCTGTACCTCTGCCAAGCCGTTCTTGACCCATATGGACCTCCGAGACAAACTCACGTTCATGGGCAGGTCCCCGTTCCTCAACGATACGGTATTCCAAAGCTCCCATATTGTGATGCTGAGTAAGTTCCTGCAGTTCCGTTTTGTAATCACTCATTTGCAGCTTGCTGCCCAATACGATTAATGGGAAGACATGCTGGTCGAGAAATGCCCGGACAGGCGCAAGCCCCTGATCCAGATACAATGCACCAATGAAAGATTCAAACACATCTGCCAGCAGAGCCGGCCGTGTCCGTCCTCCAGTTAGTTCCTCACCTTTACCAAGAAGTACATACTGCCCAAAACCCAACGCTTCAGCAAATTTGACGAGGGAAGGCTCACAGACAATGGATGCCCGCAGCTTAGTTAATTCACCTTCCGGACGGTTAGGATACAAATGATACAAGTACTCCGATACAGTCAGTTCCAGCACGGCATCGCCCAGAAACTCCAGGCGCTCGTTGTCCTGATGCTGACTGAACCGGTGTTCGTTTACATAGGAAGCATGGGTAAACGCTTGTTTTAAAAGCTGCCTGTTGTCAAATTTGATTTGAAGTTTATGTTGTAACTGCTTCAGATCTTCACTCAAACGAACTAGCCCCTTATGCTTCAAATTTTTTGAGAATAATGGTGGCATTGTGACCGCCGAATCCAAATGAATTGGACATGGCAATATTAACTTTGGTTTGACGTGGAACATTTGGTACATAATCCAGATCACATTCCGGGTCCTGATTTTCCAGGTTAATCGTTGGAGCCAGTGTCTGATGTGTCAGGGACAATCCGCAGATGACCGCTTCTACACCACCAGCAGCGCCAAGCATGTGACCCGTCATGGATTTAGTGGAACTCACGGCGAGCTTGTACGCATGATCACCAAACGCCTTTTTGATCGCAAGCGTTTCGGATCTGTCGCCTACAGGCGTCGAAGTTCCGTGTGCATTAATGTAGTCCACTTCTTCAGGCTCAATACCCGCATTACGAAGTGCCATCTTCATGCAACGTGCTGCTCCGTCCGGATCTGGTTCTGTCATGTGATGTGCATCACCTGTCAGACCGTAACCGATCACTTCACCATAAATGCGTGCACCACGTTTTTGAGCATGCTCCAGGGATTCCAGAATCAGAACACCAGCGCCTTCGCCCATAACAAAACCATCACGTTCTGTATCAAAAGGACGGCTTGACTTCGCAGGATCATCATTACGTGTAGACATTGCGCGCATCGCACAGAACCCTGCAAGACCCGTTGGTCTGATTGTTGCTTCCGCACCACCACAGATCATGGCATCTGCATCACCATTGGCAATCAGCTTAAAGGAATCTCCGATGGAGTGTGTACCTGTTGCACAAGCGGTAACAACGTTAATGTTAGGACCTTTGGCACCAAGGGAAATAGACATTTGGCCTGAAGCCATGTTGGAGATCATCATGGGAATAAAGAATGGGCTTACCCGTTTTGGACCTTTTTGCAACAATGCATTATGTTGGTCCTCCCAAGTACCCAATCCACCAATACCTGATCCGATGGATACACCGAAACGCTCTGCATCAATATTCTCGTTAATTTTCAGACCACTGTCTTCAACGGCTTTGAAACCTGCTGCCACAGCGAACTGTACAAAACGGTCCATTTTGCGAGCATCCTTGCGATCCATATATTCTTCCGGGTTGAAATCCTTGATCTCGGCTGCAATCTGTGTCGTGTATTCACTAACATCAAACGCCTCAATCTGAGAAATTCCGGACTTTCCTGCCATTAAACTGCCCCAGAACGTTTCCAAATCTTTTCCGAGCGATGTCATTACGCCCATTCCGGTAATTACTACTCTTTGTTTCAAACCGAGTCACCTCTATATCGACTGCATTACGCAAGTATTTTGTGGGAATATCCGCAAACAGACATCTATTCAACCAAGATAGGCCTGTTTGAGTAGAGCTGCTTGCGGAATGAGAAAAACCAATGAATGATGAGAAGTCCCGCCTGTTCGAAAACATGTGCGGGACTAAAAATGACTTTAGGTATGAGATTGTATGTAGTTTACAACTTCACCTACGGTCGTGATTTTTTCTGCATCTTCATCAGAGATTTCCAAATCAAATTCATCTTCCAATTCCATGACCAATTCCACTACATCCAAAGAATCAGCACCCAAATCTTCTTTGAAAGATGCTTCAAGTGTAACTTCAGCTTCGTCTGCGCCCAAGCGGTCGACGACGATGCGTTTTACACGCTCCAATACATCGGACATCCGGTTCACCTCCTTCTTTGGTATTATACGAGAATCGCAGGCAAAATGCCATAGAAGACATATGCGGCTCCCGGCCGGGGAACCCGGCCTTTTTCCGGCATTTCGGATCGTCCAGCGCCTGTTCCCCGACTATTGTTCAAGTCCGGGAAGAATTACATGTACATGCCACCATCAACATGCAGCGTCTGCCCTGTCATATAAGATGAAGCCTGTGAAGCCAGGAAAGTGACTACACCAGCGATTTCATCCGGCTGACCCAAACGGGACAACGGAATACCACTTAGCATACCGTCCACCAGCTCCTGGGACAACTCTTTTGTCATATCTGTCTCAATGAAACCTGGTGCAACACAGTTAACTGTGATTCCACGAGAAGCCAGTTCACGAGCAGATGCCTTTGTCAGGCCAATGACTCCTGCTTTGGCAGCAACATAGTTCGCTTGTCCAGCATTACCGAGCACACCTACAACCGAGGAGATATTGATAATTCTTCCCGACCGTTGTTTCATCATTGGACGTGTAACCGCCTTAAGGCAGTTAAACACACCTTTGAGATTGGTTTCAATAACCTGATCGAATTCTTCCTCTTTCATACGCATGATCAGATTATCACGGGTAATTCCAGCATTGTTCACCAGAATATCAACGTTTCCCCATGCTTCGAGTGTAGCTTTGACCATTTGTTCAGCTTCATCCATCAGGCCAACATTGGCTTGAAGTGTAATCGCCTTGACTCCTTTGGCACGAATCGCTTCCGCTACTTCCTCAGCTGCCGCTTGGCTACCCGCATAATTCACGGCTACGTTCGCTCCAGCTTCTGCAAGTGCCAGTGCAATACTGCGCCCAATGCCCCGGGATGCCCCGGTAACGAGTGCATTTTTACCTTCTAATGGTTTAGACATAATCATTCCTCCTTTCCCCAAATCTATATCAGTTCAACCAAAGAATGTTTACACTTGCCACTCCGATGACAGAATAACCTTCCGATCGCTGTTATCCCCAGATTTTTTTGATTCCCTTTTCTAAAGGGAAAATCCGGTGATAAAGGCGAACACTCCGCTTCTTCAGGTTTTTTCTGTCCTCTCCGTTCTCGTGTAAAAAGTTTAGTTTAACTCATATAATTCCTTCTAATTCACTTGCCGTTGCTTCGAGCGTTTCAAGACTGTTCACATTGTACAGTTTTACGGTTTTATCTGTTTTTTTAATCAAACCGGTCAATACACTGCCAGATCCAATCTCGATGAACGTATCCACGCCTTGCTCAATAAGCCATGTCACACTGTCTTCCCATAATACAGGAGAATAGACCTGAGCTGTCAACAAATCCTGAACCTGTCCATCCTCTGCAGGTCTTGCAGTCACATTAGCGACTACAGGGACCGCTGCCGGTGAGAACGTGACGGTTTTCAGTTTCTCTGCCAGCTTCTCAGCTGCACCTTTCATCAATGAAGAGTGGAACGGACCGCTTACTTCAAGTGTAATAGCGCGTTTACCACCCGCTTCTTTCACTCGTTCTGCGACAGCAGCTACGCCTTCCTTCACACCAGAAATGACGATTTGTCCCGGACAATTCATGTTGGCAAGTTCAACCGCATGACCACTTTCAGATACGTCACGGCAAAGCACCCCCAGCGCTTCCCGATCCGCACCCAACACAGCAGCCATCGCTCCTTGTCCACCCGGTACTGCCTGTTCCATATACTGACCACGTGCCCGCACAGTGCCCACTGCGTCAGCAAACGAAAGAACGCCCGCTGCCACCAGTGCACTGTATTCTCCCAGACTGTGTCCAGCCGTATAATCAGGCTGAATTCCTTTTTCTTTGAAAGCTTCAAGCAAGGCAATACTTGCTGTCAACAGAGCCGGTTGTGTATTTGATGTCTGTTTCAACTCGGTCTCCGGTCCTTCAAATACAAGGTTGCTCAGCGAGAAACCCAATGTTTCATCTGCTGTGCGAAAAATCTCGGTTGCCGCAGGCACGGACTCATACGCGTCCTTGGCCATGCCTACAGCCTGTGATCCCTGTCCGGGAAATACAAATGCTATTTTACCCATCTCATTCATCTCCCAGATGTCTATTTTACCAAACGAGTACCGATGCTCCCCATGTCAAACCGCCACCGAATCCAACCATCAGAACGGTATCTCCTGCTTTCATACGACCTTCCTCCGCAGCTTCTACCAGAGCAAGCGGGATGGAAGCAGCAGATGTGTTTGCATACTTATCCACGTTGACTACAACCTTTTCTTCAGGAAGTTCAAGTCGTTGCATCGCAGATTGGATAATCCGAATATTCGCTTGGTGAGGAACAAACAGATCCACATCCGTACGCTCCATACCAGCCTTGCGTAATACCTCAATGGTAGCCGTCCCCATGACACGTACCGCAAACTTGAACACTTCACGACCGTTCATGTAGATGTAATGTTTTTTATTTTCAACGGTCTCTGCGGAAGCAGGCAGACGGGAACCGCCGCCTTCCATCTGAAGAAGACTACCGCCAGCACCTTCGGCACCGAGATCGAATGCTTTGAAGCCGCGACCTTCGGGAACTTCACCAACAACTACCGCGCCTGCTCCATCACCAAAGAGGACACATGTGTTACGGTCTGTATAATCCGTAATGCGAGACAAACAGTCCGCACCAATAACAAGTGCATTGTTGTACATACCGCTTTGGATGAAGCTCGTAGCACTAGCCAAACCGTATACAAATCCGGAACAAGCAGCCGACAGATCAAATGCCGCGGCACCTTTTGCACCCAATTTGTCCTGCAAGATGCAGGCTGTCGATGGGAAAGAAGAATCCGGAGTAATGGTTGCAACAATAATCAGATCAAGATCACTGCCTGTCATGCCTGCAGATTCAAGGGCTTTAATAGCCGCTTCATATGCCAGATCAGAAGTTGCCTGATCGGGTGCAGCGATGTGACGCTCTTTAATTCCAGTACGACTGACGATCCACTCGTCATTGGTATCGACCATTTTCTCCAGATCGCTATTTGTCAAAATTTTCTCAGGCACATATTTCCCTGTACCAATAACCCCTACTGGGCGCAAATTATTCATATCGTCACTCACTTCCCGCTAATTTCCTTAGATATACTCTCTACCAGCTGATTCTGCACTGCAATCCGAGCTTGGCGCACAGCATTTTTGATGGCATTGCCATCAGCAGATCCATGACTTTTCACAACCAGTCTGCTCAAACCAAGGAGCGGCGCTCCGCCATGCTCCGTATAATCCAGCTTTCGTTTCAACCCACGCAGCTCAGGCATTAGTACAGCTGCAGCCAGTTTACTTTTGAGAGAAGATGAAAATTGTTCCTTAAGCAAGGCGAAAATGGCACCTGCTGTGCCTTCCAGCGACTTCAGCAGTATATTCCCTGCAAAACCGTCACATACAAGCACATCACAAGCACCAGTCAGCACATCACGTGCCTCAACATTACCGACAAACCGAATTGGGAGTTGTTCCAGTAAAGGATATGCATGTTTGGTTAACTCATTTCCCTTGCCTGGCTCTGTTCCTACATTGAGCAAGCCCACTCGTGGGGACTCAATGCCCTGTACTTTTTGCCGATACAAACTGCCCATCAGGCCATATTGTGCAAGGTGCTCCGGTTTGGCATCCATATTCGCTCCCAGATCCAGCGCAAGCACACCTACATCATCAATCGTTGGAATCATAGGCGCAAGCGCCGGACGTTCAATGCCTTCCATGCGACCTACAACAAGCAAACCCGCTGTCATCAGCGCTCCGGTATTGCCCGCCGAGATCATCGCGTCCGCTTCGCCCTCTTTCAGCATGCGGCCTGCGACCACCATGGAGGCATCCTTCTTGCGACGCACTGCTTTGACAGGTTCATCATCCGAACCAATAACTTCGGAAGCATGCCGGACCGTAAGATTGGCAGGTCTCACACCTGACTGACTCAAAAGAGGCTCCAGCTTGGCTTCATCGCCGATCAGGACGATCTGTGTATCCGCCCATTCCGTGGCTGCGGCAATTGCACCTTCTACCGTTGATGCAGGTGCATTGTCGCCTCCCATGGCATCAATGACGATTTTCATTCCAAATGACCTCCTTCTCCGCTGTCTTCTCCACCTGAATGGTAGATTACAAAGTTGCCTTGAAACACCATTTCTTCACCTACATAAGTGAATACTTCCACTTTGGCTTTGCCCTTTTGACCCGGAATCGATCTCACATAAGCCTTTGCAATACATTTCTCTCCCAAATGAACCGAACGGACAAAGCGAATGTCTGCTGATGCAGTCAACGCGATCTCGTCATTAATAATCGCTACAGCCAAGGAGTTAGCCTGTGCAAAGACATAGTGTCCACGTGCAATGCCTGTTCTGGAAAACACGTGTTCTTCCTTAATCTCAAACAGGGAAATCCCGCTTTTGTCCAGTTGTAGATCCACAATATCACCGATAATCTCATGCAAGGGCAACGAGCGTACCTGATCATACGAGAGCTCTGCCATCAGTTTCATCCGCTCCCGAAGTTCGGGTATTCCAAGTTCCAGCCTGTCAAGACGAATCGTCTGAATACTTACCTTCAATTGGCGTGTAAGTTCCTGATCCGTCACAAACGGGTTCTCTTCTATCATTTTGGTTAACTGCTGTTGCCTCTGTCTCTTCGGTACACGTTCGATGCCTGACACCCCCCGCTGTATCGTTTACGGAACCGTCCCGTCCGGCCAGTTCAACCATTCTTTCGTGTTGCTTCTATAGTTGCATCCCTGGTCACCAGGGTCGTTCTCAAACGGATTATGGTTCATCTATATGTAACGTCAAATCTTAGAACCTGGTACTAAACTATAGTATATCTCATCCCGTGTCAAAAAGAAAGACTGGCCTAACAAAAACAATTCACCCTTGTGGAGCAAGGATTTCATGCTAGTTAGCTCACTCTACCTACACTCTCTAATCCAAAAAAAGTAGCACCTCATCGAAATGAAGTGCTACTTAATGTCCAACTATTATTGAGAGATGATCTCTCTTGCTTTGTACGTTCCGCACACTTTGCACACGTGGTGACTAAGTTTAAGTTCGCCACATTGTTCACATTTCACCATGCCCGGTACAGCCAATTTAAAGTGAGTGCGACGTTTGTCGCGACGCGTCTTGGACGTTCTCCGTTGAGGTACTGCCATTATTCCCACCTCCTTATCAAAATCAACCTTTGCAGGTAGTCTTAAAATGTTCGATTTTCAATCATGCTCATTTAAAAAAATCCTTGAGCCCTGCAAGCCGCGGATCGATAACCTGGTTATCACAACCGCAGTCACCTTCGTTCAGCTCATGGCCACACTTGGGGCATAACCCTTTGCATGTATCGCTACATAGCGGTATAAACGGAAGATCCAGCAGAAAAGCTTCCTCGGCATAACCCTTCAGATCAACGCTATCTCCATCCACATAGAGCGTATCATCGTCTTCGTGTAATTCCTCTGGCTGTTTTCCCTGCTTGAATTGCTCATGAAAATCAATATGAAAATGTTCATTGATCGGCTTAAGACAACGGGAGCACAACATGTCCACTCCTATGGTCAGCTTGCCATGAACATCCACAACGTCACCTTCTCTGAATTCTGCAGATAAGTCCGCAGTCAGCGGGGTAACGGCTGTGATATCTTGTCGGTTAGAAACCAGTTCCTTGATATCCCACTGTTCGTTAAACTTCAGGGGGCCATCACTGGTAGCCACTTTGCGAAATGGCATTAACATTTCCATCACTCCAAACGAAACCAATTTCATAATTCATGTCAAACGTATCACGACAGTTATACAGGTCAAGCCTGCTTTTGTAAAGCAATATATCCTGACTGTATGTATTCTGACGATTCATCGTTAAAAGTATTATGAAATTGACTTAACAAACAAAAATCATTATACCGATTTTTCAAGACGTTTGTCAACACTTTTAACTTTACACCCTTTTTAAAACCAATGGCTCAGAACCGTTTACTCCATCTGGTCTATTATAGACTCACTTCAAGATAAATCACAAGTCGTCATTTTAGTTGTAGTTCCTTGCAAACAGCGGTCACATTTCGTTAACGTTTAGTGTGATCTATATCACACAGACCCGCTTGCCCCCTATCTATACTTGCTATAAACCAAAGCACGATCAGCTCCATGACCGATTTATTATCCAACTATTTCATATCATATCGGGAGGGAAAATGTATGTTAAGTGAGAACACCATTAGAGTCATTAAATCTACAGTCCCTGTACTTGAAGTTCACGGTGAAGCGATCACACGCCATTTCTATGAAACGATGTTTACAGCTCATCCGGAACTGCTAAATATTTTTAATCACGCAAATCAGAAACAGGGACGGCAGCAAGCGGCCCTCGCCAATATGGTATACACCGCTGCCCTGCATATCGATAATCTGTCCTCCATCCTGCCTGCCGTCCGGCAAGTTGCACATAAACATCGCAGCCTGGGTATCGTTCCCGAGCAATATGCGATTGTCGGCACCTATCTGCTTCGAGCCATCAAAGATGTACTCGGAGACGCGGCAACGGATGAGATTATCACCGCGTGGGGCGAAGCCTATAATGTCATTGCAGACGCCTTTATCGGGATCGAGCAGGACATGTACACGGAAGCGGTAAACCAGACGGGTGGCTGGGAAGGATTTCGTACCTTCAAGGTTGCCAAGAAAGTGCAGGAAAGTGAAATCATCACGTCCTTTTACCTCGTTCCAGACGATGGTCAGCCTATCGCCACCTATGAACCGGGACAATACATCAGTATCAAAATCCAGCCAGAGGCACAGTCATTTACCCAGATTCGTCAGTATAGCCTTTCAGATACCCCGGGTAAACCTTACTATCGCATTTCCGTTAAGCGTGAGCGAGGTGTATTAGAGCGCCCTGACGGAGTTATATCCACGTATCTCCACGATCACATTGAAGAAGGCAGTCTGGTGGAGCTATCCGCTCCTGCTGGCGACTTCACGCTGAATGCAGACGATAAACGACCTGTTGTTCTCCTGAGTGGCGGTGTCGGTCTGACGCCCATGATCAGCATGTTAAATACGCTGGTTAACTTGAATGAGAATCGTACCATTACATTTTTGCATGCAAGTCCCAATGGTCAATCGCACGCGTTCCGTGATCATGTGAACAGTCTGGCCAAACGTAATCAGGGCGTTAAAGCTTATTATTGTTATACTCAACCTGAGGATTCTGATCATGAAAATGAGTATTTTCATAAGGAAGGTTATATGGATGCGGTCTGGCTTCGCCAAGTGATTGATGAACTGGATGCCACCTATTATCTGTGCGGACCCGTTTCGTTCATGCGGGCAGTGTATACGGAACTTCAGGCGCTTGGTGTTGCAGCGGACAATATTCATTATGAATTTTTCGGGCCTAAAGCAAGTCTTTCTCCCGTGCCGGAGAGTGTCTAAACGTTCTGAGATTGTGAGATGTGATTAGCCTAACTTCTTCCTAATGTATATAAGTGTATGGGTAAGTGTCCTATTATGATGATTTATTAAGATGAAGAGGTCGTTCTCCATATATCGAAAATGTGTAATATACAATAGATTTACAGGCACATTCTGACATCCGTTGATGTTGGATTTGTGCCTTTTTCTTGTCTGAATTGGTGCATGATTTGATCTAATACATGACATCCCCTATGATGGAATGGATGTTATACATACTCGGTTATCCAATCGAAAGGAGTAAGTCTAATCATGAAAGCCGTAGGCGTCATTGTTGAATATAACCCCTTGCACAATGGACATGTTTATCATTTGCAAGAAGCTCGGCGGCTAAGCGGCGCAGACGCCGTTGTTGCAGTCATGAGCGGCCCTTTTCTCCAGCGTGGCGAACCCGCCATCGTGGGTAAAAGGGCACGCACCGAGATGGCGCTGCACGCAGGCGCCGATCTCGTGCTTGAACTGCCGGTTGCGTACGCGGTCCAACCGGCAGAGTGGTTCGCCTTCGGTGCGGTATCGCTGCTGCACCGCACCGGCATTGTGGACTCGCTCTGCTTTGGCAGCGAGTCCGGCGACCTGGACAGCCTGCAGCGCATTGCGCGCGTGCTGGCTGTGGAGCCCGCAGGGATGCGCGAGGACATCGCGCGCCGCCTGCGGGAAGGCGCCAGCTACCCCGCCGCGTACGCAGGCGCGGCGGCGGCGCTGGCGCCCGGCGGCGTCGATGCTCACGACGCCGCTGCACTGCTGGAGCAGCCCAACAATTCGCTTGGGCTGCACTACCTGATCGCGCTGCAACGACTTGGCAGCGCGATCCAGCCCTTTACGGCGGCGCGTACCGGTGCCGCGTATCATGAGGCGACGCCCGGGCCGGGGGCGATCGCCAGTGCAACAGCCGTCCGCCGCCTGCTGATGGCGGACGGTCCCAACGCCGCCGCGCCATACGTGCCGGCGGCAACCCTTGCCATTCTGCATCGCGAATGGCAGGAAGGGCGCGCTCCCATACACTGGGAGCGCTTTGCGCAGCCGCTGTTGCACCTAGCGGCTACCCGCCGTGCCTCCGAGCTGGAACGCATCGCCGAAGTCACGGAAGGCCTGGAACACCGGCTGAGCCGCGCACTCGCTCAGCTCCCGGAGCCTTCAGTCGAAGCACTCCTGAATGCACTGAAGACCAAACGATACACACGCACCAAACTCCAGCGTATGCTCGCCCACCTGCTCCTGAATCACACCAAAGCCGAGTGTTCACCAGAGCAATTGGCTGCCGGACCCGGATATCTCCGAGTCCTTGGATTTAATGCTCAAGGGCAGAGCCTGCTTAAACAAATGAAGAAAACCGCATCGCTTCCTGTTGTGCTGAAACCGTCGACGTTCACACACAACCAGCTGGAATTGGATATACAAGCTCAGGTTGCGTATGGGCTCGCTTGCGAGCATAGGGACACACGCAAGATGTTCAGTGATTATTATGAGTCTCCGGTGAGACTGTAATCCGCTTTTGACCATAAGGCTTCATCTCTATGGAGCTTTTTATTCCATCATCAAACAGATCATTGATGTCCACTATTCGTTACTCAACTATACAATTAAAAAATCCCCTTGCTGCGCGCCGCTCAGGCACCTCGCAACAAGGGGATTTCCTTATTCACTTCTCTTGTCCTCTTAATTCTTTTGGTTATTTTAATCCCTTTTAGTCTAGTGAGTCTGTTGATCTTCTCAAATCTCTTGATCACACTTCATTCCACTGTAATCAGTTATTCCGATTTCATCCGTTCTTTATCCATCCGGTTCAACGTTGGCTCCATCTCTTCCCGCCCGATTATAATCTATGATTTCACGGACAGGGTTTTCAAATAAGCCAGCGCATCATCTACCGTGCTTACAGGCACAAGTTTCATTTTGGTGCCGATCTGTTCAGCCTTGGCTGCTGCTTCCTTAT
Organism: Paenibacillus sp. FSL K6-2393; assembly: GCF_038002545.1. NCBI lineage: Bacteria > Bacillati > Bacillota > Bacilli > Caryophanales > Paenibacillaceae > Paenibacillus > Paenibacillus sp. FSL K6-2393. The sequence goes on from NZ_JBBOCU010000001.1 coordinate 4,560,301, forward strand.
AGTTATCCTTAGGTACAAAGAAGATCTCCGCTTCTTTCCGGTCAGCGGCTACAATCTTGTGCACTACACCACCAATGGCACCCACCACACCGTCTTTAGTAATGGTACCTGTACCCGCAATTCGATGCCCCTTGGTCAGATCTCCAGGTGTTAACTGGTTATAGATCTCCAACGTAAACATCAAACCGGCAGACGGACCACCAACCTGAGTATCGGTAAAGGAGATCTGTTTGTCCGGATCTTCAGCTTTCACCTTCTGAACCGCACCGATCATAACGCCGAGTCCCGGGCGGGTTTCACCCGTTTTACTGTCTTTTACCTGAATCAGTTTCACGTCCCGGCTAATGGTCTCTCCACCACGTTCCAGTTGCATTTCGACTGTATCTCCGACCTTTTTATCTTTTAACTGGGCAGAAAGCACCGTATTATCCGGCGTAGCTGTTCCATTCACTCCCAGAATGATATCTCCCGGAGCAATATCTCCTTCCGGTTTTGGATCTTCGGACAGTCCAAATACAAAGATATGTTCAGGTACAATAGAATAAGTCACACCAGCCTGCTCATATGCAGCCTCCATTGCGGAGGATTGTGAGTCACTCATGAACCACACCTGTTCGGCAGAATATTCCGCTTCGCTTTTGCCGCGCAGTCGGTCTTCCTTTTTATCCACTTGAGCATTTTTATTGAACAGAGAGGTTCCTAGCAAAAACACATTGGCATATGTTGCCGACACGGTCGTCATCATGAACACACCGCGTTCTTCCTGGTCTCCACCCTTAACGGTTACCATTGGTTTTACTTCGTCTGCACTGCCAGGCATATATATGATATACGGCGTTGGCATGTACACGGCAACATAGACGACCAGAGCCACCACGATCACAAAGATCGAAGCTCTGAATCCGCCAGATTTCCGAATCCGATTCATCGCATGAGCCTCCGTTCTTTGTATCTCTATATAAGCTGAACTCTACACTAATCAGCGATCGTAATTCCACCTTGTGAATACTTCCATTCGTCGGTTAGATTCACGCTCCTTATAATGCAGATACTCAGCTCATCTTGTTTAATCATTTTTTTCAAGTCTAACACTCTGGTCCTTGTGCATACAATGGTACAGGCCGGATAGGCCGCTGTATACAATAGCCTGTCCGGTCAAGGCCGAACCGCCCTTCGGGCGTCATTCGGCCGTCCATAACGATTCAGATGCCAAATCGGCGTTATCTGATATGAGGTGAAACGATGACATTACAGAGCGAGGTTAGAGATTCTGGCCCGTTACGAACGATAATCCTAAGTACCGGCGCTTTAATGTTGGTCATTGCGGTAGTTGCGTCCCCCAAAGAAGCGTTTGACGCCTCTATTCAAGGTCTGGATATATGGTGGAAAATCATCTTCCCTGCCATGCTCCCGTTCCTCATGTTATCCCAAATGCTCACTGCGTTTGGATTCACCCACGCGATCGGCGCCTTGCTCGGACCGTTAATGCAACGCTGGTTTAGGCTTCCAGGCAACGCAGGTCTGGCAATTGCCGTTGGCATGTGCGGCGGATTCCCCGCAGGAGCAGATGCAGTATCCCGTTTATTTCAGGATAGACAAATTACCGCCAAGCAGGCGGTTGTCCTTGCGGCGGCATCTCATTTTGCCAATCCAATGATGATCATACTGGTCGTTGGTGCTGCTTTTCTCCACCAGCCAGCAGCCGGATATTTTCTACTCATGGTCCACTGGATCAGCGGCTGGATTGCTGCCATTCTTGCCACACGTCTCCTGCCTGCACCGGGTAACCAGAAAGACAGGGTTGGCTCGACAGCCGTACAAGCAGATAAGAGCTCTCTTGATTCTCAGCCTGCAAGTTCCACAAGTCGCTCATCTGCATCCCACGACGCAACGTTCAAACGACGCAGTATATGGTCTGATATGATGATTGCAGCCAGAGAAGCCCATCGTCGTGATGGAAGAGGATTTGGCAAACTGCTCGGTGACACCGTATCCCAAGCTGTACAGACCTTGATGATGACTGGTGGATACATGATCGGTTTTGCCGTGTTTATCCGGTTGGTCTCCCTATATCTGACTCCCGGGTCCTCTGCTGCACTGTGGCCAGCCTTCTTTGAGCTTCATCTGGGCACCTATCATTTGAGCCATACTTCACTTACACCCATGCTGCTCATATCTCTACTTGCAGCCGTTCTGGGATGGGGTGGATTATGCTCCCATCTGCAAGTCTCTGCTGTCCTGAGAACAACTGGTCCAAGCAGCAAATCGATGTTGTACTTTGCGGGAGTTCGTCTGACTCATGGATTAATCGCCTTTTTCATCAGTCTGTTCCTATGGATGCCGTTCAGCCGTTATAGCACAGAAGTCTGGACCACATTACAAACGAATGCAGAGCAGGACCTCTCGACACCATTTAATTGGCTATTCATACATAGTCTTGGTAACACATACACAATCAACACTGTTTGGAGCGTCTTCCCTGTCGCATGCATGGGTCTTGTGTTACTTCTTGCAGTCATGGTTAGTCTATCGGGTCTTACCTTCTGGTTTAACCGCCGGTTTTCTCGCTGATTTTCTGACGGAGCGCAGCTTCCACTTCAGGTGAGACAAGATCTGTAACATCTCCATGATAATGAGCGATTTCTTTGACGATGCTGGAACTTAAATAGGAATACTTCGGATTCGTCATCATAAATATCGTTTCCGCATCCGGATTCAACTTGCTGTTGGTCGATGCCAATTGCAACTCGTATTCAAAATCAGTTACCGAGCGTATACCACGAACGATGACCTGAGCTTCCTTTTGCCGGACGTAATTGGCCGTCAGATCGCGGAAACTGTCTACCTCCACATTTGGTAGATGGCGGGTTACTTCCGTAATCAGTTCTTTGCGTTCCTCCACCGTAAACAGTGGATTTTTGCTCATATTGTTCAACACAGCCACAATGACGCGATCAAATTGCTTTGACGCTCTGGCGATAATATCCAGATGCCCCATCGTTACGGGATCAAAACTTCCAGGATATACGGCGATCCGTTCCTGTCGGTGTATCATTTCAGTCATGAGGAGCCTCCTCTTCCGGTGTAATGGATTCTCCATCTTTAACTGCTTCTGGCGCATAATAATAGATGGATACTGCCGTCTCCCCATACAAAGCCTTGCGCGTTTGTTCAAACGGGCCGAATTGCTCAGGGTAATCATGTTTGGATTCATATTCAAGCACGATGGTTGCTTCGGGTTCCAGAAGTTCCAGTTCGTGCATGGTTAACATCAACTCGTGCCCGGTCTTCATGCGATATGGCGGGTCGAGAAATACCAGATCAAACGTTGTGCCTCGCTTGGCGAGTGCCTTCAATGCCCGACCTGCATCATTACGATATACGGCCGCCTGGTCTTCCAGCTTGGTCGCCTTCAAATTCATGCGGATAACTTCAATACTTTTTGATTCCAAATCAACAAAAACAGCCTTGTCCATGCCGCGGCTCAGCGCCTCAATACCGAGACCTCCACTGCCTGCAAACAGATCCAATGCTGTGCCGCCCTCAAAATAAGGACCAACCATGCTAAATAACGCTTCCTTCACCTTGTCGGTGGTCGGCCGCGTACCCGTGCCAGGAACAGCCTTCAGCGGCCTGCCTTTTGCACTCCCAGATACCACTCTCACTTGACGAGTCACCTTTTCTCTATGTAAGTTTATTGATACGACTATCGTACCACACTCGGGTTCAGTTTGAAAAATGTGCGGTCTTCATTTCCCTTGGAAAATTGTTGACGAATTGTTGACGCATATGTATAAAAAGGAAACAATCGGGCGATTCTATAATTATCGACATCACAAGTGTCGTAGACAACCGCGGAGAAGACTTACGTTTCCCCATAAGCTCTTCGTCCGGTTTCTCCTCTCCCATGAAAAGTAGGCCCTCGAAAGAGGGCCTATTTTTGTTGTTTATATCACTTTATTTTGTTAGTTATACTTTTCTTCAAATTCACTTATTTCGGCTTGCTCTTCGGTCTGCAACCATCCGATCTCCCTCAGCCACATGCCCATATCTACGATAAACTCATTCACTTTTAAATGTTCAATCTTGTATTTCTGGATCTTTTCACTCAAAAAAGCATAAAACTCATGGCTTAACGCATATCGTTGTTTGCTTTTGCTTAATGTCTTATACCGATCCTCGCTAACCACCAGATCGAAATATATAACATTCTCCTTCTTCACATGCCTGACCGTGGACCTTCTCTCGTATTCCTCAGGGAGACACCTGAAAACAAAGAATAGTTCAATATCAACTATTTGATATTTGCTTTCTGCTTGATCAAAAACAGGCTGCAACTCATCCGATAGATTGGCAACCTGCGTTAATCCGGAAGTATCCGTTGATTTGCACAGGATCATCATTAAACTCCCCCTTGTTCGTTATCACCGTATATAATAGAAATTAATACAAAATAAAAAAGGTTGACTAGTGATGTAATCTCCGTCAACCTTTCCTATGTTCATCCTCCTTGTGCCTTGCCCCAACGTAGCAAGACCTCACGAGTTCAACTCTCTATGTTTCCGATTGGAAATCCGCAAATTGATCAATGGAATGATAAGTAAAACAACCGGCAAGAGAAGATTTATCGAACCCGTCTTAATCATCATGAAGGTAATAAACAACACTGCGAGCCAGGTTATAATCTCCATCATTTCATATTTGGTTAACGTCAGCTTGAAAGCTTTTTTGGAAATGAAACGAATCAAGAAAAAAGCGATCAAGCTATAAAACAGAGTCATTCCCAAGATAGCAACTAGGATTATGAGGTACATATCCACCATAAAAATCTCACCCGACCCTTATATATTCCCCTTAATTATACCATATAAGAGATAAGGTGTAATTCCAAATTCCAAACCAGCGCTTGGTCAAGACTGGCAATTTACGCTTTACTTCTCTTCAACAACAATCGTTGCATTATAGATCACAACACGTTTCCCATTGAGATCAAATAATACTTTATTGCCGTATTCCGTATCTTCCACGTCAATTTTGCCATCATAGGTCTGAATCAATTCACCATTATTGCTGTACACTTTAACAACCCTCTCCAGCCCACCCGAGTTATTGGACCTCATCGTTTTGAGTGCACGTTCACCTGAAGCGGTATTGAAATACCATATGAAACATCCAACAATGATACCCAAGAAGACCAACACCGTCACCCATATACCTGTCTTTGCTTTTTTACTCATCTTGAACCCCCTCTTATGTTTCCTGTCTCGTACATTACGAGGTTGGAGAGAGAACGGTTTCATACAATGCCTCTCAAGCTGTTCGTTGACATAACAAAACAGAGGCCTCCGATGAGCGAAGACCTCTGTTCTTTATAGGATACATTCTTTATTCTGTACGTCTTTTAATTACAGTGCACGAATGACAAATTCAAATGTTAGTTCGCCGTCCGAAGGGATCAGGTATTCCGGATGAACCGGAGCACCCCAGCTATCATCACCGCCAACACCCATTTGTTTACCTGCTACAGTCACGACCGTATAGTGCACAGGGGGCAATTCGTACGCATGTTGTGCGTTCTCCAGCTCAAATGCTGTATATGGTGAGACATTCAGCTCGACTGGAGTTCCGGATGCTTCAATTTTGAAGCCACGTCCCGCGTTGTCTGTCAATTTGGCCCAACGTACGCCCGTACGGTTGCCTGATTCCTGTGGTACCAGATATGGAGCCATGGTATCAGCTACCTTGCTGCCGTGGATACCGAGACGTGCGCCAAATGCGCGGTCTGCATAATTTTCTTCGGGTCCCATCGCCAGCCATTCCACGTTTTCGAAGTCAGGTGATGTTCTGAAGGACAATGCATGGATTGGCAGGTTTGGCAATCCGGCTGTACCTTTGTACGTATTATGCACACGTACGCTTCCATCTGCATGAACGGTATATACCACTTTCACTTGTACATCCTCCGAAATGTTGAGCTTGTACGTGAACTCGATCCGGTATTGATCCGGTTTCTGTTCCGCTTTCCACTCTACAGAACGTGGCATCAGGCTCGCTGCATACCAGGCACCCAGTTCGAAGCCCATCGCCATACCTTTGTCATTATCCGTCATTGCACGCCAGAAGAGCGGTGCAGGTGGTACAGCAATCGTCTCACGACCGGACAATTTCAGGGAAACCAGGGTCCCAAACTGTTTGGAGAACAGCGCATGTGTCTTGCCAGCACGAACACCAATGTTAACGTCACCTTCAACCACCTGTACATCACTTACAAGGTTCAAGTCGACTTCAACTGCATCATTTACCTGATCCTTTGTGAAAATAAACTGTCCAAATGCCACTTCTTCACCTTTGTCAGCCCACAGTGTAGCTTCTTTTAACACAAATGCAGTGTTCACAGCGTACTCGCCGCCCGCTAGAGCTTCTGCACCCAGCGGAAGTTTCACTACCGTCTCGCTTTGTGCATCCACGTTCACTTCCAATGTTCCACGCAGCACTTCATGTCCCTCGCGCTCCAGGCTGTATACCAGTTCCAGCGCAGATGTATCTGCGAACAGATTACCGTTCACGATTTTAACACCTTCACGATCCGGGAACAGCTTGATGTTCTGGTAAAGGAATTTGACCTCCTGCATTTTCGCAGTTACTTTACGGTCAGCATGGACGATACCGTTGCCACAGAACGAATAGTCTGATGGACGATCACCAAAATCTCCGCCATAAGCGAGGAACTCTTTGCCGTAACGATCTTTTTTATAAATGGATTGGTCGATGTAATCCCAGATGAATCCACCTTGATACATCGGATATTTGTCTTCCAACTCCGTATATTTGTGCATACCGCCAATAGAGTTACCCATGGCATGCATGTACTCACAGCTAATATAAGGTTTCGTCGGGTTTGCATTCAGGAATTCCTCAATGTCCGCCGGTTTGGCATACATGCGAGTCTCCATATCACTTGTTTCATCGAAACGGCGATCATGGAATACACCTTCGTAATGTACTAGACGTGTTGGATCAGCCGATTTGAAGTATTGGGATACTTTGTAGATGACTTCACCACCGTGTGATTCATTACCACAAGACCAGATCAGAATGGACGGATGGTTTTTGTCACGCTCCACCATGGATACAGCGCGGTCCATAACGATATCATGCCATTCCGGTTTGTCACCTGGAATAACCCATGAAGGCTCAACGGCACCAAGTTTCTGCCAAGATCCGTGTGTCTCCAGGTTCATCTCGTCAATAACATACAATCCATATTCATCACACAGCTCATACCAGAGACTTTGGTTTGGATAGTGTGACGTACGTACAGCATTCATATTATTCTGTTTGATCGTACGAACATCCCACAGCATATCTTCCTTCGTAACTGCACGTCCACGACGCGGGTTGAACTCATGGCGATTCACACCTTTGAATACGATACGTTTACCGTTGATGTGCATCACTTTATCAATCATTTCAAATGTACGGAAACCAACGGCTTGAGGAACAACCTCAACCAGTGCACCCGCAGCATCATATACACGAATATAGAGACGATACAAGTATGGAATCTCTGCGCTCCACAGGTTCACTGTACCGATATCTTCACGAAGACTTACTTGTCCATCGTTAACTTTGGATTCAAACGTTTTAACGGTATTGCCTTCACGATCACGAAGTTCAGCCTCTACACGTGCTCCTGCAACCGCTTTTCCTTCCAGCTTCAGATCCACTTGCAACGTACCGTTGGTATAGGACTTGTCCAGATCTGTGCGAACATGAACATCACGTACGTGCGCAGCCGGGACCGTATACAGATACACATCTCTGAAAATACCCGAGAAACGCCAGAAATCCTGGTCTTCCAGCCAGCTGCCTGTGCTGCGTTGATACACCTCAACTGCGAGCTTGTTCTCTCCATCCTGTAGGAATGGCGTCAGGTCAAAATCAGATGGCGTAAAGCTGTCTTCCCCGTATCCTACGAATTGTCCGTTAAGCCATACATAGAATGCAGACTCTACACCTTGGAAAGAAATATATACCGGATTCGACTCCCAACCTGTCGGCAGGTGGAATGTGCGAATGTAACTTCCAACCGGATTTTTATCCTGCGGCAATGCCGGCGGACGAATTTCGTTCAGGCCATCCCAAGGATATTGTGTATTTACATATTGAATCTGTCCGTATCCTTGTAGCTGGATGTGCCCCGGAACTTCAATATCATCCCAGCCTTCACTGGAAAAATCGGATGTATAGAAAAACTCAGAACGGCTGTCTGGACGAATAGCATAGTTAAATTTCCACGTACCATTCAGATCATAACGCATGGACATCGCGCTTGAACCTACCGCCTCTTCCATTGTTTGGTAATAACGGTGGTCGGAATAAGCATGCAGACGGTTCACCTCAAATACACTTACGTCCCCCAACCAGTTGATATCTGCCTTTGTTGCTTTCATCGGCTCTCTCTCCCTTTAAAACGTTATAGTTTGACTTATTCAAGGTTTACTCTGGATTTCCTTTTGCTTTACATAAACAAAAAAGACAGAGGTACGCCATAACAGCGCCCTCTCTTCTTTCCTGCACCCGTCATTTGCACGGATTATGCTGTTTTCATTACTTCACGGAACCTACCATACCTGCAACAAAATGTTTCTGCATGATGAAGAAAACGATTGCTGTAGGCAGTGTTGCAATAACGATTGCTGTCATGATTACTCCGTAATCTGGAGAATAACCAGCACCCAGATTTGAGATCAATAGCGGAATCGTTTGTTGGTCAGGTGTTTGCAATACAATGAGTGGCCACAGATAGTTGTTCCAACTACTCATGAATGTAATGATTGCTGCCGCTGCATATGTTGTTTTCATGGTTGGCATATAGATCTTCAAGAAGATGCCGAGTTCACTCAAACCATCAATACGTCCAGCTTCGAGCAAGTCTTTCGGGAACATTTTGGTGTTCTGACGGAAGAAAAAGATCAGGAACGCTGTTGCGATGGTTGGCAGGATCACTGCTGCCATCGTGTTGATTCCGATAACCGGTGCAACTCCCGAGATTGTTGCGAACATACGATACAATGGTACCATAATCGCTGCAAACGGGATCATCATGGACAACAACAGGATATTAAACACGACATCACGGGACTTCGTGCGATATACCTCGAAGCCATAACCTGCCATGGAACCAATAAACAGTGCCAAGACAGTGGAGATTACAGAGATAATCGCCGAGTTTCCGAGAGCCTGTACCAGATTTGTCGAATCAATCAGTTTGTTGAAGTTATCAATGAAAGCTGAACCCGGCAGCAGTCTACCCTTGGTGACATCGACTGATGCATTTGTTGAACTGACCAGCATCCAGAAGAAAGGGAAAATGGATACAAAGGCGACGATGGATAGGAACACATACGTGAAAATCCGTTTTGCTTTAGCTTTAGCCATTTTTATTATCACCTGCCACTTTAAACTGGATGATGGACAATACAATAATCAAGATTACGATGGAATAAGACACTGTTGCTGCATAACCGAAGTCCGGTGAATATTTGAACGAAAGGTTGTAGATGTATTGTGAAATCGACATGGTCGCATTACCTGGACCACCTTTGGTAATATTCATGATCTCATCGAAGATTTGTAATGTACCAATCGTTGATGTGATCGACGTGAAGAGGATAATCGGTTTAAGCAAAGGTACTGTGATTTTGAAGAATTGTGTAAAAGCATTCGCTCCGTCAATTCTTGCAGCTTCATAGATCGATTGATCGATGTTTTGCAGGGATGACAGATAGAAAATCATGTTATATCCGGTCCAACGCCAAGTAACGGCGATTATGATCGTAATTTTAGCCCAGAACGGGTCTGTGATCCATTGAATTGGATCGCCAATAATGTGCAAGCCCATAAGGAATTGATTCACCATTCCATCTGGTGCAAACAAATATTTGAATACAACAGAGTACGCTACCAATGAAGTTACACAAGGCAAGAAAATCGCTGTACGGAAGAAGCTCCGGAAGCGTAGTGTGCTGTCATTCAGCAATACGGAAATAAACAAACCGAGAATAATCATTACAGGCACTTGAATGATCAAGTAGATAAATGTATTCGATAATGCTGTACGGAACGTTGTATCAACTAACAATCTTTTGTAGTTAGAAAGGCCCGAAAATTCAAGATTGGCTCCTACACCAGACTTGAACGATAAGAGCAGCGCTTGGATCATCGGGTAGAAGTAAAATGCAACAATCCCGACAACAGCCAGCAAAACAAAAGCCCATCCAGTCAAATTATTTTTCTTTTGGAGACTGTCTCCTGTATTCATGGCTTTCACAGTATGGCTCCTCTCTCTCCATGGAACATGGGTAGAACCCACGGAGCCTCTCGCCATATCCGGTTCGACTTGCGCCGGACATGGGAGACGGCTCCGATGTTTCCTAGGGTTCTATAAGTTACCTTGGGTATCTTAGTTTAATTGTGCTTCAGCTTGTTTTTGTGCATCAGCCAGAACGTCATCGATTGATTTACCGTTCAGGAATGCTTGCATTTCTACTACCAGAATATCTTCAATGGCATATGTGTTGATACCATAGTTTACGCTTGGAATTTCTTTCGTCCAATTCGCAAAGTCTGTGAAGATTTTTTGTCCGCCGAAGTACTCGTCTGCTTTGGCATACGCGTCACCATCAACTGCTGGTTTGTACGTACCAATTGCGCCGATGTTGTTCAACAGATCTTGATACAATTGTTTGTCAGAACCAAATGTTTTTGCTACAAAATCAGCTGCTTGATCTGCACCAGGAACGTTGTTCATAACATACCAAGAGCTACCACCCAAGTTGGATGCGTGAACAGAGTTTGGTTGACCAGCCATTTTCGGCATTGGAGCTACAGCCCATTTACCGGATTGGGAAGCTTCTTGACGTACAGATGGTGAGAACCAGTTACCTGTAGGAATTGTTGCTACGCTACCGTTATTGGCGTTGGCAACGAATTGACTCCAGTCAGAGTGCAATTTAACAATGTTGGCATCCATCATTGCTTTGTAAGTAATAAACGCTTCTTTCAGAGCAGCATTATTAGCAATGTCAGGTGTTTTACCATCTTCTGCGGAATACCATTTACCTGCAGTTTGGATCATCATACGAATCAAACCAAGGTCATTCGGGTCAAGAGAAAGAAGCTCTTTACCTGTTTTAGCTTTTACGTCTTTACCAATTTGGATGTAGTCATCCCAAGTGATGTCTTGCAGGTCAGCTGCTTTGTAACCAGCTTGCTCCAGCAGGTCTGTTCTGTAGTACAAACCAGCAACGCCGGAGTCAAATGGTACTCCGTATTGTTTGCCATCAAACGCTGTTGGTCCGAGTTTGTAATCTGCAAAATCGGAAGCCGTGATACTGGAAGACAGATCTTTGAACGCATCAGGATATGCATTCAGGAAGCTTTGTGAACGATAGTCTTCAATCAGAACTACGTTTGGAAGACCGCTGGCAGTTCCGGAGTTAAGACCTGTGTTCAGTTTCTGAATGATATCAGCTTGAGCGTATTCAATGATGTTAATTTTCACATCAGGATTTGCTTTTTGATATGCTTCTTTTGCTGTTTCCATTGCAGCTACGTTAAAAGCTTTGTCCCAAGCCCAGACCGTAATTTCGTTTGTTTTTTCGTCACCACCACTAGCGGAATTACCTCCGCCACCGGATGAACATGCGGACAACAGCAGTACTGTAACGAGCATCAATACCCACATTTTTTTCAAAACATTCAACTCCCCTTCGACCTCTTTGTGTGTAATTTGTTTACGTTTTCTGAAAGCGGTTGCTTTCGATGTATTCATCTTATCATTCCCATATCTCCATTCGTTAGTAATAATTTTGTACGGATTTGTCATCTTATTGCCACAATGAAAACCTTTACAGAAACCGTTTGCATTAAATTTAGTTTTTTGTAATTTCTTTTGATTTTGTAATTTCTTGATCTTGAAATAGTACAAAAATGATTTCACCCGCTTTACCTCTGACACGTGAAAATCCCCCGCCTCTGTAGAAAACAGAAGCGAGGGATCTCGATTTTAGTGTATTCAATCGAATCGGGTTTCAATTCAACTCGTGATTAAAGGCAATGTAACCGTTACTCTCGTCCCTTCACCGACATTGCTCATAATCGTGACACCGTAAGGTGAACCATATAATAACTCAATACGGTCATGTACGTTGCGAATACCGATACCACTGAATAGTTGACGATTGTTCTTTGGATTGGGCAATGTTTCTCCCATGACAAGCCCTTCAATTCCATCACCATTGTCCATAATCTCACAGATGAGTGATTCTCCCGCTCTGGAAACCATGACATGAATCGTACCCGTTTCTTTCTTGATAAATCCATGGAAAAATGCATTCTCGATAAACGGCTGGATCACCAGTTTGGGTACATGATAGTGTGTACAATCCGGAGCAACGTAGAAAGCTGCTTTAATCCGGCCACCATATCTGACGTGATTAATGAAGACATAATTTTTCAAGTTCTCGACTTCTTGCTCCACTGTAACCGTCTGACTCACATCACTGATCGTATTTTGCAGCAATCCAATTAATGCGTTAATGGTCTCCGCAGCCCTGTCTTTGTTGCCTTGTTGCACCAGAACTTTGACAGATGCAAGTGTATTGTACAAGAAGTGAGGATTAATCTGACTCTGTAATGCCGCAAGCTCTGCGTTGCGTTGTTCATGCTGTGTCTGTACTAATTGATCCACATAATCATGCAGTTCATCAAGCATGTAATTGTAAGCATGACCAAGCTGCCTGCTCTCGTAGCTTCCACTCACCGGAATGTAGTTGTCCAGATCACTTTTTGTAATGTTGGACATCTGCTTCACAAGTCTGCGCAGTGACTTGGTAATCTGGCTGGTGATGAGAAACACAAGGATGAGTGCCCCCACAACGATAGCTGCACAGATCAGGGCAACCGTCTTCATGTCGATAAGTTGACCCATCGCCAGGTCCTTATCCACTACATTGACAATATAAAACCGATAGAACGGTAGATACTCGGATAGCACAACGCTATCCTGATCCATCACACGAGCATTAATACTTCTCGGAGAGTTGTTGTTCATATCCCGGGCATACGATAGCAAATCCAGCTGAGTTGTTCCGATCCAGTCTTCACGATTCGATGATACAATCTCACCTTTTTCATTCATAATGACCACATCATTGCCACGACTTGTAAAGCTGCTGTAAAATTGCCGGAATATGTCTTCTCTCATCGTGACATAGAGCGTACCGTATATTCGGCTGCGTGTTCGGTCCGTCAACGCTTTCGTCGCAGAGATCATCTGCTGACTCCCGATCGTTGCCTCGTTTTGGTAATCATCAAAGATAAGACGACTGGGCGTCTCAGCTGCTTCCATCGTAATTGGCTCCTGCTTCAATTCATCCACGGACAACTGAAGATGAGCACGATTCGTGGAATAGCTCCGTCCATTAATCCCGATAATTGTTATCCCTACTTCGTAGGATTCGGTTATGGATTGAATTCGATCCATCGTTTCCCTCATATTATAGAAGGATTTGGCCATCGTGAGGGAATCGGCATCTCCTTCGGACAGGAATCCTCGGATCGATCCACTCTGCGTCACATTATTCGATACGGCAGCAATGGCCTCATTAAAGGATTCAAAATTTGTCTTGATCTGATTAAGCACCTTGGAGTTTGTGATACTGAACGTCTCAGTAAACAGATTGGTTGACATGTGAATGGTCGTCCATAAGATGAGTACAGAAACGAGGACAATACTGACCACCATAACCAAAAACAACTTGGGAAACAATCCGAGACGAGATAATTGGTTCATCCATTTCTTCATGATCTTATCCTTCTGACTTTATGCCCAGAATTTGCGCCGGTATCGGCTTGGTGATAATCCAGTGAATTTTTTGAACACTTTGCAAAAGTAACTATGATCGGAATAGCCTACCATACTGCTAATCTCAGAGATCGTTACATCATCGGATCGGAGCAGTTCCTCGGCTTTTTCTATCCGAATTTTATTTAAGTATTCATTAAATCCTTCTTTTTTGTGAGATGAGAAATAACTGGATAAATACGATGGATTAAAATGAAAATGCTTGGCTACTTCAGCAAGCCCTAGCGGCTGATCAAAGTGCTCATGCATGTAATCCAGCAGCATCTTCATGTTGGGATCACTTCGTTTTCCACCCGCACCAGCGGTGCACTCCTGAACTTCGGTCATGAATTGATCAAGCACAGTCATGACTTCGTCCAGACTCGAAGCCCCGTCCACATTTTTAAAATACGTATATTTGCTCTCTTCCAGCCCGGCGGACTGGACATCCATATCCGCGAGGGTAATGGTCACGTTGAAGATCAAGTTACCGAGAAATGATTTGATCTCAAACACATCCGCAATATAATCCCGTCCAAGTGTTTTTGCATGATCCTGTAAATACTCCCTTGCCGCTTCGACCCGGTTACGCTTCACATGCTGCAAAAACATATTCACATTAAACTGGTAACCTGCGGGATGCATTGGAGGCAGTTCACCATACACCAGGATTGGTCGATCCTTATAATAGAAGCGATATTCAATCAGCTTAATCAGATGTTCCCGGTAAACAACACCCATCTGTTCAAATGAAGTAAAGCTTTCACTAAGCACCCAACCAGGACTGCCTTCTCCTGCTGCATTTTCACTGGCCAACTGTCTGATCCGTTCAAGCATCCATTCATCTCTCGCAGGATCGACATTAAGAAGCATTACAGGTAATGTACCCTCTGCGGGAACCATTGCACATTCTACTTCAGGCAGATCGCTCCTGAGCTTGGATTCAATCTGTTCCTGATCCATCTTCAGTGGATTTCCCCCAGCACCCACGGGTTTATACACAAGCAAGCGAAAGGATTCATACGGAAAGGTATCTCGAATCATCGGCATTTCGCTATCTTCATCCAGTGTAAATCCGGACAGCATCTTCTCCATCAGTTGCCCAAGTCTCCAGCCATCGTGCGACGGCTCGAACTGTAGCTCCGGAATTTTACCCGCTGTGCGTTGAAGGACTTGCAATAATTCATTTGTATCCAGCTTGGGTTTCAGTATATAATCGGCTGCCCCGTGCTGAAGCGTTGAACGTACATACTCGAATTCACTGAAGCTGCTAAGTACAATAACTTCAATCTGCGGATTACTGGCTTTTAGTGTACGGACAAACGTTTCGCCATCCATGACAGGCATGACAATATCGGTGATCACAATATCCGGTTTTAACAGGTTCACCTGCTGTAATCCTTCTTCACCGTTGGAAGCTTCACCCACAATGATAAATCCTTCCGCTTCCCAGTTCATATGGTGCTTTATGCCCTGTCTTACCAGAAACTCATCGTCAACAATCAGCACCTTGCACAACCGGTTCATGATCGCGACCCCCTTGTCTAATCTTTCCTCTATATCTGTACAGGCTATACCAACTATTATATATCGGTTATAAACACTTTCCAGTGTTAGCGGTTACATTAATTTTAAATTGATTGTACATCTTTTTATATCTTAAAATGATCCTTTAAGCAATGGTAACTATCTATAGTTTACACTATATTTCGACAAAATAAGAAGCCCCGACTCGCCATTTGATCATTTGGCGAATCAGGACCCCTATTTCAATCCTATTTCGTTAAATCACTCACTTATGGTTCAATTCCCCATTGGAGACTTCCCGCGATATAACCGGTGACTTTGGACCAGTCCGTATAGGAAGTCTGACTACCTGCAAAAGAATAATCATCTGTTTGCGTATAGTTGGTCCAATTGTTCTTGGAGATGCGCGTATGGATTTCCGTGCTTTGTCCTGCATTCAGAGTTCCAGCGGAAGCTGTGAATCCAATCTCAAGCACGTGGTCAGCACCTGTCCGAACTGGATTGAGTGCACTGAACGTGCCTGTTACATTCGAACTGCCAGCAGTCGCCCAGTCAGCGAAGAAGTTCTGAGGCTGTTCACCGTTTATCGTATAATAGTATCTGATTTTCACATCAGACAGATTCAAAGCTGTAGTACCCGTATTTGTCAGTTTGAATTTGGGACTAATCGAGCTGCCCGTTGCTGAAGTGTTGCTGTTAAACATCTCAATGCGTATGGTTCCAACAGGTGCAGCTGTCGTGTCTTTAATAAGCAGATTCAAGGTCGCATGAGCGCCTGCGCTGAATTGAAAGGTTAGCGCCGCTGCGCCATTTGGCAGTGAAGCCAGGTAGTTTTTACTTAATACGACCTCATTGCCTGTCAACGTGTAATCTGTACCTGAAACCAGCGTTGCATTCCCGTTGCGAATGGAGACAAGTGTATTGCCGTTCAGCGTTAACGTGACTGGAATATTAACCTGATTGCCTGCTTTGCGATCAAATTCGGCTGTAACCGGTGTAATCACAGAGTTGGTCACTGGTGTACCCCCGCCGTCTCCACCGCCATTGTTACCTCCAACACGGTCAGCATATAAAATTCCGCGGCCATTTGTTCCGAGATATACTCTTCCATACAAACGCGGATCACCCGTAATAGTGGTTACACGAGCATACTGATGCTGATCATCATTGATACGAACCCAATTAGCCCCACCGTCATCGGAGCGGAAGAATCCACGTGTTCCATCGATCTGTGCAACCGTGTATAACGCAACAACGTTTTGCCCAGGGGCCGCTTTACCAAATCCGATACTGTCTGCTTCCTCTACATTGGCAAGCTTCGTGAATGTCGCTCCTGAATCCGTGGAATGCCATAATCCGTAAGGACCTTCTTCCTCACTACCACCAGCAAACCAGAGTTCGCCTTCAACGCCTGGAACGGCATCCAGATCGGCATTTCCTTCCATCGGAAGTCCGGTCGCAGGTGAGGCCGTGAAAGTAGCACCACCATTCACACTCACATAGATTTTACCGGCTGCAAATCCATAAAATTTGTTTGGATTGACACGATCCGAAATCACTTTTGCCTGTGCAGGTATCCCCGTGCTTGCCGTCCATGAATTGCCGCCAGTCGAATAATGTACACCTTTATCTGATGTGCTCCATACGAGTCGGTTACCATTCGCAGAGATGGCTACGGTCCCTCCTCCGGTTGTGCCGGCAGGTTCTGCATTGGCCTTATACCACGTAGTACCTCCGTCACTGGACAAACCAATGGATTTTGCATTTGGATCAGCAGCATAATCTGCTTTACCTACGCGAACCATCGTATTTGGACTTAACTCTGCAAAATCCAGACTTTCTGTGGAAGAATAGTTCGGGCTCGTAAATATGGTAGCTGGCGCCTGGTCCAGATTGTTATGACGGAATCCGGAGACATCCCCCACTCCGCTTATCAAATGTGCACCACTTGGCGGGCTGATCAGATCCAGTACGGCAATCTCCTCAACCCCTTTCGCCATCACTGAAATATTGATTTTTTCGTCATCATCCCAGTCTGTCAGGTTCTTCGTCCCATAGATTGTAGCACCCGTTCCATACATCATGCGATCCGAATCAAACGGATCAATCTCCAGATCACCGATCATCCAGCCCAATTTTGGGGTTGTTTCGGGTGGGGCAGGATTGGTGCCAAATGTGAGCCATGGCGCTGCCGAAATATCCTGTGTATAACGCAACTTCCGGTTCGGATATCCTTCAAATTCCCATATGCGTGTCCACGTTGCTCCGCCATCTGTACTGCGGAACAAGGTGGCATCCGGCCACCAGGAATTCAATGTAGCGACCATCAATGTACCGGGATTCTGTGCATCAACAGCCAATCCGCCATATCCAAAATAATTATCCGTGCTGCTGCTTGGAACAGGGCTGATGTTGCTCCAGACACCTGTCGACGTATTCAGTTTCCACACGTCACCTTTTTCCCCATCATAAGGTCCAACACCATCGCTGTACGTAATATAGAGGCTTCCGTCTGAATCAAACACACCATGATGCGGGATATAACCTGTAGGTTGACCAGCAACTGCTGACCAGGTCAGGCCGCCATTTGTGCTGCGATACACGCTTTGAGCTTTATCCGCAACACCTACATAGATTGTCTGGGTTGCTTGCCCTGCCGAACCTGTTGTTTTGTCAAACGTGATCCATGCCAGACCTACGATGTCACTGGTATATTCATTCGAAGGATCTTGCACATAATTTCCCGGATTCGGGAAGCTTGTGACTTCGTTCCAGGTCACACCGTAATCGGTACTTTTCCATAACCCATGACCACTTCGTGCACCGAAATACAGAATACTGTTATCATTTGGGTCCACGGTCAGGCGTTCTCCCATTGAACGTCCCGGCATGTTGCCACCCACTTTGAATGGAAGTGTTGTGGTTTGCCATGTATCTCCCCGGTCCGTAGAGCGCAAGATGGAGCCATTATTTTGGTCCCACGAATTCGTATACGTCCCAACTGCCATATACACCCGATCGGGATCAACCGGGTCCGTAGCCAGTGCATCCACACCATTCTTGTTCCAGTCATCCCAGCCAACAAAATCTGTTAAGGGTATCCACCTCTCGTCAGCCGCATTCCAGCGATAGGCTCCCCCGATATCCGTACGGGCATAGATCAGATCCTTTTCCGACTCGTTGAAAATAATGCCCGGTACAAACCCGCCTCCTGCACCCGTCACCACATTTTTCCACTCATAGGCTTCACTTGGTGCCGCCAGTGTCGTTCCAGCAAGTCCTCCCAGCGAAGCGGTTACTACGGCAACCGTCAGGCTCATCATTCGCAATTTACCCATAAACGTTCTCATATCAACTTATCCTCCTCTTCTACTTCGTTACTGCATTTCGGTCTATCCCCGCTGTCTCATCGTGCTGATGATGGCGTGCCAGACGAATCAATGCATCCCTTGATACAAGAAGCCTCACCCCCTTTCAGTCATATTGTTAAGCGCTTACATAATTGTTCTTGATTCGCGGTTATCTGGATAATACTTTCAATAAATAACATTCGCTGGCAATCTCCAAACCCCTCTGTCGAAATTCCGATTTTTGTAAAATATTTTCAGTGTTTAAAATCGTTTATACAACAAAAAAAGCCGCTAAAATAGCGACTTCAATGGGATATAGATTAACACAAGACTTCAACAGTAAATCCACCAGGGGCTTCAACATAAAAAGTATAACCGTGTGCATGCTTAGGTGCGTCTAATTCAAAGCCATTGTCTTTCAAAAGACTATATATTCTGTCAACCTCTTGTTCGGTCGGTTGGGGAAATCCGATATGAAAAGTCACTGGATAGAGTACGTTTTTACCCTTCATTAGAGTGAGAATAAAGCCTTCATCATCAAACATAACTGCAAATGCTTTTCCTCTCGTACCTTCACATTTCATACCAAAATAAGTCTCTAAAAACTCGCGAGCAGCTGGAACATCAGTAACTGTTAGGTTCAGATGATTTAATTTCATAATTACACCCTTTCCTACATATTTAATGCGTCCTCCGTAGAGCTTTGTCTTCAATCCAAATAATACCACAAAATGGAAGTATTCGGTCCGTTACTTCAATGAAAAGTCGTTTTATTTTTGTTCTATATAGACGATAATCTAAATCAACAAAAAAAGATGCTGTTAGAACAGCACCTTTTGACATTTTATATAAGAGTAAAAAATGAAATCGTTTCTTACCTGGCAAACCAGGCAGAGGTTCACTAAGGTTCACTGCATGACTGGCACCTGTTTTATTTCTGGCTACCATAAGCGTGAGTCTCCTGCCCTTTAACCCCCGGTCTGATGACAAAAAGTGAGCCCGCATCCGGTGTCTCTTTCAGACGTTCTTCCTTAATCCCTATACGTGCTGTTGTAATGTATAACTCTTCGAGATCCGGTCCCCCAAAACAGCAGGATGTTACCTGATCTGCCGGCACCTCGATCTGTTGCAACAGTTCTGATGTATCAGGATTCCAGCGAGTGACTCTTCCTCCGCCCCAGTGCGCAACCCACAGCATGCCCTCACCATCAACCGTCATCCCATCCGGAAAACCAAATTCCTCCGGTATGTGAATGATACTTGTCCGATTCTGAATCGTACCTGCCGTCAGATCAAAATCAAACCGGTCAATAGAACGTGTCGGGGTATCAATGTAATACATGTTTTGCCGATCTGGACTCCAGCCCAAGCCGTTGGATGTAGATACACCTTGTACCATTGTGCGAACGGGGTGTCCTTGCTCCAAACAATACAGTGATCCGGCTTTGCTCTCATTATTCATGCTCATCGTACCTGCCCAGAAGCGGCCCTTCGCATCACATTTTCCATCATTAAAACGATTGGTATCCTTATCTTGTTCGGGGTTCTCAATGGCATGCAGCTCACCCGTATGCAAGTGATACGTATGGAATCCACTGCGTAAAGCAACCAAAACTTCGTCACCACGATAGGGAACAACAGCCCCGACATGTTCACCGACATCATAAGGCTGATCCTGCCCTGTAGCCGGATCATACACATGCACCTTAAAACTTTCAATATCTACCCACAATAATCGATTGTTCTCCGCATCCCAGCTTGGACCTTCCCCCAATAATGCCGGGGTTTGTACTGCTACAGTTACGTCGCTCATGCCATCACGTCCTTATTCAGATTTGACGCCGCCTGACCATTCGAATCCGATGGCATCCAAGAATGCTTTGGACAGTACCATATGGCCCGTTGCATCCGGATGTACCCGGTCATAAGTCAACACAGACGTATAGAAATGATCCCAAAATGGAGCAAATGCAGCCTGTGTATCCACATACACCGCATCATACTCACTGGCTACCCTGCGTACCGCTTCTCCGTAGATATCCATCGTTGCCCGCATCGGGTCTTCCGGATTGGCCTCAAGATAATAAGGCGTCATTAGTACCAGACCTTTCAGGTTGGGACGAACCGAAGCCACCAGTTCACGCAATGTGGATTCGTATTCTTCAAGAAACACATGTGAGTCTGTTGACAATGGGTTGTCGAACTGACGCCATACATCATTAATGCCGATCATGATCGTCAGCCAGTCCGGTTTAAGGTCAAGCACATCACGATCCCAGCGCTGTTTCAGATCACGAATCGTATTTCCACCATTACCCACATTCTGGACACGCAACATCAACTCCGGATATATGGACCGCAAGAGGGCATAGACTTGCGCTACGTAACCATGGCCCAGACCTGAACTGCCTTCACCTACAGGATGTTCCCGACCACAATCCGTAATCGAATCCCCGATAAACAAAAGCTTGTCGTTTTTTTGCAATTTCATCGTTATTTTCTCCTTCGCTTCAAAGCGCTAATATACGGATTACTCGATTAGTCAGGACCGTTCACTTGATACCGGCCAGAAAAATTACCAGCCTTGATTCTTGAGCCATGTGAGACACAGATCCGACCATACCCGAATCGCATGGTTGTCCTCAGCCAATCCAAGACCATGTGAACCTTTCTCAAAAACGTGCAAATCATAGGGAATGCCATGCTCGCCCAATGCAAGTGCGTAACGCAAGCTATTCTCTACAGGCACTGCCTGGTCAGCGCTGGTGTGCCAGATGAACGCTTCAGGAGCATCCGCTCTCACCTGCTGCTCCGCACTGAAAGCCTTTATCTGCTCGGCAGACGCGTCAGACCCAAGCAAATTCTCACGGGAACCAGCATGTCCATAGGACTCCATCGTAATTACCGGATAACAGAGAATAACTCGGTCCGGGCGTGAACTCTGGCGTTCAATGAGGTCCTCATGATCGGGTTGTCCCTCGTCATACAGCGTTCCCAGTGTTGCTGTGAGATGTCCGCCTGCGGAGAAACCAAGTACTGCAATCTTGGCAGGGTTGATGCCATACTGCTCAGCATGAGCACGAACATAACGTATGGCACGCTGACCATCTGTTAAAGGTGCAGGATGCTGGTGAGGCGCCACCCGATATTTCAGGACAAATGCACTTATACCTGCACGGTTCAACAATTCAGCTATTGGAGCACCTTCATGATCAGCCAAAAATCCATAACCGCCACCTGGACACACAATGACAGCGCTCTCTGAACCGGGGTGAATAAATAAAGTCAAATGTGGCATTTCGTCTTCATGGCCCTGGGCTGCATAAGGTGCAGCATGATCCCATAAAGGTATAGTTGTTGTCATCTTCAATCATCCTCTCCAAGTAGAACGGAACCATGGGTCCGTTTAAACGTTTTCGAATCTCAGGAATCGATACCATCATAACGGTAATGACCCTAACGCATCAATACCTTCCTGGCATCACTTTTTGATCATTTGGGTACATGTTAGTACAAATTACGGAACTGTTCAGGAGTCACCCCCTCAATCCTGCGAAAGGTTGCAACAAAATGGCTTGCATCTCGAAACCCTACCCTAACTGCAGTTTCCCTAATCGTGGGTCTATGTTCTGCGGTCATGATTTCCTTGGCTTTGCGAATGCGCAGCAAAATAAAATAACTGTAGGCTGTCATGCCAAAGGACTGCTTGAACAAGGTATTCAGATGTCTGGATGAGATCCCTGTGAGGTCAGCCATATGTTCGAGCCCAATCTCGGGATTCGCATAATGCTGTTCCATGAATGCAATGAGCGGAGCGAGTCTCTCCACGGCATGTGAGATGGAAGAACGATTGCCCGTCATGCCATGTTTTTTGAGCAAAATCAGAAATCGGTATATATCCGCTGACGCTTCGAGTCCCGATAAATCCTGATCACTTCTGATTGAATCCAGCACTTCCTGGCCGTAATCGTTGAACGGACTGCTCTGCTCCCACTGATGGAACGCCGCTTCACCCAGACTAAGCGACTCCAAGATTGCCGGACACTGGGAACCGCCAAATGTAATGTAAAGAGTCTCCCACTCTCCTTGGGCGCGCACATATTCATGCGGTTCATTCGGCGGCAGCAAAATACCTGATGCTTCCCCCAGTATGACCGTGGACCCGGCAAACTTGAATTCTCCGGCTCCCTTCACGGTCTGAAGCCAGTGGTAACAGGGATACCCCACAGGTCTGGACACCTTCTCCTGATTGCCGTTATAACCCAGGCTCTCAATATAAAGGGGTAGCGGCTGATCACGTGATGTCATGAAA
The DNA here is from genome assembly GCF_038002545.1 of Paenibacillus sp. FSL K6-2393. Classification (NCBI taxonomy): domain Bacteria; kingdom Bacillati; phylum Bacillota; class Bacilli; order Caryophanales; family Paenibacillaceae; genus Paenibacillus; species Paenibacillus sp. FSL K6-2393. Next base: position 4,583,399 of record NZ_JBBOCU010000001.1, read on the forward strand.
TATCGTTGATGTCGGGGGGAGATAAACATGGGATGCCTCCTTGGGTATAAGCTGAAATAGACTTCCGTATTCTTATATGAGTCATTACTTTTATTATATTTTAAAAGTCATATGTATCATATAGTATAGGATTATTCTTATACAAGAGGTGAACACATTGATTAGCAGCAAACTGCCCAAAATTTTCTACGGGGGCGATTATAACCCGGAACAGTGGGATCACGAAACCCACCTTGAAGACCTGCGCATGTTCCAATTGGCAGGCATTGATATTGCCACAATCAACGTATTTTCATGGGCACTGATTCAGCCTGATGAAGTTACTTACCGTTTTGAAGAACTCGACCAACTCATTAATCGTTTATATGAAAATGGTGTCTATATATGCCTTGCAACAAGCACTGCTGCCCATCCGGCTTGGATGGCAAAGAAATATCCAGACGTGCTTCGTGTAGATGCCGATGGACGCAAACGCAAATTCGGTGGGCGCCATAATTCCTGTCCCAACAGCCCGACCTATCGCAAATACGCTGAGAAGATTGCAGATAAACTGGCCGAACGATACAAGGATCACCCTGCGGTTCTCGTATGGCACATCTCCAACGAATATGGCGGTGAGTGCTACTGTGACAACTGTGAGAAAGCGTTCCGCGTGTATCTGAAAGAACGCTATCAGACTCTGGAACAGGTCAACAAAGCATGGAACACGAATTTCTGGGGGCATACCTTCTACGATTGGGACGAGATCGTATTACCAAGCAACCTGAGCGAACATTGGGGTAACAATAATTCAACGTTCCAGGGAATCTCGCTGGACTATTCTCGCTTCAACTCCGACAGCATGCTGGATTGTTATCTGTTGGAATACAATGCGATCAAAAAACATATTCCGGACTCCGTTGTGACTACCAATCTGATGGGATTCTTTAAACAATTGGACTATTTCAAATGGGCAAAATATATGGATATTGTCTCCTGGGACAGCTATCCCGGTCTCGCAACACCCGTCAGCTTCACGGCAATGGCTCATGACCTTATGCGCGGACTGAAAGATGGTCAACCGTTCATGCTGATGGAGCAAACACCAAGTCAGCAGAACTGGCAGCCATATAACTCCCTGAAACGTCCAGGTGTCATGCGTCTGTGGAGTTATCAATCTGTTGCGCACGGGGCCGATACCATTATGTTCTTCCAGCTTCGCCGCTCCATCGGTGCTTGTGAGAAGTATCACGGTGCAGTTATTGAGCATGCTGGGCATGAGAATACACGTGTATTCCGCGAAGTTGCTGAGCTGGGCAAGGAATTGCAGATCCTTGGAGATACCACGCTGGATGCATCTGTTGAATCCAAAGTAGCGATTATGTTCGACTGGGATAACTGGTGGGCCATCGAAAAATCAAGCGGACCTACCGTTGCCCTAAATTATGTAGATCAGATTCACAAATATTACGCCGCTTTCTTCCGCCGCAACATACAGGTAGATATCGTCAGTGTGGATACGGATATGAGCAAATACGACATCGTTCTCGCGCCTGTCCTTTACATGGTTAAACCAGGTTTTGCCGCCAAACTGGAGAAGTATGTTGAAGCAGGCGGAACATTCCTGACAACCTTCTTCAGTGGCATTGTCAACGAGAACGATCTCGTGACCACAGGTGGATATCCGGGAGAACTTCGTAAACTGCTCGGAATCTGGGTGGAAGAGATTGATGCCCTGCTGCCTGAGCAAAAGAACCGCATTGTCCTCAAAGAAACCTACGGTGATCTTCAAGGAGAGTATGGCTGCGGTATGCTATGTGACCTGCTGCACAGTGAGGGAGCTGAGGTCATCGCGGAGTATGGAGACGACTTTTATAAAGGCATGCCTGTTGTGACACGTAATACCTTTGGTCAAGGTGAAGCATGGTACGTTGCATCCGACCCGGATGAGCGCTTCCTGGATGGTTTGCTGGGACAGCTTGCAGCAGCCAAGAACGTAGAGTCCTTGCTTGAGACACCAGAAGGTGTTGAAGTAAGCGCACGAACCAAAGACGGCAAGCCCTACCTGTTTGTCATGAACCATAACGCAACCACGCAATCCTATGATCTGGGAACAGCTAAGGCACATGATCTGCTCACCAATCGTGAGCTTTCGGGAAGTGTTGAGATTGAAGCCCGTGGAGTGCAATTGCTCGAAATGAAATAAGCGATTTCGCTTAATTGGAATCATTCGGAATGAAAAAATGTGATAGAAATACCCGTGATACAAAGTGTCACATATTCATTCCTTTTATACTTGTTATTGTCTTCAGCAAGGATATTGGTATAGATTTCAGACCTTTATCGTCTTCTGTAAGCCAAAAGCTGCTACTTCCCGTATCCGTCTACACCGGATACGGGTTTTTGGCATGATCTGTGGTCTTTTTGATAGAAGGAAATATCAGTATGCAAAGCGAATTGGACGAGAAACACATTTTAACAAAGCCTGCCGGAACATGCTTGTGAATCCTGATGTTGATCCATTATAAAATAATGAACAGTTGAAATATTGGTGACACTCATGATGTCACTTATTCGTTGTTACAATAGGAATATAACTACGACATCACTTTCCGGCGGCGCAGATCGAAACGGAGTGGCTGACATGAACAGAACAAATCGGCTTGCTGCCATCGTAATGGCATTACAGCATGGTCACGAAACGGCACACTCATTAGGCGAGAAATTTGAAGTTTCCCGTCGCACGATTCTTCGGGATATTCAGTCCCTCTCCGAGATGAATGTGCCCATTATTGCCATTTCCGGTCCGGGAGGCGGTTTCAGACTTATGGAGGGTTACGTATTACCCCCATTACAGCTGGACCCGGTAGAAGCAGCGACGCTCATATTCGCTCTTGAAGGTCTAAGTCGCTACGCCGACACACCCTTTCATGAGAAACGCTGGACCCTGATGAACAAAGTTAAAGCCATCATTCCGGATGATATTATGTCGCGAATTGATCCCATGCTCCAACAGCTGCATCATCATATTCCAGACCGCAATTACATTCTTCCTCATCTGGACGCACTGCTGGCATGCATACCCGAACACGAGTGGCTTAGTGTGCTGTATCGCTCCGTATCACGTCAACGATGGTTGCATATCTGTCCCACACGGGTATATGCTTCCTCCGGCTTCTGGTACTGTGAGGCATATTCCCTCGAACATGGTGAACAGCGTCTTTTCCGGGTTGACCGAATTATCGAAGTCAAAGCGATCGAACCACAGGATGCACTCGTGTTTCACGAACAGGCGGATCAACAGCAGAGCAAGCCGATCCCTCCAGAACAGCCGCCAACACTAGTTAAGGCACGACTGAGTTACCGGGGAATGATTGAAGCTGAACAGGACGAGCATATTGGTGAAAAGATGATTGAAATTGCCCCGGATCTCTGGGAATTATCATTCCTTTGTCCACCAGGGGAATGGGACTGGGCCGTCCGATTCTTTTACCGATTGGGACGTGAAGCTGAAGTGATTGAACCCCTCCAACTTCGCAGTGAGATTCGTCAGCATGCCGAGGAAGTGAGCCAAAGATACCTCGCTTCAACCAAGTCGTAGCCTGACTAAACACAAAAAGGAGCCTACTGATATCATGACATATGAAGCCGTTATAACGTACGAACAAGCAGTACAGCGTATCCAGTCTATAGGGCTGCTGCCTCTGGCACCACTATTTGCCGATTATCCTTCGCTGTCATCGCTAACCCCCAAAGAACATTGGCACAAGGATGATGAACTCGATCCTTGGTTATGGCGTTCACGCCTGGCTGAGGAGGGCATTGCTGCATATGGAAAATTTGTCAAAAAGAAAGCGCTTCTTGTCTCATCTGAATACTTCCCTTGGGTACACCGACTGCTGGCCGATTCCAGAACCATCAAGGAACAGTATGAAGCGGGTCTACTCTCCCGTGAGGCGTTCAAACTCCATACGTTAGTTGCAGAACAGGAAGGCATCGATGGACGTGCCTTGCGATCACAAGCCGGTTTCGGGGCAAAAGAGGACAAAAAAACATTTGACCGTGGACTTCTGGACCTTCAGGGCTGTGCAGCCATTGTGATCAGTGGAACCAAAGAAAAAGAGGGGCTCGCAGAAGGCAAAGTTGCATGGAACAGCTCCGCATATGAAACCGCAGATCACTGGATGCAACGTCATGGCATTAAGCCATTTGAAGGCAGCATAGAAGAGGCACGTGAACTATTGACTGTGCAACTACAACAACATGCTTCACCTGCCGCATTATCAAGCATCTCCAAAGCGCTTGGCATCCGTGCAATTTAAATAAAGCCAATCCCGGTTGTAGTACAGATTTCAACCGGAATTGGCTGTGGTTCACCATATAATGCATCGTAGACGATAAGCAACATCCAGCCAGAATGAATTTAGAGAATCACGCCATCCTTGAATATGGCAATCTCCCGGAATCCATGTTGCTCACTGAGTGTATGTGACCGTCCTGAAGCAATATCAATCAGCTGGCCGAACAGCTGTATTTTGACCTCATCCATCGTCTGCCCCTCCAACAGCTGGCCTGCGTTGAAATCAATCCAGTGTTTTTTGCGATTAGCCAGATCGGATTGGGTCGCAATCTTGACGGTAGGTACCGGACCTCCGAAGGGAGTCCCCCGCCCTGTTGTGAAGAGCACAATATGTGCACCCGCCGCAGACAGTGCCGTTACAGATACCAGGTCATTACCCGGTGCTTCTACAATGTTCAGACCGGTTTGAGTTACTCGTTTGCCATAACGTAAAACGTCGACTACGGAAGAACGTCCTCCCTTTTGCGTACATCCAAGTGACTTTTCCTCCAGCGTTGTGATGCCACCAGCCTTATTACCAGGTGAAGGATTCTCATAGATGTTCTGGCCATGGTTCACAAAATATTGCTTGAAGCCGTTCACGAGGTCCACCAAATCATGAAATACCTGCTCATTGGCAGCCCGGTTCATTAAGATTGTCTCCGCACCAAACATCTCCGGAACTTCCGTCAGAATAGCCGTACCCCCGGCAGCAACCAGCATATCAGCAACTGCACCGACCAGCGGATTGGCTGTAATGCCAGATAAACCATCGGAACCGCCACACTTCAAACCAATTTTGAGTTTGCTGAGCGGAAGCGGCTGCCGTTGTTCATGTTCAGCGATCTCCACAAGTTCTTCCATCAGTCGAAGCCCTTCCTCAAGCTCGTCATCCGTTTCCTGTGCTTTGAGAAACCGTACTTTGCCGCGGTATTCCGGAGCAATACACTCTCGGAATTCATCGACCTGATTGTTCTCACAGCCCAGACCGATGACGAGCACGCCTCCTGCATTCGGATGCTCCACCAAGGAGGCCAACAACTGTTGTGTATACTTCAGATCATCACCAAGCTGTGAACACCCGAATGGATGTGGAAAGTGAAATACACCATCTACCCGGCTTCCAAACTGGGACTGCCCCATACGTGCCAATGCTTCACACACTTTATTGATACATCCAACCGTATTCACAATCCAGATCTCATTACGAATACCTGCTTCACCATTGGGGCGCAAATATCCATCGAATGAGCGCAGATGTTCCGGAGGCATGTCTGTCTGAACCTGGGCTCCCGGTTGGTACTCATATTCAAGCAATCCGTGCAGCCCTGTCTTCAGGTTGTGACTATGAATCCAGCTTCCCTGCTCGATCTGCTCTTGGGCAATCCCGATGGAGAAACCATACTTCATTACATCATCACCTGGTGCCAGCGTATGCACAGCAATCTTATGCCCCTTCGGCACGTCATCGAGCAATGTAAAGGAAACACCGTCTGGCAATGTAATACGTTCTCCTTTGGCATAATCCCGAAGCGCTATAATGACATCATCCTGTGGTTGAATGGCAATCCAGTCATTGATTGTACTTGTTGTGTTCATTTCCCTTCACCTTCCAACAATCCGATTTCACGAACAAGTGCTGCACGCAACCCTTCTCTTGCATCCAGATTTTCGCCCCAGATCAGGGTATCTGACAACACAGCCGCTACCCGGTTATCCAGTTGGTTCTGATCCCTGTTAAGCGTGTCATAACCGTCCCAGTGTGCAGCCAAAGCAGCCAGGACATCCGGGTCATCCCGCAGCAAAATGTCCTCTCCATTCAGTCGTTGTGCCTTGTAACCTTCTGGCGTATTTACCGGACGATAGAGACACAATAATCCAGCAAACCCTTGAATTAAACGTTCTGGCCAACTTGCCTGATTTTGCTCATAAGACAAAAGTGTAGGCAGCACACGAACCTTGAATTTCCCGATCGTATTCAAAGCAATATCTTGCAATTTGTGATTAATATACGGGTTAAGGAACCGTTCGAATACTTCTTCTGCATACTGGTCCAGCTGATGATCGGGCATATCCAGAGCAGGGACGATCTCCTGATGCACAGCTTCCCTGATCCATGAGCCAAAATGTGGATCTTCCATTGTTTCTCTCACATGCTGCTTGCCTTGAAGAATGCCGAGGGATGACATTAAGGTATGCGCCCCATTCAAAATACGAACCTTGCGTACCTGAAAAGGCTTCAGATCTTTCACCCAATGTACATTAAGACCTGCCTGCTTGAGAGGAAGTTTTTTGTCCAATGATTCATCACCCTGAATGGCCCAGAAATGATATGGCTCTGCCGTATTAATCAACTGGTCCTCATACCCCCAGCGATTCGTCAGGGAATCGGCTTCCTCCTGGGTCGGCGCACCTGTTACGATTCGATCTACCAGATTATTCAAGAAGTGATTATGGTTCTCGATCCATGAACGGAAGCCATCCGAATACCCATAATCCTCACTATGACGGAGGACACAACTGCGCAGCACATCACCATTGCCTTCAAGCAGTTCACATGGGAGATGAATCAAACCTCTGGATGGATCACCATCAAATTTCAAATATCGCTGATGCAGGAAAACCGTTAATTTCCCCGGAAATGATTGAACGGGTTCACCCTCGATATAGTCCGCATACGTATATTTCAATCCTGATTCGGTTGTATTGGAAATAACGAACTCAAGTGAAGGCAGTTCCGCCAAGTTCAGAAAGGCATCCCATTCCTCATACGGATTGATACACTGTGAGAAAATGGAGATCAATTCTGTCCGCTCAACTGGCTTTCCTTGAGACAGACCACGCGTAATCATTGTATATAACCCATCCTGATCGCGAATCTGCTCCAGCTTGGCCTTGCCTCCCGGTCGTGGTTGGGTAACAGCTACACTTCCATGGAATTTGCCTTGTCTGGCACTCTCATGAAGCATCCAGTCTGCAAATCCCCGCAAGAAATTACCTTCTCCAATCTGCAAAACCTTCACGGGACGCTCCATAATCTCCTTGCACTTGCGCTGACCATCGCTCCCCAGTAAATTCAGCTTCAATCTTGGCCGTTTCGTGCTTGCCGACATGGACACTCACCTCATCGATTATTTGTACTGTCGGAATGCAGCTCAAAGGCTCTGCACCCTTTTATTGTAAACGCTTTAAATTCATTGTATCATCAATAAAAGGAAATTAAATTGCTTATATTGCGGTAAATATACTCTCTCATGACCAGGTATAACATCTCGTTGAAGACGATCGTCTGGAAAGGAGTCTTTATGGAACGTTCACCTGTTCGTACGACTATTCAAGCAGAATCCGGTATTCCGTTCCGCCTGGTGTACAGCGACACCAAATCCCCTCAGAACGAACTGCCAGATCACCTTCACGACTGGCATGAAATTATCTATGTATATCGTGGACAGGGAAGCATTTTTATTGATACGGGACTTGAGAATATGCAAGAAGGAGATCTGTTCATCATTCCAGGCAGCACGGTTCACCGAGCCTTGCCGGATGCAGGCAACCCTGTCACATCTTCGGCATTGTTCTTCAGCCCGGGATTGCTTGCATCCACCGCCGGAGGTGCTGCTTCTTCCTTGCTAAGCCTGTTTGAACGTTGTCGTAAACAACGCGTGTATAAGAGGCATCTAAACACAGAGGAGCAATCACAGGTGGCCGCTTTTATTGATGATATTCAGACCGAATTCCAGCTAGGTCATCATCTAAGCGCACATGCGGCCCTGTTAAGGCTGCAACTGTTACTCATTTTTCTGGAACGTCTGGAAGCTGCAGGACCTGCGAATCCGGGTAAATCCGCTCCGGGTCCCTCATGGCTCTCTTCTACGATCTCTCATATTGACGATAACCTTCGGAGTGGCCTGTCCCTCCCCGAACTGGCGCAGTACGCCTCTGTATCCCCTGCCCATTTCAGTCGTGCCTTCAAACGATACACGGGAATGACTCTAACGGATTACGCATTAGCGCGAAGGGTCATTATGGCGAAAGAGCATCTGGTACAAGGTGATGAGACAATGGCAGCCGTTGCCGATGCTTGCGGGTTCGATAGCCTGCCCCACTTTTACCGTCAATTCAAAAAATTAACCGGTACAACCCCCGCAGCTTATCGCAGAACCATGAACAGTTCTCGTTAAAATAGAAACGCCCCAATCATATATATCCACATATTCTTCCATATGGAAGATGTGGTATGATAATCTGGATTATTACTTGTCGGAAACATTGCATTCCGTTGTCAGAGGAGCTTAGCATTCCATGTTAAACGAATTGAATCGCAGGAATATTGGCATCTTCGCCCATGTGGATGCGGGAAAAACAACTACCACCGAGCATATGTTATTTGAGAGTGGTGTCGTCCGCAGTCCGGGACGTGTAGATGACGGAACAACAGCCACAGACTCCCTGGACATTGAGAAAGAACGTGGCATATCCGTACAGGCAGCCATGACCTCTCTGATCTGGAAGAACACCATCATTGACCTCATTGATACACCTGGTCATATTGATTTCAGCTCCGAAGTAGAGCGAACGCTACGGGTAATGGATGGCGCTATTCTCATTCTGTCGGCAGTAGAAGGCATTCAGTCCCAGAGTGAAGCCATCTGGCATGCCCTTCGTTCACTTCGCATCCCAACCATCATTTATATTAATAAAATGGATCGGATTGGCGCATCTGCCCCAGCGGTAATGGAGCAGATTCGTTCTCCCCTGTCCCCTTTCGCATGCGAAATCCAAACGTATCAGCTCCATGAAGATTCATTTCATGGCATCGACTCCCTATGGAACCCAAATCAAGATTCTCTGTCAGATGGCAACCCTTCCATTCCAGGTCTGGTCGAGATACTTGCCGAGCTGGACGAAGAGGTCATGGAAGCCTACATTCAGGAAACTCCGTTATCGCAAAGGGATCTGAATGAAGCGTTCCTGCGGTATGTGCATCAGGGTGAGATGTTCCCTGTGTGTTATGGTGCTTCCGGTAAAGGAATTGGCGTCACGGCATTGCTGGACACAGTCCTTGCATTTCTGCCTGCACCTGCACAACCAGTGGACTCTCCCGTATCCGGTGTTGTGTTCAAAATTGAACGTGATCGCACGATGGGACGTACGGCTTATGTCCGTATGTATGGTGGCAGCTTACACAATCGGGATACCATCCATAATTCGACGCGGGAGCTTGAAGAGAAAGTGACGCAGATTCGCCGCATGGATGGGACGAAATGGGCGGATACCGGTGCCGTTCACGCAGGGCAGATTGCTATGCTGTACGGACTGAGTGACACACATGTGGGTGACATTATCGGCAATCCTGAGGGTGTGCCTCCTCTGCCACAGATGGCTGTACCTTTGCTGACCGTACAAGTGCATGGTAAGGACTCGGCACGTTACCCCGATCTTGTTACAGCATTGCAAGAGTTGACGGATGAAGACCCCTTACTCGACCTGCAATGGTTGCCGGAGGAACGAGAACTGCATCTCAAGGTCATGGGAACCATTCAGCTTGAGATTTTATCCAGCCTGTTGCTGAGTCGTTTCGGATTGGATGTCGTGTTTGATCCGCCATCCGTCATCTATAAGGAGACACCCCGTACAGCCGGAGAAGGTTACATCGCCTATACGATGCCTAAGCCCTGCTGGGCCATCCTCCGCTTCAAGATTGAACCTTTGCCTCGCGGAAGCGGTCTGATCTATTCCTCAACCGTAAGGACAGATGATCTGCTGTTACGTTATCAGAATGAAGTTGAACGACGAATTCCGGAAGCCTTGTCTCAAGGTATACTCGGTTGGGAAGTAACCGATCTGCGCATCACGCTGGTGGAAGGGGAACATCATGTCTGGCATACGCATCCATTGGATTTTGTCGTAGCCACACCTATGGGAATCATGGATGGATTGTCGAGAACAGGTACCACGTTGCTGGAACCCCTTCTTCAGTTCCGGCTGACGGTCCCGGAAGAATATGGCGGTAAGGCCCTTAGCGATCTGGTACATATGCGGGCAACCTTCGAAGCCCCCGTCATTGGTAGCGGACGTTGCATTATTGAAGGAGTTATGCCTCTTGCCACCTCAATGGATTATCCGGTGAAACTGCGTTCCGAGACAAGTGGCCGCGGGGTGCTTACGACTTCGTTTGCCGGATACCAAGATTGTCCTGCGGATGTGAAACATGCTCGCAAACGCAGAGGAGTTAACCCGCTGGATCAGTCGAAATATATTTTAAGTGTACGAAACGCGATTACATCATAAATGGAGTTGAACCTGTGCTTATAAAATTTCTTATCTTTGGGCTTCTATGGCGGATTGTAGGTAATCCGTTCATTGCCATCCTTATTTTACTCGTTATACTGTATTTCCTGGATCGTCGTTACGTTGGCGTATTCCCAAGCTTCACGAAACCTCTGAAGCGTATGCGTAACATCTCCCGGCTTCGGCAGCAGCTTGCCATGAGTCCCAATGAAGTTTCTTCCAAGCTGGAACTGGCTCGCCTGTTAATTGAGCGCAAGCGTTACAATGAGGCACATTCGTTATTGCTTGAACTGGAGCGCCCATACGAACAATCGGCTGAGTACTGGGAGGCATTAGGGACGACTGAGCTTCATTTGGGCAACATCGAAAAAGGCGAACGTCATATTTTGCAAGCCCTCGAGATCAACCCCAGAGTCAAGTACGGACGCCCGTACCTAACCCTTGCTGGAACCTTCAAAGATAAGCATGAGGACAAAGCGCTGGATTATGTGCATCAGTTTCAGGAGATTCATTCCTCTTCCAGTGAAGCTTATTATCTACTCGGCTCGGTTCACCGTTCCCTCGGACGTAATGAAGACGCGAAACAGGCATACGAGCAATCGTTGAACGTTTATCGTTCGTTACCCAAATACAAAAAACGTCAGGAGCGCCGCTGGGCTGTCCGCAGTTGGTTCCGCAAACGTGGCTTGTAATGTCGTAATGTCATCCGCTATACGCTGTAATCTTCATATATCACTTTTCTAACCAATAAAAGTGCACTGATCTCTGCCCTCGTATGAGCAGAAACAGTGCACTTTATTCATAACAGCGATATTAATATACCAATATCTCACGCAGTTGTTCTTCATGAAGACGCATCCAGTCAATCCGCTGTTTGAGCTTCACAATCTGATCCACAGCCACTTCCGGCTCATCTGTACCCTCGAACATCCGATTGATGAAATGCATGACCACATCCAGACTACGCAGCAAAATCAATCGAGGTATGGCCAGCAACTCTTCCGGTTCCAGGCTGACCTGTTCCCGAAATCCCTTGATCAGTCCCTCCTGAGCCTGCCACATCCAATCTTCACTCTTTTCCATGGTAAGGAGGTCAGACATCGGAACAGCCAGCTCCATTACCCGCAAATCCCATGTCGCAAATTCAAAATCCAAAATGGCACAGATTTCACCATCCTGCTGATCTACCAATACATTCGAGGCATTCACGTCCCCATGAACCAATTGATGCGGCAGATGTTCCATTCCCCGCAGGGCTTCAAACAGATCTGGCAGCTCATCTCTCAGTTGCTTCAGCTCATTCGCACATGCGGCCAATTGGTCCGGCGGCGATGTGCATAGCTGTAATAATCGTTCTGGTGAACAGAGCGGATACGCATCCTGAATTCGATAGTACGGTGGGTATACAGGTTCAAGTGGTATATCCAACGTAGCCATAACAGAAGACAGGGCCCCCGCCGCTTTACCGAGCCCCATCAATTGATCTGGTGTAAGCCAGATGGGATTGACGCCTTCCCTATAACGAAACAGAGTCACGATTTTGGTATGACCTGTGAGGGGTTCTTTTACTGGAAGGAATGTACCTCCCTCACCAGATAACCGCCTTACAGGTGAAGGTGTATCAAGCTTAAAGTTCGAACGTTGGAGGGCTGCCAGCACCTCGTGTTCAAAGGCGATTTTCATCGGATCATTATGTGTTTCATATTGTCTCATGACGTAATTAGTCCCGTCTACATGGAGCATGTAAGTAGAATTATTCATCCCACCCTTTCCACGCTCTCCTTTCCAGTCCGATGTGAAACCATGTAAAGCCAACACTTCGGAAATACGCTGCTGCTCTGAAGGATGGAGGGAACCGGAATCGATGTTTTGCACCTAAAATTAACCCCTTTATCTCACAAAATGGAACTGTCTTCTATTTATCTTAAAGGAAGTCCATCGCTCGGTCTAGTTCAGTTCCGGATCTATCAAGAGAATGGATAGTATCCAGTCCGATTAAGCTGCTCTGCAATGACACGATATCCTCTTGCATTGGGATGTACTCTGTCCCAGAACAACAGTTCACGTTCACGACCTTCAAACCTGTCATATACCTGAGCACACGCATAGTTGCCCGATCCCGCTCCATTCAGAAACGAATTATATTGGCGAACCCAGTACGCAGCTTCCGTCGCTTGTGGGTACGGGTTGTACAATCCGATGGATCGGACCATATACTCATGTTTGCCCTTTAACTGCCGAATGTGCCGCATGATCTGGGATACATTACTGCGGGTTTCTCCGAGTACCTGTGTCATTTTACTGGCATTTGGAATGCCATTACTTGCTTTGAACGTACGAATCAGATCATTCCCGCCAATGGATATGGTAATGATATCCGCTTCACGCAGCGATTGCCGTACTCGGGGATGCGAAGAGATCATCTGCAACATTTCCCCCGACGTCAGTCCATTTACGCCCATATTTTCCATGGATACAAACGTACGAACATTCATTTCTGCCATTCGCCGATATAAAGGAACAAAGCCGGTGCCCAGCAACGCTCCTGTACCTACCGTTAATGAATCGCCTATAGCCACATATCGATATACCATCCCGTCGCCCCTCTCTGCTGTGATTTCTCTGAACCATAATGAACTGCTCTATATCTTATGATGAGTGGCGAGACAAGGCGCGGGATGGTGTCCTTAGGCATGCACCTTTCTTTTGCATAAGATTGTAGTTTTCCTGTAGAGGTAAAAAAAGAAAAAGCCCTGCCGCATAACGCGGCAGAGCCTAATCCATTGCAATGCATTACATGCCTATGGTCCGATCCGAATCAACGGAATCTGATTGTTCCTTGTTCGGGAACGGCCACCAGTTGGCCCGGCCAAACATCTTCACCATCACTGGGACGAAGAATGGCAGGAACAGCAGAGAGTACAAGATCAGTCCGCTAAGGACTACTGTGGCAATCTGCATCATCGAGAGAACACCGGATGGATACATGGCAGCAAATGTACCGCTCAGAATGACCGCTGCAGATAAAATGACGGTTCCCATGTTCTTCATCGCGTATAACATGGCATCCTGTACTTTCATACCTTTGTTCTCATTGAAACGGTCCATCAGGAAGATGCTATAATCCACACCAAGTGCAATCAGCATGACAAATCCGAAGAACGGAGTAACCCAGCTGATGCCTGCAAATCCGAGGATATTAACAAAGATCACTTCGGTTAACGCCATCGATGTAAAATAAGCCAGTAATAAGGAAACGATCAGATACAATGGCATAATGACCGAGCGAAGCAGCACGACCAGAATAATGAATGTACCCGCCAGCATCAGCATTACAGTACGTGTATAGTCGTTATTCGAGATCTCCTGCAGATCTGCAAATGTACTCGTAACGCCACCTACGGCGATGTCTGCTTTTTCAAGCGTACTGCCTTGTACCGCACGATGTACAGCCGCCTCAATGTCAGGAACACGATCAATGGCTTCTGTTCCGTATGGATTTTCGGCGAAAATAACATCAATCGTCATCGTTTTCCGATCTTGAGACAGATACGTATCAAATACCTGTGTGAAGTCTTTGCTGTTCAGTGCTTCTTCAGGAACGTACCAGCCTGCCAGATCGGAATCCGGTGAATTTTGTAATTGCGTCAGGTAGTCCTGCGCTGAATCCAGTCCCCCGGACACCTGTTTAATACCATCGACACTTTGATTCAAACCATCTGTCAGTTGTGTCAGTTGGCCACTCAGATCCGAGAAGCCTTGCTGAATTTTCTCCTGACCACCCTGAAGCTGGCCAAGTCCATCCTGAATGGAAGGAATTTCGCTAATCACTTTGCCCTGACCATCCGCAGCCTGTTTGAGACCAGATTGCAACTGACCGATTCCTGTTACAATTTGACCCAGGCCATCGGCAAGCGCCTTTTGTCCGGCTGCTGCGGAGGCAAACCCTTCATTGGCCTGATTAATTCCAGCAGCGGCTTCCCCAAGTTTGGTCTTAATCTGACCCAAACCTTGAGCAAGCTGCGCTGTGCCAGAACCTGTTTCACCAATTGTACCTTTGATACGCTGGTAATCAGCATCTTGCTGTAATTCAGGATAACGCTCTTCGAGTGCTGTGAAGGATTCAGACAGACTGGTTAGAGCTGATGAAACCCCGTTCAGCTGTTGTTCCAGTTCGCGGGTTCCATCCCCCAATGCAGCGACCCCTGCTCCCGCCTGACGATAGGCTTCAAGCAACTGATTGTTCGCCTGCGCAAGTTGATCTGCGCTCGTTTTGGCTTGCTGAAGTCCGGCTTTCAGATCACCCGCACCTGCGGAACCATCTCGAATGCCTTTTTCAATCTGCCCAAGTCCCTGACTGAGTTGCGTGATACCCGATTGCAGCTGGGCGGTCCCTTTGGTAAGTTCACCTGCTCCATCAGCAGCTTCTTTTAATTGTGGTTCATTTTTACTTAGCTGACTGCTGGCTTCACTCAGGCCATCACGGATTTTGTCCAGACCCGTCTTGCCTTCACCCAATCCATCCGATAATGTTCCCACTTGCTGTGTAACTTCAAAATCTTTAATCTCATCACCCGTAGGTCGTGTCATACTGCGGACACCAGAGACTCCGGCTACTTTCTCTACTTCCCGGCTAATTTTCTCGGCAACGGCCATATACTTCGCATTATCCATCGCTTCATCGTTCTGGATGACGATCTGACCCGGCAGCGATTCACCCGGACCAAAGCTGTCAGAGATAATGTTGAATGCTTTTACGGAATCATATTTCTCACCAATCTCATCGAGACTATTGAACGAAAGTTTGCCATCGTAGGTTGCCAGAAGAGGCACACAGACAGCTGCAACGATGAGTAACGCAGCCCATGGACGTTTAAGTGAAAAGCGACCAGCTGCACCATAGATCTTGCTCTCCGCATGTTCAAGTGAACCCTTCGACGGCCAGAATAACTTCTTGCCCAGCACCGCCATGAAGAATGGTACGATTGTCACCAAGGCGAGCATCATCACAGCAATACCTACAGCTACGGCAACTGCAGAGCGGTACAACATAAACTGGGCAAAGCCAATCGCAATGAATCCAACCAGCACGGCAAGTGCTGAGAAGAGTACCGTTTTACCGGCAGTACGATAGGTCGCAATGATGGCATCCCACGTATTTTCATGATGAGCCAGTTCTTCCTTGAACCGACTGATCAGCAGGATGCAGTAATCCGTACCAATCCCAAACATGACGGCGACCATAAAGATCTGTGTAAACGTGGATATCGGGAAGTCGAGCCCATCCACCAGGAATGCAACAATCTGTTGCGATACAATGTAACTGATCCCCACCGTCAGCAGCGGGACAAACGGAGCTACAAACGAACGGAAGACCAGGAACAGAATAAGTAAAATAAAGACAACGGTAATATATTCCGATTTCTTAAGCCCCTCTTGTGAACTTTCAATGGTGTCCTCATCAATCAGACCTTTACCGGTTATGTAGTGCTCCACATTGACGGACTTCAATGCTTCATTCAGGTCTTCCCGCATTTCCTTGACCGTACGATCTCCCTGATCAATGGATAGCGATGTTAGAATCGTTTTGCCATCAGCCGAGATCATCTTCTCTGACAATTCGGGCTGAGAGAAAGGTTCCAGAATGGACAGAATGCCCAACTTCTCCTTGTCGGCCTCAAAGTTTTTAACGGCCTTCTCTGCCTCTTGTTTTCCCGTGGTACCCAGACCTTCCGGATTATAAAATACAAGAGCGATCTGGCTGCCTTGCTGCTCTCCTTTTTGTGCTGCAGCTTCATTCAAAATTGCTGCTGCCTGGGTGGAAGAGTACCCTTCCGGAACCGAAAACTGTCCCTTTTCCCGAATCAGTTCACTCATGTTAGGGGCAGTAAACATCAACACGGCAGCTACAACAACCCATAGCCCCATTAACCACCATCTTGCTTTTAGTATCGCTCTCATTCGTTCTCCTGTCCTCCTTCATGCGTTAACAAAGCTGCAAGCTTCTCAAAAGATTCAATGAAAATTCGGACTTCTTCCGGTTTAAAATGAACCAGATATGGCTCCAGAATCTGCTGTATTTCCTGTTCTGTTTCCCTATATACATGTCGTCCGGTATCCGTCAGTGTCAGATATACAACACGGCGATCACGTTCATCTCCGGCACGATGGACCAGATCGCGATCTACCAGCTTGTTGACCAAAGCGGTAATGCTGCTCTTGCCTATGCACAGAAGCTCTGCCAGATCAGAGGGCGTGCAGGAAGGTTTCTCTTCAATCAGACGAAGTGCGCAGAACTGATCGGTCGTTATGGTCTGCCCCACTTGTTCACGTATCCGCGTATCAAACCGCTTATTGACCAGAAAGGAAGCATCCAAATAGCGGTTCACCAAACTTTTCGCATCCGGTGTATTCATTCTTCATTCTCCTTTCCCGAATCTATATAGTTCACTTAACGAACTATTCTTCTGTGAAACTATTCTATAATGAAACAATCTCTTAAAGCAATACTTTTTTCCTGCTTTTTTGATGAAAACGACAAAAAAACAGGACGTCCGACTCAGCTCATTGCCAAATCCAACATCCTGTAATGAATATAATCCATATATTTCTTGAAGTAATAAAATACCTCTGTGCTACTCTTCGTCCGTATCTTCCTCTTTTTCAAGCACACAACGGAATCGCTCCACACCTGGGTATAATTCACCCAGACTATATACCACAAACCCCGTATTCCGATAAAACTCCACGGCTTCCAGCTCGGTCTCAGCAATCAGTCTATCTGGATTGTATGTTGCCAACAGCTGTGAGATCATACCACGTCCATAATTTTTAAAGCGGTTTTCAGGCAAAACCGAGATATGATGAATGGTAACCTCACTTGTTCCTGTCTTCTCATATCCAATCAGACCGATCAATTGTCCCTCATCTTCGTAACCGGCCATTTGCAGTTCGTCTTTCTCTACATATTGTTGCAACGCACGGTTCAAGTGATCCGGATCAGGAAAGACCGAGTATGACAACAGTTCCTGTACTTCCGGCTCCTGTATGCGTGATTTCAGATTAATTAACACCTTGATTCCTCCTATACCTTGCTTGTTTCCGTTATCGTATTGTAGTCGTTAGCCTCTAAAAGTTCAAGTCGTGTGCCGATTCAGCTCCGATTGAAGCACAGTTGAGATGTTATCCGATACGTTGATCTGCGCCAAATGATAGGCATCCAGCAGTGCGCCCCCAACTGCCGGCAAGTTACTGGTTATGTATTGAATTTTTTTCCCTTCGCGCATATAGGCAGCATCCAGACCTTTCTGAACAGCCTTCACCATATATGGTGAACTCAGACAACTTCCGGTAAGCGTCATGGACACTGTTGGATGTTCAAAACAGGATGCCAGCATGAGGATTCCCACAACAGCCGTATCGGCAGCCGAGTCACATACCCTAACCGCGAGGGGAATATTCCGGGCAGCAGCTTCAGTCACCATAGACGCCATCTGACCAAATTTCCGATTGGTCACCTGTTTATTTTCGGCAAAACCGGCTATCCCCAGCGCAGCGAGCTCTCGAATTGAGGCAACATTCCAATATTTCAACACCTGCTCAATCCATTCTTCATCCTGCAACTCATAACGTCCCGCGAGGATGGAATGCACCGTGTCGTAAGCCAAGAAACGTGCTGCTGTCGGCGCATAATGACCGAACTGATCATTGCGGAGCCAAGCTCCCTGTTCGGTTCTGCCAAGTATCAGAGATCCTGTTCCTCCAATAGCGACAATACCTGGCTCACCGTCGAAGGCCGCTGTATGGGCGATGTGCGTATCGTTTACCGCACTGATCCTGCCTGTAATCCCCGTACGAGCGAGCAATGCCTCCGCCCACACTGTATCTTCAGGCCGATTCAGACCCGCCATTCCTGCCTGAATGGCAGCGATCTGATCTGATTGGACTCCAGCCTGAGTTATGGCTTCAGCAACACCCTCCAGCACATTTTGCTCAGCATTGGTATCGTGATAACGATTGCAACCTCCCTTTTGCACATATGACAAAAGCTTTCCGTTCTGATCGGCGACAGCCACACGAGTGTGACTACCTCCTCCATCCATCCCAATCACGTATGTATTCATCCTTGACTCTCCCCTCCCAAGCGAACAATAAGAGTGCCGGGGCTTTATCAGGTCCCGGCAGAGAATTTATTGTTTTTGCACAGCGAAACGAAGCAGTTCACAACGAAATTGTGTCGGTTCATCATACTTTTCCTCTTCAATCGTCTGTGTAATATGCTCCTGAAGCAGAATATTCCAGCCTTTGTAGGCATCCTCCAGTATAGCAATCGCCTCGGCTGTGGGCAGGTTCAGCTCAATTAATGGTTTAATCTCCTTGCCTGTATTGATTTCTTTTTCCTCCACATTGGTACTCATCGTAATACAATGAATGCCCCCTGTACGAGTTCCGGCCTGTAATCGGTATATCGCTTCCATGAAGGCTTGCTTATTTGAGACATGTTCCAGACAAGAACAAGCAGCGATATAATCAAAATAGTTTGGCTCCACAGCATAATGTTCAACATCTGCTTTCACTGCCTGTACGATATGATCAACCTGATATTCTTTTGCATACTTGCGTAGTCCGTCTACTGCCTCATCCAGCAAATCCACACCGATGACTTCACTGTTCGTTTTTGCAAGGCGCTGTGCAATCGGTATCGTATGCCTTCCCACTCCGCATCCCAGATCGAGGACACGCAATTCCTCCTTGTGAACAAGGAGACGTTCCAGCATATCCATCACCATAGGCATGGGCCTCGACATCCAGGTACCGGAGGCGAATAATTCATTATTCTGATAGAAATTGGAATGATAACCTGCCTCTGCTTTTCGCGCAGCCTCAAATTGTTCGTTTCCCATCAAGACACCCCCATAGTTTAGAAGTTAAACGTCAATGTCCCAGTACCGGCGAATAGAATGATTGAACAAATGATCATGATGACAAATCCAGCCGTTACAAGCAATTTACCCGTTTCCCTCTTGTATGAACTATCGTTAAATAACATGACTCCACCAATGGAAATAGCCACAGGAGCGAGAAAAAGTGTAATCAGTACAAGCAAAGTGATGGAATAACGATCCAATACCGATTCTTCATATTCGTTCATATAAGGTTGTTCAGGCAATGCCGTTTTTGTAGCAACCAGATTCCCGCAAGATTTGCACTTAAACTCATCTTCTGCCATTCCTTCATGGCAATAAGAACATTTCCTTTGCGTGCGCGCCATCTTCCGCCTCCTTCCATATCTGTCCTATCAATGAATACCCACAATACAATATGGGAATCAATTGATTACGAATTCTGGATGGGACAGATTCTTCTTCATAAAGGATTCCAGTGCCGCTTCATATCCGGTGCGATCAACTTGAAACGCTGTGCCATGACCCGCACGGGGGACGGTCAGCAATTCCTTTTCGGTTGGGCAAGCTTCATACAACCTGTACACCATTTCCGTTGGTACAAATGTATCAGCCTCACCGTGGATGAACAGCACGGGAACGTTAACTTTGGCAAGCTGCTTGAGTGCCGAAGCCTCTCTAAAGGAATACCCTGCTTTCCACCGGGAAATTAGACTTGTGAATGGTATAAAAGGAAATGCAGGTAGCTTGTATAATTGCTTTAACTGGAACGTCAGTTCTTCTTCCACGGATGTATACGCACAATCAGACACAATCGCTTTGACCTGAGTCGGCAGGGCTTCACCACCTGTCATCAGTACGGTTGCTCCTCCCATGGATATGCCGTGCAATATGATTTCCCCTTGTGTACCCACTTTTTCAAGCACCCAGTTGGTCCACTGGACATAATCCTTCCGATCTAACCAGCCAAAACCGATGATATCACCTTCACTCTGTCCATGACCTCGATCATCTGGCATGAGTATGTTATAACCGTGCTTTTCCGCATAAAACCGGGCAAAACCAGCCATTTCTCTGCCTCTCCCCGAATAACCATGTGCCAGAATAACCGTCTGATCCGCCCCTTTATTGGAACCGAGCCATGTACCATACAGTTTTAATCCATCATGTGATTGAAGAGATATCTCTTCTGTAGGCTGAGCATCCAGCCACTTCAGGTCAGAAGCACTGCTAATGATTTCATTGTCCGGTTCAGGCATCAGATTCGGATTATCCACCAAAAATGTTTTTGGCGTACGGCGAATGGCAGTTTTGAAAAAATAAAGCCCACCTGTCCACAGAAGAGCAAGAACGATCAGTACCAGTGCTGCAAGTACGTAAAATAACATGAACGAGCCCTACCCTCTTTCCTTATTAGAATGTTCAATCTTTACTTACTCGTTGCAGTGACGCACATGCTGCTTGATAGGCGGGTAACAAAGCATCCAGCAAAGGTTCTGCTTTCCGTGATTGACCTTCCTTCGCGAACTGCTCTATCCGGGCAAACAAAGTTGATAGATAACGAATCCCCAGACTCAAACTCCCTGATTTCAGATCATGGGCTACCTCAGTTGCAGCAACATGGTCGCCCGACACAATATGTCTGCGCAGCACCTCAATCTTGCCAGGTGTTTCGGTACGATACATGTCCAACAACATACCAAGGAGTGTACGATCGCCATCGGTGTTTAATTCCGCAATCTCATGTACGATGCTCATATTTAATACCTCTGTCGGTTCGGAGGATTGCTGCCACTTCTCGATCATCTTACTCAAAATTTCCAGTGTGAAGGGTTTGCCAATAAAGTCATTCATTCCGGCTTCCATACACTTGTCTTTTTCTCCCTGCATGACATTACCTGTCATTGCAATAATGGGTGTGGAATGGCGCATTTCATCCATTTCTATCGAGCGGATTTTGCGTGTTGCCTCCAAACCGTCCATCAATGGCATCATATAGTCCATGAGAATCAAACTGTATTTTTTGCTGAGAAAAGCAGCTATTGCCTCTTCCCCATTCACTACAGCGTCCACTTGGGTTATTCCCAGTTTCTTGAGCTGTAACATAACAAGCTGTCGGTTGATGACATTATCATCGGCCAGCAATACAGATACAGAAGGAGCTTCATCATCCATATCCTGCCCCTGATGCTCTTGAGCGGAAGCAACAGACTGATTAGCGGATTGGTTACCGTCTTTCTTACCAAGTGTAAGTTCGAACCAGAATGTTGATCCTTCCCCCTCCTGACTGTCTACTCCAATCTGACCTTCCATCAGTGTAACGAGAGACTTGCAGATCGATAATCCAAGGCCCGTTCCTCCATACTCACTTGAGCGTCCTCGTTCAGTCTGCACGTAGGGTTGAAATAACTGGTTCTGATCTTCTTCCGAGATACCAATCCCCGTGTCTTCGACTTCAAATCGGATCATTTGTGTAATCTCATCATCTTCCATAAGGGTAACTCGTATCCGCACCGTACCTTCTGATGTGAATTTGTTCGCATTCTGAATTAAATTGATCAGTATCTGTGTAATCCTCGTTGGATCCCCTTCAAGAAGAGTAGAGATTCTGGGGTCACAGTCTATCGATAACTGATTTCCGTTCTTTCTGACTTGGGGTTCGAGCAAACGAACAATATAGTTTATCGTCTCTTGCAGATCCACTTCTCCCAGTTCAAGTCGCATCTGACCCGCCTCAAGTTTGGACAGATCCAGAAGATCCTGAATCAGCTTAAGCAGCAGTTTGGCAGCATCCTGTATAACGGAAACCGAATTCTCCTGTTCTTCAGACAAGGGAGACAACTTGAGCATCTCAGCCATCCCCAATATGCCATTTAATGGTGTACGAAAATCATGACTGATACCTGCAATAAATGCGATTTTTGAATCACCTGCATCTACTGCTTGCTGACGTGCAGCTTCAAGACTGTTATTGTTCTTTGCAAGCAGACGCTGGAGTGTCACCAGTTCATTATTCATATCCGAGAATTCTGCAAGTGTCCGTTCCTCTTGCTCTTTACTCCGAATCATCTGATCCGATAACTGCTCAATCGTTCTGCGTAGCCTCTGTATCTCTCCGCTCTCATTAGACATCACATCATCCCTCTCTTAATCCCTAACCATATCAAGCTGATTACATGTAGCTGGCTGAGCCAGTAATTGTTCTGCAACCGCTACCGCTTCATCGGCTCCTGGAGCATAACCGTCAGCTCCTATCGTTTTCCACAACTCCTGATCAATATTAAAGGGATATCCCCCAACCATAATCTTCACATGTGCCGTTGCCGGATGATGACGGATCAGATGAATCAACTCTTTGGCCAGATGAAGGTGATATGTCATCGTAACCGATATCGCAACAACATCGCCCTGATGCCGCTCTATAGCCTCTATTACACTTCCATTGGGAACATTGGCTCCCAGATAGTGCGTATCCCAACCTTCCATCTCGAACACATCTGTGAGCATACGCAGTCCGATCTCATGTTGTTCACTACCTACACAGGTAGCCACTAGTTTTTTATCCTGACCTGTATGAATCAACCAGCGAGAATAAAGACGTGATATGAATGACTGGGTCGCTGCCGTACAAAAGTGTTCCTGTCCCACACTGATACGATGGCATTGCCACAATCGTCCAATTTCATATTGGGTGGGCTGAAAGATATATCGATAAATATCACGAATCGTCACCCCAGCTTCTAACTGGGCTTCAATGATCTCGAAGGCTTCTTTCCGT
Source organism: Paenibacillus sp. FSL K6-2393 (assembly GCF_038002545.1). NCBI lineage: Bacteria > Bacillati > Bacillota > Bacilli > Caryophanales > Paenibacillaceae > Paenibacillus > Paenibacillus sp. FSL K6-2393. The sequence continues at coordinate 4,606,689 of NZ_JBBOCU010000001.1, forward strand.
TTATTCTCAAGCAAACACTGCAAGTACGATTGCGCGGCATCTCCATATGGCATGGATTCGTTGATGTAACCCGCCTGTGACTCCATGTGTGTTGTTCTATATATTCCCATCTCCAGGTACTCAAGCAAAAATGCCTTTGACGGATGGTCAAATTCTTCTTCCAATGTCTCTTTGATCAGATTGAGATTAATCGCCAGGTCTTCTGGTGATACCTTATAACCCTCAAGTAGAACTTTCAGCCAGGCAATATAATGAGTAAACAGACCTGGACTCTGTACGAGCGCACTTTCTGCCAAATAGTTCAAGCTATACTCCGAATCCTGTTTGGTTCGCATTTTTCCATTCTCGCCAAATCGCTCAAGTAAATCGGGCTGTCTGAGATACTGTTTCTCCGTTATTTTATCAGCTAATTTCGCAGATTCTTGGAGCAAACGTTCTCCTGCTTCTTGATGACTCATAGATGCACCTCTCCTCTACCCGCATCACATCTCCATCATCATTCGTGACTAATCCAGAATGAGATCGATGTTAGCTAACTTGCAATCGGGATAGGTTCTTCTACTTGATCCAATCCATCCATTCCGCTCTTAATCGTTCTGTTCCATTATACATGAACTTTCGATGATCATGTTTTACACACGATGAATGTATAGAACAATCTTCCTATATTATGGAGGGCCTTGCAAGCCAGTCAGCCAGTATATGCCTGTACTTTTCGAGATCCACAAAAAAACTGACCTGCGTTATGAACGCAAGTCAGTTTTCCCTTCTGCCGCCAATCCCAGCTTCTTCAACATCTTAATCGCATCCACTTTCTCGGAAGGGTCAAGTCCTTCCAAAGCATCAATGATGACCTGATGGTGTTGAGGAAATATCTGTGTGAACAATTCTCTTCCTTCCTCGGTTAACTCAGCGTAAATGACACGCCGATCTTCCTTGGATGGTCGACGAAACAGCAGATTTTTATTTTGCAACTTATCTACAACGTACGTAATATTACCACTGGACATTAACACCTTTTCACCAATCTTTTGCAATGCCTGCGGTCCCTTATGATATAACAAATCAAGCACACCAAATTCTGTCGTATTCAGTCCGTGACTCTGGATGTCCCGATTGGAACGTGAGGTCACAGAATTGTAGGCCCGAACAAGAACCACGAATAATTGTAAAGACAGTTCCCGGTTGTCCTCCGTGTTCAGCATTTCAATAATCCTCCATCAGTTGTTTACATTTCGGCTCGTATGAGAGGCCCGCTTCTGCTCCCACTCCTCACGGAGCATCCCCATACGAATTGAATCATAGTACTGCCCGCGAACCATACGACACTTCCGCATTCGCCCCTCCACCTGTAATCCGGCTCTCACAGCCGCACGCATCATACGTTCATTACCAGACCAAGTAGTCAATCCAACCCGAACCAAAGGCATCTGTTCGAACAAATGACTTGACCACATGGTAAGTGAACGTGTGCCAACCCCGCGTCCCCACTGGACAGATCTGTATATTACAATCCCCATTTCCAGCCACATGGATAACTCATCTTCTATGTAATAGCTGATTGTACCCACAATTTGTCTGTCGGATTCAATAATACGGATTGACACGGGTTTGGAATCGCCTGGATCTACGTCCATACGTTTGAGCATACCTTGTTCAAAACTTTCATAACTTTCGTGTTTAAGTGGGTAATAGGGTGCATCCCATTGCTTCCATTCAGGTACGTCATCACTGTAGATCAATTCATAGAGCTCTTTCAGATCCTGTTTCTCCACACACCTGAGTACAAGTTCACCATCAACGATAGGCAGTTCTTTCATACGATGAAAAGCACCCTCTTCCATATTAAGAACGATGAAGCTCTTCGATACTTCCGTCCGCATTGGCAAGAATGACTGTACTAGCCATATCCACAAATAGTCCGTTATCAACAACACCTGGCAGCATGTTCAACTGAACATTAAGGTCCGCAGCGTGATCAATCGCCTCCAAGTGGCAATCTGCTATCAGGTTTCCGTTGTCTGTCAGATAACGTTGCTGTCCATCCATCCGCCACTGTGGCTGACACCCCAATTTTTCGAGCGCCTGTAAGGTCCACTCAGAAGCAAATGGAACCACCTCAACTGGAAGCGGGAATTTCCCCAACTTTTGCACGGCTTTGCTGCCATCCGCTACAATAATCAATTTGTCACTATTGGCTGCCACGATTTTCTCACGCAAAAGAGCCCCGCCCCCCCCTTTAATCAGGTTAAATTCGGGATCTACTTCATCAGCGCCATCAATGGTCAGATCCAGACGTCCAATCTGGTCAAATGGGACGATGGGAATCCCCCATTCACGGGCAAGCTTGTCTGAAGCCTCTGAAGTGGCAACTGCTTGAATGTTCAATCCATCACGTACCCGCTCACCGATCCGGCAGATGGCATAATAAGCTGTTGAACCTGTACCCAAACCAACCTTCATTCCATCCTCAACATATTCTGCCGCACGCTCTGCTGCTATCTGTTTAAGATTCATCTATAAACCCCCGCTGCTCATAATTTGAGAAATGCATATGTAGTTATTATAGATAAAACCGCTTCCGATGTATATCCGTGCCTTCTGTTGCATCTTTGCCATCATATTTTTGTTTTGTTGAAGGATGTATTTTTACCCACCATGTTATAGAATACAGAATGAAGCTAAAAAATGGGAAATTTTAAAATAAACAGTTCTAAATACCTATAATACATCTGATATGTCCATAAATACGTAAAATATTAAAAAAAATTTAACGATACTATTCAATTTAACGACATTTTATACGACATATTAATTATAGATGTGTTTTAATAATTAGACACCTATGGTTCATACGGTACATAAGTCTCTACGAAAGCGACTGATAAACCAAGACCATGGTCGCATAAATTTCCTTTGGAGGGGATCACGGAATGATCTAGTTCACTGTACGAATGCAACCCTAAAGTTTCTTAATTTAAAGAAGATCAGGAGTGGAATTAAGTGAAATCATTAAGTTGGAAAAGCATGTCGTTTTTCTCCAAAAATCTGTTACTCTCATTTACCAATATCATTATCATCGGGGTAGCACTTATCGCAAGCAGTTACTATTTCCAAAAAACAGTTCTTGTTGATCAACTGCATGGACAGGTAGAACAAATTACCAAAAAGTGGGCTGAAGATATCAATCCTGCCGAGGTACAAGCTGCTATTGCGGAAGGTAGCTATGATGGAGCAACACAAACGAAATTACGAGCGTATTTCGATGAAATGCAAGAATATTATCCTAACATTGCACAAGCCTACATCTTCGGTGTTGAGCTCGGTGGCGATAACAAGAGATTAACTTCCCTTGTAGCGATGCCGACCAACCTAAGAGAGGCTTTTCAAAGTGAGAACGTAAATATTGGTGACATGTATGAGCAGCCGGTCGTTGTAGCCAATGCACTGAAAGAAATGCTTAATACGGATCGCCCAACATTCACAACATTTTATTCCGATGATTTCGGAACATGGACAACCATTGCATATCCAATCAAAGACAGCAACGGAAAGATTTTCTCATATTTTGCCATTGATGCAGATGCATCAGCCGTACCCGCAGGACTGAACTCCTTGCTTAAAAACGGAATTATCATCCTTGTCGCCTTCTTGCTGTTATTCCTGATTATCCAATACCTTGTAGTTAAAAACACACTTTCCCCTATCCGTCACTTGATCAAAGGAATTGATGACGTAAGTCGGGGTAATTTGAATGTCAACATTCCGACAGGCAAAGACGATCTGGGACTCGTTAACGAGAAGTTCAACACCATGGTTCGCAAAATCAACGATACTATCGTTAAAGTGCAAATCACATCACAAGAAGTAAATCAGTCTGCCAAAGAACTATATGAAGTATCCGAGCGCAACAGTGAGAATGCAGATTCTATTAATAATAATGTGACTCAAATCACTTCCAACATTCGTTCACAGGAACAGGCAACCCGGGATAGTGCACGTGCCATGTCCGAGATGGCTACCGTAATCCAGACGATTGCCAGCAGCTCGGCAAGTGTAGCGGATGAAGCCTATGAGATGGAACGTCGTTCGCAACAAGGTAACAGTGTTGTCCGTCAGGTATCTGAACAGATGAATCTGATTACGGAATCGGTTAAGAATACGGCTTCTGCCATTGAGGTTCTGGAGAGTCGTTCACAGGAAATCGGCGATATTCTCAATATCATCTCGGGAATCTCCAGCCAGACTAACTTGCTTGCTCTTAATGCATCCATTGAAGCAGCTCGTGTTGGTGAAGAAGGAAGAGGATTTGCAGTTGTTGCAGGTGAAGTACGCAAACTTGCTGAGCAGTCTGAACAAGCAACCAGCCAGGTTGGCGTATTGATCCAAGAGATTCAAGCCGGAATTAAACAAGCTGTACGTGCTATGGAACAAGGTACATCAGAAGTAGATACAGGGCTCAGCGTAGCCGATCAAACAGGACAACTGTTCGAAGATATTTTAGAAGCAGCGAAAAAAGTATCTAATCAGATTCAGGAAGTCTCAAGCGCGACGGAAGAAATCTCTGCGGGTACGGAGGAAATGACCGCTACGGCAGATGACTTGTCTTCAAGCGTAAGTAAGACAGCAAACAGCAGTGAACAAATTTCCTCATCTGTTGATGAGCAAAAAGCATCTTTGATTACACTGGTGGACTCCTCCACACGTCTTAACAGCATGTCTGAGGAACTCCAAGAATTGATCTCTCATTTCAATGTAAGCAAACAATAATTCAAATCCACAAACATTCGGTTTGAACCAAGGAGGAATAACTGAAGTGATTGAAAACCAACCATCTTCTTCCCATTCCATGGAATCTAGCTTGCCAGTTCTGCAGATTCCACTGGATTTTGGGCGACGTCAACAATCATTCTCTTATCAGTCTGCTCAAATCACATTACATGCTTCTCTGAGCCGTGAACTTAAACAGAAGTATGGAGAACAGATGGTGTACCCGGTACTCCTCTCAGCTTATGCAGCCTTGTTATTCCGATTGTCAGCTGAACAGGAACTTGCCATAGGTATACTTTCCCCCGATCAGGCAGCTTCCTATCTTTCTTTACAGATTCAGGGGAAATTGACCTTCAGCCAACTATGTCATGAGGTTTCAGAACAGCTCAAGATTGAATACACGTTGCAAAACGGTGGATACCCTGAATCGTTTTTTATGCTGAATAGTGTACAGTTGCCTCAAGCTCCTCAAATATTAAATTGGAACGTTCGAGATGATCAGAACATGCTCATCCTCGATCTGTTCTATGATAGTTCACTGTTAAAAGAGTCTACCGTGCTGAGATATGCAGAATATTATCAGACTCTTCTACTCGCCCTTGTGCGTGACGGTGAGAAAGCAATCGGTACGGTAGATATTCTTTCCGCCTCAGACCGATTGCTTTACCGTGAAATGAATGATACTTCTGTTCTCGAACCAGAGAATCAGACGGTTCATGGCTGGTTCGAAGCAACGGCAGCGGCATATCCGGATTCACCGGCGATAACATCGCCATCCAAAAGTTATACGTACAGAGAATTGAATGAACGAGCTAATCAGGTTGCACGTGTTCTGTTATCCAATGGATTGCAGAAAGGTGAATTCGTCAGTATCTTTATGGATCGAAGTCTGGAGACCATCATCTCCCTGCTTGGAATTCTGAAAGCAGGTGGTGCATATGTTCCGATCGACCCTGAGCATCCACAAGAACGTAACAGTTATATTGTGGAAGATACGGCGTCCTCATTCGTGCTGACAACGGAGGCTTCTTATGCCCAAGCTTCCAGCTTGTTCTCCAGTATAGCTACGGTCCGTCAGATTCTCGCTGTGGATGGTCGTTTAGCTGGATTTGCAGCAAGTAACCCCAATCTGGATATTCAGCCAGATGATCTTGCGTATATTATCTACACGTCAGGGTCGACCGGTAAACCCAAAGGTGCACTGATTGCCCACCGGGGTGTAACCAATCTTGGCAGTGTGGTTCAGCGTGATTGTGACATTCAACCAGGTGATGTATTAACCCAGTTTGCTACATACAGCTTTGATGCATCCGTGTGGGATACCATTGGCGCCTTGTTCTATGGAGCAGAATTATATCTGTTGTCTGCGGAAGAACGTGTATCCGTTGAAGAATTCGCAAGTGCAATTGAACGGACAGGAACAAACATCATTACGATACTGCCCACGATTTTCTTCAATCAGCTTGCTTCCTACTTATCCGATGAAGGTTTCCACAAGCTGGCCAAAGTCAGAATCATTACTGTAGCCGGAGAAGCGCTCTATGGTGAACAGGTTCGTGCCTTCCAGCGCAAATTTGGAAACCAGATTGATATTGTTAATGTGTACGGACCTACCGAATGTACAGTAGCCACAACTACTCACCGCATCAGTGAGCAGGTTCCCGAACATGTGGTGAACATCCCTATCGGTAAACCAATTCATAACTACAAAGTATACATTGTAAATGAAGAACAACAGCTCTGTCCGGCAGGTGTACCTGGTGAGGTATATATTGCTACCCCTGCACTGGCCAAAGGTTATCTCAATCAGCCAGAACGTACTGAGCAAGCATTCATTGAGAACCCGTTTGCGATAGGTGAGAGAATCTACAAGTCTGGCGATATTGCCAAATTGCTGGATACCGGGTTGCTGGAATATGTCGGTCGCAGTGACTCACAGCTAAAAATTCGTGGTCACCGGATTGAGATCGGGGAGATTGAAGATCACTTTGCACGGCTTGATCAGATCCAGAACGTTGCCGTCATTCCGAAGAAAGAATCCGATGGACAAAATATGCTGGTTGGTTACTTTACATCGAAAGATGGCAGTACCCTCTCTGTTACGGACATCAAGGCAGAACTGACGGAGAAACTTCCTTCTTATTTTGTACCGAAGTGGATCTGTCAGCTGGATGAAATGCCGATTGCACCGACTGGAAAAATCAATCGCAAAGCGATGGTATCCCTGCCTCATGTGGAACGACATGAAGATCGCCCTGACCGGGTCATGCCTGAGACGGAGACGGAATCCATTATCCTGGACGCATGGAAAGAAATCCTTCAGCACGATGACTTCGGTGTCGAAGACAGCTTCTTCAATATCGGTGGTGATTCACTCCGGGTCATTCATGTACTGGTCATTCTGAAGCCACATTATCCGCAGCTGAAAATTGCCGACTTCTTTGCCGAGAAAACAGTCCGCGCTCTCGCTCGGCGTGTGGAAGTATTGTCTCTCAGTGCTGCAGAAGTTACGGATTCAGTGGTGACCGACGGTATGATTACACAATTATCCGAACACCCTGTGGAGCTAACATCCCAGTTGGGGTACCCGCTCATTCGTGAACCTGAGCATGTGTTGCTGACTGGAGCAACTGGTTATCTGGGCTCTCATGTGCTGCAACAGTTAATTCTGAATTCCAGCACACGAATCTACACCCTTGTTCGTCGACCATCCAATGGAATAACTGCAATGGAACGTTTGACTAACGTGTTGGAAGGTTATTTCGGCAAACAACTGACTGACCATCTCTCCACTCGTGTGGAGATTATTGAAGGGGATCTCGAACAACCTAATCTCGGTCTGTCCGCTGAACAAACGGCTTATGTTCAGGATCGAATTGACCGTGTCATCCACTGCGCTGCAGACGTACGTCATTTTGGAGATGCCGATCAGTTCGCCAAAACAAACGTGGAAGGAACGGTCGCATTGCTTGACTTGATTCGCAGCAAACCAGGTGCTTCCTTCCACCATGTATCCACGATGGGTATTCCAGAAGATCTGGCACTCAGCGGACAATGGGAATCTTCCCTGCAATATGATCGGTTCCCGGCTGACCTGCATGTGGACAACCTGTATTCGGACAGCAAACTTGAAGCCGAGAAAGTGCTCATGATTGCGGCAGAGGAAGGTATACCTGTCAGCATCTATCGTGCTGGTAATCTCACTTGCCACTCCGAAACTGGACGCTTCCAGTCCAATATTGATAGCAACGCCTTTTATCGTATGATCAAAGCAATGTTATTGCTCGGCAAGGCTCCTGCGGCTGACTGGATGGTTGATTTTACACCGATCAACTATGCAAGTGAGGCTATCGTTCACCTGGCCTTACGTCAGGATACCGCCGGTCGTGTATTCCACATCTGTAATCCGGAGCCCATCCGCTATGACGAGCTGATCCGTTCTGTGAATCGGGCTGGTTACGAAGTTGAGACGCTACCATTCGCGGATTACACACGTTGGTTGTTCGATGCGAGCATCAGCAAAGAGCCGGAAGCTCTTCAGTTGGCTATTGCACAGCTTGAAGGCGACGGTGCGAAGGATTCAGCTTATGTCTATGCTTGCCCTGTCACAACGGCTTATGTGGAACCTGCCGGAATCTCATGTGCAAAAACAGATGATCGCTTCATCTCCGCCATGTTAGACTACGCCGTTCAGATTGGATATTTCCCGTCTGCAATCCGGCGCCATAACGGCACTTCTACAGCAATGGAGTAAGTTCCGTGAAGTTCAACTTTAACTAATAGGAATACGCAGAAGCCACCTCATCGTCATTCACTGACGAGAAGGTGGCTTCTTTACTTCGCATTTTTCAGACGTTTTAGCTTTTTGGATCATTTTTTTAGACCCATCGGATAATTGCAATGATGGCAAGATGCGCTGGATAGAAATAACGCCAGACCCAACGTGGCCCCTTCATACGGAATCCCGCTTGGTAATACTGAGCAATAGCAATGCCGGCGGTTGCGAGCACACTATACATTTGCACAGAGCTGTTATGCAGGAGAAGATATAGTGCATTTAACACGACATGTGCCACGACAAGTACAGGACCCCGGAAATAACGGAATAACAGAACCAATAACAACCCGTACATCCCGTAATCCATATGGCTAATTTCCATGAACCAACCTGCTCCAATTACAATCGGAATCCCCAGTAGTTTGGATGGCAATTTATCAATAACGAATAATACCAACAGGGCCGACCACAATGTCCATACCACGTTCAGAGAGTAATGATTAAACGCAGCCATGAACGGCACCTGTGATATAATCGCGATCCAGAACAGCCGCCATATGTATTTTTGTACGTCTCGTGTATGTTTATAACCGATATACACTGCAAAAGCATAGATTGGAAAAGCGATACGACCTATGATCCTCAACTCTATAATATGTGGAAAAAAGACAGCCCCTATATGATCAATTAACATCGTGATCATGGCAATCCACTGCATCATGTTGCGACTCCCCTCCCTCTTTCCCGACGACACGAGTCCGCCATTCATTTATATAATGCGTCTTTTTGAGCAACTTCTTATACATTAAGTTCATAATACATGAATCTGGTATCCTGTGCATATCCTTCGGATTCATATAAAGCTTGTGCTTGTTTGTTACTTAACTCAGTTGAGAGTGATATACGAAGAACTCCTCGCTCAGATGCCAATTGCTTGGCTGCTTGCAAGAGCTTCCTGGCAATGCCTTGCTGACGATAATCCGGGTACACATATAGATCATTAAGCACCCAGACAGGCCCCATCGATACCGAACTGAAACTGGGATATAGCTGAACGAATCCAGTACAGATTAAGCCATTCGAGAGTGACATACCGTTACTTTCATCTGTCCCATGTTCACTTTCCGCATCTGTTTCTGCTACCAAAATCACCGATTCATGGCCTTCCATTCGTTCTCTAATAAACTGACGTGCTGCCTCAATGTCAGCATTTTGGTTGTAGAACATCCTGTACTCATTGAACAATCGACCCACTTCGTTACTATCAGGAAGACCCGCTTGTCTGATTCGGTGCTGCATTTCACTCAACTCCTCTGGGATGGAGACCATCGTCTCATCGTTTGTATTTCTCAATTGTAAAACATTCCATTCCTTTTCCCCATTCATCATCTGCATCAAAGTTTGTAGTATCTTGAGCAGTGAGCTGACATTCGTTCATGCGCGCTTCCAGATTGCATCTTGCTTATCTAGTCCATACCAATTCTGTACGTTTTGTTATATTTACTTCGTATTGGCAAAAATAAAAAGGCGACCAAAGCATCCACTGCTCCGTCGCCGTAATTATTCATTTCGATTCAGCATTCTGCTGTTCCTGACCAGGATCAGCATCGGGGAAAATGACGCCTTTCTTCAAAATCAGATTGGCATATTGGGCGCGCTCACCAGTTGCAACAATCACATAGGCATTCGAAGCGCGTTTATAAAAATCAAATCGCTCTTCATGATCAAAAGCATCCGTAATGCCTTCGTATTCTTCAATCAACCGGCGATAGTCTTCCCATATGATCGGGATCACCTGATCCCCTTTCACAACCTGCATGACAGCAGCGGGACGCTCAGCATAGGTATCCAGTGGATATAATTGCAGGATGGCATCCAGCAGTTCAACGACTCCCAGTGCGTCACAGCGTACCAGTCGCTTGGCATGACTGGCTGCGGGGAAATTGCCATCCGCCAGAACCAACTCGTCTCCATGGCCCATTTCGGACATGATTTTGAGTAACTCTGGAGGTATTATTGCGGGTATATTCTTTAGCATATACAGCTCTCCTTGGTCATCTCCAACATTAGTTAGAGCAAATTGGTTTTCTCCATTCTTCAAGCACCTTGATATCGATTCCATAAAAGCGGTTTCATCACTATTCTAACAGTATTTTTGGATGATTGCACAGCGCACACGTACGTTCGATAAGAGAATATTTCATTTTGACAAAAATACTTGTTTGACATATAGTTGTTATAACAACTAATTAATTGGGACATTTTATTATGGAAGCGAGGTCTAGCAATCACATGGACTATACACTGGAACAATCTGTTGGATTCATGCTGGGTTTCACACATCGTAAAGCTGTAGCTTTACTTGCGACACGATTCAAACCTTATGATATTACGACAGAGCAATTTTCTGTTCTCTTTAATGTTGACCGCGGTGAAGGTGTTAATCAGAAGGAGCTTGCTGCACGTGTCTTCAAAGACCAACCCACCACTGCGCGGATTATTGATCTGCTTGAGAAGAAAGGCTGGGTAGAACGCCGGACCAGCGAACAGGATCGCAGAGCCTATCTGTTATATCTCACCACGGAAGGCAAAGCGTTAATTGATATCCTCGTTCCGATTGAAAGAGAAATGAATAAAGAACTTGCTGAAGGTATATCCGAAGACCAGATGGAAGCATTTAAACATACTCTTTCCCTCATTAACCGCAACTTGTAATGAATCACAACTCAGGGGGAATACAACATCATGAAAGAACAATCTACACAACAAGTTAGACTATGGACCACCGATTTTATACTGCTGATGCTGTGCAACTTCTTGTTGTTCTTGCAACTGCACATGATCGTCTCTCCGCTTCCGTCCTACGTTCAGGAGCGATTTCACGCCAACGCATTTGAAGTAAGTTTATTCACCTGTCTGTTTGCACTAAGTGCCATTGCAGCCCGTCTCTATTCCGCGAAAGCGCTGGAGAAGGGCCTTCGTAACGCCATGATCTATATAGGCCTGTCCGTTGCCCTGCTGGCAACGCTCGGCTATTATTTTGCTGCTGGTATAGCTGTGCTCTTGTTGCTGAGAATGTTGTTTGGTATCGGGTTTGGTATGAGCAGTACTGCTTTTCCAACGATGGCCTCGGACATTGTGCCCGTCAAACGAATGGGTGAAGGTATGGGTTACTTTGGTCTATCGACTAGTCTGGCTATGTCTATGGGGCCAATCATTGGGGTCACTCTGCTCCAGGGAGCAGGTTTTGTAACTCTGATGTTATGTACTGCGGGTGTCCTCGCTGTGATCTATCCACTGAGTTATTCACTGACACGCAAAAAAGCAGTCAGAACCAATAACAGTACAACCATCATGCCACAAGCCACAACAAGTGCTTCAGGGTCCAACCCAAAACAGAAGACACCTTTCAACCGGAAGCTGATTCTGCCCAGTGTGCTGAATTGCCTATTATCCATCACCTATGGTGGGCTTGTCGGATTCATCGTTTTGTATGGCAAGGAAGCCAATCTGGCCAATCCTGCGCTGTTCTTTTTGTTTAATGCACTCGCCGTGTTATTGGTTAGACCATTTGCAGGGCGGATCTATGACAATAAAGGTCCAAAAGCACTGCTCATTCCAGGGGCAATATTCGTTGCTGTCGGCCTCATTCTGCTCTCGTATGCCACCTCCATGTCCGTACTGTTCATCGCTGCCTTTATCTACGGAATAGGTTATGGTTCCATGCAGTCGTCTCTGCAGACCTGGATGATTCAAGTTGTATCTCCTACTCAACGGGGTATGGCTAACGGTATGTTTTTGAACTCGCTGGATCTGGGTATTGCGACCGGTGCCCTTCTACTTGGCGCCATTGCGGCCATAACCAGTTATACTGATATGTATCGATATTCCGTGATGTTTATGATTCTGTTCTTGCTTATATATCTGATTCAGGGAAAACGAAGCGGCAGCTTCTCCATTGAACCTCATGCTCTGCTCGCTCATACTCATATCACTGCAACGGAACCACCTCCAGATCAAACCAAGAATTCAGAATCTGGAGCCGGCAACACCGAAACTAGCCAGTCGAATAAAAGTAAACACGAATGATTGATTAAGGTCATTCTGAACATAAAAACGCGTTTACACCGAGAAAGCAAATTCATCCGCTTTCTTAGGCGTAAACGCGTTTTTTATTAGAACAGATCTGAATGTTAAACTTAAGACAGCATGGAAATGAACGCAGCATACAGAACCGTCTATCTAAAATGGACTTTTCTTGCGACCTATGGGAGCATACCCTCTACTTGTCTGGATCACATCATTAGATGTTTCATCCTGTTTCTGCTTGCTTCCTGAAGTAGGTTGGTCTCCCTTATCCGGTTTAACTGCGAATAAGGTGAGCAATCCGCCCACTGCGCCAGACGCAGCGAGCACACCAAAAAGCAGGAAATGATGAGAACCGATCAGCAAGGAAACGACAGGTGGACCGAGAGATACTCCAATGAATCGCATGCTGCTGAACAGAGCCGTGATTGTGCCCCGCTGTTTTTTGTCCACGCCTTCTGTAATCAAGGCATCCAGACATGGTAACGTTGCACCTATTCCGGCACTTCCCAATGTGAAAAGACCTACTACAACATAGATATTATCAAATAAACCTATAACGCCAAGGGATACCGTCAGAAGCGCAAGTCCTGTGAAGCCAAGCCACTTCATTCGCGTTTTGTTCTTTCCAATCCACTTCCCTGCCAGGAAAGAAGACAGACATAACGCTGCCAGCGGGATCGCAAGGACAAGTCCTTTAAGTACACCTTTCAGGGCAAATTCGCTCTCCAGCGTCTCGGATAGATAATATAACACACCAAAGATGACAAACATGCAAATACCACCGATTGCAAACAACGCATACAACCAGCGTCCCTTTTCTTTTAATACGTCACGAATGGATGCCACAAATTCTACAAAGGTGGGAGGCTTTTCTTTTTTCCGTGGAGTCTTCACCAGGAAAATAACAAGAACCAGCGAAAGTACACAAAGGATAGGAATAGCCATGAATGGCGCATACCACAACCAGACCGCCAGCGCTGCACCCAGAATTGGACTTATGACTTTACCAAACGTATTCGAGGTCTCAATGATACCCAGACTTTTGCTTACTTCGTTCTCATCATTAAACATGTCCCCAACCAAAGGGATAACAATAGGAAATGCGCCGGCAGCACCTATTCCCTGCAATAACCTGCCACCCAGAATGGTCCAGTATGCTATGTTTCCGTTCAGCATCCATGCTGCCACACCAGCGACAGCACCTCCGACGGCTGCAATAACGAGGCTGGGAATGATAACTGCTTTTCTGCCAAAACGATCCGACAAGTACCCTGCAAGAGGAATAAGCAGGATCGCAACTACAGCGTAGACTGTAATGAGCATACTGACCTTAAATGCAGATACCTTCAACTCACGTTCAATCTGTGGCAGGATCGGTATTAGCATGGAATTACCCAAGGTCATAATTAAAGGGATGGAAGCAAGTGCGACGAGGTCCCACTTTTTATCGTTCATACCACAACCACCTTTACAGATTCTACACACATCAGCATTATTGTGCTTGTTTCGGAGGTTGATTATTCAGGACATGTTGGATGTTATCGCTTGTTCACACAAAAAAGCTGCCTGCACGTATTCGTGCAAGACAGCTTCTTTGGTTCAATGATGTCTACAACTACAACTACAACAATCGAAAGTGCCGTAACGCTGCTCCACCTTTAAAAAAAATATACAGCTCATTCACCTTATGTGGCGCCTCAAGCGAACACTGGACGGTTGTCCACTTGATATCTTTTCCGTTCACACTGCCACCGGGTCCAGAAACTTCACACACACCGAGCAGTTCGCCCTCCAGTCCTCCGGAACGAATCTCCAGTCTGCCCTCTTCCCCAAAAGCTGCCACTCTGGCTTCAAATCCTTGTACTTCCTGAACAGCATTATGGTTGAAAGCGATCCAGGACGATTGCTCCTCTCGATATAAGGGTTCTTCCGGAGTGATTGCCCGAACTGCCGAACGCCCTTCAAGACATTCATCCAGAAGAACACCTGCACAAGCATCGTAATTCTCGGCAAAGGTAAGCAAGTGCAGCGGACGATCCGGAATCGTCTCACCTTCAATTTCAATATCAGCCGACTGACGTATATCTGCGGAAGAACGCCCTGCCAGAATGGCCCAGGTCGCTGTCTCCAGGCAGTATCGATCTCGGGTAACATCCCATAGCGCCAGCTTCTGAACAGGAACCTCGAAACTTATCGTAACACGCGTCCCTGCTTTGACATGAACACGACAGAAAGCAAGCAGTTGCTTCTGAGCACGTTTCACTCGGGAGGTATATGAAGATCCATAGATCTGTACGACTTCATCACTGTCACGTTGACCTGTATTGTGTATCTCCACTTCAATCTTCAATTGATCTGTGGTGGTGGATTCCGGCGAAGCACTTCGACTTAAACGAATCGCTTCGTATTCGAATTCGGAATACGTCAGGCCATGACCAAATGCATATTGAACCGGTCCTTCATGATACATATAGGTCATGCGATTCTGAATGATGTCATAATCCATTATGTCAGGCAGCTGTGATTCGTCTTCATACCATGTCATATTCAATCTGCCTGCCGGGGCATAATAACCTAACAGCACATCTGCAAGCGCATTCCCCAATTCCTGACCTGCATGTGTCATATACACGATTGCGCGGGCAATACCTTTCAACTCCTGCAAAGCAAATGGATAACTGCCCATAATCACAACCACCGTATTGGGATTGGCTTCACATACGGCTTTGACAAGCTCGACCTGACTCGGCGGAAGCAGCAGACTTGGGCGGTCAATTTCTTCTTTGCCGTTGATATAAGGGCTGTTGCCAACAACAACGACAGATACCTGACTGCTACGTGCAGCTTCTACGGCTTGTTTTATTCCGCTTGTCACAATATCAATATTGAATGCAGAAGTTATCTGTGTATTGCCTGGTGATTGACTTGCGTGTCCAGAGTCACCAACATCATTCGGATTTGTAGCTGTAGTTTGTTCTCCTTGTGGCCGGAGTGGTGATACAGCAGAATGTCCCTGATATTCGCTCAGTCCAACAGGAATACCGTTCCACGTCCGCAAGGTGTTACTTCCGTCCGTTAGAGGATCTATTCGAACAACTTCCTTCACAAACCAGCCACCAATCTCTGGGGCGTTTGCCTGATAGATGCCTTGCTCGGTTAAACTAACGTATCGATTATTGTTCACACTTCTTAGCGTATGACTTCCCCAACCCCAATCCTGATGTACAAATTCGGCGGCTGTGGATGCACTGGCTTCCGGCACAGCGACGAGTGTACCTTCCGCACCCAAGGTTATAACCTGACCATCTGTTGTCTTCAACTGAATACGGTCATTCCCATCTGTATATGTTACGTCTGTTTGGGGTAGTCGATTACGCAGTCCATCGAGGACGGATACACGATAAGGCAGTGTGCCACTGTACCAATCGGTATAGACAACATCGGCAAGTGGTCCAATGACACTGATCTTCTGCAACGCTTCTGGCTGCAACGGAAGCAATCCATCATTTTGGAGCAAAACAATCGATTCGGCGGCAGCACGATAACTGAGTTTGGCATGCTCTGGTGCACATAATACAGATTCAGGTATAGACGCATATGGATTGAGCCCAGACTGATCCAGTTGTCCAAGTCGCATCCGCACACCAAAGATGTTACGAATCGCTCGGTCCAAATCAGCGATCTCCAACAGATCCTGATAGAGAGCATCCTCCAGAGCAGATATTACAAGATCAACTTCATCTGTAAGACAATCCACTCCTGCCTTCAACGCGCCTGCTGCTGACTCGGCATGGCTGGTATGATAACCATGATAATTCACAGTCTGTGACAGGTCTCCACCATCACATACAATGAAACCTGGCATCGCCCACTCACCCTTAACCACATCATTCACATATGGACTTTCAATGGCAGGTGTACCATTGATGGAATTGTAAGCTGTCATCATGGACAAAGCTCCGCCTTCCACAAATGGTGTCTCAAATGCTTTTAAATAATATTCCCGCAGATTGCGCGGATCGATGCTTGATGAACAATTCAGCCGATCTTTCTCATTATTATTGGCAAAAAAGTGTTTCAATGTCGCAACCATTTTCAGATAAAAAGGATCACTTCCCTGCATTCCTTTGACGAGAGCTGCCGACATTTCTCCCGTGAGGACCGGGTCCTCGCCATACCCCTCTTCCGTTCTGCCCCAGCGTGGGTCACGTTCCAGGTCAACCGTTGGTGCCCACAATGTTAACCCATGAACCTCAGGATCACGGTGATGATATGCCCTCGCTTCATCGCCAATGACGGAACCAATCTCCCGCATGAGCCTTGTATTCCAGGTACTTGATAGACCGAGAGGTTGCGGAAATACCGTTGCCTCACCTTTCCATGCAACCCCGTGGGCAGCTTCGCCCCCAACGTTGTAGGCTGGAATGCCCAGTCTTGGCACAGCTGCTTCGCGTGTAGGAATTAGTCGGATCTTCTCCTCCGTTGTCAATCGTGCAATCAGGTCATCCAACCTTTCCTCAAGTGAAAGTGACGCATCCCACATCGGGTATTGATGATACTCCTTCATCCTTCATTCCCCCTGCGAATTAGTTATGTCCGAGTTGCTTCCATTGCTCCAGTAAATCCAGCGTGCGCTGGCGATACTTCCGACCATCTTCAGGTTGATTGACCTGATGTTCATGAACGTAGGCATTAAAATACGAAGACAGTATTCGGTACGCAAGCCTGCGTGCCTGTCCTTCAGCGGATGAGTCCAGTGGACGATCATATCCTTCATGAAAAGCCACCGATTCTGTCGACAATATGGCTTCAAACTCCCTGTCGGCAAACATGGAACGATCTCCATCAATGATGGCCGCAATGTTTAGCTCACCATCTTCCTGATGAACAAGCACATTGGCTTCCCATAGGTCATTATGAACCAGTACCGGATGGGTCACTTGATCGAATAATTCTTTATTTTTGATGAAAATAGCGGCGATTTCTTCTCCCACACCTGACATATAATCGGCTTGTGCCGCTTTAAGTGCCGTTTCTTCTGCAAAAGAGTGCAACACCTCGGACCATTGATCCGAGCCTTTAATCGTCCCATCTCCTTGCGGCCAGCCAAACGATGCACCCTCGATCTGATGCATGATGGCGGTATACGCGCCAAGCTGATGATACAATCGCTCTTTGTCTATGTCTGAAATCGATGCGTGATCCAGCTGCTTACTCGGGATAAACTCCATAAACATGTACGTTCTTGGAATGATGGATCCGCTATCATCACAGGCGATAATGTTGGGAGCAGGAATGCCTGCCTTACGGTAATATTCATACACAATCGGTTCAGCCGCCATCATCGTACGTTCAAAAGAAAAGAGTGGGTCACTCGCAGAACCAGCCGCCATCTCTCCCCGCTCTGGAGCCAAACGTAAAATCACATCTGTATAGGAAGTATGTTCAAGTTGAATCCGATAGGTTGTATTAAAAAGTCCACCTTGCAGGAGACCAAACGCCTTTACTTTGGTATCGCTTCCAAAATTAATCTCTACCAGTTGATGCAGCATCTCTGCTGATATCGTGCAGTGCAAACCGGAATTCATTGTACTCATTTCATTCAATCTCCTATCATCGTAGACAAACAGACGGCACCTTTCGGCACCGTCCTTTTCTTTTACTATATCATTTTACAGTTGGATTGTAAGCGCGCTTTCGCCTGTTGCTGCCGTAACGACAACACCATTTGCACCAGACACTTGGGAACCACCTTCAACGCTGGATACACTCTCAATGCCGCGAAGCACCAAGTTCCATGGTTTGCCTGCACCTTCAGCACGAACATCCAGCACTGAACCATTACGTGTAACGTTAACTGTCAGCTCCTGCTCTGCCGCTTGGTTCACAACGACAGCTTGAGCCGTTTGACCATCAGCCAGTTCGAACAAGTGCAAGGACACATCATTCGCAAAGTCGTAATCCGGTTTGCTATCCACCGCACCCACAGCGATCAGACTGTTTGGCTTAATCATCATTGGCAGTGTTTTAAAGTCATGGTTTTCACTGATCCAGCGTCCACCTTGTACTTTCGCTCCTGTCAGATAGTTCGTCCAAGTTCCTTCAGGCAGGTAATAACGCACATCACCTTCCTTGTTGAAGATTGGAGCCACCAGAATTGAATCACCAAACATATATTGCGTATCCAGGTTATATGTTGTTGGGTCCTCTGGGAAGTCCAGCAGCATAGCGCGCATCATCGGAATACCTTTTACCGTTGACTCTACCGCAGAATTGTACAGGTACGGCATCAGGCTGATTTTGAGTTTGGTAAAGTCACGAACAACGTCCACGGATTCCTCGTCAAACAGCCAAGGCACACGATACGAAGTGCTGCCATGCAGGCGACTGTGTGAAGATAACAATCCGAATTGTACCCAGCGTTTGTATACGTCAGGGCTCGCTGTGCTTTCAAAACCACTGATATCATGGCTCCAGAATCCGAAACCGGAAAGCCCCAGTGAGAGGCCACCGCGAAGTGATTCAGCCATGGATTCATACGTGGAAGAACAGTCACCGCCCCAGTGAACCGGGAACTGTTGCCCACCTGCTGTTGCAGAGCGTGCAAACAGGGCAGCTTCGTTTTTGCCAATCTTCTCTTCGAGCAATTCAAATACAGCTTTGTTATAGAGCTGTGTATAATAGTTGTGCATTTTAACCGGATCAGAACCATCGAAGTACACAACATCGGTCGGAATTCTTTCGCCAAAGTCTGTCTTGAATGAATCTACACCTTGATCCAGCAGGACTTCCAGCTTGCTCTTATACCAGTTCACAGCATCCGGATTCGTGAAGTCAACCAGAGCCATACCTGCTTGCCACATATCCCATTGCCATACGCTGCCATCGGCTGTTTTGACCAGATAACCGTTCTCCATACCTTCATCGAACAAGTAGGATTTTTCTGCAATATATGGATTGATCCAAGCACAGATTTTAAGGCCCTTCTCTTTCAGACGTGCAAGCATGCCTTCCGGATCCGGGAACATCGCTTCATCCCATACAAAATCAGACCATTGGTATTCCTTCATCCAGAAGCAGTCAAAATGGAATACAGAGAGCGGAAGATCACGTTCAGCCATGCCATCTACGAAATGGTTAACCGTTGCTTCATCATAATCCGTTGTGAATGACGTTGTCAGCCACAGACCAAAAGTCCACGCTGGTGGAAGCGCTGGTTTACCTGTTAATTTCGTATAATTATCAAGTACATCCTTTGGATTGTCACCGCCGATAATGAAGTATTCCAACGTCTCTCCTTCTACGCTGAACTGCACTTTAGATACATTCTCGGATGCAATCTCATACGATACGCGTTCAGGATGATTTACAAATACGCCATATCCTTTATTGGACAAATAAAACGGAATGTTCTTATAGGACTGCTCACTGCTTGTACCCCCGTCCTCATTCCAGGTATCTACAATTTGGCCATTCTTAACAAACGGCGTGAAGCGCTCACCGAGTCCGTAAACGTATTCACCAATACCGAGATCCAGCTGCTCGCGGAAGTACGCTTCCTTGCTTGGACCTGTAATATAACCAGCAGCTCTTTGACCGCTACCTGTAATCCGTTTTCCTCCATACAGGAAGCTAATGTCCCAACCGTTTGTTTTGTCGATTTGAACTTCCAGATTGCCGCTTTTCAAAACAGCACCTTGTTCATTTTTTGAGATCTCAACGTTGGCTTCTTGTGTGTTAAGCTCAAATTCAGGCCCTTTTTTCACGCCGCCCTTATGGTGATTCAAGGTTACACGAATAACGTTAGGCATTGGTGAGCTGTACGTTGCTTTCAGCAATGTTCCGTTCAACGTGTCGCCTTTGGTACGAATATATTTAGTTGCCGCATATACGGTCACAGAATTCTCTTTTTGCACAATATCACGAATGTCAGTCGGGTTTTGAATCTGGTACCCTTCACGAGTCATCCAGAATCCATCAGTAAATTTCATGTTTTCTTTCCCCCTTTGGTTATATTATAATAATATTGATATTAATAACGAATTTCTTCTCTTATTTTGACCAAATATATCACGATTTTGATAATAAACATCCGATTCTTGAACATCATCACCAATCTATGGAAACGATTACATTAATAATGTAACAAAAGGAGAATCTGATATGGAACGTGAACGATTACGGGAAGACCGGATTCACGGCAATGCCATGTATCCCGTCAGTGTGTACCCGGATATTCAACAACTAAACGGAGATAGCATTCTCGATTGCCACTGGCATGATGAGATGGAGTTCACCATGGTGACCAAGGGCTGCGCCGTCTTTCAGATCGATATGAACACTGTTGAGGTTCAAGCTGGAGAAGCCATTTTCATCAATAGAGGCGAGATTCATGCGGGGTATCTGAAGGGTGATGTTCCCTGTGTATTCTCTTCCATTGTATTTAATCCCGAGCTGCTTGGCAGCCGCACCTTCGATACCGTCCAAGAGAAATTCATCGGTCCACTGGTACGCAAAACGGTGATTCCCCCCAGTCATATCAAGGCAGATGAGGATTGGGGACAAGAAATTCTGGATCTCCTGAAACGTATCTTTGCCGACCACGCTACCCGAACCGAAACGTGTGAAATGTCAACAAAAGCGTACCTGTACCTCATATTTGCCCGTATGTTCGAACATATGAGACCTGCTCCGCTTAAAGGCACCGTGGCTACAGGGAGTCATGACAAGGTAGAGCGCCTGAAATCCGTGCTCGGTTATATCCACAAACGTTATCCTGAACCGTTAAAGCTGAAAGAACTGGCCGATGAAGCCAATATGAGCGAAGGACACTTCTGCCGTTTCTTCAAACAGATGGTGCAGAAAACCCCTGTAGATTACATTAACTATTACCGCGTTCAACAGGCCTGTGTTCAGCTTGAGAATACGGATCACAAGATTGTTGATATCGCCATGGATGTGGGTTTTGAGCATCTAAGTTACTTCATCACTACATTTAAAAAACATAAAGCCACTACACCTTCACAGTATCGCAAAATGTTCTATGAGAACGTAGGAATGGAGTCTGCCCTAGTTCAGGTGTAAAAGAAGAAGGTGCTCACAGCTATTCAGCTGCAAACACCTTCTTTATCAACTTCCAATTCCCAAGAACTAACAAGATAAGGTTCTGAGGCACGTTGTCTCAGCTAGAACTCATTTCATGTGCTGCTACAAGAATTGCGCTAAGGAGTTTATTGATGTTTCACTTTTTCAGCGTCTTCCATGAAGTGTACTCATGTACGGAGAAACCGTTAAAGGACGCATGTACTGAAGCCATTTTTTCGACCAACTTCAATTGTGCTTCCATATAAGCAGATCCCTCTTCATAAAAAGTAATGAAGTCGCCTTCCTTGCTTTGCTTTGTTTCCACGGCGATTGAGATCGTCTTGCCAAGCAGAGCTGCTTCTGCAAGTTCATCCTTCGCTACACTATAGATTGCAGCAGCTGTATCGCGGTAAGCCATAATGGTGATGGAATCAAACTTGCGAATCATCCAGCTACTTACGGCCATCGTGGAACCCGGAATTTTGTAGTTATCGAGCCAGAAAGGCAGATCAGCCGCTACTGGCATCTTCATCCGTGATGCTCTCTCAACAATGTACTCCACATTGCCTTGCCACTGGGTAATTACACTGGCCTGATTGATTTTCCACTGCGGGTGCACATGTGGCTCAATATCCAGATGAATACCAGCAAATTTCTCATTGGACAACGCCTGCGCCTGATATGCCTCGATCCAGTCCAGGAAAGATGCAATCTGCTCCCGACTTTCCGTCAACCCCCAGGCTGATCTTCCATCCATGACGTCAACCGCAATGTTCTTGGCTCTCGCCTGGCGGATAAAACTTTTATATTCAGGAATTTTTATATCCCGGTTCATCTGCAGATAGATCGTATTGATTTTGTTCGCTGTAGCATAATTTAATACCTCTTGAGGATTACTTCGGATCTGGGTGGTATCCCACACCCATGTCGCTCTCACCGGTGCATCAAGTTTTCCATGAATCGTTGCATAACTGTCGACTGAACCATCCGCAATGGCTTTGGAAGAACAGGCTGTACTCGCACACAGGATCAAACAACTCAGTAATACGATAAAACGGTAACCCCTTTTGCTTTTCATATTTGTACACTCCCTCTGAAGTTATCAGCTCTGACGTGCAAATCTGGATGAAATTGTGTCGTTTCATATTCATTTAATGGATATTTATTAGGTACGACGAATTTGGATTGCTTCTATATGCAATATCATCTTTAAGACTCACTACGAAAGAATCATATAACTATATTTCGGGAATTCGTAGTTCTGTATGTATAGTTCAAAAGTCACAATTCTTAACTATTTTCTAAATTAACCCTTATTTCAGCATGACTTCAGTCATTATTGCCATATGTACACCGAGATCCAGAAGACCTAGAAAGCGTTTTCTCCCACAACGTACAAAAAAACCGCCCTAAGGCGGCTTTGCATGTATCTTAATTTATTTGTGCTCTAGTCGACATTTCCGTTCATTCATTACCCGATGGAGCTACAGGTGTATTCTCAACCACTTCATCGAAAAGGGACACCAGTTCAATACCTTCTGCCGAGATCCGCACAAGACCCTTGTCGGACAAACGTAGTTCTGGAATCACAACCAGCGCGAGCAACGAAAGCGTCATGAACGCATTATTCAACGTACATCCTGCAGACTGTAAAGCTTCACTGATTGCTGCCGATTGGGCTGCAACGACTTCGAATGGCTCGGTTGACATCAAACCTGCAATCCGCAGCGGGAATTCGGTTACACCTGCTGCCGTTACCACGGCGACTCCGCCCTGCATTCGAATGACACGGTTACCGGCTTCGGCCATCAGGGCATCATCATTACCGATAATCAACAGGTTGTGACTATCATGAGCAACCGTCATCGCAATCGCTGCAGGGGATGTGAAGCCGATGCCTCCAACAAGCGCTACCGCTCGATTCCCGGTTTGTTTGTGACGCTCCAATACCGCAATTTTGCATACTTCCCCTGAAGTTGAAACCACAACCTTGCCGTTCTCTACGGTGACGGGCAGGTGTTTCTCCTTTGTATCCACATGGTTCTCTGTCACATGAATGATTTTGGCACCAATCGTCCCCTCTTGAATCGGTGCAGCCAACTCCAGATCTATTGGCTGAATATTAGCTTCTAACTTCACCGTGTTCAATGCTTCCTCAGGGTACGTGAAGCTGTCCCAGACCGCCGTCATTTTCCCATTCTCGGCTACAACTTGCCCGGCAGCAATCGTCATGCCCACACGTACATCCGCCAACCGGCCGTCCAGCAGAATAATATCGGCTATATTGCCCGGAATAACCGCACCAATATCACGCGCAACACCAAAGCGCTCAGCCGTGTTAATGGTTGCCATCTGAAAAGCAGTGATCGGCTTCACACCTTGGGAGATTGCAAGACGAACAACAAAATCCATATGTCCTTCTTTGAGCAGGGATTCAGAGCTTCGGTCATCGGTCACCAGCATCATCCGGCGTGTATCCAGTCCAAGCTCAGTGCAGGCTTTGATTGTCTCAGCCACATCATGCCATGCCGAACCTTGGCGCATCTTCGCATACATCCCGAGTCGCAGACGTTCAACCACATCTTCCTTGGTCACACACTCATGATCCCCTGTAACGCCACTCGCTGCATACGCTGGCAGACGCCAGTCATCTGCAGCCCAGGTGAAATGACCGTCTGCCACTTTACCTGCCCGGAGGGTCGCCTGTATCTCCCCGATCATCGTCTCGTCCCCATAGACTACCCCAGGGAAGTTCATCACTTCACCAAGGCCAATCATGTCCGGACCCCAGGAAAGAGCCTCAGCTACCTCCTCAGGCCCGATATAAGCACCTGTTGTCTCCAATCCTGGATGAGTGGAAGGCACACAGGAAGCCACCTGCATATAAGCAGCCATCGGTGTGGTCCGCGCTTCATCCAGCATCAGTCTCAAACCTTTGAGACCAAGCACGTTAGAGATCTCATGTGGGTCAAAGAAACCTCCGGTCGTGCCTGAAGGCAATACCGCTCTCGCAAACTCGGTTACTTTCATCTGTGTACTTTCGATATGGCAGTGTCCATCCAGCAAACCAGGAGCGATATACTTACCGTTCGCTTCAATAATCCGGGTATGTTCTCCGATGGTGTGGCTTACATCTTTACCAACATAAGCGATTCGAGCTCCCTGTACAGCTATGGACATCTCAGGCAAAATCTCACCCGATATCACGTTTACCAGCGTACCTCCCCGAATGACCAAAGTCGCTGGCAAATCTCCCCGTGCTGTAGCGACCAGATCAGGTACACAATCGGCCATAAGCGGCCGTTCAAAAGATGGTTTGTTCAATTTGTTGCCTCCTTTAATAAACGATCCAAAAAAAATATATTGTTACGATTATATGAGTCCGGACTTCATGTGTAAAGAAAAATCACATCTATTGTGCTTAAATACAAATTATGAAGTCCTCTTTATCCACGGGACCCAATCCTTACGGATTCACGTTAGGTATTTTCATTCAATACGATCACTTAAATGGCTGGAACCTCATCTCGTATAATTCCCTCGCTAAGCTAGCTTCTTCCCGATCTATGTATCATATACAGAAAAACTCCCGTTCCATTGAACGGAAGCCTTCTTCATGCATATGAAGTGTTATGTCAGTCCACTTGCGCAGCAGACACCTTGCCAAGATCATACCATTCTTCCGACTGGGCGGTAATGAACGGACTCGGTGTGCCCACGCAGTAAACGTGCAGCAGATGCATCGCTCGTGTGCAAGCCGTATAGAACAACTTGCGTTCATGTTCCTGCGCATACTGCTCCGCAGAGCCGTCATAGATCAGGACAGCATCGAACTCCACACCTTTGGCCAGATACGCCGGGATCACATGAACACCCTGCTCAAAAGCCAGCGTCGTTTTTTTGATTAACTTCGGTGCTGTGGGGAGTACCTTGCTCAATGCAGCATGTACGTCTCTGCTCTCTTCGGCGGTCTTGCAGATGACTGCGACCGATTCGTATCCTTCCTTAATCAAGTGCTTGAGGTCTGTCGTGATGACATTCATATGACGCTCGGGATCAGAAGAAACGATCACTTTAGGTTTCTCACCGCTGCGGTTAAATGGAATTATCTCTTCCCCACCAGGCACCATACCACGTGTAAACTCCACGATCTCCCGGGTAGATCGATAACTTCTAGTCAGCTCAATCACTTCCGTATTGTCTGGTCCGTACAGGTTAGTCAAGGGTCCTGTTCCACTAAGTACTGAAGAGTGGGCATAGATTGCCTGATTAAAGTCACCAAGTGCTGTTATTTTCGCCCGTGGAAACAATCTCTTCATAAATGCCAACTGAAACGCAGAATAATCCTGGGCTTCATCAATGATGACATGGCGAATATTGGAGTTAATATGGAATCCAAGCATAAGCTCACGCAAGTACAAGTATGGCGTAATATCTTCATATGCCAACTCCTGAGACTTCAATCTGCGTAAAGTCATCTTACCAATTTCATCCCATTGAGCAGGCAGTGCTTCGTCACCCAGCAATCGCTCCATCTGAGCCTGATCGCTGAACAGATGTGCATATAATTGTCTTATATCAACGAATCGTAAGGACTTGATCCATTTGCGCAACGGTTTGAGTCGGTCACTGACCACCATACGTGCCAGAATTTCTCTTTCCTGCTCGAAGTCATTAAACGTATGGGTCTTTCCTTTTTGCTTGCGCTTCAACCGTTGATATGCACGTTGCAGATCCTCCGGCTCCATCAGATCAAGCTGCTGATCAACCCAAGGCGCATCCAACTCACCTTTACCAAAGGCAGACAGTTCTTTCAGCATCCAGTCCCGTAACATCTCCAGTCGACTCACCAGCTTAACGGACGACTCGAAACTATAGAATTTCTCAGCCATAGCCTCTGACGTGACAATCGCTCGGCCCTGGAAGCGAACCGGCTTGAATTTCATGCCACCTGACAACATGCTTTCCTTATAACGTGTAATGACTTTCAGGAAAGTTTCGGACGACTTGAAGCGAATGCTGGACATGCGAACTTCATAATCGGGATCTTCCGTCCCCGTAAGTACATATTCGAGTTGAATAAACGGATCTTCCAGTTGATATTCACGACCCAAACGGCGCTCCAGATACTCCTGGAAGGTCGTTTGCAACATGTTTTCCTCCCCAAGCTCAGGCAGTACCGTGGAGACATAACTGTTGAACATTGGATTCGGTGAAAAAAGAACCATCTGATCCGCTTGCAGATGCTCGCGGTATTTATAGAGAAGATATGCCACACGCTGGAGCGCCGCGGATGTTTTGCCACTGCCTGCTGCGCCTTGCACAATGAGCATACGTGTCCGGTCATTACGGATAATCCGGTTCTGCTCCTTCTGAATGGTCGCTACAATACTCTTCATCTGTGCATCTGAAGTTCGACTGAGCACGGCCTGCAACAACTCATCACCAATCGTAACCCCCGTGTCAAACATAAAACGGATACGTCCGTCCCGAATGACAAACTGCCGCTTCATCTCTATATCACCGCTGATCTCCCCGCTTGGTGTCTGGTACGTAATTGGGCCTGGTGCTCCGTCATAATACAGGTTTGAGATCGGCGCACGCCAGTCGTAGACCAGAAAGGATTCTTCCTTCTCATCCAGTAACGAGGCAATGCCCAGATAAATGCGTTCTGCATTTGGATACCCGTCTTCCTTGAAATCAATGCGGCCAAAATATGGTGAGTGATGCAGTCGTTTCATTTTGTCCAATGCAGCCGCTGTATTTAGATGGCTGCGCTCCCGATCGGATAGTACCTGTGACTGCTGCCGCATGCTCGTTGATGTCTCTCCGACATCGTCCGCTTCGCTAAAGTTCATCGTGACTTCGTCCCAGAAATCTTTTCTCATCCCTACCACTTCGTCACGGAAGGAGCCTACTTCACCTTCTAACGTTGTGATCTTGCGCTCAATCTGATCGGTCACCGTGTTGACCCGTTGTTGTTCTTCACTCCACTGCTGCTCTGTACTCATATGTTAATAGCCCCTCTTTCCCCGGATTGTGTCCTCAAAATCCCATTTGACAAGCCCGAAAAGGCAATGGTATAATTATTAGAAAGTAAACATTTTAATTATATGTTAATTAGTTCTAATTTTCTGAAAACCATTTTTTATTGTACCAGTGACAACGTCCCGATGCAAGCGGAGGCGTTTTTTGTTGTTTTCTTCTTCATTATTACCCTATCACCGGGTCCTCAACTGGCTTAGCTAACTCCTGCCTACTTTCGTAATTCTTCAATCGTCTCTTTCCAGCGTGTAATTGCCCCAAGTTCATCTTTTAATTGAAAGGTTATTCCTGAAGTGATCTCCGCATATGGCGCTTGATCCACACGTACATGGAGCACTTGTGCTTCAAAACGATCTCTCGGATGAACAGCGCTCTTAATCTCAGGCAACCGTTCTACTTCTATACGGATATGCAGCAATCGATGTCCTTGAACCGCAATCAAGGTAGCCTTGCCTTTTTTGCTCATGTTCATACTGGTCTGTGTACCTGGCCATAAAGCAAGTCTGAGCTGATGCGGATTTATCGCAATCACTTCCCCCATACTGATCATCGCCTGATGCGGCCATTGATCCTCAGATACGGTTAGCAGTTGCATGGCCTCATGCTGTTTATGCTCCAGATTTGTCCCACTCAACCATTCCATTAGTTCAGCGTCCAATTCCTCAATAATCATGTCTCTATCCCTCGGTTCGTTAATATTCATGCCATTCAGCCTTATGTATGACAAAACAACCCGGACACGATTGTCCGGGCAATGTTGTAGTTCCATTGTATATGATCACAAAGCAGGTGCGCAATTCGTTATCAAGGCCACTTAAGCCAATTCAAAATTTTGTCCTGTGATTCTTTGTCTTCACTGGCACTATGCACATGTTCGGCAAGTCGATTCAAACGTTCCAGCTGATATCCGTAATCATAAATCGCAGCAGCCACGATCGACAATCGTAACATCCCTTCCTTATCGATATCAAACTGGGTGATCGCCTGCTCCATGAAACGGTCATTATCCAATACAAACTGTGCGGCCTCTTCCCCATTAGGTTTCAGCTTATCCTCGAACTTGAGCAGTGCATGCTCATGGAATTTGATAACCAGTTCAAGATGTGAGTCAAAAAACTGATCCATGGCCGTTGTCCGCGGTGCCTGGAAATAGTGGCGTTCCACCGAATCCAGCACCTCATACCCTTTTTGCAGACTCAGCAGCATTTGTTTGTAGACCACCATCTGACGAGTTTCGCTGAATTTCGAACGTTTCATCTTTTTCTGTTCCTCTTCGAACAAGTTATACTTGTCGGACAAAGACTTAATGGAACCGCCCAGGTTGCTTTTCTCCTCCCGGAATACAACTTCCTTGATCTCATCCGAGATCGAGGTTCGCAGAAGCAACGACATACCGCTGAATACACTATGGATCTGCTTCACGAACTGAACCTTCGGTTTCGGAGGAAATACCGTAATGTTGATGAGAAACGCCGAGACAATACCAACCAGTGTCAACAGAAAACGATTGAGTGCAAAATGCCAGTCACCCGAGGCTTCCATAATGGATACAACCGTGACCAGTGTCAGGCCAACCGTCTCACCCATATTCAATTTAAGACAGATCATGATGACAAGTACAATAATTAATCCAACGGCGATTGGCTCATTGGACAACACCATGCCCCCCAGAAGGGCGACAATAGCTCCCAGCGTGGTCGTTTGCAACTGATCCAGGAAGTATTTCCAAGAACGATAGATGGAAGGCTGCATGGCGAATATAGCCGCGATTGCGGCAGGCACGGGAGATTGCGGGTTCAAGAACAGGCTGCTTAGGTACAAGGCAAGCGTGACCGCAATCCCCGTCTTAAGTACACGTGCACCAAACGACATGGTGGTGACCCCTCCTCTTTACCGAACCTGAAATTTTACATTTGATGATCATTTTCATTATTACCCCATATTTCTTTTTTTGCCTGAATTCATTCAGGAGAACGATTTATTGTACCATGTAAGGTCTTCCGTTGCCATGTCATAAGTCAGAGGTATTGTGAAATTGATTTCCTTATGTATGTTAATACACATTATTAACCCAAAAAGAAGCAAATCTTCAAAATGGATTTTCACCACTTCAAAGATTCGCCTCCGTTACTTAATTATACTTTGTGGAATGCTCATGCTTATTATGCCTGCCTAACGGTCCGTGCCCTCCCATTCCCTTTTGAACTGGTCCACAAACTGCACCATATAATCATGACGCTGCTCCGCCAGCTCCTTGCCATAGGAGGTATTCATCAGATCCTTGAGCTTGAACAACTTCTCGTAAAAGTGATTTATCGTTGTGCTGCGCCCATTGCGATATTCCTCACGGGTCATCTGCTCCCGTGGGGGGAGGGACGGATCGTACATCTCACGCCCTCTGGCGCCTGAAAAGGCAAAGGTTCGCGCGATCCCAATCGCACCCAGTGCATCGAGTCGATCCGCATCCTGAACAACCTGTGCTTCAAGCGAACTGACCGCAGGACGCTGGCCTCCCGCATATGAGATGGTGCTAATAATACCCACAACCTTATTACGTATATCCGGGTCAAGAGGCTGGGTATCCAGCCAGTCATTCAGTTTGGCCATCCCGGCTTCCAAGCTCTCATTCAGCTTCTCATCCGGTACATCATGTAATAATGCGGCCAGTTCGCAGACAAATGGATCTGCACCCATGCGGTGAGCGAGTTCAACCGCAAGTGCGGTTACCCGTTCAATGTGCGGCCAGTCATGACCATCACTATGCTTGGATGAGTCCCCTTGAACAAAGGATCGGGCGGCGCGTAGAACAGCCTCTCCTGCCGTTATTCCATCTATATTATGCATGTGCCCTAATTCCTGCAGATTCCCACCAGATTGAAGAGGGTTGTCTGACATCTTACGATTCCCCGCCTTCACGGGCCTGTTCACGTGGAATACGCCGAGCTACACCCGTCTTAATAGCTGCTTCAATCACGCGACTGCGCATCGATTTGACCACTTTATCATTGAACACACTCGGAATAATGTAATAACGTGTACGCTCTTCATGCGTAATGGCCGAAGCAATCGCTTGAGCGGCTGCCAGCTTCATTTCTTCATTAATTTCAGTGGCTCGGCAATCAAGAACTGCCCTGAAGATACCCGGGAAACATAACACGTTGTTGATCTGATTCGGATAATCGGATCGGCCTGTTGCCATTACCGCCACAATGTCTTCCACCAATGCAGGCATAATCTCAGGTACCGGGTTTGCCATCGCAAAAACGATTGGATCTTCTGCCATGGTCTGCACATCTTCGCGAGTTAACAGATTCCCGCGGGACAGGCCAATGAACACATCGGCTCCACGAATGACATCACGCAGCGAGCCAGTCTCCAGTTCGGGATTAGTACGAGCTGCATAATCACTCCAGACTTCATTCTCATAGGTTTCTGTCCGTACAATCGCACCCTCACGATCGACACCTATAAGCCGGCTGGCTCCCGCGGACAATAATATGTTGCTGCATGCTACACCTGCTGCACCGATACCACAGACCACAATCTTCACATCATCAATGGACTTGCCCACCAGTTTGAGCGCATTGATCAGACCGGCATATAACACAACCGCTGTGCCATGCTGGTCATCATGAAATACAGGAATATCCAATTCCTCATTCAGACGACGTTCAATTTCGAAACAACGCGGTGACGAGATATCCTCCAGATTAATGCCGCCAAAACCAGGTGATATCGCTTTCACAGTACGTATGATTTCCTCCGTATCCTGTGTGTCCAGGCAGATTGGGAAGGCATCCACACCTGCAAACTGTTTGAATAACATCGCTTTACCTTCCATCACAGGCATCGCTGCACGAGGACCAATATTACCAAGTCCAAGCACCGCACTGCCATCAGATATGACGGCCACTGTATTCCGTTTAATTGTCAATGAGAAGGCTTTGCCGGGTTCTTCTGAAATGGCTGAACATACACGAGCCACATCCGGTGTGTACACACGTGACAGATCTTCCCGGTTTTGAATCGGGGTCTTTGGTGTTACTTCGATCTTACCGCCCAGATGAAGCAGGAACGTCCGATCCGATACGTTAATAATGGACACACCTTTGAGCTGGCGCACCCCTTCTATAATTTTACTGTTATCTTGCGCATCTGTAACGGCGACCGTCAAGTCGCGCACGCTTACATCCTGATTGGTGGAAATCACGTCGATGGCAATGATGTCTCCCCCAGCTTCCGAGATGGCCGAAGCCACTTCGCCAAACTTGATATCCTTAGTTGTCATTTCCAGTCGAATAATAATGCTGTTACCATCCAGATTTCTTTGATTCATTTCCATTCCTCCCAGACTGAAAGTCTTGAGTTACAAGTTACCTGTTTGTCTTCGCTGCGCGGACACGTTTATCCTTTATCTTGTCCAGAAAAAGTCGTTCAACAGCCAAATACATAAAATAAAAAAGATGCCCTGAACACCAATGCAGGCGTTCAGGGCATCTCTTCTTAATACTAATTTCATTTATTTAGTAACATATAAAATCTATATTATTTCCGGGCAGCCGGTCTGCGCAGAACACAAATGTCATATGGCTTCAAGCTGAGACTTGCTTCCACAGCATCACCACTGAGCAGATCGGTATAGGACTGTCCATCTAATTCAACCAGCTTCTCATCTGGTGTGTAGTTCTGTACAAACACATAATCTGCAGTACCATCTGTACGTGTATGTGCCGTTGTTCCGGCAGGCAGCTCAGTTTCAAGTCCACGCTCAATGTTCAGGTCAGCGATTAGTTTCGCATAGAAATCATCATAGAATGGTGCTTTCAGACGTGTCGCTACGTAATATGCTTTTCCTGAACCCAATTGGTTGACCGTCAATGCCGGACGTCCGGCATAAAAGTCAGAACGGTACGTAGCCAGAGACTTCGCGCCTTCCAGATGAATCAGATCACACAGTTCAATTGCATCATACGCTGTATTAAGCTGAAGCTCATTGCCCTTCTCCGGAATGATTCCGTTCAGATCACGATCATGCAATCCGTCAATTTCCTCGGACCAGATGCCAAGTGTCTTACGAAGCGGGCCTGGGAATCCACCCAGGAAACACAGATCGTTTTCGTTAACAATACCAGACCAGTAAGTTGCTACAAACGTACCACCTTGTTCTACAAACTTCTCAATGCGTTCCCCGACACCTTCACGTACCAGATAGAGCATTGGAGCAATCAGCAGCTTGTACTTGGACAGATCTGCATCCATATCAATAACGTCTACAGCGACTCCCTTTTTCCAAAACGCTTCGTAATGCTCTTCCACGGTCTGCTCATACTTCACACCGATATTGCGTGGACCCTGGGAATCATTAACGGCCCAGCGGTTTTCCCAATCAAATATGATCGCAACTTCTGCCGGAACCGCTGTTCCTACAATAGCTTCCATGCCTTCAAGAGCCGTTCCTACGTCAGTCACATCTTGGAACACTCGAGTGTGTTCCGTTCCTACGTGGTCTACCACCGCACCATGAAGTTTCTCACTGGACCCCCGGCTTTTTCTCCACTGGAAGTACTGAACACTATCGGAACCGTGTGCCACAGCCTGGAGAGAAGAGAGCAGATGCATTCCAGGTTTTTTCAGCTTGCTGACATCTTGCCAATTCGTCGAACTTGGAGTACTCTCCATCAGCAAGAACGGCTGACCGCCTTTGATGGAACGAACGATATCATGCATCATGGCGATACGGGATGCCTGTTTCGCGTCGTCATCTGCATCATGCCAAGTCGGATAACTGTCCCAAGAGAGGAAATCCAGAATATCAGCGAATTTCCAATAGTTCAGACCGCCATAGAATTCCATCAGGTTCGTTGTAACTGGCAGATCAGGATTCTGAGCTTTCAATGGTTTTGTTTCATGGACGATAAAATCAGCTGTCTGATCCGTAACGAAACGGCGCCAGTCCAGATTCATCGCGTGTACCTGTGTCTCACCGTGTGGAGCCGGAGATTCCACTTGACTCCAGTCTGTAACCGTATGGCTCCAGAATGTCGTCCACCAGGAATGATTCAGTTCATCGAGTGTTTGATACTTCTTCTGAACCCAACCACGGAATGCTTCCTGACAATAATCACAATGACAATCTCCGCCGAACTCGTTTGAGATATGCCAGCCGATTACAGCCGGATGATCCGAATAACGCTCTGCCAGTTTTGTGTTGATCGCAGTAACCTTCTCACGGTATACCGGGGAAGTATAACAATGGTTGTGACGGAAACCATGCAGATTGCGGACACGCTTCTCGGATACACGGAGCACTTCCGGGTACTTCGCGGACATCCAGGCAGGTCTGGCACCACTTGGTGTAGCGAGGAAAGCATAGATGCCGTTTGCTGCAAAACGATCCAAAACCTGATCCAGCCATTCAAACGTATATACGCCCTCTTCCGGCTCAAGGGATACCCACGAGAAGATACCGATGGACATCACGTTACACTTGGCAAGCTTCATCAAGCGAATATCTTCTTCCAGAACTTCAGGATAGCGGAGCCATTGCTCCGGGTTATAGTCTGCGCCATGCAACATGTGCGGGGCTTTGGAACTTACAGGTGGAAATTTGTATGTCATAAGGACAACTCCCTTGCATTAATAAATTACTGTTTTTAGTTTATATACGATAACAACGATTTCACAGAAGATACGTATTACGCTAGATTACACGTATGTCACGACATCTGATTCTTCTGCAGTAGTGAGTGCTGTAAACGATTCCAACTTGCGACCTTTAAAATCAAACATGGTGAGGTTGCCCCAGTTATTCGGATGACCGACGGACCATTCTTCTTTACTTGGTATCCAGGCAGGTTCCCAATAATAGAATCCGTGCCCCAAACCACCAGGAACTTCGCGGATAATCTGCAATAGATCCTTCAGATATTTGGTCTGTCCCTCTACACTTGCAGGGTATCCTGGTAACAACAGTTCTTCCTGATTCAAAATCCATTCAATGCCTTCCGGCTGTTCCAGCGTCCATGGATAAGCGGTTTCAACTACATTAATAGGTTTGCCATAACGCTCAGCCAGATCATGAAGATTGTCACGTAACGCATCAAGTGTGCCATGCCACCAAGGGTAATACGAGAGACCAATGATATCAAACTCCACACCCAGTGCTTCAAAGCGATCGTAAAACTTGCGGCTCTCGGCGTTATCTCCACCACGATCAATATGTATCATAATCTGAATATCCGCGTCAACGGATTTGACCGCAGCAATTCCGTACTTCACAAGGCCTGCAAAACGCTCCCACTGTTCATCCGTATCATGCTCTTCTCCACCAACACGTCCCTCATTCCATAACATGCCTGGTGTAATCTCGTTGCCCACCTGCACCATGTCTGGAAGCGCATCGTGTTCCTTCAACGTTCTCAGAACGTCAGCCGTATACATGCATACCGCACGTTGAAGCTCTTCATAGGACAGATTCTCCCATGCTTTCGGCTTCCATTGATTGGCTGGATCAGCCCAGCGATCAGAATAATGGAAATCAAGCAAAAATTTCAATCCCTGTTCCTTGATCCGTTTGGCTACCTCCACCGTTCGCTCCAGATTGCAGAATCCACCAACAGGATCATTCCAGATTCGAAGTCGTATCGCGTTAGCGTCATTAATCTTCAGGATGGACAGCAAGTCTTGTTCCTTGCCATCCACATCACTATAACTCCCGCCATGCTGTTCGATTTCATCCATAAAGGACACATCCATTCCCAGAATGAATGTCTTTTCCGTCAAATTGCTCACTGTATCAACCTCCATTAATTTGGGGTACAGGCTCAGCCTTTAACTGAGCCCAACGTCATACCTTTGACAAAGAAACGTTGCAGGAAAGGATACACAATCAAGATTGGTGCACTTCCGATGAAGATCTGAGCTGCCCTTACCGTAGTTTGAGAGAGAGCTTCCATTTCTTTTGGATTCATGCTCATGCTACTCATATCACGTCCAATAATGACCGTTTGCATAAATGTAGCAAGTGGGTAATCCTTGGCGTTATTCATGTAGAGCAATCCGTCAAACCAGGAATTCCAGTGGAACACCATACTGAACAATGCAATTGTTGCAATGGACGGCATCGAAATGGGAAGGAAGATACTGAACAATGTTCTGAAATGGTTAGCTCCATCCATCAGTGCCGCTTCCTCCAGCTCTTTTGGAATACCGCGGAAGAAGTTCAGCATCAGAATGACAAGGAATGTGTTAACTGCCCCAGGGAGTACCAGTACCCAGAAGGAATCCATCAACCCGATCTTCTGGATAACCATGTAGAATGGCACCAGTCCCCCGTTGAAAATCATACTGAATACAAAAATCCAGGAGTAGATTGTTCTGCCTTTGAATTCACTATTTTCTTTGGACAACGGATACGCCGCCAGGAACGTAATCAGCAAGGTAATAGCTGTACCAATTACTGTACGTAGAAGTGAGATCCAGAGCGAGTTCAAGAAAATTGGATTGTTCATCGTTTTTTTGTAAGCCTCAAGTGAAAATCCTACGGGCCAGAGATTGACCAGATTGGCGTCGGCAGCTGCCTTCGTACTAAAGGATACAGCCAGGACATGAACCATCGGTATGATACACATAATGGCGATCAAAATCAGAAAGCAGGTATTGACTATATTAAACACGCGATAAGGCAATGATTTATGATACATCGTGGTCCCTTCTTTCTCTGTTCATTCGTTTAGAATATGCGATATCCAGCGTATTTTTTGGCTAAGCTGTACGATACAAGAATCAAGATCATACTAATGACCGATTTGAATAATCCGATCGCGGTTGCAAAGCCCATCTCACCATTCTGCATTGCGGAACGATATACGAATGTATCAATGATGTCACCCGTTTGATATACGAGCGGGTTATACAAGTTGAATATCTGGTCAAATCCGGCATTCAGTACGTTACCAAGTGCCAGTGTTCCTACAACCATCAGCATCGGCACAAGCGAAGGGATTGTAATGTGCAGTGTCTGTTTCCAGCGTCCTGCTCCGTCAATTTCCGCTGCTTCGTACAATGCTGGATTAATTCCGGCAAGGGCAGCCAGAAAGACAATCATGTTATAGCCAAATTCTTTCCACACATCTGTCAGAATGACCGTAGATCGGAACCAACTGTTGTCTCCAAGGAAGAAATATGGCCCGAGTCCAAAGGTTCCCAGAACCCGGTTAACCAAGCCTCCTGTTGACAACAGATCTATCAAAATCCCGCCCAGAATGACCCAGGACAAGAAGTGAGGTAAATAGACAAGTGTTTGAATCGTTCGCTGTATAGCCATCTTGCGAACCTCATTCAAAAGAATGGCAAAAACAAATGGAACAAATAAATTAAAAATCAGTTTAAGTACAGCAATAATCAATGTGTTCCAGATGAC
Source organism: Paenibacillus sp. FSL K6-2393 (assembly GCF_038002545.1). Classification (NCBI taxonomy): domain Bacteria; kingdom Bacillati; phylum Bacillota; class Bacilli; order Caryophanales; family Paenibacillaceae; genus Paenibacillus; species Paenibacillus sp. FSL K6-2393. Next base: position 4,643,876 of record NZ_JBBOCU010000001.1, read on the forward strand.
CTGTAAGCTGTCTTCACGTTCAAACAGATATCTAAAGTTGTCCAGTCCAACCCATTCAGAACCGCTAATCCCAAGCCATGGCTTGTAGTTCTGGAATGCCATAATGATCCCGCCCATAGGCACATAACTGAAGATAATCAGAAAGATAATGGCTGGCAACAGCATAACGTGGAATGGCCAAGTGCGTTTCAAAGTTCTCATGATTGCTCCCCCTGTATTTCTTCCTACTCAAGTACTCCCTGAGTGGCTTATAATGCGATTATATCAACCTTTTACGGGGTCCAAACAGCACATAAAAGCAATATAAATGGCACAAATTCAACCACTTTGCCTCAGCTTCAATAAACAAAAAAACGCCCAGACGTTAGTCGTCTGAGCGCTGCTTGTAACTATTTTTTCACACTGTCATACCATTCGTTAACCTCTTGCGTGATTTGGTCACCGCCACCCGATTTCCACGTTTGTACAAAGGTATCAAACGCATCCGCCGGATTTTTGCCATAGATAATTTCGTTAAATGCCTGATTCTCGATTTTGTTCAGATAGTCCAACTTGGATTTCATCGTCTGTGTTGTTGGACCTGTGAACATGTTTTTGAAAGAAATTTCTTCTTGGCTCAGTAACACTTTCGCTGCTGCTGGAGTTTCTTTACCGTAATTGACAGCAACATCTTTCTCAAGCTTCGTTTCAGGCTCTTTGCCATCCGCTAAGTTCAGAAGTGCTTTCATCTGGGCATCTGGAATACGAGCACCGTCGCGAACAAGCAAATAACGTACAACGTTCACGTATCCGCCTTCGATCTGGTCAATCGGCATTTGTTTTCCATTTGCATCCAATTGGTAGTCATAACCTGCAAACAGACCGTTATCATAAGGGCTACCTGGTGCTGGGTCTGCATAATTGTCAAACAGGTAGTTCTGATACGTAAAGAATGCTTCTGGGTGTGCCATATCTTTTTTGATCAACGTAACACCATTAACAAACTGTGTTCCGTGACGCATCGCTTTTCCTTCAGGACCGGTAGGAATTTCAATCGGTTTCCATACCGCACTCGGTACATTTTTCACTGTATCGAGAAGTGGCCACCCACTCATCCAGTAAGGTCCTGGAATAATGCCGGCAGTTCCTGCAACTGCTGGCTCTGCTGTTTTGTTTTCATCCCATAGAGCTGCTTCCTGCGGGATATATCCTTTTTTGAGCCATTCGCTCAATTTGGTCAGACCTTGCTTCATGCCTGGATTAATGGAGCCATACTCGAGCTTGCCATCAGTTGCCAGATTCCATTGTTGAGGTAAGGTGCCATATGCACCAAAGATCCAGGATACATCTCCCATCCAAGTGTTCATGGATGTTTTGAAACCAACGCTGAGCGGAGTGACTTTTTCAGGAGCCAAGCCGTCAGGGTTATTGTTTTTGAATGCTTCCATAACGGTTTCCAGCTCATCGATTGTTTTTGGTGCTTTCAGATTCAACTTGTCCAGCCAATCCTGGCGAATCCAGAGCAAGTAATCATTGTTGTATGCGTAGTCCAGAACAGGGATACCCATTCTTTTGCCATCACGACTATATTGGTTCCAGACGTTAGGATCTTGCTCCATCGCTTTTTTCCATGTGTCTGAAGCATATTTGTCGAACAGTGGACCGACCTCTTCGTACATGCCAGAGTCGATCAAGTCTTGAGCAACGAGATTGTCTGCACTACCAATCGTCACGATATCTGGCATTTCCTGTCCAGAGGACATAGCCAGACGAAGTTTAGTTGCAAACGCACTGTTTGTGTCTGTTACTGACCAGAGCGCGCTGACATTAATCCCGAATTTTTCCTTGGCCCACTTGGTTGCCACGTTATTTTCCATGGATTCGCCATTTTTAAACTTCAGCTCAGGATCGATTCCCCATGCTGTTGTAATGGTTACTTCCGGATCATACTTTTCTTTGTATTCGTTTTGGGTTCCAGATGTACTTGGTGTTGCACTATCTCCGCCCCCACTGCCTCCTGAACATCCTGCAAGAACGACAGTTAGACTCAGCGTTGTAGCGAGAAGCGTCAAGAATCTCTTTTTCGTTGATTGCGCTCTCATGTTGTTCCCCCTTAAATCGTTTTGGTTACCCTTTCATTATAGGCTGACCAGGCCTTTGAGCCTATGATACGAAATCAAGATTTCTGCACCTTTGCCAACCTATATTCTGGAATGTTGTTGTAATTATGCCTGATCCCGAAATTCATTTGGTGTCATGCCATAATGTTTTTTGAACATTTTGCTGAAATATTGCGGATTTTGATAGCCAAGTTCACTCGTAATCTCGTATATTTTTTTATTGCTATTCTTAAGCAGATACAGAGCACGCTCCATGCGCATACGAATCATGTAGTCCCCAAGACCTTCCCCTGTCTCTGCCTTGTAAATTTTCGATAGATATACGGGGTGTAAATATACCTTGTCCGCAATCATCTTCACTGACAGATCCTGTCCTGTATCTCTTGTAACCAACTCCTGAACCTGCTTGATCACATGTCTGCGGCTCTGCACACCTTCCTGATCGGACAACTCTTCCTGAAGCTTCGCCAGCATCTCGGTTGCCCAGCGCCGCAGCTTCTCGGGGGATTGAATCAACTGATGAGCAAGGAGCAGATCGAATCCCGCATGATCAATCTCATGCACCAGATGCCCCTGTTTATGGGCGATATACATAAATGCATTGGTTACCGACAGATACATCTCATACACGTGTTCTCTGGACAATCGAACCTGTTCTGCCGCGTCAAAGACCGCGTTCAGCTTAAGCGCTGCCGCTTCCCATTGCTTGGTCTCAAGCAATTGAGGAAGTACAGGCGGTTTGTACAGCTCTTCGAGCGCCTGCGTTGCATCATTCTCCGGTCTTTTGCTGAGTGCCTGATCCATGTCCATATATATAATCTTGTGTTCTTCCGGTCCTGAAAGGACAAGCGAACCCAGACTTTTCCGATAAGCTGCTGTTAACTCATTAAAGGGAAATGACGGTGTAACTACCATGGACAGGTCTCCCTGTAAATATCGAATGACATGCTCACGGAAAGTTTCAGCTGAGATTCTCAACGTCTCCAAGTCCATCTGCGAAGCTTCGATCTGATCTTGATTCTGCAAGAACATAACCAGACACTCATGGGGTCCGCGACCAAACCACACGTTAAATTGCTCTCCGAGTACTTCCTCTGCAATATTACCTACCGCAAAATCCATCAGATCCAGAGATTGCTGGTCCATTGATGAGAAGCGTCCTGTAAGCCGAATCAGCATCATCACAACCGATTGTTCCGGATCAATATGAATCTCATATTGTTGCAGTTGTTCCCGAAGTGCCCGCGCCGTGATCTCACGCCCCAGCAGCAGATCATGCATAAGATTTTCTCGTAAAATTTTATAGTCAGACTTCCGACTGTATAAAAGCCGGTGATATTTATCAAATTCATCCCACTCATCGCGAAGAGACGTGATGGCTGCCGACACCGATCCCATAAACTCATCATCGTTTACGGGTTTCAGGATATAATCCGCTGCCTGTAATTGAATGGCTTTTTTAGCATAATCAAAATCACTGTGACCCGTTAGTAAAATACAGCGAATATGAGACCAGCGCTTGCTTACCTCTGCAATGAGATCCAGTCCGGACATGCCAGGCATGCGAATATCGGTCACTACGATATCTACTGCATTTTCCTCCATAATCTCCAACGCTTCCTTACCGGATGCGGCACGTAGCACGGTCGTTACTCCAAGCTCTCCCCAGGGGATCGTAAGTTCCAGACTTTCTGTTACGTATGTCTCATCATCTACCAGCAATATATCAATCAAGTGATTCACTCCCTATTTCGTTCATTCTGCAAATGGATTCCATCGTGCATCATGCGCTACACATTCCAAGTGCTTATCCTTCATTCTCCAGAAGAAACTCCTGCTCGGCAGGCCATGACAGCGTAACGCGTAATCCGCCAAGTTCCGATTCCGTTATATCAAGCCCAGCCTGCTCCCCATATCGAAGCTGGAGTCTCTGATTCACATTCCACAGGCCACAGCCCATCTCCTGATCCATCGTTCCCCTGAGCTTACTCAGAAGCGCCTCACGTGCCTCCTGCGTCATGCCTTGCCCATCATCTTCTACCACAAGAACCATGACACCGCCCTGTTTTTCCCCGGATACTCTTATTTCTCCTGCTTCCGCGTCCGCTTCGATACCGTGAATCACTGCATTCTCCACCAATGGTTGCACGATGAGTGGCGGTACCTCCTGTCTTAACATCTCGTCAGGCAGATCAATCTTGTAATGAATGCGGTCCATACGCATCCGTTGGATCTCCAGATAACAGCTGACAAATTCAATCTCTTCTGTCAACGGTACCACGTCCCGCTCCTGTCTTGTCGTATACCGATAATATCGCGATAGATTATGCGACATCGCTACAACAGCGTCCATACGCTTCAGCTTCGCCATACTCGTAATGAAGGAGAAACAATTATAGAAAAAGTGCGGGTTAATCTGCGATTGCAGCTGCTTCAACCGGGCTTCACGCACATGAATCTGTTCCAGGTAAACGTGTTCAAATAACTGCTGGATCTGCTCCACCATCAAGTTGAAACGTTCGGACAGGAAACTGAATTCATTGCGGCCCTTTGGCTTAATCCTCACTGAATAATCTTCCTGCTTCAACCGCTGGAACCCGCGAATGAGTTGTTTCACTGGTACCTGTACCTGAACATAGAACAAATACGCCACACCAAAACTCATTAACAACAAACAAATCATGGAAGAATAGAACAGCATATTGGATTGATGAATAGGCTTCAGAATATCTGACAAGGGCATGTAGTCCACCAAATACCAGCCTGTTGTACTGGATTTCACCGTGTTAACCATGTAGGGCTCGTCCCCGATCACCACTGTACGGTTATCAACGTCCTGAAGTTTATGAACGGACAGTTCTTCCATCAACTGATTCGTTAGTGAACGATCTGAAGTCCGGTTATAGATGACCCCCGATTCTTCTCGGAAATAGAAGGGATCATGCCTGCCATCGTCTTTGAATTTGTCGAGCATATCCCGAATGTTGTCACTATCAAACTCCAGTTTAATAATCGTTTCCGCATTATTAGCCGGGTCTTTAATACCGTACGGAGATACCGTAATCCAGCTAAACATGAACCGATCATCTTCCCCATCCTGAATTTTGCGTACATCCCAGCCGGAACCGATATTCTCCCTTAGTGCTTGTTTATCGTAAGAACGTGCGTCCCTTTCGGAAACCACCCTGCCCAGCGAAGGAGAATACAGATATAATTTCGTGGCCCAATTGGATGAGCTTTCCTGAATACTCAGCTTATTCTGAATACGTTTGACCAGGTTGATCGCATCCAGGTCAAAGTAGTTACTGTCCGCATAGATTCGCCGGAAGCTGGCAATATCAGGATCATGTATGAGCAGATTCGGCCATGAGGATAACAGTTCGATGTTTGTGTTCACTTGATTTTGGAAAAATTCAAGCTGATTACTATTTGATCGATTCAACTCATCTCTGAGAACAGCTGTTGTTTTGTGATTGGAGTACCAGTACAGAAGCACTACAGGAATCAGCATAATCAGAATAAGAATGACCATTTTGGAAAACAGGTTTGTCCGATATGACATCTTTTCATCTCACCTTGTCTTAATTTGTCGTGACATTAATTGTAATGATGTAAGCGCTAAAGACAAACTATTTTTTTGAGACAAACCGATTCATTATCTAGCGTAAGCGTTACCAATTCAAGGGGAAAGGAGATAAAACCAATATTTCTGCACTAAATGCAACTTCCACGCACAAAAAGAGCCAGCGATTAGCCAGCTCTCTATCTAATTTCAGTATATATCTTTGATCTTTCTATTCAACTCAAACCTTATTCCACTTCTGTTTATGTAATTATTCTTTTTTTCTATAAAAATATCAACTATGGAATATCATAATCAAATACCGTATTCGCTCCATCCACGCCTACATCCAACACAATATCCATAAGTTTTCCATTGACGAACAGAGGGGATTCCGCTTTCCCGTAAAACTCCAACTTACCTGTAAACGTTCCATGACGTTCAATCTCAACATGTACGGGCCTCAATTGGACAGACTGCAAAGCTTCCAATAGTGGATCGTCCTTAAACTTATAACTGCGTGCGAGATCAGGCAATAACACGGCGGATACGGAATCTCTGCCGTAATTTTTGAGTGTCAGGTCACAGGTTGCTCGGGTCTCACCCGTTTTCAGCACGTTAAAGGTACAAGAGCTTGCATTCTGTACATAGGATACCGCATTAATGCCTGTAGCTCCCCACTTGGCAACATACATGAATTTATCCGTCATGTACGAGTAACTGAGAATGATAGCGATAACTACGATCCATAACCCTTTTGCAAGACCGGGGGATGATTTCCCGATTTCTTTGCGTGTAAGGTAAAAGCCGCAAGCGAAGATCCCCAATCCAAGGAAAAGTGTGATATGTACACCACTTAAATAAGACGTAGTATACGGTGATATACCTATTGCTGACAGCATGGTATCCCCAACAGAAAAACCAAGATGATGGTTAAATGTAAAGATGATAGCAAATAGCAATAAAGCCCCTGAGAACACAAGTCTGGTTCTCGACACACGAACACCCCCTAATCAACCACCTTATTATATCATATTTTTCCTATTTATGATTAACAATCCAAATCAAAAAAACAACATAAAAAGAACGCCTTCGGTTGTTTACCGAAAACGTCCTCCATTTTCACCGCTGACAAGAGCTTGTAGTAACACAGGTCTCTCTGTCATGGCTGACGATCATTTATTGCTTAGACAAGAATGCATCGAGTTGTTCCTGTTTGGCTGCAATAATTTTATCAATTCCTGCTGCTTTCAATTTCTCCAGATATTTCGGAATCATCTCATTTGGATCAACGGCGCCCGATGTCATACCCGGCTTGAACTGTTTGTTCACGTTGTTGACCGCAGCAATTTCATTTTTGACAGATTGGCTGTTGAATGTAAAGCCCAGTGCTGGAGACTTGACACCTTTGGCGTTAAATTCTTTGAACTTCTCCCATTTCTGTGGATCTTCATTATCCCAGAGGAAGTTCAGGAACTGGTTACCAAGCTGCCATTGGGCACCTGGGTTATAGGTACGACTGTTGGCATCTACGCCATCAGGGAGAGCAATAATATTATCCTGTCCGTCTTTTTTCACATAATGTGTACCTTCAATTCCGAAGTTCAGCAAGTTGTTAATTTCCTTGTCGGAATGCAGCAGGTTAATGACCTGCATCGCTTTCTCCGGTTGCTCGGAAGAACGGGAGATTGCAAGCATCGCTCCAGACGCATCACCCGTCGTGATTGTCGGCTGTGTCATCTCAATCTGAGTAAGTGGGAAACCCACATACCCTTCTTCTTCTTTATCCTTGCCTGGCTTCATGCCATCTGTCCAGAGAAACGCTTTTCCAGCCTTCGCCTGGTCTTTCGGGAACACATTAGAAGTAGCAGCATCACTGTTGATATATCCCGCTTGATACCACTTGCGAGCGAGTTCAGCTGCTTCTTTGAATTCAGGGGTCTCCACTTCATTCAGCACCGTTGTTCCGCCTGCTGTTTTGGAGATGACTCCAGGTACGGAAGCATCACCGAGATAATCCCAATCCAGATTCTCCAACAGCCCGTTACCGTTGGTATTGGACATATAGAATGGTGTGATGGCTGGCTCGTTTTCCTTAATTGTTTTGAGCAGGGGCTCCAGATCAGCCCAAGTTTTTACGGCTGTCAGGTCCAGCTTATACTTGTCAGCCAGATCTTTACGTACCAACACACCACGTGTGGCAGCGAGTTCCTTATTCGTAGGAACGCCGTAATTCACGCCGTCTACCTGGGAACCTTCCAGAAAGGCAGGGTCCAGGTTTTTCTTAATATCCTGACCATGTGCGTCAAGCAGATCATTCAAGGGCAAGAATGCGCCTTTAGCCACATTCACCGTGTAGTTCTGCCAAGCTGCTGTGAAGATGATGTCTGATTTTTCACCTGAGGAAATCATGAGATTCAGCTTGTTATCCCACTGTCCCCAGTCAATTGCATTGATCTTAAGCGTGGCTCCGATCTTCGGTTCCATCTTTTTGTTAATCTCGGCTTCCACCAGAGCGACATCCTTCTGTGGTGTCCCTGGGTAGAACAGTGTCACTTCATAGGGTTTGCCCCCACCTTCACTTGCTCCTCCGCCTTCTGCGCCAGGTGTTGTTGTTCCACCCTTGTCTGATGAACAAGCAGCCAGCACCAGGCTCAGCGCCATAACCGTTGCCATCATGCGTGACCATACCTTTAATGATCTAACCAATTGAACCCCTCCTGTCATGTGTTGAACCATACAACCGAATTCCCCAATTCACAATTAAACCGATAACTACTTCTGTATATGCCCTTTCAGTCCATCTTCATTTACCTTGCCCACTCCGCTAACCGGTTCAGAGTTATCCCTTCACAGCGCCAACCGTAAGACCTTTGATGAAATAACGCTGGAAGAACGGATATGCCAGTACAATTGGACCAATACCGACCACAGCCATCGCCATTTGCAGAGTTTTGTTAGGCAGATTGAGCAATCCACCCTGCGACGAAATCTGTGAAGAGACGTTGGAGTTGGTTGTTAAATATTGAATATCGAGCAGCGTCCGGTACATAAGGTACTGAAGGCTAATCGTCCGGTTATCTGATATAAAAATCATGCTAAGGTACCAGTCATTCCAGTAATTCAATGTACTGAACAACGCGACGGTTGCCATTACGGGAAGAGAGAGCGGAAGCACGATACGTGCAAACGTTCTCAATTCTCCCGCACCATCAATCCGAGCCGATTCCAGAATAGACACCGGAATGGAGTTTGCGAAGAATGTACGCATGACCAGTACAAAGAATGGGGATAGCAGTAGCGGCATAATGAGTGCCAGTAGGGAGTTTTTCAGATCCAATACGTTGACATAGACCAGGTACCAAGGTACCAGACCCCCATTAAACAACATCGTGAAGAAGATGAAAAAGGCGAACCAGCCCCGGTAAGGCAGATCTCTCCGTGAGAGCGGATACGCATACAATGCGGTCAGCGCAACACTTGTAATGGTACCTACAACAGTAACAATAAAGGATATACCATACGAGTGAATGATCTGATCCATATCTCTGAACAGAAACTCATAAGCCGTCAGGCTGAATTTCTCTGGAATAAGCTTATATCCATTGGCAATTACTGTTGTCTCGTCCGAAAATGAGATGGCGAAGACAAGCAGGATCGGCACGATACAGGCAATGGCATAGAATAGAAACATCGCATGAATAACGGATGCGGAACGCTTCGATACGGCTAGTGGATCACGTGATTTCACAGCTGACTTGCCTCCTCTCAAAATAATGCATTATCTTTATCAATTCGCCTTACGATGGTATTGGATACAAGAACCAGTACAAATCCAACGATTGCTTGGTAAAGACCGGCTGCTGATGACATCCCGATATCTCCACCGATAAGGAACGTACGATATACGTAGGTATCCAGTACATTCGTTACAGGGAACAGCGCTCCCGATTCCAATGGAACCTGATAGAACAGACTGAAGTCTGCATAGAATATACGGCCAATTTGCAATAACGTCATAATGACGATTAATGGGACGAGAAACGGAATGGTAATGAAGCGTATCTGATGCCATTTGGTTGCTCCATCGAGCACAGCTGCTTCATAATATTCTTCATCGATACCCACGACAGCTGCCAGATAAATGACGGCATAATATCCAATATTCTTCCATGTGTTCACCAGTGGCAAAATATACGGCCAATACTTTGGCTCTGAATACCAGTCGATCGGCTGACCGCCGAACATCTGCAGAATCGTTGAGTTCATGAAGCCTGAATCCTTGCCCAGGAAAGCCAGTACCAGATAACTGACCACAATCATGGACAGGAAATACGGCAATAACATAAGTGATTGATATAACTTGGACATTGCCTTGTTCTTCACTTCATTGAGCAGAATAGCAAGCCCGACACCTACAAAGAGATTCAGTGCAATGAACACCGTGTTATACGCGAGTGTATTTCGGGTAATTTCCCATGCATCACTGGTTGAGAACAAATATTTAAAATTGTCCCATCCACTCCATGGGCTACCCCAAATACCATCAGCATAGTTTACATTTTTGAATGCGATCAGAACGCCGAACATCGGCATGTAGTTGTTCACCAGCAGAAACAGGACACCTGGCAAGAACATGAGATACAGCACCTTGAATTTGCCAAGATTGTGCCACACAGACTTGCGCTTTCGGACTGTTTCTCCCGGTATTTCCGATATCCGTACTCCCTTACCCGCCTGGGGTTGTGTCTTCATAACTTGTTCTCCCTCACTCCTCTTGAATTCTTCCTCAGGATGAAGCTCCGTTGCGGCTCCTGTGGTTCAAGTATACGGCGGGGCGAGTAAGACCTCTATCTGCTGTGGTGACCTGTTGACTTATCAAATTATGACTTTAGTGCCAAATTAAACAAAACAAAAGGCGCAGCATGCTGCGCCCTGAACTATACGGTACGTGACTGTTTTCGAAACTCCTGTGGCGTTATACCCGTGCACTTTTTGAACATTTTGGTGAAATGCGAGTAATTGTAGTACCCCACCTTGCCAGCGATATCCGTCACTTTGACTGTGGACTGGGACAACAATGTCTTCGCTTTGGCTACTCTGCCCTGCAGAATAAACTCAGATAGGGACATCCCCTTCTCTTTCCGAAACAGACGTGATAGATAAGCGGGATTGAATCCGGCAAAAGCTGCAAGCTCCTCTCGCATAAGTTCTTCACCAATATGAGTTTCAATATAAACGCACAACTGATCCACAATGGTCATGGGGCTATGATCGTCCGGGTACAATACCGGGATAACACGATCAATCAGATCAGACGTCCACTGCTTCAACTGCTGCAACGACCTTGTCACCATACCCTCTTCCGGCTCCCGTTCACCCGGATAAAGACTGCGTATTGATACGTTTTTCTGATGAAGCAACGGATAGACCACATGCAGCATGGCATGATAGTAGAGATGAAGCATTTCAGGAGACAAACCCTCCTGTGCTGCAAGCAACTCAAAAATCTCATCCACACGTTCTCGCAAATCCCCCACTTTACCCGTCTCAAAAAGAATGGATAATTCCGAAAACCATGGAATAGGCAAAAAGCGATCTTCCTGATCTCTTCCCCGCTCATCATAGACAAAAACTTCTTCAAGCTCCTTAATATTACGCCGTTCCATATCCATCAGTTCATTCAACATGCCTTGCAGTTCAGTTACAGCAACCGGGGCACCAACATAACAGGACAACCGACAGTAGAAATACGTACCACATTCCTGAATATACCCCTGACAACGTTGTGCCACTTCGCTCGCACTCGGGATGATGCCATCTTGCTCGTAAGCAAGCACAATATTTAATCCACTTTGATCCTGGAACACCTCACCGGGCTTGTCGCCTAGCAGCATCTCTTTGGCTGCATTACGAAGGGCATATTCCAATACCTCTTCGTCACGCAAATCAAAATCACGCACCCATTCCTCTACCGAGATCACAATGGGTAACACACGAGCCTGCGGATCAATCTCGGCACCATACAGTTCTGCGAGCTCTTGCAACCGTTGTTCGGTTAACGTGATACGCTGAGAGATGGCATCCTTCCAGAAGCGTTCCGTCAGTAGCGGTTTATGGGTTTTCCAGCGTTTGTATACGGTCTCATAAACTTCGTTGGTACGGGTACGCTGCTCTCCATCCTTGATCTTTTCCACTGCCTGAGTTACTACCTTAATCAATTGATCCGCTGGAGCCGGCTTCAACACATAATCAAAGCTGCTTAGCTTAATGGCTGTCTGAGCATAATCGAATAAAGCATGCCCTGTCAGGAAAATGGTCAGTATGCCTGGATCATGTTTTAACACCCAGCTTTGCAGGTCAAGCCCTGTTTCACCAGGCATCTCGATATCACAGATCATAATATCGATAGCATTTGCCCTTAAAATCTTTCTTGCCTCTTCGGCATCACCAGCACTGTATATCTGGTCAATGCCTGCTGCTTGCCAATCGACTCCTTCCACCATTGCTTGTAATGCATACACTTCATCATCCACGATCAACAGGTTCCGCATAGGCTCCCCCTTCTTCCTCTTCAGTCTGAGCGGGTAAATCAATGATGACTTTGGCGCCATGATCCACCTCATTGCCAAACTGCAAACTGGCTTGATCACCATACTTTACTAAAAGCCGATGAGCCACGTTCCATATACCGATATGCTGTCCACTCGGGTCTTCAGCGTATTGTCCATGTTGCAGACGCCCCAACAATTCCTCTTCAAATCCGACACCATTGTCCATAATCATCAGTTGAAGCACCGTCCCATCGTCCTGACCGGACGACTTCTCACCGAGGCGCGCCACGATCCGAATGACAAAGGCTTGTGTCCGGCGCTGAAATCCATGAATAATGGCATTCTCCACAAAAGGCTGAATGGTTAATGGCGGAATCACATAATGTCCCAGATTCGACTCAACATCCAGTTCAAAATCGAATCTGCTTGGAAACCTCAGCTTTTGAATTTCCAAGTAATGACGAATGTGCTCGAGCTCTTCATCCAGACGAATAACACGTTTGCCTGCACGCAGACTGAATCGAAAATAATCGGCCAGATGACCAGCCATCTGCTGCACCAACTCATGTTTTTGCAAGGAAGCCAGACTATGAATAATATTGAGTGAATTCAGGTAAAAGTGAGGATTGATCTGCATCTGCAGTTGTTTGAACTCTGCCTCCCGCGTCCGCAGTTGTTCCTCATACACATCAATCTTCAGATGCCTGATCTCACTGGTCATTTGATTGAAACTTCGTGTCATAAATTCAAGCTCCGAAGAAGATGGCGGTTCCAGCTTCACATCGAGATCTCCACGGCTGACCCTTCTCATGCCTCGGATTAACGCATTCATCGGGCGGAATAACAGATGTCGCAAAAAGATCAGTGCAGTAACCAGAATTACTGCCGCACCAATGGGAAGCAGACGAATGATCTGCTGGAAAAACGGGAGGTTACGCATCATGTCTTCCTCAGGCAGCAGCACGATATAATTCATCTCGGACATGGCCGAGGCAATACCCAACATCAAATATTGACGTGCTTCTCCCTTGTTCACAACTTCAGAGATAACCTGATACGGATTCTTCAGGCCAGGAAGATGTGCTGCAGCCAGCTGAATCTGTGCAGTATTTAATGTGGAATCCGATAGTGCCCCACCGTCTGTTCCAACAATGACTGCGCCTCCCCGATCTCCGGATTCAGTGAATTGTTGTGTATGATTCAGTGCATTCATATCAACAAGTGCACCTGCATAGAACTGCTGGTTGATTCGCACCGTTTTCACCAGCGCATTCCACGTCCCGCCTCGCACGATGCTCCATTCGGGCTTCTGGATATCCCCTTCCAATTGCTGCATCTGGACTGGCATACTCTCCTGCACAACCGACTTTTTGACATCATAATTGCCTGAAGTGGCGAGCAGCAGATCATCATTCACGGCATCATATAGAAAAAAAGAATCGATTAGATTATAAAAACCGATATCTGTCATGAATTTGTTCATAATCCGTTGCTTTGCAATGATATAATCACCGCTGCCGTATTTCAGAAAAAACAGAGAGATAATATCCGGGTCCCGCTCACCCAGACTATATAAATACCGATTTGTCTCCTGTAACACACGTTCATTCTGCTCCACACTCTTGGCGAGATGATTCATATTGGTGAGGGATACTTTGTCACGTACAACTTTCATGGCGTAGACGTTGTTGTAATAAAGCAGCATGAATAATGGCAGCATGATCAATGTAAGGCCCACTATAAATTTAAAACGAAGTGAACGGATAAAGCTCATGGATTATGGATTCCCGCCCTTTTAGAGGTAGTTTAAAAAGTCCGCTTTTGATTACGAATTATGCCTAGCGGCATCATCAGCTTCGAATATGAAATTCAGCCGAAATGTCCGTTGCTCACGTAGTTTCCCTACGCTCCGCTACTCCATTTCTAACTTCATTCCATCTTCTCGGTACTGAAAACCAGACTTTTTGAACACACACTTTATTTCAACATAGTTTTTTTCTATTTTCTTCCTTATGATGGCATGTTTATTGTAATCACCCCTGCTTGCCACTGTCTATGGGGTAGCGTGACCTTCACATATCAATTCTGGTGACTTTCATCCGCTCCGATTTCAAGAGTAACAAGCTTCATGTTGTAATAAATTCTCCAGTTGTAAAATAAATCCTTCATTTATAGCTCAGAAGCTTCTCCCTAAAAATAAATGCTGCGGCAAACCCCGGACTCCACGAACGCCCGATCTTGACATGCATACGATATATCACTCCTCGGGTTAGTCACCAGGATGTAGGGAGGCCTGTTCGATGAATATTCAACTCACTGCGTTACACTATGTCTATCTGGCATTTATCGTCTTGATCATTGCCGTAATGATCCGGCGCAGGGACACCACCATCATCTGTGTCGCAGGTATTATGACCATTGGACTTCTGGCAACAGAAACCTTAAGCGGGTCAGTTGCTGGGATCTTCAGCAGTTTTATCTATGCAACAAAAGAATTGCTAAGTACGATCTTTATCATCTCGATTATTGTGGCAATGAGCCGTGTTCTGATCAGAACAGGCATTAATGAGGTCATGGTAACACCTGTCACCCGGTTTATCCGTTCTCCTCAGGTCGCGTATTGGGGTATCGGATTGATCATGATGGTCGTATCACTATTTTTCTGGCCATCCCCGGCCGTAGCACTCGTCGGTGCAGTACTCCTTCCTGTAGCCGTGCGTGTAGGTCTTCCCCCGATTGGAGCCGCCATTGCCATGAACCTGTTCGGACATGGGATTGCACTGTCGGGAGATTACATTATTCAGGGGGCTCCCAAACTTACAGCTGATGCGGCGGGTATACCGGTTACTTCCGTCATGACGGCCAGCATACCTCTGGTCATTGTCATGGGAACGGTATCTACACTTACAGCCTTCTGGATGCTGCGCAAAGAGATGAAATCAGGCGCACCTGTTCATTCCCCAAATTTTATATCAGGTACCGTGACCACGGAACCTTCTTCCTCATCAGAGGCTGTGTCCACCTCCCTACCCACTGATCAGCCTGTTCAACGTCAAGTCATGTCGCCCCGTTTGCAAAAGACGTTCGCTCTGCTTATCCCTCTGTTATTCGCAGTTGATGTGATTCTGATGTTTGTATTGAAGTTGCAAGGCGGCGACGCAACAGCTCTGATTGGCGGAACTGCTGTGGTTATACTGATCGCTGTTACCCTTGCCGCACATCGACATGCGGGACCAGAGGAAACGACCAGTTATTTAATAGAAGGATTTCAGTTTGGTTTCAAGGTGTTTGGACCGGTTATTCCCATAGCCGCATTTTTTTATCTGGGAGATGCTGCGATTACGGAGTTGTTCATCAACCCTCTTCCTGAAGGTTCACACGGGATTGTGAATGATCTCGGGGTTGCACTTGCTGGACTGGTGCCATTGAATGATACGGTGGGAGCCATTACAATGACGGTAACTGGAGCAGTGACCGGAATGGATGGTTCGGGGTTCTCGGGGATATCCCTGGTTGGCTCGATTGCGTCCATGTTTGCAGGTTCGACAGATTCCGCACCTGTACTGACAGCATTAGGTCAGGTTGCAGCCATATGGGTAGGTGGCGGAACCTTAATTCCATGGGCATTGATCCCTGCTGCTGCAATCTGCGGAGTCAGTCCTTTTGAACTTGCAAGACGCAACCTGAAGCCTGTACTGCTGGGACTCACGGTAACAACAATTGTAGCCATCTTTCTGATCTGACCAAAGGTTATTTACACTGACACTACGATGACAGAAGCACCTTCCAATCGCTGTTATTCCCAGATTTTTTTGATTCCCTTTCTTAAGGGGAAATCCGGTAGTAGCGTATGCTTCCGATGCAGCTTTCTTTCAGAAAGCTTTTAGGCGACCGCTTCGCTTTTTCAGGTTTTTTCTGTCCTCTCCGTTATCGTGTAAATGATTAGTTCATCTCAAATAGACATTTTAAAAAGACGTGCGTGAACGCGCCCAGTTCCAGAGATCTTCACGTTTCATCTCGGCCAGATGCAGCATGTCCACATATGGATCTCCCTGTAATCCAAGTACAGAAGCAAAAGCAGGCTCCGTCTTCCACCCTGCCTGTTTCAGTCTGCGGATCTCACGGTGTCCCGCGTCTCCCCACAGTTGCAACAATCTCCACTCTACGATCATATGTAAGTATGCATTCTGCCTGTAAACTGGCACGGATTGGGCAAAAATCTCCACAGACCAATGTCCCACTTGCAAATTACAAGTCACATAAGGACGTTGGTCTGGAAGATCCCCACCACGTACACATTGAAATTCAGCAATGGCTCCGATTCGATTGTATATCCCGGCTTCAAACACATCCAGATCCTCTGCATAACACAGCAGATCCAGATCACTGCCCGGAATATCAATATCAATCGGTACCGTTCCTGCTGGATATGGGTGATAGTCAGCTAATATCTCGAGCAATCCACTGCTCTGTAACACATGATATGCGTCCTGCTGACGTGCATTACCCGAAGCCAGATGTGCCATTACTTCTGCGGTAGTACTCATCTCCCCGCCTTGGACCACAGTTAGTTCGAGCCGCCTGTAATGACCTGTTTCACACGTCCCACTTGACCGCTCGTCAGTCGTACTTTGATTCCGTGTGGATGCGTAGGTGACTTGGTTAACAGATCCTTTACAATGCCACGTGTCAGCTTACCTGTAGCTTGATCCTGCTTCAGCACAATGTCCACTTCCAGACCTGGCTTAATATTTACACGTTGTTGTCCATTCATCATATTCACTCTCCTCTATGTCGTAATTCATATCTTGTATACTATATAATCCTTAAACACAAAGCTCCATCTATTGTAGACGTTTTGGTTTCAAAACAAAAGGGACGCGGCAATAACCTCCTACGCCTGGTTCAACGTTTTATATGGGACACATGGAGACCAAGATAAAGAAACCGCAGGTCTCTTCATCTGAGACTTACGGTTTCTAAATTGGATTACCATGCTTAGGGTTGCACGTGCTCCAATATTGACGAAGGTGAAGTGTTGTTCTTCGCAGCTTCGCGTGCCTTCACAGCAAGCAGTTCAGACACCGTCACGAATTGGTATCCTTGCTGCTGTAACTTCGGCAGGATTGTTTTGAGTGCAGCTACCGTATGGGACTTGCCTTCCACCTTATCGTGGAAGAGTACAATATCCCCATTGCGTGCGTTATTCAGTACTTTTTTAACGATAGTCGATACACCTGGAGAAGCCCAGTCCCGTGTATCCTGATGCCAAGACCAGAGTACAATGGTATATCCTTTTTGTTTGGCAGCCTGAATGACCATGTCATTGTAATAACCGCCCGGTGGCCTGAACAACAGGGGACGCTCAGCACCCGCTTCAATGATGGAACTTTCTGCTTCGTTCATATCCTTCATGTACTTGTCTGCACTAGTTGATCGAACTGCATACGTGTGCGCATACGTATGGTTGGCGATTTCATGCCCTTCGAGCTGTTCCTGCTTAATCAGTTCAGGAAATTTGTCTGCCCATTTGCCAAGTACAAAAAAAGTTCCTTTGGCATGATACTGCTGTAACAAAGCCAGGATCTGCGGAGTCTGAATCGGATCTGGTCCATCGTCAAAGGTAAGCGCGATGAGTTTATCCTGTGTGGGAACTTCCCACACAATCTCTCCTCGTTCCTCATAATACTGACGGTTCTTCTGTACAGGCTTCGCATAGGCAGAACTGCTACCCAGCAAAATAATTAGCGTGAACATTCCGATGACTCGGGCTGCCTTCAGGTTCATGTGGTGTCCTCACTTTGTCTTCATACGTAAACTCCCTGTTAGCATTTCCCGATTCACCCGAACTCATTAACGAAAGATCTGATCCACAACTGCAATTTCCTCAGCAGTTAATTCCACATTTAATGTTTGCAGATTGTTAATGACCTGTTCTGGTCGCTTGGCACCCGGAATCAATGCATCAATAGAAGGCTGAGTCAGGTACCAGGCCAGAACCAGATGAGCGACCTCAACATCTTTGGATTGTGCTATGCTGCGCAGTTGCTCAACTTTATTGAGATTTTCAAAAAAAGCTTCACCTGTAAACAGCGGGTTCTTTGCCCGTCCATCCTGAAAGGTTGTATCACGATTATATTTCCCGCCCAGCAGTCCCGCTGCCAGAGGGAAGTAGGGCACAAAAGAAATGTTATGCTCAGCCGTATACGGCAACAGCTCTTTCTCCGCATCTCTTTTGAACAGATTATATTCAGATTGCAGTACGTCTACATGCCCGTCCTTATTGGCTTCACGCAACTGATCAATGGAGAAATTAGATACGCCAATGGCACGAATTTTGCCAGCGTCTTTTAATTGTTTTAACGTATCTACCGCCTCATCCTTAGGCGTATGTTCATCCGGAAAATGGATGTAGAACAGATCAATGTAATCGGTTTGCAGTCGTTTCAACGCCTCATCCACGGATGTTCTCAGAAAAGCAGGTGAGTTATCCATGACAATCTTGCCATCCACTAATTTATGAGCTGCTTTGGTTGCAATAATCGTATTCTGCCGCTGACCGGTTTCCTTCAGTACTTCACCGATCAGTCGTTCGGAATGCTCAGGTCCATAGATGTATGCCGTATCCACAAAGTTAATACCTTGTTTCAAGGCTGTACGAACCACTTCCTTACCCGTCTCATCATTCAGCATGTCCGGATAGATATTATGTCCGCCTACTGCATTCGCACCCAGTCCAATGGGATTCACGATCAGATCCGTCTTGCCCAACCGAATTTGTTGTTCTGCCATGTCTCATCTCTCCTTCACTGATCGATATAAGTACATTTCTGTAATGATGCATGTTTCTTGTTACATATTATATCAAACCATTTAGCATATTTAAAATATCGGATTTATCGGATTAGGTATTTTTCAGCGCAGTCGCTTCAACGTCGTTAATAAACCGGCGCAGTTTTGCAGCCACATCACGGGTGATTTCGCCGTTTTCATACAGTTGCTGAACCGTATTGCGCTGTTCCTGAATGGCTACCATCTGCAACTCCAATTTCTCCTGATTAAACGGATCTTCCGTTTTACCCTGGTTCCAGGTGCGCAATTTGGCAATTACACGCTCATACTTGGCGATGACAGAAAGTGCGACGACTCGATTCCCATCATTCATATGAGCACGAATGGCCTTAATTGCTGCTTCAGAGGTGCGCAGCTTTACCTGACGGAACAGTTCTGCATTTTCAAGCATGAATGGTTGATTCGGCTTCTGGGACCGGTTGGTGAACAGATGTCCTAACACACGCCCGATCTCGCTGATCGAGGTCATGAACTGAGTGTTTGCGCGATTCGCCAGCATCATTTCCTTGCGATCCAGCCAGCTGTCACATTTGAAGGCCGCATCAGAAGCAATTGCATTTTCGTCCAGCATTACTTCTACTTCTTTACGCTCCGCGCGGGTGGCAATCAGGTTAATAGCCGTTTCTTGTTTCTGAATATCTTTGCGTTTACCGGCGGTAAGCTGACCTGCGGCCTGCCTGATGTACTTGGACAAGTCGGAGACAACCGCCAGTGCCGCAGCTTTGTTCTCATCGTTCATTTCGGATTTGACAGCTCGTATTGCCGCATTCAGCATAATGTCATGTGCTTTTCGTTCTGACTTCTGCGGTGTTTCTTCTGTGGATTTCCCATCGTCCTTGGCCAGAACCGGAAGAAACACACTCGCCGCAATCAGGGAGAAGAGGATAACCCCTGCTGCGAGGAAAATAATCAGATCCCGTTCAGGGAAAGGTGATCCATCCTGAAGCACATAAGGAATGGAGAAAGCACCCGCCAATGTTACAGCCCCCCGCACCCCAGAGAGGGAAATGATCGTAATATCTTTGAATCTGGGCCTGCCAATAGAGGATTTGGTACGCAACAATTCATTCCCTTGCCAGAACAGATAGATCCAGAGAAAGCGCAGAACCAGCAATAACACCGAGATTAGGCCCACATAGCCCAACACCTGCAGATTATTAAACGATACATTTTCAAAAATGGTACTCAGCACATCCGGGACCTGTACACCCAGAATAACAAACACCAGACCATTTAGTATAAATAAAATGACTGACCATGTGCTCGCAGATACCACCTGCATTTTCAACTGAACAGATTCAGCGCGGTCACGCTCAATGGCGTGAATAATACCGCCTGCCACTACCGCAAGAATACCTGATACCCCAATTTCTTCACTCACCAGATAGATGATAAATGGCGTCAGGATTTGCAGCAACATGTGAATGGTCACATCTTCCATACCCAGTCTACGGATCCATACCCCTAGCCTGATTAACAGAAAAGATAACAATGCCCCGACAAGAAGTCCGCCAATCGCAATCAGAATAAAACTGAAGGTTGCATTCGCCAGGGAAAATACACCTGTAACTGTTGCTGCAATCGCGAATTTGAAGGCCACGAGGCCAGATGCATCATTCATTAATGCTTCACCTTCAAGAAGCCTATGTATGCCTTTGGGCAAATGTACTCGCCCTGCCATGGCGCCAACGGCCACTGCATCTGTCGGGGACAATATGGCTGCAAGAGCAAAAGCAGCAGGTAACGGAATCGAAGGAATCAGCCAGTGAATGGCATATCCCGCCACGACTACCGTCACGAATACAAGTCCTAGTGCAAGCAGAAGTATCGGTGCACGCAGATTCCATAATTCATTCCTTGGTGTTCGCTTACCATCGTTGTATAACAAAGGTGCGATGAAAAGTACAAAGAACAATTCCGGATTCAACGGCAGGTGAACACCTGCGGGAAGCAAAGCTATAGCTACACCAAGCACAATTTGAATGAGCGGAACGGGAATAAAGGGTACAAACCGGTTTAAAATATTTGATAAACCAATTAGTACCAGTAACACAAGTACGGCAATAAATATTTCCATGATGACAATCCCTTTCCGCTATAGAAGTGGTGAAACCTTTGTTGTATAGGTTTATTTTAACATAATCCATACTTTATTATAAAAATGTTGTCATATTCATATACCCATTCAACTGGTTTCAGACTAGTCTGAATGAAAGAATTCTGATGGATTCTGTATATAAGATGTTACAATATGCTCAGGACAATACCCGTTTGGAAAGGAACTTGCATCTATGGCATTTGGAATTAAACGACAAGAGCTTGCTGCGTGGAAGGAACAAGTGGCTCGGGGTGAGATCGCGTACCTCACTCATTTCTGGATTGACAACCGATTCCCCGGCATCACCAGTGTCACCAAAGTTGGCTGCGCAGATCTGGAACGTCTCGAGCGTTGGTGCAACGATCATGGGCTGGACCCGCGATACATTCATCGGCGGCAGCCATTTCCCCACTTTGACCTGATGGGCAGCAAACAAAAAGAAGTTTTGATCCAGGAAGGCTTAACGGATCATGTGGTTCGCTTTCATTTGTAAACCAACTCAAAAACGCCAGTCTTCAAGGTTCATCCCCCCGCAATTAGGGACGAACTCATGAGGACTGACGTCTTCAAGGAATCAAGTCATATATGGACTACCGGTGGATCTGCTCAAACGACTTCATGTTCTCCAGCAGTTTCAGTTCAATTTTCTTCAGCATGCCAAACATCTGCTGTTGCTCCTCTTCGGAAAGTGCTTGCAACAATTCCCACGTCATTCGGCCGCGATTCGCATTAAGTGTCTTGGCAAGCTGCGCGCCTTCATCCGTTAAGGACAGCCACACAATTCTCCGATCTTCTTCACTGCGCACCCGCTGGATCAACCCTTCCGTCTCCAGTTGATTCAGTACAATGGTGGTTGCGCCGGAAGACAAACTGAGTTGTCTGGCCACATCAACCGCCATACATTTTTTTTCACGTAAAATCATGCCCAATATATGACTTTTTGTCGGATTCAGTTTACAGTTGGTTTCGGTCTTCTGCTGCTGATCCAATACTTTATTTTTATATCTGAAGAAGGCCTCCAACAATTGATCTACATTTGCCAATTGAGAGTTTCGCTCCGTATCCGGGCTCATAAACGTTCCTCCTGCCTTTCATCATAACCTACCTTATATTGTAACATATTTACACTATGATGTTTGTGAAAAATGCGCTTGTATCCGACACCCTATCGTTGACTGCAAGACTCTTGTTTTATTTCCGGTTTCACCTATTGCATTATGGCAACGGGTTTGTTTATAATAACCTATATCTTTAAAGTTACTTTTAGTTACTTAATGATTTTAATAAATCTGTTGTTATAAAGTAAATGAAGCGTCATCATTATAATGTAAGGGACTTATGCACATGAATCAGAATATACAATCTCAACTCAAAACGGATGTTTGTATCGTCGGTGCTGGACCTGGCGGTGCTTTGCTTTCTTATTTACTGAATCAAAAAGGAATCTCCACGATGCTCATTGAGCGGCAGCCCCACCTGCATAAGTCGTTTCGCGGGGAGTTGCTCAATGTGGACGGCGAAGCCATTTTGAATAAACACGGCCTCTATTCCCTCATTCAGGAACGCGGAGCGCTGCTCTTGGAACAGATTCAGTATTGGGAAAATGGGCAGATTATTCATACGGTATCACCAGGCAATGGAGAATCTCATGTTGGTATTCATGTACCTCAAGCTCATCTCCTGGAAGCCATCGTGTCGCACGCTCAGCAGCACAACTCCAATGAACAAGTACTGTTTAATACCATCATGACTGGCTTGCTACGTGACAGAAACGGCCAGGTAGTGGGTATTAACATTCGGCAGAACGGCGTTCCTGCCTCCATTCAAGCATCTGTTATTGTTGGTGCTGATGGCAGATATTCTGCTGTACGCAAACATTCCGGTTTGACCCCCGAGATTCGGAAGCACGGGTATGATCTGCTCTGGGCACGCATTCCAGCACCCGTAGGTTGGGAACCCGCTGTTCGG
Source organism: Paenibacillus sp. FSL K6-2393 (assembly GCF_038002545.1). NCBI lineage: Bacteria > Bacillati > Bacillota > Bacilli > Caryophanales > Paenibacillaceae > Paenibacillus > Paenibacillus sp. FSL K6-2393. The sequence continues at coordinate 4,667,009 of NZ_JBBOCU010000001.1, forward strand.
ATGGCCAGCATGGATGGTCAACAGCTCGCACTGTTCTCACAGTTCGGCGGTTATGTTCAGATTGGATGGAACATTCCCGAGGGAGCTTACTCCAAGCTGCGAGAGCAGCCGATTGCTCCTTTTGTAGATAAACTTGTATCTGCTTTTCCTTGCCTGTCTGATTCTGTAGCTGCCAACATTCAGAGCTGGAGTGATTTTGTTCTGTTATCTGTTGAAAGCAGCTATTGCCAGTCGTGGGCACAGGACAATGTTGTACTCATCGGTGATGCCGCTCATACCATGACCCCAACCGGTGCGTTTGGACTTAATGCCGCGCTCGAAGATGCGGATGCGCTCTCCGAATTACTTGTCCAAATGTCTGCAGATCAATTCAGTTCCACTGCACAACTTCAGGAACTTCAGACGATCCGCGGGGCCAAGGTACAGCAGCAACTTGCTCGGCAAGTGGAGATGGAATCCTCTTTCCAACAGCGTTATGAATCCTTTCTCTAAACCCAGTTAATACAGATAAAATGCCTATATGCCCAAACAGCCGATCACTTCATCATAGAAAAGAATCGGCTGTTTGGCTTGTTGGTTTATCTTTTTTATGTAATTCCGTACCCTTCTTCATTTTCGTTTGCGTGGAGCAAACGTGTCTTCTCTGGGTGCTTCTTGTACAGTATCAACGTCCTTCGGATAGGATGAGATGTTATCTTTTTCATATACTGCTTTCTCCAGATTGCTTAAGCGGCGCAATACTTGTTTGCTTTTACGAACGATATATACAATACCAATAATCAGCAGGATCAACATCAGAATAAATATAACCATCTCCGGATAAAAGACAAATGACATAAAATTACCTCCTTTTGAAAACGATTGCTTTCCATCATTCTAACCTTAATATGCCAACATGTGAACCCGATTGGAAGTTTCGCTTGTGGACTAAGGACAGGATAACCTGACACAACGACATGAACTCACCTGCTGCAAAAGTAAAAAAAGGTGGCATCCCTGATCAGGATTACCACCTTGAACCTCGAATAAGATTTGAAGTCTATTATTATTATTATTTTATCCTTCTCTGCCGTTCATGGCACTAACTCGAAGTTCTGTCAGTGGCAGAGACGTTTGCTCTGGATGACGTAGTCTCACTGTTCGACTCTCACCAGGGAGCAGATCGAAATAATTGTCACTGAATCGGACACGCCCAAGGGGAAGCTCCAGCTTCACCAATCGTGCAAACGCTCCACTGGCCGTAACCGTTACAGACTGTTCCTCTTCGTTCACATGTACGCTCAATTGCGACTCTGGCAACGTCATATCCTTAGGATCACGCAAGAAGTATCGATTGCTCGGTGCTGCAAACCCTTCGGATACCAACTCAACCATTACTTCCTCACCACGTCTGCCCTGTAACACCTCTGCTTCAGTTAATTCAGCAATACACAGTGAGGATTGTGATGTTACTTCAACAGCATGTGTACTGGAATAGATCTTCTCTCCATTTAATGCATAGACATTGAGTCGAAGCTCCCCTTTCAAGACGTCACGTGTATCGTTTACGACCCACAACGCAAGCGGCTCCCCGGGCTCATGCTCCAGTGATAACAGGACAGGATGAAAGAATATTTTCCCGTAATAAAAGGATGCCTTCGGGAACAGTTCATAATCAATCATGGACCAGCTTGTTCCTGGCCAACTGTCATTCAATTGCCACACAAGCGCACCGCTGTTACGGTGATTGATGCGCCGGAAATGTTCTATCCCATAACGCAACCCTTCTGCTTGAGTCAACATGGAATAGTTCATGTACTCTTCTATATTTTGCGGAATCCCTGTGTAACCCTCCATCAACAGAATGCCTTTCTGGTGATTGGTATCCTTGTTGCGATAGGCCATCTCCGGACTGCCCCAGTAAAACTGCCCTGAGGGCATATTTTTCTCCAACGTGTAACGATTGGCCGAGGCGTGCATACCAAATTCACTGCTGAACAACGCATGATCCTTTTTATAATTTTTGAACGTTACACCTTCAATGCTGTAGTCCAGCAGTGGTGGCTCTCCATGCTTCCTTGGATAGACCGAACCATGCCATACCTGCCAGTTGTGGCGATCCCCCACATCCGGGTCATTCGCATCCTGACCGTTGCTGTCTCCGAACGGCGAAGAAGGCCAGTACGGACGAGACATATCCAAGCGCTCCAGCACTTCAGGGATTAGCTCATGATATATCTGTTCGCCGTAGAACGGACTGGTAATATCTCCACTTGCCGACTTCATATCATAGAGCCAGTCTATCTCGTTATTACCACACCAGAGAGCAAGCGAGGCACGGTTACGCAGGCGCAGGACATTGTTTTCTACCTCTTGCCGTACATTATCCATGAAATCACGATTGAAATCCGGGAACAATGCATTCGCAAATGCAAAATCCTGCCACACCAACACCCCTTGCCGATCACACTCATCGTAGAAGACATCCTTCTCATATATACCACCAGCCCAGACACGCAGCATGTTCATATGTCCTTCCACCGACAGCTCGACAAGCTCACGATATCGATAGTTCGGGATGGCGCCAATCAGATGATCAGCCGGAATCCAGTTGGCTCCCTTGGCGTAGATCTTGACTCCGTTCAGGATAAAAGCAAATGCATCTTCACCCCGTTCATTGTGAAGAGCCAGCTCAATCGTTCGTAACCCATAAGGCTCGCTATAACGATCCACCTCAACGCCATCTGCGTATAATGTAACCTCCAGTGTATACAGATACGGCTCACCCAGATCATGAGTCCACCATAACTGCGGTGACGTAACGTTTAATGTGGTATCCGCTTTGCCACCCTCTACGGGTAGTTCAGTGACACCTGCCACCTCGTGTCCGCTGCGATCCAACAGACGAACATTACAGGACGCAACCACAGCCTGCTCTCGTTTTTGTTTGCTACGGAAAGACAAGACGGATTTCACATCTGCCGTGACACGCAAAACAGCCATCTCAGTACTGACTGATTCCGTTCGAGCATACACATTTTCCAGCTTGGCGATTGTTCGTTTTTCCAGCCTTACAGCACCCCAGATCCCCACTGTAACCATACGTGGACCCCAGTCCCAGCCAAAGTTCATCGCTGCTTTGCGCAACCATGGCCGTTCCTTCGTATACGAGGACCAGTCGAAGGTTTCTTTGTCCCGGTGATGCAGATGAAGCGGATCAAACTTGACAGCAATCGCATTCCAGCCGCTGCGTACCAGAGATGTTACATTAAACGTATGTGACATGAGCATATTGGCCGTTTTCCCGACTTCATGGCCGTTGACATATACCGTTGCAAACGTATCCAATCCTTCGAACACCAATTCAAAGTGCTCCTCGGTCTCTGCATCTCTCACCAGATTGAATGTGGAGCGGTACCACCATTCCTTTTGCTCAATCCAGCGACTTTTGGCATCATTATGTCCGTAATATGGCGGATCAATGATACTGCGCTCAACCAATGCAGCATGTACATCGCCAGGCACTTCAGCCCCAATCCAGAAACGGTCATCCAGCGCAGCTGCTGCCACATCCATTGCCCGCTTCTCTCCAACTTCAAAATGCTGTATCTTCCATTGTCCCGATAAATCCTGACTTGAACTATAAGTCTTCATCAGTACGCCCTCACTCTCCAATAACCCTGAGTAATACCACATCGAAAACGTTTGCAGAAAGGCAAGACATGTTTCCTAATCTGCTCATTTCTAACTTCCAGAAGGCTTGAACGACAACGCCTCTTCGCGATATTCACTCGGGGTCTTGCCGGTATGTTTTTTGAACAGTCTGCTAAAATATTTCACGTCCTCGTAGCCGCTGATGGCAGCGACTTCACTGACCTTCGCTGGAGACACCGCCAGCATATCCATCGCTCTTCGTATACGCATATCGGTGACAAAATCACCGAAGGTCACACCCATTTCTTTTTTAAACAGCTCACTGAGGTGACCCGGATGCAAATGAACATGTCCAGCTACCTGCTGCAGATTAATATCCTGCGCCAATGAAGATTCAATATAACCGATAGCCTTCTGCACATGAGCAGCCTGTCCCTGACCCATTCGGCTATGATAGATATGCATCAGACCATACAGATGATGGAACAGCATATCCCCGAGGTCACCAGCTTCAGCATCCGGTTCCGGCAACCATGGCTCGAGCCTTGCGGGTTCTTCACGCCCTGTGGCTCGCATTGTGCGAGTCAGCCAGCGATGACCTGCAATGACGGCTGAGTGCAGACAAGCATTGAACGATTCTGGTGTGACCTCCGGCTCTGTAATCAAATTAGCCACAAGTTCCCGCGTCCATGTCGTTAACGTGACTGAATCATTATCCAGCAATAATGTACCAAGTGTGGTCTCCTCTTCGTGCGTAAGTACAGTTTTACCACCTTGGCGATCCTGAACATGCTCATAATGCCATACTTTATAATCCACCAAACCCCGATATCGGAATGCAGCTGACGCAGTACTGTAGCTTTCGTGCAGATCTGCATATCCACGCACAGGCAGACCTACCGCTGCGCGCAGGGTGCACTTCAGTAATTGCTCCACCCGACGTAATGCACTCTCCAGCCTGAACGTAGTTTCATGTTCCACAGGCGGCCATGAAACTACACAAATAATTTGCTGTTTCTCTACATGAGCAATGGCACCAGGTAACATATCCTCCAGGGTATTCTGCACCGCAAATCGTAATAGCGCATCCGAGGATCGATCCCAACCCTCTGCTCGAAGAATAATGACTTGTCTGAGAATCTGTTCATCATCAAGGCCACCAACCCCTGCCTCTTTTCCAACATCAGATCGCAAGAATGAAGGAAAATGGCCCGAAGCGGTGTCACCATCAATGATCCACCCGGCAAATAACCGCTCTCGATTCTCCCGCATAAGCTGTCCCTCTCTGGACTTCTCTGCCCAACGTTCCGAGATTCGCTGTTTGGCCTGTAATACGGTTTTGATGATCTCTTCCGGCTTACTTGTTTTGAGCAGATAATCTGTAACACCTTGGCGAATCGCCTGTTGGGCATAAGAAAAGTCATCGTATCCGGACAAAATAATGACCTCCAGCTCAGGTAACAATCGCAGGCCCTCTTCAGCCAGTTCGAGTCCCGATCTGCCTGTCATCCGAATATCGGTCATCAGGATATGTGGACGTTCCTCAGCCAAACGTGTTAACGCCTCCTCTGCCGAGGCAGCAGGTTGAAGAAGTTCAATTCCGAGTTCATGCCAAGCGATAACGCTGGCAAGCCCTGTACGGATAATCACTTCATCATCAACAATTAATAGTCTCATGACGAACCCTCCAAGATTGGAATGGAAAACGAAATCCGGGTACCTCCCCCAACCCTGCTGTCTACTTCAAGCTGTGCATCCGCTCCATAATGGAGCAGCAGTCTCTCATTCACATTGCAGAGCCCATAACCGCCTTGGTTTAGCTGTTTTTCCGGCTGTTTTCCCTTCCATTCCCTAATGCTTATCCTTAATTGTTCCAGCCTGTCCGGCTCCATGCCGACACCATCATCCAGCACCAGCACATTCATCTGTTCATTATCCGGGTCCTTGCGAATCATTATGGTGATGGTGCCCACGCCTGTTTTGGGCTGAATGCCATGAATCATGGCATTCTCAACGAGCGGTTGCAGCAACAGCTTCAGCATCATTCGCTTCTCAAGCGCTGGATCTACGATATAATGCAACACGAATTGATCAGGGAAACGAATTGACTGCACACGCACATAATGGCGAATATGAGCAATCTCTTGTTCCACAGGGCAGTAATCCTGACCATTATTCAAGCTGATACGTAGAAAATCACTCAGGCCCTCAACCATATCCGCGATCCGCTTCTCTTCAGACATCAAGGCAATCCAATGAATTGAAGAGAGCGTGTTATAGAGAAAGTGCGGGTTAATCTGCGCCTGAAGCACTCGAAGATCCGCTTCTTTTTTACGAGCTTCACCCCGAATAACCTCTTCCTTCAATAACTGAATATGTGCACCGAGCAGATTGTAACTCTCCCCAAGCCTACCGATCTCGTCATCACTTTCAGACCGAAACAAAGGAAGCGGGCGTTCCGGATCAATTCGGGACAGATGTCGGGTAAGTACACGAAGCGGCCTCGTCACACGACGAACCGTAAACCAGACCAAGCCAGCACTGATCGCAGCAGACATCGCAACGGCGCAACCGGTCAGAATAAGAATGTACCGATTCTCGGACTTGTACTGGTCATAAGGAACCGTTCCAACCAACGTCCAACCGGTCAGTTCTTCCGGATAATAGAGCAATGTCCGTTTATCGTCACCACTGCCATATGTGGTTGTTCCGCTACCGCCATCCTGAATTAACGTTGTAATCCCTGGTTCGACCTGCTCCAGCTTAAGTCCAAGCCGGGATTTGTCCATTGAAGACAGAATCTCTCCAGAACTGCCGATGAGTTCCAGTCTGCCTTGCCCTCTGCCTAACCCCAGAGCAGCCCATCCCTTGGATATGGCCTTCTCATCCAGGCTGATCGCCAGCCAGCCGATGGGTCGATAATCATGGATACTGCGGATTGGCCGAACCAATGTGATCACATTTTGTATACCCGCGTAATTCTGCGCCGGGTATACCCCCGTCCATTGTTTGACTGCTTCACCGCTTGGAACAGAGGGATACGACAGGTTGGATTCATTGGATTCATACCAGGTAGCGGTTGACAATGTGGCATCAAAACGTCCCGGATATATGGCGATGTTGGCGATATATTTCTTGGAAGCAGCCAGATTGGTCATCCTGCCCAGGATATCCACCCGGTCCAGCTCATGATCTTCATTGTGGCTAAGATACTGCTGAATGTCCCGTTCTCCAATCAGGAAAATGGAGAGATTCTCGGCATCCTGCAACATATAACGAAGATTTGCTTCCACCTGTTTAAGCGTATCCATGCCGGACAGCTTTGTTTTTTGCTCTGTGATGCGGGAAGAGATCAGAAAGGCGAACAGGCCCAAGGCCAGCAATGGCACAATCATTGAAGCCGTCACGACGACCGATAGCTTCCTTTGTAACGAAGATGTGAGCCAGCGTGCCAAACGTTTCTCCTCCTCTGGATGCGCTTTCGCTTATCCTTTGACAGCTCCTGCTGTCATACCTTTCATAACTTGTTCCTGGAATACGAGATACAAGATAATGGTTGGAATGACCGACAGTGTCATGGCAGCTAGCGTTAAGCCGTAATCGGTTTGATACCCATCCGCAAAGTTCGCAATGGCCAGCGGTAACGTTTTCAATCCGGTTTTGTTGATGAATACAAGCGCAAATGAAAAGTCATTCCACGCATGCAAGAAACTTAGGATCGTAACCGTAGACAACGCAGGTACGGACATCGGTAACATGATCCGGGTAAACAGCCCCCAAAGTCCTGTTCCATCAATAAAAGCTGCCTCTTCAATATCACGTGGAACACTTGTCAGATAAGCAGTAAGCACAAAAATTGCCGTAGGCAAAGCAAAAGCCGTATAAGGTAATATTAAGGCCCAGTACGTATTTAGCAAAGACATCTGTTTCATTAAAATAAATAAGGGGACAAGTGTACTATGGATCGGAATGAGCATACCAACAACAAAGAAGGTCATGATTAACCCTTTCCAGCGAAACTGGAAACGAGCCAGGATAAATGAAGCCAGCGCTGCAATAAACAGCGTTAGAATAAGTGACCCCACCGATACGATTAGTGAATTGCCAAAAGCGGTCCCCAGCCTGGAGCTTTCCCATGCATTGCTGAAATTGGCAACATTCCAGTTTTCCGGCAGTCCGAAGGGCCTGCTATAGAAATCTTCATTTGTTTTGAATGCACTAATCACGAGCCAGTAGAACGGATACAATGTTAAAATACCATAGACCGTTAGCAGCGTCCAAACAATTCCGCTACGTAGGCGGCGAACCGGATGGCCCGAGCTGCTTCGTGGTGATGGCATGGATACAGGTGTCACGCGCATGATAACTCCTCCTCTCTATTGATTCTCTTTTCGTTTGCGACTGGTTAACCACTGGCTTGTTCCGATCAGCAGCAGGGAGATCAGTACGATGGTTGTTGAGATCGCACTACCAAAACCATATCGGTATGTTGTAAAGGTGGAATTGTACATATACGTTGCAAGCAGTTCCGTCGCATGTGCCGGACCACCCTTGGTCATGATGTAGACCAGATCGAATGATTTCAGACTACCCGAAATACATAGAATGATCGCTACCTGAACCGTACCCCAGATCATGGGCAGAGAGACGGATACCAGCTTCCGGATTCCTGAAGCCCCGTCTATTTTGGCAGCATCATGAATCTCGCCGGGAATATTCTGCAACGCCGAGATGAAGATAATTAGATACAACCCGACAAAGCTCCAGAGCAGCGGCGGTACCAATGAGAAAATGGCAATCTTGTCATCGGAAAGCCATTGCAGCTTCCAACTTTCAAGCCCCAGTGCGTCCAGCAGAAAGTTTAATATCCCGATCTGCGGATGATAGATATACTGCCAGATCATACCGATAACTACAGTGGATAACACCATCGGCAGAAATACGGCTGAGCGCAGAAACCGCTGTAATGGATTGCTTTTGTGTAAGATGACCGCCAGCATAAGCGCTAACGGAATTTGTCCAAATACCGACGCCCACACAAAAATAACGTTATTTTTCAGCGCCCGCCAAAATACAGGATCATGCCAGATCTCCACGTAATTATCCACACCAATATATTTGGATGCGCCGATGCCGGACCAGTTGAAGAAACCGTAGTATGCCGACCACACGACCGGTACAAATACAAACAATGCATAAATGATGACTGCCGGGGCCAACCCCAGCATAATAAAACGCCGACTGCGCAGTGCGTTCATCTGTTCACTTCCCTTCGATAAATTCCTTTACCAACTTGCAACTGACTATCCCATTCATACTTAAAACCCCTCCCCTGCCGGGAAGGGGTTTTAACGAATGCTTACTGACTAACTGCATTGGCTTGAGCCGCCTGAATTCTAGCCGCAATGTCTTCGGCCTTGCCACCCATAAGCAACTCTTGCAATGCATTATTAATAACCTCAACCGTTGCCGACCCCAGCTTGGAATCGTATACTGGCGTGATCTTCACTTCCTGCATCAGATCATATAATTCTACGAACAATGGATGTGCTTTGGTTTTGTCCAGATCAATCTTGTAACTCACCAATGTGCTGCTATCCAATGTGGCCTTCTGACCATCAGGTCCTGCCAGCGCGTAGAACAGCTCCATCGCTGCCTCTTTTTGTGCACCGCTCAGCTTTTTACTTACACCCAACCCGGTTCCTACTACACCGGATGTTGTTCTTGGTTCACCCTGACCTCCGTCCACTGGAGGAAGAATCGTAATATGTGTGTTGTTCAGCACCTCTTCAGGTGCATTGTTCACCAGATTTGCCAAGGCCCATCCGCCGTTCATGACCATCGCTGCCTTACCTTGGAAATAAAGCTGCATCATCTGTGTCTCATCGATACTGTTGAATCCATCTTGGAATGCTTTGGTGTTGCCAAGCTCCTGCATCTTGTTCAAGGCTTCAATAAATTGTGGATCGGTAAAGCTTGCACCCTCTTGTGCTGCCGCTTTCAGGAACCAGTCTGTGCCGGTAATCCGATCAGCCAGTGTACTGAATATCGTTGATTGAGCTACCCAGTTGGCTTTGTTGCCAAGTGCCATGGGAATGACTTTATTTTGATTAAAAGTAGCAATCGCTTGTTCCAGTTCCGCCCAGGTCTCAGGCACTTTTACGTTGTACTGTTTGAACAAAGCTTCATTGTAATAAATGAAGGAACTCGGCGCCAGATTCATGGGCACGGAGTAGATATTCCCGTCTACGGTGTATCCGTCCAATGCATTGGGGATAAAGTTATCTTTCCACTCTGGCTTTGCGTCCAGCTCTGTATTAATGGGTTGTAACAGATCCCCTTTTACAAATTCCTTAGTCATGGCATCCGGCCACATCACGAACAGGTCTGGCATCTCGTTGGCAGCTGCCACCGTACGAAGCCGAGTTTTGAGACCATCTGTTGGCAGGCCTTCATCCACAACTTCAATATCTGGATGCGCCGCGCGAAAATCTTCAATTATTTTGCGCATCGCAACCGCCTTTGCATCCTGTCCGGTCCAGTTGTGCCAGAGAGTGACGGTTACTTTGTCATTGCCGCTGCCTCCTTCTGAAGTGTCCCCGCCAGCACAACCAGCCAGAATAATGGAGAACAATGTTATTGCCAGGAAACCCGAAAGCCATTTTTTCAACATCTCTATAATCCCCCTCGGCGATTTGAATACACTTATTGTAAATGTTAACGCTATCATACCGTAAGGTGACGATCCACGGATGCAGGGGTGAAAAATATCGGTTTCCCTGTTTGGAATTCACTTTGCTGACTAATTGTTCCTAACATATAAAAAGAGCCCTCACAATGAGAGCTCTTTCTTGTTGCAGCCGTCGGTAGCTTCACCCCAGGCTATATATAATGAATAAGTGCTAAATCGTATTAAATATGATTGCGTATTATTGGATACTGTTTTTCACCAGTTCTGCAAAAGCTTCGGATCCTTGCGTAGTGAGATGTACGCCGTCTTTTTCAAAATATTCGTCATGTCCCTCACTTGCACTGTTCCAGTCAATCAACGAGACATTGCTGTATTTGGATGCTGCCTCATTCAAAGCCCTGTTCACCGTTCGTTCCCACGGACGAGGTACGCGCACAGTAACCAGATATACCCGATCCTCATCCTTGAGATAATCAAGCACAGCATTCAAGTTTTTGGAGTTAAAGGAACCATTCGTCCCGAGCTCCAGCACCACTTTGCTGCCCATTTGGTTGTTTTGTTTCAGACCTTCCAATACATCACCTGCCTGCCACATCTGACGACCGACATGTCCGTCCACATACACTCCCGATATACTTTGCTCCAGATACGGTTTTGCATCCAATATCACCGAATCTCCAATGACGGTATAATGAACCTTGCCATCCTGGGCAGGAGGAGCCGTTTCTTCATTGTCCTGAGATGAATCAGGTGTATCATCCTTATGATCCGTATTATCGGATTGATTCGCTCCAGCGTCATCTGGTGTATCATTCTCGTTAGTCACGGAGTCATCGGCCGGCTTATCTTCAGACTGATCGTCCTTGCCGGGATTCACTGAATTGTCTTGGTCGTCAGGTTTCGAGTCTGGAGCAGACTCTCCTGTTGGCTTCTCGTTTTTCCCCGGATCATCTTTCGTTCCTGCTTCCGGTTTATGTGTATGAGCATCGTTCTTTTGGCCAGAGCCTGACGTTCCTGTAATAGCTGGCAACACATCCTGTCCCTGTTCCTCCGCCACGGAATTCTCTCCATTCAATGTGTTGGACATCGATACCGAATGGGAGTCGGAGTTCGCTGCATGTGAGACCATCATCTGGGATACCGTATAGGACAACAGTAGAATCGTCATCAACAGACCTGCCCGCTTCCACCATACGTTACGTATACTGATCGATGACCGCCCTCTTCCCCATAATCGGGACCAAGAATCACGGAATCCGTTGTACCGAATCGGATTTTCAATATATTTAAGAGACAATGAAGCCAGTACAACCGTTGCAGCAACCTGTAAAATGATTCGTACAGGATGTGCTCCTCCCGTATCCACCGCGGGATTGGTTAACATAATGACAGGATAATGCCACAGATATAATCCGTAGGATCGCTCTCCGATCCAGCGTAGTGGCTTCGCTCCAATGATACGTCCTAGGAAAGACGATGGGTGAGCCAACACCGCTACCAGCAACGTTGTTGCAATAGCCTGAAGCACCATGCCCCCTTGATACAGAAACGGATCATATTCACTGCTATTCAGCATCATGTAGATTAATAAAGCAAGCGCAGCAAGTCCCGACACATCGAGCACAAGCCGATTCATGCCAGGCAGAGAGCTCGACAGCTTACGACTAGGCCATACTACGGCAAGAGCAGCACCAGCAAGCAGTGCGAATGCCCGCGTGTCTGTTCCATAATATACACGGCTCGGGTCCAAATCCGGATTATACATGATGGCCATTGCACCAGCAGACAATTCAGCTGCAACAACAATGAAGACGACCAGCCATCCCTTTCTTTTGAACACTACGATTGCTGCGATCAGTAGAAGAGGCCATATCAGATAAAATTGCTCTTCCACAGCCAGCGACCAGAAATGTCCAAACGGTGATGGAGGGCCAAAACTTTCGAAATAGGAAACGTTGTGAAAGATATACCACCAATTGCTTATGTATAATACACCCGAAACGATATCACCACGAAGCGCAGCAAGCCGGGATGGATCTGTACAGGCCAACCAGATCATCACCACAGCTGTCATGGTCAGCATGCCTGGAAGCAAACGCCTTACCCGTCTTACCCAGAAATCACCGAGTGAAATGCGTCCATGTTCCTGCCACTGTGACACGAGAATATCGGTAATTAAATATCCCGAGAGAACAAAGAATATACCTACACCGAGCAGTCCGCCCGGAATAAAATCCAAATTCAGATGATACGCGATTACCGCAAGTACAGCGATGGCTCGCAAGCCGTCAAGTCCGTTCATATGTCTCTTACGATTTAACGATTGTGACATGCATGCCCCTCCTTGTTACTGTGAGTCAACAACATCGGTGTTGGGGGCATAAAGGAACTCCTGATCGTTCTGGTTGTCATTAACATACGTATTGCACCTTCCATCTTTCATTTACAACATAAGAACAGCTTCTGTTCGAAGCACTATCCGATGATGCTACATTCTGTGTGAATTCTATCATCTTAAAGAAGACGAGTTGCCTGTCCATTAAGTTTAATTATTAAAATATTCTTTATATTCATTCGTGAGTTCACGTTTAGCATTATACGCCCGAAATAAGCCTCATACTTTACAGCAATAGTTACAAACGATTAAACCGATGTAACCTTTCCTGCCAGCTCATATAGCTGTAAAATCATACTCTAATTTTGTCGTTAAATATAGTACTTTTCATCGAGTGGCTAAAATTACCTGTCCCGCTTGCGCAAACCAGCATACCCACGCACACATCGATTGAAACAATTGAATTCATAACAAAAGGCTGCCGACTTGCTCAGCAGCCAATATCCATTATAAACCTATGTCAGACCGGATTGAAAGTTTTGCTCATAATTGCTTCTTCTTGCCTAGGACCCTAGAGGTGGAACGGGTGAATCTTTTCTTCTGTCCTCGCATCCATGATCCGGTATGCTGAACGCCCTGTGTACATCGGGATTTGCAACTTCTCCAGATCAACCATTCCATTCTCCAGAAAGTACTTCTGATCCTGATATCGCTGCAACACTTCGCCTGCAATCCATTCATGGTCACCATATGTCGTAATGTCCATAACCTTGCATTCATAAGCAAAATAAGCGTCTTTTAAAATGGGTACACTTACCTTGATTCCTTCCTCATATGGAATGCCGAATCTTGAGAATTTATCCGTATCTCTTCCACTGAACGTTCCTGCAGCTTGAATCCACTCCGATCGATGACCTGGCAGGAAATGAACACCGAATACGCCGCTCTTCTCGATGAGTTCATAGGAGTATGTTTCCTTACGAAGGGAGATGCCATATACGCCTGGTGATGATCCGATGTATGTATGCCATCCGGACGCCATCACATTCTGGACTCCCTCATGACGTGAAGTCACCACCGCTACCATTCCAGGATAAGAATAAAATATGGGTTCTTCTATCGGCTGACGCATCTAATCCCCTCTCTTCTTCGTTATAAAGACAATTTTAATTATAAAGTAAAGAAGCAGGTTGAAAAAGCGTTTTGCAGAGGATTTCGCTATAAGCGACACATTCAGTATCATGTTATACTGAGATGGTCAATTTCTAAAATACGATACTGGGAATGTGATAGGATATGGTCAAATCAGTCAAATATACCTCCTAAATGAAGGCATTATTCAAATTTAGGAGGTTATAACTTATGTTTAATTCAATCGTGTTAGATCAGTGGGATCGAAAGCCATACTTTGACCACTACTTGAATCAGGTCAGATGTACCTACAGCATAACTGCTAATCTGGATATCACGCTATTGATTGCTAAACTCAAGCTTATTGGATTGAAGTTCTATCCCGCTCTTATTCACATGATCTCTACGGTCGTCAATGCACACAGGGAATTTCGAACCTGTTTTGATGCCGAGGGGAAATTGGGCTACTGGGACGAAATGTCTCCGAGTTATACGATTTTTCATGAGGACGACAAGAGTTTCTCAACGATCTGGACAGCATTCCATGAAGATTTCGGGACGTTCCACAATCGTTATCTGGAAGATATGAAGAATTACAAAGATCACAAACAATTTGTTGCCAAACCCAATGAACCACCGAATACATTTCCCGTTTCCAGTATTCCCTGGGTGAACTTTACGGGATTTAATCTGAATATTTTCAATGAGGGAACCTACTTGTTACCTATTTTCACGATGGGGAAATATGTTCAACAGAACGATAAAGTATATCTTCCCTTATCCGTTCAGTTACATCATGCCGTGTGCGACGGCTACCATGCTGGCGTTTTATTTAATGAATTGCAATCTCTTGCAGATCGATGCCAGGATTGGTGTTAATTAGCTAAATGACAAAAAGGCATTTCTGACTTCATGATGGAGTCAGGAATGCCTTTCTTTTTCTCTTTTTTTCAAGAGATATTTAATTGCATTTACTGTACCCACAGCTGCTGCATGTTTTGCATCCTTCCACATTCATCAGGGATGCCGAGCCGCATGAAGGACATAAATCTCTCGATTCGTTAAAGGTTTTCTGATCCTCCACTTTTGGATACGTGCTCTCCACTTGATTCTGTTCTATTAATGCTTCAGGTTCGTTCCCCTGCACATCGCTTTGTACATGACTTTCCAATGCTTTGGCAACTGCATCAGCAATCGATTCCACCCGGTTGGCCCCGAAGCCAATCGCACCCGAACCACCGATTCCCTTGAGATGTTTGATCAACAGTTCAACCTTGTGCCCATGATCTCCGTATCGCAGGAACAGAGAGCACACTCGACCGAGTGCCTCAGCCATGGCAAACACGTCCGATCCCGCTTTGCCCACGTTCAGGAAGATCTCACCCGGCGTTCCCTCCAGATCATTGATCGTAATGTAAGCCATGCCAAATGGCGTATTGATTTTGTATGTCGCACCGCGCAGTACTTGAGGACGGCTTCTGTATTGTTTATCCAGCACTGTAGAAGAGGAAGGGGTTTGCTCGGAAGAATGCGTACTAACACCGTCCTGGCTATTGGAAGTCCCATCACTTGCCTGCACTTCAGCATTATTCGGGTTTTCTATGGCAGATACGACTGTCTTCTCTTCAGCTTCCGCCGTGTTCTGATCTTCAGCCTTGGTCTCTTCCTTCTTCGACGTGGACAACACCTGCACATCCCTGCTGCCGTCGCGGTATATCGTTACTCCTTTACAGCCAAGGTCGAAGGCCAGTTCGTATAGCTCTGCCGTATCCTCCACTGTAAAATCAGCCGGACAGTTGGCCGTCTTCGAGATGGAGCTATCCACCCATTGCTGAATCGCGGCCTGCACCCGGATATGATTCTCAGCCGACAAATCCATCGCCGTCACATAATAGTCGGGTAAAGCTTCACCCGGATGTTCATCCAGCCAATCTTGTGCAATCGGTACGAACTGTTCATCATAACCTAGACGGCTTTGACGGAAATACTTGAAGGCGAAATACGGCTCAATACCTGTTGATGTGCCCACCATCGTACCTGTACTGCCCGTTGGCGCCTGTGTGATCAGTGTGACATTTCGAATGCCCTGTTTACGAATCGCCTCTCCCACTTCAGGGTATGTCGCAACCATGTTTTTCATAAATCCACTCTGTAAGTACGGTTCAGCTTCAAATGCTGGGAAAGCACCCTTCTCTGCTGCAATCTCTGCCGATGCCAGGTAGGCCTCCTTTGCCATGAATCCATACAGTTTATCCAGAAATTCAAGGGATTCAGGACTGCCATATCGTATACGCAGCTTAATCATCAGCTCTGCCAATCCCATCGTGCCAAGCCCAACCCGGCGTTCACGCTGCTGATTCAGTCTATTTTCCTCAAAATGATATGGTGTTGCATCGATGACATTGTCCAAAAATCTAGCCGAGATACGAGTGGTTTCCGCCAGTTCATCCCATGCCACATCATGATTTGTTTCATCGTAGAATTTGGACAAATTGATTGCTGACAGATTACATACACCCCAGGCAGGCAGACCCTGTTCCGCGCAAGGATTAGTACAGATGATCGGATTGAAATACCAGCTGTTGGACATCTGGTTATAGTACTCCATGAATACCACACCAGGCTCTGCCGATTTCCAGGCTGATTCAATAATGGTATGCCAGATTTCGCGAGCCTTCAGCGTACGATAGTGCACCACCGAATGACCTGCGGCTTTCCATTGCTGCATATCCCCGTTCCACTCGGTGTCGTAGTCCGGATCGTTCGTATCAGGGAAAACCAAGTCCCAATCTCCGTCCTGCTTGACAGCCTCCATAAATGCGTTGCTCACACATACAGACAGATTTGCATTGGTCACCTGCCCCATCGTTTGTTTCACGGTAATAAAATCAAGCACATCCGGATGCCAGTCATTCATCATCAGCATGAGCGCACCCCGGCGGCTTCCGCCCTGTTCAATCAGTCCAGTCGTATAACTGAACAATCCGCCCCACGATACGGAACCGCTGGATGATCCGTTGACACCTTTGACCACCGCCCGACGAGGACGCAAAGAGGACAAATTAATGCCTACGCCTCCCCCACGTGCCATAATCTCCGTCATCTCGGTCAAGGTTCTCATGATGCCACCCCGACTGTCTTGCGGAGATGGAATGACATAACAATTGAAGAGGGTCAACTCATCGCTTGCCCCCGCACCCGCAGCAATTCGGCCTCCGGGTACTAACTTCCAATCCTCCAACACGGAGCGGAACTTGGACTCCCACGTTGCCCGCTGATCGGCTGTGGATTCGACAGAAGCCATCGCTTTGGCAAGACGGTCCCACATCTCTTCCGGTGTTTTTTCTATGTTGAGTGTCAATTTCTCCACACTTGTCTCGATCATCTCTCCACTTCGAGTCCTTACTTGTACAAGCTGGCCCTGACGTTCTATGATTTCGCCCACTTCCTTGGTTGGGAACTTGGGATCATCCTTCGTTAATACCAATACCACATCTCCGACCTTGGCATGATTCGAATCAGCGTCCTTCCAGGCGTATCGGTCCAGAAATATTTTTTCGCTAAGTCCTTCTAATTGATGCGATCGTTGGTTTGATTTCATCGCTACATTCAACCTCCCCGAATAACGCTACATTTTCACTATAAGAGTAAATTATGATAAAACACCACATATAGTGATATAAATTCAGTATAATACACCATATATTGATTTTCCATATGACTTTTATCACAGTCCATCTTCATAGACTCCCTATACTCGGACAAGCTTCTTGTAAATAAACTGTAGTTCACATTGGTTCAACTAAACTTTTTACACAAGAACGGAGAGGACAGAAAAAACCTGAAAAAGCGAAGCGTTCGCCTAAAAGCTTTCTGAAAGAAAGCTGCATCGAAAGCATACGCTATCCCCGGATTTCCCCTCCAGAAAAGGGAATCAAAGAAATCTGGGGATAACAGCGATTGGAAGGTTGTTCTGTCATCGTAGTGTTCGTGCAAATAAACTGTAGTTCAACTTGTATAGTTATGAACTGACTCTCATTCGTCCATACTATTACCTACGAATAAAACGTCATCACGTATGGCAGGGGAGGAAGCACAATGAACCGGAAAAACCCGCACCACATGAATCAACCAGTAGCCGAACTGCCCGTTCCGTTGGAATTTGATCGAAGCTGGATTAATCAATTGGAATCACGACTGGATAAAGGAGGTCCTTGGGGGGATTATCGACTCTTCCAACTGGGCATTCAAGCCGAAGAGACCAACCTGATTCCCAATTTTGACGAGATCCAGTGTTTGAAACATCTACAAGGCCTTACTCCACTTCCTCACCAGATGGACACTGCACGCAGAGTATTATTTGAAATGTCAGGCCGGGCCATTCTCGCCGATGAGGTGGGTCTTGGCAAAACCATTGAAGCCGGTCTCATTCTGAAAGAATATATGGTTCGAGGTCTCGTATCCAAGGTACTCATTCTCGTGCCAGCATCTCTTGTGCTGCAATGGGTACGGGAGTTGAATTCGAAATTTGGCATCCCTGCGATTGCCCAGAAAAAGGCCTATTCCTGGCAGAATGAAGTGGTTGTTGCTTCCATGGATACAGCCAAACGGGACCCGCATAAAGATATGCTGCTGAATACTGATTACGACATGATTATTATTGACGAGGCACATAAGCTCAAAAACAAGAAAACAACCAACTATCAATTCATGCTGAAATTGCGCAAAAAGTATTGTCTGCTGCTCACAGCTACACCTGTGCAGAACGATATGAGTGAATTGTTCAATCTGATCAACCTGCTGAAGCCCGGTCAACTGGGTCGTCAGGGTGACTTTGCGGCCAACTTTGTTGTAGACAAACGGGTACCAAAAAATCAGGAACAGCTTAAGAACGAGTTATCCAAAGTCATGATTCGTAACCGTCGCGGCGAAGGCCCCGTTCAATTTACCAAACGGAACGTCTCCAACGTGAATCTGCAATTATCGCCTGAAGAACAAGCGCTTTATGATGGTGTGACTTCCTTTGTTAAAGACCAGTACCAGGAAGCTGGCGGCAATCTGAGCAGCATGCTCTCCCTTGTTACATTGCAGCGTGAAGTGTGCAGCAGTCGGGATGCTGTATTCGTGACGCTGGTTAATCTGTCGAAGAAACTTCCGCTGGACTCTCCCCTTCGGGACAAGATTTGGGAACTCGTTGCCCATATTAAAGCGATCAAGGAAAATACCAAAGCCGAGAAAACAATGGAACTGATTCGGAACATGAATGAAAAAGTCATTATCTTCACCGAATACCGGGCCACGCAGGAGTATCTGCTAAACTATTTCCGCAACAACGGGCTTACGGCGGTACCCTATCGGGGTGGCATGAATCGAGGCAAAAAAGACTGGATGATGGATCTCTTCCGTGGGCGTGTGCAGGCCATGATTGCAACCGAAGCAGGTGGTGAAGGCATCAATTTGCAATTTTGCCATCATATGATCAACTTTGATCTGCCTTGGAACCCTATGCGGGTAGAGCAGCGGATCGGTCGGGTACACCGGCTGGGACAGCAAAATGACGTGAACATTTTCAACCTATCCACGACTGGAACGATTGAGGAACATATTCTGAATCTGCTGCATGAGAAGATCAATATGTTTGAGATGGTGATCGGCGGGCTGGATGTCATTCTGGAACGGCTGGAGAAGAAGGAATCTATTGAGAAAAGTTTGTACAAAATCATGTTGGAATCACAAACTGATGAAGATATTCGCCGTAAAATGGACTCACTTGGACAATCGCTGAACTCCATTCAACGCGAGGTTGCCGATGAAGGCCCTGCCGTATCCGGGTTGTTAGATCTTCGCAAAGGAGGTAGCTAACTCATGACGATGTCTCCCCATGAAGTGCAGGCTTATGTTCTCACCTATCTGGAAGCACTTGATTGTCAGATTATGGAGCGTTCCCCTGCCCATGTTACAGTCAAACTCTCGCCTGAGGCGGACAAAGCGTTGACCAATCGTCCCTATTATTGGGGGTTCGTGGAACGAACCGGAGCACCCGCTGAGACGATGTCCTTTACATTTATATTTGATCCTGACAGTTATCAGCAGGCCATTGAAGCAGCAGAAGCCAAAGTTGCGCAAGCATCACCTCCTGTTGTAACTAACCCTGATGGAACGAATCGCGTAGCCAACGGCAGTCCTCAAGTCGAGCCACCAAAAGAAACTATTCTAGGCCGTTACTTCGGTATTACGCCATCGCTGCCACAGCTGGGGCCAGGACGAATATTACGTGAAGAAGTGGTGTACGGCAGTCGCAGACTGCAGCAGATTTTCGGCGCTGCCCGTGAAGGCGGTGCCTTCGTAAACCTGTTCGAACAGGCTGCCAAACGGCAATTGCGCGCTACAGCGCCAGCCGTATATGAGCCTTGGCTTGGTGTGTGTTTCAAGGTGGAATTCGCCTGTGATTTGAAACGGGAGGAATTGCATTTTCTCGGCATCTCCCTTCGCTCGGGTGAAATTATAGAAAAATTCGGCACCAAGCTGAACCGACGTGATCTCAGTCCGAGACTTGCGGAGAACATGCATGTACAGACAGCTAAAGTTTCGTTACTTGATGCCGGAGCTGCTTTGGAATCTCATTTGACAAACCGCTTGCTGGAACTCGATTATAGCTGGGCAGAGAAAGCCCAAGAGCGGCTTGATCTGGAGCTGGACGTGTTGGACACCTACTATGAAGCGGTACTCCGAGAAGATACGCCTGAGGTAGAATCACCAGGTAACATAACCTCAGACACGGAGAATGTCCAATCTGACCGCACGCCACCTGCACCACTGAAAAAAGTTCTGGATATAACTAACGCTAAACCCATTGGAGCAGATGTAGAACTGGCGGCAGAAGCCACAGTACCGATCGACTCCGAGACAGATGCCGAAGAAGAGAAAGCAAAACAGGCGGTAATAGATCGTGAAGCTATGAAACTGCAGTATGAGACACGCCGGACCGAGATGATCTGGCAATATGAACCCAAAGTAAAAGTGACTGCCATTAGCAGCGGCATGTTTCACTTAAGATAGACGAAGACACTACTTTTCCTGCAAATGCTGGCAAAAGTAGTGTTTATTCATGATTGGCTGCCCGACAGGTTGCGGCAACCTTTGCATAGCCTGTCCCCTAGAATGAAACTAGGACCCGCTCAGGTAACGGATAAATGAAAAGTAGGTGTAAATTTGAAACGATTCTTTCATACATGTTGGAACAACGCTCGGAAAACAACCTGTATAACCTTGGGCTTGCTCAGTTGTCTTGCCCTATTCTCTTTCTGGTCGATAGCCAATGCAGAGGAACAAAAAACGTCTTCACTATCCCCCGTATCATCAACAGAATATAGTCCCGAACATCATGTCATTCAGAATGAAAAGCTAGCTCCCGCTGCTGTACAACGGTTTGCAGAGCAACAAGCTGTTACACTTGGTACATCTAACGCCGAAGCAAATTGGAAGAACGCCGATCTGGACTTCTACCCTCTGGGGCCGGGTACACATAGCTGGCTCGTGCAAGCTGAGTTTGAAGGCAAACCTATCGGATATATGATTATTACAGTCACAGAGCAGGGTCAGTTGATGCTTAGTGAATATGGTCATGGAAAACAGTCACCATATAACAATGAACTTCTTGGACAAGCTTTGGATCGACAACATGTGAACCTTGAGGCATTACTTGCTGGTGGAGGAGAGCTTCATCTTGGTTATGCTCTTCCCCTGCTTGCTTATTGGAAAGTGGAACAACCTAACCATCCTGCACTTTATATTGATGCTACGAACGGAGATGTACTACCGTCAGAGTTCCTGAACCTGCTGGAGGCTGATTCCAAACAGACCTCTGCCAGCATAACTGATTTGTCCACAATACCAGCTTTATCAGTTGATCCACTTCATCTCCGACCCGTCTTCAATCCGGCTGACAATCTGTTGTGGATTACCGCCACGCCTGTTGCTGCCGACCGGGCACAAGATGTGATACAACACGGAGAGAATCAAGAGATTGTTTTCTCAGCGGGTGATCGTAACGTCGTATACGGCGGTCCTCTACCCGTTAGCGGTTATCAGCTATGGCATACAGATCAGGAAGCAGAGTCCATTCTATATGTAGCGCTAGGTGGTAAATCATCCATTCAACGCTTTGTCCCTTTGAGCACATTGCAGCAAGGTGGCCATTTTTACATCGTAAATCCTTGATCATCAGCAAATTCTTAAGATACAGTACAGTCAGATAACCTGTTAAACAACAAATAAGACGCCTCCCCATTTTATTAAGGGATTGCGTCTTTTGGTTTTACATTAGTGAAATAGGTAAGCGATAGTCACCCTTTACCCGAAGAACTTCGTTTATGAGACTGTGTATCGAATTCTTTTTCCTTTTTCCCCACCCACAGGGATACAGCGAAAGGGATCATACCAAACCACTTCATCGCCCACGGCTCTTTCCTTTTGGTGCGACCTTTCCGCTCTTCCTTCGGCGTATCGATATAATGAACAACACGCTGCGTAATGTATTTTACCAATTCATCACTTTTGGCCATAATTCTGCCTCCTTCGCTCCTGCACATTCGCGGAGCTTACGATAGTTCTATTGTGTGCAGGATGTGTACTGGTTAAACATTTTTTTATTGAAAGAAGTATGAAAACCCTCAGAATGCACAGTCTAATGCCAAAGGTATCCATCGAGTCGTTAATCTGCATTCGATACCTATTTCATGAAGGAGTGTGTATTCCCATGTATAAGCTGCTGACCGCTTCGTTAGCCTTGCTAATCAGCTTCCATTGCCTTCCCATGCTGCCCCATGTCGCTTATGGAAAAGCAGCCCCGTCCCAGAACAGTCCATCCATGCTGCCGGTGACCGATGGAGATGCTTATCGCTCAAGTCATCATGCCTTTGCAGCACCCGTTATCCTGCTCGATGTAGGCCATGGCGGTATTGACGGTGGTACCTCAGCCCAAGGTGTGCTGGAAAAAGATATCAATCTGGCCATTAGCCAAAAGGTCTATCTCCTGCTTCGCAGCAAAGGTTATGCCGTTATCATCAATCGACTTGGTGATTATGCACTTAGTGATGAGAACCGCTGGCTGAACAGCCGCTCCCGTCATACCAGAGATCTTGCCCAACGTAAAAGCCTTAGCGAAGAAGTAAGTACTGATATCGTGGTCAGCATTCATGCGAACTGGAGTCCCCGATCTAATGCACATGGCCCGGTGGTACTGCACCAGAAGGAAGGCAGGAGTTATTTGCTGGCCCAATCCATTCAGGATGCCATGAACAAGTTGTACGGAACGGAGCACGGGGTCGTATGGGGCAAGCCCTTTTATATATTGAATTACGTGAAGCAACCTGCCGTCATCGTTGAAACCGGATTTTTGAGCAATGCAGCAGACCGAGCCAGAATGAATGACCCCGCTGAGCAAAAACGAATCGCCCAGTCCATTGCCAATGGCATTATTTATTATCTGTCGGTAGTGTAGGAGCAGAATGCCATTGCCACACCTCTCGAACCAGATCACCGATTCCTACAAATTGAACCTGATTTTGCAGACGAGAGACGGATTCACGAATTACTGCGGATGTGTTCATCCCCGAATGACCGACATGACCAATGACAACACAGATATTCTTGTCGATCGCACGCTGAGCAGCCAGATCCAGTTGCTTGCGAATGTGTGGCTTGGAGTTTTGATCATCCAGAAAAATGTCATTGCCTACAGGTGGCATATTTTTGGATACGGCCAGTTCCCCCACCACGGAGCGAAAGTTCGTACGGCTGTCTACAAAGAAGAGGCCCCGCTCCTTGCATACATCGAGCACAATTGACATGATGCGTTTGTCCGAAGTAATTTTGGAACCCATATGATTGTTCATGCCAATTGCGTGGGGCACATCATCAATCGCTTTCTCCACACGTGAGCGGACTTCTTCATCTGTTAGATTGGATGTGATTGCACCCGGGCCCAGCCATTCAGGTCGTCCTTTCTTGGGTTCCATGGGCATGTGCACAATCACATCCATCCCCTTTTCATGTGCAGCTATCGCATCTTTCTTCGTTGTGGGCAAAAAAGGCATGACCGCTACCGTTAGTTTAACTGGCATCGCCAGGATCTCTGCCGTACCCTTCATGTCATTACCAACATCATCGATGATAATGGCTAACCGTTTGTGATTCGATGTGGACTCTGAAGCTGCCGCTGTTGGCCCTCCTACGGATATGCCTGCGTAAATCACAATCAAAAATGCCATAATACCTGCAATTAATCGATAATTCTTTCTCTGTTCCTTCATCAAGATTCCCTCCCCGTAACTTCTGTGATCTCATTGTTTGATAATGAAGGGAGGAATATGTAAGCCAAAGCCTTCCTTAATAACAACATCCCCAGCCATTGGAGACCTCTATCTCAAGCGAAGATCCCCATTATTCCAGTTTTTTCCTATAAATTCAGACAATAACTGTCATTGTACAGTTGGAAAATAGAGATTAATTAGAAAAAATACTGTAATTTGTCAGGTTTTCAGTTTAGGAATTATTTAGTAGAATCAACAAATGAAAGAGCTTATATGCTACATTTCTTTCCTATGATTTATGGAAGGAGGTTTTGAAAGGGTTTACATAAAATAAATGCAAGACAATCCGCTATTCTTGTTTGTTATTCCTGGTCGCGGTTTATCTATGTAACCATTTACCATTATCGAGGAGGATGAAAGTAGTGAAATTCAAACTAAAAAAGACGATTAATGTTCTTTTGGCCTGTTTAACAGCCCTGCCTTTGATGTTAACCCCGACAAATGTGTCAGCAGCCAGCGATGCCAACATTAATTTGTCCTCGGAAAAACAACTGATTAAGGGCTTTGGGGGCATTAACCTTCCTGCCTGGATTGGTGATCTGACTCCCGCTCAACGTGAAACTGCTTTTGGTAATGACCAGAATCAGTTAGGCTTTTCAATTCTCAGGATCTACGTCGATCCGGATTCTAATAACTGGTATCGTGAAGTTGCCACAGCCAAACGGGCTATTGAAAAAGGGGCTATCGTATTTGCATCCCCATGGAATCCTCCAAGCAGCATGGTTGAAACGTTCAACCGCAATGGGGACACCAATGCCAAACGTCTGAAATACGACAAATATGCCGCATATGCGCAACATCTGAACGACTTTGTAACCTACATGAAAAATAACGGCGTAGATCTGTATGCCATTTCTGTGCAAAATGAACCGGATTATGCTCATGACTGGACCTGGTGGACTCCACAAGAGATCCTTCGATTCATGAAAGAAAATGCCGGGTCCATTCAAGGTACCAGAGTCATGGCGCCTGAATCCTTCCAGTATTTAAAGAATATATCCGACCCAATCCTGAATGATCCGCAGGCACTTGCCAACATGGACATACTGGGAGCACATACGTATGGAACCCAGATTTCGAATTTTGCCTACCCTCTCTTTAAGCAAAAAGGAGCCGGTAAAGAACTGTGGATGACTGAGGTGTACGTTCCGAATAGTGACAACAACTCAGCAGACCGCTGGCCTGAAGCACTGGACGTTTCCTATCACATGCACAATGCCATGGTAGAAGGTGATTTCCAGGCCTATGTGTGGTGGTACATCCGCAGACAGTATGGTCCGATGAAAGAGGACGGTACCATAAGCAAACGCGGATATAATATGGCTCATTTCTCCAAATTCGTGCGTCCAGGCTACCTGCGAGTCGACGCAACGAAAAATCCGGATACGAACACCTTTGTCTCAGCCTACAAAGGTGATAACAAAGTCGTCGTCGTGGCGATTAACCGTGGAACTTCAGCCACAAGCCAAAAATTCGTTCTGCAGAATGGTAATGCCTCCACTGTGTCCTCATGGATTACGGACAGCAGTCGAAACCTGGCAAGCGGAACCCCGCTTACCGTATCCAATGGAGCCTTCACGGCACAGCTCCCGCCTCAGAGCGTAACAACATTTGTTGCCAACATTACTGGCGGAAATAGCGGCGGGAATACAGGCAGTGGCACTACGTATGAAGCTGAGACCGGAACGTCACTTACGGAAGCTGCCATTGAAACAATCTACCCCGGTTACACTGGCTCCGGGTATGTTAACTTTAATGCGATGACTGGTTCAGCCATTCAATGGAACGGCATTAATAACGCTACAACAGGTACCAAAAACGTAAAGTTTCGTTATGCGCTGGAAAGTGGAACACGGAACCTCGACATTTTTGTGAACGGAACCAAAGTCATCAGCAACGAACCCTTTCCGGCTACGGGAAGCTGGTCCACTTGGGTTGAAAAAACAATACAGGTCCCCATGAACACGGGGACCAATACATTGAAAGTGGTTACCACCGGATCGGAAGGACCGAATATTGACAGCATTAATGTTACCGCAGCGCAATAAAAGTTCCATATGGCTGATGGAAGACCATTTGCTGTAAGAGCAGCTAAGCACTAACCTCTTGGATACTCAAGTCTAAAGTTAGTGTTATATCAAAAAATGCAAAAAAAGACTCCTTAAGCATTAGCTTAAGGAGTCTTTTTGTTAGATGCGGTCGAGAGGACTCGAACCTCCACGGGGGGTTAGCCCACACGGACCTGAACCGTGCGCGTCTGCCAATTCCGCCACGACCGCATATTGTATCTCCGTCATCAATATTGGCGACAAGAAATAATATATCATGTGGAATCTATCATGTCAACACTGAAAATAATAACAATAAAGCCCGAACCAGACATCCATGTCGATTCGGGCTTTACCTTTAACTACAAATTACAGCTTGGAAGGCCAGTTGCCATACCAGGCATAACCGCCTCTTCTTTCTTTATCAATATCACTTAATTTGTATTTAACTACCCCGTCACGACCAATAAAGATTGGTTTATCCGTTCCGATCTCATAGAAGCGTGCCCAAATTGGTGCAGCTTTGGAATCTGCGATAATTTTACTGTCTCCATTAGCTCTTTCATACTTGTAACCCGTAATTTTCACCTTGTTAAACCAAGCCTCAGCTCCTTTAATGGATGCGGTAATTTTAGCGTTAGCAGGTCTGGTTTTTAGAAATTTAACAATCGTTACACTCTCTCCAGCTGTCAGCGATGGCACTTCGTAGATTCTTGCGCTCGCTGGTTTAAGGGAACTGGAATCATGTTGTTGTCCCCATGCTGTCAGCTTACCACCTGAAACGACTTGTGTATTCAGAATCGCCTCCACACCTTTGGCAACTGAATTTTTACTGCGGTTAGCAAGTGTGCTGTCGATAAATGAAAAATCACCTTTGCGGGCTGCTACTTCATCCAGCATGATCATTACATTAATCATGGCATCATCATTATAGGTAATGTGCTTGTGATATCCGGAGCTTTGGTAGACCTGTGGCCATCCTCCGTTTGAATACTGCATGTTGATCAAAAAGTTAATTCCTTTGATTGCAGCTGTGGAGTATCGCGGATCATTCGTCTTTTTAAATTCCTTCGCCAATCTTCTAATTTCTGAGTATGTAGCCTTGTTGTCTATCGTGGACTTCGCCCACTCTCCACTTGTCTGTTTATAATCTTTTCTCCAACCTCCATCTGGCAGCTGGTTCTTCAAAATATCAGAAATACTCGCTGTAGTACCCGATGCATCCGCAGCAGATACCGTCCCTACAGGGAGAACTGCCATTCCAACTGCTGAGAACACCATCGTACATGCCAGGACAAAAGTAATTATTTTCTTCGCTTTCAAATGTAACACTCTCCTATGTTCGTTTTTATAAATCTGCCACTTCTACTTTACCTATGATAAGCGTCCCCAAACCTCCTTTATTTGTATTTATCGCATAATAAAATCAATTTTAATCCAATATGTGGATTGGATAATCAGATAATATGCAAAAAATCGATTTTTGTCAATATATGCAACTTAATGAATATAATCTCTCTAATTCTACATAACGGAATAGTTCTTTTAACTCATGACAAACCTATTTATTTATCCAAATTCGTCTTAAACGAATCAATAATGACGTTTTTGTCATGAATGATACCCAAACTTAATCCCTTCTTTCATATAAAAACCTTAATTCCGCTAACATTGAGGTATTACGAAGGGTTTTAAATGGGTTTGACAATTACGCATTTATGCAATATAGTTTCAAATAGTTACAAAAACTTAATTATTCATTGCCGAGTTTCATGTTTGAAAACGGGGGAACCAATTTGGGTGAATTATTCTTATACATAGGAAATATAGGGAACCTTCTACCGAACCCTTAGCTAACTCCGTAGGCATCGAAGGGAGAACATTGATTTTGAAAAAACTGATTATCTCCATTTTTGGAGCAGCTGTATTATTTACATCCGGGGCAACAAGCACAGAGGCAAGCAGTATCAACTCCGTAGTGAACAACATGACAGGTATTCCTTACAAATGGGGTGGCACGACTGTAGCCGGCTTCGACTGTTCTGGTTTTATGAGATATCTTTTCAACAAATACAGCATTGAATTGCCACGTACTTCTCAGCAGCAAGCCAAAGCAGGTACTCCGGTAGCCAAAAGCAATGTTCGGACAGGTGATCTGGTGTTCTTTAATACAACAGGCAAAGGCATTTCACATACAGGTGTATATATCGGCGGCGGACAATTCGCTCATGCCTCCAGCAGTAAAGGTGTAAGCATCACGAAGTTATCGAATCCATACTTCAATGACCGCTATGTAACAGCACGTCGGGTAACTGGACAGTTTATGTATGATAAAATGTTAGGTAAAATGTAATTCACATACAAAAAGGCATCGGTTATTAACCGGATGCCTTTTTTGTACTTAAAATGTATGTTGCATTGCTTACTAATGCAGCGCCTTCTGCACTCGCATCGCACCCTGAGACAGGGCATGTCCTCCTCCAACAGCTCCGGCCACGGCTACGGTCTCCATAATCTCCTGATCTGTTGCACCCTTGGCACGTGCTTCTTCTACATGGTAGAAGGTACATACCTCATTGTTGGCGAATAATCCAATGCCAAGTGCAATTAGCTGTTTTGTCTTGGCATCAATCACGCCTGGTTGGAAGCATTCTCCCGTAAACTCATGATATGACTTCACCACACCTGGCAGTACATCGCTTAATGCTCCAATCTGATCCTTGTAGGCATGAACTTTATCATTCATCAATGTCATGGCTTGTAGCACACCCTCTCGGCTATAGTTACAGATCTTCCTCACTGTACCTATCTTCTCTCCCGAGTGAGTCAATTATGCCAAGAAATCATGGTAATTCCAAACATTTAACGCTCATGGCTCTGCCATAATTATAAGCTGTTACTCACTAAGTGGACTCTGGCGCGGCTCACTGAACAGCTGATATTTGTAACTGCGATCCAGCTTAACGACACGTCGATTCTGACGACGGATAAGTACCTGCTCGCCATCCCAGGCAACAACAATCCCGGTTACATCGTTAGATTCCAGCTCGTCCCGTACTACTCTTACTTTCTCACCTGACAGACGCAGGGCGTCCAGTTCTGTATCACTGATCATCTTCATGGCTCCTATATTCCAAATTTATTTACAAAAAGAGACCTAAATGAAATGTCATTTAGGTCTCACGTGACTGTATTGGACTGTCATGTCATTCGAAATTATGTCCCGACTGAAAGTTACCGCTGCGCGTGCTCTTTGCTGTCGTTCTTCTCGAACCAAAAATCAAGCACTTTGGCGGACATCACACGTTCTTCAAGGTACTCCACTTGATGCGGTGTAAATTGTTCTTTCCAAGAGAAGGACAACTCTTCGCACAAGCCTACAATCGTCAGTAATTCTGACCAGGCAACATAGCGTTTGTACCAGAAAAATTGAGGATGTTCAATCATATAGGGATAAAGGTCATCGAATTCCGTATGTTTACAATCCAGGGCACGTTCAAAATGAACTTTCGATTCCGCCAGCTTATCATTGAAAAATTGTTCTGTTGCCGGTTGGTTCCCCATGGTGTTGCCTCCTCTCCCTAACATAACCCCATTATAAATGAAATCGGCGGTCATGCAAAGGCATAGTTCAAAAAATAGGCCCTATTCCTTTAAAATGTCACATTTCGTTATCGTCAAATTGTACCGTACCATCGTTCAGGGAACGAATGCGTACCAAGGCTTCCACCGGAATACCCTGTTCACGAATCGTGCGTGCCCCTGCCTGAAAACTTTTCTCGACCACAACGCCGAATCCGACAAGTTCCGCACCGGAACGCTCGATAATTTTGATGACGCCACGAGCGGCATCGCCATTGGCAATGATATCATCAATGAACAAAATACGGTCATTCTCATGAATGAACTCGCGGGATACCATAATGTCAGTTACAATTCCTTTGGTAAAGGACGGTACACGTTCACAGTAAGCATCAGGATCAGCCAGAAGTGTTTTTTTGCGACGGGCGAATACAAGTGGCACCCCAAGTTCATAGGCTGCGGCAAACGCAACCGGAATCCCTGAGGATTCTACCGTGATTACCCGAGTTACTCCACTTTCACGAAAACGGGCAGCGAACTCACGTCCCATCTCCATCGTTAATGCAGGATCAATCTGGTGGTTCAACAGACCATCCAGCTTTAATACTTGATCCGAGATAACCACACCTTCTTGTAAAATTCGTTGTTTCAATAATTCCATGATTTGACCTCCCAAGCCTATCCTATGAGGTAAAAGTATCATATATCTATCTATAAGTTCAAGCGAAATTGCCTGGGCGCTTTCCTTGGGACGCAATTCAAGCCAAAGCTCATTATCGATTGTCATGACTTTCGTGGGTCAAGCATACCTTGTACCATGGTACCCGCATGTCCAAACTAAACAGGGGCCTGAGAGGGGAAACACATGAAACAGGCATTTCGGGTGCTGCAGATCGCATTTACATACATCGGAACGGTTGTCGGAGCCGGCTTCGCTACAGGGCAGGAAATTTTGCAGTTTTTTACCCAGTATGGCAAATGGGCCACCGTCACCATAGGCTTATCCACCATGCTCTTTGTCTGGTTAGGTACCAAAATGATGCTGATCGCTCATGATACCGGGTCCCGCTCTTATGAGGATCTGAACAAACATTTATTCGGCCACAAGGCAGGCAAATGGATCACCTGGGTAACCCTTCTCATTCTCATTGGTGTGAACAGTGTCATGCTTGCCGGAGCAGGTTCCGTTTTTGTCGAACATCTGGGTTTGCATTATCAGACAGGTCTGATCGTCACACTTGTAGGGACATATCTGCTTCTCGGTCGGGGCATTCAGGCCATCCTACAAATGAATAGCATCGTCGTGCCCATGATGCTCCTGTTATCTCTGCTCATGATCACCAGTACGATCCATCATCCAGGTGCTTCCCGATTCATCACACTGACGACAGACTCAAACCCTATTCAAGTGTGGCTGTCTCCACTGTTGTATACTTCATTCAATCTGGTGTTGGCTCAAGCTGTTCTTGTGCCAGTAGGTAACCAGATTCGTAGTCGGAATGTGCTGAAGTGGGGTGGAGTTTTGGGTGGAATTGGCGTTGGTTTCATGCTGATGGCAGCTCATTTTGCCATGTCAGCTCAGATGCCCGGCATCATCCAATTCGAAATCCCGATGGGTAGTATTGCCTTTCAACTTGGATGGGCAGTGCAATCTGTATATGTATCCCTTATTTTCATGGAAATATTCAGTACCTTTGTAGCCGATATCTATGGAATGACCTTGCAACTGAGACAACATATACGCGTTCACCCCCGTTTCATTACATTAACCATTATGCTGTTGTGTTACTCACTCAGTCAGTTTGGATTCAGTTCCCTGCTATCCATCCTTTACCCCATCTTTGGAAGTATGGCATTAATCTGGGCTGCCAAATTGGTACTGAACCGCTGGGGCGCCTTTCGTAGACGCAACAATATATAAATCTCACGGTCCATGTGCTTCATGAATATGAGCATCCGTTTGCCTCATAACCACAAGTCACCGCGGTTACTCTTTCCTTAAACATGACAAAAAGCCGCTGTTTATCACAGCGGCTCGCACTTTTTGCCCTACGTTTTAGGCTTTGCTAGGAAACTGCAGATACATCTTTTTCAACTCATTGACCGATCTGCCGAGCGAGTAATGTGTCTTGGCTTTTTCACACGCTGAACGGGCAAGTTCATAACGATAAGCCGGGTCCAGCATCACCTTTTCAAGCGCTTCAGCCAATGCAGAAGGATCTTCTGCCGGTACAAGCAACCCATTGCTACCGTTCTCAATCTGTTCCGGTATACCACCTACATCCGTACCCACAAGGGCAAGACAACTCAGCGCCGCTTCAGCGAAGACGGAACCAAATGCTTCTGCCCGTGAAGGAAGTACAAAAATATCAAAGAATGGCATGAATTCCTCAGGGTGCAGTGTGTAACCATAGAAGATGGTCTCATTATAGATCCCCAATCGTTGTGCCAATTCTTCCAGATCAGGACGAATCGGTCCATCTCCAATAATATGTAACACATAATCATGACCTCGGCCCTTCAGTTCCGCACAAGCTTTGAAAAGAATATCCAACCCTTTTGCCGGAACAAGCCGACATACCGTGACCAGTTGTGGTATCGCATTATCATGAGGAATCGGCTTAAACCGCTTCTCATCAAATCCATTGGGAATCACACCGATGACATCAGGTTCCTTCACGTAGGGAGCCAGATAACGACGGAACGAATCCGACACCGTCAAGAGGCGCTCTGCCTGATGTTCCAGCTCACCATATATCGCAAGCAGGAATCGATGCTCGGGTCCATCCGTTTCAATGCGTCCATTAAGGATTAATTCTCGTTCATAACTAGAGTGAATCGTCTGAATGAGGGGTGTATCCGGGAAAACCGTTTTCATCGCAAGTCCTGCAATTGGGTGGTGTGCATGGATCAGATCATAGGGCTTCTGAATACGCAGTTTGGTCCACCAAAGATAATCACGATAGGTTTGAATATATTTTTGGACAACAGGACTATCCTGATATTCCGTCCAGTCAAACGTTTCGAACTGAACTTCCTCTCTGCCCTTGTTGCGAATTCGCTTTGGCAACGAGAACAGATCCATTTCCCACCTCGGGGTTGTAAATCTCTCTTGCATAT
This sequence comes from Paenibacillus sp. FSL K6-2393, assembly GCF_038002545.1. Classification (NCBI taxonomy): domain Bacteria; kingdom Bacillati; phylum Bacillota; class Bacilli; order Caryophanales; family Paenibacillaceae; genus Paenibacillus; species Paenibacillus sp. FSL K6-2393. Next base: position 4,699,922 of record NZ_JBBOCU010000001.1, read on the forward strand.
ACGGAATCATAGAGGATACACCTCCGGGCTGCTCCGGAGGAAAGAAAAGCGCCTGCAGCAATTTCACCGTTAGTTTCCCCCTTTCTAACTTACGTACTACTCTACTATCCATTATGACATAGGGAAGCCGGAACATCTATATTACGTAAGATAGTGCAAACTTTTGGCTATTTAAACCGCTCAATCAAAGCTACACTGATCAAGCTTTTGTTCACCAACTCGTATATACAACATATTCATGAAACGTGCCCCTCAGAAGCAAAAGCTTTAATCCAGCTGTTAACCGCTCGCGTTTGTCGTCAACATAATCATTGGGTATTCAGAATTCTCAGCTCAGTAGCTCCACGGGCTTCTCATATGTACTGTAACCATCTGTCTCTCCCAAAAAAGTATACCCGTTCCGCGCGTAAAAGGCGTTCAACGTTGCGTTGCTCGCTCCGCAATCTAACCGAACCGTATGTTTGCCTTCAAAATGTATGCCACTGCTGGACCATTGCAAAATGGACCGTCCCAGACCGCTCTGAGCATATTTTCTTCGAATCGCCAGCCGATGCAGATAAATTGCACCATCCTCGGGATGAGCTTTTGAACCCCAAAGATGAATATCCCAAGGGCTTGGCTGAACCAAAAGGATGACCATCCCCGCTACGTCCGCTCCTTTTTTAAATACAAACACATCTCCACGCCGAATCGCCCCTGCCGTATCATGAGAATCTTCCCCTTTAAGCAGAGCGTTCCATTGGGAAGAACCTTGGCTCTGTAACCATTCGGCTGTCTCCACCAGCAGCGACATCACATCGTCCGTATCTTCCGGCTTCGCCTGAACCGCTTGAAAACCATCGTTAATATATTCGCTACTGATCCTGAATGAGTGCATCATTGTTCTCCTCCGCTTCCTGATCTCTTTTAAACTAATGGTACTATACCGGGAAATGGATTTTTCGTCAAAATGAGAACAAAAAAAGGTAAAAGGCGGTTGCCCTTTACCCATCTATTCTGGCTTCATCAATAATCTGATTTCGATACAACATCGTCAGGTGCAAGGTATCAAACTCCATTTCCTTGTCCAACTCCTGCATCAACACTTCGACTAGGCTCTTTCGCTGAATGCTGGTACCAGGAACCTCGTAATCAATGTATCCCGTCAGATCGGATTGAGAAGTGTCTATTGTTGCTGTTCCCACAGGCAATCCACCTCGTTCCTGAAGAAACAGCTCATATACCCGGAACTCCCGATCCTTACGCTTCAACATGACATAACATGTTTCTTCAGCAGCTTCCAGCTCATCCAGACCCGATTCATCGGTATCCTCAAACTCCTCGGAGAAATCGCGATGTACCCACTCTAGCGTCTCAAGTTCGTTGCCCTGATGCCACATGCGGATCGTAATCGTATCGATGATATCTTCATCCAGCTCTCTGACCAGCAACTCTGCCGCAGCTTCCAATTGATTCTCTTCCGGCTCGTCATACCAGTGTATTTCACCTTGTACATCAGCGCCATATTGTTTCAAGGAAGCTTCTGCAAGTTCCTGCCCTTCGACATCATTGAATATATACGTCGATATACTGCGTCCCGCGCTTACCATTTCCATCTCCAGAACCTGATCCCGATCTTCATATGTAAACGATTCGGCTTGTGAAACAGGGATTACCTTACTTCCACTGCTGTCTATATCGTCATAGCTGCCTTCGTCATGATTCATATCTTCAGACGGCCACATTGTCTCTGACTCAGGCTTATGCAGAACCGAATGTAATGAGCCACAACTAACCAGCACTTCATAATATGCAGCTTCCAACGCATCTGCAAGAGAGCGGACATAGGCATGCACTTTTTCCACGATACGTTCCTCTGTACCATCTGGCAGAGACTCCTGCTCGATCTGAAGACTACCTGATAAACGATCTCCTTCTCTGTACACAAGAAAAAGTGAGCCTGCATATTGACCATTAACCATCACGTCCTGTACTTCTCCACCTGATGTCCGCAGGTCTGCAACCAATTCCACATCATAATTCATCACGTGTCCTCCTCCATTCCTAACGTTATTCTCTTAGGATGCCCCTGAGGACGGTAGATTATGAGGGAAGCGTGCATTTTAAGTATAAGATGTAGGATTAGACGGATAACACATATTTTTGGATTGCGTGTGCCACACCCTGCTCGTTATTGGAGAGTGTAACCTCGTTTGCAGCAGCTTTCACCTCGTCCGGTGAGTTATCCATGGCAATGCCTTTGCCCGCAAAGGTCAGCATCGTAATATCATTGAAGTAATTACCAATCGCCATAATCTCAGAAGGCATGATTCCTTTCGATTCGGCAAGCCTTTTCAGTGCAGCACCTTTGGACGCTTCGGGATGCATCAGATCAATAAAAAAGTCACCACTCCGTGTCATATAATAAGGCAGATTCCAGGTAGACCATTCCTGAAGCACTGCATCCATCTGTTCAATCGGACCAAATGCAGTGAATTTCGCCAGCGGTTCTGTCATGTCAACCCACTTGGGTAACTTCAGTGGCTCTGCCATAAAATTGTAATACATCTCACGCACCTGCAAACCCAAACCTTCCGGTTGATCCACATACAGACCAAAAGCCGTATTGATGTCAAAATGTACTCCATTAGTTCGACAGTAGGAGATGATCGGCTCCAGTCCTTGTCCATCTAAGGCAAAATGATGAACCACCTCACGGGTATCCACTTGCGCCGTTACGGCACCATTATGTGTAATCACATATCCATCCAGTCCCATCTGCTCCATAAAAGGAATCGTGTTGGCAGGACCTCTACCTGAACACAGAACGATCTCTGCTCCCTGACGGGAAGCTTTGATCAAGGTCTCCTGAGTCCATTCGGTTAGTTCATGATGATCATTCAGCAGTGTTCCATCTACATCAAGTGCAATTAATTTATAAGTCATTCTGGCTTCATCCTCATCTGTTAGTAGTCGCACCCACCCAAACCCTCCCTTCCGAGGGAGGGCCCCAGAGGGCTCTGCCCTCTGGACTCCCGTCTTGCTCACCGGTGTTAGGTCGGGTCTTGCTATGTCACGGTTGGCGTAGGAACGCTTGTTGCCGGGCACACCGCTGGTTAGCGGCGCTCCCGCCCAAGCTTAACCGGGACCATTACGGGCAGGGCTTCGCTCTCTGCCCGGCTCCCTGCTTCACTTCGTGAAGGTCGGGAGCTTTTACTTCCGCAGAAGGCTTAACTCGTCTGCGGTTAGTTCACGATAACTTCCGATAGCAAGATCGGAAGCTAGTTCAAGCTCACCCATGGCTACGCGTTTCAGATAGATCACTCGCTTGCCTACCGCCTGAAACATACGTTTTACCTGGTGAAACTTCCCTTCGTGAATAATAAGCGAGATCGACGAGATCGTGCCTTCTTCCGTTTCTTCCTGACCAAGTATGGTCAGTTCAGCAGGCAGCGTCTCATACCCATCATCCAGCTGTACACCATCTTTGAAACGTTGTATATCCTCTTCATCCACGTTTCCCAGAACACGAGCTTCATAGGTTTTGGGCACATGCTTGCGTGGAGATAACAGATCATGAGCAAGTGGACCATCATTTGTGAGAATGAGCAGTCCTTCCGTATCCTTATCCAGTCGTCCAACAGGAAACGGATTGAAGACCCGATCCTCTTTACGGAGCAAGTCCAACACCGTCTTATCTCTGTTATCCTCGGTAGCAGACACGACACCCGGAGGTTTATGCAGCATCAGATAGATCATCTCCCGATACACAATCCGCTCCCCATCGGCTTCAATGACGTTGACCTTGGGATTCACCTGTACACCACTGTCTTTCACCGCTTTGCCGTCCACATGGATTCTGCCTTGTTTCACCATCTTTTTGAGTTCACTTCGTGTTCCCACACCCATATGGCTTAATATTTTGTCCAGACGCAGCGTTTGTTTGCCTTTTCCACTCATACCAATCATACCGATGTCCACCTCCAGCCTGCCGGATATTCATTCTTCAGCACACCATCCAGCCATTTTCCCCAGCCAGCGGCATAACCATCTACACATACAAGAACGTACCCTTTGGCAAACGTATCCGCCTTGAGCACCACTCGTTTTTCTTCAATATTTAACGTTTCACCCTTGAGGTACCTCACGGCTTCGCCATCAGCGGACGACAGATTTACGCTACGCAATGCTTCAGATGCATTCAGAGCACATGCAAGCGGGTGGGACGGAACAAATCGCCCATTCTTGATCGTGCCCATAAACCAGCCTGGACGAATGACTTTCAGTCCCTCCAACCGAGCTGCACCAACCGAGGATTGATACACACGATCTCCATAACATACCGTTTCTCCAGTTAACTCAATCTCCAATTGTTCTTTCATAAATGAAGTGTAGATCGCAACCGGATCAATACTTGCCGGATCAGTTCCGCGTCCCTGACCCCGTTCCGATTTACGTCCACCGTGATCTTTACCTTTTTTGCTCTGTCTACCCGAATTCTTGCCGCCACCAGCCTGTCTGTCATGGGACTCTCGGGATTCAATTCGCAATAAACGTTCCTTTTTGCGATCAGCCTTGGTCATAGCAATTGAAGAAGCAGCAATAGAGTGATCCTTGTTCCCCTCTACTTCAATCCTGGACACATCCACGACCTGTCCATACTCCATTGCTCCTTCTTTAACTACTCCAGGTTGATCTGTTTCTATTCCTTGCCCTGCACGATGCTGCAACACAGCGACATAATGTCCCTCGCCTTCCAAAAGGTGAGGCCACAATCTTGCGGTGCCACGCGTTTGCCCCAGTACAGCTTCCGTCTCATCCGCCTTCTCAGGCATCATCTGACGAACCCATTCCGGACGTCCTGGAGCAAATCCTGTCTCTTCAGGAATGTAACTTATTACGAAATCACTGTTTACATTCAGGAACTCCGCAATCATCGCTTCGTTCTCCTCCGGCGCAAAAGTACATGTCGAATATACGATGGTTCCTCCCGGGGCTAGCAATCGTGCCGCAGTTTCAAGAATATCGCGCTGCATGAGCACACATTTTTCCACCGAATGATGTTCCCACGATTTCACCATGTCTTCATCCTTGCGGAACATGCCTTCACCTGAACAAGGCGCATCAATTAATACTTTGTCAAAATAATGAGGAAATGCATTTGCGATCCGCTCGGGCGACTCATTCAAAACAACGGCGTTACGCACCCCGTACAATTCCACGTTCTTGGCCAGCGCTTTCGTGCGTTCAGCATGGATATCGTTCGTGACAAGTACACCCTTGCCTTGCAGCTTTGCAGCAATCTGTGTCGTTTTTCCTCCCGGAGCAGCACACAGATCAAGCACGCGGTCTCCAGGCTCCACCTGCAATAACTCAACTGGAGCCATTGCACTTGGTTCCTGTATATAATACAGACCTGCATGATAATAAGGGTGCAACCCCGGTTTAACACCATGAGGTACATAGAATCCTGTCTCACACCACGGAATAGGTCTTAGGTCAAACGGAGCGATCTCATCGAATTGTTCCATCGATATTTTTAACGTATTCACTCTCAGTCCCGCATGAGGAGACTGTTCATAAGATTTCATAAATTGTTCAAACTCATCACCCAGCAAACTTTTCATTCGCTCAGCAAATATCAAAGGTAACTTTACACCCATATTCCCACTCATCCTGTCTTGGTAAGATTGCAATATCGTTTTATTTTATCATATCCAAGCTTTGCTTTCCTATCATATCGTATCTATTCCACTACAGCGTGTAATGTAGTATAATGGCAAGTAGATTGATTCCTGAGCAAAAATTCGGGTGTTTATGCATATTATCCCAACCTTTATTTTTGCCCAAACTATATTTCGATATGATCGATGGGGGATGTCCAATGAAATCCAAGAAGAAAAAGAAAAGTGCTGCGATCCTTATATTCCTGGGTATTTTAATCATTATGATTGCAGCACTGGTTGTCGTAGACCAGCAATCCAAGAAACAGATGGATTCAGTGGAAAATGCTTATGGAATCGCTGCTTCCAAGCTTAATCCAGCTACACGGGAGCTACTTAGTGATCCCAACTATCAACAAATTATTGTACCCACTGATCTCAAAGCCAAAATCGATAACAAAGACAGCTTTTTTGTTTATTTCTTTGCTTCCGACTGCTCGCATTGCCGTGCAACAACACCTCAGTTGATGCCACTGGTTGACAGTGAAGGTATTGAGCTTCCGCAGTTCAATCTGCGTGAATTCGAAGCAGGATGGACCGATTACAATATCGAGTTCACGCCTACACTCGTCTATTATGAGGCTGGTGTCGAGAAAGACCGTATGGTTGGCGGACTGAAAGAGAATGGCAGTGACCAAGGCTACACACTGGATGATTACAAACAATTTTTCCAAAAATATAAAGGTAGTGCCGCTCCTTCAGCAAGCTAACTGATAGATCAGTTTCCACAAGTATCTACAATCAGGCACTTGTATCACCAGACACTGTTCTGTTGAAGGACAGGCTGTGCCACCTGCAATCATCTGGATATGACGCAACATTCAAAAACACCCCGATCTTTCCCTTTACAGGAATCGTCGGGGTGTTTCATATACATGGAACTTCATATCCATGGGATGCTCATTTGGATGTTAACGCTGATAACAGCTTAACTTTTACCCTGATCCATCGCCTTCATCTTCTCTTCGTATATTCGCCCTCTGGTAGGACTCCGGCGTTGCGGAATATTAGGTTTTAGCTCAAGCGATCTTCTAGATATCTCCTGTTCTAAGACCTCATCAACAATTCGTATGGACAAATCCCTGTAAGTCACAGACTGAACATCTGATAGGGACAGTTCCTTCACGATTTCCTGTACATCCCGTACCAAAGTCCCAAGGTCAATGCCCAGAATTGTAGCAGGATAAGATTCCAGAAGATCAAGCGAGCTCTGTAACATCATCGTTCCTCCGCGGAGATTGCCATTCCGGAAGTGGTATAAACCAACCGCAATTTGCAACAACCCTTTATAGAGAGAATCCCGGTTACGTTCAAGCCACAATTCTTCCAGCACCTCATGGCACTCGAAATAATCCTGATCCCGATTGAAGTAGATTAAGTAGTCAATGTACAGTGGCTCATAGATGCTCATCCGGGTTTTCGCCCTTTCTGGCGTTGTTCAGAAGTTTCTTCACGTCATCGAGCAAGTCTTTGAGCCCTTCCATATCATGCCGTTCCCAGTAATCGTTAAATCGCTTCTGTGCTTCAATCGCTTCGCTGACAAGGTGGTAGAAGTACAATTGATGAATGATATTCAATGTTCTTGACACGATATTGGAATCATCCTCAAATGCCTTCTGCGCCTCCAAAATCTGTAGACGAATTGCAGACATCTCATTATCCAGTACAAAAGCGGCCTCAGCTGTTTTTTTCAGCCTGGCTCGCATGTCATCCGGTAAGCTCTCCCGAAATTTGTAACTCAGAGAATGTTCAATGGTAGCCCAGAAATTCATGGCAAGTGTCCGGATCTGAATCTCGGCCAATACGATCTTTTGTCCCAGAGCCGTCTGAACGGGATACTCAATAATCATATGGAAGCTGCGATAACCGCTCTCTTTGAAATTCGTAATATAATCTTTCTCAATGAGTACCGTGAGATCCTTGCGGCCTCGAATGTATTCGGCAACCCGACGGATATCGTCTACGAATTGGCACATGATACGGATACCTGCAATATCCTCAATGCCTGTCTCCACGTCATCAAGCGACACATTCAGTCGTCTGGATTTCTCCAGAATACTGGATATTTTTTTGACACGACCGGTAACGAATTCAATCGGGGCATACTCTTCCCGTTTTTTCAGCTCCGCCCGCATTGTCTTAAACTTGACTTTTAATTCCTCTACCGCTTGTTCATAAGGAAGTAAAAATGTACCCCAGTCTCTACCGTCCATGCTTATGCCTCCTGTCTCTATAGCGTCCCCTGTTCTATTCCATTATACATGATGTTTGGTGGGGGGAAGAGTCCCGAACCATTTTACGCTCTTCCATGCTTCTATATTTTCAATCCGGGGATCCACATTCCTTCTTAACGATGCTCCGCACCAACCGCTTCAGAGATATGACGATAACCGTCCTTGCGCAGTAACTCACGCAGACCGGCATGAATGCGCCGATTCACCTCAGGTCCTTCGTAGATTAATGCTGTATATATTTCGACCAGACTTGCTCCGGCTTTAATTTTCTCGTAAGCATCCTCACTTGTGAAAATACCACCTGAACCGATGATCGGAAGTTTGCCTTCAGTCTGACGATAGATCTGGCGAATAATCTCCGTAGAACGCTCACGCAGAGGTTTACCGCTCAGACCGCCAGTCTCTTTTGCATGTTGGTGGGAAAGTCCTGTACGACTGATGGTTGTGTTCGTTGCAATAATGCCAGCAACACCGCTGTCTGCAATTGTGCGAACCATATATTCAAGTTCCTGATCATTTACATCCGGTGCGATCTTCACCAGAACGGATTTGGTCGCTCCGCCCGCTCGTGCATGTTGCACGTTCATCTCGTTCATAACCGCAGCGAGCAGTTCCTTCAATTCATTCCCATGTTGCAGATTACGCAAATCCGGTGTATTTGGTGAACTGATATTAACCACGAACAGATCAGCATAATCGTATAATGCCTGAATGCACTTCGAATAGTCCAGGTGAGCTTCCTCATTAGACGTTGCCTTATTCTTGCCGATGTTAACAGCCACTGGAATACGCCGATCCTGTAGACGTGAAAGTTCTCCTGCCATCGCTTCCGCACCCAGATTGTTGAAGCCCATCCGGTTCACCAAAGCCTCATCTGGAGGCAAACGGAACAGCCGTGGTTGATCGTTACCTGGTTGTGCAAGTGGCGTCACGGTTCCCACTTCCATGAATCCAAACCCGATGGAAGAAAAGCCCGTTACGGCCTGTCCGTTTTTGTCAAGACCCGCAGCCAGACCAACAGGTGTAGGGAAATGACACCCAAACATGTCAACAGCCAGATCAGACGTTTCACGAACGCCGTACATCACACGCAGTCCGGAAGGAACCGGACGGATGCTGCCCATGCCACTAAGGCCGCCAATAATCAGATGATGGGCCTGTTCAGGGTCCATTTTGAACAACAAAGGTTTAGCAAGACTTCTGTATAACAAATCACTCACTCCGTTCTGTTCCGGTACGCCAAAAAGCCGTTTTCCGTCTTTTCATATGTAAAAAAACACTCTACACACAAGTCTATCTGTTTCTTATTAAAAAGGAAAGTAGTTTGCGCATAGACAGCACAAATCGAATAATACAAAATGCTCACAAGAAATCCACCCGCCCACTGGAAATGACGAGTTGAATTCTTTACAATGAGAGCATGGTTACTCTACACCAGTTCTATTCCAATAAGGAGGAATAACTCATGGCTCCCAAACGTAAACCACCTGCATTACAGCAAAAGAAAGAAGAAGTGAATCGCAAAGCCATTGCATGGACTGCAGCCAGTGTAGGCGGCTTGATCATCATCATTGGTGCTCTTATCATTATTGCCAACATGTAGATGATTCAGGCTGAATCCATCTGATTCTACATATCAAACAGATCAATTCAGCCAGTGATACGTTTTGTTCGGATTATTCTGCTTTGGAACAAGCGTATGCTGATAACGCTGCTTTGCTTCTGGAACAAGCGTCAGATCTGGCAGTACATCTTCTCCAATACGTACCGGAGTGCCTTGCGGAGCAAGAGCGAATAACTCTTCTACATCTCCTGTACGCATTCTCACACATCCAAGGGACTCATCCAGTCCGATACTGTCTGGCTCGCTGGTCCCATGGATGGCATAATTTGTATTCGAGAGCTGCATACCTCTGCTTCCAAACTCACCGTTCGAGCGCCCATTCGGATTGACCACTTTATCTGTAATGACAAATGAACCCTCCGGTGTTCGATCACCGCCAAGTCCCACATCATACATACGAACAATGGTATCCCCACTGATTAATGCAAGTTTATGTTTATCCTTATCAATGACAATCTCCAGCGGTTCCTGCAAAAAAGGCTGACCTCCCAGCGTATCTGCAAAAGCGGCATTTTTGCCTTGAGACAAATTCGAAGATGTTGAACCGCTCTCTTTACCATTTGAATCGCTCTTTCCTTCCTGTGCCTTTCCTTGATGCAAAGCTAACAGCTTCGGAAACATCTCGGTCATCCCTGGCGCAGTCTCTCCCAGAATATTATTTGGAAATGGCTGGGCCATTTGCGTTACACTCTTGGGCCAAGCGTCATTTTTTTTGCGATAGGCAACGATTGCACTTGATAATGATGCAGCGGCTTCCTGCTTGGCGGTCCACGCCAAGGCCATCTTTTTGATTTTCGGCGTAACTTCAGGAGGTTCACAGTTACATTGCTTGGCATCATAACTCTGTGCAGTTAATTTACCACTTGTATTAGTTTGTACTACGTATTTCACAGGCATATTTCGTTTCCATAAAGACCAGTCATCCGAGGTTTGCATACCCAGTACAGCCGAAGTCTCTACTTTTGGGCCAGACCCGGACCAGGCAGCTGCGAGAGCAGCCTCGCCATGGTTGCCTCCACCAAATGCCGCAGCGGTGAACACATTACTTGGTGGAATGGATGCGGTCCTAGCCTGTTGATCCGCTCCTACTGGGTCAGGGATTTCATCCGTGGATTCCAGTGCTGCTGACAGTGCATCGGCCGCTTCACGACTGAAACCCGGAGCGTCCGCAGGTGGCAGACCTGCCAGCACAAGCAGCATGAACAACGTAAGCCACATTTTGCGTCTACGTTGTTTTTTCTCTTTTTGCTCAGACATCTCCACCAATTTCTCCTGATAGTCCACCCAGATGTCAGCAGGAGCTTTACTGCGTTCAAATGCTTCGTAAACCTCGCCCGCTTGCTGAAAACAATAATTGGCTTTGGCCTCCTGTCCTTCGCCCAAGTACTCCTTTCCAAGCAAGTACCAAGCCATTTTATTGTCTGGATGTTTCTTGACATATGTTCTTAGATGAGTATTTTGCATCCGATCCTCCACTATTCACCTTTTTCCGTATATCATTATATATCGGCATAACCAGGCGTTGAATCCATAGGACTTGAGTACCCGGTGGAAAAAAGGGTTTTCGACAATAATCGTCCTTGATTCACATGTCATAAGATCACAGTTAAATGAAGACAAAAAAGCACCTTCCCTTGTCGTTAAGACAAAAGAAAGTGCTCTGTGTTCATTCAAGAAATACTTAACCCTCTTTATTGAAAGGCTCATCCGCTACTTTGATTGAATCTGTAGGGCAGCCATCGCATGCATCCTGCATATCGTCAAACAAGTCGTCTGGAATAGCTTTGATACCATGGTTAGCATCGCCGTCAAAGATAACTTCTGCCAAACCTTCATCATCGTAATCGTAGATGTCAGGAGCCGTTGCTCCACAAGCGCCACATGCGATGCATGTGTCTTTTTCAACCCAAGTATATTTACTCATTTACATTCTCTCCTCCTAAAATTCGAAACGTACAGTGTTTTTATCTAGAAACATATTAATACAAAGTAAGGATAATTACAAATCATTTTGCAACCACAAGTCTCTATTATCCCCTATTTAATCAAGACTTTGCAAGTTATCTTTTTGCAGGGAAGTACCGCGCACTTTATGATTACGAAGCAGCACGGAAGGATCGTCTCCAAGCATACCTGCGGTCACAACAGCATTCTCACCAAATTTATCACGTAACTGATCCATAATCCGAATCAGATTGTCCTTCTTGGGCTTCTGCTCATATTCGAACAAGTCCATCTGTACAGCGGATTCCTCTCTTGGAATCAGGTTCTGAAGTGTCACACCGAGCATGCGTACAGGCTTGCCACTACCCCAATGCTTCTCAAATAGTTTACAGGCCTCACGGTAAATGACCGTTGCATCCTCCGTAGGAACTTCCATCAGACGTGATCGGGTGATTGTCTTCATATCCGGTGTGCGGATCGTAATCTGAATCCCCTGGCTGAACATTTCGTGCTTGCGCAACCTTCTGGCTACCTGATCACTTATATTGAGGAATACCCGATGAATCTCATTCATATCCGATACATCCGCCGGTAAAGTGGTTGTATGCCCAATGGATTTATTGGCTTCCCGTTCCGCGTGAACTGCGGAATGGTTAATGCCATTCGCAGAATTTTTGAGCCATGTTCCATTAACTCCGAATAGTTCGGTCAACATGTTCTCATCCGACTGGGCCAATTGACCAATCGTTTCAATGCCCAGTTTTTTCAGCTTTTCAGCCGTTTTTTTGCCAATGCCAAACATCTCGTTGCATGGTCTGTGCCAAAGAATCCGGGGTACGTCCCTCATGCGTAAAATGGAGATACCGTTCGGTTTTTTCAGATCCGAAGCCATTTTCGCCAATAATTTGTTGGGTGCAATGCCAATGGAACATGGCAGCCCCAATTCATCCTTGATTCTACGCTGAATGCTCTCCGCAATCTCCATTGGATTCCCGAATTGCCTTGAACCTGTAATATCAAGATAACATTCATCAATGGATGTAGCCTCAAGTTGAGGGGTATAACTATACGCAATCTGCATGAAAGCTCTTGAATATTGACGATATAAATGAAAATCAGGACGAATCACAATGAGATCAGGGCACTTTTTCATGGCTTGGTGGACAACCATACCTGTTGAGATGCCTCGATTACGAGCGGCATATGAGCAGGTTACAATTACACCCTTTCGCAGTTCACTGCTGCCCGCAACGGCCGTTGCTTTTCCTCTATATAAATCTGGTTCCTCGGCTTCATGTACAGAGCAGTAGAAAGCATTCATATCGACATGCAGAATCACCCGTCCAGCTGTAGGGTAGTATTGATCCACATTCGCTGGAGGATTGCCGTCTGAAGACATCATGAACCCCCGCCCTTTCTTGCACACTAATTAATGAAACGAATTTCTTTCTTCTATAGTATATCAAACCCGTTATGTTAATTCAGTCACGAACATTTATTTTCTGCGAGAACTGATCAGAGACCGAATAATTAACCAGCCTACACTCACAAAAAGGATCAATGTGATCAGCGCAATAACCGTATTTTCCCATACAAAACTCAAAATCAACCCTCCTTTTCTTCCATATATTCCAATTAAAACTCAATAATAAATTATAACATACATCCGGATTATGATTAACATCCTTCTTTTTGCTCTAAAATCCGTTAATTGTTACATGAAACTGCGATTTCTATGTAGCATTTGGCTATAATGGTGCTATAATAATTAATTATACAAATTGACGACTTTAGGACAAATCAGCGCACCCAATTTAACACAGTGTAGCGTTGCCGAATCGAAGGATTCGTCCACTAACGTACTTAACAGCTTTCCCAACTTACAATCCAATCTTTTAAAAGAGCGCTTTATCTCAAAGGAGGATCTTCATGTCAAAGGCCATTTCCATCTTCGATACGACTTTACGTGACGGCACACAAGGGGAGGGTGTCAGCTTATCGGCAGACGACAAACTCAAAATTGCCAAGAAGCTTGATGACCTGGGTGTCCATTATATTGAAGGCGGAATTCCCGGCAGCAATACCAAGGACATTGAGTTTTTCAAAAGAGTCAAGGAATTAAACCTGAACGCAAAGGTTGTTGCTTTTGGCAGTACCCGCCGTAAAGGCAGCGTTGCTAGTGAAGACGCCAACCTGAAGCGCATGATCGAATCTGGTGCTCAGGCTGCAACTTTGGTCGGTAAATCATGGGACTTCCATGTGCATACCGCTTTGCAGACTACATTGGAAGAAAACTTGTCCATGATCTATGATTCCATCGCCTATCTGAAACAAAATGGTATGGAAGTGATCTTTGATGCAGAACACTTCTTTGACGGATTCAAACATAACCCAGAGTATGCTCAAGCGGTCTTGACCAAGGCTCACGAAGCTGGAGCGGACTGGCTCGTCATGTGTGATACCAACGGCGGGACCATGCCAAACGAGGTACATGAGATCGTATCCACACTGCATAGAAGCCTGCCTCATGCACATCTCGGCATCCATACACATAATGATTGTGAACTGGCTGTAGCCAACACACTCAGCGCTGTACAAGCCGGAGCCCGTCAGGTTCAAGGAACAATGAACGGTTATGGAGAGCGTTGCGGTAACGCCAATCTCGCGTCCATCATCCCGAACCTGCAACTGAAACTTGGCTATGAATGTGTTACTGAGGATTCCATGAGACAACTTACAAACGTGGCTCGTTATGTTAGCGAAATTGCCAATGTAAATATGCCGATTAATCAGCCTTATGTCGGCAATGCTGCTTTTGCTCACAAAGGTGGAATTCACGTCTCTGCCATCCTGCGGGATTCCCGTACCTATGAACACATCGTGCCTGAACTGGTTGGTAACAAACAACGTGTGCTGGTCTCGGAACTTGCCGGACAAAGTAACATTGTATCCAAAGCTCAGGAACTGGGGCTTGAGTTCGATCCAAGCAGTGCCAATTCACGTCAGATTATTGAGAAAATTAAAGACCTGGAGCATCAGGGTTACCAGTTCGAAGGTGCAGATGCTTCGCTTGAATTGTTAATTCGTGAAGCGAACGGTGACATGAAAGAATTGTTCACTTTTGAATCATTCAAAATGCTTGTAGAGAAAACGGCGGGAAAATCTGTTGTTTCCGAAGCTTTTGTCAAAGTGAATATCGCTGGAACAAGCGCTTATACCGCTGCTGAGGGCAATGGTCCGGTTAACGCACTCGATAATGCGCTTCGGAAAGCGCTGGTGCAATACTTCCCTTCACTTGCCAATATGCATCTGTCAGACTACAAAGTGCGTGTACTGGATGAGAAAGATGCCACAGCCGCCAAAGTTCGTGTATTGATCGAATCCAAAAATACGGAAAATACATGGAACACAGTTGGTGTATCCGAGAACGTAATTGAAGCAAGTTGGGAAGCTCTTGTACACAGTTTCCGCTATGCTTTGCTTCAAGAAAAATTGCAGGATGAGCCGGGCACACTCCCTATTCCTGCTCATGGGATAAGTAATCATTAAAGTGTATGTTCAAAAAAGGCTTTTTTTGAACAGGCTCTTAAAGCTTATTTCCCGGAAAATAAAAAGGAAGCCTCTGCACCCATGATTCATGGATGCAAAGGCTTCTTTCTTTGCAGAAAATTAATTCGCAATTAACTTTTCAATCTTACGCTCCAACTCTTTTTCGGGCAGTATGCCCAGAACAATCTCCTGTATAACTCCTCTGGAGTCAATCAGAACATTCGTTGGAAAAGCCACCCCATTGTATTGAGCATACACAGTCCCCTTCTCATCCAAGGGAATAGGGAATGTCAGTTGGTACTCATCCACAAAAGCTTTGGCATCTTTGAGTTTATCGTATGACGTTACATTAACCCCATACATGTCAAGCTTATCCTTGTATTTCGCAGCCATTCTGTTCAGCTCTGGAGCTTCCTGCTTACACGGCTCACACCAGGATGCCCAGAAACTGACGAACGTGGCCTTATCTTTGGCACCGCCCACACTGTACGTCTTTCCATCCATTGCTGTCAGAGAAAAAGCAGGTGCCAGAAGACCCGCACGTGGTCCCGTCTCTGTAGGCATCGGTTCTTCCTGCTTAAAGACGGCTGCAATGCCGTCACCCGCATTCTGGGCCAGTGCAATACCAACCAGCAAGACAACACCAAGGAGTATGTATATGTTTCGTTTCATAACCAGCCACCCTTTTATATAATTAGCATATTGAAACTGAAACCGTAATTTCTGCACATGCTAAGTGTTTTACCACGCTCTATCACAGTTCACCAGAACATGATTGCCAAATGTTCTCTTTATTATTGTACCCTTTTCCTTTAAAATTTTACAATCCGGATTACAGAAAATAAAATGAAAAAGGACTCCTGCCTAAGCAGGAGCCAAAGAGAGAGGGGTGAATACAAATGGCAGCACTTCACGGGCAGCAAAACGTCTTCTACATCCCTTCTTCCGTAGAACAAGAGATGTCAAAGCACATGTTCCTTTCGCTGCCGCAAGAAGCCTGCGGGGTTATGCTGGGTGAAACCGCAGCGGGCGGTATACGAATCAGTCGGTTTCAGCCCATTCGTAACGTAGCACCTGACCCGCTGCACCATTTTACTCTGGACGATGCCGAATGGATTCGGTGCGTATTCTCCGAGCCCAAGCTCATTGGCATCTTCCATTCTCATCCGGAGACCAGGCCTGTTCCTTCCTTAGAGGACTTGCAAGCTCTTCCGGCCTTCGCCGGTTTGCTTCAGATGTACCTCATCGGCTCACCCGACCTAACAAGCGGGTTGCGATCTCATATGCATCTGAACGGTTATCTGATTGAACCCTCGAAAAAACCGCAAGATCCGGCACACCGCGTTGTGCCTTCATACAATCTGCTTCCCGTTCCGTTATGCGTGACTTAGCTGGGTATACAAATCACCCAAGGTCTCCACATTTTTACGCATCATGTCCTCCAAATAACAGGACCATAATTGTGCAGTCATTTTGGAATCTTCCAGTGCATGGTGACGCCCATAGATCGGAATGCCTCTGGATTCCAGCAATTCATCCAGACCATACCCCGGCCTGCTCGGTTCAAGCCAGCGGGCCAACATCATCGTATCGATTAAACGATGTGTCAGCCTTACCTTTGAAGTCCGCCACAGAGCCGCATTCAGAAAAGCTCGGTCATGCGCACTTGCGTGCGCAATCAGAACATTTCCACCTACAAAAGACATGAAATCATGCAGCCCTTCCAGCAAAGTTGGTGCGTCCAGCGTCATCTCCTGCGTAATACCTGTAAGTTCAGTAATATGTTCCGGAACCGCAGTCTTGGACTGCACCACCGTATAGAACTGTTCTCCTTCCAGTACCACACCACCATGTATACGGACCGCACCAAATGAGATAATCTCATCCCCATGCTGGGGCGAAAAACCCGTCGTTTCCAGATCAAATACAACTGCGTCCAGCTCATTTAGAGGCGTATGCAGAACCTCAGGTCTGCGCTGTTCTCTCATCATAGAGCGGATAAACGCCATGTGTTGCGCCGTAGGGGCTCCCATAATGGAAGCGATGGCGGAAGGAACCCCTCCCTGACGCAGCGAATTCCAGAATCCTGTATTGCCCCTTGCCGGCTCTCTCATGGACGTCTCCTTTCTGCAAAACGCAACTGTCTTTGCAAAGCACGATGCACTCGTCGTACCAACCCGAGCGTATCCCTGAGCTCATAATGAATCTGCTTTTGTTTCATCTGTTTCTCATCCAGGAACCCACTGCTATGTTGCAAATCCCCTTGGATGACAACCGGTGTACTTCGGCGAAACTTCAAAGCGGCTAAGAAGGCCCGCTGGCATGCATCCAGTAATGTAAATGGAACAGCTTCAAGTGAATTCAATCTCTCCATTCTTTTTAACGTCGATGACTCCTTGATCCCATGTTGCAAAGCCAAATAACGGGCACTGTTCACCAGCGGAATGTACAAACCATACTTAACATCAAATCCGCCTGCATGTTCACCAAATCGTTCTGTGACCACACGTCCAAGTACATTTAATGTAGCTTTATGTTTAACCGTATTGCGAAGAACTGCATCCGAAAGTTCAGGAACCAGTCTGAACTGTTCATAAAAACTCGTGATCCATTCCTCCGCCAGACTTTGCTCACCTGCAACAAAACGCATGTCTGAAGCAATAATGAGATTACGAACGGGCTCCCAATTCAGATCCGAGCTCCAATCTGCTAATTGATGCTTCCATGACGCCAGCGTTTTTCTCCAGAGTGGCTCAGAGCACATGACTTTGCCTTCGCATTTGGCGTAACCAAGCTCTTCCAACATATCCGTCATTCGCTGTCCGAGCTGAGCAAAATATTCCTCTTTACCTTCATGCGGAGTATCGCTAATGATCATGCCATTATCCTGATCACTCCATAACGTTGCTTCTTCCCTGCCGGAACTGCCAAATACGATAAAGGCATAGGGGACGGGAGGTTGGCCGAAGCCTTCCTCAACCATCCCCTGAATGCATAACTCTACTGCTTTCCGTGCAATCCGGTCATGCAGTTCATTTACCGTTTGGTACCACTCGATCGGCGACAAGGAAGCGGACAACAATTCCTGGAGCTCGTTCTGTAATATCACACGTGCCTGGCGCAGTTCTTGAGAAGACACCGCACCATCGATTCCCTGATAAGACCAGGAATAGTTTGTATACGAGATGGGTTCCATCATGTCCAGCCTCCTTGAAGCATGATTCAGCATCATTCACCTCAGGAGCTGAACGTACCACCATTGGATTTAGAATCTACATTTTTCATTTGTTCAGGGTATCCGTAAGTACCGTGCTCACTGATATCCAAACCCATTGTTTCTTCTTCTTCAGTAACACGGATGCCCATGATTGCTTTCATTCCGCCCAGAATAATGAAGGACATTACCAGTACGAAGGCAAAAGCACCTGCCAGACCGAGAAGCTGTACGCCCAATTGGTGGAATCCACCGCCATAGAACAGACCCGCTTGACCTACACCAGCATTCTCGGCAAGTTCAGGAGTAGCGAACAAGCCCGTGGAGATCGCACCCCACATACCCGCAATACCATGCACGGAGAAAGCGTAGATTGGATCGTCAATTCCTTTACGATCGAAGTACTGTGCTGTGAAGAATGTGATGATACCCGCCAGAGCACCGATAACCAGCGCTGCCCAAGGTTCAACGAATGCACATGCTCCTGTAATTGCAACGAGTGCCGCAAGCACACCGTTTAACATGCTAGGAATATCAGACTTACCAAGTACTGCCCATGAGATCAACAGCGCAGCAACACCACCGGCTGCAGCAGCTACGTTAGTAGTTAATGCAACATAACCGAAGAATCCATCCCCCATGGCAGATAATGTACTACCTGGGTTGAATCCGAACCAACCGATCCAGAGGATAATAACCCCGAGTACGGAATACACTTGGTTGTGACCTGGAATGATGTTAGGTTTGCCGTCTTTGTTATATTTACCAATACGTGGTTTCAACAAGATGGTCGCTACCAATGCTGCAGTCGCACCAGTCAAGTGAACAACCGTCGATCCTGCAAAGTCTTGCATACCCAGCTCAGCCAACCAGCCGCCGCCCCATACCCAGTGAGCAACAACCGGATACATGATAATGGTATAAAGAGTACCGAAAACAATATATACGCTCATCTTTGCACGTTCAGCCATACCACCGCAGGCAATGGCCAGAGATACCGCCGCAAAGGCGAGGTGGAATACGAATTTAATAGTCAGTGGAACATCGGAGAAAGCCAGTGATTCGAAGGAAGCAGCCATCTTGTCACCACTCAGGAAGAATCCTGTTGTTCCAAAGAAGCTGTTACCATTACCGAAACCAAGACCGAAACCCAAAGCCCAGAAGGCAATAACTGAAATTCCCAATGTCAGGATGGTCTTACCCGCAATGTGTCCTGCATTCTTCATTCGTGTTGAACCCGCTTCGAGTAAAGCAAATCCCCCTTGCATCAAGAACACCAGTACAACAGCCAGAAACGTAAAGGCTGAGTTCAAACCACTTTGAAGTTCAATGTTAGTCGGACCCTCCGCAGCCGCAAATGCGCTGACCGGAAAAGCGAACAAAGTAAGCATTACTAACATGGAAACCAACCATTTCTTTCTCATATACCCCACTCCCTCTTATGTTAAGTTTCTTCACATAACGTGAAACTCTTAATGTCATTATAAGCAGAAGAGAGGAAAGTTGACAAGAGTATTTTCATCAAAACTGAAAATTATTTCTGGGAATAAAGTCATACGTCTTTTTCTTGCACTTAAGTACATAATCACATTCTATGAGTACATAGATATAGAAATGCAGTATGCTGATTGCCAAAGCATAACGTTTGACTGTACGGTTAAAGATCATGTATCATACTTATTAGTAAGAAAAATTGGGCGTAGTCTAGAAATTCACAAGTGGAAACTACAATTCCCTACATTTGAACTTGCAAGCGAGGTGAATATCATTGGGGATATGAAACTTTTTCGGATTGGCGAACTTGCCAAGACCGCTGGTGTTAGTGAACGGACGATTGATTATTACACAAAGCTTGGACTAATCGCTCCCGAAGAACGTACACAAAAAAATTATCGTCTCTATAGTAATGAAACTTTAACGAGGCTTGAACGTATTGTACAGATGAAACAAGAGAAGTATAGTCTCGACGAGATTAAGCAATCTCTTGAGAAGTGGCGTCTGGTTAGTACAGAAGAACAAGTTGCCAGCAAACTGACAACGTTGGAGCTTCATGTACAACAACTTGAGCGAGAGGTTAACGAACTCAAACCGCTACTTGGAGAGATGAAACCTGTACAAGCACGTAAAATGATGGCAGGACTCCTCACCAAAAGTGCCGGTACAATGGAGGCACTAAAAATCTTGCTTGAGAACACCATGATGTAGCTTATTTTTAGAAAGCGGAGGAATGAATATGAGTTTTAATAACGGTATGTTCGTATTGATCATTATCGCCTTTTTGCTCTCTTTATGGGCGCAATTTCGCGTTAAAGGTACGTTTAGACGTTGGTCGGAGGTACCGAACCAGAACGGAATGACTGGTTACGATGCCGCTCGCCAGATGCTTGATGCTAACGGCCTGCACGATGTTCCAATTGAACCTGTACGCGGCACGCTCTCTGATCACTATGATCCGATCAATCGGGTTGTACGTTTATCAGAACCAGTATATTATGAAAACTCAATCTCAGCTGTTTCGGTAGCGTGTCACGAAGTTGGCCACGCCATTCAGCATAAAGAAAGTTATCCGATGCTGGCACTGCGTCACCGGATCTTCCCAATTGTGAACTTTGCATCCGGATTAGCTCCATTCCTGTTGATTGCAGGATTCATCTTCAATGCCATGAACCTTGTAGGTATCGGTATCATCTTCTTCTCCGTAACTGTAGCATTCCAACTCATCACTTTACCGGTTGAGTTCAATGCAAGTAATCGCGCTAGAGAGATTATGGTATCCGAAGGGTACATTCGTAATGAAGAAGAAAAAGGTGTTGCAAAAGTTCTGAATGCCGCAGCCTTGACTTATGTTGCTGCAGCGTTGATCTCACTGCTTGAGTTGATTCGTTACATCGGAATCTTCAACAGCCGCGATTAATCAGATACCTAATACAAGAAAAAACAAAAAACAATACCCCACCGTTAATCGGATGGGGTATTGTTTTGTTGTAAACCAAAATAATGAAGCAAAAATGAACGAAAGGACTGGGCAACCAGCGGCAGCTTGTCATCCGCACGGTGAATTAACCCAATGGTCCGTGTTACTTTGGGATGAGAGATGGCCACATGTGCCGGTTGCAACGGGTTCGTCTGGAATAACGCCATCTCAGGCAGCAGACTGACCCCCATGCCCGCAGCAACCAATCCGCGGATAGTGTCGGTCTCTTCCCCTTCAAAAGCAATCTTGGGTGTAAAACCAGCTTCCAGACAGGCATGCCACACAATAGGACGAAGAGAATAACCTTTGCTAAACAATACAAATTTATCATCCTTGAGCTGTTCAAGCGCAATTGTCTCTTCACCAGCTAACGGGTGATTGGGGGGAAGGATGGCATGTAATTCTTCCGTAAGTACAATATCACCATCTACTTGATCATGCTTCTCTGGAAAAGGAGAAATAAATGCCAAGTCTACCTCACCCGATAACACATCACGAATCAGTGTAGGGAACATCCCCTGCTTAAATCTGAATTTCACGTTGGGGTAGCGCTGACGGAAAGCAGCCACCACGGAAGGAATGAGATGAATCCCCAGGCTATGCGGAAATCCAATTCGAATCTCCCCATGCTCCGGGTCCAGAAACTCATGAACTTCCCCGACTGCCTTGTCCAAATCTTTCAAGATACCTTCAATTCGTTTGCAAAAAAGCTGCCCTACTGCAGTCAACTGCAGATTTCGTCCCTTTTGCATAAAAAGATCCACGCCCAGTTCTTCTTCCAGCTGATGAATCTGACGACTCACCGCCGACTGTGCCACATGCAACTCTTCAGCAGCCTGTGTTACATGTTCCTTCTGTGCCACTTTCAAAAAGTAATGCAACTGTCTTAATTCCACTCGCCTGATCGCTCCAATCTGTTATACCCTACTTATCCTTGATTGCATTCCATCTTGAGAACGTTCTGACTACCGCTTTAAGCTACGGGGTTTCCACAACCTGATCAACAGTCCGTAAATAAAGAATCCACCCAACAATCCTCCGAGGTGAGCCATCCAATTGATGCCCGACATGGCGAAGGAGAATATGATTCCGAACAAAAGCAACGTGTACATCGTTTTGCGCGAAGCCTCATCCATCATCGTTCGCTGGAACAGTGCTACATACAGGAATGCACCATAGACAGCATAGATCGCTCCTGAAGCCCCTACCGAGATGGTAATACTCCCAACGGAGTTGTACCACGCAACAGCAAGAATATTACCCAATACACCGCCACCCAGGTACAATACACCATACCTTACCGACCCGAGCAACCGCTCCATCGGTGGTGCAAATACGATTAACGCAAAGCTGTTAAACAATAAATGACTGAAGCCCGCATGCAGGAACATGGATGTAATGTAACGCCACCATTCATGTGCGAACAGTTCATGATTCGTGAGTGCCCCAAATTTCAGCAGCACCATATTGTTCGTTGATCCACCGTTCACCGTTAATACAATAAACATGACTACATTGGCAATTAAAAAAAGCGACGTCAAAGGGAAATACTTCAAATAACCTTTCCAGTTCTCATAGCGAATAAATATCATAAATTTCTTCTTTCACTCCACCCTGTTCAGATCGGACTTACATCTCTGATCCATCGTAATGGTACATGCCCGAATTGGACAATGCCTTTCATAAAAGATTATAATGGATTTTGGCACGGATCACCAATTTATAAGGAGGAACATTATTATGACACAAGAACGTACAGGCGCAGCCACATTTAAAGGCAACCCTATTACATTGATCGGACCCGAACTGAAAGTGGGCGATCAAGCACCTGATTTTACACTGAGCAAGAACCTGGTTGAGGATGCTTCCCTGAAAGACTTCGCAGGCAAAATCAAATTAATCAGCGTTGTTCCTTCCCTGGATACTGGCGTATGCGATGCGCAAACTCGTCGTTTCAACGTGGAAGCTGGAGAACTCGGAGACAATGTTGTTGTCTTGACAGTCAGCGTTGACCTTCCGTTCGCTCAGGCCCGTTGGTGTGGAGCAGCTGGTGTTGACCGCGTAGTTACATTGTCAGACTACAAAACACGTTCTTTCGGTGAAGACTACGGCGTTCTGATCAAAGAATTCCAACTCGACATGCGCTCCATTTTTGTTTTGGATGCCGAAGACCGGATTACATATGTGGAGTATTTGCCTGAAATGACAGACTCCCCTAACTTCGAACAAGCAATTGCTGCTGTAAAAGCTTTGCTGTAGAAGTTATCATACGTTCAGAACAAAAGCGAGGAAGGTTAACCTTCACTCGCTTTTTGTTATTTATCATCTATTTCAATCATTTGCTTTATACTTGCTTAGCTTTTTATCGAGTACAGAGAATAAATTCATAATCGTGCGATAATTGGAACCCAAGTCTCCAAGTGAACCACGTGAAGCTGAATACATATCCACCGCACTACGAACAGGACTTACCGAGATAATGGAAACTGTAATATCCATCGTCCGTCCAAAGGTAGTCCGCTTCTCCAGAATAACTTCTCCAACAGAAGGCACTTCATGCAGCACTTTATAACCCGGAATCTTTTTGAGTGTCGAAGAGACCTCTTCCCAGGCTCTGTCTTTGGATAAGTTATAATACCGTGTTTTTAATTTGGGATCCTTGGCTCGATCGCTGGTCCCCTCCATGCTGCGGATGATACCGACGAGCGTTCTCTTTAAGGTCAAGACCCTTCCTCCTTTGAATGTAACCGTTCCATTTATGTATCTTAGTGTAACATTGTTCAAGTAGTAACAAAAGGGCAAGCATCATATTTATCGTAAAACCAATCAAAAACATTCATTACAACTTAAAAACACCCTGAAATTCCTTCTGAAGAGGAAAAGTCAGGGTGCTGTACATAAGATTTAGGAACCCGCCTATGCCGTCCGGCTACATTGTCTTATGAACCTGCTTGGCAGGTGGGTGACCGCAAAAATGCTTTTTGAAGTCCCCATGTCGTATAGACAGGGCTTTTCAGCAACATTCTGTGTTGATCTCCCGAAGACATCATCATTGGTTCAAAACAACGAATAACCGAAACGTACATCGCAGGATGTACAATTATTATATCCCTAACTGTGTAAAAAGTAAATGGCGATCCATCATGTTTTATTTTTGCAATGTAATGTTTTTGTCGTCTGATGGCTCAGATGTTTCACCATTCTCTGCTGATTGTTCAGCCAGCGCGGCAGCTTCCTCTTCTTCCTTCTTCAGCTGCATCTTCTCCATCTGCTCCTGCATCTTGTTGAAGGTTGCGTAGAAGTTAAAGAAAGCGAACCAAGCAATGATGCTGATAATGAAGAAAACGAACAAGACCGGATAACGGAAACCGATGTAGAACAACAATCCGCTTCCCAGCAATGTGGAAAATACACGGAATGGTCTGATCAGCGTAAGCAATACCGCGTTTTTGATAATGAGTCCGATGGACATATGATAGTGTACAACCATCGAGAAAAAGTTAAAGAGTGATACAAATAACAAGAGAAGCAGTACTAACATGATGATTCCCACGAGCTGCATATTGCGGAACTGCGTCATGTACACTGTATAATCCAGATACATAATCGCGAACAGCAGTGTGTAAAAAATGCCCCCAATTAAACTTTGCTTGTAGTTTTCCTTGTAACCTACAAAGAAAGTACGGAAGATCGGTACATCCGTATCGCCCATATTCCATTTACGAACAACCGTAAACAGCGCCGAAGTCGCCGGGAACAGTGTAAGCGGTGCCACAATAGCTATAGCCCAGTTCATTTGCAATGATTCGTTTGCGAGGTTCTGCTGCATCACGAGCAGTTTCATAATCAAGAAAAACAAGAACGGAGACGAACAAATAGCCCACAACAGATTGGTTGCGGCCAGTCTCGTAATCCACTCTGTAAGCCGGTAGATCCCACCCATAGCTCCTTTAAATTCCAAACATTTCTCCTCCTCTGCAGCCTTGCTTATTACCTGAAGTCTAATATTAATATACCTTATTATAGATAGGAAAAGCCAGTACTTCCCGAAAAGAGATCGTCATTGTCCTTAACTAGCGCTTCTAGCCGCTTCTGGCAGTGAAATAAATGATGCAGTAATTTTGAAAATAAAAAAATGGAGCAGTTGCCCGCTCCATTTTTCAGATTATACGTTTATATTACTCGAAAGAAGAATCTTTCGCTGGACGACGTCCTTCGTTACTGCTTGGACGCGGTTTGCGGTCACGGTTGTAACCACCTTCTCTGCTTCCACCGCCAGTGCTGCTGCCGCTGTTACGATCACGGTTGTAACCGCCACGTCCGCCACCACTGCTGTTGCGATCGCGGTTGTAACCACCACCACTACCGCCGCTACCACTTGTGCGGTTACCGCTGTAACCTGATGGTTTACGTCCGCCAGAGCGAACATCCGGTTTACGACGTTTTGCACGGATTGGATCTTCAGGAGTCAGATCAACTTGAGCATCTTTCTTGTCACCTGTCAGGAGCTTCAGTGCAGCCGACAACAGTTGAACAGAATCATATTGCTCAAGCATTTGAATCGCAATACCTTTGTATTCGTTCAGTTCACCTGATTGTACGATTTCCAGCAAGCGCTCTGCTGTCAAACGTTGTTTACCTTCAACCGCTTCTGCCATTGTTGGCAGTGGTTTACGTGGAATACGGTGACGTGTTACACGCTCGATGAAGTGCAAGTGATCAATCTCACGCGGTGTAACGAAGGACCAAGCAGCACCCTCTTTACCCGCACGACCTGTACGACCGATACGGTGAACATAACTCTCCGGATCTTGCGGAAGGTCAAAGTTAACAACGTGAGTTACACCAGATACGTCGAGACCACGTGCAGCCACGTCTGTTGCAACGAGTACGTCAATGCTGCCGTCACGGAACTTACGCATTACCGCATCACGTTGATTCTGGGACAAGTCACCATGAAGACCGTCTGCAGAATATCCACGTTTTTGCAA
Organism: Paenibacillus sp. FSL K6-2393; assembly: GCF_038002545.1. Taxonomy (NCBI): domain Bacteria; kingdom Bacillati; phylum Bacillota; class Bacilli; order Caryophanales; family Paenibacillaceae; genus Paenibacillus; species Paenibacillus sp. FSL K6-2393. Next base: position 4,726,154 of record NZ_JBBOCU010000001.1, read on the forward strand.
AGCTTCAGCCAATTCGTCAACACGACGTTTTGTACGTCCGAATACGATCGCCAGTTCAGGAGATTCCATATCCAACAAACGGCTTAATGCTTCGAATTTTTGACGCTCAGGTACTTCGATATAGGATTGGTCAATCAATGGTGCACTAACATGTTTCGGAATCACAGAAATGTGTTCAGGATTGTTCAAGAATTGTTGTGCCAATTTTTGAATGTTAGGAGGCATTGTTGCTGAGAACAGCATGGTTTGACGCTCGTCTGGAACTTGTTTCAGGATGGATTGGATATCCTCCATGAAACCCATGTCGAGCATTTCATCTGCTTCATCCAGTACAACAGTTTGTACATCATCTAGTTTGATTGTTTTGCGGTTGATGTGGTCAAGGAGACGTCCAGGTGTACCAATGATGATCTGTGGTTTTCTTTTCAGTGCACGGATTTGACGCACGATATCTTGTCCGCCGTAGATTGGCAGGGAGCGAAGACCTTTGAAGCGAGTGAGTTTTTCGATCTCTTCAGCAACTTGAATGGCAAGTTCACGTGTAGGTGCCATAATAAGGGCGCGGATTTTCTCATCACTTTTTGTGATTTTGCTGATCAACGGAATACCGAATGCAGCTGTTTTACCCGTACCTGTTTGAGCTTGACCAATCAAATCTCTGCCTTCGAGTGCCAAAGGAATCGCTTTGGATTGGATCGGTGTTGCTTCTTCAAACCCGAGCTCAGTGATGGCTTGCAGCACCAGTGGTTCAAGATTGAAATCTGTAAAGTTTAAATTTGTCAAAATTATTCATGCTCCTTTTATATGGTGGACATGGTGGACAATCCACTTTGTTGTCTGTATTCTTAAGTAGCGTTAATATTTATAGGGTATCCCAACGGGACGAATTATTTTCATAACGAATATAATTCCATGAATGGGTCCCCAACATAAGACTAAAACTACATACATGTGTTTGAAACATTTCAAAATTTTATTGCTCCATTTAGGAAAAGTTTCCTACTCAAGAATATCCACAAATTATTATATCACAAAACAATTCAAGATTACCAGCAATCTGGTTTTAAATATAAATGAGGTGATTAAATTGCCCAAAATAATTTGGCACTCTTTAGTGATCATTTTGGGTGCTGCAGCTATTGCCTGCGGCTTTAACTGGTTTTTGGTCCCCCATCAGCTTTTAAGCGGCGGGGTGTCCGGTATTTCAATGCTTCTGGGTTATTTTACAACGTTGAATCTTAGTATAATGTATTTTGTTCTTAACATTCCCCTGCTCATTGCAGGTTGGTTTATTCTTGGACGACGCTTCATTACATTAAGTATTCTTTCGGTAGCAGCCACCTCCTGGTTCATTGCGCTTCTGCCTGTTTTTGCTGTGGCTACAGACCCTTTACTTAGCTCTGTATTTGGCGGTGTGCTTATTGGAATGGGCACTGGTGTTTCCTTCCGAGTCGGCGGCTCCACAGGAGGACTCGACATTGTTGGGTCCATTTTCACGCGTAAACGAGACTTTCCGATAGGTACAGTGATGGCCGGTATGAACGGTACGATCATTATGCTTGCAGGATACCTGAGTGACAATTGGAATACAGCCTTGGCCTCCATGGTATCCATCTACATCACAGGCAAAGTGCTTGATCTGATCCATATCAGTCACGTCAAAGTAACACTGTACATCATTACAAACGAAACCGAAGCCATGTTAAAAAAATTACTTGTTCGGCCTCGTGGAGTTACCAAAATTAAGACTCAGGGAGCATACACGGATATTGAAAAGGACATGCTCATGACCGTAACTACCCGCTACGAGTTGGTTGAAATTAAACGTATTATCAAGGATACAGATCCAAACGCTTTTGTTAACATTGTGGAAACGGTTGGTGTTATGGGTTCATTTCGCAGAAGTTGAGACACCTGTACGGTTAACAATTCACAACATTGTGGTATAATAACGGTGTACGGCTCCTAAATATGTTGTATAGCAGGTTCAACCCTTCAATTTCACAGGCCATATGCTTTCCCGAATCGCGCCGAATGACTTACCATTTTGGAATTCGAGTAGGAAAGGGTGATTATTGTGGATATGGAAACGGTAAAACTGTTTGAGATTGTCAACAGATGGTGCCCGGAAATGCTCCCTTTCTTGAAACCGAATGAACTCGACTCACTGATTGTCCTCCGGGATGGGCTGGGCATCCTGGAACAGGGAGACGCAATGGAAATCATTCAGTACAGTATTTGTGAGCATCAAAATGAGATTTACATTCAATAATTTTTTTCAGATTGATCACGCCGCTTCTTGCAGGGGATTTCCTCAGCAGGAAGCGGTTTTCATTTTTTCCATGTGTTTCATTACTTGATTAATATGGTTAAAAGCCCAGAGGCTTTAATGTATAATTCATACATGGAATGCACACATAAGGGAGTGGAAATGAATGAACATGTTTTGGGCTTTACTGGCTATGGCCTTTGGAAGCTTTGGTGGTGCCCCCGCAGTGGCAGACCAGGGAAACCCTCAATTCCAATCGTTAACCAACAGTTTTAACACCGCAATTATTCAATCTCAAAAAGATCAGGTTGTTATCGATGCCGATAACCCACCTGCCAAAATTGATCCTCAACCTGATGCACCTGTGGTCAAAGGTATTTATGTAACGGCCTACAGCGCAGGCGGCGCACGTATGAAAGAATTGCTGGAACTGACAGACAGCACAGAACTGAATGCCATGGTCATTGATATCAAAGACGATCTCGGATACATAACTTACCCCACAGAAAACAAAGCGCTTCAGAAAATGGGTAAATCCCAACCTTTTATTCGGGATATCGATGCCTTGATGAAACGATTGCAAAAACATGAGGTCTACCCGATTGCACGTGTCGTTGTATTCAAAGATACGATTCTTGCCAAGAAAAATCCGGAGCTCTCCTTCCGTAACAAGGATGGATCTGTCTGGGCTAATGGCAAAGGCGACAGCTTTGTGAATCCGTACAGCAAGGAAGTATGGGACTATAACATTGAGATTGCCAAGGAAGCTGCCAAGCTTGGATTTAAAGAGATTCAATTTGACTATGTTCGTTTCCCGGAAGGTTTCGAAACTCGAGCCGATGTACTGAAATATACCAAATCCGACAAGTCACGAGTGGATGTTGTGGCTGAATTCGTGCAATATGCACGCAAGGAGTTGGCCCCGCTAGGGGTCCGTGTCTCAGTTGATATTTTCGGTTATGCCGCTTCTGTACCTGCGGCTGAAGGCATTGGACAGGATTTTGTTAAAATATCCGAAAACGTGGACGTGATCTCACCGATGGTATACCCTAGTCACTATTCAACTGGCTGGTATGGGGTCAAGGACCCTGACAAAGATCCTTACACAACCATCAAGGGCTCAATGGAAGATACACACAAGAAACTAGACCCTACCAAAGAACTCAAACCCGTCATTCGTCCGTGGATTCAGGACTTCACAGCAAGCTGGCTGGGCAGTGGGCATTATATCAAGTATGGCAAGAAACAAGTGGAAGACCAGATTAGAGCGATGAAGGACATGGATGTGCATGAATATCTGCTCTGGAATGCGTCCAACCGTTATACATCAGGTGTACAATATAAGTAATCCGCACTCTTTCATACTTTTCATTTCATCCAACCTCGTTCTGCTTGAAGCGGAGCGGGGTTTTTTGGTGTTCATTTTTCTCTGTACACCCCTACTCTGCTTCTGTCCCTATTCAAATTGAACAAAATCCTCTACAATAAGTAGCTGTCCATATATGACACTTGGATGACATCTCTTTAGAATAGCGAGGCACTGCCATTGAACATGAACACAACAAGTTTTTCCCAAAAAGTGAAGCAATTCCTGATTATATTTTTGCCCATCTTCACCACTCAAATCGCCCTCTCTGCCATGTCGTTCTTCGACACCAATATGTCAGGCAAGTTTTCTCCGGCCGACCTTGCAGGAGTTGCAATTGGTACAAGTCTATGGATGCCAGTTCAAACTGGACTAAGCGGGATTCTAATTGGCATAACGCCTGTTGTTTCCCATCTGCTGGGTTCCAAACGTAATGATCAGATCGGGTATAACGTCATCCAGGCGTTGTATCTCGGGATTGCTGTCAGTCTCGTAGTGATCGGAGCCGGGGCGTTGTTACTTGGCCCTATACTGAACGGAATGCCTCTTGAACCCCGAGTTGCCCAAGTTGCCTTCTATTTTTTGTGCGCACTTGCTTTTGGCATTATCCCGCTCTTCGGATATACGGTGCTGCGCAGCTTCATGGATGCGCTGGGCCAGACAAGGACTACGATGTTCATTACGTTGGTTTCCCTGCCCGTTAACATCTTTCTAAATTATCTGCTGATATTCGGCCGCTGGGGCTTTCCACAATTGGGTGGTGTTGGTGCTGGTGTTGCTACAGCATGTACATACTGGCTGATCTTTCTTATTAGTCTCTGTTTTGTCCATCGGGTCGAACCTTTCGCTCAGTATGGCATTTTCCGTCAATGGACCCGTGTATCATTGTCCAAATGGAAAGAGTTACTTAAGATTGGAGTGCCCATCGGATTTGCGACTTTTTTCGAAACGTCCATCTTCGCTGCTGTGACTTTAATGATGAGCCGTTTCGATACCACAACAATTGCTGCCCACCAGGCGGCGCTGAATTTCGCTTCTACGCTCTACATGTTGCCTGTGAGCATATGTATGGCTCTTACGATCCTTGTGGGCTATGAGGCAGGTGCGGGACGTCTGAGAGATGCCAAACAATACAGTCTGCTTGGAATTGGTGGAGCCATCGGCCTCTCACTGCTGACAGCGATCGTGTTGATTGTGTTCGGCGAACAGATTGCAGGCGTGTATTCAAACGATCGAGAGGTCATTGCACTTACGCAGCATTTCCTCATCTACGCCATTTTCTTTCAGATCTCTGATGCGATTGCTACACCGACCCAAGGAGCATTGCGTGGCTACAAAGACGTTAATCCGGCACTAATCATCACGTTCGTAGCGTATTGGATCATTGGCTTGCCTGTAGGTTATCTAACTGCTACGTATACTTCACTCGGTGCCTTCGGATACTGGATCGGCCTCATTGCCGGCCTTGCTGTAGGAGCAACAGCGCTTCTCTGGAGACTCTTCCTGGTACAAAAACAAGCCGTACTCCGCAAGGCGTAGTATTAATATACTCACTCTGTGAAACAACAAAAAGAGCACAATCCACGTTAATGCGGGATTGTGCTCTTTGTTTTTGAATCGAATTATTGGGACAAACGTTGTGCGAGCTGGTACGTTTCCATATCGAAATCTTTTTTTGTGTTAACCACTTTATCAATATCTGTCAGGGTAAGTTCACCCTTAATAATGCCACAACCTTTGTCTGTCTCGCCTGCGATCAGACTACGAACAGCGAAGTCGCCAAGACGACTTGCCAGGTTACGGTCGAAAGGTGTTGGCGTACCCCCACGCTGAATGTGACCCAGAACGGTTACACGTGGCTCATACGTTGGGCAACGTTCCATCAGTTCTTTTGCTACATCCTCACCTTTGCCTACGCCTTCTGCAACGATGATAATACTGTGACGTTTGCCATGTGCAAAGTTAGCTTTCATCCGATCTGCTACTTCGTCCATGTCAAATGGAACTTCTGGGACAAGAATCGTTTCAGCACCGGAAGCAAGTCCGGCATGCAGAGCGATATCTCCACAGTGGCGACCCATAACTTCAACGATGGAAGAACGTTCGTGTGAAGACATCGTATCACGTAATTTGTTTACTGCATCAACTACTATGCTTACAGCTGTATCAAATCCGATGGTATAGTCGGTGAAAGAAACATCGTTATCAATCGTTCCTGGCAGACCCATGGTGTTAATGCCCAGCTTGCTCAGTTTATTCGCTCCGTTGTAGGAACCATCCCCACCGATAACAACCAGACCATCAATGCCACGCGCACGCAGAATGTCCGCACCTTTTTGCTGACCTTCAGCGGTATAGAACTCCTTGCAACGTGCCGATTGAAGAACCGTTCCCCCACGTTGGATGATATCCCCTACACTCCGCAAATCCATTGGGAAAATGTCATTATTCAAAAGACCCTGGTATCCACGTTGAACTCCAAATACTTCGAGACCGTGAAACAGTCCGCTGCGAACAACCGCACGAACAGCCGCGTTCATCCCCTGTGAATCACCACCGCTCGTTAATACTGCGATTTTCTTTACTGCTGTCATGATGTTTCTTCCTCCTCTAGTTTCACTTCAGGCTCCGCAATATCACACCTGACTTACATATTTTTCCGTATCCAGCGACTGAAAATGAAGAAAAATATTCTTGTGATCGGACTATTTTTCAGCAGACGTTTGGATACAACGCGAACTTCCTGTTGTTCGCTGACTTTGGGATCAGACAGGTAAATGGCAATCAGTCCTTCGATGATCATCCGGTGAAAGGAGCTTCCCGGAATCTTCTGCACATCGCTGCGTGCCATCTCCACAATAAAAGCAATTCGGTCCAGCATTGTCTCTACATTCTCATAATAGTTGCAGAAGTTGAGATCTCCCCCGATGCGGTCCTCATCCTGATCAATTAAATAATCGAGCATAATGTGCAATGCGCATACATGTGGGAAATAGGCCGTGTGGATCGAGGCCGCTTGCTCTTCAGTCAACTGATCGTCACTCGCAGCCAGAAACAGCATGAAAACGCCCAGTGTAGAGCCAGTTGCAGCAGCAAATTCGTTCCAACGAAACTGAGGTGTGCGATGCCGATGCTCCGACCACCATTCGAGCAGTGCCGTTTCTCTCAGTTCCGGCTTGATATGCTTATATACCTGCAGGTCCGTGTATAGGCCTGCCAGATCCTGAATTTGGGGCTTGGCGGACGTATAGCCCGGTAACTGACGGGTCAGTTCCTGACATGTGGTCACCAGATTCCGCAGATATCCACCGTCATCCTGCTCCTCACGGAGGGCATAATAATTGACGGGAATTGCTTCGGGATCTACCGCATCAAGCATGGATTGATGGAGAAGACGAAAGTCATCCGGGTCCATCGACGTGCTGCGGTCGCACAGATTGTCCAAATAATCACTAATAGTTTGATATGAAACGATCAGCGGAATCAGAATGTGTCTGTTGGGCAAATCAGCTAATGCGTAGACGGTTCCGCCTTCACAGTGAAACTGTTTATCCTTCAGACTGGCAAGTGCCTGTGTACGCAATTCCTCATTCGGAATCGCCTCAGCTTGAGCACGCCATCCATTCAGTGCCTCCCGTGTTTCCGGAATGGTGTATTTGTACACCCCTCTCATCAATGCCAGCGGTCCACGCGGATATTGATGACGTTTTCGATTTGATTGGCTCAAAATAAATGTGCCTCCACTTGGTTGAATACGTATTAGAGCGATTTTTAACCATTCCTATTATAATATGATCCCCTTAATTGTACAAATGATCTGCCGCATATTCCGCATAAAAAATCGCATCGGCGTTCAATGCTTTGTGATATACTAGGCATATTTCATCCATCAAAGGAGTCGTTGACATGTCGTCAAGTGAATCACTTTCGTGGAGACGGTTATTTTCTTTTTTTGTGCCACTTGGCATTTCCGCCTCTCTCGTCACCATTTCTCACGTCATCATAAACAGCACATTAGCACGTTCCGCTCATCCCGAGACGGTTATTGCCAGCTATGCCATCGCCGGTAGCTTGTTAACCCTCACGGAACGCCCCTCCACCCTGCTGCGGCAAACCTGTTCCGCACTGGTTCGCGATCGCCTATCCTTTCAGGCCCTCACGTTTGTGACCAAAATATTCCTTGCCTGTGTGCTTCTCATTGGGTTTCTCATCGTATACTCTCCCGTTGGTACCGGGGTGTTCAAATACTTGTTTGGTGTAAGTCCGGATCTGCTGAACAAGGTCATCGACGTATATGAAATTCTCATGTATGTGAGTATCTTTTCAGTGATCCGCAACATCTATCAGGGGATCATCATTACGAATAACCGCACCAAGTGGTTAACCATCGGTATGGTATTCCGTTTAGCCGGCATGTACGGCCTATCCCTCTATTTCATATACACAGACAGCATTGACAGTGGACGTGTAGGCGCTATCATTTTTGCTGCTGGCATGATGATTGAGGCGCTCGTCAGCTTTCTGGAGGGAAACAGCATCAAACGCAAGATGCCAGCCAAGCTTGAGGATCATCCCGTCGAGAGCAAGGGAGACGTATTTCGCTTTTATAAGCCGCTGCTGTTATCCAGCTTTGTAGCACTGTTCATAGGACCGGTTATTAACATCGTACTTGGCAAAACGACCGGGATCGCACTAGCCATTTCTTCCTTTGCCATAGCAAGCAGTCTGATGCAGTTAATGCTAAGCTTCTTTACATACATCCATCAGATCGTGCTGAATTTCTACCTTGTGGACGCCAAACTGGTACGGAAATTCGCACTTGTGACCGGATTTATTCCGTTTGCGATGATGGTGTCGATTGCCTATACCCCCTTGGGACCTTGGGTACTCGAAAATGTCATGAGCGTTCAGGGTGAACTGTTGGAACAAAGTCTGTGGACACTGCGTGCGTTTGTCTTATTCCCGCTGATCTTCCCTTTTCTGGATTTCAGCAATGGTCTCATTCTGCTTCGCGGCCAGACAAAAACGATGTTTCGTTCGCAAACGGCGAATGCAATCTGCACAGTAATTGTGCTGCTTATACTGGTTAGTATTTTCCCTGCGTGGAACGGTATGATTGGCGCTGTAGCCCAATCCCTTGGCCTGCTCGCCGAACTTGTTATTGTCTGGCTTGTCATCCGGCGCACGAAGCAGGAACCTACGATGTCTGTGCCGAAAGCCCGTAAATCAACATCCCTGAAAGGGTAATAAAATCATTGAATTGTTATCAGGATTGGAGTCTCTCATCATGAAATTAAGTCACAACGCCCGCCCGGACCAGAACTGGTTGCGGGCTCTCATGTTCACCATCTTTGGTTCCACCGTTCTGGTGGTATCCTACTTTCAGCTTTACTTCAGTCATCTGGGCTTCAGTCGGGCTGAGATTGGATATCTTTACGGAATTGGCCCCCTTATCTCCGTGTTCTCCAATATGTTCTGGAGCATGGCCAGCGACCGCTACCAAACAGTACGCAAAGTGATGATCATTCTGCTTGGTGGCCAATTGATCACAGGGATCATGCTTGCCAACGCAACAACTTTTGGTCAGGTATTTGTACTCGTAACCCTGTTTTACTTTTTCTATTATCCGGTCTATCCACTCTCCGATACGATGGCTATTACAACGGCCAGCAAGTACGGCCGAAATTTCACTTCCATTCGAGTCTTCGGATCGATTGGTTATGCCTTCTTTGCATTAAGTATCGGGTATTTCCTTGGATCTTTTGGTCCAGCATGGACGATTTGGGTCTGCGTTGGTCTTGCTGCCACTACACTATTGATCAGTTTTCAATTGAAGGATCAACCTTCGGGGAGTAGTAGCAAAATGGACCTATCGGGGTTATGGGCTATTTTGAAACGCAGAGATGTGCTCACCTTTTTTGGCTGTGTATTTTTGCTTGCCATGGGACATCGCATGAACGAAGCTTTTCTTACCATCACGCTAAAAGAGCTTGGTGCCAGCGAGGGGCTGATCGGCTGGTCTTTGCTGATCTCTTCCGTAAGTGAAATCCCCATATTTCTACTGCTCAGCAAGTATGGAAACCGTTATAAAGAACTGCCGCTAATCGCTTTTGCTGCACTGATGTATACGGTTCGTTTGCTTCTCATGTCCATATCCGATACACCAGCAGCTGTCGTTGCAATTCAGACGATGCACAGTGTTACCTTTGGTATTTTCTACGTTACGGCGGTCCGCTATATTATTCGCCTAGTTCCGGATGGGTACAGAGCTACGGGTATGGCTTTGTTCACCATTGTCTGGTCCAGTGCTTCGGGACTTCTTAGTGGAACGTTGGGCGGACTGCTGCTGGAACATGCAGGCAGACAAACCTTCTATCTCACCGCTATGGCTTTCTCCCTGGCTGCACTGATCGGTTTCGGATTGAAGTTATGGTCCAGCATGACCAATCGTGTCTCCTGAACACACAGGGAACATACACCATATTCAACCGTTATTTACACTTAAAATTTTAGAATCAAAAAAAGCACAGCCTCCCTTGGGGGACTGTGCTTAGGTTCTTAATATTCAGCTATAAATTTATCATATATAAGAAGTCCGTTGACCGGAAAAATTCTTACAGTTTGTTTACGTTAGCTGCTTGAGGACCACGGTTTCCATCAGTGATTTCGAATTCTACCGCTTGACCTTCTTCCAATGTTTTGAAGCCATCTCCTTGGATTGCGGAGAAATGTACGAATACGTCCTCGCCGCCTTCAACTGAAATAAAGCCATAGCCTTTTTCTGCGTTAAACCATTTAACTGTACCTTTCAAATGAAAAACCTCCTAAAAATATCGCCATCTATGGCGAATACCCTTATTATACTGTATGGGCTTCCATTTTGCAATTTATCTTTCCATAAATTTCGAAAAAATTTGCTTTGAATCGTAGGGTACGGTATCATTTTACCAAAACCGTTAGTTTGGAGACTACCTATGATAAAAAAACATGAAATATACAAAACAGACAAGTGGAATATGATGACCGTAGAAGTTCAAGGCAAATATCTCGTACTGCGAGAAATTTCGGAAGAGTGGGGCGAAGAATGCCATACTTTCCTAAGCCGTCCTGCCTTAATGCACTGGGCTGAACGCCGTTTCCCAAAAGCAGATTTTGAGAACCGTGAGGATGAATGGCGTCAATTGATGGCTGCCTTCAAAGGGGTCTAACCCATGCAGCTTGACTCAAGCAATGTCGTCATCTTTATTATCCTTGCCTTCTCTCTTGGTATTGTGCTAATTCTGGGACGCAATTCCATCCCGGATCGACTGAGACGGGGAATGGCGCTTATTGCTACCCTGCTCATTTGTTTCGCCTTTTTCCTGATCGTTTATTTTCTGTATAACATGGGAACCTAATCACGGGGACCCAGATGCTCAAATATTTCAACGTGCCTAAGGTCATACTATACGAGATTATTCGTATCGTAGGGAGGAAGGCCGTTGAAATACCAGAAATCGCTATCTGTTATCCTGGTACTTAGTCTGATTCCTTCGTCTCTCTCCGCACAGGCAAGCGAGACGAAGGCAGCTTCGTCCATACATTCATCAGATCATCAAAGGAGGATTTCCATGAGTCAATTATTGAAACGTTCCGAGGTGCCAGCTGAGCATAGCTGGAAACTGGAAGATTTATTTGCCGATCAGAAAGCCTGGGATCAGGAATATGAAGAAGTATCGTCTTTGACCAAGAAGGCCTCCGAATTCCAAGGCAAATTGAATCAACCTGATGTACTCAAATCTTGCTTCGAATTCGAAGATGAGATCAGCCTCAAAATAGAACGCCTCTTTGTGTACGCACGTATGCATCAAGATGAAGACACAGCGAATCCTACATATCAAAACCTGTCCCAAAAAGCCCAGAAATTAGGCGTACGGGTTGGTGAAGCACTTTCTTTTGTCACACCGGAGATTCTTTCCCTGCCGGATGATCAGTTGGACGCATTTATTGCGAACGAAAAACTCTCTGCTTACACGTTTACATTGGAAGAGATGAAACGCGAAAAAGCCCACGTTCTTAGCCAAGCTGAAGAGGCTTTGCTTGCACAGGTAGGCAACCTTTCACAAGCACCACAGACAATCTTTAGCATGCTGAATAACGCAGATCTCAAGTTTCCAAGAATCAAGGATGAACATGGTAACGAAGTTGAGCTGACACACGGCAGCTACATTCAGTTCCTGGAGAATCCTAATCGTGAAGTTCGCGAACGTGCCTTCAAAGCGGTATACGAAACCTATGCCAAACAGAAGAACACAATTGCCGCTGCCTTGAATGCAAATGTAACCAAAAATATGTTCTATGCTAATGTTCGGAAGTACCCTTCCGTGATGGAAATGTCCCTATATGGAGATAACATCCCAACGGATGTGTACACCAATCTGGTAGACACCATTCACGAGAGCCTTCCGTTATTGCATCGTTATATGGACCTGCGCAAAAAGTTGCTGGGTGTGGATCAATTGCACATGTACGATCTGTTCGCTCCACTCGTAGACGAATACAAAATGGATATTACCTATGAGGAAGCGAAACAAACGGTCAAAGACGGTCTGAAACCACTCGGCAAGGACTATGCAGACGCATTGCAGACTGGATATGATAACCGCTGGATCGATATATATGAGAATGAAAATAAACGTTCAGGCGCATATGCCTGGGGCGCTTACGGCACTCACCCGTATGTCTTGTTGAATCACAAAGATAACCTGAACAGTATGTTCACACTCGCACATGAAATGGGTCACGCTTTGCATTCACATTACTCGGATACAACACTTCCGTATCGTGATGCCCAGTACACCATCTTCCTGGCTGAGGTTGCATCCACAACCAACGAAGCGTTGCTGATGGATTATCTGCTCAACAAATCAACAGATCCAAAGGAAAAATTGTATCTGTTAACCTATTATGCCGACCAATTCCGTACAACGGTATTCCGTCAGACCATGTTTGCTGAATTCGAGAAAATCATTCATGAACGTGCGGAACAAGGTGACGCATTAACACCACAATTGTTATCCGAGATCTATTATGATCTGAACGTTAAATATCACGGAGAAGGCATGGCTGTCGACAAAGAAATTGAAATGGAATGGGCTCGTATTCCCCACTTCTATAACAGCTTCTACGTTTACAAATATGCTACTGGCTTCTCCGCAGCAACAAGCTTTTCCAAGCAAATCCTGGAAGAAGGCCAACCGGCTGTTGACCGATATCTTGGCTTCCTGAAGAGCGGTGGCAGTGATTACTCCATCAATATTCTGAAAAAAGCAGGTGTGGATATGTCTACACCACAGCCAATTCGTGAAGCTATGAGTGTGTTCAAGGAATTGATTGAACAGATGGAGCAACTAACCAAATAAGGTTGTCTTTCCATGTGACCTGCATCCCTTGCCCGTTTGGGCAGGGGATTTTATCATCATTGCAAGATGCAACATACCCGAATATGGGTAATGCATATCTAGTTCTCATTTGTTCAACAAGGAGGCAACACCATGAAAATGCAATGGGCACTCATAGCAGGTCTTGTTTTTGCACTGCTCACGGGAATCTTTGCGGTCATTAATGTGGATTCCGTACAAGTCAACCTGTTATTTAACACGGTACAAATCCCGCTGATCTTGCTCATTCTCGGCTGTACCCTGATCGGTGGAATTATTGTAGGGTCATATGGCATTTATCGCCAGTACAGACTGCAACGTGAAAATAAACAACTGAAATTGCGTGTATCTGAATTGGAAAGTTCCGCGACAAGCAAATCTTCGCTCGATTCTTTCAAAACGATGGATTCGCTTGACTCAAATGAATCCAACAGCCTATTGGAGAAAGATTCGATCCAGAGTCAGTGCAAAGGAAACCCTACGGGAACACTGTAACCAATCAGAGACAGCCTGCTGGCGAGTCAGGAATGGTAGTATCACATTCTCTCCCCCAGACAGGCTGTATTTTGTTTCACACCATACCCACGATCCGAGGAGGAAATTACACAATGAGTTTTACAATTGATGAATCATACGTTCTGTCTTTCCTGAAAAAATTGCTGGATACACCAAGCCCAAGTGGTTACACACATCATATTATCGAGATGATCCGGAAGGAAGCAGCAGCACTGGGCATCGCCTGTGAGCTGAATAACAAGGGCGGTGCGGTACTTACATTGCCCGGACAGGACTCTTCCAAGACAATCGCTTTAAGCGCCCACGTGGATACGCTAGGAGCCATGGTACGCTCGGTTACATCCTATGGCACATTGAAGCTTACCTCTGTCGGTGGATTTTCGATGCAAAGTATTGAAAACGAATATTGCAGCATCCATACTCGGGATGGAAAAACATACACAGGCACCATTCTCTCCCTTCATCCATCTGTCCACGTTTATCCGGATGCACGTACCTTTGAACGGTCCGAGAGCCATATGGAAGTTCGAATCGATGAGGTCGTCTCCTCCAAGGAAGATGTGTTGAAACTCGGGATCTCTGTCGGCGACTTTATCTCCTTCGATGCTCGCGCAGTCATCACGCCGAGTGGTTATATCAAATCACGTCATCTGGACGACAAAGCCAGCGTGGCTGCTCTCTTCGGCATCCTTGAGTCTGCACATCGTGAAGGCTGGGAACCATTACATAACGTCTCTCTGCTTATCTCGAACTATGAAGAAGTTGGACATGGCGCATCCTATATCCCTGCGGAAATCAGTGAAATGATCGCTGTAGACATGGGAGCCATGGGTGATGACCTGAGTTGTAAAGAAACCGACGTTTCCATATGTGCCAAAGATTCTTCTGGCCCGTATGACTACGATATGACCAGTCGTCTCATTGAACTGGCCAAACAGGATGGAATGGATTACGTCGTCGACATTTATCCCCACTATGGCTCAGATGGCAGTGCAGCATTACGCGGAGGAAACAATATCCGTGCAGCACTGATCGGTCCTGGGGTTCACGCATCTCATTCCATGGAGCGTACACATAAGGATGCAGTCCTGAATACGGCACGATTGCTCGCAGCCTACATTACAACCAAGTAAAAAGAATTATGTATCGACTAAATTATCATGGATAACATCCACATGTTCGTCTAAGCAGAAGGCCCCTTCCAAACACACAATTCGGTGTGCTTGGAAGGGGCCTTTGTTGTCATATCTCTTAATCTGCCTGTTCGACATATGCATGATACTTACGATCCAATATCTCTAACTCTGCCTTATGGTCACGCATTTCATTTCTTAACACATGTATGGTTTTCCGAACCGCGCTCAGTCCATCCTTCACCTGACGTTCGGCTTTGCGAATTTTGTCCTGAACCATCCAGTCCACGAAGAGGTTATCGAAGAAATAGTCTGCGAATGAAAGCAGACCTCCCAGATGCAGATCCGCGTGTACTGCCATCTCTACATCCTCCAGTTCCTTCTGAAAACGTCGTAGACGCTTACCTGCATCCATGATGGCGACCTGAGCGTCATCCATTCGTCCTCGCTTGATATGTGTGGAGATGACCCCACCACCCATCATGTCATATACACCCCAATTACCTGCCGAAGCCAAAGCCTTTTCGGCACGTTCAAGGGCATAGAGCAGGTATTCCCCCTCCCGGAAAGCTTCATCCAGTTCCTGAAGCTCACTCGCCAGATGTTCCCGATTCTCAGCCATCTGTTGCAATTCCGCATCTTGGTCCAGCAGACGACCTTCCTTCTTCCCCCACAGCGCGTTGTAGTCGCTCTGCCAGTACTGATACTGCCGCCCACCCTCCAACTCCTGCTCCACATGAATTCGTTGCTCCTGTACGTCTTGTAACATGCGACAAGCGGTGTCGTATGCAGCCTTGCTCTCCATCAGTTCCAGCTCTTCCTTCTCCAGACGTTCTGTCTTCTTGCCAATCAGTTGATAGAAAAAGGCCGACAATGTCATACTGTTCAGTCGATCAACATCCTTCTGCTCCTTCTGGAGATGCTCCAGACGACGCTTTACCTTTGCTTCCCATTCACTTTCCTCCGTTTGAAGCTTCTCCAGACGTTTGGTCCATTTCTCGTAAATTCTCCCCTTTTCCTTGAGCACTGCCAACTGTTGATTAATTTCCTTATACATAAGTGTGGTGTTCTCTCCCTTCTATGGAATTCTTTACTTATAAAACGTAATGAGCATACAGAACGTTTCACTTTAATGCGCAAATTCACAGACAAAAAAATCGCCCTTTTCTCCAATGCGACATAAAATCACTATAGAAGAAAGGGCGATGTTTAGTTTTAAATTAAGACTTGCTCTGTTCAATCTGCTCTGCAAGTTCATTCAGAACGGTCCAGCGTTCCATCAATTCATCCAGATGACGTTCAGCCTCAACCTGCTCCGCCATTAACTCCTGTAGACGGGCAGAATCACTAAACGACTCTTCCATCTCTTTGTTAATCCGGACAAGATTGGCTTCAGCCTTCTCAATATTTTCATCGATCTGATCGTATTCACGTTGCTCTTTGAAGCTGAATTTCAACTTCGGTTTAGCCGCTGACACAGCAGGAGTCGTTTTCTCCGATGACTGCTTCACCTTCGCTGTTCCTGTGTCACTCTCTTGAGTAGCTCCAGGCGCATTTTTCAGCATCCATTCCGCGTACTCACTGTAGTCGCCGACGTGTACACGTACAGCACCGTTGCCCTCAAAAGACAACACTTTATCCACAGTACGATCAAGGAAATAGCGATCATGGGAGACCACAAAGACAACACCCGGGAAATCGTCCAGGTAGTCTTCCAGTACAGCGAGTGTCTGGATGTCCAGATCATTCGTCGGCTCATCCAGCAGCAATACATTCGGCGCAGCCATCAGCACACGCAGCAGATATAGACGACGCTTCTCTCCACCAGACAGGCGGGAGATTGGCGTCCACTGGGATGCCGGGGTAAACAGGAATCGCTCCAGCATCTGGGATGCTGTAATCAGAGAGCCATCGGCTGTTTTCACATTCTCAGCCACTTCCTTGATGTACTCAATAACACGCAGAGATTCATCCATCTCCTGATGCTCCTGTGTGAAGTAGCCCAGATTGACCGTAGGACCAACGTCAACCACGCCTGCATCGGGTTCCAACTTGCCAGATATCATCTGTAACAACGTGGACTTACCACTACCATTCGGTCCGACAATCCCTACCCGATCTCCAGGTACAGCAATATAACTCAGATCTTCGATCAGTTTGCGACCACCGACGGATTTGGAAAGATGCTCGATCTCCAGAATCTTTTTCCCCAGACGCGTGGAGCCAACCGATACTTCCAATGAACCCGAGCGCTGGATCCCTTGTTGGTCTTTAAGTTGTTCGAAGCGATCAATTCTCGCTTTTTGTTTTGTTGTCCGTGCCTTGGCACCGCGACGAATCCATGCGAGCTCCGTTCGAAGCAAGTTCTTGCGTTTCTGTTCGGAAGAGGCTTCCCGTTCTTCACGTTCTGCCTTCAGTTCAAGAAAACGTGTATAGTTGGCTTCATAGCGGAACAAACGACCATGATCCAATTCCAGCATGACATTCGCCACACGATCCAGGAAATACCGATCATGCGTAATCATAAGCAGTGCGCCGCGGCGCTTCTGCAAGTACTGCTCGAGCCATACGACCGAATCATTATCAATATGGTTCGTCGGCTCATCCAGAATGAGCAGTTCGCAAGGATGAATCAGTGCAGCGGCAAGTGCTACCCTTTTGCGTTGTCCACCAGACAATGTGCCCATCAGTGCATCGAATTGACGAATACCCAGTTTGGACAAAATGCTCTTCGCTTCACTCTCCATCTGCCAGAGTTGAAGCTGCTCCATTTGCTGATTCAAACGTAATAACCGCTCTTGCAATGCTGGATCGGACGAATTCAGTTCCAATAATTCCATCGTTTCCGTATATTCACGCACGGTTTTCATTTCCATGCTGTCACCTTCGAATACTTGTTGCAGTACCGTATTATCCGGATTGAAGTCCGGATTTTGCGCCAGGAACTGAATACGTACATCATTACCGATCGAGATCTGTCCCGAATCTGCAGGTTCCATACCGGATATCACACGCAAAAACGTGGATTTACCGGTTCCATTTACCCCAACGACACCAATCTTGTCCTGATCAGCCATACCAAATGAAGCATCCTTGAACAATATTTTTTCGCCATAACTTTTTGCAATTTGTTCTACCGTCATTATGTTCATTGCTCGTACCCACTTCTCTGTAAATTAAAATTCAATATTACGTACATCCGCGCACTCACTTTACACTTGTAAAAAAGAACGGCATCCGTCCAGAAACAATGCTGCTGCAAAAGCAATTCGTTTGTTCAGATGTTCCTCATTAAACTCCGGATTCAACATGATATCCATCTTCAGCCGGTCCAGAATTCCGATATAGGCTTCAGCGAGCAATACAGGCTCAGGTACACTTGCACTCTCCAGTACCTCACACACCATACTCATGTATTGATTCATGAATGCCTTCATGAATTTCATCAGATCCGGATCATTATTGGGTGCCATAAAAAAGAGCTTGGTATGATTGCGACGCTCATAATAATACGTAAGGTGGGTCTTGGCTATTGCTCCAAGTTTATCACCTGTGTTCTCATGCGAGTTCAAAGCATATTCAAGACGGCTGATAAAACTGTTACAATCCCGCTTGGATACTGCGATAAAAAGTTGTTCCTTGCTTTTGAAATATAAATAAATGGTGCCTTTTGCGATGCCGGCTTCGTCTGCAATATCAGACATTTTGGTCTCATAAAAACCTTTCGAGCCAAAAATACCATAGGCCGCATCCAAAATAGCCTCCGATTTGTCTCCCTGTACAGTGCTCAAAATGTACTCCCCCCTACAACGCCAAAATGTTACCTAAACCAATCGCCACACATCCGCCGATCACCGAGCTAAGCACGTTCACCAGGTCGTTACTCATCCATGCCCAGCCACGAGCCCGAACCGTCGGATGCCCGCAATGTTCATGTACCTCAACTTCACGGCCACACACGGTACAACGATACATCATCTGCACCGTTGCGCCAAGATAAGAATCAGCAAAAGCGCCTGCCAATCCACCTACAAGGCCCACAAAAGTCCAACTAAACAGACCAAGCCCTTCTATCCCGGCGATCCAGGAAAACAAGAATGCTCCCGCACCAATCAGAGCCCCGCCTAAGGCTGCAGCCCCGGTGCCAAGAAGTGAGACACCTCCTGAAGCACCTGGCGTAAGTACCTTCCACGTGAGCACAGAGCGCGGCGGCTTGCGACTAAGACTCCCAATTTCGGTTGCCCATGTATCGGATGTAACGGTAGCCATTACACCAATGAAAGCATACACCCATGCCGGATGCGGAAATATCCAGTATCCCAGACATAGGAACATGCCCATTCCACCATTAGCCATCACTTGCCCGGCATCCCGATTTCCTGACTTGGCATAGGATTTCTCCAGCTCCTGCTTCCGATCTTTACGGAACCTGGAGAGCAACGTTGAAGTAATGAAAAACAACAATAACGTGCCAAACCAGAACAGGTTCCCCGCTCCGTAATATATCGTTCCCATCATGATTGCTGCCAGGCAGCCAGACAGGGTTAGCGACTTTTTCGCATAGGCAGCACCTGCCACCATAGAAGCGCATACGGCGCCAATAATCCAATCCATAATGTCTCCTGCATGCAGCGTATGTACAGCCCGCATGACGTTTATTGTATTTTTGAAATTCAATTATACCACGGTTTGATCCCAATGCCGAAACTCCTTACGCCAGCACACAAAAAACCTGTTTTGGCCTCGTGTAGAAGTGCCAAAACAGGTTATCGATCAAACGTCAAAACAAGATAACTTCCCTTTTCAAGTAACGTCTGGAATTCAATGTTCCTATGTTCTAATTCAGACCCGCTTCGCTCCGCCAATTACCCCATATCGGTAGAGTACTCTGCGACCAAACCAGTTGAACAATCGATCCGTCAGGAATCCCATAAAACCCAGGGAAATCAGCCCGACAAAGATCCAATCTGTTCGGAAAAAGAGTCTGGAATTCCAGATCAAGTAACCGACTCCCTCATTCGAGGCAATCATCTCAGCACCGATTATGGCCATATAAGAAGTTCCCATCGCCAGTCGCACACCCGTGAAGATATACGGGGTTGTCGCCGGGACAATCACATGCAGCAGAATCTGCCGTTCATTGGCTCCCATACTGCGGGCCGACCGGATTTTGTCTTCTTCAACGGAGAGTACACCTGTCAGTGTATTCAATACAACAATGAAGAAGGTTGCGTACATAATGAGCGCGATCTTGGATTGCTCACCAATTCCGAACCACACCAGAAATAAGGTAATAAAGGCGATCGGCGGGATAAAACGTATAAAGTTAAGGAACGGTTCGGCGAACAGCCGGATGAGATGAACTTTGCCAATAATCAGCCCTACCGGAATAGCAATGATGCTTCCGAGTACCCAGCCGGCCAGTACACGAGTGAAGCTGATTCCGATATACTCCATCAGCGTACCGTCAGCTATCAGTTCGCGTGCTCCCAGGATCGTGTGCCACGGACCAGGGATTACGTCAGGCCCATAGATAAGGGCACCAAGCTGCCAGATTAAGATGACCGTTACCCATAGAAGCGGGATAGACACCCATTTTTTCTCCAACCATTTCATCTTGTATATCACCTCAGTCATTCTTCAAAGTGGCCTTGAATTCGGTCATACAAAGTGTTGAACTCAGACGAGGCGATGTTCCTCGGGTAAGGTAACGTGTTGTGGTAAATATCCGTGATATTCGAAGACGGACCTACAGACATAATGCCTATGCGCTCACCAAGCAATAACGCCTCCTGAATATCGTGTGTGACAAAGATAACGGTTTTATGGGTTTCTTTCCAGATATTCACCAGTTCCTTCTGCATGGTCCGTCTCGTCATCGCGTCCAGTGCACCGAATGGCTCATCCATCAACAAGATCGCCGAGTCATTCGCAAGTACACGGGCCAATTGAACCCGCTGCTTCATGCCACCCGAGAGTTCTTTTGGAAATTTTCCCTCATGAGCACTCAGTCCAACAAGCTGGATGTATCGATCAGAGATCTCACGTCGTTGTGTCTTAGGCACCTTGGACATTCGAAGTCCGAATTCAACATTTTCCCTCACAGTTAGCCATGGAAAGAGAGAAGAATCCGCCTGCTGGAATACCATTGCCCGATCCCTGCCCGGTCTTTCGATCTCCTTGTTGTCTACCTTGAGCTGCCCACCCGACTTGGAAATAAAACCAGCGATCATGTTCAGCAGCGTTGACTTCCCGCACCCACTGGGACCAAGCAGGACAAAGAACTCCCCTCCCTTGATAACCAGATCAACATCCTTAATGATATAATGCACATCCCCATTGGTCGGGGCATGATACGTTTTCCGAAGCTGTTCAATATGAATGGTATGCTGAGTTGCAGGTAAGGACATAACGGACACCTCCCATTTCAATAAGAATTATTTACTGTATGTCACTTTTTTCGGCAACGCCTGCTGGAGAGAAGTCAGATTGAGTTTGGTGTCGAGATCAAAATCCTGTTCGATGATTCCGCTGTCCACCATATATTGCTTCTGACCTGCCAAACTATCATAAGCAGCCTGCGTAAATCCAACTTCCCATGGATTGATCGGAAGGTCTTTCAACGTGGCATCTTTAGGCTGTTTGGTCTCTTGATACATCAGATCGGCAACCTCTTCAGGATGCGCTTGGGCATACGTGGATGCTTCATCCAGCGCCGCAAGAAAATCACTTACCGTTTCAGGGTTTGCCTGGATGAATTCATTACTTGATACCAATCCCATACCAAGACGTATAGGGGTCTGAGACATATCCGTCAGCTGATGTACTCCTTCGAGTGCATCGAATTTATCGGTTAACGCGGAACCTATAACCCAAGCGGCATCAAGGTCTCCCTGTTTCAGTGCGATGTAGGCTTCATCAAAAGCCCCCTGACCAATTTGCGTCACATCACTCAGCGCCACCCCCTGATCTTTCAAATATTCATCCCATAGATATGGAATAAATGTACCTCGAATGAAACTCACTTTCTTGCCCTTCAAATCCGCTCCACTCTGAATATCATCCCTTGCATACAGTTTCCAGGCGGCTGCCGCTTCATCCGTAGTCTGACCTGCAGAAGCGATGACTGAATATTCCCCTTTAGACAAAGCATTTAATACAGGGAAGTCCGCACCGTAAGCAATATCAACCTGTTTGATAAATAGTGCATTTACACCTTCAGCCGGTGAGCCAAAGGTAATACTCTCTGCATCAATGCCCCTGTTTTCAAAAAAACCTTTGGCAATGGCTACCCTGAACGTTGGGTTCGTACTTGTATCTGCGATGCGAATTTTTACATTATCGGCATTCTTGCTGGTAGCGTCTTTTGCTCCAGATCCTGCTGCATTTGAGCTGCATCCGGATAATAGGAGTGCCGTGGCCAGAAATAATATCAATACGCCAGTTACTATGGATGGTTTTCTCAAAATATACACCCCATTCGATCTAGTCATGATTCTTGACGCTTAACCGCCTGACTTGCCTTCATCCGACGTTGCCACACAGGCTGCACCCTCCACAAATGGAAGAGTTGTCTCTACGCTCACGATGGATGCAGAACCTTTGGGCGCTGCTCCCGGCACCCTGTAGTTGGAAACATCAATAGCTTCGATCGCAATCTCCTGCGGTTTCTCCAACTGTGGAACCCACTGATAAGGAACTCGATACGAACGATAGACCATATTGGTATTCCGCCCATCTGTGTACGGGGAGACATACTCCCAGACCAGCTCATGCTCCGCTGTCACTTCGAACAATCTGCCATTGGAACCCTCGGTTATCAGGGTGTTGCCGTTAGGTAAACGCTGGGCGGAACTGATGTATGGGCTATAAAATTTATAAGAATCAGTCGGAACCGAGAAACCTGCTTCTGCCGAGGTATACTGCCAGACAATCTCCAGGGTGACCGGGTTAATCTCCAGTACACGGGAGTGATCCCGAATCGCATGTTTCAATCCAAATGGAGAAGCCGGATTTGGGAGGCCATAACCTGCCCAGCCGCCATTGTCGAATACAAGCAAGTTGCCTTCTCCCGGTAGACCTTGGGGAATGATATGTGCATGATGCTGCCCGATAATTGTGCCGATGTGTTTCACTTCAGGTGAAGTATAGTCTGGCCCTAATCTCCACACGATCTTTCCGCTCTGTCTGTCTGTAATGGCGATTATGTTGGCCTCTCTGGCATCCCAGATAATATTGTCGGGGTGGAAGCGTTCGTCTCCTTCTTCATAGAAACGGTTGGGTCCGACATAAGAAGCAGAATTAATATGTAACCAGTCACCAACGCCACCACCCAGATGACCGAAAGAACGTGTATTCGGGTCACGGAACAGAACATTTCGAGCAGCTTCATCAAAACCTAATTCTTCAAAGTGTTTGTTAGGCAGCCATTCCCAGAGTACCTTCCCCTCCCAATCCACTTCGATAATGGCATCATCAAGCAATGGCTTATCTGAAATTTGCGGATTACTCACATTTTTGTGTGCCAGAATAAGTGTTTTGCCACTCTTCGTCTTTGGCGCAAGGCCAGGTGCATAATAACCTACCGGATTTCCCTCACGCTGATAATCATGATGCTGGCGGGCATACCATAATGGCTCATACCCCGGATCTTCGATGTGTTCGTAGCTATTGTATTTCCATACAATGTTGCCGTCCCAATCCACCTGAACCAGATCGACATTATCCTGAATACCGAACTTCGGATCTCTCCGGCCTGTGCTGCCCAGCACGTAGCCGCCAGGTAATATTTTAGCCGGAAAACCTAACAATCCTTTCCACAGGTGAACCTCCTTGCCATTCATATCGATCAACACTACGCCTTCCTCACCTGCCTGATAAACGGTATAACCGCCCCAAGCCTTATCCGGATTGTATAACGTCGCTCCAGTTGGATATATTGTTGAGTGTCCCATTGATCATCTCTCCCCTAGAATGTTTGTGGTATATCAAATGTCCTTACTTTGACCCAACCTCAATAACTGAGATAGTTACTCTTCCCGGTATTGTCCCGCTGCTTCTGCTCAAGGTTACTTGTGGAGGACCGATCATGTTCTTGTATCCCGTTGTTCTCCGCCAATTCCAGCACCGTGTCCGAGAATCCCTCCAGATTCGCTACTACCCGCTCGTAGAATTGACTTTGCTGCTCCAGTTCCTCACTCGTAAAACCCTCAAACAGAAGCGTGATACATCGGGCACCGATATTGCTGTTTCTCGCATACATCTCCCGCCCGCTGGATGTGATGTCCAGTAAAACCGTCCGGCGGTCGTCTTCCTTTCGTCTGCGGATGGTGAGTCCCTTTTTCTCCAACTTATCGGTCAGAGCTGTAATGGCACCCGATGTAAAGTCCAATTGTTCCGCCAAATCCCCAAGCCTCTGTTCTCCCTCACGAATGATCTTGTGCAGGATAAGCATGCCTGGCAGGCTGATGCCTTCTACAGAGATGCGATCCCGCTCTTTGACAAATCGTCTGACCATTTTGCGAAATAACCAATCCGTCCGCTCCAACGCTTCCCAGTCTCTATCACTCATTCCATAACCTCCTTGATCGTCTGAAACCCCAACAGCATACGAAAAAAGGCCCCCGAGGACATTCCTTAGAGGAGTAGTCCCGGGAGCCTTTGGTGGTCCAATCAGCTCAATGCAGTTTTCAGTTCAAATTATTTCACTGTTCATTTAATGAGTATTAAAATAATTGAGATTATCATATAACCAACTAACCCAACCTGTCAAGTGCGAATTATATTAGTGATCTTTTCTTTTTGCAGCCATTCTCCGCTAGGTTGAAATTACTTATCCTGTTTTAAGTTTCACTTCAGGTTTCCCGTTTACACTATTCTCAGATCGAAACATCTACAACTACATCAACGACAAGTTACGATTCAGTTCGTACTCAACTACAGAAATGAGGATTATCCATATGAATATGAAAAGAGTCATTATTATAGGCACAATGATTGTCACCATGTCCTTCGCCGGAACAGCATGGGGCCAATCCGCCATCTCTCCCATACCTACTGCTAAATGGTCCATCGTTGACTTGGACACTCGTGAGGGAAGTAGCGACGAGCTGCTCAGCGCTCTGAATCAGCCTTCAGAAGCGGATCTGTATCAGGAACTGTACAACGGCAAATCACTGAGGATGATTACGGAAGAAAACAACGGGAATTTGGATGAGGTCATTGCTATACAAGTAAGACAGCTCAGAGAGCAGTTGGATGAACGGCTCGCAAGTGGAAGTATCAGCTCGGAGCAACATGCTGCACAACAAGCTGAACTGGAAGAGTTGGTCACACAGAGCGCAAATACAGCATACAGCTTGGCGTAAATTAGTAGCGTATCCGTACGATGAAGATATAAACATATATCCACGATAACACAGCAAAAAGGAGCGTATGCACGCCCCTTTCTTGTACCCTATTCATCTCAAGCAGGTATGATGTGTAATCCTTATTGCGCTGCCCCAATCGTACAGGCACCCAAGGATTCGCCGTCCCATGCCAGTTCGAGCACATCTCCTGCTTGTGTTGGTCCAACACCTTCGGGTGTTCCTGTAAAAATGACATCGCCCGGCCCCAAGCCGTAATGGTGACCTACATATTCCACAATGTCCTGTAAACTGAAGATCATGTTACGAATGTTACCACGCTGGACTTCCTCACCATTTTTGGTCAATGTAAAGTCTTTCTCCAGTAATGCTGCCGCACCCGGGAATGCCTGAAATGTAGTAACCGGAGCGGAATTTCTGAACCCTTTGGCCGCTGTCCACGGGTGGCCCTTTTTCTTAATCACGGTCTGTACGTCACGTAACGTAAAATCAATACCAAACGCATACGCATCCACCAGCTCATCTACCGCCATACCTGGCTCATAACTCCAGCCGATTTGCACGACCAATTCAGCTTCATAGTGAACTTCACCCTTGGTAGCAGGCAATTCAAGCGTCTCACCATTCAGGGACACGACTGCATGAGAAGGTTTCATAAAGATCATTGGCTCATCCGGAACCGCGTTACCCAATTCTTCCGCATGAAGTTTATAATTGCGTCCTACACAGTATACATTGCGAATGTTAGTCAACATGGGTATATAACCACCTTTATTGGATTCATTAGTGTGTATGGTGTGAATTAGGGTCTGAAAAATCGGCTGCTCGTCTCCTGAAATGCCAGCTCCCATACGTCAGGACGGTTCGTACATAACATGAGTTCTGGATCAACTGCCGCCAGTTTCTTCATAATGGTCTTGTCATCCACTGTCCAAGCCATCACCCGAATGCCTGCACTCCGCATCTCGTTCATTAAGGATTTGTCCACATTGGTGTATCCAATCGAGAGGAATGTACAATTCATCTGCCGCAGGGCGGTTAACAGATCACCTGGTCGTGCATCGATAATCAGCCCCGTCTGGATCTCCGGTGCAAGTTTCTTCACTTCGATCAGAGCGGCTGGTTCAAATGAGGTGATCACAACATCATTTTGCATATGTCTTTTTCTCACTTCATGTATAACAGCCGCAGGCAGACCCGGGTACATGTCTCCCTGCGTTTTCAGTTCAATGTTCAAACGTACTCTGCCGCACGAGCGATCTAACAATTCACTTAGCGCCGGAATCCGTTCGCCTTTGTAAGACTTATTTTTCCACGATCCGGCATCCAGTCGTTGCAGATCTGCCCAATCGGTTTCCCGAACCAGGCCCTTGCCATTTGTCGTGCGATCCACTGTAAAATCATGAATGACCACCGGTACACCATCACGCGACAACTGCACATCCAGCTCCATCCACTGAACTTCAGGCCGTTCCATGGCCATCAGGAATGCAGCCATCGTATTCTCTGGTGCAATAGAAGAAAATCCACGGTGCGCTACACAAAGGTTGTTCATTCGATTCCCTCCTCAAAAAGGTTTTTAATTAGGTGAAGCGACTCCATTCCCATCATATCGAATACCAGGAGAGAGCTTTGCCATCTGTTCCAACAGCAGTTTGTTCGCCTCATCGATCATCGGAATGGCCTGACCTAGCCCGGCCTCATAAGGGATAACTTTCATGCTGCAAGCTGCATCTTGACTACAACGAGCCTGAAATACCGCCGTTTTCCATGTCTCTTCGGTTGTTGATCTGGAGAAAATGAAATTTCCCGTACTGTATGCAATCCACTTCCCCTTATAGTACTCCAGCCCTTGCAACACATGAGGATGACCACCTATGACCAGATCAGCGCCAGCATCTACAAACTCATGAGCCAATCGGGTCTGGTCACTATTCGGAGTACTTACACGTTCCTCTCCCCAATGTGCAACCACGATCACCAGATCAGCCTTCTTACGGGCCTCCTGGATCGCTGTGACTGCCCCTGTGGAATCATAAGCTTCAGCCACGCCTGCCCGATTACCTTCCGCCTTCCAACTCGTTTCCGGTACAACTCGTGAGAACCCAAGCAATGCAATCTTCATGCCTTTGCGTTCCAGATATGCTGGTGCATAGGCCTCATCCCTGTTCATACCTGCCCCGGTGTGAGCTATGCCATATTCCTTGAGATAAGTTAACGTATCCACCAAACCCTCTACGCCCTGATCCAGAATATGATTGTTAGCCAAATTGACAGCATCAAAACCCGCAGAGGCCATTGCCGCCAATGCTTTGGGCGAAGATTTGTATACATAGGTTTTGTCGACTGCACCAGTACCACCCAGGGTTATCGGTGTCTCCAAGTTGCCGATGGTAAGATCATCATCCTTGAATAATCTGCCGAGTTTGGCAAAGGGATAATCATAACCGTTCTTATCCAACAGCTCAGCAACTTTGCCCGAGAATTGAATATCACCCACAAAGTTAATCGTGACATCCTTCGCTGAATTGGAAGGTTTCGATGTCCCTGATTCCTGATCCACACCTGCATTTCCCTTGGTGCCGGACGGTGTAGAATCTGCCGCAGGTTTTTTCGTTCCGGATTCTGCTTTCCCACTATTGGTATTGCCTGAAGTGTCAGGTGTCGCTGCTCCAGATGTCTTATCTGCATCCGCTGTTGTCTCTTCATCCGTAGCTTCGGGTTCTTCTTCCGAAGTCTCATCAGATTCCGAGTCTGGAGAACTTACTTGATCCCCGCCTTTGGCATCATCTCCAATGGAAGGCTGATCCTGATCGACGATTTCTTGTTTCACTGGCTGGTCTGCCTGTTGCTGACGTGTATTAATAACATAAAAAATGCCCACCAGACCAATTGCCATGATCAATACAATATTAACTGTCCAGATGATTGTATTGCGCGTGCGTTTGCCTTTTTTCTTCTTTACACTTCGCTCTGATCTTGGGGGATACATAAGCAACTCCTCTTCTTCTTCACAGCCATACATACCATTATATCAGGCATATTCTGGATTTCCATCATTCCTTGGAACTGTATCGATTGAAAGGGTATTAACTCGGTTAGCTTCCAGATCTTCATATAAAAAAAGCCATCTCTCCAGTAGATAATTCTACGTTTGAGACAGCTCTCTTGCTGTACTTAATCTGCTGCAAGCTCTTGTGTAGCCTGGACAGACATTTCCTTCGCTTGTCTGATGCAATCAGGCAAACCTACACCCTCATAACCTGCACCCGCAATGTACACACCCGGTAATTTGCTGCCAAGCTCCACACGGAGGGCGGCAATATGTTGGAGGTGTCCCACCGGATACTGTGGCATGGACTTACGAAGCCTTGTAATCTCGGAGAAGATCGGCACTGCTTCAATACCCATCGTCTCTCTCAGATCCTTGAGAACCAGATTCGTCAGCGCTTCATCCGGAAGCTCCACATTCTGTTCGTCACCGGAGCGACCAACATAACAGCGGAGCAGTACTTTATCATCCGGGCTGGTATGCAGCCATTTCGTCGATGTCCACGTGCAAGCCGTAATATTCCGCCCCTCTTTCCGCGGAACGAGGAAACCCGACCCGTCGAATACATGCTCCACCTCTTTTTTCTCAAAAGCGAGCACGACATTGGCTACAGACACATAGTTAATCGCATCCAGTGCCGCTGTGTCCACTTGAGGCTTCAACAGCTCCGACGCGACATAGGTCGGCACAGTAATCACTACATCATCGGCTTCAAGCATTTCGCCATTACCAAGTTCAACACTGTATCTGGTCTGCGCTCCATCAAGGCGTTGCAGCGACTTCACCGCAGTGTTCAGACGTTGATCCACATCCTGCAACTCATGGACGAGTGCATGAACAAGGCTCTGAAGTCCCTGGCGAAAGTTCAAAAAAGCGCTCCGTTTTGTTCCGGTATGTGTCTCAGCCGGTTTGCGACCCGTCATCATACCCCGGATCAAGCTGCCGTAATCGCGCTCTACTTCTCCGAACTGCGGGAAGGTAGCCTGGAGGCTCAATCGCCGCATATCACCTGCATAAATTCCTGCGAGCAGTGGTTCCGTCAAGTTCTCCAGCACTTCTGCTCCAAGACGGCGTTCAATCATATAACCGAGCGATTCATCCTCTGTTGTACGACGCGGCGGGATGACAAAATCCATCAACGCCCGCAGTTTGCCTGCCGGAGAGACCAGACCACTTCTCAAGAATGGTCTTAGTTCTGTAGGAATACCAAGAACAAGTCCTGCTGGCATAGGATGAAGTTTGCCACGCTGCATGATATACGTTTTCTTCGACTCCGGATTCTGACTGACCAGCTCATGATCAATCTCCAATTCTTTAGCAAGGTCAATCATTGCTGTTTTGCGAGCCAGGAAAGAATCGGGCCCTTTTTCAATCACAAATCCATCCCGGTGCAGTGTCTCAATCATGCCTCCCATGGACGAGCTTTTCTCGACCAAAGTAATCACGGGTTCAACTCCTGCTTCCCGGTAATGCTTGCGGATATAAAATGCCGCGCTGAGCCCGGTAAGGCCACCACCGACAACAACAACACGGCGTTTCTTATCACCCATTACTCATCCGACCCTTGCTGCCATTGGCTTATAATAACGTCGCTTAACGTCTCCATGTATAGAGGATCGCTATTGAGAGAATCAATACGCATCAGGCGCATGTCGATCTCTTTGGCAATCGATTTGGCCTCAATATCGAGATCATAGAGCACTTCGAGATGATCCGAGACAAACCCGATTGGTGCCACAAGCACATCCTCTACCTGTTCACGCGAAAGCTCCTGTAACGTATCCAGAATATCCGGTCCAAGCCAAGGCTCAGCTGTTCGTCCGGCACTCTGCCACGTAAATTGCCAATTGGTTATTCCTACACGTGAGGCAATCACTTCCGAGGTCTCCAGCAATTGTTGCGGGTATGGATCACCCATCTCCACAATACGTGCCGGCAGGCTGTGCGCACTGAACAATACCTTCACATCTCCGCGTTTTGCTCCAGCTTCTTCGAACGCATCCAACTTGGCACTGACACGTGTGGACAACGCCTGAATTAACTTCGGATGCAGATGATAACTCTCAATAAAGGACATATGAACGCCCAGCTCTTCTGCTTTTTCACGCGCACGTTTGATATAACTGCCTACACTCATCGTTGAAAAATGAGGAGCCAGTACAATACCAATTGCTTTCTGAATTCCATCCTTCGCCATCTGCTCCACGCCATCCTCAATAAACGGATAGGCATGCTTCAGTCCTTGATAACAACGGAATTCCACATCAGTGCCACGCTCATCACGGTTTAATGTCTCTTGAAGGGCCTTGACCTGATTGTCTGTGTTCTCCCGAAGGGGGAAAACACCGCCAACAATGGCTTCATAACGATCCGTCAGTTCTTTCAATTGCTCCGGTTCAGGCGGACGTCCTCTGCGGATATGTGTGTAATACGCTTCAACACTCTCCATATTTTCGGGTGTGCCATACGACATCACCAGTACACCTACAGTATTAGTCATTAGTTACCGTCACCCCAGTCTTCATTGCTTCGGCAGAATATTCATGAATATACGCCGTTAGTTCTCTGAGCTTCTCTAGCGATGCTTCAGGAAACAATCCGTGTCCCAGGTTGAAAATATAACCCGGCTCCTTGATTCCTTCGTCAATAATCACTTTGGCTTGCTCTTTAATCAGTTCCATCGGGGCAGTCAGCACATATGGGTCCAGGTTACCCTGTACTGCAAACTTGCCACCAAGACGTTGACGCCCTTCTGAAATGGATACTCTCCAGTCCAATCCAATTACATCGGCTTGCAGATTATGCAGTGCTGGCAACAACTCACCCGATGCAACACCAGGGAAATAAATCTTCGGTACATTCAAATCCGATAATTCGGTAAAGATACGGGTAATCGTAGGCAACACATATGTTCTGAAGTCTTTGGGAGAAAGTGCTCCAACCCAGCTGTCAAACAACTGGAATGCCTTACCGCCATTCGCAATATGCGCACGGACATATGTAATAACCATATCACCAAGCTTCTGCATCAGCTTATGCCACACCTCAGGCTCGCTGTACATCATCGTTTTGGTGCGGATATAACCTTTCGAAGGTCGGCCTTCAATCAGATAACTCGCAATCGTGAATGGTGCGCCCGCAAACGTAATAAGAGGCACATCAAGCTCCTTATCCAGAATTCGAATGGTTTCCAGAATATGTGACAGATCTCCTTCTACGTCGATGGGACGGAGCCGATCCACATCTGCAGCGGACCGAATAGGATTATCGATAACTGGACCAATATTTTTTACAATGTCAAAATCAATGCCCAATGAGGCAACCGGATTCATAATATCGGAATACAAAATAGCCGCATCTACACCAAGTTTGCGTACCGGCATGAGTGTAACTTCAGCCGCCAGCTCGGGTTGTTTGCAGATTTCTAACAAGGAGTACTTTTCTTTAATTTTGCGATATTCAGGATCGTAACGTCCAGCTTGACGCATGTACCACACCGGGACACGGTCTACCTGTTGTTTGAAACTTGCCCGAATCAGTCGATCATTATAGCTCATGTAAGAAGCCTCCAATAGTTTTTGGACTCATAATTACCATTATGCCCTTTTTAAACAGCCGTAACAACCACATGCAGATGCGTTCTACGTGACAATACTATGACATTCCTTACACCCATCCCTCATATGCCAATTATGTTATAATGAAAGAATGGTGTTTTTTTGAGAATTACAGAAATATCTTTGAAAGGAAGTGAAAGCACTTTGAAAACGTGGAAAGTAAACCTCATTGTGCTTTGGTTCGGACAATTTTTGGTCAATTCGGGCATGACCATGATTACCCCATTTTTGTCTCTTTATCTCGCAAGAGATCTGGGCGTTGTTGGCGAACATGAAATTGGCATATGGGCGGGATTTATTTTTGCAGCCAATTTCCTCACCTCATTTTTGTTCCAACCGCTCTGGGGCAAGTTATCGGACAAGTATGGCCGAAAAGTAATGCTGCTGCGTTCGGGATTCGGGATGGCCATCGTAATTGCCCTTATGGGTCTGGCACAGAATCCTTGGCAGCTTCTCTTATTGCGTTTGCTTAACGGTACCATCTCCGGTTTCAATCCTGCAGCTGTTGCGCTGATATCGGGTACCACACCGAAAGACCGCATGGGTTTTGCCATGGGAATCAGTCAGTCCGGGCAGGTTGCCGGCACAATCCTGGGTCCACTCATTGGTGGTTTGTTAGCGGATGCGGTAGGCTTCCGCCCCATTTTCTATATTACAGGTGGACTGATCTTTGTCGCTTCCATGCTCGCCATGTTCCTGGTGAGGGAGAAGTTCGACCGTCAAGAAGCAGCCAAACTGCCGGCACAATCCGTATTGTCCGGTCTGAAGGAATTGAATAAGTCACCTCAACTTCCCGCACTGTTTGCTGTGACGTTTCTGTTGCAGTTTGCGATGATTAGCCCCATGTCACTCTTGCCGTTGTATGTGCAAAAATTGCATGGTTCGGATGTAAATGTGGCCTTCTGGGCAGGACTTGTCGGTGCAGTTACGGGACTATCCAATATGGCGATGTCTCCGATTCTCGGGAAGCTGAGTGACCGGATTGGTCCTCACAAGGTGCTGACGTTCTCCCTCATAGGTACAGGACTCATGCTAATTCCGCAGGCATTTGTTCAGACCGTATGGCAACTCATTCTTGTTCGTTTCATGATGGGTGTGTTCATGGGTGGCCTGCTTCCGAGCGTTAATGCCTTGATCCGTTCCTATACATCCGATAGCATGATCAGCCGTGCATTCAGTTTTAATACGAGTACTCTGGCGCTGGGCAACATGCTTGGAGCGATCATTGGAGGATTTATGGCAGGATTCATCGGGATCGAAGGTCTGTTTATCGTATCTGGCGGACTGCTGCTGCTTAATATGGTTTGGGTCCGATTCAAATTGTATAACAAACCTGCTTCTATTCGGGAATCCTGATTCCCTATCCATTTCTTAATTAGTACATCTTAACTTTTTCATTTGAAAAAGCCGCTTCCAGCGCCTAATTGGCCTGAGAGCGGCTTTTGTCATTCATTCGCCATTCATCATTTATTTATTAGATTGAATTGTATCGGATAATGTTTCACACCAAATACAAAAGCACTTTGTATCGGTTGCAGAGCCGTTCCCGGAACAAGTTGAATGTTTCCCATGTGCTGAAGCAATGTATGAAGAACTACCCTTGCCTCCAATCGAGCGAGTGGTGCACCCAGACAAAAATGAATGCCAAAACCAAAGCCCATATGCCTGTTCGGCTTGCGATCAGAGATGAAATCTTCCGGGTTTTCAAATTGGGCACTGTCCCGATTGGCTGCTCCAACCCAGGAAATCACCTGCTCCCCGGCTTGAATCATCTGACCATTCAACTCTACAGTTTCCTTGGCAACCCGCCCAATCGCGACAATTGGCGGATAATATCTCAGCGTCTCTTCAATCGCAGAAGTAATCCGTTCAGGATGTTCGCGCAACTCCTGTTGTAGCTCAGGTTGTTCAGACAGAATACGAACCGCATTGGTAATCAGGTTGGTTGTTGTTTCATTACCGGCAGCGAGTAAGAGAATACAGAAGCCCACGACTTCATCTGAAGTCAATTTCTGACCATCAATCTCCGCAGCAAGCAGTAATGAGATCAGATCATCCTTTGGCTGCAACCGACGTTCTTCCATAATGCCAGTGAAATAGATATGCAACTCCTGCATATTTCTTTTTTTCTCCTCCAATAACTCCTGGAAAGCCTGCTCACTATCATCACGTGCGCCTTTCACCAATACATCAGACCAGTCCTTGAACTTTTGACGATCCGCCGCAGGGACTCCGATCAATTCCGCAATGACAATGACGGGCAATGGTGTTGCAAGGTCATCAATAAGTTCCATATGCCCTTCTGACAGGTGTGGAGCAATTAACTCATCTGTGATTTCCTGAATACGCGGAGCCAATGCTTCAATTGCCTTGGGTGTAAACGCCTGGTTCACCAGATCACGCAGCTGTTTGTGTTTGGGAGGGTCTGTCGTCAACATGCTCGTATTGGCACGATCACGTGCAGAAGAGAATAGTTTCGGATTTTTCAGAACGTACTTCACATCTTCATAACCAAAAACATCCCAACATTCTCGATGCTCATCATATCGGACTGGAGTGTTATCACGAAGTTCTGCATACACCTTGAAGGGAGATAACCTCTCTTCCAAAGTCTCCAGTTCCCGAATCGGAATGTAATTTGCATACTTTCTCGGTGCCTGTTTCATCGTTTCTCCTCCAATCAGTATTATATATTTATTTACATATGTTGATCACCCCTATTATAAACATAACTCTATAACGAAACCACTCTTTAGACCGTAATTGAGCCCCATTACCTAATATGCGTTACTATCATCCTCTCATTCTGTTACCTACTTCTGATATGAGTCCCAATTCGACATTCTTTTATTAAAATACATCGTTTTATCAGGACAAAAGACTCAATATGTAATATTAACTAACACAATGAAGGCGTATTTCTCTTCAAAACAACTAAAATCAACTCTTATATATCTCTATCAGACTGAATATTCTTTCGTAATTCCTCATAAATAATCATTTTACTCTCATTATCTACTAATGTAACCGATTACTCTACCATTATCTATGTTTGTCATATTACTTAACATGAAATACAATCAATTTGAAATGGTATACATATTCTTCTTAACAAACTTAACATCACATTTACTTGAAGGAGAGTGCTATTCATGAGTAAAACATCCAATCTTCGTCCCTGGGCCGTATGGAGTACCGCAGCTTTAACAGCACTAACCATCTCGTTGTCCCCCATTGGAACCTACGCTGCGCACGCAGCTACGGTAGAGGTGAAAGGCACAACAGGCGCTGTTCAGACAGCAACCACTACTCCGGCTCGCAATACTTCCATTCCTGCAATACCAGACTCTTCCAAACAATCTGCACTTCCTAATGTATTGGTGATCGGAACTGGCGGAACGATTGCCGGTCAATCCGAGGATGCCACCAGCTTCCAGAATTACAAGGCAGGTACACTTCCGATTGGAGAGATGGTAGACGCCTTACCGGATAAACAGAAGATTGCTGATGTTAGCACGCTCCAATTCGGAAACTCAGGTTCAGGTTCCTATAGCATGGCCGACCTCTATGACTTGTCGCAGACGGTAGACAAAGCTCTTGCAACGTACGACAGTGTTGTCGTTACCACGGGTACAGATACAATGGAAGAAATCGCTTATTTCCTCGATATGACGGTTCAGAGTGACAAACCGGTCGTGATCACAGGCTCCATGCGGCCATGGACTGTCATCGGTTCTGACGCTCAAGCCAATCTGTACAACGCAATCAAACTTGCAGGTAGTGGTCGTACCACTTCATTTGGCACAGTGCTCATGTTGAATGACACAATCCAGCTTGCTCGCGGTGTAACCAAGACAAATGATTATCGGACAGATACGTTTGAAACGCCGATGCTCGGCGCTGTAGGATATATTGATGAAGAAAACATTCGAATCTACCGCGCTCCTGCACGTGCCTTGAAACCTGAAGGCACAGCGAAGCCCGTATTTGATCTAAGTAAAATCACAAAGGCAGATCTGGCCAAAGTAGAAATTGCGATCTCATATCAAGAAGCTGGCGGCGGAGCCATCGAAGGATTCGTGAGCAGCGGTGCCAAAGGAATCGTGACTTCCGGTACTGGAGCTGGCGGTATCTCCAGAGCTATGGGACAAGCTCGTACCAAAGCCATTGAAGAAGGTGTCATCTTTGTGACCACCACTCGGACGGGTTCAGGAAGTGTGTATGGCGGTGGCAAAGGTATCATTGCAGGCGACAACCTCAGTCCACAACAAGCTCGTGTATTATTGATGCTGAGCTTGTCCTTCAGTGATGATTTTGACACCATCAAAAAATGGTTTGAAACGTACGGAACACCTGAAGTATAAATAGAACGACTACAACGATATCTGTAAATACAAAGAAAGAGACGACACATTTTTGATCATTCAAAATGTTGTCATCTCTTTCTTTGTGTGTTTTTAGAAAACTCCGTACAGAATCACGATCCACCTCACAAGCATAAAAGCGCGAGATCGTGTTCCATCGGAGTTTTATCTTTAGGAAATATCCACTTTTACTTCACCCAGGCAAGTACCAGCCCATCGTAATCCGGCAACATCGTCGTCACCAGACGCGGGTCACTTGCCATCTGTTCATTGAAACGACGAACAGCAAGCACGGCCGGACCCTGCTTGTCCGGATTCAGTGTACGACCACGCAGGAAACAATTATCACCTACAATGACCGCACCTGGCCGAGCCAGCTTAATGGCATAGTCAAGATATACCGGATAATTCTCCTTATCTGCGTCAATAAAGAAGAAATCAAATGTGCGACCTTCTTGCTCCAATTGCTCCAGGCTGTCTGCTGCTGGGCCAATGCGATACTCTACCTTTTCGCCAAAACCGCCTTCTTCCAGATGACCACGCGCCATTGCCGCATATTCCTCTTTCAGTTCCAGCGAAGTCAGGGTTCCATTCTCACGCAAACCTCGTGCAATGCAGATCCCACTGTAACCGCCCAGCACGCCGATTTCGAGCGCAGCTTCTGCTTTGGATGTCTTCGCTAGAAACGTGAGCAATCGTCCATATGCCGCCGCAACCGAAACCTCAGGCATGTCGTTCGAACGGATGGCCTCTTTCACTTTCAGCAAAAGCTCATCCTCTTGAAATAATTGATTTACATATTCATCAGGGGTCAGATTCACCACTAAAATCCTCCTTGGACACTTGGACTGCTTTCCATATGGATGCCAATGTTCTATAATAAATGTTTGTTATCAACACAGGCGGTTGACTGATGCATCACCTCGAAAGAGGAGTGCATACGTTCACCGCATTTCTCATTGTAAGTTTTTTCACGGAAAGCGGCAAGGCCGCACCGTTACTATACAGCAGAGAGAAGGATCTCCCTTCTCCAGCTTGAAATGGAGTTGAAATGAATCACATGGCTCAATTGCAATTGATTGCAACCTCGGCGATGGGACTCGAGGCTGTTGTTGCCCGGGAACTAAAGCAACTGGGGTATGAAGATGTTACGATCGACAACGGCCGGGTTTTCTTTACAGGAGATTATATTGATATATGCCGTTGTAATCTGTGGCTGAGAAGTTCGGATCGCGTATTGGTGAAAATGGGTGAATTCCCTGCCACAACTTTCGACGAATTGTTTGAAGGCACCAAAGCACTGCCTTGGGAAGAGTGGATTCCAGCCGACGGCGAATTCCCTGTAGAGGGTCGCTCTCAAAAATCCCAGTTAAGCAGTGTGCCTGCATCACAAGGGATCGTGAAAAAAGCAATCGTAGAGAAACTGAAGCTGACTTATGACACAGAGTGGTTCCCAGAGGATGGATCTCGTTATGTGATTGAGGTTATTCTGCTGAACGATCGCGCCCTGCTTACTTTGGATACAACGGGACCAGGTCTGCATAAACGGGGTTATCGTAAACTCGTCACCGAAGCGCCACTCAAAGAAACACTTGCTGCAGCTCTTATTCAGCTTAGCCGCTGGAATGTAACCCGTCCATTCTATGACCCGTGTTGTGGATCAGGCACAATGCTGATCGAAGCCGCTATGATCGGCTGGAACATTGCACCAGGACTTCGTCGAACCTTCAACTCTGAAGACTGGGCTGTCATTCCTGAAGAATTATGGGAACAGGCGCGCGAAGAAGCATTCGATGCTGTACGTGACGATGTCCCATTACAGATTTCAGGTAGCGATATTGATCCTGAAGCGATTGAAGTTGCTATGGCAGCGATCAAAAGTGCTGGCTTCGCCAAAGATATTGAAGTCAGCGTCCTGCCGGCTCACCGCGCAAGACCACAGGGTGAATATGGTGTCATCATTACCAATCCCCCATATGGTGAACGTTTGAGTGAAGAAAAAGAAGTTCAGAAGTTGCTCCGCTCATTAGGGCGCAGTTACCTCGACATGCCAACATGGTCCTTTTTTGCCATCACGTCGACCAAAGCTTTTGAGGAGTATTTCGGTCATAAGGCAGACAAACGTCGCAAGTTGTTCAACGGACGAATTGAAACCCAGTACTATCAGTATTTGGGCCCACTGCCCCCACGAAATAAAGCACCACAATCTTCATAATTATTTCGAATCTAAAGTGCTCCTGCCATTCATGGCCGGCGCACTTTTTTTATGCGCTTTTCTGGTCATAAGAATTCACCGACTTCGCTCTTCGCTTCAGCAGAAATCAATTCTTCTGAGGCATAGTTGAAAACACATGAGGCCACGCTATAATGAATGGAGCCCTATTTTACATTCCGATAACAAAACAACAAAAAGCAAGGGGGACATACATATGGTTGTCACTCGGCCTACGCGCAGTTCCATGCCACGCGGGCTTCTAAATCATCCATTAATGTTATATCTTATTTTTCTAGCACTTATGCTGCTCAAACTCATGTGGCTCCATCACAATCTTCACGCTTATAACATTACGATGGGACTGCTGGATAAAGTCATTGCCATTGGATCTTTACTACTCTTGTCCTTCTGGACCTGGTTGCTGCCACGTAGAGGCATGATCGTGTCTCTCGCCGTCCTTAACCTGCTGCTTACCGCACTAATCTACGCCGATATGGTGTATTATCGCTATTTCCAGGATTTCTTGACCATCCCGGTATTGTTGCAGGCAAGACAAGTTGACGCATTGGGTGACAGCATCGCCACATTGATCTACACAAGTGATCTCTGGTTCTTTGCCGACTGGCTTGTCGTCATTCCGTTCGCAGCTATCGTACTGTTCAGCAGACGTTACCGTTCGAAGCACTCCAGCACGTCTATTACTGGTTACGGGAGTTATTCGTATAACGATGGCAAGGCACGGTTGCGCCGCCGTCTCACGGCTGGCAGCATTGCCCTTGTGCTGGGACTTGGCCTCGCCGTCGGCCCGATTTATTTTTATAGCAAAACATGGGCCAAAGGCCTGTTTGATAACAACTGGTGGAATGTATCCATGTACAATGTGACCGGACTGCTCGCTTTTCACGGTTATGATCTGTACAACTATGCCAAAGACCACATCGGCTCCGGGCCGCAGGCTGAACCCGCTGATGTTGAGCAAGCAAAGGCATTCTTCGCTGAAAGGCAAGGAACTGCCCCGCAGAATGATGCCTTGTTTGGCAAATATAAAGACAGCAATGTGATCATTGTCCAGGGTGAGGCTTTTATGAACTTCATGATTGGCCAGAGCATTGGCGGTCAGGAGATCACGCCCCATTTTAATGAACTGATGAAGGAAAGTCAGTATTATAGTCACTTTTATCACCAGACCGGTCAGGGCAGAACGTCAGATGCCGATTTTGGCGCAAATATTTCCCTACATCCACTTCCGGTTGGATCAGCCTTTGTACGATATGCAGACCATACGTATGATTCCCTTCCTTCCATTCTGAAGGACAACGGGTACAGCACCAACGTATTTCACGCTTATGAGAGTGGCTTCTGGAATCGGTATACGATGTATCAGAACATGAAGTACGACAAGTTTTATAGTAAAAATGATTTTGCACAGGATGACCCGCTTGGCTGGTCCCTGTCTGATGAATCCTTTTTCCGGCAATCCGTTGAGAAAATGAGTAGTGAGGTGACCGAACCGTTCTATTCCTTCCTCATTACACTCAGCAGTCACCACCCATACGCCCTGCCAAAAGAGAAGCAGCAACTGGATGTAGGCGAGTTCCAGGGAACGATGTTCGGTGATTATCTGCAATCCGTTCATTACGTGGATTCGGCGCTTGGCAAGATGGTGGAGGATCTGAAAAATCGGGGATTATGGGAAAATACCATTTTTATGTTCTACGGAGACCACGACAACTCGATCAAGGAACAATCACAATACGAACAGTTCCTGGGACGTTCGCTGAACGAACTGGATATGGCACAAATCATGAACGAGGTTCCCCTGCTCGTGCATTTACCGGACGGAGCAGATGCCGGAACCATCGACGAACCTTCGGGACAACTGGACATCACGCCATCCGTATTGCATCTGCTCGGCGTGTCCGACCAGTCCTATTATCATATGGGCAACGACGTATATGACGGGTCTGCACGTACGGTTGTGCTGCGTAATGGCGCATTCTCGGATGGTTCTGAATTTTATATTCCATCGGATGATTATATCTACGAGAATGGCGCTTGTTATGACCTGTCAACACGTGACAAAACAGATATCAATGCTTGCCGTCCAGGTCATGATGAAGCAGCCAAGCGATTACATGTCTCGGACACCGTGATTACCTATGATTTGATTGAGCGCTTTCGAGAGGAAGACAGTGGAGCAGCAACATCTCAATGATTAATATCGTAATGACAAACTAAACAATACACGAAATGAATTTAATTTGTATTTGCATTTAAAAAGGGGAACTTGTATTACATGACATTACACACTGAACCACTTAATATGGAACAGAAATTGTTCGATGCAGCCGCAGAATTTGTGAAGCAACGTTATCCTCAGGGATGGGGTGGCGCAGGTGCCGTCTATACTGAAGCCGGTTCCCTACTGATTAGCGTAGCGCCAGAGGTCATCAACGATGCCACACATCTATGTATGGAAACAGGGGCTTATCTGGAAGCTCACAAATTGAACGAACGTGTCACCCACTCCCTCTGTATCGCTCGTGATGACGAGCATTCAGAATTTAAGGTCCTTACACCTTGCGGTGTATGCCAGGAACGATTATTTTACTGGGGCGAAGAAGTCAAAGCTGCCGTATACGACCCTTCTGGTCAACTGGTCTTCAAGAGACTGGATGAGATCCAACCGTACCATTGGTCCAAGGCATATCGGGATAAAAAGTAATCTCCTTGCGAATTATAGAAAGTGGCTTTATAATTGTAACCATATTGGTTTCAACTAAAAGGATGATGGAGGTTATAATAAAATGAATATTGAGATATGGTCTGATTTTCTGTGCCCTTTCTGTTATATCGGTAAACGCCGCCTGGAGAATGTACTGGAACAGTTTCCACACCGTGATGAAGTGAAGC
This sequence comes from Paenibacillus sp. FSL K6-2393, assembly GCF_038002545.1. Classification (NCBI taxonomy): domain Bacteria; kingdom Bacillati; phylum Bacillota; class Bacilli; order Caryophanales; family Paenibacillaceae; genus Paenibacillus; species Paenibacillus sp. FSL K6-2393. Next base: position 4,767,385 of record NZ_JBBOCU010000001.1, read on the forward strand.
TGCAATTCAAAAGCTTCGAGCTTGATCCAAACGCAGCATTGAACCCAGGCAAAACCAATTCGGAATATCTGGCTGCCAAATATAATATGAGCGTGGAACAGGCCAAAGGTATGAATGCCCAGATGAATGCCAATGCTCGTACGGCAGGACTGGAATACAATATCGATGCCATGATCCCTACGAACTCCTTCTCAGCTCACCGCTTGACACACTGGGCGGATACACAAGGCAAAGCGCTTGAACTGAGTGAACGGATATTCCAAGCTGTGTTCATTGAAGGTAAACACTCCGGCGACCCTGAAGTGTTGGCTCAGTTAGCAGAAGAAGTCGGCTTGGATCGAAATGCAGCTACGGCAGTGCTGTCCAGTGATCAATTCACCGACAATGTCCGCGCTGACCAAGCAGAAGGCGAGCAACTCGGTATCCGTGGTGTACCTTTTTTCGTATTCGACCGCAAGTTCGCTGTATCGGGCGCTCAGCCTGACGAGGTGTTCCTGGATGCCATTCAAAAAGCATGGGACGAGCGTTCCCCATTCACAATGGTTGAATCCAACACAACAGAAACAGACGGCAGCGGAGTCTGCACAGATGACGGTTGCGAAGTCCCGAAAAAAAATTAAGCCAAGTCACACACACAAAGCAGCAGGATCAGGGGATATTTCCCGATCCTGCTACTTTTTTTATATGCTTCTTAATTACCCACCAAATCTAAAGATGGATTTATAATTTTCACGATAACGGAGTGGCAGAAAAAAGCTGGAGAAGCGGAGCGCTCGCATTTATCACCGGATTTTCCCCTTGATACAGGGAATTTCAAAAAAATTCGGGGATAACGGCGATCGAAAGATTGTTCTGCACAAGTAGTGTCTTAGCGTGACCGATTATGCTTACATCTTAAACCACAAAGAACGATCCGTAACCGGAACAAACACAAGTAGTTCATCAAACACTTATATTCAATTAGCGCCACCCACTTAATCCCAGAACAGTTGATCTGGATGTGGACCCGTCCGCTTATCCGAATCCAGTGCATCAATTTGTCTCAACTCATCCGGTGTCAATTCAAAGTCAAAGATGTCCGCATTCTCACGAATACGCTCCGGGGTAACGGACTTCGGAATCGTCACAATCTGATTCTGAATGTCCCAACGCAGAATAATCTGTGCTGGCGTTTTCCCATATTTCTGGGCCAGCGCTTTGAGGGTGGACTCTTGGTTCAGCTTGCCTTTCATGATCGGGCTCCAAGCCTCCAGTTGAATTCCCTGCGCCCCACAGAAATCTTGAAGTTCCTGCTGGATCAGACCCGGATGCAGCTCTACCTGATTTACCGCAGGCACCGTTCCGCCCTCATCTATGATATCTTGCAAATGATGTACTTGAAAGTTACTCACACCAATCGCACGGATGCTTCCTTCGCTATATAGACGTTCGAATGCTCTCCACGTCTCCTTATACTGGTCTCTGCCAGGCCAGTGAATTAAGTAAAGATCAATTACATTCAGTCCAAGTGCCTTCTGACTAGCTTCAAATGCTCTCAACGTTGAATCAAATCCCTGATCCTCGTTCCAAAGCTTGGTCGTCACAAACAGTTCGTTACGGGCAACACCACTGCTTGCAATAGCTTGTCCCACTTCTTCTTCATTTCCATAGATGGACGCGGTATCAATACTGCGATATCCAACCTCCAAAGCGGTCTCAACCGCCTGTTGTACTTCCTTACCTTTTGCTTTATATGTTCCAAATCCTAGCCATGGCATCGTTACTCCGTTGTTCAGAATCGTACAATCTGTAATATGTTTTGTCATTCTGTACCTCCCGTATGGAATTTTGCCTGCTCTTGTTCTATTAACCTTCTCACAGAATTTTAAGCGACCATTCGACATACTGTCGGAGTAAACCCATGGACCCAGAGTCTTTGCAAATGATATGAAAAACCCGCAAAGCATTGCTGCCCTGCGGGTTCTGATGTGACAGGAACGTTATAAATTCCCTTGACCGTGCTGACTCTGGATTGAATTCAATCTTCTCTTCTCCTCGATGAACATTTCCTCTGCCAACTCAACACCTTGCCCTCCGAGTGAAAGCTCTGCTTGTCGCATCGCCTGCTCCGTGTGTGCCAGACGACGTTCCGCCTGTACAATGGTCTGTGCCGTCGGATGAGACATGGCCTGAGATACAGCATAATGAAGCTTGTTCACCGCATTTTGCGCCTGAGATACGGTGGTATCTGCTTGCAAACTGGAATCATAACGCTTCGGCATGAGTATTCCTCCTTGGGATTATCATGTTCCTGTTACCCCTTTAGGATGGATAACACAAGCCTTCCTTATTCTTCTTTTGTGTTTTTATCGTAACTTTAGTTGATTTGGCTACGTTTATTAGATAATCATGCCGAATCAGGAGGAATTCATTTGAAGAAAATAATATTGACACTCTGCATGTTGCCCTTCCTCATTTGGGTGCAAGGCTGCGCTCCAGCAACATATGAGATAGAAGGATATACAGGGTCATCCATGAACCCAGACATTCCTGTTCCAACTAATGCAAAGCTTATTGAAAACATAACTTATTCGGATGATCCCAACCTTGAAAAAGGGGCTAAGTATGAACTGAAACATATTGGGGGTGAACAAGGACTCTACCCACCAATGGATTATTTTCAGAAGTTAGCGGATACAGGTTGGGTCGAATTGGAGGAAGAACGACTGGGGCATGTACATTTTCTGAAAAAGGATAATACGGTCATTGCCATTGAAATTCGAGAAGATTCCTTCCAAATTACTGAAATGGTCAAAGGTGCTATGGAGTAACACATCCTTTCACTGCTACCCAAACGCAAAAAAAGGAGAGGCACGCAGCCCCTCCTTTCTGATGTGTGGACAGTTTTCTCCACTCACCTTGTTATATCCTGTTACTTCACGAACTTTGCGACTTTGGCGAGCACTTCTTCTTCTGTCGGCGCACTGATGTACCGACCGTTGATAAAGACAAACGCACGTTTCGCGCAAGGACCGCAATAGGATTTGCACCCAATCTTGATCTCCGTGTCTGGAGCCATTTTTTGCAACTTGGGTACAATCGATTTCAGTCGGACATGATTACACTTTTCGCATACGCGGATATCGTTAGCCATGAGTTCCCCTTCTTCGCGCCCTTAGTGGTCGCCGTGATTACCTTGGGACGGATTCGTAATAACAAATCCCTCTTCCGGGAAGTAGAGGTAATCAATTTTAACACCGTTCAACAAAGGCTGATCATTCGCGAGAATGACATCAATCTCTTTATCCGTAGATACAACCGTATCATTTTCTTTTGGTGTGTCGAGATCAAGCCCGTAGTGAGCATGGTCACCATGTGCATGTGTGATGACAACGCGCAGTTTTTTTCCTTCGTTCTCCGGCTTGTCCAATTCAAGCTTCAATACTTTAGCAGCATTACGCGTAATTTTGCAGTTCATTCTCTTCATCTCCTATATTGTAATTGCAGGTTTCAACAATTTCAGCATTCTTAAACTACAGCATCTATTGTAAAGAAAGTTACCGCTCTTCGCAATAACATTGATGCGAATTCAATGTTAAAATGATCCATCGGGCTGCAAATTAAGAAGGTGTCCCCTCCTGAAGCACAGGATATTTACGTTCTGCCCGGCTTACAAACCAGTTCATCAGAATCAAAGTGACCCCGATATCATCGATGGGCATAAACGGCATGACGTCAGGAAGTACCCAGTATAACAGCGCCGGAATAATAAACAACAACTTTTCTCCCAAAGGAATCTGCGGAGCCCGGAGCAGCCGGGGGAGCCTTTTGAAAACTTGTGTCCATCGTTTGAACGATAGCAGTCTTCTCCACTTCATTTGAATCCCTCCGTATAATAAATATATGTCGCCGAAACGGCACATCCATCATTACCCGTTCAAAAAATTTCAGAACGAATGACGTAGAATGTCATTATAAAAAATAATAAAAACGGAACGTCGCTCATAGCGTCCGTTCCTGTTATACGAATGATCTACTGTTAAGTTTCACACCATCATAATTCGGGGTCTTGCCTCATTGTCCATTGGATAACAGTTCAGCCAGCAACATTCCCACTTCTATACAAATATCATCAAACTGTTCTACGGGAAGCGGATTAACACCTAATCCAACTTCTACCGTGAAGCCCGGTCTACCGAAATCTTGAATAAACCAGTCCTTGTATCCGGCATCACTGCCACTGAGCTTCACCGCCTTGTAGCCGGAAGCTTTGGCGAGTCTACGCGACAACGGTCCACTCTCTCTAGGTTCCAGATCACGGTAGTTCCAATAGATCTCCTGTCCCTGACTATGCAGGGATACAACCGCATCAAATGTATGTTGCTGCGTCCACTGCGCAAGGGCCTGTGCCTCCGGTTCTGTCAATGGCGCTGTCCCTGCATAATCCCTGGGGCCAGGTGAGGTCACACCTCTTCTCGCTGCCTCTTCATCCCAATGGGCTGGAAATTGATCATTCAGATCCACCCCTCTGATGTTGGCCTTCCAATGGGTAAAATGTGATCTGTCGGCATTCCAGGCCAACAACTGCTGTGCATGTGGATGCTGATTGACCACACCTTCCTGAACCAGTTCGACCCCGTCCGGATTAACCATAGGCACGGCCCAGAGTGTCGTCTCTTGCATCCAGCGTTCAGTCTGGTATTGATGCCATGTCCTATGCGCACTATACGCCTCGGCATACTCCTCGATAAACTTCATCAGAACTGCAGTTGTCAACCACTCATTAGCATGAACGGAAGCGTTAACATGGATATGTCTGGACCCTTGCCCAATACGCAAATAAGGCAGCGACTTCCCCATGACACTTGTTCCAATGGACCCCGTCTCGATAAACGGGTATTGATTCTCCAGCTTGTCTATATCCCTGATTAATTCTCGATAACCATACTCTCCCTGAATCTTCACAATAGTTTTTCCATTCGAAGCCGGAATATGAATACAGCGACCAACCCAGTCGGTTACATTGGTGATTTCGGGATTGGCCTGGCGCAATACCTCTTCGTCCAGACCAAATCTGCCTGCAATCTCCCCTACACTTTCTCCAGGTGGTACAGCGTATCTGCGACCTGTCCCGGGGACAATACGCAGCATCTGACCCGCCAGCAAGTATGGCTGGGCAGCTACTTCCGGGTTCAGTGCAGCAAGAAACTCTTTGGTCATATGATGTGCTGACGCAATTCGCGGCAATGTATCTCCCCGCTGAACGATAATCCACTGCAGATCCATGTTGTTCTCCTTTCCGCAGGAAAAGACAGTTCTCCTGTCCAGTTCTGACCGATTTCGTGTCTGTAACATATGTATGCAGGTCAGGTTGTCCGTCATGTGACATGAATCATGTTTCTCTCCGGTTAATGCATAATGACGACAAAAAATCCCGGAACTTCACAGTTCCGGGATCGTCCACAACCAAAATACATTAATTAAAAGTCTTATTCATGCATATTTTGAGTATAACTATGATAATTGCGTTACCTGCCAGACAACAGGGGTCTTGGAGATCTGCTCCCCCAACCATCGACGGGTGATATTCTGGAACATTCGCGGGTCACCCGTGCAGAAAAATTGATGCACCGGAGTCTCATCCCCACTGGCCAGCTTTCGTTTATCATATAAAATCGTACTGATTTCACGTGCCGTTTCATCTGCTGAACTGATTAACTTCACTTCCTGCCCCATAACTTCCTGAATCGTGTCCATGAGAAAGGGATAATGCGTACAACCCAGAATAAGACAATCGATTGGCTGTTGTTTAATCTCGCCCAATGATTGTTCCACCGTATGTGTCGTGTGCTCGGAACGAAATTCACCTTGTTCCACCAACGGCACCAGCGCCGGACAAGCCTGACTGACCACATCAATATAGGGGGACAACTGTTTGAGTGCCGATGTATAAGCCCCACTACCTATGGTACCCGTGGTACCAATCACACCAATACGTCCTGTACGTGTCGCTGTGATTGCGGCCCGCGCACCTGGATGTATAACACCAATGACAGGCACATTCACCTTGGCACGGATATACTCCAGCGCGGCTGCTGTTGCTGTGTTACAGGCGATAACGATAACCTTCGGATCGAATTGGATCAAGAAATCAACGATTTGTTCCGTAAATTGTTTTACTTGTTCGGACGAACGGGGTCCGTACGGTGTCCGGGCAGTATCCCCAAAATAAATGATCTTTTCCCGCGGGAGCTGACGCATCACTTCCTTGGCGACGGTCAATCCCCCCACACCGGAGTCTAATATAGCGATTGCTTGCTGCACGAACACACCGCTTCCTTCTTCATTGAATTGGTTCTCAAAACGATTGTTTCTCAAAGCTTTCTTCCTACCGTATGAACATTCCGGCAAAAAGGTACCTACATCTTACCCGATTTCATCGCAGGGTTCAAATTAAATCCACGCGCTACGTCATCTATGTGTGGACACGCAACAAAGCAGGCTCTCCTCTAAATAGAGGAAAGCCTGCTTATCAAGCTTTGCTTAGTTGTCGTCCTTGGACTCATCCGCAGGAAGCTTCGCTACGATGTCAATTCCGGGTTCATCCACTGCTTTATCGATATCGTTATCAACAATGGCTGCCGATATGCGAATTTCTTTCCCTTCAGCGCAATTGCGCCAGGATTGAATATCCTGAATCACGACATCTGCGGTCTCTTTAACTTTGGATACGATCTGCGAACTTTGTTCTCCCACGATACCAGCCAGTTCCTGACCTTTCTCCGATACCTGACGAGCACCTTCTGTAATATCCTGACGAAGTTCACGTCCCGATTTCGGCGCCAGCAATAATGCCGTTACTGAGCCAACCACGGAGCCAATTAGAGCTCCCCACAACAAACTTTTGTTAGAATCCTTCACGTCACATCTCTCCCTTTACTATTGTTTAAGTACCGGACTAGAAGCAACGGTCTGTCGCTCAGCCATCCGGGCGAATGCCTACTCTGTTGATGCATTATAAGCAGCACAGGCTTGACTTGACACTCCAGATGTTAAAAATAATCTGAACGCTCTTTTTGAATGGATGCAGATGACTTGGCTTAAACTCAATTCTGACGAGCCGGCTCGAGATCAGCCGCGGCATGCTCATCCCCCGGGTCCAAATCAATCACATATCGTCCCGGTGCAATCAATGCCGCCTGATGTTCACAACGCCAGCGACGTCCACCTGAAGAACCCAGCGTCTGTCCATCTTGCAGAACGTCCCCCTGATCAAATATGTAATACGCCGCACCCAGTAAAGTCTGAGCCACCGTATCTGGATCAAGACCGACGAAGTGACACTGGACATCAGGTACACCCAGCGCAGATAATCCCACGGTATCCATGACCAACCCGCGTTGTTCCTCTGTACCTCCGGCTTGATACATTCGAACGTTCATGGCTGCATACAGATGTTCCTCACGTTCCTGAGCTTGCGTATATGCTTCCGGTTCAACCAGCTTATCACTGCCATACCAATACAGCGCGTCACAGGTGACACTCTCCATGATTGCCAGTACAGTCTTCTGAAACAGCTCCAAGCGCTGTTTACGAGGCATAGCAGCCGTGAACATATCATGTATCCGGATGGAGTAACGTGAAGCTTCTACAACTTGTCCCACTTCCGGCCAATGCCATGCTTGCTGCAGAGCCCCGCCAAAGCGTGCACGATCTACAATTTTATTCACAGGGAGCATGCAGGTCTGCGCAGGGATATTTCCTTCCTGGAAGGATACCTTATGGTCCAGATGATAGAAGACAAGCATCTCATGCTTTTGCCCTCCGCTCTCTTGTTTCACATCCAGTCGGACTTGTCCTGTATGACGAATCATAGCTTCCTGCAAACGCAGGCGATTCACCTCTGGACGTTCCCTGAACAAGAGTTCAACCATATACACCGGATGGAATCCGGAAGGTGTTTCATTCGTTTCGTTATTTTCAGTGTTTACTACATTAAATTCTTTTGATTCATTTGTCATGCGATTTCCCTCATTCCTTGCGCTGTCCCTCGGCCTGAGCCGCATTGAAAGGACCAAGTTCTGTTTCCACGTAGGCGCTAACCTGTGTAGTAAAATGTTCAAGTATGCTCGGCAACTCTACGCTAAGCGGATGGAGCTCAGACCGCTCCCAACTGTAATAATCCTGCACCAGTGGTTTGCGTAACGTGACAAGTTGACGCAAGATCTCATAGGTCGAATGATCAAAAACCTTTTCTTCATAATTAATCTGAATAATATCATCATAACTGCTCGCATCTCTCATGATGAAACCGTCAATCAGATAACTTCCCACATCGGTAACAATCTCGATCGCCAGGTGAAGACAACGTTCCTGTACCATCCCCAACATGAGACCGCCATCCCAAGCCTCTGCTGCCCCACGAAGTCCTTCAGCTACTTCCGGTACAGCAGCAAGCCGGCGGGCAATCTGTTCTCTGTTCACATAATACATTCGTTCACTTCCCGTTCAGTGAGTTATCGGTTCCGTTTCCCTCTTCGCTTAAGCCAGAATATCATCACAGGACAAGCGATTAGAAACACAACAAAAATATATAGAAATTCCATAACGTCTCTTAAATCGCTCATGCAGAGTCCCCTTTATCTCAACGTAGTTTAAATGACAGATCAGATTTCGTAGTCCACTGCAATTGACTGTTCTCTGACTTCGTTCATGTACTTGATAACTTCCTGATGAAGCGGGTGTACCTGATACGCCTGAAGATCTTCCAGTGACGCAAACTCCGCCGTGAGTGAAATGTCGAACGATCTCTCCGAGCGAAGCACATCAATCCCAATTTCAAGTGAAACCAGAACATCAATTTTACCTTCCAGATTGCGAAGCACCTGGGCTGCAGCTTCAATACTTTCTGCTGAGCGATCTTTCATTTTGAACAGGACAATATGTTTTATCATCTGGGCAAGCACCTCGTTTAATATAATAGTAGAAATGAATGAATTTTCATGTATCCAAAATATATCATAACGTTCTCTATTACGAAAGGATACTTGGAAACGTTCTCTTGATAAGAAAAACTAATCCGAACCGTTTCCTTTCGATTCGGATTTCTTTTGCGATCCATCCTCCGTCTGTTTTGCTGAGTCATCCTCCAAAGTTTGTCCTGTTTCAGCCTGCTGCTTGATGTTGTCTGGAGTTTGCTGCGGTTTGGCCCATTCACGATTCATCAGATACTCCTGATCTTCCTGTTTCTTCAACACTGCAATGGCCTGTCTGAGCTTTGCAGGCAATGGAAGACCGATTTTGGCATAATTCTCGGTAATTGAAATGAGTTCATTCACCAGATAGAAATAAATAGCTCCGCCTTTGATAAAATCGGTTCCCATGATCAGATCAATTCGATGAGCAAGCAAAACAACGGTCAGCATGAGCCCTTTGCGAGCAATCCCCCAGAATCCAATGTTGCTATTCAACCCGGTACCTGTTCTTACCGCCGCTGCCAAACCTGTTATATAATCCACAGCCATCGCGACCGCGAGCAGGCTCAGTAACTGATCCCATCCGCCAAAAGCAAACGTAACAAATGCTCCCGAGATGGCAGCAAAGGTATTCACAGATAGATTCACGTCCCTCACCTCTCCCTTACACTTGAGTATCATACAATATATGTAAAAGTAAGAGATTTGACAGGTCACATGTCATGCTGAACATGCGGATTTATCATTTCAGATTTGTGCACATCCTCTTCATAACAGAAGAACGAAAATCACATGCTTTTGGGGAATTCAGGGAAATAAACCGCATCATATCAACAAAAAACAGATAAAAGTTCTTTAGACCTAATAATAAGTAATTAGAACTATATTATTTTTATTCCTGTTCAATTTCTCCCCTCATTTTTAGTGAAACATTGTAATCTAGGAATATACTAGGATGTAAATTGCGCATGGTCTAGTTCGTAGTTCCCTCTTTATCATGAATTGACGCATTGACGCATTTATAACCGGTAAACCCGGCACTTGAAAGTACCCCGTTGTTTATTGTAGTATTTGGTTAAAAAAAATCGGAGGAAATATGCCTAATCAACCAGAACAACATTCCATCCAGGCGTGGTCTCTGATCAACCGTAAATACTTGGGAAAAGGCGTCCGTGTTAAACGATTCCGAAAACCGACACGCTGTCAAATCCGCAATCGGGTTCTTCTTGCCGTGCTGATGGCCAATGATATCAAATTGTCCCAGCTTGCTGAAGACCTCTCCATCTCTTCACGCAGTGTCAGTGCGTGGGTATATGAAGGACGGATACCCGGCAGTACCAATTTGGACAAGACTTGCCAATTACTCGGCTACCCGCGTCATATTCTCTTCAATGAAGAAGTTGTGCGTAATAGCCCTGTCATATGTCAACCCGAGTCATCTCGCTTCATGAAGCGTACGGTGACCCGTTCTCCGGTTAGTAACCGTATTTTGACAGGCTTGTGTATGGTCCATGATTTGTCGGTGACAGATGTCAGCCACTGGATCGGGGTTCATCCCGGCACTTTCCGCAAATGGCTGCATCAGGGAACACTGCCTTCTGCTGCGTTTCAGGAACAAGCGGAGCAATTTTTCCGTATCCCGAAAACTATTTTGTTCGCAGATGTCATCTTGAAAGATCGTCGCAACAACTAAATAAGCGAACAGCCAAAAGGCTTTGATCTCCCCATAGGGAGGCCAGAGCCTTTTTTAAAATAAAATGTATGCCTTCTCTCTCGGACTTGAAGCACTGTTCTGGCTATTCCATCAGAAATGTCAGATAACCTACCCTTTTTCGCCTTTTGCTCCCAAGGAGAGCCATCACAGCCCGCTACAAGCTAAGTTTATGCATTTCATCGAGACCATTCTCTCTAAAAGGTCATCCTAACCTTGTGTTTAACACTTCATTGATGTATCTCAACCCCGTATATCGAGGACGAAGTGTATGCGCTGTGTTGAATGCATGTTCCACCATCTCCGGGGTTACACCGAGTTGCTCAGTAGTCACAGGTCCACCTACTTGTTCCAACCATGCGATGAGCTGAGAAGCCTCCGGCAATTGGTCATATATCCCAAACACCGGTTCACCCGATGTCTGTGCAAGTTCTTTATATTTCACCGTAAGCAATGCACAAGCTACGCCAACTTTGGCACCATGCAGAACCGGTCTTTCTCCCGCTTGCATCAGATCCATCTCCAGGATGTGGGACAGATGATGCTCACCTCCGGATGCCGGACGGGAATGGTCAATGATCAGCATGGAGATACCGGAAACAATTAATGCGTCCATTAATACAGCTACTCCCTCTGCTCGCCCCTCCGCAATCGCTTGTACATGATCTATGCAGGTATTCAGCGCTTCTTCTGTCATCCGATAAGCAACTGGACAGAACGGTTCTCCGCCCAGTTCACGGGAAACAATCCAGTCTGCAAGCGAAGTATATTTACCAAGCATATCTCCGAATCCGGCAGCCGTCATCACTTGTGGGGCTTGCTCCAGAATATCCAGATCGGCAAAGATAGCCTCCGGCGGAACAGCCTGAAATGTTTGTTTGACGCCGCATACAATTAAGGGTGCACCCGCAGAGGTAAACCCATCCACTGAGGCCGCTGTAGGTATCGACAAAAAGGGCTTGTTCATTTTGGAACAAACAAATCTCACCAGATCATGAATGGTACCTGAACCCACCGCAATTACAGCCTGACTTTCGAGTCTCACACCCAACATAACCTGTACAATAGCTGCTTCGTCCGCAATGATATCACCCGTCAGATTCTCCGGTAGAGCGATCTCATCCGCATGCTTTCCCGCTTCGCGAATACTACTCAGCACATCAGATCCGGCCGCCTGAAACGTATGTCGATCATAAACAACCGTCACCTGACGATATCCTTGCTCAGACAAATAACCCGGTAACCTCTGAATGGCCCCAGCTTCCAGATGAATCAGCATATCCACCACCCGGTGTTGATGACCGCAAGCACACTGTTGTGCTTCCTCATTCCATGCTGCAATTCGTTCGTTCATATTCATTCGCTCTTACCCTCCCATATGAGATATCATGCATAATTAACGGGTTAAAACCACAAGATAAAAAAGGAAATAAAATGTGATGATTTTCCTGATCACACTTTACTGCCTGTACCCAATATTTGCAAATCCATATCTCACATTTCCAAGTAGGTGAAGCAATGAAATTAACCAAAGAATTAGGAATTTCGCTCGGATTTCTCGCTGGAACCACTTTTGGCAGTGGTATCGCTTTTTTGTTTCGTCTCCAGTCGGTTGAAGTGGTTGCCAGTGTTACGCTATTTGGTATTGCAGGAGCCATTGCCGGAATCATCATGGCAGTCATTCTGCGCCAGCGGCAACATTAGCATTAGCATGCTGGTAGCAAAATGTAGGCTTCACACGAATGATCCACAAAATAAAAAAAGGTTCGTGGATTGCCCTAGAGCAACTCACGAACCTTTTTTGTTAGATGCGGTCGAGAGGACTCGAACCTCCACGGGGGGTTAGCCCACACGGACCTGAACCGTGCGCGTCTGCCAATTCCGCCACGACCGCATAATATGTATCTCCTCATCCATCGATGAAAAGCGTTCCGGTGAAACAATTCCTTGTTTTACCGTAATTCAGAGTATACATGCTCCAAAATAAAAATGCAACTTCTTTTTTATTCATTCAAGAATAGGACATATGTCCTTTTTTCTCAACTTCAAACACCCTATCGTAACATTATACAAATATACCATCCATACGAATGCAAAAATGAAGGAGAGATCCACCTTGAAAACAACCCATCTGTGCTTTATCGGTGCCGGGTTTCATGCATCCACAAATATTTACCCTTCTGTTGTTGAAGCCGGAGCGCAGATCCAGGCCATTGCCACACGCAGTATGGAACGCTCTGAAGCAGCTTTGCTGCGATTTGGCAGCAACGGAAAAGCGTATGATAACGCTGGGCTTATGTTACAGCAGGAAACTTGTGACGGTGTCGTTGTGGTCGCACAGCCTGTAGATCAGACCGCTCTTGTCCTTGAATGCATTCGGGCTGGTAAGAATGTATACGTGGATAAGCCGCTCGGATGGAATGCAGCGGAAGCCGCCGCTGTAGCAGAAGCTGCCGAGCAGGCTGGCGTCATTGTCATGGTCGGTTTTATGAAACGTTATGCTCCCGTATACATGAAGCTGAGGGAGCTCATTGATAGTGGTTCGCTAGGTAAGGTACGTTCATTCCAGATGAAATTCGCTGTAGACAGTACCCCATTTTGCAAGGATGAGGAACAGTTCATGAAGCTCGCTGCCATACATATGGTCGATCTGATGCGTTACTTATTCGGAGAAGTAATACGGGTTACAGGCACAACCGTGAAAGATGGGGAACACATTAATCAAAGCATTTCCCTTGTGTTTGAGAATAACGTAGTAGGCAGCGCTTATTTTACCGGCATGAGCGCTTGGTCACGGGAGAGTGAAAGTGTACTCGTCACCTTTGACAACGGATTTGCGTCAGCTGAAGAAATCAACACACTTACTGTTCATCAATCCCGAAGCTCGACCAACCTTCCCTGGAAATCTCTCGAGGAGCAAGATACTGTATATACACCTTCCGGATCTCCCATGTCAGGAGCTTATCGCGATCTTTATCTACGCGGGTTTGTTGGTGAAATGGTGCACTTCATCAAGTGTTGCCAGAATCAGACCGTCCCATATTCCAGCGCCAAGGATAATATTACAACGATGGCTCTATGTGACTCCATTCTATCATCACTAAAGTAGCGTAAATACGCTCATCATCATATTTTATACATCCAGAGAAGAGGAACTAATCTCATGTTGGACACAGGTCTACTTATCATTCGTCTCGTGATTGGTTTCATTATGATTGGACATGCATGTAAGAAACTGTTTGGCTGGTTTGGAGGCGAGGGTATATCAGGGACGGCTGAATTCTTCGGAGCGATTGGCCTGAAACCCGCTAGACCCTTGGCAGTGTGTGCCGGACTTGCTGAACTGATCGGTGGGTTCCTGTTTGGAGTCGGTCTATGGATTATCGTTGTTGCCGTTCTGCTCATTCTTCCGATGATTGTAGCCATAGCCAAGGTGCATGCCGATAAAGGTCTATGGAATCTGAACGGAGGATTCGAATATAACCTTGTGATGATCGGATCATTACTTGGTGTTGCTCTCGCTGGAGCTGGTGCATATTCCCTCGATGCCCTGATATAATGTACAAAATTCATCACATGGAGCCTCAATGTTTCGCAAGACGAAACCGGGGCTCTTTTTTTATTATAGACATCAACACATCTGCCTTCGACTATAATTAGGGTTTATAATCTTCATCATAAGTGATATGCTCTTTCATGAACTATACGTACTTTATGTAATGTAACCACCCAAATAGATACCATAGAAAATACCCTTAAAGTGGAGGTGTACTATAATGAAAAAGGACGCAACCAAGCCATGTCCCGCGCCATACGGCTGTTCCGTAGAAGTTACCCTCAGCGTGATCGGAGGCAAATGGAAAGGTGCCATTTTGTATCATTTATTCTCCGGTCCTTTGAGATTTAACGAGATCCGAAAATTGTTTCCTGACATTACCCAGCGTATGCTCACCCTGCAACTTCGAGAGTTGGAAGGCAGCGGAATTGTTCATCGTGAAATATACCCCCAGATCCCACCTAAAGTGGAGTATTCCCTCACACCATTTGGTGAAACGTTACGGCCGATCATCTTCAGCATGCGAGATTGGGGAGAAACGTATACAAATGAGGTTCTGGCCAGATCCTCACAAGAGGTATAAAACACAAAAGAAGCTGTTCCTAGTTTTTAGGGAACAGCTTCTTTGCTTGCTTATTTAATAACCGTTTGGATCGTAACCGTACGGTTACGCCCCTCTTCCTTCGCTTGATACAGTGCATTATCCGCCAAGTGAAACAGTTCTGTGGATGTTGTGGAGTGTTTCGGATATTCAGCAATTCCAGCCGAGATGGTGACGGAACGATCTATAGGCAATACGCTTTCTTCGACCGTTATTCGGATACGTTCAGCAATCTCAAAAGCCACGTTGGACTCGGAATTTCTTAACAAGACTACAAATTCCTCTCCACCAAACCGGGCGCAGACATCTTCTGGTCGAACAGACAATTGAATGATATTGGCAATGTGTTTCAACACTTCATCCCCAGCATGATGACCGAATGTATCATTAATGGACTTGAAGCGGTCGATATCCAGAACAATAATGGAGAATGGCGCCTCATCCTGAATCCATTCCTGAATAACTTCTTCGAAGGTTCTGCGATTGTTCATACCTGTTAAAACATCTGTTCTGGCATCATAGACAAGCTGGTTTGTCTGTTTCCTAAAGTTCGCCAATGCGCCAACAACTGCTCTTGTTAGAAGGTCTGCCTCTCTATTCCAGTGAGGTTTCATCACCGGTAGATCCACTTGTCCCTTATCGACCTGATTCACCAAATCAGCCAGCATAGCAAAAGGACTGGCCAGCTTGCGTGCAACCCGAACCACAATAAGGGTCAGGATCAGGAAAGGCACTGAGGTGTACAGCAACAACATACGGATATGATGATTCAACTGATCGTACACCGTTTGGGTTGGAGACACGATTACGACGCCCCAGTCTGTTGATGGAACTTTGTAATAACCTGCAAGCGAATCCACACCTGCCAGATTTTTGTATTGTTCTTTACCGTGCTTGTTTACTAGCAGCTTTTGCACCACTTCATTTTTACTGACATTTTCACCAATTCGGTTGGTGTTTGGGTGAAATAACAAAGTGCCCTTCTTATCCACAATAAAAAAGTAGGAACCATTACTTGTCTTGAGCTGACTGCCAAAAGACAGACTCAATATATTATTTTCCTGCAAAAAGATATTTCCACCGATTGTTCCTTGGTACTCCCCTGCCGAATCAAAGATCGGTTCACTAACAAATACAATTCTGCGTTTCGTTCTGGGTGTCTGGTACGCTTCGGAGATATACGAAGTCCTCAATTTAACCGCTTCTTTTGCTGCATGGGAACTAACATGGTGACCTACACTAGCCTGTGAGTAAGGTGAGGTAGACCTGATTACTCCCGCTTTATCTACCAAAGAAACGGAATTAAAAAAATTACTGCTATTGCGAACCAAATCTAATGTGGAATTCAACTCTTTTGTATTGGACTGATCCATATCCGGGAAATAATTGGCTGCATATTTCAAGCTCTCCTGCATGGAATAAAAAAGCGAATCCAGCGTTTGGCTCATTTGCACAGCGCTTGCATAGTTTAGCGAAAGGGTGTTATCAATGAGTGACTGTTTCTGAGATGTATAAGATGAGATGACCATGAGGGTCAATGTCATTATAACTGAAATAGTGACCAACCCACCGAGTAAAGCCGTGAGGCTGATCTTCTTGATGTTTTTTATTTTTTTTCGTAATCTATATCTCTTGATCTGTGCAATCATCGTTTACTTCCCCCGGATTTTCATGAAAAGGCATATTCCTTCTATCTTATACGAAAGTTGTTAAGATCAAATAAAGAATTTGAGAAATCTTAACAATTACATCGTAAGATTGACGATTTAATGACATTTTACTTTCCCTGGAAGAATCACTGTTCAGGATCGCCCTAATCGACAATGATATATCCTTCTTCTGGCTCTTGTTCAACAAACCCTGCCATCTGACGAACCTGAAATTCGATCGGGTGATGACTACCCATTAAAATGCGATTTTGAACTTCATCCGCTGTTTCTGTAGGTAATGCGAATGCACGTGTATAGGCAAACTGTGCCTGAAGTGTCGTATAGATCGCATTGACAAGCCGATCGTTGCCCGCACGCCCAAACACATTAAGGATCACAGCTCCGTCCGAGTCCAGCTTGTCCTTGACCATGGCAAAAAAATCACTGGATATAAACTGCTCGGGTGTACCCGTTGCCGTAAAGGCATCAATAATAATATAATCATATGTCGCAGCGGGTTCCTTGCCTAATAATTCACGACCATCCCCAATGAGCACAGGACTTCCCTCATATCCAAAAAAGGTTTGGCTCAACTCCACGACCTCTGCGTCAAGCTCAGCTACCTTTACCTGACGATCAGACAAGTAGGTTGGCAATGTGCCAATACCATGTCCCACCACAAATACGGTATCAAACTCAGGATCATTCCGTTCCATTAGATGCACCATCGCTCTCGGATACTCCAACACCATCCGGTTAGGCTCATCCAAATCCATGGCTCCCTGCACAGCTGCGTTGGAGAATTCTAATACACGAAACCGGCCCTTCTCTCCATAAAGCTTTTTGGTATCATATACCGTCAGCTCATGCTGTTCACTTTTATTTCGATACAGAACTCTCACTAACCGTTCTCCCTTCGTGCTTTCACACCTATTCGACATATACCTTCATTCTATTACACGGGATGACAACATACCACCCTATACTTGAAAGATCGTAGTACAACAAAAAAACCGTTCCGATCATTCGGAAACGGCCTTTTGATGAACCATACAACACCACTAAGACCCTATGGCCTCATGCAGAGCCTGGACATATGCTACGCCCAGATTAGAGAGAGAAGTACTTTTGTGGCTTATCCACCCTACATTAATCGATTCCTCACATTCCAGCGGTACAGGAATTATCTCGTTTCCGTTCAGATCAGCGCTAAGTACACCCGTAGAGATCGTATAACCATTCAGACCAATTAACAGGTTAAACAATGTTGCGCGGTCATTAACCTGTATGCTTTTGGGGTGAGATAACGTACTTAGGATTTCTTCGGAAAAATGAAAGGAATTGTACTCCCCCTGGTCAAATGACAAGTACGGATAATCCTGCAGTTGCTCGATTGCAACCGACTCCTGCTTCGCCAGCGGGTTCTTCACACTGATAAAGATATGGGGCTTGGCTATGAACAAACTCGTGAAAACCAATCCCGCATCTTTTAACAATTTGTTAATTACCTTGGCATTGAACTCATTCAAATACAGGATGCCAATTTCACTCCGCAGGCTTTTCACGTCCTGAATAATCTCGTAGGTCTTTGTCTCCCGAAGCGCCAACTCGTATTCATCCTGACCATACTGCTGTACCAGACGAACAAAGGCATTTACTGCAAACGCATAATGCTGCGTCGATACGGAGAAGTGCTGAGGGGATGGCTTGGCGTTCAGATAACGATTCTCCAGCAGTTCAGCTTGTTCTACCACCTGACGTGCATAACTCAGAAACTCAACGCCTTCTTTAGACAGAGATATCCCCTTATTGGTACGTTCAAAAATAGTAATTCGCAACTCCTGCTCCAGATCCCGAATGGCATTCGAAAGGCTGGGTTGCGAGATAAACAACCTCTTGGCTGCTTCATTCATGGAACCGCGCGTGGCAACTTCGATCACATATTTTAGTTGTTGTAATGTCACTGCACTATTCCTCTTTTCGTATCAATTGAACCTATTATATACCAAAAGAGGATCCAAGCTTAAGCCATGCTTGCTGTCGGTCTGACTACAATCTCATTTACGTCCACCTCTGCCGGCTGGCTAATGGCATACAAGATACTTTGCGCAATCGCCGAGGCGGGAATGGATATGCGCCGATACTCTTTCATGAGATCACGTGCTTCTTCATCAGAAATCGTATCCGCGAGTTCCGATTCCGTCACGCCCGGTGATACAAGGGTTACACGGATATCTCCGCCTACTTCCTGTCGCAACCCCTCCGAGATGGCGCGGACCGCGTATTTGGTTGCACAATACACCGCTGCCGTTGGTGACACGGCATAGGCTCCAATAGAGGCGATGTTAATAAACTGGCCGAAACCCTGCTTTTTCATGACGGGTAGTCCAGCCGCAATGCCATGCAGAACACCACGAATGTTAACATCTATCATGCGATTCCACTCATCTACTTTTAACGATTCAAGGGGAGATAGCGGCATGACTCCAGCGTTATTTAAAATAACATCGACACGTCCATAGCGAGTTTGAGCGAGGTCAACGATCGTATGCATCTCTTCCAATCTGGTAACATCCAGCGAATGATACTCCACCGATCCGCCTTCCATACGAATCGAGGAGGCCAATGCCTCCAAACGTTCCATACGTCTAGCTCCAATAACTACATGCGCTCCATGCTGTGCAAGCAATCGAGCTGTTGACTCACCAATTCCACTACTCGCACCGGTAATGACAACAACTTTCCCTTTTACATTGGACATATTAAATCGCTCCTTATTTGGTTGTTATTGTACATTTTCTCGATACAAAACCATGCCTGCATGATACAAAACGCCGCCCCTGAAGTCTCCATCCGCTGTAAATCCCGTATCATCCACGTATTCTATATGTTTGCCATGAACAACATAGCGCCCCTGATATGCACTTTGCCGATCTCCTCTCGCTTCATCATATCTACCGGAAGGAAGAAGTTCGTGTCTGATATATCCATCCTTCGTGACCCACATCCCCACATACGGGTGTTTTGGTTCTTGTTGGTCGCCCATTGAATTACGCTCCATTGTTTCTCACTCCTCTCTGCTTCAAAAGATTCCGTTGCTTATCTCCATTATGTAGAGGATCAGTCGTTGTACGATAGAAAAATCCCGCAATATTCTTGCCTATTCCTCCAGCGCGTTTTAAAATAATAGTAATAGTGGTTTACAAGGGGGCTGCAATTCATGCTTATCAAAATAAATGAAACGGATACGGGCATCACGGAGCA
Organism: Paenibacillus sp. FSL K6-2393; assembly: GCF_038002545.1. Taxonomy (NCBI): domain Bacteria; kingdom Bacillati; phylum Bacillota; class Bacilli; order Caryophanales; family Paenibacillaceae; genus Paenibacillus; species Paenibacillus sp. FSL K6-2393. The sequence continues at coordinate 4,787,120 of NZ_JBBOCU010000001.1, forward strand.
GCAGCAACAATTGGCTCAACTTATTGAGCATTTCACCCCAAATGATGGGATACATACAACAGCAATTCCATCCCTTGCCTTAATCCGTGCCTCCGAGATCTCACAACCCATATATTCCGTTCATCAGCCTGCCCTCTGCATTGTCGCCCAAGGTTCCAAATTAGTTATACTCGGCCGCGAGAGCTACACCTACGACTTGTCACAATACTTGGTAGCTTCCGTAAACTTGCCTATTTCAGGGCAGGTTGTAAAGGCTACAATCAAACATCCCTATCTATGTATTCGACTCGATTTTGATTCAGGACAGATTTTCGATCTGATTCAGGATACGCCTTCTGCACAACCCAAACCTGACCATTCAACACGAAGAGGACTGTTTGTTAGCTCAACCAAACCTTCCCTTCTTGAAGCTGTGATCCGATTGGTTCGGCTGCTGGATACACCTGAAGACATTCCCGTCCTTGCCCCTATGTTTATCCGTGAGATTCTATATCGTATTATTCAGGATGAACATGGACATTCCATCAAGCAGTTTGCGATTCAGGACAGTCATGCACAGCACATCGCCGAGGTGATCGAAGTCATCCAATCCGATTACGCCAAGCCACTTCGGATTGAGCAACTTGCTGCCATGATCAACATGAGTTCTTCCTCATTACATCATCATTTCAAAGCCATTACCGCCATGAGCCCTTTGCAATTCCAGAAACAAATTCGATTGCATGAAGCCCGGCGAATGCTGCTTGCAGGTTCAACCGATGCCGCCGACGCTGCGTTCCAGGTTGGCTATGAAAGTCCGTCTCAATTCAGCCGGGAGTATGCCCGCATGTATGGTCTCCCTCCCAAAAGCGATATCAAACGACTTCGTCATACACTCGATATTTAAAACTAGAAACAACAAAAAGACCCGCGTCATCATGACGTGGGTTTTCAGTTTTAAATAGGCAGCAGCGCCATCAAGAGAATATGTTCTGTTTTTCAAAAACAGACAACTGGTTCTCCCTGGTAATAGGACATTCATCAGGATACATACTTCGTTTCTCCAACTTCTCATCGATAAAATCAACGACTTGCTGTAGCGAAGCAATCTGTGCTTCAACTTTCTTTCGGTGATTCACCAGCATCTCCCGTTCATCCGGGAAATCTGCGAGATCGGAATCCATGGACATTTGTAAATAAGGCTTCATTTCCTCCAGAGACATTCCTGTTTTTTTCAGGCAAGTGATCAACTTCATCGTATGGATATCCTCCGAGCGATATACCCGATGGCGATTGGCTTTGCGTTCCGCTCGGGGAAGCAACCCAATCTTCTCATAATAACGAATTGTATCTTCCGATAATCCGGCCTGTTCTGACGTTTCTTTAATGGAGAATACTTCTTTCTCGCTCATCATATGGGCCTCCTCCACATTCATTTCTCTCCATATTACAACTTGGAGCTGACTCCAAGTCAAGCATGATCCATTCAATCCCAACACCTCTTGACTTGGAGTCGGCTCCAAGTTATAGAATGAGCGCAGCATACAGATTCGTTCTGTAATCCCATTCTATCTGGAGGTATATATGAATATACAAAATCAGGTTCGCACCGCTCTCATCACAGGTTCAACGTCAGGAATTGGTCTTGAACTGACACGCAAGTTACTGGCTGAAGGATGGCAGGTAATCGGCCTCAACCGTTCTGCTTTCCCAGCCGAGGATACCGATATTCAGAACGCCTTACGTTCAGGAGAGCTTCGTTGGGTTCAGGCTAATCTGACCAACTACGACAGTCTGAGAACTGCACTGGATCAGATTAAATCCGATACCGATTCGATCGATGTCTTGTTTAACAATGCGGGTGGCAGCGCTTCGGAGCTTCGTTTCTCTGATCAGGGGCATGAACTGCACTTTGAACTTCAGACGGTAGTCCCTTACATCATCTACATGGAATTAGTGGAGCTATTGCTCAAAGGACAGATGAAAACAGTCGTCAATACTTCCACCACCGCGTTCAGTATGGTCAAACAATTTGATTTAAACATCCTGGAACGTCCAGCTGAATTCAAAAAGCTGTTTGGTCCCTATGCTGTCTCGAAGCTCGGTCTATCTCTGTGGACACGTGAGGTTGCCAAGTCTGCCAAAGCGGATGGCATACAACTGCTAAGCGTAGATCCCGGTGGAAATAATACGCTAAGGGGCAACAAAACATCCGGCCTGCCCTTCTATATCAAACCCATTATGAAATGGTTCTTTCCCCATCCAAGTCATGGCGCTTCATTACTCTACAGTGCGGCTTTATCACCCACCAGACATGAATCCGGTACATTTCTGGTGAAAAATAAAGCGACAGCACTTCGTTTTACAGAGCAAGGCCCTGCTGTTCTCCACCGGGTAAACGAGCTTTATGAGCAGCGTTTTCGTACAACGCAGTCTGGAAAGCCCACAACCAACCCATCTTAACCATGATGGATGTTGGGCCTATATTATCAGTGCCTTTCCTCATTGAAGAGCATCTTCAATTCGATCTGGAATTCTGCCTTCATTTGATTCGATAACCGGATTCATGGATTGTTCGAATTTCTCACATCCGTATAAAGACGTGACCGCATGCGGTCACGTCTTTATTTTCGTTTGTCCCTCATATTATCCAGGCCCTGATTCATAGGTGTAAACATAACGATACAATGTCGCGTGTGACATGTTATTGAATCTGGAGGGATTACCTAATGACTAAAGGACAGCAACCTAACGAAAAACCATTTATCATCCCGCAACCCATTCGCAGTGATGGCGCTGGTGGACCTGATCTGGGACCCAGAGACGTCATGAGAGATATACAAAACCCCGATATGCTGGTACCTCCGGCAACCGATAACGGGTTATTGCCCAATCTGAGAATGTCTTTTTCCGATACACATATGCAATTGAACCATGGGGGCTGGTCACGTGAAATCACCGTACGGGATCTACCTATTGCCACTACACTGGCTGGTGTGAACATGAGCCTGACACCGGGAGGTGTACGGGAATTGCACTGGCATCAACAATCCGAGTGGGCTTATATGATCTGGGGAACGGCAAGAATCACTTCGGTAGATCAGAACGGACGTAATTTTATTGCGGATGTCGGGCCCGGTGATCTGTGGTTTTTTCCTAAAGGTCTACCCCATTCCATTCAGGGACTGGAGGATGGTTGTGAATTTCTGCTTGTGTTTGATGACGGGTCCTTCTCCGATCTGAATACGTTATCCATATCGGATTGGTTTGCTCATACCCCACCAGAGGTATTGTCTGTCAATTTCGGCGTGCCCGAATCCGCTTTTCAGTCGATGCCGAAGGAACAAGTGTACATTTTCCAAGATACCGTCCCGGGTTCCATCGAGAGCCAGGAAGTTCAATCCCCATACGGCACCGTTCCTCTCACATTCAAACACCGATTGCTGGCCCAGGAACCACTCATCACACCCGGCGGAAGCGTACGGATTGTCGACTCCACCAACTTCCCCATCTCAACTACCGTTGCAGCAGCACTTGTTGAGATCCGACCAGGCGCCATGCGTGAGCTGCACTGGCATCCCAATGCGGATGAATGGCAATATTATCTGACAGGACAAGGAAGAATGACAGTGTTTGGAGGCAATGGCATTGCTCGTACCTTTGATTATCGGGCTGGAGATGTCGGATATGTTCCTGTCGCTATGGGACACTATATACAGAATACCGGCACAGACACTTTATGGTTTTTGGAGATATTCCGAAGTGATCGATTCGAGGATGTATCGCTGAATCAGTGGATGGCGTTAACCCCGCGGGATCTGGTCCGTGACAATCTGAATGCGCCGCCCGAGTTACTCGATGCCTTGCGTAAAGTAAAATGGCCTGTCGTTTAATTTAATATGTATATCTATCATTTATGCTGAAATGGGGTAATTGTCAGAGAATCCCACTATATAAGGAGGAATATGAAAGATGAGAGCCGTTACGTTTCAGGGAATAAAGGACATTCAAGTCAAAGAGGTTGAAGATCCCAAACTGCAACAGAAGGATGACATTATCGTTCGTATTACTTCCACAGCTATATGTGGATCCGATTTGCATATTTATCAGGGAGCTCTGCCTGCTGCCAAAGATTATGTTATCGGTCATGAACCGATGGGCATTGTGGAAGAAGTAGGTCCGGAAGTGACACGTGTGAAGAAGGGGGACCGTGTGGTCCTGCCTTTTAACATCGCTTGTGGTGAATGCTTCTATTGCAATCATGACATGGAGAGCCAGTGCGATAATTCCAATGGCAATCCGGATATTCATACAGGTGGTTATTTTGGGTTCACCGAACGCTACGGAAATCACCCCGGAGGTCAGGCTGAATTATTGCGTGTTCCCTTCGGGAACTTCACTCCGTTTGTGATTCCGGAATCCTGTGAACTGGAAGATGAAGCCTTATTGTTCCTGTCCGATGTTCTTCCAACGGCTTACTGGAGCGTCGAGAATGCCGGGGTTAAACCGGGAGATACGGTCACTGTACTCGGTAGTGGACCCATTGGACTGATGACGCAGAAGTTCGCCTGGATGAAAGGTGCCAAACGCGTTATTGCTGTGGATCGCCTGCCCTATCGACTGGAAAAAGCCAAACGTTTGAATGACGCAGAGATCTTTAATTTCGAAGATTACGATGATATGGGTGAGCACATTCGTGAGATTACACAAGGCGGAACCGACGTTGTTATCGACTGTGTAGGTATGGATGGTAAAAAAACCACGCTGGAGGAGATCGGACAGAAGCTAAAACTTCATGGCGGTTCACTGAGTGCGATCGAAATCGGCATGAAAGCAATCCGCAAATTCGGTACACTCCAACTTACGGGTGTATACGGCTCTTCCTACAACATGTTTCCGTTAGGCAACCTGTTTGAACGCAATATCAATCTTAAAATGGGACAAGCTCCTGTTATACATTACATGCCTGAATTGTTCCGCAAAATCACTGCTGGTGAATTTGATCCAACGGAGATCATCTCCCATCGAATTTCACTGGAGAATGCAAGCGATGCGTATCGCATTTTCAACGATCATGAAGACGAGTGCACCAAAGTTATACTAAAACCCTGAACCGTTGCTTTGATTATAAATATGCAAAATAAAACAAGCAGATCTACCTGTTCAAGGTACTCTGCTTGTTTTATTTTATCGACATTCATCCATTAACTCTTTCATAAACTGCTCAGCTAAATCATTTGTTTTACCTAATCAGACATGAGTCGGTTTAATCGCTTGGATATACACACTTTCTCCTTGGAAGCTGTCGAGCTTCCCGTTCGTTGTCACTTCAAAATTAAAAAAATTTCTGATGATGGATGGTGCGCTCAACATGCTCGCTTCAAGTTCCCTTCTCTCCCGTTCCGGCAGTGCTGCACGGTTACACCACTCTTCAAACTTAAAGCGCTTCTGGAAGGAAACCATCGTTTCCATTCGGAAGCCCGCATACTCCAGCATATGAATCCATTCCGTCTTGCGCCATGCTCGAACATGGCTTGCATCTCGGCACTTCTCCACTTCATTGTAAAACTGGTCATTCTCATCACGTTCAGGTGCCACGTTGTCAATGAATAACAACCTTCCACCGGGCTTCATAACTCGTAATGCCTCATGAACAAACGAAGAAACGTCCGGAAAATGGTGAGCAGCGATTCGGCAGGTTACAAGGTCAAAGATATCATCATCAAACGGCAGCTTCTCTGCATCCCCGGCAACAAAATCTACATTACGGTGTCCTTTGCCCTGGATAAATCGTTCAGCTGCCTGAAGCATTTCCTCCGTTAGATCGAGGGCTGTCACCCGCTGAACAAGTGGAGCCAATGCATTAGCGACATGCCCTCCTCCAGTGGCGATATCCAGCACGTTCATATCCGGAGTGGCTTGAGATGAAGCCACGAGCAACGCGAGATCCTCACCTTTGGCATGCCCCGCACTCGTCACGTATTTTCCTGCATTTTTCGCAAACTGCTTCTGCACCTGACTTTTAATTACATCAGACATTCCAATTCCTCCTGCATAAGTTTCATTAGACGAAACATAGTTTCAAAATATAATTATATTTAGTTTACCACACATGAATGTAAAATCTAAATAAGCATTTTACACAAATCCGGAGGCAACTTTCCACTACCTGACGAAAAAGCTGAAATAAAAAACATCCCCCAAGTGAGTTTCACCCAGGAGATGTTTCTTATATTTGTTACTTCACAAGCGTTGGTGACTTCTTCCACAGTCCCAGAATCAGACCGGAGATCACAGAACCAATCGCAACAGCGAGCAGGAACAATAATGCGTGGTTCGCCAGTGCTGCAACAAAAATCCCGCCGTGCGGAGCTGGTACATTAATGCTCCACAGTTGTGTCAATCCGCCAGCAACAGCGGAACCCAGAATACAAGAAGTCAATACACGCAATGGATCAGCCGCAGCAAATGGAATTGCACCTTCTGTAATGAAAGAGAATCCAAGTACATAGTTAGTCAGGCCTGATTTACGTTCTTGCTCTGTGAATTTGGATTTGAAGAACGTTGTTGCAAGTGCAATCGCCAGAGGAGGCACCATACCGCCTGCCATAACCGCTGCCATCCATGCACCGTCTGTGTTACCACTGGATGTGAATACGCCGATAGCGAACGTATAAGCCGCTTTGTTGAACGGTCCACCCATATCGATGGACATCATACCGCCAAGCAACAAGCCCAACAATACCGCATTACCTGTACCCAAGTTACCAAGTGCATCTACAAGCCATGTGTTCAGGGAACCAAAGATTGGATCAAAGACATAGAAACTGATGGCACCCACGATCAGCAAACCAAATACCGGATACAGCAAGATTGGTTTCAAGCCATCAATCGCTTTTGGCAATCCTTTGAACAACTTACGGAGACCAATAACTACATAACCCGCCAGGAAACCGGCAGCCAAACCACCAAGGAAACCGGCGTTTGAGTTAACCGCCATCAATCCACCGACCATACCAGGCATCAGGGCCGGGCGATCACCAATGCTCATCGCGATAAATCCGGCAAGTACCGGAATCAGGAAGTGGAATGCACCTGTTCCGCCACCGATCGTTTGAAGCAGTTGCACAATCGGATTCTCAGGGCTAGCAAGCTGTTCGAACAAGAAGGAGATTGCTAGCAGGATACCGCCACCTACAACGAATGGCAGCATATGCGAGATACCATTCATCAGATCTTTATAGATTTTGCTACCTACACTGATTTTGCCACCGCTTGCGCCCTCTTCTTTGGCATTTCCGCCTTGGCTGCGATAGATCGGTGCATCACCGTTAACGGCCTTGCGAATCAGCTCTTCGGATTTACGGATTCCATCACTCACCGGTCTTTGCAATACCGGTTTGCCATCGAAACGTGCCATCTCCACATTTTTGTCTGCGGCAACGATAACCCCTTTAGCCCGAGCGATCTCATCAGCAGTCAGAACATTCTGCGCTCCTTCAGAGCCGTTTGTCTCTACGCGAATATTGATGCCCATTTCCTGAGCTTTCTTTTTAAGTGCATCTTCAGCCATAAACGTATGCGCTATACCAGTTGGACAGGCTGTAACCGCAACAACAAAATCTTCCGAATTTGCATTACCTACAATCACACCAGAGGTATTCTGTTGCTGACCAGTAGTAGAAGTGGATGCAACATTTGCTGCTTTTTCAGCTTTTGCTTTTTCTTTGGCTGCTTCCTTCTCCGCTGCTTCTGCCTGTTTGGCATCAAACAAGGCACTAACTTCGGCAGGTGTATCTGTACTCATCAATTGTGAGATGAAATCGCTATCAATCAACAACCTGGAAAGAGCTGCAAGCGTACGCAGATGGGTATTACCTGCGCCTTCTGGAGCTGCAATCATGAAGAACACATGAGCTGGCTGATCATCCAACGCTTCAAAATCAAGCCCTTTTCTACTTTTGGCAAATACAACTGTTGGTTCGTTCACCGCTGTTGTTTTGGCATGTGGCATTGCAATTCCGCCACCAATCCCCGTGCTGGACTCAGCTTCTCTTTTATAGATCATTTCCTTGAACAGGACCGGATCATTAATTCGTCCGCTTCGGTTCAGGCTTGCAATTAGTTCATCAATAGCCTCATCTTTGGTTGTGGCTTGCAGGTCCATGATCATCGTTTCCTGGATCATCAAGTCTGTTATTCTCATCTTGGTACACTCCCTTAAGTTCAGTCGGCCTGCATAGGCAGGCCTCACTACATTACAATTACAATGAAAACCTTTTATATGGCCTTTAGACTAGATTGTCGTAATGGTTACTTGATTGCGCAATTCATCAATCAATTCACGTGTTGCCAGATCATCCGAGAACGCAGTCGCGCTTCCAGATGCAACCCCTGTGCGAAAAGCTTCCAGCAAATCTCCGCTCTGTACATAGGTACCTACGAATCCGCCAATCATGGAGTCACCGGCACCAACCGAGTTTTTCACAATGCCTTTTGGCACATTCGCATGATGAACTTCCGCTTTGGTAATGAATAATGCACCCTCACCTGCCATGGAGATCAACACATGTTTGGCACCGGCTTCCAGCAACTTACGCCCGTATAACACCAGTTCCTCGCGAGTATCAATCGTTACACCGAACAGTTCAGCCAGTTCATGATGATTTGGCTTCACCAGCAATGGTGCATGTTCAAGAGCTTCCATTAACGCAGGGCCAGTTGTATCAATCACAAATTCAGCACCCGTTTGCTTGCAGACTTTAATGAGACGATCATAAAAATCCGTTCCAAGTGAAGGCGGTACACTTCCGGAGAGAATGACAATATCTCCTTTTTCCAACGAAGACAATTTGTGAAGCAACTGCTCTGCCTCTTCTGCACTTATTGCAGGTCCAAGACCATTAATCTCTGTCTCTTCTCCATGCTTCAGCTTGATGTTAATGCGAGTATCGTCTGCAATCGTGACAAAGTCTGTCCGAATGTTATCTTCTTGCAACTTGTCATTAATGAAACGTCCAGTAAATCCACCAAGGAAACCAATGGCCGTGTTATCTGCTCCAAGTTGATTCAGTATGCGAGAGACATTAATGCCTTTGCCGCCAGGGAGCTTCAAATCCCGATTCATTCGATTCAATCCGCCAAGCTTCAGCTCATCAATTTCCACGATGTAATCAATGGACGGGTTAAGTGTTATCGTATATATCATCGTTATCCCTCAATTATTTTAGTTTTCTGGGCGATTCCAGGCCGCCAGTGTTCTGGCATCTGCTCGGTAATCAAATCGGCCTCCTCCAAATCAAACAATTTGGCAAAAGTAATTTCCCCTATTTTGCTGGAATCAGCCAGCACATAAGATTTTCCCGACAATTGATGTGCACGCCTTTTAATCAAGGCTTCCTCTGGATCCGGTGTTGTATACCCCATTTCGGGATCAACTCCGTTGCTTCCAAGAAAACATTTATCAAAACGGAAATTATCCATGTTCTGTAATGCGATACTGCCAATGACTGCTTTTGTATGAATTTTCATCATACCTCCAAGCAAATAACTTCGAATACGTTTGCTTACCAAAGCTTCAACATGTGAAAGTCCGTTGGTAACAACCGTTACGTCCTTAGCTTCAATAAAAGGAATCATGGCTAACGTTGTCGTTCCTGCATCCAAATAGATGCATTCGCCATTTTCGATCTCCTGTGCAGCCAAACGGGCAATCGTCGTTTTTTGTTGAATGTTTTTGAACGTTTTTTCTTCCATGCCCGGTTCCAGCGTTTTTTCATTCACCAGTGCGGCACCGCCGTGGATGCGTTTGAGCATCTGACGACTCTCCAGATCAATCAAATCACGCCTAATCGTTGATTCAGAAGCACCCAACACATCAACAAGCTCTTGTAACTTCACAATTCCCTGTAAATGTAAGCGCTCTATAATTGCAGCATATCGTTCTTCAGTCAGCATCTTCATTCCTCCAACTGCTTCTATAGTATCATAATCCACTCAAAAAACAACCACTTTCATTCAAAATAATTTAAAAACATTCAAAAACACGCATCTTTCGACTTATTTCCTTGTCCAATTGTCCCTTTCTCTGACGCCTGAACGCACATCTGATATTTTAGTCCCCATTTTATCGAATGGTGGTAACCTGACTTACTTCATGTTCTTAAAGTTGCAATTCCTTGCCCTTCGTGTCTCCATTAAAAATCCTGCAGCCTCCAGCACTTGATGCGCGGCGTTGCAGGATTTTGCTTATCATGGGAACTTTATGACGTTTATGAATCTACAAACATTGCATCCGGTTTGGGTTTAAGCCATTTTCCATCTTCATTAATAAAAGCCCCCTTGAAGCGGCCCATCTCCAATTGTTCAATCAGCCTCTCCTCATCCATGGCCAAAATTTCAGCGAGCTGCCCCGAGGTGTAATAATCAGCGGGGTTGTAATCGAGCAGCACAGGAACAGACGTATCATATAGTTCTTTGATCAGATTCTCAAAAGAATGCCGACCCAGGTTCTCCATGTCTCTATAAAACTGCAAATGTTGGGACACCATATTACGGAAAGATTTATTCTCCAGATGCATCCACAACGTATTGCAGGCCTGAACACTCATATGATTTTGTTCCACATCGTAAAATTGAACTTCTTCAATCTTCATGTATTTCTCTTGAAATGCAACGATCTTAATCAAAGGTACATTTCGTTTACGTGACGCTTTCTTCAAATGGGCTCTAAATTGTTCATAGTTCATTTCATTCATCTATTATCCCTGCCTTTAACATGTTCCAACCGACATTTTACAACAAATTAAAGGCAAGTGTAACCTTCATCATATGAAAAACAAAAAAACGTGCAGCAACAGATGCCACACGTTCACAATATTATAGAGTGCGATTACTCAGCGAGGGCACCACTTTTCACCCACGTAGCCGTAAATTCCTGTTCTTCATACGCATAGAATTGCTGCAAAATAATCTCCCGATCATCGAGGAACAACTGATCCGCTATGGCAGAGACCAGTTTGGGCACCGAGCTCTTGGTTCCCGATATTGCCGATGCCGACAGACCACAGCTGGCAAGTGCAGAGTAGTTGAATACAAACAGTCCGTGCAACGGTTTCTCACCCTGCTCACTCCTGCTGGTCATTGCAAACCCGGAACTCAGGTAAGGATGTGCGTCCAGCAACGCATTGCGATGCTCTGGCGGAGCCTGGTAACAGTCCTCCCAGCGCGCGATGTATGGCTCCACAAGCTTCAGTTCAGGACGGAGTGCCGGATCACTGAGAAGACCTGTGCTAATAATTAGAAAATCAAACTCATATGCTCCCTGTGCGGTATGCACAATCGCGCCTTGGTCCGTCGCTTCTACACTCAGCCATGGAGCGTTCAGATGCAGCTCGAATCCTGGCCAAGCTGCCGCACGATTAAACGTATCGTTGGTTGGCGGTTGATTGAATTTGAAGAAATGAGAGATCACTTCATATTTATCAGCAACCAGAAGAGCGTGGTATCGCTCAATCATACCGGATTGTTCCATCTGACGAATGGGATTAACACTAGGCAGTTGTTCCCGCCGCACAAATACATGAGCTTCTGCCACACCAGTGGCAAGCGCATAACTGGCATTATCAAAAGCAGAAGCGCCGCCGCCAAGCACAGCAACCCTTTTACCTTTTAACCGATCAAAATCAATCGCTTCCGACGTATGGGCATACCGATCCCGAGGTAATCTATCCGCAATCATGGATGGCACATGCCACTCTCCACCACCTTGTATTCCCGTAGCAAACACTACTTTGCGAGCAAGTATAACATCCATCTGAGTTCCTGCCTTGTTCACATGAAGTCGATGTATTCCGTCCTCTGTTGGCTCAACCAGTGTCAATTTCACCTCATTAAGCACAGGCAGCTTCAATACTTCCCGATACCAGCGCAAATAATTCATCCAGTCTCCACGCGGGATCTTGTCTACCTCTTCCCAACCTTCGGGCCCAACCTGTGCTTCCCACCATGAGCGAAAGGTTAACGAGGGGATCCCCAGATCGATGGAAGTCAGATGCTTGGGTGTACGCAAAGTAACCATACGCGCATATGTCTCCCAAGGTCCCTCAAGCCCCGATGTATTCTCGTCAATGACTACAATATTGGAGATCCGTTCACGAAGAAGTCCAAATGCCGCCCCTAATCCACTCTGGCCTCCGCCCACAATGACAACATCATAGACATGACCATCCGCATGTTCTCTTGGACGCACCCAATTCGCGCCACCAAATGACAAATAAGCTAGATCTTTCTTCACACGTTCATTCAAAGCCTCCAGACTCATGATTCATCAACCCTTTCGAGATACATATATGAACTAGTCTTTCTTTAATTATTTGATGTGAGTTTTTTGTCAGTTATATTGAGAGTTATTGTGCTTTTTGTTTGTTTTCTAAAATATATTAGCGTTATTATATGAGTTATCAGAGATCATTTGAAGTTCGCGGTAGCTTTATTGTCATCAACACTAAAAATATCTAACATGCTTGTTAATTCGCACGAAATCCGAACTAGATTATTGATGCAGTTCCTGCTGAGCGGATGATTTGCAGAAAAAAAAGACAGACCAAGATGTAACCTTGGTCTGTCTTATTAAAGGAATGCTATTGGCCGGCTTGTTCACGGCGCTGCAATTTTTCATTGGTTAATTTCTCAGGGGTCACATCATGCCCCAGTGGGTCCACAACGGATACTGCCAGCATGGTTGTCAGTACCTGACCTCGAATAGCCTGCAAATATTGTTTTCTAAGCTCCTGCTGCTCGCTTTTTTCTGCTTTTGTCAAGCCCACGCTGCTGCGTTGTTTTCGACTTAATTCATTGATGCGTCCCAAAATAGGAATCATGTAATCCACCTCACTTGTTAG